>CAVTJH010000001.1:0-136804 GCA_963735015.1 uncultured Bacteroidota bacterium
TGCAAGGGAAGTAGGAAGGATGGAGGTTTTTTTTTAATATAAAGATCTGTTGAACATGAAAAATGAAAAGAGATTAGTTTTTATAGTATTGATGATCGCAAGTTTCAGAGGTTTCGGCCGAGACGGAAATGCCGGTATCCAGGCTGCCACCACGAACCTGACCGGATATTTCCCAACAGGTGTCACCTACATGTACGCTGTCGGCGCGGTGCTCGGGCTCGTCGGTGCGATCAAAGTATATCAGAAATGGTCACACGGCGATCACGATACGAGTAAAGTCGCAGCCAGCTCGTTCGGCAGTTGTATTTTTTTAGTGATTGTAGCAACGGTATTGAAATCGTTTTTCGGAGTATAGCATGGCGAACAGTGTATACAAAATCAATAAGGGCATCAACAAGCCGATTCAAGTTCAAGGGACTGAAGGCACAATACATCTGGTATCTAGGCGGCGGCATCGTCGGGCTTTTATTATTGTTTGCGATTCTTTATATCCTTGGCGTCAATCCATATATTAGTATTGGAATTATTGTCGCAGCCGGGGTTGGTGTTTTTATGTATGTATTTAAATTGAGTAACACCTATGGCGAACATGGATTGAAAAAGAAAATGGCGGCACGGAATATTCCCACAGTAATCAAATGCTATTCGAGAAAATTTTTCATTAATTATGGAAACAAATCATAAAATCAGGCAGGCTGTTTTTGGCGGATGTCAGGGGCGATATTCAACTTCATCGGTCATTGTGAAAGAACTTTTGATTTTGAAAGTTTCAAGGAAAGATTTTTCTGAAAATCTGAATAACCGGGCTAATATTTATCTGGTCGCTGTCAATGAAGCAGATGATCCGGTTGGCTTTGTTAGCTGTCAAGGACAAACCCTGCTCATCACGAAGAAAAAGTCTTCGAAATCCAGGAAATCTATGTCGCCAGAATCCAGGGATCGCGGAATAGGGAAGGCACTATTTGCTGCACTCAGGAGAGGTTATTGAAAATGGATTGTGAAAGTCTGGAAGTGACTGCCAATATAAAAAGGTCTGATGCGCGCAGGTTTTATGCAAAGCTCAGTTTTGTACAGACTCATGTCAAGTTTGTGAAGGAAGGCTGAATTGATTAATAAGTGAAGAGTGAATCTGATGGAAAGAAATCTGGAAGAATTATTGCCTATACTGGGCGTCGAGCATGACTGCTTTATCCTTTCAAAGCAGGGGGATATCACCATCGGTTTTGAAATCCGGCTGCCGGAAATTTTTACTCTTATCCAACGAGGATTATGAGGCCTTTCATCAGGGCTGGGTCAAGGCGATCAGGATTCTTCCAAGGCGATCTGTATTCCACAAGCAGGACTGGTTTATCGATTCGAAATATGCGTCGGATTTCTCCAACGGGGATACCAGTTTTCTGACGCGCAGCTCCGGAGGGTATTTTTCAATGAACGACCCTTTTTGGATCACCGGTCCTATATTTACTCACCAAAAAACCCGCCGACCGGAAGTTGTCCAGTTCGATCGCATCGAGTCTGTTGCGCAAGATCTATCGTTCCTGATCAGGCGCTGAATCCTTTATGCTGCAGGAATTTCATGATCGGGGTGGGCAGTTCCAGAGGTTAAGTGGAAGACTGCGGCTTTGTCGGAATGCGGCGACTGATTAAAACAGCGATCTGATGAGTATGGCCGTCGGGCCGGGTTCGATTGAACAGTATATGTTTCTTTTGGACTGATGACAGACCGGTTATAAAGGATATTCAGTTTGCGGACGGCATCAGAGTCGGTGATGCGCTCTGTCGTCTTTACCCTGTCCAGTCCCGATGATCTGCGGGGTGTTCGGTTCCGTATCAACTACGACCGGTACTCCACCGATAAGACGAAGTTTTCCGTCGGTTTTGCGTCCACCCTCGGACAACTTCTGCCCTGCAATCATATATACAACCAGTATATCTGTGTTCGAGACACGCAGAAAACGATCAAATTTCTTGAGAGCAAACGGCTGAGATTGCAGTCACTCTGCTGCCTACTCCCGGGAGGAACAGCCATTGCTCAGAGTCGCCACCAATGATTTTGTTGAATGAGGCCATGGCGATCAGCGTCTGCCCGTCAAAGCGCATTTCAACCTACTTGCGTGGAACAGCGACCGTGAAATACGTGAAGGATATAAAACCTGGTGATCATCTGCCCTTCCCAGGCTCGGACGCGGTGGCGGAGCAGGAGCTCCGCGGGATCACCGCAGATCTGGTGGGCGGGTGTACCGGGGAATGAGGCCGACTCCGGTGAACGATACCTTCGACACGTCCGCAGACAGGCGGGCTGCTCTTCTGAATCTCAGAATCCTCTTATCGGTCCTCGCTGAGTCCGTCGGGATTCGTCTCGGCGACCGGCTGACGGGAAAGCCCGTCCACGTCGATATCTCATACGAGCCCGTCAAGCGGGGCATTATCACGAACCGGAATCAATTTATTCTCGGTCCTTCGGGGAGCGGCAAGAGTTTTTTCACCAATCATATGGTTCGCAGCTATTATGAGCAGGGCACGCATGTCGTGCTCGTCGATGTCGGGTCACTCCTGCAGGATCGTGCGATATGGTTGGCGGATATTATTTCGCCTATTCGGAACCAATCCCGATCCGGTTTCAATCCCTTTCATATCGGGACGGCGAGGACGCTGGATACCGAGAAGAAGGAAAGCATCAAGACTCTGCTTACTCGCGCTCTGGAAGAAAGACAATGAAAATTTTAATCGTTCGGATATGTGGCGCTCTCGAATGCTCTGACGGGATACTATGAACGGGATACCGCGTTTTTTTGCTTTGACAGTTTTACGAGTTCCTGAAAAATGATTTTGTGCATGTACTCGCCGGTGATCGGGTTAAGGAGAAGGATTTTGACGTGTCGAATTTTCTTTATGTGCTGCGGCCGTATTATAAGGGAGGCGAGTTTGATTATTTATTAAATGCATCAGAGAACCTGGATTTATTACAGCAAAGATTCATTGTGTTCGAGCTGGACAATATCAAGGATCACCCGATACTTTTTCCTGTCGTGACTCTGATTATTATGGAGGTATTTATCTCCAAAATGCGAAAACTTAAAGGGATCCGGAAAATGATCCTGATTGAAGAAGCCTGGAAGGCCATCGCCAAAGAAGGCATGGCTGAATATATCAAGTACCTGTTCAAGACGGTACGCAAATCTGTCGGAGAAGCCATTGTCGTAACCCAGGAAGTGGAAGATATCATCTCCTTCTTCCCGTTGTAAAGCAGGCCGTCATTGACAACAGCGAGTCAAGATTTTATTGATCAGAGTAAGTATCAGAAACAAGTTTGACCAGATCCAGGAGTTATTGGGCCTGACGGAAAAAGAAAAGACACTGGTGCTGTGGATCAACAAGGCGAATGATCCGACTAAAAAATACAAAGAGGTTTTCATCAGTTTAGGTGGAACACTGTCACGCGTTTACCATTTAAAGGTGTGCATTGAAAAATACTAGTTATACAACTAAAGAGACCGAGAAAATGAAAGTGCAGGAATATGTTGCCCGGTTTGGCAGTATTCAGAAGGGAATTAAGGCATTGGCATCTGACATGAAAAATAAAAGCATTCTATGAAAAAGATATTTCTGATTGCTGATGGCTGAACAGCTAAGGCGGCAAATGCCCAGATTGTTATCCTGGAGATTTAAGGCAGCCATTAATGCAGCTGATCTGGTCGTCCAGCAGATACAAAATGAAACCATTGTCCTGCAAAACGCACAAAAGGAACTGGAGAACGTCATGACCAAACTGGATCTGGATGATATTACCGATTGGGTCACCAAGATTCGCGATCTCTATGCTGACTATTACAAAGAACTGGAAACGGTCAAGGATATCATTTCCGGCTATGATAAAATCAAAAGTCTGGTGGACATGCAGGCCCGGATTGTATCCCAATATCAGTCAGCCTACGGGTTGTTTAAAAAGGATAAACATTTTTCAGTTGCCGAACTGGACTATATGGTCAATGTTACTCAGGTATCCTCGACCAGAGTCTGAAAAATCTTGATCAGGCATTGCTTGTAGTGAATGCGCTGACTACATCAATGACAGATGCCCAGCGGTTAAATATCATTAACAGTGCTTCAGCGGCATGCAAAAAAATTATGACGACCTGAAACGGTTTAATAATCAAAACATACAGCTTAGTTTACAAAAGAGCATCAGGGAAATATTGATGAAGTGAAAGAAATCTACGGGCTGAGGAGTGAACCCCTTAAACCCGCTGGAAAGGAAAGGAGAACGAGGCGAATTTAATGGATAATTGAAGTTAGCTCATTATGAAATGTAGTATGATTTTCATATTGGTTATTTTATGCAGTGGATTCGCGCGTGCGCAATCAGATCCAAGCCATGCTCAAGCAAATTGCCAAACTTGAATATTATCGATCTGGAAAAGGGACATAAGATTGCCCAGGAAGGATTGACAACCATCAGTGAAATAAAAAAAGGCGAATTCAAATTGCATTCAATTTTTTTCAGTTCCCTTGAGTCGGTGAATCCATCGGTTGCGAAGTATTTAAAGATTGCAATTATTGTTTCGGATCAGTTATCCATCATTTCAACTTTTAAATCCCTGATTCCAGCATCTGAACAATTCAGGCAGGATTACAAATGCTGAATTGCAGTATGTGCAAGCTGTGTATTCTAATATGTCTGATGAATGCTCTAAGACACTGAATGCACTTATTGAAGTTACATCTGATGGTATGCTCGAAATGACCGATGATGAGCGGATTAAACGGATTGACGGAATTTACGATGACATAGAAGATAAATATGCTTTTTCACAAAGGTTTTGGTCCTGAGGCGACGGGGTTTATTTTTTGAGAAAAGATGAAACAAGTGAATATGGAATATTAAAAGCACTGGAATGAAAAAAATATGGTTTGTCTCGCCCCTCATTTTTCCTAGGTTTGGAATTCATGCCTGTAAAATCAGAAGCGCAGGCATATGAGTCGCAAGGCTGGTCCTGGACATTGAAAAATTATTGCAGCTGAAAAATATCTTTAAGTGATCTCTATAAAGGATATGAAATACTGACAACCGGTTATAACGCCATTAAGAGTATTTCCGAAGGAAATTTCCAACCTGCACAAAGTTTTTCTGGATGGCCTGCTGGCGGTGAGTCCGGCCGTTCAGAAATATGAGCGGGTAATCGATATCATCAATGACCAGGAAAGCATTGTATCCGAATATAAAATCGCCTACAATATTTTTAAACAGGATAAACATTTTACCCCCGATGAGCTGATCTATTTGTCAAATGTTTACAACAACCTGATCGCTAGCGGTGAGAAGAACCTTACCAATTTAATAAATGTAATGACAGCAGGCACATTGCGCATGAGCGACGCCGAAAGGTTACATGCCATTGACGGCATTTACTCAGATACACATGAGCAGCTGAGTTTTTTGAGGGCGTTTAATGGTAAGACGGCGGCTCTTGCACGCTCACTTTCGAGCGATGAAAATGATTTGGAGACTTTACGCGGATTGTATTAGTGGACTTTGTTTTATGTGAAGATTGAAATGTGGAGATGGATAGAAAAAAGCAATTAAGGGGTTATTATGTCTTGTTTCGATCATGATCATACCAGGGTTGGTATTTGCCCAGGACAGTTATGAAGAATTTCATGGTCTGCAGCAGGTATTGGAAAATCTTTACGATCAAATGATCCCACTCTGCAGCCAGTTAATCGGTGTAGGCCGCGTCCTGGCCGGGTTTGCAGCTCTCTGGTTTATCGCTACAGTGTCTGGGGACATTTATCGAGAGCTGAACCGATTGACTTTTATCCATTGCTTCGCCTTTTCGTGATCGGCTTCTGCATCGCCATTTTTCCGATGGTGCTGAACCTGATCAATGGCATCCTGCAACCCACGGTTGCGGCGATCGACGCCATGGCGCAGAATACCAACCAGGCACTATTTGCCATGCTCGATGGCAGGCAGCAACAGCTGGACAATCCACCGCCAACCAATCCTTCCACTTCACCCGACAGTGATCCTTCTCGCTGGTATCAGTATACGCATCCCAATGGAACGACCAATTCTTCCAGGCGGTAGTTCGAATCCGATCGCAGATGCTTTTTCCATATTCAGTCTGCGTAACCTCATCAAAACCTGGATCGCCGAGGCGCTGGAATTTTTTTATCAGGTGCCGCCCTCATCATCGACACGATCCGCACGTTCAAACTCGTGGTGTTGTCGATTTTCGGTCCTTTTGTCTTCGGGCTCAGTGTATTTGACGGTTTCCAACAGACGATCCGTCACTGGCTCGCGCGCTATATCAATGTATTCATGTGGCTTCCGGTGGCGAATATTTTCGGAGCGATCACGGCGACAGATTCAGCTCAATATGGAGGCAATGCAACTGGCCGCCGGTAACACAGATCCGTTTTTTGCGAGCACCAATTCGGCTTACCTGATTTTTCTAGCCATTGCCATCGTTGGATATTTCACCGTGCCCTCGATTGCAGGATATATTGTTCAGGCGGGTGGACATGCCCTGTTCAGCAAAATTTCCGCGCTTGCTTCGACTTATTCAGCGATGATCAGCCGGGGAAACAGCCACTGCACTGGCTTCCATGCAAAGTTCAAAAACGCTTGAGAAAATGTTCAGCTGAAGGACCCACGACAAAATCCGCGGAAAATTATATGACTAAAAAAATATCCGGCAAACCCTAAAATCAAGCCATGTTTTCCAAAGCTAAAAATATCAACAGCGCTTTTCAGCATATAAGGACTTTCAGCCTCTTCTTTTTGATTGGCTGTGTATCGCTTTCTGGCCTCATTATTTATAAATGCATTGAGATGACTGGCAGCACGCAACAGCATATTTATATTCTGGCCAACGGCAAAGTACTCGAAGCATTTGCAGCAGACCGGAAGGACAATATCCCGGTGGAAGCGCGGGATCATATCAGTATGTTCCACCATTATTTTTACGCTTGACCCGGATGAAAAAAGTCATTAATAACAATATCAGTAAAGCGCTCTACCTCGGAGACGCATCGGCCAAAAAACAATATGACAATCTAAAAGAAAACGGCTATTACCGGAACATTATTTCGGGTAATATCAGCCAGATTCTGGAAATAGATACGATCGACATCAATGCCAATGTATACCCCTCTTTCATTTCATTGTGTTGCACATGAAAAAATAATACGAACCACATCTATCGTTACGCGAAGCCTGGTTACCGAAGGCTATCTCCGCAATGTTTCCCGGTCTGATAATAATTCTCATGGATTTTTAATTGAGAAATGGATGATTGTAGAAAATAAGGATTTCAAAAACAGAAAACAGATAACCATGTCAATATTTTTTAAAAAGAAAAAGGGAAACCTGGAATCCAATGGATTTCTTAAGAATAATGCAGGTCAAAGTAGCGGGTTGGCTGAATCGTAAGGTAAACAGTTGTTCCTCCGTTACAGAAGAAGGTGGGGGCTTTTTACTTTTTGCCTGTTGTCCGGAATTTGTTGTTTTTTTAATGCTGCGTGAATCGGTATTCAGCCATCCGTCGAAAAACCGGTTGCTGATCATTACCCACCTGAGATCCGGTATGCCGATGCAATACCGCGACAGCCTTCGCCTGAAAGAAATCATGATGGAAAATCTTTTAAAGTCACAAAACAAATAGTCTATGATACCAACACATTCCCTTCTGTTTTTAAGGCGTCGAAAATTTCTTCTTATACTGCCATTGCTTATTACTCCCATTCTTTTGGTTTTTTGGGTTTTGGGAGGTGGAAAAGATCGAGGGCGACTCCAGTGTCAGAACAAGTGTTGCTGGGCTGAATACGAAACTTCCAGACCCACATTTCAAAAAAGGCGCTGAGAAATCAAAATTTTCCTCTATGATGAAGCCAGTAAGGATTCTGTCGCGCTAAGAGATAAAATTAAAAATGATCCTTACTATATTCTTCTGCACCATGACATGTCATTTGATTCTTCAAAAATTACAATTCCGGATGAGAATGAGTCCAGGATTATTGAAAAGCTGGCCAAATTGAAATCTGTCATCAATCAGAAAACGGAACCCATTGAAATAGATAAGAAATTTTCGTACGCCCCTGACATGAAAAATCCGGCATTGGAAAATTTTATTGATAATCAAAAAACAGAAACCTGTTCATGATCAAAGAATTGAACAGATCAGCAGCATGCTCGACAAAGTAATGGCCATTCAGCATCCGGAGATACTGCAGGACAGTTTGGCCCGATTAAGAAAACAAAATACAATTCCTGCATTTCCGGTATCAGTCAATGATCCGGACATAAATCCAACTTCATTCGGATCAGGGCAGGAAAATAATATGGTTCAAATAAAGCTTAACCGCTTTTATGATCTGGCGGAAGATCTCACCATCGAAAAGGATATCGACAATGCAATAGAAGCTGAGATTCCGGAGACACGAATACTTGTATCCGGCTCAACGATTAAACTGAGACTATTAAATGATGTCAGGATAAACGGTTACTTCATTAGTAAAAACCAGTTTATCTATGGGACGGCTTCTCTTTCCAATGAACGATTGAAAATTCAACTCAACTCGATTCGTTCCGGTCTAAATATTTTGCCCGTTTCTCTGGAAGTATTTGATATGGATGGGCTCGCCGGAATCTATATCCAGGAAGCATCAATCGGGATGTTGCCAAACAATCCACCGATCAGGCGATTGGTTCTATGAATCTGGCGACACTCGATCCTTCTATCGGAGCGCAGGCAGCCGGCGCTGGTATCCAGGCTGCGAAAACCCTGCTCAGCCGCAAAGTAAAACTTGTGAAAGTTACTGTGAAAGCAGGTTATAAAGTATTGCTGAAGGATTCAAAGGAAAAATAACCAACATCATATGAAAAAAATTATTGTCATTTTTATTTTATTGAGCCATCTGCGTGGAGTTTCGCAAACAGTCATTTCATCATTTAATCTATCTGTCTGTTATCAGAAGACAACCAATATCATTTTTCCTTACCGCATTGAGAAAGCTGATATCGGCTCTGGGGATGTAATCGGACACAAAGATGCCAGCTTGCCCAATGTTCTGTTCTAAAAGCAAACAGAAAGGATTTTATATCCACCAACCTGAGTGTTTACACATCTGACGGAAAATTATATTCATTCCTGATTCAGTATAAGGAAAATCCTGATACCCTGAACCTGCTGTTTCCCAAAAATGAAAAACCAGCCCAAACAGTTTCCGATTCCGTCAACGATGCGATAATGGACAGTGACGCATCTGCTATTTTAAATCAGGATAGTTTTATTCATCGCGAAACGAATGATCACAGCAATGAAAGTGATTTTACGTGGAATATATATCAAGGATCATCTCATGTGGTTCAGAATTGAAATTAAAAACCATTCGGAAGTAGATTACCAACCCGAAAACGTCAGGTTTTCAGTGCGTGATAAACATATAGGCAAGCGAACAGCGGTCCAGGAAATGCAGAAGATTCCGGATGGCAGAGTCCCAATGACCCAATTCCTGGTCTGAAGAGTAAAACTATTGTTTATGCATTTCAGGCGTTCACGATGGATAAGCACAAAAATTTGCTGATGGATATCAGGGAAAAGAATGGCGGCAGAATTTTGTCGCTGAAAAATACCTTCAGCCTTGCTATTGAAAAGCAAGATAGTGTCGGAATTAAATGATCTGTCATGGAAAATAGTATCGCGATCAGCGATGAAGCATTCGACAAAATAGTTGACGGTATCGAAAAAGGAAATTTCTGGCTCCTGTACGATAATAAAAAGTTATTACTTGATCCAGCGGATGTGGATCAATTTAAATCGAAAGGAGACGCCTTTCTGACGATTGCCAGGAAGGAAATAAATTATGATCGCGCGCTTATCTATGCCCCCACAATTCAGGATGTGTCGCGACAAATACCTTATGGAAGTAATATGAATCATATTTCATCATCTCAAAATAAATCAGTTATGAACCAGGAAAATTTAAAATTCTTGCAGGATCGTCTATTCTATCTCGGCACCGAAAAAAGATTGCACCCGGAATTAGAGAAAAACATGAACGAAGGAAAAAATGATTTTATGTTGTTATTTTCAAATCACTATGACAAAGACCGGTTAACCGCCAATTTTCATTTTAGAAAATCTGATAATTCGGAAATGTATTTTTTGAAAAATATGATGCATCACTGCAAAAGCCTGGTCAGGAAAGCAAGTCTCAAACCTTTTATCTGGAAAACGGGAGAGGTGTGACGATGAAAGAGGCGTATAATCTTCTCGATGGAAGGTCTGTGAACCGGGATTTGAAGAATAAAGAGGGCGAAGTGAAAAACGCCTGGATTAAACTGGACTTCAATAACAAAGAGCCCAACGGCAATTTTAAACAGGAACAGTTTTATAAAAATTACGGATTTGACCTACAAGCAGAACTAAATAAACTTCCCCTCGCTCCCATGCCTTCAGAAAAGATTACTCAAATGGTCGAGTCATTGCAAAGAGGGAATATTCAGGAAATTAAACTGGACGAAAAGACTGCCCGCGTTCCCGGATCCCTTTTCATAAACGCAAACCCGAAATTCAAAACACTTGATATGTCCGATGAGCATGGCAAGTCTTTAAGCAGAGAGGAGAAAAGCAATATATACGAGCTTACACCCGAACAAAAAACTGCAATAATTGAAAAAGCAAATGAGAACATCAAGGCCAATCCTCATATTTTTCCCGACCAAAAATTGAACCCATTGCCCTCGCAAAAAGAGGAGAAAAAAACGGTAGTAGAACAAAAGACGAGCGAGAAATCGCAACAAAAAGTTTCTAATAAAGCTTCGAAAAAAGAACAGGTGACTAGCCTTTTGCCAAAGAAGCATACTTCTCATAAAAGAGGTCTGTCGATTTAATTTTTTCCATCAGGGATTGCAGCGGATATCCTCCCGCGTCTCGCGGGAGATAGAAGCGAAAAGCCCGGCCCCCGCCGAAGGGGGGATGGCATCATTACATGCACAGAAAGGATTATGCAATGGATCTGAAGGAACATTTTACCGGATTTTATGAAGCAATACTCGCGGATCCGCGCATTACGCCTGTACACATTAGTATGTATATGGCCCTGCTCCTCGCCTATCTGATACATGAAAGTGAAAATCCGATTCAGATTGACCGTGAAGTGTTGATGCAGTACTCTAAGATGAACGCACGTGCAACCTACTATAAATCACTCCAGGACCTGCATGACTTTGGCTACATCCGATACATCCCTTCACACAATATCTTTTTGGGAAGCCTGGTTTATTTGAAGAAAATTTAAGAGATACATCCGAAGGGGAAGCGGGCTCTGTTGGAGAACAACCCGCCAGCAATAGGATGTATGACGGGGATAGAAGTGAAGCCTGGAAACGGGCTTTGCTTGTTTATTAAAATCAAAGGGATAGGTAAACGGTTGAAAGAGAAATGAAGAGCAATGGAAATATACTGGAAGACGAATCCTTTCTTAACTTTATTCGCGAAGTCATTCGTTCAGAGATACGCGCAGCTCAAAGCGAGGTGTTGACGTCTGAAGAAGCCGCCATTTTCCTGAACATTGAAAAATCCTATTTGTATAAACTGACCAGCGCAGGAATTCTTCCATTTAGCAAACCTAATGGCAAGATGATCTATTTTTCCAGGCAGGATTTAGTAAAATGGGCTTTATCGAACAGGAAAAGTGGAAACAAGGAATTGGATGCAAAGGCAGCGACTTTTCTAGCCGTTGAGAAAATGAAAAAGTCGGGACTGTAAGTCTCTGTTACTCTATTGTTACTTTTAAAATCTATTTTTTACGTATTTAATTGATTATCATCTGACTACCAGCCTAAGTTATGTACCCGTACGCGGTACATATATTTCATGTTTTCTTAATATTGAAAGTATTTAATCCGCTGACCTGCAAGGGTGAGCGGATTTTTTTATTTTATGTCTATAGTTATTTGCACCTATGACAAATGAAATACCACATGAAAAAATTATTATCCGATCATTTTTGAAAATGAAAAGGAGATAATAAATATGCTGAACACGTCAAAGCTCGAAAACTAAAATTACCTAACTATTTTTATTTACTGTAAGATTTCGGAGGACTTAAAAATTCATAAATAGCGGTTTGTTAGGTGAGCTGGGAAGGCAGCTTCCAAAAGTTGACGGGTTTTATTAGAGAAATACTACGGGAGTTTTTCTTTCTTACGCCACAACTTCTTTGCCTGCTTAAGAGCTCCCCAGAAAATGAGTAGTGCAAATATTGTAGAAACAATAAACGGGTATGCCCAAAATCTTCCATTATGATCAAGTGATCTAACTAAAAATATACTTCCGAATGCTAAAAGGACTAAAATGAACCGGTAGGTGCTTTGCATTTTATATAACATTATAGTTCATCTTTTCTCAAGAATCTTACGCACCATGAATTTACTATTTAATGGTGATAATGAGGGTATTTTCCCTCCTTCAAATTCCCACGCTCATACTGTAAATCTTCTGCCAAATTCGGAACAAATAAATTGCAAGATATTTATTGTTATGTATCGCAATAATTTCGAGTCAAATATTTAATCCCAATAGTTTATCCAAATCATAATTATTTCTGGTTTGTCGTAAAAAAAGAGGCCCCTCAGGCCTCTCTCATTTCTCCAACGATAAAAATCAAAAACCTATTTCTGTATCACATGATGCTGTTTTGCGCAGGTGATATCATATTCCCATATTTGTCCCATACCCGGACTGCCTCCAAATCCCCAGATGGAAACGTATAATTTACCATCCGGACCAAAGGTCATCGCCGTGGGAAAATTGAGTCCGGAGGCAATGGTGAGTCTTTCTCCTGATGGATCAATTCTTATGATATCTCCTGTGCCTGGTGTGGGCATGGGATGTCCGGTTGTACTTTCGAGTACATACAACCCACCAAGTTCATCAAAAAGAACTCCCAGCACAGTAGAAAAACCGCTGGCAACAACGCTTATATCGCCACCAGGTGTTATCTTATATATAGCCGACTTATTCATGATCGGATATACATCTTCATTACCCATGTAGAAATTCCCGTCATGAAATGTTTCGCAGGCTGGAACGATATGTCCCATGGTAGCGGAAATGTCAACGACGCGGCTGATCTTTCCATTCGGTAATATTTTATCAAGTTCTCCATGATTTGCTTCCATGACATAGAGTTCGCCATTTACATCAATCATGCTATAGGGTGAACCATCTGGCTCAAAATCAGGTGGATTGGGATTAGCTACCGGATTGTCAGTATAAAATTCACTCAGGTCGCCAATCAGATTCCAGGATCTGTCGCGGTTAACTTTAAAAACTCCATTCGGAATTCCTACCACTCCATGCGAACAACCCGCGCCCGCGAGAACTCCATATAACGTACTGCCCACAAAAGCCACATCCGCTACTCCTGAAACTTCTGATCCGGCGGTGACGGCCGTCTGATCTGATGGAAGATTGTCCACGAAAGTTTCGCGGGTTCCATCATAACCGATCCTGGAAATGCGCGATCCATTTTGACTGCCGGTATAGGGTCCAACCCTGGGAACGACCTGCATGCAGGTTGTTGTAGAGTTTGTCCCGCCAACACCTCCCTCCGCAACATAAAGTTTACCATCAGGACCAAATTTCAGTCCCCTGGGATTGTTGAGTCCGGTCGAAAAAACCGAAGAATTGATTACCAGATTATCCGGACTGCAATTACATAAAAGAGGTGCATTTTTTTTGCAGGAAGATAAAATAACAGCAATCGCGATAATTGCTCCTATGTTAATGTAGATTTTTCTTTTCATAAAAAGGTTTCGTTTAGTGATTGTATAATGGTTGAAGTCAAAATCGTTGACAAACATATTCAGCCGGATTACCCATGAATTTTATTCTAGATGAAAATAATTGATCAGGAGATATACAACAGTATACAGCCAATGGACGGGGCTTTCAGAACAAAACAGTCGTTTATCTACGTAAAAATGTCGTCTGACTACAATTCTGATAAATTAAGATATGCCCCCATAAATTGCTTAAATTCGGTAACTCATAATTTTTATGCGGGAAACATTAAATTTCCGGAAAAGGAAAGCAGCGCAAATATTGTTTCATGTTTTGTTCTGGACAATCATTGTGACCTATTTCGCCTGGGGCTTCGGCTTTGGCGTCGATTACAAGGCAGCTTTTTTTAATGCCGTATTATATTTGCCGGGATTCATTTTCATCGTATACACACTTATCTATTTTCTAATACCCCGGTATCTAATCAAAAGAAAATATATCCAGTTTTTTGCAGGGCTGATTTTGTGCGTGGGCATTTGCATGGTTTATTCATGGGCCGTTGAACTTACAATTACAGCCAAAGACAAATTCGAGGGAGTTACCATGTCCACAGGTCGTGCCATATTACCATTTATCCATGTTGCCGGTATTGCTATCTCCATCAATTTATTAAACTACTGGTACAGGCAGAAACAAAAAACAACGGAAGCGCAGAATGAAAAAATGACGGCAGAACTGAACCTTCTAAAATCACAAATACATCCGCACTTCTTATTTAATACCCTGAATAACCTGTACTCGTACACATTGGAGAAATCAGAAAAAGCACCTGAAATAATTTTAAAACTTTCCAACCTTCTCCGATTCATGATTTATGAAAGTGATGTTGCATTTATCCCATTGCAGAAGGAAATTTCAATCCTGCAACAGTATATAGACCTGGAACAATTACGTTATGGGGACCGACTGGATATATCCTTTACCATCAACGGAGATTTGGAGAAAAAAGAAGTGGCGCCCCTCCTATTACTTCCATTTCTGGAAAATGTATTTAAGCATGGAATTAGCCATCAGACAGATCACTGCTGGATCAGTTTTGATTTACGACTGTCCCCTTCAGTTATTTATCTTAAACTGATTAACAGCAAGGATAATGATGACATATCTGGCCATAGTCAGTTCAGCGGAATTGGACTCCAAAATGTAAGAAGAAGACTGGATCTCTTGTATCCTGATCGATACAAATTGGAAACACTTGAAAGGGAAGAGGTCTTTATAGTTAATCTCGCCCTCCAGGTGGAGGATACAGCAAATTCAAACATTACAAATAATTCTAAATCAAAAAAAATGATTGCAGACTATGATTTGGAAATGTTTAATAGTTGACGACGAGCCACCGGCTTTGAAAATTCTCAAAGGATATGTCGAACTGGTGACGGAAATGTCGGTTGTGGCAACATGCACCAATGTTTTCCAGGCCATGGAAGTCCTGAAAAAAGAAAAGATTGATTTACTTTTTCTGGATATTCAAATGCCCAAACTGACAGGAATCGAATTCCTTAAAACTTTGGTTCATCCGCCCAAAGTTATTTTTACTACAGCGTACAAAGAATATGCCTTAGACGCATTTGACCTGGATGCGGTTGATTATTTGTTAAAACCTATTTCCCTGGAGCGTTTTCTAAGAGCCATCAATAAAATTACCCATATGAATACCGATTTTGAAAAAACTACCGTTCCATCAAAAAATGGATTTTTATATTTCAGGGCCGAAAGAAAAATGGTGAAGGTTTTCCTGGAGGAGATGGTATATATAGAGAGCCTTAAGGATTATATTAAAATTCATCGCGTTAATAACAAACCTTTAACCGTTAAACACTCCCTCGCGACCATTGAAGCCATGTTGCCAAAAGATCTTTTTCTGCGTATTCACAGGTCTTTTATTGTTTCAATTAATAAAGTAACTGCGTTTACTCCTCATGATGTTGAATTAGGCAATATTGAAATTCCAATCGGAAGACAATACAGTTCAAATATGAAAAAGCTCTCCGAGACTAATAGTTGAGATTCAAAAAATCCGTTATATACTTATTTATTTTTCCCTTCTGATCCACCGACCCAAAACACATATCCAGGTGTGATATGTATTTCAACATTACAATTTGAATATTGAATTTTATTTGCTCCTCAGGTGTAGGTAAAACACCGCTTTCGGGATGGGTATTATTTGACCGCAGTGATAATATCTGCGGCTTCTTTGTTCTGAGAATTGGGAAATGGCCATTATCCAAAGCAATGACTTTCGATACCATTTCCGGATATTTTTGCGCAAATAGCATTACGATATCGGCTCCCCTGGAGTGGCCTATAAGTATCAGGTTTTTACAGTCCAGGTTTGGATATTTGTTCTTCAGGAATTTTGTAACGTACAAAATACTTTTTACAGCATCCTCCCAGACAGGTGTCAAAATTTCCTGAACATTCCCGTTCAAATCTAAATTTTCATCATCGGGTAGTTCATATTGAACACTGACAACAACATAACCCTGAATTGCCAGATTGTTGGCTATATAAGAGTAATCCGAATTCCTTATGCCATGGCCGTGAGCAATGATAACAAGTTTCAAGTCCTTGTCAATAAAGTTGTTTTCAGAATAAAGTAAAACGGGTATGGAACGATCCCGGGAACTATCCAATAAATTCAGGGATTCGGTTTTGACCATAACGGGCCCTGATACTCTCCAGACTGGTCTCAGAATATCTTTATCCGTTAGAACTATAAGTGACAGTGCTGAAACAAAACAGGAAATAGTCCCGATCAAAATAACCATTCTCATTTTATTGTTCATTTTGATCATCAGAATGTAACCAGCTGGTGGGGACTGACCCAATGTAAAGATAGAAGTCTGACTTAAATCGTGACCTATTCCCTATTCTTTCAGTAACCTGATCACAAATCCACCGTCTGGCGCGATATGTATCGTCTTGCTGCTCCCTGAATCGAGCTCTGTTTCTTCAATAATATAATCCATTGCATTCCGGTCGGCGTTGATGCCATCACGACAAATTGTTGCTCTGTATTTCCCCGCAGGCAGGAAAGAAAAATCGATTCTGCAATCGTACGCTTTCTCTCCGGCCATACCGCCGACATACCAGTTGGTCCCATTGCGGCGCGCAGTCACGATTTCTTCGGCTACTCTTGCCTGTAAGATGATCGTCGTATCCCATACTGTTGGAAAAGAACCGAGCAGTTCCATAAACGCAGGCTCCATATATCCCTGCGAAGGATTTCCTGAAAAGATCTGCATCGGATTGTCATACACGATAAACATGGCGAGCTGCTGACAACGGGTTGTCTGGCTCATCACCTTTCCCCAGATAGGCCTGAACATTTTCGGTGTCGCATTATCGAGTAGTCCGGGCTCATAGTCCAATGGCCCTCCCAGCATGCGCGTAAATGGAATCGTACAATTGTGTGCTGCTGTGGGTTTATCGCTCCACGCATTGTATTCGCTTCCCAGTACTCCTTCCCTCGTAATATTGTTGGGATAAGTCCGGTTGAACCCTTTGGGCGGATAGGCACCATGAAACATGATCATGATTTTTTCTTTTGCACAGGCCTCAGCAATCTTCTTATAAAAATTGACTGTCTTTTGATCGTCCCTGTCTATAAAATCCGTCATGATGAAATCCACGCCCCATCGTTTAAATTGTTTCAGTGCACTGTCCAGTTGTCTCTCCAGTGTCATTGACAAGGTCCACATGCTGATTCCGATCCCGCGTAACTTCGCATAAGCTACCAGGGTATCCATATTGATATTCGGATTGATCTTAAAGAGATCCCTGGTATCACTCCATCCGGCATCCATCATGATGCGGTTGAATCCAAACCGCTTCGCAAAATCGATATAATATTTATAGGAGTCTGTGTTGATACCGGACCTGAAGGGAACATTAAACAAATTGATATCGATGATCCATTCGTCTGTACACTTACCCGGATGAATCCAGCCTGTTTCCTTGATGGTGCTTGGCGAAGCAAGCCGGTAAACGAGATCATTCGCCGGTAAGTCTTTATCATGTCTCGCTATCAGCATCACCCTCCAGGGAAAACTTCTGGTGCCCTTCGTCTTGGCGAGATAGTCCGCGCGTTTGCTGACGACCATTTCGGGATAATCTCCATCCACCATCCTTTCTTCTTTTGGATATGCAGCAAAAGCGCCCGTCAATGCATCGCGTCCCGTTCCCTGAAGAAACATACCCGGGTAATCGTCGAGGTCTGATTCTGTAACTGCAACGAAAATTCCATCGGATGTTTTTAAAAGAACAGGCGAAAACATGAAATCCTTATCCGATAAACTATCCAGGTTTTTATAAGGATACAATTCTTCAAAACCGGTATGAAACACATCCTGGTCCTCTCTCTTTTGTATCAACGGTGCGTAGGCATGTGTGTTTTTGCTGAATTGAAAACCGGCCGTTTCACCAGAAACAACTATTGAGTCTTTGAAAAAAGTTTTGATTCTGTAAGAAACACCATCATTGTAAGCCCTGAAAATAACAGCAAACTGATTATTAAACTGAAGACTCAGCTCATTAAATTCATCCGGGATATATTTACGGCTGACAGGAATCTGCGCCACGATAGTTTCATGCACCGACCGGGCGCTTTTGCTGATCATTTTCATATCGTGTGACAGGCTACGGCTATCCGCCAGCTTCAAATCGATGGCAGACTCATTCAGTATTTTTTTATCATCCACAAATACAGAGTAGGTCAGCCGATTGTCAGTCTTTATTTCTACGCGTATTGTTTTGTCCGGAGAAATGAGCTGAAGAGCCGACTGGCCGTTCGTAGTCAGCTCAGTTGGTATCGTAAGACAGAAGAGCAGCAATCCTTTCATTCTGGAGATCATTACGGCGGTTGTTATCCGAATATAAACTTTTTAATAGAGTATTTTCACGTTATTTACTTGCAGTTTAAACCATGTTCTTTGCGAAATCTATCCCGATATTGCATCGAATATATTTCATTTTGAAATCAAATTTTACTTTCATTAGTTAAACTTCTAATTGAAGCTGGTTGCAAATATGTTACTTTATACTTGGTAGCTAATTTGCTACTTAGTATATTTGGACAGTGCCTATTTCAGGTGAGACTGTCCCGGTGCCTTATCACGGAAGCAGGGAGGTTCCAACAGGTTTAGCTAAAAAATTAATTAAAAAGTTGGAGGATAAGTAGCAAATATGAAATTAAAAACGAAAAAGGAGGAAAAAATAGAAATTATCATCGAGAAGAATGATGGTTTACTTTGGGGCCGCGTAGAAAGTAAAGGCAAATTTATGCCTACGCCTTATGGGACTACCACATCCAGGGTTATTTCGAACCTAAAAGATCTCATAAAAGACTATGTAAAACATGAAGGCAAAAAAGATCCTTTTTGGAGCAAAGTAGATTTAAATAGCATGGCTTTTGAGTTTAAGTATGATCTTGAATCTTTTTTCCAGGAACACGACTATCTCAAAATATCATCTGTTGCGGAAATTGCCGGGATGAACCCCAGCCTGATCAGGCAATATGCCAGCGGTGTAAAATATCCTTCAGCAGAACAGGCAGATAAACTTCAAAGGGCAATCAGGAAAATTGCTAATGATCTTATGAAGGATGCCATTTATGTGGTCTGATCTTTAAAGTTATATGGCAATTCATTTTCAGGGTCTTCTACAGAATTCATACAGAATGGCAGTTTATTTTCGGCAGATTCTCTATTTCATCTTTTACAAACACCAATATATGCTGAGAAAATTCCAATTGCTGGCGCTCGCTTTATTATTATGCACCGCCCTGAATGCCCAATATAAGATCACCCAGACTTTTCATATTAAAAGTGGTGGCGGGTATGATTACACTACGGTGGACAGCAGCTCCAACCGCCTCTATCTTTCTCACGGAACACAGGTTAACGTCCTCAACAAAATGACCGGCGATTCGATCAGCGTCATAAAAACTGAAAAAGATGTACACGGCATTGCGCTGGCGCATGAATTCGGGAAAGGCTATATCTCCAATGGTTCATCGAATAGCGTCCTCGTTTTCGATCTGAAAACATTTAAGGTGCTCGCCCATGTACCCGCAGGCGAATTTACAGATGGCATTTTCTATGACGACTATTCCAAAAAAGTCGTCACCTGCAACGGGCGGGGAAAAAGCATGACGGTCATTGATCCCTCAACAGATAAAGTCACGACCACCATCCAGCTCACCGGCTGGCCGGAAACAGCCACCAGCGACGGAAAAGGAAAGATTTATGTGAACAATGCTGAAAAAAGTGAGATCGATGTTATTGATGCAAAAACATTCCAGATTCTTAATAAATGGCCAATCGCACCTGGTCAGCACGCATCCGGATTGGCGATGGACCGCGTCACCATGCGCCTGTTTGCCGGTTGCGGAAATCAGAAACTTATCGTGATGAATGCTGAAAATGGAAACGTAGTGACCAGCCTTCCTATCGGGGATGAGTGCGATGCTGTGGGCTTCGACAAAAAATTAATGACAGTTTATTCTTCCAACGGCGAAGGCACTTTAACGATCATAAAGGAACAAACTGCCGACAAATTTGAAGTCATTCAAAATCTGAAAACCAAAAAAGGCGCGAGAACACAGGCTGTCGACCAGATAACACATAAAATCTATTTACCAACGGGTGAGTTTGCACCAAAAAAGACGGGCGAATTCCGGCCTTCTTTGATACCGGGTACATTCCAGGTGCTGGTGGTAGAAAAATAATGACCATGTTTATCATCCATTCTCTGTTATCGTTCCCTGCACACCGCCAACTTTAATACCAGCTATATTGATAAATAACGGTAAGCGCCGTATAATTCTGTCCGGCCCGGGTTTCGATTCCGGTATTGATCATCGCTTTGACAGACTGATGATTATTAAAAATGGGAGTAGAGAAAGTAGCGCCCAATCTCCAGTTTCGGTCATCATCATTCTGCTCCATTCCATTAAGAGATGTTTCACCTCCACGTGCGAGTCCCCCGTTGAGTGCAACATATTTTCCATGTTGAAAAGTATAGTCAATATGCGCCTGCAAAGTGAACAGCACGCTTTCTTTCTGCACATATGACTTGAAGAAATCGGTATTTTCCGTATACATCCATACTCCGGTATAGATTTCATAAAACAATCTCCCCTCCCGGTGAGAAACGCCGAGTTCAGGTTTAAATCCCCAGCGATTAGCCCCCAGGTTAATTAATTTGGAAGGGTAGTATTGACCAACCGGTACAGAAATTACAACGCTCGCTCCAAATACAGTATGTTCCTGAAACTTTTGAAAATCTTTCGGTGGAAGAGCAGGAGACCCGATAAGATTTACGCCGAATTTAATCCGGCCATCATAAAATCCAGTGCGTGAACCTGCTGTATCTAGTCCCTGAAATTTGCCTGTACCATTCAGAAAGCCATATGGGATACTTGCTGATACCCGCGCCAGCTTCTTAAAGATTGTAAATGTCTGAACATATGCAAGATTAAATACATTATTGGTTACATCCAGGTTCTGTATTGGTGAACTTCCAGGTGTTATAACGTTTCCACTCGAAAAAGTATATGAAAGGGCCATTGCGTGCAGGCCCGTTGGAACAACGGCATAACTGCGTGCTTCCAATTCCTGGGATCTGATCCTGGAAGAAATCATTGATACAATAACAAAAATTGAAAACTTTCTCATTTCAGTTTTCCTTCTATAAAAAACTCTATGCAAAAACAAATATGCGATCCAATAATCTGACGACGAATTATCAAATTATAAGGTCTTTCTTTTCAATAACAAATTCAAACCCCACAATTCCTGAAACAAATGAAACCCCCCGATCAATAATAATGGGATGCTCATAAATTTGAAATAGGCCGCTGCAAAAACTACAATAACAACTATGGAAGCATTATAAACCAATAATACTTTGGAAAAAGTCAGCCCAGCATCATTATGTCTGAAAAGCCAGCTGCCGGCTCCCAGCGAAATAATGGCCCCGCCGGCAACCATGGCAACTATGATGCCGCCCGCATCATCAAATTTTTGCTCGAGCAAAAAAGAAACCAACAAGCCCGGGAAAAATATCAGCCCGATTCCTGTGAGCGCTTCTATAACTGCTGTAAATGAAAGGAAGAATTTCATTAAATATTTTAACTAATTCTGCTTCGTTTTATCTCACGGCCCCGATTAGCGGAATATTACTTTGTACCACAGCCTTCCACATGGTTTGCAGATAAATTTCCAGTTGCATATATTTCCCTGCATTCACGGCACCAACCGCTTTTTTCATTTTATCGTAATATTCTGAATTCAGTTTATCAAGAGAAATCGTATTCTCAAAAGATGCCCTGATAATTTTATCTGTCTTTTCGGGTGTCAGGCTATCATACCCGTTAACATACTGAGTGATCAGATTAATCCGGGTGGATGCAAGTTTTTCTCGGTTCGCTTCATAATCTGCATATACGGGCCAGAATTTTCCGCCATCCTGTACATTGAGATTCATGTACTGATCAACAAGATCCTTCTTATCCTTTGAATAGGTTTTTTTAATATAATCCATTTCAGGATCACTGCTCTGGGCTTTCAGAAAACCAACTGTACATAGAATGACAATGACTAGAATAACTGTTTTTCTCATTTTTTTTTTGTTTGACAGGTTAATAATTATTTGGAATGACTGAAGTAATAAACTATTAGCTCCCGGGAATAATTTTTTGAACAACAACTTTTCGGAGTAATCAAACGACGGAAAGTAGATTTGAGGAAAGCTTAATA
The DNA here is from genome assembly GCA_963735015.1 of uncultured Bacteroidota bacterium. Classification (GTDB taxonomy): domain Bacteria; phylum Bacteroidota; class Bacteroidia; order Chitinophagales; family Chitinophagaceae; genus Puia. The sequence continues at coordinate 22,616 of CAVTJH010000001.1, forward strand.
AATTTAAATCTGAAGATTAAAGTTATTATTTGGTTTCCAAAGATATAGGTTAGTAACGTATTTAACGGTAAAATGATCCATTAAAGGACAGTCCTGTCATGAGAATTCCCAATATTGTTTATCAGTCAATCCGCAGTAAGAAGTGTTTATACTTATTCAGGACATTTATCTCGCAGAAAATTGTAAGCTGAAAAATATTTTCAGGATAATTTTTTCTATCTGTTATATTTGATTATAATTTAACCTAACCAACGAATTTGAAAAAAAATCTGTTCTTTTTATCGTTGGGTTATATTATTATGATTTAAACAAAAAAGAAACGGGATGTTTAAATCTAAAAAAGCAAAAGAACATGGAAATACATATGTCGACGAATTTTTAGCCAAATACTGCCCTTAATTATTCATGATCATGAAAAAATTATTATTTGTCTTTTTACTTTTTTCAGTATTTGCACAGGCACAACCAAAAGAAATCAGGCTTTATGACGGGCCAGCACCTGGTTCTGAAACCTGGAACTGGACTGAAAAGCAGACCGACAAAAATATGATGCACCAGATGATGGTGTATAATGTGGTAAATCCAACTTTAACCGTTTTTCCTGCGGATCCTGCCATTGCAAATGGAACCGCGGTTATCATTTGTCCGGGAGGCGCATTTCATTTTCTTACTATAGACAATGAAGGAACGCTGGTAGCAAAATGGCTGAATAAACGGGGAGTTACCTGCTTCGTTCTAAAGTACAGGGTAGCTCATTCAGAAGGGGATGATCCATTCGGAGATATGATGGCCGGTTTATCTCCAGGTAAACGGAAAGATTCTTATAATGCTGAAATGCAGGCCACCATTCCACTCTCGGTAGCCGATGGAAAAGCAGCTATAGCCTATGTTCGTAAACATGCATCAGAATTTGGAATCAATCCTGACCATATAGGAATTGTCGGTTTCTCTGCCGGCGGAACAGTAACTGCGTCTTCGGCATATAACTATAACAGTGACAACAAACCGAACTTCGTTGCTCCGATTTACGCTTATATGCCTGCCTCCCTTCAAACCGAAATTTTACCAGATGCTCCCCCAATGTTCCTGGCTGCCGCGAGTGATGATCAACTTGGACTTGCCGCAAATAGTGTTGATCTCTACAGTAAATGGCTGGCTTCCAAGCATTCTGTGGAGCTGCATCTTTACGCAAAAGGCGGGCATGGTTTTGGGATGAGTGTTCAGCACCTCCCCGTGGACAGCTGGATCGACCGATACGGGGATTGGTTGGTTTTCATCGGCATGATCAAGCCGAAATCTTAATATTTCGGGTCTTTTTACACCAAAATAACACGGTTTTTTAAGCTAAGTTAGTACTGGAAAAGCTCTCAATACCTGATATAAGCCAGATATAAGCCATAGATAAGCCACTGGTAACCCATATATAAGCCAGTATTTATAAGATGTAGCTTATCTATGGATTAAATTTGCTTTTATCCTGACTTAATTCTACCTTAGTAGTAAATACAATATCGAATACAACCATGGGCACACTTAACAGCGACCTCAGTTTTACTGGTTCACTTGGTAATATTTCAGCTTATACCATGCGCGGACATGACAAAGTCATTTTACGCACAAAAGGCGGGGCATCTAAGAAACATATTCAAACCCGGGATGTCTTTGAACCTACTCGTAACCTTAACAACGAATGGAAGGCTGTCGTAAAGGCTGCCGGCATAATTCGCAGGGGACTCAATGGCTTGAAACCTCTGGCTGATTATAACATATCAGGTCCTATGCATGCATTGGTGAAAAAAATCCAGGTTTCCGATACGGTTAATCCCAAGGGAAAACGATCCATCCTTTTTTCACAGCAGCCTGATTTCATCAGCAGCTTCAACTATAACAGACAAAACATGTTTGACAGCCTGATTCGTCAGCCTCTGTCAATAAACATCGACAAAACTACCGGAGTTGCTGATATTGAAATACCTCTCTTGCAACCCTCCGTTAATTTCTTCCCCCATCCCCGCTATGCTTATTTCCGCATCGTACTGTCAATGACTTCAGTCAGCGATTATACCTGCAATGGACCGAATAACTATTATAGCACTGTTCGCTCTGCACTTCCGTCTTACAAACCCATCTTTTCAGCATGGGCTCCTTCGAATATACCTCTTCCTACGGCCAGTTTTCATTATACTCCGGCAAATAATTTTCTTCCCGGCCCTGATATGATCCTCGTCTTTGGCGCAGGTATTCAATACGGTATGCCGGGATTTGACGGTTCCATCCAGCCCGTACCCTATGTCGGGGCAGCAAGAATAATAAAGAGCGTTTGAAAAGGGGAAATAATTAATACCGGTAATCAGAATTTGTAACCCAGGTTGATCATGATAATTTCTGGGAGCCCCGGCCATTTGTTTACATTATTGTAGGCGCCCATCCAGTAAACTTCATTGGTAATATTATTTACATTCAGGGCTATACTCATTTTCTTGTATCCATAATTTATTCCGCCATTCAATAAAAAATAGGAAGGAAGATTAATGGTTGGATCGAGGGTGGTTCGCTCACCAACGAAATTATGTCCTAAGGAAATACCAAATCCTTTAATGGTATTCTTGTTGAATGAATATTTTATCCAGCTTGCACTGGAATTTCGTGGTGCATTTTCAACCGGGGTTCCCACCTGCGATTTAACACTGCTCTCGGTAACAGTTGCTTCATCATATGCATAGGAAAGCAATACACTCAGATTAGGTAGAATATTTCCGGTCGCTTCTGCTTCAATACCGCGCGACCTGTTTTGTCCCTGTTGAATAAAAAGATTCGGGTTAGAAATATCATTGGCATTGACCGCCACATTTTCTACCGTTAACTGGTAAATCGCCAGTGAAGCGGACAATTTGTTTTGAAAGAAATTTCCTTTTATTCCGGCTTCATATAACTGACTGATCAGGGGTTTGAAAGGCTGGTCAAATTCCTGTGCCTGGCTCGATGCTTCAAAAGGATCAAACCCCTTATTATAAGTAGCGTAAATATTCAAATGAGGAGTAAGTGTATATACAATGCCTATCCTGGGAAGAAATACATTTTCACTTAATGATCCTGCACTGTCATCGTCGTCGCCTGCTTCATACATTTCCTCTCTCAGGCTTACCAGTATTTTCCACCGGTTGAAGCTGAGTTCATCCTGTAATATAAACTCCCTGAGTACTATAGATTTCTGCATTCACTTCAGAGGCATCACTATTAAAATCAGATGACTGGTAAGTGTTGACAGGTCTTTGAAAATATTGTGGGTTCAATAAACTAAATGTCCCGACAATACCACTTCCCTGACCAAACTGATTCGGAAGTTCCCAGTATTGCTGATTTAGATTTACAGAGCTGTTTATGTAATCATAACCCAGAAGAAGCTTATGACTAATCCTGCCGGTATTCGCCAGATAAGTGAAATAATTTGTAAGCGTATTAGTTACCGTATGGTAGTTCCAGGTGGAATAATATAAATTTATTGAATCCGGTGTTATATAGCTGTTCAGTCCATGTTCTGCAACATTTTGTTGAGTGTTATAATTGAGATAACCCAAATTGTAGCTGAGCCTTTTATTTATTTTATATGAAAAGCTGAGAATGGAAGCGATATCTGTTTCTTTCAGAAAATCTCCTGGCTGGGAAACAGACAAATTTATCGGAGTCGCTTTTAAATTTGCATTGCTGTCCAATCCGGGTTGTCCTCTGTCTAAAACAGAGTTCATGTTCGAAACAGAAAAGTCGAAATTAATCTGGATTTTATCATTTGGAATAAAGCTTAATGAAGGTGCGACCTGGTATGATTTTCCGTGCATTTCATTTACGAAAGAATTTGTCTGATCATAACCTGCATTCAGTCGGTAGAGAAGAGTCTTGCTGGTATTTAATGCACCGGTCACATCTCCTTCTGCTCTCCAATGATTCCAGGTGCCCTGATAAATATTTAATTCTCCCTCTGTATGATCCAGAGGCTTTTTGGTAACAAGGTTAATGGTTCCTCCCGGATCGCAGTTTCCATAGAGAGTTGCGGTCGGACCTTTAATCACTTCCACCCTTTCTACATTCACAAGCATGCTGCTTGTATAAGTGGTATTATATCCTCGCAGTCCGTTGATATCTCTTGCATTTTCAGCCTTGAATCCCCTGATCGAGTATTCATCATAACCTGAATACTGGTTTACACCTGCCACATCTCCCACAGCATCTTTGAGTGTAAATTCCATTTTATCATGGATCAATTCTTTTGTAATAGCTGATATAGATTGAGGAATGTCTTTAGCAGCAGTTTCAGTTTTATCGCCAAAAAAAGAATAATCGCTCTTATAAGATTGTGATAATCTTCCGCGTATTTCAACAGTCTGCAGTTGAGCAATATTATAGGTTAAACGGATAGATTTGATATTCAGTGATTCGTTTGGTTTTAAGGTCACAGATTGTTTGTAAAGATTTGCACCCACCATAGAAATAACCAGACTATCAGAGAAAGCCGGTAAATGTTGCAAAACGAAAACCCCGTTTGCATCAGATATCGCAATTTTTCCAAGCTTTTGTAATTGAATGGTTGCCCCTGATACCGGCCCCCCGTCAACAGTCAGGATGGTTCCTGTAATTGAACCGCCAGGTTTCTGGCAATAGCTCTTGTCTGGTATAAGGAACGCAAAAAATAAAAGGAACAGAAAGCCTGCTTTCATGGGAGGTTTAGAAGTCAATTATCTAAGAATCAGTAGTACTCTCAAAAATACACAAAAAGTTGATGGAAATCGAATATCCCAATACCGTCATGAATGTTATTATTTGTTTATCAATAATACTCTGCAGGAAAGTCATTTGATTCTTACTGATTCCCTGATTTGTTCAAGCCTCTCCTCAAATTGAACGGAATCAGGTAGTGCAATTGAATAGGGTATGAATGCATTCATTAAATCAGCCGAATGCCTTTCTCTTCTTTGTGTTTTTAAATTAAAGTGCACGAATGTCGACCATAGATATGACTTCAAAATAGTTTTATCAGCATTCCACATACTCATTTCAACCATTATTTCCTGATCATCCATTCTGAGAAGTGTGGATTGAATTACGACCGTTTCCATCAGGAGTGCCGGCCGCAGGTAGGCAATCTGATTTTTACTCACCACCCAGCTGATCCCTTTATCCCTCGCGAGTTCATAGAGATTGAAATGATGAAATTTTATGAGATGGTCTTCCCTGGCATTGATAAAATAATCCAGGTAACGGGAATTGTTTAAATGGTTAAAAGGATCACAGTCCGGAAAACGGATCAGCGATTTACTCTCCCAGGTTTTTTGAAGTTCTTGCATAAAGAATTCGCCTAAATTACTTCATTACTTTGAATTCATTTGTCTCGCAGGCACAATATGTAAAACAGTTAACCTTATATCAATCATATCAGGGACCGGATGTATTTTTAATTTCCAACCCCTGTTTTCAACTATTTTCTGGTTTCCACCGGACAATTGCAACCAAGTTTTCCTTAATCCGTATATATATAGGCTTTCGAAAAAGATAAAGCAACCATTTATTGTTGTTTGAAATCATTTAACGCGATTACGGGTCACACGAGTAAAATTTTACATCATCTTTATATAGAATAATTCAAAACCCCTGTTTGGATTTTGGAAAGTATTACTCATATTATTGAAGGTTGTATCAATAAAGAATACAAGTCTCAGAAAATTCTCTATGAACGCTGCCTGGGGTACGCTTTAAAGACCGTCTTCAGGTATATGTACCGGTACGATAAGGCCATTGACGTGGTACACGACGGATTTGTGAAATTATTTAATCACTTTCCCAATTTTCAGCTGGGAACAGAAGCCGACAATGAAAAACTTTTATTCGGCTGGCTGAGAAAAGTAATGATCAACGCTTCCATCGATGAACTGCGAAAAGGGCAAATGCTTCCCGAGATTGGCGTCATACCTGATTATATCTGGGGAATTACCGACAACAGCAGTGATGCGGATCAACAGCTCCTGTATAAAGAATTGTATGTTTTGATTTTGGAACTTCCGCCCGCATACAGACTGGTTTTTAATCTGTATGTCATTGATGGGTACTCGCATGCAGAGATTTCCAAAATGCTGAATATACCAGTGGGTACGTCTAAATCGAATCTCTCGAGGGCGAGATTAACCTTGCAAAAAAATCTCAAAAAACTAGAAGAAGTGAAACTATGCAGAATCTAGAACACGATATGGATGAGTTGTTTCGCAAAGCAGTCGACCAGGTTCCGCTGCTGCCGGGCAACAGCAGATGGGATGAAATTGCAGGGAAATTATCAGGCAGTTTATCAGTTTCATCTGCAAAACAAAAAGAGACCAATACTAAAAGAATTATTGGAATGCTTGGTTTTTTTCTGCTGGGCGTTATCTCTTCCACCGTTCTCACCACTTTTATAAAATATAAAGATTCAAATTTACCAGGCAACCAATTTGATAAAACAAGTGTCATCTATAATGGGAAAACAATTAATTCAAAAGGCCAAACTCCAAATACCATATTATTTAGTACCATTAGACCTTCTCATTTCTACCCATCCATCACTTCTGCAGGCAATCAGCCTGCAGAAGTGCACCCGGATCTAAATAATAGATGATCGTATCAGTTCTTCAAATAAGACTGAACGCAGATATTCAGGAATTTGATTTCAATGCTCCGGGAACTCCGTCATACAATTTGAACACTGTTGGCTTATGATGGTCTTCTGAAGAAACATTCGTCTGTTGAACTCAGGAATAATCTTAAAAATCCTGGCAACCTGCCATTACAGAATCTGACACACATCTTATACTCCTCATTTTTACCTGGGTGCATCCGGAGGCATTTTAATGAGTCGGATAAAAAATCAGGAACTTAAAAAACCCGGATATGATATCGGATTACTGGTGGGATATAAGATCAATAAAAAATTATCGGTAGAAACAGGTTTGTTGTTTTCAAAACAAAACTATTTCGCCAGCGGGAAATACTATAACTCGGTTACGGGTGGAAACACAGCGAAGAGTCTTGAAGGCAGCAGGACCGCTTATGAAATACCTTTCAAACTGAATTACTATGTGCTACGCAATAAGAAAGGCAGCTTCTTTATTTCCGGAGGCATTTCATCTTATGTCGGAGTCAATGATAAGATCCTGATCAATGTCGGTGAAAACAATCCGGGCCCGACGCAAAAATTAAATTATGGTGTGGCGAGCTATCTGCCATCTTACCTGGATTTTAGTCTCGGGTACGATCATCAAATTGGGAGATTGACACATATCAGGATCGAACCTTTCATAGAAATCCCTATGAGCAGTACGGCCGGGAATACTATTAATATTAATTCCGGTAGTGGGCTGCAGGTTTTCAATGCAGGCCTGCACCTGGTGATTACAGAGTTTATTCGTTAACTTTAAAATATTAGTATGAAAAATATTATTAGGACTTCTATTATTTGCTTCTCTATCCTGATCGTCATTCATGCCTGCGTAAAAAATTCAGGTACGGTCAATTATACGGGTAACAAATCCGATTTAACGCTTTCAAAGTCGAATGTGAAAAGAGGGGAACAGCTGATTGTCTCAACCAATCAGTCGAATCCCAACGCCATTGTCAAATGGACCACATATCCGTCTATGAACACTATAGTATTACCTGCCAATAATCACGCTGCTGCCATTTTTGCCATGGCTGGTAGTTATCAGATCACGGCCAACTACTTCAATGCGTCAGATACAACAGTCGCTTATGACAGCAGTTCAGCTCCGGTTACTGTGAATGATTCTATCGCTACTTCAGCACCTATACCGGACGGACTTGATACCGTATCTCTTGCGGGTGATCAGCTGATACTGAGTCCTGTGTCAGCATCAGATTCAATTTTTATCATGTCTGTGCAAACAGTCAATTTATATAACTGCACACCTTTTCTGGCTGCATACAGTTTTGACGGACTGAACGGGAATTCGCTTTTTCTGTATAGTGAAGGTGAAGTTGTGGAAGGTAGCGGATGTAATGGCGCAAAAAACCATGCGGTTTCTTATTTATTTTTTGGTCCGCTTAATATTGGAACCTATAATTTAACTGCTGCCCTTAATGGCATAACCTATCAGGGTAGCCTAACGGTAACTGCCACAGATTATACATTTACCTGGAACTATACTTCAGGAATCACCATCTCGCCCCTGCATATTAAAAGGAACTAAGATCCTCGAACGCCAAGAATATTTGAAGCATAGCCAACTAAAACAGTTGGCTTTTTTGTATTGTACCAATTGTTTTTTTTATGATTAAATTCGTATCACAATCCAAAATAAAAGGGAAACAAACAGACTTTGGTAGAAAAACCTTGAATGAAAATCATAACATTTTTATTACTTATTATTTGTTGCTGTCCCTGCTTCTCCCAGCAAAATGCATGGCCGGTTATCAAGCATTACGAAGGAAAATATATTGAAAAGATAGCGATGCCGGTGGGTGGCATTGGCACTGGAAATATATCGATCGGTGGTAATGGCCAATGGAAAGACGTGGAGATCATGAATAAACCAGGCATTGGATTCTATGGCTCGGTAACGCCGAAGCAGGCTCCCTGTTTTATGATATTCACAGAAAATGAATCCGGAGAAAAACATGCCAAGGTCCTGACGGGTCCTATTCCTCCTACTGAATTTATTGGATCGCAGGGAAGCCTCGCACCCAATCATGGATTACCAAGATTTGCTTCTGCCAGTTTCGATGCGGGATATCCGTTTGCCATTGTGAACCTGGAAGATGACGGTATGCCCGTTTCCGCAAAAGTGAAAGTCTTCAATCCCTATATTCCCGGAGATGCCATCAGCAGTGGAATACCAATAGCCGTTATTCGCTATGAAATAAAAAATAAAACAAATCAGGTTTTAACGATTGCCGTGGCCGGCTCACTGGATAATTTTATAGGTATGGATGGTTCCAAAGTAGAATTCGATTCGTTTGACAGGAACATTATTCCGCAGGGCACAAAAAATAATCGTAACATTTTTAAACAATCAGGAGATCTTGCGGGGATCTATATGGTTTCTGATAGTGTGGATCATCTTTCCAATGCGTGGGGCACTATCGCATTGACTACACCGGCAAATAACAACGGGTATTCGATTAGTTACCGTACGCAATTCAGTCCGAAGGGCTGGAACGAAAACCTGACTGATATGTGGGATGATTTTTCCGACGATGGATCTTTCAAAGATCTGCAATTTGATCATAAAGTAAATGATCCAAGGGCCGCACTCTCTGTTAAATTGAAACTGGCTCCAAACGAAACAAAAGAAATAGAATTTTTCCTGACCTGGGATTTTCCAAACAGGATGGATTGGAATGATAAAGTAATCATAGGTAATTATTATTCCACCCTCTACAATGATGCATGGGATGTGGCGGAAAAGACATTCCCCAAGTTACCCGCACTCGAAGCGAAGACTATTGATTTTGTAAGTCTGGTTGCAAAAAGTGATTATCCGTCTGTGATGAAAGAAGCCGCATTGTTCAACAGCAGTACACTTCGATCACAAACCACTTTTCGTAATAAGGAGGGATATTTTTTCGGATGGGAAGGTGTGTTTGCCTCCACAGGATCCTGCTACGGCAATTGCACGCATGTCTGGAATTATGAACAGTCAACTCCTTTTCTGTTTGGCAGTCTCGCTATGAAAATGCGTGAAGTGGAATATCAGAAAGCACTGGATGATAGTTCCGGTCTGATGAGTTTCAGGGTTTCTCTTCCTTTCAATAAAAAAGACAATTGGAAATGTGCAGCTGCCGACGGACAGATGGGTACCATTATGAAAGTGTATCGTGAATGGCAGCTGTCGGGTGATGATGAGTTCCTGAAAAACACCTGGCCCGGTGTAAAAAAAGCGCTTGCTTTCGCCTGGATAAAAGGAGGATGGGATGCGGACAGGGATGGTGTGATGGAAGGCTGTCAGCATAATACAATGGATATAGAATATTATGGTCCGAATCCTGAAATTGAATTCTGGTATCTCGGTGCATTGAAGGCAGCATCAAAGATGGCAGAATATTTAAATGACAAAGAATTCGGAAAAACATGTACTGAGTTATTTGAGAAAGGCAGCAAATGGACGGATCAGCATTTATTCAACGGAGAATTTTACATCCAGCAAATCCGTCCGGTTCAGGATAAATCATCTATAGCACCTGGTTTATTGGTGGGCATGGGTTCAACGAATCTGAAAAATCCAGACTTCCAGATCGGGGAAGGCTGTCTGGTAGATCAGCTGGTCGGTCAGAATATGGCATGGATCTGTGGACTTGGATATCTGGCTGATTCAAATCACATAAGAAAAACGTTGGAGAGCATTTGGAAATATAATCATGTAAACCATTTTGGAGACGAGTTCAACAATATGCGTTCCTATGCTTTGGGAGATGAATCAGGGATGATGCTTACATCCTATCCCGATCCGTCAAAACGACCCGCGGTTCCGCTCTCTTATGCTTTCGAAGCATGGACAGGACTCGAATATACGGCTGCAACCGGTATGCTCTATGAGGGTATGAATGAGGAGGCGCTGAAAATTATTACGGATACACGTAACCGTTATGACGGATACAAACGAAATCCATTTAATGAAGAAGAGTGTGGTAATCATTATGCCCGTGCCATGGCAGCATGGTCGGCTGTTATAGCATATAGCCGGTTCAATTATTCTGCCGTTACAAAAGACTTCTCTATTACATCAAAACCGGGAAATTATTTCTGGTCGGACGGATACAGCTGGGGAAATGCCATGGTCGGTGACCATAAAGTTTTGATTTCAGTGCATCATGGAAAACTGGATGTCAGTTCTATTCATTTGGTTGGTGGCGGAAGTTTGAAAATGAAGGAAGCAGTTACTATGAATGAAAATAATTCGAAGGAATTCAATATAAATTAAACGTTTGACGATCCCTGCTACGACAGGTCCTCCGCGGTGAGCAACGAACCCTGTATCAGGATCAGGTAACCCCTTCAACTGTTATCGCTTCGTTAATGGTCTTCCTTTCAGCAATAATAAATTAAACACAATACGCTTAGAGGCATTAAACTCTTTTGCTAATTTTCGTTCCTAAATCCATTATTCTATTTAATTAAAAATCGTAAAAATGAAAAAGACAATCTTAGCTACCCTTGTTTTCTTTGGTTCAATCGGTGTTTCCATGGCTACTGTACATCACCCCGCCGGAAAGAAGTTAACCATCGCCTCGAAAATCAAAACAAGAGAATCGACAAAAAAGTCGCAGAAGGCAAAATGAGCAAAAAAGAAGGAAACAAACTGCATCATGAAGATCACCAGATCCGTCATGAGGAAAGAGATATGGCTTCACAGAACCATGGTCACATCACAAAACAGGAACAGAAAACCCTGAACCAACAGGAAAATCATGACAGCAGGCAGATAAAGAATCATTAATAGCGGGTGTCAGTTTCCTTTTAATTGTTGCGAATAATTTTTTGCACGTTGTTAAATGTAATTTCCCTGCGGGTGTAAATACAAATGCCGGCTTCTTCCAATTCATTGAAAAGAGTGGTGACTGTCTGCCGGCTCGTGCCAATCAGGTGGGCAATTTCCTCATGGGTGAGGTAATTAGGAATAATTACATGGTATTCGTTGACGACCCTGGGCTTGACTGCATCCTGTAATAATTGTTTCAGAAATAAAATGAGTCGTTCCTTTACTTCTTTATGTAAGATATTGATCAGCCGGTTCTCAAAACGTTTCATGCGCAGTCCGATTAATTTACTATAGTTTACTGCTATATCGGGGCGGTTATTCAACAGCCTGCTGAAATGATCAATAGTGAAGGAACACAGGCTCACCGTGGTCTTAAATGCCTGTGCAAATTCCCCGTCCAGGTTTGTTTTTTCCAAAGTGATCTGACCGAAAAAATCGCCAGGACCCAGTATGTCCTTCGTAATTCGCTCACCTGCATCGTCCAGATAACCCAGCCTGATGCGACCGGTCTTTATGAAATAAATCATGTTGTGCTGGTGCGCTTCAAAATAAATGAATTCACCTTTTTTCGCCTCCTTATAATTATCTGAAACAGAAAGTTCTTTGTATTCCCCATGGCTCAATTTCTCAAAAAGAGGATACTGCTTTAAAATCAGGAGAGAATCAGGTTTTTCCATATTCTTAAGGTTCCTGTCATAAAAGTAATCTAAAACAGGGTTCGGTAGCAGGCACCATCTCATGGTCTTCCGCCACCACCGTTATTGTAACGACCTCCTCCACCTCTGCCGCCGCCGGGGAAAAATCCAGGCATCCTGTTTTGTTTGGGTTCTGCAAAATTATTCAGGTTATAAGTAAAGGTCAGCATCGCATACCTGGTGAGCGTGTTTGTCCTTGTATAAGCTTCGGAACTAGATGATACCGATTTGTTCACTGATGTATTCTCATTCAGCAGATCAAAAACACTAAGTCTTATTTCCCCGTTCTTCTTTTTAAATACCTGTTTTGCAATGCTGGGACTTAATAGCGGAACGCTGGCATTATAAGCTGCAGAATTATTGTTCGTATATGTATAATCAAAGTTTGCTGCAATCAGCCAGCCACTGTTAGTATAGGCTGTAAATTCTGCGGAGAAAGTCTGCGTAAATGCGTTCAGGTTGTTTTGTGTGGTTGAATTCTTAGGCTGCTCCGGTGCGCCTGATCTTTTATTAATACTATACCTGGAAGCAGAACTAAAATTCATGTCGAAGTTCTTTTTGATGTTGGTTGTCCAGGAAATCGTTTCGGAAAGACCTGTATTTTTAGAAAATACATGTGCAAAATTATTATCGGCAGCAGCGACAGAATCCTGCGCGAGCAGGGTCTGGCTTTGCGCATAAGTGATATTGGTAATGAAGTTCAGATTGGATTTTGGTTTTTTTAAGGGAATGCCATAATTAAAATAACCTGAAACATTATAGGTTCCGTTGAGGTTTACGTAAGTGGTTTGCTGGCCGCCCTTTGAATTATAATAGACGGCGGATTGTATATCGTTTACAATAGTGCTGGCATTGACCGTGGCAAACATGACGTGTTGTGATTGCGGATCGAAAGAAGAATATAACATGCGCAGGCTATGTGTAAACTGCGGTTTAAGATTGGGATTACCTTCCTGGTAATTGATCTGATCAGTCGTGGTGATCAGTGGTTGCAGCTGGGTTACCGAAGGAGTTCCCGTTCTTCCGGAATAGAAAAGGCGAAAATGTTTTGTTTTGGAAATATTATATCTAAAGTTGACAGTAGGTGTAAGATTCACATAGTTCTGCACTACACTGATGTTTTTGGTTGTGTTCAGGCTGTTGAACCCGGTGAATTGCAATCCGGAGCCCACAGAAAAATTGAATTTTGGATTCTGAACCCGGTAGTTCAGCGTGAACCTGTTGGAATGTGATACAAATTTATAAGAGTTACTGAACAGACTATCGAATTGTTCATAGCCTTTCAGGGAGTCGACAAAATCATATGTATTATTGATTGATACATTGTGCTGGTAGTTTAAATTGTAATTGAATTCCAGAATCTGATTCCTGCCCACCGGTTCCGTATAAGACAATGTAGGACTGATAGTATAAGAATGAATCGTATCGACAATATATTGGTTTAGTGTATCAACAGTTCCAAGATTGTAAAAATCATTTACAGCATAATTATATCCATACCCGTCATTTATGTTCGCAGTACCATTGATATCAAGTGAGATGGTGCGGTATTGCTTAGCGAATTTATGTCTCAGCTGAAGATTGGATCCGTTTATATTGAACCCATTGTTATAAGCGGACGTATTGCTAACAGAAGTATTTACGGGTAAACCATTATTGTCTACTGTAGTAGAGTTAGAATTGGAGCTGGGATCACTACTTTGAAAAGTGAGGTTGGGACGAAAAATAAGCGAGTTGTTACTATCGAATCTCTGTTCCAGATTAATATATACGCGATGAGTCTGCAATCTTTGAATGTTGGATTGGAGACCTGAAGTAGTATTAGAACTGTCCTGTCCATTTTGACCTGTAATTAGCCTGATGGTACTGTCCTGCTGACTTACTGCAATATGCTGACTGTTGAAAAAATAGCTCCCATATAAATCTGTTTTAGGCCCGAATGAATTCCTGTAGTTGGCACCTCCCGCCCAAACGGTAGTTACGCCAGCGGTGTTTGCATTACTACCACCGCCACCCCTGCCGCCAGTGATAATGTCAGGTGTAAAATTTTGTTTGTTGACATCGTTTGCCTGTCCGAGTAGTGAAATCTGCTGGTCATTGTCAAACCGGTGCATGTTGATACTTTCGTCATAATTCTGATCGGTACCGACACCTCCTACAACTTTTCCGAAATATCCCTGACGTTTGTCCTTTTTGGTAATGATATTGATTGTCTTGACCCTGTTGCCATCATCGAATCCGCTGAATTTACTCTGGTCACTGAGGTCGTCAAAGACCTGAATTTTATCAATGATATCGGGAGGCAGATTCCTGGTAGCGAGTTTGGGGTCATCATTAAAAAATCGTTTGCCATTGACAAGCACGCGGCTCACCGTTTCACCCTGTGCAGTAATGACACCATTCTTATCCACCTGGATACCCGGTAATTTCTTCAGCAGGTCCTCAGCCAGCGCGTTGGGTTTAGTAGCAAAACTTCCTGCATTATATTCTACCGTATCCTTATGAATGGCCATCGGCGGTCTTTCGATTGTCACTTCTTCCAGCATTTCTGTTGCTTTTCGCATATTCAGGATACCGAGATCTACGTCTTTGTTAGCAGAGCTGATCGTAATTTCTCTCCTGATATGCCGGTATCCTTCAAAGCTGATGAGCACATGGTATGATCCCGGATGCAGGTTTTTGACCTGGAAGAATCCTTTTTCATTTGTTGTACCAAATTGAATATCGCTGGAGTCTGCACCGATGGGTTTAAGCGAAACGGTTGCTTCACTCATATCCTGTTTTCCAGAGGTATCAGTGATGATCCCCTTCACCGATCCTGATATTTTGGTTTTCCCGGCACCGGAATTATTTATCTGCGAAAATGCTGAAGTTCCCGTAAGTAATAAAAAAGCAAAAAGTAAAAAAAAGCGCATGATTACATAAAGGTGAAATTTCTGCCGGTACACTCTCTTCAATTATTCTACAATTACGTAAATGAATCTCAATAAGTGGTTAAAGAATACTGTATTTCAGTTTATTAACATCTGGGTAACTTATCCGGACAATCGCTGTTCAAAACCGAACACAAATATCTGCATTATCCATAAAACAGATTGACATTCATCAGGTTATATTCATGGCATGTCTTGTGTGAGAACAGGCTTATAAAACGCTTATTCATGATCAGGAGCTATCTGAAAATTGCTTTCCGAAATCTGACAAAGTACAGATTCATTTCCTTCATCAATCTTTTCGGTCTTGCTGTTGGTCTTACCTGCTGCATGCTGATACTTGCGTTCATTTTGAACGAGCTGAGCTATGATAAGTACAATAAGAACGCAGATCGTATTTACAGGGTAACGCGGAGTTTCAATAATCAGGACGGAGTTGTTTCTCTTAATCTGAGCACCATTGCTCCTGCATTTGGTCCTTATCTTGTCAATGATTTTCCCGAAATACAGAAGATGACCCGCCTGTTAAAAAACGGGCTCACTTCTATCCGTTATAAAGAGAATTTATACAATGAAAATAACGTCTACTTCGCCGACAATAATCTGTTTGATGTATTCACTTTAAAAGTTAAAGAGGGTAATCCCAAGACTGCTTTGTCAGATCCATATTCCGTTATGTTATCGGAAGATATGGCAAAGAAATATTTTGGCACTGAGGATCCAATGAATAAAACGATTCGCGCATACAATCAATTCAATCTTAAAGTAACCGGTGTATATAAAGACTTCCCTTCCAATTCCCATATGCATCCCGACGCCCTGGTATCTTTCTCAACGCTGAATGATACTGCAGTCTACGGTGCAGAGAATTTGCGCACCAGCTGGGGTAACAATTCCTTTTTTAATTTTATCGTGCTTCCGGAAAATTACCAGATAAAAAATATGATCGACCGCTTTCCTGCTTTTGTCGATAAACATATGGATCATAAAGATTACAATGGTCAGAATCCTTCAAAATTTACCAAACTGGGATTGCAGAAATTGACGGACATACATCTGAGATCAAATATGGATTATGAAGCCGAACCTAATGGAGATATCAACCGTGTATATATATTTTCACTCATTGCTTTATTTATCCTGCTGATCGCGTGTATCAATTATATGAATCTGTCAACCGCAAGATCGGCGCTTCGTGCACGTGAAATCGGGATCCGTAAAGTGATCGGCGCAAGGAAAAGGGAACTAATTTTCCAGTTCCTCAGTGAGTCGGTCCTGATTTGCTGGGTCGCCACTATAATCGCATTTTTTCTCACTTCGCTTGCACTACCCTGGCTCAATAAAATTTCAGGACAGCAGATCTCTTATCATGATCTGTTAAAATGGAAAATCGTTTTCCCATTGCTGATGACACCTTTTGTACTTGGTATTGTTTCAGGTATATATCCGGCTTTGTTCATGTCGTCATTTCAACCAGTAAAAACATTGAAGGGCCTGTTCAAGGCCGGAAGCAACAGTATCTCACTCAGAAAAGTTCTGGTAGTGGCGCAGTTCGCTATCAGTATCGTGCTGATCATTTCAACAGCCATTGTATTTCAGCAATTGCATTATATACAGAATAAATCACTTGGCTTTGAGAAAGCACATCAGATCATATTACCTTACGGAAATGATGTGGATAAACAGTACGATGTATTCCGCAATACTCTCCTGCGAAATACAGCTTTTAAAGAAATAGGGCGTTCTTCGAGAATTCCAACCGGAAGATTATTAGATGACCAGGGTGCCTATACACTCGTGGGTGATTCCCTGAGGCCGGTGAATACCGATATCAAAATGGTAAATGTCGATTATGATTTTATTCCTGTTTATAATATCAAAGTAGTTGCAGGAAGAAACTTTTCAAGAGAATATTCTACCGATACGGCGGGTTTTGTACTGAATGAATCATCGGTCAGAGTACTGGGATGGAAAACTTCCCAGGACGCGGTTGGCAAAGACTTTAAATATGGTAATCAGAAAGGACGCATCATCGGAGTTGTAAGAGACTTTAATTTCGAATCCATGCATCAGAAAATTGTTCCGATAATTCTTACAATGTACCCTCCCTCACAAGCTTACTATAATAATATTACCATCAGAGTGGCAGGCGGAAATGTCAGCGGAACGGTTGCTTACCTGGAAAAAACATGGAAAACAATGTTCCCGGAGACGCCTTTTCAATTCAGTTTCCTAAACGACAACTTTAATAAACTCTATGAGAACGAGCAGAGACAGGGAACTCTCTACATATTTTTTGCATGTATCGCCATCTTTATTGCCTGTCTGGGGTTACTCGGACTTTCTTCATTTTCCATTACTCAGCGAATTAAAGAAATCGGTGTGAGGAAAGTGCTGGGAGCCAATGTAGGCAGAATCGTAACGCTGTTATCAAAGGATTTTCTGAAGCTCGTCATTTTTGCAGCTATCCTGGCTTTCCCGATCGCCTGGTTCGCCATGAATAACTGGCTCAAGGATTTCGCTTTCCGCGTCAGTATCGAATGGTGGATTTTTATTCTGGCAGGATTATTAGCTTCATTAATTGCGGTACTAACGGTTAGCGTACACGCTATTAAGGCCGCGACTGCAAATCCGGTAACCAGCCTTCGTTCCGAATAGTTCCTTTAAATTTACAGGGTGAAGGCAACCGCGATTATTATTTTCATGTTATGCCTGGGAACTGTGGAAGCCCAGAATAATTATGAGATCCAGGTTTATGGATCTCAGACGCAGGCTCCGGGAACGTCCATGTTTGAATTGCACAGCAATTATACATTTAAAGGAAGTACGGATATCGTAGATGGTGTTCTCCCATCAAACCATTCACTGCACGAAACGCTGGAAATAACAACGGGCGTCACACCCATTTTTGAAATAGGCGTTTATTTTTTTACCAACTATACATCCGGATATGGTTATCAATATGTGGGATCGCATCTGCGACCCCGTGTCATGGCGCCTGCCGACTGGGGATTGCCATTTGGTCTGAGTTTATCCATGGAAGTCGGATTTCAAAAAGCTGCCTATGCCGACGAAACATGGAGCCTGGAAATCAGGCCCATTATTGATAAGCAATGGAACAAATTATATGTTTCTTTCAATCCGACATTTGGGGTAACTCTGAAGAGCCAGTACCATAATTCAGTACCTACTTTCGAACCAAATGTGAAATTGGCCTATACCTTATTTAAAAACAGTTCATTTGGAATCGAATACTATGGTGATATGGGTCCTGTAACCAATTTCGATCAGGGTCCGCAGCAGAACCATGCCATATTCCTGGCATATGATCTGGAGAATAATCCAAAATGGGAATTGAATATCGGAGTAGGTTTCGGCCTCACTCCGACTACAGATCCGCTTGTTTTTAAAATAATTCTCGGTCGAAGAACATCATGGAAGAAAAAATAGAAGCCGTTTGAGTAATGAGGCAGATGTAAGTTCAGGTAAAAACATATTTCTTAAGCATAATATAATTATAACTGATGCCCAATAAAACGGAACTAAGTGTTTTTGAAATGATGTAATTAATACCGAGAAAGTGGGTGAAAAAATAAACGCCTGCTGCTGACAATAAAATATTACCTGCAAAAAAGAGTACAAATTTAAAAGCCTGATTTCCGGTTTTACTCTTGTCTGCATGGAAGACCCAGTTCCTGCTAAGAATAAACTGTAAACTCCCTCCAATGATATTACCCGCGAGGTTTGCATAAAGATACCAGCAATGAAATAATTCCACCAGGATGATCGTAGTCAGGTAATCTGCCAGTGATCCAAGAATGGAAGCTGCCTGAACCTTAATGAACGTGATCATTTGGGTTGGCGCAGAAGGGCCGTGTTGTAACCGGTTGTCATGGGTATAAAAATTGGATCTGCATTATTTTTTCCAGAATCAAATTGTTCCCCAAGCAAGCTGGCAATTGTTGATGCCATTTGTTTTTGGTATTTCTGCTGATCGGATTTAATTTCCCCTTTTCCTGAGATTCCAGGTCCTATCACTGCAAACCAGGCTTCGCCGGATCCCTTAGTTAAAATTCCATGTTTATACCAGGTTGTCGGTTTTTCCCCTCGGCCATGATCGGTAGTAATAATAAAAGTCGTTTTATTTCTATAGAAAGAATTGGTTTGGACATAGTACCAGAGTTGAGCAATCATTTTATCTACATCGGCTGCCTGTTGTAAATACAAATCATATCGCCTTCCATGTGCAAATTCATCCGTTTCCCCGAATCCGATCAGTACAACCTTCGGCTGGTTATGATCTATGTATTCCCTTGCGCTGAGATATGTCAACAGGTCATAGCGTGTATTTTTTTTCTGAGTGATTAAATCCTGTGAAATATTGATCATTTCATTATTGAATGAACTGTCGTCCGGAAGATTTTCATAGCCGCTATTAACCGGCAGATGTGTTCGCCTTTTATTTAATATAGCTGAGAAAATATTCCAGGAACTGAAAGCTGCCACTTTTCCGGCATATTCTTTTTTAGCATTCAGGAATTCGAAAATATTGGAATTTCTGTTGTAAATGGGAATATTGGGAATGAAAACGGGATCAGGATATCCGGTAAACATTTCATTATAACCGGGATAGGATATTTTATAAAAATTAGCAACGTCCACTTTATTCTCATACAGCCTGTTCCCGTACAGCTGCCCCTGCTTTGCAACTATATTCCATAAAAAAGGCATCAGCTTTTGCCTTCGTAGTTCAGCAGTAGCGTCTCCGTACAATTGTTTTAAAAGAGAAGTATCTTCAACGTATCGGGGATTGCTGATTAGTTCGGAATCAGCGCCGGTAAAGACTTCCTGCCATCGCAGGCCGTCTGTTGTGATGATGAAGATGTTTTCAGTGCTCGAGGCGGGTTGTGCGATTGCTGCTGCTGAAAGCAGCAGTAAGTAACAACAGAATACGAATTTCATTTTAATGGGTTTAGCAAAAATAGATCCTGCATATAAACCCAGCATTAAAATAAAATGAACTTAGTGTTATGTAAATTGACTGATTAAGAGATGATTGAGATTGTTTGTGCAAGTATTTATTTAAGAAAACTGCCTAATAATCATCTTGAGCCCAGCGTGAACGGGCAACACCGCTGATGATAAATGTGTCGCCGGGATCATCTCCGAATGAAGCTTCCATATAAATACTGTCAACTATACTTCCTGTTGATTTTCCCACACCTCCGTTGGCAATGATCTTACCATTCGCGATATGCACCCTGATATCATAATATTGGTTCTGTGAAGAGTCCGTAGAAAATGTGAGAGCCATGGGATTGGCAAGTACCTTACATTTAAACTGGTATCCAAGTCCCAGATCATCCAGCCATAGTGAATCTGCTGTATTCTGAGAAGTATTGTAGGTTGAGAAAAGCACGTGTTCGCCCAGCAGATCATTCCCGCCTAAAGTAAGCGTTACCCACCATTCATTCGACATGGCAACGGTATTTGTCGCGCCGGGGTTTTCGAGCTTCTTCGTACACGAAATCGAAAACAATATCATAAAAGCGAATATTCCGAAAATTCTATTCATATAATTCATTTTATTGCTTTACAAAAGTTCTTGCCTGGGTTCCATAGCCTGGCGCAAAATAGTTCCAGGTATAATTGCCGGACGGATCAATGGTCGTTGCTGAACTGCTGACTACTCCTCCGAAATAAGGACTGTTCTGTGTGGGAATCTGAATATTATTAGCCGAATAATTGGTTGCAACTACCGGCAGGCCCGCACCTGCGGTGGCACCTCCCGGATTTTCTACAATATATACACCTGTTGAGAGTTTGGTCCATGTACTGGTTACTCCCGTTGCCGGTCGAAGGTAGGTTCCTGAGTAATCATTTGCTATGATTACAGGATCCACCACAACAGAAGCAGGGACAACGACCACGATTCGCTGATCACTATTGGAACCGTCAGGACTTGAAGCAGTATAATCGATAGTGTAAACAGCCGGAGGCGTAGTCGCAGTAATGGTCATACTGGTAGTGTAGCTGATCGTATCACCATTCAGTATGGCCGTTGCGCCCGGATCATTAAAGTCGTTCCCTTCTGTAATGGAAACAAACTTCGCTCCGTTGATCTGTATGGAAGGATAATAAGCAACTTTCGAAATACCCACCTGGGTAGGCGTATCAACAATCGTTTCCTTATTGCAGGAAAAAGTCAGGATCAGTAAACAGACAAATGCAATTTTAAAAATATACTTCATGATATCTTATTTTATATTTGAAATTACTGTCCCCACCATACCGGCGTAGTGATTGGCACCTGCGCTGGTGTATTTGTATTTCTTGTCCTTTCATTATCCGGGAAAACAATCCTTTTTGGAAATGCATTTCCAATGACTGAAGATGCCGAAACCACAAACTGCCCAGGTATATACCCGTTAACATCAGAATATACCGGGCTTGTTTTCGGGAATCCTGTCCTGTTCCTTTCCAGCCAGGCTTCGAGTGCATGTGAGCCCGGCATGGAGGCCCATTTCTGGGTTATTATGGCGTCAATTTTATCATCCAGTGTTCCTCCTGTGGGATATTCATATGCACCACCAGGAGCGATATAACTGGTGGCATCGAATCCATAAAAAGAAAATGCTGCCTGTACGCCGGCATTATATAGTGCCTGTGCCTGATCTCCCGCAAAATATCTTTCTCTTGCTTCGGCCTGCATAAAATAGGACTCCGGTCCGGATATAAATTGAACCGGATCGGTTGCATGCTGAACAAAAGTGGTAGCCGTTTTATAAACCGGATTATTACTCTGATAATTCCCCTGATCAATTCCAACAGGAGTCGTTGTTCCAAAATATGACACGATACGCGGATCGTTATTTTTAGTCAGCCATGTGGTAAATGTTACACTGGCTTTCAGATTGGAAGGTGTATTTAATGCAAAGATATTCTGTGCATAAAAGGGATTTTGTTTATTTGGTGTTGTGGTCCACTGCGAAATCCCTGCATCCACTGTCAAAAACGATGCATTTTCGGCATATAGTGCCATGATTCCGGCCTGGGCTTCTGCTGGTTTTGCATTCACCATTCTCAGGTACATTTTTAATTTCAAAGTATTCGCAAATGCTATCCACTGGGACATGTCACCATCGAATAAAAAGTCCTCACTCCCCGGAGTCGAGTTTGTTGATGCAGTAAAATCCTGGTTCATTGCAGAATCAAGACTACTTAATAGTGATTCGTAAATACTGTCGCCATTATCAAATTTTGGCTGAAGATCAGCTCCACCCTGCAAAGCGTCGGTATAGGGAACCTGATCGTAGAGATCTACCAGCACCTGGTAAGTATAAACCTTCATGACCGTCGCCATCAGGTTATAGTTCCAGTCCTGAGCGGTTTTTGCTTTTTCAAGTATAAGCTGCAGATCATTCAGTGCTCCCGTATATAACTGATTGTAATCCGTATTCAGATCTGTGCTGACCACATTGTATGAATCAAAATTCCTGTACTGTGAAGAAGAAACATCTTCGGTAGTATATTCAGACCATAACATACCAATGATTGCCAGTTCTCCTCCGATTGCCGAAGCAGCAGATATGGTTGCAGCGGGAAATAATAATTGTTCGGTAGCCTGATTTGTTGACGGATTATTGGGATCCTGGTTAATATCCAGTTGCTGTTTGCAGGACAATGTTGAAATGCAACTTATGATTAAACTCACCCCTGTTATTTTTTTCCATTTCATTGATAGCCGGTTGAGATTTTTAAATGGTTTTATTCTTTCAGAAATTCGCTTTAAGTGATAAGCCATATTGAACCGTTGTTGGCCCCGTTGGAGAATATTCTCCAAATTCGCTTTGAAGATCATTACCCAGGTTCGAAACTTCAGGATCTATATATGCATTGCCCTTCGGGAGCCACAGTAAGAAGTTTCTTCCATAAGCTGAAAGAATCAGGTTGCTTGCATGAATCGGAGTAGCCCATTTTGCCGGTAAATTATAAGACAACGAGATATCTCTCAGTTTAAGAAAAGATCTATCGATCAGCCGCATCGGATAAGCCAGGGGCTTATTGTTATTCGTATAGAAATAAGCGTCAAAACTGCTTTGCGGAATGAATGTTGTATTTTCCACATAAACTGTTTTACCGCCGGCGTCTGTTATTTGATTTACAGAGTTGGGAATAACGAATGGTTTACGGTCATTATAAGTTGTGATGGCGGCATTGCCTGCGAACATGGTAATGTCGGCAGTAGAGCTATAAAAATATCCTCCTTTTCTAAAGTCCAGAGAGAAGCTTAAGGTCCAGTTTTTATATGAAAAAGTATTTACCAGTCCCATGGAGAAATCTCTTTGAGAAGTACCAATATCTGCTTTATCAGGATTCACTACCGGAAATCCTGAATTAGGATCTACTACAATTTTTCCATCCGGAGAATATACTGGTGCGGGACTGTAAAATATTCCTACAGGTTTGCCGGGAAACAAATCAAATTCCATCCCCCCGGTTAATCCATCCGAGCCTATCTGAACTTTATTCAATCCGTTTGAAAGGCTTACAACATCACTTTCATTCTTTGAAAATGTATAGTTGAATGTCCATGTGAAATCCCTGGAACGAACCGGTGTTGCATTTAATGTAACTTCTATCCCTTTATTGCTTACAACTCCTATATTTTCTATCAATCCGCTGTATCCGCTTGAAGGTGATATGGGAACATTGAATATCTGACCATCTGTTTCTTTGTTGTATACAGTCGCGTCAATACCTAAACGGTTGTCAAAAAATTTTGCTTCCACACCCAATTCCAATTCCTTGGTAATAATGGGTTTCAGGTTGGGATTTCCTATACTGGGTGTTATGGTAAATCCATTTACACCTGCAATGGGAAATGTAATAGTTCCATAAGGCATGCCGGTAGTCGCGGGAATATTCCCCTGCTGTATGGTAGGATAAATCAGATAAGGCAACGCATCCGCACCTGTTTCGCCATAAGCTACCCTGAACTTCAAAAATGAAAGTTTGCTGTCTCTCATATCAAAAGTCTGGGAGGCGAGCCAGGAGAGATTGGCGCCCGGATAAAAAAAGTTGTTGTTATTCGATGGGCAGTGTGCTCGACCAGTCATTGCGCGCGTTGACCGTTAAATATAACTGATCCTTGTAACCCAAAGTTGCCTGTGCGTAAATACCGATGAGTCGTTTTTCAAACAAACTATTTGCGGCTGTAGGAGGACTATTTGAGTTGGACAAATTATAAAACAAAGGGATAGTGAGCCCCTGAATGGCAGCTGTCTGATTCGTTATTTTTGACTGATAATAATTGGCTCCGACAAGGGCATCCAGGTTGAAATCAGAATTCAGGTCCTTCACATATTTTACAATGAAGTCCGCATCTATCAGTCCATTGTAATCAGCCTGTTGCTGGATAAGAACCGATATCAGGGGCTCTCGCTGATCCGTCCACATTATTGCCTGAGTTCCAGCTACCCGGAGAAGGCGCGTTCACTGCGTTCCAGATAGAGGTGTTTGTACTGGTAAAATCGCCTCCTATCCTGAATTCTGCAGAAAGCGACTGATCAAATTTATATGTGAGGTCTATTTTACCGAATACACGGTCCGAACCTGATGCACTTCCGTTTTGTGTCAGGTCATAATAAGGATTTTCCGCAAAAGGCGTGAAATAATTATCAACGTTGAAGAACTTATTATTATAAAGACTGAAATCTTTAATACGCATATCAACCGGGATCTGGAGAATATTATTAAATAAATCATTACCCAGTCCGGCCAAAGAAAATTTCGCAGGAGTTGTCAGATGCCTGTTTATATAATTTACGGAAACACCCAGCGAGAGATTATTAAATGTGGTGTTTATGCGGAGATTAAAATTATTTCTCTGTAGTTTATCGTAGTCGCCAGGCAAGACTCCGTTGCTGGAAACATTACCATAGGAGAAATAAAAATTTGTTTTTTCATTGCCACCGGAAAGAGCAATTGTATTATTTGCTTCAATACCCGTTTCATAAAAGTCCCGGATACTATTATTTTGAAATGCATATGGCTTTACCAGCTGTGAATTATCCACGATAGCTCCCCAGGCTGTCATTTTCCCATTCAGTGCCGGTCCCCAGCTTCCATTCTGACCAAGATCTGATACGCCTGCCCAGCCCTGTCCAAACTCTGTTTGTTCATCGGGCAACTTTCCTACCAGAGAAGCATTGAAAGAACTCGCAAGGCTGACGGTAAGTTTTCCTGCTTTACCTTTTTTTGTAGTAATCAGAATGGCGCCATTTTTAGCCACCGATCCATATAATGAGGAAGCAGAAGTTCCTTTCAGCACTGTAATGGATTCTATGTCATTCGGGTTTATATCCGTCATGCCGTTTCCATAGTCTGTCAGTGCGGGCCCGTTCCCGCCTGCTCCGCCTATATTTATAGAGGCATCGCTAAGCGGGATTCCATCTATCACATATAATGGCTGGTTGTTGCCGCCTCCTATCACACCGAATCCACGAAGTACCACTTTAGTGGAACCACCCGGCGTGCCACTGACATTAGAAATTTCAGCACCAGCTACTTTCCCTGACAACCCATCCATCATACTTACCGGTGAAACTTTGTTGATAGCATCAGTATTAAATGTCGCCGTGGAATATCCGACTTTCGCTTTGCTCTTGCTCTGACCTAATGCAACTACGACTACTTCATTTAATGATGACTGGCCAGGCTGCAATACAAATTCATTACCCGTTAATTGTCCCAGTTGAAATTCCCTTGAAGCATAAGAAGTGGCAGATACTACCAGGATCTGACCGGTATTGGCTCTTATTTTAAAAGATCCATCAGCATCTGCCACGACACTAATCTTTGTTCCCTTTACTGTAATGGTGGCGAATGAAACCGGCTCCCCTCTCGGGTTTGTGATCTTACCAGATGCCATTTCATTTTGTGCGATGACAGAAGATGAAATGAAAATCATTAACAGCATTAGTAAATTTCTCATAAGCAGTCTTTTACATTTTAGCCTTTGAAATGGAACCATGATATATCCCGGTGATGATTGACACGTAAGCTTTTTTTCAAAAAAATATTTTGAATACCCCAAGTGTTAAGACAGTCTCAAGATGAGATTTGCTGTACCCTGTTTACAGGCATATTCTCAATGCATTAAAAATTCATGCTCAACAATTATTTTTTACTGCTGAACAATATTTTTTCTTCCGGAATATTTTAGTAAGTATGATTATTCAGCTCTTCGTTTGTTAATTTTTGAGAGAAAAAGGGTGAAAAATTAAGTTAGAAACAGAAACAGCATCCCGCTTCCGGGGGGATTTTTATCTTTCTGAGAAATTTACAAAAGCATTGAAAGACATTTCATGTTTAATTGGAATGCTGATGAAAAATATTTACAGGCTGATTTTATTTTTATTTCTTCTCTTGGGGGTCTCAGTATTTGTTTCAGGGCAAATAAATATGGTGTTGCAAACCGCAGATTCTTTTTATACGGCTCAGCATTGGGCTTCCGCTAAAAAAGAATACCTGAATTATCTGAGAAATGATTCATCCAATAGTATTGCATGGAACAGACTGGGATTTTGTAACCAAAATATCGGATTATATCAGGAGGCTATTTATGATTATAATAAGTCTATGAAGAACAATCCGTCAGCTCCAGTAAAAAATGTGGTCATGATCAGGATAGCGATGAGCTATTCACTTTTAAATAAAATTGAGGAATCCACGGATTGGCTCATGAAGTCAACTGTTGCCGGATACAATAGTTTAAAGGATATTGACAGTCTTGAAGCATTCAGGAACCTGAGGGCATCTTCGAATTTTAATAATATAAGGAAAAAAGTTTACGGGATCATTTACCCATGCAGCAAAGATCCAAGAAATCGTGACTTTGATTTCTGGCTCGGCGACTGGAATTGTTACCGCACAGGAACACAGTTTTTATCAGGATTCAGTCATGTTGAATCTATGGCCGGCGGATGTGCAATATTGGAAAATTATACGTCTGTTCAGGCATATTCCGGAAAGAGTTTTAATTTTTATGATACCATAACAGGCAGGTGGGAACAGGACTGGATAGGATCTGGTGGCCCCGCAGACCGTCAACACTATTATAATGGAGTTTTTAAGGATGGAAGCATGCATTTTATATATGAAACGACTAATTCCGATGGAGAAAAAGTAAAAGGGAATTTCATCTTTTACTTCATAAACAAAGATTCTGTCAGACAATACCAGGACATAATGGACAAAAGCGGGAAAACCATTTCGGTAACCTATGATTTAATGTACCTGAGAAAAAACTAAAAATATTTTATTGACCGCGGACTAAGATCTAACTTTTGTTAATTGCCACGGATTCGGTGAATGAATATTTTTACAGCATTCCAATTCCAGTTAGCAAATCTGCCACGCTGAACGACGAGGTGGTTGGCATTGGTATCATTCAAATAATAATGAAAAACAAAATCTGCATTATTGTTTTCCCAACCCATCATCTGACCGAATCGGAGATCGTTGAAGACGATACCATGGTTAGAAATTCCGGCAGTATAATATCCCCTGGAAAACCGGATAAGTTTGCGCAGGTCCTTTTGACCATTCCATGGTTTCAGTAAAGAGTCATTCCGCGGAAAATATTTGAATTCCATATGCACATTATTATCAAATACAGACCTGTACCCGATTTGATATCCTGAGTCTGTCTCTGCTACTACATACCATAACCAGTTATTAAAAGGAGTAGGCGTTGTGAAATACCGGTTATAATGAATTTCCTGATGAATAAGTGCGTACCTGGTTTTATTATCTATCCTGAATTTATTTGAAATGCAATACAGTAAATAGAGAGAGCAAAAAATCAGGCCGAATTTTGCAATACTTCCCCTTTTATTACTGTTGCGATTCAGAACCAGTAAACAGATTGCAGCAATACCTGGCCAAATGGAGAAAAAAGGATCAGCAACAAAAATCACATTGAATGATACCCTATGGTGACTGAATGGTTCAAACCATCCGATGCCATACGCATTGAAAGCATCCAGGAAAATATGGGAAAATATTTCAGTCCCCATAAAAACAAGCCATGTCTTAACAGGAATTTCTTCGGCGCTATGTCGCCTTCTGAAAAAAATCGCCAGTAAAATGATTACCAGAAAAGCAAATAAAAACGAATGTGTAAATCCGCGGTGAGCCAGTAAATCGTCCGGAGTGTTCATCCAGAATGAAGTAATAAAATCTATGTCAGGCAAACTGGCAGCGATGGCCCCGTATAGCATCGCTTTTTTGCCAATTTTTTTTTCAAGGAACAGATCCCCAATACAGGCGCCGATAGCAATATGTGTTAAACTGTCCATTTGGGTTATGGGTTATTAACTATGGGTTATGGGTTATGGGTTATGAGTTATGAATTAGTTTTAATGTCAAATGTAGTTCCATTCACCATAACCCATAATCCATAACTCATAATCCATAACTCATATTTAAATTGCAATCATGGAACTCGGAATAAGCAGCTTTGCAGAATTGACACCCGATATGGTTACGGGTAAAACCATCAGTGGATACCAGCGGATGCTGGATCTGATGGAAGAAATTGAACTTATGGATCAGGTGGGTCTTGATGTATATGCACTGGGAGAACATCACCGTCCTGATTTCCTGGTTTCTTCGCCAGCAGTTGTATTGGCAGCAGCAGCTGTTAAAACAAAACACATCAAACTTTCCAGTGCTGTTACCGTATTGAGTTCGGATGATCCCGTCAGGGTATTCCAGGATTTTGCTACGGTTGACCTGCTTTCTGACGGGCGTGCTGAAATCATGGCAGGCAGGGGCTCATTTATTGAATCATTTCCTTTGTTTGGTTATGATCTGGAAGATTACGATGATCTGTTCTCAGAAAAACTCGATTTACTTCTCAAAATTAATGATTCAGAAAAAGTGAACTGGGAAGGAAAATACCGCGCCCCGATACATAACCTCGGCGTTTACCCCAGACCATTGCAAAAGAAATTACCCATCTGGATAGCCGTTGGCGGCACGCCAGAATCTGTTATCAGGGCAGCAGAGCTGGGACTTCCACTGGCCCTGGCCATTATAGGCGGAAATCCGGCTCATTTCAAGCCTCTCGTTGATTTATACCGTAAAACAGCTGTAAAAGCCTCTCATGGCCATCTTCCGCTGGCTGTACATTCTCATGGATATATATCCGATGATTCCCAACAGAGCTTCTGATGAGTTCTTTCCTTCTTATGCAAATGCTATGTCAGTTATCGGCAGAGAACGGGGCTGGCCTCCCACAACAAGGGCACAGTTTGAAACGGGCAGATCCAGACAAGGAGCCCTGTTTGTTGGTTCGCCACAACAGATAATAGATAAAATCCTGTATGAAAAAGAATTGTTTGGACTCGACCGCTTTCTTTTACATGTGAGCGTAGGAACGATGCCTCATGCACAGATCATGCACTCTATCGAACTATACGGTACTGTTGTAGCGCCGGCGATAAGAAAGTGAGATGTGGATATGGATTATGGGATATGGGTTATGGGATATGGGTTATGGGATATGGGTTAGTTATTTTGTTAAGTCCAATCATAGTATTCTAAATATCATTGAAAATAACTCATAGTTCATAACCCATAACCCATATCCCATATCTAATAAGCCACAAAAAAACCCCTCCGCGCTCTGAAGGGGTTCTTAGAAAAAAAAGTACGGATCAATAAGGCCGGATAACAGTATAATGTTTTACCATTAACACCTGTCCATACTAATTTATAATAGTATGTCCCTGAACCCGGACAACCAGTTGGATTACCTTCGGCATCCAGTCCATAGGTGATTACAGCAGTTCCAAGATTATTTATCAGGGTATTCTGACCGCTTACCAGTCTGAAGTCACAATCCTGACGAATCACTTTTGGTTCACTGATTAAACTCTTGAAAGATTCTCCTAAACGGTTCAGTTCCCCATTCAGCGATATCATTATAGGTACCATCTGAATATGTACCGGTTGTTGTAATAACAATCCCGTTGTCATATGTAAATACCCGTTGTTTTGAAACATTCCATGCTCTTGTAGTACCGTTGTCAAAATCAATCGACATAGTTCCCGTAATTGTATGAGTAATTGTTTGAAGGGTTGCCAGGTCTTTTAAAAGTCCGCCGCTGACATTCGTGATACGTCTTGTTACCGTTAATTACGATACTCTTATTATCCCGTAAACGGGTAATCTTCAATTCATCAATAACGATGTTGGCGGTAGCGCCGGCATCCTTCCAGTGCTGTCCTAATGGCAGGCTAATAATCACTTTTCCGGAGCGTGTTCTGTTACCCCAGCAATTCGTACCATCATATACAATTGTAATGACGCGCTGGTTATTTGAAGTGTCATACGTGATGGTTGCATCACAAATTAATTGATGAACATTAACGAGCGAAGAAGTACCCATATCAGCATTCGTGCTGTTCACTTCAGTGGTACCGCCGAATGGAAGCCGTGGTACTGTTGGATCCGGAAAAAACAGCCTGACCATTCAGAGCCGTATTCGCATCATTGGTGATGATATCCGACTCAGTGGAAACCTGCTGCTGATCATCTGCTGTCGTACTTAGATTTGCTGATGTAGTATCCTGTGAAGAAGCTGAATTCCTTTTCTGACAGGAATAAATGCTTATACAGGATAACAGGCACAATAGCGAGTGCCATCCGGCGAATGAGGTTTGCTTTCATAATAACGATTATTTTTTACTGAGATGCGATTTAGTCGCCGGGGTTTAACGGAACCTTAAATTTAATTTGTTAACAAACCGTTATGAGGGATGCTTTGTTTAGGCCGGGATGGCTAACCCATTGATATTAAACAAACAGGTTTGCTATACTGCATTGCTTTTAGCAGAGAGTAACATGGAGATTTTATTATGGAGATCCTCCGGACGAAAAGGTTTGGGAACAAATTCCATAAATCCTTTCGATAACAGATCAGCGCGGATATTATCGTAGACAGCAGCTGTAAATGCGATGGCTGGAACTGTGGCATTCATTTTTTTAATTTCACCAAGTGCAGTGATGCCATCCATTTCCGGCATTTCAAGATCTATCAGAATCAGGTCAAATGTATGTTGGGAAAATAATTCCACGGCCTGCTTTCCATTGTATGCTTCTTTTACTTCGATGCCCCATTTCTGGAGAAACCTGCGTGCTATTGACATATTTATGGCATTGTCTTCCGCCACCATCACTTTTACACCGGGGAACAGAGGTAAATGTTTTACACTTTCTTCATTAATATAACGTTTCCGGTTTTCGTTGATGGCCAGTTTAAGCGTAAAATGAAAGGTAGAACCCCTGACCTTCTTCACTTTCCAGCTGCAATTCACCGTGAAACAGATTGACCAGCTTTTTTGTGATTGCCAGACCGAGCCCTGTTCCACCATATTTACGCGTTGTATCTACATCTGCCTGTGTGAAACTTTCAAATATTTCCTGTTGTTTATTGGAAGGAATACCAATGCCGGTATCTTTTACCATGAACTGGATGGTCGCTTTCTGACTGGTTGAAAATATTTTTTTTGCGACAACCGTAATCTCACCGTAATGAGTGAATTTAATGGCATTCGAGAGCAGATTACTGAATACCTGGTTCAGTCTTGTTTCATCGGTCATCACTTCAATATCCAAACTGTCAAATTCCATTTTGAATCCCAGATTCTTTGCATGTGCCTGTGCAGAAAACTGGAGATTGATTTTCTCAAGAAATTTTTTCAGATCGACGGGATGTTCACCTAATTGCAGTTTCCCCACTTCGATTTTACCGAAGTCGAGGATCTCATTGATGAGCATCATCATGTGTTCGGATGAATACTTAAGAATATCCAGATGTGATTTCTGATCAGGAAGATAATTCTTCCTGCAAGCAACAAATTAGATGTTCCAATGATACCGTTAAGTGGTGTACGCAAGCTCATGACTCATGTTGGAAAGAAAACGCGATTTGGCCTGCGAAGCAACTTCCGCTTTTTGTTTTGCTTTCATCAGTTCAAACTGAGCTGTCTTGATCTCAGAAATATCCAGTATACTGATCTTCAAAAATCTTTTTCCAAGATCCAGGAAGGGCACAATATTCACAAATGCGAAAAAGGTTCTTTCTGCTGATGTCAGTGCAAGTTCACCCTGCCAGTCTTTAGCCAGCTGGGTCGACAGGTTCAGCTCAATCGTTTTAAATAATTTTATGTGTTCACTCGTGAACCAGTCTTCTATGGCTGAGCCCTCAATCTCTTTTTTATTCTTTATTTGAAGCAGTTCACAGGCCCGGTTATTACATCCGATGATCTTTCGTGACTCTGCATCCATGATCAGGACGCCATCCAGAGAGGTATTGTATATCGTATCTACAAAATGTTTTTCTTTCAGAATCGCTTCCTCGTGATCGCGGTTCACACGAAAAATAAAATAAGAGAAAAATGTGGTCAGTGTCAGGGAGATTGCCAGGTTTGAACTGTACAGCCGCGCGAACATTCCGGCGATACGCACCTGGTAATAATTTTCGTATGGGCTAAGGTTCAAACATATTAAAACAGAGACGATCGTAATCAGGTAAACAAACTTCAGCTCTGTAAAATTTCTTTTAACATCGATCACCAGGGTCATTACAAGGAAGTAAGGAAAATAGAGCAGATACTCACCTGCGCGTAAACCTTCCATATAATTCATCACGATCAGGTAAAGATTCAGATTGACAATGGCGATGATACGTGCCAGTTCAAATCTTTTCTTTGAATTCAGATGAAAGGCGAGGATGAAAATATAACCTGTAGAAAGGTTGACGAGAGCACTTATATATAGACTGAGCGTAAAATAGCTGACTACAGACATCATCGTACCACAAAGTGTAAGAAAGATAAACTGATTGAACCGGACGATCTTTTTACGCTGGGATACAGTATTGGATGGATCCAGTCCGGAATATACAATATCCTGATAGACAGACCACAATACGGGCGAGAGGCGGGATTTCAGGGAGGGTATCAGATGAAATAATTTGAATATTAAAACGCGGGGAGCATAATAATTATTATTTAAAGCGTTAATATAAATGAATCCATAAACATGAATA
The DNA here is from genome assembly GCA_963735015.1 of uncultured Bacteroidota bacterium. GTDB lineage: Bacteria > Bacteroidota > Bacteroidia > Chitinophagales > Chitinophagaceae > Puia. The sequence continues at coordinate 55,882 of CAVTJH010000001.1, forward strand.
ACCTGAAAACCGATAATGCATTCGTTTTCAACGCTGAAATAGACGTAAGTTATCTAAACAGCCTCTATGGCGATGACTATAATTACCTGCAGGAAGTGTTCAATACCGTCCTGAACGAATATGTATTATTAACTGATAATATTGAATACAGTTACTCCTCCGGCAACCTCGCCGCCCTGAAGGCAGCCGTTCATAAAATCAAACCGGTATTTGGATTCGTAGGACTAACAGCAGTTCAGCAGCAATGCCAGCAGTTTGAACAAGTCTGCGCTACGGTCAGTTCGCCAGATGAACTCGCAGGTGAATTTGAATCGTTAAAAAATAAAATTTTTCAGTGCAAACTGCTTATAGAAGAAGAAAAGAAAAAATTGGAACTGTTTAATAGCAATTGTTCATGAGTCTCAGCTGTATTATTGTAGAGGATTTACAGGTAGCCGCCAATTACCTTAAAAACTGCTGTGAGAAAAGCGGCCAGGTCGAAGTAAGGGGACATTTCAGTAATGTTACTGATGCCCTTTCTTTTCTGAACAGCAATACGGTGGATCTGATATTTCTCGACGTGGAAATGCCAGGAGCCAATGGCTTTGAATTACTTGACCAGATTGCATTTTCCCCAAAAGTAATACTGACTACAGCTAAATCAGAATATGCTTACAATGCTTTTCAATACAATGTTTCTGATTACCTGATGAAACCCTTTACATATCAGCGTTTCATAGAAGCATTGCAAAAAATTCAACCTTCTAAAGAAACTATTTCCACCAATAGTGCAACTGATCATATATATATTAAAACCGATGGTAAACTCATCCGTCTGAATAATGATTCCATTCTCTATATTGAAAGCATGGGCGACTACGTAAAGTTTGTTACCATCGACGGTAAAAAATACATTACTCACAATACCATTAAGAATCTGGAAGAAAAAGTGAGCAAGCAGCATTTCCTCAAAGTACATCGCTCTTATATCGTCAACCTCCACAAAATCGACGATATGCGCGAAAATTTTTTATTTATCAAAGGCAATGAAATACCCGTGAGCAAGGCCAATAAGGCAGATGTATTTCGCCGGCTGAATATTGTGTAAGCTTAAGGCGTAAAGCGTAAGGCGTAAGGCCGTTCGTTGATCGAAAATCGTTTATCGTGAATCGATACACGATAAACGACCTTCGATTCACGATAAACTTCAGTCAACAGTCATCGATCCACCATATGCCATTCATTATTCTTTCTATCTATATCAGGCAACACATTTTCGGGATCAAGAATTACTTTATCGATTTTACCTGTGGAAGCATATTTTACAGTCCAGACTCCCCCTCTCTGCCAAATTTCCACAGGTAGTTGGACAGAGCCGGATTCTCCATTTGTTTGAATGATTTTCAAAGAGACCGGCATGATCATTTTGCCTTTGTTCTCAATTGTTATCAATATACCTTTTGACGAATCATCATCAACATATTTTACGTCAGACAATGCCTGGTCAAGCGTCCAGGTCGTAAAAAACCATTCCTTCCAGAACCAGTTCAAATCATCGCCTGCGGCACTGTTCATGCAACGAAAGAAGTCATTAGGCGTGGGGTGCTTAAAAGCCCAGTATTCCGTGTATTTCCTGAATGCATAATCAAAACGGTCTTTCCCCAAAATCACATTACGAAGCAGAATCAATCCAAATGCAGTTTTACCGTAGTATTGACCATATTCGGTCAAACCCATTGCTTCCGGTACCGTCATTAGCGGATCTTTATATCTCCTATGGGCGCCAGACTCAACCATACTGAAAATCCGCCGGTTCAAAATCGGGTCTTTGGCATATTCACCCTTATTAAAAATCTGCGTAGCCTGATAATTAATAAATGTATTAAACCCCTCATCCTGCCACATATATTTTCTTTCATTGGATCCCACGATCATTGGAAACCAGTTGTGTCCGATTTCGTGTGTAATGACATTCCACAAGAATGCTTTTTTTGCACTGTATTCATTAAAAATGATTCCAGGATACTCCATCCCGGTTACGGATCCGCCAATATTTACCGCAGAATTCCATGGATATTCAAAGTAATTTTTTGAATATATTTCTATGCTGTTTTTCAGGTATTCCGTTCCCCGGGAATAGCCGTCATCTCCGACGCTTTCCTCCGGATAAGCAGACATAGCAATTACTTTGCGTCCGGAAGGCAGATTGATTTTCGCAGCGTCCCAAACAAGTGCTTTTGAAGCTGCCCACGCGATATCGCGGCTGTTCTTCATGATAAAATGCCAGGTGAGGTTTCCTTTGGCAGCCGGCCGGACAGAGGGTGTTCCAATTTCATCCTGACTGATTATTGAAACAGTTTTATCAGATTTTGCTGCAGCTGAAAGTCTTTTTATTTCCGCGGATGTTAATACCTCAGCAGCATTTTGCAAATCACCGGAACCGTACACAATCATTTCCGAGGGTGCCGTAATATAATAATCGAAATTGCCGTATTCACAATAGAATTCGCCCAGTCCCATATATGGTAAAGTGTTCCAGCCCTCGACGTCATCATATACACACATGCGCGGGTACCATTGTGCAATCTCATAGATCTCTCCTTTTTTTGAAGACATTCTTCCCAGGCGGTCGGCCCCATGACCCGGAATCGCAAAATTGTAATTTATCCTGACGGATATTTTGTCGCCTTTTGGTAACATCGGATTATTTAAACGAATCTGCATCCTGGTATCAGATATCAGTGGCTGGACTTTATACGACCTGCCGGCGTAAGTGATCGTTACAAGACCAATATGATAGCCTCCCCGGTTAAATTTCCTAACATCAAACCTGTCGCCTGAAACAGGTGTCGCAGCGGCACCTCTTGAAGCGGGGTCAAAAAGGTTTTGATCCAGCTGCAGCCACAGGTAATCCAGTTTATCCGGACTGTTATTGGTATATGAAATAACAACGTCACCTGTAATACTTGTATCTTTTTCACTTAATGTAGCGTGAATCAAATAGCTTGCGCTGTTTTGCCAATACATCGGGCCTGGTTTCCCACTTGCTGAACGATAAGCATTTACGGCTGCCGGATTAAAACTTTGCAGGAAAAAATCCTGTTTGTTGTACAGCAAGCTATCCATTCGTTCATTTTGCGCATTTAAAATATTCATGCTCATCAAAAGAAAACTTAGCAATGATCCTTTTTTCATTTCTTAGTATTAATTGTCAAATTATCAGACAGAAATATATGAAATTTTAATTTCAGCTTAAAAGAACGACAGGGGTTATGAGATGTGAGATATGGGATATGGGTAATGGATTATTAATTATTAATTAAAAGGTCGTTTAAGAACTTATAGTAACCCATATCTCATAAACCATAACCCATAACCAATAACCCAATAAATCCCTCATCCATAAGGGTTTACCCTTAGATACCCGCCCTTAAAACCCGTCTATCGTAGTTTTTAACCCGAAAATCGAAGGTTTTACCTTCCCGGTCGAATAAGTTAAAGAATGCGTGGAAGCCTTTGCATCTTTGTATTGTTGAAGCGCGCGAATGATCTGATCCGAAGAAAACCGAAAAAATCCGAACCGAGAAAAACCGAACTGAATCCTAAGAAAACCGAAAGAATCCGAACTGAGAAAAACCGAAAGAATCCGAACTGAGAAAAACCGAACCGAATCCTAAGAAATCCGAAAAAACGATCAGACCATACGATATTAAACCTATGAAAAGAATCCAATTCCTTAGAAAAAAATGTTGACGACCCCTGAACCCTTCCTTATCCTAATGAAAAACAAAAAATGAAATCCAGTATCGAAAAACTCTGAAATCTGTACCTTTTCTTGACGGAAAACTAAATTTTGATGACTCTTAAACAGATTTGGACGGCCACCGTGAGGTGGCTGTTTTTTTATTTATTTACTTCAATAATACAGGCCACGATGCGGTCGCTGCCAGCATCACTTTTAAAGTGGATATTGCCTTTTGCAGATAAGTCGGCCTGAATAAGTTGTGTGGACTCGCCCAGAGCCGCCCTCAATCTGTCGCCGTAATCTTCCGTTTTGTTTCGGCTGATTTTTTCATTGATCGAACTCCAGTTTAAACTGTCCTTGCTTACGATGACAGCCATAATATCTTTTTTACCGATACTGTCTGGTTCCATACTTTTATCTTTAGGGAATAAACGGTATCCCGCGATTCCGCAAAATGGAGAATATTTTGTTTTTGTCGGATCATCGGAACGGGGATAAGGAAATAAAGTATAGCTGCTTCCGTCAGTATCCTTTCCGAATACATAAATATAACATTCCGATTCATTACGGATTTCCATTTTAAACCTGGTACCGGGATTCAGCGGCGCAGTAGTTTCAAATACATTCTCCTTGTTTTTTTTCAACGTAATATAATTTCCCGCAACTGTTTTCTTCCCGTTAAAACTCACCTGTACCAAACCAACTTCGCATTCGAATGGTCTGTTCGCTGCCGCACCCACTGCAGGCATGCCTTCAAGACCATAAGCCTCGCGAACAAAATATTTAAAATGTTTATACCTGACCCATGCGAACCCATTATTACCCCATTGCGGGCCCCAGCTGTTCATAATCAAAAAAGCTCCGCCATATTTCGCATCATCATAACCGACCACACATTGAGCATGTCCCCCGAAGCCCATCATGCTGGCATCATCCTGTGTAGGGTTCCATACATCCTGTCCCATCATGGGCTGCATATAAGATCCCCCTACCATCATTCCGATTACTACGGGTGCACCCTGTGATAAGTTTTCTTTTATGGCGCGCAAATCGATCTGATCAGTCCGGTCACCAACAGTGAGACGGTTTGAACCACGCATACGGAATTGTTTCGCCTGATCCAGCAATTGTTCGTCGGGCTGGCGTTTGCAATCCTGGTCGTTATAGGGAAATGCATCATAAGGAACCGAGCCGCGCTGGCTCATGAATTCCATTGCGCGGTTTATGTACGAACCATCGCAGCCTCCAAGACCGATCTGATTATATAAAAATGCGGGACTGAATTTTAATGAATTCGGATCCGAGCCGGTTCTGACAGATTCTAAAATAGTTCTCGCTCCGTACGCACTGCTCCACGCAACACAACTACCCTGTTTACCCTGGTCACCTGCTGTGGGTGCATATTTCTGGAGGTTGGCGGACTCGGGGAGAGGGTTTTTATTATCGTCGTCGGCAAGCGATTCGTAAATTTTGGCCTTATCAAAAACCCTGGGATCCAGAATTCCACCCATGGCCAGTTGCTGAACCTGTTGGGAAACTGACGCAATGTTGCATCCTCCCCCACGGCCTAATAAAAAATAGCCTGCAATGGCGAGTCCTACTATCAGGAGCAGACTCTTCGGTCCTCGTATAAGTCCGAATATCAATGGAAGCAAACCAAACAATCCGCCTCCTGAACCACCACCGCCCCTGCCACCATCACTTTCAAAACCTCCGCCACTATCGTCTGATTCCGCAGGATCGTCTGTCATTCGTATTGGCATCAGGATAAATTTTAGAATAAGGAATTCAGGTACATTGCTTCAATGTCCCATTAAAATTAAGAAAGGGGATAAAATGAAAAAATTTAAATCACGTCGATCTGGTTACGGAGCAGATCATCAAATTGATCCCGGCGGCGGATAAGGTGGAATTTTCCATCCATCACCATAACTTCTGCCGGTTTAAAACGAGAATTGAAATTGGAAGACATTTCAAATCCATAAGCTCCGGCATTTCGGAAAACCAGCAGGTCTCCTTCGCGAACCTGGTTGAGCGGCCTGTCCCATGCAAAAGTATCTGTCTCGCAGATATTTCCCACCACAGAATAATTTTTCAATGGGCCCTCAGTGTTGCTGATATTTTCTATATGATGATAAGCATCATAAAACATAGGACGGATCAAATGATTGAAACCACTGTTCACACTTACAAAATCTGCGGCGCTCGTTTCTTTCAGCACGTTTACTTTTGTGATAAAATTCCCTGCAGCACTTACAAGGAACTTTCCCGGTTCAAACCAGACCTGCAAATTTTTACCGTTTTTATATGGATGATTGGAGAATGCGCTGATCACTTTTTCAGCAAGTAATGGAATATCAGTTTCCTTTTCTCCTGCCCTGCTTGCCACCTTGAAACCACCCCCGAGATCTATAAATTCCAGGTGTTCAAAATGAGGAGCAATTTCGAATAACACTTCAATCCCTTTTAGAAAAACATCGACGTCCGTTATTTCACTGCCGGTATGAATATGCAGGTCACTGATGCGGAGCTGATAATTTTTTACAACTTTCAGGATAAGTTCGATCTGGTCGACCGGAATTCCAAATTTGCTTTTATCATGACCGGTGGAAATCTTCAAATTGCCTCCCGCCAGGATATTTGGCCGCAGGCGAATACCTACCGGGTATGAGTAACCGAAAGCTTCGCCGAATTTTTGCAGATTTGAAAGACTGTCAATATTTATATAAACTCCGAGTTCTTTGGCTTCTTTAATTTCATCGAAATCGATTCCATTGGAAGTATAGAGTATCCGCGATGGGGGAAATCCGGCGTAAAGTGCGAGTTTCACTTCGTTAATGGAACTGCAGTCCACATTGGCCCCCAGGTTTCTGATGTAGCGGAGTATATTTATATTCGTAAGAGCCTTGCATGCGTAGAAAAAAATAGTATTGGAACTACCGAATGCATTTTTCAGTTTTCTGTATTGGTCTTTAATTTTCTCTGCGTGATACACATATACCGGTGTCCCAAATTCTTCTGCAATTGCAATGAGATCGCCATGGGAAAGTGGGGTGGTCATGTTTGCGAATATAGGAAAATACAAAGTATGGGAGTATGGGAGTATGGGAGTATGGGATATGGGAATTAAATTTACAATTGAAATTTCAATGGCTGCGTTACGCGTTAGGCTTTAAGCCTAAGCCTTAGGCTTTATCCTCGTCATCTTCCTGAAGTCGGCGGCAAAAGATTATTTTCAAGCAATTCACCCTCTTCGCTTACAACCAGGGCGGGGTTTATTTCGGGCTCAGAAGGTTGAAAATCCAGCAGAGAAGGTTCTTCCAGACTTCCTCCCAAAACTTCTCTCAACCTGGGCAGATCAGCCGTCTGGTTGATGCCAAAATAATCCATAAAAGTCTTCGAAGTAGCATAGATCAACGGTTTGCCCGGCATATCTTCATTGCGTCCCATGATTACAATCAGTTCTTTTTCCAGTAATTTCTGAATGGAATAATCGCTGTTGACGCCCCTGATGGATTCAATTTCTCCTTTAGTGATAGGTTGTTTGTAAGCCACGATCGACAGGGTTTCCAAAGCAGCAACAGAAAGTCGTTTCAGGAATTTTTCACCATTCAGCTGGGCAATGGTTTTATGGAAAGCTTTTTTGGACAGAAACTGCCATCCGCCACCACTTTCCCTGACTTCAAAAGGATAAAATTCAGAGTTGTATTTAGCAACTATGGCTTCGATTCCGGATGAAATCTGATCAAGCGTCAGCTTGTCGTCCATAAATCCGAAAGCATTGTTGAGCAATTCGGTTATTTCCATAGCGGCGAGCGGTTTGTCGCTTGCAAAAATCAAAGCTTCGATGTGAGGTATTAATTCTGAAAGGATCATATACTAAAGTATGGGAGTATGGGAGTATGGGAGTATGGGAGTGTGAAAATGAAATACATTTAATACTATTCATATGCAAATTATATCATCGGAAATCAAATTCTAAGTAATCCTACCGTTAAATGCACACAATTCACCCACATTCCCATACTCCCACATTCCCATACTCCCATACTCCCATACTTTCCTGTTATCCCTGCAGCGCTGCAGCACCGGAGACAATTTCTGTAAGTTCAGTGGTGATGCTGGCCTGTCGTGCACGATTGTAGGATATGCGGAGGCCTTTCAATATTTCGTTGGCATTTTCAGTTGCCTTATCCATGGCTGTCATGCGGGCGCCATGTTCAGAAGCATTGGCATCCAGAACAGCTTTAAATAACTGCGTATTGAGGATTTTCGGCATAAGTTCAGTAAGAATAATTTCTTTTGAAGGCTCAAAAATAAAATCATTGGAATTTGTTCCGGCTTTTTTCTCCGCTTTGGGAATGGGGAGGAAAGGTTCTACAACAAAATTTTGCGAAGCAGCATTTTTAAATTCGCTGTAAACAATTTCGATTGCATCAAAGTCCCTGTTTTCAAATGCTTTAACGGCTGCCTGGGCACAGCGCTGCACAGATTCAAAATGAAGATTTTGAAATATATCGCGGAATTCACCGTTTACTTTATAGTTGTTCTTCAGGAAATGTTCATAGCCTTTTTTACCAATGCTCCAGATGATTGTATTGCCTTTGGCCGTTTGTGCAGGATATTTATCCCGCATAGTGGCCTTCGCCAGTTTGATCAGGTTTGAATTATAGGCTCCGCAGGATGACCGGTCGCTGGTGATCAGAATCAGCAATACCTTTTCAACAGGTCTTGCTGTGGACAAAGAGGAGCTTAGATCACTATCTGTGTTGCTTACAATATTGCTAAGAACCTGCTGAAGCTTTTTGGAATAGGGCCGCATCTGCTGAATGGCTTCCTGAGCCTTACGCAGTTTTGTAGCGCTGATCATCTTCATCGCCTTGGTAATTTGCTGTGTGCTTTGAATGGATTTGATCCGGTTACGAACCTCCTTAAGTTGTCCTGCCATATCGGTATTTTGAGCCGGCTGCAAAGGTAACGTAACAACTTTAGAGAAGGAAAAAAATAGTACTTTTGCAACCCTTTATAACTATGTCTAAATCAAAGAAGAAAGCTTTACCGGTTATACTGATAACCAATGATGATGGTGTCATGGCACCCGGGATTCTCAATCTGGTAGAAGCTGTAAAAGATTTGGGAAAGGTTGTCGTTGTGGCACCGGATAAACCCCAGTCGGGTATGGGACATGCCATTACCATCGGGTTACCTCTTCGTCTTCATCCCGTATCCATTTTTGAAGGCATCGAAGCCTGGCAATGTTCAGGCACACCGGTGGATTGCGTAAAACTGGCCGTTGATAAAGTGTTGCACCGTAAGCCTGATATCTGTCTGAGCGGTATCAACCATGGCGCTAACCATTCCATCAATGTCATATATTCCGGAACCATGTCTGCAGCAGTAGAAGCGGCTATTGAAAGCATCCCATCCGCCGGATTTTCTTTACTTGATCATAGTGTGGAAGCTGATTTTGCCGGTGCCCGCAAATATGCCCGTCTCGTGGTTCAGCATATGCTTCAAACGAAACTGGATAAACATACAGTGCTGAATGTGAATATCCCTGCTGTTCCGGTTGAACTGATCAAGGGAGTCAGAATCTGCAAACAGGCTTATGCAAAATATGAAGAAGATTTTGTCGAAAGAAGTGATCCTAACGGGAAAAAATACTTCTGGCTCACAGGTGAATTTGTGAATTTTGATAAGGGACGAGATTCAGATGTATGGGCCCTTGAACATAATTATGTAAGTGTTGTTCCGGTACAATTTGATTTGACGAATTACGTTTTGAAATCCAAACTCGAAAAATCCTGGAAATTTTGATATTCAAAAAAGATAATTTAAAATTTGGTATTCTTCTGGGCATACTTGGCCCTCTGCTTGCTATGGCAGTATATTATTTCTGGGTTTTCAGCCGGACGATCAGCTTTTCGGAATATTTTTATGTTCTTCATACGAACAAGCAATTGTTAACTGCAATCAGCAGTATTTCTCTCCTTTCAAATGCTATTCTCTTCACGATTTATATAAATACCCACCGGGATAAAACAGCCAGAGGCATTTTTGCAGCCACCCTTATTTATGGTATCGCAGTACTCGTGTACAAACTTGTACATTGAGAGGTTATGAGATATGGGTTATGGGTTATGAGATATGAGGCATGAGATATGGGTTATGAGTTATGAGTTATGAATTATTGTCAACGATTTTTAAAATACTTTAATTAGACCAGACTGAACTATTAACCCATATCTCATAACTCATATCTCATAACCCATAGCCCATCCACAATAAACCTTCTTTATCTTTGGCTATACATGAAATATTATATTATAGCCGGAGAAGCTTCCGGCGATCTACATGGCAGCAACCTCATCAGGGAAATAAAAAAAAAGGATCATGATGCTGAGATACGCGGCTGGGGTGGCTCCCTTATGCAGGATGCAGGTGCCGAAATAGTGAAAGATTATCGTGATCTGGCATTTATGGGATTTACGGAAGTGATCCGAAACCTGTCTGCTATTCTGAAGAATATAAAATTCTGCAAGTCAGATATACTTTTTTTTAAACCTGACCTTATAATTTTTATTGACTATCCGGGTTTCAATCTGCGCATGGCAGGCTGGGCAAGAAAAATGGGATACAAAACCACTTACTATATTTCTCCGCAGGTCTGGGCCTGGAAGGAAAGCCGGGTCAAAAGTATTCGTGCGAATATTGATAAAATGCTGGTTATTCTCCCGTTTGAAAAGGCCTTTTTTCAAAAGTGGAGCTATGAAACAACATATGTTGGTCATCCACTTGTTGAGATTATAGAACAATTTAAGATTTCACCCGAAGCAGAAAAGACGCCGAATGTTTATGCTGCAGGAGGAATTCCCATGAAGCCTTCCCTGCCCCTGATTGCCCTATTGCCCGGCAGCCGGAAACAGGAGATATTAAAAAAGCTGCCCGTAATGCTCCAGGCAAGCCTCGCTTTTCCGGAATGTCAATTTGTAGTGGCTGAAGCACCCGGACTGGATTCCGCGTTTTATGATGAGATTTTAAAAAACTATCCGAAAGCAGGGCGCGTACGAAATCAAACTTATGCCCTGCTCACGCATGCGCGTGCCGCTTGCGTTACATCTGGAACAGCTACTCTTGAAACTGCTTTGTTTGATGTTCCGGAAGTCATTTGTTATAAGGGTAGCAATATCTCCTATCAGATCGCAAAACGCCTGATCAAAGTAAAATATATTTCACTTGTCAACCTGATTATGGACAAGCCTGTTGTGAAAGAATTAATTCAGGATGAAATGAACGTCGAAAATATTGTCACTGAATTAGAAAAACTGCTTTGGGATGAAACAACAAGAATCAACATTCAAAAAGACTACTCAGATCTGCGCAGGCTTTTATCGCAGGAGGGAAACGCATCAGAAAAAGCAGCCGGAATAATTGTAGATTATGCGTTTAAAAGTAAAAATTCAAAAGAAAAAACTTAAAAGGAAAAAAGTAAAGATTCTGCATGTTTAGTGGAAAAGCCTAAAAGTACTTTACACAAACTTTAGATGTTTTTACTTTTAAATTTTTACTTTTTACCAAAAATCAAACGGAAAATGATAATGAGGATGCCAATCAGAAACATAAAGATTGAAATCCTGTTAATTGTATTCATATATCCGATCCACTTACTGGTCGGTTCGTTCGGATCTTTTTTCCTTATATAAAGATATTCGGCAAGTTTTCGGAGAATTCCCATTGTACTGTAGTCAAAGATAATTAACAAGTGCCTCCGGGATTTGTTTAGAATGAATATATTTGCAGCTCTTTAATACTGTTTTTCCTTGTGCAGGAGCGCGGTAGTTAAAATGGTTTCGCTAAAAGTTCTGTTGATTTTTGGGGGATTAGCTCATCTGGTAGAGCGCTAGCATGGCATGTTAGAGGTGACCGGTTCGATCCCGGTATCCTCCACTAAAAGCCTGTAATTTTATTACGGGCTTTTTTGATGGCGGGTATAAGCTAACATTAACAATTATCCTTCAAATTCGTATGCCGGTGCACCGCTTACCCCAATATTTTTAATTACAAACAACGATCCGGCCAATGGCTGACTTTTCAATTGATCTCTGCTCAGGCCGATCCTCGCAGAAGTAATATACAAATCTTCGAAACTTTCTCCCCCAAAAACACAGGAAGTTACCCTGGAAACAGGCAATGGGATTGTCCTCATTTTTTTACCGGTAACGGGGTTCCAGCGACTTACCTGCCAGCCATCCCAATGTGCGATCCATAGCATGCCTTCTTTGTCAATCGTCATGCCATCCGGACATCCTTCATTTTTCGATAATTCGACAACCGTTCTTTTGTTTTTTATTTCTCCACTTATTTTATCAAAATTGTATGCTACAACTTTTTGCGTAGGAGAATCAATATAGAAAAGAGTATCCTGATCGTTACTCCAGGCCAACCCGTTGCTAATGGATACTTTTTTTATTTTTTCAGTTACCTTTAATTTATTATCCAACAAATAAAGGCATCCCTTTCTGGGCTCGTCTGTATGGGACATCGTTCCGGCCCAGAACCTGCCCTGCGGATCACATTTGCCATCATTGAACCGGTTCCCAGGTAAATGAGGCTCAGGATTTGAGATCATCTTTACAACGCCTGATTTTCTGTCAATAAATCCAAATCCGTTTTTTAGTGCTCCAATAAAATGACCGCTTTTACAAATAGCTATCGCGCCAATCATTTGATTTACTGAAAGTATCTTGTATGAACGATCAGCCGGACAGTATTCATGGATTTCTCCAAGCATAATATCAACCCAGCAGATTGATTTACGATTCTTATCCCAAACAGGTCCTTCACCAAGCAGGCAGTGATGATCTACAACTAACTCTTCCATCTTTTTAATATGAAAAATATGTCCGGAATTTAAAATGTATAAAGGACCCTTCACTATTAATCAGGCGGAGGACTTACAGCAGTCCATCCTCCATCGACAATTAAAGTCTGTCCGGTAATATGTCGTGCCTTTTCAGAAACGAGGAATACCGCAGTATCAGCAATATCCCTGGTACTGGCTGGTCTTCCCATCGGCGTTATTCTTGACCAGGTTTTAATATATTCAGGATCCTGCAAAGTTCGTTCTGTAAGCGTCGCTCCGGGTGCAATCGTATTCACATTTATTTTATATTCCGAAAGTTCGATAACCAGGTTTCTTGCCAGCATCTCTAAAGCAGCTTTGCTCATTCCATAGGCCGCCAATTTTTTATGAGCCTGATGACCCGTGACTGAAGATGTAAATAATATGGATCCTCCATTCTTCTGCAGCTTCATTTGATTGGCAGCTTCCTGGGCCAGAAAAAATGAACCACCCAGGTTGACCTGCATTACTTTATAAAAAGATTCAGGACTGTAGGAAAGAAATTCCCCAAACAATGTAATCCCGGCATTCGCAACAATGATATCCAGCCTGCTAAATTTTTCAACTGCTTCGCTTACCAGCTTCTTAATAATCTTTATATCACTGGAATCACCTGCAATAACCAGGCAGGCATTTTTATATTCCTGGTTAATTTGAAAAGCTGCCTGGTTAGCCAATTCCGGGTCAATGTCGTTCAGAATAACCTTAACGCCCTCCCCGGCAAGATTCCTGCAGATTTCAAATCCGATTCCCTGCCCGGCTCCTGTTATTATAGCTACTTTATTATTAAATCCATTCATTTGCGATTATTGGGGGTCAGAAACAAGGGGGTGTGGGGTATGGGTTATGGGTTATGAGTTATTTTTATAGTTAAGTTATAGTAATCTCCATTAAACAATTTGCAACGAACCCATAACCCATAACCCCCTAAGTATACCAGCTCGTCGTATATCCCGGGTTCTCGAGCGCGAGCGCTGTATCAGTTAATTGAAGCGGATGAAAAGTATCCACCATCACAGCAAGCTCTTTGGTTTCCTTTGCGCCCAGGCTTTTTTCAACAGTTCCAGGATGAGGGCCATGCGGAATACCTGCCGGATGCAGAGTGATCATACCACGACTAACCTGTTTGCGGCTCATAAAATCTCCATCCACATAATACAATAATTCATCACTATCAATATTGCTGTGGTTATAAGGAACCGGAATGGATAATGGATGGTAATCAAATAATCGTGGGACAAAACTGCAGACAACAAAATTATTTCCTTCAAAAGTAAGATGCACGGGTGGTGGTTGATGCACCCTTCCTGTTATGGGTTCGAAATTGTGAATCGAAAAAATATAGGGATAACAACACCCATCCCATCCTACAACATCAAATGGATGATGGGCATAATGAATTCCATAAACCACCCCCTGCTTTTTAATGCGGACAAGAAAATCTCCTGCCTCATCCCTGGCTGTGGTAAATACAGGTTCTTTTATATCCCTCTCGCAATAGGGTGAATTTTCCAGAAGCTGGCCGTATTTACTGGTATATTTTTTGGGATAACGGATAGGACTAAACGCTTCCAACAAAAAAAGACGGTTTATAAAATTTTCGAATTGAATCTGGTAAATGACACCCCTCGGTATGTGAATATAATCTCCGTATGTAAAACTGAGTTCTCCGTATAACGTGACCAATTTCCCACTACCCTCGTGAATAAAAATCAATTCGTCAGCGTCCGCATTTTTGTAAAAGTAATTTTCAAGAGAGTTTTTAGGCGCTGCCAGCGATATATGCACATCCCTGTTAACGAGTATTGCTTTGCGGCTTTCAAGGTAATCATCTTCCGGATCCAGCCTGAATCCATCCAGACTCCTGTGCTTCAGCATTTTTTCTTCGGAAACATTGATGATTGCCGGAGAGGGTTTATCTGTGCTCATAATCTGGGTAGGTGCATGAATATGATATAGCAAAGAATAATCGCTCGAAAATCCTTCGGTTGATACCAGTTCTTCTGAATAAAGTTTACCTGCGGAGCTTCGGAATTGAGTATGCCTTTTAGGTGGAATACTGCCTCTGCTGATATAATGTGCCATTATAATGATTTTAGGTAAACTGGATATGTAAAGTTCAGATGCAATTATCCATTTCAAACAAATTTATTTTATTTAATTTTATAATACCCATGCGTCCTGATTATGCCTGTAAACCATTTGTAGACCAGCGCGGGCGATATATTTTTTTGCTGGTATCGCTGGCGACTGGATCGGTCCGTTTTTTTCATTAAGAGATATTCAGCTCCCTGATTTTCATTCTTAAATCTTCATTATGGAAAACGATTTTTTGCCTCTGTTGGGCACCGATCATATTGAATTTTATGTGGGTAATGCCAAACAGGCCGCCCATTATTATAAAACGGCATTTGGTTTTCAGGATATTGCTTATGCAGGACCTGAAACCGGCCTGAAAGACCGGGCCAGTTATGTCGTCAG
Organism: uncultured Bacteroidota bacterium; assembly: GCA_963735015.1. Classification (GTDB taxonomy): domain Bacteria; phylum Bacteroidota; class Bacteroidia; order Chitinophagales; family Chitinophagaceae; genus Puia. Next base: position 70,989 of record CAVTJH010000001.1, read on the forward strand.
GCAAAATAAACTGACTTTTGTTTTTACTTCGGCTCTCAGGCCGGATCATCATATTGCACAGGAAGTACTGAAGCACGGTGATGCCGTAAAAGCAATTGCTCTGGAAGTGGAAGATGCAGCCAGAGCCTGGAAAGAAACCACACAGAGGGGAGCGGAGAGTTATATGGAGCCTGTTATTTTATCAGATCAAGCGGGTGAACTGGGACTCAGCGGAATCCATCTTTATGGCGACACCGTTCATCTATTCATTTCCAGAAAAAAATATAAGGGATTATTTATGCCGGGATACGAACCCTGGATCTCCGACTACCATCCCGCCCCTACGGGATTGTTGTATGCCGACCATTGTGTCGGTAATGTCGGATGGAACCAGATGAACCGGTGGGTTTCCTTTTATGAAAACACTATGGGATTTAAAAATATTTTATCCTTTGATGATACAGATATTTCAACCGAGTATTCCGCTCTGATGAGCAAGGTCATGAGCAATGGGGACGGGCAGGTTAAATTTCCGATTAACGAACCCGCGGAAGGAAAACGCAAATCGCAGGTTGAAGAATTCCTGGAGTTTTTTAATGGCGAAGGTGTTCAACACGTAGCCCTGGCAACTAAGAATATTGTCGGAACAGTAAGCGAACTCATGAGTCGCGGTGTGGAATTTTTGAAAGTACCGTCCAGTTATTATGACGAATTGGAAAGTCGCGTTGGAAAAATTGAAGAAGACCTTGAACCCCTTAAGAATCTTGGCATCCTGGTGGACCGTGATCCGGATGGATATTTATTACAGATATTCAGCAAGCCTGTTCAGGACAGACCGACAGTATTTTTCGAGATCATTCAGCGCAAGGGTGCCAGAAGTTTTGGGAAAGGAAATTTCAAAGCCCTTTTTGAAGCCATTGAACACGAGCAGGAAAAAAGAGGAAACTTATGAAACTTGTTAGTTTTTTAAAAAAAGATACTGAATGTGTGGGATTGATATCAGAAGATAAAGTGTTCGAAATATCTATTCTGCAGGCGGGCTTACCTGACAGTATGAATAAATTGCTGGCTCAGTGGGATAAATTTTATCAGGAGTTGGTGGTGATTTCAAAAAAAATAACAACTTCTGATCCGATTCAAAGACTGGGCATCCCGGTTAGTGAAATCAGATTACTGGCTCCGGTACCAAATCCTTCTTCACTAAGAGATGGATATGCATTTAGACAACATGTAGAGACAGCCAGGCGAAACCGTGGCCTGGATATGACACCAGTCTTCGATTCTTTTCCTGTTTTCTATTTCGGAAATCATCATACCGTACTGGGGCCCGGACCAGTTCTGTGTATGCCTGACCATTTTAAGAAACTGGACTTTGAGCTGGAAGCAGCGATCGTCATTTCCAGGAAAGGAAGGAATATTCGGGTGGCAGACGCTGATGGTTTTATTGCAGGTCTGATGATTCTGAATGATTTCAGCGCACGCAGCTTACAGATGGAAGAGATGCTTCTGAACCTTGGTCCGGCAAAGGGTAAGGATTTTGCCACATCAACCGGTCCCTGGATGGTAACGCCGGATGAATTAAGAGCTTACGAAACTACTTGTAAAAAAAATCACGTCGGAAGAGCCTGGAACCTGAAAATGTCGGCATCCGTGAATGGTCATATCGTCAGTGAAGGAAATCTCTCCGATATGGAATGGACATTCGCTGAATTGATTGCAAGGGCGTCTTATGGAGCAGATCTGTATCCAGGTGATATCATTGGCTCTGGTACTGTCGGCACAGGTTGTTTTCTCGAATTGAATGGAACCGGAAAATTAAATGACCCGGGATATATTGAGCAATGGCTGGAACCTAACGATAAAATTGAACTAAATATTCAGGGACTGGGAGTTTTACAGAATCAGATGCTGGCCGAACCTGGAAACTATTCTATTCTTAAGCGTTAAGCGTTCGGAGCTGTTTCCTCCAAAAATCCTTTTAGGGACTTGTCCAAAATATATGTCCATCCTCCACTAAAATTTTCCCTGGCAAAATCAGGACCACCGGCTGCAAAACTTTCGAGCCCCGTATGCATAAGTCTCAATCTGGTTTTTTTGCCTTCCTCAAATAATTCAAATGATAAAAAGGAAATACCCGGTAAGCCATCATATCGCCAGCTGTAGACCAGCTTTTTAAAGGGTAGCACCTCAGTTATCTTACACAAATGAAGGTATTCTATGCCCTCCTCCGTTTTCCCAATAAAACTGAATTCGAATCCAGCTTCCGGTTTAAATACCGGTATCTGAAAATACCATTTTTTCATTTGTTCGTTCAATGTCAAAGCATTCCATACTCTGGAAACCGGTACATCGAACAGGCGTTCGACTATTAACGGATGATTGTTCATTTCCTTAATCTTTTAGATTTCTTAAATCTCCCTTTTGATCCCTTCGCCGAAAAAACCTGTATTTGTAAATCAACTATTCAGTTACACAAATATATTTCCGGTCAGGTACATAAAACCAAAAAACCCTGCAATGTCAGGGTTAGCATGTATAAATCTTTATTTAAAACAGGAATGGCTCCGGAACTATTTTTTAACAGGCGGTGCTGACAAATGAGTTTTCAATTTTTCTGACTGCCGGGTATGTATGTTTTGATTTTTTGTATGAAAGTAGATCATACCAATAATCAGAAAAAAAGCCGGGAAACTTAACCAGCTGAGGTCTTTTGAATGATTCATATACATAAGGTTTAACTAAGCCGGGATCTTTCCCTTCATTTTCGCATACAAATATAATAAAGTAAAGTTAGTCTACAAGACCAGTAGGCAATTAATTTATTAACTCTATTATTGATTATCCGGTTGTCGTTAGCTTTAAACTACAGTCTTTCAGATAGTAACTGGTGGAAATGATGAATCCCCTGTTCCCGTGTAACGGAATACCTGCCCTGATGATAAAACCTTGATCTGACCCCCTTCTGTACGGCTTCCACCACTTCTTCGTCTTCCATCTCCACTACGTCCAGTTGTGATCCTGCACCCTTATTGAAAAGTTCTTCTTTCCAGACATATGTAAAAAAAGAGACTTTTGTACTGTTCATGGTAATTGGCTGAACCATATTGATGCTAAGTCCCCAGGGATAAAAATTGAACATCATATTCGGAAATACAAAGAAATAGTAGGCTGCCACTTTTTTTCCATAGTCAGGAGATGAGGGGGGCAGGTCAAATATTTCATCATCTGATTTGGCGAGACCCAGTTGAAGGTTCGAAGAAGCAAAAATTTCAGTGGTATAATTTCCGAAATCGATTACTGCATTTAGTCCTGCATGAACAAAAGGAATATGAAATCCCTCCAGGTAGTTTTCGCAATAGAGTGCCCAATGAGCCTTTACGATATATTCGCTGGACAAAGCCGGTTTAAAAATAAATTCATTCAGGGGAAGCCAGGCCAGCCGGTTCCGCATATCTCCAAAATATTTTTCTGTCTCCTCTTTCAAATTTAATGTTGTAAACAGCCATGGTCCCCAAAAATGCAGCGGTAATCTGGTCAGATCATCTTCCCTGTCAGGAAAATTTTTCACTTCTTTAAATTCCGGCATGGATACAAAACTTCCATCCAGTCGGAACTGGCGTCCATGATAACGACACCGCAGATTGGCCGACTGGCAGGCTTCTCCTACCAGTACGGTGCCTCTGTGAGTACATACATTCGACAGGCAATAGACCTCCTGATTTGCATCTTTAGTCAACAGCAGTGGCTCATCCAGATAATTCTCCAGCAATTTAAAGGGATAACAACTGCCAGGCTGTGAAACGAGGGAAGTGTTTCCAATATACTGCCAGCTTTTTGCAAAGATTTTTTCCTTGGCTTTCTTCAAATAAATCCGGATCTGTATAAAAATCAGTGTTCAGGGTTCTTGCAACAGATATATCAGGATCAATATGAAATTTCGCTTGCAATATGTATAGTTTAAATATTAATTTAGCCGCTCTCCATTGTTAGCTTTAGGCTTAGGCTTTAGGCTTTAGGCTTTAGGCTTTAGGCTTTCTTATATTTCCAATTGCGACTCTTTCCTTCTTCCAGCCACTCGATAGTTGTAGCCAGCCTTTTATTCAATGTTTCTTCAGTTTTTGCTTCAACTAGCCATTCGATATATTCGCGCCTGTTCGATGGAGAGAATGCTTCAAATACTGAAGAAGCCTTCTTATTCTTTTTGAGTGCAGCTGCCAGTGATTTGGGAATGGGTAATTCCTTCTTCGGAGCAGATTTCGGTTTATCAAGTTTGACTTTATTTTTATTTAACAGGGCCGCTTCCTTCAGATATGAAATCAGTATCTTGTCAGCCGGGAGATTTTTTACTGAAACGAGCTTATCAAAATGCCCCATTGCATTCTTGTCAGCAAGATGCAAAATATTATCAGGGTCTTTTAATAAAGCAGCTTTCCAAAAGCCAAATGAGCAGTGTTCCTTGAAAGCAGCCATGCTGCAAAGCATCGCATCATGCACTTCATAATTTGGAAAACTCCATTTGATCGTTTCTACTGCTTCCGGACAAGCCTGAAAAATCAGTTTCCGGAGTTTTATCAGAATTGGTTGCGCGAAGGGAGCTGCCTTTTTAATGTAGGCGTCTACCCTTGGATCTGTTGCGGGCATGCATCATTATTTTATTCAACAATTTACCTAAAGCATTTTAAATGTCAGAATTCAGTCTATTTTTGGATAGGACTATGGCCGCTGGCGTTTCAAAATCCTCCAATAAAATCTTCCTTTGACAACACCCGCACTCAAAAGATCACTTAGCCCCTTTCTTCTCTGGGGACTGGGTGTAGGATATGTGATTTCGGGCATGTATTTCGGCTGGAATCTGGGCTTAGAGCAGGGAGGTACTGGCGGATTGGCCATTGCGACTTTTTTTATCATCATTCTTTATACAACTTTTACTTTCAGTTATGCAGAACTGGCTGCCGCGATTCCCAAAGCAGGTGGCGTATTTGATTATGCGCATCGTGCGCTGGGCAGGGACCTCGGATTTATCGCCGGGATGGCACAGAATATTGAATTCATTTTTGCACCACCTGCAATTGCGTTTGCGGTCGGCGCATATTTCAATTTATTTTTCCCAAATATACCCATACTGTCGATCGCAGTATTCGCCTATATCTTATTTACGGCCCTGAATATTTACGGCGTGAAAGCGGCCGCTATATTTGAACTGGTAATTACTATACTGGCCGTCGGAGAATTGTTATTATTTGCAGGAATCACCCTTCCTCATTTTGAAATGAAAAATATTCAGCACAATGCTTTCCCTCATGGCTGGCAGGGTATTCTTGCTGCCGTTCCTTTCGCCATTTGGTTTTTCCTCGGCATTGAGGGTGTCGCTAATACAGCAGAAGAGGTGGTTCATCCACAACGTACTTTGTTGCTGGGTTTTGGTTCTGCCATTTTAACGCTTGTGATATTATGTGTGCTTATTTTTATAAGCTCCATCGGTGTCAGTGGGTGGGAAGCCATTGTTTATAAGGCTGATGGATCAAGTTCGGATTCTCCCCTCCCACTCGCCCTCAGCCATATCACTGGACAGCAATCACCTGCTTTATCACCTGCTGATCACAATCGGTTTGTTTGGATTGATTGCTTCTTTTCACGGATTGATATTATCTGCGGGCAGGTCAACCTATGAATTTGGCAAAGTAAAATTTGCTCCTTCATTTCTGGGTAAAATTCATTCCCGTTTTAAAACACCTTCCAACGCACTGCTCAGTCAATATGATTCTCGGTATGATCGCTCTTTTTTCCGGAAAAACGAATGAGATTATTACTATTTCAGTATTTGGTGCCTTAACTCTTTATATCATTTCAATGGTTTCTCTGCTAAGTCTCAGGAAAAAAGAACCTGGGCTTACCCGGCCATTCCGTGTGCCCCTTTTTCCTCTTTTTCCCATTACCGCACTGGTAATTGCGTCTGTAGCTATTATTGCGATGGCGATTTACAATTTAAAATTAGCGTTATTTTATATTTTGCTTATGGCCTTGTCGTTTGGATTCTTTAAACTGCTGAAAAAAAGGGGAACCATTTAAAAATTTAATGTATGGATATCAAGGAAATTCTTCCCTATGTAAAAAATCATCCCTCGGGAAAAGTAAAGATTGCCATTACAGATATTGATGGAATCTTGCGGGGAAAATATATTTCAACCGAAAAATTTCTCTCCATTGCAGACTGCAGATACCAGCTTCTGTGATGTCATTTTCGGATGGGACAGTTCTGATGCAGCTTATGACAATGTTTCTTATACAGGATGGCATACCGGTTACCCCGATGCAGCTGCCCGCCTGGATCTATCAACCTTCAGAAAAATCCCATGGGAAAACGGTGTTCCTTTTTTTCTTGGTGAACTGGTTGAAAAAGAAAATGCCCCGATCGTTTGCCCGCGACTGCTTTTGAAAAAAGTACTCGCCGATGCGGTATCAGCAGGTTTCTTTTCTTCTTTTTCACAGGAATTTGAATGGTACAATTTTGCCGAAACTCCGCAAAGCATTCAGGAAAAGCAATACAGAAATCTATGGCCCATTACACCGGGCATGTTTGGTTATTCAATTTTGAGAAGCAGTCTCCAAAACCAGTATTTCACAGATCTTTTTGCACTGCTAAACCAGTTTGATATTCCGATAGAAGGTCTTCATACAGAAACCGGTCCGGGTACTTATGAAGCAGCCATCCAATATTCCGGAATACTGGAAGCAGGAGACAGGGCTGTATTGTTCAAAACTGCCGTCAAGGAAATCGCCTATAAACATGGTATGATGGCCACTTTCATGGCTAAAGTAAATGAATCTCTGCCTGGTTGTGGCGGACACGTTCATCAGAGTTTATGGGATCCCGAAAAAAAGAAAAATCTTTTTTATGACGAAAAGGACGTGTTCAAAATGAGCGATATCATGAAACATTATCTTGCCGGACAATTGTTATTGATTCCACAGATTCTACCCATGTTTGCACCAACCATCAACAGCTACAAACGTTTGGTTGAAGGTGCCTGGGCTCCTACAACACTTACCTGGGGAATAGACAACCGAACAGTGGCTCTGCGTGTTTTAAATGGAGGCCAGACTTCCTGCAGACTCGAGACGCGTGTAATCGGGGCTGATGCGAATCCTTACCTGGCAATGGCAGGTGCTTTGGCAGCGGGACTTTACGGCATCAAAAACAAATTGACCCTGGAACAGGCTCCCGTATCAGGAAATGGATACCTGCATCAAACCAGTGGCCGCCTGCCCGCAACACTGGATGAAGCGACAAAAATGATGAAGCGGTCCGTCATTGCCCGGGAAATTCTTGGAGAAGGTTTCGTCGATCATTACACCCGAACCCGTGAATGGGAATGGCGACAGCATTTGAAATCCGTTACAGACTGGGAGCTAAAAAGATATTTCGAGATCATTTAATGAATCAATCGTACCGCAAATGGATTTTAATAAAATAGTACAATATAATTTCCCCACCATTATCCGGTTTGGCGCAGGTGCAGCCAAAGAATTGGGTGCCTACCTGATCAAGAACGGATTAAGCAGGCCCCTGGTTATTACCGATCCTACCGTATCTCAGCTGGCTTTTTTTAAAGAAATTATAGGTGACCTGGTCAGACAGCATATTTCAGTTGAAATATTTCACGACATACACAAAAATCCTGTGAAGTCTGATGTTTATAAAGGAACCGAAATTTTTGATGCGGGAGGACGTAATTCCATTATCGGCATTGGCGGTGGCGCGGCACTGGATGTTGCGCGTGCCGTTGCGCTGCGAATCAATCATCGTGAAGATCTTTTTAAGTATGATGATTTGAAAGGCGGAGAGGTATTTATAACAAATGATGTGCCTCATTTCATTACGATTCCAACTACGGCCGGTACCGGGAGCGAAGTTGGAAGGAGCGCCATTATTTCCGATGATGCAACACATCAGAAAAAAATACTGTTTTCTCCCAGGCTCCTGGCGCGTATTGTTTTTGCAGATCCATTACTTACGATGGATCTCCCCCCATTTATAACGGCAGCCACCGGCATGGATGCACTCACCCACAACATGGAGGCCTTTCTGGTAAATATGTTCCACCCGATGTGCGATGGCATAGCTTTACGCGCAATTTCCTTAATTCACGAATCATTGGAGAAAGCTGTGAATCATCCGGATCTTGAATCGAGAAGCAGGATGCTGATTGCGTCTCTGATGGGCGCGGTCGCTTTTCAAAAAGGATTGGGAGTCGTACACTCACTTGCGCATCCGCTTTCTTCATTACTGGATACCCACCATGGATTGGCAAATGCCATTAACATACCATACGGTATGGAATTTAATGTTAGCGGATTTGAAAATAAGTTTAAACAAATTGCCCGTGTTTTAAACCTGGAGCCCGAATCCGGCAGCGCTGTTGTCCATTATCTTTTTGAATTAAATGATAAAATAAATATTCCGAAGAAACTCAGCGCTATCGGTGTTAAACACGAGCATATCGAAACACTGGCTGATCTGGCAATTGCAGATTTTGCACATCCAAATAATCCTAAACCTGTTAGCCGGGATGATTTTAAAAAACTTTATTTAAAAGCTCTTTAGGTTCACAAAATGTTATTTAATGTATGAGAATCATCAATCCGTCTACTGAAGAAATCATCATGGAGGTCCCGGAAGATAACAATGAAACGTTATCCGTCAAGTTTCATTTACTGGAGAACGCGCAGAAGGAATGGTCAGAAGTTGAAATATCACAACGTGTCAAAATAATAAAACAATTTTCTGAAGCATTGGAAATTCATATTGAAAAGCTTGCATCCATTTTAACGGCCGAAGTCGGAAAGCCCTTGCAACAAAGCCGCAATGAGATCAGCGGCGCAGGAAGCAGGATCAAATGGCTGACGGAAAACGCAGAAAAATATCTGGATGACGAGCTAATGACAAAGGAACAGGGGCTGGAAGAAAAAATTTCCTATGAACCATTGGGTGTTATTTGTAATATTTCTGCCTGGAACTATCCCTGGCTGGTGGGAATAAATGTTTTTGTTCCGGCTCTTCTTGCAGGCAATGCAGTCATGTATAAGCCTTCTGAATATGCTGTCCTGACCGGATTGGAAATTGAAAAATTGCTGAAGCAATCAGGTTTGCCGAAAGGAGTTTTTCAGGTTGCGCTGGGAGGAAGGGAAACAGGTGAATTATTGCTGAAGATTCCATTCGACGGCTATTTTTTTACAGGTTCCTATAAAACCGGAAAATATATTTATGAAAAAGCCGCCCTTAAAATGGTGACCTGTCAACTGGAAATGGGCGGGAAAGATCCGTTGTACGTTGCCAATGATGTTGACGACATAAAAAAGGTGGCTGCAGCAACTGCGGATGGTGCATTTTATAATAATGGACAGAGTTGTTGTTCGGTTGAGCGTATTTATGTGCATGAATCGGTGTATGATGAATATATAAAGGAATTCGTAAAGGAAGTCAGCTCCTGGAAAGTCGGCGAACCAACCGAACCAGGCGTCTATTTCGGTCCATTGACAAGAAATGCCCAAATATCTGTTTTGGAAAATCAGGTTGCTGATGCACTTGCAAAAGGAGCGCGAATCCTTTTGGGAGGCAAGCGTATTAACAGAAAGGGAAACTATTTTGAACCAACCATATTGGTTGATGTGACTCACGAGATGCTTGTGATGAAAGAGGAATCTTTCGGACCTGTCATCGGCATCATGAAAGTAAGCAGTGATGAGGATGCCATCCGCCTGATGCAGGATACGGAATATGGGCTGACTTCTGCCGTATACAGCGCAGACAAAAAAAGAGCCGAAAATATTTTGCAACAGATCAACACCGGAACGGGATATTGGAATTGTTGTGACAGGGTTTCTGCTCCGCTGCCATGGAGCGGGAGAAAACATTCCGGATTTGGAGTGACGCTCTCACATGCAGGCCTGCATTCATTTGTGCGGCCCAAGGCATTTCATCTTCGTGATTGACCTGTTGTTACCGATCAATACACTGACAATCTTTGCATATGATAAGAAAACTTTTTTCCTCCGGTCATAGTAATGGCAGCGGGAGTACCAGAAAAAGAGATTTTGAAATCCAGCGAGTAGAAACTTTTAGTGATGGCGTATTTGCGTTTGCAATAACCCTCCTCATCGTTTCACTGGAAGTACCAAAAACTTTTGAAGATCTTCTTACCAGTATGCGTGGTTTCTTCCCGTTCGCCATCAGTTTTGCGATACTGATATCCATTTGGATGGAACAACACCGGTTTTTCAGGAAATATGGAATGGAAGATGGACTGACAATTGTCCTGAACGGTGCTTTATTATTTATTGTACTGTTTTATACCTACCCCCTTAAATTTCTTTTTACATTGTTGTTCAGTGACCAGATTTATGGACCAAATAAATCTCCCATGAAAATTACCGGTCAGCAGGTTCCCACCCTCATGATGATCTATGCTCTCGGATTTATTGCCATTTATTTTCTTTTTTTTCTAATGCATTTTAACGCGTTCAGGAAATCGAATAAACTGGGGTTTACCCATCTCAAAAAGTTTGACTGCAAGACCGACATGTTCAAAGAAATTATTATGGTAAGTACAGGTGTTTGTTCTTTGATTTTTAGTTTACTGTTGAAAGATGAGAAATCAGGTTTTGCAGGTGACTTATATATGTTAATACTTCCAGCACTTTCCATATTTTTTTTCTTTAGAAAACGGAAAAGAAAAAAATTATTTCCTCATACTGCCTCTCTGTGAATAAAAAAAATCAATGACGGATCTGTCTGATCCAATCCTACGCCTCGGGTCTTAAGTTTTATTATCCCGGTGAAAGAAATTTGCAAAAATCAAATCAATATTGTCATCCAAAAAAACGTGCCAGTATTTTACAGTTTATCTTATTGCCAGCGTGACGCCTCCGCTTCCGGCATCAATATCTACCTGTGTGCCGCCTCCGTTGACGGTGCCGTTTATGGATTGTTTTTCCATAGATCCACTGAAATTACTCAGACCTTCTGTTTTGATCCTGTCCCCATGTATATCAAGATTAAGCCCCTTGCCTTTTGGAACCTCCAGGTGAACACTTCCTCCGGAATTATTCAGTTTGACATATTTACCTGTTTCAGTCATCTGAACATCAATATTGCCACCGCTTGTTGATGCCTCAAGGCTGCCACTCATGCCGGTCATGGAAATATTTCCACCGGAAGTATGTGTATCCAAATCCCCCGTTATTTTTTCAGCATCAACATTTCCACCGCTGGTCGATGCATGTATAGTTCCATTCAAATCACGTAATTCAAGAGAACCACCTGAAGTATTCAGATGAATCTTACCGGAACAACGACTCGCTTCAATTCCACCGCCACTGGTTTCAAGATCAATGTCATCCTTGCTGTCTGTAACATTAATACCACCGCCTGAAGTGCGGCCTGTAATTTTACCGTTCAGACCCTTAACTTCCAAACCTCCGCCGCTTGTATTGAAATGTTGTTCTCCATTCAGATTGGAAATGCTGATACCACCGCCACTGGTATTCAGATGTGTAGCACAGGCAACGGGAACATAAATATTATAAGAAATGTTTAACTCATTGTTCCAGTTTCTGAAACTCTTTTTAGGTTTTGCTATGGCAGTGAGTTTGTTACCGGATGCAGTCACAGTAAAATCGTAATCGTTTGTAATCATTTTTTGAATCTCTTCCTTAGAATAGGAATGGCGATGCCCATTCTCCGAGACATATACTTCTATTCTTGCTTCAGAAGGATTTACGCCGGTGACTTCAATACCACCTCCTGAAGTAATTGCTTCGACCTGATTTATAGATTCAGCAGACAAGGGCTTATTTAAGTAAAGCAACCCTTTTGGGAATTTTGTGCCTGCACAAGAATTCCGGACAAAATGAATAAAAAACTTAAAATGATTCTCATGTTCTGATTTTTAGATAGATTAGTAATATGGTTTTATCCTCAGCTTTGATTTTATAGAAAACCATTCCTGAGGAACAACTGATTTTTAAAAAGAATCTTTCTATGTATACGGATCTAACCAAATGCCAAATTGACAAGTAACTAGGAATCAATTTACTATACATACAATGATCATGAAAACTGACCGGTTTTGATACGGTGATCGTCCGCATTCGAAAATAGCCTGCCTGCATAAAGACACATCAATTGTTAAATTGTTGCATTCCCCTTCTTCGGTTTAACTTTCTAAAAGATTATGGACATTTTATGTCCATTTCCCGATCGATCATTCGTCTTTGATCTTTAAACTTTCAAACTCAATAAAATGAACGATTTCTTACTGATCTTTCGTCGGGATTACAAAGCAAACAACATCCAGCCTTCGCCAGAACAATTACAAAATATGATGAAGGAATGGCAAAACTGGATGGGGAATATTGCTGCCCGTAATAAACTTGTCAATTCAGGTAACCGGCTGTCAGATGATGGCAGGGTAGTAAAACCAGGTGCCCTGGTTACAAATGGACCATTTGTCGAATTGAAGGAGGCTATCGGAGGATATATTATTATTCGGGCCGAATCCCTTGACGAGGCCGCGGAAATATCAAAAGGCTGCCCGATTCTTATGATCGGGGGAAATGTTGAGGTACGGACCATCGTTCCCATGGATTTATAAGTCGTGCAGAAGTTAAGGTTGTATTATGCAGGAAAAAGAATTACTACCTCATCTGTTCCGTTCTGAATACCGGAAAATTACGGCAGTGCTGGTCAGGCATTTCGGATTCGAGGAATTTGCCGTGGCAGAAGACATCGCCAGTGACACTTTTTTGACTGCCGCAGAAACCTGGGGGCTCAAGGGTATACCTGAAAATCCTGTAGCGTGGCTTTATGCCGTAGCAAAAAACAAAGCCCGTGATCAATTAAAACGAAAAGCTGTTTTTCTGCAAAAAGTCAAAACGGCAATCTCAACAGATGAGAAGTCTGTCCCGGAAACAGATATAGATCTGTCAGAGGATAATATTAAGGACAGCCAGCTTCAAATGATGTTTGCCATTGCCAACCCAATCTTGTCAATGGAATCTCAAATTGCACTAATCCTTCGAATTTTATGCGGATTCGGTATTGAGGAAATCGCAGATGCTTTTTTAACGAATAAGGAAACCATTCACAAGAGGCTTACAAGAGCCAAAGAAAGAATCAGGTCGGCTAAAATTAAAATCATTTTACCTTCTCCTGCGGAGATCAATCAAAGAGTGGATGCGGTTTTAACAAGCTTATATCTTCTTTTTAATGAAGGTTATTATTCAAGCATCCACGATACTGTCTTAAGAAAAGATTTCTGTCTGGAAGCCATGAGACTGACTCTCCTTCTTATTGAAAATGAAGAGACCAATAAGCCCCAGACAGAGGCCTTGTTTGCACTTATGTGTTTTCACGCATCCCGTTTTGAGGCGAGGGTCGATGAAAACGGGGAGATTATCCGCTATGACGAACAAAATGTTTCATTGTGGAATGAGGAATTGATTTCAAAAGGCCATTATTATTTAAATAAAGCTTCCAGGGGAAAAGAATTGAGCAGTTATCATATTGAAGCCGCGATTGGATACTGGCACACAATTAAAAATGACAGTAATGAAAAATGGGAAAATATTTTACAACTGTACAATCAATTATTATTTAACAGGTATTCTCCGGTAACCGCTCTTAACAGGACCTATGCGCTTTCAAAAGTAAAAGGGAAACCTGCTGCCATCGAAGAAGCAGAGAAACTTGGCCTGACTAATAATCATCTATACCATGTTTTACTCGGCTATCTCTATACAGGCAGCGACAATGCTAAGGCAACCTGGCATTTAAAAACTGCAATGAAACTTGCAAAAACGGAAAGGGAGAGAATTCTGATTGGGAAAGACCTGAAAAAAGTATGGGAGTATGGGAGTATGGGAGTGTGAAAATTATTCCCATACTCCCATACTCCCATACTTTCCTCAGCTTTCCTTAGTATGTAAAAAGCTGCTGATTTTTTCCTGTGCTGTATGTAAGAATTCTCCTCCTTTTGACTGGGCCTGTGCGAGGAATTCAGCGCCCTTGGTTTTCATTGTTTCCCCCATTGCTGCAATATCCAGGTGTTCATGCATGGAAGCCGGGACTTTTTCCTTGATATATTCCATCATATGATTTGCAGCATCCTTAGCCTGTTCAGCGGTCAATCCGATTTTGTCCTGTAATGACTGAATTAATGCGTTCATAAAAAAAGATTTAGGAAAGTAATTTAACGAAATATGACGATCTAAATCAGAATATTCCAGAAATTGACAATTGCTTATTATTTCATTGCAGGTACAAGTTTAAGAACGATCACTTCATGTGACGCTATTTCTCTTTCAAATTTTTTATCTGTTTTCCCTATATCTTTCTTCAGCCATAAATCCCGCATGGAAAAATACTGATTGTCAAAATGAATTTCAAGTCCGGACTGGGTATCCGAAATATTAAGATCCTTCCAGTTCAGGTTAATCTTTTTAGAACCTGATGTGCGGTTAAAAAAACAGAGTGCCACTTCATGATCTTTTAAAGGTTTTACCCATAATTCCAGACTGTCTTCAAGGACCATCTTAAAAGCAGAAATTCCCCGCGTATCCTGATCCACAGCAATCATTTCTTTATTCGTAAGAATTTCTCTGGTTTGCGGCGACATCTTACGAAGATCATTCCCTGCTGCAAGCGGTGCAGCCAACATACACCAGAGAGAAAAATGAGATTTGTCTTCATTATAAGTCATGCCGTTTCCCACTTCCAGCATGTCAGGATCGTTCCAGTGATTGGGTCCGTTATATTTTCTGATGGGAATCTGCTTGTCCAGAATACTCACCACAGACTGCGCTGTCCAATCGCCATAATTTTTGTCGATAACAAAACTGGGAGTGATATCTCCTGTAGTTCTATACAGTTCTCCCACACCACCAGCCCAAAGCCAGGGTGCATGATCCGCCCCATTCACAAATACTAAAAACTATAGGTCTTCCCGTAGCCCTCAAAGCCGCACTCATCGTTTTGTATGCCTCCGGTGTATTCAGACTATCAGTATTACACCAGTCGTATTTTAAAAAGTCAACTCCCCAGGATGCATATAATCTTGCATCTTCATATTCATGTCCCCTTGTTCCGGGATATCCTGCACAGGTTTTTGATCCCGCGCAGTTATAGATTCCGAATTTCAATCCTTTTGAATGCACATAATCTGCAAATGCTTTCATGCCATGGGGAAATTTAACGGGATCGGCTATCAGACTTCCGTTTTGATCCCGTTCCATGGCCATCCATCCGTCGTCCAGAACAAAATACTGATAACCGGATTCTTTCATGCCTGAGCTTACATACACATCAACCATTGCTTTCAGCATGTCCTCACTGATCTTCGTTTGGAAAGTATTCCAGGTATTAAATCCCATGGGTGGCGTAGGAGCAAGCTGGCCCGTAAGCATCTTATTTTGACCAAAAGAGCAGATAATAAGAAAAAATCCAGCGAGTGATAAGAGAAGGGTTTTGATAAACTTCATTGTTGAATATTTAAAGATTGCAGAAAGATAAGTTATTTATTTGCCGCCAAATATGTATTCTCATTATTATTCTTCGGACCATTCGGTGCTGTCACTTCCGGTTTAAATGATAACCGGCGAATCCGACATCCAGTCTTTGATCGGAATAAAGTTTGTCAGGTCCGTAATGCGTTTTCTAATCGGGATATTTTTTATCGTCGATATACTGAACGATTCCAAGAAGGCTCTGTTCATTTATTTCGTCATCGTATAAGTTAAAAAATGCATCCAGTAGTTTGGAATCATCTTTGAACGCCCGTCGAACAGAACTTTCTTTAAGCAATATTTTCCGGTATGATTTGTTCCCTGGATAGGTGAGAAAGTATTCATAAGAATCAATAAATTCATCATATTTTCTGCCCTTTGTAGTATAGCCATCTGATGAATAGTCAGCCCAATAGTAATTAGTAAAAAGCCTTTTATATAGCGAATAACCTTTAGCAGATTCAATGATCGGAGTCAGATAAAATTTCTTGCTGATCCAGGGCATTTTTTGAAATGTATACGTCATGTTATTTTCCACCAGTTCAAATTTCGAAACTGAATCGATAGGTAAAGTCCGCATTTTCGATAAATTATCCAGCACATATAACAAATTCTCCATTTTGTCATAATTAAACAAAACATCCTGATCCGGTGCCGGAATTCGCTTATGACTTTCTAACTCAACATACCCGGTTACCCAGGATTTTGTCAGATAGGGGCTTCCGACGGTTTTTTCTTTTTCAAATTTGTGAGGTAGCTGATCAGGATTCCTGTCAAGAAATGTGGGTAGCTTGGGAACCGACGGATCCTGGCTCTGGGCTGATACCTGGAAAATTCCAAGAGGGATGCTGAGTAAAATGCAGAAAAAGTATTCTTTCCTATTTCTCCGCGAAATTTTCACCAGATTAAATATTTTCAAAATCCATTGTAAAATTAGTCAATATAAAGTAATGAATTCAAAGGCCGGGTCGAAAGACAGAACAATTTCACAATTCTTTGCTATATCATTCCAATTTCAACAAAAAGCCGTGCAAATCTCTATCTGCACGGCTTCCCGACGAACAATAATTCGATTTAAAACAGCTCCTTTGTCTGTATACCTATTGACCCATCATATCCCATAATTTCGAAAGATCAGGATTCAGGACTATCTGAATTCGTCGATTCATGGCCCTTCCTTCTTTGGTACCATTATCAGCAACCGGGTTATATTTACTCCTTCCACTTGACAGCAACCTGGAGGGATCCACGCTGTAACTGTCTCTAAAAACACGAACGATACTGTTTGCTCTTTCAGTGCTCAGGGACCAGTTATCGGCAAAGTGAGCATTATGAATTTTTATAGAATCTGTATTGCCTACTACATAAATCTGGACCCTTGGATAATTATTAAGCACAGAAGCCAAAGGTGATAATGCTTCTTTGAATTTTTTACCAAGTGTTGCACTTCCCGGTGCAAATAATAATGCCTCAGGAAGGGTTACATACAAGAGTCCGTCCTTGAAGCTAACGTCTATGCCAGAATCAGATAATGCAGATAGTCCTGCTATGATTTTCTCCTTTATTTCCTTCAGAGATGTTCCCTGTTCGGCAAGTGCAGCGTTTAACATGGCCTGCCTTTGTTTCAAATCACTGATAAGATCCCTGTAAGCAGCAGCATCTTTGCTTAAAGATGCGTTTTGACTGGTAAGAGTAGCGATCTGGCCATTCAAATCAGCAATCCTGGCGTTGCTTGTATTTGTTGTGTTGGTAAGATTCGTGTTGCATGTCGTTAAGTCTGTTTGCAACTTTTGGTTTTGTTCCTGGGAGGCCAGAAGTTCCTTCTTTGCTTTGCAGGAACTCAGGGCGATTATAAAAGCGATAAGAATTCCAGCAACTAATCTTGATTTCATAACTAGGGTTTTAAGTTGTTTTTAATTGTATGAATTATGTGATCGTAAATTCAGATCTACTTAGAATTTTCAGAATTATAGTATTAACCAACGCCTTTAACCTAACCATAAGTAAATTAGCTCGATGCCAAAATTCGGGTAATTCTTACTTAAAAGTTCACTTTGATTGTCGAAGCTGTATATGTAACGGTTAAATAACCTCAAAGTGAGCTGAAATAACTCTCGTTTCAGCTCATTTTACAGTAAACCGAAGTTTAAAAGAGGCTTGCTGATAGAAAATTACTTTGGAATTATCGAGATTCAGAAGATACTATTGCTTTAGTAAAGACCAATGTACATTCCGCAATTGCCAACCACGAATTGTTTTTTCGACGAGGGCGGTGAAATAACCTTCCTGAGATATTTTTCGCCCTGCAGAATCAATAATTTCTTCATGAAAACCTGTTCCGACAGATGCCAATGTTGAAGTCAAGGGATCTATATGCAGGTGATCCCATTGAAGTGTTATTTGTCGAAAAGTCTTGACCAGGGTATCCCTTACATACGTGTTGGCGCTTTGATAATCACCGAATGCAAGTGCACCCTGGACGGCCATGAAAAAACCTGGACTGTTTTCAAAATAATCGAGCCATGCGATAGGCCCTTTTACTTTAAGATCAGATACAATATTTGCTGTCATCTGGCTCACATTGTCTTTTACAATCTCAGATTCTTTGGAACTCAAGGCCGAATCATTTGTATTACAGGAATTTAAAAGAAATATTAAAGGCCATAAGTATTTCATAATTCAAATCTTTTGGTGGTTTGTGATTTGTCCTGTCTTATTCTCACCAGCTTTGAGATTCAGTCAATTCTTTTTTTTAAAAATTGCATTTTAAAGTTAAAAAGTCTTTGTAACTTTTAATTGATATATGACTTTTAAAAATGCCATCAGCTGGTTCGAAATTCCAACTACGGATATTAACCGCGCACAGAAATTCTATGAGCAAATTTTTGATATCCGGATGACTCCCCTGGATTTGCCGCAACTTCAAATGCGTCTCTTTCCGGTTACTGATATGCTGAATGGGATCGGTGGAGCACTGTGTAAAAGTGATGGATTTCATATTCCATCCGAAGATAAAGGTCCTCTGATCTATCTGAATGCGAATCCGGACGTGCAGATCATTCTCGACAGGATCATGGCTGCAGGTGGCCGGATAACCGTTCCCAAAACTCAGATATCACCAGAGTATGGTTTTATGGCCGTGTTTATTGATACCGAGGGCAACCGAATCGCTTTACATTCTGCTCCGCAGGGCTAATCTATTTTTCTTCAGATTGATTAAAATACGACCTCATGTCAGCTCTCCACTTTATTCTGTCGTCTGTTTGCATCGGGCTTGCAAACACGGCCGTCGAATGGTTGTTCATTGGTTTTTTGTTTCATAAATATCAGGCATTAACACCCCAAACCTGGCGAACTGAAAACTATAAAAGCTATACCTACAGCACCCTGCTCTCGCTCCTGTTCGGGATACTATTTACTTTTTTTTATTTAAAAATTGGATTTAGATATGCTCTTCCCGGAAATATATTCTCCGCATGTAAGCTGGGTTTGATATGTTTCGCAACTTTCACTTTTATAACAGAAACTGGTGGCGCCATCTATATCAACTACGACAAAAGATTTCTGGCGGGTAAATTGATTGCCAGCTGCCTGAGCTATATGTTAGCTGCAATAATTGCTGGTTTTTTCTATTGGTAAAAATTTTCCTGCTGTTCTCCGGAACGACTGATGTTGCGTCTAAATTAAATAAGTGAATTCATTCTTGGCGCCGCCAGGGAACTTTACGGATCAGCTGAAGGTGCTACAACCATTTATGCGTAATGGGATTTACCTTTTTACAAATAATTTTCATTTCCAGGGCCGCTTCATTTGGAGCGACCCCGGAAAGTTATTTAAACAAGAGTGTGCCGAACCGTTCATAATCATGAAAGTTGGTTCTCGTAAGTTGCCATGACCAGTCTGACACATTTTTATCATAGTCGATTCGGTAAAAATTTGCGCGCCACCGGGTCCCTTTAACAGGAGGTACATTGGTCATCGGCTTAAGCAACAAATAAGGAATAAAAAACTCGGCGTTCCATGCAACTATATTTTCGTTATCTCTGATTATATGTGTAGCATGCCGGGTTCTGCGATTGCCCTCATAATGCCAGGGGCGCCATCCCAAAAAATTTCCTTTATTATTCGGTACCAGTATGGGTAATTCATAGTTTAATGGTGAAAGTTCATATTCGAAATAAACAGGAATCGTTTCATCTGTCCAGAAAAAAGCTTCTACGACATCTTCATTAAATAAATCCGCAAAATCTTCTCTTAATGTCGATGTCAGTTTATTGTCCTGGCAATAGTAGAGGCAATAAATACCCGAATCAGAATACAGGATCTTCAACTTTGTGGAATACTCAGCTCCATTTTTATTCCTTTTAGGAAGCGTCAGCCATTTTTCCTCCTTCCAGTTGATTGCAGTACCATCCCCGGTGACTTCAAAATCTTCTGTTTTGTTAACGGCCAGCACTGATGAATCGGGAGATTGACCATGCAGAGTTGCAGCAGATAGAATAGAAATCAGAAAAAAGGAAATAAAAAATATAACCTGTTTAAAATTCATATGACCCGTTCAATTGTAAATTTCATTATTTACCGAGCATAGGGAATAATTTCTTTATATCCTCATCATTAGGCTGGGCACCGTATTCACATATTTCAAATGATTCCACATATTTTACTTTATCAGCCTTGTCCTTTCCATACCATTTTTCCAGGGAAGCCCTCGTTTCCTGGTTAATCGGTCTTGCAGTACGAACGGCCAGCCATTTAATACGATCTGCTTCGCTTTGTGGAACTTCTGCGCTATAGTGGCCAATCCATGGCAACCACTCGTACATCTGGGACTGGTGGGCATCCAGGGCTGCAATTTTTTTATCATACGTGGAAGTTATATCCACTACTACGTCAGGACGGAATGGGTTGGGTCTTTGAAAATGATCTTCATAATAGAAGAATACAGGATTTTTTTTAAGTGCAGGCACTTCCGGTTCTATATTTGGAACGGCTACCATATATGCCGCATCCTGAACCAACACACCTGTATAACGATGATCCGGATGATAATCATTCGGACGGGGAGCAAATACTATATCAGCATTCCATTCACGAATCTCTTTTATAATCTCCAATCTTACTTCAAGGTCAGGCATTAACAGTCCGTCATGATTATCGAGCACATCATACTTGATACCGAGGCGTTTTGCTGATTCCTGCGTTTCTGCATATCGTCTTTTAGCAAGCTCCTTTCCTTTCTGTGTCTGATGACCCGCATCGCCGTTTGTCACAGAAACAAATTTTACTGCATAGCCCATCTGCGCATAAAGGGCCGCGGTGCCGCTGCTCCTTTCATCACAATCATCCGGATGGGCTCCAAACATAATGATGCGAATCTTACCGTTATCCTGTTGGGCGTGAACAGAAGCTGCCGTGGAAATCATCAAGCCTATGGAGAATAGGAAATTCCCGTAAAATGGTTTCATAAAAAAAATTTACTATGATAATAAATAGAACAGACTGGATTACGAAGATAGGCGATCGGATTTCCTAATCATGACGGGCACCTTCTTTTACCCGGAACACATGTAATATGAAAGGAAAAACTGCATCCATACTTTCCTCAGCTCCGCGGGGTGATCCCGGAAGTGTGATCACAAGCGTATCGCCAATAAAACCCGCTACCCCGCGCGACAACATCGCGTATGGTGTACGCTGCTGTCCGTACGCCCGTACAGTTTCCATTAATCCCGGTATATCCCTATCCAAAAGAGCTGATACGGCGTCGGGGGTCACATCCTGCGGAGAAAGACCCGTGCCACCTGTAAAAACGATCAGCTGGTATCCTTCTTCATTCAGTTGCCTGATTTTTGCCTGAATCCTATCAATATCATCGGGAATAACTTCACGATACGACACAGAAACTTTATGTAGTTTCAGTTTGTCTACGATCACTTCCCCGCTAAGATCAGTTTTTGAGCCTCTTGAAATACTGTTCGAACATGTAATCACTGCGCAGCGGACGTTATCAGGATAAAGATATTTGGTATCTGATTTGCCACCTTTTTTCTCTTCAAGTTTAATGGTACTGATTACTATTGACTTGTCCAAAGGCTTCAGCATATCATAAATAGTAAGCGCCGTAACAGCAGCTCCGTGCATAGCTTCCACTTCAACACCGGTTTTATAAATGGTATGAACTTCAACGCTGATAAAAATACTTAAATCTTCTACCCGGAAAGTAATGGATGCATATTCAATTGGCAGCGGATGACAATCGGGTATCATATCGCTGGTTTTTTTTATGGCCAGTAATCCCGCTGCCCGGGAGAATTCGAAAACATCACCTTTTGGCACAATGCGCTTTTGTACCGCCTCTATGGTTTCAGTCTTTGAAACAACAATTATGGCAGAAGCAACGGCTTTGCGTAAGCTCTCTGTCTTGGCAGTGATATTTACCATAAAAAATATTTAAACAATGTAATGGATAAAACGCTGCTTTTATTGATCATTACAGGTTTTCCTTCCATTGATATCCTGCTCCTTCAAATAATTCCCTGCCCCAAACCGGGAGTTCCGACTTAATCCTTTCTACCGTTTCAGTGCATGCATCTATCGCGGGTTTGCGGTGTGCGGAGGAAGTAAATACAAATAAACAGATTTCACCTGCCTCCACCCTGCCCAGGCTATGATATACATGCATACAACTCAGAGGATATTTATTGAAAATTGATTCCCTTATTTCATGCATCTTTTCGAGGGCCATTTCATTATAAGCGCTGTATTCAATGGCAATAATTCTTTTACCATCCGCTTTATCTGCTCTGACCTGACCCAGAAAAATACTATGTCCGCCGATCTCTTTTTTATGACTGTGTTCGCCAATACGATCCGCTATAAATGAAGGGATAATGGGTCCTTCAATAAAAATGTTTTTTAATTTCCTTTCGTTCATATTAAACCAGGTGATTCTTAAAACTTATTATTCCGCCCTTCAGGCTGTAAACTTTCTTCCCTTTACCGTATTTATTGATCATCCATTGAACTGCCTGAGTGCTACGGATTCCCGACTGGCAAAAAAACAATATGGGCTCTTCTCCTATAATTTTAATTTTATCCGATAATTGTGATAAAGGTATCCTTTCATGAATAAATTCAGGAACAGCTGGTTCTTCTCCATACTCCCGAACATCAATAACACGAGCCCCGCCTGATTTAATCCATGTTCCGAATTCTTCCGCGCTGATTTCAAACTGCTGATTTGCTTTTTCGCAAAGAGTGTCATAATCAGTTTGCTGAAATGCCTCATGATTTTCCGGAATAAAACTGCTGCTTCCAGTTCTTTTTTGTATTATGAATTCGTACCCCTGGTTGTTGAGAGCATTGTAAACAAATAATCGATTAACCAGGGGCTGACCGATACCTGTAATTAATTTGATCGTTTCAGAAGCCTGCATGGATCCTATAATTCCCGGAACAACGCCCAATACACCGGCTTCTGCACAACTCAGCACTTCACCATCTAAAGGGGGTTCCGGAAAAAGATCACGGTAATTGACTGATTCATTATCTTCCCGCTGAACATTAAAAACAGAAACCTGTCCTTCATATTGCGAGACTGCCCCATATACCAGTGGTTTATTCAAAATCACACAGGCATCGTTAATGAGGTAACGACTCGAAAAATTGTCCGTGCAATCGATGATGATGTCAAATTGACTCAAAATATCAAGTGCAATGACTGGAGTGAGTCTTTGCGTAAATGGATGGACAAGTATGTCCGGGTTTAATTTTTTTAAAAATGTAACCGCCCTCTCAGCTTTCAACTTACCGATATCATCCATATTGTATATGGGCTGCCGGTGGAGATTATTCAATTCCACTGTATCATCATCCATTACCGCAATTGTTCCTACACCTGCAGCGGCCAGATATAACATGACCGGGCAACCCAGTCCACCGGCACCAATAACTAAAACCTTAGCCTGCGACAGTTTTTCCTGTCCCGTCTCACCAAAACCTTTCAGAAGAAGCTGGCGTTTATATCTTTCATATGATGGCGTATCATACATAATCATCCTCCTGAAAATGGTGGAAGTAACGCGATGTCATTGTTATCGTACAGGAATGTATTTTCCAAAATAAGTTTTTTATCAACTGCAATATTATATTTCGCTGCAGCGAGGGCAGGGTAATATTCTTCTAATCGGGCCTGTATGCTATTGGTATCTTTTACATCCTTCAAAACAATATTCTCACTGCCTGCAATATCACAAAGCTGACCAAATAAGGTAATTCTAATATTCATAACAAGTGTATCTGCATTAAAATATTAATTTCCACTTGCGAGGTCCATCGGCCAACCAATTAAACAGGTAATAAATAAATGTCAACAGAATCTCCCGGGTTACAAATAGTCCGGTCTTCTTCCAGTTGAATCAGGCAGTTGGCCCTCGCAAAGGAACTAAGTCTGTAAGATTCCTGTGCATCCAGTACGGTAGCAATACCTTCTTCTAAATGCCCTTTCAGGAACCAGGTAAGGCCTGCCGGTTTCTTTACAACACTTCCCGATACAGCTTTTCGAATAACCTGTCCCGGCTTTTTCCCGGAAAATTTCTCAATGACAGGTATAACATAAAGATAAAAACAGGATAGGACAGACGCCGGGTTTCCCGGAAGTCCAAAAACCAGTTTATGATTCTTTTTCCCAAAGTAAATAGGTTTTCCTGGTCTTTGTTTTATCTTATGAAATAAACGTTCCACTTTACAACTTTCAGCCGCTCTTAAAGTAAAATCATAATCGCCTACACTCACACCACCTGTTAGCAGGATGATATCACTCTGACTCAATGCATTTTCCAGTATTGCTGTTAGTCTTTCCGGATCATCCCCGCTATAATATTTCTTCGGTTCCGCAATGCCCAACTGCCGCAAAGCGGCGCCCAGTGAAAAAGAATTTGCTTCATATACCTGGCCGGACAGAAGGGATTGTCCCGGTGCTTTCAGTTCATTACCTGTAACAATGATACTGACAACAGGTCTGGGATAAATAGAAACCTCCATGCATCCCATTCCTGCGAGATAACCAATGGCTGCCGGAGTGAGCAGAGTATCTTTTGAAATTGCCAGCGATCCTTTTTTTATTTCTGTACCGCGGGGACGAACATTATCTCCGGCTTTCAGATTTTCATCAGCAACTACCAGTTCATTATTTTCCAAAATTGATTTTTCCTGCATCAATACCGTGTCAGCACCAGGCGGAACCGGCGCACCTGTAAAAATCCGAATAGCCTCCCCCGGCAATAGATTATTTTCGCTTTTACTTCCTGCAGCTATTTCACCTGACAACTGCAAATGTTTTCGTTTTTTCCATTCGTAAAATGAAAACGCGTATCCATCCATAGATGACTGGGGAAATGGAGGCAAATCCATCCCTGCAAAATAATCTTCAGCCAATACCATCCCGTATGCTTCATTTAGCGGGCATAGCCCTGGTTCAGCAACAAAGCTGTTGTGTTCAATTATTTTTTTTGCATCGGCAACTGAAATCATTTTATCTGAATTATCAGGATTTAACCGCCGATGGTAATCATGCTCCTGTTATTGATGCTATCGGCTCTGAGGTGTTCAAAATCTTTTGTAAACTGTCCGCCCAATTCCTTTGATTTACTTCGAATGTTTTCTTCTATCAATGGTAATATATCTTCACCATGTCGGTATGCAGTGAGCAGATCAGTTTCAGTTTTAGAAAAAAGACAGTTTTTGAGTTTACCATCCGCTGTTAGCCGCATCCGGTTGCAATCACCGCAAAAAGGTTCGCTCATCGTACTTATTACAGCAAAACTTCCAGCATGACCAGGCACCTGATATTTTTTAGCGGTGTCGTGATTTTCTCTTCCAAGCGGAACAATTTGATATAATTCCGATACGCGCTGCAATATTTCGTTATAGGTAAAAACCTTATCGCTCGACCAGCTGTTACCACTGAAAGGCATGAATTCTATAAAGCGAACATGTATGGGTTCATCCTTTGTCCATTCAATAAAATCATTAATCTCATTGTCGTTTAATCCTTTTGTTACGACAATATTCACCTTGACAATAAAATTATTATCGAGCAGAATCCTGATATTCTGCATTACGCGGTCAAACAGATCGCGACGGGTCATCAATTTATATTTATCTCTATGTAGTGTATCCAGACTCACATTAAGTGAGCGAATTCCTGATTCCTGTAAAAGACTTGTAAACTCATGAATCCTTGTGGCATTCGTGGTGATCGTTAATTTTACCGGTAGCTTTGAAAGTGCCCGGATGATTTCACCAGCGTCCTTCCTAACCAGCGGCTCTCCTCCAGTCAGTCTGATCTTATTCACACCATTCTTAACAAAAATTCCAGCGATAGCTTCTATTTCATCTGTCTGCATTAAACGACTTGCCGGTGTAAAGGCATATTCCTCTTCGGGCATACAATAAAAGCAGCGCAGATTGCAATTATCCGTCAGTGAAATCCTAAGATAGTTGTGCACCCTGTCATAAGTATCCTTAATCATCCTGTTTCCCTCCTTTTAATTCTTTCAATTCAAAGTAGTCGTTCATCGTATCAATATCGGTTTCTCCTTTTTGAAAATGTATCATGCCCAGCAAATCTGCATTATCTTTCAATAATTTTCGGGCCCCTGTATCTCCTTTTAATTTCATCAGGTCTTTGAAAAAGCTTTCGTGAAATAATGCCGGCACACCCGGAATGTTATGGTAACTGCTGGCTACAATAGTCTTGCCGGTTTCCTGCTGCGTTTTATATAAATTCTTCAAAACTCCGGCACTTATAAAAGGCTGATCGCACACCATGATAATCAACCCGTCGGGTCCTGGTTCCAGTTTCATTGCTGCTTCAACACCACATCGTATGGAAGAAGCCATGCCTTCCTGCCAGTTATTATTAAGGACGATCTGAATGCCGCGGATATTTTCAAGTTCTTTTTTCAATAAAAGGTGATTTGCTCCCAGTACGACGATTACAGGTCGCATTCCTGTACCGAGTGCTTCATCTACTGAATGTCTTAACAGCGTTTTATCACTATAAACCAGTACCTGTTTAGGAGTTCCCATACGGCTGGAGGCTCCCGCCGCAAGTAATACAATACCGCAATGATTGATCCGAACCATTTTTTAAATTAATCTTTTTTCTTTCATTGAAATGTCTTCGCGCGGATGAATCTCCTCCTCCTTCATACGGAGTGACTGTCCGGATTTTCCTTCCAGTACTTTCTTAATCTCTGCAATCACCGAGAGAGCAATTTCTCCTGCAGTTTCAGCACCTATATCCAATCCGACAGGACCGTATATCCTGTTCAAATGGTCCCTGCTTAATTTAATTTCATCCGCCTGTATCTCTTTCAGCATCCTGTCGAGTTTTTTCCTGGGTCCCAATACTCCGATATATAAAACTTCAGTTTGTATCAGGGCCCTGAGCATGGCCAGATCGTAATTATAATTATGCGTCATCAATACGAAAACTGTATGTTCGTCCACACTGATTCGCTCCAGTACCTGTTCCGGTTTTGACACGAGTATCTGGCATGCTGACATAAAACGTTCTGATGTGGCATGGGTGGCGCGACCATCAACAATGTTCGCTTCCCAGCCAAGTATATCAGCGATAGCAACCATTGGTTGAGCATCATTGCCCGCACCCACGATTACCATGGAAACTGAAGGCGGGATATATTCAATAAAGGCGTTGGCAGTCTGGCTGACGGTTTTATATTTTTTAAATAGGGATTGCCGTATCTGCAAGGCAATACCGGCATCTTCGGCTAAGGCTTTATTCATCAATATATCATCCGATTTCGCACTAATGAATCCATCTTTCTCAAAGATCATACAGGTACCATGCTGTTTTTTGTTTTTACTTTCATCATCAAATAATGTAACCAATACGACTTCCCTTCTTTTTGTATTTATTTTCTTTAACAGCTCTATGGCATTGAGGGGGTTTTCAGTATCTATTGGCTCAATCAGAATCTGTATAATGCCATTGCATCCGAGCTGAACTCCTAATGTCGTATCATCTTCATCGTTTGTATCGTAAGTGACCAGTTTAGCTTCCTTCTGATTCATTACCATTAATGCTTTACGAAGTGCGTCGCCTTCCAGGCAACCGCCACTGATGGCGCCTGTCATGCGTCCCTCTTCAGTAACCAGCATTCTGGCACCCGGACGCCTGTAAGAAGAGCCATCAAGACTTACAACAGTTGCCAATGCTGTTTGTTGTCCCCGTTTCTTTGCCTCTTCATAGGCAAGTATGATTTCTTTAATCTCCTTCATAGCCATTCAATTTGGGCTTCCGGATGGATAGAACTGCTATACCATTTCCTTCTCCATATATTTTTTTGGGTCTGCTTCAAATTTTATTTTACAGCCATCGCAACAGAAATATACGAGCTCTCCTTTATAGTCGATAATATGTTTCGGATTTTGGATATCTATCGGAACACCACAAACCGGGTTTATATAGAATTTTTGTTTCCCTGCTTCTTCACGGTTTCCATCATATTCAGTAAACCCATTTGCCGAAGACGAGCTGGTTTGAATCTGTATGATTTCTGCCAATATACTAATTGCCACCTGTTCGGGTGTTTTTGCATTGATATCCATCCCCGCTGGTGAATGAATGCTTTCCAACTTTTTTTTATCCTGGCCAGACTGATACAAATAGTCCATCACCTGGGTTTTCTTTTTCTTACTTGCCACAAAACCGATGTAAGAAGAAGGTTTAGACAAAGCCTGTAATAGTGCTGTTTCATCCTGTTCGCCCTGGGTGGCAACAATGATAAAAGAAGCGCTGCTCGTTTTCACCTGTTGCAAATTAAGCTGGGTGATCAGTTCATCAACTTTTTCAAAACTGCCTGGTTTAACATCGGGAGCCACTGCGGTCACCCGGTAACCAGCGGCCTTACCTATTTTTACCAGAGCTCTGGCAATGGCGGAGTTACCCATCACTACCAGATGAGGTGCCGGAAGTTCAGGTTCAATATAAACTTCCACTGTTCCTTCACTGTGGCAGGTCATTTTGTATTCAAAAACGCCTTCCTGTGTTGAAGCTTCCAGAGAATTCCCGATTTTCACGAGTCTCGGCTTCCCGCTTTTCATTGCATCTTCTGCTTCCTTTATAATAATAGATTTTACACACCCTCCGCCAATCCATCCTGTTATCTCTCCGAATTTATTAATTATTGCCTTATCACCGGTTTTTCCACTGCTGGGCGCTTCACGTCGCACCACCATGGCAATGGCAAAGGGTTCGTTGTTTTTGCGAAGATCCTGTGCCTTCTCTAAAAATTTGTCAAGCATATGCTATCATGTTTTCAAGTTCGAGCAAACAGTTAAGATTATGGGCCGACCGGAAATCATCTACTTCCGGCAATGCTGCCTGCATACCGCCAGCTGTAGGTTGGTATCCTTTGGATCCCTTCAATGGATTTAACCATACAATTCTTTTAGAACGACGCCGCATTTTTTTCAATTCATCAGTTATTACTAAAGGTTGCCCGGTATCCAATCCATCGCTTAGAATAATTATTGTTGGCGAACCATTCAGCAGCTGCATCCCGTATTTTTCATTAAAGGTTTTTAAGCAGGCGCCGATTCTTGTGCCTCCCGACCAGTTCTCAGCCTGATCAGAAATTATCGACAAAACCCGGTCAATGCTGCCTGGTTTAAGTGCTTTACTGATCCGGATTAAAGACGTGCTGAAAATAAAAGCTTCCAGCTGCCTGAAGTTTTCACGCAGTGCACAGATAAAGAGCAGGAGGAAAAAACTGTATTTGTCCATCGATCCGCTGACATCGAGCAAAACGATGAGACGTGTTTTCTTAGGGCGTTGTGCCTTTCTCAAAAGATCGAGAGGTTCGCCGCCATATCCGATACTTCTGCGAATGGTACGGCGAAGATTTATCTGTCCCCCATGCCGGCTTTCTTTCAGCCGTCTTCGTAAACGCAGGGCCATCTGATCAAAAAGTTTGCGGGCGATTTCTTCCAGCTGTCGTGACTCCAATACACCGAGACTGGAAAAATCTGTTTTCTTTAATCGATCGGTTTCATTCGCGCCGGAAATATTTTTCCCTTCTTCCGTTTCTTCATCAGTTTTGCCTTTGCCCAGCATCACCAGCGAGGCATTTGTTTTATTTTGAATTATCCCGCGAACGGATGTCCTGCTTTTTGCATCCTGCAGATCTACAGGGTTGGTATCCCAGTACAGGAGAAATAGTTTTTCAAAAATTTCGCATTCTTCCGGCGAGTGGCAGAATATGGCTTTCAATGCGCTTCTGAATTGAGTCCTGTGCACCAGCAACCCGCTTTCAGCTGAAACAAGGGCATCATGCGTTTCCTGTATTCCTATATTGAGCCCATGGCTTCGCGCAAACTGCGAAAATGCTACTATGCTTTCTGTTAAATTCACTGCTGCATATGCCTGTTGCTTCATACAAAACTATTATAGAAAAGCTTCTGTTCCGGTTAAATAAACTGATCCAGCTTTTCAGTTCGTACCTGGCTGATATCTTCTGCTGATTTCAGAATGCACCCGAGCGTCTGATCAAATGAAACAGCATTCAGTTCCCGATATCCCAGTGTCATTAACGATTCAGCCCAATCGATTGTTTCTGATACACCGGGTATTTTCACCAGTTTTCGGTGACGAAATTGTTGTACTGCATATACTACCTGCCTTAATAATTTTTCCTCAATGTCAGGTAAATGTTTCTTCACGATCCTCATTTCCTTTTCAAGGCTGGGATAATCGATCCAATGATACAGGCAGCGCCTTTTCAGTGCATCACTTAATTCTCTTGTACGGTTTGATGTAAGAATTACAAATGGTTTGTGTTTTGCCCTTACAGTATTTATTTCAGGTATGCTTATCTGAAATGCTGACAAAAGTTCAAGAAGAAAAGCTTCAAATTCTTCATCGGAACGATCCAGCTCATCAATCAGGAGAACTGGCGATTGGTGTTCTGCCATGATCGAACGCAGGAGCGGTCGTTCAAGCAGGTAATCATGACCAAAAATATGTTTCTCTTTTTCTTCTATGGAAAGTCCGCTGCCTTCCTGCAATTTGATGCCCAGTAATTGTTTCTGGTAATTCCATTCATAAACGGCAGCATTTACATCCAGTCCTTCATAGCATTGCAGTCGTATGAGTTCGGTATGCAACAACTGGGCAAGTACAAGTGCAATTTCAGTTTTACCGACACCGGGCGGGCCTTCCAGCAGCAGGGGTTTATGTAGCTTCAGTAAAAGGAAAAGAGCCGTCGCAAATTCTTCTTCGGCTATATATTGCTGACTGTCGAGCGCCTCAATGATCTCGGATGGGTTATCAAACAAATGCACTGTATTTTATTTTTTTCCAAAAAATCCTTTCACTACACCGCCAACCAGAGAACCGGTGTGCAGCTTGCTATCCACTTCCCTGCCTTCCAGCTGGTTTTTGAAATTGCTGACAAACTGGTCGAATACCTGGTTAGATACGTCATTTATCATTCGCGAACCGAATTGTGCCAGCATACCTGTGACGTTCAGTTCCATCATTACATTCACAGAAGTACCCTTTCCCTTTGCTGATAAATTTCCTTCCATCTTCATTTCGGCACCTCCTTTTCCCCTGCTGTCAGTTCCAGTGCCTTTAAGAACCATTTTGTGAGCTTCTGCATTTCTTTCCAAAAAACTTATCAGGCCCGCATACTTGGCTTTTACCGGTCCAAATTTAAGTTCCACTTCTCCCTTGTAATTATTCTCGTCCACTTTTTCGGTCAGGGAAGCTCCGGGAACACAGATTACTACTTTTTCAGGATCACTGAGATTGGCCCAGGTAGATTCTAAATCAGAATCCACTTCAAATGTTTTTGTTATAGATGTTGTCATGTCATTTAGATTTTAATCGAATACCGCAAAATATCTTCTCCCCTGCGATTATTATGGCATGGAGAAAAAAATTTCAATTAATGATTCCGTTCGCAGGAATTAGATAACTCCCTTCTCTTTAAGCGCCTTCCATACTTTAAAGGGTGTTACAGGAATATCCATATGTCTGATCCCATAAGGAGAAAGAGCATCTACTATAGCATTGACAATAGCAGGTGGCGATCCAACGGTTGGGGATTCACCAACACCCTTTGCACCTATCGGATGATGGGGTGATGGGGTTACAGTATGTCCGGTTTCCCATTTAGGTGATTCAACTGCTGTTGGAACGAGGTAGTCCATCAACGTGCCATTCAGAATATTCCCGTCTTCGTCATAGATCAGTTCTTCATACATGGCCGGTGCAATACCCTGCGTCAGTCCGCCGTGAACCTGACCCTGAACAATCATAGGATTGATAATATTACCACAATCATCGATGGCCACAAAACGACGCACATGAATTCCACCTGTTTCTTTATCGATATCAACTACACATATATATGCACCACTTGGAAAAGTAAGGTTTGGCGGATCGTAATAATGCGTGGCTTCAAATCCCGCCTGCATTCCCTGCGGATGATTGGTATAGGCTGCGAAAACAATTTCCTGGATGGTTTTTGATTTTTCCGGAGCACCCTTTACGGAAAATTTTCCAGGTTCCCATTCAAGATCGTCTTCACTTACTTCAAGCAGGTATGCAGCAATTTTTCTTGCTTTGTCTACCAATTTCCTCGCAGCAACTGCTGCTGCTGCACCGGCAGTAGGTGTACTGCGGCTTGCATAAGTACCTAATCCATATGGTGCAGTATCGGTATCTCCTTCTTCAACCAGGATATTTGCAGCGGGAATTCCAAGCACTTCCGCTATAATCTGCGCATAAGTTGTCTCATGCCCCTGACCCTGGGATTTTGTACCAAAGCGTGCGATCGCTTTTCCTGTAGGATGAACTCTTATTTCTGCGCTATCGAACATTTTAATTCCAAGAATATCGAAATCTTTGGAAGGGCCGGCTCCGACAATTTCAGTGAATGTAGCAATGCCAATGCCCATGAGTTCTCCTTTCTTGCGTTTCTCGGCCTGTTCTTTTCTTAATTCATCGTAGCCTATAGCTTCCATTGCTTTTTTGAGACCTGCATGATAATCACCGCTGTCGTATTCCCAGCCTGTTGGTGACTTCCAGGGGAAGTCTTCTTTCTTAATGAAATTTTCCATTCTGAGTTGTGCAGGATCTTTACCTATTTCAAAAGCAAAACGATCCGTGATCCGTTCGATCGCATGAACTGCTTCGGTTACGCGGAATGAACAACGATAGGCCACACCTCCGGGAGGTTTGTTGGTATACACGGCATCAGATTCTATAAACGCTGTTTTATAATCGTAAGATCCTGTAGCTATTGAAAACATTCCAAGTGGAAATTTTGAAGGGTTAGCTGCAGCATCCGTATATCCATGGTCCGCCAGCACTTTAAAACGTGTTGCCAGAATTTTACCGGCTTTGGTGCCTGCCATTTCAGCTGTAATATGATAGTCGCGCGCAAATGAATCCGCCTGTAAATTTTCACTTCGGTCTTCGATCCACTTCACCGGTTTCCCGGTAAGGAAGCTCACAGCAATCGCAATCACATACCCCGGATATACGGGCACTTTACCTCCGAAACCGCCGCCGATATCTGCTGATACAACACGAATCTTTTCTTCACTCAGCCCTACATGTCCGGCCACCAGAGCAATTACAGTTCTTATTGCATGTGGTGCCTGGGTTGTCATATACATGGTCAGATGATTATTCACCTTATCGTAGTCTGCCACACAGCCACATGTTTCAATGGATGATACATGTATTCTTGGTATATACATATCCTGTTTAACCACTACTTCTGCTTCTTTAAATACTTTCTCTGTCTTGACCCGGTCTCCCGCTTCCCAATGCCAGATATGATTATCTTTTTTACCTGGTTTGTCTTTGCGAAGCACAGGTGCATCCGCATTCATAGCTTTATAAGGATCCATCACGGGTTTCATCACTTCATAATCTACTTTAACAGCCTCACGGCCGTCGCGGGCGGCATACCGGCTGGTCGCTATTACTGCTGCTACTTCCTGTGCCTGGTACATTACAGTATCGGTGGGCAATACCATCTGGGTGTCGGACATCAGTGTTGGCATCCAGTGCAGATTATATTTTTCAAGGTCCTTTCCTGTCACTACGGCAACCACTCCCGGAACTTTCATGGCTTCCGAAATGTCAATGCTTTTAATTTTCGCATATGCATAAGGACTCCTTGTTATATCCATATACAACATGCCGGGCAGTTTAAGATCATCTATATAATGACCCTTCCCATGTAAAAAGCGTACATCTTCCTTCCTTTTCATGGAGTGACCCATGCCGCTGATTTCTTTTGAAGTTTTACATTGTATCATATAATTTATTGAATTCGGTTATTAAAACATTTATACAAATTCCGGTTCAGTAGATGCTGTTGGTACACCACGCATTTTGGCACTTGCGTACAGGATGGCTTTTACAATATTGTTGTATCCTGTACAGCGGCAAAGATTTCCCGAAATGCCCCATCTGATTTCTTCTTCAGTCGGGTTGGGGTTGTCAGCAAGTAATTCCGTTGCACGCATGATCATACCGGGTGTACAGAATCCACAGTGAAGTCCATGGTTTTCTTTGAATCCTTCCTGTATTGGATTTAATTCTCCTTCCGTTGATACCCCTTCAATAGTAGTAATAGATTTGCCGTTAACCTGCACGGCCAGAATGGTGCAGGACTTGACCGATTTACCGTCGAGCAGAATGGTACAGGCTCCGCAGCTGGTGGTATCACAACCGATATGCGTTCCCGTCAGATTAAGGATTTCACGGATCATATGCACCAGCAAAGTTCTAGGCTCAACTTCCATGACCTGAGCAACGCCATTTACTGTTACCGTTATAACTTTATTCATACAAGATTTTTTTATTTGAGTGGTATTTATTTTGAATTATTCCCTCTGTCATATTATTTTGCTTTCGCCCTGTCAAGTGCTTTAGCCACCATACGCTTCAGCAATACTGCAACCATAGCACGTTTGTATTCCTCGCTGCCCCTTAGATCTGACGATGGATTGCAATCCTCTGAAGCAAACTTCGCCGCCAATGCAATATTCTCATCACTCAAAGATTTACCTAACAGAGCCTGTTCAGAACGGGCTGCCCTCAGTGGGACGGGATTTACATTGGTAAGACCGATGCCGATGGCTTTACAAATTCCTTTATTATCAACAGTTAACTGAACCGCTACACCGGCCGTAGCATAATCTCCAACTTTGCGTTCCAGTTTATGATAGGCGCTACCGGTACCTGAAGGAGGAACCGGTATTTGGATCTCTGTCAGGATTTCATCCTGTTTCAACGCAGTAGAATAGAACCCAAAAAAGAATTCATCAATCGGGATCGACCTGTTCCCACTCTTTCCTGTTGCTATGATTGTCGCATTGAGTGCAATCATGGCTGCAGGATGATCATTGGCTGCATCTCCGTGCGCAAGATTTCCACCGATCGTACCCCTGTTTCGTACCTGCGGGTCGGCAATCAGTTTGCTGACATCATGAAAAATTGGGAAATGCTTTCCGAGAAGTTCCGAATGTTCAATCTCAGATTCTCTGGAAAGTGCGCCAATTTTTACCAGGCCTTTTTCTTCTTTAATATATGATAAACCGGGAATACCATTGATATCTATCAGGTATTCCGGTGTAGCGAAGCGCAGCTTCATCATGGGTATCAAACTATGTCCGCCGGAAAGAATTTTTGCCTCATCGCCATATTTCTGTAACAAGTCAATGGCATCAGCAATCGTATCGGGCGATTCATACTGAAAAGATTGAGGAATCATTTTTAACGTTTTAATTTTTCTGAAAAATCTCTTATGATTAATATAAATACCAATCAGGGCAGAGCGGTCAACCGCTAAATGTAATTTTCGTATATTTTGGGCGCAGATTTTTTCGAACGGTAAATTTGTCCCGGATCAAACACCACATGCCACTATTGCGGAGGAGACCCGTCATCACCAGCGTTGCACCTGAATAATATATTATTGTCCCGCCTCCTGTGGTTACACTGAACAGGATTGCCACAATGCCTGCGATAGCAAGCAGGAGCGCATATTTCCCCCGTACAGGCCGATAGTAGAGAATGATACTGAGTAATGCCGTTACACAAAAAATTACCGTAATAATAAGAGTGGAAGTCGAATGAAAAGTCTTGTCGGTATGTCCAACGCCATTTTTTCCGCAGAATACCAGAACACTTGAAAATGCCATAAAGCAAAATGGACATTTAGGTACGAGGAGCAGCAGGATTCCACTCCAGATGCCGACGACCTTGTCCGGATGAGCGGACTTCTTAGTCTTGCAATCGTTCCTGCACATAGGCTGATTTTTGAATGCCCTGGCTATATTGCTTTACTCCTGTCTATACATCAATAACAATCGAATGGCTTAGCAGTACTGTAATTTAATGAATTCAACGTTGGGACAATGATAATTAATGTTATTTATTCTTTAACCGGGCAGGATGACGAATTAAATGAAGACCCCACGTTGTTGCTCTACTTCTTCCCTGATTTTGAGTATTGTATAATCAAGTTCTTCTTTTGTAGTGAATCTTCCAAGACTGAACCGAATGGAGCTATGCGCTTCCTCTTCCGTCAGTCCCATGGCAATCAGAACGTGACTCGGTTCCGGCGATACAGAACTACAGGCAGATCCGGAAGATACCGCAATAGATTTATTCATATGGATCATCAGGTCACTGGCACGACAGTTTGCAAACCGAAGATTGGAAACCTGAGGCAGGCGATTGATGGTGGATCCGTTTCTAAAACATCCGTTTAACTTTAACAGGGAATCCTCAAAGTAATTCCTTAAGGATGCAATGGAATTACTCTCAAAAGGCATGCTTTCTCCAGCCAGTTCACAGGCTTTCCCTAGTCCCACGATACCAGGAACATTAAGCGTGCCGCTTCTCATACCCATTTCATGATTACCCCCATTCATCTGTTCTGTCAGACGAACCCTTGGATTTTTTCGTCTGACATAAAGTGCTCCGACTCCTTTGGGTCCGTAAATTTTGTGGGCACTAAGGGCCATCAGGTCGATTCCGTCCTGAATTACATTCACAGGCAGTTTTCCAACCGCCTGTGTGGCATCTGAGAAAAAAATGATTTTGTGTTTTTTTGCGATAGCAGCAATTTCTGCAACAGACTGAATAACACCTGTTTCATTGTTCGCATACATAGCTGCTATCAGGATGGTTTGATCAGTGATCTCTGATTCCAGTTCTTTCGTTTTGATGAAACCTTCCCTGTCTACACTTAGATAACTTACCCTGGCTCCGTTTCTTTCCAAATGTTGGCAGGTATCCAGAACAGCCTTATGTTCTGTTTGAACTGTAATAATATGATTCCCCCTGGCGGCGTACATTTCGTAGATTCCTTTTATCGCCAGGTTATCACTCTCTGTCGCACCAGATGTAAAAATTATTTCTTTGGGATCTGCACCAATAAGTGAAGCAACCTGTTCGCGCCCAATTTTCACAGCCTCTTCTGCTTCCCACCCATACTGGTGACTGGTGCTTGCAGCATTGCCGAATTTTTCAGTAAACCATGGCAGCATGGTTTCCAGAACCCTCGGATCACAGGGAGTGGTTGCATTATAATCCAAATAAACGGGTAGTTTCATAACCCTGAAAACTTAATTACAAAATTAGGCAGGAATTGGTTCATCATAAAAGTAGCCGGAACTAATTCAAAGTGAACCCAACCGTGTTATAACGGTAAAATTATGTTTAAAGCAAAACATGCCCCGGATCAAATAACATATTGCTCGTCCTGGATGTTGCCTGACCACAATATTGATAATTTTTTAATGCTAACTTTATGGAGCTTACCGGGCATTTTCAAATGCTTTTTTGCTCTTTGCATTAAATGAAATCGCCATGAAAACTTCACAAAAACTACAGAGAAGAGAATTCATCAGGCTCACCGCCATGTCGGGTGCCGCTGTGTTCGTAGTAGGTTATTTCAATGTAAAAGGTAAATCTCCGCAAATTGCAAACCTTTCTGGCGACGACAGTCTTGGTGCAAAAATGAATGCATATATTTTTATTGATTCTTCCGGCAGGATAACGATTTATAATAATCGTCCGGAAATGGGGCAGGGTACTTTTGAATCCATACCGATGATTATAGCAGAAGAACTCGAGGTAGATATCGACAAAATAAACATAATGCAGTCACCCGCCAGCCGGAAATTATACGGAGACCAGATGGTGGTGGGAAGTCGCAGTATATCTGATAATTTCGATCTGATGAGAAAGATCGGAGCTTCAGCAAAAGAAATTCTCATAACTGCTGCAGCAAATCGCTGGAAAGTTCATGCCGAAGATTGTTATGCTCACAATGCCGCTGTAATTCACCGGGCATCAGGAAAAAAACTTACTTATGGAGAACTGGCTGATGATGCATCCAAAATATCTCCGTCTCAAAATCCCACATTAAAGGATTCCAAAGATTTCAGGATTATTGGCACATCCCCTCCAAGAAAAGATATTCCTTCAAAAGTTAACGGTCAGGCTGTATTTGGACTGGACTGTGCAGTAAATGGAATGTTATATGCGTCCATTGAAAGGTCACCTGTTTTTTTAGGCAAGCTGGTCAGTTTTGACGACACCAAATCCAGGGCAGTGAAAGGTGTAAGATATGTGTTCAAAACACAGCGCCACGTATGGGGGCACCTGAGGGAGGGTGTGGCCGTGCTGGCTGATACTTACTGGGCAGCGATACAGGGAAGAAAAGTACTGGAAGTCAAATGGGACAATGGCGATCTGGAATCGTGGTCGACAAAAAGTATTAAGGAAGATTATAGAAAAGCAGCAGATCAGGATGGCGCAATTTTCAATGAAAAAGGAAATTTTAAAAATGCCTATGATACTGCTGCAGTAAAAATTGAGGCTTCTTATGAAACGCCTTACCAGACGCACGTTCCGATGGAACCTATGAACGCAATTGTATACGCGAAAAAAAACAGTGTTGAATTCTGGGGTTCAACACAAAACCCTAACGGCTTCCACTCTTTTCTGGCAAAGCAATGCGGTGTTGCAGAAGAAGATGTCATTATTCATTACACTTATATGGGAGGGGCATTCGGGAGGAGAAGTCTGACAGATGTGCCTGAAGAAGCCGCAGACCTGTCGATGAAATCCGGCGCTCCCGTGCAGGTAGTATGGAGCCGTGAAGATGACCTGACGCAGGGACCATTCAGGGCTTGTTCGCTCAACGTATGCAAAGGTGGTCTGGATAAAAATGGCAACCTGCTCGCACTTGAGCATAAAGTAATTTGTCAGGAGATCAACAATCAAACGGGCGATTCCAAAACTGCAGGTGGTGCCATAGCAGGAGGAATAAATACTGAATATGCCATCCCAAACCTGGCGATCAAAGGTGTCCTGCGCAAATTTTATATTCCCATTTCCTATTGGCGTTCTGTATATCATTCTACCAATTGTTTTGCACATGAATCGTTTATAGATGAACTGGCAGTAAATGCTAAAAAAGACCCGCTGGATTTCAGACTTTCATTACTGAAAGATCACGCACGTTATACAGCCATACTGAACGCGGTTGCCGAAAAAACGGGCTGGCACAATCCACGTAAGAGCGATACCGGTATGGGCGTCGCAATCGTAGAACGATCCGGAGCTTTTGTTGCTGCTGTCGCTGAGGTTGCCAGGATAAACG
This sequence comes from uncultured Bacteroidota bacterium, assembly GCA_963735015.1. Taxonomy (GTDB): domain Bacteria; phylum Bacteroidota; class Bacteroidia; order Chitinophagales; family Chitinophagaceae; genus Puia. Next base: position 110,267 of record CAVTJH010000001.1, read on the forward strand.
GGAAAGTCAAAGTAGTTAAGGTAACTGTTGCTATAGACAGTGGAATTGTAGTCAATCCGGATAATATAATAGCGCAAACTGAAGGTTGTGTGGTAATGGGCCTTACAGCTGCTTATAAAAGCGGATTAACCATTGAAAACGGGAAAGTAGTTGAACAGAATTTTCACAACTATGAGTTACTGCGGATAAATGAATGTCCGGAAATTGAAGTGATCGTTATGAAAAATAATTATGAGCCTGAAGGAGCCGGTGAACCAGGTTTGCCTCCCGTAGCACCTGCACTTACAAACGCCATTTTTAACATGACCGGAACAAGGATCCGTGAATTGCCATTTAATCTGAACAAGATATAGTTCCTGCTACACTTTATTCAAATCGAAAGGCATCCTGCGGATTCTATTCCCTGTTGCTGCGAAGATTGCATTTGCCAAAGCAGGTGCAAAGGGTGGAACTCCGGGTTCACCTACCCCTTTAATTACCGGTCCGCCTTCAGCCATTATGTATACTTCTACTTCAGGCATTTCATTGATTCTGACGATCGGATTATTATGGAAATTAGTTTGTTCGGTCTGACCGTTTTTAAAAGTAATACCATTTTTTGTGGCCGCTGTCAAAGCCATTGTAGCGCCGCCTTCAATTTGAAGTGCAACCATATTCGGGTTTACTACGGTCCCCAGATCTATAACACTATACACTTTTTCTATTTTTACACCTCCGCCTTTACGCCTTGATACTTCTACAACATAACCTGCCAATCCGGCAAAAAATTCATATTGAGCTACACCACGGCCCCACCCTTTCGGTAATTTTTCATCCCAACGGGAAACTTCTTTCAGTTTTGACAATAGTTTTTTCGTGTCAGAATCTTTTGTAAGAAGAACATCAAGTCTGTATGCCATTGGATCCTTACCAGCTTTTACAGCCATCTCATCAATAAAACATTCCTGTGCAAATGCTACTGTGGAACTCGTTACCGAGCGCCAGGCAGCAAGCGGTACAGGGATTTCTGAAAAAATATATTCATTCTTCATGTTCGGCAGCTCGTACTTCTGGCTGCTGACACCTTCCGTCATAGATGAGCTTTCGCCTGTTTCATTTCTTTTTTCATCCATTGTAGCTCCGATGGAAGGAGATATTACTTTATGCTGAAATGCAACGGGTTTACCATCTGCGGAAAGGCCTGCCCTCATTGAAGAAAAAGTCAATGGCCTGAATGGACCAAGCTGGGTATCATCTTCCCTGGTCCAGATTAATTTAACGGGCTTACCTGCGGCTTTGGAAATATTTGCGGCTTCAGTGGCAAAATCAGGATATAATCTTCTTCCAAAACCTCCTCCGCTAAAGAGAATATGAACGGTAATATTATCACGGGGTATACCTAGTGTGCGCGACAATTCCCCTTTCACTAAATCAGGTCCCTGTGCTGAAGCCCAGACTTCCAGCGTGTCTGAACCGGTCCATTGTACCACACAATTCATCGGTTCCATCGGAGAATGGGATACAATCGGTGTTTCATAGAATGCTTCCAGTTTTACCGGCGCATCTGCATAAAATTTTTCAAAGTCTCCGTCTGTATGAACCACCACGCCTTCTTTATCTTTCAGATCCCTGAGACTTTGCTCATAATCTTTTGAATTGAATTTATCCAGGCCCTGGTAATCCCATTTTATTTGCAATGCCAGACGTCCCTGTTTTGCGGCCCAGAAATTATCGGCCACCACGGCGATACCATCGTATTTGTTTTTTCCAAGGCTGCGCTGAATCTTAAATGTTTTTATTACTCCTTTAATCTTCAATGCATCACTATCATCGTAGCTGATAATTTTAGCTCCAAATACCGGGCTGTGTTCCACTGAAGCATATACCATTCCGGGCACTTCCACATCGATACCATACAAGGCCCTGCCTGAAGACTTCAATGGCACATCCGGCCGTGGATAGTTTTTTCCCAGAATCTTGAAATCTTTTGCATCTTTCAGTTTAGGATCCTGCGGAACACTCAATTTGGAAGCCGCTTCCACCAGGTCGCCATAAGCGAGGTTTTTTCCGGAAGGTTTATGGTACACTTTTGCATTTTCAGCATAACATTCTTCTGCCGGAACTTTCCATTGACTGGCTGCAGCAGCAATCAGCATTTCTTTCGCAGAGGCACCCACTTTTCGCAGGGAAAAATAATTCTGGCGCACTGAAGTGCTTCCCCCTGACACCTGCCTTCCATATTCTTTTTCACCACCCGTTTGCAAAATGGTTACTGCGTCAAGAGAGACTTCCAACTCCTCCGCAATCAAAGCAGGGACAGATTGAAAAGTTCCCTGGCCCATATCAGGCTTCGGGTTCATCAATGTAATTTTTCCCGTTTTTTCAATAAAAATATAAGGATTGAGTTTGTATGAATCCGCCGTATTTGCAACAGCAACCAATCTGCTATTGCCCGGTTTGGCCGAAACACCAAGCACAAGGGCAACGCTGCTGAGGCTTGAGATCTTTAGAAAATTACGACGGCCTATTGCAGGAGAACGTTTTGACCTTAATATTTCATCTATTAATAATTCTGACATAACGCAAGATTAAAAAAGTGAAAAATAAGTGAATTCAAATCAGCCCATCATCTCAGCTGCACGATGAATCGCTTTGCGAATACGTGTATATGTTCCGCACCGGCAAAGATTACCCATCATGGCAGCATCTATATCTGCATCGGATGGCTTGGGGTTTGTCTGCAGCAGAGACACTGCCGACATGATCTGTCCTGACTGGCAATAACCGCATTGGGGAACCTGCAGTTCTATCCATGCTTTCTGGACTACATGATCAATATTCGCTGATATGCCTTCTATGGTAGTGATGTTTTTTGCACCGGCTGCAGCCGAAACAGGGAGCGTGCATGATCGCATGGCCACGCCATCAAAATGAACGGTGCAGGCACCGCATAGCGACATGCCGCAACCAAATTTGGTTCCTTTCAATCCCACCACATCTCGCAAAACCCATAGCAATGGCATTTGCGGATCAACATCAACCGTATAGGGTTTGTTGTTAATAGTCAAATTAAATGTTGACATGATGAATTATTTTTTGAAAGTTTAATACTGAATGACCGATTCATAAATAAAGTACACAATAAAAGACGCGTCCTAACCACCTATACAAATTTAAACCAATATTCGCCAAAAAGGCCTGATAATAATTGATAAATTCCAGCCGGCTTCCCTTTTAAAACGGATTTTTCACAGAAATCATTTAACTTTTTGTAATCAAATACCGGGGTTATGCTCAGAAATTATATAAAAATAGCCTGGCGGAATCTGCTCAATAACCGCACATTCAGCATCATAAATATCGTTGGGTTGTCTTTTTCTGTCGCATTTTGTCTGCTGCTGTTTTTTTATATCCGGAAGGAGCAGTCCTATGATACTTTCTCTGAAAATAAAGACAGGCTGTTCAGATTTGAAAGCACCAATATGTGGACGCGACCGGACGAAAAACCTACAAGTCATCTTTTTAGTTTTCTTACGAAGGACAATGATGTAGAAAATGGCCTGGTAACTTCATTAATCATAGGCCGCGACATAAAACAAAACTTTCCAGAGGTGCAAACCATTACGAGGTTTCAGGATGCCTACAATAGTTTTGTCAGAATGAATACAAGGGTGTTCAAAGTCAAAGATGTTTTATACGCAGATGATAATTTTTTTAAAACTTTTTCTTTTCGAATTATAAAAGGAAATGCAGGTGCATTAAAAACATCCATTAACAATGCAATCATTTCTGAAAACACCGCCAGGAAATATTTTGGCAATACAGAAGCCATCGGCAAAACTATTAAACTGATCAGTGACAGTTCACGGCTGTTTACTGTTGCAGCTATTGCGGAAAATGCTCCAGACAATTCCAGTATTCAATATGATATTGTCTTACCCCTGCAGGCTGATCCGGATTATGAAACAAATATCAGGGAACGTTTTAACCATAGTTCGCATATTCTGATTCTTGAGTTGAAAGAAGGTGTCTCAGCTGCTTCCTTTGAAAATAAATTGAATCTCTGGTCAAAGAAATATTTTGTGGAGCCATTTGTTTCTGAATATGGCAAATTCATGAAACAAGTGGATTTTACAAAGTACAGATGGTATTTACGTCCTCTTGAAGATTGCCACTATAATGTATCCAGTCCCTGGGGGCATTATACGAATGCAAAAAATATATACCAGCTGGTATGCCTCGTAATTATTATCCTTCTGATAGCATCTCTTAACTATGTATTGCTTGTCATATCGAATGCCGCAGCCCGTTCGCAGGAAGTTGGCGTTCGCAAAGTAATGGGCGCCAACCGCAGGTCCATCATTTTACAATTTTGGGTTGAAACGCAAATACTGGTTCTCATATCTGTGATAATAGGGCTCGTTTTAACAATATGGCTACTCCCTCTATTTGACAATATAATTGGAACCGATCTGCGATGGAATGATATTGCCTGGAAAGATATTCTTCCGGGAATTATTTGCCTGAGTTTATTATTGGGTATTCTGGCAGGTTATTATCCTGCCCTCATCATTTCAAAAATGAAACCCGTAACGGTTCTAAAAAGTGTAAGAACGTTTAGAATAAATCCAAATTTTTCAAAAATCCTTGTGGTTCTTCAATATACCGCCTCAGTTGTCCTGATGATTTCAGCCTTCGTCATAAACAGGCAAATGCATTATATAGCCAACAAAGATCTTGGGTTTGACAAAGAACAGGTATTAATGGTGTCCAATCCTACCTGGGACCGTGATTTTACAAAACATATAAAAGAAGTTCTTGGAAATTTTGCAAAATCCCGGCCATATATCTCGCAGTTTTCAGGAATGAACGGAGGGCTGGACGGCTCCTATAATACCAATGGATTTATACTCAATGGAGAACAAAGGGAGCTAAAGGAATTAACAGTTGACTATGGATATTTCGAAATGCTGGGTATAAAGACTGTACAAGGCAGGACGTTTTCCAGGGCAATCTCTGATGATACTTCCAAAAAAATGCGTCCGGAGGTTGTAAACGAAACTCTCTTCAATATGCTGGGCGATAAAGCAAAACTGGGTGAGTTTTGCGAACCGATTCACGCTACCATTATAGGAGTTGTGCAGGACTATCATTTTGAAACATTGTCCAAACAAATAGAACCCGAAGAACATGTCCTTGGAAATAATTTCGAAATGATATTCATGTTCAAGATTAAACCTGATCATATGCCACAGGCGATTGCTGAAATTGGCAGGGAATGGAAAACCGTCACGGACTATCCCTTTGAATATACTTTTCTGGACGAGTCCATTGCAAAAATGTATGATGCAGATATACGATGGGAAAAAACCATTCAGTATTCCTGCTTTTTTGCCATATTCATTGCATGCATGGGTTTGTTTGGTCTTTCTTCTATCAATGCAATAAACCGTACTAAGGAAATCGGCATCCGAAAAGTGCTTGGCGCAAGTATAAAGGATATCGCCACCACGCTGTCGACAGGTTTTGTATCTATTATAATAATATCTGTACTTATCGCTACACCGATTGCTTATTGGATAATGAACAAATGGCTGGATGATTTTGCTTACAGGATAGATTTGAGCTGGTGGATGTTCGTTGTTGCAGGCGCGATGGCATTTATCATCGCGATGGTTACGACAAGCTTTCAAACTATTAAGGCTGCCATTGTTAATCCTGTCGAGAGTCTGCGATCAGAATAATAAGTGTTCAATTGAATCCATCCTGATTTCAGAAATCAGTACTTATAATTTTTTAACAAGCTTCTGTTGGTCTCATTTATTTTATATATCGAGACTCCAGCCTGATCTGTATGTCCGTTTTACAAACTGATTCGCGTCTTCGAAATTCGTAATACGCATATCAGGTCCATTCCATAATAGTTTGATGTTGCGTCCCGGATATTCAAAATCATTTCCATTTTTCTTCTGGATATTAGTACTTCTGATGGCAAGATTACCCATCAGTACAGATTCAGTGAGCGGACCTGCAATATCAAAATTGGAACTTAAATTTTTTGCCTTGTCGCTTCCGTAACCCGCTAAGCATGCTTCGATCCATGCAGCATAGTGGCCTTCGTCACCGCCGGGTACGCGCATAATCGTTTGGGGAGTTTTATCAGCCTGAGTTTTGCTGGTTGGCAGTAGCTGCGGGTTTACACCATATGTCCCACACATCATTTTTCCTTTCGTTCCTAAAAAGATCGCACCATTTCCACCGTCTCCCATGAGTTCATTGGATCCCAGTTCTTCGGGTCGGGTCGGCTGAATACCACCATCCATCCAGTGCAATTCTACATTGGGCTTTCCATTTTTCCCTTCAAAAACCAATGTGATATGAGATGATATCGGACCACTGTCCGGCGCATATTCTGCATGCCAGTTTTCAACATAACGTGTAGCCACGCTGCATTCCGCAGACACAGGATAACCCAATCCGAGCACCGCGAAAGGCGGTGCCATAATATGACAGGCCATGTCGCCTAAGGCTCCGGTACCATAATCCCACCAACCTCTCCAGTTAAATGGAAGCATACCATCGAAATAAACTTTTTCAGGCGCAGTACCAAGCCAAAGATTATAATCCAGTGTAGATGGAATATTGGATGCAGTTGTTGGCCTTTTAAGTCCCTGTGGCCAGATGGGTCTGTCTGTATAACAAAATACCGTGTGGACATCTCCGATGAGTCCGGCCTGGTACCATTCAACCAGTTTCCTTACGCCATCACCCGACGCACCCTGGTTTCCCATTTGTGTGACTACTTTGTATTTGTGGGCCGCCTCCGTAAGCATTCTTGCTTCATATATGTCATGCGTCAGTGGTTTTTGAACATATACATGTTTGTGAAGTTGCATGGCGGCCATGGCAGCAACTGCATGCATGTGATCCGGTGTTGAGACCGAAACGGCGTCGATGCTTTTGCCTTCCTTTGACAGCATTTCACGGTAATCTTTATAATATTTTGCCTGTGGGAATTTTTTACGCGTGTCTGCAGCACTTACATCATCCACGTCACATAAAAAAGCGATATTGGCTTTACCGCTTTTATCAAAGTGGTCTATATCGTCGGCCCCTTTCCCTCCGACACCAATACTGGCGATGGTTAGCTTATCGCTGGGCGCAATAAAACCTCTGCCCAGTACATGACGCGGAACAATATAAAAACCAGCTGTAGCTAGCATTCCATTTTTTAAAAACCGGCGGCGGGAATTTTGTTTTGACATATTTTAATAGATAATTATTGGAATTTTTTTGTGGTGGCTTCCTGACTTCCAGGTTAGTAAAGATGATAAATCTTAATTATATTTTTTAAAAAAATCTAAGCCTGTTTCGCGAACGCGAAGATACCTTGGCAACAAAGTAGCTAATAATATTTGTAATTAAATAAGAACACCGTGTTGAAGTTCTGCTTGCAATCCACGTAAACGGGTAGCTTCACTGGTCTATTCTATATTCCTGTATTATACGTAAAAAGACGTAAGCTTACGTAAAATTACGTAAGACGAAAATTAGTTTTAACGAGGAAATTGAGATGAGACCTGCGCAATGTGATTATCTTTTACCAGTGATAGTCAAGAGCGTATGCCTGACAGACAGTGAATGATATTATACCGCAAAGAGCTGGCCAAATATAAATAGTATTTGGAGAATATCTACTGAAGCCATCTGGTTTGGTATTCTGGTAAACTGATATGCATATAACCGGAACCTAAAGTATTTTAACATTCTTTGTTACAGCAGGTGCCCGGTAATTTCTGTCATATCCTGATTAACTCCTATTACTCAAGATTCTAAAGTCAGCCAATATGAGAAAATATACCTGCATTTTAGTAGCGAGCCTGGTATTTTCTAAAATAACAACTGCCCAGGTTGATCAATTATACAAGCCCTTCAAAGTGGACATTGGAATGGGGATAACCGTTGGTTTCCAACCTATTTGAATACTGCAGGCAACGCCGATCAAAACATCTCCACCGTTCTTTACAAGAACAATTATTTTGCCCTGAAATTCGGAGTTTCCATAGGGGGTGGTAAAAAAAGAAATTGAAAGGGTGGATATGTAAATATGTTTACAATTTTTTAGACGTCTCACGATGAGCCTGAACCACATAATTTTATTTTTTATCGCATTATTTTTATGCAGTTGTCTCGCTCACAGGCAGGGCATGTATTTGAGCCCGCTGGATTCTCAATCCATCCCTTATCATACTATTCCATTAACGTCGGATTCCCTGAAAAGTGCTTTTTATGCCAGCATGCTTTATTCAACGGGGACGGCTAATGACCAGGGTCAGGACTGGGTTCGTGCAGGTCAGGCCAGCATTTATCGTAGTCATAATCTGGGAAAGGTGCAGGCATATTATGGAGCCAGTGCAACCCTCGGCACTTACGGATTATCCGACTTTTATAATTCCCATTATACTCCCGGTCAACCTGGAATATGGGGAGGAGGAGATAAGCCTATAGATACGTTTTATCATATTCAAGGAAGGAGATACTCGTTTGGAAGCTATGGTATATCAGGCGGTATTAATGGAGTGAAAACCCTACGTAATTTAGAATGGAGATATCTGGGCTTCGAAACTTCTATACAAAAAGAATTTGGTGACTATTATACATTCAGAAAAAATCTGCCGGACACAGCCGCCAACATCATTTTCAAAAATAATCTTACGGGTGTGATAGGAATTTATACAGAATCGCTTTGGACCAATCGATTCAGGACAGAATATGGATTGAAGTTCTCGCTGAATATGCTGTTGAATCCAGGGTCAGATTATACGATGCAAAGTACTTACAGCATATTTCCGATTTCTTATTTTTCTATGACCTTCCATACTACCGCTAAACAATTCACCGGCTTTATGCAGTTTAATTTTGGAACGAAGGCAGCAAGCTTCCAAATTGGAACGAGTTACAGAATTGGAAAATGAGCCTGAAAATTTTTGCCTTTTTGCAACTGAATAACCTTGCCTTGAATTTCAAATGACAAACCGATACATAATTTGCCTCACTGATGATATGCTAAAAGAAACCATCCTATGCATACGAACGACGCTTATTTTGTTTGGAGTTTTGTTCCTGGCCTGTTGTAAGAAAACAAATTCACAGCAGAATCTTGAGCCCCTGCCACCGGCACAGGGCGCACCCGTCAATGTATCAATCGATCCGCAACATCCTTCCTTCACCATTGCATCTGATTATCTTGGACTCAGTTTTGAAATGACGGCAATTACAGACAGCAATTATTTTAATCCGGACAATACTGTATTTATCCGGTTAGTTAAAAATCTGGGAACCGGAATCTTTCGCATCGGTGCCAACGGAGTTGACAAAACATTCTGGACAAGAAGATCCCGACTTGCCACGACACCAACAGATTCTATTACCATAACAGACGTTGACAGATTCAGTCACTTTATCCAGGCCATACAATGGAAAACAATTTTTGGATTGAATCTGGGAGTTAATTTTAGTCCTGCGACCGCGGCAGATGAAGCGAGCTATGTATCCAGTGATTTATCCGATTTACTTCAAAGTTTTGAAGTAGGAAATGAAGCCGATCTCTACAATCGCAATGGATATCGTAATACTGCCTATTCAGAATCAGATTTTAATGGTGAATGGCAGCAATATTACAATGCAGTTGAAACGGCTTTGCCCAACGCCATTTTCTCAGGACCCGCCTTTGCCTACAATCAGTCATGGCTATATGATTTTGCCGAACAGGAAAGTAGTCATATCAATGAATTAACCATACATTATTACCAGGCAGGACCAGGCACAGATCCTTCGATAAATATCAATACGCTACTTGCACCTGCGGCTGACAGCAACATGGATAAATTCGGAAATGCCGTATATGCAACAGCTCTCAGTGTTCAAACTCCTTACAGGATTGCAGAATGCAATTCGATTTATGGAGGAGGAAAAGCAAATGTGAGTAATACCTTCGGTGCCTCTCTTTGGGCAATCGATTTTATGTGGAGACTTGCTTATTCTGGTTGTTCTGGCATCAATTTTCACGGAGGTGGTAATGGTCCCTATTCGCCTATTGGTGATTCCGCTGGAATCTTTTTTGCCAAGCCTGAATATTACTCCATGCTGTTCTTTAAGAATGGAGCACAGGGAATGGTGCTGCCATGCAATGTAAATGCAGGAACTGAAAATGTTACAGCATATGCAAGTAAAACTTCTGATGGAACTATCTACGTCAGTATCATAAATAAAGAACCACAAACAGGAGTTGCCGCTACAATTCAAACGGGAGTTTCTGCACGCTCGGTTACATTAAGTTCGCTGACGGCTTCTAATCTGAATGCGACCAGCGGCCTGGTTCTTCAGGGTTATACATTGAATCCCGATGGAAGCCTTGCAACCAGATCACTTCAGTCTTATTCCGTTAGCCAATCCGGAATTACAATAAATGTACCTGCCGCGAGTGCAATACTGATAGTTATACATTCTTAAAATATTCACTCATATCATTTGTCGTTACTATTTAACAATAATATGCTTAAATATTTTGGACTAAACTTGTACCGTAAAATCTGTAATTTTATGTCATAATTTAAAAGATGCGTATAATACTATTGATGCTTGCATCGATATCTTTCCTCTCTCCAAAAGCTCAAACGCAATTATCCGTTGGTGGCATGAACTATGCTCTTTTTAACCCGTTCACGGGTTACAACTTGCCAGGAGACAGTAGCAATGTAAATAGTAAGTGGTATTTCAGTAAATATGTTGGTGTTTCTACAGGTTTTAGTTTCTTCAATGGTGGAAGTACTAGTTTTTTCGAGGTGCCGGTAGGATTGCAACTGAATCATCCATTGAATAATAATCTGGTGGCTTTTGCTGGCGTCTACGTAGCACCTACTTTTTACAGTTTCAACAATTCATTTATGAATGCATCTATAAATAAATCTTACCCGGGAACCATGTTTCCAAACGCTTATGGCTTTAATGTGAATTCGAGAGTAGAAATGGGATTAATGTACATAAATGATGCAAAGACATTTTCGATTTCCGGAAGCATTGGTGTTGAAAGAAGCAGCTATCCGGTATTTCCGACCAACGGCATCAATCCGAAGAGGCAACAACAGCCTTAAAAAAAGCGGTCTCAGAATGTAACCCTGATAGTCCCCGCTCCATTGTAAGAATGGTACTCGACCTTATACATCGCATCTGCACTAAAGGGTCCCAACTTCTCGTCAGGATTTTTGCGCGTTTTCCTTTTTTAAATGCATGAAGTCTTTTCTTCAAAATTATAAAATAGCGCAACCCGCAGAGACCTTATAGGGAGAATATAGGGACCTTATAGGGACCTTTCCCTTGTATAACACCGCTTTGACAGTAGCCTGACAAGGTCCTGACAAAGGCGCGTGTGTTGTTAAATGTGGAGGTCGTGAGGAGAATCGAACGGTGTTTGATAAACCGCACCGTTATTATGTTTGAGAGCTTTCAAAAATGACTGTCACCGAATTTTACACCTAACTTAAACGCAATATACTTAAATAATAAAAAAACAAACATACAGAATATAAAAAACTGCTCAGTTCACAGGGTACTGGCACAACATTAATAATAATTGTAGCGGCCGTAGTGAAAGTTTCGTGTTCTTTGCAAATAATATCGGTCCGTAATTGCCTTATCAATGTTGTATTTAGGGATATTGCATTGAAAGCCAATCTGTAAATCTTTCTGACCATGTATCACACGGAAGATTTTGCTTTTTCATTATAAACCCGTGCCCTCCTCTTTCGTATATGTGTAATTCAACAGGTTGATTAGCTTCTAACCATTTGGAATAGATTTGAATACTGTTGGCGGCAAAACCGAATTCGTCATCACTGGCACAAGCAATAAAGATGGGTGTCCTCACCGATGGGACTTTTGAACCGATTATATCATTGGCACAATAAACAACTGACACAAAATTTGGGCGGCTCTCTTCCAAAGCATTGTAGGCTACCGACATCGCAATAGTTCCTCCGGCAGAAGAGCCCATGAAGCCTATTTTGTTAGAATCAATCTTGTATTCTGCTGCATGTTGGCGGACATACTTCATAGCCGTTAATGCATCCTGAAGTGCAAGTTTTATTACAGGTGCACTCACCGAATCCAACATTTTAAAATTCTTTGTTTCCATCATTTTGTTATAGTACGGATGAGCAGGGTCTTCGTGCACCAACCGATATTTTAATACGAAGGCAGTTATTCCTTTTTCATTTAATTTTTTTGCTACGGCAGTCCCTTCAAGGTCATAAACGAGGTAATGAAAAGCGCCGCCCGGTGCAATAATAACAGCAATGCCATTTGGGTTTGAAGGGACAAAAGCCGTTAAAGTCGGATCCTTTACATCTCTTAGATAACCTCCTCCTAAATTTTGCTCTTCCCAAGTCCAGTTTTCAGAACCGGGAGCTTTTCCAGAATAAAGTCGAATTACTTGTTGTGCTTGCACCTGTGCAAGTCCGATGAGAAAGACAAGAACTGTTAATACAAAAAGCTTTTTCTTCATGTAAGGTGATTATTGAATGACGCACAACGTCTACGGCTTGCTGCTGTGCTGGTATTTTTTAATGTCCAGCCAAAAACTGAAGCCGTTTAAAATTAGTGATGATGAAGTTAACAACAAATGCTCAAATGAATTTCGTCTGCCCGATATTTGCTGATAGCTTTACAAAAAATCGAATGTTATTCCGTCGCGCCAGCATAGCAGCAAACCGCATGTTAGCGGATGTACTTTGTTCTTGTCATTGTCTTACAAGTTGATACTTGAGACTACCAAGTTTCGATGTTTCGCCAGATTCGGAGATATCAAATAATTTTATTGTATCGTTGTTTATCTTAAATCCATAACTTCTTTGATTGTTGGTTTGAATGTCAAAATAAACTTGATCAAACCGATTTTCAGATTCAGCAACAAAGTCAGTTTGTATATAATATTTTTTATACTGAGGTAAGCCGCTTATTTTACCATCATTTGTAAACCCAAAAATTGATATTTTGCCCGAACTGTCTTCAGCTTTATAGTTGCCTGCAAAAAGGGTCTTGTTCACCATAAATTGCAAAGCGTCTTCAGAGTTTTTTGGTGCTTTTAAATAGTTTGTACTTGCAACATTTTTTTTGTCTTTGTTGTAAACTGAAAGTAGCAGAGAAGTGTCGCCGTCATAAATTTTGTAACCGAGTTAAAAAAAATTATTTTCAGCACCATAAATAGTAATATTTGTCGGAAGTGAATTAATTGTAAGACCAGGCTTAAAATAAACTACAAAACTTGTTCCTTTATGAATACTTGGTGCTCCGATTTCAAGGCTATCTCTCTTCATACCAGTTGTGTCTATGTCCAATTCTACCATTTCTGCTAAAGCATCTTGAGAACGAAATGGAGATTTGGTTTCTTGAATACTGTCGATATACGATGACTGATACCAATTGCCGTTAAGAATTGATTTGAATATTTGTATTGAATTTACTGCTGTTTTTGCTGTCTCGTTATTTGTGTCAGACTTATTTATCTCGCAGGCTGTCAACATTAAGGTTAGAATCGATAAGTGAATAAATTGTTGCATGGAGGTAATTGTATATCCGTTAATAACTCGGTATTGCCGAAGGCGGGATAATAGCGCCGTGTCAGCCGATACCAAAGCTGATTTATTTTCCTTTGTCGAAGATAACATTTGGTGCCGATTAGAATTCCGTCACCCCGATAACTGGAGATGATTAGCGAAACAACTGCTGATGCTGCGTAATGTCTGCCCCACTTTTGGCAATACTACTGTTAGCGGTAGGCAATGTCATGCTAAGTTTTCTAATCCAAAAGAAGCCAATTTATCAGCAATTGGTAATGTCCTTAATCCAAGTTTTGTTAAGGTATATTCCACCCTTGGTGGAATTTCAGAATATGCTTTTTTTGAAACTAATTTGTTTTCAACTAAAAAATTTAATTCCTGAATTAGCATTTTTTCGCTAATGCCTGGTATAGCCCTTTTTAGTTCGCCATATCGGATTACTCTTTCGTTTATTTGAAATAAAATTAATAACGTCCATTTACCACTTAGTAACCCTAAAGATTTTCTAACCGGACAATTCTCGTCTGAAGTGAAAATTTTTTTTTGTTTTTTTTTCATTGATAATCAACTTTACTAACCAATTTGTAAGTACCCTACGTTGAGGTAAGTACTTGTTCAAAGGTAAGTAACAGCATACATTTGTACAATAATTAAAACAAAAAAGGAGATGAAAATAAAATTAATCGCAATAGTCTTATTATGCTTAACAGTAAGTGTAACTGTTGCACAAGTACAAAAAACAAAAAATAGTGTTACGACACAGGAAGAAAATAACAAGCAAATAGCTACAACAGCTTACCAAAGAATTTTTGGTGATTTAGATACCACTGCAGTCGATGATTATATGAGTAAGAACTTCATACAACACAATCCAACAATAGCTGACGGTCCTCAAGGAGTAAAAGCACTTGTACAAATGCTTATCTCAAAAGGAATACCGAAGCAAAAAATTGAGTTTAAGCATATTATTGCAGAAGGAGATATTGTTATCCTTCATTCCCGTTATACAATGGCAGGAAAGGAATCGAGGTTTATAGATATTTATCGTGTAGAGAATGGCAAATTAGTTGAACACTGGGATGCTATGATGCAGATGCCTGATGAGCGTGCCAATAATAATCCAATGTTCTAAATAAAAATTTGAAGATTAAAATTTTTACCGCAGAGGGTTTTAATCCCATATAAACAAAAAAAGAAAATGACAGCAAAAGAAGTCGTAGAGGCTTATTCATTAGCACTCTCAAATGGAGATATTTCAAAAGCATTTTCGTATTTCAACCCAAACGCAAAATGGCATCAACCGGGAAATAACAAGTTTTCAGGAACACAAAGTGGTCTTGAAGCGATTGGCAAGATGCTTTCTGATATGATGGATACAACACAAGCTTCATTAGTTGTCAAGCCAACAGGTGCGCTGATGGTTAATGGAAATTTGGTTTCTAGTCCAATACGATTTAGTGCAAAAAGTGGCGACAAAACTGTAGAAATGAATGGTAACGATTTGTACGAAGTGGCAGACGGAAAAATAGTTCAGGTTTGGTTATTTTCAGAAGACCAGGATGTTGAAGACGAATTTTGGGGAAAATAATTATAAGCTAATAATTATATCATAAAGTCTTTATTAGTTCCGTAAAAAAATTAAGAGAGTGTCCTTAAGGGATGCTCTTTTTGCTTACCGCTAACGGCCAGAGCTTGCTGCTGTGCTGGTATTTTTTAATGTCCAGCCCGGAGCCGCAGCCGATTGAAAAAAACTGATGATGAAGATAACAACAAAAGCTGATAGAATAACGTCAGCTGGATATGGGCTGATGGCGATATGAAGCAGAGAATATATTCATCTGCCAGCATAGCAACAAACTCCCTGTTGTATGTTCGCCCTTCGTCTTGGTAACTTGAATTGAATGTCTGTGTCCACCGTGGCAGGGCGTGTCCCGGAAGCGTAGGAAGAAGGCAGGCTCTTTTGCAAGGTTAGCTTTTGTGTGTTGGCTTTGTGTGCCTTGCAAATGTGCCTGACTTGGTGCGTTGGATTATACTGCCCATTATTGCTTTTACTTTCTTCTGTAATTGTTTTTTTGTCTGGCAGGTAAAGCTCATATTTAGAAACAAAAATTTTATTGAAGATTCCACCTGTGGCAAAAAGTTTGCTATTGCTTGAGTTATTTTTTCTGGCCTTGTCATAAGTTAGTTTTTGCCGTTACTTTTTTTGTTTAATCTTTTCTCTGCGATAATATCTGCAGCAGCTTGTGGTAGTATCTTTTCTTTTGCCGAATCTGAAAAAATGTTCAGTAACGAATTGTAAATAGTTGATACTTGCTGCATAGTTTTGTCTGGATGATGCCTTTCTATTTCATTAGCTACGCTTATCAGCCCGCCGGCATTAATTACATAGCCAGGGGCATACAAAATATCTTTTTCCACTAACTGCTGCCCATGAATATTTTCAGTTTTTAGTTGGTTATTTGCACCTCCAGCAATTATTTCTACTTTAAGTCTTTTTATTGTGTCATCATTTACAACACCGCCAAGTGCATTTGGAGAAAAAATATGAGCATCAATATCATATAGTTTGTTAGGGGGAACAATAGTGCATTTAATAAGTTTCGATAGTTCAATTGCTTTCTCATTGTTTACATCACAGGTATAAATCTCTGCGCCTTCATCCGTAAGAAACTTGCATAAACTGGTTGCGACATTTCCTGTACCTTGTATGGCTACTTTTCTTCCCTGTAATGAATCATTTCCCCATTTTACTTTTGAACATGCCTTCATGCCTACCCACACACCATAAGCGGTAAACGGGGACGGGTCGCCGGAACCGCCATGTTGTTTTGAAAGGCCTGTTACATATTCTGTTTCGTTTTTTAAGATTCCAATGTCTTTCCCATTGGTTCCTACATCTTGAATGGCATAAAATTTCCCTTCAAGTGTATTTATGAATTTTCCAATTTCCCTGAGCAATAATTCATTTTTCTGTTTAACCGGGTCTCCTATAATTGTTAAATTACCTCCACCAAAATTTAAGCCTGAAATGGAAGCCTCATATGTCATTGCTTTTGATACATCCAATACGTCTCTTATAGAATTATCAATGGAAGCATATTCCCACATCCTTACACCACCCAATGTAGGCCCAAGCGTAGTATTATGAATATCAAGAATTGCTCTTAAGCCTAAGGTTTTGTTTGAACAAAATACAACCTGCTCATGACTTTTCTTTTCAATAATATCAAGCTCTATCATCGCAATTAATTATTTTTCACTCATAGTAATGTGGTTAAGCAAACCATTTAAAGAATTTCTTTCTATTTCCTAGTCTGTAAACAATAAGTATAATTTTTATTAATCCAAGCCATGGGAATATCTGCCTCAAAAGTATTGAGACCAGTTTTGATTCTTTTTTCAAACCTACCTTCGATAGCAAAACCTGTCTTGGTTTTGATGTTATCAAGATATGCTTGGAACGACATTGTTACTGTATTTCGGAGCTATGATTGATGTATTTATTTTGTGGTAATAACTATATGAACCCATTAAAATTGCCAGAAAGATTATTGGGAAAATTGCTTGTCCACCGAAACCATCAACTGCCCAGTTGCTAATACATGCAAATATAAAATCAAATGCAAATCCTGCATAAGCCCACTCTTTAATACGCTTTGGTATTTGCGGAATAATAAGTGCTAATGCACCCAAAACTTTGAATACTACAAAGGCATTCCCAAAATATTGAGGGTAGCCCAAATGCCTGATACCTTCTTTAGCTAATTCAGTTTGCGAAGTAAAGGCAGGGATTACGCCTTCCATTAAAACAATAATAATGGTAGTAACCCAATAGATAGTTTTTGTCTTTTTCATTTTGATTTTTTTTATTATTGATAATTAAATTGTGTTGTTTTCGATTTTTGTATTATGTGAACAAACAAAGATTTTTATAAATTATCATGATAAAATTGGTTTGATTTTATCATGATAACTATAGCAGGTGCAAGTGTTTTATTTTTGATGGTAGCTTAACCCATTTCCATCAGGGTCTTTCAACTGAACAAACTTGCCCCATGGGGTATTATCTATTTTAGATGTTTCTATCCCCTTTGATTTTAATTCCTTGACTTCTTTTTCAATATCATCGGTTTCAAACATGACACCATGAAAGCTTAAAAGAGATATGGAAGTGGGCTGGTTTGGCAGCCCCAACTGTACCCATGTTTCTCCATTGCCCATTGGGCCTTCTACAATTATTTGAAAACCGAGCTTCATATAAAACTCTTTTGCTTTCTGTTGGTCAGAGACCGGGATCGTAATGATTTCAATTGTTTTCATTTTTTTAAATTTTAATTGCCTGCCTGTCGGCAGACAGGTTAAGAAAATTGAGTTTATTGTTTTTGACCTGCCTGTCCGGCAGGCAGGTTTTTATCATAATTAAGCAACCAGTGAATGCCAAATTTATCAGTAAGCCCTCCAAACAATGCCCCCCAGAATGTGTTTTCTAAAGGATGTGTTGCCTTACCGCCTGATGAAAGTTTTGCGTAACAGTTTCTTATTTCATCTTCGCTGCTGCAGTCTAATTCCAGAGAAACTGAATTGCCTTTCACTAAGCCTGACTCAGGAACGCAATCAGTGGCCATGATTATTAATGCGCCTTTTTGCAGTCGGGAATGTAAAATGCAATCTTTCATTTTTGCCGGCATTTTATCGGCCATCGGTGATTCGCCAATTGTTTGAAATGTTAGCTCTCCGCCCAGGCACCCTTTATAAAATTGCATTGCTTCGCGGCAGTTTCCGCTGAATGTTAAGTAAGAATTTATCTGTGTCATTTTTAGTTTTGCTATTTATGATGTTTGAATTAACAACACAAAGATGCGATAGTAAAATAAAATTGATGCTGTACATAAATGACAATAAAAAGGTGTTTTGCGACAAGATAGTTATTACCTTAGCACAATGAAAAATGTGAGCATCCTTGTTCCTGAATCATCAGTAGTGCAGGCCATTGCTGACCCGCAATATCTTTTCTCTGCTGCTAACCAGTTTTTAGTGGCATCGGGAAAAAAACCATTATTCAATGTTGAACTAGTGGGAGTAAAAAAAGAAGTGAAATTGAATGAGGGTTTGTTTTCCGTGCATACCGATAAGCAATTAAAGGATATTAAAAAAACTGATTTAGTATTAATCCCCGCATTGTCTGGCGATATGCCTACGGCTATTTCTAAAAATAAAAAACTGTTGCCGTGGATTAATGAACAATACAAAAAAGGAGCCGAAGTAGCTTCGCTTTGTGTTGGTGCTTTTTTATTGGCTTCAACAGGGTTGCTCAATGGAAAAAAATGTTCAACACATTGGGGTTTTCAAAATGAGTTCAGGCAAATGTTTCCCAAAGTGGAAGTAATTGATGGCAGTATTATTACTGAAGAACACCGAATTTACTCAAGCGGCGGCGCTAATTCTTACTGGAGCCTGTTGTTACATTTATTAGAAAAATATACCGACAGGGCAACCGCCATACTTGCCTCTAAATATTTTGCAGTGGATATTGACAGGAATAGCCAAGCTGCTTTCGCAATGTTCAGGGGTCAAAAAAATCATGCTGATGAAGCCGTAAAAAAAGCGCAAGAGTATATTGAAACAAATATTGCAGATAGAATTACAGTAGCTGAACTTGGAGATAAGGTTGCGGTAGGCAGAAGAAGTCTTGAACGCCGGTTTAAGCAAGCTACCAATAATACAGTGCAGGAATATATTCACCGTGTAAAAATAGAAGCTGCTAAAAGAAGTTTTGAGAACAGCCGCAAGAATATTAACGAGGTCATGTTTGATGTAGGCTATACTGATACGAAAGCATTCCGCACTATGTTCAAAAAAATAACAGGGCTTACGCCGATTGAGTACCGGAATAAATATAATAAGCAATCAATGATGGAGTAATTGACGTCGGTCTGTCGAGGTTTGTAGAAATCCGTCCGCTCCGGCTAACTGTAGCTAAATCATGACTAACTAATCAATGTTTTTGTTAACTATTTTTTTTAAATAATCAGTTGTTATTTCATTTTCCTTAATTGAAGATAACCCACTATAATCTTTTAATTGTAACGCCAAAGCTTTCATTGCTTTGATGGCAATTTTTAAAAGTGAAGGCCCCAAACTAATTCTTGCAACTCCCAATTCGTTTAATGTTTTTAAATCAGGGATACCGTGAATAGTTAAAACATTAAGTGGCAATTTTACCCGAGAAATTATTTCTGTTATTTCGTTTTTATCCTTTAGCAAAATTGGGAAAAAACCATCTGCACCTGCTTCTTTGTATGCCATTCCTCTTTTTATTATCTCACTAAATTTTGTCTCTGCTGTGGCAAATTGTTTTTCATGCAACAAAACATCCGTTCTCGCATTGATAAAAAGCGGGATGTACATTTCATTTGCTGCTTTTCTTATAAGGCGGATTTTGTTGCATTGCATTTCTAATGGTAGAAGTTTATTGGTTTTATTGTCTGTATCTTCAATATTAATTCCGACAATCCCAACATCAATAAGCGATTTTATATTTTGCTGTAATTGAAAATCATTGTCAGCATATCCGCTTTCAATATCTGCTGTAACAGGAAGTTCAACACTTGAAGTAATTTTTTTTAGCAGTAGTAATAATTCATTGAAAGGGATAATTTCACCATCATTGTATCCGTTCGCATAAGCAATGGCAGCACTTGCAGTAGCAATAGCAGGATACCTTAAACTTTCCAATAATAGAGCGCCTAATGTATCCCATATATTTGGCAGTACTAACAATTTATCTGCATGATGAAGCTCCCGAAACCGCTCTGCCTTTTCTTTTTGAGAAATACCAATTTTCATTTTTTATCGGTTAATTTAATATTTTTTTGTAGTTCATTCCATTGCTCTCTGTCAATAGTCATATTTATTGCAGTCCTGATTTCATCCTTTATTTTTCGTTCAAGCTTTTTATTTGGGTTTATTGTGAACCCAACTTTCTCGTAACATTTTATAGCACTTGTATTCCAATCAAAAACATTAAGTTCAACTTTTGTTTTTTTCAGATTTGAAAATGTATAAGCTAAAAGTAAATTTACTATTTGCTGTCCTAAACCTTTTCCTCTTTGTTCTGCATCACCAATTAATATTCTTCAAATTTTAGCGGAATTCTCTGATACATATATCTCAGCGTGCCCAATTGATGAATTTACTTCTTCGCTTTCTATGCTGAGAGCAATCCTGTTCTTATCACTTAATGAAACATCTAATTGCTCCTGTGTCAACGGAAATGTAAATTGCCGGCCAGCAAATTGCATCAATGCTTCTTCACTGTCAATCCATGAAATCAAGTTTGCGTAATTATTTTCGCCGAATTTTTTAAACCGTATCATATTAATTTGTTGTTTAAATTTTGCGTTAAATATACCTTGCAAAAGAATTTTCCAAAATTTCTTTTACCTTCTCATTCAGGTTTTGAATTTGCACATACCCGTAAAATGAATCAAATGGGATATTGTCAAAACGCTTTTTAATTCTGTGTATTTCAGACAATGGTAATGGTATGCGATTAGGTGAACTATACACAACAGAGAAATGCTTTTTGCTTGGCGAAAGAAATAAAGTATCTCCGCAAATAATTGCTCCCTTTTTGGATAGAAATGGAACATGTAAGATACTGCTTCCTGCAAAATGTCCGCCGATGCAGATGATTTTCATTTCATCCCACAATTCTATTTCATCACCTTCCCAAAGCTGAATGTGTTTACCTTTTTGCATGATGTGCTCTGCATCATTTTTATGAATGTAAATCGGACAATTAAAAATTTCTGCCCAATCATTCATATTGCTGTAAAAATGCGGATGAGAAAATGCAATCCCTTTCAGCCCGCCTTTTGATTTTATAAATTCAATTGTAAGCTCATCAAGTAATGGGATACAATCCCAAAGCACATTTCCTTTTTCAGAAAGAACCAGCAAAGCTCTTTGTCCGATTGCAAACATTGGATTGATTTCTATTTCATACAATCTTTCCTGAAGACGATTTAGTTTCACACTGTTGTTGCGGTGCAAATCCTCCGGTTTAGTCCAGCTTTGCCCGTTAGGCGGAACCCATTGCCGTTCATCAAAGCAGATGAAACATGTTTCCGGTGCAGTTTCTTTGACATAATAAGTGCCGCAGGTGCTGCAAATTAATGAGTGGTTCATGCTTAATTTTTTTGTGCAATTTTATTAATCTTTTTCCGCAACCATGTGCATTGAAATGGCAATACGGTTCCAACTGTTGATGGTGACAATTGTAAAAATTGCCTGTGCTAATTTCTTTTCTCCTAATATATTCAAAGCCTTATTATAAACTTCATCCGATATACCACCATTTGAGATTTCTGTTACCTGTTCAGCCAATTTCAAAACTGCGCTTTCTTCTTCTGAAAAAAATGGGGTCTCCCACCATGCACTTACAGCAAAAATCCGCTGAGCAGTTTCGCCAATTTTTAGTGCATCTTTTGTATGTGAATTGATGCAGTAGCCGCAACCATTTATTTGCGATACCCTGATTCTAATCAATTCTTTCAATTTTGCATCCAGTTCAAAAGATTCCACTTGTTTGTCTGATGCTGCCATTGTTTTGTAAATACCCGGCTCTGCATTGTTAATGTTCATCCTTTCTTTCATGATTTTACTTTTTATAGTTTTTAATTAGTGTTTCATCAATACTCCAGAGATAGCGGGGCATTGTGGCCAATAGAAATGCTCCAGTGCAAACTCCAAATACTGAATAGTCTAATGGTGATTTAATTCCAAAAGAATAAGCCATTGCCAATGCAAACAATAACGTTAGCACAGCCACGCCAATGGCGGCCCATTTTGTTTTGAAACCAATGAGTAATAAAATGGCAAGAACAGTTTCAAGCACTGTAGCAATAATTGCAAGGGCCGGGATTAGGTGCGGCGGAGCAAAAGAATTTACTTCACCAGTGTACTCTAAAAAGTCTGCCCAACCTTTTCCCCATATACCTAACCGGCTTCCTACTGCGGATAAAAAATCAGCCGCTAATGCAAATCTTAATAGTAGTATTGCTAAATCCTGATTTTTTTTCATTGGTTGCTTTTATAATGAACAATGATCAACCAGCTGCAAAGATGATGTGTGTGCTTGTCTTAAAGAATAGACGATTTCACGAAAAACATGTAAGTTTTAAATGGAGTATTTTTCTTTGTATGCTTTAGGAGATTGCTTTGTTTGCTTTTTAAAAAAATTGGAAAAATAGAAAGGGTCATTAAACCCCAACTCATAAGCAACTTCTTTAACAGATAATTTTTCATACATAAACAACCTTTTTGCTTCTGATGCTGTTAACCCATGAATAACACTTTGTGCAGTTCTTCCAGTGTGCAGTTTTGAAAGCTCATTTAACTTTAATTCGGTAGTATTTAAAGAAGATGCAATTTGCCGTACGGTAAGATTTTTTTTAAAATTGGCTCTGATTGTTTCCAGAAATTTTAAAAAAGGTGCGTCTGGTTTCCAGATTTCGCCGCCCAGTTTTATTTTCGAACGATTTATTTCTACCAATATCAATTCAATTCTGCTATGTAATGAAATCATGTATTGATAGGGTTTTTGAGCTAACTCTTTCTCAATTTGCTTTAACTCATTCCGCACTATTTCACTTTTACCAAGAGGAATTACTTCATTCATGGCAAAGTGACAAAACAAACTATTATGAAAAATCAATTCAATATCCTTATCATTTTTGCAAAAAAAGTCATAAGTAAATTCAAGGGCGAAGCCTTTAGCAGCCTTTGTTTTTTTAATGTAGTGAATTTGGCCCGAAGTAATAGTGATAACAGAATTTGCTTTTAATACAAACTCATTTTCATCAACAACTATTTCAACAGAACCTGATGCACACCAAACCAGTACATATTTCTTTATACGTTTTGGGTGATGCAATTCAGGGATTATATCTAATGAAAATATTTCAATCATTTGTTAATTTGAATTTGTAAGGTAATAAAATGAAAGAGTATTTTGTGCAGTGCGGGTTGCTTAATTTTTTTGCTTTCCAAATGGTATAGATTGTCAGGATAACATGGAAACTGTCGCTGGGTCAGGTGTAGTATGGTAGTGGGTATGTCAGGTTATTGTGAATTGTTGATGATAGTTTTATAGTTGATGATTAAGGTGAAGTTGATAAGAATTCCGTCAGCCGGGGTGGCTGGGCTGTGCGTTGCATTTTTAGCTCTTTTGCAAGGTTGACTTTGTGTCGGGGTTTTGTGTGCCTTGCAAATGTGCTAAAAATAGCGTGGGGTCGGGCGGCAATGTCATGGGTGCTTGTATATGTGCAGGATGCTGTTTAGGGTGACATACAACACTCAAATTTATGTTATAAGACGTCGCTTTTGTAAAATATTGTTGGTGAAATTCAATTTGTTAGCATCATACTCTTCATATTGCCATTAGGACAATCCATTTCGTTATACATCCAATATTGTTGTTAAGACAATCCCAGATTAAAATTCATCAGTCTCATAGATAGTTCAGGAGGCGAGCAGAATCGAATCGTAAATGCATATAAGACCCGTGTCAGAAAGGTTATGGTAACTAGTACCCTGATTTTTTTTTATGCATTACGTTATGCATTAAGCTCTTGGTCAATATTAATCTTATCAGGGTAGTAAAAAGGGTAGCTTTTTAACCATTAGGGAGTTACCTCTGCGACTTAAAGTTACTTTCCGATACAAAAAGTACTGACCCCCGATTCCAGTGGGTTTGCAGGGAATTGGTGATGGATTGGTAACAGGAGTTTAAGTATTAAATCATTCCTCTTTAAATACAATCTTGCCATCAACTATTGTTAAAACACTTCTTGTATTAAGCAGCTGTTGAACCGGTACAGTAAAAATATCCTGAGATAAAACGGCCAGGTCGGCCAGTTTACCAGGTACCAAAGATCCCTTTTTATCTTCTGCAAATTCTGCATACGCTGACGTGAGTGTATACGCGATAACTGCTTGTTCGCGCGACATCGCCTCATCAGGGAAAGCAGGATCCGTAACAGCGAGCATGATATTGAGAAATGGATTAAACGGGCCATCGGATCCTATTGCTACAGGGATTCCTGCTTTTAATAAAGAAAGAAACCTAAAACCGGTCGTTGACATATTTTCTCCTAGTAAGGAGATACTTTTCTTATCAAAATGGGTGGGATTTTGAACCACTATGATTCCCAGGTTTTTTGCGTTTGCAAATTGAGCCGGCAGGAGTCCGTCTCCATGTTCAATTCTTACACGTTTGGACTTCCAGTCAACTTTCATTTTCCTCATAATATCTATTACAGTATTCAGAGTACTGTCACCTGCAACATGAAAACATAACTGATCATTTCTTTTTAAGGCTTCCTCAAAAAAACTTTTAATATTTTCTCTGGAAAAATTTAAATACCCAACATGTTTAGGATTATATACATATCCCTCTGTTACCGCTGCGCCGCCTTCGATTGGTGTGCCATCCAGTAACCATTTTGTTCCAAAAACGGAAAGCAATGGTAAATCATCATTATGTCGAGGTAAATCTTTACCGGGTATTTGTAGGTTGCCTTCGGGAGTTATATATCCCCAGCGGATCAGTCTCAAGCGAAAAGGCAGTCCCGCCATTTTCCAATATTTAATATAGTCAGCAGCAGTTCCTCCGGTGCACATATTCTGGACACTCGTTATGCCCAAATGCAAAAATGCCTGAGATATACCTTTCAGATATCCGACAAAAGCTACTTCATCTCTATTGACAGTCAACTTACTATAATTTGGAATGATTGCATTCCATTCGAAACATTTTCCGGTAAGGGTTATACCATCCGGCATTCTTTCATATCGTCCTCCCCTGGGCTCCGCCTGAGTTTCGGATATACCCATTGATTTTAATCCGGTTGTATTATAAATTCCAACATGTCCCCAAAATGAAAGCAGTCTTACCGGATGGTTGGTTGTAATACTATCCAGGGCAAAGCGGGTTGCCCCCGGCGAATTTGCAATAGATGGTCCAATAGTTGTCTGGATCCATTCGCCTTTTTTCAACTGACTGGAAATTATTTTTAAAGAATCCAATACAGACTCCCAGGATGGATCCATTGTTGTAAACCGAATGCTTCTCGCTTTAAAACCATCTTCCAAATGATAGTGAGAGTCGTTGAAACCAGGCGTAACTGTTTTACCCTGAAGATCGATCCGTTGCGTTTTTATGCCTCCGTATTTATCAACAGATTCATTAGTTCCAGTGGCCAATATGCTGTTGCCTTTAATGGCCAGTGCAGCTACATAAAGATTTTTTTCATCGGAAGTAAATATTTTCCCGTTGAATAAAATGATATCTGCGTTCTGCGCATAACTACATGTTATGGCAAAAAGTAAAACAAGCAGTAGGGTGATACTCCGCATCATTTTTATTATAAAGTTATTGAGATATTCAAAGCAAAAATAGTGCAAAGGCGACATTTCATATAATGAGGTTGTTTTGGAGCTTATAGACTTATGTTTCCATTTCACGATCCATTTTTGAAGGAGTTACACCTGTAAATTCTTTAAAATCACGGATCAGGTGCATCTGGTCATAGTAGCCACATAAATGGGCAACGCCCATAGGTATTCCTAACAAACGATACATTGCTCGCGGCTTAAAGCGGACATATATCATCAGGTGATCCTTACCCATTTTAGTATTGATTCTTTCAGTGAGCTGGCCCGTGAATCTAACGTATCTGGAAGTGCGAGCCCGCTTTGGTACCTTACTAAACCCTGATATGGATACAAGCATTCATTTACAGTTTAAGTCAGAAGCATTTTTTAGTCGATTTTAAGAAACGTTTCGACGATTAATAACAATAAGAAGTTCCCGATCTCATAGTTTTAGCTGGTGTCGTTAACCATTAAACCTTCCTAAAAATACATTATGAAATACATT
>CAVTJH010000002.1:0-20000 GCA_963735015.1 uncultured Bacteroidota bacterium
CATAAAGGTCGAGAGCTCCAGGACCGGCCTGGCACCTATGTTTACTTCGGAGAGGAGAAAGTTCAGATCTACCTGCGTGAAAAGATGAAACGTGTGACGACAAACGATGGGCATTACAACAGATACGATATGGTTCCCAGCCGGCGTACTGGTGCTTCCGGGTGGACGGCGAGGACGCGCAGGAATTTAAAGACGGTGCCCGTACGTTGGAGGAGCTATTCCCTGATATCATCCTGAAAATTGAACTGGAGGGCCGAAAACTAATTGAGCGCAAAAAAGAACTGGAAAGACAATGGGCCATTCAGGAGAAGAAAAGAAAGATCGAAGAAGAGCTCGAAGAACGCAGACAAAAAGAGGTCAAGGACCTGATCAAACTGCTGGTCAAATTCAACCGCTGGCACAAACCCAACAACTCAGGGAGTACCTCGATGAACTCGAAAAGAAAACCATCCTGGATAATAAACACACGGAGGATTTCAGGGCATGGCTGAAAGAGCTAGAGAAAAAGCCGACTGGCTGGATCCGATGATCGAAAGAAAGGACGAATGGCTGGATGACTTTGATCGCGAAAAAGTCATCGCCCGCGCAAACCAAAATGATTAATCCCGCTCCCTTAGTCCGAGTAATTTTTCTAGTCTGCGTATCCGGTTATAAATTATGGGGTGCGTGTGAGTGGTCATGATCATATATCTGTTCACTTCCATTTTTCCTTAAACGGTTAATTTATGCAGGGCAGTTAATAAACCTTTGCCATATCCAAGAGAATGTGCATAAGCATCCTGCCTGTATTCACGAAACCTGGAGATAGTTACCGAACAAAAATTTGTCATACGTTGAAACAGCGGTAAAATAAAAAGATATATTGGAATGATAATCAGAGGCTGTGTACCGTGTTTATTGGAAATCAATTGGAAAGCAATAACAATAGACAAATTACCCTAGGCATTCTAATGGCTACCGAGCAGCTTCCTGTTGTTAATAATTTATCAGATTATATAGTTATCGGAGAGATAGGATTGAATGGAAGTATTTTCCTGTTAGAGGAGCATTTTGTATGACATACCAGGCAGTAAAAAGTGGCTTTAAAGGAATCATTTTGCCTAAAGCCAATGCGCAGGAGGCATCATTGGTTAAGGGCATTAATGTGTATGGTATTTCTCATATTAAGGAAATTATTGAATTTACACATGGCGATGGAGAAATTTTCACCTACTAAGCCAAAAAGTTTCAGCCCTAAAGTCAAATCTGATACACCGGACTTTAAAGATGTTAAAGGACAATACCGCGTGAAACGCGCATTGGAAATTGCGGCTGCTGGTGGCCATAATGCTTTGCTGATTGGACCTCCCGGAAATGGTAAAACCATGTTGGCAAGCCGCCTTCCTTCTATTCTTCCACCATTGACCCTTGATGAAGCACTGGAAACTACAAGAATTCACAGTGTATTAAGTCAACCAGAAAATCTGACAGGCTTAATTACTAAAGACCTTTCCGTAGTCCACATCATACGAGTAGTGATATTGCTCTTAGCGGAGGAGGAAGTATTCCTATGCCAGGCGAAATTTCGCTGGCACATAACGGAGTGTTATTTCTTGACGAATTACCGGAATTTAAAAGAAGTGCGATAGAAGTCCTGCGTCAGCCACTCGAATCCCGAAAAGTATTGATTGCAAGAACAAAATGCTCAATAGAATACCCGGCCACATTTATGTTACTCGCTGCAATGAATCCTTCGCCTGTGTGGCAATCTCGGTCATCCCAATCGTAAATGCACCTGCAACAAAACAGCCATTTATTCGGTACAGGCGAAGAGTTTCCGGACCCATTATGGAGCGCATTGATCTTCATATTGATGCCGATTCATTGTCTCCTTCTGAATCATAGCAACAGAATGATGAACAGGAAACTTCAGCAGTAATCAGGGAAAGAGTAATAAAAGCTAGAAAAATCCAATGCATCATTTTTCAAAATGAGCCAGGGGTGCATTGTAATGCCCAAATGCAGGATAGCAGATAGAACAGATTCGCAAACTCGATCCCCACAGTAGAACCTATCCTTCGAAAACGTATGGACATGTTGCAGCTATAGTCTCGGTCGTACTCCTGACTTTTGAAGTGACGCGTACAAATAGCAGATCTGAAAGGAAGAAAAGAAATGGAACTCGATCTGATGTTGCGGAAGCTATTGCGTTCGAACCCTCGATGAGCCGTTTAGGTCGTGTAGCAAAAAAAACAGTTATACCTCGCCCGTAAATGATTTATATAAAACATTAAATGTTTGAAATGGCCACTCATAACGACACGGGAGAAAGGAGAAATATTGGCAGCTTGCTGGCTAATAGAACAAGGATATCAAATAATGTTTACAAACGGCGGTCAACGGGGCGAAATGGCATAATCGCCAGAAAGAAGGGTGTGCTCCACTTTATTGAAGTCAAACAAACCGGACAAGTTTCTTCTGGTTATCCGGAAGAAAGAATAAACATACGGAAATGGAGGAGTTTGATTAGTTCTTCAATGGCATTTCGGGGCGATCCAAGCGAAGAAGCACCATTTCAATTTGATATTTTTCGATTTTAATTGAATGAATACTGTGAAGTATTACTTCATGATGATGCGTTTCCCTCATCTCTTGGAATTCAGATGAAACGGTAAAGGCAAAGCAATTGCCGGTACGCCTTTCCTCAACCAAAAGCTTTACGGCGACCACATTTCCCCCGCCAGGCAATCATTTATTCCGTTTTTTTGGTGTCCGTCCAAACCTCTGCCGGTTTTTTCATGCTTTGTTTTTCCGTTTTTTCTTTTAAAATCATTTTTTCACTTGAAATTAAAAGTTATGAAAATGTTAGTAGGCCAATTAGCAGTAGATGTCAAAAACCGAATCAGTTTCGGACGAAAAACAGGTAGTATACTTCACAATTGCAATGAGCGAAAATTACAAAATCAGAGTCAGGGAAAAGACTGTAAAATTCGTTGACTGTTCTTTGGAAGACTATTGGTATTCAGCAGCTTTTAAAAAAGGGAGATGTGTCGAGTTGTACGGTATAACAGCGAGAGCCTGGATAGGTCAACAAGGCGAACACACAAGTTGCCTGAGACTGCAGAGGTCAATAATATTATCATGCATGGCGGTGGCAAAAGGCATATGTTGCTTGTTAGTGAGGAAATTAAAAAGCAACAAGGACTTGCCATTTTAATTCCGATGATCAGGGTCAGGGAATTGATTACAATTAAATAATGATGCATGCAACAACAAAAAAAATACTTTACAAGGAAGGGGGGATGTCAAGTAGATCGGAGAAGGAAAACAAAAGTATATCAAAATCTATTGGTTGTGCAAGTGAAGATGATATCGATGAACGATCTGGATGTCAGCTCTTTAAATTGTCGCAAATCTTTTCCCAAGAAGAATTGGATCAGTTGGCTGCGGATATAGAGCAACACGGAATTGTCGTACATCTGATAGTAAGACGTTCGGATTCTGAAAGATCATGAACTAGTGATAGGAGAGAGGCGATTTCGTGCGGCCAAGATTGCTGGTTTGAAAGAAGTGCCGGTAAACATAGTGGCAATGAGTGATCAGGAAGTAATTGAAATTCAATTGTCGGGAAGCCTTGCGAAGGTTGGACACTCATCCGATGGAAGAAGCATTTGCAATGAAACGCTTTCGAAAAGTGCTATTCGAGTATGGACGAAATCGCATTGCGAATGGGTAAGTCCAAGGCATTTGTTTATAGACGCTTGAAAATTAGTTTCTCTGATTGATTCTATTCGGGAAATGTTTTTGGCCAACAAATGTAGTGTTCAACAAGCATATGACATTTCATCGCTTTCCTCCGATTCTCAGACGGATTTCTATGGAGCAGTCATCTGCTTGGATTGGCAGGATGATGAAGATTTTGAATTGCCTGATACGGCGCATTCTCTAGACGGCTTTCGCTATGACCTTAACGGAAGCTTCTTTTGATATAAAAAAGTAAGAAACTGGTTCCAAGAGGGGCACATGCATTTCCTGCCCATTTAATAGCGCGACAGTTAGTTCTCTGTTCCCGGATCAGGCCAGAGAATCTATTTGTTCAAATAAGGAATGTTACAAACGGAAATGCATTGCAGGTTTAATGATTAAAATTGAAAAAGTTTTTAAGGACGATGACTGAAGCTCTGCTGTTTTGCGGAAATACTGAAAAGTTACGAAGATTTAATTCGCTTAATGCCGGATGCCGCAACGATGCCCCATTTTAATTATTACAAAGTAGATACCCTGAACAAACCGATTCCTCCAGTCAGAGAAGATTACATAAATGAGGTCGAGGAATCAGAAGATGATGAGGAATCATTTAAAGATGTAATTGAGGAATATGAAAATGACCTGAATGAATATGAGCATTCGTCTTAAATCCGGGAAGTACAGAAAAGGATTATTTATCAGTGAAGGTAATTTCTCTATAGTACTGTTCAATCCTGAAGAAAGGCCGTATTTGGTGAAGTTCGGATCGAATTGCCGAAAACCGTGGAAGTGCAATCGGCGATTAAATCCGGAACCGCTACCGTTGAAACTTTTGCAAGGAGAGATTGACCGGATCCATGCGAGGAAAAAGGTCATTCGAACTCGACGGGAAAAAGTGCAATTGCTGGTGCAGGAAAAGTTTATGGAACAACTAATTACTTTAACCAGTAGGCCATCTGGGGCTGATCATGGGCTGTTCGGTCATTTTGTTTCAGTCGTCGGATTGTTCGAGCACGGAATACTGTTTTACAAACACTTTTTATAGAAAACGAAAAGTTTAACCATCGGGATGACCGGAGCTGCTAATAATCGATTGGAAAATCTATGGGAAAATCGACTTATTTGATCGAATGGCTGTGACATCAAAATCTGATAGTAAAAATCGAAAAAGCGAAGACGGGGATTATTTCCTGTATAAAATGGCGGGACATGCGGGTTTGGAATTGGAAGAAATAGAAAATGGGCAGGAGGAGAAAGCGGACAAAGTCAGGTGAACCAGCTGGAGAAAATATCCAGACTGAAAAAAGCAAATGGACAAAATCAAATCCTGGATGAGATTCGTTAAAGCTGTCACCTACGGGCGGCAGCTTGTTTTTTGGGTAAGAAAATTATGGGAAATGTTTTACTGGAATTATTATTACAAGGAGAGTTCGGCTTCGCCACTTCGGCGTCCAAACCGGCGGCATAAACTCAGGCCCATCCCAGAAGCTATTTTTATACGCCTTCTGGTTTGGTCTTACTCGCGACGAGCCGGATAAATGTTCCATAATTCATTTAAAACATTTTAAATCAAAGATTATGGAAGGAAAAAATCAAACTTCAGATTGGACAAAAATTTCAGAAGTAGAGCCTTTTACGAATCAAAAGTGAAGGCTCCAGAAGACGAAATTAAAGTGACTCCAGGGAAGCATATAACCAGCGCATTACTTATGTTTCACTGGGACCAGAACAAAATTGAATTGGTCGAAGATTCAAGGTAAATTTCTAAACCAGGCTAATGATGGATAATGCTAATTGAATGTTTCATCGGGTGGAATAAGGTATTGTGGCCGATCCCAGGTTAATATTTTCAGCAGCATTATGAAAGCCTCCGCCTGTAATATCATGTGGCTCACTCACATCCAAGTGGTAATCTCAAACCAAGCCGCGCGGATGAAGAATTAACTTCTAAATTTAAAAACGCCGGTCAATTCCTCGATATTAGAGTTTTAGATCACCTGATCGTAACGAAAGATCAATATTTTTCATTTGCAGATGAAGGGCTGATCTAAGCCCTTTTTACATTTAGTCAGATAAATTATCCCTGTCTTACTGGCTAAAGGAAACTCAAATCTTGATGGTAGCATAGCTAAAATTTGGTCCTCCTAAAATCCGTCCATTTCTTACATCTATTTTTGATTTCCGAAAATTGTGGTCTTTGATAAAATTAGCCGGATTTTAAAACTGGATTACGTTGCCCAAAATTGCAACGGGCGAGATGTTCAATTGTTGCACAATTCGATCTCGCCGCCTGGTTGTCTCCGGAGTCGACGGGCGGTTTTTTGTAGAGTGGATTATTTTGTGAATCTGCGAAAATGAACTATGATGAATGAGCAAAGCCATCCAAAGGAATGGATAAGTTTTCGAGTAAAGCCTGAAGAATACGATAACATTTATAAGCTATTTCAGCAGACAACCTGTCGAAAACTAAGTGAATATACCCGCAAGGTTCTTCTTAAAAAACCAGTCGTTTTCAAATATCGTAATCAGTCGGCGGATGCCTTCCTGACTGAAATGATATTGCTTAAAAACGAGTTAAGCGCCATTGGAAACAATTTTAATCAGGCCGTTAAACGGCTGCATACGCTGGATCATTATCTCCAAATGAGATCATGGCTTCTTCTCTATGATTCTATCGCATCGGTCTTTCCTGAATAAGACAGATGAAATTAAAGAAAGACTGGACGAAATTATGAGTTATGGTCGCAAATAACGAGCCCGCATAGTATCAAACGTGCCCTGAATTACAATGAGAAAAAGGTTCAGCATGGTCAGGCAACCTGTATCTATGCAGGTAATTTTTAAAGGACCTGGATAAATTGAATTTTTACGACAAGCTTCAAAGGTTTCAGGATTTGATTTCTTTCCTTGAACGACAGGGCGCAAAAAAGTAACATCCTCCATATTTCACTTGATTTTTCACCCTTCCGAGAAAGTGACACAGGAGACTTTATGTGCTATCGCTAATGAATATATGGCGATGATTGGTTTTGGAGAGCAGCCCTCCTGGTTTATGAACATCAGGATGCCGGGCACCCACATATTCATATTGTTACAACAAACATAGAAGCGACTGGTAAAAGGATCGACACTTATAATATTGGAAAGTTAAAATCCGAAATCGCCAGAAAGGAGATTGAAAAGAAATTCGGGCTTGTAAGAACAGCTGATGGATTTCGGTTGGGTCATTTAAAATTGATATATCGGCAGGTTGAATATGGGAAAGGCAGAGAAACTAAACGATCTATTACTAATGTTCTGGATAAGGTTCTCAACTTTTATAATTACAATTCGTTGGCGTCACTGAACGCAATTCTAAAGACTTACAATATTACAGGCAGATCGAGGTAGGGAAGGGCGGTCGAATTTATAATCATGGAGGACTTCTTTTTCATACACTTGATTCCAATGGAAATAGAATCGGTGTGCCAATTAAAGCAAGTTCATTCTACAGTAAACCTACATTCGTGAATCTGGAAATTAAGTTCAAAGAGAATCATGTGAAACGATCTGAGCACAGAGCAAAATTAAAAGGAGCCATTGATGCAGAGATATTAAAAAGAACCTAAAAATTTGGAGTCGATGATTTCTAATCTCAAAGAAAGAAATATCGACACGATCCTTCGAAAAAATGACCAGGGATATGTATTCGGAATAACATTTGTTGACCACGCTAATAAATCCGTTTATAATGGAAGTGAGATAGGTAAGGAATATAGTCTATCCAACTTGCAAAAACGTATTGAAAGCGCGATTAAAGTTAAACAACGAGGCAGTTCACTACTATTTCAGAAAGGACATAGACGAAAGAGTAAAGTAAAAAAGACAGATAAGGATTTGATTAAAAATCCTGAAGGAACAGCATTGGTCAAAAATTTATTGAAACCAGAAGAGCCAGATATCGGGCTTTTTATTTATTACCGCGGAAAAAAGAAAAAAGAAACGGAGGTTAAATTTATAAGTTAAACTAAAAAAAATGGCGAACGGAGCGGGTGAGAGGTGAAATAGGGTTAGATAAGGATAACCGGTTTTTTTCGAAATGTCAGTATTATAGTTATGGTATTGCATTTTTATTATTCCTGTTATGACGCTTTTCTTATTTGGAATCTTCATTGGAATATAACAAATCTGGTCCTTTGAATCTTCGAGAATGAGTTTGTTCAACGGGTACAATTCAAAATTCATTGTTCTTGGATTACTGATGCTTTCGTTGATTGGATCTAAAGGACGAAAAGATGAGAAAATTAAGTGGCAGACTTTGGTCTTTCGTATAGTATTTGGGTTGGTTTTTTACATTTTCTCACCACTCAGTTCCAAATTTTTAGTCAATCCAGGAACTATTGCAGTTACTTATATGTTCGTAACTGCCTCAGGTTATTTGTTGATCCTTAGAGGAGGCGCACAGTTGACGAGGTTGATAAGACTTTCCCTGGGTACAGATGTTTTTAATGAATTAAACGAAACATTCCCACAAGAGGAACGACTACTTGAAAATGAATTTTCCATTAACCTTCCAGCTCAGTATAATCTTAAAGGAAAGATTCGTCGAAGCTGGATCAATTTTATTAATCCCTTTAGGGGATTATTGGTAGTTGGGTCGCCGGGATCTGGAAAGTCATATTTTGTGATACAAAATGTTATCAGGCAACATATCGCAAAGGGATTTACGATGCTCGTTTATGATTTTAAGTATCCGGATCTATCAATAATTACGTACAGCACTTTACTGAAAAATCATAAAGCTTATTCCTTCCAAGCCTGCATTTTACACTATAAATTTCGATGATCCAACTTCTAGTAATAGGTGTAATCCTTTAATCCTGTATGATGATTGATATTACGGATGCGACCGAGTCTGCCAGGTCTATACTTTTAGGACTGAATAGGGAGTGGATTACAAAACAGGGAGATTTTTTTGTAGAATCGCCGATCAACTTTATTACTGCAATAATTTGGTTCCTGAAAAAGTATAAGAATGGTGTATTCTGTACGCTGCCTCACGTGATCGAGCTTATGCAAGCTGATTATGAAAAGCTCTTTCCATACTTAAAACCGAACCTGAAATAGAGGTGCTAATAAACCCTTTCATCTCCGCTTTTCAAAATGATGCAATGGAGCAGTTAGAAGGGCAGGTTGCTAGTGCCAAGATCGGAATGGCCAGGCTTTCTTCCCCGCAGCTCTATTGGGTGTTGTCCGGCAACGATTTTACACTTGATATTAATAATGCGGAAAAACCTAAAATCCTTTGTCTTGCTAACAATCCTCAAAAACAACAGACATTTGGTCCTGTATTATCCCTATACGTGACCAGGTTGGTTAAACTTGTTAATCAGAAGAACAAGCGTAAATGCAGTTTGATTTTTGATGAATTTCCGACTATTTATTTTAATGGAATAGATAACTTAATCGCCACTGCAAGATCAAACAAAGTAGCTACCTGCCTAGGCATGCAGGATTTCAGTCAATTGAAAAAGGATTACGGATCAGATCAGGCATCTGTGATCATGAATATTGTAGGAAATATAATATGCGGCCAGGTGATGGGTGAAACAGCTAAACTTTTAGCCGAACGATTTGGAAAAATAACG
Source organism: uncultured Bacteroidota bacterium (assembly GCA_963735015.1). Taxonomy (GTDB): domain Bacteria; phylum Bacteroidota; class Bacteroidia; order Chitinophagales; family Chitinophagaceae; genus Puia. Next base: position 9,354 of record CAVTJH010000002.1, read on the forward strand.
CAGATCAAAGAAAGTGTTAGCGTCAACAGGAATGACAGATCTGTAAGCAAAACAGCCCAGATGGATTTTGCGATTCCACAATCGAAAATTTCTTCACTTTCTTCGGGAGAATTCGTTGGGATGGTAGCTGATGATCCGGAGCAAAAAATCAAACTGAAAACATTTCATTGTGAAATATTAATAAACAACTAGTGAGATGAAAAGTGAAACTCAAAATCAGCATGTTCTTCCAATTAATAATAAAGTTACTGCGAAAATGATTTCTGAAAATTATTCTCAAATTCGAAATGATGTATTACTTATCATCGAAACAGAAATCGAAAAATTACTTGATAAAAAGGCAAATGATGACGGAAACAAGAAAGCAAGAAAAAAAGTTAATAAATTAAAAACCACGAAGGGGCGGACGTAAAAGTTCTAAACATGAAACTAATCACAGATTAATTTTTGGTAAATTATCAACGGCCTTTTGATTCATCTCGTTGGAAGCACGGACATATCTTTTAGTATGAGCAAGGCTTGCGTGGCCTAAAAGTTGGCTGGCTGTGAAAATATCGGTTTTGTTGTAAATCAGATTAGTGCCAAAACTGTGTCTTCCACAATGCCAGGTTATCGTTTTTTCCACTTTTGCATCTTTTAATTAATGCCTTGAGAGATTTATTACAGCCGTTAGCAGAGGGGAGATTGAAGACTAATTCTTTCTTGCCGTGCTCATTACCGAGCAACGCGATTGCGGTGCTATTAAGCGGAATCTGAACAACCTTGCCTGTCTTGGACTGCGTGAACTTCATTTTGTGTTCAGCTAGACTGATTGCACCCCACGTGAGTTTTTTTGCATCGATCCATCGAAGGCCGGTCTGCGTACAAAACAAAAATGAACGTTTAACTTCAGGAGCTTCAGTCGCGGTTTTTGCAATTAATTGCAATTCTTCTGCAGTTAATACATCTTTTTCTTTGGCCTCGCCTTGGGGTGGTTCTATAAATTCGCAGGGATTTTTTGATAAGAATTTATCGCGGTACGCTTGCTTTACTATTTTCCTGAATCTTGAATAGTAGGATTTCGCACCTTCCCCTTTGCATTCTTTTTTAAGCTTATCGCGAAATTGTAAAGCAACTGTTTCACTAAAATCTTTCATAAGCAAGCCGAATAATTTCTTTTCTGTCAGAAAAGTTGAAAACTTGGCAATCACGGAGTCTATTACCCGATTGTCAGCCTTATTATAGTTTTTAGCATAAGCCTTCATCCAGTCAAGCACAATTATCTTTTTAGATTGCTCTGTAGCCACATTGTAATCAGTTGCATCGAGTTGATGAGCCCGCGCTACTACTATTTTTTTGGCTAATTCTAAATTTTCTTTCCTTGCTTGACGATCGATTGGACTGTTTCCTGACGGAAGTTGTAGATTTTTTAAGAATTCGTATGAACGTTTTCCATTATTATATATATCTAAAATAAGTGATGTGGTACCATCCAGGTTTTCGCGCTTTCTGAGTTTTACGCTCATGCTTTTATAATTTACGTGTGGTTGTAAGTTACGAAAAAACTTGTTACTTCAAGTAACAATAGAGTAACAAAAATTGCGAAAACAAGGGAAAACAAGAAATAAGCAAAAAGAAGCAAAGCCGCTGTGGATCAGTGTTCTAACAAATAAAAAAGCCGGACAAATGTCCGGCTAAGTACCGCGTACGGGAATCGAACCCGTGATTCATCCGTGAAAGGGATGCGTCTTAACCCCTTGACCAACGCGGCGTTAAACAGTTAAACCTAACAGGTTATTGCCGTTTAGGGCCTGCAAAGATATAGACTGCGCCGATAACTTCCCAAATGTTTTTGTTTCGTAACTTTGCATCCTAAAAATTAAACAATCAAAGCTATGAGCACAGTAAAAGTTGCGATCAATGGTTTCGGCAGGATCGGACGGTTGGTTTATCGCCAGATCCATAATATGAAAGGTATTGATATCGTTGCGATCAATGATCTGACCAGTCCAAAAGTATTGGCGCACCTGCTGAAATATGACAGTGCACAGGGTCGTTTTAATGAAGATGTGAAATCAACTGAAAATTCCATCTCTGGTTAACGGGGATGAAATAAAAATATATGCACAGAAAAATCCGGCTGAAATTCCATGGAAGAAATCATGATGTGGATGTGGTACTGGAATGCACTGGTTTTTTTGCTGACAAGGAAAAAGCTGAAATGCATCTGAAAGGCGGTGCCAAACGCGTCGTGATTTCAGCACCTGCCACCGGCGATCTGAAAACCATCGTATTCAATGTAAACCATCATATCCTCGATGGTAAGGAAACGGTTATCAGCTGCGCTTCATGCACTACCAATTGCCTGGCCCCGATGGCTGACACACTGGATAAATCATTCGGTATTGAAATGGGCTTCATGACTACCGTGCATGCCTATACGAACGATCAGAATACCCAGGATGCACCACATCCAAAAGGTGATCTGCGTCGCGCCAGAGCAGCCGCACAGAATATCGTTCCAAACAGTACGGGTGCGGCAAAAGCCATCGGACTCGTTCTTCCGCAGCTGAAAGGCAAACTCGACGGAAGTGCACAGCGCGTACCTGTAATCACCGGTTCGCTGACTGAACTCACTTCGATTTTAAATAAAGAAAGTAACCGTTGAAGAAGTTAATGCGGCCATGAAATCAGCAGCGAATGAAAGTTTCGGTTATACGGAAGATGAAATCGTGAGCACCGATGTAATCGGTATTCATTTCGGATCTCTTTTCGATGCCACACAAACCAAAGTAATGACTGTAGGCGACAAACAACTGGTGAAAACCGTGAGCTGGTACGACAATGAAATGAGTTATGTGAGTCAGCTGGTGCGTACTGTAGATTATTTCGCAAGGCTGATCAGTAAATAAATATCATCGATGAAAGTCCCGCAATCGCGGGACTTTTTTCATGACCCTTAAAATTCAGGCATGTCAACTTCTCCCAGTTCAATTTCAAAGGGAAAGAAAGCGCTGATCCGGGTGGATTATCAACGTTCCACTCAACGACAAACTGGAAATTACAGACGATAACCGTATGCGTGCGTCAATTCCCACGATTCAAAAAATACTGAAGGATGGCGGGAGCGTCATCCTGATGTCCCATCTCGGTCGCCCGAAAGATGGTCCCACGGATAAATATTCCCTAAAACATCTCGTTAAACATTTGTCCGATCTGCTCGGAGGTGTGCCGGTTCTTTTTGCGAACGACTGTATCGGCGAACAGGCCAGACTCACAGCCGGCATGCTCAAACCAGGTGAAGTACTGCTCCTCGAAAATCTTCGTTTTTATAAAGAAGAAGAGAAGGGGGATGAAGGATTTGCGAAAAAACTGGCGCCAACTGGGCGATGTTTATGTCAATGATGCATTTGGAACCGCGCACCGGGCACATGCTTCCACCGCAGTGATCGCGAAATTCTTTCCTGCCAGATAAAAGGATGTTCGGGCTTCTGATGGAATCAGAAGTAAAGAGTGCGGATAAGGTTCTGCATCAGGCGGGCAAACCATTTGTGGCCATCATCGGTGGTGCGAAGGTTTCTGATAAAATGCTCATTCTTGAAAACCTGCTTGAGAAAGCGACAGATATTATTATAGGAGGTGGCATGGCCTATACTTTTATGAAAGCTGACGGAGGAAATATCGGTAATTCACTTTGTGAAGACGACCGGATTCAGACGGCGGTCGATCTGTTAAAGAAGGCCGCAGGCCAAAGGAGTGTGCATACATCTTCCATCCGATTCCATCATTGCAGATAAATTTGATGCACATGCGCAGACCTCTACTTCGCCCAGTAATCAATATCCCCGACGGATGGATGGGCCTGGATATTGGTCCAAATGCATGCGAACAGTTTTGCAATGTAATCAAAAGATCTAAAACCATACTCTGGAATGGTCCCATGGGTGTTTTTGAAATGGAGAATTTCCGTCATGGTACGAAATCTATCGCACTCGCAGTGGTGGACTGCTACAAAAAATGGTGCTTTTTCGCTGGTCGGTGGTGGTGATTCAGTTGCAGCGGTCAATATGTTTGGCCTGGCGGATGAAGTGAGTTATGTTTCTACCGGCGGCGGAGCCATGCTGGAATATTTCGAGGGAAAGGAACTTCCCGGTATTGCTGCAATTAATCAGGGTTCCTGAAACCCTGCTATTGAACTTCTTTGTTTGAAAATTGTTACATTTATAATCTAAAAAAAACTTATCTTATGAGTACGCGTAACCTAACGCTCATCATCATAGTAGTTGTGATCCTGCTTTTCGGCGGATGCGCCTGCAGCGGATACAATAACCTGGTAGCAAAGGATGAAAATGTAAAAAATAAATGGGCCAATGTGCAGAGTGATTATCAACGCAGAAGCGACCTGATTCCAAATCTCGTTAATACCGTGAAAGGCGCTGCAAATTTCGAACAGACCACATTAACCAATGTTATTCAGGCGCGTGCAAAAGCCACACAGGTACAGATAAATGCCAACGATCTGACTCCGGAAAATCTGGCAAAATTCCAGCAGGCACAGGCAGGATTAACTGGTGCATTGGGCAGGCTGCTTGCCGTCGCCGAAGCATATCCGGATCTTAAGGCAACCCAGAATTTCAGGGACCTGCAGGCGCAACTGGAAGGAACTGAAAACAGGATAAAAGTCTCACGAAATGATTTTAATGCCTCCGTGCAGGATTACAATCAGACCGTCAGGAGTTTCCCAAATAATATTTTTGGAAATATGTTTGGATTCCATGCAAAGGCACCCTTCCAGTCTGAGCCCGGAGCCGAAAAAGCACCGAACGTTGAATTTTCCGAACATAAAATTATTGCCAAAATATCATCTGTGTTGAAAATTCCATTTTTTTCAAAGAAAGAATTTTTTTCTGTAGTAGAAAAGAACAGGATCGTCGCTGCCATCAAGGAAGCGGAACAGCAGACCAGCGGAGAGATCCGGGTGTATGTAGAAAGCCGTTGTCGTTTTGTTGATCCGCTGGACCGTGCGGCCGAGATATTTGTTCAACTCAATATGGGTAAAACAGCCGCTCACAATGCTGTATTGATTTATGTTGGCCGTGAGGGATCAGCAGCTGGCTATTTTTGGAGACCAGGGAATACATGAAAAAGTGGGAGAAGTATTTCTGGAAAGAGAAAGTGATGCATATGCTTTCTCATTTCAAGACAGGATCTATTATGCTGATGCAATCGTGAAAATGATTCAGGACATCGGTGCAGCTTTGAAATATCATTTTCCTTACGACCGGCAGACAGATATCAATGAATTGCCGGACGATATTGTTTTCGGCAGGTAAAAGCCATACCGCTTCATGAAGAAACTATTATTGCCCTGCTGATTTTCACTTACTCTTGTTCGCAGGTGCGCAGAATATTCCTGCGCCTCCCAATCCACCCAGACTGGTAAATGATTTTGCCCATGCGATGACTGCTGATCAGGTTGCAGGATCTCGAAAGCAAGCTGGTCGCATACGACGACAGCACTTCCATCCAGATTGCAGTTGTTACGGTTCCGACAACCGGAGATTATGCCATCGAAGATTATGCATTGAAAATTCTTCGTGACTGGAAAGTAGGAAATAAAAAAACGAATAATGGGCATGGTGATCCTGGCTGCCATTCAGGATCATAAAGTATATATTGCTACGGGTTACGGAATGGAGGGTGTCGTTACCGGATATTACTGCCAAGGAGATCGTCGAAAATGAAATCGTTCCCAATTTCAAAGAGAAGTAATTATTATCGTGGATTTGATCTCGCAGCAGATGCCATCATAAAAGCCTCCCGTGGAGAATACGTGGCACCCGCCGGTTATAATCAGCGCAGGCACGGCATGGTCCGGGTGGAGGAAATATTCTGGGTATCATCATTTTTATTATCATCATTCTTGTCCTGATTGGCCGTGGTGGCGGAAGAGGCGGTGGCGGCGGCTGTTCAGCGGTTCAGGTATCGTGCCTTTTCTTATCGGCAATATGCTTGGAAATATGAGCCGGGGTGGCGGCGGCTGGTGGTGGAGGTGGTGGTGGATTTGGTCGGTGGCGGAGGAGGAGGTTTCGGCGGATTCGGAGGCGGCAGTGGCGGCGGTGGTGGTGCGGGAGGAAGCTGGTGAGGAAAGTATGGGAGTATGGGAGTATGGGAGTATGGGAGTGCCTGACAACGTGAAATTCTTGATTTTTAAAAGTGATTTCCTCATTTCCTTTAAACAAAAATGAGAAATATTTGAGATCATAAATTTCAAATATTTCTGTTATGCGGGAAGGCCCCATCGTAAAAAAATCCTTAGATTTTTCCATTTTAGTTGTGAACTATTGTGAATTCCTGGAGAGCAAAAGAAAGTATATAGTTGCAAATCAACTTTTAAAATCCGGCACTTCCATCGGAGCTAATGTTTTTTAAGCGCAGCATTCGGAAAGCAGATTGGACTTCATCCATAAAATGAAAATTGCTCTAAAAGAAGCTAATGAAACCTTTTACTGGCTAAGTTTATGCGAAAGAATGAACGATGGAAATGTCCCACAGGAAGCGTTAAAGGGTATAAATGAAATTATCGCTATCCTTTCAAGAATAATAATTACAAGCAAAAAAAACTTAGACTCTTCAAATTAATTAGCACTCCCATACTCCCATACTCCCATACTTTCTTCAGTTTAACCTCGACCTCACATACTCCGCCTGTTCTTTTAATCCCGCGGATTCTTTGCGGTCTGCGATGGGTTTTAAGAAATTATCATTGATCAGTTTGCTGATTTCTGCTTTCTCGGTGGATGGAAGTGCATCGCGGTATTTGACGATGGCGTCAATTGCTTTTTTGAACTGTTCCGTATTCTCCATTTTTAATGTCAGCGCCGCAAACTGCGGGAAGGCTTCTACCTTTTCCAGACTCAGTTCGGCATCTTGTTAAATCCTTCAATGATATAATCAAAATTTGATTCATCTCCTTCTTTGATAAATACAGCAACATGGCGGCCAGCTAATTCCCCTTTCGCCGGATGCTTTGTAGAATTCTTTGGCCAGCTGATAGGCCTGTGCTTCATCCAATGCACTCAGGGCATAGAGCGCATTTCCTGCGACCGTATAAGAAGAATCGGTTGTCTTTTTCACGAACAGTGGTTTGTATTCTTCTTTTTTGAGTGTTCCAAGAATACCTAAGGCATTCCCCTGCACGGTACGATCCGGATCTTTTGTGGCCAGTTCAAGTATAACAGGTTCCGCTGCTGATTTAATTTCCGGTTTGTCCATGTCAAGCGCATTCATCGTGAGACTCCTCAATTCAAAATAGGGATCTTTCAGTGCCAGTTTGAGAAGAGCCTGCGCTGCAGGTTCATCCTGGTGTTCGGAACAATAATCAATCGCTTCGCGACGGTCGAGATATAATCCCGCGTGTTTGTACTGATAAATAAAATTATCCAGTGTTTTGTGATCTTCCTTCTGACAGAGAATAATTTTATCTCCGTCCACATTGATCAGGTCAGGTCTTTTCTTATAACTGATAATAAAAACTATCCGTTTCATTTTCCAGCCAGACCTTATGACGGGTTTTGACACCGCTTTCATAAACGTCGATGGCCATCGGGAATACGGAATATTTTTCCCGTGTTCTGAACCTGCTTTATGACTACTTTGGCCATTTTTGCCGCATCATCATAATTGTAACTGATGTCGAAAATAGGATGACCGCTTCCAAAATACCATTGGTTCCAGTACCAGTTAAGATCCTGTCCGGTTATCTGTTCGAAAGCAAGCCGGAGATTATGAGCTTCCGCATTTTTAAATTTGAAAGTCATTCAGGTAAAGATTAAGGGCACTGAAAAATGCGGTGTCGCCAACATAATTTCTCAGCATATTCAGTATGCGGCCGCCTTTGGAATATGTGACCATATCAAACATGTCCTCACGATCCTTGTAATAAAACCGCACAAGATCTTTCGAAGGGTTGCTGGGATCGGCCAGGTATTTTTCGATATCATGAAAATTAGTTGCGTCGCCGGCGTCCTTTCCGTGTTTGTATTCTGCCCAGAGGGTTTCGCTGAAATTGGCGAAGGATTCATTCAGGGTCAGGTTGCTCCAGCTTTCTGTTGTAACCAGGTCGCCGAACCACTGGTGAAATAGTTCATGGCATATATAGTCTTCATATTTATTTCCGTCTGTCAGCTGACGTGCGTCCTGCTGGAGGGCATCAGTATGCAGGGTGGCGGTTGTATTTTCCATGGCACCGCTTACATAGTCGCGCGCCGTCATTTGTGAATACTTTACCCAGGGGATATTCGACACCAAGGATGCGGGAATAGAAGGCCATCATTTCAGGTGTCAATCCGAAAATGCGCTTTGCGACAGAAGCGTATTCCTTCTCCACATAATAATTTACATCCTTGCCTTTATAGCTGTCGTGGATGATAGCATAGTCGCCTACTCCCATGAAAAAAAGATAGGGGGAATGAGGCAGTTCCATTTTCCAGTTATCGGTGCGGGTACCATCTGCATTCTTAACCTGTGAAAAGAGTTTGCCATTGGAAAGGGTCACGTATTTGGCAGGTACGGTCATACTGATTTCGTCGGTACATTTCTGATCCGGTTTATCGATGGTGGGAAACCAGACTGAGTTCGATTCTGTTTCGCCCTGGGTCCAGATTTCTGTGGGTTTATCTTTTTCAGTCCCCAGGGGATTTATAAAATATAAACCTTTGGCTTCCGTTATGGCTGCGCTGCCCTGAGCCTTTATCTCATTGGGTTTGGATGTATAATCTATATAAATGGTGTAATTTTCTGAATAACGATACGTTTTATCGAGGTGAATACGCAACGTGGAACCATCATAGTTATACTTAAGCGGAGTTAGCTGATTCCCCTTGTTCATTGAGACTGTTTTTATCTCCATTCCTTTCGCGTCGAGTGTAAGGGAGTCGGTAGGATAGAAATGAGGCTGGAGAGTGATCCAGGCTTTTCCGTACAAATATGATCTGGTATAATCAAAGCGGACGTTGAGTTTCGTATGTACGAGGTCGTTAATATGGGGGAAGCTGGCCCGGTAAATTTCGAGGGCCGGATCTTTGGAATCAAGTGTACTGTCCTGTGCTTTCAGGGATAGGATTGCCGGAATAGAAAATAAAAAAATCAGAATTCGTTTCATTCGCATCGTTTTTTTTAATATTTGACGGGGGGAACAGTCTCATATGAATCAGCAAGAAATATAAAATAATGCATAAGCCCGGTCTCTTTGGGATGAACGGTTTCATGGTGTTTCTGCTCACTTGTTTATCGGTAGTTGCTCACGGGCAGCAGCCTGGTTTCCTGATTTTAATTGATGCAGAAAACAAACAGGCTTTTACGATACGCATGGGGGATCAGTTTTACAGTTCTTCATCACTGGGACATCTCGTATTATCCCAGCTCAAGGACAGCAGTTACCGGCTCAACCTGCGTTTTCCGAAATCCAATTTACCTGAATTAACATTTCCTGTGGTTATTCATAAAAAGGATCTGGGCTTCCAGTTAAGAGGCGCGGATACTTCATGGATCTTGTATAACTGGCAGACAAAAGAAATCATTCGTCCGGTAATTGACTACGACAGCACTCGCATTCTTGACAGAGGAGTAAAAAGGGAAGACGGATTCTCAAAGCTGATGGCAGCTGTTGTGGACGATTCTACTGTTATGTACAATACATATACAGGTTCAGGATTTAATCGGGATACTTCAAATGCTAAGAACCTGGGGAAAGCAGTTGACAGTGGGCGGTTGGCGGCCAATCCACCCTCAGGAACCAAGGCGGGCGGAGAACAAGGCGTTCAAAAACAGGCGGCATTGGCTGCTGTTGTCTCTGATAAAAAACCAGGAGCTGATAGTTCGATTGCATCTAACAATAAACCGCCAACTGCCAACCGCAGACCGCCAACCATAAAATCCGGTATCAAAAAACTTAGAGAAGTTTCGCTGAAAATATCCCGGAAGATAGTTTATCAGGATATCGGGAAGGACGGGCTGGCCGACACGATCACCTTATTTGTTTTCTTTGAAACTACCCCCGATAGTCTGACCAAAAAGGCCCCGGCAACAGCAGTGGCCCTGACAAAACCAGCTAAAGCTGTTGATACCAGCAATCAGGGTAAGGCGCAATCCCACAACAAACCAGCTGCTAAATCAGGTGAAACAACCTGCACGCAGATCGCGACGGATGATGATGTTGCCTTCCTGCGATCAGCCATATTGAAGGCAAATTCAGAAGATGAAAAAATTGGAGTTGCTTCGGAAGCGTTTGCGATGAAATGTTTTACTGTGAGCCAGGTCAGGCTGCTGGCTTCGCTATTTGTATCCGATAAGGATAAATACAAATTGATGGATGCAGCTCATCCTCATGTTTCTGACCGCGACCATTTTCGTGAACTGGTCGATATGCTGACGGACAAGAATTTCCAGCGTAAATTCCTTGTGATGGCCGATAAACGGTCATAATCCCCCTCTCTGTATCTTTGGGCATGTCCCGTTATTTTTTAGAAGTCAGCTATAAAGGCACGGCCTACAGTGGGTTCCAGGTACAGGACAACGCGGGTTCCATCCAGGAAGAAATAGAAAAAGCCTTTGGCGTTTTCTTCCGAAAACCAGTATTAATGACCGGTGCTTCAAGAACGGATACGG
>CAVTJH010000002.1:25000-317220 GCA_963735015.1 uncultured Bacteroidota bacterium
CGAAGTACGAAAGTATATGAGGGCTTCGGCCTGATTGAGAGTGCTAATAGCCGCCAAGAAAAACCTCTAAGGTTAGGTTAGAGCAGCCAGTACCGTAATCCGACACAGGTGGACGAGAAGAATATTCTAAGGCGCTCGGGTGAGCCGTGGAGAAGGAACTCGGCAAATTGATGCTGTAACTTCGGGATAAAGCATGCCCCGCCTCTGGCGGGGCCTCAGCAAAATGGTTCAACCAACTGTTTAACAAAAACACAGGGCCCTGCAAAATCGTAAGATGACGTATAGAGCCTGATACCTGCCCGGTGCTGGAAGGTTAAGGAAGGATGTTCGGCGCAAGCCAAAGCTTCTGACTGAAGCCCCAGTAAACGGCGGCCGTAACTATAACGGTCCTAAGGTAGCGAAATTCCTTGTCGGGTAAGTTCCGACCTGCACGAATGGTCTAATGAGTTGAACACTGTCTCCTCCACGAGCCCGGTGAAATTGTAGTATCGGTGAAGATGCCGGTTACCCGTCACGGGACGGAAAGACCCCGTGAACCTTCACTACAACTTTGCATTGATTTTGAATTACGGATGTGTAGAATAGTTGGGACGCTACGAAGCTTTGCCGCCAGGTGAGGTGGAGCGGTCGGTGAAATACCAACCTTCTTTGATTTAGAATCTAATCCCTCGCGGGAAACAGTGCATGGTGGGTAGTTTGACTGGGGTGGTCGCCTCCTAAAGTGTAACGGAGGCTTGCAAAGGTACCCTCAGTACGGTTGGTAATCGTACGAAGAGCGCATTAGTATAAGGGTGCTTGACTGTGAGGCATACATGCCGAGCAGGAGCGAAAGCTGGCTAAAGTGATCCGGCGGTTCTGTATGGAAGGGCCGTCGCTCAAAGGATAAAAGGTACTCCGGGGATAACAGGCTGATCTCCCCCAAGAGCTCATATCGACGGGGAGGTTTGGCACCTCGATGTCGGTTCGTCACATCCTGGGGCTGGAGAAGGTCCCAAGGGTTCGGCTGTTCGCCGATTAAAGTGGCACGTGAACTGGGTTCAGAACGTCGCAAGACAGTTCGGTCCCTATCTGTGATGGGCGTAAGAAAATTGAGTGGACATGACCTTAGTACGAGAGGACCGGGTCGTACGTACCGCTGGTGTATCTGTTGTGCCGCCAGGTGCAGTGCAGAGTAGCTATGTACGGACAGGATAAACGCTGAAAGCATCTAAGCGTGAAACCTACCACGAGATGAGTTTTCTTTTAAGGGTCGTCAAAGACTATGACGTTGATAGGCTACAGGTATAAAACTGGTAACAGTAAAGCCGAGTAGTACTAATTGCCCGTATGCTTTAATTTTTTTTATTTTTCTGTTTCGTACAGCGAAATAAAAATTCAATAATATTCCTGTTACAACTCCCAATATGCAATTTATTAGGCATAAGGCTTAAAGCGAAAAGCTTAAAGCATATGCCAGGGCCTTAGGCTTTACGCCTTACGCCTTGAGCTTTTTATGGTGGTTTTTCCAAGGGTGTTCACCTCTTCCCATTCCGAACAGAGAAGTTAAGCCCCTTATGGCCGATGGTACTGCACCACAATGCGGGAGAGTAGGTAGCTGCCATATTCTTTGAAGCCTCGTCTTTTCAGACGGGGCTTTTTTATTGTATTTCCATACTCGGAAGTTTAAGAATTGATGTGGCAAATATGGAATTGTAACAAATGAGAGTAAGTGGAAATTGAATGGGGAAATGACAATTTGAAAATTATTAATTTATTTTCAAATTGGCTTTAGGCTTTAAGCTTTAGGCTTTAAGCTTTGGGCTTTAAGCTTTGGGCTTTAAGCTTTCTGAAAGTTCTTCCTCATGGCAACGGGATAATCGGCCAGTGCAATCCGGGAATCCAGAATTTCCGGATGCCATAATTTCTCCCACTCGAAACTATAATACCCCGGATAATGATTTTTATATAAAAGATCTATTGCCTGGAATATGGGTACGATTCCCGTGCCCAATAAAACATATTCTTCTTTGCCATTAATGATTTTTAAATCCTTGATATGAGTATGCTTAATATAAGGTTTCAGCACAGCATATACTTCTTCAGGCGGCTCTTTCGTCACGCTCCACATATTGCAGATATCCCATACCATTCCTACGTGGGGACTCGAAACGCCTTGCATAACAGTCAACAGATCTTTTTTGTATATGAGCTCACCGTGAGACTCCAATAAAACATTTACATTTTTATCTGATGCATATTCTCCCAGTTCCCGTAATCCTTCAATAATTAAATTTATCGATTCCTGCCGGTCACGATCCTTTGGAAGCTGATTAGGAAATACACGAATATTAGGACAATTAAGTTTTTGGGCGAGATCGATAAATCTTTTTCCCTCATCCAGATTCTTCGTTCTTTCAGCACCCTTCGGCAAATGCATCGCTGCGGAAGAACCCAGATCCACAAATACCAAACCGCGGTCCTTCATTTTTTTCAGGGTGACCATAATAGTGTCGGGACTGGAAAACTCAGGCACCTTGGTGAGATCCATTTCTCGCATGATGCCCCGGACTTCGATGCCCGTATAGGTATTTGCTTTTGCGAAATCAACAATTTTATCAAATGACCAGTCGGGACAACCCAGGGTCGAGAATGATAACTTATAGAAATCTTCTTTCTTCATTGTAGTAATTATACCCGGCAGTATTGCCAGAAATGGCATGCTGCCAATAAAATGTTTTCTTGAGATATTTCCTTGCATACTCATTTTCATAATTGAAATGTAAGCTTTTTTTCAAAAACAAATCCTTATCGGGTAAAATTGGACTTATCAAATAACTGAATTACTTTACAATGGTGGAATCATCCGCCTTCGATGAACAACAATCTTCGATTTATTATTTTGTCAATATTTATGACGATCCCGTTTTCGTCATGTTATACATATAAAATATTTCCGAAAGAGTACCGGGATTTCAGATATACAGGTGAAAAGGGAAAAGCATTTATTCTCAATCCCAAACTGATCAAAGAATATAATATCCTGAAGGAATCCGGGATTTATATTTTTACAAATGATAGTTCGGCGGACTCAACAATCAAAATAAAGCTGCTGCCCATCCATAACAGAATTGTCTGCGGAGAAGGTATTCTTGCATCATGGATAACATTGGGTCAGGTTCCGGTGCTATTTCCTGACAGGTATCAGTATGCATTCAATATAATCCAGAAAACAGACACTATTCAAATGAAATTTGAATTGCAAATAGCAACACGGATCTGGTTCTGGGATATATTTTCTTTCAACAAAAAATTTGACCGGAAAGCAGGACAAGCACTTATGTGCGAATATTATAACGGAAAAAGCCCGACAAATGCTTTAAGCCTTAGGTATTAGGCCTTAAGCTTAAAACGTAATTCCGATCAGAGAATGATCCCTTGTTTCAAGAAGAGAACTTCCCATCAGGAATTCATCTACCTTGCGGGCGCATTCACGACCTTCACTGATGGCCCACACAACGAGCGACTGACCGCGGCGAAGATCACCAGCTGCAAATATTTTTTCAACATTAGTCTGATATGTTTTCTCTGTAGCTTTTACATTTCCCCTCTCATCAAGTTCTACACCCAAATCATTAACCAGTCCGTCATGCTGTGGATGTACAAATCCCATGGCCAGTAAAGCAAGTTCACAGGGAATGATCTCTTCGGTGCCGGCCACTTCTACAAACCTCGCCGGCCGCCCGTCATCTGTAAGTTTCCATTCGAGTTGCACAATTTTCAGCGCTTTCAGATTTCCATTTTCATCTCCAATAAATTCTTTGGTAGCCATCGCCCATTGTCTTTCACATCCTTCCTCATGGGAAGAAGTTGTTTTAAGAATCATCGGATAAGTGGGCCAGGGCATAAAGGATGTTCTTTCTTTCGGTGGCTGGGGAAGCAATTCAAATTGCGTAATCATTTTTGCATTATGACGGTTGGAAGTCCCGACACAGTCACTTCCCGTATCACCGCCGCCGATAACGATCACATTTTTACCATTAGCTAAAATGTCTTCTTCCAAAAACGGAATACTGCTGACTCTTTTATTTTGCTGTTTCAGAAAATCCATCGCAAAATGAATTCCCTTAAAATCCCTGCCTGGTACCGGAAGATCTCTGGGAATTGTAGCCCCTCCGCTCAGAACGACAGCGTGGAAATCCCGCATCAGTTCATTGATGCTTATATCTTCGCCCACATTGGTATTGCAACGAAACATAACTCCTTCCTGCTCCATGAGATTTATTCTTCTGTCGATGATCCACTTCTCGAGTTTAAAATCCGGAATGCCATAACGCAGTAAACCGCCTGGTGCATCGTCCCTTTCAAAAACGGTTACGGTATGTCCTGCTGAATTCAACTGAGCTGCTGCTGCGAGTCCTGCGGGCCCTGATCCTACAATCGCAATGTGCTTGCCTGTCCGAAGATTTGGCTGCTTTGCTTTTACGAATCCTTTATCGAATGCGATTTCAATTATATGTTTTTCAATTTCTTCAATTGTAACGGCGGGCTGATTGATTCCCAGCACACAACTGGTTTCGCACGGGGCCGGACAGATTCTCCCGGTGAATTCAGGAAAATTATTGGTTGTAATCAGGATATCATAGGCATCCTGCCAGGCTTTGCGATAGACCGCATCGTTGAATTCGGGAATGACATTACCCAGCGGACAACCATGATGACAAAAAGGGATACCACAATTCATACACCTTGCTGCCTGTTTGTTCAATTGTTCCGGTTCGTAACGGTTCACAAATTCATTATAATCTTTTCTCCTTTCCTGTACCGGACGTTTGGAAGGAAGTTCACGTTTATATTCCAGAAACCCTGTTGGTTTACCCATTGCTTAATGCTTAATATTTATGAATCAGGAATTGACGCTTACGCGGGCTTTCTTTTCTGACAATACCTTTTTGTAATCTTTTGGAAATACTTTTACGAAGTTGCGTAACTGGTTTTCAAAATCTTCCAGAACAAATTTTGCAACTGTGCTTCCTGTATATATATAGTGCCGGGAAATCATTTCTTTCATTTCCAGTATATCTTCTTCGTTCAGCGGATCCAGATCGATCATATCCGGATTGCATAGAGAAGAAAATTTTCCATCTACATTGTAGACATATGCAATGCCGCCACTCATACCCGCCGCAAAATTGCGGCCTGTTGATCCCAGAATGACTACTCTGCCTCCCGTCATATATTCGCATCCATGATCCCCTATGCCCTCCACTACGGCATTTGCACCTGAATTGCGTACGGCGAATCTTTCTCCTGCTTTTCCGCGTATAAATGCCTCACCCGAAGTTGCTCCGTAGAATGCTACATTTCCTATAATGAAATTTTCTTCAGGCACGAATCCTGCGTCCTGTGCCGGATATACGATCAGTCGTGCTCCGGATAATCCCTTACCAAAATAATCGTTGGCATCACCTTCCAGTTCCAGCGTTACACCATGGGTGTTGAATGCACCAAAACTCTGTCCGGCCGTACCGGTCAGTTTAAAATGTATGCTATCAGCGGGCAGGCCCTTTGCTTTATATATTTTGGAAATTTCATTGGAAAGAATCGTTCCGATGGTGCGGTCTGTATTTTTTACTTTGAATGCAGCGGAAATTTTCTTTCCCGATTCAATGGCGGGTTTAGCTGCTTCCAGTAATTTCCAGTCAAGCACATCGGTGAGACCGTGGTCCTGATCCTCCATGTGATGAATGCCTGTGTACATGGAAGTGGGTTCTTTAAAAAGGATAGGCGAAAGGTTCAGTTTTTTTGTTTTCCAATGTTTATGATTGTCATTCACTTCAAGACATTCAACCTGTCCAACCATATCGTCAACCCTGCGAAATCCAAGCTCTGCCATAATCTCGCGTAATTCTCTTGTCAGGAATTTGAAAAGGTTTACCACATGATCGGCATTACCTGCAAATCGTTTCCGCAATTCCGGATCCTGCGTGGCTACACCTACGGGACAGGTATTCATATGACATTTGCGCATCATGATACAACCTTCAACTACGAGTGCAGCAGTTGCCACGCCCCATTCCTCGGCACCGAGCAATGTGGCGATGGCCACATCGCGGCCTGTTTTCAACTGGCCATCGGTTTGTAAAACAACACGGCTGCGTAATTTATTTTTAACCAGGGTCTGTTGCGACTCGGCGAGTCCCAGCTCCCATGGCAGTCCTGCATGTCGTATGGAACTGATAGGTGAAGCACCCGTACCTCCGTCATGTCCTGAAATCAGGATCACGTCTGATTTCGCTTTTGCAACACCGGCAGCGATGGTTCCTACTCCGGCTTTTGAAACAAGCTTTACGCTGATCCTTGCATGGCGGTTTGAATTCTTCAGATCGAATATCAGTTGTGCAAGATCTTCAATCGAATAAATATCGTGATGGGGTGGTGGCGATATCAAACCCACACCGGGTGTGGAATGCCTGACTTTCCCAATCCACTCATCGACTTTATGCCCGGGTAGTTGTCCGCCTTCCCCGGGTTTTGCACCTTGTGCCATTTTTATTTGCAACTCATCTGACTGGGTAAGATAGTAACTTGTGACGCCAAACCTTGCAGAAGCAACCTGTTTGATTGCAGAGCGCATGGAATCGCCGTTCTCCAGAGTATCGAAACGAAACTCATCTTCACCACCTTCTCCAGTATTGCTTTTTGCACCGATCCGGTTCATGGCGATCGCGAGAGTTGAATGAGCTTCATGAGAAATAGATCCAAAGCTCATTGCCCCAGTCGCAAATCTTTTCAAAATATTTTCTTCCGGTTCCACTTCTTCCAGAGGAATGGAGGGTCTGTTTCTTTTGAACTGGAACATTCCCCGTATGGTAGCAGATTTTTCCATCTGATCGTTGACCAGTCTTGAATATTTTTTAAACGACGCATAATCGTTCATATGCGTTGAATATTGCAGGTAGTGAATGGTGTTCGGATTGAAGAGATGAAATTCTCCTTTCCTTTTCCATTGATAAACGCCACCTGTTGGAAGACGCTCTACCGGAATATCTTTTCCGCTGAATGCAAATAAATGTTTGGCTAATGTTTCACGCGCAATTTCATCCAGTCCCATTCCTTCAATACGTGAAGTGGCACCGGTAAAATATTTATCCACCACGGAATGATTGAGGCCAATGATCTCAAAAATCTGGGCCCCCTGATATGACTGCAAGGTGGAGATTCCCATCTTGGAAAAAACTTTCAGCAGTCCATCGTTAACGGCTTTGACATAATTTTTTCTTAGGTGATCCGGTTCCAGATTTGACTGCAGCCTTCCCGTTATACGCGCATCATGAATAGTGGCGAGGGCCAGATATGGATTGATGGCGGTCGCCCCGAATCCAATAAGACAGGCATAGTGATGTACTTCCCAGACATCGCCGGCTTCCACGATTATTCCAACCTGTCCGCGCAAACCCTTCCTGATCAGGTGATGATGGACGGCAGCAGTGGCAAGTAGTGTGGGGATTGGTGCATGATCTGAATCTATAGCACGGTCGGATAAAATCAAAACTTCAAACCCGTCGAGTGCTGCATCAACTGCATAGCGACAAAGTCTTTCCACGCCCGCCTGCAACGAGCCTGGTTTTCCGTCGGCCCTGAAATACAACTGTAATGTTTTAGCCTGAAAGATGCCGGTATCAATACTGCGGATCTTTTCGAGTTCGTGATTGGAAAGTACAGGATGCTTCAATGCTACGCAATGGCAGGCCAGTGGTTCTTCCACCAGAAGATTTCCATTGTTTCCGGCGAAAGTTGCAAGAGACATCACGAGTCTTTCGCGAATCGGGTCTATGGGAGGATTGGTTACCTGTGCGAATAGTTGTTTAAAATAACTGCTGAGGTGCTGTGGTTCGTCACTAAGAACGGCCAGCGGAATATCTGATCCCATGGAACCGATAGGTTCCTTGGCGTCAGTAGCCATCGGCATGATGATGGACTCCACATCTTCTGTTGTATATCCAAATGCTTTTTGATATTTAAATATTTGATCATGGTGTAATTCAGTAAACAGCACGCGTGGTTCAGGTAATTCTTCCAGGCGGATCTTGTATTTGTTCAACCACTCCGCATAAGGTCTGGAAGAACAGATTTTATTCTTCAGTTCATCATCGCTGATGATTCTTCCCTGTTCCATATCCACCACAAACATTTTTCCAGGCTGCAGTCTTCCTTTCTCCCGAATCATCTTCTGTTCTATAGGAAGTACGCCGGTTTCAGAGGCCATGATAACGCGGTCGTCGGTAGTAACGCAATAACGTGAAGGACGAAGTCCGTTGCGGTCAAGTGTAGCGCCGATTATTTTTCCGTCAGTAAAAGAAATGGAAGCGGGCCCGTCCCATGGTTCCATCAGCGAAGCATGGAATTCATAGAATGCTTTTTTAACCGGATCCATCTGATCGTTGCCATCCCAGGCTTCAGGGATGAGCATCATCATTACGTGTGGAAGTGAACGGCCGCATAGCAGCAACAATTCAATCATATTATCAAGACAGGCGGAATCAGACTGTCCATCAGTTATCAAAGGGAGCAGCATTTCCATTTCCTCTTTCGTAAAAAAAGGAGATTCAAATACTTTTTCACTGGTTTTCAACCAGTTCAGGTTTCCCTGAACAGTATTGATTTCGCCGTTATGTGCGATATACCGGAATGGTTGCGCGAGTTTCCAGGATGGAAATGTATTTGTTGCAAAACGGGAATGGATGAGTCCGAATGCAGATACGATGCGATTGTTATTAAGGTCAGGAAAATAATTTCTTACCTGCAGGCTTGTAAGCTGGCCCTTGTATACCACGGTTTTGTAAGAAAGGGAAGCGAGGTAAAAACCGATCGGATCTTTTTTGACAGAATTCTGAATGGTATGGCTCGAATAGTTCCGGAGAATAAAAAGTTTGCGTTCAAATTCTTCCGGATCATTAATATGATCAGGGCTGGCGATGAAAACCTGTTCGATATCCGGTTCAACGGAAAGGGCAGTTGGTCCGATGCCTTCAGGATTCACAGGTACTTTACGATAACCCAAAACTTCGAGTCCCAGTTTATCAGCAGCACGGTTGAAAATATCCCGGCACTCCTCTTTGAGCATGGGTTCTCTTGGAAAGAATATCATGCCCACACCGTATTTGCCGTAGGCTGGCAGATGAAATCCGAGCCGTATGCATTCGTCAAAAAAGAATTCATGCGGGGTCTGAATCATAATACCGGCTCCATCTCCGGTATTACTTTCACAACCACAGGCACCCCGGTGTTCCATGTTCTCCAGGATAGTCAGTGCATCAGAAATGATCTGGTGCGACTTATAACCTTTGATGTTGGCGACAAACCCGATGCCACAAGCATCCCGCTCAAAAGAAGGATGGTATAATCCTTGATTTTGTTCCATTTATTTCGGTTAAGCAGTGAATGGCATCAATACAATCGTAATTCTGTCGATTTTTCTAAGGGAAGGAGCGATTCGTCTAAAAATATAAAAAAATCCCGATATATTATTAATAAAATAGCAACAAACTAAGCACCATTCTGTTCAAACGAGCAAGCTGAAAAGCGTGTCGTTTTTGTTGATTTCGGTGTAGTTGATCTGGTATTTTTTCATGTTTTCCAACAGTACTTCATAATCTGTCCGGCTTACGAGTTCGATACCCACAACAGCCGGTCCGGACTCCTTATCCGTCTTCTGCATATATTCAAAGCGGGTAATATCGTCGCTTGGGCCCAGTACATTATTTACAAATTCTTTCAGAGCTCCGGGACGCTGAGCGAACCTGATCAGGAAATAATGTTTCAGTCCTTCATATTGAAGTGACCGTTCTTTGATTTCCGGCATCCGGTCAATATCATTATTACTTCCACTCACAATACAAACCACATTTTTACCCTTGATTTCTTCCGCTCTTTTTTCCAAACCGGCGATGGACAAGGCACCCGCGGGTTCTACCACGATGGCGTCTTCATTGTATAGTTTTAATATGGTAGTACAAATTCGGCCCTCTGGAACAAGATCAAGTGCATCGAGCATTTCACGGCAGATGGAAAAAGTAAGGTCGCCTGTTCTTTTTACGGCTGCACCATCTACAAATCGATCTATTTTTTCCAATGTTACAGGCTGTCCGGCTTTGAAAGCTTCCGCCATGGAGGGCGCCCCTTCGGGTTCCAGTCCTATGATTTTGGTTTTGGGAGAATAGGTTTTGAAATAAGTGGCCGTACCTGATGCCAGACCGCCCCCTCCGACCGGCACGAACAATACATCTATGTCGGAAAGATCTTCCAGGATTTCGAGTGCTACAGTGGCCTGCCCTTCAATGATCCGCAGATCTTCAAACGGGGGTATGAAAACCATCTGGTTTTCTGAAGTATATTTTTTTGCCGCCACTGCGCAGTCATCGAAATTGTCTCCGATGAGTTTGACTTCCACAAAATTTTCACCAAACATCCGGGTTTGATCCACTTTTTGTTTAGGTGTGGTGGTCGGCATGAAAACAACGCCTTTCACATTTAATTTTTTGCAGGAATAAGCGAATCCCTGTGCATGATTACCCGCGCTTGCACACACCACACCTTTCTTCAGGATCTCTTCCGGGAGGCTGCTCATCATATTGTATGCGCCTCTTATTTTATATGATCGCACGACCTGAAGATCTTCTCTTTTCAGGTAAACATTACACTGATATCTGCGTGAGAGATTCTGATTTAAAACCAGCGGGGTTCTTACCACTACTTTTTTTAATCTTTCAGCCGCTCCGGTCACATCCAGCGAAACAGCACGTGTTGTTGTGTTCATAATTATACTTTTTCAGCCAGCTTCTTTTCTGATTTAGGAACCGGAGCCGGTTGATTCTCAGGACGCAGACTTCTTACAGTTTTTCCTGCCTGCCACATTTCACTATCGTGTAATTCTTTCAATTCCACTTCAAGTTTTTCGCGGTAGTCGGGTTTACTGTTGCTATCGATGGAGCGTTGTGATTCTTTTCCGGAAGCCACACTTTCGTACAGTTCTTTAAAAACAGGAGCAGTTGCATCGCGGAATTTTTTCCACCAGTCCAGCGCTCCGCGCTGTGCAGTTGTAGAACAGTTAGCGTACATCCAGTCCATACCATTTTCAGCCACAAGTGGCATCAGGCTTTGTGTAAGTTCTTCAACTGTTTCGTTAAAAGCTTCGGAAGGCGTATGACCTTTGTCACGAAGTACCTGGTACTGGGCGGCGAAGATTCCCTGGATGGCTCCCATCAGCGTACCGCGTTCTCCGGTCAGATCGCTGTAAACTTCTTTTTTGAAATTAGTTTCAAAAAGATACCCGCTTCCGACTGCAATCCCAAGTGCGATCACACGGTCCTTTGCTTTTCCGGTTGCGTCCTGGAAGATGGCATAACTGCTGTTGAGACCGCGCCCCTGAAGGAACATTCTTCTTAGTGAAGTGCCCGAACCCTTTGGCGCAACCAGGAAAACATCTACGTCCGCGGGAGGTACGATGCCTGTTTGTTCTTTGAATGTAATGCCGAAGCCATGAGAAAAATAAAGGGCTTTTCCTTTCGTGAGATGTTTTTTAACTGTTGGCCACAATTCGATCTGCGCTGCGTCGCTCAGCAGATAACAAATAATGGTTCCCCTTTCAAGCGCTTCTTCAATTTCAAAAAGCGTTTTTCCGGGAACGAATCCGTCACGCACTGCTTTGTCCCAGGTCTTTGAGTTTTTGCGCTGGCCCACTATTACATTTACTCCGTTATCTTTTTGATTCAAAGCCTGGCCGGGTCCCTGTACACCGTATCCGATTACGGCCACGACTTCATCTTTCAGAACCTGCTGAGCTTTTGATAGCGGGAATTCTTCACGGGTTACAACCGTTTCTTCTACTCCGCCAAAATTTAATTTTGCCATCTTTTTAATTGTTAATTGTTAATTGTTAATTTTTATTTTTAAAGCTCAAAGCTAAAAGCCTAAAGCCTAAAACTACTTTTTAGATTTCCGATTTTATTCTCTGTTACTTTTTTACTTTGCCTAATTATTTATTCATAAAACAAAACGGGCTTTGAACTCAGGAAAAGTTTCAGGCTTTAAGCTTTAAGTTTTCGGCTTACTACATGCTGAACACTTCATCCTGCTTATCCAGGTATTCATTTTCGATCAGTTCTTCACCAGGTTCCGTCTGCTCGAATTCTTTTAATTTCTCATGAAACCCACTGCTGGCATTTATAATAGCCACTCTCGCGCTTCTGACAAATTCGATCACTCCATAAGGCTCCAGCGCCTCCAGGAGACCGTCAGTCTCTTCTCTGTGACCCGTAGTTTCAAAAACAGTATAATCCTTCCGGATCACTACGGCCCTGGCGCCATACTTTCTTAAGAGACGCTCCACTTTTACTTTCTCAACGATCTGGTCTGTGGGCACTTTATACAAAGCAAGTTCCTGCCATACGATTTCATCATTCTGATTGAAATATGCTTTCAGTACTTCCACCTGTTTTTCGATCTGTCGGCATAATTTTTTTACCACTTCTTCTGTTTCATTGATGACAATCGTGAACCGGTGAATGCCCTCGATTTCAGAAGGAGAAGTGTTCATGCTTTCGATATTGATTTTTCTTCTGGAGAAAATAATCGCGATCCGGTTGAGCAATCCGATCTGGTTTTCTGTATAAACCGTTATGGTGAATTCATTTTTTAACATAACTTATAAAGCTTAACGCTTAACGCTTAACGCTTAACGCCTAAGCTATGAATAAATTGTTTTTTATTTTCTAATATTTAATATATTATCACTCCCATACTCCCATACTCCCATACTCCCATACTTTCTTCAGCTTAACCTGATTTCGCTCACGCTGCATCCCTGAGGAACCATGGGGAACACATTGTTTTCCTTTCCAACCATAATTTCGAGCAGATAAGCGCCGCTATGATCCAGCATATTCTTCAAAGCCTTTTTCAGGTCTGATCTTGCTGAAACTAACTGACCATCGATCCGGTAAGCTTTTGCCACTTCTACAAAATCGGGGCTCTGAATATCCACAAAAGAATATCTTTTGTCGTTGAAGAGTTCCTGCCATTGCCTCACCATGCCCAGAAACTGATTGTTCATCACTATCATTTTGACATTCAGTCCTGTTTGCATGATGGTACCCAGTTCCTGGATAGTCATCTGAAAACCTCCATCGCCGGCTATGGCGATGACTGTCCGGTCGGGTGCGCCAAATTTTGCGCCGATCGCTGCGGGCAGTGCAAATCCCATCGTGCCAAGTCCACCTGAGGTGATATTGCTGCGTGACTGATTATATTTTGCATATCGGCACGTGACCATCTGGTGCTGACCCACGTCAGTTACCAGGATTGCATTGCCACCCGTCAATTCATTCAACGCATCGATCACTTCGCCCATTGAAAGAATCTCTGTTGAAGGATGTAATTCGGGATAGATGCATTTTTCATCCTCCTGTTTTTGGTAGTCCTTAAATTTCCGGAACCATTCCGCGTGAGTCTTTTTTTCAATCATCCGTGTAAGCATGGGAAGGGTTTCTTTGCAATCTCCCCAAACCGGTACGGTTGATTTCAGGTTCTTGTCTATTTCTGCCGGATCAATATCCAGATGAATTATTTTCGCCTGTTTTGCATATTTATCCAGCCTGCCTGTAACGCGGTCGTCAAAACGCATTCCCACTGCAATCAGAACATCACATTCGTTAGTCAGCACATTGGGTCCGTAGTTGCCATGCATGCCAAGCATTCCGACAGCCAGCGGATGGTTGGTTGGAATTGCTCCCATACCCAGAATGGTCCATGCGGCGGGAATACCTGATTTTTCCAGAAATTTTTTGAATTCATTTTCAGCGTGACCCAGTATTACACCCTGTCCGAAAATCACAAAGGGCTTTTTGGCTTCATTGATCAATCTGGCTGCCTCTTCCACAAAATTTTTCCTTACGATGGGTTTGGGTCTGTAACTGCGTATATGTTCATTCGGCTGATATTCTTCAAAATCAAATTCCTGGATCTGGGCATTTTTTGTGATATCGATGAGGACGGGTCCCGGCCTTCCACTCGATGCTATATAAAAGGCTTTGGCAAGAACAGATGGAATTTCCGTTGCATCTGTAATCTGATAGTTCCATTTTGTGACCGGAGTGGTGATATTGATGACATCTGTTTCCTGAAAAGCATCTGTTCCCAACAAATGCGCATATACCTGACCGGTAATACATACGACAGGAGTACTGTCGATCATGGCATCCGCAAGACCGGTTACCAGATTGGTCGCACCAGGTCCGCTGGTCGCAAATACGATTCCCGTTTTACCAGATGCACGTGCATAACCCTGTGCTGCGTGGATTGCTCCCTGCTCATGACGTACCAGTACGTGATTAATTTTTTGCCGGTAGTCGTACAGGGCATCATAAATCGGCATGATGGCACCCCCAGGATAACCGAAAATTGTATCCACTTTTTCTGAAAGAAACACTTCCAGCAAAGCAGCTGAACCGGATAATTTCCGAACGGTTTGTTTCGCTTTTACAGTCTTTTCCTTTTTTACTTCAAGTGTTTCCATACATTATCTTTTTTAGAATTCTTCTTTTATCGTTGACCGTTGACCGTTGACCGTTGGCGGTTTTTATTTCATTCCCATACTCCCATACTCCCATACTCCCATACTTTCCTATGCTTCATCAGTGACACAACCCTGTGACGCATCTTTTACAACCTGTGCATATTTGAACAACACACCTTTTTTTGCTTTTAGATCCGGTTTTTTCCATTTCTTTCTTCTTTCAGCGATCACTTCATCTTTCACTTTTAATGTGATTGAATTTTTGAGAGCGTCAATTTCGATGATGTCATTATCTTCCACAAGAGCGAGCAGACCACCTTCGTATGCCTCAGGTGTAATATGTCCTACAACGAAACCATGCGTACCGCCACTAAAGCGTGCGTCTGTAATAAGTGCCACTGTTTTACCAAGACCTGCACCTATAATTGCACCTGTTGGTTTCAGCATTTCAGGCATGCCGGGTGCGCCTTTCGGTCCAATATTCCGGATAACGACAACGTCTCCCGCATGCACCTTCCCGGATTGTATTCCCCGGATCAGATCATGCTCACCGTCAAAAACTCTTGCTGTACCTTCAAAACGTTCTCCTTCTTTTCCTGTGATCTTTGCCACACTTCCTCCTTCAGCAAGATTGCCATAAAGTATTTGTAAATGCCCCGTTGCCTTAATGGGTTTGTCCAACGGCATAATTATTTTTTGCTCATTAAAATCGAGATCTTTAGCTGATTGTAAATTTTCGGCGACTGTTTTTCCTGTTACTGTCAGACATTCTCCATGCAGTAATCCATTCTTAAGTAAATATTTCATTACAGAGGGCACGCCTCCGTATTGATGCAGGTCTTCCATTAAATATTTCCCGCTTGGTTTAAAATCTGCCAGCATGGGAGTCTTGTTGCTTATAGCCTGGAAATCATCTTGAGTAAGTGGAACGTCCACACTTTTTGCCATGGCAATCAGGTGAAGTACGGCGTTGGTGGATCCGCCAAGTATCATTACTACAGTAATGGCATTTTCAAATGCCTTACGTGTCATGATATCTCTTGGCTTTATATCTTTCTCCAGTAATAATTTAATGGCGTCTCCAATCGCTGCACATTCTTTTTGTTTGTCGGTGCTTATTGCCGGATTTGAAGAAGAATAGGGGAGGCTCATGCCCAGTGCTTCAATGGCGCAGGCCATTGTATTGGCAGTGTACATGCCACCGCAGGCGCCTGCACCAGGACAACTATTCCGTACTATGGCTTTGAAATCCGCCTCACTCATGTTCCCGGCGATTTTTTGTCCCAGGGCTTCAAAATTTGAAACGATATTCAGTTCCTGTCCATTATAATGACCCGGTGCAATAGTTCCTCCATATAACATGATACCCGGACGGTTCAATCGTCCCATGGCCATGATTGAACCCGGCATATTTTTATCACAACCCGCAATAGTAATGATCGCGTCATAATATTGCGCGCCTGCATTGGTTTCAATGCTGTCAGCAATAACATCGCGGCTGACAAGGGAAAACCGCATCCCGTCGGTTCCCATACTCATACCATCACTTACGCCGATGGTATGGAAAATCAATCCCAGCAGATTGGTTTTATTGATGCTTGCTTTTACCGATTTGGCCAGGTCGTTGAGATGCATATTACATGGGTTTCCATCCCATCCCATACTGGCAATCCCCACCTGGGCCTTTTTGAAATCGTCTTCGGTAAAACCGATCGCGTAATACATTGCCTGGGCTCCTGGTTGAGTTTCATCCTGTGTTAAAGTCCTGGAATATTTGTTAAGTTCTGCCATAATAAAGTATTAAAAAAGAAACCCGCCTTTTGAGGCGGGTCGTTATAATGATTTTAAAATTTTAACGCGATCAACCGCCTCCTGGAAGAACAGATATAATAATAATAATGACCACCACCAGTCGGGCGATGAGAACTTTATTATATATACTGCTTTGCAACATAAGAAGTGTTGAATGCGAATATACGAACCGCTGATTATAAAACAAAGAACTAAATGATTGTTGACTTCCGAATCGCGATATTTTCCTGATTAAGCTCCGAGCCTGATATTTTCCCGACCAGGTAATCACTAATAAGTTCGCCAATAGTTGTCGTAAAATAAAAATTCACAGGATCAATGTCTTTGGTAACAAATCCATTGATCAGAGTCCATTCCACTGCCTCCCGAACAAGTTCTGCTTCTTTATGCAATTCAAAATGATCCAGCATCATGGCTGCAGAAAGAATTGATCCCAGTGGATTGGCAATATCTTTCCCAGCCGCCTGCGGATATGAACCATGAATGGGCTCGAACAATGCCGGTCCCTTCCCGACAGACGCAGAGGGAAGTAAGCCCAGAGACCCGCTGATCACGCTGGCCTCGTCACTGAGGATATCACCGAACATATTCTCTGTAAGAATTATATCAAATTGTTTAGGATTGACAATGATCTGCATAGCGGCATTGTCCACGAAAAGAAAATCAAGAGTTACATCAGTATATCCTTTGGCTATGTCCTGCACTACTTTTCTCCAGAGCCTGGAGGTTTCCAGTACGTTGGCCTTATCAACCAGCGTTAATTTTTTTCTTCTCAGAGATGCCTGCCTGAATGCCAGATGAGCAATGCGCTCAATCTCTTCCCTGTTATAGCTGCATTCATCAACAGCACTTAACTGGTCCGCACTCGTTTCTTTTTTACCGAAATAAATTCCGCCTGTGAGCTCTCTGTAAATAATAAAATCGACTCCTTCAATATTTTTTGTCTTTAAAGGGGACAGGTGATGAAGGGAAGGGTATGTGCTGACCGGGCGGATATTCGCAAACAATTGCAACGACTTTCTCAGTTTCAGGAGCCCCTGTTCCGGACGCACTTTAGCTGCAGGATCATTATCATATTTCGGATGTCCGATAGCGCCGAACAAAATACCATCGCTTTCCAGAGATAATTGTATTGTTTCATCAGGAAGCGGATTTCCCGTTTTGTCGATGGCGATTGCGCCCATAAGGCAATAGCGGTATTCAAAGGAGTGGTGGAAGCATTCTGCAATCGCGTTAAGTACCTTGACAGCCTGACGCGTGACTTCCGGCCCGATTCCATCTCCTTCAATGACAACAATGTTTTTTTTCATATAGTATTCGGGTAAGTAAGATGTTTATTTTCAAAACTTGTGATTTCTTCTTTCATGCTTAACAGGTAATCAATGTCGTCATATCCATTGAGCAGACATGTCTTCTTGTACTGGCTTATTTCAAAAGATGATTTTAGAGTTTCATTGTCTTTTCCCTGAAGGCTTATGGTCTGATTTCCGAGATCTACTATGATCATGGAGGATGCGTCCCGGCTGACAGCTTCAAATATTTCATTCAGGAAATCTTCACTGACTGTTACCGGAAGACAAAAATTATTAAGTGCATTATTTTTGAAGATATCGGCAAAAAAACTGCTGACGACTACATCAAATCCGTAGTCTTTGATCGCCCAGGCAGCATGTTCACGTGAGGAACCGCAGCCAAAATTTTTGCCGGCAACCAGGATCTTTCCGGAATATCTGGGATCATTGAGCGCAAATTCCTTTCTCGGTTTTTTTTCATCGTCATTTTCATATCGCCAGTCACGAAACAGGTTTTTCCCAAATCCGTCTCTGCTGGTTGCTTTCAGAAACCGCGCAGGAATGATCTGATCAGTATCGATGTTTTCGATATTGAGTGGGACGGCGGTGCTTACTATTTTATTGATGGCTTTCATCTTACTAAAGTTGAGTATGGGAGTATGGGAGTATGGGAGTGGCTGTATTTTTTCAATTTACAACCACTTTCTTACTTCCTAAACTTGTTTCATATCCGATTTATATTTTCAATCAGTTTAAATTAATAGTTTTTTTCACTCCCATACTCCCATACACCCATACTTGAGTGATCCCATACTTTCCTCAAATGAGTTCTCTGACATCCGAGACCCTGCCGGTTATGGCGGCGGCGGCGGCAGTCAGGGGGCTTGTCAAAAAAGTGCGTGCATTCGGGCCCTGGCGGCCTTCAAAATTTCTGTTGCTGGTTGAAATGCAATACTTGCCAGCCGGTATTTTATCTTCATTCATCCCAAGGCATGCAGAACATCCCGGCTGACGAAGAAGAAAACCGGCTTCTTCAAATATTTTATCTATGCCTTCCTGTTGTGCCTGTTTTTCAACCTGCTTGCTGCCTGGTACGATCCATACCTGCACATCTTTCGCTTTTTGTTTTCCTTTTACAAAGGATGCCACCAGACGAAGATCTTCAATACGG
Source organism: uncultured Bacteroidota bacterium (assembly GCA_963735015.1). Lineage (GTDB taxonomy): Bacteria > Bacteroidota > Bacteroidia > Chitinophagales > Chitinophagaceae > Puia. Next base: position 43,827 of record CAVTJH010000002.1, read on the forward strand.
CTGTTCGTACAACTTCCTATGAAAACAAAATCAACTTTTTTTCCTTTAATCCCCATCCCGGGTTCAAGTCCCATGTACAATAGTGATTTTTCGAAAGAAGGTTTTTCTTTTTCTTCCACGTCTCTCAGATTAGGTACATGTCCTGTAATTCCGATTCCCATACCCGGATTTGTTCCATAGGTAATCATCGGTTCTATTTCAGATGCGTTGATATCAATTTCACGGTCGAATACTGCTTTTGTATCTGAATAGAGAGTTTTCCAATAGGCCAGGGAACTGTCCCATTGAGCGCCCTGAGGTGCAAATTTTCTTCCTTTAATATATTTAAAAGTTGTTTCGTCCGGAGCGATCAGACCGCAACGCGCACCCATTTCGATGCTCATATTGCAGATGGTCATCCGTGCCTCCATAGAAAGATTGCGGATAGCTGATCCGGCATATTCCACTGCAAATCCTGTTGCACCGCTGGCAGAAATTTTAGAAATAATATACAGTATGATGTCTTTAGATAATACACCCGGATTCAGTTTTCCTTCAACATTAATACGCATCAGCCTTGGGCGTGTTTGCATGAGGCACTGAGTTGCCATTACCATTTCCACTTCACTGGTCCCGATACCAAAGGCAATCGTTCCGAATGCCCCATGGGTGGATGTGTGGCTGTCGCCGCAAACGATGGTCATGCCTGGTAAAGTGATACCAAGTTCCGGTCCGATAACATGCACGATCCCCTGGTAGGGATGTCCTAAGCCAAAGAGTTCAATGCCAAATTTTCTGCAATTCTTTTCAAGTGTATCCACCTGGAGTCTTGATAACGCTTCTTTAATTGGCAGGTGTTGATTTTCAGTTGGAACATTGTGATCTGCCGTTGCAACGATTTGCTTAGGCCGGAATACAGGAAGACCTCTGTCCTCAAGTCCCCTGAAGGCCTGGGGACTGGTAACTTCATGAATGAGATGTTTATCGATGTATAAAACAGCAGGACCTTCCTCAATGGTTTTCACGACATGCGGGTCCCATATTTTTTCGAAAAGCGTTTTTTGTTTCATAAATTATTTAGTGGCGTTCGTCATTATTATATCAGGCATTCACGGCTACTTTGGCGAGCTTATGCAAATCCTCTTCACCTACTTCTTTTTTTGTATCGGCCAGACGAAGGAATTCGATGTATAATGAATCAATTTCATTTCGTGTAAAATCATAGCCAATGATCCTGAAACGATGGGCAAGAGCACTCCGGCCGCTACGGGCAGTCAGTACAATTTTGGATCCGTCGGCTCCCACTTCATCAGGATTTATGATTTCATAAGTATTTGAGTCTTTCAGGAATCCATCCTGGTGAATACCTGAGGAATGTGAGAATGCATTTGCACCCACAATAGCCTTATTGGGTTGAACAGCCATACGCATAGTATCCGCAACAAGACGGCTCATTGGATTGAGTGATTGGGTTTTGATGCTTGTTTTGAATCCTAAATCCGCATGTTGACGGATGATCATCACTACTTCTTCCAGGGCTGTGTTACCAGCTCTTTCCCCCAGGCCGTTAATGGTGCATTCTATTTGCCTGGCACCTGCAATAATTCCTGAAATAGAATTGGCAGTGGCGAGACCAAGGTCATTATGACAATGACAGGAAATAATGGCCTTGTCGATATTTTTGACATGGTTAATCAGGTAGGCAATCTTTTCTCCGTACTGGTGAGGAAGGCAATACCCGGTGGTATCAGGAATATTTACTACAGTAGCGCCGGCTTTTATCACGGCTTCAATAACACGGGCCAGATAGGCATTGTCTGTTCGTCCGGCATCTTCTGCATAGAATTCCACATCTTCTACCAGGTTTTTAGCCCATTTAACTGCCTGTACGGCCCTTTCAATAATCTCTTCGCGGTTTGAATTGAATTTGGATTTGATATGAAAATCTGACGTGCCGATCCCGGTATGTATCCTTGGATGTCTGGCATTTTTTAGCGCATCTGCGGCCACTTCAATATCGGCTTTAACAGCGCGGCTCAATGCACAAACGCTGGCATGCCGAACGATTTTTGAAATTTCTTCAACGGAGTGAAAATCCCCCGGGCTTGAAACGGGGAAGCCTGCTTCGATAATATCCACACCCAGATGTTCAAGTTCCAGGGCAAGCTCCAGCTTCTCCTTGGTATTCAGTTTACAGCCAGGAACCTGTTCACCATCGCGCAGCGTTGTATCGAAAATGTAAATTTTATCCGATTTCATATCGTTTTGGGAAATGAGTTGAATCGAAGTTATTTTTGTTTGATTCAGTACGCAAATCAAAATCCCGTTTGAATTACAGTCCAGAAATGGGGTTTCAATCGCTGAAACCCGCTACAGTCCTTAATTCAGACGTTTCAAATTACGATGCCCAACCGCTCATCTGATACCTTGTTTCAACTTGTTAAATCTCTGAAAAAGTCCGAGAAGAGGAATTTTAAGCTGTATGTGAAACGAAATACTGCTTCTGATGACCTGAAAATCATCTATTTATTCGACGCAATGGATAAAATGGACATATATGATGAAGCGGAATTACTGAAGAAAAACAAGCGGTTAAGCAAGCAGCAGCTTTCGAATGTAAAAGCCCATTTGTACAGGCAGATCCTGTCCAGTCTCAGGCTTATACGTGGTGAAAATAATATCTTTATCCAGCTTCATGAGCAACTGGATCATGCTGAGATCCTTTACAACCAGGGACTTTATTTGCAAAGTCTGAAAGTGCTTGACAGGATCAAAGAACTGGCACGGGCATATCATCAATACAGTTATGTATTGGAAACACTATTCTTCGAACAGAAAATTGAAGCGCTGCATATTACGCGCAGCATGCAGGACCGGGCCGGAAAACTGGCAAGTGAAATGAAAGCAGTAAACGAACAGATTCTTCTGTCAGGAGCCCTTTCGAGTCTTTCCCTGCAATTATATGGCTGGTATATTCAGCACGGAGTTGCAAGAAATGAAAAAGACGAGACCGCCATAAAAGAATTTTTCGAATCCAGGTTGCCCGTTAAAATGCCTGTAGCAAATGGGTTCTATGAAAATCTCTACTTATACCAGAGCTATAGCTGGTTCGCCTTTATAGGTCAGGATTTTCTTTCCTATTACCGCTATACCCATCGCTGGGTAGAACTGTTTGATAAGGAACCGGTGATGATCGGCATAGAAACTGCCCATTATATCAAGGGAATGCACAACCTGCTGGGTGCGCATTTTGATCTGCTGAATTATCCGAAATTTCTTGAAACACTAAATCGTTTTGAGAATTTCTTTCATTCAGAAGCCGTTCAGGAAAACGATAATAACCGGATACAGACTTTCGTTTACCTGCATATCGCTAAAATCAACCAGCATTTTATTGACGGCACTTTTACGGAAGGACTTGCCCTCGTTCCATACATTGAAGAAAAGCTTAAGGAATATGAAATCTATCTCGACAGGCACCGGATCCTTATTTTTTATTACAAGTTTGCCAGTCTGTATTTTGGAAGCGGCGACTATGAAAATACTATTAAATATCTCAATCGGATTATTAACTGGAAGATGGATCTGCGCACGGATCTCCAGTGTTATTCAAGACTGTTGCATCTGATCGCACATTATGAGCTCGGGAACGATAATTTATTGGAATATCTGATCAAATCGGTTTACCGATTCATGGCAAAAATGGAAAACCTGAGTAAGGTGGAGGAAGAAATATTTCGTTTTCTGAGAAAGTCGTTCAAACTGGATTCAGCTGAACTCAAGCCTGAATTCCCGAAACTATTGGAGCGACTAAAGACATATGAAAAAAACCGGTTTGAGACCCGTGCATTTGTTTATCTGGATATCATTTCATGGCTGGAGAGCAAAATCAGGAACGTTCCGGTTCAAAAAATAATAAGGGAAAAGTTTCTTGAAAGGAATGGTGAGCAGATAAAAAAGGAACAGAGAGAGACGCAGACAAAATATTAAAATATGTTTTCCAGGAACGCATTTCTAATTTTTATCCTTTCTCTTTCTCTGGCCACATTTTATTTATCCAGATTCCCGGGGCATAATGGAGATATGCCATTTTATATTGCCCTTGTTATAGAAAAAGAACAAGGCTCCATGGAAGATGTTGTTGAGAAGACAAAAGAAGTGCTTCGTCAGGAACTTCCCTTAAGAGAATACCAGGATCATGCAGACAGGATCAGCAGTGCAGATCCGATGATATTTGAAAGGTACAGGATTAAACCGCTGTATATATTACTGGTTTTGGCTTTTCATAAACTGGGATTTTCCTATATCCATGCAACCCTTATCCCATCTTTGCTTTGTTATTTTCTGATCGGACTCAGTATCTGGCAGATTATTATAAAACGGTTGAATCCGGTGGAAACATTTCTTGTAACCATGACCTGCATGCTGATTTTTCCGACACTACTTCTGGCCAGACTTTCCACTCCTGATTCCATTTCATGTTTCATTTTGCTGAATGCAGTTTTTCTGATTTACTACGGAAGAACTAAAATACTTTGGTATAGTCTTTTTATGCTGGCAATCTGTGTCCGGCTCGATAATGTTGTTTCGGAATTGATTTTTCTAATGGCACTATGGAGATGGCCTGTTGAAAGTTTTGCGAATAAACTGGATACTGAGAAGTTTATATTGATGTCTGTTGGTCTCATATTGTTAGCCCTGCTGGTAAATCTGACCGCTACTCATCATTTCCTATGGTTTATGGATCCCAATTTTTCAGAACCTCCGGGACAGTATCTTAAAAATGTGGGGCTATACTTTTATGTTGTTCCGGGGTCTTTTTTTATGTACCTGTTTGTGCTCTTTGTATTTTCCGGACTCAGCCGTGGATACACCTGGAAACAGGAAGTGAATTACATTTTTTATGCAGTTTGTGCCATTATTCTTGTTCGTTTTCTTCTCTACCCTTTTTACGAAGAACGATATGTCACTCCTTACTTATTATTTTCTCTGCTGACTATCTCTCTTTACTATGCTGACCTGAAAAAAAGACCAAAAATGGACCCTATAATCAGGGCTTAAATTCCCCTGAGGTGTGGATACCATATCTTGGTAAATTAATACAAAGAACGTACCTTTGCCCTCCTTATGCTGGCATTTTCAGAATCATTTTCTCTGTAAATTATTGATTTTCAACAAAGTAAGTTGCGAAAAGGGGTGAGTTCATCCTGCTTGAAACTGCTTTGTAAATGCATGGGTGGTAACTTATCTTTTAAAAACCTGATATTAATATATGGCTATTAAAAAAGAAAATCGTCCCAAAGCCACTTTCTCAAAAATTACCATCGGGCTTGCTTCTCCCGATTCCATTCTGGAAAGATCTTATGGAGAGGTTTTAAAGCCTGAAACCATAAACTACAGAACTTACAAACCCGAGAGGGATGGTTTGTTTTGTGAGCGCATATTCGGACCCGTAAAGGATTACGAATGTGCCTGCGGAAAATATAAGAGGATACGCTATAAGGGGATCGTGTGTGATCGTTGCGGTGTAGAAGTAACTGAAAAGAAGGTTCGCAGGGAACGTATGGGTCATATCAAACTTGTGGTACCTGTCGTTCACATATGGTATTTTAAGAGTCTTCCGAACAAAACCGGTTATCTGCTGGGTATGAGTTCAAAGAAGCTTGAGAGTATCGTTTACTACGAAAGATATGTGGTTATTCAGTCAGGTATACGTGCTGATAAAAACCAAAACCAGGGTGACTTACTGACGGAGGAAGAATATCTGGAGATTCTTGATACGCTTCCAAAGGACAATCAGTATTTACCAGATGATGATCCGACAAAGTTCATTGCCAAGATGGGTGCAGAAGCTGTTCATGATCTTCTGCAGCGCATTGACCTCGATCAGCTGAGCTTTGATCTGCGGGCTGCGGCAGCTAATGAAACTTCACAGCAACGCAAGGCAGATGCTTTAAAGCGTTTGAGTGTGGTTGAAAGTTTCCGTGACGCCAATACAAGAATTACAAACCGTCCTGAATGGATGGTTATGCAATATATTCCCGTTATTCCGCCTGAACTGCGTCCTCTCGTTCCACTTGATGGAGGAAGGTTTGCATCTTCAGACTTAAACGATCTGTATCGTCGCGTCATCATCCGGAATAACCGTCTCAAACGTTTGCTGGAAATCAAAGCACCTGAAGTAATTCTGCGAAATGAAAAAAGAATGCTGCAGGAAGCAATCGATTCTCTTTTTGACAATAGTCGTAAATCCAATGCTGTTAAAGCAGAAGGTGGACGCGCATTGAAATCGCTCAGTGATGTACTGAAAGGAAAACAGGGTCGTTTCCGTCAGAATCTGCTCGGAAAACGTGTAGACTATTCCGGACGTTCTGTAATCGTTGTAGGTCCTGAATTAAAACTGCATGAATGCGGATTGCCTAAGGATATGGCCGCTGAACTCTTCAAACCGTTTATCATTCGTAAACTGATTGAAAGGGGTATTGTAAAGACGGTGAAGTCAGCACGTAAGCTGGTTGACCGCAAAGAAGCCATCGTTTGGGACATTCTTGAAAATATTCTGAAAGGTCATCCTGTGATGCTGAATCGTGCACCGACGCTTCACCGTTTATCCATCCAGGCATTTCAGCCAAAGCTGATTGAAGGTAAAGCCATCCAGTTGCATCCGCTTGTATGTACCGCGTTTAATGCTGACTTCGACGGAGACCAGATGGCGGTGCATGTTCCACTGAGCAGTGCAGCTGTCCTGGAAGCGCAGTTACTTATGCTTTCGAGCCATAATATATTGAATCCTCAGAATGGTACACCTATTACTCTTCCTTCACAGGACATGGTTTTGGGTTTGTATTATATTACAAAAGGAAAGAAGTCCACAGCAACTGAAAAAGTTAAGGGTGAGGGGAAGGCATTTTACAGTCCCGAAGAGGTGATCATTGCATATAACGAAGGGCAACTGGATTTGCATGCGTACATTAAAGTGAAAGTAAATGTCAGAAATGAACAGGATGTTCTCGAGAAGAAATTGCTTGAAACAACCGTTGGCCGCGTTCTTTTCAATCAGTATACGCCCGTCGAAGTTGGATTTGTAAACCAGCTGCTCACCAAGAAATCACTCCGCGAAATAATTGGTAATATCATTAAATGGACAAATGTACCCAAAACGGCTAAGTTTCTTGATGATATCAAAACCCTCGGATTCCGGATGGCATTCCGTGGTGGATTGTCATTCAGTATTAACGACCTCATCATTCCGGATACCAAAGAAGAATTGCTTGTAAATGCAAAGGGAGAAGTGGATGAAGTGTGGGATAACTACAATACCGGTCTGATTACAAATAACGAAAGGTATAATCAGATAGTAGATATATGGTCTCGCGTGGATACCCGAATCACGGAAACCCTGATCCGTGAGTTGAGCTCAGACAAGCAAGGCTTCAACTCTGTGTATATGATGCTTGATTCCGGCGCCCGTGGATCCAAACAGCAGATCAAACAGCTGGCTGGTATACGCGGATTGATGGCTAAACCGAGGAAATCAGGATCTACGGGAAGTGAAATCATTGAGAACCCGATCCTTTCAAATTTCAAAGGCGGACTTAATGTATTGGACTATTTCATTTCTACACATGGTGCGCGTAAAGGTCTTGCAGACACTGCGTTGAAGACAGCGGATGCTGGTTATTTAACCCGACGTCTTGTGGATGTCGCTCAGGATGTAGTAATCAAAGAAGAAGACTGTGGAACGTTAAGAGGTATTGCCACTACGGCATTGAAGGATAATGAAGATATCGTGGAACCATTATATGATCGTATTCTGGGACGCGTTTCTCTTCATGATGTATATGATCCGGCAACTGATAAGATCATTGCCAAGGGAGGAATCGAAATCACTGAAGAAGTTGCCAAGAAAATAGAAGAAGCCGGAATTGAAACCGTTGAAATCCGTTCGGTTCTTACCTGTGAAAGTAAAAGAGGTGTATGCGTTAAATGTTATGGTAAGAATCTCGCTACCGGCTATACCGCCCAGAAAGGCGACGCAGTTGGTATCATTGCTGCGCAATCGATCGGAGAACCAGGCACTCAGCTTACCCTCCGTACATTCCATGTGGGTGGTGTTGCAGGTTCCGCATCGGTAGAATCTTCACTGTTGGCTAAATTCGACGGTACAATTCAATTCGATGGATTGAGAACCGTGCTGGCTGAAAATAATGAAGGTTCAAAAGTGCCTGTTGTTATCGGTCGTACCGGAGAAGTAAGGATTATGGATGTGAAGAATGACCGTCTGTTGATTACCAACAATGTACCATATGGTGCTACACTGACGGTTAAGGACGGACAGAAAGTATCCAAGGGCGAAGTGATCTGTACCTGGGATCCGTTTAACAATGTTGTCATAAGTGAAATTTCCGGCAAATTGAAATTTGAAAATGTAATTGAAGGAATTACCTATCGCGAAGAAGCCGATGAACAAACCGGGCACCGTGAAAAAGTAGTTATTGATACGAAAGATAAAACAAAGATTCCCGGTATCGTCGTAGAGGGCGGTAAGGAAATTAAAAATTATAACCTTCCGGTCGGAAGCCATATCATTATGGAGGAAGGCGAAGAAGTACGCGGCGGCCAGGTAATTGTAAAAATTCCACGTGTGCTTGGTAAACTTAGAGATATTACAGGTGGTCTTCCCCGTGTTACTGAATTGTTTGAAGCAAGAAATCCGGGTAATCCTGCTGTTGTTTCTGAAATTGATGGCGTGGTTACTTTTGGCAATATAAAGAGAGGTAACCGTGAAATAATTGTGGAGGCCAAAGATGGTATCATCAAGAAATACCTTGTTCCGCTTACACGTCAGATTCTTGCACAGGATGGTGACTTTATTAAGGCAGGTGCCCAGCTATCTGATGGTCAGGTTGCGCCAGCTGATATCCTTGCAATCAAGGGACCCTTTGCAGTGCAGGAGTATGTAGTGAATGAAATCCAGGAAGTGTATCGCTTGCAGGGTGTGAAGATCAATGACAAACATATTGAAGTTATTGTGAGGCAGATGATGCGTAAGCTCAATATCGTTGATCCTGGAGATACCCGTTTCCTTGAAGATGAAACTGTGGACAAAATTGAATTCCTTGATGAAAATGACTGGATCTTCGATAAGAAGGTAGTTACTGAAGCAGGTGAATCAACCAAATTGAAACCGGGTCAGATTGTAAGTTTACGTGAAGTCAGGGAAGAAAATTCAATCCTGCGGCGCAACGATAAAAAGCTGGCAGAATTCCGGGATGCTCATTCTGCAACCTCGGCTCCAATGTTGCTTGGAATTACCAAGGCTTCACTCGGAACACAAAGCTGGATTTCAGCGGCGTCGTTCCAGGAAACCACTAAAGTACTTTCATCTGCAGCCATTCAAGGCAAAACAGATGACATGATGGGTCTTAAGGAAAACGTAATTACGGGTCATCCGATACCTGCGGGTACAGGCTTGCGTGAGTTTGAGAACATGATCGTGGGAAGTAAGGAAGAATATGAATTGCTCCAGAACACCCGTGAAGCCATGCAGTTTGACGAAGATGAATAAGCCCAAAATTTATGAAATAATAAGCAGTAGGAAGCAGAAATGCTTCCTACTTTTATATCAGGTATATTGTAAATAAAACTTTAGTATTCGCATGAAATATCTCTCAATAGTTCCCGGGGTTCTGGCACTTCTGCTTGTGATCGTCTTAATGACTCGCAAATCCCAAACACCTGCTGTTGCTACCAGTACAAATGCTCCGGTTTCTACGGGCAACAATTTCCGTATGGCGTATTTCAATACGGATTCCCTGGAAGCGCACTACCAATATTTCAAAGATGTGCTGGAACAGGTTAAGGGCAGGGAAAATGAAATGAATGCGGAACTGAATAACATGGAAAAGGGATATCAGAAAAAAATAACTGAGTGGCAGAAGAATGCAAAAACGATGACGCAAACTGAGAGTGAGCAGGCTCAACAGGAATATGCACAAATGCAGCAAAGCTATCAGACAAGAAAACAGTCCCTTCAGGAAGCACTGCTTAAACATAATGAAGATCTGAAAGCAGATATAAGAAAAAAAATCGAAGATTATCTCAAAGAATATAATAAAGGGAAAGGCTATAACTATATCATTTCTTATGAGGCCAATTCATTTATTTATATCCGGGATACTGCATTTAATATTACAGATGATCTGGTAGCCGGTCTGAATGCAGAATATAAGAAAAAGTAATACTATCTTCCGGGTCAAATTATCTTATGCCCGTAGAGCCCCATTCTTTTAAACCAACATTGGGATTGACGGATGCGACTATGATCGTGGCGGGATCCATGATTGGTTCGGGAATTTTCATCGTAAGCGCAGATATCGTCAGAAATGTTGGGGGAGCAGGGTGGCTCATTTTGGTCTGGCTCATCACCGGATTTATGACCCTGACTGCTGCTGTAAGTTACGGTGAGCTCAGCGGCATGTTTCCCAAGGCAGGTGGCCAGTATATTTACCTTAAAGAAGCTTATAATCCATTGACCGCTTTTTTATACGGGTGGAGTTTTTTTTCCGTCATTCAAACAGGCACGATTGCTGCGGTCGGAGTAGCCTTCTCAAAATATGCGGCGTATCTGATTCCGGCTTTGAGTGAAGACAATCATATCCTCCGTTTTCAAACCGGCTTAAACAGCTGCGGTTCTCCAACATATTTTTCGATCAACGCAGCACAGCTGACTTCCATATGTATCATCGGATTTTTAACATACACGAATACGCAAGGATTAAAAGGAAGCAAATGGATCCAGAATATTTTTACATCTACTAAACTGCTCGCTTTGTTCGGGTTGATCATTGCTGGTTTTATTGCTTTTCATCCCGAAGTCTGGCACGCGAACTGGGCGTTGGCATGGCAGGCCACGAAATCAAATCTGAGGGACATTTGTAATCCGGCCCTTGGCTTTAACGTTCAATCTATTGGTGGAGCTGCCTTATTTGGGGGCATAGCGGCGGCCATGGTAGGATCTGTTTTTAGCAGTGATGCCTGGAACAATGTTACATTCATTGCAGGGGAAATAAAAAATCCACAGAAAAACATAGGGTTGTCTCTTTTTCTCGGCACACTTATCGTGACCGTAATCTATGTATTCGCAAACCTGATGTATGTTGCCGTTCTTCCATTAAATGAAATAGCACATGCTGAAAAAGACCGGATTGCAGTAGCCGCGTCGCAGGTGATCTTTGGTAAATCAGGCACTTATATTATTGCACTCCTCATCATGGTATCCACATTCGGATGTGATAACGGACTAATTCTTGCAGGTGCCCGCGTTTATTATACGATGGCGAAGGATAAGGTTTTTTTCAAAAGAGCCGGAACGCTAAACAATAATAATGTTCCGCAGTGGGCACTATGGGCGCAATTCTTAGTGGCTTCTATTTTGTGCCTCAGCGGGAAATACGGTGATCTCCTTGATATGATTTCATTTGTAGTGGTCATTTTTTATGTTCTTACGATTCTGGGTATTTTTATACTGCGAAAAAAGAGGCCCGATCTTCCAAGGCCATATAAGGCATTTGGATATCCTTTTTTGCCGGCTTTATATATCCTGATGGGAACAAGTTTTTGTGTACTTCTGATTATATATAAGCCAGAATTTACCTGGCCAGGGCTCATCATTGCGATACTTGGTATTCCGATATATTATATTGCCAATGCCGCCGGCAGTAAAAAAGAGAATGAATAGTATGTCAGTTTCTGTCGATTACAAAGAGTTATTTAAATCCTTTTCATCCATCAAAATCGGAGTGATCGGCGATGTAATGCTGGATACATACTGGTGGGGAAATGTGGAAAGGATTTCCCCTGAGGCACCTGTACCGGTAGTAACAGTAAACAGAAAAGAGTATCGTATTGGAGGTGCAGGTAACGTCGCGCTGAATCTCGCATCGCTCGGAACTCCGGTCTCCATTTTTTCGGTTATTGGAAACGACGATGATGGACAGGTCCTTACTGGTTTACTCAATGAGAATAAAATAAATACTGCCTATCTGCTTAAATCCGGGAAACGAATTACAACGAACAAAATGCGCGTAATCAGTCGAAATCAGCAGATGATGCGGCTGGATTCAGAAACTTTATTACAACTTGACCATGAACAGGAACAGCAGCTGATTGCCCAGTTAGAGAAATTTATCAAAGACGAGTCCCCGGCCGCTATAATATTTGAAGATTATAACAAAGGAGTGCTTACTGAAAAAATTATACATGCACTTATCGATATCTGCGGGAAAAATAACGTAATCACTGCAGTAGATCCCAAGAGAAAACATTTTTTTGAATACAGGGGAGTAGACATTTTCAAACCTAATTTGAAAGAAGCCCGGGAGGCTTTGAATTTAATGATTGAAGAAGTAAATGAAAATGCGCTTGCACATATACATCAGAAACTTTTTAGTGAACTGAATCACCGGATTTCATTTATTACTCTTTCAGAGAAAGGTGTTTTTTATGAAGACGGGAAAGAATCAAGGATGGTTCCGTCTCATATAAGAAATGTGGCAGATGTATCCGGAGCCGGAGACACGGTAATTGCAGTGGCTACACTTATATATGCATTGACACGCAATACGCGCATGATGGCGGAAATCGCAAATCTTGCAGGAGGCCTGGTATGCGAATCCGTCGGCACTGTGGCTATTGATAAATCGAAGCTTTTAAGAGAATGTCAGCGGTTGTTAGTTGAAAAATAATTATAACGGGATAATGATGGTGCTTTGCGAATCAACAGAATAATTTCGGATGAAAAAATATGCTGTAATCGTTGCGGGTGGTTCGGGTTCGCGCATGGGCAGTGAATTGCCCAAACAGTTTCTACTTATTCATAACAAACCCATTCTCTGGTATACTCTGCATACCTTTCTGAAATCATATAAGGATATCCACATCATTGTGGTGCTGCCTGCCGAATATTATGATCCGGGAAGGGCCATTTGCGATGAGATGACTTCCCAATTCCCGATTCAGACCGTTGTAGGGGGAACCACCCGTTTTCATTCTGTTCAAAACGGACTAAGCTTAATAAAGGAACAATCGGTGATATTTGTACATGACGGAGTACGCTGTTTGTTAAGCCCATCCCTCATCCACCATTGTTATGAGGAAGCCGTGCGATTCGGATCCGCCATTCCATGCATTGATTCGAAGGACAGCGTTCGAGTTATGTATGAATCAGGACATAAAGCTATCAGAAGACAAGAAGTAAAAATGGTGCAGACACCGCAAACATTTTTAAGCGATCTCATACTGCCTGCATATCAATCCGATTATCAGGAGATGTTTACCGATGACGCTTCAGTAGTGGAGGCCGCGGGTCACTTAGTGCATCTTGTTGAAGGAGAAGAGGATAATTTTAAAATAACTACCCCGCTGGATCTTGCTCTGGCCGAAGAACTACTGGATCCTCCACAGTTTCCTGTTTGAAGAATCTTTTATTATCATTGAATAGTTGCTTTGCAGAAATTGTTGCCATTCATTATATATCATTTTATTCTTAATATCATTTCTTGCTTCTGAACAATCCAGTATAAAGCGGGTTTTGTGAGATTGCAGACTTCGAATGATAGATTTGAAAATAATTTCATCCTTATCCCAGTCCTGACTCCAGTTCCAGAAATAATGATAGATCCAGGGAGATGGTGCAAACATTTTGTGTTCATTATACAGATAAATGAAATTGGAATCGTCGAAAACAAATAACTGATAATCGTCCAGGGACTGATTATCCAAATATTCAACTTCGGGAAGACCAGCAAACCATTTTTCTTTATTTGAACGGAAACGAAAACCCGCCGCGTATCTCAGTGTGCCAAAGAATAAAGTCGTGCTGACAATAAGATATAATATAAGCTGGGCTGTTTTATCCTGAAGAAATGAAACCGGTGATCCGTAGAATACTATATAAATCAGGATGGGTAGGGTAGCAGCAAGAGGCTGCAAATAATATATAAAGGCATTCCCCGCTAACATTCGCCCTGATATATATTGTCCGGCAAAAGAAAGAGCCATGGCAGAAAGGGCCGTGAATAAGAGAACAGGCTTTTTACTTTTTAGAAACATCGCAGTTATCCCGAGTATTAGAGATGTATAGAAAGCCATTTCATATTCAGATTCATGAATGGCATGTTTGATAGCTTTAATTTTATCAAAAAAATCAACATGCCTGCCCGGTGCATTCAGATTAAACAAAAAGGCATCCTTCCACATGTATAAAATGGACTGGTGTACTAGAAAATAGTAAATCAGTGGGAGAGAAATGATCAAAAAGCCAACGCTTATGGAAAGAATTCGATTCCCAACATGAAGATGATTCAATCCATCTTTTGAAAAAACCGAATATATGAAAAACGGAGCAAGGGTGATCAGTGCATCCTGCTGCATCCAACATGTTAAACCAGTCAGCAACCCCAATATGAAATATTTATATCTGGCGTTTCCCTGCATTACACAAAAAAATATGAGCAGGAAGGCTGTTGTATATTCCCGTGTCATTCCATTTCCGAAAGATACAAGGCTGTACCTGATCAGCAGATTAAAAATGAGCGGGAGAAACCAGGGCCACGCCATTTTATTCTTCCTGCAAAGCCAATAGAAAAGCAGGCTGGCTAAGAGTATTAACAAAGTATCCAGCATCCAGGTAAACCAGGGACCTACATACCAGCTGAGGGAATTTAAAAAATATATAAGAGGTGGTTTATGATCAAAAAAGTCCCGGTACGGAACACCGCCTTTATAAATTACCAGGCCGGCGTACCTGAAGATTTCCTTGTCATCAGAAAAAATCCCGGACATTGGTGAATTCAGAAAATTCAGAGCAACGGATCCCAGTATAATAAACAAAAGGGTATACTGATCTTTTTTTATCATGATCCGTTATTTAAAAAATCTGAACGGGAAAGGCAGATTATTCTTAATCATATGTTGATACGATATTTTTTCCGGCCCGAACAATGCGTCAAAAAATGATACCCCGGGGATATCCGAACCTTCAAATCGGAATATTTTATTTGAACCAGCGTGATCCTGAATGATGGCATCTGTCAATAAGTAAAAAGCACCAAGTTTTTTACCTTGTGACGTACTACCTCCAAGCAGCGAATAAATGAATTTTTCATCCTGAAGTATAATATAATATGCCAGTATTTCTCCGGAAATTGATTTGGCCAGATAGGTTTCAGCTAATTTGTCCTGACATGCAATGTTTAGACAGATCAGCAATTTATTATAAATATTATTCTTTATGGAACGATGACGGTAACCATAATCCTTCCGGTATAATTTTATTATTAAAGAAGGATCTTCACCTCTCAGAATTTCAAGTTTATTTTCTACCGCTTTTTTCTTCATACGTATGGCAAGTCTTTTGTATTGAAGTTGCAACCGCACATAGTCATCTTTTAGGGAGAGGAAATAGTTAGTTCGTGCGAACAGATTTATACCGGATTTATTTTTTTCAATAGATACAAAGTTGTTTTCATTCAGATCGATATCCCAATAGCAGTAAGTCTCAGGTATGGCAAGTAAAAACGAGGAAATTTCAAATGGTACTGAATTTTTTCCAAAAACACCCAGACATTTTGTAAAATAGGGTTGATATAGATATGAAAATCCAAATTTCTTATTCCACGTTAGCGGCATAACATGTTGAAAATCTCCTTCCACGAGGGCCGACCAATTTTCGGCCATTGAATCCAGATAGAAGGATCGGGCATAGATCAATCCGTTGGGAGCATTGCATATACATCGATCCCATTTTTCAATGTCGATCTCGTTTCGATCCAGATACCTGATGTCAGGGGACGGTTCAATCATGATCGGCTGCTTTTCGAATAATCTTTTTATAATTTATATTCTGAATATCAATACTGAAGGTAATTCTGTGACCGAAATTAATGCCTGTCAGCGCTTCATTAAAATCGCTGCTGTATACCAGAGGAGCATAAATATTCAATAGGTTTTTGAACAGACTTAATTGTATACCACCTACGTACAGAAATTTACTGGTAGGAGGATTATTTTGCCAGGCTTCAGCATAAGTTCCAACGTCAAAGAATATCCTGACTGGGAAAGGAAATGGAAAAAGACTGGCGGGTAGTGTAGTATTAAAATTCAGCGAACTAACCCAGTTGGTGGATTTCCCCTGAACATAATCGTAATCATCGATACGTAATTTCAATCCCCCGTCCCTGTTCATGATCTGCTGAGCCGGTAACCCGGCATTAGAGACAGAAGATTTTTCAATCGCATAAGAAGCAGATCGACCAATGAAATAATCTTCATATAAATAATCTTCTTCACCATTTACACCCAGCAATTTGGGTTCATATCTTGTAACCTGCGAGCTGTTATTTTCATTCCAAACACCAAATTTGGCCGCAAAAAAACGAACGCGCAACCCGCCGCCGTCGGGGTAGTTCATAAAATAATTTGCCTCCAGGTTGATGCGGTAAAATAGTTCGGACTGCTGGAATTCTACACGAAGATCATATGGGTACAGTGCCCGGTTATCCAGAAGATTAAAACTAAGCTGGTTTACATAACTAAAATTGCTGCTCAATGAATTTGGATGAATGAGTGAATCTTGAGAGGAAATTTCAAATCCTTCATAGTTGATTTCTTTAACCAGATAGGTTTTAAAATCCATCCATCTGCTGATGCTGCTTCTCGGACCGGAAGGTTTAAAATCAAACCTGATATAAGGAACAAGTTTGGAAAAATTTTCATAAAGCAACCGGCCTGCGCTGTCCGTGGCTTTATTGGTGTCAAAATGTGCTCCATTTATTCCGATACTGATACGTCTGAAATGCTTGTCCGGATACAAGGAAAATTCCATTCTTCCGAGGCCTACCAGACGGCGAGATCCGAAAGCATACAGGGGAGTGAATAGAAATTCAAATTTATTATTCGGCAGATTGATATTGTGGATCAGGGTACCAAGCATAAAACCATCATAATGATTGTATCCTGGAACAGGTGATAGTCCAATATAATTATATTTTTCGCTGTTTCTGACTGAAAAAATAAATGAAGGCCTGATGATTCGCTTCGCTGTGGAATCAAAAAAAGATTCATTGCCATTCAGTTTATCAAATTCAGGTTGCCAGTTTTTTCCCGATCCGGAATCCATTATCAATTTAAAATCATCAGGGTAAGGGTGATTGAATTTCCAATGAAAAAAAAAGTTTCTCATATTTTGATCAAAACTTTTAACACCCATTGAATCCTTCAGATTATTGAGCCACAATCCTGCTTTATTGCCAGCAATAAGGGAATCATTTGCGGTACTGAATTCAGGTGCCGGTGTAGTTACAGGCTGTGTTGTTTTTTCCTGTTCCGCGACTCTGAGCCAAAGATTATTATGGGAAAATATTTTACCGTCAGATCCGGCCGAATAGGAAAAATCCAGGAGCCTTTGGTTATAGTAATTAATAAACCCTTTTGAAAACCATGGCCGGTTTCGTTGATCGGTGAGCAGTATAGTTTGGAACCACTGTCCAAGTAAACCTTTTCTGAGTCCCGCCTGCCAGTCAGTTTTCTTTGAGCCGATACAAACCAATCCTGTAAAATTCTGATCTGCCATCGGGTCTGCCTGTACTATGGACAGAGTTTGTAGCATACCGGGACCAAGCCATTCCGAAAGTTGCACCATTTCACTTTTTGTCTGGGCAGATACCTGGCTGGCAGCAACTGAATTTAAAGAGTTAAAGAAATATTGTATACAGATCCTCCGACCATCAGCCGTTTCCATGCTGTCTGTTTTCAACACGTAATGACTATCTGCAATCCAGGCAAATGAATTGGCATTCTCTATAGAGAACCGGTACAGGTTATTTGTGGCAGAACGTGAAATAGTATCAGCAATGGCGCCGGCAGCTATAACGTAAGCAGATGGTGCTTCAATTTCCACGACAAAATCTGCCCCTTCGTGATAAGCGCCTCCCTGAACCAGGAAAGGCATAGGGTGCCAGCCTTGTCTGTCGTATACTGCGGGTTCAGGATACCAGTTCCTCAATTCAAAATGATGAGCGCTGTATCCGTTACCGTTGAAATTAAATGGAATACGCAGATGAAAGGAAGAAGAAATTACGACGCTGTCTCCGGGCAGTAGTGGTTTTGGGAGGATGAGTTTCACGACATCAATATATTCAGGGTGATCCTGAATAACAGCTAAACTTCCGTTCACCCGAAAGTCCAGCCTGTTCAGATAGCCTTTTTGATCTTTTGAAGAAAAATAAAAGCGCGTATCACCATTTTCAAGTAATTGCTCACTATATAGTGTCATATCGTTGCGGTAGGCATTGGGCCACACGTGAAACCAGATAAAGGAAAGTGTATCGGGTGAATGATTGGTATACTGCAGTTTCATCAAAGCGTCAAGCGACTTTTCAGGCTGGTTAAATGTGACATGTATGTTATATCGAAGAGATTGTTTCCAGTCAGACTGAGATTTGGCCTGAATGACAAAAAGCAGCGCGGGGAATATCAAAATTTTTTTCAAATAAGCATCGTTTGAAAACTTATCGCCCTTTCCCTTTAAAAATCGTGAGTAAAGTGTGCATCATGATCTTAAAGTCGAGGGCAAGAGAAATATTTTCTATGTATATAAGATCGTATTTCATTCTCTCCACCATTTCTTCAACGTTTTCTGCGTATCCGAATTGTACCATTCCCCAGGAAGTGACACCAGGTTTTACTTTTAGCAGATATTTAAAATATGGTGTTATTTCCAGGATGCGATCGATGTAAAACTGTCTTTCGGGGCGGGGACCGACCAGACTCATTTCGCCTCTGATTACGTTCAGTATTTGAGGCAGTTCATCAATGCGCCATTTTCTCATTGTCTTTCCCCAATTAGTGATCCGGTCGTCTTTTTCTGATGAGAGGCTGGGACCTTGCAGTTCAGCGTCCCTTATCATGGAACGGAATTTATGTATCATGAATTTCTTGCCCTTATAACCGGTTCTTTCCTGTGAATATATAACGGGTCCGGGGGAACTCAGTTTTACTCTGATGGCGGCATATAAAAGCAGGGGGGAAAGGAAGATCAGGGCGAAAAGGGAAAATAACACGTCAACAAGCCGTTTAATATGCATTTGCCATTCAGGCATCAGCCCGGTATGAATATCTGTAAGCAGGGCCCCAAAAAGGTTGCTGGTTTTTACTGAGCCGGATAAGATGTCGAGGATATCCGGAATGATTTTTATTTCAACATCCTTTTCACTCAATCGCTGTACCATAAGTTCTGCCTCTTCCTGATCATTCCTTTCCAGAGCAATTACAACAAGCCGGATATGTTCCTGGTCAACAAGTTTTTCAAGTGCATCGGCATTACCCAGGCAGGATATCGGTATATTCATTTTGTCGCATGCATAATTCGGTTGTACATAACCGGTATAAATATATCCGTTTGCCCTTAGTCCGTTGACTGTTTCTTCATATGTTTTAACACCGATGGGTCCTGATCCGAGCAAAAGGCTGTTGAAAACGATCTCCCCGCTTCGGATCTGCATTTTTGTATAAGAAAGTATTATCCACCTGCCAATCCACGTGATCAGGAAATGCATGATCAGGAACGTAAAATATGCTTTATAATAGTATCGGTAATCCGTTTGCGGGTCATTAATGACGATGGCAAAAAACAACACAGTACAGCCGATCAGACTGCAAACAGCAGTACTGGAAAATTCGTATAAACGGGATTTCCTATATAGTGAATGGTAAGTTCCTGTAAGCGCGTAAAAAATGATCCAGCCTGCAGGAATAAGCAGCAGGCCAAGCCAGAAGCGGTTGTTAAGAAAGAGCTTTCCGGAAATATAAACTGGTTCATCCAAAAGGACGCGCCGCGTAAAATATAGGATCATCCAGGAAAGTATAGCCGAAATAAAGTCATTCAGTACATACCATGTGATATGGATCTTTCTTCCTGCGTGCGACATGAATCAGCTGTTAATGGAATTGAATTTTATTTTCTGGAGAATCTGATGAGCAACATCCATGGCCCGGTATCCGTCCAGTTCGGAAACCAGGGTGGGTTTATTATAAAGAACCGAAGAAGTGAATTTTTCAAGCTCCAGCCGAATGGCGTTGATATCGGGCACTTCCGGATTTCGTACCAGGATAGACTTTGTCCCATTCATGGTTTCAATATCAAATGAAAATCCCTCTTCAGTATTGCCTGAATTATTGAGACTAATAATCTCTGATTTCTTGTTCAGGAAATCAACACCGATATATGCATCTTTCTGGAAAATGCGCATTTTTCTCATTTTCTTCATAGAAATTCGACTGGAAGTCAGGTTAGCGACACAGCCATTATTAAATTCCATTCGCACATTCGCGATATCAGGTGTATCTGTCATTACTGCGACTCCACTGGAATATATATTTTTCACGTCGCTCTTAACTATATGTAGAATAATATCAATATCATGAATCATCAGATCCAGTATAACACTCACTTCTGTACCTCTTGGGTTAAATTCAGCCAGACGGTGTACTTCAATAAACATAGGATGTAAGGCAATTCCTTCCAGAGACAGAAAGGCAGGATTGAATCTTTCCACATGTCCCACCTGTAATTTGACATTGGATTCTTTTACCAGCTTTAGCAGTGTCCTCGCTTCTTCCATATCATTTGCCAATGGCTTTTCGACAAAAACGTGCTTACCCTTTACGAATAGCCATTTCGCAAAGACTAAAATGTGCAGGTGTTGGTGCAATGATATCCACTGCATCGCAGACATTCATTAACGTTTCCGGATCAATGAATCTTTTGATTTTGTATTTCTCAGTTACTTCAGCTGCAGTTTCGTCGTTGGGATCATAAAACCCAACGATTTCTGCGTCACGGATGAGATTCCAGTTGTTCAGATGAAATTTTCCCAGATGTCCCGTTCCAAATACACCAATTTTAAGCATCTTGTCAGTTTAAAGATTCAAATATAAATAATGTGCAATGATGTGGGGAGAATGATATTCGAAAGGCCGTTTAATGTGGATATGTGAGGAAGTCAGGCGCAAGGCTTAAAGCCAAAGCGAAAGGAAACCCGATAACTAAATTAGCTACTACGCCTGACTGTGTTCAGGAATTGTCTTATCAATAAAACGAATTCTAAAGTATTTGTAAACATTCGCAAATGTTACGGGAATATTTTTTTGAGGAAATATCTTCGCTTTGATGAGCTTAACAAGCGTTAAAGAAAAAACAACAAGGAAGAGGATTAAAACGAAAACAAAACAAATATCATATTTTCTCAGGAAGTAAGTCCGAAGCGAAATATTATCCGCACGCTGCTTTCCGATAGTAAGATCCAGCATTTTCTTAATAGCCGGCATAAAAACCGGAATTTTTGTCCAATTGGAATATCGAACGTCTTCATACCGGTAATTCAAATCATAATCTGAAGGTACCTGGGATTTGTAATAATTCCAGTTGTCTTTTACGTCTTCGAAACTTGCCAGCTGATGAGTGGGTTTCTCAAAATACACATTAAAAAAGGGGTCCAGCACTACCCAGCCATGATCTGACTTTGCTTCTACAATGTTATGCGCCGCAAAAATGCCATTTGATTTCATCTGGGCAATCCTGACCTTGAATTTATAATCCTGAAGGACCCTGGCCAGGACCATTGCAAAACTACCACAAGCCCCCCTGGCTGTCATAAGGTCGATTGATGTGGGTGCCAGCAGACTTGTTTTGAATCCCTGAAATTGTTTTCCTTCAAAGACTGGTTCCCTGCCAACCATTAGATTGTGACAGGCATGCATAACCTTAATTAACACCGAATCCTGGGAATCGGTTGCATTTAATTTTTTACTGCTGATATCGGAATGGATTGCCTGGAAAAGTTCATGTTCATAATTGGCTTCTGTATGGAAATAAAAAAGAGATGCCAATAAAAAGCCATTCAGAAAAGTGAGAAAGTATAGATTCCCGAATACGCGTCTCATCATTTTTTTTATACAACTGTTAAATGCTAAAACACTTAAAGTAGTTAAAGGGGTCTTATCTATCTGCCGGGACAGCCGGCAATGTTTTCAAAGGAATGGAAGAATGCGCCATGTCAGATTCGAATATTAATGGACAAATTTAACAAATAACTGTTAAATATGAGCCCGTAAGGCTGTATTAAGCAATATTTATACCATTAAAATAACAGGTTTCGTCAGGCTGAATTCCTGGCCGCGTTAATAATGCCGAATGAGCAGCGAATGATCAGTTTTTCAAATATTTTCTTCATTGCGGAACCAGAGCTTTCTGCTTCACGGTATCTTACAATGGCATATTGCTGTATTGTGCTGAGGGGAAGTACTATCCTTTCTCTCATTTGTATGGACAATTGCTCAATAGGGTAATCTGACATAAGTTCCTGTTTGCCAGAGAGTTTGAATATATATTTTTTTGTAAGTTCAAATTCATTGAAAATAAGCCTCCAAATTTTACCAAATTTTACGTGCTTCGCAAAAGTTTCCGTGAGTGGGAAAAAGCATTTTTTCATTGCCATCTCACTGTTATCAAGCAGGGTTTTGAAATATGGGGAATTATTGTATAAATTTTTAACAAGTTTCCATTTCCCCATTTTTTCCATTTCAAAAAGGGCAGTTCCAACACCATAGTATCCGGTTACATTTTGTTTCAGTTGGCTGAATGCTCCAACGAATGGAATCGCCCGGAGATCTTTCAGTTCCAGCTTTCCTGAATTTTTTCTTTTGCTGGGTCTACTACCGATATTTGTTTCCCCGTAAAATTGAAGCGGGCTTACTTCACTTAAATATTCTGCAAAATAATCATGATCCCTCAGTTCCGCATAAGCATGGTAGCTGATGTCAGCCATTTCTGATAAAAGGACCTCCTCTTCTTCGGTCAGGGTCACTTTACGTGCCGAAAACAGGTCGTTGGCGATACCGGCATGCACTAATTGTTCTATATTGAACTGGGCTGAGTCCACCGTTCCAAAATTCGAGCTAACCGTTTGCCCCTGTATGGTCAATTGTATTTCCTTATTGGCGATATTTTTTCCCAGTGAAGAATAAAAGCGGTGTGTTTTTCCGCCACCCCGGGCGGGAGGACCCCCCCGCCCATCAAAGAAAACAACTTTGACACCATATTCCTCAGAAATCCGCGTGAGTTCTTCCTTGGCCTTATAAATACTCCAGTTGGCCATAAGGTATCCTCCATCCTTCGTTCCGTCTGAAAAACCAACCATAATAGTCTGTGTTTCATTCCTTCTTTTCAGATGGGCACGGTATTCCGAATTTGTATACAGGGTTTTCATGATTCCTGCGGCATGATACAGATCATCTACCGTCTCAAATAAGGGAACAATGTCCAGATTGATTTGATCCTTCTTGATACCTCCAAGCAGGAACAGCGCATAGACTTCCATCACATTGCTTGCTTTATTACATTGGCTGATAATATAGCGGTTACATCCTGCTTCACCATTTTTTTCCTGAATGGTTTTCACAGCCCGGACGCTGGCAAGGGTATCGTTTGTGAGTTCATCAGAGAAAGGGATTTTTGAAGCAGGTTTAAGATGGGCGAGTATTTTTATTTTTTCTTTTTCATCCAATTCTTCATAATCATCTGGCAATATTTTATCCCTGTCATTTATTATTTTCAAAACTTTTTCATGTACAGAACTTTCCTGACGTAAATCAAGTGTGGCAAAATGGAGTCCGAAAATGCGCATTTTACTGATGAAATTGTCTGCCATTGACAGAAACAGCCCATTATTCTGATAGATAAGTACTTCCCGTATCTTAAGCATTGCCTTGAGCATTTCTGCATAATCGAAAGGAGTATCTGGATCTGGTGTGAATAATTCCTTGTATAATTTTTCTTCCCATTCTGCGATGATCAGGTCCACTTCCTTAAACGTCAGCCTTCTCTTCAGCCGACGAACATCAAAATAATAACAGCGCAACAAAGCATTTCTCAGGGATTCAGCGACTTTTAATGTTGTATCTGTCTTGACAAAAGGGTTTCCATCCCGATCCCCACCGGGCCAGAAGCCCATCTGGATGATTGGATTTTTATCACTCACGGCATCCGGGAACTGTGACTTAAGCGATGATAAAATTTTTCCTGCTGCATGATAAAAAACATTTTCCAGATACCAGATGAGACTAATTGCTTCGTCGTATGGGGATGGTTTATTTTTTTTGAAGAAAGGAGTTTTACCTAATTGTTGCATGAAAGTATTGATTTCTGCAGCATTATTCTGGATAACGGCGCGTGACAGATCATTGATAATGCCCAATACGGGACCCGGATAAAACTGGGTGGGATGGGCAGTCAGTACAAGTCTCACGTCATAGTCAGTCAGTTTTTCCTTGAGTTCTTTTTCCTTGTTGTATTGAATGATTTCGGAGGAAAGATGCTTAAGCGTACCGGGTCCGCCCATATCATTTACACCGGTAAAAGCTGCGTCTTCCAATGCATCAAAAAGTACAACCTGTCTTTCTACATATTGCACGAATCGGAAGAGAATATCAGATTTTTCGCGGTCCGTTCCGTCAGGAAAGTGCTTGCTAAAAAATTCCTCAATAATCTGAACGGGACTCTGCTTCTTATGATATCCCTCTTCACAATAAGTGAGAAGGAGTGATAAAAAAATGCCCGTTTTCTCTATCCTGTGAAAGGGAAGGGAGGTAAACAGACTATTATAAAGCTGGAACTTTATTCCTACGAGGTTTTTAAATTCCTGCAATCCGGAGGATTGATTATTCATAAGCGAATTTAAAATTCATTCAACAAATCGAACAATATATAAGCGGGAAATCAAAACATTTGGGAAAAATCATTCGATATAGTATAAATTATAATGATTTGTTTCATTTTCATTAATATTATTCATTAGCTTTGCCTCTCTTATAAAATGAATCATCCAACCAGACATATCAGTATTATTCCTTTTATCACCCGCATTTCAGGTGGGATCATTTCCTTTACCATTACAACCCTTTAGGGGTTGTATAATCACATATTATTCCCGGGCCCATGGCTGTTTGTTAAGCAGTTTCTTTTTTTCTATTTATTTCTTCAATTTCTTTTATGCAGGTTCTTAAGTTTGGAGGTTCTTCAGTAGCCAATGCTGTTAATATTGGTAAATGCATTACTATTATTGGAAATGCCTTAGGACAGGATAAGACTATAGTCGTGGTTTCAGCTTTCGGTGGTATTACCGATAATTTATTGCATTGCGCAACTGCAGCTTCTTCAGGTGACGAAAGCTATACGGATTCTCTGAAAAGTATTGAGCAAAGACATTTGGATACTGTTCGCGAACTTATTCCGGTAACCGGCCAGAGCAGTATTCTGAGTATGGTCAAAAAAACGTGTAATGAACTTGAGGACATATTCAAAGGAATATTTCTGCTAAGGGAACTGTCTGAACGTACCAAAGATTGTGTCCTCAGTTTTGGAGAAATACTTTCATCACGAATTTTATCGGCAAGCCTGGCGGCCCAGGAAATACAAAATATCTGGAAAGACTCCCGCGATCTGATCATAACAGATTCCCGCTTTGGTCATGCATTGGTGGATTTTACTACAACGCATAGGAAGATGAGCGAATATTTTCAACAAGCACCAGGGTCGCTTTATATCGTTCCTGGTTTTATCGCTTCAGACGCACAAGGTAACACAACGACTTTAGGCAGGGGTGGTTCTGACTACACAGCTGCCATTTACGGGAATGCGTTAAATAGTCGAAGAATTGAAATCTGGACCGACGTTTCAGGAATGATGACGGCTGATCCACGTCTTGTCAGTACAGCCCGCGTTATTCCGGATATTTCCTACCAGGAAGCCATGGAGCTTTCCCATTTTGGCGCGAAAGTAATTTATCCGCCGACACTTCAGCCGGTCATGAATAAGGGGATACCTGTATGGATAAAAAATACTTTTTCACCAAACGATCCCGGTACCCTGATTGAAAAAGTTTCAAGTATTCCCGGCAATAGTATACGGGGAATTTCAAGTATTCACCGTATAGCACTCCTGAGCCTGGAAGGAAGTGGTATGATCGGTATACCCGGTTTCTCCAAAAGGTTATTTGAGGCCCTGTCAAGACAACAGATCAACGTTATACTCATTACGCAGGCTTCTTCAGAACATTCTATTTGTGTCGGCGTAGATAGTTCCCAGGCGGCCATTGCCAAAATTTCCATCGATGATGTATTTACATCTGAAATCCAGGCTGGTACCGTAATGCCTTTAATAGTAGAAGAAGAGCTGGCCATAGTGGCACTGGTGGGGGATAACATGAAGAGTCACCCGGGTATAAGCGGAAAATTATTCGGCGTTCTGGGCAGGAATGGTATCAACGTACGGGCCATCGCGCAGGGTTCTTCAGAAAGAAATATTTCTGCGGTTATCTCTACGAAGGATGTTAAAAAAGCTGTGAATGTTTTGCACGAAGAATTTTTTGAAGCCACTTATAAACAACTTAATCTTTTTATTACGGGCACAGGGAATGTAGGTAAAAGACTGATCGCTCAGCTTGCACAGCAAAAACATTTTCTGCAGGATCAGCTTCGGTTACAGGTGCGGGTTACAGGACTGGCAAACAGCCGTCGAATGCTCATCCAGGAAGAAGGGATTGACCTGAACAACTGGCAGAATGAACTGGAAAAAGGTAAACCGATGCAGTTAAGGGACTTTATCAAAACCATTCATTCAAAAAATCTGCGTAACTCCGTTTTTGTAGATGTTACTGCGAATAAAGAAGTCGCATTGGGATATGAACACCTTCTGCTTAAGAGTATTTCCGTGGTGGCATGCAATAAAATTGCGAGTTCCTCCCCCTATAGTTATTACCGGAGACTGAAAGACCTTTCAAAAGAATTCAACGCAGCTTATTATTTTGAAACTAATGTAGGAGCGGGACTTCCGGTTATTGGTACACTTAACGATTTGTTGCGCAGCGGAGACAAAATCAGAAAAATAGAAGCAGTTCTGAGTGGCACCCTCAATTTTGTTTTCAATCATTACGATGGTAAAAGGAAATTTGCAACTGTAGTGAAACAGGCCCAGGATGAAGGTTACACCGAACCCGATCCGCGACTTGACCTGAGTGGTACAGATGTGATGAGAAAAATTATGATCCTTGCCCGCGAAGCCGGTAATGCAATTGAAATGGAAGATATCAGCAATAATATTTTTCTGCCGGCATCCTGTATGAAAGGTTCGGTCGAAGATTTTTATCTCGCCATGGAAAAGGAAGAAGCGCATTTCAGGAAATTATTTGACTTAGCATCAGCCGAAGGCAAAAAATTGAAATTTGTTGCAGGTTATGAAAATGGGAAGGCTTCTGTCGGTCTCCAGCATGTGGGACCTTCTCACGATTTTTATCATTTGTACGGGAAGGATAATATAGTACTTTTTTATACTGACCGCTATCCCGAACAGCCGCTGGTGATAAAAGGCGCCGGTGCAGGTGCAGAAGTAACTGCATCGGGAGTTTTTGCAGATATTATAAGGGCTGCCAATATTTAATTTACTATGACAAAGGAAATTACCATTCATGCCCCGGCTACCGTTGCCAACCTGGTTTGTGGTTTTGATGTGCTCGGACTTTGTCTGGCTGAGCCATACGATATAATGCATGTGCGCCTGCTCGATGAAAAGAAAGTAATCATACGTACAACTGATAATTTTCAATTGCCCACGGATCCTGCCATGAATACGGCGGGCGCACCATTGCTGGAAATGATAGCCGTTTTAAAACAGGATGTTGGCTTTGAAGTGACCATTACCAAACAGATCAAACCCGGAAGTGGAATAGGCTCGAGTGCGGCCAGTGCTGCCGGTGCTGTGGTGGCTGCCAATGAATTACTGGGTGATATTTTTACAAAAGAAGAACTTGTTCGTTTTGCCATGTTTGGAGAAAAAGTTGCTTCAGGAGTTAAGCATGCGGACAATATAGCTCCTTGTATCTATGGAGGCGTAACCCTGATCCGTTCTATTTTTCCGTTGGATATCATTCCCATTTCTTCACCCGCTTTATTCGTAACCGTTTTACATCCACAGATTGAAGTAAGGACTTCAGATGCCCGTGAAATATTAAGAAAAGAAGTGCTTTTGAAAGATGCCATCAGACAATGGGGAAATATCGGGGGATTGGTAGCGGGTCTGATGAAAGGTGATTATGATCTTATTGGCAGGTCACTGGAAGACGTAATAATTGAACCGGTGCGATCTATTCTCATACCAGGTTTCGATATTATTAAGGCCGAGTGCAGGTCTGCAGGAGCTATTGGTGGTGGCATTTCAGGATCCGGCCCTTCGATATTTATGCTGAGCAGGGATGAAGCTACGGCGGAAATCGTAGCGTCAGTAATGAAATCGATATATGATAAGATCGGAGTGAACTACTATATCTATGTGACAACTGTAAATCACCAGGGGATCTTAAAACTTAAGGCTTAACGCGTAAGGCGTAATGTTTAACGCAATCTGGAAATAAATAAATTTTCAATGTTATTCTACAATCTTAATAAACCCTCCGAAAAAGTTGATTTTAGAAATGCAACCTTACTGGGGTTGGGTTCTGAAAAAGGATTATTTTTTCCTGAAAGAATTCCTGTATTCCGTTCTTCCTGGATTAATAATATTGAAAAATATTCTGACGAAGAAATCGCGTGGACCGTGATGAATCAATATGTCGGTGAAACGATCCCCGAAAAAATACTGCGACAAATAACTTCTGAAACCATTGCGTTTAATATCCCGCTGGTTCCTGTTTCTAAAAATATTTATGCGCTCGAATTATTTCACGGACCTACACTTGCATTCAAGGATGTAGGAGCCCGTTTTATGAGTCGTTGTCTGGGATATTTCATGAAGGAGAATGACCGTCCCGTTACGGTGCTGGTTGCGACATCAGGTGATACAGGCGGCGCAGTCGCCAGTGGGTTTTTAGGTGTTGAAGGAGTAAATGTTGTTATTCTTTACCCTTCGGGCAAGGTGAGCCCGGTCCAGGAATTACAACTTACTACTCTGGGCAAAAATATTTCTGCATATGAAGTAGAGGGTAGTTTCGATGATTGTCAGACCCTGGTGAAGCAGGCGTTTTCAGATAAAGAATTAGGTGAAAAACTCTTTTTAACTTCAGCAAATTCCATCAATGTAGCCCGATGGCTGCCTCAGCAGATTTATTATTTTCTGGCCTGGAAACAATGGAAAAATAAACTGAAACCGCCGGTTATTTCGGTCCCGAGCGGAAATTTCGGAAATATCTGTGCCGGACTACTGGCTTTTCATTCAGGACTTCCTGTACAACATTTTATTGCAGCCTGTAATGTAAATGCCGTTGTTCCTGAATATTTGAAAACAGGCATTTATCATCCGGCAAAAGCAGTAGCCAGTTTATCAAATGCTATGGACGTAGGCGACCCGAGTAATTTTGTTCGCGTACTGGCTTTATTCAATTCTGAATTTGAACCTTTAAAGAAGACTATGAGCAGTGAAAGTATTACTGATGAGGAAACGGGCCGTGCAATCCATACTCTTTACCGGGATTTTGGATACCTGGCGGATCCTCACGGAGCAGTAGGTTGGCTGGCCCTGAATCGCTGGCTGAAAAATCATCCGCAACAGGAAGGCATTTTCCTGGAAACGGCACATCCGGTTAAGTTTCCGGATACAGTGGAAAAATTTTCCGGTAAGCCTGTTCTCATCCCGGAATCCGTAAAAGAACTTTTCAATAAAAAGAAAACTTCAGCGAAAATAAAGGCAGACTATGCCACCTTCAGGGAAGAATTGCTAACTGTAAAATTGAATAACATTCAATAACCCTGAATCTAATAACATGCAATTTGCCAGGGTAATAATCACCCTTATTATTTTTCAGTTTACATTTCATTATGATGACGGACAGGAATTAACACTCGGGGAAGGCAGCTTTAAAATTCTAATTCAGGAAAAGACAGTTGCTCTTCAATTCACTTATGATAGTTTGCAGGTTGGGAAGTATAAAATTGAGGCTGATTATGTAAATAAAAAAGTAACAGAAATAAATAAAAAATATCCTGGCAAAGGAGATGAATGGGCAAGGGAATGGATTTCTCAGAGAAGGGAAAAATTCGAACCAGCATTCACAGATGCGTTTAAAAAATCATCTGGCCTGACTATTTCGGATTCGGCAAAATATACTTTGATTTTTCATACCACTTATATAGAACAGGGGTTTAGCAGCGCGGCAATAATGGTTCATAAGAATCCTGAAGTCAGGGGAGAACTAATACTTATTGAAACCGCTGACAAGAAAAAAATTATAGCTAAAGCGAAGATAACCAAGGCTATGGGTAAAGCAGGACCACATTTTGAAACAGGTGATCATGTAGACGAAGCTTATTTTGAAGCGGGCAATGCATCCGGTTCATTCATTTTAAATAATTAAGAATTTCTTTTCAGGATTTTGCAACGGTTTTTTGTAAGGGCATTTCTTTATTTTTATAGCACTAAACCTTAAAAATAAATCATGGAACATTTGAAACGCTTTACGCTGCTGAGCTTTATTTTACTAATAGCCGCCCGGGGATTCGGACAGAAAGTTAAATTAGAGGAGGGTGACCTTTCTCCACTGAAAACTGAAAAAACGCTGGCATTCGCTTTTACCTATGATAGCATGTCGATGGGAAGTGGACATGGACATCCGCCCGGGCCTGGACATACACATGGACAACAGACAGAGACGGAATACGTTGCAAAACACACCGAAGAATATAATAAAAAATCGCCTGGAAAAGGAGATGAGTGGGCCAAAGCCTGGAAAGATGACAGGGAAACTTTATACGAACCCGGCTTCACTAAGGAATTCGAAAAATATGGCGGATTTCAGCCTGACCCAAAATCGAAATATACTCTTATATTCAAAACCACTAACACTGAACCAGGATTTAATATTGGCATCATGCGTCACAATGCCGAAATCAGTGGTGTTGCCTGGATTGTTGAAACTGCCAATAAATCTCATGTAATCGCTAAAATCAGCGTAATAAATTCTCCGGGAGGAAGTTTTTTTGAAAATGATTACGCTACAGACGAACGAATTTCTACCGCATATAGTGAGGCCGGCAGGGGACTGGGGTATTTTATCAAGGGCAAGCTCTAAGTATAGCTTATTTTTGTTAATATTTATCCAGTTTGGACTCATCGTTCTCCCGGATTAGAGGCGGCTAACCGGGGGGTTCCTCAGGGGTTGCCGGGGGGTTGGTGGGGGGTTGCCAGGGGGTATAGGCCGGGAAGCCCCCGGAATATGCATAGAAAGACCTCTGAGTATTATAATAAAACCATATTTTATTTACACAGGTTCAGGAATAAGATTACCTAATTAAAAAACCCTCCCAGATTTCTGAGAGGGTTTACTATTTAGAAGGCGTTAAGCATTAGGCTTTAAGCGTTAAGCTTTATTAGTCAAAGCGAAGATCAAGTCCTAATCCGCGTAATTCATGGACCAGTACATTGAATGATTCCGGTATACCCGCCCTCGGGATACTGTCACCCTTCACAATCGCTTCATAAGTTTTAGCACGGCCGATGATATCATCAGACTTAAGCGTGAGCAATTCCTGGAGGATATTGGAAGCGCCATAGGCTTCAAGCGCCCATACTTCCATTTCTCCGAAACGCTGACCACCGAATTGTGCCTTACCACCCAGTGGTTGCTGTGTAATAAGACTGTATGGTCCGATACTGCGGGCATGCATTTTATCATCCACCATATGGTGCAGTTTGATGATATAGATAATACCAACTGTAGCCTTCTGGTCAAAGCGATCACCTGTTTCACCATCATACAAGTATGTATGTCCGAATACAGGTAAACCTGCTCTATCTATATGTTCTGCAATTTCTTCAACTGTAGCTCCATCGAAAATAGGCGTTGCGAATTTCAGGCCGAGTTTTTCACCAGCCCATCCCAGAACGGTTTCATAAATCTGACCCAGATTCATACGGGAGGGCACACCCAATGGGTTCAAAACAATATCTACCGGTGTTCCGTCTTCAAGGAACGGCATATCTTCTGCACGTACAATTTTGGCGACGATACCTTTATTACCATGGCGTCCAGCCATTTTATCGCCGACTTTCAATTTACGTTTCACAGCAAGGTATACTTTAGCCAGTTTCAATACGCCGGCAGGCAATTCATCTCCAATGGAGATATTGAACTTTTCCCTTTTGTATCTTCCCAACTCTTCGTTGTACTTGATATTATAATTGTGGAGGAGCACATTTACCAGTTCATCTGATTTCGCATCTCCTGTCCAGCCCAGTGGATTTACGTTCAGGTAGTCAATGCCACTCAGATTTTTCTGTGTGAACTTTGCACCCTTTCCGATCTGAACTTCACCGAAATTATTATTAACACCGGTAGAGGTATGGTCCTTCAGCAACACCTGTAATTTGGAGATTAATACTTCGAGCAGATCTGTTTCATTCTTCTCGTGTACTTTTTCAATCTTATCCAACACTGCTTTTTCACGCACTTTCGCGTTCTTATCTTTCTTGGCGCGCTGGAAAAGTTTCTTGCTTATCACGACACCTTCTGTACCACTCGGTGCCTTTAATGATGCATCTTTAGCATCTCCTGCTTTGTCGCCAAAAATGGCGCGGAGAAGTTTTTCTTCCGGAGTCGGATCGCTTTCACCCTTTGGTGTAATCTTGCCGATCAGGATATCTCCTTCTTTGATTTGCGCTCCCACCCGAATGATTCCGTTTTCATCGAGATCTTTTGTTGCTTCTTCGGAAACATTGGGAATATCAGGTGTCAGTTCCTCTTCACCCAGTTTTGTATCCCGGACTTCCAGTTCATATTCAGAAATATGAACAGAAGTAAACAGGTCTTCCCGAACAACTTTTTCGCTAATCACGATAGCATCTTCGAAATTGTATCCCTTCCAGGGCATAAATGCCACTTTCAGATTTCTTCCAAGCGCCATTTCGCCGGCCTGAACGGCATATCCCTCAGTAAGGAAATCGCCTTCCTTCACTCTCTGTCCTTTTCTGACTGCAGGTTTCAGGTTGATACAGGTTTCCTGATTCGTCTTTATGAACTTGGTTAGCTTGTATATTTTCAGGTCGTCTTCAAAGCTGACGAGCTTTTGAATTTCATTCCTTTCGTAACGCACATGGATTTCATTGGCGTCGACGAATTCAACCACACCTTCTCCTTCTGAATGAATCTGTATGCGTGCATCCCGCGCTGCCTTTGCTTCCAGACCAGTACCTACTATAGGCCTTTCGGGAAGAATCAACGGAACGGCCTGTCGCTGCATGTTTGATCCCATCAGCGCACGGTTGGCATCATCGTGTTCCAGGAATGGAATGAGAGAGGCACTCAGACCAACAATCTGGTTAGGCGCGACATCCATGAATTCCACGTCATTTCTGTCAAGGATCGGGAAGTCACCTGTTTGACGCGATACAATTTTATCTTCGACAAAATTTCCTTTTTCATCCAGTGCAATATTGGCCTGTGCAATCTTGGCAATATCTTCTTCTTCGGCACTCAGGTAGGTCAGTTTTTTCATGTCTACCCTGCCTTCGTTCACCTTACGGTAAGGAGTTTCAATGAATCCCATTTCATTAATCTTTGCATGAACGCAAAGCGTTGAAATGAGTCCGATATTGGGTCCTTCCGGAGTTTCAATTGTACAAAGACGACCATAATGAGAATAATGTACGTCACGTACTTCAAAGCCGGCTCTTTCACGACTAAGACCTCCGGGCCCGAGGGCGGAGATACGACGTTTATGGGTTATTTCACTTAATGGATTTGTCTGATCGAGAAACTGTGACAACTGTGATGTTCCAAAGAAGGAATTAATTACAGATGAAAGAGTTCTTGCGTTGATCAGATCCACAGGTGTGAAGACTTCGTTATCACGAACATTCATACGTTCGCGTATGGTACGTGCCATTCGGGCAAGACCGACACCGAACTGTGCATATAATTGTTCACCCACAGTACGAACACGACGATTGCTCAGATGATCAATATCGTCTATTTCCGCTTTACCATTTGTTAAGCGAACCAGGTATTTGATAATCTCAATCATGTCGCCCTTGGTCAGTGTTTTCTGCGTGAGAGGCAGATTGAGATTGAGTTTGCGGTTTATTTTATAACGGCCTACTTCACCCAGATCATAACGTTTGTCGCTGAAGAATAACTTGTCTATAATTCCGCGAGCTGTTTCGTCATCGGGTGCATCCGCACCGCGAAGTTGACGATAAATATGCTGAACTGCTTCGAGTTCACTGTTGGAAGTATCTTTATTTAGTGTATTATAGATAATCGCGTAATCTCCGCCTACGTCTTCTTTCTGGATGAATACACTTTTCACGTCCATTTCGATAACCATATCGATGGCTTCCTCATCAAGAACAGTGTCACGTTCCAGTACAATTTCGTTTCTTTCTATGGACACCACTTCGCCGGTATCTTCATCCACAAAATCTTCCACCCAAGTTCTTAATACACGAGCTGCAAGTTTTTTCCCGATATATTTATGAAGCGTCTTTTTATCCACTTTCACTTCATCAGCCATGCCGAATAGTGCAAGTATGTCCTTGTCTGTTTCATATCCGATCGAACGCAACAGGGTAGTGACCGGGAATTTCTTTTTACGATCGATGTACGCAAACATTACGTTATTAATATCGGTCGCAAATTCCATCCAGGCACCTTTAAATGGAATAACGCGGGCAGAGTATATTTTGGTTCCGTTCGGATGAATGGATTGCCCAAAGAATACACCAGGTGACCTATGAAGTTGGGATACGACAACCCTCTCAGCACCGTTAATCACAAAAGTTCCTCTGGGAGTCATGTAAGGAATATTCCCAAGGAAAACATCCTGTACGATGGTCTGGAAATCTACATGTTCCTCATCGTTACAACTGAGGCGGAGTTTTGCTTTCAGGGGTACCGCATAAGTAAGACCGCGTTCCATACATTCTTCGATTGTATAGCGGGGCGGATCAATAAAGTAATCAAGAAATTCAAGCATGAAAATATTCCGTGTGTCAGTGATCGGGAAATTTTCTTTGAAAACTTTAAACAAGCCTTCAATATTTCGCTTATCAGGAGTAGTTTCGAGCTGGAAAAATTCTTTAAATGACTGGATCTGTACTTCGAGCAGATCCGGTGTTTCAGCAAGATGTTTAATCTTACCGAAATTTACCCTTGGTGTGAGTTTTGTGGAAGACATACGGTATATATCCTTTTTAAAATGTTCAAACTACAGTTCGCGGGAAAACAAAAAAATGCCCTGGAAACTCATTGAATTCCCAATGCATTGATTATTAGCATGTTATATTGTGCTGAATATTTATAGCTTAATTGATAATACAAACGGACGGCAAAGTTAAGGATTTTGTCTGAATTATACCGTTTTGGTGAAATATTTCGCTGACCGATAACCGTTGACTGATGAAAGGCTTTTCCGAAATCAGACAGGTTGAGGATGACATAATAATTGCCTTTGCATTTGAAAGATGATTATCGGTCAACGATCTTCGAAAAATGTAAATGGTGAACAGTCGCAAGTACCATCCACCATTTACCATAAACATTATACTCAGAATTACTGAATCTCAACTTCAGCACCAGCTTCTTTCAGTTTAGCAACGAGACCTTCAGCATCTGCT
The DNA here is from genome assembly GCA_963735015.1 of uncultured Bacteroidota bacterium. Taxonomy (GTDB): domain Bacteria; phylum Bacteroidota; class Bacteroidia; order Chitinophagales; family Chitinophagaceae; genus Puia. The sequence continues at coordinate 79,519 of CAVTJH010000002.1, forward strand.
TTGCTAACACCCTCTTTAACTGGTTTTGGAGCTCCATCGACCAGATCTTTTGCTTCCTTCAATCCGAGTCCGGTTAAATCCTTCACGATTTTTACTACATTCAGTTTGTTTGCGCCAGCAGCTTTCAGAATAACGGTGAATGCTGTTTTTTCCTCTGCAACAGCTGCGGTACCACTTGAAGCAGGACCGGCAGCAGCCACAGCAGCGGCAGCTGGTTCGATACCATATTCTTCTTTCAGGATTTTAGCGAGTTCATTAACTTCTTTTACAGTCAGTGATACTAACTGTTCTGCGAATGATTTTAAATCTGCCATTTTGTTTGATTTTTTCCCCCTTCATGGTCCGCCTTACGGCCAACTCCGGAGGATGGTTATTAAAAAAATATTTATTACTCTCATTAGTCGTTTATCGAATATCGTTTATCGATTCACGATCCACGTTCTACGTTCTACGTTCTACGCTTGCGCCCTCACTCCCAATGCCTGAACAATTCCTGCCAGTTTAGCTCCGGCATTCAGACCGCTGATAACATTTTTTGCGGGTGATTGCAACAGACCAATAATTTCACCGATCAGGTCATGTTTACTCTTCAGGGTTGTAAGGGTTTTCAGCTGGTTATCTCCCTCAAAAACGTCTCCGTCGATAAATGCAGCTTTCAGTACTGGTTTTTCTAAATTACCGTCCTTACGGAAACTACTTATGATGAGTGCCGGTTCTTTTGGGCTTTCAGAAAAAAGGATAGCAGTAACTCCATTTAAGGAATTGTACATGCCGGAGTACCTTTTAGAATCCAGATTTTCCAAAGCTTTCTTTATCAGGGTGTTCTTTGCAACTTTCATTTCCACTTTCTTACTAAAGCAGATGCGGCGTAGTTTGCCAACCTGTTCTACGGTCAGTGATTCTGTATTTGTCACATAGAAATTATGGTATTGAGAGAACTTGCCTTTCAGCAGTTCAATTACTTCGTTTTTTTGATCTTTGGTCATAACCTTTTTTTAAAAATGTTTTATTGAGCGAATGCACGGGTATCAATGGAAATGGAAGGACTCATAGTACTTGCCATGAACACGCTTTTAACATAAATACCTTTTGAAGTAGCAGGTTTTGCGCGGATCACTGCATTGATCAATTCCTGGCTGTTTTGAGATATTTTATCTGGTGTAAAACTAACTCTTCCAATGGAAGCGTGGATAATACCCGCTTTGTCCACTTTAAAGGCAATTTTACCCCCCTTTACTTCATTTACTGCTGCAGCCACATCATTCGTAACTGTACCAGTTTTCGGGTTTGGCATGAGGTTGCGAGGTCCCAGTACTTTACCCAATTTACCTATTTTTGGCATTACTGAAGGTGTAGCAACGACGACATCGAAATCCACCCAGCCGGCCTCAATTTTCTGGATAAATTCATCCAGACCTACATAATCAGCACCTGCTGTTCGCGCATCAGCTTCTTTATCGGGTGTGCATAATACTAGTACGCGTTTGGTTTTACCTGTTCCATGAGGAAGACTCACGGTACCGCGAACAGACTGGTCGGCTTTTTTGGGGTCCACACCAAGGCGGATATGCAGGTCCACTGAGGCGTCAAACTTTGCGATATTTACTTCCTTTACTAGTGTGGAAGCGTCCTTCAGAGAGTAGGCTTTATTTTTGTCGACCTTAGCGGCGACGGATTTTCTTTTTTTGGAAATGGCCATTTCATAATTTTTTTAAGTGTTCAGAATCATTTGTCCCAGGGAGCCTTGCCTTCAACATTGACGCCCATGCTGCGTGCCGTACCGGCAACCATACGCATGGCGCTTTCAACTGTAAAGCAGTTCAGGTCGGGCATTTTATCCTTTGCGATAGCCTCCACCTGGGTCCAGTTGACCTTACCTACTTTGTTACGATTTGGCTCCTTTGATCCGCTCTGCAATTTGGCTGCTTCCAGGATCTGGACAGCCGCAGGCGGTGTTTTAATAATAAAATCAAAGGATTTGTCAGAATAGACAGTTATTAAGACAGGAAGTACTTTTCCTATTTTATCCTGGGTTCTGGCGTTGAATTGCTTGCAGAACTCCATGATGTTAATACCCTTGGATCCTAATGCAGGTCCTATAGGGGGAGCCGGGTTTGCCTGACCGCCCTTGACCTGCAACTTGACATAACCGGAAATTTGCTTTGCCATGTTTACATTTTTTGGTGTTAACGTGGCGCCTTCGGCGCCACTCCCAAACCTTACGGTATTCTAAGAACTTTCGATTGGGGACGCGAAATTATGGCTTATTCCGGAATATGCAAAAAAAACGGGCCTATAAAGCCTAAAGCCTAAAATCTTAGTGGGGTGCTTAGGTAAATTTATTTATAGTTCAGCACAGATTGAGACTAATAACAGTTCGTAATCTCTCAAACCCAATTTAAAAAGACTCTTTATTCCCTCAGAATTACCGTTGATTAACTTATAAATCGGTTAGAGCTGAACGTTTGATAGAGGATTATGTCTGAGCTTTCGGCTTTATGCCTTCAGCTTTGAGCTTTAAATGGAAATTGTTTTTTAATTAAGTGCGCACATTTTTTTCTATATGGAGATTTCTGTTTAACTTTTTGCCACAAACATCCATAGCTTTCAAATCATTTAAAATTGTCTTCAAATTATGGCAAAGTCAAAGAAAAAAGCGGCTAAGAAAAAGGCCTCGCCTAAAAAGAAATCTGCGCCTAAAAAGTCCGCAAAAAAGGCAGCAAGAAAAAAACCTGCTAAAAAGAAAGCAGCAAAGAAAAAAGCAGCTCCAAAGAAAAAAGCAGCCCCTAAAAAGAAAGCTGCCAAAAAACCTGCAAAAAAAGCAGCCCCTAAAAAGAAAGCAGCTCCAAAGAAAAAGGCGGCCAAGAAATCAAGTCCGGCGCCAGCTTCTCCAGTTATGTCAGCTCCTGCTATGCCAAGCCCCGGCGGTCCGGATAGTTCCAATGGTTCCGGAAGCCAGGATTCAGGCGGCAGTTCTTTCTAAAATTGGTTTTGCAGTTTGAGGATAGCGAAATACATCGACCGAAAAATAAAAAAGACGCAATCATTGCGTCTTTTTTATTTTTAATACAGATAACTCAGGCGATTTTTTCAACCTGCATATAATTTAGTTCAACAGGTGTTGACCTGCCGAAAATTTTAACAGTTACTTTCAGTTTTTTCTTTTCATCATTTACTTCCTCTATAATTCCATTGAAATCATTAAAGGGTCCTTCGATGATTTTGATCGTTTCTCCGATGATGAAGGGTTCGCTCATACTCATACCGCCGGCTTCAGCCATTTCATCCATTTTACCGAGCATCTTGTTAACTTCTGCTTTACGCAGAGCGATCGGATTTTCCTTGCCCAGAAAATGTATCACACTCGGTGTATTCTTTACTGCATCCCGCAAGTCGTCTCCAAGTTTGCCTTCCACAACTTCGACCATTACGTAACCGGGATAATAATTCCTTTCCCGCATTACTTTTTTCCCGTTCTGAACCTTATAGACTTTTTCAATCGGCAGGAAAATCTGTTTTACCACTTCGCTCCATCCGCCACGGGAGATTTCCTTATCAAGATATTCTTTTACTTTTCTTTCTTTGCCACTGACTACACGCAGAACATACCATTTTGTTTCCTTAACAGGTGTCTGGGGCGACTGTTCTGCAGGATCAGGTACAGCCGTTTGATTAGTTGTTTCCATCAGGATAATAATGAATAAATAAATTTTAAGATACCGTTTGAAAAGAGGTCCATGACACCCACAAGCACCGTAATGAGTACCGTGGCAACCAGGACAATCACCGTTGATTGTTGTAGCTCTGACCAGGTTGGCCAGGTTACTTTCTCCATCAGCTCTTTGTAAGACTCTTTGAAATAGTTCGTGACTTTGTTCACAAGAAAAATTTTAGATACTACAAATTGATATAATCAGGAATTTTTTAAGATAAATCCTTCATCTTTTTATTTATGTAAATTCCTGCATTTTCTTCGCACGGGAACAAGGATTCGAACCCTGATCAAAGGTTTTGGAGACCTCTATTCTAACCGTTGAACTATTCCCGTAGAAAGCTAAAAGCTATCCCGCTTTACCGAGACAGCTTTTAGTTCTTGCAAATATAATAAAATCTGATTTATTATGTCCCGCCTTGACAGGACGGATCAGCTTATTTCAGGATTTCAGTTACCTGTCCTGCACCCACAGTGCGTCCGCCTTCACGGATCGCAAATTTGAGTCCTTTTTCCATCGCAATTGGCTGGATGAGTTTAACAGTCAATGCACTGTTATCACCTGGCATAACCATTTCCGTTCCCGCAGGTAATTCAACTTCTCCGGTTACATCTGTTGTACGGAAGTAAAACTGAGGACGATATTTATTGAAAAATGGAGTATGGCGTCCACCTTCTTCCTTACTTAATACATATACTTCGCATTTGAAATCGGTGTGAGGAGTAATGGATCCGGGTTTGCAAAGTACCATGCCACGGCGCACCTGATTCTTTTCTATACCACGCAGCAAAAGACCCGCATTATCACCCGCCTCTCCTGCATCAAGAAGTTTGCGAAACATTTCCACTCCTGTAACTGTAGAGCCAAGTGGTGCTTCCATCAGACCCACAATTTCAATTGCTTCACCCACTTTAATACGGCCCCTTTCAATTCGTCCGGTAGCAACGGTACCACGTCCCGTGATCGAAAACACGTCTTCAACAGACATAAGGAACGGTTGATCAACAGGGCGGGGAGGTAAAGGAATATAGCTGTCTACGGCGTCCATTAATTCATCTATGGCTTTAATCCATTTTGCTTCACCGGCGAGTGCACCGGTAGCGGACCCCTGAATAATAGGAGTATTGTCACCATCGAAACCGTAGAATGTAAGCAGTTCACGAATTTCCATTTCAACCAGTTCCAGTAATTCCGGATCGTCAACCAAATCTACCTTATTCATAAACACAACCATACGCGGAACCCCTACCTGGCGAGCGAGAAGGATATGTTCTTTTGTTTGTGGCATCGGACCATCAGTTGCTGCAACCACGAGAATGGCGCCGTCCATCTGGGCAGCACCGGTAATCATGTTTTTAACATAGTCAGCATGACCGGGGCAATCCACATGCGCATAATGACGGTTAGCCGTCTGGTATTCTACATGCGCAGTATTGATCGTAATCCCACGCTCTTTTTCTTCAGGAGCTGCATCGATTTCATCGTACTTTTTTGCTGTTGCCAATCCTCTTGAAGACAAAATGGTCGTAATGGCAGCTGTTAAAGTAGTTTTACCGTGGTCAATATGACCAATGGTTCCAACGTTAACATGGGGCTTATCCCTTTTGAAGGTCTCTTTTGACATTGGTATCTAGTTTTTAATTGTGTTTTAAATAATTGATTCTATTTTCCTTAAACCTGCTTTCCTTTTTCCATTTAACCACTCTGTACAAAATGAGCCGTTAAAGAGAATTGAACTCTTGACCTCTTCCTTACCAAGGAAGTGCTCTACCACTGAGCTACAACGGCATTGACGCTATAGCTTTGGCCGAATAGGACCAGCCTTCGCTATCCCACCTTTAGGCGGGACTGCGGATAAGAGCAGCCTCAGCTAAAGCTTCGACTACTGAGAGCGGAAGACGAGGTTCGAACCCGCGACCTACAGCTTGGAAGGCTGTCGCTCTACCAACTGAGCTACTTCCGCAAAATACAAGTATGGGAGTATGGGAGTGTGGAAGTGAATGTCACTTTCAATATTCCTTACATCCGTATTTCAACTCAAAGAACTTATTCAAATTTGTAATGGAAATTCATTTTCACACTCCCATACTCCCATACTCCCATACTCCCATACTTCTTTTCCCGCCTTTGGCGGATGGTGGGCAAGGATGGATTCGAACCACCGAACTCCGAAGAGAACAGATTTACAGTCTGTTGTCGTTGGCCACTTGACTACTTGCCCGGATTCTCATTTTTCCCGCCTGACAAGAACGTCCCATTCCTGAAAACGACTATTCTGCCAGCTGAGCCAGAGAAGGGAATCGAACCCCCGACCAGCTGATTACAAATCAGCTGCTCTACCATCTGAGCTACTCTGGCATGATTTCTTTAATAATATGGGCATGACCGTTTTACAAAGAACTAAAACTGACGGTATTATCCGCCTGTTTTTTTGGGAAGGCAAAGGTAAGTGAATTTGTTAAATGGAAAAATTTTGAAGTATATTTTCTCCGGAACGCTGCAGATTCTCTTTCCTTCCCAAATCATGTGCAAAAAAAAACCCCTGAACGGGGTTTCTGCCTAAGCGGCTTGTTTATCTTTTTTTCGTTTTATCAGATTTATGATTGATCCCATTGCTTTATCAAAGGACTCTTCAAACGATTTGGAAGAGCATTTTACAAAATAATCCTGTCGTGGTACATGAACTTTAATTTCTGCTATTTTGTCTTTTATCGTGTGAACTACATTGTCGAGCTTGAGATAAACTTCCACGGTAACAATTCTGTCGTGGAATGTGTCCAGCCTTAATAGTTTTTTGTTTACATAATCAACTAATTTGTTATCAGCTTCGAAGTGTACTGTCTGAATGTTTACGGTCATATCTTCACTTTTTAACAATGAAACAATAAATGCAAGAGCGTTTTCAAGCGGTAATTCTTAGAATTACCTTTTGAATGAAATTAGCTACATAAGCGAATTTTTCCAAATAAATTGACCTATAAATTCCTTGTATTTTCACCCGGAATTTAACCTCTGGGGTGATTTTTTTTATGCACTTCACGGAGCTTTTCAATGCTGTTATGTGTATATAACTGAGTGGCCGCAAGGCTTGAATGCCCAAGCAATTCTTTAACTGAATTCAAATCCGCTCCATGATTCATCAGATGTGTGGCGAAACTATGTCGGAGTACGTGTGGGCTTTTTTTATCAATTGTTGTAACAAGGGAAAGCCACTTTTTTACAGCCAGGTAAGCATATTTGACATACAATGCGCGGCCCTGTTCATTTATAAACAAGGTATCAGCTTTTTCACGAGGGTCCTGGCCAAAATGGGACTGCCTTTCTTTTTGATAGCACCTGATTTCATCGATCAGTGAAGAACTTAAGGGAATCATTCTCTCCTTATTCCCTTTACCTATTACTCTTATTGTCGCTGCTTCAGTATCCAATTGTGTGATTTTGAGGGTAACAAGCTCTGAAAGTCTGACTCCGGTGTTGTAAAACATCCCAATCAGCAAATGATCAGTTTTTCCCTGCCAGTTATCAGGAAATTCAACTTTATCCAGCAGCAATTGCATGTCTTTTTCTTCCACATAAACCGGTAGCCTTTTGCCTGATTTTGGGCTAATAATGCCGGCCATGGGCGATTTTTCGAGAAGGCCCCTCCTTAACTGGTACTTAAAGAATGACTTAAGGGACGATATCTTTCGGTTTATGGACTTTGAAGTGATATTTTGCGCTTTTAGGCTTGCGAGCCAGGAGCGGACAAAGGGTGTGGAGATAGTAGTAATGGATGTTTCACCAAACGCAACTTCCAGATAGTCAAAAAACTGCTCCAGATCATCCTTATAAGCCCGTACAGTATGAACCGAATATCTTTTTTCAAATTTTAAGTAGTCAATAAAAGGCTGGCTCAGGATATTCAAGGAAATCTGGTTGATCCAATCAAAATTAGAGAGTTAAATGTAAAAAACTAAAAAAGCCTTTCAGATTAATCTGAAAGGCTTATATAAAATATAATGAGATGATTAAGCGTCAAACTTGCCCGTAGCCAGCTGTTGTTTATACACCGCTTTTAAAACTTCACCTCTTCTCTTGATAGAAGGTTTGGTGAAAGACTGGCGGTTACGCAGCTGAATCAGGACTTTGGCTTTCTCGAATTTCTTCTTGTACTTCTTTAAAGCCTTGTCAATATTTTCACAATCCTTAGAATCAATAATCAGCATGAAGGTTCTGTTTTTATAATAATTTTCGGTTTGCAAAGATAAGGAGTTTTTTAAAATAAAGTAGTAAAAAGGGCGGAAATCCCGATTTTTACAGCATGTTCACAGGTATCATTGAGGCAACTGGCTGCATTTCTTCTATTAAGGAAGAGGGAACCAACAAAAAGTTCAGGATCACATCTTCCCTTACTCAGGAGCTCCATATTGATCAAAGCCTCTCCCATGACGGAGTATGCCTGACCATTGAAACTTTGGAAGGATCTGATTATCAGGTTACTGCTATTGCAGAAACCTTGTCCAAAACCAGTCTGTTACATTGGAAACCGGGGAATAGGATAAACCTTGAAAGATCTGTTCAGCTTAATGGGAGGCTCGATGGTCATTTAGTTCAGGGTCATGTGGACACTACTGCGATTTGCAAGGATCGCCGCAATCAGGAGGGGAGTTGGGTTTTTCGTTTTGAATTCCCCGAATCCTTCAGGAACCTGATCATTGAAAAAGGTTCCGTGGCGGTAAACGGCATCAGTCTGACCTGTTTTGAAATAAGTGAAAATGCATTCTCCGTAGCAATCATCCCTTATACATTCGAAAATACCAATATTCGTGAGGTTGTTGTGGGCTCAATTGTCAATATTGAATTCGATCTGGTAGGGAAATATGTTGAACGGATGATTTTAGAAAGAAAGGGCATATAAAAAGACATTCTTAATCCCGCTTTTAAATATTTCCCATTTATTTTCTCCCCTTTCAAAGTCAGCACTCCAATTCCCAATATTGCCAAATTATAACTTAAACAGATATGCCACGATCATTAGCTTTACTATAAAAGAAAATACATGCTGTATTTAATTCTTTGCTATTTAGTAATCACATGTATTTGCTTGTGGGCCGGTATTCTCTTTTATAGTTTAACCAATCTGGTAGGAACGGTTCAAAGGACTATTTTCCACTTTCTGCTTACGGGATTGATCTTAGTCACTTCTGTAGGTCAATGGATCGCGCTGATTTTTCCTCTTACTGCTATGGCGCTTTTTTTTATATTATTTCTATTAATTCTTGCCACTGCTTTCCAAAAAAAAAGAATGCAGGGCATCATTGACGAATGCTTTGCCGGGAAGAGGAATGGAAGTTTCCTTTTCTTCAGTTGTTTTTTTTGTTTTTGCCTTATGGTTCTTATATTAAATGCCGGACCCGTTATAATGGATGATACGCATAGTTATCATATTCAGATGGTAAAATGGGTACAGGAATATGGATCAGTTCCAGGTATTGCGAATCTTCATTTGAGGTTTGGATTAAATAGCTCATGGTTTATTACTATCGCTCAATTTAGTTTCCCGTTAAGGGGGTTGAATATTTACGGGACAATGAATGGATTGCTTTCGATGTGGTTATGTTTTTATTTTCTGGAAACTGTTTTTTATTCGAATGATAACGATAAGAAAAAATACAGTAAGCTCAAATTGGCTTCTTTGATAATATTCATATTATGCCTGTTGAATTGGCCAATGATCCGGGGATCTGCTACCAACGCGAACTATGATTTTATAAGCACCTGTTGCATCATAGTTTTATTTATTGATTTATATAAAAATAATAATGAAGTACCTATAGAATGGCTGATTTGGCCCGCTTATTTATTCACTGTCAGAATGTTAAATTTTCCACTCTTCATTCTAAGTCTGGTATATATTGCCCGTTTCTTAAGGTCTTTTTCAGTAAAAAAACTATTATTAATTTTTTTCTTAGAAGGGTTCATTATTGTCCCATTTCTGATCCGGAATATCATTTTATCGGGGTATTTATTTTTCCCGGTTTACCAGCTTGATCTCTTTTCATTCGATTGGAAAGCCGATAAAATGAAACTGATAGAAATATCCAATTACATAAAATACTTCAACCGGGTTAATCCGATGTACCAATCAATGACAATAACAGAGAAAATGAATTTTCCTTATTGGATTCCTGGCTGGTACAATTATCTCTTCCGGTTCGACAAATTAATTATTACTTTTTCATTTTTCGGATATATATTTCTGTTATTTTCTGTAAAGAAAATAAAGGATCACCTTTTCCATATTTTCCTTATTACTATGATTGCTCAGCTGATTTCATGGTTTTTTATAGGTCCGGATCCCAGATTTGCTTACGGCCCGCTTCTATTTGGAATTTTTGCAGCAATTAGTTGCTTACCTGACATGAATGTATCATGGTCAGGAATAATGAAATACGCCGTTCTGGTAACCAGTTTTCTTGCTTTAACTTATGGCGTCACTAAGGTTGTCAGGTATGACGAATACAGGAATTATTTAACCACGCGTCGCCTTCCTGTTCCTGTTGTCAGAACTATTATGGTCGGTAATATAAAAATGAATATACCGGAGAGAGTTTTGAATAACTGGAACCCGCGTTGTTATGATATTGAATTGCCATGTCTTTATAAACTGGATCCAAGGCTGGAGGCCAGAGGAGGAAAAATTGCAGATGGATTTCGTTTAAAACGACAGGGCAACAATATATTTACAGGTGGCGAATACAAAATAAGTGAATAGCATTTATGATTTTTGAAATGGTTTCCTGGATGTATATTTCTTTGATTTGCCTCATCTGGGGCAATATTATTTTGCAATTATTCTTCGGGATCCATGAGGGGGCAGTTGTTGATTTTCCTATAGTTTGTTTTATTGGCATGACGCTGATAGGCATAATCTCTTTTTATATTTCATTGTTTGTTCCTCTTTATTTCGGAATCAAACTTGCATTGCAGATTCCTGCATTAATGATTTTAATTAAATCCGCTAAACGGAAAGAATTGATCTCGCAGATCAGGAAGACTTTTATCGATTTTTCTATTTCGGATTATATTATTTTAAGTACAATCATGTTGATGATTTTATTCCTTAGTACTTCCGAAATTATTCATCCGGATTCATTAAATTATCACGTATTTTCCACGCAGATATTTGATAAATATGGAACGATTCCAGGTTTAGCAAATCTGAAACCTCAATTTGGGTTTCAGAGCATCTGGTTTTCTGCGCTGGCTTTTTTTGATTTCCCGGTATCCCAGACTGGTCCTTTATTTATTTTGAATGGATCCGTAATGATCTGGATCAGTATTTTTTTGATTTCGAAAGCAGTCGGGAAAATGGGTATTAAATCGGGCCCACCTTTATTGAATAACGGATTCTGGTATCTTATCCTGATTCTATTTTTTATTTTATCCTGGACACAAATCAGGTTAACCGCTTCCTCTTTAAGTCCCGATTTTATCGCTGCAGTTTCTATATTATTGGCCTTTTATTTTTTTACCAATAAGGAGTATTTAATTTCTCAGGAAAGATCGGATTTATTATCCGTTTTTTTTTCAACTATTGCAATAACGATAAAACTTTCGGCAGCTCCGGTCTTATTGCTTCCGGCTTTTATTATTGGAGATTGGATTATGAGGGGGAAATGGCTATTTGCATTTCGGATTGCAATATGTCTGATTTTATTATCAGCCCCGGTTCTCATACGAAATGTCATATCTTCTGGATATCCTTTTTATCCATCTTCACTGGCCGCAATTTATCCGTTTGACTGGAAAATTGATTCATTCCGTATTATACAGCTTCAACATTATATTACTTCTTATGCCAGATTTCCTATAATAATGTCCAATGTCGTACAGGAATACAATATTCCAATCAGGATCTGGTTACCCACCTGGTGGAGACATTTATATTTGATTGATAAAACTTTAATACTGATTATTGCCTTTGGTATCCCGACTGTTATGCTTTTTTTCAGAACATGGATACGATTATTTTCCCTGAGAACATTTGCTGCATTTTTCGTCGCGATAACCGGCGTGCTTTTTTGGTTTGTCGAAGCGCCAGATCCGAGATTTGGGACGGGATTTCTGCTTCCTTTGATTTATTTCCAATATGCGCCTTTTATCAGGAATATAATGGAAGCGGGAAACGGGTATGTGTGGAAGTTAACCTGGCTGGATTAAATATATTTCAACATTCTTTATCATTATTTATATAGGTTACCGTGCGTTGTATTTTTTTCGACCGCGGCAATTGGTTTTTCCTGAAGGAATAAATTATACTACTTTGATACAACCAGGTTGTGATGGACAAATCAAAAAGATGTTAATGGATAATGCTGAAACTATCCCGCAATTGCCTGACAGTTGCAGACATTTCATATTTCGTGGAACTACTATCCGTCAGGGATTTAAACCTGCTCAGTAACTATTTCATTAAGTACATTTTGCCATATCCCTTGTTAAAGTACTGATCGGTATTGTCTGATTGGGATTGATATTTATCCAAGGACTTACCGTTAAGGTTTGTTACCACATGATAGAGATATACACCATTTGCAAGGCGTTGATTGTACATATCAGTACCATTCCATTTGAATTCAGTAATATTCCTGCCAACGTGCAGGGGTCCAAGTTCATCTTTTGTAATTTCCCTGACTACCTTACCGGTAATGGTTAAAATCTGAATTTTTATATTTTGAGGAACATCACTGCCGGTAATCGTAAATACGAAAGCAGTGGAAGTTGTAAACGGATTTGGATAATTGAGCATGTTCGAAATCATAGCCTTTGTAATGATTTTGAATGTGACCTGATACTGGATAGAACCAGAGGGGTTCCCACTCTCATCGGATCCGGTAACAATCAGCGTATAATCGTCTCCTTCTGGATTTATCTGGTTGGTGAATACCGGATTGAATTCCACACTGGCGGTATTGTCAGCACTACTTGTTGCCGGTGTGAATTTAAGAGTATCTGTATTGAAATAATAAGGATGCAGCGAGCCGTCGGGATACCTGAGCTGAACCTGTAATACAGAAGTATCTTTCAGCAGCAGGAATTTTGATTCGTCTTTTAATTTTATCAATATATGTGGTTTCGCAGAAACAATATCCTCATTCAGGATGTGCACATTGTCGAACGTAACGTCCAGCAAAGGATTGGTCTGATCAACCTTAACATAAAAGTTCTTAAAGAGGAAGTTATTGAAATGATATTGTTCCGGCTGGGCATTAGCGGGGTTTACATCCACATTAATTGTGTTTAATCCAGGATAAAGCTTGGTATCAATAGTATATACGATCTTAATTGTATCGCCGCTGATCAGCGGCTTTGTTTTCGGAAAAGGAATAATATGGGTAACATTATTCTTATCGATGATCTTGAAAGAAATTACCAGGCTGTCGAAAGAAGATAAACTAATATTTTTAAATGCTATTCCAAATTGAATGGGTTGTCCCAGTTCTACAGAGTCCAAACCTGAAAGGAAAATATTCGGCGCCAATGCTCCTTCAGGCACAGGTACATAATTCAATCTCCAGTATTTTAATTGATAAGGAGTAGCATGAACGGTGTCTTCACTGCTCAGCTTGAGTTGCACATAGGGGAATTGAGCGACGTTTATAGCTGAAATATCAAAGTCCTGTGTAGATTGATTAAGAGTGTACAATAAAGTTGAATTTCCACTTGTGTCAACCCCGTAAAGCTGCAGTCCCACTGAATCCGTTGATGGATTCTCTACAGAACTTCCACGCCAGTGCAGCATGTTCCATTTTTTCGCCGGACCAAACTCCGGAGATAAAATGGTTCCGGATAAATCAGGGGAGATACAATTTGTAGAAATAAAAGTGCGGTCAAAAATTGTCTGGGTCATCGTTTGTTGCGGTATATAGGAAGAGTTTTGATTTCTGTAAACCATTGCGAGGGCTCGGGGCGTAGTAAAAGAATCCAGTAGTGTAAATCCCCGTGCAATTAATTTATGATAAAGGGAATTGTTATGCCCATACAGAGCAGTATCGGCTTCCCATTGATCTATGTAAATGTTTCCGCCCTGCGTGGAATTTGAATTTGTTCTAACTACAACAAATGCATTAAGCGGAATTGAATCCAGGAAATCCATGGCTTTTTTTCGGTTTACAGCATCTGTGTAGAGGTAATCAAAATTATATTCCCTTTGTGTACCACAAGTAGCCAGTTCGCTTTGGTAAAGTCCGGTGGCCCCAGAAAAATTATTCATCCATGGTTTAAAAGTAACGGGGTCAAACACATTAAATATTAATTCATTGAAATTACATCCCGGACCAATTACCGTAATGTTATTATACGTTACAGTGAAGTCAGCCTGCAGACCTGAGCCGGTTGGATAAATCGTATTCCTTACATATAACGAGTTCAGGGTTGAATCGAATTTGAATGTTCTGTCAATTGAATCAAGATAGATTTGATTCATTGTTGAGTACTTATCCTGGAAATAATGAGATTGATTGAAACCCACAGTGCTTCTGGCGGAATCTATATAAATAAATGAAAATTCATTCCAGTGGTAAGCTGCATTTTGGGTAGGTACGATGGAAGTTCTCCAGTAGTAGACGGTACTGTCCATGTATTTAATCCCCGGATCAAATTCGAAGACACCTCCAATGGAGTTGACAAATTTGGTTACCCGGGCGGAGGAATTAAATGCTTCCGTCGTATCCATTTCCATTTCATATTGTGTAAGCGGCGCAAACGGATTAGCGGTAGACGCATATACTTTTTGAAAGGGTGTGTTTATAATTGCATAGTTAAAGGGATAAATGGGTGTTAGTTCATCCTGATAAATAAAAATTGGTACAGTGACTGTGTTATTAGCCAATGTAACTTCCGAAACATTATTGTCCGCATTTATTGTTACGGTTATATAATTCTGGCCTTTATCACGGGTCGCTATGATGGGCACCTGAACACGCACGGAGTCAGTGTAACGTATACCCGGAATTCTTTGTCTTAGTACTACAGCTGTTGATCCATCGGGAAACTTCCTGGTGATCAGCACTGTGATTGAATCAGAGACTGCTTTCCCCAGATTGTAAAAGGTAGCTCCTACGCTGAAATTATTATCAGCAACCGAAATAAATGTGGGACTAATTACGACAGTAGAGGCTTCGACATCGTAGTCAGGTAATTTTTCGTCACTCAGGGTAATAGCAGGATCTCCCTGTATGCCCATTTGTTCTATCTGACAACGTGCATAAAAATCCAGTGGCAAAGTAGTAAGCAGTTCTTTTCCAGCATCAGATTCAATGGTTCCTATACTTTTTCCATAGTCAGCATGCGATATTAAATCATACATATTCGTAAGCAGGAGATTCAAATAATTAACCACTCCGTAATGCGAACTTGCAACAAATGCAATAGCGCCTTTATTTGTTATTAATACGTAATTTTCAGATAAGGTTTTTCCTGTACCTAAACGGCTCGGATCAAAAGTAAAATAGTTACCCGCATAGCATCCGTTCACATACATGACCGGGTACTTTGACTGATTGGTATATATGCTCGGGTCATCCAGGTTGAAACCAAGGGTAGATGAGGAGGAGTGACCAAAATAAGTAAGTATACCGATCCCATTGCTAAAAAATTGCGGAAACAACGTACTGGACACCTGGTTATTCTGATCCACTGTCGAACTGCAAAACCGGAAAACGTTTCCTCCGAATAAAGTATCTGAAATGGTTTGCTGATAATAAGCCATGTAATTGCAAAGTACAGTTTCGAGAAAGGGGTCAGTGGCACCTGTTACATGTATTATATTTTTCCTCCAGGCCCTTCCTGAAAAAGAGTTTGGATTTGTTTGCTGGACTGCCTCATAGTCTTTTATCTTGGCAAGATAATCTTCCACCTCTGACCCCTTAACTGCACCTAATCGTCCGATAGGAATCAGGTTGACCGACCCCATCCCATCTGCTGATGCAAGCATGACATCAGATGCCGGAAAACCAAATGTGGGAACCAGATTAAGTAGTTCATCGCTGGGATCACCCTGGTTCGCACGATATTCGGAATAATCCATACCACGACCGATCAGGAAAACAAATGCTGGTTTTTGTGGATAATGTAATTCTTGCATAGTTTATAAAATTCTTAATTGCAAGCGGGTGCTTCTGAATACCGAAAGCAAACTGATCAGTCAGTTCATTGATATCCATTATCTGAGGATTGAATGAACCACCGGCCGCAGATGCCCTGTAAGTTCTTATAATCAACTACAGGATTATTTCCATGAGTGCCTGTATATAGTACCGAATTGCTGATAATCAGGTAATTTCCCTGATTCAGGGGATCGGCATATGAGATAAAATTCTTTTTTGTTAGCGAGTTGACAGTATTAATATTTGAAGGGTCCTCGCTTACCAGAACAAGGTTTCTTGCGGAAGCAGAACCGGCAAGTTCAAACGTGAGGATTCCGGCTGAAGAAATTGCAACGAAATCGTTGCCCGGTTGCCTGGTCGTATAATACCGGTATTGCACCGCCCTGATTAAAATTGGTAATCTTCAAAAAATATCCACTGACATTTGCTGCAAGCTGAAAGGGGAAATTGGTTTGTCCATCAAAATTAAATTGCCTGGGATAAGTCAGTTCATAGAACGAAATAACGAGCCTGTCTGCATATGTTACTGCCTGCGAATTATTGATGAATTGAAAATTGGTTGTAGCGCTGTTTAAAGATGTCAGCGGAATGGTAACGTTGCTGACAATGTCATTAAAACTATTCAGCGCCGTATCTTTAAAAAGTACGTTATTCACTTTCACCTGGATATTTCGAAGTGTATCAGAACAGCCTGCAGCGCCGAATTTCAAATTTGCGGAAGGTCCGGCATTATATATAAAAAGATTATTCTGATTGTCAGAAATGGGTGAGCCCTGTGATGAGAAGTCTGAACTCCAGAATTCACCTACGTCGTAAGAGGATGAATAAATATATTGTTCAAGCACATATGCCAGACCGGGATTGATCTGGAAATGGAAATAGGTTCCGGTGGTATACATGAAATAGGGTTCAACCGGAAGTACATTTGTTGAAGTGTCGTTCGCAAGTGTATTATAATGAAAAGTGGGTCCCCCGGGGATTTAGTGTCAGAAAATAAACGGCTGTATCAGACTGCAGGCTCCATTTCGTTGTATGCTGATAGGCAGGATTGCGGTATAAAGGTTTATCGGCCACCCCATCATTCATCTGTCCCCAGAATTCGATATAATCGGTTGGTGAGAGTGGTCCGCTGCTTACAGAAGTATAAACGGGTACTTCAACTCCATTTCGGAACAATTGAAAATCTTTCGCATCAGCAGCCGATAATCCAGCGCTCGCTAGTACGCTTTCCGGGATCCGGTAAAGGCCATCAGCGGTGATTTTGAATTTATAATATGTTTTACTGAAATCGATCCATTCATTATTGTACGGCTGAGCAATCGCAGCGCCGGCAAATCAGGATTAGACAACAGTGTAAATATTTTTCTCATAATCGGTTTAGTTTATCTGCGGCGGACTTACTTTTTAACTGGCTTTTTCTTCATATCCACCAGATCAACTTTTAATGAAAATACGTTTGTGTATAATGGGTTTGACTGATTTGCCAGGTTGGTGAATGCATAGTCGATCTTCGACGTCACCAACTTTAAATCCTGCTCCAATTGAGGGTTGGTAGATCCATATTTTCTTCTGGTTTGTCGTATCACGGTCATCCAGGGTTTGCTGAAAATTGTTAATACCTCCTCTTACAAAAAAAACATTATTGTATGACAATTCCAATCCCAGTTTCGGATCAATGCTGATCGGATTTGAACTTACAACTGTATTTCGCTTGCCGTCGAATGTGATATCAAAATCTGCTTCCGCAAGCAGGCTTATTTTTTTATTTATCGAAAAATTATAGCTGAAACCCGGGATTAACTGCGGCGCAGTCAACTCAATGGAATTGGATGGAATATCGTTTGAAGTGGCATAAAACACTTCGCGCCATTCCTGACTTATATTATACGACCAGGCATTGAAAGTGGTTGTCACGTCCTTGGCCACAATGCCGAGTTTCCAGCGGTCGCCGATCACCTGCATGGCAGCATCAAATCCAAAACCCCAGGATGTTGTAAAATCTCCTGCAAGGCGATGTATGATTTTTGCGTTGATCCCAAAATTCAGTTTTAACGTTTTTGAACCAATCCACCTGCTGTGCGAGCGAAATCAGAAATGCATAATCGGCTGACGAAAACGTGGTGATATTGCTGAAATCGATACTTCCATCTGGTTGTACCAGGAATACAGTATTCGGGATATCATCTACTGCAAAGCGTAGAAGAGTAAGCCCCAGGGTTCGTTTGTTATCTTTCAGTGGCAGTACCAGACTGGCAAAATCATATTTTCCGATACCCGCGAAATATTCCGCGTGCATGAGATTGAGCTGCGGGCTGGTTCTGATATCAGCCAGGGCTGCCGGATTCCAGTAACCGCCGGTTCCATCTGTTACTGATGCGACCTGAGCATTACCCATGGACATTCCACGCGCGCCTGCGCCTATATTCAAAAATTCATTGGAATATTTGGCAAATTGGCCCATAGACCGGTTGCAAAAAAGTATCAGCAACAACAGGGGTAGGGGGCAGCAGGTTCTGATTCTTCGGGCTACTGAAGTCGATACCATAAACTAATTCTAACGCGTTTTTATTCAGAATATTGCGACGTTTTCCGGATGCGAATATCCCTTACTTTTGCCAAAATTCCACAGATCAATTATGTCGCTTATCAGTGATCTTAAATGGCGGGGCATGGTACAGGATATCATGCCTGGTACAGAAGAACAACTTTCGAAGGAAATGACTTCCGGATATATTGGATTTGACCCAACGGCGGATAGTTTGCACATCGGAAGTTTAGTTCCGATATTACTCCTTGTTCATCTGCAAAGAGCGGGTCACAAGCCATTTGCGTTGGTTGGTGGAGCAACTGGCATGGTTGGTGACCCGAGTGGCAAAATCTGAAGAAAGGAATCTGCTTGACGAGACTACGTTGAAATCATAATCTGCAATGTATCCGTAAGCAACTGGAGAAATTTCTTGATTTCAATCAAGACATCCCAAATGCAGCGGAGGTGGTAAATAATTTTGACTGGTTTAAGGAAATGCATTTCCTTGATTTTATCCGGGAAGTGGGAAAACATATTACAGTCAATTACATGATGGCTAAGGACAGCGTGAAGAAAAGACTGGAAGGCGCTTCTGGTATGAGTTTCACGGAGTTTTCATACCAACTTGGTTCAGGGATATGATTTTTACTGGTTATATAAAAACAGGAATTGCAAACTACAGATGGGAGGCAGTGATCAATGGGGAAATATTACAACCGGTGCCGAGCTGATACGACGAAAATCGGGTGGAGAAGCATTTGCTTTTACCTGTCCGCTACTTGACCAGAGCCGATGGAGGAAAATTCGGTAAAACGGAAAAAGGAAATATCTGGCTGGATCCTGCGAAAACCTCTCCATATCATTTCTTTCAATTCTGGCTGAATGCGTCGGATGAGGACGCCGAAAAATGGATCAGGATTTTTACATTCCTAAAGCGTGATGAAATTCAAATGTTGTTGAAAAAACATCATGAAAATCCTGCTGACAGGATACTTCAAAAAAACCTGGCCAAAGAAGTTACTATTTTTATTCACGGTCTGCAGGAATATGAACAGGCGCTGGATACTACTGAAAAATTATTCAGTCAGACAGGTGCCGCTGAAAAATTGAGTGAGCAGGATTTACATGCGTTGGAAGGTATTGTGAAATCTACTTATTCTTTTAGCGAGATCAGTAGGGGAGTGGACCTCGTGCGGTTTTTGGCTGAAACCGGAATTCTTCCAAGTAAGGGAGAAGCAAGGAAGATGATTCAGAACGGCGGCATTAGTATTAACCGGAATAAAGTTGAAAATGTTCAATATAATATTGGAACAGAATTGCTGCTTGCATCAAAAATACATACTTGTACAGAAAGGGAAAAAGAATTTTTATCTGGTGGAAGCGAAATAATTGATATGAATTATTCCAATAATTCGAGAACATTTTTTAAAATACCTTATTTTTGCGCCTTGTTAATCCTGCCTTGCCCGATAGTATAATGGCAGTACGACAGATTTTGATTCTGTTTGTCGAGGTTCGAATCCTCGTCGGGCAACAAGTATGTAACCGGATATTCGGCGAATATTCGATAAGTCAGAGCTTCAAATAGTGAAATATTTTCTGATAGTCAGGATTATCAGGGTAATTTTTTTTCAAAACTGACGCGGGTATCCTGGCTTCTTCAATTCTTTCATTCTGCAGAAGAAGTAAGGCCAAAGTATAGTTGAGAGATTCATCATTCGGCACAATTTTCAAACCTCTTTTATACATTTCAATCGCCTGATTGTTTTTACCCTCCTGCTGAAGTAAAAGACCGTAGTTATAATAAACTCTTGGGTTAACAGATTTAAGTTGAACTGCTTTAGCCAGTGATTTGGATGCTTCGGACGGATTACCCATTTCATTATATAATAAAGCAAGGTTAAAATAAATCCTGTCATTTTTTGGGTCAACTTTCACAGCATCTTTTAAAACCTGTAATGCCTGATCATTTTGCTTAGACAGATTGTAGGCCACAGAAAGGTTCAACCTGGCGTAATTCATCAAAGAGTCTTTTTTTAAACCACGTCTGTAATATTTGGCTGCATCGGCATAGTCGTTTTGCTTTAAATAAAAATCACCAATCATAACATTTCCGATTGCAAAATCAGACTGATATAGTGTGTAAGATTCGAGTTCGGATTTTGCTTTGAGGAATGCATTATTGTATTCCGCAGGAACCTGGCTGGCCGGTACGGGCAGATAAAGTTCAGCTGCTGCAATACGAACGGCTCTGATCGAATCCTGCAATAAGGGACCGGCAGCATATATCCATTTTTCGGGTGGAAAATTATTTAGAGCCATCAACGCACGATATCGAATTTGAGCATCGGCCTGGTCAAGGCAGCCCAACAATGCATCCAGGCTGTTACCTGTTTGAATGTTACCCAGATAACTGGCTGATACAGCCTTAATCATATCAGGCACGGAAGTGTCTTTCAGTAATTTGGTCAGATGTGCTTCGCTATTTTCATTAAGAATGCTTCCGGGAATCAGGTCTTCTGCAAAATGATATTTCCGGTTCGGGCCGTAGGATTTTTTTATAGCGTCGGCTGCCCATTGTGCGGATTTATCCTGGTGACAATTATTACACGCATTGGGTGTACCATACATTGCGGAAAGATCGGGTCTGGGGACCCGGAAAGTATGATCATATCTGTAATCATTTCCCATGTAAAACTTCCCTGGCATATGACAGTTCTTACATTCCGAACCTGGTGTTCCAATGGTATGGAACGTGTGTGCATAGGTATCATAAGTTTTCGCATGACATTGGGTACAGAGTAAGTTGCCGACGAATTTAAGTGTTGCCTGATGTGGTTCATGACAATTGCTACAGCGTACTCCTTGTCTGAACATTTTGCTTTCCGTAAAGGAAGTGTAGTTGTAATCTTCATCATTTGCCTGTCCATCAGCATAAAAATGTTCCGTCGTCGGGATCTCGGGAATGTAATTGTCGAGAAAAGGAGCGCCAGGAATAGGAATAGGACCTAGCTCAGTCCTGCGTGCATGGCAAACTGCACAGGCATCGATTTCTGCAATCTGGTTTCCTTTTCTTTTCAGCAGGATCAAAGAGCCTGCCATTTTATTTCCACTCTTATAATTTTCGCCATTAATATAATCAATATGAAGCTTGCCTGGCCCGTGACAGGTTTCACAGCTGACGTTGATATTGGTGAAAGTCGTATGATAGACGTCTGAGTCTGAATTATAATTCTTTTGAAGATTGGTACTATGGCAACTCGAACACATTGTGTTCCAGTTTGCAGCATTACCAGTCCAGTGAAACCAGTTGTGAGCGGGAATTTTTTGCCCTGGGTACTGATAAAACCATTTCTTATTTTTCAGGTCCCAGCTCGCTCGGGTGGCTTGCATCCTGCCACCTGGAAATTCTACCAGGTATTGCTGTAGCGGATAATAACCAAATGTATATTTAATTTCGAAATCCTGATTGATGCCGTCTTCCCCTTCAGTATTGATATAAAATTTCCCATTTTTTTTAAAGAAACGAGTTGAAACATCATCGGCAATTAATTTCTTATCATTGAAATCGCCTTCTACTGTTGAATCATTGGCAGGCATCATCGCTTTGAAATGACCGGAGCCGGCCCATGCATTATATTCCGCTGAATGGCAATTTTTACATTGCTGATCGCCAACAAATGCATTGGCGACTCTTATCATATGCAATATTGGATTCTTTCGGCCTGCACTGCTGGACAAGAAAAGTTCCGGATATAATAAAAGTTACAATAAAAAATGCTACAAGATTCCGCTTGATCAACATAATAATTTGTGGATATCTGTCATTTAGCAATGGCGACAGTGCTACAAATCTAATTCATTACCCTATAAAACCCATTGAAGTGAATTCCTTCAGAGGATTAATGTAGTTATTTTTAATTCTGTCTAAAACTCATGCATTAATTGGTTGAGGAAAGTTTTTCTCTTAATTGATCATACTCGTTATTCCCATTATGGGAATCAATTCAGACTAAAATATAAGCCATTGTTTTTCGTTTCAATTTAATAAGTATTAGTTAAACGAATATTCTTTATCCTAAAAACCGATAGATGCCCCTGAGAACTATTCCAGGTAGGAAATTATGCTATCTGTTAGCAATATTTTTTTTGCTGACAGGTATCACTCCTGTAATGGCTCAGCTGACAGCTGATTTTACACCTAGTGTTACCTCGGGTTGTTCCCCACTGACAGTCAGTTTTGTTAATACATCTACCGGAACAAGTAGTACTGCAACCTATACTTGGATTTTCGGTAATGGGAATGGAATTACAACCAGCGTAAAGAATAATCCGGTTTCGGCCACGTATTTCGTTGGTCAGATTTATACGGTTACATTAACCATCAATGATGGTGGAAAAACTGCCACTATTTCAAAGGATATTACAGTTTATAAGAAACCTACCATTAATTTTTCTGCCGATCACACGGTAGGTTGTTCTCCGCTACTGGTAGACTTCTCCAGTGCGTTAAGTGCTGGTGATGGAACTATTACCGGAGCCATTTGGAATTTTGGAGATGGTAACTCGCAGAGTACTACTTCAGGTACTGTTTCAAATATTTATCAGTTTCCAGGGCTTTATACAGTAAGTCTCACTGCCACAAACAGTTTTGGGTGCATTAATACTTATAAGATTCAGGATATGGTACAAGTTTATCCTGCACTGTCTCCGTCATTTTTTGTGGACTCATCCACCATTTGCAGCCTGAATCAACCAGTTTTATTTCACAATACCTCAACCGGAGCGGGAGCTTTGAGTTATTCATGGACATTTGGTGATGGTGGTACAAGTACGATTGCAAATCCTTCACATCTTTATGCCACTAAAGGAACCTATGATATCAGTTTGGTCGTTTCGAATACTTATGGTTGTTCTTCCACAATTACAAAGCCTGCACTAATAAATGCGGCGAATTATAGCGCAGATTTTACAACCCAATTTGCATACTGTCCGGGGAATGTCATTCTTTTTGTAAATAAAAGTACACCTGCGCCTTCGGGTAATCCGCTATGGTCATTTGGAGATGGAGGCAGTGGAATAGGAATTACTTATGGTCACAGCTATGCAGCCGCTGGTACTTACACCGTGAACATGTATGAAACTTTCGGAACATGTCCCGATACAGTTCAAAAAAATATTACTGTATTGGCCGCTCCGAATATCAGTCCTTTTATCATAAATAAGGGGACAAGTTGTTCGTCGCCCATGACGGTTAATTTTTCTGATACGAGTTTAGGTGCTACGAACTGGCATTGGAATTTTACCGGTAATCCTGGTGATACCTCTGATTTACAAAATCCAAGTTTTACCTATCTGACTAATAATTTATTTTCACCCACACTTACTATAGTAAATTCAAATGGATGTTCTTCAACGATATCTGAGACATTCAATACAGCGCAGCCAACTGCCAGGATCCACGCTGATACTACATTAATTCCTTCAGCCATTTATTGCGCAGACGTACAGGCAACGTTTACTGCCATTTCTCAGGATACGCTGGCCACTTATTTCTGGTCGTTTGGAGATGGAACCACTTCAACCAGCCCCAATCCGGTTCATGTTTTTTCAACACCCGGTACCTATATCATCAACCTGAGTTTTACAACGATTCATGGATGTTCCGGAGGCGCGTTTCCTCCTGATACCATCATCGTTTATCCAAAACCGCACGCGATTTTTAATGCGCTGGATTCATTCCCATGTACAACCAACCAATTGGAAACTTTTCATAACCTGGATGACAGTGCAGCCCAGTTTACATGGATTTATGGTGACGGAAATTCTGACATCAATAATAATATTTACCATACCCATCTATATCAGGATTCTGGTTCTTATAATATGACGCTGATCGCCTCAAGCCCGGGTTGTAAAAACGATACATCCACGATCACACGCTACGTAAAAACCACGCCCATTCCTAAACTCGCGGTGGTGAATAATTGTGACAGCGACCGGTTGACTGTTGCGCTGACAGTTACTCCGCCAGGCGGATCGCAATATGTATGGAGCTATGGTGACGGATCGCCGAACGATACTGATTATGTGTATATACCTACAAAAAATCATCATTATCCGGCTGGTGGAGTATACACAGCTTCGGTGACAGTAACCTATGGAGCATGTGTTCAATCAACGGGTCCGGTTCCTGTTTATGTGCTTTCGAAACAGAATCCGGTACTTAGTTCGACAAAGGACACTATATGCGCAAGCTCAACCCTTCCTGTTGTTATTAGCGGACTGGATACGAATTATCAGCGTAAAGCGACAGGTTCAAATACCTATTACAATATTTTTAAATGGCAATATAATGACGGTACAACGTTTAACCCATCGGGGGGTACCGCGATTAAAAATTCTTTTAACGGAAATGTATCAGGACTGGTTGCTGGCGAAGACAGTATCAGGGCCATTATTAAGTCCGGGTTCTTTGGTTGTTATGATACCAGCAACTATATACCTATTCATATTATAGGACCGGTTGCTAAATTTGGTGACGAGAGCCAGTTATGTTATCATGCACCGGTAATTTTTACCGACTCATCGCAACCGGTCAACGGTGTGCCGATTGTTTCATGGCAATGGAATTATGGTGATGGAAATACAATAACAAGACCGACAGGTGATACTGTCCAACATCTATATGCTTTCCCCGGTACCTATAATCCTCAGTTGACGGTGACCGACTCCAATGGTTGTAAAGCCACCGCAAAACTTTCGATTACACAGGTTTTAATTTATGGTGCCAAGGCAAATTTTTACTGGAAACCTACCTCTATAACTCCCGGATTTCCCATTACATTTTACAATACTTCCGTAAAAAATACCGGAGTCACTTATCTATGGCGCGTTTCAGGCAGTGGAGCTACGTTTACAAATCCGGATTCTATTGTTGTAACATTTCCGAATGTAGGTACGGATACGATGACCCTGATTGCTTATCCTACTATGGCAGGAACCTGTATTGATACACTTGTACAGCCTTTACAAATACAAACAATATCTGCTCCTTTTACTGACTCATCTTATTATTACAATAATTCCAGTTGTCCACCACTGTTTGTGAATTTTACTGCATATCCGGTAAATACTATCGGATTGCATTGGGATTTTGGTGATGGGAAAGGGACTGCCGATAATAAGATTACTCCAAAATATGAATATGACATTCCCGGCACTTATATTGTCTCCCTGACGGGATACGGAGCCAATGGCATTTCGGTAATCTCTTATGATACAATCACCGTAAAAGGACCTTTTGCAAAACTTTATTCAACCCTGGATCAGGCCTGTGTTCCGGCAGCAGATACACTGCATGCCACAGCAAGTTATATCGGTTCTTATACCTGGGATTTTGGGGACGGTACGGTCATGACTACACAGGATTCAATCGCTGTACATACTTATATACTACCAGGATTATTTACACCTGCTCTTATTCTGACAGACTCTACAGGTTGCCAGATGTCATACAAATCGGACCATCAGATCCTGATGGATACATTGTTCGCCGCTCTGGGTCCTCCGGTTACCTTGTGTGGTACCGGTTCCATTTCGTTTGGTCCGCATGTAGTGAGTTTTGTGGCTGATACACTTGGCTACCCTTTGACTTATCATTGGGATTTCGGAACAGGTGCTTCAGGAGATACATCGAATATTCTTAATCCAACATTTGTTTATTCGACTCCTGGTGATTTTGTTACAGCATTCCAGGTTACATCTCCTGTCGGTTGTGTAGCGATGGCTTATGATTCCGTGCATGTGATTGGTCCTTTCCCGATGCAACATTCTCCGGACACTACGATTTGCATAGGAGGTCTTGCAATTCTACAGTCTGCCGGAGCCTACACGTATAATTGGTCACCCGCAAGTACTCTGAATACGACGGTTGGCGATAGTGTCATCGCACGTCCGGCAGTTACTACAGAGTATACGGTGATAGGAGAAGACAAATACAAATGTTTCCTGGACACTGCCAGTATAAAGGTCACGGTAGACACCCTTCCTTTTGTATCGATTCCTGCACCCGACCCGGTACTGTCAGGATCTGATGTTCAGCTTGATCCAACCGTGAGTGCAGATGTGGTATCCTGGGCCTGGTCACCTCCGCTTTATTTGAGTTGCACTGATTGTGCTTCTCCTACCAGTACGCCACTTGCGCCAACTACTTATACCGTTACGGTCACCACAGCAGCCGGCTGCACATCCAGTACTTCCGTAAACATACGATTGCTATGTCTTCAGAGCGGTGTTTATATGGCCAATGCTTTTAGTCCGAATGGTGACGGAAACAATGATTATTTCTATCCTACTGGCAGCGGCGTCAGGATTGTAAAATCCTTTCAGGTCTATTCAAGATGGGGTCAGTTATTGTATTCAAGAACAGATTTTCCGCCGAATGATAAAAAATATGGATGGGATGGAAACCTGAACGGCATTCCACAGCCCAGTGATACCTATGTATATGTTACGGAAATGATATGTTTTACAGGAGAAAATTTTGTTTTAAAAGGTACAGTTGAATTATTGAGATAAGTGCAATTGAAATGACGATGAAAAAGCTAATATATTTTTTCATTTTACAGCTTTTTACAGCTGGGGTGGTTACCGCGCAGGACCCTCATTTTTCTCAATTTTTTGCTTCACCACTTACGCTGAATCCGGCGTTAACAGGAAAATTCAATGGAGATCTTCGGGTGGCTGGGAATTACAGGGACCAATGGCCAACAGTCAATCAGGCTTATGTTACATCAACCATTTCAGTTGATCTGCCTATATTTCAGAATCTACTGCAGGAAGGTGACCGCTGGGGCGTCGGTATGATGGCAATGACAGATAAAACGGCAAATGGTATATTGACGAGTAATTATTTCGCACTTTCGACCGCATACCATAAGACTATAGATGAAAACGGATTACATTCAATTGGTGTGGGATTTCAGGGAACTTATGCAAATAGAATTCTTGACGGTCCCCGGCTTCATTTTGTAGATGGACTTCAAATTGACGGAACATGGCTTCCTTCGGCTACGGAACCTGTAAATCTCCAGGTAGTTAACGCAAACTATTTCGATATGAACGCGGGCGCTTTATACAATGGATCGCTCGACGGTAACAATGAAGTGTATTTTGGAGTAGCCATGTATCATATCAATCAGCCTAAAGAATCGTTCCTTGGAGTGGATAATATTACTATACCAACGCGCCTTACCGTACATGGAGGCGGATATTTCCCATCACCAAGTACCGGAAAGACCTGGTATGTAAGCGCATTGTATAGTAAACAGTCAACTGCCAGTGAAGTTGTATTTGGAGGTGCTTTGGAATTAACTGCCACCAGCGACGATAACAAGGTCGTAAATGTCTATTTCGGTGCCTGGGCCAGGGCAAATAACGTTTCAGATGCTGTGATTCCATATGTTGGAATGGACTATGGAAGTTTTAACCTGGGAATAAGCTACGATGTCAATGTCTCCGGCTTTAAAGTAGCATCACAAACTCAGGGTGGTTTCGAAATCTCACTCATATATATATTCAAGAAACCTACTGATAGCGGCACAAAAAATGAAGTTCAGTGCCCTCGATTCTAGGATTCCCTAAATGGGAAATTATCCAGATCCGGACGCATAATTACAGGTTATTTTTACTGATTTTCTTCGCGATCAATACGCGGAAACACTTGTATTTACAGGGTTTTCCGAGTATCTTGTAGTTGATATTCACCAGATCCCTAATACCCATGAAACAAAATTTATACAAAGGTTCAGTTATCCTTTCGATAACTTTTTTCAGTGCAATAGCCTGCAAGAAATCTATCGACCCTTCCAGCCCGGATACGGGGACAATCATTCAAACACATGATACAACTCAGGCGACTTCGCCGTTGCCTCCGCCAGTACCATATCCGGTTAACCCCGTTCAGGAATGTAATTTTGCGCCAGACTATGGAGATTCTGTAATTTATCCTCAACCCGCCACCAATGGTGACTATTATGCTAATCCGCAAAACAATCAGGGCATCCAGGGAACATATTTATCATGGCCAGCAGGACTGGTTATGGATCCGAAAACAGGTTCTATTGATTTGACCCAGTCACAAACAGGCCTGAGATATTCTGTTGCTTTTGTAAAGGAGGGTACCACAGATACCTGTATGTCCCAGTTAATTGTTGCCGGCGCATATTACATGGATAGTGTTTATGTGGTTACGATGAATGATACTGTTAAACCTTATTTCAATGCCAATCCCAATTGGCCCTCACCCTGTCTGACTAACCAGGGAGAAGGATGTAAGTTTGATTATAACAATTATGCAAAAAATCAGGGATTAGCAATTGATCAGCATACAGGAAATATTAATGTACAGCAGACAATGAAAAACAGCCTTTTTGGCCTGATTCCATTAAATGGTACTACAGTAAACACAACGATCTATTACTGGCTGAACGATAATAGTAATTACGCTGACCAAAAAGTACCGTTACAATTAGTCTTTTATAACCACAGATCGGATATTCCTCCCGGTTTGCTTGCTACCGTTGCCAATGATCTTTTAAATATTCTCGGTGACCTGTTACTGAGTAAAGGCCCTGCACCAAGGCCACCACTCATCATTATTGTCAGGGATAATAATTAACCCCTTTTCAATCTGACAATATTGAGCTTTCCCGGACGTTAAAACAGAGCTATTTAAAATCTGTTTATGTCCGGGAAAGTTCTTTTAGTACTGTTCTCTTTCCTGTTGATTTCTTCATTTAAGCAGTATTCACCAGGACCCCCTTCATTGAAAACCATATTATCGGTATACACCAGATCCGATCACCTTTTCTATACTTCCAATAATTCCTCAAAACTGGACAGCATTTGCATGGCAGGATTTAACGATGTTATTTCTGTATTGTACAAATTACCCCGGTCCGGATTTACCGACAGCCTGCTTTATCAGGCCAATTTTAAGCTGGGAATACTGTGTGATGTGCACAAAGACTACTCCAAAGCAACCAACTCTTATTTGCAGGCGATGAAATATTCATCGGATTCCGGAGATATATTTGGTTTAAACGTGTTAGCCGGCTCTGGCTACTATAACCTCAACAATTTCGATTCAGCAAGTTTTTTCCTTTTGCATGCAGAAGAAAGCCCGGGGAACCGGGGTTCATTTGAAGATCGTGTACGGCTTTATAATACCCTGGGTGTTTTATACTATGATAATGGGAACTATTTGCTGAGTAAAAATTATTTCAATCAGGCCCTTCTGTTAATCGAAGCCAGGAATCCGGATGATGATTTTATTTATAGCCTGCAATTGAATATGGCCACCTGTTTTTATAAATTAGGTTTATACGAACAGGCACTAGACTTGTATAGAAAGATTCTGAAATTCAAATTATTACCAGATCCGTTGTATATGAACATGGGAAGGGCATATGCAGGATTGCACAAATATGCCGAAGCACTCGCTTCATTTAAAAAAGTTAAAATTACTTCAATTCCGGGCGTATTAAATGAAATGGCAAGGACTTCACTGGAATCAGGAAATTCTGATTCTGCTTCGGCATGGCTTACACAGTATCAGAAAGAAAGAAAATCACTGCATACTAATGCACTGGATGATGGAGTAAATGAACTTTACTCCGGTGACCTGGATATTTTTAGAATGCAGCCAGAATCTGCCCTGAGACACTTTCAGAAATCTCTTGTCATTTTTTCAGGAAATTATTATGAAATTGATATACATAAGAATCCTGGCAACTTCACAGGTTCATTCGCTTATTACAGGTTATTTGAAGTATTGGTCAAAAAAGCGTCAGCCTGGGAAATGGCATATAAAAAATCTTCCAATTCTGATGATCTTAAAGCGGCTTACGATACTTATCAATCTACCATTTCATTCCTGACTTATATTGAAAGAAGTTATGAGACGGATGATGCCAAAATACTTCTTAAGCAAAGAAGCGGCGAGGTTTATACGAATGCGCTGACGGTTTGTCTCGAATTGAATAGATTATTTCCGAAATCAGGATATGAGGAGTCGGCATTTTTAATCACAGAAGAAAATAAGGCCTCTATAATGAATTCCCAGTTTAAAGAGAGGAATTTTTTACAATCTGTTAGTTCGGGGTATGATATTGAGAGCCAGGAAAGGAATATAAAATTCAATATTGCACGCCTGAATTCGAAAGCAGAGGAGGTAACGAATGCGCAGGTCTTGCAAAAAATAAACAATGATAAGTCGGTATACGAAATACAGTTGATAAACCTGCACCTGAAAATGGAAGGGGACAAACGATTCTACCAGTTAAAGTATTCGGATGATTTCCCATCCATTGTACAATTACAGAAATCCATAGGACCTGAGCAGGCGCTAATAAGTTTTTATAATACACCGGGAAAAATGGAAGTTTTTGCTCTTACAAATTCTTCTTTTAATCTTGTTGAATTGGATAGCGGAGAAACTATTCGCCAAAATATACATTCCTGGATCCAAATCCTTCAATCTTCTGAAGGGGGGAGACATGTAAATTCGAGCAAATTAAAAGAAAATCTGTATACCCAATTCATGAAACCGGTCGTAAGTATGGCAGGAGATAAAGAGGAGTGGATTATCGTCCCCGATGGACTACTTTTTCTTCTTCCTTTTGAATCTTTACCTGCAGATAGGGATGGAACCCTGGTACTTGAACACCATGCTGTCAGCTATGAATTCTCGGCGAGATTTATTATCGAGAATAACAGGTATCCGAATAGTCAGGGACTACAAAAATCCGTGCTTTCATTTGCACCTTTTTCCCAAAGGGGTGCTGACCTTCAGTCAGAAGGAATGGGCTGGCTCGAAAAATTACCGTTTTCAAAAGAGGAAATTGCCGGACTAAAAGGTAAATGCTTTGAAGATCAACAAGCGATTAAAAAGGAATTCATTAATAATCTGAATCATTATCCTGTTTTACACCTGGCAACCCACGCGTTTACCGATCTGGACAATCCATCTGCTTCCTATATTGCTTTTTTCCCTTCAACCGGTCTCCGATCAGAAGATTTTCTTTTCCTGGATGAAATATATTCACTCAGATTGGATAGTTGCCTGATGATCGTGATCAGCGCTTGCGAAACCGGGAGGGGAGAGCTCGTGAAGAATGAAGGTGTTATGAGTTTTGCACGTGCATTTTTATATGCAGGTTGTCCCAGTACTATGAATACACTTTGGAAGGCAGATGACCGTTCGACGTCGGAAATATTCAAGTTATTTTATAAATATCTGGAAGCCGGGTATTCGAAATCCCGGGCCCTTCAAAAAGCTAAATTGGATTACATCAGGAATAATCCGGTAAACCGCGACCCTTCCTTTTGGTCACATATTATTTTGACCGGTGATCCATGCGGATTGTATAAAAAAAATCAGCCCTGGATTTGGGCTGCTTTCGTAATAGGATTTTGTACGGTTCTATTTTTCTTGATCAGGAAAAAAAGGGAAAAAAAGTCGACGCTTTTCATAGTAAATATCGGGATCTTAAAATAACGTTGTCTAAACCTACTCAGTGCTTTCAGGAATACGTCGACTTTTGATTTGGAATTTCATTGGTTTGGAAGATAATTTTCTTAGGATAGGATCGGGTTATTTTTCTACAGATATAGGATTCAATAGTTTTTCAGTATATGTTTTTCAATGGACTGTTGGATTCGTTTTTTGGTCTTTAAGGATTTCAGATCAGACTACCTCTGGTATTATTTAGTAACCGCTGACATTAAAATGTAACCAGTGATTTAATTAGTTTTCAAAGAACTGCTTCATGAATTAGTAACCACTGCTGGTTACTTTGTAACCAGTATTTTTTATTTTTTTAGCTCTATGATTT
Source organism: uncultured Bacteroidota bacterium (assembly GCA_963735015.1). Lineage (GTDB taxonomy): Bacteria > Bacteroidota > Bacteroidia > Chitinophagales > Chitinophagaceae > Puia. The sequence goes on from CAVTJH010000002.1 coordinate 111,806, forward strand.
TCAAATCAATACTGGATAATTTTGAAGCTAACGGGTAGTAGGTATGGCTTGTATCGGCCTTGATTTTATCGAGTAACAGCACACTTTTGTTCTCTTCATGATTCATCAGGTAAGCCAAAGACAGATAGTATTCTGTTTCCTCCTGGAAGGAACTATCCCCTGTTTTATTGTTATTATTCAGAATGTTTTCAAATAAGTGAACAGCCTGTGGGAATTGTTTTAATTCCATTTCAGCCATGGCAGCGAGGAAGCTTGACTTATTCGATTTATTATTTTCTCTTTGATAAACTGTCAATACTTCATTCCAGTTTTTATTTCGGTAAGCTTCAGTTTCTGGTTCACGCGATTCAGGTCCACGGGTATTACTTAATTCGTAGCCTGCAAATTGCTTTTTATAAACAGAGAGGTTATTCACAGAAATATATTTGTATAAAGTTGCAATACTGAAAAGCAGGATAAAAATAGCTGCAACCCGTATGCTTATTTTGTATAAGTTGCGAACGACAGTGTTAGTTGGTTTATGAGTTTTATCGCGATTGTTTGAAAGCGAATTCCGAATTTCAAGGACTTTATTGTTGATAGAATTCATTCGTACGGTGTCAATGGCAAGCTTCAGAAATAATAACTCACCTTCAACAGCTTTATTATTTTGTATCATACTTTCAACCTGGTTACTGTCTTCCTCATTAAGTTGATGATCCAGAAAATCAATTAATATTTCTTTGTTAGGTTCCATAGTCTTATTTGAAAATCAAATCATTTATATGTTTAGCGGCTAAAGGATTCTGTTTTATTTTATCTGTCAGCTGTTGCAGACACTTATATTTTTTATTTCTGACAACCTGTTCATTTTCATAGTGCATTTGCGAAACAATTTCTTTCATGGACAAATTCTCAAAATAAAACAAACTGAGAATTCTTCTGCACGATTCACCCACTTCCTGGAGCAACTTATTTAATTGCTGTTTCATTTCACGCTCTTGAATTGTTTCGGAAACGGCTCCTTCTTCCTGGTTTCGATCCATTTCAAATATTTTTTCACGATTGCCTGCTCTTTGCCTTCTTCTGATTTCGTTGTACCAAATATTTTTTGATATTGAAATCAGGAAGGTTCCAATGGATGATTCCTGCCTGAATTTTCCTTTTTGAACGATGTCTATGAACGAAACGATCGTTTCCTGAAAAATATCGTCAGCGTCCTGTTCTGCACCCCCCTTACCCATAATAAAAGATCTGGTGGTTTCTGCATGATCAATATAGAGTTGTGATATAGCTTGTTCCAGCATTTCTTTTTCACGAATCGCTTCGACTAGATCTGAATCGGAAAATCGGGTTTTCTTATACATAGATTAGTAACTGCTGGTTGAGCATTTGTAACCTGTAATCTGGAACTTTATAAAATGATATACTTGCTATCAATTAATTGATAATCAATAAGATACATTTTATCTTTAGAATTTACATGCTTCAATCCATCATTTTTTGAACGGGTTTTACAGGTTTCAAATCTGTTAATAAAATGGCGGTCCTATTCTATTCATTATTCTCCTATGATTCAACTCTCTAAGTTATCTTTGCAGCCGAAAATAAAGGAAATTACTCCTTTATCGGTAAACTGCCTGATAGTATAACGGTAGTACGACAGACTCTGACTCTGTTTGTCTTGGTTCGAATCCAGGTCAGGCAACCAGGCCCCGTATAAAACTGCGGGGCCTTTATTTGTTTAGATACGAGCAAACAAGGAAAATAATTTGAATATTCTTGTTTTGAAAGCACTACTACCGAAAATATACTTTGCCGGAATGGGTTATAATTTAATCATTTGATTTCTAATCGATTATAAGATTCGATATAATCAAATTCAAAAAAAAGGCCGTAAAAATACGAAATATAAAGGGAGGTGTTTTACGTTGTAGATCTGGGTTCCATAGGGTACTTTTAAAGTGTATTTAATCCAATCCTGTTTAAAATTAAATGTATGGAAACTGTCATCGATTTGCTAAGAGCCATTCAGCTGAATATGCTGGAGGTGGTAATTGCCGGACTTATTATATTTTCTATAGGTTATATGATCGGCATGAAAAAAGTAAAGAAACTCACACATGAAATTTATGGTCTTGCAGAGGGATGTACTGGAATTAAATGAAGAATTGCTTTATGGCATTCATGAAGATGACAAGTGATAACACCCGTGATCGGATTAAAGCCCGAAAATCTGAAACAAACCAAATTGGCTAAATAAATTAAACAAATTGCCATCGCAAATTTTACACTCCCTGCTTTTTTAACTGTTCAATACAAACCGCCAGACTGATTGCCAATCCGGAATCTGAAGACCGTATTCTTTTTTTATTTTTGATTTGTCCATCAACGAATAAGCAGGTCTTTTTGCCGGAGTTGGGATATCCGGAGTAGGGATAGGCAAGTACACGACAGGAACTTCCTGTCAGTTTCTTTATTTCAGCATGCAAATTCAAACCAGCTTGTTTCACCTTCATTGCTAATAATGATAAATACCCGGTATGAAATGTTTGGATTCAATTATTTGCATTATTGCTTCAGCCAGATCTCCTGCATATGTTGGTGAACCTATCTGATCATTGACAACTTGTATGGACTTCCCGTTCCTTCATCAGACGCATCATTGTTTTTACAAAATTATTTCCAAAAGCTGAATAAACCCAGGAGGTTCGGATTACCTGGGTAGCGGGGTTATTTTGTAAAACCAGATGTTCTCCCTGCAGTTTTGATGCGCCATAAATATTAACCGGATTCGTAGGAGCGTCTTCTGTTAGTGGAACCGAATGAGGTTCCGTCGAATACATAGTCAGTAGAAATATAAATGAGCCTGGATTTATTTTTGAAATAACAAAGAAGCTATAAGACCCGGTGCTGCTGCGTTGATCAGGAAAGCTTTCTCAATCTCTGACTCGGCTTTATCCACCGCGGTATAGGCGGCGCAATGAATGAAAATGTCAACCGGATTCAGATTCAGCCATGCTTCAATTCGATTATGATCCGTCCAGAGGGAATTCTTCCCTGGATAAGAAATGTGAAATGAAATTGAGGATGATTTATTGCAACCCGGGCCAGTTCTTTCCCAAGCTGCCCGTTGCTACCGGTTACGACTATCCGAAAAATGGTTCGTATCGGCATCCTGTTAATAAATAAAATCTGTAATAGACGAATTGAATGCAGGCAGATCTGATATCCTTTTTGAGATACAAGCGCTTTATCGGAGGGTATTTGCCAGTCAATATTCAGTAGAGTATCATTATACAGGATACCTGATTCACTTTGTTTATTATAAAACTGATCACATTTATAAGCAATAAGGGCTGTTTCACTTAATACAGAAAATCCGTGTGCAAATCCTCTGGGAATAAAGATCTGTTTCCTGTTTTCGGCTGACAGCTCAATGCTGAATGTTTTACCAAATCCCGGCGATCCGACACGCAGATCCAGACACAACATCCAGGATTTCACCATGCAATAACCCGTACCAGTTTCGACTGTGTATGTGGTTCCCGCTGATAATGTAATCCGCGAATTACGCCGTAAACAGAAAAAGACTGATTATCCTGCACAAATTCATTCAGGAATATGATTGTGGACTGAAATAATTCCGTTATTATAAGATTCAAAAAAAAATCCGCTTTCATCAGGGATAATACTACAGGTTCAAAAATAATAACACCGGGCAGGGAAGTTTCGCTGAATGGCATTATTTGTGGTATTGTTTTTCGTAATAGTGCTGGTATTCACCTGTAGGTAACCTGTTTAACCCATTGTTCATTTGAAAGATACCAGTCAACCGTTTTTTCCAATCCCTCTTCAAACTGCAGAGAAGGTTTCCAGCCCAAGTTCATGGTTTAATTTTCCGGCATCTATGGCATAACGCATATCATGCCCGGGACGGTCTTTTACAAAACTGATCAGTTTAGCCGATTCACCTGGATTGTCGGTTCAGTTTTTTATCCATTATATTACAAAGTAAATGGATAAGGTCAATATTTTTCCATTCATTAAATCCTCCAATATTATATTTTTCTCCGATCCTTCCTTTATGGAATATAAGATCAATGGCATGTGCGTGGTCATCCACATATAACCAGTCGCGTATATTTTCTCCTTTGCCATATACCGGAAGTGGACGATTATTTTTAATATTATTGATCATCAGCGGAATCAATTTTTCCGGGAAATGATGGGATCCATAATTATTTGAACAATTGGAAATGATTACGGGTAGTCCATAAGTATGATGATAGGCCATTACAAAATGATCGGAAGACGCTTTGGAAGCTGAATAGGGTGAGCGTGGATCATAAGGATGTAGTTTCTGTAAAAAATCCTTCTTTGCCCAGTGATCCATACACTTCATCTGTTGATACATGGTAAAAGAGTTTCCCTATCCCAGTTTTCGTTCCATTTTTTTCTGCAGACATTCAAAAGGTTGCAGGTGCCCATTACATTTGTTTTTACAAATGCAAGCGGATCAGCGATGGAGCGGTCTACATGACTTTCGGCAGCAAGATGAATGACTGGCATCGAATGAATATTTTTCGAAATAAAGATATTACATGGCTTCCTGGTCGTGTAATATCACCTTTTTCGAAAATATAATTTGGGAAAGACTCCACATCTCTCAAATTTTCCAGGTTTCCGGCATACGTCAGTGCATCCAGATTTATTACCTGGTATTCAGGATATTTAGTTACAAACAACCGAACAAGATGAGATCCGATAAAACCGGCTCCGCCGGTAATCAGGATCGTTTTGTTATTTGCCTTGTCATTTTGAAATTTGAGACATTGAGAAATTGAAGAAATATGATCAAATTCTATATTTCCAATTCCCTGAGTTTGTAATCTTTCAATTTGATTTAAATTCCTTTGGTTGTTTAAACCATTCTTCCGGAGGCAGTGATTTAAAATAATCATATGTTATTTTGAGTCCTTCTTTTCGTCCAATCTTCGGTTCCCATTGTAATATTTTTTTTGCTCTTGGTGATATCCGGTTTACGCTGTTTTGGATCATCGGCCGGTAGAGGCTTATAAATTATTTTGCGATTTGTTCCGGTAAGCGCAATCACTTCTTCTGCAAATTCCTTCAGCGAAATTTCAGAAGGGTTTCCAATATTGACAGGAAGAGCATATTCACTCATCAATAAACGATAGATGCCCTCAATCAGATCATCCACAAAACAAAAAGAACGCGTTTGGCTTCCATCGCCAAAGACTGTCAGATCCTCATCACGAAGTGCCTGACCGATAAATGCGGGTAGGGCTCGACCATCATTCAGCCGCATGCGGGGACCATAGGTATTAAAAATACGGACAATACGTGTTTCCAGTTTGTGAAAAGCTATGATAGGCCATGGTAATGGCTTCCTGGAATCTTTTGGCTTCATCATACACACCACGCGGGACCGACAGGATTTACATTGCCCCAGTATTCTTCAGGCTGAGGATGTACCAGCGGATCACCATATATTTCAGAAGTGGATGCGACAAGTATGCGTGCATTTTTTGCTTTGGCGAGACCGAGGCAATGATGGGTTCCCAAGGGAACCAACTTTAAGGGTCTGAATCGGAATTTTTAAATAATCTATTGGGCTGGCAGGAGAAGCAAAATGCAGGATATAATGAAGAGCGCCAGGTACATGAATGTATTTGCTTACATCCTGATGATAAAACTCAAATTGTTCGAGTTTAAACAGATGCTGTATATTTTTGAAGATCTCCGGTAATCAGGTTATCCATTCCAATTACATGAAATCCTTCTTTGATAAATCGATCACAAAGATGAGAGCCCAAAAATCCGGCAGCACCGGTAATAAGTACTCTTTTTCTGTTCATGCCTTCACTTTATTGATGATGACCATTTGCTGGAATGGCGGCAGCACGCCCGATGCTCTCATAGTAAAAACCGAGTTCCCTATCGCCTTGATATCAAAAAGATTTCTTCCGTCAAAAATCACTTTATTTTTCATTGAAGTAACCATCTTCAAAAAATTGGGTGTCCGGAATTCATTCCATTCAGTCGCTATGATGAGTGCGTCCGCATTTTCCAGCACCTCATATTGATTCTCTCCATATTTCACGATGTCTCCGATCTGCGCTTTTACATTGTTCATGGCTTCAGGATCGTAAACGGAAATTGAACAACCTTCTTTTATTAATGCTTCTATAATATATAAAGCGGGTGCCTCACGTATATCGTCCGTATTAGGTTTAAAAGCCAGTCCCCAGAGTGCAAAATGTTTTCCTTTCAGGTTACCGCCAAAATATTTTTTTATTTTAGGAATGAGATGCATTTTCTGTTTCTCATTAATTTCCATTACCGCATTCAGGATCTTGAATTCGTAATTGACATCGTTGGACGATTGAACAAGCGCCTGCACATCTTTCGGAAAACAGCTGCCTCCGTAGCCGATACCCGGAAACAGAAATCGTTTACCTATGCGTTCATCACTGCCGATGCCCCGTCGAACCATGTCGACGTCCGCACCGAGTCGTTCACAAAGCTGGGCGATTTCATTCATGAATGTGATCTTGGTCGCCAGGAAAGAATTTGCCGCATATTTCGTAAGTTCAGCGGATCTTTCATTCATAAAAATGATGGGATTACCCTGGCGAACAAAGGGATTGTAAAGTTCTTCCATTATCTTTCCGTGCACGTTCAGATGAGGTGCCGATCACCACGCGGTCGGGTTTCATGAAATCGTCTACAGCAACACCTTCTCTTAAGAATTCCGGATTTGACACAACGTCAAATTCTCCTTTGAAATTGGTGGCAATTGCTTCACGCACTTTTTCCGCTGTTCCTACGGGTACCGTACTCTTATCAATAATAACTTTATAGTCTTTCATCAGATTTCCGAGTTTTTCCGCAACATCCAAGTACAAAGCGCAGGTCGGCTGATCCATCAGCTCCGGGTGGGGTAGGAAGGGCCAGGAAAATAATCATCGCATCTTTGATCCCCGCTGCCAGATCGGTCGTAAAATTCAGTCTTTCTTCCTTCAGGTTTCTGAGGAATAATTTATTCAGACCTGGTTCATAAATGGTGATTTCGCCATTGCTCAGTTTGTTCACTTTTTGGACGTCGATGTCAATACAGATAACGTCATTCCCGGTTTCAGCAAAACAGGTTCCTGTAACGAGTCCGACATATCCTGTTCCTACTACGGCAATTTTCATTGTAATACTTCTGTTTATATTTAGATAAGGTTAATTAAGGAATTCCAGTACACTGCTGCATATAAAATCCAGCTGTTCCTCGTCCAGTTCCGTATGCATCGGAAGTGAAATCACGCGTTCTGTGAGCCAGTCAGTAACTTCCAATTGTTGCAATCCGGATTGATATGAAGCAAACATGTTCTGCCGGTGAGCAGGTACCGGATAATAGATCATGGATGGGATTTTCCTGGAAGCCAGGTGTTCATTGAGTTTGTTCCTGTCAGCACCTTCAATGATCAGGGTGTACTGATGAAAAACATGTTTGGAATAGGTAGCGCGGTAAGGTATCCGGATTTTAGGATGGCCGGCAAAGGCATGATCATAAAAATCTGCTGCTATCTCGGCGTCTTTCTATATATTCATCCAGGAGCGGCAAGTTTTACGTTCAGTATGGCCGCCTGAATGGAATCAAGGCGACTATTGCAACCCGACGATTTCGTGATAATATCTTTCTTTTTGTCCGTGATTGGCTATCATCTTAAAAAGTTCTGCCAGTGAAGAATCCTGTGTAAACAGTGCCCCTCCGTCTCCATAAGCTCCCAGATTTTTGGAGGGGAAAAATGAAGTGGTTCCTACTGTGCCGATCGTCCCGGTCTTATATTTCTTTCCGTCAGGGAAAATATAATCGCCTCCAATGGCCTGTGCATTGTCTTCCACCACTTTTAGTCCGTATTTGCATCGCAAGTTCCATGATTTCCATCATCGGTGCCGACTGACCATAAAGATGGACGGGAACTATGGCTTTGGTTTTTTTCGTTATTTGTTTTTCGAGTGAAACCGGGTCCAGACAAAAAGTTTTGGGATCCACATCTGCAAAGACAGGTTTTAGCCGGAGCAGGGCTACCACTTCCGTTGTGGCAATAAAAGTAAATGAAGGTGTTATCACTTCATCTCCGGGCTCAAGTCCCAGACCCATTAATGCAATCTGTAGTGCATCAGTTCCATTTGCACAGGGGATCACATGATCAATTCCAAGATAAATGGATAAATTCCGTGAAAAATCAGTAACTGCTTTGCCATTTATAAATGCCGTTGATCTCTAAAACTTCACTGAATAGCCAGATCGATTTCTCCTTTTATTTTGGAATACTGACCTTTCAGATCTACCATTTGAATTGGCCGCATATGCTCTTTATTAACGGGCACAAACCTACGCTAAAATAATGGTATATGCAATGACTCAATCAGTTACGATCGGTTAATGGAAAGGATTACATTTGCCTGAAGAATCATTTAACCCTTCCTATTGACTATCGTTTTATATAATCTCTTTCTCTGGGTTTATCAGGTATGTATCCGGATTGTTTCTCCATGGAATCCGTAAAGCAGCCGCCTGGTTAAAAGGAAGGAAAGGGGCTATTTAGAACCATCCGAAAGGCAGAAATAACGGGGCGAGCAACGGATTTGGATGCACTGTGCTTCACTTGGGGAATTTGAACAGGGCCGACCGGTTATCGAATCCATGCGAAAACTTATATCCGGATATTACAGTGATCATCAGTTTTTTTTCTCCATCCGGTTATGAGATCAGAAAAAATTACGCAGGGGGCCGATCATATTTTTTATCTTCCCATGGATTCTGCCATTCACGCAAAACGATGGCTGGATCTGGTGAATCCTAATCTTGTTATTTGGATTAAATACGATTACTGGTATTATTATCTCCGGGAGTTGCGTAACAGAAAAATTCCTGCCCTGCTGATTTCACCTCTTTTTCGTCCGGACCAGCCCTTCTTTAAATGGTATGGAAATATTCACCGGCTGATGCTTGATAGTTTTCATGCTTTTTTTGTTCAGAATGAACAATCGAAACAATTACTTGAAACCCTTGGAATCACACATTCCGTATTTCGTAAGTGGAGACACTCGTTTTGACCGGGTGATAGATATTGCCGAATGCTTCAGAACCTATGCCGGTGATTGAAGCAATTTTGTTCGAGGTCATCCGGTGATCGTAGCCGGCAGCACCTGGGAAGAAGATGAAGAAGAGCTGGATCATTATGCAAATACGCATACCGATATTACGTTTTATTATTGCCCCGCATGAAATTGATGAAGATCATCTCCGGGATATGGAGACTATTTTTCGAAATACGATCCGATATTCGGTTCTGGAAAAACAATATCAGTTAGTAAAGCTGCAGGCAATCTCAGTCAACCGTCAACATCTGTCAGACAACCAAATGTGCTGATCATTGATAATATTGGAATGCTTGCCAGACTGTATTCTTATGCAAAGATTTGTTATGTAGGAGGCGGTTTTGGTGACGACGGTGTTCACAATGTACTCGAGGCAGCAGTATACGGGAAACCGGTAGTTACTGGTCCGGTGATTGAAAAATATATCGAAGTCATGGAACTGGCAGAAGCTGGAGGCGTTATCATTATTGATAATGCACTGGAAGCGGAATCAGTATTCAGTCGTTTACTTGACAATGAAGAAGAATATACATTTTCATGGAAAAGAAGCCCGCAATTATGTTTATGCAAGGCGGGGTGCGACGGAAAAAATAATTCGTTATATTCAGGAGAATCGTCTTCTTACCAGCTGATAGAAATGCTGTACGATATCCCGTGAATCATCCCAGCCAATTTTGATTTTCAGTTCTCTTTCCATCCAGTATTCGGCTTCTGGCAATATGCGGAAATTATTTATGGTTTTTATACTTCTTTCATACATGGCTTCATCCCCGCGAAATAATTCATTAATAAATACAAAACGGTCATTTACTCCGATGGCTTTTCGTAATTCTTTTACCGGGGATGCTTTTAATGTAGATGCCCAGTTCCAGCCGGACTACCCGATTTGAGTTTATCATTGATCGAAGTATTGCTGCCATCCCGATCAGATCATTGATTTCCCGGCTGACAGGCTGATGAGATAAAGTGGGTATTTCCACCAGCGGATCACCACCCATCCAGACCTGGTGACCTCGGAATACCAGTTTGTTCAAGTTTTTGAAAACTGGGTTCATGTTCCTGGACCTTGGTTCGTTGTTTCTAACTTTTGAATGTATTCTTCCACTACCCGGTGTGATATACTCAGTGGAAGGCATAACAACGGAAACACCCGGGTTTTTTCTGCCCGTTACTGTTAACTGTATGTATTTGGGTAAGCTCTGCTTCGATCTGTTTAAGAGTCACAAGCATTTGAAGCGCACTTTCGTTTTGTTCGCATTGTTCATTTAACTTGCTGATGAGTTGCTGCAATTTTTCCATTATGCGTTTCAGAGTGATAATTATAATGTTATATAAAATTAAAGCAAATATTTATCCAAATTCTACTGTACAATGTTTATAGAGCCCGCAATTCAGTTTAATAAACGTGGATGGATTGAAGTTATCTGTGGATCCATGTTCTCAGGAAAAACAGAAGAACTTATCAGCAGGCTGCGCCGGGCACGGATTGCCAACCTTCGTGTCGGTATTTTTAAGCCACAGACAGATAACCGCTACCATCCGGAAAATATTGTTTCGCATGATGAAAATAGTATTCAATCTATCCCGGTCCCCAATGCAAATGCTATACTGGAGCAGGTTTCAACGGTCGACGTGGTTGGCATTGATGAAGCGCAGTTTTTCGATGAAGCGCTTCCCGAAGTCTGTGATACCCTGGCTTTGCAGGGAACACGTGTAATTGTCGCCGGTCTGGACATGGATTTTCTCGGTGAACCATTCGGACAAATGCCTGCGCTTGCTTTCAAAGGCGGAATACATAACCAAGTTGCATGCCATTTGTATGCAATGTGGCAATATTGCGAACTATTCCTATAGAAAAACAGGAAATGCCGCGCAATTATTGATCGGTAACAAGGATCTTTACGAACCGAGATGCAGGATTTGTTACGCAAAAGGCGATTTGTTAAAATAAGTTTAAAGAACAAATGCTGAAAAGTTACCGGCTGATTTTAACACTTATTAAAAAAGATATATTGCTGGAATTTCGCCAGCAATTCAGTTTTTACGGTGTCCTGCTCTATGTGGCTTCTACTATTTTTGTGCTTTATCTGGCGATGGGACAGCCTGAAAATATGGTATGGAATGGATTATTCTGGATGATGCAGTTATTTATTTGTGTAAATGCTATAGCTAAAACTTTTTTGCAGGAAGGCAAGGGCAGACAATTATATTTTTATTCCTTATGCAGTCCCGTCCATTTTATACTGGCCAGAATGGTTTTTAATGCCGCGCTGATGCTGCTGATGAATCTGATAAGTCTTATTAATTTTTGCAATATTACTTGGGTTTCCCATTACACATCCCTTTCTTTTTCTTGGAATATCATGTTTTGGTGCCTGTAGTATAAGTCTCGTTTTTAGTTTTTTGGCTGCAATTGCTGCCCGTGCACAACAAAATGCTGCGCTGATGGCTATTCTGGGATTTCCACTAATCATACCTCAATTGATGTTACTGATGCGTTTATCGACTCTGGCTTTTGCGGATGTATTTCAAAGTGGACTGCTTTCAATTGTTCTTCTGCTTATATGTTTTGACATTTTGATCATTTTGCTTTCTGTAATACTGTTTCCATTTTTGTGGAAGGACTGAAAGCAAGTATGGGAGTATGGGAGTATGGGAGTATGGGAGACTAGTTCACTTATTAACTGCGTTAAGCTTTTTGCGTTAGGCCTTAGGCTTATTTTCGGGTTTGCGTGCCTTATCCTATTTTTGCCTGCCGATAATATCTGCGGCTGTTTTCTTAAGATTATCATATGCTTCGTAAGAACTGGTGGAAAATACTGAGTTTCATCCTTCTGTTTTATACATTCACAGCTGGTTTTTTAGGCGGAGTTCCTGTAAAACCTATTCTGAATGAAACTATCCGTAACCTCTATTTTCACGTAGCTATGTGGTTTGGCATGATGATATTCTTTATAATCTCCGTAAGTTATTCTGTGAAATATTTAAGATATAACAAACTCACTGATGATATTTATGCTGTCGAATTTGCCAGAAGCAGGAATCGTTTTTGGTTTTTTGGGACTTGTCACAGGTTCAGTTTGGGCAAAATATACCTGGGGTGCTTTCTGGAGCAACGATCCAAAACAATTGGGAGCGGCTATAGCGCTGCTAATTTACCTGGCATACTTCGTTCTCAGAAATTCTTTGACGGATGTGAGACAAATCTGCACGGTATCAGTGCTGTTTACAATGTTTTTGCATTTGCCATGTTGTTTCCAACCATCTGGATTATTCCCCGGCTGGTAGAAAGTCTGCATCCGGGTGGAATGGGTAAATACCCGCTTAGATACAAAAGATATTGACAGCCGTATGCGCATGATATTCTGGCTGGGAGCCATACCCGGATGGACCTTGCTTGGTGTCTGGATTACTACACTGTGTATACGTCTAAAATTGTTCTCCTTAAACCACGAACGTCATGTATAAGATTTTTCTTCGTCTTTTGTTTTTGGTTCCCCTCTTCTTGTCAAATTTTTGGGGCAATGCACAGGATAGCCTGAAAAATGAAAAGCCACAAATGGCTGATTTGATGCGTTCTGATGGTAAAATATATGTCGTCGTGACGGTTCTGCTGATCATTCTCGCCGGACTTTTTGTCTATCTCTTAAAGGTGGACAGAAAAGTCACCAGGCTTGAAAAAAATATTAAGTAGCGAATTTGGAAAAATAATTCTTCACATAAATAACGATGTATGGCTGCCAGAAATGAATATAAATTTTTTGAAGCTGTGGAAAAGAGCTTCGATAAAGCAACTCCCTTTACAAGCTGGGATCCCGGAATTCTGGAACAAATTAAACAATGCAATGCGGTCTATCGTATGTACTTCCCCGTTAAAATTGGGGATAAGGTTGAAGTAATCAAAGCCTATCGCGTGCAACACTCCCATCATAAAACACCTTGCAAGGGAGGGATCCGTTTTTCGCTTTCAGTAAATCTTGATGAAGTTATGGCCCTGGCCGCATTAATGACCTTTAAGTGTGCGATCGTGAATGTACCTTTCGGGGGAGCAAAAGGGGGTATAGCAATTGATCCTAAAAAATATTCGGCGTATGATCTGGAAAAGATCACCCGCCGGTATACTTCAGAACTTATTAAAAAGAATTTTATCGGTCCGGGTACAGACGTGCCGGCGCCGGACTATGGTACTGGGGAGAGGGAAATGGCCTGGATCCTGGATACTTATATGAGTATGCGGCCAGGAGAAATCGACGCGCTCGGTTGTGTCACCGGTAAACCTGTTACGCAGGGTGGCGTGCGTGGCAGAAGAGAAGCTACCGGTCTGGGAGTATATTATGGTGTACGCGAAGTTTGTAATATGCAGGATGTGATGGACAGGCTGGGCTTGCATACAGGCATCGAAGGCAAACGTGTAGTAGTTCAGGGCCTTGGGAATGTTGGATATCATGTAGCTAAATTTTTCAGAGAAGGCGGCGCCAAAGTGATCGGACTGGCAGAATATGAAGGTGCAATTACCAATCCGGCTGGCTTGAATGAAGAAGAAGTGTTTCAGCATAGGAAAAAAACCGGATCTATTTTAAATTTTCCTGGCGCGGTTAATATAGAGAAATCCACGGATGCGCTCGAATTGGATTGTGATATTCTGATACCTGCAGCTTTGGAAAATGTGATAGATGGAGAAAATGCTCCCCGCGTAAAAGCAAAAATTATCGGAGAAGCAGCCAATGGTCCCCTTACACCTGATGCCGACGAAATATTTATCAAAAAAGGCATTCTGGTAATTCCGGATATGTATCTGAATGCAGGAGGAGTCACGGTTTCTTACTTTGAATGGCTGAAAAACCTTAGTCATGTACGTTATGGCCGTATGGAAAAAAGATTTACAGAAAACATGAATACCCATATCCTCGGACAACTGGAAGAGCTTACAGGGAAAAATGTTCGTTCGAAAGAAAGAGAATTTATTATGCATGGAGCGGAAGAGGCCGATCTGGTTTATAGTGGTCTGGAAGAAACCATGATTACGGCTACTCATGAAATAATAAAATGCTGGAAGAGTAATCCGTCGATTCCGGATATGCGCACAGCTGCTTATGTAGTTGCAATTAATAAAGTGGGAACTTCCTATGCGGAGCTTGGCATTTTCCCTTAACAAGCTTTTAGCCTAAGGCTTAAAGCCCAAAGCCAAAACCAAGGCATATTATCTGTTAAAATGTCTAAGCACCCTCAGGTGCTTTTTTTGATTGCAGAAAAATTATTTATCCTGGTTGACTTTTAAAATAGCATTAGGCTTTAGGCGTTAGGCTTGAAAGAAGGTTATTCGTCATAAGTTGGTAAAACATTCATTTCTTCAAAATCCAACAGCGCTTTTTTATAGGCGTGGCACTGCTGTCCATTGGTGACTACAAGATATTTAACAGGTATGGCTATATTATAATGTAGTGCCTGCCAGAGTACGGTCTTATCAAGTGGTTTGTTCATGGCTTTGCATTCAATCATCATCCATGGTTTAGCAGCTTTGTCAAACACCAGCATATCAAAACGCTTGTTCATTTCACCGAGTTTCATTTTTTTCTCAACGGCGATATAACTTGAAGGGTATTTTTTTACCTGAAGCAGGTATTGAGCAAAATTTTGCCGTACCCATTCTTCCTCCGTAAGTCGCACCCATTGTTTCCTTTGCTCATCAAAAATGAATTCCTTTCCGGATTCCTCTTCTTTGATCTTGAAGGCAAAATGAGGGTAATAGATTTTAATCATACCTCAACTATTTGCTAAATTACAGAATGTTGATTGGTCGCAAGCTTTATAACATCGAATCCAGGAATGAATTTATGAAAACAAAAGAAGAAATTGTCGGTAACTGGCTGCCTCGGTATACAGGTGAAAAACTGGAAAATTTTGGCTCCTATATATTGCTGACCAATTTTTCCCACTATGTTCAATTGTTTGCAGAAATGCATAGCGTGAAGATTATCGGGGAAGACAAGCCCATGCAATGTGCAACCGCAGGTGAAATCAGTATTATTAATTTTGGAATGGGAAGTCCTTCTGCGGCTACTATTATGGATCTGCTTAGCGCTATTTCGCCCAAAGCAGCATTGTTTTTGGGAAAATGCGGAGGTCTGAAAAAAAGAAATAAACTGGGGGATCTTGTTCTGCCCATTGCAGCCATTCGAGGAGAGGGAACTTCCAATGACTATTTCCCGGCTGAAGTGCCCGCCCTGCCTGCGTTTGCACTCCAAAAAGCAATATCCACAACCATTCGGGAATTCGGAGTGGACTATTGGACGGGCACTGTATATACGACCAACCGTAGGGTTTGGGAACACGACGAAATATTTAAAGAATATCTAAAAAAAATAAGAGCTTATGCCGTTGATATGGAAACTGCGACTATTTTTTCTGTTGGTTTCTATAATAAAATTCCTACCGGGGCTCTGCTGTTGGTAAGCGACCAGCCCATGATTCCTGATGGTGTAAAAACCGCTGAAAGTGATCAGAGGGTAACTGGCGACTTTGTAGAAACTCATTTGAAAATTGGCATTGATTCTCTCAAACAGCTTATAAACGGAGGCCTTACAGTCAGGCACCTAAGGTTTTAAATATTCTCTTGCTACCACTTCTTCAAATAAAAAATATAACGGTTGATTTTCCGGAATCGGAATCATCTGAGCATGCCTTGTCGAATTTTTCATTTGAATTAAATCGGGGGGAAATGCTCGCGGTTGTTGGTGAATCAGGTTCTGGTAAATCGGTTATGTCTCTCACGCTGATGAATCTGTTAAGTAAAGCTGCCCATGTTAATCAGGGATCCATTTTATTTTCTCCGGATGGCAAGAATGAGATTAATCTTCTTGGTATGAATGAAAACATATTCCGCTCATACAGGGGGAATCAACTGGCAATGATTTTTCAGGAACCGATGACTTCTTTGAATCCTGTGATGACATGTGGAGCGCAGCTATGCGAACCTCTGATGCTTCACAAAAAACTGAACCGTCAACAGGCAAAGTCAACAATTTTAGCGTTATTAGAAAAAGTACAACTTACCGAATCCGGAATGGGTATATAATAAATTTCCACATCAATTAAGTGGCGGCCAAAAACAACGAGTTATGATTGCGATGGCCATCAGCTGCAAACCTTCTGTTTTGATCTGCGATGAACCCACTACTGCGCTTGATGTTAAAGTTCAAAAAACGATTCTGGAACTACTAAAGGATCTCCGTAGTTCTGAAGATATGGGTATGATTTTTATTACGCACGATCTCGGTCTGGTAGCAGATCTTGCTGACAGGGCCCTGGTTATGTTACATGGAAGGATCGTGGAATCCGGTCCTGTGAAAGAATTATTTGCATCGCCTAAGCATCCTTATACCCAAAGTCTGCTCATGTGCCGTCCTGCCTTGCATGTCAAAGGGGAGAGACTTCCCGTAGTATCCGATTTTATGGAAGGCAGAGAAGAGGGGCATTTGAATAGTAACCTTCGAACATACTTGAAATCCGAACCGGAACTTCCGGGAAAAAATAAATTATTTAAATCCGGATTAAAGATTTTCCCTGGAAAAAAACGGGAGGTTTTGTTAAGCGTTAAGGCACTTCATCTCAGGTATTCATCTGGTAAAAACTGGCTGGGCAGGGAAAAAAAGTGGGTAGATGCAATAAAAGATATCAAATTCGAAGTCTTTCAGGGAGAAACGCTCGGCATTGTAGGCGAATCTGGATCGGGTAAAACAACGCTGGGTCGCGCACTTCTTGGTTTGAATAACCCGGCTAATGGCAGTATTTCATATGGTGGAATTGAATTAGTGAAAATGAAGAAAGCCAAACTTCATTCTTTCCGTAGAAATATTCAAATTGTATTTCAGGATCCTTATTCCTCTCTGAATCCCAGATTAATGGTCGGCCCGGCAATTTTGGAACCACTCAAAGTGCATGAATCTCTCTCCAGGTCAGAAAGAAAGGATAGGGTATTGGAACTATTACATAAAGTGGATTTGAAACCCGAATATTTCAACCGTTATCCACATCAGTTTTCCGGAGGACAAAGACAAAGGATTGTAATAGCACGGGCGCTGGCTTTAAATCCAGGATTTGTGGTTTTTGATGAGTCAGTTTCTGCACTGGATGTAAGTGTTCAGGCCCAGGTATTGAATCTGATAAATGACCTGAAAGAAAATCTGGGATTTACAGCTGTATTCATTTCACATGACTTATCTGTGATCCGTTATTTGTGTGATCGGGTTTTGGTCATGGAAAAAGGGAATATTGTAGAGTCGGGTGACGTTGAAGAGGTATATCTGAATCCAAAGACGAATTATACCCGGTCTTTGATTGAAGCTATTCCGGGGAAAAGCCTAATTCCCAAAGACTAAACCCTGAATTCCAAACTCAAGGTTTAAATCTGGTTCAAATCCCGGATTAGAAAAGTTTTTGGAATTAGGATTTGGGCTATAAGCTTTTTATATTACCTTTGCACACTTGTAAAATCATGCCGTAACATGACCGAATCGGGTGCCGTAAGACCTGGTTTGATTGACCAGTTATTCTCAGCTTCATTCGTCTCATGTACCGGGAACTATTTAAAATTTCATACTGAATGAAGCTTTCCCAGTTCAAATTCGACCTGCCCCTCAATCTGATTGCCCAGCATCCAGCTAAAAGAAGAGAAGACAGCCGAATGATGGTTGTTCACCGGAAAACCGGACAAATTGAAAACAAACATTTCAGGGATGTAATGGAATACTTCAACGATAAGGATGTTTTTGTAGTCAACAATACCAAAGTATTTCCGGCAAGAATGTATGGACGTAAGGAGAAAACGGGCGCCAAAATTGAAGTATTTCTGCTTCGTGAACTTAATAAACCAAACAGACTATGGGATGTAATTGTGGATCCTGCGAGGAAAATCAGGGTAGGAAACAAACTTTATTTTGGTGATAATGATGAACTGGTGGCAGAGGTGATTGACAACACTACCAGTCGTGGTCGCACTATACGCTTTTTATGGGATGGTTCAGACGACGAATTTCGCCAGGTGCTGGAAATACTTGGTGAAACTCCTCTTCCAAAATATATTAAACGCAAACCTGACGAAGAAGATAAGGAAAGATACCAGACAGTGTATGCAAAACATGAAGGTGCGGTTGCTGCTCCTACCGCCGGTCTTCATTTCAGTAAGGAACTCATTAAACGACTTGAGATAAAAGGCATACGGTTTGCAGAAGCCACTCTTCACACAGGCTTAGGTACTTTTCGTCCTATTGAAGTGGAGGACTTAAGCAAGCACAAGATGGATGCTGAATATTACAGAGTGGATGAAGAAGCCTGCAAAATTGTGAATAAGGCAAGACTCGGCGGCCATCGGATTTGTTCGGTTGGCACCACAACTATGCGTGCACTGGAATCTTCATTCACTGCGGAAAAACTTTTAAAACCTTCCGAAGGATGGACCAATACTTTTATTCACCCACCCTACCAGTTCAATATCGCTGATGCCCTGATCACGAACTTTCATCTTCCAAAAACCAGTTTGTTGATAATGGTATGTGCCTTTGCGGGATATGACTTGACAATGGAAGCTTATAAAAAGGCAATTAAAGACAAATATCGTTTTTTTAGTTATGGAGACGCCATGTTGCTCGTATAACTACTATCCGGAAATCACAGGAGCTTTCTTTTTGAGATATTTCTTTGTAATTTCAGAGTAGAAGGAATAATGGAGAGGCGATGAAATTTGATTTCCCCAAAAAAATCAGGAGCGGTTACCTGGCAGCTTTCATACTGCTGCTCTTATGTTATTTTCTTTCGCTCTCTTCCTTTATACAACTAAGAAAACAGAATAAATGGGTGGGTCATACCCGGGAAGTAATCAATAAACTGGCCATTCTTAATTCCAATCTAAAAGATGCTGAAATAAGCTGGAGTGAATACCTGCTAAAAAAGCAAAAAGCTTACCTGCGGGAATATCAGGAAAGCCGTTTATTGGTTGATTCCATTTTTCAGGTTTTATCAACAAGTATAAGTGATAATCCGGAAGAGAAAAACAGGCTGGAAACCATGCATGATATTATCTTAAGGAGGTATAAAATACTGGATGAGGAATTGGGAATTTTAAACAGGAATAATTTTCAAATTAGCGACTCCATCCGGATCAGTGAGCAGCAGAATAATAAACTCATTGACTCCATTGAGCAGGTCTCAGATTCCATGACAGCCAGTGAAAACAGATTATTAATTCAAAGAACACAAAGAGTCATATTTTATAGTAAAATAGTTTTCTGGATCATTATAGGCGCCGGTATGGTTTCCGGATTGCTCATTTTATATTCCCTTGTAACTTTTAATATTGAGAGCCAGGCCAAGAAAAAAGCGACAAAACAGGCTGAAAGCTATCATGATCAACTGGAAAAAAGAGTTAGTGAACTTGCCTCGGCAAACCGGGAACTTCTGGAATTCAGAAGTTTGGAAAGATTTACAAGTATGGGCCGTGTTGCCCGGGTGATCGCGCATGAAATCCGCAATCCACTCACTAATATAGATCTGTCTGCTAGTCATCTTGAAAATGAAAATCTGGGAGGTGAGGACAAGAAATTATTTTTAGATATCATCGCAAGAAATTCCCGACGCATCAATGAACTCATCAATGAATTACTTTCAGCAACGAAATTTACTGATTTACAGTACCAGGAAGTTCGCGCGGATGTCTTGCTGGATGAATCGCTGAATGAAGCATTTGACCGGGCCCAGTTAAATCGCGTCAGCATTGAAAAAAAATATTCAAAAGAAATTATCTGGTTGAACGTGGACAGGTCCCGCATGAAAATCGCTTTATTGAATATTATCGTTAATGCAATGGAAGCCATGACCGGTGAAAACAGTCAGCTTACTCTTGAAAGCAATTCATCAGATGGTTATTGCAATATTATTGTCCGGGATAATGGCAAAGGCATGGATGAGGAAACAATGGCAAAAGTATTTGATCCTTATTTTACATCAAAAACAAATGGAAACGGTTTGGGAATGACGAATACTCAAAATATTATTCTCAATCACAAAGGTAAAATTGAAGTGTTCAGTGATGAAGGGAAAGGCACTTCATTTGTCATCACGTTGAATATACTCAGAAAGGAATCGGCACAATCAGTTTAAATGAAACGGGTCGCCTGTCCATTTTTCTTTTTCACGAAATGGTTCGGTGTTTGCGAATATCGCCTGCAGCTGTTCCATCCAGGATGTAAGCTCGTGCAGAAGCGGATCATCATTGGTGCCTGTTAAATCCAGGTTTTCGTGCTCAGTAAGTTGTTTCCAGATTCTTATTCCATTTTTGAATTCTCTCTCATAAAGTAAAATTACCCGCGTGAGGATTTCTGCGGAGACGGGCATGTATCTTTCCATCTCATCGTTCTTCCAGGAAAGAACTCCGTTGATCACTTTAAATTTATATTTTCCTTTGCCGCGCATAACAAAGTATTTGAAAAATATGGCGGTCTTTATCTAGGATTTCAGAACCTGAAGGTAAGCGTTTGTTTTAAAAAGAATTGTTATTTAGATATTGTTTTTATTTCCAATATTGGGAACTAAACCCAAGGCTCAAAGCCAAAAACTTCATTTGAAAGTTAATAAAATGAATTTAATAGAAAAATTTGTAAAAGTTTTAGCAATATTGCTGACGATATTGCAATTCCGGGAGATAAAAAACTAGAGTACTATATTTTTAATTTTAGGCTTTGGTCTTTAGGCTTTAAGCCCTCCGACTTAAGCATATTCGGAAATGCATTTCTCTCACGCAACCCGATTTTACGACATTCAGTAACTTCAACAGAGTAAACTCCAAATTCCTCTGATACTTTTCCTTTCATAGCATAAAAACCTTTGCCGGTTACAGGATAATCATGTGCCGTATTTGGAAAGAAAATGCAGTCCAGCCATTCTCCTTTAAAATCCAGAAATGTATGAAAATGCATAATTTCATTTTTAATAGTATTCACACTTTTTGAAGTTATTAGGTATCCCATAACAGATACTTGTTTTCCTGTAAAAAGAGAAAGATCCCGTGCTGGCAGGAAATCCATGGGATTTTCTTTTGATAATTCAAATACATTGCAAAGAGGGAACCCGAGAAGCTCAATTTCATCCAGGGCATCATCGAGCGGATGTCGTACGAGTTCAGGAAACTGAAATTGATGGGGCTTTTCATGAAAAAGAAATCCTGAACCAGAATATCGGGTATTTTTTTTACTCAAAAAGTTCGCTTCCCATAGTAATTCTTTTTTTGTCTTCCCCGTAAATCTGAAAGCGCCTATACGAATAAGAATATTTACCTGTTCAATTCCGGGATTCAACCGATCTATAAAATCAGCCAGACCAAGAAATGAACCGTCCTGTATTCTGTTTTTAATGGTAGCCAACATCAATTTTTCCTCGATCCCCTGTATGTGAATGAAACCTATAAAAACTGATGCTTCTGAAACCGATGTCAGATATTCGCTTCGATTAAGGCAAGGTGCCTCAAGAGAGGCGCCTGTTTTCCTCAATTCATGAAAATATAATTCACGAGAATAGAATCCTCCGAAATTATTAATCACGGAAACCATGAATTCGACGGGAAAATAAGTCTTCAGGAAAAGACTTTGATAACTTTCAACCGCAAAACTGGCAGAATGTGCCTTGCTAAAAGAATAACCTCCAAAGCTTTCAATTTGACGCCAAACTTCTGCGATGACCGGTTCGGAGTATTCTCTCTGACGACAATTGTCAAAAAATCTTTTTTTTATTTCTTCGAACTGCTTGCGTCCTCTGTATTTGCCACTCATCGCACGTCGTAAAATATCGGCTTCAGACAGGTCAAGGCCCCCGAAGTGGTGCGCCACTTTTATCACATCTTCCTGATAAACCATGACCCCATATGTCTCCTCCAGCAATTCCTTCATCTTCGGATGCAGATATTCAAAATCAGAGGGATTATGATAGCGGTGGATATACTGTTTCATCATGCCACTTTGCGCAACACCGGGTCTTATGATTGAACTGGCTGCTACCAGGCTCAAGTAGTTGTCGCATTCCAGTTTTTTTAGGAGTTGTCGCATACCAGGACTCTCAATATAAAAACATCCAATAGTATCAGCCTTTCTGATTTGTTCTGCCACTCTTGGATCCTTTTTGAATTTTTCTATTTCGTGTATATTAATAGGGATTTTCCGGTTTTTATTTACCAGCTCGATTGTTTCCCGGATATGTCCAAGACCGCGCTGGCTAAGAATATCCAGTTTGAATAAGCCGATCTTTTCTGCAATGAACATGTCAATCTGTGAAGTGTAAAGATTCTTTGGCGGAAGTTCGGTGGCTGTATAATTATAAACAGGTTTATCACTGATGAGTATTCCACCCGCATGAATACTCAGATGATTAGGGAAATTCCGTAGAAGATCCCCATAAAACTTTATCTGGCGCTGGATCTTGTCATCTTGCAGGCTGCCCGAATCCAGCTGGTCAATTTCTTCTTTTGGGAGTCCGAATACCTTACCAAGCTCTCTCATTATGGCCCGGGATTGAAATGTGGTGTAGGATCCGAGCAGGCAGACATGATCTTTTCCATATCTTTTAAAGATATACTCGAAGACTTCATCCCGATCTTTCCATGAAAAATCCAGGTCAAAATCAGGAGGAGACAAGCGTGATGGATTAAGGAACCTTTCAAAATAAAGATCCAGTTCGATTGGATCGACATCAGTTATCCTTAAACAATAAGCAACAATTGAGTTGGCGCCACTTCCCCTTCCTACAAAGAAAAATCCTCTGCTCTGCGAAAAACGAACGATATCCCATGTAATAAGAAAATATGCAGTGAACTCCATCTGGTCAATGATGGTCAGTTCCTTTTCTACTCTTTCGCGGGCTGATTTATTTTCTGGACCATAACGTGCAATAATACCGTCGAGAGCCAGTTTACGAAGCAGTTTCCGGTCCTCATCCCTGGATGCAGTGAAAATCTTTTTTGTTTTATCAGCATGCAGTTCGATTTCTATAGAACAGCTGTCTAACAGTGTAATGGTGTTGGTGATGATTGAAGGATATAACTGGAAAGCTTCATACAATCTTGCAGGTGGATAAAATGTTTCATTTTTTGAAGCCAGATCCTTTGTATCCTGTTTACTGAGGATTATATTTTTATCGATAGCACGTAATAAACGATGCAGGTTATAGTAGGTGGCATTCTGAAAACTAACAGGGTGACGGATTACATATTTGTCTGCATGTATCTGTACACTGAGTCCGAATAATTTATTGATATCCGTTATGTGTACACCGATCAGTTCGTGTGCCTGTAATTCATTGACAGAAAAAGATCCGAATGGATATATACAGAAGATGTCAGTCAGATCCGGCCTTTTAGGGAATGGTTTTTCTTCATGCAGGTGTTCCGAGATAAACCGGTTTATCTGTTCAAAGCCTCTGTTGTTTTTAGCCAGTAACATATAACATAACTCACTGCCGTTACGTATTTCTGAACCCAGAATGGGTTTAATATTTTTCTTCAGACAAAAGTCAACAAAGTCCCAGGCATCGCATGTATTATTGATATTGGTTAACGCGAGTTGGGAAATTCCAAGTTCGGCGGCTCTTTCAACCAATTCTTCCGTGGCAAAAGTGCCATAGTGAAAACTGAAATATGTTTTACAATTCAGATACATGCAGCACGTAATAAAAGTTTTTCTCCAAATTGTTTCTTTACACTGTCAATAGCCCGGTAAAGACCGATCATTTCCTGACTGTCTTCAAAAATATTGATCTGGTAACTACCTGCAACCAGGTTTGTAAACCGAACACCAACAAGGCGAACAAGCAACCGCCTGTCGTACAGTTTATTAAAAAGTTCTTTTACTTTCTGAAGCAATATGTGATCGTTGGCAGTATATGTAATGGACGACTGCATAGTCAGGGTTTGAAAATCGCTGTAACGGATTTTTACAGTGATACATCCGGTGAGTTTGTTATTACAACGTAGTTCAAAAGCAATTTTTTCTGTCATTCTGACCAGTTCCTTATGCAGGAATTGTATATCAATGGTATCGGTTTCAAAAGTGTTCTCCGTACCGATACTTTTTTGTTCGTGGTAAGGGACAATGGGCGATTCATCTAATCCCTGTGCTCTTCTCCAGAGTTCGATGCCATTTTTCCCGAGGAGGTTAGTCATCATTTCAACCGGAATCTGGCTAAGAATGAATATTGTTTCCACGCCCATTCTCCGGAGCAGCGTAGCAGTCTGGTTTCCTACCATGGGAAGTTTCTCAATGGGAAGCGGTGCCAGAAACGTCTTTTCATTTCCTGCTTTAACTTCGAGTCGGCCGTTTGGCTTGCACTCATTGGTAGCCACTTTACTGATCAGTTTGTTTGTGGCCAACGCATGCGAAATACTGAGTCCGCTTTCTTTTATTATTTTTTTTCTGAGATGTTCTACAAAACGGATAGTTCCAAAGAATTTATCCATGCCCGTCATATCGATATAGAATTCATCGATACTGGATTTTTCGAAAACTGGCACTTCATTTTGGATAATTTCAGTAACAAGATTTGAAAACCTGGAATAATTATCCATATCCCCCCGGATGATCAGCAATTCGGGACATAAACGTTTGGCAAGCTTCGTAGGCATAGCTGAATGAACTCCGAATTTCCTGGCTTCGTAGCTGCATGATGTAATCACACCCCGGTCGCTGTGTCCACCGACAGCAATGGGTTTCCCTCTCAGACGGTTATTACGGAGATATTCTACGTTTACAAAAAATGCATCCAGGTCAAAATG
This sequence comes from uncultured Bacteroidota bacterium, assembly GCA_963735015.1. Lineage (GTDB taxonomy): Bacteria > Bacteroidota > Bacteroidia > Chitinophagales > Chitinophagaceae > Puia. The sequence continues at coordinate 136,776 of CAVTJH010000002.1, forward strand.
AACAATAGACCGGCTACCTGTGAGCATATAAAATCCTTTATATGAAATTACTAAATTAATTAGTAACAGCAAAATATTTTAGCAAGTTATGTGGGCGGGAGGAAATTTGTTATTCTTTCAACAATTTGTCAATAAGGTCATTGAAGTCTTTTTTGTAAATTTCATAGTGATCGCCGGTTCCGGGACCGTTAAAACCAGTTTCGATTTTTTTTACCATACCTTTTTTGTCGATGAAAATAGTCGTTGGGAATCCTACGATCTTCTCAATTTCGGGCAGGGTTTTTTCTGTGCGGAGGGAGTCGTTGACAGACACGCCGGTCGCCAGTATGGGATAGGTTACATTAAAGCGAGTTATAAAAGGTTGCAGCAATCTTTTTGCATTTGCAAATGAAGAAGTCCTTTCATAAGCGAGACCGATAATTTTAACACCTCTTGATTTATTTTGCAGATACCAGGCACTCAGAAAACGGGTTTCATCCATGCAGTTGGGGCACCAGGATCCGAGGATCTGGATAATTACAACTTTATTTTTGTATTCCTGGTCACTTAGAGAAACGGGATGTCCGTTAAGATCAGGAAAACTAAAATGCAGGGAAGCATTCACAGAATCTTTCAGACGGGTCAGGCTAAATTCATCTGGTAATTTTGCAAGTTCATTTTTTTCCGCAGTCCAGGTTTCAATATTTACTGCACCGGCGTAAAAATAACCCTCTGTCATTTTATTTGTATCCTGAATCTTGCTGACAAATGCATAAGCATGCCCCCCGTCGAATGCGGATACTTTTAGTGTATCTCCGCTTACGATGCCGTCCAGAAAACGGTAATCGCCTGTCGTAGTAAGAAAAGTTCCCCTGACCTGAGAAGCGCTCTGTCTGAATTCACCAACAGCGTCTTCCAGTGAATCCCCATTTTCCTTAAAATGAACCGCCCACCTGCCTGAAATATTGAAAGCAGGTGCTGCAGAAGCAGGATATCGGCCCGGTTCGTTATAAATTGCCTGAAAGGCTGTTGATACCTGCCGGTCACCATAATTTTTTGTCCAGTTTCCTTCCAGCTTTTGTTCATCTACAATACGGAGTTCAAAATGTGAGTCAAAAAAAGGCATTTCAATGAAAAGTGAATCTCCCCGCTGGCGGATATTGTCAACCAATATTCGTTCGGCTCCGTTTATAACATATATTATCATTTTTCCGGCTGTTTCCTTTAATTGAAAATTAAATGGAATTGTGTTACCATCCCTGCGAATAATTTCCCCGCGCCATATGCCGAAGGATAATTTACTATTGATGGAAGTTGTATCTGATGATGATGCTTTTATCTGGAAAGGAGAAAATAAAATTAATACGGTAACTACCGAACACATTCGAAGACGCTTCATAAATAAAATTCAGGCGTCAAAGGTACAGCCATTTGACCGATGAAGGAATCTTACAGATGCTTAACTTTATCCGCATGATAAGAAGAGCGATTCCACCTTTTTTGATTTGCCTTATCGCAGTTTTTTTCTTTTTCAAAATGAAAATTCCCAAAGTGATTCCATTATATGATGGGGAGCCCCCTAATTCCAGGCATATTGTTAATCAGGAGAATTTCAGATATGAACCAGGAGATATTTTGATTGTGAGTAAGGTTTCGCAACCTACACTGACAATTTTCCTGCCTGCAAAGGAAAAATCAACCGGCGATGCTGTGATCATTTGCCCGGGCGGGGGTTATGTCAATCTCGCGATGGGTTATGAAGGTGAGGATGTGGCCCGACGGCTTAATGAATCCGGTATTGCTGCGTTCGTTTTAAAATATCGAATTCCGGACGACAGCAGTATGCTCAATAAAGAAATTGGTCCCTTGCAGGATGCGCAGCGGGCCATCATGGTTCTTCGGACCAGAGCGAAAGAATGGGGAATAAATCTTCACCAAATTGGAATTATGGGATTTTCTGCAGGAGGTCATCTGGCTTCTACCGCAGGTACCCATTTTAATAAAAATTATATTGAAAATCCAAAAAATATCAGCCTGCGCCCTGACTTTATAATCCTGATTTATCCTGTGATTAGCTTTAATAAACGAATCGGTCACATGGGTTCTATGCAAAACCTGCTTGGGCCGAATCCTTCTCCCGAAAAAATAATTGAATATTCCAACGAATCTCAGGTAACAGATCAAACCCCGCCAGCTTTTCTGGTTCATGCAAAGGATGACGATGCTGTTCCGGTCGAAAATAGTATTGTTTTCGCCGACTCTCTAAAAGTTCACCATGTTCCTGTTGAAATTTTCCTTTATGAAAAAGGCGGACATGGTTTTGGTATGGCAAATAAAACAAGTAATCAAGGCTGGATGGAGCCCTGCATCCGATGGATTCAGGGTTTAAAAACCAAAATCTGATACAGAAACCAAAGGCCTGGATTGACTGTTGAGTGTACATTAGAAAAGTTATGGAAAGCATATAAATTTGCGCTTTCCAAATAAACGTTCTTTTGGCACGATTTTTTTGCTTTATGAATCTAAAACTTCATATGGAAACACTGAGCGGGCAAAAAACCAGGAATGGTTCAACTTCAACCTTTCAATCTTCCGTTTCCCCCGATGTTGTTTCAATGAATAACCATATAAAGCAATTGAAAATCAAAGAATTTATATCCTGGTCTGTCTGTCTTGGCATCTTAACAGTTATAACCGGACTTTTGAAGTTTTTGAAAATAGGAGTAACCATGGACACAGTGACCTCCGGACTTTTCTATCTTTCCCTTGGCGGATTGACCTGGTTGATCTATGGAATATATAAACTTTCAAAAGACCAGATACAAACTAATAAAGTGTCGGGTCACGAACTGAATTAGGCAATAGCCGGTTTTCCTGCTCATTTTTCGCACATACACTGTATCGGTTCCGAACAATTTCCAGTGCTTCATAGATTGAAGCCATTGACAATGAATGACTAACATTCTGGCATTTTCTTAGAGACAGTACCGTTGCCCGTCTTCTTTAAGAATTAAAATGCTCCATATGCTCCGGAACTACTTTATTACCGCTTGGAGAAACCTGACAAAGAACAAAGCTTTTTCCATCATAAATATGCTGGGTCTCAGTACCGGCCTCTGTTGTTTTCTACTGATACTTTTGTTTGTTCAGGACGAACTAAATTTTGACCGGTTTAATCAGAAAGCGAATCAGATTTACAGGATAAATTCTTTTTTACGATTCGGCGGTACTTCCCTGGATTTTCCACTATCGCCTGACCGCATGGGAGAAGTCTTGAAAAAGGATTATCCGCAGGTTGAACAATTTACACGTATCTATACCGCAAACGGTGGCAAACAGATTAAAAAGGGGACAGTTTACATTTCAGAACAGCGTGTTGCCCATGTAGACTCAACCTTTTTCGAAGTATTTAGTTTTCCCGTGCTTTCAGGTAACACGAATAATGCACTCAGTGCACCTAATACTGTCGTTATTACGGAATCTACTGCAAAAAAATACTTCGGATCAACCGACGCTGTGGGCAAGGTCCTGGAAACAAATGAAAATGGAAAAACGCTTTATAAAGTGAATGCTGTGATCCATGATATGCCTGAGAACTCCCATTTCCATTTTGATTTCCTTTTTTCAATGAGGAATGTAGATTATAACTGGGGCAATTTCCTGAGTCATAATTTCTTTACGTATCTCGTACTCAGACCCGGCACAGATTATAAAAAATTTGATAATAATTTTACAAAATACATCGATAAATATGTATTACCGCAGGCCCGGCAGTTTATGCAGGTAACCAACATGGAAGAGTTTAGAAAAGCAGGGAACAAACTCGAATATTCATTGATGCCCTTAACACAAATTCATCTTTATTCCGCAGGACAGCATGAGTTAGAACCCAATGGCAATATTCAGTATGTATATATATTTTCTGCAGTTGCGATTTTTATCCTGCTGATTGCATGTGTTAATTTCATGAACCTGACTACCGCACGCTCTGCAAAGCGTGCACGTGAAGTGGGAATCCGAAAAGTTTTAGGCACGGGTCGAAAGGACCTTATATTGCAATTTCTATCTGAATCCACCATGATGGTTCTCATATCCATGCTGATTGCCATCTTTGCCAGTTTTATTTTTATTCCTGCTTTTAATTCGCTTGCTAATAAATCCATAAAGCCTTCCCTTCTTTTTTCACCATTGATTCTTCCCTGGATCATTGCCTTACCTCCGGTGGTAGGTCTGATTGCCGGAGTCTATCCCGCATTTTTCCTCTCGGGATTCAAACCGATCGAAGTCTTGAAAGGAAGATGGAGGATGGGATCCGGAAATGGGGGTGGGCTCAGAAGTCTTCTCGTGATATTTCAATTTAGTACCTCGATCATTCTGATTATAGGGACGATTGTGATTTATCGTCAATTGCATTACATTCAAACAAAAAATCTGGGTTTTAATAAAGATCAGGTGGTTATTGTATGGGATGCAGGTACGCTGAAAAATAGTCTGGAAACTTATAAAACCGAATTGCTGAAAATGCCAGGTGTGATTAATGCGACGACCAGTTATAATTTGCCCGTCAATTCTTCGCGAAGTGATCAGACATTCTCGAAAACTTCGACAATGACATCGACAAATGGATTTGATATGCAAACCTGGTATGTGGACGAGAATTATCTTGGCACTATGGGTATGGAACTATTAAGTGGCAGGAATTTTTTCAAAACCGGTGTTTCAGATTCGAATTCAATTATTATTAATGAAACATGTGCCCAGGTTCTGGGATATAAAAATCCGATAGGTCAAAAAATATTTACAGGAAGACAGGATAATTCGGTTATGGCATTTACGATCATCGGCGTCGTGAAAAACTTTAACTATGAATCACTGAAACAAAATGTGGGACCTCTCAGCCTTTTTTATACACACAACCCCGCAACGACATCCTTCCGGGTAAGTCCGACAGGGATGGATGCATTTTTAACAAAAGCAGCCGGTCTTTGGAAGCAACTTTCACCTGCGATACCGTTTCATTTTCAATTCATGGATAAAGCATTCGAGGCAATGTATACTTCAGAACAAAGGGTTGGAGAAATTGCATTATTATTTGCCGTACTGGCTATTCTTATTGCGAGCCTGGGACTATTCGGCCTCGCTACTTTTATGGCAGAACAACGTATGAAAGAAATCGGAATCCGAAAAGTATTAGGTGCCAGCATCCGGCGAATAGTGGGGCTCATGACGTCTGAATTTATCAAACTCGTTTGCATCTCGTTTGTTATTGCCGCACCGATAGCATGGTGGGCGATGAATAAATGGTTAAGCGATTTCGCATTTCGGATAAATATTACCTGGTGGATGTTTGTTCTCGCTGCTTTGACGGCGTTGATGATAGCGCTTTTAACAGTGAGCATACAGGCAGTTCGCGCAGCAATCGTAAATCCGGTTATAAGCCTGAAAACAGAATAGTAAAACACAAAATGGAATTTATTTATCCGTCCATGCATACCATACACGTTTTCTATTTCTGAATACCTGGTCCAGGAATATATAAATATCAGGACCGCTTATCTTTTTTTGTATGCCCATTTTCCAGCACTGACAGCAGGCAGTTAACACGAACTGTATCCTTATAATCCCCCGATAGATTTCATTGACTATTTTATTCAGATAAATATAGAAGAAACAGCCCTATCCATGAAAATAAAGTAAAATTGCAGCGCCATGAATAATATTTGCATCCGTCCGATCCGCAAAGATGATAATGCTGCAATAGCAGCCATTATCCGAAAAACCCTAATTGAGTTTGGGGCAAATAAACCAGGAACAGTTTTTTTTGATCCGACAACAGACAATCTGTTCCAATTATTTTCAATACGCGATGCTGAATATTTCATTGCTGAAGACGATGGAAGGATCATGGGGGGGTCGGGAGTTTTTCCAACACGCGGATTACCAGCTGGCTATTGCGAACTGGTGAAACTATATCTAATACCGGAAATGCGGGGTCAGGGACTTGGGCTCCTGCTTATGGAGAAATGCTTTCAAAAAGCAATTGATTTTGGATTCACTCATTTATATCTGGAAACGATGTCTGAATTGCGTATGGCAATTGGCTTGTATGAAAAAGCAGGATTTTCTTTTCTTCCCGGCCTACTTGGACTGTCCGGTCACTTCGGCTGTGATCTCTGGATGACCAAGAAGTTAATCTGACACCTGGACTTTTATCCTGGTACTGAGCCTGATCATAAATAACCCCATCACTGCAATAATAGCAAATGAAATTCGCAGGCTGCTGGCTTGTGCCACATATCCGATCATGGGTGGAACGATTAGAAATCCCAGATATCCCAGGGAGGAAATGGATGCCAGCGCTGCGCCAGGATTGGACATGGGAATTTTTCCCGCAAGACTGAAAACAAAGGGTACCACACAGGAAACTCCAAATCCTGTAATCAGATATCCAAATAAGGTTAGCGGTATAAACGATGACATAACTGTGACTGCAAAACCTGCGGAAATCAATATTCCACTGGTTGCAAGAACGCTTTGGATTCCGAAGCGGTCGGCCATGCGGTCACCAATCAGCCGACCTGTTGTCATCGCCACCATATATACGGTAAAGGCGATTGTCGCAATTCCTTTTGAACCATGTAAAACCTGCCTGATATAAATCCCGCTCCAGTCATACATGGTATTCTCACATGCCATGGATGTAAAACAGATCAAAGAAAATACCAGCATACTCTTCGAAGGGAGACTAAAAATGGATCTTTTAACCTTATGATCTGGTCGCTGATCGAGAGCATCTTTATAATAGTAGAGAGTCAGTGCTGACAATATAAGACTCACACCGAGTAAATGCCATGCAGGCATGATATTTAGTGTAACCATCAAATATCCGAATGCAGCACCAGCAAAGCCAGCCATACTCCATACGGCATGAAAAGAACTCATAATGGATCTGTTGTAGAGGGCCTGAACTCCGATGGCCTGCGCATTCATGGAGAGATTCATCATGTTCCTGGACGATCCAAAAAAAAACAATGCTATGCCTAACACCCACGTATAACCGCTGAATCCAATACAGGCCAGAACTCCATTATAAACCATGGCGCCGATCAGCATTATGGACCGGCTTTTGAAATGATCCAGTAATTTCCCTGTAAATGGCATTGTAAGAATCAGACCTACAGGCATCATGAAAAGCAACGTGCCAAAATGAGCGTCATTAAGCTTTAATGATTCTTTGATTCCGGGAATTCTGGATGTCCAGCTGGAATACCCGAATCCGGAGATGAAAAAATAAACAGCATTCGCTCGACGCAGACGGGAGTAAGAGATTTCTTTCATTAAGGGCACAAATATAAGTACTTAAGCTTTTAGCTTTAGAGTGTGAAAGCAAAAGGATGAAACTGTTTGAGAAAATGTGATTAGAAACAAACGCCATTCGGATGAATTCATTTGTCACTTCGATTTTGTAAAGACATACGGATCATACTCTACAAAAGTGTTCTGAGGCGTAGTTAATGACTTGACCTTATTTTCGGAAATATCAAATTTTACCTTAAAAATTCCATACAGGATATTATTATATGTCAGCAACCATTCCCCCTTGTCCATATAATCAAGGGTTGCTGAAAGATCCGGTTTTGTTTCATAGTGAATAATGAGCTGGTTTTTGTCCTGGCTAATCCGGATCTTCCCATATAACTTATTTGTGTAAACACCGGTATAGGCTGAAAGCGGAAGTTCGGATTTATTTGATTTTATGCGGGCTTCCCATTCGTTGATTTCATTGAAGTCTTTAACTGCCTGTGACAAAAAATCGGGTAAATTCTGCAGACTACGATTCACATAAGGGACGCCCAGGTAAGCGTCTAAAATCTGATATCGGAGATCCTCAAAAAAATATTGATTATCGTTATTTGTAAGAATAGCGATACCCAGGTTTTCTTCGGGAACAAAACAAATATTACTGACCATGCCTCCGGCGCCGCCCGTGTGCCAGTAAATTTGTCTGCCTGCATAGTCGGCCATAAAAAGTCCGAGACCATATCCCTCAAAATGGGTCGGGTATGCCGGAGACCTTATACTTCTTACCCAGGAATTTGCAATCCTCGTTTTTTGAAGTGCTTCCCAGGATATAATTTCTTTTCCCTGGTAACGGCCGCTGTCGAGCTGCATGAACAGCCAATGGGAAAGATCGTTCACATTACTTACAATTGCCGCTGCCGGCGCGAGATTATTCCAGTTATCATAAGGGACTTTATTGAGTTTATCAGAAAAAGAAGTTGTATATGGTGTTGCCACATTTTGCTGGTCCGCAACTCCGGTTGAGAGAACCAGTGTATGAAGCATTTCCAATGGTGTTATAAAATTCCTTTGAACGAATTGTTCCCAGGATTCACCAGTAACAATTGGAATAACCTGTCCGGCAGTCAGGAAACAGCTATTGCAATAACCAAATTCCTGACGGAAATGAAAAGGCGGTTTCAGGAAGCGCATTCTTCTCATGATTTCTTCCCTGCTGAGGGAAGTATTCCAAAAAGTAAAATCACCTTCAAAAGTTTTTGTTCCAATATGATGGGATAACATGTCCCTGATACTTACAATCTTCGTAGAAGTGGAATCATATAACCGGTATGAGGGAAAATATTTTGTAATCGGATCATCCAGCGAAATTTTTCCTTGTGTTTCCAACATGGCCAGCGAGCTGCCGGTAAAAAGTTTTGTATTACTGGCAATCATGAAGAGCGTATTTTCATCCACAGGTTTATTCGTCTGAATATCCCTTACCCCATAACCTTTCATCCAGACAACTTTTCCGTCCTTAACGATAACTACTGCGAGACCGGGCAGATTCCAGTCCTTCAAACCCCTTTGGATATAATTGTCCATGCTGTCCCGGATGAAAGCAGGCTGGGTAGATTGAGCGCTAAGGCAATTGAAACAACAAAGAAAATAATGCGCAGCAGAAAAATATTTTCATAATAATAAGCAAAAAGTTTTTTTAAAACCTCAGACTCTTAAAAAGACTTTTTTAAGGTACAGGAAATACAAAAAAGCCCATTTCACTGCTACATAACAAATGGCCATTACTACCGGTGCATACAACACGGGAGTAAGTTGACCCAGCCATTTGAAAAACCCATTGGTCGCATATTCCCAATCGATGAAATGTCCTGATAAATAAATCAGTATGGAATTCATGCCGATTACCTTAAAAAAGAAGGCCCATTTTTTATATCCCTTTACGTCGATAATAAAATAGAAAAGAGAAAAGAATAAAAGGCTGATGCCTCCCGCCAGACAAACAAAGGAGCTGGTCCAGAGATTTTTATTAATGGGGAAATTAAAATTCCAGAACAAGGCAATAAGGATAAGAATAATACCTGAAACAGCCATCCAGAAAGACTTTCTGCCTCCATCGTGAGTACTCTTTTTTATATAAGTGCCCGTTAAAATCCCAAGCAGACCCGTACTGATGGCAGGAATAGTCGATAAAAATCCTTCAGGATCATGAATGCCCAGATAAAGTTTTCCAGGCATTATACTCCGGTCAATATAAGAAGCAAAATTTCCTTCCATTGTCAGGTCGCCCATCGGGAAACCGGGAGCCGACGTAAATTTCAGGAGTAGCCAATATCCAATGATCAGCGCCCAGAACCAGATGATCTGTGCATTTCTTTTTGTATATAAATAAATAATATTAGCAAACATATAAGCAAGACCGATCCTGCCCAACACACTTCCAAACCGGATATCCGCAATCGGACGGAGATGTAGTCCGTTATTATTGAAGATACCCAGTAATCACAAGGATAAGACCTCTTTTTATTACGCGGATCAATACTTTTTTTCTGTGCATTTCCTTTTTCGAGCTCTCTTCCGACGGAAAAAGGCGAGGAGACGCCGGCCATAAAGAGAAATAGGGGAAATATCAGATCATACATGTGAAATCCGTTCCAGGCAGGATGTGTTAGCTGATTCGCAAAGGCAGCCCAGAACGGAGAACCGGTTGCCTGTGCCAGCGTATTAACAATATCTTCTGCACCCAAAATCCAAAACATATCAAAACCTCTGAGTGCATCGAGCGAATAAAGGCGTTGTCCGCCAATGGGCCCTAGTGGAGAAGGCAGAGCCTGCGTGTGGCTGTGATGATTGCTCATATTATTATTTAGAGAATGAATATAGCCAAAAAATGATTCTGATTTTTTTTGATATCTTCCAATTATGAAATTTTCTCTAAGTATCGTTTTGGTTTTCTTTTACTCGCTGGCTTTTTCACAACTTCATTTGTCCGCAATATTTAGTGATCACATGATAATGCAAAGGGATAAACCTTTGAAAATCTGGGGTGCCGCAGGGGCAGGCGAAGCAGTTCGTGTAACGCTGGGACTGGTAAAAGGTTCCGCTGTAGCGGATAAAAACGGTAAATGGCTGATTACGCTGCCTGCTTTTTCTTCAGGCGGACCCTATGTAATGACTGTCAAAGCAAAGAACGAAACAAAGGTTTTCTCAGATGTTTTTTTTGGAGAAGTCTGGATTTGTTCAGGTCAGTCGAATATGGAATTCAGGGTCAAACAGGCGATCAACGCAGCGTATGAAATACACCGGGCAAATAATCCATTGATTCGTCAGATAAGTATACCGCATAATCTGAAATTTCAACCTGAAGAATTTGTCGATTCTACCCAATGGATTATTTCAACGCCGCAATCGACCGGTGAATTTACAGCCGTGGGATTTTTCTTTGCACGTGACATTTTCGAGAAGCTCCATGTTCCTGTCGGATTAATATACGATAACTGGGGCGGGTCACAGGTTGAAAGCTGGATAAGCGGGAATGCCATGAAGGGCTCAGATGAATTGAACGAATACGTGAAGCAAATGCCAGAAAATTGGAATGAATCTGATGCTGGAGTTGAAAAGAAAATTATTACAATACTTAGAAAACTGAACGAGGGGAAGATGCCGGAGTCAGACGAAGCGGGTGTTATAAAAACTGATTATAATTTTTCAGGATGGATGCCTTCCGCCGCACCGACAAGTTGGGACTGGATTGGTCTTCCGGCTTACAGGGGTGAGGGTTATATGATGAGGGAAATCAACCTGGATTCGGTACAGGCCGCTCAGCCATCAACCTTGAGCCTGGGTATGAATGATATTCGTTTCCGTTGGTTTCTTAATGGCATACCCTTTCCCAAAACGTTAGATAAAATTTTTATGGTTTCATTGCCTCCATATACCTGGAAAACCGGACGGAACCTGTTGTTGCTTGAAATTGGTCCGCAGCCTGTTCCCGATTGGTGGACAGTAGGTATCCGGGGAGAAAATGATTTACTCTTCGCTGATTTTCATGGCGAGAGAATTTCACTGGCCGACGATAAATGGAAAATGTTGCCCATACTGGATAAACCTCATCACTATACGCACTGGATGAATAGCGAAGGCACAATTATTTACAATGCAATGCTTCATCCGGTTATTCCTTTTGGCATCAGGGGCGTATTGTGGTACCAGGGAGAAGTCCAATACAGATCGTGCTGTTGAGTATGGAAAGACATTTCCTCTGATGATTGAAAGCTGGAGAAAGGAATGGAATGACGACTTTCCGTTTCTGTTTGTTCAACTTGCAGATTTTGGATCAAACGAAAGCAGCAATGCAGGAAGTAAATGGGCCGAATTAAGGGAGGCCCAGTCTAAAACACTTCGGTTGCCCGGTACCGGTATGTCAGTCACCACAGATATCGGAAATCCAAAAGACGTGCATCCTAAAAATAAACAGGAAGTGGGCCGGCGACTCGCTGCCATTGCTTTGAATGATGTGTATGGCATTAAGCAAACCTGTAATGGTCCTCAGTATGACTCGGTTTCTTTCTCAAATGGCAGGGCCGTATTATTTTTTAAGTCCGTTGGCAACGGACTTATAGCAAAAGATAAAAACGGTTATCTGCGCGGATTTGAAATAGCAGGCCCAAACGGGAAATTTTATTATGCCCAAGCATTTATTCAGGCTCGTCAGATTGTAGTGAGTGCAGATTCCGTGAGTAATCCCACTGCAGTAAGATATGGATGGAGCGATTCGCCGGATGATATAAATCTTTACAATGCAGACGGGTTCCCGGCTTCACCATTTAGAACAGACAATTGGCCGGGATTGACCGATTCGGTAAAGTTTTATAAAAAATGATTAATATTTAATAATTAATCATTGAATACGCTTCCTTACCACCCACTACAGTGAGCAGAATTTTCGTGTTCCTGATATTTTCTGGTGCGATAGAAAAAAGGTCCTCTGAAAGTACAGTAAAATCCGCCAGCATTCCGGTCTTCAGCATGCCTGTTATATTTTCCTGGAATCCTGCCCAGGCATTGTCTACCGTATAACAACGCAATGCCTGTTCGACAGTAATTTTCTGGTCGGGAAACCAGCCACCCGGATTCTTATCATCCAGTGTGCGACGGGTAACAGCTGCATATATCCCTGCGATCGGATCGAGGGGCGCTACTGTCCAGTCAGACCCAAAAGTCAGATTCGCATGAGTGTCCAGCAGGGATTTAAAAACATATGTTCCTTTTAGCCTGGCGCTGTCCAGTCTTTTTGCAGCCCATTTTCCGTCGTCAATGGCGTGATAGGGTTGCATCGAAGGAATAACGCCGAGTTTTGCAAAACGGGTTATATCGCCTTGCGTCAGGTGTTGCGCATGTTCTACACGGAATCTGTGATCTTTTCCCGGATGAAGGTTTTCGGCTTCCTCATAGACACCGAGGATCCAGTTATTAGCATGGTCCCCGATTGCGTGAGTGGCGATATGTAATCCCACGGAATCTGCGGCGAGGATCCATTTTCTCAAAAGAATTGTATCGGTAACCTGTAAACCAGTTGAGTTGGGGGCATCGAGATATGGCTTAAAAAACCAGGCCGTCGTGGAACCCAGAGAGCCATCGACAAAACCTTTCAACCCTCCCCAGCGCAACCGGTCATCACCCCAGCCATTTTTCTTTACAAAAGAGTCTAGTTTTTGCCAACCATGGATGGCAACGAATGAATAAATGCGGATAGGCAACTTTCCGCTTGCTTCTGCTCTGCGATATGTCGCCATATCTATCCATCCTCCATAAGATCCCATATCATGTACCTGGGTGAGCCCGTGAGACAAAGCATGCGCTGCCGCTTTCTGAAGGGCATCATCGAGTTCCGTTTCCGATTGTTCGGGAATTACACTGTAAACCAGGGTGGTGGCTTCATCCCGAAGAATGCCGGTGGGCTCACCGGTTTTTGGGTCTCTTACAATTTCCCCTCCGGGTGGATCAGGAGTGTTTTTTGTGATGCCTGCCATTTTTAGCGCAATGGAATTGGCAAGCCCCATATGTCCGTCGTACCGGTTTATGAAAACCGGATGTTGTCCACTGATACTGTCAATCCATTCTTTCCTTGGAAGCTGGCCGCCCCATGCTTCATGATCCCAGTTGCCGGCTTTAATCCATGAATTTCCTTTTGCTGAATCAGCAAAATGCCGGAAAGTCCTGATAAAATCCTGTTCTGATCTGACATTCCGCAGGTTAATGGCACCTAACGCATATCCGCCGTCCAGGAAATGGGTATGATTGTCTATGAATCCGGGGACCAGCATTTTACCATGAAGATCCCTGAGCACTGTCTGACTTCCAACATATGATTGATAGTCGTTACCAACATAGATAATTACCGAATCTTTAATAGCGATGGCTTTAGCTTCAGGGTTGGCTGAATCGCCAGTCCAGATTTTCGCATTCATGTAAATTTTATCTGCAACCAAATGTTGTTTGCAGGAAATGGAAAAAAAAATCAGGCTGATAGCCAGGACAAAAATGAAATTCTTCATGCGGTTAAAATAATAATCTAATGTAACGTAAATCATTCGTTTTAAAATTCATGAACGAAGCCGGAACAATTTTTCCTTTTGCCGGCTGAATGATTTTATTTAACTTCATTCGACAACGATCTGCAGCTGTATTCAGCTGCATTTTCTATTTCTATAAGCCAAACGATTTTTTATGATGCCCCAGGGTTTATTGGATTTTTATGCAGGACCACAGGGGTTTTGGGATGAGATGCGGGAGGGCAGCGATTTTCGTGATTTGTACCGGAATGTGGTTCACGCACTGAAACAGCTGGATGTTCACAGCCTGCAGCAAAAAGAAAAACTGGCCAGTGAGTTGTTCATGAACCAGGGAATTACGTTTACAGTATATAATGATGATGCCGGCATAGAGCGGATCTTTCCTTTTGATATTATTCCTCGTGTTCTTTCCGGAGATGAGTGGAAGATTATTGAAGACGGTCTCAAACAAAGACTGAAAGCCTTAAACCTGTTTCTGAAAGATATTTATTCTTTACAAAATATTATTCACGACAAAATAATTCCGGCTGAATTAATTGCCTCCTGCCCGCATTATATGCGGGAAGTGGCGGGCATCCAGGTTCCACACGATATATTTATTCACATTTCAGGGATCGACCTGATCCGGGGGGACAAAGGTATTTTTTATGTACTCGAAGACAATCTCAGGACACCGTCGGGTGTATCTTATATGCTTGAGAACCGGGAGATCACCAAAAGACTTTTTCCTGAATTGGTGGCGGCTTCCCATGTGAGACGTGTGAGCAATTATCCGCTATTGCTGCATGAAATACTTCTCTCCCTGTCACCTGCGCAGATTTCCAATCCGCAGGTTGTTTTGCTTACACCGGGAATTTATAATTCTGCATACTATGAACATACTTTCCTGGCAAGACAAATGGGTATTGCTCTTGTCGAAGGGCGTGACCTGGTGGTGGACAATCACAAAGTTTATATGAAAACCACGCAGGGTCTGGAACAGGTGCATGTCATATATCGGAGAGTTGATGATGATTACCTCGATCCGTTAATCTTTAAAGCGGACAGTGCCCTGGGCGTACCCGGACTTATGGCTGCATACAGGAAGGGAACCGTCGCAATTGTAAATGCCGTGGGCAACGGGGTTGCAGACGATAAGGCCATTTATGCATTTGTGCCGGCGATGATAAAATATTATCTGAATGAAGAACCGCTTCTTCCAAATGTGGAGACTTACGAAATGAGTAATCCGGATGCCCGCCAATATGTTTTTGATAATTTGAACAGAATGGTAATCAAACGAACGAATCAATCAGGAGGATATGGAATGGTTATGGGCAATTCGGTTTCCGAGAAAGACTGGATGAAAGCCAGGAAGGAAATTGAAGCCGATCCGAGAAGTTTTATCGCGCAGCCTATTATAAATCTTTCTACAGCTCCGTGTTTCATTGAAGGAAAATTTGAAGGAAGGCATGTTGATCTGCGTCCTTATGCTTTATGTGGACCTTCCGGTATTCAGATTGTGCCTGGTGGACTAACACGGGTTGCTTTGAAAAAAGGTTCTTTGATTGTTAATTCTTCACAGGGTGGAGGCAGTAAAGATACCTGGGTAATAGATTGAAAGCTGGTATTCTTAAAATGGTAAATGCATGTTAAGCAGAATTGCAGATTCGCTGTTTTGGTTGAATCGTTATATGGAAAGATCCGATGGTATGTTGCGTCTTGCAGGCACCCACTATATATTTTCTCTGGATAAAGATGTTAGCGGTACAAGCTCCTGGAAACCCGTTCTGGAAATTTTTACTGAATCAGAGGATGACTACCTGAATTCAATAGAAAATAATACGGAAGAAAGCTTAAAACATTTGCTGCTTGATACTGCGAATACAAATTGCCTGAAAACCCTTGTGAACAAAGCCAGGGAGAATGCCCGGGGCGTGCAGGACCTTATTACAAAGGAAGTCTGGGAAGAAGTGAATCAGATGTATCACCTCATAAATCAACCCGACCTGAAGCATAAAATTGATTCATACCACGGATTGGAAGTGATGGAACCTCTTATTAAACATACTGTACTATATACGGGTATTACCGATATTACGATGCCACGGGGTACTGGCTGGTGTTTCATGAACCTGGGAAAATATATAGAGCGGTGCCTGCAAACAATTGCTTTTGCAGAAAAGCAACTGGAAATAACCAATTTCAGGGAAGCAGATACCAATGATTTGCTTCAATGGAAATATCTGTTATTCAGTTTGTCCGGTTATGAATTGCATGTGAAAACATATCGCAGCTCAAACCACAATTATAATGTACTGCACCAGATATTGATCAATGAAAATTTTACGCGTTCCGTGATGTATTCCATGCAAAGAATTGAACTCTATCTGAATAAAATTATCGGTAATGAAATCAATGAGGAGAGGGCCGCTTTAATGCGTGATTTCGGCCGGCTGTTCAGTAAAGTGAGATTTATGGAACTGGATTCACTGAATAAAGAAACGGTTCCTGTTTTTTTTGAAGACATTAAAGCCGCTCTGATTGAATTCAACCAAAGAGTGGTACAACATTTTTTCTCTTATTCTTAAGACCGGTAATCATGCCCATTTTCAAGATTCAGCACATTACAAAGTACGAATATGACAGGCTGATTCAGGAGAGCATGAATGAAATAAAAATCTTCCCTTTTGTGTCTGGCGAACAGGAAGTTTTACAACATGAACTGGTTATTACTGGTAATCCGGACGTTCAGATTTTTTTCGATTACTGGGGAAATAAAACCGGCGTCTTTAACCTGCTTCCCCCTCATAATGAACTTGTCATAAACAGTCGCCTCATGGTTCGTACGACCAGAAGTCCTGACCTGGAAATAAATTTTATCAGCAACTTTTATGAAATTCAGGAGGAAGCGAGTGGCAATTTAAAAATGCTTGAACTGTCGCGACCCGATTTTATTCAATGCCAGTCACAGATCGATGAAATTGCGGCGATAGTTTATAGTCAGGATGATTCGGTTGCGATAACTATCAAGAATTGCAGTGATTATATTTTTGCAAACTTCGATTATATCAAAGGGATAACCAATGTTGAAACGACTATTGATGAGATTCTTACACAAAAGGCAGGCGTTTGCCAGGACTTCGCACACATCATGTTGCAGATTTTGCGAAGTATGAAAATCCCCTCCAGGTATGTTAGCGGGTACATCTGCCCCAACAAAAGCGGATTGAGGGGAGAAGGTGCCACACATGCCTGGGTGGAAGCATGGATTCCCCGTTTTGGCTGGGCTGGCATTGACCCGACAAATAATGTATGGGTAACAAATACACATGTAAAGCTGGCCACTGGTCGTCATTTTGAGGATTGCAGTCCGGTTAAAGGTGCATTTAAAGGACCGGCCAATCAACATCTTTCTGTATTCGTTTCGGTAGATTATGAAGATGGTCAAATTTTTGAAGAGTTGAATAATGTGGACTTGAAACGGGGAAATTTAAAGGTTGGGCCATCTCATTTTTCGCAGCCTGCACAGCAATAATTTTTGAATTTTCCATATGAACCTTTTATGCCATCCGCCATTTTCAAATCGATCTACCCGTATACTCAGGAATCAATAGCTGAATATGCCCTGATGGACGATACAGCCCTGGATCGGGCTATTAAGGATGCTTCCGAAACACAAAAATTCTGGAAAGAAAAATCCTTTTCAGAAAGGGGAAAGATTCTCAAAAATGTTGCTGCTGTCTTGCGACGCGATCAGGAAACACTTGCTGCACTGATCACCCATGAAATGGGAAAGATAATCGCAGAGTCGAGAAGTGAAGTGGAGAAATGTGCCGTAACAGCTGAATACTATGCTGATCATGCAGAATCCTTTATGAAAGATGAATCGTTGGAAGCAGGCTATACACGGAGTTTTGTTTCTTACCAGTCAATCGGTGTAGTACTTGGCATAATGCCCTGGAATTTTCCGTTCTGGCAGGTATTCAGATATGCTGCACCTACCCTAATGGCGGGCAATACAACACTGCTTAAACACGCGCCAAATGTATGCGGTTGTTCAAAGGCACTTGAAAAGATATTCCTGGAAGCAGGAGCACCTTCCGGCGTACTTACCAGCCTTATCATTGATACACCTGCAATAGAAAAAATAATGGCTTCCGCCCTGGTACAGGCAGCCACACTCACGGGCAGCGAACCGGCCGGCAGCTCAATGGCTTCTATCGCAGGACGATTTATAAAAAAGACTGTTTTGGAACTGGGCGGATCTGATGCACTGATCATTTTGCCGGATGCGGATATGAAGAAGGCCGCGTCTGTTGCACTAAATTCACGAATGCTCAATGCCGGACAATCCTGTATTGCTGCCAAGCGCTTTATCATTCTCAAAAATGCTTTAGAGGAATTCATGCAGGAGTTTATAACACAACTGAAAATTCTAAAACAGGGTGATCCCTTCGACAAAGGAGTTGCTGTTGGTCCAATGGCGCGTCCTGATCTGGTAGATAAGCTGGACAGGCAAATGAAGAGTTCCATAAAAATGGGTGCGAGACTGGAATGGGGTGGAGAAATAATCGGATGCAATTTCAAACCGGCTCTTTTATTGAATGTAGAGAAAGGAATGCCTGCTTTTGACGAAGAAACTTTTGGGCCTTTGGCCACCGTAATTGTCGCAAACGATGAAAAAGAAGCGATTCGGCTTGCCAATGATTCGGTCTATGGATTATCCGGAAGCATCTGGACAAAGGACATTGACAAGGCCGTTTCTATGGCAAAACAAATAGAAACAGGTGCGGTCTATATCAATACATTGGTTAAATCGGATGCACGCCTTCCATTCGGAGGTATTAAACACTCAGGATACGGCAGGGAGCTTGGCAGGCATGGTATCTTAGAATTTGTGAATGTCAAAACCGTTGCAGCAGAAGCTTAATAAATCAGCGGCACCAGGCGTTTTACTTTTGCCTGATAGGATCGGTATTTTTCTCCAAAAACTTCCAGCATAAAAGCTTCTTCTTTGGAAATCTTGATCTGAATGCATGCGATAAAGAAGACTATTCCCAGATAGCCTTTAAGGAGACCGAGGCTCATACTGCATCCCACAAAAGCGAACAAAAACCCCGTGTAAATTGGGTTTCTTGTAATGGCGTATGGGCCGGTTTGAATTAATTCATGGTTTTCCTTTATGGTTATCCGTCCGCTCCAGTTTTCTCCCAGCCAGATTCGGGCCAAAACGGCAAAGATTAATCCGGCAGCACAAAGCAGCATACCTGTTATCTTCCAAAACTCAGACTGGGCCAGTACCCTCTGATCCAGGAAAGGGAAATCATAATAATTCCCGAAAAGCAGACTAAAAGCCAGTATTACACAAAGTATATAGATTATTCTTTCCCAACCGGCCTGCTTTTTTACTGATTTTTTAACGAAGAACGATGAGATCAGCCAATACATAAAAGTTGCGAACCACAATGTTTTTTCTACGGAAATAATATTCATGGATTCAAATTGAATAAAATCTTTTCAGGTCATTTATATCTGCCTGACTTAGCAGTTCATTATTATCATATTTGGCTTTCAGGAATAAAACTCTTTTATGGTTTGGAAATTTGGCCAGGATCTTTTCAATTAACAATCCCGTCGATTCTTCCTTTTCAAATAATGGTGTCAGTTCAGGGAGTTGATATTTATTCCTGGTGGGCATTCTCTTGATGATGGCCTCGATGGTGGCCAGTTTTCCAGGTGGAAGCCCTGATATTTTTGATGCTTTTCCATAAAGCCCCTGCAATTGTTTTTTGCTTAAGGAACCCCTTTGTTGATATTGTTTATAGAGACTGATTATAAAGGAAGAAACGGGATAGGCGAGGATGCATTCTTCCAATACTTCGTTGATAATATCGAGCCTGTCTTTTGGGAAATTCATAGACGGGGTAAAATGCAAATGTAAAGTGTTCTGATGGTTTTCAGGATGACGGCTCGCGTCTCATATTCAGTTTGGCCACAAGTATTGGTCTTTTAAATATTGGCTTTGAACCAGGTCGCCAGTTTAAGGCTAAATTTCTATTCTGTGATTTGTCCGGTTCAATGAGCGTCTATTCAAGTAGATCGGCTTCACAAAAATTTCCGGCAGTCGGTTTCAGGTATGCTGTAAGTATAGGTTTCATGTTCTGAAAAATTTACAATTTGACAGTTCGCTGTTTTTAAAACAGGCGAAAATTATTTTCAAAATACTCCGAAAAAATAATTCATAGGATATTACATTTTGATGAATGATATGTATTTGCGTTTAACGGTTAAATTGTCCTTTTAACCGTGTAATAATTTTGCGGACGCGGGATTAACACTACCTTTCAAATCCTTCCACCAATGAACGCGGATACTTCTTTCTAATACATCTATTAATCACTAAAATCAAATACATATGGTAAGTTGTAAGAAAAAAATATTTCGAGTATTAAAAATGGCACCCGCGCTACTTTTTATTTTTTTTTCTATGCCCACGAATGCACAGAAAAAGCCAAACATTGTCGTTATTATGGGAGACGATATAGGTTGGTTAAATATGGGCTGTTATAATCAGGGGTTAATGGCGGGTCGAACACCTAATCTTGACAAAATTGCTGCAGAAGGGATGCGTTTTACCGACTATTACGCTGAAGCAAGTTGTACCGCAGGTCGCGCAAATTTTATTACTGGTGAATTGCCTATCCGGACCGGGATGACAACAGTCGGACAGGCGGGAGCTCCAATTGGAATTCCAATGGAGGCAGTTACGATCGCTACGGTTCTTAAATCAATGGGATACGCCACAGGTCAGTTTGGAAAAAACCATCTGGGTGATAAGAACGAGTTTCTTCCTACAGTTCACGGATTTGATGAGTTTTTCGGTTACCTGTATCACCTGGACGCAATGGAAGATCCATGTCATCCAAACTATCCTCAGAATCTGCGTGATCAGGTAGGACCCCGTAACATGGTACATTCCTGGGCGACATCAACAGATGATGCGACAGAAATGCCACGCTGGGGAAAGATCGGAAAACAAAAAATAGAAGATGCCGGGTCGCTCTGCCCTGATCGGATGGAAACAGTGGATGATGAGATTCTTGCAGCTTCTTTGAAATTTCTTGATAAATCAAGAGCTGATAACAAACCGTTTTTCTTATGGTTGAATCCAACCCGTATGCATGTGGTTACACACCTTTCGCCTAAATATCAGGCTATGCGTACCTCCGAAAACGGCTGGACAATTCATGAAGCGGGTATGGCACAATTAGATGATATCGTCGGATCCGTGATGAAATATTTGAAAGACAATGGACTTGATGATAATACCATCGTTGTATTTACAACCGACAACGGAACAGAAAATTTCACATGGCCTGACGGTGGTCAAACTCCTTTCGCAGCGGGGAAAGGAACCGCATTTGAAGGTGGATTTCGTGTTCCGGCCCTGGTTCGCTGGCCTGGTCATGTTCCTGCGGGCAAAGTGGAAAATGGAATTTTCTCCGGTTTGGACTGGTTCCCCACTTTTGTTTCTTTAGCAGGTGATCCAAATATTGCAGCTGAATTGGTTGCCGGAAAAAATATTGGAGGGATGAATTATAAAGTTCATCTGGACGGATATGATCAAACACCTGTAATTACCGGTAAAGGTCCTTCCAACCGTCACGAATTGATTTATTTTACCGAAGGAACCCTTGCTGCGGTTCGCGTTGATGA
This sequence comes from uncultured Bacteroidota bacterium, assembly GCA_963735015.1. Taxonomy (GTDB): domain Bacteria; phylum Bacteroidota; class Bacteroidia; order Chitinophagales; family Chitinophagaceae; genus Puia. Next base: position 158,327 of record CAVTJH010000002.1, read on the forward strand.
TTTTAAATATCGGTTTATTGATCAGCCCGGTGGCTGGATAGGAAGCACTATTAAACCAGACATGCCAATACTTGTAAACCTTCGCATTGATCCTTTAGAACGCACTATGTGGCCAAATTCGAATTTGGGTTCTTATGAATACTTCAATTGGTTTATTTATGAATTCTGGCGGTTTGTTTTAGTTCAACAGTTAATTGCCAAAGAAATACCAACGTTCCTCGCATTTCCGCCTATGCAGAAGGGAGCAAGCTTTAATCTGGAAGCTTTGAAAGCTGAAATGGCAGCAAGACAAGCGCAGCTTCAGGCTGCAATGCAGGGAACAAGTAAATAAGATGATCGAATAATCGAAAAAGACAGAGAGTGATTCACTTTTCTGTTAAAAAGAATAATGCCTTAAAGACAATTTATAAGGCATTATTTTTTATTTTGTACATCAATGAAATCGAGTTTCTTTTTCGTTATGACAACCCTGCTTTTTTTAGTGTCTGTTTTTTCCCAGTCTCAGATTAAGCTCAAGAAAAAGGACAGGAAAAGAGATATTGAATTTTTTACGACAGATGGAACAATAATTCTCAGATTATCCGATTCAACTCCGTTGCACCGGGATAATTTTTTGCGGTTGGTGAAGAGTCATTTTTATGACAGCCTTCTCTTTCATCGCGTCATTCAATATTTCATGATTCAATGTGGTGATCCAACCAGCAGGAACGCTACACCAGGAAAGGCCCTGGGTGATTCAAGTCCGGCATACACTATACCACCGGAATTCAGGGTAACACTTTTTCATAAGCGGGGTGTACTGGCGGCAGCCAGGGAAAGCGATGACGTAAATCCGCAGAAGTTGAGCAGCTCCAGCCAGTTTTATATTGTTCAGGGAAAAAAATATTCGGACGCAGGATTGGATTCACTAGAAACAAGAAGACTGAAAAGAAAGATTCCGGACTATCAAAGGGAAGTTTACAAAACGCTCGGAGGAGCGCCTCATCTCGACCAGAACTATACAGCTTTTGGGGAAGTCGTTAGCGGTATGGAGACGGTTGACAAGATCGCGGCCGAACCGACAAGCAAAGCTGAGGACCTCGATCGCCCTTTGAACGATATACGCATTCTTAATACCCGACTTATCAAACGAAAGAAATACGATTGAAAAAAATCCAAATTGTTTCATCAATAAAACCAAACAGTAAATATTCAAATGGGGAACCATCCAAAAAGTGGGATATACTAAAAAAGGAAAAGCACCAAGCCTTTTTCGTTACCTGACTTTCGTCCTGTACTTACTGACCTGATGCTCCCTTGGGTTGATACTCTCCAGTTATAGATTTCGCTTCCCAACTGAGATCTTTCCATCTTGTTACAGATTTCCGTTTCTCAATTACAATTCTAAAGTACAATATAACAGTACCTGTTTCCAAATTTTCTCAGCTGCAGTTTTGCACGGCTTTAGCACATAGTTGTCCACATTTTTCAAGTGATTGATTATTAAGGTGCAGCAAATTTTAAATGCAGATTATTATCGGCCGTATTAATATCTGTCCACAATAAAGACAATGCTTCGCTAATAAGTGGTGAAAATCGTCCCAACAAATCGTCTGCAGCCTGTTCCCTGGACGTTATCATTTCATCGCCATCGAAATGCGCCATAATAGCATTTCTAAAAAGCGGAGCACCCTCAGTAATATATGAATCAGGTAAGGAGAAGGGTGGATTCGCCAATAATAGGAGTGCAGGGAATTTTGATTTCATGTTAATAGAATTTTGAAGGTGAAAAGAAATGATTGCCGCTACCGAATTTTTTTTAAGCATCGCATTCCTAATTGATAAATGCTATGATTTTGCCCATAAGTAATTTTCCTTTCACAGGAAAAAAGCATTATATTTTTTATTTCTCTTTGCAAATAATAAAATTGTCTGCGGGAGATTTGCAGATTTTCCTAAAACCAATGGAATCATTTCGTGAATTATACAAAATCAGCCGATAGAAGTATGAAATGTCAATTCTATTATTGAATAACTTTACAGGACTAAGTTTACAACTATGGAAAATATTATCAGGATAATCGAAATATTTCAGGTAACCCACGATGTAAAGTGCTTCAGAACTGAAAAGCCTGCGGGGTATCATTATTTACCCGGACAGGCTACCGACCTTTCCATCAATAAACCAGGATTGGAGGAAGAAGTGCGGCCATTTACGTTTACAGCATTGACCAATCAATCATACCTGGAATTCACCATAAAACGATATGCAGATCATCACGGGATAACGGATAAACTGCATCAGTTGCAACCGGGTGATGAATTAATTATCCGGAATTCCTGGGGTGCTATTGATTATAAGGGTCCGGGTTATTTTATTGCAGGCGGAGCAGGAATAACACCTTTTATTGCCATTATGCGCAATCTGTATTTTCAAAATAAATTATCGGACAATAAACTTTTCTTCTCAAATAAAACGTACGCAGATATTATTTACGAAAAAGAACTATTAAAAATGCTGGGAGGAAATGCCCGGTTTATCCTGACAAAAGAGAATAAAAATGGTTTTGAACAGGGACGCATAGATGAAAAGTTTATCAGAAAGCATATTACTGATTTTAAAAAGCATTTTTATGTATGCGGGCCCGATCCTATGGTGAATGAACTCGTTGGTATGCTTCAAAAATCAGGTGCAACAGCAGACGCACTGGTTTTCGAAAAATAATATTCAGTGTTCACATTATTATTTATTAAATCAGCAGGGATTCTATCCAGAATTTTCTAAATCGGTTTGAGAATTTTAAGGTGTTTTATCAATCTACTGCTACGGACTCCATATTTATTTGGGATGAAACAGATATATTAAAGGGGATCTATCATAAAAAAGGTTATTATCGCCTCAGGTGATACAGTTTCCGTAAAAGGTGACTACGACTCTAAATGGATCTGGTTAAACAACGGAGGCTGGCATATCAGAAAAATGGAAACGCATCCCGCTCCTTAGGATTTTTAATAGTGAAAGAAGGCTACTTCGGTTTGGTATACAAGTTTTGACCTTTGGTCGCATTTTATTTTAGTACATTCATTATGGGATTTACTTTTAAGCGTATGGTCCTGCGATCCGGGAATTCTCCGGAAACCTGTTGTAAGAAGTAAAATCACCTATTTTCAACCACAACAACGATTGCTATGAATGTTCTCTGTCAGAATTATCCTTACTTAAAATCTTTAAGCCTCCTTGTAGTTACGATTTGCTTTTTCTCAATTTCCTGCAGGCATCAGGAATCATCAAAAATTGAAAATCCGAGGGATACTATTAAACCAGATGATAACCGGTTTACTCCCGTCACACTTACTGCTGAAGGCGCATTGGATGAGCCGATGAACTTTGAGGTATTGAAGGACGGAAGGGTATATATCAACGAACGTAAGGGTGATTTGAAAGTATACAACCCCATTCTTAAAACGGTTAGTCTCGTTGGTTCCATTCCGGTGAATACAAAATATACAAGTAAGGATGGTAAGGTAACAGAAGCGGAAGAAGGATTTATCGGTTTTACAGTCGATCCGAAATTTGACGAGAACCACTGGGCATATTTATATTATGCGCATCCGACCATCAGCAAACATGTATTGTCCCGCTGGGAAATAAGAGACGATAAACTGGTTGCCGGATCTGAAAAAATTGTACTCGAAATTCCGACGCAAAGAGAAGTTTGTTGTCATACAGGTGGCGGAATGACCTGGGACGAATCTGGAAATCTATACCTCGCTGTGGGAAATAACACGGGAAATGTCGCTGAAAAATCACAGACAGACGAACGTCCGGACAGGAAAAGCTGGGATGACCAGCGCGGATCGGGAAATACGAATGACCTGCGTGGTAAAATATTACGCATACATCCGAATCCCGATGGCACCTACAGCATTCCCGACGGAAATCTTTTTCCAAAAGGAATGGCGAAAACAAGACCTGAAATCTATATCATGGGAGACCGCAACCCCTGGCGTCCTTCTATTGATACGAAAACCGGTTGGCTGTACTGGGGAGAAGTGGGCCCGGATGCAAATGAGGACACTAAGACAACGCGAATGGGAATGGATGAATTCAATCAGGCCAGAGGTCCCGGTTATTTTGGATGGCCTTATTTTATAGGTGAAAATGTGGGGTATCCCATGTATGATTATGTACATGACACTGTATACCCACCCCAGGATCCCGCACATCCTGTTAATCATTCGGTCAACAATACAGGACTAACTGATTTACCACCTGCGCAGCCCGCATTCATTTCTTATCCATATAGAAATTCTGAAAAATTTCCACTGGTAGGAACAGGTTCACGCTGCTCTGTTGGTGGTCCGATATACCATCGTTCAAATTTTGTAAATGCAAAACGTCCCTATCCCGGATACTACGAAGGAAAGTGGCTCGCAGCCGACCTGTCGCGCGGATGGATCATGGCCATCAGCATGAAAGAGAATGGTGATTACAAATCGATGGAAAAATTTCTTCCTTCTTATCAGCCGATCGAACCGATTGATATTAAATTCGGTCCAAATGGAGATTTATATGTTTTGGAATATGGCAGCAACTGGTTCAGAAAAAGTGATAATTCAAAACTGGTTCGAATAGAGTACAATTCCGGTAACCGCACGCCCATCGTTCATGCATCTGCAAATAAAAGTGGGGGAACCTTACCACTTACTGTTAACCTTTCATCAGCTGGAACAAAGGATTTTGATGGCGATTCCCTCAAATATGAATGGGTAATTACCGGTTCAGATGGAAAAGCTCCGGTTACTTTTAATGAAGCAAATCCAACTGCGAGTTTTGATCAGCCTGGCGAATTCACAGCCACTCTAACGGTCACCGACCCCCAGGGAGCTAAAAACAGCCAGTCGCTAAAAATTGTTGCAGGCAATGCGCCGCCGGAAATAAGTATGAATATAACGGGTAATAAAACATTCTTCTTTCCGGGGAAATCCTTTGACTACGATATCAAAGTGGACGATAAAGAAGATGGCCAGATAAATCCCAAACAGGTTGCTGCAAGTATTGATTACACTTCAGAAGGTTTTGATGTAGCGGAATTAGTCCAGGGACAGCGCAGCGTGGATGCTTCAACCCGTTTTGCCGTGGCCCAGGCCATGATCAATAAAGTGGACTGCAACAATTGTCATCATTTGGATACAAAATCCGTTGGCCCGGAGTTTATCGAAGTTGCCGAAAAATATAAATCGAAATACAACTGGGCACTGGATTCACTTGCGAGGAAAATACGATCAGGTGGGAGTGGGGTATGGGGGACTGTTAACATGCCGGCTCATCCCAACATTTCAATGAATGATGCACGTACCATTGTAAATTATATTCTCAGTTCCAATCAGAAAACAATCAGCACTTTGCCGCTGAAGGGCAGTTATACACCAAAAATTCCGGAAGATGATAATGGGAAAGGATCGATTGTAATAAGAGCAGCTTATACTGACAAAGGTGCCAAAGGATCCGAACCGCTTACAAGTGAAGAAGTAAAAGTTTTACGCAGTCACCAGCTGATCCCGGGGAATGCCGATGTAATTCAGAATGCGGAAGTAAGTTTACAAACCATGTTCGCTGTATCATTGAATATCATCCCAAGAACGAATGGATATATTGGGTATAAACAAATCGATCTGACCGGAATTAAACAAATCGAAATAAGTGCCATTGCATTCCCCATAATGGGATATTTCGGCGGCTCAATAGAAATTCGTCTTGACAATCCTACAGGAGATTTACTTGGTCAGGCAAATGTGGAATCGGTCAATCCTGACTTTTCCGGTATGACAGCTAATTCGGCACAAAATGCCGGTGGTGCAAAGAGTAAAACCGGTAAGACAGCAACTCCTCCACCGGCCCCTGCAAAAAAATCTGCGGCTCCGGCCAAAAAGAGACCTGCAGGTTTCAATCCTTTTGCGGGATTCGGTGTTAGGATGGATATTAAGCCAGTCAACGGGCTGCATGATATATATTTTATTTTTAAGAATGATAAGACAAAAGGCGAACAGCCGCTGATGTCAGTTTCTAATATAATATTCAATATGGAAAAAGCTCCCTGAACCGGATTCAGCATTCGATATGATTAAATAAAATAAATCATCTGATAAATTAACAATTATGCATAACAGAAGAAAATTCATCCTGAGTTCCGGCGCCCTGGCTCTGGGAGGATTTATATTTTCACAAAAGGGATACGCTTCCCTGCTAGAAAAATATGATATGCATCCCGTAGGGTTGCAGCTTTATACAATGGGTGGGACCATTGATAATGACGTTCCGGGCACGCTCAAAAAAATTGCTGACATTGGTTATAAGGATGTGGAATCCGCATTCAGTATCAAGGGTGCCTATTATGGAATGACTTCAAAAGAATTTGCCAAACTCACGAAAGACATGGGCCTATCCTGGGTTTCACATCATGTGGGCGGCGCCCCTTTCAAAATGCCTGCGGGTGGTTTTAAAGTACCTCCGGGTATGGACACGACCAGATTGCACCAGTTAAGAAGTATGCCTCCCATGAAAAATCTGAAGGACAATTACCAGCAGATCATAGATGAAGTGGCTGAAGGGGGTTTGAAATATCTTGTATGCGCATCTATTCCGCTTAGCACATCTGCTGAGATCACCGAATCAATAGATACATTGACCCGTTCAGGTGAGGCTGCAAAAAAAGCGGGCATTCAGTTATGTTATCATAACCATACACATGAATTCGAAACTGTAGATGGAAAAATCCCCTATGATATGCTTCTTTCACAAATAAACGCCGACATTCTTAAAATGGAACTTGATCTTGGATGGGCAAGTGTGGCTGGTGCGGATCCTGTTGAACTTTTCAAAAAAAGTCCCGGACGCTTTCCGTTGTGGCACGTAAAAGATATCAATGCACAAAAAGCACCCACTGAAATCGGAAATGGTACGGTTGATTTTAAAAGGGTATTTGCGGCCTCAAAAATATCCGGCATGCAATACTTTTTCGTTGAACAGGATGGAGCTACCAATCCGGTACAAAGTATAACGACCAGCTATATCGATCTTACAACAAAAGTGCTGGTATAAAAAAGCTTAATGATTTTCAGGCTTTTAAGACATGCAAAGCGTTAAATCCTGAGGGATAATTTTTTGTTAATGAATAGTTAGCCGTTAAGCTGGCATGGCCTTTTCAATATTAAAGAGGAAACTCATTTAATAATAAAAAGACCAAATATGAAAAAGTTGAAAATCATACTTACATTAACGGTTGGCATGTTTGTATTATCGTCGACCTCAAGTTCGGCCCAGGTTAGCGTAGGAGTCAGCATTACGGCCAGCGTTGCTCCTCCTGTCTTACCAGTTTACGTACAGCCTCCATGTCCTGCAGATGGCTTTCTGTGGGTGCCTGGATACTGGGCCTGGGGAGATGATGGATATTTCTGGGTTCCCGGAATCTGGGTACGACCTCCCCAATATGGGTATTTATGGACACCTGCATGGTGGGGTTTTGCAGGAGGAGTTTATGGGTTCCACGCCGGATATTGGGCTCCACACGTAGGATTTTATGGCGGTATAAATTATGGTTACGGTTATACCGGATCAGGATTTTATGGCGGCAGATGGGAAGGGAAGTCATTCAGATATAACACAGCAGTTGTAAATGTGAATACTACCGTCGTACATAATACCTATGTGGATAGAACCGTTGTCGTAAACAACACCAGGGTAAATAACCGGACCAGTTTTAACGGTGGATCCGAAGGAGTCTCAGCCAGACCTACAGCACAGGAAGAAACAGCGATGAGAGAAAGGCATGTACAGGCAACTTCCGAGCAGGTTTCACATGTCCAGCATGCAAGGCAGGACAGAAATCAGTTTGCGTCTGTAAATCATGGACAGCCTGTAACTGCTGCCATGAATAAGCCAGGCGGAACCCGCTATGATCCTCATGGAAACGTTTCAGTCGTTCATCACGCAAATAATCAGCCCGCAGTTGCACATAATCCAGGTACTGTAAATCATCCAGCACCACAACATCAGCAGGCTGTTAATAATCATCCTGCTAATCAACCTGCAGTAGCACATAATCCAGGTCCTGTAAATCGTCCTGCGCCACAGCACCAGCAGGCTGCAAATAATCATCCAGTTCCTCAGCAGCACCAGCAGGCTTATCACGCACCGCCTCAGCAGCAGCATATGAATCATCAGCAACCGCATCCGGCGCCACAGCAACAACATGCGCCGCAACCCCAGCATGGTGAACCCGCCCATCCGAAAGAACATTGATGTGATTCTACTTATTAATGTAACCCTGTTGCCAATATTTTGTCAACAGGTTTTTTATGAAGCTAATACCGGAGATAATCCAATTATTGTGGCCCGATCTGCATTGTCCTTAAAATGAATAAATCCTTCGGCCGCTTTCACGCCTGCTTCCAGTCCCCTGAATTCTTCCAATGGCTTAAAATAATTATTATAAGTACCATCGGGGTCCTGTGATTTATGTTCATACATGGCCGATTTCTTTAGTTCACGAACTCCGGTAATATCCACATAGTCTGTCGGTGTAAATCCCATGGTTTCAATTCCTGTATTTACTTCATAAAAATATAACTGGAATTGCCTGCCCGACCTGATCCAGGCCGTTAAGGTCAGCATGCCTGTAATCTGATGATCCGGATGAGCGTCAATCGGCCACTGAGTAAAAACAACGTCGGGTTTCGCCGATAGTATCAATTTCGTCATCTCTTCATTTTTCACTTTGTTTAATTCTGTATTTCCATCCACCTGGCCGGCGAACATGAATTTTACATTTAATAATTTGCAGGCTGTCTCCGCTTCTTTTGTTCTGAGAGCTGCAGACTCAGCATATGATTTACCCGGATCGCCAGCTTCTCCTCTGGTTAAATATAAAAAAGTAACAGAATGTCCTGCCTGACTGTATTTTGCCATCGTTCCACCGCAACCAAATTCAGGATCGCCCGGATGAGCACCCAGGCAGACGATATGTAAGTTTTTTATCAGACCTGCAATCCTCTGAAGCAAGGATCTCTTTTTTTGAAGCAATAAAAGGAGCCAGAGCCAGAGTGCCCAGACCCAATGAAGAATGTTTGATAAAATCTCTTCTCGCTGAATTTTTTTCCACTCGTGAATCTTAGTGATTTACACTTTCATGATGTTGCTGCAGTAACCCCTGATCCAGCTGTATCATTTCTATGGGTATATTTTTGCAGAAGGCCTGGCAAGGAAGCTGCAATTGCGCCGGTAATTGCAGGAGACAAACCGAATTTACTGCCCAGACTTCCAATTAATCCACCTGAAATCGAACTTGTGAGGAGATTGCCTGAACTTAAACTGCTTTCAAACTGCGAGAGTAATCCGCCCGCTGTTACTGGTGTTGACTGTTGATTTTGGAGACCATTAGTAATATGCGTAGCTATTTCCTTATGGATAGCATCAGCCTGTTCAGGAGGTACATTTTGAGTAAGCTGGGGATTGTTATCCATATGTTCTTTAACCAATTGTAATATCTGTTCAAACATAAAATTAGTTTTTGATGAATAAGATAAAGTAAAACTCAATGAAGTTATATTAATTAATATAATGTTCCATTAATTAATTTCCATCTGTTATCATTGCAATGTGTTGATTTAGAATGAAGAGGAAAATCAATATGGTTTCATGCAGGTCTCGTTGTCCGCTGTACGATTCAGTCCAGTATTTTAAAATATTTGGGAAGCAACGGTTTACTATAATATAATGTCAGGGTAATAGCACATGGATCAAAAAAAGTTGCTGAATGACTGCCTGAAAGGAAAATCTTCCGCCCAGCAGGAGCTTTATGCGCATTATGCCAAAGCTATGCTTGGACTGTGCTATCGTTACACTAAATCCATGGCTGATGCAGAAGATGTGCTGCAGGAGGGGTTTATCAAAATATTTAAGAACCTCCATCAGTACAATGGAGCCGGCGATCTGGGCGCCTGGATCAGAAGAATTATGGTGAATACCGCCATCAACTATCTGAAAAGCGAAGAACCGCTACCAATATGATTTGTCATTTGTCGAGAAGAACCTTCACCCGGTTTCGGATGAAAACCCGGAACTGCTGTTGAACGCAAAGGAACTCGCTGATCTGATTCGACAGCTACCGGTCGGCTACCAGACAATATTTAATATGCATGCAGTGGAGGGATATAAACATTCGGAAATCGGTAAAATATTAGGTATTCATGAAGGTACATCCAAGTCACAGTATGCGCGTGCACGGGCATTGCTGATCAGCTGGATTACAAGAAATTCTTTGGATAATAAAACGGGCATATATGCACGAAAATAATTTTGAAAAGCAGGTTCAGGAAAAAATGGATCAGCTGGGATTTGATCCCTCTGATGCCGTTTGGACGGCTGTCGACAAAGAGATCAATAAGAATAAAAAACGTCGCAGACCCCTGTTCATCCTTTTCCTTTTTTCAGGTCTGTTACTTGCGGGCGGAGCTATTTATGTTGGTACATTTAAAAATTTCTCTGATAAAAAAATCATTTCCAAAGAACAAAAGAAGAACGATGAAGATCAAAATAAATCATCAGGCAGTAAAGTTCAAAGCGCAAGTATACTGGAGAATAAATTAAATAAGGAAACCAAAAATCAGGTTAAACAAAATAACACCAATCCTTTGAAAGGGAGACAAAGCACGGAATCAGTTATGATGAAGTCTGGAAATAAGCCAGCGTCCGCTTATAATTCAAAGGTGATCACGGATGAAAGAAAAAATAAGACAGAAGAAAATACCGGCATGGAAAGAACGATAATACAAATTCTGAAAATATTTCCCCCATACCGGTAAAACCGGAACCTGAAAATTCCGGATCGGGCAGGTTGGACTCTGCCGTCGTGAATAAAACAGCCACCGCTGCTGGATTAACGACCGTCCCGAAAGATTCAAAAGCTGAATCTAAATTAGCAACAAAGGATAAGACGAAAAGTAAATCCGCCTTATGGACATTGGGCCTAACGGGCGGAGCGGGTATTTCAAATATTAATCAAAGCCTGTTTAAACAATCCAATGTGACCGGATTATATTATAATTCCAATGCTAACGTCGCCAGTGGAGCGCCGGCGCCTGTTCCAGCTTCCTCAGAAATTAATCCTGGATTTTCTTTCAGTGCCGGAGTATTTTTAAGCAGATATTTATCCAAACGCATTTCAATCGCAATGGGTTTAAATTATCATTATTATTCAACGCATATTAAGACGGGTTATCCGGTAGATAGTTCGATCATCGTATATAATCCGGCAAATTATTTTTCAGGAGCGCCCACAATACCTGGGGCTTACGCGATTAACGGGTATTATCAAAGCGGCAGTAGTCATTCCTATACCAATCAATATCACTTTATTGAATTGCCTGTTACGGCAGATTTCCAATTAAATAAAAGCAAAGAATTACCAATATTCTGGGAAGCTGGCTTATCAGTCTCATATCTGCTTGCCAGTAATGCTTTACATTTTGATCCAAACGGGAATCTTTATTATCAAAACGCGCTACTATTCAACAAAGTTCAATTGAATGGAACTACATCTTTCATGATCGGATTTCCCTTGAATAAAAATGAACTCCGCCTTGGACCAGAATTACAATACGGTTTTTCCGGGCTTCTTAAATCAGGCTCCGGAAATCCACAGCATCTTTTTTATACCGGGTTAAAGCTTTCTTTTATCCACGGTAAAAAATAAAGATTCGGTGCAACGTTTTCTTTTGTTTGCAAGTCAAATGCAAAATACTGGTATGAAAAAGAAAATTTTACTTCTGAATAGAATTTGCGTCCTGGTTTTTTTTGGAATATTACCTACGGGTTGTATGAAAGACAAGGTTACCAGGACTTATAAAATCAGCACACCTGTTTACGAAGTACTGACCAAATTCAGGGAATCTGTCAAAAGCCAGCCGGCCATTGAAGTTTCGAGTCCCGGAAAGATAACCGTCGCGGGCAAATATATCTTTTTGTCGGAGCCATATGCAGGCATTCATGTAATCGACAATAGCGATCCCCACAATCCTAAGAATGTTTCATTTATAAATATACCGGGGAATGAAGACATGGCCATTAAGGGAAATACCTTGTATGCGGATTGCTATGGCGATCTGGTTTCTTTCGATATTAGCGATCCGCTGAATGTCGTTGCTAAAAATTTTACTATAAATGTCTTTCCGGATAATAGCATCTACTATCTGGGAGCTGCTTATACAGCGGGCTCCGTGTTCAATCCTGATTCCGTCAATGTAATTGTCGGATGGTCAACCAGGGATACCACGGTCGACTATAATGCCGGCTATAATATTTATCCGAATAATTATGGAGGTTATTTCAATAACTGCGTTAATTGTGCAATAGCTTTTGCGCCGGCTGCAAACCAAAGCAGCAGCAATGTGGTAGCAACCAATGGATCCCTGGCAAGGTTTAGTATCGTCAATAACTTCCTCTATACAGTGGGGCCCAATAATCTGTTGGCCTTTGACATCAGTCAGCCCTTCGCCCCTGGTTTTACCAGCTCGGTTCAGGTGGATTGGCATGTAGAGACGATATACCCATTGAAAGACAAACTATTCGTGGGCACTAACAATGGCATGTACATGTATGATGTTCAGTCTTCTCCATCCACACCTTCACTGATTGGTCAGTTTGTTCATGCACGTGGCTGTGATCCAGTGATCGCAGATAACGACTATGCCTATATTACGATCAATGATTCAAGTGCCTGTCTTGGATTTAATAATGAACTACAGATTGTAAATATTCAGGATATGGCGAATTCCTATATGGTAAAATCATACCAGCTTACTCATCCCGAAGGTTTGTCAATAGACGGGAATAATTTATTCATTTGCGACTACAAGGACGGATTTGAAAATATACGATGCGTCGGATGTCAGTAATCTGTTATTGTTGAAACAATTGAAAGACGCAGAAGTATACGATGTTGTCACAGGAAATGGACTGGCCATCGTAATGGCCAAAGACGGGCTCTATCAATATGACTATTCCGACCTGAACAATATTCACCTTATTAGCAAATTACAATGACAACCATGCTAAAATTCAAATTCTCAATGCTCTTTTTTTTGTTGATAATGATGGCATCCATTTCATCAGCACAGAAAAATAATTTAACCGGACAATGGCAATTTCATTCCATCAATAATCTGGGTTTGCTGGAAGGTGAGACCGGGTCTGCTTTTCAATTGCAGACAGTCAACGGGGCTCAATACAAATCATGGTTTACCGGGATCGGGGTGGGACTTGATTTTTACAGGCTCAGAACCATACCATTGTTTATTGATTTAAGGAAAGAGTTCAGTAAAGGCAGTAATAAATTATTTGTGTATTCAGACATGGGTATCAATTTCAGCTGGGTTACTGACCAGCAAAAAACGAGCTATGTTGAAAATGACAAATTCGGAAGTGGTTTTTACGGTGATTGGGGACTTGGATATAAAGTACTGGTGGCGAAGAAAAATAATCTGTTGTTAAGTATGGGATATTCATACAAAAAAACAGTAGAAACCTATGATCCGTTATACTCTTCTCCCGGAATTTTTTATGGACAGGAAGCGCCGTCATATGACCAGACCCAGAAAATTAATTATAGCTTAAACAGGCTTAGTATCAAAGTTGGCTGGGAATTCTAGATTACAAATACAAGGTTAATATTTAAGACCATAAACAACAACCTGATTTGAGAAAGTTGCCAGGTACACATGACCGTTAGCAATGGTGGGTGAACAAAATTTTGCATAATAACCTGAGTTATCTCCTGGAAGTCTGGTTGCTGTTCCAAAGTTCTTTAGTAATATTATTGGCATCGAATGCCCTTAAAATGCCCGGACTTACTGTATTTCCGGCATCACCGCTAATAGCATATGTAGCCCAGAGAATACCTGTCCCGTCAGTGGATCCGTTGGAAGACACTGATAGATCTGCCCCACAACCGCCAGTGGGTCCGCTTACATTATTAACTATCTGGTTGTTAGCAAATGTATTGCTGCCACGATCAAATGAAAGGGCACGTAATGCATCATTTTCAGACCAGATGTAAACCATTTCATTTGTACTCCCTTTAAAATAAGAGGGCTGGCAATGCAGACTTGTATTTAAAGGGATAGTTTGCTGCACCTGGTTTGATGAAGTGGAATAACCTCCCATATTGTCTTTGTCAAGCAGATATAAATTTCCATCCTTGCATCCAGTTAAATAAAAATTAGTATTTGGGATCAGCATGGTACCCATAACACCATAATCCTGATCATTTATATTCAGATTGAGATAATTGGTAGGCGTGAAAAAACTGGTTATCTGTAATCCTGAACCAGACGGAGTTAGTTTCATAGCACTTTCGCCGCGGTTGGTAGGATCTGCAGGATTAGGATTCGGTGAATTTTCATCTGTTCCGTTACTGGAACTGGTGAACAGGTTTCCTTGTCCGACCGTTCCATTGCCTGAAACAACGTACAAGTTTCCCTGTGCATCTGCGGCCACTCCCATACCGCTTTCCCATAAACCACCGTTTTCTCCGTCTGGTGTATCATTGTATACGGTCTGCTGCTGGAGTGTCTGTGCGTTGTATCCGAAAATCCATCCATGATATGGATTCCAGTCGCAATGAGAAGCGAATGAAATATACACTACACCATTGACCAGCGTTAGTCCCTGCCGCTGATTGTTGCGTCTTGGATCGAAGCTTATTACATTACTTACACTGCCATCTCCACTTCCGGGTACGCTTGCACTGATCGCTACCGGACTGCCTGATTGTTCATTTCCGTTGATAATATTGACAGCATGCAAATATTGGACGAACTGATTGCCATCGGTGCTCCTGGCAACGAAATAAATGGTTCCCGTAGTAGTATCGATAACAGGTGTTCCGATAATCCCGATATTATATTTTATATCTGTATAAGGCATGCACCAGCCAGAAGACATATCTGTCGAATTTGGAGGACGCATACCTGTTTGCGTATAATTATTTTTCCAGTACAGGGTGCCGTTATCGCCATCATAAGCATAAACTGTATTGTTGACTGTAGCTACAAATAGTACGTTATGATTTCCTGATCCAATCGCCAGATTGCCAACCATCAGAGGCTGTGCAAATACCTGGTCGTCAATGGCCATAGCAAACAGTTTTCCAAATTTTGTAGTATTTACATTCGAAGTGGTAAGAACCAATTCCAGATTGTTCAAACCCGCCCTGGTATTATCATTATGCTGCGTCACCACGGAGATATGCTGTGTGTTTGGAGGCGGTGGAGGAGGTGGATTAGTGGTGCCTGTTTCAGTTTTTTTGCATTCTGAAAAAAGGATAATAACTAAAGCAGCAAGGGTTAATTTCTTATTCATATTGACAGGATCTGGCTTAAAAGTATAGTTTTTATTTTAATGAATGAACTGGTGTGTAATATTTTATCAGAAGCTGATTTTACGGACTAGATTGTTAAGATAATCGGCCACATATATAGAACCTGATTTATCGGCAGCTACATCGTATGGCCGGTAAAAAGATGCAAGGGTATCACGCCCATTTACTGAACCCCTTAATCCGCTACCTGCGAAATTGGAAACGATTCCGTCCGGGCTGATCTTACGTATTCTGCTATTGCCAACATCGGCAACATATATATATCCGCCGGGACCTACAGTTAAACCGGCCGGATGTAAGAATGAAGCGGCTGATCCTCTGCCATTGGAAGAACCTGGTAATGTTTTGCCCGCAACCGTCGTTACAAGACCCTGCGGATTGATTTTGCGGATCATATTATTATAAGTGTCCGCAACATAAATATTACCTACAGGGTCAAGCGCGATTCCTCCCGGCAGATAAAAAGATGCATTCAAACCGGTGCTATCCTTATTTCCCTTTTTGCCATTGCCCGCAATATTCTGAACAATGCCATCCGGACTTATTTTCCGGATAAGATCATTCCCGCAGTCAGCCACATAAATATAACCTGATGAATCAACCGCAATTCCCGCAGGATTGTCAAAACGTACAGTCGTATCCATACCTGGAATGGTGCGATAAATCCTTTGACCGGCCAAAGTTGTCACAACACCATCGGGACTGATTTTGCGAATAAGACTGTTGTGGGTATCAGCTACATATAGAATTCCTTTTTTGTCTACAGCTATGCCTTCCGGGTAAAAAAAACTCGCCGAGTCGCCCCTGCCATCCCGTGAACCAGCGACTCCATTACCGGCAACAGTTGTGACTATTCCATCCGCACTGATCTTGCGAATCATATTATTTCTTGAATCGGCTACGAAAATATTTCCATTGTCATCCACCGCAACCCCCATCAGGTTAGAAAAACATGCGGATATTCCACTGCCATCTGTCGAACCCATTTTGCCGGTGCCCGCAAAAGTGGTAACCATTGGATAGTCATTCTTTTTTGCACAGGCGATCCAGGATAATAAGGCGAAAAAAAACAATAACCTTGATTTTAACATAGGGTGTAAAATATAGAATAAAGATTGAAAAATGTCTATTTACTCAGTATCGTGGTTTAAGGAACTGTTGTTGTCGCATTGATGACTGTGAAATAATATAGCCTGGTAATTGAATTAAATATTATCTGGAATCTTGTGTTCCTATCCATCACGTTTATAAGGGTTCTAGAGATTATTTTCGACAGATTGCCGGAAATGAAACCCTGGGGTATGTTGCTTGGAGTAGAAATACAAACTAAACGAAGAAAACAGGTTTCATTTTCAAAAGCGCAATAGTTTTATATTACTTAAAATAGGATAATGGAATCTCCTTCCACAACCCATGTGAAAGATGCCCGGTAAGTACTTCGTAAATGAGGTAAATGGGCCAGAATATCCAGTGTATGACCAGCCAGAAGATCGAATGATTGTAGTGCCAGCTGATTAATATCGAATAAATTCCCAGCAGAAAATAGAGAAGACCAGATTCACGTTTTCTCATTGTGAGGGTAATTTTAATTGTGAAAGACGAAAGTAGTCAACTATCTCTTTGTTTTTTTAAATTAGTTTCAATTCCTATGCCATGAAGGACCCTGATACATAAGTATAAATATTATTGATCATTTGTTTATGACGAGCCGGTAACCCGATGCCAACGGGTCAATAAGCCACGTTATGGTTCTCCCAATTTTGGAAAATACCATAAAAAGGACCAAGTATCTTCAATTTTCTTTTCCGATTTCGTACAAGTTTGCCTCTAAAAAACGTTTATAGACGGTACTTTAATCCGCTTTTACCCAAAACGACCACAACCCTATGAAACCCATAGATTATCTGTATTTCAATATCTATAACCACTTCTACCAGCGAAGTTATAACAGGGATTTTTACGCCCGTATCCAGGCTATGTATCTGTTCTCTTTTTCAGCCGGTGGGTGGATTCTGTTTTTTGAAGCTACTTATTTACGCACGATCAGGCATTCATGGTTTTCGTCAAAACCAGGTGCGACGATCTTTGCCACTACCGTTTACCTGCTAACGGCAATAGTCTTAAATCATATTTTCATTGTCAAAGAACGTGACCGTATGATTTTCGGGAAATATGAAGAAAAATGGGATCGTAATCCAAAGAAAAAACGCGATCTTTTGATCTCTGTATTCGTTCTTGTTGTTCCTTACTTATTTCTTGTATCACTTGCAAAATTTTTTCCAAGACATTTATAGTGGGAGAAAAAATCAGCAGGCGTAACGGAATAAACGAATAATTTTTTAGTATCATTTTCAATTTCCTTATTGAAAAAAAATCCCAATTTCTTAAGGAGTTTAATCGATGAATTGTTTTCAGCCATTGTTGTAGCCAGGATTATTGGATGTTTGGGATCTTCCAACAGGTCTTTTAATACAATTTCGGATGCCTCAAAAGCGTACCCCTTATTTAAGAAAGCTGGAAGAAAAGCAAATCCGACATCGTGATATGCCAGATAATCGCGTTTTACTAATGATATAATTCCGATAGAAATTTTTCCATCCTGTTTTCTTACTACCCAGTAATTAATATTTGTGTTCTCGAGGGTTTTTTGAATGTATTTCCCAGAGTCTTCCAATGTCTTTATATTCCTGTCGCCAATATATTTTAACCAGCCCTCCGAATTGAGCAGCTCAAAAATGAATTCACCATCGCTTTCATTCAGAGGGGCGAGTTCCAGACGACTTGTTCTATATGTTTTTTGCACTCTTTATCAGATTTTTTATTCTGTCTTCAGATTTTATTCAACAGCGGAAGCTCATTCTGAGCGAAGGCTGGTTACGGGATTTGTTGTGGCTGCTTTCATGGTCTGAATGCAGATTGTCACAACAGCAAATTGAATAATTAAAAATAACAGCAGACAGGCGGAGATTCCAACTGTCAAACCCAGCGTATTGATTAATGCATAACTCTTATTGCGCTTAAAATTCCTGAAGGCTGTTTTAAAATAGTTTTTAACCATAGCAGAGGAATAGGGGTAACCGTTTTTGGCTCAAGCCGTATGCCAGTATGGAAGACTTTGTGCCATAGAGTTTTCTGTAATTTATAAGTCTATAAACTGTGCGTTTTCGAGCATAAGATGTTCAGATCTGATAAAGACCGGACGGGTCTTGCTATTTCGAAAGAAAATTACCCGGCAGGCGCATGCCCTGTTCATCATCGAGCACTTTTTTCATAAGCTTTCGCAGCCCCCTGGGAATAACTTTTATTTCTTCCGGAGTCAGTTTTTGAGTTATCTCGAAAAATTCGTCTTCATCATCATAATAACCAAAATAAATTTCATACTGTTCATTGGCATGAAGCCTCAGGGATATTTCTTTATCCTCCTCATAGATAAACATGCTGACAATGGACCATTGATCGTCGTCTTCAAATTCAAAGCGGATCTCTACAGAGTCTTTACTAACAACATTTGTCACCAGCTTCTCTATCATTTCACCGGCGTGGTTCCTTACCAATTCTTCATAGTTCATATATCTTTTCTTAAAAGTTTATCGACAGTAAATAAAATCATAATCTACGGTAACTTAAACCCCTGGCGCGCGAGTAATTTCCAATTGTCACCCTGTTTCTTCCAGACCATTAAGACGCCTATTTTTATGTCCAGGGGTTGTCCTTTACTGGTGCCACTAATAGAGCTGATATTTCGGACAATCGCAACATCGCCTGCCGGAATTATGCTCTGGTTAGAGATGTTAATCCCGGAAAAAGTGGTGGGGCCGGACAAAACATTATTGACAAATTCAGATTTGTTTTCTACTACGCCTGTGGAATGACCAAAACTCAATTCTTCTGCAGTTAATTTATCCAGAACAGACTTGTCCTTAGAAATCATAGCTGCGTTCAAATTCCTGACTGATGTTTCAATATCTGTATTCAGTGATTGTGCATCAGAGTTTCTGAATAGTAGTAAACAGGCGAGGAGCAGACACAAACGTATATTCATAATTGAAATTTGAAGTGATTGTTATATCAGGTTGTACAAAGGAATGAGTTGACAACGAAATTATAGATTATTCCGACGAATTAAATAAAAAGACCCTGTGAAGAATCACAGGGCCTTTAAACCAAAGACTAATTGATATTGATTATTCTTTGTATAACTCCTGTTGTACATCGATATTATCGTCATCAACCCTGACTACTTTAATATGGCCTTCATTTTCCAGATCCATCACATAGACAGGGTCCGCATTTTCTGAACGGATCTCGTTCACGTAGTCGATATGATAGTTGTCAAAATAATCCTGTACACGATGTTTTAAATCAACGGAGAGACCTGATCCCGGATAACTTAGTAAAGTATATTGCCAGTTACCGCGATTGTTATAAAAAACACGGGTAATAGCTTTCCCCTTGTGGAAAGTACAAACTATATCATCATTCGGGAGGTTGTACCAGACTGCATCCTTAACTCCGGCAAAGTTCGCGTTAAAATGAGCCTTTGCCTTGTCATAGGCACTTACAGGCGCCAATTTTTTTACAGGTGAACTACTTGCTGATGCTGCCTGAAGATTCGGATGCAGAAAATAAAAGATTGCTAAAAACATTAACTTTTTCATTGTTACTGATTTTTTAAATTAATAAATGAACACATGCCATAGTCAAAACTTCAACCATCATTCTCATGTGTTTCACTAGTCCCGATAAAGAATAGTAGTTGTCCAGGTTAAGATTAGCAGTAGTCCTGGTGTAGAAATCGATTTTCCGGAAAAGGAGCGAAAGTTTTATTTCAAATTGCTCATATTATTCATGCGATGGGCATGCCAAAAAATAATATGCTAAAAATCAATGCAATAAAAAATAAAACTCTTCAATGCCTGTACGGATATGATACAAATGTTGTTCCATTCGTACAGAATGAAATTTCCTCTCTGTTATAAGACTCAGTTTTCAGCGAAATGTTGCACCTGTTTCTTTTCCCAGAATAATAATTTGTAAAATTTTAACCTGAAATATATTTTTTTACTTTTTATTAACGAAGCTGAATTAACTGAAATATGATAGTACAATACCGCAGGGCCACTTCTTTTTGTCAGGAAGCAGGGTTGGTGCATCACGCGTGCCATCGAAATACTGAAGAGCCATAATCAGCATCATCAATTTACCTTTTCCGGTAGCAGTGCGCATGGACAATTCGGGTGGCTGAAATTCTTCGTTATTCATGGGTATGTCTATTTCAGCTGAGCCATATGTTTCCGCCTCCCCTTCATCAAGGTCAGTTCCCGTAAGTATCATTTTGCACACAATCTTATTGGCGAGTGTAAAATAAGGCAATGACAATTTGGGCCTGAAAGCGGGCAGCCTGATTTCCAAATTACCAGGTTCAGTTAATGTTGCTGAAACTTTAAGAAAATGCATATTACTTAAATCAGCCTGATCATTAAATTGAAAATCTTTCAGGAAAGGAAGTCCGCTTTGCAGGTCATCTGGCAAAGGAATTTGTTTTTCATTCCAGCTAATGAATTTATTGAGGGCGCCCGTAAACCTGAACATTACCTGGATATCATTTTTGCCAGGGTTTATTAATTTAATAAGATCCCGAATCTTACTGCCAATTCTACTCGCTTTTCCAAAATTGAGTCCGCTTTTGACAGAAGCTTCAGTTCTGACTACTTTATAGGGTTTGGCACGAATGCACTGCTTACCCTTCCACTGATAATAAATAAAATCTCCGAGGGTTCCTTTGCGGTTATTTTTATCCTGCTTGGCCATAACAAAAGATTATTCAGCAGGAAGATTTCTTCCATCCCCCTACCAGATTGGTTCTCATAAAATTATAATTAAATCCATAGATTATCCAAAGAAATTCCATAGTAAATCCATTACTTAATGGACTTTCTATGGACTTGCTATGGAGTTATTATGGACTAGGTATGGACTTGATTATAACAAACCTGGTTGAGTGGTAAAATGTAACACGATAATAACTGATCAGTTATATGTGTAACAGTAGTTAATGGAAATTAAAATCATTGTTAAGACCTGTTCCAGAGAGGTCTGGCTTTAAGGATCCTGCCATAAACTGAACAGTCTATTGAGTGTGCGCCTGCCAGATATCCGGTACTCATTAAGAATTCATTTACAATTTCACCGCCTGTAAAGCGGAATGTTTTCTTAAAAAGTCTTACCCATTCGTCCCTGGTCTTCGGATGTTCAGATTCCAGCCATTTCTCGAAAGAGCCGTATTGTTTTTGAAGAAGGATGATAGATTTAGCATTTTCAATAGCGGCATTTATTTTTAACCGATTTCGAATGATACCCGGATCTGAGAGCAGCCTTTTCCTGTCGGCTTCTGTAAACCCTGCAACTTTCTTTATGTTGAAATTGTGATAGGCTTTTCTGAAATTTTTCTCTTTCTTCAAAACCGTTTCCCAACTCAGACCTGCCTGGTTGATTTCCAATATCAGCCTGCCAAAAAGCTCATTGTCATCATGAATCGGAAAACCATAGTGATTGTCATGGTAATCCTTATGCAAGTCCTTTTTTTCGCCGGACATGGTTTCTATAATGCTGCAATATGACATGACTATAAAGCTACGAGTATCAGGAATATCCTATTTCAAATGTTTGTAAATCCGGTGGCACAATTAATGATTCTTTCATTTGACATATGTGTCGGGAATCAGAAGCAAAAATGTATGGTGCTACGAGATTTAATCATTCACAAAATTGAAAAAGAAGGGCCGATTTCATTCAGGGACTTTATGGAAATGGCACTTTATCATCCTGAATATGGATATTTTACATCTGGTGATCACAAAATCGGGAAAAAAGGAGATTTTTTTACGAGCCCCTATATCAGCAGTGCATTTGGGGCGATGCTTGGCCGACAGATAGAAGAAATTCGCAAGCTTACGGGAGGTGATTTCACTATAGTGGAATATGGAGCGGGGGCGGGTTTGTTATGCCTTGATATACTTCAATATCTCAAATTACATTCGGATAATTTTGAATCGATAAAATACGTAATTATCGAAAAAAAACAGGCATTAAGAAAAATCAATCAGCATTATTTGTTTGAAAAAGTTAAATGGCTGGATAATATTGAAAAGCTGGGAAAATTTGAAGGGTGTGTTATTTCCAATGAACTATTTGACAATATTCCATTTCATAGAATTCTAATGGAAGATAGACAGCTAATGGAAATATTTGTAGATTTCGAGAATGATTTTAGAGAGATATTGAGACCGGCTGAAATTCAATTTTATGAATACCTTGCATCCTCTTCAATAAATCTTCCCAATGACTGTTGTATTGAAGTATGCTTCGATGCCGCTGAATGGTATAAGGGACTATCCGAAGTACTAAAAAAGGGATATATCATAACGATCGACTATGGATGTCTTGATAGGGAACTTGTTCTTCAGAACGGAGGAAGGGGTACCATCAGATCCTACTACAGGCATCAGATAAGATTCAATCCATATGATTCACCCGGCGAACAGGATATTACAGCTGATGTAAATTTTTCGGGATTAAATTACTGGGGTACCATGAATGGATTCGAATTTACTGGTTATGTAAATCAGCATCGTTTCCTGCGGGCACTGGGGCTTGTGCCATTCCTTTCAAATATGGAAGATTCCGAAGAAAATAAAAAATTTGCGTTAACTACACTAATGAATCAAATGGGAAGGAGATTCAAAGTATTGATACAACGTAAAAATCTCCCGTATCACACTTTGCAGGGTTTTGGTTTTGAGGATCCGGTCGAAAAAAAAATGTGTTCGGCAGTAACATTTTAAATAGATACATTCGGTTTACGAATGAGAAAACGCTGTATCAATTTTTTACTTGTTGTCATTTTGGTTCTGAGTTGTTTTAAGAACATTGGAAAAAGCCTGCACCACATTCTTGCTTTCCATGCCCTGGTACTTACTGAAAGAGGTGGAATACATGAGGGCTTCGTAGTGGCGGCTCTCGAATGGCTGAAGGATTTCTCAACAGAACAGAATTTTGATATAACGGTCATAAATAAAACGGATTCTATAACCGAGACTTTTCTTTCCCATTACCAGGTTTTCATTCAGCTGAATTTTCCTCCCTATATGTGGACCGATCAGTCCAAGGCAGCATTTACTAAATATATTGAAGATGGGCTTGGAGGTTGGGTCGGACTGCATCATGCATCCCTGCTGGGTGAGTTTGACGGATACTCCATGTGGGAGTGGTTTTCGCAATTTATGGGTGGTATCCGCTGGAAGAACTATATCGCGGCACGCGCCACCGGAGTTGTACACGTGGAAGATAAAACGCACCCCGCGATGAAGGGGCTTCCGGATTCTTTTTCAATACCCGACGATGAATGGTATACTTACGACAGGGATCCACGCCCTAATGTACACGTGATTGCCAGCGTAGACGAATCAAGTTATCAGCCTCCATCGGATATAAAAATGGGTGACCACCCGGTGATCTGGACCAACGAAAAAATGAAAGCAAGAAATATTTATTTCCAGATGGGTCATCATGCCAATCTGTTAAAATCTCCCGAGTTCAAAAAAATGTTTGGCAATGCTATTCTCTGGGCAGCCCGTAAGAATCCCGTCAGCTAGAATTGTTACTGAATAGTTATATCCAAAATCAGAGACATCCTCTGTATATTTTTTGCGTTAATTAGTTATATCAAATGCGTATTTATGAAAAAGTTATTGATCATCGTGATGTGTGCGGGTCTCGCGTTTGCAGCTTCAGCCCAAACCCATGGAATTTCAGGAGTTCATAGTTATGGATATGTTATCCGACCAAGAGTATCTGTAGGATTTGGTTACTATCCATACTACGGTCCATTTGGATTCTATGGTTATTATGGTTTTCCATACGGATACTATCCTTACGCCTATGGTCCCGCATATGGCCGTCCAAGTAATCTGCAAAGGAAAGAAGATGATATCAGAGCGGATTACGCTGATAGGATCTATTCAGTGAAACAGGATAACAGTCTGACATCAAAAGAGAAACATGAACAAATTCATGCATTAAAGAAAGAGAGAAAGCAGGCTATTAAGGACCTGGTTGCGAACTACCACAAAAAACCTGCAACCACAAAACAACCGGCTGCCAACAACCAGTCTGAGACTAAATAAAGAGTTAAATTTTCAGAGTCGGACAAAGGGTCTTTAAATTAAATATTTCTTATCAATCCAATCCCCAGGATTATTGTGCTTGCGGCCAATATCAGGATTCCTGCATACAAAATAGAAATCAGGTTGTTGGGTTTGGTAATGTTTTTCCCTGAAGCACTTGCAAAAAATCCCCCGCTTACCAATATGGCTGCAAGAGGAAAGCCTATTCGGACAAATTTTTCCAGTGCAATATTTAAACTGGCATAATCTGCCAGAACCTGGGCAATCAGTGCAAGAATTACCAATACGCCTGCGTGTGCGTGGCCTGCACGAAACATGGATTTCTGAAATTCTGTAAGTGGTAATTTCAACCTTCCCGAAAGAATTGATAATAGAAAATATCCTCCATACTGAATAGTTGGTATGGTAAGGAGAATTATCCCGCAGGTCATTTTAGTATCGGGTGACATAATCATTAATTTGATTAAAGTTAATATAGCAAGTACTGGATTGAGGTTATAAGCGAGCTCTTTCTTAACTGGTAACTTAATCTTAAAAACTGCGTCTAATATTGCCCCAATATGAACAGACAGCATATCAATACCGGACACCTTTTGTTGTAAGACAATTCCAATTCACTGATTATGAATATATTGCAGAATTGGCATCTTTTAGGATATCGTAATCACGATCTTCAGTAAACAACTCCATAAAAAAGATCCATGATAAAAAACTTAATACGCATTGCCTTCCGCAATTTTAAGAAAGACAAATGGTACAGTATTCTGAATATATTGGGATTAACCATCGGAATTACATTCAGCCTCTTCCTGATTTTTTATATCACGGATGAACTGAATTTCGACCGCTACAATGAAAAAGCCGACCGGATTGTAAGGATCGTTTCTTATATACAGGAAAAGGATAAAAACACGAACTGGACGGTTACACAACTTCCACTTGCTGCCACTTTGAAAAAGGATTTTCCTGAAGTTGAGGACGCGACCAGGTTAATGGGCAGGGAAAGAACACTTTTTAAGAAGGGTACGGATGGTTTTTATGAAACCAAGATATATTATGCTGACAGTACGATTTTCAACATTTTCACTTGCAGATTCATAGAAGGGAATCCTGCCACTGCCCTGAAAAATCCGAACAGCATTGTGATTTCAAAATCAATCGCTGAAAAATATTTTGGAAAGAATACACAGGTCGTTGGAAAAACTATGAAGACTGTATATGATTTGTACAAAGTGACAGGCGTAATAGAAGATGTTCCGAAAAATTCCCATTTACGGTTCGATATGCTGATATCGTTTTCTACGATTTTGAAAGGCAACAACAACGGCAATGACAACTGGGGAAGCTTTAACAACTTCACCTATGTGCTGCTTAAACCAGGCACCACCGCGGAAGCGTTTAATAAAAAACTGATCCCCATGTACGACAAGTATATGGCGCCGATTTTTGCAAAATTCAATGTAAAGATTCAGTATGGTGTAATGCCAATAACTTATATACATCTTCATTCAACACTGGAAGGGGAACCTGAAGAAATAGGCGATATGTCATATATCCGGATTTTTTCCGCCGTGGCTTTTTTTATGCTGCTGATCGCCTGTATCAATTATATGAACCTGACTACTGCGAGATCAGCGCGCAGGGCCAAGGAAATTGGAATCCGCAAAGTAGCGGGATCAACCAAAAAGCAGCTGGTGGGCCAGTTCTTAAGTGAGTCACTACTTACGGCATTTATAGCTTTATTTTTAAGTATTATACTGGTCATTCTTTTGTTGTCTGCTTTCAATTCGATCTCCGGCAAGGAATTTACAATGCGAACCCTGCTGCAGCCTTTCAATATTATTTTACTGATCAGCATTCTTCTGTTTACAGGATTGGTGGGTGGGAGTTATCCTGCATTTTATCTTTCCAGTTTTGAGCCTGTGAGTATATTAAAAGGCGCATTGTCAAAAGCGTCTGGAAATGTAAATCTGCGCCGTTCACTGGTTGTACTGCAGTTTTCAATTTCCATGATCATGCTGATCTGCACATGGGTAGTTTACACACAGCTTTCTTATTTGCGAAAAAAGGATGTTGGTTTTAACAAGGACCAGGTAATGACCATAACTGTAAACACGGGTGAGGACGAACGGAGCAAAATATTTGCCATGAATAACGAACTGCGCAACCTGCCTGGTGTAAAAACTGTGGGAACAGGCAATAATTATCCGGGAACGCCTAACATGAACCTGAACCTGTTTACCGTGCAGACAAATACCGGGCATGTTGATAAAGGAATTGAAGATTATGGCATCGATGAAAATTACCTGGTTGCACTGGGTATTCCCATCGTTAAGGGGCGTAATTTTGAAGGGCCTGCCGACACATTGCACAGTATCCTTGTAAATGAAGCCATGGTAAAACATTTTGCATGGGATAACGCGATTGGAAAGCGTGTGACATTTCCGGGTGACACATCAAACCACTACCTGGAAGTAGTAGGTGTTGTAAAAGATTTCAACCAAAAATCCCTGTATAATCCAATCGCTCCACTTCTTCTGTTTTATTCACCCAATAGCAATATCATTCAGGTAAAACTGAATGGCGGTGACATCAAAACATCCATTGCAAAAGCGGAAGCCGTCTGGAAAAAATATTTTTCCCAGTTACCATTTGAATATAAATTTCTGGATGAAGATTTTAATACACAATTTGCTGCCGATCAGAAAAGAGGAAAAATATTCGCTGCTTTTTCTGTTCTCACCATCCTCATAACCTGTCTTGGTTTGCTGGGACTTACGGCATTTACAACCCAACAAAAGCAGAAAGAAATCAGTATCAGAAGGGTGCTGGGCGCAAGTATCGCGGAGGTTGTTACCCTGGTTACCAGGAATTATTTGTGGTTATCTTTAATAGCAGCCTTCATAGCATTTCCTGTTGCCTGGTTTTTTATGAATAAATGGTTGAACATATTCCCATATAATGCGGGTCTGTCTCCTGTTCCATTTATTCTATCCGCACTTGTAATCGTAATTACTGCTGTTGTAACCGCAACATTTCATTCTGCAAAGGCGGCAGTGGCAAGTCCTGCGAAAATATTAAAGACGGAATAAACTAATCAGACCATGCGGGATGGTGGTCCTATGAAAGGCCCTTATCTTCTATGAAGGTTCGGGCCTTTCATTTTTATTTTTCAGGTATGATGCAATTATCTAACAACAGACAATTTGTATATTAGCATATGTTATTTCTGTTCTTAATTAGTGCCGCCATTTATTTTATTCCAACCATCGTGGCGTTCGACCGCAGAAAAAGCAACAGATATGCGATTTTGATGTTGAATATTTTTCTCGGCTGGACATTTCTCGGATGGATCGGGGCGCTCGTTTGGGCTTTCACGAATGAAAGGGTAGACAATCGTTTTTGATCATTGCCTGGTCCGGGCAGAATAATCCTTATGATCCGGAACGCCTTTTCCTTCCGTTATTAATTTGTACAGACTTTCTTTTACGTAGTGGTTCCATCCTTTCGTACAATCCTCAAAACATTCGATACCCGAATTCAGGCCCACATGTGTCATATCGATTCTGGTGGAATTACCGGAAGATGAAATTTCCCAAAGTATATTCGTATCCTTCCATTCCTTTTTATCCTTCATCCAGTGCAGATTACAATCCAGCACCAGCCAGTTGATTCTTTCCCCTGGTATCATTTCAGTAATTTGGAAACGGGAAAAAGTTTCGCCAAAGGTTACTTTGAAAAAGTCATTAAGTTTATTGGTGTTTCCCTCAGTATTTTCTGTCCACCATAATTTAACCTGGCTGATCGCTTCAGAAGCCTGAAGAGGTGTAACGTTGACCATAATGGTTGCATGGTAGTCTGTTTGAATTGCTGTTTTCATTTTTTTATTTTTATTAATAGCAAATTTTCGATCTTTTTAACGTTTTTCTGCCACCCTGTATTCATGGCCTCGAAGTGCATCGGATTTTCGGTTCCTTTGAGTAACGTGTGTACGAGTACGAGTTCGGTTCCACCATCTTTGGATCTCAGCGTCCAGTTAACAATGGAATCCAGGGCAATTTCGCCTTTGCGTGGCCCGTATTTCCATGAATATGAAATTCTTTTCAGGGGCAGGACTTCCAGGACTTCGCAATAAATACTGCCGTCAAATTCCAGCTCAGGGTGGGAGCCGGCTGTAAACATGAATTTCTGTCCTACAACAGGTTTAAAGTCGTTTTTCATTAACCACTGACTTAACAGTTCACTATTTGTCAGATATTCCCAAACGGTTTCCGGCGGATGGGAAAAGAACCAGGCGTGTCTTATTTCTTTTTGCATAATATGTAACTTTTTGGTTACTCAAATATATATGTAACTTTTAAGTTACCAAAATATTTTTTGAAATAATTGACCATAAACCGGGTCAAAAGTTCAACAGGGTCATTCAATCAGAAATTGAGTAAGTTTGCTTCCCATTGACTAATCATCCAAATGATTATTGAATTAAAACGAATTACAGATGACTAAAAAATTCCTTTGCAGTTTGTTCATATGTGTTGTTTTTACCTGCCGGGTAAACGCACAAAAAATGAATATAGATACCATCGCGGTTGCCATTCTCGACCGTATGGCTGCCGTGATCGGGGACCTCAGCTCCTGTCATGTAAACGTAAGTTCACATTATGATGTCCCGAGCCAGCATCTTGGTCTCGTTAAACACGAGGATCAGGAAGAGCTGTATATGCAGGGTCCCGACAAATTGCTTATCCGGGCTGAAGGTGACAGGGGAGCACGGTCCCTGTACTACAATGGTAATACGCTTGTTTATTATTCCCTGGAGACCAATCACTATGCAACACTACCGCTTTCCGCACCCATCATGGAAATGATTGATACGGTGAATAAATTATACAACATAGATTTTCCGGCTGCAGATTTCTTTTATCCTTCGTTTGTGGATGATTTATTGTCTGATTCCAAAAACCTTATTTACCTGGGCATGACGAGAGTAGATGGCAAGGCTTGTTTTCATATTGCCGGAACCACCTCTGACAAGACATATCAATTCTGGGTATCTGACGATGCTCTTAACCTCCCGTTGAAAATGGTAATTGTATATACAAACCGGAATATGAATCCGCAATATGAAGCCGTATTGTCGGACTGGCAGGTTAACCCGGTTCTTCCTTCAGCGGTTTTTGAATTTATGGTTCCACCGAAAGCAAGAAAAATCAAACTTGGCAAGGGGCCTGTAAAGAAATAAAATTATTTATACGATAAATTTCAGGTATGAAAACGTCTTTTCGAATCGCTTTATTCCCGGGCCTGATCGTCCTGGTAGTTTCGTTGATAAGTATTCCACAGGAGACTTGTGCCCAGCGTTTCAATCATCCCAATTTCAGTGCAGGTGGAGGCAACAGGGGTTCTGCACCGGCACAAAATTTCAGCCGGCCGGCACCAGCACCTGCAGCATTTCATCCGGCGCCTCCGGTAAATCGCTCCGCGCCACCGGTAAGTCACCCTGCACCTGTTGAATACCGTCCGACCATTAATGGTGGCAGTTATAATGTGGGCAATCATACATATCATCAGAGCAATACACCTGTCAGGGTTACAACCAGTGTACACGACAATATACCACCTCAAAGGAATGTTGTCGTACACGAAAATGTAAATGTTTATCATAATCATTATAATCCCGTGCACGCTTATGCATATCATCCTTATCATCCCTATTACTGGGGGCATAACTGGCACCCGCTTGGATATTTTGCGGCCTCGCTGGCAACTGATGCATTTCTCATTTCACTGGCCAATCAGCAATATTATTATGACGATGGTGTTTTTTACCAGCCATATTCAGGTGGTTACTCAGTAGTGGCTGCACCTATTGGTGCTATTGTAGGTTCCCTGCCTCCCGGCTATGAAACTACCATGGTGGGAAATGATACTTACTTTTATTATGGAGGTGTTTTTTATATTTATACAGGAAGTGGTTACCAGGTTGTGGCAGCACCTATTGGCGCCGTGGTTACCCAGATTCCCGACGGGGCTGTGCAGCAGGATATCGACGGACAAACCTACCTTGTCTACAATAATACTTATTACCAGCCCATATCACAGGATGGACAGGATGCTTACGAAGTCGTTCAGGTAAATTGATTGAAAGTATGGTTTGCAAATCCATTCAATCTGTTATCGTTTCGTTCATATTCACTGTTATTAGTTTCAGCCTTTACGCACAGGAGGCGATGATCAATGTTGATGCCCGCAAGACCATCTGTCTGAACGGAACCTGGGATGCGATTTTAGATCCCGCCGGGGTGGGTGATTGGCGACAAATCTGGATGGAGAAGAAGCCTGAAAAGAAGTCAGATTTCGTTGAGTACTCTTTTGAAGGCGGCCCATCCTTGCAGGTTCCGGGAGACTTCAACACACAAATGCCTGAATTAACTTATGAAGAGTGTACGGTATGGTATCGCAAAATATTTAATTACCAAAGGGATTCCGCCAAAAGACTTTTTCTCCATTTCGGTGCGGTAAATTATATCGCCGACGTTTATCTGAACGGGATAGAACTGGGTTCTCATGAAGGAGGCTTTACTCCTTTCCAATTTGAAATTACAGATTTGGTGAAACAGGGGAGAAATTCCATAGTGGTTAAAGTTAATAACCAGCGACTAAAAAACGGAATACCTTCACTTGGATATGATTGGTTTAATTACGGAGGCATTACAAGGGATGTCAATCTGATCTTAACTCCTAATTCCTATATTGAAGACTATTTCATCCAGCTAAGTAAACAATCTTTAAAAGATGTGACCGGATGGATAAAATTAAACCGGGGCAGCAGTTCAAAAGTCCGGATCCTTATACCGGAATTGAAACTGGATAAAATATATACAACCGATCGGGATGGGATGGCGCGGGTCAGTTTTTCAACTGCATTACAATTATGGTCACCCGAAACTCCCAGACTTTATAAAGTAATCATCGAATCGGAAACTGATAGCATAACGGATCATATAGGATTTAGAAATATAGAAGTCAAGGGCACACAGATACTGCTAAACGGCAAACCCATATTTATCAGAGCTGTAAATATCCATGAGGAGAAGCCCATAAAAGCCGGTCGTGCTAATTCTACAGCAGATGCCCGCATACTTCTGGGCTGGGCAAAAGAATTGGGTTGCAACCTGGTGAGACTGGCACATTATCCTCACAACGAGAACATGGTAAGGCTGGCTGAAGAAATGGGTATCATGGTGTGGGATGAAATACCTGTATACCAGCAGATACAATTTTCGTCAGCCGTTGTTTTCCAAAAAATGAATCAGATGATGAGTGAGATGATTCACAGGGATAAGAACCGCTGCGGAGTAGTTATATGGAGTTTATCCAATGAAACGAATTCATCACCGGATCGTGACAGGTCCCTGGTCGAACTTTCAAAAAAATGCCGGCTACTGGACTCGACAAGACTCATCACTTCTGTAATTAATGATCAGCATTATAAAAATGATTCGATACGGGTCTGGGATACTTTGTATAAATATTTTGATATCATGTCCATCAATGAATATCTCGGATGGTATGTACCCTGGCAGGGAAAGCCTGCCAATACAAAATGGCAACTTATTTATCAAAAACCCATTATTATCTCCGAGTTTGGAGGAGAGGCAAAATTTGGAAGCAATAGCGGACCTAAAGATGAAGCGGCTTCCTGGAGCGAAGAATATCAGGAGCAGATATATAAGGACCAGGTAGCATTATTTGACGTAACACCCAATCTTGCTGGTGTATGTGCATGGATCCTGATAGATTATCGCTCGCCTACCAGGATGCATCCGGTATATCAACAGGGGTATAACCGTAAAGGACTTTTATCTGAACTTGGGGAAAAGAAAAAGGCCTGGTATGTTTTGAATCAATATTATAAGAGCAAAAGTCAGTAATTTATTTATCTGGCATTTCTTCATCCATTCTCTGCCTGTCCGTTTATCCTGTTTAAACAAAATATTATTGAAGGTTCTGAAACATAACTTCTTCAGTTCTGATGATTAATTTAATTTCATAATTATGCCAGGAAGAAATCTGCAAAATTATGTAGGCTTAACCAGGCATGGCAGTGCCAACAACCACTATTCCATTCAGTCGGCGAAAGGCCAGGAAAGAATGCCGGCGGTTTCAATGCTTAATAAAGTACAGGAATTTTTTAGCAACAACTTTTTCGGGTGGCTGATCCACAACTGGAGGGTCAAACCACCATTTAAATATCCGGATATTCATAATAGTGTCTATGATATTCGTGATTCAGATAATTCAGGAACGATCACTATTGGCGTAGCAGCAGACTGGGCCACGGATACCATTCAATCGGAATTCATCGGTCAATCCATTGATAAAAAAAATCCGGACTATACGGTTCACTTAGGCGATACCTATTTTTCAGGAAGTCAAGACGAAATGAAATCCAATTTCTGGAGCGGGGAATTAAACAAAGGATTGTGGCCACGCGGCAGATGTGGAAGTTTCACTTTAATCGGCAATCACGAAATGTTTTCTTCAGGGTCATCATATTTGAGTATGATCACTGATCCGTCAAAAAAATTCGGGATACGAAATCCAGGTACAGAAATATATTCAGGGCAGGAAGCACCCTGTTTTTGTCTTCGTACGGAACACTGGTTAATACTCGGTCTTGATACAGGTTACCAATCACTGAAAACAGGAATATTGCGATTTAATCCAAACAACAATAATCTAAACCTGCCGGATTCCGTGGAGGTATGGGTCAGGACTAAGGTTTTGACAGATGGTAAAAAGCGGGGGATTATTGTTTTGACACATCATCAATATGTCACTGCTTTCCATGACGAATCCGAGTTTGCAAATCCCGCAGTTCAGCTAAAAAATCTTTTTCCTGATTCGGAAGGGATACTCTGGATATGGGGTCATGAACACCGTTTTTCAATGTATGGGAAGAACCAGATCAGCCCGGACCATATTCCCGCATATGGCCGGTGCATCGGCAACGGGGGGATGCCGGACGAACATACAAAGGGGCGTTTTGTGATCGATGACCGGGCGCATAAAAGAAAACTGGTGTTGTATGATAATCGGGTGGCAGACTGTATCCCTCTTACGGGTGGCGATGATCCAAAAATGCAGGATGTCGGATTCAACGGATATGCAATGATTCGACTGGAAAATGAAAAGGCTCAGATCACATATTATGCTTCATATAAAAAAAATATTGATACCGATCCGGGGAGGGACAATCCTATTTTCAGGGAATGCTGGATTTGCGATGGAATAGGCGGACAGATAGTTTTTGATAAAGCCGAAGATCTGACGATCCAAAACGATCCGGGAAACCGGTTATTATACATTGGTGACAGAAATCCTGACCTGATCAGTAAATAAATTATTGAAAGCATAACGGATTTAAAAAATATTGTGATTAACGGACTAAGTGGTTTTACTTAGTAAAAGTCCCGGCGGGGGGATTAACTATGGCTTCATAGAAAATTGATTGGGTTTTTATTTTAACTCGTTACCTTTATTCTGCTGCTGAAATAATACAGAAGGTCACTGCTAATCCACGATTTAAGTTTTATCTATACCTGGAAAATTAAAATTCTGACTGAGTTCTATTTAAACGGAAACCATGTCACTCTCGGGCATCAGGGATTTGTTGATCATCATCGGCATATACTGCTATTTTATAGCATGGGTATATTTGCATACTTATTATGACAGTTTTGGAATTACAACAGAATCTCTCAGGCTGAGTTATACTTCCTATCTGATTTTTTCTTACGATGTACTTACATCCGATGCATTTATCCGGTTTTCAATCCTGGCCATAGTTGCATTTATTTGTTTAAGTGCAATTTTTTTATATCTGCTACATAAATTTCAAAGACCGGGTCGCATGCGCCTTCGTTTTATCAAAACGTGTGTAATCCTGCTGGCCATGGTAGCCCTCTTCCCGATCCTGTTTCAAATTGCAAAACAGACCGCACTCGCAAATTATTCTGACGACCGCACCAATACCGGAAGTAAGCATAGAATTGAATTTATTTTCAGGAAGGATACAGGCATGGACAGTAACGCTGTAAAATCTAATTATTCGCTGAGCCTTTTGAGTTCGGATGCGGGGAAAAACCTGCGTTTGCTTGGAGAGACGGATGAATATTTTATCGTATTAAACCAGTTGCCATTCGACAGGGAGGTAGGAAGTTTTCCGGAAGGGGCAGTGTATTATATTGATAAGAAAGATATACTTGTCAGCCATATTATTTTGAGTTCGCGTTAAACCTATTTTATGAAATTCAGTTTTTTTCTATGCATCGCCTTGATGGTAATTTCCTGTCACAATTCCAATTCGACTGAACCTCCGAAACCGGATACTTCATCCGGTCAGAATACATATGACAGTACCATGGGCAATACGAACAAAAGTGGTCAGGGAGGGGCGATGATACATGATACCGTATTATTTATAGGTAAATCAGCACGATGGAAAAAAACTCCGCAGGAGGTTTATGACGGAAGTTATGATTCCCTCACTGCCTTATTTATTCCCTGCGGTAAAACGAATCCGGTCAAAGTAGGAATGGCAGATATTGAATATGATCTGGTAAGTAATTGCGATACTTCCTTTGGATCCAGAGTACGACTCTTCGATTTGATCCGTGGCGGAACAACAGCCATTCCGCTTCCGCATCAGATCGAATTGAAGAATGGCCAGCTTCAGAATAAAGAGGTTCATTTCATTTCCGGAACGCAGACTATCACGCTAAAGCCGACACAGTCGGCAAGGGTAGCACAGGCCGCCACCGAAAGAAGGGAAATATATATTAAAAAACAAGGAATGGCAGGCGGTAAATAAAAGTATAAATTTTTTTTTCAATAAACCTTTAATAAAAAACTATGAAACAGGCAGCTTTTACGAGACATGGAATTTTACGGGGCCTTGATGCCGCCAGCAAATCCAATACTTCAGAAGGACGATTCGGAAGAATGTTCAGAACCTTACAGAAAGCAGTATTTGCCGATGATGTGTTGATAAAACTGGGAAATGAAATGGTTTCTGAAAAAGACGACCCACCAACGCCGGAAGATGCGAATCCAAGGGATGATGAAGAGAATACGGGCATCCATGCAGGATACACTTATCTCGGACAATTTATAGATCATGATATCACATTTGATCCGGCGAGTTCCCTGATGAAACAAAATGATCCGGACGCACTGGAAGATTTCAGGACACCAAGGTTTGATCTCGATAATATTTATGGCCGGGGCCCGGACGATCAGCCCTATCTATATTTCTCAGACGGGAAAAAACTACTGCTCAGTTCAAGACAACTCACTGGAAGTCTCTTTGATAATAATGTGCGCGACCTCGCAAGAAATTCCCCGGATCCAAAAGATACGGGCGCTCCGAAAAGGGCCATCATTGGAGATCCGCGCAATGATGAGAATGTTATAGTGTCACAGCTTGAAGCGATGTTTATCCGGTTCCATAACCGCATGGTGGATTTATTTCCCGACGATCCATTCGAAAAAGTACAGAAAAGAGTACGCTGGCATTATCAATGGGTGATCATCCATGATTTTTTACCAACTATCCTGGGGCAACCCATGGTGGACAGCATATATCCATCAACAGATAAAAAGCCAAACCTTCAGTTTTACCGCTGGTATAAATCTCCTTACATGCCGGTGGAATTTTCTGTTGCTGCTTATCGTTTCGGGCATTCGATGGTTCGTCCGGAGTACAGATTAAATACAACGCTGCCAAACAGGTTTGATATTTTTTCTTCAGATCCTGCAACCAGTCTTACCGGATTTCGTGAGTTTCCAAGTACGTGGGCGATAGACTGGCAGCTTTTTTATGATTTTGGAAACAATGCAAATCAGTTTAGTAAATTCCGGATTCAGCCTGCGTATAAAATCGATACTTCATTAGTAAACCCATTGAAAAATCTGCCGCCGATTGTTGCAACGCAGGTTGGAAATCTCGCACAGAGAAACCTGTTGAGGGGATTGAACATGGGACTACCGTCAGGACAGGATGTGGCGCGGGCCATGGGGCAACCTGTTATTCCGGATGATCTTTTAAAAGTTGGTAAGGCCAATCAGGATGGAGCGAATAAAGATAATAAACCACTCGTGAGTATAGATAAATCATTTAAGAATAAAGCGCCACTCTGGTTTTATATTTTGGCAGAAGCAATGCAGGAATTTAAAAATAATGATACGCCAATCCGGATGGGTCCAGTGGGTGGAAGGATAATCGGGGAAGTATTCTTTGGTTTACTGGAAGGTGACAGCCATTCTTATCTTAACCAGCATCCGCATTTTACTCCGGATAAACAATTTCTGAATGCAGCCGGTAAATTTGGTATTGCAGAATTGATAACACAGGCAAAACAAGCGTGAGGTAAAAATAAATTTTGTAAAAAAAATTTATATGGCGTCACAAAATGTTAAAAACGGATTTTCAGTGAGGCTTTATCAGGGCGATGCAAAGACATTGCTTGCATTCAACCTGCCAAAAAATAAGATCACCCGGCTGGCTGGCTTCACCATTCAATGCACGCCAGAGGGTAAACCTTCTTTTTATCTTTTTAATGCGCTGCAATTAGCCAGTGCGGAGGGTCATGCACAAAATTCTGCAGAACCTGCGAAATCAAGTATCAATACACCCTTTCAGCTCTTTCGCTGGGTGCATGTCCCCGGATCATTTCATCAGGCAGACCAGGTTTTCTTTGGAAAATATACCTATACGGTAACACCCAGGTATTTTGACAACAAAAATCGCCTGACTACTATCGATCTCTCACTTTCAGTGGCGGCAGATATTATTGTGGCCCCGTTTGTAAAAGGAAGTATTGAGTTGGCATTCACGAGAGGGTTTGTGCAGTCACAGGCATTTGTACACCATTTTGGCCAGAAGGCAATCTTCAGACCCAGAGTGAGGACATTGACTTTTGATACCTCGCAGGTTGCAGGGAAAGACAGCAATGGAAATTCATATAAATTCAGTGATGAATATGTATGGTCCGGCTACACGGCACGTGAAAAAATATTCACGCTTATTGATGATGTTTTAAATGACAAATCGCTTTCGTTGGATGTGCTGGCTTATGATTTCAATGAACCTGATATCATCAATGCATTTCTGAAACTGGCGGACCAGGGAAGGATCCGGATGATCCTGGACAATGCCACACTTCATCACAACAGTGCGGGTACTAAACCGGAGGATCAGTTTGAAGCTGCATTTAAGAAAAAGGCAAAACGCCCCGCTGAAATTATTCGTGGGAAATTTGCAAGGTTTCAACATAATAAGGTACTCATTGTGAAAAAGGGGAAGCAGGCTACTAAAGTGCTTTCAGGTTCTACAAATTTCTCTATTACCGGCATTTATGTCAACTCCAATCATGTCGTCATATTTAATGATGCATCCATCGCAGCTTCATATGGTACTGCATTTGATGAAGCGTGGAATGACGGGGTCAATGAAAAAGCATTCGTGGGTGCGCCGATTTCAGAAAAGAGATTTCCTTTTAACGGTAAGGGGCTTCCCAAGATGAGCATTACATTTTCCCCGCACGCCAACACATTTGCGCTGTCAACGCTTACGAATATTGCTAGCCGTGTGACTTCAGAAACAAGCAGCGTCCTTTTCGCAATCATGGATACAGATCCGACGGTTAAAGGACCGGTCATCCCTGCAATTCTCAATCTGCACAGGCAACAGAATATTTTCAGTTACGGGATCTCTGATTCTTCAGGTACCATTAGTCTCTATAAACCAAATACGAAAAACGGGATCCAGGTTACCGGCAAACCCGGAACGACGCAGTTGCCACCACCATTTGACAAAGAAGTTACAGTAGGGATCGGCCATCAGGTACATCATAAATTTATCGTTTGTGGATTCAATACTTCAAATGCGGTCGTATGGTTTGGTTCATCCAATCTGGCTGAAGGGGGTGAGGAGCAGAATGGAGATAACCTGATTGAAATTCACGACCAGGATATTGCAACAGTCTTTGCGATTGAGGCCCTGGCGCTTGTCGATCATTTTTTATTTCGGGACACGTTCACATCAAAGGGTCAGAATCCAAAAAAGAAACCGCTGATTCTGCAAGCCGACGACAACTGGACTGCGAAATTTTTTAACTCGAATGATTTGCATTCCGAAGAACGGCTATTGTTCGCCTAACCTGAACAATAGTTATGGGTATAAAAAATATTTAAGAACCATAAACATAACTCCGCATTCGCGGAAATTGTGTTAAAAAACCGGCATTTCCAAGTGAAAAAGAATAAACCAGCTTATTCGAGAATTTCTGGCCACATGCAGTTGGTCATTCCAACCAGGTCAAAAAAGAAAAAGGATTATTTTGCTTACAAACCTGCCAGGGGCTGGCGTGATGCACCCTATGACAGCCTTCCAATGCATAATCCCCCACTATGCCCAAGGGATGAAGCCATTTTTTTTCTGCATATGGCTTCGGAAGTCGAACACGCCCTTATGGTTCAATACTTATATGCGGCATTTTCACTTGGAGGAGCACAGGTACCTGAAGAAAAGAGAGAGCTTGTCAATGGATGGCGTGTTAAAATTCTGGGCATCGCAAGAGAAGAAATGGGACACCTTATTACTGTGCAAAATATTCTGCATTCTATAGGCGGCCCACTTACCTTTCAAAGAGAAGATTTTCCTTTTGATTCGAAACTCTATCCGTTCAATTTCAGTCTCGAAAGGATGACCAAAAATTCTCTTGCAAAATATGTTGTAGCGGAAATGCCTTCAGAAGATTTTCTAAAGAAAAATGATCCTTCATTGCTTAGAGAAATGAAGGTAATCAAGGCGATCGCCCAAAAAGGCAACAAAGGAAAGGCCATCAACCGGGTTGGCCAGATCTATGAGAAAATTCAACTCCTCCTGGACGGTGTTGAAAACGAAGATTTTTTGAAGGACTCAGAAAAATTCCAGTCACCGCATAGTGCGTGGGGAACGAATGACCATAAGATCATTATTGAAACGGCGACCAACCGGGCGGATGCTAAAGCTGCCCTCGCAAAAGTTGCCGAACAGGGAGAAGGAGAAGAAATCAGTATGAAGCCATCAACAGAGGAATCACATTTCGAACGGTTCCTTCATATTTACCGTGCATTCCCTCCGGCTGGCCGTTGGCAGGCTTCAAAACATGTGCCTTTAAATCCATCTACCAATTTGCCAGGTACTGATCCGGATCCTTCCATTATAACAGACGAGCAGG
Source organism: uncultured Bacteroidota bacterium (assembly GCA_963735015.1). GTDB lineage: Bacteria > Bacteroidota > Bacteroidia > Chitinophagales > Chitinophagaceae > Puia. The sequence continues at coordinate 198,215 of CAVTJH010000002.1, forward strand.
CGCTGCTATGGGCCCAGCTGTCTAACCAGCGTTACCGCATGATTTTACTTTATTTAAGCCATTGCCTTCAGATGGAAATTAAACAGGCGTCCTTTTACGGGCAACTGATAAGCTGGACATTCGGAGAGATGTACAATCTGCGGTCGATTTCAGATATTCTGACTACGTTACCACAGCAAAAAGGAAGCCGCAAGGGACCCTGCGCTGCTTCTCCATTTGAACTTCCTTATAACCTAAACCTGCCAGCCAGGGAAATGAATAAATGGCGGGCTCATCGTGACCAGATTTTGAATAGCAGGATCATCATCGACGAACTACTGGAATATAACGATGTCGCACATGCGATTTACTTAAAAGCACTCCGCAGCGCTGATGAACAGACACTGTCCGTTATAAAATCCATCATTAATCAATAAACAAAGATATTAACCCATGCCGATCCATGACATTCACGAAATAAGAATTCTTCCGGCCTTTGCCATAGCCCGTCTGGGTTCTTCTCCCGAACCGATGGACAATTATGACTGGGAGATACCTGATCCGGTTGGTTACCGCAGACTGGTTCCTGCGGAAACTTTGTATATTGACTCAAAAACCGGAAAAATTCTTTCCAGAGAAAAGCCTGATGAAGTCAGATTTCGGGATTCTAAAAACAGAATCAAACCCATCTCCCCATTTCTGGAAGCCTGGGTAAGCTTTAAAAAGAATGGCCCCTTAGTACCTTTAACCCAAAGGCATTTAAATGAACTGGGATTAAGTACTTCAGCTATCAAATGGCGCGTGCTTCTCGGCAATAATAAAGCCTTCCGAAGAACAAAAGACCCCAGGGACAAAATATTAGCAGATACAGGATTTTACAGTGACTTTACTAAAAAGCCAATTCTTGGAAAATGTGAAAATTTCTTAAAGGGCAAGAAAATACCATTTGGTTTCGGGCAATACATCAGGCCCACCCCGAAGTTTCCGGAAATACGTTTCAGGTTTACACCTGCAGGAGGATTTGTATATGGACCGGCACCGACAAAGGACCAGGAAAAAAGCAGCAGGTTCCGCAAAGTTCTTAAAGACTTTGTTTACGATACTCACCTTGGACATTGGAAAGGGTACCAGGATTTAGATACGGATCCCACTACCACTGCACCTGCAAGTATTTTTGCCAATGCTGGTTCGGATCCTGTTAAAAGTCTTGGTTACCTGGACGACGAGTGCGATGGAATGTTGGAATTAGAACTTCAGCTTAAAACAAAGAAACTGAAAGCTTACACCAGAATTGTTGCCGGGCCACCGACTTTCGCGCCCGATGGAGTACCTGTCAGAACAGTGGGAGATGAACTGGAGCAGGCGCTGCTCGGTCCAATGTTGAATGGAAAAGTTAACAGGGCAGATATTGAAAATATGCTTCGCCGCGCCATGGAAACCGTACGTTTAATGAATACGTCCCTCATGAACCATTCAGTCGGAATGGCCTGGGCTGACAGTTCACAATTCGGGCGTGCTTCACAACCTATTATGGATCCCAATGTGGTTGACAACCTCGCCATCGTGTCCCGGCATGAACAGGTATTACTGGCACTCGAATCCGGATCACTGGCCTGGTTTTCCCGCTTGCTCCGACACTATGATGAAGTGGGCGATCTAACGGACGAGGGTAGACGAAAAATGCCTGCCCTGATGAGAGGAGCGGATGGCAGTCACTTGGCACTGACAAGAAGAATGGTTCAGAAGATCCAGGAAGCGGCGGACCTTTTTCAACAGCACAAGCACATAGTTCCGGGGAAAAAAACTAAACGCAGTCAATAAATTCCGTTATGAAAAAAGAATCTTCCATCGAGCCAAGAAATCTGACGGCCCAGTTGCATTACCGTGGAGAAGGCAATCCTCCCAGCACTCATCCATCTACTGCTGTTTCCAATTGCTATCCTGGTCTGGAAATGGATTTTCGTAATGTCTGGAAGCATATTTTTGAGGGCATTGTTTTATTGGAATATTCTAACCTGGTAACGGGTGTTGATCCCGCTGCGGATGAGAAAATTCAAAGACTCGTTTCTTCCGGAATCCAGTATGAGCTGATTTCAGCAGATGGAATCCGCATGACAGTGCCGGTAACAGGTCCATCCAGGCATTCACCGGAAAAAATTCACGATACCATGTCTCTGGAATGGTCCAATGCGCTGGCGGAAATTCTTCCGAAAGCAGGGCAATTTGTATTATGTAAATTTCAAAACAGCAATAACCTCAGGGAAATACTTTCCATTGAATTGAAAGTCCGCCATTTTTTCGATGTTGATCTGAACCGGAATGGAAAAGTAGTGAACCAGCGTGTTGTGATTGCCAGAGAAATGGCGGGACCCGGAGATCTTACTCAAAGTCTTTGTTCTCCCTGGCAGAATGACTACCGTGAATGCGATTGTTTTTATTGGGCTGCGAGCAGACCTGATTTTGTAAATGTTGAACCCGGCAAGGATGGAAAGAGTAAGGGGAATAACTGGATGCAAAAAGACCGGATAGATTCAGGCGATAAAAAGTACATCAGTGATGATGAAGACGGGAGTGGGGGAAATGCTGTTCTGATCAGCTACCAGGATCTGTTTGCAGCCTGGGAAGAAAATCTTCGTTTTATTTTTGCGGGGAAAGATGAGCCTTTAAAAAAGTCCGGCAAAAAGGTGAAAACAAATAATAAGAAAAAAGCGAAATAAAATCTTTGATGAAACCTGTTCATCCTTCACTTCATCTTTTTGAATCCTCCGGATATCATGTGCTGATTCCGGATGGTTCCCGTATTTATAAAATAAATAAAAACATTCATCAGGAGCTGAAGGAGCTGATTGAAAATAATGATCTGACGGGGATCGATCAATGGCTGATTGAAAATGAACTGCAGTCACTCGGACAAATTGATGACCAGCCGGTAAGCGAGCCACCACTTGTTTCTATTTCGCTGGCGATTGCACAGAAATGTAACCTGGGGTGCAGTTATTGTTATGCACAGGAGGGAGGATTTGGAGTGAAGGCTAAGAATATGCCATTGGAAAAAGCAATCGCTGCTGTTGATTTGTTATTTGCCCAAAACATTGGTGCACATAAAATGAATATTGCTTTTCTTGGCGGGGAGCCTTTGGCAAACCGGGAAGCACTGCAGGCGGTCACCAGATATGCGAGTGAGAGGGCTGATGCTGAAATGAAGAAAATTAATTTTTCGATAACTACCAATGGTACATTGCTCACGAAGGATGACGGAGCTTTTTTTGAACGTTACGGGTTTTCGGTAACAGTCAGCCTGGATGGGGTTGGAGAATTTCACGACAGGCTTCGCCCTTTTAAAAGCGGGAAAGGGAGTTATGAAAGAATAATCCACAATGTTGAACCCCTGCTGGATATGCAAAATAACATGCAGGTGACAGCGCGTGTGACGGTGACACCTCTCAACCTTCATCTCAAAGAAACACTTGACGAGCTGATCCGCCTTGGTTTTCACAGTGTGGGCTTTTCCCCGATGCTCAGTTCTCCCGGACGTAATAATGAGATGGATGCGGCATCTCTGAAAGATATGCTCGAAAATATGATTGCATGCGGACAGGAATTTGAAAAGAAAGTGATTGCAGGGAAAAGATATCCATTCTCGAATATGTCGACTGCATTGAAAGAAATTCACAAGGGTACACACAGACCTTATCCTTGTGGAGCAGGAGCAGGATATCTGGGTGTTTCTGCCAGTGGTGAACTGGCTGCATGCCATCGTTTCGTTGAAGACAAAAAAGGATATTTTGGAAATCTTACGGAGGGGATCGACCGGAATATCCAACAGGCATGGTTGACCGAAAGGCATGTACACCGTCAGGAGCCCTGTAAAAGGTGCTGGGCACGTTACCTGTGCGGAGGCGGTTGTCACCATGAAGTGATTAACAGGGGGAGACCGGCCTGCGACTATATAAGAGGATGGTTACATTATGTCTTGCAGGCTTATACAAGGATGTTGGATCAGCGTCCGGATTTCTTTTATCCGGAACCATAGGTTGTGAAATTATGTTTTCATGAATGAAAAAAGTATTTGCATTCTGGGTGCTGGTCCGGCTGGGATTGTGACAGCGCTCAAATTAAAGCAGTTGGGATATAATCCATTGGTTTTGGATTACAAAAAAGCTGCTGGTATCAATTTTGTGCAATCCCTTAGTCCAGGCGTTTTTACACTGCTCGAAACAGTTGGAATCGGATTAAATGAACTGCATGAAGTTTGCAGGCCGATAGCACGGAGTTTCAAGTTTTGGAATGGCGAAATGATTGAAATTGAAAGGCCGCCTGGTTTTCTCACCGAACGTAATCAATTTGATTCATGGCTTCAAAAAATTGCAATAGAGAAGGGAATCAGTTTGCTGCCGGATGCAAGAGCAATCAGTCTGGAACAAACAAATGAAGGGTGGGAGATATGTTTGCAGCAGAATGGGAAATATCAAACCTGTAATGCAGCATTCCTGGTGGATGCGAGTGGAAAAAGATCTGTTATTCGCGGGATCAAAAAAAGAGTAGCTGCTGCAACGCTCGCAATAAGTGGCTGTTGGGATAATACTGGCATGGCGGAAAATGAAACTTTACTTGAATCCGGTAGAAATTATTGGCTTTGGGGTGCGACCCTTTCAGACGGAACATTTCATGCAACATTGTTTATGGATCCTGAGCTCTCCAGAATTCCAGGCGGGATCGGACTTGTCCGTCTGTACAAATATTATTTGGGAAGAACACAACTGTTTAAAGATTGTTTTAGAGGAAAACTAAATAGGAGTCTTGTTGCAAATGATGTTACGCCATTCTATTATGAGAATCCTTCTGGCCTTAATTTTATTAAAGTGGGCGAATCTAGTTTGGGGCTTGATCCTGTTTCCTCCCAGGGTATTCAGAGTTCAATGACAGGAGCCATTCAGGCTGCCATTGTGATAAATACATTGCTGGCAGATCCGGGGAAAGGATTGATCGCTATTGAATTTTACCAGGAGCGTCAACAGGAACTAATCAGGTTGCATCTGAAAAAAATTTCTGCAATATATGCAGCTGTTTATCCCGGAATGAATAATCCATTTTGGGCAAAGAGAGTAATGGCGACGAATCGTATGGAATCTTATCCTGTTGCGGAATCCAGGAATTCCTCACAAAAAGTCGAATTTTCATTCGAGGCCAGCCTGATACCCACCGGTTGTATAATTGGAAATCAGGTTTCAAACATGGCCGGTCTTGTTCATCCCCGTTTGGAAAGGCCCATCGTTTTTTGGGAGAACACGGAAATAGGCTCTATTCTTGGAACCCTGCGGGGTAGCTATGATCTGTCAGGATGGATAGAGCGCTGGTCTGAAAAAATAAATCCGGTTGCTGCAGTCAGACTGTTTAATCAGCTGAAAAATACGGGTGTTCTTACGGAATCCAGGGAGTGATCCTATCCAGGACTCCGACATAAACTTTAAGATACTTGCGCATTATATTCCTATAAAATATCCCGGAATGCATTGAAACCGCCTTAAAAAGTGATAAATTTAGATACTACGCCTTTGGAAACAAATAAATGTCATGCGAGTTGTTTCCCTACCCCTTCAATACTTCGATAAAGGATTATATTAATCCCTCCGAGAAGAACCTGACCCGGTTTCTATTCTAATACAGGTTTCTTATTTGCTCTATAAAACTTCAGACGCTTTTGAATTTCGTGGGCCTGACCTGCTTTGTGAGGATGTAGAATTCATCAACGCAATCAGTTATGAAAATTCCATTATATCACTTCTAAATCACTAATTATGAAATGGACAAGATTTAAAGGAGAATTTGAAGACAAAGACGCCCCGCTTAATAGGTTTTTAAAGAATGGAGACCGTCTAATACCAGATCCTAATAATATAAAAAGCGGGCCCCTTATTTATATTTCTGAAAAACACGACCCCATTATTGATAACTGCTTTCGAATTTACGAGAAACCTGCTGATCTTAAAGCTGTATTGTATGATGGCAGTGCTTCAAATAGAAGTCCTGTACACTATCACCGATGGGATTATCACGGGGTAGATTTCGATAATTTACCTAGAGAATATTTCAATGAACATTATTACAATAAACGTTATATCGATGAAATATATGGGAAGGATGCATTTAAAAAGAAACCCCATCCGACATGTGATGATAAACCACATCCTTACGAAGTATTTTGTGGTGGATGGCTACACTTTTTTGATGAAGAAGTGCAACACGGTAAAACTGACCACGCTATTTATTTTGAATGGGATCTAAGAGATGAGAAGAAGGATGTGAGCATTTATATTTTACAAACAAAAATCATCACAAACTGGAATTTGTATGTTCATGCAGATCCCCCAGGCTCACAGGATCCACCGCCAGTAAAAGGTCCACCACCGCCTCCCTGTTAGTGGAGTAATGGGAATGACTACAAGAATTAATAGGCAAAGAAACTTGTGGGGGAGTGATTGTAACAACCCTTCAAAAGTTACAAGATTCCGTTTAACTAAAATTCTATGGTTGATGGTCAGCCATTTTTCCGTCTTATAGTCAAATTCAAAGAAAATTTGAATCTTCCTTATAGTAAGGATGAAGGAATTATTCACCATTTTTCTCAAAATGATTCATTGCCATTTCCATTTCTTATTAAAAATTATTCCGGTATAAGGGTAGGTAAATTATTCACTTCTCTTAAACCTGAATTAATTAGTGAATTGAAAAGCAAAGCAGGAAGAATTGAAAAGGATTACCAGGCTCCGGATTTTCTTTCGTACTATGCTATTGATTGTCCGTTCGCAGTATATTCAAATGAGATCTTAGGTATTTTGCGGAGACATGACAAAGTTGAACTGGCTTATTTAGAAACAGGTTCAGTCATACCGCCATCCTTGGCAGAAGTTAATAATTCAACTTCTATTCATCAGGGATATCTAAAACCTGCGCCAACCGGGATCGATGCAGTATGTGCCTGGAATAAGGAAGGTGGCGACGGTAAGGGAATAAAATTCATCGATATTGAACAGGGATGGAATCTGGGTCATGAAAATTTTTCTGCTGGTACATTTCCACTTACCGGATTAAACTTTCCTGCTTTCAGGGATCATGGCGAATCAGTATTGGGAGTAGTTCTTAAACATCATAATTCCGATGGAAGTAAAGGAATTGCACCAAATGCAAATGGTTATCTGATTTCACAGTGGAGACCCGACGGATCATTTAATACAGCCGACGCTGTTATGGCGGCCATTTCCCAACTTGCCTACGGAGATATTATTTTACTGGAAGCGCAAATTTATGATTCTCCAGGCAGTGAAAGTTTATGGCCTGTGGAGATTCAGCATGCAGTTTTCGATGTTATCCGTTTAGCTGCAGCCCTCGGAATTATAGTAATTGAAGCGGCAGGAAACGGTAAGAAATCCTTTGGTGAAGGAAACGATCTGGACAATTATACTGATAACAACAGGAAAAATCCACTCCGTCGCAGAGACCCGGATTTCAGGGATTCAGGGGCCATTATGGTTGCAGCTGCTTCTGATGCAGTGCCTCATTCAAGAATCAGACATTCAAATTATGGCAGTCGTATTGATTGTTATGCATGGGGCGAACGTGTTTCAACATCAGGCTCTCACTTTGATTTACCGGAAATGGCCATAGTTTCATACAGAAAAAAAATAAACGGGACTTCAAGTGCGTCCGCCATCATAGCCGGAGCTGCCATCCTGGTTCAGAGCATTACAGAATCCAACCATAATTTTCGACTGGGTCCGAAACATATGTGCCAGATCCTGAGCAATGATTTATTGGGTACTCCTTCAGCAAATGGGCGTTCGATTGACAAACTGGGCGTAATGCCTGACCTTAAAAAAATAATTGAGCATATCGATTTGAACAGTTCAAAATTAAACGCTCGATATGGAACGGGTTATTTGAATAATTCTGATAAAAATGATTTTGCCGATGATCTGACTTGAAAAAAAACGTTTGGGTATTTAAAATTTATCCTCTTGTTAAAAAAGTGTATCCTCCTGACCGGTTGCCTCTGGCTTTCCCTGACCTCTCTTCAGGCGCAGTGTCTCGCTGAGAATGACCTGTATAACCGGATAGTATATTTCAATAACAATCCAAACCTTCCATCCAAGGCAATACTTTCAGAATTAGAGAAAGACCTGGCCAACATTAATGATTGTCCTTATAAGAACGATTCCACCCATGTTTTTTTACTTCGCAGGATTGCCTGGGAGTATTCGCGAAAGGGGGATAATTTAAAGGCTTTAACGTTCGAACGTGAAGCGCTTCGGATTATGAATTCTAATATGGGCAAGCCCTCCATAAACCCTGAGAATCTGGTGACCATTTATTATTTCCTGTCAATATTTTACGAATCATTAAATAATACAAAAGAAGAGCGAACAGCCGTCGATAGTTGCATTAACATTGGTATGAGGTTAAAGAGCTTTACGAGCATTGCATTCATAAAAATGCTCGCGAAAGTAGTCCAGTCCTATTATGATATAGGTGATTATCATCGATGCATTGAGGATGCCATCGTATGTGAAAAACTATCTGCAGAATATATCGGAAGCACAGACAAAACGAACAAATATTTTGGAGTAGAATTAAACTCACATAGTTTAGGATGGCATGTGAAAGCTTTATTGGAATTAAATGAGTATGAGGAAGCTGAAAATCTTATTGCCAATAAATTAGAACAATACCAAAAGGCCGGCCTGATAAATTATATGAGTTTAATTTACGCACAAAAGGCAGAAATAGAAGAACACAAAGGAAATTATCAAAACGCCCTCTTATTCCTAAAAAAATCTCTTGCTTATGACCAAAAAGCCGGAGACAATTTCAATTGTAAACAAACCCTGAAGAATATTGGTTATGAGATCTATTATGAGCATTTGAATGACGGAGACGGGGCTCTTGTCTGCTATAGAAAAGCACTTGCTTATACAGGAATGGATAAATCGGAGAAAAAAAAGGATGCCATTGAGTCACTGGATATAATGGCCGATATCGCAAACATTTATGTTCAGAAAGAGCTTTATGATTCCGCATTTTGGTATTTCCAGCAGGCTTTTGACCAGATCAAACGGGGAACTAACGAGACTGATATTCTACACTTTCCTCCGGAAAAGCTGATTGAAATAAAGAAGATTCATTACCTGACCAATTTAATGATAGGAAAGGGAGATGCTTACCTGCAGAGATATCTGAAGACAAAAGATAATAATGATCTCGCGAGGTCCATTCGCGTTTATAAAGTAACCGATTCATTGCTGGACAGGATCAAGGTTGAGCAAATTGAAACGGAGTCTAAACTTTTTTGGAGAAAGAATTCGCGCAGAATGTATGAGCATGCCATCAATGCCTGTTATTTGGGCCGGGACAATGAAGATGCTTTTTATTTTTTTGAGAAATCACGTGCTGTCATTTTAAATGACCTCCTGACTGAACAGAACTGGGAAACTGATAAAGATATTTCGGAATTATCCCGGGCCAAAAAGAATGTATCTATACTTGAAAGGCAAATTAGTACGAATGATAGTTCTTCCGGAACTGCTTCAGAATTACAGAAAAAGCTTCTGGACAAGAGAAATGAACTTGATCATATAGAAGAGACTGTAAAAAGAAAGAATCCTTTTTATTACCAGATTTTTATGGATCCAAACCACATTAGTCTGAATGATATTTATAAAAAAGTATTGAAAGACCACGAGGCGTTATTGGAACTTTTTGAAGGCGACGATGCTGTTTACTCCCTGTTCATCACACATAAGAATATTTATTTTAATAAAATTGATAAGATCGATTTTGATAATTATTCCAGGCTCTATAATTCTTTTCTTTCCAATGTGGATTTTTTGAATAGAAGTTTCGTTGAATTTTCCAATACTGCTCATCATTTATACGAGATGATCTTTAACAAGAGTATTGTTCCCCGGGGCCGGATTATCATTTCACCTGATGGCGCTTATTTTCCATTTGAAGCATTGGTAGCTGATACCATAAATATGCAATCACCAGTTTATTTTCTGGAGGATCATGCAATCAGCTATACTTATTCTGCGCGCTATCTTATGAATAGTTTTGCTCATACGGGAAATGAGACAGATGGCTGCGTTCTGGGTATTGCTCCAATAGATTATCCTCATAATTCTTACCTGTATTCCCTGCAGGGAAGTGACCTTTCCTTAGACCAGGTTGCGTCTTATTTTAAGAAAACAAATAACTTAGAAGGCCTGAACGCTACCAGAAATAATTTTTTACAGCAGTTTTCAAAATACAGTGTTATCCAGTTATATACGCATGCTTCTGACAGCAGCGATAGAAATGAACCTGTAATTTACTTCTCTGATTCCAGTCTTTATCTTTCTGAGCTGGTTCAGGAAAACAAGCCGTCTACTCAACTGATCGTCCTTTCTGCATGTAATACGGGCAACGGTAAATTTTACCAGGGGGAGGGCATTTTCAGCTTTAACAGGGCATTTGCATCCGTGGGTATTCCTGCTTCCGTGATCAATCTGTGGTCTATAGATAGTAAATCAACGTACAGACTTACTGAACTATTTTACAAATATCTATCAGGCGGCTTGACCACTGATAAAGCTTTGCAATACGCAAAACTGGAATTTATCCGCACATCGGGAAAGCAACAATCATTGCCATATTATTGGGCTGCTGCTATCCTGGTTGGTAAGACGGAGGCCATCGATTTTCATCAGGGCTCTTCTTTGAAAACCTGGTTGATTCCTGCAGTTACAATAAGTTTTTTGTTTTTGGTATGGATCGTATGGAAAAAAAGGAAATCATTTTTGATCCAAATGCAAAATGAGGATGACAGCTCCGGAATAGATACCAGACCCGAAGTGAATTAATTCTCCTGATATATTCTGTTGATCTCATTTCCGGTTGAACAGCAATAAATAGATTTTTGGCAGAGACGATTCTTTACGTCCTGGGTTGACAAAACGGATAAGATTTAATGATTAACGGTATTTGATTCGGGGAAATTATTTATATGACATTGCGGGCAAACCCAGGGATTTCCGGATGATGCTCATTTGTCCGATATGATAGGATTCATGACTGGATATGAATGATAACAGATCTGACAAGGTTTTGCCGGTTGGTACGGTGACGGGTGTTTCGGTTCCAAGTTGTTCACTGCTCAGGCCGGATATTTTTTCGACAAAACCATCAGCAAATTCGTTCCAGCTTTTTTTTATTTCTGTGAGTGAAGGGTATTTAATCGATGAATCGATAACCCGGTTATGCGGAGGTGGCTGGGTAAAATCATTGTATGCAGCAGCATACGGGAAAATATTGGTCATGCCCAATCCGGGTGCCAGGCGGTAACGGGAGTTCGTCAGGTGACCGGCAATCCACTGAAGGTGATTGACAAATTCACTGAGCCTATCTGAACCTTTACGATCCTCAATTCCTTCGAGTACATTATTAAACAATCTTGTCTGTAATACGAATTGTTTTTTGACGGGTTGAATGGCTGACATTTTTTTTACCAAATATAGTCGCATATTTAGAGAATACGGGTGTGTACATAGGCAATCTGAGGGGTTGTTTGCGCCAGTCAAAAAGCCTGGTTTTGTTTAAAACCTGGCATGTGAAAAATAAGCCAAAGAAAAGTTCTACCTGGATCGCCGCCAGACAGGTATCAATTTTTGTACCCGCCGTCAGCTGGAAGGCTCTCGTTACAATGTAAGCGAGGTCATGCATGCCGTGGGATACAACGACACCAAGGCCTTCCGGACCACATTCAAAAAAGATAACAGGACTTTCCCCCTTTGGAATACAGAAACAGGTTTCAGGCTTACCGGGATTAGATTCATTCGCCGGGATTCCCGGTTGTCGCAACATTTTTCATATTGGTCGCATCATAGGAATACGTAAGGTTTTGAATGATACTTTAGCATCCGGGTTTAGTTTTCTAAAGAAGTTTTACTCCGGTATCTGTAACGAAAGACTTGCAATGTTTTTATTTGTTCTTTTGGTTTAGCAAGGGTTGTTTTTTTTAATTCAACCCTTCATTTTATTTGTTATCTTCTGTACGGTCCTGACCAATCTGCCAGCGTGCTAAAGGATTTTTAGATGTTTTCGATTGTAAACAAATGGAGAGTTTCATTCACAATAAATCATTAAAAATATGAAAGAATTAAAATCTGGTTTCAGCAAATTGCTTTGTTTGCAATTTTTATTTATAACGCTGATTTTTTTTGCGACCGAATGTACGGCGCAGTCTCCAAAGCGGTCCCTGCTTGCTCTGTCGAAGGCAGATCATGTGCTGGCGATCATAGATCCGGTTACACTGAAGGTTATTGCGCGTATACCAGTAGGTGCCGATCCGCATGAAGTGATTGCTTCTGCGGACGGGAAGAAGGCCTATGTTTCCAATGCATACAGCAGCCCTTTTCATGAGATTGATGTTATTGATCTCATCACAAAAAAACCTTTACCAGCTATAGATATAAAACCTTTTATCAGTCCGCATGGATTAGCTTTTGCCGATGGAAAACTCTGGTTCACTGCAGAAGGTTCCAAATCCGTTGGCCGTTATGATCCTGCGACAAGTAGCATGGACTGGTGTATGGGAACGGGACAGGACCGTACGCATATGATCTATGTGACCGCGAATGGTAAAAATGTTTATACGACAAATGTGAACGCCGGAACAGTGAGTATTATGGTAGATACACTGCTTCCATCGCCCGGAGGTCCGCCACCCACGGGTCCACGTCCCGCAGGTTCGCCAACCGCAGGTCCAAATGGACAAATGTTCCCTGGCGCCAGATCCCGCGAGGAATGGATGCAGACCGTTATTCCCGTTTCCAGGGGTTCTGAAGGATTTGATGTATCGCCGGACGGCAGGGAGTTGTGGACAGCATCTGCTGATGACGGAACCATCGCAGTCATCAATATCGCAGCCAGGAAGGTGGTTGATAAAATAGATGCAAAAGTTAATGGGGCAAACCGTGTAGAGTTTACACCAGATGGAAAGCGGGTTTTCATTTCGACTCTGAGAAACGGAGATCTGTTTGTTTATGATGCTGTAACACGGAAGGAATTGAAAAGAATAAATATTGGTCATGGTGCAGCAGGCATACTTATGGATACCGATGGATCGCGAGCATTTATCGGCTGCACTCCCGACAACTATGTAGCTGTTATAGATCTTAAAACATTGGAAGTTGCCGGGCATATTAATTTAGGCGGCCCGGATGGTTTGGCCTGGGCTGTTATGCCATAGCAGGGATGAATCTATTTTACTGTTTTAAATTAGCTCAAAAAAAGGCAGTCATATGAACGTAATACACAGAACTACTTTTGTGCCACAGCTTATCATTGGCCATGGTACGATGGATCTTGAATTCTATAAGAAGGCTTTTGGTGCCGTTGAAACAAAACTTTTTACCAACGAAGATGGAAGTATACATGTTTCTGAAATGTTAATCGACGGAGCAATGTTTCATTTTCATGAAGAATCTAAAGATGGTACTACTTTTAGTCCGGAAAAACATAATGGCGTCACAACTACTATTGGACTAATGGTAGACGATGTGGATTCAGTAATGGCACGCGCCGTAAAAGCAGGAGCGAAGGAGATTTCGCCACCCAAAAGTTATGACTATGGGTATCGTCAGGGTTTGATCTTGGATCCGTTAGGACATGAATGGCTTATTGAGAAAGTGTTGTAATTTTTTCGGAGTTCAGGTGCTCTTTCCAGGGCCTTTTTTAATGTGCGCTTTCTGCCATATCCAGCATATCGCTCTTAGTAAATTTTACCAGTTCAATAATATTGGCAGCATGTTTTAACAGAGGAGGAACGATTCGTAGTGCTTCCTCTTTATTTTCGAAATCACTGATGAACCATGATTTGTGAACGCCGGATTTACATCCCCAAAGGGCATTTGCGAGTAAATGAGAGCCAGATTCTACAAATATTTTGATCACCTGTTTGCACTCAAATGGATTTTCTGAGTGGGGAATTTCAATTAAATAAGTCGGCATTTTTTTCTATTTAATATAATGAATGATTATTTTATTATGGAAATTAAGATAAAAATCCGATGAGTTTTACTTTATATCAAACCAGCGGCTTTTGCGACTTGAACCAAAATACTCTTTCTCAGCCATCATCGCTGCTGAAGCGTTATGATGAATTCCAATGGGTTTAGGCCCGGAAAAGAAATCAACATCAACGCGACCAACTTCACCCTTGCCAAACTCTATATAACATGATCCTGCTCCCGTATAAGGCAAATCGTTCTCCCTGCCGTTAAATGCAGCAATAATGGAAGCCGCGGCAATTTTTGCTGCGCCTTCTGCAAATACTCCTGCTTTAGGTGTTCCTACACTCGTTACATCACCAATGGCATATACATTTTGAAACTTTGTCAGCAGGTTAGCTCTGTCAACTGGTACCCATCCATTTTCAGTTAAACCACTTTTCAGAACTACAGCCGGTGCAACATGCTTTGGAATACCGAGAAATAAATCAAAAGGCATTTCGGTTCCGTCATCCAGAACAGCTATTTTTCCTGACTTATTAAGAGAACTTACTTTTCGCTGAGGTATGAATCTAATGTTTCGTTCATCAAAAGCTTTGATCAATGCTTTTGATGAATCAGGAGAAGGAGGAATGGGGGATCCAAATGGTATTACAAGATTTATTGTACAGGCATCACGCAATCCGGCGCTTGTGAGGTAATCATGCAACATTAAAGCAGCTTCGCTGGGTGCCGGCGGGCATTTGAATGGTGCACCACATACTCCCACGATGGCATTTCCTTTTGTAAACGTGGGAATCACTTTCTTCAGTTTCTTTGCACCTTCAAAAGAATAATATTCGTTACCAAATTCTGCAAGTCCGGGTGTCGCACTTATGTCGTAGTCAGCCCCGAGCGCAATTACCAGTACGTCGGCTTCATAGGTGCTGTTTAGTGTTGTCACAATTCTCAACGCAGGATCAATAGATACAATTGTTTCCTGGCGGAATTGCACACCCGGCTTTGCGATACTGCTGTAAGAAATTTTAACAGCATCAGAAGACTTGCGCCCGAACATCACATCGAGCTTTGAAAACCCAAAATAAAATGAATCGTTTTGATCAATCAATGTCAGATCAAGGTTGTCACCGATTGACTCAGAAAGTATGGAACTTACCTCAAGTCCGCCAAAACCTGCGCCTAATACCAATACCTTTAATTTCATTGTATAAAATTATTTGGAAAAATTAATCTACTCCTTTTCAGTTCATCGAAAGAATAGGGCAAGAATTTTCTTTATTTTTTGAAATGCCCCTTCAGAAAATTCTGCAGAACCAGTGCATGTGTATGTTCCTGGTCCCTGCCCGAATAAATTAGCGTAATTCTTTTTTTATCTTCATGGCTTTCCAAAAAACTATTCAGCGATTCATTTTTCTTTAATTCGGAAATATATCTTTTCTGAAATTCAGGCCATTTTTCGGGATCATGACCATACCATTTTCTTAAATCAGTGGTAGGTGCAATAACTTTGGCCCATTCGTCTATGGAAGCTTCTTCTTTTTTAATACCCCGTGGCCAGAGCCTGTCTACCAAAATCCTGTATCCGTCTTTCGGTGAAGCCTTCTCATACGCTCTTTTTATTTCAATAACCGGTTTCATCCCCGTCTTTTTATTATCCCCAATCTACAACTAAATTATTTCCGGTGGAGCTGACTGGTTCGTTTTGTACCTTAGCCATCAGGCCACCCGCAGCTTAAACTGGATATTTATAGATGTTCATTTGGATACTTTAGCAAAAATATTGAAGCAAAAAATAGTCGTCATCATACGGGGCATTGATCCGGATGACTTTTTAAAGATAGCCGGCGCCATACTGGAAGGCGGACTGAGTATAATGGAAATTACCCTGAATTCGCGGGATGCGTTGTCTGTCATTAAACAGGCCACAGTCCAAATGGGTGAACAATTATTAATTGGAGCAGGAACGGTTCTGGACGCAGCATCCGCCGAAGAGGCTATATCGGCAGGTGCCAGATTTATTATATCTCCGACATTGAATATCGAAACCATCCGGGCGACCAAACAGCGGAGAGCAGTTAGTATCCCGGGCGCATTTACTGCAACTGAAATTCTTTCTGCCTATAATGGTGGTGGTGATATTATCAAAGTTTTTCCGGCTTCTGTCGGCGCAAATTATTTCAGGGATTTGCAGGGACCTTTTCCCCGGATACCCCTGATGCCAACCGGAGGTGTTAACCTGACAAATATCCGCGAATTTCAAAAAGCCGGTGCTGTTGCTTATGGTATTGGTGGCGCATTAATAGATAGGTCCCAGAAAATGACAAAAGAATATTTGAAACGGGTTACAGAAAAAGCAAAACAATTTGCAGAAGCTGTGGCTGAATTTTAATTGCTTACCATGAAGATTACCGGTTACCAGTTATTTCTTGTTCCGCCACGCTGGCTGTTTCTGAAAATTGAAACTGATGAAGCCATCACCGGGTGGGGTGAACCTGTCATTGAAGGGAAGGCACTAACAGTTAAAGCTGCGGTGGGTGAGTTGATGGAATGTATTCTTGGTAAAGATCCGATGAATATTGAGGATCATTGGAATGTGATGTACCGCAGTGGTTTTTATCGCGGGGGCCCGATTTTAATGAGTGCCATTGCGGGGATCGATCAGGCATTGTGGGATATTAAAGGAAAATTCTTTAACGCACCTGTTCATCAGTTGATGGGAGGCAAATGTCGTGATTCAATAAAAGTTTATTCATGGATTGGAGGTGATCGTCCTTCTGATGTTGGGTCAGCCGCAAAAGAAATGGTGCAAAAAGGCTTTACTGCAGTTAAAATGAATGCCACGGAAGAATTGCAGTATGTTGATTCCCATGAAAAGATCGATCAGGCTGTTCAGCGTGTCGCCGCAGTAAGAGAAGCCGTCGGAATTTCAATTGATATCGGAGTTGATTTTCATGGACGCGTGCATAAGCCAATGGCTAAAATTCTGGCGAAGGAACTGGAACCCTTTCATCCGATGTTTATTGAAGAACCCGTTCTTCCTGAACACAATGACGCTTTGCGTGATATTGCAAATCATATAAATATTCCGATAGCAACAGGCGAAAGAATGTATTCCAGATGGCAGTTTAAAAATATTCTTAAAGATGGTTATGTCGATATTATCCAGCCCGATTTATCGCACGCAGGCGGGATTACGGAATGCAAGAAAATCTTTTCAATGGCTGAGGCTTTTGATGTAGCCGTAGCACCTCATTGCCCATTGGGACCCATTGCCCTTGCAGCGTGCCTCCAGGTTGATGCTACCTGCCACAATGCATTCATTCAGGAGCAAAGCCTGGGTATCCACTATAACCAGGGTAGTGACTTGCTGGATTATTTGAGGAATAAAAATGTTTTTAACTACTCAGGTGGATATGTAAAGATACCCGGGGGCGCCGGACTGGGTATCGAAATAGATGAAGAGCATCTGCGTAAGATGGAAGCTGAAGGGCATAACTGGCACAATCCTCTATGGCGTCACAAGGACGGCAGCGTGGCGGAATGGTAAATGTCTTTTAACTATTTATGAAAGAGATCATCAGTTGTGACTGGGGCACCAGCATTTTACGGACCAGGCTGGTCAATGCGGATACGCAAGCGGTACAGGCGGGAGTTGTCAGTGATCAGGGTATTTCCGCAACTTTCGATTTGTGGAAGCAAGGCATGATGCCTGAAGACAGGAGGCAATTGTTTTATTTAGAGATCATCAACAATCAGATAGATATTTTAGAAAAACAGTTTGGTTTTTCTTTAAAAGGAATGCCCTTGGTTATATCAGGTATGGCTTCATCGAATATCGGGATGATGGAGCTTCCCTATAAAGAAGTTCCTTTTAACAGGAACGGATCTGATTTGAATGTCAAAATTATTCAGGCGCCGGATGATTCAAGCCATGAAATATTTTTGATATCAGGAGCAAAAACAAAAAATGATGTCATGCGTGGGGAAGAAACTCAATTAGCAGGATGCGAACCGGTAAGCGATCAGGAGGAGCGACTTTTTATTTTCCCGGGCACTCATTCCAAACATGTTTTAGTTAAGAATGACAGGGCAATCGATTTTAAAACATATATGACCGGTGAATTTTTTTCATTGTTGTCGAAGAACAGTATTCTTTCCAACAGCGTTGAGGAAAGCGACTGCAATCTGGACGGGGATATTTTGAAAAACTTTGAAGAGGGTGTTACTGACAGCCTGCAACAAAATCTGTTGCATGCATCGTTCCTGACAAGAACAAATGCATTGTTTAATAAAAACACAAAGAAAGAAAATTATTTTTACCTGAGTGGCGTGCTAATTGGAACCGAATTGAAGGATCTGGTCAATGTTAAGACCCCTATAACAGTTATGAGTAATGACGAACAAAAAAAATATTATTTCGCCGCTTTCAGGAAATTGGGAATTAGGGAAGTGCAATTTCAGGATGCGGTGACAGCAACTATAAAAGGCCAGTGTAGAATTTATAATTATTACAAATCATTTTATTAGAAAGTGTTACCAATTTTTTTATCGCGGTAAAAAATCTGGGAGAAATTGTATTTAAAAGAAAATTGCAGTTTGACATCATTTGCCTTATAACTGCCATCAAAATTTGTCCGGCTTCCATATTCCAGTTCGGCACCAGCCATAAAGTTTTTAAATGGGGTTGTCAGAAGGTTTACTATGGCATATTGGCCATCTTCATATGCAGTCCCTGATGATAAAGGAGTATTAGTTACATGGCAGCCCGAAAAACCAATTGAGGTGCTGAGTTTGGATGTCCAGTTATGATCCAGGAAGGCAACGAATCCTGTAACGGGGAGGGCCTTTCCTTTCACAGGCGTTTTTGTATTTCCGGGATTCGCTTCAATTCCAACATCATATGGACAATCATTCATATAGTTCTCAACGCCTTCGCCGTAAACGAAGGATCCTCTGAATACATCAGACTTTGTGAGATTCAATACCGTGCTAAGGTGCAGTCCCCATCCCATTACATTCCCGCTCAGATCATATATTCCGGTTGCATTGAGATCCTTCCATCCAATGTATCGAAGCATACCGGCCAGTTGGACGTGACCCCAGTCTCCGGATTTTTTAAAATGGGCAGATAAATCAGGCACCGGGAAATGAGATGATACACTGTCCAGCTCTATCCTTCCAGCATAAGAACCCTGATCTGCGCTGGCGCCAGGCCTTTCCAACGCAATAAACAATTCATCATTGCCCTGCATAACGGCATAGCGTACCTGAACATTGCGAAAGAATACCATGCCGGTTGGTCCCCAGTACTCCAGCGTATTTGGAAATACATCTCCATCCATAAATGGAGTATTTGCCTGACCTACGAGAATCCTTCCGACTTCACCATATGCATTTCGTAAACGCATGGTCGTTTGTCCTTCATCCACACCGACTCCAAATAAATCAAAATCAAAAACGGCCGTCATCTCGCCAAGCGGAGTAGACATATATCCTTTTACACCAAACCGCGTTTGCCGAACACTGAAATAAGTATTTCCATTTGTTCCAAACTGATTTTTGGAAACAGGCAGTTTGGTTACGCGCAGTGCGTCGAACCAGGCCGGATTGATCTGGTCAAAATTGTAGCCTAAATCAGTCATGGCAAACCCGTAAATTTCCAGGCTTTTTTCTTTTGTAGAATCCTGCGCATTTGTTGAAAAAATAGACGCTAGCCCGAGTATCAGAAGGAGTAGTCTGTTTTTCATAAAGAAGTTTTGATGAATGATTGATCAGCGGACAAATTGCTTGTTGTACCTATTGTTGGTATGTACAAAATAGGGGTAGGGGACAAATTGTTGGCAGGGGGCAAATAGTTACTAAATTTATGAACAATAATTTTGTTTAAAAAAATTAAGTGACTGCTGTTTAACAGTAAAATTGGATTGGGAAGATCGGTATTCATTTTATCAGGTATCAACGTCTTATCGAATAGTAGATCAGATCCACGCAAAAAGAAGAATTATTGAAAAAGACAATTTGTATTCTATTCTTTGTGGCCATTTCAGGCAACCTGGTATCACAGAATATTAAGGATACTATTTTTTTCAGGAACGGCAGTATCATTATTGGTGAGATTAAAATGATCAGACTAGGCGTAGTTACTTTTGATCCGGATGACGCTAACGACATTACCGTTCAATTGATCAAGCTCAAAACCATTTCTGCATCCGGCGTGATTTTCAGGGTGGAAACCACTGCTGATCATGTATATTATGGCCGGCTTATTACCAGTTTAAAACCAGGGTTTGTTACTATCGTCCAGGCCAGGGACACGTTGCAACAGGAGATAGAGAAAATTTCCGTACTCTATCCTTTTAAGGATGCTTTTCTGGAACGGTTTTCCGGCAATGTTGGCTTGGGGTACACCTATACGAGATCCAGTAATTTCGGAAGGATCAATTTTGATCTCAGTGCTAAGTATGTTACCCGTAAGGATGAAATTTCCTTTGGTGCCACTGGTATTTATTCTATGTCGGATACCACTTTCACCAGGGATCAGGAAGATGTTAATTTCAAATACAATTATTATTTAGGCCCTACCTGGTTCCTGACAGCTTTTATTTCGTATCAGCGGAATCTCGAACTGGGTATCAGCCGAAGATATCAACAGGGAGCAGGCGTTGGAAATAAATTCATCACCACCCAGCATATATATGGCTGGTTGAGAACCGGCGTAGCCATCAATCAGCAACAAAGTACAGACGGAGTAAAATCTGGTACTCTGACGGAATTATTTGGGCAGGTGCAATTCAATTTTTTCCGTTTTACCATTCCGAAAATAAGTTTTGATTTTTCGCAATCATTTTTTTATAGCCTTTCTCAGAAAGACCGCATCCGCAACAGTGGTCAGACCAATCTCAGTTGGGAAGTGATCAGCGATTTTGACCTGAACCTTGGATTTTATAATAACTATGATAGTAAGCCACCGGCTTCAGCCGCCAGTACTTTTGATTTTGGAATTATATTCGGACTCAGTTACAAATTCTGATTATTACTGACCGGTCATCGTTGCCGGGTCCAGTAATTTTTTAATCTGGTCTTCCGTCAGTAAATGCTGTTCCCTTATCAGCTCCAGTATGCCCTTTCCGGATTGAAGTGCTTCCTTGGCAAGTTCCGTCGTTTTATCATAACCGAGTATGGGATTCAGCGCTGTAACAATTCCCACACTGCGATTTATATATTGCTTCAACACATCCTCATTGGCAGTTATTCCGTCGATACATTGCTTTCTGAAAAGTGGCAAAGATTTAAAAAGAAGTCCCTGTGATTCCATTATCGCGATCGCTTCCACTGGTTCATAAGCGTTCAGTTGGAGAAGTCCGGAATGTGCTGCCATCGTAACGGTCAGATCATTGCCGATCACTCTGAAGCATATTTCATTCATCAGCTCCGGCATGACAGGATTTACTTTACCAGGCATGATGGAAGATCCAGGCTGCAGTGCAGGAAGATTGATTTCAAAAATTCCGGTACGTGGTCCTGAAGCTAAAAAAATCAAATCGCTGCTGATTTTTGAAAGTGCAATGACATAACTTTTCAAGGCTGATGAGTAAATCACGAACCCCTGCTGGCTGCTGGTTGCGGCAATCAGGTCCTTACTCATCACGAATGGAAATCCGGTAATCTTAGCAAGCTGCACGGCACATTTTTCGGCATAGCCAGGTGTGGCAGTGATACCTGTACCAATGGCTGTAGCACCCATATTTTGTTCGCAAAGAAATGACTCTGATTTTTTAAGAAAAGAAATCTCTGCATCGAGCTGGTTACCAAATGCGTTGAACTCCTGACCGAGTGTCATAGGTACAGCATCCTGTCCTTCAGTCCGTCCCATTTTCAAAAGACTATTGAACTCGGCACCTTTTTTATGGAATGATGCCGAAAGGGCCTCGGCTTCCTTAACCAGCTTCTGGTTTTGTAATAACAGAGCGACTTTGATGACTGTCGGGTAGACATCGTTAGTAGACTGGCCCATATTCAGATCATCATGCGGTTCGATGAACTGATACTCACCTTTTTTATGACCACTCATCTCAAGGGCAATATTGGCCAGTACTTCATTTGCATTCATATTAGCAGAGGTACCGGCTCCGCCTTGGTACATGTCTACAAGGAACTGGTTATGGTATTTTCCGGCAATTACAGCGTTGCAGGCTTTTTCGATGGCAGCAAGTCTTTCCTGACTCAGCCGGCCTGTTTCCGCGTTCGCCCTGGCTGCAGCGAGTTTTACCATAGCGTAGGCCCGGACATAATCCGGAAAAAAATTTGTTTTCATGCCGCTTACCTGAAAATTTTCCAGAGCTCTTGCCGTCTGCACTCCGTAGTAGGCACTGTCGGGTATTTGTTTTTCACCCAGTAAATCTTTTTCTGTCCGCGTTTGTGCGAAGCTGTCCCAACCTGATAATAGAATTGAGGTAAGTATTAATCCTGTTTTGAAATTTTTCATAAAAGTGTAGTTTAAAGTAAAATAGATTTTAAAATCAATCCGGCAATCACAGATGCTACCGTGGTTATGATGCCAGGTAACATAAAACTATGGTTCAATACATATTTGCCAATTCGCGTTGTGCCGGTCCGGTCAAACTGAATGGCAGCAAGTAGCGTGGGATATCCCGGAATAAAAAAGTGACCGTTGGTTGCTGGGAAAATGCCAACCAGATAGGCAGGACTCAATCCAAGTGTTAAACCGAGAGGCATTAGTGCCTTTGTTGTTGCGGCCTGACTGAAAAGCAAAATACTCAATGCAAAAAGCGCCACCGCAAATAGCCAGGGATAGGCAGTAACCATTTTGCCCAACGAATTTTCTATTACTGCAGCATTGTGATTCATAAAAGTACTGCTCATCCATACCACACCGAATACTGCGATGGCAGCCGACCCGGCAGATGAAAACAGACTTGCTTTTGTTACCTCAGCTGCCTTTGTATTTGCGAAAAGTATGATCAATCCCGCAGCGGACAGCATGATCATCATGATCATGGAAGGAACTTGCAACTGGCCGGCTGCATTCACAGCAAAGCCTGGTTTGAAACCTTCTTTCTCTGCAAATGAGGGTAATAATGCGGGGAAAGATCCGACCAGGACAACCGCTAATACTGCCAGCCCAAAAATCAAAACAGATTTGGTAGCACCGGGTTTAAGTGGAGAAGAGGTATTTTGATTTTCTGTCTGGTTAAGATTTTTTACAAATGCGGGATCCTTCATCCGTTCCAGAAATTCCGGATCCACATCGAGTTCTTTACCACGCTTGTAAACAAACAAAATACCAACCAGCACACCAATTATTGTGGAGGGAATGCAAACCTTCAGTATATCTCCCAGTTTAATACCGCTGGCCGATAAAACAGTCAGCAATGCAGCGGTAGCGGCAGAAACAGGACTTGCGGTAATTCCCATGTGTGCAGCAGTAACACTCATACTCAGCGCACGTTCCGGACGGATTCTTTTCTTAATGGCAATTTCAGCAATGATTGGCATGATGGAATATGATATATGCGCGGTGCCGGCGAATAATGTAAAGAAATAAGTGACCAGCGGTCCGAGGATGGTAATTTGTTTCGGACGACTGCGCAGCAATTTTCCTGCAATGGTTACCAGCCAGTCCATACCACCTGCGGCCTGAAGCGCAGCAGCAGCTGTAACCACACTTAAAATGATCAGCATGACTTCCAATGGAGGATCAGCGGGCTGCATTTTGAAAATAAAAATTAAAAGAAGAAGGCCAATCATACCCATAACGCCGAGACCAATTCCTGACATTCGGGCGCCGATGAAAATGCAAATAAGCACGATAGCGAGCTGTATCAGTATCATTGAATAAATTTCAAATGATTAAATCTCTTTTGAACTGATAGTAGTCATAGTGTAATCTGACTGTTGTCAAGCTTGATAATCAGAGGTCAGGATCGGGGAGTAGACTTCAACTTGTTTTAAGGTTACGTCTTCCTATATTTATGAAACCTGAATTCGTAGTAATTGGACGTTGAAAGATTCAGTCAAGTAATATTAGTTCCTTTTTTTGTAATTTCATCAGGACATCGGAATAATAGTTTATTCAATATACTAAAGCCCCTTTTCTTAAAATACTTCCATAATGAAAACTAACACATTATCTGGAAAGGGGTCAATTTCGCTGTCTAAGCTTATTATTTTTGCATTAATAATTTTTTCACTTCTTCCTTCATTGAAAAGTTACGGACAGGACGCCAGGGATAGTATTCCCGATGGTACAGAGGGTGAAATGTTTGCTGCCCCACCAAAAGATTCAACAAAACTGACATGGAATGAAAAAAGATGGAGATTATTTAAAGGTCGTGTTACGACTTTTAAATTAGGAGCCGGTTTCCTTTATGAATATGCTGGTTATTCACAGGACAACAACAGTAAAAAACAAATGGATTCCCTTGGCACTCCGTTAAAAAATCAATTCAAAGTAAGAGACTTTCGTGTTCTTGTCAGTGGTCAGCTTAAAACAAAAAGAGAGATCAGCTGGAGGGCAGGATTTATGTACGATGGCGTTACTGATTCCTGGCTTGTGCGGGAAACAGGCGTTATGGTGGGTGTTCCCGAGATATCCAGTTATTTTTTTGTAGGCCGCACCAAGGAAGGTTTTTCCATGAACAAAGTTATGAATGGATATGCCGGATGGGCAATGGAAAGACAGATGGCTATAGATGTAATTCCGATTCTTGCAGATGGTTTGAAATGGCTCGGCTATCTGCCCAAACAGCGTCTATTCTGGAATCTTGGTGTATATACTGACTGGCTTTCCAAGGGCCAGTCATTCTCTACTTACCAGGATCAGTTTGATGTGAGGGTGGGCTGGAATCCAATACTTTCACCAGCGAAAAATAATATGCTGCACTTTGGGATCAACTACCGTTACGGTAAGGTGGAGGGAGATTCGATCCAGCTTCGTTCGCGTCCCGAAGCAAATCCCGCTCCTTACTTTATTACTACAGGCAATTTTTCTTCTGATCACTCGAACCATGTCGGTTATGAAATCTATTACCAGTCAGGGCGATGGCTGATGGGCTCTGAATTTTACTGGCATATGTTCACTTCAGCAGCAGAGAATAATCCTGTATTCAGGGGCGGAGAATTTATGATCAGCTACATTTTTTCAGGACAGTCAAGAAAATATATTACAAGTACTTCTATATTTGGTTTTGTACCGGTGAAAAAATCTGTTTTTAATGGCGGTTTGGGAGAGTTTGAAGGAATGTTACGATTCACGACATTCGATCTGAACGGCGGTAAAATCCAGGGAGGAAATTTCTGGAGAATAACGCCCATGCTCAACTGGTATTTGTCACCGGAGTTACGATTCGAACTGGCTTACGGTTATGGGGTTCTGGACAGATTCGGTATAAAGGGCGCCACTAATTTTTTTCAATCCCGCATACAGATTACAATTCTTTAACGTCAGACTAATATTGTCGAAATCAGACTTACCTATTTGGCCACAATCAATCCCAGCTGGAATCCGATTGACTGAATCCCATTAATCTTAAAATCGGATTGTGAGTTTGTAGAATAATTATAACGTGCTCCAATTAATAAACCAGCCGGAGAGTTCTCCGAAAATTTTATGATTGCACCAAGTTCGGGCCTGATCAGGAAACCCCAGTTGATTTATAGTCAATCAATTAACGGTTAAATGAGATATTTGCCTTTAAATGCCGGGAACTTTTGATTTTTTTACTGATTTAAATCATAAGTTGTAATGCTTTAATTCATAGCATCAGTATTGTTCAGTAAACTACATTTCCTGGATCCAAAACGTAGCTCTTTCAGGAAAAACCTGATTAATCCATTTCCTTAAACAGCTAAAATTAATAATCAACATATTAATCACTTCGACAAAATTTTATTCAAAATGAAACAATTTATATTAATTAGCCTGCTTGTAATAATCTCGATAGATGGATTTACACAGGGTAATAGTCTGCCGAGAGTAAAGATTCTCGCCACTGGCGGTACTATTGCAGGAGCAGGAGCTTCTGCGGAACGTGCGGGATATAAAGCAGGCGCGCTGCCAATAGATGAATTGCTGGACGCTGTTCCCCAGATTCATAAAATTGCGAACGTTACCGGAGAACAAATCTCTTCCGTGGGAAGTCAGGATATGACGATTGCCATCTGGGAGAAACTTGCAGTACGTATCAATGAGATTTTCGAAAAAAATGAAGCAGATGCCGTAGTTATTACGCATGGAACGGATACTCAGGAAGAAACCGCTTATTTTCTTGATCTTACCGTTCACTATAAAAATGCGGTGGTGATCACAGGTTCCATGAGACCAGCAACGGCCATCAGCGCCGACGGTCCTAAAAATTTATATGATGCGGTAGCCGTAGCGGCCAATCCATCCAGCATGGGCAGGGGTGTGCTGGTTAGTTTTAACGAGAGTATTTACGATGGCCGGGATGTGACGAAAATCAGTACGACCAAACTCAACGCATTTGCTTCACCGAATACTGGTCCCCTGGGTCAGGTATATGATGGCAAAGTGGAATATTATTCCACATCCGTGAGGGAAGTAAATGTTGGATCACCGTTTAGTGTAAAACTGGACAGCCGGTTGCCTAAGGTGGATATTGTATACATGTATGCAGATGCCACTCCCGAACTGATAAATTGCGCAGTTAGTGATGGGGTCAAAGGTCTGGTGATCGCCGGGGTGGGAAATGGCAATTTCAATAAAGCATATATGGACGCTATTTCTGCAGCAGTTAAAAAAGGCGTGATCGTCTGCCGGGCAGCACGCAGCGTGAGCGGGCGGGTTGTGCTCGAGGATGAAATCAATGATAAGGAACTGGGTACTATTGTCAGTGATGATCTCAATCCCCAGAAGGCAAGGGTACTACTCATGCTGGGTCTTATGAATACGAGTGACAAGACAAAACTCCAGGAATATTTCTTCAAATACTAATATCGGTCAGGTCCCTTTCTTTCATAACGACAAAACAAAAACGCCGGTTTGTGCCATTGAATAAAAGTCCGGATGGCAGAATATTTATTGAACGTGTGCGCAATACGTGAAATAAAAATGCAAAAAATGGCAAAGAATGAAAATAAAATAAGGGGATTCCTTGAATCATTTCTTCCGATAGCAAACTGGCTGCCGAACTATAAAAAATCTTTTATCCGGTGGGATCTGGTTGCAGGCATTACTCTCGCTTCCTTTGTATTGCCTGAATCGATGGCATATGCTACATTAGCCGGTGTACCCACTTATTTTGGAATTTATTGTTGTCTTGCAGGCGGACTTTTTTTTGCTTTCTTTACTACGTCCAGACAGGTTGCTGTCGGTCCAACTTCTTCAATATCCCTGATGATCGGATCAACGGTTGCTGTTTTGTCGGGAGGTGATCCTGAAAGATGGGCCGGGATTGCAGAATTGACTGCACTGGTTGTTGGCGTACTTTGTTTCATTGCCTGGCTCCTTAAACTGAATTCAATAGTCAATTTCATTAGTGACAGTATTCTGCTGGGTTTCAAAGCAGGAGCAGCTTTATCCATTATGTCTACCCAACTGCCGAAAATATTTGGTGTGGAGGGCGGCGGCAGTAATTTTTTTACGAGAATTTGGAATCTTCTGGAACATATTCCTGAACTCAATTGGGTCGTATTAATATTTGGCATCTCAGCCATGGTCATTCTAATTGCGGGTGATTTTCTATTGAAGGGAATGCCCGTGTCACTGTTAGTCGTCATTGCTGCCATTCTGGTGGTATCATTCACAAATCTGTCGGGTGCGGGCGTGCATGTTACCGGAATTATACCTGAAGGGCTTCCTTCAATCAGCAGGCCATCTCTAAGGTTCAGAGATGTGGACGGAGTTCTTGAACTGGCTTTTGCCTGTTTCCTGATGGGATATATCGAAACCATTTCCGCCGCAAGAACTTTTGCGTTGAAAAATAATTATACTATCAATGCCAGGCAGGAATTATTTTCACTGGGCGCTGCAAATTTTGCAGCTGCATTTTCCAACGCTTTTGTCGTATCCGGCGGCCTCTCACAGTCAACAGTAAACGATAAATCAGGCGCAAAAACACCCATGTCCCTCATCATCTGTTCGGTTACACTGGGCGCAATTCTTTTATTTTTCACAGGACTTCTAAGAAATCTTCCGGAAGTCATCCTCGCCGTCATTGTAATACATGCTGTTTCAGGACTGATTAAAATTAAAGAGCTAAAAAAGATCAGACAGCTCAACCCCATGGAGTTTAATATTGCAATTATAGCCATTGCGGGTGTACTGGTCTTTGGTATACTGAAGGGCGTTATGATTTCTGTGATTATGTCACTTCTCCTGCTGATCAGGCGCAGTTCACGTCCTGAAGTGGCAGTCCTGGGCAGGATCGGAAGTACATCTCATTACTCTGACATTGTTCGGCACCCCGATAATATAATTACTCCGGGAATTGTTATTATGCGGGTAGAATCTTCCATTTTATATTTTAATGCGGAAGATATACTCGAAAAAATAAATCGACACCTGAAATCAGCGGGTCCGAATACGCAGGTTCTTGTCCTGGACCTTGCTGCTGCCCCTTATGTGGACGTTGCCGGCTCAAAAATGTTGTTGAATCTGGCACAGTCATTTCAGAAACAAGCTAAGACGATCCGTATTGTGGAAGCTCTTTCCAATGTCCGTGAAATTCTCAGGAAACAGGGGCTGGAGGAAATTACCGGGAAAATCAGCAGGACATGTACGATTGATGAAGCTGTTTCAGAATTTAAAAAATAAAAATCTATCTGCTCAAATTTAAAAAGCAAAATTATGAAATCGGAAGTAAGCGAAAGATTATCAGATATACCGGAATTATCGAAAAAGGAACTCATACAGCGTGCTGAAAAATTCTCAAAGCAATTCCGGATCAGGGACGGAAAAGAATTCAGGCTTAAAGATTTTGATCCGGGGGAGGATGGGGGATTGGGAGCTGAAGACAAACCATTAGCCAAACAGGCATTGGAAATTGGAGTAGAAGCACTCGCTGCTTTGCAGGAAGTGTTATATGCGCACGATAATTGGGCTTTGCTGCTCATATTCCAGGCTATGGATGCAGCGGGCAAAGATGGGGCGATCAGACATGTAATGTCTGGCGTGAATCCCCAGGGTTGCCAGGTAACTTCCTACAAAGCGCCGTCGGCAGAAGAACTGGATCATGATTACTTATGGAGATGTATGAAAAATTTGCCGGAAAGGGGAAGGATCGGGATTTTTAACAGGTCCTATTACGAAGAAGTACTGGCCGTTCGTGTACATAAAGAATTTTTACAAAAACAAAAAATTCCCAAAGCACTGATCACTAAAGATATATGGGACGAACGCCTTAAAGACATCCGGAATTTTGAAGCATATCTGAATCGCAATGGAATTGTCGTTTGCAAATTCTTCCTCAATCTTTCAAAAAAAGAACAAAAAAAACGTTTCCTTGAACGCATCAATAATGCCGACAAAAACTGGAAGTTCTCAGCTTCAGACGCAAAAGAGAGAAAATTCTGGGACGAATATATGGAGGCCTATGAACAACTAATTCGTGAAACTGCCACTAAAGATTCGCCATGGTATGTGGTGCCGGCCGACAATAAAGCATTCAGCCGGGTTGTAGTAGCATCTGCAATTATCCATACGATGGACTCTCTGGATATGGAATTTCCGAAACTGAGCAAAGAGAAGCTGGAGGAGCTGAATGTTATTAAGGAAGACTTGCTGGCTGAGAAATAATTCTGATATCATGTCATTGGCAGACAAAACAAAAAATAATCAGTTTCCTGCGAAATTAAAGTCCGGAAGAAATGCTATTTTTTTCATCGCTTCGATTTTGGTTGCTTACCTGTTAACCCGTTTATTGAGGGATCGAAGTTTTACAGATTCCCAGGACTATGTAATGTTTCTCCTGTTTTTTTCCATTGGCTTATGGGTCACGGAAGCTATCCCGCCGTTCGCCGTTGGACTTTTAATTATTGCTTACCTGGTTTTCACCCTGGGGAATTCATGGATAAACGAAGACCCTCAGGATGTGGCTCAGTATATACAGACTTTTTCCAATAGCATCATCTGGCTATTACTTGGTGGGTTCTTCCTTGCTGAAGCCATGACGAAAACCGGGATAGATGCGGATTTTTTCAGATTTTCCATAAGGCTCTCCGGAAAGATTCCAAAGAATCTTCTCCTGGGGATCATGTTGACAACTATGCTGGCTTCGATGATCCTTTCCAATTCTGCAACCACCTCAATGGTAATTGCTTCAGTAGCTCCATTATTGAAAAAAATCGGGAAGGGCCCGTTTTCAAAAGCATTGCTGGTAGGGATTCCTCTCGCAGCTTCAGTAGGAGGTATGGGCACCATCATTGGCAGTCCGGCCAATGCCATTGCGGCAGGTGTTCTTCAGAACAGAGGTATATCCGTGAGTTTTATAAAATGGATGTATTTTGGTTTTCCACTTGCCTTAATACTAACAATTGCAGGATGGTGGCTGCTGAAAAGAAAATTTATCACATCCGATAATCCCATAGAATTTGAATTGCCATCTCAAAATGAAATGGTTAATAAATCAGTTAAAAATGACCGCAGGATTGTGCTGGTCGTTCTGGCTGCAACTGTAATCCTTTGGATGACGAGTTCTTTCCACCATATCAGTGTTTCTGCTGTAGCATTGCTTCCCATCGTAATTCTAACTATGACAGGTATCCTTAAACCGGAAGACATCCGCAAAATTCCCTGGGAAACATTAATGTTGGTAGCCGGCGGGCTTTCACTCGGATTATCTCTTGAGGAAACCAAACTCCTTGAACATTTCGCCAGTCATTTAATGGATATTCACCTGGCTTCATTTATGATGCTCCTCATTATTGCATACGTCACGATGATATTCAGTAATATTATGAGCAATACAGCGACTGCAACCATCCTGATTCCACTTGGGATTCACCTGATGCCTGATCATGTAAAACAAATCGCCGTTGTTGTGGGTCTGGCCGCATCCACGGCTCTGTTGCTTGCGGTATCTACTCCTCCCAATGCAATTGCTTACAGCACCGGCCTGATCAAACAAAAGGATTTTTTTCCAGGAGGTATTCTGGTCGGTCTGCTGGGTCCTATACTGATTGTTTTAATAGTTTCAATGATGATGTAACCAATGTTGAATATGAGTATGCGAACTTAATTTGCTAAGGGAAACGAATATTGGCAACTATTCATAAGGTAAAGACGTAAATTGCTGCATATAAGTAAGTCTGTTTTCAAATGAATTTAAATTATTACGATTACCGTCTTACAAATCTGGCACATCATGCAATTTTATTATGTTACTTTTGAGTTTAATTATAAATATATAAATTAAGAACTTTTAATTATGAAAAATAGAATTGTAAAAGGAGTATTATTAGGATGGTTAACTACAATGGTAATTTCATGTAACGCTAAAAAAGACGAATCGGCAACACCAGTGGTTGATAAAGATCAAATCAAAAAAGAAATTCAGGCGAAGGAAAATGATTTTGCTGCAGTTTATAATAGCGGCCAACTAAAAAATATTGGTTACTATGCTGATGATGCGATGACCTTTTTTCCAAACCGTGCCCCGCTGGTAGGTAAAGATTCTATTGTTAATTTTTTGAAAAGCGATTTAGATTCTAATACTGATAAAATTTCTTTTAATACCAATGAAGTTTTTGTATCCAATGACGCTAACCAGGTAGTGGAAGTAGGATATTTTAAATTAGTGGATTCCTCTAATGCGATTATTAATACGGGAAATTATATGAGTCTTTTTGAAAAGAGAAATGATAAATATGTATGTGTAAGAGATATGAGCGCTTCAGATATACCCGTTAAAAAATAGGTTATCTTCTTCTGCCCCCTCCACCTCCGCCGCGGCCTCCGCTAAAGCCCCCGCTTCTGCTTCCGCCTCCACTATAACCCCCGCTGCCCCTTGATCCCGCCGAACCGGATCTGGAAGATGATGACATATTATTGGATGCGGATGGCCGCGTTGAACCGGATGCTCCGTTTGAAGGACGGGTTGATGCTGAAGGACGGCCGGAAGCACCATTTGAGGGGCGCGTTGAAGCTGAAGGTCCCCCGGTGGACGGACGGTTAGCTCCCCCTCTGTTGCCGTTGCCATAATTACCACTGGCATTATTATGCTGCACCCGGTTAGAAGTGTTTCTGCTGTTATTGTAATGATTAATCTGATTTCGGTTATTAATAATAACTGTATTACCTCCGCCATAATGGCCTCCATAATAGCCACCATGGTAGCCCCAATTATTTGCACGATAGATTCCCACTGCTATGCAGGTAGCCATTGCAAAATAGGGTGGATAGTATCCATAATAATAAGGGGGGTAATAAGGTACATAGGCAGGTGAATAAACATATTGCACAATGGGCGCAGACTGAACAACTACCGTGGTTGTCGATGCCGGCACGTCTTTGGTAACAGGTTCCGGACCCGTATACGCGGGATTTGCTGTAACAGCGGTGGTCGGACTGGTTTTTGGTTCAATGACATAATCTTTTCCATAAAGGTCTTCGTCACCAACGATCTGAACACTGACTTTTTTATTTTTATCTCTGTTTACCAAAATGACGGCTACATCCTGTGTTTCCGTTTTACTGACAGCATCCTGGAGAATAAATGTATAAGCCGAATCACCCTCTTTCTTAGTAACCACTTTTATAAAATCTACTTTTTTATCGAGATCCAGATCCAGGTTATTAATTCCAGTTTTTGTTTCATTTAGTGATTTTTCAAATCCTTCAATGGTTTTTGACTTTAGAAAAAGATCCAACACGGCATATAGGTCAAGATTATCTCCTGCCATGCCCAATGATGCGGTATCTGTCTTCGATTGGGAGAAGGCAGGCAGGCTGAACATACTCGCCGCAACTATCAAATATGGCAAAAAGCACTTTTTCATAATAAGGGTTATTTATAAATGAGTTCGTAAGCAAGTTAGTAAAAAGAAGCGTTATGTGCGCCCGGTGATCTGTCGCTGATCAAAATCATTATTTCAGTCGCTCCAAGTCATACGATATTTCCGGAGTTAGTTGCAACTTCACAACAGATAAATGGAGAATTAGGTGTCCATAATGAAAGCTATTTAAATTCAATTTTTCACATTAAAAAAAACTAAAATGAAAACAAACGAAGATCTGCAAAAAGACGTTCAGGAAGCCATCAAATGGGAACCTTTACTAAATGCAGCCGAAATCGGAGTTATTGCCAAAGAGGGAGTTGTTACATTGACAGGGAGTGTGGACAGCTACGCAAAAAAAATGGAAGCTGAGGCGGCGGCTAAAAGTGTAGCAGGAGTTAAGGCGGTAGTCGAAAAGATCGATGTAAAATTTAGTAATTCATTTAAAAAAAGTGATACCGATATTGCAAACGATGCGCTGAAAGCATTTAAATCGGCATGGGATGTACCAGACGATAAAATAAAAATTATTGTTGAAGACGGATGGGCAATCCTTGAAGGAGAAGTAACCTGGAATTTTCAGAGAGAAGCGGCTAAAAAAGTTGTTGAAAATCTGACAGGAGTAAAAGGTGTTACCAATAACATCAAAATCAAACTTAGCACGAAGGACGCCATTGAACAAAGGGATATCGAATATGCGCTGGCCAGGAACTGGGCAGTTAACGATGAGGATATCCATGTGCATGTATATGGCAGTAATGTAAAGTTGGACGGAGTGGTTCATTCATTTTATCAAAAAGAGGAAGCCGACAGAATTGCCTGGAATGCGCCTGGTGTTTTGTCAGTTGACAATGAGCTGGTCATTGAATATGATTAGTTGATATAATGTAAAAACCGGAAGGGGTGACCCTTCCGGTTTTTTTTATTAAAATCTGACTCAATCACTCAGTTAGTTACTACCTGAATATTCATCAATTGTAGCGTCAGATAAAATGAAACTTCATGAAAAGGAAATCATTTCCGTTGTCCAGGGTTTATGGTCTCCTTGAAACAGGACCGGTTGTGCTTGTTGCAACGTCATTGGAGGGGCAGCCCAATGTGATGACTATGTCCTGGCACACTATGCTCGAATTTGAACCACCTCTTATCGGATGCGTTATCAGCAACCGGAACTATACATTCAATATCTTAAAAAAGACGCGCGAATGTGTAATAGCTATTCCCACTGTAAACCTCGCGGCAATCGTCGTAAAAGTCGGTAATGTATCTGGAAAAAAGATAGATAAGTTCGATAAATTCGGATTGATTAAAATGCCCGCTTCACTTGTTAAAGCACCCCTGATCAAACAATGTTTTGCGAATCTGGAATGCCGGGTAGTTGATACCAGTATGGTCAACAAATACAACCTGTTTGTGCTGGAAGTTCTAAGGGCATGGATTGATCCTTCAGTAAAAAAGCCACGGACCCTCCACCATATGGGGAAAGGCCTTTTTATGGTAGCGGGGAAAACCATCAGACTTCCTTCAAAGATGAAATAAGATCGGGCTTACCTGTCATATTTTAAAAGATTGAGAATTTATTGTAGGTTTACAAACCGGACGGTCGGTTTTATATCACTCTTCAATTATTGTTATGCCAGGAAACGTCCCCGAAACGAGAACGTTAATTTTAAAAATCTCCCTGCAGCTTTTTCTGAAGAAGGGTTATAAAGAAGTTTCGTACCAGGATATAATAAATAAAACCGGCCTATCCAAAGGAGCGATTTATCATTACTTCAAATCAAAAGACGATCTGCTGGCCCACGTCTTCGAATTTCTCCTGGAAGCAACCCGTCAGCCGGAGACAGAAGATCCTGAAAACCAGGTAACCAATCTTTCTTCCTTCAAAAAATTATTTATCGGATCCAAAAAAGAAACGGTAAAGAATTTCAAAAAACTGCTTGGAACAAAATCTTTAAAATTCAATAAAATTCTGTTCTTCCTGGAAGCAATCGCCGAAAATGAACGGTTAAAGGATATTATTGTGGAAATTATGAAGCTGGAAAAAGAGTTTCTTGAAAAATGTTTTCTTGGGCTGCAAAAATACAATAAGCTTCCAAAAGGGAAAGACCCATCCCTATTGGCGGAGAGTCTTTTCTGGATGCTGCAGGGAAAAGAAATGATGATTTTTTTTGTTTCCAGCGTTGATCAGGAAGATGATTTCATCAAAATATATGACAAAACAATTTCTGATTTTTTTAAGATCATTTAAAAGCCAAAGGAAATGCGAAAGATTAACCTGCTTATCCTCTCAATAGTAGTGTTTTCGTTGGGTTCAGAGAAGACTAAAGCACAATCGGCTAAAGAGATTGTAACAAAGGCGGAAGACAATATAAGAGGCCTGTCTTCGGTAATGGAAATGACTATAGAAATAATCCGGCCGACCTGGAGCCGTTCAATGAGTATAAAAAGCTGGACCAAGGGTGAGCAATATTCATTGGCTGAGATAACTGCACCAGCTAAAGATGCCGGCACTGTATTTTTAAAACGGGTAAAAGAAATATGGAACTGGCTGCCGACAATAGAAAGGGTGGTTAAACTACCTCCATCCATGATGGCCCAAAGCTGGATGGGAACAGATTTTACAAATGATGATTTGGTGAAAGCTTCCTCGAGGATAAATGACTATACACATAAAATTTTGGGCGACAGTGTTATCGAAGGACGCAACTGCTGGAAAATTGAAATGATCCCTTTACCGGAAGCAGCTGTTATCTGGGGCAAAGTCTATATGTGGATAGATCAGAAGGATTATCTCGAACTGAGACTTGAATTTTATGATGAAGACGGCAGGCTTGTCAATATCCTCCAATGTTCTGATATCCGAAATATGGGTGGTCGTACGATACCTGCCAAAATGGAAATGATACCAGCAGAGAAGAAGGGCCAGGAAACTGTAATTAAATATAAAAGTGCCAGGTTCAATCAACCGATTTCCGAAGATTTCTTCACAACAGAAAATATGAAAAAAGCGAGATGATGTATCTGAAACTGGCCTGGAGAAATATGTGGCGAAGCAGGCGTCGAACCCTCATTACTGTATCGTCCATTTTCTTCGCAATGATTTTTGCTGTATTGATGCGTGTTGCAGTTGTCGGCTTATTTGACCGGATGATTTATGATACCTTAAGCATGTCTGGTGGATATATTCAGATTCATCAGAAAGGATACTGGGAAAATAAGTCTGTTGACAGCAGTTTTGAAGAAAGCCATGCGCTCACAACTATTTTAAATAACGAAAATGAAATTGTATCCTGGACCCCGAGATTAGAAACGTTTGCTCTGGCTTCAAGCGGAGAACGCACAAAAGGCATAATCGTTATGGGTATTGACCCGGCAAAAGAGAATGCTGAATCCAAACTTTCACAGAGACTGATAAGCGGAAAATATCTTGAAGACAGCGATAAATCTGTATTGCTTGCAGAAGGATTGGCTGAATATTTAAAATTGAAAGTCAAAGATACAGTTATATTGCTCGGGCAGGGCTATCATGGCAATATGGCGGCCGCGAAGTATCCGGTAAAAGGAATCGTGAAACTTGGAATTCCTGAAATGAACAAGGGAATGATATGGCTTCCGATTGCAAGCTGCAGAAATTTTTTAAGTACGGGCGTCAGATTTACTTCAATTTCACTTATGCTCAACAAGAGAGATAAATTGGATGCATTGAAGCAGCGTCTTATTAAACAAACAAAAGGTCTGGGTTATGAGGTAATGGCATGGCAGGAAATGAATCCTGAATTAGATCAGCTGTTTCAGGCGAAAATGGCTCAAAACGAGATTATGTCAGGTGTTTTATATCTCGTAATTGCTTTTGGAATTTTCGGAACTATATTAATGATGCTCAATGAACGATTACACGAGTTCGGAATTCTGATTGCTATTGGAATGAAAAGGAGAATTCTTTCGGGAATTGTTGTCCTGGAAATGTTACTGATGTCGATCATTGGTACTCTTTTGGGTATTGCGGGAGCTTTTCTTATTGTACTTTATTGGTGGTATCACCCGATACATATGAGTGGTACCCTTTCTAAAGAAATGGAGGAATTTAATTTTGAACCCATCATACAACCATCCACGGATATATCCAATTTTATTATACAGGGATATGCGGTCATTTCCATTGCCATCATACTCTCCCTGTATGCCATAGTTAAAATTCGCAAAATGAAAGCCATAGTAGCCATAAACAGTTAAATATGATTTTTATAATAGCCTGGAGAAATATCTGGAGAAACAAAATGCGCAGTATTGTGGTAATCGCCTCTGTATCGGTAGGTTTATTCGCTGCCATGTTTATAGATGCGTTCTTCTGGGGACTGGCAAAACAGGATATAAGTAATGCTGTTGAAACACAACTCTCGCACATACAAATTCATAATCCGGCTTTCCCGGACGATAAGGATCCGGCTGATACAATCGGCAACCTGGCTGAAATAATCTTCAGACTTAAAATGGACACGAATGTGCAGGCCATATCTGTAAGGATCGTTACCACAGGAATGATTTCTTCCTCATTAACCGCATCGGGTGTTGAAATACATGGCATTGTCCCGGCGGATGAAAGATTGATAAGCAGCATATCTTCTGATATAGTTAAGGGCACTTATTTTACAGACTCTAAAAAGAATGAAATTTTAATAGGAGAAAAACTAGCTGAAAAACTGGGTGTAAAACTCCACAATAAAGTCGTTCTTACTTTTCAATCAAATACGGGTGATTTAACATCAGGTTCGTTCCGGATTGCAGGAATTTTTCGTTCGCGCAATTCTGGTTTTGATGAAATGACTGTGTTTACTCTGTTTAATGAACTCGGACAAATGCTCGGTACCGGGCAAGGGGGGCATGAAATAGCTATCATGTTAAAAGATGGGAAAAAAGTAGATTCCGTTGCGGGCAGGTTCAAAAAGCAATTCCCTTTGTTACTCGTACAAACCTGGAAAGAGATTGAACCTGAAATGGCCATACTGACCAGCATTTTTGGCCAGCTGATGTATGTTATAATTGGTATTATTCTTCTTGCTCTCATGTTTGGGATAATAAATACGATGCTGATGGCAGTCCTTGAAAGACAGAGAGAGTTCGGAATGCTCATGGCCATAGGCATGGATAAACGCAGAGTATTCGTGATGGTCATGCTGGAATCCCTGATGCTTACCTGCGTCGGTATCCCGGTTGGAATGTTTCTGACACTTGGTACTGTAAACATCCTGTCAAGGCATGGAATTGATTTATCTCCTTTTTCAAAAGC
The DNA here is from genome assembly GCA_963735015.1 of uncultured Bacteroidota bacterium. Taxonomy (GTDB): domain Bacteria; phylum Bacteroidota; class Bacteroidia; order Chitinophagales; family Chitinophagaceae; genus Puia. The sequence goes on from CAVTJH010000002.1 coordinate 236,498, forward strand.
ATTGTCCCAATTTGGTTTCAGCAACATTGTATATCCGGAATTAGAATCATCGGTATTTCTGCCGGTTATTCTGATGACGGCACTTACAGCCATTTTTTCAGGAATATATCCCGCTTTAAAAGCTTTACAACTCAAGCCCGTAGTGGCAATTCATAAAATCTGAGTTATTATGCATAACATAATCGAAACTCGTAATCTTTCAAAAACATATAACCCTGACTCGATCCCGGTATATGCAGTCAACGGTATAAATCTACAGGTAGAAGAAGGAGAATTTATTGCCCTGGTTGGACCTTCCGGATCGGGTAAAACAACTCTGCTTAACCTCATTGGCGGACTGGACTATCCTACAGCAGGTGTTGTGATGGTAGATGATTTTGATATTACAAAGATGAATGAAAATAAATTGATCGATTTCAGGCTTCATAATATTGGCTTCGTTTTCCAGGCATATAATCTGATCCCTGTATTGACTGCCAGTGAAAATGTTGAGTTTGTCATGTTGTTGCAAAAAAAACCTAAGAATGAAAGGGAACAACGGGCTGTGGATCTTCTGGAGCAGGTAGGGCTCAAAGAAAAATTAAACAATCGCCCTGCGGAACTTTCCGGCGGCCAGCAACAACGTGTTGCTGTCGCCAGGGCACTTGCGTCTAAACCCCGCTTCATTTTGGCTGATGAACCGACAGCCAATCTGGATTCAAAATCAGCTGAAAATTTACTGGAAATCATGGCTAAACTCAATAAAGAAGAAAAAATGACTTTTATTTTCTCTACGCATGACCAACGCGTAATTGACAAAGCGCGCCGGGTAGTCACATTGGTAGATGGTAAGATTATATCAGACGTAAACCGATGAATTTACGAAGCTGTATATTGATCTTATCCGGCCTTATGCTGATTCACCAGGCATTTGCTCAGAATGATACTACAACACGTTCGCATAAATTTACCCTGAATGGATATATTAAATACCTTGAACTGGTAAGTTTCACAAACGAACCTACAGAACTGTTAACTAACTCAGAAATTCACAACCGTCTTAATTTCCGCTACCAGCCAAATGAACACTTGAATTTCCGGCTTGAAATAAGAAACCGCCTCTATTATGGAGAGATTGTTCAAAGTGATTCAAATTTTGCTTCCACAGTGACAGGCTCTTATGCTCCAATTAATTTATCCAGGAACTGGATTGATCAGAATGCTGTCTTGTTTAACACGACTATCGATCGTGCCAGTGCAGAATACATCCAGGGCAAATGGGATATTACCCTTGGAAGACAGAGAATTAATTGGGGCATAAATACAGTATGGACGCCCAATGATATTTTTAATGCATTTAACTATCTTGATTTTGATTATGAGGAGCGCCCCGGCACAGATGCGGTGCGGACTGTCTATGAAATCAATTCATCTTCCGCCATTGAATTGGCAATCAGCCCAGGTAAGACTTTTAACCAAAGTACTGAAGCAATCATGTTTCATTATAACAAATGGAACTATGATTTCCAGGTATTTTCAGGCATTTACCAGAAAGACTTCACCGTAGGTGCCGGATGGGCCGGAAATATTTTTGGTGCAGGATTTAAAGGGGAGTTCACATATTTCACTCCCTATGCTTCTTATTCGGATACAGCCACATTCGTTTCTTCCACGTCTTTGGACTATGCATTCAAAAATGGTATTTATGTACTCGTCTCCGGATTATATAATAAACTTGGGCAGGATACCGTAGTAAATCTTTCGCAGCTGGCAACGGAATATCTTTCGCCGAAAGATATATTCCCTTTTAAATACACCATATTTTCTGAAATATCCTATCCTTTTACTCCCATTTTCAAAGCCAGCCTCGCTACCATGTTTTCACCGACCGGCAATTCCATTTTTATTTTACCTACGCTCACCTATTCCATCGCAAATGACTGGATCCTTGATTTCATCGGGCAATCTTTTTTTTCAGAACAAGGCGGCAGATACCGCTCAGTTACCAATAATTTTTATCTGCGTATCAAGTGGGGCTTTTAATTAAATGATTTGACAAACAAAACAAACGGATTCATTCCACTATAACGATATTATTTCTTAGCCGTTCATGTACTTCCGGATTTTCATTGCCATAACCGATAATAATAGAAATCTGTACGTGCTCTTCAGGGGGTATTTTTAACCTTGGATACATTTTTGTTTTCTCAATAAATTTTCCAAACCCAACAGGGCAGGTTTCCAGTCCCAATGATTTTGCTGCCAGCATCATATTCTGCGCACACATGCCAATATCCAAAGAAGCCCATTCATTATCTTTGGGTGACGTAATAAAAATAACGACAGGCGCTCCATGAAAAACAGGATCTTCCAGGGCACTAAAATTGAAACCTTTAGAAAAATGAAACAGGTGGACGGCTGTTTTGAACATTTTTTTTATTCCTGACTTGGCAAAATCTTTCAAAGTAACACTGGCTATTGCCGCAGAAAAGGATTTAATAAGTATTTTATCAGTAACTACATAAAACTTCCAGGGTTGCTTGTTGATGGCAGACGGAGCCATTCTCCCCGCATCGATTATCTGTTCGATCAATTTCCATTCGACCGGTTTGCTTTTGTATTTTCTGACGGCCCTTCTTTCATAAATTGTCCTTATCGTTTCTTTAGTTGTATAAGACTCGCTTCTTGTTTCTGTTTCCATAAACTGAATGTTAACAGGTGAATGTTTTGGAGTTTTTAATGTTCTATACCAACAGGCTGCAAATATTTTGTGAACCATGCCGACGCTGACTGGCAGACCTTTTCCAGCGTACCGTATTCTTCAAACAGGTGCGAAGCTCCCGAAATGATTTCTAATTTTTTTTCGCAATTCAATTTTTCAAAAGCCATCTGGTTTAATTTCAATACATCCATATCTCTGCTTCCGACAATTAATAAGGTAGGCGCCTGCACTTTATGCAGCATTTCTATTGCCATGTCAGGTCTTCCGCCGCGGCTTACCACTGCACCAATAAAAGATTGTGTTGCAGCAGCCTGCAATGCGGAAGCGGCTCCTGTACTGGCTCCGAAATACCCCATTCTTTTCCCTTCTGTATAGGGTTGTTCGATCAGCCAGTCCGTCGCATTAATCAATCGACTGGTAAGGAGGTCAATGTCGAATCGGTTATAATAGTGCAAACCCTCATCTTCAGTAAGCAAATCAAATAAAAGCGTTCCGAATTTTCGGTGATGGAGATACTCTGCAACTTGTATGTTTCGTGGACTTAAATAACTGCTTCCGCTGCCATGAGAAAAGATAATAATTGCACTGGCGTTTTGAGGCAATACTAATCTTCCTTTTAATTCTTCCCCGTTTGCCGGTATTTTAATATCCTTATTATATATATAAACCATAATGATATTTTTTTATTTTATGAAAGTTATTCAATGGCCATACATTTTTAGGTGATAAATATCAATTGCATCTATGATATAACTCAATTCTGAGCTATACAATTAACCTGAGAGGTTTTTTTGGCCGGGACTGAATTAACGGCAATCCTTTTATTGGCAGTTTAATATTTTGATTTTCATTATTGCCGAAATACTTAGTGCTCTGTTTTTAGCCAGATCGGCTTTTTCTCCTTCGAAATGATTGTCAACTGTTGAAGTGAACAAGGCTGTCCACCGGTCAAACTGTTGAGCGGTCAAATTCGCCACCCGGTGAATTCTTTGATGTATCATCATTGGATTCCCGGTATAACTTCCCGTATAAAAAAGTGTATTTTCCCAGAACGAATACATGACTGGCAGGTGCTTTTCCCAGTTGACTTTTATTGTAGTAGTGAAAATATGCCCGATTAAAGGATCTTTAATTGCCAGTTTATAAAAATGGTCAATCAGTACCTTAATATCTTCGATCGTTTCAATGTCTTTTTTCATCTGCTTGAATTATCCGGATCTGACTATAGATCTTTCCGGCTAAATTTTCTTAAAGACAACCAGGCAGGAACGGCTACCCAGGCCATCATGATTAGCAATGCAATGATGAAGCCTGTGCCGGAACCAAAGGAATCCCTGAATATGGCGCCACTATATCCCATCAATGCGGAAATATCCATTTTCAGTAATATGAGTATTCTTCCGAGATCAATGGGATTCAATCCGCTCATGACGACCATCGCTTTTTCCATCGGATAGTCCTGAAATTGGAAGAGGATAAATAAAACCAGTCCGTCAAATAGCAAAGAAAAATAAAGCCATAATAGTATGGATACGCCAATGCCTTTCGCTTTATCGCGTGTAAGTACTGTTGCCAGCATGGCGATGGAAACAAATATGATCGTTAACAAAACGGCCATGGATACCATAATTAAACCTGTTGCGGTTGGAGCATATAGCAGTATAGGGATTCCCGCGCCGGCTAAAACAGCCATGGATAATGATCCGCTTAAACCGAAGAAAAGACTTGCCCAGATTTTTTCTCTTTTCAAAGGCTGGCTGACGAGCAACTCGATAAATTCTGAACTATTGTAAACATAAATGGTGGAAAATATGATCGAAACCAGTGGAACGATAATCAATACCAGGTTAAGCAGGCTCAATAATCCTTTGGTGGAATTGTCATCCAGGTTAAAAACACTTAGTGATATCGCGAACAGGAAGAATGTGTAGGCCAATACAATTTTATTCCTCAGAATATCCACAATTACATATTTGATAATTTTGTTCATAGTATTAATTCTTTAACATGACGGAAGCTATTGCTTTGGACAGCTTTGTTTCTCCTGTATCCATTCTTAATTCTGCTAAGGATTTGTGGAATATTAAATGACCATCCTGCATATAAATAACCTGCGTTATCAGGTCATCCAGGTCGCTTAAAATATGTGATGTGATAAGAATCAGCTTCCCTTTTTGTTTTTCCCTGATGATTTTCTCCTTTAAAATTTCTGACGCTACCGGGTCCAGTCCTGCTGTGGGCTCATCCAGAATGAGCACATCCGGCTTAAACAGAAATGCCAGTGTAGCGCTCACCTTTTGTCTTGTACCTCCGGATAGTGTTCTCATCCTTTTGTCCAGCAGTTTATCCAGGCCAAACAGATTGATCAGTTCTTCATCTAATTTTTCAGTGTTGGTGACCTGCCGGATATCTTTCATCATGGAAAACATCTGGCGGATGGTCATATTTTCCGGGTACCTGCCGATTTGCGGCATATAACCGATATGTTCCCGGTATAGCCAGTCGTGCAGAATGTTTTTTCCATTAAAAGTTATGAAGCCGCTGTTGGGTACTACCATACCAAGTATGCACTTGATAAGTGTTGTTTTACCACTGCCATTTGGACCTATCAGTGCGACGCATTCGCCTCTCACACAGGTTGCGGAGATATTATCCAGGGCCTTAAGCTTTCCGAATTGTTTGGAAACGTTGCTGGCGATTATCATAATTTGATGGGTTTCATAAATGGATAATCATCTTTCAGATTTTCAGGTGTCAGGCTTGGTATTATTTTTTCAGTTTTATCTAAAAGGGTAGTCATAAAACTCCTGAACAGCATCATCGCCGATGGGTTTTTTTCCACGATCATGGAAAACAGGCTTACCGGATGATAGGGCACATCACCTACATTATTCTTATTGATGTCATAACCTTCATATTTGTCCCAGTAATTATGATCAAAAGAATTTAAAACCAGGGTTCCATTTGTTCCTATATCAAAACTGTTGGAAAGAAAATTATTACCTGATACTTTAACGTCCATGCAGCTGGCCTGAATCTTAATCGCCCAGCCATTGCTTTTAAAGAGGTTGCCTTCAATTTGAATTCTACTGGCTCCTTCCATATAAATTCCTGCAGTGTTATTAGTGAATTTGTTACCGCTGATATGGCTGTCGGATATTTCTTTGAGTAAAAGACCGAAGGACCCGTCCCCCCAGTTGTCTTCAAAGCGGTTGTTTAACATCTTTACTCCATGCGTAAACATGACCGACACGCCGGCGCCATTGTTGCTGAAAATATTGGAAACATAATCATCATGGTGGGAAAACATAAAGTGTAAGCCATAACGCAGGTTATTGACAGATTCATTTAATTCAATCAATGAATTGGTTACAAATTCAAAGTAGATTCCATCCCGTTGTCCGGAGATTCTGTTTTTCCTGATCAGCAGGCTGTCACATTTCCAGCAGTGGATTCCATTGCCACTTTGCTGCTCAATTTTGGAGAACGCTTTTATTTGATTGTTTTCAATTCGGCAGTTTGTTCCCGCCTGAACATAGATTCCAAAAAAGTCATCTTCCAGGATGTTATTCATTACCATCACGTCCCGTCCGTTGTAAATTTTTATTCCGGCAATATCTTCCAGACTGGAAACGCCGGAGTGAATTATTTTAAATCCACATATGGTTATATGATTTGATTTCAGCGAAAGAATTTCATATTTGTGTTCACCATCCAAAACGGGAAACTGAAGGCCGATCAGGGTTATCGGTTTAGAAATCGTTATATTTTTTTCATTGTATAATCCCGGATCTACCAGGATCGTATCCCCGCTCATGGATTGAAGAACCGCCGCCCGAATGGATTTGTATTTTTGAGAAGGGCCGACTTTCAGAATATGTGCATCGGAGGCAAGGCCAATCGACAGGAGAAATAATATATTGATCAGGAATTTCATGGTTTGTTCATTTCATTCCAGTTCGTAACCGATCCTGGAAATTCCTGTTTTACTTTATTTAAATTTTCCATACTGCTAAATGCTGTATATGTGCCGCCCATCGGAGCCTGGAGATTTTCACTCTTCAAAAAGAAAACAGTCCGGGAAGGAATCAGGGAATGGGGATCGGAAAAGTCTGTAAAATATATTTCCTGAAGTGAATGATTGATATCAGGGTGTGCTTTAAGAAATGAAATGGCACATTGGGGGTCGTCAAATTTGAATATTTTCCCCTTTCCTGTAATGATTTCTGCACCAAAACGGATGTCGCTGATGGTCATCTCACAAAACTGGCAGTTGTCCTTTCCCAGGTTTATAGGAGCCGGACCGGCGCTGCAGGATGAAAACAGGACAGATATAAAAAGAACGGCAAGTATTGAACCTGTATTTAATTTTTTCCTTTTTGATTTGACGGTATACCATTCCCGGCAGACGACAAACAGCAGTACGATTCCCACGCCAACGAAAATCCACCCACCGATGTCGGGAATAGAATAAGCGCCAAAATTGAGCAACTGCTTAAATCCGATCAGCGGAGGCTGATAGGACATTCCCGGGACGATGATAGCGGCATCCGGATTTAAAGTATGACCATAATTATATTCCCATTTCCAAAAATCAACCATCGCTGTGACGCCAAAGCAGACAAACAAAACGAACGACAGGTTTATTAATTTCCTTTTTCCAATGATACCTGAAATAAGAAATAGCAAAGAGAAAAAACCAATGATATAAGGTAGAATCGTGAATTCAAGGAAGTCTCCGGCATGAATGGATTTCATACCAATATAATGATTCAGACCGTTGATAATATCAACATTTCCACCCAATTTGTTTGGAAAAATCAACAAAATCAGGCCCTCCGGATATTGGGGAGCAGACAACTGGATCTGCCACATCGGGAAAAATAAAATGGTAAACAGCGAAATGCCACTTAACACGAACAGCAATCTGCCCGAGATACTTATTTGATCATTTTTCATAAAAATAAATTCAAATATTTATTTTACTTACTGACGGGCGGTAACAATACGCCGTCTACTACATAAATAATTCCATTGGATGCAGGAATAGATGTAATGACATGAACGGAATTGTTCAGTGTTATTTTACCATCTTTTACCTGAACAGTAACGTTGTCACCATTTACCATACCCAATGTTTGTCCGTCCTTAAAACTTTCCGGTTTTAGTACGGAAAGTGTTACATGATATTGAAGCACATTCCGCAAATCTTCTTTTTTCGCATCCTTCATGAGATCGTCAACCGTTCCGGCGGGCAGTTTGGCAAAGGCTTCATTAGTAGGAGCAAATACTGTGAAAGGTCCGGCGTTTGATAGTGAAGTAACCAGGTCGGCCTGTTTTAATGCCGCCACCAGTGTCGTATGATCTTTCGATGAGACAGCAACTTTTACAACATCCTTTTCAGATTCATTGTCGAGTACTTTCTCCTGGCCACCTGCAACCTGCGGAGAATCCTGAACGGCGGCAGGTGAGTTATTAGAACTGTTGGATTGATTGCATGAAAACAACAATAGTAAAATGAAAGCAGAAAATATATTCTTTATGTTTTGCATTGTATTTTGAATTATAGGTTGAAAAAGATATTGGATCTTGAACTTCCTGTATTTCTGATAATTCTTAATTTTTTACAAGAGTTGAATCATTGGGTGGTAAATTTTTTCCTGTGCTGAATAACAACGCCGTATTACTTTCTTTGGGTGATACTCTGACATAACCCTGCATTTCCTGGTGTAAGGCACTGCAAAAATCTGTACAGTAGAAGGGATACATACCTGGTTTTTCAGGTATCCATTTGAGTGTTTGCGTTTCGCCCGGCATAACAAGCAGTTCGCGCGGTTAGCGCACCTTTGATGGCAAATCCGTGCGGCACATCCCAGTCCTGTTCCAGATTGGTTACATGCCAGTATACTTCATCGCCCATTTTGATTCCTTCAATATTGTCAGGGGAAAAATGAGAACGGATCGCCGTGATATAAACATCCACGCGGTTGCCTTTTCTGACTACTTTTGTTTCACCCTCTCCCTTAGATACAAATGGATTGGTATTTTCTTCCAGCTTGTAAAACTTCACAGAATTGTTCCTGATCACATCGGCTGCTACTGCCTGAGCATAATGTGGTTCACCGATGGTTGGAAAGTCAAGGATCAGCTGCATTTTTTCACCCGTAATGTCGAAAAGCTGCGCGCTTTGTGCCAGTTCCGGACCAGTTGGCAGGTAACGGTCTTTCGTAATTTTATTATAGACAATTAAATATTTTGAGTTGGGAGTTCTTGAATCTCCACCGGGTATACACAAATGACCCGGAGAATAAAAAGTAGGCTGACGGTCCACCACTTTCAAATCTTTGATATTCCATTTTACGACTTCTGAAGAAACGAACATGGTCGTATATGCAAATCCTTTTCCGTCAAATTCGGTGTGCAAAGGTCCCAGACCCGGTTTTTTTACTTCGCCGTATAAAGCGGATTCATATTTGACAACCGGGATACCATCGTAGTCGCCGATAAAGTCTTTGTTGTTGATGGCTGTCATCAGTTTTGTGAAGCTGAAAACAGGAATGAGTGCAGCTAATTTTCCACTTCCTACAATATATTCACCGGTTGGATCCACATCACAACCATGCGGCGATTTCGGGCAGGGAATAAAATAACAGATATCTTTAAGTGTTTTTGTATCAAGAACGATCACTTCTGTTTTTGTTTCACTGATGTAGCTGTATGGGTCTTTTCATTATAGACATTATGAACATATCTGACCGTTTGTTTTTCACCCTTACCGGCCTTCACATATTCTTCTGCTTTTTTCCAGTTGACTGCCATAATAAAATCCTTGTCTCTCTGGGAAGCATTTACTTCCAGCAGGGTGTTGGCCTGTTCTGTATTGTAACAGGAAAAGAAGAACCAGCCGTGCGATTTTTCTTTGCCGGCATGACTCAGGTCAAAATTCACACCCGGACATCTTAACTGAAAGGCGATGCTCATGGAACCAGTAGTTTTATCGACACTGATAAAACTGATCGTGCCTTTGAAATTCTTTTTGTAAGAATTAATCGGAACATCTCCGTTTACATTATCAGGTGGAACGCTGAATCGCGTACCGGCAACTACATATTCAGTATTTTCTGTAATAAAAGGGGAGGAGTGATTTCCCGCACTGTTGGGCAGTTCGATGATTTCCGCTGTGTGAAAAGTTTTCAGATCGACCCTGGCCACTCTGGGAGTATTGTTCGCATTGGCAAATATCCATCTGCCATCTATTTCCCCATTTGTCTGGGACAGGTCTTCATGATGCAGGTCATCCCAGGGAACAAACCCATGGGAGGTATTCAGCATAGGTTTTGTTTCTTCACTGAAACCATAGCCTTTTTCCGGATCAACCGAAAATACCGGTATCACTCGCAGCAGACGACCTGATGGTAGTCCGTAAATACTCATTTGGCCGCTGAAACCACCGGAAACAAAATTGTAGAATTCATCGTATTTGCCGGGAGCTACATAAGCTTTTGAGGCCGCATCTCCTGACACTGCATTACCGGTGTTTTTAGGTTTGCATGATTGAAATCCAAAAGCCAATGCGCATATTCCTATAACGGCCATCAGCTTAGTCTTAAAATTTTTCATAATTTGATTCTTTGCTTTGAAAAAATTCCTGTTCTATTTTACCCCGTCGTTTTTACGCATAAACTCGTAAATATTCCGGGCATCTTCGTCTGTTAAATTCTGATTAGGCATACGAACGAGGCAGATCTCAAGCATCGCCTGTGCCTTGGGATCCTTGTCAATCATGACATCAGGGTTAGTGGCAAAATTCATAATCCATTCTGCAGTATGCCGGCTGGTGACACCTTTCCATCCTGGTCCTACTAATTTTTCCTCCGTTAATTTGTGACAGGCACTGCATTTGACGGTGTACACTTTTAAGCCTGCATCAGCCTTGGCAACATCCAGCCCAGGACTTACTTCCACTTTTGAAAATTTACCTTCACCTCTCTTCTGGTCATAAGAAGGATTTGCATCAGCTGATTTTGACTGATCAGCAGAAGGCGGTGCTTGTTTGTTGTCGCTTGAATTGTTACTGCCGCAGGCTATCGCAAAGCAGAGTTAACAGACTTAGGAAAAGAAACTTTTTCATATTGTATTTTTAATTGAATGGAAATCGGCAATGCAAGATTATCACTCGTAGACGCCCTTTTTTATGCGTTCGATCATAATCGCAGCAGTAAAGAATAAAATCTCAGTATGTTGCCTGAATCAAATTCTTCGGTCATTCAATGCCAGCAAGGGTTTCAGCTTTTTATAACCGGATAATATGATTTTAATCATATAGCAGAAGGGGCTAAATCATTCATGAAACTGCCGATATCATGATATTTTAGCTGATAAACAAATCGACTATGATTGAAATCGATACATTGCTGGCCTGGGGTGCTGTTTATAAAAAGCTCGGGCCTGAGGAAACCATTTTTCGTGAAGACAGCGAATGTCAATTCTATCATCAGCTGGTTTCTGGTTCTGTACGCTGGACAAACTTTAAGGATGATGGCGGTGAATTCATCCAAAATATGATTGAACCGGGTGAAAGTTTTGGGGAACTACCATTATTTGACGGATCACGGTATGCCGCGTCGGCAATTACCAACAAGGAGTCGGTAATCATTCGTCTGCATAAGGCCACATTTCAGCAAATGATGAAAGAGAGCCCTGAAATCTCACAGGAATTTTTGATATTATTCAGTGAACGCCTGCGGTTAAAATTCCTGTTATTGAAAGAACTTTCCTGTTTCGGTCCCGAGCATCGCATTTCTACATTATTCAGCTATTTCAAAAAATCAAATCGTAATTATTGCAGGAAATGCAATCTCCTGAAATTAACGAGACAGCAGGTTGCCGATATGACTGGTTTAAGAGTGGAGACAGTGATCAGAAGTATCCGTCATATGAATGATAATGGTCAGCTGGTGATCGAAAGAGGCAAAGTGTATTGCTGATCTTATGATTGAAAGCATAAAAAATCTGTCTGTTTAGAATTTTCTTTGGAAAAAAAACAGTGCAATTCTTCCCGGAAAAAGTGGTTACAGTTTTCTCTTTTTAATTTATTCCTGGTTGCCTTGCTGGGGGTGATCCTTCGATATAAAATCGCCTTTTCTCTTCCTTTTATCGACCAGCAGTTTTTACTTCACGGGCACTCGCATTTTGCCTTTGCCGGATGGGTTACACAGGCCCTGATGACGCTGCTGACCGGGTATCTGTCCGAAAAGACATCGAAGGATTTTTTCCCAAAATATCGCCGGATTCTTTATTTCAATGCCATCACTGCATACGGAATGTTAATCAGCTTTCCTATCCAGGGCTATGGCTTTGTTTCTATTTTATTTTCGACTTTGTCTGTGTTTGCTTCTTATTATTTTGCTGTTCTTTTCTGGAAGGATCTGAACCGGATACCCATTCGGTCAGTTATTCATAGCTGGTTCAAACTGGCCCTGCTGGGTAATGTCATTTCTTCAGCGGGCCCGTTTTCACTCGCTTATATGATGGCATCCCACGATATGCAACAGAACTGGTACCTGGCTTCCATTTATTTTTATCTTCATTTTCAGTATAATATCTGGTTCATTTTTGCCTGCCTGGGTTTATTAAGTTACCAATTGTCAAGGATCGGAATTTCTGAAGAAATCCTGAAAAAAGTATTTCGGTTATTTGCCCTGGCGGCACTGCCGACTTATTTCCTCTCTGTATTATGGTGGCATATTCCGGTCTGGCTGTATATTATTGTGGTGATCGGAACTGTATGCCAGCTGGCAGGTTGGATTCAACTATTATACGCAGTTAAGAAGAGTGTTGCCGAAATCCGATTAAAAGTAGTTCCGTTTTCCAGGATATTATTTGTTTTTTTTGGAGTAGCGCTTAGTATAAAGCTATTGTTGCAGACTGCATCCGTAATACCTGCCATTAGTCATATGGCTTTTGGATTTCGACCTATTGTGATTGGGTACCTGCACCTTATTCTGCTCGGGATCATTACAATCTTTATTCTCGGATATTGTTTTACGTTTCGTCAGATTCAGATTAACGCCGGAACAAAACAGGGCATGATCGTTTTTGTTGCAGCAATTGTCTTTAATGAATTGCTCCTGATGATTCAGGGCGTATCTGATCTGTGCGATAGCGGTGTGCCCGGCGTTCAATACTGGCTATTCGTTGCTGCATGTATGCTGTCAGGCGGAATAGGAATCATTGTTTACCATCAGTTATTTTCAAAAGATGACTCCAATCATAAAATGATGGAGAAAATCTGACGAATTTTGAAAAAAAAGATGGAAAATTCAACAAGACGATCTATTGCTTCTTTGGTACTTGAGAACCATCAGATCGTTCCGGTTTTGGAAAAATACAGCATTGACTTTTGTTGTCGCGGGAAGATGAATCTTGAGGAAGTTTGTAAAGAACGAGGCATCGATTTGTCGGCGGTTTTGAAAGAAATAGACGCAGCCGGAATGAAAGAAACAGGTAAGCAAATGCCGTTTTCTGAAATGACGGAAACACAATTGGTCAATCATATTGTAACGACGCATCACTATTATGTAAAAAATGCCATGCCGGTGATCGCAGGACATCTGGAGAAAGTCGCATCTAAACACGGTGATTCCTTTCCTTTCATGGTGCGTGTGAAAGAGCTTTTCGAAATAATTCATAGAGAAATGGATCAGCATATGAAAAAGGAAGAAGCCATTTTATTTCCAAGGATACTGGAAATAGAAAAGAACGCTGGTCAGGCAAATCAGTTTCCTACCCGTTATATCAGCGATCCCATTGCCATGATGGAGCATGAACATGAAAATGCCGGCGATACCCTGTTTGAGATCCGCAGACTTACCAATAACTATGCTGTTCCGGCCGGCGCATGCACTACATTCCGGATTTGCCTGGCAGAGCTTAAAGAATTTGAAGATGATCTGCACGAACATGTTCATCTGGAGAATAATATTTTATTTCCCAAAGCCGTGCAATTGTGTAAAGCGGTTTAAATCTTTTTGTATGGCTGAATGTCATGACCGATCTGCGGGGTGGAATTAAACTCCCGACCGGAAACTGATGTGCCTGATCCGATCAGGAGTTAAGAAATAGATTGGATAACAAAAATCGACTTGTGGAGCAAATCAGGAATCTTCTTATAAAAGATCAGCCGCCAGAGCTTGCCGGCGGCTGACCATAGATTATGACATTTTCTAAGGGTGCAATACGATGGTAGGAAGTTTTGTTTCTTCACCCAGCAACACGGATATATTTGTCAGTGTGGTATCATGGTATAAGGCTACTGAATTATATAACACCGAATAAGTTCCCGGGGGGAGGCCGTTTATTTTAAACACACCGTTATCTTCCGGAATGGCCAGTGCCGTATCTGAACTATTTAATACTTCCACAAAGGCATGTGCCGCTGAGGGAAGTACAATGCCTTCTATCGATCCGGAATTTTTGCCACAATACGGTATTATGACTGGCTTCAGACAATATTGACCATCATAGTGTCTGATCGATCTGGCTATGTTGAAGTCCAGATGTACGATAAACTGATTGTTGCCAATGCTATCCAGGGATACGGTCCTGATATTAGCATAAACATAAGGACTGCCGAAACAAACAGGTAGCGGATAAGTATGGGTACTGTCTGTAGATACACTATTGTTGTTTCCCAGTGTTACCCGGATCATGGTTATTTTACCTGCTTGCGTTATGCCGGTTGCAATCAGGGTATCCATACCATTTTGCAATTTGACCAGATCATATAAGCCGGGGGTCACACCCACTGTATCCCATACACCGAAGCGGTCACCGTGATGATTTACTTCGTTCCCCTGGTGATCATCGTCGCCTTCATGGTCGTCGTCATAGTATCTGTCATCATGTCTTACTTTGCCGGTATCTACTTTAACTTCCACATATCGTATATCTACGATCACACTGGTCAGGTTAAGAACCGGCCCGTCATTCAGAGTAACGGAAACCTTTTGTTTACCGGAAGGAATGGCGCCCGATGAATTCGAATTTTCCTTGTTACAGGCGGTCACTAAAACCAAAGAGATTACAATAACAGAGAGGCATGCTAAAACGGCATTTCTTGTTCGTTTCATAGTCGTTTTTTTTAATTAAATAATTGACGGGGTAGAAATCAACAAGTGAAATAATGTCTTAAAATTAAGGAGAGTTAGATTTTATTCTAACATGCAAGAAACGTACCATGAAATTAAAAAACTTTGCTGATAATTTTAACAATTGCGCCTTAGTATAAATACTACTTCAGTATAAATACGATGTTAGTGACTTAGTAAAAGAGATATTTAATTTGAAAAAATTAATAAAATTCGGAACAGGGTAATTAATGAATAGCATTTTCAGCGGATATCTAAATATTTAAAAGTCATTGGCGAAGTGTTTCTATTTAATTTGATGGTTGTTGAATCCATTCATGAGTTTAATTTCATTCCGGTATAATATTATTTTTTTATCATTTTCCAATTGCTTGAGCAATCGCGAAATAACCACCCGGGATGTGGCCAGTTCTTCTGCAATAAGATAGTGGGATGCTTTTATGATACTGCTGCCGGAAAGCCGTTGTTTTTCTTTAAGGTAAGAAATCAGCCGTTCATCCAGTTTATGAAATGCGATGGTTTCGATGGATTTCAGCAGTTCTAAAAAGCGTTCGTTGAAACTTCGCATGATGTAGTTCTTCCAGCTGGGATATTTGCATAGCCATTCATCTAATTTTGTATGGGGGATCGCGATTAGTTCCACATCGTCCTCAGCAATTGCTTTTACTTCGCTTTTCTTCGCTTCGACGCAACAACTGTAAGCCATCGAGCAACTTTCATTGCTCGACAAATAATACAAAAGTATTTCTTTGCCGTTTTCATCCATTCGCAATACTTTGACAGTTCCGCTGATAATAAGCGGCATCATACGGATGTATTTGCCGTAATTCATAATCACATCTCCTTCTTTATAAGATCTGATTTCACCAGACTGATGCATTTCATTGACCAGCGCAGGCTCGAAAACAGAGTCAAAGATTGATTTATTCATCATTGAGTATAAAACGCGGAACTGGAGTAATAGAATGATTTACTCTGAACAAAATTAGCGTTTTAAACCCGGTATTCTACCCGACAATGTTTATACTCCTGATTTTTCTACCGGAACAATAAAGGAACGGATCGGGAAATTCGTTCCTGTTGATTTATTAAAATTTTTGATCAGCTCCATACCAATATCCGCATTCACTGCATCGGTAAAACTAAACAGTATCATCGAATCCATTTTCTCATCACCGCTGGCGAACCAGCTATCCATTATGTCCAGCGGCTGATTGTCCCTGAACCCGATGATCTGTGCAGCACTGAATACATGGATATTGGCCTGCTTAAATATTTTCGTGACGTCGTCCTGAGACTCTTTCAGGCAGGTGACTATAAATAGTTTCATCATAAAGTTTTTTATTTATCTGACGGGATATTTTTTTCGCATTAATTTAAAATACAGCAGCGGTACTACCAGCAGTGTGAGGAATGTGGAGGTAATGGTACCTCCCATCAGGGAAATGGCGAGTCCCTGGAAAATGGGATCAAATAAAATAATGATCGCACCCAACGCAACGGCTCCTGCTGTCAGAAGAATTGGAGTGGTTCGTACTGCACCAGCTTCTATGATGGCCTGCTTTAAAGGTATTCCTTCGCGTAAGCGAATATTGATGAAATCAATCAGCAACACAGAATTCCGTACCATTACTCCGGCGAGGGCAATGAATCCAATCATGGATGTTGCGGTAAAATAAGCGCCAAGCAGCCAGTGACCCAATATGATTCCAATCAGAGATAAGGGGATAGCAGCCAGCATCACCAGGGGTACTGTAAAGTTCTGGAACCAGCCGACAATCAATATGTAGATCAGTAAAATGACTACAGCAAAAGCAATACCCAGATCACGGAACACTTCGAAGGTGATTTGCCATTCTCCGTCCCATTTGACGGAGTAGTTGTCTTCCATTTCAGGCTGATGCGTGTATTCTTCTTTTAAACTAAACCCCTTAGGCAGCGAAACGTTTTTCAGGCTGTCTGATATATTTGCAATCGCATAGGAAGGGCTTTCCAGTTTTCCGGACATATCTGCCAGTACATACACCACTTCCTTTTGGTTTTTCCTGTAAATATTTTTTTCATTTATTTTCCGGGTCACGGTGACCAGGTCCCGGATGGTGACTGAGTTTCCCTGCATTCCGGTTATTTTCAAATCCAGTAGATCATCCAAACTGGATTTGTCCTCATCCGTTAACTGTAGTTTAATAGCAGTTTGGTCATAGGAGGCAGGTTCATACAAAATACCTGACGGCATACCGGATAAAGCCGCCTGCATGGTAGAAGTAACCTGTGAGGTCGTTACTCCATTGCGCATCGCTTTTTCTTTGTTCACCTCCAGGTGGTATCCGGGTTGATCAGCTTCCACCATCCAGTCCACATCCACCACGTCGGGTGTTTTTTTAAACAAGTTTTTAACCTGATTCGCTATGCGGATCTGTTCATTATAATCAGGCCCGTAAATTTCGGCAACCAGTGTGGAAAGGACCGGAGGTCCCGGCGGCACTTCCACGATCTTCACATTGGCATTATATTTTTCGGCTATAGCCTGTATAGGCGCGCGCATCCGTTTGGCGATGGCATGGCTTTGCAGGCTTCTTTTCCTTTTGTCTGCCAGGTTCACCTGGATATCAGCCACATTTTCGCCTCTTCGCAAATCATAATGCCGCACTAATCCGTTAAAACTGATGGGTGCTGACGTGCCGATATAAGCCTGATAATTCTCCACCAGGGACTGCTTGGAAATAAAAGCAGCAATATCTTTTGTAACAGCCTGAGTTTTCTCGAGTGTGGTTCCTTCAGGCATATCAATGACCACCTGGAACTCATTTTTATTATCAAAGGGCAGCATTTTAAGGGCTACGGATTTAGTATAGAAAAGCATCATGGAACCCAGCAATATGACAACAATGCTGATAATAAATGTCCAACGTTTCCATCTGATTTCAAGCATAGGATGAATGAAAGCGCGGTAAATCTTATAGATCCTGCTTTCTTCCAGGGGTGTGGGTTTTCTTTCTGCAGGATTGCTGCCCTCTTTCTCTTTTTCCCGGAGAAAAATGAAACCGAGATAGGGCGTAAGTGTCAGTGCAACAACCAGGGACAGCATCATGGCGATGGAAGCACCGATGGGCATGGGGCTCATGTAAGGTCCCATCATGCCGGATACAAAAGCCATGGGTAAAACAGCGGCAACCACCGTGAATGTAGCCAGTATGGTAGGGTTACCCACTTCATTGATGGCATAAATGGCCGCCTGAAGTGGTGGCAGCTTTTTCATTTTGAAATGACGGTGCATATTTTCGGCAATGATGATGGAATCATCTACCACAATCCCCGTAATGAATACCAATGCAAAAAGAGTAATACGGTTCAGCGTATAATCCATGAAATAATAGCTGAACAGGGTTAATGCAAACGTAACAGGTACGGATAGAAACACGACCAGTCCGCCACGCCACCCCATAGCAAGCATCACAAATACAGTAACCACTACAATAGATATAAATAAGTGGAATAAGAGTTCGGATACTTTATCTGATGCCGTTTCACCGTAATTCCGGCTTACGGTAACCTGCACTTCGTTGGGAATTAATTCTTTTTTAAGGCGATCAACTTTTGCAATAATCTGTTCAGACAGTTTCATCGCATCGGCACCTTTCTTTTTGGCAACGCTCAGTGTGATGGCGGGATAATTGGATTTGAAAGTATTTGCTTTGGAAGTATCGGCTTTCCCATATCCAAAGAGCACATATTGATTGGAGGTTTCAGGTCCTTCTTCCACACGGGCGATTTGCCTGAGGTAAACCGGCTGTTGTTTGTCAATGCCGACAACCAGATTCACCACATCATCAGTGGTATTCAGAAAATTTCCCGTTTCGACAGAAAATACGGTGTCCTGCCTCAGGATATTGCCGCTTTGCATTTGCATATTACTCGCCTGTATCTGCCGGCTGACGGATAAAAAGTCCATATGTGTTTCAGCCATTTTATTTTTATCCAGAATCACTTTCACTTCACGGCTCCGGCCACCTATAATTTTAATATCCGAAACATCCGTTATTTTTTTTATTTCATTGGTTAACGCCTGTCCGATTTGTTTTAACTGGTAATCGTCATATTTTTCGCTCCATAAAGTCAAACCTAATACAGGCACATCATCTATCGCTCTGGTTTTAATCAGGGGAAGGGTAACGCCCTGGGGCATCTTGTCCATGTTCTTCATCAGCTCACTGTAGAGTTTTACCAGGGAACGTTCCACATCTTCTCCAACGTGAAACTGCACGATGATCATTGCCTGTCCCTTCATGGAAGTAGAATACACATATTCGACTCCCTTTACATTGGAAATTATTTTTTCCATCGGAGCAACCAGTTTGGTTTCGACATTCTTTGGCTCAGCTCCGGGAAAGCCGATAAAAATATCCGCCATTGGTACTTTGATCTGCGGTTCTTCTTCGCGGGGAATTAAAAAAGTACTGTAACCGCCAATCAGTAAAAAGGCGATCATAAGCAGGATAGTCAATTTTGACTGCAGAAACCCCTTGGCAATATTTCCTGAAAATCCGTTTTTCATTCGTTTTTATTCGTGCGTTAATTCCATTTCAGATCTTATCAGATCTATCATCTATTTTATTTTTACCGGAATACCATTGTATAAGTTCCCGTCGGCCCATGCAATAAATTGTTCATTCTTTGCAAGTCCGGTAAGCACCTCGACCCGATCACCATAAGTTCGTCCCAGCCGGACCCAGCGAAGCAACGCAGTATTGTCAGATCCGATCGTATATAGTCCGGTTAACTGGTCCTTGTATACAATACTTGAAATTGGAACAAGAATGGGCTGCCCACCCGCTTCGGTGGACGCTGTATTTTTGGACGAGATTGAAATATCTGCATACATACCGGCATCCAATCCATTCTTTTCATTATCCGGAATGCTGATCTTTATCAGGTACTGGCTGCCGGTATACTGGGATGATAAACTGACCTGGGTGACAACGCCATGGACCGTTTTATTGATGGATTTGATGGTCACTAAAGCAGCCTGTCCCTTGTAAATCTGGCTGATCATATTTTCTGGAACCGAGGCGCTCACCTGGTAAGAACCGCTTTGTTCAATGGTCAGCAGAGTTACGCCAGGACTGGCCATACTGCCAGCTTCAACCAGCTTCTGCGTGACAATACCTGAGAAGGGAGCGACCAGAGTAGTATAACTGAGACTGGCATTTACTTCGTTTCTAATCTGTTTTGCGGCATCAAGCCTGGATTGTGCAGTATGATATTGTAACGTGACATTTTCCAACTCTTTTGCCGTAGCGCTTTGTTGATTGAATAAAACAGTAAACCGGTCAAAGTCTTTTTGCGCGCTATTCAATACAGCCTGAGCTTCAGTAATCATGGCATCAGTCTGCGCCCTTTTGGCCAACAAATCCTGGTTGCTGATGGAAACCAGCAGCTGACCTTTATTTACATGGTCCCCGACTTTTACTTTTAAAAAGGTGATCGTTCCCATTACCCTGGTGCTGATATTTGTTGTCTGGGAAGCTTCAACCTGACCACTAATATTCAGGTCGTATTGTGTGGTGCCGGAAGGTTCGGCAACGGTTACAATAACGGCAGAATCTGTATTGGGAATTGCTCCTCCCTTTTGATTTGAGTTACAGGAACTCAAAGCAAGCATTCCAAGAATGCCAGCCAGTTTTGCTGCTCCTGGTCTTTTTATTGTCATGCTCATATTTTAATTATTTTGTTTGTTTGTTGAAGCGGTTAATAATTGGAGATAAGCCTGGGTGACATGGGTATTGAATAAGGCCTGAACCAATGCAAATTCCTGTTGTGAAAGCTGAGTTGATGCCATCAGCACATCGGTTGTATTTACCAGGCCCTGTTGATAGCGGTTTTGTAAAATGAGTAATGATTCCGATGCCTGCTCGATCGCTATTTTCCGCTGCCTGACGTCGAACTGTGCATCGGCGAGATCACGGTAGGCTTTATCCAGTTCCATCTGGCTTTGATCTTTTTGCTGCGCTAATTCCGTCGTTAATTTATTACGTTCGAGCGTCAGCGTGGCGATAGTACTTTTTGTTGTGTTGCCCTTAAATATATCCCAGGAAAGCTGCACACCGGCCAGGTAGGCGCCAGCTCCAAAACCAAACATATGACTGTCATTAAACTGGTAACTTCCGAATGCATTCAGCTTGGGCAGGTAGCTCATCTTATTGGCCTTAATCATAAGTTCAGACGATTCAATCGCTCTTTGCGTAGCCAGGAAATCAGACCGTGTGGCTGTAATCTTTGTCGCTTGACTAATTGTGCCAGACTCTGTCTGAACCAGACTGTCCGCCAAATAAATTGTCCCAGGCTTCTGACCCATTAACAAGCTCAGATAATCTGATACATTGCGGATATTGCTTTTTGCTTTCGCTAGACTGTTCTCAATTGTTGTTTGCTGAACCTGGGCATTTAACAAGTCGGATTTCTGAATTAACCCCTGCTTAAAATGATTTTCTGTAAAGTCGTAAACGGATTTTGCATTTTTCAGAGCTTCCTGTAAAACTTTCACGGCATCATAAGCCAGCAACAATTGCAGGTAGGCTTTTTTCACTTCAAAGGATAAATATTCCCGGGTGCTCTGTGTTTTGTACTGATATAATTCTGTTTGTTTTTCCGCAGCCTTTCTTTTATACCGCAGGTCCATATTTAAGAGTGGCTGCTGCACATCTAATTTCGTAGTGAAATCCGGAGTAGCGGAGGGATTATTTAAAAGTTCGGGATTAAAATCATTAGCTGTGATGGATTTTTCCTGCAGCTTAAATCCGAAAGCGTACAAGGGATTATTGGTACTCATGGCTGAATAGGAAAATCCTACCTGGGGTAAAAAAATAGCTTCTGTCTGTTTATATTGGGAAGCTGCAATGCCTTCATCCATTTTTGCCAGCTGTATGGACTTATTGTTGTTTAAAGCAACCCGGATGGCTTCACTCATGCTGAGATGCGTCGTACTATCCTGTGCCGAAACCCTGGATACAAGGGAATTTAAAAAAATGGAAGATGTAATCGTGAACAATAAAAATAAGTGTCTCCTGCACATCAATTTTTAATTTGTCGCAAAACTAATGGCTGACAAATCTTCAGATGGTAACATTTGTAACGCAGGAAGAGACAACCTGGTTCACATGTTTCCAAGTACCGCCGTTTATCACGCTGGTAAATCCATTTTTTTCCAGGATTGACTTTGCCATTGAACTCCTGCCCCCACTAAGACAGAAAACGATAATATTTTTTCGGCCTTTAAATTGGCTGAGTTGTGAAGGAATTTTATCCAAAGGAATGTTGATGGATCCTTTTACATGATCCTGTGCAAATTCTGCGGGTGTTCTTACGTCAACTAGTAAAGCACCCTGTTCAATCGCGTTTTTTAAATCTGTGGTTTGTCCTGATCCAAATAACTTCTGAAAGATTTTCATAAATTAAGTTTTTTATTCTTTGAATGGTATTATATATCACATTTATCATTGATGCAGCATGTAGGCCTGAAAAATCCGGTAATAAGAATAATTATTCCGAAAATTATAGTAGCCCATGCACTGTCGTCTTTGGATTGGCTGAAGCCTTTAAATATAAGTATCAACCCAAGTGACCATCTCAGAATGCTGCTAAACCATATGGCCAGTTTATTCTCTTTGGTATCATTTTTTTTTGTAATCATATCCTGTTTCCTTTTGAATGTGATCTGATTTAGTTAATTGTCATTTCCAAACTATTATTCCGGCAAGGTAATTCGCTATATTTTGGTGTTTGGTCTCTTTTGTTACAATTCGAATCAGAAGGGAAGTAAAATTTTAATGGAATGCAGTTAATAAAAATGATCTTGAGCCGGTTGCCAGATGATGTTCATCACCTTTCAGTATGATCATGATTCAAAAAGGTATTAAGAGGGTGTTTTTGTAATAAATGTTACCCTGCTTCTGTTTAGTGATGGGTAATTTTGAAATACCTGTCGTGAATTGACCTTATTGAAAACATGAACAAATGAAATACATTATTATAGGAGCAGTTGCAGGTGGAGCCAGCACAGCCGCAAGATTAAGAAGACTGGATGAGCACGCTGAGATTATCATTTTTGAAAAGGGTGAATATATTTCATATGCCAATTGCGGGCTACCCTATTATATCGGTGATGTCATTAAAGACAGGAACAAACTTTTCGTCCAGACAGCTGCTGCATTTAACCAGCGATTTAATATTGATGTCAGGACGCGTTCAGAGGTGACAGAGATTCATCCGGATAAAAAGACTATCACAGTTGTCAAACTTACTACGGGCGAAATATATACTGAAAAATATGATAAACTGGTTTTGTCTCCCGGAGCGGAACCCATTCGCCCGCCCTTACCGGGTATTTCCAGTGAAGGTATTTTCACATTAAGAAATGTGCCTGACACCGATGTAATTAAAACCTATATCGTACAAAACAAAATAAAAAATGTAATTGTGATCGGGGCAGGTTTTATCGGTCTCGAAATGGCTGAAAATTTTCATAACCTCGGCTTGCAGGTTACCATTATTGAGATGACCAGTCAGATAATGGCACCGCTTGATTTTCCGATTGCCGCTCTTGTACAGCAGCATATCCGTTCCAAAGGAGTTCATCTCCGGTTGAATACGACAGTTACCGGATTTAAAAGAGACGGGGATGGGCTGCTGGTCGACTTAAAAAATGGTGACACATTGAAGACAGATATGGTATTGCTTTCAATAGGCGTTCGACCCGACACGAAGCTCGCCGAAAGCGCCGGCTTAAAAATTGGCTCTGCCCGCGGTATAGCAGTAAATGAATTTTTGCAGACTTCTGATCCGGATATCTATGCCGTTGGGGACGCGATTGAATTTAAAAATCCAATTAGCGGCCAGTCCATGATCACCTACCTGGCAGGTCCGGCAAACAAGCAGGGGCGGATCTGCGCCAATAATATCGCTTTAGGTAATACACATAGTTATCATGGATCGATTAATACGGCGATTGTACAAGTTTTTGATATGACTGTCGGTACAGCCGGAATGGCTTCCAAACATTTAGACGCGGCAAATATCGCTCATACAATTTCTACCAATCACGCGGGTTCACATGCATCCTACTATCCGAACGCGAAACAGTTGTCCATCCAGATTGCATTTTCACCGGAAAGCGGACGGTTGCTGGGTGCCCAGATTGCCGGTTATGAAGGTGTGGATAAGCGTACAGATATCATGGCTTCTTATATTAAGCAGGGTAGTACGATTTATGATCTGGAAGATTTTGAACAGGCATATGCTCCGCCGTATTCTTCAGCAAAGGACCCCGTGAATATGGCTGGGTTTGTTGCAGAAAATATTCTATTGAACAGGCTGAAGGTTTTTTACTGGCATCAGCTGGCCGGTTTAAAACCGGAAGATTTGCTGATCGATGTACGCAGAGCAGATGAATTCTCAGCAGGGAGTATTCCAGGCGCTGTCAACATTCCCCTGGATGAAATCAGGAGCCGCCTGGAAGAAATACCTACGGAAAAAAATATTTATATCTATTGTGAGGCCGGATTGAGAGGTTATCTGGCGCAAAGGATATTGAAGCAGAATGGTTACAGGAACGTTTCCAATCTCTCAGGTGGATATATTCTTTGGAAAGCCTGTATGGCTGAGTCTGAGATGAAATAAATCAGTTACCAAAATGATTTTGGTCATTAAAAGTGATTTAATACAGTTATAGTTTTACAATAATGGTTTAATTAATAAATAAAATCACATGAAAACGAATATGGGAACAGGTGACCGCACAGCGCGCATCCTGCTTGCATTGGTAATGGGAGCTTTGTTTTTCACGAATACAATTACAGGAACTTTTGGCATCGTTTTTTTGGTTTTATCTGTTGTTTTCCTGGCGACCAGTCTCATTAGTTTTTGCCCTCTTTACGCAATTTTTGGATTTAGTACCTGCAAAACTAAAAAGCAAAAGGTCTAGTATTCTTTATCAGGCAAGAGCCTGCTGATTTCGATTGTTAAAACAACGCTTCATCAGTTTTGTCAGACTAAAGTGCAGGCAATCATTTGAATTTTTGCAACAACTTAAATTATCATTTTATGTCTGAAATTGTAAACAGTGAAAATGCAATAACCGGCGCAAGACCGCTGCCACGAATAGGTGATATAGCTCCTTCATTTGACGCAGTCACGACCCAGGGTAATATCAAATTCCCGGAGGATTATAAAGGAAGATGGGTTATCCTCTTTAGCCATCCGGCTGATTTTACTCCTGTATGTACCAGCGAGTTTATGACTTTTGCCAAAATGGAAAATGACTTCAAAAAACTGAATACTGATTTGGTTGGATTATCGGTGGATGGTTTATATAGTCACATTGCCTGGTTAAGAACCATTAAGGATAAGATCGAATTTCGGGGCTGGAAGAATGTGGAAGTAAAATTTCCATTGATTGAGGATATTACTATGTCGGTGGCCAGGAAATATGGCATGATACAACCAGGGGAAAGTACCACAAAAGCAGTCCGGGCCGTATTTTTTATAGATCCATCAAGTATAATCAGGGCTGTTATCTATTATCCCTTATCACTGGGAAGAAATTTTGAAGAATTGAAAAGAGTGATTATTGGTCTGCAAACCGCTGATAAATTTGCGATTGCTACTCCGGCCGACTGGCAGCCCGGCGAAGACGTCATTGTTCCTACAGCAGGAAGTTGTGGTGTTGCTGAAGACAGAATGAACGGAAGGGAAAATGGCGGATTATATTGCAAGGACTGGTTTTTCTGTTTGAAGCCCCTTGCAAAGGAAAAAGTTTTTGAGCATTAAATTGATTATTGTCCTATTTATGTATCTACGGTTAGCTTCGCTATCCAGATACTTCAGGGAGGGACAATAAAAAACCTAATTGCCTCCTTTTTGGAACCTCTTTGGGTCGTCAATGGGTTCTCGAAATTCGTATACGATATGAGGAGCATAACGGTTAAATAAGTTCTTTCTTTGTACCTGTTTTGGGTGATTGCCTGCAATTGGCATCAGTGGATCTGTATTTGCATAGTACTTGTCAGTAGCCTGTCAAAGAGGCGAAAAGTCTCTATAAGGTCTCTATATTTACCCTATAAGGTTCCTGCTGATTTGCGGAATTTAATAATTTGCAGAAAAGACGCATGCCTTCGAAAAAGAAAATTCTCAAAAACTCGCCCGAAAAGGTAGTTGTGAATAGCAAAGCCTATGGTGTACACGAACGAGCGCCGAGGGGGTCCAAATCCAAAACCGTTTTAAACCGCGCGATGAAAGCGCACGGTAGGCGTCTTCGGAAAAGTAATATTCCGGCTAAGCTTATCATGGATGCCCTGCAGCCCTTTCGTGAAAATTTTAAGGGTGGAATGCTCTGGCAAAGACTGGTTAAACATTTTGCCGCGCAGGCGAAAAAAGGCGACGCATATAGTGTTGCCGGAATCGAGAATTGGGATCTGAATATTCAATACCTGACAAGCAGGATCATGTCGGTCAGCGATGATATAAAGCCTAAGGACCAATTTTCGTATCTGGAAGTCAGCATAAACTATACTTTCAGCAAACGTTTCCTTGAAAGGAAATCGGATATCACGGCGTTCAGGATTACGCTCATTTTTCTGTTCCCGGATTTCAGGAACAACAGAATCAAAACGATTCCCTTTGTTCTGCCTGATAAATTATTAAGTGATTCCGCACTTTATTCCTTTATAGTCGAAGTGCCGCGCCGTGCAAATTCGTATCTCTGTTGTTTCAAGGCGGAAGCCTGCAGAAATGGTGAGCTTCATCAAAATTCAGGAAACGCAGGTAAGGCCATGTGCCTGATTGCGTCCGGGATGAGGGATTGATTTTTTTCAATGGCCATTTAATGGATCGCTGTGGATGCAGCGCGTTGCGATTTACCAAAACGACGTTTTAAAATCTGAGACGCGGGTGATTTCCTGAATCATACGGATTCGGATCAGGGCCGATTCGTATGCCAACCATGAAATTAAAACTAAAATAGGCATTGTCACGACTGGCGTCTCCGCGTTTATCTCCTGGTTGATAGCCAGCTTTCGGATCATTCCGCAGCGGACTCTTGTTTGATATGTTGTCAGCTATGACGGCCTGGCCGTACGGAAGATATTTATAAAACAGGGACGGATCGATATAGGTAGTGCTGACATCATCGATATAGTGAGTGAAGGTTTTCCGGTGCAGTACTTCAGCAGATATAGTGAATCTGTCGTTCATATAATATCTTGCCCCAAAACCCATCGGGATCGTGAACTGGGTCAGTGAATACATTTTTCGTCCTGGATATTCGGCAAATCCTTCTCCTTCCGTATGCAGTGGCCGCAGATATTGCCAGCTGGTATTACCCAGGGAATCCGTATAGGAGCCCTGCGGATTGAAATGAAATACGCCGATTCCCAGCAGACCATAGGGGCGGATCTTTCCGATGAATTGACCCGGATCATCCTCCAGGAAGATCGTTGGCATGAATTCCGCCATCAGGAGGCCCTCATTCAGCTGGGATCTAAAATCGAGGTTTCTGTTTTTTCTCGATAACTCATCACCGCTCTTTGTATTGGTGAGGGCGTCACTTCCATATAGTTCTCCATGACTGATCATGAACCTTACACCCAGCCAGGGCTGGGGATAGCAGGTAATATATGCCCCGATTGTATAGCGTGTGGAGGGTATATTATAATCTTTCAGAAGGGGTTTACCCACGCCTGGATTTCCTCCAAGGTCCCCCATAAACACCATCGGGCCGGTCGCAATGCCTGACTCCCACTTGGCCTCAGAAAGCCATTGTCCCATTCCTGACGAACAGGCGCTAAGACAAACAGCCAAAGCCAAAAACCTGTTTTTAATACTGGAGATCCGCTTCGCCCCAGGCGAAAAAAATAAATGTCTTGCCCAGATGAAAATAGCAACGGTTGATTCGTTCCGGATTAAATTCTTCATGAATTTTGGATTTTAGTCCTCCGGGTACGAATAGTCGCGTTAAAGAAAGGATTGCTCTCTATAAACTGAGGAAGAGCAAAAATATTACGTGCCCGCCCATTTTTTTTGTTAAGAGTAGTAGTATCCCGTGAAAAGACGATCCGTTTTTCAAAATCATATCTTCATCTGATTGCTTCAGACTTCTATTATCCTTTCTTTTGTAACCGCCGGGTGGTGATGTTTCGATAACCAAATCGTTTTTACATTCTTACACAAATGAAATATATTCTTATTCTGCTTATCGCCACACTCCATGTCTTTGTCCTTAATGCCCAGTCGGATCAAATCTTTCTGGAAGGCGAAAATTACATATCATGTCAACATGCTGAATTAAAGTCAAGAACCGATTTTACCGGCCTGACCTCTGAAACCTTTGTAATCGGTCAAAATCCGATCCAGTCTTACTGGTTTGTTACAGCCACGGACGCTCATATCGTGGTGTACCTGTCTGACGGGCCGGACGATGACAACAGAATCTTTCTGGAATTATCACGAAAGAAATCATCTTTTAATTTTCCCGACGATTACAGCGTCGAAATCGGCGGATACAATGATGTGAGTATCCTGGTGAAGGGAAAGGATGGCAGCCACGTGCAACTGGATCCCGGGAAAAAATCTAAGCTGCACGTACATGTGGATCTTCTCGATCCGCTGCATCTGAAAATCAGTTTTGACGGTGTATTGAGTTCCCGCCAGTTGTCCAGCGAAGCGATTCCCGTCAACGGGAAAATATCTTTATCGAGCCGGTCTCCGCTGACGCAAAAACTCCCTGACCATTATGAAGGATGCGATAATACCATCTATAACACCATGAGTCCGGGATTTGATCTCGGACAGTGGCGTTCTGCTTCTGCCTGCGAAACCAGTTTTCACCACAAGATCTGGTCCACGCTTAATGAAGCCCTGGAGCCTGCTATTACCTATCTGCATTCAAAACAATGGCTCTGTGAAAAGGTAAAAGAAAACAAGGTTACGAGGGTGCGATTGCAATCTGAAAATAATTTTTATAATTTCAGAGACTTCAACCAGGTTTTCAAGACAAGCTATCAGATCAATCCAAGCGTCATGATGAATTCGGGTTCAACCAGTCACATGCTGGATCTGGTGAATAAGATGGCGGCGCTTCCTATGAATCCGGCGCCGGCCGACAGTGCGCGTGTGAACCGGGAGAGGGACCGTCTGCAAAAAGAACTTACAGGCTTTGGGAATAATATCAACAACAATCAGCAAATCGAAGTAGAAGTCGGTGTAAACGTTCCCTGGTCCCGGGACTATCCTGCGGACGGCAGCCAGGCTTCGGTAACAAAAACTGCTTACGGCTATCTGGTTGAAAATACAACTAATCCTACCTGGGGATACAGCTATTCCGGAGGCACTTATATTTTGGTCGGAAGCTGGTCAACACCGGAGCCGACCGCTAAAATGGTCTGCACTCCGGAGCTTCGCACAGACGGCAAAAAGCTCTCTGTGCAATCTTTATACATCAGGCTGGGATGCGGGCAGGAACTCGCCAAAGAAGTGATCGGTCATCTCGACCTGGCCGCTCTGCGGCAGATGCTTCAACTGACTCCATAGCTGACCTTTGGTGATCCAGATACTCCCGCGAGGGTCTTCGTGCCCGGGACTGGTAGTAAAGCAAAAAGTAATGCCTTGTGAATTTACCGTGTAATGGAAGTTTTATACCGGGCCGAATCCACTTGGTGAACGAGTTCACCCAAGAGGGCTTCATGAATTGGACAGATGCAAATCAGAAACTATTTGGTACCAATGAATCCCGCTTAATTACATGGGATAATGGATCTGATTTCCCGGCTGTTTGTAATCAGCAGAATTTTTTTCATGACCTCCATTTTTCAACTTGTTCCAGATATGTACTCTCAAATATCTTATCGGCATTCGCCGCCTCAAATCCCTCCCTGCCATTTTTCCTTTCTGCAAATTCAACATATGAACCGGGGATCATTTTTTCTTCACCACCTGCAAATGTTGCCCGCACCATTTCGGCCACCGTACTGCTTTGCAGTAATAAACCGTCAGTACTCCTCTTGATCTTACCACCCGAATCATTCAACCGGATTCCATTCCGCTCCAGAAAATCATCAAATGACTTTAATGTATCAAATCCTTTTTTCAGATTATGCACTGACATGGTGAAATGATTGAGGTAATACCGGTTATATATTGCCCAGGCTGCATATTCACTTTCCTTCCTGAGTGCTTCATAGTCAGCCAGGGATGGCAAAACCCAGGACGAACTATGAAGGTAACGGTCAACATCATACGCGTTTGACAAATTCAGCTCGTCAACCGGATCCTCAATGACTTTTTCCGTGTAGGAATAAATGATTTCCTGCGAGCGTTTCGATAGTTGCTCGACCCGCAGTTCAGAAATAAAAATTCTGGGCAGCCCCGCAGCCGGTGGAGAATACCACCAGGCGTTTAATTTCTTTTTTGGGAAATCATAATAATCGCGTCTGATATACCCATATGCTATAAAAATCTTTTCCAGCGACTGAACACCCAGGTTCGGAACTCCGAGTGTGCGGAAAGCGATATGGTCGTTCTCAATGTCAGTGCGTTTTGAGATGATGCCCTCAGCGATCATGGCACTGAGTATCCGCGAGACATCCGGCACCCGGTCGGTATAACGTCGCATCAATCCGTCAAGAATCTCATGTAAAATTATTAAGGGATTTTTCATATTGGATTCAAATTATCATTCCCTTTGGAGCTGATCAAACAAAAAATGAAATTTTTAAATTGTTTAACGTTGATCCTGAAGCACCCTGAAGTCTTGGCATCGCAAGCCAGCCGACATTCTATATATATGATTAGCTTTTTAGGAAGGGGTCATTGAAAATTATCAGTTTATCAGGCTGGCAAGGATAATCAGGATAAATGCGAGCAACGTTAGTATGGTCCGATAAATATGATAAGAAAACCATTTGTCGCGTATGTATTCCCATTTGCTGGGTATATAATCTTTTGACCATCGTTGGATTTGTTTGTTGATTGGCTGATTACCATACCTGGTTATTATTCCACTGACCATTAAAAACAGGGAAGCCGATAATAAGGGAATGAAAATAATCATGATGTGAATTTGCAGGGCAGCGGAGGCTATTGTTAATAATATATTCATCAATCCCAATAGAGGAATTTTATCATTAAATGTTTTAATATTTGCCTGTTGTATTTCGAGGTTACTCATTTCTGAACTGGCTTTATGGTCGGCACCCTGCCAGATACAAATCATAATTCCGGCCAGCAGACCGGAAGATAGTATATCAAAAAAACGAATGATGAAAATGATCATGGGTCATATGTTTTGAGGGTGAATCAAAAAGGTATCATCAAGCGCAGACTTACATTCCTTCCAAGATCATCCATGTAATAGCGGAATCTGTTCAGATAATCCCGGTAGGATACATTGGTCAGATTGGTTACCGTAAGATTTATATCGATATATTTTTTATAGAAGGGAATAGAACAACCGGCTTCCATACCCCAGAGATCATAGCCGGGTGGAGGCGCCACGTAATCACTATTTGGAGGTACACGGGTTTGTCTCGATACTGCCAGATTACCAATGCCAATAAAAAAGCTTTTCCATCTCCCGATGGAATCCCAATGATAACGGATAGAGTTATCGTAGCGGTCAGCCGGAATATATACCAGCCATTCATTTGTTGTTTCATTTCGGGCCCGGACGATCGAGGTTTTTGAAACAAACCGGAGATGTTTTGTTATGTCATAGGTGATGTTCAGGTCCAAACCTTCAAACAATGCGTTCACCTGTGTATAAGTATATGCCGGGAAAGCTCCCTGGATGGTCTGTACAGGCAGACTATCCGGCTTTAAATAGATATAATGATGAAAATAGTTAACATAAAATCCGGCTTCAAAAGA
Source organism: uncultured Bacteroidota bacterium (assembly GCA_963735015.1). Taxonomy (GTDB): domain Bacteria; phylum Bacteroidota; class Bacteroidia; order Chitinophagales; family Chitinophagaceae; genus Puia. The sequence goes on from CAVTJH010000002.1 coordinate 268,262, forward strand.
AATCTTTTCTCCTCCAAATAAGAAAGACAGGTTATTGTTGTATGCTTTTTCCAATGTCAGTGACGAATCACCGATCTCAAACGAAGCAGCACTCTGGTGAATTCCGTTGGCAAAAAGTTCTATCACCTGTGGCGGACGCCAGGCAGTTCCAAAATTATACATGGCTGAGAAATGGTCGCTGAATTTATATTCAGCTCCAAGATTCACGGTCGCATTCTGCCAGTTGTAAACGGGTTTGTTCTCGATGGTTGGATTCGTTGGATCCAGTGCATAGGCCTGCAACCATCGGTAATCATACCTGACTCCTCCTTCAAAAATCCATTTTCTTGTTTGGAGCTTCTCTATTGCATAAATGCCCCCACCGTAGTCCAGGAAATTTGGAATGAGTTGCTGGTAGCTGGTTCCCTGTTCAATATTACTGTGCGTAATAAAATTAAATCCAATACTGCCTACAATTTTATTTTTAATGGCGGGATGCTCCCAGGCCAGGTCAACTGTTTGCGTATTCAGCTGAAAATTCAAATCGGGTATATTATTTGCATTCAGCGAATCATTATAAGATACATCTGCATCATATTCCTTTCTTACGTCCCGCTGAAAGGCATACGTACCTTCGATCCTTCCCAGGTTTTTTGAAAGGTCAATATATCCGCTGGTTTTAAATAATTGATGGTTGACCGTTTGATATGGCCTTACGATGTTATAAGTAAAACCCGCCGTATCAATCGGCTGACTTCTTACGAAAGCTGCATACAGATCTTCTATCGATCCCACTACGGAAGCCGTTGCGATGCCAATCCTGGTATTGAACATACTATAGTATAACTGCACGCCGTAATGTGCTTTATTATACTGGAGGGTTGCTGAATAATCATCTTCATCAAATCCGGTATTCCCCAGATAATAATCTGCAGCCTGGAAATTGCCGGCTTTTCTTAAAGTGCCCTGCAGGCGCCAGCTTAATCCTTCCAGCTTATTACCAAATGCCTGCTCAATCAATGCCGAACCGACACCAACACGTCCATTGGTCATGGCAACAAGGTTTACATTTCCATCAACTCCCGGAGTTCTCGGCATATCTGCCGGGTCTACTAACACCACTCCGCCGATGGCATCAGAACCATACCGAATACTTGCAGGACCTTTGATTACTGAAAATTTGGTAGCAATAAAAGGATCGATTTCTGGCGCATGATCATTTCCCCAGGTCTGTCCTTCCTGCCTGACACCATTATTTACGATTAATATCCGGTTACTATAAACACCATGGATAACCGGTTTGGAGATATTCGGTCCGCTCTGTAAACTATTTACACCGGCAATACTTTTGAGAGACTCACCAAGAGATAGTCCCCGGATTTCTTCCATAGCAAGTCCACCCACCGTATCTTTCACTTCGACTGTCAATTCATTTTTCTTAAGAATTCTTGAGGTAATGGTTACACCGGTTAGCAGTTGGGTCTGATTGATCAGGACGAAGCCAAATGCTGTATTGTCCTTAATCGTAAGTGTGGTATCTATTGATTTGTATCCCACATAACTGATCCTGATTTCAAATCTGCCCGGACAAAGATTTCGAACGATGAAATCACCATTGTTCTCTACATGAATCTGACTATTGATTTGCCTGATATAAACGGATGTGGAACTCAGATCCAGATTGGAAGAATCGCTTAGCGAAATGCTGCCTTTGACAACCAGTCTACAGGATAATTGTTGTGAATAGGTTTTCGTAAAACAAGCCAGACTAAACAAAATCAGGAGCCAGTGTTTTTTTATAATCATGGTTGAAGCATGATAAGACCGTCTAAAATATCTTTTGACGGTCTTATGAAGAATAGTTATTTACCGGAAAGCAGATATGCAATTCCCAGAGAAGCATTGAACGAAGTCAGTGGTTGATGATACTCAGTTATCTCTCGCCCGGCATTATTGACCCTGGATGAATTGTCGATTGTGAAATCCGGGTTTGTATAAAAATAATCGCCCTTGAGATCTATTGCGAGGTTTTTGCTAATTACGTAGCGTAAACCTGCGCCCAAATCAAAAGCGAAACTGGTTTTGGATGAAGAATACTGAACTACCGGAGTATCGAAAACTCCTCCATCTTCAATGGTCACCGTGATCTGGGGTGTCGATGCATTGGATATACCGATTAGTCCCCTGGTGGTCAAGGAAAGTTTTTTGGCAATCTGTAATTGATAATATAGTCCCGGCATTATACTCCACATTTTATAATCGGTATGAGTGAGACGGGTGGTATCCACGTCGAAAGACTGTTGATATCCGTAAGAAAGCGAATCCATACCGTGAAGGTTGTAAGACCCATATTTAAACATTCCACCAATGGCAAAATGTTTCGAAAAAAACCAGGCACCATCAACTGCGAAAAACCCTCCTGTATTTGCATAACCGCTTACGTCACCTACAGTTCCTTCCAGGCTGGTGAGTGAGGTAGCGGTGGAAACTTTTCCCCAATTCCCGGTCGGAAAAGATGCACCTCCGCTTACACCGATGAAACTTGTTCCTTTCTCCTGACCACGACAGATAATAACCGGTGAAAATGTTACTATAAACAGTAATATCTTTATTGATTTCATAAAAGTTGATTTTGATTAAAGAATTCAAAAATTGATCATTGAATATTTACTGCATAAGTAATATCAAAATCAGTAGATCCGGGATCATAGGTCCCATTCTTTGCATTGGGCTGGTGTCTCAAAACCACCCTGAGAATCCCTGAACTGGCAGCGCCTGTTACAAATTGATCCGTAAGTCCAATCTGCAAAGGAGGATTATTCGTATCCAGATCCGTTCTGGATACCGTCAGATTTAGTGCTGTTCCAGGGGGACTTAATATTTCATTGATTGATACGCCGCCAGCCGTTGTGTCTGAAGCCGGTAAACCAGTATTCCAGTCTGCCATAGGAATATTTGGCGTCGTATTGCTAATTACCAGATTTGAAGATGCAATGGGAGAGACCTGGAAAAAGAAAAGATGATAATTTTCTCTTTGTTTGATTTCTATACTTACAGTATCCCAGGGTGTTTTTGTTTGGTCAAAAATATAAAGCTGTCCATTATACGTCGTGTTGGCTTTCAAATTCAGTTGAGCCAGATTGACATAAGTTGAATCGGGCTGGTAAATTCCGGAAGTTGGACTTATTTGTGTCCAGATAGCAGTCTGAATATCTGCCGGGTTAGTGGAATTTTGAAGATATAGTTCCACCGTAGTTAAAAACTCATTACCAGGAAGTGCGGGGGTAACGGTCTCTGGTGATTTACTGCATCCCCCAAGACCCAGCATGAACAGATAAAAAACTATTGAATATCCGCGTGGTACAGAAAATAACTTTTGCATATAAAATTAATCTTTAATGAAAACAATGATTCAATTCCGGCTAGCGCCGGTCCATTCCGTTTATATAGGCTATGAGTGTTAGCCCATTTTATAAAAGTCGCCAGTGGGTGGGGGACCCCGAAGACTATTGTAGATTATTTCGGACGAAGAATATAAAACCCGATCGCGGTTAGTGTAATTGAAATAATATTTTACCGGGGTACTAACGATAATCGATATCGTAGTGATTGCGAAAGGGATCATCGCATCTTCAATACAGGTACATCTAACCTGCTGCAGATGCGCTACCGGATTTTTCGGATCATTCGTTAATCCAAGGGTTTTTTCATGAAAACAGGCATGCATGAATAACCCAAGTCCCAACTTTTGAGTAAAAGCTATGATCAGCAGAACGGCTGTGATCTTTTTTTTAAGTCTTTCCATGGCGTTTATTTTTAAAAAACCACGTTCAAGAAATCAGGAAAGATGTTGTTGTTCCAAATCTCCCAAATGCCTGTAAAAATCCAGGCGCAAGCACGAGGATTTATCATGTATCAGAAAACAACAGGCATTAGGAAAGAAAGACCGGAGGAGCCCTGCCCTTAGTGGGAAAGGAAAATTGATGGAGAGATGGAGGCAGCTGACTGGTAAAGACTGCATTTCCTGATACCCTGATAAAGGGAGAAATTTCAGAATGAGCCATATCTGCATTTTTCATCAGGTTGAAATCACAGATCGGACAATGTTTATCCTGTGTAACCTGATGAAGAGAAAGATGAGAATTACTATCAGATAAACTAACGGAAGAACGTGGAGAGGAATTATCAGAATTGTGATGGGAATGGAATAATTTAACTCCATTAATAAATACCATCAGCACCATAAACAGCAGTGCTGATGGCTCTTTGATTGATATTTTCCGGAAATACTTCACAATACGAATATAGGATTTTAATTGAAATGTTCAATTTGCCCCGGGAGGTAATAGATCGTAAATCCATTTCATTGCTTTGCTCCTGAATTCTTTTCAGATAATCCAGGCTCCCTAAAACTAGACGTGCGAAGGAATGTATTTAATGTAGCGCCTAATGGTTTTTACTTAGAAGAAATCCGCTCTTTTGAAACCTGCTACAAGACTTATCTTTGTACCACCTCAATAGCTACCGGTCTGACTACGCGCTCCCTCTTCCTGAAACATTCTTCAAAAAAAAGATATGATCAGCATTTTAATTGTGGACGATCACCGGCTGGTAAGAGAAACCTGGGCGATGGTTCTCAGCCGGGACAAACGATTTAAAGTTGTTGGAACCTGCAGTGATTCGCAGGAAGCCATTTTGATGAGTGAAAAAAAACGGCCCGATATCGTACTGATGGATATTCATATGCCCACCGGCTCGGGAATCGAAGCAACCCGAAGGATTCGAAAAAAATTCCCGGATACTGGTGTTATTGCAGTGTCCATGTATAACCAGGCCGTATATGCGAGAAAGATATTGCAAATGGGCGCCAGCGGCTACGTTACAAAAAATTCTTCACCGGAGGAAATGATGAAGGCGGTTTTGGAAGTGTCGAAAGGAAACCGGTTTATCTGTGCGGAAATGGAGGAGAGAATGAAAGAGACGGATTCCGATCGTTCCGCGAATTCAAAAATCGGGACGTTGACTGAAAGAGAAATGGATGTCCTCCACTTGATTCGCAGAGGATTATCATCTGCGGAAATTTCCGCGAAACTGAATATTGGACTCAAAACGACGGAATCACACAGGCATAATATTATGCGGAAACTCGGGCAGAAAAATACACCCGCACTGATTTATTATCTCAATGCTCATATGGTGCCTTTGTGAACTGGTATTATATTCTTTTCGGATAAACCAGGCTGCCCAAAAAAAGATTACACGAAGGAATGTATTTGATGTATCCGAAAGAATTCAGATCCTGCAGCGATTTAAAATATGTTGCGCGCGCATTGATCTTCGCATATTACATAATCCGCGTGTCGGCGGGTATCGCTTCATAATATTCGGTGAAATCTTCCTTCGGATCAATCGCTTCGTATTTACATTTCCAGGTACTCATTAGTTACATCCATTCTAAGGAATCATGCGATTTGAGGGTTAATTAAAATTTTCCGCTAAAAGCATTGTACTCGTGTAATGTTTTTTCAAATTTGATAACAAATTATTATAAGGCTTTTATATTAACCAATGGACGAAAACTTGAAAAGTCAATTCAGCCGGACGATTGAAGAAAATAAGCAAAGGATATTACGAATTTGCCGTGCTTATGCGTCCAGCTTTGAAGATCAGCAGGACTTGTTCCAGGACGTAGCTTTGAATATATGGAAATCATTGCCTTCCTTCCGTAATGAGGCAATGATAAATACCTGGGTCTACCGGATTTGTCTCAATGTATGTATGCAGCATGCGCTAAAATTTAATAGGTTCAAAATAAGTGATACGCCAATAGAAGGTATAAAGATTTCTGATGATAGCGCTGACTCACATAAAAACCTCGAAAAAAGTGAAAGGATCAAAATGCTTTATGAATGCATTTCGATGGCATTAAATGAACTGTCCATCCAGGAATAATATTACATCTCACTTTCAATAAAATAGATATATACAAATTCTTTTCTAGATCGCGTTTGCATACATAAGCTATTTGTAATCGGCACAAAATGTACACGAACAAAAAACAGGTGCCTTACTATGGCTGGGATATCTTCCGAAGCATTAAAACCTAATTATACAGAAAATAAATACAGATTTGTAGGGCAATTATCAGATGATGATTTAGGCTTAAATTTATACCAATTTAAATTTAGAAATTATGATCCGGCGATTGGGATGTCCGGCGCCGGAAACCAATTTCTTCTCACTTAATAAAGGGGAAATGCAAAAAAAGCCTTTTGTTCTGTCGGGTGGCGGGTGTCGCGGTTTTGCACATTTAGGAGCATTGAAAGCTTTCCGGGAACAGGATATTTATCCATCTGAAATTGCCGGCACGAGTGCCGGTTCCATCGCCGGAGCTTTTTTGGCCAGTGATTTTACACCGGAGGAAATTAAAGATCTGTTTATCGGCAAATTAAAACCGAACATGCTAGCCTGGAACGGGTTTAAAATGGGCATGGTATCCATGAAAAACATAGCGGCATTTCTGAAGAAAAACATGCGGTATAAGAATATTGAAGATCTGCCCATTCCCTTTTATGCAACAGCAACCAATTTCGTAAACGGTCGTCAGACCGTTTTTGATAAAGGAGATATCGTTGAAATCATTACTGCAGCAAGTTCGATTCCTATTTTATTTCCACCCGTTTTTATAGATGGTATTCCTTTTGTTGACGGAGGGCTATCCAATAATCTGCCCATTGAACCATTTATCAATAAGAGGGAGGAGGTAATAAGTATTTATGTTAATCCTATAAAATTGTTCAGGCCTGAAGAAAAACCAATGGAGACTGCAGACAGAACCCTGCACTTAATCCATCGTGAGATGATCGGAAGAGCAGCCACTGGTTGTTCTTTATATATCGAACCCCCGGAGCTCACTGCGTTTGGATTGTTCGATATTCATAAAATACCCGACATTTTTGAGATCGGGTATCGTTTTACAAAGGAATTATTGAAAAACAAACAGCTTATAAGCACCGTGTCTTGACCGGCGACGGCTGAATATGGTTGTTCCTGCTGTTTGGAATTACAATATCCTTAGGTAAGCGCTTTTTTAACTTGTTTAGCCTTAAATGAAAAAATCATCAGTGCTATACCTGTACTGATAAAAGCCACTCCGGTCCAGGCTACGATGGTTACAGCGCCGGCAAATGGATTATATAATATAAAAAAGGAAAAGAGTAACCCTAAAATGTCCGACAACAATGGCATGTTGCTGCATCACCATCATGCCGGTTTTATTATTCATTAGTGCGCCCATCATTTCTTTTGATATTGTACCACCATTGGCAATAGTATTCATCACGTGGTTCCTTGTTTCTTTATTTATTCGAACCTGACTGGGATCTGAAAGGCGATCAGAAATATCCTGAAACCATACTGTTGGCGTTCTCTTTTTCTTAAGGTCCAATTTGTGCCGATTTGTACCAATCTGTAGTCAGACAGATAGGTGAGGTAAAAGAAAAGGAATCGGTTAGGAGTCCTCATCGGTCTGCGAGTCATTAAGTTGGTCTCATTTTCGAAATTCTCCATCTCGAAATTCGATTCGGATTCCGGGTTTAATTCATTATTTGGATCAGGGCATGGCGGCCGCATGTATCTTCTATGGTAATTATGCACAAGCTGATTATTTTTAATTAGTTCTTTGGAAAATTTTAAATCGCCTTATTAAATCCCGAATGGATGCCAGATTTTATTCGTTTGAGAATGAGGAAATTGAATTTTTTTACCTCGAAATAAAATTCGCAAATGAGGCTTTATGTAAAATGTGGCGAAAAAAATGTCGCGAAAGAAATTACTATCTTCAAACAGCAATTATGATAAGATTTAAGAGAATTGACCATATCCAGATTTGCATTCCATTGGGGGCGGAATCTGAAGCAAGAGGATTTTATACCGGCGTTATTGGATTGACGGAGATTCGAAAACCTGATGCGCTCGTTGCAAATGGCGGACTCTGGTATGAAATTGCCGATGTTCAGCTGCACATTGGGACGGAGAATGAAATCAATAAATCAAAACGGCATCCGGCGTTTGAAGTTGAGGACCTGGATGTTGCCCGGCAGCATTTGAAAAATTTTGGAGTCAGTATCAGGGAAGAAACTCAAATTCCAGGACATATTCGTTTTTCTTTTATGGACCCTTTTAAGAATAGAATAGAACTATTACAAAAAATTTGAAGTTCAGTAATTGAAGGCTCACAAAATTGAATCGGTTATGTCCTTTTCAGATAAACCAGGCTGCCCAGAAAAAGATTGTGCGAAGGAATGTATTTGATGTAGCCGAAGGAATGAAGATCCTGCAGCGATTGAGCGTCAAAAGGCTTATTACAATCCTGATCAATATCTATGGATTTTCTATGGGACCTTTAAGGGACTTTTTTAGTGTGGATAAGCGTAAAAAACTGTTGTAAAAAAAGGTGTTACAAATTCAAAAGCCTCTGGCAATCAAATTGATTACGGAGGGTTTTTCGTCCCCGGGACTGGAATACCTATGCACGCTTCGCACGCTACGGTCACCCATATACTCCCACGAAAGGTGATGCAATGCCTTTATCCCGCTTCGCGGGATCCGGCATTTTTATTTACTCGCTTTCGTGAACAAGTTCACAACGCTCGCAAAAAAAAGGCCTCTCAAACTTCGTTGGAAAGGCCTTGTGCCCGGGACTGGATTGACCTTCGGTCATCCAGATACTCCCACGAGGGGCTGTACAAAAACCTCTTCGCACCTTCGGTGCTCAGCGTTTTTGCATTCATTCGCTTTTCCAAGCAAGCTTGGAACGCTCATAAATGCAAAAACCCTCCCGCTTTTAGCGGGAAGGTTTTCGTGCCCGGGACTGGATTCTCCCTCTATTGAATATCAATTTGTTACATAATTTATGGGACCATTTTTTCCGAATGCTAAATAATTCAGTTTTACTGGATTACGAATGTGTGCTTATTTTTAAAAATATACTTAATGTGAAAAACTATTTTGCACAGATTTTTAAATTCGTAATCGTGTCATGAAACAATGACGTCTATTGCGACTTTGTATCCGTACCAGCTTTTACAATAAATGACTTTTATGCAATGTTGAATATTTCTTTGTTCTTCAGTGGAGATGGCTGATGGCGAATGAAAAAAGTGAATTGTTCCATCTCCGATACCTTTTTGTTCAATATAACGTCCTCCGAAAATCATCGCTACTTTGAAGGACCTTTGGCGAGAATCGCAAGTCGATAAGGATGATTACCGCTAATGAAATACACTTCGGAAGCGCCGCCAGATTCAGGATGCATTTTTCCGTCCAGTGGTATAAACGGATAAATATTACGCATAGATCTTTCTGATCCTGACTCTTCACCAGTACCTTTTTCACTGTAATAATGACGGTGATTTTTAAGGTCGGTGATTTGTTTTACTTTGACATTTTTACCGAAAATAAAAATCGTCCCGATTGCCTGGTTAACGCTGGTAAAAAGACTCTGAGGCAGACGGTCTTTTTTCCCAGCCACTGAAAGGGGAATGGCCATACAATTTCCTCCGCTTCCAGGATTACCGGTCCAGGGCGGATGTGTCGTATAAGGATCATCATGAGGATAACTCCAGGTTCCATCACTATGTACTTTAATGAAATTTAGTCCAAGAGTATAAAAAATATGTGTACTGTCCGTTGACGGAGCATAAATAGAACGGTTTGGATCATAGACAAAAATTCTCCGGGTGAGAGGTGAAAGCGATATTGTATCTTCAAAATAAGGTGTCAGTACATGGCCACCTTCGCCGTCTCCGGGTGATATATTTGTTGAAATAGCCACGACAGGCTGGTCTCCCTCTGCAAGATATTTATGAACCATATCGAAGGCGTAGTTTCCGTCTCTGTTTTTACTTGTTGATACGATGTTCAGAATATAGCTAAGAAAACCATTGTTGATCTGATTTCCATGCGTAATGTTGATTAACGTATGCAAATTAGAATCCAGTGGACCAGCCATTGCGGGTAAAGGTTGCGATGCGTAGACAAAAGGCGGATGGCAATAACCCTGGTAACCTCCGTTTTGCATAATAATCATTGCCGTCACGTCCATCCCAAAACAATTTCCAGGATTAAACAGAACATTCTTATAGAGTGCTTCGTAAAAAGCTACATCGAAATCTCCTGAAGGCGATGGCGCCACTCCTATAAAACTTTGTCGAAACAGATTCCATGAAACATTCGTGTCATCAAAATTCTGAAATGCCCAGGTGTTTTGAAGTAACCAGGCCGTGTCTTTGCCTTGAGCATGTGTGCATTCAGAGATACAGAAAAAAACTACGCATATTAAAATACAATGCTTCATGTCTATGGAGTTATAAATTTGTAAGGAGATAAGTTTGACAATTGTCCAGTCTTTACAAGTATTGCAATCTTATAATAATAAACCTGTCCATGCACAACTTGCACATCAGAGAAACTATTGCCTTTAACTGGCGATGTTACAATAGGAGAGTAAATTCCGTTTGCGGCATTACTCCGGTAGACAATAACTCCCACCTGGTCAGTTGACGACACTGTGGTTGTCCATAATATTTGTACGGAACATGGTGTTGCTGTCGTTATAAGTGTATCAAGTTTCGGAACTTGGGGAAGCACGAGAGAAAAAGTGAAAGTGCTGAGAGGTGCGGCTTTAGATAAAGCAGTTTCATTACCGGCATAATCTATTCCGGTGACCCGATACCAATAAGTGAGTTTGGGTTTAACATGCAGATCTACGAATTGTCCCTGACTCATCCATGGCATTGCCTGAACCGGGATACTATCGCAGGGCAAAACATGCGGTGGCACATATGGGGATGTAAGTACCTGTGGTAATTTAGGAGGTATCTCAACTGTCATACCACCTACAAAAACAAAGTTGCTGACAGGTGGTTCTTGTCCGGGAATAAGTCCGACTGCACGATACAACTGATAAGCCCTTATATCCTGTGACGGTGGTCCGATCCACTGAATAAATATGCTATTGTTAAGTGCATTCATACCAGTTATGACAGCTGGCTCCGGTGGTGTCGTATCCCGCAGATGCACACAAACGATTTGGACTTTTTCTGCCGGTGAAGGAACAGGAAAGGATCCGCTTTGGTTTTCCGATGAATCTTTGGCCTTGATCCAATAAGCATAACAAAGCGGTGAACCTGCAGGAACTGTAAAGTCATTATACATCACATGTCCCTGGGAACGTGCCCTTTTTGCAGAGTCCTGTGTGATGCTCCCAAGAAAATCAAAAGCCCCGCTGCAGGGACAGGGAAATCTGCCTTTGTCTCTGCTACTCGGAAAACTGTCACTATTTTTTGCGGCACTGTACCAGGATCGACAGGTATCCAGATTAGAACAGGGTACCCATGCGCCCAGATGACATAGGCTCCGGTAAATCATATAGGAAGACATATCGGGTTCTGAATTGATGTTCCACTTAAGTGAAATATGATCGGGGAAACCTGTTGCTATAAGGCCTGTAGGAATGTGGGGTGCTGTAGTGTCTTTTACAATTGCGGATACGGCCGCTGACCATCCACTTTTAAATCCTCTTGTATCGATACATCGAACCCGGTACCACCAGGTTCTATTTCCGAATTGTGCTCGAAGTCCACTGTAAGTATCAGTGGTATCAATGGTCACCATCCCTTTACGAGGACCGATATTTGTCACGAGTACGGGTGAACCGGTGGCCGGATTTGACTCGCTCGTGAATCGGTACAATGAATAAGAGATTGAACTGTCAGGTTCTTCCCAACGTCCTTTAATGTCCTTTGTCACCTGACTCCAGGTCACATGAACATACCCATGAATATTATCAACAGCAGTCAAAAGATTTCCGGCCACTGCGGGTGGTGTTGTGTCTTTTGGTGTTGTCGGTGCAGAAACGGAAGAAAGAATTCCGGGACGATTAAAAAAGTCCATTGCCATAACTCGGTAATAATATTTTGTTCCGTTGTCCGGACCGTCAACGCTAACACCTGCTACCAAATGTGTGGAAGGCTTCCCCATACTGTCATAGACCTGATAGTCCACATAACCCTGTTCTGCCGGAATGAGTGTGTCACCATTTAAATGATGAGTATATGACGCTGAAAAAGTTGAAGGGTTTACTCTGATAAAAGGTCCCGCTGGCGAAACTGATCTTTGGACCTGATATCCTCCCGCACCATTAACCTGTTTCCACATGATCTGGTTCATTGCATCGCCTGCTTCGGTTACCAGCCCGATTGGTGCGGGCAATGGTATGGCTGCTCCGGCAGTTACGCCAAGATTCGTATCTACCACTCCAATAGCATTTCCGGAGGAATTCAATGCAACTACTTCGTATAGATATTGGCTTCCGGAAATTACACTGTGGTCTTCATATCCGGTTCCGACTACTTCTGCAATTGGCAGAATACTTTTTGCCAGCAATAACAGTCTTGCTGCCTTAACAGGGATTCAATCCCGGAGCGTTAACATTACAGGGATTGAATAATAAGGAGTCGCCAAGACCACGCGCGACGAGGTTCCAGTTGGTTGAATCTATACCGTTGATTAATAAACCACGGATTTGATTACAGGCAGAAGCAGGAATAATCGGCGTTGAATTAATGGGCGTAGATGGATAGTTTGAAGTACCGGCTGCTTTACGAAAAATATTATAACCCTTTGCATTCGGAAAAGCTGACCAGTCCAATCCGATATATAACGGACCACTCGTTGTACTGACCACAATTGTATTCTGTGCTGATATTTTGTTTGACCCCAGTAATGAGAAAAAGAAAATCAACAGGATGAAAACAGAACGTATGACCTCGCGTAAATTCATAATAAGTTTTTTACTGGATAAAAAATCCCTGCGAACTGTTAAGTCCAATCGTAAGGCTCACCGATCCGCAAGCGACCCATAATACGCAAGCCGATAGTCCCACTGTCCCCTGGAAAGAGAACGGAAATGGACCGATGATTTGCAAGTCGAAATTTGCGCCCGCTGACACCAACCCACCGAGTATCTCTCCGTTAATGGACCCACCGACATTTCCAACCACATAAAGCGGTCCCGATAAAATTCCAGGAGGCAAACCGGATACTACCGGAATCGAAAAAACACCCAGCCCGACAAAGAGATTATATTGACCGGATACCACAAATAGGCTAACCCCCTCCGTTAGATTAAGATAACCATAAACGCCTGTTAGCTTGTCGGGCATCGCTGATGTGTTGAGTGCATATTGTGGCGATGCTCCCAGTAGTACCCACGCGTCAGATTTAGGCGCTCCTATTCCCAGATAAAAACCCGCACCAAGATTTACTCCTGTTCCGGTTACGAGTGCAGTCGTACCCATGATCGTCATGGATACCGCACCCTGGATCGAAATATAATCTATGCCGAGATGCCAGTCAAGCTGACCTTGAGCGGTTAGTGATACTCCATTTAAAAGATTACTTTGTCCAAGGGAAATATTTCCGTTCAGTTCTCCTTCGACATATCCCTGCGCTACATTGAGTGTAAGTTGCATATGGCCGGTGACCTCTGCATCCAATGACCCCAACAACGAGTGAAAGGGAAGCTTCACCATCCATGGTGAGTCTGGCCATACTTGGCGTTATCTGGAGTTCAGCAGAAAGGTAATCTCCTGCACGGATTATTGCACTAAGGTTTGCTGCATTCGTAATGGATCCGCCAATTACAATATTTTCGATATCGTCATTCATGATGCAGGCACATCCCCAGATCTGGGTGATGTTGGAAATATTTGCAACGGGACCAAGTGAGATCGATCGCATATCAGTAAGACTCGTCCCGATTCTTATGCAGGATCCCCTTCTATTCATCACGATGGACGAACCCAGTCCACCACCGGGAAGAAAACGAATATTACTGGTTCCCGGTTCCGGTGAAGCCGTCCTGGTTTACACTGTCATAAAAGATCGTGAACTGGAAAATGGCCAGTCCGTCCAGCCAGTTCCCTGAAATATTTCGACCGGTTGCCGTAAATCCCGGCGAGGCCAGGTCAACAAGTTCGATTGTTCTGCGATCGTTTGGATCGGCAATTAATGAAGGCGTATACTCGTCTTCAATATTCAGTGAGTCACCTCCGAAAAAAGGAAAATGAATATTACCTCCTACATGCAGATAGGGTATCGTTCCAGGTTGAGTACTAAATGCCGAGAGTGCTACTGCTGTCGGTACAAAATTGAAATGTTCAAACTGCTGGCCGGCAGAATTATAATCGAAGAAAAGTCTTCCAACAGATCCGTTCGCAAGAATCTCTCCCCAGGTCAGCCAGAAAGGCTGGGAAAAATGTCTTGACTCCGATAACCCCGATGCTGTAAGAATGATCTCCCCGGTGCGCGCACTCACAACTCCTGCACTGGTAAATCCCGGTTTGGCCACCAGTTTCAAACCCCAGTAACTAAGTGAATCGTTCAGTCCGATCCCTACCTGTCCCCCCGCGATATTTCCGGTGGATGTGAAATCCATTCCTGTGAGCAAATATTTTCCACCTGTCGGCGCTTTCTCCTGAATAGTTGCGGTAAAATCACTGATTACGACCGCACTCTCAATACACTGCAGCGTGATTCTGTCGATGTTAAAATTTTTTTCCCTGATGCTCTTCGTTGTATAGTTGGCAGGGATTATGGTAAATGGAGTCACACCGTTATAGAGGTTCTCGGAAGGATTGCCGATGTATATGGAATCCGTCTGAATGACGATTGCATGGATATTGCACTGAATACCTTCGGCGCCGACATTCAACCAGAGGCTGCGTTGAGGTGCCAGCACCATTTCCAGGTGACTGCTGTCCACGCTCTTCATCGCTTGAACCGGATCAAAGGGGCCGGGAGACTGCGGTGTGTTGATGATCAAACCCCGGAATCCGGTGAAGGTTGCGCCCTGCATGCCGAGCGTGTCCAGTCTCAGCAGGGTCATCGGCTGCACAGAATCAAATATGGAATTTGCTCCGGCACTTATCGGAAATTTTAAAGTCTTGGGGATTGCAGAAAAATAAAAAAGTGTTGCGCTGTCAAAAGAAGTGGCTCCATAAGATTTCTGTAAACCGCCTCCTGCCTTAACAAGATCTCCCCACCATAGTGAAGCTCCGGTATCAACAGCAGCTTCTCCCAGGAGATCCAGGTTGGCTTCGAATATGAAAACTGCTTTATTTATTTTGATCGGGGAACCGTTGAGTGCGACTGCGGCTTTCGCTGGCAGTAGTACTGATGCGTTCCTTATCAAACCAATTTTTACCTTAGTTGAATCTATGAGTATGCGCGCAGTGTCAAATGAAATGCGGTAACCAAGAGGCTGTGTGGTTCCAAAAGTATATCGCTGGATTAAATTAAAGTTTGCAGCGAGCCCGGGTTGCACAACCAGCGCATTGGAAAAACTATAATCCCCCTGCAGATATCCGGTATTCGAAAGAACGGTGTCTCCGGGTGTTCCGGGTGAAGTACCATTCATCAGAACTACGCCCTTCCATGTGACTGGTTGGGAAATACCAGAATAAGTCTGAGTAGAACTAAAATCAACCACATAACCCTTTCCATGAATTACAAGTGTCGTGTTTCCCACACCGAATGATCCAAATAATGAATCTGGTAATTCTTTGTAAAATTCGCACGCGTTGGACAGACGTATCAGACCAAGATCGAGCGATGCATTTTGACAAAGACTCGTTCCGCTCAGTGATGGTGGCAGTAATAAACGGGCAGTTGTTTCTGCATCCCTGTTTGGTAAAATCACGACATTGCTGACTTCCAGCTGGAATCCGGGAGATACGTTAAGAATAAAGGTTGCAGCGACATTT
The DNA here is from genome assembly GCA_963735015.1 of uncultured Bacteroidota bacterium. Taxonomy (GTDB): domain Bacteria; phylum Bacteroidota; class Bacteroidia; order Chitinophagales; family Chitinophagaceae; genus Puia. The sequence continues at coordinate 284,068 of CAVTJH010000002.1, forward strand.
GTCGACGGAAAGATTGCACTGCCTGCTTTTACAAGTCCAAGTCCGCCTCCGATTTTCTTCACGACTGCTTCCACATCAGAAAAACGGAATGTCTCACCGGGCGGAGCAAGCGTAATTCCTTTTTTCAGCAGTTGTGCGAGATTGATATTGGATTTTATCTCCGACGCGGGCGCTTTCAATTGAATTATGTCTCCTGAATTTCCGGAGATCCCCAGCTGACGGGCCTGCTGCACTGATATTTCGCTCGACGGTTGCCGAACAGTATTCACGATACTTACATCGACATTCAATAAACCGCGATTTACTTCTGTAGGAATCTTGCCGAGAAAAAATATGGGATGCTGACAGCCAAACCTGATTTTACCTATGCCGCTCATATGTTGAAAGGTAAGTGTTGCCGGATCCCAGCTGCCTATGGAATCATAGTTTGTTACTATAAGTATGAAATGGCCGAAGTTTAAAGTATCGGGCCGCTTAGGCTGTTTTGGAATCTTTGCAATCGCAACAGGTCGCAGGCTTGTTTTAATTTGCGCGACTAAATTATGGTGGAGCAAAAGCAGGAAAATACAGGAGCAAATGCAACTTTTCATTCTGACAGGATTCATATCAAAATATTTTTCCGTGAAATGGATAATACTTCAGAAAAAGATATTCATAAAAACAAAACCCGGAGAACTAGCAAGGATAATAACGATAAATGATTAGCAGTACAACAAAACTAAACCTACTATTTTGTTCTGCAAAAATTAATTCCGAATACTATTCAAAAAAATATCAGGGAATTTACTAAGTAAAAACCCTTACTGTCTGCGGATACATTTATCGTTCAAAATAATATTTCATCTGTATTCTTAATCGGCTGGTTTCATTCATGCCTGCAATCGCGACAATTTTACCTACAAGCCTTATCTTTGTTCCACTTCAATAACTATCCGCTCTCAATTTTACGCAACCTGGTTGATCGGTGTAATTCTGACTATTCAATTAGAAACATTCTTCAAACAAATGATATGATCAGCATTTTAATTGTGGACGACCACCGGCTGATAAGAGAAACCTGGGCGATAGTTCTCAGTCGGAACAAGAGATTTAAAGTTATTGGTACCTGTGGTAATTCGCAAGATGCCATTTTGATGAGTGAAAAAAAACACCCTGATATTGTACTGATGGATATCCATATGCCCGAGGGCTCGGGAATGGAAGCGACCCGAAGGATCCGGAAAAAATCGCCTGCTACTGCTGTCATCGCGGTCACCATGTATAACCAGGCCGTATATGCGAAAAAGATTTTGCAAATGGGCGCCAGCGGTTACGTTACAAAAAATTCCTCGCCGGAGGAAATGGTGAAGGCGATTTGGGAAGTGTCGAAAGGAAACCAGTTCATCTGTACTGAAATGGAGGAGAGGATGAAGGCGACGGATTCCGACCGCTCTGCTGATTCAAGACTCGGGACGCTGACCGCAAGAGAAATGGAAGTTCTCAATCTGATTCGCAGAGGGTTGTCAACTGCGGAAATTTCCGACAAACTGACTATTGGAACGAAAACGACGGAATCGCACCGGCATAATATCATGCGAAAACTCCGGCAGAAAACTACGCCCGCCCTGATCTATTATCTCAATGCTCAAATGGTGCCTCTGTGAACCGATGTCAAATTCTTTTTGTCCGGGAATAATGCCATCTCCCGCTTCCAGCGGGACCGGGCTCTTCGCTGTATTTCCCGCTGAAAGCGGAAAGATGCCGCTTCGATCCCTGATGGATAAGCTTATCCCGCTGACTCATATTCTTAACTATTTTATAAATACCCCGCACAAAGACTATCAGCGATGTATGGTAACTTAGGTCATGAAGCTTCCGCTCATTTTGTTTGGTTTATTAGCCATGAGTTTTTCCGGCTGCAGGAAAAATATTCAGGCGGGAGTAAATATCCGGGCCGATGGATTTGTAATAGATTCTGTGAAAAACAAAAAGCTGGCGAATGTTACCGTATACCTGGTCAGCGGCCATGAATCGGGTTTTCAAGCAGTTGATTATTATGGCGTGGTGGATTCTGCGGTAACTGATCTCAACGGATCATTTTCAATAAAGTATATAGCCGACGGGAAAAGTTATGACTATGCTTTGTCGCTGATTTATGTGGATCCTAACACCATGCGCCGTTTCAGTGAGTTTATCCCCGACCGTTTCCATCTTTTTTATGAGTTCGATTTTAAAACCGAATTAAATAATGTCGCCATCACCGCCAGAGAGCTGAATTTTATGAAGGTTCATTTGAGTGTGGTTTCCAATCCCTATGATACGCTGTTGCTTTTCGTAAATCCTTCTTATGCTGCGGCAGGCCAGGAATATGATTTCTACGGAAATACCATCGATACGACTGTGCTGGCCAGGAGCCTGCCGGAGGGACAGAATTTTATCTACTATACGATTATAACAAGCCGGTTAAGGGATTCAGTTCTGTGTCGCACGGAAACAGACACGATTACCGCCAATCTTTCGGATACATTTTATGTTCAAAAAAATATCTCTTCTGCGTACGATATCCCGCTGGCGGCTCTGCCCCATTGATGCAGGGAAGACCTATATTCTTTTCAGATAAACCAGACTCCCCAAAAAAAGATTGTGCGAAGGAATGTATTTGATGTATCCGAAGGAATGCAGATCCTGTAGCGATTTGTAATAGGTAGCGCGCGCACTGACTTTCGCGTATTGCATGAGCGCCTCGCGGTCGATCTGAATGGGATTTTCACCGGCGTGCAGCAGGTAAGCGAGCAGCAGAGCCATGTACATGCTGATGTGTAGAGGCGTGATGCGCGGGTCGGCGAGTATCGCTTCGTAAAATCCGGTGAAATGTTCCTTCAGATCCATCGCTTCAAAATCTTTGTCCATGAGAATAATGCCATCCCCGCGTCCCGCCCCGCCCTTGGCGGGCGGGCCGGGGCCGGGCTCGTCGCTATATTACCGCCGTGTGGCGGGAGATGCCGCTGCGATCCCTGATGGATTAGTTTAAATCGCTAACCCATTTTTATGGCTCTTGTGTTTCTTCGGCAGAAGACTTTCTACCTGCTCTTTTTTTGGAGCTTTCACGGTCACATTTTGAACTGCTCCGTCATTTTTTTTTATGCCTTTTTCTGCCTTATATTTTTCAACAATATTTTCTTTGTTCTGAACATTGCTGGCCGGTTCTATAATATGCATTTTCGGATCCAGATCGGCCATTTTATTTCTTTGGTCGGCCAGTGCAAAGAGTTCAGTCTTTTCGGATTTACTGTGCGGCCTGCCGCTTTCATCTGTAATATCCAGTGTCTTGAATTTTGGATTCGCAGAAATGAAAATGGGAGAGGTAGCGCCGATGATATTTTCCGGGAGAACGATTTTCTGGACATTACCACGTTCCAATGATTCCACCATCTGGTTATACTTTTCCGCGGGCATCTGTGGCAAGGGCAGTTTAAGGAGTTCGGTATGAAGATCAAAACCATATGGCTTGTAAAACTGTTCCTGCTTGAAATTGCCATTGGGTTCTTTGCTGTTGAAATCAAGTTTGATCCAGGCATTCTTCACTTCTCCTTCTTTGTTTTTTAAATCCTTGTTGACGGAGCGTCCGTCCAGCAGATTATATGCCTCTTTCATGGTTACTCCTTTTCCATGATCCAGATAAAAAGTCTGCGACTTGTTTTCCTGACCAGGTTTCTGAAGCGTTGCATCATATTTGTTCAGAAAATACATTTCGTTTGTGTCCGATTTCCTGAAATGCAGTTCGGCACTGAGTTTGTCCTTGTCGTAATGATTGGAAAAGGAGAGTTTAAATTCCGGGCCGCCTTCCGCCATGTTTTTCTCCAGTTCCGGGTGCAGCCTTTTTTCTGTTCCGAGATAAAAAAGACGATCCTGCAAAAATTTTAAATTTTCCTGGTTCATAGTTCACATTTTATGATGATTAAATAGATTGGCCTTTTAAAATGGTTTTGGACGGTATTTCAAGCGTCAATTGCCTGCCGCCATTTTTTTCACTGATCTGAATGACAAATTTTTTATGCCGCCCGATAGTAAATGCCGGAAATGCAAAAGCAAAAGATCCTGTACTTTGACCTGCAATTGAGCCATCAGGAGTCTGCCATACAGGAGATAAATCCGTTTCCTGCATGGCTGTTCGTTTACCTGTATGCTTTTGCTTTATATAAAACCTGATAAATTCTGTTTGGAAATCTATATCAGAGTAATTTTCAAGTTTGACTTTAAACCACATCAAATGGTCCCTGATATATATGCCCTGCAAAATCAATTTCATGTCCTGACCATTTATTGTACGATGTAGAAAGCCTGACTGGCTAATAATATAATTTGCATCACTATCAAGTCTTGCGTCATTGATAGAATCAGAAACTGTTGGGACAGGACTTTCATTTTTAGAAAACAGGAGATTCAGGGTGTCCGGATTCTCTTTATACTGAACAAGGAATGAATATAGTTTTCCGTCTGATGTATATACACTGAGATTGGTTGCTGGAAATCCTTTACGGTTCGGCTTTCAGGAATAGTACATTTTCGGGCAGGGCATCTTTGTGCCCAATGACATCCGCTGAACCGATATCTGCTTTTTCAATGCGGTAAGGGAAAATAATATTGGTTGTCTTCTGAAAACAGACGCTCAGATTAAAAGACTTAATAACGGTCTGCGAAAAACCATTTAATGCAGTAGTCAAAATATAAATGGCAAATATTAGTTTCATGATAGGTTGTTTATTTTTCCTTTGAATCTTTGAGCAGTAATTTGTAGCCGGCTTTCACAGTAACTTTCACCTGCTTTACTTTCCTGCTGAGCAAAGTTTTTGCAGCCTGAATGCCAGCCCCTGCTGCCTGAGCGCCGAGAGACTGATCAAGCGAGGAGAGTCCGACCGAACCAATTGCCTGATCGGCAGATTGTTTGGCGACATCGCGGTTAATACTTCCGGGAATATAGATCCCCGCGAGTCCGTCCATATCATAGGCTTCCAGTGAAACAGGCAGGATACTCTGCCCGGACCTTACCGAACTGAACTGAATTTTCAGTCTTTCATTGGTGAGTGAAGTCGTGCCATATATAGACTGATTTTTTCCAATGAAGTGGCTGTTTATCCGGACATCATTCAACAACCTAAGTTTTATGGTGGAGCCCGATACAAGTGTCTGCGTCTCGGGTATTTCTGCCTCGATAGCGTTATCAATATTTTTTTCAATGGATTGATCTTCAGCCAGGTCATAAAAACGGTTAATCATAAAATTTGCTGTATTTCCCTGATTTGCATTGAATGAGCTGGGTTCAATGTCAGGATTATTGAGTGTAACCTGAAAAGCAGGCGGGGCATTCTGTTTCATAAGACGGGAAATGCTGTCCTGCATTAATTCAGGATGCTGGATGGCCATCACTTTGTCCAGCATGGAACTGATCTGTTCCATCCGGGGATCATGAACCGGTTCCGGTTTGGGATCCGGCATTCGGTAATCAAAGGATTTTTGGATATCTGATGAGGGCTCGGTTTTTTTATTGATCACCGATTTCAGTTTCTCCAGTTTCTCCATGATCCTGGATTCCTTCCCATCCGCGGCAACTACTTTTGATGTATCGAAGGACAGGTCCTGTCCCTGGAGGATATAGTAGGGATCACTTTTAATTTTATCCCTCAGTAGGGCGGAGTCCTTACCGGCTTCTTCGTACAACGATAGTTTTGATTTCTCGGCACCTTTTTTAAAATGCGGATCGGGCAGCTTAGGATTCAGTCCGGCAACATCGGTCCTGACATTTGATTCTCCACTGTCTTTTCCGCCTCCGAGGACCCAGAAAATAAAAAGTACGAATGGCAGAACAAGCAGCGGAAGGACAAGCAGAAATTTTTTTTGCATGGTTATTTTTTTTGAGACTTTAAAATATTTTCAAGCAGGAATTCTTTCAGACGAATGCTGTCGCGATATTTCAGGGGCATTCCTGATCTCAAATGCGTGATGAACAGTACCGGGTTATGTTTCGGTTTATACAATACAGAATTTCGCAGCATGTAAAAACAGAGAGCGGCTGACAGAGTGCAGAGTGAAAAGAACGCTATTTTCTTTTTCATAGTTATCTGTTTTCAGTTTTCAAATCTTTGTTCTCGATAATCGCCCATTTCTCAATCAGGAACCCGTGTGAATTATTATCTGACCTCGATACATTGCGGAGGTAACCTTCCGTCACCAGATTACGCGTAACGATGGACGTCGTACGGATTATTTTTTCATGACCTGCAAAATGAAACAAGTAGGGATAGATATCCATATTAAGTGTTATCGTATCCATCTCAATCGTCTGACTGATATTTCCGGAGATGATGTTCCTGTAATAACCGTTCTCTTTCAGGTTGTCATACTGTTTTTTTGCCGATGCGTCGGCGAGATATAGCGCTTTGCTGATATTACTGTTGATGACTTTTTCATCCGGGTCGAGGGTAAAAAAATAATGATGGAACATACTGATATGATCCCTGGCTTCCACCGGAATATTATCCTTCCTGTCCGCTGCAAATGCCTCGAGCACTTTGCCATTGGCGAGAATATAAATATGTTGTTGTGCACTATTGACCATCTCCATGCATTTATAGAAAACGAGTGCGGAAAGTGACGCACAGCTGACGAGAAAGAACAGGCTGAATCCCCGAATATGCTGAAAGGCGCTGTCGATATTTTTTGCTTTTGTAAACATGCTGGGTTTTTATAGGTCGCCTGAGATTTTTTTAGTCATAAAATCTTTTGGCATCTCTGGTTTTTCTATTGTTTTGACGCTCTTCATGGAAGCCAGTGCAGTAGCGACCTCCCGGCTGATCATCGCGGAATAAGTAGAGGCAAGAGCCGAAATTTTGCTGAACAAGGCATGACCACCTGCCTGAACAATATATCCTGCAATCGAGGGCACGGTGAAATAACCGACGATCGCAATCGCCAGAAAAATCAGGTACGCGGAATTGGTACTCGCAAAAAAAGGATCGGTATTTCCCGCGGCCAGCTGCATCTGCTGCATGTTGAGCTGGATCTTCGCCGTGATCGCCCCGAAAATATTTGCCACGGGAAGCCACATGAAAACATTGATATACCGTGCGAGCCAGTTGCGGATCGTCTGGTGAAAGCCGTCAAAGACGCTGAGGCCAAAAACAAATGGACCGAGAATCGACAGCACGACGAGCTTAAACGTGCGGATCGTGTCGATGATAAGTGCTGCACACTGATAAAAAAATTCCAGTGCCTCAGCGATCCAGGACTTGATGAGGTTACGCAAACTGAATACAGAAAAGGCATCAGCAATCGGATTAGAGCTGCTGCCGGAAGAATTGTTCGTTCCATCCGGATGCGTGTATTGATACCAGCGCGAAGGATCATTATCGGGTGAAGTCGCAGGATTGGTCGGCGGCGGATTATCGAGCTGTTGCTGTTTTCCGTCCAGCATGGCAAATAGCGCCTGATTGGTATTCTGCGCCATCGTATCGGTAGCTGCCACGGTTGGTTGCAGAATGCCGTTGATCAGGTTCAGCACCATCGGGAAAACGGCGATGCAAAATCCAATCACAAAGGGACGTAAGAGAGGATAAAAGTCAATCGGTTCGGCCCTTGACAGATGACCCCAGACGCGGTAAGCAATATACCAGAGCGCCGCAAACCCGGCCAGGACCCGGCCCACACCGATCAGCTGGCTGCAGAGCGGGATCATTTCATCATATAGATTTTCCAGCACCTGCTGCAGGCCATGAAATTCTTCATAACTGTCCTGGGCCCACGAAAAACCCGGCAGGTTTAATAACACTGCCAAAAAACAAATGCCTTTGATTCTTTTTTTCATAACATACCATTCCTACACACAAAAAATCAAATTCTTAATATAAACCCCGTACAGAATTTAAATCTGTTTCCTGTTTTGATAATTCAGCTGATAGTGTCGCAACCTTAGTATTGAATCCTCGCAAAAAACTCAACTGTTCATGCGTATCAGCATAGATGCCATCAATGGCACGTAATCTCTCCGCATCGCTCATTCGAAGTGACCCTGCCGTCATGACATTTAATAAATTGGTCAGATTCTTTTCACTTCCGCTGATCAGGTTATTATAAACATTCGATAAATAAACCAGCTCATCAGGAGTAAAGTGTTTATCCTGTTTAAAAATATTGTAAGCCGTTTTATATTCGGATAGGATCTCCGACTGGTCATTGATGATATCAATGACCCGCTCATATTTCTGAACGGCGGGACTGACGGCGAGCAAGCCATCCAGGAAAGCTTTGTGCAAACTGAAATTGCCTTCTGAAATGCTTTTAATGGCATTGTAACCGGTCGTCAGAATTTCATATCCTTTGTATAGATCACTCAGGATATTTTTCAGCTGCAATAATTTTTCGATATCCAGCACAAGTCTTGCCAGCTCATAGGCCTGTGCTTCTGATTTTACGGGTATTGATCCCAGGCCGACTACAAACGCAAGGCAAACCAATATTTTTTTCATTCCTGTACTTTTAATAATCCAAATTCGTTTGCTTCATCTGTTCTCAATAAATAAATCTGATTTGTCTTTGTACAGAAGCTCTGTGAAAATGCATATTTATCTTCCATATCATCATAAATTCCATCAATCCGTTTGATCCGCTCGTCGTCATTCATTTCGAATGTTCCATCCGTTGTAACTGCAATCAGTGCATTCAAACTTTTAGTGCATTCATTAATCATATTAGTATAAACTGATTGTACATATTGAATTTCAGAATTTGTAAGTTTACCAGAACTGCTAATTTTTTGAATCAGTGACTTAAATTCAGAAACAATGGAAACCTGGTCTGAAATAATCACGGCGATCTTTGAATACTTCGCAACCATTGGATTGACCGATTGCAGGGAACCAAAAAAAAGTGAATGCAAATTGAATTCTCCTTTTTTAATTTCCCCGATAGTCGTAAGTCCTTCCCGGGCAATCTTATATCCCTTCTCCAGATCGACGATATAGATTTCCAGTTTGGCAATTTGCTTCAGCATGGCCTGGATATCTGACTGAGCCCTCGCAATCCCACAAAGGGCAAAACTTGTTAATAAACAAAACCAGACTCTTTTCATAAAGGCGTATTTTTATTTACCCATTTTAATTCTCCGTGCCCTGTGAACTCATTCCAGCCCATACAATTCTTTCACTTCATCAATATCTCCCTGCGCAGCCCCTCTTTGTAAACTCAATTGAACATTCTGATTATTGAACCGTCGTAAGTCATCATAATTTTTTTGCATTCCGGCGGAAGCACTATTGATGATATTTAATCGCTGGGCATCCGTCATCGAAGTCGTGAGGGCATTTATTACAAGGAGTGCCTGATCAAGATTTTTCAGACTCTGGTCAAGGATGCCTGAATAAACATTGGCCATATAATCCAGCTCGGTTGCTGAAAAATGTTTGTCCTGTTTAAACAGGGCATAAGCCGATTGATATTGTGAAACAATGCGTTCCTGCATGGCGACCAGGCTCTTGATTTTATCGTATCCTGAAATAATATCTTTTACAGTTTCCAGTTCGTTATAATATTCCGAATACAGGTCCTTTGTTTTCTGGACCCAGTCCGTGATATCATCCAGATCCAGTTTGGTCATGATGTTTTCGAGTTCTTTTTGCGCGTTCTGCAGAACGATCGTTTCATTCTGTATCTGCTGAACAACCAGGTCGGCGGCATTGATCGCTGCTTTAATAATCTCAAGAATCACGATCTGGGCATTGGCTGCCCTGACTGTACCAACTAATCAAAAAACACATCAAAACAATTTTCTTCATAAACATTTATTTGGAATTCCTGATGTCTGTTGCAAGCGCCCTGATTCCCTTTTCTATACTGCCAAACCTGGCAGCATATTCCTGCACTTTCATTTTTTCTGTCTCTTCCGTTGTATATGCCAAATACTCTTCCAAAGACACTTCGGTTCTGTATACCCTGGACAGTGTTCCACCTAGAGAAATAAATACTTCTTTGTATTTTTTTGAGGGATCATTGGCTTTGTTGATAGAAAGTACCAGCGTCTTTTCTTTTTCCGTCAGCCCAAGCAGTTCCTGGATCTGGTCAAACTTGTTCTGATACTTGCTCTGATCGAGTAAAATCTTACAGTCGCTGTTATTAATAATGGCCTGTTTGACGACCGGAGAAGAGATAATATCTTCCACTTCCTGCGTCACGACAATGGCTTCTCCAAAAAATTTGCGAACTGTTTTAAACAGATATTTGATGTACTCTGCCATACCTTCCCTGGCAATGGCTTTCCAGGCTTCTTCGATCAGGATCATTTTACGAATGCCTTTCAGTTTGCGCATCTTGGAAATAAAAACTTCCATGATGATGAGCGTAACGACCGGAAACAGGATCGGATGATCTTTTATATTGTCCAGTTCAAAAACGATGAATCTCTGTTGCAACAGATCCAGGTTTTCTGATGCATTGAGTAAATAATCAAATTCACCACCTTTATAATAGGGTCTCAGTACATAGAGAAAGTTTGAAACATCAAAATCTTTTTCCTTGACCTTATCGCCTTCCAAAACCAGCACAAAATCATTTTTCAGAAACTCATAAAAACTGTTGAAACAGGCAAAATGACTTGTTCCGTTCATAATACCCGGTGCAGCGCATTGGAAAGCGCCACATATTCTGACCGGTTGAAATTTTCATTGTCCTTTTTCCAAAGCGCCAGTAAAAGGGTTTTGATACTTTCTTTTTTTTCGGTGTCGAGTGATTCGCCCGGACCAATATGAAAGGGGTTGAACCGGATCGGATTGCTTTCCGAATAAGTGAAATAATATCCACCTGACCATATCGCATAAACCTTTATAAGAGTGGCCCACATCGACCAGCACGACATGCGTGCCCTGTTCGTAATAACTGCGAACCATGTGATTGGTAAAAAATGATTTGCCACTACCTGATGGATCCGAGAATAAATTTGTTCCGGTTTGTGATAATTCCTTTTTTCACCGGCTCATCTGAAATATCGACATGCACAGGCTTTCCGGTTAGCCGGTCACCAAGCCGGATCCCGATCGGACTGAGGGATGACCGGTAAGATGATTCCAGATTTAAAAAACAGGATGCCTGTTCAGCAAACGTGTCGAAGCTGTCGTTCATCGGAAAGTCAGCCTCATTGCCCGGTATGCCCGCCCAGTAGATCTGCGGTGATCCCGCCAGCTCCTGCTTCGGCACCGCGTCTAACTGGGACAGGGCGGATGATACCAGGTTTTTTATGTCCTTCACGGATTCCTTTTCGTATGTCCATGAGAGTATGTTGAAATGCGCTTTGACCGGCAGGCGCTGATCACCGATGGCCTCATTCAGAAAATCATTGGTCGCGTCCTTGGCAATTGCGTTTTCCCTTGAATAAGCTGACAATGACTGTAACCTCAATCTTTTACTTTCAAATTGCTTGATCGTTTTCTGAGTATCGTCAATAAAAATATACTGGTTGTAAATATGGTTGCAGGGAAGCAGCTGACCCAGTGTGGATGAAAATCCAACCGAGAATTTTGTTTTGTCTGTTGAGTACCGGTCATAATTGATCCGCGAACCGCAGACACCGGGCAGGTCATCCGGATTGGATAAGGTATAGAGCTGGCAGAATGCATCACCCACTTTTATTCCATCCGCAAACTCTAAATCTTTTATAACCAGTTTTCATCCTCCAGCAAAAAGCAATATTTCTCAATCAGCCCGGCTTTTTTATTGATACTGATCAGGTCCTGATTTTTCAGTCTCCTCATGCTGACAAATCCGGAGTCTTCCATCAATCGCTGGAACTGCCCGACGCCATCCTGAAATTCCTGTAACAATAAAGTGATCCAAGGGCCTGATCCGGTACGATGGATTTACGAAGCAGATTGGAGGCGATCGAACTGGACAATTTTCGGTTAGCCGGTTTCTTCGTTAAGAATATATAAGACTGGTGTGCTAAAAAAGGCCGCTCATTGAAAAAAAGTTCCGAACTGCGCGTCAGAAAACTGGTGTCTGTTTTCGAGAAATCAGCCCCGTACTTCGAATCAATGAACCAGTCCTGTTTGTGAAAAACAGATTGTCTTGGGAAGGATCTTAATGGCTTTGATCCAGCTCTGATGAAAGGATTCATAGTCTTCATTGGATAAAGTAAATATTTCCGGCAGGCTGATTTCAAAACCGATGGTTATATCTCCCTTCTTTGAAAGGATGCAGTCATGTTCGACTCCCAGTATAGGCAATATGTCTTCCAGATTTCTTTCCATCAAATTCACTCTTCACTTTGATTACAAATCTTATCTCTCTTTCACGAACTTCGACATGAGTCTGTACAAATCCAAGCTTCAAATAAAATCGGCGCGCATCCGACCTTTTAACTTGAGCCGTCACTTCCAGGCTTTCGCAGTCCATTTTAGAGAGCTTCTCCTGTACGGCAGCAAACAATGCTTTACCGATTCCGCGATCCCTCCAGTTCCTGGCGACATACATTTCCTGGATCTCAAAAACCTTCCCTTCGTGATGGAGCAGACTTTGTCCGTGACAGCTGATAAATCCGGTCGGTTCATCTTCTTCATTGACCGCGACCAGGTAAATATTAGAATGGCTATTCAGATTTTCTGAAAACCTTTCTTTGAAGTTTTCAAAATCAAATCTTCGTTCCTCAAGGTGACATACGAAATTGAATATCGTTTCAACGTCCGTCGAAACAGCCGCCCTGATTTTATAATTTTGCTCCATATTGAATAAATAACTTTCTTGAATAAGTTTTGATGACCCGCGGGATGTTTCGGGCCGCCATTTTCTTCTTCAGTCCATGTTCACCATACTTGTTGCTTAACTTAAAAACAAACATAAAAACACCAACGCCGGCCAGGACCAATGATTCCAATACTGATATATGGATTGACTCCAATGATGTATAGTATGGCAAACAGCAATAATAAAATAACAATACTGCCCCCCAGCCACCAGATATACTGTGCCTTCAGACCTTTGAATTCAATCGGCTTGTTTATGCCCTTATTGATTTTGTAAACACTGTTAGACACCAAAAAAAGATTTCAGTACCGTAGCCACAATCACTAAAAAAATGCAACTCCCGAACCAGCTGGCTGCGACCTTACTCGTGTCATGATCACCGTGCGACCATTTCTGATATACTTTGATCGCACCAACCAGACCAAGCACTGCACCAACCGCATACATGAGTGTGACACCCGTCGCAAAATAACCTGTCAGATTCGTGGTAGCGGCCTGGATACCTGCGTTCCCGTCCTGGCTAAAGCCTCTGAACGCTGCCATTATGACGCTATAAAAATAATATTCTTTCGCAATTTTCATATGCACATTCTTTATTTTAGATGATGAATGAATCAATAAATCCTCCATCCTTCCTACTTCCATTGCACTTGTTTCTCCTGCGCTTCGGAAGGAATGGAGGAGTATCCTAAGGGTTCCACAAGAGTTTCAGATCGGTGGCGTCGAGCGCAATACCACAAATAGTCTTTGCTTCGATCCGGATATGATTTGAAATGTCTTCCTGCAGATCCGACCCCTGAAGACCGGGATAGGATTTCAGCCTGACCTGGATGGCCTGCATGAGTTCTTCCTTGACCATCTTTGTCTTCAATGCGACGGCAAAAACTTTTTTGAGATCTTCCAGGAGATCGTGAATGACTGACAGGGAAATATCATCATGCGATGAAACGGTAGGACATTGTCTGTGGACCATTAAATGGTTCCGCTTCTAGTCCAATGGTCTCCTCCCATGAAAACCGGGGCCCCGCCTCAGAGCAGGGTTGCGCATAAAAGCCAAAACCTCTTTTCTGAAATAAAGAGATAAAACAACGAGATAATAGGGAATCAGCAAGAAAGACTAAAAACCAGATAAACTCGGACCAGGATATTTTGCTGAGCATGTGTGTTGATTGATTACAACACAAAGATGGATTCTACATCAGCAAATGCTTTTATGAGATTAAGGAGTTTGGTTTATGAAATTCAGAATGATTCACTTATTAATAAATCAGCATAGAACTATCATTTATAAGAAAGACCTCTCTTTTAGAATTAGTTTCGTCCGGCTTATCAAAAAACAATCTTGGTTTAACATTCTTCTTATTTAATTGTAAAAATGTGTCAATAACGGCAACATTTTCAGAATCCAGCTTTATGTGAATTTCGTCTGGGTTTTTCATGTTTCTGTATTTAATGTCTTTATCTATTAAGAGCTGGATATTTTTGTTACTACCTGAATCAATTTTTATAAAATATCCATTCCCGTTTATCATTATATTTATACTATCTCCTCGATATGCATATCCGGTAACTGTCAATTTTCTTTTGGAAGGCAAATAAAATAAGACTCCAATAAATAATACGACCATAAGCACAAAAATCATGGACTTTCTTTTCATAGTCATTTGTTGTCATTGTTTAAATTATTCGTACCATAATTCTTCATAATAGTGTCAGCAACGGAAACTAAGAACTTGTTCGGCTTGGTTTGACGTCATACATTTGGACGAATGAAGGCTAACATGAAGAAAATGTTCATTGAAAAACTATTTATTATTTGCGTCCTGATTGGGCCTCTGTCCCTTACTGCTCAACCAACTGAAACCACGAGTCCAGACAACGCTCTACAGCATTACCTGAATAACGGAGATAAGAGTTTTCATTGGGAAATCAGGGATCAATACCAGGTCAGTCAGGCCACCGTTTTTGATTTGCTGCTTGTTTCTCAAACATGGCGGGGAATAAAATGGGCCCATGAATTGTCCCTTGTGGTGCCAAAAAACAATCAGTTTGATGGCGGCCTTTTAATGATTGTGGGTGGCGGTGACAAAAACGGAATTCCGGAATGGACAAAAAAAGACGACCATTTCCTCCTGGTGGCAACCAGCATCGCGGTTAGGAACAAGGCCGTGGTAGCCGTACTCAGGCAGACACCCAATCAACCGCTCTATGGCGATCTTTCCGAAGATGAATTGATTTCTTATACCCTTCACAATTTCAAGAAGGACGGAGATTACACATGGCCCCTGCTCTTCCCCATGGTGAAGAGCGCCACCAGGGCAATGGATGCCATCCAGGAATTTGCGTCCCGTAATCTCCATCATCCGATCAAACGATTTGTCGTTTCAGGTGCTTCCAAACGCGGCTGGACAACCTGGCTTACGGGAGCCAATGACTCGAGGGTGGAAGCCATCGGACCCATGGTCATTGATATTCTGAATATGCCGGTCAACCTGGAATACCAGATCAAAGCCTGGCATAAATACAGCGAACAGATTGAAGATTACGTTAAACTGGGGATTCCCCAGCAGGCAAGTACTGAGAGTGGCATGGCGATTGACCGCATGGTGGATCCCTATAGCTACCGATACCGGCTTACCATCCCGAAAATGATATTCATGGGAACCAATGACGAGTACTGGGTGGTTGACGCAATTAAAAATTATTATGACAGCCTGCCGGGCCGCAACATGATTATGTATTCGCCCAATGTCGGACATGACCTGGGCGGAGGCAAAGATGCCTATAACTCCCTCAGTGCTTTTTTTGGGTTTACGCTTGCACACAGGGAATATCCCGTCTGCGACTGGGAAGCTGAAACAAAAAACAGCGAAGTGACCATCACCGTTCATACGACTCCTGGTATCCTGGTGGATGCGGTTGTCTGGTCGGCCAATTCAGAAAACATGGTTTTTACCAAATCCCTCTGGACCAGCAGGGAACTTGCGGGATCCGCCGGCAGGGGAAAAATAAAGTTTACAGAAAAAATGCCTTCCGGTGGATTCAGGGCATTTTACATGGATTGCCATTACAAGGACGGAAACGGCGGGGTTTTTACCGAAAGCACCCGCATGTTTGTCGTGGACAAAGAAGAACTAAAACTGCACTCGTCAAAAGATACGGAATAGAAAAATGGTGCGCCTTGCATTTGAGATTACTATTTTTCGGATAGTCTATCCTGTTAGTTTAAGGAATCCATTTATGCCGCCTTCCCGCGTACCGCGGGACTGGGCTCTTCGCTGTATTTCCCGCGAGACGCGGGAAGATGCCGCTGCGATCCCTGACGGATTAGTGTTCCATCAAGAAAATTTGAACATTAAGTGTTAGATTTAAAATAGCATGAAAGCGCTGAAAATATTTCTTATTGTAATTATTGTTTTTCTGCTCATAGCCGGGCTCTACTCTAAAATTGCCAATCGCTGACAAAAGTTTTTATTTTGTGAACATTACCCGGTAATGTAATCATTACACAACCATTTATTTGTATTGGATTTCCTGATACATTTGCATCGTCCCGCCGTTATTACGTACATGAGCATTGTTTACTAAAAGATTAAATCAAACGCCATGCGTCCGGATTATCCATTCAAAATCTTTTTTGACCAGCGTAATAACTATGTCTTCCTGATGGCTTCCCTCGCAGCAGATTCTCTAGCCGTCTGATTTTTTTCCGGAGATTCTATTTTTTTTATTTAAATCAGACTAAAATGAGTCAGACAAACATATAGTGGGCCTGCGTGAAGTAGGTATCAGTGATGTTGACTGGGTGGGAGGGAAGAATGCATCACTGGGTGAAATGATCCAGCATCTCTCACCGCTCGGCATCAATATTCCGGACGGTTTTGTGATTACCGTCAACGCCTACAAGAACTTTATATTATTTAATTCGCTCGATCAGTTCATCAAAGAAAAACTGGCGGAGATTGATTTTAATAATATTGAATCGCTGCAGAAGAATCGGATCTTCAGATACGAAGCACGATCCGAAATGCAAGGTTTCCGCATGATCTTGTCATTGGAAATTATCGAATGCATACCATACACTTTCGAGTCAGTATGGGCAGACTGATACGGATGTGGCCGTGCGTTCTTCGGCAACCGCGGAAGACCTGCCGGATGCGAGTTTCGCGGGACAGCAGGAAACTTATCTGAATGTCCGTGGACCGGCGGCACTCATCGATGCCGTCCGAAATTGCTTTGCTTCTTTGTTTACGGACAGGGCCATCAGTTATCAGAAATAGTCTGCACTTCGATCCGCTGGCCCTCGGTCTTTCTGTATGCATTCAGAAAATGGTGCGCTCGGACCTGGGTGTTTCGGGTGTGGCGTTTTCTCTGGACACGGAGTCGGGCTTTAGGGATGTCGTCGTCATCAACGGTTCTTATGGACTGGGTGAACTGATCGTGCAGGGAAGCATTTCGCCGGATGAGTTCATCGTATTTAAACCAAACATCGGGGATTATTATATTCCGATCATCGAAAAAAAACTGGGAAAAAAAGATCAGCTGATGGTCTATGGCGACGATCCGGATGAGCGTGTGAAAATTATTCCGACCGAAAAATCGGCGCAGAATAAATTCTGCCTGGAAGATGCGATGATTCTGAGACTCGCGAACTGGGTGACGCAGATCGAAAAATATTATACTCGGATCAAAGGCAAATGGTGCCCGGTCGATGTGGAATGGGCGGTGGACGGACTGACCGGCACGCTCTTCATCGTGCAGGCGAGACCCGAGACGATTCATTCGCGAAAAGACCATGCATCAAGTCACGGAATACGCGATGAAACCGCACAGCGAAAAGCCCATTTTAAAGGGCATCGCGGTCGGGGACAAGATCGCGTCCGGAAAAGTGCATATCATGTATTCGCTCGACAAGCGCCTGATGGAAGGGAAGAATTCAAGGAGGGCGATGTCCTGGTGACGGATATGACCGACCCCGACTGGGAACCGATCATGAAAAAAGCGGCGGCCATTATTACCAACAAGGGCGGAAGGACCTGTCATGCGGCTATTGTTGCCCGTGAGATGGGTGTGCCGGCCATCGTCGGCTGTGGCAACGCAACAGAAAAGTTGAAACCCGATCAGCTGGTCACGGCCAGTTGCGGTGAAGGGGATGTGGGCCTCATATACAATAATCGCCTTTCTTATTCGATGACTCAAACCAACTTAAATACGCTGCCAAAAATAAAAACAGATTTAATGCTGAATGTGGGATCACCCGGCACGGCTTTTCAGTATGCGCAGATGCCGCATAAGGGAGTGGGACTTGCAAGAGAAGAATTTATTATCAATAATTATATTGGTATACATCCGCTCGCACTTATTACGCATCACAAATTGAATGATGACAAACTCTCGGATGAAATATATCGAAAGAATCCGGGGCTTTGAAAATGAGGAACAGTTTTTCATTCAGAAATTATCATTCGGTATTGCAAAAATCGCAGCAGCTTTTTATCCTGAAACGGTGATTGTGCGATTTTCTGATTTCAAAACCAATGAATACAGAAATCTGCTCGGCGGAAAATATTTTGAACCGAATGAAGAAAACCCGATGATCGGATGGCGCGGTGCATCAAGATATTATTCTCCGAACTATAAAGCCGCATTCGGACTGGAGTGTAAGGCGATACAGAAAGTAAGAGAAGAAATGGGACTGACCAATGTGGCTGTCATGATTCCTTTCTGCAGAACGGTGAAAGAACTTCTAAAAGTCCAGCAGGTTATGCAGGAATTTGAACTTGTACGCGGCAAAAATAACCTGATGCTGTATTTAATGGCTGAAGTGCCGTCAAATATTTTGCTCGCGAAGGAATTTGCGCGACATATCGACGGCTTCTCGATTGGTTCCAATGATCTCACACAACTCACACTCGGCCTGGATCGCGACTCTTCCCTGGTGGCGCATCTCTATGACGAACGCAATGAAGCAGTAAAAATTTTATTGCGCATGCTGATCCGGACAGGCAAAGGAATGCAATGTAAAAGTGGGAATCTGCGGCCAGGGGCCATCTGACTTTCCGGACTTCGCGCAGTTCCTGGTGGAAGAAGGAATCGATTCGATTTCCGTTACACCGGATTCGATCATCAAAACCATCAAAGCAATTCATCAGGTCGAAAACCTTTTAAAAGAACCTGTATTTTAATAAATCGTAACATATCTAACCCTCGAGGAATTCCGTAAGCAGGAACTCCGTTCGCTTCCAAATGCAACCGGTGAACTGAGTAACCTCCTGCGCGATATTGCGCTTGCCGCAAAACGCGTAAATGTAGAAGTAAACAAAGCAGGACTCGTTGATATTCTTGGACCAACTGGCCAGACAAATATTCAAAATGAATCTGTTCAGAAACTGGATGAATTTGCAAACAATCAATTCATTCAGTGTCCTGCAACGCGGAGTTAGTTGTGCAGGACTCGCATCTGAAGAACTAAATGACTTTTTGCTTTTGATGAAGATCTGAGCAATCAGTCCAAATATGTGGTAGTAATTGATCCACTTGATGGAAGCAGCAATATTGATGTCAATATTTCCATTGGAACAATCTTTGGGATTTACAAACGAATCAGCCAAGTTGGAAAACCATGCACGATCGATGACTTTCTGCAAAAAGGCGAAAGGCAGGTGGCCGCCGGCTATATCATCTACGGCTCCTCTACCATGCTCGTATATGCGACAAAAAGAGGTGTCAACGGATTTACGCTCGATCCCTCCATCGGGGAATTCACACTCAGCCATCCGGATATCCGCTGCCCGGCGGATGGAAATATTTATTCTGTTAACCAGGGAAACTAGTTTTTTGTTTCAGCGAAAACGTAAAAAAACAAATTGAAAACCTGCAGCAAAAAGCCATATTCACTCAGATATACCGGAGTCCCTGGTCGCGGACCTGCATCGCAATATGCTCAAAGGAGGAATATTTTTATATCCGAACGAAAAACTGCGCCTGGTCTATGAATGCAATCCCTTTGCCTTTATTCTTTCCATGGCAGGCGGCTCCGCCACAAACGGAAGCGAAAATATACTAAACATAAAGCCGGATTCACTACATCAGCGCACTCCGTTTTTTGCCGGCAGTAAAAATATGATGGAAGAACTCTGAACGTAAAATAATTTTATCCAAAATCTTCAGAAGAAATAGACATGCTCAATGCTTTTCTGACAGACCATCCTGTACTTCATTTATTTTAACTGAATTCACTTTCAGTCTTTTATCACGCTGATCAGGGTTTTACTGACTGGCCCAAACTACAGACTTCCTTTAGAATTGAACCTGAGCTTTGTGTCAAATAAAACCTTATATATGAAAAAGATTATTTTTATTTCAATGGCTGCCACTTTTTTTTATTTAAAAGGAATCGGACAAAAAATAAAGGAATCTGAAGTTCCTGCAGCTGTTAAGACATCCTTTGCAAAGTTACTATCCGGGTATCTCTGCCAAGTGGGAAAAGGAAGATGGAAATTATGAGGCGGGTTTTAAAAAAGATGATAATAAAATGTCTGCTACGTTTCAGCCCGGCGGAACGTTTTTGGAATCCGAAATAAGTCATTAAAGAGTCGGAATTGCCCGCAGCTTCGCAAAGCTATATCAAAGAGAATTATAAGGGGAAATCAATTAAAGAATCTGCCAGGATCACAAACGCCGGCGGTACAATTACCTACGAGGCCGAAGTGGAGGGCAGGGACCTGGTATTCGACAGTAACGGTAAATTTTTGAAAGTGGAAAAGAACTAATCATTGATGGGGAAGTTTTTTAGAATTTTCTCGGTCGTTTTTTTGTCGGTCTCGGGTTACAGCGCATATTCGCAGGGTCTCATTACCGGCTCTGTTGTCGATTCTGTATCGCAGCAACCGGTAGAATATGCTACCATCAGTCTGATTGACAACCGGACTCATAAAACCATAACGGGTGGCGTTTCGGACAATAAAGGTGTGTTTTCAGTCGCCCTTACCAAAACAGGAACCTATACGGTGCTGGTGGAGGCTATCGGATTTAATTCCTTTCAGATTCATGATCTGGTCTTCGATAAAATCAAGTCCCGGAACCTGGGTCAGATCCGGTTAAATTTTAAAGCATCGAAATTAAAAGACGTAACGGTCATCGGAGGACAAAAACTGGTTGAAAACAAAATTGACAAACTGGTTTATAATGTGGCCAACGATCTTACCGCTCAGGGAGGCGTTGCCCTGGATGTTTTAAAAAAAGTGCCCATGGTAAGTGTGGATATCGATGGGAATGTGGAATTGCAAGGAGACGGGAATATCCGTTTTCTGATCAACGGAAAGCCATCCAGCATATTTGGGGCCAGCCTGACCGACGCATTGCAATCGATTCCCGCCAGCCAGATACAAAGCATTGAAGTGATTACCAGTCCGGGTGCGAAGTATGATGCCACCGGAACCGGCGGTATTATCAATATCATTTTAAAGAGCAGCGGGCTTCAGGGAGTAAATGGCAGCCTGTCGCTGGCTGCCGGCACCCGCCTTGAGAATGGTTCTTTTAATCTGAATGTCCGTAAGAATAATTTTGGATTCGGTGTTTTTTTTAGTGGAAATGAACAATTAAATACGACCACTGAAAACACAACCAACCGCCTGTCTTATACCGATGTAAAGAGGGACAGTGTGAGCCAGCTGTATCAGCAGGGTTCCAATCCGTTCACAAGAAACAGTTATCAGACAGGGATAAATTTCAACTGGACCGTTTCTCATAAAGACGAACTGACGGCCAGCTTCGGCTACAGTCATTTTGGCAACCACGGAACCGGTCTTACCAGTCAGGATCAGCTAAATTTCCTGGCTTCGACAGGTGATACCATTTTTGATATAATGAGCGTCCGCAATTCAGCGAGCAGACTAAGCGTCCAATCCACAGACTGGAGCCTGGGCTACAAGAAAACGTTTAAACAGGAAAAAAGAGAGCTGGATATTCTCTATACTTCCAGTTACGGAATAAATACTGCAAATGCTTCACAGCTTACCGAATACTCAAATTATAATTTCCCGGCGTCCGGTATGATGAGTAACAATCCGGGTACGGACCATCAGACAATGATTTCAGTTGATTATTCCCAGCCGGTAAGTGAAAAGTTTACGCTGGAAACCGGAGTTAGAATGGATTTTGAGAATCTGGGCAGCAATGTATCTACCGACACACTTTTATCAGACGGTTCATATGTCAATAATCCGGGCCAGACTTATGGTTATATATATCAGCGCAATGTATATGCCGCGTATATTTCATCTTCCTTTTCGTTATTTCATGAATTTTTGAATGGGAATGCCGGGCTGCGTTATGAGCTCACGCATACAAAGGCTGACTTCGCAGGAACCGGAATTCCGGATTACAATATATTTGCCCCCTCTTTTTTGGTTCAGCATAAACTCGATGAATCACAATCTTTTAAATTATCATATAGCTATCGCATAGAGCGACCGGACTACCCGGACCTGAATCCATTTTATAATATCAGCGATCCGCATAATATCAGCACGGGCAATCCTTTCCTGCAGCCGGAGATAGGACATAAAGTTGAACTTGGTTATGACAAAACCTTTACGAATGGAAATATTTATTTTGCGGGATATTACCGGTATAATACAGAGGACATACAATCGTTCACTACTTTCTATCCCGTACTGAATGTGTATGGAACCGATTATATCAATGTCTCCCTAACCCAGCGGTATAATATCGGATTGCAGACGAATATTGGTGCAAGTATTTTTGGTTCCATGTCGGTAAATTCCAAACTGAACCTTCGTTCAAATATCCAATTGGGCGAACTGACAAACACGATTCCGGGCCAGACAAGTGTCAGCGGGTTTGTTTATCGTGTTAATCTGAATGTGAGTTACCAGTTTGCAAACGACCTGACGGCTGAGGCATTCGGCAATTACCGGTCATCACAAAGAACTATCCAGGGTACCCGTCCGGATTTTTTCTTTTATAATCTGGCCCTGAGGAAACAATTCCTGCATAAGAAGTTCAGCGTGGGATTAACGGCTTCAAACCCATTCAACTTGTATGTCAGCCAAAAAACGACAACCTCCGGGCCGAACTTTGATCAGTCCGTCCTGCGACTGTGTCGCCGGTATTGACATCTCCGACAGCGGGAAAGCTACAGCTTACATGGACCGATAATTCCGCAAAGAAAAAAGCGTTGAGTTCTGATCTTTTGTTTGTAGCTGCATACAGTCCGGATTTGGACGAATGGGAATTCGTTGAGGATGCGGCGCCAGAAATGCAGGAACTTTTACAATGGATCTGACGGAATTCAGCGGAAAAACAGTGCAAACATATGTGGGGGTTTTCACTGCAGATGGTAAAACAGTCTCCGACAGCCAGTTCACTGGTGCGGTAGCCATTTTATAATCTTTACATACCCATATTGACCTGAAAGGGTAAACCTGGGGCTGCCAGCCGGCGGCCCCTTTAAATAATTAACAAATAAAACTATTCAAAATGGCAAAACAACGTCATGGAATTCTTTCAGGATTCACTGGGAAAGTTGGAAATGTAGTGGGTACGACCTGGAAGGGTATGCCAGTACTGAGAGCAGTACCATCAGCTAAGAAAAACAGATTCTCCAAATTACAGATAGAGCAGCAGGCGAGATTCATGTTACTTTCAAGGTTTCTCAGACCAATTTCTGAATTATTAGATCAAACATTCAAGAATGTTGCTTCTGAAATGTCCTGTTTTAATAAAGCGTTTTCAATAAACAAAGAAACAGTCAGAGGATTATACCCTTCATTTAAAATTGATTATCCTGCCGTAGTGCTTAGTAAGGGAAGTTTATCAAATGTGGACGATATTCAGGTGAGCTCTTTTAAATCGGGCAGTCTGCAGATAACCTGGACGACGGATAAAGGATCAAAATTAAGGGGATTAGTTTCCGATCTGCTTTTCGTAGCGGCATATTGCGAGGATCTGGACAGATGGTTTTTTAAATTCAATTTCGCACATCGATATGAAGGCAGATGCAACCTGGATTTCTCTGATTTCAAAGGGAGACAGGTTCACACCTATATAGGATTCATTTCTCAAAACGGAAAGAAAACTTCAGACAGCTTGTATTTGGGCAGACTGAGTATTTCCTGAATGATAAAATCAATATGATCTATTTGGACCCAAGGCTGCCGGAAGGTGGCCTGTTTTTTCTAAAGTATTCTTCGTCAATTTCATCAATTGCTTTTTTGAATGCTTCTTTTAGTTTATCAAATACACTGTTATTGTTCATTTTCCGTGATTGAATGTCCTGGAATACTTTAGTAATGTTACCCAGATCAATAGAAAATGATTTTTCAAACCACTTTTTCATTTTATTCAGACTGGCATTTCCATTGTCGATCAAACCTGAACGTCTCAGCCCATATAATAATTCTGTCGCGCTGGCTTTAGTGCCTGTCCAGGGTAAATAATCCTCATTAAAAAATGCCGGGGACGCTTTATCCATATTTTCTTTCAGACTCATTTTCATTTCATGTTCAAGCCTGGAATACGCAATATTCATTGCGAGCATTTCGCAATGAACAGGAGGAGAGGAGGGATCAATGATTTGCCTTAACTGGTATTTGGATTCAGTATTAAGCGGACTTGTTCTTAGAAAATAGATTTTATCGAGATGAGATTTTTCATCGCGGTTATATTCGCAGATGTCTTTATGGTCTTTCCGGAAGTTCTCGGCCTGAAGATATATTCGGTCAGTCATTTTATAACTGCATTCCGGAGAACCCTGGCGGTTAATACGATCCCATTCTATTTTATCAGAATAATAGATATAGAGCGCCAGAGCTTCAGGTAATACTTTTTTGAAATAGCAAACTTCATCTTCTTCGTTTTTGAAATAATAATTCTTTAATTTTTCCTTTATCTGATCAATCACAGTTGTAATCAGATTTAATCTTGGATCGGTGAGATTTTCCGAATTGTAATTACTTGTCCAGCTCATCCAGTTTCTCCAGCAAATCCTGGTGCAGTTTTTCTGTATACGATTTCATAACAATTATTTCTTGGGTTAAAAAAGAGTTTAAATTATGTTTTTTAACGGCGTGAAATCTACTTGAGCGCTTATAATAATTATTTTTCTTTAGTAAAAATTGCCGGGAAGAATGGATCCTTCGATCGTACCCCCTATTTTAAAAAATAGTTGAAAAAAACCGGGAAGCTTTCACTTTTCAGTTGTACCCTTTATTTTAAAAAATATTTGAGAAAAGTCGGGAAGTTTTTACTCCTCAATCGTACCCCCCTTTTTTTGGGAAATACTACTTTTCGGGTATTTGTATTTGTTATACTTAGTAATTTGGATCTATTAACCAACCAACATGATTAGCCTCGATGTAAAACAGATCGTAGGTGGCTATAACCGTAAGGAAGACAAAGCCACCACCTGGATATACAATACTTATAGCAAGTATGCTTACCAGACAATTAAAAAGATAACAGATGATTGCCAGGATACAGCTGACCTGGTGAGCCTGGTTTTCATCAAACTGATTGTAAATGAAAAACGATTAGGAACAATCAGAAAAATCCGGGAATTTATTAAAACGACTTCAAAGAATATAGCCCTGGATTATTTAAAAAAGGAAGGAAAAAGAAAAATAAATCCTGATACAATGGAAAAATACTTTGGAAACCCGGACGATGGCCCGTTTATATATTTTGAACCGGAGGATGATTTTGATCTGCTAATGAACATTTCCGCAGACAAACTTTCTACCCAGTGTGACCAGGTTCTCAGGCTCTGTTATATAAGGGGCATGACAAACGAAGAGGTTGCCAAAGAAATGAACCTGTCGGAAAAAACAGTCGCCAATCTCAAAGTAAAGGCGAAGAAACAATTGAAGATTGAAGCACTGAAGGCCCGCGTTAACTATTTAATCTCATTAATATTTATGTTATGACCAGATCGCAAAGAATCGGAACTCTAATGTTTCGTTATGTAAGAAATGAATTGGACCGTAATGGGAAAGAAGAACTGAACGCCTGGTGTAATGAATCCCCTGAAAACGAACAGATGTTTCAGAGAAAGACAGATCCTGAAAACATTTTAAGGGATGTTGCGGTATATCTAGAAACAAAAGAACTTGCCTTTCAAAAGCTTAAAGCGAGTTTCCCTCAGATATGGGCAAAGCCAGTCATAAGGATGCGTTCACGGGTCTACCGATACGCCCGGATCGCTGCCATTTTACTCGTTGTGCTGGGTGTCGGTGCATATTTTATATTGCACGATAAACAGAATACAGGGGGAAGTTACCAGGCAGACCTGATTGATGCCGATGGTGTTCATAATGCCATGAATGATTTTCAAAGAGGTTTTCGTGCCGGATCTGCAGGTATTAGAATCGAAGATATAGGAAATGGTGAACTGTTATATGTTGCCAAAAACTATCCCAAAGCAGGTAAAGATAGATATTACAAACTCTTAACACCACGTAGTGGAGCGTTTGATCTGAAACTTCCTGATGGAACTATGGTTTGGTTAAATGCACAAAGCACTATCGAATACCCGGCAAATTTCTCACAGGATTCGATAAAAATTAAACTAACAGGTGAAGCATATTTTGAAATGGCTAAGGATGCTACGCATAGTTTTATTATTTCTATACCGCCATCCGCTTCCGCCAAGGCTTCAGCGGACAAGACGGCCAACGGCCAACCGCCAAGGGCCAACGGTTTTCATGTCACATCAACATCAGGTCATTTCAACCTCATATCTTATACTGATGAACCAATCGTCAGCGCAACGATGGTCGAAGGAACTGCACTGGTCCGGCTGGATTCAGGTAATGCAGAATTAAAACTTCATCCTGGTCAGCAGGCACAAATGATCGATCAAAAATTAGCCCTGAATCCTTCTGCGGATACAAGTGAAATCATCGCCTGGAAAAACGGGGAGTTCTATTATAAAGACGCGGGATTACAAATCATGATGCCGGCAATAGCGAAGTGGTATGATGTAAACATTCAATATGCCGGTCAGATACCAGATAAAAAATTCAGCATTCGGATTCCGCGCAACACGCCGCTTTCCAAGGTTTTGGAAAATTTACAAAAACAGGGACTGCATATCACGCAACATGGCAAAACGGTTAGGATATGGAAATAGATTTGCGGTGGAAAGCCCGCATGATCAAAAGACAGTTAAAGGAACTGTTATATGATGATGGAGAAAAGATGACCGGAAACATCACTTTGATTGCAGCAAAAGTATAACTATAATGTAATCAATCGTTTAGAGCGGCAGGAAGCGTAAATTTAATTATGCTGTGAAAAATATTATTTCATTTGAGAAAAATGTTTACATTTGTAAAGCTATAACCCCCGAACCATGACACAGAGAAAACCTTTCAAAACCGCAGAAAATGGTAATCATCGCAAGGCCGGTAATACGGGAGTTTATAGCCAAATATCCTTTAAGCGCAAACCAGCTTAATGATTGGTATAATAAGACATCGGCTGTAACAGCAGACTGGAGTAATTTTTCCGAGGTTCGGAATACATTTAATTCCTGCGATGCAATTGGTAATGATAGATATGTTTTTAATGTTGGAGGAAATAATATCCGATTGGTAGCGATGATCCATTTTAAAAGAAGGACACTTTATATTCGCGGGATCTATACCCATGAGGAATATTCGCAGCTGAGTAAAAAAGGAGAGTTAAATACTCTTTAACATGATGACAAAAATTAATAACAAACAATCTTATTATACGGCGATGGCCGAAATAGAAAAATATTTAGCAAAAGGATTCTCCGCCCTGACTGAAGAAGAAGACGAACATCTGGATAGACTATCCAGGGAGGTTGAAGCCTGGGAACTGAAGGAATATCCTATGCCTGTAAAACCGAGTTTCCCTGAAATCCTTGCTTTTTTAATTCAAAATAAAAAGTATTCTCAGACGGAGTTATCAAATAAACTTTCGATTTCAAATTCACTATTGTCATCCATTTTGAATGGAAAAAAACAACCTAACCTGGACGTTGTAATTAATCTTCATAATACATTTGGCATTGATGCCAATATAATCCTTGAAAGTATCTCCGAAAATCTCCCTGAAAAAGTAAAATCTACTTAGTTATAATCAGCTTTTTGCCTTTTTAATGTTTATGCGTTTGATATGGAATATGCTTATTAAAATGGCATTCATTTATATTAAAGCAGCAGCCAATTTATCTGGCACAATATTTTTATACTATTATGAGTAAATCGTCCCATTCAATCCAAGCGCATGAAAAAGTATTTAGCCATTTTTCCCATCCTGATAGTGAGTGTCGGTTTTTTCCCCGGCCTGTGCCGATTGACCCCGGTATTCTGAAACAAACCTTTATATATTCAGTCAAAAATGACAGCTCCCTGGCCCTGGACGTCTATACCATGAAAGAGGCTGACCATTCGGTAAAGAAAACCGGCTGTTCTCTTCGTATTCGGCGGAGCATTTGTTACCGGCCATAGGGATGACTCGATTTATTATGCATATTTTAACTCCCTTACGGAAAATAATTATACAGTCATTTCCATTTCCTACCGCCTTGGCCTTAAAGGTGTCCGGCATGTTTCAAAATTCAACATCAAACCACTGACAAATGCCGTAGATATGGCAGTGGCGGATGTATACGATGCGACAAACTGGGTCATCGGTCACGCAGACAGCCTGGGTATCGATACATCGATGATCATTCTTTCCGGATCAAGCTCTGGCGCCATCACGGTACTGACTGCTGAATTCGAAAGGAAAAATGAATATGCAGCTGCGGCCACATTGCCTGCGGGATTTGAGTATGCGGGCCTGATTACATTTTCGGGTGCGATCCTGAGTCTTAAAGGCAAACTTTCTTATAAGGAGCCTCCCGCACCCAGACTGATGTTCCATGGAACCGCAGACCGGATCGTTCCTTATGAGAAAATACGATTTTTTAACAGAGGTTTTTATGGGTCAGCCTGGATCGCGAAATATATGAAAGAGCATGCAGTTCCTTATTACCTGTACAGCGAAGTGGGAATGGGTCATGAAATAGCCGTTCTGCCGATGAAGAACAAGCTGCCGGATATCCTTGATTTTCTCGATGAGTATATCAGGCGACATAAACCCTATGAGGTAGAATTAAATTTCAAAAATCCGGATCAGAAACCGTGGATGTTGGAAACATCTGCAGAACTGATGAAAAAATTAAATCCCTGAAACATCGAATGTATGATGAACACGGCAGGGCGCAGTAAATCGAAATAGAAATATTGCACTTATCTTTATTTGGTAAATTTCACCAATTAGAAAATAAAGCGGTATGAAACATAACGAAGGAATTTCCTTGCCATGACTTCCATGGGTATCGCCGGAGCGGGACTGGCGGCCATGCTGCCGGATATTGTCCATGCCGGCACCGCACGTAAAGCACAACCTTACAAGATGGCACTTTCTCAATTTTCACTGGCCAGTCAATTTTGGACCAAACAATTAGATCCGCTGGATTTTCCCGCTAAGACCAGTAAAGACTTTTGGCATTACGGGCCTTGACTATTGTTCCATGTTCTTTGCGGATAAAGCAAAAGACAAACAGTTCCTGAACGAATTAAAAAAACGTTCGGTGGATAATGGTTGCTACAACCTGCGAATAATGATTGATGGTGAAGGCGTATTGGGAGACTGAAGCGGACAAAGACGTTAGAAACAAGGCAATTGAAAATCATTATAAATGGATCGATGCGGCGGCTATTGTAGGATGCCCGATGATTCGGGTAAATGTTGAAGGAGAAGGAGATCCGGCGGAAGTAGCCAAAGCATCTGTAGAAAGCCTTAACACACTTATTGAGTATGGCCGCAAAAGCAATGTGGATGTAATTGTTGAAAATCATATTGGTATTTCATGTAATGGCGCATGGCTGGCGGGCGTGATGAAAAATGTAAACAGTCCGCATTGCGGCACACTCGCAGACTTTGGCAATTTCTGTATCAACAGAACAAAGCCGCCTACCAATGATATTGCGGGCTGGATGCAAACAAAATGTTTGGAAGAATATGACCGTATAAAGGCATCGGCAGAGTTGATGCCTTCGCAAAAGGTGTGCATGCAAAAGCGCATGAATTTGATGCAAACGGTAACGATACCAAAACGGATTTTTCAAAGATGTTCAATATTATAAATGCAGCTGGTTTTAAAGGGTGGGTTAGTATAGAATACGAAGGCGGGCTCCTTAAAATGTACAGTAAAGATGATAAATATTTGGGCGATGACGCAGGTGTACTAGCTATCAAAAAACTGATAGAAAAAGTTGTAGTTGTTTAGGCAGGCAGTAAACGATAATCACATTATTATAACACGAACAATTTCAGTCATGAAAAAATCAATTCAATACACGGTTTATTTGCCGTTTTTAAAATCGGCCATCCCTGTATTTTTTTGTATGTTCTTTTTTATTTCCTCGATCGCACAAAACAAACACGATACCACGAGTTATATTCAGACGGTTGATATAAAAACGGGTAAAATTGATACTGTATTGAGTGTTAAAGGCCGTTATGAAGCCCCTAATTGGCATCCCGACAATTTCCTCCTGGTAAATTTCAATGGCAAAATTTACAGGCTTGACCTGGCAGACAAAAAGTTAACTGAAATTAATACAGGTTCAGTGAATCAAATCATGGACGACCACGGGTTTTCGCAGGACGGTAAATGGATATCAATAACCAGTTTCGATATGAATAACCCTTCTCAAAAAATTTATAAATTTTCTATGTATATCCTGCCTTATACAGGCGGAGAACCGAAGAAAATAAACACTTCTCAGGATCTTTCTTTTTGGCACGGATGGAGCCCTGACGGAAAAACAATAGCATACTGCGGAGGGGACTTTTCAAACCTTGATGTTTACACAATACCGGTGGAGGGGGGAGCGCCTAAAAGACTGACTGAAGCCCCGGGGCTGGACGATGGTCCGGATTATTCCAGGGACGGTAAGTATATATATTTCCATTCGTACCGCTCAGGCCGTATGCAGATCAGGCGGATGAACCCGGATGGTTCGAAGCAGGAACAAATGACTTTTGATGAAAATGCCAACTGGTTTCCCCATCCCTCACCAAATAATAAATGGGTTGCTTATATCGCCTATACAACTGATGAGAAACAAAACCACCCATTTGGCAAAAACGTTAAACTCCGCCTGATGGATCCTAAAACGAAGGTTGTCAAAGATATAACACCCGTATTTTACGGCGGGGCGGGAACTATTAACACTCCATCCTGGAGTCCCGACAGCCGTAAGGTTGCGTTCGTAAGCTATTCGGTCAACTGATATTAAGTAGCAAAATAAATTATTGAACCGGGGTTACTTATAGTCAGAGAACCGCTAATTCGTTTTGCTTCCCCATAAAAATCTGCCCGGAGTTAAACAAGATCACTGCAATAAAAATGATGGCGTAACCCATGATCTGCAATAAGCTGATTGGTTCGTGAAAGAATATTATAGCCAGTACAAAAGCGATGATGGGATTTATATTCAGCAACATTCCTGCAGTGGATGAATTCATACCCAGGAGTGCATACAAATTCAGGAATAGCGGAATGATCGTAAAAAACACGGCAATGATTCCTATAAAAAAATAAAACTTTCCTTCGGCAGGCAACGGTCCGCTGAAAGCCGGGAAGAATGGCAGCAGAATCAGTGATGATAATACAATGTGAAAACTGAGTATGATGAATTTGTCGAACCCTGTATTCTCCCGCTGGGTGACAAGGTAGCAGGCATAGCTGAACCCAATGATCATACTGAACAGCATATCGGTTATATCTGCATAAGAAAGCACCAGACAACAGGCAATATTCAATAACACGGCCAGCCATTGAATTTTATTCAATTTTTCATGCAGCAGGAAAAAAGCAAGAAGGGTAGTTAAAATCGGGCAGACCATATAGGCTAATGAAGTAGCCTTAATGCTGATGTGGTTCATGACATAAATAAACGAGAACCAGTTGCCGGTTAAAAAAATACTTCCTGCAACATTCAGCATGACAGCCCTGCATTTTTTCTGAAGGGGCATCTGTTTATATAACCGGAAGGTTTCCCTGCATTTTTCCCGCCTGAAAAGAAAGTTTATCAACAGCATCAGCAACGCACAACTGAATACCCGGTAGAATAAAATATCTACGGAAGAATAAGCATGCAGGGGTTTCAGCACAAGACTGAAAAAATCCCCAGACTGTGTAAGCGGTTATGGCTGCCAGGTAATATTTCATATTCTCCGACTACCCTTAAAAGTGTAACAGCAAATTACTGGTTTACGTGTATTTGAACGGCTGCTGTTCCGGCGCAAATTTGTATTGTAAAACGAGCACATCAATCATCAAATAAAACTTACTAAAATGAAAAAGATCATCATCATCCGACTGGTTACAATGTACGCCATTTTATTTTTCGTTCATTCAGCAAATGCCCATGACACAAACAAAATCATTCCAACAGGCGGTGATACGCTGAAGTCCAAATCAACTGTTGACAACGCAAGCAGGGCCAATATAAAAGCAGTGAATGATTTTAATAAACGTTTTAACAGCGCATCAGGAGCCTGGTGGGTTGCTGACGAAAATGGCTTTATGTCCTATTTTAAGGAAGAAGGTTTTACCCAGAGAGTTTGTTACGACAGAAAGGGAAACTGGATGTCTTCTATGATTTACTATAACGAATCGAAACTTCCGAAAGATGTAAGAAACGCTGTAGAATCGACGTACTATGATATGTCCATTGTACTGGTCAAAGAAATAAAGACTACAAAAGGAAAAGTATATGTCCTTAATCTCGAAGACAAGACCACCATCAGAATTATAAAAGTGAACGACGAAGGTGAAATGGAAACAGTGCAGGAATTAATCAAATAGTGTGGCGTTAAACTTATCATCTGCAATCGCGGATGGTTATAATCAAAAACGGGGCCCTTTTCCAGGGGCCCTTCTTTATTGACCATCGTTCTTTATTGATACCCGGGATTCTGAAGCAGGTAAGTATTTTTTCGAAGTTCTACCTCGTGTACCGGGAAAAGTCTGCTGAAATCACCGGTTTTTATTTTTTCAGGAATCCTGGCATCGGTAAATAGCCCAGCCTGATCATATCATTTCTCCGCCACCCTTCCAGGAAAGTTCACGTGCGCGCTCGGCTAAAATACCATCAGGTGTTAATTCAGCCATCGTGAAGTCCGGCATATTTGCGCGGCTCCTGATGGAAACCCCGTTTATTTTCTGGTTGATCGTTTTCAGAGCAAGGCTATTTTCTCCAAGGTTAAACTGCGCTTCTGTTTTCATCAGTATTATCTGCGAGTCTGAAGAGTTGATAGTCATTACTCATGCTGCCCGGT
>CAVTJH010000003.1:0-3282690 GCA_963735015.1 uncultured Bacteroidota bacterium
TCCCATACACAGTGATAAAATCCCGCCAACAAGCCGACTCCTATCGCAGCGTCGCCGACTACCTCAACGG
This sequence comes from uncultured Bacteroidota bacterium, assembly GCA_963735015.1. Classification (GTDB taxonomy): domain Bacteria; phylum Bacteroidota; class Bacteroidia; order Chitinophagales; family Chitinophagaceae; genus Puia. The sequence continues at coordinate 71 of CAVTJH010000003.1, forward strand.
CATCAAAAAGAAAACAAGAGACACGCGCGACACCGCCGAACTCCTAACCGTGCTCATCGAAAAATGGGAACGGGACCAAATCAAAAAACTGCCCGAAACCGACCCGCCCAGCCTCCTCGAACTCCTCATGCGGAGAAATAACCTCAGACAATCTGACCTCGCGACGGAACTCAACGTCAGCAAAGGCCTGGTCTCGGACATATTGCGTTTCAGAAAAGGGTGCTCGAAAGACATGACCCGCAAACTGGCGAAACGATTCGACGTGCCGGAAGAGCTTTTTAGCAAACCGTACAAACTGAAAGTCTAACTGCGGAAACGGACAACAAGGAAAAGGTCGGGCCATTGTATAAGGCTGTTCTTCGAAATGGAGTCGCTGCCATGGAAAAAGCCCTCAGCCACCAGGAAAAATTCAAAGAAATGAAATCTCAAAAATGACCCTAAAAACAATCGCCTTTATTTTACTTGACCTTCTGATCCTGCATATGCTGATCAAACTGCTTTTTGGCAAATACAAAAACCTGGTTTCGGACTTATCTAAAATGTCGATTACAATAAACTATGTGCCTTTGCGAAGAAATAAGGCTTACAATTGGGTAGGTACATTTAAAATATTGCTCCTTTGTATTTTAATCGCAGGATTGATTCTTTTTGAAAGGCATTTTTTTTATTGAATCCAAATAAATGTTGCTTTTACCTTTATAAGAAATTATCAATCATGGCTAACCAAAATTCAGACGAAGTAAGGGTTCCGGGAAAAATAGCCTTGGTAACCGGTGCGGCCCGGGGAATCGGTAGGGCCTGTGCCCTCGCACTGGCGGAGGCGGGAGCAGATATTGCACTAGGACTTAAAAATATACAGGCAGACTGCGGATTGGTCAAGGCCATCGAAGGATTGGGTAGAAAAGCCCTGCCGCTACAGATGGATGTCAGCAGGATGGATGAAATAAAAGCAGCTGTAATGAAAGCAGCGGATTATTTTGGCAGGATCGATATATTGGTAAATAATGCAGGCATCGCTCCCGAAAATTATATTGAGAACGTTACCGAAACAGATTTTGATTATACTTTGGCTGTAAATCTTAAAGGAACTTTTTTCACAAGTCAGCAGGTTGGACTCTGGATGATCAGACAACAATTCGGTAGAATCATTAATATCAGTTCCCAGGCTGGATTTATCGCTCTTCCTACGGAATCCGTGTATTGCATGACTAAAGCGGGGATCTCACATTTGACCAAGTGTTTTGCGGTGGAATGGGCCAAATATAATATTACTGTCAACGCCGTGGCGCCTACTTTTATCTACACCCCGGGCACTGAAGACTATCTCGCAAACGAGGAAACAAAAAAAATGGTACTTTCTAAAATTGTATTAGGCAGAATTGGTGATCCCAAAGATGTTGCCAATGCTGTTTTGTTTATCGCTTCTCCGGCTGCAGCATTAATCACCGGCACCACACTGATGATTGACGGCGGATGGACAGCGTCATAAACTACGTATTCTAGCCTTATTAAAAAACGATTAACAATCATCTGAAAATTGTCCAGTTTATAGGAGTCTAATTCACTTATGGTTGCTGAATTCCTGTCAAAGCATTCTTTGTAAGGTGAGAAGGAGTTGAATGCTCCAAATACATAATTCCATCATATTTACCTTTCAATCTAATCGAAGTGCAGGAGCGTAACTATCACGCCACTACACTTTAAAGATCTGCCGATCGGAAGAGGAAAATAGCCTAAAGTAAATTAAGGCAACCGCGACTTTTTAAAGCCCCCTACCTTGCTCCCCGAAAAGAGTAAATGGATTTTCCGGATTCGCAAATTACAAGTCACCAATATAAGAACTATGTATAACAAGCTTCAACAATCCCTTGTAAGTGGAATTCTAGCCACCATTGCGATGACGGTTTTAACGGTAATAGGCGGGGCAATGGGCATGCCTAAAATTAGCCCACCTGAGAGGCTGGCCGGGATGATGAAAATACCGGTTGCCGCAGGCTGGGTCATGCACTTTATGATTGGGATCATTTTTGCGACTGCCTATGTTTTGTTCTTTAATTACTGGTTAAGGAGAATAACCAGTAAATTATTAAAAGGCGTTGTATATGGTATTATTGCCTTCATAGTGGGACATTTCAGCATAGCCATTTTAGGTGCCGTTTTCGGAGATGCCGGAACGCCTCAACCCCAGGGTTCTCCAGTTTTAAGGGTGATTGGACTTGTCGTGGCGCATATTGTTTTTGGAATTACCGTAGCCCTTGTGGTAAAGCCAGTTACTCCTGTAACTAAATAGATTTTAAAATGAAAGGGTACTGGAATCGGCGAACAGTACTTTTTGTATTGGAACTTCCGGTGATCTCATCGGCTCCATATTGATCCCCATTCAAAAGTACTCAAAACGTGAACTTTTCGTCAACTTTTAGAAATGTTTCCTCCCCTCCATTTCCTGAAAAACATAGATACCAGAATGGTAACGATCGCGACGATGAAAAGTAACCCATAAAGAATGAAAAAGCCGATGTAGGCGTGCCCGAACCCGACGTAGATATTTTTTACACGCAACGAGCGACAAAAATCAAGGACCCCGATAAGTAAAAAATGAGTACAGATAAGGTAGGCGATCGAAAGAACAACAAACCATGTCCTGCTGGTCTTAATAAGCAACCTGGCTAGAAAATAAGAGGCCAACCCATAAATTATGAATACACATCCTATGACGAGATCTCCATCGACCATTGTCATTTTCATGTTAACAATTTCGACTTTTTCGACCCAATCTTTTGCACACCAAAACGAAAATTTCCCCGTTAATTTTTTTTTCTTATAACTTTAGCCTAAACAAAAACACGTAGCTCAATACAGTCCGCGCCTTGAACCCAACCTCCAACCATAGCAACCCCAACTCCGATAAGCAACTCTTCCTGCTCATTTCCCAGGGTGACGAATCAGCCTTCCGCGAAATATTCCACGCCTACCGGCGTATCCTCTTCCCAGTCATACTCAAACTGGTAAAGAATGAAGCCGATGCCAAAGAAATCATCCAGGAAACCTTTCTCAAACTCTGGCTGAAAAGAGAAACCCTCCCCACAGTCGAAAATCCCGGAGGCTGGCTCTATCATATTGCATCAACCGAATCCCTGATGCACCTCAGAAAAGAATCCCGCTATGCAAAACGCCTCCGGAAAGTTGCCGGCTCCCCCGCTGTAGGCGGGGCCGACGCCGATCTAATTGACATTCATGAACATTTCGATCGAAAAGAAGTAAAAGCCCTGATCAGAGATGCAGTCGATAAACTTCCAGCCCGCCGCCGCCAGGTTTTTCAGATGAGCCGCCTGGAAGGCTATTCAAGAAAAGAAATTGCCGAAACACTCGGGATATCAGAAAATACGGTCAGAAACCAGCTGACTGAAGCAGTGGAATTCATACAGGACTATATTGTAAAGAACAAGTCCCTGTACCTGCCAGCCCTGCTGATCTTTCATTTCTTTTAAGGCCAGGTAGTACAATTTTACCTTGCAAGGCAGCATGATAATTATGGAACCTCGGTTCAGCATACTGATCATGAAACTTATCGCCGGAGAAATTTCCGGTGATGAAAGAGCGCAGTTTGATGACATGATAGAGGATGAGAACAGGGAGGAGGAATTCAAAACGATTCTGTCTGAACTTTTCGAGGAGCAAAGGAATACAATTGCCAGTGAGTATCAAATTGATGATGCCGCCTGGGAGAAAATGGTGCAGACGATACTGAAGGGCGGTTCAGTAGAAGTGGAGCCGGTTATTTCAAATACTGAAAAAGCAGTTCTTCTAAATGAAAGAATGCTTTCTGCCACTCTTGTTAGAAGAATACCCATTAGGAAGTTGAATTGGATTATTACAGCAGCTGCTTCAGTTATTGCATTTGTAGGGTTGACTGTTTACTTCGGATTCTTTAATAAAAATAGGAGTGTTGTTGTTCCAAAAGAAAATATACCTCTCGTGCATGACGTTGCCCCCGGCGGCAACAGAGCACTTCTCATTTTGTCAACCGGACAGCAAATTGCACTCGACAGTGCAAAAAATGGTCAGCTTGCTAAATTTGGAAATACAACTATCAGTAAAACAGACAGCGGAAAACTCCTTTACGCTTCAGCAGGATCAAAAGCTTCCAAAGATGAAACCGATTTCAATGAATTAATTACACCTCGTGGTGGTATTTATGAATTGGTATTACCAGATGGAACAAAAGCTTGGCTGAATGCAGCTTCAAGAATAGCTTATCCAACGAGATTTTCCGGCAAAAAACGGGAAGTGTTTATCAATGGTGAAGTTTACTTTGAAGTGGCACATGATGCAACGCATCCTTTCCTGGTTTCACTTCCTGCTAAAACAAAAGAACAGGGGGAAAACGGACACTGGATGCAGATTGAAGTACTGGGGACGCATTTTAACGTGAATGCATATAGCGACAATAAAAACGCGGATCCGAATTCACCGCCAGATCTGGCCCCGACTCGTACAACCCTGCTGGAAGGATCTATAAAAATAAAAATGGGTCAGGAAAGTCAATTGGTCAAACCAGGTGAACAAGCTGTTGCCGGATTTTCTCTGCATGGAATTGAAATTCGCAGGAATGTCGACCTTGATAAAGTCATGGCATGGAGAAACGGTAAAATGGTTTTTACGGATGTATCTGTCAGACAGCTGATGACTGAAATTTCCCGTTGGTACGACGTCGATATTGAATATTCCGGATCAGTTCCGAACAAACAGTTCTATGGTTCGGTAAGCCGGAATGTACCACTTTCAACAGTTTTAAAAGCTTTAAAAACTTATGGCGTTGAAACAAAAGTGGAGGGTAAAAAAATAATCGTTCAATAAAAACCAAAACAAAAACTCCAGTTGGTTTTTTTTAAAGATCATGGGTCAATAATATAAATTGTATTCTCCTTCCTCCACTGCCCTGGTCCAATCCCATATTTTTTACTGAAAGCTGCCCCGAAATTTGATTGTTCCCTATAACCACATTCCTCTGCAATGGCCTGGATGGTTAGATCGGTTTCACGAAGCAGTTTCTTCCCGTTTTCCAATCTTAGATTCTGACCATATACGAAGATCGATAACCCGTACAGATGTTTAAAACAATCCTGCAGGGTTTTTGAATTCAGGCCTACTTTGCGGGAGAGTCTGGAAACAGAAATATGCATGGAGAGATTATCTGACAAAATATTTTTTGCACTTGATGCACATTCCATCGCATGCCGGCTGAAAGAAATATTTTCTGTTATAACAGGTGATTTGGAAAACATGGCGCGCTGTTTTAAGAGTAAATAAACGGCGCAGTGAAGTCCATTTCAAGTCCAGGGGTCACTGGACCCCGGGTAAGATCCTGATAACAAGGAAAATAAATTAAAAAATAAATTACCTTCGAGTACGACGATCGATCCTTTATGGCAACTTTACCACCAATAGCCGATGAACACGTGGATGGACTGGAGATGAGTCAGTCACTGAAAATGTTCTTCTATATGAACCGGTTGAAAACTTTAAACGAATTGCTCCGCCGCCCGATGTCAGAATGGTTCGGTTTCACCGGTTTCAGTCAGCATCTCCTTTATGATCTGATGGGCTTTCTGGAAAATCATACACTTCAGTCCTTTGTCCTTGACTAATACTAGTACTTGCCCACCTGCCTGTACATCATCATGAGTAGGTCCTTTACGCCTTCTATATCTTTTCTTTCAGGGCTATAGGACTTGGAGCGCATGCTGTCGGCTGATAGCTTGCCGCGGCGGGGAGTAGAGAGCCATGGCGCAATCTGCTCAAACAATTTTTTTTGCGAAGGAGTGAAAAGAAGTTTTGTTTCGCTGGCTGCGCGGAAGAAAATGCCGAGCTGGTCGACCGGAACACGGCATTCTACGAGGGCCTTTTTTTCCGAGATCGTAGTGTTTGTTCCTGAAATGGCGAACATATTCATCCTTCGTTCCAGGTAATAGAGCTCTTCCTGGAGCCATGCGCTGAGCTGTTCGATAAGAGGAGGATGCCTGGGCAGCAGGCTGCTTTCCGGTTTTAGGGGCAGCTGACGGAGATCTTTGCTGAACTGCAGAACCATGCCGGTCTGATCTCTCAGATCCTCGGAAGCACTGATCTGATTGGACAGGTAGTACACCATATGCTGTACAAATTCTTTGTCATTATAATTTGCATAAATCAATACCTGAACGATAGTAGAAAAAGAATTTCCGCCTGAGGTTCTGACACTATTTTCAGATGGCTCACTTTGAATATTTTTAAGTTCATTTAAAAGCATTTTCCAAAAAAGTATTTCCGCATAAGAAATAGTCTTCCGGGTTGGATTTTCGAGAAAGCGCCGGTAACCTGCAGCCATTAGTTCCATCACGGCCCGGTCTGCGGGATCCGTCATCTCCCTGCTGAAAATAATATTCCCTTCTGCTTCCAGTTCCTTTGAAGTCAGTACGAAATACACATCCGGAACTTTTTCTCTTGTATCGAAGTATTTGGAAAACCGTTCTTCTATAAATGAGAGCAGGCTGAGGATGAACAGATAAAACCCGTCATATGCACGGCGCAACGGGGGAGGTTGAATGGGAAAGAGAGTATCCTTCTGGTATAGCTGGTCGAGGAATCCCGTCAGTGCCGACTGGTGATTTTGAATAAAACGTTCAATTTCTTTTGTTTTGCTGATCTGAAAGACCTTTTTTATGAGATGATTCCGGAGTCTTTCCGTTTCCAGCTCCAGTGCCCACAATAATTCAGCTGCCGCCGTTTCAGCCATAGGACCCGACAGCTTATGCGGTGTTTCTATCAATTCCGAAACCATTTTTCCCAATAGGTCGAGCGGAAATTCCATTTCTTACATTTTTCGGAAAATTGTCAGCCGATAAATGTACACTCTTAAAAAAAGGGAGATTATGAAAAAGATGTTGGCAAATGGAAATATTTTTTGGGCTTAACGACCAGATTATTTCTCTATGGCATTTATTTTATTGCCGGCAAAAACTTGGTTTGGCAGCTGCCGGTAATTTTTGAACCCAAACGTTTATGGTTAATTATCTTTTTGATCCTTTTTCCAGGGCCTGCCAGGTTTATCTATGATTGTGAAATATGTAAGCGCAAGACCCTACATCTCACACCAGTATGATTATGATTAATAAAGGATGCTCGATAAAGGCGTATTCATAACTTATTGTTTTTCATTATATTATGTATTTTGTTTACATAATTATTTTGTTTGCGTTTCGTAAACAGTAATAAAATGCAAACAATTAGCAATAAATTCCTATATTTGTTTATAAATAATGCCTGTTTGCGTTTCGCAAAAAGGGAAATAATATAAACATGGAAAACACAAATATCATTGACAAAGCGGTTGAGGAGTTTGAAAACAGAACCGGATTACAAGTCCTGTTTCAACCTTATTTGGGGAAAAAAGAAATAGACGGAACCCTGAATTTTAACTACAACAACGAGGCATACCAGTTTTATATAGAAGCAAAAAAGGAACTGCGAAACTACCAGTTGCCTGAACTTGAAAAACTAAATAAAAAATACCAGCCTCTGCTGGTAATTGGAGAATATATTTTTCCAAAAATCAAGGAGGAGTTGCGCAATCAGAATATCGCCTATATGGAGACAAGCGGCAATACATATATAAAGGAAAAAGATCTCTTTCTTTGGATGGATTTAGAAAATCCTGTCCGCAAAGAAGAGAAAAAAGGTAGAGCGTTTACAAAAACAGGACTTAAGCTTGTCTTCCAGTTTCTGATATACGATGACCTTGTAAACCGAACCTACAGGGAAATTGCTGAATGGACAGGGATCGGCTTCGGCAATATCAATTTTATTATTAATGATTTAAAAGAACAGGGATTTCTGATCGAAATAAATAAGACAACTTATCAGCTGACACGAAAAAAGGAATTACTGAATAAGTGGATGGAAGCTTATAAGACAAAATTAAAACCTGCCCTCAGGATCGGTACATTCAAATTTTTAAACCCGGATGGTTTCATGAATTGGAAAAGAATGCCATTGAAAAATAAGGACACTCAATGGGGTGGGGAACCCGCCGGAGCCATGCTGACCGATTACCTCAAGCCGGCAGAACTTACCCTGTACACCACAGAAAAAAGAAATGAAATCATTCCGCATTACCAACTGATCCCGGATGATAAAGGAAATGTAAAAGTGTATCAGAAGTTCTGGCTCCATGATGAGGCTAATATAGATGTAGTACCTCCCCTCCTGGTATATGCTGATTTAATGAATACCGGAGACAGGAGATGTATTGAAACTGCAGAAAAGATTTATAATGAACTCTTACAAGATAAGTTTTGAACAAATCCGTCAGGATCACTTGATGAAAGAAATGCTTCAGGCATTGGAAAGAGGACTGAAGAAATTTAATATCGACTTTTATTTGGTAGGCGCCGTTTCCCGTGATATCTGGATGAGTGGAATCAACCGAATTGCACCCAGAAGAGCAACCGGAGACATCGACTTTGCCATATTTATAAATGATAAAGGTGTTTATGAACAATTAAAAGATTACCTGATCAAAGATGAGGAATTTCATGGTTACAGCGGAAATGCATTCGTCCTCATTCATAAAAATGGAATTGAAGTTGACCTCATGCCCTTCGGTGCCATAGAAGATGAAAACCGAAAAGTGAAGATCGAAGGAACGGGGCAGACCAGTATCTATGTGGACGGATTCAGAGAAGTATTTGAAGAGCATTTGCCGGAAATAGATCTGGAAGGTCATGTATTTAAGTTTTGCACTATCCCGGGGATTGTGTTGCTGAAGTTATTCGCCTGGGATGACCGGCCGGAAGTCCGGCGTGATGACATTAAAGATATAAGTGATATTCTAAACCATTTTACCACCATGTACCAGGAAGTCATCTGGGAAAAACATAATGACCTTTATTTAGACGATGCGAACACTCCGGAAGTTATTGCGGCAAGGGTAATGGGAAGAGAAATCGCGAAAATCGCCAAAAGGACTCAACAATTGCAAAAACGGATTACCGGCATACTGGATGTGAATACCCAATCACCGCAAACTAGTTCCATGGCTGTCATCATGCGCGAGTACTTTGATAATACAGTTGAGGAATGTTTTAATCTGATATTGGAAATGAAGAAGGGGATATCGGAATTAAATTAAGCGTTAGATTAATTTTGCAATCGTTTTGTGTTAACGTTTTCTTGATTTTAAAGAAGGATTGATTTGCTTTAAAATTACCTCCCAAATCAATTGTATATCCATTTATAAAAGATTGGACAATGCAATTAGATGTTGAATCGTAAATTCCTGTGGATAAAAAGGTTTATAAGTTTTCTACTTTCCTATGAAACTCAGAAAGTGACAACTTGAAATATTTACAAAGAGCGGATAAAGTGCTTACAGTTAAATTAGCCCTTGCAGTTTCAATCCTTCCTATATGAATGTTTGTATCATAATAAACATCCACCTGAGATAAATTTTCTTCAGTTCGAAGCTCTTTTACAATGATAGCAATTTTTTGAAGTAGTTTTTTGTCTCTTATTTGAGGCATAATACCTCAAATTCAAAAGAAAGTCTGTTTTTAGTAATGACGTATTCGTCATTATTTGTTAATTTAGTAAAAGAATTACTGTTTTTAGACATTTCAAAATTTGATCAGAATAATTTTGCGATTCTTCATAAAATAATTTGAAGCTTTCGCTTTGCGTCTCTGTTTGGAAAACTGCAAAATTTTCACTGGACAGGAGACAATAAGCAAGGGCTCACGTTTCGGCGTGGGCTCACTTATTGTGTCCAAAGGTTCTTTGCAGTACCTCCAGACCAGTAAGCTGAGTTCCACGTCATTTTTTTGACCGGATCTTGCAAGGGACCAAAAGCGTTCACTTCGTTTAAGGGAGTCGCTGCTAATTCTTCAAAATGGCAGGACGATTAAAAAATAGTAGTGAAGAAGATCTGATCCGGAAACTGCGGGAAGGAGGGGAGGAGGCTTTTTGCAGAAATCTTTAAGGAATGGTACGCCCCGCTGGTATTAAACGCCTACCGGATCACGGATAACCAGTCTGCAGCCGAGGACATTGCAGAAGACGCCTTTATTAAATTATGGGAGAAGCGTGATTCTTTTTCAGAGATCCATTCTCTGAAATCCTACCTCTATACCATGACCCGCAACGCGGCCCTGACCTGGCTGGAGAAAAACAAACGCGAGAAACTGCGGTACAATAAACTCTCAGCAACGGAGGAAGATACTGCTCCCGACATGCTCGAAAATATGATCTTCAATGAAATGATGGCAGCCATTTACTCCGTTATGGAGAAACTCCCCGGACAGTGCCGGAAGGTTTTTATCATGCATTACGTGGAAGGCAAAGAGATCTCTCAAATCGCCAGGGAACTCAATATTACAACCGGCACGGTCAACACCCACAAATTCCGGGGCATTCACTTACTTCAGAAAGCCCTGCTTTCAAAAAAATTCCCGGAACCTGTATAAGATTTTCATATTTGCTTTGTCTTTACCCACGAGGTCAGGGAATTAATTTTAACTTTCTGGAATGAATAATGACGAGCTCGCCAAAAGGATAGCCTATCTGATCAATGGGTATAACCTGAGGAATCTTTCACCCGGGGAAGACCGCGAACTCGATGACTGGGTAACGGCCAGTATGAGAAACCAGCAGCTGTTTGAAGAACTCACCGATCCCGCCAATCTGAAAAAATGGATGGGTGTGATGGAGAAACTGGACAGGAAAGCGGCGATGGAAAAACTCAAAAGCCGCATCCGTTTTGAACCGCAGCCCCGCGCTTCATTCAGATGGAATTCCTGGCCCTACTGGACCGCTGCAGCGGTCCTGATTGGAATCATTTTTTTAGGGGCTTACTGGTTTGAAAAAAAAGCCTACGACTCCTTCACCTGTAATCGCATTGAATCAGGACCTGCCACCGGGCGGCAGTCATGCGACACTGACCCTGGGTGACGGGAAAAACGATACTGCTCGACACGGTGAAAAAAGGGCAGGATTGAAAACAGCAGTGGGGTACAGGTATTGAAAGACAGCGGCGGACTGCAATACGAAATGACGGAAAAAAAAAATGCGGAGACTTTGTCTGACATGATCAGAACACCCGCCGGTGGCCAGTTCCAGGTTACGTTAAGTGATGGTACCCGGGTCTGGTTGAATGCTTCTTCTTCATTAAAATATCCCGAGTCATTTTCCGATTCGGTGAGAAAAGTGGTCTTGACGGGCGAAGGATATTTTGAAGTAGCCAAAAATGCATCGCATCCCGTTTATGGTAACGTGGGAAACAATGAAGTGCGCGTGCTCGGAACACATTTTAACGTCAACGCATATCCGGACAACAGTGAAACAGTCGTCACACTGGCAGAAGGATCGGTAAAATTAAACGGTTCTGCACTGCTCAGACCCGGGCAGCAGGGATCCATCGATAACACGGGAAAGATTCGAACAGGTCCCGCTGATCTGGAAACCGCACTGGCCTGGAAAGACGGACAGTTTATTTTTAAGATGACGCCGCTGCAGGATCTTATGAAACAGGTATCTCACTGGTATGATGCGAAAATTGTTTACCGAGATACGATTTCAGAACATTTCAACGCACGCATTCCAAGGGATGTGCCGGTCAGCAGACTGCTTCACCTGCTGGAAGCAACCGGACAGGTACATTTCAAAATAGAAGACAGAACCATAACGGTCATGAAATAGGACCGACTTCAAACTGCTACTCTGCAAGCCTGATCATTGCTCACACAAAACCAAAACTATGCGGTCAAATGCATGCCATAAATTACTATGTACCATCGGGATACTTTTTATATTTCTCGTTCCCCAAACGCTGTTCGCACAGTCCACCGAACTGGTCACGCTGAAACTGGATAATGCTTCCCTGCAGACCGTTTTTTCAGCCATTGAATCCCAGACGGCCTACCATTTTATTTTTACGGGTGAAGAGCTGAAGGAAGTAAGACCCGTAACCCTGTATGTAAACAAAGTCACCTTGCAGGACGCCTTGAAACTATGCTTTCAGGATCAGCCGGTTTTTTATACGATAGAAGATCATTTCATCATTGTGCACAAAAAAGAAAAAGAACCGTCATCCGTTCCGATAAAAATTTCGGGGACAGTAAAAAACGAAAAGGGAGATCCGGTAAACGGAGTCGCAGTAAGTATACTTGGAACCAATAGAGGAACCACAACGGAAACAGACGGAAGTTTTATTCTGGAGAATGTTCCAAAAAATGCAACCCTTGTTTTTTCCGGAACCAATGTCGAACCATACCGGATAACCCTACACGACCAACAGATATTAAATGTTACACTCAAATCGAGGATAAGTAAACTGGATGATGTACAGATAATCGCTTACGGAACCACATCGAAGAGATTAAATACCGGTGATGTATCTTCTGTACCGGCCGCCATCATTGCCGAACAACCCGTCTCCAATCCGCTTGCGGCACTGGAGGGTAGGGTTGCGGGTCTGGTCGTCACAGAACAAACCGGCGTGCCTGGTGGAAATTTTTCTGTTCAGATCAGAGGTCAAAACAGCATATTCAGTGGTAACAATCCATATTATGTTGTTGATGGAGTCCCATTTACGGCATCATCTATTAATTCCAATATTGTCGGAACATCTATCAATGGGGGAGGCAGTCCGATGAATGATATCAATCCCTCAGACATAGATAATATAACCATTTTGAAAGATGCGGATGCTACGGCCATTTATGGTTCACGCGGCGCCAACGGGGTAATTCTGATAACAACAAAAAAAGGAAAAGCAGGCAAGACGAACTCTGGATTTGAATGTGAATACGGGCGTTGGTGAAGTCACCAGGCTGATGCCGCTGATGAACACATCCCAATATCTTACTATGCGGAGAGAGGCATTTGCGAATGATGGAGCAACGCCCGACCCGACCTACGATCATGACCTGACGGTATGGGATACAACCCGCTACACGGACTGGCAAAAACAGTTGATCGGGGGACAATCTAATATTGTCAATGTCCAGGGCTCCCTTTCAGGAGGAAACAGCAATACACAATTCGTTGCCAGCGGATCTTATTACGGAACATCGACTGTTTTCCCCGGTGATTTCTCCGACAAAAAAATATCGGGTCATATTGGGCTCACGCAAATATCTGTAGACCGAAAATTTCAGTTTGTATTTTCCGGAAACTACGTGATTGATCAAAATGTTCTTCCGGCAGGTAATCCGGCACCGGCGGCATTTGTTGTTCCACCAGATGCGCCGGCATCCTTTACATCCAATGGCCTCCTAAACTGGGATAACGGATTCTTTGGGAATAATCCTTATCAATACCTGCTAAGACCTTACCAGAACAATTCTACCAATTTAATCAGCAATGTCACCATGAGTTATGAATTGTTTGATGGGTTTTCAATAAAAGCTAATCTGGGCTATACGAAAATGCAGGCGGATGAATCTTCGGCTTATCCGGTATCAACAATAAATCCGGTATATGGACAAACTACCAGCTCGGCTTTTTTTGCAAGTCACAGTATCGGATCATGGATCGCTGAACCTCAGCTGGAATATAAAAGAAAAGGAGGTTTTGGAAATATTAACCTGCTGGCGGGACTTACTTTTCAGCAGGATCTGAATCAGGGTCAGACACTATATGCAGGCGGATATACCAATGAAGCGTTGCTGGGAAATATAGAAGGAGCTTCCAATATATTCCCAGAAAATTCTACGTACACCCTATACCGGTATGCAGCTTTTTTTGCCAGGATAAATTATGACTGGCAGGAAAAATATTTGATAAATCTGACCGGACGGAGGGATGGGTCCAGTCGGTTCGGTCCAGGCCGACAATTTGCCGATTTCGGGGCGATTGGCGCGGCCTGGATATTTACAAAAGAAAAAGCATTGACGGATCTGTTACCTTTTTTAAGTTTTGGAAAACTTCGCGGCAGCTATGGTATCACTGGTAACGACCAGATCGGGGACTATCAATATCTGCAAACATGGTCCCCGGTTATTTATCCTTATCAGGGTGTTCCCGGTCTGCAACCTACAAACCTTGCCAATCCGGGTTATGGATGGGAAACAAATAAAAAAACGGAGCTGGCACTCGATCTGGGATTATGGAATGACCGGGTTTTAATTTCCGGCGCTTATTTTTTAAACCATTCATCTAATCAACTGATATATTATCCACTGGCCGGTATTACCGGATTCTCCTATATAATCCAAAATTCAAGTGCAACCGTTCAAAATACCGGGATTGAACTGGAATTGAATTCCACGAATATTAAATCGAAAAATTTCTCCTGGCAATCCGAGTTCAACATTTCAATCCCTGAAAAATAAACTGGTCAGCTATCCAAATTTGGCCGGATCGCCGTTTGCGAATACTTATTTGATCGGACAGCCCCTGACGGTTGTAAATGCATTCCATTCAATGGGCGTTGATCCGGTATCCGGAATTTATACTTTTGAAGCCAAGGATCCAAACAATCCAATTTACCCGGATGATCTGCATGCATTGAAAAATACCAGCCCTGTTTTTTATGGAGGATTTCAAAATACATTTTCATATAAAGGCTGGCGACTCGATATATTTTTTCAGTTTGTTAAACAAAACGGCGATAACTACCTCTACTATAATTCAACTGAACCAGGAATGATTGGCAACCAGCCTACGGCTGTTCTCAACAGATGGCAAAAACCGGGTGAAAATGTACCAGTGGAGAAATATAGTCAGAATTTCGGACCCGCTTACAATGCATATTTCAACTTAACCTATTCCAGTGATGGCGTTGTAAGCGATGCCAGCTATATCCGATTAAAAAATCTTAGCCTGTCTTATTATTTCACCGGATCATTTATTTCACATCTGAAAATGAGCAGCGCCAGGATCTATCTGCAGGGACAAAACCTGATTACCATTACACATTACCTGGGTATGGATCCTGAGAATCAAAATGTTTCAGCGATTCCACCACTTAAAATTTTAACCGCTGGCATTCAATGCAGCTTTTAATAAAAAACTATGAAACTGACATGTCGTTCTAAATGGCTTCTACTGTTTTTCTTTTTTTTGTTTTCCTGCAAAAAATTTGTTGAAATTTCTGCGCCGCCAACACTTCTTGTCAACCAAAATGTCTTTACTTCTGACGAATCTGCAACATCTGCCATGGTGGGAACTTACAGCGCTATGATGAGTAGTTCGGGAATAGCGAGCGGAGGCATCTTGAGTATTACTCAGCTCGCTGGATTATACGCTGATGAATTTATCAACTATAACACGGATCCAAATGTGGAAGTCTTTTATAAGAATAGTTTGACTTCTGCCAATCCCTATGTGGACAATAATATTTGGAACGAGGGGTATAAATATATCTATAGCGCAAATGCAGTATTAGACGGGTTAAATGGTTCGACCGGAATATCAGACAGCACCAAAAAACAGCTGGAAGGTGAGGCTAAATTTATAAGAGCCTTTTTCGATTTTTATTTAGTAAATCTTTTCGGCGATATCCCGCTTATAACCTCAACAGATTATAAGACCAATGCGATCGCTTCAAGGTCCGCAACAGCAGCCGTGTATGCCCAAATCGTCGAGGACCTGAAGGAAGCCCAAACAACAATGAGTGCTGACTATAGTTTTTCAAAGGGTGAGAGAATCCGGCCGAACAGTTTGGCAGCCACTGCACTTCTTTCAAGGGTTTATTTATTCCTGAATGATTGGACGGATGCTGAGGCGGAAGCCACCACTGTTATTAATCATTCGGATCTATATAATCTGAATCTCGACTTAAACAGTGTTTTTCTTGCGAACAGCACGGAAGCCATCTTGCAGCTCATGCCGGTGCAGCCGGGGTACAACACAAATGAAGGGGAGACATTTATTTTAACAGGAGCACCCCAAAATGTCGCTATTGCACCTGAATTGCTGAATGCATTTGAACCGGGCGATAACAGAAAAACCAATTGGGTGGATAGTATTGCCATCGGTGGTCAGACATACTATTTTGCATATAAATATAAAGTCCAGGCCAGTTCTACTCTTACTGAATATTCCATGGTTCTCAGACTCGCCGAACAATACCTGATCCGGGCAGAAGCAGAAGCACAACTTAATGACCTTCCAGATGCAGCCAATGATTTGAATATTATTCGCAACAGAGCAGGTCTGCCGAATACAACTTCGACAACACAATCCGAGATGATGGCGGCTATAATTCATGAGCGACAGGTCGAACTTTTTTCAGAATGGGGCCACCGCTGGTTTGATCTAAAACGAACCAATCTCGCAAACCAGATTTTGGGACCGGTAAAAACCCCGGGTTGGCAGACGACAGACACACTCTTTCCAATTCCGAAAATTGAGATTACAAATGATCCTAATCTCACACAGAATCCAGGTTACTAATCATCCGGTTATTTTAATCATTTAAAAAAAATTACATGCATTTACATTCTCTGAATAAAATTCGGATCGTATTTGTTTTGGTCTCCACAATAGCAAGCCTAAACAATAACGCGCAATCCACCGCGAAGACATTTCCAAAAATTGGTGACCATTTCCCTTATTTTTTACTAAATGACTTGCACTATTATTCAAAAACAAAGGCCAGTTCGGCGGATTTCAAAGGCAGGCCCATCATACTCGACTTTTTCTCAGCAGGATGCGAAGCCTGTTTTCTGAGTTTTCCTCATGTAGATTCACTAAAAAAAGAATTCGAAGGGAGAGTCCAGTTTATTTTGGTCGGTAAAAAAAGTCCCGGACTTTCAAAACAATTTGATAATTACAAAAAGCATTATAGCCTGAATATGCCCGTTGACTATGACGATTCAACGATTTGGAATCAGTTTGGTGTCATGCTCGTCCCCTACACCGTTTGGATTGACTCTGCCGGTATCATACGCCAGATTACAACCTCTTATGCTCTTTCAAAAGATCGTATCAACAATCTTCTTGAGGGAAAGTCCCAGCCCCTGGGTGTTTCGGTAAATCAGAATGACGGGGAAAATGGAGAAAGTGGTTTTTATGGTGGATTTTTTGATCGAAATAAACCGCTGCTCATTGGAGGAAATGGGGGCTCGGATACATCATTTTTATACCGGTCCATACTCTGCGACTGGGACTACCGTACGTATTTTAGCAGGGACCTGTATATCAGTTCAAAAAATAAAAACCGTGTCCAGGAAATCGGTGTGCCACTGACTACTTTTTTTAACCTGGCTTATGGAGATACTGTACGCTTTCAGGAGCCCACCTATAGGTATGACAATGACCTGCCCAATCATTATGGACAGTGGGCCAGGTACCCGCTTATTGAATCATCCAGACAGTTTCTTTTTGTTAGTGACCAGGATTCTTCCAAAAATATGTTCAGTTATAGCCTGATCATTCCCGACTCAAATTCCAGTGCTCGCGAGATGCAGCATATTATGCAAAATGATTTAAAAAATTATTTTCATCTGGAAGCAACAGTAGAAACCAGAAAAATGCCCTGCTGGAAAATTGTTGCCCTAAATAATGCGGAGCAATTAATCAAGACTAAAGGTGGCAAACCACAATGGACGGGAAGTTTTTCGGGATTTTCATTCCAAAATCAGCCTGTTGAATCCCTGCTGTTAGAAATCTGGGGTTTCCACCAAAAAGAATTCACTATTATCGACGAAACGGATATCAGCTACAATATTGATCTCAGGATCGATGCGGTCATGAGTGACATGCATGATATTCAGAAAGCATTGCAGAAAAATGGGCTGGATATTGTCATGGGAGAAAAAGAGATGAAGGTTATTGTGGTCAGAGACTCAAAAGATTTTTGATTTCATCCATATTCAGGGGATAGAGAGTGAGCCAGTGATCCTGGAGAACCACCAGGTCATTGTGAAGGATAGCCATATCCGTAATTTTTCCGATTTTTTTTGGAATATAAAAACTAAAATGATAACGACCATCTTTTAATCCGTAGAGGTCAATAACCGCATAGGAGTCGAATATATCTTTTTCCTCATTATCTGCTTTTAGATCTGAATTGATGTAAATCCAATTGTGGTCAATACATGCAGTCCGGTTGACCCGGAATCCGGGTGATGCTATGGTCGTCACATTCTGCGATGGAATCGACACTACTCTGATTTTAGCATGGGCATTTGTATCCAGGGTTTGTCCTATATATTCAAGATTAAAATTGCTGTCCAGGCATAAAAGCCTGTTGCGATAAAAATAAATATATACCAGATGTTTGGAAACAGGATCAAATCGCAAAAGTCCATCGTTTGTGAAAAGCCCGTCTGACGGTTTTTCCAGCAGATGTGGCCATAACCTGGAATAAGGTGAATCAAGCGATAATTTTCCAAGGACATTTTCTTTTACTTTATTATCAAAAGTTCTTATGGCAAATGAACCCGTCCCGATGGGAACAAAAATGGAAGTCGCAATTTTGGGTGAATACGCACGCTTTAACAAAAAGTCAGAATCAGTTATGCGGGTTCTGAAGACGGAGCCGGTTGAAAAATTATTGATATAGAGAAAAGGCGAATCGATGGTTAGATGTAATTCGGGCGGCCTTGAAGTTTCATTTGGGACAAGCTTAAGACTGAAACTTTTATAATCCAATAGACTCCAATCAATTCTGGAAATATTTACCGGTTCCATGTAGTTTCCGAGATAAATATATTTTTCCGTGAGTCCTCCAATATAAAGATGCTGATTTTTTAGATCGATCATCCTCGGAGCGCGAAAAAAATGGGAGGGGAAAACCCTTACAAAATGGTTTATTTGCTTGTTTGGACCAACGGCTTCCAGTTGTAAAAATATTACTACCAGAATACTGCCGATGAAACAGGAGCTTATTTTCAGCAATGTTCTTCTATCCATTTGCAGATTTAAAATAAAAAGAGGCCATGCTATTTTAATGACCTCTTTATGAAATAAGTACATTATGGCATCGTGGCGGCTATCTTACAACTATTTTCGTCCGTAAATGCTGGCAACCCTGAAACAACACACGGTACTCCTCCACCTATACAAGTTACCAGTGTGTTACAAACAGACTGGGAACTGTGGGTATAAGCGTTCGTGTTCAGTCGTGAAGATTGCGTAAACGCAAATGATGCAGATAAGGCCAGAACGAATGCTGCTGAATAGAACAGCGCTTTGATTTTTTTCATTTGATAATTCTTTATTTACTTAAAAATATTACCTACTCTTTTCTTCAGGTTTTCGGTGGCGCCTGATATTATTGCAATAAAATAAGTTATGCAGTGGAACTTCGTTTCGACAGTAAGAGAATCCCTGACAAGGCGAGAAGGATAAATACTATATTGAACCACATGTGCTGTGTCCAGGACATTTTCTGCAATATACCGCCACAGGAACAGGGAATGAACTCACTGAACTGCAAAATCGCAAATATATAAGCTGTGAACATGGTCATTAGACTGAAGGAAGCATACAGCCCTACGAGTTTTGTTTTTTGAAAGGGAAGCAGGAGTGCAATAAGGATCTCAACGGCCGGTACAATCCAGATCCAGTTCCAGAACCTGGCAAGCAGTGGCGACCTGCCCAGCTGTGCCTTGAAATTCTGGTAGTCGAGTAACTTGCTCGAAGCGGCATAGACAAAGAGCAGAATGAACAAAAAACTGATAATATCCGGAATGTATTTTTTTATCGGAATACTGGTGTGCATTATACAAAGTTGAACGCAACTTCGGATCTATTCCAAATCAAAGGTGTTGGCAATCGGAAATTTTATTTCTGTTGTATCCTGCTCGGCGGGTATCCGAAATATTCTATGAACTTGGTGATGAAACTCGTCGTCAATTCATAACCGACCATACTGGCAATTTTTTTTATGGGGAGGTCAGAATTTTTCAAAAGACGCTGGGCTTCCTTCATCCGCTGGTCCAGATGAAATTCAAATATGCCTTTGCCGAATTCCTGTTTAAAGGCGAGCTTGAAAGTCATTTCATTCATACCCATCTCCCTCGCCAGGGTTGAAATCGGAAACCTTCCATCGGGATTTTCCTTCATACGGTCGCCCAATTCCTCCAGGAGTTCTTTGTCTGTTGCGCTAAGATGCACAAGCGGCTCTGCCTTTCTGGACGATTCAATCATCAGTGACCATACATACTCCCGGATTCTGTCTTCAATAAAAGCTTCGTTCACTCCGGGTTCAAAACGGGAACGCAAAATATCCTGAACGATTTTCATGGTCCGGTCGCCAGCCGGTCTCTGTGTCGTTATGAGTGATGGAAATGATTGTCCCAATGATCTTTGAATTGGTTCAGCCAGTCCTGGAAAATGAAATAATGTCTGGGCCAGCATGTCCTCAGAACAGGAAACTTCCAGGAACTGATATTCTTTGCCGGCTTTGAAATCGGCCAGGATAATTTCCTTCGCGTAATGAAGAAAACTGAACTGGTTTTCTTTCAGTCTGAAAGAACCAATCTCCGGTATTCTGGATTTCAAATTATTCTTAAGCGCCAGGAAGGATCCGGTCTGAAATGCCGGAGGCTTCAGAAAACAACTGACCAGGTGAAGGAATTTATAAATGCCCAACTGGATGGCAAAATCCGCGCGTTCGAAATTTTGCATGATAACTATCCCGGAGGCTGACCGGCCGGAAGCCGAAATAGCGCCCCGCAAAATAAGTCCCCTGTAACCTTCCGGCAGGCCCGGTCGCAACGGAAAAGAATTGTCATCCCGTAGATCGAGAATTTCTTCCATCTAGTTTGTTTTTTAGCAGGAATCTTAAGAAGTGAAATCTCCGGAATAGCAAATTCAAATGTAACAATTTCTCAAAAGGCAGAAATTTTTTTGTAAAATATTTGCGGATCCAACGAAACCCGGAAAAGATCTAAGGGTTTTTATGTAGATCAATCACGTGAGTTAATCTTTTCGATTTTGTACCAGACCACTGTCGCGACCGAAGAAGGCAGTCAGGCTCCCTATAGTATTATTTGTTATTGATTGACCGGCTTGATTTTAATAGAGGGGGAGTTTGTATCTTAAAATATGATAAAGATTCGCCTTGGCCTCCCGTTGTTTGTTTGTTTGTTTTTTGTCCAATCTGCTATATGGGCAATCTACACCTTACGACCCAGCTAAGATGTACTCTGCAGATGACATTAAAAGCGGATCTTAAATTTATAAGAGAAAGATTGGAGAGAGTTCATCCCGCTCTATATCGCTTATACTTCGAAACCCGATTTTGATGCTTTTTTTGATAGCCTTGAACATGCGATTGTCCGGCCGATGAACCATACAACAGTATTTCAGTCTTTTATCGCTTCTCCATGCAGAAATCTAAAGACGGACACACGATGTTCCTGCCCAGCGACGGGGCAAGGGATTATGATGATACCAAAGGCCGGTTCCTGCCTTTTTCCATTTTTATTACATATGGAAAAATTTTTATACTCCAAAACTTTTCTTACGACAGTGCGATAAAACCGGGGGAGGAGATTTTGAGTATAAATGGAATAAGTACACCAGCCGTCATATCGGAATTAATGATCAGACAAATCAGGGATGGATATAACCAGACTTACCCCGAATGGATACTCAACCATTATTTTGCGTCCTACTACAGTTTCGTTTTTGGGCAGCCGGATACATTCCTAATGGAATTTAAAAATACTGAAGGAGAATCGTATGAAAAACAGGTGACCGCCATGACGAAGGACAGCATAAAACTTTCCCGAAAAATCCAAAATAAGGGCATTTGGTGCAGAACAAATCAATGAGTTCAACAGCCGTCCTGAAGATAATAAGTCTCGATCCGGATTTGCTCACTGAAAGTTATCATCAGAATTATAAAACAGAGATGGACAGTGTATTTAAAATGCTGAAACAAAATCATACGACGAATCTGATCCTGGACCTGCGCGATAATCAGGGAGGTGATTTTCAGCCGGCGCGTCTCCTGTTGTCTTTATCTGATACTCCATCCTTCCCGCTTTTTGATGGGCGGAAATCAATCCCAATCAATTCAACCGAAAGCAAATCACTTCACGGGAAAGTTATTCATATTAATGAACGGAGGTAGTTTTTCCGCAACGGCGATCGTCATTTCTATCCTGGAAAGGGATTAAAGAGGAACGACGATAGGTGAGGAGACCGGTGGAAACAAACATATTATTAGTGGAGATCCCGAAGAACAGATTCTGCCCGCAACTCGCATAAGATGTTTTATTTCTACCGTCAATTACCGGATAACTCCAGGGATCAATGACGGTCATGGAATATTTCCAACCCATCCCGTTCATCCAACTATTGTGGATATTACAAATGGGAATGATATTGCAAAGGCACTTGCGCTAAACCTCATTTTGAAAAATTAAAAAATTACTGGATACAATAAAATAAGTCATACTCAACGGAAGTAAAATCTGTCCGTGAGTTTTAAACGAGGGCGAAATTCAGTTTTATTTGCCCTCGTTTTCTCTCACTTCAGAAACTGCTTCTCTAAAACCAACCAGTTTTATAAAGAAGTTTTTATTGGTTACATCTCATGAATCAAAAAAAATGTCGATGTGTCTTAGTTTGGCATTAGATTATATGAGTTTTTTTTGTAACCCACAATGAGGGTACCTTATTTTTCTAGGGTGATTTTTTTTAAATCAGTTACATTTATAAACTAAACTCAACTAACATGAAAAAGGTTTTATTATTAGCATTGACTTTATTAAGTGTTTTCGCTTATGGTCAGGACAAGAATAAACCGGAAACAAAAATGCAGGAGTTTTCTTCTAAATCTGGAGTTATAATCCGACTGATAAATTATCCTTTAGATAAAATGAAAACTCAATACGGGCAGGCTGTTGATTGCAAAATTAGGAAAATCATTAGGGGAAGTTCTGACGCTGAATATTATTACTATTTGGAATATAATTATGATATCTATTCAAGTACTGCTGCAATCGAATATTCCGATTTAATAGAAGTAAATAAAGCAATTAAACAGTTAAGAGTTTCAGAGGCTCAGGATATTTCGAGTCAAACATATCTTGAAAACTATTTTCAAACTAGTGATGGATTCAAAATAGGATACTATGTGGCTGCGGGAAAAATTAACTGGTATATTCAACTTGAAAAATATGGTTCACATAACACAGCTTTTATAAAGGGAAATTCTCAAGACGTTGAAAACAGTTTTACTACTGCGCAGGCTAAAATTGAAGAACTTCGAAAATAGTTTGCTTGCTATTCGCAAATGCGAGCATTTGTAACGGTTCCTATCTGTCTTATAGTAATTATACAGCCATCTTCTGGAAATCACCCAAAAAATGCTGGCGAGCTCGAAAATTTCCGGGTACTGCTGATCGCGGGTCATGTGATGGACAGTCTCTACCACTGGACTTTCGGCAAAGCGCATCTTGCGATCTGCGGTGATCTCTTCGACCGCTGCCGCGACGTGACGGCGGAACTCTGGTTACTGTATAACTGGATGGCAACCATAATATCATGAACCTCTCCGGCGATTTCCGTTACGTGCAGCAGAAATATTTCGATAACGCCAGATCCATGGGCCTCGAATACGCTGATCTGTATTCCAAAGATTCGGAACTGGGCCGATGGCTGCGCTCAAAAAACATCATCGAAAAAATCGGCGAGAATCTTTGTCTGTACGGCGGCATCTCACCCGAAATCCTGAAAATCGCCTGGCCCGTTCAAAAGATCAACGACAGCTGCCGAGCCTACTACGATCAGGCCATGGACCCTGAAAATTTCCCGGACAAAACCCTCTGGGCCTTTTTCGACGGTCACAACGTATCGCCCTACTGGTACCGCGGCTATTTCCTCGATCCCCGCGCCACCCAGCAACTCGTCGACAGCACCCTTTCTTTCTATCATTGCCACGACATCATCGACAACGTAGCCTGCTTTTACCAGTGCAAAGTATTCGGCATCGACGTCAACGAACACGAAGGCAACGCTCAAGGTCTGCTGATTGAAAAGAATAAGTTTTATAAAATCAATTTAATCGGGACGAAACATAACTTATAAAAAGAAGTCGTTCGATGTTTAAACGTCAATTAAAAACTGCCAATTTGAGCCTCCATTATGATTTACATAATGATTTTATGGCATGTTTTGAAAATGGTTTCAAAATTGATATTTAACTGGTCACTTGGAGGATTAGGATCAATAGTATGGAATTATAGACAGAAAAATCAAGAATATGGGAATGGATCAATATGTAAATCACAAAGAACTTTTCGACTTCG
The DNA here is from genome assembly GCA_963735015.1 of uncultured Bacteroidota bacterium. Classification (GTDB taxonomy): domain Bacteria; phylum Bacteroidota; class Bacteroidia; order Chitinophagales; family Chitinophagaceae; genus Puia. The sequence continues at coordinate 24,316 of CAVTJH010000003.1, forward strand.
CTGAAAATAAGATTAACCTTAAAACAGAACATGTAAAAGAATACCGGGAACAGGTTAACCGATTAAGAGAGAATCTTGCTGAATACATTGATGAACATCCCGACTACAATCTCCTTCGGATGTACCACGCTGGCAGTGTTGCCAAAGGAACTGCGTTGCGGACATTGCATGACATGGATGTAGCTGTTTATATCAAGAAAACTGAAAAGGAACCAACTGAGGCAAATTTGCTAACCTGGCTCCAGGATCAGTTGCGGGAGGCCTACAAAAACAAAAACATTAGGCCCGAGCAAATCCAGGTAAATACTCACTGTGTCACAATTTCTTTCCGTGGAACTGGTCTTGACGTTGATGTGTCACCGGTAATATGTGAAAATGCAGAAACAGATTATGGAAATCTTATCAAAAAAAATTCAGGTGATCGGGTACTCACAAATATACCATTGCATCTAAAGTTCATCCGGGATCGGAAAAAAAAACAACCGCATGATTATCGCCAGATAATTCGGTTAATTAAATGGTGGACAAAAAATATCAAAAATGGCGATGAAAATTTCCGCTTCAAATCTTTCTTGGCAGAATTAATCTGTGCTCATTTAGCAGATAAAGGGTTGTCTATGACAGATTATGTTTTTTTCAATGGAGAAATTCTTTTCTTACGTTGTTCAATCAGGATTAAAAGAGAGAATTTACTTTACAGATAATTATGCAAAGGAAAAGCTTCCGCCAAAATCTTCATCGGCCATGGAAATATTTGATCCTGTAAATCAAAATAATAATATCGTGGGTAATTATTCAGAATCTGAGCGCCTGAAAATTGTTGAAGCAGCACACGATGCGTTAGATAGCATCAGTTACGCTAAATATGCTACAACAAAAGAGATTGCGTTGGAATGCTGAGGAGAAAAATTTTAGGACCATCATTTAATTTTTAATTATGCCTACTAATTCTGGTACTTATACAATAACAGATGCAAAATATCTAGGTTCAAAAATAGCGGCAGACTTAAAACAGATGCAGCTTTTGTATGGCGAACCTTCTGATTTGGAAATCGAAAAATATGTTAGCGAGTTCGTCATTCTAATAAGAGATGGGTATATAAAAAACTGTTCTTATGGTTTTAAGAAGAATGGAGTTTACGTAGTCGGATTGAGCTATGAAATTTCAAACTTTACTGGCATGGATGAATAACCCTGGTAGAGTATCCTGTCGGTATCGATGTAAGTGGCGCGTCTTGGGGGTCTTTTTTGGAGTATAGCCAAAAGTTCATGAGTCTTTCAGTGACAGCACTACAGACAATTGGTGCAAGCTTACCTTTTCAGAGAGGAAATGGTTCAGACCCACAAATAGGAGCTTATTCATCATATGATAAAACATACTCATCTGGAGATGTCGAGTTGAAGAGGAAAACGTTTAAATAAAACCAATGAGTATAGAAACATTCGAAGAAATTATAGAATTTCCAGATGCTGACTTTCAAATGAAATTTGACGAGTTGATTGGACTGGAAAGTGAAAAATTACACTTACTAAAGCAAACAAAACTACTGCTGAATCCTGATTTACTAAAAACTTGGAGTGAAAAGCATTATCACAAGGAAATAGAGCTATTAAAATATTATAAAAAGCGTCCCCCTCTGTATATTTTTTCAGGCGATGTGGGTACAGGCAAAACGTCACTTGCAGAGTCATTTGGGACCGCGATAGCTAAAGGTGAAAAAATTGCCGTGACTTTATACAGACTATCGCTCAAAGCAAGAGGAGATGGGATGGTTGGACAAATGACGAAGATGATTTCTTCAGCTTTTACTACGATACTAACCGAAGCAAAAAAAGCATCCAATCAAGGATAAAAAGCCAAGAAATGCTATTATATTAGTCATAGATGAAGCGGATGCTTTAGCCCAGTCAAGAGAATCCGCTAAATGCATCACGAAGATCGCGCGGGCGTAAATGCTATAATTCGAGGAATCGATACAATTTCAAATGAAAATTTACCTGTAATTGTGGTTATGTGTACAAATAGATTGTCGTCTATAGATCCAGCAGTAAAGAGAAGGGCCGCTGTTATATTTAATTTTACGCGGCCTGACGTGAAGCAGAGGACATTTATTTTTGAGCGCGCTCTTCAAGATACCAAGATATCAGCAAAACAGCTAAATGATTTGGTGAATGCAACGGGTCCGACTGGCAATCGATCTTATGGTTACACCTATTCTGATATCATGCAAAGACTACTTCCTAATATCATCATCAGATTTTTTCCGGATGAAAAAATTGATTTTGGTCTTGTGATTCAGTCTGCCAAAGATGTAATTCCCTCACCACCTTTTACAGAGGAATCGGATTCATAAATAAAATAACAATCATGGGAGGAAAAATAGAGCTTAAAGGTCTTTTCGAGGGGCTTCAGAAACAGATGATTGCTCAGTTAAACACCAATAGAGAATTTATAGAACATCCGGGTTCAAAAGGCGATTCTTTAGAAGTGACGTGGATAGAATGGTTAAGGACGTATTTGCCTAACAGATATCGAATTGACAAGGCAATAATAATTGATCATGAGGGTACACTAGGCAACCAAATTGATTTGGTAATTTATGATCAGCAGTTTACTCCATTTGTATTGACACAAAACGGTGTTCATTACATTCCGGCGGAAGGAGTATATGCAGTATTTGAAGTTAAACCAGATTTAAATGGTTCGACCGAGGATGGAAGCTATATTGAATATGCTGGCAAAAAAATAGAAAGCGTCAGAAAACTTAAACGTACATCTACTTTTATTGTAGACCGTGGAACAAAACATAGACCCAAGACCTTGACGAAGATAGTTGGTGGTGTCTTGGCAAGCACCAATACAATGAAAAAACTGGCTACACTTGAAGATAAATTTAAAAAAGTCGACCCGCTCGGAAGTATTGATATGGGTTGTGCAGTCGATTTCGGGTGCTTTTTTGTCGATTATGAAGGAGAGGAAGATCAAAATATTCAAGACCTCAATTCAAGAATTTCGAGTTATTACCTGTCGAGGAAAATAAAAGGTTATAAATACAGTGAAGAAAGTCACTGAATGATTACTTTTTTCTTTCAACTGACAAGGTATCTTCAGCAAAGTATAGGCACTGTTGCTGCTATTGACTTAAATTCTTATTCAAAACAGGTTAATTTTAATTTAGATCCCGAAATTTAATTTTTTGGTAGTATTGTTTCAGCTTTTATTATTTTGATTTTTGGATTTATTTTAGGGATTAACTTTTCGAGAAGCAATAAATCAGATTCGCTTATTCCTTTGCCTGTTATTATCTCTTTAATTTCAACTTTCACAAATTCTTTGTCAGTGAAAACTCTTTTTTCTCTTTCGTGTTTCCAGTGGATCGTCTTATGCGAAAGAATTTCTCTTGCAGTTTTGTCATTATAGTCTTTGCTCTTTACTGTTGTTATTCCATCGTAATTCATTTTCTTCACTTTGTATAAAATTTCATCAACAATTACCCCTATTGCCACGCCTCTTGCTCCATTGGCATAATAGGCCCACAATAATTCTTTATAATTAACTTCAGATAAAGAACATATTCGAAGCTCATTTTTTTCTTGTTTTAATCTTTCAATGATTTCTTCGCTAATAAATCCTGGGTGATAATAATACTGCCCCTCATTTATATCATTCAAATCTTTAAATGTTGCAGCATATAATCTGTTGTTTACAATTATATCGATGAAATTTCTGAAGTTTTCAAGGCTTCGATATTTATATAATATTTTGGTCATAGTAATTTTGTTTTTGCATTTTATTAAAAATATTCTAAAATGGGATGTTTAATTTGAAGTTATTCAAGCATTATATTTTTAGTTTTATGAATAGCAGCTAGTTGACTTTGAAATTTACATATGGAAAAAGAATCCAGCATGTGATGATACCTCCATGCTGAATTCCGCCATTGACCCTACTGGTAATGCAAATTTGTCTCGACATTCAAAGAACTATGATCTCGAATATTCAGGAGTAAAATGAGTGATTAACTGAGGAAAATTGATCTTTCTGATGATATAGTAAACTGATATGGCTTCGCTATTTCGATCCCGCAAAGTTTTATTGTTAGCTCTTCAGTTTTTGATTGTTATCTGCTTTTTTTAATAATTTTCCTTTTGCACGCCATTTCCATTTACCCACCTGTTCACTACTATTAATTTTAACCTTAAAGAAATCTTCAGTCGTCTCTTCAATTTGAGGTGTATTTATGTTACCTGAATTATTGGAGCTTAGCAGACGAATGGTCGGAATTTCCTCAAAGGGTGGTAGCTGTACAATAGCTCCCCAGTTCAAAGTGTTAACCTCAAGTTCTCCTTCAACTATATCACGAGATTGATTTTCTGAGTCGCGGTACTTACCAGAGAAATCCGTTCGGTCATCTATAAACTTTGCGATTGGATTTTTGGGTTTAAGATAAAAGTATAACCAAAAAGCGACACTTAGAGAGACCGAACCATAAACTAACCAATGCGCGGTTGTTGTAATTTTCTGGCTCTCCGGAAATAGATAAATCGTTGCAACTAATCCAAACATTGAGCATACATTTCCCAAAATGTAAAAGTATTTCATATTATATTGTATTTTTAAGTATTGGTGCTTTTTATGAATTTGGTTTATTTAATAATAGTTATGAAACATTTCAGCTCATTGAATTAAAGTTATGAAAATGGTTTTTGCTTCACTGAAAATTTCATTTTTCGCACTACTTCAAAAACTAATCCGGCTCCATTATTCACTTTTAGTCCGGCGAAAGCATTTTTTCCAGATTTGTTTTACCGTAGCATTAATTATTACAGCGGGAGGGATTTTTGCGCAATAGATTTCGCTCGGCACCGCCGTGCTCAAGCTGTATCGATTTTGAACAATCCTGTACGGACCCGGACATTTCACATGTCGGAACGTTTTAAGCTGTTGACAACCATACCCTTCCCGGTTGGCACGTTTTTCCGGTGCATTTAAAAAAAATTCTTCATGAGATTATTTGTTCTTGCGTTGTGTTTGCCCTTTTTTTCTGCTGGTCAGCAGGGTCGTGCGGGCGTTGTGCGGAAGCTGGAACCCTGCGCTTGCCAGGTAAAAATCGACAGCAGTTTTCATACGCGTTGCGCATACCTGATCGTTCCGGAAAACAGGAAAAAAAATAACGGGAAGTTTATCAAGCTGCCCTTTATTATCGTCCAAAGCAAAAATCCCGCGAAAAGAAAAGACCCGCTGTTGTTCACGACAGGCGGCCCGGGTGGCAGTTCGCTCGGATGGGCGAGGGGAGCGGCACGGCATTCCCTGATCAATGATCGTGACTGCATCGCCTTTGAACAAAGAGGCACGCAGTTCGCCGTGCCCAATCTCTGGAGCAACGGAACTGAGCGATGCCATCAAAGAATCCTATCGCAGAAACTTAGATAAGGACTCCATGGTCATCGAAGGCGTCAAACGATATAAAAAAGCGCTGAAGTGAGGGGCATCGATCTCAGCGGGTATAATACGGATGAAACGGTCTCCGATATTCATGATTTGCTGACTACCCTGCAAATTGATTCGGTCAACCTGACGGGCGGTTCGTACAGCGGTGGACTCATGCTCGCCGTTCTTGCAGAAAGATTCTTCGCGCGTCCGGTCACTCATACTCAACTCCCCGCTTCCCACTTTTGTTGCGATCGATGAGGATGAGCCCGCCAATTTCAATGAGGCGCTGGATTATCTCTTTGAGCATGTGGAGAAAGACTCGGCGGACAAATCTGTTGTACGGAAATCTGAAAGAAAGATTTCAAAAATATTTTTTATCGATCGAAGGAAAAACATTTCAAATATCATATTCAGAGAAGGACTCGACCAATAAGCTGCAAATTGAATATACCCGGAACGAGTTGCTGCAGCTGATTGAAAATGCCTTTGGCAATCCTTCCTCAAACGCCCGGATCGCGCGCGTTATCGTTGATATCATTACCGGGAAACAGGAGGCGTATATCAAAAATTATTTGGACGGTGTTTTTGAAAATGGAGACGGACCCTCGGGCATGCGGCTGTCGGTATACTGCGCGGACCAGGCTGCCTACAACAATGAGAAAGTGATTGATCAGATATATAATGCCTATCCCTGGATGAAGGGCTATCATATCAACGATGTCTATAAAGCGATGTGCGACTGCTGGCAGGTTCCACCCATCGATCCGCAAACCAAGCAGCCGTATTATTCTGCTAAACCGGCATTCCTGATGGACGGGCAAATGGATAATGCCTGCAGACCTTTATATATCGATATGATCCATCACTACATGCCCAACAGCCAGAGAATGGTATTTATCCCTTATGCGCATATGGTCGGGGGAAAAGACATGGAAACCCTGATGGCGGAGTTTTTAGAAAATCCTTACCGGAAGATTTCATCCCCACAGCCGGGAATCATTGCATATTGACCAAAAATGAAAAGCGCATTGATCGCGATAGTCGCCATTTTTTTAAGTCTGACAGGATATGCCAGGCTACAGATTTTTCAGGGACATGGACTGTTACCGGCCAAAAAAAGATAAAACTATCGCAGACAACAGACAGGATCATCATGGAACCTTTCTATGCGACAGACCGGGGAACAAATTTTACCCTCTTCGATACCCTGAACTTTGACGGCAGGATCTTGCAATCAAGAGGAGACTACTTCGTAAAGGAAATAAAATTTCTTACATGGTCTGAAGACCAGCAATCCCTAAGCACCAACGTGGAAATATTTGTTACGGGCAATGACGACAAAATGGAACACAAACAAACGGATACTTATAGTATGGAAGACGGAAAACTGGTGATGAAAAGCAGTGAGCCGGAAATTTATCGATTCATTAATTCTCTTTTACCCACGCTTCAATTATTCCCGGATCTTTCATTGTAAAAACATAAAAATCATCACTGCCTAAAATAGTCTTGAGTAATACAAATGTTACTTCTCCCTGCAATACAGCATCAGGTGGGAAATCTTCAAACCTGATACCTTTATCAAATTGTAAAGAATTATTATCAAAGGATATATTCCACTTTTCATTTCTGTATTCATTGATCAGTCTTACATAACCCTGGGTACTGTTATCCTGTTTCAATCTGAGTTCAATAAGATCTTTGAGCGTTGCCATAATATGTAGATTTTTAGATATTATTTATTCCGTTTTCAGACTCCTGACAGGATTGGCCATAGCCGAACGCACGGCCTGAGAACTCACCGTAAGGAATGCGATCAGGAAGGCAGCAAGACCCGCGAGAGGAAAAATCCACCAGCTGAAGTTTACCCGGTACACAAAATCCTGTAACCATTTACTCATAATCCACCAGGCGAGAGGAGCGGCGATGAGGAAAGCGATAGCTACCAGCTTCATGAAATCTGCTGAAAGCAAGGCTACAATTCCCCGCACATTTGCGCCCAGCACCTTGCGGATCCCGACTTCCTTTGTTCTTTGTTCGGCAACAAAAGTCGCGAGCCCAAACATACCCAGACAGGAAATCAGTATGGCCAATATCGAAAAGATAATGGCGATCTTTCCCACCTGCTGTTCGGACTTGTACATCTCGTTAAAAGAATCGTCGAGGAATCTATAACTGAAATGAGCGCCATGCGCAAGCGCAGTCCATTTGTTCCTGATCTCTGCAATCAGAGGGCCGATGTTGGCGGTATTCACTTTAAAGGAAGCCAGTCCTGTGCTTCTTTGCAACATGAACATGAGTGGGCGGACCTGGTGGTGCAGGGTTTCGAAATTAAAATTCTTTACCAGACCCACGATATGGTAAGCAGTCGGCGCCCCTGAGTTATAAAATATATAGATATTCTTCCCGACCGGATTTGCATATCCTAAAATTCCGGCCGCGGTCTCGTTGATGATCACGCCAAACGAATCCGTTTTGAAATCAGGGGAAAAGTTTCTTCCCTTCTCCAGTGTGAAACCCAGTGTTGGAATGTATCCCTCGTCAATCGCCCAGGTTTCTATATTGAAACTATTTGCCGAAGCCTGAACAGCGTCCTTGGAAATATTATATACGTTACGCGCCGAATTGGATACCGGCAGAAAGGCACTGAGGGTCCCTTCTTTTACGCCGGATAATGATGTCACTTCCTTCTTAAAGGCATCCACATTATTCGCCAGCGCATCGGCACCATCGATGACCAGTACCTGATCCTTTTTGAAACCAAGGTCGCGTGTCTGAATATAATGCAGCTGCCGGAATACGACGATCGTACCTATGATCAGTACGATGGAAGTTGTAAACTGAAATACCACCAGGGTACTGCGAAGCCCTGCAGTCTTCGTACCGGCCTTCAAACGACCTTTTAACACTTCGATGGGTTTAAAACCGGAAAGGAAGAAAGCCGGATAGCTTCCTGCGAGTAGGCCTACTGCAAAAGGTAATGCGATCAGCAGGGGCAGGATCAGGGGTGAAAAAAGATTTGACAGAGTCATGGTTTTACCGGACAGGGAATTGAAAAGCGGCAGCGCCAGAAAGGCGATCCCGATGCCGATCAAAAAGGAAAGCAGCACCATCAGGGTCGATTCCGAGAGGAATTGCATCACCAGGCCTTTTCTTTCGGTGCCCAATACTTTCCGAATGCCCACTTCCCTGGCCCTGCCGGCAGACCGGGCCGTCGTCAGGTTCATAAAGTTGACGCAGGCAAGAAGCAGGATGATCAGGGCTGCTGCAGAAAAAATAGCTACATACTGGACACTGCCGGGCGGGCTGAGTTCTTCTCCGCCCTGCCTGTCCGAATACAGATGGATCCTGGTTACGGGAATCAGGGAAAAGCGGATACGGTTTCCGGATTTTTCCAGGTCGGCCATACTGTAGATCTGAAAATCCTTCAGAGCGGGGATTTCATATTTTTTGATAAAGTCAGTAAATTCTTTTTCGAAAACTTTGTAATCAGTGCCCGGTTTTAGAGCGAGATAAGTATGAAAATTGACATTGCCGATCTGTCCCCATTGATAATTCAGACTCTTCATCGAGAAGAACAGGTCAAAATGGAAATGTGTATTGCCGGGAATATCCGCGATCACGGCATTCACTTTGTAAGGCACTTCTTTGTCGCCTTCCTGGACCTGGAGCATTTTGCCAATGGCGTCTTTGGCCGAACCGAAATAACGGGCCGCGGTGGATGTCGTTATCACGACGGTATGTGGATCATTAAACGCTGTGCGCGTATCGCCTTCGAGTGCCGGGAATGTAAAGACATTAAAGAAAGTGGAATCGACAAAAGCAGTTCGGGTTTCCGTGATAAATTCATTTCCTTTTCTGATCAGTGCTTTGTCACCGCTTTGGTGGTAAAGCCGCGCATATTCCTGTACCTGCGGATAATCCTTTTTAAGGATCGGCCCCATCATGTCCGAGGTCTCGGCTACGCGAAGTTCCTGTCCGCCCCATCGGGCATCGAGGTTGATGCGATAGATATTTCCAGCTTTATCGTAGTATCGGTCGAAGCTTAGTTCGTCCAGGACATACAATGCGATCAGCAGGAAGCAGCCCAGTCCCACGGCCAAACCGGTGATGTTGATAAAGGAGAATACCCTGTTTCTCAACAGGCTTCTCCATGCGACTTTCATATAATTTTTAAGCATGTTATTCTATTTTTATGAGCTTAATCAAAATTGCCCAAACCCGATACCCTTTTTATATCAATCTGATAATCAAAATAATGAAAATCGAGGTGGAGACCTTTACTGTCCGCTTCCGATACAAAGCAGTCCGGATATGGTCAATTTCCATCACAGTATTTACAATGCAGTCATGTGCTGAAAAATCCGGTACCGGCATAACAGTCAGGGACACACGATTTACGTTAAATGAAGCCGGTAATCATTGTTTATTAAAAAAGTTGATTAAAGGGTATATTTACGGAACAATGGACAACAGAAAGCAATTTTCCCTAAAAAGTATTTTAAGCAAAAGATGGCTGAAGATCGCTCTGTTTTGTTTCAGCTCCTTATCCCTGATCAGCTGGGACCGGGGAACCAAAGACATGGCCAGGGAATATCTGAAGGATAAAGCGGAGCATTCCTATTTTCATGACAGTTTCCGTTTGCTATATGTTGAGAATACCGGAGCGGTCCTGAGTTTTGCAGACGGTTTGCCCAAAACTGCCGGTTTATGGTTGCTGGGAATCGTTCCGCTCGCTTTTCTTGTATTCTTTTTTATTTACACCATCCGGCGATCCGCAAAGATGAGTTTTGGTAAACTGTTCGCCTTCTCACTGATTTTTGCCGGGGGCATCGGGAATATCATCGACCGTTTGCTCTTTGACCGTCATGTTACCGATTTTATGAATGTCGGCATACAAAACCTCAGAACCGGTATTTTCAATTTTGCGGATGTCTGGATTACAACCGGAATTATTTATCTCTTTGTTTTCAGATGGAAAGATAAAAATCCAAAAAAATCAATTATTTCTGATATGATCTAAAATGGCGGGTGCGATAGCGGGGTTATTAAGTATTGACAATATCAAATGTTCGGGTTCTACTTTTTTACTCTTTAAGGTTTTTGCTTCGGCTACCGCTCCGTGTATGGTTTGGTCTGCACCGGCATTTAAAGGCATTGCGTTTTGAGGGCTTTTATCCGATTTAACAGCCAGTTCAATTTCCCTCTGCATGGCTGCTATATCAACTTTAAAACTTTTCAAAATCCGAATCGCCGTATTGTCTCCTTCGCGCAGCATGCCAAGCAATAAATGTTCTGTACCTATATAATCATTCCCCAGGCGTTCCGCTTCCTCCCGGCTATATGAAATAATTTCCTTCATCTGCCTGGAAAATTTAAAGCTCATTTTATTTTTTTTGATCTATTAAAGTACAAAAATTTTGCTGCGATTACTCTGGTGCGCTAAAATCTTATGGTTTACCATTAGTCGGTTGCAATAATTTTTTATGGAGAAGCACTTTTCAAAATAATTATTTAACTTCATTCTACTTCAAAAATACTACTCAGGGTTGGCAATTTCTACCCGCAACAAACTTCAAAAGATCGTATTTCGCATCATCGGATTTGAAAAAAATTTGATGGGTGTATGGGAATCTCTTTGCCTGATTTAACCAGTCGAAGATTTATTTTTTACGGTATAAAATATTTTGCAATAATTATTTCACTGCCTCGTTCAGCTCGCATGAAACAATTCAAATCACCCATCATTTTATCTGTTTTGTATTTACTGGTAAATACAGGATGTAAAAAAACAGAAGTTCAGCAATTCACTCAAGGGTTTAATGTTTATATGGCAGGCACTGTAAATGGTACTGGAGTATATTGGAAGAACGGTCAGGGCACCCAGCTTGCACCCGGCTTCAACGCAACATGCATAGCTGTCTCGGGAACGGAAGTATTTGTCGGCGGCCAGTCGAATGACGAAGCGGTTTACTGGAAAGACGGGCATATTATTTCGCTGGCCCAGCCTTCATCCATCGTCAACGGAATCGCTTTGTCGGGTTCCGACGTTTACTGTGTGGGCTCAGCCGCGGGTACTCTCTTCATCGATAGCGCGGGCGGCAGTGATGTTAATATCACTTCAGCGGTCTATTGGAAAAACGGGGTAGCCAACAATCTCGAACCAAATGCCAGAGGGGCCGCGGCCGAGGCGATTTGTTTTTCCGGAACAGATATGTACGTAGTGGGCCATGTGTACAATGATGCGGATACGGCGGTCCAATGGAAAAACGGCGTTCGCATGGATTATACGGATAACAACTTCCAGAACCAGGTCGCTTATGCAGTGGCGTTGCTGGGAACGGATGTATACGCGCCGGGTATTTATAACAATAATCCGGTCTATTGGAAAAACGGAATCAAAACGGCACTCGCAATTGGCTCAGCGGGTCTTGGAGCGGCGACATCCATTGCAATAAATGGAACGGATACATATATTGCAGGCAGTTATTATTCTCAAACCAACGGACCCACGGCTGCTTTTTGGAAAAACGGGGTGTTGATTACGCTGCCGAACGATCAGTCATACCCTTCCAATGCCACGGGCATCGCGGTGGCGGGAAGCGATGTGTACGTTACAGGATCTGTCAGCGCTGCAAACGGCGGGGCCCCCATCCCGGCATACTGGAAAAATGGCGTTGAAGTAGATTTTTCCGGCAATGGCACAGTTAACGCCATTTGTGTGAGCACTCAATAATTTTGATCCCGGCTGGATTTTACTTTTCACAATCAAAAATCGCCGATCACTGTCGGCCACGACATCATCGAAAACATCACAAAATCGATTTTTGGCATCCTTTACATTACAAATAGTACTCTTCGAAATTTCAGAGGTTTCAGAGGATTTTCAGAATTGGGCACTCAATATGCTAAAACCGTGCAGTTCAATAGAGGATGCAATTCTAAATATTTGATTATTAATAATATAAAAACTTGGCATTCGCTATGTGTCAATTTAAATTCGAAAGCATTTTCAAACTTGGTGTTTATCTCTTAGGAAACTCATAACCTTTAACTATGCTTAAGAATTATTTCAAAATCGCATTCAGAAATGTCGTCAGGAATAAAGTCTTCGCGATGATCAATGCCCTGGGGTTAGCGATCGGAATCAGTGCCTGTCTGCTGATCTATATCGTGACAAGCTTCGAACTCAGTTACGATTCTTTTCATCCGGACAAAGACAAGATCTACAGGATCGTCACTAATATTCAAAATGCTGCTTCTGAAAACAATCCCATTTCTACTATCCCAGACCCGGCTGCAAAAGTCATACGATCTTCAGTTATAGGATTGGAAGCGGTGGCTATGTTCCATGTTTATTATCCGAAAATAGCTATCCCAGAGGGAGACAAGATCCTGAAGCGTTTTTTCCCATCTAAAGAAAATGATGTAGCATCTCAGGTCATTCTTGCCGAGCCAGAATATTTTGAGATTTTTAAGTATGATTGGCTGGATGGTAATCCAGTTACAGCACTCAGCGAGCCTTTCGAAGTCGTAATAAGCGAAAACGAAGCCAGAAAATATTTCGGTAAAATGCCACTGGATCAGGTCATGGGGAGGGCTATTATATATGACGATTCACTGAGAGTGACCGTGACCGGCATCGTTAAGGATTGGGGTAAGAATACCGATTTTAAATTCATGGATTTTATTTCATACAGTACTATTCAATATAGCTTTTTAAAAGACCAGGGAAATTGGGATAGTTGGGGGGGATGGAATGGCGATACCCAAGTTTTTACAAAACTTAACGATCATATCAAACCCGAAAAGATCAATGCACAGTTTCCAAAAATTGTCAAAAATTACTTGAAATTGTCGCCTGATAATCAGGATCAGGCTGAATTCCTTCTTCAGCCTTTAGGCGATATCCATTTCAATGGAGATTTCAAGGATTCTTATTCCAGAAAAGCTCATTTACCAACTCTTTATGGGTTGATGGCCATTGCTGCTGTCATTTTAATCATAGCTTCAATTAATTTTGTCAACCTCTCCACGGCGCAATCCGTTCAAAGAGCCAAAGAAATCGGCATTAGGAAGGTTCTGGGTAGCAGCAGGATAAATATTATTATTCAATTTTTATGTGAAATTTTCCTGCTTACGTTATTTGCGATGTGTCTTTCCGTCCTTGTCATGAAACCCTTGATCTATCTTTTTCATGACGTACTGCCCCCTGGAATTGAACTAGGTTATTATAAACCAATTACAATTGTTTTCCTTTTACTTCTAACCCTGGTAACTTCTTTACTGGCGGGATTTTATCCGGCCAAAGTTTTGTCGGGCTATTTACCAGTAATTAGCCTTAAAGGTGAAGGATCCCGACAGGTAACCCAGGGAGGTTATTTGCGAAAAGCGCTGATCATTTTTCAATTCGCCGTTTCACTAGTATTTATCATTGCAACACTGGTCATTGGCAACCAAATTCGCTATATGCTTAATCAGGATATGGGCTTCACCAAAGATGCTATAGTCAATGTCAGCACAGATGGGAATTACCCGAGGGCCCAAGCGAAGTTACTCGCGGATCGTTTAAAAGGGTTATCGGAGGTACAAATGGTAAGCCTGAATTACGGACCTCCCGCCGACCTAAGTCACAGCGCTACGAGTATTACTTACAATAAAGTAGAAGTGAATACAACTTTTCTTGGCACTGATGAAAACTATATTCCGCTGTACCAATTGAAAATTATTGCGGGGAGAAATATATTTTCCAGCGATACTATCAGGGATTTGGTAATTAATGAAACCTGTGCGAGAGTACTTGGATTCAAGAAACCGGAAGATGCCTTAGGTAAGTTAGTGGACTTCGGATTTGGTAACGGGCCTGTGGATGTCAAACGTCCTATCGTTGGAGTAGTTGCCGATTTTCATTCCCAATCTCTGCACGATCCTATAGACCCTGTTACTTTTGCGAATGATAGAGGCAGAACAATTTCAATCAAATTGAACAGCCAAAGTGCACATCCAAAAGAATTTCAATCAGCCATGGCTCAAATAGAGAAGTTATGGAAATCAGTTTATCCGAATGATCCTTTTGAATACCGCATACTGGATGACCAGATTTCTAATTTCTATAACAGCTACCAAAAGACCAACCAGATTATGAATACTGCTATGATTATTGCTATTTTCATTTCCTGCATGGGTTTATTCGGGCTCGCTTCTTTTACTGCGGTTCAACGCCGCAAGGAAATTGGAGTTCGAAAAGTGCTGGGAGCATCAGTTTCCAGCATAGTTTCTTTATTGTCAAAAGATTTCCTGAAGTTGGTAATTCTTTCTGTGGCGATTGCTTCACCTATTGCATGGTACCTCATGAGAAATTGGCTGAACGAGTTCGCATTTCGCATTAACTTCAGTTTGTGGATTTTTCTGTTAGCAGGGTCTACTGCACTGTTCATTGCATTTATAACTGTAAGTTTTCAAGCTATCAAAGCAGGGATTGAGAACCCCGTGAAAAGTTTGAGGTCAGAGTAAAATTTCATAAAATGAGCAGGTCGTAACTAAATATTTAAAAAATAAATAGTTGAAGCAGCCTATTATCTCCAGCGAAGCGATCTGCACTAGAATGATATTAAATAATTACTATAACTAAATCTATATGCAGGAATCAGGGAACCCCGCAATAGATATGGACTCAGAAAAATTCAAACTCCTGGGTCATCCAATTCAAGTTCGATTCTTGTGGGGTCTACCAGCGTTTGGAACAACAAAATTGCAAAATCCATTCTTATAATGAAGGCTAAATCAAAGGAGCTTCTCAATTATTTCCTGAATTTCTTTTGGTGTTAAGTCTACACCAAGTATTTTGCCTTCTTTGTCAAGCAAAAAATTTGCGGGAATACCTTCGAGGTCATAGTATTTTGCTGTTTCTCCTTCGAAAGCATTCATGTCGACTACTTGTGTCCAGCTTAACTGATCTTTCACAATAGCCTTTGTCCAATTTTCTTTGTCCTTATCAAGAGAAACACCTATCATTTCAAATCCTTTGTTTTTGTAGTTTTTATAAAGAATATTTAGATCAGGATGTTCTGCCCGACACGGTCCGCACCATGATGCCCAAAATACAATCAAGGTATATTTTCCTCTTAATTGTTTTGTGTCTATATCATGACTGCTACTGTCTTTTAATATAAAATCATGAAAAACTACCCCAATGGCACTATTCTTAGATTTATCTAAATAGTTGAGCAAACCCATAACACTTTTGGCTTCAAATGAGTTATTGAGTGACGTATCTAACATTGAATTAAGTTCTCTCACCTGGGAATAAGAAAGAAGTGTTGCTTTACCTAATAAATAAGGGCTTACCTTACTTTTTGGATGGCTTTTTATAAAAGCAAAAAGCCTGTGATAATATTCTTGCCTTTTTTCTTCATCGGGTAGATTTGATTTATTTAGAGTATTTAGCGATAATTCAAAATCGGTTTTTAGTTTATCAGTATTTGAGCCTTTGACACTTAAAACTGAAAGCATATTTAAAGTATCCTTCCCTTTATCATAATCGCTCATTTTAGTAGTACATATAATATACGTTTTGCTGTTATCAATGTAAATGTCTTCAATATATGAACGTTGGTCCATATGAAGCCTGCTCTGAATAGGCATAAGGGTCTTCCCTTTAAAATAAAACTTACCGTTTTCTATTACAGAACTAATACTGTCTCGCTGTCGGAAATTACCCTCGAAAAAAAGATACATTTTACTATTGTAGTTGCCCGTAATAATACCAAAGACTTCAAAGGATCTACTTTGGCAGAATGAGAAGATTGGCAGTAAAATAAAAAACAGAATGAATTTAATAACTCCCATAGCTTACATATAACACCATATCCTGGCACAGTGCCACAAGATAACTATTTAATTTAATGCGTCTTGGCCGTGCTATCAGTTACCCAGGGTTCGCTCAATTAAAGATTACAAATTACCTTCAAATCTGACCTGAAAAAGTTCGAACTTGGGCTACACGAGTCTATTTTAACGACTTTCATGGTTTGCATAATATTTACTATGCTCCCTTGTATGGCTTACAGAAAATCATATAGTTTATTAATAAGAATGGATTGTCCTAACAACAATAAGAAATGTTTAACACTAAATAGCACATTGTCAAAAACAATAATATTTAAGCACTACACCTTATAGCATAAATTTGAAAGTTGGGCGGAAGCTGGTTTTGGAACTTTCTAAACTATTCGAATGAATAAAATAGTTTCCTTTTTATTGTTTACTGTTGTGACTTTAGCAACTTCCTATTCACAAAAACAGAAAGAAAAGTTTGAAATTATAGGAAAGCTTGATGGGTTTTCGGACAGCACATCAATTTTCTTAGACGACAAAGACTCAACATTTATAATTAATAATCAATTTCACTTTATCGGTTCTTTAAATGAAAATGTAAAGAAAGCATTAATTAGGACAGCCAATTTTAGCGATTACAAATATTTTTGGCTTGAAAATTCGGTAATTACATTCAAAGCAGAAAAAGGAAAATTTAGAGACGCGATTATTATTGGGTCGGAAACACAAACTGAACAGGATAAATTAGATATTGCTATTAAGAACACCGGTAATGAAAAAGAACAAAATATTTCATTTATTCACAAACACCCTAATTCAATAATAAGCGCTGATATTTTAAGCGTCTATTCCTTTACTTGGGGGAGAGATACTACGATAGTGTTATATAACAAGCTTTCTGATAGAATTAAGAATACCTCCTACGGGAAAGATATTTTCGAGTTCATCACACTAAATAAAAACGTAAAAATTGGTGAAAAATATGTTGATTTTACTGAGTCGAATATCAAAGGCAAAAGTGTTAGCCTCTCTGATTTCAAGGGAAAAACTGTTCTGCTTGAATTTTGGGGCTCTTGGTGCATTCCATGCAGAGAAGGCAATCCTGAATTAGTGAGGATATACAATGAATTTAAGAATAACGACTTTGATATATTAGGTGTAGCATCAGACGACAAAAAAGAATTATGGCTTGAAGCAGTAAAAAATGATAGCCTGCAATGGCAAAATGTTAGCGACCTTAAAGGTGATAAAAATAGAGCTGCTCTTATCTATGGCATTTCTTACTATCCGGCAAATTTTTTGATTGACAGAAATGGAACAATTATCGCAAGAGACCTGCGTGGGGACGCCTTAAGAAACAAGCTTCAAGAAATACTGAAAAAATAAACCGCATTCGCCCTACACTAGGTTTGGCAAAATGCGGGTAGTCGAATAAAGTTATTCAACTTTCGGTTCTAAGGTTTAGAATTTGTTATAACAGACGGAATTATAATTCTCCTCCTGACACATATTCTTGCGAAAGAACCTCTAGTTCACAGACATTTAAGGATAGAAATCGAAGGGTATCATTTATTTAAGCATGAGTATTTTACCTTGTCAGTATTTAATTAATTGGCTGATATTCATATTAAAGAAAGGACAATTTAGTAAGGTCTGAGTGAAAAAAGTTCGAACCACGGCTACAGAGGTCTACAATTTTTATTTAAAACCTGGGTTTTCCGGAATGTTCTAATTCTTCTATCGGAAATGCATTTGTCCAATGATATGGTTGTAATTCATTTAAAGAAACAAACTTTAAAGAGTCGTCAGCGGTAGTAACCCCAACCTTTACTTCGATTCCCCAAAATCGCAAGCGTTCCTGGCATACACCACATGGAGTGAGAATTTTAAATGGACTGTTTTCATCATCACGAACTACGCACAAACAGTGAGTAACTTTTACATTGAATTTATGAGCTTCTGTCATCGCGCCAACTTCAATACATAAGATCACACTGCTATTTGCGGTTTCAATAGCCACACTACTCAAGTATTGGTCATCCTCAGTATGAATAATTGCAACACCACCCCAACCATTCGGATATCTTTGGGGAATAAATTCAATTGCCTTTCGATACATTTCCTGTTCTATTATATTTTCTTTATCCATAGCTATAAGTATTCATGAAATGCAGTAAGATTAAGGTTATGTAAACATAGGATCTTATTTAAGTATTTAAAAAGGCGAGATTTTACCAATTCGAATAACATTAATGGATTGATTGCCAAATCAAAGTAAGTAAAGTTTTGTAAAATCCTGATACAGAAAGTTCGAACCACGGCTACACAGGTCTACCAGTGTTTGGAAAAACGAACAATACATCTATCCATTAATTTATCTTGGTTTGTATAAGATATTCACACCCTCTATTGATTTTTCCTGAATAAAAGTCCGAAGGTTCCTTTTATAATCAATCATTAAAGTGTCGTCAGAAACCCATTGAAAGTTTATTGATGTCGAATCAAGGGATGAAGCTCCATGATTATCGTCAACTGTAAAAGTATTCCCTATTTCCTTTCCTGAGAGCTTATATGAACTTTTATAAATAGATACTTGAAGGGAGTATCCCACGGTAGCATTTTCGTCATTTTCTAATAAGACCGCACGTCTTGTTTTTCTTGGGTTGAAGTTCTCTTTGATCATAATAGAACTAGTGTCAAGCGGAAAGCCGCATGATACAAATAATAATACAGTATATAATAAGTTAGCAGTAGTCCTGTATAAAATCATTGCCGGGTTATGAATCGCCTAAATTTTACATATTTTAGCCAAATCGACCTCGAAAAAGTATTTATGTAAGAAAAGCATAGTGCAGGTATGTTGCGGTCACCACTGAAGTGGGCCGCCGTAATTTTAATGAGCGATAACTGGACGTTTCGCAATTTGTAAAAATTAAAACCATGCACTATGCCCACCACAAAATTGCAAAATTTATCGGATTTCAAAGGACAAAAATTTTATATTGGAATTGATGTTCATAAAAACTCATGGTCAGTCGCAATTAGGTCCTTAAATCTTCACATAGAGCATTTTTCTCAACCCCCTTCGGTAAAGACCCTATTAAATCACCTTCACAAGAAATATCCAGGAGGGGAATATTATTCAGCCTATGAAGCCAGTTTTTGTGGAACAGGTATTCATGAGGAACTCGATAAAAAGGGAGTTCATAATATCGTTGTCAATGCAGCAGACATCCCCAATATCGATAAACAGAATAAAAATAAGTCTGACTCAAGAGACAGTAGGTCAATTGCTTTTCATCTGGAGAAGGGCAATCTGCGTGGGATATACATTATGCCCAGGAGCCAACAGGAATTAAGATCCTTATTTCGGTTTCGGGAAGCAAAAGTAGTGGACCTTACTCGGACAACGAACCGGCTAAAGAGTTTTTTAATATACTATGGCGTGAGAATTAGTCAGGTTTTTGAAGGGAGGGAATATATATCAGCAAAAGTACTGACCTGGTTGAGTCAGTTGGAATTGGCCAGTGAAGCAGGAAAGATTACTTTAAAAGATATATGGATGATCTGGAATATCACCGAGAGCAATTATTGAAACTAACGCAGGCTCTCAGAAAACAAATACAAACCCTGTACAGTAAACCTTTTCAATACCTGCTCACTGTACCCGGGATTGGGCCTATCACGGCTATTGCCTTTTTAGCCGAAATTGGAGACTTCAACCGGTTTGTAACCCCGCAGAATATTGCAGCTTTATCGGCCTGATTCCCTGGGAAGATAGCAGTGGAGAAAGTATGCATACCAAGGGAGTACAGCCGCGCTGCAACAAACATTTAAGGCCATTGATCGTAGAAGCTTCCTGGATTGCCATAAGGAGCGAGCCGCTATTGCTTAAATATTACCGAAGACATGCGATTAAAAACAGGAAACATGCCATTATCAAAGTTGCGCGAAAACTGGCTTTGATAGCTAAAGGGGTTGTACAGAAATCGCGGAACTATCAATCCGATTACAATGCCGTAATGGGAAAAAAACTCTATGGCCTGATTGAATAATAACAAACCCTTTTTTTCAAACGACGAGTCATCCAAAAATACTTAAGAATATAGGGAGGAGAGCGCAAGGTTCGAACGGTTACAATGATAACATCCAAAAGTAGGCGCACCTCTTTCGTACTTATACAAATAGTGGCGGCTTCTTCAAAACAGAATGATCGCAAATAGCAGTTGAAGATTTTTTTGATGACTCGTCGATTAAAAATAACTTTATGTAAATATTATCTGACATAGATGTTTTTTGTTTTATAGGGTCAGGATATTTTTAAAGTCTTTTAAAATACCTCACTTCTTTTCTTCATAGCAGTTCGAACCACGGCTACACAGGTCTACCACACCACTATTTTAAAAATCAAAATTATTTTTAGCGCACGAATTGATTTTAGCTTTAGTTCTTATCTTCAATTTTTGCATTTTAATTCATCATTGATTATCAGCAGAAACTTTTAAGATCCTGCGAAAAGCACTGACCACAGAAATTTACCAACAAATATTGACCCATACATCAACTCTAAATATGCAGGTATGAAACATCCCTCATTTTTAACAGGACTTATATTTGGTTGTGCAATAGGTGACCTCCTCCCTAAAAATCGAAGCGATGTATATTAGAAAATCGGGGAAGCTTATATTTTCATTACGATTTTATGTCTTTCATTTAGTTAATCGCAAAACGAGAACTTCGTGATGGTCCGCCGTCGATTCATTCTGATCTTAAACTTTTAACCGGGTTCGCTGAGGCTGCTTTGATAGCCTGTGAACTGACTGTGATCAATGCTATCAAAATTGCGAATGATCCTGACAAGGCAAATACTGACCAGCCGACAGTGATGCGATACGCAAATTTTTCCAGCCAGTTGTTCATCAAAAACCACGAAATGGGATACGCTATCAGAAAGGCTATGAATATCAATATCACAAAGTCCCTGGTTAATAAAGCGACAATATCAGTGACGCTCGCCCCGATTACTTTTCTGATGCCAATCTCTTTTGTTCTTCTTTGAGCGGTGAACATAGCCAGGCCGAACGAACCCAGACAGGAAATGAAAATAGTAATGAACATGGCGGCCTGCATAAGACCGGATGTTTTTTGCTCGGTCTCATAAAATGAGGCGATGGCTTCATCGAGAAATATATAGTTGAAATCATCCCGGGGATATATCTTTTTATACGCTTTCTCTATCGCTGTCAACGCTGCCTTCGCGTTCACCGGTTGATTTCCATTAGTGGACAGCCTGATGCCGAGACTTGTTTCACCGGCAGGATCGTTGCCTATAACTAAAGGCCTTATAGGTTCATGAAATGAACTTTCATGAAAATCAGCCACCACACCTACGATTGGGAAAGGTTTATCCCAGATTTGCAGAAAATGACCCAATGCATCTTCCGGTTTGGTAAAGCCGAGGGCTTTCAAATAGGTTTCATTGATAACAAATTCACGCAGGCTATCACTTCGAAGCAGGTTTCTGCCAGCCACCACCTGCATCTGGTAGAAAGGTATAAACTCGCTATTACCCAGGTCTATAAGTACCCTCATCTTTATAAGATTCTTTCCCAAAGAACTGATATCGGCTTCATTCCGGCCCCATCCTGTCGGTGGATTTCCCTGCAGTACAACTTTTTCTACATCGGGCAGCTGTTCTATTTCCTGCTTCAATGCCCGCACTTTGCTGGCGCTGTCCCGCCAATTGGTTTCCACAGCGAGAATCGCTTTTGTTTTAAATCCAAAATCTGTATTCAACATATAACTGATCTGCCTGCCTGTTACAATGGTTCCAACTATAAATAGCAGTGAAATACTGAATTGAAAAACGATCAGTCCTTTTCGCAGCAACCATCTGCTTCCCCCTGCCTGGCCCTCAACTCCTTTTAAGCTTAACGCAGGGGCATATGATGATAAAACCTTTGCAGGGTAAAGACCTGCAAGCAGGGAAGTAAAGAGAGTCAGGAGGAATATGAATGCTAAACTGTCCTGACTGAAAGGATGAAACTTTACCCCTGAAGGGATATAGTCCCGGAATAAACTTAGTACCGGGTTGATCATAAATGCAGCCAGGCAAACTGCAAAAAAGCTGATAACAAATGTTTCCGTCAGAAACTGGAATGCCAGATTTAATCTGCTACTGCCCAAAACCTTATGCACACCGACCTCTCTTATGCGATGAGTACACTGTGCAGTTGATAAATTGATGAAATTAATAATGGCAAGCAATAAGATGAACATTGCAATGCCCATTAAGACATACATAGTGGGTAAATGAGCCTTCCTTATATCATCATGTGAATAATCTGAATTGAAATGTATATCTGACAATGGCTGGAGCAAAAATTGCAATTTCCCAGCCGGGTCAGCAGGAACGGTTCTTGTAGCAAATGCCTCCAAACGTTTTGCGATCTGCGGTGCCGTTACATTTTTTGAAAGTTTTACCATGGTCCAGATCCAGGGATTACCTCTTGTGCGCCCCCAGTCATCTGTCCGATAGCTTGCCTTCAAGAAACCGCTGTTTCCAATCGTACTGCGTGAAATAAAATCCGTATATGGGAAGTCAGTATGCTGATCCCAGTCCTTAACAATTCCGGAAACAGTTAGAATCAATGAATCGTTATAGACTACCTCTTTGCCAATTATATTGCTACAAGTTAGTGATCCAAAGTATTTGTGCGCCTTGCTTTCTGATAGTACAACTTTGAAAGGTTCCTTCAATGAGGTTGCAGGATTTCCGGCAAGCCAGTTGTAATTAAAAATTTCAAAATAATGAGGATCTGTAATAATAACTGAAGTCTGGTCAAAAACGAGAGACTTTTTTGCATTTGAATGAATAGTTATTGTTGCATCGTAAGGATAAAAGCTGGCCACGGCTTCGAAACCTGCAATTTCGTTTCTTAGGGCAGCAGGAGCGGGCGGAGGAACCCTGCTGGTATTCCAGGTTGTGTTTGGTTCCTTGCATCCCACGCGGTAGATCCGTTCTTTATCAGGATGAAATGCATCAAAACTAAATTCAAAACTAGTGATCAGGTAGATAACAATGCTGACAGCTATACCAAGCGTGAGCCCAAACACATTGATCAGGGAATAAACCTTATTCCTGAAGATTCTCCGCAACGCAACCTTGAAATAATTTCCGAACATTGACTTATGTTTTCCAATTGCTTCCCTTATTAAAGGTAAGTGAAGTAATTCTTGAGGTTTTTAGTTAAATAAATGAACAAACCGTCTGCACCAACCCGGCAAGCCTACAAATTTTTTATTTCTTTGTCGAAAAAATCCCGATGTAAGGCGCTCGATAAACCAAAATGATGAAGCGATGGTTGATTCTTTCCCGGTTTCTATCCATTTTTCCAATCATATTGGATGAAATTTTGCGGTGCGTCAGTGCCGATCTCTGATTTTTTAAGGTTTATTTGGATGATTAAATAAAATCACTACATTTATAGTGTACTAGATAACTAATACACTAATGATACGAATAGAAAACTTGTCGTTCGGATACAGTCGGAAGAAATTATTATATAAAAATCTTACGCTTTCCCTCGAAAAGGGGAGTATCTACGGGCTCCTTGGTAAAAATGGAGCCGGGAAATCGACCCTGCTTAAAAACCTTGTCGGTCTGCTTTTCCCCAAAAAAGGAACTATTTCAATTGACGGGTTCAGGCCTCAAAAAAGATTGCCCGCCTTTTTGGAGACCGTTTACATCATCCCTGAAGAAGTTCATGTGCCGGCTTTGACCATTAGCAGATACATGAACCTGTTCTCTCCTTTTTATCCCGGATTTGATAAAGAGAAATTCTATAGCTATCTGGAACAATTAGATGTGACGGAACAGGGCAGGCTTAACACGCTATCGTTTGGTCAACAGAAAAAATTTATCATAGCTTTTGCCTTTGCATGCAACACGAAAATCTTATTGCTGGACGAACCGACCAATGGCCTCGACATCCCGTCAAAAATAAAGTTCAGGAAACTGATTTCTTCAATAATTACTGATGAACGAATTATAATCATTTCGACCCACCAGATTCGTGATCTGGATAATCTGATTGATCAGGTGATTATTATCGACAGCGGCGACCTTCTTCTAAATGCTTCCATTAGCCGGATTGCAAATAAGCTGAGCTTCAAAACTGTAATGGAAACGACGGGTAAAAAAAAGGTTTTTTATTCAGAAGAATCATTAAAAGGGTACACAATAGTTGCGGAAAACACAGAAAATGAGGATTCCAAGGTGAACCTGGAGCATTTATTCAACGCAGTTACCGAAAATGCTGAAACGATAAAAGAAATTTTCGCGCATTAAAATAAGAACAATGAATAATACTTTTAATGCCAGGCGATTTGGCAGGCTGTTTAGGAAAACCTTGTTAGAACGGAAAATGCAGACATTGGGTCTTACTGCAATTATGCTTTCCATCTCTCTGATAATTTATGCTTTTTCCAAAACATTTATGGGTTTTGGAGCAGCACAGAACCTAACCTTTATATGGGGTCTGGCTGGAGGTGGATGTTTCATGGCTTCCCTGGTGTTTGCCTACTTTAGTTCCAATGCCAGCGGTATATCGTGGCTCACGCTTCCCGCTTCCCACTTTGAAAAATGGTTGACAGGCGTGTTAATAGCTGTTATATTATATCCGGCCATATTCCTCTTGTTTTTTCGACTAATGGATTCCGCTTTTATATCCATATACCACAATAGCCTTGATCCCAATAGCCCGCCTTACAAAACGGCATACGCATCTGTTTATAATTTGCCTTTTGATGGCAGGTTGGCGTTAAAGGTTTATAACTTATTCTTTATTTTCACGCCCGTTTCATTTTTAGGTTCCCTCTATTTCAACAAAGTGAGTTTTATTAGAGTGGTGTTGGTCTTTTGTGCATTTTGTTTCTTCGCATATACTTTGAACTGGCTGATTGCGAAACTGATTTTTGGTGATATTAATGCTGCTTTCCCTTTTAGGGAGGTTAGCATTCCTGTAGGAAAGTCAATGGACCCCGAAGAAGGCAGAATTGAACTACCCGCCAAAGTCTATCAGATATACATGTATTTCATGGATTTTATTTTACCTGTTATATTTATTGTTTTGGCATATTTACGACTGCGTGAAAAAGAATTTTAAAACAATACATGGATTTCAGAGAAAACCCCGCGATATATATTCAGATAGCAGAATGGGTCTGTGAACAGGTTTTATTGGGGAAATGGAAAGAAGGCGAGCGGATTACCAGTATTCGGGATCTGGCAATTAATATGGAAGTGAACCCTAATACCGTCCAGCGTGCCTATGACATCCTGCAGCAACATGAAATTATCACGAACAAAAGAGGAATGGGGATATATATAGAAACGGATGCCATAGAGCGGATTCTCTCGTTCAGACGGGAACAATTTATGGAAAATGAATTTCCGGTTTTCCTGAGAAATATTTACTTATTAAAAATAGATCCAAAAGAAATCGTAAAGCACTATGAGAAATTTGTGAAAGACAATTTTAAAAATAAATTGAAATGAAACTGACTGTAAAAATACTGGTTGGAATGTTTGTTGTTTTTATTGCGGGTCTGTTGGCTTCGAATATCATATTGAAAGGGGAATACGATAAGGTAGACAAAAGCGATCTTTATTGGACCTACCGGAAAGTTCTGGGGCAGCCATTTAAATATTTGAAAGTAGAAGGGGGAAATATTACGCATATTGCTTTTGAGCAAAGTCCAAATTATTCTGTCCGCATATTGAATAACTGGCTTAGAGGAAACGAAGGAGTCGTCAAGACTTCGATTAAAAATGACACGCTATTCATCCTGTTTAATTATGCTGATAAAACCATGGATGAAAAGCGCTATTGGAAATATATTACGCCAGTGAGAATTTTTTCACCCAAACTGGAGGCTGTTGAAGGGTACAATACAAACCTGGAGATGTTTGAGTTAAACCAAAAATCCATTATCGTTAACATGTCCGGAAGATCAAAATTTGAAGTAGAAAGCAGGATTCGATGGCTTGATTCACTAACCATTTTCCAAAAGGATTCTTCAGAAGTGGTTTTTGAAATGTCCGAGGATATCAAATCACCGGAAAATCAGCCAGAAATGAAATCAATCGTTGCCGGTACAGAAGAAATTAAAAGCCCCGAAGCCATGAATATCCGGTCTGTGAAGGCCGATTTGCAAGGCTACGCCTTATTGGATCTCGGTCATGCTCAGATCAAAAATATCAGTTTAAATATTGCCGACAGTTCCGCAATTATTCTTTCCGGAGGCGCAATCAAAGCTTTGCCAAAATAATATAACATAATGTCAATAAAGTCTATATATGAGATTAATGACTAACGGGAAACTTATATGGAAATTATTGCGGCTCATAAGAAAAAATCACGTCTTTAATACATACATACCCTTAGTCATCAGATGTTTTCGCTAAATTAGAAAGTATGTTCTTGATCTAAAACATCTTTTAGACATTTCCCTCATGACTTGGGACTACTCCATCCATTTCAGGCAATTTCTCTTCGACCCCTTCGTTGTTAAATGTCCAAATCAGCGTACTAATTTGGAATTTAACGATAACCCACAACCGATATCTATGAAGCAAGTGAGATTTTTTGTGATTTGCGGATTAGCAACTCTATTCCTGTTTCTTTCATGTCAGAAACATTTGGACACAACAGGGCCAATACCCATCACTCCGGTTACTCCGATTCCTCCAACAGAGACAGATGTTACAGTCACTGCTTCGATCCAGGGCAGGGTGACAGATCAGGCCGGGGAACCAGTAAAAGACGCTACGGTAACCAGTGGATCAAATTCAGTTCAGACTGATATCAACGGAATTTTTCATTTTTCAGGAATACAGACTTCAAAATATTTTGGATATATAAAAGTTTCAAAAACCGGTTTCTTTACCGGTTCAAGAACAATTGTCACAAGTACAGCAGGTGTCAATTATGTAGTGGTTGAGTTGTTGCCAAGAACAAGTTCCGGAAGCTTTGATGCGGCTACAGGTGCAACCATCACTTCGACTACTGGTAACAGTGTAACAATCTCAGGGAACTCTGTCGTAACAGCTTCTTCGGATGCTGCATATTCAGGTACAATGAATGTTTATTCATCCTGGATTGATCCGACTGATCCAAAAAGAAACAGACGAATGCCTGGAGATCTGCGCGGAACAGATACTTCAAACAGGACCGCCGCCCTTCAGTCATTTGGAATGGTTGCCATTGAACTGGAAGGATCAGCCGGGGAAAAATTACAAATTGCACCCGGTAAAACGGCGACGATAAGTTTTCCGATCCCGGCAGCTTTGCAGTCTGCAGCACCTGCTACCACTCCTCTCTGGTATTTTAACGATACGACCGGAAAATGGATTGAACAGGGAATGGCTACAAAGAATGGATCCAACTATTTAGGTACCGTTGCTCATTTTACATATTGGAATTGCGACTGGCCTTCTGATTTTGTTTATTTTAATGTAAACCTGAAAGATCAAATCGGGAATCCTTTAGCCTATGCAAAGCTCAATGTTACAAATACGTCGACTAATGACACTCAAACCTTTTATTCAGATTCTATTGGAAATGTAAATGGCTGGGGTCTTAAAAATACAGTCCTTTCCTTCGCTGTGGTTGACAATTGTGGTACTAATCTCACAACAAAATCCGAAGGGCCTTTTACGGGTAACCAGGATTTAGGGACCATAACCGTGACATCCAATCCTGATCAGATGGTAACTGTACATGGAACAGTGGTGGATTGTTCCAATAGTCCGGTCGCTAATGGTTTTGCAAGCATTACACTCGATGGATTGAATTACGGAGCAGCTGTTACTAATGGGAACTTCAGTGCAACCATTTTGAAGTGTTCAGGTAATGCAACGAATCTTCAGATTCAGGCAGGGGACTATGCAACTCAGATGTTGAGTGATACCAGTGTTTTAGCAGTTACAGGCGGTGATGTGAATGCGGGTCAGCTTACTGCCTGCAGTGTTCATTTTGACCAGTATTTTATTTATAATATAGATGGAAATACCTACAACATTACGGATCCTCCGGCTATTTTTAACTTTCTTTCTTATACACGTTTCAGCACCTCATACACTCAATTGTCAGCGTCCACGGGAACTTCCGGTACTCCAGGGTATCAGTATACTCTATTCCTTATTCCCATAACAAACACCGGAACAACGACCATGTATCAGCAATCTTTAATAATCGGATCAACCTGGTATTCTGAACTTCCCTTTGATAACATCGCCTGCACTGTAACCCGGTACGACGGCTCAGGTGGTTATGTACAGGGATCTTTTTCAGGGAATATGTATATTGATTCCATATCCGGACCTGCCCATCCGATGACAGGAAGTTTCAAAATTAAAGTTCCGTAGATATCCTTAAAAATATTTCCTGACTATTAATTCGGCCAATACGCAGGTTTCACATTGGTGCCTCTTAAAGTACAATCCCCACAAATGGCTGAGGTGCCCAAATTTCTCATTGAATCATCCAACCCAGTTGCAACTATCACTCCGGATTGTAGCAGGGCATCATCAGCAGGGAATAATAAAAGAAATTGTTCACAGGAATTACTTTCCGGATACCATCCGGTAACCTGAAAATGGCTAATAAACATTCTTTGCTCATTGGTTGAAGTAGCATAAACATATCCAATAACTGTTTCAGAAGGATGGTTTACACAGTGAATATTACCAGCAATAGCTGTGGGTTGCGCATCAAAAATTGAACCCGTCACATCGTTGTTATTATGCAAAAGTTGAAAAAACTTATATGCATTGGAGTCAATGGATTGCTGCTGAACTAAAATACTGTATTCAAATTTTAATTTCCAGGAACTGTCTGGAAGAAAGTTAACGATCTGCTGATAAATGGTGTTATCCAATAATCCGGTAGTTGACCCCAGGACTATATTAGAAGGGTATTCGGTACGCCAGCAGGTATAATGTTTCGCGAAATCCGTCTCCGTCCTAGGAACAGTAATATGATAAACACTATCATAAACATACAACGACGCAAAGGTCGATTGAAATTCAAATGTCTCATTGTACGTCCAATGGTAATACCGGCTGGTATTATTATCTCCGTGAGTGTTCACATAAATAGTGACACCCCCCAACGTATTTGCCCATGTAACACTATCAATGGCTGGTGTATATAGTGGCGTTACATCATCTGAAACATATTGACCTCCTGAAGTGGTGACAATATGCAGACGATATAGGGCGGTGCTTACTGCGCCAAAGGGCGCACAAGAATATTTCCCAGGACTACTTTCAGTTAATGGATATGAAGTATTATTGGTTCCTTCAATGATTACACTGGCGCCGGATTCATATTTAACTATTTGTGAATCGGATAGTGAATTGGATCTGCTTAATGTAACATAAGTCGAATCATTGCCAACATTAATAAATCCCTCAACTACCAGGTAATTCTGAGATAACGCGCCTTCGGGAGCAGTAAAAGTTCGTACACAATTACCAAAAAAGATGGCAATTAGCAATGTGAAGAGAATTTTTGTTCTACCCGGAATCATTCTAAAATGACCTGTAATGTAAATGAAAACGATACTCTAAATTACCCAATACTTCATAAGGGAAGGTCAAAAATTATTGTTCACTATCCCGAGCAAATCAAAATGAATAATTGGTACATTTAATCAAATGAAAAAATACCTTAAAATATTTAAAATCTTTTTTCCAATGGGAATGACCTGGAAAGACCTTAAAGAGATTTATTCTGCAATGAAAAGAGGAGGTTTTATTTTTCCTCCCTTTCGTCAATGATTTTTCCCGCTATCCTGAGAACGGAGTAGATAAATTTATTCACAAAACACGAACTTTGTGATGGTCCCTATCTGTCTTAATCCCGTCCCATTCATTTCTCCAATCATGCGCGCTGGGATTTTACGGTTCTGCTGTGGCATGAAATTTTGAATGAACCCTGCATCTGGAAATCACCCGAAAAAATGCTGGCGTTCTCGGGCATCGAGGGCGAGTTCGAAAATTTCCGCGGCCTGCTGATCGCGGCCCGTGTCATGGACACCCTCTATAACTGGACCTTCGGCAAAACGCATCTCGCGATCTGCGGCGATCTCTTCGACCGCGGCCGCGACGTGACGGCGGAACTCTGGTTACAGTATAAACTGTAGGATGATAATATTTTGATATCCTGGGGAATAATACATTTTACAACTCTTAAGGTGTTGGCTTGGGCACGTACGACTGCATGCACGACTGTAGGAGCTTCTGCTGTAAAAGTTTCCGTTGAACCCTCTCGCCTGATACAATGGGAAAAGGGAGAAACATATCCAACCGTCACCTGGTAAATCCCAGGGATATTTTCCGCATGAACGTAGGCGAATCCTCCGAGGCCCGCGCCAGAAAAAGGTATTTCAAATAACCCGCTACGAAAACCATTTGGGCAAACAGCCCGCGGATAAACTCGGACTGTCCCTGCCCGGGGTGAACAATGATCTTGGAAACCGCTAACTGCGATTCGGCAATTGACTTAGGCTTTCATAAATTATTGTTTTGCGCTAATCAATTTCCCGCAGTGGATTTATCCGCAGATTTTACTTAACAGAGCACTAACCGACATCATTTATTGCAAAGAGCACTTCTATGAAAGTCCCAGCAGCCCGCAGATGCAATACATACTTAAACATGTGTGCAGTCCGGATTTTTCAATTAGTCATGAACAGATTCTGAAGTTAGATTTGATTTGAAATCATCGAAATCTTTCATTAAAAAAAAAAATTATGAAAAAACTATTTAATTTGCATGACTGTTCGCTTAGCGAACCCACGGACCCGGGTCCGGGCAGCACTTCACAAGAAATGAGCGATTATGACAAAGCTTGGTGGGACTATGTAAATGCATGCATAGCAGAACTGGGCAAGATTCCAAAAGGCACGCCGCCCAGAATCCCAGTCGATACTTTCCAGTTAGAAGATGCTTTTGGATATATCTGGACAAAGACGGTCTCATCAGCTGGTGTTAAATTCAGCCTCGATTTTTTTGAAAGTCTGGCCAAATCAAAACCCTTGTCCATCGGTAAACCGGACTCAGTCCTCATAATCGCCATCTGGGTATCTTTAAACGACGATTATTCCGTGTTAACACTCGGTGCCGGCGGTATTCAGTTGAAAAAATTGAAACGGAGTAAAGTCAGGTTTGTGAATCTGTCAAAAGCAATCACGAATCATGCAGAACTCCCTAATGAAGACCTAAATAAAATCCCAAATGATTTTTGGATTAAACAGCAGGTGACACCTTTTTTATCCGCATAATTTGTTAGCTGAATGGCCTGATAACCATGTTTTTTATCTCGGTGACGCGGAATAAAAAACATGGTTTTAGACGAAGACGCACGAGGGTAGCGGCTTTTTTATCCATATGGTTTACGTGTGATTCTCCTAATCACTGAACCGAAAGTTAAAAACGATAAACCTATTCAGTACCGTGTCCCTGCACTTCCCGAAATTCAAGTTCAATCTTAAGCCTCAATCCCCCCGGTGGCGGAAATAACATTCCACTCAGCGGATTGATGAACGTAGGCATATTCCTGTTATTAATGACATTTCGCAGATCTAACATGGCAAGTGCATATTCAGAATCCATTCTATCGATGAGGCGCTTATTGACATCATTGCTCGTAAATGCGCTTCCTGTCAAGTATGTGCTAAATGCAATATCCGACGTACCGGTTGCGAGCTTCAGTCTGCAATCGTGTCTAAATACAGGATTGTATGGCTCTTCGTTATATTGGTCATCTGTTCTCACTGCACGGACGATTCTTTTTTGTCCCCCACCACTTTGAACGGAACCATCAGGATTTACGTTCGATAAAGAGATGGCAAAATCAGCCTGAACTCACGCCTGATGAATAGTCGTTTCCGCCCAATCAGTAAACATCATTGTAAAATCGGGGCTGAGGCAGCGAACCAGTCACCCTGGCGATTGCCCACATGTCTCTTGGAATAGGATCAAAATGAATTAGTTTTCCAAAACTGGAACACGTGGTATTGTAAATAGGATCAAGAGAATCAGGATTTGCTGAATGTATTCCCCTCGGATTATGATTCCAGATAAACCATTTTCCCATACTCGTCGCCAGGTTGAGTTCTCCCGTGTTAACATCCGCATCGGCGAGTATAGCGGAATAAGCGGAGTTGCGGCCATCAGCAAATTTGGCAAATACCTGGAATAGGGGGGTTCCGTTGATAAATGGTGGGAGTACGGCCTGTGCGGAAATAAAATCACCGGGTATTTCTGCAAACTGAGAGCTGGATGAATCAAATGCAATAATCTCATGCGTTTGTTCACATCCTTTGAGCTCCCGGAGATTTTTCAAATGGGTTCGGAGATCGTCCTGAATGATTTTGTGATGCTGTAGCGCATTTCTGAAAATCTGGCGTTTAATTTTTTGCTGATCGATGTTGTTCATAATAATTATTTTATTTGAACATCAAACCTAGATCCGTAGTGAGGACTTTACTAATTGAATTATCAGATTTTGGAACAGCTGGTTGCAGGAAATGACTAGGCTATTTGATCTGATTACTATGAAGAGGGTCGGATTGCCAAAAAAATAATATTATACTTTACTGGCAGTAAATTTTACTAAAATAATCTTTTGTCAAAGGCAGATCATACTAAATAATAATACAGGATCTTTCGATTTATTAACATTTAATTTTGAGTAGTGGCCTTGTTCAAATGCACACAACCGTTCAAGAGTGCAAACTCCATCCGTACAGTTCAGATTCGGGCAATAATGTATATATTTAAGCTTAATTCCCTCACTGGAGGAAATTCCGGCAGGATTCAAGAGTTATTTATCGCCAACACTAAATTCATTCTTGATAAACTACAAATTGCCAATTTAACGATCGACAAGTTTAGTATCAACCAGGGTTCTCTGGCCGGTGAAATTTACATTTTTGATTCATTTATTAGATCATTTTTGATAAATAAAATTCGCAATAACGGTTTCATTAAAGTAATTAATGTAAAAGCGCTCAAAAAGGTAGACCGTAAATCGTTTTTAACGATTAATGAATCAAATCTGGGTAAGACGGAATTTTTCCAAATGGATTTTTCAAGTTTTGACGAAGTAAATATAAAAGACAGCGTCCTGATTGATTGTATATTTATTAATACTACCTAGTCCAATAATATTAATTCTTTCAGCGGTGAACAGATGGACGATTTTATGAAGGATCGGGACATTCGGGAAACTTCTTACCAATTATCCAATAAAAGGGAAACCTATAAACAGATTAAATATGCTCTGTCTAAGCAGGGAGATTATATTAACGAACAATTATTTCATGGATTCGAAATGAACATTTATAACAGGACCTTAAAATTTAGACCGAAAAATATTTTTACAAAGGGTATTTTATACTTAAGCCATTATGCTAGTAATTATGGGCAAAGCATGGTCAGGCCGATAATTTTTCTTTTTCTGTTAAATGGTCCTCTTTTTTTATTATTGGTTTACCTCCTGTACTTCCCTAATGTTTATATCGTCAGTCCGGAAAATAGTAGTTGGAACGGATTTGGAAATGCATTGGCAGCCTTTATTAAGTTCAACAATCCTTTAAGGAAAAATGAGGATGATTTGAAATCATGGGCTTTAATTATAGATTATATGATGAGAATTATCGCCTCGTATACTATCTACAATATCATTAGAGCCAGTAGAAGGTTTATTAAGTAGTAGCATAGTAAAGCCATCCCAATTTTAATTAGTACTGATCTAAATGTCTATATTTCAATGTATTAAAAAAATCCTTGTTTTAATGAACACTGTTCAGTAAGTTTGCACTGTAAACATATAAGATGGGTATTATCGAACGCAAGGAAAGGGACCGGGAAGAAATGAAGGAGCGTATTATTGACGCTGCCATCCGTATGTTCCTGCAGGAAGGATATGAAAAAACTTCCATCCGCAATATTGCGGAAAAAATTGAATATAGTCCGGCCACCATCTACCTGTATTATAAGGATAAAGATGAATTGCTCTACGATGTGCAGAAACAGGCTTTTGATAAACTCAACCAGGTCTTTCGTGAAAAAGTGACTGCAACCGATCCGCTCAAAAGACTGAAGCAAATCATGTTCACCTATGTACGCTTTGGAAAAAATAACCCCGAGCTCTATGACCTGATGTTTATTATTCGTGCACCCATGAATGGTATCAAAGAACATGAAAAATGGGAGAATGGAGATGATGCTTTTGGTTTCCTCGTGAAATGCATTTCAGAATGCATTGAAAAAAAACTGATTCGTTATGAGGATCCTATGATTGCCGCACTTTCTATCTGGGCCATGGGACATGGCCTTGTTTCACTGGATCTCCGCTGCCGTCTTAA
The DNA here is from genome assembly GCA_963735015.1 of uncultured Bacteroidota bacterium. Classification (GTDB taxonomy): domain Bacteria; phylum Bacteroidota; class Bacteroidia; order Chitinophagales; family Chitinophagaceae; genus Puia. The sequence goes on from CAVTJH010000003.1 coordinate 59,027, forward strand.
AGTGATCGATATGGATGAGGAAACAATCGCAGTGACCATTGAAAAATCAATACAGGATTATTTTGAACTCATAAAAAATTAAGACAGCAATATTTTTTTTGCCTTATCACTAAACACTGTTCATTAAATCAACAATACTAATTATGAAACGACTGTTCATTCCTTTGCTTCTCTCGCTGGCAAGCCATGTCAATGGCCAGAATAGTACCCTGGAAAATTATATCAGCGAAGCATTTAAAAATAATCAGGGACTGCAGGGCCAGCAATTGCAACTCGAGAAATCCATGTATGCACTGAAAGAAGCGCGTGCATATTTTTTACCGGATATTTCCTTTGGAGCCTCTTATTCAAAAGCAGACGGTGGACGCACAATCGACCTGCCGATCGGGGATCTGTTCAACCCGGTTTATAAATCACTGAACGAACTGACCCATTCAACCGCATTTCCAAACCTGCAAAATCAATCCATTTTACTGAACCCGGATAATTATTACGACGCACATTTCCGCACCTCACTCTCACTGATCAATTCAGAAATTTACTATAACGAGAAAATAAGAAATGAAAACATATCGCAGCAAAAAGCCGCCGTGAATGTTTATAAAAGAGAACTGGTTAAAGAAATAAAAACTGCTTATTATAAATATTACCAGGCAGTAAAGGCTGAAGAAATTTATAATAATGCACTGACCCTGGTCAATGAAAATATCCGGGTGAACCAAAGCATGGTAAAAAATGGCATGCGTAACAATACGGCGCTCACCCGTTCGGAAACTGAAAAACAAAAAATAGAAGCTTCCATTACACAGGCTTCGGGCAACAGGAAGAACATAGAAGCCTATTTAAATTTCCTGATGAACCGGCCTCTGGAATCACCTGTCATACTGGACACAGCAAGCTTCATTACGGATAGTCAGTTGCTGAATTCGATTATGAATTCAAATACAGAAAACCGTGAAGAATTACAGGAGCTTCAATCGGTAATTCAAACGCAGGAGTTGAATAAAAAACTCCAAAGCTCTTATATGGTTCCGAAGCTTAACACTTACCTCGATCTGGGATCACAGGGTTTTAAATTTCAATACAATAACAACACGCAATACTATGTATGGGGACTTAACCTCGAGATGAATTTATTTGCCGGGGGACTGCATAAATCTAGGATTCAACAGGCCAGTGTCAGCAAACAGGCTGCTGAAACCAGTTACAAAGAAACTTCTTCACAAATGCAGATGCAGCTGGTTCAATCAGTCAACAATCTGCGCACGGCGATATCCGATTACTACAATGCAAAGACCCAGCTTTCACTGACTGAAAAATATTATTCCGACCAGAACAAAGTATATAAAGCCGGAGAGTTGCTCTATATCGAATTGCTCGATGCATTGACGCAGCTCACGAATGCCCGGCTACAGGTTGCCGTAACGATCGCCAATGTCCAGGTCGCGTATGCCGATACAGAAAGAAACGCAGCTACTTATCCACTTAATAAACTATAAACATATGCAACGTATTTTATTTCCCCTGCTGATGATATCCATCGCATTGTCACAGGCCTCCTGCAGCGCAAGAACAGAACCTATTAAAAAAATCCATTCAGATATTATTCCCGTTAAAATAATTCCACTGAAACAATACAGTGCCGTCACAACGGTAAATGTATCGGGGCAATTCACGACGGATGATGAAGTAATGCTATCCTTCAAAACCACCGGAATCATCAATAAAATCTATGTGAAAGAAGGGGATGCCATACAAAAAGGCCAGCTGCTGGCAACCCTCAACCTCACTGAAATTGATGCCAGCCTGGAACAGGCCCGTCTCGCATTTGAAAAAGCGACACGCGATCACCAGCGCATCATGAACCTGTATAACGACAGCGTGGCTACCCTCGAACAGGTTCAAAATGCAAAGACCACCATGGACCTTTTGGCCCAGCAATTAAACAGCATTCAATTCAACCGCCGCTTTTCTGAAATCCGCGCGGAATCCAATGGATATGTTTTGCGCAAGCTCGCCAGTGAAGGACAACAGGTTAGTTCCGGCACAGCGATTTTCCAAACCAACGGCGCAGGGTCCGGGAAATGGATCTTACGGTCAGGCGTAACCGATAAACAATGGGCCGCCATCCATATAGGGGATCCCGCAGAAATATCGAATCGGCTCCGCCGGCGGACAAGACCTTCATGGTAAAGTAACCAGGAAATCCGAAGCCGTAGATCCGGCCAATGGATTATTCAGTATCGATATCACCATAACAGAAAAACACCCGGGTAAAATTGCGGCCGGCATGTTTGGCAATGGAATCATCACAACCGGCACAAGGAAATTCCGAAGGCAAAATCCTGAGCAAATACCTGGTCAATTCCCTATGAAGCCCTGCTGGACGGAGACGGAAGTACCGGATATGTTTTCGTTACGAATGATAATAAAACAGCCAGCCGGATAAAAGTAGTTGTTGCAGGAATGGAAAAAGATCATGTAATCATCAGCCAGGGACTGGAAAATACCGGCTCACTCATTATTTCCGGAAACGCTTATCTGACGGACCAAAGTCTTATCATCATTCAATAAAAAATCATTCAATGAAAATAGCCAACTATGCGGTTAAGAATTACCAGTTCACGCTGGTGATATTCATCATGGTCATTGCACTGGGTATTACCACCCTGCTGAATATGCCGCGTTCGGAAGATCCTGAAATGCATGCACCCACTTTCACTGTCGTGGTTGTATATCCGGGCACCAGCCCCAGGGATATGGAAGAACTGGTGGTGAAGCCGTTGGAAAAAGAAATATGGGGTCTGGAAAACATTAAGCGGATCCGCACCAGCATCGGGGACGGTGTCGCTGCCTTGCGCGTGGAATATAAGTACAGCAGCAATGTGGATAACAAATACCAGGAAATCGTGCGTGTCGTAAACAGCAAGCGGTCGGAACTGCCTGCCGATATTGTCAGCATCGACGTAAAAAAATTCCAGCCATCTGATGTAAATATTATCCAGATCGCCATGATCTCTGAAAACGCATCCCGGGAAAAACTTAAATACTATGCAGAGAAACTCCAGGACGAACTCGAAAAATTACCTGCGCTGAAAAAAGTTGAAATCGATGGGATACCCGAACAGGAGGTCCGTATGGAACTCGAACTGGAAAAAATGGCGCAGATGCACCTGCCGCTTAGCTCGGTAACCGGAAGTCTGCAGAGTGAAATCGCCAATATTCCCGGCGGCAGTATTGAGGCCGGTAACCGCAGCTTCAATATCAAAACCAGCGGAAATTTTAAGAACATCGAAGAAATCAAAAACACCATTGTCTCTGCGGGTTCAGGAAAAAATATTTACCTGAAAGACATTGCTAAGATTTACTATGGGTTTGAAGATACGAAGTATAAAACCCGTCTGAATGGCCACCGGTCTGTATTTATTACGGCAGCGCAAAAAGAAGGAGAAAATATCAGCAAAACGAAACAGTCCTATGAACCCGTACTGGCACGATTTAAAAAAACCCTTCCAAACAATATCGATCTGGTACAGAACTTTGACCAGGCCGATATTGTAAACAGTCGCCTGGGAAGCCTGGGAGAAGATTTCCTGATTGCCATTTTGCTGGTGGGGATTACGCTGCTGCCGCTTGGTTTTCGGTCTGCCATGATCGTTATGATATCTATTCCGCTTTCCCTTTCCATCGGCCTGGTTTTACTGAATCTTTTTGGGATCAACCTGAACCAGCTCAGCATCGTCGGATTGGTTGTGGCACTCGGCCTGCTGGTAGACGACAGCATTGTGGTAGTGGAAAATATTGAACGATGGATGCTCGAAGGCCATTCACGGATGGAAGCCACGCTAAAAGCTACCAGATCAGATCGGAAAAGCTGTTTTAGGATGTACGGTCATGCTGATCATTTCCTTTATGCCGCTGGTATTTTTACCGGAAGGTTCCGGCGATTTCATCCGGGGTTTGCCCATGGCCGTCATCTTATCCGTTTTTGCTTCCATGCTGGTTTCACTGACGATCATTCCCTTCCTGTCGAGCCGTCTTTTAAAAAATCATGTGTCTCCGGAAGGAAATATTTTCATGCGCGGCACTGAAAAGTGGAATTCATAGAGAGCTATGCACCCCTTTTAAACAGGGCACTAAAAAGACCGGTATTAACCATTGCAGTTGCTGTTATTTTATTCGGCGGATCAATCTATATTTTTAATATCATCGGGTTTGCTTTGTTTCCTTCATCTGAAAAACCACAATTTTTTGTCAATATTACCACACCACCCCAGTCCAATATCGGTTTCACGGACAGCATCACACGTAATATTGAGAATGAACTGAAAAAGGAACCGGCTATTACTTATTATGCCAGCAATATCGGGAAGGGCAATCCCCGCATTTATTATAATGAGGTTCCGGAAAATGAGCGCTCGGATTATGCGCAGATTTTTGTTCAGCTGGATAACAAAACGAGCCCGGATAAAAAACTCCGGCTGATCGAATCACTGCGAAAAAAATGGACTCCCTATCCCGGCGCCAAAATAGAAGTGAAGAACTTTGAACAGGGTCCGCCGGTAGTCGCTCCGGTTGAAGTCAGACTCTTCGGCGATAACCTGGATACCCTGCGAAGCATTGCCGCCAGGGTAGAAACGATGCTGCATAACACGGATGGTACTATATATATCGACAACCCGGTGGATTTACTTAAAACGGATATCAAAGTGGATATCAATAAAGAGAAAGCGCAATTACTGGGCATACCCACTGTGAACATTGACCGGACCGTCCGCCTTGCTGTTGCAGGTTTGAATATGGGTAGCTATACGGATGAATAATGATAAAGATTATTCCATCCTGCTCACGCGCACCAAAGAAGAAAGACCCACACTGGATGTTTTCAATAATCTCTTTGTAAATAACAATGCGGGTGCAGCCATACCTGTCGGACAGGTGGCCACGCTCAGGTTTGAAACTTCGCCACAGGTGATCAATCACCAGGAAAAAAAACGTGTCGTCTCCATAAAAGCCAATGTGGGAAAAGGATTCCTGGTGGACCGTGTCATCAATACCAGTTACCAAAAAAATGGATAACATGGTTTTGCCTGCGGGTTACAGTTATGAAATGGGTGGGGAAGTGGAATCACGAAAAGATTCCTTCGGAGGTTTTACAAGTGTCATCATAGTAACAGTCTTTCTTGTTCATCGCCGCCCTGGTACTGTTGTTTGGTACATTTAAAAGCACGCTGATTGTACTCTCCGTTATACCGCTGGGTGTTGTTGGAGCAGCCATGGCGCTCTGGCTCACAGGAAATCCACTCTCTTTTATTTCCATTGTCGGACTGATCGCCCTTGCGGGAATTGAAGTGAAGAATACGATCCTGCTGGTGGATTTCACAAATCAGCTGCGCAGTCAGGGGAAGGATTTAGAAACATCTATACGTGAAGCGGGAGAACTGCGTTTTTTACCGGTCGTGCTGACATCCCTTACGGCCATCGGCGGACTGATGCCCATCGCGCTTTCCACCAATCCTTTGATTTCTCCATTGGCCATTGTACTGATCGGAGGACTCATCAGTTCAACACTATTGTCGCGCGTCGTGACGCCCATCATTTATAAACTTATGCCTCCCACTGTAAAAATATCAATGTCCTGAATTTGATAAAATAATTGATTGAGTGCCCATAAGGAAATAAAACTTGTCACCTTGGATTGGGAAAGATTTTCGGAACGCTCCAACTTTATGATTGTCGGGATGAAAAAAACAAATGTTCCAATACAGGAAACAACCCAGCTTTGAAAATTTCCGAAGTAAATAAATACGCAGATTTAAAATGTTAAAATGCAATTTTTGAGGCTGGATTGGGTAGATAGAATTATGGTGTTTATCTGTCTTTTTTGATGGATGAGGCCATAGTTAAGCCAAAAAAAGAAATGAAATAGATTCTAATGGAATAATAATCAGCCGCTGAGATGACTGGCGTCATAGATAGCCGAATACTTAAAGAATAGCTTCGCTGAATTGTCTCTTCACGATTCAATAATTAAAATAACAGTTTATGGAAAAGACATTTGAAAACAAAGTAGCCCTGGTTACGGGAGGCAGTTTCGGTATTGGACAGGCTACAGCCATCGCATTTGCCAGGAGAGGTGCCAGAGTCGTAATTGCTGATGCCGTAGAAGATAAGGAGCAGGGAACCCTGAAGCAGATTAAAGAAGCAGGAGGAGAAGCCTTGTTCGTAAAATGTGATGTCTCGAAGCCCGGAGATATTACAGCTATGATAGATAAGGTATTTTCCGCTTATAACAGACTGGATTATGCCTTCAATAATGCGGGTATTGAGGGTGTTTCGGCCCTGACACAGGAATGCACCCAGGAAAATTGGGAGAAAACCCTTGCGGTCAATCTTACCGGCATTTGGTTATGTATGAAACATGAATTACCACATATGCTCAGACAGGGAAAGGGTGTCATTGTAAATTGTGCTTCTGTAGCTGGACTTATTGGTTTCCCCGGACTTCCGGCCTATGTAGCCAGCAAGCATGCGGTGATAGGACTCACTAAAACCGCTGCCCTGGAAAATGCAAAACTCGGAATTCGCATCAATGCTGTTTGTCCGGGTGTTATCCGGACCGCTATGATCGACCGCCTTACCGGTAAGGATAAAGTAGCAGAGAAGCAATTTACCGATATGGAGCCGATAGGGCGGATGGGCGAACCGGCAGAAGTGGCTGAAGCCGTAGTATGGCTCTGTTCAGATGCAGCGTCTTTTGTGACAGGACATGCCATGCCAGTGGACGGAGGGTGGATCGCAGCCTGATTACCGATGAGGAATTTTATTCGGCGGCCTGGTTTTCCCCTGATGAGAAATTGGCGGTTGCCTATTGCACTAACGGGATCGACTAGCCGAGAATGGATATCATGGAAGGAGTCTTAAAAATCTGTTTTGATTAGACGTTTACACTGCCATTTTCCGGCAACATGCAATTGAAAACCGAGAACCTAAATGAGGATCCGGTACATGTATAACGGACAGGAACATACGATTTACGCGAAATGCGAACATTACAATTTGACGGGCAGCATCAAGGACAGCATGTTGTTCTATATCCTGCAGCGCGCTTACGCGGAAAATAAGATCAGCCCGGGCGACCAGATCGTGGAAGCCAGCAGCGGCAATACCGGAATCTCCTTCGCACTAAGTTAGGATTTAAAAAACCTCAACATTCGGTTCATAAACTGTTTACTTGTTGTTTGTAATTACGACTAATCAGAATTAACAGTCTTACAATTCACTTAAAACATTCTTTATGGAACCATCTTTTAGAAAGTGGCCGCTACTTTTATTTTTAGTAGTGGCGTTTGTCATTTCAGGTTACTGCCAGATAGCGCATGTTGTTGTTCCACACCACTTGCAAAAGTTTCCTACAGGTGCGGTCGTACCTCCAAATTTCAAACAGCATGTGATTGATCAGAACAACCGTGCACGTATTATTCTCAATCAGTTAAGAGTGAAGGCAGCGGGAAACCGCAACCTGCATTTCCATTTCCTGGAACGTCCGGCAACTCCGCAGGGCATTGGACAAAGTCATTATGACTGGCGTGATCACGGCATAAACCTTCCGGTGGAAAATCAGGATAATTGCGGAAGCTGCTGGGATTTTGGTGCATGCTCAGCATTCGAACAGGCCTGGAAATTAGTGAACGATGGCGTAATCTCTGTATCCACCCAGAATGTCCTGGATTGTAACAGTGCGGGGAAGGATTGCGGCGGCGGCTGGCCATCCGATGCCCTGGATTATATCACAAATACCGGAGTTGCTTCGTACTCGGACGATCCCTATGTCGGTACAAGACTGACTCCGTGCAATCAGTCACTGAGCAAACCTTATAAAGCAGAGACCTGGGGATATGTGGGCAATGATGACGGTATACCTTCTATCCAGGCTATTAAATCGGATCTGCTTAGTTATGGTCCCTTGGTTATTGGAGTAAATGCAACAGATTCTTTTCAAAGATTTGTAAACAAAAAATCGACGGATATATTTAATGAAAGCGTTTCAGGAGATGTCAATCATATAGTGACCCTGATAGGATGGGACGATCCCACGTCGTGCTGGCTGATAAAAAATTCCTGGGGTGCGGGCTGGGGAGCAAATGGCTATGCATGGGTGAGTTATACCACGAACCGCGTGGGATATGGCGCTGCCTGGGTCGTACCTCAGCAAGCGGAAGCATCTTCAGGTGCGGTTGGAACGATTACCTATACGATTGTGCCTATAGTAAATAGAAAAGACGCCATTTATGATGGACATAATGCCGCACCGTCAATCCAGTTTCAGGCAGGTGACCAGGTGACAGTGGATGTAGGGGGATGCGTGCAAACGGGTGGTGTAGGAAAAACATGGAAAAGATATGTTAAGCCTTCCGGCCCGGAATCTGATCGGTTATATACCGGGATGATGTTAATCCCTGGTCAAACTGACCCGCAACCTTTCCGCAATCTGGTTACGGGTCAAAAAGATCCATTGCGCCCCGACGAGTGGAGTTTTAATTTTACTGTGTCTGGTGCTATCACAAATCAGCAGTCATTTCTTCATCTGGGTTACGCCGATGATCAATACGATGATAATAATCTGGACATGAATAAACATGACGACGGTACCGAGGGCCAATGCAAAAATGTAGGTCCTGCTTTTGTTATAATTACGATAGTTAGAAATAAAACCGGAAATTAAAAAAACAGAACAAGAAAGTTGCGAAGAGTTTTGACCAGACTTCGTAACTTTTTGTTCTGCGAATAATCTTTTTTAAATATGATCGATTCTCTATCGCGACGCAATTTCATCGAAAACCTGATAGCTATTGGCACAGTCGGTTTAATTCCATCATGCAAATCCTGTAACACTCCACCAGCTGCACCTACAGAATCACCTTATTATCTCGGACCGTTCCCGGTTGGCAGGGCGGTGTTGGGAATTACACCGGGTACCCAAAAAATGCCTTATCCAACTTCGATCAGTCCCGGTCAGACTCAATATAATTGCCCTGAAGGTAATATTACCATTTCCACGGGCAGTCCGATACCGGTTATGATCTATTATCCTTCGTCTTCCACAACTTATGATCTCAATTTCCCCATAAGTATTGCGCAAAAAATAAATAGCTATCCGGTCATGCTCTTCGGACACGCGAAAAGATCTCCTTTATGTGCCTCCGTATTGCCACCGGGAATTCCGGCGTCTCTTCTTGACATCACACAGGATTATACCCGTATGGACAGAATGCTTTCGCATGTTGCATCTTACGGCTGTATCGTTGCAGTGCCAGATTTGAGCAGTCTCGTGAATCGAGGTTATCAGGAAAGAGCAGATGTGCTGACCAATCTTTATAACTACCTGTCATCACAGAATTCTTCGCTCTTTCAAAACAGACTGGACTTAACACGAATTATTTTGTCAGGGCATTCCACGGGAGGAGGAGCATGTCTGCTTGCACGCGGAGAATTAATGGCCGCCCATGAATTGCAGGCTGTGGCGATGGGCCTGATTGCACCGGCAACCAGTGCCGGGATAGATGTGACTTTACAGATTACAGGACTCGCTCCGAATGGGCTGTTGGTGATCCGGGGGCTCATGGATATAATGGTCAATAACGATCCGTTAAATGTCTACAATGATTACCAGGGCCAAAAAATTCTTGTGACCATTCCGGGTGCGAATCATTTCGGATATACCGATGTTTGTACTCCCGACAATAAATATTGTGCAGCGGATGAGTTACCGGGAACAATCATTCCTTTTTCGCAACAACTCATCGCCGGTGCTTATTTGTCTGCCCTGGTACGCAAATATGCTTTGAGCGATACAACGGTAGAACCTTATCTCAATGGAACGCGCGCTCTTGAAACTCAAATATTCGGTGTAACAGATATTCAGTTACAGCAATCAGGCATGTGATTTTCAATGCCTAAAATTTCTTAATTTAGCGATACTTCAGGAACTACTTCTCCTTAAATAATTCTTATGAAAGAGAAGTGGTTTACCCTATACGAATCCATGCAGCGTGAAATAGAAAAATGTAAAAAAACTAGCGCAGACAAAAAGGCTGAAATCGAATGCTGCTTCAATATCGGTCTGAAATACTGGACCGGGATCCAGATGGGGATCGAAGCCGTTCAATTTGATTCCACGCGCGATGAGATCGACTACTACAAAACCGTCAAGCCACTTTTCAAGTCGCAGATCGAATACTATAACCTTATATACCAAGCGGAACTGCTCAGGCCACAGGAAAGATCGGAACTGAAGGAATTCTGGCTACGTGAACAACAACGCCTAGATAAATTCATTAACGAAAACCAGGAATTCTATAGCTACTATAAAAGCGGATCCATCCGACTTGACGAAGAATATTTCCTTTCAACCGGTTTCACCGACGTCCAGGGTAACTCACTCTACTACGACAACTTCATCGCACTCATCCTTGCACTGGAAAGATATATGGGGTATATTGAGAATAAATTGAGGCGATCATGGACGTACTGGAAGAGGGTTTTATAGATTTGGTGAATGGATACCACCATTAAAGATTTTTTTAATTTCCTACTTTCCTCTATGAATATCTAATAATTCCTGCAAATAACCGCTTAAGTCTAAATTTGCTTCATAACTGTCCTCATATAATGCAGATATCTTCAACTGAATTTCAATTAGTATTTTAATAACCTTATGTTCTTCATTCTTGGGCAAATTATGTAAACGCAGTCTTAATGGCAAATCTGGAAAATCCGGATATTTCCCTTTATATTTTTGCCTGAATAATCGATAAAGCTATTCCGGTTTTACTCGATCTATAAATCGGGAACGGAAAGGCATCTTTATAAAGGCGTAGGTACACAAAGATTCCCGACACTTAAAGCCACGATTGGCATTTTTATTTCTGGATTGTTCTAATATTATTTAGAAGCCAATTTATCAAATCCGTGTACAGGGTGAATCTGGATTTTTTTAATCCATTCTACTCATCCATTGCACCTGCTCGTAGATTTTTATTACTGAATCGGTGAGGTCTATAAAATGTTGTGGACAATACCTGAAGCCTTGGAAACATTCGTCTTGAAAATCTTCTGAGATCAGAATAAAAAAATATAAAGTTCAGCACTTAACAATTTAACCAGTAACTACCATAGAAGCCTTTCAAATTCGGATAGAAACGATTTTTGACAATTGGAGTACCATAGCTACATTGCCTTCATTTCGCCCATGAAATCTGATTCTATATTTCTAAGAGTCAGCGACCAAACAGTCTATATTTTTCCTGAGAAATCCATGAAACCCGAAGAATTTGTAACACTCACCAATTTCATTAAGGACAAAATGGAAAAGAAATAAATTCAGATTCATTAATCATTTTCACGATCTCATAAGTGAAATTCCAAACTCCTGATACGCATCTTCGCGAGCATAATTACAAACTATGCATTACGGAATCGTGGCGATCGGGTCCCGGGGTGACGTGCAGCCCTACATCGCGCTGGCCCTGGGCCTGATGGAGCGCGGACACGAAGCGACGGTCATGGCCCATGAAAATTTCAAAGATTTCGTCGAAGAATATGGCGTCCGGTTCATCCCGCTCAGGGGAAACGTGGAAGCCATGCTGCGGTCGGAAGAGGGCATGCGGACACTCAGAGCGGGCAACATCGTGGCCTTCTCGAGCTATCTTCAAAAAATAACCACGAAGACAGCGCAAACCATCGTAACTGACATCTTCGAAGCCTGCGAAAAATCAGACACACTGATCGCGAGTCTGCTCGCATTACCATGGGTGCAGGGCCTCGCCGAAAAACTGGGCAGGCACTGGGCGCTTGTGCAGCTCAACCTGCCGACGGTACGTACCAAAGCCTTTCCCATGGCCGCGTTTGACATTTTAAATTTCCCGGCTTACAATTTAATGACCTACCGTATCTACGAATTCGCCTATCACCAGGCTGGCAAAAAACTCATCCATGATTTTCGAAAATCACTTGACCTGCCTCCATTGAAAATATCCCTGCCGAAAAAAATAGCGGATGAAAAAATCCTGAATCTGCATTGCTTCAGCCCATCGCTGCTCGCGCGGCCGGATGACTGGGCCGCTCAAAATCAAATTACCGGATTTCTTTTTTTGCCAACCACTCACAACGAAAAAATTCTAGGTGAATTAATTCATTGGCTGAATGCCGGCGACAAACCCGTCTACATCGGCTTCGGCAGTATCCCCATTCCCAACCCGCAACTTCTTATATCCATCCTTACAGAACTACTACGGACAACGACACATCGTTTCATCTTCTGCCAGGGCTGGTCGCTCCCCATCGATTTACCAGCGCATCCAAACCTGTTTCAAATAAAAACGATCAGCCATCAATGGCTGTTCCCGCATTGCAAAACGGCAATCATCCACGGAGGTGTTGGCACAACGGCCGCCGTCCTCAAGGCGAAAATTCCCGCCATCATCGTTTCCATCATCGCGGACCAGCCCTGGTGGGGAAAAATCATCGAACGCAAAGGACTCGGCGCCCACATTCCTTTCAAAAAACTTTCAGCGCAAAAATTATCTACCGCCATCGAAAAAACCCAAAGGCCCGAAATCATCCAAAATGCATTTGACATGGGCGAACGAATCAGCCGCGAAGATGGCCTGGGAAAAACCATCGATGCTTTGGAGAACTATTTAGCATATAGGCATTGGATATAAATTCATTTTCTATCATTAGTTTTGAATAAACAAAACCAATGCTACAGAAATACTGTCGTTCAAAATTGCTATTAATCATAACAGCTTTTCTGTTAGTCTCCTGGGGCCGCGCGGGACACCGAACCACGACAGTAATCAATTACCGTAATTCGGTAATAAAAGATACTTCCGTCTGTGATAAAATGTTTGACGGAAAATTTCTCGAGAATAGCCAGATTACTTTGCTGAATCTTGGCGGAGCCTACCCGAATCAAAAAATAACGGTGGTGATAAAAGGTGCTGACAGGAGCAAATTCAAAACTCCTCCGGAAACATTATATGCTGGCAAAACGATTTGTGTGAAAGGCCCTGTTCAAATATACAGGGGCCGGCCCGAGATCGTTGTCACAGACCCGCAACAAATCGTAGTGCAGTAATTATGAATTTGCTTAGAACAGAAAGAATTGTAAAATATTATAATAATTTCAACGAGGAAATTGTCGGCGAATATAATATTGACGAAATACCAGTCGAGGCATTGTTGAATATCGTAATACCAAAACCTGATGATCCCCTATTATATGATGGTCGCATCTTGAGCCGTGAACAATTCGAAAAAATAAATGACATTTTAACAGAGAAAATAATTCCGGACTTCAATTTGTATTATTATGTGCTGGAATGTTCAGGTGTCTATGACTGGGATTCGAATCCATAAACCAACGTAAGCAATGCCCGAAACCGTAAACGATAAATCTGTCTTCACGCTGCTGGAAGTGACCAGAAGTATTAAGAAAACTATTGCGGAAAGACATAAAGAATCGTACTGGATCCGGGCGGAGCTGAATAAACTGAATTTTTATAAACAGTCGGGACACTGCTTCCCGGAACTGGTGGAAAAGCAGGAGGGAAGGATAGTCGCGCAAATGAGATCGACGATCTGGAGCGATGATTATATACGGATCAACAAGAAATTTCTCAGTGTTTTGAATGAACCGCTGAAGGAGCGAATCAAAATCCTGTTTCAGGCGACCATTAATTTTGAGCCCACGTTCGGCCTGTCGCTGCATATCACGGATATCGATCCGTCCTATACGCTCGGTGATCTCGAACGCGAAAAACAGGAAACCATCGGTAAACTCCAAGAGGAAAATCTCTTTAACAAAAACAAAACACTCAAACTGCCGCTGCTCCCACAGCGAATCGCGATCATTTCGGATGCTACAAGCAAGGGTTATGCGGACTTTGTCAGGATCATCGAAACCAACACGCGTGGCTACCATTTCTTTCATATGTTGTTTCCGTCGTTGCTGCAGGGCGAAAAGGCAGTTCCTGCGATGATCAGTCAACTCAAAAGAATTCGGAGAGTTCGTGGCCATTTCGATGCGGTCGCCATCATCCGGGGCGGCGGCGATGATGTGGGGATGTCCTTTTACAACAACTACCTGCTCGCCAGGGAAATTGCGGGATTTCCGATCCCGGTGTTTACGGGTATCGGGCACTCGACCAACGAGACGGTGTCCGAAATGATTTCTTTTCATAACGCTATCACACCGACCAAACTGGCCGAATATTTTATCCAGCTATTCAACAATTTTCATGATCCTGTTGAACGTGCACGTGAAATAATCATCGATAAATCGCATCGTCTGATCACCGAGCATACCAGACAGTTTAAATCGGAAACAAAATTGTTTCAGTCTGTCACAAAAAATATGCTCCAAAGAAATAAAAGCAATCTTAAAATACAGGTGCAGATCGCTCTTCCAGCAGTCCATATTCCGTTTTCGTAATGAAAAACAGAAAGAAAAACAATTACATCTGTCTCTGTCTTTGGGATCAAATGTCTTTTTAAAAAACAAGAATAATGATCTGGAAAATATGAGAAAAAATATCTATAATATGAGCCCGGAAAACGTGCTCAAACGGGGCTACAGCATTACCTTGCTGAATGGAAAATCTGTCAAAAACGCTGAATTAGTGAAGGCAGGAGATATCCTGCACACAACCCTGTTTTCAGGGAATCATAAAAAGTGTCGCGGAAAATGAATGACAAGGCTAAACTATACCGAGGCCTTCGAAGAACTCCAGGAAATCGTGTCCGAAATCGAACAGGGCGAAATCTCCGTCGATGAACTGGCCACAAAGGTCAAACGCGCAACCCTGCTAATCAAAATCTGCAAGGACAAACTGGCGACTACAGAAGAGGATGTCAGCAAAATCCTCAAAGAACTCGACAATACTGACCACCGAGTAAATCACCAAAAATCCTCACCTCAGGGGTACATTTTTCTTACGGATGGCATCTTTAATCAATCTACGCATTATTTTGGTTTAACATTTCATATAGCAATACGTCAATCCGGAGTTTGTTTTTACTTACTCCTCTTTTAAATTATTTGAGTGATGAAAATCATTCAATGTTGAGCAAGTAGTTTTTGAAGTCCCAGGGAGAGTCTTTACTCACCCTGCTTTTATTAGAAAAAATTGAAGTTCTCATGTGACGTCATTAAAAGCGTCGACTTAAGGGGTTTGTTTCTACAGACCCTTCAGTTTTTTTTCAAATAACATGTGCCAGCATATGATGTCACCCTGCGTCTTTATTGTCAGAATGTCCATGCCGCTGCCAGCCATGCAGGGAATTATCGATACCCTGTTGAACCGGTGCATCAGAGTGAAGTCCATGGACCTTCAGAGTCCGGGTGACCGCGAGGGGATCCTCATGCTGCACTGCAATATGGAAAAAGACAGGATAAAATATACAGGCTCTTTGCTGGAAAAGATCAAGGGTGTCATAGAAGTCGAATGCCTTCAGGCCCATGTTTCAAATCTCATAAAATTGCAATGATCAGGCCGCCCGAACAGGAACTGGCAATGATGGGTTTTGTATTCGCACAATTATCGATGGCAGTGATAATGATTTTTGCGGGGTTGAATGCGGGGATGGCTATCATTATATTTTTTGACATCTACAAACCACTTCATGGAAAAGGAAATCTTGGCCGAGATCCTCGAACTCAAACAACTGCTTTCAAAAATAATGGGTCTGGAAAATGAAACCACGGGAAAAAAATACTCCGAGGAATCTATTATCAATGCACAAAAGCTGTATTTAAAAATGTCCATAGAACGTGGCGACTGGGTGAAAGACGATGACATTAAAAAATATATTCATCCGCTGCCCTGGAACCCCGGAGCCTTTATCCGGAAAGAATTCGAATTCACCAACTGGTTCAAACGCGGTCACGAATACCTTTATGCGAAAAAAGACCTGATCGCACTCGGGGAAGAACTCAAAACGCGAAACATAGACTGCGAGCGATATAAGGAATTTCTGGACGACAAAGCCGCCTTCAACAGGAGAATGGCGAAGCACGAAGAAACAAGAACGAAAAACTTTCCCGCCTGGAAGATCAAAAAGGGCCTGAAGAATATTACGACCACTGAAATCCCCAAGCCGGATCCCGAAAAAGTCCGAGCACATCTCGCGGAACTGAAACAAGAATTCAGAAAAAATAAATTTGAACTCTATATCGACGTCTACAAAGGGACGCACGCGCAGATGAAGGGGATCTACTACTACGAAAAATACCTGGACCCGGTCGTCAAAAAAAACTGCCGAAAGTGGATCGCGGATTTCAACTACGCCAACCACGCGTTGGAACTCATCACGGGCAAAAAAGAAAAATTTAAAGTGGAAAATAATGAGGGAATCCAACTATGACCCGAAAAACCTGACGGGGCTGCCGGCGGGCTCGATCATCCTGCACGCTATCACGCCGGATGAATTCTACGAAAAACTGCGCGCGATCATCAAACAGGAACTGCAGCAGGACCAGCTCCTGACGCGTGAGGGCGCGATGAAAGTGGCGGGGGTGAGCTATGCCACCCTGATGAAAGCGGTGCACAACGGAATCGTGCATCCGCAGATCGTAAAGGGCCGCACCCGCGCGATGTACCTGGAATCAGAAGTGCTGAAAATCGAAAAGAAGAGAAAACCGGATCAGTGATTCCCGGAATTATCCGGCTCGGCTTTTTGCTCGTTGAGCCAGTCCAGATCCTCTTTTAATTTGACGGTGAGTTGTGGATCGTATCCGGGCTTGCCAGCCAGATCGAGTTGCCGTTGATACGAGGCTTCGATAGCGCGTTTTCGGGCTTCAATAACGGAGGGATCGATGGGAGAGGACATGTCTGCAATATGCCGTTTTTTTTCTGGAATCGGACATGGTGTTTTTCCCCATTTTTTTAATAATGTGAAAATGGAATCAGTCACTTTTACCCGTGAAGAACTCTACAACCTGGTTTGGATGCAGTCCATGCTCGCCCTGTCTAAAAAATATGACATCTCTGATGTTGGGCTCCGCAAAATGTGCCGGCGTAACGATATCCCGGTCCCGCCCGGTGGCCACTGGCAAAAAATAAAATTCGGCAAAAAATCACCGCGTCTCAAATTGCCGGCTACAACGTCCTCCAAGGAAATAATCAGGCTGCAAATCCGCACCGAAAAATCCGAAGCCGAAAAAACCGCCGACCAAATCATAGATGATCCCACGCTTCATATCAGGATTCCGGATCAACTCATCAAACCGGACAAATTAATTGTTGAGGCAAGAGAAGCATTAAGCAGCAAGGACCGCTACGATCGCTATGACAGTTTCCGCACGAGCGAAGGCGATACCCTGGACATCCGGGGCTCGGATAATTTCATCCCGCGCTGCCTGCGTTTGATGGACACCGTCATCAAGACACTTAAGTCGAGGGGCCACGAAATAAAGATCGAGAACTCCAGCTATAAGCCGGGCACATATGTTTACTTCGGAGAGGAGAAAGTGCAGATCTACCTGCGTGAACGCATGAAACGGGTAACCACAAACGATGGGCATTACAATAGATATGACATGGTGCCGAGCGGCTCACTGTTCTTCCGGGTTGACGGCGATAGCGCGCAGGAATTCAGAGACGGAACCCGTACACTGGAAGAACAATATCCGGACATCATCCTGAAGATCGAACTGGAGGGTCGAAAACTGATCGCGAAAAAAATAGAACTGAAAAAATATTGGGCCATCCAGGAAGCAAAAAGAAAAAAAGAAGAAGAACTGGAAAAACGCCAGCATAAAGAGGCTCAGGATCTTATCAAAATGCTTGTCAATTTCAACCGCTGGCAGAAAACCCAACAGCTGCGCGAATATCTGGATGAACTGGAAAAGAAAACGATTCTGGAAAATAAACACACTGAGGATTTCAAGTCATGGCTGAAAAGAGCCAGGGAAAAAGCTGACTGGCTGGATCCCATGATCGAACGCAAAGATGAGTGGCTGGACGCCTTCGACCGCGAGCAAGTCATCGCTCGTGCTGCCCAAAAGGATTAATTTGAATCTCTTAACCCCAGTAATTTCTCCATCCTGCGTATCCGGTTATATATGATGGGGTGGTTATGTGTGGTCATAATGATATATCTGTTCACTTCCATTTTTTCTGAAACAGTCAGTTTATGTAGGGCACTTAACAAACCATTGCCATACCCAAGAGAATGCGCGTAAGCATCCTGCCTGTACTCGCGATACCTCGCATTAGCTATCAAACAAAAATTTGCCATCCTTTGAAACAATGGTAAAATAAAAAGATAAATGGGGATGATAATCAGGGACTGTATACCGTGTTTATGAGAAATCAACTGACCGGCAATAATTATAAATAAAATGCCCCAAAAACCGAAGAAAATAATTATCATAAAACATCCATTGGCTATTGAACAGTTGAACTTTTGCAAGGAGAAATTGACAGGATCCATGCAAGGGAGGAAAGATCTATAGAACTCGATCGGGAAAAGGTACAGGTATTAGTTCAGGAGAAGTTTACAGAAAGACTAAATAATTTGAATGGTAAACCAACTTCCGCTGACCTGGTGGCCGTCAGGCTGATATTGTTTCAATCGCTCGATTATTCAGCCAGGAATACTGTTTTGCAAACTCTTTTTATGGAAAACGAAAAGTTTGAGTACCGGGACAGCCAACAACTGTATAACCAGCTCGAAAATCTTTCGGAATATCAATTTGCCTATCTAATCCGAATGGCGGTGGCTTCCAAATCAGACAGTAAAAACCCAAAGAGCGAAACCGGATACTTCCTTTATAAGATGGCGTCAGAGGCAGGTTTGGATTTGGATAATATTGAAAATGGTCAGAAGGAGAGAACAGATAAAAGACAAGCGAATCAGCTTGACAAAATATCAAGATTAAAAAAGCAAATGGAGAAGATTAAATCCTGAACAATGTCCGGAAAGCTGCCACCCTACGGGCGGCAGCTTGTTTTTTTCAGAAATATTTCAAAAGTGTTTTACTGAATTACTTTACAAAGTTCGGCCTGCCGCTTCGGGCATCCAAACCGGCGGCATAAACGCGGAGTCCATCACACAAAGCCATCCTTTATACGCCTTCCTGTTTGGCCTTACTCGCGACGAGCCGGATAAATGTTCCATAATTCATTTAAAACATTTTTAAATCAAAGGTTATGGAAGAAAAGAATCAAGCTTCAAATTGGACAAAAGTTTCGGAAGTAGAACTTATTTACAAATCAAAAGTTAAGGCTTCGGAAAGACCAAGAATAAGGGATTCACGCGAAGCTTATACCATTTTGATGTTTCATTGGGATCTGGACAAAATTGAATTACTTGAAGAATTCAAAGTTATATTTCTTAATCAGGCCAATAAGGTCCTGGGTATATTTAATGTTTCTTCAGGAGGAATAACTGGTACGGTAGCCGATCCCAGGTTAATATTTTCAGCCGCATTAAAAGCCTCTGCCTGCAATATAATGCTCGCACATTCGCATCCCAGCGGAAATCTAAAACCAAGCCGGGCGGACGAAGAATTAACACTTAAATTGAAAAACGCTGGACAATTTCTCGATATACGCGTACTGGACCATTTGATCGTTACAAGAGATCAATATTTTTCTTTTGCAGATGAAGGGCTGATATAGGCTCTTTTTTATTTCCTTTAGTGTAAAATAGCGAACCCACTGCGACAATGCATTAACCTGATGCGACTTCATACAAACCTGATGTGCAATAACCACTTCTAGACCGCGCAATAAGTAAAGAGTATCAATTAGTTAATCTTAGTTATCCAAAGCAAAAATGACTACTCTGTTCTCAAACTCTTCACCGGATTCACTATGGCCGCTTTAATGGATTGAAAACCAATCGTAAATAGTGTAATCAGTATTATGGATCCACCGGCAATCAAAAACACAAATGGTGTAACAATGATGCGATAAGCAAAGCCCTCCAGCCAATTATCCATTAGCCACCAGGATACCGGAAACGCTATCAGTAATGATAATAATATCAACTTTAAGAAATCTGCTGATAGCATAGTGGTAATACTGCTCACTGACGCGCCAATCACTTTTCTGATACCGATTTCTTTTCTTCTTTTTTGCGCCGTGAAAGCGGCCAAACCAAACAGGCCAAGACAGGATATGAGGATGGCGAGCCCGGCAAAGTATTTTGACAATACTGATACCCTGGTTTCGCTGATATATTGCCTTTGATAAGCCTCATCCAAAAAAATAAAAGTGAAAGGGAAGTTGGGATTATAACTTTCATATAAATGCTGTATAGCGGCGATTGTTTCTTTTTGATGCGCTGCATTAATTCTTGCAACGATCTTTCCTCCGTGTGGTTGCAGAAGTATATAGGAAGGCTTGATCATTTCGTGCATGGATTCAAAATGAAAATCTTTTACTACTCCGATTATCTGCATAGGGTGTTTGTACAATTGCACCGTTTTGCCAACGGGATCTTTCATGTTCATTACTTTAGCAGCCGCTTCATTCAATACAATATTCGACGTGTCGGAACTGAAGTCTTTTGAGAAAGTTCTGCCACTGAGGATATGCATACCCATTGTTTTAATAAAATCATATCCACCGCCAAATACTTCAAAATACACACTCTCGTTAGGGTTTTTACCCTCCCAGCTCAATCCATAATCACCGAAAGTATGCCCGACAACATTGGTAAACGTATAACTCGCCGATGTTACACCGGAAATATTCTTTAATTCGTTCACAAATTCCTGTTCTGTACCCTGAATCTTCCCTTCTGCATCTATACGTATAACATTATCTTTTTTATAACCCGGATCGGTGTTTTGTATAAACTGAATCTGCTGGTAAATGATGATGACTGCTATGATCAGGATGGACGACAATGTAAACTGAAATACTACGAGGCCTTTTCTTGAAATCATTTCAGCAAAAGAGGAGTGAAGTTTGCCTTTTAGTATTGCCTGAGGATTAAATTTGGACAGGTATAAAGCGGGATAACTTCCTGCGAGTAAACCGGTGAACAAAACAATGCCTATAAAAATGAAGATTGTTTCTGTATCAAAATGCAGACTGATTTCTTTCCCTGTGATCCCGTTGAACACCGGAAGGAATAATGATGCCATTAAAACAGCAAATGACATGGCTACCAATGTAAGTAAAACAGATTCAGAAAGAAATTGAAATATAAGTTGCTTACGGTCGGCGCCTACTACTTTTTTAATGCCCACTTCTTTCATTCTTTTGGAAGCCTTTGCCGTAGAAAGGTTCATGAAGTTGATGCAGGCAATTATGAGGATAAACAGGGCGATCAGAGAAAACATTTTTACATATTGAATCCTTCCGCTGCTGCCTGAATTAACGCCAACATTATTATGCAGGTATACATCTGAAAACCTTGTTGCAAATGCCACGCGCGAGTCGTTGCCACCATGGGCTGCAATGATGCCAGCTATTTTTTTGTTGAATGCATTGATGTCGGCCCCCTTTTTGAGCATCACAAAATTCTGCGGACCAACATTATTCCAATTGGTTACCCAATCCTGTACGGATTTAAAATAATCCCAGGGCAATACAAAGTCAAATTGTTGGGAGGAATGATAAGGTGTTTTTTCAAATACACCGGATACATAAAAAATATCGCTCTGCTGAAAGCGTATGGGCCTGCCTGTGATATTCTCTGCTGTGCCAAATATTTTTTTGGCAAGCTCATCCGATATAACGATAGAATTTTTATTTGCCAGCACATTCTCTTTATTTCCATCAAGCAGTTTAAAAGAGAAAACATGGAAGTAATCCTTACCGGCATATTGACCCAATGCTTTGATAATTTTGTCGTTGGCAGAAAGCGTGAATTTCGGGAACCATCCTGGTGGTGCAAGGGGTGTGGCGTACTCGACTTCCGGCATTTGCTGCGCTACTGCTTCACTCAGCGGACCTGACGAGCCGTCTGATATACCAACAACTCCATTTGTAGTTTGTTTTTCCATCAACTGGTATAAGCGCTCGTTGTTTGCAAAGAAATGATCAAATTTCAGTTCATCGTTCACCCATAAAAAGATGAGCAGGCTGCAAGCGAGTCCAGCAGATAAACCCAACACATTTAAAAATGTAAACTGTTTATCTTTAATAAGACTACGCCAGGCGATTTTAAGATTTGTTTTGAACATAGTTTTATGTTTACGTTAAAAGTTTTTTGTGCTTCATTATCGTGCATTTGCTTCATCCTTAGTGTCACGCAGGTAATATGTGAACGAAAATCTGTTGTTCCTGGTAAAATTGCCGACAAAGCTGCCCGCAAATAGTTTTTAAACAGGGATCACCTTGGACAGAATACGGACACAATTATGCATGTACCAACATATTGAATAAAAAAAATGCCATCTTTCGGGATAATTGATAATCAATATTTTATAAATCCCTGTCGTTAGAAAACGTTCGTATGTGATACAGATTGTTGTCCGGTATCGGCATTGATGTCTCGTCCGGAAAAAACTATACTCTTTGACAAATACCTGAACCAGGAATGTCGCATCGCCTTAATAAAATTCTGAACTCAGTCGGACGCAGTGTAAGCAAAGTTTCGCGCAGGGTGTGCAAATATTGAATATACCTATGCTTAAAAGTGTTACATCGGGTTCGCTATTTCACATTTAGTCTCTCTTTTATAAATTTCATTGGCCTAAAATTTAGTCCACAAGATTTCCCTTGATTTGTTCAATCTAATTTTGATCTGCCACATTTTAATTTTTTAGATTATTTAGAATCTGATTTTAAATCGGATTACGTTGCCCGGATTGCAACGGGCGAGATGTTCAATTGTTGCACAATTGGATCTCGCCGCTCATTCGTCTCCGGTGTCGACTGGCGGATTTTGAAGAGACAGTAAAGTTTATCTGGGCGTGAAAATGAACAAGATGAAAGACGAGGGGCTTCTCAGTGAGTGGATCAGTTTTCGGGTGAAACCGGAAGAATATAGTAAGATTTATAAATCCTTTCAGCAGACAACATGCCGAAAATTAAGTGAATACACCCGCAAGGTTCTTTTGAATAAGCCTGTGGTTATCAAATACCGAAATCAGTCAGCCGACAGCTTCTTGGAAGAAATGATTTTATTAAAAAATGAATTGAGCGCTATAGGTAATAATTATAATCAGGCCGTCAAGCGTTTGCATTCTTTGGATACGATAGATCAAATGAAATCCTGGTTACTTGTATACGATTCTACACATAAATCTTTTATAAATAAAGTGGAGGAAATCAAAGAAAGACTTAATCAAATCTATGAATTATGGTCGCAAAAATAACCAGTCCTCATAGTGTAAAAAGGGCGCTTAATTATAATGAGCAAAAAGTACAAGAAGGTCTTGCAAGTTGCATATACGCCGGAAACTTTCTGAGAGAGGTTAACAATTTAAATTTCTATCAGAAGCTAAACAGATTTCAAGATTTGATAAGTCTAAACCAGCGTTCAGTAAAAAGTAACACATTACATATTTCATTGAATTTTGATCCTTCAGAAAATCTTTCAAAAAGTAAGCTTGGTGCAATTGCAACCAGTTACATGAATAAGATAGGGTTTGGTAATCAGCCGTATCTTGTTTACGAACATATCGATTCCGGACACCCACATATTCATATTGTAACTACAAATATTAAGTCCGATGGGGCTCGAATTGACACATTCAATATCGGACGATTAAAATCTGAACCTGCCAGAAAAGATATAGAAAATGAGTTTGGCTTAGTCAGGGCAGAGGGACGAAATCAGAAGCCTGAGCGTGCCGTAAGCAAGGCAAAAATTCAATATGGTAGAGCCGAAACAAAACGTTCTATTACTAACATATTGGACCAGGTAATAAAGCAATACAATTACAATTCCTTGGCCTCCTTAAATGCGATTTTAAGAACTTTTAATGTTGTTGCAGACCGAGGAAGAGAAGGTGGCAGAATCCATAATCATAAAGGTCTTCTCTTTCAGATACTGGATTCTAATGGTAATAAAATTGGGGTTCCGATCAAGGCTAGTTCTATTTATAGTAGTCCAACTTTACTTTATTTGGGACAAAAATTTGAAGAAAATGAGCTTAAAAGACAATCATTGCGCCAGAAATTAAGGGAAACGATTGATGCAGAAATCTTAAAAAACCCTGGAAGCATTGATGAATTTATTTTGAGTTTAAAAAAGCAAAATATCGATACTGTTTTAAGGCAAAACGAAATGGGTTTCATATATGGTATCACTTTCGTTGATCACATTCACAAATCTGCTTTTAACGGTAGTGAAATTGGGAAGCAATATAGTGTTGCTTCTCTTCAAAAATGGTTTTCTAATGCCAGAGAAAATAAATCGACAAAAACCGGGAATAAATATAAAAACTTAAAAAATATTTTTTTGAAGAAGAATATCAGGCATGACCTTAATAGCAATCATTTAAAGACAGTTGCTTCAGATCAAATTATTAAGAACCTTTTAGATGTCGAAATAGATGATCCACGGTTGTTATACTCTTTAATCTATAAAAAACGTAAAAAGAAAAGAAAGCTGAATTTATAAATGAAAAAATATGTCGAACGGTACGGGCGAGAATGAAATGGGATTGCAGAAAATTACCGGGTTCATGCGAAATGCCAGTATAGTAGTAATGCTTTTGCATTATTATTATTATTGCTACGAAGCCTTTGCCAGCTGGAAGCTGGAATGGAGTATTACTAATCGTTTTCTGTTGAATCTGGCGCGAACAGGCTTATTTGTGGGAAACAATGCAAAGTTGGTAGCACTTGCCTTACTCTTGCTTTCATTGATTGGCTCCAAAGGTCGGAAGAATGAGAAATTTAAATGGCAACCTATTTTATTTTATTTGGTAATAGGGCTGGTTTTATTTTTATTTTCACAAGGAGCAATTAGGTATTTTCTTTCTGCTGAGGCCTTTGCTGCCATTTATATGATCATGGTAACGGCTGGATTTCTTCTAATCTTAAATGGAGGTGCTCGGCTGTCCAGATTAATAAAACTTTCACTTGGCCAGGATATTTTTAATGAATTCAATGAAACCTTCCCGCAGGAAGAGAGGTTGATCACAAATGAATACTCGATTAATCTGCCGGCTTATTACAACCTTAAAGGTAAGATCCGAAAGAGCTGGGTTAATATTATTAATCCATTTCGCGGTTTACTTGTGGTTGGATCACCTGGATCAGGCAAGTCGTATTTTGTAATACAGAACGTAATCAGGCAGCATATTGCCAAAGGATTTACTATGTTAGTCTATGATTTTAAATATCCTGATTTAACACTAATTGCTTACAATACTTTAAGGAACCACTCAAAAGCATATCCATCGAAACCTTCTTTTTACCTGATTAATTTCGACGGCCCTGCCGCAAGTAACAGGTGTAATCCTTTGGATCCGGATATGATGTTTGATATCACAGATGCGACAGAATCTTCCAGATCAATATTACTTGGGCTAAATCGGGACTGGATTACCAAACAAGGTGATTTTTTTGTCGAATCACCTATCAACTTTATAACTGCAATTATCTGGTTTCTTAAGAAATATAGAAATGGAGTCTATTGTACACTGCCGCATGTAATTGAGCTTATGCAGGCAGACTATGAGGAATTGTTTCCCATTCTGAAAACAGAACCTGAGATCGAAGTGTTGATAAATCCATTTATTTCTGCTTACCAAAATGATGCAATGGAACAGTTGGAAGGTCAGATCGCAAGTGCAAAAATAGGACTTGCCAGGCTTTCTTCGTCACAATTATACTGGGTCTTATCTGGAAACGATTTCACGCTTGATATCAATAATCCTAAAGCACCTAAAATTCTCTGCCTGGCCAATAACCCTCAGAAACAACAAACTTTTGGACCGGTATTGTCCCTTTATGTTACACGGCTGGTTAAGCTTGTAAATCAGAAAAATAAACTAAAATCCAGTTTGATATTCGATGAGTTTCCCACGATCTTTTTCAATGGTATCGATAGTCTCATAGCCACTGCCCGTTCAAATAAAGTAGCAACCTGCCTTGGAATGCAAGATTTCAGTCAGCTGAAGAAGGATTATGGAAATGAACAGGCATCCGTCATTATGAATATTACCGGCAATATTATAAGTGGCCAGGTGATGGGGGAGACATCAAAACTTTTGGCAGAGCGTTTTGGAAAAATTACCCAAATAAAGGAAAGTATCAGTATTAACAGGAATGATACTTCTGTCAGCAAATCCAGTCAGATGGATTTTGCTATTCCGCAATCCAAGATTTCCTCCCTATCATCAGGTGAATTTGTAGGCATGGTTGCTGACGACCCTGAGCAAAAAATAAAACTAAAAGCTTTTCATTGTGAAATTGTAAATAATAAAAAGGCCATGGTTAATGAAGAAAGGAACTTTCAAAATTTATCTTCTAAAAATGATGTTGACGCAAATTCGATAAGTGATAATTATTTAAAAATTAAAACGGATATCGCTTGCCTGGTTGAAACAGAGATAGAGAGGCTATTAGCACAATCAAATTAAAAAAGGAAACACATGATGAGGAGATCTGAAATTGCGGTGATTAAAGCGGTAGCGATATGTCATAAGCCTTTTTTAAAGCCCGAAGAAGCCATGATATATTGCAATCTTGGAAGAACCCAACTGTCAAAAAAATGTGATGAATTTGGTGTTTATAAAAATAATAGTGGATATTTTAATCGACAGGAATTGGATCTTATGATGGCCGGCGGAGAAACCTTACTTATCAAGTCCGTTAAGAAAATAAAATGAATGCCGGAAAATACCGGCATTCATTAAAATATTTTTAGTCGCCATCATGAAACCGCCGTTACTTTTTCTGGTGATGGCAATTTTGCGATAATCGCCGTTTGGTCCTTCGGCCGATGTCTTTTATAGGTATCGTTCACATATTTAGTAGTGGAATGTCCAAGCAATAAGGCTACAGTAGCCGTATCCACCCTTTCATCCTGAAGCAAGATTGAAAAACTAAGCCTTGCGACACTCCAGGTTATTAGCTTTTTAATTTTGGCGGTTTTAACCCAGGCTTTCAGAACTTTATTGGCACCGTCCGCAGTTGGCAGTCGAAAGATATTTCCGATATTTTTAAGGCTTTTCCTTGCGAGTCGTTTATCTAGAATAGTCTTAGCAATCGGATGCATAGTTATGGTTACCGGCAGGCCCGTCTTCGCCTGAATGATCCTTGTTTTAATTGTGTCGTTGCCGATATCAGTCCACTTAATTTGATGGACGTCTGCCCATCTCAATCCTGTATAACAACAAAGAATAAATGCTTCTCTTACATCTTCATTAAAACACGGTGTCTTCAACAATTTGAGATATTCCTCAACTTCTAAATGTTCTTTCAGTTTGCGGTTTTTGCCGGCTTTTGCCTTTACGTCTTCAGCAGGATTAACTCGGAAGTAACCTTGTTTAGTGGCAGCTTTGATCATTCTCTTGAATTCTGAGAAATAATTCATGGGAGTGTCCCCGTTAAAATTATCTAACAAATGATTTCTAAACCGTTGACATAACTCTTCGGTGATTTCAATGGGAGGCAAGGATTTCTTTTCAATGAAGGTTTTGAAATGCACGAGACTGGTGGCCAGGTGTCGCTTCCCTTCGCGGGCATTTTTCTTGACAAAATCCTGGTAAAAGTCAAGGAAATTACTTTTGTAACGGTGCGCCGGAATATATCCAGTGCCAACAGATTGACGGTCGATGACCATTTGAGACTTTTTAATTTCCAGGATCGCGAGCGCCTCTTTGTTGTGATTTTTTTCAACCTGAGTTTTTGGTTTCGACCAGGTAAAAACTCCTGCGCTCATTTTTTCAGAAGAGCCATTTCCCCATTTAAATCGGTAATAAATTTTCCTGCCATTGGCAGATTTTCTTTGTTCAATAATCATAAATCAGTGTTTATGACTATGCCACAAAATCAGAACCAAAAGTGTGGGATTTTCTGTGGGACCTTTACGGGACCTTTTTGGTGTGGATAAGCGTTAAAAACTGTTGAAAAAAAGAGTGTTAAAAATGCAAAAGCCTCTGATAATCAATTATTTATAGAGGCTTTTCAGTGCCCGGGACTGGATTCGAACCAGCACATGGTTGCCCACGCTGCGACCTGAACACAGTGCGTCTACCAATTTCGCCACCCGGGCAGGGTGAAGATGAATTCCAGATTTTATCAGGGCTGCAAATATAACTGAGAAACACTAAATCTTTTGATTTTAAAAATTCAAAGTATCTTATTGTTTCTATTTTCATTACGATGAGTTTAATGTTTCTGTCAAAGAGATTTTCGGAGAAGGTGATAAAGTAGCGATGGTCGGATATTATGAAGGGACAAATAAGGAAACGGGTCATCCTTTTAAGGCAAATGCGACACATATCTGGACAATAAAAAATGGAAAGCTGGTCCATTTTTTTCAGGCCGTTGACACCGCCGCTACTATGCGCTGATCTGTCTTACGCGATTCTAAATCCGTGAAAAGCTTAAAAATGAACGGTTTAAGTCGTGCCCGTAATCACCCGACCCATTTGTCGATTTGATTCCTGGTCTCATATTCGGCCTTGGCCTTAAGCCTTAGGCCTTGGGTCCTAAGCCTTTTGCATTCACCCCATTTTTTCGTATTTTTGCAGCCCCGAATTAAAACCTTCGGGTATTTTATTTTATATGGAAGAAAACCAAATTATTAACTCAAACGCTGAAAGTCAGGAGCCAACTGCAGATACTGCAGTAGCTGCAGCGACAACAAATGCACCTGCCGCAAACGGAAAGGCACATCATTTTCCGCCTCCTACTGCACACGACGATTTCGACTGGACAATCGACAAAAGAAATGTCGCTGCTTACAAAAAAGAAGAAAAAGAGAAGTACGACAAAGTATATGAAAATACTTTTGTCCAGATCACCGACGGAGAACTGATTAAAGGTCTCGTCGTGGGTCTTACAAAAACAGATGTTGTAGTAAACATCGGATTCAAAAGTGACGGACTTGTTTCACTCAATGAATTCCGCGATCTGCCAAACCTGAAAAGTGGCGATGAAGTGGAAGTGATGGTCATGGAAAAAGAAGACCGGGAAGGTCACCTTCACCTGAGCCGCAAACAAGCACGCATCACGCGCGCATGGGAACGCATTGTGGAAATTCACAAAACAGGTGAAGTAGTTACCGGCACAGTTACCAGCAAAACGAAAGGTGGCCTGATCGTGGATGTATTCGGAATGGAAACCTTCCTGCCCGGATCACAGATCGACGTGAAACCTGTAACCGACTACGATCAGTTCGTTGGAAAGACAATGGAATTCAAAGTGGTTAAGGTAAATGATACCATTAAGAACGCTGTTGTTTCTCACAAAGCACTTATCGAAAGCGATATCGAAGCACAACGTGCAGAGATCATGAGCAAACTTGAAAAAGGCCAGGTACTCGAAGGAACCATCAAGAACATCACCGACTTCGGTGCGTTCATGGATCTCGGCGGACTGGATGGCTTATTATATATTACCGATATCAGCTGGGGACGTATCAGTCATCCGAGCGAAGTTCTCAAACTGGATCAGAAACTCCAGGTGGTGGTACTCGATTTCGACGATGGCAAAAAACGTATCAGCCTCGGTCTGAAACAACTCACACCTCATCCATGGGATGTACTTCCTGAAACAATTAAGGAAGGGGAAATCGTGAAAGGTAAAGTCGTGAACATTGAAGATTACGGCGCTTTCCTCGAAATTATGCCGGGTGTTGAAGGTCTGGTTCACGTAAGTGAAATCACATGGGCCAATACTCCGATCAATGCAAAGGAATTTTTCAAACTGGGTGATGAACACCAGGCTACGTATCGTTACGCTCGATAAGAATGCCCGCAAGATGAGTCTTTCTATCAAACAACTGAGCGAAGATCCATGGAGCACTATCGAAACGCGTTTCCCGCAGGGAAGCAAACATAATGGTCTGGTGAAGAACATCACTCCTTATGGTGTGTTTGTTGAACTTTCTCCAGGCATCGGTGGTATGATCCATATCAGCGACCTGAGCTGGCTGAAACGTTTCAACCATCCTTCTGAGTATACAAAAGTCGGACAGCACATCGATGTGCTGATTCTCAGTATCGATAAAGAAAACCGCAAACTTCAGCTGGGACACAAACAACTGGAAGAAGATCCATGGAACGCACTGGAAAATACTTTTGCCATCGGAACTATCCACGAAGGAACGGTTATCCGCAAAGATGACAAAGGCGCTCTTGTACAACTTCCATACGGACTTGAAGGTTTTGCTCCTAACCGTCACCTCGCCAAAGAAGATGGCAAACAGGTAATGGCAGATGAAACAGACTCAATTCATGGTGATCGAATTCGACCGCAATGAAAAACGAATTGTTCTATCTCATACCCGTATCTGGGAACAGGCAAAAGCTGAAGAAAAAGATGTCGCGCGTAAGGAAGCAAAAGTGGATGCAGATAAAACCCGCAAAGCTGTAAAGACAATCCAGAACAAAGTTGAAAAACCTACACTGGGAGATCTTGGAGCACTCGCCGGAATTAAAGAAAAACTGCAACAGGAAGAAAAAAGTAACGACGATACAAGTGCGACGCCCAAGGCTTAAAGCTTAAAGCCTAAAGCCTAAAGCCTAAAGCCGTTCAAAGCTTAGCATATAATTAAACCTTTCACTCCGATGGTGTGGAAGGTTTTTTTATTAAAACAATGAAGTGAAAGGTTTTTGTTTTCTTAAAATGAACTGGTTGGTCGGAATTATTTACAATCGGTAGCGATTCGCCAATAATTAAGAATTAGTTTTAGGCTTTAAGCTTTAGGCGTTCGGCGTTAGGCTTTTTAAATAGTTTCATCAGATGAAGATTATCTTATTCCTCTCCGCGATCTTTTTTTCTTTTGCATCTTTCGCACAACCCTTACCGTTGGACCCGGCTATCAGGATGGGCAAATTGCCGAATGGGTTTACTTATTATATCAGAAGAAATACCGAACCTGCCAAACGTGTACAGTTATACCTGGTGAATAAAGTTGGATCTGTACTGGAGAATGAAGATCAGCGTGGCCTGGCTCATTTCATGGAACATATGAGCTTCAATGGTACCACGCATTATCCTAAAAATGAACTGGTGCATTATCTCCAGAAATCCGGCGTGCGGTTTGGTGCGGACCTGAACGCCTATACCAGTTTTGATGAAACCGTTTACCAGTTGCCAATTCCGACAGATAGTCCGGCGTTATTACAAAACGGATTGCAGATCATGCGTGACTGGGCAGGCAATGCTACTCTGGATATACAGGAAATTAATGACGAACGGGGTGTAGTTCTGGAAGAAAAAAGACTCGGGAAAGGAGCGGAGGAAAGAATGCGTGACAAGACTTTCCCAGTTATTTTAAATCATTCCCGATATTCAGATCGTTTACCAATTGGTGTAGATACCGTCCTGAAAAATTTTAAACGGGACGCGATATTAAATTTTTACAAAGACTGGTATCGACCTGATCTGCAGGCACTCATTGTTGTAGGGGACATTAATGTCGATAGCATGGAGATCCAGGTGAAAAAATTATTCGGTGATCTGAAAAATCCGGCAAATGAAAAGCCACGTACAAAATATACTGTTCCGCTGATTGGCAAAAACCAGTTCGTTGCAGTTACAGACAAGGAATTTCCTTATACAGTAATTGAAATTTTGATAAAGCAGAAAATGCTTCCACAGGGCACAAAACAGGAATACTTCGAATGGACTAAAAGGAACCTGTACAATCTCATGATTGCCCAGCGCATTTCAGATCTGTCACAAAAACCTAATCCTCCTTTTATTCAGGCAGGTGCCGAAATGGGAAATTTTCTTGGCGGCCTGGATGCATTCACCGTATTTATTGTCGCTAAACCCGGAATGCTTGAGAATAGTTTTATATCCGTATGGCAGCTGATCCAGCAACTAAAACAATTTGGATTTACTGAAGCGGAATTTGAAAGAGCTAAAATGAATTATCTGAGCAACCTGGAATCTGCCCTAAGAGAAAAAGACAAAAGGAATTCTGAGGACCTGGTACAGGAGTACACACGTAACTTTTTAGTAGGTGAAGCAGCTCCGGGTATTCAGGCGGAGTATGATCTGACCAAATCCTTTTTGTCAACTGCAAATCTTGGTGACATCAATGCACTGAGTCCGTCTTTTATCTCTGATAGTAACCGGGACGTTATCATCATGGCTCCGCAGAAAGACAGTGCCAACCTGCCCGTTGAAGCTACCGTAGATAACTGGTTCAATACGGTAGCAAAAACTAAGTTGGTTCCTTATGAAGACCAGTTTAAAACAGAGGCTTTGATTGCTGGCAATCTGATTGCCGGAAAAGTCGCCGGAGAGAATAAAATTGAAAAGCTGGGAATAACGGAACTTACCTTAAGCAATGGCTTAAAAGTAATTTTAAAACCAACTGACTTCAAAAATGATGAGATTCGTTTTAAAGCATTTAGTCCTGGTGGATCTTCACTATACGCGGATTCGGATTATGAATCTGCCTCCAATGCTGCCAACATGGTCGAAAATATGGGACTTGGACATTTTAAACCTACAGACCTGCAAAAACTATTGAGTGGAAAAAGAGTAGACGTAGAACCTTATATTACTGAAAGGTCCGAAGGTATTGTTGGATATAGTTCTCCAAAGGATCTGGAAACAGCGTTGCAACTCGTTTATCTCTACTTTACTTCACCGGGCAGGGACAGTATTTTATTTGATAATGTCATGCAACAAACTGCCTCGGAAATAGCAAACCGGAATAGTGATCCTCAAAGTGTTTATGCGGACACAGTGGATGCTGTGCTCGGTGATCATAATGTTCGCAGAACTGGCCCGTCTTTGGAGAAACTTCACCAGATCAGTCTCGATAAAACCGAAAGGTTTTATAAAGAACGTTTTGCCAATGCCGGGAATTTCACGTTTATTTTTGATGGCAATTTCAAAATAGACAGTATCAGACCGATGCTGGAAAAATATCTGGGATCCCTGCCTGCTACTTCTTATAAGGAACAGGCGCGGGATTTAAAAATTCATATTCCACCAGGAAAAATCGAAGCCATTGCACGAAAAGGTAAGGAACCGAAGGCATCTGTGCGACTGGTGATCAGTGGCAATTATAAGTATTCACCTGCGACCAATATACAGTTAAGAGCACTGAGTCAGATCCTGGAATTTCGGTTACTTGACCGGTTGAGGGAGAAAGAGGGCGAGACCTATAGTCCCAACGTCGGTGTGACTTATAATAAATATCCCGTAAACAGGTATGCATTTAATATCCAGTTTGGCTGTGGTCCGGAGAATGTCGATAAACTGATCGCGGCAACCAAAGAGGAAATAAATAAATTGAAAGTGGATGGCGTGACGGAACTTGATATTACTAAATTCAGTTCAGAGGAAACAAGGCAGTACGAACTGCATATGA
This sequence comes from uncultured Bacteroidota bacterium, assembly GCA_963735015.1. Taxonomy (GTDB): domain Bacteria; phylum Bacteroidota; class Bacteroidia; order Chitinophagales; family Chitinophagaceae; genus Puia. Next base: position 92,516 of record CAVTJH010000003.1, read on the forward strand.
AGGATAACGAGTTTTGGTTGAACTGGCTAAGTGCCCAATATGAGAATGGTGAGAACCCACTCTTAATATTGAATTATCCCGAACTAGTCAAACAGGTAAACACTTCATCTGTAAAAGCTGCAGCCAATCTTTATCTGAATGAAAATAATTTTATCAAGCTTATTTTATTGCCAGAGTAAAGCCTAAAGCCTAAAGCTTAAAGCCTAAAGCCTAAAACTGATTCAAAAATTTCTTTGTAAATTAATCGGCAATTAACAATATAGAAGAAATGATTGCGTAAAGTTTTAGGCTTTAGGCTTTAGGCTTTACAGCTTTAGGCTTTGGGCTTTCCTCGTGAAAATCCTTCTCCATATTTACGGCCCAGATATTACTACGGTCCTTTTTCTGGCTGATAATATTATCAACTGCGATCATCGCGGTCATCATGCTATGATCTGCATTGTTGTAGCGGTGCATGCCATTGCGGCCCGTAAGGTATAAGTTTTCAATTCTATCAAGGAATTCCTGAACAACAGAAAACTGTTCATAGGCACCTATATAAGATGGATAGGCTTTCGGAATTTTGATAACTGTGGCATCGATCAGCGCTTCTTTTTGAATGAGCCCTATTTCAGTAATTTCCCTGAGTGCCAGTTCAATCATTTCTTCACGGGATTTCTTCCAGATCGAATCGGATTCAGAACAAAAATATTCCATGCCAATCCATAAATTGTTTTTTTCTTCAACCATTTCCGGACTCCAGTTATTGAAAATCTGGAGTCTTCCGGCAAGCAGATTCCTGTCCTGCAAATAAATCCAGTTATCTGTAAGCATTTCAAAATTTTGATTGCCTCCTTTATCCTGTTTTTTAAAAAGTAACCCAACCATGATAAAATCACGGTATGATAAGGCGGATGCAATCTTATTGACAAGGGCCGGTACTTCAATATTGACAAAGGAGGCTAGCAGGTTTTTTATGGGTATTGTTGAAAAGAAATAATCACCCAAAAGATCCATGGAATTGCCGGAAACCAGATCCCTGCATATTACAGAATGAATGCAGTTATCAGCCAGTATTATTTTTTCCACTTCATTATTTAAATAAATCTCTCCGCCCAGCTCTGTTATTTTTTGAGCAACCGTTTCCCACATTTGACCGGGTCCCTTTTCAGGATATAGAAATTGTTCGATCAGGCTCGTGCTTACTCCCTGTTGATGTATGGTTTTATTAGTTGTGAAAATCGATTTCAGAGATTGGAGTATTGCTTTGCCAATATTCAGATCCTTGATTCGCTGATGACCCCAGTCAGCAGGAATTTTTTCACAGGGAACGCCCCATATTTTTTCAGTATAGCCCTTGAAAAAAGTCAGGTATAATTCTTTTCCGAAACGGTTAATAAAAAACTGTTCCAGGGTTTGTTCTTTCCTGACAGGGAATAGTTTTGATCTGAAATAGGAGAGCGCAATACGGGTTATTTTGGCAATCCCGAAATTTTTGAATGTTTTTCGGTTGAAGGAAAGTGGATAGTCGAAAAAAGAATGATCAAAATAAATCCTCGATTTCCTGGGGCGGATCAGCATTTTGCCGTCTTCAGCTGGATTGGATTCAATACGTTGATTTAATACTACCGTCTGGTTCTGATAAGAAAGCGAAATTTCATTTGTCTTTGGATCTGCCAGCGGTAAAAAACTGAGCCACCAGTTGGTGATTTTATCTGACTTAGAAAAAAAGCGATGACCACCTATATCAATCAGGTTCCCTTTATAATTAATTGTTTTGGAAAGTCCTCCCACCTGGCTATCCATTTCTATGATCACCGGTTTAATATTCGTTCGTGTCAGCAGTTCATAAGCAGCAGTCAGTCCGGCCGGACCTGCGCCCATGATAATGGCTTTTTTCATGCCAATTGCTTTAAACGGGGAGAAAATATAATCAGGACCATACCCGCCAGCCAGCAAAATTCACCCAGTGTATGGCGCATTGGCAGCCAGGAGAAATTTACGATATTCAGCATGAGGCCCACTAAAAGAAGGAGAAAAATTTTATTGGTCCACCCGGGCAATACCAGAGAACCGCTAAGAACAAGCGGAAACCATTGTACAGTGTTGTATTGGTGTCGGGTTACCGGACTAAACAGGTCAACAACCATATATATTGTAAAACCAAATAACAGCATTTGCATCAACTGAATTGGATATTTCCTGGAAGTGAAATAGAACAATACACATAATATAAGGATTGTGCTGGCGGCCAGAAAAAATAACCAGGCCAAGGACAGTTTCTTATGGGTTAAATAATAGTATAGTAGAAAAATATTCCCATTTTCAGAATATATTTTTATCGGATGTTCATTTATTTGGCGGTCAACATCTTCAAAATCGATACCCTCAAATTTTTTTAGAAAAAAAGTATTCGTATTTAGAATTCCCCGGGGATTTGTCAGAACAAGCTGATGGTATTGCACATGCATTTTCATCCTGCTTACATAATTCGCGTAAAGCGACTTCTCGTAAGGACTGTTCAAAACAAATAACAGATAAATGAGCATTCCTGAAAAAGATACTGAGAGAAATAGTATGTATTTCCTATAGAATATTATAAAAGGTATGAGAAATATTATTCCAAACGGACGGGTAAGTATGAATACAACTGCACAAATACCAGCGAGAACAATTCCGGATTTTTTGTTGCTAAGGAGTCCCGTAATGATGCAACCAATCAGAAATGCGACAAAAAGATAAAGCTGACCGCATTTAACTAAATTCTTCCATGCCTCTGTAATTGTAAATAATATTCCCAGGTTCCAAATCAGTAATTTTTCTTTTGTATTGCCCGTTAGTGTACTGATCATGAAAATCATGCTTGCCAGGAATATATATTGAAGAAATGACCAGATCTTCGAGATGGTACCCTGAGGTAAATCACATATAGGATATAACAGTTGATGAAAAAAAGGACTTGCAGTTGCATTGCTGGCTCCTGATGAGTCTATATTTTGATTTTGAAAATCAAAATACCTGAGTCCGTCAGCCGGGCGGAAATAATAGTTATAAGGGAGCCTGCCATCTTTCTCTAATCTTGCTCCTACTACACGGTTTCTGAGGTCAACGGTATATTGTTTTTCGAGATGGAAATCGCGAACGATAGAGTATGTCAATATAACAAGCAGAAAAATTCCATTTATTAATATAATAATTTTATTGGAAAACTTCATGTCGGGTGATATCTAATTGAAGACCTGCTTTAAGTGTTTATGAGAATATTTTAACTTTAAAAGAAAAGCGCCCTCAATTCTTCCGCATCTTCCGGCTTCATTTTTCCGCCAAGTATAAGGCGAAGCTGACGTCTGCGAAGGGCGCCCTCAAATAATTTGATTTCTTCTTCTGTTTCCGGCAACATCGCCGGCACGGGTATAGGCCGGCGGTCCATATCCAGCGAAACGAAAGTATAGTAGGCTTCATTACTTTTATATTTCTGTTGTTTGATAATATCTTCTCCCCAGACTTTCATATGAACTTCCATAGAAGTTGTGAAAGCGCGGCTCAGGGTCGCATGTATATGAACCGCATTCCCCAGCCTGATGGGATTCTCAAACGAAATATTATCTACCGATACTGTTACTACAGGTGTATTGCAGTGTTTACCTGCGCACAGTGCAGCTGCTATATCCATCCAGTACATGAGCCGTCCTCCCATCAGGTTTCCAAATACATTGGTGTCGTTGGGAAGGACAAGTTCTGTCATGATAACCTGTGAATCTTTTGGTGATTTGGCCATTGTATCTTTTTTATTGTAAAAACATATTCGTTGGCGATTGGCGATTGGCGATTGGCGGTTGGCGGTTGACGGTTGACGGTTGGCGAAGATCAATTACACAACAACCTGTTCACAGGTTCGCAAAAATTCTTCATCGATATCTGCCCCGATGCCTGGCGATTCAGGAACTTCTAAAAGATATCCCCTGAATTCCACACCACCCATTACGGGATCAACTTTATGACCGAGGAGTGCAGTATCCATATCATAAAACTTAATATTATTTCGTGAAAGGGCAAAATGGGCAAAGGCGGTTAATGCCAGCCTGCTTTCCAGCATGCCTCCCATCATACAGGGAATCCCATGGGCTTCACAAACCTGGTCTAATTCTTATAGATTCTGCTATGCCACCTGATTTTGAAAATTTGATATTTACATAATCACAAGCGTCAGCAAGGATCAGTCGCCTCGCATCATGATGATTGAAAACGCTTTCATCTGCCATAATTTTTATGGGAGATATATTTCTAAGCTCCGGAAGATGGTGATCATTCCATTGCCGCATGGGTTGCTCACAAAATTCAATTTCCTCTGTTCCCATTTGAATGAGCACTTCTTTTGCCGTTTCAAAATCCCATCCCTGGTTTGCGTCAATGCGGAATCGAATTGAATCGCCAACGGCTTTTCGAATCATTTGCATCCGGACCAGATCTTTTTTGCCATTATCACCCAGTTTGATTTTCAGAATCCGGAATCCTTTGTTTTTAAATTCGAGAGCTTTGGCGGTCATGACTTCAGATTCATCAATTCCAACAGTGATGTCGGTTTCAAGAGGTTTCCTGGTTCCCTTCAGATACTTATAAAGCGGAACCCCGTCTTTTTTTGAAGCCAGGTCGTAAAGCGCCATATCAAATGCGCTTTTTACGGTTGAATTAAAAGCGGTGAAATCGTCCAGGTCTTTTAGCCGTTCTTCAATGTTCAGGGCTTCTTTTCCCTTCCAGAGACCTGCGAATTCTTTTGCCATTTCATAGCAGGTAGACTGGGTTTCGCCTACAATCATGGGAAAAGCCGAACATTCGCCCACACCTGTAATTCCTTCTTCTGTTTCCACCCTGATAAATAAATTCTGTGCATGAAACATCGTACCCGTTGCGATCCTGAAAGGATACATGGGGATGGAAAGTTTATAAATCCGGGTTTGCAGAATTTTCATGGAGCTTGTCGAAATTACGTTATTAAGCTTAAAGCCTAAAGCTCATAGCCTAAAGCAATGAGATAATAGATTAATTATAAGTTTTTAATCTGATGAGAGAAAAATATGTTTAATTAATAAACCGTCAGAAAAACTCTAAGCTATGAGCTTTAGGCTTTAAGCCTTAAGCTTTTTCTGTTACATTTGCTTCAGTCGGATTATTTATGACGGACTATCCTGTTTCTTTCGAAAATACTGAAAATGCGTTTGCTTATAAATCAAACGCAGAACTCAAAAAAGCCAGATTTCTTTTTAAAAGCATGGGGTCATCGTTTCTCGTTAAAATGGGCACGCGCCTGACGCCTATAGCTATTCGTTTTAGGCTTCCGATCAGAGGGTTGATCCGGAAAACGATTTTCTCTCAGTTTGTCGGAGGTGAAACACTGGAACAGACGGCTCCGGTTGCACGAAAACTTGCTGCTTATCATGTACAGGCAATTCTGGATTACGGAGTGGAGGGTGGTAACAATGGAGAAGAGGGATTTGACCAGGCTTGCGAGGAATTTATCAGGGTTATAAATTATGCAGCTTCGCAGCCAAATATTCCATTTATAAGTATTAAAGTAACAGGATTCGCAAGATTTGAACTGCTGGAGAAACTGGATCATTCATTCGATTTAAGTTCCGGATCTCTTATGAAAAGATATGCCGCGGCACTGGCAGGTTTTACGGAAGCAGAATCAGCAGAGTGGGAGCGTGTACGAAACCGCATGCAAAAAATATGCGTGCAGGCTTCTGCAAAAAATGTTGGCGTACTCGTGGATGCCGAAGAAACCTGGATACAGGATCCGGTCGACGTATTGTGTATCCAGATGATGCAGATCTTCAACAAAGAAAAGGTTACTATATATAATACGGTTCAGCTTTATCGTCACGACCGTCTTTTGTTCCTAAAGGACATGCTTGAAGCAGCGATCCTTAAAGATTTTGTATTGGGTGTAAAATTGGTCCGCGGTGCTTACATGGAAAAGGAAAGGGCAAGGGCACAGGAAAAACAATATCCTTCACCAATACAGCCTGATAAGGAATCGACGGACCGGGATTATAATGCCGGAGTTGCTTTTTGTATTGACAATATTGAACATGTCTCATCAATCGTTGCCTCTCATAATGATTACAGCAATCTGTTCGCGATCGAATTATTGCGGGAGAGAGGTCTTTCTTTTTCACACCCTCATATACATTTCTCCCAACTATACGGGATGAGTGACAATATAACTTTTAATCTCGCAAAGGCTGGATGTTCAGTAAGTAAATACCTGCCTTTTGGTCCCATTGAAGATGTTGTCCCTTATCTGATGCGACGTGCTGAAGAAAATAGTTCACTCAGTGGGCAAACAGGCAGGGAACTTGCTTTAATCAACAAAGAAATAGGACGAAGAAAAGCTTAAAACAGTATTTTTGTTCTCTTTCGGACTGCTAGCTCAGTTGGTTTAGAGCGCTGCCTCGACAAGGCAGAGGTCACTGGTTCGAGCCCAGTGCAGTCCACTTCCTCATTTATTTATAAAAGTGGTGAGACCAGTTTTGCTGCTTTTTCAAAAAACTGTCTGTAGATGGGGCGATTTCTCCAGACTTTCTCATCAATTTTGTCAGCATTTTTTATATCCTCATAAAAAATATTCCTGAGTTCAGTTGCTATCCCGCTGTCATAAACAATCGCATTTACTTCAAAGTTGAGATCAAAACTTCTGGAATCCATATTCGCTGTTCCTACCATGGCGATCTTGTTGTCTGTGACCATTGTTTTGGCGTGTACAAATCCCTTGGTATATTGATATATTTCTACTCCCCTTCTCAGGAGGTCGCCATAGTATGATCTTGCGGCAGCATTCACAAGAAGGGAATCCGAATTACCGGGCACCAGAAGTTTTACGGAAACTCCGCCTAACGATGCAATAATAAGTGCATCAACCAGACTTTCACCGGGAATCAAATAAGGAGTTGTAATAAGGATCTCATTTGTGGCAAGGCTGATGGCCTGCAATATGGAGAACAAAATCGCCGGTGCTCCGGAATCTGGACCACTGGCGGCAATCTGTACAACTTTTTTATCCCTTGGCTCTGAATTAATTCCAGGGGGGAAAAAATGTTCATCAGGATGTAATTTTTTGTTGGCACAGAAATTCCAGTCGCAAAGGAAAAGGTATTGCAGGTATTGGACGCCCGGACCATCAATTCGTAAATGTGTATCCCGCCAAAAGGTTTTATTATTTGCGCCATTATTAATATACCTGTCATCGACATTTATACCTCCTACAAATGCAGTTTGTCCGTCTATAACAATTATTTTTCTGTGGTTACGGTAATTGAGACGATTCGCCAGCGCTATAAAATAAATTCTCAGGAATGGAAAAGCCTTAACTCCGTTTTTATTCAGACGATGGGCTAATGTCCTCCTGATAGAACGACTGCCAAAGTCATCATAAATGAACCGGACATCGACGCCCTCTTTTGCTTTTTCAATCAGTATCTGTTCAATTTTTCTTCCTATCTCATCATCCTCATAAATATAGTACTCCAGGTGAATATGGTTTTTAGCCTGTTTGAGTGCACTTATAACTTCGGGGAATTTATTTTCCCCGTTTACCAATAGTTTTACAGAATTATTTGCCGTCAGAGGACTCAGGGTTTCTTTCAACAACATAAACGCCAGTTCCTTATTGCTTTGGACACTTGCGCTGCTTTCATCAAATGTCTTTTTTGAATATTGGTAAACCTGTTTATTTAATCTGGCTGACAGCTCATCATTTTCTACCAGTTTTTTACTATACATTTTCCTGGTCCGGTAATTAATGCCAAAGAGAAAATAAAATATAATCCCTGCAAACGGCACAAAAATGGCAAACAGAAGATAGGCGAGTGATTTTGTAATACTCCTGGTATCCAAAATAATTCGCAGACAGACAAAAATTAAAACCAGAATATATAAAATCTCAAGAACCGACGTCAGATTCATGCAGATAATTGATCAGCATTTGGAGCAGTTTGATCTGACTCTTCAGGCACTTCATTTGACTTTGAAAGCTCTACTTCACAGCTGATCCATACATCATTGGCTACAAGAAGGCCACCACCATCCAGCATGCTGTTCCATTCAAGTCCCCAGTCCTTACGATTGATTTTTCCGTTGATGGAAAAACCTGCTTTTTCATTCCCCCAGGGATCTTTGATAACGCCTCCGAATTCAACATCCAGTTTTATTCTCCTGGTAATTCCCCTGATGGTCAGATCTCCGTATAATTCGTAGCTGCCGTCATTATCGACTTTTTCATAAGTGTTTGCTGTGAAATTTATTTCTTTATGATTTTCAATGTCTAAAAAATCAGGGCTCTTCAGGTGTTTGTCCCTGTCAGCATTTCCTGTATCTATTGAAGCAGGATTTATCCAACAGTCTATTTCCGCAGTCATGAAATCGTCCCCCGTGGTATATATGCTGGCTTCAAATTCTCTAAACACGCCTTTCACATTGGAAATCATCAGGTGCTTTACCTTGAATGCAATTTCAGTATGGAAGGGATCAATAACCCATTTGATTTTTGTTTCCATTGTATTTTATTTATGAAATGAACAATAATTTATCCAAATTTAACTGATGTCATCGTTATGGACCCACCCACCGCTTTATCATTGAAAAATGAAATTCCGTCATTCTTGTTTCTTAAACCCAATGTATAAAGAAGCGGTAAATAATGTTCCGGAGTGGGGATGGCAAGCCTGCCGGCATGCCCGAAGTTTTCATAATTAATCAGGGGAACCGGATCGCCCCGGTTAATTAATTTTTTAAAAAGATGATCCATTTTCAGTGCCCATTCATATCCGTATTCCCGCTCATTTATTTTATTCCAGTCTACCATTTTAAGATTGTGAACCATATTGCCGCTACCAATTATTAAAACGCCTTTTTTGCGAAGTCCGATTAATTCTTTTGCAAGGTCGAAATGGTATTGGGGTTTTTTTGTATAGTCAATGCTCAGTTGAAGTACAGGAATAATAGCTTCAGGATACATGTGTTTTACAACCGTCCAGGCGCCATGATCCAAACCCCAGTCATGATCCGGTACAGCCTCTGTTGAATGAAGCAGAGATATTGTTTCTTTGGCAAGGGCTGGACTGCCTGGCGCATTGTATTGCACATTGTACAGTTCCCTGGGAAAGCCTATGAAATCGTGAATGGTTGTGGGAAAATCCATTGCGGTGATTCTCGTTCCTTCGCTGAGCCAATGAGCCGAAACAACCATCACAGCTTTGGGTGTCGGGATTTCTTTGGCCATACTGGCCCATCTGATACTAAACTCGTTGTCCTCGAGTCCATTCATCGGTGAACCATGGCCAATGAAAAGTACGGGCATGACCCGGTCTTCCGTTTTTAGGTCGCTGGTAAATCTGTTAAATTCCGAAAGACTGGTCATGTTAATTTCAATTGCGTTATCGCACGGGCGAGTGATTCATATGATTCATTATAAGTTTCAAGTCTGTCTCCATTGAGAAAGAATGTCGGAGTGCCATTCACGCCACTTCGAATTCCTCCATCGAAATCTTGTTCCACTCTTGAAAGTACGATTTTGCTTTTCCAGTCTTTCGAGAATTCTTCAAGATCCAGGTTAAGTTCTTCGGCAAAATGCAGCAGATTATTGGCAGAGAGGATATTCTGGTGTTCAAATATCTCATCGTGCATCTCCCAAAATTTTCCCTGTCTGTCTGCTGCTTCAGCCGCCTGGGCGGAGATCAATGCCTGTGGATGCATTTCCTGTAAAGGGAAATTGCGAAATACGAATAGCAGGTCGTGGCTGTATTGTTGAAGTAACTTTTTAGTAAAGGGATGTGCAATACCACAATGTGGACACTGGTAGTCGCCGTATTCTACCAGAACAATTTTTGCTTTGAAATTACCGGTTCGGTGATCCTGCTCAGAAACCGGGATCCTTAATTTTGACATATTTCAAATTTTGGTTTTTAATGCAGCCATCTCTTCCAGTGCATCTAAAATCCCGTCCGCACCCGGATTAATGCCATCCGGAGAAAGGTAACTCCATTGGATAATGCCTTTTTCATCGATAACAAAAAGAGCGCGACAACTTTCGCCTTCCGTTTCATTGTAAGCGCCATATTTACTACTGATTTCACCCTTTGGCTCAAAGTCTGCCAACAACGGAAAATGTAGTTTTCGGCTTTGCGAAAATGCCATATGACTCCATTTGCTGTCAACAGAAATGCCGAGAATTTCAGCATTATATTTATGAAAATATTTCAGCGTTGCACTGTATAGCGCCATCTGGTCGCTGCATACCGGACTCCAGTCGGCAGGATAAAAAGCCAGTATCAGCCGCCTGTCCCTGAAATCGGCTAATTTTAATTTCTGATCAGGCGTTGAATTTAGTTCGAAGTCAGGTGCCGTTGTTCCCTTTTGTAAGATCATTTTTTCCGGAGATTTAATGTAGAATTAATTTTAAGAATCAGCCAATTTTGAGAAAACAGGAACTGAATATTCGTATTTAAATGTTCACTTGATATTGAAGAACCGGATAGCGGTACAAACTCATTAAATTTAGCGAAATAAATAGCCTTTAGAGACTTATTTTTAGTAAATTTTGTACTAAATCATAAGTTATCTTCATCCTTGTTATGTACCGGTTAACAATTATTGATTGTCCGATTCCTGATAAATAAATTAAATTACCGCCCTATCTGCTCCCTTTTTTACAAGGTTCCGGTCAAATGAAATTAATTTGATATGACCTGATCATATGATTTGCAGAAATATTCAGTATGGTTCTAAAAAAGTTTCGCTCGTTCGGGGATATCAGAATAGTCATCCGTTTTTTATTATTTTCCGGTTGCATGATCATTTCCCTTCGACCGGAAGCGCAGCACATTTCCGCTGTTGACAGCAGCCAGTTTCTGACACTTGACCAATGCATCGACTATGCTTTCAAGCATCAGCCAGCACTGTTTCAGTCATATATTAATCAGTCTATTACGAAAACGACGAATGCCATCAGTTTATCAGGGTGGTTTCCGCAGGTTAATCTTGGGGGAAATTTTACTCATTATAATCAATTGCCCACAAGTTTTGTTGTCGATTCAACCGGGCAGGCTGTAAAACAGCATACAGGCGTTGTGAATACTGCAGTTCCAGCTTTGACGGTGAGTCAGGCGATATTTAGTCCCAGCCTCCTGTATGCCGCCAAAACGGCTAAATTTTATGTTCAGCAGTCCGAACAGATCACAGACAGTACAAAGATTGAACTGGTCTCTTCTGTCAGTAAGGCTTTTTACAACCTGCTCCTTACCCTTGAGCAGATAAATGTCCTGAGGGAGGATACCGCACGCCTTACTAAAAACCTGAACGATGCCTATCATCAATACGTGGGAGGGATTGTAGATATGACGGATTATCAGGAAGCGGCTATATCTCTGAATAATTCAAAAGCCCAGCTTAAACAGGCAGTCGAAAATGTTATTCCTCAATATGCCACATTAAAGCAATTAATGGGCTGGCCGCCGCAAAATCAGTTTAATGTAAATTTCGATACGGCCCAGATGAAGCGCGACATCAGTTTCGATACTACCCAGGAACTTTTATATGAAAAACGAATAGAATATCAGATTCTTCAAACCGGGAAAACCATTCAGCATCAGATAACCGATTATTACCGTTTATCTTTTCTTCCGACTCTTTCAGGTTTTTTTAATTATGACTTCCAGTATGAAAATAACAATCTGGCTGCCCTCTATGCAAATGTATATCCCTATTCTTTTATTGGTATTTCTGTGAACCTGCCCATATTTACAGGGTTTTACAGAACAAAAAACATACAAAGATCGAAATTGCAGGAACAGCTTCTTGACTGGAGTCAGATAAATCTGAAATCACAAATATATTCGGAATACACCACGGCGCTTGCCAATTATAAAGGGAACCTGTACAATCTGTACACGATGCAGGATAACGTGGCGATGGCCAGAAATGTCTATGATATTGTATCTCTTCAGTATCAGCAGGGAGTAGTTGCATACCTGAATGTCATCACAGCAGAATCCAACCTGATCACGTCACAAATTGGTTATCTCAATGCGCTGTTTCAGGTTTTGTCAAACAAAGTAGATCTTCAAAAAGCCATGGGTATTATTTATTATAATCATTAAAGCATCCATCATATAAGTATTCTTCATGAAAAAAGTATTATCATTTATATTGATCATTTGCAGTGTGCTGTTTTTTTCCTGCAAGCAAAAACAACCACCTCCGAATCCTCCGGTACCGGTCAACCTGATGACTGTAAAGTCTCAGAAGGTTTATTATTACGATAATTTTCCTGCGACGACGGAAGCACTGAGCCAGGTTGATCTGCATCCTCAGGTACAAGGCTATATTACGGGAATATTTTTTACGGAAGGAACCAGGGTGCCTAAGGGTAAGAAACTTTATGAGATCGATAAAACATTATATCAGGCGGCTTATGACCAGGCCGTTGCCAATGTTAAGGTGGCGGAAGGAAACGAAGTACAGGCAAAACAGGATGCTGACCGTTATACTTATCTCAACACTCACAATGCCATCGCTAAACAGGTTCTGGATCATGCTGTTATTACTCTTGATAATGCCGTCAACCAGGTGAAGGCTGCCCAGGAAGCAGTGAGGACTGCAAAAACTAATCTGGATTTTGCGACCGTCTACGCTCCTTTTGACGGAATGATTGGTTTTAGCCAGGTGAAATTAGGAAATCTCGTGACGGTTGGAACTACTTTGCTGAATACGATATCCACAATCGATCCGATCGCAGTTGATTTTCTCATTAATGAAAAACAGCTCCCTCATTACGAGAATCTTCAGCATAACAGGGGAGTCCACCCGGATTCATTATTCACATTTTTGTTGCCCGACAATTCTCTTTATCCGTTTACAGGGAAAATTTCTGTGATAGACAGGGCTGTTGATCCGCAAACTGGTTCCATAAGAGTGAGGCTTGTTTTTCCGAATCCAAAATATACATTGAAGCCCGGACTAAGTTGTGTGGTCCGTGAACATAATCAGGATACATTGCCGCAGATGCTTATTCCGGGGAAAGCCATTGTGGAACAGATGGGTGAATATTTTGTATTTGTAGCAAAGGATACCGTTATGACACGTAAATCCGATTCCGCACAGAAAAAGGAAACAAATACTGCTGAGCCAAAACCGACTCTTCGCGCTTTCCAGAAAAAGGTTCAGGTGGGTCAGGTATTGGGATCATACCAGATTGTAAAATCAGGGATCAATGACGGCGACCGAATTGTGGTAGATGGCGTGCAGGCAATTCACGATGGTTCTGAAATAAATGCGGGATCACCCGATAGAAAATCAACTGCGAAAAAAAGTGAAACCGGACATGAATAATTTATGATTGCGAATACATTTATTAAAAGACCGGTAACTGCCATCGTTATATCTATTGTATTGGTCCTGACAGGTACGATCTGTATTCTGAATCTGCCGATTGACCAGTATCCCGAAATTACACCTCCGATTGTTCAGGTAAACGGTCAGTTTACCGGAGCCGATGCCGAGACGGTTGAACAAACCATGGCGACTCCGATTGAAGGGCAGGTTAATGGGACACCCGGCATGGAATATATGCAGAGCAACAGCACCAATAACGGGCTGATGTCAATCAACGTAACTTTTAGTATCGGAACGGATATAGATATTGCCGCACTCGATGTGCAGAACAGGGTAAGTATAGCAACTCCACTTATACCGGCTGTTGCCAGCAGACTGGGACTGACCGTCAGGGCACTGAATCCAAGTATGCTGATGATGGTTGCCGTATATGCACCCAGGGGAACACACGATATCACATTTCTGGATAACTATACCAATATTTTCATACAGGATGCCCTGCTGCGTGTTCCTGGTGTCGGCAGTATTAACCGCTTCACTGATGATTTCAGTATGCGCGTTTGGATGAATCCTGAAAAAATGGCCGCTTACAGTTTGACACCTCAGGATGTCATTAATGCATTGAACACTCAAAATGTTCAGGTGGCAGCAGGTTCAGCGGGAGTTCCGCCACAATCAAAGACACAAACATATGAACTGGGAATTTTGGTAAACGGGCGGCTGAATACCGTACCCCAGTTTGAAAATATTATTGTAAAGAGTTTGCCGGCAACGGGTGAATTGGTTTATCTGCGGGATGTAGCCCGGGTTGAACTTGGAAAATTCACTTTTGCGAGTAACTCTTTTGTTGATGGTCACCGCGCTTCTTATTTGCTCATTTACCAGGCACCAGGCAGCAACGCATTGAAAACAGCAAACGGTGTTTATGCTAAACTTGCACAACTAAGACAGACTTTTCCGTCAGATGTGGAATATAAAGTTCCGTTTGAAGCGGTAACCGTAGTTAAAGTTTCCATGTCAGATGTTGTCTGGACCTTATTAAAAACGCTGGGGCTTGTTGCACTTGTAGTTTTCCTGTTTTTACAGAACTGGCGTTCCACACTGATCCCGGTTCTGGCGATTCCGGTTTCCATTCTCGGTACATTTTGCTTTTTCATTCCGCTGGGATTTACGATCAATACACTGACCATGTTCGGCTTTGTACTGGCGATCGGAATCGTGGTAGACGACGCAATTATAGTAGTGGAAGCTGTGCAGCATTATATTGATGAGCAGAAGATGTCGGCCAAGGAAGCCACTTATCATGCAATGAAAGATATTTCAGGTCCGGTTGTGGCGATTGCCCTGATACTTGCTGCCGTATTTGTGCCGGTCGGATTTATTCCTGGCATTGTAGGAAGATTGTATCAGCAGTTTGCCATTACCATTGCGATATCTGTGATATTATCCGCGTTTATCGCATTGTCTCTGACTCCGGCTTTATGTACGTTGCTTTTAAAACCCACGGATGTAAAAAAAGAAGCAAAAGGGATGAACAAAATGTTCTTCCGGTTCAATTACTGGTTTGAGAGTGTAACAAACAGGTACTCCAATGGAGTCCGAAATAGTATTAAGGCATCCAGGTACATAGTGATTCTATTAATTTGTATTTGTGTTGCGACATACTTTTTATTTCAGCATAAATCTTCCGGCTTCATACCATCCGAAGATGATGGAAATTTGTATGTTACTTTTCAGTTGCCACCTGCATCTTCTACTGCTCAATCAGTTGATGTGATGAGTAAACTGATGAAAGTGGTTGCTAACACGCCCGGTGTGGGCCATTATGCAGCACTGTCGGGACTGAATGTGCTTAACAATGCATCTAATTCCAATGCCGGAACTATTTATGTTCAACTCAATCCATGGGATGAACGAAGTGTTTCCGATCAGCAGGTGCCGGGTATAATGGAAGTTATGCGCAAGCGGATCGCAGACGCCGGTGTTAAAAATGCTAATGTGGAGGTCATACAGCCATCTCCTATACCCGGTGTAGGTCAGACCGTCGGATTCAGTTTTCAGATTGAGCAGCGAAATACCAATGATGACCTGCACGCATTTGAAGCAGTGGTCAAAAAGTTTGTTGATGAAGCAAATAAAAATCCGGCCATTTCCGGTGCGTATAGTTTTTATGGAGCACACACACCTGGATTCAATCTGATTGTTGACCGCGACAAATGTGAAAAGCTGGGTGTTAATATCAATGATGTATTTACGACCATTCAGGCTTATATGGGCAGTCTTTATATCAATGATTTTACCGTATATAACCGGACTTTTCATGTTGTGGTTCAGGCCGACACTTCGTTCAGAAAAGTAATTTCTGACATCAATAAATATTATGTGCGTAATCAGGCGGGTCAGATGCTTCCACTTGGAACACTCGTAAGTTATTCGACTGCCGAGACGGCTCCATTAATTTCACATTTCAATATATTCCGATCAGCAGAAATAGATGGAAGTTCCGGCCAGGGATACAGCAGCAACGAAACAATCGAAGCGTTGAAAGAAGTGGCCGCCAGAGTTCTACCCCAGGGTTATGAATTTGAATTTTCAGGACTGAGCTATGAAGAAATTAAGGCCGGTTCAACGACCATTTATATTTTTGCTTTTTCCTTAACTTTTGTTTTTCTTTTTCTGGCCGCATTATATGAAAGCTGGTCAGTACCATTCTCCGTATTATTCGCAGTTCCGATCGGGGCATTTGGAGCTATCGGTACTTTATTGCTGGTTCCAAGCCTCACAAATAATGTATATGCACAAATCGGACTGATTACATTGATCGGACTTGCGGCAAAAAATGCTATCCTGATTGTTGAATTTGCGAAAGTGCGTGTTGACAGGGGGGAAGATTTATTGCTATCGACACTGGAAGCAGTGCGCCTGAGATTACGACCGATCATCATGACTTCAATGGCTTTTATTCTGGGTGTATTACCGCTGGTTTTGGCAACCGGAGCGGGGGCGCAGGCACGAAGGACAATCGGTTATACTGTATTAGGCGGAATGTTTGCAGCATCAACTATAGCCATATTTATAGTTCCGGTATTATTTGTAGTTATAACCAGATTATCCTATGGTAAAAAACGACTTGAATATCTGGTAGTGCATCATAACTATTTAATGGAAAAAGCAAGAAAAGTAGAACAACAGGATATTGATCCTGCATTGGAATTTGACATTCAACAATCCCGCGACCGGGATAAATCTGCGCAGGCATGATTGCCAATACTTTCATAAAAAGACCTGTTACAGCAATAGTGATCTCTTTGGTGCTGATCATTTCGGGCATCATTTGTATTGACAACCTGGCCATCGACCAGTATCCCAAAATCACACCGCCATCAGTCGGCATATACGGTTCATATACGGGAGCAGACGCACAGACGGTCGAACAAACTGTCGCAATTCCCATTGAAGAACAGGTAAACGGTACTCCGGGTATGGAGTATATGACTTCCACCAATACCAACACCGGAAGTGTGAATATCCGTGTGACTTTTGAAGTGGGAACGAATGTTCATATAGCAGCCCTGAATGTCCAGAACAGGCTTGGCATAGCGTCACCTTTACTTCCTGCAGTAGTCAGTAAGCTTGGGATGACCGTAAGGGCGAGCAATACAACCCAGCTGATGCTGATTGCTGTTTATTCTCCTAAGGGTACGCATGATATAAAGTTTCTTGATAATTATACCAATATATTTATTGCAGACGCCATGTTGCGTGTACCGGGCGTGGGAGATGTGAATGCCAGAGCAGATAATTTCAGCATGCGGGTATGGATGAATCCTGATAAACTGGCGTCTTATAGTTTGATACCACAGGACGTGATCAATGCGATCAATGCACAGAATGTGCAGGTAGCAGCAGGTTCGGCAGGTTCACCTCCCCAGGATAATTCACAGACGAATGAATACACCATCCTGGTGAATGGCAGGCTGAACAAGGTTTCTGAATTTGAAAATATTGTTGTAAAGACACTGCCTGTGTCAGGTCAGCTCGTTTATCTGAAAGATATAGCAAGGGTGGAACTCGGAAAATTCACTTTTTCCAGTAATTCTTTTGTGGATGGTAAACGGGCTTCTTATATCCAGATTTATCAGACACCAGGAAGCAACGCTCTGGAAACGGCTAACAATGTATATGCTAAACTGGAGGAGTTAAAAAAATCTTTTCCGGCAGATGTAGACTACAAGGTACCATTTGAAGCCGTGACTATTATCAAGACATCCATGCGCGAAGTGGTGAAGACCTTACTGCAGGCATTGGGACTTGTAGCTCTTGTGGTGTTCCTTTTTTTGCAGAACTGGCGTTCTGCCATCATCCCCGTCATGGCTATCCCGGTTTCACTTCTGGGAACTTTTTGTTTTTTTATACCGCTCGGATTTACTATTAATACACTAACCATGTTTGGTTTTGTATTGGCGATCGGTATTGTAGTTGATGATGCGATCATTGTGGTTGAAGCTGTACAGCATCTGATTGATGAACAGCATATGTCGGCGAAGGAAGCTACTTATCGTGCTATGAAAGACATTTCGGCACCGGTAGTTGCGATAGCACTGATACTGGCAGCGGTATTTGTACCTGTCGGTTTTATACCGGGTATTGTGGGGAGATTATATCAGCAGTTTGCTATCACAATCGCCATATCGGTCATATTATCCGCATTCGTTGCATTGTCACTGACACCTGCACTTTGTACGCTTCTCTTGAGACCGTCGAAAATAAACAAGAATGCCAAAGGCATCAATTGGGTATTTTTTCGATATAATAACTGGTTCAGCCGTTTGACGGATAAATATTCCAACGGAGTAAAGAAAAGTATAAAAGGCGCGCGTTACATAGTATTGCTTTTGATTTGTATTTGTTTCGGGACCTGGTTCTTATTTAAAACAAAACCATCCGGATTTATCCCGCCTGAAGACGGCGGCCGTTTATTTGTTACCTATCAACTTCCGGAATCATCTTCAACAACCCAATCCGTGGAATTGATGGAAAAGCTCATGAAAGTTGTCGGCTCCACTCCCGGAGTAATTCACTATGCTGCATTTTCCGGATTCAATATTTTGAATGGAGGCGCTACATCTAATAACGGCACTCTTTTTTGTACGCTGGCGCCCTGGAGTGAGCGGAAAGTACCCGGAGAAAAGATACCGGGTATTCTTGGTGTCATAAAACAGAGGGTAGCGGCGGCCGGAATAAAAAATGCCAATGTGGTTGTCATTCCTCCTCCTCCAATTCCAGGTATCGGAGTAGCGGCGGGATTCAGTATGCAGATACAACAGGGAAATACGAGTGACGATATTCATGCTTTTGAGACGGTTGTGAAAAAGTTTGTGGCAGAAGCACATAAAAACCCTGCAATTTCAACCGCTTTCAGCTATTATGGAGCCCATACGCCGAGTTATAATCTGTCTGTGGATCGCAACATGTGCGAAAAACTGGGAGTAAATCTTTCTGATGTATTTACCACCATGCAGGCTTATATGGGAAGCCTTTTTGTAAATAATTTTACATTGTATAACAGGACCTATCACGTCGTGATCCAGGCTGATACAGCATTTCGTGCATTTGTCGCCAATATTGATAAATATTATGTCAGAAACCAGGCAGGACAAATGCTGCCACTCAGCACCCTGATTTCATATCAGCCCATTGAAACTGCTCCGCTAATAAGCCATTTTAATATTTTTCGTTCCGCCGAGGTCGATGGTTCTACTCCCCAGGGATACAGTACAGGACAAAGTATAGACGCGCTAAGACAAACTGCCGCTAAATTCTTACCGAGAGGGTATACATATGAATTTTCCGGTTTGAGTTATGAAGAAATTAAAGCCGGTACTACCACCGTCTATATATTTATTTTTTCCATTGTGTTTGTATTTCTGTTCCTGGCAGCTTTGTACGAAAGCTGGTCTGTGCCGCTATCTGTAATGCTCGCAGTTCCGATAAGTGCATTTGGCGCCATCCTCATGCTTACCTGTGTACCTCCCATAACAAATAATGTATATGCACAGATAGGTCTAATTACACTGATTGGTCTTTCTGCAAAAAATGCGATCCTGATTGTTGAGTTTGCAAAAATCCGCGTGGACAGAGGAGAAGAATTATGGAAATCTACCATGGAAGCAGTTCGTTTAAGATTCAGGCCCATTATCATGACTTCAATGTCTTTTATTTTGGGTGTCATGCCACTTGTACTTGCCACAGGTGCAGGAGCCGTTGCCCGCAATACGATCGGGTTTACTGTACTTGGCGGCATGATTGCATCCACATCTATTTCAATATTTATCGTGCCTGTACTTTTCGTTCTCTTTACCCGATTTTCTTACGGTAAAAAAGAACTGGCGTATTTGCAGGCCCACCATAAAGATCTTTTGGAAAGAGAAAGAAGGGTGGAGAAGCAGAATATTGATCCCGAGCTTGAATATGAAATTGATGAGGCGAATGCCAAGGCTCGTGAAGGCCAAACGCGTAATGCTTAAAGCTTGAAGCAAGTGTGAGAGTGTGAGAGTGTGAGAGTGTGAGGTCCTTTCATTCTGTCAGCGAAAGAATATTTCCGTCAGGATCTTTAAACCAGGCAACTTTTGAACCTCCCGGTGCAGTCCAGATTCCCTGATCGTCCTGTTTTAGAAAACCATATTTCTCACAAAATATTTCCTTGCTGTTCAGGGATCTGATTACAGATGAAATGTCAGGCACATGCCAACCCAATACGGTAAAGCCCTGAGGTTTCAATTCCGGTACAATAGTTACCCTGAGCAGTACTCCGTTTGCATTGAATTCCAATGCATAGTTATCCTCAGATAACAACGGGAGGCCCAATATGTCCCGATAGAAAGTTTTTGCTTTGTCCGGCATCACGGTTGGTACAAAAGCTTTGAGTTCTTTATCGGCAAACATTGTGAGACTTATTGATGATGCAGGTTAAAATTAGGAAGAGGATTTCATTTATCTTCACTTTAATTTTAAACGAGCCATCATGAAACAATATTTTTTTTGCTGTCTGTTTATTATCCTGGTACATACTGTCTATTCGCAAAATCAAAAAACCGTTACGGTATATACAACAGCCAAAAACACGGATTACCGGATATCTAAAACGGACAGCGGTTTGAAGTTTTCAGACTTTGGTCAGCCTCTGGAAACACAGGTATGTGTATTTGTTGATCCAACACACAGTTTTCAAACTATACTGGGGATTGGTGGAGCAATAACTGACGCTTCTGCGGAAACTTTTGCGAAAATGCCGGCTAATGTTCAAAAACAATTGCTAACGGCCTACTATGATAAAGTAAATGGAATAGGGTACACGCTGGCGAGAACAAATATTCACAGTTGTGATTTTTCCAGTTCGAGTTACACTTATGTCGACGATGGCGATAAGGAACTCAAAACATTTAATATTGATCATGACAGGCAATTCAGGATTCCTTTGATTAAAAAGGCTATAATGGCATCAGGCGGTAAGCTGACTTTGTTTGTGAGTCCCTGGAGTCCGCCTGCCTGGATGAAGGACAATAACAGCATGATCCAGGGTGGCAAATTGCTGCCTCGGTTCAGGCAGTCATGGTCCAATTATTTTATAAAATTTATCAACGCTTATCAGAAAGAAGGAATTCCGGTCTGGGGATTAACATTACAGAATGAGCCCATGGCGAAACAAACCTGGGAGTCCTGTTATTTTTCTGCTGAGGATGAAAGGGACTTTATCAAAACCTATTTGGGACCCACGCTGGTTAAACAGGGGATGGCAGATAAGAAATTGATAGCCTGGGATCATAACAGGGATTTAATTTATCAGACTGCAAGTACAATATTAAATGATAAAGAAGCGGCAAAATATATTTGGGGTATCGGATATCACTGGTATGAAACCTGGACAGGAAGTGCCATGATGTTCGATAATGTGAAAAGAGTGGCCGAAACTTTTCCGGATAAGAAATTAATGTTTACTGAAGGCTGTACAGACCGGTTCGATGCCGCCCGGATCAACGAATGGGCATTGGGTGAAGTTTATGGCCATTCAATGGTAAATGATTTTAATAATGGAACAGTAGGCTGGACGGACTGGAATATTTTAGTTGATGAAAACGGAGGACCGAATCATGTAGGAAATTTTTGTTTTGCGCCGGTAATTGGGGATACAAAGAAAGGTGAACTTACATTTACGAATTCATTTTATTATATCGGACATTTCTCCAAATTTATCAGACCGGGAGCGCGGCGCATCATCAGCTCATCCAATCGGGATATGCTGGAAACGACTGCCTTTAAAAATATGGATGGGAAGATCGCTGTCGTAGTAATGAACCGTAGCGATAAAACCGTTCCCTATTTGCTTTGGGTAAATAATAAAGCAGCAAAAATGGAGAGCCTCCCGCATTCTATAGCAACACTGATATTTTAGGAATTCAATATTTCGTTCATTTTTGCTTCTTTCTGAATGAACCTGCCGAGTAACTCGATCTGATTTTTTGAACGTATCAGGTTCTGTCCTTTGTATTTAGTGTTGTAGTATATATCATCATTTAAATAGTCGGTTAGGAATCGAAGCGCCTGCATGTAGATCGCAAATTTTCCTGCATAAACAAAATATTGCTTTTCCACTTCTGAAAGTCCGAGTTTCATTTCCCCGAGATACCCCCTGACTACTTCAAGGAAAAACTCCTCCCTGATCCAGATTTTGCTGAAATCGGGATCTTCTTCACTTACAGGCGACAGATAAGTTCGCAGCATATCGCCCACGTCGCTGATATAATATCCGGGCATCACAGTATCCAGGTCGATCACACACAAGGCAATACCGGTCCCGGTTTGGAAAAGGACGTTGTTTATTTTAGCGTCATGATGGACGACACGTAATTTAAAAGAAGGGCTTTTTTTGATTCTCTCGAAAGTTTCAACAATGCCGGCCTGGGCAGTCAGAAAAGCTATGCATTCTGCGGACTCGGCGACCCGTTGTTTATTTCCTGTCTGCACAGCTGATTTAAATTGATGATACCTCAGTGTTAAATTGTGAAAATCAGGAAGTGTAACATGTAATTTAGAAGTATCAAATCTGGAAAGCAAGCTGGTAAATTTACCAAATTGCCTGGCTGCTTCGTATGCCTGGACGGGTGTTGAAACAGAATCACAGGAATAAGAATTTTTTATAAATGGGAATAACCTGTAATAATTATCCTCTTCATCAAGAACATAATTCTGATGTTTAAAATTTACCAGAGGTGCCACGAACAGATAACCGGGATAATTTGTTCTGAAATAATCGGATAACTGACTGCAATTGTCCATTATATCTGCCGGTCGCTTAAATACCTGTTGATTAATTTTCTGCAACAGGTATTCTTTACCGCCGGAAATTATTTTCCATGTATGATTAATCAGCCCGTTTCCGAAAGGCATAACAGAATAATCACTCTCATCAAGGCCATATAAAGGTAAAAGGAAGCCAAACATATACTGCAAACATAAACCGAGTAAACTGAGCAAGTGCCGTGTTAACAATTTTTATTTATATTCAGGTAGCCATTTGAACGACCATGAACGAACACCTGCCAGTTTCACAACGCTTATCCTCCCTTGATTTTCTGAAAGGAATGACCATGGTATTATTAGCCCTGGAAAGTACTCTCCTCTTTGAACATCTTTTACCAGCAGTCAGGGGAAGCTGGACGGCCCGGATCCTGAATCAGTTCTTCCATCATCAATGGAATGGATTGCATTTCTGGGACCTGATTCAACCTACTTTCATGTTTGTTGCCGGTGTTGCCCTCGCATTTTCAATGAAAAAACAACGACAAACGCTGAACTGGGGTCAATCATTTATTAAAATATTGAAAAGATGTGGTTGGTTATTTTTTTGGGGGGTACTGGATTATGCAGTGCGCGGTAATAAGCTGTCTTTTGAACTTTGGGATGTACTTACACAATTATCATTTACCACGCTGGTGGCTTTTCTGATCATGGACTGGTCAGTTCCTGCACAACTGATTGTAAGTGGTCTCTGTTTGCTGATTCCGGAATTTTTATACCGGTACACACATGTTCCGGGGTTCGATCAGCCTTTTGTTGACCAGCATAATTTTGGGAATTACGTCGACACATTATTAATGAATAAAATTAATCCCGGCGGATGGGTGGCGATCAATTGCATTTCAACAAGTGCTCATACAATATGGGGTGTACTGGCTGGTAAATTATTACTGAGTGATAAAACGCCTTCCCAAAAAATGAATTATTTACTACTGACCGGTTTGATCTTTCTGGTGCTGGGATTTGGTCTGGACTGGGCACATATTACCCCTATTATTAAAAGAATCGCCACCAGTTCTTTTGTGCTTGCATCAGGCGGCTATTGCGTTTTAATCCTGGCCTTATGTTATTGGTGGATTGATATAAAAAAGCACAGGAGCCATCTTTTATTCTTTAATTTATTTGCACTCAATTCCATTTTCATTTACCTCTTTAATGAAATTATAGGAGACAGATGGTTTACCGGCTATATACAAACCATTACGAATGGAATTTTTGGATTTATGCAAATTCCGGCTCTGATTGCCGGCATTTTGGGTTCTCTGGTCGTATTCGTACTTGAAATTGGGTTATTATATTTTCTTTACCGGAAGAAAATATTTTTCAAGCTTTGACAGTTGATTTTCTGATTCCCAGTTCCAGGCCTCTCAATTCTGCGAGTCCGCGCAAACGCCCAATCGCCGAATACCCTGGATTTGTTTTCTTTTTGAGGTCATCTAGCATTTGGTGACCATGATCCGGCCGCATAGGAATATCTGATTTTCTCAGATCCATCATCCGGATAATTTCTTTTACGACCTCATACATATCAACATCACCCTGGAGGTGATTTTCTTCATAAAAATCGCCTGCTTCGTTCCGGCGTGTACTACGAAGGTGAAGAAAATGTATGCGGTTGGCGAACTGGCGGATCATGGCGGACAGATCATTATCCTTCCTGACACCAAAAGAACCGGTACAAAAACAAAGACCGTTTGTTTCGGATGGAATTTTATTGAACAATGCTGATACATCACTGGCAGTGCTTAAAATCCTTGGGAGGCCGAAGAGATGAAACGGAGGATCATCAGGATGAATGGCCAGATTAACACTATAGGCTTCCGCAACCGGAACAACGGCTTCCAAAAATTCAATGAGGTGTTTACGTAATTTATCTGTGTCAATATTTTTATAGCTGTTGAGCGCTTCCTGAAATTGTGTGAGACTAAAACTCTCTTCACTGCCCGGCAATCCGGAAATAATATTTTTTTGCAATAGTTTTTTTTCCTCACTGCTCATATTTTCAAATCTCTCCTTTGCAATTATTTGTTCCTGAACCGGATAATCTTTCCCGGCACCCGGACGATTAAGAATAAAAAGATCGAATGCAGCAATGGCTGCTTTTTCAAACCTCAGGGCCAAAGAACCGTCGGTCAGCTTATATGCCAGATCGGTTCGGGTCCAGTCAAGCACTGGCATAAAATTATATGTTACCGTATGGATATCTGCTGCGCTGAGGTTTTGCAGAGAGATTTTGTAATTTTCTATCAATTCAAGGTAATTTCCGCTCTGGGTCTTTATGGATTCATGTACGGGAAGACTCTCCACTACCAGCCATTTCATACCTGCTTCTTCGATAAGTTTTTTTCTTTTTTGAATTTCTTCCCGATGCCAGACAGACCCATTGGGAACCTGGTGAAGTGCGGTTACAACACCCATACAGCCAGCCTGACGAATATCCATCAGACTGACCGGATCATCCGGCCCGTACCAGCGCATGCATTGAATCATATGATAATCTTCTTTACTCATTTATACGTTTTTTAACTTTGACAAACCTGGTTTAAATTCTCATTTCGTTAATAATAATTACTCCAATTCTTCGTTTTAGTTAAAGTGATTATCATAACTGAAGTTTTCTCAAGCCGGTGTTTCTACACTGGCTTTTCTTTTAAGGTAAAGCGTTAAGCTTTATGCCCTGAGCTTTAAGCCTGAATTGTAAAAATACGTTTCCCTGATCGCAAAATTCCGAAAGCGGCCAACTGGTTTGGTGGTTTTTTCGGCTCAATACTTTATATTGTTCCCTCAAAGGATCATATGGCCGGTCATTCGAAAATCTCTCTTTATTTTCCTGACAAACTCTCTGCAGCAAATAAAAAGACCGTCGTATTGGGAGGAGACGTAGGTGGCACAAAAGTAAACCTTGCTATTTTTGAAGCGGATGCCAGCCATGTGCAAATGATCAAAACTTCTACCTATCATTCAACCGGTTCAGCTTCCGTAAATAATATTTTGCAGCAATTTCTAAAAGAGAATCCTGATTTTCAGCCTGAAAGAATTTGTCTGGGCGTTGCAGGTCCTGTATTCGAAGGACGTGTTGAAGTGACCAACCTTCCGTGGGTGGTAGATGCAAATGAATTGGCAGAGGCCACTAATATTTCAAGAATAATCTTACTAAATGACCTGGAAGCGACTGCATACGGCCTCGCGGGAATGGGAGAAAATGATTTCTATGTGCTTCATGAAGGGGATTCTGATGCAGGTGGAAATATTTCAATCCTGTCACCGGGTACGGGACTCGGAGAAGCAGGGCTTTTCTGGGACGGGCAATCACATCATCCCTTCGCAACAGAAGGTGGACATTGTGATTTTTCCTGTCGTAATGCCCCTGACCTTCAACTGCATGATTATATGCTGAAGAAATTCAAGGTCGTCAGTTGGGAAAGTATTATTGCCGGTCCTGCAATTCACGCCATTTATACATTTCTGTGTGAAGTAAAAAATCAACCCGTTAATCCGTTGATCGCTGAGAAAATAAAATATGAAGATCCTTCTGCTATTATCAGTGAAGCGGCAGTCGACGGAACAGATCCGGTCTGTGTGGAGACCATGCGCATTTTTGTCCGAAATCTCGCCCGGGAATGTTGCAACCTGATTTTAAAAATGAAGTCAACAGGAGGCCTCTTTCTGGCGGGTGGTATTCCGCCTAAAATAATATCTTTATTAAATGATCCTCATTTTTATGAAAATCTTCTTGACTGTGACCGAATGCAGGATCTCGTAAAAAAAGTTCCCATCAAAGTGATACTGAATGATAAAGCTCCGATGATCGGCGCTGGCTGGTACGGGGCATATAGTTCAATAACCATGGTTCATCCAAAAACATAAAATTATGAACAGCAGGCGCTCTTTTATTCGTCAGGCAGGAGTAATCGCAGGCACTTCCCTTCTTGCATCTGCTCTCCAACAACAGACGTTTGGCGCTTTTGAAAAAAAAATGGCAGCAAGTGACCGGATAAATATAGGTGCTATCGGCATTAATGGTATGGGCTGGGCCGATCTCTTATCTTCCTTAAAACAACCAGGCGTTCAGGTTGTGATGTTGTGCGACATTGACAAAAATGTACTGGATAAGAGGATGGCAGACTTAGCCAGGATGCACCTGGATGTTTCAAAAATTAAGACGACGGGGGACTACCGAAAAGTACTGGACAATAAAGACGTCGATGTAGTTATTATCGGCACGCCTGACCACTGGCATGCATTGATAATGACAGAAGCCTGTGCAGCAGGGAAAGATGTGTATGTTGAAAAACCCGTAGGTAATTCGATCGGCGAATGTCGTGTTATGGTGGCTGCACAAAAAAAATATAACCGTGCCGTACAGGGTGGTCAATGGCAACGCAGTCAAAAACATTTCCAGGATGCACTGGATTTTATTTATACAGGTCAGCTGGGAAATATTCGTACAGTGAAAGTCTGGTGTTACCAGGACTGGATGAAACCAGGCCCTGTTGTTCCCAATTCGCCACCGCCACCCGGAGTGGACTATAAGACCTGGCTCGGCCCTGCTCCCACACGAGAATTTAATTCAAGCCGCTTCCATTTTAATTTTCGCTGGTTCTGGGATTATGCCGGTGGCCTGATGACGGACTGGGGCGTGCATTTGCTGGATTATGGATTATTAGGAATGAAAGCAGGAAATCCAAAAACCATTGCAGCACTGGGCGGCGACTTTGCTTATCCTGATCTTTATCAGGAGACACCAGATACACTTACCACTCTTTATGAGTTCGATCATTTTAATATGGTTTGGGATAGCGCAATGGGTATTGGAAACGGATCCTATGGAAGAGATCATGGTATAGCTTACATTGGAAATAATGCAACACTGGTACTGAGCAGAGGAGGGTGGGAAGTGATTGATGAAAAAATGAATAAGATAAAAATTGAAAGGCCACTTGCGAAACCTACGGATAATGGCCTTGATAATCACTGGAAGAATTTTATTGATGTTGTGCGTTCCAGGAAAATGGATGATCTGCATTGCTCCATAGAAGCCGGCGCACATGTTGCGACGGTTGCGCAGCTCGGCAATATAAGTTTTCGAAGTGGGAAGCGATTGTCCTGGGACAAGGATAAATTTACCGATGAAGCGGTGAATAATGAATACCTTATGAAGACTTATCATAATGGGTACACTTTGCCGAAAATATAATAAAGTCTGATGATAGGTGTTATGGGTTATGAGTTATGGGTTATGGGCACGACTCATATCTCATATCTCATAACCCATAACTCTTCTACATTGTTACAAGCGGAAAGAGAATTCTTTCCGAAATTAATAGCTTCGATATAAATTGAATATATGCGTATCATAAAATATATTTTTCAGGTAATTTTTTGCATTTCAGCATTGCCATTATTCAGCCAGACCCAGTCTGTCAACCCACTGCTGGTTCATTCAAACAATCCGATTGCTTTTGACAAAGTGGATGCAAAAGTAATCAGGCAGGCCGTGGAACAAATTATCCAGCTTTCAGATAAAAGAGTTAAACAAATTATTTCGGGATTGAAACCGGGATCCGGTCCCGGCAGTGTGCTGGCAGCCTATGATCTGATGTCATATGATCTGAACGACCTTAGTGCCAAACTTGGATTGATTTCACAAACTTATACAGATGACAGTTCCCGCAATGCAGCAAACGATGGGAGCCAGGCACTTTCGGATTATCAAACCTCACTGATTTTGAATGAAGCATTTTACAAAGCCTTTAAGAAATATGCAGATGCATCAACACCATCCTTAAAGCCAAACCAGAAGAAATATGTTCAGGAACAAATCAGAATTTTTGAAAACAATGGGATGAAGCTGGACAGTTCAGGGCGTAAAAGACTCCAGTCTATCAGTGATAAGATGACCATGCTTGGTATTTCTTTCGACAGAAATATTGGAATGTACAGGGATAGTATCATTTATTCTGAAAAGGACCTGCAAGGTATTCCTGAGATTCAAAAAAAAGTATGGAGAAGACAGGCAGGTCTATATGTTCTATATGTAAACACACCGAATTTTACGGAAATTCTTGAACACGCCGCAGTGACCGATACCCGAAAACTAATGCTAACCAGATATCTGAATCGTGCCTATCCGCAGAATATTAAAGTGCTCGACTCCCTTTTATATTACAGGCAGCAATATGCGAAAATGCTCGGATACAGGAGTTATGCTGCTTATGCTTTGACAGATAAAATGGCTGCCAACCCTCAAACTGTCTGGAATTTTGAAAATAACCTGGTTCAAAAACTTACTCCCCGTGTTACGAGTGATCTCGCAACGATCCGTGCCTTAAAACACCAGATGCATCCCGAGCTACCGGATACTATATTCTCCTGGGAAGTGCGTTATTATAAAAATGTTCTACTCGACACGAAATATCAGCTGAATACCGATGAACTGAAAGAGTATTTTGAAATGAACGAAACGATCAACGGATTATTTGAGGTTTATCACCGCCTGCTGGGTATCACTGTAAAAGAAATATCCGGCAGGCCAACCTGGTATAGTAAGGTGAGGTCTTTTGAGATGTATGTGGGAGCAAAGAAAGTAGGTTATTTTTATTTTGATCTCTATCCGCGCCAGGATAAATATACTCATTTTGCATGTTTCCCGATAAGTGAAGCAAATGTTATCGGCGGAAAGGAAGTTCTTCCGGTTGCAGCGCTCATCTGTAATTTTCCTGAAGGGGCAAAAGGAGATCCTACTTTATTAAGCCACGAAGATGTCATTACATTTTTTCATGAATTTGGTCACCTGGTGCATTTTATGGTTGTTCGTTCGAATCTGGCTTCTCAGCCTTACACAATTAAATCCGATTTTGTCGAAGCACCCTCACAGTTTCTCGAAAATTTTTGTTGGGAATACAAGGCTTTGAAAATCTTTGCAAAAAATTATAAAACGGGCGAAGTTCTTCCGGAAAGCCTGTTCAATAAATTAAAAGCGACACAACATGTATTAGATGGTGTCTATTATATGCAGCAGTTATATTACGGTCTGATTGATTTTACATTCGAAGATAAATATGACAGTATTAAGGGGATGGACCTGACAACTGTTACGAAAAATTTACAGCGGATCACGCAGGTTCCATTTCCGGACGGAACCCATTTTATTGCATCTTTCACTCATTTAAATAGTTACGGTGCAAATTATTACGGGTATCTTTGGTCGCTTGTTTTCGCACAGGATATATTCTCGGTTTTTGAAAAGAATGGTGTGATGGATGCTAAAACCGGAGAGCGTTACAGAAAAGAAATTCTCGAAGTCGCTGCGAGTGAAGAAGAGATGGATATGCTGCGGAATTTCCTCGGAAGAGAACCGAATTCGGATGCGTTTATGAAATCACTGGGACTCTAAACAAGTATGGGAGTATGGGAGTATGGGAGTATGGGAGTATGGGAGTGAGAAAGCAAAATGCAATTGTTCATATATAAATTTCATTCCCATACTCCCATACTCCCATACTTTCCTAAGGTTTCCCAATCGCCCACTCGATGCCGCCCAACAGATGTTTCAGATAAACCGGGTCTGAATAGGATTCATCTGTGTGGCCCATTTCAGTATAAAATGCACGGCCCCCGTCGAATGTATGGTACCAGGCCATTGGATGATTGTCACCATTTTCCCCGCCTTTATAAGAACTTTCATCAATTTTAATTAACACGGTTACCTCCGGATTCAGATCCTTGAAATTATACCATTCGTCTTTTCTAACCCAGGTATCCGGCATTCCACTGGTTGAAGGATGATTTTTATCAACGATAATCAATTTAGCTTCCTGCTGACCCGGATGCGATTTAAAATAAGCACCTGCCAGTTTTCCATACCAGGGCCAGTTATATTCACAATCAGTTGCCGAATGTATACCAACATATCCGCCGCCATGCTTAATATAATCCTGAAACGCTTCTTCCTGCTCCGGTCCGAAAACTTTGCCAGTCGGACAAAGGAAAATGACTGCTGCATATTTCTTTAAATTCTTTTTATTAAAACTGAGCGAATCAGTAGTGGTATCAACCGAAAAACCATTTTCCACTCCAAGCTTTTGGATCGCAGTAATACCAACAGGTATGCAGGCATGGTGGTAACCGTTGGTTTTAGAAAATATTAATACTACCGGTTTTTTATCTGCGGGCTTAGCCGCAAAAAAAATCAATGCAATAAAAGGAAGTAATGCAATCGCAATTATTTTTTTCATACGTTAATATATTTTTATAAAAAATCGTTAAGCGCTATCCTTATTTTACCGGTAGTGCAATTCAGCGTCTTGCAGGACAAACAATATGGCATTGAGTGTTCGGAATTCAGTTTTACGCCTTAAGCTTTATTCATTGGGCTTTAAGCTTATAGCACTTTGATTCTGATATTGCGGAACCAAACATCATCTCCATGGTCCTGCAGATCAATGTGACCAGATTTGAATTTGGCAAAGCCTGTCATTTTACCGAATTTACTTCCTTTAACCAGATCATACCAATTTTGATCCCAGAGTGTAGTTGAAACGGTTTGAATACCATTCAGGTATAAAGTCAATTTTCCATGATCCAGCTTGATTTCGGCGTCATTCCATTCTCCTACTCCGTGCACCGGTTCGCTGGATGAAGCAATGAGATCATATAGATCTCCCGCGCGATGTTTATGAATTTTTCCATCCGGATGTCCTTCATTGTCCAGTACCTGCATTTCGGGCCCCGTTAAGTAGGGTGAATCGAACTCGGGTGATTCATGCACAAGAAACATGATACCGCTATTCCCGTTTTTTGAAATTTTCCATTGAAGCTTTAAATCAAAATTTTCATAGGATTCATTAGTACAGATATCGCCTGATTCTCCCTTCAGTATGGAAGCGGCCCTGTAAAGAGTACCATCCTGGATCTTCCATCCATTTCCGAAAGTTTTTTTATTATAAGTATGCCATCCAGCCGACGTTTTTCCGTCGAACAATAATTTCCAGCCCTGTTGTTTTTCTGAATCTGTCAGTTGATTAATTGTTTGGGCACGTACGGCTGGCATACCTGTCATTAGAGTAAGGACGATGAAACCAATATATTTTATCATAATTAATCTTTAAGCGAGAGGATATAGGTAACCATTATCTTAACATCAGCTGGTGATAAAGCAGGGTGTGGGGTCATCGGTACGGCGCCCCAGACTCCATTTCCGCCAGAAATGATTTTGTGTACCAGTCTGTCGACCGTTGTGTCTGCTGCTGGTGCATATTTCGCGGCTACCTCGGAATAGTAAGGTCCTATGTTTGCACCGGGATCTGTTTTATGCAGTCGATGGCAGGTAGTACAATCACTTGCTCCGATCAGTTCAAGGCCTTGTTCTGATGCTGCAGGAACCGCTGCAGGTGCAGCAGCTGCTGAGTCGCTCTTGCCTGAGGAGGAACCCGAAGAATTACAAGCAATAACAGTGACAGAACCTGCAATCAAAAAGAGAATCGTTTTTTTCATGGTGGCAAAAATTATATTAAGAGGCTAAATTTCGTAAAAAATACCGGAAAGCCGAAGCCTATTTTATTCCGAGAACTGAACGGTTGAAAGTTTCATCAGAACCTGTGCCCGCAAAATCATCAAAGGCTTTTTCTGTAACACGGATTATATGATTTTTAATAAACATGGATCCTTCTTTTGCACCGTCCTCCGGATGTTTAATACAACATTCCCATTCAAGGACCGCCCATCCTGTATAATCATATTGCGTCAGTTTGCTGAAGACGGATTTAAAATCTACCTGACCATCACCTAACGACCGAAACCTGCCGGCCCTGTTTATCCAGGATTGATAACCACCGTAAACACCCTGTTTCCCGGTAGGATTGAATTCA
Organism: uncultured Bacteroidota bacterium; assembly: GCA_963735015.1. GTDB lineage: Bacteria > Bacteroidota > Bacteroidia > Chitinophagales > Chitinophagaceae > Puia. The sequence continues at coordinate 125,110 of CAVTJH010000003.1, forward strand.
GCGTCTTTCACATGAAATGCGCGGATGCGTTCATGATAATAATCTATATAGGTGAGATAGTCGAGTTGCTGCAATACAAAATGCGATGGATCATAAAGGAGGCAGGCACGCGGGTGATTATTTACTTCTTCCAGGAATCTTTCGTATGTAACTCCATCGTGCAGGTCCTCTCCCGGATGAATTTCGTAACAGAGATCTACGCCATTTTCTTCAAAAACATCCAGGATGGGTTTCCATCGTTTTCCTAACTCCTTAAAACCGGTGTCTACCAGTCCTTCTGGTCTTTGTGGCCACGGATATAATGTGGGCCAGAGAAGTGCCCCGCTGAAACTTGCGTGGGCATTGAGACCAAGATTTTTTGAAGCAGCGGCGGCATATTTTAATTGACTGACGGCCCAGCCTTGGCGGGCTGTCGGATTTTTTCTATATGCTTCAGGTGCGAATCCATCGAACAGGTCATCATATGCGGGATGTACGGCCACCAGCTGACCCTGTAAATGAGTGGAGAGTTCGGTAATCTCAAGGCCGGAGGAGTTTACTATTCCCCGAATTTCATCGGCATACGTTTTACTCTCAGCTGCTTTTTTAAGATCTATGCAGCGCGCATCCCACGAAGGAATCTGTACGCCGATATATCCCAATGATCCGGCCCATTTGCAAATGGTCTTCCAGGGTGTTGAAAGGCGCCTTGTCGCCCAGGAATTGTGCGAGAAAAATACCGGGGCCCTTTATTGTTTTCATTTGAATATCTTTTTAACTGACGATGACTGTTGGCAGATGACTGTTGTTCTCACACTCTCACACTTCTACGGTATGATCCGTCCATTTCTCTTTAGATTTTGACGAAGCAACTACATTATCAATAAACGCCATTCCCCGAATGCCATCTTCCACTCCTGGGAAATCAAGGCTTTCATCGGACGCCTTCTTTCCATCAATACGTGCGGATAATGTTTGTGCAAAATTGTGATAGATATTTCCAAATGCTTCCAGGTATCCTTCAGGATGACCACCGGGAGTTCGGAAATTATGGGTTGCGAAGGAAGAGAGAGGTTCTTTGTAGCCAACACCCGCGCGGAGAATCTGCATGGGCTGATCAAGCCATTTCATTATAAGAGAATTGGGTTCCTGCTGCCGCCATTCCAGTCCGCCTTTTTCACCATAGACCCGGATTCTCAATGCATTTTCTTCACCGGCAGCTACCTGCGAAGCCATCAATACGCCGGCAGCTCCGTTTTCAAATTTCAACAATACATTTCCATCATCATCCAGCATGCGCCCTTCTACAAAAATATTCAGGTCCGCACAAAGTTTGGTGATCTTCAGCCCGGTGATATATTCTGCAAGATGTGCCGCATGTGTACCGATATCACCCATGCAGCCACTTTTCCCCGATCTCTTCGGATCGGTTCTCCAGGCAGCCTGGGCGTTGCCTTCACGTTCGGTGAGTTTACTTAACCAGCCCTGCGGATATTCAACCCAGACTTTCCGGATTTTTCCCAGCACATTATTTTTTATCATCTGGCGTGCCTGTTTTACCATCGGGTAACCGGAATATGTATGTGTCAGACAAAGTATAAGTCCGGTTTCTTCCACTTTCTTCTTTAATTGTTTTGCCTCATCGATGGTAAATGCAATTGGTTTTTCTATTACAACATGAAAACCCTTATCCATGGCCAGCATAGCAGGAGCGAAGTGAGCAAAATTCGGTGTGACGATTGTCACGAAATCAATTCTCTTATCTGGCGAAAGTTTAGATTCCTTCTCCATCATTTCTTCATAATTCAGGTAGGTGCGTTCGGGCGGAAGGAATAACATTTCTCCTGATGCTTTTGCTATTTCGGCATTGATACTAAGCGCACCGCAGGATACTTCAATGAGTCCGTCCATCAGCGCAGCATAGCGGTGAATGGCTCCTATAAAAGCATCCTTACCACCGCCAACCATTCCCATTCGTAGTTTTCTGTTCATGTCAGTAAATTAAAAAGTAAAAAATAATAAAAAGCTTTAGGCTTTAGGCGTTACGCTTTACGCTTTTCGGCCTTCTAAAGTACATATTTACGAAGGAAAGCCATTTGTTTGCTTTTTTTATTTCCTAAAATAAAAATTACATTTACTGTTCTGTATCGACAAATGTATTTCTGACGATTCTAAATTAAAAACGATTGCTATGCCTTCAAACAACATTCCCCGCCAACAACTTTTTACTGCCAGTTGCCTGGCTTTGCTCGTCACATCGCTTTCTTTCGGTATTCGGGCCGGGATCCTTGGGAAACTCGGAACTGACTTTAATCTGAATGCTTCTGAACTTGGAACGATAGCAGCTACAGCTTTCTGGGGGTTTCCTCTTGCGGTAGTGATCGGCGGATTTGTTGTTGATATTATCGGCATGAAAAGACTTTTGGAAATGGCTTTCATTTTTCACCTTGCCGGTATCATACTGACTATAACGGCTACTGGATATTGGACCCTATTTCTTTCCACTTTACTGATTGGCATCGCTAACGGTACAGTGGAAGCAGCCTGTAATCCATTGGTGGCTTCACTCTTCCCGAACAATAAAACAACCAAACTAAATCATTTTCATCTTTGGTTTCCGGGCGGCATATTTATCGGAACACTGATTGTATTTGGATTAAATAAACTGGGAGTTAGCTGGCAGTTAGAAGTGGCCACCATGCTGATCCCGACACTTATTTACGGCTATTTATTCTTCAAATTAAAATTTCCGGTTACTGAAAGGGTTGCCGCCGGTGTTTCCAATAAGCAAATGTATTTGGCTCTTTTATCCGGTTTATTTTTATTCATGATTATCTGTATGTTCGGAACGGCCATCACAGAATTATTTACTGCGCAATGGATTGATGTTTTGCTTGAAAAATGTCACAGACAATGCGATATTGATCTTAACGCTTGATACAGGTGTGATGGTAGTTGGCAGGGCTTTTGCCGGTCCCATTGTCAAACGTATTTCACCTCAGGGTGTACTTTTGATGTCAGCAATACTTGCTTCGATCGGAATATACCTGCTGGGTCATTCTACCGGTAATATGATTTTCGTAGGAGCGCTTGTTTTTGGAATGGGTGTATGTTATTTCTGGCCCACCATGCTTGGTTTTGTTTCTGAAAATCTTCCCAAGAACGGGAGCTGTTGGCATGAATCTTATGGGAGGTGTGGGTATGCTTTCCGTAGCCCTATATACCATCATTATGGGTAAACACTATGATGCATTGGTTGCTGGCAAAATTACCGGCCGGAGCCGACCTTGCATTATATAATAAAGCACCTGCTGGTTCCGATATGGCAAATGCATTATTTGAAGCAAATAAAGCGGCCGGACCAGCTATTCTCAATTTTACGCTAATGATCCCTCTTGCTCTGATCGTCGCATTTATTGGATTGAATTTATACATGCGCGGACGTAAAAAACCGGAAATCCTGGCAACTGTTTCCGCTGGTCATTAAATTTGTAATCATCTTCATTCCATTTCGTACATTCAAACTTTATAAGGCGCATGAATCCTCCCTCATCCAGGCGGAAACTTATTAAGAATATGATTGCCGGTTCAGCTGTCCTGGCAGCGGGAAGTCAGTTGCTTTCATCTTATACGCCAAAATCAAAATCTGAAGATTCATTGAAACTCAAGGGGAATATAAATCACTCTGTGTGTCGCTGGTGTTATGATTCCATTCCATTGGAAACATTCTGCCAGGAAGTAAAGAAAATTGGTTTACACGCAATCGATCTCGTTGCTCCGAGAGACTGGCCGATGTTACAGAAATACGGACTTTACAGTTCTATGTGTTATGTGGCAGGGGATGTAAGTCTTACAGATGGATTTGCAGATACTAAATTCCATGAAAAACTGGTAAATCAGTATAATGAAGTGATCCCGCTTATGGTTACTGCTGGTTATAAAGATGTTATCTGTTTCAGCGGAAGCCGCAGGGGTATGGATGATGAGACCGGCTTGAATAATTGCGTAAAAGGACTGCAGCAAATTTTACCAATGGCAGAAAAAAACGGAATTACCATTCAGATGGAATTGCTGAATAGCAAAGTGAATCACAAAGATTATATGTGTGATCATACCGTCTGGGGTGTGGCATTATGTAAAAAACTGAATAGTCCGAATTTTAAACTATTATACGACATCTATCATATGCAGATAGATGAAGGAGACGTAATCCGCACCATTCAGGATAATTACCAGTATCTGGGACATTATCATACAGGTGGTGTTCCCGGGAGACACGAAATAGATGAAAGTCAGGAGCTTTATTATCCTGCCATTATGAAAGCCATTGTGGCAACGGGTTTCAAAGGGTATGTGGCGCAGGAATTTATCCCGCTGGAAAAAGATAAAATCGCTTCATTAAATAAAGCCGTTATCATTTGTGATGTGTAAAAATAAAAATCTAAACAGCTAATTACCATGGCAGACAATGTGTATGATGCAATTGTAATCGGGTCAGGAATCAGCGGAGGATGGGCCGCAAAGGAACTCTGCGAAAAAGGACTAAAAACGATCATGCTTGAAAGGGGAAGAGATATTGAACACGTAAAAGGTTATGTAAATGCGAGTAAAGAAGCCTGGGATTATCCCCACCGCGGCCGGCGCACTCAGGAGATGATCAGGGAATACCCGGTACTCAAAAGAGATTATCCGCTGAATGAAACCAATCTGGATTACTGGTGCAGCGATCAGGACAGTCCCTATACTGAAATAAAACCATTTGACTGGTTTCGCGGATATCATGTGGGTGGTCGTTCGCTTATGTGGGGCCGGCAAAGTTATCGCTGGAGTGATCATGATTATGAAGCGAACGCCCGCGATGGTCATGGTATTGACTGGCCAGTACGATATAAAGAGATTGCTCCCTGGTATGACTATGCAGAAAAATTTGCGGGTATAAGCGGCAACAGAGACGGGCTGGATATTTTACCCGACGGACAGTTTATGCCACCCATGGATATGACATGTGTTGAGAAGGATTTTTCCGCCAGGATGAAGGATTTATTCAAAGGATCCCGTCATGTTATCATTGGCAGAACGGCAAATATTACAGAGCCGCTTGAAGGGAGAACCAATTGTCAGTTCCGGAATAAATGCTGGCTGGGCTGTCCTTTCGGTGCTTATTTCAGTACACAGTCATCCACGCTCCCAGCGGCGATGAAAACGGGCAATCTTACAGTACGCCCCTGGGCCATTGTTACAAAAATTCTTTACGACAAGGATAAAAAAAGAGCGACCGGTGTGGAAGTTCTGGACGCAGAAACCAACAAGACATATACATATAATGCTAAGATCATATTCCTGAATGCGTCCACTTTGAATAGTGCCTGGATTCTCATGAATTCCGCAACGGATATCTGGCCTGACGGACTCGGCAGCAGTAATGGGGAGCTGGGGCATAATATTATGGACCATCACCTGGGCGTGGGCGCCGGTGGAACTGTAGAGGGTTTTGACGATAAATATTATTATGGCAGAAGAGCGAATGGTATTTATATACCTCAGTTTAGGAATGTGGGTGCCGATAAAAGAGATTACATACGTGGATTCGGATACCAGGGGGGCGGAGGAAGAGAAGGTTATATGCGCAGTCCGGAAGAAGTCACACTCGGGATTGATCTGAAAGAAGCCCTGACGGAACCAGGTCCATGGAGCCTGCATATTGGTGGATTTGGAGAAACCCTGCCATATCACGAAAACAAAGTTACACTCGACAAAACACGAAAAGACAAATGGGGACTGAACATCCTGGCGATGGATATAGAATATAAGGATAACGAAAAGAAAATGCGTTTGGACATGAAGAATGACGCCGTAGAAATGCTGACTACGGCCGGAGTGAAAAATGTAAAAGGATATGTAGGAAATGGTACATTGGGAAGGGGTATACATGAAATGGGTTCGGCACGGATGGGTAAGGATCCTAAAACTTCTGTCCTGAATAAATGGAACCAGATTTGGGATGCGCCGAATGTATTTGTAACTGACGGATCATTTATGGTTTCGTCATCCTGTGTAAATCCGTCACTTAGCTATATGGCATTTACTGCCCGTGCTGCGGATCATGCGGTGAGTGAGTTGAAAAAGAGGAATATTTAACTAAAGTATGGGAGTATGGGAATATGGGAGTGTGGGAAGTAAATTATTCATTAGTTTTAGGCTTTAAGCTTTATGCTTTGGGCTTTTTTGAAATTCTAAATCTAATAAGATGAACAGAAGAGAAGCATTATCATCTGTAGCTCTGCTACTCGGGGGGACAATTATCGGAGCTGAAATGTTTTTATCCGGTTGTACTAATGAAAATAAAAAAATCGGGACGCTGGGATTGGATTTTTCTCCGGAAGACACTTCATTTCTGGATGAAATAGGCGAAACCATCATCCCCGCAACGGACACACCTGGCGCCAAGGATGCTAAAATCGGAGATTTCATGCATACAATTGTCAGAGACTGTTACGATAAATCAGATCAGGATATTTTCATTGCCGGCATGGGTAAGCTCAACGAAGCCAGTAAAACAATGAATGGAAAATACTACCTGGAATCAAGCCCCGAAGAACGTAAAAAATTACTTATTGCGCTCGACAAGGAGCAGAAAGATTATATGGCGAATAAAAAGCCGACAGATCCTGCACATTATTTCCGGATGATGAAGGAACTTACTATATGGGGATATTTTACTTCGGAACCCGGTGCTACAAAAGCGCTACGTTATATTGCAGTACCCGGGAAATATGAAGGATGCATTCCTTATAAGAAAGGAGATAAAGCTTGGGCAACTTAGAGAGTCGCCAATTCCAGATCCTGATGGCATTTCTTTAATTTACATGTTTTTCCTGAGCAGCTTTCGATTCTCACGTCAGGGGCTTTGTAATTCAATCCTGCGAACTGTCAGAAAGCCACAAATCCGGTTTAAGTTTTATAAATAAAAATGCCCGCTGGTTGAAATCAAACCATCCGGGCATTTAATATGAATATTTTTTCTGGTTTATAAGGTACCAGGCAATTGCACGCAGGAATTCAATAGTGGAATTTATCTGGAGCCATATCCGACATATCCCTGTGTTGCCTTACATCCGCTTTTTCCTGAGCTTCTGTAACTTGCACAGGATACGAATACGGACGAAGCCAATGCGAAGATTGCGATAATTAAAACTGTCTTTCTCATTTTCCTGGGTATTTTAAATTAATAATAAAAGCCTGGCATCAGGTCGAACAGCCAGGTAGTTCAGAGGAACGGACTCTTAAGCTTAAAGCAGAAAGCCTAAGGCTTAATGCCAAGCATAAAAAATAAATTTTCGGAGGTACGATTGAAACGTTTTAGGCTTTAGCCATTCGGCTTTAAGCTTAAAAGGGTGTTATTCGAAGGATTAAACAGGAATAAAGCAAAATAAAACAATATTATCCGTAAATGCAATAGGGCAGCCTATTTAGACATATTTTGTGATTCTCAGAAACCCGGTAAATCGCGCAATTTGAGCCTACATCTATCTTTTTTATGCTTAATCTGACATATATCTCTGGATGAAAAAGACAGAACAAATCTACTGCCAACTACCGCCAGATCACCCAAAATGCGACGGGGTTCTCGGGAAATACTGACAGAATCTCCCAAAACCTGTGATGGATGCAGTTTCACCCCGAATTCTCCTCAATGTGACCTCTTGGCACACATTGGTACTCATTGGGTACTCTCGGAATCCAGGATAGCATCGATGACCTAAAGAGGGCCCGTTTAGGATGCATTGAATTTGCCTGCGACCTGTTCCTGAAATCAGGATGATTTGGATATTGTTACATTTGCAAAAGAAACTATTTCCTAACCCATAAAGATTCATGTTACAATTAACCAGACCACTGGCGGTTATCGACCTGGAAACCACAGGAATTAATCTTGCTACCGACCGCATTGTAGAAATTGCCATCGTAAAACTCATGCCCGATGGAACCAAAAGTGTAAAGCATAAACTCATCAATCCCGAAATTCCGATACCTAAACAGGCATCGGAAATTCATGGCATTACGGATGATATGGTAAGAGATGCCCAAACCTTTCGCCAGGCAGCTAATGAACTGAAACAGTTCCTGGACCATAGCGATCTTGCGGGATATAATTCAAACCGTTTTGACATCCCTCTGCTTGTGGAAGAGTTTTTACGCGTTGGTATTGAGATTGATATGAAAGGAAGAAAGCTCATCGATGTACAACGTGTGTTTCATATGATGGAACAGCGGACACTCTCGGCTGCCTATAAATTTTACTGTGATAAGATACATGACGGAGCTCATGGAGCGCAGGCCGACGCTGAAGCTACACTTGATATCCTGCTTGCACAACTTAACCGGTACCCTCAGCTGGGGAATGATCCGGACAGTATTGTTAAATTTACAGGAGACGACCAACTCGTTGATTTTGCCCGTCGATTTTCCATGGAAAATGGTATTGAAATCTTTAACTTCGGAAAGCATAAGGGAAGGGCCGTTGCAGATGTCTTAAAATCAGAACCCCAGTATTACGATTGGATGATGAAGGGGGATTTTCCGATGCATACCAAACAAAAACTAACCGAGATTTTCAACCGTACGATGTTAAAAAAAGATAAAACGATTAGCTAACCTGGAAAAGATTGCCATTATACCGACTTATAATGAAAAGGAGAATGTCGAAACCATTATCGAAGCTATTTTTTCTTTGAATCAGGGATTCCATGTCCTTATTATCGATGATGGTTCGCCAGACGGCACAGCAGACATCGTGCGGGATTTACAAAAGAAATTTTCTGAAGAACTTTTTCTCGAGGTCAGACAGGGAAAACTGGGGTTGGGCACGGCATATGTACATGGTTTTAAATGGGCAGTAGGGAAAGGATATGAGTTCATTTTTGAAATGGATGCCGATTTCTCCCATAATCCTAAAGATCTGGAACGTTTATACAATGCCTGCAAATACCAGGGCGCCGGTGTCGCTATCGGAAGCCGCTATGTAAAAGGTGGTGGTAATGTAAACTGGCCAAAGGATCGTATTATTCTATCCAAGGGCGCTTCCATATACACACGTATCATTACCTGGATGCCGGTGAAGGACCCTACTGCGGGATTTGTATGTTATAGAAAGGAAGTATTGGAAACAATCAACCTGGATGAAATTCATTTCGCAGGCTATGCATTCCAGATAGAAATGAAATTTGCCGCATGGAAACTTGGTTTTAAAATTACTGAAGTGCCTATTATTTTCGCGGATCGTAAATTGGGTATTTCGAAAATGAATAAGGGAATTGTAAAAGAGGGTATAATAGGCGTGCTGAAACTCCGTTGGGACGCTCTGTTCAGGAGTTATCGTAAAAGGGTTAAAAAAACATCGGTAAACGACACCGTAAATCATTTCTCTCAAAATATGGTGGTGGAAGGAAAATAATCTTTCTTTGCCTCCCATGAAAAAGGCGTTTTTCCAATTACATATTGCAGTTTTTATTGCTGGTTTTACGGGTGTATTGGGACGATTGATTACACTTAATGAATTTGTCCTGGTCTGGTACCGTTTGATGATCGCCTGTATCGTATTATGGCTGATCTATCTGATTCGTGGTAAAAAAAATGCCGCCACCACGAAACAAATATTGCAGGCATCGGGCATAGGATTCCTTCTGGCATTACATTGGGTGACATTTTACGCAGGGATAAAAATTTCCAATGTTTCGACCGCCCTGGTTTGTCTTTCCTCGATGGGTTTTTTCACGGCTATTCTTGAACCCCTTTTGTTGCGCAAGCATTTTGATTTAATCGAAATCTTACTGGGCCTGCTGGTGATCGCAGGAATTAGTATCGTCTTCCATTTTGATCCTCAGTATAAAACTGGAATTATCATTTCTATGATATCTGCATTTCTTGCCAGTATTTTTCCTATCCTGAATCGGGAACTCATTCAATCACTGGAACCTGGAATAGCCACACGCTGGCAACTTAGCGGTGGATTTTTCTTTTTGACACTCTTATTACCAGTATATTTTTATTATGTTCCTGTCAGGCTGACACCATCACTATCGGACTGGCTCTGGCTGCTGGTGCTGGGTATCGTTTGTACCGTGATTGGTTACGATCTTTTTATGAAAGCATTGCAAAAAATTTCAGCATTTACAGTTAACCTTTCTTATAACCTGGAGCCCATTTATGGGATCGCGATGGCTTTTTTGATTTACAGGGAAGATAAATCAGTCAGTCCTGGCTTTTATTATGGATTTATTCTAATCATCGCTGCAGTCATATTACAGTCACTTCGCCTCAGAAAAATCTCTCATAATATATAAAGAAGCGTTTACTGTCAAAATAAATTACACCAGCCGCGTTTTATGGGCTGGAACAATTTATCCGATTAAAAATTGTTTCAACAATTATGACGAATAATTTTATCAGGCGGCCTTTATAGAAATATAACGAACGAGACTTCGTTTCGCTACGGGTAATAATGTTTCATCAAGCGGGAATTTTAAACTGGTTTCAATGGCATATACGGCAGGGTGCGGCAGATCAGGTTTGCGGTAAAGCAGTTCTGATTTGATTTGCTCATAAGTGTTGGAGAAGCCACGCTGCCAGGTATCGATATATTCAGTACGCATGCTCCGGTATTTCTCATCATGCTTTTCGAAAAAACTAAGGTAGAAACTATAAGCCCTGGTTTCATTAGCTGATCCATCGCAGAGTAAAAAATAACCTTCTTTGGAATTCACCGGCATGATTCCTACAGGATGAATACTGAGTTTGTCTTCTACAAATTCATAAATTTCTGTGCCGTTCGTAATAGCCGTCTTCATGTGTGCAGTAGAATATTCAATGATGTCTTCCAGTTCACGCATCAGTTCATCGTCCTGTATCATTTGTTCATAAAGAACCTGGATTTTTTCCATCTGGAGACCAGATAATTTTTTGGGAAATTGTTCCTGAAGGAATTTTTTGTTTTCGCGGAATGCGACCAGATTATTATAGTGAAATATTACATCTGCAAGCTGGGGATAGAGCTTATTTTCCTGGAAATTCCTGTTGATTTCCTGCAGGTAGGCGAGCAGGGTGTATTTCTTTAGTTCGAAGTCAATATAACCATCAGCGAACCATGTTTCGGAGAGTGTTTTCATTGTACCTGGTTTAGTAAGTAATGAAATTTACAAAACTTCTCCATATAAGAACGTTCAATGTTCAGAATTGTTATGATGGCCAGATAAGGCGTAAAGCCTAAAACAAGTTTGAGAGTGTGAGAGTGTGAGAGTGGGATACTTTTATCGTCAACCTTTAACCGCCAACCGCCAACCGCCATTGGCCAACCGTTAACCGTCAACCTTGAAAAGCTTCAAGTTCTTTTGCAACTGCTGTTAAAAAACTGGCGCCAAGACTTCCGTCGATGATACGGTGGTCATAACTCATGGAGAGATACATCATGTGACGAATGCCGATTGCATCACCTTGTTCTGTTTCAATGACCATTGGCCGCTTTTTTATTGCACCTACTGCCATGATGGCTACCTGAGGCTGGTTGATAATTGGAGTTCCCATCAGGCTGCCGAATATGCCGACATTCGTAAGTGTAAAAGTTCCTCCCTGAATATCTTCCGGTTTGAGTTTACTGTCTCGGGCATTATCGGCCAGTGAATTTACCTGGCGTGCCAGTCCTACCCGATTATAGTTATCGGCGTTTTTGATAACAGGCACAATCAGGCTGCCTGACGGGAGGGCCGTGGCCATGCCGATATTGATATCCCTGCGGATGACAATTTTATCTCCCTGCAGGGAACTGTTGATCAGTGGATATTTCTTTATACATTTTATCACAGCCTCGATAAATAGAGGAGTGTAAGTAAGTTTGGTACCTTCCCGCTTTTCAAATTCCGTTTTTTCTTTTTCGCGCCAGGCCACAAGATTGGTAACATCGGCTTCTGAAAAACTGGTTACATGAGGGCTGATTTGTTTACTGCGCACCATATGTTCAGCTATCAGTTTTCGCATACGGTCCATTTCCTGTATCTCCACATTGCCGCTGATATTCGTGGATATGGACTCGGCCTGCCCAATTTTGCCGCTATTGACAGTTCCGATGCTTTCGTTTGAGTAGGAGGGTTCAGCCACAGCAGGGCGGCTCTGAAAACCATTTTCGCTTTTTCTATTGGTTACAAATGATAAAATATCCTTTTTAGTAACTCTGCCTTCATTACCTGTACCATGGATCTTTTCCAAATCCGAAAGCGGTATTCCTTCGTTTTTTGCAATATTCAATACCAGTGGAGAGTAAAAACGATTTCCGTTTTCGTTGGCATTTGTCAATTGACGGTTGTCAGCCATTTTTCCCGATTCTTCATTTCCATACACTGTTGACGATTCATGCTTAAAAGAATGCGGTTCTCCATATAACAATGAATGACTACCTGCAACTGGTTCTTCTGTATGTTCTTTGTAAGAAAATGACCGCCTGTCGTTGTACTCGTTCTCCGATGTGCCGTCAGAAAAAGGCGCTGAATATTCAGAGTTGTCTGATGTGGAATCAAGTACTTCTGACTCTATTTTCGCGATAACGGCGCCTACCGGAACAACGGAATTTTCGGGGAAAAGAATTTCCTTCAATACACCGGCTGTGGTAGATGGAACTTCGCTGTCAACTTTGTCTGTCGCGATTTCGAGCAAAGATTCATCCTGTTGAACGAAATCCCCCGGCCGCTTGTTCCATTTGAGAATGGTGGCTTCCATTATGCTCTCACCCATTTTTGGCATTAACAGATCGACAATCGCCATGGAAGATGATCTTTAAATTCGTTCAAAAGTATTAATTAATTATTTAAGTCTGGCAGGCCGGTTTTCAGGATGTTTTGATAAAATAAATCTTCTCAACAAGTTGAGCACATTTACTGCAGTCAATTCGGTATTTCGTTGCCTGTCAAAGCGAAACCAAAGTTTCTGCGTTATAATTTCATCGGTGCTTCCGGCAGCTATCCACACCGTTCCAACTGGTTTTTCAATCGACCCGCCCCCAGGTCCCATGATACCTGAAGTAGCAATTGCAAAATCTGTCTCCATGATCTTTATAACACCAACAACCATGGAACGAACTGTTTCTTCACTTACGGCACCCCTGGATGATAAAATGTCCGGATCAACCCCGAGTATTTTTTTCTTTATGTCATTGTCATATGCTATTATGGATCCGCGAAAATAATTACTCGATCCGGCTATACTGGTAATAAGCTGTGCGACAAATCCACCTGTGCAACTTTCGGCAGTGGAAACGGTCATATTTCTTTCGGTGAATAGTCTGCCTAAAACTTCCTGGATCGAAATGTCTTCATCGGCGACAACCCATTGTGATACCTTTGACTTAAGGTCGGAAAATAGTTGATCCAGCTTTGATTCCAGTTCTCCCGCCTGGTTTGCAGAAGCGGTCAGCCGTAAACGCACCATACCGTGGTCAGGCAGGTAAGCCAGTTTGATTTCCTGCGGAAGTGCCTCTTCAAAATCACTTATTTGATCAGCCAGTGTGGATTCACCTACTCCCGCAGTCAGCAGTGTACGGTGTAAAATAAAATTAGAGTCAAACTTGTTTTTCAGGTAAGGAATTACCGATTCGGTCATCATTCCTTTCATTTCATGAGGTACACCAGGTATGGAAACATATATTTTTCCGTTTTTCTCAAATAACATACCCGGTGCGGTACCTCTTTTATTTTGGATTACCATGCAGGATGCAGGCACTTCTGCCTGTTTGAGATTTCGTTCAATCAGTGGACGGTTAAGTATTTTTAAAAATATATTTTTTACGTTCTCCAGCGCTTCCCCGTTTATGATCAGGTTCGTATTGAAATATTCACAGAGCACGAATTTGGTGATATCGTCTTCTGTAGGACCCAGTCCGCCTGTGATCAAAATGATATCAGCATTTGCAGATTCTTCATGCAGCGCCTTGAGTATATCATTACGGCTGTCACCAATGGCGAGCCGGCGGTTGACCCAAAAGCCTGCCTTATTAAGCTCCTGGGCCATCCATGCACTATTGGTATCGATCACCTGGCCGATCAGCAATTCATCCCCGATGGTTATAATGGATGTGTTCGTCATGTAATAATTACCCGCAAGACACAGAATTGTTTAAGATCGTTCAGACTATGTTGGAAAAAATGACTGCAGAACTGTTCGCAGCGCTTCGGGCATGGCTGTTTTTTCAAAATTGTTCATTTTTACAAAATACAGGATTACTTTTCCGACGGTTAGTAATTTCTTTTCCTCATTGTATACTTCATGTTCAAAAATGATCCTGTGATCGACTGGTAATTCTCTTAAAATGGTTTTGATTTTTAGAAGATCATCATAGTGAGCAGGTCTTAAAAATTTTGTCTGCATTTCGACCACCGGCATGATCACACCGGTTTCTTCCATTTCTTTATAAGTAAAACCAAGGTTTCGTATCGATTCAGCACGTGCAACTTCAAAATATTGCGCATAATTGCCATAGTAGACAACATTCATCTGGTCTGTTTCTGCATATCGAACACGGATATGGGTTTCTGTAATAAACATTGATCTTTGAGTTTAATGTTGACCGATGACCGTTGACCGATAGCTATTAAAAGTTGAAAGTAAAATGAAACTCACTCCCATACTCCCATACTCCCATACTCCCATACTCCCATACTCCCATACTAGTTCTACTTCCCCATCATTCCATCCACGCTCACCCGGCCCGGACCGACGATCATAATGGTAAATACACTTGTCAGATAGATGGCGCCCAGTTCAACATTTTTCAGCGGCTGATCATGGTTATAAATAAACACTGCGACTGACAAATTAATCACGATAATCAGCGCGACGATCCGGGTGAACAGACCCAGAACCAGCAACATGGAACAAAATAATTCAGCAAGTATTACAAGGATCAGCGAACCCCGGTGACTGATATGCAAGGGGTCGTAAAAATTGGCCGAAAGTTCGTGGAAACCAGAAATTTTCGGCAGGCCATGCCCGATCAGCAGCAACAGTCCTGTAACAACCCTTTGTACCAGCAATGCAAAATTGAAAGCACCCGCTGAATAGGAAGTCGACAAAAGTTTTCTCATCTGGATTAATTTCATTCAAATGTAAAGATTTTGAAAATTTTTAAGTTGAACTAAAGAAATGTTAATCATATCAGTTATCCACAAGCTGTTTGGAACAATGTTTGGTATTAGAGGAAATAATTCAGTACTTGAGAACGTGTTTAATAACTCCCGGATGAAAAGAGCGATTCTACCCTGCCTTCTACTTTTGTGTTTTTATGCAAAATCACAGCAAACTTTCTTCCTGACGGATCCGGAGTTTACTTTTAAACAGGCACAGGAATTTTACCAAAAGCAGTATTACAGCCTGGCATATCCGTTATTCAGGGAACTGGAGCAGGATCAGGCTGCCAGACCGCAGATATATGAATCTTTCAATTACGAAAATGTTCATTACTATACGCTGGTTTGTTCGCTCAATCAGGATGACAGTTCGGCGGTATATCCTGCGAAGGTTTTAATAGAAACGGAAAATAATAGCGCGCGCGGAGAAATGATGTCGTATCACCTGGCTGAATATTATTTTCGCCACAGGAATTATGAAGATGCACTTAAACTGTATGAGAACTCAAGCATAGAAAATCTCAGTAATGAAGAAATCGCCGGCCTGAAGTTTCATAAAGGCTATGTGTACTTCATCAAAAAGAATTTCGATCTGGCCAAACCCCTTTTCGATGCCATTCGTCAACTGAAGGGGGATGATCATTATATTGATGCCAATTATTATTACGGCTTTATCTGTTTTTACCAAAGGAAATACAATGATGCCTATTCGGCTTTTTCGGTTGTTGAAAATGAGCCGAAATACGAGAAAATTATTCCCTATTACATCGCTAATATTTACCTCGTTCAGAATCAAAAGGAGAAAGCAATCACATATGCTGCCGGAAAACTCGCGTCCGGGAACCAGTACTACGATGCAGAGCTCAGGCAGCTAGTCGGCCATGGCTATTATGAGGAAAAAGATTTCACCAAAGCGCTTCCTTATCTCGAGTCTTATGTGAATAGTTCAAAAACGGTCAGCCGGCAGGACCTCTTTGAATTGTCTTACTGCTATTACCAGTCTCAAAACTATAAGAAATGCATTGAAGGTTTTAAACAATTGGGAGGAAAAGACGATTCCCTCGCGCAAAATGCTATGTACTTATTGGGGGATGCCTATTTAAAGACAGGACAAAAAACAAACGCCCGGAATGCGTTTCTTTTCTGTGCTTCCAACAGCAGTTACCCGGTTCAGAAAGAAATTTCATCATTTCATTATGCCAAACTTTCTTACGAACTGGGATATCCAGACATTGCCCTGACGGAATTCCGTAGTTTTTTGATGCAATATCCAACTTCAACATATGCTCCTGAAGCGAAGGAATTATTGCTCAATGTACTTGCCAATACCAGTAATTATAAAGATGCACTGGCCCTGATGGACAGTGTTAAAAATCCTTCCGCATCAGCCACACAGTTAAAGGCGAGGATTCTTTACGGGAGGGCCACTGAGCTAATAAACGATGGTCTGCTTCAGAACGCATCAGAGCTTCTTGACCGGGCTTCGAAAGAACCTAATAGCACCGTACTGCTTCCATATATTAATTTCTGGAAAGGAGAAATTGCCTATCGCACTAACCGGCTGGATGAAGCGATTCCATTTTTATTTGAATATCTTAAAACACCGGTAAGCAGGGGAGAAGTGAACCCCGCAAACGCCAGATATGACCTTGGTTATTGCTACCTGAAAAAAGAAAATTACAAAGAAGCATTGGTTTATTTTTTACAGGTAGTTAGAAATCCGGGTATTGATTCACCACCCCTGGATCAGGATGCATATATCCGGAGCGCCGATTGCTATTATATGAACCGCGATTTCAAAATTGCTGTTCCAATGTATAATAAGGTGCTGGAGTATTCATGGCCCGCATCAGACTATGCCACTTTTCAAAAAGCGATGGTGTCAGGAGTGAACAACTCGTCAGAAAAAATCAGCCTTCTGAACGGTCTCATACGGAAATATCCAACTTCCGGACTAATAGCGGAAGCCAATATGGAAATTGCGAATACATATCTTTCTAACGAACAATTCCGTGAATCTATTCCATACCTGAAAAATGTGCTCAACAGTTCCGGAAATGATGCGCTGAAACCCAGCGCCCTGCTTCGTTCAGGACTTGCCAATTATAACTTAGGTAATAATGCAGAAGCCCTCAGTAAATACAACGACCTGCTAAAGCAGTATCCGAATTCCATAGAAGCACAGGAAGCACTGGATAATACGAAATCAATTTATGTAGAAGAAGGACGTACCTCCGAATACGTGAATTTTGCAAAAGGTATGGGTATAGCGATTTCTGCGAGTCAGGAGGACCAGCTGGCCTACCAGGAAGCGGAAGTGCAATTCAACAACGGTAATTTCCCGGCAGCACTTCAAAAATTCGAAGATTATCTGAATAAATTTCCGGATGGCAAGTATGCACTGGATGCCGGTTTCTATAAAAGTGAAATGTATGCCAATCAGAAAAATTGGGTAAAGGCTGTTGCAGGATATGAAATGGTTGCAGATAAGGCACCGAATAAATTTGCTGAAAAATCTATTTTACAGTCGGCGCGTATTAATTTCTTCGATCTCAAAGATTATACAAAAGCTGAAATATATTATGCTAAACTCAAAGACTTTGCAAGCTCCCAGGAAAATAAAATGGAAGCTATGCGCGGTCTGCTCCGTAGCCAATTTGAATTGCAGCAGTGGTCGGCTGCAGGCGATAATGCCCGGGACCTGCTCAATGAAAAAGGCATTGGCTCAGATGACAGGATCATTGCAAGTATGATCATGGGAAAGTCTCTTCAGGCTGATGGAAAATGCGAATCTGCCATTCCTTATTTTAAAACAGTGGCATCCCTTAGCCGGGCAGCATATGGAGCCGAAGCACAATACCAGATTGCATCCTGTCAGTTTGATCAAAACCGGCTGAAGGATGCTGAAAAATCCGCCTTTGAAGTCATTCATAAATCAGGCTCCTATGAATTATGGGTAACAAAAAGTTATTTTCTGCTTGGAGAAATTTATCTGAAGGAAAAAGATTATTTCAACGCAAAAGCGACCTTCCAGAGTCTGGTGGAAAATGCAAAAATTGATGAGATCCGGGTGCAGGCCGGCCAAAGACTTGACGAAGTGAAAAAGGAAGAGGCAGGCAATAGTAAAGTAGGCAATGACAATTAGAATGAGGCTGAATTTAAATAATATGATGAAGGGAATTATTTGTTTTCTAATGAGTTTATTCCTTTGTTCCCCGGCGCTTCATGCCCAGGATACTACAAAAAGAAAAACCATTAATATTACGTCGACCTTTAAACCGTCTTTAAAAAATACGGCTAAACTGAATTTTAATGCAGATGCGCCGCTGATAGATACAGCTCATCCGGTATTAAAATATAACCTGCCCGTTCAGTTTCTTTCACTTGCTTATCAGCCTGCCGGATTAAATCCGCTTGCTCTTCCGGCAGACAGTCTCAAAATGTGGAAGAACGATAATTATATTAAAGCCGGTGCCGGTAATGTTCACCTTCCTTATGTAGAAGCGGGACTTAGTTTTGGAGACCGCAAGAATACCTTCTTCAATGTTTTTGCAGAAGGGTATAATTCCAAGGGGAAACTGCCTTTCCAGGAGAATAGTTTGTTAACAGGTTCAATAAACGGGACTATAAAAACTAAAAATAATCTTGAGTGGGACGGAGCTCTGGGTGTTCGGGCAGACGGATACTATTTATATGGTTTTCAGCCCGACACATTGAAATTTGCAAAAAGTGAACTCCAGCAACAATTTTTCACTTTTGACGGTAAGATCGGACTTCGAAATACAGTGCCTACGGAGTTGGGACTTACTTATAATCCCAATTTCAAAATAACTGCGTTCGGAGAGAATAATTCGCCCCGCACATCGGAAGCTGATATGGTGCTTAACCTGCCACTCGAAAAAACAATCAATGAAAACTTTGCTATTGATTTAGGATTTACTGCAGACGTTACCAATTATACGATTGGGAATGGTTCAACCATCAACAACAACCTGTTTTTAGTCTCACCGGCTGTGGTTTATCATTCTGATAATATAGCCATGCATATTGAGATGACGCCTTCATGGGATCAGGGCAATTTCCATCTGCTGCCGAATTTCAGGGCTGAATACACAACGGATAACAAACAGTTTACCCTGTTTGCTTCGCTGGATGGTTATTATGACAAAGGAAGTTTCAAACGGTTTGCAGGAATAAATCCCTGGTTATGGGCACCGACGAGTTTATTAAATACAAGAGTGGAAGAATTTTTTGGCGGCTTTAAAGGATCACTTTCCTCTCATTTTTCATATCTGGCCAAAGCAGGGTTTTCCGAATCACGCAATATGCCTCTCTTCCTGAACGATAGTCTGGACGGTAAGAATTTCCAGATTGTATACGAGAGCAAGCTGGATGCCTTCACTCTGCACGGAGAACTCAGCTATATAGATGGCGAGAATTTCAATATTACCGCTGCACTGACGCTCACCAACTATAAAACTACGAGTGAATATAAAGCGTGGGGGTTACTGCCTGTGGAGTTTACCACCACCATGCGATGGCAGATTGTAAAGGAACTCTGGCTCAAAGCTGATCTATGGGCATTTAAGGGTGCTTACTGGCGATACCTGAATCAGGCAGTCGGAACAGGGAACGGCGGGTTCGATGTGAATGCCGGACTTGAATTCCGGATTACAAAGCAGTTTAATCTCTGGTTGCAGATGAATAATCTTTTCAATGATAAATATCAGCGCTGGAATCAGTATACTGTGTATGGATTTAATATCTTAGGGGGTGTAATATTCTCTTTCGGAAAATAAGCCTTCATTAAATCTGTTTATGTACACCATTCTCAATAAATATCTTTTTTTGAAAAAAAGTATTCCATTGCCAGGCCTTGGAACCATTTGTATGGAAAGTATTCCGGCAACCATCGATGCGAGTACGAGGACTATTCTCCCACCCGCTTATCAGTTTCGATTCGATAAATTTTTTGACTCACCTGATAAGGACCTTTTCACTTACCTGTCGGCTCAGCAAAACATATCTGACTATGAAGCGCTTCGTCAATATAATGATTTTGCATTTTCCCTCAGGGACCGTCTTAACTATTCACGGGAAGCTTCATGGGAGGGGCTGGGAACACTTATTAAGAATGATTTGGGCGAAATACATTTTGAATCTTCCATGCCAAATCCAACATTTTTGCAGCCGGTGCCCGCTGAAAAAGTAGTTCGCGCCAATGCAAAACATATGTTACTGGTGGGCGACCGGGAAAGATCCAACAGCGAAATGAATGAATGGTTTGCGGAGGAGCCCGTTCATGGAAACAGGTTGTGGTGGTTGGTTGCATTAATAGGCGGAATTGCGGCTGTAATGGTTATCCTGTTTCATTTCTCTTCTCATGGGTGGAATGTTGGATCCACCGCCAATCAACAGCTTATCCAGGTAAAAAAATGATCCCTCGCAGTCGGATTGAATCAATCGCATGTAAATGAATCCTTCATTTGAAGCACCGTTAATTTGCCCCGTTTGCAAAAGTAACCAAACTCATTTTGCACTGAAAGTAAAAGATCATTCCATTAGCGAAGAATATTTTGAAATCTTTGAGTGCAAGCGGTGCAGTCTCCGGTTTACTAAAGACTCACCACCCGAAGACAAAATTGGACTCTATTATCAGTCGGAGGATTATATTTCTCATAGTAACACCAGGAAAGGTCTGGTAAACTCTCTTTACCATCGCATCCGAAACAAGACTCTTGCTACTAAATATCGTTTAATCAAAAAGACAACTGGAATAAAACATGGTCATCACCTGGACATTGGTGCAGGGACCGGCGCGTTTGTTCAATATATGAATCAGCATGGTTGGGAAAGTTCTGGCATCGAACCCGATGAAAAAGCTCGCGGCCAGGCTGAGATTAATCATCATACAAAACTATTACCCTCGGAAGCATTGGAAAGTTTTTTACCGGGGAGTTTTGATGCCATCAGTTTATGGCACGTGATTGAACACGTTCATGATCTTTATCCCTATCTGCATCAGATAAAAAAAATATTGAAACCTGAAGGACTGTTATTTGTTGCTGTTCCTAACTATACCAGTTTTGATGCAATGAAATATGGAGCAAACTGGGCAGCTTATGATGTACCAAGACACCTTTATCATTTCTCCCCGGCTTCTATGCGATGGTTAATGAAAGATGCTGGATTTCAAATAAGGGGCATCTTGCCAATGTGGTGGGATAGTTTTTATATCAGTCTGCTGAGTGAAAAATATGCAGGCGGTCGAGCAACGATGCTGAATGGTTTTTTAACTGGATTCGTTTCGAATATGAAAGCGTTCACCGATAAAGAGAAATGCAGTTCTCTGATTTATATCGCAGGGAAATAAAAACTGATAAATCGTTACGTCCGGCTTCTATTTTTGTGAAACCACCATTTCAGCTATCCCTGTACCTCCTGTCAATTTCGCCTATCGAATAGCGCCATGTTACCGCGCCGGATATGCCCGAGTTTTAGTTATTGAGTCTTACTTCATAAATATTCGGCCATAGTTTCCCTGTGATATATATTTTGTTTTTTGCAGAATCATAGGCAATCCCATTCATATAATCCGTGTCAGGGTATTTCGATTTCACCTCTTTTATCAGACTGCTGAAATCAGCTTTTCCGATCACTTTGCCCGTCTTGGGATCTATGCGGATAATATATGCAGTCTGGTAAACGTTAGCCAAAACAGTTCCGTTCACATATTCCAGTTCGTTGATATTGCCGACGGGCCCGTTATTGTCTGTGACACCCAGAATTCGATTTGTTTTAAATGTTTCCGGATCAAGGAAAGTCAGGTTGCTGCTTCCGTCACTCATGATTAAATCGTTTCCGTCTGTTGTCATTCCCCATCCTTCCTTACCTGGAATGTTAAATTCTCCTATTTTTTTAAAGGTTTCCAGGTCATAAATAAATCCTTTTTTATTTGTCCATGTCAGCTGATAAAGTTTATCATGCAGAATTGTAATGCCTTCGCCAAAATATGTTTTTTTGTCCAGTTCTGCTTTTACTGCGATGTTACCGGTAGCCGGATCAACAACTCCAACGATGGAACGTGTTTTTTCAATTTCCTCCGGAGCTCCCGAACTTTCGTATAGTTTACCATTGTGTATCAATAATCCTTCCGTATAAGAATTCTGATCATGAGGAAGCGCATTCAGTATTGTGTAACTGATAGCGGGTGGTTCATTACTAACAGCCGGTTCCGAAATGCTTGAACTGACAGTCGGTGAAGAGCTATCATGACAAGCAGTAATTGAGGCAAATAGAAAAACGGGTAGCAAATATTTTTTCATAATCGCTATGGTGGGCGCAAAAATAGTTTAAAAGCTTAAAGCTTAAAGCCTAAAGTTTTTTGCCTAAGGCTTAAACCATAAAGTAATTTATTATGAAATGTTAATTATTGTAAAAATTATCAATCATCAAATAAAAAGGCGCCCCTTTTCAGAAACGCTTTTTTTATAAATATGTTTATATATATCCTTTGAGCTTTATGCCTTAAGCCTAAATATGTGATTCAATTTTTTTCACAAAATTACTCTTCGGTTGTGCACCTACCAGTTTGTCCACCACCTTTCCGCCTTTGATAAAAAGGATGGCGGGAATAGAAGTAATCCCATAATTCACCGACAACTGAGGATTATGATCAACATTTACTTTGCCAACATTTATTTTTCCGTCGTATTCCTTTGAAAGTTCTTCAATTACAGGACCTATTGCACGGCAGGGTCCACACCATTCTGCCCAGAAGTCTATTATTGTTAACTTGTCGGATGAAAGTACCTTCTCCTGAAAATTCGCATCGGTGTATTCAAGTGCCATATATTTCTATTTTATTTTAATCAAAAATCCGTATTATTTTCTGCATTCTTTGTCGTTTTAACGACATCGGGTAAAAAGATTAACGCACATCATCTGCCTCTGACTTTCTCAGTTTCTCACACTGTTATACAAGAATGTTTCCAATTGTATGGAGCGTCACATTATGTCATGCGTACGGCTACCAGGAAACTATCTGAACTTCAAACTCAGGACAGTCCTGCAAAAAGGCAGCCATTTCGTCATTCATTTCGAATCCGTTCTCCACGGTATAAAGACTTATTTTAGCATTTGTTTTTGATTCCTGTACATTGAATTTTAAACCAGCCTTACCTGGATGTTTTTTAGTGTTTTTTTCAATGAATTTCACCATATTATCATTCAGATGACGGGCATCGAGATCAATGACCAGTTGTTTGGTAAGCAGGGGCTTGATACTCTCAAGCATGAACATCTTTTCAACCTTAAATTCAAATTCTGCCCTGTTATATCGGGCTTTAAAAAATCCGGTAAGGAATATGTTTTTTCCCTTTTCCAGATAGTTTGAATAACGCGCATAATCTTCACTCCACAATATAAACTCGCTTTTACCGGAATAATCTTCGATGGTGAAGGAACCAAATTGTTTGCCTGTTTTCGTGACCCTGTGCTGAGCGTCAATTACGAGACCCGCAAGACGGAATGGTTTCCCCGGATTGACCTGAAGACTGAGAGCCTCCTTAACTTCATTGAACTCAGCGAGGTTCAATATGCCATAGTGATTAATCTCAAATTTGAAATGGTCAAGCGGATGCCCGCTTATGAACATGCCTGTAACTTCTTTTTCATGATCGAGCAATTCTGTTAACGACCAGGGTTCGCAGTTTGCTATTTTTGGAGGCTGTACATCATAATCGGAAGATGATCCACCAAATAAAGTATTACTGTGTTGCACATTTTGTGCCTGAACAACATTGCCAAAGCGTATTATTTTTTCAAGTCCGTTAACTATATCGCCGGGGGTTATGTGAAAATATTGCGCACGGTGCAAATGCGGAAAACAGTCGAAAGCACCAGCATAAGCAAGACTCTCCAATGTTTTTTTACTCACTGTACGTTGATTGATGCGTTTCACCATATCAAAAATCGAATCATACGGACCATTCTTCAATCTCTCTTCGATCAAAGAGGTAACGGCTGCTTCTCCGACTCCCTTTAATCCTCCGAGGCCTACGCGGATTTCCCCACGACTGTTTACTGCAAATCCCTGTTTCGATTCATTCACATCGGGTCCAAGAACTTTTAATCCCATGCGCTTGCATTCTTCCATGAAGAAAGTGATTTTCTCGATACTACCCTGATGATTGAGAACCGCGGCCATGTATTCAGAAGGATAGTGTGATTTCAGATATGCCGTTTGATAAGCGACATAAGCATAGCAGGTGGAATGAGACTTATTAAAAGCGTACTGGGCAAATGCCTCCCAGTCAGTCCATATTTTTTCCAGCGCTTCTTTCGCATGACCATTCGCAGTGGCACCGGAAATAAACTGGCTTTTCATCTTGTCCAGAATCGACTTCTGTTTTTTCCCCATGGCTTTTCGCAATACGTCTGCGTCACCTTTACTAAAGCTGGCCAGTTTCTGAGCCAGCAACATTACCTGTTCCTGGTAAACCGTGATGCCGTAAGTGTCTTTCAGGTATTCCTCCATGACCGCGAGGTCATATTGTATAGGTTCGCGTCCATGTTTCCGATCTATGAACGCAGGAATATAGGCCATGGGTCCGGGGCGATACAAGGCGTTCATCGCAGTAAGGTCATCAAATTTATCAGGCTTAAGATCCCGAAGATATTTTTGCATGCCCGGACTTTCAAACTGGAAAGTACCAATGGTATCACCATGCTGATAAAGTTCAAAAGTTTTTTTGTCGTCCAGAGGTATAAGGTCAATATCAATAGTGACGCCATGATTTTGTTCTATAAGTTCGAGGGAAGTCTTTAGTATATTCAGGGTTCTTAATCCCAGAAAATCCATTTTCAGTACGCCTGCTTCTTCAATGATACTGCCCTCAATCTGAGTCACAAGAAGTTCTGAATCTTTCGCAGTACAAACGGGGATAATTTTGGTAAGGTCATCAGGTGCGATGATAATGCCCGCAGCATGTAATCCAGTATTTCTAACAGAACCTTCCAGTCTTTCGGCTTCGCGAAGTACCCTGCTACGCAGATCTGTGCCCTGATAAATTTCCCGGATTTTTTTTACCAGTTCAAGATCGTCGCCACCTATTCCTTCTTTTTCTTCCAGAGATTTTTCTCCGTTTTTCGACTTGAGCGGAGCGTGCAAAACCCGCTTGAGACTGACGCCCGGGCGATCTGGCACCAGTTTAGCCAGTGCATTGGATTCAGCTAAAGAAAGGTCCATAACCCTGGCCACGTCCTTAATACTCATTTTGGCAGCCATGGTTCCATATGTAACGATTTGCGCGACCTGATTCTTTCCATATTTCTTTACGACATATTCAATAACTTTTTGACGGCCCTCATCGTCAAAATCCGTATCTATATCGGGCATCGATTTTCTGTCCGGATTAAGGAAGCGTTCGAATAGAAGGTTATATTTTATCGGATCTATATTAGTAATTCCAATACTATAAGCCACAACACTGCCAGCTGCTGAACCACGTCCGGGACCGACAAAAACACCCATATCGCGGCCCGCCTGTATAAAATCACCGACGATTAAAAAGTATCCGGCAAATCCCATGGCTTTAATGGTGAACAATTCAAAGTCGAGCCGTTCGAGAATTTCAGCCGTGAGGTCAGTATATCTTTTTTTAGCTCCCTTGTAAGCAATTTCACGGAGATATTCCCACTGATTCAGGTTGCTGTCAGTATGTATTTGAAATTCTTTCGGAATAGGGAAAGCAGGAAGAAGAATATCCTTTTTCAAATTCAGAACCTCCACTCTATCTACCACCAGCCCGGTATTGTCAATAGCTTCCGGCAGATCGCTGAAAAGAGCTGACATTTCAGCCTGTGTCTTTAAGTAAAACTGGTCGTTAGGAAATTTAAATCGACGGTTTTTTGAGATTATTTCATCGTTAACAAAATCATCAAAACCGGGTGTGGATTGTTTTTCACCTGTGTTGATACAGAGCAGAATGTCGTGTGCGTTATAATCTTCCTGGTCCGTATAATGACTATCATTAGTGGCTATTACCGGCACATTATATTTTTTTGACAGTTTGAGCAGGAACTGGTTGATTTTTTCCTGGTCAGGTATCTGGTGGCGCTGTAATTCAATGAAATAATCATCACCGAATAAATCTAACCACCATTTAAATTCCTGCTCTGCTTTTTCCTCTCCATGGTGTAAAATGGTTTGTGGCACATAAGCACCTATGCAACAAGTCGTTGCAATAATTCCTTCATGATATTGTTCTATGAGTGATTTGTCGATGCGTGGATATTTGCTGTACATTCCTTCAATATAACCCAGGGAAGTCAGCCGGATGAGGTTCTGGTATCCAACTTTGTTTTTTGCCAGCAGAACCTGATGAAATCTTTCGTCTTTTTGTTCTTTGGTAAATATTTTCTTTTGCCTTTCAGCGACCACATAGAATTCGCAACCTACGATGGGTTTTACTTTGAGGCTCCCGTCGGGTTTTTTGTGTTTGTACGCTTCGGCAACGAAGCTGAACGCACCAAACATATTGCCGTGGTCGGTAATAGCCAGAGCGGGCATCTCATCTCTTACCGCCTTATTATAAAGACTCTGGATGGATGCGGCTCCATCGAGAAGTGAATATTGAGTATGAACATGAAGATGGGAAAAAGCGGGCATCGGTATTCGGTTGGACATGCAATTAACAAAGAAAAAAACCGGCTTGAATTTTTAGCAGTGAAAATCTGTTCACAATGAACACACATCTAAGCTAAAGGCTTTTCGATTGATGCTCAATGTTATAACATTAAAGGATGGCTTAAAAAGTTAAAATTTATATGCGTTAATCGTTAAGCTTTATGCGTTAAGACTATATTTGTATCTTTATCCGTTTCCAGTATCAACAAGAAAATGAAAAATCGGTTCATTTTACTGCTACTTCTGACAAACCTGGCCAGTTGCAATGCCTTCCGTCCGGCATCCCGTAGCCCGGACAATTTGTCCGATGCGTCTGCTGATCGGAATTCGGTAAATAGTTCATCGCCAGTTTTTATTAAGAGCATCACCACAGAGTCTGGCGGAACCCTGAATAAGACCCCTGATAAATCCACTGAAACAAGTTCTGGCAGCTATAATTCCCCAAAAACAACTGTATCGGTTTTTAACGATGACGGATATGGTCAATTGCAATTTAAATATGCCATTTTAACCAATACACCAGTAGAGGAACTAACCAATGAACGGCTGCTCCAGTTTTTGGAACAGTGGT
Source organism: uncultured Bacteroidota bacterium (assembly GCA_963735015.1). Taxonomy (GTDB): domain Bacteria; phylum Bacteroidota; class Bacteroidia; order Chitinophagales; family Chitinophagaceae; genus Puia. The sequence continues at coordinate 152,516 of CAVTJH010000003.1, forward strand.
ATGGCGTTCCTTATCATTATGGCGGTAATAGTAAGGAAGGAATTGACTGTTCTGCATTTGTGTCGCTTTTACTTTCCAGCGTTTATAATGTGAACCAGCTGCCAAGAATCAGTGCTGACCAATACAGGGCTACCCAGAGGGTTCCCAAAAAGGATTTAAAAGAAGGGGATCTTGTTTTCTTCCATACGCTGGGCAAGGGACACCGTGTTACCCATGTAGGCGTTTATTTATATAATAACCGGTTTGTACATGCTTCCATTGCCGGAGTCCAGATCAGCGATCTGGGAGAAGGATATTATTTGCATCATTACGTCGGCGCCGGCCGCACGTCCGGAAGTGTCAGGACTTACTAAGACACTGTCATTTAGCCATTTCCTCATAATTCATTTTGTCTTAGCAGACCAGCGGGACTGACAAGTCTTCCCATTTAGCCCGATTTGACTGGATTGGTACAGAATTTAGTGTTACTTTGCTGCCCCTTCAGAAGGGCGCTCTAATCATTTCATTAAAATAAAATTGATACAGTCATGGCTAAAAAGTTAGCGATCTCACCAATTGCAGGGACCAAAAACAGAGTTTTTGTAAAACCCGCACCAGCAGAAGAAAAGACTTCCGGAGGTATTATCATACCTGATACGGCCAAGGAAAAACCCCAGCGCGGCGAAGTGGTTGCGATCAGCGAAATAGATGAAGACGGCAAAAAGCCTGTTGTAAAAGTAGGAGACGTCGTTTTATATGGCAAATACTCCGGTACTGAAATCAGTTTCGAAGGACAGGATTTTCTCAGTATGAGGGAGTCGGATATCATTGCAAGATTTTAAACAAGTATGAGAGTATGGGAGTATGGGAGTCTGATCCTCATTGTACTCAACAAATACATTCTCTAAATTTCTAATTTTCAAATTCACAAATCAAATATTATGGCTAAACAACTTTTCTTCGATATCGAAGCAAGAAATAAGATGAAAAAAGGCGTGGACATTCTGGCCAACGCCGTTAGAGTTACCCTGGGACCGAAAGGCCGCAACGTGGTACTTGAAAAGAAATTTGGTGCTCCTTCCATTACCAAAGACGGAGTAACGGTTGCCAAAGAAATTGAACTGGAAGACCTGATTGAAAATATGGGCGCCCAGATGGTGAAGGAAGTAGCTTCCAAAACAGCCGATATTGCCGGTGACGGTACAACTACCGCGACTGTGCTGGCACAGAGTATCATTAGCGAGGGTTTGAAAAATGTTGCTGCAGGTGCCAATCCGATGGACCTGAAACGTGGTATTGATAAAGCCGTTGTTGCAGTTGTCTCCAGCCTGAAGGCTCAGTCACAGACCATCGGCAACGACAGCAAGAAAATCCAGCAGGTTGCTTCTATTTCTGCGAACAACGATGAAACCATCGGAAAGCTGATTGCTGAAGCATTCACCAAAGTAGGTAAGGAAGGTGTTATTACCGTAGAAGAAGCGAAGGGTACTGACACAACGGTTGATGTTGTGGAAGGTATGCAATTCGACCGCGGTTATATCTCTCCTTATTTCGTTACCAACAGCGAAAAAATGGAAGCTGAATTGCAGAATCCATACATTCTTATCTATGATAAGAAGATCTCTGCGATGAAAGACATTTTACAGATCCTTGAAAAAGTTGCACAGAGTGGTCGTCCGCTGCTGATCATTGCAGAGGACCTGGAAGGTGAAGCACTGGCTACACTGGTTGTAAATAAATTACGTGGTACGCTGAAAGTTGCTGCTGTTAAGGCTCCTGGCTTCGGTGACCGCAGAAAAGAAATGTTGCAGGATATCGCTGTCCTCACCAAGGGTATTGTGATCAGCGAGGAACAGGGTTACAAACTCGAAAATGCTGATCTCAGTTATTTGGGAACTGCTGCATCTGTTACCATTGATAAGGATAATACTACAGTGGTTGGCGGAAAAGGAAAGAAAGAAGATATTACTGCCCGTGTAAATCAGATCAAGGCACAAATTGAAACGACTACATCAGATTACGACAAAGAAAAATTGCAGGAACGTCTTGCCAAACTGAGTGGCGGTGTAGCTGTACTATATATCGGAGCAGCAACTGAAATGGAAATGAAGGAAAAGAAGGATCGTGTTGATGACGCCCTTCATGCCACGAGAGCCGCTGTGGAAGAAGGAATCGTTCCCGGTGGTGGTGTAGCATATATCCGCGCCATCGAAGCCCTGGATAAATTGAAAGGAGCTGTCAACGAAGACGAAAAAACCGGAGTCCAGATTGTTAAACGCGCCGTCGAAGAACCACTTCGCCAGATCGTTCATAACTGTGGTATCGAAAGCAGTATTGTTGTGCAGAAAGTAAAAGAGGGTAAAGGTGATTTTGGTTTCAATGCCAGGACTGAAGTATATGAAAATTTATACAAAGCCGGTGTAATCGATCCAACCAAGGTAACCCGTATCGCACTTGAGAATGCGGCTTCTATTGCCGGTATGCTGCTGACTACAGAATGTGTAGTAGCTGACAAACCGAAGAAGGAAGAAGCGCAGGCACACCCTGGTGCCGGTGCTCCGGGAATGGGCGGAATGGATTATTAAGCATAAAACTTAAAGTCCAAAGCTTAAATCTTTTAAGATATAAGAGGTTGTCTGCACAGACAACCTCTTTTTTTTAAACGTTTTGCAAATTATATATCAGGTGAAAACTTCCGAAGCAGGATGATGCGATAAGCGGCATTTTGAAGCATAATGAAGCATCAGAGCCTGAAAAAACAGAAAAAGACCAACATAATTTCAACTTGCCTGAAGAGACCCGGACGATGTTAAGACGATGTTCAGACGATGTTCAGACGAACTAAAGACGAATCTTATTTGGTAGAAGGCACAAAACGTTCATTATTAATCATTTAAAAATACTTAAAAGCAAGGTCTCTCATCTTACACCTTGAGCTTCAAGGCTGAAGCTGGTTTGGGTTTCAGGCTCAGGTCAGCTATTGTCTTCTTTTCGAGTAATTTTAGATTAGCATCCCGTACCTGGATGAGCACATCCCGCAGGCCACAATGTTTTTCGTCGCAGTTTGTACATTTTTCATAAAAATACAAACTGACACAGGGGAGCAGGCTGATTGGTCCATCTATAAGGCGCATGACAGTTGCCAGAGTAACCTGGCTGGGATCCTTTCCGAAAAAATAGCCGCCTCCCTTTCCTTTTTTACTTTGAAGGATGTTCGCCTTTTTTAATTCCAGAAGAATATTTTCCAGGAATTTAAGGGGAATTTTTTTCTTTTTGGAAATCTCCGCTATGAGAACGGGCCCTTCATTTTCCTTTTCAGAAAGATACATCAGGGCTTGAAATGCGTATTGGGATTTTTTGGAAAGCATAGTCAAATTCTATTACAAGATAATAACAATTTACGTGGTGAAGAGTTGGGATCATTATTAAAACCCAAGTACATCATTCATGGTGAAAATTCCGTTTTTATTCTGAATAAATTCAGCCGCGAGCACGGCACCTCCCGCAAAGCCTTCCCTGTTGTGGGCTGTATGAATAATTTCTATATCGTCGATCGAGGAATGATATTTTACCATATGAGTTCCGGGCGCGGGATCCATTCGTTCACTAAGAATTGGCAGCTCCCCTGACTGACTGGAAGGTCTGTTAACCCAGTTTTTCAATGAAGTAATTTTTGACAGAATCTGTTCTGCAAGGGTTATGGCCGTTCCACTTGGCGCATCCTTTTTTTGGGTATGATGAATTTCGCGCATTTCCACAGCATAGTCAGGAAAGGGTGCCATGAGTTCCGCAAGTTTTTTATTGAGCTCAAAAAATATATTCACCCCTACACTGAAGTTGCTGGCATATAAAAAAGCAGAACCGCATTTTTCAAATGCCTGTTTTACTGCCGGGTATTTTTCAAGCCATCCCGTGGAACCGCTAACCGCACGAATTCCGGATTCTGCACATTTTAAAAGATTGTCAGCAGCACCGGAAGGTCCCGTAAATTCAATGGCAACGTCTGCTTTGGATAAATTTTCCCTGGTCATTTCAGAACTATTATCCACATCAATTTTCAGAACTATCTCATGACCCCGGACCTCAGCAATCCGTTCAATAGCCCTGCCCATTTTTCCATACCCAATCAATGCAATTCTCATATAAGTAAAGATATTCAATCGCTGTTAACCGGCGCATCCTGATTTCAATCGAAAAAACATTGTCAGTTCTTTGTCAATTCACGGAATCTTGGTTTGTGAAAATTGAAAGCCAGTGTAATACCGGCACTCGGTGTCGGCCCCGGCAAAATCATTGGTCTTATCTGGAAACTCAAATCACTGTTAACATTAAAATCTTTCAAATGAGCGTCCACTGTCGCGTCGACGATATTTAAACCATAAAATAAAAGAAAAAATAAAACGGAATAATCTTCATTTTTCCGGAAGCTGTCCCGGTTAGTTATGATTCCGTTCTGATCATTAGCCGTCACGAATGGTTTTAATTCCGGTGCAACTTTCGCGAGGCTGTCATCACCAACGCTTCCATTGTTAGCCAGATTTATACATACGGTTAGTGCATACTGGCAATTCAGGTACCACGTCTTATTGAAGAAGAAAGCATATGCCGGAATACCTAATGCAGCATATACAATCGGTACTTTCCAGTATTTTTTGTTATAAACCTGTCCGGCCCCGGGCAGGATGGCAGAATAGATAGTCGCTCTTCTCGGATAGTCATGTAATCTTTTATCAATAGAATCTCTTTCAGCCTGGGACATTTTCTTTCCTGAATACTGGTTGTCATTTTTTTCAAGTATAGAATCCGAAAACGGTTTTACAATTAGCGTATCAGTATGCTGTGCGTGAACCTGGACTGTAAAAAAAAGACCTGTAAAGAAAAAAAATAAAAATGCCTTCCTCATACTGAACACTTAGTTGATCTGAACGCCGAGCTGATCCAGAATTTTATTCAGTTCCTGCACGGAATAATATTCTATGTTAATGCTTCCTGATCCCTTTATATTGTGATTCAGTTTGACCCGCGTGCTGAAATGAGATGCTAAAGTATCTTCTATTTTTCTGTAGGTTTCTGGCAGTCCGGCTTTTACAGATACTTTAACAGCGTGCTGGGTTTTATATAATTTACGAACGAGTTCTTCAGTTTGTCTTACGGACAGAGACCGGTTTTTTATTTCACTGAAAAGGTAAAGTTGCTTGTCAACCGTGTCTACATTGATCAGTGCTCGGGCATGACCCATTGAAATCATATTATTCCTCAATGCAACCTGTATGTCAGGTGGAAGTTTTAACAGTCGCACATAATTTGCAACTGTACTTCTTTCCTTTCCCATTCGCTCCGCAACCTGTTCCTGCGTATAATTTAATTCGTCCATCATACGTTTATAACTAAGAGCCACTTCCATAGCGTTCAGATCTTCCCTTTGTAAATTCTCAAGCAGTGCCAGTTCCAGCAACTGTTGATCATTTGCCTGTCTTATGTAGACGGGGATATCTTTTATTCCGGCTATACGACCCGCCCGAAACCGGCGCTCGCCCGAGATAATCCGATATTTACCTGTGGGTAGTTTTGCAACGGTAATGGGCTGAATAATATCATGCATCCTTATTGAGGCCGCCAGTTCCTGCAGGGAGACATCGTCAAAATCTTTCCTGGGCTGTTTGGGGTTTGTTTCAAACAGGTCGAGCGGAATACGCAGAATTCCTGTAATGTTTTCTGAAATTGATGGCCTTAGATTTCCTGCGGCAGTTTTCAAATCAGCATCAATATTCTGAAGCAGCGAGCGGATTCCTTTTCCAAGCGCTTCCTTATCTTTTTTATTAGGAGTTGTCATGCTGGTAAATTCATTTTCAATCGGGCTATTCGAGGATACGTTCTTCCTGGCTCATTTTAGTCATATTGTTTTTCTGCAAAACTTCTTTTGCCAGATTCAGATAATTCATGGCTCCCTTACTATATGCATCATATAATATGACAGGCTTGCCCACGCTGGGAGCCTCACTTATTTTTGAATTACGATGAATGATGGTATTAAAAACAATTTCGTCAAAATGCTTACGAACTTCGCTTACAACCTGGTTGCAAAGGCGTAAACGGCCATCATACATCGTCATCAGGATGCCTTCAATTTCCAGTTCCGGATTGAGCCGGCTTTGAACAATTTTAATAGTATTGAGCAATTTTCCAAGTCCCTCAAGTGCAAAGAATTCAGTTTGTACAGGTACGATAACTGAATCGGCCGCGGTCAGGGCATTTACAGTAATCAGTCCCAGTGAAGGAGAACAGTCAATGATTATAAAATCATAATTTTTTCGCAGGGGTTCCAGAATGCCCTTGAGAACGGTCTCCCGGTCGGGATAATTGATCATTTCAATTTCTGCGCCAACCAGATCAATATGGGAAGGGACAAGATCCAGGTTTGGTACTTCAGTCTTCAGTACTACATCCCTGGCAGAAACCTGATTTACCATACAGTCGTACAAACTCTGCGTAATATTATGCAGGTCAAAGCCTACACCTGTTGTGCTGTTAGCTTGTGGATCAGCATCGACCAGGAGGGTTCTGAATTCAAGAACTGCAAGACTGGCCGCTAAATTTATGGCTGAAGTAGTTTTGCCTACCCCCCCTTTCTGATTTGCCACGCCTATAATTCTTGCCATACCCTTTCGCGTTATTATTTATTTGTTTCTTATCCCTACAATTCGGAGGAAAGATTCGTGAAAGTACAAAATTACCTTCCGTTTCCTGCCAGTTAAAGAGTAAAAATACAAACTTGCAGGCCGAGTTCAGAAAAATAACACTTCGTCTTAACTTGCATCTCCATGTATCTTATCATATCAGGCACAAACCGGAAAGATAGTTTTACCCTCCGCATTGCCAAACTATATCAAACAATTCTGAAGAAAAAAAATATAGACGCCCCGGTTCTTTCCCTGGTTGGGTTGAATTTAATGGATCGCAGTGAGTCAGTTGTAAAGCTGGAGAAAAAATGGTTGTTACCTGCGTTAAAATATATATTTATCAGCCCGGAATACAATGGAAGTATTCCCGGTGTTCTGAAATGCCTGATCGATGTTTCAGACGTAAAAAAAGTGTGGAAAGGGAAAAAGGCACTGCTTACAGGTGTGTCAAAAGGAAGGGCCGGAAACCTTCGTGGAATGGACCACCTGACTGGAATTATGCATTATGTGGGGACGGTGGTTCATCCGAACAAACTACCAATTTCTATTGTTGACACCCTGTTCAAGGAAGATGAAATGGCCCATCAGGAAACCATAAAATCTATAAATTTTCAGTTGGACGAGTTCATCCATTTTTAATGAATTATTAAATCAGATCATGCGAAGTACAGGTTTTATTACTATTATAGCCATCATTATGACAGCTATTGACTTTTATGTTTTCCAGATAGTCAAATTGCTTTGCCAGGGAACTTCCAACCGGACTAAATCCATTGTTTTTACAGGCTATTGGGCTCTTTCCATTTCGGTTATTATTATATTCATTTCTTTGCCCTACCTCAATACGGAACGATGGCCCAAGAATCTCAGAAATTACCTCTTTGCAACTATCGTTGGATTTTTCTTTGCCAAATTACTGGCTTCCGTTATTTTCCTGATAGACGATCTGCGCCGTGTTATCCAGTGGGCAGTTGCTAAAATATTTTTCAGGAATACGGAGGGAGAAAGTGAAGTCAACGAAGGCATTTCCCGCTCCGTTTTTCTAAGCTGGCTGGGAATTGGTATTGGATCCAGCCTCATAAGTTCACTTATATATGGGTTTTCAAATAAATACAATTATCATATACGGAAGGTTCCGCTTACGTTCAGTAATCTGCCATCGGCTTTCAGGGGTTTAAAAATTGTTCAGATTTCTGATATTCATTCAGGAAGTTTTGATAATAAGAAGGCAGTTGGAAAGGGTGTTCAGATGGTGCTGGATCTTGAACCTGATCTTATTTTATTTACAGGCGATCTGATCAACGACCGGACTTCAGAAATGATTGGATACGAAGATATTTTCAGCCGGTTGAAGGCACCCATGGGCGTTTTTTCAACACTGGGTAATCATGACTATGGCGATTATGTAAAATGGCCGAGTGAAGAAGCCAGGAATCAGAATATAGAAGACCTCAAATCTTTACAGGCCAGTATGGGCTGGCGATTGTTGATGAATGAACATGTTGTGCTAAAAAAAGAGGATCAGGAAATTGCACTGATCGGAATAGAAAACTGGAGCGCTAAAGCAAGATTTCCCAAACACGGAAAAATGTGGGAAGCATATCCTGGTGCCGAAAAATATCCATTTAAAATTTTAATGAGTCATGATCCCAGTCATTGGGATGCGGAAGTCAGACCCAAGTACAGCGATATCGATCTTACACTTGCCGGCCATACCCATGGCATGCAATTCGGAATAGAGATTCCCGGATTCAAATGGAGCCCGGTAAAATATGTTTATGATGAATGGGCCGGACTTTACGAGAAGGGCAGTCAAAAATTGTATGTAAACCGTGGATACGGATTTATCGGTTACCCGGGACGGGTAGGAATACTTCCGGAAATCACTCTGATAGAACTGGTTTGAATTTTCTGGTATGATTATTTGGCTGAATCTGTTATTTTTCAAAAAAGCGGTACGCCATTAATTAATAAGCTGTTAAAATATGAAGGCAACTAACCAAATTGCCTTTTTAAACGTTCCGGGTAAAAGGAAATCAATAATCAAAAAAAATCACTTATGAAGAAAGTATGTTTTCTGGTTTTCGCAGTTTTTATTTTATCCGCATCCCGAATGCAGGCTCAAAGTTTTCATTTTGGTATAAAAGCAGGAACCAACCTGTCACAAATAACAGGAAGATCTTTTGATCAGGGATTTCAATGGGGCTTTAGCGCAGGGGCATTCGCAGAACTCAATTTTACCAGCAAATGGGGTATTCAACCCGAACTTCTTTTTAATCAAACCAAGACACAAACAGCGAGTGATTTCAATGAAGTTTTTTATGAGGGATTTAATAGCACGAGCGTAAGTTTGAATTATTTGAGTATCCCGATTTTAGTTTCTTATAAAATTATTCCAGTTCTCAGCATTCAGGTGGGCCCCCAATTCGGGATCCTGATGAGTACCAGCCAGGACATCACTTCAAACGCTTCAAAAGCATTTAAGTCAGGTGATTTTTCAATGGTAGGTGGCGCACAGGTTAATCTTGGCGGTTTTAAAGCGGGTGCCCGTTATGTCTATGGTTTTACCAATCTCGACAATGTAACCAATGTGGATACCTGGAAAAATCAGAATATTCAGATTTACATCGGTTTTCGGATTATTTAATGAGCCTAAAGCCCAAAGCCTAAAGCTTAAAACTTGTCCTATCATTTACTCTCAGATTTTTTTTGAAACATATTAAAACTAAAAGTCCTCTCACATTAAATTATGACAGGACTTTTAAATTTTGTGAGTTTTGGGCTTTAGGCTTTGGGCTTTAGGCCTGAAAGGATGGCACCAAACTTGAACATAAGGGGTTCAACCATAAAAAGATAGGATAATTCCCAAAGAGGTGTTATTTTGTCACCCCTTTATAATCATGAACGACAAACTTTTTTTTCAGCGCAGTGAACAGGAGATGGATTTCATGCCCATTATCCCTATAAATGAGACAGAACACGATAATCTGGCCGATGCAGAGATTCCCAAAGAAATTCCGATCCTTCCACTAAGGAATACTGTACTTTTTCCTGGAGTCGTGCTCCCAATAACAGTAGGGAGAGATAAGAGCATCAAGGCTGTAAATGATGCCTATAAGACTGACAAATTGATCGGCGTTTTGGCACAAAAGGACAGCAGCGTCGAGGATCCTTCTTTAACCGAATTAGTGGCTGTCGGAACCATCGCCCGGATCATTAAGGTAATCAAAATGCCAGATGGAGGTACGACTGTCATACTTCAGGGTAAGAGAAGATTCAGAGTAGGCGCCATCACTACAGATGATCCCTATTTCAAAGCACAGGTAATTCTCCTCCAGGAGGAAGAAGCTCCAAAGGACCAGGATTTTGAGGCTTATGTTTCAAATATAAAGGATCTCGCCGCACAGATTATCCAACTTTCGCCAAATATTCCAACGGAAGCGTCTATCATCCTGAAAAATATTGAAAACCCTTCTTTCCTCATCCATTTCATTTCGAGCAACCTGAATTCGGAGCTGACCGATAAACAGGAGTTGCTTTCAACAGATCATATAAAATCGCGTGCAGATCTTCTGATGCAGTTGCTACAAAAAGAACTGCAGTTTGCTGAGTTGAAAAATAAGCTTACAAACAAAACGAAAACAGAGCTCGATAAACAACAACGCGATTATTTTTTACAACAGCAGCTAAAGAGCATTAAGGATGAACTTGGTGGCGACAGCAATGAGCGCGAAATACGGGAAATGCAGAAAAAAGCAGAATCAAAAAAATGGCCTCAGTCTGCTAAGGAAATTTTTAAAAAAGGGATCGAGAAGCTCGAACGCATGCATCCAAGCACACCGGATTATTCTATTGTATACAACCATCTGGATCTTATGCTCGATTTGCCCTGGAACGATTTTACGGATGATCAGTATGATTTGAAGAAAGCATCTAAAGTGCTGGACCAGGATCATTATGGAATGAAAAAAGTTAAGGAAAGGATTCTTGAATATCTCGCGGTATTAAAACTCAAGGGAGATATGAAAAGCCCGATCCTCTGTTTTGTAGGTCCTCCGGGTATCGGTAAAACTTCCCTTGGTAAAAGCATCGCCAATGCTATCGGCCGGAAATATGTTCGTATCAGCCTCGGCGGTTTACATGATGAAAGTGAAATTCGGGGACATCGTAAAACTTATATCGGAGCCATGCCCGGAAGAATTTTACAGTCATTGAGAAAAGTGAAATCTTCCAATCCGGTTATGATATTGGACGAAATAGACAAGGTAGGAACTGATTTTCGCGGCGATCCATCCTCAGCACTGCTGGAAGTGCTGGACCCTGAACAGAACAATACATTTTATGATAATTACCTCGAACTTGAATATGATCTGAGCAGGGTTTTATTTGTAGCCACTGCAAATGATATCGGTCACATTCAGCCTGCATTGCGTGATCGCATAGAGATTATTGACCTGAGCGGCTATGCGATTGAAGAAAAAGTGGAGATTGCAAAACGTCACCTGATTCCTAAACAGAAGGAAGCTCATGGATTAAAAAGCATTGCGCTCAAATTGTCAGACAAGAATCTTGGTAAGATCATTTCTGATTATACGAGGGAAAGCGGAGTGAGGGAACTCGACAGACAACTGGCTTCGATCATGCGTTACGAAGCGAAAGAATATGCATTCAAATCCAGACTAAAAGCATCCATTACTGAAAAAGATATTGAAAAAGTCCTGGGGAAGCCGCGATATAATAATGATCTCTACAAAGTTGCTAATATGCCTGGTGTGGCTGTGGGACTTGCATGGACATATGTGGGTGGTGATATTCTGTTTATTGAAACCAGCATTAGTGATGGCAAGGGTGATCTTAAACTTACAGGTAACCTGGGTAACGTGATGAAGGAAAGTGCTACGACAGCACTTACTTATTTACAGTCGAATGCAAAAAAATATGGACTGAATCCTGATGTTTTCTCCAAAAAGACACTACATATTCATGTTCCCGAAGGCGGAACTCCAAAGGATGGGCCCAGTGCAGGAATTACCATGATGAGCTCACTTGCTTCCGCTATTACAGGGAAAAAAATTAAACCTTATCTGGCGATGACAGGCGAGATCACACTGCGAGGTCAGGTACTTCCGGTGGGAGGAATTAAGGAAAAGATTCTGGCAGCAAGAAGAGCCGGAATCAAGGAAGTGATCTTGTGCTGGCAAAATGAAAAAGATATCAGTGAAATTGATTCCAATTTCATTAAAGGGCTGAAATTTCATTACGTTAAGACCATGCAGCAGGTACTTGAGCTTGCACTTGTCTAAGCTGAAAGTTAAAAGCCCAACGCCAAAAGCTTAAGGTTCTTAGAGAGTCAAATACGAAAAAAAGAAAAGAGAGAACGTGGGAATTGAATTCTTAATGATAGTTTGAGAATAAAAAAATCGAATATAATCGCGCATCTGCAAAAAAGAATATACTCCCGCTTCTGAAAAGAATTTGTGAGCCCTGGATTTTAAACTTCAGGCTTATTAACAGGTCTTTCACAAAACAGGATTAAACCATTGGAAATTCCTTACGTTATAATTACAACAACAAAGATTTTCATGTTGGTTGTTTTAAGGGTTAAAAAAAGTTCCTCCATTTCTATGGAGGAATTCTTTTTTACGCCATTCTTAAACAAAAAGCTCAAAGCCTGAAGCTAAAAACTTACTTTTAGCTATGGGAAATAATTCAGTTTCTAATTTCTTACATATTGGCATTTAGTTTTTAGGCTTTAAACATTAGGCGTTAGGCTTTTACCCCTGGTCTTTAGGCTTTTAAAAGCAACCATCGAATTCAATCCCAGCAGTTCAAACATAGCATTATCTTCTTCAAATGACGGGTTTGGTGTAGTCAGAAGCTTATCACCCGTAAATATAGAATTGGCGCCTGCCATAAAACAAAATGCCTGTTCAGAGATACTCATTTCAGCCCTGCCGGCACTTAATCTGACCATAGATTTGGGCATTAGTATCCGGGCCGTTGCGATCATTCTAACCATGTCCCAAATATCAACTTTGGGATTATTTTCAAGAGGGGTTCCTTTTACTCTGACCAGCGCGTTAATGGGTACACTCTCAGGATGCTCGGGCAGATTGGCAAGGGTGCAAAGCATGTTGATCCGGTCTTTGTGTGTTTCCCCAAGTCCAATTATACCGCCGCAGCAAACGCTGATGCCTGCTTTCCGCACATGACCAAGGGTATTCAGCCGATCGTCATAACTACGCGTGGTAATGATTTCATCGTAAAATTCAGCTGAAGTGTCCAGATTGTGGTTGTAGGCAAACAAACCTGCTTCAGCCAGCTTTTCAGCCTGGCCTTCTGTAAGCATACCCAGGGTACAGCATACTTCCATCCCCATGGCATTTACACCCTTAACCATATCCAGCACCCGGTCGAAATCCCGGTTATCTCTCACTTCACGCCAGGCGGCACCCATGCAAAAACGGGTCGAACCGGCTCGTTTGGCTTTTCGTGCATATTCGAGTACTTCAGTCTGTTTGCATCAGACCGTGGACATGTATATCAGTATGATAACGCGCTGCCTGAGGACAATAGGCACAATCTTCCGAGCATCCACCCGTTTTAACAGAAAGCAGCGTACAAACCTGTACTTCAGCAGTATTGTTATACTTGCGGTGCAGGGTCGCAGCCTGGTAAACGAGTTCCAGAACCGGGAGGTCATATATTTCCTGAATTTCTTCCATTGTCCAGTTATTTCGAATCATTATCCAGATTTTAAAGTGAGCCGAATTTATAAATGGTAGCTAAAGTTTGTCTTTGGGGTTAGTGCGAGCAATGTTTCATATATCAGTAAAATTGTCTTTTCAATGTCATTTCGATTCAGCATTTCTACTGTAGTATGCATATACCTGAGCGGAATAGATATCAGTACAGACGGGCATCCTTCATTAGCGTAAGCAAAGGAATCGGTATCTGTTCCCGTGCTCCGGGAAACGGCCCTGAGCTGAACAGGAATATTTTTTTTTGATGCGACGTCCCTTACGAAAGAAAGTAGTTTGTTGTGCACAGCAGGACCGAAAGCAAGGGAGGGTCCCTTACCGCACGTGATATCCCCTTCCACCAGTTTATTAACCATGGGTGTAGCCGTATCATGGGTGACATCCGTAATAATGGCCACGTCCGGTTTGATTCTGCGGGCGATCATCTCGGCCCCGCGAAGTCCCACCTCTTCCTGAACTGCATTTACAATATACAGACCATAAGGAAGATTCTTTTTATTCTGCGTTAGAAGACGTGCTACTTCGGCAATCATAAAACCACCAATCCGGTTGTCGAAGGCCCTTGCGATCAGTGTATCGTAGGCTAATTCATCGAAGCCTTCCTGATACGTGACTACGCACCCGGGATGAATGCCCAATGCTTCTATATCCTTGCGATTCCGGGCACCACAATCCAAAAACAAATTATCCACTTTAGGATGTACTTCCTTGGCATCGGGATTTACCATTCTTGTATGAATGGCTGGCCAGCCAAAGACCGCTTTTACTGGTCCATTGTCACCATGTATTATAACTCTTTGTCCGGGTGCCACCTGATGATCTACACCCCCATTTCTTTTAAGATACATCAAACCTTCCGGGTTAATATAATTTACGAACCAGCTGATTTCATCCGCATGTGCTTCAATTACTACTCTGAAACTGGATTTTGGATTTATTACTCCAACGGCGGTTCCATATGAATCGGTAAAATAACTATCAATAAAGGGCTTTAGATATTCAATCCACACTTTTTGACCACCAGATTCGAAACCCACGGGGGAAGGTGTATTGAGATATTTTTTCATGAATTCAAGGGAAACGGAAGACAATATGGATTTTTTAGGAACTGCTGGAGGTTTGGCTTTGGCCATGAATAGAATTTCGTCAAAAATAATCAAATTGAGAGTATTGCCATCAGCAAAGCTGAAAGCATCATTAAACCATCCAGAATGAAGTAGTAGAGATAATCTGAATCGCTTTTCTTGGCCCTCGGATAAATAAAATAAAGTATGATACCCGGTATGATCAATATTATAACTGTCAAAATAGAAACGCCGGAAAAAAGCAGCCCTATAGTGAAAATGAAAAATGCGATGATGGAAAAAACAAATAAACGGTTTACTCCGGTTTCATCAAAGTAATTTACCATTGTTCGTATTCCTTCTTCTTTGTCTTCTGCCCGATCCCTGTAGTCAAATAAAATACATATAGCATATATCAGAAAAAAACGGCTGGCAGCAAACCACTTCATTTCGTGGCTGAAATGTTCTCCGGCAATGAAGATGGGCATTATGGCTGTTACATAAGTCCATACCGTAGTCAGAAAGATTGTTTTACCAATGGCTACCTGCCTGAGAAAACGAAAATAGGGGAGGGGAATTTTAGGAGCGGAGTACAGAAAAGTGAGCAGTGTTGCGAAAAAAAGTGCAAACCAGTGCTGGCGGAGTTTATAAAAAAAAATCAGCGATCCCACAACTCCGGCAAAATAAAACAGCAGGTGTGCGTTCTTGTGAAGAAGCGACCACCTCGTACGATCAGATGAACTTTTGGATTGAGGTGTCAGATACCAATGAAAATTATAGCTGCAGATAGTAGCAAAAAAAACAAAAAAGTAATAGTCCCTGAAATTTGGCAGCCGTAATAAATAGCAGCTTTGCCAGGTCATAATAACCGCACAAATAGAGATATAAATACTGCTGAAAAGAAAAAAATCAAATACTTTCCGAATCCAGATCAATGTTTATCAATATTGATAGATGATAACAGTACCGGTTGCTGCCGTATCACTATGGTTCCCATTCTGGTCAATTAGTACAAAACGGAAATCACATGTGTCATTTTCACCGTTGATGCCATACTCGATATCCTGCCATGCGAGAGATGCAGAAAATTCCGCCTTGTCTACAGATGGTACTAAGGGTAGCCGTGTACTAAAAGTATCTCTTGGGTCAGAAACATATGACTGATTAAACCTGCGGCGTATGATTACAAGTGAATCATTGGATAAATTTCCACCCTTTTGTGAGTAAGTAAGAACGGCGTTAAAATCATTTCCGTCATTATATACCGAACTTGTATATGTTTTTATAGCAATCGATGGACCAGCCTGATTGTTATTCTTACTACAACTGAAGACAAGCAATAAAGTAAGAGATATGAGAAAAAATTTAAGTTTCATTAGAGTGATTTGGACAGCACAAATTAAAGGATTTTCACGAAAAGCTTTAGTATTGTACCAGTTAAACTTTTGAATTGCAATCCCATCCATTGAACGGTTATGAAAAGTCATTCTTTCACATATGAATACGATAAGATCTTTGACGGGTTGCCCCGGGAATTTAATATCAGGATGAGGGAGATTCTAAAATACCAGTATTCGGAAAACCCTCTCTTCAGAGATTTTTCAAATCAATTGCGAAAGACACCTGAAATGATGGAAGAATTGAATCAGATAGCCTTTCTCCCGGTCTCTTTTTTTAAAAACTCGGCAGTAAAATCCGGAGAATTTATTCCGGAGATAGTTTTTGAAAGTAGCGGCACGACAGGAACCGGGCCGGCACGTCACTTCGTAAAACACCTTCGGGTATATCGTGAAAGTTTCGTTAAAGGGTTTGAATTATTTTATGGGAATATTGGAAATTTTTGTGTAATTGGTTTGTTACCCGCTTACCTTGAAAGAACAGGTTCATCACTCGTCTATATGGTTGATGAACTGATAAGCCTCAGTGGCCATGACGACAGTGGTTTTTATTTATATGATTTTGAAAGGCTGTATGAAGTGCTGTTAAAAATGGAAAAAAATAAGCAAAGGACCCTGCTGATTGGAGTCAGTTTCGCTTTATTGGATTTTGCGGAAAAATATTCGATGCAGTTAAGCCACACAATTGTAATGGAAACAGGTGGTATGAAGGGGAGGAGAGACGAAATTACCCGACTGGAATTGCATCAGATTATAAAACAAAAGTTAGGCGTAACGCATGTACATTCCGAATATGGAATGACTGAACTTTTGTCCCAGGCTTACTCATCAGGAGATGGAATTTATAAACCTGTTCCGTGGATGAGAGCTCTCGTTCGCGATGAAGATGATCCACTAAATATTCATAGTTTCGGTGAAGGGTTACTGAATATAATCGATCTTGCAAATCGGGATTCCTGTTCTTTTATCGCAACCGATGACGTCGCTAAACTCAATAAAGATGGCAGTTTCGAAGTGTTGGGGAGGCTGGACAACAGCGATTTGCGTGGATGCAGCCTTCTTGTTGTTTAAGGATAAATAATATCTATGAGGCCGGAACAGGGTATCCTGCATTTTTTTTCATTACTTTCTGTTGCCAGTTCGATCATACGTATCACATTGAAACCATGTTCTGGTTTTACTTTCAATGACTCTCCTCTCCGGATCGTGTTATAAAGATCAATATAAAATCCTCCATAGTTTCCTGGCAGAGAAGGATATTTTTCTTTTACAATTTCTCCTTCTGTTTCTGTATGCAGAAGCCCGAAAATATCTTCCGGTTCCCTGCCCCAGTCGCTTGCCACAGGCAGGATGCCTTTTCTGAGCAGAGCTTCCTGAGGATCTTCCCCATATTTAATAAATGAGCCACGCATGCCATGAATTAAATACCTTGGCCCTGGCTCACGGACAAGCATACCCGCCTTTAATATTATTTTGGTAAAATCATAATCAAACCAGAGTTCAAAATAATCAGTAGTTCTGGCATCGGGCCGTTGTATGCGGATATCAGCTGTTACATACCGGGGTAAGCCAAAAAGACAAAAAGCCTGATCAATGAGATGTGCACCCAGATCATATAATATTCCACTTCCGGGTGTATTTTGTTCCCTCCATGCATTGGGCCTTCGTTCAGGCCTGAATCGGTCATAATGCCCTTCGAATTCTACTGGCTCGCCGAGTATTTTCTGTTTAAGTAGCTTGCGGATGGTCAGGAAATCCGAAACATATCTGCGGTTTTGATATACACTTAATACACGTTCTTTTTTTTCTGCTTTTGTAATCAGTCTTTTGGCATCGGCAGAAGTTATAGTAAAAGGTTTTTCGAGCACAACATGTTTACCTGCTTCGAGTGCCCGCCAGGCATAGTCAAAATGAGTATCGTTAGGAGTCGTTATAATTACAAGTTCAAGGCTTTCATCGGCGAGCATCTCATCCAGACTTCGTACTATCTTAACTGAAGGATATTTCTCTCCGGCTTCATCTCCATGTCTTTGTAAAATGGATTGTAGTTGGTAATCAGGATTGGTTATAAGAAACGGAAGATGCATAAATTGCGCGGCTACTCCGTATCCGACAACACCTGTCTTCATAATTTCCTTTTTTCCGAAGTTAAGCATGAAGTATGGATCAAATCAGAGTGAATTCCAAAATTTAATGAGTTGATTTCTTTCCTGTAAAGTTAAACCGGTAAAAGCCTGTTTCGGTTTTACACCTTCACCATCTGCCAGAGTGTGTCTTCTTCCTCTTTTCCCGTCCGGCCATCATTCAAATAGTTGGCAGTTCTGATGTTTTCTGCAGAAGTCCGAGGCCCCAAAAGGTTGGGCTTTCCGTTTCTTTCCCAAGACCGGGAAATCCGGATGTTTTTGCGCATTGATGGTTGTAAACTTCTGAGCCTCAGTGGTTATATATTGAAAATTAATAACAAGAGGCACCGGGTTATAAGATATTTAATCCGGCAAAAGAATTGCTTAATAAAATGTTACTGTTTCGGATTCGGGGAAAATAATTATACAAACGTAGAAAAAACAGGCGGCTGGCAGTTTAAAGAAAATTCGGCATCTTTATCTTTAAAATAAAAACAGACTTATATGAAATTGGTTAAAATGATAACGGGCCTCATGCTGGTTGTAATAAGCTTCAGCGGAGTCCGGGCACAAACAGCAGATGAAATCGTTAACAAATATGTCGATGCTCTTGGAGGTAAGGAAAAACTCCAGCAAGTCAAAACTGTTTACATGGAAAACACTACTCAGGTTATGGGTAATGAAGGACCCAGCACTACTAATCTGGTAGTAGGGGTAGGATATAAAATGGTATCTGAAATTAATGGTCAGACGGTAGTCATAGCAGTTACCGACAAGGGGGGCTGGCAGATTAATCCTTTTACAGGAGCATCCACTCCTACAGCAATGCCCGAAGATGTTATGAAACAAAGCAAGGGAAGACTGGATGCCTTCGGACCACTGTATAATTATGCGGCCAAAGGAAACAAAGTTGAACTGCAGGGAAAAGACGGGGGCGCTTTCAAATTGAAAGTTACAAGTGCCGATAGTGTTGAAACAACCATATATATTGATACCGCGACTTACTATATGACGAAATTGGTTTCAACAGCTCAAATGATGGGACAAACTATGGAAGTCTCTACTACCTTTTCCAATTTCAAAAAAACTGACCTCGGTGTCGTTTTTCCTAATAGTTATGAAATTAGTTATGGCGGTCAGTTCAATATTACTACTAACGTAAACAAACTTGAATTAAATAAAAAAATAGATCCCACGATTTTTGATATGCCTAAATCTTAGTAAGCTTAAAGCCTAAAGCCTAAGGCTTAGCTTCTAACGCTGATAATTGTCAGCTGCATTCATGTTATCTAAAATAAAAACCTCCGAAATTGTTTTCGGAGGTTTTGCTATTAATAAAATATTTAGCGTATCTCGTTTAAGCGTTAAGCCTTAAGCTTTAAGCGTTATGCGTTTAAGATTGTCCGGTACGCTGTACAAAATCGAACAGTATCAATTTGGCCTTTTGATTTAGTTCACTGATTATCAGTTTATCATCAAACTGGCACTTCGTTGGATGAGTAAATAACAACCGCATATCAAATAATTCTATGTTCAGGAACAATCTTAAAATAGCCTGGCGAAATCTGATCAAGGACCGCCAGTTTACATTTTTGAATTTATTGGGTCTTTCAACGGGTATTGCCTGTACTCTCCTGATATATTTATGGGTAAATGATGAATATACGTTTGATAGGTTTCATGAAAAGGATTCCCGTCTCTATCAATTGATGGAGCACCGGAAATCGGCAGGACAGCTAACTGTTGCGGATGAATCTTCCGGAGTATTGAGTGAAACTATCAAAGCGCAAAATCCGGAAGTGGAATATGCAGCAGCTGAAGCACCGGCAGCATGGTTTCAAAAATTTACCTTAAGTGTTGATGAAAAAAACCTGAAGGCTACCGGACAATATGTGGGCAAGGATTATTTCAATATTTTTTCTTTTAAACTCATAGACGGACAGCCGGATAAAGTACTCGCGGATAAAAGCAGTATTGTTATCTCGGATGAACTGGCAAAAAAATTATTCAATACAACAGAAAATCTTATCGGGAAGAAAATTCTTTTTCAGCATGACCAGATATTTTTTGTCAGTGGTGTTTTTGAAAAAGTACCCGTTCATTCTTCAGAACAATTCGACTTTCTTCTTTCTTTTGAATATTATAAGGTTATACAGCCCTGGGTAACATCCTGGAACAACACAGGGCCACACAATTTCGTAGTTCTTAAAAAAGGTACTGATCTGGAGGCATTCAATAAAAGAATTGAGAAAGTGATTACAAAGAATGGAGGAGATACAACACGCTCACCATTTGCCTATCGCTTTTCGGATAATTATCTCCAGAATACCTTTGATCATGGAAACAGAATAGGTGGCAGGATAGTAAATGTTAGATTATTTACTGTTATCGCCTTATTTATTCTGACGATAGCATGCATCAATTTCATGAACCTGTCCACGGCTAAGGCTTCCCGGAGGCTTAAAGAAGTGGGGATAAAAAAAGTAGTCGGCGCGGGCAAGAAACAACTTGTCCTTCAGTTCATGGGTGAATCTATTTTGCTTACTGTAATTGCTGTTTGTATTGCTATTGTTATGGTCCTTCTTTTACTTCCTCAGTTCAATCAGATTACAGGGAAGGAAATACAACTGGATTTTAATACGGGTCTTGTCACCGGGCTTCTTGGAATCAGTTTATTTACGGGCTTTGTTTCGGGGAGTTACCCGGCTTTATATCTCGCCGGATTCAATCCGATCATGATATTGAAAGGCAAAATGCGATCATCTGTCGGGGAAGTCTGGGCACGCAGGGGATTGGTGATATTTCAATTTACGATTTCAATTTTTATGATCGTTGGTGTACTGGTTATTTACAAACAGATCCAATACCTTCAAAAAAAAGACCTGGGCTATAGTAAGGATCATGTTATCAGGTTTGATAGTGAAGGAAAACTGATAGGAACTGAAGAAGATTTTATTGCGCGTTTGAAAAAAATTCCTGGGGTTGTTAATGCCAGTTTCACTTATAATATCATGATCGGAAGGAACTATGGAACTTACGGGGTAAACTGGGAAGGAAAGAATCCCAGCGAATCCATTTATTTTGAGGGTTTCGGCGGTGGTTACAATTTTATCGAAACCATGGGAATGAAAATGGCTGACGGGCGTAGTTTTTCGAAGAATTTTGGAGATGAATCAAATAAGGTAATTGTAAATGAGGAGGCTGTAAGAATAATGGGATTGAAAAGCCCTGTGGGGAAAAATATCAGTATATATGACCGGCGCGAACAAATCATTGGTGTTGTAAAGGATTTTCATTTTGAATCATTGCGTGAGACAGTGAAGCCAATATTTATGAATTTGATTAAACAGGATTCATCTCCATGGAGTAAAATCATGATCCGGATCCAGTCAGGCAAGGAAATTGAAACAGTGGACAGGATCCGGAGTTTTTATGAAAGTTATAATCCCGGATTTCCTTTCGATTTTCATTTCCTTGATGAACTTTACGAGAAACAATATACTTCGGAGCTGCGCGTAGGCATTCTGTCAAAATACTTCGCCGGACTTGCGATCCTGATTTCCTGTCTGGGACTTTTTGGACTGACTGCTTTTACGGCACAAAAAAGGCAAAAGGAAATAGGTATCAGGAAAGTCATAGGAGCGTCCGTACCGAATCTTGCGTTACTGTTGTCAAAAGATCTTTTCAAACAGGTTTTGATAGCTATAATCATAGCTGTTCCTTTGTCCTGGTGGGTCATGAGCCGGTGGCTCGATGGGTTTGCGTATCGTATACCCCTGAGTATGGATATATTTCTGGTTGCAGGTTGTTCAATAATATTTATCACATTGATTACTGTAAGCTACCAGTCACTTAAAGCGGCATACGGGAACCCGATTGTCAGTTTAAGGTCTGAGTAAGCTCAATCGGGCTTAAAGCTCAAGGCTTAAAGCTAAAAGCAAAGTTTGAAAGTTGAAATTACTTTTGGCTGGTTATTAATTCTTATTCGTCATTATAAGCCATAAGCGTTACGCCTTAAGCTTTAGGCCTTCAGCCTTCAATAGCATTTGATCTCAGAAAATGAAGGGTTTGTCGCAGGAGTGCCCCCGAATAGGCAATAAAGTCAGACATTGCGGCAGATTAAAACCCATGAGCACACGCTGGTACAGATCCAAAACAGTTATCGTCATTTTCCATATTCTGGCATGGCTGGTTTTATTTCTTCTGCCTTTACTTTTCCACAGGGAGCCGGATCAGTCCCGTATCAACTGGAAGCCAATTTTCAATATCAGGTCGCTGATTTTTGATACATGCTGCATCCTGTTTTTTTACCTGAACAGTCTTGTAATCATTCCCAGATTTCTAAACAGGAAAAGAATCGGCGTTTACATATCTGTCATCGTTTTGTTATTTGTGGTATTTATGATCGGGATAAATCTCTTCCCAAGAGAAGGCCAGACGCGAGGTTTTCATCGTGAATATTTCTTCGCTTTATTCCCTTATTTGTTTATTTGGGCCATGAGCACGGTTTATTGGTTTATAACGGATAAAATAAGGACTGAGCAATTAATGAAAGAAAGAGAAAATGAAAATCTGAAAACAGAGCTCTCATTTTTAAGATCGCAGGTAAGCCCTCATTTTCTTTTCAATGTACTTAACAATATGGTGGCTATGGCACGACTTAAATCGGACATGCTTGAACCTTCTCTGATCCGGCTTTCGGGCCTTATGCGGTATATGCTGTATGAATCTGACGAAGCTTCGGTTACGCTGATGCGTGAAACAGAATATGTAAACAGCTATATTGAACTGCAGAAAATCAGGTATGCAAAATCATTGATCATCCGTGTGGATATGGACCCCGGAGATAACCAGCTGATTGAACCAATGCTGCTTATTCCCTTCATCGAAAATGCATTTAAGCATGGTACAGGAATTATTGAAAACCCTGAGATTGATATTTCATTAAAGATATCAGATGGATTGATTGACTTTCGGGTTAAAAATAAATTTGATCCGAAGAATGAAGAGGTCAAGGATAAAACCTCAGGAATTGGATTAGCCAATGTTGTAAGAAGGCTAAATTTATTATATGAACAGAAACATATTCTTTCTATTAATAAAGAAAACGGCTGGTTTACTGTTTCTCTTCAGATAAAACTTCATTAACAATGAAATGTATTGCTGTTGATGATGAACCACTTGCCCTGGCATTATTGCAGGATAATATACGACAGGTCCCTGCACTGGAACTGGTAGCTTCATGCAGTTCAGCTATTGAGGCACTTGCAATTTTAAATAAACAGGAAATAGATCTGATATTTCTCGACATACAAATGCCCGGGCTAACTGGCCTTCAACTATTACAATCTCTTTCGACAAGACCGATGGTCATTCTTATTACAGCCTATGAAAAATATGCTCTTGAAGGATTTAATCTTGATGTCATTGACTATTTGGTAAAGCCCGTTCCCTTCGAAAGATTTTTAAAAGCATGCAACAAAGCGATCGATTTTTACCGTCTTAAGAAAAATGCAGGGTCGGAATCTCAAAGCTGGCCGGATTATTTTTTTGTAAATGCAGAATATGGGCTTGTAAAAATTGTTTTTTCTGAAATACGTCTGATTGAGGGTCTTAAGGATTATCTTAAAATACATCTGGGCGAAACGAAGCCACTTATTATCCGGATGAGCATGAAATCCATAGAAGAAAAGCTTCCGCCTGGAAAATTTTTCCGCATTCACAAATCCTATATTATCGCATTATCACAAATCACAACCATTCGCAGGAATTCCGTTTACCTGGGGGACCTTGAATTACCCCTTAGTGATCTGTATAAAGAAGATCTGATGAATAAGATTGGACAGGGAAACAAATGATTATGTATTTGGTCGCGGGATTTTAGCCGCTCGTCTCAATTAGACATGAATTCCAGAATTGTCAACTTAGTTTTACACTCACAAAATACTTATATGAAAAATTTGCTGCTGATGATGGTCTTTCTTGTGGGGGGTGGTTCTCTGCAAGCTCAATTTCCTGCCGGCGGAGCAGGAAGGAATATTCCGAATATGGGCCATGTATATGGTAAACTGGTAGATAGTACGGGTCACCCTGTTTCTGAAGCAACTGTACTCATTCTTCATAATAAATATGATTCGGTCACTAAGAAGTCGAAGATGGTTTTGCTGAAAGGATTAACGACCAAAGAAAATGGTGATTTTAGTTTTGAAGACCTGCCAATTATGGGTGCATTAAGGCTTAAAATATCCGCAACCGGATATCAAGCCTCTGGAAAAACAGGTCATGTTCCAGATGAGAATGCCTGCGGGAGGTGCTCCAAAACCTGGTGCAGATGTCACCCAAACTATTAACTCAATGAGCAGTGCGATCAACGGATTTGACAAAGATCTGGGGAATATAAAATTGGCGGTAGATATTGCGCAATTGCAGGGTGTAACAGTAACTGCTTCTCCTCCAACATTGAAAATGGATATTGATAAAAAAGTATACAACGTTGAAAAGGACCTGGTAAATGCCGGTGGTACAGCAATGGATGTAATGAAAAATGTTCCTTCAGTAAATGTGGATATTGACGGGAACCTTACTCTGAGAAATGCACCCCCATTGCTGTATATAGATGGGAGACCTACTACACTAACGCTTGATCAGATTCCGGCAGATGCAATTGAAAGTGTGGAAATAATCACGAATCCTTCTGCCAAATATGATGCATCAGGAGGCGGTGCTGGTATAGTGAATATTATTCTGAAGAAAAACAGGAAATCTGGTTATAATGGTAATGTTCGCGCCGGATTCGATAGCCACGGGGCTATAAATGCAGGAGCAAATTTTAATGTCCGCCAGGATAAATTCAATTTTACGGCAAATGGTTTCTATAACCAGAACAAAGGTATAACAGACGGAACCGTTAACAGATATAACTATACAGACACTCCTACATCCATTTATCAAAACCAGGTAAATAAAAATGGCGGTGCATTTGCCTTCGGAAGTATCGGCCTGGATTATTTTGTGACCAACAGGACTACTTTTTCCCTAACCGGCATCCATGTTCATGGTCAATTCGAACCTGTACAGACTTTGAACAATATGAATAATACTTTTTTCCCCAGTGGAACCGATACTTCTTATAGCCAGGCCACAATAAATACAAATCGGACTTTCGATGCGAATGGTTTGCAGTTTGCCTTTAAACATCTGTTTCCCAAAGAAGGAGAAAATATCACCGCTGACCTGAACTACTTCGCTGGCAATAATGTTAATAATGCTTTAACTGTAACCAATTATTTAACCGGCCAGCCGGGATCGGATGTAGCATTTGATCAGCAACAAAAAATAGACGGAAATGGTAAAAACAAGTTTCTGACCATACAAACGGATTATGTGCATCCCTTTGATACCAAAACCAAACTGGAAGCGGGATTGAGAATGAATACCCAACACCTCGTCAGCAATACGAATACATATTACGATACTTCGGGTACCGGGGATTTCTATTTGGTACCTGCTGCTTCTACCAACTACGAGAATACCAACAATGTATATGCGGCTTATATATCATTTACAAGCGGGTTTAAAAATTTCGGATACCAGGCTGGATTGAGAGCAGAAAGTTCCAATTATACAGGCGAATTGTTAGATACAAAAGAGAATTTCAGCAACTCTTATCCTATAAGTTTATTCCCTTCCTTGTTCCTGAGTCAAAAGCTCGGCGGCAAGCAGGAATTGCAATTGAGTTATACACGAAGGATAAACCGCCCAAATTTCTTTCAGTTAATTCCATATACCAACTATTCTGATAGTCTGAATATTACGCAGGGAAATCCCAACCTGCTTCCCGAATTCACGAATAATTTTGAATTTTCGTACCTGAAAACAATAAAGGGGAATAATACATTACTGGCATCTGTATATTATAAAAGGACGAATCAGTTAATAACCCGCTATCTCGATAGTTTTACGAATGCGATTACCGGAAAACCGGGAATCGTAAGTACATGGGTTAATGCTAACTACAGCCAGACCTATGGTGCGGAATTTACTGCAGTCACTACAATCACTAAGTGGTTTGACCTGACATCTAATATAAATATATATAACTCATTTATCGATATAACAAATGTCAACACCACATCTCAGCCTGCCTTGTGGAGCTGGTTTGGAAAGCTGAACGGCAGCTTCAAACTACCCTGGAAACTAAAAATGCAGGTTACGGGATATTACCAGTCTAAATCCAACCTCCCTGTAAATTCTAACGCTGGCGGATTCGGTGGTGGTCCTGGTGGTAATGCTGGTGTGACGAGTGCATCGCAGGGTTATATTTCACCATTCTGGTCTGTGGATGCCGCCCTTAGCAAAAGTTTCCTGAAAAATGATGCTGCTTCTGTCAGTGTTTCTATAAGTGATATTTTTAAAAGCAGATGGACTGACCAGTATTCCTTCCAGGAGGGTTTATTTAGTCAGCAATATGACAGGATTCGTGATCCTCAATTCGTACGTGTGAATTTTACTTATCGCTTTGGTAAAATGGATGTTTCTCTTTTCAAAAGAAAGAACATGAATAGTTCCGGATCACAGGATGCTATGCAGGGCATGCAATAATCTAAATTAAAAAATCCATTCGTTTCGTGATGAATGGGTTTTTTTAATATCATACCATAACTGAAATTATACTTTTAAAAATCTCAAAAATGAAATGGTTTTCAACGATTGCTGCTGCTATTATTTTACCGGCAACTATTTTCGCACAGGGACAGGTACCTCAACTTGGCAAAGCTTCTGTAAAGCAGGTTATCGCAGCGATGACCCTGGAAGAAAAAGCAAAACTGGTTGTGGGGATGGGATTTAGGATGCAAAGTCCGGTGCCTGCAAGAAGAGATAGTACCGATCGTTCAAGAACAGATTCGGCAAATAGAGGAACTTTTCAACTTCCTCCGGTTGATCCGAAAGATGCAGCCACACCTGAAAAAGTTCCCGGTGCGGCAGGAAGAACACATGCCATTGCAAGGTTAGGTATTCCGAGCATGACGTTATCTGATGGTCCGGCGGGAGTTCGGATTAATCCATTCAGAAATGGAGACAGTTCAAAATCTTATTATGCAACAGCATTTCCGGTTGGTACGTTGCTGGCTTCTTCCTGGGATACCGCCCTGGTGCAAAAAGTAGGAACCGCTTTCGGATCTGAAATCCGGGAATTTGGCATCGATATCATTCTCGGACCCGGTATGAATATTCACCGCAATCCGCTCGGTGGAAGAAATTTTGAATATTTTTCCGAAGATCCATTGCTGACCGGAAAGATGGCCGCTGCCATGGTGAGAGGAATTCAATCCAATGGCGTTGGTACATCCATCAAACATTTCGCTGCAAATAATCAGGAAACCAATCGTAACCAGGTGAACACAATTGTCAGTGAACGGGCGCTCAGGGAAATCTACCTGAAAGGATTCGAAATTGCAGTAAAGGAATCATCTCCGTGGACCGTCATGAGTTCATACAATAAAATAAATGGTGTATATACTTCAGAAACTGCGGGTTTGCTTACTACCATCCTTCGCGATGAATGGGGATTTAAAGGACTGGTTATGACAGACTGGTTTGGAGGAAGAAATCCGGTGGCCCAGGAAAATGCCGGCAATGATCTTTTGATGCCGGGTACAGCAGCTCAATCCAAATCGATTGTGGATGCGGTAGATTCCGGAAGACTGGATATAAAAATCCTCGACAGGAATGTTGAAAAAATTCTGAATATCATCCTGCTTTCTCCTTCGTTTAAAAATTATATGGCATCAGATAAGCCTGCTCTTGAAAATAATGCAATGATAACCAGGAAAGCAGCAGCGGAAAGTATGGTTTTGCTAAAAAATGATAACGGCCTACCCATAAAAGCTAAGAAAAAAATTGCCTTGTTTGGAAATACCTCTTATGCGTTAATTGCAGGAGGTACCGGTAGTGGCGACGTTCATAAAGCTTATACGGTCAGCTTAAAACAAGGACTGGAAAACGGTGGTTTTTCATTGGATAACAAGCTAACTTCCGGTTATGAGGACTATATAAAAGTGCAAAATGCAAATCGTCCCAAACCCAGGAATTTCTTTATGCTTCCGCCGCCAATTCCCGAAATGAAGCAGGAAGCAGAATCAGTTGACAAGGCAGCTGAAGAATCTGACCTGGCTATATTTACTCTGGGCAGGAATGCCGGTGAAGGTGCAGACAGAAAAGTGGATAATGACTTTAATCTTTCAGATGATGAAAAAACACTTCTTAAACAAATTTCCGAGGCATTTCATAAGAAGGGAAAAAAGCTGATTGTCGTATTGAATATCGGAGGCGTAGTAGAAACTGCGAGCTGGAGAAATGAAGCAGATGGTATCTTGCTCGCGTGGCAGCCCGGATTGGAAGGCGGTAATTCAATTACCGATGTACTATCCGGAAAACAAAACCCCGGCGGGAAACTCGCTACCAGCTTTCCTCTAAAATATGATGATGTACCTTCCGCAAAAAACTTCCCCGGGCATGAACTGGAACCTGCTTCTGCTACTCCGGGAAATCCGATGAGGGGCAGGCCTTCAGAAGTGATTTATGAAGATGGAATCTATGTGGGATATCGTTATTATCAGAGTTTTCATGTAAAGACAGCATATCCCTTTGGTTATGGGTTATCTTATACAAAATTCAAATATTCTAACCTGACTCTGAGCGGTACTTCTTTCAAAGATAAATTACTGGTTAATGTAACGGTCACCAATACCGGAAATGTGGCCGGAAAGGAAGTGGTAGAATTATATTTATCAGCACCGGCAGGTAAAATAAACAAACCAGAAGAAGAATTGAAAGCATTTACAAAAACCCGTTCATTGAATCCGGGTGAGTCGCAAACTGTTCAAATGGTACTGGATGCATCTTCTCTTGCTTCATTCAATACTTCATTAACAAGGTGGGTAGCGGATACAGGAACCTACGAAGTAAAAATAGGTGCGAGCGCGGAAGATATCCGGCTTACAAAAGATTTTATGCTGAGCAATGAGATACAATTGCAAAAATTAAATAAAGTTCTGGTACCTCAGGTGGAGATTAAGGAGATCAAGCCTTAGTTTGGTTTAGGTAGAAAACCATCTACCATACACCATATACCAAATTACCAGAATTTAACATACAGCGCAGTAAGCAGCAGAAGGATCACAACAATCAGTGAAACTATTTTCGGACTTAATTTAAACATGGTTTTATCAAGCATGAATGCCTTTGCATTTACTTTTGGACCAGCGAGACTTATAATGACCATGATCAGGACGGTAAAGAAAAATGAAAGACCCATTGCAATGAGGAATGGGATTTCAAAAACCTCTTTCCATTGTGACAGTAGGATAAGCAGTATAAAACCAGGTATTATTTCCAAATACCGCCGGTGCATATTCATTAAAGAACAGACAAAAACCAACGCCTGAAATAACTCCAACGACAGCTGCTGCTCCGGTTGTTCTTTTCCAGAACATGCCGAGAAGGAACATGGCAAAAACACCCGGACTTATAAAACCGGTATATTTCTGTATATAAGTGAATCCGCCTGCACTGCTGATGCCCAAAACATCTTTCCAGGTAAACATGATAGCTACGATCAAAGCCACCAGTGCAACGGCACGACCCATCCACACTGTCTTTTGTTCAGATGCATCTTTATTAATGTATTTTTTATAAATATCAAGTGTATAAATAGTGGAAATGCTGTTGATTTTTCCGGCAAGCGAGGCTACTATGGCTGCTGTCAGCGCAGCTATGGATAAACCTTTCAGACCGGCTGGCAAAAATCCCAGCACGGCTGAATATGCATGATCCATATTTGCATGTTCCATGGATGGAAGATGACCCTGTTTCATCAATACGTAAGCCGCAATGCCCGGAAGCATTACGATCAGAGGCATAATCAACTTGAGAAGAGCTGCAAACAACAAGACCTGTTCGCGCTGTAGTCAAATCCGCACCCAGTGCTCTCTGTGTAATATATTGATTGCATCCCCAATAATTCAGATTTACGATCCACTGGCCAGCTGCATACATGAGTATGCCCGGTAGAAGCAGGTATTTATCAATTTCTACTTGCGGTGAATCCACGGTAGGTTTTTTGAATATCATATGAAAATGCTCCGGCGCCTGTTTCAATAAAGTGGCAAATCCTTCAACTGCGCCATGTCCGCCGCTCACTTTATCCAAAGCCATATAAGAAGTAGCGAGGCCGCCCAGGATCAACACCGTTACCTGGATCACATCCGTAAATCCGATAACTTTCATTCCCCCGAGTGTAATAAAAATAGAAAAAACGGCGAGTGCGATCATCACGATATGCAGATAATCAATATTGGTTCCTTCAGGCAGCAGTCCACTGATAGCAACTGCACCCAGATACAAAATGGATGTCAGATTAACGAATATGTAGATAAACAGCCAGAGTATGGCCATAATCATCGCAACCGTTTCATTATACCGGGTTTTGAGAAACTGCGGCATAGTATATATCTTGTTCTTGAGATAGATTGGGATAAACCAAATTGCAATGATTACAAGTGATAGAGCGGCAATCCATTCATAAGCAGAAACGGCAACACCAACAAAAAAGCCATTCCCGCTCATGCCAATAAATTGCTCGGCTGAAATATTGGAAGCGATGAGACTGGCCCCAATTGCCCACCAGGTAAGAGATCCTTCGGCGAGAAAAAATCCTTTTGAATCGTGTTCCTTGCTTTTTCGTCTATGGTAGATCCAATATCCGTAAGATCCAACCAATACAAGATACAGGACAAAAATCATGTAGTCTGAGAAGACCAGTTGATTATTCATATATCCACAATCGCTTTATTAGAAGTATGGCAACAAATTCTATGAATGCAGTTTGAAATACATATCATTCCATTTCAATTCATTCTTAAATTGATAAATATCAGTATTCTTTCCTATTAATACAAACTCTATTCCTGCCATCGATGCGAAATCTTCCAGACATTCCACACTCAGGTTTTGACTATAACAGGTATGATGAGCACCGCCTGCCAGTATCCATGCTGTGCAGGCAGATTTAAAATCGGGCAGTGGTTTCCAGAGTACACGCGCAACAGGAAGATTTGGTAAGGACTGCGGTGGTTTCAGTGCCTCCACTGTATTTACGAGCATTCGAAATCTTTCACCCATGTCAATAATTGTGGCATTTAATGCAGTTCCTGCGCGACCATTAAAAACCAACCTTACCGGATCAGCTTTACCACCGATACCGAGTGGGTGTATTTCACAGGATGGCTTTTCTTCTGAAATAGAAGGACAGATTTCAAGCATATGTGCACCCAGTACCATTTCATTTCCTGGTTCGAGGTGATAAGTATAATCTTCCATAAATGAATTGCCACCTGGCAATCCGGTTGCCATCGTTTTCATGGCTCTTACAAGAGCAGCAGTTTTCCAATCACCTTCTCCTGCAAACCCGTAACCAGCCTGCATGAGTCTTTGTGCTGCTATTCCTGGCAATTGTTTCAGTCCGTGCAAATCTTCAAATGTATCTGTGAATCCCTTGAAGTTGCCTGCAATCAGCATTTTCTTAATTCCGGATTCAATTCTCGCAGCCTCTCTTAAAGACTCGTGTTTTTTATTTCCTTTCCTGAGATCTGATGAAACCTGATAAAGTTGTTCATATTCGTCAAGCAGGTTATTCAATTCTCCTTCTGATACTGATTTTATAGATTCCACCAGATCACCTACACCATACGTATTAACAGAGTAGCCGAATTTCATTTCTGCTTCTACTTTGTCTCCCTCTGTAACGGCAACCTGTCGCATATTATCACCAAACCGTAAAAATCTTGCACCCTGAAGGTCGTTCCAACCAGCCGCGGCTCTTGTCCACCAGGCAATCTGACGAATCAACTGCGGATCCTTCCAATGACCCGTGACAACTTTACGGTGAATTTGCATTCGACTCATTATGAATCCGAATTCCCGGTCGCCATGGGCGGACTGATTCAGATTCATAAAATCCATGTCAATAGTATTCCATGGGTATGTCCCGGTTAAATTGTGTATGTAAATGAAGAATGGGTTTTCTCAAAATCTTTAATCCGTTGATCCACATCTTTGCTGGTGAAAATGTATGCATCCAGGTAATCAACCCGATGCAGCTTTCCTGATTATTTGCATCTCCACAGGCTCTGGAAATTTCTTCCGGTGTAGTGACGATCGATTTGCAAACCACGCGTACCGGGATTTGTATATCTTCATTAAAGGCTCTTGCTATTAACTCAGCATGATCCTTTACTTTTTTTAATGTCTCTGCTCCATATAGATGCTGGCTTCCTGTAAGGAACCATACTTCCCATTTTTTTAGATCTGCCATTATTTGAGGGATTATTGACCGTAATATGCGTCGGGTCCGTGTTTTCTTTCAAAATGTTTTTTTATCAGGGAATCTTTCAATATTTCCGTATTTGGATTAATTTGTTCAGTCAGCAATGCCATATGTGCAATGGCTTCCAAGTACAGCACTATTATATAAGGCCTTTGCTGCATTTTTCCCCCAGGTGAATGGAGCATGACTGCCGACCAAAATCATTTCTACTTCTTCATATGAAAGTTTCTTTTCATTGCAGGTGGTTAATAATCTGATAGCCGGTCTCATATTCATAATTTCCTTTAATCATTTCATCTGTCCATAGGTGGTGCACAGGGAACCGGACATGTAAAATGATCGGCATGGGTTGTGCCATAAACAGGAATCTCACGCCGGGCCTGAGCCCAGGCAGTGGCATAAGTTGAATGGGTATGTACTATTGCACCGATATTTTCCCAATTTTTATATAATACAGCATGTGTCTGTGTATCGGAAGAAGGCTTTAATTTTCCTTCTACCGTTTTTCCTTCAAAATCCACTATGACCATTTTTTCGGGAAGCAGATCTTCATAAGGAATTCCACTGGGCTTGATGGCGAAAACCGCGTGTTGCCGGTCTGCAACACTGAGGTTTCCAAAACTAAAAAGCACAAGGCCCAGGGCAGGTAATTGTTTGTTGCCTGCACAGGCTTCTTCCCGGATTTGTTGATAGCTGGTCATGAATTTTGCAATGTGATATTTTCGATACTGGCTCCTGTCCTGATATACTTCTGGTATCTTTTCTGATATAATATTTTTCGTGTTGAATCAGCATAATAAGTTTTTTCGAACCCTGTTCCCATGGCATGCATAGCTGATTCCACATTTTTATGAAGTCCGGCGGCTGTGGCAGCAAACATAGCGGCGCCCAGCGCGCACGTCTGTCCTGAACTATGAATGCGAATATCCATACCTGTTATATCGGCCATCTGTTGCATGATAAAGGGAGATTTTTTGGCTACACCGCCCAGGCCGATAAGACCTTTTATAGGAATCCCTTCGGAAGTAAAACGGTCTACGATGGCCTTCGCTCCGAAACATGTAGACTCAGTTACAGCACGAAAAATGGCGGGTGCATCACTCGCAAGATTGATACCCGTAATGGCGCCTTTTAATTCCTGGTTTGCATCAGGTGTACGGCGCCCGTTGAACCAATCGATGGCCAATTCCGAATTTTCTCTGACAGTTATTTTTTCGGCTTCCCTGCTCAGAGCCGGCAGAATTTCCAATATCATATTTTGAATCAAGGATATCTGCCTGGTGCATATCTCTTCTGTTCGCTGGAAAGATATTGAATGGGCCATGCCAGCATGTTTCTAAACCAGGCATAGGCATCTCCAAAAGCAGACTGACCAGCTTCCATTCCCATCATACCGGGAATGACAGAACCGGGTACTTGTCCGCATATACCTTTTACCAGTTTGTCTTTCATTTCGCTTACTGGAGCAACCAGCATATCGCAGGTAGACGTTCCCATGACTTTGCTCAGGTAATATGGTTCAATTTGTCCGCCAACTGCTCCCATATGTGCATCAAACGCACCTGTGGCAACTACTACTTTTTCGCTCAATCCCAGCTTAGCAGCCCAGTATGAGCAAAGATTGCCGGCAGGCTGATCTGCTGTATATAATTTTGAAGATAATTTTCCGGCATATCCCTTCAGAAGAGGATCGAGAGAACTAAAAAATTCATCGGGAGGAAATCCATCAAAGAAAGGAGACCATAAGGCTTTATGGCCCGCACTGCAAACTCCGCGTTTTATTTTATTGAATTCGTTGCCGCCCGTAAGAAGAAAAGGGATCCAGTCGCAATGCTCCACCCATCCGGAACAATTTTTTCGAACGGATTCATCCGCGCGGAGAATATGTAATAATTTGGCCCAATACCATTCCGAAGAATATATTCCTCCAACGAACTGTAGGTAATTAACCGGAAATTTTTGTGCATGCCGGTTGATCTCTGCAGCTTCATGAATCGAACAATGATCCTTCCACAAAACAAACATGGCATTTGGATTTTCGGCGAAACGGGGCAGTAGTGAAAGTGGCGTTCCCTGCTCATTCACTGCAACAGGGGTGGATCCGGTAGTGTCAACGCCAATACCTCTGATATTTTTTCGTTGTTCCGGTGACAATTGTTCCAGGCATTTACGAATTCCAAATTCCAGTCCTTCCAGATAATCCAGAGGATGTTGCCTGAATTGATTGGCAGATGGATTTGAATATAAACCGGCCTTCCACCTGGGATATTCAAAAAGAGAAGAAGCGGCTTCTTCGCCGCTGAATGCATTTACAACAATGGTTCGTACAGAATCGGTTCCGAAATCAATTCCGATTACCCATGATCTGTTATTCATATGGAAGTCCCGATGGAATTCATGTCAAATTAACATTTATTCAGGTAACTCCCAAAAAAATCCATATAAATCAGTTATTTGGCTAAAATGCAAACCGGTCCGGATTGGGAATGAAATTCAGGAAGGACCTGAAACCCGCTTTATATTTTTTCTTGTTGAGTTTGTAATAAAATGCACCTTTTTTGGAACCGGATTTATCTTTCTCCCTGAGTTTAATCAGCAGTTCGGTTGATAAAACCTTCCGACTGAAATTACGATTATCGAAACGGGTTTCATAAACGCCCTCATAAAGATTTTGTAACTGGGGTATGGTGAATTTTTCGGGTAGCATTTCAAAAAGAATCGGATGGGAAGCAGCCTGGTAACGAAGTTCCTGCTGGGCCATTTTCAGCATCGAATCATGATCAAAAATAAGTCTCGGCGTTTTACCGACAAGGAACCATTCTGCGTGGTAATCTTTTATTATTTGTTTTTCATACTGATGAATATCAATCGAGTGTAGTGAAAGCAGTTGAGATTGTTCGTTCCAGCGGATCCCGGCCGGGATGGCTGAATGTCTGCAACTGATGCATATACAGTCCTTCAATGCCGGTAAATTTTTTTAATACCCGGATGGCGGCCTGTTCCAGACTTTCAGATCCTGTCATGAAACTTCCAATCAGGCTCCATTTATTTTTTTCAGGGTCCATGCTGCGTTTCATTAATAATACTTTCAGGTTTTCCCCGTCAAATCCAAAAATAATACAGTCTACAGCGGCAAGGATTCTCGTCTGGCCAGCATAATTTGGCATAGAAATAAAAAAAATTCTTAAGTGAATATAGGGATAGTTCATCAAATGCTTATAGTGGCAATCTCATTTCAGAAGATCGTGCCTTTTGAGTCAAGGCTATATATCTTTGCAATCATCATGAGCAATAAAGATTTTTTACTTAACGAAACCGGCATAACCAGCCAGTACAAAAACTGGTTTCTGGACTATGCCTCATATGTTATTCTCGAAAGAGCCGTTCCCGCTTTGCAGGATGGCCTGAAACCGGTTCAACGACGGATTCTCCACGCCATGAAAGAAATGGATGATGGAAGATTTAATAAAGTGGCTAATATCATCGGTCAATCCATGCAATATCACCCGCATGGTGATGTTTCAATCGGAGAAGCGCTGGTAAATCTGGGTCAGAAAGATCTGTTGATTGAAACGCAGGGAAACTGGGGAGATGTGCGTACGGGCGACGAAGCGGCCGCAGCGAGATATATAGAAGCACGCCTCAGCAAGTTTGCACTGGAAGTTGCTTTCAATTCCAAGACAACGGATTGGCAACTGAGTTATGATGGCAGAAAAAATGAACCCATTACGCTGCCTATGAAATTTCCCCTGCTTCTTGCCCAGGGCGCAGAAGGAATTGCTGTTGGATTAGCGACCAAGATTCTTCCTCATAATTTTTGTGAGATCTGTCAGGCCGCTGTTAAGCACCTGAGAGGGAAAAAATTTGAATTGTTCCCAGATTTTCAGACCGGAGGAATGATAGATATTGCAAATTACAATGATGGAAGAAGAGGATCCCGGGTACGTGTAAGATCACATATTGATGAAATAGATAAGAAAACCCTGATTGATACGGGATGTACCTTTTGGTATTACTACCAGTCAATTGATAGACTCGATTATTAAGGCTAATGACCAGGGTAAAATCAGGATTCGCAAAGTCACTGATAATACGGCTGCGGAAGTTGAGATACAGGTAGACCTTGCCCAGGGTATTTCACCAGATATTACCATTGATGCACTGTATGCATTCACCGACTGTGAAATCAGTATTTCTCCAAGTGCCTGTGTAATTAATAAACAAAGACCGGAATTTCCATCGATGTCCGAATTGCTTAAAACGTCGGTAGATCTCACCAAGGAACTATTGAAAAGAGAGTTGGAAATAAAATTGTCAGAGTTGCAGGAAAAGTGGCATTTCACTTCACTGGAAAAGATTTTCTTCGAGGAAAAGATTTATAAAGAACTCGAAAAGAAACACGAAACCTGGGAAAAAGTGTTGCTTGCCATTGCCAAAGCATTTGAACCTTTTCGCAAGCAACTGAAAAAGAATATCAGCAGGGAAGATGTTGTCAGACTAACGGAGAAACCTGTACGAAGAATTTATAAGCTGGATATTGAAGAGCTGAATGCGCAAATAAAATCGCTGGAAGCGGAAATCAAGCAGGTGAAATTCGACCTGAATAACCTGGTCGATTTTGCAGTGAACTACTACGAGGAGCTTCTGCGGAAATATGGGAAGGGACGGGAAAGAAAAACTGAGATACGCCCATTTGAGGCAATTCATGCTAAACAGGTCGCGATCGCCAATACAAAGATTTATGTAAACCGCTCTGAAGGTTTTATCGGAACAGCCTTGAGAAAAGATGAGTTCGTTACTGAGGCTTCTGACCTCGATGATATTATCGCTTTTACCCGGGGAGGTACGATGAAAATTGTAAAAGTGGCTGAGAAAACTTTTATTGGGAAAGACATTCTTCATGTAGGGATCTTTCAGAAAAATGACGAAAGAACGACATACAATATGATCTATGTAGATGGCAAAACGGGAATCAGTTATGCAAAACGTTTTAACGTTACCGGTGTTACCAGGGAAAAGGAATATGATCTGACTAAATCCGAGAAGGCCAGGGTTCATTATTTTTCCTCTAACCCGAACGGAGAGGCTGAATTGGTAAAAATTATATTGAATCCCGGTTGTTCAGCCAGACATAAGGAATTCGATTTTGATTTTCAAACCCTGGAAATCAAGGCCCGGACATCATTGGGCAATCAGGTAACAAAATATCCGATTAAAGCGGTCAGGTTCAAACAGGCGGGCAAAGCCACACTGAACGCGCGAAACCTGTGGTTTGATGACACTTTTGGGCGACTCAATACTGAAGAAAAGGGAAGTCTGCTGGGGAAATTTGGCCCGGAAGACCGGCTTCTTGTAATTTATAATGACGGAAATTATGAAATCACGGATCAGGAACTTACCCAGCGTTTTGATGCCGAAAAGATTTTATTGATCGAGAAATTTAATTCAGAAAAAATAGTAACCGCCATTTACCTTGACAGTGATAAAGCGCAATACAGCATAAAGCGGTTTAAAATCGAAACAAATACACTTCATAATAAATTTCTCTTTATTAAGGAAGGGGAAGGTAACCGGCTGGAAGCAGTAAGCACGGATGAAGAACCTATATTAATTATGCAATCCGGCCGCGGTGCCCAGATACGTAAAGCAAAAATCAAAACAGTTAAGGCAGTGGAAGTCATGGGTTGGAAAGCCGCCGGCACAAAACTCACTGAATACACAAAAAGTCTTACGATGGAATGGGAACAAAAGAAAAAGCCCGGTCAGCCGGAATTATTTGATTAATTATTTCCCTTTAAGAAAACTGAAAAGTTGACTACCTTCTTTTCTCAACTGACATATATATGAAACGATATTGCCTTGCATGCGACCTGAAAGATGATACAACCCTGATCAATGCATATGACGAGTATCATAAAAATGTATGGCCCGAAATAAAAAACAGCCTCCGGCAGGCGGGTATCCTTGAAATGGAAATATACAGGACCGGCAACAGGCTATTTATGATAATACATGTGGAACAGAATTTTAGTTTTGACAAGAAAGCGGCGATGGATCTTGCTAATCCTACAGTACAAAAATGGGAGAATCTCATGTCTGAATTTCAATTGCAAATTCCATGGGCTAAACCTGCTGTTAAATGGATAATTATGGACAGAGTATTTAATTTTGAGGTTTGATAAAATAAAATCGATGCTGAAATATCCGATCATCGATGCGCATCACCATTTCTGGAAATTTGATCCCGGGCGTGACAACTGGATAACGGATGAAATGAAAATTTTGCAAAAAGATTATTTACCATCCGATATTGAACCTGCATTTAAACAAAAACATATTAGTGGTTCCGTTGTCGTTCAGGCAAACACTTCAGAAGATGAAAACCGGTTTCTTTTAGAACTTGCTGCTCATAATCCCTTTATCAGAGGCGTCGTTGGATGGATAGATCTTCAATCGGAAGATCTTGAGGATAGATTGATATATTATCAGGAATTTGACTTATTAAAAGGGTTTCGACATTTGTTGCAGGGAGAGAAACAAAGAGATATGATGCTAAATCCGGTTTTTCAAAAAGGGATTGGGTTATTAAATAAATACGGATTCAGTTTCGATCTGCTAATTCTTCCTGACCAAATCGGGTTTGCTGAAAAACTTGCCCGGGCTTTCCCTGATCAGCGTTTTGTTATAGATCACCTTGCCAAACCTTATATTAAAAGTGGTATGATTTCCGAATGGAGAAATAGAATGAAAGGATTCACTTCTCTGCAAAATGTTTATTGCAAGATATCCGGATTGGTTACAGAGGCTGATTTTGAATATTGGGAAAATGATGATTTTAATCCATATATCAATACTGTCGTGGAGATATTCGGAACCAGGCGTATTATGTTTGGATCCGACTGGCCCGTGTGCCTGCAGGCAGGAACTTACGATGAAGTAAAGCAAATAGCCGAAGAGTACTTCAAATTATTCTCTATTACAGAGCAGGCGGATTTTTTTGGAGGTAATGCGATGGAATTTTATCGGCTCAATTAAAATTTTCAGATGGATTTGCGCCTTAACAATAAAGTGATCGTTGTTACCGGAAGCACCAGAGGTCCTGCTGAGGACATTATCCGGATATTAATTGAAGAAGGTGCTAAGCTGGCAATCATAGGGAAAAATGTACAGGAAGTTTATCAGCCCGCAAGGGAAAGTGAATACCCGGATGGAAAAATGATCCTGATCGAGGCTGAGCTGAAGGATACGGCAGCTTGTAAAAATGCAATACAGACGATCATTCAGAAATTCGGACGCATTGATGGTCTGGTCAATAACGCGGTTGTACATGAAGGTTTAGCGCGGGATAACCAGGGTTCATTTTTGGAAATCCTGCAAATTAATCTCGTAAATTATTATTTAGCGACACACTTTGCTTTACCTTATCTAATAAAATCCAAAGGTGCAATTATTAATATAAGCGCTGAAATAGAGTATACCGGTCATGACACCGAAGATCTTGCAGCAACAGGTGGTGGAATAAATGCGCTGACCAGGGAATGGGCCGTTGAACTTTTGAAATATGGAATTCGGGTAAATAATATTATTATAACAGGATCTGCCACAGAAATTGCCTGTCCGGTTGCATTTCTTCTGTCTGAAAAATCCAGCCATACAACAGGTCAGTTGATCCGGGTCAGTAACGAATATATACTCAAATGAAGGCATTGGTTTGTACAAGCCCGGGAAAATTAGAATATGATGACCTGCCTGCTCCGGAATTGAAAGCAGACCACGCAATTGTCAGGATCAGGAATATTTGTATATGCGGAACTGATCTTCATGCTTTCGAAGGAACACAACCTTTTTTTTGCTATCCGCGTATTCTGGGTCATGAATTATCGGGCGAATTGGTCGAATTTGATCATGCGCCTGGTTTTCAAAAAGGGGAACTTGTAACTTTTCTTCCTTATATTAATTGTGGAAATTGTATAGCCTGCCGAACGGGTAAAACGAATTGTTGCGTAAATCTGAAGGTTTGCGGGGTTCATATTGATGGTGGAATGTGTGACTATTATTCGATTCCGACACGATTGCTGGTTAAAGCACAGGGGCTGACCCCTACTGAAATGGCCATGGTAGAACCGTTTTCCATAGGTGCTCATGGAATCAGGAGGGCGGCTGTTAGGGAAGGAGAATTTGTTTTCGTGATGGGAGCGGGTCCGATTGGTTTGTGTACCATTGAATTCGCAAAGCTTGCCGGAGCAAAACTTATCGTTTCAGATACAAATTCTCATCGTCTGGATTTTTGCAAAAGCGAATTGGAAGTGCAGCACGTCCTGCATCCCGGAGATGACAACATGATGGAGCAGTTAAAAGAAATTACTCATGGAGAAATGCCGACGGTCGTTATTGATGCAAGTGGTAACCTGAATGCGATTAATAGTGGGTTCAATTATCTTGCACATGGCGGAAGATATATTCTAATTGGCCTTCAAAAGGGAGAATTGGTTTTCAGTCATCCGGAATTTCATAAACGCGAAGCGACACTTATGAGCAGCCGGAATGCAACGCGGGGAGATTTTGAATGGGTAATCGAGTGTATTAAAAACGGGCTGATTCATCCGCTTTCATTTATTACTGACCGGGTTAAATTTGACGAGGCTGCGGCAGTCTTTCAAAATTGGTTAATCCCTGCCAGTCATACCATCAAGGTAGTTGTTGAAAAAGATTAATTGATTCTTATGAACCTATCCAGAAAAAACCTCGCTCAGATCCGGTTGGCTGGTTCGGAAATTCCAGGTAAAGACATGTTCGAATTGCCGGAAAAAATTCTGCAATTTGGAACCGGTGTGTTACTTCGTGCACTGCCGGATTATTTTGTTGACAAAGCAAATCGCCAGGGCTTATTTAACGGACGGATCCTGGTTGTTAAATCCACACAAACCGGCGACTTGGAAGCTTTCAACAGACAGGACGGATTATACTCCATTTTCATACGGGGTATGGAATCAGGAGCTTCCATTGATCAGCATATTATTTGTTCGGCTATCAGTCGTGTCATATCAGCCAGTCATCAATGGAAGGAATTGCTCGGGTCTGCCGCAA
Organism: uncultured Bacteroidota bacterium; assembly: GCA_963735015.1. Lineage (GTDB taxonomy): Bacteria > Bacteroidota > Bacteroidia > Chitinophagales > Chitinophagaceae > Puia. Next base: position 193,993 of record CAVTJH010000003.1, read on the forward strand.
ACCCACATATGCAGATAGTCATATCCAATACAACGGAAGTGGGAATACAATCAGTAAAAGAATCCATTCGTCAAAATCCTCCGGATTCTTATCCGGCAAAATTACTTGCCTTCCTATATGAACGATTTAACATATTTAATGGATCTCCGGATTCAGGGATGATAATAATTCCAACGGAACTATTAACTGACAACGGGAAAAAATTAAAATCCATTTTAATGGATCTGGCAGAATTTAATCATCTTGGACAATCATTTTCATACTGGCTGAATTTGCACAATCGTTTCTGCAGCTCCCTGGTAGACCGTATCGTGCCCGGAAAGCCATCGCCCTCTGTAAAACAACAATTGGAAGGTCAATGGGGATATACGGACGATCTGATGACAGTGTGTGAACCCTATTGTCTATGGGCCATTGAAGGAGATGAATACGTGAAAAGGATTCTTTCATTTTATTCGGCAGACAACGGAATGGTGATTACACCGGATATTACTAAGTATAAGGAATTGAAATTGAGAATGCTGAATGCAACACATACACTTAGTTGCGGACTTGGTTATTTATCGGGCTTCGAAACTGTTGTTGAGTCTATGGAAGACCGGTTATTTGAATCTTATATCGAAAACCTGATGATGGATGAAATCGGACAGGCGATTCCTTATTCTATACCGGAAAACGAAATAAGGCAATTCGGATTGAAAGTATTGGACCGTTTCAGGAATCCATTTTTGCATCACCAATGGTTAAGCATTACCACGCAGTATAGTTCAAAGATGGCAGCGCGGGTACTGCCCGTTTTACACAAGTATTATGAATTATTTAAAAAACCCCCTGAATTAATTTCATTGGGTTTTGCGGCATATCTGTTATTTATGCGACCAGTCAAAAAAGAGGCCGATAAATATTATGGAACACTGAACAATAAGTTCTATCTCATTAACGATGATAAGGTTCCGCATTTTTATGGAATATGGGAGGAAGGTTCAGTGGATCTCATTGTAAACAACGTACTTTCTAATAAGGACCTTTGGTCTGAAGACCTGACGATGCTGGAAGGATTTGCGGTTTCTGTGACCAGTAAATTAAAAGGTATTATCAGGCATGGCAGTATACACGAAATAGCAGCATATTCAAAAACAAAAAAATAAATGACGCAGGTAATCATTTCTAAGGATACTTTTACTTTTCTTACGAAGATCAAATCGAATAATAACAAGCCCTGGTTTGAAAAAAACCGGCCCTTATATGAAAAAGCAAGGGCGGAGTATTTGGGATTCATGACCGGATTAGTTGAAGGCATTCGTAAAATTGAATCTATACCCGAGAAGGAACCTTCAAAATATATGCACAGGATTTATCGTGATATCCGTTTTTCAAAAGACAAAACGCCCTATAAAACACATTTTAGTTCAATTGTTGAAAGAGGCCCCGAAAACAGGAAATGCCCATTTTATATTCATGTACAACCAGGTAAGTCCATGATTGGCGGCGGAATCTGGGATCCTTTGCCTGAAAATTTAAAAATGATCCGTCAGGAAATTGACTATAACAGCGCCGGTTTAAAAAAGATTACGAATTCAAAAGAATTTCTAAAGCATTTTGGAAAAATATACGGAGAGAAACTGACAAGACCCCCAAAAGGATATGAAGAATCGAACCCCAATATTGAGCTTCTTAAATTCAAACAATTATATGTTCAAAGGAGTTTAGATGATGATCTTGTACTATCCAGGCAACTGATTCCCGAAATATTGAAATCTTACAAGGCCGCATTGCCATTCTTTACATTCTTTGACGTGGCAATGGAACACTAATTACAACTATTTACTAGCGTAGTATATATTTTACTGGCAATCGGAGTTCCTCTGACAACCCGGTGGAAGAAGCAGGCGGTATTGCTCATTAAAAATTCAGGAGTATAAACAGCCGGCCCGTGACCTCCGCCAATTACCAGGTTTGATATGGCAGGTGTATTATAATATTCCAGTCTTCTCTGGATAACTGCCGACCCGAATAATATTAAAGAGTTGTTGCAGGATTCATTAAATCCGATGTTGTAAGGAATTACATTATCATCCGTGCCCTGAAAGGAAATCGTCGGTGTGGCGGTCGATGCGGAAATAAGATTTGAATCAGGTATTGCTCCCCACATATTGCAAATCCCTTTAATTTTAAATAAGCTTGTAAGATCGTTGTCAGCATTATTAACGGGTCCCAGTATTGTGTATGCTGACGACGTAGCAATCATTGCAATATTATTTCTTATATAGGCAGTGTTTAAAGCCAGGCTGCTGCCGGCACTGCTTCCGCCCACAAATACCCAGCTGGTATCAATTCCATATGAGTTCGCTTTGGTTATTAAAAATCGCATGGCCGCATTGGCGTCCTGCAGAGCCCTGTATCCTGCCTGTAACAGACTTGTTGTATCTCCGGTACAAATTCCATTTCCGATCCTCCATCCCAGCCTGTAATTGACAGCTGCTACTATAAAACCAGAATCAGCAAGAATATTACAGTAGCTGGCTAAGTCGCTTTTATCCCCATTCAGGTAGGAGCCTCCATGGAACATTAGGATCAAAGGATATTTGTTCACGGTGTTTGTGCCGGCAGGAAAATATAAATCCAGCGTGAGTGATACTGTTTTTCCTGAGGTATCTGTATTAGAACCGTATTGAATATTTGTAAGATTAGGAAAATTACGCTTCTGTTCTGCAGAGTGCTTAGAACAACTGGTGAATAAAAATAAAAACAGGAAGAGTAATGGAAAAGTTTGTTTCATCAGGGCTAAATTGCTGCATCCTCAGTCATGAAAGATAATGATTTTAGATAAAATATAAGTTCCCGCTTATTTGAATTCATATACTAATAACATAATGCTCCTATTAATCATTTGGAATCAGTGTCACGTCTGGTTGAAATTCCCAAAGCATGTCTGATTGTGCTGCCTGTCCGGTCGAACTTCTGCCTGTCGCAATAAAACCTCTGTTTTGTACATTGAATCCAACCGCTCCTGTTGTGGCCGGCCCCTGGAATGGACTTTTCTGATACCATAGATCGCTGGCAAAATCATACTCCCAGGTAGTTGTCAACAAAGTTCCGTTTTCGCCGGTGGATAAAAATGCCAGGTCCCCTCTCTTTGTGCCAGTAATTACGAATGCAGACGCATTCCATCTTACAATATCTGTATAACCATCATCGTAACTGTCGTTACTGTAGTTGGTGATGTGACGCAATTCCTGCCAGTTGTCGATGGAGAGACTTGGATCAAATACCCAGAAATCATTCACGGCCGTTCCATTGTTTACTCCCGTTACCAGATAAGCTTTGTTTTGATAGAGAAATGTTACGGCACTGTATCGTTTGTTTCCACTGAAACCAATATAAATCCATGAATTGGATAAAGGGTCGTATTTATAAAAATCTTTCAATGCATAGCTGCCATCAAATCCGGTACCTACATATCCGAAATTGCCGATACCAAATCCGACCGCTTCATATCTCGCACCGCCGGCAAAATCTGCAATGCGTACCCAAATATTTGTTGATGGATTGTATTGCCAGAAATCCTGCATGTATTTAAATCCATTATAACCGGTGCCGAGATACCCCATGGAACCTATGGTCAATCCGACGGCCGAACTTCTTGCAGCAGAATCAGGCAAACTGTTGATTTGAGTCCAAATATCCTGTGTCGGATCGTATCGCCAGAAATCGGCATATCTCGTGTTTAATCCATCCCATCCTGTGCCGAAGAAGTAATAATTACCAATTGTAAAACCTGCAGCTTCGCTTCGCACAGGGCCGTTAAGCTGAGAGCGTCCAATCCAATTTCCGTCTTGTGTATAAGGAATGCCATATTTTTTGCAGGATAAGAATATCTGAAAAAACAGAAACATATAAAACCATTGTTTCATATAAATATATTTGATGTTAATATTTTGGTCCGCTTACACGATTGTAATTCACTAAGAGGAAAACATCCGAATAACAGCTGCATTTATTTTGTTAAACCCTTACCGTGGAGCTATAGCTTTAACTTATTAAAAGGATTCTTCCAGTATGTTAGATGGTATTCGCCGGGACCTTAAATTTGGGCCTTTACATGGGTCATGCTGAGAGCGATTTGACTTGGCAGTTCATCATATAAAAAACGAACTAAGAATGAAATTTACCAAACTGGTCCCAAATGTATTTTATACGGACATTAAAGTAGGCATCAGGTTTTTTGTCGAATGTCTTGCATTTCGAATCGGTCATGATGAATTAAATTCGGATCATCCTTTTTGCGCAATCGAGAAAGATGACTTGTCTATTCTCTTATTCCAGCACAAGGAATATGCTGAAAAAGACAGGCCTGAATTCAGGCTTGTAACAAACGATATTGAAGAGGTATACAGGGAAGTGTCATCAACACATCCGGAATTCTTGCATCCAAACCTCAAAGAAATTACACTTCGGCCCTGGGGAGCAAAGGAATTTGCATTAAAAGATGATTCGAATGTTTGCATAGTCATTCAGCAGTGGTAAAATCATCTGTCAGAGTGCTGGAGTGAGCAGACAGCAGTAAAATTTGCAAAAGTATTGGTCAAATCTGAACCACAAAAAACCCGCTCTGGGAACGGGTTTCACTAAAAAATATCAAAAATGGTCGGGATGACAGGATTCGAACCTGCGGCCCCTACGTCCCGAACGTAGTGCGCTACCGGGCTGCGCTACATCCCGTTTTAGGGATGACAAATGTAATCAGCCTGATGAATTTTGAAAAGAATTTAATCTGATTTTTTAATTGCCTGCAACCGAATTCTTCCGGAGTTTCAATCTGATAGTTGCATTTCCTTTAAAATCACTTGATAAAAAGGTTTCATATCTTTTGTCGCCGTCACTGATTACCATCAGCGCGGTATTTGGTGGGTATTTTCCCAGGTTTTCTGCAAACATACTTACTTCATTTACGTCCAGTGAACTGTCGAGCTGCACATACACATTAAATGCACGTTCCGTCAATTCCTGATGGGTGATAATGAGTTTACCATTAAAAAAAACTGAAATGCTGTCACCGTCCACTTCTGCATTATCATAAAAGCTCAGTCGTAAACTGTCGGAAGCCACTTCGATCTCCTTGCTTACGATTTGTTTTCTTTTTTTGAAATCTTCATTGATCTTAACGATATCAGGCTGAGCTACCGGTTGTGGAACCACAAGTAACGGAATGGCTTTACTTTCAGATACGGTTACACCGGCGGGATTGGATTTTTTTTCTCCTGAAGTAACCCTCTCAGCATCAGAATTTTTTTCTGACGGCTTATTTCCGGTTGTTACAGTTTCAGTATTTTTTTTTGTTGACGCATCGGCGACAGCGATGGCTGACATCTCTGATTCCTGTTTCGCGTCTGTACCTTTTACAACTTCAGGAATAGGTGGTTGTGGTTTCCAAAAACTGCGTGTGCTGGTCATATCTTTGAAAATGCTGTCTTCCACCTTAGCTTCTGTATACAAAGTATAGCTTACCCGCAGATCCGGGCATGTATATGTATATTTTTTGTCGCGGTAGAAATAACCGATTAGTTCTGTTTTTACTTTGGAAACACGGAGTGTTCCGTAAAAACTGGTAATACAATCCACACTGTTCATGGTGGAATTCGTTTTGAAATAAATGATGGGGATGTCATCTATTATAACCTTGCGCGTTTTTGGATCATATGTACCCTTTACTACAAAACTCTGGTAAACGTCTTTGAAATAATAACCGAAAAAACCCTTAACCCGGGTGCCTTTCTGTGAGATGATGAGTTCTGTGAGATAATTGTTTTGTATCCCTGCCATTTCCACGTTGGCCTGGCCATACCAGTACCCGGTAACTTTTTGAGCCTGAAGATTGAATGCAATGAATATAAGTAAAAGAAGCAGCAGGTATTTCATGGGCTTATTCTAAAAGGTAATCAACACAATGTAACGTGGGAAATCGTCAATCATTATACCATCTGCTGTTTATTTTGCCTTCCCCGCTTAAAAACAGCATTATTTAACAACCGAATAATTATTTCAGGTACCGTTTAATTTCCCGTTGGGTATCCCTTTCCTTGATGGTTTCTCGTTTATCATAGAGTTTTTTCCCCCTTGCAAGGCCAATTTCCATCTTTACCAGACCCTTATCACTTAAAAAAATACGCAGGGGGATGATAGTATATCCCTTGTCCTTCAGCTTGCCTTCAAGTTTTCTCAGCTCATTCCGGTTTAGCAGGAGTTTTCGGTCATGAACGGCAATATGATTGTTGGTCGTGCCAAACCTGTATTCCGCTATATGGAGGTTGCGAACCCATAGCTCAGATTTAAAAAACATACAGAAACTATCAGCAAAACTTACTTTTCCTTCACGGATCGATTTTACCTCCGTACCCGCAAGGACCATACCCGCATCGTATTTTTCTTCGATGAAATATTCATGATAAGCAGATCGGTTTCTGATTTCGGTCATGGCAGACAGAAAAATTAATTGGTGAGATCAGTTCTTTAGCAAGGTCAGAACAGTTGCAATTTTATGCTTCAATTCCTTGCGGTTCACGATAAAATCCAGGAACCCGTGTTCAAGAAGAAATTCACTTCTCTGAAAACCTTCGGGAAGATCTTTCTTAATAGTCTCACGAATTACGCGCGGTCCGGCGAATCCAATCAGTGCTCCGGGTTCGGCGATATTGAAGTCACCAAGCATTCCAAAAGAAGCGGAAATTCCGCCAAATGAGGGATCTGTTAACAGAGAGATATAGGGTATTCTGGCATCTGTAAGCTGCGAAAGTTTGGCTGAAACCTTAGCCAGTTGCATTAATGAAAAGGCACTCTCCATCATACGCGCTCCGCCTGATTTGCAAATAATCAAAAGAGGCGCTTTATGATGCAGACAATAATCCGCAGCTCTCGCAATACGTTCTCCCATCACGCTTCCGAGGGAACCGCCAATAAATTCAAAATCCATGCATCCGACCACCATATGATGTTCACGAACCTGACCTGTAGCGATCCGTATGGAGTCTGTGATATCCGTTTTATTCCAGGTTTCTTCGAGTCGTTTCTCGTAAGATTTAAGATCGGTAAAATGAAGGAAATCTTTTGACCGGATATTCTCAAAAAGAACATCATATTTATTATCGTTGAAAAGGATATCGAAATATTCATCACTACCGATCCTGTGATGAAAACTGCATTTGGGACAAACGAAAACATTTTCACGAAGTTCCGTTACTGTGCATATGTAATTGCAACTCGGGCATTTGGTCCACAGTCCTTCCGGCGTTTCTTTTTTTTCTGCCGTGCTTGTAAGAATGCCTTTCTTGATCCGTTTAAACCAGCTTGTCTTTGTTTCCTCTGTAGTTCCTTCTTCACCAGAAAGATTGGCTTCAAAATCTTCTTCGCGCTTCATCAAAACAGATTTTAAGGGCTAAGATAGGGATTTCCCTTTTCCTGTCTTACTTTTGCCATATTCCCCTGATTTTCAATTTTCAAAACATATATGAATTGGTCTGAATTCTTTACTTCGTCGGTTGGCAAAAAATTTGTCATGTCCCTTACAGGAATTTTCCTGATTTCATTTCTCGTAGTACATGTAGGTATTAACGCTTGTATCTGGGCTAACGATGGTGGCCAGATGTTTAACCTCGCTTCTCATTATATGGCGACCACGATAGTTATCCGTATTGTGGAAGTAGGATTATTTGCCGGGCTTCTGTTGCATATTATTCAAGGCCTTGTGCTGGAAGTCCAAAATCGTTCGCGTCGCCGGAATGGATATGCCGTTACTATGGGTAACAAAGGCAGTAAATGGTACAGCCGAAGCATGGGATTGCTTGGCACGCTGCTGCTTTTTTTCCTGATTATGCATCTTTCCCATTTTTGGGTTCCTTCCCGTTTTACTGAGTTGCCCACCATCGATATTAATGGAAAAGAAGTTGCCAATCAGTTTGCAGAAATAGTGCGCGTATTTCAAAGCCCGGTAGTTGTGACCTTATACGTATTGGGATGTATATCGCTGATGTATCATTTACTTCACGGATTCCAAAGTGCTTTCAGAACGCTGGGGGTTCCTAACGGGAAATATATTTCAATTATAAAAGGCGTTGGCTTTGGGTTTGCAGTGATCGTGTCGCTTGCTTTTGCTATGATGCCCATATCCGTTTATTTAGGATGGGTGAGTTAATTTCCGATTTACCAAGTATTCAAATTTTTAAATTGTATATGCTCGATTCAAAAATTCCCGCCGGATCCCTGGAGCAAAAATGGAACGAATATAAAGGACATGTTAAACTGGTCAACCCCGCCAATAAACGAAAGATTGAAATAATAGTTGTCGGTACCGGTTTGGCTGGTGCATCGGCTGCTGCTTCTCTGGCTGAAATGGGATACCAGGTAAAAGCCTACTGTTTTCAGGATTCACCGCGCAGGGCTCACAGCATTGCGGCGCAGGGTGGAATCAATGCAGCGAAAAATTATCAGAACGACGGGGATAGTGTATTTCGCTTATTTTATGATACTATTAAAGGGGGAGATTACCGCTCACGTGAATCCAATGTTTATCGCCTTGCGGAAGTAAGTACCAATATCATTGATCAGTGCGTGGCACAGGGCGTTCCATTTGCGCGCGAATACGGAGGCCTTCTGAGTAATCGCTCTTTTGGTGGTACGCAGGTGCAAAGGACTTTTTATGCAGCGGGTCAAACGGGCCAGCAATTACTGATCGGCGCCTACCAGGCGCTCGAACGTCAGATTGCCCTGGGCAACGTAACAATGTACTCACGTCATGAAATGCAGGAACTCGTTGTGATTGATGGGAAAGCCAGGGGTATCATTACAAGAAATCTTTTATCCGGACAACTTGAGAGACATTTTGGTCATACCGTTTTGCTTTGCAGTGGAGGTTACGGAAATGTGTTTTATTTATCGACCAACGCTATGGGATGCAATGTAACGGCTATATGGAAAGCACATAAAAAAGGCGCATATTTTGGAAACCCCTGTTTTACACAAATTCATCCAACATGTATTCCGGTTTCAGGCGATTATCAGTCGAAACTTACTTTGATGTCTGAATCGTTGCGCAATGACGGTCGCATCTGGGTACCCAAAAAACAACAGGATAACCGAATAGCAAGTGAAATACCTGAAGATGAGAGAGATTACTATTTGGAAAGAAGGTATCCTGCATTTGGAAATCTCGTGCCACGCGATGTTGCCAGTCGCGCTGCAAAGGAAAGGTGCGATGCCGGTTACGGTGTAGGAACATCCAAGCAGGCAGTATACCTTGATTTTGCCGAAGCTATTTTTCGTTATGGAAAAGTAGAATGCAGCAAACACGGATTAACCAATCCATCGCCGGAAATTATTCGTCAGCATGGAAAAGATGTTATAAAAGAAAAATATGGTAATCTTTTCGATATGTATGAAAAGATAACTGGTGAAAATCCGTATGAAATTCCAATGCGCATATATCCGGCCGTGCACTATACAATGGGGGGATTATGGGTTGACTACGAACTGATGACCACTATTCCGGGTTTGTATTGTCTGGGTGAAGCTAATTTTTCCGATCATGGTGCTAACCGTCTTGGCGCGTCAGCTCTTATGCAGGGACTGGCCGATGGCTATTTTGTGATACCATACACCGTTGGAAATTTCCTGAGTGAAGAAATTCGAACTAACAATATTCCTACTGATCATCCTGAATTTGAAAAGGCCGAGAAAGCAGTATCAGATCGTATGAGCCTGTTAAGAAATATAGCGGGAACAAAAACGGTTGATCATTTCCACAAAGAGCTCGGGAAGATTATGTGGGAAAAATGTGGCATGTCCCGGAATGCGAAAGGACTGCAGGAGGCCATTGGTGAGATTCAACAGTTGAAGAAAGAATTTTACAGTGATCTTAAAATTCCTGGTGATATCCATGAAATGAATCCTGAACTTGACAAAGCAAACCGTGTAGCTGATTTTATAGAGTTGGGCGAATTGATGTGCATCGACGCTTTAAACAGAAACGAAAGCTGCGGTGGTCATTTTCGCGAAGAAATGCAAACACCGGAAGGTGAAGCAAAACGGGATGATGAACATTTCAGTTTTGTTTCCGCGTGGGAATATAAAACAGAACATGAATGGGAGCTGCACAAGGAAACACTGGTTTTTGAAGTGGCAAAACCATCGCAGAGAAGCTACAAATAGTGTGAGCGTGTGAGAGTGTGGGAGTGTGAGAGTGAGGGAATGCATTTAATAAAATATTTAAAAGAGAAAACTGATTCTAATGGAGCATTACAAAATGAAACTGACGCTGAAAATCTGGCGTCAAAAAAATGCCGAATCAAAAGGTCGTTTTGAAACTTATAAAGTGGAAGATATTTCTTCAGAAATGTCTTTTCTTGAAATGATGGATGTGCTGAATGAAAAATTGATCCGCGAAGGCCAGGACCCCGTAGTATTTGACCATGATTGCCGGGAAGGAATTTGTGGTACCTGCTCTATGTATATTAACGGAAGGCCACATGGTCCATGGCACGCCAATACAACCTGCCAGCTGCATATGCGTGCATATAAAGACGGTGATACCATTACGGTAGAACCCTGGCGGGCGAATGCGTTTCCTGTAATAAAGGATCTGACTGTTGACAGGTCAGCTTTTGACAGAATCATTCAGGCAGGTGGCTATATATCCGTTAACACAGGAAACGCAGTGGATGCGAATTCTTTACCGATTGATAAAGACAAGGCAGATGCTTCTTTTGCGGCTGCAGCCTGTATAGGATGCGGAGCCTGTGTAGCTGCCTGTAAGAATAGTTCAGCCATGCTCTTTGTTTCAGCAAAGGTTTCTCATCTTGCGCTCCTCCCTCAGGGACACCCTGAAAGAAAGTCCCGTGTACTGAATATGATCGCCCAAATGGATAAAGAAGGATTCGGAAGCTGCACGAACACACAGGCATGTGAATCAGTTTGCCCCAAAGAGATTTCCATGACCAATATTGCGAAGCTGAATTCAGAATTTATACTAGCCGGTTTGAGAGAATAATAACCTGTTCTCTACCGAAATCTTATCGTGTTTGCTATTTTGTCAGTTCGATATTTGTTCCGGACCGGTTCTTACATTATTTGCATATCATTCATAATCTGTTCGTTATTCGTTCATGCTTTGTTCGCTCTTGGACCCATCAAATACGAACGATATACGAACGATATACGAACAAAGTACGAACAAGGTAGGAAAGAAGTACAAACAAGTATGCCGCGACAACATAATCAGGGGGTATTCTTATCCGCGACTGACTATCTGGCATCTTTAAAAAAAGCCACACTACCCCCAACCCAACTCTTGTCCTTATTATAGCGGACTCCAATCATCTTGCCTTTGCTTAACCTCGCCAGATTGATAGCTGCTTTTGGTCTCGGAGCTCCTTTCGGCCAAATATACATAATTCTGATTTCTACTTTGGCGGGATCTTCGGGTGTTTGAATCACTGCAGCATATTTTACTTTTTTCTGAAGTATCCAGTTGGCCGGATCATTTACAGCATGAATATCTTCCGGTTTTATATCAATTATTACGCCCTGACCTGCAAAAGAAAATAAAGGCTTCAGGACATAATTCTCCAGATCCTCCGGAATTTTTTTTAATTGATTTAGAAATATTGTTTCAGGTACATAAGGATGTCTGATAAATGGCAATGTGTATTTCGAAATTCTATAGAACCAATTGGGATGTGGTATCCATTCTACATCCCATTCCCCGGTGAGGTCAATGTGTTTACCGATTGAATCTTTTTGTGCATGCAGATCGTCGAAAATAATCCGGTTGTAAATTCTTTTTACTCTTATTTTTTTGTTCTTCTTCGCGTGTATGTAAAAAAGCTGATTTCCTTCGGCTATCAAATCGGTTATGCATACTGGTTGTATGCCAAAATAATCTTCCGTGCAGTAAAAATCAATTCTTGTTTTTTGTTCGTGAGGTTTAATTTCCAGTAAAATCGTGTTTTCAACATCTTCATTGTTTATCAATATTTTCTTCAGTTCCCTTAAATAGGTTGGCCGGTCATAATCGCCAAGATATTGTGTGAATTCCCTTGTAAGTTTAAAATGTTTCTGGATCATTTCCGGATAATAAACCTGGAATCCATACAGGGTAGGAAATCCCTGCATCTCGATTAACTGTGGTTCAAGTTCATTTTTTTCATTTATGCAAACTCCAAAATCAAATGCGATAAATTGTGGGTGATTTTCTTCACCCTGTACAAAATCACCAGGAGGAATCGCACTGTCAGATTCCTTTTTAAATCCCGGACCGGTAATGATATCTATAATCGATTCGCAGGTGCCGACCATCTGGTTCTTAAAAATGTCAGGAACAAAAACCGGCGTTTCTGCTACGCGAAATTCAATGGCACCCGGATGTTTTGCATTCAGATCCTTCAGGAAGGACTGGTATTTTTCCTCAGTAAAAGTTTCATTAAATAATTTACGGAGATGCGGGATCATTTTTTACGCTTAAAGCCTAAAGCCTAAGGCTTAAAGCCGAAGGCAGTTAATAATTTATGTGTTGAAAGTCGTTTTCATTCTCATACTCCCATACTCCCATACTCCCATACTTTCCTAGCTTCTTCCTCTTGCAATATTCAGAAAATTGGGAATAACCTGCGAATAGGTTTTCCTTATTTTGTCCGGATCATTTAACTGATGGATCATACTTTTCCATTTTTCCTCTCCATAACCCTCGATTACAGTTTTTTTCTTGTCAGCTCTTTGCAGATACATGCTCATGCCTGTTGCGTCCGCTTCGGGATGGAATTGGGTACCGAGCATGTATTCATTAAAACGAACAGCCATTATGGCTCTCTGTAGTGGCACATGTGGCCTTTCTTTTTCGATGGCAAGTACACTTGCTCCCCTTTTTTTAATATCCGATTTTTCTTCTTCTATTACCTGATAGTCCCTGCTATCTACTGCATAAAAAGGGTCTTTCAGACCATGAAATACGGGTTCTTTTTTACCCTCTGCTTTCATATGGATGGGGAAAACTCCAAAAGCTGTAGATTTTCTTTTGGTTACTTTTCCTGTTTTAAAAAACCGGCACGCGAGTTGGAACGAATGACAAATAAAGAGAACATATTTTTTATCCGCTTCATTCGCAATTTTGTTATGCTTAATGAGGTTATGCAACCAGTCCATGTATTTAGTATCCCAGGAAACTCCCTCCGTTTCCAGAGGGCTGCCGGGGCCGCCGCTGGATAAATAAATATCATAGGAAAGATCGGGAAGTTCTTCTTTTAAACGGACGTCAAATATTCTGGAAACTAAGGGTAAACCATTAGTATGGCTGTATTCCTGCAGTATTTGCTGAATGCAACGCATGCCTTCATTCGGACGTCCTTCATAGAGATCAAGTATCGCAACTCGTAACGTATGATTCATTCTGCAAATATCTTCAAAAAAATCTGTTATGTCTGCAGCAAAAAAAACACGTTTCAGATCTGGTTCAGGATTTGAAAACCGTGTAGAACTTCCAGGAAGTTTCAGGAAAATTCCTTCAGGAAAAAATCTGGGAAATACCTCCTTCAATGAACTGATTGAGGTGATGATCAAAATCAGGAGAAAAACACCAATCCGGAATTTTATACGTGGTATGTCGGCGGGCAAAAATAAGCCGGTCAGCAGGGAAGTTTTCGACCGCCGGTTTGGGGCCTCAACGGACGATATAAACCTGGTCGTTGCATTTGCGCGCCAGCATGATTTGACGCTCGTTCAGACATCTGTTTCACGAAGATGTGTAGTTCTCAGGGGTTCTGTACAAAGATTCTGTGAAGCCTTTGGAGTTTATCTGGCTGACTTTATTCCTGATTCAGGTATTACTTATCGGGGAAGGAGTGGCGCCATACGCATTCCGGAAATTTTAAAAGGCATTATAACAGGAGTCTTTGGATTGGATAATCGCCCGCAGGCTCGTCCCATGTTCCGTTTATTAAAAAAAAATGGCGGTGTAGTGAGTCCGCAGGCAGCCTCTGTTTCATATAATGCAAATGCCGTTGCAAAAGCGTATAAGTATCCCCGTGATGTGGATGGAACGGGTGAATGTATTGCAATCATTGAACTGGGGGGCGGTTACCGCAATGAGGATATGCAGAATTATTTTATAAAGCTGGGGTTACCGCTGCCACAAATTACAGCTTTGTCAGTAGACGGGGCCCTCAATGCACCATCAACACCGGACAGTGCTGATGGTGAAGTGGCACTTGACATCGAAGTGGCCGGTGCTGTGGCACCGGGCGCGAAAATTGCCGTTTATTTTACGACAAACACGGATAAGGGTTTTCTGGACGCCATTAGTACGGCTATTCATGATACTTCGAATCAACCATCCGTCATATCCATCAGCTGGGGTGCAGCAGAATCTCAGTGGAGTGATCAGGCCATCCAGAATTTAAACGAAATACTCATGTCTGCCGCAGCATTGGGAATAACCGTTACGGTTGCAGCCGGGGATAATGGATCCTCAGACAGGGAAACGGATGGACTTGCGCATGTTGATTTTCCTGCCAGCAGTCCCTTTGCCGTTGCGTGCGGAGGTACCCGTTTATTGCCAAATTCTGAGACGGTCTGGAATGATCAGGATGGGGAGGCTACGGGTGGAGGTATCAGCGATGTCTTTCCTGTTCCGGATTATCAGAAAAACATTTCATTGCCAGCCTCTGTGAATTCAAGTAAGAGAAAGGGTAGAGGCATGCCGGATATTGCTGCGAATGCCGATTCGGCAACGGGATATAATGTTCTGGTTGACGGTCAGTGGATAGTAGTTGGTGGAACCAGTGCCGTAGCTCCGCTGATAGCAGGTCTTCTGGCATTGGCAAACCAGAAATTAAAAAGGAATTCAGGATATATTCATCCTAAAATATATGCGGCCAAACCGGCAGTATTCAAAGACATAACGGTGGGAAATAATATCACGGCAAAGAACGGAGGATATAGCGCCGGCCCGGGGTGGGACGCCTGCACAGGACTGGGTGTACCCTTGGGTACCATTATTGGCGCTTTATAATATTAATCAAACTTCCGGCCGTGTGTATACCAGAATTCGCGTATGGAGAAAATAAAACTCATGTTCACATAGTTTTCTCTCAGGAGGTTGTTATTAGTGGTGCCTTTAATCCCGTATTGCAGCACTACAAGGAAAGACAACGGAGTTCTCTTTGAATTCACTCCCATGCCAACTGATCCGCCGATATCATTGATGGGTGTACCATTGACGATGAGATAAGTCTTGTTATAATAAAATCCAGCCTGGAAAAAATTAGTTTCAAAGAGTGTATTATAAGCGATTTTCTTTTTTGAGATTTCAAATCCCACAGAAGCGCGCTGGCTGTTTTTATAAAAAAAATCTCCGGTAGACGTGGTGAGATCTGACCAGTTCTGGAAACGATAGTCAGCTACAAAAGTATATTTTTTATCCTTGGTGACTGAAATGCCTAAACCGTAACTCGTCGGAATATTATATGTTCCCACGGTTTGAGTAGTGCGCAATACATTTGAATCCAGGTTAATGACGTTGACATTCGTTTCTGTATTCAATGCTGTCTGATTTGCATACACTGCACCCAATGTAAAATCCCAATGAGCATTAATGGAAGCATAATACTGCAGCCCGTAATCGACATAGAGATTATTGTAAAAAGTATTATTGTTTTTAGACAGGTAAACAGAAGTCCCCTGGCCGAGAACAATATTTTTATTGGTGATCGAGCCAAACAGATATGATGTAGTTATTCCAACCGACAAATGATTAAAAAATTCATATCCGTTTGCCCAAAATACTTTGTTTATACCGCCATATCCCTGATCATAGGTTGGAAGGTCACCACCATTGTATCCAATGGGTCTTGTGCCCGAATATTCATAGTTTTCTTCACTGTAAGGGACCAGCCCGACGGCACTTCCCCAGTGTCTGAAAATTTTCATTCCAAGTGTAAATCTTTTGAAGGTAATATCTGACGACTGATGATTGGTCTGGCTGACAGGATTACCTGAGTAATCCACATATTGTCCATTGACACCAATTTCTCCTGCAAAAAACTGGTTGTCGAGTGCACTGAGTGCGGCCGGATTATTTGTGATCAGGTATCTGTTATTGCGATACGCGATTCCTGTCGATGCCATTCCACTTGTCCGGTTTATAATATTGTCAGTTATATCCCCGATGGCATGAATCGAATATGGTGAATTATTATTTTGAGCAAAACCGGTTGAGATCAGCAGAACGGAAAAAAATATGGCAGGCCATATCCGCATCAAAAAAAAGCCGTTCAGTTTGGTCATTTTAAAAATATGAAGCGTAATAGATTTTCAGGGAAATCTGATTGGATTGTTGTGCATTATATGGATTACCTATTACTGCCCGGTTAAACATTGTATTGTAAGCATTGGATGGAGCAATTAACATGAGTCCGTTCGTTGCATTGTATAGCGGACCCTGATTAAGTGCATTTTGTATGTAAGTAGTAATGTCATATGAATAATTTGTATTTGTTCCGTACAAATAATCAATACTCAGATTGCCATTTCCATAGGGTAGCGGACCACCGATAGTGTTGGCAGAATTGGTTTGTGACAGGTTGACTATCGGTGTCAGGTTATACAACGGACTATAAGTTCCCTGAACAGGTTTAATGTACAGCTCTGCTTTCATGACGGCAAGATAATCCTGATATGCCAGCAAATTCGTGATGGTTGGGAAAAGTAATTTTACGTAAAGACTGGTTATCGGCTGGAGGAAAGCCTCGTTCCCTGATGCAGTTGAAGGCAGCTCAGGGTTTGCTTCTGACAATGACTGTGTTGGTGTACCTGTTCTGTTAGCTGAAATCTGGTTGAATTGAGAATAGGGGTTTATGAGATAGAAATCTGCTGTTTTCTGCGCAACGACGACACCAGGTTCATGATAATATATTCGAAGAAGTAGTGAGTCTCTGAATCCATAGATGGCTCCCGGCTTCGTGGTATCAGGATAAACAGTCAGGCCTTTAAAATATCCGCGGAAGATAGTTGGATTTGTTATTGTATCAGGCTGTCTGTATAAAAGTCCAAATAAATCCTGGCCCATACTGTTCGGCATCGTAATCTTTATGGAATCACCCAGACGCTGGCTCGTCAGACCCGCGTAGGATTAATCTTGACATCCGTATATCCAAGAACTGTTGGATCATAGGGAATGGAGTTATTATTAAAGAAAGCTCTTTGTACTCCGGGAAAATCCATGACCTGAGTCAGCTGACTAACTTCATAACGCTGCGTCTGGGTTGTGTCTCCGTAAAATGTTTTGTTTATCCTGAGTATCAGCTGGATCGAATCATATACGGAGTAATTAGTGAGGGTGGGCAATGGACTCGGAGCACCGATATCAGAATAACTCTGTGAAGTGATGGTTCCAAAGAAAGGGTCTATATAACGGCCCAGCAATTGGACGGGTGTGCCGGAAGTTGCGAAATGAATCGAGAAAGACGGTTGTAACCTGAACAGCAAAAGTATCGATGAGTACAACATTCGTAGCATTATCACCATTGTAAACACTTTGAAAAGTAATCACAGGTTTCGTGCAGGCTGATACAACCAGCATAAACAAAACAGGTAAGAGATAAACAGATGATCTTTGGTTTAGATAACATTTCCTTCGCCATGCTTATTTTCTCCTGATTAGGGATCCGGTTTTGGACTAGTTGAAAAAAACTGACAGGTCTCGTGCGGTAAACCGCATGTCAGGTATCGGGTTGTATAAATTCATTTATTCGTCTTTCCGCACTTTACTAAAAGGGCAAAAGTATGTTTTTTGAATTCGATTAACAATTGAAACGCATATCGTTATTTGATAAATTTTTGTGAAATCCCCCGAATTGTCCGTATTTCGCGCTGCAAATAAAATACTTTTATCGCTACAAAACACCGTATTATTAATACAACAATATGAAGCGGATCTACTTCCATTTACTTTCACTTTTTGTTTTAATCACTTTGTTTTCCTGTCAATAAATCTACCGTTCCCTACACACAAAGTGGCAACTGGGTAACAGAATCACAATTGAACGGTCCTGCACGCAGTGAAGCTGTTTCATTTGTTATCGGTAATTTTGCTTACCTCGGAACAGGTTGGGATGGTTTGAATACACGTTACAATGATTTTTGGAATATGATCCTTCAAATAATATCTGGTCACAGGTATCCAGTATGCCGCGAATACTGCGAGGAGTTCAGCAGTGGGTATGGCAACAACTACCAAAGGTTATGTGGGCACGGGTTATGATGGTTTTAACTACCTGAATGATTTTTATGAATTCGATCCTGTATTGAATGCATGGACGCAAAAAGCAAATTTTCCCGGCAGCCCCCGATACGAGGCAGTTGCATTTGGTCTGGGAAGTTTTGGATATGTTGGCACCGGCTTTGACGGTAGTAATGCACTGAAAGATTTTTACCAGTATGATCCTTCATCTGATACATGGAATTCTGATATGGATTCAGTGGAAATAAAAGATATGGTGCAGTTGCTTTCACTTATAATAATCAGGCTTATGTGGTAACAGGAGTAAACAGCGGAACGATGCAAACCGATTTCTGGGTATTCAATCCGGCTTCTGATTCTGTTACAATGGACTGAGCTTCGTCATATTACCAATTACAGCAGTGATTCCTATGATGATGGTTATACCAATATCGTACGCTGGAATGCTTCTGCTTTTGTAATTGCTGATAAAGGATATATCAGCACGGTGAAAATGGAGTTTATTATACCTATACCTGGGAATATGATTTTGCATCGGATCTCTGGACTCCAAAAACACCATTCGAAGGACCAGCCCACTACAGGTGCGGTTGGTTTCAACGTAGCAGGTCTTGGATATATAGCTACCGGAAGAAGTTCTGCCGGACAGGCGGGTGCATCTGATTATCTTCGCCAGTTCCAGCCGAATGTTACTGAGAATCCTAATGACAATTAGAAATAAATTTTCTCTTATTGGAATTACCGCGTTGCTGATTTGCTTCGCGGTAATTTTTTTCAGCCGCCATAAAATGCAGGAAGGAAAAATCTTTCTTCATGCGGAACCAGTACAAACAGTTTATGGATGGGGATATAATGTACTTGCTGATCAAAGAATTTATATTAAGCAGGAGTTTATACCCGGAGTTTCAGGAAAACAGGGATTTAAATCTGCAGATGATGCGATGCTGGTTGGAAATCTGGTTATAAAAAAAATAAGTTCCAACCAACCGCCTATTGTTACCGCGCGGGACCTGGACAGTCTTGGAATTGTCAGAAAATAAAAATTAAAAAACATTTACTCTCTTTCCATAAGAAAAAGCCGCCCCAAAAGGGACGGCTTTTTTCAATTCGTTAAACCGGGTAAAATTAACATGTAAACATGATCATGAAGGATAAGGTGCTTCTAAGGGTCCGGTTTTCAACGATACTGGTCAATGGTTTTCATCAGGATGGATTCGTCTGCTTTTGTTTTTCAAGGGATGATCGGATGGTTTCAGAATTGGATTTTACTTTCTGTTGGTTCTTTCGGATTTGGATTTTCTGGTTTCGGATTGGATCTTAATTTTGTTTCTTAAGGATAAAGTTTTTCTACTGAATAGGGTTTAGGTTTAATTCGTTTGGTTTTTCAGGACTTGAGACTTTTTCGGTTTTTCAGGATCGGTTTTTCTGGTTCTTTGTTTTTCAGAGGATTATTTCGTACGCGTTGACAATACAAAGATGGCTCAGGATTAACCCCTTTTCATAACTTATTCGATAAAGGGAACCAATCCATCGATTTTCAGTAAAAAATGGACGATTAAGCAAAATCCTTATTGCTGATTCCCCATTCCTCAATACTTTTGCCCCTCTTTAAATTCATATAAATGAGACAAATCGCATTCCGGGAAGCATTACGCGAAGCCATGATTGAAGAAATGCGCCGGGATGACCGGGTTTTTCTGATGGGTGAGGAAGTTGCGGAATATAATGGAGCATATAAGGTAAGCCAGGGCATGCTGGATGAATTCGGGCCCAAAAGAGTAATTGACACGCCTATTTCAGAACTTGGTTTCACAGCAATAGGTGTGGGTGCAGCTCAAAACGGACTTCGCCCCATATTGGAATACATGACTTTTAACTTTGCCGTACTTGCTCTGGACCAGATTCTGAATACTGCCTCAAAAATGCTCGCTATGAGTGGTGGCCAGATCGGATGCCCTATTGTCTTCCGTGGTCCTAACGGATCTGCAGGACAGCTGGGCGCCCAGCATTCAACTGCATTTGAGAGTTATTTTGCAAATATTCCAGGATTGAAAGTTGTCTCTCCAAGTAACGGTTATGACGCAAAAGGGCTGCTTAAACAGGCCATTCGCTATGAAGAGGACCCTGTCATTTTTATGGAGAGTGAAGTCATGTATGGAGACAAATCGGAGTGCCCGAAGAAGAATATTATATTGAACTGGGTAAAGTCCATCGTAGTAAGACCCGGAACTGATGTGACTATTGTTTCATATAATAAAATGATGAAGATTGCCCTTGCTTCGGCTGCTGAACTGGAGAAAGAAAATATCAGTGCGGAAGTGATTGACCTGAGAACCATTCGTCCTCTGGACTGGATGACGATTCTTGAAAGTGTTAAGAAAACAAATCGTCTGGTGATTGTAGAAGAACAATGGCCATTTGCTTCTATTTCTTCAGAAATTTCCTATATCATACAAAAAGAAGGATTTGATTACCTGGATGCACCAATCCGCAGGTTTACATTCTGCGGATGCACCGCTGCATTATGCGGCCAATCTGGTAGCAGCTGCGATGCCCTCAGTAGAAAGAGCAGTAAAAATGGTAAAGGAAGTCATGTACCTGAATAAATAATATTTAGTGGTAGTTCATGTAAACCAGGATATATGAAAATGTTTTTCACGGGTCTTTTCTTTGCTTCATTTATACTTGGTATGCCAGGGCCCAGTCTCCTTACCAGCCCAGCACCGAAAATCTGGCAGCCAGAAGATGGTTTGACAGTGCCCGCTTTGGCATGTTTATTCACTGGGGAGCATTTAGTGTTCCCGGCAGTGGGGAATGGGTTATGAACGATCGTAACATCACAGTTGCAGAATATAGCCGACTGCAAACGATCTTTAATCCTGTACGCTTTGATGCAAAAAAATGGGTTTCGGCAGCCAAACGTGCCGGAATGCAGTATATCACCCTGATCACCCGTCACCATGATGGTTTCAGCGATTGGGATACGAAACAATCGGAATGGAAAATCACGAATACTGACTGGAAACAGGACGCGGTAAAATTAATTGCTGAAGAATGCCAGCGGCAGGGTATCAGTCTGTTTGTTTATTATTCGCTGCTTGACTGGTATCGCAGCGACTACCAGTATGAAACGGGACGCACAGGTCATGGCACCGGAAGAACTGCCAAAAGTGACTGGAATCATTATATCGCTTTTATGAAAGCCCAGTTGACAGAACTGCTGACGCAGTATGGTCCGATTGCGGGTGTCTGGTTTGATGGTTACTGGGACCAGCTTCCAAATGATCAGGATAAAACAAACAAACCCAGGGTTGACTGGCACTTGCCGGAAATATATGCCACTGATTCATCAGTTGCAGCCACAATGTCTGATTGGAAATAATCACCACCTGAGCCCTATTCCGGGAGAGGATTTCCAAATGTTTGAGAAAGATCTGCCAGGAGGCAATAGTACCGGTTTTGGAGGACATCAGTTTCCAGTCTCCCGCTGGAAACCTGCGAGACTATTAATAATTCCTGGGGATTTAATATTACTGATACCCATTACAAGTCAACCAAAGAACTTATACGCCTGTTGGTCAAAGATGCCGGTTATGGGGCCAATCTTCTGTTGAATATCGGACCTCTTCCAAATGGCGAAATTCAGACCGCTTTTACTGAAAGGCTGGACAGCATGGGGATCTGGTTAAAGAAGAACGGTTATACCATTTACGGTACGCATGGAGGTTATATGAAACCGCAGGACTGGGGTGCGATAACAGAAAAGGGGGATATGGTTTATATCCACATTTTTAAAACTGAAGGAGATAAGTTTTTTATAAAAATTCCTTATAAGGTAAAATCCGCTGAGATGGATGGCCACGCATTACGGATGCAATCTCTCGGAGATAACTATATGATGATTGATTTAAAAGGAATCCAGCTGGATCCGGTGGATGCGATCATTCAGCTGGAAGTTATATAAATGAAACCCTTCAGCGCCAGAAGCGTAAAGAGAAATTTATTTAATGAATGGCTTTTAAAGCAGTTCCCATTATTATAAGGGAAATATAAGCAAAGCCAATTAATACAAATCCAAATACAGCGAGTTTCAAAAATACTTTGGCAGGTGCTTTTACGGAATGGTCAAGTTCCTGTTTCATAGGGTTAAATTTTAATACTGGTTTTTTCTAATAATATTGTCAAACACAAAATACGCAGGCAAACCGGTTCCTGCAACGTATTTTTACGAAAGTAAATTTCCCTTCGGGCAAGGCATTTGACGCCTGTCGTCAAATTAACCGGTATTCCTTTAAATTGCGGTCTAATTGGCTGAAAATCCGGCCTTTATTTTTATTGAAACGTAGATAATTATGTCGAATATTCTGATCATAGATGATGAAAAAGCAATCCGAAAGACACTTAGTGAGATCCTTTCTTATGAAGGATATAAGATAGATGAGGCCGGTGATGGGGAAGAAGGTATCCGTAAATTCAGGGAAAAGGAATATGATGTTATTCTTTGTGATATTAAAATGCCAAAGATGGACGGGATTGAATTTCTGGACAAAGCCAAAGACCTGAATCCTGATATTCCAATCATTATGATTTCCGGACATGGTACTATTGAAACGGCTGTTGAAGCAGTCAAAAAAGGCGCCTATGATTATATTTCCAAACCACCCGATCTGAATCGTCTGCTCATTACCATTCGTAATGCCATGGATAAAACTTCCCTGGTTGCTGAAACAAAAGTTCTGAAGCGGAAGGTCAGCAAAGTGCAGGATATGATTGGAGAATCCATGCCGATTCATAAAATCAGGGAAACCATTGATAAAGTGGCACCAACAGATGCGCGCATACTAATTACGGGTGAAAATGGTGTTGGTAAAGAACTGGTGGCACGCTGGGTTCATGAAAAAAGCAATCGCGCCGCGGGACCTCTGATCGAAGTGAATTGTGCTGCCATACCGGGAGAATTGATAGAAAGCGAATTATTCGGGCATGAAAAGGGATCATTTACTTCGGCCGTTAAACAAAGAATTGGAAAATTCGAGCAGGCAAATACCGGAACTCTTTTCCTGGATGAAATCGGGGATATGAGTCCCAATGCACAAGCCAAGGTACTTCGGGCATTACAGGAGGGAAAGATTACGACGAGTCGGAGGTGATAAGGATATAAATGTTGATGTGCGTGTTATTGCTGCAACCAACAAGGACCTGCTGAAAGAAGTAGATGAAAAAAATTTCAGACTGGATCTTTATCACAGGCTCAGCGTAATCATCATTCATGTGCCTTCATTAAATGAAAGAAGGGATGATATCCCGTTACTTGTCGATAAATTTCTACAGGATATTTGTAATGAATATGGCATTGCCCGAAAAGGAATAGACGAAGAAGCCATCAGAGCATTACAGGAATATAACTGGACGGGAAATATAAGGGAACTGCGGAATGTGGTAGAACGTCTGATCATACTTTCTTCCAAATCCATAAACCGTGAAGACGTTGCCAGTTATGTGTTGCCTAAAAAATAACGCAATTAAAAATTATATAAATGTGCCGAACGGTTCTGCCAATGAGAACGGCTACTGTATTTTGATGGCTGATTATAATGGTACATTTGACCAAATCTAAAATCGCTTAAATGACGACCCACCAGATCCTGATTCTCGTTTTAATCGCCCTTGTCCTGTTTGTCCTGCCTGCATTTGGTTTGTTTTTTATGTTTAAAAAAGCTGGCGTGCCCGCCTGGAAAGGACTGGTGCCTGTACTGAATAGTTTTGAAATGGTAAGGCTGAGTAAAAGGCCCGTTTATTTATTTCTTTTGCAATTCATTCCTGTAGTGGGGTGGTTTTTTACACTGGCGATCTGTGTTGAATTTGTAAAAACTTTTGGCAAGTTCAGATTTTACCAGCATGCACTAACTGTATGTACAGCCGGGTTGTATTTTTTATATGTGGGATTGAATAAAAAAGATAAATATATCGGCGCGGATGCTGCAAAGAAATATAAAAAATCCGCGGCGCGTGAGTGGGTCGATGCGGGTATTTTTGCAGTCATTGCCGCCACATTAATCCGCACTTTTGTTTTTGAAGCTTATGTGATTCCAACACCTTCGATGGAAAAAACGCTTTTGGTAAATGATTTTCTTTTTGTAAGTAAATTCAGTTACGGGCCACGCATTCCCAACACACCTATTGCAATGCCATTTGTGCATCATACAATGCCCCTGTTCGACATAAAATCGTATGTGGAATGGATCCATATTCCCTATACCAGGTGGTTTGCTGCACCGGTGAAGCGAAATGATGTTGTGGTATTTAATTTTCCGGCAGGAGATACAGTTATCAATAAAGAGGGATACCAGTCTGAACAGCCTTATTATGATGTTGCACGTCATGCTTGGAAATGGAGATATGGATGCAGGCCGTAAAATTATTCTCAGTGACCCTGATTCTTATCCGCTCATTGTACGACCTGTAGATAAACAGGAAAATTTTATCAAGCGTTGCGTGGGCGTGGCAGGAGATACACTGCAAATCAAAAATCAGAATATATATATCAACGGGAAAGAGAGCCCGCTGCCTGATTATTCAGAAACGAATTATATAGTTGTTACGGGAGGTCAGCAGCTGGATGAAACAGTTATGAAAGATGAATACGATATTGATATTAATAATGGAGATGAATTTCAGCAAACGGGCGTGCCAAACAGATATGCCATGTTATTAACGGCAGTTGCCCGTGATAAAATGATCAAAAGCGGACTGGCTAAAAATATTACACCTTATCTTGACAGCAACAGGAGTGTATTTCCTTACGATCCGCAATACAACTGGACCAAGGATAACTATGGTCCATTCTGGATTCCAAAAAAAGGCGCAACGCTCAAACTGAATACATTCAATTATCCATTTTATGAAAGAGCGATTCGGGATTATGAAAAAAATAAACTGGAGATTCGGAATGGTAAGATTTATATTAATGACAAAGAAACTTCGGAGTTATACTTTCAGGATGGACTATTACTGGATGATGGGAGACAACAGGCATCAAAGCCATGACAGCCGCTATTGGGGATTTGTTCCTGAAGATCATGTAGTCGGTGAAGCGTGGATGATCTGGATGAGCTGGAAGAACGGAGTACGCTGGAACCGGCTGTTTAAAAAAATCAGGTAAACCTTTTATTTTAATTGAGAACAAACCAGTTTACATATTCCGGTACAAATTTTCCCTGACTTACAATCATTGGAATCGTCTGATATCACTTCTGTCTGGAAGCCGCACATAAGGCTACCGGTCATGCATATGCGCCATATTCAAAATTCAGGGTAGGTGCTGCTGTCAGGCTCGGCAACGGGCAAATTCTCTCCGGTTCGAACCAGGAAAATGCAAGTTATCCTGCAGGTATTTGTGCAGAGCGGGTAGCTCTGTCTGCGGCTTCAGCGAGTTTCTCCGGGAATTGCAATTGCAAGCCTGGCATTGACCTACGTCAATGAAATGGCTGCCAGTAGACCGTCCTATCAGTCCATGCGGAATTTGCCGACAAACTCTTGCTGAATATGAACAACGATTTGGTCAGCCAATTCGTCTGATACTTGGAGGAATTTCCGGAGAAATATTTATTGTGAACAGGGCAACGGATTTACTGCCTTTTGCGTTTAGTATGCAGGAATTAAATTTGCATTAAATATTTTGTACTAATATTGCATCCTTTATGAAAAAATTACTGTTATTTAGTTTTGTCCTGTGTTGCCCTATTTGCTTATTTCGCTTGTTCTAAATCAACTCCTCAGACTCAAACCTGTACCCAACAGAACCATCTGCGGATTCTTCTGCTCTCATCAAGTTTGCCGGAGATACGATTCCGCTTACGCAGGATACCACTGGCTTATATTATCATATTGTCGATTCCGGTACAGGAACAAAACCACAATTTTTTAACCGTCTGATTGTAACGTATGTTGCCAGGACTGATACCCACTAATACTATTTTTGATTCAGCTATCAATTCAAATCTTAATAGTGCCCAGCTTGGAGCAACTTATTCAGGGATGGCAGATTGGATTACCTAAAATCGGCGTCGGGGGTCGTATCCAATTATTTATTCCGTCAGCCTATGCCTGGGGATGCACATGGTGATGGTCCCTGTGCCTGCAAATACACCTGTATTTTTTGATGTCCAGTTACTTGCTGTGAACTAGTTTTACCTAACTTACGTTTCTAAAATTTTGACATTTATGAAACGTACAGCCACCGCAATTTGGAATGGATCCGGAAAGGATGGGAAGGGAACACTTGACTACGCAAAGCACTACGTTAAAAAATGCCCAGTACTCTTATAAATCCCGTTTTGAAGACGGAGTTGGTACCAATCCGGAAGAGTTGATTGCAGCCGCGCATGCCGGTTGTTTTGCAATGAAACTGAGTTTTGTGTTACAGGCTTTAGGCATTACACCAGACAGCCTGGATGTGCAGTCAGAAGTTACTCTGGATAACGGTACCATTACCCAGTCGCACTCACGTTTAAAAGCAAAAATTCCTGGTATTACAGCGGCACAGTTCAAGGAAGCTACTGACGACGCAAAACTTAATTGCCCCGTCAGCAAATTGCTGAATGCAAATATTACACTTGAAGCATCTCTGATCTAAGCTTAAAGCTTAAAGCCAAAAGCGTAAAGCCGGTGTAAACTGAATAATCTGTCATTACTATTTGTACATGAACATTAAAAGCTCTAAATCCAGAAGAGATTTTCTTAAAACTTCATCATTAGCTGCAGCAGGTTTTGTTATTGTTCCCAGGCATGTACTGGGTCGTGGTTTTATTGCACCCAGTGACAAATTAAATATTGCCGGAGTAGGTGTGGGAGGTCGGGCTGAAACAAATCTTCCCAAAGCTTATCAATAACGGTTCCGACAATATTGCTGCTCTATGTGATGTGGATGACCGAAGATCAGTGAATGCAAGAGGAAAATGGCCAAAATCTCCTTATTACAAGGACTATCGTGTGATGCTCGAAAAAGAAGGAAAAAATATTGATGCGGTGATGATAACTACGCCGGATCACATGCATGCACCTATTGCTATGGCGGCTATGGAACTTGGAAAACATGTATATGTTGAAAAGCCACTTACCCACGATATATATGAAGCCAGAATGCTGACGGCGGCTGCAAAACAATATAAGGTTGTAACCCAGATGGGAAACCAGGGTGCATCAGGTGACGATATCCGTCTTATCGAAACCTGGTTGCAGGATGGATTGCTGGGAGACGTCCATACGGTGCACGTATGGACCAATCGTCCCACCTGGCCACAGGGCATTCCTACGCCAACCGGAGAGTTTGAAATTCCAAAAGAACTTGATTGGAATCTCTGGCTTGGGACTGCACCACAGCGGAATTATAATCCTGCATTTCTTCCTGCCATCTGGAGAGGATGGGTAGACTATGGTTCCGGTTCTCTCGGAGATATGGGCTGCCATTTTATTGATTCGCCATATCTGGCATTGAAACTTGGTTATCCAATTTCTGCAGAAACAAGTATCGGATCTGTATATAGTGGTTATTTCAAGGAAGTCATCAATACTGAAGGCTTTCCGCCTTCAGCCAAAACATATATTCAGTTTCCACAACGTGGCACAATGGTACCTGTAAAAATGATTTGGTATGATGGTGGAATATTACCGGAGAGACCCGCAGAACTTTTACCTGATGAAGAAATGAGTAACGTAGATGGAGGAATGATATTCGAAGGAACTAAAGGAAAACTACTGGCTGGAAAGTTTGGTGCAAATGCCACATTGTTGCCGACCAGCCTGATGAAAGACCGGGTCATGTCCAAGTCGAAATTTCCTCTGGTGGAAGGAGGAACAGAGGGCCATCAGCAACAATGGGTAAAGGCCTGTAAGATTGGGTATGGAGCATATACCAGTTCGGATTTTGCTATTGCAGGACCGCTGACTGAAACTGTATTGATGGGAAACCTGGCTGTCCGAAGTTATCAATACAGCGAGAATAATAGTAAGGGAGAAAAAATATTCCCCGGACGAAAAAAATTACTTTGGGACGGAGAAAAAATGGAAGTTACTAATTTTGAGCCGGCCAATCAGTTTATACGAAGGACCTACAGAACATATTAAATTTCACTTTTGATAACGCGGGCTGATCTTTAACTGATCAGCGATGAACGATCTTCAATTTATACTCACTTATTATTCACTATATGAAAATAAAAAACAATAATTCAAGAAGAGATTTTCTTAAGACATCTTCATTGGCAGCCGCTGGTTTTTTTATTGTACCAAGACATGTGCTCGGGAGAGGATTCGTGGCACCCAGTGATAAATTAAACATTGCCGGAATTGGTGCAGGAGGTAAAGGTGAAAGTGATCTGTTTGAATTTTCCAAGAGCCCCAATGCCAATATTGCTTACCTCTGCGATGTTGATGATCGTCAGATTAAAAAATCACTCAGCCGTTTTCCAAATGCAAAAAGATATTTTGATTTTCGGGAAATGCTGGATAAGGAACACCAGTCTATCGATGCCGTTTCTGTTTCCGTCCCGGATAACTGCCACGCAGTTGCAGCAGTAGCAGCCATGCAACTGGGCAAACACGTGTATGTTCAGAAACCTCTGACACATGATATATACGAAGCCCGAATGCTTACAGAATATGCCAAGCGATATAAAGTAGTCACACAAATGGGTAACCAGGGTGCATCAGGCGACGGTGTGCGCACCATGCAGGAATGGTATCGTGCGGGTCTTATTGGTGATGCTAAGGAAATAAAAGTTTGGACCAATCGCCCCGTGTGGCCACAAGGCACCGGAACACCGAAAAGCACTGATCCTGTACCACCTGAGCTCAAATGGGACCTTTGGCTTGGCCCTGCAAAAGAAACGGACTACCATAAGGAATATGTTCCTTTCAGCTGGCGTGGTTACTGGGCATTTGGCACAGGTGCACTGGGCGATATGGGTTGTCACCTGATCGATCCCGCATTTAAAACAGTAGGACTGGGATATCCTTCAGAAGTGGAATGCAGTCAGGTGGCATTATTTGAAAAAATGTGGACTCCTGATTATTTTCCCGAAAGCTGTCCTGCTGCATCCTCGGTGATACTTAAATTCCCTGGAAAGGATGGAAAACCCGATGTGAAAATGCACTGGATGGATGGCGGTATTATTCCGGAGAGACCCGAAGAACTGGGAGCCGATGAACAATTTGGGGATCGTGGTGGTGGCGGTGTGCTGATTATCGGAACACTGGGAAAAATGATGTGTGGTACTTATGGAAGTGATCCAAAACTTTTGCCCACTTCTAAAACAAAGGAAGTTAAAATTCCACAAACACTTGCCCGTGTTCCCGAAGGTCATTATGTGCAATGGATAAATGCATGTCTGGCAGGATACGGCCAAAAGGAAGTCAGTTCACCTTTTGAATATGCGGGACCATTAACAGAAACAATCCTGATGGGTAATCTGGCTTTAAGAACCTGGAATATTAAGAAGGGCAATGATTTTCCCGGAAGAAAAAAATTAATCTGGGACGCGGTCAATATGAAAATCACCAATTTTGATGAGGCAAATCAATTTGTAAAGAGGGAATACAGAGCCGGATGGTAGGGTAGTTGTTATAGTATCGGTATTTCATTCCTGGAAAAAGAGTCAATTATATCCATCATCAGTTCACTCCGTAAGAAACTGATGTCAGACATATCCGCAACCCAGAACCTGACTTCTAAATTGATGGAATTTTCAGAAAAACTATCTACTATAACAGTAGGCTGAGGGTCCTTCATGATTTTCTCATTCTGGTTTATTTTACCGATAATCAGATCGCGGGCCTTTCTGAAATCTGATTTGTAAGGAATGCTGATCATTATCCTGACCTGCTTGTTACGGTTATAGAGTGTCCAGTTGATTAGTTGCTGAGACAATAAGTCACCGTTAGGCACGATGATATTTGCACCTTCTCCATTGTAAATCTGACTGGATCTTACTCCGATTTCCTGAACTATTCCCGTTTTACCACCCACTTCAATCGTATCTCCAATCTGTATCGGTCTTTCAAAAGCAATAATAATTCCTGATACCAGATTATTGACCAGGTTTTGCAATCCAAAACCTATACCCACACCGAGTGCGCCAATAAGAATAGAGATTTTATCGAGCGGGATTCCCACTGCCGCAACGGCGATCAGAAAACCTCCGGCCCAGATACCAATTCTTACAATTAAAGCGACAGAACCAAGCCGGGTTTTTTTATGCGGGCCGGGATTATGAGTTTCATCGAAAAAGAAATTCACAAATTGAGAAAGAACCGAGGATATCCAGATGATAAGAACAAAAAGAATTCCGCTGGCATATGAGAATGTAATACTACCTATAGATCTCGGTTTATTTATAAAGTAATATATTATTCCGCTTATCCTGTCATATAACATCAGGTCTTTTGACAGGGAAAGGATCCATACGACTATTGCAACCACCCACAAAATATTGCGTAGTTTATTTTTAAGGTTAACAAAATTGAGGAAAGCAAAAAATCGGTTATGAAATACTTCCGACTGGGTGTAAACTGCATCGATGAGTATAGTGCAGCAAACTTTAAGTGTGAGGGCAAGTACGAGACTGTCAATAGAACTGAATGCGAGTAGTTTTGAAAGCGTCAGACGGCCCGTCAGGTTACACGCGATGGAAAAAATGACTTGTGCCAGCGTTATAGCCAGAACCCATTTTCTCGCTTTTGAATCTTCCAGGTTTTTGAATAATATTATTTTTCCCCATAGCAGCAGAATGCATAATATCATCAGGAATACACCCACAATCATCAGGCACCATCTTTCTCCAAACGCTGAATCCAGCAACAAATCATCTATGCCAAATAAAATCCAAATGACAGCGAAAGCAAACCAGATTGTTTTGCCATATTTCGTCAGGTAGGGTAATAACAATATCGTTAACAGGATAAGCCGAAAAAATTCATTTAGATGAATATAAACTGCTGGTGCACTCGGATATAGAAATGGCCCGTATGTAACCAATAATAAAAGAGCTGAAAGAACCGCTGATTTTTTTAAAAAGACCAGATTACCTGTAATGTCATCTTTGTTGGGTTTTTTTCGCACCATTCGGCTGATTACAATAAACCAGATCATTAAAAAGATCCATATACCCAAATTGATTGATCTGGTGTCCCAGGTGGTGGACATGAATCTCTTCACTACACGGGTAGAACGACCAAGGCAGTCCTGTAATATCTCCCGGAGTGTCACGTCATAGTCGGCAGATCTTAAGTCCAGTAAAGGCGCTTCTTCCTGTTTCCACATGGCCTCGGAAATGGACTGCTGGCGGTCCCGGATTTCCGACTGAAGGTCCTGAATCACCAGGTAATTTATGGAGACCCGGTCCCTCAGTGTATTGACTTTGATTGTTGTCGTATGAAGTATCGAATCCAGGGAAAGAGAGCGGTCGTGCACGGCTTTCATTTGTCCGTGCAGAACAGTGTCCAGTGAGTCATTTAATAAACTGCTGTCATGTTTTACTTCCCGGATCCGCTGGTGGATGTTATTTAATTCCCCGACATATGCCGACAGAGATTTATTCCAGTCTTCCAGTGTCTCTTTTGATTCATTCAGAAGAACCAGTGAAGTATTCAGGTTGCGCAGGTTAAGCGGATTGTCACTTCGCTCAAGCCGGGCATGAAAATAATTCAGCCCGCGTTCAAGACCTGAAATAGTTTTTATTATACCAGTAGTATCAAAATTCCGGTCCAAAAAATTTTCAGCACGGTTCAGGCTAAATGAATAAGTTTCTATTTTATTCACCATGAATGGAACGGTAGTATCCTTTATTTCGGCCTCACGTAAAATGGAGTCGGAGAGTCTGGCAATTCAGATCCATTACTGAAGTGTCAATTTTCTGACGATGATGAATGATTCGTTTTTTCTTTGTCTGTGCATTTGCGAGGTTGCAGAAAATGCACAACAGCATTAAAACGGAAATAAAACTAAACCAGTTTTTAACAGGCATAGTCGCATTATTTTTAGCCAAATTACGGTAATTGCAGGTGTTTTGCCGCAGAGAAAAGTGCAGAATCTCCCGGCTGCTTATTCGCTGAGCATTCGAGAGAGCATAAGAAGCTCGGTTTTTTTATAGAGATTCGACTCATTGTCGAAACATTTGCTGAATTCTTCCAGCAGGGACTGCATGATGCGGATATGATTTGACGGTTTAAAATGAATATCAGAAGGGGTGATGGCAATTCGATTGAAATAATTCATTACGTCTTTGTGAGTAAAAACCTGACCGCTCATCGGATCGATGAAGAATTCAATGCGGTCAATAGCTGCTTTTTCATTTTCTTCATCGGACAGTTCGGGTTTAATATAAGCAAGGACAAACTGGCGTGGAATATTTATGACTTTTACGGGAATATCCAGCAATTCACTTAACAGTAAATATAGAATTCCATTTATGATGGTATTTCCTCTTTTGGTTTCAATTACTTTATGAATCAGGAATTCCTCCGGGTGCTGATATCCAACTTCGGTTCCTTTCAGATTATAATAACCATATATTATGCTGGTCAAGCACATTCACCTGTTCAAGCGGCGTCAGATAACTGTTTAATTCAAGCCAGATATTGCGGCGCAATTTTTCAATTTCTTCAAGCACCGGACTGGTTGCCAGGTCGGGATATTGAAATTTGGATACCAGCAGACTGGCAGTCAGAAGATCGTGATAGCTGCTGGTTTTCCATCTTTGAAAATCTTCAGTCAGGTCCCGGTAATGCAAACGGTGGATCAGCATTTCAATTCTTTCCTGGATAGAATCCTGTAATGTATTTTCCCAAAGATATTCCAGGTTTGGAATGATGCCACGGCCATAGCTGATGATCCGGTCACTTACGGTTGTAAATACTTCTTCATCCGGATCATCTATCAGATGAAGCAAAGCTTTGATTTCTTTAGATTCCTGCATGGGGTGGAATTTTTCTTCGGGCGATATACAGTCAGGGTTAACGGGATGAATATCGCAGAAGTTAAAAAAAATGCAATGACAATCTTATCCACAAATCCTTTCCGGATGTTTATTTCCGGGCAGAATGTGACCGCCTTAATTGGATAACGCAGGAATTTTAAAAATCTTATGAGGATTTCTTTTTCTTCGGAACTCTTTTAGGGGGATTGGCTTTTACGTCTTCAATGATGGCCTTGATTTCAGGCAGTTCGAGTGTTTCCACATTCTCCTGTTTTTCTTTGGGAATTTTATAATTGCGCAGTCCCTGCTTGATATATGGCCCATATGGTCCACGGAGCAATTGAATTTTTTCCTTTTCAAAAACCTTTATGGTCCGCTGTTCCTTAGCTGCTCTTTTTTCGACCACGATGGGAGCCGCTTCATCAAAGCCGATGGTATATGGATCAAATTCTTTTCCCAGGGAATAGAATTTCTTATCGTGTGCAATATAAGGACCAAATCTGCCAATGCTGACAGTCAGATCGGAACCTTCAAATGATCCCAGGTTGCGTGGTAGTTTAAATAATTCCAGCGCGTCTTCCAGATTTATCGTCTCGATACTTTGTGTATTTTTTAATTTCGCAAATCGTGGTTTTTCT
Source organism: uncultured Bacteroidota bacterium (assembly GCA_963735015.1). Taxonomy (GTDB): domain Bacteria; phylum Bacteroidota; class Bacteroidia; order Chitinophagales; family Chitinophagaceae; genus Puia. The sequence goes on from CAVTJH010000003.1 coordinate 227,883, forward strand.
TCATCATTTTGCTCTCCGATCTGTGCCATCGGGCCATAGCGGCCCATACGCACAATAAGTTTTTTCCCCGAAACCGGGTCCACTCCCAGTTCCCTTTCTCCGCTGATCCGCTCGGCATTTTCAATGGTGTTTTCGACGTCTTTTTTAAAAGGGATGTAAAAATCATCGATCATATTGTTCCACTCAATCTTGCCGCTGGCAACTTCATCAAACTCCGCTTCGATGCGCGCTGTGAAATTGTAGTCCATAATATCATCGAAATACTGTTTGAGAAAATCCGTAACGACAAGTCCCAGATCAGTTGGAAATAATTTTGATTTCTCTGCACCCGTATGTTTCCTGATCAGAAATTTTGGTTATTTTATTTTCTTTTAATTTCAGAATCCTGAAAGTGCGGATCACTCCTTCCTTATCGCGTTTTTCAACATAACCTCTTTTGAGAATGGTGGAGATAGTAGGGGCGTATGTGGAAGGTCTTCCAATGCCGAGTTCTTCCAGTTTTTTAACAAGCGAAGCTTCCGTATATCTTGGGCAGGGGCCGGCTGAAACGTTCTGTGGCACGCATTTCCACAAGTGGTAATGGTTGTTTAACTGACAGCGGTGGCAACATGCCTTCCTGGTTTTCTTCCTCCGAGATTTCATCATCGTCACGATCCTCGCGGTAAACTTTCAGAAATCCGTCGAATTTCAATACCTCTCCGCTTGCTTTTAATTCCTCTTTATTGGTTGAAATCTGGATCAGGGCAATCGTTTTTTCGAGTTCAGCATCTGACATCTGTGATGCCATGGTTCTTTTCCAGATCAACTCATATAAACGCCGGCAATCCGCGTCTTCCACGCTTATATTTTCCACATAGGTGGGGCGAATGGCTTCATGTGCTTCCTGAGCGTTTTCATTTTTATTTTTAAATGCACGTTTCTGATAATATTTGTTTCCAAATTTATTATTGATTTCAGCCTTAATATTTTCCATCGCTGTTTCACTCAGGCTCACGCTGTCTGTTCGCATATAAGTGATCTTGCCGCTTTCATATAGTTTCTGGGCAAGGAGCATCGTGCGACTTACACCATACCCGAGTTTGCGCGATGCTTCCTGCTGAAGAGTTGAAGTAGTGAATGGTGCTGCAGGTGATTTTTTGCCAGGTTTTACCTGAATGTCAGTAACTGTATACTTCGCGTTTAAACAAGTTTGTAAAAATTTCTCGGCACCTGATTCTTCTGCATATTTTTTTCCTTCGGCTGAAAAAACAACATTTTTTCCCGAAATATCCTTTGAAGAAAAAGAAGCTTCTATCCGGAAGGTACTTTGTGCAGTGAATGCATTTATCTCTCTTTCTCTTTCTGCAATTATGCGGACCGCAACACTTTGAACCCGTCCTGCACTCAGATTATTCTTCATGCTCATTTTCCGCCATAGTACCGGGCTTAGTTCAAAACCAACAATCCGGTCCAGGATGCGTCTGGCCTGCTGTGCGTTTACCAGGTGCATATCAACTCGTTCTGGGTTTTTTTACGGCAGATTCTATGGCAGGTTTTGTAATTTCATGAAATACAATGCGTTTGGTAGTTTTTGGATCCAGGCCCAAGCACTTCACAAAGATGCCAGCTAATGGCTTCCCCTTCACGGTCCTCGTCCGTTGCCAGCCACACTTCCCCTGATTTCTTAGCCAGACTTTTTAATTCTTTGACAACCTTCTGCTTATCCTCAGGAACGATATACCGGGGTTTGTATTTATTATTCAGGTCAATACCCATATCCGCTCTTTCAAGGTCCCGGATATGGCCATAACAGCTTTTCACTTCAAAATCTTCACCCAGAATTCTTTCGATTGTCTTTGCTTTAGCCGGTGACTCCACGATCAATAAATTCTTCGCCATACTTTTTCAAATGATGTTAAACTTGCCTGAAGGCGTGCAATTTTACAGTATAACATTGAAAGTAAAAAATAACCCGGTTCGGGACCGGGGTTACTATGAGCTGTTAACTCTTTAATTTACAGGACTTTCTATATTGTTTTGGAGATTATCCTGCTCCTCTCTGTTGTTTTTACGTTTGAAGAGTGACACATCCACCTTTCCCACTACCCCTGCCACCTGCAAATCCTGAGCGTCTTAAATTTGATTGTGTTGTTCTGCTTTTCGCTGAGTTGAATCTTTAGATAGAGTGGTTGGAGAACTCAATGCAGAATCCAATCTAAGAGGGATTAACACCCCTGATTTTTACTGATGGGAACAGATTCCGCCGCAGGTTGCACGGAATCTTTGGGCACAACCCGAATCGCTGGTGCAGGAATTATGGGATCAGGTGGTATGGAGGGAACGACAGGTTTTGTTGAATCCTGTGAAAAAATGTTAGTTGAAAGTGCGAACAGCATACAAACTGTCAAAAGAACGGGCAGGGAAATTTTCATACTTAAACAAAGAAATCAGGAGTTCAAGGAGTGTGCCTATCAGTATTGTAAAGAGGATGTTAACAGCACAAATGATAAAATAATCGGAACTCCTGAAAGGAAGAAAAAAGGGTGGATGACGGGGTTCGAACCCGCGACCCCTAGAACCACAATCTAGTGCTCTAACCAGCTGAGCTACAACCACCGTCTGGGCTGCAAATCTAAGGAAAATTTGGAACCCGGCAAACGACAGGTAGTCACCTGTCAACCCTATTTACCGTTAACACAGACAGCAGGTTAATATTCAGCCAATCAACAACAATAAAGAACCATTAATCGTTATTTTTGGACAATGTCAAAACTTTTTTCACTTATGTTCAATAAAAGGAATTTACCCATTGTTTTATTCGTGTCCGTCATTGGAATTGTTATCGCACTAAAGGCCTTTGCATTTGCGGGTAACCCACCTACCAAATATGAAAGAATTCTGAAGAATGTGAGTGAATTACTTGAGGAGATACATTACAGCCCGAAGAATATTGACGATGAATTTTCAAAAGAAGTATTTAAAAAATTCCTTGGCGAAGAGGATGTAGAGAAAAAAATCTTCCTGAAGTCGGATATACAGGAACTGTCCAAATTTCAGAACCAGCTGGATGATGAAATACTGGGTAAGGTCCCTGTACAGTTTGTACCGGCAGTAGTGGTAATTTATAAAAAAAGACTGCAGGAAACACAGAATATATCGCATGAAGTTCTCACGCAACCATTTGATTTTAATAAACAGGAAACTGTTAACCTGGATTATGACAAATTGGACTATCCCGTTAATGCAGCGGCCCAAAAGGAGGAGATCAGAAAAAAATTGAAATATCTGACGCTTGAAAAATACGCAGAACTCCTGGATCAGCAGGCGGCTGCTAAAGGTAAACCCGGATACGTTGCAAAAACAAATGAACAACTGGAGAAAGAAGCCAGGGACAGAACGCTGAAAGTGACAGACAGATTTTATGAGCACCTAAAAATAAAAGCAGACGAAGATAATTTCTTCAATGTTTTCGTGGAAACTATTGTTCAATGTATGGATCCACATACAGATTATTTCCCACCGGTTGAAAAAAGATCTTTTGATGAAGACATGAGTGGACGTTTTTATGGTATTGGTGCTGCACTTCGTGATGAAGAAGGTACAATTAAAATTGTTACACTGGTTACCGGGAGTCCGGCGTGGAAGTCAGGACAGGTGAATGTGGGAGATGTCATACTGAAAGTGGCCCAGGGTAATCAGGAGCCTGTTGATCTCTCCAGCTACATGGTGGAAGACGCAGTAAAAATAATCCGGGGTAATAAAGGAACAGAGGTAAAACTCACATTGAAAAAAGCAGATGGATCAGTTAAAGTAGTTACACTGGTCAGAGATGAAATCGTTCAGGATGAAAAATTTGCCAAAAGCGTAATTATTCAGAGTGATAAAGGCAAAATCGGTTATATCTTCCTTCCGGAATTTTATGCTGATTTTGATAATCCAAAAGGGAATCGTTGCTCAGTTGATGTTGCAAAAGAAATTATTAAACTCAAGGAAGCAAAAGTGGATGGCATAGTACTCGACCTCCGAAACAATGGAGGTGGTTCACTCATTGATGTTGTGCAAATGGTCGGTCTATTTATAGAACAGGGTCCTGTAGTACAGGTGCGTGACCGCGATGGTAAACCGCAAGTATTGAATGACCGGGATAAAAGTGTTTTATATGAAGGCCCGCTGGCTGTTATGGTAAATGAATTCAGCGCCTCTGCCTCAGAAATTTTTGCAGCAGCGATCCAGGATTATCACAGGGGGGTAATTATTGGCAGCACCAGTACGTATGGTAAAGGAACTGTACAGAGAAATATTCCTTTAGATAAAAATATTGGGTATAATGATATGGGCGGACCACTGGGTACGGTAAAACTAACATTGCAGAAGTTTTATCGCATTAATGGAGGTTCCACCCAGTTACGCGGGGTATTTTCTGATATCGTCCTTCCCGATCTGTATGAACATTATAAGATTCGCGAAAAAGATCAGCCGGATGCACTGGCATGGGATGAAATGCCGAAAGCAGATTATACCACCTGGAAATATGCTTATGATATAAACAATATACGTACATCCAGTACAGAAAGAACCAGCGCAAATACTGCATTTACAACTATCTCAAAAGATGCAGCCTGGCTCGATAAACAAAATGATAAAATGTATCCGCTGAATCTGAAAGCCTATCAGGATGAACAGAAGATGATCCGGACGACAGTGAAACAGATAGACTCGGTTAGTAAACTGACCGTTCCGATGATTGTATATTCCATACCTCAGGATACTTTGAAATACATTGAGGACAAGGATAAGGCGGACAGATATAAGCAATGGATCGACAGCCGCAAAACAGATATCTATCTGAAAGAAACTGTAAATGTTATGGATGATATGATTTCGCTGAAGGCAGTTGTGTATAATAAGTAAAAGTGTGAGAGTGTGAGAGTCGGAGTTATTTACTCTCACACTCTCACACTCTCACACTTTTCCTATCTGAACCCCTGAAGCAATAACAGCGATCATGGTTCCCATAACAGCTATCAGGCCCAGTGAAATTCGCAGACTGGTAACCTGAGCGATAAATCCGATAAAGGGAGGGCCAAATAAAAAGCCAAGGTATCCGATCGTAGATGCTGCTGCAATAGCAACACCAGGAGACATCAGTTTGGATTTTCCGACTGCGCTGTAAATCATCGGTACTACCGAAGAAACCCCAGCTCCAACTAACAAAAACCCGATGGTTGCTGTTATAAAGTTTGGGAAAAAGACCGCCAATAACAATCCACTGGCCGTAAGTGCACCACTCAGCTGTAACATCTTCTTGATACCTAACCTAAACGCAACCCAGTCGCCAAAAAACCTTCCGGTAGCCATGGTAGTTACATATGCAGTAAAACCAACCGTGACCCACGCGGCACCAGGTTTTACGACTTTAGCGAAATATACACCGCTCCAATCGCTCATTGCTCCTTCACAGATCATTGCACAAAAAGCAATCAGGCCGAAGTTTAAGATAGATTTATCAGGCCTTGCAAAAATCGGTTGCTTTACATTCCGGTCAGCGTCTTTTCGAATAAGATGACCTGAGAAAACAAGAACTACAAGTAAACTGAATCCGGTGATACACAGAAAATGATAAAATGGTATGATCTGAAAGCGAACCATTAAAGTTCCTATTGCTCCGCCGGTAAAACCGCCCATACTCCAGATGCCGTGATAGAAAGCCATAATGGGTTTTTCGAAAAATTTTTCAGTCCCGACAGCCTGTGTATTCATGGAAATATTCAGGAGATTCCCTCCGAATCCAAAAACAAATAATGTGATCATCAGTTGAGTTGAGGTGATGGCAAAACCCAGCATCGGAAGGGTGACTGCATATAATGTGGCGGATATTATTACAATGATGCGACTGCCGTACTTTGCCACCAGAAATCCGGCAATGGGAAGTGAAGTTAGTAAGCCTATGGGCAGACAAAGCAATATTCCGCCCAGGGCCGCATTATTGAGTTGAAGTCGGGATTGTATATTTGGAATACGTGACGCCCAGGAAAAGAAACAGATTCCTGCCAGGAAAAAAAAACTACTTACTGCAATCCGGTGAAGACGTCGTTGTGCTGGGGGCATAAAAAAAGCAAATTACTATAAGCAATTTGCTATTCGGAATATATTCTACAAAAGAAGGTCAGTTTTTCTCCTTCTGCAAAGTGGATTTTAATACTTCCTTTTTCTTTGGATCGGCAATTGCAGATGCAAGTTTCACTGCACCATATGCATTCAGGATACCTCCGGAAACACTCAGGTCGGAAAGTGGCACCATCTCATTTTCGGTTCCTGGTTTCTTTGCTTTAACGGTGGGCATGCTAGCAGATTTCTCAATACAATATTTTACTTCTTCGGGAGTCAGCGTAGGGAAATATTCCAGGATCAGGGCAGCTACGCCGGTAACAACAGGAGCTGCCATACTTGTACCATCGAGATTACCATATTTGTTACCACCCGGAAGTGTGGAATAAATTCGTGTGCCCGGAGCAAACACGTCTACTTCCTTTTTACCATAGTTGGAGAAGGATGCTGTATAACTCTTAAAATTTTCTTCTGCTTTAGGATCACTGCTGGCACCGACAGTGATCCAGTTCTTTGCATGAGCCCTTGAGTTTTTGTAATTCGGATTCGGGAAATTGTCAACTGAATCTACATTCTCAGCATCGTTTCCCGCAGCGTGAATAAGCAGTACACCTTTAGATTCTGCATATTTTACAGCGTCATCAACCCATGTTTTTTGTGGTGAGAGATTTTTACCGAAGCTCATATTGATCACCCTTGCACCGTTATTTACCGCATAGCGGATAGCAAGAGCTATGTCTTTATCATGCTCATCACCGTTGGGAACTGCCCGTATCATCATTATCCGCACATTGTCTGCAATCCCATTAATCCCTATATTATTATTTCTTTCAGCGCCAATAATTCCACTCACATGCGTACCATGCATTGGATCCGAAGCCATTATATCATTGTTTCCATAAACGCTGTCTTTAATGTCATTTTCGTTGTCCTTTACTATGTCCTCACGATAATTTTTGGGTGCAGTTTCTTTTATCTCCATTTTCTTTTCTTCCCTGTCAGCCTGTTCAGAAAAATCAGAAATGAAAGTAGTATTTGTCATATCCATGATATGATTTTCCTTAAAGAGATAAAGCAGAACTGACCTGGCTGTGCGTGTTTCCATATCTTTTGCCAGGAAACTGTCCAGGTCGTTACCTGTATATTCTTTCCTGCCCATGGCAACCTGTATAAGGCTGTCACTCTTAATGCAGGCATTCACAACCCTCTTCAGCATAAGTAAGTCTACGCCATCATCGGATCCATCTCCCATGATTTTCTTTTTTGCTTTTACCCACATTTCATAATGATCATGGGTGTCAGCACTCATACTGTCTGTAATGATATTTTTGTTGTCAAATTGTTCTTTGTATTTGTAATATATCCGTCCTTCTTCCTGTGAATCGTCTTTCACATTTGTGCCATCTTTTCCACCAATAAAATTCCACCCGTGTATGTCATCCACATAACCGTTATGGTCATCATCTATTCCGTTACCGGGAATTTCGCCGGGGTTCGTCCAGATAACATGAATCAGATCTTCCTGCAGGGTGTCAACACCGGAATCTATTACGGCTACCAATACCTGTTTACTCTTAAGATTTTTTATACGCAGGAAATCGTAGGCTTTGTCAAGACTTATTCCATATACTCCGTCTTTTTCTTTATCCAGTAAGTGCCATCCTTTAACAAGTTCTGCTTTATTATAGGTTCCCTGTGCGAATGACGAGGAAGAAAATATGGCAAATGAAAAAAATAAAAATATCTGTCTTATGTGAATATTCATCATGGAGCTTTTTATATAACAAGTAATCGTTTTAGAAACTTTACAGGTTTAAATGATTATTTAAAATTATTTGGACCCGCAAAGATCGCTATATGTTTAATATATATCTTATTCGAATATAAGTTTTTAACGGTTCTTTAATTGGAACACAAATACCACACGCCTGTTTTTTGCCCTGCCTTCTGCATTATCATTTGATGCAACCGGACGGTAATCTCCATATCCTTTAACCTGGATCCGGCCGGCATCAATTCCAAGTTTTATGAGTACTTTTTTAACTGCTTCTGCTCTGTTCATCGACAGATTCTGGTTATAGTCAGCGCTTCCGATATTATCTGTGTGACCCTCAATCAACAAATCCATGTCTGGATTTGTTTTCAGGCTGTCAGCCAACTCTTTAATTGCCGGATAAGAGCCCGTTGTAAGCTTGGTGCTGTTAATATCGAACATGACGTTTGCAGCAACCAGCTGCGCCCTTTTGTTTATTGCAGCTTTAACAACAGGACAGCCCTGGTTTTCGGCCGGGCCGGGCTGATCAGGACATTTATCCAATTCATCATTTACCCCGTCCTGATCGCGATCGGGGATGGGACAACCATGATATCTTTCCAATCCAGGAACGGTTTTACATGAATCTTCTTCATCATTGATTCCATCCAGGTCAGTATCAGGTATGGGACATCCGTGATATCGGATAAGTCCTGGAATCATTTTACACGAGTCCTCCTCGTCATTTACACCATCGCGATCAGAATCCGGTATTGGACATCCATGCCATCTGGGCGGCCCGGGAATTGTTTTACAGGAGTCTTCCGAATCGGGAGTGCCATCGTGATCTGAATCCATTTCTGGTTGTGGAACTGGTTTAGGGTTATTCAGCCAGATGCCAAATGATCCTCCAAATACCTGATTATGAAAACTTGATGGGTATTGGGCAGTATAAGCATTAGTTAAGCCGCGGCTGAAATATGCGCTTATAAGCACATTTCCCAGTTCAAACCCGGCTTTTGCGTCGATGCCAATATCGTAAGTCTTATATTTTTGCGGTCCAATTCCTACCTGCAAGTCTTCGGTACCAGACTGATAAACAAAGTTTGAAGAATTATATGGCAGAACCCGGTTCTGATAAGACTGGTTAGCACTGTAAATAAAGGCGAAATAAGGACCAGCGCTTATAAAAAAATTATTTTTCTGATTTTTGGATAATGAAAGCTTCCAGGTCAGATATAATGGTATTTCTACATAATTCAGATTCACGGTATACTGATTATATAAAGTATCATTTTCATAAATAGTTGAATCGTAGAACCTCTGATACTGATTACCCTTTGAACTATATAAAATTCCAGGTTGCAAAAACAGGTTATATTTTCCAAGTGGTATTTCAGCCAACACACCCAGCTCAAATCCAGTATTTGGCGAAAAATATTTCCCCATAGCAGTATCAAATCCGGGTATTGAATTCTTTTCAATTAAGTTGGATGAATGGATCCCTCCCAATGCCGCCAGTCTGATCTGGGCAGTCAGGGACGCAGATACCAGAATTGGAAGTAATGTGATAAATAAGCAGCGATTAATTCTGGTCGGGTTCATTGCCCTATAAACGCGCAGAGAATCAGAATATTATCTTCAAAAAAGGCTTAAGGCTCAAAGCCTAAAGCTTCAAGCTTTTTTAAACTGAAATTCAAATGAAAGTTGAAAATAACAGAATAAACATGTCTGATAATAAACGTGTCGTTTAAGTTTTGGCCTTTAGGGTATTAAAGATCAAATTGAATTCCTTGTGCGAGTGGTAATTTCGTGGAGTAATTTATAGTATTTGTTTGTCGACGCATATAGGATTTCCACGCATCACTTCCACTTTCCCTTCCCCCTCCGGTTTCTTTTTCACCTCCAAATGCACCTCCGATCTCAGCACCTGAAGTTCCGATATTTACATTGGCTATCCCGCAGTCACTTCCACTAAACGACAGGAATTGTTCTGCTTCACGCAGGTTAAGTGTCATGATAGCAGATGAGAGTCCCTGAGGTACTTTATTCTGAATCTGAATTGCTTCATCAAGTGTTTTGTATTTGAGCAGATAAAGGATCGGAGCAAAAGTTTCTTGTGTAACGATTTCGAATTCAGGCCTGGCCTCTGCAATGCATGGTTTAACATAGCATCCGCTCTCAAATCCTTTGCCAGATAAAACACCGCCCTTTACTATAAAATTCCCGCCTTGTTTTATGCAGGCTTCAATCGCCCTTTCATACATATTAACTGCCTGTTTGTCGATCAATGGGCCGACATGATTTTTCTCGTTCAGCGGGTCTCCGATTTTTAATTGTGCATAGGCATTGACGAGTTTACTCTTTACTTTTTCGTAGATCTTCTCGTGTATGATTAGTCTTCTTGTGCTGGTGCATCTTTGTCCTGCTGTTCCAACAGCGCCAAATAAAGCGCCCGTAACTGCAATATCAAGATCTGCATGTTCGCTTATAATGACAGCATTGTTGCCTCCAAGTTCGAGCAGTGATTTACCAAGGCGCGAAGCGACTACAGCAGCAAGAGCCCTGCCCATTCGTGTGGATCCTGTTGCGGAAACCAACGGAATCCTGTGATCCTCACTCATCCATTCTCCCGCTTCCCGACCACCGGTTATGATACAACTTACTCCTTCAGGTACATCATTGTCTTTGAAAATTTCTGAAACGATTAACTGACAGGCAAGTGAACACAAAGGTGTTTTTTCAGAACCCTTCCATATGACAACATTTCCGCAAACCCAGGCCAGCATACTATTCCAGCTCCATACAGCGACCGGGAAATTAAATGCTGAAATTATTCCTACCACACCCAATGGATGCCATTGTTCATACATACGGTGCTGTGGTCTTTCACTGTGCATGGTAAGTCCATGAAGCTGACGGGAAAGGCCAACGGCAAAATCGCAGATGTCAATCATTTCCTGCACTTCGCCGAGACCTTCCTGCAAACTTTTTCCCATTTCATAGCTTACCAGACTTCCCAGCGCATGTTTTTTTTCACGGAGAGCTTCTCCCACCTGACGGACAATTTCACCGCGCTTTGGTGCAGGCCATGTTCTCCATTTTAAAAATGCATCTTCAGCTTTATTTACGATTTGGTTGTAATTTTCTTTTGTTGTTACTGAAACTGAGGCAATCTGTTTACCATCCACAGGTGAAAAGGATTCGATGAATTGTTTTGAGTCGTCAAGCCATTTCAATCCTGTAGAACTTCCGGCATTATTGGGCAGGATACCCAGTTCCTTTAAGAATTCCATATCATTCGTTTGAGGACGCAAGTTATTAAGAAAGTATGGGAGTATGGGAGTATGGGAGTATGGGAGTAAGATGCGTGATATTGACTTGCTTCAAATAAAAAACCATCCTGCCGGGTGGGGGATGGTCTTTAACTATTTTTTGTAAAATATTAGAAATGTAGAACAAAGTTGGTCCATAATCTCATTCCATTATAACCCATTTGTACAGCATCAAATGGACCACCGGATTCGCTGTCACCCCAGGATGCATTTTTAGCACCTGCGGTCGCGGATATATCAGGATGAACATTGAAAATGTTATCGACACCTATAATCCAGGAGACGTTTTTATTTATTTTGTATGAGAAATAAAAATCGGTTGTCATTTTTGGATTAAAAACAAAGTTTTCAGGAACGGTTCCGGTTCCATTATCCAGTTCAACATAAGGATCGTAACCAAGACCTGCGTCTGAAATACCTGCCCCGCCCGGTTCTCCGGGTTGTGCCCCGGCCTGTGTAGCGTATCCATAACCCTGAGTTGTCAATTTCCCATAATAGGTAAGATGGGTACCGATTGCAAATTGATTTACATCATATTCGAGATTCATTGAAAATTTAGAATGTGGTGCGGAGGCAATGAGAAACGCCTGTTCGCGCGTACTGAAAAAAGTTTGCCGGTCAAAATAAGTATCATTCAGCGGAGCAGGAACATTTATTTTATCGATAGTAATGGTTTGAATATTACCGGCGAATAAAACCTTAACTCCATTTCTGCCCCACTTTTTACCATATTCCAATACGATGTCGACACCTTCATTTGTAGTGTTCACTGCATTAGCAAAAAACTGTACAGAATTTAATGGTGGCGTTGGCGGGATATATGGTGCAAGGACTGAATCAGTTGCAGGGAACTGACCGGAAAAAATAATTCGGTTCTTAAGTTTAATCAGATAACCATCTACCGTAACTGTAAAATTATCTATCGGTTTCCATGCAAATCCAAGACTATAGTTGACTGAAGTCTCCTGTTTCAATGGAGGAATTCCGGCTGCTCTTGCGATTGGATTTGTATTCGGAGCGAGCCAAATGTATTGCAGACTATTATTAACAATGTTTGTGTTGATATTGCTGAAATTGATCTGTTGTAATGAAGGCGCCCTGTAACCCGTGCTAACGGACCCTCTTAAATTGAAATTATCGGACAACTTATAACGTGTGGCAAATTTGTAAGTATTTACAAACCCAAAATCGGAATAATTCTCAAGTCTTACTGCACCGTCAACAAGCCATTTTTCAGTTACATCGAGAGAGCCTTCCAGGTAACCGCCCACGTTGGTGCGACTGGCATTTACAACATCGGAAGGTCTGAATCCCGGAAAACCCTGCGAGCCTGATGCCACATCTCTTGTATCGCCAGTGATCGGATAAAATTTTTGGGTAGGTGGATAACTGGCATAGGAGGCTTCTTCACCATCAAAAATTTGATAATTCTCGTAACGAAATTCAAGTCCGAATGAGAAAGTCAGTCCGTGAGCAATAGAGTTAAATCTTCTGCTAACATCCAGGTTGGTAGTGTTTTGGAGGAAATCAAAACCACCATCATCAAAACGGGTTTGGGTAGCTACTACATTCTCAGGCAATGTTGCATTAAATGTTTTGTTGCCAAAATAGTGAAAGTTATTGTATCCGATTACGTTGCTAAGATCCCAGTCCCAGCTATTTCCGACTGTTCCCCTGAATCCTGCGGCGAACGAAATATCCTTTATATAAACATCTTCCTGTGGATTATAATATACATTAGCCGTATCCAAAGAACCTGGGGTTGGATCGAATACGCGCATGATATCGGGTACAAAAATCAGATTACCATTTACATCGGTAGGAAATTTTTCCGGGTGGTCAGCGAAATTTCTTGACCACGCATACACATTGGAGTGCTTGTAATTATACTGACCAAAAGAATAAAAAGTAGTTTTCGTGCCTGTCAAAGGTATCTCTGCATTGTACATGGCGCCACCCGAAATGATGGAACCATCGCCAAAAGCTCTTCTATACTCGGCAATCCAGGGAGCAACTTTTTTAGAGTCGGGATTGGTGGACCAGTTTGTATCAGGAAGAGCTCTGAATGTTTTTCCAATAGTGAGGAAGTTTGCTCCAATATTTACAAATCCTCCGTTTTTTCCAATAGGCAATCCATAATTTAAGTCAATTTTCAAAGTCTGGCCGTCTATTTTTGAACCTGTGTAATACTGACTTGGATCTACATTATTAAGCGTGTTATAGGTCTGATCGTTATAGCCACTTGCACCAATTTCGGCATAAAGCTTATTGACATCCTTCTTAAGGATAATATTGATAACGCCGGCAATAGCATCTGAACCATATTGTGCAGACGCACCATCCCGTAAAATCTCCACGCGGTCTATAGCGGCTTCCGGTATGGCGTTTAAATCCGTACCTGAATTACCTCTTCCACGTGTGCCAAATTCATTAACGAATGCCGCCAAATGGCGGCGTTTTCCATTTACCAGCACTAAAGTCTGATCGTAACCAAGTCCTCGCAAACTGGCAAAGTCAATGGCGTCGGAACCATCAGCTCCGCTTTGTTTATTATAGTTAAATGAAGGAACGGCCATATTTAGTTGTGACTCCAGATTAGGAGAGGAAGTCGTTTGTTCAAGTGAATTCAATTTGACAATATCTACCGGGACCGGACTTTCGGTTCTTACCCTGGGCAAACCGCGGTTACCGGTTACGACTACTTCGCCCAGATCAGTTAAGCTTTCCTCCATCACTATCACTATTTCTGACTGGGTGCCAACCTTTACAGTTTGTGTTTTAAATCCTACTGCGGATAATTCAAGTACATCATTCGCACCGGCCTGTATCCTGAATAACCCCTGGTTATCGGTTGTAGTTCCCCGATTAGACGATTTAACTTTAACAGAAACGCCCGATATAGGGGAGCCGGTCTTTGCGTCTGTTATTTTTCCTGTAACTGCAGATTGAGCAAAAATCAGTTTGGAGCATAGTAATAAGCCCGAGAGGATTAACAATTTTCTCATAATTCTCAGTTTTGATTATGGGAAGTTATGTCTAAAAATTAAAACATATGATAACACGCGGGCTGATTTATTCATCTTTTTGGAGATTCTTTTCAAATAACTAATATTATAGAAAATAATATTCTTTAATTAATTGAATTAAATATTAATTTAAGGAAATCGATTTACGTTTGGCTGTTGGCGGTTTTTAATACTGTTCCTGTTCGCTTGGGAAGTCGTTTGATTTTACGTCTTTGATATATTGTTGCACCGCTTTTGTGATTGGATCATGGAGATTGAGGTATTGACGCAGAAAGCGAGGTTTGAATTCTGTATTTATGCCTAGCAGATCGTGCATAACCAAAACTTGTCCATCGCAATATTTTCCGGCACCGATGCCAATAACCGGTATGCTCACAGCCTCTGCAACTTCTTTGGCAAGCATAGCGGGAATTTTTTCAAGCACAATGGCAAAACAGCCGGCTTCTTCCAATAAACGTGCATCCGTTTTTAGTTTATTGGCTTCCATTTCTTCTCTGGCACGCACAGTATACGTCCCGAACTTATAAATAGACTGTGGAGTAAGTCCGAGATGTCCCATAACAGGTACACCGGCAGCCAGAATTCTTTTTACTGACTCCAGTACTTCTTCACCCCCTTCCAGTTTTACGCCGTGAGCCCCGGTTTCTTTCATGATCCGGATGGCTGATATCAGGGCTTCTTTTGAGTTGGATTGATAAGAACCAAATGGAAGATCCACGATAACCAGAGACCGGGCAACTCCCCGAATCACAGAAGACGCATGATATATCATCTGATCCAGTGTTATCGGCAATGTTGTTTCATGACCAGCCATTACATTGGAAGCGGAATCCCCCACCAGGATCACATCTATTCCCGCCTGATCAAATAAACGGGCAAAAGAAAAATCATAGGCTGTTATCATGGAAATCCTTTCCCCATTCTGCTTCATGTTCTGCAAAATATGGGTCGTAATTTTCTTTGGAACCATCTTAAGAAGTTGAATGATAAAGATAAAGCCTTTTAAAGCTTGACGCCAAATGCCTGACGTTTAACGCTTAAAGCATTATATGCGAAATAAGTCTCTACCGAAGTTTGAGAATAAGGTCACATTATGAAGATAAGGCTTGTGCCGTTAGTAACTCACGGTAAAGGGCCTGTATTATTCCATCTGCCAGGCCAATCTTTGGAACAAAAATTTCTTCAGCATCAATCCAGCGCATCACATTAATGTAAATCAGGAGGGCTGGAACGATAACATCCGCACGGTCTTCTTTTAGATTATAAAGACGCATTCGATCAGGAACGGAGAAGCTATTGAGTTCTTTATAATAGTCTTTCAGAAGTTCAAGTTGGAGCGGTTTGCCATCTTTTCTTTTAGAAAGAGAAAAAACCTTATTGATATTTCCCCCTGAACCGATGGCAGTAAGATGTTTTACCATGGTCCGCATTTCTTTTTTCAGGAATTCCTTCATCTGGTCCCAATGCGCTTCTGTGACCTGGTTTTTGATCAGACGGATAGTTCCTATATTAAATGATTTTTTGAAAAGCAGCCGGTTGTCAGCAAAGCAGGTCAGTTCAGTGCTGCCGCCGCCTACATCTATATACAAATAAGAATTTTCACTATTCAGGTTTTCTGCAATATGGTTTTCATAGATATATGCTGCTTCGTCATCTCCACTAATGATCTCGATGCGAATTCCAGTGGCACTATTAACGGTATCAATGATTTCAGGGCCATTTTTTGCATCCCGCATGGCAGAGGTGGCAACAGCCTTAAAATTTGTTACGCGGTATGCATCCATCAGATATTTAAATGAACGGATGGTATTAAGCAGCATGGAAGTTTTGGTGTCAGATATTTCCTTCTTCTCAAAAACATCCATACCCAGACGGAGGGGAACCCGCACAAGATTTAGTTTCTCAAAAAAGGGTTTCTTTTCCGATTCAATTACTTCCGTGATTAATAA
The DNA here is from genome assembly GCA_963735015.1 of uncultured Bacteroidota bacterium. Taxonomy (GTDB): domain Bacteria; phylum Bacteroidota; class Bacteroidia; order Chitinophagales; family Chitinophagaceae; genus Puia. The sequence goes on from CAVTJH010000003.1 coordinate 244,033, forward strand.
CCTGGCTGCATTACTTCCAATATCGATCGCTGCCAATATCATGGGCTGGGATTTTTAAACAGGCACTGTGAGATCTGACTTAGCTGTTGCCAAAGTATCCATCAGAACAGGTCCTTTATTTATTTTTTGCGAGAGGTATTGATAGATTTCGATTTGGGAGCGCACTTTTTTTGATTGGTCTTTTTTATATTGGTTCAGAAGATTATTGTCAAGCCACCTGGCCTTCACATTATCGGAAAGCTGAATCTCCAGAATTTCCTTCAACTCCTGTCTGATTTTTGAATCCAGTACAGGACAGGTTGCTTCCACCCGATGATCCAGATTTCGTACCATCCAATCAGCCGAAGATATATAAACTTTTTCTTTACCCTGATTGTGAAAAATATATATTCGGGCATGTTCGAGGTATTCATCCAGGATACTAATGGCTTTGACTGGTTTTCTGAATTTTTTATTTTCGGGCATCATACAAAAGATTCCACGAACGACCAGTTTAATTTCGACACCTGCACGTGCAGCTTCATATAGTTTATAAATGAGTTCCTCATCTGAAAGGGAATTAACTTTTAGTGTAATGGATGCTCGTTTTTTATTTTTTGCAGCTTTTATTTCCGCATTGATCATATGGAACAATTCCTTTCGCAGATATATTGGACATGGAATAAGTGTTTTACAGGCCTTTAGTGGTGACGGTCCATCTTTCCATTTTTCCATGTAAGTGAACATCCTGTTCACGTCGCTCATAATGTTTCGGTTGGAAGTGAGCAGGCAATGGTCACTATATAGCGTCGCTGTTTTCTCATTCAGGTTGCCCGTACTGACGAAACCGTAGTAAATGGAGCGGTTCCCTTTCATTCTTCTTATAAGGCAAAGTTTGGCATGAACTTTCATATTAGGTATTACATCAATCACATTCACACCTTCCTCTTCCAGAATAACTTTCCATTCCAGGTTTGCTTCTTCATCAAAGCGGGCCCTGTATTCCATCATGACGGTCACCTGTTTGCCATTCCTGACAGCATTAATAAGCGCATTGATCACTTTTGAATTAGAGGCCAGGCGGTAACAGGTCACTTTTATTGTCGTGACTTCGGGATCAATTGCTGCTTCCCTTAACATGTCGATTACTGTGTTGAAAGAATGATAGGGAAAATGAAGCATAACGTCCTGCTCCATTACAACATCTGTAATTCGGTTTGCCCGGCTGACAAGAGGATGAGAAAATGGTTTTTTGCGTTGTCCCTTCCTCGTAAAAACTTCCGGGAAATCCATAAAATGTCTGAAATTATGGATACGTCCGCCGGGTATAATTGTTCCCTTTTTTGCTAATGAAAGTCCCTTTATTAGAAAGTCCAGCAAATCCACATCCATTTCCTTGTCGTATATGAAGCGTACAAATTTCCCTTTGCGGCGGTTCTTTAACCCTTTTTCTATTTTTTCAATGAGGGAAGTCGACAGATCATTGTCAATGTCTATTTCAGCGTCCTTGGTAACCTTAAAAACCCAGGAACGGTATCGTTCATATCCAAAATAACTAAATATGCTTTTGAGGTTGTAACGAATCACATCCTCCAGTAAAATTATATGATGCTCATCAGTTGTAGGGGATGGCAGGATTACAAAACGACCAAGGGTACGACTGGGAATTTCTATAATAGCATATTTTTTTTCTTCCTTCTCAGGAGATTTCCTGGAAAGCACGACACCAAGATAAATCGATTTTTCCCGCAGGTATGGAAACTGCGGAATACTTTGAATCATCAGTGGAATGATATTGGCACGGGCTTCCTCTTCAAAATAATTCTGAACGAATTTCTGCTGATCCTTATTGAGATCTTTTTCAGTGATCAGAAAAATTTTCTCATTTTTCATTTCGGCATAAATATTCCGCCAGATTTCATCGAATCGTTCCTGCTGTTGCAATACGATTGACTGGATCTGCAAAAGTATTTTGTCAGGCGCTGTTTCCATGTGCATATTCAGTTTGCCCTTGCCACTGATACTCTTTCATCCGATTCAGCGCCGCTACACGTACCCTGAAAAACTCATCCAGATTATTGGAAAATATACCCAGAAACTTGACTCTTTCCCTAAGAGGAACGGAGGGATCAGCCGCCTCCTGCAATACGCGTCCATTAAAAGCCAGCCAGCTTATGTCTCTTGGAATGGTCCTTCTTTTCATAACTGACATTTTTCCTTTTATTGCAAAGTAAGAGGAATTAGAATTTGGAGAATTGAAAATTTGAAAATTTGAAAATGTAATTATTTGATAATAAATGAATACGGACCTGTAACCTGAATTATTGACAAACTCATAAATCCAGAACTACAGGTTAAAATTTCCTATACATTATGATGTTTCCTGCCGATCTTCACAAATATCTAAATTATCCAAGCTTTTCTTTGAAAATCTGGGAATTATCCCGACCTTTGCCGTCCAAAATTCCGATGGTATGTCTAGAGTATGTCAGTTAACAGGCAAGCGGCCAATCACAGGAAACAGTGTTTCACATTCGAATATTAAGACGAAACGTCGATTTTTGCCAAACTTACAACAGAAGCGTTTTTTTCTGGCAGAAGAAGATAAATGGGTGAGCCTTAAACTTTCTACTGAGGGTATCCGGACAATTAACAAAAGGGGTCTTTACGCGGTTGTAAAGGAATTGCGCAAATCAGGAGAAAAGATCTAAACCGACCAGTTGATAAATCTATAAATTCAGTAAAAATGGCAAAGAAAGGAAGCAGGGTTCAGGTGATTCTGGAATGTACAGAGCACAAGACCAGTGGAAAACCAGGAACCAGTCGGTATATTACCGTTAAGAATAAAAAAAATACTCCGGAAAGACTGGAACTGAAGAAATTCAACCCGATTTTAAAGAAAGTAACAGTTCATAAAGAAATTAAATAATCATGGCAAAAGCAGCAAAGACCGCGATTAAGACCAAAGATGCACGTGCAGCGGCTGAAGCAAAGAACTGGACGAAAGTGATTAAAGCAGTTCGCAGTCCGAAGACTGGTGCTTACACTTTCAAAGAAGCTATTATCCACAAGGATAGTATTAAGTCTTTTCTTTCTCAGAAATAATTTATACCCAAATTTTTTTTCCAAGCTGTTCCTTACCGGGACGGCTTTTTTCTTTAGAGATATTTTAATAAACCGGAATGGGATTTTTTGATAAACTTTTTGGAAAGAAAGAGAAACAGACCCTGGATGAGGGTCTGCAAAAAACGAAGGAAAGTTTTTTTACCCGGATCGGGAAAGCCATTGCCGGAAAGACAACTGTTGATGAAGAAGTGCTGGATAATCTGGAAGAAGCACTGGTAAGCGCAGATGTGGGAGTTGAAACTACGATTCAGATAATCGAACGGATCGAAAAAAGAGTGGCACGAGATAAATACCTTAATACTGCTGAACTGAACGGGATATTGCGGGATGAAATTGAGCAGCTGCTTAGAGAAACGGGAGCTGATAATGTCCGAAATTTTGAGGTTCCAGGTAAAAAACCATATGTTGTTTTAGTTGTTGGAGTAAATGGAGCCGGGAAAACCACTACCATTGGCAAACTGGCATATAATTTTAAAAAAGCTGGTTATAGCGTATTATTGGGTGCTGCTGACACATTTCGGGCCGCAGCTACGGATCAGCTTAGCATCTGGAGTGAAAGAGCTGATGTTCCGATTGTACGGCAGGGTATGGGTGCTGATCCCGCTTCTGTTGCTTTCGATACGGTACAAAGTGGTCTTTCCAGGGGAACTGATGTGATTATTATAGATACTGCCGGCCGTCTTCATAATAAGACCCATTTAATGGAGGAACTTGGTAAAATAAAAAGGGTTCTGAAAAAACTGATCCCTGATGCCCCACACGAAGTATTGCTGGTATTGGATGGAAGTACAGGCCAGAATGCATTGGAACAGGCCAGGCATTTTACTGCGGCTACAGATGTGACTGCACTGGCCATTACCAAACTTGACGGAACGGCCAGGGGTGGTGTGGTATTGGCTATCGCCAGTCAGTTTAAAATTCCTGTAAAATATATAGGAGTTGGAGAGAAAATTGATGATCTGCTTTTGTTCGACAGTCATGAGTTTGTTGACAGCCTGTTTAAAGAGGAGATTCATTAAAACACAATTTCAAATCCTTAAACAATACGATTAACCACCTGAAAACCGGCCATTGAGTTAGAGATTCTGGAAATTTTTTCAGTTTGTGGCCATTGCAATAGTCAGCGCGACGCAGATACATCCGATTTCTTCAGATCGGCTTTTAAAATGATCCATCCAAATACAGCAGCCAAAATGGATGCAATTAATACTGCAACTTTTGAACTTTGAATCAGTTCCTCATGGGAATCAAATGCCAGGTTACTGATAAAAATGGACATCGTAAATCCAATTCCTGCCAACATGCCCATTCCGATTAATTTACTGGCATTCATTCCCTCCGGAAGTTTGGCTACTCCAAAAGCGATCCCCAATGCGCTGAACCCGGCGATCCCCAGAGGCTTACCCAGCAGCAACCCTAATGAAATTCCCAGGCTGTTCAAACTGAAGATTTCTGTTGTCCAGGCTGCATGCAGGTAAATGGCGGTGTTAGCCAGGGCAAATAGAGGTATGATGAAATAATTGACAGGTTTATGTAAAATATGTTGTAAAACCGCGGATGGCTGATTCTCCATGTTTTTACGAAACGGAATGGCAAATGCGAGCAGTATCCCACTTAGGGTAGGGTGTACTCCTGACCTGTAAAGAAAATACCATAGTAGAACACCAGGTAACAGATAGGCCCAAATTGAGAAAACGTTCAGGCGGTTAAGCAATAACAAAAACAAGAAAAAGGCCAATACCCAGTGACAGATATAAAAAGGAAAATGTCTGGGTATAAAAAATAGCGATGATGATTACTGCTCCCAGGTCATCTATGATGGCCAGTGCCGTCAGAAATATTTTAAGGGTTAAAGGTATCCGCTTGCCTATTAATGACAATACCCCCAGCGAAAATGCAATATCGGTAGCCATTGGGATACCAATACCAGCCTGTTCCGGCTTTCCGTGATTGAATAAAAAATGTATGAGTGCGGGAAGAAGCATTCCCCCGAGGGCTGCCAGAATAGGAAGTGCTGCATTTTTAAAGGAGGATAATTCTCCAATATAAAGCTCCCGTTCTACTTCAAGCCCAACCAGTAAAAAGAAAATGGTCATTAGTCCGTCATTGATCCATTCTTCTATCCGGAACGGTATGTTCAGCCGGCCTATCTGCAGGGGCGCTTCCATATGCCAGAAATGGATGAAGCCAGGGCCGAATGATGAATTGGCAATTACGAGTGAAATTGTCGTACAGGCAATCAGGATTAGTCCGCCCGCTTTTTCACTATTAAAAAATTGCTGGAACAAACCATTTGATTCTACTTTTTTCATAGGTTTCGAAGATAGCGTTTTAAGCCTAAAGCCTAAAGCTCAAAGCCTAAAACCAGTAAATTGGTATTTGAAATTTAAGGATTCAATACGCATTACAAAATTTTGCAGAGTCGAAAATGCTTAAAAAAGTTTCAGGCTTTAGGCTTTGGGCATTAAGTCTATTCATTCAGCCTAATGGCGTAAATTGCAGCCTCATGAAAACGAAATCAATCCAAAGGGACAAAGTGAATATCATCACCCTTGGATGCAGTAAAAATATGGTAGATAGTGAAGTGCTCAGCGGACAGCTGCGCGCAAATGGTATTGACGTAGCCCATGAAAGCGCAAAAAGGGGATCTAACATTGTAGTTGTGAATACCTGTGGATTTATAGATAAAGCCAGAGAAGAATCTGTCAACACAATTCTGGAACAGGTAGCATTGAAAAAAGAAGGAAGCCTTGATAAAGTTTATGTTACGGGATGTCTCAGTCAGAGATATCGGGACGATCTTGAACGGGAAATCCCGGAAGTGGATGCATGGTATGGTACTATGGAAATGCCACTCCTGCTGAAAAAATTAAATGCGGATTACAAAGCTGAATTATTGGGGGAAAGATTATTGTCAACGCCGCAGCATTATGCTTACCTGAAAATTTCCGAAGGATGTAATCGTACCTGCGCATTCTGTGCTATACCGTTGATGCGTGGAGTTCATGTCAGCAAGGCAATGGAAGCCATCGTTGAGGAAGCAGAGAACCTTGTTCGGATGGGCGTCAAAGAAGTAATGCTGATTGCTCAGGAGCTTACATATTATGGACTGGATACTTATAAGAAAAGAATGTTGCCGGATCTGCTGAATTCTCTGGCAGATATCAAAGGATTGGAATGGATCAGGTTACATTACGCATATCCGAGTAAGTTTCCTTTGGAAATCCTGGACGTAATGCGCGATCGCGAAAATATTTGTAACTATCTGGATATGCCTCTTCAGCACGCCAGCGACGCAATGCTCAAGGCTATGAAACGACAGATTACCAGATCCGAAATGACTGAACTCATTCAGGCCATTCGCGAAAAAGTGCCTGGGATCTGTCTGCGAACTACCCTCATTTCCGGATTTCCTGGCGAAAAGGAAGCAGATGTAGAGGAAATGAAGGATTTCCTGACAGAACATCGATTCGACAGGGTCGGGATTTTTACGTATTCACATGAAGAGGGTACTTCAGCCTATAGTCTTACAGACGATGTTCTGCCCAGGGAAAAAGAGGTCCGTGCACAGGAAGTGATGGAACTGCAACAGGAGATCTCTTATGAAAAGAATCAGGAAAAAATCGGCAAGGTTTTCAAAACAATCGTAGACAAAAAAGAATCCGGTCGTTATATCGGCAGGACTGAATTTGATTCTGTTGAAGTAGACAATGAAGTGATTATTCAATCACCCATACCATTAAAGATTGGCAGTTTTGTTTCGGTAAAAATGACAAAAGCCTATGATTTTGATCTCGAGGGTCAAGTTCATGTTTCAGGATTATCGAACTGAACAAAATAATTATTTTGCTGTTAGGTAAACACTGATCAACCGATAGCCTATTTTCAGCTAATCACTTATGAATTTCACTGCCCAACGAGTCCCTTACCAGCAAACAGGATATTTTTCCAGGATTATAACAGACTACCTGAACGGCAACGAGTTCCTGAAAGACTACTATGAACATCCGGTTACATTTACAGGAATAGAAGCGGCTATACGACAGCGCGAGGAATTTCCTACGGACCGCAGCTTACTTGTCAAATCACTGCGGGAACAATATTTAGGTTTACCTGTTCAAGAAATAGTTACGAGAAACCTGGAAAGTCTTTCAGATGAAAATACATTTACGGTCACCACGGCTCATCAACCGGCTATATTTACGGGTAACCTGTATTTTATTTATAAGATTCTGCACACTGTAAAAATCGCAGAGACGCTTTCTGCACGTTATCCAAAACGGCATTTCGTGCCGGTATTTTTTATGGGCAGTGAAGATGCAGATCTTGATGAACTGGGAAATATTTATCTCGACAATGAAAAACTGACCTGGGACACAAAACAAATGGGCGCCGTTGGCAGGATGCGAATGGCAGGACTTGAAACAATCATTGAGCGGATACAAGGCGAATTTGCGGGTGATCCTTTTGGTCCGGAATTGATAAATCTGCTGAAGGATTGTTATCTGAAATCTGAAAATATTCAGCGGGCAACATTAAAATTATTAAACCATCTTTTTGGATCCTACGGCCTGATAATATTGATACCCGACAATCGGTTATTGAAGTCCGTTATGCATGCTGTTTTTAAAGACGATCTTACTTTTCATTTACCTTTTGAAATCACCGGGAAAAATATTCAGCAGTTAAGTGCACAATATCCAATTCAGGCAAATCCAAGAGAAATAAACCTTTTTTATCTTAAAGATGATATACGGGAACGGATAGAAATGAAAGACGGAAGATATTATGTGAATAATACCAGTATTCATTTTTCAGCTGAAGAAATGGAAAAGGAACTGGCTTGCTTTCCTGATCGGTTTAGTCCGAATGTGATACTGCGCGGACTTTATCAGGATAGCATTCTTCCAAATATTGTATTTGTGGGAGGAGGAGGTGAAATGGGCTACTGGCTGGAATTGAAGGCACTTTTTAAACATTATCATATACCATATCCCGTTTTGATTTTACGAAATTCCTTTTTACTCATCAAAAAGAACTGGAAGGCGAAAATGGATAAGGCCGGAATTCCGTCAATGGATATTTTTAAACCGGAAGAGAAATTAATGGAAGACTTTATCTGGCGTCATTCTGAACGCCAGTTAAACCTGGCCCCTCAAATAGCCGATTTAAGAATATTTTATAATGCATTAAAAAATATTTCCGGTGTGGTCGATAAGACCCTTGAACAACACGTGGATAAGCTCGAATCGCAGGCATTACAAAAACTTGAAGAGCTGGAAAAGAAAATCATACGTGCTGAAAAGAAAAATCATGAGGACGTGCGGCGAAAAATTCATGAAATCCGGGAAGCTTTATTTCCGATGGAAAACCTGCAGGAACGAATCGATAATTTTATACCCTGGTATGCTGAATATGGAAAAGCTTTTTTAGACCTTATTTATCAGCATTGCCTTGCATTGGAACAGGAGTTTGTTATTTTAGAAGAAATTGGTTAAAACCTGAAGTAGGAATAATCCGGGAATAACAGCCTGGTTTTAGCCCATTAGGAGCATACTGGTAAACAAAGCATAAATAATCTCTATAAGGTCTCTGTAGTGTCCCTATAATGTCCTTCAGTCAAAATTGTTCTCCCATCCGTCTTTTTTCAATTTCGCTATCTTTTCTTTTACATCGGACTCCAGCGTTTTTTTGAATGCCTCAACACTGGCAGAGATTTTTTCATCAAAAGCGCCGAGTATGGATGCTGCAAGTATGCCGGCATTTTTGGAAGCATTCAGGGCGACGGTTGCAACTGGAATTCCGGTTGGCATTTGAAGGATGGAGAGTATTGAATCCCAGCCGTCCAGTGAATTGGAAGATTTGATAGGAACTCCAATCACCGGCAGTGTAGTAAGGGAGGCTACCATTCCTGGAAGGTGTGCAGCTCCGCCAGCTCCCGCGATGATAACTTTAAATCCTCTTTCCCTGGCTTTTGTGGCGTAACTGACGAGTCTTTGAGGAGTGCGGTGAGCAGAAACAATTGTTAATTCAAAAGGAATTCCGAATGATTTCAGTAAATCTGCAGCAGGTTGCATAACCGCCAGGTCGCTGTCGCTGCCCATGATGATGGCTACCTGGTTCATACAGTAATCCGGTGTTGACGTGAAATGATACGTAGTTTTTGTCTGATAGCTTTTGCTTTGTAAACGAGGTCGCTTTTTTCGGGGCTCAGTACAGTAACATGTCCCATTTTTCTTCCCGGTCTCGTTTCCTTTTTGCCATAAAGATGAAGAAAAATATTCTCCATTTTAAGAATTTCATCGATTCCTTCGTAGACTGCTTCGCCGGAATGTCCTTCACATCCTGTCAGGTTTACCATGGCGGCAGATACAATATGTTTAGGATTGCCCAGGGGGTATCCCAGCATGACCCGCCACAGCATATCGAATTGAGAGCTGAAGTTCGCTTCGATCGTATGGTGTCCGCTGTTATGTACACGCGGAGCCGTTTCGTTAACAAGAACATCGCCGTTTTTATCAATAAAAAGTTCAACAGCAAATATTCCGGGTGATTTTAGTTCCTTCACCACCTTCAATGCAATTGCTTCGACGCGCCAGGTAGTATGCTGGGGAATTTCTGCCGGGCTTAGCTGGTAATCCAACTGATTCAAAGTCTGGTTAAATATCATTTCCACTGGTGGATATAATGCCGTTTGTCCGGCTGAATTGATCGCTATTATCTGGGAAATCTCTTTATGTATATCCACTTTTTTCTCCAGAACTGAAGGCTGGTCAAAAGCCAGATGCAGGTCCTTTTCTCCTGATAAAATCTGAACCCCTCTTCCGTCATAACCGCCTGAACCCTGTTTGTGAACCGCCGGAAGAAAATCATAAAACTTTTTCAGGTCATTCTGTTTCTCGGTAATTCTAAAAACCGGGCTCGGTATATCATTTTCCTTATAGAATTGTTTTTGCAGAATCTTGTCTCTGATAATACGAAGTGCAGAAGGCCTCGGATAAATTTGCACGCCCTCTGTTTCCAGTCTTTCAAGTGCCTCTACATTTACAGATTCTATTTCAATAGTAATTCCATCCAGTGATTTTCCGAAATTATAAACGTCATCGGCATCCCGTATGCTACCTTTAACAAAATGGTGACAAAGATGCGCTGCGGGACATTCCGGGTCATTTTCCAGCACCCAGGTCTCTACCGGATAATTCGCGCCAGCCTGTAAAAGCATTCTTCCCAGTTGGCCTCCGCCTAATATTCCGATTTTGAGCATTTTCCCAATTATGGCGTGAAGATAAAACAATCTGGTTTTCAAGCCTTATTCCCCTATCTGACATAATAATATGGCCGGATTTTTGTTTTAATAAGTAACTTTATCCGTATCAATGCATACAATTTTTTCTTGCATAAAGAAGACCAGGTTTCACCTACAGGCACTGCTACTGCTATGCTTTAATTTGAGTTTTTCAACGCTATTTTCCCAGAGTTCTGTCTATAATGTTCGTTTTCTGGACAATCAGAAGTCATTTCCCAAAATTAGTGAAATGATGAGCCGGGAAGATGATACCCTCCAAAAGCAGTTTCGTGCAAAACAACTGATTTGGCCTGCACGGTTTGTGTATATCCGTTCATTTAAATATGACAGTGAAATGGAGGTTTGGGTTAAGAATAAGCAGACCGAAAAATATAAATATTTCAAAACATATAAGATTTGCGCACTTGCCGGTTCGCTTGGCCCTAAAAGGATGGCTGGAGATTATCAGGTGCCGGAAGGTTTCTATTATATTAATGAGTTTAATCCCAGAAGCCTTTATCATTTGTCCCTAGGTTTGAATTATCCGAATGCCTCTGACAGAATGCTTTGTGATCTTTCACAACCGGGAGGAGAAATTTATATTCATGGAAGTTGCGTTACCACGGGATGTATTCCCATTACCGACGGACAAATAGAAGAACTATATGTCTTAGCGGCCCACGCAAAAGATATGGGACAGGATTTCATACCGGTTCATATTTTCCCGGTCAATTTTGACAATTCCAAAAGTGTAGCTTATCTGAATCGTTTTCTGATCAATTTCAATGAATTTGTTCCATTTGAAAAAAGCATGCAGAATGCTTTTTATTATTTTGAAAAAAATCATCAGGTACCACCTGTTGTTGTAAATGCAAAAGGTGAATATGTCATTGAAGAAGTCGCTGCACCTGCGATCTTATCTTCGAATAATGACAACCGGGCGAGCAGAAAGCTTTCTCACCCTGAACAACCGATTCCGGAAGAGGATCTGGCAGTCAGTGTTGATAAACTGCCCTTATTTCCTGGCGGCAACGCCGCTTTTAAGGTATTCATCGATAAACTCAGTGTGGATATGATTAAAGAACTGGAGCCAGGACAGACCAAGGCTTTTATTTTAATGGAATATATTATTGATGACAACGGAAAGACTATTTATGCGAATGCAATTAGTGGAGGTAATGAAAAGATGAACCTGAAAATCGAGAAGGCATTTACTGATATGGCATTATGGACACCGGCCGTTCGTCAGGGCAAAAATGTAGCTATCAAGCTTAAGCAAAATATTATGGTTGAAGCGCCGTGAATTTGGGGTATGATAAATAGGAACCATACATCATACACGATCCACCATTTACTAATAAATCAGGGTCTGGACGGTTTCTGGTGTCCATTGCTGCAAAACAATCTTCCTTCCCTTAATAAGTTTTTCCAACATTTCTTTTTGATAATGACGAATTGTTAGAAGGGTCAACCCGTTTTCTACCTGAACATCGAAAAGGCTGGATGCAACATGGGCCAGTTTTTCAATTTTGTGCGGAATATTATCAGTACAAACCTGTAAGATAACGGCTCCTGTTTGCAGGAGATTCGGCCTGTATATGTAATTCGGAAAGTATATTGTATAATGTGGCGGTTCCTTCTTCTCCAACGAATGAAAAATCTTTGGAACTCAGGTGAATTAACACCTGGTTTTGCTTCAGAACAATGATCGATGGCAGATCGGCAACATGTTTTGAATGAATAAGTGTGCCTGGCAATCCCGGATCCAGAAAACATTTTACATAAAGCGGAATGCACTTATTCTGCAGGGGTTTTATGGTTTTGGGGTGAATAACCTGCGCTCCGTAAAAAGCCATTTCAATCACTTCATCATATCCGAGTTCGCGGATATAAATGGCATCAGGAAACAACTTCGGGTCTGCATTCATAACGCCTTCGACATCTTTCCAGATGGTCAGGCTGTCTGCATTTAGCAAATTGGCAAATATTGCGGCTGAATAGTCACTGCCCTCTCTTCCGAGCGTTGTACTTTCGTTGGCGTCAGTAGATCCAATAAAGCCCTGTGTAAGTATAAATTTTTTTTCATTAAACAACGGGAGAATTTGTTCCCGAATTCTCGAACCTGGTTTTTCCCCAGTTTATATTTGCTGCACGGAACTGATCATCTGTAGCAAAAATGTCCCTTACATCTATCCAATGATTCGGAACACCCGCGTCATTGAGAAATTGGCTGATTATTGTTGTTGACAAAAGCTCTCCCGTACAAACTATCTGGTCATAATAATAATCAAAAGATCTGACGGGTTTATCATGCAAAAGCCACTCCACTTCCGTAAAGAAATCAAGCATTTTTTGTTGTAGCCAGCTATTGTCTGTCAGGCCGAGAGATTCTGCAATCTGCAGATGTTGATTTTTAATATATCCAAAGAGTTCGAATGCTTTCGTCATGTATCCATCAAAGTAGGATTCAGCTACTTTTTCCAGCGCATTGGTTGTTTTGCCCATTGCGGAAATAACAATCAAGTAGATTCCCAGAAGCATAGTTTTTCAGAATGGAAGGAAGCTTGCGGATACGTGAAGCAGAATCCACGCTTGCTCCGCCAAATTTGAAAACTTTCATGTATGCAGATTTACCGAGGCGCAAAGATAATATGGTTCGGGTTCGCAATAACTATGTTAAAAAAGCGTCGGCGTTAACCGGTTTCAAAATTCGATTGTATATTAATGATAATTTTAAGACTCATGATGATTATATTTTATAAGTTGAATATATGGATGATACTGTGTTTAGGATATCATTCTCCTTCAACAGAATTTCGGGCAAATTCAATGGAAACGGAGATTTTGCAATTTGTCAATGATGACCGGAAACAGCATGATCTGCCACCTCTGCGGATGAACGCACTGGAGTCCTCACTGGCGTCAAAACATAGTCAGGATATGGCGAATGGTAAGGTCAAATTCGGACATGATGGCTTTAACACACGGGCGAAAGCCATTCAGAAGTCTATCGGAAGTACGGAAGTCGGAGAAAATGTTGCTTCAGGACAGATGACAGCCAGAGAGGTGGTGAATGGCTGGCTGAATAGTCCGGGCCATAAAAAAAATATTGAGGGAGATTTTATTCTTACCGGAATCGGATATGCGATAGATAGAAAAGGTGATATTTATTTTACACAGATTTTTTCCAGGTAGCTTCGGGGTGCCGTTTCTTTTAATCTGTAAGCCGTAACTTGCCATCATGGAAAAGGAAATCATTATTTCCGTCAGGGAGCTTTCAAAAAGATATGGAAGTTTTGAAGCTGTGAAACAAATCAGTTTCGATGTGTACCAGGGTGAAATTTTTGGCTTACTGGGACCTAATGGAGCCGGTAAGTCAACTACTCTCGAGATAATTGAAACTCTTCGCGAAAAAAGTTCGGGGAAAATTATTGTCGATGGAATTGATCTTGATAAAAGCCCAAATGAAATTAAGAAACGGATTGGCGTTCAGCTGCAAACTTCCGGTTATTATCCCAATCTGAATTTAACTGAATTACTCATGTTATTTGGTGGTTTGTATAATCGTCATGTTAAGGCATCCGAATTATTGGGAAAAGTAAATTTGCTCGACAAGGCAAAGTCGAAATATAAGCAGCTTAGCGGGGGACAGAAGCAGCGTTTTTCGATTGCCACGACACTCATTAATCAGCCTAAGATTATTTTTCTGGATGAACCCACTACAGGTCTTGATCCTCAGGCCCGTAGAAATCTTTGGGACCTGGTTCGGGATATACGTTCTTCGGGTACCACTGTTATCATTACGACTCATTATATGGACGAAGCAGAAGTCCTTTGCGACCGGGTTGCAATTATGGATTCAGGAAAAATTATCGCGCTTGATTCACCTGACCGGCTCATCGATAAGCTCGTTGCTACCGGATTTGAAAGGCCGAAGGAAGTGAAGAAAGCTAACCTGGAAGATGTTTTCATTCAAATGACGGGTAAGGAGTGGAGGGAGGAATAAAAGAAAGTATGGGAGTATGGGAGTATGGGAGTGTGGGAGTGTGGGAGTGTGGGGATTTCGTTTACCATCAAAAATTAACCATAAACTATTATGTCCGATCCCCGCTATCCAATAGGAAAATACGAGCCAAAACCTTTCTCTGAATCCGTGAAACTGGAATGGCTTAATAATATCCGTCACGCTGCCTGCTGAACTTGAGTTTTCGATTCAGAACCTCGATGCTACCCATTTAAATAGTCCATACCGTGACGGTGGCTGGACCATCCAGCAACTGGTACATCACGTTGCAGACAGCCACATAAATGCCTACATCCGTTTTAAACTGGCACTCACTGAGGAAAATGTAACAGTTAAATCTTATGACGAAAAGCTATGGGCCGAGTTGAACGATGTCCAGATAGTTCCGGTTAATATTTCAATTACTCTTTTGCACGCCTTGCATAGCCGACTTTATGCAGCTATCAAAGAGCTGACTTATGAAAAATGGAATAGGACATTGCATTATCCAGGTAAGCCCGATACCGGTAAGTTTATGGTTTTTACTTGGAATGTACAGCTGGCACGGTAAACATCATGTGGCTCATATTCTTGCCTACCGGGAAACGCTTAATTTAAAATGATGAAAGATTTAAGCTGGAAAAAAATTTCTTCAGAATATATTTCCAAAGATGTTTGGGGCACAGTAAGGAGGGATATTTGTCAAACTTCTGAAGGGAAAATAATTGATCCATATTATGTATATGAGTTTCCTACCTGGGTGTCTGCTGTAGCAATAACAAAAGAGGGAAAAATAATTATTGAACGCCAGTATCGATATGCCCTGGATGTGACCTGCTATGAAATTCCGGGTGGTTGTGTGGATGATACAGATAATTCCCTTGAAATGGCCATCGAACGTGAGTTGCTGGAAGAAACGGGTTACAGATTCACACAATTTGAATATCTGGGTAAAATTTCTTCGAATCCTTCAACTAATAACAACTGGATGCATATGTATCTGGCAACAGGTGGCCAATATGAAAAAGATCAGGAACTGGATCATAATGAAGAAATCGAAGTGTATTTGTTTACACTTGATGAGGTGAAAAAATTGTTATCTGAAAATAAGATTGTTCAGAGTATGCATGTTGCTACATTATACTATGCATTGGCTAAAATGAAATCTCTTTAAGATTGATTTCTCCGGCAAGAAAGACACTTCCGCAAATCAGGATAAGGTCCTTTGGATTCGCATTCAATATGGCTGCTTCCAATGCCTGTTTTACGGTTGGAAAACTTCTTCCCTTCAAACCCATTGACATGCCTATTGCTGCCAGTTCAGATTCCGGTAAAGCACGCGGAATTTGGGCGCGGGTAAAGTAATAATTAGCCGTTGCCGGCAAATGACGAAGAATTTTTTCTACCGCCTTATCTTTTACTATGCCGAAAATAATATGCAGTTCTTCGTGCGAGGTATTTTCTAACTGATTAGCTATGGCTTTCATCCCATCTTCGTTGTGTCCCACGTCCGATACAATAGCGGGGTTTTCATGAAGTATTTCCCAGCGGCCGTGCAGACCTGTAAGGGATTTCACCTGCTTCAAACCCTGCTTGCATAGCTATATCGGTAATTAAAAATCCTCTTTGGTTGAGCAGGGAAATTACTTCGGCAACTGTTACAATATTTTTTAACTGATAAAGGCCTGGCAGGTCGAGGAGAAAGTTTTTTTTATTGTTATTGTGAACTTCAGTTAACTGGACCTGTAAATATTGTCCCTCAATTTTCCATTCACCCGGAAATCTTTTCCGGCTTGCAAAATAGATCGGAGATCTCTTTTCCCGGGCAACCTGCGTAAATATGCTTTTTGTTTCTTCCTGTTCTTCACCTATAACAACAGGAACTCCGGGTTTTATAATTCCAGCCTTTTCATATGCGATTTTTTGAAGTGTCTCCCCCAAAAGGTCCATATGATCATAACTGATGTTAGTAATAACTGATACTTCGGGAACAATGATATTGGTACTGTCAAGTCTGCCTCCCAGCCCCGTTTCGATAACTGCAATTTCAATATTCTCCCGGGCAAACCAATCAAATGCCATTGCAACGGTAATTTCAAAAAATGAGGGTTCTATAAGTTCAATGGATTCCCGGATACGTTCTGTAAACCGTACCACATTTTTTTCCGGAATCATATGACCGTTGATACGGATGCGCTCTCTGAAATCATGAAGGTGAGGAGAAGTATAAAGACCTGTTTTATATCCTGCCTTTTGTAAAATTGAGGCCAGCATATGACTGGTAGAACCTTTTCCATTGGTTCCAGCCACATGAATGGATTTAAACATTTTTTCAGGATTACCTAATTGATTACAAAGAGTCTGAATATTTGTCAGGTCAGCTTTATACGCTGCAGCTCCTATCCTGCTGAAAAGGGGCAAGTCGGGCAAAAAGATATTCGATCGTTTGGGGGTAATCCATATTGAGGTCGCCCAAATGAGCGATCAATTATTGTTCTTGAAATCGCCTCGTTTCCAGGCCTGAATAAAATCAGCCCAGGCCAGGGGATTAAAGATGTTCTGGGGCGGGTTTTGACCAGTATATGAGTACTTGGTCGCATTTTGCTTAAGGTAATAACTGGCTGCTTCACGGGCATCCTGAGGCATTCCCTGGGCCAGAATCCTTCGTTTGACTGCGCTATTATTCTGGCGTGCAATTTCTATCTCGTCGTCTGGTACTTTGGTATTAACAAAATCCCTTTCAAATTGCTCCCTGGTAGGTCTGGGTCGGATTATGGTGGCGGGCAGATACATAGTATCTGTTACCAGCAATTGAATAATACTCCATTGATTACCTTCGAGGTTTTTTGGAACGTTTACCAGTCTGGGTTTATAGCCGATACTACTGAATTCGATCTGATCGCCTTTCATTACCACAATGGAAAAAACGCCCTGTTCATTCGTAAACGTACCGCGGTGCTGACCTTTTACCACAATGCTGACTGAAGGAATTCCCTGGAGGCTGTCTGCCGTCATAACCACACCATAAAACTGCACTACGGAATCCTTCAATTTATCAAATTGGGCTTTTACGGCAAAGGGCAGGCTAAGCAATAAGAAGTATAGTAGAATTTTTTTCAAAACTGCGGCAAAAATAAAGTTTATAAACCGTAAATCGTAAACAAATTAACCTCCCCATAGTTTAATTTTGCAGGCAGTTTCTTCTTTTAACAAAACATTGCGCATGAACGTTGATAACGTGTTGAAGGCACTTGGTACAGTTCAGGAACCTGATCTTGGTAAGGACCTGATTACGCTAAATATGGTCAGGGATATTGCGATAAACGGGAACGAACTTTCATTTACAGTTGTTCTTACCACACCAGCCTGTCCGCTGAAGGACCTGTTAAAAAATTCCTGTATTCAGGCGATTCATCAGCATGATTGGAAATGAAATTAAGGTCAATGTAAATTTTATTTCGGAAATGAATTCCAAAAGAACGGAAGCTGAAACCACATTACCAAAAGTGAAAAATATTATTGCTGTTGTAAGTGGTAAAGGAGGTGTCGGCAAAAGTACGGTAGCTTCGAATTTTGCATTGGCACTTGCGGCAGATGGTGCGCGGGTAGGGCTGATGGATGCTGATATTTATGGACCAAGCCTGCCCATTATGTTCGGCGTAAGGGGAGAAAGGCCTATGATGAAAACAGTCAACGGGAAGGGCATGATTGTGCCTCTTGAAAAATATGGGATCCGGTTGATGAGTATCGGCTTACTTATCGATGAAAAAAATGCCGTTGTCTGGCGTGGTCCGATGGCCAGTTCGGCAATTAAACAATTTGTATCGGAAGTCTTTTGGGACGAACTTGATTATCTCGTGATTGATATGCCTCCTGGTACCGGTGATATTCATCTTACACTGATGCAGTCTGTTCCTGTCACCGGTGTGATTGTAGTCAGTACACCGCAGGATGTTGCATTAGCAGATGCAAAAAAAGCGATCGCCATGTTTGCGCAGGCCCAGGTAAAAGCACCGGTAATAGGCCTGGTGGAAAATATGAGTTATTTTGTAAGTGAAGAAGCGCCGCAACACAAATATTATATTTTTGGGAAAGATGGCGGCAAAAGACTTGCAGAAGAATATGAAATTCCTTTTCTTGGTCAGATACCACTGATGCAGCGCATTCGTGAAGGTGGTGATGATGGCAAACCGGTAATGATCGGTGAGGATTCGGATGCTAAAAAAGCATTTCAGGACTTTGCGGGAAATGCTGCCCGGAGTATTGCAATGATCAATGCCAATATCACTGCAGGAAAGCGGGCCGAACTCGTGGATGCATAATCTGTATATGTACGATATACCCTATTTTAAAGCAGGACATCCCGAAGAAGTCATCGCGTTTATGCGGGCACATCCATTTGCTCTGGTTTGTGGAGCGGATGAAGAAAATAAACCTGTAGCCTCGCAGGTTCCCCTACTTTTTGAACAAAGAGATGATAAATTATTTCTGCAGGGCCATTTTATGAGGAAGCAGGATCACACAAATGCATTTATCAGGAATCCTAATGCACTCGTTATTTTTTCCGGAGCGCACACCTATGTTAGTGCCAGCTGGTATGAAAACAAGCAAATTGCAAGCACGTGGAATTATCAGGCGGTGCATGTTTCCGGCACTTTGCGATTTCAGGACACTGCATTTCTCCACAGACTGCTGACCCGTCTTACTGAAGCATTTGAAAGACCAGGATCTGCTTCACTTGTACAGCATATGGATCCGTCATATGTAGAACAGATGATGCGCGCGATTATTGCTTTCGAAGTGGAAGTGTTTTCCATACGCGATGTTTTTAAACTGAGCCAGAACAGGGACAGACAATCACAGGCAAATATTATTTCCCAGCTCGATAATCTGGGAGGTGATGCCGTCGAAATCGCCCGTGTGATGAAGGAAAAATATAAATTCAATTCATGACCCGGGCTACCCTTATAGAACAGATCCGTTCTAAAAAAAATTATCTCTGTGTAGGTTTGGATACGAACCCTGAAAAGATTCCTCATTTTTTACGAACATTTCAGGACCCTGTTTTTGAATTCAATAAAATGATCATCGATGCAACACAAGACCATTGCGTAGCTTATAAAATCAATACAGCATTTTATGAAGTATCCGGAGCAACGGGTTGGGAGAGTTTGCAAAAAACGGTCAATTATATTCCTTCCACTCATTTCAAAATAGCGGATGCAAAACGCGGGGATATCGGGAATACTGCGTCTCTATATGCTCGCGCCTTTTTTGAAACACTTTCTTTTGATGCAATAACGGTGTCTCCTTATATGGGAGAAGACAGTGTAAGACCATTTCTCGAATATGCTGACAAGTGGACAATCCTGCTTGGACTTACCTCAAATCCCGGAGCTGCGGATTTTGAACTTCAGAACTGTGAGGGCGGTGTGCTCTTTGAATCTGTAATACGCAAGGCATTAATGTGGGGTACAACAGAAAACTTAATGTTTGTAATAGGGGCGACTCAGTCTGACTGGTTTATGCGTATTCGCGCAATCGCGCCGGATCATTTTTATCTTGTTCCGGGTTTGGGTGCACAGGGAGGAAGTTTGAAAGAAATTTCTTCAAAGGCTCTCAATAAAAACGGCGGATTGTTGGTGAACGCGAGCCGCGCAATTATTTATGCAGGTGCCGGAGAAGACTTTGCAGATAAAGCCGCTCAGGTTGCTGCCGGATATGCAGGTGAAATGGCAGGCTACTTATTTAATTATTAATTGTTAGTTGTTAGTTGATATCGCAGATTACGCCAGGTTAATTCAATAGATCTATCTGGTTAATTTTTTGCGTTGACAACTAAAACAACTAACAATTCGTTTTTATCTCTTTATCCCCAGAATTACAAATTCACCTTCGTTTTATCT
The DNA here is from genome assembly GCA_963735015.1 of uncultured Bacteroidota bacterium. Classification (GTDB taxonomy): domain Bacteria; phylum Bacteroidota; class Bacteroidia; order Chitinophagales; family Chitinophagaceae; genus Puia. Next base: position 264,332 of record CAVTJH010000003.1, read on the forward strand.
GCATCCTTGTCGTCATCTTCATCATTGTTTTCCTTGTCTACGGATTTATCATCCATATTTACTAATCGCACACTCCCGAAACTACTCTTAATTTTAATTTTTGCCGAACCGCTACCAGCTTTCCCTGAATAAGTTTTATCGAATTTTGGGCCGGAAGATTCGTCCTCTCTGTCTTCATTGATTTTAAATTCAGTTCTGTTATTGAAGCTTCCAAAATTTGTATACACATCAAACTGAGCTGATAAATTATCGGAGACTTTCAGGTTGATGGACGAGTAAGATTGAAATAGAGAGAATGAACTGAGTGCATTGTCCACAGTAATATTTACCCTACTACAGAATTGGACGTCAACTTTTGAATTGCCACTGATCCCGGCTATATTTGAATTGCCATTGAATTTCAGAACGACATCAGCATTATTCAGTCTGCCGATATCTGCCTTTCCAAATTCCACATGTACCAGTGTAGCATTGGGCAGTTTGCCAGTTGTCAGTTCTCCAAACTTAGAGGTGATGCTGGCACTTCCATCAAAATCCGGGATAATAGTTTTGCCAAAGCTGTTTTCAATACGAAGTGCGTTTTTGGACGGCATAATTATTTTATAGTCTACATAAAACTTTCTTGTATCATCCCCATTTTTATTCCAGTTATCTTTCCCGGACATGTGCCCAATATCCGTTTTGAAACTGATTTCATGGCCACCCTGGTTATCCTTCACGTTGATAAGACCCATCATTTTTTGTGCTTTTTCTTCGGAAGAAGCATGCACACCGATTTCAATATCAATCATGATTTCGTTTTTATCCCAGGTGGTAACGGTTACATTACCAAATGAATTTTCGATAGATAGCCTGTCATCAGGTCCTACATTGTAGGTTTTAGAGATTGATCGTTTCTTTTCAACTTCGTCACCATTGTTGGCCTTACTTAGTAAAGGAGCCAGCGCAAAGGCGAGAAGGACAAAGCCCTTAAACGGATTTATAAGCTTTTTCATACGCTGATTTTTTAGAATGTTTAATTTTTTTGATAATGTCCAACTGTTTATTTAATAGTCCGATCTGAAGCTGAAGATTAGAAATCATTGCTTCGATCACCTGCTCCCGGTTGGAATTGTTCGGTAACTGGGTTTTGAGTGTATGGTATACGCTGTCAAGCTTTTGCACGTCTCCGGAGAACTGCCTGTACAGTAGCGGTTCATCCTTCTCCAGTGTTTTAAGTTCTTCGTGTTTAAGTTCTATAAGCTTGGCATAGTAATACATTTCTTTACTGTCTCCGTTATCTGGAGATTTATATTCTTGTTTGTTGGGGGTTCCCTGTTCATGAACATCCGGAACATTTTGTTGTTGCAAATCAGGAATAGCCCTGGCTGTCTGTGCAGCAGATTCAGTCCGGGACCTTGCGCCTGACTTGTGGCCAGAAGTATCTGCATGCATGGTGGTTATCCCAGTTATGGAAGACTGCAGATTGGTACTGTGGAACGTATAATAAAGAATACCGGATACAGCTACGAGTAAGACAGCAGCAGCTGCAGTCATCCAGCGTTTGAAGGGCATGGAACGAACCGGTACAGATTTTTGGGCTTCCGGATTGATCTTTTCATTGATCTTCTCCCATACCCGGGAATCCGGTGTATCCGCATCAAATTTTTCACGGTTTTCAAGAATAAATTTTTCTAATGGACTGCTCATGATAAGCCTCCTTGTTTTATGAGTGATAATAATTTTTGTTTGGCCCGCATATACTGAGTTCTTACGGTAGCGTGTGAAATCTGTAGTATTTCAGCAATTTCTTCCTGGTCATATCCTTCAAACAGGTGCAGACTGATTACAGTCCTATAGCCATTCGGCAATTCTTTCACCGCTTTTTTAATCTCTTCAACCTTGAATCTCAATTCTTCTTCATCTAAGCTTTCGTCTTCAGGGATATTAACGGCGCTTGTCTTTTCAATATCGATGATCTCCATTTTCCTTTTTCTTAATGCGTTAATGGATTTATTAATCACTATTCTTTTCAGCCAGGCACCAAAAGTTGACTTATATGCAAAACTTTCAATCGCTTCAAATGCATCCAGAAATGATTCCTGTAATACATCTTCTGCATCCGCCGTATGATTGACAATCCTGAGACTGGTATTATACATGGCTTTGGAATATTTCGTATACAATTCACCATAACTACGCTGGTCGCCCCTGTCTGCATCGTTCGACCAACTCGTCATGTTGTATGGTTTCGATTAATTCCAACATCCGGATTTTGTTACTAATATATTAAGTACACAAAGAAAAGCAGGATGTTGCATCCCCTTTGAACTATTTGGATTATAGACGCAATATTCTTCAAAGTATATGATATATGGTTTATGGTGAACAGGTTATGAATTTTAACGATGCCTTAAAAATATTAGTCTTATTTATCCGTATAGAAATCAGGAAAACAGGACCGCTGGCCTTTAGCTTCTGCCTTTATGCTTTTTGAGTATTTTCGTATCCAACTTCATCACTATGGCTGTCAAAACAGATGTTTTTCAAAGTCCGGATTATTATCAGTTAGATGATTTACTTACGGATGAGCATAAGACTGATTCGGGAATCTGTACGCTCTTATGTAAAAAAGGAAATTAGCCCCATCATTGAAGAATATGCTCAAAAAGCCCAGTTTCCTGAACAGATCGTGAAGCAATTGGGTGATCTGGGTTGTTTTGGTCCCACTATACCGGAATCTTACGGTGGCGGTGGTTTGGATTATATTAGTTATGGCCTTATGATGCAGGAACTTGAAAGAGGGGATAGCGGAGTCCGTTCGACAGCATCAGTACAAGGTTCTCTGGTTATGTTTCCTATCTATGCCTATGGTACCGAGCATATGAAAAAAAGGATTTTACCCAAGCTCGCATCGGGTGAATGGCTAGGTTGTTTTGGATTAACTGAGCCTGATCATGGTTCTAATCCCGCGGGAATGCTCAGCAATATCAAAGAAGCGGGAGAGCATGTTATTTTGAACGGAAACAAGATGTGGATAAGCAATGCACCCTTTGCGCAGATTGCCGTCGTTTGGGCTAAGGATGAACAGGGTGATATCCGGGGTTTGGTGGTTGAAAGAGGAATGGATGGATTTACGACACCAACAACTCATGGGAAATGGAGCCTACGCGCTTCAGCCACCGGGGAATTGGTTTTTGACAATGTAAAAGTTCCTAAAACAAATCTGTTTCCGGATATCCGTGGATTAAAAGGTCCTTTGAGTTGTTTGACAAAGGCGCGTTATGGTATAGCTTGGGGTTCGGTGGGTTCCGCGATGGATTGTTATGATACGGCACTGCGGTACAGTAAGGAAAGGGTACAGTTTGGAAGACCCATCGGGGGCTTCCAGCTCCAGCAAAAAAAACTGGCTGAAATGGTGACTGAAATTACGAAGGCTCAATTATTGAATTGGAGATTAGGTGTGTTGATGGATGAAAAAAGAGCAACGCCGGCACAAGTATCCATGGCAAAAAGAAATGGGTGTGAAATTGCAACGAATATTGCGAGAGAAGCCAGACAGATGTTGGGAGGAATGGGCATAACAGGCGAATACCCGATAATGCGGCATCTCATGAATATGGAAAGCGTACTTACTTATGAAGGTACTCATGACGTGCATTTGTTGATTACCGGAATGGATGTTACCGGCTTTAATGCCTTTATTTAAAATATAATTTGGATTATGTTCTTCAAAAAATGATCGACGATCAATGAATATGTGGCATAAGCCGACAAATTCCAACACTCAAATCGATATTTATAAAGCATGCGTATTTTTTTGATTGGGTTTATGGGTTCGGGCAAAACACACTGGGGAACCAGGATTGCCGAGAAATTACAGATTCCATTTTACGATCTGGATGCTGTGATTGCAACCAACGAAGGGATGAGTATTTCAGAAATTTTTGCAGACAAGGGGGAGGAATATTTCAGATATATGGAAAAACAAACACTTGAGGATTTAATAAGCCGGGAGGAGAATTTTGTTCTCTCAGCCGGAGGGGGTACTCCCTGTTTTTTTAATAACATTGATTTCATGAAAAAAAATGGGAAAGTGCTTTGGCTCAATACTTCGCTGGAAGCACTAAATCAAAGACTCCTGAAGGAAAAAATGACTCGTCCACTGCTGAGGGGAATAAGCGAAGCCGGACTCCGGGCATATATCATTCGGAAACTTGGAGAGCGTAAAATGTATTATGAACAGGCAGATCTGATGGTTCATGAGGAAAACACGGAGCTGGAATCATTTTTAAGTCTTTTGCATTAAGAATTTTAGAATCGAAGAATTGAAATTGTGGGTGGGAATAAAAAAACAGTTAATTTATTATCTGTTTAATAACTGGTTCGAATTAATTTTCAACGAATCAATTCTTCAAACTTTTGTTTTGTGAATAAATTCTTCCTTCTGCTGGCCGCAATTCTTGGTGCCCTTGCTGTTATTGCGGGCGCGATGCTTGCTCATCTTTTGAAACACAGGATGCCGGAATCGGCGCTGGAAATATATGAAACAGCCGTCCGGTATCAATTTTATCATTTATTTGCCCTGCTTATTACCGGTATACTTGGTGAGAAATTTCATAGTCAGTGGATTAGACCTGCCGGAATCTGTTTTATTTGCGGAATATTTTTTTTCAGTGGATCATTGTATATTATTTCACTGCTTTTAACGAATGGTATTGTTATACCATTAGTTCTCGGAGTATTAACACCATTGGGTGGTTTTGGATTTATCCTCGGATGGATTTTTTTAGCAGTGGCGATCTATAAGGGAAGATCTACTTAACATATCTTTGTTACCATGGCGCAGCATTCAAAGTCAAAGAAAAACCAATCCTCCGGTCCAGCTTCCCTGAAAACAGAAAAGGATGCTAAACTTACTGTTTCCCAGGTGATCACGAGATGAACGGACCCATAAGATTACGGGAGCCATATTTTTACTTGATATCTATATTTCTATTTATTTCTTTTACTTCCTATTTATTTACCTGGCGGGAAGATCAGGATAAAGTATTCCGGGGCATTTCAGTACTTTCTCCTTCACACGACATGAAAGTATCAAACCTGCTCGGCAATTTGGGTGCTTATATTTCCCATCTGTTCTTTTATAAAGGTTTCGGTCTCGCCAGTTATTTTATTTGCTCGTTTTTTTTCATTAATGGAATTAACTGGCTATTTGCAAAAAATTATTTTTCCATAAAGCGAAACCTGCGATATGTATTAATCGGAATTATTTATTTATCAACGACTCTCGCATTTGTTTGCCGGGGTGTTTCATTTCCCTGGGGTGGTGCATTTGGAGATATGACCAGCGACTGGATGGTGCGGTTTCTCGGCAAGATTGGTACAGCCTGCGTTTTATTTGCCGGGGCTCTTTCTTATTTTATATGGCGATTTAATCCGGAATTCAAATTGCCCGTTACGACCGCAAAAAATAATCATGCAGCCTTAATTCAAGAACAGGATACTGAAAAAGAAACAGGTGCCCTTGCTTTTTATCGATGAACCTGCGTCCAGGGATAAAAAAAATAAGTTAAAAAGCGAGCAGGATTATCCTTTAATCATCGCCTCGGAAGAGGCCCTCACCGACATAAATGCACCGCACCTAAGGGAAGAAACTGTAAAAAAAGATTACCCACCTGTTCCTGCGATAACGAAGCCACTAAAAAAAGTCACCGCAGATGCAGATCCACTTGAATTGGAAATCAAAAAAATTCCTGATCAACAGCTTATCTCAGGAAGTTGAAAATGTCAGGGTCGGATCTGATGCCCTGCCGGATTACGAACCGACACTGGATTTAAAGTCCTATAAATTTCCGCCAATGGATTTATTACAGGCGCACGGCAGTGACCGTATTATTCAGGATCCGGCGGAACTTGAAAATAATAAGAATCAGATCATCAGCACGCTAAAGAATTATGATATTGATATTCAAAAAATCAGTGCGACGGTTGGTCCGACAGTTACGTTGTACGAAATTGTTCCAGCCCCGGGTGTCCGGATCTCACGTATAAAAAATCTGGAAGATGATATTGCCCTTAACCTTTCTGCACTTGGGTATTCGTATTATTGCTCCGATTCCAGGTAAAGGAACAATCGGTATCGAAGTGCCCAATGTAAAAAAGACTATCGTTAGTATGCGAACTTTGCTGGCTTCTGACAAATTCCAGTACAGTTCATTTAACCTGCCCATTGCCATCGGAAAGACGATCAACAATGAAAATTTCATTGTTGATCTGTCAACCATGCCTCATCTTTTGATGGCCGGTGCAACGGGCCAGGGTAAATCTGTCGGTGTAAATGCCATTCTTGGTTTCGCTTTTGTATAAAAAACATCCTTCCCAGCTAAAGCTGGTGCTGGTGGATCCGAAAAAAGTGGAACTCAGTTTATACCGGATCATTGAAAAACATTTTCTGGCCAAATTACCTGGCGAAGAAGAACCCATTATTACAGATACTAAGAAAGTAGTTTATACTCTCAATGCACTTTGCATTGAAATGGATAACCGATACGATCTTCTGAAGGAAGCAGGTACCCGGAACATCCGTGAATACAATGACAAATTCATCAAGCGCAAACTGAATCCGCAGAAAGGTCATCAGTATCTGCCATTTATCGTTCTGGTAATCGATGAATTTGCCGATCTGATTATGACAGCAGGAAAAGAAATTGAAATGCCGATAGCACGGCTTGCGCAGCTTGCCAGGGCAGTAGGAATTCATCTGATCATTGCCACCCAGCGGCCATCAGTCAATATTATTACTGGTACTATTAAAGCCAATTTTCCGGCGCGTATTGCTTTTAAGGTTTCTTCAAAAATAGATTCGAGAACCATTCTGGATACCGGCGGAGCGGAACAACTGATTGGTAAAGGAGACATGCTGGTATCTTATAATGGTGAAATTACACGCTTGCAATGTGCGTTTGTTGATACACCGGAAGTGGAGAAAGATTGCAGATTTCATTGGAAAACAACAGGGCTATCCGCAGGCCTTTTTATTACCCGAATATGTAGATGAAAAGGAATTGGATGCGAAGGGAATTTGACTGCCAATAACAGGGATCCGCTTTTTGAAGATGCCGCCCGTCTGATCGTACAAAATCAGATAGGTTCAACCTCTTTGATTCAGCGTCGGATGAAACTGGGGTATAACCGGGCAGGCCGTTTAATGGATCAACTGGAGGCTGCAGGTGTAGTTGGACCAAACCAGGGAAGCAAAGCGAGAGAAGTAATAATTAAGACTGATTCAGAACTATCTGTATACTTGACGCAAATGAACGGATAAGTCAGTCGCTTTTAACACGGATGGCATATCGATTGCAATTTGAATGGCATATCTTGCCCCCTTTATTATCAATTTTCAAATATGAAAGTGCTGTTCAGTACTTTAGTAGGATTATTGGCTATAACTACCGTTTTTTGTCAGAATAGTGATCCGGCTGCAAAACAGATCCTTGATCAGGCATCAGCTAAAATCAAGTCTTATAAATCCATCAAGGCTATATTTACTCTTCAGTTCAGGATGCCCAGGGCGCATCTCAGGGCACTAAAAAAGGCACCGTACTGATGAAAGGGAATAAATATGTTGTGCAGATCACCGGCCAGGAAATCTATTGCGACGGGAAAACCATCTGGACTTACGATAAATCCGCCAACGAAGTGACAATTACTAAAGTAGATCCGTCTTCCAACACCATATCACCACAAAAATTGCTGACTAATTTTTATGACAAGGATTTTCTTTATAAAGTGAATGGCGAACAGAAAATGGGAACCAAAACAGTCGTAGAAATTGAAATGACTCCAATTGATAAAACTCAGAATTTTCATAAGGTTTATTTATATGTCGACAAAAAATCGCATCTGGTTAGTTCAGGAAAGATTTTGGACAAAAGCAACAGCATATATTTATACTATTAACAGTCTGAATGAAGACGCGAATCTGACAGATGCCAGTTTTATATTTGACAAATCCAAACATCCGGGAGTAGAGGAAGTTAATCTGACACAATAGTTGAAAAGAATGAGCGTCCAATCATTAATACTATGTTCATTCAACCATTTCCCCATCTGAAACTTTTCAGATCGAATCCAGCAAGGTCAATGACCCGGTCAACGACTGTAGCAACGACTTCTTCGATAGTTGTTGGTTTACTATAAAATGAAGGTGATGGCAGGGCAGATAATTCCACCTGCCAGGGTAATCGTTTCCATATTTCGTGATATGGATAAGGTTGTACGGATTATCCCTGATCACGCAAATTAGTTTTCTTCTTTCTTTTAATATTACGTCAGCCGCCCGGGTGATCAGATCGGAAGATACGCCGGCAGCAATCTTTCCCAGAGTGCCCATCGAACAGGGAATTATGATCATCGTATCATACCGGGCAGAACCGGATGCAAATGGTGCATTAAAATCATCGGTTTCGTAAACATCCAGGGGTAAACCCTTATATGCCTGATTGCCTAATTCGGTTTCCCAAACTGTGCGGGCGTTTTTCGACATAACAATTGAAACAGTCTCCCATTGGGAATGGATGGTCAATAATTTTTCGATCAGTATGCTCGCATATAAAGAGCCACTGGCTCCTGTTATGGCTACAACTATTTTTCGCATGGTGCGTTCTTCATTGAATTTACAAAGTAGATGATTTTATATTGATATGCGTCAATTATAAACCTGGTAAATAAATATTTATCAGTGGTGTAACACAGTTGTTCTAGCTAATACTTTTATATTTGACTTTTCATAGGATAAGGTTTAATGGTTAATGGTATTTGATTAGTGCGGCCTCCCTTCAACAAGGAGGCTTTTTTATGTCGATCGATCAGAGTAAATTAACTTACTACTTATTGAAATTAAGAATGGCCAGATGGGAAGGATCAAAATGTTCACGCAGGAATTTTTACACCACCCTGATGAAAAAGAGCAGACGCCTGTAGGCGCAGGAAGATATTGTGATTTTTATTTGATTTTGCTGAGACTACGCGGTCAAAACTTTCCTTGTTATAAATTCCAAGACAAAAAATATTGATAAAATATTTACCTTTTGGTAAGCTTGATCTGAATCTTATTATCCATGTCCGGATAAAAGACCTTTTTAATTACGCCTGCGCCACTCAGGTCATAGCGGTCAAAGATTACAAAAACAGAATCAATTTTTGATAAGTTTGTCAGACGCATTCTGAATTGTAATTGTAACCGTACCGGAATCTTTTACAGGCAATTGATCAATACCATAACAATGACTGGAGACTATAATCAAAAAACTGGATATGGTTTTTCGCAGGAGCATTCAATTAAGAATCTAATAAGGTCAGGTATTAATTATGCTCTTTCAGGGACTTGGTAAAATACGAAATGGCCTTTAGAAATCGCAGCCATTCTGTGTAAAAACGAAAAAAGAAGGTTTTTATGTTAGATTTGTTTCAATATATTCATAACTCATTAAGCTTCAGCCATATCTGGGATCGCCTCCACTTTATAATCCCCCATATCCAGTTTCTTTTTGGTGGCCTCAAAAGCTGCAAGAGTCGCCTCAATGTCCTGCATCTGTATGGACAGCTGTAGGAATTAGTCGATAAATAATATGTCCTTTTGGAATAACGGGATATACAACTATTGAACAGAATATTCCATAATTTTCCCGAAGGTCCATAACCATCGCCGTAGCTTCAGGAACATCTCCTTTCATGTAAATTGGCGTAACAACGGAATCTGTTTTGCCAATATCAAATCCCTTTTTACGAAGTCCTGCCTGAAGTTTTTCTGCATTGCTCCAAAGTTTTTCTTTTAATGACGGATTATTTCTAAGCAATTCCAGTCTTTTGAGATTTCCCAGAACAAGGGCCATCGGCAAACTTTTCGCGAAAATCTGACTGCGGATATTGTAACGGATATAATCAACGATAGCGCTTTCTCCGGAAACAAATGCTCCTATAGAAGCCATAGATTTGGCAAAAGTGGAAAAATACAGATCAATATCATGCTGCACGCCTTGTTCTTCACCAGCGCCGGCACCTGTTTTTCCCAAGCGTCCCAAAACCATGGGCATCATCTACCAACAGTCGAAATTTATATATTGATTTCAATGCTGGCAATTTCCTTCAGTTTTCCCTGATCACCTGCCATTCCAAAAACGCCTTCAGTAATCACGAGTACGCCACCGCCAGCTTGTTTTTCAATCAGAGCATTTGCACGCTGAATCTGTTTTTCGAAATCTACAAGGTCGTTATGTTTGAAAACATATCGATGGCCTGCATGTAAACGGAGGCCGTCTATGATGCAAGCATGGCATTCCGCATCATATACGATTACATCATGTCTCCCGCACAATACGTCGATAATACTCACCATTCCCTGATAACCATAATTTAGAAGTGCGGTGTCTTCTTTTCCTACAAATTCAGATAATTCTTTTTCGAGTTGTTCATGCTGGTTGCTGTTTCCGCTCATCATACGGGCACCCATCGGCGATGCCAGGCCATACGACAAGGCACCTTCGGCATCAGCTTTTCTTACATCGGGATGGTTTGCCAGTCCTAAATAATTATTGAGACTCCATACAATCATTTCTTTTCCACGGAATTTCATACGACTGCCAATCTCACCCTCAAGTTTTGGAAATGCAAAATAACCATGTGCCCTGTCCCGGTGTTGTCCGATCGGGCCCTTATGTCTCGCGAGTTTTTCAAAAATATCTGCCATATGCTTTTTTACATTGGTTAAAAATTGATGCAAAAATAATGCATTTACGGAACCGGGCAATACGCAAATGCAGATACCTTTGTTCAAAGTCTGATTGATTATGAGTAAGTACTTTTTTATAGTTGCTTTCAATTTATTTCAGGGATTTACCGCATGGTGTCAGCCGACAGCCGAGCAGGTCGTAAGACCTAAGCTGGTGGTAGGAATTGTAGTGGATCAGATGCGTTGGGATTATTTATATCGCTACTACAATAAATATGGTGAAGGTGGATTTAAAAGATTGTTGAAACAGGGCTTTTCCTGTGAGAACACATACATAAATTATTTGCCGTCGTATACAGCAGTTGGTCATACATGCATTTTTACCGGATCTGTTCCCTCCATTACTGGTATTACAGGAAATGACTGGATTGATCAATTAACCGGAGAACATGTTTATTGTACGGAGGATAGCGCAGTGCAGTCGGTTGGAGTTGCATATGCATCAGATGGTAAGATGTCTCCACGAAATCTGCTCGTTACCACGATTACAGATGAGTTGCGTATGGCCACAAACTACCAGTCGCGCGTGGTGGGCATTTCTCTAAAGGATCGTGCGGCTATTCTTCCTGCGGGTCATACAGCAAATGCCGCATTCTGGATGGACGATTCAAGCGGAAATTTTATCAGCAGTTCTTATTATATGAAAAGACTTCCTGAAAATGTGGAAAATTTCAATAAACAGAGAAAGATTGAACAATTTACGAACAATGACTGGAACACTCTTTACCCGATAAATACATATATTGAAAGTGATTCAGACAATAAATCATATGAGGGAAAATTAATTGGAGAAAACTTACCTGTATTTCCGCACAACTTAAAATCAGCCTATGCAAAAAATCATGGATCTTTCCGTTCCACTCCATTTGGAAATTCACTAACACTTGATTTTGCAAGAACCATATTGGATACCTATAAGTTGGGTCAGGGTACAGCAACGGATTTCCTGACTATTAACTGTGCTTCGACGGATTATGTAGGACATTTATTCGGACCCAATTCTATTGAGATTGAGGATACTTATTTGCGTCTCGATCTGGATCTCGCATCATTTTTTTCTTACCTGGATCATACAATAGGGAAAGATCAATATATAGTCTTTCTAACTGCAGATCATGGTGCAGCTAACGCAGTGGGATATTCCCAGATGAACAGGATACCGGCTGATTATTTTGCAAATAGTAACATCCTTACTAATCTGGATCAGCTTATTCAGAAGAAACTCGGCTATTTTAAAGTAATACGATCCGGGAGTAATTACCAGATTAATTTCGATATGGAAAAAATTGCTGCTTATAATGCAGACTTTGAGGCTATTAAAAAATTGGTCGTTGATTATCTGAAAAAGCAACCCGGTGTCGCTTATGCAGTGGATATTGAAAAGATCCAGGATGCACCAATACCAGAGCCTATTAAGACTATGATAATTAATGGATACAATTATAAACGAAGCGGACAGGTCCAGGTTATTTTTCAACCCGGATGGCTCGAATCCTACGCCAGAACCGGAACAACTCATGGAACGTGGAATCCTTACGATACCCACATACCGCTTATTTTTATGGGGTGGGATATTCATGCAGGTGCTTCGGCTGCCCGGGTTAATATGACTGATATTGCGCCTACCCTTGCTACACTTTTACATATACAGGTGCCCAGTGGCAATATTGGAATGCCTATTTTGGATTTACTTACCAGATAATTATTTAGGATATAATATTATTATTAGTAGTTCTCCATATGCAAAAATTTTCACGAACTGAAAAGATATGGCTGATTTTCTTTATACTTGTCCTGATCGGCCTGATAGGAGGTTGCATGTATGAAACAGTGGTCGGTCACAGACCTATTGGACCAAGGCCTATGCGAAAAGTAAAATTTCAATCAGGTTTATTTAGGATTGAGCGCCTGCCTGATTCTCTCGGCAACATCCTCTAAATGATATTTACTCAGTTTATCGGAAGACACATTCGCGGCTGCCAATATTCGGGTATGCAATTTAGTTAGATGTCCACGAGCAATCGACGGGATATCAGTATTCTTGATATCCGCTCCAAAAAAAATAACTAGTCCACGAGGCAGGCCAGCAGGGATAACCGGCTGAGTAGGATTCATTAACGAAATCAATATTTCTACATATTGTTTTTGCAGATTCCTCCTGAAAGGGTCGATCGATTTTGGGCTACTTAGTTCTTTCCAAAGGCCTTTTTCCACATCAGTAATCAGTTTTTCCGGATCATATACATTGGTTTTTCCGAAGCGATCGGAAACTGTTTCCATCCTGAATAAACGCGAAGAAGATAGCAACGAATTCAATATACTACTTTGGGTATTCGCAACCATTTCAGAAGATGAGGGGCTGCTTATTTTATTCAGAATATTTTTGTCAAGTAGCCAGGCGGGAGTTTCAAATAGTTGATTCTGCAAGAAATTAACTGCTTGTTGCTGTGTAGATTTTGGAGTGGGTTCATATACATCACCCGGTTGCTCTACACTTTTGAAAGTTTCATAAATACCACCCACATTTTTAACAACATGATTCATATAACGACTAAACTGTCCAATAAGCTGGGAATACATATCCTCCAGGTTTTCATAAGTATCTGACTCTTCTTTAGTCCAAGCAGGTAACTGTACTATTATTTTTTTTAGATTAAGAATTCCGTATTCACTGGCTTTTACATTATTGTCACTTAGATCCTCTGTTTGAGATCTTGGGTCAAAATTCTGGGCTTCCCCGCCGAACCACAACCTTGGATTTGCTTTAAGGCTGTCGATGATCCATCGGTTCAATATCTTCCTGTCTTCTTCAGAAGTCCTGGTATCCGGAATCAGTTTATATCCCCACTGGATGGCCCAGTTGTCATACGGTCCAATTCTGGGGTATAATCCCTTTGGTCCAATATGGTCCTCGGGCTGTGCCACATAGTTAAAACGTGCATAATCCATGATCGAAGCTGTATGTCCGTTGGCTTCAACCCAAGCTTTGTCCCTGAGTTTTTCGACTGGAGTCTGACTACTACTTCCCATATTATGGCGTAATCCCAGTGTATGTCCGATTTCGTGAGAGGAAACAAAACGGATCAACGTTCCCATCAGGCTGTCATCAAAAATCATTTTACGTGCGCGCGGATCAACTGCGGCTGTCTGAATCATATACCAGTCATGCAGAAGTTTCATTACATTATGATACCAGCCGATATTACTTGTAAGGATTTCGCCAGTTCTCGGGTCGGCTTCATTAGGTCCATAAGCATTTTCTATGTCTGATGCGAAATACCTGATAACAGAAAACCTGGCATCTTCCAGGTTCATTGTGGTATCATTTTCGGGCCACTCCTTGCCAATAATAGCATTTTTGAACCCTGCTTTTTCAAAGGCTGTCTGCCAGTCGTTGATACCGGCAATCAGGTATGGCCTCCATCGTTTTGGAGTTGCCGGATCGATATAAAAAACGATAGGTTTTTTCGGTTCCACCAGCTCTCCTTTTTTCCACCGGACCATATCTTCATCTTTTGGCTCAAGACGCCAGTGATGAATGAAAGTACTAGTTTGCGTTTTCTGAGAAGTATCGCTATAGACAGAGTATTCACTGGCAAAATATCCAACCCTGGGATCAAATATTCTTTTGCGCATAGGTATGGCCGGTAGCATTATGAATGAATTATTTAATTCCATGGTAACGGCGCCTGCGACATCGGCTGCAGGAAGACTGGTGGAAGAAGTTCCGAAAGTCATACCTGCCGGAGTAGATGAAGAACTGAATGTTTTAACGGATCGTACCTCTGTATTTAGAGGGTAACTATGTATATAAGAAATATAAGACCTGTCTGCAGAAATTCCGCCCAGACTATATCTTCTTTTTAGTTCCTGACTCAGACTGACAGGCTGATTGTCCAATTTGAAAAAATCTGTTACATCAATTACGACACTACTGGAGTCCTTTCCATAAGCCTTGATATCAAAAGCAGCGGCTATGGGATCCACATTAGAATTTCGAACTGCCTGTGCAATAGGTTGGGAAGAATCAGGCGCTATGCTGACAATCGTCATTACCCGTAAAAACACATTATCAGAAGGGCCTTTTTCCCAGCGTATGGTTTGTTCATTTACTTTTTCTCCACCATAAGACCGGCTTCCGGCTGGAGATTTGTCAAAACGGGTAATTGCCAGGATCTCCCGGTTGAATAGTGAGTCCGGAATTTCGAAATACCATTTGTCTTCCACTTTATGAACTGTAAATAATCCATACTGTGTAATCGCTTTTTCCGTAATTACTTCTTTATAGGCTTTAGGACTGCTTTTAGGCACAGGAGATACGATTGTACCTGTAACGGTTACAGGTTTTTTAGCGGCAGGGTTAGTCGGTGTTTGCTGGGAAAAACAAAAGCAGGCAAACGCCAAACTTAAGAAGAAAGATATGATTGATTTCATGTAATGAAAATATGGAATTAAGGCTAAAGCATAAAGCCTCCCGATTAAAGCTTTGATGTATGGTTATGCCGCATGGTGAGTGGTTAACTGCCACGCTGTGCCTGTAAAATACAGTAATGATAGAGGGTAAGAGAAGGTGATTGGAAATGAAATATCCAAATCATTTTCCAAGGTATAAATTTCAGAATTAAACCAAAATCTTTACGCATTGCGATTTATGCAATTCAGATCTTCAAATGCTATTTGCAGGCGGCTTATAAAACTTTCTTCTCCCTTTCGAAGCCAGACTCGCGGGTCATAATATTTTTTATTTGGTTTTTGAGCACCTTCGGGGTTGCCTAACTGACCCTGAAGATAAGCTTCATTTTTCTTGTAATATTTTTGTACGCCTTCCCAAAAAGCCCATTGGAGGTCTGTATCCAAATTCATTTTAATGGCGCCATAACTGATGGCTTCACGGATTTGATTTTGTGGCGATCCGCTGCCTCCATGAAAAACAAAGTAAACGGGTTTCGGTTTCGTTTTTAATTTCTTCTCAATAAAGTCCTGGCTGTTTTTGAGGATCACTGGACGAAGTTCCACATTTCCAGGACTGTAAACACCATGTACATTTCCAAATGCTGCAGCCACTCCGAATAAATTTCCAACTTTTCCAAGCTCCGTGTAAGCATAGGCAACATGTTCAGGTTGTGTATAAAGCTTGTCATTTTCGATACCACTGTTGTCTACGCCATCTTCCTCACCGCCGGTTACTCCGAGTTCTATTTCGATAGCCATGCCTAAAGGTTTCATTCTCTTAAAGAATTCTACTGAAGTATGAATATTCTCTTCCAGCGGTTCTTCCGAAAGATCCAGCATGTGTGAGCTAAACAGCGGTTGTTTATTTTCTTTAAAGTATAATTCGCCTGCATCCAGTAATCCACTTATCCAGGGAAGCCATTTTTTTGCTGCGTGATCGGTGTGTACAATTACCGGGACACCATAATATTTTGCTACAGTGTGTATATGAAGAGCACCAGATACACCGCCATAAATATTCGCCTGTAATTTGTCATTAGGCATACCCTTCCCTGCAATGAATTGTGCTCCTCCGTTGGAGAATTGGATGATGATGGGGGAGTTCACATTCGCAGCTGCCTCTAAAGCCGCGTTGATGGTATCAGTACCGGTGACATTTACCGCCGGTATAGCAAATTCGCTTTTTTTCGCATCTTCATATAGATATGCCAATTCTTCGCCAAATAAAACGCCAGCTTTGTATTTTGCCATGATATTGTGTTTCTGGTTTTAAGGATGCGAAGATACGGCTTCCCTCTCTCACCAGACTCTCAGAATCATTGAAAATCATCTAAAATTTAAACTGTACATATTATATATCTTAGATAACATTCAGTCCTGAAATTTCCCAAGGTTTTTTTGAATTAATGCCAGATTTTTTTGAAGGGTTTGTTTTAACTGCCTTTTTACGAGTTGTCCCATGGATCGGCTTTTCAGAAAAATAGGCGCCTGAAATTCAGATGCAAGTTCTTCACGAAGCTGAATGAGTTTTTCCTGTGTTGATATATTATCTTTAGCCATGGTATTCAGCAGGTGCATCAGACGAAACCTCGAAGATGCTACCCGGAATGCCATCATTGTTCTTTCTTCCGTCTGATATTGGGTGATTGAATCCTGGTTAAGATGTTGAATACAGTTGTCAACCAAAAGCTTATTTTCCTTAAAAAATTGAGGCAGGTACATTTTTTTTCTTCCTTCATAGGATTGCTGGTCAAAATCAATAGACCGTATTCGATATTGGAAATCTTCAATATCAGGCGTAATATCTACGACAAAATTATAAGAGCGCATATCACCCAGAAGACGCACAAAACATCGCTCATTAAATTTTACAAACTCTTTTGCGAATCGTATGCGGTTGGTGACTGGTTCGTTTAAATAATGAGCAATGAATATATCTCCCGGAATGCCGGGAATATGATCTTCGATCAGTGTTTGTTGATCACTAAAAAAACTGATCCGGTTAGGAGATAACAGATGTTCAAGTTCAAGTCCATAAACACGTGACGCGTCCGCCTGTTTGATATAGAAATGATCATAATTATCATTAAATTTATTTACGATTCGGATCCTGAATGGGCTGGAATTGGCGAAACTGCAGAAATCTACTCTCGCCACATCCAGGTGTTTGCTGAATGTCTGGTCGCCTTCTGTTTTTAATATAGCATATATTTTAACCAGTCCTGACCGTATATATTGCCAGTGTTGCATGTCGTAGGAAACGGTTTCCCATAAACTGTCTTTTCCATTTTTGTCTTTTAACGGGACCGCATAGGCAACATGAAGGAGGTCGGCATAGGAGACCGGCAATTTAACTTCGCGCCCATGGAGTTGGAGATAATTTCGAAGCAAATCATTTACTGGGAATATGGGTTTCTTACGTGATGGCTTATTCGACTGACTGTCATTCGAGACATATACATCCTGGGAAAAATACATTTTAGCAGCTTTATGGCAAAGATGATACTTTTAATGCCCTAATGCCAAAGCGCACAACTCCAACCAGTAATTTATAAGGATTCACAAAAAATAACTACCAATAGGCTGGTTAGAAATATGAAAAAATTGAAGGGAGGTTTAAAATCCTGAATTTTTTTGGACATTGAACCATCGATAGGAAACTCCGATGGGTACCTCCTGCTAAATTAATTTAAAACTTAGCAGGAGGGTATTGGATAAACAGTTGATTTTAAGACACAGGAACTTGAACTGTTACCGGGTATCCCATGGATTTGGATTTCGGGCAGATTGTTTCAAGGATCAGATTTAAGGAATAAGGTCGACTTTCAGGGTCCAGATCAGGTTTTAATAGAATTGGATTGACTTTGCAAAACTCGAAATGGTTTCCAAAGGACGGATTCGATTTCTTCGGACAGGTTCAAGCCTTTCTAACGGGTAGGTTTTTCTGAACAGTCGTGATTCTTCAAATAGGAGCTGTTTGTTTTCCCGGATAGGATTTTTTTCGGTTTCAAAGGATAAGGAAAAAAGAAGTTGACTGATATCGGATTTTCTCTCGGAAATTCTATCGGATATTGGATAAAGAACTTTGGTCGGTTTTTGGATATCTTCGGGATTGAGTTTGTATCAATCAACTTCAGAATCAAAATTAACTTATACACATATTAACAACAATAGCCATTTTGCCTGATTTTAACAGTTCATGATTTACCCTGGATCTGGTACTTTAACGAATTTGTCTATTCGTAGATTTACGCATACTTTAGAAAGTTCGAAAGAATCACAATTATATTTCAAGGCTTTAGAAATGTTGCGAAAGGAGTGGGCAAATTCTGTATTCGGTAATTAAATTTAAAACAAAGCCTTATGGGTAAATGACTGCAATACATCATACTTCGTAACAATATGGAAATTGCCACTATCATCTTTGGCAAGTACCGCGCCATTCTCTTTGCTTATAAGTGAGCTAATTCTTTCCACAGGAGTATCGAAAGAAACAACTGGATAGGGATCTTCGATGACTTCCTGAATTTTTTTATGTCTGATATCTGCTCCATTACTTAGTATAACATTGAATAACCCACTTTCACTTACCGCGCCAATCGGAATGCCAGCATTTACAACCGGAATATTTTCAATATGTAGTTCTTTCATGCGGTCAAAAGCTTCACCGACGGTTTGATCTGGATTCAGTGTAACGAGATTATAAGACCCACCACGTGCATTTACAATATCGCGGAAAGTTTTGACGTCAAGAAAACCTCGTTCCATCATCCATTGGTCATTATAAATCTTTGCCACATAACGGCTACCATGATCATGAAAAATGCATACGACAAGGTCGTTTTTTTTCAATTTATTTTTTAATTGCATTAGTCCCTGCAAACAACTACCTGCACTGTACCCGCAAAATAATCCCTCCTCTTTGGCCAGTCGGCGAGCCATGATGGCACCGTCTTTGTCTGTTACCTGCTCGAAATGATCAATCATAGTCATGTCATAATTTTTGGGAATAAAATCTTCGCCGAAACCTTCAGACACATAGGGATGCACTTCATTCATGTCTGTTTCTCCTGTATTGAAATATTTTGTAAGCAGTGATCCAAATACATCGATAGCCCATACCTGTATTTCAGGTTTTTTTTCTTTTAAATACATAGCAGTGCCGGTAATAGTTCCACCAGTTCCGGCAGTACACACAAGATGAGTAATCTTTCCGTCTGTTTGTTTCCAAATCTCCGGACCGGTTGTTTCATAATGTGCAAGACGGTTCGCAAGATTGTCGTATTGATTGCAGTGAAATGAATTAGGGATTTCCTTAGCCAGTCTCCTTGCAACGGAATAGTAACTACGAGGATCTGCAGGTTCAACATTTGTAGGGCAAACGATTACTTCAGCACCTACTGCTTTGAGGATATCTGATTTTTCTTTAGATTGTTTATCAGTAGTTGTAAAAATACATTTATAGCCCTTTACGACAGCAACCAGAGCCAGACCCATACCAGTATTGCCACTGGTTCCTTCAATAATAGTTCCTCCCGGTTTAAGTTTGCCTTCTTTTTCTGCGACTTCAATCATTTTAACAGCAATCCTGTCCTTGATTGAATTACCGGGATTAAAGTAATCTACCTTAGCTGCAACTGTACATGGAAGATCCCACGTGATTTTATTCAGTCGGATAAGTGGCGTATTGCCTATGGTTTCAAGAATATTATTTTTTATATCCATGAAGCAAATGTACAAAGGATTAGGCACTGTCACCTTTGGTTCAATGACTTGAATGGCTGGCTTTTTTCTTTCCCTGCATATATTTATCCACCAGGATAAGTGCCAGTATAATATTGATGCCCATAAAAATATTCACATAAGTGTTATTCAATAGTTTGCTCCAGTTCAGTTTATTGGTATCCAGACTATATGAGGGTATCAGGTTATAAGTGGAATTTGTGCTCCAGTGAATCTGGGCTATAAAATAAATGAAAAGTCCCACAATCATCGCAAGGAAAAACGCCGCGATGCCACGGATAACATTTTTATTAATATAATTTTTTGTCGCCGGAGCCACATGGAACTTGGAAATTTCTTCCATTACATTTTTGGTAAAACGCAGAGAGGGCATTTCGAGTTCTTCTTTCTGAAGCATCTCATGAATATTCATCAACTCATTAAATTTGCTTCTCCATGCAGGATCTTCCTCAAGGTGCCGGCTGACTAAATCTTTCACTGCCTGATTACACTGACCGTCTATATATTCCCAAATAAGCTTTTCCATTTCCTGATCCATAAAATTTCTTTTTGTAATCGTATGTTCGAATGAATCATTTTGTTCGCCCTTAATCCGCATGTATTTCCCGTACCTCATTAGAAAAATGTTTTTCCATCTTATCTTTTAGACGTTGTCTTGCCCGGTGAAGTTTCACCTTCACCGTGTTGGGGTCCAACCTCATAATTCGCCCTATTTCTTCCAGGCTCTGGTCTCCTTTATAAAAAAGGTTAAGTACCTGGGCATCATCCTGGCTCAGCATGTTTATGGCCTGATTCAGCATAAAATGCCTTGATTTTTGTTCAATCCCGTTGGCGCTGAATCCTGATTCCCGATTTTCCACCTGGAGACCTGTTCTTTCATTATCCAATGAAATAGTATCCAGTTTTTTCTTTCTTAAAAAACTCAGGCAGGTTGTCCGGGTAATGGTAAACAACCAGGTACTGAATTTTGAATCTCCCCGGAAGTCTGCCAGAGACCGGTAGGCCTTGATAAAAACGTCTTGTGCTAATTCTTCAGCATCTTCCCGGTTATCAGTGAACCGGAGAATCAGGGTAAAAACGTAGTTCTTGTATTTGTCTATTAATGAACCAAATGCAGACTGGTCTCCTTTCAGAACCCTGTTAATGATCTGTTCGTCTGGTTGTCCGCTTGTTACCACAGCTATATGACGTTATATATTTGTACCGGGTTACAGACAAAGGTACATTTAATGCATCCAAGAAACGGGTACTGAATAGGCATAAAAAGTCAGTGATTCCTAAATCCTTTTAAAAAGTATAAGATTTATGTAACCTGGGATAAAAAGCAGTAGTCTGATAGGGAGTAAACAACTAATAAAAAGTAAAAAACAAATATATGGGACCCGATCAATTGGTATTTTTTTGGTTAATTCTAAGCAGTGTTTCTGTTTGCGCCTTAATTTTCGGCATCAGGTATGTTAATAACAAGGAAAACATGGCCATGATTGAAAAGGGCCTGGATCCAAAACTGAAACAGGAAAGACGACCTGCTCCATTCCGTAATTTAAAATGGGGATTATTGCTGGTAGGCTCCGGCATTGGGTTATTCATCGCCTATCTTATGGACAATTTCTTTTTATTTAGTGTTCGTCTCCATGGTGAACATGGTATGGGTAATGATGACGCCAATGTCCCTATTTATTTTGCTCTGATTGCAATTGGAGGAGGTATCGGGCTTATTATGTCTTATAAAATCGAAAGAAAACAATTACCGGATAATAAATTGCTTTAGTGAGTTTTGGCTTCAGAAAGTTTGGGGCTGTTGGTTTCCAGCAGCTCCATTGCTTTTTTAACAACGGGATCCACCTGGTTCATGATATAGAAATAGCCCTGGGAACGCCAAATAAATCTCGCCAGAAGAGCTTTTATACGGATTTCTACCTGGTTTCGATTCCCCGGATCAATCCCATTCAGATCAATGGAATCTTTTTTTGCGTACGCGAGGAGCGCGTTCCAGATTTCAGCATCTTTAAAGTTGGCATAAAAAGCAGCCGGAGATTGGAACTGTTTTAATTCCGCCTGATGAGAAATATAATATTCATAAACAAAATTATTCAACGAACCGCTAATGTACATGGTACTCACCACTCTGGGGATTTGCGTAGT
This sequence comes from uncultured Bacteroidota bacterium, assembly GCA_963735015.1. Classification (GTDB taxonomy): domain Bacteria; phylum Bacteroidota; class Bacteroidia; order Chitinophagales; family Chitinophagaceae; genus Puia. The sequence goes on from CAVTJH010000003.1 coordinate 286,443, forward strand.
ATCAAGTGCAACAAAAACGTCCGGAGTAATTCCACCACCGCCATAAACCTGTCTGCCTGCAGGTGTTTTAAAAACAGGACCTGAATGTAAATTGGAAGTGTCACCATGAATGACTTCACCATCGTGAAACCGGTCGATTACTTCTTCGTTATAAACATCGCGGCCTTTATTATAAGGCTTTTGTATACTTCTGCCCAAAGGGGTATAATATCGCGCTATCGTCAGGCGCAGTTCACTTCCGTCATTTAGTTCGAATGGTTCCTGTACCAAACCTTTTCCAAAAGTTCGGCGTCCAACAATACTTGCCCGGTCCCAATCTTGTAGAGCGCCTGCAAGGATTTCACTGGCAGAAGCAGTTCCTTCGTCGACCAGGAGTATAAGTTTGCCCGATTCAAAACTTCCAGGTCTTTGGGCATGATATTCTTTTCGCGGGCTTTTCCTTCCCTCAGTATATACAATTAATTCGTCGTTTCCCAGAAACTCGTCAGCCATATTAACGGCTTCGTCAACAATGCCTCCTCCGTTTCCACGGATATCAAGCACCAGTTTCTTCATACCTTCTTTTTCCAATTCTTCCAGAGCAATCATAAATTCTTCAAAAGTGGTTCTGGAAAATTTATTTATCCTGATATAACCGGATTCTTTGTCAATCATGTAGGAGGCATCCAGAGCGGGCAGTGGAATCATTCCACGCAGAATGTTAAATTGTTTGAGCGCATGATCACGAAACATGGTCAGATTCACGCTACTGGCACCTGGTCCACGCAATAATTTTTTTATTCTTTCAGCTGTAATTCCATTACCCGCCACCGTAGAGTCATTTACACGGACTATCTGATCACCTACCTGAAGTCCTGCTTTATCGCTTGGACCACCAACAATTACATTGGTCACATTTACCGTGTCGTTTAGAATTTGGAATTCCACGCCAATACCTTCAAAGTTGCCCTGAAGGTCTTCATTCATTTCTACCTGGTCTGCTGCAGGTATATAATAAGAATGCGGATCCAGGTGAGACAATAATCCCTGAATGGCTTCTTCGTTTAATGAATCGGTACGGACGGAATCCACATATTTATCACTAATGATGTCCAGCACTTCCTGGACCGGGCTCAGTTTACCTGTTTTAAAAAAACCACCTGTACTTGTACTTGGATAAAGCCGGAATCCTATCAGCATTCCCAGAATCATGACTACCGCAAATAAAAGGGGTAGCCAGAAGTTCAGTTTTTTCATGCACTTAATTTCTCCTAATTGCCTGCAAATTAAGCAAAGAAATGATGTGCCGCCGATGGTTTATGGTAAATGGTTTTTTCGAATGACCGGGCGAAATTACCATACACTATAAACCATATACCTTCGCTTTGGGAATATTAAAAATGTAAATATGTCAATTTTGATTGCAGACAGTGGCTCTACTAAATGCGAATGGTGTTTTGTCTCAAATGGTCGTAAAAAAATCATAAGTACGCAGGGAGCAAGCCCTTATTTTCTAAATGAATTGCAACTCGTGGATATGATGCAAAAGGAACTTTTGCCGGAATTAAAAAAAAGCATACCTACCTGCGTATATTTTTATGGTACCGGTTGTGCTGCTGCCACCAACCGGGCAATTGTTCGCAGGGCTCTTAGCAGAATATTTCCAAACGCCAGAATTGAAGTTGAACATGATCTTACAGGAGCTGCACGTGCTCTATGTGGAAAAAATAAAGGAATTGTTGTGATTTTGGGAACGGGTAGTAATTCGGGTTATTATAATGGAAGAAAAATAGTTAGTAACAGTCCCGGGCTTGGTTACGTTCTGGGCGACGAAGGAAGTGGCGCTTATCTGGGGAAAAAAGTGCTGCAATATTATTTATATCAAACATTTGACTCCGAAATGCATGATAAATTTGATAGAAAATATCATATTACGCCCTCGGATATACTCGATTCGGTTTATAAAAAACCATTGCCAAACCGCTACATAGCTTCATTTACCATGTTCCTTTCCGAAAACAGAGGTCACTATATGATTGACAACATAATTGAAGACGGCCTGAGGGATTTTTTTTCCATCCATTTAACTTTTTATCCAGAATCTGGTAAAATACCAATCTTTTTTACGGGTAGCGTTGCTTTTGGGTTTCAGGATATTCTGAAAGAACTTTGCAGAAACTTTGGCTGGGAGGCCGGTAGATTTTTAGCAAAACCGATGGAAGGACTAATTGCTTATCATAATAACAAGTAATGGATTTCGAGAAGATTACAGAAGAACAAGGACCTTATCGGCATTTGGAAAAAATGAGCTCTTATGAACTGCTCACTTTTATTAACAAAGAAGACCAGCAGGTACCTTTGGCAGTCGCCCAATCTATTCCGCAGATTGAAAAACTGACGGAAATTGTCACGGATAAATTGCTGAGTGGCGGCCGACTCTTTTATCTGGGTGCAGGCACAAGCGGCCGACTTGGAATTCTGGACGCCAGTGAAATTCCGCCTACTTATGGGATGCCTTATGGACTAATTATCGGATTGATTGCTGGTGGAGAAAAAGCGATCCGTACACCTGTCGAAAATGCTGAAGATGACCGTGAGCAGGGCTGGCTTGATCTATGCGAATTTGAAGTTGATCAAAAAGACGTGGTCATTGGAATTGCAGCCAGTGGAACTACACCCTATGTTATAGGCGCATTGGAAAAATGTCGTAAGAATAAAATTATTACTGGCTGCGTAACGTGCAATCCTGGAACGCCTTTGGCAGACGTCTCGGACTATCCGGTTGAAACAATTGTAGGCCCTGAATTTGTCACAGGCAGTACAAGGATGAAAAGTGGTACGGCGCAAAAACTTGTTCTGAATATGATTTCCACCACTGTGATGATCCGAATAGGAAGGGTAGAAGATACCCGCATGGTCAATATGCAATTAACTAATAGTAAGTTAATAGAGAGAGGTACAAGCATGCTTATGAATCAGACAGGTATAACAGATTATCAAATAGCAAAGAAACTTTTGTTACAATATGGAAGCGTAAAGAAGGCGGCTGAGAGCAGGAGGAAATAGAACGGAAGTTTTGAATTATACTACTTTAATCCTGAATGGGAATAACATTTTAAAATATACAGGCGGTTCATTTTAAACAGTATTGTACGAATGTTGAAATCCGATGCATGATATAGAACCATATTATAACTGGCGCCACATATATGTGAGTGAGGAAGACGAGCGATCTCCATTTTTCGGACGTATATATTCGGAATTTGAATTTACTCAAGCAATCTACAATTATCTGATTCATCCTCAGTGGGATGAGTTTGGATCACGTACAATTTACCTGAAAGTATTATTGGCTGACTATGAAGAAAAATATGTAATCATTGAACTGATTGGTGAATGGAACGATGCAATTGAAAATGATATTATGAGCATTAAAAGGGAAGTAGCGGACAAATTTATGGCAGAAGGGATTTTTAAATTTATCCTGATTGCTGAAAATGTGCTTAATTTCCATAGTGGCGATAAGGATTATTATGAGGAATGGCGGGAAGATGTAGAGGATCAACAGGGTTGGATAGCATGTATCAACATGCCCGAATCTACACAACATGATTTTCGCAAGGCCAAACTGGATCGGTATATCAACCTGATTGAGCAGCCCGACTGGAGAATTTATAAACCTTTTCACCTTTTCAAACTCGTGGGTGCCTTGCAGGAGAAAAGATTAAATAACTTTTGAGCCATCGGGTGTTATGAAAATAAATTTTTTGTATTGCCGGAATGATTTATTTTTGCCTCAGTATATGTCCAAGACAAGAGCATACCGTTATTTTGGTTTTTATTTTTTCTTCTACTTTAGGAGCAAACCGGGTATGCTTTTGTTAATCAGCAGATAAACACTAAAACTTTAACAATAGAATCCCGGTCAAAGGCCGGGATTTTTTTTATATATTATGCAACAACTAATACAACGCGTGGCAATTCAGGGGTATGAAGGCAGTTTTCACCAGGAAGCCGTGCGGATTTTTTTTGGGGAGAGGACAAATATCCTTGCCTGCGCGCGCTTTCAGGATGTTGTAAAATCAGTCGCGGATCCCCATTTATGTGACGGTGGCTGTAATGGCTATTGAAAATTCTATTGCAGGCAGTATACTTCCAAATTATTCCCTGCTGCGAAACAGTGACCTGATAATTGCGGGAGAAATTTATTTGCAGATCAGGCAAAATCTGGTTGTAAATCCCGGTATTGGTCTGAAAGATATCAAAGAAGTGCATTCTCACCCGATGGCCATACTTCAGTGTTTAGACTATCTAAATCAATTCGACTGGAAATTAATTGAAACTGAAGATACCGCGCTGAGCGCTAAGCATATTCATCAACGTAAAAGCAAACATATAGCAGGTATTGCCAGCAGTCTGGCAGCCAGTTTATTTCAGCTGGATATGATCGCTCCGGATATTCATACGATGAAAAATAATTATACTCGTTTTTTGGTTCTCCAGCGAAAAGAAATGACTGAGACGGTAAAAGACGCTAATAAAGCATCCGTTACTTTTCAGACAGATCATTCGCGAGGAAGCCTGGCCAAAGTGCTGACCCTAATTGCGGACGCAGGCATCAACTTAAGCAAATTGCAATCATATCCAATTCCCGGAAGCGACTGGAAATATAGTTTCCATGCAGATATGGAATTTGAAAATACAAGTGAATTTGAGAATGTAATAGAGATTATCAGGCCTGCCATCTCCGACTTAAAAATATATGGTGTATATCGGAAAGGTGTCCAGGCTTGATGTTCATAAAAATTAAACAGGGGGAGATTGGTAATCATATTTACACGAACTAGCGGAAACTTATTTGAAAATGACGATTATGAAACTGGAATTCCCCGATTTGAAAATTTAAAGGGCTTTAAATCAGAAAAATGCAAACTGCTGAAAGATTAATTGGAATAGGGGAATATTATTTCTCTAAAAAACTGCGTGAAATTGAAGATCTCAATCGTCAGGGGAAAAATATTATAAGTCTCGGTATCGGAAGTCCGGACCAGCCCCCGCATCCGGATGTTATCAAAGTCTTGAAAGAGGAAAGCAGCAAACCAAACACCCATGCATATCAAAGCTATAAGGGTTCTTTCATTCTGCGAAATGCTATATCCTCCTGGTATAAAGAATGGTATGGCGTAGAATTGAATCCGGATCAGGAAATTCTGCCATTGGCTGGATCAAAAGAGGGGATCATGCATATTTGCATGACGTTTGTAAATTCCGGAGATCTGGTGTTGGTTCCAAATCCTGGTTATCCAACTTATCACAGCGCAGCAAAACTTGCTGGCGCCAGTCTGATTGCTTATGAACTAAGGGAAGAGAATGCCTGGTTCCCTGATTTCAAAGAATTAAAACAGCTGGTTAATAAAAAGCAACCGAACCAGAAATCAGTATTGATGTTTGTGAATTACCCACAAATGCCAACAGGACAATTGCCAACCAGAAAACTTTTTGAAGAACTTGTATTATTTGCAAAAAATAACAATGTCCTGATCGTACATGATAATCCCTATAGTTTTATTTTGAATGATGAGCCTATGAGCATATTACAGGTTGAAGGATTAAACAACCATGTGATTGAGCTAAATTCTCTCAGTAAATCGCATAACATGGCTGGATGGCGGATAGGCATGATGATAGCAAATTCGGAGCATGTTGAAAATGTACTTCGATTTAAAAGTAATATGGACAGTGGAATGTTTCTTCCGCTGCAACTGGCGGCCGCAAGGGCGCTATCTCTTCCCGGCATCCTGGTATGCAGAGGTCAATAAATTGTATCACAGAAGAAAATCAGCAGTCGAGGATATGCTTGAGGGTTTAGGATGCCAGTTTTTGAAAAAGCAGGCGGGACTATTTGTTTGGGCAAAAGTTCCTAAGGGAATTGCTGACGGGTATGCACTGAGTGATCTTCTACTATACGAAGCGAATGTATTTGTTACACCGGGAGGTATTTTTGGCAGCGCCGGTAATAACTATATAAGGGTGAGTTTATGTGCTCCCGAAGAAAAAATCCTGGAAAGTTATAACAGGTTAGTAAAAGCTGGATTTATAAAACCAAAACGACATGCTTAATACAGTTACTATTGTTGGCGTGGGTTTGATCGGTGGGTCATTTAGTCTGGCACTAAAGGATCAGGGATTGGTTAAAAAAGTTATTGGGGTGAGCCGGAGTGGTAGCTACTGCCCGCAAGGCTATGGATCTTGGAATAATCGATGAAGCATCATCACTTGAATCGGCGATCAAAAAAAGTGATTTAATATACGTCGCCATTCCGGTTGATGTCACCCTTTCAGTAATGAAGACTATTCTTGACGAGATTACTCCACACCAGGTAGTTGCTGATGCCGGATCAACCAAATATGCATTATGTAAATCAGTTTCATCTCATCCTGGAAGGGGTCGTTTTGTTGCCACGCATCCTATGTGGGGAACTGAGTATAGTGGTCCTGAATCAGCTGTGCACGATGCATTTCGCGGTCGTTCCTGTGTGATTTGTGAAAGGGAAAAATCTGATTCAGATGCGTTGGCACTGGTCGAAAAGATATATAACAAATTAGGCATGTCTCTTGTAAACATGGATGCTGAAAGCCATGATGTTCACGCTGCTTATGTCAGTCATATTTCTCATATCACTTCATTTGCTCTCGCGAATACTGTGCTGGAAAAGGAAAAAGAGGAGGACGCCATTTTTGAGCTTGCAGGTGGTGGTTTTGAGAGTACTGTGAGACTTGCAAAAAGCAGTCCGGCTATGTGGGGTCCCATCTTTATGCAGAACCGGGAAAACGTACTTGATGTAATAAATGAACATATCACTCAGCTGCGAAAATTCAAAAGTTGCCTCGAAAAGGAAAACTATGATTACTTAATGGAGCTAATGGAAAATGCAAATAAAATCAGAAGGATTTTGAAATGAATTATTAAATTATTTGAATTAACCCCCTTTTGAAAACGAGCTTAATCATAAAAATGAACGATGTAATATTGAGTGTTTAAACGGGTTTTAGCGTTCGATAAAAAAGGATACATTTAGTCAGGTTAAGCATTGAACCTTAAGCTTAAAGCTTAAAAGATTACCTTTGCGCAAAATTTTAGAACTGTATGAGCACATTTGAAGGGCTTGGATTACATGAGAACCTCCTGAAAGCTATAACTGCATTAGGGTATACTCAGCCTACCCCTATACAAGAAAAGGCAATTCCTGTTTTATTAAGTGGTACCAAAGATCTCGTGGGACTGGCACAAACGGGAACAGGTAAGACTGCTGCATTCGGGCTGCCTTTATTGCAACTTTTGAATTCGGAACAAAGGTTTCCACAGGCGCTCGTAGTTTGTCCTACAAGAGAACTCTGTATGCAGATTGTAAGTGAAATGGAGCTCTTCAAAAAATTTATGAGTGGAGTCCAGGTTTTGGCCGTATATGGAGGTGCATCCATTGGAATGCAGATACGAGATTTGAGGAGAGGTGTGCAGATTGTTGTTGCGACACCTGGAAGGCTGATCGATTTGATAGAGAGGAAAGCTATTAATCTGGAGGAAATAAAATATGTGGTGTTAGATGAAGCGGATGAAATGCTTAACATGGGTTTTCAGGATGACATTGAATTCATACTTCAAAATACACCCAAACGGGATGCTACCTGGTTGTTCAGCGCAACGATGCCGTCTGAAATTAAAAGAGTAAGCCGAAAGTACATGAAGGAACCCATGGAGATTACGGTAGGTACAAAAAATACGGCCAATAAAAATATTGATCACCAGTTTTTTGTTACGAATGCACATCACCGTTATGAAGCACTGAAACGTCTTATCGATTTCAATCCTGGTATTTATGGAATTATTTTTACACGAACAAAGGCAGATGCGCAGAACATATCTGAAAAGCTAACACGGGAAGGATATGATATAGATGCCCTCCATGGCGATCTGACGCAACAGCAGCGGGATAAGGTGATGGGTGAATTCAGAGAAAAATCACTTCAATTGCTCATAGCAACCGATGTGGCCGCCCGGGGAATCGATGTGCAGGGGATTACTCATGTAATAAACTATGAGTTACCGGATGATGTCGAGATATATACCCACCGTAGTGGGAGAACTGGCAGAGCTGGAAATACAGGCGTTTGTTTGTCAATTGTTCATTCAAGGGAAATCGGAAAATTACGTCAGATAGAACGTATCGTTCAGGTTCCTTTTCATAAAGTGGAAATTCCGACGGGTAAAGATGTGTGCCGCAAACAGTTTTTTCATTTTATGGAAAAATTGCTGAATGCAGATATCAGTCACGGTGATTATGAGTCCTATGTGCCTATGATGGAAGAGAAATTTGCCAGATGTGAGCAAAGAAGAAGTACTGAAAAGAGTGGCAGCGCAAGGAATTCTCCCGGTTCCTTAAATATTATGAAAATGCTGAAGATCTGAATGTACGGATTCAAAGGGACAGGGAGGGGATATTACGCGGGACCCAGAGAACGTATACCTATTGGAGCTGGCAGGCCACTTCGACCTTCATTTTCTCCGGGCAACGGGGATTTTGTAAAATTATTTGTGAACCTGGGCACAAAGGACGGTTTTTATAAAGCGAGTTTTCTGCAATTTGTTTTGGATATGAGTGATCTTAGAAAAGATGTGTTGGGAAAAATTGATATGAAGGAAATGAACAGTTGGATTGAGATTGACAGGAAATCTGCGCCCCAGATGATAAGGGCTATTGATGGGAAAAATTATAAAGGAAGAAGGATTCGGATGAATGATGCTAATTCACGTTAATATTTAGGAATCACAATTAAATAATTGTCATGGTAGTAACAAAGTCAATGAAAGAAATTACCCAGGCCGCATGGATTAAACGCCCCCTGATCATTTCAGGGCCCTGCAGTGCCGAAACGCAGGAACAGGTGATACAAACTGCCGTTCAGTTACAAGAAACCGGTAAAGTGGATATTATGCGTGCGGGTATTTGGAAACCCAGAACCCGCCCCGGAAGTTTTGAAGGTATTGGAACAAAGGGACTTCCCTGGCTTCAAAAAGCTCGTGAGATTACAGGCATTCCTGTAGCAGTAGAAGTTGCTACGGCCAAACAGGTGGAAGACGCCCTCCATTTTGATGTGGATGTGCTCTGGATTGGAGCCCGGACCACTGTAAATCCCTTTAGTGTACAGGATGTGGCAGATGCCCTCAGGGGTGTGGAAGTGCCTGTACTCATCAAGAATCCAATTAATCCGGACCTTGAACTATGGATTGGTGCTGTTGAACGTGTTGCTAAAGCGGGTATAAAACAAATTGGCCTTATCCATCGGGGGTTCAGTTCATATGGTAACACAGAATATCGTAACGCACCGATGTGGCATCTGGCTATTGAAATGAAGCGCCGTCATCCAGGAATGTTATTCATCAATGATCCCTCTCATATTTGCGGTCGGCGGGACATTTTACAGGAGGTTGCCCAAACAGCCATTGACCTGGATTTTGACGGACTGATTATTGAAAGTCATATCGATCCTGACAATGCCTGGAGCGATGCCAAACAACAAATTACACCATTTAAAGCTGGGCGAAATGATTGGTAATATTCGCTGGCGCAATGAGGACGTGGCTTCTGAAGAATATCATGCAGCATTGGAAAAATTAAGGCAACAAATTAACCAGCTGGATGACGAACTGATGCAAATTATCGGTGAAAGGATGAAAATTTCAGAAAAAATCGGACAATACAAAAAAGAAAATAATATTACGATTCTGCAAACGAACCGATGGAATGCAATCCTCGAAAGAGCCTTCAAAAAAGGAGATAAATTAGGGCTTAGTCAGGAATTCATAACCAAATATTTTGACGCCGTCCATATGGAAAGTATCAACCACCAGAATAAAGTGATGAATTCTTAATAAATCAATATATGCTGAAAAAGACTTTCTCATTTTCTAATGCTAAGACTACCTGTTATTTTGATGCTTCATTTGCACAAATCGGGAATCTGGTAGAAAAGGACAGGTCAATTTTTATCACGGATCAGCATGTTTTTGATCATCATAGAAAACATTTCAGGGGTACAAAATTTATACAGATTCCAGCGGGTGAATCTTTCAAAGTGCAGTACATAGTTGATCAAATAATTGACCAGCTCATCAGCTTTGGTGCCGATCGCCAGACGACTATTATTGGTGTGGGAGGGGGCGTGGTTACAGATATTACAGGTTATGTTGCATCTGTTTATATGCGGGGAGTTCCGTTCGGATTTGTGCCTACATCCATATTAGGGATGGTGGATGCATCTATTGGCGGGAAAAACGGAATCGATATAGGTAATTATAAAAATATGATCGGTACGATCCGCCAGCCGGGATTTTTATTTTATGATATATCTCTTTTGCAATCACTGCCCGGCGAAGAATGGGTGAATGGTTTTGCCGAAGTAATCAAGCATGCTGCTATCAGGGATGCATCGCTTTTCCGCGATCTCGAAAAAAATACCATTGGCAGTTACCGAAAGAATAAAAAAGCATTGACAGATCTTATACGAAAGAATGTAATGATCAAGTCGGCAATCGTTCAGAAAGACGAATTTGAAGGCAATGAACGCAGGCTTTTGAATTTTGGCCATACACTGGGGCATGCGGTAGAAAATGTTTATCACTTACCGCATGGTCATGCGATTTCCATAGGAATTAAAGCAGCCTGCCTGATATCGGAAGAAATATTGAGTTTTAAGGAAACGGCTCGTGTAACCAGCCTTTTACAGCAATACGGACTACCCATAGATATACCTGTTGATTTTGGTAAAGTGATTGAGATTATGCGGATGGACAAAAAGAAAACCAGAGACACCATGCATTACGTATTGTTGGAAAAATTGGGTAAAGCGGTAATTAAACCTATTCCTATGTCCAATTTAGAAAAACTTACTCTATTCAATTGCCCGGGCCAGATAAAGTACGATGAACGTTACAATTTCTCCATCCATAATACAAGGGAGCCTTCAGGCACCTTCTTCAAAAAGTTCCATGCAGAGAGCTTGCGCGGCTGCATTGGTCTCACAAACAAAAACCCATATTATCAATCCAGGAGTTTCAAACGATGATCTGTCTGCGCTCCGTATAATTCGGGCCTTGGGAGCGACGGTCGAAAATCAGTCTGATGGCTCACTGGTCATTAGAAAGTAATGGCGTCAAACCGATAAATGATTTTGTTAACTGCGGCGAAAGTGGACTTGGTATACGGATGTTTGCTCCTTTGATTGCACTGAGTTCACACTGGATGACTATCGAAGGAGAAGGAAGTCTGCTCGGTCGGCCAATGGATTTTTTTGATGAAATTCTTCCGAAACTTGGCGTAGAAGTAGCCTCAAATATGGGCAAACTACCACTTCGGCTAAAAGGACCACTGGTCCCGGCAAATATACAGAACCGATGGTTCTCTAAGTTCCCAATTCCTTACCGGTCTGTTGATTTCCTATGCTGCGGCCGATGCAAAAAATGTTACCATCGAAGTCAGCAATCTGAAAAGCAGACCTTATATCGATCTAACATTGTCGGTTATGGAAGCATTTGGTCTTAAGTTACCGGTAAACAGAGGTTACCAGTCATTTCATTTTTCCTCTGAATCCTGGCAAAAATCTTCGGACACCATCGAATACAAAGTTGAAGGGGACTGGAGTGGCGGCGCTTTTCTCCTGGTTGCGGCTGCTATTGCGGGACGAGCAATAATCAGTGGTTTGGATCTGATTCAACACAGGCTGATAAAGCGATATTAAAGGCATTACAGGACGTCGGTATTTCAATTATTCTGGAGAAAAATGAAATTCAGATAGGTGACAGCAGAAAAGAAAATTTAAAAGCGTTTCATTTTGATGCCACAGATTGTCCTGATCTTTTTCCACCTCTGGTTGCCCTTGCTTCGGTTTGTCAGGGTTCGAGTTTTATTAAGGGCGTGAGCAGGCTTGCACATAAGGAAAGTGACCGGGCAATTACCCTTCAGGAAGAATTTGGAAAACTGGGTGTTGATATTCTGATCAATGAAGACATAATGGGAATTAAGGGAACTGAAAAACTCAATGCAGCGATCGTTCATTCCAGGCATGATCATCGCATAGCAATGGCTGTAGCAGTTGCAGCTTTGAGGGCAAATGGTCCGGTGCAAATCGAAAAAGCGGATGCCATCAATAAATCCTATCCCGATTTTTTTAAAGATCTTACAAAACTTGGTGCTTCTATTCATGTATTAGATAAGATTTTTTAATATGAATTCATTTGGACGTTTGTTCAGAATGACCATATTTGGTGAATCACATGGAGTGGCGGTGGGACTTGTATTGGATGGGTGTCCTGCGGGATTGTCATTGACATCCGATGGACTTTACTACGGACATTGAAAGAAGAAAAGGTGGAATTCAAAAAGGCACAACACCAAGGCAGGAATCTGATCTGCCAATTTTCAAATCAGGTATTTTCAATGACATAACAACAGGAGCTCCAATCACTATATTGTTTGAAAATAATAATACAAGTTCTGGAGATTATGAAAAACTCAGGGCCATTCCAAGGCCAGGTCATGCGGATTTCGTGGCGCACGAAAAATTTGGAGGATTTGAAGACTATCGTGGTGGAGGTCATTTCAGTGGAAGACTTACCGTTGCACTGGTTGCTGCGGGTGTGATCGCTAAAAAATTATTACAAATTGTACAGACGGAAATTCGCGCCGAGATCAAAGAAATCGCAGGAATGGAAGACCTGGAGGCGGGACTTCAGAAAGCCATTGAAGCAAAAGATTCTGTTGGTGGAATTCTTGAATGCCGTGTTCAAAACTTACCGCCTTCGCTCGGAGAGCCCTTTTTTGATAGTGTGGAATCACTTGATTTCTCATGCTGTTTTTTCCATTCCAGCTATACGTGCTATCGAATTTGGAACCGGATTTGCAGCCGCACGGATGTTTGGATCCCAGCACAACGATGCGATTGCAGATAAAACGGGGAAAACACTTACAAATCATGCCGGTGGTGTTGTAGGCGGAATCAGCAATGGCAATGAACTGCTTTTCAGAATCGCTATGAAACCAACTTCTTCAACTCCAAAAGAACAGGAAACTTATAATCGTGAAACGGGAACCAGGGAATTATTTTCGGTAAAAGGCCGACACGATTTATGCATCGCTCTGCGGGTGCCGGTTGTACTGGAAGCAGTAACGGCTATGGTTCTTGCCGATCTTTTACTTTTGGAACAAAAGATTCCACGAATCTTAAAAGAACGATAAACTTACAGCCCTATAGTCAATTGATTTACGATTCACGAACTTCATTCAGTGATTCATAAGGAATTCGACTTTAAAGATTATCCAGTTGATCGAAATCCAAATCCAGAACCTCAAAGCCGACATTGTCCGGCCAGCTGAAATGCCACCATTCTGTAGGCAGGGGGATGAATCCATATTTTTCCATTACTTGTTTTAACAAATTGCGATTTTTTTTAAGATCCGAATTAAGTCCTTCAAAATCCTGGTGTGCAGAATCCGAAAAATTGTCAAATCCGGTAGGCATCGGCAGTAATTTGTGAGATGTCAAATCGGCCAGAGTCAGGTCGATCGCAATACCCCTGTTATGCCCACTGCCTTTTGAGGGATTTGCAGCGTAACGTTCATCTTTTACAATTTTCCAAAGAGATTCTGTAACTGAATAAGGTCGGTAAGCATCGAGGATAACGATAACAAGCCCAAGCCTGGCCAGGAACCTGTTTACACTATCTAACGCCTGATATGCCGGTTTTCTTAAAAAGGTCGTTTTGATATTTCCCGGATATAATCTTTTATGCATGAAGTTGTCAGTGGATGCATAGCGCAAGTCCAGGATAATGCCGGATATATGTCTCAAAGAAATCATCTGTTTTTCAGGGTGATCTATAAGACTTGTTTTATAAAGGGGAACACTATTTATATAAGAAAGGCCATATGAGCTAACAGGGAAATTCTGAGCGGAAATGAAGTTCATAAACGGGAGAAAAAAAATGACATAAAGGGCTCGCCTAAAGGCTTCTTTCATTATTTTGTTTTTCATCTAATTAGTTGTTTCTTTAAAGGCCTTCGAAAGCCGATATTATGATTGTCGCATATTAACGACACCAGAGGCTTGTTCATGTAAAGTTTTGACATGATATAAACGAAGGTTACAGAATATTTATTCAAACCCGGTTAAGCAGATGAAACAATGTAGGTCGTATTTATTGATTTTTCTGATCACTGGTATTTTTTTCATGCAATGCAAGAACAATGAAGATCGGATTCCTGAAAAACATAACGTGGTTAATCAGGTTAAACTGGTTGAAAGCGTAACCGAAGATATTCATCATACGATCGAATACCTGATCACACACCAAAACAGACTTAATGATTCTGTGGAAATCAGCTTCACTGTTCTGATGGATAGTCTTTACAGTGCCAATCAATATCAACCCATCTGGCTCAGATCAGAAAGGACTACTCCCGAGGGTAATTCATTCATTAATCTTATTCAAAACAGCCGTTTGTGGGGGCTTTTTCCCAATGACTACCATTATCATATGCTGGCTTTTATTGACCGCGCCTTTTCTTTGGATACTAATGCAGTCAGAAATGCTGCATTATGGGCACGTAAAGATATATTACTGACCGATGCGTTTTTTCTGATGGTTAAACATCTGAAACAGGGACGTATTCCTTACGATAGTGTCACTTTACGCGCAGATACAGTTTTATTAAATAGTTTTTATGCGGGCGTCTTAAATCAGGCGCTTCAGTCCGGGAATGTCTCCCAGGTTCTGCATAACCTGGAGCCCACATGGAAAGGTTATGATTCTTTAAAAGCATATATCGGTGATTTCCTGGATTCGGCCTCTTTTGCACCATATACTTATCTGCCATATCCATATACGGATTCTGTTGGCTTTTTTCATTTATTGCAGAAAAGACTTGTGGAAACTGGAAATCTTTCGGATACTGTACCTCCGATGAGTTTAAGTAAATTCAGGACAACTATAATCCGTCTACAAAGGAAATATGAATTTAAAATAACCGGTTATACCTCCAATTCTTTGATCGACAGGCTCAATAATACGGATCTTGAAAAGTTTAAACGCATTGCAGTTACCCTTGATCGTTACAAACAACTCCCTGATACTCTGCCTGAAAGTTATATCTGGGTAAATCTGCCTGGATACTACCTGCGTGTTGTAAATCATGACACTGTCGTTTTTTCTTCAAAGATTATTGTTGGTGGACCCTTAACCCGCTCCCCGGTGCTGACGGGAGAAATTTCTAATTTTATAACGATGCCACAATGGACGGTCCCTTTCAGTATAATTTTCAAGGAAATGTTGCCAAATATTATTAAGGATTCAAATTTTTTGGCAAAAGAAAACCTTATGGTAGTTGACGACAATGACAGTGTGCTGGATCCCCATACAATTAAATGGAAAAGACTGAATAAAAAGAATTTCCCCTATCAGCTTAAACAGCGGGAAGGTGATGACAACTCACTCGGAGTCATAAAGTTCAATTTCAGAAATAAATATAGTGTCTACCTTCATGACACAAATGTGCGATGGAGATTTGGCAATTCCTACAGAGCTATAAGCCATGGGTGTATTCGAGTAAAGGAGTGGGACAAACTCGCAAATTATCTGGTCCGAAATGATACCCTTCGGATTCCGCCGGATTCAATAAAGGCATATATTCACAGGGGTGAAAAGCATATGTTTAGCGGGTTTCACAAGCTTCCTCTGTATATCCGTTATTACACCTGTGAAGGCAAAAATGGGAAAATCATTTTTTATGAAGATATTTATGATGAGGACAGGACTCTGATTCAAAAATATTTTGCCAATAAAAGCGTTTTTTAAGTTTAGACCTGGTTTAAAAGTGTAAAGCGCTCGTTTAATGGGGCCAATATGAAAAAATCCCTCATCCTCCTTTTATCATTCATATCCATGCTTGCGTTAGATGCACAGGATGTTGCGGAATCTTCAGCCCCCGCTCCTAAACAACAAAAATTAAAAAAATCTAAAAGGAACGTAAGTAAGGAAAAAATTCATTTTGGCACAGCAAGTTTTTATGCAAATAAGTTTGAAGGGAGAAAAACAGCAAATGGCGAAGTTTTCAGTCAGAAAAAATTAACAGGAGCCAGTAATATACTTCCGCTGAACCAATGGGTGCGCGTAACGAATACCCGGAATAATCTTTCAGTTATTTTACGTATTACTGACCGAATGCATAAGAATAATAAAAGACTGATTGATCTGAGTAAATCTGCAGCAAAGAAATTAAAGTATACAGGCTATGGTCTTGCCCATGTTAAAGTAGAAGTCCTTGGTAAAAAACTACCGCAGGGTGTTGTAGGCGGTTAGACGTGAAATGTTTTCTTGATGTTATTAAGCTACAGCCTGATTCACCAGAGCAGCCGCTTCGCTGAGCAAAATAGCAGATTGCACTTTTAATCCGCTTTCCTCTATCAATTTCTTAGCTTCTTCTGCATTCGTCCCCTGCAAACGTACGATGATAGGAACGTGGATAGTGCCAATGGAATGATAGGCATCAATTACACCCTGAGCAACGCGGTCACAGCGAACTATACCTCCAAAAATATTTATAAGGATGGCTTTAACTTTAGGGTCTTTTAAGATAATTCGAAAACCCGCTTCCACAGTTTGAGCATTGGCACTACCTCCAACATCTAGAAAATTTGCAGGCTCGCCACCACTTAATTTGATCATATCCATGGTAGCCATAGCCAGACCAGCACCATTGACCATACAACCTACATTCCCGTCAAGTTTTACAAAATTAAGATTATACTTGCCGGCTTCTACTTCAGTCGGATCTTCTTCGCCTATGTCCCGCATACCTTCCAGGTCGGGATGACGCATAAGTGAATTGTCGTCCAGATTCATCTTACAATCCACAGCAATAATTTTCTCATCGCTGGTCTTAAAAAGAGGGTTTATCTCAAGCATGCTGCAGTCAAGGCCCAAATAGGCGTTATAAAGATTGGTCACAAACTTTACACAGTTCTTGAAAGCTTCGCCTGATAGTCCCAAATTGAAAGCAATCTTTCTCGCCTGGAAAGCCTGGAGTACCGTGCCGGGGAAAACCCATTCCTTGAATATCTTATCCGGTGTTTTGTGTGCTACTTCTTCAATATCCATACCCCCTTCGGTGCTATACATAAAAACATTCTGACCTTTCGCACGATCTAATAGAATCGAGAGATAAAATTCCTTAACCGGATTGGCACCCGGGTAATAAACATCCTGAGCCACGAGAATCTTGTGAACAACTCTTCCAGACTCTCCTGTCTGGATTGTTATGAGGGTGCCCCCCAACATATTTGAAGCAAAATTGCGAACATCCTCGGCATTTTTGGCTACGGCTACACCACGCTGTTCGGTTCCCTTTATCTTTCCCTTGCCACGGCCTCCGGCATGGATCTGAGCCTTTACTACCGCAAATGAGTTGCCGGTATTCACTTTAATCTGTTTGTAGGCCTCTTCAGCCGCGTTAGCTGTATCTACCGGAATTCCTTCCTGCACAGGTACATGATATTTTTTTAACAGCTCTTTTGCCTGATATTCATGCAGATTCATCGAGATAAAATTTAAGCAAATCTAAGAGAAAAAAAACTTAAGTTCTTTGATGCAATTTCAAATGTGAACTCATTCCTGCTTCGAAGCGGCTATGTTATATATGCGTCAGTTAACCGTTCGTATTCCGACTGTTATATATTCGAATTCAGCCGAACGATATACGAACGATATACGAACGATATACGAACAAAGTACGAACAAATCCAACAGGAGTATGGGTCTGTTACCGTCAGAAAATGCCCTTATAAAAATGGGAAGAAATAAATTTCATCAATATATCCTGAAGAAGTTTGGCCGAAGGATTCAATTAATAAGGAAATAGTTCTCGTCTTTTCTGTTTTTTCGCTGCATAAACCTCTTGTTTAAAGTCTCAATCAGTTGGAAAAACCACTCTGCAATTGATTCATGAAACGTAATATCCGGTAACATATCTCTATTTTATTTTATTAAATCAAAAATAGAGATATGTTAGAAGATAGAGCAAACCTCTTAGGTAACTATCCTTAAACTAACGGTGAAGTCCGGGATTTCGGCGGTAAAAAAATTTTATTTTACATGTTTATTCAAAGCGCCTGCCATTTCAAACATAGAAATTTGATCCTTTACAAAAATAGGTTTCAGTGCTGCATCAGCGTTGATCATACGTTTGTTCGTCTTATCCTGAAGATCATTCTTCTTTATATAAACCCAAATTTTCTTAATTATTTCGGTCCTTGGAAGGGATTTGCTTCCAACTACTTTAGACAATGCATCACTGAGAGTTAGTGGCGCCATAAATGCAGCATTGGGTTTGCGCGTTGATTTTTTCTTGGCGACTTTTTTCTTAGCGGCTTTTTTAGGTGCTGCTTTTTTTGCGGTTGCTTTCTTAGCGGCTTTTTTAGGTGCTGCCTTTTTTGCACTTTTTTTTGCTGCTTTTTTGGGTGCTTTCTTAGCTGCTTTTTTCGCTGATTTCTTAGAGGACTTTGCCATAAAAAATGATAATTAATAGGTTAATAAAGTGGTTAGCATATTCAAATGTAGGGATTTTGGAAAATCCTATACTTAATATTCATTTTTTTTTGTTTTTCCGGACTTTATTTTTTGTCTTATTGTGTAGGGGTATCGTTGGACGTATTTGATCAAACGGTGATAATTTGAAGAAATTTCTTTCATTTTCATCGGATTTAAATTGGAAGACCGCGCAAAAAAATACCCCATATCCGGGGTATAAACGATTCCTGAAAGAATCAAATCGGTACTATGGCTGGGAAGTCGTTTTTAGTTTGTTTTTAAACACTTTTTCGAATTTTTCAACTTTGGGACGAATCACAAATGTGCAATAGGGTTGAGAACCATGTAGACGGTAGTAATCCTGGTGGTAATTTTCGGCGGCATAAAAATGGCTGAAGGGGGTAATTTCGGTCACTATCGGATTATTATAAGCGCCGCTCTTATCAAGTTTCATTTTATATTCTTCCGCCTTTCTTTTTTGCCCGGCATCGTGATAAAAAATCACACTCCGGTATTGTGTACCGACATCATTTCCCTGGCGGTTAAGAGTAGTTGGATCATGAGATTCCCAAAATACTTCCAGTAATTCATCAAAACTGATCACTTTGGGATCGTAGATAATTTGTAGACATTCAGCGTGTCCGGTTGTACCTGAACAAACGTCCTCATAAGAAGGGTTTTTTACAGATCCTCCCGAATAACCTGAAGTCACTTTATAAACACCTTTTAATTCCTGGAAAATAGCTTCGGTACACCAAAAACACCCGGTACCAAACGTTGCGGTATCAGTTTTTATTCCTGCAGGAATGATTTCTTCGGTCGTAGCCATATTTTGCGTTGATGATAGAATTACAGGAAACCAGTGCAATTGTACGAAAATAAAATGGTTGCTAACATAATGAATTTCATTCTTTTTCTTAAGTAATATACGGTGTAGCCAACTAGTCCAGATTGCAATTTATATGACAATTGAAGGCTTTTAAATGTTCGTTAACTATAACTTTGTTACGAATGATACGATATTACCCGGAATCCGCCCTGGGGCAGCTAGAATTCGATAAAATCAGAGACTTACTTGCTGAAAAATGCAAATCTGCCTATGCCAGGGAAAAAGCTGCTTCCCTGATAGTCCACACGCGACTTGAATTTATCCAAATCGAACTACAAAAAACCAGTGAGTTTAAGGGTTTATTGGAACAAAGCCAGTATTTCCCCAATGAGGAAAACATCAATCTTTCCCGGGAAATCAAATTACTTGGATTAGCCGGTGCAATATTAAATGGAGATCAGTTTCTTCAGATCCGAAGACTGGCTGAATCACTTCGCCAGATTTTTCATTGGTTCGACAGGGAGCGAAGACTGGCATATCCGGCTCTTGCTTCGGTTATTAAAGATTGTTATTATGAAAAAGCAATTATCCGGTTTATCGATGATATCCTTGAAGAAAATGGTCAGGTGCGCGATAAAGCCTCCCCGGAACTTGCCCGAATCAGGGCATCGTTATTTCAGAAAACGAAATGAAATCCGACGACTATTTGACCGGATTGTTGCCAGTCTAAATAAGGCCGGCTATGTAGCCGAAACAGAAGAAGCCTTTCTGAACGGACGGCGGGTTGTGGCCTTGTTTGCCGAACACAAAAGACAGGTTAAGGGTATTTTACATGGAGAAAGTGACAGCCGTAAGACTTCATTTATTGAACCTGAAGAAACCATCGGACTAAACAATGAAATTTTTTCACTTGAGCATTCAGAAAGCCGGGAATTAAACCGGATCCTCCGGGAACTTACGGCTAGTTTATCAGTTTACGCCCCCTTATTACAATACCTACCATGATATCGTAGGGGAATATGATTTTATTAATGGGAAAGCCAGACTGGCAATAGATATAAACGGAATACATCCGAACCTGCAGGACGGATCGCACATTCACCTGATCCAGGCCATCCATCCACTTTTATATCTTATATCACAAAAAATCGCAAAAACCTACCATTCCAGTTAACATCAAACTGGACGATAAAAACAGGATCCTTGTCATTTCCGGACCAAATGCCGGAGGTAAAACTGTTACCATGAAAACCCTGGGTTTGTTGCAACTAATGATGCAGGCTGGTTTATTGATTCCGGTGCATCCGCATTCAACGTTGGGCATCTTTAAACAGATTATGATTCATATAGGTGACACTCAAAGTCTGGAGTTTGAACTGAGCACCTACAGCTCGCACCTTATCAATATGAAATATTTTATGGAACAGTCCAATGGACGCACACTTTTTTTTATTGATGAGTTGGGCAGCGGAAGTGATCCTAATCTGGGTGGAGCCTTTGCGGAAGTCATTTTACTGGAACTCGTGAAGAAACATGCGTTTGGAGTTGTGACGACTCATTACCTCAACCTTAAAGTAATGGCCAATAAAACACCCGGCATTTTGAATGGAGCCATGGCTTTTGATGAGAATAAGCCTGCAACCATTGTACAGGCTAATCATGGGTAAACCTGGAAGTTCATATACTTTTTCCATTGCTGAACGGATTGGTTTGCGTCCGGATCTTATTATGAACGCACGCAAACTCGTGGATGAAGATCATTTCAAATTAGATAAACTGCTCAATCGCACAGAGCAGGACCTGCGGGAAATTGAACAAAAGAGATAAGGAACTTCAGCAGATGCTGAAAGAAAATGCAAAACTGAAAACAGAACTTGAAAAAACCCTTCAAAAGGAAAAACATCAACAACAATTGCAGATTCTTCAGGAACAAAATAAGATATCAGACGAGCGCTATGGTTATCTGAAGGAAATGGAAAGAAAATTAAAACAGATTATATTCGACTGGAGGAAAGCTGAAAATAAAGAAGAAGTTATCAGACAAATGCAGGCGCTTTTGTTTCATCAGAAGGAAAAGCCCGAAACCGAAAAAGTAAAAAAGAAATTTGACGACAAGATATGTGGAAATAGAAGGCGATATTAAACCAGGTTCTCCTGTCAAAATGAAAAAAAGCCATCAGACGGGTACTGTGAGGGAATTACGTGGCAGAAAAGCTATTGTGCAGATTGGATTGATTCCGATAACCATTAATATTTCAGATCTGGTGCTGATTCAGGAAAAAAGTAAAACCTGAAATATCTGCTTAAAATTGATTATGAATGCAAAACAACTGGCAGCTGAAAAAGCAGTTTCATTCCTGGATAGATGGTATGACCATTGGACTGGGTACCGGTTCTACCGCATACTGGGCTATAGAAAAAATTGGAGAAAAAGTAAGAAAGGAAGATTGGAAAATTAAGGCGATTGCGACTTCAGTTCGCTCAGAAGAACACGCACGAGGTCTGGGCATTCCGATTTTTGATTTTTCAGTGTAATCAAGTCGATAGACGTAACAATCGACGGTGCGGATGAAGTCGATGCAAAATTGCAGCTTATAAAAGGCGGCGGCGGGGCCCTGCTTCGGGAAAAAATTGTTGCAACTAATAGTAAACAAATGATCGTTGTAGCTGATGAATCGAAATGGGTTGAAATCCTGGGAAAATTTCCTTTGCCTGTGGAAGTTGTTCATTTCGGATGGGAGCGGACTTTTGAAAAATTACAGTCATTGGGATGTGAAGCCAATCGGAGAATGAAGGGAACATGATCCATACCTAACTGACAATGGAAATTATATAGTTGATTGCGCATTCGATTGAAATTAAAGACCCGCCAGTACTTCATGAGGCGGTTAATGCCATCACCGGGGTAGTGGATAATGGATTATTCATTCGTATGGCAAGTAAACTTGTGCTCGGTTTTAATAATGGAGAAACCCGAATCATCAGCAGATAAATGTAGTAGTCATGATTTTTTCCGGCCTGCTCAGATCCCTCCGGAAAGCACTCCGTCTCATTTTAAAGAGACCGTTCACGTGGCTCGCAGACAGAGTCTCGTCTGCACCGGATAAGAATACAGTTATGAAATCGCTCTCGAAACTATACAACGAGGCCGATAAACCAGAAAGTAAAAAGCTTAAGCGTATCAATTTGCAGGCAAATAATCATCGTATTATTATTTTTAGTGATCAGCATCGGGGAACACGCAATGGTTCTGATAATTTTGCAGTTTGCGAAAACTCTTATAAAACGGCACTCGACTATTACAATCATGAAAAATTTTATTACATAAATCTGGGGGATTGTGAGGAACTATGGGGAAATACTATGTTTGGAGTTGCGAAATACAACAAGACTGTTTATGAAAAGGAGAAATTATTTTTACAAAGGGATGCTTATTGCAAAGTTTTCGGAAATCATGATCTGTTTTGGGATAATGATCCATTATCTTCCTATTGGTTGAAAAAAATTTATGGCGAATCTTTCCGGATTTTTACCGGTGCCCTGATGCGCCTTTATTTTTCTTCCACTGCTCATCTGGATATATTTTGCACACACGGTCATCAGGGTGATAAACAAAGTGATGGTAATGCTTTCAGCAAATGGTTTGTAAGCTATGTATGGGGCCCGCTCCAGAATTTCCTTGCTTTAAATACCAATAGTCCTTCGACAAATGATAATCTGAAAACTGTCCATAATATGTATGATGTATGATTGGAGTGCGGCACAGAAAAATATTTTGCTTGTTACAGGTCATACTCACCAGCCAGTTTTTAATTCTCTGACCCATCTTGAGAGACTTTACAAGCAGTTGGGAAAGGCACGCGCCGGTAATGATACTGTTACTATTCAAAAAATCGAATCGGAAATCCCACGACGTAAACGAGAATACGATTTTGTGAATCATTCATTTGATTCAATGAAACCCACATATTTTAATTCCGGATGTTGTTGTTTTGATGATGGTACAATTACGGGCATTGAAATCAGTGATGGTTATATCAGATTGATAAAATGGCGTCTTGATAAGGGCAAACCTGTTCGCATTGTAGCTGAAGAAGAGTCCTTGATTTCACTGGCAGAGAAGATCGGAATTATTTAGTTATCAAGATTATGAAGACTTTGATCGGATACAGATTTGATCAGATAAACCTATGAATTATCGCAATTTCGAGATCTACCAATTTTGCTTCTTTGAGTTATGTGGTGTAAAATCTCCGATCTGATTATTTAATTCCTCAATTAGGCTGTATTAATTTCAAAACGCCAGGACTTCACGCCTAATAAAAACTGGTATGATACTTAGTACGTTTATAGTATTGAACGAAAACTCGAAACAGGCATGCGCTGATTGTGTTATTTATTTATAAAGCAATTATAAGCTTGAAATGAGAGGAGTAAGTGACCGAACCTGTTTCCTGATCTGCCTGAGCGGATACATAGAATAAAGACTTCGCAAAAGTGCGAAGTCTTTATTTTTCCTACATGCTGGCATGCAGATAATCTTTTAACTGCGAAATAGTTTCCTGCTGATGCTGGATGGTTTCACGGATCAGGTCATGAATGGAAACAACACCGTAAATTTTATCCTGTTCAAAAACAGGGAGATACCGGATATTTTTATCTGCCATTAACTGCATACAGTGTTCAATACTATCGTGAAGATTTACTGCCGGCAGGTCGTTTGACATAATTTCCGAGACAGGTGTATCGGTAGAAGATTTTCCCTTCAAAATTACTTTCCTGGAATAATCTCTTTCTGTCATAATTCCCAGATAATCCTGGTTATCCATAACCATAACAGAACCAATATTCTGGATACGACATTATCCGAAGCGCTTCCAAAACAGAAGTTGTTGGAGGAACAGCGGTTATTTTTCTTTCCTTATGAAGAAAAATATCTGATACTTTTTTCATGCCGGCCATATTTTATGTGAGCAATCGTTTTAAGTAAATTACAAATAATTATCTGATTATGAGGTCTTTGAAATCCGGGCCTGCTCTGACTAAGGGTATTTCCTTAGTGGTAAGAAATAAATGAGAGGCTTCAATGAAGTGAATATCAAGGCTTATGGTGATTATGCCAAGTCGGTGTTTATCAGGAAAAAAGCAAGCTGAAAGTATATCGACGAGAATCAGTACAGGGATTGATTGAAGGCCAATAATCCAGTTGCACTGGATTTGCGCGGGTGGTGATTTAAAGGTACTTTTATCGATTCAAAATCGGATTTAATATGACAAATCAATTGTTTTTGTTATCCATGCCAGGAGGCAGTGAATGGATTCTGATCGTTATTGCGGTGCTTGTGTTATTTGGAGGAAGAAAAATTCCAGAGTTCATGAAGGGACTTGGAAAAGGTATGCGTGAATTCAATGATGCAAAGAATAATGTTAAACAGGAATTTGAAAATGGTATCAATGAACCGCAAAAACCTGCATCTACCACTAAGCCCGAAATTAAAAACTAAGAAATTTTATACAAAGGCCCTGGCAATACTGTTATTTGACCAGGGCCTGTTATTTCAATTATATGCTAACGTTCAATAGTAACTGAAGGAAGGTCACGCTTGAGCATACTGTCTCGGTTAGCCATTTCCCAGGCAGTATAAAAAACCAGTTTTGCCCTTTTTTCCATCAGATCATAATTTATTTTGTCAGGCGTATCGGTAGGTTTATGATAATCCGCATGAATTCCGTCGAAATAAAAAATGACTGGGAACTCCTTTACGTGCAAAATTGTAATGGTCACTTCTGTAATAGATTCTGAGCGGATCCTTTGGATCATTAAATTTATAATCCAGATCGAGACCTGTATATTTTTTATTCATATCCAGACTTATCTTATGTAGGTCTGTGCTAAGCTTGTCGTCTCCCACTATATATACATAATTATTGGAATCCCCCTGCTTTTTTCCCGGATCCTTTCTTCCAATCATATCAATATTAAGGTCTGCTGTGGTTTTATCCAGCGGATAAACGGGATTATCAGTATAGTATTCAGATCCCCACAGTCCTTTCTCTTCGCCGGAATTTGCCAGGAAAAGAATGCTGCGGCGCGGTCCTTTACCAGCAGCTTTTGCTTTGGAAAATGCCGCAGCTAATTCCAGCAGGCTTACCGTACCAGAACCGTCATCATCAGCTCCAAAGTAAATTACAGAATCCTTTTTACCTAAGTGATCGTAATGTGCTGAGATAACCAATAGCTGGTCTTTAAGATCAGTTCCTTCCAAATATCCCAGCACATCTGTACTTTGTAAAGCGTTTGTTTCTTTTAGGAGCGAGATCCAGATATTTGCATGATAAGTTTTGTGTTCCGGTGATCCGGTTTTTAACAATTCATAATCCGCGCCCATAATCGCTCGGGCAATAGCGACAGAAATATAAAAACTATTGGGACGAATTTTCGCACGATAATAATTTCGATACATCATTCCCTTGTCAGCAATTGGATGATGAGGGAAATCATCCTGGATGATGAAAACAGCTACTGCGCCATGCGCCTGGGCCGCATCTTGTTTTGCATATGGGTTAAAATTTCTTCTGTTTATTTGAGATTGGAGTAACCCGGGAGGGTAACTGTTTAATACCAGCACAATTTTACCTGAAACCTGCAACCCTTTATAATCGTCCTGTAAGGAATCTGATATTCCATATCCGGCAAATACAATGTCAGATGCGCCAAAAGAAATCGAATATGCACTGGATAAACGAGTATCAAAATCCTTGTTCAGTTCGTAGGATATGCCATTCACGTTAATAAATGATGACACAAGACTGTCCTGATAAACCGGGTAGGCAAGCTGAAAACTATCTTTATTGCCGGGTTTCAATCCCAGCTTTTTAAAATAATCTTCAATATAGGCTGCCGCTTTGCGCTGGCCTGGAGTAGCAGTTTCCCTTCCTTCGAAAGCGGGCCCGGCAATTACATATAAATGCCTTTGAAGATTATCTGATTTTATGCTATTGCCAAAAACAACCGGATCCATGTTTTTCTGCGCAAAACAAAAAACTCCAGAACCAATGAATAAGAAACTTAAGAATATTTTCATAGGGTCAAATATATTAGCTACCCCCGAATATATCAATTATACCTGTTTTACAAATTCAGCATTTGCATGAAGCTTTACTTCTTCACCTAATATAAGTCCGCCGTAATCGGTTGCAGAATTCCATTCCAGGCCAAAATCCTTACGATTGATCTTTCCCTCGATCGTAAATCCGCAACGCGTTTGACCCCATGGATCAGTTATGACACCACCGTATTCAACGTTTAGTTTAACAGGTTTTGTCACTCCATGCATTGTTAAGTTGCCATATAAAATATATTCTTCTTCTGAAACTTTGTCCATTTTAGTGCTGACAAATGATCAAAATGGGATTTTTGCCAGTGTCGAAAAAATCCACACTTTTCAAGTGACCATCGCGCTGCTCGTTATTTGTTGAAATGGAATCAACTTCTGCAGCGAACCTGACTTTGATGTGAAGAGATATTCTGATCCTGCAGGTCAAATTCAGCGTCAAATTTTCCGAAAGAACCGTTACGTTGCTGATCATTAAGTGACGTATTTTAAATTGAATTTCTGAATGTATGGTATCAATTAGCCATTTAGTAGTTACCATTGGAAATTATTTAATGTTTAAACATCAAGGCCAGGTTATCTATGGTAACTCCAAGGTCAATATTTATTGCGATAATAAAGCCGTTCTGATAGGCAGTTGATTGCCTTACAAATGGTTACCTTTGCAGCCGTTTTATGAAATCAGGATTTGTCACTTTGTTTGGTAAGCCCAATGCGGGAAGAGTACACTTCTAAATACCCTGATGGGTGAAAAACTGGCCATTGTTTCACATAAGGTGCAAACAACACGTCACCGTATTAAAGGAATCCTGACTGACCCTGGTTACCAAATGGTTCTTTCAGACACACCCGGTATTATAGATCCAAGATACAAGCTGCATGAAAAAATGATGGAAACCGTAAAACAGGCAGTTTCTGATACAGATTTGGCTTTGTTGCTTCTGGATGGATCAGACAACCTGGAGGAGAACGACCAGATTTTTATGGGACTGCATCTAAAATCCCCGGCGTTAGTGCTCATTAATAAAACGGATTATTTAAATGAAAGCTAAAATTACCGCTGCGACAGAGTTTTTTAAGGAAAAGAAATATGCAACGGATGTTCTAAGCATTTCTGCGTTAAAAAAATTGAATACTGATCATTTATTCGACCGCATTATACAACTTTTACCGGATGGGGAACCTTTTTTTGATGGCGATGAAATAACGGACCGGCCTGTAAAGTTTTTTGTAAGTGAAATGATCCGCGAGAAAATTTACAACATCTATGACGATGAAATTCCTTATCACACGGCAGTACTGGTGCAGGAATACAAAGAGAAAAATACTCTTACTAAGATACAGGCAGATATCATTGTACAGCGAGAAACACAAAAAGGCATTTTACTTGGTGAAGGCGGAAGAATGATCCGCCAACTGGGAACAGAAGCACGAAAGGAAATTGAAATGTTTATCGGTAAAAAAGTTTTTCTGGAGCTTTTTGTAAAAGTCCGACCCAAGTGGCGTGATAATGAATGGCAGTTGCGTGAATATGGGTATTAATTTATGATTTTAATATTTGTTTGCATGTCCGGATTTACGGTAGCAATTACGGGGAGACCAAATGTGGGAAAGAGTACACTTTTCAATCGCTTATTAGAGCAGCGCAAAGCCATAGTAGACGACCTAAGCGGGGTAACAAGAGACAGGCAATATGGAGTTGCCGACTGGAATGGCAAGAATTTTAATATCATTGACACCGGTGGATTCGTTCCTGAAAGCGACGACATTTTCGAGCAGGAAATAAAAAAACAGGTCCTGATAGCAATCGAAGAAGCCAATGCTATCATATTGATGACTGACACGGTGACCGGCATCACCAATCTTGATGAATCCATGGCTGAATTGCTGCGCCGTTCAGTAAAGCCAGTATTTCTGGTCGTCAATAAAGTAGATAATAGTGACCGTCTACTGGAAGCTGCGGAATTTTACAGTCTGGGTTTCGATAACATATACTTTATTTCCGCAATGAGCGGAAGCGGCACCGGCGAGTTGCTTGATGCGATAACTGAACTCATTCCTAAAACTGATGAAGAACAATTGGAATCATCACTTCCCAAATTTGCAATTATTGGACAGCCTAATGTAGGCAAGTCATCTTTACTTAATGCACTTGTTGGAAGCGAAAGAACTATTGTAAGCGAAATAGCAGGTACTACACGAGACAGTATACACACCCATTATAATTTATTTCAAAAAGAATTTGTTCTGATTGATACGGCCGGAATACGCAGAAAGACAAAAGTACATGAAGACCTTGAATTTTATTCGGTAATTCGGGCTATAAAAGCGATGGATGAAGCAGATGTATGTCTGCTTTTACTGGATGCTGAAAAAGGCCTGACTGCCCAGGATCTTAATATTTTTAGCCTTGCAGTTAAAAAAGGCAAGGGCCTTGTAATTGTAGTAAATAAATGGGACCTCGTAGATAAGGAAACCAATACTTCTAAGGTTTATGAGACCAAGCTGAAGGAACGTTTTGCTCCATTTACCGATTTACCCATAATTTTTATTTCTGCGAAAGAGAAGACCCGCATTTTTAAAGTTATAGAAACTGCATTAGAAGTATTTGAAAACAGGAGAAGAAAAATCCCGACTTCAAAACTTAATGATATAATGCTCAAAGCAGTCGAAAACTATCATGCCCCTGTGGTGCGAGGGAATGCTATTAAAATCAAATACGTCTCCCAATTGCCAACGCCGGTTCCGTCATTCGCTTTCTTTAGTAATTATCCCGATGATATCAAACAGCCGTATAGAAATTATCTCGAAAACCAGATGAGAAAGAGCTTTTCTTTGGAAGGTGTACCTATTCGTATTTATTTCCGCAAGAAATAAATACTGCACTTTAAAATGCTTTTTACATCGGTTTTTCGGGCAAAAATTGGTAGCTTTGCCGGCATTAAAAAATAACCTCAATGAAAAAATTTCTGACTGTTCTCGTTATTGCTTTTGCAGTAACTTCCTGTAGTGGAAGCGGAGACGCCGCTGCTAAAACGGATTCCGCTGTTTCAACTGTTGTTGACAGTGCAAAAAAAGTAGCTGATTCGGCTGCAGCTAAAGTTGATTCAACTGTTAAAGCGGTTGCAGATACGGCAAAGGCTAAAATCGGAGCTGTTGCAGATAGTGCAAAAAAGGCGGTGAAGAAATAATTAAATTTTTCGAATCAAATCCTCCTGACAAAATCAGGGGGATTTTTTTTGAGTACTTACCACAAAGTGGTATTTGCTTGCGGATCCTTGACCATTAATTTGCGTGATGCATTCATGGATCTATCGTATAAAAACAATATTCTGCTGGTTGACAATATTAACATTATCAGCTCCCGTATGTCTTATGGCTGATACTAAGATATGGACAGGATTTGGTGGAAATACAAATTGGTCAAATCCGTTAAACTGGTCTGGTCTAAACATACCCCAATCTTCAGACGACGTTGTTCTCGACAACAGCGAAATGCCATTATCTTATCTGGTAACACTGCCCGACAGTTCAGTGCAGATTCGTACTCTCATCGTGAAACCTTCACCCGGTCAGAATATAGAAATAGTTTTACCAGCATCTAATAAAATTACAAATGCTTTTACAGCAAGCGGTCCGGGCTATGGTATAGAATTAGACGCTGGTGCTATTTTTCGTAATGCATCAGGTGTTTCTTCGGGAGAGTCACTTCAAATTGCAGATTCTATAATCATATATGACGGAGGGAAATATATCCACCAGACTCGGGCTTCCCATGCCAATAGTATTCTTAAAATTTTATCTACGGCTCCTGGTACAGAGCAAGGCATTTTTGATTTTGATGTGCCAAAGGCCTCTTATACAATTTCTGTCAGCAATAGAATTTACGGGAGCCTGGAATTAAACGCGACAGCATATGGTGACACTGTTAATTACACTTGTACCGGAGCGAAGCCGCTTCTTGTTCGTGGCAATCTGCATATTGGCCAGGCCGTGAATATGAGTACAGACCTGAGTGGTGCCGATGGAAATATTCAGGTAAATGGAGACTTTATTCAGGATGGCGGAAGGTTGAATCTGGCTAGTGGTGACGGGGATAATACGGTCCTCAGTATACAGGGTGACCTTTATCAGTCGCCTTCTGCAACTATAACTGAAACTTCAAACGGAAGCCCCTGGCTGGAGTTGAATGGACAAAGAGTACAGGAAGTTGCCATTGCGGGCAGACTACAAAACCGGATCGGATTTCGGATGAACAATACTGCCGGATCAATACTTCGTATGCCACTTACACTTCCATGGAAACTGGATCTCAATCAAGGGAAAATTACCAGTTCGATAAATGCCATGCTTATACTGGACACCAATTGTGATGTTAGAATCGATAGTTCCCACCTTTTGGGAACGTATATTGAAGGTCCATTACGGAAGCTTGGACTCGGCAAACAGGATTATTTTTTATTTCCTGTCGGCAAAGATCAGTATCTGCGTTGGCTTGAATTAAAATATGCCAGGGGAAATTATACTATTGAATATTTCCATGAAAATCCAGGCGCATTTGGCAATAACTTAGGACCCGGTTTGGACCACATTTCTACAGTCGAATATTGGAATGTTATGTCAGACGGAACAATTAACGACACTGCAAAAATTGAATTGTCCTTTGCATCGGTTCAAAGCGGCGGTGTTACCGATCCGAATTATTTGAATGTGGCCAAATTTCAATCCGGCCAATGGGAAGATGCTGGTCATGTAGCCAGTACTGGAAATTCCATCCAGGGTTCAATAATCAGCGGAGATATAGATTTCGAAGCCCAGAATTATACTTTAGCAAGCACCGCGAATTTAGAAAATCCGCTTCCAATAACGACTATTACGATGGAAGTTAAAGAAGTATCAGAAAAGCCTGTTTTCAGCTGGACGCTTGAAAGTTCTCAAATACCTGATCATTTTGATTTGTTTGAACTAATAAATGGTCAGCCTGTTCGCTTAGTGGAGATCACTGCGACAGCGCGACAAACAAAATATAGTTGGATCTGTAACAATTTTATCAAAGAGGGTGATCATTTTTTTAGGATCAGCATGATAGATGTTTATGGAAATAAATATGATGGGGAAATAGTTCCATTCAAAATGAGTGGTGGAAAAGTCCGCATTAGCCGGATTATAACAGGAAATCATCCTGACCATATTCAATTACTCGTCCAGTCCGGCATAGCGGATGAATGGAAGTATGAAATTCTTACTTTACAGGGTCAAATTGTCAAAGAAGGTATTGTGAATCTGGTATCGGGGAATAATTATTTGGATATGGGTGCCGAAACTATTTCGCGTGAAATATATGTTTTCCGGGCTATTGACAACCTTGGCAATCTGCATTCGCTGCTATTTATAAATAAATGATGAGTCAGTTTAGTTTCCATTTTTCGATAATATCATGAACAACTGCTTTATATTCCTCAAAAACCTGTTCACGGACTTTGATAAATGTGTTGTCCTCAAGTTTGCCAATAACCAGATCCATTTCCGCCTGATTTTCATAAACCATTTTCCGGAATGGATTTAAGTAGTCTTTTTGTCTCGAATTATATATTCCCTTCGTAATCCAATCTGCGGTCTTCACAGTTTGAAATAATAGGTCTTTGAAATCTGCAGGTTTAATTTTTTTAATGGATATGCCATGCACCATGTAAAGAACGTCAAGTGCGTGAAGCAATTTATCAGATTGATAACTTTTGCTTTCCTTTAAATAAAATTGATGAATATTATCCCAGCTGTTTATTTGGTTTTGACGAATATTGTCGAGTATTTTACCCAGGCTCGTCTTTTTGATTAACTGTCCGCCTACATTTACCCATGTTCCCGGCGCCTTATTTTCGGGGAGGAATTCTTGCAGAGCAGCCAGACTATTGAATTTACCTGCCTTTATAGATAGAATAATCTGTTCCATGGCGTAGTGAATGATTAATTCATTGTAAATCGTATATCCCTTTGTGAGTTTTAGGATGCGAACTTTGCGGGAACTGTTTTCAAATCCTTCGGCTGAAAAGGTTAGTGTACTTATGGATTCATCTTTGCTTTCAAGTAATTGCCGGCCACACATTCTTAATGAAGTATCTGCGGAATTTAGATTTAACGAATCAACTTCTTTTTCAGTTATAATAGAAATCTGGGGCTTATTTCTGAGCCAGGATCTTGCCACTATCAGCTCAAGTTTTTCTATTGCCAATGCGAGTTCTTGAATGCTGTCCGGTGCGAGATAATCATATTCAAGTAATTGAATTTTCTCAAGTCTCTTGTCCCGGTCATGGTATTTCCAGGAATTTCTTGCGAGTGCATACATATTATGTAAAAACCAATATGCCGGCATTATCACTAATTCATCTTTGGAAGCATCATTACTTACCAGGGAAAATGGTAAGGGAATATCCAGTTCGGCTGGATAATCTCCCTTGGCCATAATAATAAATGATGCAAATCGAGAATTGTGCTTTACACTTACGCATAGTCCAGGCCAGAATCCACGACCCGCAATCAATTCGCCGTCAGCACTTCGTGAGTTATGGTTGGATCCAATTGTTGCACCTGCAGCCATATTAGTTTGACCTTTTAGCAGGGAAGCACATAAAAATGAATTATTATGATGTTGTTCATGAGCGGGGAAAATCAGGGAATTTAATACTTCGCAACAAGAAATGGTGGAATTGTTTCCAAGAAATGAATTTATAAGGCGGGCGCCATATTTTAGTTGGGAATTGGAAGCAAGAATAAAACGTACAGCTTTCACTCCATAGAAAATTCTGCAACCATGGCCAATGATGCCGTTCACGAGTTCACAACCTTCGCCAATCTGTGTTATAGATTCTGCAGAAGAATTTATGGTAAGGTTTTTGAGTTTGTTAGCACCTTTCAGATAGGCATCGGTTCCTATTTTTACGTCTTTAACTATTTTGCAATTTTTGATAACCGTACGATCGCCGATTGTTCCATAAAATCCACGCCGGTTGTCGAATTGTTTGTTGCTAAAAAAACGGAGTCTCTCCTGAAGAATTTGATCGTCCCGATATCTGCTAAATAACCAAGCATCACCGGGCAACATGCCGTCGAAAGGAATAATACTGCGTCCGCCGTTTTCATTACAGACTCTCAAGTTCTATGCGGATTGATTCGGGTTCACCTTCCTTCAATATTCCATTTCCGAACTTGGCATGGTCCGTCGTTTCAATTTCATTTATATTTATGAGTATAACGTCGTTTCCGATAATGTAGTGCGATAAATAGCTTACGTTATCAATGACCACATTATTACCAATGTCACAACTTATAATCGTGCTGTTATAAAAACCTATAGGTCTCCGCAAATTGTGAAATTCAACATAGTAGGGTTCTAGTATACCAATCCTCACCAATCCATAGAAATTGCATCGGTGAATAAGTTCAGGAAGGAAATTGCCGGTTACCATCACAAGATTCCAGTCGTCGGAATTATTTCCATTTTTCTTCAACTCCTCGACCTCGTCCAGTTTGAGGTGCCGGTAAAATACATTATGAGGCTGTTGTTCGTTTCGCAGATAGTATTCATCCTTGCCTTCTGGAAGGTATTCAGCAGGAATAAAATCATATCCGAGATTTCGAAGCGGTGTTTTTGTGATGTGATTCATGTAATTTATTCTACGGTTACACTTTTTGCGAGATTGCGGGGCTTATCTACATCCA
Organism: uncultured Bacteroidota bacterium; assembly: GCA_963735015.1. Classification (GTDB taxonomy): domain Bacteria; phylum Bacteroidota; class Bacteroidia; order Chitinophagales; family Chitinophagaceae; genus Puia. The sequence continues at coordinate 320,719 of CAVTJH010000003.1, forward strand.
GACCCTTGGCCATTCCCAGGTAGCATGCGAATAACTGCAGAGGTATGACTGATAGAACGGGAGAGACAAATTCATCAGTTAAAGGAATAGTCATGGTATCATCGGCCATTTTTTGTATCAATTCGTCGCCTTCACTTATGACAGCTATTACTTTTCCTTTTCTTGCTTTAATTTCCTGGATATTACTGATGAGTTTTTCGTGATAAACTCCCTTGGGCGCTGCAAAGACAACGGGCAGATTTTCATCAACCAGCGCGATCGGTCCGTGCTTCATTTCTGCGGCAGGATAACCTTCTGCATGGATATAAGAAATCTCTTTTAATTTAAGTGCTCCTTCCAATGCGACCGGAAAATTGTTTCCGCGCCCGAGATATAATGCGTCTTTCACGTTTTTGTATTTGACTGCCAGTTTACGAATATGTGAGGACGAATGCAGGAGCTCTTTCGCCTTTTCGGGAATGGAATGTAATTCAGCCAGCAGTTGGACATATCTTTCTTCTGAAATGGTCTGTTTTTCAAAAGCAATTTTCAATGCGATCATGATGAGAACAACTAATTGCGCCGTAAATGCCTTGGTGCTGGCGACACCTATTTCCGGGCCCGCGTGTGTATAGGCACCTGCGTGGGAAATGCGAGCAATAGAGGAACCTACTACATTCACAATTCCAAAAATAAATGCGCCCTGTTCTTTCGCATTCTCAATTGCAACAATGGTATCTGCAGTTTCACCACTCTGAGAAACTGCAAAAATGACATCACCCTGATGGATTACAGGATTACGATACCTGAATTCTGAAGCATATTCAACTTCCACTGGTATCCGGCATATTTCTTCAAATAAATATTCGGCAATCAATCCCGCGTGCCAGCTGGTACCGCAGGCTACGATGATAATTCTTCTTGCTTTGATAAGTTTTTCAAGATTATTTTGAACACCCGCCATAGTGATAGTACTTTTTGTAACGTCGAGGCGCCCTCGTAAACAATCAAATATGGTATCCGGCTGTTCAAATATTTCTTTTAACATGAAATGATCAAATCCCCCTTTTTCAATGGCAGTCAGCTCCAGGTCGAGTTTTTGAACAAAAGGGGTGATTTTTTCATTACCCAGGTTTTTTAGTATCAGTTCGTCGCATTTAATAATTGCCAGTTCATAGTCATTTACATAGACAACTTCTTTGGTATACTCAATGATTGGGGACGCATCGGAGGCTAAAAAATGTTCTCCTTTACCAATGCCAATTACAAGGGGGCTGCCTTTCCTTGCAGCTATAATGGTGTCAGGATTATCGCGGTCAAGAAGTACAATCACATATGCGCCGGTTACACGTTTTAGTGCTATGCGTAACGATTCTTCCAGGCTGCACTGATTATTTTGCTGAATGTCTTCAATAAAATTGAGCAAAACTTCGGTATCAGTATCACTGTTAAATTGATATCCCTTTTTAGTTAGTTCTGTTTTGAGCTGGGTATAGTTTTCAATAATACCATTGTGGATCATAGCCAGCCTGCCACTGGATGAGCGATGTGGGTGGGCATTTCGATCGCTGGGTTCACCGTGAGTAGCCCAGCGGGTATGACCAATTCCAGCATTTGCGTGCAGGTCTTTTCCAATAATACTTTCTTCCAGTGCAGCTACTCGTCCCTGCTTTTTATATACCATCAAATCCTTGCCTAATAATGCAACTCCGGCACTGTCATAACCCCGGTATTCAAGTCTTTTCAGGCCTTTCATGATAACAGGATAGGCTTCTCTGGGACCGATATACGCAACAATTCCACACATAATAAAGTTTTATAAATTTTCTCATTAAAAAGTTCTGAGCATTTTTCCGTTTACAATAAAATATTCATCATAAAAATCGAAGCCACGGTAAAATAGATGATAAGTCCGGTGACATCTACCAGTGTTGCAACAAAAGGGGCCGAAGAAGAAGCGGGATCTGCTCCCAATTTTTTTAACACGATCGGGAGCATACTTCCTGCAAGTGTGCCCCAAAGTACAACACCAACTAATGAGAAACTAACCGATAAACCAATTGCATCCCAATGTGATCCATAAATATCTTTAAATACGCCGCGGGACATAAGCAGGTGCCAAACAAAAATTCGTATGAAACCAATCAAACCAAGAATTGCGCCTAACATAAATCCGGAAAGGATTTCCCTGCGCATCACACGCCACCAGTCTGTGATAGTCACTTCTCCCAACGCCATTGCCTGGATAATCAGGGTTGACGCCTGTGATCCGCTGTTGCCGCCACTGGACATAATAAGGGGGATGAAATTGGTCAGAATTAGCCATTTAGCGAGCTCGTCGTTATAGTAGGCCATTGCCGTAGCTGTCAGCATTTCACTCAAAAAGAGTATTATTAGCCAACCCACTCTTTTCCTGATTAGTTGAAAAAAAGGTGTCTCCAAATAAGGGTGATCGAGAGCTTCAGTACCACCGATTTTTTGAATATCTTCTGTAAATTCCTCTGTTGCTACCCACAATACATCATCAATAGTTACGATTCCCAGAAGTATTTTATTTTTGTCAAGTACAGGAAGGGCCATTCGGTTATTCATTTTAAATGCCTGATTGGCTGTCTCCTGGTCGTCATTCACGTTGAGATAAATAAAACGGTTGTCGATAACATCTTCAACTTTTTTATCCGGATCAGCAAGAATGATTTCACGGATTTTAATATCATCAATAAAAACACCCTTTTCATCCACCACATAAATCACATCGATGGTTTCGCTATCTTTCCCTACGTCGCGAATATGGCGAATTACCTGACGAATGGTCCAACCTTTCTGCACAGCAATATAGTCCGGCGTCATAAGCCTTCCCACACTGCTTTCAGGATAGCCAAGAAGAGATAATGTGATTTTGCGTTCTTCAGGATCCAGCATTTTGATCAGCTCTTTTACTACTTCACTGGGCAGGTCCTCCAGAAATGAAGTGCGGTCATCTGCCGGAAGTCCGTTTAGTAGTTCTGCTGTCTTTGATGGGGAAAGCTCCTGAATAATACGTTTCTGAATCGCGAATTCAAGAATTTTAAACGTACTTACTGCCCTGTGAATACTCAAATTACCTAAGATTTCACCCTCATGTTCCGGGAATTCATAGATGAGTTCCGCCACATCGCTAATATTCTGATTATCCAGGAACTTATGCAGGGATTCCCGATCGTTTGATTGGAAAACCTCCAAAAATTGATATTTTAACGGGGTATTTTCGATTTCTACAGTCATTCTTCAAATTTACAGCGAAGCCTTGATAAATTGCATTTGAAACTGGTATGTTAGCCAGATCCTTGCGGGTTACTTAACATTATGATTTTATCATGTTTATTTATTGCTTCATCACCTGGCCGGGGACGGGGTGTTTTTACGAATAAAAATTTGACTTCGGGTGAATTTATAGAAATTTCACCTGTGATTGTAATGAGTGGTGAAGAAAGATTTCTTCTGGATCAAACCCTTCTGCATGACTATATATTTCTTTGGGGAAGGGAAGAATCGGAATGCTGTGTGGCATTGGGTTATCTCTCTATATATAACCACAGTTTTAAGCCAAATGCCGACTATGAAATGGATTTTGAATTGTCTGTTATACGGATTAAAACAATCTGTAATGTAAAAAAAGATGAAGAAATTTTTATAAATTATAATGGAACTTTGAACAACAGCAAACCATTGTGGTTCGATCCTGTTTCGGATCTCAGATAATTATTATTTTTTTGTTCTGCTCAAAACTGGAGTGTATCTGAAAGATAACAGGAACCCATAGCTGTTAAACTTCAGATTATCTATTCCCATATTTTGAAGTGACAATTTCAGAAAAGGTTCTGCCTGAAATGAGAATCCTTTTCCAATATCGGATTCATACCCAAACGAAACATTGACTACTTTAAACCAATAATTAATCTGCTCGTCGTCTTCTGTTTTATAAGCTAACAGTCTTTGACCGCTACGAAAGAAATAAATATAAGTCTGCTTCATTATGAAATAGGAGGATAATCCCGCGTTCGCAAAGAATTTATTTTTTTCATTCTTAGAAAAATCAAAGCGAACTGTCAGGGGTAATTCCCACATACTGGCAGAACCGTTTGTATAGTCAATATGCGGTGGCGCCGCAGCCGTTATCATGTTATTGAATGGTGAATAGAGACCCCCGGTGTAAGCTGTTCTCACTGACCCATGACCAGGTGCCCAATAAAATTTATTAGTATATAATATGCCTGAGTTTACTGATAACCTATTTGTAAGATAGTATCCAATAGTCAGACCAATATTGTTTCCAAGCTGATCATTTGTAATTCCTCCGGCATCTGTATAGTCTGGTCCAAATGCCAAACCAAAATTTAATGAACGATTTACTCGCAGAGATTTGTATGGGATAGGTATTTTGGAACCTGTGAATTGCTTTAATAATGAATCATTGCCCGTTATTTTGCCCAAAGTGGCGCCCGAAGTAATAACGGTTGGTAAACTAATATGGCTACTGTTTCTTTGATTGTTTGTACTAGCTACACCGGACATTGCAGAGACATTGGTAATATAAGAATTTGAGTTTTTATTCGAACCTAAGGTACTTCCTGAATTTGTGCCATTTCCTATATTTGATTCACGGGATGCATCAAAACCAGAAGAAGCCGGGGCCGAAAAATATCCGCTTTTTGATCCAGACCTTTTTCCAACTGAGTTACTTTCGTTTATTGCAGTATTTGAATTCCCTCTTCGAATTTTTGCCGCCTCAGATGAGGTACTTATATTCGAATTTGATCTGCCAGAAACACTTGAGATCACAGAGGCATCTGCAACTACATTCGGCTTTTTCGCCAAATCTGGTTTTTTATTGACGTTACCATCTGCGTAATGAACAGATGAACTACTATCAGAATGGATAGTATTGTAACTAATCTTTTTACTATTTGCATCCGAAGATGGAGCGATCTGGATTAAATGATGAACTGTAGGTGTAGAATGTTTGCTATAATAAATGCTTTTAATTACAAAAAAAGAAACGCCCGCAATCAGCACGACAGCCGATCCCCATACATAGGGATTTATCCGGCCGAATTGAAAACTATCAGGCGGACGCTCGGGAATCTGCTCAATGAGCTTCTGCTCGAGCCTGGTCCATGACAGTGAAGAATGGTCGGGTTCGTAAAAATCCGCCGCTTCCCTGCTTAACCGGTCTATTTCTTTATCAGAGAGGTTCGACATATGTTTTCACATCAGCTTTTTTAGTCAAAATTTTTCTAAGATTTTCTCTAGCCTTCGATAAATTCGATTTGGACGCACCTACAGAAATTCCCAAATGTTTCCCTATTTCTTCATGTGACATCCCTTCGATTACAAAAAGGTTAAATACTGTTCTGTAAGCAGGTGATAATAAGCGGATTGCTTCAATTATTTCTTTATACGACAGTTTATCAATTCCGGTTTCCCCACGATCTGCTATTTTTTCTGATTCTTCAGAAAGCGTTTGCCCCCTGAGATAGGCGGAATTTTTGCGATAATAGTCAATGCAGGTATTTACCAGGATTCGTTTAAACCAGCCTTTAAGAGCCATGGAAGTCTCCAGGTGACGGTTTTCGTCAAACTGATGTATATTTTTAAAAAATTTTGTGAAACCTTCATTGACAATTTCCTCAACCTGATATTGATTATGCTGGTAGCGATAGCAAATCTTCATAGCATATCCCTTCAGGAATTCATACAATTCCTTCTGGCTGGCCCGGTCATTTTGTCTGCAGCCGGCTATTAATGCGCTAATTTGATGGTTACCGTGTACCAATGGTCTTAAGGTCTTTTCTTAAGGTGAAGTTAATAGCGCAATCACTTCATCTTTATTAAATTACGTAAATATTATGTTAAAGGTTGCCCCCTAATAATTTTAGTTCTCCGTCTATAAATACTTGAACTTGAACACTTTGCCGAGATATCAACATACCAATGATTTTAGCTTCTTTCAAGGAACCTGATGAGTGAATTCCCTGCATCCATTCCCTGTTTAAAATTTGATCCACCATAGTTTTGTTGGCATTTATCAGAGCCTCTATATCCAGATAAGATTTTCCCTGTATTGTCTTTCGAATTTTATTTCTAAACACACTTCTTACGATTTTTAAGGCCAGATCCTCTCCTTCAATAGAATATTGAATATCAGGAATACTCAATGTTTGCTTTGCTGTATCTAGCACAGGTGTTCCTGTCAGGTATATACTTCCGTGGTTACTCCCTGCAAAATCAATTCGCAGTTGCACTTGTTGGTTCCCTATGCCACGAATAGTTGCATCCTTTATTACTATTGTTCTTCCCTTCACTTCAAAGACTCTGTTATGGAGACTATCGCGTAAAATGTTCGTTAAAAATTCATAATTATAATTCATGTTCAGAAAAAGACGAATTCCGCTTCGGCTGTTGGTCTGTAATAATGCAGGTAGTGAAGAAGGTTCAGGAGTATGGTTCACCGGATCAGAACTTAATTGGGGTCTGCAGGAAAGACCTAATGAAATTGAGAAACTATCTTTTGCGTAGTTCAGCTGTCCTATGCGAACGGCGTAAGGATTGAGAAGAAAATAACCGTATTTTCCAATTCCAATTTTCCGGTAACTGCTATCTTTAATCTGGGTAATAAATTTTTCAAAATTCAATCCGGCAATCGTCTGGTCCATTGCCGATGAGAATGTTGCTAGCGAAGACCGGATACTGTCCATTACGAGTTGTGTGATATCGTTGGAAAAAACAGAAACAGAACATTTATCGATTGGTTGAATCTGGTTGATCGTGGTAGCTGTGCGAATTCTATAGCTGGGAAGAAATTGCAAGGTGGTGCTTATCGACATATTTACTTTGCGAAGTGGTTGCGGCGAAAATCCGCAGTTGCCGGATATCCAGGGAGTCACGGGAATGCCGGCGGTACAAAGACATTTGCTGCCACTTACCTGATAATTTCCGCCAAAGTGTACGCTAATTAGATTATTGGTGCAGGAAATCTGCAGATTTGACCTTATAAAGCGATATTTATAACGGAAGTCACAAGTAGGATGCATAAAATCAGGCCATGCATCTGAAGTGAATTCTGTTGGAACGAGTTTTTCAGCTTTCGCAAGAACAGGCGCAGCTGCCAGATAAACCGGAACATCCAATTCAGACAATGGAAGCTCAGGAAGGGTTTCCTGTTCTTCTTTTGAAACTGCCAGTTTTTTTGAAGAAGAACATGCCAGAAACAGGAATATCAATGGTAAGTAAAACAGGCGTTTCAATGGATTTGATTTTATTCTGATACGAATATAATATTCAGAATGGGATGTCGGAAGTTTTTTGAAAATTACCGGCAGGAACGGGCTTCTGACTCATTTGAAATGATAATTTGTACAGAGAAACGTAGAAAATTTCCTTACTACTTTTCCGTTTTTTTCTATGAGTATGGGCTCAAGTGGAATGATCCGGTCGAAATAAGAATAATAAGATAACGGTATGGCTTTATTTTCGTTTTTCAGATTCGTGAAATGTGGATTCGAATCTATATAAATTGCATTTCTGCCATTTAATGTTCGCAGGTCTGTTCCTACAAAATCAAATTGTAGTGCTTTTTCGCCGACGATATTCTTTGAATAAACCATCTCATTCAAATAGAAATTTAGGATGGCTGCTGTTTTATAATCATCAGATGAAAAAATAAATGCCTTAGGATATTGTTCTCGCATCGTAGTCACTTTATCAGAAAATGCGGTCCATCCAAACCATGTATCGTCCGATCTGATTGGAAATACATAGAATATAATTTCGATCGCAAGCAACAGGTGAAGGATAAGTGAAAATATCAATTGAAAGCGTATCCATTTTATATTCCAGAACCTGACTACCCAGATAATACCCGTAATATACGCAGGCATAATCCAGTTTAGTTTTACCCAGTAAAAAAAAGAAATAAAAATAAATCCAAGAAATAATGGAATAAAAAAACACAATAGAAATAGTTGCTCTGAGGGAATCCTGCCAGGCCTGATTCCATATTTTCTGCAGTAACGGTATATGAAGTAAACAAGAGAAAAAAACAGTGTCGGGAGAAGAATAGCCGATTGATGGCCAATAACGCCGATAAAGCCAGTGATGTCGACATGCAATCCTTCCTGAACTCGTCCTTCTGATTGGAATTTAAATGATGCAAAGTTATTTTTCGCATTCCAAATAACCACGGGAAGTATGGTAATTACGAAGGAAATCAGGTATAAAAAAAACCACTTGGAGATAATCAAATTCCTGAATGATTTTGTCATCATTAAAAAACCGACTAAACCGATGATTAAAAAAAGTGCAGTGTACTTTGAATCAAAGCTAAGCCCCGTAAAAATTCCTGACCATACCCAACAAATATTTTTCTTTTTCCAGATTGCGTCATAAAGAAAAATCAAACTAATGGCCCAGCATAACATTAGCGGTACATCGGGTGTGGAGATCAATGAAAGTATACTAACCATTAGGGTGGAAATAAGAAGGGCCGTTGCCATCTGTGTTTTGTTCCTGCTCAGAAATTTTCCTGCCAGTTTGTAAAATGCAATAATTGTGAACAGGGTGATGGTAAAGTCGGCCAGTTTTAAGACAATTACTTTTTTACCAAATAAAGTTGTAAATAAGCGGAGGATATAAGCAATCAACGGTGGGTGATCATAATAGGAAAGATCAATGTGCTGTGCATAGAAATCATAATAGGCATCTTGGGGCATAATACCCATGATATTGATAAAAATGATACGGATCCCAATTAACAAGATGCAAATAATGACAATCGGGTTCAGGCCGAATTGCGAATGGGCTCTCTGTTCTAAATCGGGAATGGCCTCCATGATTATTTGGCGAATTCTGCCCTAATAACATTTAATGCACCGCCTGCTTTGAACCATTCGATCTGAGATTCATTATAAGTGTGGTTCACTAGAATTTCTTCGGGTTCTCCGTGTAGATGGTGCATTACAAGGGTCAATGGCTGACTTGGTGTAAAATGCGTCAGTCCGTCGATATCGATCACATCATCTTCTAAAATTTTATCATAGTCGGCCTTATCGACAAAAGTTAAAGCGAGCATTCCCTGTTTTTTCAAATTGGTTTCATGAATTCGTGCAAAAGAGCGCACAAGTATTGCACGAACACCCAGGTGGCGTGGTTCCATGGCTGCATGTTCGCGGGAAGAACCTTCACCATAATTTTCATCCCCGATCACAATGCTGCCAACTCCCGCGGCTTTATAAGCGCGTGCGGTTGCAGGCACTGGTCCATATTCGCCCGTGAGTTGATTTTTTACATAATCAGTCTTTTCATTAAAAAAATTCAAAGCTCCTATGAGCATATTATTTGAAATATTATCCAGATGACCACGGAACTTTAACCATGGTCCGGCCATTGAAATATGATCGGTTGTGCATTTACCTTTGGCCTTAATTAGCAAACGCAGTCCTTTCAAATCAACACCCTCCCAAGGCTTAAAGGGTTCAAGTAATTGAAGACGTTGAGAATCGGGTTTAACAATTACTTTCAGTCTGCTTCCGTCTTCAGCAGGAGGCAGGTATCCGGGGTCATCCACTGAAAATCCATGGGGTGGCAATTCAAAGCCCGATGGTTCATCAAGTTTTACATAATCTCCACTTTTATTTTTCAATTTATCTTTCAACGGATTGAAAGAAAGGTGACCGGCGATTGCAAATGCTGTAACGATTTCCGGAGATGCAACAAAGGCATGCGTAGAAGAAAGTCCGTCATTCCGCTTTGCAAAATTCCGGTTAAAGGATGTAATAATGGAATTTTTGCGATTTGGATCATCGATATGCCGGGCCCACTGACCAATACAGGGTCCGCAAGCATTTGCCAATACGATGCCTCCTATTTTTTCGAATGTCTTCAGGTAGCCGTCCTTTTCAATTGTATAACGAACGAGTTCGCTACCAGGTGTAATGGTGAATTCAGCGAGCGTTTCAAGGTTTTTTTCGATAGCTTGTTTCGCTACTGAAGCAGATCTGCTGATATCTTCATATGAAGAATTGGTACATGAGCCGATCAGGGCGACTTCGAGTTTTTCCGGCCATTGGTTATTTTTTACCGCTTCTGCAAATTTTGAAATTGGCCATGCGAGATCTGGTGTGAAGGGTCCGTTTACGTGAGGCTCCAGTTCATCCAGGTTTATTTCTATCAACTGGTCGTAATAAGCCGAAGGATTCGCATAAACTTCGGGATCGGGGCGCAGGGAATTTTTGATTTTGTCTGCAAGACGTGCGACATCCTCCCGCTCAGTAGCTTTGAGATAGGCTGACATTTTTTCATCATATGCAAAAAGTGAGCACGTGGCTCCGATTTCGGCACCCATATTACAAATTGTGGCTTTGCCTGTTGCGCTTAGACTATCTGCTCCATCCCCAAAATATTCAACTATTGCACCCGTGCCACCTTTAACTGTAAGTATTCCTGCAACTTTTAGAATTACATCTTTAGGAGATGTCCATCCATTTAATTTACCTGTAAGTTTAATGCCAATCAGTTTAGGCATTTTTAATTCCCAGGCGAGTCCAGCCATCACATCTACTGCGTCTGCTCCACCAACACCTATGGCAATCATTCCCAAACCTCCGGCATTCGGTGTATGCGAATCCGTTCCAATCATCATTCCTCCTGGGAAAGCATAATTTTCCAGAACTACCTGGTGAATAATTCCTGCACCGGGTTTCCAGAAACCGATACCATATTTATTGGAAATAGAGGATAAGAAATCGTACACTTCTTTATTTACGTCTAGTGCAGTTGAAAGATCAGATTTGGCTCCAGTCTTTGCCTGAATCAGGTGATCACAATGGACGGTGGAAGGAACTGCTACACGTTCACGGCCGCAGGTACTGAACTGTAACAAGGCCATTTGAGCTGTTGCATCCTGCATCGCAACACGGTCTGGCGCGAAATCCACATAATCTTTGCCACGTGTATAATGCCTCAACGTTTTTGAGTAAAGATGGGTATAGAGGATTTTTTCAGATAATGTGAGGGGCCCTCCGGTTATTTCTTTCACCGCGGCTATTTTGGAAGGCATTTCATTGTAAACTCTCTTGATTAAATCGAGATCAAAAACCATGATAGTCAAATTTTAATGAATAGTGAGGGAGGTACCCATTTTCAGGATACAAATTTACCTAAAAAATGCGTTAATGCCTAAGCATGCACTTGCTCTTTAGGCTATTTTTTTTAATTTTACACTATGAACAGGATGAAGGAATTCATTGAGTGGCAGTTATTCGGAGTGTGCACTGCCATCGGCGAACGGTTGGGAATTGCAACTTCCCGAATTCGTACCTGGTTTATTTATATCTCTTTCCTTACAATGGGCTCCCCACTGATTGTATATTTTGTTTTGGCTTTCTGGATGAATATCAAGCGTTATATTATGGCAGCAAAACGTAATCCATTTACTGCCTGAAGAATTATCCTGCATGGCAGATGTATTTTAGTGTGGAAAGTTATATTGGCATAGATTAAATAACTGCTTTTCTCAATTTCACCAGTTTTGCAAGCAAATCCTCCAGCAAATCCAGACGGAGCATGGTGGCTCCATCGCTTTTTGCACGAGCAGGATCGGGATGGGTCTCAATAAATAATCCGTCGGCACCTGCAGCGATAGCTGACATGGAAATCGTACTTATCATTTTCGGATTTCCTCCTGTTACTCCATTTCCCTGATTAGGTTGCTGTAGAGAATGAGTACAATCCATAACAACGGGTACATCGTGTTCCTGCATCCAGGGAATATTCCGATAGTCTACAACAAGATCCTGATACCCGAAAGTATTCCCCCTTTCAGTAAAAATAATTTTCCCATTTCCGGCATTTCTGATTTTCTCTGCCGCAAATTTCATAGCCGGTCCGCTTAGAAACTGACCTTTCTTAACGTTGATAATTTTTCCTGTATCTGCCGCAGCTACGAGCAAGTCCGTTTGTCTGCACAAAAAAGCAGGTATTTGTAATACATCCACAAACAAAGATGCAGGAGCGGCTTCATCGTGTGCGTGAATATCAGACGTAGTAGGAATTTTATATTTCTGGCCGGTTTTTTGAACAAGTATCAAAGCTTGTTCATCACCTATACCGGTAAAAGATCCGCCACTGGTGCGATTGGCTTTTCTGTAAGATGCTTTGAAGATATAAGGTATACCCATTTTTGCGCAAAGAGATGAAACCTTTGAGGCGATTGTGTCCAGTAATTCCGCTGACTCAACAACACAAGGACCAGCGATCAGAAAGAAATTCCTTTCGTCATAGTCCTGTTCTTTAAATAATTCTTCTAGAAATGACTGCATATGTTAGTAGATGATTTTATGAAATTAGCCGTATTTCTTTTCAGTGATTAAACTATTTTTGCAATATTAGGTCAATCATTAAAATTGATAGAAAAACCAACAATATGAAAATTACCCTCTTATCCGTTTTTGCAATTGTAGCTTTCTCTGGATGCACCAAAACGACTATTCAACAGGTTAACCAGGTTTTTTCAGCTGTATACACGGTGCAGGCTAACCAATGGGCTTCCGGCAATGATCCGAATGGTACTTTGTTTTACTATACCTCCCTAAGTGTTCCCGAATTAACACAAAACATCGATCTGAACGGTGGAGTTATTATTTACCTGTCTTTTGATGATCCATCCTCAACAAATCCGACTTATGAAGCTTTACCTGAAGTTATTGACGGCGTTGCCTATGGTGCTATTCATACGACTGGTTCTGTCACCGTTGATCTGCGGGCCGCAGACGGTTCCAATGCACCGGGGCCTATAACCGGACCAACCATGATCAAGGTAATCTTAATGGATGCCCAGGCTTTGGGTAACTAATATTGATTGATTAGCCTTTATATTCACCGAATACTTCTCTGAGTGTGTCAGCGATTTCTCCGAGTGTACAGTCTGCTTCGACGGCTTTAATAACGGCTGGCATCAGGTTTTCTCCCGATGCTGCATAGTCATTGAGGAGTTGGAGAACGTGATCGCATTTGGCGGGATCTCTTTCCCGTCTTAATATGTTGAGCTTGTCTGTTTGAATTTTCCGGATGGAATCGTCAACTCTGAATACTTTCGTATAACTTTTCTCTATGGCCTCAAATGCATTTACACCCACAATTATTTTTTCTTTATTCTCAACTTTGATTTGATATTCATATGCACTTTTGGCAATTTCATTTTGAATAAATCCCTGCTCTATTGCAGCCACACTTCCCCCCAATTCATCTATTATACGGATCAGATTCCAGCTGGCTTCTTCCATTGAATTTGTCAGTGATTCCAAAAAATAACTTCCTCCCAGGGGATCAACGGTACCAGTAACGCCACTTTCGAAACCAATAATTTGTTGGGTTCGTAATGCGATTCCTGCTGCTTCCTCCGTAGGCAGACCTAAAGCTTCATCATATCCGTTTGTATGTAAAGATTGGGCTCCGCCTAATATGGCTGCAAGGGCCTGGATTGTCACGCGTGATATGTTGTTAACCGGTTGTTGTGCAGTCAGTGTGCTGCCGCCGGTCTGTGCATGAAAACGTAACATCATAGACTGAGGATCAGTGGCTCCCAGTTCTTTCATAATCCGGGCCCACATTCGACGGGCCACGCGGAATTTCGCCACTTCTTCAAATAAATTATTATGGGCATTGAAGAAAAAAGAGAGTCTCTTGCCGAATACGTTAATATCTAACCCCTTTTTAATTGCTGCTTTAACATAAGCTTTTCCATTAGCCAGTGTAAATGCGATTTCCTGAACTGCAGTACTGCCGGCTTCCCGAATGTGATATCCTGAAATCGAAATAGTATTCCACTTCGGAAGTTCGTTTCCACACCATTCAAAAATGTCGGTGATGATTCGCATGGAGGGCCGGGGAGGGTAGATATAAGTTCCTCTAGCTGCGTATTCTTTCAATATATCATTTTGGACAGTTCCTGATATTTTTTTCAGGTCGGCACCTTGTTGTTTTGCAAGGGCTACATAAAATGCAAGCAGGATAAATCCAGTTGCATTGATAGTCATAGAGGTCGTAATTTTTTCCAATGAAATGCCTGCAAATAATTCCTGCATATCCCGAATAGAGTCAATTGCTACACCTACTTTTCCCACTTCTCCATCCGCAAGGGTGTGATCACTGTCATATCCGATCTGTGTTGGAAGGTCAAATGCAACGCTTAATCCCGATACACCCTGACTTAGAAGGTAATGATATCTTTTATTACTTTCGGCAGCAGTACTGAAACCGGCATATTGTCTCATAGTCCATAGCTTTGACCGATACATGTCGGCCCGAATCCCGCGTGTAAATGGAAATTCGCCCGGAATCTCCCGGTTAAGCTCCTCCTCCCCGGGCTTATAGACAGGATTTATTTCAATGCCTGAGTCAGTAAATATTTTTTTTTCCATGAGTAATCTTCAAACTATGGCAAAGTACCCGAATTTTTGTTTCTGAAGAATACAAATATTCAAAACATCGAAATCAAACCCAGGTAATTTGATGCTTCAAGGCCAGGGGATACAAGCGACTATATTTATTTATTTAGAGAATCGGAAATATTGGTTTGCGTATTTTCGTTTAACAATAAATTTTTGCTGATGCTTAGTACGAATGAATACATTATTTCCATTGCATTTGCTGTTATTTTGTCTGCTATCCTGGCGTACGTTTTTTGGATTCAGCGAAAACAGGCAAAACAAAGCAGAACAACCGGGAAACCTGAAGCCGCCAGTTCTACAACGCCAATGAAATTACAAGCATACGAGAGACTTATTTTGCTGGCGGACCGGATAGCACTACCCAACCTCATTAGCCGGACAAATCAGCCAGGACTAAATGTTCGCGAAATGCAGAACCTTCTGATTCAAACGATTCGTCAGGAATTCGACCATAATATTACTCAGCAGATTTATGTGAGCCCGGAAGCCTGGGATGCGATCCGGAATCTTAAGGAGCAAAACATGCTGATCATCAATCAGGTCGCATCTTTTTTGCCGGAATCCGCAACAGGGCAGGATCTTAATAAAAGCCTTCTTGAAATGGTGATGCAAACCCCAAAAGCCTCTTTGCACCATGTTGTCTCGGATGCACTGAGTTATGAAGCCAAAAAGATCCTCTCTTAGGATTGGGCTTAATACTTTAAGACTTCGGCGACTAAATCGAATTTTCAAATTGGTAGTCTTAATTTGAGCTTTGCACATATAGTGGTAAATTTGTTGAATGGAAAAGATGGTGGAATCTCCTTTGCATTTCAGCTCACAGGCTGTAAAAGAGATAAGACGACTAATGAGTGAACCTGGATTCGATGATAGTAGATTTCTTCGAATTGGCGTAAAGGGTGGTGGTTGTTCCGGCCTTTCCTATATTCTTGGTTTTGACAAACGTCAGGAATCAGATCAATTATTTGAATCCGATTCACTTTCTTTTATAATGAACCCGTCTCATGCTATATATCTTACCGGAATGAATATTCATTGGGAGGACGGTCTGAATGCCCGTGGATTTAGTTTTAGTAATCCCAATGCTTCAAAAACCTGCGGCTGCGGAACATCCTTTGCAGTATAACGCGAGTACCAAGATAAACCCCCGACTTTAATTTTTGACCCTTACCAAATCATCAGACTCACCCTGATGGCGTGTATCAACATTGCGATAAGATAAAAAGAAAACCACCGGAAAAATCAGGAGCGAAAATATGGTCGCACAAATCAATCCCCCGATCACTACGCGCGCAAGAGGACGGGAACTTTCAGAACCGATTCCCGCCGACATGGCCGCAGGCAATAAACCGATGGTTGCCATAAAGGCCGTCATGAGCACAGGGCGTATCAGTGAATTCACACCACGCTTAACTGCAGTATACAAGGGATTTTCTCCACGCAACCGTTCCAGGTTTTGCTTAAAAGCTGTGGTTAGGAGCACTCCTTCCAGTATACATATACCAAATAATGCAATAAAACCAATGCCAGCTGAAATACTGAAATTGGTGCCTGTTATTAACAATGCCAGTATACCTCCCACAACTGCAAATGGTACATTTAAGAATACGAGTCCTGCATCTTTCAAATTACCAAACATGATGAACAGTAATAAGAATATGAGCAGAAGGCTGATGGGCACAACTTCGGCAAGACGCTTAGAGGCCCTTTGTTGATTTTCGAAATCCCCCTGCCAAACCATGTTATAACCCTTTTTCAATTTTATTCTTTCATCAACTTTCTCCTGAGCCTCTTTTATTGCAGATCCCATGTCTCGTCCCTCAACCGAAAATTTTATAGCTGAATATCTTTCGTTATCGTCACGGAATATTAAACAGGGCCCTGTTTTCTGTGAAATCGTTGCAATTTGTTTGATGGGGACTTTGGAACCCGATGCTGTCGGAACCTGTAAATTTCCTATGTCGTCATCGGAAGATCTGAATTCAACCGGGAACCTGATACGTATATCAAAATGACGAAAATTTTCATATAACTGGGTTACCGCTTTCCCACCAATGGCCATTTCAATAACGGCATTAGCATCAGCGGTTGAGACGCCATAGAGCGCCATACGGTCCTGATCAAGATCAATATCCAGTTCAGGCTGGCCAATATTCCTGATAACTCCCAAGTCTGTAATTCCCTTTACTGTTTTTAGAACATTGTTTACTTCGTCCGATTTCTCCTCCATATAGTCAAGAGAATCACCAAATATCTTTACACAAATAGAACCTTTTACTCCTGATACTGCTTCTTCCACATTGTCCATTATAGGTTGCGAAAAGTTTAATTCAGCTCCGGGAATTACACTCAGTGATTTGCGCAAAAGTTCAATCAATTCATCCTTGGAAATCTTGGGATTCCATTCCTCCTGAGGATACAATGCGACATCAAATTCATTATTGTAGAATCCGGCGACATCAGTTCCATCATCCGGCCGACCGGTTTGCGAAACCACCTTTTTAACCTGAGGGAACTGCATCATTATACTTCTCATCTGATTGGCAACCTGTACTGACTTATCCAATGCTATGCTATAAGGCATTGTTGCGCGCACCCAAAGTGATCCTTCATTTAATTCCGGCAGAAATTCCGATCCAAGAAATTTGAATGAATAAAAACCAATCGCGACGAAAAGGATCGAAATTCCAAGCGCTAATTTTTTATTGCTGAATACGAACCGGAATCCATAGAGGACCCAGCTTGTCAATAAATGTGTAAAAGGATTATGTTTTTCCTTTACATTTTTATTTAATAGCACATTTACGAGTACGGGTACCAGAGTCAGTGTAAATATCAGTGCTCCGAGTAACGCGAATCCGAGAGTATAGGCAAGTGGTGAAAACATTTTTCCTTCCACTTTCTGAAAAGAGAAAATGGGAAGAAGTGCGGTAATAATAATGATTTTAGCAAAGAAGATGGATTTGGCGAGTTCGGAGCCTTTTTTCTTGATCATACCCATCTTGGCCAGTTTATTGAACTTTTCCATTCCATAAATCTTTGCCTGTTGATCAAGCATTACAAACAAACCCTCGACCATAACGACGGCGCCATCAATGATGATTCCAAAGTCGATAGCGCCAAGGGAAAGCAGGTTTGCAGACATGCCCATTAAGTGCAGACATATAAAAGCAAATAGCAGAGAGAGTGGAATGATGATGGAAACGATTAAAGTCGTTCGCCAGTTAAACATAAACAGCGATACGATCAGGGTAACGAGCAATATTCCCTCAATCAGGTTATGCATCACTGTATGAGTGGCATAATGGATCAGTTCTTCCCTGTTATAAAACGGAACAATTTTTACATCAGGTGGCAAGACCCGATCATTTAGTTTCTGGATTTTTAATTTAAGAGCTTTGATTACCTTATCTGGATTTTCCCCCTTTCGCATGAGCACAATCGCCTCCACCACATCATTGTCATTTGACACAATACGCGTCTTACCGCTATCAATGGCGTCTGATCTTCCTACTTCGCCAAGTCTTGGTAATCCCGAAATCTGAACGTCAGCAACATCTTTGACCAACACAGGAAGACCACTAATATTCGCTATAAATATATTTTTGATTTCATTGATATCGTTGAGCAATCCAATGCCTCTGACAACATATGCCTGGTTATTTTTATTAATTACATCTCCGCCGATATTGATGTTACTTCTGTTTACTGCAGTATATACATCAAGAGGTGTAATTCCCAATCCTGTAAGTTTTTGAGGATTTACCTGGATTTCATACGCTTTAACCGTACCACCAAAACTTACAATATCCGCTATACCGGGAACAGAACGCAGTTCGCGGTCAACGGTCCAATCCTGCATCGTCTTTAATTCTCTGGGCTCCCTGAAAGAACTTACCAGACTGTAACGAAATATTTCACCCGTAGGGCCTGTTGGGGGTTGTACCTGCGGATTTATATTTTCGGGAAGTGTAACGTTTTGAATAAGCGTATTCACCTGTGTACGTGCATATGTATCCTGAACATCGTCCTCAAAAATCAGCTTTACCACAGAGAGTCCAAATATACTTGTTGATCGCAGGCTCGTTTTCCGGTTTACAGGATTGAGTGCAATTTCTATGGGAATTGTAACAAATTTTTCGACTTCTTCCGCGCTTCTTCCTGGCCATTGAGTAATGACCGTTATCTCGGTATTTGTTACGTCCGGAAATGCTTCGATCGGCATATTCATAAATGTGATCACGCCATAAATAACCAGAATGATGGTAGCGAAATAAATGAAGTATTTATTTTTAAGCGAGAATGCAAGAATATTCTTTAGCGTCTTGTTCATCAAATACTTATTTATACTAGCTGTTCAGTTCCTGGTATATTAATACTGCCTGGGTACCGATCAGGCGTTCACCTTCAGAAAGGCCTTCGGAAATATAAGCACGATCGCCTGTTGTATTAAGCACCTGAACAGGTCTGATTGTAATATCTGATGGAGATTTAAATACAAGTACGTAGTATTGGCTATGATCGAAAATTAGGGTCCTTGCAGGAATACTGAGCATTTTTTTATTTTCTGATGTATTTACAGCCACGCTCGCAAACATTTCAGGCTTCAGAAGATAATCTGGATTCCGCAAAACAATGCGCAGTTTCATTACTTTATTTGAAGGATCAAGCACGTTCATGATTTTATCGATCTTTCCTCGAAAAATTTTTCCGGGATAAGAAAGCGTCGTAATGTTTACACTGTCGCCCATTTTTACAAACGAAATATTAGATTCGTACACATTCGCCATCACCCATACATTTTTTAGATCAGATATGGTAAAAAGACCGGTGGCATTATCGGAACGGATCATCATATTGTTATTTACCTGCCTTTCCACAACAAAACCGTTAATGGGTGATGCAACAGTATATTCTCCGGACATACTGCCACCGTTTAGATTTAATATGCGCTTTGCTTTCTCAAAGGCTGAAACAGCCTGGTTATAACCTTCCTGGGTCGCCAGTTGATCTCTTTGGGAGGCAAGTCCGCTTTTAAACATGTCGTCCGTCGCGTCCATTGTTTTCTTAGCAATATCAACATTGGATTTAGCTGTCAAATAATCATTGCTGTATCCTGCCATATCGGAACTTTTGATAACAGCCAGCACCTGACCTTTTTTTACATAGTCGCCTGTCATTACTTTAATATCTGATACCTGACCACTGATGGTCGGGATAATTTTTATCACGTTGTCTTCATTAAAATCCACCTTACCGGTCAGTGTCAGTGTATTCAATACACGAGAGTTGCTAACTGTATCAATCTCTATTGTTTTTAAAAGAGAGTCTGGCATAACGTATCCTTTTTTTTCATCCGGCGGCGCTGCATTATCCGTACAGGAAGAAACTCCAAGGACGATTAGTAAGGCCGCAGCGAGGCTAAATCCATATTTTAATTGCATATAACTCGGTAGGAGGTTAAGGTTGAAAGAATTCGGTGCCTGTATAATAATTGATGTCTTCAAAAGCCTGAACTCTATTATATTTTATTGTATTTATCTGTAGAACGTTCTGCTTATAAGAATCATAAAAGTCAAGAAATTCAAGGAGCCCGATATTTCGTTTTTGATAATTAATCAAAACTTCATGCATCAGACGTTCAAATTCATTGAAAAAATCGGGATCGATGCTTTGGTATAATTTATTTTCTGAAAAGGCCTTTTGCAGGGATCGGGAGACGTTTTCTGCTACAATTGCTTCAGTGCTTTTTTGCAAGGCATCCGTGTTTGCGATTTGCGCTTTTGCCGCCTTTATATTTCCCTGGTTACGATTGAAGAAGGGGAGGTCCATCGAAACACCTATAGAATTATAATAAAGGGTATAACTTCCCTGTTTATCATAACTGGCTGAAGCAGTCAAGTCTGGAACCGCAAGCGCCTTCTGATAACTATAATTCAGTTTATTGATGTCAAGGTTTTTTCTGGCGATCAGAAGATCCGTACGGTTTTTATATGCCGAATCAATAAGTGTATTTAGTGTAAATCTTTCGGGATCCAGACTTTTAATGGCGTTTGAATCTTCAAGTGGGTTTATATAAATAGTAGGTTTTACCTGCAAAACAAGCCGTAGTTCACTTTCTACATCATTGATTTGATTAATCAGGTTGTTATATTCAGTTTGAAAGGCATATAACTGTGCTTTAATTCGTATTACCTCTTTTTCGGAAATGTATCCTTTTCCCAGCTGTTGGTTAAAAGCATTCACGATTTGTTGTAGCGCTCTGATCTCTGTTTCATACACTTTACCGGATTCCTGCATATAATGGATATTAAAGAAATCGGTTCGGAGTGTATATTTTAGGGTTCTTAGAAGATCGAAAAATTGGAATTCTGAAAGAGTTGCATTTGCTTCCGCAAGTTTAATTTGTTTGTTTCTTTTTCCGGCTAATAAAATCAACTGGGATACAGAAGCTGCATTTTCACTATTCAGAAAGAAAGTAGAATGTGAAGGATTTGAACTCGGGTCATTTAAGGGGATTACGGGACCATGATCAAATGATAAATTTGGATTGGGCCAGAGTTTGGCCTGAATAATTAATGCTTTCTGTGCATCGATATTATATTTCTGGGCAAGAAGAGAATAATTTCCGGAAAGGAACAGACGCTCTGCACTGTCCAGGTTTAGCCTTAAAGTATCAGAATGAATCTGGCCGAATACCAAATTGACCGAAAGATTGAGGAAAACAAGTGTCAGAAGTTTTAGTGACATGTCAATTTTATGTAATTGAGACAGTTGGTTGCTGATTAATGGACAGACGCATTTAAACGGAAACCCATTCCATGTATTGTTTCAATTTGGACAGAAACATCTTCCTTGAAGTATTTCCTGAGCTTGGTAATAAAAACATCCATACTTCTTCCCAAAAAATAATCGTCTTTTCCCCATACATTCAATAACACTTCTTCTCTTTTAAGAATCCTGTTAGGATGTTCACATAAGAATAAAAGTAGTTCTGCTTCTTTTTGAGTCATATTGAATGCGGTTGCGCCAATAGATAATTTGAGATCCTTGAAGGAGAATTTCATTTTACCAATCTGAAAGTTCAATGTTTTTTCTGAATACATTTTCTTTGTCCGGCGTAAAAATACATCGATTCTTAGCAGTAGTTCCTGCATACTAAAGGGCTTAATGATATAGTCATCTGCACCGCATTCGAAGCCGTGTATGCGATCTTCTTCAAGAGATTTGGCAGTAATCAGTAAAATCGGAATCTGATCCGTTTGCTGACGGATTTTTTTTGCCACGGCAAACCCGTCCTTATTCGGCATCATGACGTCGAGCAGACAGATATCGAAACTTTCCTTGCTGAATTTATCTATGGCTGCCTGCCCGTCCGCGCATAACACAACTTCATATCCGGCGTCAGCAAGATTATCTTTGATTACATACCCTAATGAGAGATCGTCTTCAGCGAGTAATACTTTTGATTTCGTATTCATTGGATTAATGCTTGATTTTATATATTTTTAAAAGGTATCAATAAGCGAAATTCAGTACCAATGCCAGGTAGGCTGTTCACCCGGATTTTACCATCATGACCGTCGATAATCCGCTTTACAAAATTTAATCCAAGACCAAATCCTTTTACATCGTGAATATTTCCGGTTGGAACGCGGTAAAATTTCTTAAAAATATTCTTGAGGTATTTTTTTTCAATACCTATACCATTGTCTTTTACCGAGATAAAATAATCTGATTCTTCCTTCCCTGTTTCGACGATAATATGAGGGGCAATGGAATATTTCAATGCATTTTCAAGAATATTGATAATAGCAAGCTCCAGATGTCCTTCATCTGCCTGAATATTGATATCATAATTGTCCACTTTAAGTTCGACCAGCGCCTGCTTCTGTTCTATCAGGGGCTGGAGTTTATTCAGTGCCTGTTCAATTAATCTTGCAGGTTGGACATTATCTTTATCCAATGGAAATTTTTTATTCTCAGCGGACGCTGATTTCAAAAGTTTTTCAACCTGATTTTGTAGATGAGTTGTTTGATTTTGAATGATGGAAGCATATCTTTTTAGTCTTTCAGGTTTCTGACTGATATCATTTTGAGCGAGCACATCTGAGGCTATTTTTATAACGGCAAGCGGAGTCTTGAATTCGTGGGTAAAATTATTTACAAAGTCCTTTTGCACTTCTGCCAGAAATTTCTGACGATAAAAGTAAAAAAGACTGATCGCCAGTCCTATCAGTGCAAGGAAGAGTGCCACACTGCTAATAATCCAAAAATTCATCTCTCCGAGGATATACTGGGAACGGTGAGGAAAATAAAGGAGTATATGGTCATAATCTTCAGTAAAAACCGGCAGGCCCCTGGCCGTCGTTATGTTAAACCCCGATGCAGCTGTCGGTATATAATCTTCATAGATATATTTTTTTTGTATGGCGCTGTACGCGCCCAGTTTAACATCCGTTAAAACGTCAAAATCGCCAAATTCCTTACGGATATAAAAAGTAAGTGAATCTTGCTCCGGAATGGTATCAGCCTTAAATAGATAATAATCGTCAGCTGGATTATGTATGAGCTGCTGAAGACTCTGCGCAGGATTATCATTCATTTCGAGATCCTCAAAAACTCCCCGAAGGCTTTTAACCACATTGGTGTTGAATTGCTTTTGCTCAAATGAATAAACCTTCGTGAGCCAGTAAAGCTGTACGATCACTATAAGCCCAATTAACACAGTGGCTGATAGTACCAGCCATTTCAACATGGAAGACCTCATGAATTGAAAAAATTGAAACGCAAAATTGGGTAAGTTTCTGTCCTACAAAATTACAAAAATGGTTAAACAGCAGTTAAAGAGTTGAATTTCAATCTAAATGGCAAGATCCAGGTTGCCTGTTTTTTGGGAATTCTACCAATTTTTTTATATTGGCTTCACAAACATTGCTTACATATGAAAAAAATGCTATTTGCCCTTCTTCTTTCATTTGGTTTTGTTGTTTTTTCACATGCCCAATCCACACCTGCGAAAACTACTCCATCCAATACCAAAAATAAGAAACCTGCGGCTACAACGACTACCACCAAACCAACGACTACTTCCGCAACTGCGAAAACTGCTACAACTGCAAAAACTGCAGGCCCAACTAAAAAGGACGGCTCAGCTGATATGCGCTATAAAGCAAATAAGGATGCTGCAAAGGCAGCGCCCGCAACGGTACATACCAAGAAAGATGGGACACCAGATAAACGTTATAAAGAAAATAAATAATTAAATTCAATCCGTATTAAAATGAAAATTATATCCTTTTTGACTGGTCTGCTGTTTTTATCATTAATAGCACTTGCCAGCCCTCGTCCACCAATGCATCATAATCGTCCGTATCATCACTATCATGGACATGGTAATTACAGGCACTATCATCACAGAAATTACAGGCACAATTACAGCCATCGACATTATCATCATCATTATCACGGGAGACCTGTTCATCATGCCCATCATACCCGATCACATACTACAGTTTAAAGCTATAGACTTGGCGTAGACAATGCTTTAAGACATTGGGTAAATGTAACCGCTCCGCCCGTAATTAGTGGGTTTCATTCGTTCAGAAGCGGCTGGCATACGAATTGCACTAATACCGGTATGAAATCAAAAATAAGTTTGAGATCGGTCTTTTATATGAAGACTATACCGATTCTTATTTGTCTCCTGTTCGGTTTTGTCTTTGCATTTAGCCAGCCGCGGCCACCGACACCTCCTGTCCGTCACCCGCATGGACACTATTATCATGGACATCACTACTATCGACATTCTCATAGCTATTATCATCGCCACTACTATAGTGGGTATCATCACGCTTCTTCTTACCACCGGCCACCCCCGCATCCAATATTACCTCCAAGACCGCCTTTACCACCACATCCGCCCTTGCCACCACATCCATAAAATGTATCCGGCTTTTCAAAGAATCCAATAAAAAACCCCCTGTTTGATCAGGAGGTTTTTGTGAATATTTCAAAAGGTTTATCTCGCAGGTATTGCTTTCTTGGTAGTCAAAGGTTTCAGGCTTGTATCTGCTGCACCTAATGGTCTTTTCTTTGCCATATCAATCAAGATAGGTGCGGCAACAAAGATGGATGAATAGGTACCGGTTATTACTCCGATCAGCATCGCAAAAGCAAATCCCTTTGTTACTTCTCCACCTACGAGGAAAAGGATAAGGATCGTCAGAAAAACCGTAAGTGATGTCATGATTGTTCTGGGTAATGTTTCATTTACTGCCTTATTAATAATTTCGCCTTTTGTTTTGCCGCGCAGGGTACGACTGTCTTCGCGAATCCTGTCAAATACGATAACGGTATCATTCATAGAGAACCCAATCACAGTCAGAACTGCTGCAATAAAATGCTGGTCAATTTCCAGAGGGAAAGGAACCACAGATGGAAGGAAAGAAAAAACTGCCAGTACAACCAGCACGTCATGCAATAGTGCGATGATGGTACCTAGTGAATATCTCCAGTCACGGAAACGAATAAAAATATATACGAAGATGGCAATCAATGCAAATACAGTTGCTTTCACCGCACCTGCTTTCAGGTCATCAGAAATGGATGCGCCAACTTTTTTTGATTGCTGTATGAATTTATTAGTTGATACAAATTCCTGTGCAGTGGTCCCGGCAGGCAGGAATTTCTGAAGACCCACGAACATCTTGGCTGCAACGGTAGAATCAGCAACAGACCCTTCCCTGTTTACCAGGTAGTCCGTTGTAATTTCAAATTGCTGATTAGAACCATACGTCTTTACTTCCGGATATTTTCCCCATTGCAGATTCAATGCGTCTTTTACTTCCTGCTCGCTTAGAGGTTTATTGAATTTAACGATATAACTTCTTCCTCCTGAAAATTCAACTCCTTTTTGGAATCCGTGGAAATAAGCGGAAATACCCAGGATAAGCACCAATGCAGAAATACAATAAGTTACTTTTCGGTATTCTATGAATTTAAAATTTGCATGTTGAAATACTTTTTTGGAAATGCCGGTAAAGTATTGAAAATGCCTGTTCTTATTGGTATAAAAATCAGTTACCATTCTGGAGACAAGGATTCCGCAGAAAAGAGAAAGAGCAATACCCAACATCTGTGTGGTTGCGAATCCGAGCACGGGTCCCAAACCGAAATAAGCGAGAATGGCAGCAGTCAGGAATGTTGTCACATGGGCATCGAGTACAGGTGCAAGGGAACGGCGGTATCCATCGTTCACTGCAAGCTGATAACTTTTCCCCCGCGTCAGTTCCTCTTTGATCCTTTCAAAAATGATTACATTGGTATCAACCGCCATACCGATTGTCAGCACCAGACCTGCAATACCAGGAGCAGTAAGCGTAGCATGCATTGCGCTTAGAATCCCGATTGTAAAAAGCAGGTTAAGTATCAATGCAATATTTGCAACCCAACCGGCAGTATTATAATATATCAGCATCAGGGTGAATATCACGAGGAAAGAAATACCAAAAGCTAAAGCCCCGCCTTTAACAGCGGCTTTACCAAGTGTGGGACCAACTACCTGTTCCTGTACAATGCGTGCCGGTGCATTTAATTTGCCACTTTTTAAAATATTGGCAAGATCAGTAGCTTCATTTACAGTCTGACTCGAACTTCTGTTTCCCATCGTAATCTGGGAATTTCCTCCGGTAATAGGCCCATTCACGTAGGGTGCAGAATAAACTACTTCATCGAGTGTAATGGCAATAGGATCATGTTTATTTCCTACTGTTGCATCAGTTGTCATCTTGGCCCAAACATCGGCGCCGTGCTTATTCATGCTCATTTCTACAACCACCCCTCCGGTTACCGGATCATAATCCTGTCTTGCATCTGTAATTACTTCACCCTCCAATTTAGCCTTATCACTTCCTGGAACCGTTTTAATAGCATAAAGCTCCAGATAAGGGTACGCTTTGCCGTTGTCGTCATATTCCTGCTTTCCCCACATGAATTTCACATTAGCTGGAAATTGATTACGAACGGCTGGTATATTCAGATAACTGTTAATGGTTGAAGTATCTCTAAGAAGTGGACTAGCAATGGCAGATGGATACCGAACCTGCCCCTGGGCATCCTGAGTAGGCTGAATAAAACGCATGATACGCAGTGGATTCCTGTTGAGTGCTGTGCTATCAGTAGTTGAATCCTGTTTAGCCAGTAAAGCTGAGTCTTTTACTCCGTTAAGATACTTTTGGAGAATTTTTTCGGCATTTTGCAGTGGCGTAGCCAATTCAGAAATATTATATAACTCCCAAAATTGAAGATTAGCTGAAGATTGAAGGTACTTTCTTACCCGATCCGGATCTGTAGCGCCGGCAAGTTCTACACTTATGATCCCTTTATTTTCGTCCAATTGGATGTTAGGCTGCGAAACACCAAATTTATCAATACGCTTTGTAAGTACCTGATAAGTTTGCTTCATTCCGGCAGATGCCTGGTCATGTAAATAACTAATGACATCACCATCTGATGATTCGAACTTCAGTTTGTTTTTATTGGAATTGGCAAAAAGTGGTGCGAGTTTGATACCTGGATTGACTTCCTTAAAAGCCTGTGCAAAAAGGTCAATATAATTGGCTCCGCCGTTGGTTAATTTTTTCTGATCTGCCGATTGTATTGCCCTGACAAGATTGGCATCCCGGGGGTTATTAGCGAGCCCCTTGATCAGACCTTCGAGTTCAACATCAAGAGTTACATTAATTCCCCCCTGCAGGTCCAGGCCCAGCAGCAGTTCGCTTTCTTTGGACTTTTGGTAAGTAGTTCCCCACCAGGTGATCTTTGTGTCTTTGGTGGAATCAAGAAGCTTCTGCGTACGTTCACGTACAAGCATGGATAGGCTGTCTTTATAAAGAACCTGGCTTTCTTTATTTCCGGGGTATTTACTTTCAGCCGAAGGGTAATTGTTCTTCACAAAACGTTCGGCTTTCTGCGTCATTGCAGATTCATGACTATTTACAAACCAGGTAAAAGACAATTGGTAAAGAGAAATGACAATCAGTAAACCTGCAAAAATGCTAACCAGCGCTCTCATTGATTTTCGGTTTTTTTTAAGAGCGGCAAAGATAG
Organism: uncultured Bacteroidota bacterium; assembly: GCA_963735015.1. Lineage (GTDB taxonomy): Bacteria > Bacteroidota > Bacteroidia > Chitinophagales > Chitinophagaceae > Puia. Next base: position 348,294 of record CAVTJH010000003.1, read on the forward strand.
GTTTTCCAATTGATAACTAAAATGTTAAGACGATGGATAAGAAGACTTGTTTTGCTACTTTCATGGTCTCAAAAGGTAAAATCAAATTAATCCGCACGAATTCATGATATTGAACAAGTTCAGCCCCGTCTTTCTTAGCAACAAGATAAAAACACTATGCTTTCAGCTTTTAGCTTTAAGCCTGTTCTCCTGTAATAAATCGGCCTATGAAAATGCCAACAAGTCATTTGTTGGTCTGACCCACGTTGCATACGGGGTCGGACCCATTTCAATGACAATTAATGGGGCCCAATTATTTTCTTCTCCGCTCTCATTTGGTCTTACAACGGGATTTGATGGAAATCCGTACGACACGACAGTGTCAAGGATCAGTGAAATGAATGTTTTTTTGGCTCAGGATCCAACTATGAATTTGAAAGGTAATACAGCATTTCAACAGGGAAGCCACTATAGCGCCTTCTTTTTTGATGCCCTGGATTCCAGTTCCGTAGGTCTCATTATCTTTCAGGATAATCCCCCTGTTAGATATGACACGTTCACAACGATCCGCTTTTTAAATTTTTCACCCGGAACTTCAATAGGAATCAAGCTGATCTATATCAATAACTATAACATTAATGATTCTGTTTCAGTTGCAGTTAGGGACACAATAAATATTGGTCCAAGTCCTTTTGTAGGCTATAACCTTAATCCCGCTATACCTGGATATTCTTTTAGTCAGCATGTTCACATTGGGACGAACCAGGTATTTGCATTTGTTGACAGTGCTAAACCTGCAAGTGACAGTTCTAATTTTATGCGATTGGACAGCCTTCAGTTCGACAGCACCAAAAATTACAATATTTATCTGCAGGGATTTTTGCTTGACACTACTGCACAAAATAAACTCCAGGTTAAGTCGGTCAGAATCAATTGATCAAAGCATTAATGTTTTTGGTATTAATCAATCTTCATAATTGATGCGAGAATTTAAAAAAGGGGTACATTTGCGGCCGCAATAAATCGCAAAGAATTACCATGCAACTATCCTCTATTTTATCTCGCTTCAGCGAACCCGAAACCTTGAAAATGGCCAAACTAGGCCGCGAACTTCGCGCGCAGGGTATTGATATAATTGACCTCAGTTTGGGTGAACCGGATTTTGATACGCCACGGCATATTAAGGAATCAGCTAAGAAAGCAATTGATGATAACTGGAGTCACTATACACCAGTGCCCGGGTATCTTGACTTACGCCAGGCGATTTGCAAGAAACTAAAGAGAGACAATAACCTGGATTATACTCCCGAGCAAATAGTGGCATCGACGGGGGCTAAGCAGAGTCTTGCGAACACCATGCTTGCATTGGTTGATGATGGAGATGAAGTGATCATACCGACTCCTTATTGGGTAACATATTCTGAACTTGTAAAAATTGCACGCGGGATTGTCGTTGAAGTGCACACCAGTCTGGAGTCTGGATTTAAAATTACATCGGAGCAACTGGAAGCTGCAATCTCACCGAAAACTAAAGTTTTTTTATTTTCTTCACCTTGTAATCCTTCAGGTGCCGTCTATAATAAGGAAGAACTGGAAGGGCTGGCTGTCATTTTCAGAAAACATCCGAAAGTCGCTATCATTTCTGACGAGATTTATGAATATATCAACTATGTTGGCAAACACGAAAGTATTGCACAATTCGACGACCTTAAGGACAGAATTGTACTGGTAAACGGCCTTAGCAAAGGATTTGCAATGACCGGTTGGAGACTGGGATATATTGCAGCATCGGTGGAAATAGCAAAAGCCTGCGAAAAGCTGCAAGGGCAATTCACGAGTGCCACCAATTCAATTACGCAGAAAGCAGCAATAACAGCACTGACCACCGATTTGAAACCGAGTCTTGAAATGGTGGAAGAATTCAGGCGGAGAAGAGAGAAAACTATGGAACTGATATCCAGAATTCCTGGCATCAAATGTTTCAATCCGGAAGGTGCATTTTATATTTTTCCAGATATTTCTTCATTCTTCGGAAAATCGGCGGGTGAAACCAAAATTCGTAATTCAAATGACCTTTGCATGTATTTATTAAATACCGCTCATGTATCCTCGGTCATGGGCGACGCATTCGGAGAGCCTCATTGTATCCGTTTCTCATTTGCCAACAGCATGTCCAATATAGAGAAAGCCTGGAAGCGGATTGCAGATGCACTGGGTAAATTAAAATAATAAGCACTAATAGTGTATCACTAATCGTGGATCTTAGAAAGCAGTGTTTGGTGAATCTTTAGCACCTGCGGTATCAGGGGTTGGTTGTTATCGTTTAGAATGATGAAATCACATCGTTTGATTTTTTCACTTTCATCCATTTGCTGTGCCATACGTTGCAAAACATTTTCAGCAGAAATCTGATCTCTTATCATCACTCTTTCCAGGCGCATATTTTGAGGTGCCGATACTCCAATGATAAAATCGAAGAATTTCTCCAGACCGGCTTCAAATATCAGGGCCGCTTCTTTAATCGCATAAGGTGATTTTTGGTTTTGCATCCAGGAAGAAGCGTCGTTTAATGTTGCAGGGTGCACGATTGAATTGAGTCGGGCTAATTTTTCCGAATTTGCAAACACCATTGCTCCCAGAAATGAGCGGTCGATTTTTCCTTCCTTATAAACTTCATTTCCGAATGCCGCAATGATTTCTTTTTTCAAATCAGGGTCCTGATTCATCAGATCCTTCGCTGCCTGATCGGCATAATAAACCGGGATGGCCAGCACTTCAAATATTTGCGCGACCGTTGTTTTTCCTGAACCGATACCACCGGTCAATCCGATTTTAAGCATATCATTTTTCAGTAAAAAAACAACGCTTCAGACTGAAGCGTTTGATAATATAAATCAATTATTTTTTATCAGTAACCGATACAGCCTTATTGATATTTTGTGTCCATTCTATTGAGATAGCACTTTTTTCAATCTTCATATAGCTTCCAGGGCTGGTTTCCAGCATGATTGTGCCATCTTCATTCACTTTATTGATAGTTCCATGTATGCCGGCGATGGTAACAATCTTATCACCTTTTTGCATATTCTGCTGAAATGTCTTAGCCTGTTTAGCTTTTTTAGCCTGCGGTCTGATCATAAATAACCAGAATACGAGGATCATACCTCCAATAAGAAGTAACTGCAAACTGCCACCGCCAGGTGCGGCCTGTAACAAAATAACTGAATGACTCATTGTATTGTTTTTAATTGAATATTCTATCCTTACCATTTCTTTTTTTGAACCAGCACGCTGAACTGAACCTCATTACTTTGTGCCCCCTTCGTATTAGCAAATACGTATAGTTTTTTATGATTGATCCCTACGCGACCCTCACTGTTAAATGAAGCTTTTATTACACCTTCTTTTCCCGGAAGGATAGGTTCATCGGGTTGTTCGGCTACAGTACAACCGCAGCTGGGCTGTACCCTCGCGATAATCAGTGGTTTGTCTCCGGAATTTAAAAAACGATATGCCACTTCCAGTTTCTGACCCTCCGGAATGGTTCCAAAGTCCCTGGACGTCGAATCCAGCCATGTGATTTTCGTAAAAAGACTACTGTCCTTTGGAAGATTCATGGAACTCGATACCTTTAATTTCGAGTCGTTTTCCCTGCAGGAAAATAAGAGCGAGCCAATAATCAAAGAAAAAACAACATATCGCATTTGCGGATATTTTTTGCAAACCTATATAAAAAAGCTGTCATTGATCAGGAGGCCTTGAAATTCACTTTATGCATTTTATTTTCCGTAACAAGGTCCTTATGGATATTATCCAGTATTCCATTTACAAACTGTCCGCTAAGAGGTGTACTATAGTCTTTCGCTAAATCAATATATTCGTTAATGGTTACTTTTGGCGGAATGGTTTCAAAGAAAAGAAACTCACAAACACCCATTTGCATGAAAATCATATCCAGTGTTGCTATTCTTTCCGCGTCCCAATTTTTTAATTTTGGTCGGATAAGATCCATTGTGACCTCTTTTTTTTCCAGTGCCGCGTTCATCAGTTCACGTGCAAATAATTCTTTATCAGGACTTACAATTTCTTCAAAATTAAATGCCGTCGTTTTATTCAGGTAACCTGAAACCAATTTCTGCATCATTTCGGCATCATCTCCCCAATTGGGAAATATATCTTCAAGATGCGATTCAAATGCTTCGTTTGGAAGTAAAAAATCATTGAAAATGTATTCAAGTATTTCCTTCTCCGGTTTTTTTTCGCGGCTGTTTTCAGAAATATAAGCTCCGTAAACCTCAGTTTCCCGGAGTTCGAGATATAATTTGCGAACCACATCTGCATGATCAATTGACTCAGGTTTATATTTCTCAGCCATTTTATGATAAGATTCCTGCTCCAGCATTTTCCGGACAAGCTGATTGCCGGCCAGTTTGGTATTAACATTTTTGTCCAGTTCCGTTGGAAGGTGTTTTGAAGACCGGCGCAGTGAATCTGTTTCAGCGTAACGTGCAAGTTCAGTTAGAAAAAAGATAAGATAAATGAGTAATTGTCCCGATTGGTCAAAATGTTTTTGAAGAATCTTCTGCGCGTCTCCCGGTTTTTGGTTTTCCTGCGCTTCCAGGGAGTACAGGGTCTGCATTATTTTTACCCTGATATTTCGTCTCGTGATCATGTTTAAGAACTTGCTTATTTGCGGGTGCGAAGATAGGGAATCGCAAGTTTCTTTTTTAAAGTATTCCAGACTGGAATCACATCAGGTGACAGTTTTAACAAATGAGTTCCTGTAATATAGACTAAAATGAAACAGAGACTGCGTAGGATCATTGCAGCAAATCCGTGTATTTGCCTGAACAATAGATAACTGATATAATATCCGGATAAAGCCAGTACGAGGGTTAGGCCTGATTTATAGGTGAAAGGTTGAAGTCCGAATTTCTTTAAAAGAAATATATAACGGATTGCATTATATATGGTGTACGAAATCAGGGTAGCAATCGCTGGTCCTATCACCCCAAGCTTCTTTGCCAATATATAATTCAGGGGAAGTGTTATAGCAAGAAGGATCATACCGGTAAGAAATTCAAAACGCCATCGTGTGGAGGTCCCGATGATCTGAGAATTTACACCGGTTCCCATATCTACAATTCGCCAAAGTCCGAGGTATAAAAAAATGGGCATGGCCTGCTTATAAGCCGGTTGCAAATGAAAGTTTTTTACGCCGTCCATAAAATTCATCCATATCAGGGCAAAAATACCGCAGGAAAAAATTAATTGGTTGATAGATGAACGCTGATAAATCCGCTGTATTTTTCCGAAATCTTTGTCTTTCCAGGCACGTGAGAGATGACCGATGGAAGCGGCGATGATACCCCTTTGCGGCGCCTGGATAAGACTGGCAATATTTACAGCAAGGCTGAATATGCCTGCCATAGCAAGGCCATTCGGAAGGACGGCTGCAATAACGAGATTGTCAAATACATAGGCAATATTCTGTATCAGTCCTCCGCTCCAGATAAATGAACATAGCAGAAGAATTTTTTTAAAATACTTTTTGGATACCCTGCTCACTTGAAGGGTAAGATGTATTTCTCCTGAACGTAACAGTACTATTAACAAAATAATGGCTAAAAACATATAGGTCAGCGAAAATAATTTGATGAACAAATCAAAATCGTGGATTATATGCAGGAAGAAAAAAATGGCTAGTATTGAAGTAAATAGTTTGAACAACATTTCCTTGAGGAAACTGGTCAATACTGATTTCCTCAACTGCCATGCATAAGCTTCCAAAATGGAGTACATGGTCAGGCCAAATCCCAATGGGAAAACCCACGCATAATATTTTACAAAATCCGGCGAGTTCGCAGAGAATTTTCTAATCACAAGTCCTTTGAAAATATAGGCAGCAGCCAGGACCATGATAAAACCCAATATGGATGTGACGAAGGCCCATGCCATCATATCATTGTCCCTTACTTTGAGGTTATCCTGGTAATATGGAAAGAACTTGGAAATATATGCCTGCATCCCGAAATTGGCAAAGGCATTAATAATGTTTGCGACACCAATGAAAGTTCCGTAAAGGCCATATTCTGACGGCGTAAAACCTCCCTGACGTGTAAATAGATAAGTGTTGAGAAAGCCCAGCGCAAAGCCCAGATAAATAATACCTGAAGAAAGTATACTCTGCCGCCGAATAGTACTCATGCCGGAATTGTTGCGCTGCAAAGATGAAGGTTTTGGATCAAATGATCCGGCTAAGGATTGCTGGTAACATCCTGTTGAGTCACATAGAAATTTTTGTCAACCTGCAAAACAGGATTGGCGTTATTAGGTATTCGTTCCTTCTTCCATTCGGTTGTGGGTCTGAGTACATGTTCGCCATCCACATCAACCCTGACTGGCATATTAAAATCAGGATTGCAGTTTGTCCAGCGGTAAATCAGATTTTTATCTTCGAATTTGTATTCCAGAACTGGTATGGCAGTTGATCTAAGGTATTGATTAAAGACGGGTGTAAAATCTATCCCTGAAGCTTTATTAATATAGTTCTGGATTTCCAGAGCTGTAACGGTCTTGTGATAAAAATTCTGATTTAACCCGCGCATGATACGGCGGAATAAATCATCATCATGGATTACCTCGCGTATGGTATGTATCATGTTTCCGCCTTTGTAGTATTCATCCGTACCCTCTGGTCCACGGTTTACACCATAATACTGAATAATGGGAACATGGTTCTGGATATTTTTTCTGGTACCAAGGCAATATGCATTACCGGCCTCTTTGCCGAAATAGTATCCTGTGTAAAGGGTCTCGCTGTAATTTGTAAATGACTCATGGATCCATTCATCAGCGAGGTCTTTACAGGTAATATTATTCCCAAACCATTCATGACCGCTTTCATGAACTATAATAAAATCCCATTTCAATCCCCAACCCGTTCCCGAAAGGTCCCTGCCCAGGTAGCCCTGCAGAAAATGATTTCCATAAGCTATGTCACTCTGATGTTCCATCCCCAGATGTGGCGCCTGGACGAGTTTATAGCCGTCTTCATAAAATGGGTAGGGCCCGAACCAAAGTTCAAAACACCTTAACATAGAATCTACCACACTAAAATGCTTTTTTGCTTTTTGCAAATCGTAATCCAGTACCCAGAAACTGCAATCCAGATTTCCTTTTTGTCCGTAAAATGTGTTGCGCCAGTTCACATATTTACCGATGTAAGGGATAATATTATAATTGTTTATCGGGTTCACGACGGCCCAGGTCCAGGCGGTCATTCCTTTAGCAACGTTGATTTTTTTTATCAGCCTTCCATTACCGACAGCTACAAGACTGTCAGGCGCAATAATTGTGAGTGTCGCACCACTATCAGGTTCATCACCGAGATAATCTTTGCAGGGATACCAGACACTGGCACCGGTACCTTCACAGGCTACGCTCATCCACGGACGCCCAAGAGAATCTTTGGCGAAGATAAAGCCACCGCCCCAGGGAGGACGCACAGCAATCTCTGGATAACCATGATAGTAAACAATCATTTTCTTTGGACAGCTGTAGCAGGGTTTTTGCTTAACATCAAAATTTACTTTTACGTGAAAAGCGTTACCGTCCCGTTGAAATTTCAATAAATGGCCGTCTTGCAGGATGCTATCAATTTCTAAAGGAACCTGCAGATCTATTTGCATGTTCTGTAAGCCGGAATCTATATATGTAATAGTGTTTTTACCCTGAATCGATTTATTTTCATAGTCGGGGGTGAATGAAATATCATATTTTAATACGTTGTAAGCGCGCTCTGCATTCATTGAACCCCTTAACGTATCCGCCCGCGTAAACTTTGGCCTTTCCTGCTGGCCATTGGCCAATAAAAAAAACAAATTACAAATAAGGGATAGTGAAGAAATCCTTTTCGCCTGATGAATCATAAATGCGATTTTCGTGTAGGAATGAAAATTATCTACAACAAAGGAAAGGTCTTTATTTTTATTTTAATGACCGGCTTTTCGTTCGCCGCCTGTCACACGCTTTCAACCAGTAATAAAAAAACTTTTCGGTATAACGAGCCTACGGGAATTGCCACCCTGGATCCTGCTTTCGCAAAAAACCAGTCCATTATTTGGCCCGTACACCAGATATACAACACACTCGTTCAAACAGACCTCCATTTAAATATTGTGCCTTCACTGGCAAAATCATGGGACATCTCAGATGATAAAAAAACTTACCGTTTTCATTTGCGCAGGGACGTTTTTTTTCATGATAATGATGCATTTGCGGGCGGCAGGGGCAGGCTTTTGATCGCTTCAGATATTGTTTACAGCTTCTCCAGACTGCTGAACAAAAAAACAGCCAGCAGTGGTGCATGGATTTTCAATGAAAGGGTCTCAGGGGTGGAAGCGTTTCAGTCGCCGGACGATTCAACCTTCCTGCTTCAGTTAACAGCTCCTTTCCATCCAATTCTTGGCTTGCTAAGTATGCAGTACTGTTCCATAGTTCCACATGAAGTAGTGGAAAAATATGGAAAGGATTTCAGAAGTCATCCATGCGGAACCGGACCTTTTCAATTTAAAAGCTGGGAGGAAGGTCAGGACCTGATCCTGGTTAAAAACGAAAATTATTTTGAAAAAGACAGTGCGGGTATCCGCTTGCCATACCTGGACGCGATAAAAATCAGTTTTTTCGATAACCGTGCTACCGAGTTTTTATTATTACAACAGGGCAAACTTGATTTCATGAACGATATTGACCCTTCATTCAAAGATGAAGTCTTAAATAAAAAGGGCGAATTAAAAAATGACTGGAAGGGGAGAATCCAACTTTCAAAAAGTCCTTACCTCAACACGGAATACCTGGGAATTGTGGTAGACAGCAGTCTGCCGGCTGTCAAAACATCGCCACTGCGATTACTAAAAATCCGTCAGGCAATCAATTATGGATTTGACAGAAAGAAAATGATGACCTATCTGAGGAATTCGATAGGCATGCCGGCAGAAAGTGGTTTCATTCCCAGGGGTCTTCCCAGTTTTGATTCTGCACGTGTTCATGGGTATCATTATGATCCGGCCAGGGCCAGAGAATTATTGAAAGATGCAGGATATCCGGAAGGCTCAGGACTTCCAGTTATTATCCTCAAGACAATAGATATTTATGCAGACCTGGCTGGATTTATATCGCGTCAGCTGGAGGAAGTCGGTATAAAAGTACAGGTTGATATTACCCAAAAAAGTTTATTACTGGAAGAAACGGCCAAATCACAGGCAATATTTTTCAGGGGTAGCTGGATTGGTGACTATCCGGATGCAGAAAATTACCTGAGTGTGTTCTATTCAGGCAACCCCGCACCACCGAACTATACCCGTTATAAGAATCCGGTATTTGATCAGCTTTACAGGAATTCGCTGATCGAAAATAACGACAGTATAAGATATGATGATTACAGGAAGATGGACCAGCTTGTAATCAGCGATGCGCCTGTTGTTACGCTTTGGTATGACGAAGTAATACATCTCGTAAATCCGGCAGTCAGTGGTTTCGAAGCCAATGGTTTGAACCTGTTAGAATTGCGGCATACCCGAATCCGATAAACCATTCAAATAATGGCGGGCATCTTATCTTTGCGCGATTCATACCGGATCATATAAATTAATTATGACGGAAAGCCAGATTAGAAATCTTCATCGAACAGCCGATTTTATTAAAAAATCTTATTCTTATGAACCTTCTATTGGTATCGTGCTGGGAAGTGGAATAGGAAATTTATCAAAGGAAATCGAAATTGAATTTCAGCTGGACTATGCTTCGATTCCAGATTTTCCGGTTTCAACCGTAGATGGTCATAGTGGTCATCTGATTTTCGGAAAGCTGGAAGGAAAAAGAGTTGTAGCGATGGCTGGCCGTTTTCATCATTATGAAGGTTATAGCGTAGATCAGGTGGTATTTCCGGTCAGACTCATGAAATTTCTGGGTGTCAAAACCCTTATGCTATCCAATGCTGCCGGCGGAATGAATCCCGGTTTCAACGTTGGTGACCTCATGATTATCATCGATCATATTAGCTTATTTACTGTAAATCCTTTAATTGGACCCAACGCAGAAATAGTTGGACCACGGTTTCCTGATATGAGTGAGCCATATAAAAAGAACCTGGTACAAAAGGCAAAATTAATAGGGGCATTGAAAAATATCCAGCTGAAGGAGGGAGTATATGCAGGCGTGACCGGTCCAAGTTTTGAAACCCGGGCAGAATATAAATTGTTGCACATGGCCGGTGCAGATGCAGTTGGAATGAGCACGGTCCAGGAAACGATTGCTGCAGTTCACCTGGGAATGGATGTGTTTGCTCTAAGCATCATAACGGATATGGGCATCCGGGATGAAGATAACGTTATTACGCACAAAGAAGTGTTGAAGGCAGCAAGAGAAGCAGAGCCAAGACTTACGGCCATTTTCAAAGGACTTGTGGCATCCATATGAATATTAACGTTTTACCATGCACCGGCCCGCAGGGAATGGCTAATTTCCCGTCAAATTCATGGATGAAGAGAAGTGGAATAAAGGGGTTTCTGGTTATTTTAACTATAATTATTGGATGCCTTGCGGCAAATGGTCAGGGTGATCCCGCGAGTCGTTTCCGTGGAATGGGTGGTCGTGGTGGAAAGGATTCACTTCAGCATCGAAAAGATGATACAATGAGTATTACTTTTCGATTTCTGGATTCCAGCCGCCTTCAAAAAATCGATTCTGAAGTTTACAATTTCTACCTGCGGTACCCGCTCCCCCCGACATATGTTGATTTTGGAAATATCGGTACTGCTTCGCATGACCTGATATTTAATCCTTTTATGAAACCTGGCTGGGATGGTGGATGGCATGCCTATGATCCTTATGTTTTTACAGTAGAAGGTTCACGTTTTTACAATACTACTAAGCCTTATTCCGAATTGAATTATCTTCTTGGTACTAACGCTGAACAGATGATTGACCTGGTTCATACCCAAAATATCACCAGGAACTGGAATGCATTTTTTGAATACCGTCTGATCAATTCTCCAGGTACATTCGGAAATCAGAATACTAATCATAACAACTATCGGTTTACATCCTGGTATCAGTCGAACAACAAACGATACCAGGCATTCCTGGTTCTTCTGGGTAGTAAACTGGAGTCTGCCGAAAGTGCAGGGATTCAAAATAATGCAGATATGGATTCGGTTACTTATTCCAACCGCTTTACGATACCGACGAATATCGGTCCCTCAAATAATTTTACGAGCATTAATAACCCCTTTGGCGTACCAATACCAACTGGTACCTTTTATACGACAGGCACTTTTATGTTAAGACAACAGTATGACATTATAGGCCTGAAGGACTCACTTGTAAACGATTCAGTTGTTATCCCTTTATTTTATCCCAAATTCCGGGCAGAACAAACCATCAGTTATTCAACTTATCATCAAATGTTCAATGATGATGCACCTCAAAACGAATATTACATCAAGGAACTGGATTTTATATCGACTCCTGATACCATACACCTAAGTGATTTGTGGCACAACCTAACCAACGATTTCTCCCTTTATTCATTCCCGGATTCGAAAAATTCACAGCAGTTTCTTAAAGCTGGTATAAGTTTTCAAACGATGAACGGCACATATGATGCAGGTGAACGATCGCTTTACAATTTATTTATTCATGGTGAATATCGCAATAAAACACGCAATAAAAAATGGGATGTGGAGGCATTTGGGAATTTCTATATAAATGGCTTCAATGCGGGAGATTATAATGCATATATCAGTCTTAAAAGACAGATAAGCAAAAATCTGGGATACCTTCAGGTCGGATTTGAAAACGTTAACCGTTCGCTTGGAATGGCATGGAGCCAGGAGAGTAGTTTTGGTTTTGGCGTACCTGCCGGCTCTTTTTATAAAGAAAATGTTATACATCTGTTTGGATCAATAGAGCAGCCTAAACTTGATCTTACACTTACCGGAAATTATTATCTTCTTAATAATTATCCATATTTCACTAGTTACTATATCGCTGCGCAGGAAACAAATCCTTTCAATGTGCTAATCATTTCGGCCGATAAAAAATTTGCCCTTTCAAGACATCTTATATTAAGAGCCATGGCAGCCGTTCAAAAAGTGGCAGGGGCTTCTCCCGTTAATATTCCGCTCTTTGTTACACATGGTCAAATTGGTTACGAAGGGAAGCTCGGATATAAGAACCTGCTCCTGGCGTTTGGGGTCGAATTCAGGTATTATACGCCATATACAGCAGACGGATATTCTCCGGTTGTAGGACAATTCTTTACTCAAAATCAAACTACCATTGCAGAAAAATTACCTGATATCAGCGCCTACATAAATTTCAGAATTCGAAGTTTTGTGGCTTATTTCAGGGCAGAAAATCTCAATACGGCACAAATCTCGCCAACTACCGGGTTTGGATTTACAAATAATAATTTTGTAGCACCTTCATACCCTTATGCCGGCCTGAAGATTCGTCTTGGAATTTACTGGAGCTTTGTTAACTAGTTCAGATAAATTATGCAAAAAATGCCAACGGTTCGATATTTGCTGCGTGGATTAATGAATTTTTTTCGGTCTTTGTTTTCTAAAAAAGATTGTTGCAAATGAACAGAATTTGGTTTACGATGTTTTTGATGATAGTCAGCTTAAATCTATTTTCACAAATGAGAACCGGACAAACAGCAGCTGATTTATCCCTGCCAGATTTAAATGGAAAAAAAGTTTCATTGTCCGAACTGAAAGGAAAGGTTGTGCTGATTGACTTTTGGGCCAGTTGGTGCGGCCCGTGCCGGCAAAATAATCCCAGACTGGTCAAACTGTATAATAAATATCATGGAAAAGGTTTTGAGATATACGGAATTTCGCTGGATGAAGATATCGACAGCTGGAAAAAAGCAGTTCGTCACGACAGGTTAAACTGGATTCAGGTGATAGACGACAGAGGTTGGGAAGCTTTATCAGCATCTACCTATGGAATAGATATGATTCCGACTTCCTTTCTTATTGACAGGGAGGGTGTAATCAGGACTATTAACGCTGAAGGATCTGAACTTGAAAGCAGTGTCAAAGATTTGCTGAAAGATTAGACATATGCCTCGGTTCACAAGCCAGGTCTTCAGTTTCCGTTTCCAAGGTAACATGCTGGATATTCAAATGCAGAAGTTTGTGTTTAATTTCATCTTTTATTTTTTCCTGATCCTCCATTCCTATCTCCTTTTTCAGAACAACATGACCTGTCAATGCATTCTCTGTAGTGCTGAGCGCCCAGATATGTATATGGTGAAAATCCCGCACGCCGGAAATTTTTTCAATGGCCGCCTTTACGCCACGTAAATCGATCCCTAACGGTACGGCGTCCAATGACAATCGCAAACTGTCCCGGAGCAGATTCCAGGTGCTGATAACAATAACCACAGCAACCAGAATGCCCAAAAGTGGGTCTATCCAATACCATTTTGTGTAAATTATTATGATTCCACCGACTACGAGAGCTGCAGAAACTACAGCGTCCGACATCAGGTGAAGAAAAGCCCCCTTAATATTGAGGTCATTTTCCTTGTTACGGAAAAAAAGCAATGCCGTAATCGTATTGATCAGAATTCCGATAGCTGCCACAATTGAAATGGTTTTGCCAGGTAATGCTTGCGGTAGTATGAGCCGGTGAACGGATTCATATAAGATCGCTCCAATGGAGATAAGCAGTATTCCACCATTTAGCAGGGCCACTAACACAGTCGTTTTTTTGTATCCATATGTATAAATGGTATTTGATTTTGCTTTCATCATGCGAAAAGCAAAAAGAGATAATCCGAGGCTTGCAACATCAGCCAGATTATGGCCGGCATCCGATAAAAGCGACATGGAATGGATTGCTATGCCTACGACGGTTTCAATAAGAACGAATGTGAGATTCAGAATAATACCTATTATAAATGCGGTATTTACGGAACTGAGTTCGCTGATATGACCGTGTGAATGACCAAGGTGACTATGCGAATGGCCTGAATGACCATGGGAATGGGCCGGGTGACTATGAGAATGGGATTCTTCCATAAACTACAAAGTTAGTCTTTAGTAAAATATCTTCCCGCAGATCGTTGGCGCTATAAAAGTGTTTAAATTTATAGCGACTTCTCATACCTTTCTGCCAATTATTCTCATCCAGTATCCTGAAAATTTTAAGTACACATTAAGCATTTATTTATATGTCGTTCAATTTAATTGAAGCGGTAAAAGAAATCCTTAGCAGTGATATTGCGAACCGGATGGCAGGAATTTTAGGAGAAAGTCCGGCGAATGTCCAACAGGCGATTCACGGAATTATTCCAGCAATACTTACCGGAGTAATGCTGAAAAATGATTCTGGGGACGCACAGGATACATTAAATCTCGCAACTGCTGCTGCAAGAATTGACGTTCATTTCAATTTGAATTCTCTGCTAGGTGGAACCGGAAATTCGAAAGGCTTGGATTTTCTAAAAAATATTTTCGGAGAAAAAACTTCTATTTTATCGGATGCTATTGCAGGGTATGCAGGGATCAGTAGTCAATCTGCCTTATCATTGTTAAGCGCTTCAGCACCTGCGGCACTGGGAATCTTAGGAAATCACATTCTCAACTCCAATATGAACGCAAGTGGATTGCGTTCGTTCCTGAACAGTCAGAAGAAAAAGGTACTGAATGTATTGCCCACAGGAATTTTTCTGAATGGCATTATGGGTATTGACGATCTTTCTGGACTTGCTGAAAATTTTTCTGGAACTTCGGTTCCCGAAAAGAAGAAAAAATCAGTAATAAAGTGGCTCATTCCGATTATATTAATTCTGATTTCGGGTTTGGTGGTTTGGTATATTATGAATAAACAAACTCCTTCCGGGAATGCGTCACAGGCGGCAATGGATACTGTATCCGCTGCAAAGGTTATAATCAAAACCGCCTCAGTTAATGAAAATGAATTTGTATTAAAACTTCCGGATGGGGTAAGATTGAATGCCAAAAAAGGAGGCATTGAAGATCAGCTGGTGAGTTTTCTTAATGACCCTGATAGTAAAGCTTCCAGGAGATTCCCATTCAATTTTGATCAACTGAGTTTTGATAACGGCACGGCGGTAATTACCAACGAAAGCATGGTACAAATTCAAAATATTGCTTCTATTCTCAAAGCTTTTCCAAAAGCAAAAATAAAAATCGGAGGGTTTAATGAAAAAGGTGGTGACAGTATATTAAATAAAACACTTTCAGAAAACCGTGCGAACGCAGTAGCTGCCGCAATTAAAGCTTCCGGTGCAAACTCCAGTCAGATTGCGGGCGTAGAAGGTTTTGGTTCTGATTTCGCAAAATACTCAGCTGATGCTGCCGATTCGTTAAAAGAAAAAGACCGCCGGATTTCGATTAGTGTGAGGGCGAAGTAACTTAATTATACAATGGACTGGAAGACATCGATGTGAGATCCATATCCCTGTAATTCCTGATCTCCTTATACAGTGTATCTCTTTCAACCGGTTCGCGTTTTACTTGTTTTATGAGTGCAACCAATTCAGTTGTTGTAAGGGATGGATGCTGCTCTTCCGATCCCGCCATCGAATAAATCTTTGTTGAATCATCAATGGTGCCGTCCAGGTCGTTCACGCCAAAAGACAAAGTTAACTGCGCACTTTGACGACCAAGCATTGGCCAATAGGCTTTAATATGCGCGAAATTGTCCATATATATCCGGCTAACTGCATATAATTTCATGTCTTCAATAATGGTGGATTCAGAAATATGACTCATGTCATTTCCTTTATTCCTGAATTTCAGCGGGATGAATGTATTAAACCCCCCCGTTTCGTCCTGTAGCTTTCTAAGCCTCTCCATATGGTCGATCCTGTGGCTATAATTTTCAATATGGCCATAAAGCATCGTTGCATTTGAATGCATACCCAGAAGATGAGCGTTCCGGTGAATATTCAGCCAGCCATCAGCATCCACTTTATCATCGCAAATCTGTTTTCTGATTTCCGCATCAAAAATTTCGGCTCCGCCGCCGGGCAGCGAATCAAGCCCCGCCTGATGTAATAAGCTCATGCCATCTTCAACAGATAGTTTTGCCTTTCGGAACATATAATCCAACTCCACGGCTGTAAATCCTTTGATGTGCAAATCTGGCCGGTGGGCTTTTATTTTTTGAAGAAGTTCTTTGAAAAAGTACAAATTCATTTTCGGATGTACTCCTCCCACAATATGCACTTCAGTAACTGGTTTGCCATCATATTTTTTTACTATGTCCATCATCTGATCAATACTGAGTTCCCACCCTTCTTCCCGCTGGGCATATAATCTGGAATAAGAGCAGAATGTGCAGGAGAATACACAGACATTTGTCGGTTCAATATGAAAATTCCGGTTAAAATAGGTCTTATTACCATGTAGGGTTTCCCGAATATAGTTTGCCAAAGTTCCAAGGAAGGAAAGACTTGCTTTTTGAAAAAGCAACATTCCTTCATCAAAAAAAATGCGCTCTTTATTTAATATTTTTTCTCCAATTTTCCGAAGCAGCACTTCGGGCTGATCTGCAATAATGGATTTTATCTGGTCAATCCTTTTGTTTATTGGCTCGGTCATTTCCATATGTAAAATTACGAAGGAAAGGAACAAGCACTGAGCTGAATTTTATTGGTTATTTCCTTTAACTTCCGTCTACAATTCTGCTTATGCAACGAACTCAGGGTTTGGTCGGAATTATACTCATTCTCGGCCTTGCTTTCATTTTTTCCAATAACCGCCAGAGAATTAATCTAAGGCTGGTTTTTTCAGGTTTGATATTGCAGCTCCTGATTGGTGTTATGGTTTTGAAAATAACGCCCGTTATTCACTTTTTTCAATTCCTTGGCCGCATGATGGGTAAGATCGAACATTTTGCATTTCAGGGGGCTTCCTTTGTTTACGACGGTATTGCAGTTCCTGTGAAGGGAGGTGGCGTTATGAATTATTCTATGGGAGGCTTTGTTTTTGCATTTAATGTTACGGCCACTATCATTTTTGTTTGTGCACTTGTAGCAATTTTTTACCATCTCGGAATTATGCAGCGGATAGTGGCAGTTATAGCGAAAGCTATGAATATCATTATGCGCGTGAGTGGAGCAGAAGCACTGAGTAACGTAGCAAGTGCATTTGTCGGTCAGATTGAAGCACAGGTAATGATACAGCCTTATTTACCCGGAATGACTAAAAGCGAATTACTAGCCAGTATGTCAGGCAGTTTGGCCTGTATAGCAGGCGGCATACTGATCGTCTATGCCAACATGGGTGCCCAGGCAGGCATTGATCTTGCACCTAAGCTCATAACAGCCAGTCTGATGGCCGCACCAGGTGCACTGGTCATTTCTAAAATAGTCTGGCCTGAAACAGAAATCAGTCAAACCATGGGCACAGTAAAATTGAGAGTTACTAGCCGGTATGCAAACCTGTTAGATGCGATTACTCATGGAGCGGCAGAAGGGTTTAAAATTGCAATGAATGTCATTGCCATGCTGATTGGATTTATTGCAATGATTGCACTGGTAGATTTTCTGTTAATGAAAACCGGCCATTTGTTCAACCCATCATTCGAGCTAAGCTTAAACTGGATTTTCTCAAAAATATTCTATCCTTTTGCCTGGTCAATGGGTATTCCGTCGGAAGATGTCCGGAATGCGGCTACTTTGCTTGGTCAAAAACTCACGGTAAATGAATTTGTGGCATTCAAAAGCCTTACATCAGGTGCCGTACCAATTATTTCTCAAAAAGGTCTGTTGATTGTGAGTATTGCGATTTGCGGTTTTGCGAATTTCAGCAGTGTAGGTATGCAGATTGGTGGAATCGGTGCTATTGCTCCTGAAAGAAGAGCCGATCTTGCCCGACTGGGACTGAGGGCCCTACTCTGTGGTACCCTAGCTTCTTATCTTTCTGCAACCATTGCAGGAATGATAATGTAGGAGACTTGAGCCTAACACTTAATGCCAATTTTTTAACTTTTTTGGACATCCGCATTTGTAAAAGTCGACTGATTATTCATTTGGATATTTGCACATTGCTTTAATATCAAGGCGCTAAGCTTTGATCACATCATACCTGCAACTTCCTTCGCTACTTGTGGTGCAAGCGCAACGCCCATGCCGCTCATCCGAACGGCACAATGAACCCGTTCGTTTATTTTTTGTATAATGGGTTTTTTTTCTTTCCCGACGGCCATTGTCCCGCTCCATCGTAAACTGACCTGGAAAGAAGCTCCGGGCAGAATGATTTCTCTTAAAAATCTTTCGAGTTCCTGTTGAACAGATTCTGATGTATCAGTGGAAAAAGTTTCTTCTGCATCAATAAATTTATTGCGGGCGCCTCCAAGTAATACCCGGTTATTAAGGTTACGGAAATAATAGAAGCCCTCATCATAATGAAAAGTTCCTTTTATTTTCAATCCTTCAATTGGTTCTGTTAAAAGTATTTGTCCGCGTGCAGGCGAAATATCCAGATCAGGTAACAATGCTTTTGCGAAAGCATTGGTGCAAACCAAAACCTGTTCGGCGCTCAACGAAATAGGAAGATTGGTTTCCAACCTTACACGGTCAGTCCGAACTTCCAAATTCTTTACATCTATATGCGTAAGTATGGTAACTCCAATTGAATGAACCAGCTGAACGAGCGCTTCAAGTAGCTTGCCAGAATGCAATTGAGCTTCCAGTTTATTTTCTATAAGGTGATGAGCACCACCCAATCCGAAATTTTTGATTTTTGAATCGTTGAGCTGGAAGGTTTTTTGCTTTCCTGTAATTTTTTGTAATCTACTATTGAGCGAATCAATGCTGGTACGAAGAGCATTTACGTTAGGAAATTTTTCTGTCGACAACAATTCATATCCACCAAAATTTTCATAATCGATTTGTGAATGGTTGAATTTTTTACGGATTTTTTCCAATCCTTTAAACCTCATTTCCATCAGTCCAAGCATCTCGGATTCCCCCAACTTGTTAGAATCTGACAGCAATTCTGTAAAACTTCCAAAACATGCAAAACCGGCATTTCTGCTGCTGGCGCCGCTCGGAATAATTCCTCTTTCTAACACGAGAACCGATTTCTCAGGATAGCGTCTTTTTAAATAATAAGCAGACCACAAGCCGGTAAAGCCGCTGCCTATGACGATGTAATCCTTAGGCGCAAAAAAACTTTCCATTTCCCAAACTGAAACCGGAAGCATATTTCAAAGCTTAAAGCTTAAGGCCTAAAGCCAAAAGCCAATTTGAAAATTAATGAATGTGAGAATTTGAAATGTTCAGTTATTAATGTTCGATGATTTTTAAATCGATCACCACTAACTAACCAACCATTAATTACCGCTTTAAGCTTTAAGCTCTAGGCTTAAAGATGTATTGCTTCTCCGTATGCGACTTCAATAGCATCTTTCACACTTTCACTGATCGTTGGATGCGGATGAAGACTGTTAAGAACTTCCTGGTAAGTAGTTTCAAGCTTTCGACCCACAATTGTTTCGATTATAATTTCCGTTACATTATATCCGATCATATGTGTACCCAGCCATTCGCCATATTTTGCATCAAAGACTACTTTAATGAAACCTTCTGTATGTCCGGCTGCTGAAGCTTTTCCTGAAGCGCTCAATGGGAATCTGCCCACTTTGACATCATAGCCAGCTTCCCTTGCTTGTTTTTCGGTAAATCCTGCAGAAGCGATTTCCGGTGTACAATAAGTACAACCTGGTACATTGTTGTAGTCAATCGGTTCGGGTGTGTGCACGTATTTTTTTTCAAGAAATGCAATATTTTCAATACATATAATGCCTTCTTTGGATGCAACGTGAGCCAGAGCCTGGCCTGGTGCACAATCTCCAATAGAATAAATACCACTTATATTGGTATTATAGAATTTATCAACGGAAACCTTCCCTTTTTCTATTTTTACACCCAGTGTTTCCAGGCCAATACCTTCAATATTGGCGGCTATTCCAACGGCACTGAGTAAAATATCGGCTTCCAAAACCTGTTCGCCGGTAGCTGTTTTTATTTTAGCCTTAACGCCATTGCCACTCGTATCCACACTAGTCACTTCGCTGCTGACCATTATATCGATACCAGATTTTTTAAATGATTTTTCGAGTTCTTTAGAAATGTCTTCATCTTCCACGGGAACGATTCGCGGCAGGAATTCAACTATGGTCACTTTGGTGCCAATACTATTATAGAAATATCCAAACTCGACTCCGATAGCACCGCTGCCGACTACTATAATGCTTTTAGGCTGAACTGGCAGATTCATGGCTTCCCGGTAGCCAATCACTTTTTTGCCATCCTGTTTCAGGTTTGGCAGTTCGCGGCTTCGGGCACCTGTTGCAATCACAATGTGACGACCCTCCACAATCTGGGTTTTGCCATCTGCAGAAGTAACTTCTATCTGACTTTTAGATTTAAATTTTCCAAAACCCATGACTACATCAATCTTGTTTTTCTTCATCAGAAACTGCACTCCGCGACTCATTTTATCAGCAACCCCGCGGCTCCGTTTTATAACAGCCGGGAAATCCGGGGTTCCGTTGGCTTCAATGCCAAAATCCTTTGCATGTTTGATGTCTTCATAAACCTGCGCACTCTTTAAAAGGGCCTTGGTGGGAATACATCCCCAGTTAAGGCAAATGCCACCCAGACTCTCTCTTTCAATGATCGCTGTTTTAAACCCTAGTTGAGATGCGCGGATGGCAGCTACATATCCGCCGGGACCACTGCCAAGCACAACAACATCATAGGCCATAGAAGTAATTTTAGAATGAGGATGAATAGATAATTTCGGAGTGCAAAGCTAGGGTAAAATTGGATAATTTTCAGCACGTAAGCGAGCGATAACAACTCTGACCAACTTATTATAATTTGCGACATGAAAAAAATACACATTCTCGCTGTAGCCGTTCACCCTGACGACGTGGAGCTTTGTTGCTCAGGAACGCTGATGATGGAAAAAATGCATGGTAAAAGCATTGGTGTTGCGGATCTTACCCGCGGTGAACTTGGTACCCGCGGGACCCCCGAATTGCGTCTCAAAGAAGCAGAGGCTGCTGGAAGGGTTATGGGACTGGATGCTCGGCAGAACCTGGGGATGGCCGATGGTTTTTTTCAGAATAATGAAGAAAATCAAAGAAAAATTATTGAGGTAATTCGTCAATTCAAACCTGAAATAGTACTTGCCAGTGCTTTGGAGGACAGACACCCCGACCACGGACGGGCAGGGAGGCTGATTTCAGACAGCTGTTTCTTAAGCGGGTTAAGAAAAATTTCAACCTTCGATGACCAGGGAAAGGAGCAGGAACAATGGCGGCCAAAATATGTTTTTCATTTCATTCAGGATCGCTTTTATCAACCCTCATTTGTTTATGATATCACTTCGGTCTTTGACCGGAAACTGGAAGCGATCCATTCTTATAGTTCACAATTTCATTCCACCTCTTATGACGAGGATGAACCACAAACATATATTTCCAGCCCCGAATTCCTGGATTCTGTAATCGGTAGGGCGCAAATGCTTGGAAAGATGATCGGGGTAAAATATGCCGAAGGATTTATATCGGAAAAAATGATCGGTGTCGCCAACCTGGATTCTTTTGTACAATTTGATACCTGATGTGCATAAACTACTAGTTTTCATCGTTATTTAACAGAGTTATCGCAATTAAAAGCGGTAACTTTGCAGCAAATTTTAGTTAAAGCGCTTTTTATGCAGATGCCTAAGTTTTCCAATAGTCCGCACACATTCCATGCCGATCTAAAAAAAAGAATCAATTCGTATTTTGATCAGACAGGAAAATCAATGACGGGCAATTTCGCACTTTACCTGAAAGCAGCTGTGCTTGGAATTAGTTTTATTGGTTTATATGTTCACCTGGTGTTTTTTACTCCTCCGGTTTTATTCGCCATAGCAGAATGTATTTTATTCGGATGTGTGATTTCTGCTATCGGATTTAATGTTATGCATGATGGTGGCCATGGGAGTTTCAGTAAGAGTAAACTGGTTAACCAAATGGCGGCCTTATCGCTGAGTGTTTTGGGCGGAAACAGTTTTATCTGGCATAATAAACATAATATTATTCATCATTCTTATACAAATGTCGATGGTGTGGATGACGATATCAATATCCAGCCTTTCATGCGTATGAGCAGCAATCAGAGAAGACTGAAGCTGCATAAATATCAGCATGTTTATTTCTGGGGTCTTTATGCTATGCTTTATATTCTTTGGATTTTTATACTTGATTACAATAAGTATTTCAGAAAACGTGTAGGTGATGTACCCTTAAAGAAAATGGGTTTCATGGACCATTTCAACTTTTGGGTTTTTAAAGTGATTCATGCTTTTATTTTTATTGTTCTTCCGATTTATATAGTGGGTTTTGGAACCTGGATTATTGGATTTCTGATTACAACCGTAGTTACAGGCCTGCTGATCAGTATTGTTTTCCAACTTGCTCATACTGTTGAGCACGTATCTTTTCCTATGGCCAATATTGAGACGAACAAGATTGAAAACGAATGGGCCATCCACCAGGTAAATACTACCGCCAATTTTGCTACCCATAACAGGCTCGTATCATGGCTGGTGGGAGGTTTAAATTTTCAGATTGAACATCATCTCTTTCCTAAAATATCACATATTCATTACCCTGCAGTAAGTAAAATAGTCAGGCAGACCTGTGCCGATCATGGTATCAAGTATATCGAATTTGCCCGGGTACACAATGCCATAGCATCTCACGTAACTTACCTTAAACATTTGGGGCAGGCGTTTTAAGCTTAAGGCCTAAAGCTCAAGGCCTAAAGCTATTTTTAGGATTGGAGAACCTTATTAATCACAATTTTATTGGATTAAATTAATTTCAAATTGATTTAGCCTTTGAGCTTTGGGCTTTAGGCTTACTTTAATCGTAAATTTGCGAATTCAAACTTTTTCGGAATATGACTAAAGTTAAAGTGGGAATAGTGCAGATGTCCTGTGTAAAAGATAAAACTGCCAATTTTCAAAAAGCCATCGAGAAAATCAGGGAAGTGGCGGGGAAAGGCGCACAAATCGTCTGTCTCCAGGAACTTTTCACATCCCTGTATTTCTGTGACACGGAAGATTATGACAATTTCCAGCTCGCTGAATCCATTCCTGGACCGTCTACAGAAACATTACAGAAAATTGCCAGTGAGAATAATATTGTTATCATCGCGTCTCTTTTTGAAAAAAGAACACAGGGAATTTATCATAATACTGCAGCAGTCATTGATGCGGATGGCGGGTACATCGGTAAATACCGAAAAATGCATATTCCCGATGATCCAGCCTTTTATGAAAAATTTTATTTTACACCTGGGGATCTCGGATACAAAGTTTTTGAAACGAAATATGCAAAAATCGGGGTGCTGATCTGCTGGGACCAGTGGTACCCTGAAGCATCGCGGATTACATCGCTGCTGGGTGCTGAAATTCTTTTCTATCCGACAGCCATTGGATGGTCCACCGCACAGGATCTGTCAACCAATACAGAGCAATACAATGCCTGGCAAACTATCCAACGAAGTCATGCGATTGCAAATGGTGTTCATGTCGTAAGTGTGAACCGGGTCGGTATCGAACAGAATGGTGCCATGAAATTCTGGGGTGGTTCATTTATTTCGAATCCGTTCGGAAGCCTTTTGTTCCAGGCAAGCCATGACAAGGAAGAAGTGATTGTTCAGGAAGTCGACGTAGCAAAGACTGACAGCTACCGCACACATTGGCCTTTCATGCGCGATCGCAGGATAGATTCCTATCTACCCATTACCAAAAGATTTATTGATGAAGATTAGCCAGCCCTCACCAAAAGATCTGGGTTACCGCTTTCCTGCTGAATTTGAAAAACATTCGGCGACATGGTTAAGCTGGCCGCACAAAGAAGCTTCCTGGCCGGGCAAAATTGAATCGATCTATCCTCCATACTGCCATTTTATTAAGGTCCTGGCGGAAAACGAACCCGTCCATATCAATGTGGCAGATGAAAAGATGAAGTTTTTTGCCATAGAGAAACTGGAAGCGGTTTCTGCAAAAATGGGCAGCATTAAATTTTTTACACATCCAACCAATGACGCCTGGTGCCGAGACCATGGCCCCGCTTTTCTAATAAATCCTGCGGCAACCCAACCAAAGATCATTATCGACTGGAACTATAATGCATGGGGAAACAAATATCCGCCATTCGATCTTGACGACCTTATTCCTACTTTGATTGCAACTGCTTACCAAATTCCAGTTCTATACCCCGAGATTATCATGGAAGGAGGATCGGTTGATTTTAATGGGAAAGGAACGCTCATCACTTCTGAGTCTTGTCTCCTGAATCAAAACAGGAATCCGCTGTTGAGTCGTTCGGGAATTGAATCCTGTTTGGAAGCATATTATGGAATTGATCAGGTGCTTTGGATAAAGGACGGAATTGCAGGCGACGACACGGATGGTCATATCGATGATACGGTTCGGTTTATAAATGAAGACAGCGTTCTCGCCGTAATAGAAGAAAATAGAAATGATGAGAATTATGAAATTTTACAGCGTAATCTTGCAGATTTAAAAAAAATGCGCCTGTTGAACGGTAAGCAAATCAATATCGCTGAATTGCCCATGCCGGATAAGATTATTTATGATGACCAAAGATTGCCAGCCTCTTATGCAAATTTTTATATTGCGAACGGATTGGTTGTCGTTCCGACCTTCAGATCCGAAAAAGATGAAAGAGCCTTAAGAATCATTCAGGACGCATTTCCGGAGCGCAAAATATACGGAATCGATTCTACCGATATCATCTGGGGACTGGGAAGTTTTCATTGTCTTAGTCAACAGGAACCATACGTATAACGCTGAAAGCGTTATACAGTGTAGAGATGTGGGATTGTGGGAAATGTAAGAACGAAGAAATTGAATTTTAAATTTTGCATTTCAAATTTAAATCACCATATGATTACATTTGTCATGTCAAAGACAAACTATTATAGTTTTCGAGACTTTAATCCTCAAATAATTTAAATCATTTCTAACACAGTTTTAGGCTTTAAGCATTGGGCTTTAAGCTTTTTAAGTAAACTCTAATACGATTGCTAAATGAAAAAAACAGCGCTGCTTAGTTTACTGGCTTTCACAGGGTTACTTACATTCTCTCAAAAAAAAGAGAATGCGGTCTCAATCATTCCCGAACCCGTTAGCATTACAAGGGGACCGGGATATTATAAATTACCTGGCATTATATCAGTGAGTATTCCCAACATTCCTGAATTGAAATCGATGACCGTGATCATCCTGGGTAAGCTTGCTGCGACCGGAAGAAAAGTATCCATTGGTAAAAACACCAACACCGCATCCATTCGATTTGTGTTAAATAAGTCAGCAGACAACGAACTCGGGGGCGAAGGATATCGTCTTTCTGTAAAATCAACAGGAATAATGATTGCTGCCAATAAACCAGCTGGCCTCTTTTATGGAATGGAGACACTTTGGCAATTACTCCCACAGGAGATCGTGAGTGCAGACCCCGTTAAAGGCATCCTCTGGCAGGTGCCCATGGTGGAGATTACAGACTATCCACGTTTTGCATGGAGAGGTTTGATGTTTGATGTTTCCCGTCATTTTTTTACCAAAAAAGAAGTCGAAGATTTTATAGACCAGATGGTTCAATACAAATTTAACCTGCTCCACATGCATCTGACAGACGACGAAGGATGGAGGGTTGAAATTAAAAGCCTTCCAAGATTAACCTCAGTCGGAGCCTGGAACGTAAAGCGTGAAGGATATTTTGGGACTTTTGCACCTGTTCCCAAAGAAGAACCACGGCATTTTGGTGGATTTTACACACAGGATGATATTCGCGACCTTGTTAAATACGCTCAGGACCGATTCGTAAATATCCTGCCCGAAGTAGATGTACCAGGACACAGTATGGCTGCGATTGTGTCATATCCTGATCTTTCCTGCACACCTGGTTCAGATAAATATCAGGTGATTTCAGGCGAAAGTTTTATGGATTGGCCTGGTCCTGTTGCAAGGCAGGATAATACTCTGTGCCCCGCCAATGAAAAAGTATATATATTTCTGGATGCAGTTTTTACAGAAATCGCGGGCTTGTTTCCCTTTCCATATATTCATGTTGGAGGCGACGAGTGTGCAAAGAATTTTTGGGAACAAAGTGATGCCATCAAACAATTAATGGCGAAGGAAAACCTGAAGACTATGGAGGAAGTGCAAAGTTATTTTGAAAAACGTGTTGAAAAAATTGTCGAATCCAAAGGGAAAAAACTCATTGGCTGGGATGAAATTCTGGAAGGAGGACTCGCACCAAATGCATTGGTAATGAGCTGGAGGGGTATTAAGGGTGGCATCGCAGCCGCCCAAATGGGCCACCAGGTCGTTATGAGTCCGACGACTTATGTTTACCTGGATTATATGCAGGGTGATGCTATCAGTGAACCCCATGTTTATGCAACTCTTCGGCTGAATAAGACATATGAATTCGAACCTGTGCCCGAAGGCGTGGAATCCAAATATATTCTGGGCGGCCAGGCTAATCTATGGTCTGAACAAGTCTATAATACCCGCCATTTGCAATACATGGTTTGGCCCAGAAGTCTCGCGGTTTCTGAATGTTTGTGGTCACCGAAAGACAAAAAGAACTGGGACTGGTTTGCAACTAAAGTGGAGAATAATTTCGGAAGAATGGATCTTCAAAATGTGAAATATGCAAGGACCATGTTCGACCCGGTTTTTCAGGTGGGTAAGGATGCCAATGATTCACTGGTCATCACTCTAAGTACCGAAATCAAAGGACTGGATATACATTACAGTTTCGACAATTCCCATCCCGATAATTTTTATCCGGTCTATAAGGAACCCCTGCAGGTGCCCAAAGATGCAGTCATGTTAAAAGTAATAACTTACCGTGGCAGCCAGATCATGGGTAAGCAGATTGATATGCCGGTTGCCGAGTTGAAAAAACGGCTTGCCAGAGGGAATAGAGAGGACTAAAAGAGTATCCACCACTTATTAACAGAAGGGTGATCCATTGAGCATTTTGATTAGGTTTGTTCCCGTACCAATAAAGAGATCCGTGCGTTTAAAAAGTCTGGACATAAAAGGATTTAAAAGTTTTGCTGACCGGACCCATATCCTTTTCAATGAAGGTATTACCGGTATCATAGGCCCGAACGGTTGTGGCAAGAGTAATATAGTCGACAGTATCCGATGGGTAATCGGTGAACAGAAAATAAGCCATCTGCGATCAGAGAATCTTGAAAGCCTTGTTTTTAACGGATCAAGGAATAGAACAGCATCAGGACTGGCAGAAGTGAGTCTAACATTCGAGAATACCAGAAATCTATTACCTACGGAATTTAGTACCGTAACTGTTACTCGTAAATTTTACAAGAGTGGGGAAAGTGAGTACAGACTTAACGACGTGAGTTGCCGTCTGAAAGACATTCAGAATCTTTTTATTGATACAGGTATCTCTACAGATAGTTATGCCATCATAGAATTGGGGATGGTTGATGATATTATCCGGGATAAGGAAAACAGCCGCAGGCGAATGCTTGAACAGGCTGCTGGAATTTCTATTTATAAGACCAGAAAAAAAGAAGCGAAGCAGAAACTTGATGCAACGGAACAGGACCTTGCCCGTATAGAAGATCTCTTGTTTGAAATCAACAATCAGTTAAAAATACTCGAGACCCAGGCCAAAAAAGCGGAGAAATATTTTGAATTAAAAAAGGACTATCGAGAAATAAGTATTGAACTGGCCAAAGCATCTTTAGAGGGATTCAATACAAGTTACAAAAACCTGCAATCACAATCTGAATTAGAAACTGATAAGAAGATTCAGCTTGAAGCAATGATTGCTGGTGATGAAGCTGCACTTGAAAAGGATAAACTGGAATTTGTTGAAAAAGAAAAGCAGTTACAATCGCTGCAACACGCATTTAATGAATTGGTTCAGCAATTAAGAAACAAAGAAGGTGAAAAAAACCTGGTAAGTCAGCGTCTGAATTTTTTGGAGGAAAAAGAAGTTAACCTGCAGGATTTTCTCACAAAAAGCACGGCTCAGGTTAAGGGACTAGAAGAAAGCGTGCATTTTACGGAAAATCAGTTGACAGAGGAAGATACAAAACTTGGAACGCTTCTTCAAAATCTGGAATTTCTTCGTGAAAAGACGGAATTGGCGCGAGCATCATTTGGATCCATGAAATTGTTGCTTGATCAATTGAGAAGTGAGCACACACAGGCGCAACGCAGACAATTTGATTCTGAAAAAAATCTTGCGGTGGCGGATACGTCTATCCAAAACCTTGAAAAAGGATTGAAACACCAGGAAGAGGAACGCGCCACACGCGCTGTTCAAATAGATCAGTTGGGACTTGAAAATCGACTAACGACTGAACAGCTGGAAACCAGGAGAACAGATTTAAGACAGTTGCAGGAACACCAGGAAAGAACCCGGGAACAAATTCTTCAAACCCAGGAAAAACTAGAAGTACTGCGTCAGGAACTGGCTGAAGAAAGCAGGAAATATGATTCGAAAAAAAATGAACATGATCTCCTGAAAAGTTTGATTGATTCAATGGAAGGCTATCCTGAAAGTGTTAAGTTTCTTCATAAAAATCCTAACTGGAATCATACGGCACCGGTACTTTCAGATATCATTTATGTCAAAGAAGAATTCAGAACCGCCGTTGAAAATGTGCTGGAACCTTATCTTAATTATTATGTCGTGAATGATCTGGAAGAAGGATTAAAAGCCGTTCACCTCCTGGATGACAACAAGAAAGGTAAAGCAAACTTTTTCCTGTTGAATAAATTTCATGATGAGTTGCCGGAACCGCATCAACAACCTGCAGATACGGTAACGGCACTGAGTGTAATCGAGGTGGATGCAAAATATTTACCACTCGCGAAACACTTGTTGCAGCACGTTTTTATTGCTGAAAATGAGCCTTCCGTCGAGTGGTTCAATAACGAGTCCAATGGATCTGTAATTCTTGAAAAAACCGGGAAATATGTAAAAGGTAAATACACACTTTCAGGTGGCAGCGTCGGTTTATTTGAAGGAAAGAAAATTGGTCGTGCAAAAAATCTTGAAAAAATCTTGCAGGATGTGATTGCCCGGGAAAAAATAGTCAATCGGCTCAAATCTGAGATTCAGTCTCGCCACAATGAAGTGATTCGATTCAATGAGCAATTAAAAGAACAGGCCCTTCGTCAGGCACAGGAAGATATTAACCGTTTGAATAATCAGCTTTTTGCCATTCAGAATAAAACGGAAAATCTCAATGGATTACAGGAAACAGCCTTGAAAAGAATCTCGGAACTGCGGGATCAAATTTATCAGACTCAGGAGTCAATTGCCGGCGCCCGAAGTGAAGCAATCCTTTTAATTGATGAAGTGAATGAACTAAAAGAAAAAATATTTCAGGGACAGGAACAGTTTGTCATTGCGGAAACTGGCTATAACAATGCTCTTGCAGGATTCAACGATGTAAACCTGCAGGTAATCCAGCAACAAAACCGGATTTCAGCTTTGAATCAGGAACGTGAATTCAGACAAAAACAGTTATCTGATTTAAAAATTCAGATTGAAGAAAACCGGCTGCAGCTGGATCAGGCACTGACACAGATTTCAGAAAGCAACGGATCCCTTCTTGTTTTAGAAGGAGAATTGCTCTTTATGCTTCGAAATAAAGAAGAAGAGGAGAAAAAACTCAATGAGGCAGATCAGGCCTATTACCTCGAAAGGAATAAGCTGAGTGAAAAGGAAACTGCCCTGCGGCAGCTTATCAGGCAGAAAGAAAATGCCGAACACATTCTTGGAGAAATAAAAGACCGACTCAATGATCTGAAATTGCAGCTTGCAGGCATGAAAGAAAGAC
Source organism: uncultured Bacteroidota bacterium (assembly GCA_963735015.1). Classification (GTDB taxonomy): domain Bacteria; phylum Bacteroidota; class Bacteroidia; order Chitinophagales; family Chitinophagaceae; genus Puia. The sequence goes on from CAVTJH010000003.1 coordinate 378,253, forward strand.
TCAATGTGGAATTCCGAATCAACCTCGACGATATTATCGATGAAGCCAGAACAGGCGAACTGACTGCCGAAGAATTGCAGGAAAAGGTCGACAGGATGAAAAAAAGACTGGAGAACCTGGGCGAAGTTAATCCCACAGCAGTGGAAGCTTTTCAGGAAATGAAAAGGCGTTATGATTTTATTACGGAACAGAAGAATGACCTGGTAAATGCAAAAGATACTTTGTTGCAAACGATCCAGGAAGTTGAATCTACTGCTAATCAGCAATTCCTGGACACGTTTGGTAAAGTACGGGAAAATTTTCAGAAAGTTTTCAAGGCTTTGTTTACTCAAGAAGATACCGCGGATCTGGTACTCGAAAATCCGGATAACCTTGCTGAGACCGGTATTGATATTGTGGCTAAACCAAAGGGCAAAAGACCGTCATCTATACAACAACTAAGTGGAGGAGAGAAAACGTTGACTGCTACGGCGCTGTTATTCGCAATTTATCTTATCAAACCGGCGCCGTTTTGTATTCTGGATGAAGTGGATGCACCACTCGACGATGCCAATGTCGGAAAGTTTACAAATATGATACGCCAGTTTAGTGATAATTCACAGTTCATCATAGTCACACACAATAAAATGACCATGAGTACAGTGGATGTGATTTACGGTGTAACTATGCAGGAAGCCGGAGTAAGCAAACTGGTGCCGGTTGATTTCAGGTCCCTGTCGGCTCAGGAAACAACCACATAAATCTCAACAGGTCTGGTTCCTTTACGATGACATCGAAATAGTAGTCTAGCATTTTCATGACAACATTAGGCTGTTCTGTTTCCTCAATAACTTTAAAATGACAGATATCAAAATCGGCAAACTGTTAGCATGTAAATCATTTGCTGTTTGGTTAGCAAAAAAAGCAATCTTCTACTAATCTCATGAGATCCTGGTTGTATCGGAGGTCACTGTAAATGCAATTCAAATTATATATTCTTAAGCTGAAAGCCCTACCCTTAAAGCCTGTCCGCTGGCAGGCAGACCTAAAACTCAAATAGGCCGATGGAGCCTTTTGAACCGGCAAGAAAAACGGATTTGCCATTTTTTGATTTCCTGCAAACGTGAAAGCCATTACCTGATATTAATACCCAGTTTAAACCTCCGTCAGATGAGAAATCGACACCGCTTGTACCGCAGCATATCATTTGTTTGTCATTCAGGTATTCGACACAGCTGCGATATCCGTGAGGTGGGGTTACAGGAAGAATCTGAATGAAAGGATGGAATTGGATCCTTAGACTGTTTCTATAACGGGTTGTATCATGCGAAAAATCTCCACCAGTAATAAAAGCCTGATTTGAATTTACTGGATTGATGGCGATAGAATTGGCACCCGTAGATTCCTTACCTTGTTCGAGTAATAAAGGATAGCGGCCTGAAGGCAGATAGAGACACGACTCTTTTCCTCCTGATACAACTACGTAACCGCCTCCCTGAGTAAACCTGATGTTTGAGCCGCTGGAAGCAAAGAAAGCTTCTCCATTCGCTGTATTTTTCAATCCGGATATTGATTTATTCCAGTTCTTGCCCCGGTCTGCCGACCTGGCAAGAAATATTTTTCCTTTATCGGGGTCTCCCAAAAGCAAAGCTTTATCACCAGAAAAATCCATTGCGTCGAGAAAGATGGATTTTGCTGAGTCTTCAAATGCAGTAGTCCAATTCTTACCACCGTCCGTAGTTCTGAGGATAACGGCTGGTTCCGTAATTCCCATAATTACGGCCTCCTGATCACTGAATGCTTCTATATCACGGAAATCTGATTTTTCGTATCGGGGAACCTGGATCCATTTCCAATTTACTCCCGCATCTGTCGAAAGTCCGACCGTGCCTCCGGATCCGCTCACCCAGATAACGCGATCGTCCACCACGCTTAGGCCACGAAGTGAAACTTGCTTTCCGCTGGTTAACAGTTTAATCCGTTGTGCTTGTATCAAAACAGCAGAATACGTGAAAAGAAGCACCGTCAGCAGGGTTTTTGACATATGTGAAATTAAAATCTATTCGGCAAAGAGTAGTTGATCTTCTCTTTCCTCAATGGGAATTTTCACTATGAAGCCATTATAATCCACGTCGTCATGATTGCTGAAAGCACCATAGGCATCTACACTATAACCCATACTGCCGTCGAACGCTTCCATAACATATAAGATGGAAGAGTCAGAAGGATCCGATTCGCCTTCAAAACGGTAGGTTTTTATGATTTTGAGTTCATTCGGCTGATAGAATTTCCCATTTCCGATGGTAAACCCTTTGGATGTCAACAGGAACTCATTATCCTTGTGACTCAACCTGAGTTTTTCGATAACCTGGCTGAGGGTCGTCATTTCTGATGGCTTTATCATTTGAAGATTTTAGTAATTGAATGAAACCAAATGCCATACCATTTATTGGCAAGGGAATTGAATCCATATGTTAATTGTTGAAGGATATGCAAATTCAGGTACAAACAAAAATATTAATAGTTGACGACGAACCAGATATCTGTTTTCTTTTTGGGAGAATTCTGCAAAAACGAAATCTCAGGACTGATTTTGCCAAGAATCTGGCTGAGGCCAGTCATTCTGTTATATTGGAGCCTCCATCCCTGATTTTTCTTGATAATAGTCTGCCAGATGGCCAGGGGATGGATTTTATTCCATTTTTAAAGGATCATTATCCAGACACACGGATTATCTTAATTACTGCGAATGATGGTTCAATGGATAAAATAAGAGCTTTGCAGCAGGGAGCAGATGATTTTTTAGGAAAACCTTTAAGCCTTGAATTGATTAATCGTGCACTTGACAAAAATGAAGAAATGATGCGGCTTGTATGAAACTTTCCCCGCATTGTAGATTAATTTTCACTTTACTCCGCTTTATTTACGAAATTAACGGTCGAATAAACCAATTTGATCCTTTTCGCAGTGACCGGATTGCTGATTTTATGCAATATATAAAAGGATCTTTTTTTTAATCGTTAAAATCAACCTATATGGGAAATCTGCTTTACATTATTGCTGTCATTCTTGTAATTGCCTGGGCGATCGGTTTTCTTGGTTACCATGCAGGAAATATCATTCACATTCTTCTTGTCATAGCAGTAGTGGCCGTTCTGCTTAAGATTATCCGGGGATCTGCGGATTAAATAATGGAACTGCAAAGATCATGTTGATTTGTGGAAAACTGTTTAGGTTATTATTTTGGTAATGAGCCAATTATTGATTAAATTGGTATAACAGTTGTGCGTAATTATAAAATCCTTATTTATGATTGCTGCGATCGTCCATAAAACTCCGGGGATCATATTGGATAAACTTAACCGACTTCTGAATGCACTACAGGAAGTCAAAAATCATTATGAGCTCGTAGCGAAGCGAATCCAGAATCAACAATTGAAACTATCTATTTTAGGCCTGGCGCAGGAAAGTAAACAGTACGCAAATGAGTTAATTGCCCACATTGAGACATTAGGTGGAATTCTAAATGACAGAGTCAAGGCTGATTGTAACCGGGTAGATGAGCCATCCGAATTGCCAGAACCTTCCGGAAGTGCCGACGCACTTGTTCAATTAAAAATTGGAGAGCAGCAGGTGATGAAAACATATCGGGATGTTTTAAATGAACCTTTTTTATACGACACAATCCGGCAGATGATACGCTACCAACAAAACGGGCTGCTTCATTGCTTTTCACAGATTCGCATGTTGTATGCGACATTACTGAAATCCAGCCGTTGATTCTTATCAATTCTTACCCAGGGTTGAAATTTTATAAAATATTTTTGATTTTTTGATTAATCTGGCAGGGATTTTATACTATATACTCCATTGTCCATTAAATAAAATATTAAAATAAGAAACATGAGTACCACCAAAATTTTATTGGGGTTTTTAGCAGGAGCAGCTGCCGGAGCGATTGTCGGTATATTGTTTGCTCCCGGCAAAGGTTCAGAAACCCGCCGGAAAATTGCCGATGAGAGTCATGACCTTGCAGATAACCTGAAAGGTAAACTCAATAACCTGGTCGATGGCGTGAAAGAAAAGTTTTCCTCCCTCAAGTCGGAAGCAGAAGATGTTGCCGAGAAAGGATATACAGCATATAACCGGACAAAAGCAGAATTCAATTCATGAAGCCCGGCGATTGCACTTCTTAAGAATGTCTAATATCGTGTCAATTCTGGTTGCACCTGGTCTATATAGGCCAGGATGCCTCCTTTCAGATTATAAAGATTATTGTAACCAAATTTTTCCTCCAACTCGCGGATCGCTTTCATACTGCGAACTCCCGATTTGCAATACATGACTACATCCATATCATAAGGTATCCGATCCTCATGATTCACGACTGTATTAAGTGGGATGAGTTCCCCGCCGATCTGCACGATTTTATATTCGTATGGTTCCCTTACATCAATAAGCTTAAATGGTTTTCCTTTAACCTGCCATTCAAACAGTTCACGAGCCGTGATTTCTTTTACGGCCTTTTCCTCCACGGCACGCATTCCACAAAACTGTTCATAATCAATCAATTTGTGGATGGTCGGATTTTTTCCGTTGACGGGATTATCATCCCTCCGTTTAATATTGAATGTTTGGCTTTCAAAATTCAGGGCATCAAAAGTGTAGAATCTGCCCGATAGAGGTTCGCCAACACCTGTGATGACTTTAATAACTTCCAGGGCCTGAAGACTTCCGATTATTCCTGGCAAAACACCCAATACACCACCCTCGGCACAACTCGGTACGAGTCCCGGTGGAGGCGGAGTCGGATAAAGATCCCTATAATTTGGACCCCTTTCTCCCCTGCGATTTACGTAATTAAAAACAGAAACCTGCCCTTCAAATTGGAAAATAGAACCATAAACATTAGGCTTATCAAGCAGCAGCGTAACATCGTTAACCAAATAACGGGTTGGGAAATTATCAGTTCCATCAGCTACCACATCATAGTCCCTTACAATATCCAGCGCATTCTCTGAATTGATATGCGTGTTATGTAGGATGATATCAACAAAGGGGTTCAATGCTTTGAGTCTTTTTTTGGCTGCCTCAACTTTGGGCCTTCCGATTTCATTTATATCAAATATAACCTGCCTTTGCAGATTACTGTCGTCTACAACGTCAAAATCAACAATTCCGATAGTACCGACTCCCGCGGCTGTCAGATAAAGAAGAGCGGGACTACCGAGTCCTCCGCTGCCAATGATCAAAACCCTGGCTTCTTTCAGTTTTAATTGTGATTCTTCGCCAAATTCAGGAATAATGATATGGCGGTTGTAGCGGGCGAGTTCCGCTTTTGAAAATTGAAAATTACTTGTTGCCATAATTTATTTTTATTTTTTACCACCTGCAATAGCTGGTACAATACTGACAATACTGGAATCATTTACCGGCGTATTTTCTTTTTGAAGGTCTCTTATATCATCATCACCTGAAAATATATTTACAAATGAACGCAGATCGCCATGTGAGTCCAATAAATGCTTTTTAAGTTCGGGAAAATCTAATATGATCCGATCTACAATCTCTCCGACGGTTACTGCATCTACCTGAATTCTGGCTTTCTGATTTGTAAATTTTCGAAGTGGTGTTGGAATAATTACTGTTGCCATTATAAAGTTTTATTTAATTGATTGATTAATATATCCTCTTCTTCAAATTCCAAATCCTCACTGAGGCGCCAACTACGGATATGGTCAAATTGTCTATGCATAACAGATATGATTAGGTAGGAAAACCAGGGTTGGGCAGCAAGTCTGTCATGTTCGGAGGGTATAGCCGGATGATTGGGATGTGAATGATAAATACCCAGTAACAAAAAATTGTTTTCCATAGCGAACTTCTCTGCCTGTATATAATCCCTGGCACTTATTTCGAATCTTCTTTTTTTATCACCCGGTTTTGAATTTTTCACTGGACAAATTATTTCGACTTTACGAGTTCCATCGGTTTGTTCAAATCCAAATAGAAAACCACAGCATTCATCGGGAAAGGTTCTAATTGCCTCTCCTTTCATCTTAGTAAGTGGAATAGTATCTACGTTTATCATTTAAAATAGTTTTTTATTGAGCTCTCCGTATTTATCACCATTATCAGGCAATAAGGTCACTACCGAGCCATTTTCGAGTTTTGAGGCAACCCTGATAGCACCTACAAGATTTGCTGCGGAGGAAGGGCTGAGAAGTAATCCTTCTTTCTCTTTAACCCTGATGATCATTTCGTAAGCTTCTTCTGTAGAAATCTCAAAGCATTCGTCTGCAATAGATTGGTCGTAGATCCCTGGTACAAGAGCCGTTTCCAGGTGTTTCCATCCCTCAAGGCCATGGAGAGGATTGTCAGGTTCCAAAGAAGTCAGCCGGATCTTCGGATTTTCTTTCTTAAGTCTTCTGCCCGTACCGATAAAACTGCCTGTGGTACCAAGACCGGTTACAAAATCTGTTATGGGAGGAACCTCATCCAGAATTTCAACGGCAGTTCCATTAAAATGAGCCTTCCAGTTATTTTCATTTTTATATTGATCCGCATAAAAATAGAGATCTGGCGATTTTTCAGTTAATGACCGCGCAACTTCCTGAGCACCATCAGTTCCCTCAAAACGTGATGTAAGGATGAGCTCAACCCCCAGTTTACGAAGTATGGATTTTCTTTCGGCAGAAGCATTTTCAGGCAAACAGAGTGAAACTGGAATACCAAGAAATTTCCCGATCCGCGCATATGCAATTCCGGTATTTCCGCTGGTCGCATCCAGAAGAGTCTTGCCCGGATGCAATTGTTTTTTTTCGATGGCATCTTTGAAAATAGCAAATGCAGCCCTTGCTTTTACGCTGCCAGAAAGCTGTTCCCATTCCTTCTTGGCATAAAGAAATACATTTTCTTTACGGAAAATATTCGGAAAACTTATGATAGGAGTGTGGCCGATTCGCATTTGCAAAGAAGCCAGTTTATTCAGCATTCCGGACGAGGCAATGGTCATCGTATTATGCATATGTAAAATAAAAAAGGCTCCAGTGGTGGAGCCTTGTATAGTTAATAAATTATTTATGTCTATAAAAGAATATTTCCCACCCCGTATCTCAGGTTTGCACTACAACAACAACAGCAAATTGGGAATATTCTACTTTTCATGCGTTATTACTCTGTAACAACGCAAAGATACTTCAATTGTTTAAAGAATATAATGATCAGGGGAGAAATGTGATAAATGAATGATTTTGAGGATGAATTGCGTAAGTCTTCAGGTTTAAAGCTCAAATAACATGTGAAATTCCTTTTACTAAGGTGATAACGCTGGTAATAACTACCATCAAACCGACAGAGATGTACATGGCTCTCATGGGAATCTTCCCTACAAGTCGGGCTGCTATGGGCGCAGCGATCAGTCCTCCGATAATAAGCCCCGCGACATCCGTAATAAAAAACGTTTTCAGATAAATGAAAAATGCAATCGAGCTTGCAAGTACAACGAAAAATTCTGCGAGACAAACGGATCCGATGACATAACGGGGATTTCGTCTTTTGGAAATAAGTGTACCTGTTACTAATGTACCCCAGCCGCCTCCGGCAAAAGCATCCATAAAACCGCCAGCAGAAGCCAACCAGCCGGCTCCTTTAATTTTATATTGCAGATCTTTTTTCCTGAAAGCTTTTTTCATAATAAAATATCCCAGGTAAAGTGTGTAAAAAGAAAGGGGGATTCGTACATAGACAGAATATTTTTGTCCGTAATAAGCAAGAGTTACACCAATCAGGGCGCCGACTATACCGGGAATGACAAGAGTCCTGAATAATTTTTTGTTGATATTTCCAAACCTGTGATGACTATACCCTGAAACACCACTGGAGAAAGCGCGTGCAGTGTGTACACGACTGCTCACTATCGCAGGATTGACTCCATTGGCAAGCAAAAAAGTTGTTGATATCGTTCCATAACCCATTCCCATGGACCCGTCCACCATCTGGGCGAGGAATCCTGTCAGTAGCATCATCAAAAATGAAGGCAGGTTTATATATTCAGGAATTCTTCTTATTCCTGAACCAATATCTCGCAGTGGGAAATAAGAAAGTATGGCATGACCCAGTAGCATGAATAAAAAAGCGAGCAGGCAGAACAACACAATCTTTGTCCAGTTCTTGCCGATGGGTTTGTTGACTTCCTCCAGTTTTTCCTGCTTTGCACTGAGTAATTTGGTCAGGTCATCGAGTTGCCGCACTTTTTCCGCGAAGTCGCCTTTCAATTCCTGACGGATCGAATGCATATTTTGAATAACACCCTCTATTTCATCAGGTATCAATTCATCTAGCTGCTCCCTCATTCTCTTGGCAATGGTGGGCGATTTACCATTCGTCGAAATAGCGATTTTAAGGTTGCCCTTGTCTACAATAGAACCCAGATAAAAGTCGCATAACTCAGGAGTGTCAGCGACATTCACCAATAATTTTTTTTGCTTTGCGAGTACCCTGATATAATTGCTGGTCGATTTATTATTTACTGCTACGATCACAATTTCTTTTTCATCCAGATCTTCGGGATCAAATGATTTTTCTATTAATCTTAGTTTTGGATAGGAGTCTGCCAGCAACTTTACCCGGTCAGAAATTTCCAAGGAGACTACGGTAACTGAACTGGCGGGTGCATTGGCCAGGATAGCGGTTAATTTTTCATAACCTACTTTTCCCGCCCCAACCACCAATACTTCCAGTTCTTCGAGTTTCAGAAATACCGGGAAGAGACGGTTTTTGTCCATCTGATTTAACAAGGCTCCTGGTAAATTTATTTCACTCATTGTTTTTTTGATGGTTGACCAAAAGGTATAATTGCGAAAATAAGTATTTCTCTATTAAATCAGTAGACTTTTAAATTTAATTTTAAAACTTTATTTTTTAACCATTAATAATTGATAATTAATAATTACACCAGCTGCTTTCTTACTGCAAAATCTCCGAAAGACTCCTTTGATTTTCTCTCCAACGCGAACTGAGAGAAAAGAGAATCCAATTCCTCCAGGATGGCTGGTTCATCAAGACTTTCTTTATATACCTTATTGAGACGCATACCCGCATGATCGCCACCAAGCTGAAGATTGTATTTACCCAGGGAGGTTCCGATAAAACCAATTTCGGCAATATGAGATCTGGCACAACCATTGGGACATCCTGTCATCCGCAGTATAATATCTTCCTCATGTAGTCCGTTTTTCCTGAGCAGGGGTTCAATTTTACTTATCAAAGAAGGAAGGTATCGTTGTGCTTCTGCAAATGCCAGGGGACAGGTATTCAGGGCTACACAGGCCATTGAGTTTTTTCTAAGGGAAGAAACAGAATCGGTATATTCCTGTATCCCGTACTTTTTCAGGATTTTTTCAATCGAAGATTTGTCCTCTTCCCTGATATCCGAAAGGATCACATTCTGGTTCGTTGTAAACCTGAAGTTTAGTTTCCGTGATTCCGCAATTTCATAGAGCGCCGTTTTCAGATGAACGTTTTCATCATCAGTCACGCGTCCATTTTCTATAAATGGGGTATAGTACCATAATTTATCATTGTTCTGAAACCAGCCATAATAATCTTTACGTTCTGTGAATTGAAATGGTCTTTCTTTTTCCATCTGGAAACCCGTGCGTCGTGCTATTTCGGTTTTGAACCATTCAATACCCATTTTGTCAACTGTATATTTCAGACGCGCAAGCGACCTGTCCGATCGGTTGCCATAATCCCTTTGAATCGTCACAATTTCGTAGATCGTCTTCAGAATTTTTTCTTCACCGCTCACAAATCCAATTACTGTTGCCAGCCTTGGGTATGTAGCCGGATTACCATGAGTTGACGAAAGACCGCCTCCAATGGCAATATTATATCCCTCAAGCTTATTGTTACCGATGATCGCAATAAGCCCCAGATCATTTCCAAATACATCTACATCATTATTGGGTGGAATGGCCAGTGCAATTTTAAATTTTCTTGGCAGGTAACGATCCTGGTACAAAGGATCTTCTTCCTCTTTTTTATCAACTAACTTTTCATCATCGAGCCAGATTTCAAAATATGCTTTCGTTTTCGGAAGCAGGAGTTCATTGATCTTATATACAAAATCATGAACCTCTTTATGAATGGGCGACTGCTGCGGATGCGCTGAACAAATTACATTTCTGTTGATGTCGCCACAGGTGGCTATAGAATGAAGTTTAGCTTCATTAAATGCCTTTATCGTGGGTTTTACATGCGATTTATATAAACCATGAAGTTGTATGGTCTGACGTGTCGTTATTTTTATAATGCCGGTAGAATGTTCGCCCGCGATATCCTGAGTGGCAAGCCATTGGTCTGCCGTAAGAAATCCGCCTGGTAATCGCAAACGGATCATAAACGAATATAAACGTTCCAGCTTCTTTTCGGCTCTTTCATCTCTCCTGTCACGGTCATCCTGTAAATACATGCCGTGAAATTTTACCAGAGCCTTGTCTTCTTCACTGATGGCTCCAGTAATTTCATCTGCCAGTCCTTCCCGGATAGTGCCCCTCAGCGAATCACTGGCCTGCTTTACTTTTTCGACGGATGATAAATTCTGTTCGCTCATATTGGTAGTTTCAGTAAACGTCTTTCAGGTATCTACCCGCAGATTTCAATTCGTTTATATAAGATTCCGCATCTTCTTTTATACCTGTTTTTCTAACCAGTTCGAGAATCGTTCTTTCTACATCTTCACTCATTTTCTTTGCCCCGCATACATATAAAGTAGCGCCGTTATCCAGCCACTGAAAAAATTCTACGGCTCTTTGTCTGATTTTATCCTGAACATATATTTTCTCTGACTGGTCCCTGGAAAAAGCAACGTCTAAAGAATGTAGTACACCACCTTCCATCCACTGCTGCAGTTCGGTCTGATAAAGAAAGTCTGTCGTGAAATGCTGGTCACCAAAAAATAACCAGTTTCGGCCACCGGCACTTGCTGATTCCCTCTCACTTAGAAATGCGCGAAAGGGAGCTATACCTGTGCCCGGTCCCACCATGATCATATCCCTGTCATCATCCGGTAATCTGAACTGTTCGTTATGATGGATATAAAATTCTATCACTGCACCTGGCTTCAGTCCACATAAATGATCTGAGCACAATCCATATTTTAATTCTTCTTCAACGGAAAATTTATCCCTGGCCACGGTCAGGTGTACTTCTCCGTCAACGGTCTCAAGAGAAGAAGAGATGGAATAAAGCCTGGGTGTAATTGGTTCCAGTTGCTGAAGAAACGTTTCAAAAAGAGCCGGATCTTTTACCGGGTAACGGGTTAACAAATCTAACAACCCCGACTTCCCTGATGGAATTTCTTCTTTCATCTGTGCGGCATATTTAGCAACTACACGCTCTGGCAAATAAGCGATATTTAATTTTTTATGCAGCAGTTCATACACTGAACAGGTTTCATTTCGGTGAACAAATGTTCTTTCTATGTCGATGCCGGTGAGAGATATAATTGCTTCCACCAGTTCTACAGGATTATGAGGTACGATGCCCAGTGAATCTCCTGGTTTATAGTACACATCTTCACAGGAAATCTCGATATGATGGGTTTGCTTGGCAGAACCTCTGTCATTTAAATTAATATTGGTTAGAATCTCCCCCCGGTATATTTTTTTTCCGGATGACTTTTTTATCGATTTTACAACAGGGTCGGCAGAAGACTGGTTACCGTTGATTTTCAGGATCACATCATTCATCCAGTTTTGTGCGTCTGTTTCAAAATCCACATCACACCGTTGAATATCAACGATGCGTTCTCCTCCGAGATGACCCAGCTGATGATCCACATCTTCACCAGCCTTACAAAACATCGGATAAGATGTATCTCCCAGTGCAAGAACACCGTATTTTAGTTTAGGAAGATTAAATCCATTCTGATGAATATGATCGTAAAACTTTTTTGCTGAGGCAGGCGGTTCGCCTTCACCCTGTGTACTGATCACCGTAAGGAAATATTCTTCCTTTGGAAGATCTGTCAACCTGTATTGATCCAGACTTACAATTTTTGCGTGAATGCCTTCCTGTTTTGCCCGCGAAACAAATAAGTTGGCAATTTTTTTTGAATTACCGGATTCCGTTCCGTATGCAATTGTAATTTTTTTATTTTCAGCCGATGATTTACGGGAAGTAGAATCTTCTGCAGTGGGTCCATGCTGAATACCTTCAAGATATCCAATTGTCCAGGTATGCTCCTCCGGATCAAGGGAACTGAGGAATTCTTTAATACTGTTCTTTTTTTCCGGAATTGATCATGCTCTTGCCTCCTCTTCCTGATTTTTTGTAACCGGTTTAAAATATAATTCGCCATTCGTCTCATTTTCCGCCTGCCATTTCAATTCTTCATGAAGTGCGGCTACTTTACCGACTATGATCAGGGTAGGGGACGTATAGTTACTGTTTCCGAATTCATGTTCGTAAGTATAAATGGGTGCACTGATCACTTTCTGAAAAGGGGTGGTTGCCTGTTCAATTACTGCAATGTATTTTTCGTGACCGATACCATTATCCATCAATTGTTTCGCAAGCTCACCTGTGGTGTTGCCCGACATATAAAACACCAGGGTATCTTCTGTCTGAGCGAGCTCTTTCCAATATGCCGGCTGAATAATATCATTTTGATGCAGGGTCAGGAAACGCACGGCTTGCGCATGATTGCGTGCTGTTAATGGAATACCGGCATATGCTGCGGCTCCGCAGGCTGCTGTGATCCCTGGTATGATTTCATAGGGAATGCGATACTTATTCAGTGCCTGCAATTCATCCAGCAGGTTTGAAAAAACCGATACATCACCGCCTTTAAGCCGAACTACTTTTTTCCCCTGAAGGGCATATTCGACGAGCAATTCATTTATAATATGCTGAGGTGTGGAACCTTCTCTTCTTCTTTGTTTGCCGGCGTGTAATATCAGGGCTTTCGGATTAGTATATTTTTCCAGGATCGCATCACTTACCAGGCGATCAGTGATGATCACCTCCGCTTCCCTTAAATGACGGACTGTTTTAAGAGTGATCAGCTCCGGATCTCCGGGACCCGCACCCGCAAAAATCACTTTCTGTATTTGTGTTTTCTGGTTCATCCCATATCATTAATTAATAAAAAATCATTGTTGTATCATACATGCACCTACGGTCACATTGCTGGTTTCGTCAATCAGGATCAGCCCGCCATTCACGCGGAGATCCTTATAGAGATCATAAGCAATCGGAGATGCTGTTTTAATTTTTGCACGAACAATTTCATTCAAACCTACGCTTTCGATACCTACTTCTTTTTCCAGTGAATTCACATCGAGCCTGTATTCAATTTCTCTTACGACTGATTTGATTCGGCGGCTGTTATGCTGTATCAGGTATTTGTTTCCCGCTTTCAGTGGTTTACTATCCATCCAGCAAATCAATACTTCCAGTTCCTGACCCAGCAAAGGCAGATGATCTTTTTTGACAAGCACGTCTCCGCGACTGATATCAATATCATCTTCCAGATGCAGGATTACAGCCTGTCCCGCATATGCTTCTTCAACATCCAATTGGTTTCTTTCAATCCTGCTGATGCGACTGCTCAAACCGGCGGGTAATACCAGGATTTCATCACCGATTTTGTATAAACCACTGATGATTTTTCCGGCATAACCCCGGTAATCGGGCAGTTCATCTGTCTGGGGACGGATTACATATTGTACAGGCATTCTCGCATGCGTAAGGTTGGTTTCGGATTCAATGGAAATAGTTTCCAAAAAATCGAGCAGCGCAGGACCTTCGTACCATGACATACTCTCGGACTTTTCAACGATATTATCTCCGTTCAACGCGCTGATTGGTATGAAATGAATATTTTTTAAACCCAGTGATTTGGCGATGGAAGCATATTCAATCAGGATATTATTATAAATATCCTGGGAAAATTCCACCAGATCCATTTTGTTGATGGCGACAACTACGAAAGGCATATTCAGCAGCGATGCGATGATTGTATGGCGGCGGGTTTGTTCTACGATTCCGTTTCTCGCATCCACGAGGATGATCATCAGTTGAGCATTTGAAGCACCCGTAACCATATTACGGGTGTACTGAATATGTCCGGGAGCATCGGCAATAATAAATTTTCGTTTTGGAGTCGAGAAGTATTTATAGGCGACATCAATGGTGATGCCCTGTTCCCTTTCTGCACGAAGACCGTCTGTTAATAGTGCCAGGTCAATGCTGCCCTCTTCCTTGTTCCTGCTTTGTTTTTCAAGAGCTTCGAGCTGATCACTCAGTATGCTTTTACTGTCATACAACAATCTCCCGATCAGGGTACTCTTTCCATCGTCTACGCTGCCTGCTGTTATAAATCGTAAAAGATCCATTTAAAAATTATGTATATTAGAAATAACCATTCTTTTTTCTGTCCTCCATCGCTGCTTCTGAAATCTTGTCATCAATCCTCGTTTCACCTCGTTCGCTGGTACGGGTAAGAATTATTTCATTGATAATATCATCAATTGTACTTGCCCCGGATTCCACAGCTGCTGTACAGGTCATGTCACCTACCGTACGGTACCTGACTGATTTTCGCATAACCTTATCCGTTTCCTCGAGCTGGATAAAAGATGAAACAGCCACAAGTTGCCCCTCATGCGAAATCACATCTCTTTCATGGGAGAAATAAATCGTAGGCAGGTCAATTTTTTCCCGGCGTATATAATTCCAGATATCGAGTTCTGTCCAGTTGCTGATTGGGAAAACACGCACATTTTCTCCTTTCTGAATTTTACCATTATAAATATTCCAGAGTTCCGGTCTTTGTCTTTTAGGATCCCACTGTCCGAATTCATCCCGCACAGAAAATATTCTTTCTTTGGCCCTCGCTTTTTCTTCATCCCTTCTGGCTCCTCCGATGCAGGCATCAAATCCAAATTCCTCAATAGTATCCAGCAGTGTAAAAGTTTGTAAAGCGTTACGACTGGCAAATTTTCCGCCCGGTTCTGTCAGTGATTTAGCCCGGATCGTATCTTCCACTTTACGAACGATGAGTTTTTCTCCTATTTCATTTACCAGCCGGTCACGGTAGTCCAGTGCCTCATTAAAATTGTGACCCGTATCGATATGTACCAGGGGGAAAGGAAATTTACCCGGACGGAAAGCTTTGAGTGCCAGATGTACCAGCGTAATTGAATCCTTTCCACCGCTAAAGAGAAGTGCAGGTTTTTCAAATTGCCCGGCTACTTCGCGGAGGATGTAGATTGCCTCACTTTCTAATTCATCAAATAATCTGTCATTTTATTTAGTATGGGAGTATGGGAGTATGAGAGTATGGGAATGAAAACATATTATCTTCACACTCCCATACTCCCATACTTTCATACTTTAATGTTTGTATTTTCATGTAATGCCACATTCTTTCTTGTCCGCTTCCTCCCACCACCACCTGCCGGCGCGAAATCCTTCTCCGGGGCGTATCGCACGCGTACAAGGCTGGCAGCCAATACTCACAAAACCACGGTCGTGTAAAATATTATAGGGCACATCGTTTTCGAAAATATAGCTGCGTATTTCTTCCTGTTTCCAGTGAAGCAGGGGATTGTATTTATTCAGTTGGTTGCCTTCATCCCATTCCAGCAGATTCAGCTGACTTCGATTTTCCGAATGCTCGGCCCTGATACCTGTTACCCAGACTTTTTGTCCTGCCAGCGCACGTTTCAGTGGCTCAACCTTTCGGATAAAACAACATGCTTTCCGGTTTTCGACTGATTCATAAAATGCATTGGGGCCTTTTTGATTGATAAAAGTCTCGAGTAATGTGGCATTCGGATTATAAGTATGTATCGCTATTCCATACTTTTCTCTGCGTAGCCGTCCATACAGCATATGTTTCACTGAACAATCTTCCTGTATCCAGTGTAAAAACGTTTACGGGCAGGTTTTCTGAAACAATATGGTGCAGGATCACCTGGTCCTCCAGGCTGAAACTGGTGGAAAAACATACCTGTCCGGGAAAGAGTTCGGTAAATAAATGCAGGGAGTCAACAATTGACATCCTGCTGATCTCGTCACTTAGATTTGAATTCAATATGTCTGCTGTTTTGTCCATGTATCAAAAACCTGTTTAGAAAAGTAATGAGAATGTGGAATTGAGTATTTTTGCTTCTCAACAACAACATCCCTTGCAACAGGGATGACAGGTACATGCAGAAAAATGAGAATGATACATATTTGTCAGTCTACAAATTAGATGGACAAATATAGGCCAAGGAATTGAATTAAAAAAATAAGGAGGATTTCTTATTTTTAATAGAACTGGACCTTTTATGGAGTTATTGCAGCTGCAAAGATCAAATTGGTGGTTTCTTATCGGCTCAGGTCTTGTGAACACCATTGTCTTCTCATTTGTGCTCCTGTGTCTGACCTTTATAAGTGGTCATGTGCTTAGCTCCTGGCATTTTCCCTTAGCTTTTATACTGGCTCTTTTATTAAACTATTTTGCCGCCCGTTATTTTTATCCGGGTGAATTTTTTCCTGTGTTCATTCGGACGTCCATGATCATATTAATAATTATCATTATTTCTATATTCATCTCCGGCTTATTTTATGATATTTCACCCGACGGGCAGATGTATCATATGGAATCGGCGGTTCAGATGAAGGCGGGTTGGAACCCGTTTAAAAAAGAACTTCCACTTGAACTCAACCAGGCCATCTGGCTGAATCACTACGGCAAGGGTGTAGAAGATCCGCAGGCGACGATTTATGCACTTACTAAACGGTTGGAAACCACGAAGTCGACTAATTTCATTTTGCTGGCAGCGTCCTTTTGTCTTTCCATGTCATTCCTGGTAAGACTGAAGAGGTTTTCATTCTGGAAAAATATTCTTTTTAGCACTCTCCTGGCATTTAATCCGGTTACATTCTATCAATTGCTGAATACTTATTTGGATGGGCAACTGGCGTCCTTCCTCCTTTGTTTTATCGCAATAGCCTGCCTCCTTTACCTGGATGCGAACCGGTATTTTCTTATCCTGTTTGCTTCCATCCTGATTATATTGATTAATATTAAATTCACAGCATTGGTATTTGCCGGCATTTTCACGACCGGTATGTTACTTGCATTTATGGCTGGCAAACGGTGGCAGGCTTTTAAAAGAGCATTTATTATTAGCTCAATCGCAACAATAGTTGCTATAGGGGTCGTAGGTTATTTCCCGTACATGATCAATATCGTTCAGTATCACGATGTATTTTACCCTGGATTGAAAGTATTGAAATCCGAAGCTGGAAAATTCACTCCGCCCCGCCTGGCTCATAAAAACCAATTTTCGAAATTTCTCATTTCTTTCTTTTCACATACGGACAATCTGCACCTGACAGCAACCAAAGATCCCATAATCCGTTCCAAAATTCCCTTTACTTTCGATAAGACCGATCTGTTCAATGCATCTAAACCTAATGTAGTATTCATGGCAGGATTAGGTCCTTTTTTCAGTGGAATCTGTCTTTCGTCCATTTTCCTTTTTGGTTATTGGTTATGGAAATTGAAAGACCGGAGAACCGCTCTGCCATTTATTATCTCGGCTGGAACCATATTGCTGTCAGTTTTAATAATATCAGAAGCCTGGTATGCAAGGTATACTCCGCAGTTTTGGTTTTTTCCGCTTATCCTTCTTATAGTTACAGAAACTGATCAGGGAAAAACAATCAGAAAAATCCGGCACTTTCTTTATGTTATCTATGCTGGTGAATATTTCCTTCTGCCTCGCTTCATTTCCTTATGTATATTATAAAACAGCACAGATAAAATACGAACTGGACCAATTGAAAGCCAGTAAACAAACTATTCCTGTTGAATTCACTTATTTTACTTCCAACCGGGCAAGGTTTATTGAATATAATATTCCATTTCGCGAAATTTCCATTCCAGACAGCAGCGCAGTGTTTATGTCGAGTTCTTCTACAAAAATGATTCCTCCCGCGATAATGCCCGACCTTCCTAAATCCCTTGTTTTAAGAACTGGCGAAAAAATTGTAAAACATTTTCATCTTAATGACTCAAGAGGATATCGTGTATTATAAACCGTTAATTGTTAGTCGTGTGTCGTTTATCGAACTACGATTCACTATATTCGATTCACGATCTGCGATCCATGTTTCCTTTTTTGGAAATTCATATATTTAGGGGATGAAGATTGCAATTATCAATGGCCCTAATTTAAACCTCCTTGGGATTCGGGAGCCTGGAATTTATGGCAGACAAACTTTCGAAGACTTCCTGAAAGGATTGAGAGAGAAATATCCTTCCGTTGAGATCGATTACTTTCAAAGTAATGTGGAAGGTGAACTGGTAACAGAATTGCAGCGGGTTGGATTTTCTTACGATGGTATCCTGCTGAATGCTGCTGCGTATACACATACTTCGGTTGCCATAGGGGACGCAATTGCAGCCATAAAAACGCCCGTAATAGAAATTCACATAAGTAATATTGCAGCAAGGGAAGAATTTCGCCTCCGTTCAATGGTTGCAGCTAAATGCATAGGTACCATTACCGGACTTGGCCTAAAAGGTTACGAGCTCGGGTTACTCCACTTTTTATAAAAAGATCCGCATCATCAGCGCGGCGCCATTATCTTCTTTTGGCCCATCAGTCATTTTGATAATATGCAGCCCATTACTTGACCATACCATAAACACATCTCCTTTTTTTGCTTTGACCAGTTGTCTATCAACAGCTGGAATAATGCCGCCTCTGGCAACCCAGCCTAGATCGCCCTTAGTGGCTGATTCCCCTCCCATTGAATAGGTCTGGGCCAAATGCTCAAAGCTATCCTGATTATTTTTTAATCTTGACAGAATGGATTTTCCGAGGCTGTCGGCCATCCGGTATCTGAATACGGAAGTGTCAATGAAAATCTGGCTGATCCGGTAAAAAGTGTTGGGCATTCTGGCCAGAATCTGGACAAGGAATTTCCTGCCTTGAATAGTATACGGTCCGTAAACTTTTTTGAGAATACCTTTGTAGGCCAGACTGTCAGCAAGGCTGGAGAAATGAGTGGTTCTGTAAACAACTACCGTATCGAGTACGAATTTTTTCTTCAATATATCCTTTACATAAAGCGGGGAATTCGGAGATTTTTCAAGCTCCGTTTTGATTTCGGTCATGCTCTTCGTCTGAGCTATTCCCATGTAAGAAACTGATAGTCAATATAATGAAGCAAAAATATTTCAACATAAATAGTTGTTAAGGTTGCAAATATAGTCAGGCCCTGCCATCTGTACCTGCAACAAATTCACCATACCGGATCGTTTTTTGCATGAAGCGTGTAATATGAAACAACTACTGTTTTTCATCCTTGTGCTTAGTTACTGCAGGGGCTTTTCCCAGGCAGGTTCATATATTATTGGTGTGAAGGGCGATACCCTTAACAAGATAGATTCCAAATCCATGAAACAGGGTAAATGGGTTAACAAGGTGGGAGAACTAAGGGGAGAGCCTGGTTATGAGGAAGAGGGAGAATACCAGAATAACCGAAAAGAAGGTACATGGCGAATTTATACTCTCGACGGAGACCTGATTGGACTTGAATTCTATAAATGGGGAAATAAGGATGGTCTTTGCCAGTATTTCAACACGTCAGGCGCCCTGGTCAGAGAAGAAAACTGGCGCGCCCTGAATCCTGATAAATTATACGATACACTGGTGATAGAAGATATAGATCACCTTAACGAATATAAGACCGTTATTGTAAAAAACGAAGGTGTTGCCATCCGTCATGGCCTCTGGAAGTATTATAATTCATCTACTGGCATGATTTACAAGACCGAGACCTATACAATGGGTAAACTTGAAACACATAAAACAGATCCCGGATCTGATTCGACAAAAACCGTCAGCAAAACACTTGTAAAGCCCAAGGAAGTTCAGGACTATGAAAAGAAAAATGCAGGAAAGAAACAGATCAAAGTGCGGGACGGTCAGACAAATTAATCCGTTTTCAAAGATGTTTTTTTACTTTGACAAGCACCTTGTCAATACGTTGCGCGTCCATATCTGCGATTTCGAATTTAAAATCCTTCCATTCCATTTTTTCTCCTGTCCTTGGAATATGTTCCAACTGATGCAGGATAAAACCTGCCAGTGTATCAAATTCGTGTTCTCCTTCATTCATCCATTCTGTCTTATCAAAATGGTCCAGGAAATCATAAAAAGGAATTTGGGCATCTACCAGATAGGACCCGTCATCGCGTTTTACGATTTCATAATCTTTAAAATCAGGTTGGGGAATATCACCGATCAATGCTTCCAGGATGTCATTTAATGTAATCATACCCAATAGGCTTCCATATTCGTCCACTACATAACAGCTATGAGTTTTCGTTTCCTTAAATTTTTCCAGTACCTGGTATGCTGTATTATTTTCTGGTACAAATAGTGGCGGGGTCATCATCTCCTTAAATGGAGTTGAATCATCAGCAATATACATGGTTTTAATAGAAACTATGCCTTTGATATTGTCAATTTCACCGTCACATACCGGATAAACAGAATGAGGTTCTCTAATTATTTTTTCTTTGATCATTACTTCGTTTTCATTCATATCAAACCAGACGATGTCACTCCGGTGGGTCATCAGGGAAGTTATATTACGGTCGCCCAAATGAAACACACGTTCTATTATTTCCTGTTCTGCTTCTTCAATTGTTCCCTGCTCTGTTCCTTCATTAATAATGGCTTTGATCTCATCTTCCGTCACATTACCTTCAGGAGAAGGTTTGATCGAAAATAAAACAAAAAAAATACTACTTAGCCAGTTTAGTAAGGCAACTATTGGGTATCCTATGCGGGAAAAAACTTTCATTGGTCCTGCTGCGATCAGGGCAATGCGTTCAGCTTTTAGTAGTCCGATTCTCTTGGGAATAAGTTCGCCGAACAGTATGGAAAGAAACGTGACAAAGATGACGATCAGTACCGTTGCGATACTTCCGGCATACCTGTGCAGGTATGGTATTTTTTCAACGATGGGTTTAAGGCCCTCACTGAATTTTTCTCCCGAATAATACCCTGTAAGTATGGCCACCAGCGTAATGCCTATCTGGGCAGTGGAAAGAAACAATTCCGGATTCTCAGTGAGGTTAAGTGCTGCCTTCGCTTTTAAATCGCCTTTAGAGGCCATTTCCTCCAGTTTCGATTTCCTGGCAGAGACCAGGGCGATCTCAGCCATAACGAACAAACCATTTAAAAGAATTAAACAAAAAAGTATTAATAATGCAATCATGCTGGTCTTTACTTTAAACTAAGGGTTCCAAACTGCTTCCGGTATAACACACTCATCCCATAGCCGATTACAGTTCCCAGGATGGCCCCCCCGAGTATATCGAGAGGAAAATGAACCCCCACATAAATCTGGGCATAGCAAACAACGAACGCCCATACAAATAACAACCAACGCCAGGAACCGGTTTGATTTAAAGTTATAAAAATAAACCAAGCCGCAGCGAAATGATTGCATGCGTGCGAAGAGGTGAAACCGGAATTCTGTGGACAATAATTCACTAAAACCCTTACCTGGTCGGCGAAGTCCGGTTCGCTACACGGCCTGTATCGAAAAATCAGATGCTTAATCAATGAACTGCTGATAAGATCACTGACAATGGCAGTCATGATCAGTGATACGGCCCACCAGCATCCCTTGATACCGAAATTATACAATGCAAAAACAAGCAAGAATAAATAAAAAAAATACCAGAACTCCTGCTGACGCAGGAATGGCATTACCAGATCAAAAAAAGAGTTTATCCAGATCTGGTTTATTTTGTGAAATAACCAATGATCGAATTGAATAAGCGGTCTTAAAACAGCCTGGTAAATTGTGTAGAGGAGTAAAATCATGTTTGCAGTATAATTGCTCTAATTTTAATCCCCATGTTTAAGAAATTTTTCACAGGGTTAAAGATACCTATTTTGACTCGATGGATTTTTGTTGTGTATATATTTTTTTTATTTGCAGCCTGCGGTCATTCTATTAAAAAATACTCGGCTTCAACGAACGGGATTCAAAAAATTAAAATAAGCCCGGACCAGGTTTATGACCTGAGCGGTTATGAAGGTAGTGGCGGCGGAAATGCATATAATTTGTTTGATGAAAATGCGTTTGTCGATCCTCGTTATGAAAAATTACCGGATTCTTTTATTCCTGTTACCAATTGTCAGCCCACCATACATCCTGCCATTTATTTTCACGGGTCAGCTGGAAACCGGATAGTAGTGGATTTGAAAACACCCTGGTTGATCAAAGAAATATGGATATATGATCATTCACGTCAGCCTGACAGTTGCTGGATATATGCCGGCGATTTTAAGAAATGGAAGACAATCAAATCTTTTAACACAGCTGCTGAGGCAAGTGAAAGAGGATGGAAAAAAATATCCCTCGATGAAGACTCCAGGTTCATTATGATCCGTTTCAGCAGTTATGAAACAGATATTACTGAGATGGTCATATATGGACTACCCACAACGTCCGTTCCCGAACCCGATCGTATTTTTGTTTCCAAAGGATTTACCAAAACTCCCCTCGATCAGTTCCTGGGCGTGAATTATATCATGGAGGACGAGCCTAAATGGCTGAGACCTTTTCACTATAGCAGGTTGTATAATTTTGCATTGGACTATGATAATGATATGACAAAGAATGAAAATCTTGTTCGCTTCAATATGTTGCATTACGGATTTTATGATAAAGGCAGGAACAAATACAAATTCAATATCGACACACTTAAAAATATTAACCAGGGAAATATTTGGTTCAGTATACGGGGTGTTTCGAAATGGATGAATGATATTGGGTTTACCGATAAGGATCGGCCTTTGAATCGCCCATTACTGAATTCAGAGGATCCCGCAAGCTATTCCAGGCATGCAGCGATGATGTGGAACATGGCTGCTTTCTTTGGCTATAATAAAGTAGATACGGTTCTTCTTTCAATATCAAACGAACCAAGACAGTCGGGCCGGGGCTCCATGTCTCTGTTTGAAAATGGTAATGAAGAGGATGCAACATGGGTTGGAAATAAATATTGCAACCCTTATGAATATGTTGAACAAAGTTCAGCAGACTGGGACGGAGATGAAGGCAGAATTGGGGATCACTTTGGAATTCATACTGCAGATCCCGCTGCGCAACTTATGATGAGTGGATTGACCGGTCTAGATACTGATCGTGTCAGGGTTTATAGATTCCTGGCAGAAAACCTTCGAAATGATCATCAATTTATCTGGCAGGGCGGAATTCAATATCATTATTATGCCCAAAAAAACGGACATGGTATTTCTCCGGAAGAGGATTCCATGCGATGGAAACTCTCAAGAGCAGCTGAATTCAGTTATCGCATTGCACCCGGGGTTAAATGTTTTCTGGGTGAAAACGGATATGATAAATCGCCTTCTTCCTGGCAGTCTACACCCCTGATTCCAGGACTATCAGCGTCCCAAAGCCAGGGTATTATGTTGCTTCGCTCCATTAACGCAACTTTTTTTTCCGGATTTGATGCCTACATTTTATACTGGTTAAGAGACGGAAATCCGGAGGATGACCCCAGGCCTTATCTGACTAGTGGAATTCTTCGAAAAATGCCGGATGGGAAAACAAAAGCCTACCCGGGATGGTATTATATCAGCACCCTGGTAAATCAACTCGGGAAATACAGGCCCGATAAAGTGATCAAGGAAAATGGAGATATCTGGATCTATCGGTACCGGCATAGTGTATCATTGGATTCAGTCGCTTATTTTATTTATAAAGCCCCGGTCAACGGAAACGTACCGGTTCCTTTTTCACTTGAATTAGAAAGAACATCGGCTTCCACGGTTCATCAGATCAGTTTTGCAGATAATTCAGAAATTGGCAATGATGAAATAATTCCGGTTATGGATGGAAAAATAAATATAAGAGCTGAAGAACGACCGATTCTTATCTTATATAAAGAACTTCCTGCAGGAAAATAATTTTTCCATTTTCCTTCTTAACTTCAGAATGATCGAAAAATTTATTCATCTGTGATCGTATTTAATCCTAAACGCCATTCAACATATGGAGGCTCCGAAGTGACTACGTAACCAGGCTTCAAAACGAATTCATATTTGTGATGTCATCGGGAAGCGCGGGGAAATTATTGATTTGGCACCAACAAGTCGATCTGAAACTTCATAAATATTTCAGAACCGAAAAATATCCTTCCGCTTACAAAGGTTTTTGGAGGGTTTGAATCGTATTTAATTTCCAGGTGAAGCAGGGGATTTCTCCGTGGATCGATCATATGCAGGAATTTGATCATTGGTGCGCTACCAATGCGCAATGGCTGCTTTAAATATTCACCGGTTACTTCTGTTATCATCTGCATCATGCATACCCCGGGCAAAACAGGCTGACCTGGAAAATGACCTTTGAAAATAGCATGATCAGGTCTGAGCTCAACAACGGCGTGTATTTGATCTTCAGATTCAGACAGCGATTGAATAATATAAAGGTCATTGAGCAGCAAGAGCAGTGATTTTTTTTAAAGTAATAGAAAAATGTGAAATATTAAAATGCCTTATAAAAATACTGTCTGGCGCATTTTCCGGTGATTTTCCATAAATAATAGCTTCCATCACAGCTTTTTTTGCGGATGCCCTTTGCATTTTAATCAGCTGACTGCAGTTAATATCGGTAATATAATAATTTACTCCTTCAGCTTGCGGGAAAGCATGATATAATATCCCGCTGTCCTTCAAAGTATAATATTTATAACTATTCATATTCCTGAACAACAGAAGCTCAAAATCTTTACGAAGGGTTCTGATAATCGCATCTTTATTCATTTGAGGGGCAATCAGATAGACTCTGAATCCGCTGTCGGGTGGAAATCCAAAATCAAAAAAAGTGAATCCCATTTCATTGGTAAAGACCACCCTGGTACTGCTATCCTTCAGGCGTTTTATTACTAACAAACCGCTGATATGTTTCCTGACAACGTCTGCCGACGTTTTATATATCACGTGGCTGAGATCCGGTTTGAATTTTTGTATGCAGGATTCGTCTGATGACAGTTTCTGCATATGCTGGTATTGACTGCAGGATAGGCATAAAATAGCCAGACTAAGGAATATTAAAAATCGAATCGGGAATTTGCGCATTTAATATTTTGTTCTGAAAACGAATGATGGTTTTATCACCCGAAACTTCAATCATTTCTATGGTTGTGGCCGTATAATCCTTTTTATCAATTGTTATATTGATACTGCTATAAAGTTCCTTCAGATTCCTGGCAAGCGGAATGAGTTCAACCAGGAAAAATCCGGAGCTTTCAAATATACGCGATTGAAAATCCGGATTACTCAGCATGCTGCCTGAAACACAGTCAATCAATATCCTGTTTACCTGTTGGAAGATCTTGTTTGAATTAGCAGATACTTTGTTTTC
Source organism: uncultured Bacteroidota bacterium (assembly GCA_963735015.1). GTDB lineage: Bacteria > Bacteroidota > Bacteroidia > Chitinophagales > Chitinophagaceae > Puia. Next base: position 403,717 of record CAVTJH010000003.1, read on the forward strand.
TTTTTGTCCCTCTTTGATTATTATTTTACTTCCATTGAGAATCAAAATATAAGAATAAGGTTGTATATATTCCATCCGGATCTTATCATTTTTGCGATACCAGAACTTACCGGTGGAATTGATATTTTCCGAGAGCATGGAGAGGGTTTTTTCCTGTCTGAATCCGGATTGTATAGATACAATTGCCGCAGTCGCCTGGGCGAAATCCTTTTTGAATGTTTCCGGATGAATTAGCAATGTATAACCTGGATACTGCCCCTCACTGTAAAAAAAACATAAAATAAAACTTACCAGGACAAAAGATCTAATCATATGGATCCAAATTAATCATTTTATCCAGTCGGATCATACTGAATCCTTTGCCGCTAATTTCCTTTAAAAGTCGCGGCAGGATTTTCTGGGTTGATTCGCTCGTATCATGCAAAAGAAGAATGGCTCCGGGTTTCAATTTGGAAATAATACGTGAAAGTAAACGTTCCTCATTCCCTATAACAGTATCGTAAGAGCGGATTGACCAGCCAATTGAAATGAATCCACCCTTTAATACGGCTTTTTTTAGATTAGGATTGGTTACCCCATAAGGAGGCCTGAAGAAGCGGGGATAGAAACCAGTAATGTCCTTGCAGGTCTGACTCGCCAGTTCCAATTCATTCAGCATTTTTCCGGAACCCAGAAAATCAAAAAGACGTTTATGGGAATTACTATGGTTCCCTATGATATGTCCTTCACTCGTAATTCTTTTCAGGATTTCTTCATTTTCCGGCATATTTATTCCGATGCAGAAAAAAGCAGCTTCTATATTATTTTCTTTCAGGATATCCAGGATACGGGAAGTTCTCGTACCGGCAGGACCATCATCAAAACTCAGGGATATTATTTTCTCTTTTGTCTTCGCGGAACAAATGGACTTCATAAAAAATCCCATCCGAATAAAATAGCTGCCGCAAAAAAGTACAGTAATATAAATGAATAAAAGCCATCCATATCCGGAGGCACCCATCTGCAAATGTCGATCAGCCCAAATCCAGACAAGGATGAGGGCGATATACAAAATATTGAATATGCGGTAATTCAAATGGCGCTGATTAAAAATAAGCTATGATGAAAATTTGTAGAATGGTGGTGTACGAGAATGTTTCTTATCGGAAACTGCTGCTCTTCCATCCAGAAAGGTGCCATTTGTTCTTTCAGCATGATGGCCCCCATCCATAATCCAAAACCCGATGCGGTAGGATAGTCTCCACAGAGCGACTTGTAAGGGAAATAAGGTTTGCCTTTATAGATGGTTTTCACGAGATGTTCAGCCTGCACGTCTTGATTTTTATTTCCGGTATGAGAAGTAAGAATAAGTCCGACCTGATCCAGGGTTGTTCCGTTTTCTTTCAGGAACCCCATCACCGAATCCTGAAGGGTCTCATTGTTTTCAGCATTGTAAATGATTTGAAGAGATTTTAATTCGGCTAAAGAGCCTTTCACCGGACTGCTATCCAGCAGAAAAAAAACCGCACCCTCCCCAGCGACATTTCCTGTACCCTGACTTGTTTTTCTATACAGACCAAAGCGACGCAAAATAGCATGACGATCATCCGTAATTTCGTCAATTGCGCCGACAAGTACAGGTCCGTTTCCTTCCTGCAAAAGGAGCATGGATTCTGTCAGTGCATTTTCGAAAGAAAAGAATCGATGAACGATCGTATTATTATAGTTATGGCATTTAAGCAGAAGGGCAATCTGCGCACCCACGGTATTATGCGTCGACTGTATAAAGGCTGTCGGGCTCAGGAGTTTTTCTTCATATTCTATCATACGTCGTAGAAATGCCGAACTGTCTTCAAGGCAGCCATAAGCTGTTGCGGTTATTATAGCAGCCGGGTTTTCAATTGCAGCGTTCTTCAAACAGGTCATTGCAGCGACCACACCCATTTTTACGATCCGGCTCATCCGGCGAATCATTTTACTGTCGATGAATTCATCATAATCAGGTTCTTTGGATTTGAAATAGTCATTTACAGTGGTTAAACGGGACAGAAAAAATTCGTCCGAATCCAGACTAAGCTGGGGAGAGATATTTCCTGCCGACCGTATATAAAACTTCATATTTTCTTTTAAGCTGCAGAAAAAATAAGTGAAGTACAGTTGCCTCCGAATCCGAAAGAATTCGACATAACACGTTGAACGCGCTGATTTCTTAAAAAACCTGTTACAGGTTTAAATGGAAATTCTTTCATTGGAGTTTCCAGCCGGAGGTTTGGGAAAATAACATTTTGTTGAATGGCAAGTATGGAATAAACAGCTTCCAAAGCACCACTCGCACCGAGGGTATGACCTGTATATGCCTTGGTGGAACTCATTTTCGGAAAGGACTGATCAAACAATAACTTTATAGCCGTGCCTTCTGCAATATCATTATTCTGGGTACCAGTCCCGTGCAAATTGATATAATCAATTTCTGTTGGCTGCAATCCGGCATTATTCAATGCGAATTTCATTGCAAGATAAGAACCTGTTCCTTCGGGAGAGGATGCGGTCTGATGGAATGCGTCATTTGCATTTGCATATCCGCTGAGGATTGCATATGGTTTTTTTCCCAGTTGTTTTAAGCCTTTTTCTGATGCAAGTAATAAGTATGCTGCGCCTTCTCCAAGATTAAGACCATGTCGGTTTTCATCGAAGGGCCTACATAGTTCTTTGTCAAGTATCATGAGCGTATTGAAACCATTTAACGTAAAACGCGTGAGTGCGTCAGCACCACCCACAAGGGCGAAGTCGAGCAGTCCTGCTTTAATCATGCGTGCACCTGTAAAAATAGCATTCGCAGACGAGGAACACGCCGTGCTGACGGTACTCACAAAATGCCGGATGCCCAGATGATCGGCGACCAGTTCGGTAACAGTACCACATTCATGATAGACTACATCAGCGAGTTTTCCGGCGGAGATATTTTTTGAAAATAGTTTGAAGAAGTGTTCTGTTTTGTCCATTCCGCCGACAGTATTCGCGGAAATGAAACCTGTGCGAGGAGAAAAACTTTTATCCCATCCGGCATCCAGGAGTGCTTCATAGGCAGCTATATTGCTGAGCAGGGCAGTACGGGGTAATCTGGACGAAAGGCTGCCGATGGTTGCAAGTTCTTCATTGCCGGATTTTACTTCTCCAACGGGTAATTCACCTTTATGGATAGATTGAAGCCATTTCATTTCTCCGATTCCGGCTTTTTCGTTGCTCAGCGATTGAAGATTTGCAAGGAGTCCCTTACCGATCGCGGACACAATTCCCATACCGGCAATGAGTGTCGGCTTACTCATTTGGTAACCTTTACGGCACCGCGGTTTGCGGTAATATAATCGGCGATGGTTCTTACAGAATGAAATACCCGCGGGCCATCTTCTGCATTGGATAGTTTAATATTGTATTCCTGCTGCAATAAAACAATCAGCTCCAACGCATCAATGGAATCCAGTCCGATTCCTTCAACAAACAATGACTGGTCGTCTCCGATATCTTCAGGTTTAAGATCCTTTAAATTCAGCCTCTCAATAATCTGTTCCTTCAATGTATACATTAATTTATCCATAGTCAGACTGATTCAGTTTATTTATGTAATCCGCTGTAAAAGGTATAGTATCTTCCGTGTTATCTGTTTCAACTAATAATAGGAGAGCCCGGTAATCTTCCTTAAAAAAATCCACCCAGCCGCAAATACAGTTCCTGATGAGTCTGTTTTCAAATAACGCCGTTACATATTGAACCATAAATTTACCATCGAAGTGTTTAAATACAAAAAACGCATTTTCACCTTTGAAATGGTGTCGTATGGAAATTTCGCCGATCACGATATTTGGTAAGGTATAAACAAATAAAGCAGGACTGGCACCCGACCGGATAGTTTTTTCATATCTGAGATCCACATCCAGACTTGAATGTGAATTGCTGAGCACCAGACCTGTTTCTGAATTTTCGTATTTTTTTTCATGCTGCCTTCCTTTCAGCAGTATCTCAACAGCCAGAAACCCGAGCTTGCAGAGGTTATCCATTTTATGATATTTCGGGTAAGCTATTTCAAAATGACTGTAGATTTTATCAAGAAAAATTACCGATGTTCCTGGTTCTTCAAAAATAAGTTTTCCATCCAAAAATATTTTGTTGGATGAAATTAAACAGGAAGCGGTGATGGCCGGGACAGGTTGCACAATAATCTTATAAGGTTTAAAGCGATTTTGACCGCATACTATCCCTGTGTGTGATCATGGAAGCGAGCCGGTGCAGACCGGTCCTGTGATTTTTCACATAAGGATTACTGAGATCCCATACATATCCAGCCAGTACAGAACAAATCTGGCTTTTGATTAGCGGATCCTGATTGTCAGCAAAGAAAATAGTATCCAGAGTACCTTCATACCAGGCCAATACATATGAACGGAATGTATCAACACCCTGCATCATGATTTTCATATATTCATTATCCCAGTCAATGTCGCGACCATTTAATTTTTCAACAACCAGCTTGCCGGCGATCTGACTTGAGACTGTCGCCAGCGTTACACCGGATGAAAATACGGGATCCAGAAACTCGGTGACGTTACCCGTCAGCACAAAACCTTCACCAAAAAAACGGTCCGTAGTGGATGACCAGGATTCTAGCACGCGGGGTTCGAATAGTAATTCCACATCCTTAAACCTTTCTTTCAGATAGACCTCATCGGCGATCATGCTCCTGAACTGTTCCTGAGTATTTCCCGGATAACTGGTGAAAAAAGATGGATCACCAACAAAACCGAGGGAAGTGATACCTGTCGCAAATGGAATGATCCAGATCCACACTGCCGGTTTATGAACTACGATGGTGATTCGGTTCGGCTCATCCGACATCTCCCTGCGCAGATCAATTGTGTGACTGAACAAGGCTTTTCGGGGAGGCAGGTTGGATGGTTTGTCCAGGTTAAAAAGCTTCGGTATCACCCGTCCGTAACCACTTCCGTCAATAATGAATCTTGCTTTGATCCGGGATGAGTTGCCATTTTTATCTACAACTGTAGTTATAGAATCGGAGTCATGAAATTCGATGGCAGTAACCGTAGTTTCATAGTCAATGGGAACACCCATTTTTTCGACAGTATCAGCAAGCGTTTTATCAAAATCCGCCCTTGTGACCTGCCAGGTCCATTCCCATCCTTTTGTGAATTGATCGTCAAACCGATAATCGCATATCTTACCATTTTTTACAAATTTAGCCCCCCCTTTTTCCTGAAATTTTTTTTCTCTTACGGCATCCAGAAAACCTGCTTCATCAAGGGCTTCCATACACCGGGGTAGTAAACTTTCACCAATAACGAAACGCGGGAAATTCATTTTTTCCACAATTCTTACTTTATACCCAGCCTTATTTACGATGGAAGCGGCAACAGTTCCTGCAGGTCCGGCGCCAATGACCAGAACATCTGTGGTTTGTATAGACATAAATTATATTTATCTATGAGAATATTTTAATTTTTTACATTTCAATAAGGTATGACTCAGCCCAATATCGTCAATTCTTTCTTCCACCGCAAAGCCTGCTTCTTCAACACAGCGAATAAAAACTTCAGAATGATACATCTGGCTGTTTCCATTGGCCATCGCGGTGAAATAGATGGATGTCTGTTGTAAACAAAAGGCCGCCGCCTCGAATCTTTGAGTGTCCCAGAAAGCTTCCAGGATTAAAACAAATTGATTTTCCGTAACGGCATCATAACAGCGTTGCAAAATCGAAGTAATTTCCTGTTCTGAAAAGCAATCCAGGAACTGACTCATCCATATCGCATCAAATCCTTTTGGAAAAACAGTTTTTTCATCTAACAGGTTAGCAGGATAAAAAAAAATGCGATCGCTTAACCCCGCCTGTTTTACTTTTTCCCGGGCAACTTCCAATTGTCCCGGAAGATCCATGATCGTAATCTCAATATCTTTTACGTAACCTGCACTCGCGATGGCCCATTTCCCTGTATTGCCACCGATATCCAGAATTTTTCGGATACTGCCGTTATACACTTTTGACAGTGCCGGCGGGAAGGCAAGATCAGAAAAGAAATGATCGAATGCAAACCAGCTCTTCTGAACCTGAGCAGGCAGGGAAGATAATCCTTCATAAATCGTATCCCAGTTTCCAAACTCTTTTAATCCTTCGGGTTTACCTGTTTCAATACTTTTATCGAGCGCGAATAATCCTTTATAACATATATCATGAACGAAATTCATATTCACATTTGTAAGCGGATCGTTATGAATATAAGTACCTGTTTTCGTAATGGTATATTTCTTATTATTTAAAACCACCAGGCCTATACCCAGGGCTGATTCCAGCAGGACCCGCAATCCATAAGCAGGCAGATTCACCTGCTCCTGAATCTCATCCTGGGTAAGACCTGCGCTGCCCTTTTCCAGAAGGACTCTGAGCACGCCTGTATTCCTAAGTACACGCGAAACCTGGAATACGATTGGCCCGAATGCGATCCACTGTGCAATCCCCTTTGCTTCAAGCGCAGTCTTATTATCTTTTTTGAAAAACCTCATTTATTCTTTTTTGCAAATACTTTTAATCGTGGTTATGATTTATGGGTTATGGGTTATTAATAATTCATAACCCATATCTCATAACCCATGACTCATGAATACTAGCGCTGCATTGCACCCCCCAAATCCCGACGCTGTTTTTAAAGTTCTGTTTAATTTGGCGGTCTTTAGCTCCTTTACGATATTGACCGGCATTTCTGTACCGGGAGTTGAAAAGCCAATAGTGGGTAAAATAACATTTTCTTTCATAGAATGAACAGACAAAATGGATTCCAGGATGCCGGCTGCGCCAAGGGTATGACCATAGAATCCTTTCATGCTGTTTACCGGAACATTTCCTAAAGATGCAAGATGAAAAGCTCTGGCCTCCATTTCATCATTAAAACGCGTTGCCGTACCATGCGCAGAAATAAAATCAATTTCATCTGGACGGATTACTGCCTGTTTTAGTGCGCTGCGTATAGCTAAAAATAATTCTTCACCTGTGCGGGAAGGTCCTGAGATATGATTCGCATCATTCGAAACGGAACCTCCGGCTATTTGTATGGTGCCAGGAATTTTAGACGACGACAGGATTACCGTTGCAGCTGCTTCTCCCAGACTTATTCCATCCCGTGCAGCATCAAAAGGTCTGCATGGATTCGGACTGATGGCCTGAAATGATTTAAATCCTGAATAGATAAAAGAACTGATAAGATCTCCACCTGATATGACCATGTTTTCATAGATGCCAGACTGAATCAGGCGCATACCGGTAATGATAGCCAGCAACCCGGAAATACACGCGTGCGAGACGACCAGTGGCTCTGAAATGAATCCAAGATTTTTTGCAATAATGTCGGCACTGGTATTTAAGGAAACCCTGTTCTCCGGTATTGATTCGCCGGGTAGATTTTCTATAAGGCTTATATTCCCTTTGGTTGAAGAAAGGATGAACCCGTTTTTTTTGTCAACCGGATCGAAGCCAACATGCTGCATGGCATCCGACGCTGAACGAATAACAATACGTTCAAAGGCAGATATTGATTCGTCACCGAATTTATCTTCCGGAGAAAAAAGGGAAGCAAAAAAAGGTTCGGGATAAATATCATTTTTATGAAGTTGAATGCCCGTTTTGCCCGACTTCAGGGCATCCATATTGGCGCGAGTATTTTTCCCAAGAGGAGAGAATATATTATCTGCCACAACATAAACATTTCTCATGGGTGATGTTTTGATTGGAGATATTTTCTTTTCCATTCTTCGAAATAAGTCGGATTGAGTAACTGCAGACTGGATTGTTCTTTATCCAGAAATACCTGAACAGAGTTTCCAGTAGCGACCAGCTCCTTAGTTTTTTTATTGAAAAGGCGATAGCTGAATTTAATTTTAGCAGCATCGCAAGGAACAAATGTCGTCTCAACGATTACGGTATCTCCATATCGCAGGGATTTCTTAAATGAGCAATCCACATTTACAACCGGTATGACAAATCCTGCATTAAAAAAATCCAGATAACCTATGCCATAGCGATTTCCAAAGTCCTCCCTACCGTCTTCGAAGTACCGGATATAGTGTCCATGCCAGACAATCCCCAGGGGATCTGCTTCGTTGAAGCGCACAAGGATTTCCGTTTCACTTCTTAAGATGTTTTTTTTAGTCATCTATATTTGTTTCTACAATACCTTTCTTTCGAAGCGTAAGGCTTAAGGCGTAAAGCACAAGACGTAAAACGTTAGGCTCAAAACTTCAGGGGTAAGAGATACGACATATAAAAACAAAAGAGTTATTGAATTGTAGAAAATAAATGTTACAGGGACACCTTAAGCCTTATGCCTTACGCATTAAATCTACTTGCTGCCGGCACCAGCTTTCCATTGTTCGTAATCTTTGCTCTTTACGTGGCCAATCGCATTTTTAATGGCTGATGCCCAGTAATTACGAAACCCAAACCCACTACCCAGTTTACCTTCAACTCTTCCCGTAGTAAGCACCTTCTTTGAATCCATGTCGATCAGCGTAAACCATATTGTAGCCATTTTACCGGTTTTGCTCATTCCTTCCATAATGAGTAAAACGCCGTAGCCTTTTAAGGATCCGTAATTGAAATTTTTCACCAGCTTATCGATGTCTTCCGGTTTCAACCTGGTCAGGTCTGCTTCATTGGAAGATTTGAGCTGATCGGGATTTACTTTATCATTCCTGCTTTCAACTTCCTTAATGTCCGGTGTCCAGTTACTGCGACGATATGCCTGCTGGATTTCATATTTTTTGCTTTCCGCGATCATCAGGTCATTGATTCCGTTGAATTGGGTTGACTGAATGGTTTTTGCATTGGAAGCTTCGTCATTGATCAATTTTGCCAGCGTAAAGTCTATTCCCAGGTATGTGGCGGGCAGGGACTCGTTGTTAAAAAAAGCCGACGCTGATAAAGACTGGCCATGAATAAAAACCGGTAAAATAAAAAGTGCGGACAGGATTCTGAGTGTTAAGATTTTATTTTTCATGATAAACTGTTTACAAAAATTTTCATTTCACAGGATGCCATAATTTTTTCTCCATATTTCACCAGCCCGCTTACCAGGGATACCTGAAGAATATTGGTGAGCAGGTTAATTTCCATAGTTATTTCTGCATTGGCCGGCGGCCAGTCAGTCACTTCAAGTTTTTGGACGGAACCGATGTATCCGACCGGGACTGGCTTTTTTTCTTTTTTAAATAAATATCCGGTGCCGGCAGCGGCAGTCTGTGCCATAGACTCCACCATGCCCGGCGTGGAATAAAATCCGTGTTCTACAAATATATTCCCTTTAGGGATTTTGAAAGTACAGCAGGACTTTTTCTCATCGGCATACAGGAGCTTGTCCACCATTACAAAAGGGGGTTTTTGAGGGATAAGATCATCGGCATTCTGAGGCTTGAAAGTCATGGGATAAAGATAGGATTTAGTGTGGTAGTGTGGTAGTGTGGTAGTGTGGTAGTGTGGTAGTTAAAACTGTCAACTTAAACACTCACTACCACACTACCACACTCTTCAGTTTATTCCTTATTCCAAAAGTCGTAATAATTATACCACTGCAATGGATATTTCCTTATTGTTTTTTCCATTGAAGCGCAATAGTCCTGTAGCATTTCCTGAATCGAAGAATCCCTGGAACCAGCATAAATTTTGAAGGGACTGGCATAGAAATGATAATCGAAAGGGCGGTCTTTCATCGCGAAGACAAACGAAACCGGAGAGAGAAAAGTTCGGGCGAGAAGAAAGGGGCCGACCGGGAATCTGGCTGGCTCATTCATAAAAACAGCAGAGATAGTTTTATTTCCTTCCAGGAAACGATCGGCGTGCATGCAGACAAATGCATTATTTGCCAGGGCTTCCTGGATGGCATAGATATGTGAAAGGTCTTCCTTAATAAGGATGATATGTGCCGAATGTTTTTCGGTTATACTTTCCAGGTAGTCCCTGATCTGTCCCTGCTCGCCGTCATACATTACGATATGCATATCGGTTCCTAATCGTTGCAGCAGATGACCCTGCAATTTCCCAGTTTCCGATATGAGCACTTAGCAAAAGACCACCTTTTTTCAGGTTCACCATCGCACGAAGATTTTCTTCACCTTCAAATTCAAACCGAAAAGAATTCTTTATTCCCGAAGTAAGAACGACTCTGTCGATGATTGTTTGGCCGAACCAATAATAATTCTTATAAATATTCCGATACGCTATGACCAGGCAGAGCATCCTATCCGGTTCCTGAAGAAATCATATTGAAATCGAAATGCTTTACCTGAAAAAATAAGGAAATAGAAAGCAACAAACCGCAAGAGCAGATAAGCCGCCGGCAGGCCGGCATGCCTGAGTACCCAGACGAAAATCCGGTAACCGGTCTTGTTACCCCTGGACTTGCCCTGCCATGACGGCATCGCTTGGTTCTTTAGATTGAACGCGGGAGATGATATACGTATAAAAATCCTGGAAACTGATGATCCGTATAAAATCCTCTGGTTTGACTTTGAAGGAAAAATTATTTTCAACAACTACGACCAGATCTATGTAGTCAAGGCTATCCAGTTCCAATACCTGTCGGATATTAGCATCTGGTTGCATCCGGTCAATATCAACTTCAAATTCTTCGGATAGATAACCCGTTTATTTTGTCAATAATGGGCAGATTTCGTTTCATAGAGGTTAGTTTTTCGTTTAGGGTTCCCATTTTCTGACTATCAGGGATGAATTTGTTCCCCCAAAGCCAAATGAATTCGACAAAAATACATTTATATTTTTTTCTGTGGAAGTTTTTACAATGTCCAGTTTGGCAGAGTCTTCATCAGGATTTTCAAAATTGATATTGGGTGCCATAAATCCGTTTTGCATCATGATCATTGAATAGACAATTTCGCTGGCGCCGGCCATCCAGCATTCATGACCGGTCATGGATTTAGTGGAACTTACTGGTACCTTTTTCTCACCAAATACTTCCACCAGTGCCCTGGCTTCGCTGGAATCACCAGCCTGTGTGGATGTAGCATGTGCATTGATATAGTCAACAGCGGAAGGTTCTATTCCCGCATCTTTTAAAGCCATGTGAAGTGACCGGACAGGACCGTTCACTGTTGGATTTGATATGTGTTCACCATTGGATGAAAAACCATATCCGATTACTTCCGCCAATATCCTGGCACCTCTTTTTTCGGCTGCATTCGAGACTTTCCAGAATAACCGTTGCAGCGCCTCCACTGGGAATCAGACCGTCCCGGTCCTTGTCGAAAGGCCTTGAAGCTTTTTGTGGTGCTCCTTCGTGCGAGGAAAAGGCAGATAATGCATCGAAGTTTCCCATGGATAATGCATTTATTTCCTGAGCCCCGCCCGTAATAATGCATTCCTGCAATCCTGTTTTTATAAAATGATAGCCGAGGCCGATTGCATGGGATCCGCTGGCACAGGCAGCACTGATCGTGAAATTTATGCCGCGTAATTTAAATATGGTTGCCAGATTCATGGTTACCGTCGAATTCATCGTCTGAAAAACAGCCCCTGATCCTACCAGCATCGTATCTTTTTTCTGGCGCATAATATCAACCGCCTCAATAGTTGACTTGGCCGAACTATCGTTCCCGTATAAGATACCGATTTCCTTACCCTGAATGTATTCGGTATCTATTCCTGCCTGAGCCAATGCCTGCAAAGTGGCCATATATGCAAATTCGCCCTGTTCAGGAAGCATGATCCGGGCTCTTCTGTCGAGAAGCCCCTTCAGGTTTGGACGTTCCACAAAACCTGTGAGACGCTGAACGAAAACCCATTTCCTTGCGTACCGGGTCAAATATAATTCCAGATTTTCCCTCCAGAAGACTGTTTTTTACTTCTTCCAGATCTTTACCAATGCAGGAGTAAATACCGAGGCCGGTAATCACGACTCTATTCATTGAAGCAAATTAACGAAAGTATGGGAGTATGGGAGTATGGGAGTATGGGAGTGAAACACTGTACTACTAAATTTGTAATAAAATATAAAGTAAGAGTTATTAATTAAGGTTTTTGTAAGCGAGTGTTTTACTCCCATACTCCCATACTCCCATACTTGAGTCAAGAGTACATTCCACCATTAATCGAAATGACTTCCCCGGTAATATATCCACTTTCAGGTGAGACTAAAAATGCGACCAGGTGCGCGACTTCTTCAGATGTACCGAAACGGTTTACCGGAATAAGCGACTTCATATCTTTCTCAGATATATTTTCAGTCATATCAGTCTTGATAAATCCAGGAGCTACGGCATTTACTGTAATGCCCCGACGGCCTACTTCCTGAGCCAGTGCCTTGGTAGCTGCGATCACACCTCCCTTGGCAGCTGAATAATTAGTTTGTCCAGGAAGTCCTTTGAGGCCGGATAGTGAAACAATATTGATGATCCGGCCATATCTTTTCATCAGCATATCGCTTAATACCTGGCGGGTAACATAAAAAAAACTATCCAGATTGGTTCGGATCACATTTTCCCATTGTTCGTCTTTCATCCACATCATCAATACATCGTCTTTGATTCCTGCATTATTTACCAGTACTTCGATATGATCTTCTTTGTGCCCTTCCAGTCCAGAAACCAAGGCATTCTGAAATATCCTTTTTGTTACTCACGTCAAACGGTAATAACTCGCCGCTTCCTTTGTTTTGACGAATAAGAGCAAGTGTAAGATCAGCTTCTGTAGAATTCGACTTAAAGTTTATTAGCACGTGATAACCAATGGATCCAAGCTTAATGCAGATTGCCCTGCCTATTCCTCTTGATCCGCCTGTAACGAGTGCACACTTCATAACGGATCATTTTTCAGGAGCCAGTCCTTTACCTTTTCCTGTTCATTCATGTCTAGGGCTGTCGTCAACAAATTTCGGGAATATCTTTCTGATCGAAGAATATACCCTGTGGGTTGCAGGTGATAGTTTTTCCTGGCATTTCAGAAAATCGATCGCCTGGAGAATGGTTATTGCCTGAATCGTCAACACTTCAAAACTATTGTCAATTACTTTTTTTGTCATCATAGCAGCATTACATCCCATACTCACTATATCCTGGTTGTCGTTGTTATTTGGAATGCTATGAACATACATGGGATAGGAGAGGGTCTGATTTTCTGCAACCGTTGAGACTGCTGTAAACTGCATGCCCTGCATGCCAAAATTAAATCCCAGAACTCCCAGATTTACAAAGGGTGGCAAGATTTGATTCAACTTATCATTCAGGAGATAATTCAAGCTGCCTTTCGGAGAGCATGGATAGCTTGGTGATGGCAATTTTAAGTTTATCCATCTCCAGCGAAACATAATCGCCATGAAAATTTCCTCCGTGAAAAATGTTCTTGTTTTTATGATCGATGACCGGATTATCATTAACTGAGTTCAATTCTTCTACCAGGATTCTTTCAGCATGTTCAATGGTATCATAAACGGGTCCGAGTACCTGGGTTACGCAGCGAAGAGAATAATATTCCTGTACTTTATCTTCAAAGACATTCATGCTCTATATTGGCCGGATTGTAAAGGTGTTCAACCCGGCTATGGATCATTTTGCTGTCTTTCAACATTCCTCTCATCATTGCCGCAACATAGTTCTGACCCGTATGATGTTTGACGATATTGAGTTCTTTTGAATAGTGATCATCATAAGCCTCCACGATTTCATTGGTCATGGATGAGAACATAACGGACCAGGCCAGAAGTTTTTTCGCATATATAATATTGACCAGGCCTATGCCGGTCATGGCAGATGTTCCATTGATCACAGAAAGTCCTTCCCGGATTTGAATTTCCAGGGGTTTTAGTCCGACTTTCTTATATACGGTCGCTGTTTCCTGCCAGGTGGATTCATACCATACTTTGCCTTCTCCGATCAGGTTAAGGGCTATATGTGCCAGCTGCACCAGGTCACCGCTGGCACCAACGCCGCCGTGTTCATAAATACAGGGAATAATATTTTTATTGATAAATGCGGCAAGCAGTTCGACAAGGCTTGTATGAATTCCGGAATGAGCCTGCATGAGACTGTTCAACCGGGCTACAAGGACAGCCTTGCCCAATAATGGGCTCAGAGTACTTCCCATACCGGAGCTGTGACTGCGAATCAGGTTGTATTGAAGCTGGAGACGATTTTCATCACTGATCTTATACTGCGCCATCGGACCGAAACCCGTGTTGATACCGTAAATCAGCTTTCCGGTTGAAAAATGCTTTAGAAATAGAAAACTGGCATCCACTTTTTCAAGTGCGGCAGGATTCAGTGTGATTTGATCCGCTTTAAAAACAATATCTGAAAAATTTATGAGAGAAAGGCTCCGCGATCCGATGTCTACCATGTATGCAGTCTATTTTAAGTGCCTAGCGCAAAAAAAGCGAATTAAGAGGAAGCCGGCAAATATTTATTCCCATCTTAAGCCTAAAGCCTAAAGCCTAAAACCTAAAGCAAAAAGCTTAAAGCCTTATATAATGTGGTAAATGAGGGATTGTGGATATGAAGGATTGTGAAGATTGAATGTTCAATGATAATGTGGAAATATGAATCTGAAAATCCGACATGCTTTTCCTGATAATGTTATATGAAATTAGATATTCACATTATCATTAAACATTCAATTCCCCATTTCTCTCATATAATTGCAAAGCGACTATATATAATCCCTCATTTACCATATTATATAAGGTTTTAGGCTTTGAGCTTTAGGCTTTAGGCCTACTGAAAGAACACTCAATTGAACAAGGCATCCGATATTCCTTTATTTATAGAATAATTAAGGTAAGTAATTTCAATTTTCCCTCTTTGATTATTATTTTTTTCAGGCTCCTTTTTTTTCGACGACCCATCATCATAATCAAATGTGACGCCCTTTGGTAGTTTGAAGTCCTGGGTATTGAAGCTGAATACTATTTTATCGGGTAATCCGCTTTCAGGAAATTTTCCGTAATGAAGTTCCACTTCATCTGTTCCATTTTCACGAGTCGTGATTTTTGCCTTCAGAACGTTCATTCCTCTGGTATCTATATATAAGGTTGCCAGGACCAGTTCGCTGTTTACATCCGTCGGCAGAAGCTTAATAATTCTGACGGGAACGCCCTGCTCAGTATCATTGCCTCCATCCAATGCCTGATAATCGCTGTTCACAAGGCTATAAAGACTGATGCTGACTGTTTCCTTTGGGACAAGTGAAATACCATTTTCATTTTTGATCCTGATCTTATCCGGTTTCTTATAATATATTTTTACAATCGCGTCCGGGACTTTTAAAAAAGGGATCTGGGTTTTAAGGGACGCCGATGCTTCGTAGTCATTTATTTTCTCCAATTTTAGTTTAATCATTTTCATCAATGCCTCCGGATCCTGGGCAAGGAGGTTTCCTATTTTTATAAAAAGGGCAATAAATATTAAACAGAAAATTTTCACTGAAATTATTTTTTTCAATCAATCTTTCTTGGCGGTTGAGAGTTTAATGTTAAACTCCCATACTCCCATACTCCCATACTCCCATACTCCCATACTTGTTTTAGGCTTTAAGCTTTTGGCTTATGAAAGAATATCTTTTTTATTAAACACAAAAATGGCGGCTGATACAAATCCGCCTATGTACAAAATCAGTATCAGCGCGCTTTTACCTATGGCCCGGATATTTTCGATTGTACCCGGAACAGAGGATCCTCCCTCATTCATCTTGCTGTAAAAAAATCCCTTCCATGCAAGCATATGAGAAGTGAACAAAAAGGGTTTTATAGTACGGTCATACAAGGGTATCTGCATTTCGGACAATATGGTAAAGACGATCACTATGCTAATTGTGGAAACAATGGGACCGATAGAATTCTCCGCAAATACAGAAAGCAGAAATGCCAGCGCTGCCACAGTAGTGAGTGCGAGTGTGGCATATGCAAAAGCCGCCAGATATCTCCACATCACATCATTACTCCGAATAATTTCCAATGCATCATTGCGCGCAATAAGTATATCATTGGTTCCAAAAAGCAAAATACTAAGCAGGAGGGCAATAAATGCCAGCCACAACAGAAGTAATGCAGTATAGATCACAGTGGCCATAAATTTTGCGATCATGAGTTTTGTCCTGCTGACGGGTTTGCTTGCTAGTAGCCGAAGGGTTCCCATATTGGCCTCACCTGCAATGGAATCTCCGGCCACCAGAGCAACAAGCAGGGGAATATGGATCAATAATAGGTTCAGGATTACAAAACAAACAAAATAACCATTGAGTATATGTGCATAGGGAATTTCGAGTGAATCTTTTAGACCGCCCACGATGAATTCAATATAAGACTGGCCGTCGAATTTCAAGGCGATCTGCACGATGATAACCATGGCTGCTATCGCACCGAAACTGATATAGGTTCGTGGTTTACGAAATATTTTGAATAATTCAATCTGTAAAAGTTGCCACATATTGTTTACTCCGGGTTAAGGACAGAAAATACGCTTCCAGTGATGTTTTTGCCTGAAGAGATAAAACAGGAATATTCAGTCGCACGAGCTCCCGGTTCAGATCAGGTATCAATTCTTTGGGTAATTGAAAAATCAATACCCTGTCTGTAGTTTTCTGCAGCCATTTCGACCATCCAGTGTGTTCAAGCAGGTTGGCTGCACCTTTCGGATCATTCACTTCCGCTTCTACCATAGTTTTTGCCGGATCCATCAGGGAGGAAACCGTTCCTTCCACCATTTTCTTACCCTCATCAATGATGAGCATGCGCGTGGATATCTGTTCAATTTCATGAAGCAGGTGGGAGGATACGACAATAGTTTTGTTTTGATGACGGCTAAGATGCAGGATCAGGTTACGCATGTCGGCAATACCCTGCGGATCCAACCCATTGGTCGGTTCATCCAGTATGATAAGGCGCGGATTATGAATCAGGGCCACGGCAATGCCGAGCCTTTGTTTCATTCCCTGGGAATAGGTTTTTACTTTATCGTCTGTCCGTTCCCCTAAGCCCACCATTTCCAGCTGCGTAAACAACTCTTTTTTACTGATCTTGTTCCACTCATTCTGGCAAATAATGACAGATTTTCGTAACCACTCAGGTACTTATAGAGATCAGGTTTTTCAATAACCGCTCCCACCTGGCTAAGGATTTTTTTTCTTTCTTTTCGGAGATCCAGCCCGAATAGTTCCATATGACCATCTGTGGGGGTAACCAATGTAAGTAACATTCGGATGGTCGTTGATTTGCCCGCGCCGTTTTGTCCGAGGAATCCATATACATCACCTTCATTTACGGTGAAGGACAGATCTTCAACCGCTAAATGGGTCCTGAATTTTTTTGTAAGATGGGAAACGGCTACGATGGACATCTGATAAATGCAAAGTAAGGAAGAAAGTACTCGTTTTTATTCAGTTACCCACTTTAATAACGAATATTTAGGTGGGATGGAAAAACTTAAAATCTGATCCTGAAAATATGTTGTCCGTTTTCAAAATGATAAGAAACCTGTTTCCCGGAAACTTCACCGATCTGTTGAACAATGGAGAGTCCGAGTCCGTGATGGTCGGTTGTTTGTCCTCCTTTGGAAAATCTTTTGAATAATTTTCCCGCTTCGAGTGCACCGGCGGAAGCATCATTTGCAATGAGAAATTCATTGTTGCGAAGTTTCATATGAATAGAACCTCCTTCGGCTGAGTGCCGCAATGCATTGCTGAATAGATTGTTCAACAGGATATCTGCAAGCTGGGTATTCATGGTGATAACTGTGGGTTCCAGTGAAGATGTTACTGTAATATTTTTTCCCTGCCATAGTTCCTGCCATGCGGCGATTTTCTCTTCCACGAGTTTTTTAAAATCAAATGAACTGGTTTCGGAGAATTGCCTGTTTTCAATTTTGCTTAGCAATAAGAGAGACTGATTGAGTTTGGTCATTTTCCGAATGGCTTCATACGCAGTTTGTGCGGCATTGCTTTGAGACTCTGACAAATGCTCATCCTGAATCAGCGTGTCCAGTTTGGACTGAACAATGGCCAGTGGAGTTTGTAACTCATGGGATGCATTTTCGGTAAACTCTTTTAGCAGGGTATATTCTTTTTCAGCTGCCTGTATAAACTGATCCAGTGTAATATTCAGCAGACTGAATTCATCTATAGAAGTTGATTCAAATGCAGGAGGACTCTTTTCTCCCAGACGGAATCTTTTAATATCAGATAGTGTAGAGTAGAATGGCTTCCAGAGACGACGCAGAAGCCATCGATTAATAAGAAGACTCACGATCAGGATCAAAATGACGGTAAGCAGGGAGATGACGATAATGGAACGGTTCATATCCCTTGTGCCTTCCAGCGATTTCGACACTTTGAAAAGCAGCCATTGATTTCCTGCCTGTTGGGTGAAACTGATTTGCCGGAAATCTTCCCGCTCATGTTCATCAGGCGATTTTACAGTACTGAATTGGCGTTTCCGTTCGCGCAGGTCCGAGGGTTCAAAAGAAATGCGCTGATCCTTGACCGTTATGGGTTCAGGCGGGCGGTGATACTTGCTTACATAAGTTTCAATTTCCCGCTGCTCAATTTTGAGGTCCTCATCCACCTGTTGTATCATCACCCACCAGAGCAGGAAATAAAATGCAATACTTGCCAGCAGGAATATGAGCAGGGTTGCCAGCAGATTGATCCGGAAATATCGGGTGAAAAGTTTCATGGATGGTCGCTGAATTTATAACCCATTCCATATACAGATTTGATATAGTCCTGCGCACCGGCCTGCAGCAGTTTCTTGCGGAGATTCTTAATATGTGTGTATATGAAATCGTAATTGTCGGCCATATCCATATTGTCGCCCCATAAATGTTCTGCGATAGCTCCCTTGCTGATCACTTTGTTTTTATTGCTGATAAAATACAATAATAAATCGTATTCCTTCCTGGTCAGGTCCAGAAACCTGTTGTTCACCTGAACAGTTTTCTCCAAAAGGTCCAGTCGTAATTCGTCAAAGAGTAGGCTGTTCTTTCCATCAAACGACTTTCTGCGGATAATGGCTGAAACCCTTGCCGCAAGTTCAGAAAGATGAAATGGTTTGGTTAAATAATCATCGGCGCCTGATTTGAGGCCGAGTATCTTTTCGTCCAGTGAATTTCTTGCTGAAATAATGAGTACTCCTTCGGCTTTGTGATTGGCTTTGAGCTCTCTGAGCAGGTCCAGCCCGCTCCCTCCCGGCAGGGTAATGTCAAGAATAATGCAGGCATAATCATACAAGCTGATCTTTTCCATTGCCGTTCGGAAATCTGTAGCTGTTTCACAGGTATAGTGTTCCGAATTCAGGTAGGCAAGAATGCTTTCTGAAAGCGCTTTTTCGTCTTCAATGATCAAAACCTTCATGAGTAAGGGTTGTTTTCCGGAATCTTCCTATAAGATAAGCATAAACGTCCGTGCAAGTTGAAGATGAATTTTGGTGAAATCCTGAAGATGCGTATGTAATTGCCCCGATTCCTGAATCATCAGACTAAACAGACTTCTTATTGACGTCGTCTTTTGAAATCACAATTTTTTTAACAAATAAACAAAGATTATGCGTATTGCTCTATCTGTCCTGGCTCTTTTCTTTTATTTTAACTGCATTTCACAGCCAAGAAAGTTAAATGCGGAATCGACCATCCAAAACGTGACCATCTTTTCTTCAGGCGCGAGAGTAGAAAGGTCTTCTTCTGTTTCATTACAATCAGGGCGAACTGAAATTTCATTTGCAGGATTAAGCAATCAGCTGGAACAGCAGACTGTTCAGTTAAAGGCAGATGCAAATATTACGCTGCTTTCGGTTCAGTCCACCAAAGATTATTTATCCGCCCGTAAAATAGAACAGGAGGAAAAAAATCTGTTAGAGCAGTCAAACTCCTATAAAGATAAATTTGACCTGGATACGAAGTTGCTCGAGGTGTATAAGAATGAAGAAGATATGATTATAAAAAATCAGGCCATTGGTGGTCAAACAGGCGTCAAAGCTGCCGAGTTAAAGGAGTCTTTGGATCTTCAAAGACAACGTTTGACAGAAGTGTACGCGAAACAATTGGAAATTAAGAAGCGATTGTTATCGGACCAGCAGGATTTTGACGGAGCCAGGATGCAGCTGATAGAAATCAGCAAAAAAAAGGACAGCGTCAATTATATTGTTACGGCATTGGTTGACTGTAAAGAAACAAGGACCGTTAATTTTCAATTGCTATACAATGTCAAAGATGCCGGATGGTTTCCTGCCTATGATGTCAGGGTCAACAACGTTTCAGGACCATTAAGTGTACTGATGAATGCCAATGTTTTCCAGCGCAGTGGTGAGACCTGGAAAAATATTTCGGTTTTCCTTAGCACCGGCAATCCCAATGATAATGCCACGCCTTCCATATTACAACCCTGGATGCTCGGATTTTATGATCCATCAGTTTCTCTTCGTGAGCAATTCACACCGGGTGTTGTCATGGGAAGGATAACAGACGATATGAATCAGCCAATAGCTGATGCATCAGTAACAGTAGAGGGAACAGCAATGGGGAGTATAACTGATGTTAACGGTTTTTTCAGAATTCCGAATATTTCGAATAACAGTATGATGGTTGTAAGCAGCATCGGTTTTGAATCCAAAGAATTCGCTGCAAAACAGGGCTATCTTTCAATTACTCTTGAGCGATCTTCAACAGCTTTAAATGACGTGATTGTAACCGGAAATAGTGTGAGATTAAGAGGTGCTGCATCAGGCGTTCAGGTTAAGGGCTATAAAGCAGATAAAAAAGAAGAAATTCAAACTGTTGGAGTTACAACCCAATACCAGCCTACAACTACAGTTTTCAAGATAGACGATAAGTACACGCTTGAAACGGATGGCAAAACTACAACCATAGGAATCAAGCAGTTTGAAATTCCTGCCATCTATGATTATTATTCTGCACCTAAGGCAGATCCTTCTGCCTTCCTGACTGCAAAAATTATAAACTGGCAGGATTATAATTTACAATCCGGCGAAGCCAGTTTATATTTTGAGGGAACCTACCTGGGCAAAACCTATATTGATCTTGGCGAAACGGCTGACACGCTTTCGCTTTCCCTTGGAAAGGATAATAGTGTGAAAGTCTCCCGCAAACTTGTTAAGGAATACAGCAGTAAAAAATTCATCGGAAGTAACCGTACTGAAACAAAGGAATATGAAATCAGTGTTCGCAATTCAAAATCTGTACCCATAAATATTACGGTTCTGGATCAGTTTCCGGTATCTGTGAATAAAGAGATCAGTGTGGAGGATATCAAAGCACCCGATGCGCAGATCGATAAAGATAACGGTATAGTAACATGGACAATTAATTTGTCAGCTGGACAGGAAAGAAAATTAAGGATAGGATATAGTGTAAAATACCCGAAGGATAAACGGGTGGTGTTGGAGTAAAAACCTTATAATTAATTATTAATTATTAATTTTTTGGTTTCGGTTATTCCGTTGTGGATGATCCTCACGAAATAGATACCTGTCTTAAAACCTGAAACATTCAGCACGAGATTGTCGCTGGTTGTGAGAACGGTATTGTTCACGATTTGTCCGCCTATATTTAGTAGCGAGACTTCATATCTGCCGGAAGATGGGAAACTGATTTTAATCAAACTCGTTGCAGGGTTGGGATATACAGTGATTCCAGCATTTTTATTACCCAGATTGATCGAGATGATAGGGGAGAAGGTCTCTTTTCCATCGATATCCGTTTGCATTAATCTATAATAAGATGTTCCGGAATAAGGAGTGAGATCAAATGCAGTATAATTTTCGATACCACTGGTAGTGCCTGATCCCAAAACTTTTTGAATGGTTTCCCAACTCTGGCCGTCTGTCGATTTCTGTATGGTAAAGAAAGCATTGTCAGTTTCCGATGCGGTTGACCATTCCAGTTTGACCTCCCCATTATCAGGGTAAGCGTTGAATGAAATTAATGTTATAGGCAGTGGAGTATTCACCGAGTTAATAGACCCGACATAAAAAGTATTGGTAAGATTGGCAAGTGTTACACCTGTCCTGTTGATTTGTGGATTTAAAGTGGTACCCCCATTAGCACCCGCAACGCCGGTTACACTATTGACAAGTGTTAACCTCAGATCAGACACAGCACCAATAAGGCCGAATCCCGTGCCCTGCACCTGCAGGTTATAAGTTCCACCTGCCATTCCATTTGTTGATACTGCCCAGTTCAGATCTTTTCTGACAACTACGGTAGATGCACCATCAACGATAGCTACATTGGTATTGGTAGTGGCATCATTATATGAAACACTCATCGAACCACCTGTAGTCGGACCTGCAACGGGTGCCGAAACAAAAAATGGCCTGTAGTCAGTTGCTGTCCCCATAGGAAAAAGACCAGTTACAGAACCAGCTGCGATTACGCCTGTCTTAAACCAGCGGGTAAATGTTCCTGCACCGATCATAGTGCCAGAAGTATAGGCAAGTGTCCCGTTATTGGCTACCGATAATCCGAGAGTCAGAATATTTCCATTCAGATTAATATTCCCCTGGGTCATAGTCAGGTTAGTAGCTATCTGCGCGCTATTTGCAAATTGGATGCCTGCGCCGCTATTGTTGACGGTAAAATTTGTAAAATTTTCTCCCCCGGGGGACGTTATGGTTTGCAGGGCCGAACCATTAAAATTCACGACACTGGTAGCTTCAGTAAAACCGGCAGTCCCGTAATCGTTCCAGTTTCCAGCAATATTAACGGTATTAGCTCCCGGAGCAAGACGCCCTGCATTGATCGTAAGATTATTTAAAATGGTCAGATTATTCGTTTGTGTAATTGTATTTCCTGTGACCGTAACATTGTAAAAACTCATGCCGGCGCTCGTAACATTCAGTGCATTGCCACCAAAAGCAACTGTAGAGGCAAATGTTGACGCATCAACTGTTCCGCTGGTATATGTCCAGCTCCTGCTCTCTGAAATAATTCCTTTAAGTGTAAGTGTTCCACTGGGTTTATTTATTACAACAAAAGGAAGAAGGTCCTGACTTAGAGCAACGGCGGTTCCATCCATCGTTTCGTTTCCCGCGCCCACAATATTTATTGTTGCACTACCACCACCGATGGCTGAGGTATTGGTTAAAAATATATTTCCATTCACATTAATATTACCAGTATTTAATGTTGCCCTGCTGTTTCCTGCTAAGGTTAAATCGCCTGTGGCAGTAAGCGTGGTCGCCACTGGAATGGTATACTGCTGGTTCGCTATCGCAAGAAATTCAATATTGTTCAGGCTTAAACTTCCACTAATTGTGTAGGGGTTTGCACCGCCATTCGTAAAAACATAGGTGGAAGCGCCGGCGCTTATAGTTCCCGCAGTATAGGTGAATGTATTCGATGATGCAGGAAAATTAGAAAGGTTCAAAGTGCCAGTAACTTTATTGATGGTTAGTTGCGGTAATGCACCTTCTCCGGCAACGGCCGCTCCGTTAAAATTTTGTACACCTGCTCCTATGATTTCAACCAGACTCGTACCACCACAGCCCGCCGCAGCATTCGTCACATTAATATCGCCGCTAACATCGATGGTCCCGTTATTTAAATTGTAAAATAGTGTGCCGGTAAGATTCAGGCTCTTGGATACAGTCATATTACCAGCAGAATTAATAGCATAAGTGAATCCTTCGCCGACAAATTCAAGGATATAAAAAGCGGGACTTGTCCCGGTAATGGTTGTCGCACCACCTGTAGCATTAAATCTTACCGTACCATTGTTATGTATAAAAGTAGCACTGGTAAAAGCGGCATTTCCATCCATTTCAAAAACAGCAGATGTGGATGTAAAAGCAGTTCCTGCCAAAGTAAAATTGCCACCGATCGTAATATTTGATGTGCCTCCTGTAAAAGTCCCGGTAGAGAAAGAAGCGTTGTTGACGGTAGAGAATGTATTTGCGCCCTGCGAGATTGTCCCGGTATATCCATTAACAGTAATACTCAAAACATTTACCGGAACATCAATAGTGCAGTCACCATTGCGGGCATTATTAAAAGTTACTGCGTCTCCGGCCCCCGGCACGCTGAAACCTCCGGCACCACCGGAGACATTTGACCAGTTGGCAGTGTTATTCCAATTTGAAGGTCCGGCTGCAATCCAAAACCGCGCTGCAATTGAGTTTAGGCATAGGCTCTGTAATAAAACTATACAAAAGCAGGTTATGACTGTCCTCATAAAATACTGGATTGCGAAATAATAATGATTATCTGCGTCTAAGTGTAAACACTTAGACGATTTGGTAAAAGGAAACGCTTAGTCGTTTTAATTATTGTATTCATTTTCAGTATATTGATAAAAGACAATTTTTGCGTCATGTGCAACCATTAACTTCGATGAACTGTCAGGCTGAAAAAACCATTATGGACCGACTGTTTGCCATCACATTTTTTCTGTCTGCATATTTATTATCCTGTACAAAATCAGAACCTGCAGTAACCATCAACCCGGGTGGACCGAACAACGCGAAGTCAAATGTTGGACAAATAGACAATGAACAGTCTTATAATGGCCAGTGGCAGTGGATCGGCACTTCAAGCGGACTTTTTAGCACGATCCCTCTCGAAGATTCACCCGTAGCTTTGACTTTGAATCCCGATAGTTCATATAATGTCACGTTAAACGGGCAAATTTCGCTGCAGGGTACATTCTCAACGGATTCAAGTACGTATTGGAATAATATTAGATTCAATAATATAACACAGCCGTTTGGTGATACAACATCAGTTACTGTCGGAAATATGACTGAAGCCTTCTTCAACTATTCTCAGATTGGACGGTTAGTAATTTACCAGAATGATGAAATAAGTATTTCAGGTGATACACTCACATTATTAAGATATCCCATAACTCCCGAAACGCCTGTGAGTTTATTTGTTCGAATTCATGGTTGAATCCGGCATTCATTTAAGCATCTGCGAATTGCGTTCATCTTTGACGAATGACATACGTCGATAAATCGTATGGTTTTTAGTTTTTCTAAATCGGATAATTTACTTTTCGTGTTTCATATTTGGAATTAATATTCCACGACCCGAGAAACATGAAACATTTTATTAAATTCAGTTATTTATTCCTGATTCTTTTTTTGGTTATCGCCAACAACATTTATTCCCAGATTCAGAGGCAATCCATTGATCAGATTCAAAAACTTCTTTCAGAAAAATTGTCCCGCAATCCGGCGCAGCGGAAAATCTCATCACAGTTACTTCAGGCAGTTAGGGAAAGTCAGGGCAGACCCATGACAGAAGGTGTGAAACTCGCACCTTCCCAATTGGGTGTCGGCTTAACGGGGAAATTGCAAATAGATATTAATGCCAGGGTAACAGAAGATTTACTACAGAGAATCAGATCGCTGGGTGGAAGGATCATTTATTCTTATCCTAATTTTCATTCCATAAGGGTAGAAATAAAAACATCTTCAGTCGAAGCTATCGGAGCATATCCTGAAGTGAGATCTATAAGACCCGCCGATAAGGGTTTTACTGTAGGGTCAATTCATAAGAGAGAATCTGGTGTGGGCAAGGAATTTGAAAACCCGAAAAAAGTGGAAAACTATCTGCATGATTTAATGATAGGTTCAGTAAATACGGAAGGTGATGTAACCCATGGCGCTAACGACGCACGTCGTGTTTATGGTTATCAGGGTCAGGGAGTAAAAATCGGAGTATTGTCTGGCAGCTTCAACTATTCCGGCAATGAAGAAAAAGATATTGAAAGCGGAGATTTGCCTGGTGCAAATAATCCATTTGGCAACACTACTCCGGTTACTGTTTTGGAAGATGCAGCTGGCACAGATGAAGGAAGGGGAATGCTCGAGATAGTACATGATATTGCCCCGAAAGCACGGCTTTTTTTTGCCACCGCTAACAACGGACAAGCCGATTATGCCAATAACATCCTCATTCTTCGAAATACTTACCACTGTGATATTATTTTAGATGATGAATTTTATATCTACGAACCGGTTTATCAGGATGGAATTATAGCCCAGGCTGTCAACAGCGTCACTGCCAACGGTGCTCTTTATTTTGCTTCTGCCGGAAATTCTGGCTCAGTAGCCAAAAATGATCCGGGTGTTTGGGAAGGTGATTTTAATGATGCAGGTTCGCCGGTATTTAACGGATCTGCCAAATTGGGCACGGTTCACAATTTCGGTACGCTGGCAATGCCCGAAGGGGGTGATACTGTTTTAGCGGGTAGTGAATATAAATATTACACCCTCAACTGGTCCGATCCGTTGGGCGCTTCAAATAATGACTACGATTTCTTCATGCTGGATCAACAGGGAAATGTGCAATATGCCAGTACTGATATACAGGACGGAACAGAAGATCCCCAGGAAGTAATTTATCCCTATTTCGGTACAAATTTCAAAGGATATCAGCTTGTCGTTTTCAAAGCAGCAAATGCGCAGATAAGGGCTTTTAGTTTGAACACCTTCGGTGGTAGGCTAAAACACGGGACAATTGGTGAAGCACATGGCCATTCTAACTGTGCCTCAGCAATAAGTATAGCGGCAACTAATGCCGCAACTGCATTTCCCAACAGGTTTTCATCTTCTGATCAGGTGGAAAACTTTTCTTCCGAAGGACCGAGACGTATGTTTTTTAATTCCGATACTTCTGCGATTACCCCAGGCAATTATTTGTTTGCAACCAACGGAGGAACGGTACTTAACAAACCCGATCTGACAGCAGCAGATAATGTCTCAACAAATTGGCTTACACCATTTCCCGGAACATCTGCCGCGTCTCCACACGCAGGTGCAATAGCTGCATTGTTGCTTTCTGCAAATCCTTCTCTTACTGCAGGGCAAATCAAATCCATCATGATGGGTACAGCCCTCGATATTGAAGCTCCCGGTTATGATATCAATAGTGGTTTCGGAATTATACAGGCCTTCCAGGCCATGCAATCTGTAAATCCGGTTCCGCTTACAACTTTGAGTTTAGGTACGGTAACTGAAAATGAAGCATCTCACAGCAACCATAATGGGACGGTGGATCCTGGTGAAACTGGTAGTTTAGTAGTGCAGCTGAATATTAATCAGACAAATTCAACAAACGCTATTCCGGTACACGCGGTATTATCAACGAGTACACCCGGAGTTAGTATTCTGCAGGCTAATGCTGATTATAATATTGTACCTGGCAGCAGCGACGAAAACACAAATTCACCTTTTGTTATTGCCCTGGATCCAACCATAAAATGTGGTGCGGTAATTAATTTTACCATTGTTACCAACCTGAGTGACGGATTTTCCGGGATTCAACGACTGGAATTTACTGAAACTGTAGGTCCTGGAGTTTGTCCTCCCATATGCACTTCTCCGTTAACACTTATCTCGGGAGCATATTTACCTACTCCTGCACCAGGGATTCGATATAGTCAGATTTTTGCAGCAACCGGAGGAAGTAATTCCGGAAATTATTCATATAGTTTAAATGGAAATTTACCGGGTGGAATTTATTTTAATGGGGATTCGCTATATGGTATGGTAACTGAAGGAGGCGATTTCGCTTTTTATATTACGGTAAACGATCCCGGAGGTTGCAGTATTATATTTTATTATGATTTCTCTATCAGCGGGATTATAGCGACATCTATAAAAACAGCCGGCGGAGAGTCTCAATCAGCTATGATTGGAAATACCTTTGCAAACCCATTCAAAGTAAAAGTATTTAATGGTAAAAAAATATTGCCAGGCGTGAATGTCACGTTTACGGCTCCCACGAATCCTGTGCAGGGAACTTTTGCAGACGGGTCTACCTTAGTTAGAGTTGTAACAGATAATACAGGAATTGCAACCGCTCCGCCGTTTATGGCTGTTAATTCCCCGGGAACTTATATTGTAACTGCATCTGCAAATAATATAACACCCGTTGAATTCAGCCTTAAAAATAATTGCATTCCAACTATGGTTACGACGAATGCAGACAGCGGTCCTGGTAGTCTGCGTTATATTGTTGCTAATTCCTGTCCGGGATCTAAAATTACTTTCGCGTCGGGGATCAGCCAGATAAATCTCACAGGCGGTGAAATTGAAATTTCAAAATCATTGATCATAAAGGGACCCGGTGCAAATCTCCTGACGATTAGCGGAAGTAATCTGTCCCGCATTTTCAATATTAATCTTAACTGGAGTGATAGTTTACTGGTTACAGGGATTACCATATCGAACGGACTGGCGCCTTCGAATTCACGTAACGGTGGAGGGGGGATTTTAGTTAACGCTGGTCAGGTAAATATTCAGGATTGTCTTATTGCGAACAACGACGCATCACCATCTGAATTTTCCAGTGGAGGAGGAATTGATATTGAAAATGGCTGGGTAAATATTACCGGATGTTCTATCATTCAAAATAGCGCTGGATATTATGGAGGAGGGATATCCTTTTTGAATCAGGGTAGCCTCACGATTATCAACAGTACAATTGCCAATAACACTATCCATACAACAGATGGTATCGGTAATGGAGGTGGCATTTGCTCATTGTCACCTTATGGAGGCTTATCATTATTCAATTGCACCATATATGGCAATTCGGCAAATAACGGAGGAAATATTTACGCCGGTGGAAATTATTTTACTATAGGGAGTACTGTTATTGCAGGAGGGACAGTGAATAGTTCCGGTGTGGCACCCGACCTGTGGGGTAATATCTATTCGGCGGGCTTTAATCTTGTTCAAAATATCACCGGAGGAAATCCTTTAAATGGCTATGGCGATATTGTTTCAGTAAATCCCAATCTTTTTCCATTGGGAAACTATGGAGGTGATCTTCCCACTTTATTACCGCAACCAAACAGTCCTGTCATCGACGCAGGATATTCTTTCTTCAGTTCTTTCAGCAAAGATGAGCGGGGAAATAAGAGAGTAGCTAATGGTATGACCGATATAGGCGCAGTAGAAACTAATTATAAATCGGCCGCTTTCGCAGGCACTCCTCAGTCAGCAATGGTTAATACAACATTTTCTACCGCATTGCAGGGAATCGTAACGGAATCGGGAAACCCTGTTGCAGGTGTAAATATGGTATTTATGGCGCCTGTTAAAGGTCCCGGTGGTTTGTTTATTGGTGGTTACTCTTCCGTATCAGCCATAACCGATTTGAGTGGTATTGCCATCGCACCTGATTTTACAGCGAATGGTACTATCGGCAACTATGTAGTATTTGACAGCGTTGGAAATTCGATCGCCAAAACAAAATTCAATCTAACCAATATTAAATCGACGCTGCCCACATTAAGTAGTGCTCAAATAGAGAAAGATGGAATGGTAAACAGAACTTTACTGGCATATCCAAATCCGGCACGCAATATCCTTACAGTTCTATTACCAACATCTAATAGACAAATGGTAAATATTTTTGACGCGAATGGCCGGCTCGTCCATAGTTCTCCTGTTTCAACAGACAGGCTGAATCTGAATATCAGCAATTGGGCCAGTGGAGTATATATTATTTCGGTTACCGACGGTAATAATATATACACGGTGAGGTTTGTAAAGGAATAAAATGACAGGGATAATTTACAAAGCTGACATTATTCTGTTCTTAAACTATCCACAGGGTTTGCAATAGCCACCCTGACTATCAAATCGATAACCGGACTCCCGTCGATGGAATTGCAATTGAAATTTTATTTTATACTGAACCGAATAAAAAAACGGCCGGGCTCTTTTAATCTATTTTGGTAGTTCGAAATTTTACAAAATGGACTTGATCAGTCCACCTTCCACTCGTATAGAAGCTCCATTGGTTGCCGATGCCAGGGGGCTTGCATAGTAGGTAATTGTATCAGCCACTTCTTCCACAGAGGCGAAACGTTGCAGTAAGGAACTGGGTCGCATATTCCTGAAAAAATCCTGTTCAACTTCTTTTACCGAAATATTGTTTGCTGTTGAGAGCTCGGTTAAAAAAGCAGTTGCGCCTCTGGATTTGGTTGGGCCCGGTAAAATGGTGTTAACGGTTACATTTGTTCCTCTGGTCAATTCCGCGAGCCCCCTGCTTATTGCAATCTGGGCTGTTTTCGTCATTCCGTAATGAATCATTTCATCCGGAATAAATACGGCGGATTCACTGGAAATAAAAATAATCCGCCCCCAGTTCTTATTTAGCATTTTCGGGAAAAAATGTCTGGATAATCTGACTCCGCTCATCACGTTCACCTCAAATAATCTGAACCAGTCTTCGTCCGGGATTTCAGCAAATGCCTTTGGCTCGAAAATACCGGCATTATTGATTAATATATCAACCTCCGACAACTCTTTGATCAGTCTGTTCACTTCTTCCACCTTTGAGAAATCAGCATGAATGCCAGAAATATCTGAGCCACGGACTGCAGCTTTCAATTCTTCCACAGCTTTATCTACGGAATGTCTCGTTCTTCCGTTAATGATGACCCGTGCACCTTCTTCCAGTAGTCTTTTGGCGGTCGCGAAACCTATGCCCGAAGTTGAACCACTAATAAATGCGACTTTATCCTTTAATTTCAGATCCATATTTGATTTATTAATTGTATTAATTTTTCAAAGTTTAAATTTTTTCGTTTTCACTTATTGAACATATAGATCTGGCAGTTGCTTTGATCAGCATCACATTTAAGTTATAGTTTTTGCCAGTCTTCCAATGCAAGTACGTCCGCCTGCCGGGGAAAAACCTTTGTAGTCAATACGCGATGTACTTCTTCGTCTGCATCCCCGCAGCAATCAGCTAAAATAGTCAAGCGATAATCTTTGTCAGCGGCTTCTCGTACAGTTGATAATACAACCCCGCTGGTAGCGATGCCGGTGAGTACCAGATGCTGAATACCACCAGCTCTTAAAAC
Source organism: uncultured Bacteroidota bacterium (assembly GCA_963735015.1). Taxonomy (GTDB): domain Bacteria; phylum Bacteroidota; class Bacteroidia; order Chitinophagales; family Chitinophagaceae; genus Puia. The sequence continues at coordinate 434,588 of CAVTJH010000003.1, forward strand.
GACTTCCAGATCACTACCCGTAAATGCGCTCACGCGACGTTTTGTAACGAGGATCTCTCCTTCAAGTGGTAAGATATGCGGATGAATTTTCATCCATTCATCCATATTTGCGGACATGATATTCTTATTCGCCGTGAATCCTTTATTATTCGCGCTGATTTCCGGCGCTCCCTGTCTGAATCCAACGACCACGTAGATGACAGGGATTTTTTTGTCGCGTGCATGAGCTATAGCTTTTGCAACATTACTTATCAGCGCATTGGAATCAGGCAGCCTGTTGACTATGGCTGTTTGCATATCCATCACCAGTAGTGCGGTGTTCTGAGTATTCTGTTCCATCTTTATTTTTTTTTGATTGCGAGATATCAGATTCTTTCGGGCACAACTTAAAAATAAGTGATGGGCTTATATAAAAAAGTTTCAGTTTTTACTGAAACCCCGTCTGTATTTTGTGGGAGCACTCGGGTTCGAGCCGCGGATCCTCTGCTCAGCCGAAAATCTGAGTCTGTAAGGCCACAAAGGCTATCACACTTAAGAATCTCTACCTTATCCAAATCATTTATTGTGTATACCAATCTTTTGTATCAGGCATCGTAAAGGGCTTGTTAAAAAAATCATTCATTATGGTCAAAAACAAATCCTGCTTTTGCCAGGCTCCTCCATTAGTAGCTCCCGGCAATATACATAACTGCGAATTGGGTATGCTCTGAAACATCTTTAAGATATGTTCAGGCCGAATGACGTCTCTGTCACCCGACATAATTAATACCGGAACCTTGATCTTGGAAAGCTCCGAATAAGGCAGATTGGGATAATCAAGCATCATTCGATTCAGGGCTCTTGTTGTTGGATCTTTACTTTCATTTACCTGCTTATGTATATAGTCAATTGCCCAGGGAAATAACGCCATGGTATCTTCCTGGATATTGGGGGCAAACGCTAAAGCTCTTTTTACTCTTTTGGGGTAATCCTTTGCAAGCAACAATGCCAATATTGCTCCATCACTTTGACCCCAGACAAAAACTGAATCAATGTTTAACTGGTTTAGCAATTCGTTCACATCGCTTGCCATCATATCATAGGTTAGAGGTGCATCTGCGGTTGTGGAGTTTCCCTGCGCCCTGCTGTCAATGGCAATGACCTTATATTGTTTCAAAAGCTTCGGGTAAAATGAATTAAAGCTTGCGATGGAACCTCCATTTCCGTGTAATACAACTAGTGGCGCGCCCGCTCCGTATATCTCATAGTATAATTTAATACCATTAACACTGGCAAATTTTCCAATTTTCGAATTGACACCATAATTGGGGACATCTTTTCCTTCGATTAAAAGTGATTTACCCGCGACTCCCGCTGCATTGACAACCTGAGCAGTAAATTTTGTATTCTTTCCGTCATCACCGTAATGGATACCCTCTTGTAAACTGTCCAGCGTTCCATCATCAAAATTTCCAGAGTAAAAATTTCTCCATTTATTCTTTCCAATTTCTACCTCCAGTTTAAGATTGTCAAAATAGAATTTGCCATTGTACATGCAATAGACTCCAAATGCCAAAAGGCGAGCAGCGGTATCTATTTTTCCCTTCACTTCGTAAAATTTCCATGAAGTCCCGCGTATTGGCCTATCGTCCATATTTTCAAAGAAACCAACCCCTTTTTCTTTGTCAACTCTGGCCCACAAATGAGCCGAAGCGCTATCATCATCAAGTTCTGTTCGTACCATTGCTGACAAACGAAAGTTATGCCCCTCCAAACCCTTTGTATTGATTGCTTTTGAATAGGACACCCAAGTGTCCTGGGCATTACAATAAATAAATAGGAAATTGATGCCAATGCAAAATGCAACAGCGCGTGTTATATACTTTTTCATAAAACAATCATTAAGGTTATAAATATTTAATGAATTAGCGATTGAAGCTTTCTTAGTTTTCAAAGCGGAGGTCAATTTTCTTTACGGCCAAACTTCAAATGTTGAAACTCCACAGTAAGTACGTTCAACTGCAATCAAAGCCAGGCAGCTTAAAAAGGGTTGGATTCCTGAATTATCTGTATAGGGTTTGCTGGAAGATTATTACCCATTTTGAGCAAAGACTATGTGTTGTGGAATTTTCTTAGAGTTTTTACCGGATGCTCACTGGGGACGAGATGGGTGGCACAGATTACAGCAAGTTATCTTTTCGGCACTAATTCTTCCCGAGGTAATCGGGTTCCTGAAATAGCTCAGTATGACATTCTAAATATAAAAACGATTAAAGAAAATTCCAACTATATAAACAAATTTACTGGTCAAACTTTCGTAAAAGAATAAAGATTGAATCCCAAACCAATGGATTTCAGGTAACCCAAATCAAAAGTGGAACATAAATTGAAATAGCTCCGAATAAATCTGACATGTGGGATCACATTTAAAATATTCACACTCATTGCGTAATAACAAAATCAGTCAGATAATGAACACGCAAATTAAGTTGATCAAATCAAAGGCCGGCCTGTTGAAGCTGGCCGAAGAGCCTGGTAATATATCGCATGCCCGCAAACTTCTTAGACTTCTTTCAGTCTGCCATACAATTCGCTAAAAGCATCAGAAATGTATTTCAAAAAAAACAGACCGGGTACCACATTCTTGTATTAGTCAGTACACAAAAGAGCTTGAATGGAGTATTGTAAAAAAGGAACTTGAAATTGTTTAAACCATGTTTAAATTGGAGAATTGAAAAAGGGTCTCAATCTCTTGAAACCCTTTGTGGATCTGTGTGGGAGCACACGGGTTCGAACCGCGGACCCTCTGCTTGTAAGGCAGATGCTCTGAACCAGCTGAGCTATGCTCCCTTTAAAGGACTGCAAAGATAAGGTCTAAATAGTTTCTGCAAAATAAAATCACTGTATATTTGCAACTCAAATTTTTGACTCCGTAGCTCAGCTGGTAGAGCAAAAGACTCTTAATCTTTGGGTCCTCGGTTCGAGCCCGAGCGGGGTCACTTAAGGAAATGATCAATTAAAATCATTTCCTTTTTTGTTTCATGTAACTTCCTGGAAACAAGTTAATTGTTTCTCTATTTTTCACTTCAAAAAGCGATTCGAGAATTTCGAAATATTATCCTGTCTCATTTTTGTTTGGTAAAGAAACGTTCTTAAACAGCTGTAAAATCAATTTATAGATTCGATTTCCGTTCGAGGTTTATATTCCGTCACTTACCGTTCTTAGTGCTATAGGTCTTCGCAATTAGATAAAGAAAGTCTAATATTATCGCTGCCTGATCTTCGGTATCTGCAACGTAATTGGCTAAATCTGTGTCCTCAACAGCTGGTAATTCACTTCCTTTTTTTTATAAGTTCAAGAACGCCGTTAATAAAGGTTAACGGGTGAATGGGATTTCCGGGTACATACAGATCAATAGGATACTTACTCAGGAAGCTCCGGTTTAATGCCGGACTGTCCGCAAAAATCCCTCCGCTTATGGCATCAGTTCCGGCCAGAATAATAATTTTTGGATCCGGGATGGCGTCATAACATATCTGTAATGGCTCCGCCATATTTTCGGATATTGGTCCGGTGATAACTATGCCATCCGCGTGCCTCGGAGATGCTACAAACTCAATCCCATAGCGTCCCATATCAAAGTTTACGTTTCCACAGGCATTCAGTTCTAATTCACAGCTATTGTCACCTCCTGCCGAGACCTGTCTCAGCTTTAATGAACCGCTGAAATAATCCGATATTTCCTTTCTGATCTTTTCAGTTTTCAGGACAATTGGTTTTTCTTCTCCTTCAATTACGATCAATCCATCCCGGTAGTTGGTAGCAATTTTATAATCCCTGGAAAACTTTATTTTATCCGGATAGGCAAAGGCACATTCGCCACAAAAAGTACATTTGCCTAAATCTATACAAACCGGTCTGAAGCTAATGGCTCCTGTGGGGCATAAATCTGCCAGCGCCTGAACACCAACCCAAGAATTGTTTATTATCGGGCGGCCACGAAAAATACCGGGCACTTCTGCTTTGGTTGGGTCCGGAATGTATTGTTTGCCCTGATGAACCAGTATCTTAATATTCTCAATCATAATTAAAATTATAAATCGTGTCCGCAATAACTTAAATCAAAACTTTTGTTGCATACCGGGAAATCGGAAATTTCATTGTTTCTGACTGACAATGCCAGAGCCAGCCAGTTATTCAGCGAAGGATCTTTTATTTTATAATGCAATAAATCACCCTTTTCATCAGTGACCGCACAATGGCAGATTTCACCCCTCCAGCCTTCCATGAGTGAAATGCAAAATGAGTTGGCCATTGGTTTCTGTAATACATCTTTTTGTATATTTTCCTGAGGTATACTTCCAAGCCACTGACGTATATAACCGATGGATTGCAAAATTTCATCTTTGCGTATCTGTAATCGGGAATATACATCACCATGATGCTTAATAAAAGGCTTGTGGTTCATCTGCATAAATAAGTCAGAAGGATGAGAACTTCGGATATCGCGGGGAATGCCCGATGTTCTGGCTGTCATGCCAACTGTGCCAATTGATTCAGCCTGATGTTGGGTAACCACACCCGTTTTTTCCAGCCTGGCCAGTACGGTGGGAAGACTCTTCATTTCGTTATACATCTCCATAAAATCAGGTTCAAAACTATCCAGCAGGTGAATTAGTTTTTGAGCAAGTTGAGGAGTAAATGGAAAATTATTTTTGCCGGCTCTGATCAGACCTTTCGACAAACGGTTGCCGCACCATTCCTGCATAAAATTAATAACAGGTGTCCGCAACCTTCCAAAAACAGAACTTCCCAGCTGGTAAGCAATATCAGTACAAACGGCGCTTAGATCACCGGTGTGAATAGCCAGCCTTTCCAGTTCCAATGCCAGAGTCCTTGAAAATAATAAATCGTCAGACGGATTAAACCCGCACAAGTTTTCCCAGATATTTACAAAAGCTGTAGTGTGACCAACTACTGTATCACCGGCGATATTTTCTGCAAGTGTAATGCGTTGAAGTAATTTTATCTTATTTAAAAATAATACTTCAATGCCACGGTGTTGATAACCCAGTTGAGTTTCCAGGTGCAGAATCTGTTCCCCATTGCATATGAACCGAAAGTGCCCGGGTTCAATGATGCCTGCATGAATAGGGCCAACGCCCACTTCATGCAATTCCTCGCTATGAACCTGGTAAAAAGGATAATTTTCAATCCGTGCTTCCTTATCACTTCTGTTAAAAGGATAACGAACGGGCTTTAACCAGGGATGATCTGTATAATTAATGCCAAAATTCTCGTGAAGTTCTCTCTCAAACATATGAAAGGAAAGATGACTTGCACTAAATGATGGCTTTTGATCATTGCTGTTACTTGTGATCTCCGAAGATGAAATGTTTATTGAATGTTTTTCATCATTGGCAATACAACAAATCAATTTTATCCTGCTGCCAAGTAAATAACCATAATAATTAACGCAATGACAATCCTTATTTCTTACCAGTTTGGTATTTAACTCCAGAAAATCCTCATATTTCAAAACAGGAATGTCCTGAATCGGAATTATTTGATTATTTAATATCGTTATATAATTTGTCATGTCATTTGGGTAAATGTTGGATAGCGTTATTTATCAATTTTACAAATTCCATGGGAGGGTCTAACCCCAGGTATACAACAAGCGCCAGGAAAATATACTGACTCAGGGATTCAACCGGATTTATTTTTTCAACTGTCGCATCATTAAATCCTACCGGCTTAATAAACAGTATCTTAAAAATGTTTTTCCCAAACGACCAGATAATCATCGTCAACAACATTAAAACAATTATGAGCAACCATAAATGATTACTGTCAAATAGCGACCGGAATATCAGGAATTCACTCACAAACATTCCTGATGGAGGCATGGCGGTAACGATAAAAAAACCAAACAGCAATACCAGGGCACCGGCAATATTGTATTTAAAATAATCTCCTGCGTCGTAGATGCTTTTACTTTTAAAGATCCGATATACCTGGCCCACCTGGAAAAACATGGATGACTTGGCAAATGAATGTAAAACCAGATGGAGAATTGCGGCATAATATCCAACTCCCCCACAACCAAGACCAAGCATAATCAGGCCCATATGTTCAACGCTGGAATAGGCAAATAGCCTCTTAAAATTTTTAACCTTAAGCATGTACACAGTGGCGACGAAGATGGATAAGAACCCGGAAATAAGCAGTATCTTATTGGCCCACGAGAAAATGGAAGTTGGACTGATGATTTCATAAAAACGAAAAATACCTAAGAACCCGACATTCATCAGTACGCTTCCAAATAAGGCACCTGCCGGCGAAGGAGCTTTATCCTTTGCGTCAATACCGGCAGTATACATAGGTACCAATCCTGCTTTACATGTGAAGCCGGTAAAAATAAACAGGAACGCCAGCTTTAGCCAGAAAACATTAAATGACCCGGCATTTGTAAGTAACACTTTATAACTAAGATCCTTTACTCCGACTTGTTGAACTGCTACTGAAAGAAATAGTATGCCGATAAAAACGAATGTGATGCTAATAGAACATACAAACACATATTTCCAGGTTCCTTCCAGGGTACGTACATTCCTGCGGTGGTAGATCAGCGCTGATGCACTAAGAGTAGTGAGTTCAACAAAAATCCAGGTGATGGCAATATGATTGGATAAATAGGCAGCGCTAAGCGCAGTCAGGAGCATAACCATCGCCGCAAAATAAATACTGCGTTCACGGGGGATATCTTTATCTTTTTCAAAATAAATATAACTATGCCAAAAGGCCGGCACGCTTATAATACTTAATGTTACCAGTAAAATGATGGCCAGTGCATCGGAGCTAAAGTAAACCAGTTGATCCTTGTCCTGATGGCTATATTCATAAATTGTCAGTACCCATTGTAAAATAATAAAGACCGATATCAATAAATAATTCACAGACTTAACCCTGTTTAAAAACAGACCAAGGCTGATAAGCACTGCACAGATAAGGTAGATTCCAATCATAATTTTCCCTGATATTAATTATTTAGTCTTTCAGGTTCCTTAACTGATCGACATCCTGTTCTTTAAGTATATCTCCAATTTTATTTACAAATACGCCGAGTATTAATACACTCGCAAAAATGTCGAGCAATATGCCAATATTTACCAGCATGGGCATTTCTGTACCCACTGCAAGCGATAAAACAAAAACACCGTTTTCAATAATCAGGAAACCCATTACATGGGTGATGATTTTCTTTCTTGAGATAATAAAGTAAAGGCCTGTAAACAAAGCAGACAAAGCCGTTACAAAAAATATTTTTCTTATGTGCGGGTCCTGTATGGTATTCGACAGAAGGAAAGAGCCAATTATAATGGAAGTAATGATAACTACTGAAAGAAAATCCGGTAAAAAAGGATCTGATTCCCTGGTGATTTTATTCTTCTTAATTATATAGTTCAGAAAATAAGGGATTGCAATCGTTTTGAAGACTATGGTTTCCATTAGCACAAATAAGAGATTGACCACATTGATCTCAATAAGTTCAATGAATGCCACGCCAAAAAGCAGCACACCCTGTAAAGCGAGGATGGCTGTATAGGTATTGAGTCTTTTTGATAACCCCATCTGGACAAGACTGATGACAAAAGCTATTAGTAAAATATTGGTCACTTTTCCATTTTTTTTAAACAATTTTTCCAAGTATCAGCAATACGCCGAGAAATATCAATAATGACACAGACGTCAGGGTGAAAATATATTGCGGGTTATGATTCATCCTGAATCTTGCCATAAAAGATTCAATAATTCCTATAATTACCGCAAATACGATCTGTGTTATGATGAAAATAGGAATAGAAAAATATAGTTCAGAACCAGGTGTAAGGAAAAAGTTGGCAATGAGAGCACCATACATGGCGAACTTCAGGTTGCTGGCCTGAAGTATCAGACCCAGATCAAAGCCACTGTTATCAAGGATCATCACTTCATGCACCATCGTAAGTTCAAGGTGCGTTTTCGGATCATCAATGGGCATACGGCTGTTTTCAATCAGTGTAATGATGATGATTACAAATGCAGCCAGCACACCTACCGCATAAGAAATATAAGAGCCGAAATGCAGTGAACCGAATATTTCCTGAAAAGAGCTTTTCCCGGTTAACAGAGCAAATGATCCCATCAGGATAAAGAAGGCCGGTTCAGCGAGCATGGAGTATAAAGCTTCCCGGCTTGCACCCATCCCTTCAAAGCTGCTACCGGTATCAAGGGCGCTGATGATGCTGAAGAATTTTCCGAGTGCCAGCATGTAAGCAAACAAAATAAAATCACCCTTGAATGAAATAAGACCCGGCTGATTTCCAAAAGGAATCATTGCAATTGCCATAAGCACGGAGGCAAAATATATACTGGGGGCAATCTGAAAAATAAAACTGGTTGTTTTACTATAAACAGCGCCCTTGCGGAACAGTCGCCAAATATCCTTCATAGGCTGAAAAATGCCTGGCCCCTTACGGCCGGAAAAAATACTTTTTGTGCGGATAATAATTCCGGTAAAGAAAAAACTGGAAGCAACTATTAATATAAAATTCAAGATGCCCATGTCAGATTTTTTTAAACAAATCAATTAAATAAGCCGCTACATCTATCGCCAAAGGCAACACAATCGCGATAGCGATGAATACCACACCATATGAAATATAGAATTGTTCACTGCCGTTTTGCAGAAAATTAAAACGCCCAAGAAATCTTTTTAAAAACTTAAGAGGTTTATCAATAAAAACTGCTTCCATCCGGTCATATGGATGTGATTTAGAATGAATGGCCCTGGGAAAAATATCAATGATATTTTCTTCTGATTTGTTCATCATCAACAGGGGTCTTACCAGTTTTCGATATGACCTTACGAATGAATTGGCAGTATATTGAAGCCGGGGAGAGGGAGCAATATAACCACAACCCCAGGTGGCCGAAGTGGTAATCTTTCTGGTTGCCGTTATTTTTAGTTTTAACCAAAAAACGGATATGCAAATGAGTAAAAAGGCTATTGTACTTATGCTGACAGCCTGCAGGGTTTTAACAAACGGTTCTGATAATGCGCTATGAAACTGGGATCCGGTAAAAAGAATTACTGCCGGAGTAAGAAGGCGGATAAATAATTGCGGAAGCAGGCCAATGACAACTATAAGAAAAGCGACCATATATTTGGGGAAGAGATCTGGGAATCCGGATTCAAATATCGGTATGGGGTATGAATGACGTGAAGTCCCTAAAAATACAATGCCAAAAACTTTGGTAAAACAAAGCATGGCAAGACCACCAATAAGTACGAGCCCGAAAAGAGCAGATACCAGTATAATGGTGGAAGAAAGCGGGTTAGCTACAATGCCATTGAACAAACCCGAATAAATAAGGAACTCTGAAATGAAACCATTGAATGGCGGTAAACCACAAATGGCAATGGATGCTATCAAAAATAAAGCGGCGGTTTGCGGTATTTTTTTGATCAGGCCGCCCAGCCTTTCTATTTCCATAGTATGTGTAGTCTGGTAAACTGTTCCCGCAGCATAAAATAAAAGTGATTTAAAAAGAGAATGGTTGAAGGTATGTAACAATGCACCTGCGAAACCGGCGAAAGAAAGATACGGGTTATTCATTCCCAGGCCCAGACAACCCAGTCCGATGCCCATTCCAATGATCCCGATATTTTCAATACTGTGGTAGGCGAGGAGTTTTTTTACATTGTGTTGTATAATAGCCAGCATCACTCCATAAACACCGGAAATTACAGAAACTACCAAAATGGTATAGCCCACCAAAATATAGTTAACTTTTATTAACAGAAGCACCCGCAATATTCCATATATACCCAGTTTAATAATTACCCCGGACATTATTCCGGATATATGCGCCGGTGCAACCGGGTGCGCGTAAGGCAGCCAGGTGTGAAATGGCACAAATCCGGATTTGATACCAAATCCAATAAAAAAACATAAAAAAAGCAGAAAGCTGAGTGCGGGGTGTATATGAGAAGTGTAAACGGCAATGGCATTAAAGTCATAGGAGCCCGAATGCGAACTGACCCAGATAAAAGCGAGTGTAAGAAATGTAATGGAAATATGTGCCTGAATAAGATAATTGATACCTGCCCTTAGGGTATCCATTTTATCATGTTCAAAAATTACCAGTAAAAAAGCAGAGAGCGCCATTATTTCCCAGGTACACAAAAAAACAAGCATATGCTGAACGCAGAAAATACCAATCATGGCAAAATGGTTCAACACATAACTGATATAATGAAGGGTAATTTCCGGGGACTTCTTTTCGTAAGGTTTCATATACCACCTGCCGTAGAGTATACCCGTGAGCATTGTAAAATTCATTAACAGGATGAACCATCCCGAAAGAGCATCAACTCGCAAAAATATTTCACCAAAGACGGGACCGCCGTAAAAATTTTCCTCAAATGGTCTGCCCAGCAATGCCTTCACCGCTACCCATGAACTTAACCCGCTGTTAATTATTATACACAGGAGAGCAATATTACCTTTTCCACTTCCCCTGACTCTTGAAATCAGAAAAGAAGAAATAAATACGGTAGCCACAATGACAATTAGCAGGGTCACATTTATATTAAATTAAAGAAGGTGACAACAAAAATTGATATGATAAAAAAGAGGCCGTATAGTACATACATCTGTGTTTGTCCGTTATGAATAAAGGTAAAATAATTCATAAACCCTGTCAGGCGGTTATTCAGTTTGTCAATAATTCTTGACTCAAAAAATTCTCCGTAGCTGGATTGATAACTACGCGATGAGGGAAAAATACTGGCGCTATCTATTTCATGGTACTTCTTTTTTTCAATAATAAAAAAACTAAACAGTTTTGCCAGGCTCCTTGAAAATGACCTGCCACTATATTGCATACTGGTGTTTTGCGCTTTATATCCACAACCCCAGGTAGTCGTATAATACTTTGTTTTATGTTTAGATATTTGAACCCTTATGAAATAAATAAAGCCAATTAATCCTATCGATATCATAGAAACCTTCCCAGTATTTTTTAACACCGGCGAAAGCATGTTTACGATTTTACCCGGCTGGAATGAGTCGTCAAAAACTTTAACTGCCGGTATGACTGAACTTAATACCAGGTTTGGAAAAATGCCAATCAGGATCATCAGCGCGAGAATTATGAACATCGGTATTTGCATAATTTTCGCAACTTCTTTGGGTTGATGCGTAAGCACGGTACGGGGTGATCCGAGGAAAATGGTACCGAAAGATTTGGTAAAAGTGAGTATGGAAACACCCCCTGCCATAGCAAGTGAGGCAATACTTAAAATCATGAGCAAATTGAATTGTACGTTGCTCGATTGTATGCCTTCCACCAGTCCACTGTAAATAAGAAATTCAGAAATGAAACCATTGAAAGGCGGAACAGCACTGATGGCGAGTGAACCGCATAAAAAGAAAAATGCAGTTGTGGGCATTTTTTTAATAACCCCGCCTAATTGCTCCATATTGCGGGTATGTGTTTGCTGTAATAAATTACCCGCAGCAAAAAACAAAAGGGATTTATAAAGGGAATGGTTAAGTGTATGCAATAAAGCGGCAGCAAACCCGATAAAAAAAATCATTGGATTACCAATTGCTTTTCCAATCAATCCAATGCCTGTCCCCATCCCAACGATGCCAATATTTTCGATCGTACAGAAGGCTAACATACGCTTAAAATCCCGGTGCACTGCAGCGTTTAAAATCCCATATAAAGCTGTAAGCAGCGATAAAATAAGAATGCTTTCGCCTGTTTGTAACAGTCCTGAATGGAGGTATGATATCATCCTGAGTATACCATAAATACCCAGTTTTACCATCACACCCGACATAATACCTGAAATATGTGACGGCGCCGCAGGATGTGCATGTGGTAACCATGTATGAAGAGGGATAAAACCTGCTTTGAATCCAAATCCAACAAAAAAAATCGGGAAAACCCAGACAGGAGAATGAGTAGTGAAAAACCTGTCGATAGCGGAAAAATCAAAAGATCCTTCTGACTGGAAAACCCAGATAAATGCAATGGCAAGCAAGGCAGCCCCAATATGCATTTGTATAAGGTAGTTCACTCCGGACTTCAGGGTTTCAAGCTTTGAATGTTCAAACATCAGAAGCAAAAGAGAAGAAATGGACATGACCTCCCAGGCTGCCAGGAAAGCGAGCCCGTGTTGCAACATACATACCCAAAGCATCGATGACTGGAAAATCACAAATAGTATCCAGTGAAGGGTCATATTGCTTTTTTGTTTCTCATAAGGCTTAAGATATCCGATACCATATAATGAACCATTCAGGCAGGTCAGGTTGATAATCAGCATAAACCAGGCCGCGAGTGGATCAATACGCAATGGGATATTTTCAAACGGATAGACTAAATAAAAACTGTATTGAGTGATAGGCCCATTAAGCAGGACATGAATGGCAGGAATTGATGTAAATATGGAATTAGACAATACAATCAGAAAACCCGCTACTGATTTTTTGTCTTTAGGTAGAAGGGGAATAATAACCAGGCTTACAAGTATTGATATCAATGAACTAATAATCAAAATGAAATTTTTTCATAAATGATGCAGACAGCATGTGATCGGTGATCATTTTCTAACCCAAAATTTTAATAATTCTTCAAAGTGAGATTCAACTAATTGATAACACGGCGGTATTTCTTCCTGCCAGCTGCAATAGGTTACCACCCGGGTACCCGAAGGCATCATTTCCAGTTGCTTATACAGGTAATGATTATAATAATTATATAAAGATCCGGAGTATAATATGGTATTATCTATCTTATCAGATTCGTCTATGTTTTCGAAAAATGGGTTGTATAAATAGAAATGGTCATAATGTTTTAAATCTAATTGTGTAAAATTCCCGCAGTTAAATGACACATTTGACAAGTCCAGGAAATTTCTTGCCTCATTGGCATAATCGACTAACTTCCCTCTTTGTTCAATTCCATAAATACGCGCATTCGGTTTATGATAACCTGCGGCCAGACAAAATTTGCCAACGCCGCTTCCAATATCTAAAATCTTTACATTTTCATTCAATGCGAGAAATTGAATGGCTTTTCGGGCTATAGACAGTGGCGTCCAGTGCTTTCTCGCCAACCGTTGAATAAAAGAAGGGTACAGGCGATTGAACCGTCTGTCATTGCTAAACCAATGATCCAGGTTTCGCGATTTTGAAAGTGATAACGACATCGACATTTAGATTTTAACCAAAATTTTCTGAAAAAAGTTTATACTCTTCAGGCCGGAGTAATCCCTTTCTTTCATGAAGCTTACTGGGTGCTATTAATGCAATCCAACCATTATTTTCGGGCTGTCGAAGCAATAGGTTCTCATCGCCGGTTAGCAGATGATCATTGAGACGGATAATTTTGCCATCTATTGGCATATGAACAGGAATCCGGTAATCGTCGAATTGAATATTCGCTACAACTTCACCCTGCTTTAAAGGGTTTGAATATTCTTTAAATTCAATTTGTTGAATTTCTTTAATTCCTGATAATTTGAAATTGCAAACGCCAATGTAGGCTGCGGAACCCTGAAAATCTATCCATTCATGGTCATTGGTAAAATACAAATCTCTTTTTATGGTTTTGAATCTGTTCATCGCGTTAATTTATCCAGTCATTTTTTGCCTGTTATTTTTTTTAAATTTATTACTGCACACTGGATGTTACACCAGTGAACAGAATCAAAATCGGTTGGAGAAAGTTCCTCTATAACGTCACGCAGTTTATGCAGGTAGTAAGCAATCAGGCCCGGATACAAATGTTTTTCCTGCATGAGCTTAATGAAATGATGGATGATTTGTTCTGCTTCCTCACAGTCATCTGCTTTCTTCAATTGATGAGGAATATCCTTTTTGTATTCTTCAATCGTCATAATATTCAGGCATCGATTTAAAAACTAATTTTCAGCTGGTTTTTGTAATCATATTTTCATCCAGAACTTCAGTAAACCGCCGGCCTTTTTCTCTACCAAACGATAGCTTTCCGGTATTCTGTCTACAATACAATGAAAGGTCGCCAGTCTTGTTCCCGATGGCATTTCATCCAGTTTTTTGTAGAGGTCCTGGTTATAAAAATTATATAATTCACAGGAGCATGGTAATCTGTTGTCTATTTTATTGGTATCGGTCAGGTTTTCATAAAATGAGTTATAAAAATAAAAGTGATCGTATTGCTTAAAGTCCAGTTGTGTAAAGTTGGAGTTTATAAAATAGGCGTTTCTCAAGCCGAGCATTGACCGGGCAAATTCTGCATAGGCTATCAAATCCTCACGCTGTTCAACTCCGAAAAAGGAAGCTGATGGATTATAATATGCTGCGGCGAGACAAAATTTCCCGACACCGCTTCCAATATCCAATACTTTAACACCTTTAGATGGAGCGAGAAATTGCACTGCCTTTTGAGAGATATTCAAAGGTGTCCAATGACGATTGGCCAATAATTGAATTGATTCCGGATACAGGTAATGCAATTGCGAATCTGAACAAAACCATTTGTCGAGGTTGGACCAGGAATTTGTCTGAGGTTCCATAGAATATTTTATGAACTTTTCTTAGTAAACTGTTTATACTGTTCCAACTGCATCAATCCGCGTCTCTCATAGGGTTGAGTAAGTCCGATAAAAGCCAGCCAGCCGTCATTTTCCGGCTGCATTTGGATTATATTCAGATCAGTTAAAGGTTGATTATCATTGAGGCTCAAAATCCTTCCATCTGCGGGCATATAGACGGGGACCTTGCAATTTTTACAATGAATAATTGCTAAAACATCTCCCTTTTTTCTAATGCCATCGCTTTTCGAAAATGCAATTTTCTTAATATGATGAAGTCCCGATAGTTTAAAATTGCAAACGCCGATATAAGCTACGGTACCCTGAAAGTCAATCCATTCATGGTCGCAGGTAAAATAAAGGTCTCTCATGACAGTTTTGGACTTAGCCATGGAACAAAATTACTTAACCTTTAAACCCTCAGCTGTGAACCTTTTCACTTTTAAAAGTGACATTTGTCAATTTTCGGAAAGTCCGATTTGGAACTGTATTGAACTAGAAAGATTTTTTTATTGCCAATCATTATCACAACTAGATGGAACTTAAATCAGCAACATGGCATCACCATAATTGAAAAACCGGTATTTGTCCTGAATCGCCTTTTTATATGCTTCCATTATAAGATCATATCCGGCGAATGCACAAACCAAAATCAAAAGACTTGTTTTGGGAAGATGAAAATTTGTGATCAAAGAATCTGCTATGTTGAACTGGTAGGGCGGATGGATGAATGTGTTCGTCCATCCTTCAGCAGGCTTCAGTAACTTCTCAGCGGTATAAGAAGACTCCAGTGCTCGTATTGTTGTAGTGCCTACAGAACAAATACGATGTTTCCCCAAACGTGCTTTGTTAACAATGGTACAGGCCTCCTTTTCCACCCGGAAATACTCCGCATCCATTTTATTTTTACTCAGATCTTCAACTTCAATCGGACGAAAAGTACCTAATCCTGTATGCAATGTCACTTCAGCGAAGTGAATACCTTTTATTTCAAGTCGTTTAATGAGACTCTTACTAAAATGGAAACCTGCTGTCGGTGCCGCTACGGCGCCTTCGTGCTTGGCATATACTGTCTGGAACCTTTCTTTGTCTTCTTCGTCAGGCTTACGTTTGATATATCTGGGAAGGGGTGTTTCACCCAGGATTTCAAGCATCTGGCGAAATTCATCATTTGTTCCATCCCATAAAAACTTGATGGTACGACCGCGGCTTGTAGTATTATCAATTATTTCGGCGACCAGCTCGCCACTATCCCCGAAATAAAGTTTATTGCCTACACGTATTTTTCTGGCAGGATCCACTATTACATCCCAAAGTTTGTTGGTTTTACTGAGTTCCCTGAGTAAAAAAACTTCAATCTTTGCGCCTGTTTTTTCCTTCCGTCCATACATCCTTGCTGGAAAAACTTTAGTGTTGTTTACAACAAACACATCCTGATCATCAAAATATTCCAAGACATCCCTGAAATGCCTGTTTTCGATTTGACCGGTTTTCCGGTGAACAACCATCATTCGGCTGTCTTCTCTTATCTTGGTAGGATGTTGAGCGATCAAATTGAGAGGCAGATCAAATACAAACTGGGAGAGCTTCATTCAATATAGAATTTTTATCCAACGTCGGAACTTAATTGTAAAAATGAGATGTGATCGCTTTATGAAAATCAAATTCCTTAATACCAGCGCCTTCATGTAGCATCATCAAAACAAGCTCGCAAGATATAAAATAAATTCCTCGGACCTCTGGTGTGCATTGAAAATAACCACCAGCAAACCTTGTTACTTTCAAAAGTGACATTTATCAATTTTTAAAGTATTAAATTTGAAATTGGTATGAGCATATCCGGTATTTTTCCAATAGACAAATGGGACTTTAAAACTGAGTCGATACTTTCGGATCTGCCGGCGGAAGATTTTGCATTACTTACAGCTCATCAAATTGAGCAAGTTTACAGGAAAGGAGAAATAATTTTCAGGGAAGGTGCTTACCCAACAGGGATTTTTTATATAACTAATGGCAAAGCGAAAAAATACAAGCTGGATAGCGAGGGGAATGAACAAATAATTTATGTGGCTAATACGGGCGAGTTAATAGGTTATCATGCCATCCTGGCGGAAGACCGTTATCCCGATTCTGCGGCAGCATTAGAAGAAAGTACGATTACATTTATTCATAAAGATGATTTTCTAACTGTCCTGGGACAATCAGATACATTAAGTAAGCGCCTGTTGAAAACGCTTAGTCACGAGTTTGCCGTATTGGTAAATGGCTTAACATTGTTTGGCCAACGATCTGTCCGTGAACGATTGGCACTTCAATTAGTTGTGCTTAGGGAAAAATATAAAATAAATTTCGAATCCGGAATGCTAGTCGAAATTAATCTATCGAGGGATGATTTAGCCAGCCTGGTAGGGACCGTCCGTGAAAATGTTGTGCGGATACTTACCGAATTTAAACTTGAAGGCATTCTTAAAACAAAAGGCAGAAAAATTATTGTATTGAATGTAAATAAATTGGTAGAAATAGCCAATTATAAATAGTGAATATGTAAATTTTTATCAATTAAGGAAAGCTTTGTAAGCAATTTGATACTATCCATTCCTCAATAGTAAAAGATATTTTGTTTACAAGTCGAACGCTTGCATCTTCGGCTGAAAGAAAAGACAACTGAATCAAGGGAAAGAGACGCTAACAATTTTTAAATCTTGAAAAAAATGGTTCGACATCAGCCCAGTGAGGGTCACATTTAAGGCGGAAATTAACGCCAGAGACGGTTTTGAGAGACGATTTCAAAATCAAATTGATTAAACCACCTGATTTTTGGGTGGTTTTTTATTTGGGCTAGATGATAAATTCATCAAGATCCCGAAATTTGGATATAATCCACAAAGTTCTGGTAATTCAGTCAACAGATTAATGGAGCTTACCCAAATACACATCTCGAAAAGTGTGTTTAGAAGTTTCGGCTGATTTTTGATAATCCTTTACTAAATAAATGTCTGCTCCATTTGTTTTGACAATGGCAAAGGTTGCTAAATCCGAAAGAAAGATATATTTCTGGTCATTCAATTTTGTTGAGGCATAAGTATAAAACCCGCTCGTTTTTGCACCGTATTTAATCCTGAAATGAATACTAATTTTGTTTTGTCAGGAAAATTCGAATTAAATTTAAACAGCGATATGAAAAATTTAATGCTAGCAATTGCAATTATGTTTACAGCATCCGGATCAGACGGGCAGCAGATCAAACCTTCCAACAGTGGTTACGCACCCGCTAATGGTATCAAAGTTTATTACGAAGTTTACGGCGAGGGTCAACCTTTAGTTTTACTACATGGTGCTTTTTATACAATTGATATGAACTGGGGGCAATTAATCCCTGAGTTGTCAAAAACTAAAAAAGTAATTGCCATTGAAATGCAGGGTCATGGACATACGCCATTTTCCGATAGAAAATTGTCGATTACTACTTTAGCAAGTGATGTGGAAAAGGTAATGGATTACTTGAAAATAGATAGTGCTGATGTAGCGGGATATAGTATGGGAGGCTCTGTGGCTTACCAGTTTGCTGTACAAAGCCCCAAACGGTTAAGAAAATTAGTGATCATTTCTTCTACTTATAAAACCAGTGGTTGGCTACCAATAGTGAACGGCGCGTTTAAAGATTTCAAGCCTGAATTTTTTGATAACACACCATTAAAAGCCGCATACGATGAAGTGGCACCTGATAAAACAAAATGGAGAAATTTTTTAGAGCAGATGTTTGTTTTTGCAAAGGAGCCATTTAACGTGGGCGACTCTAATATTGCAAGAATTGCTGCACCTGTACTGATTATATCCGGCGACAATGATGGAACGGATAAAATTGAGTTGATGAAAACATATAAATTGCTGGGTGGTGGTGTTTCTGCTGACCTGCAACCAATGCCTAAATCGCAATTGGCCATTGTTCCGGCGCAAGGACATGTCAGTCTAATGATGCAGACATCAACGATTTTGACCTATTTGAACAGTTTTTTAAAGTAAGCTGTTGTTTCATCGACTATTTGATAAGTCATCGATACTTCGATAAAATTAAAATTACAGATGAAAAATGGGTAGACTTTATAAACAACTATTTTCCGCCTGTATATTTTGGGAAAGGAAGGAGCTTATATAATAATTTGCGCTGCAAGATTGTTCATAATTATTCTGCTAACCGGGTCCACGCGTTAGGCAAAAACAAGTGACCTCAAATCTTCAGCGGGCCTTTCTCCGTTAAGTGAGTACCAGTTAGTATGATGCTTCAACTAATTTTTCACTATTGAAATGATTTGCTGTTTGAACTTATCATATTTAATAGTAAGAATGATTTTTTTATCTGCTTCAGTCTCTTCGTACACCAGGCACAATGCTATGATTTCAGGATTGTCTTCCTTAAGAAACGATTTATCAATAGTTGAGATGGTTATTTTTCTTTTAAAGTTGCTCGTTATGTTTAAGGAATCAACACGGTTTTTTTCAGTTTTGAATTCATTTAGTGCAACGACTTGCTTGGCGAGACCATTGTGATCGATCGTTGGCTTTTCGGAACCGTCTTTATCCATGGGCACGAAATCACATTTCATTTTCTTACGTATTGCCATACTTGAAGAAAACAATTCATCGAGCGCTTCGTCACTGAATCGTTTGAGCGCCTCGTTTCGAACTTCCATGATTTCATGGGTACTGGAATACTCGAAGTGCTCAGGCACGGGAAATGAAGTATGGCTCATGGAGTCCATGGTAAATGCGGCTTCACGGATGGTTTGGGACAGACTATGATCCGTAATCGCGTTATGGATGAATTGCTCGCCCCTGCAGGAATATCCCAGCCATAAAGTGTAAAGTATCGTTTCCTGACCCATAGTATCCTGCTCTTTAAACATGGCTAGTAAAGTGTCCAGATACAGTCGACTGTCCAAGGGCAATAGACAATAGGAGAGGCAGTCTTCACGGGAAAATGTCATCACATGCTGGGTCAGAAAAAAAGTATAATTCGGGACACCCAATATTTTGATGGCCGCCCGGGTGATGTTGACGCCGTCGAAAGCGAGGCCATTCAGCCTGCGGACATATAGTTCATTGTCGATATCGTTGATGTCGCATTTTGCAATTGCTTCACCCGCCAACAACTTGTCTGATCGGGTATTGCTTAATAAAAGTAATAGGGAGGATCCGTCGAAATAGAAAAATGGCTTGTGCTTGTCGGTTGCCAGCTCGAACCTCAGGGCGGGCAAATAGGTGGCCGTGTCTGATTTAACTTTATTCCAGAATCCGTCCAATGGCTTAACCTTTTCATCAGTCTGCTTTTTGGTCAGAAGGTGCGGGGAAAAAACATAGACTTTATCTATTTCGCTACCAAGACTCTGGCATTGAATATTCTGAAAAAAAATAGAAAATAAAAATGCAGCAATCAGTTTTACAAAAATCAATTTCAGTTTCATTGCTTAAATCTAGCAAATTAAAATACGTCGAAAACACTATATTAATATTTAATTTAATGTACAGTTCTTACGAACAATCTTAAATCCCATATTTACCAATTTGTCGAAGATTAATCTTCCAGGGTCCATTTTTTAAACGTTCGGCATACACGGAGTTTGCTGAGCATTTACCTATTCGTCAAAAAATCGCAAAAAGCCAAAACTGCGCTTTATGTCTGGACTCCAATAGGTATTCAACTATGTTTCTGATGAACTCTTTTAGGCGGTAAGACATTTTTTCATTTAGCCACATACTAGATGAGCCAGGTTTGCGTTGTCCGGGGAGTACAAATGGCTAAACGATTAACTGATAGTATAATAACCGGCAACGACCCTCATCTGGGGATGTGTTTTTATTATTCGCCCTATTTCGGTCAGAATATATGGCGCCGGGGGTCTTCGCTTACTGGTGAGCGTACCAAAAAGGACCCTGCCTTTAAGGGGTTTCGCCAAAGCAGCAGCCGGTTGAAGCAAGCTTCCCCCGTCGCAGCTTCACTTTACAAACTGGTCCCCCAACAGCTAAAACAGTATGCTCTCTACAGAACATTAACGGGTGAAGCGATCAAAATGCTGAAAGAAGGAATGGAAGCAGCTGCTATTACTGAAACCCTGAAGAAAAAATATATTGACCCCCTCCTGGATGTACCGAAAAAGAAATCCGGAAACAGAACGGTTAAGGGACCCACGACAAGAGACCGCGTAAAAGGCATCACTGATTTCACTGCATATCCTCAAATGACTTCAGGAGACAGAAAAATTACAAGAACACGCCGCTCCCTTTTGCTTAAGAAAATCACAGAAGGCCAGTCAGTAAAATATTCTTCCTCCATCGATTCAGATCCTCTGCCACAATCAGGCAGAAATATTTCAGAATCTCTATTTAGTAAAAAGGAACCGCCGGGGGAACCGAAGCCTCGAAACAAAACCACCAGTGGTCTGATATATCTTTGCCGTCTTCCTGAATGTAAAAAACTCAAAATCTGGTTTCGACCAGTCGATTATTAAATCCGGTTGAGTGAAGCTGTTCTTTTTTCTCAAGCCTATACAGCATCAACATTAAAGTCAATGACATAAAAGCGTCAATTGCAGGGAACGAATAGGTAATGGGATCATTCACATGCCAGTTGGTATAAACGACACCCAGCATAATGAGCATTAATCCCAGGGCAGCCAAAGGACCGGTTTTTAATTTGAAATGAAGAAGGACCCCGATGCCTCCCAGCGTCTCCGTTATGATGATGAAATAAAGAAACCACAGTGCATATCCATAATGACTAAACTGTTCGACCAAGTCGTCAAAGTTTTTTAATTTGTAGCCAGTCTCGATAATAAATCCGAAGCCGTTGATAATCGTAATCGCCCATAAACTGGTGCTGATTATTTTATTCAATGCATATGAGCTTTCGATTTGATCTTTTGATTTCAAAACCCGGGATATATGGATAGTAAAATATCCGATAAACAGAAAGTTCAACGATTTTCCCCAGTCAAGCACAAAAACCAACACGCTTATTACGCCTGAGCTCTGGATGTTTGCAAAATTAACGAGGGCTGCATTGAGGATCAGGAGAGATGCGACGAAAACATAAAATTTGGATAGTGGCATATCCAGCTGGGAACTTGGCTTTATGATGAAGCCAAGTATACACCCGGCCAATACTACAACTATGAAAATCAAAATGGCCATGGGTTTTAGTTATTATGGCAGACCCTGTCCGGGAAATCAGGATGAATCGAAATTATGACATAATTTATCTGTGAACTTCCCCCCTGACGGGGGAAATGCTTCAGATACTGATTTTGTGATTTTGATATGATTAGATATCCAGCAGAAAAATGTTACTCAGGAAAGTTTTTTACTTCTGTTGATGGCCGGCGCCTGTAATCAGATTCAGAAATCCGGAATTATTTTAATTAAGGGCTTTATGCCGAGAAGTACCGTGGACTTTCTTGGAATTAACGGTTCGAGTTTTTCAGGAGTAAGAAAAATGACCAGGAAAATTAAAGACGGCCAGAGTCCATAAGCCAGTGAACCTCCCCAAATTTCAATGGGAATATGCCACCTGGTGGATTGCCAGTTCATATCAATCCACAGCATATTATAAACTACAAAAGGACCGATGAAAATTGAAAATAAAAGAAAGAAAAACTGCTTCCTGTTAAAGACTAAATGGTTTTTATACCTTGAAAGAATCCGAGCCTCTTCTTCTAATTCATAAAGCTCATGCCGGTAAAATGTTTTAATAATGGAAAAATAGTATTCCTTAAAATCACCGTTTTGCTGCAGATTCTTTTCTATAATAATGCAAATATGATCGAGCAGATTGTACCGGATGTCATCCGTAATTATTCCCCTTGCCGCAATATCCTTCAGGATAAAATCAACTTCCTGGTCACTTAAATAATACATTTAAAGTTTTTTAGGCTTAAGATCCAACAAGGAAACCATCGACTCCATAAAGTTCGACATTTCTTTTACTTTCTCTTTTGTTTTAATTTTTCCCTCCTGGCTTAACCGGTAATATTTTCTCATTCGTTTTCCTATATATTCAATTTCAGTTGTAACCAGTTTATCGTTTTCCAAAGCATGGAGGGTCGGATATAGGGCGCCCTCGGTTAATTGAATTTTATCAAAGGTTAATTCCTTTACTTTTTGTGTAATCTCATATCCGTACATCTTCTTATTGTCCGCAAGCAGTTTTAAAATAATTGTTTTTAAAGTGCCTTTCAACAGTTCTGTGGAATAAGTCATTATAATGAATTGTCTTAATATTCAAATATACATAAGATCTCAATGCCTTGAATTCATTGGTATTAAAAAATCTTAAACAAACCCCAGTATCCAAACATCGCTATCGCTAAAATATAGGTAAATGAATTGAAGGGTAGGAGCAACCTCATATATTTTGTCCCATCTGCCTGCTTCACCATCCGGATATTTAAATAAATAATAGGTATAATCACAATAAGAAGTACGATCGGAAAATAGGAAAGCGCGTCAAGTAAATGGTTGTTGTAAAATTTATACGGCGAATCAAAGTAGTAAATGGGCTGATTGTTTAAGAGTATACTGAGGTAATAAGCCAGAGTGATATTTACATAAATATACATCCATACCAATGCCTTGTTCCATTTATAATTGATTTTAATATTGTTGACCCCCCTTTTACGAATAAGAATTGAGATATAGATGATAGCAGTAGCAATATAAAACGCGATCAAAGCATAAAAACCTGATCTGAGAAAAATCGAATTAAATGGCGTTTTATATTCTGTGAATCGTATATATTCCTGGTTGGTAGGGAATATGTCCAGCATTCGAATCATATGGTCGCCTTTTCCCAATTCCTGATGAAGTTTGAATTTAACAACATGCTTAAAATCATGATAGAAGTATAAGTAAATAATTCCCTCTTTCAGATCGTAAATAGTAGTGTATGTGGTTCCATCACCTATTTTAGATCGGCACTCATGCATGGTATCCATGACTGAAAGACAGAATCCCAGACTGGTGTCCGGATTATTCTTCTTCAAAAACAAATTCCCTCTTATATAACGTGGAATCTTTACATCATCTGGCTTGGTACCAGAAGGACAAAAATTCGACAATATATATTCGCTGTTATTTCCGGTTGTGATTGTGTCGACTTCCAGCACCAGATATTTCCCTGTTATATCGACAAACAAAAGCATGGCGCCATTGAAAATACTTCGGTTATACTGGTTTAAAAGATTATGAACTTCATCAACGGACTTGCAGTTCTGCATGATCATTTTAAGAAAAGATGACATATTGTCAATATATTTTTTCCCATATACAGGATTCAATTTCCTGGTATTTACAGCAAAACCATCGTATACAAGTCCCATTTCATTCATGCCTCCCTGCGGGAACAGATCGTTATGCCCCACATATGCGGATCCATATTTACCATCTTTTCCGTTTTCAAACCAGATTCTTGAATCTAACCGCCACGCATCTTCATTATTACCCACCATTGTTTTCCCATACATTGTTATCTTGAACATGCTGCAAGGAAAAACTGCAACACTCACTAATAATATGTATGCTAAAAATGCGGTCGTCTTAAGGACTCGAGCGTAATTTTTCATATGAGCTTTGATTAGAGTTATTTGACAACAATTAAAAAAGGCTTTTTCAGTGTTACGAGTATTTTCGATTTTGGCGGAAAAATTCCAGGATGTAAAAAAATGCAGATCAATATGAACAGCGGCTCTCCACCATATACTACGGCATCTGCCCATAAACCGTAGAATGTATCCACTTTGGCGTCTCCAGGATTGTTTTTTTGATACCTGATTGGAACGATTGATCCTTCTTTTAAATGCATGTTGCCTGGTCCTTCGAACCAGACCTTCTGATTCCCATACATAAAATATAGGAACGAATAGGAAAGTTTGATTCGCTCTCCTGCGCTCCCCATCCCTTCAAAAGAGAAGATTCCCGTCGTCTTTTGGGAGTGATTTAGCCAAATGATTCTTGGTAATACTATCGGTATAGTATACATTAGAAATATGCTTATAAAAAGCGTAATCTGACGGATCAACATTTTCTATGATTCGCCAGCTAATATACATAAGAAAGCAATGCATAGTGTAAAAATGCATAAAAGAATTTTATTATGTAATTTCACAGCTGGTTTCAGGGAATTACCGGATGGTCAAACGGGGGAGAAATGGGGATGCACCATTTAAAAATAGAAATTTCTAAAAATGGTAATTGAATGTCGTAAAGAGAGTGCAAACCGTTTAACCTTCTCTTAATCCTTATACTCATCCCCGTTTCCGCTTAAGTAAAACTACCTGTCGCATTTTGTAGTAATCTTATTTTTACTTTAACTGAAATGTATGCACCGGTTCAAATATTTATTATTTGCATTTTCATTGTTTGCTATAACTGCTAAAGCACAACATCCCTTCAAATACGATAATACAATTTACAAAGGAGTTTATCTGAATCAGGCATTCAGTTTAATGGATTCCATGAAGAATTACTTGCTGCTTGATGTAAGAAGTCCGGGTGAATATGCTGACACCTCCCGAGGAACTGTTGCGAACATCGGGAGAATCAGAGGATCCGTAAATATAAATATCGACTCCATACCCGCTCACCTGGAACAATTAAAAAAATATATCGACCAGCCTGTTTTTGTATACTGCTCCCATAGCCAGCGTTCAAGAAGGGTTAGTAAACTGCTTGCTGATAACGGGTTCACAAAAGTTTACAATATCAATGGAGGAATGACACAGCTAAATCTAATGGATGCGACCCTTTTTCCAGAGAAGAACAAGTACATGGTAACGAATCTGAATTATAAAAATATTGCGTCTTCGGAAGCTTTTCACTTAATAAAGGACACACCTGGCATTGTAATAATCGATATCAGAACTACTCGGGAATTTGCTGGGATGGACAGTCTGGTGCAGAATAACACCGGCCACCTGAAAAATGCCATTAATATTCCCCAGGCTGATTTTGAAAGTAAATTTGATTCCTATAAAATCTCCAACAATCATCCGGTCCTCTTATATGACCAGCGTGGCATAAACAGCATGGACGTAATATATGTATTGAGAGCAAGAGGCTTCATGAAAATCTATAATTTGTTTGAAGGATTTGATGTTTTTATTTCTGATCACAGAATAAATAAAGTGCAATTAAGCCAATTGATAACAGATCCCGCTCCCTATAATATAGTGGACCCGAAAGGTTTTATAGATCTCTTGAACGAACCCAATATTGTGATTTTGGATACAAGGCCGATGGAAGAATTCAACAATAAGGCGCGTTTGACATATAGGAATCTGGGACGTATTAAAGGAGCCATAAATATAACATCACCTGATTCGGTTGGAATTATAACCAGGACAAAAGATAAATCTACTGTGTTTCTGGTTTATGGTTCAACTTCTGACATGGCGGCCATCATTTGTCGCGATCTGGTAAAAGGCGGATATCAAAATGTAAACCTTCTCGATCATGGCCTGTATGATTTCGTTTGGTCCACCGCAAACGTGGAGGAATGCAAATCCGGGAGAGACTTCCTTACTGACCACGAAGGCCTGTATTAAAAATCATATGTCACGCCCGTTTGGAAATAAAAAGTATTTGAAATCCCTTCTTTTTTATAGGTTGTTTTTATTGTATGACCCTGATATGATGTGGTGATAACAGTTTCTGCTTGTTTCAGTCACCTGAAATCATCCTCACTAATTTATCTGTGCCGTGCTGAAGCGTATTTGCGGAATATATCCCGCCCTGAAAACCTGAACTGTCGACGCTGGAGTCAGGACCTTTACTTCGGTCGATGATATTAATTGAATTCTATTGTCATATCCAAACGGAGTCCAGCGATAAAGTAAATCATCTGCCAGAACATAAGCCTGTTTCTCGAATTCAACAAACGTGCCGTAAGGGAGTTCGCTCAGCTTCGCGTTGAAAGTTACTTTACCGCCATCAGTATTTATTCTTTCACTATGGAGCACCTGGTCAATTTCCCTGATTGATGTTTTTTCAGTAAACTGATGTTCAGGATTGCCTTTCAACCAGCAGGATTTAAAATTTTCATAATCCTTCCTGCGACATTCAAAACAGGGCCTGTGACCAGCAGAAAAAGCGGTTGCCTCATCAAAAAAAAACAATTCAGTATACCGGTCAGCTTTCATGATCTCCCTTTTCCGGTTCTTAAATTCCAACACACAAATAAGCCAGGCCTTCAATTTAAAAGGCCTGACAATATTTTTCTGGTCATCATGTAAGGGACCGCGGTTACCCATCCAGGCCCCTCTCGCGGGAGTACTGATTATTTGGCCCTGAGGATTAACACGGTTCTGATGCATAAATTCTTACATAAAAAACTGTTCCGACACAATCTTTCCTCCACTGATAGTATAAACGCAAAGTTCGTTATGTTTCATGCGTTCGCGTCCTTTCATCGTCACGTCGATAAGCATCGTGAGCGCAAAAGAATCGTCCGCAATCATCGGTTCGGAGATTTTAAAGGAATGAATTTCCACAACCATCTCACTCCATTTTTTTCCCTTCGCGAGGATCGCCTCCATTCCTTTTGTTTCCCTTGCAAAATCGGGTGATTCATAGGGTTCAATACTAACCGCATCAGATGAAAATAATTCTTTGAGGGCGTGTTCGAACTTTCCCTGGTCGCCTAGTTCTTTCAAACGGAGAGCAATTTGTTCTGTTGTCATACAATAAAGTTTAATAGTTAATGGTAAATGATTAATAAACCGGGCTGCTAAAATATATAGTATTTTATTAACTAAAAAATTTAGTTTATCATTTATGCCAAACAGATATTTGTCTAATTTGATCTCACAATTACCTGGTTTTTTAAATAATTGCAGATTTTGTAAGATTAAAGAATTTCGGTCCGCCAAATACAAAAGGTGCCGTTGCCTGTTATAGCCCATGTAACCTTAACAGAATAATTAGCTATATTTCTGATCAATTGCCTCATGGCACATTTAAATTAATTGTTATGCCGGAAATACCAGATGTAGAAGTTTTTTCCAGAAACCTGAATAAGATGTTTGCAGCAAAAAAATTGATCAGGGTAAAAGTTGTTAACGGGACAAAACTGCCCGATACAGCGAAAGCCCTCTCAAAGAACCTGGATGGTAAAATTCTAAAAAGAATTTATCGTGCAGGAAAAGAATTTCGTTTTGAATTTGAAGACGGGACCCTTCTCGGACTTCATCTTATGCTGATCGGCGATATGTTTTTATTCTCGGGGAAAAATGAACATCATTCTACCATAGTGGAGCTTTATTTTGAAGGAGACAAAAATCTCGCGCTGACAGATCGCATGAGGAATGCTCATATAAAATTAAATCCCGTTGATAAGGATGGCGTGGATGCCATGGAGCTGGATTTTAAATATCTTAAAAAAATTTTCAACCGTAAGACAATCATCAAAAATATCCTGATGGATCAGGATCTGATACGAGGCATTGGTAATGGATATTCAGATGAAATTTTGTGGAATGCCAGGATCTCTCCTTATTCCATTGCATCTGCAATTCCTGATGAAAAAATAAAGGAGCTTGTCAAAATAATCCCATCAGTTTTAAAAGAAGCCACAGAAAAAATTTATAAAGCCTACCCGGGCAGAGTGAATGATGAAGTAAAGGAATTTCTAAAAATCCACCGGAAAGTAAATGCGAAAAGTCCGACCGGCTATGACATCCATATCGACACGAAGGGAAGTCGTAAAACGTATTATACGGATGAACAAATATTATATGCCTAAAGCCTAAGGCCCAAAGCCCAAAGCCAAAAAATTTCCTCCGCCAACCACCAACGGCCAACGGCCAACGTTTTATAATAGGACAGTCTTGTCGCAAAAACGGACAGTATCATCTGATAATATTATCTTAAACTGCTGGTTATCAAAATTATATTATTTGGTATGTCATTGGATATTCAACACCTGTCCTTTATTCGAATTGTGAATTTTAAATGAGTAATTAATAATTAATACTTAATAATTAATCAGGTATATGCTCAGGAATTATTTCACCAGTGCATTCCGTAGTATCAGGCGAAACCTGAGTTTTACTGTCTTGAATATTTTCGGACTGAGTCTGGGCATAGTATCCTGTCTGACCATCTTTCTGGTCGTTCGGAATGAACTGGGTTATGACAATTTCAGTAAGAAGGCCGGCCGGACTTACAGAATCACGCTGAACGCCCTGGATTTTAATTCGAATATTTCCATGGCAATTGTTCCTGCCATGCGAAACGATTTTCCTGAATTAGAAAACATTACCCAGATTTTTTATCGGAGAGAAGGATTGGTAAAAATCGGCGAGAAGAAGTTCTTGGAGAAAAGCTTTGCTTATGTGGACAATGATTTTCCAAAAATATTCGACTTTCAGTGGATAAGTGGTAACCCTGCCACTGCGCTGTCCGAGCCAAATTCCATTGTCCTTACGGAGACTACTACACAAAAATATTTTGGGAATAAACCGGCAATGGGTGAAACGATTAATCTCGAAAATCAATTTACAGTAAAAGTTAAAGGAATCATCAAAGACCCGCCAGCCAATACCAGTCTGCCGTTTAACTTTCTGGTTTCTCTGAATACCCAAAAATTCAATAATGGTATCATGACGAATTTCTACGCCATTATGGGTGCCAGTTACGCCTATCTCGTGATTCCTGAAAATTATTCGATTCATCAGCTGGAGAAAAAAATACCTGCATTCATCACTAAAAATTGGGGAAAGGAAATTGCCAGTGAAGCGCATTTGCCACTTCAGCCCATTCGGGATATTCACTTTGATCAGCGATATATTAATAACATAGTAACGCCGGTATCCAAGGATACATACCGGGGACTGGCTGTTATTGCGGTATTTATTATTATCATGGCCTGCATCAATTTTATTAATCTTTCTACCGCCCAGTCAGTAAAACGATCTAAGGAAGTGGGCGTTCGCAAAGTAATGGGGGCAAGCAGACCACAATTGATTCAGCAATTTCTCGGTGAAACCAGCATGCTTGTATTGATATCAGTTGTTGCCGGACTCGTCATAACCATTTTCGCCCTCCCGGAAATTACAAAATGGTTGGACATAAAAATTGATACAACGCAATTGAGTGAACCTATTGTTTTAGGCCTGTTGTTATCTGTGACTATCGGGATTATTCTGCTGGCCGGCCTCTATCCGGCTTTTTTGCAATCTGCTTTTAATCCTGTGGAATCACTAAAGAGAAAGACGAACATGTCATTCCGTGGAATTAATCTTCGTAAAGGTCTTGTGCTTCTTCAGTTTGCCATTTCTCAAATATTAATTGTCGGCACCCTGGTAGTTGCCCATCAAATGTACTTCTTTCAAAATGAGGATCTGGGCTTTAACAAGGAAGCGGTGGTGAGTTTTGGTATTCCCGATAATTCAAAAAAAGATTTTTTGAAACAGCAATTGAAATCTGAGCCAGGCCTGACTGATATAAGTTTTTCTTCCGGAGCACCCGCTTACTTCTCCAATGCGACCAGTTTTGCCTGTCCTGAACTGGGCCTCACTAAGGATGATGTTACGGAGGTCAAATGTGTCGATGAAAATTATACAGATATGTTTGGATTGAAAATGCTTGCGGGAAAAAAAGTAAGCAGAAAATATGAGAAGGATACGATTATCAGGATGGTAATTAATGAAACCTTTATGCATAAACTCGGTATCCAAAATCCTGCTGAAGCTATTGGAAAGAAAATCAGGTTTGGATGGGGAGATCCATCGTATGTAATTGGTGTTGTGCGGGATTTTCAGAGTGAATCGAAACATAAAAAGAGAAGAGCCTGTATATTATTATATGCCCCGGATAATTTCTACATGGCCAGTGTCAGAATAAAACCCAATGCCATACATCAGACTATCGGGCATATTGATAAAATCTGGTCAGCCATATTTCCAAAGGATGTGTTTGAATATGAATTCATGGATGACCATATCGCCAGCTGGTACAAGCAGGAAGCAAAAGTGTATACAGCGTTTAAATTATTTTCCTCTCTTGCTATCCTGATAGGTTGTCTTGGATTATATGGCCTCGTATCTTTTTCAGCAGTACAGCGTACCAAGGAAGTCGGAATCAGGAAAGTATTGGGGGCTTCATTATTTAACATCTCGGCGCTCTTTGCCAGGGAATTTATTATCCTGATTGGCCTTGCATTCCTGGTTGCGGTGCCGGTAGCTTACTATTTCATGCATTCCTGGCTCGAGAATTTCGCCTATCATATCGGCATCGGGAAGGGAATATTCCTGATAGCGATCGGAATTTCATTTGCCATTGCGCTAATCACAATTAGCTACCAGGCAATCAAAGCCGCACTTGCAAACCCGGTCACGAGCTTGAGGTCGGAATAAAGGTTTATTGGTTATGGGTTATGAACTATGAGATATGGGTTATTTAAATTTATAAAAACTCATAACCCATAACCCATAACCCATAACCCATATCTCATAATCAATATCTATTTAAAGTTTCCAATTAACAATGGTATTCACCCATTCCTGCCGGTAGGGTGTAGTTACTTTAATATAATTGTCAGTAAAACCTTCCATCATTGCTTTGTCGCGGCTGCGCTCGAAGAGCACTTTGCGGGTCTGGCCTGAATGAAGCGCTGTGAAATATTGTTGTTTTTGGAATGAAAGGTTACGCAGGATTTTATTTCTTTCGTTACGAATGGAAACTGGCACTACCGGATGCATTTCCGCCGCGCGGGTATTTTCTCTTTCCGAATAAGTAAATACGTGCAGGTAAGATATTTCAAGCGTGTGCAGAAAGTTGAGTGTTTCCCTGAAGTCATCATCGGTCTCGCCTGGGAATCCTACAATCACATCAGCCCCGATCGCCGCATGAGGCATCAGAGTCTTGATGCGTGCTACCCGGTCCGCATAAAGTTCCCGCATATAACGGCGACGCATCAGCGCTAATATTTTATTACTGCCGCTTTGAAGCGGAATATGGAAATGAGGCATGAAGTGGTCGCTGTTTGCTACCAGGTCGATGATATCATTGTTGAGCAGGTTGGGTTCTATGGACGAAATGCGATAGCGGGGTATATCCTTTATCTGGTCGAGCGCGCGGATGAGCTCTAAAAAATCCACTGATTTCTTCCTCGTCACCGGATCTGCATTTCCGAAATCGCCAAGATTCACTCCCGTCAATACAATTTCCTGAATTCCTTTGGCGGCGAGAGATTTTACATTTTCCAGTATATGGAGGATATTATCACTGCGACTTTTTCCACGCGCCATTGGGATCGTACAAAAACTGCATTGATAGTCGCAGCCATCCTGAACTTTCAAAAATGCCCTGGTCCGGTCGTTCAATGAATAACTGTCATGAAAATCATTTACCCGTTCAATATCACAACTGCAGATCTTAGCAGAATTCACCCTTTACCAATTCACGGATATGCGAGGCTATATTGAATTTCTCTGCCGCGCCTAACACCAGATCCACGCCCGGAATTTCTGCTATCTCCTTTGGTTTCAGTTGTGCGTAACAACCTGTTATGACTACAAAACTTTCAGGAGATTTTCGTTGAATCTGTCTAACCAGATAACGGCATTCTTTATCTGCATTTTCAGTGACAGAACAGGTATTGATTACATAGATATCGGCAAGCGAATCAAAAGGTTTTTTCTCAAATCCTTCTTTTTCCATAAGTCTGGAGATAGAAGAAGTTTCAGAAAAATTGAGCTTGCAGCCCAGTGTATGAAATGCAACTGTCTTAAGTCCTGTCATGCGGCGCAAAGATAATATGATTAAGGAATTATGCCAGTAACTTTAGCGATGCCCAGGATATTCCTGCTTTTGATGTTTTTTGAAGCTTTTGTCTCCTGCCATTCAAAAGGAAACGGAACGGATGCTAACAATCCGTCGGCTCCAGTATCTGACAGAGCACCTTTTAACCGGCATGGCCGACTGGTACTGACTAGACATGCGCGCTGCCGGATGGACTGCAGACATATTACAATGGACGAAATTCACGAAATACTGGATGAAGGAACCATCAATTATTCGAAAAGTGAACCGAATGCCCGTCCCGACCCCAGGTACGCTATTGAGGGACTGACAGAAGAACATCAGCACCTGCGCATAATCATTGCGCCGGAAAAAGACAAACTCATTGTAGTAACCTGTATTGAACTGGGAGTTGAGTGGAGGTGTGATTGTAACTGATAAGTTCACTATTTTAGTGTAAAGGCTATAAGGGTTATGGGTTATGAATTATGAGATATGGGTTATTTTTAAATATAGTAATTATCGATTCTTAAATTAATACATATAAATATTCATGACTCATAATTCATAACCCATAATCCATAACCCATAATCCATAACCCATAATCCATAACCCTGATGAATAATATTTCCAGCAAGATCTACACTCTCTACGCTTTATTCTGGTTCATTTTTTTTACTTTGATCGCTTTTCCATTTGTAATTGTTTTTTCTTTTTTCGGAAAGCGCAGGGGAGGAAATCTGATCTGCAGTATGGCCAAAATATGGGCGGACTGCTGGTATTTTCTGCTGGGCATCCGACATGAAAATATTTTTGAATCACCCTATGATCCGGCAGGAAATTATATTTTCCTTATCAATCACATTTCTTATATGGACATACCCTGTATTTTCAAATCCCTGAGAAAACAACCTTTCCGCGTACTGGGCAAGGAAGAAATTAAAAAGATACCTGTCTTTGGATTTATTTATAGTCGCGGAGCAGTAATGGTTGACAGGGGTAGTACAGAACGACGTGCCAGAAGTGTCCGGATTTTAAAAAGCCTGCTGAAACATCATATATCTATCTGTATTTTTCCTGAAGGTACTTTCAATGAAACAGGCCAGCCGCTCAAGTCATTTTACGACGGCGCGTTCAGGATCGCCATTGAGACCCAGACCGCAGTGAAACCTGTTCTGTTTCTTGACAACTACACTATAATGCATCATCACTCGCTGCTTAGTTTAAAAAACGCAAAATCCAGGGCGGTTTTCCTGGAAGAAATAAGCCCCGCGGGCTATAGCTTGCAGCAGGTTAACCTGTACAGGCAAAAAGTCTTTGATGTGATGGAAAGCAAATTGAAGAGTTATCGGGCGTCATGGATCATGGCCAGATAATATAAACTTAAAGCCTGTATTGTTTGTTTATATTGATAATCATAAAACAGGATATTGTACGCAGAAATAATCATACCGCTGGCAATTCCCAGGAACTATACATGGGAAATTCCCGAGCATTTGAAGGAGGGACTCCAGCCAGGTTGCCGTGTAGAGGTATCTCTTAAAAACAAAAAATATGCAGGTATTGTTAAAAGGTTTCAGACGGAAAAACCAGAAGCTTTTGATCCAAGGCCCATTGAGAGCGTTCTCGACGCTGAACCCCTGATTTACAGGGAGCAATTAATGCTGTGGGAATGGATAGCACAATACTATATGTGCTCAGAGGGAGAAGTGATGGCTGCTTCTCTTCCCGCCCATTTTAAATTGAGCAGTGAGAGTACACTTGTCTTTAACGAAAGTTTCGGGCATGACTTTTCATCGCTTGACCATGATGAATACCTTGTTGCTGAGGCCCTGTTATTGAAGAATGAATTGAAAATACCAGAGGTACAGGAGATTCTTCATGGAGGCGCGGTGTACCCTGTAGTGAAACGGTTAATTGAAAAATCGGTTTGTTATGTATATGAATCATTAAAAGAACTGTATAAGCCCAAAACAGAAACCTATATTAACCTGCATAATGATTATGCTGCGGATGAGAAAATGGAAGCGCTCTTAAATGAAGACAAGAAATGGTCAAGGGCTGAAAAGCAGTTGGAATTGCTTCTTTCTTTCCTTCATCTGAAAAAAAAGGAACCCGAAGTTACACGCACGGCATTATTGAAAAAATCCGGTGCTTCTGATGCACAATTGAAAGCACTGATCACCAAAAATATATTAGTAGCTGAGCAACGTTCAATCGACCGTTTACGCGTGCTTCCCAGGAATATTCATATTTCTTTTAATTTGTCGACAGCACAGGAATTTGCATTATCGAACATTCAAAAACAATTTGAAACAAAGAATACCATTCTTCTTCATGGATTGACTTCCAGCGGCAAAACACAGGTCTACATAAAGTTGATAGAACAGCAGCTGCTGGAAAATAAACAGGTTTTATACCTTGTTCCTGAGATTGCACTGACTTCGCAGATTGTCCGAAGGTTACAGTCGCACTTTGGTGGTTATCTGGGTATCTATCACAGCAGGTTTAGCCAGAATGAACGATTTGAGATCTGGAATAAGGTACGTAAAGGGGAAATAAGGATTTTACTTGGTGCCCGCTCGGCATTATTTCTTCCTTTTACCGATCTCTCTCTTATTATTGCGGATGAAGAGCACGACAGTTCATATAAGCAACAGGATCCTGCACCTCGTTACCATGCGAGGGATACGGCGATTTATTATGCTTCTCTTTTTAAAGCCAAAACACTTCTGGGAAGCGCTACTCCTTCAGTTGAAAGTTATTATAACGCCGTCACCGGTAAGTATGGCCTGGCCGAACTTTTGGAAAGATATGGTCAGGTAGCCATGCCCGTTATACGACTTATTGATACAAAGAAATATTTTCAGAAAGACGGATCTAAAGTTATCTGTACACCGGAACTTCAAAGGAGCGATTCAGGAAAGCCTCGATAATAAAAAGCAGGTAATTTTATTCAGAAACCGGCGAGGTTATTCTCCTTACCAGATATGTAAGATCTGCGGATGGATCCCCCAGTGCAAAAACTGCGATGTCTCACTGACTTTTCATAAGCTGACCAACAAACTTTTATGCCATTATTGCGGAACTTCTTATCCGCCGGTAAATACCTGCGCGGCTTGCGGTAATCATGAATTTATTCAACGAAATTTTGGAACGGAGAAAATAGAGGAAGAACTGGAGACCCTTTTTCCGGATGCGCATGTCGCGAGGATGGATGTGGATAGTGTGCGGGGAAAAACTGCACACGATATGCTTATTAAACAATTTGAACAGCAGCGGGTGGATATCCTGGTGGGCACTCAGATGGTTGTTAAAGGACTGGACTTTGATCATGTCGATCTCGTAGGTATACTCGATGCTGACAGTCTCCTGAATTTTACCGAATTCCGTGTAAATGAACGGGCATTTCAGTTGATGGAACAGGTGAGTGGCAGGGCCGGAAGGAAAGACGGGAAGGGAAAAGTAATAATACAGGTTGCGAATACGAAGCATCCGGTTCTCCAATGGGTTATTGATCACGACTTTAAAACATTTTATGCGCAGGAAACGGCAGCTCGTCAGCAGTTTTCTTACCCGCCATTTACGCGAATCATACGTATCAGCTTTCGTCATAAAATGAGGGATATCGTTCAGGATGCAGCTTCCCTTTTCGCACTGCACCTTCATAAGGATTTCGGCAGCTACTTAACCGGTCCGGGAGAGCCCGTTATCGCAAGGATCCGGAATCAATATATCATGGAGCTGATGCTTAAAACTGCCAAAAAATGTTGGTACAATTGCATTTGCGAAACAGGTCATCCAGCAACAGAAAGGCATTTTGCAGAATGATCGAAAATTCAGATCCGTCGTAATAGTGCCTGATATCGATCCGCTTTAATCTATAAATTTCATTATGGCAATACAGAAAAATGTATCCCTTTTGCCTTATAATAGTTTTCACATTGATGTGAATGTGTCAGAATTCATATCTGTAGGATCGGTAGAAGAACTGGAAAAAATATTAAACCGGCCCGGATTAGAAACTCCGTTCATACTGGGAGGAGGCAGTAACATATTACTCACAAAAGATATCCAGGGAACTGTTCTCAAAATTGATTTGGTAGGAATTGAAGAAGTGAAGGAAGAAACTACTCATATTTATGTCAAGGCAGGAGCAGGAGAGAGCTGGCATGAATTTGTCCAGTATACGATGAAAAGAAACTGGGGCGGCCTCGAAAATCTTTCCCTGATACCAGGAAATGTAGGTGCTGCACCGATCCAGAATATCGGAGCCTATGGAGTTGAGCTTAAAGATGTTTTTTATGAACTCGAAGCTTATGACCGTAAAGAGAAAAAAGTTTATGCTTTCGGTGTTAACGATTGCAGGTTCGGATATCGCGACAGCATTTTTAAATCTGTTGAGAAAGGTCGTTACATCATCTTGAATGTTACTTTTCTCCTGAGCAAAAATCCTGTATTAAAAACCAGTTATGGTGCCATTCGTGAAGAATTAAAAAAAATGGGTATTCAGTCCCCCACTATTCAGGATGTTTCACAGGCCGTTATAAAAATCCGGCGTTCAAAACTTCCGGATCCGGCAGAGATCGGCAACGCGGGTAGCTTTTTTAAGAACCCGGTAGTGGATCAGGCAAGTCTTTCTGTCACTCTCTGAAAAATATCCGGAAATGCCTGCTTATCCGCATGAGGATAAATCAGTCAAGCTGGCTGCCGGCTGGCTGATAGAGCAGTGCGGCTGGAAGGGTTACCGGATAGGTGATGCAGGAGTTCATGTGAATCAGGCCCTCGTGCTGGTAAATTACGGCAAAGCCAGTGGCATAGAGATACTTAAACTCAGTGAGAAAATTACTACATCTGTTCTAAAAAAATTCGGGATTCAACTAGAGCTTGAAGTAAATATTCTTTGAAGCTTATTTTTTAAGAAAAAGATAAAATAAAACCGAAGGTTGCAGCTATTTGACTAATCCAAAAGACAAACATCCATTTGATTACGTACCGTTTTTGTGTTAGCTAAATCTACCTTGGTTGCCAGAAGTTGTGACCTGTCATTAATTTCATCTCTTATTTTTTCTTCAATATATGAAGTCAGATGTTCAGCAGGCTCTTTGCCTGATTTTAAAACTTAGAAGGTCATAAAGTTTTGTAATGGAAACAGAGCTCATCTGGTTTCGTTTGATGCAAAAATAATATTTATGAAGATAATTTCAATACTACGAATGTGGTAAGATATGCAACTGGATGAATAAGAAAGGTACTTATTTATCCAAACTCTTCCTCTTCTCCTCCCAGATTCTCCTGACTCATATTCATCATAGAGCCAATCAGATCTTTGAATTCTATTTTACCTTCGACGACTTTTTTGCTGATCATGCTGTACGCGGATAGTCCGTGTAACACAAACTCCATCAGGAGTGCCATTTCCTTCTCGTTTGCACTTCGGAAATGCTTTTTTACAAATGCATGCAGGCCATCAACTTTATATAGCAACCTTACTTTGTCATCGTCTTTGGAATTGAAGAATATTTCGAGGTGATTTCCTTTATCGAACCATCCGGTTATGGGCTTATATGGATTCTCTTCCCCGCCTTTTCGCTTTTTGAATAATTCGGGATTAGGGAAATAATTTATAAACTGCGAACGAAATGCTTTCTCAAGCAGGTTAAATGCTACCTGATAGGGCCCTTCCTGTTCACCTTCATATACGAGTTCTATTTTCCCTGTAATAGACGGAATGATGCCTACCAGGTCACTCATCCAAACCTGTGTTTCTTTTTCATTGTTGAGTAATGATCTTCTTTCTGCCGCACTTATTGCATTTTCATAAGCTGCAATAGTGAGACGTGCTGATACTCCGCTTTTCTTGTCCACAAATTCACTGGTGCGCGCCTCGAATGCCACCTGTTCAATTATTCTTTTCACCATATCACTGACCTTCACACGAACTTTCTGATCTTCTGCAATTTCAGCCTCCTGTTCTGTTATTAAAAGAGCGTGTTCAATACTTTTTGGATAATGAGTCAGAATCTGACTTTCAATACGGTCTTTCAGAGGTGTGACGATGGATCCGCGATTGGTATAGTCTTCCGGATTGGCAGTGAAAACAAATAAAATATCAAGAGGCATGCGCAGCTTGAATCCGCGGATCTGGATATCGCCTTCCTCCAGAATATTGAACAGGGACACCTGAATGCGGGCCTGCAAATCGGGTATCTCGTTGATAACAAAAATACCACGATTACTTTTCGGAATGATGCCAAAATGAATCACTTCTTCGTCAGCAAAATTTAGCCGCATGTTAGCTGCTTTGATCGGATCAATATCACCAATCAGATCAGCAACGCTCACATCAGGAGTCGCAAGTTTTTCACTGTAACGATCGCTGCGGTGCAGCCAGGAAATAGGAGTATCATCTCCTTTTTGCCGTATAAGTTCACGGGAGAATTTTGAAATAGGAGCGAATGGATCATCATTGATTTCACTGCCCGTCACAAATGGAATATATTCATCGAGCAGTTTGATCATCTGGCGTGCCATGCGTGTTTTTGCCTGTCCGCGCAAGACCGAGAAAAAGAATATTATGTCTTGAAAGCAACGCCCTTTCAGTATCAGGAATTACACTGTCTTCATAACCAACAATGCCCGGAAAGCTGTTTTCCTTAGCATGCAGTTTTTTTAAAAGATTCTCCCTGACTTCTTCTTTTACCGAGCGGTGTTTATAGCCAGACTTCTTCAGATCACCCAGTGTTTTTATTTTTTCAATGTTCATTTTTATACTTTATGACGCCCACAGACTTACTTAATCGTTCATGGTTTATAGTGTATGGTGTATGGTTTATCGTAATTTCGTTAATCGATTTTCGATTAACGGTCAACGGTCAACGGCTAACGCCCCAAGGCATCGATCGAAGACCGTAAACATTCAATATACTGTTTTTCTTTTTCCGTTTTCAAAATCCCGGAAAATGAAGGCACCGAGATGATCCAGTGAAGCGAAAAAAGCTTTTCCGTTATTGGTTTCTGTGAATTCATTCACAAACCGTTGTAAATATGGATCACTGGCAATCATAAAAGTCGTGATGGGAATTTTTAGCTTTTTACATTGTGCCGCCAGGTTCAGACACCTTGCTGTTATTTTCCGGTCCAGACCAAAACTGTTTTTATAATAGCGTTTACCGGATTTCAGGCAGGTTGGTTTTCCATCCGTGATCATAAAGATCTGTTTGTTCGGATTTCTTCTTCTTCTCAAAATATCCATTGCCAGTTCAACTCCTGCAACAGTGTTTGTATGATAAGGCCCCACCTGAAGATAAGGCAGATCCTTAATTTCAACGGTCCATGCATCATTTCCAAAGACAACTATGTCCAGAGTATCTTTTGGATATTTTGTGGTGATCAGTTCACTGAGTGCCATGGCCACTTTCTTCGCAGGTGTGATTCTGTCTTCACCATAAAGTATCATTGAATGCGAAATATCGATCATCAGCACGGTGGAAGTCTGTGTTTTATAATCCGTTTCACGAATCTTCAGGTCATCCTCCTGCATGTTGAATGAATCAATGCCGTGATTGATCTGGGCATTTCGGATAGATTCAGTAAAATCTATATGTTCCAGCTGATCTCCAAACTGAAATGGTCTGGTTTCCGGATTGATCTCGTCACCACCTCCTGGTTTGAAACTATTATGATCACCTGCCTTCGTCTTTTTTAACTTACCGAATATTTCTTCCAGAGATCGCTTGCGGATACCTTGTTCAGTTTTC
Organism: uncultured Bacteroidota bacterium; assembly: GCA_963735015.1. Classification (GTDB taxonomy): domain Bacteria; phylum Bacteroidota; class Bacteroidia; order Chitinophagales; family Chitinophagaceae; genus Puia. The sequence continues at coordinate 474,754 of CAVTJH010000003.1, forward strand.
GGACTTATGGTAATGGAACCCGTTTGTTTATTTTCGTCAATATAGCCCTTGTCCTTCAGGTCCTCAATAAAGTCGCCCATTCCATAATCTCCATCAGTGAGTTTATACTCCTTATCAAGCTGATTCATCCATTGAAGAGCTTCACCCACATCCCCGCTGGTATAGGTAAGCAACTGCATGAAAACATCGAGCAGCTGGTCAAATTTCGGTTTGCCATCCTGCCTCGGGTCATATTTTCCAAACTGAAAACCGATCATTTTATCAAGTTAGTACTTTTAAGCTTAAAGCTCAAAGCTTAAAGCCTAAAGCTTTTATACATTTATTAATTTCTTGGCCAACGTTTAAAGTTGACGGTCGTTGACAACTAACAATTAACAACTAACAACTAAAAAAGATCAGTACCTCAAAAATAATAGCCCCCTGCACATATAAACAGGAGGCCACTATTTGTTCGTGCATTCAACTATTTCAATTTAGTATCAACTGGTGGTTTGGCTGAATATTGTTTGTCCATCTGATCTATCTGCATAAGCATCCGGTAAGTGGTGAAAATATCCTGGGTAAACTGTTGTTGCCGGTCAGAAAGTGTTCCACCCTTGCCCTGTAAAATCATATAGGCGTTTGTTGCAAGCTGGTCGTCACTGGTTTCATCTCCGAGCGCTTTATAATAACGCATCTGTTGCTGGAGGTCTTTTTTCAGGGAAGCTTCCACTTTTTTAGCAAGTGTGAGATCTCCTGAAATATAGCAGGCCTGAAGGAAATCCGTTGAGATCGCATCCTGTTGATTGCCCCGGTTGGACGTCATGCCGTAAGGGAAATTCGGTTCATACACGTTTTTGTCAAAATGTTCCAGCACATTTTGCGCTGAATCCTTTTTGCCCGCATCAACCAGACTAAACGCAACCTGTGAATGAGCCATGCGAATACTATTCAGATGACGGCGGTTTTCCTCGTCATAGTACACACCAGGTTTAATCGCATTTCCGTATGCAAATTTATTCATGATCGTATTATACGCGGCGTCATTATCCACACCTCCTTTGTCAAAAGGAACCAGCTGGTAAGAAAGCCCCCTGAGACGAACATATTTTTCCAGACCAAGATCTTTCAGTTCCTGGGTAGAAGTGAAACAAATCGGACGTTTCCAATGGTTGGCTGCAATGACAGCATAAATCGCAAGGTCATTTTTGAGTAAGTAAGAACGGTTGATATCAATTTTCAGTTCACTCAGAACGCTGTCTCCCTCGTGAACCAGACCGGCAGCTTTTACTGCCGCCAGGTCAACAGGTACGCTGAACTTTTTCACGGGCATCAGATTGAAAATATCATCATCCTGCTGCTGGGTATATTTCGGATCATCGCTTCCCACCACATTTTTCAGAATATCATACAGGTCATAATATTTTTTCTGATCAAATCCCGGGCAGGGGCGCCACATAAGCAACATCCCTTTTATTTCCCTGTATCTGTTCTTTTGTAAAAATAATATCGAATGGAGCGCTCTGGTTCACTTTATAACGGAGTTCATTCATGTACCAGTCTGTTCCTAAAAGGCTGTTTACCACGACGCGCACATCCGGACGTATTCCTTCTACTTCCTGTGCGTACCATAAAGGGTAAGTGTCATTATCCCCGAATGAAAAGAGCATGGCATTTGGAGGGCAGCTTTCCAGGTAATCCTTCGCTAAGTCACGTGCCAGAGTTTTTTTACTTCTGTCATGGTCATCCCACTCCTGGTTTCCCATCAATACGGGGACAGCTAACAGGCATAAACCTGCCGAAACATAATTTGCGATGGGCGCCTTCATGTATTTCTCAAAGATTTCTTTGACCCATATGACTCCGAGACCGACCCAGATAGCAAATGCATAAAATGATCCTACATATGCATAATCCCTTTCACTGGGTTGCTGGCCTGCCTGGTTGAGATAGATGACAATGGCCATCCCGGTAAAAAAGAAAAGCAATCCGTTGATGATAAAATCTTTTCGGTTTCGGTTGTATTGAAAGAAAAGTCCGATCATACCCAGTATAAAAGGCAGCGCATACATTCGGTTATAGGATTTATTCTTTGTATGAATGCTATCAGGCATTTTACTTTGGTCACCGTAGAAGAAGTTATCTATGAAAGGGATTCCGGTTATTGCATTTCCATCCCGGATATTTCCAAATCCCTGCAGGTCATTTTGTTTACCGGAAAAATTCCAGAAAAAATACCTCAGGTACATCCAGTAAGTCTGGTAGGTAATAAAATACCGTATGTTATTTCCCATCGTCGGCTGGTCACCTTCGGCAACATTGCCGTAATTGTTTATATACGTCAACCTGTCCACGGTCATTGGCATTATCCCACATGCGTGGAAAAAAATGCGAGGAGGGAGTATTATTCCAGTCCTGGGCAACAGATTTTCCCGCAAATTCATATTTATCTTTCCCCTTAACATACTGGTCACTGCCTTCAGAACGACCAGGACGATCTGTATAATCCGGACCATAAACGATGGGCCAGTCACCGTACTGGTCGCGGCTCAGGTAACCCACCAGGGTTACGGGATTATCAACATTGAACATATCCACTGCAGGATCTGCATTGGAGCGGATCATCGTAGTGAAATAGGTTGAATACCCCAAAAGCATAAATGAGATAGACCAGATCCCGATTTTGAGCAGGTAATATTTTTTCCTGATGGCATAACGGAGGGCAAAAACAAGTAGGGCAGCCAGTGCGATAAAGAAAAAAGCAAATCCCGAAAAGAAGGGTAGGTTCAGGCTGTTCACGAACAGAATATCGAACCAGGCCGCACCTTTAATGGTATATTGGATTACGAATTTCTGGATCAAGACCGGTAATAACACAGCCGATGAAAAATGCGAATACTGAACCCCAGGCTGTTGTTTTATATCTTTTATAATAATATACCATTACAATGGCGGGAATGGTAAGCAGGTTTAAAAGGTGAACCCCGATGGACAGTCCCATCATATAAAAAATAAAAATAAGCCAGCGGTCTGCTTCTGGTTTTTCAGCCACATCTTCCCATTTCAAAATCGCCCAAAAAACAAGAGCGGTAAAGAAGGAAGAAGATCCATATACTTCACCTTCAACCGCACTATACCAGAAGGAGTCGCAGAAAGTATAACACAGAGCCCCAACGGCTCCGGCTGCCATGATGGTGAAAATCTGCTGTGAGCTGAGGGTGAGACTTTTGGCTGGATTATTTTTCGAGCGAAATGCGTAACAGACCAGAACAGGAAAAGAATAGTGAGTCCGCTGAGGATGGCGCTCATAAAGTTAACCGCCCTGGCGGCTGTATTCGGATTGTCACCAAACAGAATGATAAAAAAGCGACCCATCATTACAAAGAGTGGTGCTCCTGGTGGATGGGGTATCTGTAATTTATATGCGCTGGAAACAAATTCGCCGCAATCCCAGAAACTGCCGGTGGCTTCCATAGTTAAAATGTATACCATACAGGCAAAAAGACAAACCACCCAGCCTGTTATGTTATTCACCTTCTTATAATTCATAGTCCGTTGATTTTTAGGAGTGACAAATATAGAGAGACTGGCGGACTATTAAACAACAAGTATGGTAGTATGGGAGTATGGGAGTATGGGAATGGAAGGAATTTTGCAATAGCTTAACAACATTAATTGTTGCAGTTAAAAATTATATTTTTTAAAATTATTTTCACTCCCATACTCACATACTCCCATACTCCCATACTCCCATACTCCCATACTCCCATACTCCCATACTTCATTCAAAGTATACCTTAACGGTCTGGTAAAAGAGGTGGTGCTGTAGTGACTGGTCAGTAAAATCCTGAAGTCCGAATAATCCGGCTGCATTCCCTTTATTGATGGCTACTTCCAGATAATTTGCGGAGTTAAAAATGGCCAGTTTTTCTCCCTGTGCGACGTCAGCATAGGATTCACTGATCCTGTCGATGATTTCATTTCTTTTAAAGACAATTCGGAAACTCCGTCCTTTCCGCTGAGCTTCAAATTCTTCTCTTGTAATATTAACGACAACATTTTCAAATTTGTCTATAAAAATGATCTGGCCTTCAATATAATTATCTCCCAGCAATGGCCGGAGATCATTTTTTTGAATATGGTCTGTTTCGGGATCACCTAAAGTCTCCGGTAAGGCTCCTGTTTCAATATTCCTGATTGCCCGGCCAATCTTGCCGGACACAATAAAGAGTATTTTTGATTTCATTTTTATCCAGTCGCAATCCAATAAGTCTATCAGGCTTTATTGGTAAAATCATATCCATTAACCCGTTATCTGCACAGAAAATATACTGGCCATTTACATAGGCAAGCAGGATGCATTCGGGTTTTTGTTCAAATAGGTTAACCAGTATGATATGGTAGGTTTTCTCCGGAAAATGCCAGATGGCATTTCGACAGATATATGCAGCCTGTGGATAATTGAATGGAGCAACCTGATGGGAAATGTCGTGAATCCGGAATGATGGATCTATTTGAAGAAGCTGACCCCTGACTGCACCGGCAATATAATCCTGAAGGCCGAAGTCGGAAGTAAGGGTAATAAGCGCCATCTTAATCGGTCATTTTAATTTAAGTAACCCTTATTTGACCAGTTCCCCGTTCTTGAAATAATGACGGTGCACAAGCCTGTCTGCCAGGGAAGGGAAAAATTTATTTAAGAAAACTGTGAACTTCCCCGTGAAGGTAAGCACCAGTACCCTTTTTCTTTTTTCAATGGCGTTTAAAATGTATCTGGCACAGGATTCTGCGCTCATTAGTTTGGATTCATCGAGTGCGCTTTCCCCCTGACTGATACCCTTGTTGTTAAGCGCCGCATAGCGGATGTTTGAAGCAGTAAAACCAGGAGAAACCCACATAACGTGAACTCCAGAATACATCAGTTCTGTTCTTAGAGACTCCAGCCATCCCTGTAGGGCGAATTTTGATGCCGAATAACCGCTTCTCCCCGGTAGTCCCCGATATCCAGCCGTCGAAGAAATACCGACGATGGTGCCTTTTTGTTTTGTAATAAATGGCAGTGCTGCCTTTGTACAATAAACCGCTCCCATAAAATTTACATCCATGAGCCGGCGGATCACATCTGTATCAGTATCATCGAAAAGCGAGCGCATGCTGATTCCGGCATTATTGATTAAAATATCAATGGTACCAAAGGTTTCGACGGTTGAATCTATGAATCTTTTGCACTCATCTTCATTGCTTACATCGCAGACCATGGTATGCAACAGGAACTGTGAAAATTCAAGTTGCAGAGCGTAAAGCTTATCATACTGTCTTCCGCACGTCGCTACTTTGGCGCCTGCCTCTATAAGCAAACCGATCAGAGCCCTTCCAATCCCGTCACTTCCTCCTGTTACTATCACGACCTTATTGCTGAAAAAGGACATAGTCTTTTTTGATAGCGCAAAATTAGGTTAAGAAAAGAATAGTGCCACGTGTAATCGGGATTATCTAAATTGATTTCATAGTTTCATAAAACGAACATTTATGCTGACAAAGGTGAAAAGTTCTTCGGTTTTCTTGTTGCTTTGCATCTGTATGGCCGGTCGTTCACAGTCGCCCGTCGGACCTCTGCCTGCACCTAAACAATTGGCCTGGCAGAACGCACCATTTTATTTATTCATGCACTTCGGACCGAATACTTTTACAGATCTTGAATGGGGGAAGGGATCTGAAAATGAAGAGATATTTAATCCAACAGCAATGGACTGCCGCCAGTGGTGCAGGATCGCAAAAGCGGCAGGTGCCTCCGGAATTGTTATCACAGCCAAGCATCACGACGGTTTTTGTTTGTGGCCCAGCGCTTATTCCAAGCATACGGTAGCACAAAGCAAATGGAAAGATGGGAAGGGAGACGTTCTGCAGGAGTTGTCCGACGCCTGCAGGGATTATGGATTAGCATTCGGCGTATATCTTTCTCCCTGGGACAGAAATCATCCGGCGTATGGAACTGCTGCTTATAATGATATTTTTATTAATATGATGAAGGAAGTGGTTGCGCGATACGGACCATTCTTTGAATTCTGGTGGGATGGTGCAAACGGAGAAGGGCCCAATGGGAAAAAACAGGTGTACGACTGGCATCGTTTTGAATCTACAATGAGACAGATTGCGCCAAATACAATGGTGTTTAGTGATATCGGTCCGGACATACGATGGGTGGGAAATGAAAATGGAGTTGCCGGGACTACCAACTGGAATTTATTGGATACTGCAGGGTTCAGCAGAGGGGCCGGTGCTCCTCCTAACGATACACTTAACAGGGGAAATGTGAATGGCAGGAATTGGATACCAGCTGAATGTGATGTGAGTATACGCCCGGGATGGTTTTATCACGCAAAGGAAGACAGCCTGGTAAAATCTCCTGAAAAACTTTTTGATATTTATCTTAAGTCCGTTGGTCGCGGAGCAAATTTAATTTTGAATGTTCCGCCGGATACCCATGGACTTATTTCCTCCTATGATTCTACGGCCCTTATGGGATTTGCAAAGTTGAGAAAAGAAAGTTTTCAGGATCTGCTTTCTTTAGAAAATGCGATAGTTTCTTTAAATGGGAACAAAATGGAGGGATTAACGGAAAAAAATAATGAGGTAATTAAACTTGGGAAGAAATATAAAGAAGCCTTACTCGAAATTCATTTCAATCATGAAACTAAGGTCAATTGTATACTCCTGAAAGAAGCATTGCAATGGGGCCAGCGGGTAAAAACTTTTAATATTAAATTATACAATAACAATTCTTTACTCTATAGTAATTCATATACTACTATTGGACATCAGCGTATAATCAGTTTTCCAACGAGGAACTGTAACCGAATTCTCATCCAAATTTCGGATGCCAGGTCGGAACCCATTCTCAGCGGACTTTCTGTCTATCATATTCCTGAAATGCTGGTTGAAAAATAAAAAGAGAGGAAATCTATTAAAAGAAATCCGGATGCAGATAAACAGGGAATTGCAGATTGAACAGATAGCTGATCCGGCTACGGTCTGGGATTTTATTATAGTTGGCGGCGGTGCCACAGGGCTGGGAATCGCCGTGGATGCGGCTTCCAGGGGATTCAAAACCTTACTGCTGGAACAGTCAGATTTTGCAAAGGGAACTTCAAGCCGAAGCACGAAACTCGTGCATGGGGGTGTCCGTTATCTTGCTCAGGGAAATATTGGCCTGGTAAAAGAGGCACTGCGGGAACGTGGAATACTAAAAAGCAACGCGCCTCACCTTGTAAGGAATGAAAACTTTATAATACCTAATTACTCCTGGTGGAGCGGAATTTTTTATTCTGTCGGTTTGTCGGTCTACGATCTGCTGGCGGGTAAACGGAGTTTTGGCCGCTCGCGACTGATATCCCGGAAGGAACTCATACGGAGGATTCCGAATATAAAACAGGATGGATTGAAGCTGGGCGTGCTATATCACGACGGACAATTTGATGATGCGAGGCTGGCTGTAAGTCTCGCGTTGACAGGTATTGAACAGGGTGCCATCCTGCTAAATTATTTTAGAGTTTGTGGTCTGACGAAAGAAACAAATAAAGTAAACGGCGTAGTTGCAAGGGATCAGGAGACAGGAATTCGATTTAAACTTAAAGCAAAAACGGTTATCAATGCTACAGGCGTTTTTGTAGACGACCTGCTGGCCATGGATAAACCCGAAGCCAGGCCTATGGTGCAGCCCAGTCAGGGTATACACCTTGTTTTTGATAAATCATTTCTGGGGCAAGGCGATGCACTAATGATTCCTAAAACAAAGGATGGGAGGGTCCTGTTTGCCATACCATGGCATAACCGGATGCTGGCGGGTACCACAGATACTCCGCTGAATGCGTACCAGCTTGAACCCAAAGCTTTGGAAGAAGAAATTAGATTTATTTTGGATGCTTTAAGGGACCATCTAACCCGCATCCCCACACGAAAAGATGTATTGAGTGTTTTTGCCGGACTACGACCCCTGGCTGCTCCTCAGAATGATAAACAAAAAACTAAGGAAATTTCCAGGTCACATAAATTGATTATATCCGACTCCGGACTCATTACGATTACCGGAGGGAAATGGACAACCTATCGTCAGATGGCGGAGGAAACAGTCAATGCGGCAATCGGTGTTGGTAAACTTCCCTACCGTATCGCAATAACTAAAACCCTTTCCCTTCATGGCTTTAAGGAATCTGTCGAATGGACCGACCCGTTTTTTGTCTATGGGAGTGATGCCAATCTGGTGAGGGCCCTGACAAAAGAAGATTCTGCATGGAAAGAAATACTGGATCCGAGGTTACCATATATTGGAGCTGAAGTTATTTGGGCGACACGTAATGAAATGGCAAGAACAGTTGAAGACGTACTTGCGAGAAGAACACGCGCGTTGTTTCTGGATGCAAGAGCCGCAATGGATATGGCACCTGCAGTTGCGCACTTAATGGCTGCTGAATTAAAAAAAGGTGTTGATTGGGAAAAGGAACAAATAGTATCTTTCCTTCAGGTTGCCAGATATTATTTGGTGGATGGTTGACGGTTTATGGTAAATGGTTTTTTCCATACACTATAAACCATCAACCATTTACCAAAAACGATAAACGATTAACGACCTTGGGTCATCAGTCAACGACAACGAAATTGCTATATGAAAAAGTACATCCTCGCCTTAGATCAGGGAACCACTAGTTCGAGAGCCATACTCTTTGATCGAACAGGTCAGGTGAAATCTATTGCACAAAAGGAATTTACCCAGATATTTCCCCAGCCCGGGTGGGTTGAACATGATCCTCAGGAAATCTGGTCCTCGCAGGCAAGCGTTGCGGCAGAAGCCAGGTTGAAAATAGGAGCACTTTTTTCTGAAATAGCTGCGATCGGAATCACCAACCAGCGTGAAACTACAATAGTGTGGGATCGTGAAACCGGCGAACCAATTTATAATGCTATTGTATGGCAGGACAGACGTACCGCTTCATTCTGTGAACAGTTAAAGCAGTCAGGTTTGTCAGAGAAAATCCGCGCTAAAACAGGATTGGTAATAGATGCATATTTTTCCGGCTCCAAGATTCGCTGGATACTGGACAATGTTCAAGGGGCAAGAAAAAAAGCACTCAATGGTTCACTTGCATTTGGAACGGTTGATTCATGGCTTGTTTGGAAATTTACTCATGGAAAGGTTCATGCAACAGATATCACAAATGCTTCGCGTACCATGTTGTTTAATATTAGTGAACAAAAATGGGACGAGGAACTATTGGAAATAATAGGCATACCAAAAAGTATGCTGCCGGAAGTAAAAGAGTCCAGTGAGTTTTACGGCGAAACTGATTCGAGCATTTTTTCTGAAGGAATTCCCATTTCGGGTATTGCGGGTGATCAGCATGCTGCATTATTCGGACAAATGTGTCTCGAAAAGGGTATGGTAAAAAATACTTATGGAACAGGTTGTTTTATGCTGATGAACATAGGTGACCATTTTGTCGAATCAAAAAATAATTTACTTACCACGGTTGCCTGGAAAATAAACGGGAAAATCCAATATGCATTTGAAGGCAGTATTTTTATAGCCGGTGCAGTCGTTCAATGGCTGCGCGATGGCCTGGGAATCATTCGGAGTTCTTCTGAAATTGAAAATCTTGCTATGCAGGTTGAGAATACAGACGGCGTTTGTTTTGTGCCGGCATTTGCCGGGCTCGGCGCACCTTATTGGAATCCGGACGCCAGAGGAACGATAGTTGGTATAACAAGAGGAACAAAAGCAGCACACATCGCACGAGCTGCTGTGGAATCTATTGCTTACCAGACAATGGATGTTTTAAAAGCAATGGAAGCTGATGCGGATATTTCAATTAGAGAATTAAGGGTGGATGGTGGTGCTACCGCAAATAATCTGCTAATGCAATTTCAGGCTGATCTTTTGAATTGCAAAGTGATCCGGCCGGAGATTACTGAAACGACTGCTCTGGGCGCGGCTTATTTAGCGGGACTGGCAGTTGGATTCTGGAAGGACAGTACAGAGATTTCTCAATGGTGGAAATCTGAAAGTGAATTTTTGCCAAAGGCTGATTCTGCAACAATGCAGGAGGGCATTAATTCCTGGAAACGTGCAATAAGAACGGCGCAGGTCTGGAGTAAAAAATAAATTGTACAATATGACCCCTGTTTTGGCAGAATTTATTGGTACCGCGATATTGGTTTTACTGGGAAATGGCGTAGTTGCAAATGTTGTTTTAACTGATACCAAGGGCCATAACAGCGGATGGATCGTAATTACTACAGGTTGGGCACTTGCGGTATACACAGGTATTGTAATTGCAAATCCATATAGTGGGGCACACCTGAATCCAGCAGTCACTCTGTCTATGGCCGTTGCGGGAAAACTTCCCTGGTCATCCGTAATTCCATATATTTCAGCTCAGATGATCGGAGCGATGACCGGTGCATTGATGGTATGGATGATGTATCGCGATCATTTCAATCGTACAAAGGATCCTGGTTTGCAACTGGCGGCATTTTCCACCGAACCTGCTATCAGAGATAATTATTCTAATCTGCTTAGTGAAATTATTGGAACCTTCGTATTGGTTTTTGCAGTTTTTTATGTGACGGGCGCAGAAATCACTGAAACCAAAACGAAGATCGGATTGGGATCTATTGGCGCATTACCGGTTGCTTTATTGGTTTGGGCAATTGGATTGTCCCTGGGCGGCACTACTGGTTACGCGATCAATCCTGCGAGGGATCTCGGTCCCCGAATCATGCATTTCCTTCTTCCCATAAAAAATAAAAGAGATAGTAACTGGAACTATTCCTGGATCCCTGTGACAGGTCCAATCCTTGGTGGTTTACTCGCTGCTTTGACGTACATACTTTTCAAATAAAGGGTTAACCCATACTTCAAAACCTTTCAAAGCGTCGTTTGGCCGTTAGCCTAGTAATCCATAAAAAGCGAAAGGCATTAGCTTATCTTAATAGTATTGCTTCACTTTCAAAACAGTTCCTTTATGTTTAAACAAATATTTACCCGATCAGGATTATTAATGGGCATTTTATGTACCTGTCTTACAAACCAGGCTCAGCAAACTTTCATCCCCCGTGAACCTAGTCCTGCGGCAAATGTTTCACAGACCGTTGGTATTTCATCTATTTCTGTCAGTTATTCCCGTCCCTCCGTAAAAGGAAGAGAAATATGGGGCAAACTTGTTCCCTACGGATGGAATGTGCAGGGTTTTGGAGCAGGTAATAGTGCACCATGGCGTGCCGGAGCTAATGAAAATACCGTGCTTCATCTTTCTCATGCGGCTACCGTGGAAGGTAATCTGGTTCCAGCCGGCGACTATGGACTATTTTTTGTAATCAATAAGGACAATTCAGGAGAAGTGATCCTTTCAAAGGATTATCAGTCCTGGGGAAGTTTTTTTTATGATCCGAAAAAGGATCAGATGCGTGCTAAAATAATGATCCGCGATGTTCCGGTTTCAACTGAACGTCTGACTTATTCATTCGACATCCTCGATAAAAATACTGCAGAACTCGATCTGAATTGGGAGAAAAAACAATTCCCGGTAAAAATCGTATATGCCGTAGATGAGATTTTTTTATCCAATGCTTTGGAATTATTCAAAGGACAAACCGGATTTACCTGGCAGAACTATAATGCGGCTGCAAATTACACGCTTACCAGTAAAACGAACACAGATCAGGGAATGAAGTGGGCAGATCGCGCGATTCTCATGAATCCGAATTTTACAGATATGTCAACAAAGGCAGGTCTTTTAGATCTGGCAGGTAACCATTCGGAATCAGAAAAAATAATGAAAGATGCAATGGCGGTTGCTACAGAAAATGAGCTGAACAATTATGGCTACCAGTTGCTTGGCAATCAGCAATTCGATAAAGCAATAGCAGCGTTAAAAGCAAATACAGAAAAACATCCGGCAAGTGCAAATTGCTGGGACAGTCTGGGAGAAGCTTATGCACTGGCAGGTGACAAACAGAATGCAATATTGAATTTTAAGAAATCATTGTCTCTGAATCCACCAGCGCCGATAAAAGGCAATTCTGAAAAGTATCTTAAACAGTTAGGGGCAATGTGAGGAAAGTATGGGAGTATGGGAGTATGGGAGTATGGGAGTGAGGGTACTGTTTGATTAAAAGGAAAAAGGAAAGATCTTTATCCGGATCTTTCCTTTTATTTTTTGAATGGGCTTATCTTTTTATTCAGCATTTTCTTTCTTTTCTTTTTGAAATGTCTGCCAGCTACTTAATCCTTCAGATTTCAGAACGATAATCTGATCGGCATTTTCAACGGTTGCATAGTAGGCAGTACCAGATTCTGTCTGGATTTCAAAAAGATCAGTAACCCAATAACCTTTGTATGTTTTTTTCAGTGAACTAAACATGCCGAGTGGCAGCTGGTTGGGACTGATAAAACGAGTCACGGCAATTAGTTCTCCGGCTTTGTTGAAGTAAGCGGATAAAACCATATTATTCGCGGTAAACTGTGCCTTCACGAAATTCGCGTTGCTTTCCCAGCGGATATCACTTGCATTTGTGAATTCATTGTTGAACGAACTGATTACGTTTTTACTGATTGCAGCAGGCGCTACACTGCTGGTTGTTGGCGTACCTGTGGCAAAACTGAACGCTGTAAAACTTACAAGGGCGATGCTTAAAAGCAGGATTCTCTTTTTCATTTTTTTTGTTTTTTATTGGTTTGTTTTTGTTTCATTGTCAATACAAATATAATATAGATTATAGTACTATGCCAAACATAGTAGTATGAATGGCATAATAATATGTATAAACGGTGGATTTAGCTTGATGAGTGTCATTTTAACATAAATTCTAAGTATAAGACAGCATATAAAAGAGCTTTGTTACCTTAGTTTAAATATTATTTTATGATACCAAAATACCTTAATATATTGATAATCATATTTATTACCTGGATTCCTCCTTGCACAGGGAAATGACAGCACCTATGCAGACCGGTTAGGGTTTCCAAAAGGTGCCAGGGTCCTGATTCTTCATGTTGACGATGCGGGAATGAGTTTTGACTCAAATGAAGGGGCCGAAAAGGCACTCACCAAGGGTGTTGCAACTTCTACGAGCGTTATGATGCCCTGTTCTTGGGTGCCTGGATTCGTAAGATTTCTAAAATCACATCCTGAAATAGACGCGGGTTTACATTTGACGCTGACTTCAGAATGGAAATCATACCGCTGGGGACCACTGGTCCGGCAAAAAAAATGTTCCAGGGCTGGTAGATTCAGAAGGGGATTTATGGTCTGACGTTTCTGAAGTGGTTACTCACGCTAGCGCAGATGAAGTGGAAATGGAAATGATATCGCAGTTGGACAGGGCCCGCACGATGGGTTTCGAACCTACACATCTGGACACTCATATGGGCACTGTTTATGGATCACCGGAATTCCTGATGCGCTATATTCAAATTGGAATAAAAAATCATATTCCTGTAATGCTTACCTGGAGGTGCTGACATATTAATAAAGGAACAGACGAAATTGCCTGATGCAACGATTCAACAAATGCGCGCACTAGGTTCGATGCTTTGGAAAGCCGGACTGCCCGTACTCGATGATTTGCACAATACCAGTTATGACTGGGTCATTCCTGCCGATATTGCTTCAGACAATGCAAAACTGGATGAGTATAAAACTACCAAATACATTGAAGCCTTAAAGACTTTAAAGCCCGGACTAACAATGATGATCATGCATTGCACGGAGACCAGTCCCGAATTTAAATATATAAGCGATAGTGGTCCAACCCGAATGGGAGATCTTCTTGCAATGATGAATCCTGCATTTAAAAAAGCTCTGGCGGATCAGGGAATTATTTTAACGACCTGGCGTGAAGTAAAGCAAAGGAGAGACAAAATAAAATAATTGTTAGTTGTTATTTGTAAATGAAAATTATATAGTGCTTACGGTAATTTTAATTAATTTATTCCCGATATTTTAAAGCAATAACAACTAACAACTCACAAGTAACAATTAATCAGTATTGCACCAGTCTGATTATCGCAAATCCAGGCAATTGACTATTCGAATACGGAACTGAAACTTCATCAGTTGAAAAGCGATGCGACTGCTGAAAATTCATCATTTTATTCATTTTCCAGAATATAAGTGCGTCGTCAGTCACCTCCCCATGCATATTCAATGTAGTAGTAGCTGCCATTGGATCCATGGAACCCTCAATACTGTTATAAATGACATACAATTTATTTTTTTTAGGCACCAGCAGATAGGATAAATCCGGATCATTTATTTCAGTATGCTGTTCCATGCTCATTATTCCACTCCAGGTACTGTCTTTTGAAATAGCCGGGAAATAGAAAAGATTTAAATCACCCTGGTTATGTATACTGGGAATAGGGCTCAATCCGCGGTTCAGGAAATAACCTTGTTTTAATTCTTTGTTATCAGGCGCAGATACGGAATAATTTGCCATCAGATAGGCAGTCTCCCAGTTAGTAATAAAAGGAACTTTCGTTTTGTCAAATTCGAATGTAGGACCATATTCCTTCAAAAACATATAGCCTCCGTCTGGAACTGATATAAAACTTTCGTGGGTCAGATTCCTGTTTTGAATACCGTGAGCCTGCGTATTAAAATGATAAGATGAATCAAAATAAAATATTCCCTGCTTCATGGAATAATTATAAACCTGGACATTTTTTAATGTTGTATTTGCATAAGAGGATAACAGACCAACACTCATTACCTGGAGTTCATTATTAATGGACATGGCAATATCATCGATCTTATAGAATGGTGATAAAGGGATTTCCCTGAAGTAAAAGTCGCTGCCATTGGGACAAACATGAAAAAGAGAAAAATTCCGGCTCACTGTCGACGGGGATGCCATTAACCATTCTCCATTATTGGCCAGCTTAATGGGCATGTTATCAAAGCTTTCGGCCGGAAAGCCAACTTCCTCATCTTGAATACATGGTTGTGAAAATTGCGTGTGCGAAATTACCTGCTGATAAATCTGATTCCAGTCGGAGTCATACAGGATAGCATACAGACGCGAGTAGTCGGTATCAGTATTATCAAAAGCCAGCAGGAGTATTTTTGACTGATCCTCGGATCTGACAAGAAGAAATCTGGAAACTCCTGTTGAAAACGGCAGATTACCGATTAATATCGTTTGGTTTTCCAAAGAATCATCAGTCCGGAAACGTCTGCAGTAAATAGTTGTTTTCCCGGATGAGCTTGAAAGCATGACCTGATCCATTCCATTTTTCCCTGCTAGTAGCCATTGCCTGAGAGTGCCGACGATACAAGTTGCAGGAATTTCCTTAATCAAATTGAGATTAACGTCGAACAATTCAAAACTCTTTAGATCATATCCACCCCCGGAACCTCTTTGCCTGTTTGATTTCTGTTTCTGCAGTTTCTCTGCCCAATAGTAATTTTCGGATTTACCTATTACCTGAACGCGTGCAGTGTTTCGTGTATTAAAAGATTCAGAATAGACTACACGCTGGGCGTTTAGATTATCTGGGAGCCAGAGGAGAAGGCCAATACAATATGGAATTATCCGGCGCAAATCTTCGATTCCTTTACAAGTTATGAAAATTCGGCGACCGGAAAACTAAAGTCCTTTTTTAGTTAAGCATAGTGTGTCAACTACTGCCTCCACATGTCGGTTGTCACTTTAAATGATGGGTTGCAAGAGGATCTTCATTTAACTCTTTTTGCAATTTGTTAACCGGGATTTCCTGTATCGGCAAATTCATATCTATAGCTAAAACTGCTGCAATAGCTGCAGACTGACCAAGTACCATGAAAACTGGTTCCATCCGGATTGAGCCATATGCTATATGACTTGCCGACAAGCATACCGGAACCAGCAGATTATCGCATTCCGATCTTTTTGGCGTTATGGCCCGATATGAAATGGGATAGGGAGGAAATCCTCCAATCTGAACATCTCCTTCATTTTTTACCATTCCGTTAATTACGATACGCTCACAGTTATGAGAGTCCATCGTATACGCAGCTTCACCAATACTGTCGGTGACTTTTAGCGTTCCGACACAATTCGCCTCGGTCATTATATATTCGCCAATCATTCTTCTGGATTCCCGGATGTACAGTTGAGGCGACCAATGATCATTGTCGCGGAATTCATCACGAGGATAACCCCATTTCAACATTTCATTTCTCAGATATGCAGGTACTCGAATGTCATGCCCCAAAAAATATAAGAGCCCTTTATCATATACAATATGATCCTGTACGATCTTTTTACGAATTCTATAATTTCCTTCAGGATAATCATAGTTCATGCCTATCATATCCGTAGAAAACGGACCATTATTATTAATGTCTGTTTTTCTGCCTGGCATCAGATTTATATTCAATAATCCATCTTCCAGATTAATCGGTTTTTTCAATTGAATAAATCTCAGTAGCAGATTATAATGGGTACTATCATACCCCTCCGGCCTGGTTATTTCAATTCTGTTCTGGAGACTGTCTGTAAGGCAAATCCGAAAATTATAAGCCTGGATCTTTTTATCTCCTGCACCCTTTTTACTTGGGGTTTGCATGCTTATTCCCCATAGAACCCCGCTCTCGGATTTTTCGGGAATGTTATAGGGATCTACACCATCTGGAAACTGATGTTTGTCCAACAGCTGAACTCCATTATGCGTTTCATTGTATTGCAGGTTGTCTTCGCGGCCAACAGTATATGAAACCAGCGCCTGGGCCATCAGATCGCCTTCGTATGAACAATCAATAAAAACCTTTGCCCTGATAATCTTTGTTGCGGCAGCAATCTCAGTATTATTGTCAGAAACAACGATTTCCTGTATATGCTTATCAATTTTCCTGACAGACTGTAAACGCCGGCTGAATAAAACGGGGATCTCCTCTTTCTTTATATAATCAAAATAAATTTCTTCTGCCACGTGCGGTTCAAAAATCCATTGTTCGGATTTTCCATAGTGTTGACCTACTTTCTTGTAAAAATCCCTGGCCAGTCCTGTAATGGCTGACTTGTTCCCGATATCTGTGTTGCCGAGACCACCACTGCTCAATCCCCCGAGATGAGCCGACTCAGAAATCAAAACTACTTTTTTCCCGAGTCTGGATGCAGTATATGCTGCAAGTATGCCTCCGGAAGTTGAACCATACACACAAATATCGACGGACATAGTTTGTTGCGCTTCTGAACAGCAGAGCGCAGAGAGAAATAATGAACATAATAACCAGGTGCGCATTAATGTAATATTTATGTTTCGGTTCAGACAATCAATCCATTAAAATAATAAGTATTTTTAGTGCAGCCATCATAAATATTAAATCTCTTTAGTTTTTACGGAGTCAAATATTAATCTATGTTTTCAAAATACCAGCTTAGATTTTTTATTCTTTTTTTTTGTTTACTGCAGGTTATTTTTTTGAGAGCCCAGTTGCCGGCATTGAAAGTAAGTGAAAATAAACGGTTCCTGGTTACCCAGGACGGAAAACCGTTTTTCTGGATGGGAGATACGGGTTGGGAATTATTTCATCGCCTGAATAAAGCAGATGCGGTTTCATATTTTAAAAAAAGAAGCGAGCAGGGCTTTAATGTTATTCAGGCTGTAGTTCTTGCTGAATTAGATGGACTGCATACCCCTAACGTAAATGGCGATATCCCATTGCTCCAGGACGATCCGCTTCAACCAAATGCTGCATATTTTAATTACATAGACACACTTCTCGAACTGGCTGCGAAAAATAATTTGTACATCGCCCTGCTTCCGACTTGGGGAGACAAAGTCTATAAAAATAGCTGGGGTAAGGGGCCGGAGATTTTTAATGAATCCAATGCCTATAAATATGGGAAATGGATCGGAACCCGGTATAAAAATCACTCAAATATTATCTGGGTTATTGGTGGAGACAGAAGTCCCCGGGATAGTTCCAACGATGTCGCAATCTGGCGGGAGATGGCTAAAGGAATAAATGAAGGTTTAGGCAGCGGGAACGAAGGACTTATGACGTTTCATCCGCAGCCTGACGGAACTTCCAGTTCTTCACAGTGGTTTCAGGAAGATAGATGGCTGGACGTTAATATGCTTCAGACCGGACATTGCCGCGATACTCCTGTATGGGAACTTGTCGCCAGCGACTACAATAAACATCCGACTAAACCGGTGATTAACGGCGAAAATATTTATGAGGAAATGCCGGTATGTTTTAATCCGAAAGAGTTAGGGTATGCCAGCGCTTATGACGTTCGAAAATCAGCTTATCTCTCTGTTTTTGCAGGTGCATGCGGGCACACTTATGGTTGCGGACCGGTCATTTGGTTTTCCAAAAAGGGTGCTGATTTCTTTTCAGCATTTCATTCATGGGATGAAGCCTTGAATCTGACAGGAGCAAATGAAATGAAATATCTTAAAAGATTAATTGAATCCAGACCAATGCTGGAAAGGATCCCCGATCAGAAGATGTTACTGGATACAGGTTGTGGTGTTTCCGAAAGGATTCAGGCAACACGCGGTAAAGATTATGCCTTTATATACAGTGCTTATGGCATGCCGGTTCATGTAAAAATGCATGTTATTTCAGGCAACCTGGTCAACGCAAGTTGGTACGATCCGCGTAGTGGAAAATCAATATTTATTGGGAAATTTGAAAATAATGGTGATCATTCATTTAAACCTCCCTTGCCGAAAGCTTCGCCTGTTCCTTCCCAACAGGAAGACTGGGTTTTGATTCTTGATAATGCTGATAGTAAATTTGAAATTTTGAATTAGTCGCACATCCTGAACCATCCTCCCGATGATCTTAACATAGAAAAAACGGGTCTTACGATGAAAACCCTTTAATTTTGCAACTCTTAGTAAAAAAATGAATTACCGGTTTAACTGGAGAATATTATTTATCAGGTTGTTATTCCCGCTTGCTTATGCTGGATTTTTTGCCGTCCAGTTTTTTATCAATTTTGATACTACTCTTTCCGGATCATTTGAAAGGTACCAGGTAGTAAAATGCCTTGTTCAGACTAATAGTTCGGTCGCTTTGCAAAAGGCAAAAGATAATCATCCTGTAAAAACAAAGTTCCGTCTCAATAGAAATTTTGAACCCGCTGTATTTAGCATACTGCCCGGAATTTACTGCGTTCCCGCGTTAAATTTTATTACAATTCAACGCGAGGGTTTTACAAGCCCCTTTATTGCAGACCCGCTGCATTATACTCGTTTATTTAGGGGTCCTCCATATACTGCCTGATTCTTTTTTATAAAACATTTTATAATTAATCATACACAATGATTCATATTTCCATTGGAAAATATTTTCATCTGTTTGTATTTTCCCTTTTGTTACCCGTTTTTAGTGTTTTTGCGCAGAAACAGTATTCGCTTTTAAGTCTGACCGACAGTGCCCTTCGTAACCTTCCGCAGCTTATGGAAAAAAGAGCGCTGATCAATAGCAGGCAGGCTGCTGTTAACGATGTCCGACACCAGTTTATTCCATTCTTACGCGCAAATGCGCAGGCAGACCTTGGTACAGATAATTCATTGCCTGGTAGTTATTACTCTTTTGGCATAATACCATCCACATCTTCTGGTATTAGTAACCAGAATAATGGTCAGGCAGCCATGTCAAGCTTGGCTACTGTTTACGGTGAATATACTTTTTTGGATTTTGGTTATCGCAGGGCGAGCATTCAGTCAGCTGTATCGAATGTTGGAGTTGAAACGGCAGATTATGAAAGATTAAGTTACCAGGTAAAAGCCGATGTTGCAAGATTATATCTGACTCTGCTCAAAAATCAGATGCAACTGGAAATCGAAGGACAAAACAGACAACGATATGAAAAGATATTTTCAGTCATCCAGGCGCTAACTCATAGTGGTATTAAGCCCGGTGTTGATTCTTCACTTGCCATGGCCGAACTATCAAAATCTATTACTTTATTTAACCAGGCGTTGGGTTCCGTGAGTAATCTGCGGGAACAACTATCATACTATACAGGTATACCTTCCAATCGAATGGAAATTGACACATTGCATATTCAAAACAGGGATTCCACACGTAATATTACATCGGATACCTCCGGAAAAGGATCAAATCCACTGGTAGCTTATTATGCAAGTGTAAATAATGCCTACGCCAGTGATGAAAAGAGGGTTTCTAAAAGTTTTCAACCGACCCTTTCACTGGTAGGTTCTGCATGGACAAGAGCTTCCAGCATTACACCGGAAATGGAATACAAAGACCTGGGTACCGGACTGGGTTTTCAGCGGTATAATTATCTCGCTGGTCTTACTTTTCAGTATGATTTATTTAACGGACTGCATAAAAAAGATCGCCTGGCTGTAATTCATTACCAGCAACAAGCGGGGATATATGATTTGCAACAACAGGAACTGGCCCTGCAGTCCGCCTCAAATCAGGCTGACCTGGCAATTCATACAGCCGAAGTAAATCTTGTGGAACTTCCCATACAAATAAATGCGGCAAGGGACACGTATAATCAAAAGCTGGCTCAATATAGAGCAGGACTCATTACCCTGATTGATCTTACCAACGCAGCATTTGTATTGTACAGGTCGCAAAACGACTATACGGAAACACTTACCGACTGGTATCTCGCTCATTTAGATAAGGCTTATGCTAATGGAGGACTGGATCGGTTCATTCAAATAATTAAATAAATTAAACATGGTAAGAGCAGCGTTGAAAAGGCCCATCACAGTTATGGTCTTGTTTATAGGCCTTTTGTTGTTCTCGGTAGTGGCTATTCGCACGATTCCTATAGATATATTTCCCAAATTGAATGCACCTACGATCTATGTAATAGAACAATACGGAGGGATGTCCGCTTCCCAGATGGAAGGTTTTTTTGCCACACGGATGCAGGATCAGTTTTTATATATTAATGGAATCAAAAATGTTGAAAGCAAAAATATTCAGGGACTATCACTCATCAGACTGACTTTTTACGAGAACACAGATATGGCAGAAGCTTCTGCCCAGGTTGCTCTCCAGGTAAATCGTGTTTCTGCTTTTTTCCCGCCTGGAGCCCTGCCGCCGCAGGTTATCCGGTTTGATGCTTCTTCACTACCAGTAGGCGAATTGGTATTCAGTAGTAAAACAAAAACACTGAATGAAATATTCGATCTTGCCCTGACCCGTGTGCGACCTCTTTTCGCGACAGTTCCTGGCATGTCCAGTGCACCGCCCTTTGGCTCAAATGCCAGAACCGTTGTAATCAATATTACGCCGGAAAAATTGCTTGCCTACAATCTCACTGCTGATGAAGTCGCGGAGGCAATTGTAAAGAATAATGCCATCTCACCTTCCGGGAATCTGCGCATGGACAGTATGATGTTAATTACTTCCATCAATTCTCTTGAAACTAAAGTTGCACATTTCGAAGATATTCCCATTAAAAGCGATGGAGTTGGAGTGGTTTACGTAAAGGACGTAGCCCGTGTGGCAGATGCCTCGGATATAACGGTTGACTACGCACTCGTAAATGGGAAACGTTCGGTTTATATTCCGGTGGTCAAAACCGCTGATGCTTCAACCTGGGATGTAGTGCAAACACTCCGGAAACGCCTCCCGGAAATGAAAAGTCTTTTGCCGGCAGATGTAGATATAAGTTATGAGTTTGACCAGTCGATATTTGTGATCAATGCAGCCAAGAGCCTGATGACGGAAGGGATCCTTGGTGCGATTCTTACAGGCCTGATGGTATTGCTTTTTCTTCGCGATCTGGCGAAGCAGCCTGGTGGTAATCATTACAATCCCGGTATCAGTCTTAAGTGCTGTCTTTTTTCTTAAGCTTTGTGGACAAACCATAAATATCATGACCCTTAGCGGTCTGGCGCTGGCTATAGGAATTTTGGTTGATCAGTCGACGGTTACCATTGAGAATATTCACCAGCACCTGGAAATGGGCAAAGATAAAAAACAGGCCGTACTGGATGCCTGTTCAGAAATTTCATTTCCCCTTTTACTGATACTGCTTTGTATACTGGCGGTATTTGCTCCGTCATTTGTAATGACAGGGGTTCCCCGGGCAATGTTTCTTCCACTATCACTTTCTATTGCGTTCGCTATGATGGTTTCATTTATCGCAGCCCAAACACTTGTGCCGGTTATTTCGAATTGGCTGCTCAAAGCGGAGCGATTTCAATACAAGCATACAGGGTTGCACGCACACGCAGGCCTGGCGTTGGATAAAGAAGAAATCAAAGAAATTGAAATGCACAGTACTCAGGAAAAACTGCATGCTGAAGAAAACAATTATTTTCAGAGACTTAAAAACGGATTATCTGCAAGGCTTACTAACTGGATGCCCAAAAGGAAATGGATCGTTTCATTTTATTTACTGATCATCGTTTCATTGGCTCTTACCTGTTTTATTTTTATCGGGAAAGACCTTTTACCCAAGACCAACAATGGCCAGCTGCAATTACGAATTCGGGAACCTGACGGAACAAGACTTGAAGAAACAGAAAGAGATACCCGCAATATTTTGAATCTTATAGATTCAACTGTGCAGGGAAATATTGCGATTTCATCAGCTTATGTCGGTCTCGTGCCCAGTAGTTTTGGAACCAGTAACCTCTACATTTTTAATAGTGGTACACACGAAGCGGTGATCCAGGTGAATCTTAAAGAGGATTACAAAACCAATATGGAAACCCTGAAAGAAAAACTAAGGAATGTTGTCGCCGCAGATTATCCCAACTTAAGATTATCATTTGAACCGATTGAACTTACGGAAAAAATTATGTCACAGGGAGCTTCCACACCTATTGAAGTACGTGTAGCCGGGAAAAATATGGAAGATATCAATCGTTATGGCGATTCCTTGATGGCAAAAATGAAAACCATTCCATTTCTTCGTGATGTACAAATTGCCCAGCCCCTGCATTTCCCGACTATTAATATAACTGTAGACAGGAATAAACTGGCTTTGATGGGACTTTCGCTGGCTGATATTTCGAAGAGTATGGTGGATGTTACCTCTTCCAGTCGATATACAAACAAGAATCTCTGGCTGGATGATAAAACGTCTTACACTTATCAGACGCAGGTTCAGGTACCCGAATACGATATGTCTTCATTAGAAGAACTGAGATCTGTACCGCTGGTAAAAGGCCAGATGAGACCGGTTGTTGGTGATGTTGCAAACCTGACCGTTGACACACTTCCGGGTGAATATGACCGTAGCGGTCCGCGTCGTTTTATTACAATCAGTGCGAACATGTATCATAAGGACCTCGGATCCGCCACGCGTGCAGTTCAAAAAGCTATAGATGAGATGGGCACACCGCCATTAGGACTGGTTCCAGAAGTCAAGGGCATGTCTTCTCTTTTATCGGAAACTTTGGGTTCTCTTCAATCAGGTTTGCTCGCAGCGATTGTAGTTATACTATTATTACTCGCCGCAAGTTACCAATCCTTCCCTTTATCCATCTGTGTATTGAGTACTGTTCCTGCCGTTTTACTGGGATCTCTCGTAATGCTTCTTATAACAGGAGCAACGCTGAACCTGCAATCTTATATGGGAATTATTATGAGCATTGGAGTTTCAGTAGCCAATGCAATATTGATCGTTACAACTGCTGAATCATTACGCTTACAATATAAGGATCCTTTTCGTGCGGCGGTAATGAGCGCCGGAATAAGATTGCGTCCTATCCTGATGACCAGTCTCGCTATGATTGCAGGTATGATACCGATGGCCAGCGGACTGGGAGAAGCAGGCGATCAATCTGCACCATTAGGCAGGGCAGTAATCGGAGGCCTTATTTTTTCTACCCTTGCAGCACTCCTGATCGTGCCTTTAGTTTATGGATGGATCCAGCAAAAAAAATCATTTAAATCAGTTTCCCTATACCCGGGAGATGAAAACTAGTAAACGTATTAAAATGAAATATTCTTTATTGATATTCAGCGTGTCTTTGTTGTTTGCATGTTCATCAGGTGGAAATAAAAAAGAAGAAAACGATCCAAAGGTTCAGCCACCTTCTTATAAGCTGGTTGCAGTAAAAAAATCGGGCGTTGCCACGATGATTAAGTTACCGGCACAACTTTTCGCATATCAGGAAGTAAGCATCTTTCCAAAAGTAAATGGATATGTGAAAGATGTATTCGTAGATATTGGTTCAGAAGTTCACGAGGGCCAGCTGCTTATGGTGCTGGATGCTCCTGAAATCGTGCAGGCCGTTGCCCAGGCCAGAGAAAAATATGCGCAGGCAAAAGCCGGATACAGCATAGACAAGGAAAACTATGCTCGTCTCCTGGAAGCTTCTTTAACCGCGGGCGCTGTATCTCCGCTGGATCTTTCGTCGGCCAGGTCAAAGATGGAAGCCGATAGCGCTCTGGCCAATGCAGAGAAAAGCAATTGGCAGATTCAGCAAACCATGCAGGAATATCTGAATGTCGTTGCTCCTTTTAATGGCATCATTACTGAACGCAATGTGTTCCCGGGAGAATTGGTAAATGCAGCTTCTAAGGAAAAGCCCATGCTGGAGTTAAAAGAGATTAAACTTTTACGATTGAAAGTGGATGTTCCTGAAGCTTTTGCCGGGTCATTTAGAAAAAATGATACTATTTCTTTTTATACGAGTGCTTTCCCGGGTAAAAAAATAACGGGTCGTATTGCACGTCAGTCCATGAATATAAATGCCCAGCTTCGTTCCGAAAGAATAGAAGCTGATATCGAAAACAAAAACGAGATACTTCAGCCAGGTATGTATGCGGATGTCGTTTTATATTCATTGGGAAATATTAATGCGCTCAGCGTACCCCGATCAGCTCTGGTAATTTCTACAGAGGGAAAGTACGTGATTGCTGTAAGAAATGGGAAAAATATTAAAGTAGACGTGCTGACCGGTAACGAAACAAAGGACAGCATAGAAGTCTTCGGTCAGATTCAGGCGGGTGAAAATGTAATCGAAAATGCGAATGATGAAATAAAAATCGACGGTTAATATGACTTCGTTGATGAATAGTCGCCTAAGTTGAATAATTTTTCAGTTTGATCATTTCTAAAATTATAATTGATAATATCATTTCACCAGTTTTTTTAGTCGTCAACTGAATTTCTAAATTCCTTTTGATGGCCATTTTTTTAAGAGCGCAATCTTGATAAAATCATTTATGATTAATGAAAATACTCCGGTATAAATAAATACAACCAGGGTTTGTTTCAATGAAATAGCCTTAAATCCCAAAATGCCAAAGGAGGAAAGGATAATGCCCAGAAGGGAATCACCTATAAGTAGAAACAGAAGTGTTTTGCTTGGAGCAGTTTGCCAAAAATGCCCCTTTTCTCTGATTACGAATATTGAAAAAATCGCAAAGAATAATAAAATTTCAAATGAGAATGTGCTAAGGGCATTACTATCCGTATTTAAATTGAAATAGTGTAAACCTATGTAGAGAATACCGAAAGCCTCAAGCGTCATAATCAGCCCCAGAACGATTCCCATTTTCGCCAGACCGTTTATATCCCATTTTGAGGGTTTTTCAGATCCCTTCACATTATCCGTAGACAATGATATTTTCACGAAATCTGTCATGAATATCATTAAAAGCATCGCGGAAGCTGAAATAATGTACCTGCCAAGGATCAGGAATGAAATAACAACAAAACAAGTTTTCAAAATTGTTCGCGTAATCTTATTAAATATCCAGGTATTAATGCGTTCATACATCATTCTTCCCACTTTTATGGGACTCAGGATGTTTACCAGTCCCTCTTCGGTCAATACAATACTGGCGGCACCTTTTGCTACATCTGTGGCGCTGCTTACAGCAATTCCGACTTCAGCTTGTTTTAAAGCGGGCGCATCGTTTACCCCGTCTCCGGTCATTCCAACGATGTGACCTTTTGCCTGAAATGCTTTTACTATATCGTATTTGTCTTTTGGGTAAACTTCGGCGATTCCATTGTTTTTTTCCAACAGTTCAACAACCTTTTGAGAGTCAACATTTTTTAAGTCTGAGATCTTAATTATCGAGTTTCCTAAATCCACTGCCTTTGCAATTTCAATGGCTATCGGAACTGCATCACCAGTGAGCATTTTAACTGATATTCCTAAATTTCTAATATCGTTGATCAGTTTTTTGGAATCTGGTCTTGGCGGATCATGTAATGCGACTAATCCTGTAAAGCGCGCTTTTTCGTTAATATTTGCACGGGCCACGGCTAGTGTCCGGTAGCCTTCTTTTCCAAATTCATTTATTTTTACTTCCCATTCGCTTGTTGATTTTTGATCCAGACTACATAACTGTGCAATAACATTGAACGAACCTTTCATCACTTCAAATTCTTCATTCGCCTTTTTTACTACGGCTTCCGTTTTGCGGTTTTGAGGATCAAACGGGATAAAGGATTTTTGCGTAAAATTATTATATGAAATATTTTTTTGTTTTGCAGAGTTTATGAATGCCATATCTATTGAATCCTGATTCGCTGCCTGAGACGCCAATGCTCCATAAAGCAATACATCATCTTCGGTATAATCTTTGGCAGCCTGTATTTTTGCTACGGATAGCTTGTTCATCGTTAGTGTGCCGGTCTTGTCTACACAAAGAATATCCATGCTGGCCGCATCATCCGGAGCGTTTAACCTGGTAATCAATACTCCCTGTTTGACTACTTCTTTTGACCCTAAAGCCATACACACTGTAAACATTGCGGTCAGGGCCACCGGGATAGCACCAAGCAATAACACCAGCATCAATGGCAGTATTTCCAACAAATTAATTCCCTTTAAATAAGAAGCAATAAAACCTACTGATAGTAATGTGCCAACTATTAATAATAGCCATTTAACAACTTTTGAAATGACCTCATCAATATGTGATTTCGGCCTGGCGGTTTTAACCAGCTCGATTGTTTTTCCGTATTTGGTTTTGGCACCAGTCAAAGTTACCATTCCCGTCGCCTCTCCTTTGGTAACTACAGACGCAGAATAAATAATATCATCCGGTTTTTTCTCTATTTCAAGTGATTCTCCGGTTAATGCTGACTGATCTATGCTTATTTCGCCTCGAATGATTCTTACATCTGCAGGAACAAAATCACCTGTTCGGATTCGAATAATATCACCGGGTACTAATTCCCTTGCAGGTAAAGTGTTCCAGGTTCCATTTCTTAAGAGCTTTACATTTATCTGTAATTTTTTCTTCAGAGACTCAACTGCGTTCGTGGCATCATGTTCCTGAATAAAAGCAACGATCGCATTAAATAAGAGCAAGCCAAACACAATGTATGCATCGGCATATCGGTGCAAAAACCATGAAAGGATGATTATCAGTTCGAGCATCCATCCGGTTAGCCCCCAGAATTTCTTTATAAATAAAAGAAATGAACTTGGCTTTTTACTCGGTACTTCATTATAGCCATACTCTTTGAGCTTGCTTTCGACTTCACTTTGGTTTAAACCTTTGGCGGGGTCAATATCCGTCTGTTTTTTATTACTTTCAGTATTCATTAATTGCATATCCGGGCTTACAACATAAATAGATCTGCGCTTCCAGTAACAGTCGCCCCAATGAAAGATCATGAATTTACTTCTTAATATTCCGTGGCGATATTTTTTATTGCTAAGCCGGTGTTAATGGAAATTTCAATATTCATGAACCCGTGAATTGTATAATAGTTTTAAAAATCATGCAACAATTGAGCAATTTGTGGGAAATTACTTCTTATGGGATAATTGATCCATACCTTTTTTTCAGACTTGAATCAGAAATGGTAGTAACAGACAAGACCAATTATGGATTGATTTCAAACGAGTGCCCCGGGAATTGAAGTTATTCAGTGAATACCAAATAATAGATGCCTATGCGGATCATACTCCTGTGGTTATTCAGCAGTACAATTGGACAAATGGCGCTCTGTCAGGGGGCACATTCAACAAATTTCAAACCTGATCATGATGGTCTTCATTTTGTAAATGCTTTTGCAAATACATATTACGATCATACAGGATTAAAAATTACTTTATCCGGATGCGCCGGAGGAATGTGTTATACGGCGCTGGACTATTATAACCGGAAAATGAAGGTCCCATGGCAAAGTTATCCGCCATCTGATCATAATCTGCTCTATGATTATATTTATAACCGGCAAATAAGTTCGCTTTTCGAAAATGCAGAGAAATGGCGTGAGATGGTTGTCAATCCCTTTGGATGGCAAAATAATGAATTTTTCGACTGGGGTTTGCAGGGAACCAACGGCGGTAGACTGCAGGAACTAAAAAGTTATATTGACAATGGTATACCTGTTACTATCGGATTATTTGAAGAGGCGGACGGACGTTTTCGTCCGCATAATCAGGCAATTGCTATCGGATATGATTGTGGCCGCTACCAGGGTAAATTAGGCGACTACCAGGAAGATTTCAAAATCTACTGCTATAACCCGGCATACCCGGATATTATTTCTACGCTTCAGGTAAATAAGGCACTCCATTATTATTACTGGAAGGATCATGAAAATAACGGCGATCATTATATGGGCTATTTCGTGGATACCAGGTATGTTGCAGGAACACCCCCATTTGATGCCTCTTCGTCAACCAGCCCTCCCGACTGCGAAGCCCATGAACTGGTCCTTACTTTTAAAACCGGGGAAGACGGGCTGCGGGGTGTGGATGATAATTGCAATGTAATGCTCCAGTTTAACGACGGCACGTACCAACAATTTCTAAACGTGAACCGACGTTTGCCCTGGCCGGCCAACACATCCAATACGGTAGAATTGTGGTTAGCGAATCCAGCCCCCGTAAATGCATTCAAAAACATCATTATTTATACGAAGCCATGCGATGAATTGAACGGAGTCTCCTGTTACAACTGGAATTTGAATCAATTGACCATGGTGGCCAGGGGTGGCTTTCCCGATGAAAACATTTTAACCCAAATCGGAAAACCTTTGCTTAAACGATATTCAGGAAATGATTTCAGCGGCACTTATCATTTTACAAACCTTCCAATTTGTGAAACAGGAAACGGAAATACCGAAACCGAAGGACCGGAAACCAGCATCGCGAAAACTGATAAGTTACTCATTAATTTCAGAACCGGAGATGGCGATCTGCAAGGTGGCGATAATAATTTGAATATTACGGTTAGTTTTCGTGATGGAACTATTCAGGGTTTCGCCAATGTCAATGCAGGGCTAAATTGGCCAGTGAATTCGACGAATATCATAACCCTCAACCTGGATAAGCCTGTCCATCCGTCCGATATTATCCGCCTGGAACTCCAGACCAGAAACTGCCAGTCGGGTTTATGTGGTACATGGGATTTTGAGGGTATTACGGTTCAAACGGAGAGAAATAAAATAGCCAAGGTCATTTATGAACAGTCGGGCAATCCCATTTACCGTTTTACAGGTAGCAATAATGTTTATAATGTCATCCTTAGCAAGAATTAAATGCCAGTTGGATTGAGTATTTTAAAGGGAGTTCAATCCACAATAATAGTATGGATAGAGTTGAAGTCAAAAACTACAAAACGATCTTTAGAAAACTGTCCGGTTTTTCGGACCGATAAAGTTCTAATATGAATCAACTACTATACTACTACATCATTTGCATACCCGTCATCATTTGTATAGAAAAGTTGCATATAAGCATCCTTAACCAAATTTGATCATCGTATTCAATTCATTCATTCCCAAGTTTGGAAATTATCATTATTTAAAGACATTAAGTTTCAGTATTCTGGTATGCAATTTGTTCAAATGGTGTTATCCAACCTACTCTATGAAAAACATGATTCGTATTTTTTCAGCTGTATTTTTACTTGTTTTCACCGCCTGTTCCAAAAAAGTGGTTGATGCCAGTGACTCCAAAAATAATGTCACCGATTCAACTAACAGTACATCTCCAACCTGTTATGCAGTTGCATCAGATTTCTTGGGAATCACAATTTTCCCGGCAGACAATTCCTGGAATGAAGACATTTCTTCAAGGGCCGTAGACCCTTCAAGCAGCCAAATACTGTTGGCCTATTCTACAGCCGGCCTCAAAGCAGATTTCGGCAGCGGATTGTGGGATAATGCACCGATCGGAATTCCTTTTGTAGTTGTTTGCGGTAATCAGAAAAAAGTTTCTATCGTTTTTCGTGCAAATGGATATGATGGTAACTATGGTGATGAAAGCGATCCGGGTCCCTATCCGATTCCACTGAATGCGCCCATCGAAGGAGATGGTCAGGGTGATTCCCACGTATTGGCAGTGGATAAAGACAATGACATTTTATATGAGCTATATAATGCCAGCGTAAACGTAGATCATTGGGAAGCATCATCAGGTGCCGTGTTCAATCTCAATTCTGATGCGCTGCGTCCCGATGGATGGACCTCTGCCGATGCAGCCGGGCTACCGATTTTTCCGGGACTTGTTAAATATGATGAAGTTGCAAGTGGAGCTATTCATCACGCCATAAGATTTACACTCGCTTCGTCCAATGTTAAATCAGGATATATATCACCTGCCACACATAAAGTCAACAGCAGTGGCGGTCAGTATTCTCTTCCATTCGGAGCGAAGATCCGTTTAAAAGCAAGCTTTGATATAAGTAGTTTTCCTGCTAATGACCAGGTCATTTTGAATGCACTTAAAAAATACGGAATGATCCTCGCAGATATCGGCAGCAATATGTATATCAGCGGTGCACCTGATGCACGATGGAATAATGATGAACTGCAACAATTGGGAAATGTTAAAGCTTCGGATTTTGAAGTAATAGTGCAGAATTAGAATCTGGTTTGCAAAAGATCGCCTGTCGTCCATGCACACTATGATATTGAACTTTCTTTCAACCCATCTATCCAGCCTGATGAACCACTCCGGCTGGAGTATTTTATTTATTATAATTAACACTAAGTTTCTCCGAAACAATCGTGAACTTTGTTGACGAATAGGGCACAGAATGTAAAAACTGGAATTGCAAACATCTGAGCCTTGAATCGAAAACTAATTCACCTTAATTGTTTATAAAATAAAAAATTGAAAGATGATCAAGAAAAAGAAATCACCTGCAAAGGAAGAAGACGAATCCAAATTTCCTGGATACCCGCATTATTCCGAAAAGGAAGACATATTCAATAAGGAAGAGAAAATACCATTAGCCGAAGAAAATCCAATCCCCATTGACAGCGAAGATGTTCCTGGCAGTGAGCTGGATGATGCTGATGAAGCTATAGGAGAGGAGGATGAAGAAAATAATTATTACAGCCTTGGTGGAGATGATCATAATGATCTCGAAGAAGATCAGGGAGACTGAGGAAAGTATGGGAGTATGGGAGTATGGGAGTATGGGAGTATGGGAGTGAAAAACCGCCAACCGCAAACCGTCAACGGCTAGGAACTGTATTTCTTAAAAATAGAACTCGCCGTGTGACCACCGAACCCAAATGTGTTATTCAGACTGAAGTTGACTGTTTTGTGAAGCGATTTTCCGATTACGATATTTAAATTGGAAGGAATTTTTTCGTCAATTGTTTTAGTATTGATGGTGGCGGGAATGATATTATGCTTGACTGAGAGAATACTGATAATACTTTCCACCGCGCCTGCAGCTCCGAGCAAATGACCCGTCATGGATTTGGTTGCACTAATAAAAACAGGTAACCCACCGAAAATCTTTTCAACACCCTTCATCTCACTGATATCTCCAATACCCGTTGAAGTAGCGTGCGCATTGATATAGTCAATATCCTGAGGGGCGATTCCGGCATCTTTCAATGCCCGGGATATACAAAGTCTGGCGCCGAGTCCTTCAGGATGTGTGCCTGTCAAATGATACGCATCAGCGGCCATTCCTCCTCCAACTATTTCTGCATGTACATTCGCGTTTCTTTTTATGGCATGATCCCACTCTTCGAGGATCAATGCGCCGGCTCCCTCACCTATAACAAATCCGTCGCGTTCCACATCGAAAGGTCTTGAAGCCATCTCCGGTATATCATTTCTTTTTGAAAGAGCCTGCGAAGCACTGAATCCGCCGAGAGAAGAGGGTGTAATCGCAGCCTCTGATCCACCTGCTACCATGATGGTAGCTTTTCCCGAACGAATCGTGTCAAATGCGTTGATAATTGCAGTATTCGATGAAGCGCAGGCCGAGACAGTGCAATAGTTTGGACCATAAAGACGATGACGAATGGAGATAGCGCCCGCAGCAATATCGACAATCATTTTAGGAATGAAATATGGATTGAAACGTGGGGTGCCGTCTCCGGCATAAAATTCTTTCAATTGCTCTTCGAATGTCCCGATGCCGCCATTACCTGAGGCCCAGATTACTCCGATATCATAAAGCTCCTCATCTGTCATGCCGGCCGGATCCAAACCGGCATCTTTGAGTGCCTGGTCGCTGGCAACCATGGCATAGAGTGAGAACAGGTCGTATTTTTTTATTTCCTTTTTTTCAAAGAAATCTTCAGGATGAAATCCTCTCACTTCACAACCAAACCTCGTTTTAAATTTTGACACATCAAATTTGGTAATAGGTCCTGCCCCGCTTTTACCTTCCACAATATTCTCCCAGAATTCATTTACGGAATTACCTAACGGACTGAGAAGACCCAATCCTGTGACTGCCACTCTTTTCATGATGTGTTAAATTAGCGACGGCGAAGATAGCACGGACTATTTTAATAAAATCAGCTGCCCGTAGTGATAAGAAAGATGATTGGTGCGGTTCAGTAAAACTGCCAGCTTATTTCGTGTGGGATCTTTTTCATAATCCGCATCGGTCATAGACTCGTGTCGGATAAACCATCTCTCCGGTGTTATTTTTACAAATTCGTTTTTTAATCTTTCGTGCACAGTGGTCCAGATTTGTCTTAATTCAGATACAGATGGAATTTTCTCAATGGTCTTATCCGGCGCCTCCAGGAAAACAGGCTGCAGGCCGGGGTATGCTCTCTTCCCGAAGCCAAGAATCTCAGGCATTGCATCATGCACAGCGGCCAGATGACCCACAAGGTAAATTCCCCTGTTTTTGCCCGGGGCTATCTCCTTCAATAGTTGATCATCTGAAAGATCATTAATTAACTTTGTACACCGGTCAATATTTGTTTGCCATGAACTCAGTGCCATCTTTACCGATATAACTTTGTGATCCATATTCTTAGTTTAATTTCCTGATTAACGATAACAAAGAAGAACATTGCCACTGTTGAAAGTCTTTGTGTTCACCAGTTTCAGATTCAGCCTTGGTTTGATGTCTTTAAACATGGATGATCCTTTTCCGATTACCACGGGAACCACCATAATCTGAAATTCATCGATCAAACTTTTCTGGGCAAGTTGCTGTACAATGCTGCCACTGCCAAGAATAACGATGTCCTTGCCTGGCTGCTGCTTCATTTCCGATACAGCCTTCTCCATTTTTTTTCTGATTAAATGTGTATTGTTCCATTTAGCTTTTTTTAAAGTCCCGGAGAATACAATTTTTTCTGATTCATTCATCGCTTTGGCTACGACCGGATCCTTTTCGATCACTTCAGCCGTTGGCCAATAAGAGGCCATCAGTTCATAAGTAACCCGACCGAATAAAAGGGTTTTACCTGATGAAAGCATTTCAGCAGAATATTCAGATTCTTCCGGACCAAATTTGTGCCAGCTTATATCTCCTTTTTTTGGCCCCTCATAATATCCGTCAAGTGAAACGAAATTAAAAACCGTCAGCTTTCTCATTTCAGTTGTTTTAACTTTTAGATGAATATATCACCGATTATTTCTTCATCTTCAAACGTTCAACAACAAGGTCACCGACTTCTTTACCCATGACATTGCTGCGAACGCAGCAATAATTATAATGTATTCCACCATAAAACCGGGAGTATTGAGTTTCCAGCGCGGCATCGCGGAAAGATTTGTATGAACGGCTTTTTATTCCGAATTCAAGCTCTGTTGAATCTGTGTAAGCAAAGTTATCCCCGAAAACACTGGTCAGCGTCTCAGCAGCAGCTGCAGAAATTGTGCAATGCCCGCAGGTATACTCAGGAAACGGCGGAGTTTGCAGATGTGGCCTCCAATTCGGATCAAAATATTTATTAATCGCAGTCTCAGGCCTTAAAGTATTGTAGATGTATTTTATGTTCCAGCATTGAATGAATGCATCGAAAAGTGCAACAGATGTTATAGCATACGCATAGGTTGTTTCCTTGAAATCCGCACCTGATTTTTTTGCAGCGATGCCGACAATCCCCATCCAGTGACCCGGCGGCGAGAATTTTTTGGTGCCGAACATCAAATGCCCGGAGACATTCAATTTGAAAGGATTGTCATCCCAGAAATCGGCAATCCATGTCTGTTCATCCGTCAGGCTGTCCACTATATTCTGGCTTAGCTTCACTTCCTTATAGTAGGGACTGTTTTTATCCGTTACGTTGAAAGTATAAGGAGGCTCAGGCATGAATTGGTTAACACTGTCAATGACCAGTCCGCGGATTTCCCTCCAGTGTGGTTCTGAAGCCGGTGAGTACGCAGGTGGAGTAGGCACCCACCTTCCGGGAGAATCTTTCACTTCATATTCCGTAGCGCCTCTTGTTTGCAGATAATTGTCGTGTTTGCTCCAATCCATAATGACTGAAGAAACCGTATCACTATATGCAATGGAGTTTTCTAATACATCAGAGGGCATTCCATGGTCGGTTGCGAGTTGTTTCAGACTATCTGTATAATACTTCATACTTCCCGCCGGAAAAGTGACGGACTCACCCAATTTGCAAAAAGCAAGGAGTGAACTAAACTCAAAATCAATTTTCTGTCCTGCAGGTGGTTTGGGAACTGGTCCAAGGCCACGCAACTGTCCGGCCAGTGAATTATATTTATCAGGATATGCGGCAGCAATAACTTCATATCCGGCAACGGCTGCATACAGGTAATTCCTGGAAGCTACAATGGGAGTAAAATTATTACCCATCACAATGGTATTTAGCTCATGGACCGCATTGCAATAAATATCGGGGTCATTAAATATTTTTTCGTAATCAGACTTTGAATGGCAGGCACTAAAACAAATAATCACAAATAACGTGGCAGGCAATTTCTTCATTTATATACGTGTTTTAACGGATCTATTTTTCTTTTGGCAGACCCTGATTTAGATTTTATTAGTTTGGCGATGCAAAAATATCGTATCTGACTGACAATAGCTAAGCGGCAGTGCCTAAATTACCCTGATCATTCTTAATTATTTTTTAATTTCCTGTAAAACCAATGTTTTAGGATTTCGGCTGAACCAATATAAGCGCCAACGATCAGGATCATCCAGCCATAGAAATTCCAGGGTAAACGGCCAAACCCGAAAAGTCCGGCCAGGGGTGAAAAAGGAAGCGCCAGGACAATTAAAACTATAAGCAAAGTGGCAACTGATAAATATTTTCCCGGCAGACTTTTCAAAAAAGGAAGTTTTGTACGAACAACCAGCACAATCAGAGTTGCAGATATAACTGATTCAACAAACCAGCCGGATTGAAATACTTTCTCATCTGCTTTCATAATAAATAATAGCACAGCGAAAGTCAGATAATCAAATACCGAACTTAGGAGCCCGAAAACCAGCATGAATCGTTGTATAAAACGAATATTCCAGCGATGCGGTTTTTCAAGGGATGCAGCGTCTACCCGGTCCGTGGCAATGGCCATTTCAGGAAAATCCGTTAAGAGATTGGTCAGCAGTATTTGCTTGGGCAAAAGTGGTAGAAACGGCAGGAACAGAGAAGCGCCAGCCATGCTGAACATGTTACCGAAATTGGCACTGGTAGCCATAAAGATATATTTCATCGTATTGGTAAAAGTTTTTCGTCCAATAACGATTCCTTCAGAAAGAACATCCAGGTTTTGATCGAGCAAAACGATATCTGCTGCTTCTTTCGCTACATCCACTGCAGAATCTACCGAGATACCTACATCTGCAGTGTGAAGCGCCGGTGCATCATTAATTCCGTCACCCATGAAACCAACAACATTGCCGGCTTTCTTAAGACAAAGGATAATGCGTTCTTTCTGATTGGGCTCCACTTCAGCAAAAATATCTGCAAGCACTCCCTGCTGCATAACTGCGCCATCTGTCATTTTGCGGAGCTGTGATCCGGAGAGTATAACCGGATTGGGGATGCCTATTTGTTTTGCAATACTTTCCGCAACCAGTGCATTGTCTCCCGTTATAAGTTTTAACTGAACACCCAGATGTTTTAATTTATCGAGCGTTTCACGTACGTTTATTTTTGGGGGATCAAACAAAGTTATAAAGCCCAGGAATATCATTTTATTTTCCTGATCTTTTGTAAAATCAGTCTCTTTGTTGGTAATCTTATAGGCAACACCCAACACCCGGTAGCCTTCTGCACTTAACTGATGATATTGATTTAGGATCTGTTCTTTTTTTTGATCCATGGAAATTAAAACTCCCTTCTCTGTTTCTGCGCGGTCACAGATATCAATGACGGAATTAAGTGCGCCTTTAGTAATGGTGAAATTTTCCTTATTGTTCCTTACCTGTATACTGAGTCGTTTGCGAATGAAATCATAAGGTATTTCTGACTGAACGCTATACAAGTTGTCTGGTCCTTTATAATGAGCACTGATCGCTTCGTCAATAGGATTATGAAATCCTTGTTGCAAAGTGGCATTTAAACCGGCGTACGTCAGTGTTTTCTCTGAATGATTGCCATCGATATCCAGCGCGTCCTTAATAGTTACTTTGCCTTCCGTAATGGTTCCCGTTTTGTCTGAACAAAGAATGTTCATACTTCCAAAATTTTCAATAGAGGATAATCGTTTTACGATGACCTTCTTTCTTGCCATGGCTCTTGCTCCGGTGGCCAGGTTGACCGTAATAATAGCCGGAAGGAGTTGGGGTGTTAATCCAACCGCAAGTGCAAGTGAAAATAAAAATGAATCCAGCGCGGGTTTATGCAATAGTACATTGATGGCGAATATGAGAATCACGAGAATCAGAGTTATTTCCATCAGCATATATCCAAAACGCCGGATACCCTTTTCGAAATCCGTTTCTGATGGCCTGATGCGCAGTCGGTCAGAAATTTTGCCGAACTCTGTCAATTTGCCTGTCCGCACGATCAGTGCCCTTGCTCTTCCACTCGTCACATGCGAACCCATGAATAAAGAATTACTTCTTTTGGATAAAGGAGCATCGGCTGGAACAATGCCCTCATTTTTTTCCACCGGATAAGATTCACCCGTAAATGCAGCTTCATCAATAAATAATTCTTTTGATTCCAGTATCAGGCTGTCTCCGGGGATAACATCTCCTGCAGATAAAACAACAATATCCCCGGGTACTACTTTTTCTATCGGCCATTCATTTTCGGATCCGTCCCTGAGAATGCGACACCGGATCTGAACCATCTTAAGTAATTCTTCGACGGCATTTGCAGCACCTTTCTCCTGCCAGAAACCCAGAAAACTACTGATAAGGATAATGATCAGAATAATTATGGCATCTGTAAAATCTCCCAGAATCATGGAAAGAATAGCCGCGGCGATCAGCAGAATGGTTATAGGGCTTCTGAATTGCGAAAGAAAAAGAACGATTCCCGAGGAGGATGATCTGGCTTTTAATGTATTAGGGCCATATTGCTGAAGCCTGGAATCCGCATCTGAGGTGGATAGTCCGTTTCCTGTACAGGAGAGTAATTGAAATGTGGTTTCGGGGCTGAGGTTCCAGTAATTATCCAGTGAAGGCTCCATTTATCAGGCTTAGTTCCTGACAATATTAACCATAAGCTTACTATTTCAGAAGAGTATTCATAACTGTTTTGACATTTAAGAACACAATTTCAAAAAACATGGAAGTTTTCTGCGTCTGATAAAAGATAATAGGTCACAGTTCCACTGATACCCTTCTGTAACGGTGCCTTAAGAAAAAATGATAAACAGGGACCCTCTGCAGAAGGAACACATCGATACAGCCGGTCTCTCAATGGAGAATACTGCGTTCAGGATCCGGGAGTTAAGAAAATGTGAGCGTGACTATAGAAACGGCGGTTGCCTCGAAAATAAGTTTGTAAAATATTCTTACAATTTAGTACTGACAGATTTTTCCCATCCGGTTTCCTTCAGGGCCGGATCGTTTTCTTTCTTCAGAAAATCGGCATTCGCGAAAGATTCCGCTTCCCAGTTTAGAATGGCTTCATCGGGAACGATTTCCACAGGAATTTTCCAGGAAGTTGAACTCTCATTATAGGCTATGTTTGACTGTGAATTATAACAGGAAATGATTGACCATCTTGGATCAGCTGAAAGATTGGCTTCGGAACGATGTAAAAGATTGCTGTGGAAAATTAATGCATCACCCGGTTCAAGTTCACTGTATACGAGGTCCATGGTCTTAAGCGCATTGTTTACCATTACCATATCGGCACCCACCTGCTCTCCCGAAAAACCATGATTCACCCTTCCCAGTTTGTGTGAGCCTTTAATCACCTGCAGACATCCATTTTCCTTATTCGCTTTTGTAAGTGCAATCATTACGCTTATTAACTGATCAGGATAAATGAATTGATTCTTATACCAATACCCGTAATCCTGATGCCATTCCCATGCGCCGCCAACCCTCGGCTCTTTCTGCATTAATTTCGAATGAAAATGACAAACAGGTGCATTACTATCTAATAATTGGGCAACTGCATTAACCATACGTTCACTGCGGGTCAGATACCCAAAAACATCATTGCCCGGAGTGAACCACAATGAAAGTTTTGTCTTTTTGCCCGAGAGATCATTTAAATCCAAAGCATTCTTACTGATGGAACTGTCTTCGATGGCGGTGGCATATAATTTATCTGTCTCCTGCCTGCTGCAAAAGTTCCTGATAACCACATAGCCGTCTTTATGAAACGACTTTATCTGATCTTCGCTGAGTTTCTTGAATGGCATGACCGTCAATTTAGAATGATTAAATTCATATTCAGGGAATCAAAAGGTAAAAATATTTTGCCAGATAGCCAAGTGGAAATCATTGAAGAATAACCACTTATTTGGCATATGTCTTGCATGTTATTCGGTGTATTTTGACAGTCGTTTGTAATTTGCACGTCATGAACAGGATATTTTCTCCTATTTTATTTGTTTTTATCTCATCAGCTTGCGTTGCACAAACTGTTTCGCAGGCCGGTGCTTTAACTGTTGCACATGTAGATAAAAAGACAAAAGAATTCTTCGTTACGTCAAATCCAAAAGCGGAGTATAAAATTTTTGGATACCAGTATCCGAATATTACCACCAAAAAAATGATCTGCTTTTCTTCCTACACTTATGACGTAGCTGACAATCTGAATAAATGCCCTCTGGGATCTTATTTTGATTCAGGAAGAATGAAAGAAGGTGACAGGATTCTTTATACCGGCAAAGCAGGTAGCTTTAGCAAAATGACTTTTATCAGCGGAAGCGGTAAGAAGACAATTTTTTATTTTCCCAAAGGAAGTTTTACCATTAAATAAAGTCTGAATAAATTTTAGAGTCCAGCAGGAAACCGGTGGGAATTTAAACGAACATTCTCTTTTTCTTTTTTTAAAAAATGGTTTTGTAAAGAAGAAAAAGATTCAAAATCAGGATTATTAACGCAACGGCCCAGGCTACTATTTTCGTAAGAAGACTGTTTACGAAAGTTCCCATTTT
This sequence comes from uncultured Bacteroidota bacterium, assembly GCA_963735015.1. GTDB lineage: Bacteria > Bacteroidota > Bacteroidia > Chitinophagales > Chitinophagaceae > Puia. The sequence continues at coordinate 514,421 of CAVTJH010000003.1, forward strand.
TAAAGAGTCATTGGTAAACATGATAAGAGGAATAACTGCAAAGCTGAGCTGCATGGAAAGTATTACCTGGCTAAGCAATAACAGACTTGCAATTCCTTTTTCACCATAAATGACCGTTACGATAAAGGCCGGTATTATTGCAATGGCCCTGGTTATTAATCTTCTTAGCCATGGGTTTAATCTGATGTGCAGAAATCCTTCCATTACGATCTGACCAGCCAACGTACCGGTAAGCGTAGAATTTTGACCGGAAGCTAATAATGCGACAGCAAATAAAACACTGGCAAGTGTGGCTCCCAAAAGAGGCGTCAGTAATTTATGCGCTTCCATTATGTCAGCAACACCCTGGTGACCAGTTGTATGAAAAGCAGCGCTGGCTACTATAAGTATGGCAGCATTGATAAAAAAAGCAAATAATAAGGCAACGGTGCTGTCGATGGATGCAAATTTTATAGCCATTTTCTTACCCGTCTCGTTGCGTTCATAATTGCGCGTTTGAACAATGCTTGAGTGCAGGTATAAATTATGCGGCATAACCGTAGCGCCCAGAATACCAATTGCTATATATAGCATCGAAGGGTTTAAAACTATTTGCTGTTGTGGAATAAGACCTTTTAAAATGGGAATAAAGTCCGGATGTGAAGCCAGGATTTCATAAGTAAAACAGACCAGAATTACAAAAATGAGCGAAGCCACGATACTTTCAATTAGCCGGAAGCCCTTGTATTGAAAGAAAAGAATTACCAGTACATCCAATGCAGTGACCGCTACACCCCATGTAAGAGGAAGATGGAATAACAGATTCAGCGCCAAAGCCGAGCCTATGACTTCAGCCAGGTCGCAGGCGGTGATTGCAATTTCACAAAATATCCATAATAGAAAACTTACCGTTGGGCTGTAATGATCCCTGCAGGCCTGGGCCAGATCCCGCTCAGTGGCTATACCCAGTTTCAGTGCGAGGTATTGCAGGATGATCGCAAAAAAGTTGGAAATGAGGATAACTGATAACAATGTATATCCAAATTGTGCACCCCCTGCAATATCAGTAGCCCAGTTTCCCGGATCCACATATCCAACAGCCACCATCAGACCTGGTCCGGTGAAAGCCAATAATTTCCTCCAGAAACTTCCGCCTTTTGGTACATGGATAGTGGAGAAAACCTCAGGTAATGAATTACTGATCTTCGCTTTTCGCCACCCCTTTTTATCTTCTGTAATCGATTCCATTCCTTAAATTCTATTTTAAATATTCAAAAAGGCACAATCAGTTTTGCACAGATATTTCTCCCCATTCCATAAATTCCCAAATGCCCGTTTGGTGATACCGTATAATATTCGAAGTACTTGAGACGACTCTGATTTGACTGGTAAGCCGTATTCAGCAAATTATTTACCTGTAGCTGGAATTGCAATGAATTGTTCTGATTGTATTTAATCGTAGTGAGAATTCCCATATTGATTAAAGTATAAGCAGGTGTTGGCGTTTCAGTATCATCCAATGCCAGGTAATGATTCTGAGCAGCATTAAAATCTGCAAGACATGTAAGAGTTATGGAAGTGAAAATGACCGACCTTGGTTTTATCTCCTGATTAATTCCGGACACAAGTCGCACAGGAGGCATGAAAGGAAGGTATTCCCCGTTTACGCCTCTGTGTTTAAAAGAAGAATTAAGATTGTAGCCATTTATCAAAGAGAAAGAGTTGTTAAATGAAAAGCCTCTTAATAATTCAGGATGGAAATTCACTGAGGTCTCAAATCCGAGTAATTCTGCCGAAGATTGTTCATATCTGAATGTTTTATTTCCCGGAACAACAACTACCGGATTTCCCTGGCCATCTGTTTCCTGCGCTTCGTATAAATAATTTTGAATATAGTTGTTAAAAAAACTGATGTAAACTGAAATATCATTGTAAGTCATCTCAATTCCTGCGTCTTCCTGCAGACTGAATTCAGGCAGCGCATTCCGGTCGCCTAAATAAACAATATGGGCGCCAGGATCCAGGCCGTTGGATGCGAATTCTGAAATATTCGGTGCCCGGAATCCCCTTGCGATATTAACCTTTAAACTGATATGCTGATTTATCTCGTAAGTCACTCCCGCGCTGAAAGAAAAACCCGCAAAGGTTTTATTAAAAGCCGGGAATTGTAAATACGAACCTGTGGTGTCCTGATTAATAACATGTTTAAAAAATCCTGTAACTGAATCCTGTTTTGTATAAAAATTATTTCCACTGAGAGAACGGTTATCATACCGCATACCACCGCTCATCGTCCACCGATGCCATGTTTTATGTAAGTATATATAAGGACCTACATCCAGTAAATTAAAGTCCGGTATCGGGAAGTCCGTAGCATTCAGGCTTTTATTATTCTGGTACATACCATTTATACCTAAGGTCATTTCCGTACCTGAAAAAATTTGTTTTGTGAATCTTAATCCATAATTCAATGTGCAGAGTCTGACAAACAGTCCGGCTTGATCAGGGTTTGTCGGATGATCGTATTCCCTGCGAAAATTTTGCGTGAATGCCAGCTGACCGTCCAAATATCCCTTTCCGAATTCATAATGATTATTGCTGTAAAATTTATAATCCTGTATTCGTTGATGCAGCGGACTTAATAAATAACTATTCAGAGAATCATAAGGAACAAGGGGTCTTTTTTTTATATTGTCATCAGGCTGACCTCCAATCTCATAGATCTGTTTAGTGAATTGCCTCGTGAGGGAATCCCGGGATCCATCGGGAATACCCTGTTTATGATCGTATAAATTTATGTTCAGGGTTGTAAACCCGGAAGCAGTATTGTATTTAGCAGTAAATGACGCGTTGGTTGTGCGGAAATTCGTATTATATACCCATCCGTCTACCGGGTCATAATAATTCTTTGCGATCCGGTAAGATCCACGAAGTATGTAGGACCAGTGTCCGCTGCCAAATATCAGTCGCATTCCGTTTCCTATAAGGCCATTGTTGCTTTGATATTCCGAAGTGTATCTGCCAATTAATTTTCCCTGAGTATTATATGGCATAATGGGGAAAAGACTCATCACACCGGCCAATGCATCAGAACCATACATCAGGCTGGCTGGCCCTTTTATTATTTCTGCTCGTTCAATATTATAATCATCCACAACAATTCCATGTTCGTCACCCCATTGCTGACTTTCCTGTCGCACTCCATCATATAGTGTGAGCACCCGGTTATATCCTAGTCCGTGAATGAAAGGTTTTGAAACACCGGGCCCTGTTTTTACACTGTTAAACCCTGGTGTAGCCTGCGCTAACGCGTCAATGATATTATCTTCCGTTGCCCTGTCAATGGTCCTGGCTGAAATGACGACGATCGGAACGGGATTCTCTTTAATAGAAGTGGCTTTCGATACACCGGTTGTAACTACAACATCGTTTAACTTATTATCTAAGGCGACCAATTCAATAATATAATTATCCTGATAAGAATGAATTATTGTCGTATCTGATTTATATCCTGTATATGAAACAATGAGATTGAGATCTGTGGTTGTAGCCGGAAGGGAAATCGAAAATAATCCTTTGGCATTTGCCGTTAAGACAATATTATTGAAATATATAGTGGCGGAAGGAAGATATTCTTTTGAAAATGTATCAATGACTACCCCGGTAATAATCCGCGATTGAGCAGTTAAAGAACTATTTGTAAAAATACAGCCTATCAGCATAATGGCCTTCATACCATCAGGTAAATTTAGCCCAAATATATAAAAATATTTAGGTAAATACAATATAAAAAATTAGTCTTACCTAATTTTATTAATTAGCCAATCTTTATTACCTTTAATTCATGGTTAAGCTGCTTACACAGACTTTATCGGAAGAGAATTATCTGAAAGCTATTTATCATCTTGATAAACAGGGTTATGGCAAGGTGAGCGCTACAGCCATAGCGGAAGAACTTGAAAATAACCCGGCTTCCGTGGTGGATATGCTCAAGAGGCTTACGGAAAAAAAGCTTATTCACTATGATAAGAGTAAAGGAGCTGTTCTGACTGCGAGCGGACTCAAAATTGCGGTTTTAATCGTCCGTAAGCACCGCCTCTGGGAAGTATTTCTGCATGATAAACTTGGTTATAACTGGGATGAAGTGCATGATATTGCTGAACAACTGGAACATATCCGCGACTATGATTTACCGGATCGCCTCGAAAAATTTCTTGGATTTCCGAAATTTGATCCCCATGGTGATCCTATCCCCCAGTCGAACGGACACCTGCCTGCAAAAGCCTCCAGACCTTTGTCAGATGCAGAACTAAATCGCAAAATATTGATCACAAGTGTTTCAGACAGTTCAGCCGATTTTTTGCGCTATCTGGAGAAACAGGGCATCGGTCTTCATCAGACAATTATTGTAAAAGAAGTACAGGATTTTGATAAATCGGTACTGGTGGAGCTAAAAGGTAAAAGAGAAGTGTACCTCAGTGCGGAAGCAGCAAAGAAGATTTTTGTTTCTTAAAAAATGTGATCCGGGTAGTATTATTTTATTTTTTTTTAATGGCCGGTTGTCGTCAGGCGGGAAGATGATTTCTCCAGTAAAAGATTGTATATAATTTCTGCATCTTCTTTATTACACAGTTGTGTACCAGGGTTCATGGTCGCTGCTGTGCCACATGCGACACCGTATTGCACGGCTTCAATCAGTGTTTTATTTCCCGCCAATTGCAGAACTATGCCGGCCACCATGCTGTCGCCGGCGCCAACGGTACTTTTAATTTTTACCGGTGGAGGAACGATTTGCTTTACCAGATTTTTCGTAACCAGCATTGCACCGGTAGGCCCCATCGAAACAACAATCACTTCACTTCCTTTTCTTGCGATCACCTGCCTGGCAACTTCGTCCACTGCACTCAGGTGTAATTCATCAGTTCCGGCAAGAGCGCTCAGTTCCGCCAGGTTTGGTTTGACCAGGTACACGCCTTCCATTGCCGCCTGATATAACGCATCGCCGGAAGTGTCTACAATCAGTCTGGCATTTTTTTGTCGGGCAATCCGGGCAATTCTAGCAAAAATATCTGTAGGTACTCCGGGTGGTAAACTGCCGCTGGCGACAATCCATTCTACACTGGCCATTCGTTCGATATTTTTCAAACAATCCTGCCATTCGGCTTCCATGATATGAGGACCCGGCATATCAAACAGGTATTGCCGGTTGGAAGTTGTTTCCAGTATAATCAGATTTTCACGTGTATTTCCCTGGGTTTCCGTAACAATCGTTTCCAAATGTTCTTCCAGAAGCATCTGGTTGAACATTTTCCCGGAGTGCCCCCCTGCCAGATAGAAAGCAACGGCATGACCTCCCAGTTTTTTAATTGCACGGGCTACATTCACCCCGCCACCACCGGCTTCGAAGACGGGTGCGGCGCACTTCAATTTCTTCTCCGGAATCAAAGCATGGACCGAACTGAGTTTGTCAATTGTGGGATTGAATGTTACTGTAATAATGTTTGCCAAACGGGTTCGGTTTTAATCTTGTTTTTTTCAATTAATTTATTCTCTGCTTTCGCGATATTTTCAATCCCCCGGATTAAAGCATCGGGAGTAAAGGAAATGGAATCGATGCCCTGTTCTACCAAAAATTGGGAAAACTCAGGAAAATCACTGGGAGCCTGGCCGCAGAGGCCGATTTTGATACCGGCTTTTTTTGCTGACTGTATTGCTTTGGCAATCATCATTTTTACCGCTTCATTGTTTTCGTCGAACAAATGACTGACAATATCCGAATCCCGGTCAATGCCCAGCGTCAGCTGTGTCAGGTCATTGGACCCGATGGAAAATCCGTCAAATAATTTGGCGAACTCATCGGCCAGGATCACATTACTGGGAATCTCGATCATCAGATACAGCTCCAGTCCGTTTTCACCTCGCTTTAAACCAAAGGATTCCATGGTTTGCAAAACCTGCCTGGCTTCCTGGACTGTTCTGCAAAATGGGATCATCAGTTTCACGTTGGTGAATCCCATTTCATTGCGCAATTTAAGTACAGCAGCACATTCCAGTCCGAAACCAGGGGAATAACGTTTGTCATAATACCTCGAGGCACCACGGAACCCGATCATTGGGTTTTCTTCGTGAGGTTCATAGTACTGCCCTCCAATCAGCGATGCATATTCGTTGGTCTTGAAATCACTCATCCTCAGGATCAGTTCTTTCGGGTAAAAGGCCGCGGCACATTTGGCGATGGCTTCAGCGAGCTTTTGCACGAAGTACTCGGGTTTCGTTTTATAGTCCGAAGTCATTTGTGCAATGGTGGTTTTTACAGCACTTTCCGGAAGCTGGTCATAGTTCACCAGGGCCATCGGATGAATCAGTATGCTGTTGTTGATGATGAATTCCATGCGCAGGAGACCAACGCCCCGGGCGGGATACCAGGAGAGTTCGAAAGCACGGTCCGGATCCGCCAGGATAAAATAGGGTTTGGTTTTTACTTCCGGAATGGTTGCCATATCCACCAAATTCATTTCGAAGGGGATATTGCCGTCAAGTACGATGCCCTCTTCGCCTTCCATATTGGCAACCGTAATAATCTGCCCGTCCTGAATGACTTTTGTAGCATTGCCGGTGCCGACAATGGCCGCGATGCCAAGTTCGCGGGCAACAATGGAGGCATGGCTGGTGCGGCCACCCTTATCGGTTACAATGCTGACTGCTTTTCGCAGGAGAGAATTCCAGTCGGGATTAGTAATATCGGCGATCAGGATATCTCCTGCCTGCAGTTTATGGGCCTCATTGAGAGAATGGATGATGCAGGCCCGCCCGCTAATGATTCTTTTCCCAACTGCCTTACCCTTGCATATAATCCTGCCTTTTTCTTTGAGTTTATAGGTGTAAACCAGAGCGTGTTTCTTATTAGAGAAAATGGTTTCAGGCCTGGCTTGTACGATATATATTTGGTTGGTGATACCATCTTTGGCCCATTCAATATCCATGGCTGTTCCATAATGTTTTTCAATGGCACAACTCCACCTGGCCAGTTGCAGGACCTCCACATCGGATAAAATCCAGGCATTTCGTTTAGAAAGGGGTGTTTCAGTATTTTTAATTTTTCTGGCACCCTGTCCCGTTTCATCATAGACCATGGTATTTTCTTTTTCTCCCTTTTTCCTGCTGATCAATGCATTTTTCCCCTGCAGCAAAGTAGGTTTGAACACCCAGAATTCATCGGGAATGACAGCACCCTGCACGATATTTTCTCCCAGTCCCCAGGCACCCGTAATGTATACCGTTTTATCAAATCCGCTTTCGGGATCAATTGTAAAATTAACACCTGAACATGCCAGGTCAGACCGGACCATATATTGAACCCCGGCGGATAAACCCACCTGCATATGATCGAAGCCATTGTCAATGCGGTATTTAATGGCGCGGTCATAAAACAGGGAAACATAACATTTCACCACGGCATCAAGTACGTGTTCTTCCCCCTGAATATTGAGAAAGGATTCATGCTGGCCGGCGAAACTGGCCGTGGGCAGATCTTCTGCTGTTGCGCTGCTGCGCACGGCCACCGAAACATTGTCCTGGTCTTTGCATAGCATCCGGTATCCTTTAATGATTTCCTTTTTGATTTCCAGCGGCAGCTGTCCCCTGGAGACCAGTTCCCGGCATTGCTGGGCGATTTCCGGAAGATTATCAAGCGTTTTGTTATCGATAGAATCCATCAATTTTTTTAAGATTTCCGTAAGCTTATTCGCATCGAGAAAAGCCCGGTAACTCGCTACAGTTACCGCAAAGCCGTCCGGCACTTCAATGCCCAGAGGTTTAAGTTTATTGAACATTTCACCCAGTGATGCATTTTTCCCGCCCACTTGTGGCAGGCTGGCAAGATTGATTTGATCAAAGGGCACTATATACGGGTCCATGATTGAAAGTTTTTATTGTTCTGTGTTGAAAAGAATAGCGGGCAAAGGGATAAGTAATTCACTTCATCATACGGAACTTACTTATATCAACTATAAAATTATCGAAGATCCGGGAGGGGAACCATGACTATGCTCATACGTTTAAATGATTATCAGTACTTGGAGCCGTGGCTATCTGACTCGAAAAAGCCGGATATGACTAAAGTCATAAATTTTTATGCCGGGGTATTTTAATTTTCGCCCGCGAATCCGGGCAGGTATTGCGGGTTTATCATTATGGCGAATAAGGGATTTGAATTTAAATCGGGTAATCAGTTATCTTTTCAATCCATGCTCATCTGGAGGATTGTGCAATCCATTGTTTGGGTGGCAGGCATCACGATCTTATTTTGCCTTATTTTTTTCCCCTCCACAGGAATTTTGCTGTTCTGGAATATTCTGATTCCCATTGCCCCCGCGTTATTGGTCGTGGCTACCGGAGTGTGGAGAAATGTATGTCCCTTGGCTACTACCAATTTATTTCCTCGTCATTATCAGTGGTCGATGGGCAGGAAGTTAACTGCCCGCCAACTGGGGAAGTTAAACCTGGTTGCAGTTTTAGCGCTATATGTCATTGTACCCCTTCGCCATGCCGTGTTTAATGTAAACGGACCGGCAACAGCTGCTTTAATCGCGTCCATGGCTTTTACCGGTTTTGGCCTGGGATTCATCTACGAGTGGAAAAGCATATGGTGTTCAGGGCTGTGTCCGATACATCCGGTTGAAAAGTTGTATGGCGGCAACGTATTCATGCCGTTCCCCAATGCCCATTGTGGCGAATGTATGAACTGTGTGATCCCCTGTCCTGATTCTACGCCCAATATGAATCCGAGCGTTTCCAGAAAAAATGTGTTCCAGCGCACGAGTGCCATCCTGATTATCGGCGGACTTCCGGGTTTTATCTGGGGATGGTTTCATGTCCCGGATTGGAACGGACCTTGGGGCATTGGGGATATGGGCGCATGGTATGCCTTTCCTTTTTTGGGTTTAGTGACTACCCTGGCTATCTATGGAATTTTATCCAATAGCCTTAAGACGAATGGCCGGAAAAAGCTGGTTGCCGTTTTTGCAGCATCTGCCGTGTCCTGTTATTACTGGTACAGAATACCTTACTTATTTGGATTTGGACAATTTGCAAACGATGGATTGCTGGTGGATCTGAAATCCTCTATTCCGGCTTGGGTCATCAGGTTCATCACCATCGTCCTCTCCTTATTTTTCCTGTACTGGATGGTCTTCAGGAAGGCCAACAGCAATAGCTGGCTGATCAGGCCCCGCTTTGCCTCGGGAAAGGATAAAAATGTACAAAACGGTCCAACACGGGCCAGTGGAAATTCCGAGCAGTGAGATCAACAGATTCCGAATGAGTTTGACCATTATAGGTATTGGTATTCAATTGCATGAATGGTCAATTTTAAACGGAATATAATAGCCGGGCCTTCGGAATTTCCAGTTAATAAAGTGCACCAGATCAGCTGGAGGTGTCCAATTAGATTCACTATTTAAAATCCAGTACCCTTTAATCATAATGTTGTTCTTCCATCCTTTGGGCCTGGGAAACAAAAGTTCACTATATCCGTGGTTTGGATTTATTTTTCCAGAATGTTTTAATAGCTGGTCGGGATATTAACCAAAAAAGCCGTTCGAAAACAAGGTGGGTGAGGTAATTATACCATCTTCCTAAGCGAGGTCCGTTATAAAACAAAATAGATGGATAATCTTTAGTGGCAATAAGAGGAAAATAACTTGCCAGAATGCAAGGAATATTTAACTCTTTGGCTATAAAATATCCATTGGATAATCCGGGATGATAAATGATAGCATCTGCATCCTGGCATGCCAGCTACAATTCTTCCTGAGTGGCCAGCTTTTTCTTCTTTAATTTATTTGATCCCCGAAGGTGACTTTTAAAGAATTTAAAGGGATTATCTCCTTTTGCCATCTGTTGAACCTCCTGATCTTCCATAATTTTCTGAATGTCCACATCAAGGGCATAGTACTCAATCCCGAAATTTCTGACGAATTCTTCCCCGTTTTTTGATGAAATCAAAAGGGTATCATATCCAGACTTCTTTAATCCCAGGGCGAGGGCTATAAAAGGTTGCAGATCACCCCTGGTACCTAAAGTCACTATTGCTATTTTCATGTGCAGTGAGTGAATACTTCCCGATTATAGATCAGCGAATGGCCGGACTAAATTAGTAAATCAATTTAGTCATCTAAAATTTAGGTTATGGTGAAACAATGCAGAAAATGTGTCGAGACAGTTGAATGTCCTCAAAATGAAATTATTTCATGAAATAATTTCATACTGCATGTGTACTGAGTTTTTTTGCTTGTCATAATTTCAGGATTTCGATCTGGCATTCTCCTTGATACGCAATTTTTATCCATTCACCTTAAAAACAAAAGGAGGAAATCATGAATAACATTATTAAAAGAGAAAATGGCCGTCAGCCGGCAACTTTTGGAAGTGTTGTAGATCAGATCTTCCAAAATAACCTGGACCGTTTTTTTGATGATGAATTTTGGGGCTTTAATGGAATTAGTAAATCCCCAAATCTTACTCAGGCACCTGCAAATATCAGGGAAACTGACAGAACCTATGAACTTGAATTATCTGCTCCGGGACTTCAAAAACAGGATTTTCACTTAAACCTGGAAGGGGATAGCTTAACCATCTCAGCAGAACATACTGAAGACAACGGTAAGGAAGATAAGAACGAAGGTTGGTTCAGAAAGGAATTTAAAAAAGGACAGTTTACAAGGACATTCAATCTCGATGACACAGTTGATGCCGGTAAAATATCTGCAAAGTATGCGGACGGTATTCTTTACCTCAGCATTCCTAAAAAGGAGCATGCTCAAAAAGTTACCCGGTCTATTGAGATTCAATAATTGGATTAGTACCTTTTTAAATTGGGGCGGGACAGGTATCCTGCCCTTTTATTTCGATGGAAACCGCATTTTACATAGTACTGAATATTAAAACCCCAAGGGGGTTTGAAAGTTTTGCGAGGTTTTATATCGGGAACAGGGACCAAGTGGCCCATCATTTATTTGATAAATTAAAAGGCAGTGAGGGAGAGGTCGATGCCTGTATTCTTCAAATGGATTTCATGGAAACTAAAAATAATTTACCTGTAAATCTTAAAGTTATAGGATGCACATTGGATGAAATGGCCGAAAATTGCAAAGTCATTGCAAAAGAAGCATTTAAAATATTCACATTGGAAACATCAGGCTGAGTCGGTAAAATATATGCTGATTATTTAATAAAAGGTGGAAAGAAGCGGACCACAACCGCAGAGTAAATTTTCAATCCTTGAGATGTCCAAGTTTTTTAGTGAGATTAGAAAAATCGGCTTTTTGGTCGAATCTCCATGTTCGGAGTAAGTTTTAGAAATAATTGAAAAGTATAAATGCAATCATACTATACAGCGGATCAATATATGCAGCTGTATAAAGCAACTAAATGCCCAATCCTCGATCATGCCTTGGTTTCCGCTTTCGTTCCTCAATCTTATTTTCTACAGGTTGTTGTACAAATATTTGTTGCGGGTGCAAAGTCATCTGTTTTAGGCGGCTTTCTACATTTATCCAGGTATAATCAATGTCAAGCATTTTTATTTTTTCATTGAAATTGATATCCTTGTGGTAGTCAAGCGCTTTAATCACAATAGTGGGATTACGGGAAGCATACTTTTGTTCGTAGGAATTTACCATTTCGACCAAAGGTAATTTGGTAGACAAATAGGCCAAATCTACAAAATCCTTAAGCCTTGTTCCATTACCAGCTATTGGACAAGGAAAAAATCTTTTACAGATTCATCCCGCATTAATTTCTTTTAAGAGTTCCAATGTTGCTTCGCTGACTGTTTCTTTTCGCAGCATTTCATTGACGATTGGGGAATAGCAAATTGATGGCTAACAAAGTTTAGATCTTTTTCGTTTAGATATGTGAGTTCCTTGATGGCAGATTTAACGCCATCCAAGCCATAAAAGTTTAAAATAAAATACCAGTCCATAGGCCATCCACGTTCAATTACACGTTGTACAACCATATTCCGATTTAATTTAAAATCAAAATCTGATAAATCCTGCTCCCACAGTAATTTAGGATTCAGCTTCGCAGTGGGGTGCATTTTAAAGTCTTCAAAATACATATTTTGAGTGGTTGAGTTCTAATTGCAAATTACAGATTTTCATAGAGAAAGACAATGATATTTAAGGTTTAATACACCTGTTTTCACAACTAAATATTTGGCACAGATTCCTATATGAACTGGAAAACACATCAAATTGATCCCATTACATCGGCTTCAATTTAATGCTAAATTTATTTGGAGAATAATGATTTAGACATCTTGTTTTTCCACCCAATAATCCGTTTCCCTGGAATTACTAAAAATAAAGAACTAAGATCTATTCGTTAGTCGTAGTAAGTACTTCGTTTCGTTTACAGGATAAGGATATTTTTTACTCTTTCACATTTAAATCGAAAACTCAAATCACGTTAAAGTTCAAACAGTACAATGAGACCTTGAACAGATATTTGTTTAATAGGCGCCTTAGATAGTTTATCGGTTCCGAAATTCTCTTGACCTTGATAACATTTAAAGAAACACTCGCTTAATTTACTAAATTACTGGTACACTTTACGCTGAAAATTTACAGTAAATGGGTTTCAGAAGATATTACCGTTGGAGATACTATATTTTATTGCACTTATCCTCTGGTTGGAAACCAACAATCCAAAATACCAAGAATGTTCATTGGTAAAATAAAAGCGACTCCCTCTTCTAAGAACTTATTCATTACTTCTGACATATTTAGCAGGCCGGGTAGTTCCGGCGCTGCGGTGTTCAAATTATCTAATCATAGAGTCTCGTTAGTAGGAGTTATAGCAAGAGGTAATTCACTCGAAAATATTGTTTACATAACTCCGTTTAAAGAAGGCTTTGATTTTTTGAGGTTGTAATCTTGCCAGTTTAACCTTGCCCTACTTGGCTTTCTGGGATATGGTACACCAAACGATGAGGTCAATTGTAAGTATTTTTTTAGCCAAGTCTAAAAGTAAGATCGAAAGCATTTCAGTTAAGACTAAATTGTAATTGCCCCAAAATTATGCAGGCTTCACCTTGGCTATCATTACTGCGAATAATGACCGCCTTCTCCGAAGGGTAGCCAAATCCCAAACTCAACCATCTTACGACGTCGTTTTTCCTCCGGCACTTCCCGCACTTGCGGCACGAGCATCCCCATCGGTTGAATATGCTTACTCGCCAGATATGGCGAGATAACTTCAACTACCCTCACCAGTCTATTCATTGCTGCCGACAGGTAAGTACGTAAGTCTTGCCGTGTGATCACCGACCCATCGAAGTTCATTTCGATGGTAGGCGACAATACATTTCCATCGACCTGCAACTCAAAGCCAGTCAACTGCAGTTCTACTTTTCTGTGATCAAAGCAATTCCTGGCGCGCCGAATCTCCATAATAAACGGCACGACCTGATGCAGGAATTCTGAAAACTTATCGTCCTCGCCATATTTTGCTTTTACAAATTCTTCAAAGTTGGTGAAATACTGCTTTTCGGTTATCTCGGGGTAAAACAACCTAATGACATACATAGTGTACTGGGATGCCTGGTCCGCCTTTTGGAAAATCGTTTTGCATCGCGTCAAGGTATCCGGTATAGCCGGTAACATAAATCCAGGAGACCCAATTCGCTCATTATAAATCTTGCAGGCTTTCTCGTTTTCCAAAATATAGTCATCGATCTCTGTCTCCATGGCTGCCAACTCCCTTACCACATCCAGCATGTACAGCAAAGCCCTATTGACATCGATCGACGCCGGAAAGTGATTCCGCTGAAACACTGCTTTGGCCGTCAAAAAGGTGCGGGCGACCAGGGGGTCGCTTGAACCACGATCCAATAACTTGGTGTGCACGCTGGGAGGTAGATTTGGTTTTTCCCTCTTTGGGTCCAGTGTGTCGGCAAGGACGAATTCGTATATCGACTTTTCCTTAACAGTGATTAAGCGCTCATTAATATTGATCATTTCTTCTATGGCGCCATCCTCCTTAGTTCCTATGTCGGCAACACCGCCTCGGTTCCTCCGCTTTTCAATGTCCGTATCACGATTCTTTTCCATATACAAAGTATATTGTTTAGTCCACCTCAAATTTACAAAAAGTGGGGCAGATACCGGGGACATCCCTTCCTTCAAGTCTCACCTCCTATAAAATATACATCAAGCATTTTACCATATTGTTTCATATTTTGAAGTATTTACTAATTGGTTTTAGAGCAGCAGCGGATGGAAGCCAATACAGAACACTTTCTATCACTTTGTCTACCTTTTTATTTTTTAGTATCTTTAAAAAAAGACATGGGTACATTAATCATAAATAACAGAACTTTTGTTGTTATTGAGCAAAAGGAGTTCGATAGGATTCAATTGACTGCTGCGCAAAAAACTACTCCTGTAAAAAAACTTTCCCTTGCTGCAGGGAAAAAGTATTCCCTTAAATTGATTGATAAATGGGCAAAAGGAAAGTAAGCATCCTTGAGCCTGCTGCTACTGCTGTAGCAGAAATCGCCTGGTTTATTGAAAGCAAAGGATTAACACAAACAGCCAAAAAATTTGTTATTAATGCTTTTGATTTTTTTGATAAGCTTTCTGATGAACGAATAGAACATAAGCCATGCACATATGAAAAATGGAAAGCACTTAGTTACCGGTGTGTCCCATATAATAGGAAATATGTAGTTGCTTACCTCAGTCAGCAAAAGGAAATTGTGATCTGTGATTTTGTTGCTGCCAAATTATTAAGATAACAGACGTTTTCTTAATTTGCTTAAGTGTCTACGTTCAAAGACAATTTTCAACCACTGAATGTTGGCTAAAATTCTCAGATGAACTGGAAACACATCAAATTTGTTCCCATCACATCGGCATCATTTGAAACTAAATTTATTTGGAGGATAAGGGTTTATGCACCTGGTTTTTTCACGGAATAATCCGTTTCCCTAGAATTACTAAAAATAAAGAAACTTTAAAAGCTAAGGTTTCATTATGGCTTTCCTTTTGTAATACAAATAAAAAGTAAAGCAAGAAAAAACGTGATTTCGTGTGGTAAGAAAAAATGGCGACCTGAAAATATCACTTGGCTATTTAAAAATGAAATTCCTTTTTTTTGTTGACAAAAACATTCATTAATAGAAATATATGACCACAGGTTTCTGGCAGGTTTAAAATCTGAATAATAAAGATTGCAGTAAAATTGAATTGTCCCCAAATACGCATGAATGGAAAGACGAGCGTAAGAATTGCACTCAGGTTTTGATAACAGATTGGGGTGAAGGCAAAGAAGATGATTATAAGTATGAAGTCGATTTAGTAAATCCTATTATTTCTTTAAATAACCCTAATCTTTATAGTCTTGAAATCCAGCTGTTTAGTCGACTATCCGATGAAACAGCTGGAAAGGCTAAGTGTTTTCCTCTATATTTTTTAAGGTTTATATTTATTAAATTGTGAAAAGTAGACTTTGTGATGTTTAAAATGTCAACCATATATCCATTGCTATTTACAGGAATGATTTTTCCCTACAGCGGCTGCAAAAAAAATTCCTCGGGTGACCCGCTGAGTCAGCTGCCTCCGCTCACTACGAAGGGCTTAAATACTTTTGGGTGTTTGGTTAACGGCAAAGCCCTGGTCCCCGAAAAGCCCCTGGATGATATTGGACGCCCTTATGCGTGCAGTTATACATATTCATACCCTGGAACAAGCCAACCCTTTGGATTTTTAGTGGCGGGTGAAGATAAGCCGAGGGCCTGTGACATAACAAATGTGACCATTGATCTGGACGGTGTCGATTTAAAATCGGGAGATTCATTTGCGCTAACTGACTGGAGTGGTGCTACGGGAACTTTCCTTGCCGGAAAAAAATATGCGATCTGTATGATTGGACCTACGTGTCCGGGTTGGACGACTTATTATACAACCAATACCGTTTCGGGAGAAGTGACGATTGTATTCATGGATTCCGTAAACAACATTGCTTCAGGAACCTTTTGGTTTGATGCCATCAATGTACCGGGCGACACCGTGCATGTAACTGATGGCCGCTTCGACATGCATTACACGAACTAAGTATTTACCCTTATTGTTTCAGGTATCCAAATACTCTAACTTGCAAAAGTCGCTTTGGAGAAAAGTTTCTGTGCGGAAATTATATTATCTCCCTACCCTTAGCTTTTATTTTTCTTTCAGTAGTATTCCTGCTCATTTTTCTGCGATTCTGGTTCTCATTTTTGGCAAAATATTATTTTAAAGATATCGGCTTTTGTAGAAGCTTTTAAAACCGGAGTCGCGACGGTTTTATTCCCAGCCACAAGCTGGGCGAGATCGTTTTTGTCCGGACAAAAACACATCTTGCAACATTTTTTCTTGGATTGGTATTCAAACAGTTATATAGACAGTTTTAATAAAGCTCTTTTATCATTTTTTCTACCTTTTTATACATTTTCTTATCTAATTATAAAACTTTATCCCTTTGTATAAAAGATAATACCTGTTTCGACCAATTTATTCCTGTTTGGTCTAACTATATACTGGTCCAATAATAGTTTATAATTATTGGACTAGTATATAGTAATTTTTTCGATTTACTATTGGTGTAATGCTGACTGGTGAGGTTTAAATAACCAGGCAAAATGCTCAATTTAGCTGAACCAGCTTCTTTTTTAATTCCTTCATGTCTTCGCTGATTTTACTGTCCAGAATCTTAGCGTATAGCTGGGTTGTCCGAAGGCTCCTGTGTCCAAGCATTTTGCTCACGGTTTCTATTGGAACACCATTCGTCAATGTCACTGTTGTCGCGAATGTATGCCTGGCGCAATGAAAAGTAAGGTCTTTATTAATCCCACAAATAACTGATATCTCCTTCAAATAGCTATTCAATCGTTGATTACTGATAGGAGGGAATAGTTTTCCTGCAGAAACTGCCTGGGGATGGTTTGAATACTTGGATATTAAGCCATTGGCAATAGGCAGTAGGGGGATTCTGGATGGTGTATCCGTCTTTTTCCGCTTTGTAAAAATCCATTTATCACCGTCAATACCGATACAAATATCACAGGCTTTCAAATCGATCACATCAGAATAACTGAGCCCTGTATAACAGCTAAAAACAAATATGTCCCTAACCTGATCCAAACGACTTATTGATATTTCTTTTGATATTAAATTTTCTAGTTCCCCCATCAATAAAAAATTGCGAAAAGTTTCCTGAGTTGTAATGCGATATGATCTGAAGGGGTCATTTGTTATCCAGTCGTTGGCAACACAATGACGAACGATCTTCTTTAGTTTTTTGATATTGCCCGTGGCAGAATTATGTTGCATGCCCTGGATGGCTTTGAGATAAAATTCATAATCTTTAATGAATTGGTGGTTAATTACGTTCAACTCCACATCTTGCTTTTTATATTTCCAAATGATGAATTTTTTTAGTGAATACAATGCTGATTTAAATTTTTTATAAGTTCCATATGAAAATTGGACTCCTACCATCTTTTCGAACTGTTCATTATGGTAACGGTAGATGTCCAATATGGTATGCTTCCTTTCTTCGGACTTGTTCAATATCCTAATCTTCATGATTCCTGCCGTCAAGAGTTCTTTTTTGAGGGCAAATTCTTTCTGAATATCGTAAATGGAATTTTGGATGACATCTAAGTAAGCATTTAGCTCCGAGCTCTCACTTTTTGTTCCAATTGCTCTACCTGTTTGTCTGTTCCATCTGGATGGTAAGGATGATCTCTGGATACTCCATTCTATGCGTTGTCCATTAATGGTAATTCGCGCATAAATAGGTAAAATTTCAGACTTTGAACCTTTGCCTTTTTTTAGGAAAAAAAGGAACTTGAAATGCTGCTTCATTTTTGTATACTTTTCGGGTTATAAATTAACCTTCAAGTCACTTTGAAACAAGATGTCCATACGCTGGACCACTTGCTGACACTGCATTTAAGATAAATTCGGGCGGGTATTTTTTAGTTTTTCATTTCCCGCCCGAATCACGCACCGGAATTTTGATTTCTTTTGGTGTATTTTCTGAAACACCTGAAATAAAAAACCCCGCAAATGCTGTATTTGCAGGGCTTTTGAGCGATTTTGTTGAAATTTGTTTTTCCTAAAAGTGATCCCGCTGGGACTCGAACCCAGGACCCCTACATTAAAAGTGTAATGCTCTACCAACTGAGCTACGGAATCTTGCCGGTTATTTTATAATGAACCAGACAGGCACAAAACAGGGATATACCCTCTTGTTTTGAGCGTGCAAAAATAGTGGAAAATGGCCTTCGTACAAATTATTTATCAGGGAATGTTGATATGTGGAGAAAAGCTCAGTTTCAACCAATTTTGTTCTGTTCCAGGTCAATTCTGTCTTCTTCCCTTCGTATTATGTCTTCATCAAAAACTTCCTGCAGCCTCAGTATAGTCAGCTGCCTAGTGAGGAATTCACCTAAATCGAGCAGAACCCGGTTATATTCATCAACTTCCTGCTTTTCATGTTCATTGGTTCTCAGGGACTCAATATTACCAAGAGTGAAATTCACGTCTTCTTCGAGTCTCTTTTTATAATTCTTAACCATTATGTTCGATTGCAGTGAATCCTGATATTCTTCTTCCAGGCGTGCAAGAGAGAGTTTCATCAATATCAGATGAATTTGTTCTGTTTGTATATCAGCCGGTACTTCATGTCTGTCCTCACTCAGTTTTAATTTTTTAATCACCCAAGGAAGAGTTAATCCCTGTAATACCAGCGTCACCAGGATAACTGCAAAGCTTATAAACAAAACAAGATCCCTTTCCGGAAATTCATTTCCGTCTTCAAGGAATGCCGGAATCGCAAGCGCAGATGCCAGTGAAACAACGCCCCGCATGCCGGCCCAGCCGATCAGGAAGACTTCACGGAAATTGGGTTTTAAAATTCCCTCTCTTAGTTTTTTAAATAGCAGTAAGGGCAGGTAGGTGGCTGCGTATACCCAAACGATGCGGACTACAATAATAAGACCGGTAATTATCAGACTATACCTGATGGCTTCATTTAACGAATAATACCTGAGGCCTGAAACAATCAGGGGAAGTTGCAAACCGATCAGAATAAATATCAATCCGTTTAAAATAAAGATGAGCGTGGACCAAACGCCGAAAGCCTGCAGTCTGGCCTTGTAATTCAGGATATCCTTGGAGCGGTAGGATAAAAATAACCCACCACTTACAACTGCGAGAACACCGGATGCATGAAAATGTTCCGCACTTAGATACATGATATAGGGTGTTATAAGGGTAAATGCTGTCGCAACATTACTGGTGATGACAAATAATTTATGCACATAATAAATTATCTGTGCAATAATGAGTCCGATTACTATGCCGAGCAGCGTAACAATAACAAAGGAAACTGCAGCTTTGTGAAGTACGAAAGTTCCTGAAATGATAGCGGCCAGCGCAAATCGGAACACTGTTAAACTGGCGGCGTCATTCACAAGGCTTTCTCCTTCGAGTATCGTCTTCACTTTCTTCGGGATCTTAAAAAATTTCAATACTGAACTCGCAGCAACAGCATCCGGTGGGGAAATAATTCCACCCAGCAAAAGGCCGATTGATAATGTAAATCTGGGGATCAGTTTTTCCGAAACGAATGCCACTATAACAGATGTAACGATAACCAATCCAAATCCATGCAGCCCGATGGGCCAGCGCATTCTCCAGAAATTGGGCCAGGAAGTAAACCAGGCTGCTTCATAAAGTAGTGGAGGAAGGAAAATCAGAAAAATTAAATCGGGACTGATTCCTGAACGTGGCGCACCGGGTATCTGACTGATCAACAGGCCACCAATCACCAGGAAAACCGGATAGGCAATCCGCATTTTTTGCCCCAGGATTACCAGCAGCATTACGGCAAATAACAGTGAGATAACATATAAAAGCGTTTCCCCGACCATGTTTCAATATAAAGGAAAATTATTAAACCAGGTCCCGAATAAACAGCAAATACTCGATAAGAAATCACCTTCAATGTTTAACTTAGTCCTGTTATTGATTCAAACAATTCCCTGACATATGAAAAGTTTTTTTCTGTCCGCAGTCATTCTCATTTTTGTTTCTACTACGACCGCACTTGCTCAAACTTCTTCCTGGGTCAATCTGTTCGACGGAACCACATTGACCGGTTGGAAACAGGTTGCCGGTAAAGCCCATTTCGATGTGTTCCGTGGTACAATCGTAGGTACGGCTGTTCCGAATTCTCCGAATAGTTTTCTTGCAACAGAGAAGGAATATGGAGATTTTATTTTGGAGATGGAAGTCTATTGCGAAGATACCAGTTTCAATTCCGGCGTACAGTTCAGGAGTCATTTTGATCCGGCAGGAAACGGAGGTGCGGGGAAAGTTTATGGCTATCAGTATGAAGTCGATCCTTCCTCGCGCCGGTGGACGGGTGGTATTTATGATGAAGGACGTCGTGACTGGCTGTATCCGCTTTCGCATGAATCCCAAGGCACAGGGTTATTATAAATTAAAAGAATTCAACAAGATCAGGATAGAATGTATCGGTAATGAAACGCGCACATGGATAAACAACATACCTGCGGCCTGTCTCGTGGATATGATCGATTACCAGGGATTTATTGCACTTCAGGTACACTCCATTTCAAAACCTTCGCTGGATGAGCCCAAAGTTTTCTTCAGGAATATCCGTATCAAGTCCCTCACAAAATTTGATGATCTTCCAAAGGGGTTTTATGTGATGAATACAATTCCGAATATGCTCACAGATTTCGAAATGAAAAGTGGATGGAAACTTTTATTTGACGGGGAAAGTTCCAAAGGATGGCGAAGCGCAACTAAAGAAAGTTTTCCATCCAAAGGCTGGGAAATCAGCGATGGTAATATTACAGTGCTTTCTTCGGAAGGACATGAATCTGCCAATGGTGGCGATATTGTAACTCTTGATCAGTATAAGGCCTTTGACCTGTCGTTTGATTTCAGAATTACTGCGGGAGCCAACAGCGGTGTAAAATATTTTGTAACGCTGAAAGAAAAAACTGAAGGATCTGCGATTGGCCTCGAATACCAGATTTTGGACGACAGCCTCCATCCAGATGCAAAACTAGGCCGGGACGGCGACCGTACAATGGCTTCTTTGTATGATCTGATTCCCGCGGCCAAGCAGCAACGTTTTGTCCATCCCGTCGGCAAATGGAACACGGGCAGAATTGTTGTATATCCGAATAATCACGTAGAGCATTACCTGAATGGAATAAAAGTGCTCGAATATGAAAGAGGTTCACCGGCTTTTCGGGCACTCGTCGCCGTTAGTAAATATAAAATCTGGCCGAATTTCGGAGAAGCGCCGGAAGGTCATATCCTGCTGCAGGATCATGGAAATGAAGTCAGTTTCCGAAGCATTAAAATTCGCGTGCTGGAATAATCCAATAATATTACATATGAAAAGAAGAGAATTTATTAAAACGGGTTCCGTTGCTGCCGCAGGTATTCAGATTTTAAATTTTCCGATATTCGGTAAGGCAGCGCCTTCGAATAAAGTCATTCTCGCAGTCATGGGATTGAACAGCCGGGGTTCTTACCTTGCAAAATCATATGCACAATTGCCCAATGTTGAGATTGCATATATCTGCGATGTGGAAGACGGTGCTATTCAGCACGGATTTGATGCGCTGAAGGATGCTCCACGCAAACCCATTCTTGTCAGGGATATCCGTGAGCTCGTTCAGAAAAATGATTTTGACGGTTTATTGATTGCAGCTCCGGATCACTGGCATACCCCTGCAGCCATACTGGGAGTGGCCCACGGTAAAAATGTATATGTAGAAAAACCCTGCGGACAAAATCCTGCTGAAGGGGAGATGCTCTCTAAGGCGATGGATCGTTATGGTAAGCTGATCCAGATGGGAAATCAGCGCAGGTCATTTCCCACGTTGATACAAGCCGTATCCGAAGTACGTGGCGGAATCATTGGTGAACCTTACCTGGCTAAAGGATGGTATGCCAACGATCGTAAATCCATTGGTGTCGGTAAGGTCGTACCCGTTCCGGCAACGCTCAACTATGATCTCTGGCAGGGTCCCGCACCACGAAAAGAATACAAGGACAATCTTATTCATTATAACTGGCATTGGTTCTGGCACTGGGGAACTGGTGAAGCCTGTAATAACGGAACCCATGAAATTGACTGCTGCCGCTGGTTCCTGGGAGTCGATTATCCGACCAAAGTGACTTCATCCGGCGGACGATATGCGTTTAAGGATGACTGGCAGACTCCCGATACACAAATTGCTTCTTTTGAATTTGGAACAAAAAAAGCCATTACCTGGGAAGGCCGGAGTTGCAATAAATTTCCGGTAGAAGGATCGGGGAGGGGATTTATCATTTATGGAGAAAAAGGAACACTGGTAAATCTGGGAGCAGGCGATTATAAAATTTTTGACTACGGCAATAAACTGGTTAAGGAAGTAAAAGGAGAAATGGCAGCTGATCCGGCCAATCCTGTGAGTGCTACAGGCAACCTGGATTTCTATCATTTCGAAAACTTCGTCAACAGTATCAGGGGAGAAGCAAAATTGAATTCTCCGGTAAACGAAGCGCAAAAAAGTGTGCTGCTCTGTCACCTCGCCAACATTTCGCAAAGAACAGGCAGCTCATTGGATTGTGATGAAAAAAACGGACATATTCTTCATGATGCAAACGCCATGAAGCTCTGGCAGAGGGAATATGAAAAGGGGTGGGAACCGGTGCTTAAGGCCTAAGGCCCTAAACAAGTATGGGAGTATGGGAGTATGGGAGTATGGGAGTGAAGTTCTGCCAACGGCCAACCGCCAACGGCCAACCGCCAACCGCCAACCGCCAACCGCCAACCATCAAGATCCTCTCTGCGATCCACCTGTCAGTTTCGTATTTCGGGATAATCCCTTCGTATTGATCTTCGCTTTCTGGTTTTGCTGATTGGGTTTGGTATTTCCAATTCCACCACCGCCGGGGCGGTTATCTTTTTTGTTTTTCTTATTTGGAATAAGCGACATAGAAATTCGTTTGGATACAAAGTTAATCGATTCCTTGAATTTACTTTTACATAGAACTATTTTTTCTGTATCCTGCATCCTGGTCATGACCTCAATTCAGGGCCAGACCGTACAGCCCGACGCCCATAAAGATTCTATTGCGGTCTATCCTCCCGGCTGTTATCAGAAATTTAATGTTAAAAAATTTATAGGTCCGGCCGTTCTGATTACTTACGGTTATGTAGCAACGAAATCAGAAGCTCTGTTTAATGTGAGCAAATCTGTGCAGCAATATGTTTGGGTTGATCATCCGCATAACACCACCAAAATCGATAATTACCTGCAGTTTGCACCTGCTGTTGCCGTATACGCATTAAATGTTGCAGGAGTGAAAGGAGAACACAATTATATTGACTGTTCTATGATTTATCTGATTTCGAATGTTATCATGGAAGGTTTTGTTTATACAATAAAAAATGCCAGTCATGAATTACGCCCCAACGGGAACGATTATCAATCATTTCCTTCTGGTCATACTGCTGAAGCATTTCTATCCGCCACTTTTCTTTTTGAAGAGTATAAGAATGTATCGATCTGGTACGGAATAGCGGGTTACCTGGAAGCCGGAACGGTTGGTTATTTACGCATATATAATAATGCACACTGGCTCCATGATGTAGTCGCCGGAGCGGGTTTTGGTATTGCATCGACCGAACTAACCTATTGGCTGTATCCAATTTTAAAGAGATCCATCTTTCCAAAATCATGCGGAAAGAAAATGATTGTTCCTGTTATGGAAGATCATGGCGCAGGTCTTGCTTATATCCAGCGTTTTTAATATTAAGTTTTTATTTTTCAACTCCCATACTCCCATACTCCCATACTTGCTTTAACATTTCCTTCTGTTTGTTTACAAACCAGGACTGTACGTATCCGGACACTCTTTTTTGCTGCAATCCTTTGCCCCGATTGATTTTCAGCGTTTTAATGTTTTGGCACGCCATTGCATTATACCACATGAACGACACAGAAACATTCTAAATGTTTTTTAAGAGCAGCTGCAACATGAACGAAGAATCTGCGTCTTATATTCAGAACCTAATCAAAAACATATAAAACATTAACCATGAAAAAGATAATCTTATCAATCGCAATCCTGCTGGCACTCACCGGCAGTTCATTTGCAAAAACTAACAGCACTATCAACGAACGTGTCTTTGCATCATTCAAAAGTGATTTTAGTCAGGCTTCCGATGTAAAATGGGATGTTACAAGCAGCTATATCATGGCCACGTTTCAGTTGGACAAAGATATTCTGTATGCCTACTACGATTTTAAAGGCAACCTGATCGGACTTGTCCACAATATTCTTACAAGCAGCCTGCCTGTTCACCTGCAAAAGGATATTAAAAAACATTATTCTAATTACTGGGTATCTGAACTCTTCCAGGTAACCAACGACGATGGTGTCTATTACTATATCCAGCTCAGGAATGCGGATGAAACTATTGTGTTGACTACAGAAGGCTCGAATAGCTGGCACAGATACGCAGTACCGAAGAGTAAAATAACAAAACTCTGATACATATTTTTTAGCACTAGTCTTTTGGTTTAGATCCAGAATCCCTCCGTTCCCGGAGGGATTCTTTATTTATATAAAAATCACCATCTTCACAGCCGGTAAAATGATCGGATGCAAAAAACACTGTTAGTGGCCGGCGGTGGTGCAGCCGGATTTTTCTGTGCGGTTACGGCAGCAAGATTAAATCCGCAACTGAAAGTAATCCTGGTAGAAAAAACAGGAAAACTTTTGTCCAAAGTAAAAGTCAGCGGAGGCGGCCGGTGTAATGTTACCCATGCATGTTTCTCCATTCCGGATATGATTAAAAAATATCCCAGGGGTTCCAATTTTGTAAAAAAAACATTTCACCAGTTTTTTACGACTGATACCATACAATGGTTTGAGGAAAGAGGGGTGCCATTAAAAACAGAAGCGGACGGCAGGATCTTCCCTGCAAGCAATTCATCTCAGTCTGTCATTGACTGTCTGCTGAATGAAGCTGGTAAATATTCTGTAGAAATTCGCCTTCATCATGAAATCAGGAGCATAGAATACAAAAAAGATCCCGTTTCTTTTGTCGTGCATTTCAATAATGAATTAAAACTTTCTGCAGACTTCATTTGTCTTGCTTCCGGTGGCTATCCAAAGTCGTCTATGTTTGACTGGATCCTTTCCAGCGGACACAGTATTGAAACACCGGTTCCTTCTCTTTTCACTTTTAATATGCCCGGTAATTCTGTTGTATCTCTGATGGGTATTTCAGTTCCTGATGTGCAGGTGAAAATCAGCGGCGAATCTTTGAGGGAAAGAGGTCCGTTATTGGTCACCCATTGGGGAATGAGCGGACCGGTTATATTAAAATTATCAGCCTGGGGTGCAAGAATTCTGCATGAAAAAGGATATCGTTTTGAAATCAGGGTGAACTGGCTGGGAGAACGTAGTGATCAGTCAGTTCGCGATGAAATGCAAATGATCCGGGAAACCTCCGGTGGAAAAAAAATCAGTCAAAGAAATCCGTGGGATCTGCCACAAAGACTCTGGGACTGGCTGCTTGATCAATCCGGAATTAAAGATATTCACTGGGCTGATCTTCCCGCTGTACAACAAAACAAATTAATCCTTCATTTAACGAACATGTCATTCAATGTAGAAGGTAAAACAACTTTTAAGGAGGAGTTTGTAACAGCTGGTGGTATTCGTCTCTCTGAAATCAATCATCAGACAATGGAAAGCAAATTCAGACCCGGTTTATATTTCGCCGGAGAATTGCTCGACGTGGACGGCATTACAGGTGGCTTTAATTTTCAGCATGCCTGGACGAGCGGGTTTATTGCGGGAAAATCAATTGCTGACATCGCTGGTATCTAAAATTTATCGTGGATCGTTAATCGTCTATCGTATATCGATTAACGACTCACGATCCACGATCTTCGGTCAACGGTCAGGGCCATGGGTTTTATGTTTTGGACCATTTTGCTTTCTTCAAACATAAAATATGGTAAATTGTCAGGGAATGGACGCGCTGAAAATTATAATTAATAACCCTTATTGAATTTATAGCATGAAAACCTTTCTTAGTTTTATATTTTTGATAGCCTTTACATTAACTTCAAAATCTCAAACAACAGAGAAATTGACATTAAAGAAAGTCCTCTCAGATCAGTTGAAAACCAGCCACAACAAGGAAGAATGGTTTGCCCCATTGAATGTTGCCATCGCCGGACTGACCCCGGAACAGGCCAACTGGAAAGAAAAAGGCGCCGACCATTCGATCGCCGAGCTCACCACCCATATCATTTTCTGGAACCAACAGGAACTTTCGAAATTCATGGATCAGCCCGCGCCAAAATATTCCGGTGATAACAAAGAAACTTTTTCACCAGTTGATAAAGACTCCTGGCCGGCGACAGTCAAAAAGGCTGATAGCATTTTGATCAGCTGGGAGAATGCGATTGCAGCTGCCGACGAAAAAAAACTCGAGGCCTGGTATGAAATCATCGGACATATCAGTATGCATAATGCCTATCATACCGGACAAATCGTTTATATCAGGAAGGTTCAGGGTTCGTGGAATCCGGCGCAGGGAGTCAAATAACTTTGAAAGTACCGCCATCGAAAAAATATAATCATGCAAAATCGCAGAGAATTTTTAAAAAATAGCACCAGCGTGATCGCCGGAACCCTGGTCATTCCTTCATTATTCCATACTCCCATACTCCCATACTCCCATACTTGTTCAGCGCCTTCCTATCCACCGCCGGGCATCCAGTTATTTACCTTTTTTGACGTGATCGACAAAGACGTGGATGGAACGATGAAGCGAATCGCAGAGATCGGTTATGTAGAAATCGAATCTGCATTCAGCAAAAAAGGAGGATACTACGGACTGAAGCCAAAACAATTTGCTGATTTATTAAAGGGATTCGGTCTGAAGTGGAAGTCCCATCATGTACTGGGCGCTCCGTTTAAATTACCTCCGGGAATGAAAATGCCCCTGGACGCTGACGGCAAACCAATGGTTATTCCGCCTATGCGCAACCTGCGCGATAATATGCAGGCACTTGTTGATGAAGCCGCGGAAGGAGGAGTGGAGTATCTGGTATGTGCCAACACGCCTATTAATACTTTGGATGATATTAAATCATCGATAGGAGTATTGAACAGGACTGACGAAGCATGTAAAAAAGCGGGCCTTCGTTTTGTATACCATAATCACGATGCGGAATTTCATGAAGTAGAAGGAAAGATCCCGTACAATCTGATGCTCACAGAGACGACGATGAAAATGGAACTTGATCTGGCCTGGGCAACGAAAGGCGGACAGGATCCTGTTGAATTATTCAATCGGTATCCTGGAAGATTTCCTTTGTGGCACGTGAAAGATCTCGACAGCACACGTGAAATAATTCTTCCTGTAGGAAGCGGGACCATTGATTTCAAAAGAATTTTTGCGGCATCGGAAATTGCGGGCATGAACTATTATTTTGTAGAGCATGATATGCCAAAAGATCCATGGGATAGCATACAAAAAAGTTATGTAGTACTTAAAGAACTGGCTCCGGTAAAATCATAAATATTTTTTTTATCATGCGTGGGTTACAAACGATCGTATTTCTTTTTATCTCCAATACTTTTATGACTTTCGCCTGGTACGGGCATCTGCGTTTTAAAGATTTTACCTGGGGGAAAAGCCTGGGTTTGTTTTCTGTCATTCTCATCAGCTGGGGACTTGCATTTTTTGAATACCTGTTCCAGGTTCCTGCAAACAGAGCGGGTTTCAGGGAAGATGGCGGACCTTATTCACTTGTGCAATTAAAAACAATTCAGGAAGTAATAACGTTAACAGTCTTTGCAGCATTTACACTTATTTTTTTCAAAGAAGAAAAGCTCGCATGGAATCACCTGGTAGGTTTCATCTTCCTCATAGCTGCCGTATTTTTTGTATTTAAGAAATGGTGACCGTTTGCAGATCAATTCAATTAACGCTTCATTTACAAGAGGCTGCCGGTCATGCTTTATATTGCACTTTCATATAATAAATCACCAATCTTAGCTCTTAATTCTTAAGTTTGCGGCCTGTTAGGAGGCCCAAAATAAAATAGCATTGTTTTTGACTTTTTATTTTTTACTTTTTCCTTTTTCAACAGAACCCACCAATGAATAAATTTTATCTTTTACTTTTTTCTTTCACTTTTTTACTTTTTATTTCCTGCAGACAAAAACGCGCTGGTGTTCCAAGGGTCCTCGTTTATACTAACCATACACCCTCACCGGATGTCAATGCGGCTATTCAGGCTATACATCGACTTGGAGACATTAACGGATTTGAAATAAACGCAACAGATACAAATCTCCTGTTTACTGAAGATTCCCTGTCAACATTATGCGGCTGTATTATTTCTGAATCGTTCAGGTGTTAACCTGGGATATATGGAAAGAATTGCGATGGAACGGTTTATTCAGGCTGGTGGCGGATTTGCGGGCTATCCATCCAACGGCTGAAACCTTTAACTGGAGATGGTATGGCCGAATGATCGGTTCTGTCGGTGACTCGGGCGTTTCATTTATGCACCAGGCATACGACGGCGGACGGGCAGAATACAATAATGCCAGTCTCACCGTAAAAAATGCGGGTGATGAAGCAACGTTAAAAACCGTATTGAATTCAATTGAATATGCGATCGGTCATTTCGAACCTTTGGATTATACAAAGGCGACTACTCAATATCCGCCATCCGAAAATCATTTCACCAAGCACACATTGGTGCAGGCTACATTTTATGAGCCCACTGAAATGACCATTCTTCCAAACCTGGATATATTGATACTGCAACGGCGTGGCGAGATCATGCTTTACAAACAGCAAACAGGTAAGGTAAAACAGGCCGGATTTCTCAACGTGTATTTTAAGTCCAAACTGAATGGGGTGAACGTGGAAGAAGGAATGCTGGGACTGTCAAAGGATCCTGATTTCAGAAGTAATCACTGGGTATATATTTATTATAGTCCCGCTGATAGTTCAGTGAACCGTTTGTCACGTTTTACTTTTGAAAACGATACCATCATCA
Organism: uncultured Bacteroidota bacterium; assembly: GCA_963735015.1. Lineage (GTDB taxonomy): Bacteria > Bacteroidota > Bacteroidia > Chitinophagales > Chitinophagaceae > Puia. The sequence continues at coordinate 543,585 of CAVTJH010000003.1, forward strand.
ATAGTTCTGAAAAAGTTATCCTGGAAGTAAAATCACAGCGCGAGATCTGTTGCCACACGGGAGGCTCCATTGCTTTCGGTCCTGACAGTCTTTTATATTTTTCAGCGGGTGACAATTCAACACCCTTTGATGAACCGGGCCAGACATTTGTCAATCATGGATTCGCTCCATTGAACAGTGCGCCGGGTCACTTACAATATGATGCAGAAAGATCCGCCGGCAACAGTAATGATCTTCGCGGAAAAATCATGCGTATCCGTGTTCATAAGGATGGCAGTTATGAAATTCCGGCAGGAAATCTTTTTGCGCCGGGAACTCCCAAAACAAGACCGGAGATTTATGTAATGGGAAACAGGAATCCTTACCGGATCTCGGTGGATCAGAAAAACAGTTTTTTATATTGGGGAGAAGTGGGACCGGATGCACCGGATGACAGTCTGGCTACGCGCGGTCCCCGCGGATATGATGAAGTAAATCAGGCAAGGAAAGCAGGATTTTTCGGATGGCCATTTTTTGTTGGAAATAATTATGCTTACCATCAATACAATTATCTGACAGGTGTATCCGGTCCGGCATTCGATCCTGCAAAACCTGAAAACCTTTCACCCAACAATACAGGAATCAAAGATCTTCCACCTGCGCAGCCGGCATTTATCTGGTATCCCTATGCTGTTTCACCGGAATTCCCCGAGCTGGGTTCAGGAGGACGCAACGCCATGGCAGGCCCTGTCTATTATACGAATATGTATCCGGCAGCAACCCGCTATCCCGAATATTATAATGGGAAGTTATTCATCTACGACTGGATCAGGGGATGGATAAAAGTTGTAACGCTTCAGGCGAATGGTGATTTTGAGCAGATGGAATCATTCATTCCACATACGGTGTTGCATAATTGCATCGATATGGAAGCGGGCCCCGATGGTAAAATTTATTTACTCGAATACGGAACCGGATGGTTTCAGAAGAATGCTGATGCCGGATTATACCGGATTGACTACAGTCCAATCGCGACAACTGCTTCAACTGCCGCGGCTGTTGCGGATACTTCTGCTTCAGCCCGTGGACCTTACGCTGCCGGCTATGCGCTGACGCAGGTGCTGGATTGCAAGAGTTGTCATAAGGAAGACGGGGTTTCGATCGGACCATCTTTCAAACGTGTTGCAGAAAAATATGCCACTGATAAAAAAGCGGGCGATTATCTTAGCCAGAAAATCAGGAAAGGAGGAAGCGGTGTATGGGGAGATGTAGCCATGGCCGCCCATCCCAACCTCGAGCAAAAAGATCTGGATCAGATTGTGCAATATATTTTGTCTTTAAAGCCGAAGAAAGGCTTAAAGCCTAAAGCTTAAAGCAAGTATGGGAGTATGGGAGTATGGGAGTATGGCAATGAAGAACCGCCAACCGACAACCGACAACCGTCAACCGCCAACCGTCAACCGTCAACCGTCAACCGTCAACCGTCAACCGCCAACCGCCAACGGTTATCGGTTATCAGTCAACGAAAAAAAATGAAAAAGTATATAGTACCAGTGCTGCTGTTAGTGTCTCAATTCACTCATGCTCAGATTAAGAATTTCGCGGAGATTAAGAACGAAGACGGGGCAGCCATTTCAGGTGCAACGGTCCATGTACTGAATACAGATGTCACAGTATTGAGTAACAGTGCGGGGCAGTTTACAATTCCGGATCTTCCGAAAGGATTGTATTCTCTGGAGATTACTTCTGTCGGTTATGCAAAGCTTCAAAAACAAATTCAGCTTCCCATCTCAGGCGACAAACTGGAAATTCAACTTGCAAGATCAGCCATGCAGCTGGATGCCGTGGTAGTGACCGCAGAAAAACAGGAAGCAAATATTCAAAACGTTCCGATCAGTATCACCGCACTCTCATCCCGCGATGTGGATGTGTACAGGCTCTGGGCCAGCGAAGACCTGAAAGGAATTGTTTCAAATATGTACTCTGCTAATCCCGGCGACGGAAGAAATGTAATTTCCATTCGTGGAATTACTTCCACTTCTTATGATCCTGCGGTGGTCACTTATATTGATGGCGTTCCGCAATTTACTCTTGACACTTATATTCCCCAGTTATTCGACATTGATCATATTGATGTATTGAAAGGTCCGCAGGGAACACTTTACGGAAGAAATGCCATGGGCGGGGTCGTCAATATCATTACAAAAAAGCCCGATGATCAATTGCATGCTTCTGTTGAACTCAGTGCCGGCAATTATGGATTGCAGCGTTATACTTTTCAATTTGCAGCTCCATTGGTAGCTGGGAAATTATTTCTGGGAGTTGCCGGATTATATGAAGGATCCAACGGATTTTATACGAATGATTATAATAGTACCCACTTCGATAAACAACACAGGTTCGCTGATAATATTTATCTGAAATACCTGCTGAACCCACAGTGGTCATTCACCCTGAATATGAAAAACCTCTGGAACCGCGACAATGGTGCATTTGCCTTGAATCCTTCCATTTCTGATGCTTTCGTGAATCCCTATCATCTGGATCAGAATGCCATCGGAGAAATGATCGACAATACACTGAATGGTTCATTGGTAATCCGTCATACCGGAGCAAAAGTGGACTTCAGTTCACTGACGGCCTATCAGTCGAATTACAGAATTTATCAAACACCGGTTGACGGAGATTTCTCGCCGCTCGACGCCATCAGTATCGTAAATAATTATGGAATGCCGTGGAATAAAGTGTCGGCATGGACGGAAGAACTTCGTCTCTCTTCCGCAACGGCTTCTTCATCACCATTTAAATGGGCCTTGGGATCTTATCTTTTCCTGCAGAAGGCTCCCAATGAGCAGGGTGTTCATTTTGGAGCAGATGCCGCAGCAGTGGGTTCGCCAGATAGTAACTACACCGTGATCAACACGACCAAATTAAAAAATCAGGGCCTCGCATTTTACGGACAGGTTCAATACTCGATATCAAAGGCATTCTCTGTAACGGGTGGCATCCGGTACGATTACCAGGAATCCAGCGAGGAAGTATCAGGACTTTATTTACCCGATGGTTCAACAACCGGCTTCGTAACACAACCAGATACTTCAGGCAAAACTTCTTTCAATGCACTGAGCCCCATGGTCTCTGTTTCATTTCACGCGAGTGAAAATGCGCATATATATCTCAGTTATAACCGGGGATATCGCACCGGCGGACTGACACAGCTTTCCACGGATCCGACGCAACCTCCATTATATCCTTATCAGCCGGAGTACAGCAATAATTATGAGCTGGGCTTCAAGAGTAATTATTTCGCGAACAGACTGCATGCCAATTTTGCTGTTTTTTATAATACCGTCCAGGATGCGCAGATCCCGACTTTGATCCTGCCCGATGCGATAACGGTAATAAAAAATGCAGGCGGACTGACGAGCACCGGATTTGAGGCAGAATTGCAGGGACTGCCTTTGCCCGGACTTGAAGTAACCTTTCATCTTGGATATACGCATGCAACATATACCAGTGGCGATCTTTCTTCCAATGGAAGCCAGGTGCCGCTGGATGGAAAGTACCAGGTATTCACTCCCGTCCTGACTTCCATGGTAGCAGCGCAATATAGCAGGCATATCACAAAATTAGCCAGTGCTTTTGTAAGAGGAGAATGGTTTTATTTCGGGAAGCAATATTTTGATCTGGAAAATGATCTTGTGCAACCAGATTATCAATTATTCAATGCCAGCGCAGGAATTACATATAGTCAATTCAGCCTCTCCGTGTGGCTGCGCAATATTACCGGCACCACATATATTGCCTATGCCTATGATTTCGGCGCCGCGCGTTTAGGAGATCCTTCCACGATTGGGGTTACTTTGAAGTATAGGATTCGTTGACAGTTGACAGTTGACAGTTGACGGTTGACGGTTGGCGGTTGGCGGTTGACGGTTCTTCATTCCCATACTCCCATACTTGTGTTCATCATCGCTTCCTGAAAGGAATAATATTATTTTTTCTTGCCGCCAGAAATAAAAAAAAGATACCTAATGCAAGACAAATTATTAAAGCCTGAATGGAGTTTTGCGGACCGAGCGGACCGCCGGTAATAAGTCCTGGCCCTGAAATCTTACTGTCAAATAAACTTTCAGTTATGGAAATGCTTGGATTAATCGCTCCATATATCCCGGGCTCTGTAAAATCCCATGCGAAATGCAGAAAAATGGGAAGCCATAAATTCCTTGAAAATATATAAGCAGACGGAAGTAAAAGTCCTGCCACTATAGACGTTGTAAGTAAGGATACGATATTCCCATCTTTGACTCTGCTGTGTGCAATGATAAAAAGGAGGATCATAATGATAATAGCAATCGTTGTTCCTAATTGTTTTTCGATCAGGCGAAATACAACCCCTATAATTAATATTTCGGCTACAAAACCCGCTGTCAGGGCCATGGTGAACGAAGGAATCATATAGCTGAAGGGATTAACCTGAGTAATGGTATAACCACCTGTAATGAATATGACGAAGATGAATGATGATTGCAGAATAAATCCTGTAAAAAATCCAAGATTTGCGCTGCTGCCAAATGAGGAATAGCTTAACTCAGTAATTTTTCTTTTTTCATATCGGGAGAAAAGAAAAATATAGACAAATACCGCAGCGACAGCTTCTGCAAAGTTTACAATTCCATTTATTAATTCTTCTGATAATTTTATTTTTTCCAGCAGGGCCCTGAACACAGTTTCAATCAATACAACAGCGCCGGCAATAGCTGCTATGCCGATGATTATTTTGGTAAGGAAGAAGGAAAGAATCTTGGTGACTGTTTTATTTTCGCTCATGTTTTCGTTGGCGGTTGATTGTTAGCCGTGGATCGTGGATCGTGGATCGTGGATCGTGAATCGATAAACGATTTACGATATACGAAAACACATTTACAACTTCCACTCCCATACTCCCATACTCCCATACTCCCATACTCCCATACTCCCATACTTGCTCTAAGCTTTAAGCTGAAGGCTTAAAATTTATTTACTCTGTACATCCACTGCCCGCTGGTAAAGTCAGGCATATCCACGGTTTGATTTCCGAGCTCGATACTCATCTCACTCAACGGAGTGATGGAACTCCATGCAGCCGCATCATACACATCCATGGGTGTTGTGGTTTGGTTTTTCACCGATTCCACAAATGCCTGAAGGACGAAAAAATCCATTCCTCCATGTCCGGCGTTCTCTGCTTCCTTGCCCCAGCGCTGCCAGTCGGGGTGATCATATTTATCGAGATAAGGTTGTGCGGGTTCCCATGCATCATTTTTTGCACTGACACCTTCAATGTAGAGTGACTGATTCACGTCCATCCAGATGCCATGTGTTCCCTGTACCCGGAAGCCCAGTGAATAAGGTCTCGGGAGACTGGTATCATGCTGCAGTAAAATGGTTTCTCCGTTCGAGCAATGAATTTGTGTTGTGACAACATCCCCAAGTTTGAATTCCACTTTGGCGTTCGGATGATCCGGTCCGCCCTTCTTCACAATATATTCATGAAGGCCGCGCGATTTAGTTGCGAAGGAACAAAGAGAGACAAAACGATTTCCATAATTTATATTCAGCATTTCTGCGATGGGCCCGATACCGTGAGTAGGATAGAGGTCGCCATTGCGATGCACGCTGTGATTGGTGCGCCAGCGTGCTTCTGAAAATCCCTTCTCACCAAATTCAACGCCGCTGTTGTAAGCCGTTTTACCATCATTTAATTTCACGCCGCGAAGATCATGCTGATACCCGCCCTGCATATGAATGAGTTCACCGAAGAGTCCCTGCCTCACCATCTGCAAAATGGCCATTACATCACGGCGATAACAAACATTCTCCATCATCATCACGTTGGCGCCATGTTCTGACGCCGCATTCACCACATTCCAGTGATCCTGCAGGGTTATGCCGAGTACCACTTCTGTTCCTATATATTTAATGCCTGCGGAAATGCCGTCCAGTATCATGGGCGTGTGCCATTCCCAGGGTGTAGCTATGAGGATTGCCTGCATATCTTTTTCCTCCAGCAATTTCCGGTAAGCATGCGGATCACCGGTAAATATTTTTGGCATGGGCCTTCCGGATTTTGTTACCAGGTCACGCGCAGATTGCAGCATGCGATCATCAATATCACAAATCGCAACCACGTCCACATCGGGCCGCTGCAGACAGTTCCATAAATGATTTTGTCCGCGGAGACCGGTGCCGATGATGCCCAGCCTGATTTTAGTTGACGATGACAGGGCTAACAGGGAGGACGGGCGCATTAGGCCGACGCCTGCGCCTGCGAGGGAAATGTTTCTGACGAAATCTCTTCTTTTCATATTGCAAATAGTTTTATTGTACGTTGGCCGTTGGCGGTTGGCGGTTGGCCGTGTGTATCTGAAGAAGGAAAATTAATTCATTTATTCTTATCATGATTTATCAACAATCCATCTACCCAAAAAAACCAGCCAACGATCAGCGGTCAACCGCCAACCGCCAACCGCCAACCGTCAACCGCCAACCGCCAACCGCCAACCGTCAACCGCCAACCGCCAACGAAAGAGAGTCTTACAATTGCACAAGCTGATTCCTGATCGCATAAAGCACCAGTCCCACGCGGTTCGTGACGTTGAATTTTTTGAAGAGTGATTCGCGGTAGCCGTCAACCGTGCGTTCGCTGACGAACATCTCATTGGCGATCTGCTGGTAATTTTTTTCACTGCAGGCATGTTTCAGGAAGTCCATTTCCCGGTCGGTGAGTTTGGGGAAGGCATTTGCGGAATCCTGTCCGCCTGAATGTATGGACTGGATCACTTTGCGGGTAAGCATTTCATTATAATAATAACCCTTCGCAAGAATTTCTTCAAAGGCAACCTGAAGTTCCTTTGGATCGGCATCTTTCAGAATATATCCTCTTGCGCCCTGGTGGATCATTTTAATAATCGTCGTATCAGAATCCATGGTGCTTAGCGCGAGAACGCGTATTTCCGGATGATTCTCATGCAACCACGCTGCCGTCGCATATCCGTCCATCACCGGCATATGAATATCCAGTAGCACAATATCAGGCAGGTGATCAGGATCGAGCTGATCAATGAATTCCCTGCCATTGCCCACATCCATCAGCACTTTATAATTCGGAAATAAATCGATAAGCACGGCCAGTCCCTTTCGGAACATAGTGTGATCATCCACCAATGCAATATATTTTGGATCAGACATAGGTCATTTGTATTTGCAGCGTGGTTCCTTCGCCGGGCTTACTCATTATTTCTGCATTTCCACCAACGAGGGTTGCCCTTCGCAGAATATTCTGCAGGCCCAGGCCTTCCCGTTTTTTCAATTCTGTTTCCGGATTAAATCCAACTCCGTTATCAAAAATGGTGATGTACATGTGGTCCTCCATGTACCTGATCGAAACTTTCACACTGGAAGCGCCGGCATGTTTTATAATATTTTGTAAACCCTCCTGCACGATCCGGAAAGCAATCAGCTTGTGCTGATCGGGAATATTTTTTTCTGTACCCTGCACGTCAGAGGATATTTTGACAAATCCGCTTCTGTTAATTCGGCGGATCTCCTGACTGATACTATCCTGCAGACTCAACTGCTGAACGCGTTCGCTGCTGAGACTTTTTGCGATATCGCGCAGTTCGGTCATCGCGAGACTGATGCTTTCTTTTACATTACCCAGCAATTCGCCATCTACCGTTTGTTTTTGTTCCATGATTCCCAGTTGCACTTTAGCGAGACTCAGGATCTGACCCACATTGTCGTGGATCTCCTGGCTGATCATATCGAAAGTCTGTTCCTGAATTTCAAGTTTGGACTCGAGCAATTGCTTGTCGAATGTTGCGCGCATGAGCTGGGTTTCTTTACTCATTTGAACTTTTTTGTTATTATAGTAAAACAACATGACCAGGAACAGAACGCCCAGAAAAAGCAGTATTATGATGACTGCGATGATGGTGAAAACTACCTCGTTCTTTGTGTCCTGCATAATATGAAGGCATAGCTATACCCCAGGTACACAATAGCATTTACAACAGGCATTATGCCAGAGTACAGGGATTTGTGGGCGATTTCAATGTGATTTATCAGAATATATGTTTGCAGACCAAGTACCACCAGGGTAATCAGTCCGAAAAAAAGATTCAGGGAATTAATCCAGAAATAAGGTTCCTTCATAAAGTTCAGTTCTTTCTCGTCAAATACGGTCAGTCGTACGAGGCAGAGACCGGAAAAAACGATAACCATAATCTCGACCACACAGAGGGAATACGTATTGAACTGGGTGAATCCCTGGATAAACCTGTAGTTGAAAATCACCAGCAACATGCATAAAACGCAGACGATAAAAAATATAACGGATTCCTTCCTGGTTAAAAATAGCATTTTGCCTGCTAAATAAAACAGGAAAGGAGTTGAAATCAACAGGTACAGATTAAAAATGAAATAATTTGAAGTCCAGCCAAAGGCAAGGTAGTTGCTTGCCGTGAGTTCCGTGATATTTACGATTACCAGGAATGGTATAAAAGCCAGCAATGAACAGCTTTTTAACCCCTTCCAGCAATAGATAGCTACGCAAAGACTGATTATCTGAAAGTATTCAAACCAGACGATATGCATATTTTAAGGTTGAAGACCACCGAGATCGTAACCGGTTCCGCCGCCTGATCCACCACTGCCGTTCGGTTCAGCAACAAGTGCCCGCACAACCTGTCCTGTGGAAGCATCGGCCGGCATAAGGAAAATGGCGATACGTCCATTGTACGCAGTCCTTTTTGCTGCATCGGGCTGATAGGTATTTAAATAATTCATATCATAAACTCCCAGTTGCACATTTATCACCAGCGTTTTACCGGCAGCAGCATATTGAGCCATGGTTGCACTCAGCCAGTTCTGCAGATTCTGTGCATTAAATGATTCACCGGTCGTGAGCATGGCAGATTTCCTGATTTTAATGTTTTCACTTTGTCCGCCCGGATTGGTAAACCCAAATTGTGCCATATATGCCGGGAAGCGATTGATACAGGCCTGTGCCGAATCGATATTTACAGTCTGACCCCCTGTATCTGTTACCATTTCTTTCTGATTTGCGATAAATGGGCTAGCGGTATTCAGGTTGCGCGAATCTTTGTCAGCATTTCTGAATGAAAAAAGAAAAACGGAGAGAAAAAATAAAAGGTGCAGGATGGAAGGTTTTTGTAACATATATGTGGTTTTGATTCTGACTTTAAAATACGGAGAATCTGAGTTCCGCGAACTCATTGGGAAAGAAACGGGATTAATCCCTTGCATACCGGGAAAAACACCCGGATCAGATTCCTGTTTTATCCCGTTGTGGTGAGGTATTGTACATGTGTATGTTTGTATCGAAGCATTGAACCCTAAATCGTAAACTATTTCAACCATTACCTTATCCGATAAGTATTACCGATGAAGACATTTTGAATTTTATCTCGTGGACTAGCAATCGTTTGGCTTTCCTGTTCTCAGGCGAGCCTTTTTTTTCGCACTTTTAAGAGTTATTTATTTTGGTTATGGGTTATGGGTTATGAGATATGAGTTATTCTTTAGGTTATGGGTTATTCTTTTGGTTATGAGATATGTGTTATGAGATATGGGTTTAACTCATAATCCATATCCCATAACTCATAACCTCCGAAATAACCCATAACTCATAATCAGAATAAGGTCAGCTGCCGCTGTGTTTTAGTTTTAGGTATCAGGCTCCGAAACTGGCTTTCTTCCGGCGTAATTTGATAAAGCGCTGTTTCCTGATAGCGGCTCGCAATGATGACGCGGGTATCGGCGGGAACTGAAGTAAATAATGATTCGACCAGCTCCGGTGAATTATTTTCCTGGGAAAGATGGGAGAGAAGAAGATGGGTCATAAACGCGGGCCGGTGCCTGATATACAAATCCAGCGCCTGGCGGTTAGATAAATGACCCTGGCCGCCGCGGATACGGTTTTTCAGGTATTTAGGATAGGAACCGTTCTCCAGCATATTCTCATCATAGTTGGTTTCCAGAAATGCAGCGTGACATTGTTTAAAATAATGGATCAGCTGGTCACAGGGTTCGCCGATATCTGTAAATACCCCAATATTAGTTTTGGCGGCGCTGACTATAAAACTATGAGGATCACAGGCATCATGTTTTTTCTTAAAAGCGGTGATGCGCAGTCCGCCGATCATAACAGGCTGAGTTGCTGTAAAATGAAATGCATATTTCCTGATTCTTCCAAAACCTGCTTCTTTTAACGTAGGCTGACTGAAATAAACCGGGATCTTATATTTGGCTACGAGCTGGGAAACCCCCTGTATATGATCGCTGTGTTCGTGGGAAATAAAAATGGCTTTTACCAGGTTCATGTTCAAACCCAGCCGGTTCATGCGTAATTCGGTTTCTTTACAGCTCAGACCCGCATCAATGAAGACCGCCTCCTGCCCGTTACTTATATAATAACAGTTGCCATTACTTCCCGAATTCAGTGAGGCGATGGATAAAGACATGCTAACCACGAAATTAGCGGTCTATAGGAAATAAAAACGGCATGTGAAGAAAAAAACACCGGGAGCCAGCCGCTTATATCAAAACACCCTTTATTCTGGGCAACAGGCATATGAATTATCTAATAATTCGTGTGGGCTTGGTAATCCGGCCGTAATTGCTTCGTATAACCAGGCGAACAATATACGAACAGCATACGAACGATATACGAACGAAGTACGAACAAAGTAATAATGATTCACGAGTCGTGTATGAATGACATACTTAGGGTATGCCAATAAATCCATAGAGATGTGTAACAAACGAACTGCCAAATACCCTACCTCAACATGCAACTTTATTTAAACTTTTTCTTTCCCTGGAACAAACGAATTTAATAAAAAAATTTCATTTTTGTATTGTCATTGATTTGTTTCCGGTCGGTCAGTCTGGGTATGCTGCTTTTTATTAATTGTTCCAGTTCAACCAGATGATCGCGTACTTAAACAAATTTTTGATATGAAATCCAATTAATTAACATGAAAATTAAATCCTATGGGAACATTTTCTGATGGCATCCTTGGTGGCTTCAGTGGATCGGTCGGCCCGGTGGTCGGCAGTTCATGGAAAGGCATCAATGTGATGCGCGGCAAACCTCGCGGCAGAAGGAAAAAGTCTACCGAGGGACAACTAAGACAGAACGCGAAAATGACGCTGATGTCCGGTTTCCTGAGTCCGTTGAAAGGACTATTGAACAAAACGTATAACAGCGTAACGGTTCGCATGTCCTGTTTCAACAAAGCATTATCGTATAATATGCGTAATGCGGTCACGGGTGATTATCCTGCATTTGCAGTAAACTACGAACAGTTAATTCTGGGCCGTGGTGATCTGCTGAATGTAAAAATGCCAACAGCCGTTTCTTCATCCGTTGGAACTTTAAGTTTCATCTGGACGGACAACAGCAATGAGGGGAGCGCAAGGGCAACGGATCAGGCATTCGTTGCTGTTTATTGTGAAGCCCTGAATCAATGGAGAACCAGCGATGAAGGCTCACTGAGAATTGCCGGCAGCTATACATTAGATGTAGCTGCATTCAGCGGCAAAGCGGTACATGGCTATATTGGCTTTTTGTCCGCAGATGGCAAGTTTGTATCTACCAGCCTGTACACTGGATTAGTAAACATTCTGTAATCAAGACATAATCTAATCTGACCCTTCGGGGTTTCGTGAGGGCTGCCGTGAGGCGGCCCTTTTTTGTACATTCATTGTGAATATATTTTCACAAAGTATTGGAATTTTATCAATAACTATAGATGATCTTTCTCATTTGACGTGCGGAAACCTATTCTTGATCTTGGTTCCTGAGGAGGATTAAGTAATTGTTTGAGATATTTAAAAATTATGCGAATTTTCTTATCATGAGAAGTTGCTTTCATTTCCAATTTTTCTAACTGTAATAAAATGTCTTTGTGAGTCGCGATCATTTCACGGAGCTTCGCAAAAATCCTTATGATTTGTATGTTAACAGCTATGGCTCTTTCGCTGTTCAAAATGCATGATAACATGGTGACACCTTGTTCGGTAAAACAAAAAGGTGCATATCTTAAACCCTTCCTGTCTTCCCTGGAGGTCACATTTTGTGACCTCCAACTAGCAAAATCTTCGACACTCATCTCAAACATAAAATCTGAAGGGAAGCGGCTTATATTTCTACGGACAGATTGTTTCAACACTTTTGTTTCAACGCCATATAACTCTGACAGTTCCCTGTCGATCATCACCCTTAGTCCCTTAACAACATAAATTTTATTCATCAAGGTTTCATCGGGTACGACAAGTTCATTTTTATTCTTATTCATTTTATGGATTTAATATCTAAATCTTTTGATTGCAATGATATAATTATTTCCATCTGGTGAACATTACCTCATTGTGGAATTCTAAGCGTTTTAACTTATCAAAACGTCAATATCGCTCTCTATTTAAATGGAGACCCTATAGAACTGGCGAAATCATTTCACTTTTAATTTTCACCTTCGAGAAACTCACGGGGAGTCATAACCGGCAACTGAGGTATGGCTGCCTTTTTTAATTTCTTATTCGAAGAAATGAAAATATCAGCACCATGGGTAAGGGCCGTGTAATATTGGAGTGCATCTTCAATGTCCTCCATCATGGAATTCAAGGCTAACAGGGCTGTTTCATGGTCACAGTCAACAACCCTGACTTCATTCATTAAGGAGAGAATAATCGTCTTTGCTTTTTTACCTGAATAAGTTTTTGTCAGCCAGTAGGCGGTAATATGAATGACTGCTGGTGTTGTACAAAGCTGAATATCCCCCTTGATTGCAAGACTTATAATTTCCTTCGCTTTGATGTAGCCGGTTCTTTGAAGCGTGAAATCAATCAGAAAATTTGCATCCAGAAACAAGTTAGAAGCCATATTTCTTTTTCTGGTTTTCGTAATACTGCTTTTTCAGGTTATTTCCTGATTCAATGCGCGGCTTGGGAAGGGATTCAACCAGGTCGATGATATTTTTTCGGCCAGGCCCTGTAATTCTTTTAAAATATCCCTCGACGAGCTGAGAAATGGAAGTCTTGTGCCGGTCGGCATAACGCCTGGCGCCCGTCAGCAATTTTTCGTCGATAGTAATATTGAGCCTGCTTTTCATATATTCAAATATACGCATATTTTCGATTTATGCGCATAGATGGGTTGAATTCTTTGATACCGTAAACAATTAATACTCACTTTAAATCATGATACGTTTTAAACTGATACTCTATTAGTTGTGAAGATTACTAAACCTGGACTTTCTAATTTACATTGAAATGGCAAAGCAGGAGCTACAGGTATTGGTGGCTGAGCAAAAAATATTGAACAGGATTTACGTTGTCAGGGGCGAAAAAGTGATGCTTGACAGGGATCTGGCAGAACTGTACGGCGTAGAGACCAGGGCCTTAAAGCAAGCTGTAAAAAGGAATATCGAACGCTTCCCTAAAGATTTTATGTTCGGGATGACAAGTAAGGAAATCGACGGTATGGTATCACAAAATGTGATACCCTCTAAAAGTTATTTTGGCGGTGCGGCACCCTTTTGTTTTACCGAGCAGGGCGTAACGATGCTGTCTTGTATTTTAAGCAGCAAAATAGCTATCGAAGTGAACATAAGGATAATAAGGGTCTTTGCGAAGATGCGGGAATATTCGCTCACTCATAAGGAAATATTTATGCAGCTTGCCAAACTGGAAAAAGAGGTAAGTAGCAACAACAGGAATACCGAAAAGAACAGTAAGGACATCGAGAATATTTTTATGGTGCTCAAAGAACTGATAGAAAAGCACAGTACGCCTCCACCAAGAAATAAAATTGGGTTTAAGCAGTACGAATAGAATATTCCGGATAACCGTGATTAGGTATATTTCAACTGATTTAGTGGGCCTAAGTAAATACCCTTATTACACACCTGTTTAATCAGACTTGTCCTGTTATTTGAGTCGATTAATTTTTTGCATGGGTGCTGTGCACGTCTTTACTCTCGTAGCGGATAAACTGCGATTTGGACACGCCGATTTTACCGGCCAGCTCTATCTGTGTAAGGCCTGCCTGCCTCCTTAAAATCGGGCGATTTGAAAACGAATTACAGCAGCACCATTCCATGAAATAAGACCAGTAATCAAATTAATACGAAACAGCTTAAAAAAATTTAAATTTGCTGTTAATAAAATCTCCAGTGTTATGAAAGGTATTAACTATGTCACTGATGGACAGAACAAAAGGGTGGCTGTTCAGATCGAGCTGAAAGTGCTTGAAAAGTATGATGAGCAGATGGAAGATCTGATCGATGGTATTATTGCTGAATCCAGGAAGGATGAACAACGGGTGCCTCTGAATAAAGTGATCCGCAATCTTAAGCAAGCCGGTAAGTTGAAATGAAACGCTATTCGGTTGCATTAACACAAACGGCAGAAAAGAACCTTTACCGGCTTCCTGGCCGGGTCATTGAAAAGATTATCGGGGTGCTTAAAACCATGGAAGAAAACCCGCGGCCAGCCGGATGTAAGAAGTTAAAAGGCTATAAAAATCTCTGGCGGGTAAGGGTTGGTGATTACCGGCTTGTTTATGCCAATGAAGAAGTAATCATGCTGGTAGATGTGCGTGAAATCGGACATCGGAAAGATGTCTACGATAAACTATAAAAGCCCTCCATTTTTACTATCGGATATAACAGGTCGCAATCCTGGTCATGGTTACCCCGAATGATCATCAACTCCGATCAGGAAAAAAGGTGTGCAGTTGCCTTAGCCTTCTCTTTAAATGGAAATTCCTACACGTACGACCATCAAATTCCAAATGAGACTGACCACATCAGGTATTGATATTCAATTGTATTTATGGTCAGTTGAAAACGGAATAGAATAATCTGGGTGCCCCGGAATTTGCACCAAAGCAAAGGGAGGGAAGAAAAAGTCGGGTTAATTTTATCTTCAGGACCTATTGAATTTATTAAAACCTCTACGCCAGTTTTTATGATGATCGGGGAAGAGTGATTCAATCTCAGGGTTCCAATTACACAGGAGCAGTAGATACTACCACTTCACAATTTGATTTCACGGGGAAACCTCTGCGAAATTTAGTTGGGCATAAAAAGAATGGTAATACGGTGCAGGCACATACCGTACTTACAAAAATGGATTACGACCAGGGGTTCCGTTTAAAACATATCTGGAAAAAAATTGATAATGCGGCATCAGACCAACTGATCGACAGCCTGCAGTATAATGAACTCGGTCAATTAAGGGTAAAATATTTAGGTAATAATATTGACAGTCTGGTATATGATTATAATGTGCGTGGATGGCTCCTGGGTATCAACCGGAATTATGTAGGCGGCACGACAACCCATTATTTCGGAATGGAACTGGGATATGACAAACAGACTTCCATCATTGGTACAACATCTTATGTTGCTTCACAGTATAATGGAAATATTACCGGCACAGTATGGAAATCTGCAGGTGACGGCGTTGGCCGAAAATATGATTTCACTTATGATAATGTGAATCGTTTAACAGCGGCCAACTTTTTACAGAATACAACGGGCTCAGCCTGGGACAATGGATACATCAATTTTACAACCAGCAACCTATCCTATGATGCCAATGGGAACATTTTGTTCATGAATCAGATGGGCTTTAAAGTGGGTGGCTCATTGTTGATAGATCAATTGGGTTATACATACCAGACAAATTCCAATAAACTCAGCCAGGTTACTGACGGTGCAAATGATCCATCATCCAAGCTGGGAGATTTTCACTATCCGGGAACAAAGGGTTCTTACGATTACACATATGATGGAAATGGTAATTTAATTACAGATAATAATAAACTGATTGATAAGATCACTTATAATTATTTAAATCTTCCAACACTTGTCCATCCGAACACCAAGGGAAATATCGTCTACACGTACGATGCGGCGGGTGGTAAAATAAAGAAAGTAACCACCGACAGTACGAACCGACACAGTACGACCACCCTTTATATTAATGGTTTTGTTTACCAGCAAACCGATACCATAACAAATCCTACTGGAGGCATCGACACATTACAATTTATCGCACAGGAAGAAGGCCGTGTACGTTGGGCCTATCACAAATACACGACCGGGTATTCGGCTTACCATTCGAATATGATTTCTTTGAAAAAGATCATCTGGGAAATACCAGGATGGTGTTGACTCAGCAAAAAGATACGGCAACATATCTTGCCAGTGGAGAAGCTGCTTATAGAGCTACGGAAAGTCAGCTATTTGCAAATCTCACTACAACTACCATTGCAAGAACAGCTGCACCTGGATATCCTGTTGATCTGACGATCACCAATCCCAATGATACAGTCTTCAAAGTAAATGGAAATACTGGCGGACATAAGATGGGGCCGTCACTTTTGTTGAAAGTAATGAGCGGCGACAAAATCGATATCGCCGTCCAGTCGTTTTATAATACTGGGACAACAAGTACTCCCAACAGCAGTTTAACGGATGTACTGGCTTCGCTTGCAACAGGAGTTGTCAACATGACCGCCGGAGGCAAAGGATCAATTTCAGATCTCAACAATCAAACTTCGAGTCCGATCTATGCGGCATTGAATAGTTTTCTTCCAACAGATGATCCGAACCAGACAACAAAACCCAAAGCTTATCTGAACTGGATTCTGTTGGATGACCAGTTAAAATACGTGAGCAGTTATCCACAAAGTGGAGCTATAGTAGTAGGATCTGCGGGAACATTGAACACGATAGGATATACGGGTCTTCCCATCACAAAGAATGGATTTCTTTATATTTGGGTGAGTAACGAGACACCCAACTGGGACGCGTTCTTTGACAATCTGGTAGTTAAACAATATGCTGGTCCATTGTTGGAAGAAACTCATTATTATCCGTTCGGACTTACGATGGCAGCGATTTCGTCAAAAGCACTCAAGCCATTTTATGCAGAGAATAAATATCGATATAATAAAGGCTCAGAACTCCAAAACAAGGAATTTTCTGATGGAGGTGGATTAGAAATGTATGAAACTCCCCTACGAGAGCTCGATCCGCAGTTAGGTAGATGGTGGCAGGTAGATTCAAAACCCAACGTCGGAGAAAGTCCCTATTCAGCAATGGGAAATAATCCGATTTTAAATACAGATTTACAAGGTGACAGTATACCCGGTTGCAAGAATTGCATTGCAGACATACCCATTGCCAAGGAGAGTACAAACATAAAAATTAATTCGGTAAAGCTTGGTGAAAAAATAAAGAAGACAGAGCCAGCAATTAGATTTAGGGTCACAAAAGGTGCCCAAATTGCACTTAAATTAGGAAAATTTGGAGTTGATGCAAATTTTGGGTCTAAAGAAGTTGCAAAAGGCACTGATTTAAACCCCGTCCAGAAGACGGACCCGAACAAAACAATAAAAGGTGGTGGAATTCAGCTAGGCGTAATTGGATTGTCTCGAGAAGAATCTTCGACAACGACAAATACGCCTGGAGTTCCAAATAGCTTATTCAGTAATCAAGATGTTAATACTACAACTACAGAGGCAACTAATACGCTTTCATTTCTTGATGTTGTAGAAGTTCAAAAGACTTGGACGTATCAGCAATCAGATGCTCCAGGTCAAGAAAATGATATTACAGCAATCAGTAATACTGGAACACATGTATCTTTGGGAGGGGATATAAAAAATGAAGCATCTGGGTCGGTAAAAGGTACAAGTTTTCAAGTTGGTGCAGTTTATAAAGTTGATGTAACAGTAAATTTTAAACAATTACTCACAAATCTATGGAACGATATAAATACTGGTGGAAATTAATTCTAATTCTAGTATTTATTTCATGTACTAACAAAACTACAATTAAAAAATATTATAGTAATGGTGTACTGCAATCGGAAGGAATACTGATAAATGGTTTAAAAAATGGTATATCTAAAACATATTATAATAATGGTCAATTAAAGGAGACTGGTCTATGGATCGATAATAAGCAAGAAAAAATTTGGCATTTTTACTATCCAAATGGTACAATTGAACAAGTAATTCCATTTAAAAATGATTTACAAGATGGAATGTGTCTATTCTACGATTCAATTGGGAAATTGTCACAAAAGTCAAATTTTGAAAAAGGCAAATTAAATGGTAAGCTTTATTTGTATTATGATAATGGATTAATCAAAGAAAATGCTGATTGGACTAATGGACTAAGAAATGGAATTACGATACTTTATGATAGTACAGGAAACAAAATCGAGGAAGTCAAATATATTAATGGAATTCTTTTGAATAAGAAGTAAATATTTTGATTAACATTTAGTATGAAATTATCTTTTACATCAGCTTTTGCAATTTTATATGGCTTGATGAGCATCATTTTTGGTCTAC
Organism: uncultured Bacteroidota bacterium; assembly: GCA_963735015.1. GTDB lineage: Bacteria > Bacteroidota > Bacteroidia > Chitinophagales > Chitinophagaceae > Puia. Next base: position 562,003 of record CAVTJH010000003.1, read on the forward strand.
TTAGAATAGACTTTTTTTTTTGGTACTTTTCTAGGACAATCGCTCAAAAAACTTGGACTGAAAAAAGCGACAGAAGAATTATTAATATTGTCGCAGGAATTGTATGCCTAGTCCTTGGTATAATACTTACCTTAAGAAAATAAACCTCGACTTTATATAGATTAAATTATGTTATCTTGATTTAACCTTCGGGTGATTAGAATGGTTAGTTATCATTCTTGTTCTTTGAAAATTAAAATTGCTTTTGTGAAGCCTTCCCTATTTTAGGAAAGTATTAATTTAGACTTTTTACTACTTTGAGGTCCCCCCGTATTCCGAACGTTAGATCAATTTTTTTAAAAAAAGCCGCCCAAACTTGAGTGGCCTTTTTCATTAATATAGTCGCTTTTCTGTTCCGAAACAGGCAACGGGAACATGGTCCACACATCATCACCGGGACGGTCGATAGGAAGTATTCCTAATAGAATGTAGCGCCGCACATTAATCCAGCGGTGGCCTTCCATGAATAAAGAATATCTTCTTTCGTACAACATTTCGTTGATCAGCGATGGCTGGTCGACGGTTCCGGAATAGGCGGGGAGGTTATGCCCTGTACGGATCACATTTAATGCGGCGACGGCCTGCGGCAGATTGTTTAACTGAATATTTGCTTCGGCATCTATCAGGATCAGTTCTTCATTCCTTATTAAAGGCATCGGCGCTGTGCTGGAAGTATACACCCATACATCGCGGTCACTGCTGAGACCATCAAGAGATGCAACGGGTCTTATGGTTGCTTTGGATATTCGGTCATCGCCTGGAAGAATGTCTGCTGCATAAGATAGATTGGCCACGCGCACTTCTCCAGTATTATCCTGTGGGATAAAAGCAGGATTTAACTGATCGCCTGATCCTGTTCCAAACACACTGTATATGCCAAGGTTAAATGGAAGATTCAATCCGTAGAATGATTCGTTGAGTGCAGTAAGTGCGGCACTCCAGTTCGATAAATATATTTCTACCCGTGCAGAGAGAGCGCGATTGAATTGTAATAATCCGGCTGCATCACTGAATCCTGCGAATCCGTTGGAGACTGGAAATATGACTGATGCATTTTGCAGATCTGTTTTTCCTGAATCCAAAATACTCTGAATGCCGTTCAATGCAGGAATGAGTCCAACAATAGGCCCCAGTGCATCCGGATTGCTGACATCCAGTCTGATGCCATTTGAATCGGTGAGGTTTAGATTCCTGGGGTGTTGCTATTCAATTGTATTTGTAGATAGTAGAAAACGGAATAGGATAATCTGGTTACCCGGAATTTGCAAAGTGATATAAGAAATAAAATTTTCAAATTATTCGCCCGCTGACAGAATTCCTTCTGTCCCGCTTTTGGCAATACCATATTGGGGGATTGCTGATGATGTGCCGTGCAGTAAGGTGTCGAGATAAGCCCGCTCCTGGGCAAACGTCATTTCCTTGATTTCATGACTGATCTGATCGCGAATTTTTCTCAGATCTTTTACTACGCCTTGTTGGGGATCGTTGTTATTAGTCTGTATTGTCATAAATGATAATTTATTTAGGTGTTCGAATTTCTATCATGCTGTGCCCAAGTTGATAGTTGATACCATTATACCCCCTGATTTTCTGAAGATTTACGAAGTGCTTAAAATTCCAACTGACCAATAAGTCAGCTTTTGCAAGTGTTGCCATGGCAATATGGTGTAAGTTATTTCTCTTTTGATTATAAAGGAACCTGTATTTTAATTGCTCGCTGGCAGCCTCTATCATTAAAATGCTCTAGTGGATATCCACCTGAGCGATGACATGGTTGATTTTGGGTGCATCATTACAGTGATCCATTGTTTTGATAATCCATAATTCTATGTACCATCATCAGTTAAAAGCATGTATTCACTTATTTTTACGGTAACAGATATACTGCTCTTCACTCTTGAGACAACTGGTAGGCAAGAATGGCTCTGGAATAGTTGTCCTAATGTAAAATGTCATATAGATTTGATTATCAGGAATGCCGGATGTGTGGAGGCCAGGTTACAAAAATCCCCGGCACCACCCAATGGGTTGAGAACAGTCCTTTTAAACATGGGATATTAAAAGTAAATTTGTAGAAATAATGAATGCAATGGCAAATGTATTAGACAAAGAAATGTTCAACTACTTTACCCAGCTGAATGAAGCAGAGAAAAAATCGGTAGTTCAAATGCTGAAAACTTTCCTGAAGGGACGCCAGGAAATCCTTGGACGTATCAGCATTGAACAATACAATAAAGAAATAGATGAAGTGATGGAGGAAGTTAAAAAAGGCGAAGTATATACTCATGAAGAAGTGGTGAAAATGTCCAAAGGCTGGTAATGTCCAAAAGAAAAGTAACCTGGGCTAAACGTGCAAGCCGTCAGTTCAATGCAACTATTGAATATATCCGGCAAGACTCAGAGCAGAATGCTGACAGAGTAAAAGAAAGGCTGCTGAGTAAAATTAATGAGTTAGCCGATGATAAAATGGTTCACCGAAAAGACCCATACAGGAAAAACAACGACGGTAATTATTTATACTTTGAAACATTGAAATACCGGGTTGTTTATTATGCAGGACCCAAAGAAGTACTTATCATACGGATACGCCATACCAGTATGGAACCGAAACGATATTGAATATCTACTACCGATAATGTCGTTGTATCCAATATGATCTTTCTATAATGGATTGTCCGGATATCTGGTCGTAAGTTCATACACAACAAGGGAACTATTAACACAAACATTTTACGATGACTATAGCTGGGTATCTACCTACGGAGCAGTTGTCGCTTCAACTATGGCAACGAGTTATACAGGTAACAGCAATTAATTCATTACGACCTATAATGCATCGCCAGTTTATGCAGTCAATCTGGAAATTCCGAAGACACAGATCATTCTATTCCACTTTAATTTGACCATCAACTCATTTGAATATCAATACTGGCTGTGATCAATCTTTTCCGGAAATTGTTGGTCAGCACTTTCGGAATTTCCATTTAGTATAAAATATCAGTAAACTGTTTTTTTAAAATGGGTAAATCATTCGTAGCAATTTCCCATACAATCTGAAAGTTGAGGCCAAAATATTCATGGATTGATATATTCCTAAAACCCCGTATAGGTTTCCGGGCTATTTCAGGATGAGCTGTTTTAATATCTTCAGAAAGGCTATTACAGGCTTCACCAATAATCTCAATTTGCTTTATTGTTGCAAAGCGTTTCTCGGAATTTGCCATAAAATCAGGCAGGGAAACGTTCTTCAAATAGGCTTCCACTTCCGATATGGCAACCAAAATATGTTGTATGCGTAATCGATCAGCTTCCGGTCCTTTCATATATCAGGATCTTTTCTTTGTCGACATAAGGCCTCACAAACCGGGAAAGTCCTTCGCTACTTACCAGGTCCACCTTTCTTTTCATTAACTCTTCTAATTCAGACTGGTAAGTAAAAAACTTCATTCCAATAGGCTTGCTGTGATCTAATTCTACTAAAATATCCAGATCGCTTTTGCCTTTTATGGCAGTATCACGGGCGTAAGACCCAAATACGAAAGCTTTTTTTACTGGTCGACCAGCAAAAAATTGTTGGAGCAAAAGTTTATCGTTAGTGGACAAATGCATATTTCAAAAGTAGCCAATTTTTCGAATAGTTTACTAGCTACTGGCTTAAGTAGGCGAGTCGAGAACCCATTACTTTGGAATGAAGCTGGGATATGACAAACAGACTTCAATCATTGGTACAACATCTTATGTTGCTTCACAGTATAACGGTGTACCGGTCCCTTATAAACTGGACAGTTTTCTAAAAGTCTTATATACGAATGAGGTCCCCAAGTATTCTTAGGTGTATGAATTTAGTTTTTAAAAAAAGGCCGCCCAATCTGAGCGGCCTTTTTCATTAATAAAAAATCGCGTTACTGTTCAGACACAGGCAGCGGGAACATAGTCCACACATCATCACCCGGACGGTCGATGGGAAGTGTGCCCAACAGATTGTAGCGACGTACATCGATCCAGCGGTGGCCCTCCATGAATAAGGAGTATCTTCTTTCATACAACATTTCGTTGATCAGCGACGGCTGGTCGACGGTTCCGGAATAGGCGGGGAGGTTATGGCCTGAGCGGATTACGTTTATTGCGGAGACAGCCTGAGGAAGGTTGTTCAGCTGAATATTTGCTTCGGCATTTATCAGGATCAATTCTTCATTCCGGATGAGCGGCATCGGCGCCGTGCTGGAAGTATATACCCATACATCGCGGTCGCTGCTGAGTCCGTCGAGTGAAGCGACTGGTCTCAATGTCGCTTTGGAAATGCGATCGTCACCGGGAAGAATGTCTGCGGCATAAGATGGATTGGCCACGCGTACTTCTCCTGTATTGTCCTGTGGAATAAAGGCAGGATTCAGCTGATCGCCTGATCCTGTTCCAAACACACTGTAAACACCCAGGTTAAATGGAAGATTTATTCCGTAAAATGATTCATTGAGTGCGGTAAGTGCGGCACTCCAGTTCAGACAGGTATACTTCTACACGCGCAGAGAGGGCGCGGTTGAATTGCAATAATCCGGGCGCATCGCTGAATCCTGCGAATCCGTTGGAGAGCGGAAATATAACAGTTGCATTCTGCAGATCCGTTTTTCCTGAATCCAGAATACTTTGAATGCCGTTCAATGCGGGAATGAGTCCGACAATAGGTCCCAGTGCATTCGGATTACTAACGTCGAGGCGTATCCCATTTGAATCGGTGAGATTCAGGTTCATCAATAGCTGGTACGCAATGATGGTTCTGGCAAATCCTGTGTACCCAGCTTTTTCCTGTGGACTGATCAGCGTTGAATTCGTTGCTGCCTGTATCAGGGTATTGCAGTTCTTCACAACACGATACCTGGCCGACCAGGTGTTGGTAATATAAAAATTACTATTGCTCAGAACGGAATTATCGGCGCCCAGCAGATCTGTCACGTAGCGCGGTTCGGATGCAGAGAAACGATATATCTCTCTTCCGATCGTTCCGACATCATCGAGATATAACGCCGAATTCGTACGCATGCCTGATTCAGATCCTGTCACCAGATTATTTAAATCGCTCGCTGATGCGTTCGATAAAAAACTTTCAACCGTCGGACTGTTCAGATTCCCATAATCTTTCTGGCAGGAAATGAACAGCTATGCCGGCAGAGATAAAAAACAGACTATTTATAATTATCTTTTTCATAATTGTTGATTCAATAGGTTTAAAAATCCAGTGAAATGTGAAAATCAGCACGTTTGGTGGCGGGATAAGGATCCACATCTACACCACTGGAGAAACCTGTTCCGAAATTGGATACCTCCGGATCGTATGATATATATTTTGTCCAGACAAAAAAGTTCGTCATCGATACACCCAGGCGAACTCCTTTCACAAAATCACCCCTGTTCGTTGCAAAAGAGTAATACAGACCGATTTCACGAAGTTTCACATATCCTGAATTCTGTACAAATTCCTGTGCACTCGTTCCAACCTGGCTGATGCGGTAAGCACCATTGGGAACTCCTTTTTGAATGGTCTGCTGTATCCCAGTCCGCACTCGTTCCGTCCAAAATCATTTTCGAGATTGGTGAGATTCACATTTTGTCCGCCGTTCTTCCAATGCAGCAGGAAGCGCAGACTGAATTTATTCTGGAAAGTAATTTCATTGTAGGTATTCATCTGGAAGATGGGTTCAGCATCACCCCACTTTACAATTCCTGTTGGAGATAAACCGAGGATCTGTGTAGCAGATGCTCCCTGTTGTATCTGGTAAGAACCGAGCACATATCCAAAGGATCCCTGCGGTGTTGGCGGTATGATCAGTCGCGTAACGAGTGAACGGTTGAGCCAGAAATTCAATGTGGTGTTCCAGGTAATATTTCTTGTAGTAACCGGACGGGCATTCAGACTCAATTCAACTCCCTTGTTCTGCAGGTCTCCCGCATTCAGCCAGCTGGTTGAAAATCCGGAAGAGGAGGGAGGATTACTCAGCATCAGGAAATTGTAAATATTCTTTTTGTAATAAGTCAGCTCAAAATTCAAAGCACCATTCAGAACACTGAAATCAATTCCTGTTTCAAATTCACTTGTCTTTCCGGTTCAATATTGGGCTGTCCTTCCTGCAATCCAATGAGAGACCCGGGTAGTCCGCCGATATTGGAAACATTCATGGAAGTAAACTTGGAACCATAAGCCGGCGTATTATTCGCTTCACCATAAGCTGCTCTTAATTTGAAGTTGCTGAAAAATCCATTTGGATCCATCAGACCACTATGTGTGAGGTTCCATGAAAGTCCTGCTTTCGGATACACATAAAATTTTGTGGCGTCACCATTATTTGATGAACGATCGAAACGCACACCTGCAGTTGCAGTTATGGATTCAATGATGCTTGCTTCTTCCTGAATATAAATTCCCTGGTTCTGAAATTGGGAGCGGAACTGTGTTGCGGTCAGTGAACCCGCCTGGTCAACATTCGACTGACCCGAGATCACCTGTGTGGCCGCATCCAGCAGATTATTATAATTTCCGTCTTCCTGTGTAAATCCGGCAGATGTTGTCAAAGTCAGATCCTTTGAAGCTGTATAGGTATTTACCAGCGACATGATAAAATTAATGTTCAGGTTGTTGGTAAATCCCTGAACGGATGTTCCTTTGTTGACAGATTGAAATTGCAGTTCGCTGGGGAAGAGTACGTTTGTCTGCAGACTGTAAAAATCAAATCCTCCGCCACCAATAAATTTCGTTACGCTTTTCTCAGACCTTTGAAATACTGCTTCGAGTCCGATCCCTGTGATGAAACGATTCACTCCTTCATGATTTTTCATCAGGGCAATCGTTTGTAAAGGATTGGAAGCAGCAAATGGATTATTTGGATAATTTCCATACTGATCAGGATGCAGTTGGGCAAACTCGGGAGTGGAAGAAAGTGCGATGCCAACCGATACACCTGCATTATCATTTCCAGATAAACCACGATCCGCACCTGTGTTCAGATAGTTTGTGCTGATACCAATTTTTACATTGTCTGAAATATGATGATCAATATTGAAACGCAGGCTGGTATTCCGGTAGCCGGTATTTTGCACGATCCCTGTTTCATCTTTCACGCCGGCAGAGAGATAAAAAGTTGTTCTTTCATTTCCTCCGCTTACACTGACCAGTGTATTTCTGGCGAAACCGGTATTGCCATATATTTCCTTTTCATAATCGTACAATTTTCCAGCGGCCTGTGCCGTGTCAAATTCGTATGCGTATTTTACACCAGTTAAACTATCACTGGATAAACCCGCTGCTGTCTGAGATGTGAATTGTCGCACGCCGAGCAGCCGGCTCACTTTAATAAATCCCAGGTCCTGCGAAAAAGTGATATGGGTTTTTCCCGCCTTACCTTTTTTCGTTGTGATGATGATTACACCGCCGGACGCTCTGGAACCGTATACGGCTGCTGCAGATGCGCCTTTCAGTATTTCGACATTTTCAATGTCTTCTGCATTGATATCAGAAATTCTTCCGGAAGGATTATCCTGATTGGAAGTCAGTGCACCGCCACTCGCTGCCAGGGTTACAAAATTCAAACCTGCGGAAGTGGAAGTATTGTCGACAAAGACACCATCCACCACATAAAGCGGTTGTGTATTCCCGTAAACAGAAGTTACTCCGCGAAGTTTGACAGACTGACCACCACCCGGTGCACCTGTATTCGAATTGATCGTTGCGCCCGGTATTTTTCCATTCAGTGCCTGGTCGAATGTCTGCGAAGGCGCCACGCCATTGAGTTGCGTGGCATTGATCGTTGTTACTGCGTTAGCCAGGTTTCTACGTTTAATAGTGGTACTTAGTCCCGTAACTACCACTTCGTCCAGGTGGCCGATATCTTCCAGCATATCGATTTTTAATTCGGTTGAACCGGTCAGTTTGATCAGCTGACTTTTATATCCGGTGGAAGTGATGACCAGGGTTCCTTTATCAGGAGCGAATAATTTGAATTTTCCTGATTCATCTGTTACGGTGCCCTGTGTTGTTCCCAGGATAATAATACTTGCTCCGAAAATCGGATGTCCTTTGGCGTCCTGTATTATTCCCGTGATAGGTTTCACCTGTGCCAAGGTTATCAGTGGTAGCCAGGTGATGAACAGTAATACAGTGATCACTTTTAATTTACTCATAAGTTATTTGGTTTGGTTTGAATGTTTTGGTTATGGATTATGAATTATGGAATATGAGTTATCGTTGGCGGTTGGCAGTTGGCGGTTTCTGTCTTCCACACTACCACACTTGCTTTAGGCTTTAGGCTTTCGGCTTTAAGCTTTTTTAGAATAGATGTGAGAACCATATCCTTTCTCAACAATCTGCTTCGCTCTTTCAGGATAAGTCGAAAGATCCTGTGGTGCAACAGAAGCGAGGCCATCCACATATCGGTTGAACAGACAAAATGCTGCTGCTATTAAAACAGTATCGTGAATGTCCCTGTCGGTTGCTCCGTGTTGTCTCGCGTTTTCGATATCTTCCGGAAGAACTGATTTACCGCTTTTCTGAACCTTGCCCGCGATCTGCAAAAGAGATTTTAGTTTGTCTGAAATCGGCGCGTCCTTATAATTATGGCGCACGGCTTCCACCAGTCCGCGATCTCCGTTCAGATAACATACTGCGATTTCTCCATGTGAATGGTGGCAGTAAAAACAATCGTTCAGATAGGAAACATAAGTGGCGATCAGTTCCCGGTCCGCGGGACTGAGTCCTGTCGTATCCCTCAGTAATATTTCCGCCAGCGCACTCAGCGGCTCAGCGGTCTCCGGTCGAAAGGCCATCAGTGACCGGATTCCAGGTAAGGTTTTGTCAACATCTATGTGGGGCATGGTTTCTATTTTTTTGTTATACTTTTTTAGTATGGGAGTATGGGGGTATGGGAGTATGGGAGTGCAGAACGGTGTGGTAGTTTGAGGGTGTGGAAATAGGATGATTTCTTTTTCATTCCCATACTCCCATACCCCCATACTCCCATACTATCGTGCGAGTCCCTCCTGACTATACCCTTCCCTCGCCCGCATCGGTGCACGGTCTACATATACCTGCCTGTCCGTCGGCGCCCAGGTATTGAGTCCGTCCACGTATCGGTTGTACATACAAAAAGCTGCGGCGATTAAAACCGTGTCGTGAATTTCACGATCCGTGGCGCCGAGTCTCTTTGCCTCTTCGATTTGTTCTTTTGTAACATAGCGACCGCCTTTCTGCACACTGCCAGCAATGGCGAGCAGGGATTTTAGTTTCTCCGGAATATCGGCAGACAAAAAATCCTTTTTGATATTGTCAATGAACTGCATGTCGCATTCGAAATAATGCTGCGCCATGGCACCATGTACGTTCTGACAAAAAAAACAATCGTTCAGATAAGACGTGTATGCACCGATCATTTCGCGGTCACCGCGACTCAGGGTATTATTTTCATCGTGTAATAATACTTCTGCCAGTTCATTGAGGATCGTGCCTGTCTCGGGACGGTAAATCATCGGACCGCGTATTCCCGGCAGCTCATTTTGCAAATCGATAAATGCCATTCTTTATTTTTTAAATGTGATAACCTTTTTGTCCCATTCTTTTTCCCATTTCTACATAAGATTCTTCATTTGCCGGAGTATAAACGGCGAGCCCGTCCACATACCTGTTGAACATGGAGAAACTCGCGGCGATCAGCACGGTGTCGTGGATGTCTGTATCATCGGCGCCTGCTTTTCTGGCCATTTCAATATCATCGGGCGTGACAGATTTTCCATTTCCCTGCACTTTACCAGCAATAAAAAGGAGTGCCTTCATTTTAGGCGAAAGAGAATCGGCATTCTGGTCTTTCAGCAATTCATCGACAATATGTTTTTCATCATCAAATAAATACCGCGCTGCTGCAGCATGACTGTTCATGCAGAACCTGCATCCATTGCGGTGCGATACATAGGCTGCGATCAGTTCCCTTTCTGCTGAACTTAGCGGCGATGGACCTCTTAATAAAACTTCTGCGAGATCGCAGAGTGGTTTGCCAGTCTCGGGACTGAACCTGAATAAGCTGCGGATTCCCGGAACTCCTTCTTCTGTTTCGATGTATGCCATTTGTAAAGCTTAAAGCTTAAGGCGGAAGGCGTAAGGCATAAAGCCTAAGGCCTAAGGCGTAAGGCATAAAGCCTAAAGCCCAAAGCCTAAAGCCAGACCTTATTGCGGTTTGTGGTTAAAAAATTTAGTTAATGTGATATTCTGCATGTCTTGTCTGTTTGTTGAAAAGCGTAATGATAAATCCGATCAGAAAAACGAAATCAAAATAAAATATCGCGTTGCCGTAACCGCCGAGCATTTCCACCAGTGAGCCGATAAAAAAAACGGCAACTCCTGTAATGATACGACCGAGGTTAAAACATACCCCTGTTGCAGTTGCACTTAAAGAAACAGGAAAGAGCTCGGGAATATACATGGACAATGCGCCCTGACTCATGCCAAGAAAAATTGTGATGAATGCGATCTGCAGATAGGCACTTAATGAGAGGGTTGTCGTGAGCCTGAATAAAATGAATGCTAAAATAAAGCTCGCCCCAAAACAAATGAGCAGGGTTCTTTTTAGTCCCAATGCATGTACAACCCATCCCGAAATAAATCCTCCCAGTAAACCGCCGCTACCCATCAGCATCATGGCGATACCTCTTTCTTTTTGTCCGCTGGTTCCGGAAACCATGTTTTGAATCCAGGAAGGCAGCCAGGAAAATGTTGCCCAGAGACCGATCAGCGCAGCGCCAAATACGAGCGAGCCCATGATCAGGCTTTTCCTGTTCTCTTTGCTGAATAGTCGATTTAGATTATCAGTCTTTTTATTCTTTTTTTTCTTTGCATGAATCCATTTTTCCGACTCTGTAAAATAGAGAGAGGCCATGCCTGAAAGGAACAATGGAATGATGCCAACAAAGAATGTATAACGCCATTGGGGTATCAGAAAAGTAAACAGCCCTGCAGAAAAAATACCCACTGGAATGGAGATGGAAAGAATGCCAAGTAAAACATCCCTTTTTTTCTCTTTGTACCCTTCCGAAATCAGAATATTGGTAATGACGAGTACTCCGCCAATTCCAAATCCGGAAAAGAAACGACAGACGACCACGCTGGGCCAGTTTTGCGAAAGCCCTGTCATGATGGTAAAAAAGCCATAAAAAAACGTAGCATAGATAAAGGATCTTTTTCTTCCGATGGAATCGCAGAAAATCCCCCAGATGATTCCACCTGCTGTCCATCCGAAAATAAAAATGGCATTGATGGTGGCGCTGATATTATCAAAACTTTGTGTTCCGGCATTATGCAAAAGGTCTTTCATCACATCGGGAAGATAAACCGACATCAGTGTTGAAACGGTTCCTCCGAACATAGTGCTGACAAAGCAGATGAGAAATAAGAATTTTTTGCTTTTCTTAATCTCTTCAGAATTCGCCGGAGGAATATTTACTGATGAATGCATGAATTTTATTTGAAACTTTCTTCACCTTTTCTTGCCAAAACGTCTTTCGGTCTGTCGTAGCCGATAGTTATCAGTCTCGCTGCCAGCTTCTGGTAATAAGCAGGATCCTCCGGACAATAAGTACCCATTCCATCCACGTACCTGTTATATAAACAAAATAACGCGGCGATCAATACCGTGTCGTGTATTTCCTTATCTGTTGCCCCGGCTTTTTTTGCACGCTCAATATGTTCCGGTAAAACGGCTTTACCAATCTCCTGCACTTTAGAACCGATGACAAGCAGGGATTTCATTTTTTCAGACAGTGGCGCATTCTCCAGATCATGATATACTTTATCCAGCAAATCCTTACTTCCACCCAGCGCAATCACGGTGGCGGCATGTGCATTCGTACAAAACCTGCATTGATTCTTAAATGAAACGATCGTAGCGATCAGTTCTCTTTCCATTTCTGTCAGCGTATTCTTTCCGCGCAAAAGTATTTGCGTGAGTTCTCGGATCGGTGCCGCTGTATCAACGCGGTTTTCCAAGCAGGCCCGTGATGCCGGGTAAGCCATTATTTAATTTTATGTATGCCATGTTCTAGGGTTTATATTGAGTTGTGTTAGGATGAAACTGTTGCCAGGAATGCCAGAATTCCTGGTAAGCCGCAAGTCGTCTCCAGCCTCGCATCCTTCAAAGCGCCACCCACACATACACCATCTATGGTCCAAATGGAATGTGTATTCGAATCACTGAGTTGGGATCCTGTCTTGTCCGAAATGAAGAAAAGCGTTCTTCCCTGCAGGTTCCTGTTAAATGCATGAAAACTGCTCGTATCATTTTCCAGCACCAGTAAAACAGGAGTGTTTCCGATGGTATCCTGGATAAAATAATTTTTCAACAGGTCGTTCCAGTCATAGGCTTTTTCAAGATGATTTGCTTTTATTCCGACTACCCATGACTTCATTTTCCAGGAAGCAGAATCTCTTTTTTCAAGATGACCTTTTATAGTTCCTTTATCAAAATCAGCGAGATCATCATAGTCTTCCTTATAATTTGAATCCGGCTGAAGAATCGTCGAATTCGGATGCAGACGCAACCAGGATGAGAGTGATGCCTGGTGGGAAGGAATTTCTGCGAGACGGGAACCTGTCAGCGGACCTGCAATCGCTTCACCTGTGGCCTGTCTCCACCAGCTCTTCGTGGTAGCGTCTTCAAACATCGCATTGAAATGATCCATGCCGACCAGTCTGAATGTTTCGGGTTTACCATTAACGAACGGACTATACACACGTCCGGTTCTGCAAACCGTACAATAAGTAATCATAACCGGAGTATTGCCGACCGTGTCTCTTACCTGGTGATGATACCCGATGATCTGAATGGGATAGGCCCTTGCCTGGCCATTTATTTCAATGCCGATAACCAATTTGGCAGAATCCATTTTATTTTCTGTGACCGCAGAAAAGTTTTTAATGGAAGGCTGATAAAACATTTTATCTGCTTCAAACCTGAAATTGAAAAAGTAGAAGACAATAATGTACAGAACGATGATCAGTGACAACAAAATCTTCACGAATATTTTTCCCTTGCCCGTAAATATCCGGTAAAGGGGAGCGGCCACCAGGATGATCCCGATGATGCGCAGGATCCATTTATATCTTTCAATAAAATAGGCCAGGTCAATACTGTTTGAGTACTGGCTCCCCGGGAAGGGCATGATAAAATAAACGCGCAATATTTCTGTGGCCAATAACAGAAGAATGCCGATTATTAAAAATAACCGTGACATATACATTATTTAATTAAGGAGATAAACAGGTACTGAAGGGATCAGGCCATGTACTGGGGCGGTTTACCTGGAGAGGCAATATTTGGATCAGAGAATCTGCTAATATTAAATGAAGTATATACAGGATTTGAACTCCCATACTCCCATACTCCCATACTCCCATACTGGTTGATGTATTCATTACCACTAAAACTCTTTTGCATACCAGATCTACCGGCATTGCTGGTCAGATCGTTGGTCGCATTTTCATAATCAGATTTTGCCTTCTTCAGAATATTTTTATGATTATCAGGTATGCAAAGCAGTGTCAGGTTGCCATCAGAAACCCTGCGTTTTACATATTTTAAGATCTTACCGTTAATATTAATTTCGCCGTTTGCGCGCTCAAAACTCTTTTGTTCCAGCTGATACGGGTTGTTAAGGGGAATTGTAAATGCAACCAGTTCATTTTCATTATACTGGTGCTGGTCAAGCCGGGCTTCCATGGCAGCATCCGCCTTTCCTTCCGCATAATAAAACCAGGCACGGTAGCCGATCATATTAAAAAGGAGGACGAGCAAAAGAATGATGGAAGCAGACTTTCTCATGCAATAGTTAGTGAGGTAAATATAGGAATTATCCTAATAATTCAAATTTACAGTTTTGCATGGCCAGGTATGGTAATTTAGATTTTTTGACATGGGTAGATTTTAGTAACTATGATAATGCTTTTACGGAACCTTGTACTGGTATCTGCTTCTGTAGGCGTTCATGTGGCACTCGCACAAACGCCCCTGGAAAAATTTGAGTTCGTCAATTTCTCCCGTGTTAATATCACTGACAAATTCTGGAAACCCAAGATGGATCTTGTTGCGACCAAAACCCTCCAGGCCTGTATTTATCAGACGGAGACCGCAACCCCCCGCATAAGGAATTTTCAAAAAGTGGCCAGGAAAAAAGGTGAGAAGCATGAAGGCATATATTATGATGACAGTGACGTCTATAAGGCTCTCGAAGCCATGAGTTATTCCATTAATACACATCATGATACAGCACTTGAAAGAAAAGCAGATGAATGGATAAAAATAATTGCCGCTGCACAGTTACCTGATGGTTACCTGAACACTTATTTTACTTTAAACGGGATAGACAGACGCTGGACAGAAGTTGAAAAACACGAGGACTATAATGCCGGTCATCTGATAGAAGCCGCAGTGGCTTATTATAATGCAACGGGGAAGACCAGTCTGCTCAACGTGGCGATCCGTTTGGCCAATCATATTGACAGCACATTCAGATTAGGCAATAAACCCTGGTTCAGCGGACATGAAGAAATTGAACTGGCACTTGTGAAACTTTATCGCGTTACTAACAATGACCGCTACCTGAAGCTGGCGGACTGGTACCTGCGGCAAAGAGGACACCCACACGATCAATGGGGAAATTCTGAATACTGGCAGGATGTACTTCCGGTGAAAGATCAAAAGAATATTACGGGCCATGCTGTTCGTGCGATGTATTTATATACAGGCGCAGCAGATGTGGGTTCTTTAACCGGTGACATGGCATATATGAATGCGATGAAATCAGTTTGGGAAGATGTGGTGGAACGAAATATGTATCTGACCGGCGGCATCGGATCTTCCGGTAACAACGAAGGTTTTACACACGATTATGATCTTCCCAATCAGTCGGCCTATTGCGAAACCTGCGCTTCCGTAGGCATGGTATTCTGGAACCAGCGCATGGCGCAGCTTTCAGGAGACGGAAGATATGTTGACGTGTTGGAGAAAAGTTTATATAATGCGGCGTTGGATGGGCTGAGTCTTAGCGGGGATCGTTTTTTCTATGACAACCCGCTTGCTTCCATGGGACAGAATTCGAGAAGCGCATGGTTTGGCACAGCCTGCTGTCCGGCTAATATCGCCAGACTTGTCGCTTCACTCGGAAATTATATTTATGGCAGATCTGATAACAGCGTATGGATAAATCTTTTTGTTAATAGTAATACGCGCATGGTGATAGGAAAAGACAGTGTTTCGGTTGCCACTGAAACCAATTATCCATGGGAAGGGAGAGTGGTTCTTAAGATTGATCCTGATACAAAACAGCCATTTAATGTTATGATCAGAATGCCAGGATGGGCAAGGGGAGAAGCTTCCCCTGGTGCGCTCTATCGTTTTGTGCGGGATAAACCAAAAGGGATTGAGTTCATGGTGAACGGCGAAAAAACAGATACGAAAATAGAAAACGGCTATGTTTCTATAAACAGGATTTGGAAAAAGGGAGATCAGATCAGTTTTTCTTTTCCAATGGAAACCCTTCAGATCCGTGCGATGGATAGTCTGCGGAATGATGTAAATCAGATCGCCCTTCAGCGCGGTCCTTTTATTTACTGTATAGAAGGAGCGGACAATAAGGGTTCTGTCTGGAATGTTTTGGTGAAACCTCATACTGAATTCAAAGCAGTAAATTATAAGATCCTGGATGAACCCGTTATCGCGTTGCAGGCGAATATGGATCTGTCGGAACCATCTGAAGATGGTGCCGGAATAAAAATACGAGAGGAGAAAATTACAGCTATTCCATATTATACCTGGGCAAACAGAGGTGCCGATCCCATGCGTGTGTGGCTGCCGGAAAAAATTACTTCAGTTGCCCTGAACGCGGGAGACTGAGGGCCATTAAATTTAACGACATGAAAATTAGTCCTGCTGCCGGCAAAACAGCCGATCCTTCCATCCTGGTGAATATTCCAAGACTGATATCTGCTTATTATGCGCTGCAACCCGATGTTTCTGTGCCTGCACAGAAAGTTACTTTTGGCACATCGGGACACCGCGGTTCTTCTTTTGCAAATTCGTTTAATGAATGGCATATCCTGGCGATCACACAGGCGATCTGCATGTACAGGAAACAAAATAATATTGAAGGGCCACTGTTTCTCGGTATCGATACGCATGCGCTTTCTGAACCTGCGGCCATCACTGCACTTGAAGTTCTTGCAGGGAATGAGATAGAAGTGATGATCGCTGAAAATAATGAGTATACACCGACGCCTGCTATTTCTCACGCCATTCTCACTTACAACAAAGGACGCGAGAAAGGATTCGCGGATGGCATCGTGATCACGCCTTCTCATAATCCACCTGACGATGGAGGTTTCAAATATAATCCAACAAACGGCGGACCAGCGGGCACCGAGATTACTTCCTGGGTTGAGAAAAAAGCAAATGAACTTCTGGAGAATAAACTGAAAGGTGTAATAAGAATGCGTTATGAAAAAGCACTGCGCGCTTCAACAACCCATCGTTTTGATTACATCAATCATTATGTAAATGATCTGCACAATGTGCTGAATATGGATATTATCCGCGATTCTAAAATCAGGATTGGTGCCGATCCTTTGGGAGGCGCCGGTGTTCACTACTGGGGCCCGATTGCAGAAAAATATAAATTGAACCTGGAAGTTGTCAGCGATATCGTAGATCCCACATTCCGGTTTATGTCGGTGGACTGGGATGGAAAAATAAGAATGGATCCTTCATCACCTTACGCAATGCAAAGACTGATCGGCATGAAGGACCGATACGATATTTCAGTGGCCTGCGATACGGACCACGACCGGCATGGGATCGTTACAAAAACTGTCGGACTGGTTCCCCCCAATCACTACCTCACGACCTGTATTTTTTATTTACTGCAACACCGGCCTTCCTGGAAACCCGGAGTTGCAATTGGCAAAACACTTGTGAGCAGTCGCATGATTGACCGTGTTACTAAAAAACTCAATCATCCGCTGTATGAAGTGCCCGTCGGATTTAAATGGTTTGTGGACGGACTCATGGACGGATCGCTCGGATTTGTCGGAGAAGAAAGTGCGGGTGCGAGTTTCTGCCGGATGAATGGAGAAGTGTGGACGACCGACAAGGATGGATTTATTCCCGCGCTGCTCGCAGCAGAAATGACGGCGACGCTGAATAAGGATCCGGGCGAAATATATAAAGGCCTTGCTGATGAACTGGGCCATTCAACGTATGATCGTGTGGAAGCAAAGGCAAATGCAGAACAAAAAGCCAAACTGGCAAAACTCAGTCCTGAACAAATCACACAGAAGACAATGGCCGGTGAAAAAATTACGAACATACTCACCAAAGCGCCCGGTAACAATGCTTCCATCGGAGGTCTCAAACTCGAAACAGAAAATGGCTGGATCGCCGCAAGGCCCTCAGGCACCGAAGATATTTATAAGATTTACGCTGAGAGTTTTTTGGGAAGAGAACATTTGAACCTGATGTTGAAGGAAGCGCAGCTTATCGTGGACGCAGCACTTATATAGTTATGGGTTATGGGTTATGAGATATGGGTTATGGGTTTCTTTGGGTTATGAGTTATGGATTATGGGTTCTTTTGTTTTATTGTCAAAATCGCACTTCTTATCATTTTTAGTAAAGATGATGCACTCTCGTGAATCTTTGTAAACTCACTCAATTCTATATAATTTGATTCTTTTAATAATTCAAGCCAATAAATAGATTCATCACATTCTTTTTGTGCTATTGCGAGTTTGTGAACAAAATCATTTTTGCTTTCAGCGTTTTGCGCTTCCCTGATCATAGCTCCGATGGAAGTCCCACTTTTTAATAATTGTTTGCTTAGTACAAATTCCTTTTTTGATTCAATTAAAATCTTATACAGTTTAATAATTTCAAAAGCGAATTTGAAACTGCAGTCTTTTAAAATACTCTTTCCCATAAGCGGTAATTTAGTATTTAAAACCCTTGCTTCATAAGTAATAACACGCAACCCATATCTCATATCTCATGTCCCATAACCCATAACCCATATCCCATAACCCATATCTCATAACCCACATCTCATAACCCATAACCCATAACCCATAACCCATAACCCATAACCCATAACCCATAACCCATAACCCATAACCCATATCCCAATTAAAACTGTTTGAGGTAATTAATTTTAAAAATCGCATTATCCTCGAAAACCGTTTTGGAGTTTACAGGTTCGAATCCCTGGTGATTTAAGATCAAATAAATATAGGAGAGAGGCTGGTACTCCCAGGAAAACCGGATATTATAATTGTTCGAACTGTTTTCAGTGTTCTTCTGATAGAAGGCTGTCAATTGTATCCGGGGATTGAGTGCGAATCTTCCCTGCAGGACGATCAGGTCGATTGTAGAATATGTTTTGAGTTCACCTACTCCGAAAAATCTGTTCCGGTTAAATTCTCCCGTAAGGGATATATAGGGTATGGGTGCGAATTGCAGTTTCCAGTCACCCGAATTCAATCTGCCGTTATAATAATTTCCCCATGAATAGAGTATCTGGAGGTTCAGTATTTTGGATGGGTTGCTACTGAACCAGATCTGTTGTTGCGTATAACGGTATTCTCCAACCGAAATAGTTACATTCAAAGGCCGGAAAGTGTCAGTCAGATTCTGATAAGTGGGGATAAATCCATATCCCAGATAAGCACCGCTTTTAAAATTGAACCAGATGGGAAAGATATAATAATCTGCTTCAGTGAGTTTGCCGGTAGAGGCCTGTAAGTATAACTCCGGAGTAAAAGCGGGTTCAAATGCCAGTAGATATTTTTTCAAAGGCAGACTTTTGCCACGGTAATAATAGAAAATACCCGGTGTTGTTCCAATCACATCAGTTCGTGAAACAAAGCCCATTTCCGGATTAAAATTTTTAGTCACAAGAGATTCCGTCCACCATATTTTCCATTGATTGGTAGAATTAAAATACTGTACCGCACCCGCGAATCCCGATTTGCCTGTTTGCGTTGAATAGGAATGGGTGAAAATTGTATTGAATGAATTAGCTTCTCCCAGACGCAGAAAGCCGTCAACTGTGTTTTCAACACTGGAACCCAATGCATCATTTTTTATAGTCGTCATGAGTCCAACGCGATTCAGTTTTCCGAAATTTTCAGATAATCTTCCGACGAAAAAATCAGAAAAAGGATATCCACCTGAATTTCCCTGCCGCATGATGATCGCTCCATAGTTCAGTTTATCAGAACGATGTACAAGTCTGGCGCCGCCGATAATGGGGATTGGATTTCCGCTGCTGTCCAGTCCGATTGTTCGGCTATTAAAAGGCTGAAGCCGCATGGTACCTCCGGCGAGATCAGGTGTTTGCTGTACACTGACACCAAACAGGGAGGCATTCTCCAGGAAGAATTGTCTTTTCTCAGGGAAGAATACAGAGAACTGCGTTGTATTATTTACCTGCTGGTCAACATCAGCCTGGGCGAAATCCGTATTGGCAGTGAGATCGAGAACGGTATTCGGATTGATGGCCCATTTGAGATCACCCCCGACTTTTACATATGTATTTTCATTTGAGAGGCCTGTATCGATATTCTGTTTATGATCATACTGAGTTAAAAAATAGGGTACAAACCGGATATTGGGTTTTGGTGGAGGAGGCTGGAGATTGGTCAGTTTTCCCGCATAGTTCATGCGAAGAGAAGTATATGCATGCGGAAATTCTGAGAATGCACTGATCTCATTGGTAAGTCTGCGGTTCCGGTATACATTGAAGCCCCAGCTCTGTATACTGTCTTTTGATTTTGGATACCTGAGCGTCTGCCAGGGGATGGCAATTTCGGCCGTCCAACCTGAATCCGTTCTGTTTGTACGAACAGTCCAGAGGCCATCCCAGTTGACATCATAATACAAATCATCAAAAGCCAGCAAATCTTTTTGCACGCCGTAAGCATTGGTAACAAATGACATGGCATTCCTGTGATCATTGAATCCGTCAAATGCGAGAGAAACGAGATCGTGCCTGGTGATATCGAAATCCCTGATGAAATCTGTTGCCATGATCGCTTTTTTTCCAAGCGTATCCAGGGCTATTATTCCAACGTATAAATAGATTTTATTATAGAGAACTTTTATTTTTGTTTCAAAGTGAACGGGTTTACCCTGCTCGGGATCTATCTGCACAAAATGCGGGGAAGCCGCAGCCAGCGCCCATTCCGGCTCATTGAGAATGCCATCAATATCGAGCCGGGTTTCGATCTTCGTGGCCCTGATTTCCTTTATTTTTTCAATTGTGTTTGAGTGAACAGTATCAACGTGAGTAAGTACTATTTTCGGATGCGGTGCCGGAAATAAGGTATCCTGGGAATAGGTAAGAGGCCGGATTGTGCAAACAATCAATATCGTGAACAAAAACTTCATAGGTGGTTAAAAGGGATATATGTAAATCGCGTCTAACGGCGATTGCCGTCTTATCAATCATATTTGTCCATCGGATAATGTATGCCTGCAACAGCTCTTATGCGATCCAGTGTTTCCATCAACAACATAGAATCGTCAAGGGTCATAACCGGACTTTCAGTCAATCCTTTCCGCAGGCATTCTCCAACATGACGAGCTTCATACTGATAACCCGATCCGGGTTCTCTATCTACTGGAATCATTTGTTTTGTTTCTTCTCTTCCTGAAAATATTTCAATTCTCGCACTGGGTGCATAAAAACGACTGGTGAGACGGATCCTGTTTTTTGTTCCTCCGATATCAGCTTCTGTTCCGAGGTTGGTTAAAAACGATGAAAAAAGCTGGGCCATAGCGCCGTTCTTATATCTGAAAAGTATGGCACATTGTTCATCAACGCCGGTAGATGCGGGTGTCATGGTTGCTTCAATTTCATCCGGTTTACCCAGGAATGAAAGTGCAAAAAATACATTGTAAACTCCAATATCCAGCAGGCTGCCACCTCCGAGGGCGGGATCCAGTATTCTGGACGGAACCGGAGGCTGGGGAATAAATCCAAAATCGATGAGCACAGATTTAATTTCTCCCAGTTCGCCTGCTGCAATAAGTTCGTGAACTTTTTGATATTGAGGGAGAAATTTGGACCAGAGTGCTTCCATCAGAAAAACTTTTTTAGCACGGGCGGTATCGACCATTTCTTTGGCTTCACGGAGATTGATGGCGAAAGCTTTTTCACACAAGACAGCTTTTCCATGGTTCAGACATAGTAAAGTATGTTCCCGGTGAAGGGCATGTGGCGTAGCAACATATATTACGTCCACATCCGGGTCTGACACCAGTTCTTCGTAACTGCCATGCACATGCGAAGCGGGAAACTCCCTGGCGAAATCCTGCGCTGTTGAAAGCTGACGGGCGCCAATGGCCATGAGTTTAGCCCCTTCAACCAGCGCGAGATCAGCAGCGAATTTCCTGGATATTTTTCCGCATCCTAAAATACCCCAACGAATTTGTGCCATCGTTCTTATTTTAATACAAGTTACTCGATTCGGGAATTTAATATGGAGATGAAATCTACTAACGGTAGTGAAATTCGAATTACCGGGCCGCTAAATAGGTTTAACTTTGCGGACTTTAATTAAATATGAGTAACTGGAAGGACAAAGAGGTTTTTAAGACCATACAACTGGCTATTCCCATTATCATGGGAGAGCTGGCTCAGTTGTCCCTGCACCTGATTGATACTGCCATGGTAGGGAATATCAGTTACAAACATCTGGCCGCTGCTTCACTCGTGATGACAGCTGCAAATATTCCATTCGTGCTTGGCATTGGTATGACTATTTCTGTATCCCAACTGGTTTCCATGGCCAACGGACGTCGCGACCATCATCTTATTTCACATTATCTCTTTAATGGGTTCCTCTTGTGTACTGCTTTTGCGCTGGTTATTTCCGGAGGACTTGTTTTCGGAAGAAATATCCTGAAGCACCTGGGTCAGGATCCGCAGGTAGTGGAGCTGGCGCTGCCATTCATGACCCTGGTTGGACTTTCTGTTATTCCTATGCTTCTTTTCATGACCCTGAAACAATTTACTGACGGTCTGGAGTATACGAAAACTGCCATGATGCTTTCGCTCGCAGCATTACCAGTCAATATCTTTCTGAACTGGCTTCTGATTTACGGGAACCTGGGATTCCCCAGACTCGAACTGGTGGGTGCAGGTTATGCGACCCTGATTACCAGGACAGTGATTTTCCTGGTGCTGGGAATCATTGTGCTGAGGCATAAGACATTCAATCGGTTTGTTGCTGTTCGCGAGCACCAATGGAAATATAATCTGGCGACGATGAGGGAACTATTACGTATCGGCATCCCCAGCAGTATTCAGATGGGAGTCGAGATAGGTGCATTTGCTGTTTCAGGAATTATTATCGGTACCATTAGCGCCATTTCACTGGCAGCACATCAGATTGCACTGAGTTGTGCGGCTTTTACTTTTATGGTTTCCATGGGACTTTCCCAGGCCGGATCCATACGTGTCAGCAACGCATTAGGAAGATCTGACTGGGATAAGATCCGTGTTATCGGTAAGACAACTTTTGTTACGGCATTTCTTTATGGATGCTTTTGTGCGATTGCTTTTACTATTTTCCGCTGGCAGTTGCCGTTAGTATTTAATAAAAACCCGGAAGTAGTTCACCTGACCGCGATCCTGTTGTTATTCGCCGCTGTTTTCCAGATTTCTGACGCAACACAGGCAACGGGAGCCGGGCTCCTGCGTGGTATCAAGGACGTACAATTGCCCACGATATTGATTACGATTGCGTACTGGGTAATTGGTTTACCCATCGGTTGCTTCTTCGCTTTTCATTACCAGATGGGTGCGGCAGGAATGTGGCTGGGATTGATTATTGGTCTGACGATGGCTTCTGTTTTTCTTGGCAGTCGTTTTCTGAATATGGCGAGGAAAAATGGGTTGCATCAACCAGCCTGATCAGGATTTTAGTTTGTCAAATCCCATGGACAGATCTTTCACAAGATCATCAATATATTCTATACCGATAGAGAGCCTTAACAGATTCGCCGGACTTCTTGGAGATTTTCCCTCAGCTGACCTGCGGTGTTCGATCAGACTTTCAACACCACCCAGACTGGTTGCATGTTTAAACAATTTCATACTGCCTGCAAATTGAATGGCCCGTTCTTCTCCGCCTTTCACGGTTATGGAAATCATGGATCCAAATAATCCGTGCATCTGTCGTTTGGCGATTTCATGATTGTGATGATCAGCGAGACCAGGATAATAAACCTGTTCCACGACGGGCTGTGTCTTTAAAAAAGCAGCGATGGATTCTGCGTTCCTTACTTGTCTTTCGAGTCGCAGAGATAGTGTTGAAAGACTTCTGTTTAAGAGCCAGCAATCGAATGGTGAGGGCACCGCGCCGCCCACTGTCTGATACTCCCGAATTTTCTCCGACAATTCATTTTTCTTTTTTACAATAATACATCCACCCAGCACGTCAGAGTGACCTCCGAAAAATTTGGTTGATGAATGAAAGACAATGTCTGCTCCCAGTTCAAAGGGCCTCTGAATCAGAGGAGTTGTCCAGGTATTATCACAACCAACCAGGAGACCCTTTGATTTTGCGATTTTGCATACGGTGCTGATATCGGTAATCTTTAACATGGGATTGGAAGGCGTTTCAACAATGATCAGGCGTGTATTTTTCTGAATGGCATTTTCCAGAGACGCAGTGTCTGTCATATCTGCTTCCGTGTAAGAAATTTTCCATTTGGGCAACATGGATTTAATCAGGTGTGCAATCCCGTGATAACAATCGTCGGGAATAATGACATGCGTTTCAGGTTCCAGTACAGTTTGAGCAAGAGCCATGGCAGCAGCCATTCCGGATGGAAAGGCAAATGCTTCTTCACCACCTTCCAGCAGAGCGAGTTTTAATTCGAGTCCCCGCCTGTTGGGATTGTCCCATCGTGTGTAGATATAACCCTTTCCACCGATAACGCCCGCTTCATCACGTTCAAATGTTGTGGTAACATGGATCGGACTCATTACCGAACCGATCTCGTCATCCAGATGTCCGGCGTGCACAGAAAGGGTATCAAAATGCATTTTCTTTTTTTGTAAAGATAATCATTCTCATAGGCCTAAAGCTTAAAGCCGAAAGCCTAAAACCAGTATGAAAGTGTGGTAGTGTGGTAGATTAAAACTGCCAACCGCTAACGGTCAACTGTCATCCAAAAAAAGGTTTTAGGCTTTAGGCTTTAAGCTTTAGGCTTTTAAAGTCTAAATTGTGTAAATAAAACAAATGTATGCCTGCCAAACCTTCCGTGATGAGTCTGCATCTGAAATACAGATTATGGATTGCAGAATTGAATTTTGATATTAATGTCCTTAGAATATTTGGCGACTACCTCACCGAACTAAGGGCCAAACGAAAGGAAGCGGAGGTTAAAGCTAGGAGCGATTATTTCGAAAAAGAATTTACAGTCCTGAGGAGCGAAATCGATGAACTGCGTCATGAAATGCACATTGCCAAAATGAAAATGGGTGAGTATGCGCGGGATGCCAAACCTTTTGATTACAGGACGTATAATAAGGAAAATCATGGTCCTATAAAAAAGCGATTATCTGCTTATCGGATAAATTTCAAAAAGATAAACACGGAATTTGGAGAGTTTGAGGGACACTGGCTTTCATAAAAAAATCCCGGCTTAACCGGGACTTTTTTTAGTTATGGGTTATGAGTTATGGGTTATGAATCCGAATAAAACTCATAACTCATATCTCATAACTCATATCTCGTGATTAAGTTTTCTATTTAATCGAGGCAAAAACCTGAGTTTTAGCCCAGCTCATTGAAAAGCCTTTGTCAAACTCCTTGTCAGAAACCTTAAAGACAAGTTTCTCCTGTACATCCTTCAGATCTTTAGGCTTGACAGTTACTACCAGTACATTTTTTGCCGGATCGAAGTTAGCCGATTCATCATTTTTTACTCCCCATTGTCCGGTCTGAGAGTTAAAAATGATTGTCCATTCTTTTGCATTTGGTGTCATAAAGAGGCTGTATTTACCGGCGGGCAGGTCTTTGCCTTCGACCTTAATGGCCTTGCTCGTTGTAAAAATAGTGGCTTCGTTAGCGCCGGCCCTCCATGGTTTACCATAGGGAAGCAGGCCTCCAAAGATGGTTCTTCCTTTTACAGACGGGCTGCTGTAATCAATAGTTATTGTTGCATCTTTTATTTTTCCGGTGGCCGTTGCAGGAGGACTTGGTCTTTTGCTTTTATCTTCCTGCGCCCAAAGATGGCTGCAGAATAAAACTCCGATGAATGCAATGCCTATGATCCTGGCAAGAAATGTTTTTTTCATATGAAAGTTGTTGAGTGAAAAAATAAAATGGTTTTGTTTAGAGGTAAAGTTAGACAATTCCAGTAATTTTCTTTTTCGTTTATTACATGAACGGCGTAGTGGGTAATTATTTTCCCAGTTTTATTTCAAATGGTAATTAATATTATTTTAATATAATGAACTTGCGCTGACAAAATGGTTTTTCCACAACTAAAAAAAATACACATGAAACGGATTGCTTCCTTTTTGATGTTACTGCCGGTGATATATTTTATCTCAGGCTGTAATGGCTCCCAATCTTCTTCTACTTCTGATAGTAGCACTGTGAAGACAGATACCAGTGCGGTTAAATCCGATTCTTCCACAGGATCGACCGCCGGATTTAAATTAGGAGTACAGATGTGGACCTTTATGAAATTTTCATTTGCTGATGCGCTGGATAAAGTTGATAGTACCGGTATAAAAAATATTGAAGCTTTTATAGGACAGAAGCTGGGAGGCGGGATGCAGGGATCTTACGGATTTGATATGTCTAAGGAAACCCGTGACAAGCTGAAAGCCTTATTGCAGAAAAAAGGAATTCAGATTGTAGCAATGGGAGTTATTACTCCTAAGAATAAGAAAGAGTGGATTAAAACTTTTGAACTTGCCAAGGATTTCGGACTGAGTTATATAACTGCTGAACCCATAAAAAGTCAATGGGGTATCGCGGATAGTCTTGCGGGAGTTTACGGAATTCCCGTGGCCATTCACGATCATCCGAAACCCAACATGTACTGGAGTCCCGATTCTGTGCTGGCAGCAATTCAGGGCCACTCACATATCGGTTCCTGCGCAGATATTGGCCACTGGGCAAGGAATGGTCTGAATCCGGTTGACTGCCTGAAAAAATTAGAGGGTCATATTATTGGAGTTCACTTGAAAGACGTAACGAAATTTAATAATCCGGAAGCTCCCGATACCCTGGTTAGTAAAGGGGTCGTCGATTTGCCTGCTGTGCTTGCCGAATTGAAAAGACAAAACTTTAAGGGCATGCTCTCAATAGAACACGAATCAAACTGGTACCATAGCGTTCCGGATGTAATTTTTACCAAGAATTATTATGATTCGCTGGTGCAGAAATTACAATAATGTGTTTTTAAGTGGAAAGCTGGATTAACAAACGATTTACATAAGGTTTTCCTTGTTTCACGTTAAGTTGGATTAGTTGTTAAACCAATTCAATTGTATCCAGTCCTACAAAAAACAACATGTATGAAGAAGTCATTTATTAAGTTATTTGTATTTGCCTTTTTTACAGTCGGCATCGGATTAACTGCCAGTGCGCAGACTATTTATGTCAAAGTCAGACCGGTTGTTCCGACAGCAGTAGTGGTCAGACCAGCACAGCCTTCTCCGCACCATGTTTGGGTTGCCGAAGAGTGGAGGCCCAACGGAGGTGGTTATGTTTATTCAGGAGGTTATTGGGCAGCACCACCACATGAAGGTTGGATCTGGGTTCCCGGTCACTGGAAAAGACATCATGAATATGGGGAATACTGGGTCGCCGGTCATTGGAGGAAAGGCTAATAGGTCTAAAGCTGATTGTAGGTTATGGGTTATGAGTTATGGGTTATGGTGTTCCCAAATACCATATCCCATAACTCATATCTTATAACTCATAACCCATACCTCATTTACTTCCTTCCACGTTCCGTTTAGCCTTAAGTCTTACTGCGTAGGAAAGCCTTTCGACACCCAATCCGTTTTAATATTATGTTCCAGGTTCAGGAGATGCGCATTGGTGAATTTCATTTCATTCAATAATATAAAAGCAGGCCTGATATTCGGACAATGTTCAAAGGGACAGCATCCGCAATAAATAACGACATCTGCATCTTTGGGCAGTTTGCCAAGTTGCGCCTTTAATTTTTCGAGATTTTCTTTTTCATGGACCTGTCCCATATCAAGAGAACCTTTTATCAGCGCGCCGGGTCCGACGCAAATAATTATTGGTTTTTTACTATTCGGATTATTGATCACTGCGGCAAGGTCAGCCGGAGCCATCAGCTGACTGGCCGTCCATGGCTCGGGTAACGGTTCTTTTTTTTCCTGGGACCTGGCGAAAACAATCGTTGCAATACAAAGGATGATAAGAATAATCCGGTATTTCATTTTACATTTTGTTTTCGGTGCACTGTAAAATTAATCATTATTCCACGGGCGTAGATAAATAGTATATCCCACCATTTCACACCGGTCAGTAATCTGCCCGCCCATCGGGCCGGTTCAATAAATATAAAATTTAGTTCTTAAATACTAAATAATTTAGTAAACTTGTGGTGAAACAAAAAGTATTAAAACGGTGCATTATGGAGTTGTTATACTATGAAACGGCAGTGCCGGCAGGTTTTCCATCCCCGGCACAGGATTATCTGGAGGAAAGAATCGAGCTGGACCGGGAACTTATACGTCACCCGCTATCCACTTTTATCGTGGAATGCACGGGCGATTCAATGATGGGCGCGTTTATTCCTCCCAAGGCCCGGCTGATTGTCGACCGATCACTGACACCCGTAAATGGAAATATTGTCGTAGCGGTATTAAACGGTGAATTCACGGTCAAGTTCATGCGAAAGAATGACCACTGCTGCTGGCTTGTGCCGGCTAACAGCAAGTACCCCGAAATTAAAATTACCGGCGACATGGACATGCAGGTCTGGGGTGTGGTCACCTATATTATCACCGACACACAAGACGTTAGAAGATGTATGCGTTAGTGGACTGTAATAACTTTTATTGTTCCTGCGAACGGGTCTTTAATCCCCGACTGGAGGGGCGGCCCCTGATTGTACTTTCCAATAATGACGGCTGCGCGATTTCGCGCAGTGAGGAAGCAAGGCAACTGGGAATAGCCATGGCATCGCCGGTATTTATAATGAAGAAATTCATTGATAAACATCACGTTGCCGTACTGAGCTCCAACTATACTTTATATGGTGATATGAGCAGTCGGATCATGGGAACACTTGCATTTTTTGTTCCGAGAATCGAATCCTACTCCATCGATGAGGCGTTTCTCGACCTGAATGAAATGACCCACACTGATCTTCTTGAACTCGGGTTTACGATCCGGAGGACGATCAAAAAAAACATTGGGATACCTGTATCTGTCGGGATTGCCGGCACGAAGACCCTCGCAAAAATGGCCAACCGTCATGCCAGGAAATATTACAGTCAGTCGGCCGTATTCTGGGCGGCAAATTCGTCGCTTACGCATGAAATGTTGTCGGCAACACCCGTGGGGGAAATTTGGGGAATTGGCAATCAGCATGCGCTGTTTCTGTCAAGATCCGGATTTAAGACGGCCGCGGATTTGGTTCGGGCACCTGACGACTGGATCAGGAAAAATCTGTCCGTCGTCGGGCTAAGGCTCCTGTATGAACTACGGGGTATCCCTTCGGTTTCCTGGGAAGATGAAAAGCCGCTGAGGAAAAACATCTGTACGTCCAGATCTTTTGGAAAACGCATCGCAGAGAAAAGCCAGATCGCAGAGGCGATGGCTAATTATGCAGCCAGTTGTGCCGCCAAACTACGGGTGGAGAAATCCAGCTGTCGTCGCCTGCAGGTATTCATTCAAACCAATCCTCATAAAACGGAGGAATCACAGTATCTGCGTTCAATTGAAATAAAACTTGAGCGCGCCTCAAACCACAGTGGTGAGATTATCAAAGCGGCGCTAAAGGGACTGGACATTATTTTCAAACCAGGTTTCCTGTATATGAAATGCGGCGTAACGGTGATGGATCTCGTTCCCGAATCATCCGTACAGTCGAGTTGTTTTGACCAGGCGGACAGGAAAAAAAATGGTCTTGCGATGCAAACGATCGACGGCATCAACCGAAGTATCGGAAAGGAAATCGTTCGGACAGCCGTCCAGGGTTTTGAGCGAAGGTACAGGCTGAAGGCAGAGTATCTTTCTCCCTGTTATACTACCAGAATTACGGACATACTGAAAATCACAATTTGAAAACGTGGAATTGTAAAAATGTATACATGTAAGAGTGAAATTTTAAATTTCATTTCCAGATCGCTGCATATCCACAATCCCTCGATTTGCATTATGGAAATAAAAAACTTGCAGCCTTTCGAGGAATTCAAACCAGGATATATATCGCGGCTCCTCCAAATGGGACGCAGGTATCTCGTGTCGCAAAGTTATTGGCGGGCGAGTGCTCAGGATCCGGTTACATTCAATGTCCGAATCAGTCTGTTGTTCTCAGATTATGTTGAAGCGGGGGAAGCGAGGCTTCATTTTAATGCGGTGAAAAAAGACCGTTATGCCGCGATCATTGACCTGCAGAAGCCTGCACATCTGAATAAAATCAGGGAAATGCTGCAGGAAGGATCGGGGTATCGGATATTTTTTGCGGTCGTGCGCAGTGCGAAAGATTTAGAAAATCAGATCAACCGACAGTACAGGGAGAAACTGAAACAATACGTTGAAAAACAAACGAACTGGCGGATCTCCCGGGATGCCATTGTAAAACCAGCCATTCAGCTCAGTTTCGGAGAATTGTTTATCATTCTCAAACACGGCAACCAGCATATCAGGATTAAATTCGATGAGATCGAAAAAGCGTAAGGCGTAAAGCGTAAGGCGTAAAGCATAGGGCGTAAAGCGTAAGGCGTAAAGCATAAGGCGTAAAGCGCAAGGCGTAAGGCGTAAAGCATAAGGCGTAAAGCATAAGGCCTAACGCAAGGCAGAACTCGAAGCGTAATGCATTGTCCGTGCCGATCAAATTCGATGTGGCAGGGAAAACAAGGAAACCAAAACGCCACAGGATTCTTGTACACTTATACCCCCATACCCCCATACTCCCATACTCCCATACTCTCCAAGCTCCCATACTTTCCTAAATTTGTCAGTGACTATTCTGAGCACTCATGTGTTACGACATTTCTTTTACTGTAAAACTCAAAGAACTGCCTGCATATTTTCCGGATCTGGAAACATCTTTGCAGCTGGAGTTTAATTTTGACGGGACCCATATCATGGGACATAGTTTCAATATGCATCCCATCATCTACCGTGACCGGGAAAACAATCAGCTCACAGTCCGGCCGATGGAGTGGGGTGTGATTCCTTTTTATGTGAAGGATGAAAAGAGTTTTCTCAGGCAAAGGGCCTCCATGCTGAATACAAGGAGTGAACGGATTCTCGGTGATGAGAAAAGTTACTGGTACAAGATCAGGAACCGTCGCTGCCTCATACCGGTTACAGGAGTATATGAACACAGGGCCATCAAAGGATGGAAAAAGAAAGTGCCTTATTTCATCAGTCTGAGGGATCAACCCTTGTTTTTCCTGCCGGGCTTGTATTCCGTTGCGGACCTGCCCGATCCGGCAACAGGAGAAATGATCAAAAGATTTACATTCAGCCTCATCACCCGCAATGGTAATGACCTGATGAAAAAAATTCATAACGACGGGGAAAACCGTGGTCGCATGCCCTTGTTCCTTCCGCTGGATTTATCAAAGGAGTTTTTGGAAGAAGGCCTGTCTGCTGAACGTTACGAGGAAATCCTGAAATTTGAAATGCCGGAAGAGAAAATGAACGCTATAACGGTCTACACTATACGAAGCGGCAAACCCCGGCCGGATGGAAAGGCAAAGAATGAATATTGGGAATGGGAAAAACTTCCGGAGGCGAGTTTGGAAGATTGATCCAAAGAAAGGCGTAAGGCAGAAAGCCCAAAGCGGAAAGCCTAAAGCCTAAAGCCCAAAGCCTAAAGCCCAAAGCACTATTTCGTTTGACAAAGAACCTTTCACCACCAACTATAAACCATAAACAAAAGGCCTTATGCTTTAAGCTTTACTGGTACACCCTGACATAATCAATATAGAAGTGCCGGGGAAGTGAATCAATCGCCACACCTTTTTGGCCACCCCAGTCACCACCGAATGCCAGGTTCAGAATGATAAATTGCGGCTTGTCAAAAGGCCAGTACGCATTTCCTGAATGATCATTATTGAAAGTGAAAACTTTATTTCCGTCAAAAAACCAGTCGATGCGCTCAGCGTTCCACTCTATGGCATAAATATGAAAATCCTCATCGGGCGATGGATAATAAATGCGTGTACCCTTATTGCTTTTTCTGGCGTGTTCATTGAAATGCAGCGTATCTCTCATAAACCCGACATGTTCCATGATGTCAATTTCTCCACAGTCGGGCCATCCTCTTTTATCGATGTTGCTGCCAAGGGTCCAGATGGCGGGCCATGTGCCGAGGGAGGACGGAATTTTAGCACGCACTTCAATTCTGCCATAAGTCCAGTCTTTTATTCCTTCAGTGGTAAGATCTGCTGAAGTAATTGGATAAAGGTGCCCGTTCATTTTAAAAGAATCATTTCGGGCAACAATATCCAATAAGCCATTACTAATCTGCGCATTTTCTGCACGGTGATATGTATAATACTGAAGCTCGTGGTTACGCAGATATCCGGTATCATATTTCCATTTCGCAGGATCTGGAAAACCCGGATTATCAAATTCATCCTGCCACACCAGTTTTGAGAATTGATACCGGGTTCCCGTGTTTGCTTTTGATTGCGCGATGGCTGATTCCCTGAGGATTGTGATATACAGCAGAAGCAATGCGTACCTGAATAATTTTGGATTCATATGTTCGCCAAATTTATCATTTAAAACCGTCAAAACAAGGACGAATATGTTGTCCGGGATGTTGACAGGAATTCAATTCCTGAACGTGGAAAAAAAAAATTTCATTGAGGACCGGAAAAGACGAATTTCATTGAAGACAAGAAAAGATGTATTCATTGAGGACAAGAAAGGATGAATTTCATTGAGGGCGGGGATGGATGATTTTCATTATTACTCGTGCGGTTTCAATTTCGATAATTCCAAATTCCACCCTTATCTTCGAATTCAATTTTCAATATGAAACCGATTGCTTTTATTTTTTATCTCAGCCTGATGACTATGTTTTCATTCGGACAATTAACTTCAGACCATAGTCTGCCGACTGTAATGACTGCTAATGGAATTTTGCAGGGAACACAACTTTCGGGAATCAGCATGTTTAAAGGTGTTCCTTATGCAGAACCACCCGTTGGCGACCTGCGGTGGAAAGAACCACAGCCTGTCAAAAATTGGGAAGGCACGCGCAAAGCGGATCATTTTGCTGCCAGAGCAATGCAGCTCCCGATTTTCAGTGATATGAAATTCAGGTCAGATGGGGTAAGTGAGGATTGTCTTTACCTGAATATCTGGACACCTGCGAAAACCGGAAAAGAAGAACTTCCCGTACTGGTTTATTTTTACGGAGGGGGCTTTATTGCAGGTGATGGTTCTGAATTTCGGTACGATGGTGAGAGCATGGCAAGAAGAGGTATTGTATCGGTGACAGTAAACTACCGGCTCGGCGTATTTGGTTTTATGGCGCATCCGGAGCTCAGCAAAGAATCAGCATATCATGCTTCGGGAAATTACGGACTTATGGATCAAACAGAGGCATTGCGCTGGGTACATAAAAACATTACGGCTTTCGGTGGAAACCCGGACAATATCACGATTGCAGGAGAGTCGGCCGGTTCTTTTTCCGTAAATGCACAGGTCATTACACCACTTGCAAGAAATTTATTTGTTGCAGCTATTGGAGAAAGTGGTTCATTGTTAAATATCAGGCCCACGACATCGCTTGCAGATGCAGAGAAAACCGGCCTTGAGTTTAGTGAAGCCATGGGAGCACATTCCATTAAGGAATTGCGTTCGATGTCTGCAGATCAAATTTTGCAGGCAACTTCGAAACCAGGTTCGGGTTATTTTACAGTTGATGTGGACGGGTATTTTTTTCCGGAGTCTCCCATTACCTTATATAAAGCGGGGAAAATTGCAAAGGTTCCATTGCTCGTAGGATGGAATTCGGGAGAAGGGGGATGGCAGTCTGTTTTAGGGAGTGCTGAACCGACAAAAGAAAATTATATAAAGGCAGTTCAGAAATTATATCCCGGCGAATCTGAAGAGATTTTGAAATTATATGCAGTGCAGGCTGATTCTGATGTTGAAACTGTTGCATCAGCTCTGGGCGGTGACCGGTTTATCGCATTTGGAACCTGGCGATGGGCAGATATGCACGCAAAAACCAATAGTCCGGTATATCGGTATTATTTTACGAGGCCCCGGCCCGGACTTCGCGCAGACATTAATAAACCATCCGCGACACCGGAGGATGCGGTTCACAGACCAGGAACTTTTAACGGGGCATCTCATTCGACAGAAATAGAATATGCGCTGGGTAATCTGCCAACTAATCGCGTTTATGACTGGCAGCCGGAAGATTATCTTGTATCTGCCATTATGCAGGACTATTTTCTGAATTTCATTAAAACTAAAAATCCCAACGGCCCCGGCCTTCCATACTGGCCCTTATATCAGTCATGGCAGAAAGATCCAATCCAGTATATTGGTGTTGAAACGCATAGGCAACCAGAGAAAAACAGGGAGAGGTATCTTTATTTTGAAAAAAAGGCTGATAAACTATAACAGGCATTATTCGATTTTCAATATCACATCTCCGCCCTGGGGATGACCCGTGCAGGTGAGAATAAGTCCCTGTGAAAGTTCTTTGTCTGTCAGCACTTCGTTATTGGAGATCCAGACTTTTCCCGAAATGCAGGTAGCGGCGCAGCTGCCACATTTTCCGGTTTCACAACTATACGGCAGGCTTAGTTTTATTTTTTTCGCAGCCTGGAGAATGGTATCCGGATATTGCACCGGAAAAGCATACTTCACCCCGTTCATTTGCAACTCTACCTGATAATTATTTTTATCAGGAGGCATACGGCCTGTTATCTTTTTATTTCCCGGATTAAAATCTTCTTTTTTAATCTGATTTATATTGAACCCTTCTTCCACCAGATGAAAAATAATCATACGCATGTAAGGTTCCGGTCCGCAGGTATAGAAAAGAGTTTTTTCACGGTCAAAGCGGTTTATTTTTAAAAATTCCAACAGCAGGTCCCGGTTCATGCGCGCCTTCCTCAGGTCCGATTCCGAACTAAAGAGGAAATCGATATGTAAGCGATCAGCATGTTGCCCAGCCATCAGCTGAAGTTCCTTGTAAAATGCCGTGGTTTCCGCTGATTTGTTACTATAAATCAGGAAGACAGAAATATCCGGACAAAGATGAATCACGGTTTTCAACAGAGATAATATAGGAGCAATGCCACTGCCGGCTGCAAGAAAGAAAAGGCTGGAATAGTCTTTTATATTTTCCGGCAGACGAAAGAAGCCCGCCGCGCCGGTTGTTAGCAAAGTCTGACCGACTCTGGCACGGTCAACAAGTTTTCTCGAAAAAAAACCATTGTCAATACGTTTGACGGCAATTGTCAGAGGTTCTTTCAGTAAAGGAGAAGAGATCATGGAATAGGATCGCCTGATTTCCTTCGATCCGCTTTTATCCACGAGGGTAATGAACTGACCCGCTTCATATTCCAGATTATGGCCATCCGCAAAACTAAAAGTTTTGAAACCCTTAATTTCCTCCCTGATATTTTGAATAGTCAATTCCTTCAATAACATGCCGGCTCCTTTTTTAGGTCTGCACCCCATATATTATTTGGGTACGCTCATTGAATTTACAATTAAAATAAAGTGTTTATTAAAAACTGATTAAATTCATAGCTCAACATCAATGATGCCATGCCACAGGATTCAGTGCGAATCAATAATCAGGCGGTTAAACAAAATACATACGATGCTATTGTAGTCGGATCGGGAATCAGCGGGGGATGGGCTGCAAAAGAATTATGTGAGAAGGGTTTAAAGACCCTTGTACTTGAGAGAGGCAGAAATGTGGAGCATATCAAAGATTATCCAACAGCGACGCTGGCTCCCTGGCAATTTGACCACCGGGGATCCATAACCGAAGAAATGCGCAAAGTGCAGCATATACAGGTTCGCGGCTTTTGCAATGAAACCAATAATCATTTTTTTGTAAACGACCTGGAGCATCCTTACACGCAGGTAAAACCATTCGACTGGATACGGGGTTATCATGTGGGTGGAAGGAGTCTGATGTGGGGCAGGCAATGTTACCGATGGAGTGACCTGGATTTTGAAGCCAACGGTAAAGATGGTCATGGTGTTGACTGGCCGATCCGTTATAAAGACATTTCCCCCTGGTATAGTTATGTTGAAAAGTTTGTAGGTATCAGCGGATCGAAAGAAGGTTTACCACAGCTGCCCGACAGTGAATTTCTGCCACCAATGGAAATGAATTGTCTCGAAAAACATATTACAGAAAGTATCCGCGAAAAATTTTCAGACGGACGAAGAATGATCATCGGCCGTGTAGCGAACCTGAGTAAGGGACTGAATGGCCGCGGACCTTGTCAGTACCGGAATATGTGCGACAGGGGTTGTCCCTTTACCGGATATTTCAGCAGCAATGGTGTTACACTTCCGGCAGCAAAAGCTACAGGTAATCTCACCCTGCGACCGTTTTCCATTGTCGTCAATGTTATATGTGACAAGGATTCAAAACGCGCAAAGGGTATTCGTATCATGGATGCCAATACTATGCAGACAGAAGAATATTACGCCAAAATCATATTCCTGAATGCATCAACCATTGGCACTACGGCAATCCTCCTGAATTCTGTTTCTGACGCGCATCCCGAAGGCCTAGGCAACAGGAGTGGCGAGCTTGGCCGTAACCTGATGGATCATCACTATCATGTTGGTGCCAGCGGAACATACGACGGATTTCAGGATAGTTATTTTTTCGGAAGAAGGGCCAATGGTATTTATATTCCCAGGTTCCGAAATATCAATGAGAAAACCAGGCAGAAAGATTATGTACGGGGATTTGGTTATCAGGGTGGTGCATACCGGGGAAGGGTAAACGATCTTGAAGGAATCGGCGAATCCCTAAAAGCCAAATTAACAGAAGCGGGTGAATGGTCGATGTGGCTTGGCGGCTGGGGAGAACATCTGCCGCATCCCGATAATCGTGTAAAACTAAGTAAGGATAAAAAAGATAAATGGGGTCTTCCCCTCATGGATTTTGACTGCATCTGGCGCGACAATGAACTGGCCATGCGGACTGACATGATGAACAGCGCTGCAGAGATGCTGGAAAAATCAGGAGTAAAAAATATTAATACATTTAATGATCCTGAAGCCAATCCGGGACTTTGTATTCATGAGATGGGTACAGCACGTATGGGACGCGATCCGAAAACTTCTGTACTGAATGGAAACAACCAGGTCTGGGAAGCATTAAATGTTTTCGTAACAGACGGAGCCTGCATGACTTCCAGCGCTAATCAGAATCCTTCTTTAACTTATATGGCATTAACAGCAAGAGCGGTGGACTTTGGAGTCAGGGAATTGAAGAAGGGGAATATTTAGGAAAGTATGGGAGTATGGGAGTATGGGAGTATGGGAGTAAAGGTGGTTCAACAACAAACTTCAAACATTAATCATATTGCTTTAAGCTTTAGG
Source organism: uncultured Bacteroidota bacterium (assembly GCA_963735015.1). Taxonomy (GTDB): domain Bacteria; phylum Bacteroidota; class Bacteroidia; order Chitinophagales; family Chitinophagaceae; genus Puia. The sequence continues at coordinate 598,913 of CAVTJH010000003.1, forward strand.
CTTTGGGCTTTAAGCTTTTTTCTTTTTTCTCTTTGCAGAAGAAACCGATTTTACAATTGTCTTCGATTCCATGATCTGTTTGGGATCTTTCACTTTTAGCATTGAATTTGTAAAAGCCTCCTTCAGAAGTTTCTTAATATAGGTTTTCGGAAATTCATTCTTATCCTTTACAAGGATGTAACGATATTGATTTCCCTGTCCCAATAATCTTTTTTCCGGATCTGATATCTGGCTTCCCCAATAAAATCCGAAATGGATATTGTGACTGCTGCGACCGACAGCAATGGAACAAAATGTATGTCCGACCTTGTCGGTCGGAGACCATCCGAATGCCACAGCATTATAATTATCGTAAATAAGTTCATTGGTTTTGGGATAAAGTGTCCATACAAAATCCCTCAGCCATAAAGCTGTTTCCCTAATTTCTGGGGGGAAAGGTTTTAAGAACTTCAGATAATGCGGTTGTATCTTCTTTGGGCATTTTATTTTCATTCTAAATTAAGATAAAAGATGTTAGTTGTAAGTTGTTAGTTGTTAGAATTGAATCCCATGTCAAAAATAGATATATTGTAAATTGTATTTACAACTAACATCTAATAACTAACAACTACACGCTGATTGTTTTCCATTTTCCTTTCCGGAAATAGTACCAGGCCACCAGGGCGATCATCGTTTCAGCCACAGGAATGGCAATAAATGCACTGGTTTCTTTCAGGTGAAAGGTGAAGGCCAATAGATAAGCAAGAGGAACCTGGAATAACCAGAAAGAGAAAAAACTAATCCATGTGGGTGTCCTTGTATCACCTGCGCCGTTCAGGGCCTGCATCATAACCATGCCGATTCCATAAAAAAGAAACCCCGAACCGACCCAGCGCAAAGCATGCACACCCACTCTTATGACTGCATCATCATGTGTATATATCCTTAAAATAAAATCCGGAAGAAAAAGAAAAACAGACATAACGCTGCCCATGAAAATTACACTGTATCTGGCGGTAAGATAAACGCTATGTTCAGCACGAAGCGGATTTTTTGCGCCAAGATTCTGTCCGACGAGTGTTGCGGCTGCGTTACTGAGTCCCCAGGCCGGAAGAATAAAAAAAACAAAATTCCGCATGGCAATCTGATATCCTGCTGAGGCCGTTGTACCTCCTGTTTCAGCAACGAGCCTGGCCAGCAAGATCCAGCTCCCGCTACCTATGAGAAATTGCAGGGTCGCGGGCCAACCGATTGCAACTATGGATTTAAGCAATTGGGGATCATAATTAAAATGAACGGCGCGCAGACGTATGATTCCTTTTCCTTTAAATAAATGGTAGCACTGATAAAGCACACCACCTGTTCTCCCAATGACAGTAGCAATGGCGGCTCCTTTAAGTCCAAGAAAATGAATGAAGAAAGGACAAAGAATAATATTCAGTATACTGGCGAGCCAAAGACTTTTCATAGCCATGGCTGCATCTCCTGCGCCCCGGAATATACCATTGATAAGAAAAATCAGCATGATCACGATACTGCTTCCAAACATAATCCGCGTAAAAACAGCTCCCTCTCTGACAACCATAGCATCGGCTCCCATAAGGGATAAAATATTTCCTGCGAAAATAGTCCCGGGTATACTTACGAAAGTGGTTGCAATGATTGCTACAATAAGGGACTGGGCGCCGGCATGTGAGGCAGCATCCGGATTTTTTTCCCCGATGCGTCGTGCTACTATGGCAGTTGCAGCGGTGCTTAAACCTATAGCGATAGAATAAACAAGTGAAATAACGGATTCCGTTAGTCCTACGGTAGCAATTGCGTGTGGCCCGAGTTTGCTCACGAAAAAAATATCCACCACTGCAAAGACACTTTCCAGACTCAGCTCAAGAATCATGGGTATTGCCAGTAAAAAAATAGCTTTAGAAATATTCCCCTGTGTATAATCGCGCTGTTCGCCATTGAGGGAAATCCGGATGATTGAGAATATTTTCTTAAACGTTGACTGTTTTTGCATGGCTGTATAATGAATATAATCGAATTATTTAAATTACAACCTGAATTAAAATAATGGAACAAATCAAAATAGTAAACGAAGTATTATTGTCTGACAATTGGTATTCACTTAAAAAATATACTTACGAAATATTGAAGAAGGATGGAAGTCTGCAAAAACAAACCAGGGAAGTTTATGACCGCGGTAACGGGGCTGCCATCCTGTTATATAACAAAGAAAATAAGTCGGTCATCCTCACCAGGCAATTCCGTTTGCCCAGTTTTGTAAATGGGAATACGGAAGGTGATTTGATTGAAGTCTGCGCGGGACTGCTGGATCAGGACAAACCGGAAGAGGCTATAAAAAGAGAAACGGAGGAAGAAACGGGATATCGCATACAATCGGTCTGGAAAATATTTGAGGCGTATATGTCTCCGGGATCCGTTACGGAAATACTTTATTTTTTTATTGCAGAATATACGCCATCCATGAAAGTGCACGAGGGTGGGGGAGTCAGGCAAGAGCAGGAAGATATTGAAGTATTGGAAATGAAATTTGATCAGGCATTCTCAATGATTGAAACGGGAGATATTAAAGATGCCAAAACGATAATGTTACTTCAGTATATGAAAATCAATCAGATTCTATAATTACAATATTTTACAAACACATTTGCAAATCAGCTTTAGGCTTTGAGCGTTATGCCTTAAACTTTGAAAAAGGTTTTACGGTTAAATAACATTAAATAGCGGGTTTTGCCCTGAAACAGGATACCTTAGGTTGCCTAAAATAAACCCAGGATGGAAAAGAAATTGCAGGGCCAGGTTGCCATCGTAACCGGAGCCAGCAGCGGCATTGGAGCAGGAGTTGCAAAATCACTTTCAGCTTCCGGAGCGACCGTAGTTATTAACTATCCTGTGGCTCAAACCAGGGATGCCGCGGAAACGGTATTGGCTGAAGTCAAAGCTTCCGGTGGTACAGGAAATACTTCAATGTGTGATGTTAGCAAAGAAGACCAGGTTCAAAAAATGTTCGCAGACACCATTCAGCAATATGGTACGGTGGATATTTTAATTAACAATGCAGGACTTCAAAAAGATTCACCCTTCGAATCGATGAGCCTGGAACAATGGAATTTTGTTTTAGGTGTGAATCTCACCGGCCAGTTTCTTTGTGCAAGAGAAGCCATTCGCGAATTCTTAAGAAGGGGAGTTGATTTAAAACGTTCCAAAGCGGCAGGGAAGATTATTCATATGAGCAGTGTGCACGAAGTGATACCCTGGGCAGGTCACGCAAACTATGCAGCGTCCAAAGGCGGAATCATGATGCTTATGAAAACACTGGCACAGGAATTCGCCTGTAAAAAAATCCGGATCAATAGTATTTGTCCAGGTGCCATCCAAACTCCCATTAACCAATCGGCATGGGACACACCGGAAGCGCTGAATTCACTGCTTACCCTGATCCCTTATCAGCGTATTGGTATTCCCGAAGATATTGGTAATGCAGCTGTATGGTTATGCAGTGACGAAAGTGATTATGTAAACGGGATTTCTCTCTTTGTGGATGGTGGGATGACCTTATATCCCGGTTTCATAAATAAAGGATAAGTGGTTTAACCTCTAAAAAAAGCATGAACCCAGAACAAGCACGTATAGATCTTCCGCTATGGAAAAAATGGGGGCCTTATATTACTGATCGCCAGTGGGGAACTGTGCGGGAAGAGTATAGCGAAAATGGAACTGCCTGGGAATTTATCAGTCACGATATGGCCCGAAGTAAAGCATACCGCTGGGGGGAAGAAGGCATCGCCGGAATTTGTGATGAAGAACAGATTCTGTGTTTTGCGCTGACTTTATGGAATAAAAAGGATTCGATATTAAAAGAACGTTATTTCGGGCTTAGCGGAAGCCAGGGTAACCACGGTGAAGACGTGAAAGAAATTTATTACTATCTGGACAACACGCCCACCCATGCATACATGAAAATGCTTTATAAATATCCGCAACAACCTTATCCATATCAGTGGCTCATAGAAGAAAACGGCCGTCGCGGTAAAACCGATCCTGAATTTGAATTAATCGATACAGGCATATTTAATGAGAATGATTATTTTGATGTTTTTATTGAATATGCTAAAACTAATCCCGAGGACATACTTATTAAAATAACCATCTGCAACCGCTCTACACACGAAGCGCCACTAAGTATATTGCCTACAATCTGGTACCGGAATACTATGGTGATGACTTCAAAGTAGAATATACAACACATTCAGGGAACTACCTGACTCTCCATGAGGTTGTTTTGCAACTGGTAAACAGACTAACCCATATTTTTTTAAGAGATGAAAATGGACAGCGCGCGGTTTTTGGAGCCAACGAAAAAATGCAGACAGATCCACATTTCAAGGACTATATACTATTTTATGAATATTTTCATGGTGACAGCGGACGCGGAGTTGGGTCTTCCCATCAAACCGGCTGGACTGCTATTATAGCCAGATTGTTGTTCCCCATAGAAAACGAGGAAAAATGGAAGTATATGAATTAAAATTTTAAATGCTATTAAAGATGGAAAAAATACAGTCTACCAACCTTTTTGCTGCAAGGTCAAAACAGATTGTTCATTTGGCAATTCAATTACTGGCGCTGGCTTTCTTAATAAGATGGTGTTTTGAGATTCTTGCACCTTTTTTCACACCAATTATCTGGGCGGCTATTCTTGCTGTTGCCCTTTTCCCGCTGCATCAAAATTTAACGAGATTATTAAAAGGGAAAGGAATATTAGCAGCAATACTCATCACAGTTTTTTTTCTGGGATTTTTTATTTCGGTTATCGGCTGGTTGGGTATTCGCACCGGTAAAGAGATCAAATATGAAATCACCGCTTTTCAGGAAGGAAAATTAATAATTCCATCGCCACCCGAAAAGGTGAAAGAATGGCCGCTGATCGGCAGAAAAACTTACCAGGTCTGGACACAGCTTGCAAACGGTGTCGAAGGATTTGTTCAGAAATATCCTGACGAATTAAAGTCGATCGGCAACTATATACTTGATTTGACAACTTCTTCAGGTAAAGCATTAATCCTTTTCATTTTTTCCATAATAATCAGCGGTGTTTTTCTAACGTATGGTAAGGAGTCGGCGGAGTATGCCGGAAAGTTTTTTAGCAGGTTAATAGAGAGTACCCAATTTGATGTCAGTTCCCTGGCAGCAATAACTATCCGAAACGTGGTTCGTGGTATTCTGGGCGTTGCACTTATTCAGAGTCTGTGCGCGGGTGCGGGCTTTTTTGTAGCGGGTATTCCGTATGCCGGAATATGGACACTTGTTTGTCTCATCCTGGCGATTACCCAAATTGGAATTCTTCCTGTTTCAGTTGGAGTACTCATTTATATTTGGACTACAGGAAATACCCTGACAGCGATTCTACTTACCATCTGGATGATTCCGGTTGGGTTTCTGGATAATATATTAAAACCCATCATGATGGGAAAAGGTGCACCGGTTCCTATGCTCATTATATTTCTGGGTTCGCTCGGCGGATTTATGTATTCCGGATTTGTAGGATTGTTTACAGGTGCAGTGGTCCTTTCCCTGGGATATCGTTTGTTTGATATATGGTTAAAAGACGCTGAAATATAAAAGGAAAGTTTTGAATAAGATATTGGAAAGACTCTTGAAGATCTGGAAAGAGCGGCAAAGTTTTACATTTCTGCTGGTTGTTTTAGTCGTTTATATTTTCATCATAGTACCATTTTTAAATGAGGGGTTTGTCGGAAGACTATTGTTCATCGCGTTTTATTTTATTTTTTTGTCCAGTGGTATTAATTTTTTGACTAAGAAAAGAAATAACGTTATTATTCTGATATTCATCATTGCTCCATTCCTCATTTTAGTTTCGGCGATATTTTTTGATTTGGCGTGGCTGACGTTGGGAGTAGACCTGTTTATTGTTTTATATTGTATCGTGCTTGGCTTTATCATACTGAAGAGAACATTTTCTAAAGGCCATATTACGGTAAACCGGGTTCAGGGGGCGATTGTTGTCTATCTTCTCTGCGGTTTTGCATTCGGCCTGATTTATCACAGTATATATTTGTTAAACGGACCATTGGCATTTAAAGGACTGGTAAATTTCCATCGTGCAGAATTTATGTATTTTAGCATGACCACACTGACTACACTGGGGTTCGGGGATATTACACCGGTGAATGTTTTTGCCAGATTATGTTCCAACCTGGAAGCATTGAATGGTCAGCTCTATCCTGCAATATTGATTGCAAGGCTGGTCTCTATGGAGTTCGCCAGTACAAGGAATAATTAATCAAATGTGAAATTTCTTTTATTTCTCATTTAACGGATAAATGACGAAACAGGTTTTTTATTAATTTTATAAGGATAACTTTAACTAAATTCCTCTACATGCCTTCTACTTTAGCCAGGTGGTTGTTTCTGGGTTATTTATATTTCTCAGTGATCTCCTGTAAGGATGATGAAAACAAAACGGCTGTTGTATCGCCCGAAGTAAATGTTGTATTGGCCGGTAAACAGAATATTCCGGTCTACAGTGAATATGTTGGCCAGATTTATGGTCTCGCTGATGTGAATATAGATCCGCGTGTTGAAGGCTGGATAACGGGTATCTATTTTAAAGAGGGATCACTTGTTCAGAAGGGCGCACTTCTATACACAATTGATGACGTTCCGATATTAAATCAGATAGAAGCTGCCAAAGCGGAAGTAGCCAGGACCCAGGTAATGATGTTGAACAAAAAATCAGAACTTGACAGAGTAAAGCCACTCGCGGAAATGAATGCCCTCAGCCAGCGTGATCTGGATGATGCAAATGCGGCATATGAAGCTTCGGTAAACGAGGAAAAGATCGCTGAATCGAAACTGGCAAATACCCGGATACAGCTGTCCTATACCAAAATGACTTCGCCGATTACCGGTATAATCGGAATCTCCAAGGTGCAGGTAGGCGACTATGTGCAAAGGGTATCCCTTGGCACCGGTATCAATGCAGTTTCTTCACTGGGTGAAGTCAGGGTTCGATTCCCTATTTCCGAAAACGACTTCCTGAATTTTGCGAGGGAATACAGGAAGGACCCGAAGAACAATAATTTCCAGGATGTCCCGGTGGATTTGATCCTGGGTGACGGAACTTTATTTGGTGAGAAAGGGCATCTGCAACTAACCAACCGTCAGATTGATCCGGGCACCGGATCCATACTGGTTCAGGCTCTCTTTAAAAATGCCAGCGGAGTTTTAAGACCCGGTCAGTATGTTAAGGTACGTTTCAGGACCAGTGAATATAATAACGCGATCGTCATTCCACAACAATCCGTCAACCAATTGCAGAACATTTATCAGGTCTTTTTATTGACTGACAGTAACAAATTAAAACCAACGCTTATAAAAGTGGGGAACCGCGTGGGAAGCAACTGGATTGTGAATGAAGGTTTGAAAGAAGGTGACAAAGTAGTCATCGTTGGAAGTACTTTTTTAAACCCTTCAATGATAGTCAGACCGGTAATGTTGAAATGGAATTATGATTCCACTTCAAAGGATTAGAAATTTCTCAGAAAAAAGTTTCCAACCATAATTTATGAGTGAGTTTTTTATCAGGAGACCGATCGTTGCAATGGTAATATCCATATTTACCATTATTCTGGGTGTATTGGTTCTAAAGAAAGTACCGATTTCCCAATACCCGGAGATTACACCACCCATGATTAAAATTACCGGCAATTATAGTGGAGCAAATGCTGTTAATGTTGAGCAATCCGTGGCAACTCCCATTGAACAGGAAGTGAATGGGGTTGAAAATATGCTTTACATGCAATCCATCAACGCCAATGATGGAAGTACCACCATTCAGGTTTCGTTTGAAGTTGGGACCAACCTCGATAACGCCAATATGCTTACGCAGAACCGGGTGGCCATTGCAACTCCAAGTCTGCCAGGTCCGGTGAAGGAACTGGGTATCAGCACAAAAAAATCTCTGGCCTTTCCGATGATGATCGTGTCATTGTATTCGCCCAACAATACTTACAATGCACAATTCATAAATAATTATTCATATATCAATGTTGTAGACCAGATTAAACGATTAAAGGGAGTGGGAGACGTAGTCGTTTTCGGTGCTGCCCAATATGCGATGCGTATCTGGCTAAAACCAGACCGGATGAATTCATTGGGCATTTCTGTTGATGATGTTACGAATGCATTGAAGGTTTATAATAATATTTATCCGGGTGGTTCATTTGGCAATAATCCCGCATTACCTGGAATTCAGAATACCTATACGGCCCAATTGCAATCCAGACTGGTGAGTGTAGAAGCTTTCAACAAAATAACTCTTAAGTCTAATGCAAACGGTGCCCTGGTGAGGCTGGGAGATGTATCAAGGATTGAACTGGGAACTGAAAACTATTCGCAATCCTGCCGTTACAACGGTCGAAATGCGTCAGCAATTACTATCTATCAGGTTCCAGGAAGTAATGCCCTCGATCTGGCAGCGAGTGTCAGGAAAACGATGGAGGATCTTAAGCAAAATTTTCCGGACGACCTGGATTATACTTACTCACTGGATACGACACTTGCAGTAAGTGCGGGCATAGATGAAATTATGCATACCCTTGTAGAAGCCCTGATCCTGGTAATTCTGGTTGTATTTATATTTTTGCAGGACTGGCGTGCAACACTTATACCCTTGCTGACGGTGCCTGTATCTCTCATTGGAACTTTTATATTTTTTCCGCTTCTTGGATTTTCTGTGAATGTACTATCTCTGCTGGGCATGGTGTTGGCGATAGGGCTGGTGGTGGATGATGCAATTGTAGTTGTGGAAGCTGTGATGCATGAAATTGAACATGGACTAAGTCCAAAGGAAGCTACCAGAAAAGCAATGAAGGAAGTGGCAGGGCCGGTTGTAGCGATAGCCATTGTACTTTCTGCCGTATTTATTCCGGTTGCACTTACAGGTGGAATTACCGGCAGACTATACCAGCAGTTTGCAATTACTATTGCTGTTTCAGTCTGCCTGTCAGCCTTTAACGCCCTTACGCTGAGTCCCGCCCTCGCTGCTTTGCTTCTCCGCCCCAAAAAAGAAGGGAAGAAAAAAAATCTGCTGGAACGTTTCTTCGCTTCATTTAACAGGGGATTTGACAAATTTACAAATGGTTATACCCGATTGGCAGGTTTTTTCACCAGAAAATTAATTATTACATTAGTTATTCTCGGTGTAATTACACTCTCAGCTGGTTCATTACTGAAAAAAGTACCTGGAGGTTTTGTGCCGGAAGAAGATGAGGGATATTTTTTGATGGGGACATTGTTACCTGATGCAGCTTCTTCTGAAAGGACAGATTCGGCTACCCGAAAAATAGAAGCAATTCTCAAACAGATTCCGGAAATTAAATCTTATACGGTCATCAACGGATATAGTATTCTTTCCAGTACCAATTCAAATAATTCGGCAACTGTTTTTGTACAATTAACACCCTGGCATGACAGGAAAAGAATTTCCAAACAAGTTATAAAGGAAGTAAACCAGCGATGTGCCCTCGGGGTTACTGAAGCAACAACTATTGCTGTCAGCCCTCCACCCATTCCCGGGTTGGGCAGTGCAGCCGGATTTACATTGGAAATTCAGGACAGATCGGGACAATCTCCTTTATTTCTTGGAGAGCAGGCACAGAAGTTTATCCAGGCCGCAAGAAAGCATCCTGAGATTGGAAATATTTATACCCTGTTCCGTCCGAACGTTCCTCAGAAAAGTATAATTGTCGATAAAGATAAAGTTGAAAAACTGGGCCTGAGCCTGAACTCGGTTAATAGTACCATTTCAAGTCTGTTGGGAAGTTCATTTGTAAACAATTTCAATGAATTTGGAAGACAGTATAAGACTTACATCATGGCTGATGCGCCTTTCAGGATGAAGCCAGGAGACCTGAGTCAGTTTTATATAAGGGATCCATTGGGAAATATGGTACCTGTATCCACACTGGCCGTCGTTCGTGATACTGTGGGTCCTTTATACACGAACAGATTTAACTTATATCGTTCAGCGGAAATTTCAGGTTCACCAGCGGCAGGATATTCTTCTGCACAGGCTCTTGATGCCCTGGGTGAAGCAGCAAAAGAATCTTTGTCAAAAGGAGTTGGGTTCGCCTATAGTAACATGTCTTTCCAGGAAAAAGCGGCCGAAGGACAGAGCGGATTTGTATTTGTAATGGCACTCGTGTTTGTATTTTTTATCCTGGCAGCACAATATGAAAGCTGGAGTTTGCCTTTCAGCGTTTTGCTGGGCACTCCCTGGGCTATCATGGGAGCGATGCTGGGATTGTTTTTGAGCAGGCTTAGTTCTGATAATTATGTTAATAATGTTTTTGCGCAAATCGGTCTGGTAATGCTGATTGGGCTGAATGCAAAAAATGCCATTCTGATCGTTGAATTTGCAAAAATGAAATTAGAAGAAGGAATGTCAGTTAAAGAGGCGGCGATTGCAGGCGCAAAGTTGCGCTTCAGGCCGATCCTGATGACTTCATTTGCATTTATTCTTGGTGTAATACCGCTTGTTCGGGCATCCGGAGCGGGATCACAATCCAGAAAAGTAATGGGGATGGCCGTTTTCAGCGGTATGATTACTGCAACCATTCTGGGGGTTATACTAATTCCTGCTTTTTTCGTTCTGATTGAGAGAAAAAAGAAAATAAAACCAAAAGAAGATATTACAAATTCATCCGATACACCCCAACATGTCTAAAAATATGACCAGGAAAGCAACATATGTTTTGTTGGCATTCAGCATCGCAGTGCTTACCAGTTGTATGGTCGGGAAAAAATATACCAAGCCCGAAATGCCGGCTGGTATTGTATATCCGAATGCGACAAATAGCGATACATCTGCCCTGGCTACATGGTTTCAAATTTATCACGACACAGCGCTGCAAACCCTGATCAAAATGGCGATCGACAGTAACAGGGATTTGCTTACGGCTGGTTCGCGCATGCAGGAAGCTCTTGCATTATCGGGTGCAGTCAAGGCTAATTTGTATCCCCATCTGAGCTACCAGGCTGCTGCGGGCGGCGGAAAAGCGGGTACAGATGCTACCAAAGTAAACGGAGGTGTGAATGGTGGCCTGTTGAATGTTTTCGGTGTATTGAACTGGGAACTTGATGTATGGGGAAAGCTGCGTCTTCAAAGCCAGTCAGCCGTAAATGATTTCCTGGCTTCTGAAGCCAACCGAGATGCCCTGCAGGTGAGCCTGGTGGCAGAAGTAGCTTCAGATTATTTTGTGCTTCGGGATCTCGATAATGAACTGATGATTTCGGAGAATACCCTTGACGGCAGGAAAAAAAATACTCAGATTATTTCCGATAAATTTAATCATGGATATGTGTCTGAACTGGATTTGTTACAGGCTCAACAGCAGGAAGCCATTGCCGCTGCTGCCGTTCCGGGTTTTCGGCGGCAGATCACGCTAATTGAGAATTCGATACGTGTCCTGATCGGATTGGGACCCGGACCGATTGTGCGCGGCGCGAGTAATTACGACCAGATATTATCGCCTGACATACCGGTGGGTCTGCCATCCCAGTTATTGGAAAGAAGACCTGATGTGGTTGCTTCCGAATATGCTCTACAATCGCAGTTTGCCAGGATAGGAATTGCTCAGGCCAACCGTTTTCCGACTATCAGTTTGACGGGTGTCCTCGGATTTGCAAGTCCGCAGTTGTCGACTCTGCTTGCGAATCAGGGTTTTGTGGCCAATGGATTTGGTTCATTGGTGGGGCCACTGTTTAATTGGGGACAGAATAAAAAACTCGTTGAAGTAGAAAAACACAGAACGGAACAACTATACTATCAGTACCAGCAAACGACATTGAACGCATTTGCGGATGTGGACAATGCATTGGCATCTTATCGGAACCTCAACGAAGAACATCTGGCCCGAAAACAACAGGTAGATGCAGCTGCCAAGGCGCTGATGCTTTCACAGGCGCGTTATGACAATGGCTACACATCCTACCTGGAAGTAATTATTATGCAAACCAATTTATTTGATGCCCAGCTACTGGAATCGACTACTCTTCAGCTAAAACTGAATTCCATTGTTTCTTTGTACAAGGCCCTGGGTGGCGGGTGGAACTAGTCACGGATCTCAGATCTAATTTTTAAATGACTTTATGGAATTGGTTCCTGTCTTCGAACATTTAGATGAAAATCCTGAGTTTGCAGCCAATCCTCTATTGCAGGAAAGTCTGCATATGTCCATTGATTTTTATAAAAGAGTGGGTTTTTCTCCTCCGTGGATTTGTTATTATGTAAAGCAGGGAGATGAACTGGTTGGATGCGCCGGAATAAAAGGTAAGCCCGTTAACGGAACAATAGAAATCGCATATGGTACATTTGAATATTTTAGAAATCAGGGTATAGGCTCCGGAATTTGCAAAATACTGGTGAAACTTTCTTTAAAAACTGATCCCTCGGTTCGAATTACTGCACGAACACTTGCTGAAAATAATTTTTCGACAAAAATTCTGAAGAAAAACAGATTTAAATTCTTAGGCGGTGTTTATGATCCTGAGGATGGTAATTTATGGGAATGGGAATATCAAAAAGAATCGCTTTAACCAAATGTACGGGTCAGTTTAATTCCTGCGATCGCCGGTATGTCAATTTATTTGAAGAATTCAAACTAAATTGAGTTGAAGAAATTCAGCCAGTATAAATGAAACATAGAAATAGTCTTTTGTTTGCAGCGTTCCTGAATTGCATTTGTGTATTTTGCAATTTCTCTTTCGCCGCTGCAAACGATACCTTAAAGGCAGTTTCACTCCATCCATACGGGAGATATGATATCAATGTGAATGGAGATCTCGAAATGATCAGTTCTGCGGTGCATTTTGGTTTTCGATTCAGCGGATCAGCCGTTGATTTATATGCATATATTCCGGGTCAGGGATACCATAACTACGTTCAATATACGCTGGATGGGGTTTATCAAAAGAGAATAAAAATTTCAGGTGAAAACAGGCAACCATTAATGATCAGAGGACTGGGTAAGGGCATCCATACTATATGGATCTATAAAGCCACTGAAGCGGCAACAGGTCCTATATTTATAGAAAAGATTGTTGCACATGATATTTCTGCTTTAAAAAATCCGGATCTGCCGTTAATTGAATTCATAGGAAACAGTATTACCTGCGGAGCGGCGGCTGATCCTTCTGAAATACCCTGCGGAGCCGGCGAATACCACGATCAGCATAATGCATACTATGCTTACGGGCCACGTGTGGCGAGAGCCCTTCATGCAAATTTTCTGATGAGCAGTGTAAGCGGAATCGGCATCTACAGGAACTGGAACACCTCCGGACCGGCCATGCCGCAGGTATATGAAAAAACCGACTTCCAGTTGAATAGTCAGAGAATTTGGAAATTCGGTACCTATCATCCTAAGGTGGTTAGTATAGCACTTGGTACGAATGATTTCAGTGAAGGGGATCATGTTCATGAAAGACTACCCTTTGACAGTACTGTGTTCGTAAATAGTTATATCAAATTTGTAAGACTGATCAAATCCAAATATCCAGACTCGAGGATTGCATTGTTAAGCAGTCCCATGATCAATGGAAGCAGGAGGATACTCCTTCAGAATTGTCTGACAGCTGTCAAAACCAAGACGGATGCCAGTTACCCGACCGACAAGCCCGTTGCGCTGTTTTTCTTTGAACCCATGCAGGCAAGGGGTTGCGGAGGTCACCCGAATGTGGAGGATCATGCGATTCTGGCTGAGGAACTTACCCCGTTTTTTAAAAAACTATTATAACCAAAACAAATCATGAACAAGCTGATTTTCTTTTGCTCTCTTTTAGTCCTCATTACCGGAAATAACGGGTGTTCTCCGTCTGCGAATCACAGACTGGACAAGGCTTCCAGGGAAGATAAAAACGGATGGATATATGTGCACCTGGAAGGATCCCCATCAGATATCGGTTATCAGCATGGATACCTGCTTGCAAATGACATTGACACCAGTATTCAGGCGCTGGCTTATTTATTGGCGCATGACACAAAGAGGAACTGGCAGTTTTACAGAAATGCAGCCAGGAGTTTTTTATGGGACAAACTGGACCAGGAATACAAGGATGAAATAAATGGAATCGTGGAAGGTCTGAAGGCGAAAAATATAAAATATGACAGCCTGGATCTTACAGCTTATAATGGCCTGGAAGAGCTGGCTTTTTATTATGTGCCTTTACTCGACAATCAGGCAAAACCAGGAAGCGGAAATAATAAAGCGCCTGGAAACTGCAGCGCATTTATCGCAAACGGTAGTTATACCAAAGATCGGAAAATTGTAATGGCTCACAATAACTGGACAGAATATATTATTGGGCAGCATTGGAATGTTATTGCGGATATCGTTCCCGAAAAAGGTTATCACATTCTCATGGATTGCATGCCCGGGTTTATACATAGCGGCGATGATTTTGTCATTTCTGAATCCGGAATCATGATAACCGAAACTACCATTACCCAGTTCAATAAATTTGATTCAACCGGGATACCTGAATTTATGCGTGCGCGTAAAGCTGCCCAATACAGTAATAGTATCGACGATGTCGTAAGAATTTTCACCAATGGGAACAACGGCGGCTACGCGAATGACTGGCTGATTGGAGATACAAAAACAAATGAAATAGCCAAACTGGAATTGGGTTTGAAAGACTACAGGGTTTGGCGCAGCAAGGATACGGCCATGATAGGATCCAATTTCCCAAGTGATCCGACTTTAATAAAGGAAGAAACCACTTTCAATGTGAATGATTCCACTAATTCGCCTAATGTAAGAAAAAAGCGAATGGATCAATTGGTATTGGTAGACTTGAAAGGAAAGCTGGATATCGCAAACGGAAAACAAATCGAAGGTGATCATATAGATGCACTGGAAAATAAAGCCATGAATAATCGTTGTGTCATTTGCGGTCATATCGATGAAGATGCAAAGGGATGTCCCGAATGGAGCCTGGCACCTTATTATCCGATGGGCGCAGTGCAGGGGAAGGTGACTAATTCAGATCTGGCTTCTAAAATGCAATTCTGGGCGCATATGGGCCATCCATGTGGTGAAAATTTTATTGGGGATAAATTTTATAAACTTCATCCTGAATATGCCTGGCAGAATAAGTATTTGAAGAATATGCTTTCTTATGACTGGACTCTTTTCACCGGGAGAAAGTAAAACTGAAAAACAAGTATGGGAGTATGGGAGTATGGGAGTATGGGAATGGAATTCATAATTCATAACCTATAATTCATAGTCAATAAAGTCTCAAGTCTTACGTTTTACGCTTTTTGCCTCAACCCTGGAAAGATTATCCCTCACTTTCCATTTTACAATTTCGGAAATGAGTTTTACGGGAAGGGGTTCGTCAAGTGGAAACCTGATTGTTCCTTTGGAAGTATCGTAAGATTTGAGTTTTTCGCTGAACGCGTTTACAGGACCTGAGGTTGGATGAAAACCATAATGATTTTTAGTGGCCGAAAAAAAAACCAGCATACCGTTTAACCTGTATGCTGGCATTTGATAACTGATCATTTCTTCTGCTCCAGGTGCTGCTGTTTTTATGGTTTTTCGAATTAATGCTAAACCTTTTCTTATCGGGGTCGGATGTATAGCAATATATTCTTCAACCGTCGAAAATCTTCCCTTTTGCATTTCTGGACTTGATGGATTCGATTAATTATAAAATTAATTATTTCCTTCAATACCTTATTTTAAATGGAACTAAACACAAGACCCTTTAAAATTAAGGAATTTAAAGGGTCCTGATAAATAAAAATTCCTGAATGTATGTTGTTATATTATAATGAACCGGATTGTTTAATGCCCTCCGAAATCAAATACCAGTCCGCCTAAAAAGCTAAACTGGAGGATTGTAGCATAAGTAGTGTATACGTATCCATAATAAAATGCATTCCCCGTAGCCTGCGCACTGCCCAATAATTGTGCTCCGATTTTAATTCCCACAGCGTCAGAAGCTTTAAATTTGACACCAGCTTTCAGATCCCATGCAAATTTTGTTTCTGAAGATACGCCTGGGTAGTCTCCTTTATAAAATGCTGCACCCAGACCAATTCCCCCATATGGCTGAATCTTGGGATTATTCATATAATATTGTTCGAAGTTCAGCAACAGATATGAGATTACGGCGCCATCCTGACCCGGATTTTGCTGTACATTGCCCACTTTTAGGTAAGCAGGAATATTCGTTTTCTGATATTGATAAAGCAATTCAACCCCGGTTCCCTGCTGGTTAACACCTTCTAAAGAAGCGCCCCAGAATCCCCCTGCATTAATATAAGCATAAGCATTACCAAAATCAATTTTGTCCCTGAATGTATACCCACCAAATGCATTGATGGACAAATGCTGAGAATAACCTGCAGCTGCAATAATCAAAATCACGGATGTAATTAGTGTTTTTTTCATATTTAGTTAATTAGGTATAAAATTCGGTTATTTGATGTGAGATCGATTGATTTTGATCGTTTTACTGTTAAACGGAAAGAAAGTATGGGAGTATGGGAGTATGGGAGTATGGGAGTGAAACTTTTAACCGATAAATATTAATTCATTGAATCAATAAGAAATGATATTCCCATACTCCCATACTCCCATACTCCCATACTCCCATACTCCCATACTTTCCTGTTATTTCGCAGGCGTGATCAATATATTCCTGAAATCGACCGCTCCATGATCACCCTGAATAAAAATAGGGCCGGGTTCTCCTTCAGAACTATCGAGGGCACCACCTGTGATGCCGGGTATTACCTGGTTACAGATAACCGTTTTTCCGTTTACGGCCAGGGTAACCAGTCTCCCGATAAGTGTAACATCATATGATTGCCATTCTCCTGCATCTTTAGCCATCATTTCGGTTGGAGCAATAAATCCATATATCGCTCCAAGAAGGTCCCTGGATGGTTCCTTACCCTTGCTGTCAACAATCTGTACTTCATAACGACCCCTAAGATATACACCGCTGTTGCTGCCTTTTGGGTAACGAAATTCTATATGCAGCTTAAAATCTTTGAAAACCTGATCCGTCATAATATTAGAGCCTGATGCAGGATTTCTCAAAATTCCATCTTCCGCTTTCCATTGATTTGGGCCCGAAGTATGCCAGCCTTTGAGATCTGTGCCATCAAATAATTTAATTTCCTTTCCCCAAACCGGGTCAGACTGCCTGATCAATAAAGGTGCGCGGACGCCAGTCAGCGTATAATGTTTACCGTTGGATTCTATCACGGTTCCTGATAAACTGTCTCCCCGGAAAACGGCTTCAAAAATCAGGTCATTGGGAGATGGATCCCATTGCGGTGGGATTGCAAAATTTAATTTAGTTCCATCAAAATTAACTTTTGAAATAGGCCGCGCACTTCCGCCTGAGCCTACATACTGGCCAACCAGTGTGCTTAACCCTGAATGATGAACTTCCAGCCAGGCAGGAGAAGTTTTCCCGGAATTAGAGAGAGTAAGATCCCAGCGGCCTTCGAGAGGAGACTCGAAATAAACATTGTCAGCCCTCAAAAAGTAACAAGTAACAAATAAAAAGTAAAAACTTAGAAGAAGATATTTGAAACCAGGTTTTATACCATTTTTCAAATGCAGATTGCTAATTTTCATTTTTTTCATATAGCTTAATTGGAACATTTAAAATAGACGTAAAATTATGAAATCCCTTCCCACCAGGAAATAAATACCTGTTCTGTGTCGAAGTCAACTATTTCACCAATCATGGGGTGAAGCAGTTTCATGTTTCTTCGCTCAGCTTCTTTTTTAATTCGAATAATTGGTTCATCCCAGGAATGTATAGATAGGGAAAATTTACCCCAATGGACTGGTAAAAGTTTAAGTGCTCTCAGATCTACGGCCGCCTGCACTGTTTCTTCCGGATTCATGTGAATATATTTCCAATACCTGTTATACTGACCGTCTTCCAGGATAGCCAGATCAAAAGGTCCGAAACGATTTCCTATTTCTGCAAAATGATCGTCATACCCGGAATCACCTCCTATAAAAATTTTTTTAGTCGGGGTGGTTAAAATGAACGATAACCATATACTCCTGTTTCTTTTAAATCCCCTTCCGGAAAAATGTCTTGCAGGCACAGTGTTTACGATAAATCCATCTTCAGGAATAAATTGTTCTTTCCAATCTTTTTCTTCGATCCTGTTTTTGTCATAACCCCAGGATAAAAGATGCGCCGCAGTTCCCAGACCGGTTATTACCTTTCTGACTTTCGGTTTTAGTTGCAAAATTGTTTTATAGTCGAGGTGGTCCCAGTGATCGTGGGAAATAATTAAATAATCAATGTCGGGGAAGTCCTGCACGGAATAGATATCAGATCCTTTAAAACTTTTAGTTGTGAAACTCAGCGGCGACGCACTTCCGCTGAAAACGGGATCTACCAGGAATGTTTTGCCATCAATCTGCATAAAATAAGATGAATGTCCAAACCAGACAAGTATGTTTTTATCTTTATTCAGATTCAGGAGATCTGTCTTTATTGAAGGAAGGGAAGCGCGAGGGATTCTCTGTTCACCTTTATCGAAAAAGAATTTTTTGAGAATTTTGAAAATATTCGCTCCCTCTGTCAGTTGCGGTGTATTATTCAAATTTTGGAACTGTCCATCGCGGTAATGAGGAGATGACCGGATTTTTTGTAAACTTTCACCCTGAGGCAGGGCGCCGAACTGTGCGCCATGCATAAAATTGTAAACGCCTATAAAAATGATCAGAATGATTGCCAAGAATATCAGCATAGGTATTCTTAAAGCATCAATTTAATACTAACCCGTACAAAAAATTATTATTTATTCTGTCCGGCGGATGGTATTGCCAGCCGGAAATCATTTTGCATATGCAACCGCCCTTACTCAAATAACTGTTATAAATCAGTTCATCCCAGATCCAGAGCGCTATCAGGGTAGCTACAGCCATTCAAGTGGCCAGCCCGATGATGTTGATTGCAGAATAGACCTTGCTTTTCAGCAAATTCCGCCAGACGATGACGAAATAATTTTTTAACATGGGGGAGTGATTTTAGGATTTTTGCACCCTGTGCAAAATAAAGACAGGGTGATTTGGGATTTGTTACATGGGTAACTGGAGGGTTGACAGGCGGTATTTCAAATAAACGGACTAAATTCATATCCGGGGTAATAATCCTGCAAAACAACCGATCGTGAAACAATTCATTATCCTTGTGATTTTCTGTTTTTGTTATGGTCAGATTCTGGCGCAGAATTCATCTGAACGGGAAAAGGACAGTCTGCCTTCTTCAGAAAATAAAAACGATAGTCTGCCTTCAGCAAATAAGAAGGATAGTCTTTCCGGTTTTGACAAGTTCAATAAAAAAGCAGAAAACCTGTTTAAAATCTTACCTGTTCCTATTTATTCCTATTCACCGGAAGCCGGAAATATTTTCGGACTGGCAAAGTTCAATGTGCTCAGTCTTTCTAAAAAAGATACGATTTCGAAGCCTTCAAAATTATCCGGGGTTTTTACTGCATCGACCCTGGGAAGGATTAACGCATCCATTGCAACCCAACTGGTGTTTGATGAAGATAAATATATCATCATCAGTTACGTGAATTACAAAAAAGAACCTGAGTATATCTGGGATATTGGTAATACAATAACTGATGATCCGGAGCAGGATATTGTAGAAAGATTTGTATTTGCAGGAACTGCATTGAGACAGGTTAAGAAAAATTTTTATGTCGGAATTCCATTTGATGTGTCCGATTATTTCAGTATTCAAACCGACAGCAATAGTTTTCTCGTAACCGATAGTGTAACGGGATTAAAAGGTGGGACAAGTATTGGTTTAGGTCTGGCTGCTGCCTATGATTCGAGAGACAATCGTTATAATCCACAGGCATGGTTCATACATTCTGGGTACTGCTTTATTTTATCCCGGTGGCTGGGGACCTTATGCATTTTCCAAATTTTCATTGGACGCAAGAAAGTATCTGAATCCTTTTAATAAAAATGTAATTGCCGGACAAATCACAACGAGTTATGCAAACGGAGTCGTTCCTTTTTATGAACTTCCTCAAATGGGAGGTGACGCCCAGATGCGGGGATATTATGAAGGCGGATTACGAGACAATGTTTTGGTGGATGCCCAGATTGAATTGCGTATTCCCATCTGGAATATTTTCGGAATAGTTGGATGGTTCGGAGTAGGTCAGGTTGCCAGTTCATATAGTCAGGTTGCGATGGACGAATTTCATTTATCTTACGGGCCCGGTCTGCGCATCATGGTTGATTCAAAACACCAGACCAATCTCAGGTTTGACTTTGGATTTGGACCGAATGGCGTTCAGGGTTTCTATATTAATTTTGGGGAAGCGTTTTGATATTAGATGAAAACATTTAAAACCTCACTGAGTACTATTGCTATTATTGTGACCATTTGAACAGGGCTGCTGTTCATAATTATTATTTTGTTTCAGTTTTCAAATTGGGAATGATCCGGAACAATTAATTAAGTTACTATTTTCATGTTTTCAGTGGTTTATTTATTCGCTTGTTGCAATAGACAGGTTTGAAAAAGGTAAAATACTTTATAATGTTGGTGTCCGGGATGATTAGCAGGTTTAATGTTGAAATTCCGAGGGACCTTAAGGAAATTCTTAGTTTTTATCAAAAATTCCAGAGAAAGTAAATTTTATTTTCATCGGTAAAACCGATGAAAAGGGGAGAAACTGGCATTAAATGGCGGATAAGTGGCAGGCAGGAAGCTGTAACCGGGGATCTTTTCTCAAGTTCTGATGTTAAGTAGCTGTAAATAAAGATTTTAGCCAATTATTGCTTTTAGGGTGGCTATCCAGAATAAGTTTTTATTTAATTTATTATTTATGGAAAATTGTTTTTATTTTGTACCGATCGATCCAATCCTTCGAAATGCATTTGTCAGTCCACGATATGCATTGTTAAGTGCTGAATTCAGCACTTTATTATCTTCCAGATCCTTCTACTACTAATCCAGATCCTTTCGCCGAATCACCGTTGACGATTTTTATTAATTCAATTTACTTAATTGTAATTTATTTGTTTTATGCCCAAGACCCTGCGTGCGTGTGCCAGAGGAATAAAAATGCGCGTCTTATTTTTTATAATGACGATAGCTGTTTCCGGAGTTTCTTTTTCAAGAAATATTAAAACAACTGAAAGTTTAAATACAGGTTTACCAATTGTCGCCTGGGATTTCCCAATGCAGATGAATGGCATTTTAGGGTATCCTTCTTTACAGGAGCGTGCATCGGGTACAAGAATAAAGCAAGACGGAGATCCTCCATCTGGTTGTAGCCCCTGTACTATATTTAATCCCGCCACTGAGTTTCCTGGGCTCGGTGATACACCTCAGAATGACGGAGGTCCTGTTCCGGGAACAACCTGGGGGGTTAAATTTAAATCATCTACGGATGGTTATATTGCCGGTATTCGGTTTTATAAAGCCGGGCCGGGGTCTAATTCAAATGGTCCATTTGTCGGAGACACATCTCATAATACTGTTCAATTATGGACGCTGGACGGATCCTTACTGGCTACGGCACAATTGACTGGTACTGCCTCCGCCTGTGGTTGTTGGACAGAAGTGGACTTTCCTGTTGCCCCAATTATAACTGCGAATACTGTGTATATCGCCTCCTATTACAGCTCGGCCGGAACCTATTCCGAAACAGATTTTTACTATAATAATCCGAAATCTAATGTTAGTGGCACCTTAACGGCATTAGCTGCCGGAGATCTTGCTGGGGAAAATGTGAACGGAAGGTCTAATGGATTGTATGAAAAATCTCCACCTAACTTTATGCCAGGTAATGGCTATAACAATTCCAATTATTGGGTGGATGTATCATTTTTTGATGCTACTATAAGTGCAATTCAACCCAGTGTAGAAAATACTAACCCGGTTAACGGATCTACAGGTGTAGATGTTAATGGTGTTATTTCGGTCACTTTCAATAAGGATATCAATGGGACCACGATTAACAATACTACATTTTTTCTAATGGACCCTTCTAACAACCTGATTCCGGCAACAGTGAGTTATACCAGTAGTTCAAGAACGGCTAAATTAATTCCTAATACCTCATTGAACTTTTCCGAAACGTATACGGTAACTGTTAAAGGCGGTAATTCAGGAATAAAAGATCCGGGGGGTTTAACCATGGCCTCAGATTATGTGTTGTCATTCACCACTGAACCCCCACCGCCGCCCCCACCTAACGATGGAGGTGGTGGACCTGTTTTGATCATTAGCAACGCTACTAACCCCTACAGCCGTTATTTTACAGAGGTTCTCCGGTCAGAAGGTTATAATGGTTTTTTAGCCATAGATATATCTACACTTTCCGCAAGTATCATTAATAATTATGATGTGGTGATACTTGGAGAAATAAAAGCAGCTGACCTTCCGGCAGGTGCTCTAACCATTTTGACAAACTGGGTTACTGCAGGTGGAACTTTAATTGTAATGCGACCTGATGTTACCAGTACCGGGCTGATGAGTTTATTGGGTATAACACCAGCCGGTTCGATTTTATCCGATGCTTATTTGTTGGTAAACACCGGTATCGGAATGCCCGGAGCCGGCATCGTCAATCAGACAATGCAATATCACGGCACTGCAGATGAATATACCCTTTCCGGAGCTACAGCTCTGGCAACGCTTTATTCAACTGCCACTACACAAACGCCAGCCGTGAATCCGGCGGTTACTACAATTAATGTGGGAACAAATGGAGGCAAGGCGGTTGCATTTGCCTTTGACCTGGCAAAATCCGGAGTATATACACGTCAGGGAAATCCCGCATATGCAGGTGTAAGTCGGGATGGAATTACTCCCATACGATCTTATGATTTGTTTTATCCTACTTATATAGATTTTAATAAAATACAGATACCACAGGCGGATGAGCAACAACACCTGCTGACCAATATTATTTTACTTGATAATCTGCATAAAAAGCCCATGCCGCATTTATGGTTTTTGCCCAGTGGATTCAAAGCTGCGGTTGTAATGACGGGAGATGATCATGATTTAAATTTATATCCCGGATCTTCAGGTACGGCGCTTCGTTTTAATGAATACCGGGATTGGTTACCAGGAGTTCCGAATACTCAGGCGAATATTGACGATTGGAAAACGATAAGGGGTACTTCTTATATATTTGCCAGTACAGTTAAACGATTTCCTATCACTCCAACAGATTCGATCGATTATTACCAGCAATTGGGATTTGAAATTGCCTTGCATCCATATGTAATACCCGGATCGGGATCGGGATGCGCTGATTTTACATCGGGTCTTACCGGGACCCTGGGTACGACTATTTCAGCTCAGTTGAATGAAATGAATTCAGACAGGTCAAATATGATGCCTACTCTTGCTCCCAGAGTAAATATAACGCCCCCGGTTACTAACCGGACACACTGCCTGCCCTGGAGCGACTGGTCGACTCAGCCAAAAGTGGAATTGGCCAATGGTATGCGGTTTGACGAGAATTATTATTATACTCCGGCTACCTTTATTCAAAACAGGCCGGGTATGCTTACCGGTTCCGGAATGCCCATGCGCTTCGCAGACCTTGATGGGTCGCTTATTGATGTTTACCAGTCCCCAACAGTAATTACCGATGAATCCGGGCAGTATATTCCCTTACATATTCAAACACTTGTTGATAATGCTACCGGACCATCCGGATATTATGGGGTTTTTTCCGTGAATATGCACACCGATACCGCCATTCATGTGGGATCAGATGAAATTGTTACCTATGCAGTGTCAAAAAGTATCCCGGTTGTTTCTGCCAAACAAATGCTGACCTGGATCGACAATAGGAACAATACTGTATTTGGCCCCATGAGCTGGTCGACAACAAATCATCAGCTGAGTTTTGCAGTTATTACTTCAGCCCGTAACCTGCAGGTTATGGTTCCGGTTAATTCCAGTGATGGTTCTCTGACGGGCATTACAGAAAATACAATTCCGATTACTTATTCTATCCAAACTATTAAAGGAATTTCTTATGCATTTTTTGCTGCGACTTCAAAAAACTATGTTGCTACTTATTCAGGTTCGACACCACTGCCGGTTACATTGATTAATTTTACCGCAACCAAAGAGGGTGAAAATGCTTTGTTGAACTGGACCACAACTATGGAAGAAAATAACAAAGGCTTTGGAATACAGCGAAGCGTGGATGGAGCTTCCTGGAACGAAATTGGTTTTGTAAACGGAGCAGGAAACAGTCAGACCGTAATCAATTATCAATACCTGGATAAAAATTTACGCGCTGGCACTTATTATTATCGTTTGCGCCAGGTAGATTTAGATGGCCACGAGCAAATGTCGAAAGTGGTGCAGGTAGTATTCGACGGCCCGTCCCTGGAACTTAAACAAAACCGCCCTAATCCGTTTAGCAATACCACTGCGATTGATATGGTAATACCAAAATCGGGGAGGGTGCAGCTTGTGCTGTATGATCAATTTGGCAGGGTCATTCAGCAATTGATGGATGAATACAAATCACCAGGCACCTACAGTATAATTGTAAACAGAAATGGAATGAGTTCAGGAATATATTATTACAAAATGAATGCACTCGGACAAACTATTATGCGCAAGATGATAGTAATGTAATTCTTATATACACTTAAAAAACAAAAGGCTATCGTCTTCGATAGCCTTTTGCTTTTTAAATTTACGGCATTATACCAATTCAAAATGCATTTTTGTCGCCCTTGATGGTTACCAATACGGTTTGCATGATAATGCGCATATCAAGAAACAATGACCAGTTTTCGATATACCAGGTATCGAATTCCACTCTTTTTTTAAGAAAATCGTTATCTCTTATCTCTCCGCGGAAACCATTTACCTGGGCCCATCCGGTAAGACCCGGTTTCACAAAATGACGGATCATATATTCCTTATATAATTCTGCAAAATTGCTCCGTATGTTTCAGCATATGTGGCCTCGGGCCAACCACAGACATATCCCCGAGGAAAATGTTGAAAAACTGTGGAAGCTCATCAATATTGGTTTTGCGCATTATCCGGCCCACGCGGGTCGTTCGGTTATCATTTCGGCTCACCTGCTTGGAATCTGCATCATTATTCACCCGCAGACTTCTGAATTTTAAACAGCGAAAAGGCTGATTACTTTTTCCTGAACGGATCTGGACAAAAAATACAGGACCGCGGGAATCCAGTTTGATCAGAATGGCCAGCAGGGGAATAAGCCAGGAAAGAATAAATAGGATGACCAGTGAACTTGTAATTATGTCTACTGCTCGTTTTTTAATACGGTTACCGGTATCTTCCAGTGGTTCTTTTCTTAAGGATAAAACCGGAATATCATTGACGAAATCTACATAAATATTTCGATTTACAAAGATGTGATAATCGGGCACAAATTTAAAATAAACAAATTCGTTTTCCGCTTCTTTAGCCAATTCAAAAAGATAAGGATAGTGTTCAGGCACGAGCGTTGAATAAATTTCTGTTACGTCATTTTGTTTTACAAATTGCATACAATCCCTCAGGTTGTTAAAAACCGGCAAAGCACTGCTGCGTCTTCAATTTCTCCTTTATCATCAAAACAACCGGCCAGTTTAACCAATTTTGCTTCTTTCTGGAAATAATCGATTAAACGTTTGGAAACTTCATTATAGCCGAGTACTACAACATTTTTAGCCATTTTAAATCTGCTTCGAAGGGAAATTACCAGAAGATTAAAAACAATCCGGTTAAATAATAATATGGTAGCAAAACCGGTAAAACAAAAAATGATAAAGAACCGTGAAAATTGATAATGGTAAATAAAAATGAATAAGAAAAGCAACGCAATCGTCAGACACATAACATTTAAAAGTTCTTTTGAAAAAAAGCTCAAAATCAAGCCAGTTCTTACTCATATATAACTGGGTCAGATAAACCGAAGTCATCCACATAAGATTAAAAATGGCGAAAAAGAAGTGATATTCTTTTGTATTTATAGGCATCCGCTCTGAAAATAGCGAGGCTGGCAAAAAGCAGTACCATGTTCAGGGATAAGAGATCCCATAACCATAGAAGCGTTCGGAAAAATATAAAAGAGGACTTATTCATTTAACTGATCATAGAGATTTGGTTTAATCTTTGATTAGTTCGCGATTTCAAATGACATGAGTAGCGTTATTCTTTATTTATCAGTTAGGATTTTTTTGAGGGTAAGAATTACTTTTTCCATATCCTCATCTTTCATAGGAATATACAGCGGGAGTATAATACTCCTGTCGCAGGACTTTTCTGATACGGGAAGGGACAATCCAGCTTGTATTCTTCTTTATAGGCTGTTTCCCGGTGAGTGGTCATGATTCCTCTGCGGGTCGAAATACCTGCATCGAGCATTTTCTGCATGATATCATTTCTACTGAGTGGGCATTCATCTTTCAGATAAATGCTGTATGACTGATAGTTACTGAAATATCCTTTTTTTTCTAAAGGAAGCTGAATGCCGGGAATTCCATTAAAAGCTTTGTGATACCGGTTGGCAATTTTTCTTCGTTTTTCAATGATCCAGTCCAGTTTTTCGAGTTGCCTGATTCCGACGGAAGCCTGTATATCGGTAAGCCGGTAATTATATCCGACTTCCAGGTGATCTTCAAATATTATTTTAGAGGATTCATGCCTGGTCCTGTCATTTACTGACATACCATGCTGTCTGAGTAATTTCAGCCGGTTATAGTAATGATTCATTGTTTGTGGTTATCATTCCGCCGTCGCCGGTGGAAATAACTTTTCTCGGATGAAAAGAAAAACAAACCAGTTCGGAATGACTGCCAATCTTGGCTCCTTTATAGGAAGATCCAGCCGCACAGGCAGCATCTTCAATCAGTTTAAGCTGATATTTCTTTGCCAATGCGGTAAATGCATCAATATCTGCAGGCATACCGATCTGATGAACCAGCAAGAATGGCTTTTGTCTTATTCGTTATTTTTTTTTCGACATCGATAATATCCAGATTATAATTTGCCGGATTAATTTCCGCAAATACAGGTTTTGCGCCAACATATTTTATGGCATTTGCAGTTGCTATATAACTCATGGAAGGGCAAATTACTTCATCGCCCGGTCCAATACCAGCCACGATCATGGCAAGATGCAGGGCTGTTGTACAATTGGAAACAGCTACCGCATATTTAGCACCGGTATAGGCTGCAAATTTTTCTTCGAATTCCGCAACGCGCGGGCCCTGGGTAATCCATCCGGTGAGGATGGTATCATAGGCGGCTTTTGCTTCTTTTTTCGTCAGGTAAGGTTTAGCTATCGGTATCATTCGTTTACATGTTATTTTAATTTTTTCAAAATACCATTCACTTAATTCCTTCATTCCCTGTTCAAGAGAAATTGTCGGAGTGAAATGTAAGCAGTTTTTTTGCCTTACTGATATCAGCCAGTCTGCGGCTTACCGGGTTGATGGAATTTTCCTCTCTGAATTCAGGTGTAAGTTTGGAATGATTTACTTTTAACAATACTTCCAGTAATTCTTTCAGACTGGTTTCTTCGCAATTTCCAATATTAAAGGCTTCATCGGTAACATCAGCCTGCAAAGCGGCAATGTTTGATTTGGCAATATCTTTTACATAAACAAAATCCATTGTTGTAGATCCATCCCCATAAATCAGTGGATTTCTGCCATCCCGGATACAATCCAGCCATTTGATCATGACTTCAGTATACTTGCCATCCGTATCCATTCGGGGACCATATGCATTAAAGTATCGCAGTGCTACATAATCCAGACCATACATGAATTTAAAACTTCGGAATAGTTGTTCTCCCCACATTTTGGCAGCTCCGTAAAAAGTCTGGTTATTATATGGATTATCTGTTTCGGGAGTAGGGAAGTGTTGCGCCAGACCATACACAGAAGCACTGGAACTGTAAATTACCTTTTTTACTTTATGTTTTACACATAAGATAGGCCACTTCAAAGGTTGACTTCAGCATGACTTCAAATCCTTCCCTGGGATTGGCGGCACAGGAATTTATACGCAGTGCTGCCATATGAAAAACATAGTCAGTACCTGCAATACATTTTTCCAGCAGGTCCAGATCCCGTATGTCAGCTTGTGAAATTCAACAACCGGGTTATTAATGAAGTTTTTCATATTTGGCAAGACCACCGCGAATTAGATTATCAATGATGATAATTTTTTTTGGCTTGCAAGGGGAATAAGTTCTTCAATAACATAAGAACCGATAAAACCTGCACCGCCGGTAACCAGAATAATACTGTCTTTTATTTTATTGAGCATGTATGATCGATTTCTATGAATTAGAATTTAGATTCAACAATTTTATCTATTATAAAAACAGGTCTTTTGCGGCTGGCATCCAGTGTTCTCCAGAGATATTCTGCAATAATGCCCAAGGGAAATATTGGTGATTCCAAATCCAATCATAAGTATGGACATCAAGGGCCGGCCATCCACTGGCCAGGTCATGAAAAATCAGTTTTCGAGCAATAATATAAATGGTCCATAAAAAACCAATAAAAAACATTGAGATTCCAATAATAGTAACCATGCGGATGGGAGCATAGGAAAACGCTACAAAGGAATCAATGAATAATTTGATTTTTTTAGAAATTGTCCATTTACTTACTCCTGTCTTCCTTTCTCTTTTTTTATAGGAAATGGATGTCTGCCGAAATCCCATGCCCAGGATCTGCAAAAAAATGGAAGAATTTGCTTCCACATTGTTTTTAACCTGGGTCAGCCACTTTTTTATTGAACATGACAATATCAAATCCCTTTTCCGGAAAATTGCTAAATGCAAATTTTTTCATCAGGTAGGCATACACAGAAGAAAAAATTTTTTCACCCAGAGATACTTTTGTGCTTTCGCGGTGCGCCCAGATAATTTCATTTCCTTCCTTTGTTTTTTCTTCCATCTGAAGTATCAGTTCAAGAGGATCCTGCAAGATCTGCATAATTAAAACAAACCAATTCCCCGGAGCAATGGAAATGCCAGCCCGTAGTGCAGCATGTGAGCCAAAATTCCGGGAAAGGCTGATTATTTTGGCCTTGTATGTTTTGTGTTTCATTTCCTGCAGTCTTTCCACAGAGCCATCTTTGGAACCATCATTTACGAAAATGACTTCCGGCATTCAAATGTGGATGTTCTCCAAAAAAAGCATTCAGATTCTCTACCAGAAATGGAATTCCCTCATACTCATTATAAATGGGTATGATTACGGAAATATAATGCTTGGTTAATTCAGGCATTGATTGATCTGTTTAAATCGGACACGAATACTTTTTATTAAGTCTCAGCGGAGCCATTTTTTTCCCTTTATATTCTATTTCCTGAATTTCCAGCATGCCTTCTCCGCAAGCTACGTGAATTGACTTTTGAATTTTTTTGTATTCCAACTACATGACCCGGAATTGCCAGAAATTTTTCCTCGTAATTGAAAAACACGCGGCTTTCCATATGATTATTTTTTCACCGTTTAAAAAACTGTATGCACCGTTATAAGGTTCGGAGGAAGCTCGAATAAGCCTGCAGATTTTTATTGCAGCTTTCATTCCAATTTACCTGACTGTCTTCCGGCAAACGTGGGATAGCATCGTAGATCCATGCATGAGATCCTTTGACTTCAAATGCATTCGGTTGTTGTAAACACTTTTTTTAATGCGTCTTCATATAACAGGGGAACATCTTTCGCCGCTTGCTTTAATATTTCAGCAATATATGTCTGCTCTGTAATGGGAATGGCTTTCCGTGAGATTACGTCACCGGCATCCAATTCAGGATCCATTTTATGAATATTTCCATAAATTTTATTTTCACCGTTGATGATAGACCAGTTAACGGTTGCATTTCCTTTGTAATCCGGGAGATTTCCCAAATGAAAATTCAGGATGCCACATTCAAATAGATCGAGAAATTTTTTGGGAATTGTATATTTCCAGTTTACGCTGATGGCTGCACGGATTTTATTTTCTTTTATTATTTGAATAGAGTTCATCGTTGATTGAGTGACTTCATCATAAAAAAACGGGCACCGATTTCATTGGCAAGTTTTTCAAAATCGTGTGTGTTTGATATCATATTCCTCATAGGCTTCTTCCGTAACGATAGCTTTACATTCGAATCCTTTTGATACCAGATGTTTTATGCCATCATATAAATATCGGGAGCGTCCAATGGCAATAATATTCTTCGTATGCACTCATACTAGTTCACTATTTTAATATTCTTATAATCATAATTGACCGCTTAACAGAGCTTCACCTGCTTTCAAGTCCACCGGATTGTAGCCGGATGATTGGATCAAAACCAATCGCAGATGGCAGAATACCCATATGGCCGCTGTGAACGTGCTGCGGGAAAAATCTGAATGCCTTTCTTTGTAAACAAATTCATCCACATCACCCGCATAACGAAGAATAAAGGGATCTGAAACTTGTGATTGTAATCTGCTGAATACTGATCGGTGTTATTTTCACCAATCCAGTTCTGGTCAAAAGGGTAGGCAGTAAAAATTACTGCTTCAGCATTTTTATAGGCATCGGGAATTTTTATTTCGGGAAATCCACCGATCCATTCTATCTGTCTGCAGGTTATATCTGTCTTTGTGTTCATCCAGATCAATCACAGCGAGACCATCACAAACGTTAGCCAGGACCTTTGCAATAAAAGGACCAAAATCATTATTGCAAAGCAGGATAAATTTATTTTTATACGGACAAATACCTGCATCAAAAATTTGCTTCAATGCCATATCACCCAGATAATTGAAATACATCCACATCCGGATGTCTTTCGTTGGTAGCGCCAATTTTAAATCCTCGTTTTCCTGATATAGCTGAATATCCATGTCTGCATCTCTCCATTCCCAGGCTTCATACATCAGCGGGATAACCACTTCATCTTTTGCATGTTGAAGCATGGATTCTGTTCAATGGTCTTAAATGACCGGAATTTGTAATGATATCTGCCTGTGCAATAATTTCCGGATTCAGTTTGTCAATATAATGAATATCCAAGTGGAAATTCTGCTGAAGCTATCTGCCAATTTCCTGGTAGCTGAAAATACTTCTTCTACTTTTCCATAGCGGGTTGTTTTTGAATAAGGCAAAAACTTTTGCTCCGGCAATGGCTGCCAAAACGGGTGTTACAATATAAGCGCCCGTAGCAGCTTCCGTCAGAACGGTTTTGCCTTTTAAATTAAGCTGCAAGCGCCTCTACCTGCCTGGATCAATTTATCGATGAGCATTTTTAATAACTGTTCAGGGTATTAATAACATATTCCACTTCTTCGTCAGATAAGTTCTGCATACATGGGTAAGGAAAGACAATGTTCGGCCAAGATATTCAGCATTGCGGAAAATCCCCATTTTTATATCCAAGGCTGGCATAAGCTTTTTGCAGATGACAGGGTACCGGATAATGCAATCCCGGGAAAATATTTTTTTCATTCAGAAATTTCATAAGTTCATCACGGTTTTCAGTAGTAATTACGAAAAGATGAAATACGGAATCATGTCCTGCCGGCTGAACCTGCATTTTAATTTTTGGATTCTCTAATTCCTGTATGATATTTTCCGGCAATTTCTTTTCTTCTTCTGATTCCAAACTGGCAGATGTTTTAATTTGATACGTGAGTGAGGCGCCTTCCAGGCCGCCCATACGCATATTAAATCCGATTTCGTCATGATAGTATCTTACTACGGAACCATGATTACGCAGGCTTTGCAGATGTTTATAATATTTTCATTATTTGTGGTGATTCCACCGGCCTCACCACAGGCACCCAGATTTTTACCAGGATAAAAGCTAAAACAGGCCATTTCACCAAAACTCCCTATCGGTTTGCCAAGATAGGTTGCACCCTGAGCCTGGGCAGCATCTTCAACCAGATATAAATGATGTTTTTTACATATCAGCCTGCACGGCATCGATATCAAAGGTTGACCGTAGAGATGTACACCAATGACAGCTTTTGTTTTGGAATGTTATTTTTGCCTCCAGTTTCGTGGGATCAATTTCCCAGGTTACGGGATCACAATCAACAAATACGGGAATGGCACCGGTATAAGATACACCCCAGGCTGTTGCAATAAACGTATTGGCCGGAATGATTACTTCATCACCCGGACCTATTCCCAGGGCCAGCATGGCCAGATGTAAGGCGGTTGTGCCATTATTTACACCAACTGCAATAGGAGGTATCCACAAAAACCGGCGAAATCTTTTTCAAATTCTTCTACAAAGGGACCTCCCGAAAATGCAGTTTGATCGTAGACTTTTTCAAAAGCATCAAATATTTCTTTTTTAATTTGCTGGTGTTGTCCTTTCAGGTCAAGACAGGGTATTCGTTTTTCCATAAAGTATTATACAGTTAAATGTTTTTAATAATTTTTGCAGGTACACCGGCTACTACTGTATTCGGAGGAACATCTTTCGTTACAACGGAACCCGCACCTATCAGTGCATTTTCGCCAATCGTAATTCCACAGAGTATGGTTGCGTTGGAACCAATGGATGCCCCCTTTTTTACCATGGTTTCAATCACTTTCCAGTCTGCTTCCGTTTGTGGCTGTCCGTCGGCATTGGTAGCCCTGGGGAATAAGATCATTTGTAAACATTACCCCGTGACCGACAAATACATTGTCTTCAATATGTACTCCTTCACAAATAAAACTATGGCTTGAGATTTTGCAATTTTTTCCAATAAATGCTCCTTTCTGGATTTCTACAAATGCTCCGATTTTTGAATTGTCATCGATACTGCATCCATATGCATTTACAAAATTGAAAATACGGGTGTTCTTACCCAGTCTTACATTATTCAGACTTTGTTTATCATTATTGATAGTTACTAATTCCATAGTTATTATTTTATTCTGACTTCTTTTCCATTGTTCTTTATGGATTCCTGGGAAGCTTCCAGAATTCTTACCACACTTCTTCCAAGAATTGCATTGGAAAGGGGAGATTTTTTTTGTATGACCGACTGAATAAAATCGTCTGCAACACCTGCCAGAGCTTCCCGGCTGGATAAGTTTGGGAATATAAACATCTCCGGTTCTGTAGTCTACCATGATTCGTGTTTTATCTTCCTCCGTTTTATGATTATACCCCGTATCATAAACCCTGACTTTTTCAGATGGTTCAAGATCATTATATAGAATCATTTTTTTATCTCCGCCAATTAGTGTTTGCCGCACTTTTACCGGAGAAGACCATGAACAGGTAAAATGTGCAATAAAACTGGAATTGTAATTCACCGTCAGATATGCAATATTTTCTATCTTATTACGTGTATGTGAAATGCCGGTTGCATTAATACTTTCCGGATATTTCCGTAATCAGATAGGTCAGAGTATGGAGATATCATGAGGTGCCAGATCCCATAAAACATTTATATCCGGTTGAAACAAGCCCAAGGTTAATTCGTGATGAATCGAAATAAAGGGTGTGCCTATAACTTCCGTTTCAATGATTTCTTTCATCTTCTGAACAGCACCTGTATATAGAAAAGTGTGATCTGCCATTAATGTCAGACCTTTTTGTGTCGGCCAGATTGATCAGTTCATCTGCTTCTTTTACCGATGAAGTCATCGGTTTTTCAATCAGAACATGTTTGCCCTGCAAGCAAAACACGTTTTGCCAATGCAAAATGCGTAAATACGGGAGTGGCGATAACTACGGCGTCTATCTCATGATTATTGATAATATCTTCTGCGTCTTTAACGCCAAGAATAGAAGGGAAAACTTTGGACAATAAATTCAATCTTTCGGGCCTTCCATCAGCAACCATTTTTACCGTACAGGAAGGATGTGGCAAAGAAATTTCTTACAATATTGGGGCCCCAGTAGCCATAACCGATTACGCCGACATTAATATTTGACACTTGGATAAGGTTTAGGTTTTAAAATTTTCTGATAGGTTTACTTAATAATTGCTCAATTCTTCGGTTTTATTTATTTACCGGCAGTAATATTTTAAATGCTTTATTCTCCCACGCGATTTTATAATTATTCTTCATGAGAAAGGTATCCAATATTCGGTTTCTTTCCAGATTTAACTCATTCACGGAGTAATTTCCGGGCTGAATTTCTTCCGGCCATTTGCTGTCATTCCCTACTGTACCAATTTTTTGAATGATAAGGTCGGGCAATTTCTTATTCCTTTGAATCGAATTATAGAGATCAGTCCGGAACATATCCGCACTATAAACAGCAGGCAGGGGATTTGACAAATAAGGAGCTTTGTTGGTAGCATAATAATACAAGGCAATATGATCATAGGCCAAAACATAATCATTTGGACGGATGTATTGTGCGCTCGCATTCAACAATTCATTGAAAACTTCTGCACGTCCTTTGCTGGTATAGATTCCCTTTAAATTGCTGCTTTGTAAACCATAATGCATGTCGATCCGGTTATGCCTGTCAAAAAATGGGTAATAATACAGTTGATACAGACCGGCAAAAAAGAGTAAACTGATCAGTATTTTTTTTGTGTAGTAAAATTGTATGGAAGTAATCATTAGTTTTTTTTGATATTCCAGTTTATCCCTTTGAACGATTAACAGATTATTCAGTGATTGAATTTTCAGAATATGGTCGATCGAAACCGGAAGGGCTATCCATAAACAATACCTTCCTGCTGTATAAATACCGTCTGAACTGCCCAGAGGAAAGGTGATAAGAAAGAATACTCCGAAAAATTGCAGGACCCGGATATTCTTTTCTGTGGATGAAGTAAAAATTAATGCAGTTGTCAATAATATAATACCGGTAATAAAAAATAAAATAGTAAAATGAGAGATCCAATGGGTAATGATTAAAATAACCATGGATAAGATTAGTATGATCACTAATGTTTTCACCAGTAATTTTACTAAACCGGGTTTATTGCCAGACAAGTTTATTAGAAATAGACAACAAAGGATGGCCACTGTAACGAACAGTGCATATTTAAGGGACTGAATATTATTAGACCAGAATAAATACATAAGTCGTGACAGGCCATATCCGCTTGGATTTGTTATAGGAACCGCCTTACTTTTCCCCATTTCAAATAATAATTTTAAGGAATTTGTATATATCTGAAGATGACCCAGCAGGCGCATCGCAACTAAAATAATAGAGAGGGCAATAAAAAAACCAGCAATAAAATAGATTATCTGCTTTATGACATTATACATTTTTCGGTTATAAACCGATGAATCATTTATGCATTGATAATAAATGATTCCCAGCGCAAGTCCCAGTTCAAGGATATTTGGAGTGCGTATAAAAACATTTAAGCACACAATAAAACCACTTAAAAAGATATACAGCACATTGTTTTTTTGCAATCCCGAAAAGAGGAATTGAATTGCCAGAATAAAAAACAAGGCGGAAAGTGTATTATAATTTAAAACTTTGATATCATTATTAAGAGAAAGAACAACCAATATCAACCCGATTTTAAGGTACTCCGGGTTTACATATTTTTTTAATAGATTGTAAGTTAATATAACAGTTATTGTATTAACTAATGCACCAGCCAGCCTGATTCCAAAAAGACCTAATGGCGAAAATAATTTAACCCAGAGACCACCGATAATACCGGTAAGCCAAAACATAAAATTATAAGAAACCGATTGCGGGTTACTGAATATGCGGCTGTAAAATGTGGAAAGGAATCCTTCATCCGATAAATCAAGCCCCTGGAAAATCAAAATTAATTCCAAAATAAATACGAGTAAAAAAAATACCCGGGTGTTTAATTTGTAAATAAAAGGGAATAGATGATCCTTATTTTTCATTTTTATTAATTAAAAGTTTTCTGAGTAAAAAATATAAAATGATAAAATAAAGAAAGTAAACAATTGCAAATGCCAATGTGGCACCGACGGCTCCATAAGATCTTACCAGGAAATAACTGATCAATATTAATAAAATGAAATTGACCATTTCCATTATTATATATATTCTCGTCATCGCTTTAGCTAATAATAAATAACCCAGTACCCAACCCATAATTTTTAAAATATCACCGATCAGCTGAAAGGCAAATAAGTTTTGCATACCGTTAAAAGCCGGCGTAAATAAAATATGAATGATCAAAACCCGAAATACGTAAATGAGGAATGTGGATATTATCATGAAAGGAAGGATCAACTTATACACGGCAAGTATTTCATTTCGAATTTCCATTTTTGATTTCAAAGCAGATAATTTAGGCAGGAAATAAACCCCTAAAGAAGTGGTTATCACCATGAGATACATAGCTGAAATCCTGTTAATGCCTTCCCAGAGTCCTGCATCAGAAATTGAACTGTTGGTGGTAATGAAATTTCTCACAATTATCTGACCAGCTGGAACGGTAATGGCACTTACCATGGCCATCAATGAATAGTGCCCTAACTGACTAGCAATTTTTTTATTGAATTTTAATAGAAAGGACTTCCATTTGAACCAGGTAGATTTCGCTACGATAAACAGGGTAATAAAAAATACGATAGATTGATAAGTAACTGTGGAAATCAGTGCACCATATATTCCATAACGGAGTGATAATATGACCGCGAATATCATACCGACCAGGCTTCCGATGATATTTGCGATAACATATTTTTTATATTCTCTAAATCCATTAATTACCGCAACTAACAGAGCGTTTAGTGCATACAACAGAATTGTTCCTCCAAATATGTAAAAGACTGATCGATATTGAATATCGTGCAAGATATTTTCGGAAAAATACCCTGCGCCTATAAACAAAACAATACTGGTAATTACGGACAATATAACTGTAATCCAAAATCCGGTTCCCAGATAAAAGATATAGTCCTTTTCGGAATCTGAATATTCTGAAGTGTACTTGGTAATTCCGGCGTTAATTCCTCCATTGGAAATACTTAGAAGGATTTGGGTAAAATTATTCAGCTGACCTAATAAGGCAACACCAACAGGGCCAATAACCGCTGCAACCACTTTTACACTCACAAACCCGGTTAACATACGGATCACGGTAGCCACAGCATTTAGAAAGGATACCTTTACCAGATCTGTTGAAAATATTTTTTTTGCTTTTAACAACATCTTTCAATTATTAATGCAGCTTCGCCAACTCAGTCACAACAAGTGCAACTAATCACTTAACTGTCCGACGTTTATAGTTATACCTTTGCTTCCTTAAAGAAGGTTTCTTTAAGAGGGTAGGGCAATGCTTAAGGGATTTTCCTTTCAATAAACTCCAAAAATGAATGTTAATTGTGTGAGTTACAGTTGAATAGCTACTGTTTTTGTGAAAAAGAACATGTATTCTACGGATATTGAATAGACAAGGAGGTTTTCAGGATATTTTTTTTACTTTTCTACTATATTCTTCGTATGAAGAACGAATATCATAACCGTAACCATGACCAAAACCATAACTATATTTGCCAAATCCACGATTTTTAACGCCATTGAATATAATAGCTACGTTTTTAATATTGTATGATTCCATATCCTTGTTGAGAAGTTCTACATGGGATTTTGGAGTATGATTGTGCCGGATCACATGCAATACAAGGTTGCAGTAAGGTGCAATCACAAGGCCATCGGTAAGAACCTTTAACGGGGCTGTATCAATGATTAAGACATCAAACCTGGTATCCAGCCAATTCAATAGAATTTCTATTTTTCCGTTTGCGAGTAATTCGGAGGGCTCTTCCACCAGATGACCAGCCGGAATTAAATAAACATTCGCATGTTTTGTTGTTGAAAAGACAATTTCTTCCTCTGAAACAATGCCCAGAAGATAATCTGTAATCCCGTTACCAGAAGGTACGTCAAATATTTCCTTTAGTTTGGGTTGATGCAGATCCACTTCCAATAAGGCTACCTTCTTCCCGCTTCTGGCCATACTCATGGCAAGATTAGATGAAACAAAGCTTTTCCCATCCGATTTGATAGAGGAGGTTATCAATATTCGTTTAATGTTACCGGGAGGAGTACCTTGATGTTTAAGCGCTGTTCTGACCAACCGAAATTGCTCTGTAATAAAACTTCGTTCTCCATTTTCTGTAACAATTTTGCTTTTTAATTTTTCATGGATGATTTCCCCAATTATAGGGTAACTGGTGAGTTTTTCAATATCGCTCCGGTACAATATTTTGCTATTGAATATATCTTTCAGTGAGATGAGTAAAATAGAAAAAGCAAGAGGAGCTGCCAGCGCCAACAGGGCTAAAAATGGTTTTTTCGGGCTTACCGGACTTCCCGGTGTTGTTGGGCTGCTTACAACATAACAATCAGGAAGTATAGATGTAATCGAATAGGCAGTCTCTTCTTTCTTCTGTAAAAGGAAGGAATATATGTCGTTTTTGATATTCTGTTGACGACTTACTTCTACCAATTGTCTTTCTTTCTGTGGAACTTCGCTTAGTAAAGCATTGTAACGATCCTTTGATTGCAGAAGTGTAGCTTTTCCCGCTTCGATATTACGTCTTGCACTATTAATATTGTCCAGTATTTCAGGTCTTATCTTATCAATTTCCGCCTGAATACTTAGCATGATCGGATTATTCTCTGCGGTAGTTCTTTTCAATCTTTCGTATTGAGATTCCGAAGCAGCAAGTGTGGTTAGAAGTTGCGTTAGTGAAGGATCATCAATATTGAAAGTGGAAGGAACTATATTACTTCCACCCGATTTCGATTTTACATATTTTTCAACTTCATCCAGTGCAGACAATTGCAGGTTTATATTACTCAATTGCTTGTCATTATCTTCCACGCTCGTCAGATATTGCTTGCTTTGTGCACCCATATCAACCACTCCCGTTGCATCCCGGTAGCGTTGAATGCTACCCTCAATGGAATCCAGCTCATGAGCTGCATTTCTAAGTCTGTCATCTATAAATTTTAATGTTTTAAAGGCAATACTGCTTTTTCTTTCCGCAGAAGCCTCATTATAGGAAGTGATAATTTCTGCAATTATAGCTTCACCCCGGGAAGAAATGGGGTCTTTGATAGATAAATTTATTATGGAAGATTGTTTACTTGCAGCACTGACCATCAGACTTCCCAATACGCTATTGGTTGCATGATCTAATGTTACCAGGTTGAAAAAATATTTTACCGGTTCCTTGGGTTTTTTGAGGTTTGGATAATAGTGGGGATTTTCCCGAAATCTTAAACTGCCATAAGGGGTATTTACCCATTGATTCATCGGGTATTTGGTTTCATCGATATAAATGCTGCTATCCGTTTTTGAATACCGGAAATAAATTTTATTAAATTCATCTATATTACTTGGATCGGGTACTTCTACAATAACAGGGCTGGTCAAATAAGCAGAAGTAGTTTCTAAACCCCTCCATCCCTTTTCTTCAAAAATGGGAGCATACAGATCCAGCTTTTTTACAACGGAAATGATCAAGGAATTGGAATGAAATATCTCCAGTTCGTTTTCTACAATTTTCTTTGTTCCGAAAACATTCAGAACTTCTTCCATTTTAGAATCTTCCTGCCCCTTTTTTTCATCTTTAATCAGAACGCTGGCTGTAGTTTCATAAATGGGGATTGTTATACTTAGATAGAAAAATAGGCAGACAAAGCTAATTATTAAGGATAAAAGAAATAAAGGCCAGTAAGGTATGAATTTAGTCAGGATCTCCTGAAAACCATTATGCTCTTTCTTATCCAGAGTATTATGGTTGGATTTTTCCGCCATGTAATAAGGTTTAATTCGATATATATGCAGTCAAAATTAATAATTTCTAATCTGACTAATAGCTACAATTAAGAAAGAAAGCACTGCAAAAAATATTGTAATCGTCTGAGAATTCTTTTCTTTGGCAAGCCTGCCTCCATTTGATGATACCATCAGGACATCGTTGGATCTCAGATAATAATATGGAGAGCTCAGTATATTTTGATTTGTCAGATCCAAATGTTGAATAATTTTCTCTCCTTTATCATTTTCCCTGATTAAAAGAACATTATTTTTTTCGCCGTAAATGGTTATATCTCCGGCAAAACTCAATGCTTCCAGAATACTTAGCTTTTCCGTTGGGGTTGTATATACTCCCGGGCGTTCTACTTCACCCATTACACTCACTTTGAAGTTCAGATAACGTATGGTAACAATAGGGTCAATCAACAGTTTCTTTTCTAAAATTTTCTGCGTTAAAAGGGTAGAAACCTGAAATTTAGTCATGCCCACTACGTGTATTTGACCAAAAACCGGAAATATGATATCTCCATTCTGATTTACCAGGTATCCAATGGTGAGGGTGTTGGTGGATGAAGCCGCAGCACTGGTAATATTGGTGGATTCATTAGGTGCATTAAACATATTAGAAGCTTCAGGATTAGAGCTGCTTACAATAATGCTTAATAGATCGTTTATTTGAATCTGTGGTTCCGGTGCAGGAAATTTTTTTGTTATGACTTCATCTTTAATCCCTGGAAAATAATTTGCGTCTTTTGTAGTTACACATGAGTTAAGAAAAAGAAGGCCGATAATCCCAATAAGGTATATGAAATTGATTCTGGCAGAGGTGAACAAACGTAGTCTGGACGAAGGAAAACTTAAAAAATTCAAAATGTTAGATTAAAGGGGGTTAAACTGATTAAATTAAACGGCTTTCCTGCGAAGTATTGGGATATAAAACAAATAGGATCAATATGTTATAGAAAAAACACTCATTGGTGTCAGGCATTAAAAATAATAAAATTTGTTTAATTTGCAAAGGAAAGGATAAAAGAATTCCACTCTATTTTTAACACCAATTTGAGTTGATTTTTATAAATATTCAATCCGGTTTGTCAGCCATTAAAAGGTTCCAGAAAGGCCTTTAGTTTTTATTGAATATCTTAATCAAAATTTATCTTTAAAAA
Organism: uncultured Bacteroidota bacterium; assembly: GCA_963735015.1. Taxonomy (GTDB): domain Bacteria; phylum Bacteroidota; class Bacteroidia; order Chitinophagales; family Chitinophagaceae; genus Puia. The sequence goes on from CAVTJH010000003.1 coordinate 639,876, forward strand.
TGCATCTTCCACAGGTATCTGTTGTAATGCCGGTTTATAATGGAGAAAAGTACCTGAGAGAAGCAATAGAAAGCATATTAGATCAGTCTTATAAAAATATTGAGCTTGTAATTATCAATGACGGTTCTTCGGATTCCAGCAAATCTATTATACTCTCTTACAAAGATCCCCGGATATTATATCTTGAAAATAAAATCAATTCCGGAATCGTGTATACCAGAAACAAAGGGATTGAGTCTGCAAACGGTAAATATATTGCAACCCTTGATTGTGATGATATTGCATTTCCCGACCGTATAGAAAGACAGGTTTATTTTTTGGAGAAAAACGACGACTATGGCATGTGCGGTAGTTTTTATTATATCATGGATGGAGACGGCAAGTCAGGGAAGAAGATCCAGATGCCCACCGGGAACAGGGATATCCTTACTTATTTACTGCTCGGGAATTGTTTTTGTAATTCTACCGTAATGATTAGGAGTGAAATAGCCAGTGAATTGAGATACAAAGAGAACTATTATTTAGCGGAGGATTACGAATTATGGCTTAGGGTTTCTGAACAGACAAAACTTGCCATTCTTCCATTTTATGGCGCATATTACAGGGTACACGGAAGTAATATTACCGTTTCTAAAATGGATGATATGTTTTTCCTGGTAAAAAAAATAAATGCGGAGATTTTAAAGAATGCGCATATAGATTTTTCAGAGAAAGAACTGGATATCCATGCAAACTGGATAAATGGGAATTACCTTTTTTTCAATGAAAAACATTCTTTATCAGCGTTGTCTTCCTGGATTTATAAGTTTTATATAGAGATTACTAAGAAGGACAAAGTGAATAAGAGCTTCTTTTTTAAATTGATTTCTGAAAAATGGCTTTTTATTTTATTTAAAACGAAAAACTACAGGCAACTTTTTCACAACAGATTCTTTTTTCTAAACAGGACCATATATTTGAGGGAGATTTTCCGTAAATTTTACAATAAATTAACAGTGATTAAATAAACTGCCCGATTTGACGTTGCATTCTTATTAAGTAAATAATTTAGATTTTGAGTTTGATATTATTACTTGCGGGAGCTTTACTGTTCGGAATAGCGCTCATCTATAAGCCAGAATTGATCGCCATTGTATTATTTACTTTAATCATTTCCCGGGTGAATTTTGACCTGAACGGACTTCCTTTAAATTTGCGGGCGATTGTATCTGTCGCATTATTTGGAAGAATTATGTCAGATAGATCAAACAAAAAAAAATATCCTGCATTTATGAATGATTCATTCGTAAAAATTCTGGTATTTTTTCTTGTCTATATCATTTTTGTTTCTTTTTCTCAGGACCTGTTTACCATCGATTTGCTGAAGGAAAGTATTTCAACGGTATTAGCCGCTTTCTGTGTCTATTATTTTTACTTTAAATCAGGGAATGCAGATCAATTAAAATATGCTTTGATCGCTGCGGGAATAATCTGTTTTGCAGATCTTGCGTATACTTATATAGTATTTGGCTCATTTCCCGTTCACCGGATTTACTTCCTGTTTACAGGACTTGATGCTAATTTATCAGAAGAAGAAATGCAATTACTTACAAATTGGAATTTCTTCGGGGAGATCTGCGGCATGTGTTTTGTTTTTTGTTTAAGCGATTATCTCCGGAACCGCTCATCTGTAAAACTATCGCTATGGGTAATGCCATTCATGTTGTTAGGAGTATTGATGTCGACTTCCAGAAGTTCAATATTAGGTTTATTGATTGTTTCTATACTGATCATTTTAAACGGATTCAGTTATCAGGAGCAGAAAAAAAAGATGGCCAAAATCGGGCTCTTTGGTACTGGAGCTGTTGCTTTGGCGTTTTTGTTATACGCCACTTTCGGAAAATATATCAACCTGGACAGTAAGTTCGTTGATGAAATCATTGCGCGAATGGCGTCGGAACCCATTGCAGTGATGAACAGGGCTATGGGGCAGTCCTACGATATTCATAATCTGGGATCAATGGACTGGAGGGAGGAATCCTCAGAAAATGCATATACTGCTTACATGAACATGAGTTTCCCGGAACAATTGTTTGGAATCGGGAGTGGGGGTTTCGAAGCCAGGGATTACGGTCATGGGTACAATGCACATAACGCCATTCTTCTTCTTCTAATAGAAAACGGAATTATAGGTTTTTGTGTTTTTTTGCTTCTCGTTCTTGGTGTTATTATTCAAAGTATCGTAAAAAAGAATTTTTCACCTTCTCTGGGTACGGTAATATTTATTCTCATTTATGGATTGGGTCAAAACCGGGATTGGACCAGTATTACTGCTATGTTGTTCATAATCTGCATAGCAACTGAACTCCGAATGCTTAAATGGAATAAGGATTCAGCAGAAAGTCAATCTGATCATATGCCAGACCTGGCAGCTATTAAACAAGCAAGCAGCCTATGAAAACTCCGCCAAAAAAAGGTAATCCGTCAGGATTATACGTTTTGGGTGCCTTATATCCGGAAGTTACGGGGGGCATGGAAATATTTAATTATTATTTCCTCAATTACCAGGTTAAGGAATCCAAGGATACTATATATTACCTAAGTGAAAAGCCCCTTGGAAACGCAAAGGGAGAATATGTTCAACTCAAAAAAAGAAGGCCTGTAAGATTCTTTTATCCGATACAGTTTTTATTAGCCGTGAGTAAGCTGAGTAAAAAAGTGAACTATGCATATTTGCCTTATGCAGAACAATCCTGGATCCTGGTTTTTGCCCAATCTCTTGTTTTCAGGCTTTTTAAAATACCGTATATCATCACCATACATTGGGGGAAGGAACCGGATTGGAAATTCAGTTACCCATTCAAATATTATTTTCGTCACGCCAGATCAGTAATTGGTGTATCTGAACCCATTTGTGTCGCATTCAAAAAAACTATTCCAAAACAGGAATTTCTATATATTCCTCCATTAATTCCATTTGAAAGGTCTGAAACTCCGAAAATTGTGCTTAAAAAGCAGTTGGGATATCACGAACAGGAAAAAATTTTAATTTTTATTGGTTCTTTAAAAGGAATGAAGAATCCAAACAACATTGTAGATGCTTATTTTAAAATTGGAGCTGAATACCTCGAAAACCATCAAATTCGGTTAATTATAGCCGGAAAAGGAGAAATGGAATATGCATTAAGTGAAAAAATAGATAATTACAATCTGGGAAAATTTATCCGTTTGGAGGGTCTGGTTACCAGAGAGAAAATTCCCGACTATTTTAAAGCTGCGGATGCATACATTATTTCGTCAGATTATGAAGGTACTTCCCTTTCATTATTGGAAGCAATGTATAACAGATTGGTTATCATAGGCTCAAATGCTCCAGGAATAAACAAAATGCTAACTCATGAAGTAAATGCACTCTTGTATGAAACCCATAACATTTCTGATCTGGCTGACACCATAAAAAGAGCATTTTCCGATCATCTTTTGGGAGAAAACCTTGCAAAAAGGGCGTATTTTGACTTTACGAACCAATATTCTTATGAATCTATGATTAAAAAATATCAGGCCATATTTTCTGAAGCCTGATTTTGAATATTACCGTTTTTTTTCTATTATTATCCATCGTGTTTTTACCAGGTAGAAACCTTAAGAGACAGTATCCTTGTTGACCCAAAACTTAAACCTTAACTTATCCCCTCATGTGCGGAATTTCCGGATTTGTAGATTTTATTTCCAGGAATGGCAGCGAAGAACTGGAATCCATGACGGATACCCTTTTTCACCGGGGTCCGGATGCCAATGGATATTATTTTAAACAGCGATCTTCTTATTCAATAGGTCTGGGCCATCGAAGACTTTCTATAATAGACCTCTCAAAGGCTGGAAATCAACCTATGCAATTTTTAAATGATAGATATTGGATAGTTTTTAACGGCGAGATTTACAATTTTGCAGAAATACGGGATCAGCTGGTTACTTTGGGTCATAAGTTTGAAACCAAATCAGATACCGAAGTAATCCTTCATGCTTATCATGAATGGGGAGCAGCCGCCCTGCAATATTTTATTGGCATGTTTGCCTTCGTAATTTATGATTCAGAGGAAGAGAAATTATTTTGCTGCAGAGACCGGGCCGGGGTTAAACCTTTTTTTTATTATTGGAAAGATGGATTATTCTTATTTGGGTCCGAACTAAAAGCTTTCATGGTTAATCCATGGTTTCAGAAGGAAATAGAGATGAACGCTGTGGGAACTTTTATGCAGTTTGGGTATATTCCTGCTCCCCATTGCATTTTTAAAAACTGTTTTAAATTATTAGCAGCCCACTATTTGGTTGTAGATCTGAAGTCAAAAGAAATAACTGAAAGCAAATATTGGAATGTCTATGATTATTATAACCAGAGAAAAATAAAAATATCTATAGAAGAAGCAATAGAGGAAACAGAAAATGTGCTTACAAAAGCATTTAATTACCGTATGGTGGCGGATGTTCCGGTTGGTGTTTTCTTAAGTAGCGGATACGATAGTTCCTGTCTGGCTGCATTACTTCAAAAAGATCAAACCAGGAAAATAAAAACATTTACGATTGGGTTTAAGGAAGAAAAACTCAATGAAGCGAAGTATGCAAAAGAAATCGCTTCGATACTGGGCACTGAGCATCACGAATATTATTGTTCGGAAAAAGATGCCCTGGAGCTGATTCCGGACCTTCCTTTTTATTTCGACGAACCCTTTGCTGACAATAGTGCAATTCCGACAATGTTAGTAAGTAAAATGGCAAGAAAGTCTGTTACCGTTGCACTTTCTGCTGATGGCGGAGATGAAATATTTGGAGGGTATGACCGTTATGCATGGATGCTCAAATACTATAAGAGAATAAATGCCATTCCTGCTTTAGCCAGGAAAAGCGGTTCGGCTCTTTTAAATTCAATGGCCGTTGAAAAATGGTCGGTATTCAGGGATAATAATATATTCCAGAAAAAATATCGAAAATTAGCGGCTATCCTGAATGATCCGGGTCCGCATAGTCTATATATGGGTGTTACAGAGGATTACAATGTTTATGAGAGAAACAGACTTTTCAAAAATAAAATCGAACCTATTTTTTCCGCGCATTACATACAAGACTTAAACAATGAACAATTTGATCCTCTGTCTTATGCTATGGTAAAAGATTACCAGACCTACATGGTAGATGATATCCTGAATAAAGTAGATCGCGCAACGATGTCGGTTAGCCTTGAGGGCAGAGAGCCTTTTTTAGACCAGCACGTGATTGAATGGACAGCTTCATTACCTGCGGGATATAAAATCTACAATGGTAAGCGTAAATATATATTACGCCAGATTGTTCATAAATACATTCCTGAAAAAATGATGGACAGACCAAAGATGGGTTTTATAGTTCCCGTTAAGAGCTGGTTACATAATGTATTGAAACCTATGGTCGATTTGTATTTGGATGAATATTATATCAAAAAACAGAATATATTCAATATTGAATATATCATTCAAATAAAGAAAAGTTATTATGAAGCCGGGAAGGAATATGATTATAAAGTTTGGTATCTGCTTATGTTCCAAATGTGGTATGATAAATGGATGAACAGCTAAGAAATTATTAATCTTCAATTTTGCCAGCATATGAATCCTGATTTAACTGCCTGACATGAAAATTCTGATGGTAATTGATTCTTTGGATAAAGGAGGAAAAGAGAGAAGGATGCTGGAACTTATAAAGGGCTTAGTCAAATCTTCGGATCCATTTGAAATATGCCTGGTATCCCTTACGGAAAAGGTAGAGTATAAATATGTTTATCAATTACCTATACGTTTTGAAATTCTAAAAAGAAAGATCAAGAAGGATATTACCATTCCTTCTAAATTAAATAAGATCATTTCGGAATTTAACCCCGACATTATTCACTCATGGAGTACTATGTCAAGCATATATTTATCCGTCTCAAATTTATTCAGGGGGATCCCCATGATTAATGCTGTGCTTGCAGATGCGCCTTCTCATTTGAATATTTTTGATAAACATTATTTCAGGGTCAAATTAACTACACCATTTTCTAATCTTTTCATTTCTAATTCAAAAGCAGGTATTGATTCCTACAAAACTCCAAAACACAAATCAATTTGTATTTATAATGGGATTGAATTTGCCCGTTTTGAAAATCTGCGTGAAGAATCAGAGATAAGGATGGATATTTTGGGAGGAACGAAAAAGGAAGCATTTGTTATAGCTATGGTAGCTTCATTTGATAAAAGAAAAGATTTTGAAACCTTGATCAATACGGCTATTAAAATGTGTTCAGCTAACCCATCACTGGTGTTCCTTTTGATTGGAGATGGCCCTTTTCTCGAAGGGTTTAAAAAAATGACTCCCGAATACCTGGTAGCAAAAAAACAAATCATATTTACCGGTAAGAGAGATGACGTTGAATCCTTACTTCAAATTATTGATATAGGTGTATTAATGACCAATCCGGAAAATCACGGGGAAGGCATTTCTAATGCTATTATTGAGTACATGGCAATGGGGAAACCAGTTTTGGCGAGCCGGGGCGGAGGTACCGATGAAGTCGTAAAGGACAATTTTAATGGTTTCCTGATTATCCCTAGGAGTGAGACAGAATTAACTAAGAAAATTGAAATTCTTTTCAACGATAGAAAATTATTACAAGCGCTCGGGAGTAATGCAAAGAAATTTGTTCATGATAATTTTGACATTGAAAAGAAAACAGTCGAGTATATTGAAGTGTACCGAAAATTAATTAATGAAAGCTGACCTATATTATCTGCTAATTATGCGAAAAAAAATTCTTTATTCTGAAAATTCGTACCATTCATGAATATATTAATTACCGGCGCAGCGGGATTTATTGGTTCTCATGTTTCGGATAAATGTTTATTTGAAGGTCATTCGGTAATTGGAATTGATAATTTTGATCCGTTTTACCCTAAACGTTTCAAGTTGAATAATATTGAAAAGCTGAAAAATATAAAAAGATTTTCATTTTATGAGGGAGATATTCTGGATAGAAATTTTCTAAATAAATTATTCAACCTTGGGAAAATTGATGTGGTTATCCATCTGGCTGCCAAAGCTGGAGTCCGGCCTTCAATAGATCATATTGAAGAATATTATCAAACTAATATTACAGGAACAGTAAATATTTTGGAAAAAATGCGGGAAAAGGAAATCACGAAAATGATTTTTGCTTCTTCGTCTTCGATTTATGGTAACAACAGCAATGTGCCATTTTCAGAGTCCGATAATGTTGATCATCCGATTTCTCCCTATGCGAGTACAAAAAAAAGTGGTGAATTATTGTGCCATGTATTTTGCCATTTATATGAATTTGATATAACCTGTCTGCGTTTTTTTACCGTTTTTGGACCAGGTCAGCGACCAGATCTGGCCATTCATAAATTTACCCGGTTAATCAGTCAGGGGAAGGCAATTCCTTTTTATGGAGATGGAAGTACAGCCAGAGATTATACTTATATTAATGATATTACAAATGGAATTGATTGTGCACTAAACAAATTAAATGGGTATAAAATTTACAATCTGGGTGAATCCAAGGTCATTCTGTTAAGGGAATTGATACATGTACTTGAAGAGCGTATTGGGAAAAAGGCAATATTGGATTTTTTGCCGATGCAGCCAGGAGATGTGTTGAAAACTTACGCAGATATAGAAAAGGCTAAATTGGAAATAGGATATAATCCACATTTTGATTTAAAAACAGGTATAGATCATTTTGTGACCTGGTTTTTTGAAAACGAGAAAAAACTTTATCCTGAGAATTCCTGAATACAATACCCTTTGAAATAAATGTAGATCGTAATTAACTGCTCTATGTTATTTAATTCATTAAGCTTTGCTGTTTTTCTCCCAATAGTTTTTTCAGCTTATTGGTTAACAAGAAAGAATCTGCAAGCTCAAAATATTTTGCTTCTGATTTCCAGTTGTTATTTTTATGGAAGCTGGGACTATCGCTTTCTCTTTCTGTTGCTTTTTTCCATTTCGCTTGATTATTTTACAGGCATTAAAATGTCGGAAGCCAGCAATCGTTCTATCAAAAAATTTTGGTTTTGGCTTAGTGTTTCTATTAACCTCGGTTTTCTTGCGCTTTTTAAATATTATAATTTCTTTCAACAGTCTTTTGCAGATTTCATATCTGCATTTGGAATTAAGACGAATTTCTGGACTTTGCGGGTAATACTTCCTGTAGGTATTTCCTTTTATACCTTTCACGGATTATCCTATATTATTGATATTTATAAGGACAAAATAAAACCTGAACGGAATTTTATAAATTATTCCGTTTTTGTAAGCTTTTTCCCGTTACTTGTAGCAGGACCCATTGAACGCGCGACCCATCTTTTGCCCCAGATTCAGAAACCCAGGAGATTTATTTATGCAAATGCCGTAAGTGGAATGCGGCAGATCCTCTGGGGCCTGTTTAAAAAAATGGTAATAGCTGATAATTGTGCTGAATTTGCAAACCAGAATTTTTAATCATTCGTCAGCATATTCTGGCAGTACCCTTGTTTTGGGGGCATTATTTTTTACGTTTCAGATTTATTGTGATTTTTCGGGATATTCAGATATTGCCATTGGTACAGCAAAACTTTTTGGCATTGATTTACTTAGAAATTTTGCATTCCCTTATTTCTCCAGGGATATTGCCGAATTCTGGCGACGGTGGCATATATCCCTCTCTTCCTGGTTTAGAGACTATTTATATATCCCCCTGGGTGGCAGCAAGGGTGGCAACTTAATGAAAGTTCGAAATACATTTATCATATTTTTAGTCAGCGGCTTTTGGCATGGGGCAAACTGGACCTTCCTGGCCTGGGGGCTTCTCAATGCTATATATATTATGCCATCAATATTATTAAGTACAAATAGAACAAATCTTGATATTGTTGCGCAGGGTAAAATTTTTCCTTCATTTAAAGAGATTGCTTCGATTGCATTAACTTTTTCACTGACCGTATTCGCCTGGATTTTTTTCAGGGCAAATAATATTCATCATGCTTTTAGTTACGTTTCAGGGATATTTTCTGATTCATTATTCAGCAAGCCTGAAATAAGTTTGGAAGCTACCGGTTTTATTTTTCTAACCATTCTTTTTATGCTAGCCGAATGGTTTGGGCGTGAACAACAATTCGCCATTGCGCATATTGACCGGGTCTTCTCAAAGAAAATACGCTGGGTCTTTTATTTTGTACTCATTTTAAGTATCTTTTATTTTTCAGGTAAGGAACAGGCATTCATATACTTTCAATTTTAATCAGTCATGAAGTTATTCATCAGAAATATTTTCTTATTCGGAATATCCTGCTTTGTTATTGCAATCATCATTTTATTTGTGGAATCTCTAATTTTAAATAACCAGGGGCATTTTAAACTTTCAGAAAAAGAAAAGTATATTATCCTGGGGCATTCTCATGCCCAGATGGCCTTAAATGATAGTTTGATTGATAGTTCGCGCAACTTAGCATCGGCAGGGGAGGCTTATATTTACACTTATATAAAATTAAATAAACTGCTGGAAAGCAATCCGGGAAATAAAGTCATATTTGTAGAATATTCAAATAACAATATTGTCAAAGAGATCAACAAATGGATATGGGATGATGCACATATTTACGACAGATATCGTCTCTATTCGCCATATGCCCATTTCGAAGAATTAAAACTTTTATTTTCTAAGAATCCGAAAGCCACTTTTTTGTGTACCGTCAGATCTATTGTTAATAATGTCTATTACATTTTCAGCCTTAAAAGAAATTCAGTAGACAGCAGGATAGGCAGCTATATTTATCTCGAGAGAGATAAAGCGGATTCCCTGTTGAGGGCTTCATCTTTTAATCCAAAATATTATCCGCCTGACAGCATTATTTCAAATACCAATATTAAATATTTGGAAAAAATTATTCTACTCTGTAAAAAATGGAGAGTACCTCTTTATCTGATCAGGAATCCGTTACATCCTAAATATGCAGGGCTGGGAAATGAAGTTAATTACCAGAAATTTCTAAGAACAAATTTTGGCTCTGTTGAGTTGCTGGATTTCAAGGATTTCCCTTTAAATATTTCAGATTTTGGTGATTTGGAACATCTGAATCACAGGGGAGCCAGGAAATATTCATTATTTGTAAACAAATTAATAAAAGAAGGCTTATTGGAAAAAGAGAATAAGCAAAAATTTATTCAAGATCAAATGGATTTGATAAAATGCCAAAACTGAAACTGGGGATTGTAAACAGCACGTCACTTAGCATGTCTTACGGTGGTGTGGCTCCATTTATAAAAAACTTAGATCCGTTTATGCAGAAAGAATATGATGTGCAATATATTTTTTTGCCGGATTATCTGACTAGAATAAACATTATTCCGCGCAGACTTATATTTCTTTTGTATTTGCTGGGAAAAAGAAGAAAACTGAGAAACTGCGATATCATATTGTCTCATGTTCCTGAAGGTTCTTATGTTGTGTCATTTGGAACGGTTCCATTTATACATGTATTTCATGGGAATTTTAATCCAATGTCTCAGTCCCGTTATTGGTATGGTAAATATTTTAAGTCTGTTTTTGAACGAATGGAAAAGAGAGTGATCAGAAAAGCAAGTTTAATGTATACAGTCGGTACTGAAAGAAAAGGTATCCCTAAAATATATAACCCCATATACCATTCGGTTGAAGTTAAAAGCAATCATTTACGAAGTGGATTTATTTTTTCAGGAAGATTGGAAAAAATAAAAAATATCGACCGTCTGATAAGAATATATGCCAAACTCCCGGAAAATACCCGGAATGAAAACCCATTTTATATTGCCGGCACAGGCACGCAGGAGAATTTACTCAAAAAGCTCACTTCCTTATTGGGGCTGGAAAAACAAATTCATTTTTTAGGGAATTTAAAAAATGAGGAAATGGTATCGACGGATTCAACTAAAAAAATCCTCACTATGGCTTCAAGCCAGGAGGGAATGCCTATGGCTATTGCCGAAGCATTATCTGTAGGAATTCCTGTTATTTCAACAGACACAGGTGATATCGCAAGAATAATTCGAAGTAATGAAAATGGTTTTTTACTTCCTTTGGCATTTGATGACGATGAATACATTCGTTGTATTCATGATATTCTCAATGATTACGATAGGTTTGCGAATAATGCCCTGCAATCTGCTGAAATATTTCGTTCGGAAAAAATAGCTGATGGACTAATTCACGATATAAATTCAGTAATTATAAAAAATTGAAAATTCTCTTCGTTCATAGTTATTACCAGCAGAAAGGCGGGGAAGATTCTGTTTTTGAACAGGAATATGCATTATTGAAACAAACGCTGGATACTAGAATTGTTGAATTTCGCAACCAGCGTGGTCTGAAGGGGATCTTTCAATTTTTATTTTCAGTATGGAATCCGGTGGCGGCCCAAAGGGTACGAAGAGCGATCAGGAAGTTTAAGCCTGACATTGTACAAATTTATAATTGGCATTATGCTGCCGGGCCAATTATTATCAGAGAAGCAAAAAGGTTGGGAATTTTAACTGTGCTAAATGTTCAGAATTATCGTCTTTTATGTCCTTCCGGCACGTTATTAAAAAAAGGGAAATTATTTACTGCCAGCATTGAAAAAAGAGGCTTTCCCTGGTATGCAGTTAAGAATAAAGTATTTCGAAATTCTGGTTTTCAAACTTTCTGGTTGGGTTTTGTCGTATGGTTTCATAAACAGGCAGGGACCTGGAAGAAAGTAGACAAATATATTGTTCCTACACAAACGGTAATGGGGTTGTTTACGAATTCAGTGAACAACCTGGGAATCTCAGAGGATAAATTTGTTATAAAACCAAACTTTTCAGTTCAGGAAGGTTTGTCCGTTTACAAAAGAGAAAACCATTTTTTATTTGTCGGCCGGTTATCAGAAGAAAAGGGTATTCGTGTTTTACTTGATGCATTTCAACATCAATCACATGAATTGATCATTGCGGGTAGCGGACCTCTTAAGGATGAAGTAATCAGAGTTTGTACCCTCAATTCGAATATTAGATATGTCGGGAATCTGGATAAGCCAGCTATTAAAGAAGCAATGAGCCGCTGTAATGCTTTAATATTTACTTCGGTTTGGTATGAACCCTTTGGCCTGGTCATTACAGAAGCATTGTCCAATGGTTGTCCGTTAATTGCATCTGATATCGGATCACCTTTAGAGTTGGTTCAGGAAGGTATTACCGGGATGCATTTTAGAACAGGCGACGTTATTTCACTCCAAAATAAAATTAATGAATGGCAAAGCCTGGATGAAGGAATGAAAGAGCAATACCGTTTAAATTGTATTTCCGTCTATAATAAATTATATACCCCGGAGAAAAATAAAGAGCAATTATTATCAATTTATCAATCTTTAATCAGTTTTAGTTCAGGCCGGAAAATTCAATAAATTTCTACCGTGAGTGAAATCAGATTCTCATGCAAAGCAAAAAATTATTAAGTATAAATATCAATCTTGGGACTTATTCGTCCTTTATAAATAATTTGATTGACAAAGCAAAAACGCGGCAATCTTACTATACCTGTGTTGCTAATGTGCATATGGTAGTTGAAGCTTATCAGAAACCCTTTTATGCAGATATAGTAAATCGGGCAACCCTGGTAACCCCTGATGGATTACCCCTCACCTGGGCTCTGAATATATTATATGGAATAAACCAGGAAAGGGTAGCCGGTATGGATTTATTACCTGATCTTTTAACCGCTGCTGAGAAACAGGATCTTCCTGTTGCATTTTACGGAGGAACAGAGGCTTTACTCGAAAAAACTAGAAAGCATCTGAAAATAAAATACCCCGGATTGAGGGTGTCAAAACTATATAGTCCTCCTTTCCGCTTACTGACACCTGAAGAGGAGAGCGCTGTTGTTCAAATGATGAATGATAGTGAAGCATCAATCATATTTGTTGTATTAGGTTGCCCCAAACAGGAAAAATGGATGGCTTCTATGGAGGGTAAGATACATGCTTTAATGATTGGTATTGGAGGAGCTTTGCCGGTTTTTGCAGGTTTGCAAAAAAGAGCTCCGGTGTGGATGCAACAAATCGGATTGGAATGGCTGCACCGTTTGAAACAGGAACCCAGAAGATTATTTAAACGTTATGCGCACACAAATATTTTATTTATATACCTGGTGCTGAAAGAAAAATTTTTTTCAAAAACTCATTATCCGCTGTCAAAATAAATGACTGATTTGATAACATACTTTGTGAAATATCCAAATTATTAAAGCGAATTTTAAAGTAATGTGGATAAGTATTTCATAAAATCCTGCATTACTTTTCCCCAAAAAATTGTTGAAAAATAATAATTAGAATTATCCTCAATAGTGGATTAATTCTTAACTCCTATAAATCAACAAATTACTAGAATAATAGAACATTAGATTAGCAGGAATCCCAATTTGGGAATTTTATTTTGGCAAGGAATTTGACCTCTCAACCCGATAAGATTTTAATCCACTTCTTATTTTTTTTATTCGCGAATCCAATATCAAGTGCTATGGGAAACAAATTCTACACAGCCAGGAACATAAAATGTTCAATATTTAGCGTATCCGTTTTTCAAAGATTTTTAGTCATTCTTTTATTCTCTTTGACAAGTCATATTAACGGATTTTCACAAACTACTTTATCGTTTACACAGATTCCCACTTCAAGTGCAGATATCGTTGCGCCAGGCCGGGGTGCTGAACAATGGATCGGCAGAATTTGGGATAATGGCACCGGGGGCGGTATTGAAGTACCCGCAGGTAATAAAATGGGTTTAAATGCCTATTATCGTTTTCTCTGGGGTACGGATATTGAAACAGGAGCCGAGGGAGTTTATAACTGGACGAAATTCGATGCGCAAATAAATGCTGCCATTGATAATGGTCAGATGTTTTCATTTGGTTTAATGCCATTATGTGATGCCTGTGGAGCTAATCCAAGCTATCCTGCATATCTGCACACTTTAATGCAATCTGAAGGATCTGGCAGCTCAGACTGGCAAAATTCAAATGGAAACTGGATCCCTAACTGGAACAGTACAAATTTCCTTACCAGGTATCAGGCGCTGCTGAATGCTGTTGCTGCACATATCGCTTCTGGAACTCATGTACAAGCGAAAACAGGGAAAACAATCAATTATAAAGATATTATTTATTACGTCGACATACGCGGATATGGAGATTTTGGAGAATGGCATACTTATCCATGGACAGGAACAGAACCTGCAGGAAGAAAAGCAACATCAGCCACTTTGAAGGCATTAATTGACATGAATCTGGCTGCTTTTCCAAACTATCCAAATGTGATTCTGGTTGGGGCTTATGATGGCGGTAATGCGTCAGTTACTCCAACAGATGTTACTTATTACGCTTTAACACAAACTAATGCATGGGGACAGATTGGATGGAGAAGGGACCAATGGGGAGATCCGGGTACAAGTGTTATGCTGGACAAAAACGGAGGTTCCTATAACTCAGTGGCCTTTGCACCACTGATTATGGCTAAGTATAAAACTACATTGGTAGTAGGGGAACCGAATAATTCTACCAATACATTCAGTTGTGGAAGTATGTATTGCGATCTGACGAATGAAGTGAATCTATATCATGCCACTTCTTTTGGAGACGGAAATTTCCCTAATACTTTTGATGCAGCAACTCAGGCAAACGTCATATCCGCATCTAAGGCAAGTGGTTACAGACTGATATTGACGGGTGGAACTATGACAACTACTCTGGCTAGTGGAGGTCCATTTAATATCACGCTCAATTGGCAGAATATCGGAGTTTCTCCGGTCTATGAAAACTGGAATGTAACGTATGAATTACGGAACAGCAGTGGAACTGCAGTTTGGACAGGGAATTCGACATTTGTTCCCAAATTTTTTCTTCCACAAGGAACAGCAACCCCAATATCTGATAATTTAAACTTATCTGCGGTTACGCCTGGCACTTATAGTATGTACCTGATAATCAGAGATCCGTTGAATTATAAAAAACCATTACCTCTCGCAATTACAGGTGTAAATGCTGATGGAAGTTACTTACTAAGAAGTAATATTACGGTAGGTAGCGGATCAGGTAACCAGCCACCAACTGCGAATGCAGGAACCAACCAAACGATTCAACTTCCGATTTCAACAGCAACCCTTTCAGGAACTGGAACAGACGCTGATGGTACAATTTCATCTTATGCCTGGACCTACGTTTCGGGTCCTTCCGGTTCAACCATCGCAACGCCAAACGCGGCAAGCACCACTATCACCGGATTGACTCAGGGCGTATATGTTTATAATTTGACAGTTACAGATAATCAAGGCGCTACGGGGTCTTCCAGTGTTCAGATAACAGTAAATCCGGCGACTACAACTGGTCCACCACCCCCACCTCCTCCTCCGCCTCCGTTTGTTGTGAATGCCGGACCAGATCAAACACTTCCTGCTGGTACCACGGCAACATTGCTTTCCGGTACTATACCAGCATCAACAAAAAGTACGGCCCCTCCTTCTTATTCCGATTCACTTACATTGATTGTAATTCAGGGAGAAAGTAACGCAGCTGGTAACGGTCCAAATACTTCTCTGATGCCTAGCGAGCGTGGAAAGCATCCATCAGTTCAGATTTTGAATCATAGGACGAGTAAGTTTGAGCCATTGCAGATTGGGGTGAATAATGAACAGGATACTTATTTCGATACATCTCGTCATGGTTTTGAGGTTGGTTTGATGGATGAAGTAGAAGCTGGAATTCTTCCCAACCCTGTCTATCTATGTAAAATTGGAATATCCGGTTCATATGTTGAGGAATGGTTACCAAACAACTCAACTCCTTATCAATTGTGGAATGGTTGGATAGGATATTTGGACGCCGCTATTGCGCAAATGAATACACTTGGGAAACCTTATAGAATTATAGTTTGGCAGTCCTTAGGGCTCAATGACAAATACGGTCAGGGAACTCCTGACACAACATTTGTTAGGAAAATGGGTTTAATCAGGGCAAATTTCAGATCTAGATATAATCGACCGGACATGGTTTTTTTATCGACGAATTTTAATAACCCTCCTGGTCCCAATTTACCTGCAGGACAGGGCCTAACCTTTGATTGGGTGACTTTATTTGCACAGATGGCTAAGTCCGATCCAATGATGCATTCTATTCCAGTTATCGGCGCAACGTATATCGATGGGAATTCGCATTGGGATTACGCGGGACTGAAATTGATAGCTGGGAATATGATAGATACAATGCTCGCTTTAGGAAGCAAAGGCACTTCAGGCGGAAGTTCAGGATCCGGATATACTTCAGACTGGACGGAAGTTTCAGGCCCCGTTGGTGCAAGTATCGTTTCTCCAACCACAGCAAGTACCAATGTTACCGGGTTAACAAAGGGGGTTTATACTTTTCAATTGTCAGTTACAGATAGTATTGGTGCTACCGTATCAGATAATGTTCAAGTGACTGTAGACTCTGGTACTGTAGTTCCTGTAAATCAACTACCCATTGCAAATGCTGGTCCTGATTTGAATATTACGCTGCCTACTAATTCGATTACACTGAATGGCGGTTTTTCCAGCGACCCGGACGGCACAATTACATCATATCTGTGGACTAAAATTAGTGGCCCTGCTCAGTATACTATAGCCAATAATACTGCGACCAGCACGATTGTTAATAATCTGACGGCGGGGGTGTATTCATTCCAACTGAAGGTCACGGATAATTCTGGGGCGATAGCGATGGATACTGTTAAAATCACAGTGAATGCGGCTCCGGCCAATCAACCTCCCATAGCAAATGCCGGCGCAAACATCACGATAACTCTGCCAACAAATATAGCAAATTTGAATGGATCAGCCTCCACAGATCCGGATGGAACTATTACAGCATATGCATGGAGCCAGATCTCCGGCCCATCCTCAGCTACGATTGCTTCAGCCAGCAATGTCTCAACCAGTATTTCCGGATTGAAACAGGGGATATATGTTTTTGCATTGAAAGTGACGGATAACAGTGGTGCTACTACAGCAGATTCAGTTTCCGTTACAGTTAATCCGGCTGCCAACATTCCACCGGTTGCCAATGCGGGAACGAGTAAGACTATAACATTACCTACTAACAGTACGAACCTCGATGGATCACTTTCGACCGATCCCGATGGTAGTATTGCATCTTATAGCTGGACGCAGATTTCTGGTCCGTCAACTTCTACCATTTTGGGAGGAACTCTATCCATTGCGACTGCAACCAACATGGTAGCTGGTGTCTATACATTCCAGCTTACTGTCACAGACAATAGTGGCGCAAGCAATAGCGCAAATGTAAAGATCACCGTAAATGGTTCCGGTGCACAGCCTCCAATAGCAAATGCAGGCGCAAATCAAACGATTACATTGCCAGTGAACAGTGTTACAATTGATGGAAGTGGATCCAGCGCGCCTTCCGGAAGTATTGTAAGCTATGTATGGTCAGAAAAATCAGGCCCTTCCACAATCAGTGTTTCTAATACCGCACAGAATACATTAAATAATCTGCAGGCAGGTGTATATGTATTCTCTTTAACAGTTACTGACAATAATGGTGAGACGGGAACAGATACTGTGATAATTACTGTAAATCCAGCGGCCAATATTCCTCCTGTAGCTAATCCTGGTCCCAGTATCAGTTTGACTTTGCCTGCCAATTCAACAACACTGGATGGTACCGGCTCACATGATCCGGATGGAACGATTGCCTCATATAGCTGGACGAAGATTTCAGGTCCGAATACGCCAACAACAACTGGCGCAAATACAGCTACACTGAATTTAAGCGGCTTGATCGCCGGTCGATATACGTACCAGCTAACAGTAACAGATAACAGTGGAGCAAGTAATAGTGCGCAGGTAAATGTTATCGTCGCAGCAGCTGCAAATATTCCACCGGTTGCAGATGCCGGAGCAAATCAAACGATCACTTCTCCTGCAAGCACAGTAGTGTTGAACGGTTCTGGTTCTCACGATCCGGATGGTACAATAGCAGCATATGACTGGGTATTGATTTCCGGGCCTGGATCTATCACAATCAATAATTCTAATACGGCAACACCTTCGGTTATAGGACTGGCAACAGGGGTTTACACGTTCCAGCTTACTGTCACAGACAATAGTGGTGCTACAGCAACTGATCAGGTATTTGTTACTGTCCTCCCACCGGTTGTATTACCGAACCAGGCTCCTGTAGCCAATGCGGGTAGCAACATAACCATCACATTACCGGTCAATAGTGTTTCATTGAATGGTACAAATTCTTTTGATCCCGATGGTACAATTGCTACATACGCCTGGAGTCAGGTTTCAGGACCGTCAGCGGCAGTTATCACGGGAGCGAATACAAGTACACCGGCGGTTTC
Source organism: uncultured Bacteroidota bacterium (assembly GCA_963735015.1). GTDB lineage: Bacteria > Bacteroidota > Bacteroidia > Chitinophagales > Chitinophagaceae > Puia. The sequence goes on from CAVTJH010000003.1 coordinate 658,310, forward strand.
ACAGTTGGTAGTTGGTCAGTATGTTTATCAGTTAACTGTGACAGATAACAATGGAACATCGAATTCCGATCAGGTAACCATAACAGTTGATCCTGCTGTTGCTAAAGTGGATTTACCACCAGTGGCAAATGCAGGTCCGAGTGATACACTCACTTTGCCGGACAACACATATATGCTCAATGCATCTCAATCAACTGATCCGGATGGCACTATTACTTCTTACCAATGGCAACAGATCGGCGGACCAAATACCATAATCAGCACTGGTGGAATGAACAGTGCCCAGGTTTCAATTGGTGGTCTGCAGCAGGGACAATATGAGTTCCAGGTGACTGTTACGGATAACAACGGCGCAACATCTACTGCCACTATGGTGTTGACAGTTGAATCCGGTTTGTCCACTACGGAAGAAAAATTGGCGATATTCCCGAATCCTGCTACCAGCCAGATTCACGAGAATATCACGAGCACAGTTACCGGTACAGTTAAGATCAATGTTTATGATATGAATGGCCAACTGGTGATGGCATCACAGATTGAGAAATCATCACAATCCATTATGAATACCATGAATGTATCAACACTGGCACCCGGAATGTATATGATACAGATCAATATTGCCAATCAAAAAACAATGGTATCTAAGTTTATTAAGAATTAGTATATAGGTTTTTGGACTTTTTAATGACCCGCTCAGGCGGGTCATTTTTATTATGCAAATACTTCCGCAATTTTAACCATAGAAAAACCGGCGTAGATAACGATATTTTGTGGACCTCAACTATTATTTAAAAGTTACCATCTATTGAGATATTAATAAGTGTTCCTGCTTAAACTATTTATTATCAATGATCTATAATCCTTTATTAAATGTGCTGGGAAAGTTTTCGAAACAGATTAAAATTTGAAAAGTTGCAAATAACACAAGTAATCTGTAATTTAACCCGATTTTAATACCAATCACATTCGTGATGTTTATTCGACAACATTGTAATTGTTGTCTATTGTCGACGTAGGAATGAATTCTACCCAATTACCACCTAAGTAAAACTATAAATCTTACCTTTATATTGGGGTAAGGCTATTAGATCAGTAATATTCAAGGATTTATCATTTTCTGATTGCTGATGCTAAAATATCAAATGGGTGTTTATACTTTTTAATTAAATCATTGATAATTATTTAAAATGGTTCTTTACGACATCCTATTCAAACCCAGGCATCTGCCGGAATGGTGGTACCGGTTTACGGAGAAATACCCAATTGTTCCAAACTTTATTTCTATAGTGGGTCTCGCTTTAATCTGCATTTCCATTGCAAACAATGTTGTAACGGCAGAAAAGAATAGTGAGGCTCAGGTTATAAATAATCATAAAATTGTAACCAAACAGGGCCCGAAGGCAGAACATGGCTTTAGCCTGCGACAGGTCTATCATAATTACGTTCCTGACGAAGTCAGATATATGCTTTCGGAGCTTTACGGTAACATTGCCCTTTATACGGTAATTCCCTTTTTGATGTTTCTAGAATTCTTTTTCCCGTATAATCGAAACCAGCCGCTCGTTAATAAAGGGTTCTTGCAAGATATAGCATGGTATTTTCTTGGTACACCATTTGTTGTACTTCTCCTTCTCCCTGTCCTTCATTTTCTTAACAGGCAGTTTGATCAGCACTTAAGTTTTTTAAGTATAGAATCTTCAAAAAACTGGCCGGTATACCTACAAATAGCCTGTGCCCTTTTTTTAGCAGAATGTATTAACTGGTTTAACCATTTTGTACGGCACAAAGTAAGAGTACTCTGGTGGTTTCATGCCGTTCATCATTCACAAAAGAATTTGAATGTTTTTACAGATGACAGAACCCATATTCTTGATCTGTTTGTTGAATTGATCCTGAATTTTATTCCTTTCTTTATTTTCCATGTAACCAGTCTGTATGCTGTAGCCATCATCGGACTATACAAACCTATCCATACGCGTTTTATTCATTCCAATTTAAAAATCAATCTGGGATGGCTTGGCTGGATCATAACATCCCCTCAATTTCACCGGTTGCATCACTCTGTGGTTCCGGAACATTTTGACAAGAATTTTAGCGTTTACTTCAGTTTCGTTGACGTTATTTTCGGTACTGCGTTTCCCTCCCGAACAGTTTATCCTATTACCGGAATTCCTGATCTCAATTTCCCCTTGGAAGAAAAGGTTCGGCTTGGACAATTACCCAGGAATATCATCCGCCAAACGGTTTATCCATTTAAGCAGGTTGCTGCTCGCATATCACAGACCCGGGATAAATTCCGTTCACGCAGGCGTGGAAATCGTGAACGTGATGGAGTAATATCAGACGGCGAAACCAATAACTCCGATCGCGAATATCTTCAGGGTTCAAGGGGAATGGCCAGCAAAAAATTGGTTTAATAAATATCGTTTTTTACGACTCTCCCTTTCACTTCAAATGGTTTTCGGATGGGTCAATTTCTATATGAAGGAAATTCCACCATGTCGCTGGAACCTTCCGTTGAGCCCCCCTAAAAGTTGATTCAATCTAAATTAGAAAATTCGGATAAATACGAATAGTTTTAAATACGTTAATATGTATTGACGTTTTCTCCAAATTATATAATTATTCACAAAAAGAATGGGAGCAATTAAATGAAATGTCATGAATCGATTGCTATTGGTTTTTATATTTTTTCTTTGTTTACAAACTAGCCGGGCACAGAAATTTGACTCTTCCATATTATATCATTTATGGAAAGCATCCTGGATAGAAGTTCCCGGCGAATCCGCCACTGGTTATGGTGTCTATTTATTTCGGAAGTCTATTACCCTGGCCGCCAAACCCGGATCATTCATGATTCACGTATCTGCAGACAACCGGTACAAATTATTTGTAAATGAAAGGCTGGTATCTCTGGGTCCGGCAAGAGGTGATCTGGACCACTGGAACTTTGAAACCCTCGACATAGCTCCATTTCTTCGGGATGGCAAAAATATTATTGCAGCCATAGTATGGAATGAAGGCGAATGGAGAGCCGAGGGACAAATTTCTTTGCGAACAGGTTTTATTTTGTTGGGAGATGGCGCCGCTCAAATTTTAAATACAAATAAAGACTGGAAATGTATTCGGGATAGTTCTTATCAGGCACTTCCGTTTGTTACTCCCACCTATTATGTTGCCGGCCCTGGTGAAATTGTAAATACAAAAGGAGACTTGGCGGACTGGCAAACGCAGGACTACAACGATAATTCGTGGAAGAATGCCAGAATTATAATGGCTGGTATTCCCAAAAATATAATTGGCGGATATGGGACAGTGAGCGGATGGTTACTGGTTCCATCAATTTTACCGCAGATGGGAATGACTCCTCAACCCCTGGCCCGGGTAACCAGTTCGTCAGGCATTAAATTAACGTCAGACTTTCCTTCTTCCAAAACCTCACTAACAGTACCATCTCATAGTTCTGTTACTATTTTGCTCGATCAGACTTTTTTGACCAATGCATATCCCACATTGGTTTTCAGTGGTGGGAAGGAAGGAACGATTACGATGTGTTATGCAGAAGCCCTTTACACAAAATATCCGGCGAAGGGCAATAGAAATGAACCTGAAGGGAAATTTTTTATAGGGAGAAAAGATAGTATTATTTCTAGTGGCAAATCGGGGCAAATTTATACAACACTTACTTTCCGAACATACCGCTATCTGCAATTAAAGATTACAACGAAAGATGATCCTCTCAATATTGAGGACATATATGGCATAGCAACTGGCTACCCTTTTCAAATGAATGCAAGGTTAGAATCAGATGATTCGGAACTCAGTAAAATCCTCGAGATCGGCTGGCGAACCGCCCGTCTCTGTGCCATGGAAACTTACATGGATTGCCCCTACTATGAACAACTACAGTATATTGGTGATACAAGAATTCAGGGTCTGATTTCTTTGTATAACAGTGGAGATGAAAGACTGTTACGCAACGCCATGAATGAAATGGATAATTCGCGAAAGCCGGAAGGTGTGACATTAAGCCGGCATCCTTCGTTCACACCTCAATACATACCTACTTTCTCATTATGGTATATAGGTATGTTACATGACTATATGATGTATGGAAGGGATAGTTTATACCTGAAAAATAAACTCCCCGGAGAAAGACAAATAATGAATTATTTTAGAAATTATCAGTCGCCTGACGGTTCCGTAAATGGTGTTCCGTATTGGATGTTTACCGACTGGGTGGAGACTAAAGGCTGGAATTCAGGTACCGGACCCGTCGGTAAAGACGGTAGTTCATCTTTAATCGATCTGCAACTATTATGGGCTTATCAATTAGCATCAGACCTGGAATTGAGATATGGATTACAAAGCTATGCGGTACTGTATAACAAGTATGCGAACCAGCTAAAGAAAACGATCCGTATGAAATATTGGGATGATCGACGCAAACTATTTGCGGACAGGCCCGAGAAAGACTTGTTTTCGCAACATACAAATGCCTTGGCAATTCTCACAGGAATGGTTGACAACACCGGTGCCACTTCAATCGCAAAACAAATACTTTCAGATACAACACTGGCGCCTGCATCTATTTATTTCAAATTCTACCTGCATATGGCGCTAATAAAAGCAGGTCTGGGGAATGATTATTTAAACTGGCTTGGATTGTGGAGAGATAACATTAAAATGGGAATGACTACCTGGGCTGAAATACCTGATATTAGCAATACACGCTCTGATTGCCATGCCTGGGGTTCGAGCCCGAATATTGAATTCTTCAGAACTATTTTGGGCATTGACAGTGATGCACCTGGGTTTGCAAAAGTGAAAATTGAACCCCATCTGGGTGTTCTGAAAAAAATTCAGGGAGAGATTCCACACCCTCAGGGTAAAATAGAGGCGCGCTATATATTCGAAAATGGTAAATGGAAAATTCAAATAGTTTTGCCATCGAAAACTTACGGAAATCTAATATGGCAAAACAAATCTTATTCCCTGAAACAGGGTCTCAATAATTATGTTTTTTAAGAACGATAGTAAATTATTTAATTGTGGAAAAAATGCATGCAACTTTAAAATGTTCCATTTGTAGTTCTCCTTTACATAATACAGATCAGTGCCTTAGTGAGTTTAGCTATCATTGTTCTTCCATAGAAGCCCGTTTCTGGGACTATGACAGAGGAAGTACGGACGAGATAAAAGCAAAAGATCACTGGGATCGTTCAAGACTGGAGATTCCTAATAATGAGTCATAAGTTTATTTTTAACCAGTTTTGCTGACATAAAAACCAGTCCGTCTTTTTCAGGGAGCATCTGTTTCCCCTAACGTTTGTCAAAAACCATCACCTGAAAAGTTTTTGTGTTATATGATGGCCAATCTGGTAAGTCCTTGCTATTTGGGTTTGAACGAGTAATAAAAATTATCCAGTAGTTCGACATCAATTCAGACAATTGATTATCGGCCGGCTGCTCCCAGGGACGGTTGAGGAATTTCAGGGAAAGATGGTTTTTTAAAAATCTTCATTTTTTAGGTCGTCATATACAAATGAAAGTGAGAAAAAGATTTTATTTTAGTTTCGATTCTGACTTGAAATTGTTCCGAAGCCGGAGAAATTATTTCACCTTAGGCTAAACTCATTATACGGTTAAGTGGGCAGCGATTCCATACCTTATACAATATGGGAATATCTTTAAAGTTCCTAAAACCAGAAATATGAAAAATATATTTAAATCATCAGTCATCATATGCGCTACAGTTTTTTTTATTATATCCTGCCAGCATGGATCTGATGATTCCGGTAAAACAAACTCATCCAGTGATAGTGCCGTTGTAACGAAGGATCCTCTTCCATCCTGGAACGATGGAGCTTTGAAGCAAGACATCATTGCTTATGTAACTAAGGTAAGCAAGGACGGAAGTCCGGATTTTATTCCAATAAAAAACAGAATTGCAACATTTGATAATGATGGTACGCTTTGGGAAGAAAAACCTTATGTGCAGGAATTATTTGCTTTTTTCCGTGTAAAAAAAATGGTGGAAGCCAATCCGGCGCTTGCCAAGAAACAACCATTTATGGCGGTAGTTTCCAAGAATAAAGCATACTTTGAAAAAGGAGGGGAGAAAGCTCTTTTGCAACTGGTCGTTGCTACCCATACGGGAATGACGGAAGATCAATTTGAAGCTGATGCGCAGGAATTCTTCGCTACAGCAAAATATCCCGGAAGAAATGTTCCAATCCGACAGATAACTTATCAGCCGCAATTAGAATTGCTGAATTATCTGCGTGCCAATGGATTTAAAACTTTTATAGTAACCGGGGGTACCATTGAGCTGGTTCGGACTATTTCTGATTTGTTTTACGGGGTTTCCGAGGAACAGGTAGTAGGAACTACATTTAAATATCAGTTTACAGACAGTAACCGGACAATCATGCGTGAACCTGCAATCGAACTTCTGAATGACAAGGCAGGCAAACCCGTAGGCATCCAGATACATATTGGACAAAGACCGGTATTCTCAGTGGGCAATACAGTAGGAGATGTAGCGATGTGTAAATTCTGTCAGAGCAATCACTACCCGTCATTCCAGATGATGGTCAATCATACAGATTCAGCAAGAGAATATTACTACATAGATTCAGTTGCATTGAATACCGCAGCTCAGAATAAATGGCATGTAATAAGTATGAAAGACGACTGGAAAACTATCTTCCCGTAATAAAGAAAACACTGTTAAAAATTGAAATTGCTGCTGAAAAGCAGGCCGAATGTGGAAATATTGGGATTACCGGTATAAGTGAATCTTTTGATAAGATCTACCCGAACGACAGAAAAAATGTTATAAATCCCGATACTGGCCTCCACATAGGGCTTGCCGTTTAAACTAAAGGTCGAAGTGACTCCGTTGGTTGTAGGAAACAACATCTGATTGGGGTTATAGTCTGGGTTATTTTCATTTCGGAGTCCTCCGTATAAAACCTTTGCCGCAATTACTTCACGTAATCTTAATTTTTTCAGCAGTGGGATTTTGTTAAAAAAGAAGCCGTTGAAGTAATGATCAATATTAAGTCCGGCATAATGATCGCTGACAAATTCCTCCACATTCATCAAATTGTATGAGTAATAGCTGTAAAAATAAGATCTGTTTGCAGGGTGGATAATTAATAAAGGAAATGGAAGGGTGCCGGCCAGATAACTTGCGCTCAGTCTTACATCAGAAAAACCGAGTGGTGAAATGGGCACTCGTTTAAATATTTCAAAATGAAAGGCGTCATAATTGTATTCGCCCCCATAAAGTCCTTTGATTCCTTTTGAATATTGAAATGTAATTACCGGATAATTATTTATAATATTTCTGCGTGCGATTTTACTTTCAAAGAATTGTTCATTTGGTGCCCAGCGAATTGCCAGGGATATTTCACCAGTCGTAATCTGAGGAATGGTATCCAGCTGTGAGGGAAACGGTTCCTTTATATATGCCAATGACCCTGCAGGTTGCTGCCTCCAGTATTTGGTACTTAGTATGTACGAAAAATGGTTTTCATATTCATGAACATAAGACAGCCGGAAAATATCACTGTATAACCAGTTTGTATTATAGCCCCGGCTAATGGAAGTAAGGAAACTATTGCCACTTGAAAAAATATCTTCCTGGCCAGGGTTTTTTATATCGTGTAAATAACTTGCCTGAAGGAAGTTAAAAGGAAATTTATATATTGAGTGATTGTTGAATGAATAAGAGCCTGTCAATTTATATTTGAATTGTTCGTCTTTAAATCCGTAACCCAGATAACCATCTGCAAAAAACCGGGTGCTTAATTTTTCATTGGTCCTGCCACCGAATTGTAATCTCTGACCTTCTACTGCATTAAATGAATAAAATGTACGCAGAGGTCCTATGTCAAATTTTCCTACTGTTTTGTACCCGACAAAATATAAAGTTGCCCAGTCCATTAACCTGTTGTAAGTGCGTAATTTCAAAAGGCTGTCTGCATTTGTATAAGTTTTGATTTCAGATTTACTGAGCGTATCGGGCCTATTGTCTGACCAAAACTGATTTGTCTGGCCGGAGGATGATGGCAGGCTGTCCAGAGCGGCTCCCTCAAAGAGGCTGTCTGACAAAACGGAATCTGAGAAATGAGTAATGGTAATTTTACGCTCTCCGAAAAACCCTGGACTTTTTGGAAAAGGACTTAGAAATGCCTGCATTTCTGATTTGGACATATAATAATGTTGTCCCGAATCCTTTTCAAAATCCTGTTTTAATTGAAAATTTCTTACATAATTCAAATTTGCATGCTTGCTTACTCCGAGCTCGACACTTGTAACTGCATAACGTCCGTCAAGAGTAACGTACAAAGTCCCCCGGAAAAGCAGATCTTCCGGATTTCTGGGAGTAAAATACAACTTCACGATTTTGGTCCCGTTCTCAACAATTGTGTCCCTTATAAAATACATATAAAGGCTTGGAGCTATATTCGCTATCGGGCTCGTGAACTGGATGGTGAATGCCGAAATAACATTGTCGTAAATATTGATGTCATCATATAAAAAATTTAAGGCGCCACTGATTCCCCTCATGTCAACGTATTTGCCGTAATCCACTGATTTTTCTGCTATGATTACTTTCCTGGTTTTCTCTGGTTCTTTTCTAAAGTAGTTTTTAGAAAGTATTTCCTGCAGATAAATTGAATTAAGAGATTTCCCGGGTACAATGGTCGTGTCGGTATTTTCAAAAAAGAAATGTAATTTTCTTAATACAAAATTCTGAGTAATATTTCCCCAGGGACCGTCTGTAAATACCCGGCTTTTTTCATATTTTTCGTAAGAAGAGTATGGAATTGAGCCAGGCCCGTTTTTTGATTTATTGGCTATAACAAGCCTTATCAGTTCTACCGCCGGATTATTTTTATTGTGGTATTTCGCTCTTTTTGCATTAACAGTAATATCTTCTAACTCTGTATAAGACTTAGCAAGCAAAATGGTTAATTCCTGTTTTGGGTTTGTTGATAGAGATCTGGTTGCGGACTGGTAACCGGTGTAGCTGAACGTGACGGCCGTAGCATTAAAATTTGTGTTAATCGTAAATTTTCCTTCGGCATCTGTCAATCCACCTATGCGGCTGTTTTTTACGATGATACTTACATTTTGCAAAGGTGAATGAGTCGTTGAATCCAATACCTTTCCAAAGATAATTTTAGTCTGGGCATCGCCGAATTTGGTAAATGCAACAGCAATCAGACATATAGTAATTTGCTTTAAAATGAGAATTTTTTTTAGGGTAGAGAAAACCTGGCCTTAACCTTACACAAAGGTAAGCATGGATTTAAACAGATCTTTTATTGAGAAGTGGATCAATTTAATGAAATACTGCCGGTTTCAATATCCCAGTGCGAGATCAATAGTTCAAAGCGATGCTGCTCTGCTTTTTTTAATGTTTCCTGGTCGGGATATAACTGTTTTTTATATGGTTCGGTGAGGGTTTCGTCAAATGCCTGAGCGACTGTTCGGAATACAATAATAACCCTGAAATCCCACCGTGTGTCTTCTCCACTACGGAATTTTGGCTTTGAAGCGGTAACACTTATGATATCACCTTTTTCAATCGCTTTTTTTAAAAGTGGATAATGATTTGCTTTCCATAAACTAATAAACTCATCCGCATAACCCCATTTAACTTTATAATAGCCTTCAACAGTAAAATATTCGCTGGCAGGTGTTACATTTTGTTGTGCATATCCTGTGTCTGCAATGAATAAATAAGTAATAAGGGATATAAACAGGAACTTCCTTTTCAGGGATATAATTTGTGGAATTATCATAGAATTATGTTTTTATTAACTGAATATATCGGAAGGGAGGCTTCCCAAATTACTTCAAACCAACCAATTGACCTGCATAAAAACTTAAACCAATGAAAAACATTCCTTCCTGACTTTCTGCCTCAAGCTGGAAGCATAAGCCAGGTCTGGGAGGTATAATGCAGAATTTCAGAGGAAAGATCTCATTTTTAATCATTGAAAGAAGACTAAAAAACAGGAACTTTATGCAAAATAATTAATGAAGAATTGGATTCTGGGGAATAAACTTATTATAGTGGGTGCTTTTATTGGAGCCATTGGAGGATATGGTTATTATCATTTCGTCGGTTGCGTTAATGGAACCTGTCTGATAAGTTCTAAACCGCTGAATAGCGTTTTATATTTTGGCTTTATGGGAGGATTATTTTCAGGTATGTTTAAAAAACGAACAGATGGAAACACAAAATGAACGAAAAACATTTTCTGAAATGATAAGAGGTGAAAAACCCGTTCTGGTTGATTTTTCTGCTGAATGGTGCGGCCCGTGTAAAATGATGCCACCCATACTGAAAGAATTGAAACAGCTGACAGGAGAAAAGCTTACTATCCTTACAATGGATATCGATAAAAATCCCAAAGTTGCCGCATCATACAATATTCAAAGTGTTCCCACCATGATCCTTTTTAAAAAGGGAGAAATTAAATGGAGACAAAGCGGTGTGATACCTGCCACGCAACTGAAAGCGGTCTTAGACCAGACGTTATAGACTTTGTTTGAAAAACCAGTCTGTCTTAATATGAATTTACTGAGAGGCTTATTGGGAATAACTTTCATTTTACTATTCGAAATCTCTTTATGCGGGCAAAATAATTGGACATTGCAAAAGGAGAAAGATGGAATTAAAATCAGTAGTCGTCATGCAATATCTTCCCAGTTTGATGATGTGCGTGTTGAAGTTGATCTGCCGGGGAACTTGGAACAGTTAAAATTGATACTACTGGATATTCAGCATTATAAGGATTGGAGTTATGCGATGAAGAAATCGGTTTTGATTAAACAACTGGGAAGCGGCAAACTTATTTATTATTCAGAAATTGAAGTCCCGTGGCCGGCAACAGACAGATATTTCTATGCAAATTTTGATTTAAGAGAAGATACTGTTGGCCACACCATCAAAGTGATTTCAGTAAACCTTCCTGATTATTTACCGGCTTCTAAAGATTTACTTCAGGTGACGTCTGTCAAAGGCCTTTGGAATATTTCGACGATTTCAAAGAATTCGATACATGTGGATTATATTCTGGAACTTAATCCGGGTGGGAGTCTTCCGGCGTGGGTTATAAACTTATTTTTAACAAAAGGTCCTCTGGAAACTTTTGAGAATATTAAACAAAAAATGTCGGCCCTTAATCCTTAGCGATTGATTTCAATTAGTAAAACCTGCAATCATTCCTTCTATCTTTGCAGACCAGCAGAAAAATATTATTTGTTTGTCCCCCTTGGCAACTCTCATTCGTCATTATTCTTTAAAATATTTAAAAATTGAAATCATGAAAGAGTATCTGTTCTTATTAAGAGGCGGAAAGCCTATGTCAGCAAAAACAGAAGCAGAAAACAAGGCAGAAATGCAGGCCTGGGGTGCCTACATGGGTAGGCTGGGTGAGAAAAACCAGTTTGCTGGAGGGTTACCTCTTGTGTCGGGCGGAATGGTTGTTTCAGCTCAGGGCATTTTATCAGAACCGGTGAATTCGGGTAAAGAAGGTATAGTCGGCGGATATCTGATTGTGAAAGCTGATAGTCTTCAAAAAGCTGCCGAACTGGCGAAGGAATGTCCTCATATTTCAAATGAAGGTAATATTGAAATAAGAGAAATTGCTCCGATGCCGGCTATGTAGCCGCTTAAATAAAAGTGTGCCATGAACAAGCAAATGGCATACTTTTATTTTCTCAGGAAAATTCCAGATCGTTTGAATGATGTTTCAGGAATTTTTGACTGGTACTGTCAGTATAATTGTTATTATATCGCCTACTGAACCACCTGGCTTTCCAATATTGTAGTCTTCTCGTTTGATTGTAAACTTTCCGGCAAAAATGCCGGATGATTCTTTATTGGTAAAAGTAAAAGGAATATCAACAGGCTTTGTAACGCCTTTTATCGTTAAATCTCCGGCAGCCTTAAAGCCATTTGCGGTCTTTTCGATTTTATTCGATTTGAAGCTGATTCTCGGAAATTTGTCTGTATTTAACCATTTTTCTTCATTGCGCAGGTCATAGTTACGCAAACTTACGCCGGTACTTACTGTTTTGGCATCTATGCTGGCTGTAATAGAATTGCCGGAAAGACTCTTTTCATTAAAATTTATTGTTGCTTCCAGTCCCGTAAAACTGCCGTGTACTGTTCCGAAAGGACCCTCAACCGTAAAATTTACTTTTGCATTCGCTGTATCCGGCTTCCAGTTTCCGTTGGCTGGCAGTATCAGGATGAATGCGGTTGTCGCGACGATTTGCTTGAATTTCATACTTTTTTTTATTGATTGTTTAATTTAGACTCGTTCACTTTCGATTTTTCAGCAAAAAAAATGTGGATACCTGCAGAAATTTGCACCCGATTGCTGAACTTCATATATCCTGTCCGCTTTATAATATTTCCTAGTACCCTTTCAAAAACGATGCCGCGGCCAGTCATTATTTTCTTAAATTCATGGTCGATAGCTTTCAACTCTTATCTATTAATTCCAGCAACCATAGTTTTATGTCGGCGATGTGCCTTATTAAATAGAATTCATGAATTACAGGCTTACATTTTTTTCGGTTGTGCTGTCAGTCCTATTGGAAGGCGAAATGCTCCTCGCTCAAAATAACAATCCGCTATACACGGCTCCACTGGGTGTTCAGGCATATACATTTCGAAAAAGTTTTCCCATCAGTATAGATAAAACCCTCGACACGATAAAGATGATGGGATTTACAGAAATAGAAGCGGGCGGCAACCGGATGCCAGCGGATGATTTCAGGAAATCATGTGATGAAAGAGGTATTAAGATACCATCTACCGGCGCAGGCTACGATGAGTTGATAAAATCCCCGGATTCAATTATCTATCGGGCAAAAATTTACGGCGCGAAATACATTATGTGCGCATGGATTCCTCATGATAACGGGATACTAACGATTGAAAATGCAAAAAAGGCGGTGGCAGATTTTAACAAAGTCGGAAAACTACTCAAGGAACAGGGGCTCATTTTTTGTTACCACGCACATGGCTATGAATTTCAACCTTATGAAAATGGTTATCTGCTGGACTATATTTTTAATAATACAAATCCTGAATATGTTTCCTTCGAAATGGATGTATTCTGGATGCAATTTGGCGGTGGCGATCCGGTCGCACTTCTTAAAAAATATGGCAACCGGTGGAAACTTATCCATTTAAAAGATATGAGAAAAGGAGCTCAGAAAAACCTGACCGGACTCACGTCTCCCGAAAATGATGTGCCGCTCGGCACAGGTGAAATTGACATTCCCGGTATATTGAGAGAAGCAAAACAAATCGGGATTGAACATTATTTTATTGAAGATGAAAGCAATTTTGTGAATGAACAAGTACCTCAAAGTATTATTTACCTTAAGAGTTTGAAGCAATAAATCATGATGTGGTCAGTTTATGCAATTTTCTCAATCTTAAAGAAAGCATTATTCTGAAAATGCCAATGCTAATGAACGCCAGTCCTGTCCAAACAACGATCGTTGCGCCGGCAAATATCGGGTTCCATAAAAGCATAAATGAAAATAATAGTCCCAGAATGGCTATTACCAACATCCATCCCCAGTCTTTTGATCCGTAGGATTTCAGGTCAAATGCTGCGCCCATGGCCATTACAGAACGGAACAAGACTGCAAAACCTACAAATAATGGCAAAACTGCAATGGTTATTCCCGGATTTGACATCAGAATAAATCCTAAAATGAGATCGATAATCCCCCCCGTTAATGCCCATCCCCAACCTTCCAGGTGACTCCTGTTTGAAACGGCATATACAATTTCAAATATCCCGCTTACGAAAAAAGCCACGCTGAAAAGAATTGATAATGCCAGGTAAGATTCAAGAGGTGTTTTAAAAACCCAGATACCTACTATTACGAAAAAAATACCTGATAATAAGGATACCCACCAATATTTAACTGCAGACTTTACTGTTTTTAGAATAGATGTTGCCATGGTAAATTTATTTATTAAGATGAAAAATAAATGCTCTTACTTCAGGAGGTACAGAAGAAGAATAAGGTCGGTGTGAATTCAATCTTAATAGGGTGGTCTCTCAGAATTTAATCTACCATTCGTATTATATCAGACTTCCAGCAGAAATATGAAGTTATAATATTAATTAAACACACAGGAATATTATATAATTATTTTTTAAAGACCCGTCTGTAATAAAATTGAATCAGGCTTTTATATGTTTTAAATCCTGAAATCACTTAAACGTTCCGGCCATATTTTATTTCTTGCTGGTTTCGTAACTTTAAGACAGACTTATCTCTTTGATTATGAATCATCCATTAACGGACAAATCTTTGGAAAATCGCCAGCCTTTAATTGACATGGATGCGGAAGAATTCCGGGATGCCGGCCATCTTCTTATTGATAAAATTGCAGGATTTCTTTCTTCCATTTCAGATTTGCCAGTAACAACTTCGCCGACACCAGGATCATTACAGGCAAAGCTTCCGAATTCATTACCAATATCTGGTTCGGATCCGTCGACATTGATTGAAGAATGCTGGCAGCTTCTCGTAAAGAATAGTTTATTTAATGGTCATCCAAAGTTCTGGGGTTATATCACATCTTCGCCAGCACCCGTGGGCATGCTTGGCGATCTTATGGCTTCTGCAATCAACAGTAATTGTGGCGCATTCGTACTTTCTCCAATGGCAACTGAAATTGAAAAGCAAACCATACAATGGCTGGGAGAATTTATAGGTTATAAGGCAGGCAGCGGAATAATGGTGAGCGGGGGAAATATGGCAAATTTTGTCGGCTTCCTGGCCGCAAGAAAGGCTAAAGCAAACTGGGATATCCGCAAACTGGGTATTCAACCCGCACAGGGAAGTTGGCGTGTTTACACTTCTTCTGAAACCCATACCTGGATAAACAAGGCGGTTGATCTTTTTGGTTTGGGTCTGGATGCAATCCGCTGGATACCGGTAGACAAAGATCAGAGAATGGATTTGTCACAATTAGATAAAATAATTACCGATGACAAAAATGAGGGACTGGTTCCATTCCTGGTTGCAGGTACAGCAGGGTCTGTTGGCACAGGTGCGGTAGATCAATTGAAGGAACTTGCAGCAATCTGTAAAAAACATGATTGCTGGTTTCATATCGACGGCGCTTACGGCGGCTTCGCGGCGGCATTACCTGAACTAAAATATATGTTTCAGGGAATTGATCTGGCTGATTCGATAGCAATAGATCCTCATAAATGGCTGTATAGTCCGCTGGAAGCAGGTTGTACACTGGTTAAAAATGCAAATGCGCTGACGGATGCATTCAGCTTTCACCCGGCTTATTACAACTTTGACGGTGAAGAAGAACCTCAAACTAATTTCTACGAAAGAGGACTTCAGAATTCAAGAGGATTTCGTGCCCTGAAAGTCTGGCTCGGCTTTCGTCAGGCAGGTGCAGACGGACATATCCGAATGATTCGGGATGATATAAAGTTAGCAGAAAGACTCTTTGAGTTATTGAAAAAGAAGATCGAAATCGAAACTTTTACCTGTCATCTAAGTATTGTCACTTTCAGATATAAACCTGAAAAAATGGATACAGGATCAGATCAGGAGTATCTGAATAAACTTAATCAGTCTCTTTTGAACAAATTGCAGGCAGGAGGTGAAGTTTTCCCCAGCAATGCAGTGCTGGATGGTAATTTTCTACTTAGGGTATGTATTGTAAATTTCAGAACAAGGTTGCAGGACATTGAATATTTACCGGATATTGTTTTGAAGGAAGGAAAGTTAATTCATGAACAAATGCAAAAAGTTATACAATGATTTACAAATTTGACAAGCCGGTTCATGGAACCATTGGCCTGGAAAAATATCAATGTACCATTGAATGGCGGAATGGTAAATTCATTTCGGACGAACCCGAATCCTCCGGCGGGAAAGATCTCGGACCAGATCCCCACACGCTGCTGCTCTCTTCACTGGCATCCTGTACACTGGTAACTTTGCGGATGTATATTGACCGCAAAGGATGGAACATTCCTTCGATATCTGTAAACGTCAACTTATATTACGAGAAAAAAGATGATAAAATAATCACTGTTATCGACAGGGATATTATATTTTCCAGAGAAACTCCCGAAGAACAAAAGACAAGACTGCAGGAAATTGCAGCCAGCTGCCCCATTTCAAAAATCCTTCAAAACGAAGTGAAAGTGAGAACATTTGTTTTCCGTGATGGTGAAACAAAAACAATCAAATACGCTAACGGAGAAATTACCGTTGGATGGAAACCCGATTTTTGTCAGCATTCCACGCGTTGCTGGACACAGCTTCCACAGGTTTTTAAGCCGTCTGAGAAAAAATGGATTGATCCCGATGGTGCATCGGCTGAAAGGATTGAACAGCAGGTGAAGGAATGTCCTTCAGGCGCATTGACTTTTAAGTTCAATAAATAGTATGTTTGTCTTAACATACCATGCTTTTTAATTCATTCCCGTTTTTAATATTTTTTTCTGCAGTAACCATTATTTATTACGCCATACACCAAAAATGGCGATGGTTGTTTTTGCTGGCAGCGAGTTGTTACTTTTATGCATTTGCAATTCCTGCCTATCTGCTTGTCTTGTTTCTGATTATCACAGTTGATTACATTGCCGGTATTCTGATTGAGTCAAACCAGGGAAATCTTCGAAAGTTTTATTTGGGCATAAGCATAGTCAGCAACCTGACAGTTCTGGGAATCTTTAAATATCATAATTTCTTTGTTGAAAACCTGCATTTGTTAACGGGTATTTTTTCCTCCGGATCTCAATCGTTTTCCATATGGAAACTGGCGCTTCCGATAGGACTCTCTTTTCATACGTTTCAGGCCATGTCCTATACCATCGAAGTATATAAAGGAAAACAAAAGGCAGAAAGCAATTTCGGCATCTACGCCTTATATGTTATGTTCTATCCGCAACTGGTTGCGGGACCCATCGAAAGACCTCAGAATCTCATTCCACAATTTTACCAAAGGCATCCGGTTGATTATGATAATATTACCTACGGATTAAAATGGATGTTATGGGGCTTTTTTATGAAAGTGGTGGTAGCTGACAGACTGGGAATTTTTGTTGATTATGTTTTTAGAAATGTGGAAGTTCACAGCAGGCTGGCATTGATAACAGCAGTGATCTTCTATTCATTTCAGATCTATTGTGATTTTGCAGGATATTCACTTATTGCTATGGGCTCTGCAAAAGCGATGGGCTTTTCACTAACAAAAAATTTTAACCGGCCGTACATGTCTGCATCACTAAGAGATTTTTGGAAGAGGTGGAACATTACGCTTTCGCAATGGTTTCGTGATTATGTCTACTTTCCAATGGGTGGCAGCCGGGTAAACCAGTCAAAATACATATTTAACATCCTGGTGGTTTTTATATTGAGCGGATTATGGCATGGTGCAAAATGGACATTCATAATATGGGGTCTGCTTCACGGAGGCTTTATCCTTTTTGCCCATATCAGACGAAAGCTCATTCCGGGGTTTACCTTTCCGAAATTAATTGGAGTCATTTCGACTTTTCTGATTGTGAGCTTCTGTTGGATTTTCTTTCGATCTCAAAATATGCACGAAGCTTCTGTTGTAATAAAGAGAATATTCAGCCCGAAGACTATTCCGATAATTGAAGGCGAATTTGAAGAACGTTCTCTTCTTGTATATTCGATTCTTGGAATACTTTGCATTATTATTACAGACATGATTGCTGAATATCTTCCCGGAAAATTCCGTTTATTGAATAATTCAAAGGAATGGGTTCGAATGGCGGCATGCATCGGCATAATAATAGTAATCCTGCTTTTTGGAGTTTTTGATGCGAGTCAGTTTATTTATTTTCAATTCTGAGTGCTGTATGAAGAGTAGAAAATTCATCTGGAAAATAATCATCATATCCTCCTTTTTAATTCTCATCGATAAAGGACTGGGGGCGATTTTGCGATACTATTATTTTAAAATCAGACATGGAGAACAGGGCAGGACAACTTATGCGATTGATTCCTGTGTTTCGAATACTGTTATTTTAGGATCGTCAAGGGCTGCTCATCATTATGTATCTGCGGTAATATCAGGGATTCTGAATACAACTTGTTATAATGCCGGGAAAGACAAACAAAGGCTGATATACTGTCAGGCTATGTTGGAAATGTTATACAAAAGGTATTCTCCAAAAATAATCATTCTCGATTTAAATCCCACTGCATTTGAAAATAATGAAAATGGACTGGACGAATTGTCTGTCCTCCTGCCATATTATAGTTCTCATCCGGAAATGAGGTCCATAGTTAATGAACGCAATCGATTTGAATGGGCCAAGACTTTTTCTGATTTATACCGCTTCAATTCCTTACCATTAAAAATACTGTTTAACAATCTGTCAAAACAGCGTGATGCGAACGACACAAGTGGGTATGTTCCCCTCATAATTCATAAGGAAATAATTCCCGAAAAACCGGATAGTCTGCTGGCGTCTTATCCTGTTGACAGCAATATCGTAAACTGTTTTAAAGCAATTATTAAAATTACCAAAGATCATGATTCGAGATTATTTGTAGTGGTTTCACCGATATACTACCTGCTCCCTGCCGATCTCAAAACGATGGAAATAGCAAGATCTGTTTGTGAAAATGAAAAGATAGCTTTTATGGACTATAGTCAGTCGCCAATATTTCTCACGCACGGACAGGGAATGTTTCTGGATATGGGGCATCTTAATGATTCTTCAGCTTATTTGTTTTCCGAAATACTATCCAGGGATTTGAAGAAGTTAATTAGTCCAATAAACCGTTTAAAGAATGTCCCTCCTCAATAAATTCTTTCGCAATAACAAATAAATGTTAAGCCGCAAATGCGCGGATCTGGTCAGAAAATCTGGGAGATGACTAAAAAACATCAACCAAACTTAATAAATTAAACCGCCACGTGGGTTGCAGATTTTTCAGCGACTTGCTTACTGACCCAATTGTAAGTTTCGATCATACCCCTCTTCAATGGCAGAGACGGAATCCATCCGATTTTTTCCTCCAGCAAACGATTGTCAGAGTTTCGGCCTCTGACACCTGTAGGTCCTTTAATATTCCTGATGGCGAGATTTTTTCCTGATATTTCAATAGCGAGTTTGGCAAAATCATTTATTGAAATCATTTCTTCGGAACCAATATTAACCGGACCGCTAAAATCTGATTTTACCAAACGACGTACGGCTTCCACACATTCTTCAATAAATAAAAACGATCTCGTTTGTTTACCATCTCCCCACACTTCAATATACGAACCGTCTTCTGCTTCTGCCACTTTTCTGCACATGGCAGCCGGGGCCTTTTCCTTGCCACCCGTCCAGGTACCCTGCGGTCCGAATATATTGTGAAACCTTGCTATCCTGACTTTTATCCCGTAGTTCCTTTGATAAGACAAATACAATCTTTCACTGAACAGCTTTTCCCATCCATATTCACTATCAGGCGCCGCCGGGTAAGCAGATTCTTCCGAACATTTCGGATTATCAGGATCCATTTGATTGTATTCAGGATAAATACATGCAGAGGAAGAATAAAATATTTTTGGGATCCGGTGAATTTTGGACGCTTCCAGTGCGTTCACATTACAAAGAACGGAATTGCGCATTACGTCCGCATCGTGTTCTCCCGTGAAAATATATCCTGCACCACCCATATCAGCTGCTAACTGATATACTTCATCAAAGCCACCCGCGAGAACGGACTCACAAAAAGATGCATCCCTCAGGTCGCCTTTTACAAATTCATCGGCATTGTTATTACCATATTCATTTCTTTTCAGGTCAGCTCCTCTAACAAAATAGTCTTCTCCTTTGAGCCGGTTAACTAAATGTCCTCCTATAAAACCTCCGGCTCCTAATACAACTGCTTTCTTACTCATTTTTTAAAATTTTTACTTTTAAGTTTTAGTTTTAAATATGAATTTCGGTAGGGGACTGGAAGCATTGAAGGGGGAAACAGTTCATCTATAAAGAAGGGCTAAAGTAATAGATTTATTTTTATAAGTCAAGTTACCCGCCTGATCATGATGATAAAAGCGTTTTTAACCCGTGAAATAATACCCTAACTCTTTGATTTTCGGCTCCTTGTGGGTCTTTCGAATTTCGTTATTACCAATAATTCTTCTTCGGACAAATCGCTCTTAACCGATTCACTCATTTTGCGCGGAGGTATATCTTCCAAGTTAATGAGAGACTGGTGGTAATCTATTATTTGTTTTACAAGGTGGGGTGCGCAAGAAAGATGCCACTGCATTCGATGTGCAAGTGGTCATTCCAGGCGAAGGTCAGGCAGGTTTTATACATCTGAACAGATTTTATAACAACATGAATTTGGCTAAATCTATATTCGCCCGGAAATCATTAAATTACAGTAAGATCTTTTCACTTCTTTAAAGCTTCATTCCCGGGGGATCATTTTTTATGAAGCGTGTATTGTTATTCTTCGCGATTATAATGCCTTTGCTGCTTCCGGCGCAAATGGTTGTTTCCATAAAAATAGATGGCACCATTAATCCCGTAACGGCGGAATATATTCACAGGGGAATTGAAAAAGCTATCAGGGAAAATGCAGGATGTCTGCTGATTCACTTAAATACACCCGGCGGATTATTGAAATCGACACGCGTTATAGTGGGCGACATGCTGGAATCCCGGATACCCATTATAGTTTATGTTTCTCCTGCCGGAGCGCATGCGGGTTCGGCCGGAGTATTCATTACGTTAGCAGCTGATATCGCGGCTATGGCTCCCGGTACAAATATTGGTGCAGCACACCCTGTGACAATGCAGGGAGAATCCGATACTATTATGAATAGTAAATCCACCAATGATGCTGCTGCGTTTATCCGAACGATTGCGGAATACAGAAGACGAAACCTTCAGTGGGCAGAAGATGCTGTACGGCAAAGCGTGGCAATTACCGCAAATGAAGCAC
Source organism: uncultured Bacteroidota bacterium (assembly GCA_963735015.1). Taxonomy (GTDB): domain Bacteria; phylum Bacteroidota; class Bacteroidia; order Chitinophagales; family Chitinophagaceae; genus Puia. The sequence goes on from CAVTJH010000003.1 coordinate 679,337, forward strand.
TTGACAAAAACATTATAGATATTATTGTTTCAAATGATCAGGAGCTTCTTAATAAGGCAGATGGAAAATCGATATTTCGTGATTCTGTGCAAACCCATTTACATACACGAGGCGCGACGATACAGGTACTTGAAATGGGTTTTACTGAGAAAATATTGAATCTCATCAGCGATCCGGATGTTGCATATATGCTATTGATGCTGGGACTGGTAGGACTTCTTTTTGAACTATTCAATCCCGGTAGCATTTTCCCAGGTATCGTTGGTTTTATTTCACTCGTACTTGCTTTTTATGCTTTGAATACCCTGCCGGTTAATTATGCGGGACTCGCACTAATTATTTTTGGAATTATTTTATTACTGCTGGAAATCAAAATTGCGAGTCATGGGATGCTGGCCATCGGAGGTATATGTTCACTGCTTATCGGATCGCTGATGCTTATCAGAACAGACTCAAATTTTGATTTTATAAAAATATCCCGTGTATTGATTTTCTCTTCTGTTGCGGTCACAACCTGCTTTTTCCTTTTTGTTGTCGGTATGGGACTAAAAGCTCAGCGCAGAAAACCGGTGATGGGTATAGAAAGTATGTTGGGTGAGACCGCGGAAGCGATTGGTCCATTGAATCCTGCAGGGAAAGTCAGCATGCAGGGAGAAATCTGGAATGCAATATCCGTTTCAGGAAATATAAATATCGGAGAAAAAGTCCGCGTAAAAGAAATAAAAAACCTTACTCTCTATGTTGAACAGGGAAGTAGTTAATTTTTAAAAATAGTTCTCATGCAAACAATACCTGTGTTTACGTTGGTTGTCATTGTTTTCGGCATTATGATTCTGGCGAATGCAGTACGGATACTTCGCGAATATGAAAGAGCAGTTATCTTCAGACTCGGAAGACTGGTTTCTGGTGAAGTAAGAGGTCCGGGATTAATTTTTTTGATTCCTATTGTGGACAGGATGGTAAAAGTCAGTCTTCGCACGGTAGTGATGGACGTACCTCCTCAGGACGTGATCACCCAGGACAATGTGTCCATTAAAGTGAATGCGGTGATTTATTTTCGCGTGCTACAGCCGAACAAAGCCATTGTGGAGGTAGAGAATTATCTGATGGCTACCTCTCAGATGGCACAGACAACGCTGCGCAGTGTGCTTGGCCAATCCGAATTGGATGACCTTTTATCCCAAAGGGAAAAAATCAATCAGCGTCTGCAACAGATCATAGACGGCCACACAGAACCCTGGGGCATAAAAGTGTCCAATGTAGAAGTAAAACAAATCGATTTGCCGCAGGAAATGCAAAGGGCAATGGCTAAACAGGCAGAGGCCGAAAGAGAACGGCGTTCCAAAATTATCGCTGCTGAAGGGGAATTTCAGGCTTCGCAGCGTCTGGCCGACGCAGCTAAGGTTTTAGCCGAACAGCCCAGCGCGATCACACTTCGTTACCTGCAAACCCTGAGAGAGATCGCTACAGAGAATAATTCAACGACCATTTTCCCAGTACCGATCGATCTGCTGAAACCTTTCTTAAATTTTGAACTGCAAAAGAAAATCCCGTAATAAATGGGTTATTCTCAATCGGTCACTGCACTTCAGGATGTCAAAGGCGATCAAAAAACACTGGCCATTAAAAAGGAATTTTTTGACACGATGAAAAAGCAGGCATACATATTTATTGTTTCACAAAAGTAATGGCAGCAAAATTGTAGCCACCTTTTACCGCATAAATTCGGAGCCGGTGAACCCCTTTACTTAGCTCTATGTTTGTTACGCTTATTGTTTTCCAGTTTTCGTAATCGCCGGTTGACGGAATTTGAATGTTTTCTGCGAGTGTAGTATTTCCATCCTTTACTGACAGGAGACCGTCCCCATTTTTCGCAGCTATTTTAAAAATGAAATTATATCTGCCTGATTCTAAAACATGGATGGTATATTGAAGCCATTCGCCATCTTCAATTTTGCCCACATAATAATTTTCGTGATCTTTGGAATCTCTGTAAATATCTACGCCGTCATTTCTGTACACTCCACCTGAATTCCCGGTGCTTTCTTTTCCCGTCGACAATTGATAATTAGCAGTATCCATATCGTAATAAGCAGCGCCATTTCTGCCCAAATCATAATCAACCGCCTTTAAAGTACTACTCGGTAAAATTATATTGGCATTAAATGGCAATGTTGCATTGCTGAAGGGTTGTCTTATCAATGCATCAATCACATCGCGGTGAACAATATTTCTTTCGCATTTGGAATTGGAGGCCAGTTCCATCAATCCTCTATAAACATTTGCCTTAGGAGGTGCCTGGGACGTTTTTCCATTCCAGTAATCGGTCAGCGCGTTATAATCGATGTTGGATTTGATCTGAAGGGGATTATTGTTGCCCAGCTTTTTCAGGGGCCACCATGACCAGCCGATATTATTGGTTTCAAATAAACGTACTGCTTCCATAAACCAGACATTTGAATTTTCACCCGTTTCTCCAAGCCATACCGGAACATTATACTGTTCACGGAATTTTAAGATGTGCTGGATAGACTGAAGATCGTTGCTGTTCCAGTATTTGTGAAAACTCAAAACCATATTTGCATCCCATGTTCCTAACATGCCATTATAATTATTACCCCAGCCGTTTCCTTCAATTATGATAATATGTTTTTTATCCACTCCTCTGATACTTTTAGTAATATCCATTAGCAATTGTCTGAGCGGTATATTCATTTTTTCATTCAGCCCATTACGATCTTTAGCTGTATCCTGAAATCCCCAGTTTGGTTCATTCAATAAATCGTAGCCCGCAACCGTGGGGTCACTTGCATAACGTTCTGCAAGCTTACGCCATAATGCGATAGTTTTTTGTCTGTTTGCTTCACTTTGCCACAATGATGGTTTAGATGGATCGCGGTCAGAGATGTTCAGATCGTTACCTTGTCCGCCAGGGGCCGCATGCAGGTCAAGAATTACATACATGCCATTCGCTTTGCACCAGGCGATCAGGCTGTCCGTTAATGCAAAACCAACAGTCAGCCATGTGTTTTCCCCTTTTACAGGTTCACTCTCCACCGGAAGAGTAAACAGATTATAATGCATTGGCAGCCGCACAGAATTAAAACCCCAGGAATGCAAAGAATCTATATCCGATTTTGTTATAAAATTCGAAAGCCACATTTTATAAAACTCCTGTGTTTGTTCTTTACCGATCAACAGGGCAATTCGTTGCTTAATCCTGTATTGCTGGCTTTCTTTATTTACATGAAGCATATAGCCTTCCTGTAGCATCCAGCCGCCAAGTCCTATACCGCGTAACAACACATTTTCATCTTTTTCATTGACAATTCTCGTATTGTCTGCTTTCAGGAAACCCTGACTTTGAGATTGTTTTACCAGACAAAATCCGGTGAGTATTACCAGCGCAAAAGGTTTTAATAGATTCATGATGATGAAAGATGAGAATTTGATATCAGAAGAAATTGATTAATAACAGTTGAAATTAATTAAAGTATTTTTATAAAAGGAGATATTAGGATGAAGAAACTATTTTTTATATCGGCGTCACTTTCCCTGACAATCGGATATACACTTATTTTCTGCAAACAAAAGACTGTTAAGCCTGAAAAATCAATAGAGCAAACTATTCTGATACAAATCGACAGCTTCTCGGCCATTTGTTCAAAACTTCAGATTGCCGTGTTAAACGGATCTTCATCCGGGGCAGATTTACAGAGGGATTTCCTTTTGGCAAGGCTGGCATACAAAAAATTTGAATGGGCGGCAGAATATTTTGCGCCTGAAATATCAGGACTCGTAAACGGACCACCGGTGCAGGAAGTTGAAATGCCAGATGCCAGAATCATCAATCCCGCTGGTCTGCAGGTTATCGAAGGCTTTTTATATCCGGTTTACGATACAGCCAATAGGAGGAAACTTGCCGCGCAGCTTGATCTGCTGCAATCAGATTGCGAAAATTACAGATCACACTTTAGCCTGAATGATATTTACGACAGACAAGTATTGGATGCAATCAAACTGGAATTTTACAGAATAATGACGCTTGGCATAACCGGTTATGACAATCCCATGACTCTTAAAAGTATGGAGGAGTCTGCCGCGAGTATGGAAAGCCTGCAAAATGTGTTGGATTTTTATATTAAAAATAAGGATAGTAAAAATCTGGCTGGGAAATTACGGAAGGCAATTGACTATCTCATCGGTCATGCAGATTTTAATACTTTTGACAGAATGGAATTTATTACCATGTATTGCAATCCGATTACGTCAGAATTGTCGGAATTGGGGGAAAACCTGAATATTCGAAATTTCAAATACAATCGATTGTTAAACCAGGATGCAAAAACACTTTTCGATTCAAATGCTTTTAACATAAATGCGTATGCGCCGGATCATTCTTCTTTTATATCCAAAGAGAAAATATTATTAGGTAAAAAGCTGTTTTCAGATCCGATACTTTCAGGAAGCGGAAAAAGAAGCTGTCGATCCTGCCACCAACCCGAAAAAGCTTTTACAGATGGCATGGCAAAAAATACGATCATCGGATCAAAAGAATTGCTGGGAAGAAACACGCCCACTTTAATCAATGCGGCTCTTCAGCCGTCACTATTTTATGATTTAAGGGTCAGCTCACTGGAGGAGCAATCACATAGTGTTGTTCAAAGCGAAAAAGAGATGCACGGCTCAATGCTATTATCCGTAAAACGCCTGTGGAATGATCCCAAATACCGGGAAATGTTCCTGGCCGCCTTTCCAAATGAGGATAAAAACAGGATTGACACATTTGAAGTGATGAATGCTATTGGCTCATTTATTAGAAGCCTTGTATGGCTAAACAGCCGCTTCGACAGCTATATGCAGGGTAAAAAATCAGCCATGAATGAAAATGAAGTAAATGGTTTCAACCTGTTTATGGGAAAAGCTAAATGTGCAACATGTCACTTTATGCCTTTGTTTAACGGAACCATTCCACCTGCATTTTTGAAAATGGAGACTGAAGTAATTGGTGTTCCTGAATCCGTATCGTCTCAGAAAATAGATCCGGATTTGGGTAGGTATGATGTTATGAAAATTGAATCATTCAGGTATGCATTTAAAGTTCCAACTGTTCGTAATGCTGCATTAACGCCGCCCTATATGCACAATGGTGTGTTCACCAGTTTGGATCAGGTTTTGGATTTTTACAATAAGGGCGGAGGCATTGGCATGGGAATTAAATTAGATAATCAGACGCTGCCTTTCGATAAACTCAATCTTTCCGAGAAAGAAAGAAAAGATATAATTGCATTTATCGGAACTTTGAATAGTAAATTGAACTATGAATAATGACAGCTGTGCAAAAAAATATTTACCTTACACATACTAATATGCAAAACTTGGTTATATGAAATTTGCCTTATTGACCGTAACATATGGTGGATTGTTTTATAAAGGACAGGCCTTGTCGCTCGAACAGCAGATCCATCGCGCAAAAGAATTCGGCTTTGATGCATTGGCTATCGAAACCAAACGACCGGTTGCATCACCGCTTGATTTAACAAAAGCGGACCGTTCACGTATAAAAAGAATGGCTGCTGATGAGGGTATTGCATTGTGTGCGGTAGAGAGTATGTCGAATTTTGCAGGTAAACATATGGAAGAACGTGAAAACAATCTGGCCATGATGCGCTATGTACTTGAATTGGCCAGGGATCTGAATGTTGACCTGGTGAAAGTTTTTGCTGCATGGCCCGGACTGATCAATGATGAGGAGGACATAGCATTATACGGACAATTTGAAAGAGGAAATTATTACAAACGTTTATGGCCCGCTGAACTCCGCAGATGGAACCATTGCGTGGAAGGTATCCGTGAAGTAGCAGATATGGCTGCTGATATGGGCATCACATTGGCTTTACAAAATCATGCTCCTGTGCTGACGAAAGGATATGAAGATACACTGACTATGATGCAGGAAATTGACAGGAAAAATGTGAAACTTTGTATTGATGTGCCTTTATTCTACGAACGTCAGAGTGATGAATATATTCGCGAAGCCGTAGATAAATGTAAAGGACATATTGTACATAGCCATTATGGTGCGTGGAATTTCAGCCAGAAGAAGAATGGAGAAATCGTTCAGGATCCGTCTCCATCCAGTGGCGATCTTATAAATTATCAGGCCTTTATTGAAGCACTTTACCATACGGGTTATAAGGGTTATCTCACTTCAGAATATTGTTTGCCGGTAATCAAAGATCATCAGCTCGCGGGAATGGAAGAAGTTGACCATGCTACACGTATTTCTCTCCAATATATGAAACAACTTGTTCAGCAGGCTGTTCTGGCATAGTCCTTAAACCCATACGACTGCTTATGCTTCGATATCCGAAGTCCCGCCTCAGCATCATGATGTTTTTACAATTCTTTATCTGGGGCGCATGGTATGCTACGGGTGGAAATTACATGAAGAGCCATGGCATGGCCAATGTGATTTATCTGGCTTATATGACGAGTGCCATTGGCGCCATTGTTTCTCCTTTTTTTCTCGGTATGATTGCTGATCGTTTTTTCCCTGTGCAGAAAGTGCTTGGGCGTGATGCATATCCTGAGTGGCATCTTTGTTTTTTCGGCTCCGTTCTTTGCAGAAGGAAATTTAATGAGTGCACTCCGTTATTTCTTGGATTACTTTTATTGCATATGCTCTGTTATATGCCTACTGTGAACCTTGCTGCAGCTACTGCCTTTCACATATTGGATAACAGGGAAAAACAATTTCCTTTGATAAGATTATTCGGAACCCTGGGATGGATCACCGCGGGTATCGTAGTCAGTAAACTGCTGAAAGGAGATACAACTGCTATGCCTATGCGCATTTCAGGCATCGGAGGTGTCTTGATGGGGTTGTACAGTTTTACCTTACCTCATATTCCTCCTTCAGGTGCAGTATAAAAAAATATCTTTCAGGGATGTGATCGGAGCGGATGCCTTTTCAAAATTAAAATCTAAGTCATTTATTATTTTCATCATCAGCCTGCTTCTGATAAGCCTTCCCTTTGCGGCGTATTTTTCTTATGTACCGGTTTTTCTTCAATCAGCCGGCATAGCTAACCCTGCATTTAAAATGACATTCGGACAAATGTCCGAGATCCTTTTCTTACTTGTGCTACCCTGGTTCTTTAGTCGCTTTGGTCTCAAATGGGTTTTACTTACGGGTATGCTGGCCTGGGTTTCACGTTACGCATTATTTGCATTTGCCGCACCCGATGCCATTGGATGGATGATCACGATTGGAATATTATTACACGGATGCTGCTATGATTTTGTGTATGTAGCAGGACAAATCTATATCGACAGAAAAGCCACACCAGAGATCAGAGCACAGGCACAGGGACTCTTTGTACTTGTCTCCTATGGAGTAGGACAGGGCTTAGGTACACTGGCTGCCGGTGGTATTTTTAACAGCATTATGCGCAATGGCATTTCACTTCATCGATGGCAGGATTTCTGGATCATTCCATTACTTTTTTCGGCAGTCGTGGCTTTCTTATTTGTTTTTGGGTTCAGGGAAAAGGTTATTGATTCCCGGAAATAAACGTTTTGCTAATCTGGTCGTACATTTTCATAAAGTCGTTCGACTTACCATCCCTGTCTACAATAGATTCCCATGTACTCAAAGGTTCCCAGATACAGGTCCCTTTTCCTCTTCCGTCAGGTAATTCAAAAACAATTTTATTTACTTCTTCTTTTTTTGCTGAATACTCTACAACAATTACATCCTTATTATATTTTCTGACGATATCATTCAGGTTATCCCTTAAATCATCCAGACTGCCATGCCATTTCGGATAATAGGAAAAACCGATTACATCAAAATGCACCGACCTTTTCAGCATCTGGTCTATAAAAAATACCGATTCATCATGCTGACCTCCTAAAGCAATATGAAGCATAATCACTACTGAAGGGTCAACCGATTTTATGGCAGAGATTCCTGCTGATATAAGCTGGGCCAGACTATCAGGATGACTGATACTCCCTTCAGGCCAAACCATCCCGTGATTAATTTCATTTCCTACCTGTACCATGTCCGGCTCGGTACCCTGATCCTTCAACTCCTGCATTACTTTTTTAGTGTAATTATAAAGCGCCTTCTTTAAATCCTCAAATGATAAACCGCGCCAGGCAGCCGGCTTAAATTGTTTACCCGGGTCGGCCCAATAGTCACTATAGTGAAAATCGAGCAGCAGTTTCATATGGGCAGCTTTTACTCTCTTTGCCATTTGTTTGGTATGCTCCAGGTCACAAAAACCTTTGTGTGGAGAATAACCACTGTCTGTTAAAGGGTCATTAAAAATTCTGAGTCTTACACTCACAGAATTCGGAGAACTGGGATATGACTATTCCATAAACTGGTGCACTAATGGAACAGTTGATCCATCGGGAAGCTGTCGTCTAACACCCAAGCCTATACGCTGGGACTATCTTCAGAATAATTCCAGAAAAAGTCTGCACGATGTATATGCCTCCATGATGCAGCTACGTACAACTTATCCTGAACTGGATACACGGTTGTGTCGCCAGGCACGCTCGCAGTTAAGATCTATCCAAATCCGGTATTTAATAATTCATCGATGATTGAATATGATCTGCCTGAAGCAGGAACCTGCAGCTTATCTGTTATCAGCAGCGTAGGACAAACCATGGGCAAGGTTAATCTGGGTCAGCAGGCTAAAGGCAAACACCTTATCACACCCTGGCAGGTTGGAGTCAATTTATCTTCATTCTCTAATGGTGTCTATATCGTTAAGATGGTTAGCAGTCAGGGTACCGTAAATTCAAGGTTTTTAGTTGTACATTAACCTCTGTTAACAATTAACTGAGAATTCTACTTCGGGACGAGGTAGGTTATTAAGATTATTTCGCTTTCCCCAATGCCATTTTATAATCATCCGGCGTGCCGGTAATCTTAAGATTTATAAAATGTATTTTCTTATCCATATCGCGGTATTCGATGGCATCTACCTGGTCTGGATCCACATCTTCCTGCTTTTTACCAAAAAGCTTTCGGAAACCTACCTGGGTTACAAGTTTCAGAGGAATACGCAGATAATATTCCATATGTTTATCCATCGCCTGACTGCCGGAAATTTCCAGATAACCCAGTGATGAATTGATATTCATAGATGGAATAGACAGCGTATTGTTTTTAAATGACAACGTGTTTCGCAATGTATCAAACCTCACAATATTCAGGTTTTTATCCTTGAAGTAAGACGACATGGCCTGAATGGGCGTAAAATTCACCAGCTCACCATTGTAAATGCTCACATTTATCTGCGCTTCAGAATTATCCATGATGGGCGTGAGATCCGGATGGATCTGAATATAACATTTTACATGTCCACTCAGCCGCCCTTTAATATTTTTGTTAATTACATAATCCTGACCCAGGTAATCAAGCTTCAGCATCAGTTTTTCCAGATCCACATCATTCACGAGTATTTTACTTTTAAGATAGATTTTATTCGGGTCACTTCCATTAAAATGTGCTCTTGCACCAATTTTTCCTCCTGCGAGCTCTATACCAAATGTATCCAGATAAAGTTGCTGGTTTTCAGTCATGCGTATCTTGGTCGAAATATTCTTTAACCCAAGACGGCGGTATTTTATTTTCCCGATATCAACTGAAGCTTTAAAATTGATAAATGGTATGCTGAATATATTAAATGCATCAGCATGAGATGTAGTTGAAACTACATTAGTTACAATTGCAGAATCGGACTGTGGAGCAACCATTTCATCTTCTGCCGTTTGCATATAGTTCGTCAATTGATTTACATCGAGGAAACGGGAAGAGAACTGGAGATAATTCTCCTTATTTCTTCTGGCTGTGTCCTTTCCTGTATACAGGCGCATACTGATATTAAAATCGCTGTTCCCGATTTTGCCCTGCAGGGTATCAATTTTTATAAAATTGTCTATGCCAAATTTTATTTTACCGTGTATGCTGTCAAGCTGATATGGATGTTTGGTAAATGCACCCGAAATATTGGCAATCTTAATATTGGCGAATCTGAAAACAGTATCATACTTTAAATCAATTTTTGATCGCAGCCAGATCCTTGTAAATATTTCCTGGTTATATTCTTTGGGAATGTATTTGCGGCTGCGTTTTCCCATTAATTCCTTCAGAGCCAGTCGCTGCGATTTAAGATCGAACGCAATCTGTGTATTGCCTTTCTTTATTTTAGTGAACCACAAGGGATAATTATTTACACGTCCGCTGAATCGGAGGTCACTGCTGTCTACCTGCCCGGCAAGATTTCGCAGCAAAATTGAGGTATCATTAATGGTAAGGTCAGCGCCAAAATCATGAAAGACATGCGGATATTTTTTAAATGCAACGGAGAGATTTTCAATTTTGAATTTACCTTTTGGAAGCGGCCTGGCATGAAGCAATTCTTTCACAGAAGTTTCCACCGATAAACCCACATTAAAGCCATAAATTTCTTCTTTTACTTTCCTGCTCCTTGCTGAATCAAATGACAGTAATTCGCTTAATACCATTTTGTTGCTCCCTGCATTCAATGCGAGCTGTACCGGTTTCTCCTGATGGTGGAAGAGAGCAGGCAGATCGCTGAGCGACCCGTGCATATGAAAATCAGAATTACCGACATGGAATGAGAGGGTATCAAGTCGGAGAAAACCATCCTTCATATCTGCATGCATGTCGAGGTGCTCAATGTTATATGGGTAGGAAGGTATACGAAAAGTAAGATTAGATACTGTCAATTCACTTTGTATGCCCCCCGTTAATTTGCCAATTGTCTGTTCCGGCAGACTGATATCGACCAGTTCTTTAAAATCCATTTTCAGGTTTATATGCCCCGAAATACGCTGCAGATCTTTAATTCCGAGAAACGCTCCAATGAATCCCAATTCAAGATCTGAATTTACCTGCATTAATATTTTTGGATTTGTGAAATCACATAGAACAAGATTTCCCTTGAAGAGACCTTTATCCGGTCTTGCGCTGAAGTTTAGTAGTTTTAACTCAGATGTCTTTAGTGACTGGTCAGCTCCATTGGTATAGTATCCTTTGAAATTAAGAGAATCCAGTTTCGTTTTTGATTCTGTATTATGCAGCCAGGCATTTTTACAGGAGAAGGAAAGGTCTATGCGGGGTTGGTGATTGCTACTTAGTTTTCCCTTAACAGTACCTGAGAAATTGAGAATCCCATTATATTTAAAATGCTTTAATTCCTTAGATAGTTTTTCGGGTGCAAAAGCAAATAGCTGTTTAAAATCCGGCTTATCTCCGGAAAAATTTAAATCTACTAAATTATCATGTTGAAGATCTGCTGTTCCGGAAATATTAAAAATGGCATCTTCCAGCTTCAGTTTGCACAGGTCAATCTTTAGCATTCTTGTTGTCTTGGTATATGACAAGTTTATTTCTGATTCCAAATGTTTGTGGCGGAAGAGAGTACTGTCGTCGGGCCGGGTATAATCAACAATCAAAGCTCCCTGAAGGTTGGAGAAAACTTTTGTACTATCGTTACTGAAGGAAGACTGTATTCTGTCTATATGTGAAACTACCTTTTGCCCGCTCTGATGGTCAATGAATGAAATATTCATATTCTTCAAAACGATCTTCTTTAAATCCAGATCCAGTTCGTTTGGCCGGGCATTTGCTGATGAAGTATTATTCTGACTTAACTGGCTTGCTTCAATAATGTTCAGTCTGCCGTTGTTATCCTGTTCTATATTGAGCTGGCCATTTTTTAGGAAAATTACTTTTACATGATACTGACGTTTTAATATATCTGAAAGACTGAACCCTACAAATATCTTTTCAGCTTCAAATATGGGTTTGGTGGTTGAGATTTTATCGGAATAAAAATGTACATCTTTTACGGCTATGGAGACGTAAGGGAAATTCTGAAACACTGAGATATTACTGGATCCAACTACAAGTTCTCCCGGAAATTTTTTATTGAGTTCTTTTACAGCGAGTAATACCAGACGTTGTTGCTGGGAATATAGTACAGCGATCGCTGCAATAACAAAAATGATAAGACAAATCAGCGGTATAAAAAAGTATCGGATTAATACTTTCCGTATCTGGGTTTTCATTGGATGATATTTGGATTCAGCACTATTGAGCCTAAGCAGATCGTGTTACAAAATAGACACCTGATCCTAATAAAACAACCTGAAAACCTATTTATTGCGTCATTAAATAATTTATGAATATGAATTCATATCTTATTTATAATCAACTGGTTATGTCCATCTTCAGCGACTGTTTTATGGGTGTGATTCTTCGGGTCACCATTGGAAATCAGGCTTATTGCAGACTTTTGTAACTATGGGTCGCCATTTTGTATTTTGTCTCCGGAGATTTTACTGTTAAACAGAAGGAATAGAATAACGATCGGTATTAATTTCTGATCTTTAATTCATGAGAATTAGTCCAAAGTGATGTTTTTAGTTTTTCATTTCAGGAAGAAATAAATTACAAAAAGACAATCAGAAAATTGAGTGTGCCAATTTATTAGCAATGAACAATAGAGAAACTTCAACCAGTGTTGGCATCGTGATTGCCCTGGGGTTTATCGTCCTCGGTATTTTGAATTTATTCGCGTCCACATTTTACCACAGGACATCTTTGAATTCATTGAGTTTATTACCTGGTATTCTTTTTATTACAGTCGGAGTTGTAATTATTATTATTAAAATGATTAAACAACCGAAAGAATAAACTGATAGTATAATCTTCCAGTTATACCTACCAAACATATGTGCAGACTGAACCTGCTGGCACCGTGGTGGTAACCCATTTCCCTTGCCCCTCGTCATGCCAACTAACCAGGCGTTGCGATGTCTGTCACGAACCTGCGGATTCTAAAGTTGTCAAATTATTGAAAAAAAAATTATTGCGCACGGGTTTAGATGGAACTTTTATAAAGTTCATCCTGATTTAATGATTAGTTGATAGGAAGCATGCTTAAACCTGGCTGGTCAATCAATAGTCACCATGCCTTCCAGCTGATCCCAGCTCAAACCGAACATTTTACCTTTGAATGAATATTTCAGGTGCTCCTGCATGGGAATTGTTTTAACATTGGCAGTAACCGTCAGAACATTTTTTGCTTCGTCATAATTGGCCACCCCGCCCATTTTTATTCCCCATTGCCCCGTTTGAGAGTTAAAAATATAGGTCCATTTGTCTTTGGACGGGATAACAAACACACTATACGTGCCTGCCACTAATTTTTTCCCATTAATAGTAATATCCTTGCTTGTGGTGAAAAGGGTAGCTTCATCGGCTCCGCCCCGCCAGGCTTTGTCATAAGGAACAAGACCTCCCCAAATGGTGCGTCCTTTTACTGCCGGACTCCCAAACGTAACACGAAGATTTGCTCCGTTGATCTGGGCGGTAGCAGTATCATGCGGACTTTGCCTTTGTCTTTGAGCATTGCCTTTAAAGGATAAAACAAAACAGGCCAGAAACATAGAAAGTCGCAATAGATGCATTTTTGTTTTCATGATCGTTTGAATTTATTTTTAATTTATGATGCAAAAAATAAGCCACCGGCATAATATGACCTTACATTGGTTTCATATGATAAAGAAATGACAGGATCAAAGACAATACGGTTAGTATCAACCCGATAATAAAAACCGTATATGCAAGACTAATTTGTCTGAACTTCCTTGTCAAAATAACACCCTGGTGATAAATATCCTTAGAAAGACTGTTATATAAGTAATCCTTGTCGATGATAATTTCCCTGATTACCCGCTTGAATTCGATAAATGGCATTTTTTGAAAGTTTCCGAAGTATAACAGATTATTTTCTGCTTCATTTAAATGTTTGTTGTCCCTGACATTCATAGTTATTTTCGGACGTGTGGCTGAAATGGCGATTATGATGGTAGCGACATTAGTTAAAACTAATATCAGGGTAGGCAATTCCAGGTATTTATTGGCATCAAGTCTTACAACCAGCAGAGAAAGGATAACGGAAATAATTATGGAATTGATGCTGATGATCAGGTTCGCTTTATAGTCTGCCAGCCGAATCAAGTGTATTTGATTACGGGAAATATTTCGGAACAGGGTCTCTACACCACGTTCCAGCTTTATATCTGCTGGCAGTACCTGTTCTGATTTGTCTTTATTTTTTTTTGGATGAGCCGGCAGCTCCTGGGATCCGCTTTGATCGTCATCCAGTGCCGTCAGCTTCTCCTGCAGACGAATTTTGTTTTTTTCTTTTCTTTTGTCGAACAGTTCCCTGGAAAATGGGATAAAATAGATATGATTTTCCAGCATCAAAATATTCTCCGCCAGCCAGTCTTTTTCAGGAATTTCTTTTTCCCCGACAAGGATTTTTTCATTTTTTAAATCTTTCAGAGTCTGGCTAATGAATTTATCGGCCAGCCAGCCGCTTTCCGCATCACATAATATCTGGGCCTGAATTGTAACGGGTTGCCGGGGATACCTGGTGGCAAGAATGAATTCCCCGACTTCCTGAATTAATTCTTCCTTCAATCCTTTTTCTCTGTAATACTTTGTAGCATTTTCGACACTTGCTTTCTGATAATTTTCCGGATCAATACAAAAGCCGGTATATAGAAACCAGGCAGCCAAAGCAACTTCCATCCGGTCCTGCTTTTGCAAATTTGTATTTACACTTATAATATCACAGGTTTGAACAATTTTTACAGTGGCCGCATAATTACGTAATTCAAATAATGAAGCCAGGTTTGCTTTAAGGTATGACTCAATATAATCCGCCGTTTCCGAAAGCAATTCAATGGTCACTTCCATCACTTATTTTTTTAAATCAGATTCAGTTCTTTGAAAAAGTATTGCTGACCGTTCTTCAATCATCCTTTAATCCTCTTATAACTACATTACCCGTCCCGTTTGGATCACAGGGATACTGAAAATCTTTTTTCAATGCATCCGGATTATTTATCGTTGAATAGAAATCATCCAGGAACTTGATGGTTGACTTCACATATTTCGTGTCCAGCAGCGGACAATTGGTATAAATGGCATAGATGTCTTCTTTTCGCTTATTATAAAATTCAATTACAGTATCAAATTTTTTCAAATCCTGAATGCAGTAGCCGCGGTATCTCCTTTCCCGGACAGAATACATTTTCAACTCGTCAGCAGGCCTGGCGTAAGGCGAATTTACAATACCAGCCATATCAAAATCGTATGGAACAGTAACAGGAACGGCATTGGAATCTGCTGAAATAAGTTTAATATTCTGGAGGAATTGTACAGACCAGTCAGTATTACCAATCATATATTCAAATACTGCCATCGTTATAAAGGAGCTGGAATCTGTCTGTTCGGGTCTCCTTCCTTTTTTAAGCGAAATAGTTCCATTTCTTTTGGCCATTTGTTTTTCATCTTCCAGGAGAATTCCATAAAAGGGATCAGGTCCTTTATTATTTTTGCTGCTCACCATTTTCACTTTCACCAGTCTCGCTCTGAAACTTTTTGGCGTTATAACGTTATATAACCTGTATACCAGCCATTCATACACGACAAATTGAGTGCCCTTGCAAGGCATTACCAGTTTAAGTTTAGCGCTTTTTTTGAAAATAGAAGACTTATTGGTGCTTCCCTTGGGAAATTGTAGTAAGATGGGAGGGTAGTAGCAATTTTCTCTAAGTCTCCGGAAATTGCCTCTTGTTCTTGCCTCGATTGGAATAGTGATCACGCTGCTGTCTGTCTGCATATATGAAAGGAGGAAAGGATAGTTTTTTGGTTCTTTGTACCTGTCATTTAATAATTCGCGTGTATCACCATTTAACGTAATATCAAGTATATCATCAGAATCAAACAAACCCTTTTCCTGAGATGCGTATTGTTTACCTTTTGAAGTTGAATCTTTGGCACTCTGACTTTTGCCTGGCAAAGAGCATAGCAAATAGCAAAAAACAATGATCGTAGAAATGCAATCTTTTGTTTTCATTGTTAACTAATACCTTTAATATCATCGTAGAATTTTGCCATGGTTACATGAATAAATGGAATCAGCCAGAGGAAGCCGATGCCTAAAGTCAGAATGCATAGCAATCCTAACAGAAAGAATCGAAGGCACAGATAAAATAATTTCAATTTGTAACCATCCATCATGGATTTGCTTTTCTTCAAAGCATCCTGCGGTTTAATAAGCGGATCATCAGAAAGGATAAAAAAAGTCATGGAATAACCTAAGGCAGCGATAATTCCCGGAATAATGAGCAATAGTGTCCATAATAGCACATAAACTATCAAAAGCAGGTAAGTAATAAGAGCAGTTGAAAAATTATTGAATCCCTGGAAGAGTTGTTCCAGCCTTGCTTCCTTCCCCCGGGATATGGAAAGTGCGAAAATGGCTGCACCGAGTGCCAACGGTCCACCTATGATTAATGTCAGCGCCGAGCTAAAGGTCAGCATTGATCCATACGATCTCGCAGTACCCGTTGTTGAAGTAAGCAATGTATAAATCAAAAATGTAAGTATGGCCAGACCCCATTTGCCTTTTAGCGACTCGCGGGCAGCTCTCATTAAAGTAACGTTTTCTGTATTCATTGTTTTTTTGGTTTAATAGGGGAATGCCAGCCTGCTAATATCCGGTGCTTACACATTTCGACATCACAATCGTTTTAGAAGGCTTTATTGTACATACCATCGTTTAACACAGGGTACGTTTGTATTTTAATAATCGAAAAAAATAAAAAATGAAAAACGAAGGAGCAGTATTGTCCGTAAAATTTATATAAAACCCACAACCCAAAGCATTTGAACATTATGTCCAGGGATGCTCTGGAGATCTTCAGAAATGTACCCGGCCTTCTTCAAAAATACTATATTTCTGAAGAAGTTGGCGGAGTGTTCAGTGGAATTTAAACGGAATGTTATTAAAAAATATAATCTGCAGCTGGTTCCTGTTGCGGTTTTCAAAAATCTGTGTCATAACTCCCAGCTCCGTCCTTAAATTTTTATTAATAACCCATCCCAGCGCGCCGTATACACGATCCTGATTAAACACAGGTGTATTACCATTCAGAAATATTTCGTTGTAAGCTGAAGCATAAAGTGTTTTTGGTAACATCATTTTATCAGTAATCGGAATATTCAGGGATAAAAAATACCTGTATCTCATCCTGAAGTTATCATGAAGAAATCTTTCTTCGACTCTATACCTGTGGAGTATAAAAACTCTTCCAAAGTTCTGCCTTGTTATAAACTGCTGAAAAATCGTATAAGTATTATGCGATGTTTTCTGGTCAGTGTTTGGAATATACGGTTCAGTGTATATGTAGGCAAAGCCAAGGAAAACATTATTGTTGTTTTCAGTTAAATTATAACCAATACCGGTACGTAAAACCAGTTGTTCCAGGTCACCAATGAAATTGTAATTTCGGTATTGTACTTCATTATACCAGTTCCATTTGCTGTTAATGGCCTGGTTCCCGAAATATACAAACCAGTTTCCGAAATTTGACTTCTGTCCAGAGGAAGCCTGTATGAATATACTCATCAGCATGGACATTGCTACACACCTGATATGGCATGTTTTCATTTGAGCAGTCTTTACTATATATTAAACGGACTGGTATATTACAAGTTAGATATTTATCATAAAAAACTTAAATTTATATCGTCTTAATCTCACCTGATAAATTTTAAAAAATGACTTCAAAAATTAGATATATATGCGGATTAGTTGCTTTTGTCATGACATTTTATTCGTGTAACACTGCCCAGGAAAAACCTAAGGAAGTTGCGGATACAACGGTTGTGAAGCAGGAAATGCCAAAGCCCATAAAAGAAACTGTCATAACAGCTGAGCAACAAAAAGCCTTAACACCGGATGCAGTATTGCAAAGTCTGAAAGATGGCAACAGACGCTTCGTAAATAACAATGTTACGGCGAGAGACCATTCAAGCCTGGTAAGGGACGCATCTTTTGGTCAGTTCCCAAAAGCTGTCATACTTTCATGCGTGGATAGCCGGATACCTGTTGAAGATGTTTTCGACAAGGGTATTGGAGATATTTTTGTGGCCAGGGTTGCAGGGAATATTATCAATGACGATATTTTGGGCAGCATGGAATTTGGATGCAAAGTCTCGGGCGCAAAACTTATTGTTGTATTGGGACATAGCAGCTGCGGCGCAGTAAAATCCGCTATCGATAATGTGAAGCTCGGCAATATTACTACGCTACTTAACAAGATCAAACCTGCTGTAGTAAAGTCGCAAAATTATACTGGTGAAAAAACTTCCAAAAATGAAGAGTTTACAGATCTGGTAGGCAGGAACAATGTTTTGAATTCGATCGAACTGATAAAATCCAAAAGCCCGATCTTAAAGCAAATGCTTGAAAAAGGGGAAATTAAAATTGCCGGGGCCTACTATGATATGAAAACAGGAGAGGTGACTTTCATTCAATAAAAGTCACCCCTGGGTTTCTATTGCCATGACTGTTTTATGATATTGAACATCCAGCGTATACCAAAACGGTCCTTGCAGGTGCCCCAGTATCCCCAGAATTCATCATGTGGTGCCACTCCGTCTGTCACACCTTCCGACAGCTCCTTGTACAATCTGTCGGCTTCTTCTTTGGTGTCGGGACTCAGACTGATGGTAAAATTGTTTCCTTCCACCAGTTTATGACCCATACTTTCCAGCATATCGGTTGCCATAATTTGTATGCCGCCAAGTATTGGTAATGCCACATGCGCCACTTTGTTCTTTTCGGCTTCCGGTAGTGGCGGTTGTCCTTCCTGTCGGGGCGCGCCTCCCATCCGCATGATTGGACTGGAAAATTCTGATCTGAATGTTTTTTTGTAATGATTAAATGCTTCTTCTGCGTTGCCCGCAAAATTTAAATAAATTGCTACGCTTGCCATTGTTTTTTGTTTATATGATTATTAGATATTTCAATCATTTAGTCCCTTTCCATTCAGAATAGGTTTGATACTCTTTTCAATTCTTGACTCCCGGGTCTTGGATAGTTTGGGAGCAGAAAAAAATAAAATGTATCCTCTCTGGCGCCCGGGAGTTAATGCTTTAAAAGCAGTTTTCAGTGCCGGGGTATTTTTTAGTCGGCTTTGAAATTCCTCGGGAATTTTATATTCTGCAGTCTTTTTAAGAGGCACTTTCAAACCGACTTTCTCCACTTCTATGGCTTCAAAAATATAGGCTTTCAATATGGTTTTCATCTTGACTATTTCCCGGACATTGGTAAACCGGATCTGGCGCGGCACCTGTACATTCTTCGTTTGCTGGATCAGGATTTTATAGGAATCGTTTAACATGGCACCTTTGAAAAACAATAGTGCACAGTATTCCTTGAACACATGGATTAATACAATGTTCTTTTTCTGAAAAGTGTAACAGGGGCAGCCCCATTTCAATTCTTCAGTCAGGCCGCATTCAAGAGCGATCATCCTTAATTTCCTGATTTCTTCCTGCCAGTTCTTGTCTTTGTTAAAATAAAAATCAACTTTGGGGTTCATGTTATTCATGTGAGTATAATTGATTTTTTAAAGTCACATTCAATTCAAATATCATCTATGCACTTATGGTCCTGACGCTTCGGCGCATGCTTATTTCATTTTGATTCACTGAAATGATTCTCCTGCTTGCGGGCCGGAAATACCATGATACTACAATAATGATCAGGTTTAGAAACGATGGGATTAGTTCCTTCGCCGGATCATTCACTGCGATATGACAATATATTGCTCCCGACATGATGAAGAAAAATCCTGCATAAGCCCATTCCTTTAGCAAAGGAAATTTAGGAATAAGTATGGCGATAACTCCAAGAATTTTCCAAACACCCAGTATGGTTAGAAAATAGATAGGAAAACCCAAATGTACGATGCCATATACTCCTGGCGGCGACAGGGATCCTTCCACTTTCGCTTTGAATAGCTGAAATGCTCCGGTAGATAGCATTCCTGTTGAAAGCCAGATTGTAGCAATCCAATAGATAATTTTGTTTCTCGTTGTCATAGTATGTTATTTTAATTTGTTTGCAATTTCCTGCAGACGGTTATGGGCCATGTTCAAGCCCTGGGCAAAGGGCAACTTCAGCAATTGGTCTCTGAGTGAAGGGGATTCATATATCACGTGCATTTTGAGCCTGCTGGTCTCGTCAGTCAGTTTTTCAAATTCATAAATCTCAAGCTGCACGCCAAAAGGAGCATTCTCCATTTCAAATGTCCTGGTGATTTTCTTGTTTGGGCTGAATTCATGTATCACGCCATTGGCCTTAAATATCACGTTTCCATTCGCATCGGTCGTCTCAAATTGGTAACTGCCATGTTTTTTGCTCTCGAGTTTCTGCACTTTAGTACTCATCACCTGCTCAACTATTTCAGGCTCTGCATGTGCTCTGAATAGTAATTCAAGGGGTAAATCAAATTCCCTTGTAATTACCAGATCCTGTTTGCCGTCTTCGGCGTGGACTTTTGTTTTCAGTTCCATGGTATTTTATTTTTTAGTTTTATATATTTTCATAACTGCTTCCAGTTTATTAAATCTTTCGTCCCAGAGTTTTGCAAATGGCATGAGCCATTCAGCTATTTCTTTCATTTTATTAGGATTGAAGTGGTAATAAATTTCCCTGCCTGATTGCTCTTGTTTCAGGAGCTGGCATTCCGTGAGGATTTGAATATGCTTGGAAATGGTTTGTCTGGATGAATTGAAGCTGTCGGCTATGGCCCCCGGCGTCATAGCCTGCAACGCAACCAACGAGAGAATAGCCCTCCTTGTCGGGTCTGCGATCGCCTGGAATATATCACGTCTTATTTTCATTGTGCAGTTATTTCACAGCAAATATAATGCAGTTATTTAGCTGCACAAAATTTATTTTTTAATGAATGTTTATTAGGCTGCTGGTTGTAGGTCTGAATTAGATGAAAATCAAAAACTTGGAGCGGTCCGGAAAATAAAAAAATATTTTAGAATCGGGAATCCTAAAGGGTCATGAATGTTTAAAGAAGGAACTTAGCAGACGCAATAATTCCAGTCAGGATTTTGAACCAGGCAGCATAAAATGGCCCTAAAGGCCTGAGGATTTGGATAAACAAAAGAAGAGGAATGGCATTTGCATATTATTCGCATCATGATTATAATTTAAATGTAGTTTGTGAATGCTTCGCATTTCTTCATGAAATTTAGTATCGATATAAGGAGGAAAAAAATATGTGCATATATGTTCTGTCTTTTCACGAGATTGACACAGTCAATCACATCATTTCTGGGACTTTCTTACTTTCTAATTATCCCCGTTAACTATTAAAAACAAAAATATGAGAAAACTAATTGCAGCAATGAATATGACGCTTGATGGGTTTTGCAACCATACAGCTATGATTGCAGATGAAGAAATACATCAGCATTATAGTGAGCTTTTAAATAATTCAGGCACCCTTTTATACGGAAGGATAACATATCAGCTTATGGAAAGTTACTGGCCATCTGTCGTAAAAAATCCTACCGGTATCAAACCAACGGATGAATTTGCAGTAGCAATAGACAATATTTCAAAGATTGTTTTTTCCCGCACATTGAAAAATGTTGACTGGAAAAATACAATATTGAAAAAGGAAATCATTAAAGAAGAAATTTTAGAACTCAGGCAATCCGGTCGTGACGGAAGTAGAGATATTTTAGCCGGCAGCCCGGGTTTAATAGTGGCCTTAGCACAACTTGACTTAATTGATGAATACCAGCTTGGTGTTCAGCCAATTATTTTAGGAAGTGGCTTAACATTATTTAAAAACATCAGGGACAGAGTTAATCTTAAACTCTTAAAAACAAAAACATTCGGTTGTGGTGCAGTAATGCTTTACTATGAGCCGGCAAAAAAAAGAGTGTATAGTTAAAACGACAGATCTTCTTTTGCCTTATTTATAATACGTACTTACCATGCCATCTGTTGAAAGTTTACGGACGCAATGGTTCATGCCATCTGCAATAAGAAGGTTTCCCTTTTTGTCGAAAAGAATTCCCTTGGGTTCATTGAACAATGCTTTTTTCGCAGGTCCGTCTGCATAACCGGCTTCGGAATAACCCTGAATATTACTATTCTGCATGTCAATTTTGCTGTTGCCGGCCACAGTTGATATTTTTTTATCAGCCAATTTTATGATCCTGTTTAACCGTATATCAGAGAAATAAATTTCACCATCTTTGCCTAAAGCGAGGTACCAGGGCTCCATAAACTCAGCTGTTTGAATGTCTCCTTCTTTATAAATTGGATCGGTCTTTCTTTTTCCGCAAAGTCCGCCCAATGCTGAAACATATCCGTCGGGAGTAATTTTCTTTATGCAACGCCCTGTCCGGTCACACACAAAAATATTTCCTTCATTATCGCAAACCATTCCGGCTGCATCAAAATGAAGTTCATTGCCATCATGATCTTCCAGTGTTGACACTTCACCCTGGGACGAAATTTTCCTGATCACTCCATATTCGGTGTTTTTTCTTTCATCGCCGCCTTCGTCAGTTACATAAATATTTTTATTTCTGTCGATAGTAATAAAAACGGGATTATAGAAAGAAGCAATTGCAAGCGGTCCGTCTTTGATAACGTGGCCCTTGTATCCTGCAACAATGATAACTTTTCCGTCGGGCGAGACCCTGAGTATATCTCCTGCACCTTTGTCTGCAACATAGATATTATCATCCTCATCAATGGCCAGACCGGCGGGAGTAAACAAATCAATGGAGGCCCATTTTTGGGATGGTTTATGGCGATACAATGGTGTAGATACAAACTCGATTGCCTGGCCATCGGGCGTGATCTTTACAATGTCGGGTTGCTGGGAATTACAGCTGACATACAAATTATTTTTACTATCCATTACCATTCCATTTGGAAAATACACCGGTTGTCTGGAAGGAGTTTGGGCAGCTACTGAATAACTTGCAAACAGACAAAGAAAGCTCACATATTTTTTAAAAAAGTCCTTCATAAAACATTTGGGTTATTCTTTACTTCCATTGCTTGTATTAAACATTTTTACGTTTGGATTGATTTGAGGTGGAGGTGGATCCAGTCCAAAAACATTTTGCTGTATCCAGTTGGAAGAAGCAGCCTGAAGTCTGCCCTCTCCCGTAAAACTGACTCCTGAATTCAGGCCCAGTCCCCAACCGGCACTATTGGTACCACCCAGGGCCTCCGGTAATTTCATTTCTGCTTCCCACTTCACTCCGATATCCATTGGAGCCCCGCCTCCAAACGTGATATAAAATTGCATGGATCCGCTCACCACTTTCGGGATAAGCGGTACACCTGCTTCCAGGGCAAGTGTTGTTGATCCGGAAAAAGAATGTGTTGCTTTTAACGATACGCCCTCACCAATTTCAGCGTCCAGTCCCATCTTGTTACAGTCAAGACTTATTGTTGAACTCAGCTGCTTGACCGGGATTTTTGCGGCCAGCGGACATTTCCCTTCCTGGAATTGCAATGAGTCTGGTTTTTTGTGCGTCGTATCTGCATTTTTGTGCAGGCATGCAATCAGGCGGGTATGGTTTAGTTTTATCATCAGACCCAGATACTCACTGACCAGTTGATAAAAGTTTTTGCGGTATTGATGATCGTCAAGCGAAGCCACGTAACACCAGAAAGAGGCATCATTGAAATAATCCCTTTCTTCGTAAAGCCATTTTTTTTGCCATGCTTCCCGCAAATCAGCGAATTCCGGAAGAAAAGTGTTATTGAGTTCATTGACTGCATTGCAGCGGGCCGCTGAGTTGTCAGTATATGCCGAGCCTTCTGCAACTTCAGACGAGCCATATTTATCATTTACCTCTTTTTTCTTTACTTCGTAATCGTCGTTCAGTTCTTTTAGTTTTTCCTCAAACTGTTTATCATATTTATCCATCTCAAGCAGGTTCTCTGCGTGTGTTTTAGCAATGTCACCTAACAAAGTATTAGCAAACCAGCCAAATGGGCGCATGGGGTCACCACCCTGACTTACTTTTTGCATTATATTATTTTGTATGTTTTGAGCTGAGAGTTTTCCTTCCTCATTGGCCATCTTATCATATTTCGATTTTATCCTCATCAGCATACTGTTATATTCGGGATAAAGTATCTGCAACTTCGCTACCTCGTCAACCGTCCGGCATTGTGGTAACAGTTCATATTTATGCTCATTAAAAGTTTCAGGTTGTTTATAACGGTGCCTGATATAGTCCATTAATTTCACATCCGGTTTGATCGCCTTCAGCATATTCCATGCTTGTGAGACAAAGCCACCGCGCAAACAGTTTTTACAATAAGCTGCCGCTGCGGATTTATCACCGTTCAGGTAAGAAATATAAGCGAGCGACATATTTGCATTAGGATGGTAAGGTGTAGCTGCTACTGCCTGTCTCAGATAGTCAAGCGCCTTCAAAATATCACCCATCATTAAATAAGCCTGTCCCAGATTATTATTGACGGTTGAATTATCGGGCTCCTGCTCCTTGAGATAGTCCAGGATGGGAACAGCTTTATAAGGAAACCCGCAAAGACTGAGAATGGCTGCGTCATTGTTGAGTGCGTTCTCGTTTTCAGGATCAAGGGATACGGATTCCATCCCCAGCAGCAATGCATATTCGGGTTTGCCTGCATAAAATGCCAACACGGCTTCGCCGGAAACTGCGGTGGCCGATTTTCCGGAAGTGGAAAGCGGCCTGGTTCCATAACTGCTTTGCACAACGGGCCCTAATTTCTTTTTTATATCTGCGAGAAAATATTTCAGATCGGCCTTCGACATGGGTTTTACGGGAATGGATGCCAATGCCTTTACATTTTTTTCCGGTGTTTTCATTTTTGAAAGAAAAGCAGTGTCAGGCTTTTGAAGAGAAAAAGGATTGGAGGGAATATTCATCATGTTGCCCGCATTATTATTACCAATATATTTTTGATATTTCGGATCATTCATGACGGCATTCGCTTTCTGCTGCGCGTCTTTTTGCATTTTTTCAAGATCTGCCTGCGAGGGCTGCTGAGCAATAACCAGGCAGGGAAACAAAAGGAATAAAATAAAATACCTGCGTTTCATTTTTTAATTTTTTGCCAGCACATCATTATACCAGCCAAGGAAAAGCTTGCTGGTTGACAAATTGCCATTGTCGATATTTAATCCTGAAATTGCATTTTGAATAGTTAAGCCATCTGTGTAATGGAAGAATATTGAATTGTTTTCTATTTCATAAGTACCCTGTCCGTTTTTCGGTTCAATAAAATTGCAGGTAGTGGGCAAATGTTCCAGTTGCTGAATGACTCCATTATCAGTAAATTTCCCATCGTCTGTGAAACTGATGCAGGAGCCCTCAAAACACCAGGTACCATGCAAAGTGGCGCCGTCAATGGATGGAAGTTTTGCAAACTGACGAATTGAGCCACCAGTCTTTGCCATCAGCCTTCCATCCTTTATTGAAAACGGAATGGTACGCCAGGAAGATACTGACATAGTGCCGGACCCGTTTTGCCAGGTATAAGTTCCCCATTGATCCGGCCGGTTTGCTGCTGCCGCGAGCGTATTGAGGTTGTACAAACCGGACTTTGGAAATTTTGAATCGTAGAAAACCTGTCCGTTATCAAATAAAATAAAAAAACTGGCATCATATTTTATTTCACCGCCCAGGTAAGATACACCGGACCATACGCCGGATACTCCTGAGGAAGTCACTTTACCCTGTTTCATATTTGTATCTTGCCAGTCATCAAACTTCATATCAAAAAAGAAATTGTCAATGACAGATTCATAACTTTTTTTATACGCCGTGGTGGTTGAGTAGCTGCCGCATCTGTAATTTTTACTCAAATACAAAACTTTTTCTATTCTTCCATTGATCTTTGCCAGGAATACACCTGCTTGAAACGACATTGATTTGGAAAAATCGGACATATTATTTATCTGTATGGTACCACTTCCCATTGAATATTCCCAACTCCTTTTGTAAATGCCTTCGTGCATAACTTCATATACGGAGCCATCGCTTCTTCCAAGTCCCTGGGCAACCCCGCCCATACCTGTTGCCACTTCCCTAATGGCAGCATTGCCCGCGTTTATAAAACTTGTGTCTGTTGCCGGGGGAAACAATATGAAACTTAATAATTCATCCATAGTTGTTGCCGGCGCGGTTACTGTCATATAACTTCCATTCTGCGCCGTTTTCCACCCGGGAGGAACTTTAAAAACAAAGTGATTGAAATGGGTGTATGCATCATTGGTTTGTGCCAATGTAATAAAAGAGTACGCGAGCAATAAGGAAATAAATAAACAGCGGCGTTTCATGTAACTGAAATATTTATTTGATTGAAAAAGCAGAACCCTTCATTTGAGAACCGTCAGGAGAGATCGTGTTTTTATCGATCAGTATATATTCGCCGCTTTGGAGATAGCCATTGGTGAATTTAACTTTGAAAGCCCCTTTGCCCCAGGCCACTCCATTGCCAGGGGTGGTAGTACCAGGTGGAGTTATTACCTGGATGGGTATATTCACTGCCAGGTTGCCGCCAGTACCAGCAGGTATGGTAAATGTTCTCATCCCGCCTTTTACATCGGCTTTGTACAGCTCGAGGTTGGGCTGCAGTACATAACACATTTTAAATCCGATATTCGCATCAGCACTTACAAACTGTTTGGTAGATGTTGTGCCCGGCGCTGCATAATAACTTTGGGCATTACCGGTTTTGCCAGATCTGTCAACCGGATTTTTAACGGGCTTGGGTACCTGCAATGTTATGTTCACATTTTCCAGCTGATCAAGATCCCTGGTGTACGATGCGTCAAAGCGATATGCCGCATCACAGGAGCGGCTTTGGGCTGATAGGTTACTACAGTTAAAGAATAATAGCGCGATGAATAACTTATGCTTCATAGAAAAACATTTAGTTGTGATTTGATAAAAGCTGAAGGACACCCGGAGTTTTTAAGACTTCGGGTGTCTGGAAATATTCTGTAGATACTCTATTCTCGTGTTACTACCATTTTATACTGTGGAGTAATAATTATAGTCTCCTCTGTACCTGGAATATCCATCATGCCAAATTGAAGATAACTTGGAAATGGCGGACCCAAACCGCCGCCCAATGTGCCCTGATCAGATCCGCATGTATAATTCCACGACGGAAAGGGTACATAATAGCTTGGAATAAGTGCTTTGGTGAAAACAACGGTTATTTCTTTATTGATGGGGTCAACTGCAACAGTACCTGAGTCTAATACATGTATCGGACCTGCAGCACTTGGGCCGTGGGTTACTGTACACGTTCCATTATTATAAAGAAAATTGACTGAAGCATCCCAGTTTAAGGGATGACTCATTGTTCCTGAAGAGGAATTTGTAAATACATCAAACCAGGCGGAGTCTGTAATATTCCAATAGGTCCCGGATTCATTAACAGAATCTGCCTCATAATAAAGTTGTACGAAGTACTGGGCATCTACGATCAAAATATGTGTATAAACGGTGATCTTATTAAAGACCTGATCATTGTATGCCAGGGTCAGGTTTATTGTTGCAGAAATGGTAACCGGATTGTTATTGGCAGGAATTGTGGACGGGGCTTTATATACTTTTCCCGTAGGTAGTATATCATATATAGTCGAGTGAGAATTAATTGTGCCATATTGGCTATTGCCATTTGCAACGCCATTTACCGTCCAGATTACCGGGGGCCCACTATAACTGACAAGGGCTTCTAAAAAAAGGTCATCGTTTTCACCATTGGTTTCTTGTACATCCTGATACGACCATACTTCTATATCCACCGGATCTTCTTCATTAACTTTCACAGCTGGTTGATAGGGCGAAAGTCTAATCAACTCCATTGGACTATAATCGGTAAAATGCTTAATGGAGGCTGCAATCGTATGTGCGATCGTATCGTTTGTCACTTTTCTCGCGGCTTTCCAAATGCCACTGCTATCCTGGACTGCAATGCCCATCAGACCAGCGATAGTGCTTTGTAATATGGAGTCAGGATAATGGAATTTTAAAGTAGCGGGCTGGCTGAATTGAAGTCCATTCGGACTGAAACGGAAAGCTGAGATTATACCACCGGGACAATTGTTTGTAATGGGCTGAATGGTTATTGTTGTGTCTTTTGACAAAGCCCCGGCTGGTATATCAAGTTCTACTGAACTATCCGCACTAATAATTGTGCCTCCATTTGTGCCTATAACTTTACTGGTTGGGCTGCCAACAGGAGTGCCGACTGCAGTTGGCTGGGGTTTGGTTGTATCCTGAGAATTATTATTTGAGGAGACTGAGTTCGTTTTTTTGCAGGTGATCGAAGTGATTATCAGGATTAACGCAAATATGCTTATGAAGAATTTTTTCATTATGAAAAATTTCCTTAAAGCTACTGGCGGGAATAACACGAGTCAATATAACGAAAGTTACCATCGAAACAGAGGAAGCAGAGGGCCTCGACAGCCCCAGCCTTCGCTACGCTTCGGCAAGCAGTGGAAGTTTATTGCTATGAACTAGGTTGTCCGAAAAATAAAACATATCCATCTGCATCTTCGATTTCAAAACCCCTCAAATCATCACTATTATCATGGACAGGCTTGCTGAATGTTACGCCGTTTCAATGATATTCCTCAAATAACGCATCTGGTTCTATACATTTTAATTTTACTGACAGTTTACCTTTATTAGCTTTATGCCCGGCAGGTGTTGTAATAAATAGTGACTTTAAAAATTATGCCGGCTCAACCTTCAAAACCCGGAACTTTAAAGTCTACATCGCTGGGGCTCTTGGGAAGGAGGTCATGACTTTAAAAAGTAATCGAATAGATTATATGAGAAAAATATTACCCAGAGGATTGCTTGCTTTATATTTAGTGATTCTAATATGGTTATTGCTATTCAAATTAAGAGTCAACATTTCTTCGATATTTGAATATCACCATAGAAGTCTCAACCTGATTCCATTTGCTGCTCCTTCAATGGTAAATGGAAAAATTAATTTCGATGAGATGATCGATAATTGCATATTCTTTATTCCTTTTGGACTGCTTTTAAATGTCAATTTCAAAAAAGTTCGATTTTCTCTTAAGATTATTTCTATACTGGCTTTTAGCGTTACTATTGAATTAATTCAATTTATATTCGCTATTGGGGCGACAGATATAACCGACGTAATTACAAATACTTTCGGGGGCTTTCTTGGCCTGAAATTATATGATCTGAGCAACAGGTTTTTTAATACTGAAAAATTAGACAGAGTCATAATTTATTCTGGCATACTACTGTTCGCATTATCTATTTTCGCCAGATCAAGGATCACTTTGATATAACCAGGATTTTTTGAATTTTCAAAAATCAATTGTTTGAGTTTTTCAATGCCTCAAAGCCAGAAACCACATCAAACAACTCTTCATCTATAGAGTTCTGACGCGAGCGATTGAAAGTTTGGTTTAGGTCACCGAGTAATTCTTCAATATTTTTTTCAGCACGTTGCATTGCCATCAATCTGCTTGAGTTTTCAGTAGCCGAAGATTCGGCGCATGATTTAAACAGGGAAACAAAAAGATATTCATGAATAAGTGATTTTAATGTAGAACCGGCATTCCCTACTACCTGGGGTATTTTTTTTGAAGGCCATTGAACCATTCCCAATTCTTTCTTCCATTCCTTATCCAGGGGTAGCAACCTTTGGCCAAATTGTTCATACCCTCCACCGGAATTTTGTCTGTTATGAAAAATATGAATTTCCTTGAAATGCCCGTTTCCAAAGGCATTTTCGCTTTCAAGCAATAGCTGGCTTGTCAGGGCAGTAATAGCTTTTACGGAGACGGGTACAGTAAAAAGTTTTGCAGCGGAAAAGCCTGCATCTGAAAACAGCAATTGTATCCGTTCGCCGATTGCCCATATTTCCTTTTTTCCTGGTAAATTTTTGAGTGATATGGAAACAAAATTCATGAGCGAATCATTGAATCGCCCAACCAATCCCTGGTCCGAACCAAAAACGATGGCACAAATATTATTTTCGTGACTCGGCCCTGATTCCCTCTTCGGGTTTTTTAAATCTGTTTTATTTGTTATAAAATAAGCATTAATACCCAGGACAATTGTATTATAATAATCTTTCAGCGATTGAACAGCCATTTCATATTGTCCTATATTGGAAGCGGCCAATGCTTTCATAGTTCTTACAACGGCATTGAGTTCTGCGGCGCCGTTGATTTTTTTATGTAAGTCTTCCAAAGTGTCCATTGCTGTTACTATTTTGCTTCAGGATTAGGTTGAAATACATGCAACATTTTTCGGGCAATATCCAATATAGTTTTATGATCTTCTTCGCTTAGCGAAGAACTTGAAAATAACCGCCTCAATAGTTCGGGTGAAAGTTCAGACGCTGCACTTATCAGGGCCGTTTCTGCATTCTGCATTTCGTCAATAGGAACATTATCGAAAAGCCCGCTTGTTAAGGTAAGTAATGTCATGATTTGTTGTGGCACATCGAGTGGCTGTAGTTCCTGTTGTTTTAAACAAATACGGATACGCTTTCCATGCTCAATTATTTTCCGTGTATTTTCATCCAGCCTTGTGCCAAAACGTGCAAAAGTTTCTAATTCCTCAAACTGCGAATAAGCAAGTTTTAAATTGCCTGTTATCGAACGATATGCAGGCAATTGTGCTTTGCCGCCAACCCGGGAAACCGATTTACCTACATCTACCGCTGGTAAAAGCCCGAGTTCGAATAATTTGGGAGAGAGATAAATTTGTCCATCGGTAATTGAAATAAGATTAGTAGGAATGTATGCGGAAATATCCTGAGCCTGTGTTTCGATAATCGGCAACGCAGTCAGGGAACCGCCTTTGAGCTCCGGACTCAGGTGCGTAGCACGTTCCAGTAATCTTGAATGAATATAAAAGATATCTCCGGGAAATGCTTCCCGCCCCGGGGGCCTTCTTAATAACAGAGACAGTTCACGATAAGAACGTGCATGGCTGGTAAGGTCATCATAGACAATCAATACATCGCGACCCTGTTCCATAAAATATTCACCGATACTTGTTGCAGCATAAGGAGCAATATATTGCAACCCTGGCGGGTTATTGCCTTCGGTAACTACAACAATGGTATATTCCATAGCGCCTTTTCTCCTGAGGCTGGCAATAACCCTGGCAATAGAAGACGTACGCTGCCCAATGGCACAATAAATACACAACACATTTTTGTCGCGCTGATTCAGGATGGTATCAATTGCAATCGCAGTCTTACCCGTTTGCCTGTCGCCCAAAATTAATTCACGTTGCCCGCGCCCGATTGGAATAAGTGCGTCAATTACTTTTAATCCGGTTTGCAATGGCACATCTACCGCAGCTCTGTCCATTATTGCGGCAGCGGGACGTTCGATGGGCAACCGTTTTGTAAATAAAATGGATGCCTTGCCGTCCATGGGTTTACCCAACGGATTTATTACCCTGCCGATTAAACCATCCCCGACAGGGACATCCATTACGCGCCCGGTACGTTCCACTTCATCACCCGCATTTAATAAGGTATCTTCTCCTAACAGAATTGCACCAATTTCGTCTTCATCAATGTTAAAAGCAATGCCATATAAATCGCCGGGAAACTTCAGCAATTCTTCAAAACCAGCATTAGGAAGTCCGCCAATTTTTACGATCCCCGAAGAAACGCTCAAAACTGTACCCACTTCACGCGGAACAATAGAGAGCTCATGCATTTCGCTATCCCGGCTTAATTTGTCGAACGTATCGCTGATTGTTTTATCGAATGCATTTTGTTGCATCTTCCTTTTTCCCTCTTGTTTTTTCTCCTTATTTTCGTGCTACTGAAAAATCTTTTTTAAGTGAATCAAGATAAGCTGAAACACTCCATGTCAGTTTATACCCGTTTGCGGTAAGTTCAATGCCGCTTATTAACTCTGGTTGCAACTTATATTGTATCTGGATTTTTGTTCCCAGTAATTTTTCAACGGAATCCTGAATATTCACTTGTACATCCGGAGGCAGGCGGAATGCGCTTTTTATCAAAACCGGATTTGACCCGGACTTGAATGCTGAAATAAATAGTTGCTTTTCATCTTCTTTTAATTCATCCAGGTGTTTAATAAAGACATTTACCGATTGTTCTTCAAGGCTGGAAGAAGCAATGCTGGAAAGTGTTTTTTGTGTTATGGATAATACCTGCTGCTGTATTTTTTGGGCAACTTCATGGTGCATGTTTTCCTGCGCCTCATTGAATGATGCTTGCAGTTTGGCGCGCAATACATTCGCGTCGTTTCTTGCATTTTCCAAAAATTTGGTACGCTGCTGGTTGGTTTCTTCAATTGCTTTATTCATCAGCTCTGCTTTCTGCTGATCGAACAAAATGTTTTTTTGTTTGAATTCCGCTTTTTCTTTTTCGGCTTCGCTTTCTTTATTTGCAGCATCATTTAACTGTGCCGCGATTTTCTTTTCGCGTTCAGCAACGGAATTGAGAATTGGTTTGTACAGGTAGCGCTTGAGCAACCAAACCAGTATCAGAAAATTAATGATCTGTGCGATTACTGTGAACCAGTTAACCTTCATTATACAATATTATTTTGCGGTGAAATGATTCCAGAACGGGTTGGCAAAAATAAGGATCATTGAAATAACGAAACAGTAAATCGATAATGATTCCAGCATGGCAAGCCCTACGAACAATGTTCTTGTAATGGTAGATGCCGAATCTGGCTGCTGCGCCATGGAGTTTAATGCAGATGAAATAGAGCGTCCCTGCCCTATGGCTGGCATCATAACACCGATGCCCGTAGTAAGTCCTGCGGTAGCGATGGAAACAACTGCAATTATTGTTGAACTGTCCATATGGTTATGTTTTAGTTTTATTTGTTTTGGATTCCCGGGAAGCAGCAGAAATATATACAGTTGCCAGTATACTGAAAATATATGCCTGAACGACGCCTGTTATCAGCCCTAGTATTGTCATTAATACCGGGAACACAAATGGCGCTATGCTCAGTAATATTGTCAATATCATTCCTCCGCTCATTATATTGCCAAATAATCTTACTGCTAAAGCAAGAGTTCGCGATAATTCACTGATGATATTAAAAGGCAGCATGATATAGGTTGGCTGTAAATATGTTTTCAGGTAACCCAATATGCCATTCTCCATAATACCAAAAAAAGGTACTGCTAAAAACACACTAACGGCAAGTGCAACAGTGGTAGACAAAGAACCTGTTGGCGGTTCATAACCGGGAAAAATGATACAGAGATTGGACAGGAAGATGAAGAGAAATACTGTTCCGATAAAACCGATGAATTTTTCCGGGTTGTCAAGACCAATTTCTTTAATTTGATTTCTTATCCCGATAATGATCATTTCAAGAAAACACTGCCATTTTGAAATTGTAATATCAGATTTTAGTTTTCTTGTAATTAACCAGGACCCGATTACCATAACCAGCATGAGCGCCCACGTAGTAACCATAGTAAGATTGATATTGATAAATCCATGATGCCAGAAAACTGTTTCGTCAGGACTAAGCTTCATAGCTGACCTCCTTTTTTACTACTACGGATGTTTGATCTGCTGTTTTATTGATTCGCAGAATGATTTGCCGCGCAATTATGAAACCCAGAGTACAAATAAGCAAGCCTGGCATATTGCCAAGTGAAGTGTAATAAAACCCAAGTAAGACAATTACTGTCCGAATCACCGCACTGCTTAAAAACAATAACCAGGGTGTTTTAGATTTTACCGATTTTTTTATGGTGAGCCATAAGCCGCCAAAGAATATGGCGCCTAAAATTATGCCTGCTATAAAATTCAATAATATGTATGGTATTTCATTCATTGTCTTTCTTTTTATCCTGATGCATATTTTTATTCTCCTTTGTAACCCAGCTCCACGCTATTATGCAGCCTAAAATGGTTCCTGCCAATAAAAATGTCAACGTCCATGAAAATGACTGATGATAATGCCTGTCGAGCCAGATTCCGAGTGCAGCGCCCAATAAAGCAGGAACAACAACTGACCAGCCGATCATTCCAAACATTCCAAAACCCGACCACGCACTTTGTTTATGTTCATGCATTGCTTTGAGCATACGTTTTTCCTTTTCGCTTATTTCTTCACTGAACTGGTTCTTATTTTTATAGTCTTCAGGTTCCATATTATTGTCTGTAAAAATTTTGAAGCCTTCTGATAAGACTTCCTTCCAGTTTTGCCATTACTGCGCGGTTGTTTCTTTCATTCTCATTCAGGTTTGTAAACTCTTTTTCTACCGATTCATGCAACCTGCCCAAATCAGCTCCGCCTATGGCATTTCTAACAGATACTAAAACCTGTTTGTCTGTTTTTACCAGTACCCCTTCATCAACTGCTATGTACTGTGTCCCTTCGTTTACCGTTTCGTATGTCAAAATACCGGGAACCAATACAGCAACACAATCAAGCCTTTGTGGGAGGAACCCATAAAGGCCGTCATTTGTTTCTGCCACAATGCGCCTGACATTTTTCGCTTCGGCAAAAATTTTGAAAGGCAGAAAAATTCGCAGGGACATCAAACCTGTTTCCATGTTATTTAATTTGGAGCAGCTGCATTTAATTTTGATTTTTCAATTGCTTCTTCAATTCTTCCAATCATATAAAAGGCACTTTCAGGTAAATCATTCAATTCATCAGAAAGTATACGCTCGCAACCATCCAGGGCATCTTTTAAATGTACGTCCCTGCCTTGAATACCGCTGAACTGTTCAGTGGTATAAAAAGGTTGTGTAAGGAATTTTTCCAGGCGCCTGGCACGGTTGACTGTTTTTCTGTCATCAATAGATAACTGTTCCATGCCAAGCATGGAAATTATATCCTTTAGTTCTTCATATTGCTCCAGTGTTTGCCGGATTTGCTGTGTAAGGTTATAGTGCCGGTCTCCAATAATTCCCGGAGTTGCCATTTTTGAACTCGATTGCAATAAATCCACTGCCGGGTATAATCCTTCACTTGCTCTTTTTCGAGACAGCACAATGGATGCAGAAAGATGAGAAAATGTATGCGCGGCTGCGGGGTCCGTCAAATCATCTGCGGGAACATATACCGCCTGTATGGACGTAATGGCTCCTGTATTTGTATTGGCAATACGTTCTTCTAATTTGGATAGTTCAGTTCCCAGCGTTGGTTGATACCCGAGGCGTGAAGGCATCTGGCCCATTAATCCTGACACCTCCATACCTGCCTGTATGAAACGAAAAATATTGTCAATTAATAATAATACATCCCTGTGTTCATCATCGCGAAAATATTCTGCCATCGTTAATGCGGCATGACCAACGCGAAAACGCGCGCCGGGTGGTTCATTCATTTGGCCGAAAATCATCACCATATTTTCCAGAACCCCTGCTTTTTTCATATCGTTATATAATTCCTGTCCCTCACGGCAACGTTCGCCAATTCCGCAAAACATGCTGACGCCATTATGATGCCCTACCATGTTGTGTATCATTTCAGTTAATAAAACGGTTTTGCCAACGCCCGCGCCACCGAACAAACCTGCTTTCCCTCCGCGTTCTAAGGGAACCAATACATCTATGGCTTTAATACCTGTTTCAAAAATTTCAGATTTAGTTGAGCGCTGTTCCAGAGAGGGTGGTTCCTGGTGAATGCTTCGCCTTTCCATACCGGAAAGTTTTTCCCCATGGTCAATTGTATTGCCAAACACATCAAACATTCTGCCCATAATTTTTTTTCCAACGGGAACTGATAATTCTTTGCCGCCAGACACAACAGCCATACCGCGTGCTAATCCCTGCGTCGGGTTTAACGCAATACCACGGACCCGTTGTGCATCCAGTTGTGAAATAACTTCTATCTCGATCTGATTATTTTCTCCCGCATATAATACAGTGAAAACAGGAGGCAGGGTATTTTCAAAAAATGTGTCTACCACGCTACCCCTTACTGAAACAATTTTACCCTGACTCAAAGCCCTGATTTTATGATTATCTGATTCCTGCATTTATAAAAATATCATGGTAAACTAAATTTACCTGATTTTAATTGTTTTTGTTTCTTTCAGCCTTCAACAATCCGTTTCCTGGCATCTTCTAATACTGCATCGTGAAAGACGCGCACTTCACATGGCAGGAGGTAGCCAAAAAATTTTGCGAACCTGTTTGTTAATCCTGTTAAAATAATCAGTGTTGCCAGCGTATCAGGTTATTTTCCAGAGGAACAGATATATTTTCATAGCGGGGAATAATGCGCGTAGTATAATCGCCTGCGGGTCTTTTGGTGACTATTTGTGCATGAAATACATATTCCTGATCTTTTTCCAAAGGCAAACCGGCACTCATCATTATTTTTTCCGGTGCAACTCCATCCATGCTGTCCGCATACAATTCCACTAATATTTTATCAGGATTTAACCCGTTTAAAAAAACAGGCAAATGAAAAAAGTATCCGTTTTCAGTATTATTTACTGTCATATTTCCAAATAATATGCCGGGCCATTTATTTAGCATATCCTTATGTATGCCGGAAATTTTGATTCCCTTTGCCCCCTTATTGGCTGCTCTGCCTATATATTCTGCGGCTGCAGGCAGATAATATTTTTCTGTGTATTCGCGAACTGCACGGTTAGCGGAAAATTTCGGTGTTAAAGTAGCCATGCTCTTGCGCATCCTTTCAGTCCATCGGGATGGTATCCCTGCTTCGTTGCGTTTATAAAATTCAGGCACTACCTGTTGTTCCAGTAAACTGTATAATTCTTCAGCTTCGATAGCATCCAAAGCGGGATCTTCACTATGTTCATGTCCGTTGCCAAGTGCCCATCCAATGTCCGGGTTATAAGCTTCTGCCCACCATCCGTCTAATTCCGATAAATTGATCCCGCCATTTACCAACACTTTCATGCCACTTGTTCCGCATGCTTCCCAGGGCCTTCTGGGTGTATTCAGCCACACATCTACTCCCTGCACTAAATGTTCCGTGAGCAACATATCATAATCACTTAAAAAAATTACATGATGGTATAAATTATGTTGTTCGATGAATTGTATCCATTGTCTGATTAATGCTTTGCCCGTTTCGTCAAATGGAGGTGCTTTTCCTGCCATAATTAACTGCACGGGCCATTCAGGATTTGTAAGTATGCGGATAAATCTATCCGCATCATGCAACAAAAGGTTGGGTCTTTTATATGAAACAAACCGGCGTGCAAAACCCAAAGTCAATGCATTTGGGCTAAATACACTCTTTGCAATCTCAATAATTTCTTTTGACTTGAAGGAAACTTCTAATTGACTTTCGAATCTTTTACGGACATAACCAACAAGTATTTCCCTGGATGTATTTCTTAGTTGCCACAGGGTTTCATCTGTTACAGTGGAAATATCTTTTTCCAACGTTTCAAGATCTCCGCGCCATCTTTCTTTCCCGCAGGCTTCTGTCCATATTTTATCTGCAATTTCCGAATCCCAGCTTGGCATATGTACACCATTGGTTACGGAACCAACAGGAATTTCTATATCAGGCCATCTTGGAAACAGAGATTCAAACAGATGCTGACTTACCCTGCCATGCAATTTGCTTACCCCGTTTACAGCACCACTTCCCCGAATTGCAAGGAAAGCCATATTAAAACTTTCGGATAGATTAAAGCGGTTTTCACGGCCAAGAGACATGAGCTCGTTGAAATCGATTTTAAGTTCATCCTGTGCATATCGGCCAAAAAATTGCCACATAAGTGAAGGATCAAAGTGGTCAAAACCTGCAGCTAACGCTGTATGGGTTGTGAATAAATTTCCTGTTCTTGTAACAGCCAGTGCTTCGTCAAACGAAGTCCCGTTTTCTTTCATAAAATCGCGGGCGCGTTCCAATATCAAAAAAGCTGCATGCCCTTCATTCATGTGGCATACTTCGGGTTTAATATCCAGGGTCTTTAGCAATTTCCATCCTCCTATCCCCAAAATGATTTCCTGTTGAATACGGAGATCGCTTCCTCCGCCATAAGTTTCACAGGTAATAGCTCTGTGAACAGGTAAGTTAGCCGGGTCGTTGCTATCCAATAAATAAAGTTTCCTTTCACCTACTTGTACCTGCCAGGTACGGAGCCATACTTCATATCCGGATAATTCTATTTTTATTCTGAGCCACTCACCGTCTGGCAATCGCAAAGGCATAATAGGTAATTGCCCTGGATCATTGTAAGGGAAAAATGCCTGCTGGGATCCATATTTATCTATCTGCTGCCGAAAATAACCTTGCTGGTAAAGCAAGCCTACGGCAAAAACCGGAACGCCAAGATCGCTGGCGGATTTTAACTGGTCACCCGCCACATTACCCAATCCTCCGACATAAATCGGCAGTGCTTCACTCAACATAAATTCCATACTGAAATAAGCAACAGAGGAAAGAGGAGAATTTGGATATTTATGCTGGAACCATGTAAGTCTTGACATGGCAAGTTCTTTCGATTCAATCAGTTGATTTATTTTTTCTTTAAACTCCTTTTTCCCCAAAAGGCTTTCGAGTTTATTACGTGATACGGTTTGCAAAACTAACCACGGATTATGTGTTACCTCCCACAAATCAGCATCTAAAAGCCGCCATAATTCATCGGCTTCATGGTTCCACGACCAGTGCATATCAAGTGCAAGAGATACAAGGGAGTCTACACCTTCAATATCAAAGGGCCACGATCCATATATCAGACTTGAGTTTTTTCCCGAATTATACATAAATAAAAAATGATTATAAGGAAGTCAGGATTTCAAGTCTGCGACCATATGAAAATGATAATACTATTTTAGGTTTGTTTCGGGAGAAAAAATAATCCAGGCAATCGTAGTATTTCAGGTATTCGATACTAACACAGGGCCTGTATACACTTTTCAAATAGAGTATTTCTTCAGTCAGAAAAAATCTGACGTTTTAAGGGAGGTTCGGAAAGTAATGTTGGAAATATTATGTAATCAAATTTAATAAAAGTTTTGATTTGCACGTTATTTAATTTTTTAACATGCCGAATCAATTACTATTAAAATCATGTCTGCAAAAAAAAGAAATAAGTATCAGTTTAACGGTTAAATGAATTATAATGAATCAGTATTTCATTCATTCCCGGAATGAGCCAGGATATTTCCATATATTTAATTCTGTAAGTCGCCTTGTTAAAAAAAAATTGTAATTAAATTCAAAAATCTGTATCTCCACTCTGGCTATCAGAAGTGTTCTTGACAAAGTTGCGGAACCTCTTTCAACCCTGGGTGCCGGGCAGGGTGTTTTTATCCATATACTAAAACATTTTTTATGATAATCGGCCTACTGACCTTGTATTTTATTTTGTTCGGTGGAGGGCATGAGACATACTTGCTCGATCCAAATTTCGAAAAAGCGGTTGGTGTTTATGTAAAGGATAAAGACCGTAAATCGGAAATTGATAAGATCGTCAAACAGGTCGAAAAAAGCGAAGAGGACTTTCAAAAACAAACGAAGAAAGTCTACGACAAAAAACTTGTAGACCTGAATATGAATCGTGCTTCAACACCTGGTGACTTCAAGAAGGTATACGACAGTTTTTATATTGGACTTAAGGAATTAGCAGATGGACTCCTGACTTCGGAATTAAAATCCAGGTCCCTTATACACCCGAATGAATGGGACAGTATTATGAATAAAGCCATAAAACTACCTGATGAGTCAAAGGTCAGAAAGGCTGTTATAGCCCGAAATGAACAATTGCAGGAGAGATTAATTATTGCCTGTAATAAATATATAACGGATTCTGCAGCTAAGGCTAAAACAAGGATAATTATTGGTGACTATGAAATTAAAGGCGACAATCTTTCAGAGGCTTTCCTTGAATTGAACTTTAAATATCTGAAGGCGCTCAGGCCTTACAATGTTACACGGCAGGATTTCGAACCCATGAGAACTAAAATGATTGAACTGCGCAGGAGCTATACTGACTATCTTGTAGAAATGCGTTTTAAATTAATGGCATTGACACCTGAAAAAAACTGGAAAGACCTTGCCAAAGAACTCAATAACACATTCACTTATTTGGGTCCGGGAGTTTCAAATTGAACCATCTCTGGGTAATTATTTTTTTTTTACTTCAGGAATAACTTTATTGCTGG
This sequence comes from uncultured Bacteroidota bacterium, assembly GCA_963735015.1. Taxonomy (GTDB): domain Bacteria; phylum Bacteroidota; class Bacteroidia; order Chitinophagales; family Chitinophagaceae; genus Puia. The sequence goes on from CAVTJH010000003.1 coordinate 719,461, forward strand.
AAGTCAATTATTTTATTCCTTTTAACGGGACTGAGCCGATCCCAAAAGTTGAGAGTAAGAATTTGGTGCTTTTTTATTTCCCCGAATTGGGATAATTTATGCCAGCCCCAAAAAAACACTCGTTTGTACTAATTTTTCCATCTTTAAACTTAAAATATTCGCTGTTCCGGAATAATTTTCCGTCCGTTGTCCAACCATTATAGATTACATAGGCTTCATCTCCATTTACAACAAGCTTTTCCAGATCAAATTGTTTGATCTTATATGCGTTTGGCCAGCATCTTTCCTTATATAGCTTTAGACTGATATGATCATCAAGAGGGCTGGAGAAAGTAAACCCGTCAGCGAGAATCTGCTCCATCGAATTCCAGTCTTTTTGCTCATAAGCAGTATAATACGCCCTGATAATTTTTTCGTTTTGTGCATTTTGGGGCCCTGCTCCCTGGCCCGGGGAGGTCTGGGCAAATCCTGTATGACAAGAAAAGACAACCCATATCATCACGATTTTGGTAAAGAGCGTAGTTGTTTTCATTATTTTCTGTTTTATTAGTATAGACAACGGGGGAAGGTTTTACCGGACATGAACTATTCAATTGTTTTTTTGCGTCAGGGTGTCGGATACCTGTCTAGTTGTGCAGTAACGCGTTCATAATACTTTCGAATGGAAATCTCAAGAATGGACATTTTATTATAATATGGGTTTCGGTGGAGTTCCATCAGGATGTGAAATGCTTTTTCATTTTGGTGATTATATTGCAAGGCAACTGCATAGTTGATCTCAGCAAACGGGCTTGGATAGATTTCTAACAACACTTCGTAGTATTTGCAGATGCTGGCCCAATCAGTGTCTTCGAATTTCTGTGCGGCACAGTGCACCCAGGCGATGGCCGCTTCCAAATGATAAGGACAAAAGGAGAGGTCTTCTGACTCTGTCAATAGCAGATGAGCGAGTCGTATCAATGAACTGTTCCAGAGACTTCTGTTTTGATATTCCAATTCTATAGCGTTTCCTTCTGCATCAAACCGTGCATCAAAGCGGGCTACATTAAACAGCATAAGTGCCTGCAAAGCTTTCGTTTCGGAATTGCACAGAGGACTATCAAATAAAAATTTATTGAGCATAAGAGCGTCTTCACACATTATTTTTCCCTGGCCTATTTTTTCGCCTGATTGTTTATAGCCCTCGTTAAAGATGAGATAGATCACTTTGTGTACAATCGAAAGCCACCCTTTTGAAGAGGCGCCATTGTTTGCTGACAGGATCAATGCCTCGCTTTTAATTTTTTGTCTTGCGCGATAAAGCATTTTCTCGATAGCGTCGGGTTCTGCCCCCAACTGCAGGGCAATATTTTCAATCTTAAGATTGGCCACATATTTAAGTGCTAAAACCACTTGCATTTTTGGCGTCAGGTTCGGGTGGCAGCAGGCTATCAACATGCGCAATTGTGCATCTTTAAAAGCATGCTCATCTGTCTCTTCCGGGTCTACTGAAACTGTTTTGGCTAAAGATAAATCGGATGTTTTATCTATTTTTTTAAGCAGGTTGATGGATTTGTTTTTGCAGGTTTGGTATATCCACCCCGATGGATTTTCGGGCACACCCTGCGTTGGCCAATATTGCGTAGCTTCGGTAAAAGCTTCCTGTACGATATCTTCCGCCGACTCAATCGACAAATTCCGGAAACGTTGTAACATTAACGAAATCAGCTGACCGAACTTGTCTTTGTATATAACATCGATACATTTTTCGACTTCATTCATTATTCACACCATATATTGTGGCAATCGGACGAACCTCTCTTACTGCAAGCCCTCTTTGCACCAGCGGGCAATTCTGTGCAATGGCGGCAGCCTGTTCAATATTTTCTGCCCTGATAATTTCATAACCAGATATTCCTTCGCGGGCTTCAATAAAAGGTCCGTCAGAAAGAATTTGATCTTTGCTTACATAGCGGCCTTTTATCAGCAACGGTTCACCCTTGATATAGTTTCCACTTTCGATCAATGAATCAACCCATTCCAGCATCATGGGTATGTTAGCGAACCGCTCTTCGTCGGTCATCTTTCCCATCTTGCCCAGGTCCTCTCTTATGATCAGCATAAATTTTTCCATGATATTGACGTATTAGTTGTTTTTATTTTACCAGATACCGTAAAATTAAGACAACGCTGCATTCAAAAACCGGACATCGGGTCAAAAAGCTGCGAGAAAGAAAAGTATGGCGGGAATTACGAAAGCCAGCAATAAGGATAGGCTCCTGCTGTCAGCCCGTGCCTGTTCCAGCTTTCATTGGAAGAACCGAAGCGGAAACCAGCCCTGAACAAGGGGCCATAGGAGGAACCATTAAAGTCTGAATAACTACTTTCGGAAATATTTACTTTATTGTATCCAAAACCTACACCGAAATACCCGCCGAAATTTCTGTCATTGCTCATTGTCGACTTGCAGCCGATATTATAATCAATGACCAAAGGCAGATCATAGGAAAAAATTACGCCCGCATCATTGCCATAGGTGTTTGTTGCAATCCAGATACCGATGCCAATGGGAGCACCAATACTGATTGAGCTGTTCTCGTTCTCAACAAAATTATACCTGGGAAAGTAGGTCAGGTTATTTTGCTCAACCGCGAAACTTTCAGAGTTTCCGGCACCTTCCTGCAATGTGCCTTGCAAAACCGACAAAGACAAACCGAAACTATGCATCAGCTGCTGCGCATTTGCTCTTGCCATGAATGTCAGGGTGAAAATAAATGCAATACAAACCAGCTTAATAATTCTAAGGTTTTTCATAAATGTTGAAAGGGTTAATGCTTAAAAATAGCCAATTTTTATTTATGTATACATTCTCGCTTATTTTTGCATCTTTAAAAAAATGAATAATTATTTTTAATTCCTCATATATTCAAAAGGACTTGTAATGAGCGGCATCATAACATAAATTCTTTCAAATATATCTTGGCCCACCCCCAGTCGGTCGTTGAACAAATGACGGTCACCTGTTGTTTCCTGGTCAATTATTTCACTCAGTCTTTTCCTACCGGAAACCAAACTCCTCTCTGGTTTCTGCGTTGTCCATAACCAAACGGTTTCTGTCCGGAAATGAACGCTTCGTTTACGAACGAAAAGTTGTTTTAAGTTATTAATCAGGCAGATATGGAAATGGCAATGGTTTTGAGATCAAAAGACTATCAAATTGATGGCGGGTAATTAATTTAAAGGCAATATTTTATTTATGGTTAAAAACTACCTCAAAACAGCTATTCGCAATTTTCTGCGGCACAGGAAAAACGCGATTGTCAATATTGCCGGTCTGATGATTGGTTTTGCGGCGTTTCTTTTAATATTTCTGGTGATAAAGTATGAGAAAAGCTTCGATGATTTTCATTCTGATATAAATAACATCTACCGGGTTATACGCAACGGCAAAAATATTAATGTCAGGGAATACCGGGCAGGTGTTCCATTTCCTGTAACGCAGACTTTGCGTACGGAGGCCCCGCAGCTGAAAAATGCAGCGGCCATTTATTGCGGGTACAATGTACAAGTGGATGTAACAGGGGCGAATGGATCTGCATTAAAGAAATTTAAGGAACCGAAAGTGTTTGTTGCCGAAAGGCAATTTTTCCAAATGTTCAACTACCCGTTGGCTGAAGGCAATATGGCAACTGCTTTGAGCCAGCCCGGGAATGTATTACTGACAAAGGATATCGCATCAAAATATTTTGGTAACTGGAAAACGGCGAATGGAAAAACACTTAAAGTATTTGGAATAAATTTGAAGATCACGGGAATATTGGAAAATCCTCCTCCAAACACAGATTTCCAGCTGGGCGTTGTTTTGTCCTATGAAAGTCTTGTCGATAAATCCATGCTGACAGACTGGGAAAGTATTTCTGATTACAATTATTGCCTGGTGCAACTGAACAACCATGCTTCACCCGGCGAGTTTGATAAACTGCTTGCCCGGTTTGTTGATAAACATATTAAACCGGTTAATCCAAATTATGATTTAGCTCTTCAGCGTTTTGATAACATTCATTTTGACGGGCGCTATGGAAATTTTAATGGCGTTACTTTTAGCAGGGATCTTATTCTGGCCTTAAGCCTGATCGGATGGTTTTTGTTGATTATTGCCTGTGTAAACTTTATAAATCTTACGACTGCCCAGGCCGTAAACAGGGCAAGGGAAGTCGGTGTAAGGAAAGTACTCGGAAGCAGACGGGCGCAACTGGTCTTGCAATTTTTGGGGGAGACCGGTATCACTGTTTTGATGGCATGGATCTGCTCATTATTGGTCGTTTTTATCAGCATTCCTTTTGTCAATCATCTGCTCGGGATTCATTTATCAGAGAAGGGTTTATTTGGATCAGCATTTATAGGATTTATGATATTGACGGTACTGCTGGTAACATTCTTATCTGGTTTTTATCCGGCTATGATTCTGTCAGAATTCAAACCCGCGGATGTTTTAAAAAGTGCGTTGCTGAGCGGCAATCAAAAAGGGATTTCATTGAGGAGAAGCCTGGTAGTTTTTCAATTTGTTATTGCGCAGATGTTGATTATCGGCACACTGGTCATTGTGACACAAATGAATTATTTCCGCAAGGCAGATTTGGGGTTTACAAAAAAAGCCATCATAAACGCAGGAATCCCCGATGACAGCCTTAGCCAGACAAAATTTAATTTACTGAAAGATGAACTAAGAAAAGTGCCTGGCATTGAGAACATAAGTATCAGCACTTTTGCACCGTCCGGAGGGGGCTGGTATTCAGATCTGCGTGTGCTATCAAACACAAATGTTAGTCCCGATATGATTGTGAGCATGAGACCTGCAGATACCGCTTATTTTAATCTATATAATTTGAAACTTGCCGCCGGCAGAATTTATTATCCGTCAGATACCGTGCGTGAATTTGTGGTGAACGAAGCAGTAGTGAGAAATTTGGGCATTAAAAATGCAGAAGCTGCGATCGGTAAAAAAATTAATGTAAACGGAAAGATTTGCCCGATTGTTGGCGTGGTAAAGGATTTTCATGTCAATTCTCTTCGGGATGCGATCGGTCCGGTTGTTCTAATGACTCTTAAAGAGAGTTATGGCCTTACGAATATTAAAATCAATCTTAACAAGGCACCATCTGTTATCAAATCCATGCAGGATATATGGAATGCCTATTTCCCTGACTATGTTTTTGAATATCATTTTCTGGATCAGACAGTGGCGGATTATTACAAACAGGAAAACCAACTTTCCCAGCTGTATAAAATATTCTCCGGCATTGCCATTTTCATATCCTGCCTGGGTTTGTACGGACTCGTTGCATTCATGGCCGTTCAGCGTAAAAAAGAAATCGGCATACGCAAAGTGCTTGGTGCCCCGGTCCGCGACATCGTAGTGATGTTGTCGAAGGAATTAACAGTTCTTATCGTCGTTGCGTTTGTTATTGCATCGCCGGTCGCATGGTACTACATGCATCAGTGGTTGCAGCAATATACTTATCGTATTACAATCGATATTTGGGTTTTCGCCGGGACTATTTTATGTTCATTGCTTATCGCGTGGCTTACCGTGGGCTATACTGCAATAAAGGCTGCCATCGCTAACCCGGTGAAGTCGTTGCGGACAGAATGAACCTGTTGGATGAATCCACATTGCCTACCAGATGTAGATCCTTTTGTCTTCAGGTAAATACATGGAATCGCCTTGCTTTACGTGGAATGCCTCATAAAAATGTGGATTGTTCATCAGCGGACCATTTACTCGCCACATAGGAGGAGAGTGTGGATTATTATTGATCCATAAACGCAGGAATTCATTTTTCATCTTTACGCGCCAGATACGCGCAACAGAAATAAAGAACCGCTGGTCTGGTGTATAGCCGCCAATCTTGGTGGTGTCTTGTCCTTCTTTGGTCAGCTTAAAAGCATCATAGGCAATAGAAACGCCGCCAACATCTGCTGCATTTTCGCCAACGGTCATTGCGCCCTTCACATGCACGGTATCCAGGACCACAAAACTATTGTAGAGGTCAATTACATTTTGTGTTTTTGCTTTGAACTTTGCATAGTCATCTTTTGTCCACCAGTTTTTCACGTTGCCTTCCTTATCGTACTGGGCGCCCTGGTCGTCAAATGTATGTGTGATTTCATGACCGATTACCATGCCGATACCTCCGTAGTTTAAGGCATCATCAGCATTGTTGTCAAAATAAGGAGGTTGCAATATAGCCGCCGGAAAAACAATTTCATTGGCGTTTGGGTTGTTATAAGCAGTAACTGTTGAAGGCGTCGTAAACCACTCGCTTCTGTCTACCGGTTTGTTGAGTTTAGCCAATTGGAAGAGGTAGTTGTTCGTTGAAGCAGATTTGACATTTTCAAAATATTTATCTTTTACAATTATCACATTGCTATAGTCTCTCCATTTATCGGGATAGCCTATCTTCTTTGTGATGGCAAACAATTTTTCTTTGGCTTTTAGTTTTGTACTGTCGCTCATCCAGTCCAGCTTATCTATTCTTGCGGCTAATGCTTTCTGCAAATTATTTACCAGGTCCAGCACACGTTTTTTTGCATCTTCTGTAAAATATTTTTTTACGTATAATTGTCCCAGTGCCCCACCTAATAGCTGGTCTATCTGGTTCGCCATTTTTTCACCGCGCGTTTTTTGCACTGCCTGTCCGGTTATGGCTTTATTAAACTCAAATGAAGCATCCACAAAAGGTTTGCTTAACACATTCGCATAATTACTAATGGTATAAGCCTTCAGATAAATTTTCCATTCACTGATAGGAATCGATTTCAGAAGAGTATTCAGCTTGTCGTAATAGGCTGGTTGAGCTACATCAACAGAATCCGTTTTCGCACCCAAATCATTTAGAACACTTTTCCACCCGATATTGGGTTGTTTCTTTATAAGTGTTGAAACTGCCATCTTATTATAATTGGCATTTACGTCGCGCAATTCAATATTTGTTCTGTGAGAACCGGCGAGTTGTTTGTCAATATTATAAACAATACCAGCCTCTTTAGATGCTGTTGTGGTATCGCTGCCGGTAAGTTGAAATAGCCTGGCGAGGTATAATTTGTACGCTTGCTGAATAGCCACGCTGGGCACATCTGTTTTGAAATAATAATCTCTCTCGGGCAGGCCGATACCTGTCTGGTAGATATGTGCTATGTTCAGTTTGCTGTTTTTATTGTCCGGCCCAACCCCAAAAGCCAAAAAGGAAGTATTGTACGACCTGGCTTCTGTTGCAACAAATTTCATCAGAGAAGTGAGATTATTGATGCTGTCAATTCTGGCAAGCAACGGCTTAACAGGATTAAAGTCGAGTTGGTTAATCGTGGTTGTATCCATTCCTGAAGCATAAAAATCACCCAGCTTTTGTTCAATACTGCCCGGAGTATTATTGGCTTTTGAAACGCTATCCAGAATACCTTGCAATCGCAGGCGCTGAGGATAATTCATGAACATGTATGCACCCACACCAGATTGAGAAGGAGGTATTTGGGCACTATCATACCAGATACGGTTCACATACATAAAGAAGTTGTTTTCAGGTTTAATCGAAGAATCGATTCCGGTTATGTCTGTAGTGGCAACTGCTTCTGGTTTGTTTTGGCATCCCGCTAACAAAAGAAATGCAACAAAAAGAAGTGGTAATTTATTCATATGTAATGTCGAAGATAGTTTTTATTGAGATAGTTGGTATATATGTAAAGGATAAAGACCGTAAATCAGCCATTGATAAGATTGTTAAACAGGTCGAAAAAAGCGAAGAGGGCTTTTAGAAATAAACTAAAAAAGCCTACGACAAAAAAGCTTGTAGACCTGAATATGAATCATGCTTCGACACCGGGTGACTTTAAACAGGTGTACGACAGTTTTTATGCTGAATTTTATTTTTCACTAATTGGTTTTACGAACAATGCCCATACGCGGAGGCATAACCGGCGCAGCAACGCCATAGATGACGGTGATACCCGATCCTCCTCCCCAGGTCGATGTAGGTCTGAAGGGATCTGGTGAAGTAGCCGCAATCGGATCATTCCAGTTATTGGCAGCCCAGACATTTCCCGCAGCATCAATAGCGACATCAGTTAACATCTGAATCGTGCCACTTTTAAACAGGTGAATTACATCTCCTGTTTTCGTACCTGCAGGATGACCCTTAGTATTATCTCCTGCTACCAGCGCTACGCTTTTGCTTCGGGGAGAAAAGTTTCCTACCCACACATCATCATTACCATCGACATTTAAACCCCATGGAACATCGATTGCGCCATTACCCGTGAAACCTTCAGGAACAGGCTGCGTTCCCTGAGGAGTAATCATACTGACAATTCCGGTGCTTTTGGGATATCTCAACATTGCATTTCCAAGAATTTCGAATTGTTCCATAATGGAAGCACCATCCGGCACTTTCGGTATTGGGAAATCTAAAGAAGTATTGCTGGCTACCCATACATTCCCTTTGGAATCCAGTGCCAGAGCACGCACGCTGATACCACAACGGAAAATTTCAGTTTTGGTCGGATCAGATGCCGGAAAACGAATGACAATTTCCGACTGGGAGTTGCTTACCCAGACGCGATTTTGAGGATCAATGACAACATCGAACGGAGATTTAAGTCCGGCGACTTTTACAATTTTCCCCTCTTTTACATTGCCATTTGGAAAAAACAGAAGTTGGTTGCCTGAACCATCTGCAATCCACACATCTCCATTAGCTGCCACACCGATTCCCATTAACCCGGTCAGCTTTTCCTTGAAGGGGAAATCGCTTTCTTTAACGGAAGGTTTTCCATTGAAATCAAATATCCCTATATGACCGTTAAAACTGGTGACCCATACTTTATCACGCGTTACTGCTGTTCCCCATCCGATACCGTCGATACCCATTCCGGTGAATCCAACAATACTTGGAGAAATCGCTTTACCCGATGGCGATAGTTCCGATAGGCCTCCTCCGATGCTATGAATTACACCTGATTGAGAACCTGCCATCCAGTTTTGTCCTGTCCAAAGATTGCCTTTTGCATCAAACATTAAACGTCCGGGAGAGTATACACCACCACCAGCAAAACATAACATCAATGCGAAATCGTCAGGTGCATACGCCAGGTAAGGAACAAAGGGAGTGTTGCGACGAGAACCATCTTTGGGTTGGGGATAGGCTTCGTCAAATAATGCATATAATGTTTTTGAATCAGACCAGGAAGATCTTGCGATAGATGCCATCGCCTCGAATGTGTTAATAGGCGCAATGTTTCCTGGTTGGGCTGCAGCTTTTAGGAACCTGGAGCGCCAGTCTTCATTTGATGATGTTGCAAAAGTGCTGATCAATGCACCCAATGTATTGAGTCTCGCAAGGCTTTCACTTTGTGTACTGTTGATCGGATCCACCAATACGGCACCCCAGGATCCGGTAATCGGATCTGCCAGATTGGGAGCGTTGTCAGCGGCAATTTTTAATCCCAGTTTATTTCCTGAAATGGCATCGCCATGTATAAACTGTGCTGAAGTGAAGGCAGAAGCCACAGTAGTAAGTTCATTGATCGTGATTGTCTTTGGTATTTTGCTACCGAGCACAGATAAAAGAGCAAGGGATTCACCCGAACCATTCGAGGCTCCGCCTTTGGCTATAAGATAATAAATGCCTTCCGCGAAAATACGATCATCATGAAATTTAAAAACTCCCTTATCGTCAGTCCTGCCCTGAGCCAACTTTTTCGAAGAACCCGCGTCAGCGACATATAATGTTACTGTAGAACCAATGACCGGTTTGCCGGCAATTAACACTCTTCCTTGAACATCAATTGCAAATGTTTTGCATGTTGCAAATAATAAGGTTAATAAAATTAAGTAGGGTAGTGCCTTATTTAAAATCCGGCTTTTTTTCATTTTTTGCTTTTTCATTTTTCAGAGAATTGTAGGTTATGATATCATGTATTTTTATGGTGAAAATTAAACATAAGGGGGTATTGCATGTAACAAATATTTTCTCCAAATAAATTTATTACAATACTATCTATCGCCGAAAATACTAATCAAAGCGGGGGCGGAATCTCAGAAATACTTTGTTTATACAGATGTTGCGACAAGGGTCAGCGTGGAACGCTATCAAATTTATAAGTTTAATTTCAAATTTATTTAAAAAAAAATACCCCGGGGAATTGAATTCTTGGAATTAACTTGTTAAGGGATTTATTAATAGCCGCCTTTATATATTTTTTTATTATCATAATTAAAAATGACAAATTCTGCTGATAAATTCTGGAAATATTTTTTTATTTGCGCAGGAATCATCACGGCATTAGGCGCATTTCCGGCAATGCTCTTTCCTAAAAATGGCCTTAAACTTACCATGGGACTTTCCTACGCGGATAAAAGCCCCCAGGTAGAACCTATCATTGGTCATTGGGGTATCATGGTGGTTGGAATAGGCATTTTGCTTTTTGCTTCAGCAAAATATAAACAACTAAGATTATCAACGATAATTTTTTCTACGGCAGAAAAAATATACCTGGTTTCTTTTGCGATCTATAATTTTATTGTTGATGCTTCCTATGCAAATAATTATACCATAGTCATAATTGGCGACGGATTAATGGCCCTTGTAGGAATAATCTATTTAATAAAATACAGCAAAAGAATTGAAAAATGAATTTCGGGATAAATAATTATTAGTTTGCCAGCCGTTAAAAAGTCGGGGAAATAAATAGCAGGCCTTGATTTAGAAATGAAATTTAGTATAAGTTGCTGCCCGGCTGTATGACGATTAAAGCATAAACCGTGTACGTTAAAGAATTTTGTTAGCGAGTATTGTTTCAAGTTTAAGTTTGTCGATATTTTTAGTTTTATGCCTAAGGATATTTTGTTTACTCTTTATTCTCTGCGAAATATATGCGGGAAACCTCCGTCTTATAGCTTCATGTTCTTATATTGCCGAAGCCGGTCTTCATATGAATCCAGGTCGGCTCCGGAAAAGTGTTCTTCACTTTTCAGTGCCTCAACAGCTTTTCGCGCGGCATCAACTGCTTTTGATTTATCATTTGCGAGCCTGTACAAACGCGCCATATTATAATAAAATTCGGGACGAACAGATTCCGGATAGGCATCAATTCGTTTCTGATAGGCTTCAGCACCTAACTGGTAAATTTCTTCCGGAAGATTTAATTTGTTTGAATACAGGTTGACAGGACCCCAAATGAGATGATAGTGAGGATCGTCGTAGGTAGACGTTCCCAGCATCAGTTTTCCGTACTCATAGGCCTTGTAGGGGTCCGTTTTGAGTAACGCGGAAAAGGTATAAAAGGAAATGGATGGTGCGTATTTCAACCCAGGCTCCTTTCTAACTATTTCATTGATCGCTAAAAGAGCTGAATCCGGTTTTCCGGGATCATCCTTTTCAAGATTTCCCGCATACCTCATCAATTCGTAACTCAGTGAGTCATCCAGCTCTTCCAGGCGTCTGTCCAAATTCCGTTTGGCCAATGCTTTTTCTATATCCCAGTCATTGTTCACTATTTTGGACAAAACCTCATCAAGCCCACCTTTAGGGTGCCCGATCCAGGCCAGCCTTCCTTCCTGATCAATCACAAAAGATTTGGGAATGCCCTGTTCTCCCGAAGCACCGAACCAGCCAGTCTCCATATAATCGCTATCCTCTGCCGCCACATGATAATCCATCCGATGCCCCAAGCTATCGGCAAAAGCTTTTACTTTCTCCGGCGAAGTATTTTTCATTTCTTTCATATCAACGCCTACGATTGTAACCCTGTCCTTGTATTCAGCGGCTAAAGCGGAGAGATGAGGTATTGCTGCAATACAAGGTTTACACCAGGTCGCCCAGAATTCCACCACATAAACATTGCCTTTTTCGAATCTTTGGACCGGTGAACCTTTTAACCACACACTTACCCGTATCGGCGGAGCGGGATCCCCAATGTTTAAGGAAAGGGATTGGGTATTTTGTGCATGTGTGGTAACTGTTATTATGCATAAAAGCATTAATAACTGAAAATTCGATCGCATAAATAAATTGAATGCTTTTTAATGCTCAACTCAATGTTCAATCTTTCTCTGCCTATGTTTTTCTGATTACCTGAATGGAAACACTAGCTAAAGTTAATCTTTTTCGTGTCCGAGTTTGGCTGAAAATTTATAATTGGGGGTTTCCAAAAAATTGTAATAAGTTCTTATCATGGCGGACACGTACAGACTCGCTAAACCGTATGGAAAAATTATAATCAGATACCTTTTAAAAATGAAAAACTACTGAACTACCTTTAGAAAACTGTCCAGTATATTGGGGGCCGGTACAACCTAAATAGTTACGGTGTATACTTTTGATATACTTAATCAAAAAAGAATTAGAGTAGATTATATGATAAAAATATTATCCAGAGGATTGCTTGCTTTATATTTAGTTACACTAATATGGTTAGTGCTATTCAAATTGAGTTTCAACATTTCAAAAGTACTCGATCATCACCATAGAAGTCTTAACCTGATTCCATTTGCTGCTCCTTCAATAGTAAATGGAAAAATTAATTTCGATGAGATGATATATAATTGTCTATTCTTTATTCCTTTTGGCTTGCTCTTGAATGTCAATTTCAAAAAAGTTGGATTTTTACCTAAGTTCATTTTTATTCTGATTTTTAGCCTTACGGCTGAATTAATTCAATTTATTTTCGCTATTGGAGCGACAGATATAACTGATGTAATTATAAATACTTTGGGAGGCTTTCTTGGTCTGAAATTATATAATTTGGGCGATAAGATTATTGATAATGAAAAATTAGACAAATTTATTATTTCAATTGGTGCAGTTCTGTTCGTAATATTTATTTCAATGCACGTTAGTCATTTCTTTTTAAGGTCACAGAGATAAATTTATAAGCTCCTTCGCAATTCGACCATCCTGGATTAAAGAGTTTGCCATAATTTAAATGGTCAGTTATGAAAAAGAAATGATTCCTGGAGACAAAAATCGTCTCTATTCTTCACCCGCAGGAAGTGAAGCCTTCCCGATTTCAGGACAATGACAATTTACGCTTTAACATAATTTTGAATGGACCCGAACGGACTCATGATAGACCGATTCAGGAAAAACCAGATGAATTGTCGCAGAACATTAAAAAAATAAGACTTATTACATCGCAATCCCAATTGATAACCCGACGAGTATGTTTTTTGCCTTAACGAGCCTGACCCAATAAATAATCCAGCAAACCATTCCTGCAAGAACAAAAAAACTTCCGAGCAACGCCAGGTATGAAGAAGAATGCATGGTCGAGTAATTCATAATAACACCGAGCGTCGTCAATATGCAATAGGCTATTCCGATAGTATAAGTTGGAGACTCATCTGTATCTTTAATTTGTACCTGAGAATCATCAAGAATAGACTTGCCAATTTTGGATGCCATTTCCATTGAAATAGAATGGGCAATCCGGATTACGACAATAAATTGCCAAATCATTCCGAAAACCGGGATAAGTTGTAACCATACCGATCCCGGAGACATTTCTCTATTCTCCGGACTGATCACCTGCAACACTCTTTGTTGAGCGATAAAGAAAAGTATGGCCGGAATTACGAAAGCCAGTAATAAGGCTATTTGTAACATTTTTTATTTGAAAGTAATATTATTGATTCATTCTTCTAAGCCTATTTAAATAATCTGTCGTAAAACCCTTATAATAGCTTTCACCTTTCTGACTTTGTAAAATAGAAACGTAATAAAAGGGCATAAAAAAGCTCTGATTTCTCGGGTCTTTTGTGGGCCGGACGGGACTTTTACAAGATTATAATAAGTTAATAATTAATATCTTAATTTCTTAAAAGTGATTTACTGAAACATTATTGAAACAGATTTTTCCTAAAAGTATTTATGTAAGAAAAGCATAGTGCAGGTATGTTGCGGTCACCACTGAAGTGGGCCGCCGTAATTTTAATGAGCGATAACTGGACGTTTCGCAATTTGTAAAAATTAAAACCATGCACTATGCCCACCACAAAATTGCAGAATTTAACGGATTTCAAAGGACAAAAATTTTATATTGGGATTGATGTTCATAAGAACTCATGGTCAGTGGCAATTAGGTCTTTAAATCTTCACATAGAGCATTTTTCTCAACCCCCTTCGGTAAAGACCTTATTAAATCACCTACACAAGAAATATCCAGGAGGGGAATATTATTCAGCCTATGAAGCCAGTTTTTGTGGAACAGGTATTCATGAGGAACTCGGTAAAAAGGGAGTTCATAATATTGTTGTCAATGCAGCAGACATCCCCAATATCGATAAACAGAATAAAAATAAGTCTGACTCAAGAGACAGTAGGTCAATTGCTTTTCATTTGGAGAAGGACAATCTGCGTGGGATATACATTATGCCCAGAAGCCAACAGGAATTAAGATCCTTATTTCGGTTTCGGGAAGCAAAAGTAGTGGACCTGACTCGGACAACGAATCGGCTAAAGAGTTTTTTAATATACTTTGGTGTGAGGATCAGTCAGGCTTTTGAAGGGAGGGAATATATATCAGCTAAAGTACTGACCTGGTTGAGTCATTTGGAATTGGCCAGTGAAGCAGGAAAGATTACTTTAAAAAGATACATGGATGATCTGGTTTATCACCGAGAGCAGTTATTGAAACTAACGCAGGCTCTTAGAAAACAAATACAAACCCTGTACAGTAAACCTTTTCAATACCTGCTCACTGTACCAGGGATTGGGCCTATCACGGCCATTGCACTTTTAGCTGAGATCGGAGATTTTAACCGGTTTGATAACCCCGGAGAATATTGCAGCTTTATCGGCCTGATTCCCTGGGAAGACAGTAGTGGAGATAGTATCCATACCAAGGGAATACAACCACGCTGCAATAAACATTTGCGGCCATTGATCGTAGAAGCTTCCTGGATTGCCATAAGGAATGAGCCATTATTACTTAAATATTACCGGAGGCATGCGATTAAAAACAGGAAACATGCCATTATCAAAGTTGCGCGAAAACTGGCTTTGATAGCTAAAGGGGTTGTACAGAAATCGCGGAACTATCAATCCGATTACAATGCCGTAACGGAAAAAAACTCTGTGGCCTGAATGAATAATAGCAAACTCTTTTTTTCAAACGACTGTCATCCAAAAAAACTTAAGAATATATGGAGGAGAGCGCAGGGTTCGAACGGTTACAATGATAACATCCAAAAGTAGGCGCACCTCCTTTCATACTTATACAAATAGTGGCGGCTTCTTCAAAACAGAATGACCGCAAATAGCAGTTGAAGATTTTTTTGATGACTCGTCGATTAAAAATAACTTTATGTAAATATTATCTGGCATAGATTTTTTTGTTTTATAGGGTCAGGATATTTTTAAAGTCTTTTAAAATACCTCACTTCTTTTCTACATAGCAGTTCGAGTTCAGCCAGATCCCAAAATCGCGACCTATCACGATTATTTTATAAGTGTAATATATTGAAAAGAGCAATTCCTTTTTGGAATTATTTGGTATTCTTTCAAATTCGAAATGGTTTGTTTCCTACTTGAGCAATACGATTCTTCCAATAATAAGGAAGCAATTTATTCAATTCGAACTCCTTGTTTATAAATTGCGGTGTCCGTTAAATTTCCTTTTTCATCGTAATATTTTTGAATGCTGTCCATTTTTCCTGCTCTGTAGAATAGTTGTGAATGAACTTGGCCGTTTTCATAATATTCACGCTCCAGGCCTTCCTGAAGACTGTCTTTAAATTGGTATATTTTTTCAATGTTACCGGAAAGATAATAGCATGTTGCTTCTCCATTTACTTTGCCATTACTATAAAAGGCCTTAAACCAAAGATTCCCGTTTTCATAATACGTCAATGATTCTCCGTCAAAATGAAAGTTCTTCCACCCGCCGGAATGGGTCAAAACTCCTTCTTCATTCCATAATTTTACTACAAATGCATTGTCATTTATCCAAAATTGGCTGTCCTTGATTTGTCCTGTTTGGTAATAGTGAACGGCCCACCCCGTATCATTTATCAGGTTTAATATTCGTTCAATTCGACCATTTGGGTAATAATCTGACCATTGTCCGCCGATTTGGTGATGCTCGATCACTCCTTCCTGCCGGATTTTTCCGTTAAGGCCATATATTTTGATAGGACCGTTCTGAAAATAAAAATCTAAACTGGAATCCTTAAGATGAATCTTGTATCCGTACATATTACCATTTCTGTCGAACCAAAATGTAGTGTCAACATTATTTCCATTTTTGATTGTTCCCTTTTCGCCTATTTTTCCATCAAAATAGAATTTGATATATCGCCCATTTTTCCAGGTGGGATGGTTGCTTATCGGTATCCATTTTCCTTTGCCGTTGGAATCAACCCACCAGTCCCATTGGCCATTATGCTTTCTGGGATCGTTGATGTTATCTGGACTGCAACCAACAAGCGTACACAAGTAAATTATTAATATGAGACAAAAACTTTTTTGCAAGGAAAGCGCGTATATTGAAGTTACATTTTTAATAGCAGTATTCACTAAACAGGAATTACCGTAAATATAGACAAGAAGTTACGGACTCGGACTTTCTCAAAAGCCAATTGAAGTAGGATTCTTGCCAGGGCTACAAAAAATTTGATGATAAAGGGTATAACTTAAAAACGCTGAGATTAAACCAATAGCAAGGTTGCATCAAACCAAATGTCCTCGTAGCCTTTATCGTCGATTAGCACTCTGTATCCTGCCGGTAAGCCTAAATATTTTAGAATCGCAGGTCTGTACTCTAAAAGATGTACGGAATGAATAGGTTTAAAAAAATCATTTGCCTTATTCCATTCCTCAGTCCATAAAAACCATCCACTGTTACTATCCGGAGGATGTCTTAAAGCATGGAATGGATTTGAATTTGTGTTGACAAGAGATAATCCGACCATACTAAATGGTTCAATAGGTACCCATTCCACATTGAGCCTCTTACAAACATTTTGCTGTTCCAATAAATAATAATCCCATTTTTCCCAGTCAAATGGCGTGTCAGTCATTTAAATATGATGTTTTATTAAAACAGACTTCCAGAAGAATATTTCAAATTGATTCGATTTCTGTACGAAATTCATCCAATGTCTTAAGACCTTTTTTAGAATGAAGTAATCCCAGCTTTTTTATTTCTACTCCTTCAACTTTGGTCATAGCATTATATTCTCCGATTGTATGGTCCAGATGAAGCAAAGTGCCGATTTCATAGTTATTATTTTTTAAGGAATAGCCTTTAACATAAAATGTGATTTTGTATTTGCCGGTGGCTTTTTTCTCCCATTCAAGAAAAATGCTATTTCTTTTAAGATTTAATCCTTGAAGTGGGATAGACTTCATTGGACCTGGCTGCCTAAACTTTACTACCTCCCAATTATCAAAATTCCTCAGGTTTTCAGTTAGTGAATCAACAAAAGGTATCCCCTGTTTCATTCCGTCACAACTAATAACCAACACAAATTTATTCTCCCGAGTACCAGTAATTTCAGGTATGAGAAACTCGTTATATTGTTTTAGTTTGTCAGAAAGGGATTCATATATTTCATAACTCTGGCTCTTCTCAGATATCAAATCCTCTAAAAGAGCCTTATTTTCGTCGAACCAGTTCCAGAATTCCTCCTTATTCATGAAGATTTTACTTCAAATTGCATAAATATTCTAAATCCCTAAGAAGATAGGCCGAACCGATAACTTTTTAAAATGAAAGAGAAACTCATTATTTTAATTCTTGCATGTATTTTTGTGTCAATATGGGCAATTTATTCTAATAAGAAAAATTATGAGGAAAATTTAAATATAGAATTTAATGGTATTGTTGACAGTGTAAGACTTGAATGTCCGAGCAGTTTACTAACGTCCTCCATTGGCATCCCATTATTCAGGCAAATGGTTGTTGCAAACGTGTGCCTGGCCATATGGTGGGTAATCGTTTTATTTAACTCAGCCTGATCACCAATGATCTTTAAATAACTGTTTACCTTCTGATTGCTGATTTTTGGAAGCAGCTTATTAAGGATTTTCCTTTCGGGTTCATTTTTATATTTTTCAATTACCTTCTTTGCAGCAGGTAACAAAGGAATATCTATTGTACGACCTGTTTTCTCCTGGGCGAACCTAAGAAAAGCTTTTTTATTATAAGTAGTCAGGTTGTCCATGGTCAGGTTTTGCGCGTCCTGGAATCTGAGGCCAGTATAACAGGAAAAAACAAAAAGATCTCTGACTTTATCCAGGCTCTTGTTATGTGACAGGTCTTTAGTTACCAGTTTTGAAAGATCTTCCTGGCTCAAAAATTCCCGGTCGGTTTTCTCAGTTACCAGTTTAAAATTGGCATAGGGTTGTTTGGTAATTATCCCTTCAGCCAGGGCTTTGAGTAGGAGAGTCCTCAGCCGTGAGTGATATTTATTAATGGTGTTCTTATGGAGATTGAGTGTTTTCTTTAGGTAGAGATCATAACCATTAATGAATTCATAGTTGACCTGATCCATGAGCAAATCAACCTTTCCGTATTTTTCGGGGATATAGTTTTTCAGTGTGGTGAGCGACTGTTTATATTTATTGAGTGAAATTGTCTTTATCTGATCCCTGATTGTTATCTCTTTGATATGATTATCCAGGTATTCCAGGACGCTGACCTTGACCTTCGCCTTTCCGGTCAATAAATCCTTCAAAAGAGCGGCGGTTGCCGGTTTATTAGCCTTTTCAAGTTCATCCAGGAACATATAAACGGCTGCTTTCCTTTCTGAAAGACTTTTATTGATGGTACTGTTTTTACGGCTATTCTGATTAGCTGCATTCCAGTCTTTCAAAGTAGTGGTAAAACCGGTATGGAGTTCCGCTTTTTTGCGATTAAAGGTAATCCGCATATAAATGGGCCGTAAACTGGCCGTTTCATCACGGTTTAGAAGGTAAAACTTAATGCTGGCATAAGTTCCCACTGTTGAAACATTTTTAGGTTCGCTGAAACACTGTTGATACAAAGTACGAAAAATCGCGAAGAATAGCGAATCCTAAATAAGAGAAAACCCTTTAGAATCAAGGGTTCTAAAGGGTTTTGAAGATTTAAAAAGGAACCTGGCGGACCGGACGGGTCCGATTATCTTTTCGCAAAACTATATTTTTCAGTTACTTACAAAGGTTCATTCTTACCTGCTCACCTATTCACTCACCTTTATTCTGAATTGCAAATCTCATTTAAAGATAAGGCAAATCTGGGTTAAGAAAAATATCTTAAACGATTGTTTAAGAAGGGACTCGAACCGCGGTCCTATTCTTGAGAAATGGACTCGAACCGCGGTCCCATTTCAAGTGAAAGAGTTTAGAAACTAATACTTTGATATTATTGACGCATCAGATTATGCATTAAGTTCGTGGCTATAAATGAACTCTTTAGGGTAGTAAAAGGGGTAGCGTTTTATCAATTTAAATTTGTTTTATGATGTACAAGTGCTTTCCTCCGATTCTAGTGGTATTGCCTTGGAACATCTTAAAGAGGACTAATATTAATATCTTACGTCCTCCAAAATATCCAACATTTTTCAAGCTTAATTAGAGATTACGGTGATACTGGCAATCTACATACGAGGCAAATTGGCTCGTAAAATAAAATTAAAAAGCTATATTTCAACTTTATTTTTTTGCAAGTAGCACAATTAAAAATAAGGGGAGAAAAATAATAACAATAACCTTAGCTATATTTTTTGAATTTAAAATATACTTCCTTTTTGGTGCATATTTATCTTGAATTATTTGGGTTTTATTCTTGCTATAATATCTAAATGTTAAAGTAAAAAGTATCAATGCAAATAGTATAAGGATACTTTTATTTTCGAAATAGAAATCCACATCAAAATAATATTTCTGTATTTTTTTTATTATTGCCGCAATTAATAATAAATGCAATCCCAATGTAAAAGAAACTATTAGGCTACCATTATACCTTGCAAATGTTTCGCTCCTTTTTTTTTCAATTTGTTGAATATATATTACGATAAAAATAAAGTTATACATTGTTGATTTTCTTTAAAACGACTATTAATGATCTAATGCATCCTCCGTAATTGATCGCCTATTATAATAATGCTCGTAAGCTAAATTACCGAAAAACCAAGCTTTAGCTACAATCCATCCTACGGGTCCAGACATTGCACCAATGCTATATATTATTCCATCTATTCCTAAATCTGCAGTGTTATGTGGCTGCCAACCATTTTTTCCGAAAACACCTTGAGCTGTAGTAATTAATGCCGCTCCTATGGCAAATTCTTCAGCCCTCACTTGAAATAGCGGTATATATTCAGAACTCTCCGAAATAAGTGAAAATAACATCCAACAATTGAGAAAAAGGCGAATCGAGTTCCTAAACTGTTATAATGCAGACCAACTCCGTATGAAATAGGGGATATTATATTCTGACAGTGAAAGTACCGAGAAAATACCTGGATAAAACGGTGATATTTCATTTTAGGGTAAATCCTTAGTTTTGATTCCAGTCATCGCATGTATATCAAAACTCTTCTACTTGGTAAAGAGATTTCCATATCAACATTTAGAATTAAATGATTTGCCGGGAGAAAAATGGAAATGGATTCCGAGGTTGGAAGGTTATTACAGGATTTCGAATTTTGGCCGAGTAAAACGAGAGACATTTGAGATTACTATGTCAAATGGATATCGAAGAATGGTTAAGGAGAAAATTCTTTCAACAGAACTGAATAAAATTCCGAATCATTATATCGGAGACCTCGTCTATTCTTTGAGAGCGAGAGTTCTAAGGGAAGGAGTCGACCATTCGATCGGTATTGCAAGGATTACTTACTATTGTTTCAAACGAAAATTTGATTTAAACAAAAAGGACCTTTTGGTGTTGGCCCTGGACGGAGACGGAAGAAATATTCGTTTGGATAACCTTGCTTTGGTAAACACGAGTCAGAAACAACAAAGAATATTTGACAGAAAGCGTGCTAAAAAACCAATCGTATATTCTTACGATGAGTTTACTCAGGGTATAAAAACATCTGCAAATGCCAATTGCAGAAAGGTTACGCAATATTCCATCAAAGGAAAGAAAATCAGGACTTATTTGAGTATCAGGGCTGCAGCCATCGCACTTTCAATTTCTGAAAGTGGAATCATAGCTGTATTAAAGGATAGGCAAATAAGCAGCGGTGGATTTGTTTGGAGATACGGGACGGATGCGAAAGTGGATTTGAAACCTCTCATGGAAAAAAGAGCAATGCACAGGAAATTATTGCGTGGTACAAAAGTATCTCAGTATGATTCTAAAGGTGAAAGACTCAATACATATCTGACCATTTCCGATGCCGAAAAAATGACTGGTATCCATAATGGAGATATTTCTGTTACAATTAACGGGAAACAGAAAAGTGCCGGAGGCTTTATCTGGAAGAAGGGCTGGGGCCGGATGAAAATAAATGTGAAGCACGACGGATTTGGTGAAGAATTGAGAGCTAAAACAAAATGGAAGAAAGTGAGACAATATGATTCATCAGGAAAATATATTCGAACTTACGCAAGTGTAAAATCTGCCGCTGCTTCAATAAGTCTCACACCATCATCAATTAGTACCGCAATAAAAAGTAAAACTAAACTTGCAGGCGGATTTAAGTGGAAATTTTAAAATCGTGTAAGGGTTTTTATGTAGATGATATGAACATTCAAGTATTTCTACTTGAAGTAATTAATTTTTGCTAAGGGTTTACCCTTAGTTGAAAAATATTTTCACAAAAATTTATTGTTTTGAAAAAAATTTCACTCAGATTTATGCAGCATCCCTAAAACCAAAACTGCTGTATGAAAATCCTTGTCTGCCTTTCCGGCGCATTGATTTGTTTGGTCTGCTGTTCTTATGGACAGATAGATTCCACGGCCATGATGCTGGCTAAATTCCCCAATCGCATTTTTGCAAAGATCGACAGCAAAGCTTCCAGTCTCGATGATGCACTCACCAAGCAAACAGAAAAGTATTTACAACGCCTGGCCAGGAAGGAAAAAAAGATCCAGGACCGGTTGTATAAACTGGATTCGAATGCTGCTAAAAATTTATTCAACGGAACACAGGCAAAATATGCTGCGCTGGAGAGCAGTATGACCAATACGGTTTCAACCAATGGTGCGCCCTTGACAGGAGAGTATTTACCCTATGTTGATTCTTTAAAAAGTTCAATTTCTTTCGCGCAGAAGAACCCAGAGCTTCTGAATGTATCTCCAAAAGTTCAGGCGCAGATCAACGCGTCTCTTGCGCAGTTTAATCAGCTTCAGAATAATTTCACCAATGCTGACCAGGTAAAAGCGTATATCCAGCAAAGGAAACAGGCATTCAAAGACCAGTTGCAGCAGTATATGCAGAACTCGGCCATGAAGAAATACCTGGATCAGTACAATGCCCAGGTCTATTATTATTCACAACAGGTAAGAGAATATAAGGAAGCACTGAATGATCCGGACCTCATGTTGCAAAAAGCGCTGGTGATATTAAATAAGATTCCTGCCTTTACACACTTCATTCAGCAGAACGGACAACTGGCCGGGCTTTTTGGAATACCCAACGATTATGGAACCGTAGAAGGATTGGTCGGATTACAAACGCGTGACCAGGTGCAGCAACTCATGAACGGACAGATATCAGCTGGAGGAGCTGGGGGGATGGCTGCATTTCAATCGAACCTGGAATCAGCACATGAGCAGCTGGACCAGTTCAAAGACAAACTCGCGAAACTTGGAGGAGGAAGCGGCGATATCGATATGCCGGACTTCAAACCCAACAATCAGAAAACGAAATCGCTGATGCAGAGATTAGAATTCGGTGTGGATCTTGAAACTACCAGGGCCAACGGATGGTTTCCCTCCGCGACAAATTTTGGACTCAGCCTCGGATATAAGATATCCAACAAAAGTACAGTTGGAATAAGAGGGTCGTACAATTTGGGTTGGGGCACCAATATCAATCACATTCATTTTAGCAGTCAGGGGATGACCATCGGATCGTTTATTGATGTGCAGATCAAAAAGAATATTTACATCAGCGGAGGTTTTGGAGAAAACTATGTGACGCCATTTACGAGCCTGACTCAGTTACAAACGACGAGCATGTGGCAAAGGAGTGGACTGATCG
This sequence comes from uncultured Bacteroidota bacterium, assembly GCA_963735015.1. Lineage (GTDB taxonomy): Bacteria > Bacteroidota > Bacteroidia > Chitinophagales > Chitinophagaceae > Puia. The sequence goes on from CAVTJH010000003.1 coordinate 742,633, forward strand.
GATTAAGTAAGATGGTTTCACTTCCAGGCAAGGTGGTAAAGAAAACCAAGGTTTCGATTCTCTGGGATTTCCTGAGTTATTATCAGATTCCGCCGTCACAGGCATTTGTGTTCAGAGTAGGATATAATTTTTAAATTTTTAAGGATCTATGGATTTCACAAGGAATTGCTTTTTCAAACTGTTTTGTCTTGTTTTATTAGTTAGCCCGATAATGTTAAATGCTCAGGGACTAACTACGAGTCCATATATTCCTTCTGTTATCCCTCCTTCCCCTAACGCAGCCTCACTCATGAAATTCACTGATGTGCCGGTAAGTCCGTACACTGGAACCGCAGATGTCACCGTGCCGATATATACTATTCAGGCGAAAGGAATTAGTGTTCCGGTAAGTTTATCTTATCACACAGGGGGAATTAAAGCAAAAGAAGAAGCAAGCTGGGTTGGTCTTGGTTGGGCTCTGAATGCTGGCGGAATGATCTCCAGGACAATTATGGGACATGATGACTTCGGAACTATCCCATATTTCACAGGAGTAGTTTCCCAGTTGGCCGGCGATATGTCTTACTCTAAACCCGACCAACCTGCTAACACTCCATATTTGAGTCCATATTTCTATGATTTTTTCTGTACGTATTTAGTAGGATTTGCTTCCGGGAATGAAGATCTAACCCAGGCGTTGGCAACAGGTTCCGACATATATGACATGGAGCCGGATATTTTCAGTTATAATTTCTCCGGGCATAGTGGCAAATTCATTTTGACAAGAACCGGCAAGGTGGTAATGCAGAAACAGGAAAATATCATCATCCAATTTCAAACTGGAGGACAATCTTTTACGATTACGGATGATCAGGGAAATAAGTTTTATTTCAATACACTGGAAACATGTCAAACATCCGGTATACCAAATTGGACGTCTTCCTGGCTTTTATCGAAGATCATTACTGAACAGCAAGACAGTGTATTATTTAACTACACAGGGGTAGGGGGAGGTGTAAGCCCTTATGCGGACGTCTATCAGACCTATAGTGCATATTGTGCCGTTTCGCCCCTAACTAACGGAAATTCACCACCATCAATTTATAGTAATCAGGCGTTGCAAAGCATTGATTTTTCAAATGGGAGATTGTTATTTATGTCTGATGCAAACCGAAGTGATTTGGGAGGAGCGAGTAAACTGGATTCGATTATTCTTTTTTCAAAGAATGCCTCGGGTACTCTGACTTATCTCAAACAGAATAATCTCTATTATTCATATTTCAATGGCAGTTATCCAAGCGGTGCAGATTCTATGAGATTTAACAGGCTACGTCTGGATAGTGTGAAAGAAAGCTCAGGCTCAGTTTCTCTTGCACCTTATTCCTTTATCTATAATAATCCCAATCCTGGTGCAATTTCTTCCAAACAGACTTACAGCGTAGATCATTGGGGATATTTCATAGGTACAGGTAATACCTCACTGATCCCGAGTGTAGCAATTCAATATAGTCCAATAGGTGCTCCTTCTTCAATATTTACATATTCAGGCGTCAGCCGGGAGTCAGATCCGGTGGCCGCTCTAACTTTTTCATTGCAACAGATTAAATATCCAACTGGGGGAAGTTCAGTTTTTTCATACCAGATCAACGATTACGATCATAATAATTCAGTAAACGGTCCTACAGATATGCAAAATGTAACAACTGTTACAGTAGATAGCGTAATCAACGTTACACATCATGGAACTACTTCCGGAACCATAGATCTTACCTATATATACCCTCAAATTCCTGCTAATATTAACCAAACTAATCTGACAATTAATGTCGCATTCAGGTATCAAAACAATTATACCGTTCCAAATTTTCCTTACGAGAACTCGAGTAATAAATTAACTATCGATTGCACAGGTGCAGGTGTGAATCTACATCAGGATGTCAATGGAGCTACTTGTCAATCAGGTTCTCCTGTATGTTCTGTTGGTATTCCTGTGAAAATTTCTCCGCCCGGAGTATTTAATTGGTCCGCGTATATAGATCCAAGTGTTGATACCGTGTTGACTTATTCTGAGACCCATATTGAATTTCAATATCAGGTAACACAACAGGTGTTCAATCAACAATATCTTAACAACTTTATATCGAATGCCTCAGGACTTAGAATACAAACTATCACCAACTACTCAAGTGCTGGCAAGGCTGTAAGTGAGAAGACTTATTCCTATTCTTATTTACAAGACAAGACCGGGTCCGGCACACCCCAGAATTATAGTTATGGAAGACTGATGTCATTTCCTTCATATGCACGCTACAATTATGTACATCTTAGTGGCGGTGGCACTTGCGATGGGATAAGTCTTTTTAGCAGTAGTAATACGTCTCTAAGCAGTGTGATCCAGGGAAATATAGTTGGTTATGATCAGGTAATTGAAGCCAGTGTTGACCCTGCTACCGGCATTGACATAGGTAAAACAATATATAAATATTACAATATCTCGGACACTTCCGTTACATATGGCGGAGCCGGATTACCCGGCTGCCTTAAAATCGGAAATTCGTTAAATGGCATGTTACTCTCAAAAATTGATTATGCTAATGTCGGTGGCAATTATCAAAGGGTTTCAGAGACAGACAATTATTATCATACGGCAAATCGCAATATTTACTGGAGCCCAAAATATGTTTACGTAACACCTAACGATGGATTTGATTCTCATTCTTGTCCAAATGGAACGACGGTGTCAGAGGAAGCCGATGCATGTTTTTACCCTTCATTAAAATCAGAAAAAATATTATTCGATTCAACATACAATTATGTGTATGATCAGAACAATCCATTAAACTATATGCTCACCATCAGCAGGAACTACTACGATAACCCTGTTCATTACCAGGTCACCCGAAACAATTCCCTTGATAGTAAGGGCAATTCAATAACTACACGATTGAAGTACGCACAGGATTATAGTTTAGGTAGTTCAGGCAATTCGATAATCGATAGCATGGTCGGTAGGAATATGGTCAGCGAAACGATAGAAAAGCAGGTCAGTCTTTACTATTCAGGTTCCCAAACTGGATATATTACCGGAGCACAACTGAGTTTATACAGACAACTGAGTACAGGTTCACATGCATTAGTACCCGATAAAATATATAAGCTGGATATACAGGCTCCTGTTACAAACTTCCAACCTTTTTCATTCATTAATAATACAACGAGCATGGATAGCCGATACAGACAGATGGCGAGTTTCGATCAGTATGATGGATCCAACAATATGCAGCAGTACACAACCACGGATCAGAATCCCGTCAGCATAATCTGGGACTATGTAAATAAATATCCTATCGCGCAGGCAAAGAATGCTGTAATTACAGATATCGCAGCAACAAGTTTTGAAGCCGATGGTTACGGCAACTGGACCCCTTATACCGGCACTATTACAAAAGTCACCACAGCTCCTTATCCGCCGACGGGAAATAATTACTACAACCTGACAACTTCAGCCACCTTGAGCAAATCAGGACTCGTATCAGGCAATGTTTACATTATTTCTTATTGGAGTAAAAATGGAGCCTATTCAATAAGCGGAGGAACTGGCAGTTCAATAACGGGTAAAACAATAAATGGATGGACCTATTATGAACATAAGATAACTGCAAGTTCAACTACACTTACCATTTCAGGAACAGGTGCTATTGATGAAGTGAGACTATATCCATCAACTGCATTGATGACGACATATACTTATTCGCCCTTATTTGGTGAGGCGACCACCTGTGATGCAGATAACAAAGTGACTTACTATTACTATGATGGATTTGGAAGATTGAAATGGATCAAGGATCAGGACGGGAACATAATAAAAACATTCCAGTATCATTACCTGGGTAAGACAACAAACTATTAAAATATTTATAAATCAGGATGCATGTTTTTATTTCTAAAAAATAAGGTGAAACAATCACGGATATTCTTTTTCCTGTTGTTTATTCATTTAACGGCTATTTCGCAACCAACGATTACCGGTCCAACATGTGTGATGCCGGGCGCCGTTTATCAATATACAATTAAAGGAAGCTGGAAGACCAGTTCTACGATGCAGGTTTGTATTACGGGAGGAAATTTCAGAAGTAAAGATACTTCACTGAAAAATTGCACACCCCAAGGCGGTGCTCCATTAAGTTCCCTGCTGATTGCCTGGAATAATCCCGGTACAGGATCGCTTTCATTAAGTTCAGCCATTGGCAATAGTACACTGAGCGTAACGATTGTTTCAACATTGCAAGGTGGGACAATGGATAGTTCTTCAAAGAAGCAGGTGATAGGATATGATTCTATTCCATCAATGATCATATGTTCTGCGGATATCGGTGGTTCCTGTTCTCCGGTTTATATTGATCAGTGGCAGCAGTCATTAGATATGGTGAGCTGGAAAGATATTCAGGGGGCAACATCACTGAATTTATCGGTCAGTGCTCCACTTACACAGGCGACATTTTTCAGAAGGAAAGTAACAGAAAAGACATCCGGCACGATTGGATATTCTGATATCGCTTTTGTAGATGTTGGACCGTCTCCTCCCTCAGCATTGCAATCTTCTCAAGATCAAGAGGGAATGGGAAAGGCAGAAACAGCATACAATAATAAAGCCTCCAAGAACAAAACTTTTTAAATGTTGCATTTTCCAGTCATACGAAAATCAGCTCCGGTAAGAATAATTCTTTTCTTAATTATTCTGCTGACTGCTTCCACGGACATATCATTTGCTCAGTCTATTTCCGGACCAACATGTGCTGTTTCCGGAACGCAATATACTTATTCATACGGGGGAAATTGGAACAGCGGAACGACCATGACATGGTCAATTACAGGAGGGGGGACGTTTTCTGGTTCAAGTAGTGGCAAGCCATTAGTTCAAGTTCATGTGACCTGGACATCTTCGGGTACTTTGAAATGTACTACTGACATCCCTCCAGGTAGTGCAACTATTAATATAAGTTTGACACCGGTATTGAACGGTGGCACACTTTCCAATCCTGCGCAGACTATAAATTCCAATGCCATTCCTGATACTATCAGAAATTTGACAGCAGCTAGTGGTGGGTCCTGTTCTCCAACTTACACTTACCAATGGCAATCCAGTCCAAATAATGTAACCTACACCAATATCACCGGTGCAACAGCATTGTATTTGCCCTTCTCTACAGGACTGGCATCTACCACTTATTACAGAAGGATGGTTACTGAAACTTCTTCTAATACCACTGCTTACTCAGGTGTGGCCACTATTACTGTTTTAGCCCCTTTAATTGGAGGAAGTATAAATCCTCTATCACAATCAATAAATAACAATACAATTCCAGGTTTAATGACGCTATCAGGAGTATCCGGCGGTACCAACAGTTACGTGTACTTCTGGCAAAGTTCTACTGATGGATTGAACTGGAGCAATATCTACCCCAATGCAAATGCTACAACTTATCAACCGCCTGCACTCACTGCGACTACCTATTACAGAGTTGCGGTTACTAGTAACAGTTATACAGTAAACAGCAGTCAGGCCATTGTGACAATCAATCCTCAATTGATGGGCGGACTGATTTCTCCGCCGTCCGCTGTTGTGAATTCAGGCACCAGTCCAGGAGAACTCACGGGCACAACTGCAACCGGGGGAACCTGCAGCGGAAGTTATACTTACCAATGGCAGAATTCTACAGATGGTACAAACTTTACAGTGATATCAGGTGCCACGTCGCAGAATTATACACCCGGCAATCTAAGTGCAGCCATATGGTATAGAAGACAGGTTACCTGTTCGGGACTAACTGCCAATTCGAACGTATGCCAGGTGACGATCAACACAGGTGTGCCGGATATGAACTTTATCATTGCGCGTTCTATATTAAAAGCGGGCGTCACGGATTCCGCAACTGCTGCAGGACTAACTAGTCCTTATGACGTATCACAAACAACACAATTTTTTGACGGACTGGGTAGGGTGGTTCAGACTGTAGCTATGAAGCAAACCCCTTTGCAAAACGATTTGGTATCCGTGAATGCATATGATAACTATGAAAGAGAAGTTGAAAAATATCTTCCATACCCCGCAACGACCAGCGACGGCAATTATAAACCCACTGCTTTCACAGATCAGTTTAATTTCAATAACACGCAATTTTCCAGTGAACAATATTATTATTCAGTAACCAGTTTTGAATCTTCTCCATTAAACCGCACTCAGGCAACGTATGCTCCCGGGATTAACTGGGCCGGCGCTACGAGAGGAGTAAGTGTAAATTATCTTCTAAACCAGGCGCCAGACAGTGTACGCATATGGAATATTGCTTATCCGATCGGTAGCATTCCCACGAGCACTTCCATGTATCCGGCAAACACCTTATACAAAACAATTACAACAGACGAAGCCGGACATCAGACAGTGGAATATAAAGACGAAACAGGCCATGTGATTCTTAAAAAAGTTCAGCTGTCAGCGAGTCCGGGTACAGCTCATGTCGGCTGGCTCTGTACGTACTATGTATATGATGAATTGAATTATTTAAGATTTGTAATACAACCGCAGGGGGTAGTTGTTATCAACAGCAACTGGAGCATCACAACATCCATTGCCAACGAGCTTTGCTTCAGGTATGAATATGATGCTCATGGACATATGATCATCAAGAAAATACCTGGTGCAGGCGAAACATGGATGGTGTATGATATTCGTGACAGATTAGTAATGACTCAGGACTCACTTTTACGTGGCCAGCAAGAATGGCTATATACCAGATATGATGTGGAGAACCGTCCTGACTCAACCGGTCTTATCACAGACCCGACCTACTATAATCAACTTGCTTACCAGGAATCAACTGCCTTTGCCACAAATAATTATCCGGTAGTAAGTTCATACACAACAAGGGAACTATTGACTCAGACTTTTTATGATGACTATAGCTGGGTATCCACATATAGCGCACCTGTTGCATCTACTATGGCAACGACTTATACTGGTAACAGCAATTATTTCATCACGACCTATAATACATCGCCTGTTTATGCAGTCAATCCTGCTCCACTTTATATTACGAGAGGAATGGCTACTGGTAGCAAGATCGAAGTGGTTGGCTCCGGTGGCAGCCAATATCTTTTTGCTGCAAGTTTTTATGATGACAGGGGCAGGGTTGTACAATCCCAGGGTTCCAATTACACAGGAGCAGTAGATACTACCACTTCGCAATTCGATTTCACTGGGAAACTTATACGAAACTTGGTTGGTCATAAAAAGAATGGTAATACAGTGCAGGCACATACCGTACTTACAAAAATGGATTACGACCAGGGGTTCCGCTTAAAGCATATCTGGAAAAAAATTGATAACGCTGCATCAGACCAACTGATTGACAGCCTTCAGTATAATGAACTCGGTCAATTAAGGGTAAAATATCTGGGAAATAATATTGACAGTCTTGTATATGATTATAATGTCAGGGGATGGCTGCTGGGCATCAACAGAAATTATGTAGGCGGGACGACGAATCATTACTTCGGGATGGAGCTGGGATATGATAAACAGACTTCAATCATTGGTACAACATCATATGTTGCTTCACAGTATAATGGAAATATTACCGGCACAGTATGGAAATCCGCAGGTGACGGTGTCGGCAGAAAATATGATTTCACTTATGATGATGTGAATCGTTTAACAGCGGCCAATTTCTTGCAGAATACAACAGGCTCAGCCTGGGACAATGGATATATCAATTTTACAACCGGCAATCTTTCCTATGATGCTAATGGAAACATATTGTTCATGAACCAGATGGGCTTTAAAGTGGGTGGCTCATTGTTGATAGATCAATTGGGTTATACATACCAGACTAATTCCAATAAACTCAGCCAGGTTACAGATGGAGCGAATGATCCATCATCCAAGCTGGGAGATTTTCATTATACAGGAACAAAGGGTTCTTACGACTACACTTATGATGGAAATGGAAATCTCATAACAGATAATAACAAACTAATTGATAAGATCACGTACAATTATTTGAACCTTCCCACCCTTGTTCATCCGAACACCAAAGGAAATATTGTTTATACCTATGAAGCGGGTGGCAATAAAATCAAGAAAGTAACCAGCGACAGTACGAACCGACACAGTACGACCACCCTTTATATTAATGGATTTGTTTACCAGCAGACCGATACCATAACAAATCCCACCGGAGGCATCGACACATTGCAATTTATCGCCCAGGAAGAAGGACGTGTCCGGTGGGCATATCATAAATACACTACAGGATATTCGGCTTACGGATTTGAATTTGATTTCTTTGAAAAGGATCATCTGGGCAATACCAGGATGGTGCTGACCCAGCAAAAAGACACGGCAACATACCTGGCCAGTGGTGAAGCTGCGTATCGCGCAACAGAGAGCCAGCTTTTTGCAAATCTCACGACAACAACTATCGCAAGAACTGCGGCTCCGGGATATCCTGTTGACCTAACTATCACCAATCCCAATGATACGGTCTTTAAAGTAAATGGAAATGTTGGCGGACATAAAATGGGTCCTTCACTACTACTTAAAGTAATGAGCGGAGACAAAATCGATATTGCTGTTCAATCGTTTTATAATTCTGGAACGACCAGTACACCCAATAGCAGCCTGACGGATGTGCTTGCATCACTTGCGACCGGTGTCGTTAACATGACCGCTGGCGGAAAAGGTTCGATCTCAGACCTAAATAATCAAACCAGTAGTCCGATCTATGCGGCACTAAATAGTTTTCTTCCAACGGATGATCCGAACCAGACAACAAAACCCAAAGCCTATCTGAATTGGATTCTGTTGGATGATCAGCTGAAATATGTTAGCAGTTACCCGCAAAGCGGAGCCGTCGTAGTAGGCGCAGCGGGAACACTCAACACTATCGGATACACAGGTCTTCCCATTACCAAGAATGGATTCCTGTATATTTGGGTTAGCAACGAAACCCCTAATTGGGACGCGTTCTTTGACAACCTGGTCGTAAAACAATACGCCGGACCGCTACTGGAAGAAAACCACTATTATCCCTTCGGGTTAACAATGGCAGCGATTTCTTCAAAGGCATTGAAGCCTTTTTATGTAGAAAATAAATATCGATTCAATAATGGAAACGAACTTCAGAATAAAGAATTCAGTGACGGATCAGGCTTAGAGTTATATGATGCAACGCATCGAATGTATGATCCTCAGATTGGAAGGTTCGGTCAAATTGACCCTTATGCTGAAATATTTTCTGGTTGGTCTCCATATACATTCGCAAATAATGACCCTTCACTTTTAAATGATCCTGAAGGTTTGATGTCTGATAGCGCAAATCCTCAGAAGCTAAATCCTGTTACCGTTACTCCTCGAAAGAAGAATTCCGATGCTACATATATCATCGATAACAGTCCCACAAAAAAGAATCCCAATTATCAATTTGGTACAAATACCCCTTATTATATTCATTACGATCAAACCGCGCCAGGACAATGGGATCCGGAAAAAACAGAAATGCTAGGCAAAGCTATAGTTGTTTCAGCTTCATTAATTCCGGCTGGCAAGGGTTTAAAAACAGCATATTCGATCTATAAAGGAATACAATATTTAAGACGACTCAAGGATATTCCCGAAGCAGCAGAGCAAGCTGCAGAAGATGCTAGAAATGGAGTTCCCAGACCGGGCTATAAAGGAGGAAGTACTTTTAAGAATGATGGGCGTGGAGGTAGTCAGCGGCTCCCTACTACAGATGCAAATGGCAATCCAATTACTTATAAGGAATATGATGTAAATCCGCAAGTCCAAGGTCAAAGTCGTGATGCGGAAAGAGTTGTCGTAGGGTCAGATAATACGGCTTATTACACTAGCGATCATTACCAAACGTTTAAAGAGATAAAACAGTAGGCTCAATGTATTGTAGAAACAAATACGGAAATTATTTATTTATAAACCCCTATTTTTATTCAACCATTCCAAGTCGTTCCATAAAACTGGGCATGCTCCTATAGGTTCAGTTTGATAGTTTGGATTTTCAACCTGAATTAAGACTAATAATTTTTTCCCAAATAATATTTGTTTCCTTGAATTGTTAGCGAAGATATCGAGCAATTGATTTGCATATTTTTTTTCAACAAATTGGAAATGTTCAAAAACTATAACGATTCCACTATCGTTTACTCTTAGATCCCAAAGGCAGTCGTTTAATGCGCTGAGGTTTTCTCCGTAATATTCTGGAAAGTGCAATTGCTTTTTTAAAGCTTCGTGAATTTTTTCTATCTGCGACCAACTTGAGCAATCAAAAGTTGTTACTTCAAACCCTTCTTTTCTAAACCAGTCCAGGTCTTTATTTAGGACTTCCTGACGCCAATACAAGCTGGCCCATCCATTTTGGAAAATTTTCCAATCAATCCTTTGTGAAATATCGTCTAAATTATTTTGAAAAGCTCCCATAAAATTTTAATGTCAGTTATTTAATTCAGTTAGTAGCCAGTGATAAATTATACATTTAGTTTTTTGAGTTTTATCTACTTATTAAAAGTATAAGCGGCTGGATTTTTTTACTATGTACATGCCGGTTTAGTTGTTAAATCACTGATAAAACACGAGATGAAGGTCAGCAGTTTGGACTTGTGATCCATGGGGATTACATCTACTTCTCTAAAGTAACAGATCACACCAGAATCGAACAACGATGCATTGGCTTTCTCTTTTCGATTACCATTAACCAAAAAATCTACAGCAGTATTCAGCAAGTCTGAAATTTTTTACATACAGCTCCCGGCAGATGAAATAACTTAGTTTCACAAATGCATATCTGAGCGAAAGACACCCCCACTATGGTAGTCTGGTCAATCTGTGACAAGTTTTTAGCCTTACAAAGGTTTATTATACAATGTCTCAGTTTTTTACGCGACATATAGCGTATTTGTTCTAAAAAAATAGTTTAAGGCCAGCAATCTAAAGGGCAAATTTCATAAATTTATCTATGATTCTATGAAAATGAAGTTACTCACATTTCGGTTTAATCTATTGAAAATAACACGAATAAAGCAAATTTGTTATTTAGTCGGTTTTAGAGGATATTCTAAGGTAAACTGACTACTAAGGGTATTCACTTTTTACATGGCTGCTAGGTATTAACAGAAATTATTTAGGCGGTATAACAACGCATTATTTCGGGATGGAACTGGGATATGATAAACAGACTTCCATCATAAGCAGTACTTCTTATGTTGCATCACAGTACAATGGAAATATCACGGGAACGGTATGGAAATCTGCAGGAGATGGCGTCGGCAGAAAATATGATTTCACTTATGATGATGTGAACCGGCTCACAGCAGCTAACTTTCTGCAGAATACAACCGGATCGGCCTGGGACAATGGATATATAGATTTTACTACCGGCAATCTGAAATACGATGCCAATGGAAATATCCTCACTATGAACCAGAAGGGTTTTAAAGTAGGAGGGTCGGTTTATATTGACCAATTGGCTTATACTTATCAGACAAATAGTAACAAACTAAGCCAGGTAAATGATACCGCTAATGATGTGAACAGCAAGCTGGGAGATTTCCATTATACAGGGACCAAAGGTTCTTACGATTACACCTACGATGGGAATGGAAATCTCATCACGGATAACAACAAACTGATCGATAAGATTACCTACAATTATCTGAATCTTCCAACCCTCGTTCATCCAAATACCAAGGGAAATATCGTTTATACCTATGACGCTTCAGGAGGAAAGATAAAAAAAGTAACCAGCGACTCCACGAGCAGGCACACGGTGACCACACTTTATATAAGTGGTTTTGTTTACCAACAGACTGACACCATTACCAATCCTACAGGTGGCATTGATACCTTGCAGTTCATTGGACAGGAAGAAGGACGTGTCCGGTGGGCGTATCATAAATACACGACAGGATATTCGGCCTACGCATTCGAATATGATTTCTTTGAAAAAGATCACCTTGGAAATACCAGGATGGTGCTGACACAACAAAAAGATACGGCAACATATCTGGCCAGTGGAGAAGCTGCCTATAGAGCAACAGAAAGCCAGCTTTTCGCAAACCTCACAACAACAACCATCGCAAGAACCGCTGCTCCGGGTTATCCTGTAGATCTGACGATCACAAATCCAAATGATACTGTTTTTAAGGTAAATGGTACCACAGGAGGCCATCTGGTTGGCCCATCACTTCTTTTGAAAGTAATGAGTGGAGACAAAATTGATATTGCGGTCGAATCTTTTTACAACACCGGCACTACAAGTACTCCCACGAGTAGCTTAACCAGTGTACTGGCATCTTTGGCGACAGGCATTGTGAATATGGCTTCCGGAGGAAAAGGTTCTATCACGGATCTGAACAACCAAGCGACGAGCCCGATCTACGCTGCACTTAACAGTTTTCTTCCTGCGGATGATCCGACTCCTACAGGAAAACCAAAAGCATATCTGAACTGGATCCTTTTAGATGATCAGTTGAAATATGTGAGTAGCTATCCTCAAAGCGGTGCTGTTGTGGTTGGTGCTGCAGGAACCCTGAACACCATCGGATATACCGGGCTTCCCATCACAAAGAACGGATTCTTGTATATTTGGGTGAGTAACGAAACCCCGAACTGGGACGCGTTCTTTGACAACTTGGTAGTAAAACAATATGCAGGACCGCTGCTGGAGGAAAACCATTATTATCCTTTCGGACTCACGATGGCTGCGATATCATCCAAAGCGCTGAAACCATTTTATGCAGAGAATAAATATAGGTATAATGGAAAAGAACTCCAGAATAAAGAATTCAGCGATGGCACTGGATTAGAAGACTGTGACTATGGTGCAAGATTTCAGGACCCTCAATTGGGAGTTTGGCATAATATTGACCCTCTTGCTGATCAAATGAGAAGATGGTCCCCTTATAATTATGCATTTAATAATCCTATAAGATTCATTGATCCGGATGGGAGGGGGCCTGGAGGTGGACCAACTGAGAATATGGCAGACTGGAATGACCGTAGGCAGAAGGAGGTTGAGAATACGGCTAATGGCAATGATAAGAATGAACAGGAAAAAAAAGCATTGAATATTGCACAGGAAGCCGCTGATCAAGCTGGATTAAATGCTGAAAATAAAGGCGGTGGTGCTTGGCAAATTAAAAATTAATGGGATAACCATTTTATTAGTGAATTTAGACAACAAATAAGCATTGTACTTCAAGCTCTTGGTAATTCTAAAAGTAATTTTACTTGCGATGATTTAGCCCTACAAGTAATAGTTGATTTTGCGAGCCAAAATAACTTACCATTTAGGTGGTACACGGGTGCAGGCGTATTCGATGCTTCAAATAACAAATATTCGAATGTCCAAAGCTTTCTACAGGATGTTAAAATCCATTCTGGTGCACCAGATTTTGAGCAACCTCAAAACACTGTTTTGGTTGGCCTAGAAGATATTCAATCTGGAACTTTGAATGTTCTGACAAAATTGGGCCGTGCCGTACCAAATCATATTCAAGTCATAAATTCAGTAATTCACAATGGGAAAAATGTATCTGGATTTACCGCCGCTCAAGGGAATTTTAATATACTTGGTCATGGATTAGGTTCGGACAATCCATCCGCTATAAATTATGCTGGTGTACCCGTTCAGACTGGAAGCTATAACGTCTATACTAATACTTGGTCTTGTCCTGATACTGGTGTAACGAATTGTTTTATCGGTTGTAACTATGGTAATCAGTATAGAGATTTTAAGTAGCGAGATGGTATGGGATAGATCAACTTGCTGAAAAATTTATAAATATTACCCCATATAACTTCGTTTGCAATAGCCCTATAAATGGCATAGATCCTAATGGTAAAGACGTCATTTTCATCAATGATAGCAAAGCTGTTGCCATCTTTGGACATGGAGCTGTGATTGTTGGTAACTCTAAGAACGGATATTTTTATTATTCATTAAACGGAACAGCTAGTCACAGCCCTTTAGGCAAATCAGTGCATCCAGATCTGGGTACTCAACTAAAGAATGGTCCTGATCCAAAAAACCTGCTACAGGAGGCTAATACAAAAAATCCTGATGAAACCCACAATTACGATAGATATGTAATTATTAAGACAACTCCGGAGGAGGATATAGCGATAAAGGCAAAAGCATTGGCGGCAGCAAGTGTAAAGGAATATATCTTTCTTGGTCAATCATGTATGGATGTTCAAAAGGCAGCTTTTGGCGCACTAGTTACTAAGAGAACAGGTAATGAAATGTATGACCAAGCTTTTCGAGGAGACGAATCGGCGCCAAATCAATGGATTGAAAATCTGCCTGGCGTTTTTAATACATTAAATTACTATATTTCTATTGGAAGTCTAAACGCAGATTATTTTAAACCTCCAAAAAAACCAGTTATAGAAGTTGGCACATTAGAAGATCATACTTTCAAATAGAATTACCAGTTGAATGAAAAGAAAAGACGCGTTTCTAGTTATATTTAGTGTTGTTGTAGTTTTCGTCGCAGGATTGTTGGCTTTAGGTTATTTGAATTCTTATTTTGGTTGGTATGGATATGAGAAATGGAAATATAGGGTATCAACGTCAAGCATTCAAGATTCAAAGAGACGGGGAATATTTGTTAAAGAATTGAATTTTGAAATTGATAGTTTTCCAGGTAAAATAGAAAATTTTCACGCTTATATAGAAAAAGGATTTCATTACGGTCATGAATCAGAAGAACAAACAACTCCATTAATTGGCAGTAACTACCCTTATCAGCTTAGCCTCAATTTTCATGCGACTTCTAAACTTGGAATTTATTTACCAGTAACTGAATTAAACAAATTTGACAGTTTTAATGTAAATAGGGGGTATTTAAAATTTCCGAAACTTAAAGACACAATTAAATTTTACTTAGATGGCGAAAACGTGAATTCTGGAATTATCAAGGTTTGGGAATAGTTTGAACTAGAATCGTTTTGGATAAAAGATATTGTTTTGTTCGGTGTTTGTGATTGTATGGCTGCACAATAATTTTATTGAACAAATAAATTTTTGTCATTTAAATCATAGCATTTGGCATTTTTGAATCCAATACGGATTTTTTTATCCTTGAGATTAATTTTCTTAACAAAGTGATGAAATACCAACCTTGCGACTGATTGTTGGAATTTTTTGCCATTTTTTGTAAGTGGAACCAGAAGGCAGGACGTTTTTTTGTGAGCCTTTCCGTCAGGTATGAGCTTTAATATTTTTCCTTTTGTCCAGACTTGTGATATACCACCATGTTTAAATCGGGGCAATGCCTTTACCCTGCCAAAATTTGATATTAAATAAGCGGCTTCGAGACCTTCTATAGCCTTCCATTTTTCACCTTGTAGATTTATTGAGCCAATATTCAAAGCTGGCATCGGGTTCATTTTAGGAGTCCGAGGCATTCCTATTTTTTTCCAGAGATATTCATTAAAGATTTGCTTTTTATCGGCTTTTGCAATGGGCATTACAGGGTTTTTAGAAATTACTTCCCATCGAAAACCATGATATTGATATATACGACTTTTCAAACAAGCGGAAATACCACTTATCTGAAATCCAGTTTTTTTCTCAGCCTCGGTCAGGCTGGAAAAATTTTGAATCAATTTACCCTCCATGCTGAGTTGTCGGATTGGAAGACGTTCATCTAGGAATCTTGTATAATGACGATTTAACTCAAAACTTCTTTTATGAATTTCACTGAAATTGGTAAGGATGAGGTTACTATGGTGGAGGTTCCTTCCATCGTAGTCTTTATAAGAAATCATGAGCTTTTTGTTATCCAGGTGAAATGGTTTCACAAATGCATAGAAAACATATCTCGCAGTGCTAGTACTAAAAGGTTTCCCGTTTTTCTTAATTGTGTTGCTAATCGTGAAAGTGTTTTTACCTATCAGCCTATTTTTTTTAAATCGGGCATGCTGCTTTCTGATTATCTCTTTGGTATAGTATCCGCTGTTATTCCCCGAATTGCGCCAACGCCGCAAGGATTTAATTCGCCCCAAACTGGAGATCTCATAATAGCCTTCAAATCCGGGAAGATCTGTCCACTTTTCCAATGGCAAATCTTCCAATGATACGTCTTGATATGGATAAGTAGATTGTTTTTCTCTCATCAAATAACTTAAGGTAAAAAAAAGGTTGGCTATTTTTTGTATTGGAGCGCTTTTATTAGTTGTTCTCTTTGATTTTTTCCATCGAGATCTGTAATAATATACCACATTACCTTTTTAAGATCTTGAACATCGAATTCAGGATGTTTTCTTTCATAATGAGTTTCATCATTTCCCAGCCATGCAGCACGTTCCAATAGCGGTAAATATGTAGAGGTTGAAAATGAATCTTTAATAACTTGAATTAAGGTGGCTTTTATTATCTTATCCTTTTCGGTAGGATGTTCTTGGATGGCATAATCTTTTAACAAGAATTCAAGAGCCCTGCGATAACCAATTCCGGCTATTTCGTTTAACCCTTTAAATTCTGCGGCTGCACTTTGGGAGTAAATTTCCCTAAACTTACTTGGTTCGTTTTTATCAGCTTCATCCGGATTTCCATTCTTGAGCTCTTTAATAAAAGTAGGCCATATGGGTAGGATAGGAGTACCATTTAAAAACTCCTTGAATTCGTAATAGAAACTATTACTCCTTGTTTCCTTAAAATAATAATCAGTTACAATGGTTTCTTGGCATTCCCTAACTGGGCACTTCCAAACTACCATTAGGGAGGTGAATGATCCACCCTTCATCTCCCCGGGAAAATGGCCCACCATGATAGGATTCATTGCAATATGACAAAATGGGCAAATGTTATGTGCCTCAAAAATGTGTGCCCTATGATTTATCGCTATTTGTTCCATATGCTTATTTGCCAACGATTTGGGTAACGATTTAAAATGAAAAACCCGCAAACACAATGTGGGCGCGGGTTTCAAGCAATTTTCAGCGGACCGGACGGGACTCGAACCCGCGACCTCTGCCGTGACAGGGCAGCATTCTAACCAACTGAACTACCGATCCTCTTATTTGATGTAACTGCTTTTTTGGGACAGCTGCCTTTTACGGCCATCAGCCTCCGTTTTTTCATCCGAAGGAGGGCAAAGATAATGGTTTTGGCCCCATTTCATCAAAACTTTTCGCGGATATTTTTTCAGAATCTCTTCACAATCAAGGCAATGGATTTACTCTGTCCCAAACAAGCAGGAGTGTTTGGGAAGCAATAGAGCGCAATAGAGCGCAACAAGAAGCAACATGAAGCAAGATGAAGCAACATAGTACATCAACAAAATATTCGATGGATATTTTGAGTTACTGATAATCATATACTGTTTCTGACAATAGAATCTATTATTAAAAGAAGATCCCGATACTATATCGCCAGGCTATAAGTGGGTTTTAAGTGGGGAATAAGTGGGGGATTAGTGGGGAATAAAGACTGAAAAGAGACTCAATGGATATGTTATGTCTGATTATTTATCTTAAATATATACAATGGCAACTGTAAAAGATAATTATGTAATCAAAGGAATAGCGGGTTCTATAGGAGAATTACTTGTTTTCCGTCAACGGGGTGGTAAAACCTGTATATCAAAATTTCCCAGGGCTTCTTCGGTTCCGCCTACGGCGAAATTAAAGTCTGTCAGGGCAAGCTTTGCTTCCTGTATCGCTTATGCGAAAACAGTAGTAAAAGATCCCGTCAAAAAAGCATTATACCAGGCAGCTGTCGTCGGCGGACAAACAGCTTTCAACAAAGCAACTTCCGACGCACTGAATCCCCCCAAAATAAACAATATCCGGATTGATCAAAATGCTTCCATTATTGTCGAAGCCGTCGATGATTTTATGGTTGCTGGTGTAGTCATTTCGATCTACGATTTAGCAGGCAATCTTATCGAAGAAGGAAAAGCGGAGATAATGGAAAACGGGACTGATTGGCAATATTCAATTCAGAATAATCCGATGGCTGCCGGCTCAAGAATTACCGCCGAAGCATTTGATATGCCGGGCAATCGTGCTTCGCTCAGTATTGACGCAGATTAAAAAATCCTCATAACTGAGTCTTTTTTCAACAGATTTGGCCCCCGGAATTAAACTTTCCTATATTTTGAGCTTAGCTTAAATTTACAGTTCAAGTAAGTCATATAATAAGCCTATGCCACTGGATAAAAACCGGCAGTTCCTGGATTTTGAGAAACCCATCAAAGAGCTCTTCGACGAGATAGAAAAACTCAGGCAAACGGCTGAAAAAACAAAGGTCGATCTTTCTGACTCCATCAATAAATTGTATGATCAGGTTACTGAACGCAGACGCGATATCACGGCGCATCTGACTCCCTGGCAGAAAGTCCAGCTGAGCCGTCATCCCGATCGTCCTTATACAATGAAGTATATCGACAAATTATCAGAAAATTTCATCGAATTATTCGGGGACCGGAATGTGAAAGATGATAAAGCCATGGTGGGTGGATTTGCTCAGCTTGATGGTGAAACCGTCATGTTCATCGGCCAGCAAAAAGGTACCAATACCAAGATGCGTCAGATGCGGAATTTCGGTATGGCGAATCCCGAAGGTTACAGAAAAGCGCTCAGGCTGATGCGTCTCGCAGAAAAATTCAATAAGCCTGTTGTCACATTGATAGATACACCCGGTGCATTTCCAGGGATGGAAGCAGAGGAACGCGGACAGGGTGAAGCCATCGCCCGGAATATTTATGAAATGATTCGGTTGAAGGTGCCCGTTATATGTGTGATCATCGGTGAAGGTGCATCGGGCGGCGCGCTTGGCATTGGAGTGGGGGACAGGGTTTACATGCTCGAGAATTCATGGTATTCCGTTATATCTCCTGAAAATTGCAGTTCCATTTTATGGCGTAGCTGGGATCAGAAAGAAAAAGCAGCTGAAGAACTTCGCCTCACGCCAGATAATATGCTTGGATTCGGTCTGATCGATGGAATAATTCCTGAACCGATCGGTGGAGCTCACTGGGATTATAATGAAGCGGCCGCTTTAGTAAAACCTGTAATCGTGCAGGCGATTCAGGAATTGAAAAATATTCCCGAGGACCGGCGCATTAACGACCGCATTGAAAAATTTACGAAGATGGGATTCTGGAATGAACTTCCGGAACAATCCGATGTTATCCAATATGGCGAACAGGAACCTGAAATTATTGAAAACATATCCGTGAACCATGAGTAATCTGATCCCTTTACTATCCGGAACAGGCGTTGCACTTGTTACTCCATTTAATTCATCCAAAGAAATCGATGAAGCATGCACTTGCAAGAGTTATAGAACATGTAATTGCCGGCGGCGTTGAATATATAGTGACATTGGGAACTACGGGTGAAACGCCGACTTTATCCCGTGAAGAAAAAGTCAGGATTGCGCGCTTCACTATAGAAATCGTCAATCAGCGTGTTCCTGTAGTGATCGGGGCGGGTGGGAGTGATACCAGGGAAGTGATTCGTGAAATTGAAAAACTCCCTACTGAACATTGTGTCGCCATACTCAGCGCGAGTCCTTATTACAGCAAGCCTTCACAGGAAGGACTCTATCAGCATTATAAAGCGATTGCGGAAGCATCGCCAAAACCCATATTATTATATAATGTACCTGGCAGAACAGCCCGTAACATAAATGTATCCACGATTCTCCGTCTGGCGGAATTGCCAAATATCGCCGGCATCAAAGAAGCCGGAGGTGATATGGCCCAGTGTGCATTGATCCTGCGCGATTGTCCGGAGAATTTCCTGATCGTTAGTGGGGATGATGCGCTGGCATTTCCGCAGATTGCTATCGGCATGAAGGGCGTGATCAGCGTAGCAGCCAATAGTTTCCCTCAGGCATTTTCAAATATGGTGCGCGCCGCACTGGATGGTGATTTGAAAAAAGCAAAAAAAATAAATGACGGTTTGATTGAAGGGTACGAATTATTATTTGTTGAAAATAATCCGGCCGGAGTCAAGGCTGCCCTTGCTGAACTGGGCCTGATCGAGAATGAACTCCGTCTGCCGCTCGTACCGCTGAGCAAACCTTATCATGATCAGCTGAAGAAATACGTTGCAAGCGTAAGGCTTAAGGCGGAAGGCATAAGGCTTAAGGCTTAAGGCGTAAGGCTTAACGCGGAAAGCTAAACCCATAACCCATAACTCATAATCCATAACCCTTTACGCCTAACGCTTAAAGCCTAAAGCCCGAAGCTTAAAGCCTAAAGCACTTACTAATTCATTACATTACATTTGCACACTCCCATACTTCCACACTCCCATACTTGTTAAATATGGCTTCATCCATTTTCCGGAGAAAATCTTTAGAAAAAATTATAAGGGATTCAGAAGCGGGATTGGGAGATGCACATGAACAGAAACTCAAAAAATGTTTGGGAGTAAGAGATCTTACTTTCATGGGCATTGCGGCTGTAATCGGTGCCGGCATTTTCTCTACGATCGGTACGGCTGCATATCACGGAGGACCGGGTGTCATTTTTCTTTTTCTTATTACTGCCGTCACCTGTGGTTTTACCGCGCTTTGTTATGCAGAATTCGCTTCGCGCGTTCCTGTGGCGGGAAGTGCCTATACATATTCTTACGTGAGTTTTGGTGAAGTGATTGCCTGGATCATCGGATGGGCGCTGATCCTGGAATATGCTATCGGCAATGTGGTCGTCGCTATTTCCTGGAGCGCATACTTCAATAATATTCTCCGGAATATGGGCATTCATTTGCCCGACTGGCTGGCTATCGGTTACCAGACAGCAAAAATGTCGTACCAGTCTGCATTGGCAGCTCATAAACCTGTTGAGGATTTGGTTTACATGAATGCACCTGCGATCGCAGGTATTAAATTTATAATTAACCTGCCGGCATTCATCATTGTAATGCTCATCACGGCGCTTGCGTATATTGGTATTAATGAAAGTCGTAAGAGTGCCAACTTCATGGTGGGGCTCAAACTCACGGTATTGCTTTTCATCGCTGTGCTTGGCTTCTGGCTGATTTTCTCCACCGGCACCACACATAACTGGGTACCCTTTCTTCCGGAAGGAATGGGCGGCGTGATGCAAAGTGTTTCTTCAGTATTTTTTGCCTATATCGGATTTGACGCCATCTCGACCACTGCCGAAGAATGCCGGAATCCTCAAAAAGATCTTACCACGTGGAATGATCAATTCACTCCTGATCTGCACAGTCATTTATGTGGTCACCGCTCTGGTCATTACCGGATTGGTTAATTATAAAGAATTTGAATTTGTAGCAGATCCGCTTGCTTATGTTTTTGACAAGATCGATATGCATAAGATCGGATTTATAATTTCCGTGAGTGCCGTGGTTGCTTCCACTTCGGTACTTCTCGTTTTTCAGATAGGCCAGCCGAGGATCTGGATGAGTATGAGCCGGGATGGATTACTGCCACCAGCTTTCGGTCGCATCAGTCCCCGATTTAAGACACCTGGTTTTGCAACCATTGTATCTGGATTGTTTGTCGGACTGACAGTTTTGGTGGTAGACGATAAACTGATGACCGACCTCACCAGCATTGGTACCCTGTTTGCATTTGTTTTGGTTTGTGGCGGCGTTTTATACTTACCCAAACTTATTCGCGTACCTGGTAAATTCAGCATCCCTTATCTGAATGGGAAGTATATCATCTTCGTTTTATTTGCGATCTTCTTATTTTTTGCGAGGCATCGAATTTCAACCGCTTGTCTGAATTTAAATGCTGAGTCTTATCAGGAAATATTATTTCTTTTATTCCTGGTCGTTGCATTTATCATCTCGGTCCTTACATTCATCCGGAATTATTCGGTGATACCCGTATTGGGTGTTTTATTCTGTTTATATCTTATGATAGAAATTCCTGCAAAAAGCTGGATGGTATTTTTTATCTGGATGGGAGTGGGACTTACCATTTATCTACTTTACGGAAGAATAAAGAGCAGGCTGGCGAGCAGACCAGGCTGATTCAACAAGCATGGGTTATGAGATATGAGTTATGAGATATGGGCTATGGGTTCTTCACTCCCATACTCCCATACTCCCATACTTTTTTAGTGCTCCCATACTTTCCCGGTCTATTCCGTTCTCAGACTTTCAACCGGATTCGCCGCTGCTGCTTTCATTGCCAGAAAGCTTACGGTGACTAATGCGATCCCCAGAGCTGCCACGCCGGCCACGATGAATACCCACCAGGACATTGGTAAACGATACGCATAATCCTGCATCCAGTGATTCACTGCGTACCAGGCCAGGGGCCACGCGATTGCATTTGCGATCAGTACAAGTTTCACAAAATGTTTGGAGAGAAGAGCCACAATACTGGACATCGAAGCGCCGAGTACTTTACGCACACCAATTTCCTTGATCCTTCTTTCTGCGGAGTAGGATGCAAGTCCGAACAAACCCAGACATGAAATCAAAATTGCGAGGAAAGCCAGAATACCAACCATCTGTGTGATCTGCGCATCTGTTCTATATACTTCTTTAAAATGATCGTCGAGGAATTGATATTGTAACGGATGGCCGGGAAAATTATCCTGCCATACTTTTTGAACAAGCGCAATAGCCTGACTGGCTTTGTCACCATTCACCTTTACTGAAAGTGTACCAAATCCCCAATCCTTTTGATTGAAAAGAAAAATGGTTTCAATTTTGTAGTGAAGGGAATTGAAATTAAAATCCTTTGCAATCCCAACAATTCTGCCTGCAGAATCAAATCCAAATTGTTTTCCGATCAGAGTTCCAATGTCTGCCCTGGGTTTGTCCTTCAATAATTCGTGTGCCAGTCTTTCGTTCAGAATATATTCATTTCCATTGGCTTGTTTTTCATGAGAAAAATCTCTCCCATAAGCCAGCTTCATCTTGTATACATTCATATAATCAGGATCAACCATCAGGATGGTGGTTGATATCTGTTGTTTTGGTCCATCGCCTTTAAATTCCACGCCTGTCTGATCTAAATGTCCGCCCAGTTGATCGCGACAGGCAGTAACGCCTGCAACATAGGGACTGGCGGATAATTCGGTTTTCAACAGATCATATTTCCGATAGGTAATATCATCCAGCGAAATAGTGATCATATTGTCGCGCACATATCCCGGATCTTTATCCTGCATATATTTCAGCTGCCGGAAAACAAAAATGGTGGCGATGATCAAAAAAATGGCACTTACAAACTGACCCACAACCAGGATATTTCTGAAGTTCACTTTTTTATTGACTGCAACGGCTCCTCCTTTCAAAACTTTGGAGGGTTGAAATGAAGACAAATAGATAGCAGGATATATTCCGGATATAATTCCCACAACGATTGATCCGATCACAATTGAAATGATAATTCCCGGATGTTGCAAAAAGATCGGCTTAAGATTTCTCTGGCTCAGGTTTTCAATATAGGGGAGAACCAGGAATACAAATACTGTTGCAAGTATAAGAGCAATCAGTGACAGCAAAACAGTTTCACCAAGAAACTGTAGTCCTAATTGAAATCGCTGGGCGCCAATCGATTTACGTATTCCAACTTCCTTAGCTCTTTCGGAGGATCTCGCTGTGGAAAGATTCATGAAATTTATACAGGCGATACTTAGAACGATCAGCGCGATGATCATGAAAATATTGGTATAGTTCTTATCGAATTTTTGGAAATTGAGATAATCGAGACCAATATCTGCGGAATTCGAATGCACATCCCGCAGGGGGAGCAGGAATAATTCGTAATATTTCCATCCGTCATTATTACCTGTCATATGCTTTTTCAGATATGCAGGAAATTTTTTTGTCATGGCGGCTATATTGGTGCCAGGCGCTAATTCGAGATAGGTGTTCAGCCAGTTTCCACCCCAGTTTTTCATCCAGTCGGGCCTGTATATCGTATTGAAAGAAAACAGGGCATCGAATTGTAGCTGGGAATTGTCAGGAACATCTTTAATGATACCTGTAACCGTGAATGTAGCAGTATCACCCGCATAATGTGTGATGGTTTTCCCGATCGGATCTGTATTTCCAAACAATCTTCTGGCGGCTGATTCTGTAAGGACGGCACTGTTTGGTTTTTGCAATACCTGGAGACGGTTGCCTTTCACCAGGGGAAAATCAAAAATGGACAGGAAGGATGTATCCACGAAATAGGTATGCTTATAATAGATCCTTTTTTCGCCGTAAGTCATTTGGTAATCATCGTTCCAGTTAACCCGTGTATAATTTTTTACTTCCGGAAAATCTTCTTTCAGGGTAGGACCCATGGGAAACATAGACAGCGCCACTTTTTGCGGTGACAACATACCCTCCCATTTCTGGACCTCATTAAGACGATAAATATTTTTTGTATGCATCCTGTCAAAGCTCCTTTCATAAAATACAAAAAGCGTAATGACAACACAAGCCGCCATACCGATGGCAAGTCCGACGACATTAATGGCCGTGTAGAGTTTGTGTTTACTCAGGTTGCGCCAGGCGGTGGTGAGATAATTTTTTAACATGCTTTATTTATTTTGAAAATTCCTTTTGAGTATGGGAGTATGGGAGTATGGGGGTATGGGAGTGTTGTATGGAGTGCTTGAGTTAGTAAAAAATTCATAATTCATAACTCATAATTCATAATTAGATTCCCATACCCCCATACTCCCATACTCCCATACTCTTATTCGGTTCTTAAGCTAGTGACAGGGTTCGTGATCGCTGTTTTCATCGACTGATAACTTACCGTAAGCAGTGTAATCATAATT
The DNA here is from genome assembly GCA_963735015.1 of uncultured Bacteroidota bacterium. Classification (GTDB taxonomy): domain Bacteria; phylum Bacteroidota; class Bacteroidia; order Chitinophagales; family Chitinophagaceae; genus Puia. Next base: position 767,407 of record CAVTJH010000003.1, read on the forward strand.
GCACCGAGTCCGGCGGATGCAAAGATCCACCAGTCAAGGCTGGTATGATACGGAAATTGAAAAAGCCACTTATGCATGAAATAATATGAAACAGGTACGGCGATACAGGTCGAAATCAGTACCAGAAACACAAAATCCCTCGACAATAACTGCCAAAGATTCATAATCGAAGCACCCAGTATTTTGCGCACGCCAATTTCTTTTGTGCGTTGTACAGCCATAAAAGATGCGAGACCGAATAAGCCAAGACAGGAAATAATGATGGTGAGTCCTGCGAAAAGCGCCGAAAGTGTGGCCGTACGTTTTGTGTCTGCAAATTTCCTTGCATACTGCTCGTCTACAAAATGATATTCAAACGGATAATCCGGATTGTATTTTTTCAGGATCTTTTCCATTATCTGCATATTATCCTGCGCATCGCCTTCGGCGGTGAGCTTAACGTTCATTACCCACAGTCCTGTATTGGATGCGCTTCCTTCGATCGCCATGGGAGCAATGGGTTCAAATGGAGATTTTAATATGAAATCCCTGATCACGCCGATGACATGGTAGGTTTTTCCATTGTCTGTAATCAGCTGACCAATAGCATTTTTAAATCCCATGGCTTTTACAGCAGATTCATTTAAAAGTGCAGCTGTTGAATCCGTAGGAAATTTAGTGAGATCCATATCGCGGCCCTCAATAAGCCTTAGTCCCGCAGTCTTCACCAGATTTTCATCTGTACTGAACCGGTCAAAATCAGTTTTGTCATAGGGTGATTTTCCCTGCCATCCAATGTCCCATGTATCACTCCAGATTTCTGTCAGAGGCCAGCTGGTCCTGTTTACTTCTGTAGCGATCCCGGATTGCAACAATTCATTTTTGATCATTGCGAAATTTTTGTTAATGGTACCCGTAGTAAAATGATAAACCAGCTGATTACGATTGTATCCGGTATCCCTTTCCTGAGCGAAGCGGATTTGCTGAACGACAACCAGTGTACATGTAATCAATATGATGGCAAAACTGAATTGCAAAATTACCAGCAGCCTTCGGGGTGTTATCAATGATTGTGCGTTTTTAAATTTCCCCTTCAATACTGAAACAGGCCTGAATGAAGAAAGAAAAAAAGCAGGATAGCTGCCGGCGAGTAAACCTGTAACCAATATAAAGAAAATGGAATATATCCAGAATAACGGATTCATATAGGGGAGTACGAGTTGCTTGCCAATCATCACATCATAAGATGGTAAAAAAACCTGCACAAGTATCAAGGCCAGGACACCCGAGATAAAAGCAATGAACAAAGATTCTCCCAGGAACTGAAAGACAAGAGATGATTTATGGGCACCGGATACCTTCCGGACACCTACTTCCTTTGCGCGTTTCTCACTGCGGGCTGTGCTGAGATTCATAAAATTAATACAGGCAATCAGAAGTATAAACGCAGCAATAATCATGAACATGCGAACGGTATCAATTTCACCACCTGCAACTTTCCCATTTTCAAATTTTGAATATAAATGCCATTTGCTTAATGGATGAAGAAATACTTCTTCCTTTACAAGACCTTTGGAGTGAGTTTGAGAAATGTTCTTAATTCTGGCAGAAAACTTTTCAAAATTTACCTGTGGTTTAAGCTGAACAAAAGTATTTGGCCGGTTATTGTCCCAGTAGTCATCATCCCAGTTCAGCTTCTTCATCATTTTCCATGACAGCAGGAAATCAAAATCAAATCTGGTATTTGTCGGCAGGTCCTGCATGATCCCGGTGACGGTGAAATTGTTACTGTCAATTTTTATTATTTTGTTCATCGGATCATCCCGGCCAAAAAGCCGTTTGGCCATTTTCTCCGTGATCACTATGGAATAGATATCGTTTAAAGCGTTTTGGGGATTTCCCTGTTTTAAAGGGAAGCTGAACATTTTTAAAAAATCAGGATCGACGATCAGGTATGCACTGGAAAACTTCCTGTCACCTGCTGATGTCACAAATGATCCATTGATTGTTCTTACAACATCAGCAACTTCAGGATAATCTTTTTTCAGCGTGGGTCCCAGAATATTCGGTGTACTGTTCCAGCATTGTATTCCACCATCGAATTCACCCCTGTTCCATGCTTCATATATATAGTCACCATTCTTATGAAAACGGTCGTAACTCACTTCATTCTGAACCCACAAAAGGATCAGCAACGCGCTGGCCATGCCGATCGCGAGACCACTTATGTTCAAAAAAGAAAAGGCTTTGTTCTTAAGAAGGTTTCTCCATGCGATTTTCAAATAATTTCTGAGCATTTTATTAAATGACTTTCATTTTGTCTGCCAAAGGGAGTGCCATATTAATAACTACATATAAATCAAAATATTAGTTGCATTCCTTCATGGTTAACTGTCCGGTTTTGCGACAATTCCTGTTCGATTAAAGTTTAGCCGTATATCAATCTGCCATTGCAATAGATTCCTGGCGTTACTAATATCGTCTTTCGTGAATCATTCTTATCGTCTTTCGTGAATCATTCTTATCGTCTTCCATGAATCATGCTTAATTTTAGAGCCCACGAATTCCTTATGGTTTCACGCTTCTGCTTTTTGAGTTTCGTTGCACTTAGCCTATTTCCTCGGTTTGGGAACAGCCAGAATACAGAAAAAATTATTTTTAATAGCAATGACAGTGCGAATGACTATTACCTGGCTATTCCTCCATTATCGGGTAACATTAAGGGAGTGCAGGTGTTAATGGCCAGTTTTATGTCCCCGGAATTTATTCTTTCAGAATCTAAACTTCAGAATGTTGCCTATGGAAATGACCTGTTGACCATTGTTGCGTCTATGGGACAGGAACTTTCAGCTGACTCTGTTTCTGTTAACAGGATCAATACTATTCTGAAGAATGTTATTCATCATTATTCAGTGGATACTTCCGGATTTGCCATTGGTGCTTTAGGTTATACCGGAAATATAGTCCTTCGTTATACGGAGATGTGTTATGAAAATCCGGGACAATTTCCTCTCTTGCCAAAAGCAGTATTTGTAATCAATTGTCCGGTGGATTTGCCGGGACTGGTTCATTGGTGTGAGGCGGAGATAAAAAAGAATTATTTCGCCGGCAATGTGGGTGATGCGAAATATATTTTGGATGCGCTGCTATGCCGGTTTGATTGCGAGAAATATTGCTCCGCGAAAAATACCCGCAAATAAACTGGAACCTACGATAGTAAGTATTCATGTCGCTGTTACAGAAAAAGGCGACCTGGAAACATACTCAGGAACGATCAGCATGCTGGATTATATGACGCAGACACCTATGGTTTTGAATGCGCAGATTCATAAAAAGAACTGCACTAATAAAACTCATTCTTTTATCTTTTTTGAAATCTCCCCGAAGCCAATGGCAGATCCTGTATGGCAAAAACTGAATAAGCTTTATGATAGTCTTGACTGCGTTAAACCTTGAAGTTTAGGTCTAAAGCCGAAAGCCTAAAACCAATTTTCAAATTTGCAAATGAAATAATTTTCAAGTCAAAACTTTAAACGAAATTCAAGGTTCCAAAAAGAAGTTTTGGGCTTTAAGCTTTTGGCTTTAGGCTTTAGGCTTTGGGCTTTAGCGCTTTAAGCTTTAAGACATGAAATTCCAAATCGGTGACAAAGTAACAGTGCTGCATTCCAACGAAGAGGCGGAAATAGTAGAATTGATCAATGATAAAATGGTTATGGTAGATGTGCGGGGTGTAAAATTCCCCGCTTATATTGATCAGCTCGATTTTCCATACTTCAAACGTTTTTCCGAAAAGAAAGCGGTTGATCACAAAAAGGCAAAAACTTTCATAGATCAATTACCTCTTGATAAATCCAAAAAATCAAATATACCATTTGATGGATGCTGGCTAAGGATTCTGCCTGTATCTGATAATGATGAATTTGGGGATGAAGTCGTTGAAAGCCTTAAAATATATCTCGTAAACCATACTGATAAGGGGCTGCATTTTACCTATAAGCTAAGCTACTCCGGCAAACAGGATTTTACACTGAACAATGAATTGCAATCTTCAAAAGATTTTTATCTGCATGATATACCATTTGAAAAAATTAATGACGCTCCACTTTTTGAATTTGAATTTAGTCTTCTTCATCCGGAAAAATCTAAAGCGCCCCAGTATGAGGCCTCTGTCAAATTAAGGGCCAAGCAGGTTTTTTTACGAATTGAAGAAATGCGTAAAAAAGGGGAAGCGAGTTTTGCATACAAATTGTTTGATCGTTATCCGGATAAAATGCCTGAGCCGGAAAAATCTGAATTGGAATTATAAAGGCAAAAGGGAAAACAAATTATATAATGCGAGCCAGGGACGGCAGCATTTGGAACCTCCCAAATATGAAGTGGACCTGCATATAGAAAAACTCACCCCTGATTGGAGAAATCTGACCAATTTTGAAATACTCACTATTCAACTGAGGACATTTGAAAAATACCTGGACCTGGCCATCGCACATCACCAGCACAATCTCATCGTCATCCATGGTGTAGGAACAGGAAAATTAAAGGATGAGATTCATGAAATTTTAAAGACCAGGCGTGAAGTACGTTCATTCATCAATCAGTATGATCCGCGATACGGATACGGCGCTACGGAGATATTTCTTTAAATTTGCAGCGGCTACCGGCCGGGCCATCGTTCCCGCTAAAAGCGGGATAGGAAAGTCCGGACAGCACAGGACAATGTACCGGTTAAGCGCCGGGGTCATCGTTGCACAGGCTTCATGATACAGACAGTGCCACAGAAAATAACAGTCACGCCTTTGGCGCGATAAAGGTGAAAACGTAGAGTAAGAGCCTACGTCCCGCGCAGGTAACTTCGCGGGAGGGTAAACCTTGCATGCTGAAATGCCATGTAAATCATACCCCGCACATGCGGGGTGAGCGGTCCGTTCGTAAAGCAGCAATGCTTTGTATGATGGGTAGGCAGCTGGATCCTTTCAGTAATGAAAGGACAAGATAAATGATGGCAGTAGAACAGAATCCGGCTTATGAGCCGGTAGCCTTTTTAAGCTTGAAACGCGGAAGCCATCTTCTCAAGAAGTTTCGAAGTGATCATTTTCTGCGCGAGGAGCAGCATATTCTTATATGCTTTTGCGCGGGAGATACCATGACCGATGATCACGGGTTTGTTTACACCAAGTACCGGCGTACCGCCATAGTCTTCAAAATTGAACCGGTCGAAATATTCAGTATGGAGATTCTGACGTTCCATAATTCCATGCAGGGATTCTGCGAGTTTGAGAATTACATTTCCTGTGAATCCTTCACAGACGAGCACATCAGCATGATCCAGAAAAATATCCCTGCCTTCTACATTTCCGATAAAATGAATCTGGTTGTTTTCCTTCAGCAATGGATAAGATGCCTGCGCAAGTACATTGCCTTTCCCTTCTTCTTCTCCAATATTGATAAGTCCAACTCTGGGAGTTTCTATACCGAGAATATGTTTTGCATAGAGTGTTCCCAGGGTTGCAAACTGATTCAAATGTTCCGCTTTGCAATCTGCATTGGCGCCGACATCCAGCAAAAGACCTGTTGCACCATTTTCCATCGGAACTATGGTGCCGATGGTTGGTCTCAGGATTCCATCGATGGGTTTAATGGTATACAGGGAACCTATAAGCATGGCTCCGGTATTTCCTGCACTGATGAATGCGTCTGTTTCTCCGGAGGCTAAAAGGTGAAATCCTATTGCAATGGAAGAATTTGGTTTTCCTTTCAGAGCCTTTAGCGGGTGCTCGTGCATGCCGATAACTTCTGTGGAAGGGATGATCCGGTAAGTATCTTCAGGGATCTGGTATTTTGCCAATAAGGGTAAGAGCTGTTGCTCGTCACCAATCAGCGATACCTTTGCCGGGGTTTTTTCTGATATGTAATCGCGCACACCTTTCACCAGTTCATCCGGTGCAAAGTCTCCGCCCATCATATCTAATGCAATATTCATTCTTGCAAACTACATTATAAGCGATAAAGAAATACTCTACGGTGCCTTTTCAACTACAACTTTGCCCTTGTAAAATAATTTTCCTTCGCTTACATGTGCGCGGTGACGCACGTGCAGTTCACCCGTAGCGGAATCCTTGCTCAGGGTTAGTTTAGAAGCCTTGTAATGCGTCCTTCTTTTTGCACTCCTCTGTTGTGAGTGTCTCCTTTTCGGATTTGGCATGACTCATCTGTTTTTAAATCTATAATCTATTCCGGGTTACGGAATTTTTCCAGTCCTTTCCATAACGGGTTCTCTGCATTGCTTGCGGTGGCATCCATTTTCTTTAACATAGCCAGCACTTCAGGATTACAATTGGGTCCTCCGATTTCATCTTCTTTACACATCCTTTGTACAGGTATACTCAGATTCACAAATTCATAAATCCAGTCCGCCAGGTGCAGATGACTTTCCGTTCTGGATATATAATACACATCCGGATCCTCTTCCTCCTGGTTCATTGTATCGGGATCTTCCACCAGTTTCACAATCACCTGGAATTCATCCCAGAGATCCAAGGGCAATGGATTTCCGCAACGATCACAAAATACTTTCACTGTTCCCGTCACCTCGAAGCGGAGTAACATAAACCCCAGATTTTTTTCCAGGAAAAGTTTTACTTCTGCATTGCAATCCGTAAAATCCTGTTTCTGGTATGCGTCAAAGAACCTGTCTGTAATTTTGTAATCGTACGCATGAATTCCGGGCTTCAGTCCCACAAACGCAAGTTCATATTCTCTGCGGCTGTTCATGAGCACTTTTTTAAATAGTCGGCAAAGGTAGTGCGTTTCAGGCACATTTTACCTATCTTTTTTCCAGTTTTATGAGTTTATTTCCACTGTCTGTGAACAACTTAAGAAAATAAACGCCTGGTGAAAATGAGCCGATTGACACCTGTTGAATATAGCCCTGTCCCGTTTTATCCATCAGTTTTCTCCCCAGAACATCAAATATCTGTATTTCCCGGCAGGTTGAGGGTGTTTTAATGGTGATATCACCGTCTGTCGGGTTTGGATATACCTGCACAGAAGCCGGAATGGCATTATAGATGATCTTCCTTACCGGTGAAACCAGGCTATCTCCGTTTTGAAAATATAATACCAGTCTGTAGTAATTATTTCCTGTCCACAGCGAAGGATCTGTATAATTATATGCCTGAACAGAATCCTGATGTGGAATCGCTGCTATCTGACCGATCCGGTTAAACTGTATACTGTCGCTGCTCTTTTCAATGAAATATTTCACTGATCCTGTTTCCTGCCAGGTAGCCCAATTCAATAATCCACTTGAATCAAGGGCTGCCGCAGTGAAATCCTTTAGCCAGGCCGCCAGTGGATGATCCTGCTGTTTGCCGCCTCCGTTGATCCAGAATTCTGAAAATCCCTGCACTGTTGTTTCGGCATAATAACCATTGTCGTATGGAATTATCTGAACATCCTGCTGTGGTTTGTGAAATATATAATTACCGAGCCGGTTATTTGAAAGACTGCTGTCTTCTTCCAAAATTGACGGGCTGCTGTATTGAGTTATACCTGATGAATAAGCATCCGGCATATTCAAACATGAAGGGCATCCTGTAGCCTGAATGAGTTTGTTTGCTTCGGAATCTGTAAAATAATAACGTACACCCACAGCCGAAGAAGCAGGATTTGACGACTGAACCACCCAGTTCCTTTCACCATAATATTGCCCTGCGGTATCCCTGATGCTCACCGTATCCCTGAAAACGCTGAGCTGCGTATTTCCAAGATTCTGTCCGTTGGGGTTAATGGAAAATATCCTGTGACCGTTTTCATCAAAATCAATCCAGTTGGATCCATTTACAGGAAGCGAAAGACTCGTCAACAGACTATCCGTAAATACAGGCGCTTTTTCAAAAATATGAATGTCGTCGATGCCAATACCCTCATAGTTCGTACCGGGATCAGAGTACATGACAATTCGAAACCTTATTTTATTGGCGATAACGGGAATATCATAACTGGATACATGCCAGATGGTGTCGGATAATTGCCAGGCCTTCACGGCAGCATCATCATACCAGTTTACTCCTGAAACGGCGTTTCCAAGCACTGTCCAGGTCGAATCATCCAGACTATATTCTACCCAGTGAAAATCGCAATTGCAATCGTCTTCTGTCTGAAATATATGACTGAATGATAACACGGGCTTTGTTAAACTGGTCAGGTCAAAACACGGAGAATACAAAAACGAGTATTCATTGTCGTTATAGTTGCCGGTCAGATTGGTTACCCAGGCATTGGAACCATTCGCTGCCTTATGAATAATTTTCTTGGCAGGTTTGCCCCATTGCCAGCTATCATTTTGTCCGTTGGTATACCAGTAACCATTGTTGTTTTCAAAACCTTCGAGATAAGGGTATTGATTGATCAGTGGTGTGGTTTGAATGGTATAGTCACCGGAACTGTCATTATTCCTGTAATTATCGGTAGGATTACTTACCCAGGTTTTGATATGATAAGATTGATATGCAGACATATCTGCCGTTTTATTAAAACTATACTGGAGACTATCTTTCGGCAGGAGAACAGGGATAGTTTCTGTTACGGTATCCTGATTTATGGCATAGGTGACCGGAATATTCAACAGCGTATCTGTTCCATAGTTTCTGATCTGTATAGTAACGGTTTCGGCATTGCTTAAAGCACAAATATTTTTCAATGAAGGTTGAAGAAGGGCCCTCATACCTACATCGTTCATGGCGTTTGTAAGAATAAAATCATCGAAACTAATTCCACCACCGGGAAGGGCCATAGGATCTGAAGAAGCTGCAGGTATTTTTCCTTCCGCACCGCATTTTACCTGGAAGCTGCTGCTGATAGTTTGTGCGGGTGTTGCAGATGCTAATATGCCAGTCAGATCGAGGTTAAGTTTTATATAAGTGCCTGCCGGATCGATCGGGTCGCTTAAACTTTTTACAGGGATCCATGCAGCCTGATCATTTCCGCGGATCCACACATAGTTTCCAGGCATACCAGGAACCGTTGATTGTTTTTTGAAATATAAATCCAGCCAGATCTGATCTGAAGCTGTATAGTTCGAGAGATTAAAAGTATTTATCAGTGAGTCTGCTGCATTTGTTCCCTGCTCGGTCACATCCAGCAATATGCTGCGTTTGCCTGTTCTTGCAAATCCGGAATTGAAAAAAGTACTGGCCCTGCCGTTCGGCAGTGAATTCGAAAAGTCGGTCCGGTCAAGACTGTCCAGTCCCATCTGTAGCAGGTTATATGAGCGGTCCGTCGCCGACTCAAAACTTTCCGTAAAAGAAGGATTCAATATCAGCGGGTCGTTCCGGAGATTCTTCATGGTAATGACCAAGGTATCGTTGGACGGAATTGTATCTGCACTATAATGTATCCAGGTCTTAACAGCATATCTGCCCACTGCAGAAAAATCGTAACTATTTGCAGGAGAGAAATTGTAGACGATAGCTGAATTAGCGGGGATTGCGGGTGCATAAACCTCAGTAATGATGGCTCCGCTATTTACCTGATAGGAAAAATTAACAGGTGAGGAAGTCGGGAAATTTCCGGGGTTCCTAACATGCACGCTTATACGCTGTACGCCAGGCTGGGTACTGGTAAATTGCCTCCCACTTGTGGGAGCCAATACGGAATCCAGTATCAGATCATTATTAAGTATGCTGGCTGTGCAGGGACCTGTATTGGGAATAATATTTTGTCCTATTGCACGTCGTCCTCCAAAACCTCCAAGCACGCCTCTTACAGATAACCAATAACTGCTGTCCTTATTCAAAGGAGTAACGAGGTAGGACGTATCGGTAGTGTTTCCGATAACCTGCATGGTATCGGCGGATAATTTCATGATATCATAGGAATCAGCACCGGTAATGCTATTCCAGTTTAATTGAGCATATCCAGGACAGGTAGCGGTGACCGTTAGTACCGGCTGATCAAGGATCGTAAATGGATATTGACTCACACCTGAATAACCGGCAACATTTCTTGTAATCCGGATCAGCGCGTTATTTGTAACTGTTGCGGGAACTGTCCATGCATAGGAACGACTCGTTGAAGGAATGGAATTATTAATCGTGTTCCAACTGCTTCCCCCATCACTGGAAAATTCGAGGGTAAAGCCATTGGGATCACCTCCATACGCGCTCCACCTGATGTATTCAGTTTGTCCCGGCACCCAGGTCTCAGTTCCAAAAGGATATTCAACATTCACGGATGGCTGCAGAATTTCGTAGGTAACGTAAAATGGCTGGGGTCCTACAGGAACGGCTGACCCGTTTACTTTGAGTGTATAATTTCCGGGAGGCGGGTTATTAACCACTACCTGCTCTATATTGTTTGTATGATCTGCCCCTTCAACTGCATTGTTATTTACGTTGCCCGGTGAGGGATCCAGGATCATCGGAAGATGAATGGTTCCGACGGGTTCTGATACTGTAAGATCCAGGTCGTTCACCAATGTGGTGGCAGCCTCAGGAATGGCAGGAGCATCGGGCCAGTACAGCAGAACTTTTAACTGGTAAGTTCCAGCGGGAATGGATGGGATGGTGAATTGCTGACTGGCATTGTTTGCAACAGATCCGGAGAAATAGTGATTTTGTTCAAGTGCCTCCACTGTTGTGCGTCCGCTGATCATACCAAATCCGAAACTGTAGTCAGGACCCGGATTGCCGAGGTCCACTGCACTGTTTGTTACGAGCGCCTTGAGTAACGCTCCATCAGGATAGGCACCGGCATTCAACTGCTTATACCTTTCCACGATTAGCCCGAGGATACCTGCGACAGTAGGGCTGGCCATGCTCGTTCCATTATAGGTAGCGTAAGTATTTACAGGAATTGTGGAGGTGATACCCACACCGCCTGCCACCAGTTCCGGTTTAATGCGACCATCGTTTGTAGGACCGAGACTTGATGCTCCTCCAATGGTATATAGCATATTATCCATCGAACCGACGGTTAATATATTCTTACCCGTTTGGAATCCTGATTTAATGGTAGCATAGCCAATAGAGTAAGGTGAACAGGTCACATATCCGTCATTCCCGGCTGCAAAAACATGCAATAGTTTCGGATATCCAAGCATTTGCGAATCCACATAATAACTCAGCACATTATAATCACCTTCCCCCGGGCAGCCTGCATCTCCATTATAATATGAATTATTCGTCAAAGGCATATTATAATCAGCAACATATGTTGGACTATTTACAAGGATATTGCTGAAATCATTTACCACCAGGTGACTACGGGGAGCCATTCCTGTCCACATGGGATTTAAAATACCTCCACCGGCAATAATTCCACTGGTATGTGTTCCATGGAGGTCCACAGGTTCATCCGTGCGCATGATGAGTTTTCCCGCCAGGTCAACATGCTGTGAAGGATCAGCATTATCTCCAATACCGATAATAAGATTTTTACCACTAAGATTTCTTCCTAGAGTTGCGGCTAAAGTCTGCACCCCGTGTATGGCGCGGTTATTATAGTTTAAAGGGACGTCCTCGAGGTGGATAGGTGATATTGAATGAACAAAGGCCAATTGTGAAAGCTTCTCTATGTTTTCGGAACTGCCTCGAACAAACCATGTATGCGCCGGTTTAATTTTGGTATCAATGATTTCTGCTCCCGTTTCAGAGATAGCCTTTTCGGCTGCCGATTTATCGACAGGAAAACAGGTAATGGCAATGAGATCCTTAGGACCTTTTATCTTTTCGGTGTAGTTCTTCAGACCGGCATTTACTTTGAATGCGGGCGTAATAGAATAAATATTCAGGATACCCAGTTTATCGGGGCTATTAATTGAAAACCCCTGCTTGCATACAGCCAGGTAGTTATTTCCAGACAACCACTGGTCGAGTCTGATTCCGTTGTCCGCCAATTCGGACCTAATTTTCAGATCAACGAGATGGTTCATCTGAATAACTACATAATAGTCAGATAGAAATCGCGCAGATTTCCAAAGTGGATGAGTTGTTTTATGATTCAGGATACTGTTTTCGGCGGTCAGTTTGCCATTTTTGAATGCTGGTGCCGGTTGTATGGCCTGTCCGTAAATATTTGACCCGATAAGGATGATAAAAAGAAGAGCAGTCAGGATTCGGAACATTGGGCTTGGGTTTTGGGCCGGCTTCAAAAAAATAACGTGAAAATTGAGATTAGCTTCCGGAAACTAAACGCAGGGTCTGCCTGATTATTTTGTCCATAAGCTTCTGAAAACGAAACAGCTACATCAAAATTCCAAAATAATTTTGGGAATCACGGGATTTCCTTTTACTTGGGCAAAAATTCAATGGCCAACAGCTTTGAATTACCTTCCTGTCGAAAAAAGCTGAATATTAAGTGTTTCTGGATTTTTGAGAAGCGCGTTGAAATTTGAATACATTTTTGCATATCATCTACCGAATTGTCTTGCTCTCCTGTTTTCTATGCTTTTGTACCATACTTAAGGCTGGAAACTGCAGGGGTATTTTAATAAGTTCCGACACGGTCCCCACGAATCAGACTCCCAAAAAGCGCAGCAGCATTGTACGCTATTTCAATATAATTACAGATCAGCAACAAAGAGATTCCCTCTTCTTAAAACTGGGAAGGACTAATGCCCCGGTTCCTATGTCAGACAGCATGATTTTCAAATCTAGAGAAAACACCTTCAATGTATACCGTGGAAAACAAATTCGGTATATTTATTACAATCAGCTAAAAGTATTTGGAACAACGATAGAAGACACGACCGTTGTGCCCAACAAACTTGTACGTTTTGCCAATATGCTGCACTACGATACGAGAGTATGGATGATACAGGCAGTCACTTTTTTTCAGTGAAGGGGATACGGTTAACGCATATAAACTGGTGGACAATGAAAGATACTTACGCCGGCTTCCCTTCATACAGGATGCCCGAATTTATGTCATTAACAGTTACGAGAGTAATGATTCTATAGATATAGTTGTTTTAACAAAAGATGTATTTGAATATGGAACGAGCGTGGCGGCGGTAAATAATACAAAAGCCTCAGCCACCGTTTTCAATAATAACCTCCTTGGCGCAGGGCAGAAAGTTGCATTCGGTTTTAGCTGGGATAATTCATATAACCCCCAGTGGCGCACAGGTGCCAGTTATACCAAATATAATGTGGGAGGCTCATTTGCTGATGTTTCTGTGGGTTATACATTGCTAAACGATAAGATTAACGCCGATACGGGCCAATATGAGAAGGCTGCATATCTGGTTATTAACCGTCCGCTTTACAGTACCTGGGCTTCCCTCACAGGTGGTCTAACGTTGTCGGTTAACCGCTCAGTGAATATATACAGCCTTCCGGATACGATTTTTAAAAATTATACCTACAACCTGGTAGATGTTTGGGCCGGATATAATTTCACGAATCAGTATAAAAAAACAGGATACAATAGTTCAAAACCCAACATCGGTATTGAACTCAGGAGTTTTAATATGGATTTTACGACGGAACCCACCGAACCCAGCCTGAAATATGATCCGAATTATAATTCGCATTACTTCCTGCTGAGCCAGTTGGTGTTTTATCATCAGGACTTCTTTAAAACAAATTACTTTTTTGGTTTTGGAAGAACAGAGGATATTCCTATGGGATATACTTATGCGGGAAGTTTTGGCCTGGATAGCTGGACTGGTTTAAAACGAAGTTATACTGCCATTCAAACACAAAAATATTGGTTCCTTGGAAAAAATCTGATCAGTTCCACGATTGGATTTGGAGGTTTCTGGTATAACGGGCAGTCTGAAGATGCAGTTTTGCATATTGCTACAGATTATTACAGTAACCTGTTTCCTTTTCACGGTCCGAAAATTCGTGAATTCCTGCATGCTGACTATATAATATGCTTCAACCCGGTTTTATACAAACCGGTAAATATCAACCAGGAAAATGGCATTTTTGGATATCGCTATACTTTATTTAATGACTATCAGCGATTGAATATAAGTGCGCAGACTAATTATTATAGTCCTATCAGTATCTATGGATTTAAGTTTAATTTTTATTTGTTGTTGCAGGCTTCGTTGTTGTCTTCACAAAAAGCATCCATTTTTGACAGTCCGTTTTATTCGGGGTTTACCGCAGGCGTACAGATTAGAAATGAAAATCTTTCTTTCAATACCCTGCAAATTTCAGCCAGTTATCAGCCGATTGTTGCTCACGGACCACAGGCGGCCAATGGCCCCAGCAGTATTTTTTTATCAGTTACTTCTGTGACGGCATTCAATTTCCCAATTTTTGCGCTTACGCAGCCGACACTTATTCAGTATCGGTAAATACAGGTATGGGAGTATGGGAGTATGGGAGTGAAGAACTCAAACACTTAATTCTCGCAAAATATAAAAATAAGAGTTGTTAGTTCGGGACACGGAAATAAGTTCTTCACTCCCATACTCCCATACTCCCATACTCCCATACTTCTATTGATCTTCCTTTTCCTACCAGCGGATCAGTATCCGAACTGCCCATTTTTATTTTCGGGTTATCAGTGTTTCCGGTAATGCGGACCGGGATGCCGATAATGCCTAATGGTGGCAGGCCTATGCGCATTTTGAAATTTACTTTATTATCAAAGGAAGTTTGTCCTTCAAACCGGATACGTAAGCCACCCGTTTTGAATTTCAATTTTTCAATAGTGATGAGATTATTTTTAATGGAAGATTTAATATCAATTTTAGATAAATCCGGATCTTTTAATTCAGATTTGCCTGATTCACTGCTTACCGTATTGAATAATTTCCATCCATTGAATTTCACTTTCTTTACGCTCAGTACACCGCTGCCAACCAGTGATGGATAGATAGGTGCCATTTCCTCATTTAATTTGCCACTGAGTGTATAGTCAATAGATATTGTACCTGAAGCATGTTGCGCCGAACTGGCCAGATCGTGAAATAATTTTATTTCCTGGTAGGCTCTGTGTACATCAAAGTCCCTGGCCTGCAGCTGATATTCAAATTGTGCACGCAGAGGACTCAGGCTGCTGTATTTTCCTTTCATGGTAACCTGACATCCAATCAGTTCAAATCCTGTTTCTGTCAATTCGATTTCACCATTTTTCAGATTCAGTCCGCTTTCGAAATGATTTAAAATAATGTCATTATAGGCGACCCGGTCTGCCTGTACTTTTACTGTAAGATCCAGGTTAGATGGAACCAAAATAACACCGGCAGCTGTTTGATTTGCGTTTTGATCCTGCTTCGATGTGGCATACACAGCAAACTCATTCAAATCGATATTTTTTGCCTTTAGATTAAAATTGGCTTTTAATGTTTCATTTTTAGCCAATAGATAATTGATCGCATTTTCAGCGAAACCATCCAGCTGGATATCGGATTTTCCATAAGTTGCCTGAAATGATTCAAACCACATTTTATCCCGGTCAAATCTGAAATTTCCATGATGAATAAAAAATGGTTTTGGAAACATTTCACTTGTAAACTGCAGATCTTTAACTTCCAGGGTGCCTGAATTTTTCAAAAGATCGAAACGTTCGTTTTGCGCGTCACTTTGCTTTCCTTTAAAATGTGTATGTGCCCTAAGGATACCCGAAATCCCCAGATTCTCAACGTCGAACACCTGATAAATTCTTCCCAAATCAATCTCACCATCCAGAGAAAGATCATAATCCAGATCATCAAAATCTTCAAAATTTCCCGCGAAGTAAAAAGGTTTTCCTTCGAATTGAAAGCTGGCCGGACGAACCGAGCAATGCAGGCTGCTTAAGTTGCCTTTCTCATCCTGTCCTGCAACTTCAATATTTATCTTTTCTATAGGATGGGGATAATATTTTGTTTTGATAAATCCATCGCGGAGTGATAATTTTCCTTTCGTTACGGGAAACATATGCTGGTCCGGCGCATACTTCCCTGAACTATTCAAATTGAACTGAATCAATCCGGAAATCGAGAGACTATCCATCGGATATACTTTACGGATATCCGAAAGATCCACAGATCCTTTCAAATTCAGGTCCATTGGGAATCCTGTCGTGTTATGGATGCTGGCTCTTCCTTCAATAAAATTATTCAATGCTGAAGCATGCAGTGTATCGAGTTTAATATATGCATGCCGGTAATCGGAATCCGGGCAGGCAGCCTGCAAGTCTAAAAAAATATTCTGCAGCGGCTGCGATACCTGATTGTATTTAACGTATCCATTTCTGATTGTGTATTGCAGATTAAAAACGGGAATGCTCGATATGACTGTGTCTTTCTTTCTTAAAGTGGCCTGCATAATCTTCGTTGTGTACTTCCCCCTGGCCGTTAAACTCAACTTCATCAGACCCTTCATATCAAAACTACTTATCCCAAATGCGTTTTTGAGATTTTGCAGATCCATTTGGACATCGGCCCAGGCAATTATCGCCGGTTGAGTTAATCCCCGGCTTTCCCATCGAAGGCGGAAAAAGTCCCTGTGTACAAGAAAACCAAGTGAATCAATTTTTACATGCATCTTTTCGGGATCCAGGGATGGTAGCTCCAATTCAATAAAACTATTCAGTTGGGACAATGGTAACCTGGCATCCTTATAAGCTATATATCCATCGCGTATAGTCAGTTTAGATTCAAGATCTGGTTTTTGACCGTTGGAGGCGATAAACTTTCCTTTTAAGTGGCCCAAAAGATCAACAGAGCCCCTGACGGTTGTTTTACTGAGCCAGTCTAAATATTCGGGAGGAAGGATAGTAATGAGTTGATAGAGATTTGCATTTTGCGTAGTCAGAGTTGCATCCATATCATATCCGTTCTTCAGAAAATCGAGTCTGCCGGTAAAAGCAAAATTTAGTTTGTTAATCCTAATATTATTATTTTCAAATTGCAGGGCGAGTGTTTTGGTATTAATATGAGTAGTGAGGTTTGCATCAATCGCCTTGCGACGCACATAGGGTTCTTTTTGTAAAATAAAATTTAGAGAGTCAATGCGGATATGGGAGGTGAGATCGAAAATAGATTTACTGAAATCGCCCGACCCTTCATAATAGAAATGTTCAGCCTGCACAAGCAGGGGAACCGAGCGGTCATTATATTCCAGTCTGCTGTCTTTGATAATTATTTTTTCCAGGTGCAGTGAAGCAGCGGAAGTATCCTTTTTGTTGGCTTTTACATTGGAATCAGCCGTATAAATATTGTAATTGGCTTCGCCTTTTTCATTCACCAATACGTGCATATACGCTCCGGTAAGAAATATTTTATTTATGCTGACCTGATCGTCAAAAATTAATTTTTCCAGGTTGACGCCAAATCCAAGTTTATCAGCGGACAATAATGTGTCTTGCTGGAAAGGAGCGGAACCATTTAAATCCACGTCATATAATGTCAGGGTAAGTGATGGAAAATGAGTAAAAAATGACAGGCGTGCCTTTGAAAAATTTAAATCTCCTTTGATTGATCGATTTGTCCAATGTTTAATCTGCTTTCCAACGGTATCCGGGAATAGATAAGGTGCAAGGAAAAGCAAAATCAGAAAGGATACCAGCGTTATGACTGATATTTTCAGCATGCGTAAAAAGAGCCGGTTTACTTTCTTCAAGGACCTTTTAATGTAAAAATAACCAATCGTTATCAAGCCAGCTAAATGGAAGGCATCCGATGATGTTTAAATAGTACGATCTTTAGTCAATTCTCTATTTACTGCAACGTTCGTATTGAATAAGTTGTCATATTGGTAGTCGTGAAAACTGGTTTAATCTTATATTTTCTGCTTATTTCTGCAGTCGGCTGGTCACAAACTTTTCCCGTACCGGGTCAGCTTGCTTCAACGGCATTTCCTGTCTGCGGAACCAGTATATTTCAACAATCAGTAGTTCCTATCGGAAGCACAACTTCCTTAAATGTACCCGGTTGTGATTTCTATCCCGATACAAATCCATTCTGGTATTCGTTTACCTGTTTTGCTGGCGGGACTTTGGGATTTCTCATCACTCCTAATAACAGAAGTGACGACTATGACTGGATGCTTTTTGATATTACCGGGCACAATCCAAATGATGTGTATACGGATGTTTCCCTTATAGTAACGGGTAACTGGTCCGGGTCCAGCGGTTTGACTGGTGCTATAAGGGGTGGCAGTACTAAAATTGAATGCGCCTCAAATCCAGCCATTTACGAATCGACATTTGCCGCTATGCCCACCCTGATTACGGGGCATAAATATTTGCTGCTTGTCAGTCACTATACTCAAACCCAAAGTGGATATTCACTGGCTTTTGGAAGCGGAACTGCTGTAATTACTGACACCCTGACACCGATTCTGAAATCTGCAACAATCAGTTGTGACAGAAAAACATTAACGGTGGCTCTCAATAAAAAAATGCGTTGTAACAGCCTGACACCAAATGGTTCTGATTTTGTGCTTGGCTCCAATCCGGTTTCGATTACAGGGGCTTCAGGAATGAATTGTAATAGTAGTTTTGATATGGACACTCTCCAGCTTACAATGCAGGATCCGTTACCCCCGGGCAATTATTCACTTCTTGCACAATTGGGCTCTGATAACAATACCCTGCTGGATGATTGTGGTACCCAGATCGATGTTGGTGACAGCGTAACATTTAAAGTGTTGCCACTTCAGCCAACACCATTTGACAGTCTCACAAGACCAACCTGTGCTCCGAATTTAATTCAACTCATATTTTCCAAACCCATTCAATGTAATTCAATCGCGGCAGACGGATCTGATTTTACTATATCCGGCAGTCCTTCCGTACAAATTACAGGCGCTTCAGGTGTTTGCTCAAACGGATTAACGAGCGTTATAAATCTTACATTGAATGCACCCATTGTAACGGGAGGAAATTTTAATGTTACACTGGTTACCGGAAGCGACGGAAATACAATTATTGATATGTGCGGTATGGAAACACCAGCAGGTGCAGTACTTTCATTTAATACAAAAGATACAGTATCCGCCGCCTTCAATTATAATATTGGATTTGGATGTAAATATGATACAATTGCATTGTCCTACCAGCCCGATCATGGAGTGAACGTGTGGCAATGGAATATTGATTCTTCGACTCGAATCAGTTTATTGGATCCGTCTATTGTTTACAGCGTCTACGGATTGAAAAATATTCAGCATATTGTATCCAATGGTTTTTGCAGTGATACGGTTTCACAGGTTATAAATCTGAATAATACATTGCTAGCGGCATTTCAGGCTCCGGGCGAAGTTTGCCCGAAGGATATAGTTAATTTCAGTAATACTTCCGTCGGAAATGTGATTTCGTGGAATTGGAATTTTGGAGATGGAACAGGCAGTATTCAGCAAACACCCGAGGCTCATTTATATCCTGATACATGGGCCGGAAAAACTTATACAGTGAGCCTGGTTGTGCAAAATAATATGGGATGTTATGATACAGCTACCAGGCAGATTTCCAAATTGCAGAGTTGTTATATTACCGTGCCCAATGCGTTTACGCCGAATGGTGATGGTAAAAATGATTTTCTATACCCACTCAATGCATTTAATGCCACGAACCTGGAATTCAAAATCTACAATCGATATGGTCAACTGGTATTTGAAACGCGCGACTGGACGCGCAAATGGGATGGTACAATTAACGGCCAGTTGCAGTCTCCGGGGACTTATGTTTGGACGCTCCGGTACACAGACATTTCAGGTAAGATTTTTTTTCAAAAAGGATCTTCAGTACTGATCAGATAAATAACGCAACTCAAAAATAAAATCAGATTACATCTTTCCCGGGCGTCAGATATCAGAGGAATTTTCCCGGCGAGTGAATTTAGGGAACACGAAACAGCATGGAATAGATTAACTTTATAGCAAATAATATTGCTATTCACTGGCGGGTCGATTCCATTCGAAGCTGGAATGGTTTATGAAACAATCATTTAAATTTTAATCTAATGGAAACAGCAGAAAAAACAACAACCAGTCTGGAAACACTTTGTATCAATACAGTGAGGATTCTTTCTGCGGATGCCGTGCAGAAAGCCAATTCAGGTCATCCCGGAACAGCTATGGCGCTGGCGCCGCTTGGACATCTGCTTTGGTCAAAAATGATGAACTATAATCCACAGAATCCAAGCTGGCCAAACAGGGACCGTTTTATTCTGTCAGCTGGTCATGCCTGTATGCTTCAATACAGTTACCTCTACCTTACCGGATACGATCTTACGCTGAACGATATCAAAAAATTCAGGCAGCTGCATAGCAAAACAGCCGGTCATCCCGAATATGGATTATTAGATGGTATCGAAGCGACGACTGGTCCGCTGGGGCAGGGCTTTGCAAATGGAGTTGGTATGGGCATCGCTCAAAAATGGCTGGAGGACCGGTATAACAAACCTGGTTATGATCTTTTTGACTATAATATTTATGTCATTTGCAGTGATGGTGATATCATGGAAGGTATTAGTTCGGAAGCCGCATCTGTAGCGGGTAATCTTCAGTTGGGGAATCTGATTTACATATATGACGACAATCATATTACGATAGAAGGAAACACAGCTATTACTTTTAATGAAGATGTGGGCGCCCGATTTCTTGCATATGGATGGCACGTGCAGGTTTTGCCCGATGGTAATGATCTGGAGGCTATGGAAAAAGCATTAAGAAATGCCAAAAATGAAACATCGCGTCCATCATTAATTAAACTGAGAACACATATTGCCTATGGAAGCCCAAATAAAGTTGATACTGCATCCGCACATGGTTCTCCACTGGGTGAGGATGAAGTCAGACTGGTAAAAAAATTCTTTGGTTTCGACCCTGATCAGGCTTTTGTTGTACCAGACAATGTACTCTCTTTTTACAGGACCGCGGGGAAAGCCGGAATAGAAAAAGAAAAACAATGGAACAATCTGTTCAACCAGTACAGGGAAAAATATCCCGTGGAGGCAAATGAATATGTCACTTTCAGTAACGGAAAATTACCAGGTGGATGGAAGGAAAAAATTCCCGTTTTTAGTGGCAGCGAAAAAATGGCCACAAGAAAGGCTTCAGGAAAAGTATTAAATGCGGTTGCGGGTCAGATACCTTTCCTGATGGGTGGTTCGGCAGACCTGTCACCATCTACCGATACGATCCTGGATCAGTCTGAATCTTTTTCAGCAGAAAACAGGGATGGCAGAAATTTTCATTTTGGAATTCGCGAACACAGTATGGGCGCCATTTTAAATGGCATGGCTCTCACAAAAGGTTTTATACCATATGGAGCCACTTTTCTAATTTTTTCTGATTATATGCGACCACCAATGAGACTGGCTGCTATCAGTAAAATTAAGCCCATCTATGTTTTTACTCACGATAGTATCGGATTGGGAGAAGACGGAACAACGCACCAACCCATTGAACAACTGGCAGGATTAAGATCCGTTCCCAACATGACAGTCATTCGACCAGCAGATGCCAATGAAACGGCTCAGGCTTGGAGAGTAGCTCTGGAACATAACGGTGGTCCTGTAGCGCTGGTATTAACAAGGCAGGGACTTCCCATCATAGATCAGGAGAAATATGCCAGCGCCAGCGGTCTCGAAAGAGGGGCCTATATACTTTCTGAAGCAGAAAAAAACCCTGAAATCATATTGATCGGAACGGGATCCGAAGTTTATCTTTTATTAAAAGCTCAGGAAAAACTAAAGGAGAAATCTGTATACGCACGCGTCGTCAGTATGCCATCGTGGGAATTATTCGAAAAGCAGGATGCTGTTTATAAGGAATTGGTATTTCCAAAATCGATTCGCAAAAGGTTATCAGTCGAAGCGGGTTCCACTTTCGGGTGGCTGAAATACACAACAGAAGATGGAAGGAGTCTCGGTATTAATCGGTTTGGTGAATCAGCACCGGCAGAGGAAATATTTAAAGAATTTGGATTTACGACCGAAAATATTGTAACATTAGCGGAGTATTTATAAATCAGATATTCCTATGATGAAGTTTCCTTTTTATGCCCGGCTGGCACTGACCCTTTTTGCAATTGCACTCATATTATTATTCATGTGGATTGGAAAAAGTTTACTGGTGCCATTATTTTTTTCATTTCTCGCCTCCATTCTTCTCCATCCCGCAGTTTTGTATTTGGAAAAACGCCGTTTACCACGTCCTCTGGCCGCTGGTATCACTCTTTTTATATTTATGGTACTTTTCCTCGGGCTATTTTATCTTTTTACCAGGCAACTTATTCGTCTTTCAAGAGATCTTCCTTCATTGCAGGAAAAGGTTTTGGGGAAATGGCAGGATGTTCAGGACTGGATTAGTGATAAATACCATATCACCAATACGCAGCAGATTTCTTACCTCCATAAATCAGGAACAGGTATCTTAAATACGGCCATGAATTCAGTCGCTACAACCTTCATCGGAATTGCCGAAACCCTTATACTCATCATTTTCTTTTTCATATTTACATTTTTCATATTGCAATACCGTAGATTAATCATGCGCTTTGTTATTGAACTATTTCATGAATCGCATAATTTAATGGTTAAAGATATTATTACCAGGATCCGTTCCCTCATAAACAGTTACGTACATGGTTTACTTATAGAGATGAGTGTGATAGCTATCCTGATTTATATCTGTCTGATGATTATAGGGGTGAAATATGCATTGCTGATTAGCGTTATGGCAGCTGTTTTGAATATTATTCCTTACCTGGGTATTTATTTTAGTATGGCGGTGGCTATGCTGATTACCGCTGCCACTAATTCCACCGGTCATGTAGTAGCGGTCGGAGTAGTTTTCCTGATTACACATTTTATCGACGCCAATATGATCCTTCCCCATGTAGTGGGAGGTAAAGTAAAAATGAATCCATTCATCACGATTCTCGCGGTTTTGATCGGTCACCTGGTCTGGGGTATTCCTGGCATGTTCTTATTTATTCCCCTGACAGCGATGTTCAGGCTTGTAAGTGTAGAAGTACCGGAATTGAAACCATGGTCTATTCTTCTTGGCGAAGAAAGGGAATGAAGGTCTAAAATATTTTTTATTTGTAGAATATTCTCCCCGCTTCAGGAATAATAACTCATTTAGAGAGGCAAAACGTATGAAGATCAGCAAGTCTGCCAGGAAAATATTAAAGCGGATCTTTCGGATTACAATTACAACCGTTCTTGTCTTACTGAGTATAGTCCTGCTGATCCTGCTTTTGATCCAAACGGGGCCGGTTCAGAATTATGGCCGCAGGAAAATTGAAGCATATCTCGAAAACAAACTGCGGACGAAAGTTCGCATAGGCAATTTATATATTGGGTTTCCCAGTCGAATCGTTTTGAAAAATATTTATCTGGAGGATCGACGCAGGGACACTCTTTTGTCGGGCGGGAAAATAGAAGTGGATATCAACATGTTTAGACTGCTAAGCAGCGAATTACGGATCAGCCATCTTGAACTGGATGATATGACCATGAAAGTAAGTCGTCAACTGCCAGATTCCGTATATAATTTTCAGTTTATTGCAGACGCATTCAGTTCCCCACCGGACACAATCAGAAAAAAAGAAAATTCAGGTGGATTTCATTTTGAAATCGGAACGATCCGTCTTCAGCGCATTCGCGCCACTTACCGTGATGATGCTACCGGGAATGAACTTTACCTGGCGCTTGGAGATTTTAATACAAAATTAAAAACTTTTGATCCGTTTCACCAGCAATATTCGATTCCTTCAATAAATCTGTCAGGCGTTTCCGGGAACATACGTCAATATAAACCTATTCTGATTTTGCATAAAATAGCGGACACGGTAACCGCTCACAATGAAAATTCTACACCTGTCAGTCTGGAATTGGGCATTATCGATTTTGCAGGTATCAGCCTGAATTACCGGAACGATATTCAGAACACTGATGCAATGATTCATTTGACGAATTTCAACCTGGTAACAGATTCAATTGACCTCGCAACGCTTCACATAAAATTAAAACAAATTGCACTTTCCAATACTTCAGCAGCATGGCGTTTTGGTAAAATAAAACAGACGAAAACGGTTGATACAACTTCGCAACAATTACCCAAATCAGAGAACACGGGTTGGAGTATTGATGTGGTAGGTTTATCGATCGACAGCACTAGTCTTCAATACGACGATGATAATAAAATTCCTCTCAAACGGGGTATGGACTATAATCACCTGAATGTAAAACACCTTCGAGTTCATACCTCAAACCTGCATGCGGATCCTTCCAATTACAATGTTTTGATTTCAGGAATTTCATTTGATGAAAAATCTGGTTTTACTTTGAAAAACCTGTCTGCCGGAATATCCTATAATCAGGCAGGTGTATCGTTAAAAAATCTGGTTATCCAAACCAATAAGTCTGAAATCCGAAACCAAAGCACGATCAGTTACAAGTCTATCGAAGATTTTAAAAATAATCCAGGAAATATCAGAACAAATCTTGAATTTAATCACTCACGTATAAGCATTCAGGATATTTTGGTTTTTGTTCCTTCATTAAACAGCACACTAAAAGATTATTCGAATAATGCAGTTAATTTAAACGGTAAGATCTCCGGTAAGTTAAATGATCTTAAAATTTCGTATCTCGAAATCGACGGATTGGGAAATACCTCCCTGGCTGCTTCGGGACAGATAAAAGGTCTGCCAAACGCTAAAACTGCGAAATACGATATTGTCATATCGATTTTTAAAACTAAGGAAACGGATATCAGACGCTTTCTACCTGCCGGAACTATTCCCGAAAATCTGAGGATACCTGAAGACATATCTCTCAATGGTAAATTCAATGGTTCATTTAATCATTTTTTAGTTCAGCTGCATACGTTAACAAGTGAAGGGAGTGCAGACATCAAAGGATCTCTGAATATAGACAGAAAAACCTATGATCTTACCACTCACACAAACTCATTAAATCTTGGACATATATTAAAGATGGACAGCCTGCTGGGCAGGTTTACCCTGGATGCTACCGCCAAAGGATCTGGATTTGACCCCCAAAAAATGAATAGCAATTTTCATGTAAGTCTTGGTGAAGGTGTATATAAAACTTATGAATATCATGGACTGATTCTGGATGCAAAATTGAATAACGGGAACGCGTCTGTTGTTTCCTCCATGCACGATCCGAATATTTCTTACCAGCTGAACGCCGAAGCCAATATTTCTGAGAAATATCCTGCAGTGAAAATGAAACTGCAGCTGGATACGTTAAACACGCTGGCGTTAAATCTGTTAAAAGACAGTTTACAATTGCACCTGGCACTTGAAGGAGATTTTAAATCGACTGACCCCGATGCACTACAAGGTCAAATGTTTGTAAATGATATTGGATTGAAGTATGGAAAACTTGCCATTCATACAGACAGTATATCATTGATGGCAATTCATTCGGACACCAGTCAGTCGATACGTATTCATTCCGAAGCGGCCGATATTGATTGGACGGGACGCTATAAACTTACTCAGACAACAGAATCATTAAAACAATTCATTAATAAATATTATAAAATTCAGGTTGCAGCCAGAGACACAACAGAACCCGAACATTGGCAATTGTCTGTTGGATTGCGGCCCTCACCGCTTGTTCTCGCAGTTATGCCTTCCCTCAGAGGTTCTGACAGTCTGACGGGATATATATCATTCAACAGTTCAAAAAAAGATTTTAACCTGGATCTGCACACAGATAAAATACAACTTGATCAATTAATTATTCATCAGTTTGATATAAAAGCTAAGACCGGGAACAACAGTCTGGATTATAATATTTCATTTGAAAATGCCCGGCAACCGGGATTTCAGCTATACCATACTGAATTGTTTGGAGCGCTTGCTGACAACAAACTAATGAATACCCTGGAATTAAAAGATAAAAAAACAAAAAACAAATATATACTGTCGGGATCGCTCGCTTCTTCTGAAAATGGTTTTCAATATGTTTTTAATCCCGACAGCCTGCTACTCGATTATCAACGCTGGCAGATCCCCGCGGATAATTTCGTTCATTATGATTCAACAGGTCTCATCGTCCGGAACCTGAAACTTACTTATCAGTCTCAGTCCATCGGTATAAACACAAAGGGAGAAACTACAGAATCGCCGCTTGAAATCAGTTTTGCCAATTTTAAAATTAAAACACTTACACAATTTGCTGAACAGGATTCTCTAATGCTGGATGGAACGATCAACGGGAACGCTGAAATTAAAAATCTGTTAACCAAACCATTATTTACTTCAGATATTAAAATTGACAATCTTTTATATTCAAAAGATACATTGGGAACTCTTGTTTTGCAAGTGAATAATGAAGAATTGAATGCTTTTGTTGCCCATATTACATTACAGGGACATGATAATGATGTGAGCATTGACGGAAAATATTTTTCCGGGGAAAGTAAAATGGATATGGATGTCAAACTGAATCAATTAAATCTGGCTTCCTTTAAAGGCATCGCAGCTACTCAGGTAAGGGGGATGACGGGTTTCGTGAAAGGCGATTTACGTGCCAGTGGGAACCTGGATCATCCGCAATTAAATGGGGATATTCGTTTTGAAAATGCAGTTATTACTCCTGTGATGACAGGGGAGCCACTGAAGATTTCTGAAGATTCTATCAGCTTTGATGAAGAAGGTTTCAATTTCAGCCGTTTTACTTTACTCGATTCTGCGGGAAATAAAGCCATGCTGGATGGAAATATTTTTACTACGGATTTTAAAAACTATCGCTTTGACCTGACTCTGAATGCAGAGGATTTCAGGCTGGTGAATGCACCAAAAGAACCCAACAGGTTATTTTATGGTAAGTTAAACGTAAATGCAAATATAGATGTGACCGGCGACCTCATATTACCGAAGGTAGAAGCGAATCTGCGTGTAAATAAAAATACAGATTTAGTTGTAATTCTACCAAGCGACGATCCTGAAGTAATCGATCGGGAAGGGGTGGTAGTTTTTACAAATAACAATGAAAAGACTGATTCATTGCAGCTGGGTAAATTTCTCGACTCACTGGCATCCAATGCCCGGTTGAGTGGAATGGATGTGTCCTCAACAATAGAAACAGACAGCAGTGCGCAGTTTACACTTGTTATTGATGAAAGAAACGGGGATGCACTTGCCATGCGCGGGCGGGCTGATTTAAGTGCCGGTATTGATAAGAGCGGAAAAATAAGTCTGACAGGAAACTATGAATTAGTGAATGGGTCATATAACCTGACCCTTAGCATACTGCACAGAAAATTTGATATTAAGCCAGGTAGTACAGTTACCTGGACGGGTGATCCCACGAAGGCGAATATTGATATTACAGCGATATATACGGTAAGCACGGCACCGATCGACCTGATGCAGGAACAGTTTACAGATCCAAACTCAGAGGAAGCCAATAAGTATAAGCAACGGTTACCGTTCCAGGTAAAATTAATTATGACGGGAGAATTATTGAAGCCCGTTATAAAATTCGATATCACACTGCCGGATTATTTATTGCCAGCCTGGCCGGAAGTGGATACCAAATTGCAACAGCTGCGCTCAAATGATGCAGAAGTAAATAAACAGGTATTTGCCTTATTGCTGCTGGGACGTTTTGTAGCTGAAAACCCATTTCAAACTGCATCGGCCGGAACGGATGCGGGCTCTATGGCACGCCAAAGCGCCAGCAGGATTTTGAGTGCTCAATTGAACCAGCTGGCTGGCTCACTCGTGAAAGGAGTTGATGTAAGTTTTGACATGAATTCCAGTCTTGATTATACTTCAGGAACCGCACAGAATCAAACACAATTGAATGTAAATGTTTCGAAGAGTTTATTCAGTGACCGTGTACGTGTAAGTGTCGGCAGTGACTTTCAACTGGAACAAACTAATCCGGGACAAAATACCAGCAATATTGCCGGAGATGTAAAAGTTGATTATCGCTTAAGTAAGGATGGGAGATATATGTTACGGGTTTACAGGAAAGACCAGTATGAAACTATTGTAGAAGGCCAGGTTGTGGAAACCGGGTTAAGTTTTATACTCACCTTCGACTATGACAAATTCCTGGAATTATTCCAATCCAAAAAAGTAACTACGCCTGCCATTCAAACAGATAAACCGAAAATCCAGGGCCCCGAAAATAATCCGGCAAAGAAATGAAAGGATCCATTATCAAAATGCTCGGTTTTATTTTATTCACGGTTTCGTTTTACTCATGCAGTGAAACAAAAAGCCTGGAAGACGGACAATATTTATATGATGGTGCAAAGATCAGAATCAAACAGGATTCATCTTTTTCAAATAAAGGAACAAGAGCACTGAGAAGGGAATTAAATGATCTGCTTCGTCCAAAACCCAATGGTAGTTTTCTTGGAATCCGTTTTAAACTGTTGCTATATAACTTCGCAGGGGAACCAAAAGGGAAAGGTATCCGAAATTTTATTCGTACCAAGATGGGTGAACCACCCGTGATTGCATCCTATAGCGCCTTTGAAAAAAACAGGACCGTTCTTCAGAATCGTTTGGAAAACAGGGGCTATTTTAATGACAGCGTCGTTTTGGATACTTTGTATAAGGGTAGAAAATTAAGTGCAAAATACACTGCACTCATAACCAAACAATACACCATTCGCAACGTGGTATTTCCTCCAGGACCGGATTCTTTAAGTCAGCAGATATCGCGAATAGGACATGAATCCCTGCTTAAAAAAGGTGATCCGTATAATCTTGACGTCATAAAAAATGAAAGAATTAGAATTGACGGTCAACTGAAACTTATAGGATATTATTATTTCAACCCGGAGGATTTTTTAATAAGGGCTGATTCTACGGTGGGTAATCATCAGGTAGACATGACCCTGATCGTGAAAAAATCAACACCGGCTGCGACTCTCAAAATGTACCGGATCAATGATGTGGTTGTATTTGCTGATTATAGTGTGCATGTTGATACCAGTATCAATATTTCAGACCTTCCTAAATTTCATGGTTATACCATCATTGATCCGGAACAAAAGTTTAAAACCCGGATTTTCAGTCAGGCGCTGGTATTCAAATCGGGGGATCTGTATAGTCGCAGGGATCATGATTTATCACTTAGCAGACTGATTAGTCTTGGTGTGTTCAAATTTGTGAAGATCCGCTTTGATGAAAAGGATACGGCGGAGAATAAATTAAATGCATATTATTATCTCACGCCCGCAAAGAAGAAATCCATACGTTTTGAAGTGTCCGGGCTTACCCAGTCCAATGATGCCAACGGAGGACAGATTTCTTTAAACTGGCGAAACAAGAATATATTTCGTGGTGCTGAATTACTTACAGCAACCACCTACCTGGGATTTTTAAGACAGAACCTCGGCCAGGGACAATATACCAATACTACCAAGTTGGGAGTTGATGTCAGTTTATTTGTACCACGCATTATAGGACCGGTAAAGTTTCAAACCAACAGCGGATTTATACCCAAAACAAGGTTTAATATCGGTTATGAATTTTATGAACAGTCGCAGGAATATACATTGAATTCTTTTAAGGCAGGATTCGCTTATGTCTGGAAACAGAGTTTAACCAAAGAAAATGCACTGGAAATTATTCGTGTAAACCTGGTAAATCCAACACATATTGACTCTTTGTACCAGTTGCAACTGGACACGAATGTTGTACTTGCGCGCAGCCTGGAAAAAACATTTATCGTTGGTCCCACCTATAATTTTAACCTGAACACGCAGTTACGTCCGAATCATGATAAGAACAATTATTATTTCAATGCCAATATCGACTTGTCTGCCAATGTTCTTGGTATCGCCAGCGGCGCTGATGTGAATAGCGGGAAACAAAAGACATTATTTAATATCCCTTATTCACAATATATACGAGGTGAAGTTGATTTCAGGCACTATCTGAGTTTTTCACAGAATACTGTGTTGGCCAGTCGAATTACCGGCGGGATGGGTTATGCTTATGGCAATAGTACTACGATGCCTTTTATAAAAGAATTTTTTGCCGGGGGCGCAAATGACATCCGGGCATTCCGGTCCAGATCTCTTGGACCTGGTTCCTATTACGCAGGCAACAGGGATACCACATTTATCCCGGATCAACCGGGAGATATAAAAATGGAATTAAATTCGGAGTTGCGTTTTAAACTATTTTCTTATTTCAGGTGGGCGTTTTTTGTCGATGCAGGAAATACCTGGACACTTCTATATGACAGTTCCAGGGTTGGATCACAGTTTACCAGCAAATGGCCAAGCCAGATTGCCGTTGGCATTGGAACCGGCTTCAGACTGGACATCAGTATACTTTTACTAAGACTGGATCTTGGAATACCTGTAAGGGAACCATGGCTGACTTCCCCGGACAAATGGGTCTTTGATTCGAAGAATACGGTACTGAATTTTGCGATAGGATATCCTTTTTAAGCCCAAAGCTTAAGGCTTAAAACCAAAGTGACAATGAGAATCTAAAATTCCGAGATCTAAAAAGAGGTTTTAAGCTTTAAGCTTTAGGCTTTCAGCTTATAAAGCGACATCCTTTATAGCCATAAACAATGATTTCCACATCAGGTTAAAAATGGAACGATGGATATCTCTGTTGTAATCAACAATACCAATGCGGGTCTTTCCACTTCTAGGATTAGACCCTTTTAAAGCCAAATCAGCTACTAAAGTGGGTAGCAACTTGGTTTTGTATACATTTTTGTCATCATCTTTTTTTAGCAGCTTTAACGAAAGGTCGTCGTACAAAAGTAGCAATCTCCCTTTAGCACTCGTATTAGTGGCTTCCAGATGATATTGCAGTTTTGAAATTTTGCCTTTATCCACTTCCGCCAGAGCCATTGGTTTTAGCAAAGAGTTTAATGAAACAGCATTTATTTCTCCCAGTCCTGCGTCGATTTGAAAATTGCCGTTATCGTCATTCAGTTTCATCTGGATTTTTGCATGGAAAGGCGATTCATTCAGAAATGAAGCGTTGAAATTTAAACGCATCTGATCATTGTTTTTGATATGAACCATCATATTGGTTACATTGTCAAATGTTGCATGAACATGAAAAAATGTAACTTTTCCACTACTGTCCGACTGGTCGTTTTTTTCTTTGTATTCAATATAACTTTCCTTCACCAGAAGTTTCGACACATAAACTGAAAAGGATAATTTCATAATGGATTGCTGGGGGTAATTGTTGGTCCTGTCTGCTGAATCATGGGGATACGATTTGTCCCTGAAGATCCGAAAGGAAGCGTCCGCTATTTGTAAGGTATCTGAAATCAATTGGCCTGCTTGTAAAGCCTGAAGGTCGATATGCTGAACATCCAGGCTGCCGATCCTGATATCAAGGCGGTCGACCGCGAATTTATGTGCCCTGGCA
Source organism: uncultured Bacteroidota bacterium (assembly GCA_963735015.1). Lineage (GTDB taxonomy): Bacteria > Bacteroidota > Bacteroidia > Chitinophagales > Chitinophagaceae > Puia. Next base: position 798,694 of record CAVTJH010000003.1, read on the forward strand.
AAATCGGTTTCTGATAATAATGGTTTCAATAAGATCTTTTCGGTATGCAGTTGCTTTGAAAGTGTATTAAAACCCAATCCCTGGACTTCGAGATTATAGAACCGGTTATTAAATGGCAGTTTGAGTTGGTTACAATGTATCGCCAGGTTTTTTGCAAAGAGAAAGCGACTACTGTCATTTTGGTGTGCACTGTCAATAAGGACACCGGAAAACCGGATACTTACACCATTGGTAGTCACATTCAATTTTGAGTTCCTGTCCATCAGAGTTAGTTCAGCGTTTTCAACTACAATACTGTCCGTTTTAATGCTGTTCAATTTTCCAAGTATTACACGATACAGGTCTGATCGGATGCCTGAACTAAAACCGGATTCCGTTGGTTTATTTTCATTGTTTGATCGCATTCTGATTCTTGCGTTTTCAATTCTGATGATGTGGGCACTGATTTCCTTATTCAACAATGCTTTCGGTGTTATTACACCTGTAATTGTGAGTTTAGGGATTATTATATAAAAAAGACTTCGTGGTGCGGTACCCTGATCAACAAGTGTCTGATAAACCAGACTGTCAGGAATTATTTCCACATTATCAACGGAAACATTTCCAAGCGCTTCATCGATGACAAGATTTTGGTAAGCAAACTGATAAAGACCATTTGATTTGACGGTAATCAGGTTGTCAAGTTTTTTATTAACGAGTTTATATTTATAATTTCTCCAGAAGAAAAAGCCGGAAACAAGAATAATCAGTGATATTGCGAGTAGAATATAAAACAACTTTGATCTGTGGAAGAACTTTATTCCAGCCATTTGAAGGCGAATTGAAAATGAATAAAATAGCTCACTTTGGAATATTAATTCTTAGATGAGGACAATGAAGTGTATTTGACCTGGGCCGGGATTTGCTGATATCCCAGCTCATTGGAGGAATGAGATTGTTTGAACCAATTGTAAACCTTGTTTTTTACCAGCTTCATCATTGATTTTGCTGATGTTTTAGAGAGTGCGGTCTCAACATATTCCGCGTGAGAGATTTTTACCTTCACAATTAATGTATTATTTGTTCTCGCCTGCTGTTTAATATTTTCATTCAGGCATTCAATGATATTTATTTCTTCCGGGTCATTAATCAGAAATGCTTTTCCGTAAATCTTTAAGAAGTAATCCCGCCCTTTGCGGAAGAAATCCAGTTTTACCGGGAAAGTTTTGTCAAATGTATAAATGAACTGGCTGGGCCGGTGAATGACGAACCACAGTTGCCCGACTTCATCTGTTTCCAACACCTTTACAACGCAGGCCGGGATCTTTAATACTGAGTTGTTCATGGAAAAAAACAAAGCATATTCCAGATCCCTTATTTTCTCTTCGATAAATGGTAACGGCAGGTATCCCGACATAAATTCATTTTTATGTAAGGTTCAAATGAGATATCATTTAACATATAAAACAATTTAACTTTGGTTCTGTAATTAAGATATTTACAATCAATACGTAACAAAAAGCTGGCGGGAATGTTCCTTTCATTTAAAACATCCTTGGATGACAAATACGAGTAAAGAATTCCACATATTAGCCTGATTTTAGAAATTAGAAGAATAAAAGCTTTGGCATGAAATTGCAGGAAAAGAGTTATTTAATTTTATGAAATTCCACTGGTTTAAAAATTCATGGAAATTATTTAAAAAGAGTGTTGGTCAATTTTATGATCTGAATGGTTTGAAATTAAGCGCTGCACTTTCATTCTACACTATTTTTTCTATAGCCCCTTTTTTAATCGTCATTATTTTTCTGGCAGGAATATTTTTTGGCCAGTCGGCCGTAGAAGGGAGGATATATCATCAGATCAGCGGACTTGTTGGTAGTGATGCAGCGCTGCAGATACAGAACATAATTCTAAGCACTAAGAATTCCAGTCACGGGAAAATGGGCGGCCTGATTGGATCGGTGGTATTGATAGCAGGTGCTTCCAGTGTATTTTCGGAAATTCAAAGCTCAATTAATTTTTTGTGGTCCATTCCGCCACCGAAGAAAAAAGCATTCCTGATAGCCATTGTAAGAAAATTGATTTCATTTTCTTTATTGATCGGGGTTTCCTTTTTACTTATAGCTTCTCTGACAGCCAACGCTTTGCTGGATATATTAAGCGATCGGCTAAAGTCATTATTTAGTGTTTCATTACTGAATTTATTTTACGTGACAAATCTGACACTGATCTTATTTGTAATCAGCACGATGTTTATGTTGATATTTAAAATTCTTCCTAATTCGACCATTTCCTGGAAGTATGCGTATGTGGGTGCTCTGGTGACTTCATTCTTATTTTTATTTGGGAAGTTTGTCATAGGTTATTACCTCAGTTATTTCAAAATCGGTGCTACTTACGGTGCTGCGGCATCTCTTATAATTCTGATGTTATGGATATATTACTCTTCAATTATTCTATATTTTGGTGCATGTTATACTGCAGTTTACGCAGATTACCGTGGCCATCCGGTCAGTGTCAAGTGATCCGTAATGAGGCGGAACCGTGAATTGGAAATCACATTAATTTTATTTGTTCATTTATTAAAACTGAATAACTGATTTGAAAGTCAACATTACCCCCATACAGGAATTCATTTCCCAATTGCGTATTTCCTTTCTGGGTGATGATCTGATGCACAAATATGATGATGAAAAAGCGCCCATACGATCTGAACTTTTCAGTCTCGAGCAACTGGAATCATATGCACGCACACTCGCGGGCAGCCATCAGCTAACAAGCGAAAAGTCATCCGAACAACTGCTGAAAAGACTGGCGGGAAATGAAGAAATTCTTCTGGAGGTTCACAACCTCTTAACTGCATCGACAAAAGAAAATAAACGCATTACACCGGCAGGAGAATGGTTGCTGGATAATTTCTATCTGATAGAGGAACAGATTTATACAGGCAAAAAGCATCTGCCAAAGGGATACAGCAAGGGACTTCCGCAGCTTGCGAAAGGTCCGTCTGCCGGATTACCACGGGTTTATGACCTGGCAGTAGAACTGATAGCGCATAGTGATGGACGTGTGGATCTTAAAAGCCTGTATAGTTTTACCAGTTCTTACCAGCAGGTTTCAGAATTGAAATTGGGAGAATTGTGGGCGATTCCCATTATGCTCCGGCTGGCTCTGATTGAAAATCTGAGAAGACTTGCAGCATTGATTGCAAAGAACAGAATAAACAAAAACCTCGCGGATTACTGGGCGGATCAAATGACTGAAACGGCTGAAAAAGATCCGAAAAGCCTTATCCTCGTAATTGCAGATATGGCCCGGTACGGACCCCCACTTGAAAGTTCCTTTGTTGCTGAACTTACCCGGAGGCTGGTAGGAAAAGGTGCCGCATTTTCCTTACCCATTAGCTGGATTGAGCAGCGTCTTTCAGAAAGAGGCATGACCAGTGATGAACTAGTCCACATTGAAAATCAAAAACAGGCCGCAGACCAGGTTTCCATAAGTAACAGCATAGGGAGTCTTCGCTTTTTAAGCAGCAACGACTGGCGTGAATTTGTCGAAAGTGTAAGCGTTGTGGAGAATGTTTTAATATCAGAAAATTCTGGTATTTATCCGGCCATGGATTTTCAGACACGGGACGAATACAGGCATAGTGTGGAAAAGATAGCTAAAGCCAGCAAACAGTCAGAATCCCATATTGCACAAATAGCATTGAAGCTGGCAAATGAAGGATATCTCAGTAATCCGGAAAATGCGCGTACAGGTCACCTGGGTTTCTATCTGATTGGGAAAGGAATTAAAAATCTTGCGAAGGAATCAGGAACAAAATTTTCTTTTTTGGAGCGCATTGTATCTTTTATTAAAAGAATTCCGTTGTTACTTTATATAGGAACATCTTTATTTCTTGCTTGTGCTATGGCTGGCACACTAATTCTCAGATCCTGGGAAGAAGGATTCAGAAATCCCTGGTTACTCTCTTTGGTTATTTTAATGTGTTTGACCGGCTGTAGTCAGCTTGCCATCTCACTTATTAACTGGATCAGTACCCTGATCATTCGTCCGCTGATTCTTCCCAGGATGGATTTTTCAGAAGGAATCCCGGAAAATTGCCGCACCCTGGTGGCCATTCCATCTATGTTCAGTGACGAGAAGGAACTGGATGATCTGTTTGAAAACCTGGAGGTGAGATTTCTTGCGAATCGTGATCCCAATATTCATTTTGCATTGTTAACCGATTTTAAAGATGCGCCTGAGGAAAAATTACCAGGAGAAGATGATTTATTAAGAACGGCCAGATCCCGGGCAGAGGAACTGAATAAAAAATATGGCAATGACCGGAACAGTTTATTTTTCATTTTTCACCGTACGCGAAAATATAATGCGAAGGAAAAAGTATGGATGGGTTATGAAAGGAAGCGGGGCAAACTTGCTGAGATGAATGCACTTATCAGAGGAAGTGGCCGGGAAAATTTTTCATTGATTGTAGGTGATTCAACGATATATGAAAAGGTAAAATATGTCATAACACTGGATACGGATACACAGCTTCCTAAAGATGCCGCCTGGAAGATTACAGGTACAATGGCACACCCTATGAATCATCCGCAATTCAGCGAAAAGAAACAGCGGATTGTAGATGGATATGGCATTCTCCAGCCAAGAGTAGCCGTTAGTCTGCCTTCAGATGAAAGTACCGCATTTGCCCGGATCCATGGAAACGAACCAGGCATTGATCCATACACGCGTGCGATCTCTGATGTATATCAGGATATTTTTGGTGAAGGGTCTTTTATAGGAAAAGGTATTTATGATGTTGATGCCTTTGAAAAAGTCCTGGGTAACCGTTTTCCCGAAAACCGGATTCTCAGTCATGATTTACTGGAAGGTAGCTATGCGCGTTGTGGTTTGTTAAGCGATGTTATATTGTATGAAGCCTATCCTTCTAGCTATGAACTGGATATGAAACGCCGTCATCGCTGGATTCGCGGAGACTGGCAAATTGCATCCTGGATTCTTCCCTGGGCTCCGGGCCCTTCGCGTAAAATTCTGAAAAACTCCATTTCTTCATTATCAAAATGGAAAATATTTGATAACCTGCGCAGGAGTGTTGTACCCATCGCTTTATTATGTATGATATTGTTTGGATGGGTCTATTCACATTCTCCGGTCTTCTGGACCCTGGCCGTTTTAACCATATTGTTACTCAATTCTCTGATTAGTTTTTTTTGGGAGGTATGGCAAAAACCTGAAGATGTTCACATTTTGAAGCATGTTGTTACGAGTTTCCGGTTTACTTTAAAAAGTTTTGCTCTTCAAATATTTCTGTTGATCACCATTCCTTATGAGGCATTTGTTTATGGGGATGCGATCTGGAGAACGAACTGGCGATTGCTGATTAGTCATAGGCATCTTCTGCAATGGAACCCTACTCATAATTTGATGAATCGTAAAAATAAAAACCTTTTTAGGACCTACCTGTCTATGTGGTTTCCGGTTCTGCTTGCTCTCTGCGTTTATGTCTGGATGCATTTTGAACATTCTGGCGGGATGATAATCAGCCTCCCCTTTCTGGTAGTCTGGATGCTGATTCCGGCGGTTACCTGGAGAATCAGCTTGTCGGACAAAACCAAAAAAGCAGACCTGAATGAAAAACAAAAACTATTCTTAGAAAAGCTGGCCCGTAAAACCTGGTCTTTCTTTGAAACATTCGTAGTTGCAACTGATAACTGGCTGCCGCCGGATAACTATCAGGAAAGTCCGGTAGAAAGAATTGCTCACAGAACTTCACCTACGAACATAGGACTTTCACTGCTCGCCAATCTGACAGCTTTCGATTTTGGATATATTCCCATGCAGGTATTGTTGATGAGAATTTCGAATACCATGCAAACCCTTCAAAAAATGGAGAGATATGCCGGTCATTTTTATAACTGGTACGATACCCAGACTCTTCAGCCGCTCCCTCCAAATTATGTTTCTACAGTAGATAGCGGCAATATGGCAAGTCACCTGATCATACTGAAACAAGGGCTCATGCAGTTAACTGACCGGCCGGTGATTTCAGATCATCTGGTCAGGGGACTGAAGGTTACGCTGGAGATACTAAAGAGTGAGATGGGTTCCATTAAAGGAGTTGGTGCATTCGAAAAACTGCTGGCTTCCTTAAGTGACAGTGAGCTCCGTTCGGTGCATACAATATATGGTCTTTTGCAAAAATTACTGCAGGAAGCTGAAATTATAACCGGATTATTCGATGAAGAATCAGACAAGGCCTGGTGGGCGGATACACTTGCAAATCAGGTGAGAGAGGCTTTTAATGACCTGTATGAATCTTATCCGTTTCTTACCATCACAAATTTTCCTGAACGATTTAAATACCTTGAAGTAAATGTGTCGGTGTTACTGACTTTACAGGAACTTGCTTCCCTTGAGGTTTCATTGATACCCGGCCTGCACGAACTTGAAGAAGAGGAGCTGAATACGGAGGAAAAAATATGGCTGGAAAATTTTCGTAAACAAATCATTGAGACCAGCCGGCGTGCCAAGGAAAGATTGTTAAGCATCCAGTCACTCATCAGGCTTTGTGAAGAATTCGCAGATCTGCAATTTGATTTTTTGTATGATAAGTCGCACAGGCTTCTGTCGATCGGGTATAGTGTTACGGATCATCGCCGTGACAACGGTTTCTATGATCTTCTCGCGTCGGAATCAAGGCTCACAGTATATCTTGGAATTGCGCAGGGAAAACTTCCGCAGGATAGCTGGTTTACGCTGGGCCGTCAACTGACTAATCCGGGAACTTCTCCCATTCTGGTTTCCTGGAGCGGCTCCATGTTTGAATACCTGATGCCCGTGCTGGTCATGCCAAGTTTTGAAAATACCCTTCTTGATCAGACCAATAAATCGGTCGTTCAAAAACAAATCGATTACGGGAAGAAAAGGAATGTACCCTGGGGCGTTTCTGAATCGGGTTATAACCTGGTCGACGTTAACCTGAATTATCAATACAATGCATTTGGAGTTCCCGGTATGGGCCTGAAAAGGGGTCTGGGTGAGGATCTCGTGATTGCACCTTATGCCAGCGTAATGGCGCTTATGGTATCACCGGAACAGGCAACAGGAAATCTGCTTGATATGGACGCGGACGGCTTCAATGGAAAATACGGAATGTATGAAGCGATAGATTATACACCCGCACGCCTGACTCGTGGTCAGCAGTCAGCTATCGTAAAATCTTTTATGGCTCATCACCAGGGAATGTCTTTCCTTTCCATTTCCTACCTGATGCACGACAAACCCATGCAAAAAAGATTTGAAAATGAGGCTCAGTTTAAAGCAATTATGCTCCTGCTTCAGGAAAGAATACCGCATACCACAGAATTTTATTCTCCAACCGTTCATGTGTCAGACAGCAGCGTTACAGATAAGGAAGTTCAGATGCGTGTTATCCGGACACCCAATACGCCACTACCTGAGATTCAGTTACTTTCTAACGGCCGCTATTATGCGATGATAACTAATTCAGGCAGCGGATACAGTCGCTGGAAAGATATTGCTGTAACGAGGTGGCGTGAAGATCCTACTATTGATAATACGGGCATTTTCTGTTATATACGCGATCTGGATAGCGAAAGCAGCTGGTCTTCTTCTTTTCAGCCATCATTAAAAACACCCGAATCCTATGAGGTGGTTTTTTCACAGGGCAGAGCAGAATTCCGCAGACAGGAACAAAACTTTGAAACACATACTGAGATTGTTGTTTCATCAGAGGACGATGTGGAAATGCGTCGTGTACATATCAGTAACCGTTCAAGAAGAAAAAGAACGCTGGAAGTAACCAGTTATGCTGAAATCGTATTGACGACACCAGCCGCAGATGCCTCACATCCTGCCTTCAGCAATCTGTTTGTTCAAACGGAAATTCTTCCACAGCGGGATGCCATTCTTTGCACCAGAAGGCCGCGCGGACCCGGAGATCCGCAACCGTGGCTATTCCACCTGATGAAAGTACATAATGCGGAAATCAGAGATGTTTCATTTGAAACTGACCGGTCAGTTTTTTTAGGAAGAACCCGAACCATTCATGAACCCGAAGCATTGAGTAAAAATCAACTGCTCAGTAACTCGCAGGGCGCCGTGCTTGACCCGATCGTGGCAATCAGGTATCGTTTCCAGATAGACGCACATGATTCTGTTACTATTGATATGGTACTTGGGATTGCAGAAAATAAGGATTCCTGCACAGCACTGGTAGAAAAATATCAGGACAGACCTCTCACAGACCGTGCATTTGAACTCGCATGGACGCATAGCCAGGTTGTTCTCAGGCAGATCAACGCATCAGAAGCGGACGCACAATTATATTCACTGCTGGCAAGCTCTGTAATTTTTTCAAATCCTGCACTTCGCGCGGACTCGGCCGTGATCATCAGGAACCGCCGAAGCCAGTCTGCTTTATGGAGCTATTCCATTTCAGGTGATCTGCCCATCGTTCTTTTGCAGATTCAGGATATAGCGAATATTGAACTGGCCAGACAAATGGTTCAGGCACATGCATACTGGAGACTTAAAGGTTTGATGGTTGACCTCGTTATCTGGAATGAAGATTATGGTGGATATCGCCAGTCCTTACAAAATGAATTACTAAGCCTTATTTCACCCGGAATCATCAGCGATGTAAGAGACAAACCCGGCGGCATTTTTATCAGATCCGGTGAGCAGGTTTCACAGGAAGACAGGATTTTATTTCAGGCGGTTTCCAGAATTGTTCTTTCAGATAGTCTGGGTACACTGGAAGAGCAGATCAAGCGGAGAAGCAAGGTGAGAACCGTCATTCCTTATTTTACGCCTACAAAATTCTATGCATCCCTGGAGTCAGAAGTTGAAATGCCGGGAGATCTCATTCATTTTAATGGATTGGGTGGATTTTCGAAAGACGGTTCAGCGTATCATATAATTACAGGTATTGACAATCCCACACCGGCTCCCTGGTGTAATGTGCTTGCGAACCCGTTGTTCGGCACTATTATTTCCGAAAGCGGTCAGTCATATACCTGGATGGAAAATGCTCATGAGTATAGAATAACTCCCTGGAACAACGATTCCATTTCTGATTTATGTGGTGAAGCTTTCTATATCAGAGATGAAGAAAGTGGAAAATACTGGTCGCCTTCACTGCTGCCAAACCCGGGTAAATCAAATTATCATTGTGTTCATGGTTTCGGTTACAGTGAATTTCATTTTGCAGAGGATGGAATATTTTCTGCCATGACGGTATATGTTGATCCCGAAGAACCGGTCAAATATATTTATTTTAAGATCAAGAATACTTCAGGCCGCCTTAGAAAATTATCGGTGACCGGATTTGTCGAATGGGTACTGGGGGATCTCCGGTCAAAGACGTCTATGCAGATTGTCACAGAAATCAATCATGATACGGGCGCCATTCTTGCTTCCAATGCATATAATAGTGAATTTGGAAACTACATCAGTTTCTTTGATGTGGATGATTTATCTAAAACATTTACATGTGACCGAATGGAATTTCTTGGAAGAAACGGGACCTATAAAAATCCCGAAGCAATGGGAAAAGCTAAACTTTCTGGCAGAACGGGAGCGGCCATGGATGCCTGCACTGTTATACAATCAACCCTTGACCTGACCGACAAGGAAGAAAGGACAGTTGTTTTCCGACTCGGTGCGGGTAAGGATCAATACAGTGCTTTGCAAACTGTGAAAAACTGCAAAGGTATCCAGACAGCAGAAAATGCTCTTGTCCGTGTCAGGGAATTATGGAAGAAATCTCTTTCGGTTATACAGGTTCATACTCCTGATGATTCGATAGATTTCTTATTTAACGGTTGGCTGAATTATCAGACACTCGCCTCGCGTATCTGGGGAAGAAGTGGCTTTTATCAGTCTGGTGGTGCTTATGGATTCCGTGATCAGCTGCAGGATGTTTTATCCCTGCTTCATAGCCGGCCAGACCTGGTAAAAAAACAAATATTGTTGAGCGCTTCAAGACAGTTCAGGGAAGGAGATGTACAACACTGGTGGCATCCGCCGATGGGAAGAGGTGTGCGCACAACCTGTTCCGATGATTATTTATGGCTTCCTTATGTTGTATCGAGATATGTTCAGCAAACAGGAGATGATACCATCCTGGAGGAAAAGGTAAGATTTATTGAAGGCAGACTCTTAAATCCCGGAGAAGATTCCTACTACGAACTGCCTGGCATTTCAGAGCATTCAGAAAGTCTGTATCAGCACTGCATACTATCCATCCAGCACGGTTTTCGTTATGGAGCCCATGGATTACCACTGATGGGCTCGGGTGACTGGAACGATGGAATGGATAAGGTGGGACATGAAGGAAGGGGTGAAAGTGTGTGGCTTGCTTTCTTTTTATATGAAGTGCTCGAACGGTTTCAGGAGCTTGCACATTCGAGAAAGGATCTCGAATTTGCCGATCGCTGCAAAAAAGAAAGCTTTCAGTTAAAGAAGAATATTGAGTTGAATAGCTGGGATGGCAATTGGTATCTCCGTGCATTTTTTGATGATGGTACTCCACTCGGCTCATCGAACAATACGGAATGCAAAATTGATTCAATACCTCAAAGCTGGTCTATATTGTCTGGCGCAGGAAATGCAACCCGAAGCAGGACGGCTATGAATGCAGTATATGCCAGACTTGTAAAAAAAGAACAATCACTTATCCAGTTATTCGATCCTCCTTTTAACCTGGCCGTTCCTAACCCAGGCTATATCAGGGGATATTTGCCAGGTGTTCGTGAAAACGGAGGACAATACACGCATGCGGCGATCTGGTTGATAATGGCTACTGCAGCTTTGGAAGATAAACAAAGAACGTACGATCTGATCCGGATGATCAATCCTATAAATCATGCCTCCACAACAGAAGGCATAAAAAAATACAAGACGGAACCTTACGTCATTGCGGCAGACGTATATGCTGTGGAAAGACATCAGGGAATGGGAGGCTGGACCTGGTATACAGGATCAGCGGGATGGATGTATCAATTACTGGCTGAATCTTTTTTTGGATTAAAAAGACACGGCAACCGACTGACTGTTAATCCATGCATTCCTGATACCTGGAATGGTTTCGATATCTATTACAGGTTTGCTGACACAGAGTATCATCTGAAATTTGAAAGAAATACTTCGGTCAATAAAATGAAACTTGTAATGGATGGAGTTGACCAGGAAACCAATGAATTGTTGCTGGTGAATGATGGATTAATGCATGAAGTGAAAGTTAGTCTTCCTGCTCTTGTCCAACAACGCGCAGAGCTTAAGTTATAGGTCAGGCACTTCGGAGACAAACTTAATTAAGGTATTTATTTAAGTCAGACAGGCTAATAGGTTTTTCCCAAATCCTGACTGAAGTCAGTTTATCAGAATAACTATGATCATATTGATAGGCACTGATCAGGTTAATGCGGGTGTTTGGAAAGTTTTGTCTGATAAATTCTGTTTTTTCCCAACCCAATCCGTCGGGTAAATTATTGTCAAGGAAAATGATATCCGGATTGATTTTTTCCAGATTTCTCATGCCCTCTTCCAACGTGTGAAAAATATAAACGTTGTAATTTCTCCGGACAAAATAATTTTTCATCAACAGGCAAAAATCGGTTTCATCATCGATAATGAGAACACTTTTTACAGAACTGGACTGGTTTTCCATCTGAAAGTTTACGCGGAATAAAAGAGGGATTGCTTTTGTGGTTTTTCAAATATACCAACTGTTTGTAAAATTTATTTCAATTATTTCTATTTTTTGTGTAGAAATTCATCTACATCAATATTTTGAACAGTCGGGATTGTCAATATATTCTGGTTAAAAAGCTTCAAACCGGATCTGGCATGAAATTGCATTCTGATGAAGTAATCATTCATCAATTTCAATTCAATTTATGAGGAGTCTGTTGTATCTCATTGCGGTTGTCTTAATTATCGGATGGATCTTTGGGTGTTTTGTATATAGTGCAGGCGGGTTGATACATATTTTGCTGGTCCTTGCAATTATTGCCTTACTGCTGGGAGTGATCAGGAGGGCCTGAGGTCTGTTCCAGGTGAAAATATTATTCACAAAATAATTTTGTTATGAATATCATTGAAACGGTTCAAAAAAACCTGGGATTTTCGGGTTTGAAAAAGATTGATCCTAATTTGCAGGCGTCAACTGATCAACATATTGAAATTGGTAACAATGCTCTTGCACAGGCTGCTATACCGGCCATTTTGATTGGAATTTACAATAATCTGGAACAAAATCCCGATCCGGGTATCCTCGATAGTCATGAGGGAAAAAAGTTCAAAAAGATATTTGGCCCGACTTCAGACATTGTTGAAAAAAAAATATTTGATTATTCCAAAATTCAGGATAAGAACAGTTCGCAGGAGCTGGAACATATCACAGCTGAATCTATGCGGGTAATAAAGGAAAAAATAGGAGAGAGAGCCAGTGAAAGCTCATTAAGGAATTTTGTTGCGAAAAATAAAAAGGATGCGCTTTTGTTTTTACCTCCTTCACTGGATTTAGGAACTATTTTGCGCAACGATAATCTGGATGACAGAACTGGAAAAATGGAAGGTCCCATTTCAGGTCTCGTACGCCGGGTAGAAGAAATATTTAATACATCAGACAGTAACTAGCTGCTAATATGATTTCGACTTGTTTCGGGTGTATGATTTGAGCCAGATTTTTTTCTGAAAATTTTATCAATCAACATACCCGCTTTTTCTTTGATTTTTTCTGCATTATTTGAAACAAGTCCTGCGATTCCCCATTCCATGGCCTTTCCGACCGTTTTTCCCAGTATGCCTTTGCCCTTGCCGAATAAAAGTTTCCGGCTTATAATGCCGGTACCCAAACCAACCATCGCGTTTATCAGTTCCTCTCTGTGTTCAGTAGAAAAAATGGATCGTACACCGTTCCTGACCAAATTAAGAGGCTTCAGATTTTCAGCTACGGCAGAAAATGCTTCCTCAATATCTTTTTTTTGAGATGCCGCTTTCAACTCGAGTTCAGCAATTGCCTGTTCAAGGTCATGACTATTCTTAACCTGTTTTTTCATGGTAACTATTTCAGCATTTTATTGATTAGCCCGTTGGCAATCGGAGTTTTGATCCATTTATTTCTTTGAACATATATCACCAATAAGATAACTGCATAAAACGCTCCCATTATGAAGAATCCGTAATGATAAGCGCCCAGCACGCGACCAATTAAAAGTGATAACCCGATGCTGATGAGTATGATTACCAGGGATCCTATAAAAATCATCGAAACCATGACAACCACGGCAGATAAAACGTCTGCGGATTTGTCGATGGTTTTCAGCTTTGCCAGTTCGAATTTAGTCTCCAGATAATCTTTTGACTTATCAATAAGCGTCTTAATGGAATCCTGGGAGTTCATAATGTATGTATTACTCAAAGTTAACTACTTTAAAACACCCTGTATTTTGAGCACCTTAACGATTCTGATTTCTGCAAACCGATATGGAATCCACACTCTGGGTAATTATTTCCCCATAATTTATTTTTTAAGGCAGAAAATGATTAAATTAAGGGAGGAATTTTTGGTGTTTTTTTTGATTTTAAATGCTAAACTAAAGACAATCACATGCTCAACATGCATCAGTCGCAAAAGTTACAGCATAAGATTTTACCTCACCATATTGCGCTCCTTAACCTTTTGCATCTGGATTCATTATCACTCGAGCAACGAATTGAAGACGAAATCAACGAAAATCCTGCGTTAGAAGAAAGCAAAAATTCTGACGAATGTATGGAAGACAAATTTTCCAAAGAAACGATACAGGATTTTCAGAATTGGGAAGAATATGGGTACGACGATATCCCTGATTATAAAACAGAATACGAGAATTATTTACCGGCAGACAAAATGCCTGACCGGCAAATAGTGGAAACCCCGGATTTCAGGCAGGAATTAAAGAAACAATACAGGTTTACTGATCTGGATGAAAACAGGTATAAACTGGCGGATTTTATTATAGATTCTTTGAATGAAAACGGATTTCTGGCGCATGATCTGGAGACAATTGCGGAAGAGATTTCATTTAAACAAAAGATCTGGGTTCAGTCAGCAGAGCTGGAACCTGTACTTAAAAATATACAGGAGTTGGATCCACAAGGTTGTGGTTCGAAAGATCCGGGAGAGTTCTTTTTATTACAGCTTAAGAATATGAATTGTGGTACCAGAAACTGTCAGTCAGCCATGGAACTCGTGCGGGATCATTTTGCTGATCTCCATGCCTGCAACATTGAGAAAATCAAAAGAGAAATGAAAATGCGTGACGGAGAAGTCAAAGAAGTTCTTCAGTTACTTGCTTCTTTAAAATCCAGACCGTTTAGTGGATCTGTCAATACTAGCCAGACAAATAACCGTGTATTTCCCGATTTTATAGTAACCGTTGAGGGGGACGAGGTATCTGTTTCTCTGGCAAGGCAAAGATCCGCCTCCTTACACGTTAATCAGGCATGGGCCGAGACCGTTCAACAAATGGACGGTGACAAAACCTGCGACCGTGGAACGCGGATGTATCTGAGGAACAAACTGGCTTCGGCTCAATGGTTCATTAAAGCCATCCGTGAACGTGAATCCAATATGCTTAAGGTAATCAGGGCAATCATTCATTTTCAAAATGAATATTTCAAATATGGAGACACCATGCAGTTAAAACCCATGGTATTAAAGAATATTGCCGAAGTGGTCGGTCTCGATATTTCCACTGTTTCCAGGATAACATGTAATAAATATGCTGACACACCTTTTGGAATGATTCTTTTAAAGGATTTATTTACAGAAGGTCTGTCGAATAGTGAGGGGACCGTTACCAGCAATAAAGTGATTCAGAGGATTGTGGAAGATCTGGTGCAGAAAGAGGACAAAAAGAAACCATTTACTGATCAGCAGTTGGCAGATATCCTTTCAGCAAAGGGCTATTGTGTAGCGAGAAGAACGATTGCCAAATACAGGGACCAGCTGAACATTCCGGTAGCACAAATGAGGGCTCTGTTCTCCTGATTATTTACACCTAAATCTTTTTTGAATCAAAATTTGAAGTTTATGAAGAAAATTCTTGTTATTGATGATGACAGAGACATTTGCCTGTTGTTAAATCGATTTCTCTCACGAAGGGGTTATGAAGTAATTGAAATGTATACGGGCAAAAAAGCCCTGGCGTGGCTTGACAGTAATCAGCCAAAACTGGTCATGTGCGACTATCGCCTGGGCGACATGGATGCTATGGAAATGCTTTCCAGTATTAAGAATAAATACGCCGATTTACCGGTAATCATTATTACCGGTTATAGCGATATGCGCACGGCAGTAAAGGTCATGAAAATGGGTGCTTATGATTATATTACTAAACCTCTGCTACCAGATGAAATTATACATACTATACAACAGGCAATCGAACACAGTGAAAATATCGGTTCAGAACCTGACACAAAGGCAAAATCAGATGCACCTGTAGAACCGGCGCCCGGGAATAATGGTGTTACTTATTCAGGGAAATATATCTATGGGGATTCGGAAGCATTTCGCAAAATTCTTAAGCAGGTCGCGCTGGTTGCACCAACCAGTTATAGTGTGATTATATACGGAGAAACAGGCAGTGGGAAGGAATCCATTGCTTATGAAATCCATAAACGGAGTAAGCGTAGTGCTAAAACATTTATCGCAATTGATTGTGGGGCGTTATCAAAAGAACTGGCAGCCAGTGAATTATTTGGCCATGAAAAAGGTGCATTTACCGGAGCATTGAACCAGAAAATTGGATGCTTTGAATTGGCTAATGGAGGTACAATATTTCTGGATGAAGTGACAAACCTTCCTTATGATGTTCAGGTCTCACTGCTTCGTGTCGTACAGGAAAGAAAAATGAGAAGGGTGGGAGGGACAAGGGATATCGAACTGGAAGTCCGCATCCTGATTGCCAGCAATGAGCCATTGTGGAATGCAACCCGCACCGGGAAATTCCGCGAAGATCTTTATCACAGGTTTAATGAATTCTCCATTGAAATACCTCCACTTCGGGAACGCCGGGATGATATCATGTTATTTGCCAATCATTTTCTGCATACAACCAATGAAGAATTGGGTAAGCAGGTTAAGGGCTTTGAAACAGATGTGGAGGATATATTTAAAAAATATGTCTGGTATGGTAATCTGCGCGAACTGAAAAATGTAATAAAGCGGGCAACTCTGCTTACTGAAGGAGAATTTATCGAAGCGCGAACCTTACCTTTTGAAATCTCAAACTATAGCAAGTTACAATTCTCAGAACAGCCACCTGGTGTTTCCCCAGGCCAGGGTGCGCCGTCATCTGCAGAAGCAAAAACAAATTGGAACGGAAAATTGAATTTAAGTGAAAGCTCCCTGAAGGAAGCCAGTATTGATGCCGAATATGAAATGATTCTTCAGGCATTGAAGGAATCTAATTATAATAAGAGCAAGGCAGCCCAGCTGCTTAAAATAGACAGGAAAACTTTATATAACAAAATGACTCTTTATGAGGAAATGAAAAACCATTAATCACGAATAGTTCTGCAAAAACATATACGCCATATTGAACCCTGCCATGTCTGCTGAAAACATACCTATTAAAATTCTGATCGTTGATGATGATGAGGAAGATTATTTTCTTACCAGTCAGTTCATACAAAAAATAAGAGGCAGGAAATTTATCATAGACTGGTGTTACAGGTATAAAGATGCACTGGAAGCAATTGTCGAAGCAAAGTATGATATTTATTTTATTGACTATTATCTGGGAGGGAAAACGGGACTCGAGCTGATGAAGGAAGCTTTTGAAAAGAATTGCGAGCAGCCCCTGATCTTACTAACAGGTATGGGTAATCAGAAAATAGATATGGAAGCAATGCAGGCCGGCGCTTATGACTATCTGGTTAAACTTGAATTAAATACTGAAAAACTGGAGAGGTGTATCCGGTATTCTCTGGAGCGCGCGGCTTCAATGAAAATACTTCGTTCGAACGAAAGGAAATTCAGGAGTATTTTTGAAAGATCAAAAGATGCTGTTTTCCTTACCGATGAATTCCTTGTTTTTAAAGATGTGAATTATATTACATCAGAGATGCTGGGCTATTCAAAAGAGGAGCTGATGGAGCTGGACCTGAATCATTTTTTTGCAAATGCAGACCAGGCTCTTGGAATAAATAATATGCTGAGGGTAGATGGAAATGTGGAGGATGTGGAAGTGCAACTGATCAACCACAGAAGAGAAGTGTTGCAGGCTATTTTATCCCTTTCTATGGAAATGGATGCCGAAGATAATCTCTATGTCCAGGGAATCATTCACGATATTACAAATCTTAAAAAAGCAGAAAAAGCAACACTGCAGATTGAAAAGATGGGTGCCGCAAACCGGCTGGTACGTGCACTCGCGCATGAAGTCAGAAATCCGTTAAATAATATTAATTTATCTGTCGAACAGCTGGCCCAGGAAAATCCGACTGAATCTGGAACTGTTTTTATGGAAATTATAAGCAGAAACAGCAAACGGATTAACGACCTGATCACTGAACTTTTATTGTCTTCCTCATTTGCCCCCGAAAATATACGGGAAAAGAGGGCACTCCAAAGCATCCTGGATGAATCGATCGCTACTATTATCGATCGGATTACGCTCAAAAAGGTGAACTGGAAAGTAATTTATCCGAACGAACCCGCTTATATCCTGGCCGATCCCATGAAATTAAAAATCGCGTTTACCAATATTATCATCAATGCGATCGAAGCTATGAATGAAAATAAGGGTGAACTGGACATTTCCGTAACCAGTCAGAACGGCCATCATCTTGTTTCAATAAAAGACAATGGAACCGGTATCAGCAAAGAGCTCCTGCCGCATTTATTTGAACCATATTTCACCATCAAGAGAAATGGTTTGGGCCTGGGTCTGGCAACCACCCTGAATATTATTCAATCGCACAGAGCATCGATCGATGTGCAATCAGACGTTAATCAGGGATCTAATTTCATACTTAAATTTGAAAAAATCTGAGGAAAGTATGGGAGTATGGGAGTATGGGAGTATGGGAGTATGGGAGTTAGATAATTCGTTAAGCAAATTAATGATAAATAAAAAAACGAGATATTTTCTGAAAGATAATTTCGTATTTCCCAATAAGAAAAATTCATACTCCCATACTCCCATACTCCCATACTTTCCTCAGCTTTCTTTAAGAATTTTCAGCAAAACTTTTTCAGATGTGGTAAGGCCTGAGCTTTCTTCCGGGTTTTCAGTCTGATCCATCGAACGTGTATACCTGGCAAAATTATTCTCTTCATATAGGCGAAGCAGTCCGGGATGAACATAATATTTTTTGCAAATAGCCCTTGAATTCCCAAGTTTTTTGCTTACAGAATCCAGCACAGCCACTATATTTTTCTTTCTTTCAGCGTCAGTAATGACTTCTTCCAGAGAGAAAAGTGTTTCGAGCGCATGAACAGAACCTGCCCAGGTTCTAAAGTCTTTTGCACTAAAATCTTTTCCCGTTGATTTCTTTATGTATTCATTCACCATTCCGGATTCTATAATCCTTCGGTTTCCTGATTCATCATAGTATTGAAATAATTCTTTACCGGGAATATCCCGGCACTGCTCAACTGTTCTTGCCAGCTTCTTATTTTTTAGGGTGATATCATGTTGAATACCCTTTTTCCCTCTGAATGCAAATCGCAAACGGTCACCGTTGATGGAAACATGTTTATCCTTCAATGTAGTTAACCCATATGATCCATAAAGTTTTTCATAATTACTGTTACCAATCCTGATATAGGTTCTTTCCATCAGACTGATAACCGTGGCGAGCACTTTATCCTGGTTAAGCTCCCTGATTTGAAGGTCAGAATCAAGCTGGGCACGTAACCTGGGTAACAATTTGCCGAATTCATACAATCGGTGGAATTTCGTTTCACTTCTTACATGTGTCCAATGACTGTGATAGCGGTATTGCTTTCTTTTTCGCAGATCCAGGCCTGTAGCCTGAATATGACCGTTATCCAACGGGCAGATCCAGACATCAGTCCAGGCCGGTGGAATAGCCAGTTTTTTAATTCGCTTTAACTGGGGACGATCCTTTAGTGTTTTGCCTTCGAAAATGTATGTGAACCCCTTCCCTTTACGAAAACGGTGTATTCCAGGCATATTATCTCTTACGTAAGTTAGATTGACTGCCTGAGCCGCTTTTTCATAATCCTTATCGGCTTTTAGAAGCTGCGCATGGGTAAGGGTGAGGACAGGCTCATCCATTTTCGCTGGTTTTAGTGTTTTTATATCCTGCGCCGTCCCATTTTTGGAATATCGGTATGTGATTTGAATCATTTAATAGGAACCTGGCACTAGAACGCAAAAAACCACAGTATGGATATAAGTGATTTCAATTTTATGGACGGCATGGCCAAGACTCAGGTGCTGGCTACCGATGGAGTTTTTCTGGCTGAAAGGAATGACGGCTGTTTTCGCATAAGCCTTTACCAGGTAAACGATTTTTACGTTGAAATTTATTATCACAAAACCCGCTGTTTCTATATTTGTATAAGAAGCTTTAAGGACGTCGGCGAACTCTTTCCGTATTTTCAGGATATCGATATTTCAGAGGTTTATAAAGTCATCTACAGCTCCTGAAGCCGGATAAGAAAAAAGGGGTCCACACCTGAAAATATTTGTGAATTTATTTCTACATTCATCACCTTGCAATTGAGAATCAGAACGATTCCGGTTAGGAAATCATCATTTCAGGGGAAGATATCTTTTCTTAACTTCAGAGCATAAATAAATTCTCCGATATAGCGATTTCTACCTGAATGGCTGATTTTCGATCTCCGGATACCGTTTATGGCGACCGGTGTAAAACGTCTTTATTATAATAAAAACACAGGAAATGAATAAACCGCTTATTATTTTAAGCATGGTATTTTTTTGCTTTGGTGCTGCCTTTTCTCAGACAACATATCATACAGCAGTTGGATTAAGGCTTGGAACAGGCTATTCGGACCTGATTTCAGTATCGTTAAAAACTTTTTTATCTGATGGTCCGGGAGCTCTTGAATTTAACCTGGGAGTAAAACCCGCCACAGATTATACAAACGGATGTTGCGCGCTGGAAAATAGTAATGTTACTATGGTCTCTTTTTCAGCTTCCTACCAATATCATGTACCTATCAATGCAGTTCCAGGCCTGCAATGGTTTGTGGGTGGGGGTTTCACTCTAAATAATACATTTTCAGATAATAGTAATTACAGCGGAATTGGCCTGGGTCTGTTTCCTACCGGGGGTGGTGACTATAAATTCGGAAAAATTCCCCTTGACGTCTCAATAGATATAAGACCTACGTTCAGGATCGCTTCTCCTCAATATTACAATTACGAGAACTTTTATTTTCCCGATTTTGGGTTTTCGGCACGTTACACTATTTATTAAGGCGTAAGGCTCAAGGCGTAAAGCGTAAGGATTAATGCAAAAGTTGTAAGGCCAGGGCTATTTGATTTCGATTGTTGAATATTGCAGTTACAATAATTAGCTATTAATCATTAACTAGCATTTGGAATGGTTTAGGATTTAATCGTTAAGCTTTAAGCCTTAGCCTTACGCTTTACGCCTTAAGCCTTACGCTTTACGCCTTACAAACATGGAGTCATTGAACCAAAAATTTGGAAGTTTAAAGGTCTGTATCCTGGTGCCTACATTCAATAATGCAAAAACCCTGGCGCCACTGATTACAGAACTGTTGGCATTTGAAGCTTACATCATAGTTATTAATGATGGTTCAACGGACGATACGAAGAAAATTCTTGCCCGGTTTCCGGCTATACATTCCGTTTCTTATTATTCAAATCGTGGTAAGGGTTATGCCCTGAGAATGGGATTCCAAATTGCTGTAAAACAGGGTTTTGAATACGCTATTTCCATAGATTCTGACGGGCAGCATTTTACAAAGGACATATCCGCTTTCCTGGATATCCTGGAAACTAATTCGGGATCACTAATTATCGGGGCAAGAAATATGGATCAAAATTCGGTACCCGCAAAAAGCAGTTTTGGACATAGATTCTCAAATTTCTGGTTCCGTGTTGAAACTGGAATTGAACTTCCCGATACTCAGTCCGGTTTCAGGCTCTATCCGGTCAGTCGTTTGCAAAACATGACTTTTATTACGTGTCGTTTTGAATTTGAAATAGAAGTAATTGTCCGCGCTGCCTGGAAAGGTATTCCCGTAATTTCCGTTCCTGTTTCAGTATACTATGCGCCACCGGGGGAAAGGATTTCGCATTTCAGACCCTTCATTGACTTTACGCGGATCAGTATACTCAACACTTTTCTCGTGCTCATTAGTTTTATCTATATCAGACCCCGTGATCTGCTAAGACGTTTATTCCTGAAACATAAATGGAAAGAAGTTTTGGTAGATGAACTTTTCGACCCGGCCCAATCGGATCTCAGAAAATCTGTTTCCGTAGGATTTGGGATTTTAATGGGTATTGTTCCTGTCTGGGGTTTCCAGTTGATTGCAGCAATTTTTTTTGCGGTCATATTACGTTTAAATAAGGGATTGGTAATAGTATTTGCCAATATTAGTATTCCACCCATGATTCCCATTATTATTTATACCAGCTACCAGTTTGGGGCCTTTTGGATGCCGAATTCAACTCATTCAATTTCCCTTTCGAAATCTCTGAGTTTATCGGCGATCCGCTATAACTTCAAACAATACCTGGCAGGCAGTATCAGCCTCGCTATAACCGCAGGGGTTGTCGCCGGGCTAATTAGCTTTGTTTTGCTCAGAATGTTCAGCAAAAAAAACCGGATTGTCCTTTAGCAATGTCGAAACCATTTCTTTATATATATAATTATTTTGCGGTAAACAGGAAGATCTTTTACACAATCTTTATAGGTCTCTTCCTGGTGACAGGCTTTTTTTCGCTTAAAATAAAACCTGAGGAAGATATCTCTAAGATTCTTCCGAATGACCGGCAGTCTGGTAAATTGGATGACCTGTTTCGAAATTCCCGTTTTGCTGACAAACTTGTTGTGATGGTTTCGATGAAGGACAGCAATAAAACCTCTCCTGAAACGCTGGCCTCTTTTTCTGACTCATTTGCAACGACGATTCGCAGAAGATATCCGGATTTTATTCGTTCCGTTGAAGAGCGCGTTGATGACAGTCTTGCTCCACAATTAATGGAACTGGCCTTCAGGCACCTGCCTGTATTTCTGGAACCGGAAGACTATATTTATTTCGACAGCCTGCAAAGCGGAGAAAAGCTTAAGGAGATTTTATCCCGTGATGTCCAAACGCTGTCGTCCCCGTCGGGATTTCTTCTGAAATCCTATATCAGTAAAGACCCGCTTGGATTCACAACGCCGGCTGTCAAAAAAATACGGCAAATCCAGTATGACGAAAATTTCGATTTGTACGATGGACATATAATCAGCAAAGACGAACGTTATATGCTGCTTTTTGTAAGCCCGGCTTTTCCATCCGACAATACCGGAAAGAACAGTCAGCTTTTAACCGGAATGGACCGGATCATTGAAGAGCTTCAGTCAGCCGGCTTCACTTCAGTTGAAGCAAATTATTTTGGCGGCACTGCCGTAGCAGCAGGGAACGCTGCTCAGTTAAGAAAGGATTCAATCCTTACAATTGGCATAACTACATTATTTCTGATTTTATTTATTGCCTGGTATTTCAAAAAGAAAAGAGCACCGTTGCTTATCCTTCTACCCGTTATCCTGGGTGCATTATTTTCTCTAAGCATGATGTATCTTATTAAAGGATCTATTTCTGTAATAGCTCTGGCCGCAGGTTCCATTGTGCTTGGAATCGCCATTAATTATTCGCTGCACGTGTATAATCACTTCCGGCACCGCAGGGATATGCGAATGGTTCTGAGCGACCTGGCCTTTCCACTCACGATTGGAGGACTAACCACTATTGGTGGATTTTTTTGCCTTCAGTTTGTTCAGTCAGAAATATTAAAGGATCTCGGACTATTTGCCGCTTTTAGTCTGATAGGAGCTTCGCTAAGCTCTCTGATCTTTCTGCCGCACCTGATCCCGCCGTTTGATTCGGATACTTATACTGACATAAGGCGCCAGAGAGATTCCTGGATTCTTCGCTTGGCAAACTATCATCCTGAAAAAAATAAATGGCTGGTCGGTTTAATTTTTATCATGACGATCGTGTTTGCTTTTTTTGTAAACAGAGTGGGCTTTGACCAGGATATGATGCATATAAACTATATGCCGGACAAATTGAAAACAGCGGAATCTACCCTTAACAGAATAAATGAATATAGTCTGCGTTCAGTTTATCTGATAACCGAAGGAAATAATCTGGAAACTGCACTAAACAGGCAGGCACTTGTAAATGAAAAAATCAAATCCCTTCAGCAAAAAAAACTTATCAGAAAATCCTCTGGCATTTTTCAATTGCTTATATCAGATTCATTGCAATTGGAAAGGATCCGTTACTGGAATAATTATTGGACAAACAAAAGAAAAGCCGGAATATCTGATAGCCTGTTAATTGCCGGAAAAACTCTTGGATTTCGTGAATCTGCATTTCAGCCTTTCAATCAATTACTCAATAACATATATAAGCCACTGGATTCGGCTGAAACAGATATTCTGAAGAGGGGATTTGCCAATGAATACATCATTGAAAAGCCCGGCCGGATCTCTCTTGTCAGCTTATTGAAAGTCGAGCCACAGGATAAGAAGTTGATATATCAGGACTTTTCAACCCTGAATGATATTACGGTCATCGACAGACAATACATGACTTCAAAACTCCTGGACGTTGTTACGGCCGACTTCAACCAGATTGGATGGATGGTATCCTTACTCGTATTTGGAGTTCTGCTGCTCACCTACGGAAGGATTGAACTTTCACTCGTTTCTTTTATTCCAATGGTTATCGCATTCATCTGGATTCTTGGGATTATGGGAATGGCTGGTCTCCAGTTCAATATCGTTAATATTATTTTGTCAGCACTGATATTCGGTTTAGGCGATGACTATAGTCTTTTTATTATGGATGGTCTGCTACAGGAATATAAAACCGGTAAGAAAAATTTGTCCAGTTATAAATCATCCATTGTCCTTTCGGCAATTACAACACTGGCAGGTTTGGGAGTTTTGATTTTTGCCAGGCATCCGGCATTACGCTCAATAGCTTTCATTTCGATAACCGGCATACTGAGTGTTGTTTTAATTGCACAGGTATTGATACCTTATTTCTTTGACTTTCTTATCCGCAACCGCATAAGGGAAAGGCATTTTCCATGGACGGCCTCAGGATTATTCAAGTCTGTATTTTCATTAAGTTATTTCGGGTTTGGAAGCCTGATTGTAACAGTCTGTGGATTTTTTCTTGTGATACTAAATCCATTTGCAAAAAAACAGTCGAAGTATTTGTATCACAGAATTCTTTCTGCTTACACCTGGTCCGTAATTTATATAATGGGCAACGTGAAAAAAAAGATCATCAACCCACTGGGAGAGAATTTCTCAAAACCTGCCGTTCTTATTGCCAACCATCAGTCATTTCTGGATATACTTATTATGACCATGTTATATCCAAAGATGATTTTACTTACTAATAACTGGGTTTGGAATTCACCTTTATTTGGATGGCTGGTGCGAATGGCTGGTTATTATCCGGTGGCCCGCGGAATTGAAAACAGTATTGATTATCTCGAGGAACAGGTTAAAGCCGGATATTCAATTGCCATTTTTCCGGAAGGAACAAGATCGCCTGATGAAAATATCAAAAGATTTCACAAAGGCGCATTTTATATTGCAGAGAAACTGAATCTGGATATACTTCCTGTATTGATTCATGGTACCGGATATACGATGTCAAAGGGTGATTTTTTACTGAAAGACGGTTTTATTACAATAAAATATCTTCCGAGAATAAAAACAGGAGATCTTTTTTTTGGTGTGGATTATACCGAAAGAGCCAAATTTCTCGGCAGATATTTCAGGCAGCAATATAACCTGCTGAAAAAAGAACTGGAACAACCCGGGTATTTCAGGGAAAAATTAATTTATAATTATATTTATAAAGGGCCCGTCCTTGAATGGTATTTGCGCGTGAAGATCCGTCTGGAAAAGGATTATAACGTTTTTCATAATTTGCTGCCGGTGAAGGGACGCATTTTGGATATTGGATGCGGATACGGATTTATGGCTTATCTGCTTCAATTTGCCGCCCCTGAACGCAACATTGCCGGATATGACTACGATGAAGAAAAAATTGAAGTGGCAAATCATTGTTTCAGTCGCAATGAAAATATAAGGTTTTTTAATTGCGATGTTAATCAGATACAGATTGGTCCTGCCGATGCAATTATTATCTCTGATGTTTTACATTATCTGCTGCCTGATCAGCAGGACTGCTTACTTCAAAAATGTATGGATGCGCTGAATGATCGTGGAGTATTACTCATTCGGGATGGCAATCGTGATGTCGAAAGAAAACATAAACGTACCAAACTTTCCGAACTTTTCTCGACAAGGCTCCTCCTTTTCAATAAAACGGCCAGGCACAGATTGCATTTTATTTCCGGGGAAAGTATTCATGATATGGCCGTTCGCCATGGTATGGAATGCAGATCGATAGAGCAGTCAGATCATACTTCCAACCAGCTTTTTGTCATCACCCATCGTGAAAAATCCTATGAAGAAGTTTGACGTACTGATAATAGGGACTGGCATGGGCGGATTGGTCTGCGGTAATATTCTTTTAAGGGAAGGATATTCTGTTTGCATGGTTGAAAAAAATAAACAACTGGGTGGCAGTCTGCAGATTTATGTCCGCGATAAAGTGATATTTGATTCGGGAGTACATTATATTGGAGCACTTGATAAAGGACAGAATCTTTATCAGATCTTCCGGTGGCTGGGTCTTTTGGACAAACTTAAACTGGAAAAAATGGATCCCGCATTCGACCGGATCCTATTGGAAGGGGATGAGAAGGAATATCCAATCATGCAGGGATACGAATGTTTTGAGAAAGTAATGATCAGGAATTTT
Source organism: uncultured Bacteroidota bacterium (assembly GCA_963735015.1). Taxonomy (GTDB): domain Bacteria; phylum Bacteroidota; class Bacteroidia; order Chitinophagales; family Chitinophagaceae; genus Puia. Next base: position 824,798 of record CAVTJH010000003.1, read on the forward strand.
CCGCAAGAGGAAAAGGCAATCCGCACATATACCAAAACCATTCTGGAAATCTGCGATCGTTTTCCTCTATACAGGCTGCGTTTGGAAGGGGAGACAGAAATGAAACAGGAGGTCATGAAGATCTCAGCCAGACAGTTTATTGATTCAATAACAAAGAATGAAAAATTAAGGGAGGTATTAGCCGGAAACAATATGCTATATGCAGGATCCGGAGAAACCACACCCTTTTATATACATGCACTCACGGTAAACAGCTATATGGAATCTGCATGGAGATGCCTGGACGGGGGTTCGCAGATTGCAAAAATCCTTGCAAAAAATATTTCGGAAGCCGGTGGAATGATTATTAAAAACAGGGAAGTAAAAAAACTGGAATCTGAAAACGGATTGATAACAGCTGCCCGCCTTAGTGACGGATCCAGGATAGAGGCAAATTATTTTATATCAAATACGACACCATCGCAAACATACCGGATGGTCGACGCCGCTCTCATCAGGCCTGCCACCAGAAAAAGAGTGGAGGCTATGAAGACTACCATTTCTTCATTTGTACTGAATATTGTTTTTAAGAAAGGACAGGTACCCTATTATAAGCACAATTATTATTATCATAAAAAGGGCAGGCTCTGGGACATGGAATCTTATAATGAGGATAACTGGCCGTTGGGTTATGCGATTTATCTTTCTGCGGGTGCAAAAAAGGATTATGCCGCGGGGATGACTATTTTTGCATATATGCGGTTTGATGAGGTTCGTCCCTGGTCGTCGAGTTTTAATACAGTTTCTTTAAAACAAAACAGGGGTTCAGGTTATGAAGCGTTCAAAAGGAAAAAAACAGAACAGCTTTTAAACAGGGTGGAAGAACGATTTCCAGGTTTAAGAAAATCTATCCTTCATACTTATAGTTCAACACCGCTCACTTTTCGGGATTATATCGGAAATGAGGATGGAAATCTGTATGGAACGGCAAAAGATTATCAGAATCCATTGGGAACACTTATTTCACCGAAAACCAGGGTGCCAAATCTTTTTCTTACCGGACAATACCTGAATCTGCATGGAATTCTTGGCACTGCGATCAGTGGACTGATTACTTCCATTGCAATTACGGGCAAGGATGATTTTATTGAAAAAATTAGGAATGCCTGAAACAAAAAAAATAAGACGGATATTCGCCAGGGTTTTCGGAGTCATCGCTCTGTTTATTTTATTGGTCTTCTTATATCTGCTGATCGTATCTCATACCAGCCCTCCGTCAATAGCTGACAATACTGCATTAAACTGGCAACGCACTGAATCTGGTCCCGGATTCTATACGTTAAAAAATAACTGGTTCAGGAAAAGCAACTCAGGCCTCTATGAATTGTATGTGGAAGGTCAGCCTTTTGAGCGGGGGGTTGTAAATGGAAAGCTGACAAAGGAGCTGATTCAGCTTCAGGAGGACTATTTCAATGATCAGATCAACCGGATGGTTCCTTCACGATTTTACAGACATTTTCTAAAATATGTGATTGGCTGGTTTAATCGCGATCTTGAAAAACATATTACCGAAGAAGACAAAGAAGAAATATATGGTATTTCAACTTCGGCTTCTGAAAAATATGATTATATCGGTAATAACTATCAGCGTATTCTGAATTATCATGCTGCACATGATATTGGTCACGCTTTGCAAAACCTGGCGCTGGTTGGATGCACTTCCTTTGGTACCTGGGGTTCAAAGTCTGCCGATGGAACCATGATTATCGGAAGGAATTTTGATTTTTATGTGGGGGATCATTTTTCTGAAAACAAAATCGTCTCATTTGAAAACCCCGCCGACGGTCTTAAGTTTATGTATGTTACATGGGCCGGATTCATCGGTGTGGTTTCAGGGATGAATGAAAAAGGACTTACGGTAACCATCAACGCGGCCAAATCGGATATACCCTCGGGCTCGGCTACACCGGTATCCCTCGTGGCCCGGGAAATTTTGCAATACGCCAAAAATATCCCTGAAGCAATGTCGATTGCCAGAAAACGAAAAATGTTTGTTTCAGAATCTTTTCTGATAGGATCTGCAGAGGATGGGAAGGCGGTCATAATTGAAAAAACACCTGACTCGGTGGCTATATATGACCCGGGGAAAAATGAAATTATATGTGCCAATCATTTTCAAAGCAGGGAACTGGGCGGATTGAAATCAAATAAAATTCAGATCAGGGAAAGTGCTTCCGTTTATCGTTATCGCAGAATGCAGGAACTTCTCGACGCCACAGGGAAAAACACACTGGAAAAGACAGTTAAAATATTAAGGGACCGGCGTGGTCTTGAAAATGAGGATATTGGTCTGGGTAATGAAAAAGCAATCAACCAGCTGATCGCTCACCATTCCATCATTTTCGAACCCCAGAAAAAACTTGTTTGGGTTTCCACAGGGCCATGGCAACTTGGTAAATTTGTCTGCTATGACCTTAATAAAGTATTTTCACTTAGTGGAATGAAAACAAATCAGGAAATTTCCGATAGCAGCCTGAATCTTGCAGCGGATAGTTTTTTGCTTTCAGATCAATACCTTCATTTCCTGGAATTACCGCCGGCTTAAAAAGGAAATAAGTGAAGGAATAGAAGTTAATCCCGACAGCCTGATATTAAGTAATCCAAATTTTTATCAGTCATATCAGCTTGCGGGAAATCTGATGTTTAAGAAGAAGTTTTTCAAAACTGCAGAACAGTATTATCGTATGGCCCTTTCAAAAGAAATCGCAACAAAAGCCGAAGAAAATGAAATTCGCAATCAGATTGCGAAGTGTGAGGAGCGACTACATTGAGTATGAAGGAGTATGGGAGTATGGGAGTAATGGGAGTGCTGATAAATAACTGAATATACTGGAATATAAATACTAAGATATGAAAAAGCTAATTGCGAAATCCAACTCCCATACTCCCATACTCCCATACTCCCATACTTTGTTCCCTATGATCATCGGCACCGGCATCGATATCATTGAAGTGGAGCGCATTGCCAACAGTGTTGGCAGGGATGCTGGTTTCCGCGAACTCGTTTTTTCGAAATCAGAAATCAAATATTGCAATTCCAAAGCTGCGCCTTTTGAACATTATGCGGCGCGCTTTGCGGCGAAGGAAGCATTTATGAAGGCCCTGGGACAGGGTTGGAGTGGCAGTTTATCATTTAATGAGATTGAAGTGGTTAATCAGGCCAATGGAAAACCTTATCTGAGAATATCCGGACAAACCGAGAAAGAATTGGCTCCATTGGGTATCCAGAAAATGCATGTATCCCTGTCTCATTTAAAAACCATGGCGACAGCAGTCGTCATCCTTGAAACATGAACTCTTCTTCCCATAAAAAATTCCTTCACCAGCAGGAGATCCGTAATATCCAGGAAAAGAAAATGGGTGAACTTCTCTTTTATCTAAAATCTAATTCCCCCTACTATCAGAAGATTTTCAAACAGACATAAAATAGATCCTGAAAAATTAAGGCACTTAGAAGACCTGAGTAATATTCCTACTACCGGAAAAGAAGATCTGCAATCAAACAACGATCAATTCCTTTGTGTTCCCAGGACTTCAGTTATTGAATATACATCCACATCTGGCACCCTGGGAGCTCCCGTAACAATTGCACTGACCGAAAATGACCTGCAAAGGCTTGCTTTGAATGAATACAATTCCTTTGTCTGCGCGGGGAGCAAACAGGAAGATGTTTTTCAACTTATGCTGACACTCGATCGTCAGTTTATGGCCGGTATGGCATATCATTCCGGCATCCGAAAGTTAGGAGCAGGAATCATCCGCGTGGGCCCCGGCGTTCCATCACTTCAACTGGAAACCATATTCCGCCTGAAACCGACCGTGTTGGTAGCAGTTCCTTCGTTTATTTTGAAACTCATTCAATATGCGGCGGATCATAAACTTGATTTGTCCGGATCATCCGTAAAAAAAGCAATTTGTATTGGAGAAAATATCAGGATGCCTGATTTTTCACTTAATGTTCTTGGGAAAAAAATTACAGAGAACTGGGATCTGAAATTATATTCTACTTATGCTTCCACTGAAATGCAAACAGCTTTTACTGAATGTGAAGCTGGAATGGGTGGTCATCATCAGCCCGAACTGGTGATTGTGGAATTGCTGGATGCCCAGGGTCTCCCTGTTAAAAAAGGGGAGGCCGGTGAAGTGACCATCAGCACATTGGGAGTAGAGGCTATGCCACTGCTGAGATACAAAACGGGTGACCTTTGCATTGCACATGAAGAGTCCTGCGTTTGCGGGCGACATACAATGAGGCTTATCACCGGTGATCGGCAGAAAAAAACAAATGATCAAATTCAAGGGTACTACTTTATTTGCACCCGCATTATTTGATTTGCTGGCTGGAATGGAAGATATTTCAGATTTTGTAGCCGAGGTTTTCTCGAATGAAATAGGAACGGATGAAGTATTGTTGCACCTCTTACCCCTGAAATATTCGGAAGAATCAGATCATCGGATCAGGGCATATTTGCAGGCCCGGTTGCGGGTGACACCTCATATCAGGTATGTGACTGCTGAAGAAATACAAAAACTTCAGTTTCCAAATGAAAGCAGGAAACCTGTGAAGTTTATTGATAAGAGAGTTTAGATGATAGGTTATGAGTTATGGTGGATGGGTTATGGGTTATGGGTTATGGGTTATGGGATATGGGTTATGGGTTATGAGATATGAGTTATGGGTTATGGGATATGGGTTATGGTATGGTAGATGGTAGAACAGCATAGATTATTGAATTTAAGTATGAAATTTTTTCTACTATTTATATTCATTATACAGGGACGTTCAAATTCTGCCACCAATAATTATTTCTATCCACCATCCACCATAACCCATAACTCATATCTCATAACCCATAACCCATCTACCATAACCCATAACCCATATCCCATAACCCATAACCCATCTCCCATAACCCATAACCCATATCCCATAACCCATAACCCATATCTCATAACCCATAACCCATCCACCGTCAACCGCACTGCATTTTACAAAGCCCTGGAACTAAACAACAAAGATCTTGTGAACAACCAGCTGACTGAATTGAAAACGGCTCCGGTCGAAATAAAGGATGCATTTACAGGAGCCATGCTCATGAAAAAAGCGTCTTTTACCGGCCCGCCATCCACCAAACTCCATTTATTCAGGGAAGGCCATAAAATGCTGGAAGATGCTATAAAAAAAGAACCCGACAATGCCGAATTCCGATTTCTCAGGCTCATAATACAAGAGCACGCACCAGGTATCCTGGGTTATAAAAACGACCTGCAAAAAGACAGCGATATGATAAGAAAATCTTATAAATCTTTACCCGAAGATGTTCAGCAAATTATGGCTGATTACAGCAAAAAATCGAAGTTTTTAAAGCTTGATGTTTCTTAACTTCGAGCCTATAATGGGCAAAAAAGTCTTAGCGGTATTTTATTCACAATCCGGCCAATTAGAACAAATTATAGATCATTTTACCATGCCGTTCACCCAGGCAGGAGCAACAGTGGAAAAGCTTCGTGTCTACCCCGAACAGCCATATCCGTTTCCATGGACGGGCAAATCTTTTTTTTCAGTTATGCCCGATTGCGTTCTGCAAATTCCTGGTAAGCTTCAGCCATTTACATTTAAAGAATCGAAATACGACCTGATTATCCTGGGATATCAGCCCTGGTTTCTTTCTCCCAGTATTCCTTTCAATACAGTTTTATTTGATACCGGTTTCAGAGAACTGGCGAAAAATACACCCGTCATTACCATTACCGGAGCAAGAAATATGTGGCTCAGCGCCATGGAGAAAATTAAACCGGTTTTAAAAAATATGGACGCACAGCTGGTGGGTAATATGGCACTGGTGGATCGTCATCACAATTTTGTAAGCTTCGTTACTATCTTTTACTGGATGTTCAAAGCAAAGAAGGAACGATTTCTAAATATCTTTCCCATACCCGGCGTGTCGGAAGCAGGATATATTAAATACAAAAACATATGGTGAAACTGCCATTCCATATCTTGAAAAAGGGAACTGGCAGGGATTTCAGGATGACATGGTAAAGCAGGGCGCTGTACCTGTAAAGTATGCTTTGATGTTTATAGAAAGCAAGGCCAGGAAGATTTTTAAGGTCTGGGCAGGCATCATTTCCAGGCGCAAAAAAAGAGATGCCTGGCTTGTTGCATTCAAATATTATCTTTTAATTGCGCTATTTATAGCGGCCCCGATTATCCTTACGGTAGATGCGATTTTTTTCAAACCATTTCTATCCGGGCGAATTAAAAGACAAAAACAATATTATTCAGGTGTGAATTAATCCGGTAACGAAGATGGAGTTCAAAGAGGTATATATCACTAAAACGGCTACATATTTTCCCAATGAACCGGTGTCCAACGATGAGATGGAAGAGTTCCTCGGACTTATCAATAAAAGCCCTTCCAAATCAAAGCGTATCGTACTGCGTAATAATGGTATTAAGAACCGTTTTTATGCATTGACAAAAGAAGGGAAATCCACTCATACCAACGCGGAAATGACCGCCCAGGCTATCCGGAAAATGCTGGATAATGATCGAGGAACAAATTAAATCCATCGACCTGCTGGTTTGTGGCACTTCTTCGCCCGATCAGATCATGCCTTCGCATGCAGTTATGGTGCATGGAGAACTCCCGGAAGCGGTGCCATTGAAGTGGTTTCACCTTCCGGTGTATGTTGCGCGGGAATGCATGCCCTTAAATATGCATATATGTCTGTAAAAACGGGAGATGCACATCATGCAGTGGCTACCGGTTCTGAGCGCTTTTCGGCTGCACTTAAATCTGAAATATTTGAGGATGAAGCAAAGAAGACTCAAAGAGTTGGAGGACAATCCATATATAGGATTTGAAAAAGAATTTCTGAGATGGATGTTATCAGACGGGGCTTCGGCATTTTTGTTGACCGATAAAAAGAATGCTGAAGGTTTTAGTTTAAGAATTGAATGGATTGAGGGTGTTTCCTATGCGCATGAAAAGGAGGCTTGTATGTATATGGGCGGGGAAAAATTGGATACAGGAAGACTAAAGGGTTACCTTGACTACAGTCCGGAAGAAATTCAGGCCAAATCCATAATGAGTATCAAACAGGATGTAAAGTTATTAAGCGAAAATATTGTTCCGCTGGGCGGAATCAAACTTTCAAAACTTTTCAAAGAAAAGGGCCTTGATCCCAAGGATGTGGATTATTTTCTGCCCCATATGTCGAGCGATTTCTTCCGCACCAAGATTTATGACCAGCTGATTAAAAACGAAACGCCAATTCCCTACGAGAAATGGGTAATTAATTTGAGTACGTCTTGGAAATGTGGGAGCCGCTTCAGTATATTTTATGGTCGATGAGGTATTTAAAAGCGGTAAATTGAAAGCCGGACAGAAGATTTTATTACTGGTACCTGAAAGTTCCCGGTTCTCCTATATGTATGCGTTGCTTACGGTATGTTGAAAGCCTGAAGTGTACGTTTATCGTAGAGCTTGATCGCTTATCGATCCGCAATTCACGATATACGATTCATCGCCTAACCGCCTAAGCTTCAACGCCAACTAATAAAAGCTTTAGGCTTAAAAAATGAAAAAAGATGAAATCCCGCAGGATCTGGGTGCCCTGGGAAAAATAACCAGAGAAGTTGTTATGCTGTGGATGAATCCGGGAAATATAGCACTGCGCTCAGCAATGGATGGGAAGTAAAATCCTCTGCACTGGAAGTGGCCTGGAAAGATGTCGAACAACGAATTGAGACAGCCAGACAAAAAGTGAAAAACAAGGAAGCCAGCCCCATTTTATTTTTTATGGAACTATCGTGTGATGGATATTCCCATCGTAGCAGCCTACACAGGATTCTGGAAATGGCAGGTTAAGAAGCATTTGAAATATTCTGTTTTTGAAAAGCTTTCCGCATCAAAGCTTAAAAAATATGCTGATTTATTTGAAGTGTCTGTAGAAGATTTAAAAACCATGCATATACATGAAGCTTGATTTTAAGCACACGCAGGCGGCCCATTGTGAAAACGGTGTTACAACCAGTCTGCTCCGGCATCACGGAGTAAGTCAGATTACCGAACCCCTTGCTTTTGGTATCGGGTCAGGATTTTCTTTATTTATATTCCATTTTTGAAAATCAACAACGGACCGGCGATCGCTTTTCGCACGCAGCCTGGTTTGATTTTCAAGAGAACCTGCAAGGCTCTTGGTATTGAGGTGGAGAGAAAAAAATTCAGGTCGAAACAGGAAGCCGAAAAAATATTGATGCAATGTCTGGCTGCAGGTCAGCCCGTAGGTTGCCAGGTAGGTGTTTATTATCTCACCTATTTTCCTAAGGAATACCGTTTTCATTTCAATGCACATAACCTGATCGTATTTGGTAAGGAAGAAGATAATTACCTAATCAGCGATCCGGTGATGGAAATGGCAACATCACTGACCAGTTATGAATTGGAAAGGGTCCGGTTTGCCAAAGGCGCTTTTGCACCCAAAGGCCAGTTATATTATCCGAAAGTAAAACACGACGTTACTCCTGAGCAGATAAAAAAGGCAATTAAGACAGGTATCAAGCGAAATGTAAGCCTGATGCTTACATGTACCGGGACCGATTGCCGGCATCAACGGTATTCGCTATACAGCAAAAAAAATCAGGCAATGGCGGGATAAGCTGGGACCGCAGAAAGCAGGAAGCTATCTGGCCCAGCTGGTGCGAATGCAGGAAGAAATCGGAACAGGCGGTGGCGGATTTCGTTTTATTTACGGTGCTTTTTTACAGGAAGCTTATGCATATATTCCCCTGGATGAACTGATAGATATCTCAAAACAATTTACAAAATCCGGTGATATCTGGCGATCAGCTGCTGTTCAGGCTGCCGGAATTTATAAGGGTCGCATCGGCAGTCAGGCCGATTTTAATGTCATGAGTGATTATCTGTATAATGCAGCCGATATCGAAAAAGAAGCATTCCAGGCATTGTCAAAAATAAAGTGGCCGGCATGAACCCTGATGCCATAAAAATTCAGGAACTGGAATTCCAATATCCCGGGCAGGAGGGAATACATTTCAGAAATTTCAATCTGGAAATCGAAGCGGGTGAAAGGTTTGGATTATTCGGACCGAATGGGGCAGGTAAAACCACCCTTATGAACCTGATGACAGGTATCCTGAAATATTCTTCGGGAAGTATCAGTCTTCTGGGTCATGAAATAAAGCACCATCCAAAATACGTCAACAAAATATTCGGCTTCGTGCCACAGGATTTTTCTTTTTACACTGAATTATCACCCCGGGAAAACCTTGCCTTTTATGGGGCCTGGTATGGTCTTAATAAAAAACAAATAAGAATAAAAACGGAAGAACTACTCGAAATACTTGGATTAACTGCGGTCGGAGACCGCGTCTTAAAAACTTTTTCTGGTGGTATGAAGCGCAGGGTCAATCTTGCCATCGGAGTCATGCATGAACCCAGAGTTTTGTTTCTGGATGAACCGACCGTAGGAGTGGATGTTCAATCAAGGCACGCCATCATTCATTATCTGAAAAAACAAAATGAAGCTGGGACCACACTCATCTATACTTCTCATCAGCTGGAAGAAGCCGCCGAATTGTGTAATAAGATTGCACTGATCGACGATGGAAAAATAATTGCACACGACAGTCTGGAAGTCCTGTTAGACGGAACACGGTCATGAGGGAATGGAGGGATTATTTCTTGCGCTCACTGGTAAAAGATTCAGGGATTGAAATGCAAATATTAAGAGCAACCATTATTAAGGATATGAAAATTCTCCTGCGCGACAGGTTAGGGCTTTTCATGATGTTTTTCATGCCCATACTGTTGGTGGTTGTGATTACCAGTGTACAGAACAGCACATTTGAACTGGTAAATAATAATAAAATTTCGCTGGTTATTTATAATAATGATAAGGACAGTCTGAGCCTTAAGCTGATCGAAGGGATTGGTAAAATCGGTTTATTCAAATTGCAGATATCAGAATCTGCAGTTGATGAAAATCATATTTCATCACGAATGTTTACTAAGGATGCATTGGTGGCCCTGGTGATACCGGAAGGCTTCACCAGGATCATTCTGAAAAAAGCAGAAGACATCGCCGCGCGTTCACTGAAAGATCCTGATTCGGCAAATGAGAAATCATCGACTCGCGAGGAACTGCCCGATTCACTGAAAATGTATTATAACCCCGTAATGCAGGCTTCCTTCCGCCATTCTGTTGATGGTGCATTGCACAGTGCGGTACAGGTGATCCAGGGAGAAGCCATCGTAAAAAAATTATATGAGGCGGTCAACCAGAAAGAAATTCCGCAGGATCTTGAAAAACAAATCTTATTCGGCCAGTTTCCCATTTCAGAAATTCCTGTGTCACGCAGCGGCAGTCGCACCGTGCCCAATGCCTCCCAGCATAACGTACCTGCCTGGACTATTTTTGCCATGTTCTTCATCGTTATATCTCTCGGCGGCGTGATGGTAAGGGAAAAAAACAGCGGGAGCTTTATCCGTTTGAAAACTCTTCCTGCCAGTTATATGAACGCACTATTTTCCAAACAATTCGTTTACCTGATGGTTACATTGTTGCAGGCCTGTTGTAATTTTTGTAATCGGAAATAAAATTTTCCCCTTCATCGGATTGCCTGAATTAAAACTGCCGGAAGATATCTGGGGACTTCTTACAGTGACCATAGTTTGCGGTTATTGTGCAGTGAGCTATGCAATTTGTGTTGGAGTGTACGCAAATACACCAGACCAGGCCAACGGTTTCGGCGCCATTTCAATATTGATCCTCGCGGCCCTGGGCGGATTACTCGTACCTTCTTTTGCCATGCCTTCCAATCTTCAAAAATTTTTACGGATATCTCCGCTGCACTGGGCACTGGAAGCATATTACGGGCTGTTTCTTGAAGGTGGAAAACTAAAGGACATATGGATGAATATTCTATCTTTATTGGGTATTACCGCGCTTATACAAATTTTTACTTTATACGGCCTTAAAAGGAAAAATTTAATCTAATAAATAATGGAAACAGCTGATTTAAAACGGCAGTTAAAGGAGCAGATCATTCATTTCCTGAACCTGACGACAGTGAAACCGGAAGATATTAAAGACGATGAACCTTTATTTGGTGAAGGTCTTGGGCTGGATTCCATTGATTCAATTGAATTGATTGTGTTGTTGTCCCGTGAATACGGTATCAATATTCAGGATCCGAAAGAAGGAAGAAAAATCCTGAAAGATATAAACACAATGGTAACCTTTATAGAAAAAAACCGAACCAAGTAAACGGCGTCAATTGAGCAGGATCTTTATTACGGGCATGGGTCTCATCAGTGCGATAGGAGATTCTGTGGAGGAAAACAGGAATTCTCTTCAACATTCACGCAGCGGTATTGGACGGATTCAATATTACCAGACTGCCTATGCAGGTAAACTACCGGCTGCTGAAGTCAGACATTCAACGGAAGAGCTGAATAAAAAATTATTTGGTGATCCGAATCCTGCAATTACACGAACATCCCTGCTTGCTTTGCACGCTGCTGAAGAAGCCATCCGGGACAGCGGCATCACGGAGGATGAAATTTCTTCTGCAGATACGGCCCTTGTGGGTGCAACCACCGTTGGAGGTATGTGCCTTACGGATGAATTATATCATGATGCAACTGCAAAAAATAAGGGCACACCTTATTTATCGTCGTATGATTATGCTTCGGTTGCCATGGCCATCCAGGAACGTTTCGGGATATCGGGTGAAGTAAGCACCATCAATACTGCCTGTTCCTCTTCTGCGAATTCAATTTTATACGGCGCCCGCCTGATCCGTCATGGATTTGCCCGACGGGCAATTGTTGGAGGAGCGGAAAGTCTCGCGAAATTTACTATCAACGGATTCAATGCTTTGAATATTCTTTCTTCGGAACCCTGCATGCCTTTCGACCGGGACCGCAGTGGATTGAATCTGGGAGAAGGTGCTGCTTTTCTCGTTTTGGAAAAAGAAGAAGACCTGAATGGAAAGAAAGCGTATGCTGCATTATCCGGCTTTGGAAATAAAAACGATGCTTACCATCCATCTTCCATTTCTCCGGAAGGACTCGGACCTTTTCTCTCCATGAAAGAAGCATTGGAAAGCAGCGGACTGAATGCACATGAAATCAGCTATATCAATGCACACGGAACTGGCACTGAAAATAATGATGAAACAGAAAGCCGGGCAATGATCAGATTGTTTGGGAAAGTTCCTCCATTTTCTTCCACCAAATCTTTCACAGGACATACCCTTGGAGCTGCAGGTGCCATAGAAGCAGTTTATTCTATCCTGAGCCTGTTCCACCAGGAACTATATCCTTCTTTGTCTTTTTACAATCAGATATCAGAAACAGGATTGATTCCGGTTCTTCACTATATTAAAAAACCCATGCAGCATATCATGTCGAATTCTTTTGGATTCGGTGGTAATTGCAGTACACTGATTTTTTCAAAAACATGATGCATGGCTTATTTTCATTTGCCCGTTTGTATATCGCCACAAAATAGTTTTCCTGATGTGGATCTTTCACAAATCAGGGAATCAAAAAATAATCTGCTCGAGGTTATTGAACCCGCTTATTCCGGAATACCGGCCGCTGCAAGGAGAAGGATGGGCAAGTCCGTGCGGATGGCCGTTGGCGCTGCTCTTCCGATACTGGAAAAATTTCCTCATCCCGATGGCATAGTGATCGCGACGGCAAATGGTGGAATGGAAGACTGCATCAAATTTCTGAATCAGATCGTCGAATATAATGAAGGCCTGCTCACGCCGGCTAATTTTGTTCAAAGTACATCCAACGCGGCAGCGGCACAGATCGCTCTCGTCACAAAAAACCATAACTATAATATTACCCATGTGCATATGGGACTCGCATTTGAAAATGCCCTGATGGATGCCATAATGCTGCTGAAAGAAAATGATAATGCCGGATATCTGCTGGGAAGTACGGATGAAATTTCCGCCTACAATTATAATATCGACCGGATTGCAGGATGGTTCCGTGATGAACCCGTTTTAAATACCCATCTTTTTCAATCTGAAATCAAAGGATCCATCCCGGGCGAAGGTTCATTCATGGTATTGATGAATAATCAAAAGATGAATGCAGATGCCGAACTGATTGATGTAAAAACAATACACAGTAGTGATCCCCAAACTGTATTGAAAACCCTCGAAAAATTTCTCTCGGTGAATTTCGCACCGGGTGAAAGGCCGGATCTTTTAATGACGGGAGAAAACGGTGATATAAGATTGTCACCTTTCTTCGAAATTGTAGAATCATGTATTGATGAATCCGTTCCTGTTGCGCGGTTTAAACATTTATGTGGTGAATATTGCACGGCTACTTCATTTGCCTGCTGGCTGGCCATTCAAATTTTTAAATCCGGCGAAATACCTTCTTTAATTATAAAAAAACAGGGAACAGTTAAACCATGCAAACGTGTGCTGATTTACAATAATTACCGCGTGATGCAGCATTCTTTTATTTTGATGTCGGCGGTTGATAGTTGACGGTTGACGGTTGGCGGTTGGCGGTTGGCGGTTGGCGGTTGGCGGTGTTTTTTGGGGAATAAAAATAAACATTTCGAATTATTAAAGATTGGATAATTTTCATAAAATTTAATGAGCATGAAATTCATGTCGATGTTAAATAAAACTCCGCCAACCGCCAATCGCCAACTGCCAACGATAATAATTGCTTTAATACTATTTTTAGAAGCCTGCTCCACCAAACCCGACCCGTACAAAGGATGGGCAACAGTAAGCGGAAATCCGACAGGAAATAAATTCTCCTCCCTTCACCAGATAGATACGACCAACGTGCAGCAACTGAAAGTTGCCTGGACATATCATACAGGGGATGTTGATACAGCATCTCATTCGCAGATTCAGTGCAATCCGATTATCATCAACGGAATCCTTTATGGAACTTCTCCGCAACAGAAACTATTTGCAGTGGACGCAGCGACAGGAAGACGAAATATGGATGTATAAACCCTTCGACAGTGTGCCAGGAGGGAAGAAATACTACTTTGGTTTAAACAGTAACCGCGGAGTTGCATACTGGACGGATGGTGCAGGAGATGAAAGATTATTTTACACCGCAGGACCATTTCTCCGTGCTGTCAATGCTAAAACAGGAAAAGCCATAGAATCATTTGGTGTTGACGGCAAAGTAGATCTTCGCGAAGGTCTCGGTGTGGATGCCAGTGATCTTTTTGTAACCGCTACATCGGCTCCGACTGTTTACAAAGATCTTCTGCTTACCGGTACGAGAGTCTCAGAAGCCATGGACGCGGCTCCCGGACATATCCGTGCCTACAATGTAAGAACAGGTAAACAGGAGTGGATATTTCATACCATTCCATATCCGGGCGAAGCAGGTTATGAAACATGGGAAGATAAAAACGCATGGAAGATGACAGGTGGTGCAAATAACTGGATGGGGATGATCATTGATCAGAAGACAGGCATCGCTTATGTTCCGCTTGGATCGGCTTCCATGGATTTCTACGGAGGTAAAAAAAGAGGTGCCGACCTATTTGCAGATTGTATGGTGGCCCTGGATGCCAATACGGGGAAACGGATATGGCATTTTCAATACATACACCACGATACCTGGGACTGGGATCCTTCTTCCGCACCGGTCTTACTAACGGTCACGCACAATGGAAAAGATATCGAAGCAGTTGCACAAACCACCAAGACAGGTTTTGTATTTTTATTTAATCGGGCTAACGGGGAACCTCTGTTTCCAATTGTTGAAACGCCGGTAGATACGGTGACAGATCTCGTGGGCGAAAAACTTTCACCCACACAACCAATTCCTCAAAAACCAGCTCCTTTTGTGCGACAGTCATTCACAGAAAAAGACATTAACCCTTATCTGTCGCCAGAGGAATTCGCAGATGTAAAAGCAAAACTTGCCGGATACCACACCGGATCTATGTTCAAACCTGAATCCAAAGCCGGCACCATCATATTCCCCGGATTTGACGGAGGGGCAGAGTGGGGTGGCCCCGCTGTGGACCCTTCAGATGCTACACTTTATATTAATGCCAATGAAATGGCCTGGATCCTTCAGATGATTGAAATAGACAACAAGGCAAATGCAAATGAAAATTATGGAACCGCCGGAAAACGATTATTTGTTCAGCATTGTATGTCATGTCATGCAGCTAACATGAAAGGATCGGGAAACTATCCGTCTATCCTCGATGAAAATAAAAAAATGAATAAGGACCAGCTCGTTCAATTTATTGGTGCGGGCAGAAGGATGATGCCTGCATTTTCATTTCTCAAACCAGAAGAGAGAGATGCGATTGCCGCGTATGTACTGAATATAAAATCAGATCTGGGAAAACCATTCCATCATGAACTGAGCGAACTGGAAAAATTCAGACAGGTACCTTATACCATTTCAGGGTATAATAAATTTCTTTCCAAGTCAGGATTACCTGCCTTATCACCACCCTGGGGCACGCTGACTGCGATTGATTTAAACAGCGGGGATGTAAAATGGAAAACTATATTGGGAGATAATGACAGTGCATTTGCGGGTAAACCACAAATGGGAACAGAAAATTATGGAGGACCTGTCATTACCGCCGGCGGATTATTATTTATCGCAGCTACGAAAGACGCAAAAATCAGGGCCTTCAATAAGAGAACAGGAGCATTATTATGGGAGGCCAGACTTCCGAATTCAGGTTTCGCCACGCCTGCAGTCTATGAAGTGAATGGAAAACAATATGTGGTCATTGCCTGTGGTGGAGGAAAACTGAAAACTTCATCCGGAGACAGTTATGTGGCGTTTGCATTACCATAAAAAGCCGAAAGCCGAAAGCCGAAAGCTTAAAGCTTAAAGCCTAAAGCCTGAAGCAGAACGTCCGCTATTTTTCGATTTACGATTCACGATTAACGATCTACGATTTAAGATCTACGATTCACGATTAGCATTTCTTTTTACAAACATCCACCCAACAGGAGCGGAGAGAATCGCCAAAATAGCAATTAAAGCTGCATAACGATTATCTTCTGATCCGTAAAGCAGGGCTCCGGTTAGTGCAACGGAGAAAACCAGGATCGGTAGCATGAAAAGCAGAATGAGACCTTTTTTCTTAAAGGGAATCCTAAATGAACGTACGATATCGGCTTCTTTTTTACGAAGACTGATCAGCGCAGCAAATTCCAGTACAATTCCGGCGGTGTATAAACAAATATCCATTATGAAAAGATCCGCAAGAGGCCTTAAAATCAAAATACTCACTATACATGCGCATGCGATGATAGAAATATAAGGCGCCTGATATTTTTCATTAACTTTTGTGAATATTGAAGGTAGCAGCTTGTCTTTCCCCATAACTGCAGGTACCCGGGAAACGGAAAGTATGACCGCACAAAAAATCCCCACCGAACTCGCCATACCTGCGATTGATAGTATCCCTCCCAAAGAATTTCCTCCGATCTTCATTCCCAGATAAGGAATACCTTTTTCAGCAAACACATCTGCAGAAATTCCGGAATGAAGTGCCAGCCAGGTAAATGAAATGTAAAAAATATAGACCGTAGAAAATGCCAGCATGATGGCAACCAGGTATGAACGTACAGGACGTTTGACTTCTCCGGCATAGGTCGTTGCATTATCCCAGCCGATGCAATTCCACATGATCGTAAAAAGAGCCAGACTCAGTGAAGACATTCCCGTATGAGCATGAGAGACAGAAAAACCCGGATATAAAAATCCTTTAAAATATAAAATTAAAAAAGGAATCATCACTGCCGCCATAAGAATCAGTGCCGTTCTTCCAACCAGCACGATACCACGAATATTTAAAAAAGCGATAAGCCAGATCATTAGCAGGCATACCTGCGTTTTGTAGATTTCGATCTGTGGAAAAAAAAATGCAGCGTATTCTACGAACAAAACAGGATAGATCGCCAGATCTACGAATGAATAGAGCCAGGTCCACCAGCCTTCCATAAAGGCCCAGCGGATACCGAGACCACGTTTCACCCATTCATAATATCCGCCTTCCACTGGCATCATGCTATTGAGTTCGAGTACTGCCAGGATCATGGGGATATCCCACATCAGTGGCGTGAGCATTAATAAAGGAATGGAATAACTACCCGCGTAACCGATGAGAGGCTCAAGCCCATACGGCCCTCCCGAAACTGTAAAGAAAATCACTGCGGCTAATGGCAGAACACTGATTTTACGAATGAATTGGGGACCCGGGGTAATGCCAGATTTCATCAGGAACAATATGCTCCCAACGTACAACATTTATCAAAGGCAGGGCATTGATTGTGCAGGTTTTTTGCTGAAATTTTTTGCGTATATTTGCCGCCCTCAGGGCCTTGAAAACGAGAGTTTTCACCCAGGGATGGCCCCGTAGCTCAACTGAATAGAGTATTTGACTACGGATCAAAAGGTTTCAGGTTTGAATCCTGACGGGGTCACAAGTTATACTGGTTATCAGCAAATTATAAGGGCACGTTAAAGAGGGTAGTGCAAAAACTAGTGTAGAAATTTCAAATTGAAGGTTTCAGTGCAATGCTGAAACCTATTTTTTTGCCTCATCTCAATTGGCAATTTTATATCCTTTTTGATTTCAATTCTCACAGGTTTTTCTTGTGTGAAAAAGCTCAATTAATGTGTTCAATTAATTAACGATATACAGTGCCCTATTGTAATTGATTCTTAGGAGTTTACCAAAATTTTTATTGTGAACAATGCTGAAAACATTGTGTATAAATCAAATTATTCAAGCTGGGCCTGTGTTTCATGATATATCAACCGCTTTTTTCCACAGGTGTGGAAAATGAACAGGAGGAATATTAAAAATGAAAAAATACTTTCGATTCCTGCTTAGCAATTTGTTAAGTAGAAAAGCCGCGCACTCACGTGTAGCGGCGGCTCTTTTCAAAATCACGGGGCTTATGTTGGCACCTGCGCTCATTACCAAGGGTCACAGGCCGGATCGTTCCCGGTAAGCTCCATTTTTTCTTCCGCTAAAATTAACCAAGCAAAGTCGAATTTGCCAAGTTTTTTTTTAGGAAGTTAACATTTGTGCAGAACTAGGACTTTTTCGTTCAAACAAGTCTAATTTATCCACAGGTGTGATTTTAACGACAAGATTTATAATTTACTCTTGTCCATCCAATCAAATAAGGGACTATCAGGATGCCCAGCTAATAGTTGTTTATAATAAGGGGCATAAGGAATATGCTTAAGTAATTCTTTTACATGGTTCACTTCTTCTTGTCTATTCAGCATACTTAAAGTAAACAATTGAACAATTAACGCATCCCTAAAAGCCCCGTAAATTTTATTTGGATTATCGGCATCTCTTCCTTCGAAATTTATTCCAAATCGTGTAGTAAATCCATTGACGATATTATTTTTGATTTCTTTAAAGGCTCTTACATTTTGTTTTCTATAAAGGATATTCAGTTGTTCCATCGCAATGATTTGCCTTAATATTTCTTTTCGGTCTTTTATTTTATTGGAATCAAGTATATCTTCATTGCTTAATGAAATTATTGGATTTCCTAAATCGACTTCATATTTATAACCATCACCTTTGCCTATATCCCAATCTTCCATTAAATTACGCTTGCAATTTTCACGTTCCTCAGTCCATATAAGCTCTTTAGGGGACATTTCAATTCTACTACTATCTTTATTATTGTAATTGTAAACTTGCCATAAACCAGTTGTATCATATATTTCTATTGATGAAGCTTTTTTGTCAACAATTCCAATAAAAAATGGGATTTCATTTCTGAATAACCATGAAATATTTTCTGCCCTCCAGTTATCCTTATCTCCATATACAATTACATTTTTTATTTCTTTACTTTTTATCTGAATCATAAACGGATAGCCAAAGGTTAGGTATCCGGATTCATTATCTGCTACCTGGCAATAAAAATCAAATCCATGATCGTCTTGTCTTCTTACGGGAGTAGAAATTCCTATGGCTGATAATAAATAGTCAGCTAAAAGCTCAGATCTATTACCCTCTCTGAAATTGTAAAATAATCCACCAGGCATTTGATAAAGGTTTTTTATTTAAGAAAAGTACGAAAATTAAAAGCTCCCTCTTGCTTACTAATTTTTTTAGTAATAGCTTTATCAAATGAGCGGCAAGTATAGAAGAGGACAATCCGAATATGTGGGTCCTACCCTGGCCGAGCGGGTTTTCAGTAAACCCGATTCCATTTCCATTGAGATAGAAGTCCAGGGTAAAAAGTATTGGGGTTTCCTCAACCCATCACAGGAAAAGCCGTTTCCCTCCTCATTCGATTTATACTTCTGGGGTGATTATTATGGACAGATAAGGTATACACCCGAAGGCTGGGAAAGTTCTAACCTGGGTCACACTCCTGTCATTGAAAGGGTTGGTGAATACATTATGGCTTGGTACGAATAAACGTCAGCCGCATTGACGCAATATGCCACTTCAACATGATAACCTGTCTGGTGGGCTTTATTAGATTCTTAACATTTAAAATCTCTTATCAAGGGGGTCCTACGAGTAAAATTCTATATTCATTTCTCCGGTTAAACTATTTATTAGAAACTTTTTTCAGCATCCTTTTTGACTACTATCTACAACCTCTAAAACCGCTACTAGTATGGGTTTCAAGGGAAATCTTAATCACCTAAAATTTAAAAAATGGAATTTAAAAATGAAGATCTCACAGGTAAGGAATTTCTGAAAATGTTCCTTGCGGAGGTCAGAGAAGAAAATTTACAGGAGGAAATAGCAGCCATGCTCGACCCTTCAAAACCGAAAACAAAACGGGAACTGTTCCTAGAAAGCAATCCTGAAATGGCTGCCCGGATGAAACCAGAAGATGAAACTTTTGCCCGGAGAATAGTTGACCTTATGGGTTCGTTGCCCCAGCAAAGCGAAAAACTCCAAGCAGCAGAAAATAACTGGATGCAGGCGCTGTATGGATTACATTTCATGCTGCAACGGTTAAACCTTAGAGACTTTAATAATGTAAGTGTGAATGAGGTAAAAATGAGTATCCACTATGAACCAGACCGCAATTACCATGATGAAGATGGCAATTGGAATGATCCCGATTATATGGTTGAAACCTTTGTTAGACCTAGTCACTTCTTCGGAATAAATATCCTACACGCAATCTGGAACCAGGTTGTTGAACCCGAAGATTTGAAGATCCTTAGTGATTATTGGGATGCTTATGAAAAATATGTACTGTTATATATTCAGGAGCACGAACATATGCCCGAAGGTTTTATCACAATTCTTAACACTGACCAGTGCCGGCGATATCTCACCCGTAAAATGTATGAATTTAGAAATAAGGTAGACCCTTGGTGGGTTGAGAATTAATTTTTATTATGAATAAAAAAACCTGCGGGTGTTTCCACACCTGGGTAGGAATATTTAAGTTAGCTTTGATTACCCGGTAACGTTTCCACGTAAGCCGGGTTTTTTATTGCTTAAACTTTACCGTCTACTACCTAATTCACTTTCTTTTATCATTCTGGCATTTGTTAATGCTGACAATTCAGTTTCAAAAAGAATAATTCGCCCCTGCTGATCTCTTGCAGCTAAGCCGTAAAACAATCCACCTGGTTGTTCATCATTTACCCACGCAATATGGCTTGTTACTCCAGTAGTTTGATTAATTATTGGTTCAACTCTAACCTAATATTTATGACCTTCGTAATCGAATTGTTTTTCCATAATTTTTATATTATTTTTTTCTTAAAATCATTGAAATGTCTAAATGAAAGATAGAGTAATGATATTATTGTAATGAGAAACAAGAAAAAAGTATCTACCCAAAAATGTTTATTCTTCCAGGGATTTTGAAGTTGATTAAAATCTGCAAACCATTTGACATTCGCTAATCCTGCAAACATTATTGGAAATCCCCAGGAATAAATTCGATGAATTTATTTCCTTCTCTTACTATGGGAGTGTTTATTTGCCTGGAGGTGTCTTTAATTTCATCCACTATTAATGCTATTAACTCTTCACTGGTCATATCATCAATGGAGGATGGTGGAGTTATTTCCGACTTAATTTTCATGAAGAGTCTGAAAATTAATGGGTCTATCTTTTTTTCTTGTATCACTGTTTTCATAATATTTCTACAATAAAATTTATTGATCCACCTTTTGAAAGTTGATAACGTTCAAAATGCAATCTTAGAAAGTTCTTTACCTGTGATTTTACAAATGAATGTTTGCTCCGATATTTGCTTCCAAAATTCAAGTGTTCCTGCCCTTGGAGTTTCTTTTTCAAACCTATCTAACTTCACAATGAAGTCAGGGAATGGAAATGAAGATTCATCTAATGCCATAGTTTTAATTGTTTACTCCTTCTGTTCGGTTAAGATAATCCGACGCGATTATATTGCCATTGTCACCATAGGCCATAGATGTCTTGAGTATAATGGCGAATCCTGCCATTTGAAAACTACTTAAGGCCTTAATAAAATCAAAGGCAGCTTGCTCATTGATGACTCCACCTATTTCAATAGCTTCAATTATTTTTAGTTGTTGATTGTGCACGTTGTTTAAAATTTCTACCATACCCATCAGGAATTCTTTCTGAATAACGTATTCTTCCTTCATAAAATCAATTTTAAAAAAGAGCCTGCATGCAGCCGAACTGGAGCAGGACTACAATGGAAAACATGAACTCTCAAAATAATTTAAAGCCGTATGTTGAGACCAACTCCGGCTATTTGCTTAATAATAAATAAAAAAAACTATTGTTTAATTTTAATATCTCTTAGAGCTTGCAAATGATCGTTTGGTTTGATGCCGTACTTATCACAGAGTTCCGCTATGAAGGACGCATCACCAGAGTACCCGACTTCAAAGTGCTTTTTAGAAATCGCAGCACAAAAATTTGAAAAAGTTTTTGCCATTTCTGGTGTACAGTTTTCAATTGGTTTGAACTTCTTTACGAGGTTATCTTCATAGGCCTTGTCCTGGACTTCATAAGCAGGAGCTTTAAGTTCATTTACTGCATCATTGACAATTCTATCAGTGGCAGTCTTCGCATCTGCACCATAGTGATCTTTGAATTTTAAATAATTGGCGTCATGATTCTTATCCTTTGGATCCATGCAAGAAGCAATGAAAGCCTTTGCTCTTTCCAGGCCCAATTTTTTAGCTTCAGTATTCGCGAAGTTCCCTGGATCGGAAATCATGGCTTCCCGGACTTTCTGGTGAAAGCTCTTTTCTGGGATGGATGCTTTTGCCTGGGCTTCACTTTCTTTAAGCTTCGCCTGAACATTCGCAGTCCTCGAATGCAGATCATTGCTGATAGGATCTACTTTGTCATCTGTCTTTACTTCTTCTGAAGTTCTTGCTTTCTTTAATCTTTCTGCTGTGGCTTGATTCAAAGCCTGTGCTGTTGTTGACATTTGATTTTATTTAAAAATTAATAATTACTTGGTCTAAATTTTGAAACTCTTGTTACTTTTGGCACATTCGGTGTATCATAAGAAAATCTACTACCTGGATTCCTGCCATATGTAATTGTAAATTTTCCATCCCCTCTTTGAAAGGCTGCGAACTTGTCATTGAAGGCTGATACTATAAAATAATCAAAGAGGTCAGACAGATGGCCTACTGCTTGTTGACGTGCTCCTGTTTTTGGATCAGTTTCAAGAGTTTTTACTTTTCCACCTTCAGAATCTTCTTTTACATTAATGAAATCTGCTATTGCCGTCTTGCAGGATGGATCAATCAGAATTTTTAATCCATATTTTTCTGTTTCCAGAATAGCATTGATAAACATACCTCGCGTAAAGAGTCTTGGATTTGCTCTCAAAACCCGATCTCTTGGATGAAATCTTTTTAAATAGTCAAGAATTAGTGTATAAAACGTTGCGCCTTTTTCAAGTTTATTGTCCTGCTTTTTTTCCGTCGCATCTCCGTAAATAAATACTCCTGCATTGTGGTTGTAATATTTACTAGAAAACATATCGCAGACTGCTTTCACAGTATTCCTAGGAGTGATTCCAATAAGTTCAGCTATCATCCTGATTTCTGTTCCCTTTATCTGATATACACCGGCTGGGAGATATGGATTTATATTAGAATCCCAAGAAAGATGAATTGCAAGCTCTGGATCGTACTCACATTTTGCCACATGCTTATCAAGCTCGAATGATTTATACCATTCACCGCCTGTTTTCATTTGCAGTTCCCAGTTTCCTTCAACGAATATTTCATACTCATACCGTGGCATAGATTTCAGTGAATCCAGGTATTCAGGAGTGTTGTAAGGATTATCAGTGATTTTGAGCGGCAGATAAAGCCATCCGGTTGGCAGCATTCCATTTTTCCACCTGTCATAGAATAGGGTTTTCACCCATCCTTGGCTTGGATTACAGGTTAAAAAGATAAGCGGCGGTGGCATTTGGTTTTCTCGATGGATAAATGATCCTGCTCTTTCAATTGCTTTGTAAAA
Organism: uncultured Bacteroidota bacterium; assembly: GCA_963735015.1. Classification (GTDB taxonomy): domain Bacteria; phylum Bacteroidota; class Bacteroidia; order Chitinophagales; family Chitinophagaceae; genus Puia. The sequence continues at coordinate 848,357 of CAVTJH010000003.1, forward strand.
GCTTGATTCCTGTAATTCATTGCACTCTTCCAGTACAAAGCCGTTCACTTCAAGACCTCGCCACCTAAGCAGGAGCTTATCTTCATCGTAGTTTTCTGCGAATAGTAAAATTTCGGAGCCATTTGTCAAGCGAATCACTTGTGTATCCTGGTTATATGATTCTCTGAATGAATCTGGAATGATTTTAAGCAAGGATGGCAACACGTTTCGTTTAATAGTTGTCAGCGTATCGCGGACAATTGCCCACCTGGAACCAGGATACTTCTTACAAAGCAATAGGACTGTTCCATAAACACAATAAGACTTACCTGACCGAATGGATCCACCAGTCAGAATGATGCGGTAATTGCCACTGAATGCAGCCTGGATGAACTCCAACTGCTTAGGACTTGGTTCAAAAACAATCTGTTCATTCATAGTTTAATAATTTGATCGCCTATTTTGAATACCTGAATGATCTTAATATCCTGGTTAATTCCTTCATGCTCCATTCTTGCTTTACGGGGCATGGCATACTCAAGCAAATCTTTCCAAAGAGTTGCACGCTGAATCGGTGTCAACTTTTCAATATCATATTCCAAAAATTTCGATTCAATCATTCTCAACACTTTTTCTGCCCGGTCAAGCTGCTTCCTGGTCCGCTTATTCTTTACTCCTAATGGACGACCAGGGCCAAGACCTGGAGCCCATTTCCCGTTCGGCAGTCGTATATCAGGAACCTGGATTTCGCTTACCTGAACTGGTTCTATTGGCTCCAGGGATATATTATTTTCCTGAGGCAATTCTTTTGCTTTAAGTTTTTCATCCCGCTTTTTTTCTTTTGCTTTCAGCTTCTCATATTCCTTCTGCGCCCTGGCCCTGGCTTTGGCTTCCCACCATCCGGGTTGCCTGCGTGGGTCCAATTGCTCTATAGGTTGCACTATTTTCTCTGCTTGGCTCATATCAATTTGGTTATCAATCATAGTTCTAGTCCTGTTAGGACTATTTGTCTTCGGTCTCATTAGGAGCCCATCGCTCAAAATTTTATCCCTGGTAAGATCTTTCTCTTCCCAGGTTTAAAAGCAAGCCAGGATTGATCCATGTACGACCTGGGATCAGACACACCCGACGTACTTTTCAAGCTTTTTGGCTCCATATTTCTAAGGTTCTCCATAATCAATTGCTAAATCCTTTAGCATTTAAGTTTAAAAAAATATCCAGCCTTACAAACTCCCTCTGTTTTCAACCTTTTTTGGGTTGGGTAAAGTGTGGGGAACCCATGCGAAACGCAATCCTGCATTAGATTTCAACCATGTGGGTAATAGTTTCATACTTAGTATATTTTATAAATAAATAAATAAATATTTTTTTAAAATGAAGCATACAACCCACTACCCAATTACCCAAAAGCTATACTGGGCTTACGTTATGTATGGTCACCCCACACTTTACCCAACCCATTCTTTTCGCTTTGCCTGAAGAGTTTTTCTAGTTATTCCAAGTTTTTCAGCGATTTGTTCTTCTGTAAGTCCTTCCGTTTTCAGTTTCTCATACTCTTCGCGTGAAACATTCTTTTTCCCGTAATTCTCTCTGATAACATTTAAGGCTGCAATGCAATGCTGTTTCAATGTTGGCAGCATCTCCATCGCAACTTTCCAGCAATTATCTGGCACGAATCCTTCATGGGTATTTTCAAACGCCGCAAGAGTAACTGCAATACGTTTTACGATTAAGGCAAGACGAAGCCAGGACGCTGAAATCGAGTTGCCATATTTGTTCTCCATTTCCTCTTTATCCTGCATCGCAAGAAAAAGTTCTTCTTCCTGTGCCGGAGAAAAGGAGAGATAAATCAAATCTCCATCCCACAGATTTGCAGTTTGTGAAACGTCACTCGCAAGTGCATCACACATTTCACCAATAATATCGGTATGATTTGTTGCCATTTTATAAGGAATAAAAGCGTTAGGAATTACATAAAATAAAATACGACTGAAAAGACCGTTCTGTTCTGAAGCAATTAATTTTTTTAATTGGTCGGAAGTTCCGCACAGCATAAATGCAAGTCTTGGCTGCTGAACAATAAAGGACTCATTTTCCTCCTTCCGTTGCCGGGCCAGAGGTTCATGATGAAAAGCCTTGCGGATGGTATCAGAAAAACCTCCAAATTCTTTTTTATTGCCTTCAATCATTGAATCGATTTCAGGTTCATATCCAAAACAACCCATTAAATTATCATGCAGTATTTCAACAAGGGCGGCTTGCGTCGTATCACCAACAGAAATCGTGAAACAAATTTTCTTTGGTTTCTGCGGCTGACTGAGAAGCATTAATGGTTCTTCCGGTTCGGTTGGTTCTTTTCCTTCAAGTTTTTCTTTCTTTATCCTAGCCTTTTCCTGCTTAACCTCTTCGGCCCTTTCCTTACACTCCTGAAGTTGTTCCATATATCTCTGCCTGGCTTCAGCAGCTTTTGAAAAAGCTTCTCCGGCGATTATTTTAATCATCTCATATCCGTAACGCGCCATCCCTTTACCAGAGCCCGCAGGTCCTGTAACTAAGCAACAGAGATGGGGGGAATACTCCTTTATGTCAGATCCGGAGCCATGCAGGAAACGCCAACGGCTGAAAGCAGCAGACAGTGCAGCAATTGTCCCAACCAGAAAAACATCCTTTTTCCTGGGCTCAGGAATAATGCTGCAAATGTTCTGAATTTTTAAGGGTAAGTATTCATAAACACTTTCATTAAAACAATTTGCCGGTATTTCACTAGTACCAGGTATTTTGATTCCGGCATCCTTAGCATACTGGAAAATGGTACGCATCGTGATACCTGTGCGCTTTGACTTTAATAGGTCAGAATATTTTGAATCTGTTTTGTCAAAATCATAATCAGAATGGAATTGAGAAAGTCCATGAAAAAAAGATCTCCCGTTTTTATCCAGTTCACTTTTAAGAGCAAACCCTATATTTCTCCACTTTTGATAGGTATCGGTAATATCGATTTTCCGTTTTATGATTTCATTATAAATAAATAAGAAATCACCGGATGGGCCGAAGTTGTCCGAAGTATTAATTTCTTTTTTTGCTTCAACTTTACTCAATTGGTCAAAAACGATCGCGTTTTTATTTATATAAATATCCGGATCATATGAAACAAATCGGTACCGTGAAATATCTGGCGTATTATCAATCTCCAATCCATAAGAAAACAGCAAATAGTTTTCAAGGCCTCGGTATGCTTCCGCATGGCGTTCTGGATCGATCCTAAATTCAATAGCTAAACCCGTTCCCGAAATACTTCTATTGCAGGCAAATACATACGGGTCTTTTTTGAGTTTGATTAACGTTGCGGCAATATCAATATCATTTTTTGAGTCAACACAAATCAATCCGGAGTGTAATTGCACACCTTCTTCGCTATGATAATTACATTTAGCAGAGATAGTAACCGCCGGAACAATAGATTCCTTTAATTCCCTTCGTTTTTTGGGATCAAGTTCTGCACGCACTCTTTTAGCAACATTCTTCCATTGGCCATTCTGAATACCTTTATGATAGTCATCTATTGAAATGTACTTAAAGTGTCCTGGTTCTTTACACTTAGGAAATAAGCTAATGATTGGATTGAAATCAGTAGGTATAACCCCCGTTTCATTTACATCTGTTATATTTGCTTCAGTTGGTTTCATTAATTTTTTTGCCGGACTGTTAGTAGCATTCCGGCATTTTTTTAAAAACAATATTTTCTGAAAATGTAATCACTAATGCATCTTTTATTTTTAGCCATCTCTTAAGACCATAATGTTTTTCCAGATACTCCCATAGGCGTCTATCATCTGTTCTTGTCCAGCGTTCTCCTGGTTCAACCTTCCGCCAGGGTAGGTCACTCAACAAACTTTTTTGGTGCGTGTAGTACTCGGTGCCAAAACAATTCCGGAATATTGGATCATTATTTAAGATGATGTAACTGTTCTGAATTTTATCTCTGCACCGGCCCCGGTTGTTTCGTTTAAGTTCCGCTTGCCATTCCATATATCATTTTTCAAGGGCTTGGGTAACTTTCTTCCAGTCATATATAGCGCGCATACCTTTACGGGAATACGGGATTGTTCCTTTCTTCTCCATCCGGATAATGGTAGGGACTGACACATCAAGTCTTTTGCACAGTGTCTGCCTATCAATCCACTCTTCAGTTGGTTCATCCCTCTGGGCGATCAACTTTTCAAGATTATCCATGCGTTGCAAAAGCTCACTGGAAAAAGCAGCAAAATCCTCTAACGTATATTGTTTGGTTGCCATACTACCTGGCTTTTTGATTTAATTTGCCGGAAGGCCGACCTTCCTTTTGATACGCTCTTCTTCCAACAGGAACCTGTGGCTTCTGCATTGCTGCAACGACATCTGAGAGGATAAATCTATTGGTACCTCCAACCTTTATTACAGGAAGTATTTGTTCCCGTGCGTATCTTAGAATAGTGGCTGGATGAATTTGCAATTTTTCCGCAAGTTCCTCACTGGTCAATAATTTTTCTTCTAATGACATAATGCGTTGTTTAGAAATACAAAATTATTTTCTATTATCTGCAATTAAAAGCGGATGGCCCACCTATTTTGTACCCAAATAAGTTGCATTTAAAAGTGTACTGTAGTTTTTTAATCAAATGAAACTCAATGCAGGCTTGCCTTTGGGGAGGTGTGTAAAATAAAACACACTTTTAAGAAGTGTTTAAAAGTGTGTTTTATTCTTTAAATAGTAGGAGTAAAATCAAAAGAGAAGGTAGGAGGGTTTTTTTTGTCCTTCCTATATTTTGTTCCAGTATGTTTCTTTTTTTCACTGAAACTTCTTTTTAAAATATTATCAATGTCATTCGCGAAAACTCGATTAACAAAAAATCCGGTCTCGTTTAGTTTTTTTATAAATACTTTCAAAGTATAAATAGTAGTCACTCTCTTATACCTTTTATATCTTCCACCATACTCGTCTTCAATGAAACCGTTTTCCTTAATATAGCCATCCTGGAACAGGGATGCAATTGCCCTTTCATAGTCCACAGGATTTTTAAAAAGATTATCGAAAATGACAATGCCGGGTTTCCGTTTATCAAATATTTCATTGACGAACTTTTCATCCCTAAATAATTTTTTCACAGAATTAATAACTGGTTCTGCCACTGACCAGTCAATCACCTTTGGCCCATTGAATGTTTCATCGAAATCATGCACAGAAGAATATTTGTCCCTCTCAAACCCTTCAAAGGATTCATATAACTCAGCTAAACTTTCAGCAAGTCCTTTTTTCTTAAATGTAGGTATCTTATGGTTCATATTATTTATCCCAAGCTGCTTTTATAATTTCAGATTTTTTGTCATTTGAAAACTTTGCATATCTCTCAAATGCATTACTACTCCATCCGCCTGATTCCCTTACTGCCCATTCATCGGCACCGAGTATTATACTCAAAGTAGCAAATGTTTTTCGCCCTACATGCACAGTTAAATAATCAGCCTTCGTTTTTTGTTTCTTAATAATCTTATTGCCTCTATACCTTACCTTCTCAATAACTTCCGTCAAACCAGCCAACACACCAATTTCTTTTAAATACTTATTAAATTGAACATTTGAAATAATAGGTATCGGTTTAAGTTTCTCCTTATATTTTTCCAAAATATTTCTGCTGAATGATACAAGCGGAATTTTTAAGGGCACACTCTTTCCAGTTTTTTGAATTGTGATTTCTATTAAGTCTTTATCCCATTTAATATGAGAACGGTTAAGCTGATCCAAGTCACTATATCTTAGACCAGTAACGCAACTAAAAATAAAACAATCTCTGACTCTATCCAACCTTTTGTTATTAGAAAGGTCCAATGAATTAATGGTTAGGAACTCTTCATGGCTAAGAGCAATTATTTCACTTGGCGGGTTTTTCAGATTGAACTCCTTATAACTGTCAGAGATATTCAGTCCTTCATTTTTTCCGTCTTTAAGGATTGTTTTGAAACCAGACATTTGCTTATGTGCTGTGATATTGGCTATTCCTTCTACCGCATTTAAATGATGGCGAAAACTATCCATGAATTTTTTGTTAATCTGTTCAGATTTTACAATGCCATGTAGCTTTTCATAGTTGGTCATATAGCGCTTTACATTCCGATAGACATTCGAGCTTCCTGGTCTATTATCGGTAGGGTAGCGGTCAATAAAATCCTGAATTATATCGGAAAATGACTTAGATAAATGCTTCACTTCAGTTTTAGTCTCAGCAACTGACCCTCTGTTTCTGTTCCCCAGTTCTTTTATTACATCATCAGAAGAATACTGTTCACCTGTTTTCTTAAACCGTTTTTCAAAATCTGCCTCAATCTCTAATATATCATTTCTTAAACTACCCAAAACCTGAGTATTGATTCTTTCTGCCTCTTTGAGGGAAAGCATTAAATCATAGTCAACAAGAGGAGCTTCTAACTTTGCTTTCTTTTTATCAATGTAAATGGCTTCTTGTTCCTTAACATTCCAATTTGCAGCATAGAGCCGGACCTTTGTAGAATAAAACTTTCTTACTCCATGTAAAGAGTAAACCAGGTGCACTGGCTGAGGCTTAATATTAATGTTTAATTTCTGTTTAAAGCTTTGGCCTTTCTCACAGAAAAGAATAAATCTTGTAGTTCCCATAATTTTATTTTTAATAAGTTTCGCAATATTGATTCATAATTGAAAGTGCTTCCTCATAACTAGTAGAATGAAAGACTTTCGTTGTTAGCTCCAATGCTTCCGCTTTCATTCCGACTTTCTTTAATGCTTTTACACATATACCGAGCAGATTGAAAACATTTCCGTCTTCACCTGTCAATTTTACTTTTGGTCTCTTGACTAGTTGGAATGTATTCCCCTTTTCACAGAAACGGTTGTGTGCAGGAAATAGTGGATTTGCTTTTGGTAAGTGAACCAACACTTCACTTGATTTTTTCTTTTTCATATAATTTTATTTTTGAGTTTCATATAATGCGATCATTTCAATCCCTTTATCATGAAGAACATCTAGATCTTCTAAAAGGAATTCCTCTTTTTCATAGTAGTAGTTATCAAAAATGAAGTTGTCTGTGCTCATGATAGTTAAAATCCATTTTTTGTTTTCATTTTCAATATCATAAATCAATTGCTTAGCCTGATTCATTTCAGGTATGCTCCAGAAATCCTTGTAGAGGTAAAGACTTAAAAATTCTGTTTCCATTTTGCTTTGGTTTTATTGTTAAATACGATATATTTCGTACACAAGCAAGATAGCCAAACCAAGGATCCGGTTTGCACTATATAGTGCTATTTACTCGCGATTTTCTTAATGGAGGACTAACAGTGATGCCTAGTTGAAGTTGTTAAGTAGTTGGCAACCAGTATAGGTTTAACCTGGAGCATAATCTAATTAAAGCTAATTATCATTCCCTGCAGTCCTGACGGGGTCACAACTGATATTGAGTAGCAAATTGTTGCAAAGGAAGGGGACAAAAAGGGGGTTGTTGAACACCTTGTTTGATCCTTTTTTTTCATTTAAAGTGGGTAGTTAATTTAATAGAAATGTTCATCCTGATGGCAGTAAGAGCAATGTGTTATTAGACTACTATAAGGTGTTTGCCGAGGTAGCCCATTGAAGTACTTTATATGATGGACTTAAAGGGTATAGTTTCTTAATGTTTAATGCTTGCTATGATGTTCTGTAAAAATGCTCCATCAACATTCTTAATAATAAATGGCTTAGAAGAAGCTCCATCTTTTTGAACGGAAATACCATCTGAATAAGGGAAAATACTTATTATTTTATCAAATGGGATCTTGATAGATTTAATAGCTGAAGAAAAAAATAGATTTTTATTTGTATAAAATGTGATTCCTGAAGCTAGTTGTTTCATAGTAGTAGTGGTAATTGGATTTCCTTTAAAAGCACCCATTCTGTAATATAGTCCACTTGCAATTCTTACACTTACCCCTTGGGAATGTCCTTCATAAGTAGTGGTAGTAGAAGGTTGAAAAAGAATACTATTTGGGAAAGCCCATATTACTCGTTCATCCTTTTGAAGAAGAATTGGCAATACATATCCCTCAGAGAAAGTCTCTTATTTGTCCCCTTTGCTGGAGATTCCGAAGTACCAGATCATTCTATTCCGTTTTAAATTGATCACTAATACAATTGGATATCAATACTTGTAGTGGTCGGTTTCATCCGGAATTTAGTGGTTATGCTATCCGGAATTTCCAGCTTGGTACCAACAGTTTCGACACGATGGTTTTCCCTGCGCGCTGACGAAAAGTAAGTTCCCTTCCGATTGTGCCGGAGAAACCTTTCGTGGTGAGCGCTCCTTTTGTTGTAGCCATTTTATTTTTTAAGAGAATGAATAATATGACCATTTTTTCTCTCATCGATCCTATATCGATCTTATACCGATCCTATAAGCAAAGAATTCATAAAAAAACAGTCGTTTACTTGTTTTAAAAAAATCCGGTCGGGGGCCCGCTCGCCTGACTAGTATGGTTCGCTATACCTTCCGGACTTTACAAATATGTACCCCTGAAGAATCTTTTTTTCACAGTGTTATCACAGCCTGTGAAAAATAAATATTGGACCGGCGATGGGATGATGACGGCCGTTTTCCACAGTTTATACTGTAAAAAGGAAGTTAAAACCAGTAAAACCGATGAAAAACGGGAAGAAAATCTATCGAAGATTTTAAAAAATATTTTTCACAGGCTGTGATAACACTGTGAAAAATCATTTTCAACGGACTACATATTTGCATCCTGACCGGTCAGAAAAAATCAAGTTAGTCCTGTGTGGAAATTCCGAGTACCCGGATCATTCCATTCCGTTCTAAATTGACCACCAATACAATTGAATATCAATGCCTGAGATGGTCAGTCTCATTCGGAATTTAGTGGTCATAACGTCTCGGAATTTCCAATCACATTGCGAAATAGAAATCATTTATTTAAAACCAACCTGTCGCAGAAAACTTCTGAACAATATGTACTTGGTCGTTGGGTTACGTTGAAATCTGCGTCTGATTTGTCAAGAAGAACTCAATCACCAATACTTATAAATCTTGTTTTCGTCTTTCGGCTTCAAAATACTGAGTATCGTACTGGTCAATAAAATTCGCACAAATCTTATCGATATCGGATGAATTGGAAGTTGAAGAAACAGAGCTCTTAAGCAGAATGTAGGCAGTCTCATTTTTGGAGGTTCGTATTCTACGGGTTAGCAAAGAATTCATGAAGAACCCGACCAATTTATCCCCGGACTTCAGAGTGGCATACTGGACAGTTATATTAAAGGTGGAAGAGTCCGTGGTATCACTGACTATGACAATATTGGATTTGTTTCCCAAATCAATTCTTAAATCACTGAGTATTTTATTTGTCAACTTTTCGTCGGTTCCATGTACCGTTAATTTTATAGTGATATCATGGTGGACAGGCGAGATTCGAAAGCTTAAGATGAGCAGGAGCAGCAGGATATTCCGCAAGAATTTTTGCATGCGATATATTTTGTAGTCATTCACAAGATGATAAATTTACTTCATTTCGTTATACTTAAATCAGCGGTAATGTAACTATGAAGAAAACAGTCGACAAGAAATCTTTCGGGAAAATCTGGTGATGATAATTAATTACCTGCGTCATTAGAAGACATCTGCGATTTTTATTTTTTTCCTACCATTTCTATGAGAGAAATGTATGAGCCGGCACACCATCTACATACCGTTTTTTAACCCTTTTTATAATAACCAGGTGTGTTAGATTGGATTAAATTTTATTTTTGTGGAGATGATTATGAATCAAATCCGGCTATATGACCTTTTCAGGAAGGAATTGCATTTGCCCGACGACAAAGCTGCTGAGTTTGTGAAAGCAGTTGGAGAGGTGGCAGAATCGGAAGTAAACGGCAAATATGATTTGCTTGCAACAAAAGACGACATCCGTGCTCTAAAAAGTGATATGTATGTCTTAAAAAGTGATATGCATGTCTTAAAAAGCGATATGTATGTCTTAAAAAGCGATGTTCATGTCTTAAGAAAGTGATATACAGGATTTTAAAAGTGATATGCATGTCTTAAGAGGCGATTTAGAGCTAAGAATTGAACAGTCGAAGACTGATATTTACAAAGCCATGTTTCTCACGGGCATTGCACAACTCATTGCGATTCTGAGCGGCACATTAGCTATTGTAAAATGGATGAAATAATTTGCGTAGCAGGAACCTTCATTTGCATGATCTCTCCCGGTTATTACTGCATTTTTTTTAAATTCCAGGGAAATGTTGCCCGCTTGACCCAAATCCAATAACCCATATCCCATAACCCATAACCCATAACCCAAATCCCATATTCCTTATGGTCAAAACCCAGGTTTCCGGGGGGTTGCTCAGGGGTTGCCGGGGGGTTGCCGGGGGGTAGGCCCCGGAAACCCGGACCCAACTCCTGCGAATGGGGCTAAAATGTCGGTAAGAAATACGGAAGAAAGACAGCCTTAAATATGGATTGGGTATATTACTTGTAGGATATTTTGATAAACAGGTTATCAAAAATTAGTAAAATTCATCCTATGGGAAAACTATTACAAGGCATAAATGGGCCTTTTTCAGGAAAAGTCGGCCCCGTTGTGGGCTATGTGCTCAATAATCAGGCCGTTATACGCAGCCTCCCGGGTCGCAGCAGACGTCCTCTTACTCCAAAGCAAATACATCAGCGAAAGAAATTCGCCCTGATGAATGATTTGCTGAGACAGTTACAATCCCTGCTAAACATTACTTATGCCAGTGTTGCCATAAATATGACCGGCTCCAACAAGGCATTCTCCTATAATGTGATGAATGCCATCAGGGGTTTTTATCCCGATATTTCGATCGATTACAAAATGGTGCTGCTTGGACGCGGCGATCTGCCCAATGTAGAATCAGCGCAAACAACATCCGATGGCTGATGGTAAACTGGAATTCAGCTGGACCGATAACAGCGGAACAGGTAAGGCAAAAGCAACAGACAAAGCATTTGCAGCAGTTTATAATGAAGAGCTGAATGACTGGGAATACGGCCTGAATCTTGCTACAAGAAAAGACGGTAGTTGTGTTTTAGATACAACCCTGCTAAAAGGAAAACCGGTGCATGGCTATCTTGGTTTTATAACTGAGGATAGCAGGGATGTGACTGATACGCTGTACACCGGCATGATCGATTTGTAAAAGGAAGTATCAGAACACTGAGAGGGCTCATCGGAATATTGTAGTTCAATAATTGAAGGAATTACCGGAAAAATAATTCCTGATTTAATACGTTAACGAACTATATGAAAAGCCACATTCAAAAATCCCTTATGCAGGGGATCAGGGACCTGCATATAAAAATCCTGCAGTCCAACGACCTGACGGATATTGGAAACTATCTTCAGGAGGTTTTGGATAGGGTTAATGAAGTGCCGCCGGAATATGTTGAGAAATTGCGCATAAGGTATTGGAAAGGTGTGAGCAGGTCCCAAATAATCAGTACCCTTAAAAAAGATATCATTTCAATTCTTGACGGTACTTATACCCGTACAGAAATTGCAAAATACAAGGCCACTCTGCATATTGCCTGGTTGAAAAATCTTTTTGCAGTTCCATTTGCCAGTCAATAAAATTCCTCCTGTCTCTTAAACTTTATCGAATTGTCGGTCATAACACAATTCATTTTAAAAATCAGTTAGAAACCCCTGATTTTTAAAATGTAACTTAGTAGAACGCAGTCATCTAATGGGGAAATAAGGAATGAAAATAAGGCACTTTATTTTTATTGTTTGCGCCTTATTTTGTCGATTTGCGAGTGCACAACCTGGTTATTGTACATTGCCACTGGCACTTAAATCTACCAGTATATCCTATTCGAGAATTGTACCTTTTCATCCGCCCGGTAATAACTACCGTTTTTATTATAAGGTATTGGTGGAATGCGGTAAGACAAATACAGCAGACTTATATAGTTTATTAATTTTTAATCCATCTGACGGTTCAACCCAGGGAGCCGGCTGGCATGAAGATTCACTTAGCAGAGTCACCGGTGTCATAGATCCCTGTCTGAGTTTACCCGCTGCACCCTGTTTTACTATATACTATTATCATGCAGATGTTTATTTGAAGGGATCTTCACTGGGATATATTGCATCCACTGTCAGTTGCTGCCGTCCCGGGAATGCAGCAAATTTATTATTTGTAGCGCCTTTTATGGACCTGGAAAATGAACCTCCACCCAGTTTTGGTACTTCTGGTTGTCCTATACAGGAGTATCCGAACTTGACGTATCCTGCTATGATTGGGAATGCATTAGTCAGCTTCATCAATATTCCGGCCGAAACAATTGTAAATAGCAGTCCGCAGTTTTCAAATGCGGATACTATTTTACTTGTTTGCAAAAATCGCACTTTCTTATACCAGATTTCTGCCAGCGACCCGGACAAGGATTCGCTGGCTTATCATTTCTCACAACCCAGGACAATTTTCGGATATCCAAAAGGTCCAGATTATAAGCCTACCATATTTCCTCAGGTCCTTTACAATCCTCCTTATTCCTATCAACAACCTGTTGGTAACGGTGTTACACTGGATCCGAAAACGGGTTTGCTGCAGGGTTCTATTTCCGACACAGGAACTTATGTAGTTACGATAAGTGTTCCGGAATATAGGTTCGGTAAACCGATAGACTCCATTACCAAAGATCTGAATATCCGGGTTTATGATTGCGGCCTTCTTCCAAAACCAAAAGCTTCGATACCCGATACTTTAAACAGCTGTTCAAATTTTACGATTAATTTTCCCAATTATAGTTTTCCATTGTATTCTGATGTCAATTTCACAAACACTACTTTTTTATGGGACTTTGGCGATGGAAGCTCTTCCTCGCAGACTTATCCTTTACATACTTATGCTGATACAGGAATTTACAATGTAAGTCTGATTGAATTTCCCGGTCTGTATTGTGCAGACACTGCTTACAGTAAAGTTTTTATGTATCCGTTCGTCAATGCGTCTTTTAATTACTCGGATTCCTGCACCGGACAACCAATCCAGTTAACCAATACATCTTCTTCAAGTTCCGGGTCTATTATAAGCACACAATGGAAGGTATTGGAAGATTCAAACCAGCTTTACAGTTCCAATAAATACAATGGCAGTTTCAGTTTTACAAAAGCACCCCAGACCTATGAGGTTTTTCTTACTGTTGGAAATGATAAAGGTTGTGCTGCTATAGACAGCCAGTATATTAATATAAGTCAGAGCCCTTATCCATTGTTGTCGCATGATACTATACTGGCAAGAGGAGCAACACTTCAATTAGAGGTGAATGATGGAAATAATAACTACGAGGGACAATATACATGGTCGCCCGTGTATGGATTGAATGATCCGACTATAGCTGATCCGATACTCAACAGCACGATTGACAATACATATCATGTATTAATTGTAAACCGTTACGGATGTAGTATCGAAGATTCTATTCAGGTAAAATATTATACCGGACCGGAAATTTATATGCCGAATGCTTTTACTCCCAATGACGATGGGATAAATGACGTGCTCAAACCAATTCCTGTCGGTATTTCCACATTGAATTATTTCAGAGTATTTAACAGGAACGGACAACTCGTTTTTCAAACTTCACAGTCAGGACAAGGGTGGGACGGTCGAATCAATGGAGAACCTGCCGAAGTGAATACTTATGTATGGGAAGTAAAAGGGATTGACTATACCGGAAAAACTATTTTCAGAAAAGGTACGCGCAGTGCTGATAAGATAACTATTCAGGAAAATCTCTCCGGATCAAATGCATCAATCTTTACAGAAGGAGGACGACCATTCGCTAAGTCAGCAACGACTTTGCCCGTGGATGGTCCCAGACCAAGCCCCATCATGGAATGTCCGCCGGCGATGATCATGTTTTTTATTTTTTTACTGAATCCTATGTAGGGGAGGCCGTCTGCTGAGCAGGGACGAAAGCCATACCATATATCCTTTGTCTCCGGTAGTTCCAACTGTATTCCAGGAATATATTTCGACACTGATTCAACAATTCCCCGCACCCTGTTCAGATTAATATTTTTATTAACCGCCGCTATTTCCATTGTGCCACCATAGCGCATATATCCGTTCATCGGCGTAATGGCAACTCTTGCTTCGCAAAGAATAGCAGGTATATTCAATCTTTTTTCAGGATTCTTTTTAGTGATCGAGTAACCCTTACCCGGCATGAGGGGTATATGAATGCCAGCCATTTTACACAGGTCGGGTAACCAGGAGCCACCGGTCACAACATATAAATCAGCCTGATAATTTTCTTTCTCAGTCTGAATGTTTTTAATGTTTCCATTTGCGATCTCCATTCCTGTCACTTTACAATTGGTTTGAATCATGCCACCTTTGCTCCTGATATTCTGCACCAGCTGCTCCATGAGTTTAACCGGATATAAATGTGCATCGCAGCGATAATGCACAGCGCCCAGTATATCCAGTTCAGTTTCCGGTTCAAGTGATTGCACCTGTTCTTTTGAAAGTACTTCTGCATCCAAACCAAGAGACCTTGCAGTAGCTGCAAGATTCGTTTCTTCTTCAGCAGCCTTTTCAGTTTTATAATAAACCATTACTCCTTTATGTTCAAGAGCAAAATCAAATCCGGGCTCATTTGCCAGTTCATCAAATAATTGGGAACCCAACAGACTCAGGTCACGTAAATAAGGAGCGCCATGCTCCACATTTTTTTTATTGGCGTGTTGCATGAATATTATGCCCCAGTTTATAAGTTGCCTGCTTAATACCGGTTTTATATAAAATGGACTTTTGCTATTGAACATCCACCTGATTCCCTTTGAAATAATACCAGGTGATGCCAGTGGAGTAATATGGCTTGGCACAATATATCCTGCATTTCCAAATGAACAATTGTTAGTCAAATCATCTCGTTCAATTACAGTGACCTGCCAGCCGCTCTGTTGCAGATAATAAGCAGAACATAATCCTATTATACCTCCACCAATAATAATCGCCTTCATAATTTTAAACCTGTATTTACTAATCGCTGAATCTACTAATATTAAATTTCCTTACAGAACCTGGAATCCATATGCGTAGGGATCGTCTTCTTCATCAATACTGATCGTATTGTGGCCATATATTCTGGCCCATCCTTCAATACCGGGTTTGATAGCGGGTTTACCTGCTATAGATGTTTCTTCTTCAATCGTGCCGTTGAATGTTGAACCAATGATGCTCTCATGTATAAATACATCTCCTTTTTTCAATTTTCCCTTGGTATACCATTGTGCCATACGGGCTGAAGTGCCCGTCCCACAGGGGCTGCGGTCAATGGCCTTATCCCCGTAGAAAACTGCATTCCTGGCCGTTGATTTTTTATCCATTACCGCGCCCGTCCATAATATGTGTGAGCACCCGTGAATCGTTGGATCTTCCGGATGCACAAATACATATTTTTCATTTATGTTTTTACGCAGTTCCCTCGCCCGGCTAATCAATTTATCCGCGCTGTAATGTTCCAGGCCCTTGAAATTTTTCTGCACATCCACGATTGCATAAAAATTTCCTCCATAAGAAACATCAAATACCAGTTCGCCCAATTCCGGACAATCAGCAGTCAATTCCACACTCGCCAAATAAGAAACAACATTGGTGAGTTTTACTGATTTTACTTTATTCTTTTCTGTTTTATAACTTACTGAAATAAGTCCGGCCGGTGTTTCCATGCGCACGAGCCCGGGAGTCTTCGGATTAATCAAGCCTTCTTCAATGCCAATGGTAATGGTGCCAATCGTACCATGACCGCACATAGGAAGGCAACCACTGGTCTCTATAAATAAAACGGCCACATCATTGGCAGGATCGTGAGGCGGATACAGAATACTTCCGCTCATCATATCGTGTCCGCGTGGTTCAAACATCAGTCCTTTGCGGATCCAGTCGTATTCTTTTAAAAAATGCTGTCTTTTTTCACTCATTGAATTTCCATTCAATGCGGGCCCTCCGCTTGCAACAAGTCTTACAGGATTACCACAGGTATGTGCGTCGATGCAAACGAATGTATGTGAAGACATATTTATTCTATAAATATTAACCCTGAATGCTTTCTCTTGTGTACCTGCCATTCACCCTTCTCATGATGCCTAAAGGGTTTTCATTTTTCAAAGCATCCGGTAATAAATCCGGGGGACAGTCCTGAAAACAAACAGGTCTTAAAAAACGTTTAATCGCGTCTGCACCTACTGAAGTACTGCGTCCGTCGGTCGTCGCGGGGAACGGGCCACCATGCACCATAGCATAAGAAACTTCTACGCCGGTGGGAACACCGTTAAAAATAAGCCTGCCTGATTTTCCTTTCAGGATATCAATGCAATCTGAATATTTGTTGATATCATTGGCATCACCTAAAACCGTGGCTGTTAATTGTCCGGTCAAAGCTTTTACAGCCTTCCTTAATTCATCATCATTCCTGCATTGAATGATCAGGGATGAAGGTCCGAATATTTCATTTTGCAATTCTTTGTTTTGAATAAATTCTTCAGCATCTACTGTAAACAAAGCGCTTGAACCCCTGTTTTCCGGGCTGGCATCTTCACCCATAAATAAAACGGAAACTCCTTTTTGTTTTGACATCAGCTTCCTGTTTTGTATAATAGCTGTTGCAAATACCGGTGTTCAGCATTGTCGCTTCAGGAATAGCTGCAAGAGAATCTTTTAATTTTATTTTAAATTTGTCGAAATTTTCGTCTTCGATCAGAAATAATAATCCCGGATTTGTACAAAACTGGCCCACACCCAATGATATGGAACCAGCCAGTTGAACAGCCAGGGCATCTGCATCCTGTCTGATTTTAGAGGGCAGGATAAGAACAGGATTGATGCTGCTCATTTCAGCAAAAACGGGTATAGGTACTTCGCGTTCATTCGTCGCAACTTTAAAAATGGCCATACCTGCGCGATAGGAACCGGTAAATCCCACTGCTTTTATTCCAGGGTTTTTAACAAGATGTAAGCCTGTAATTTGGCCATCACCAATAACAAAAGAAAAAACACCGTCCGGCATATTGCATTTCTCGGCAGCTTTCTTTATGGCCGTTCCCATCAGTTCGTTGGTGCCAAGATGGGAGGGATGTGCTTTCACAATTACCGGATTACCGGCTGCAAGAGCGGAAGCTGTGTCCCCGCCGGCAGTAGAAAATGCAAACGGAAAATTGCTGGCGCCAAATACGGCGACAGGTCCTATTGCCATATTCATTTTACGCAAATCACTGCGGGGAAAAGGTTTTCTTTCGGGCAACGCAGTGTCAATGACAGCTTCCACCCAGGATCCTTCGCGAAGTAATTCTGCAAATAATTTTAACTGACCGGTCGTTCTTCCTCGTTCACTTGTCAGCCTTTGTTCAGTTAAACCCGTTTCCATTTTAGCACGCTCTATGAGTTCGTCTCCGATATCGTCAATTTCTTCAGCTATGGTTTCTAGAAAAACCGCTCTTGCTACAGAGCTTGTATTTTTATATGATTCAAATGCAAAGACTGATTTGTCGACTGCGCTCTCCAGAACCCTGTCGGTTGCAATAATAAATTTCTCAGGCAGGTTTTTCTGATGTGTCGGATTGAATGCCTGCAAATAATCTTCACCCTCCGCAATTTCAGTAGTCTCCAATTATATTATACCCTTTCAGCATATTGTATTTTTGACAAATTTAAATAATCCGGCAATGAGGGTCTTGTTGCAATGGCCTGGTTGATGATTGCCAGAATTTTCTTTCTTTCTTCTCCTTCAAGCAACAGGCGTGGCGCCCGCATATATTCTGATCCTATGCCGGTTTGCGTAGCAGCCAGCTTGATATAGTGCACCAGCTTCGACTGGATATCCAGTTCCAGCACGGGAAGGAACCACCTGTATATCTGCAGTGCTTCCTTATATTTTCCAGCCTTCATCAACTGATATACAGCTACCGTTTCTGCAGGGAACGCATCCACAAGACCAGCAATCCATCCGTCAGCGCCCAATGCCAGTTCTTCCAGGGCAAGCGTATCCACTCCGCATAATATTTTAAATCTTTCTCCAAAATGATTTCTCATTCTGGTCACATTTGATACATCCCTGGTAGATTCCTTGACGGACCGGATATTTGGAATTTTAGCCAGCTCTTCAAACATTTTCAGTGTCACTTCAATCTTGTAGTCATATGGATTATTATAAATCATGATTGGCAGTGACGTATTTCCTGCCACCTTTCTGAAATATTCATTGGTTTCCCTGTCGTCAGCTTTATAACGCATCGGTGGCAGGAGCATCAATCCATCGGCGCCATTTTTTTCTGCATCCTGTGCTGAATTTATAGCTGCTTTAGTTGCCTGTTCGGCAATATTTACAATGACTGGAACTGATTTGGGTAAATATTGTTTTGAACAATGAAGGAGTTCTGTTAATTCTTCTTTAAGCAAAGTACTTGCCTCACCCAGTGATCCCCCGATAACAATGCCGTTAATTCCTGCATTTACCTGTGCATCTAAATTCAGTTTGAACATTTCGAAGTCAATCGTATCGTCCGCTTTAAAGGGTGTGAGTAAAGCCGGATATACACCTTCCCATTTTACTTCAGACATAAAAAATAATTTAAAAAATCATGAAAGATAATAGTGAGTAACAGGATGAAGACTATCATTCAGTTCGTATACAAGCGGTACACCGGTGGGAATATCAAGTTTCTCAATATCCGGGTCACTAATGCCATCGAGGTGTTTAACCAGCCCCCTGAAAGTATTCCCGTGCGCAGAAATAATTATTTTACGACCCTGCAATATCCGGGGTGCTATCTGATCAGTCCAGTAAGGAATAACCCTGTTTTTCATCATCCCCTCGAGACTTTCTCCAAATGGTTTATCAGCAGGAACGAGCGAATCATACTTTGGATCATTGCTGACACATCTTTTGTCATCACTATTCAGCAGGGGAGGCACCGATTTAAAACCTCTGCGCCAGGTATGAACCTGTGCCTCACTATAAGAAATTGCCATCTCTGTTTTATTCAATCCTTCCAACGCTCCATAGTGTCTTTCGTTTAATTCCCAGGCCTTTATTTCCGGGATCCAGAGCAGGTTCATTTGTTCTAAAGTTATATGCAGGGTTTTTATGGCTCGTTTTAAAAATGATGTGTACCCGAGATCAAAAGAATAGCCAGCCTTTAATAATAAGTCGCCGGCTTCTTTTGCCTGTAATAAACCTTTGGAGCTCAGATCAACATCCTGCCAGCCGGTAAACCTGTTTTCCTTATTCCACTCACTTTCACCATGTCTTAAGAGCACCAATTTGAACATGCTGTAAATGTTAGCTGACGCGGGCCAGTTTATTATTTATCAAATAATCATAGCTATCCTTTAATGCATCAAAAACATCGCCCGAAGTTTTGTCCATTTCCACAACCATCCATTCCGTGTTACCATCAGCGGCTTTTACTATTTCCGGGAAATTTTGTGTGCCTTTGCCAACCGCGGTCATTGGATCAGGAATATCTTTTGGCAATAAATCATTCCATTTGGCAGGACCATCCTTAATATGAAGCAGAGGCGCCCTGTCGCCAAATTTCTTTACGATAGCAGCAGGATCCTGACCGGCTACCTTCACCCAATAAGTATCTATTTCAAAAAAAATATCCTTGTCCAGGTTTTCCAGTAATAATTCATACACAAAACGATTGCCGATTTTATTTCGATATTCCCACCAGTGATTATGAAGTCCAAACTGGAGGCCATTTGATTTTGCAAATTTTCCTGCTTCGTTGTAAATGCCGATGAGTTCCATGGTCCCATCGTAGCTGCTGTATCGTTTATCTTCGGGCCAGCCGTGCCATATCATTTTTTTACAGTCAAAGGCCCTGGCTGTATCCAGCATGGTTTGCTTCTTATCATTTATGGGTAATTCTATATGTGCCGAGGATACAGAAAGGCCGGCGTCCTTAAGATATCCGGCCGCAGTTTGTAAGGAAGTACCCTCGGGCCAGAATGCTGTTTCCACTGTGTCATACCCAATAGTTCGTACCTTTTTTAATGTTCCGGGAAAATCCGTTTTGATCTGGTCGCGCACCGTGTACAACTGAACAGATAATTTGGCGGGTTTCCATTTTGCCGGCTTTGATGCAGATAAGACTGGTTTAGGAATGGCTGCTCCAAGCAGTCCCATACCGCTGACCTGCAAAAAATCCCGTCTGTTTAAATTTCTCATGGTCATATGAATCAAGCTTAAATTTAGCAAAGTTTAACGCTCATATTGATTTAATGGGAAAATATGTGATGAAGTATATTAACAGATGCCATCCCCTTTTTTAAAAGTTTTTTTTATCAATACATGTATTTGAACGAACTTATTAAATAATTGTACACAGTTCAGGTACAAAATGCACCATGGCAGATACTCCGAATATTAACACCAATGCGGCTACGGCAAACAGTTTCGATGCCATTGTAATAGGATCAGGCATCAGTGGAGGATGGGCGGCGAAGGAATTGTGCGAATTGGGAATTAAAACACTGGTACTGGAACGCGGAAGAAATGTAAGACATATAAAAGATTACCCGACAGCTACCAGACATCCCTGGCAGTTTATTCATCGTGGAAGAATTTCCCTTGAGCTTGAAAAAGAGAATCCCATCATAAGCAAATGCTATGCGTTTGACGAGTCGGCACAGCATTTTTTTGTTAAGGATAAAGAACATCCCTATGTACAGGAAAAACCATTCGACTGGATCCGTGGTTACCAGGTTGGCGGTAAATCACTGATGTGGGCACGCGAAACCCAGCGTTGGAGCAGGTATGAATTTGAAGCTCCATTAAGGGACGGGTTTGCTGTCGACTGGCCCATCAGATATGATGACCTGGCGCCCTGGTATTCGCATGTAGAAAAATTCGCCGGAATCAGTGGTAATAAAGATGGAATAGACAACCTGCCGGATGGTGAATTCCTGGCTCCCTGGGAATTTAATTGTGCGGAAAAAAGTATGAGGGAGAAAGTGAATGCGCACTACACAAACAGACGGATGCTGATGGGTCGTTGTGCAAACCTGACGCAGGCAGGGGAGCTCCAGCTTAAGCAGGGCCGCGGACAATGTCAGGCAAGAAATCTTTGCAGTCGTGGCTGCCCCTACGGCGGATATTTCAGTTCTAATTCTTCCACATTACCCTGGGCCGAAAATACCGGCAATTTGACTCTTCGCCCGGATTCGGTGGTGCATTCGATTATTTATGATGAAAAAAAAGAAAGAGCTACCGGCGTTCGGGTGATCGATGCAAAAACAAAACAGGCTACAGAATATTTTGCGCGTGTCATTTTTGTAAATGCGGCATGTTTAAACAGTAATCTTATATTATTAAATTCAAAATCCCGTCGGTTTCCTGAAGGTCTGGGCAACGAACATGATATCCTTGGAAGATATATTGCTTTTCAGAATTACCGGGGCTCAATTTCCGCAGGCATTGACGGATTTTCAGATGAATATTATTATGGCAGGAGGCCCGTATCACCACTGATGCCTAATTTCAGAAATGTATATAAACAGGAGGAAGATTTTCAACGGGGTTATCTTGTTTTCTGGGGAGCTTATCGTAATACCGGTGTTGATATTTCACAGTCAGGAATTGGAGCAGATTTTAAGCAATCCATGTCCGCTGCAGGCGACTGGTCGGTATATATGTCCATGCAGGGTGAAGTAATACCTAAAAAAAGCAATCACGTCCGCTTAAGCAATGATTTGAAAGATGAGTGGGGTATACCTCAATTAATCACGTCTGTTGCATATGATGACAATGATGAAAAGATAGTGAAAGATTTTCTAACCCAGGGTGCTGAAATACTGGACATTGCGGGTTGTAAAAATATTATCCAGAACGATAACAAGCAGGCGCCGGGACTGGATATACATGAGATGGGTGGTATTCGAATGGGTAAGGACCCGGCTACCTCTATGTTAAATAAATGGAATCAAATCCATAGCTGCAAAAATGTTTTTGTAACCGATGGTGCCTGCATGACTTCCGTAGGTAATCAGAATCCCTCTCTGACGTTTATGGCCATTACTGCAAGGGCTGCTAATCATGCTGCAGAAGAAATGAAAAAAGGGAATTTGTGAATTAATCTTTTTCATTTACTGCTTCATTTTCACCGGAGAAATACCGAATTTTGCCGTCCGGATAAAGAGTTTTACCTAAATAACCTTGAATTACGTAGTAATCATAATTATTTTGGTTGAAAATTGAAATAAGACGAAAAATAATTATGAGTCAGCAGAAACCACCAAAGGCAGCATTTACCGGGTATCAGAAATTTGCCATTTTTATACTTGCGACAACCATGTTTACGGTTGTACTTGATTTTATGGTAATGTCACCATTGGGTGATATACTGATGAAATCGCTCAATCTTAAACCTTCCCATTTTGGTTTTTCAGTTTCGGCCTATGCATTCAGTGCAGGAATATCGGGCTTGCTGACGGCCGGGTTTGCCGATAAATTTGACCGCAAGAAATTATTATTATTCTTTTATTTTGGATTTATTGCCGGAACATTCTTATGCGGTATAGCCAATACATATCCGCTCCTGGTAGGGGCCAGAATTATTACAGGTTTGTTTGGTGGTGTTATAGGTTCCATATCCATGGCAATTGTAACTGATCTTTTTGATTTGCAACATCGTGGTAGGGTAATGGGCTTTTTGCAAATGGGTTTTGGTGCCAGCCAGGTATTGGGTATTCCCATCGGTTTATACCTTGCAAATATCTGGGGATGGCACGCTCCATTCTTATGGGTTGCTGCCATGGCCGTTATTATTGCTGTATTAATTGCTTTCAAACTGAAGCCTCTCACAAAACACCTCGCATTGCAGCAGGACAAATCAGCGTTTACTCACTTAAGGCATACTATTGCCAAAAAAAATTACCGGATAGGTTTCTCAGCTACTTCGCTGATGTCCATCGGTGGTTTTATGATGATGCCATTTGGAAGTGCTTTTGCCATTAATAATCTTACATATCACACAACATCAGTTACCGACTTCTTTTTATGGTGGCCGGTTTGAGTACGCTGATCATCATGCCGATTGTAGGAAAAATAAGCGACAAAATAGATAAGTTCAAAATATTCGCTCTTGCTTCAGCGTGGATGATTGTAATGGTAGTGATATATACCAATCTGTCCACCACACCGCTATTAGTTGTAATTGCAATGAATGTACTCATGATGGCCGGCATCATGAGCAGGATGATTCCGTCCCAGGCCCTGATTACCGGAATTCCTGACTTGCAGGATCGTGGCGCATTCATGAGCATTAATTCCTCATTGCAGCAAATAGCAGGAGGTATTGCAGCTGCATTCGCAGGCATGATTGTCGTACAAAAAGATAAGTTCAGTCCTCTGGAACATTATAATACCCTGGGATATATAATTGTTTGCATTACGATTTTAAGTGTTTATTTGCTGTCGCGCGTTAGTGTGATCGTAAAAATAAAAGTCAAAAAAGATAAACTTCAAAAGGAAATTCAGGCGATAGCAAATATGCAGGAGCAGGAAATACTGATGAATTAAAGAAGACGGGATATTAATTCCTTAAAACCTGTACCCGATTTGGATGACATACCTGAAGCCAATGCTCCAGAAATTTGATACTCCGCTGGTGCTGAGTTTTTCACCGTTTGATAAATCTTTTAAGAGCGGATATTTCTGCTTGATTGCATCCAGGATTTCCTGTACCCGGTCACTATAATCCCCGGAAGTGCTGCCATTCAGTTTGAGACTAAAATAATAACTGGATATAGCGGGACCGAACAGCACGCAGTCAACTGTAAATCTCTTTTTTATGACGAACTGATATCCGAGTTCACCACCTATATTTAAAAAATCCATGGTAGTACTCAAAGAGAGCTGATCCTGGTTTGTCGAATCCCGGCCGTAACGCTGGTTATTGAAATGATAAAAACTTACAAAGGGAGCGAGATAAACACCATGAGGAGCTTCGTATTTATTTTCTTTGGAAAGATAAAACCGAAATTCTGATCCTATAACATAACCGCTCTTAGTCTTGTTTTTGTCAAAATTGAGAGGGCTATTGTCAATAATACTGGGCATGGGAAACTGAATATATCCGCCAAACAAAGTGACGCTGGTATGGCTGGATAATAATCTTTCGTACGCCAATTGAACACCATTGGAATATAAAATCCAGCTGGTGATATTTAATTTTGCAATGTTTTTTAACTGTTTTTCATGTTTGATATATGAAGAGTCCTGCTGTGCTTCTCCATGTGTTGAAACAATTAATGCGAAGAGTATGACGATGCATATTCTCATGTATGTCAGTAATTTTATTGATTTTTTGGAGTTAACGGGATTCATAATGTATTTTGATTTATCGAAAGATGCTTGTTTAAAATTTATTTCCTTCCGCCTCCGGAAGGCGCGGCGCGTTGTTGTGTTGGCCGCTGGCTCGGAGCTGTCTGTTTGGATTGATTAAAATTGTTAGTACGGGTATTTCCACGATTTTGTATCTGTTGCTGCTGGTTCAGTTTGTTAATTTCCCCCTGTCTGTTCTGATTTACATTCTGCCAGCTGTTTCCACTACTCTGCTGCCAGCTATTTCCATTTTTCTGAAATACATTTCCCTGTTTGTCTGTCTGGATAGAATTATTCGGAACAGCCGGCTTTGCAGAAGGTTGAGTTGATGGCAACCGGTTGCCTGTATTTCCGGTCGTTGGTTTTGTGGCCGGCATAGTCGAGGGCCGCGTCGAAGGCATCGGATTGACACGGTCGTTAGTACTTACACCTTTATTATTCCTGTAAATATTATTATTGATGGTTACATTATTATATCCTCCTCTGTTATAAGGTGTAGCCACGGGGGGTCTGTATCCTGCTCCTGGATAATAAGGTGGGCGATAATAAGGAGGATAACCGGGCGGACGATAATATGGAGGTCTGTACATCGGCGGTCCCCAATAACCGCCATGATATCCGCCTCTATAAACACTATAATTAAACCAACCGGCGCTATAATGAAATCCCACGCTCCACCCATAGTATGGATTATAACGCATGCTGAATCCGTAAGTAACGGGTCTTGGATAATAATACGGACCATACCAGGGATTATAATAATAACCCGTACCATAAATTACTACACCGCCGTAGACATAACAGCCCATATAACCGGGAGTATATCCAACATAAACATATTGTGGTGTGGTCTCATATATATAGACATATTTCACATTATACACAGGAACGGCAGGAGGAATTTTATTTACATCCGCAGGTCTTGTTACTGAAACTGACCAGGGACCTTTCGGGCTTATGCTTTCAAACCATATCCCGTTTTCGACACAGTAATATGTTTTACCAGATAACAAAACGGTAGAGCTGGTATTTACTGCATACTGAAGATCTGTTCCATCAATAGCCAAAAATTTGGGTTCACCATCATAACTAACTTTTGCAGTTGCGGTTTTCCTGTCCACTTTTGCGGTCTGTGGAATTTGCGCATCCATAACAGCATCCTGCGCCTGAACTGTACCTGCTACACTTGATAAAACGTCATCCTTTTCTGAACCTTCCGGAATTTTCGAAAAATCTGCGGGCAGTTTATCAGGAGCGTTATAATTCCAGGGACCTTTCAGGCTGGCTGATTTATACCATCTGCCCGATAGTAACACATAATATTGCTGATCAGCAATATTCATAAATATGTCGTTGTTTGTGTTTGTCATATACAGCAATCCCGTTCCTTTAACAGGAGAAAAATCAGCCTCACCGTTAGACTGGATTAATTCAGCCGGCACGGTACTTACGATAATTTCAGGAATGGTAGTGGCAGCACTGTCTGAGGCTGCTTTATCCATTTCTTTTTTGTCATTTTCCCTGATGGCCTGATCTAATTTTTCCAAAGACACAGGAATGGATTTTATATAATTCCATGGACCGCTAATGTCTTTGGATGAATACCATTTGTTTGATCCGTTCAGATAATACAGATTATTTATTTTCGCAATGGTAAAAGGTGTATTCATTACCAATTCGACACCCATGTCTTTATTCTCTTTGAGTTTTGGTTCTCCCTCTATCAAAACAAGTGTGGAAGGTTTATTTGCATAAATAATTTTGGGTGGTGTTGTTGACAGATTATCGGACGAATTGGGATTGGTGAGTCCGTTTTCTTCAATGGAAGCTTCCAGCTGATCCAGCGATATTACCATATCCCATTTAGGTATTTCAGTTTCCAAAATAGATTTAAGCCTGGTAACATTCGATGCGATGGAATCACCGGCAAATTTTGCATCTCTGACTTTCACAATATCTATTACGGCTGTGCGATTTTGGCGGTCCGTATGCAGAGTGCCATTTATCCACAGAGCTCCAAAGACAGGATCCGTTTTGCCTTTCAGCAAAATAGAAAAAGCCCCTCTGGCGACGACTGTATTCCCGCTGTAACTTTCAATCAGGGGTTGATATATTTTAATTATTGTATCATTCTGGTTAATTGATTTTGGCCAGCCCTGAGGCGTCTGAGCAAAAGATTCTGATAAGGTAAGTAAGCAAATTAAAGTGAAGCGAAAATATTTTTGCATGAAAGCATAATTACTGGCTACGAATTTACAGCCTATTAATCTGTAAATCAAGAAATTGATTCTGCGTTTAACCGATAAACGAATAGTTTTAATTAATTGGATGTAATTTCATCAAACACTTACTGTTTTTGAAATCTAAGGCACTCATGCAATTTTTTGCTGTATTAAACCTCAATTAATTCAAAATGAAAAAACTATTATTTATTTGCAGTTTGTTACTTATCATTTCCCAAACAGTCTCTTCACAGGCGAATAATAAAACGAATCTGAGTCTTCAGGTTTCCGCTGCTGCTGCGGCGAATCGTGCTCAATTAGCAAGTTATGTATGGACGAGAACGGTACAAATCTTCGCAGATGGAGAATTGAAAGTTACAAACGTAAGTTCACTTTCTGTAGGCCCTGATGGTAAGATTGTTACAACGGCTGTTTCCTCTACTCCCGCAAAACCGTTACCAGGTGGGATCAGAGGAGATATGGCCAAGAAAAAGATTGAAGAAATAAAAAAATACGTGGACGATGCTCTCCAGGTGAGTTCAGGGTATTTGTATATGTCGAAAGGAAAAATGGTTGATTTTTTCGACAATGGTGGTATTTCCCAGTCAGGCAATACTATTACCGTGACTGGCAGTAATGTCAATAAGCCCAATGACCAGCTGACAATGAATGTTGCTACCGGAACGCTGGCCTACATCAGTCAGAGTTTTAAATCGACTATAACAAACGGGGATGCTATTTCAGGAACGATCAATTATAAAACATTCAGCAACGGGCTGACTGCTATAAATAACAGTGAGCTGGATCTTCCGGCCAAGAATATGAAACTTATGGTTTCAAATACGAATTATGCTAAAAAGCTACAATAATTCCTGACAGAAATTACCAGAGGACCATGCATATCAGGGCGCTTTTTGTCTTAACGACAATAATCGCGCATACTGTTTGGATTTAAAATAAAAATTAAATTGAAGACCGATTGCATTTAACGGTTCTACATACTGTTTATTCTGGAACTGATGCAGATAGTATGTTTCAAAAGCCATATATCTTAAGACCTTAATTTCAATTCCAAAGGTTAATCGCAACCTGTCTTGTGTATTGTCATTTAAATAAAAAAAGTATTCCGACCAGATATAAGCATTAAAAGTCAGATATTCAGTCTTCATATTTCTTATAAATTTGACCCGGGGTCTGTAAATAGGTTGGAAATCTCCATTTACCCACCGCCAGTCTAAACGGTTTCGGGTTTGAAGTATGATGTCTTCCGGCAAATGAAAAGTATTATTAGTTTCCGTTTCAAAAATATTAACTACTTTTTTTTTATCACTGGGAGGGGCATCCGAATAAGAATATCCCATCCTGAACCACCAGAAATATCCATTTGACGAATCGTTCAACTCTTCCGTACCATTTCTTCCCCTCAGCCATGGCAAGGCAAAATAATCAACGTAGATACCAGCTGTGCCATCTTTATATTCTGAATTCGATCTTGTACCGGAGATCAGGGAATACACCCGGAATCTTTCATTGATTCTATAATATGCTTCCAATTCCGGCCAGATTTGTTTTTGAACCGATGAATCCTGGGCAACGAGAAATAAGGTATTAAGTGATGATATAAGCAGGAAAATCAATTTCAAAAATGGTTTCCTCATTCAGTTTTTCGTTTAACGGTTAAATTATATTGTTGCGGCTGCCAAAAGAGCACCAAATAATTTAAGTTTATGGCTTTCCGCTGTTAAATAAATCAAATTTAGCCGTTTAGCAATTGTAAAAGGGTGCAAATGAAAAACTTACTCTTGTTTTTGAAGAGGTTTTACGGTTAAACATTTAAAAAGAGTGCTGGTATTGCTCCGGTTAACTAACTTTAGTTGGTTACTTCTAAAACACTATTAATATGAAAAAAGCCATTTATCTGTCGGCAGCCTTTTTGTCTTCTTTAATATTTTTTACTTCATGTGGTCCTACATTAACTGTAACTAATGATTATGACCACACTGCCAATTTCAGTCAGTTCCATACTTTCAAGATTGTAAAGCTTGAGCAACAGTATCAGGCCCTAAGTCAGTTTAACCAGACGCGCATTATTAACGCAGTTCAGCAACAAATGATTGCAAAGGGATTTACTCCGTCTGAAACTCCTGACATGCTTGTAAATATTACTGCCGTCTTAAAGAACGAAAAACAGATAGTAGCTAATTCTTATGGGTATGGTGGCGGTTACAGACCTTATGCATGGGGTGGAGGAAATATGTCAACAACTGTAAATGTACAAAACTACACCGCCGGATCTTTAATAATTGAAGTAGCCAACGCTTCGACTCAAAAATTAGTGTGGGAAGGAATCGGTAACCAGGATATTGATGCGCCTTCAAACAATCCTGAAAAAGCGATTAATGCGGCGGTTCAAAAAATCATGGCTAGTTTTCCTCCTGGTGCGGCTTCCAAATAAAATGTTTAGCAGGTAGATTTAATCATTACTATGTAAATGAAAAAGGGAGTTATCTCCCTTTTTTTATTTTCAGACCTTTCAGCTGTGATAAAATTATTATAATCTGTAACCCACTATGAAAACTGCAGCAATTGTACCATTTGAGTAACTGGATGAATAGAATCCTTTAAGTTCAGCTGCGTATGAAATTCTGGCTTTTTGTATGAACCGGTAGCCGACTGTTACCGTAAAGTCTGCAAGCGACCAGGTTGTAACATCGTGATTGGTTGTAATTCCTGAAGCAGAAACCTGGTTAAATGTTATGGACTGTCCCATAGCCCAGTTTGCATAAACCTGTTTTGAGAATTTCATTGAAACTACGAGTTGAATGGGAATACTTGAGTTTGATATATGTACATTAGATTGCTGACCGCTTGCAGAATCAACAACTGTTCCGCTTGCAGTATATAAACGAAAATACCCTGTTTCAATTCCAAGACTCAAAAATGAATGTTGGGGTTCCCACATTACTCTGGCTGAGAAAGAATAACCTAGTGAATTAACCTGATCTTTGAATGTTTGGACGTTATTAAAAAAATAACTGGGTCCCACGCCTGCATATACAGCGAATTTATGGTAGGGTCCGGTTTCGCCCTCACCATTTTGAGCCAAACAATGGCATGCTATAAAACAGGTGAAAACAGCTACAATAATTTTTTTCATTTGCATGAGAAGTTATTATGGGCAAAAATTATATTCATCTTATTTATGATTACTTCATCGTATAAAAATCATATACTACATAACAGGGATAGTCAGAAATAAATCCATCGAACTGTCCGTTTTGAATGTAATTATCTATAAGCGATTTCTGATTCAGGGTCCAGCTGATCACTTTTATTCCGGCAGCATGCGCTGTCGCAACATCACTCAGTAGAAGCCCTCTTGAATATCGTGGTCCCCAGCGGGTGCATCCGTTGTCAACAACATCCTGATAAGTCAGCTCACACATAGTAGGTAAACCAGACGCGCGATATTCCGGATATGACTGAAATTCACTGATCACATCTGTGGAAGGCATATCAGCATATACAACTATATCACGGCCAACACTGGCAGCATGGTCATATGCCTTTTGCACCACGGGTAAAAGGGCCTGAAATATACCCACATCACCTTTGATGTCCATCCAGAAATATTTCATTGTCGTGGAATCAATAAAGGCAGTCAGACACTGATCAAGGGAAGGAATTTTTTGTCCGTCCACCAGCCTTATATAGTCTTCCAAAAAATCAAATTTGTACTGGGTATAATAACCTGAAACAGGACTTTTTTGTGTCAGGCGAATATCAATATTACCGTCATGCATCATAATGGGTACATAATCAAGAGTCATCTGTACATCAAATTCCAAACCGTTTACACCATAATCTTCATCATTCAATACTCCAAGGAGTGAATTCTCTGCAAAGGGGGGATTGGATGTCGTCTGTACACCGTGATGAGAATAAATCTCAAAGGGCGTTGCCTTGGCATAAGCTGAAAAATTCCTGGAAAATTTTAATGCTATTGGAGACGCATTATTATCCGGATCATAAACAGTTCCAGGTAGTGAAAGGTTACTGATATCTCCGGTTTTAAGAAAGGCAAGGGCATCCGCTTTTGGAAGCGAGAAATTTATCAGCCCCTGTGTAGGAACCTGGGAAAATCTCCAGAAACCAGAGAATTTCAAGGAGCTGTCGGATGGATCCAGTCCGTAAGACAAAATCATAAAAACGCCGCCTGCATTACTAAAAAACGAAACTTTGTATTTTGAAGCCTTGCAAACAAATTGCGTACCCAATGCGCTGCTGCCAGAACTCAGCGTGTAAATGCCTTCCATTTTCTTCATTGAAGTATCAGAAATGAAATTGACATTCCCGAGACTTATGTCAGGCTGCGGCAAAATCTGATTCTTCGAACAGGAGAAAAAGATTAAAAGAAAGACTAAGTATCTATAGGAGTTACGAAATAGCATTTTTTTCAGTTTAAATTATAAGTTAAGTCCAATTTGGAATTCGGGTACCCAATACCTTTTTCCGTTCACCGGGAATGCGGGCCAGGCAATAATATGGTACAGTACGTAATCCAGTTTAAATCCCAAGGATAAAGCCCGGTTTTTATATAATTTTTGTTCAAAACTTGCCGAGAAACTATAACCATTTAAAAAACTATTTGTAAATGGAAGGCTATGCCCTCCTTCGCTGATATAAAAGGCATTTGTCCAGTAAAGGTCACCTCTTAAAGTGAGGGCAGTCTTTTCGAATGCATGCCCTACCGTAATGGAAGGTTGGTTTTCCCATCCCGTCAAGGTAGTTGCAAAACCAAATTCATAAAGTCTTCCGTAATTCCAGGCTACGTTCCAGCCAAGCCCGATGTAGTTGTTGTTTATTTTATAATTCCAATAAGGTCCCAGGTAAATACGATTTGAGATAATCAGGCTTGTCAGACCAGCCTGCACATTGAATCCTTTAGGTAAGGTATATTTTGCCTGGTAAGAAAACATAGGAGCGGTTATTACGTCATTTGTCCAGTCTTTTGGTGTAACTACATATATAACAGAAATGGAAGAAGAATAATGACCTCCGGGCAGTGGCTGGGGAAGAATAAAACTCGCTTTCAATATATTAAAACTGTCAACCGGTTCTTTTTGACTAAAACATAAAAGACAGGAAGCCAGCATGCAGAAAATCAGGACGATCCTGATTTTCTTAAAGTTGCGGAATGTATTCACTAAATATATTTTTAGATTTCTTTAAGATCCGGGCGGATTATAATTGCAAATGATCCAGGAATAACCAGCTGATTTATTTCTAATGAGTCATTTGATTGTAAGCAGCCTGTTTAGGATCGCTTTGGCTATATTGGCAAGTTAATTTATTCTTTTGTGAAAAGAGGGTGATCGTCCCATTTAACCGATAAACCGACAGGAAGCGTGAATAATTTGTCAGGCAACCGTTAAAACAGGAACATTGATTGCTTTTAAACCTTTATAGAGATTATCGACCAGATCCTGGTCCAGTAAAAATCTGCTTATCTGTTCCCTGGTGATCCAGGTTTTATTTATTTGAAATCCTTTAAATACTTTCATCATTTCAAAGGCTTCAGATTTCCTTCCCAACTGAACGAGGATTGAGACACGAAGAATAGCATTCAGAACAAGTTCCGAAATGCCTGATTTTTCCACCTGATGATAAGCCTGTGAATATTCCTTCAATTTGAAATGATACAGGCTTACAAACAGGTTAAAGAATGGCGGATATGATTTATTCCTGTCAATAGATTCCCTGATTAATTCGATACCACGGTTATATTCTCCGGCGCAAATCATTAAACATCCAATAATGCCTATCAATCCTGAAGCATTCGGATTTAAGGCCAGAGAATATTCCAGAGAATCCATACCAGCCTGCTTATTATTCAGAAAAATATTTGCCATTCCCAGAGTAATATGGGCATGCTGGCTAAGAGGGTTAATTTTCAAAGCATTGTGTGCACACTTTAAACCGAGTATTATGGGGTTTCCCTTTGTAGACTGATTAAACAAAAAAGCTAAAAGAGCAAGTTGACCCAGGAATGACCAGGCACTGTCATTTGCCGGATTTTGTTCAACTGCTGATTCCATCGCGAGATATGCTTTTTTGAAACTCACTTTATTGAAGCCGGAATAGAATTCATGATACCATAAAAGCACCGGTAATGAAGATTTGTAAAGTTTATTTTTGAAGAGGCCCTTGGTGAGCTGTTGAATTATTAACCCGTTAAAATCGCCCAACGCAGCAATTATATGAGCGATAATATCATCTTCTACTTCGAATAAGTTAGAAGACGCATAATTGCGATTATATAATTCGGTCCAAACCTGGGCACCGTTATGAGTATCCGTCAGTTGTACTGCAACCCGGAGTCTTTTTGTTTCAAAGTGAACGTTCCCCGTTACAATATATTGGGCACCGAAATCTGAGGCCAGTTCGTGTACCCCCTTATTTTTCGTGGATAGTTGTTGGGTCGTATAATAGGCTATCACAGAAAAATCAGGAAACCTTCCAAATTCTGCACTTAACTGCTGTCCCAGGCTATCTGCAAAAGCCAGTTTCGATTTATCCTTTTCAAAAGTTTTGAAAGGCATGATGGCAATCGTTACTGCATCATGTAAAGTTTTCTGAGGTTCAGGAGTTTCGTCTGCATCCGGTTTTGATTCAGTGACTTGCATTTTACTGAATACTGGAACATAGGTGCCTTTGGGAACCGTAATTTCTATATCGTCCGCAATTCCCTGCTCTTTGTAATAATAATTTAGAGCCCGCCGAAGCCTGCCGGCATGAATACGCACTATGGCATCATGCTGCGGTTTGAAACTGGGAGGCTTATTCAGAACGTTTACAGCAATGGTATATTCTTTTATTGTATTGGATCTGCCATAAAGAGTTTCATCGACTATGTAGGAAAGAAAACGTCGAAGAATGTCTGAAACAGAAAACGCAGGGCAAAGAAAAATTCTTTGAATTTGCGCACGAACCTGTTCCGCAGAAAACAGGCCAATGGTATTGGATGCTTCTATGGTACTCATCAGATAAGGTTTTACAGTTAAATGTCCGACCAACTAATCTTTATATCTACAATAGAGTACCTTGAGTAAACAAAGGCGGATTTTCGTTTTAAATATAGGAAGAATAGGAATAAAAACAATGGATTAACTCTTTAAGTTCATAATTCCCCCGTTTTTATGAACAGACTCCATACTGAACTAAACCTTGTTAAAACCCGGTTTCCAACCCATCAATTTATTATTGATGAGCTTTACAGAAAGGACCCCGATTTTAAATCTCTATGCGCTGATTTGTTTTTGTGTTCAAAAATGATTCAGGAATTTGAAGTCGAAATTGCCGAAAAGCAACACGCACTTGCCGAATACAGGGACATTGTAAAGGATTTGGAAAATGAATTATCAACGGTTATCAAAAACATGGAAGTTGATAATTAATTGTCCGACCAGGACGATTGAAGCAATATTTGTCATCTCGTAAATTTCATGAATTTATTGAAGCAGGCATTGCTTTGAACCATTATCGTAGTGAAGTACTGTACTTGTTGTTGCACCCATAAAGTCAATTTCAAAAAATCCTCCTGAGTTCCATAACAGGAATTCATTGGGAGAGAGGGAACTATTGTATTTTATTATATCTTTTTCAGACAGGGTTTTTTCCTTGCTTCCCGCGCCGCTGATTATATAATGAACACTGTCTTTCGTATAAAAATACTGAAGTGTGTGTGCATGACCACTCGCATAATATATTCCCGGATATTTTCGCAACACTTCATTGATTTTTACAGCCATATCATGGTAAGAAGGGAAATCCGGCGAGGACGCCTTAATGCGGGCAAACAGATAAGGATGTTTTAAATGTTTATTATAAGGACCTGCCGTTAGAACCGGATGATGTGCAACAACAATAACTCTTTGGTTTAGCATAAAGCCACTGTTAATTACACTGTCAAGTCTGACATAAAAAGTTTTCTCCTCTTCAGGAACTTTACCTTTTTTTATTCCCGTCTGAATAATTCTGTATGTATCGATAAAAATTATCCGGATTGTCTGGCGGTTTAGTTCGACATATTCAGGTCCGTAGTTTCCATGGTGAGGCAGAAAATAATTATCATGATTGGCCAGATGAGTATTAAGTTTTAAATTTTCTTCAATGAAGGATTCTTCCATTGCGAGTTTTTGTTTTCCTTTTTCATAAGTCGTTCGGTTCCACCAGTCATGATTTCCAGGAATAAAATAAGCGTAACCGTTATAGTTATCCAGCATCGTTAACTGCGATCTGACTTTTTCTATTGTATTACGACTACTGTCAAATCCTTTAAATCCAACCGGGATTATTTTACCCAGGATATTTTTGTAACTGTTATCGCCCAAAAAAATGACTGCACTGTTTGGGTTTGCTATTAATTCCTTTTGAATATTTGTCAGAGATTCCCCGGCTTCTACATTGTCACCCGCATCTCCTATAAGAAATATTTTAAAACTGTTCTGTGCCTGCAAGGATTTAATCGAAAGAAACATGCAACCGATCACGCACAAAAACAGGGAAGTTGGTTTCAAAAGATTCATACCCCTTTTGATTGCAAATTGCATCTTATTTTGATAGTCTGACTAAAATGGCTGGAATGATTTTGATTTTATCTTTTGAATTATGCGGGAATGCTATTAAACGGTTTTACTGTTAAATACCCGTAAATTAGATTCCCCGTACCGGGAAGGGTAAATTTGATACTTCGACCGACTGCCCTTCCAGACTATTCTAATTTCAATTTTTAAAATCATGTGATATTTCAGTGGATTTGAAAGAGTGTTGGTTTGTCTTCAAATCCCGATTTCATGTAACCTCAAAAATATCCAGACCTTTAATCGAAATATATGAGAAAATTAATCTTCGGAATTTTAATAGTGAATGCATTGTTTATGATTTCCTGCGGTCCGAGTAAAGAACTTATAAGTACCAGGGCAAGAGTTGACAGCCTGGGTAATGTGGTAACCCAGTTAAATGGACAGATTGTCCAACTCAATTCACAGATAGGCCAATTAAATAACTCAGTAGCTGCTGGCAACGCTCAAATAACCCAGTTGAAAAATCAAAATGCGATCGCCATACAGGAAGCGTCAGATTGCAAACAGGCGAAGGATGCTGTGGCCAGGAGAATGGAAGAATTGAATCAGGCGATGGAGGCCAATGGGATTTCCATGAAAGAAATTCGAAGGAAGGCAGCGGAAGCGCTCGAGCAATTTGCCAATGCAGGTGTAGATGTATCATATAAAAACGGGCTGGTTTATATATCCTTGCAGGATGCCCTGTTATTCGATGCCGGCAGCGCAAGGTTGGGGAAGAATGGACAGGAGGCGCTGGCCGTTGTTGCCCAGGTATTGAATGATAATCCAAATCTCTTAATTTATGTAGTGGGCAATACAGATTCGATAAAAGTTACTAAAGCCAAGGGGTTTACAGATAATTGGTCATTGAGTACAGAAAGAGCCAATAGTGTAGTTCGTGTGTTGCGGGATCAGTATCAGGTTAGCCTCGACCGTGTTACGTCAGCCGGGAGAGGAAAATATAATCCCATCGCCGACAATTCAACTCCTGAAGGAAGGGCATTGAACAGGAGAACAGATATTATCCTGAACCCTGATCTAAGCAGGCTTTGGGATCTGATCGATAAACAGCAATAAGCTACTGGAACATAGATACATTACAGTTCAATAGAGTGCGGCTAGTATAGATGACGTATTATTTATTAAAAACTTATATATTATGAATACCAGAAAGGGTTTACGAATACATGTTGTTATCGGTGTTTTTGTGTTTTTTATTTGTGTGTTTTCAAACAATCGGGTGAACGCCCAGATTTTCAATGATTCTTCAAATAAATATAAAGTTTATGTGGAGCCCTACCTCATGTTTACGAGTATGAGCGGAACAACACAATTTGGTGAGATTCTGCCACCGACCTTTATTTGCATTCCGGCGAGCAAGGTATTCAGTTACCTAAAGATCGGAGGGATGTTATATGCAGAAGTTCATAATGATAAACTTGCTTTTACATCTGATCTGTTTTATGCGAATCTGACGCAGGACGCTTCTTCCAAAAATGGCATCATAAGCGGAACGGCGAATTTAAAACAATTCCTATGGGAGCTGGAAGGACTATACCGGCTTACTCCCTGGCTTGAAGCGGGTGTGGGTGCGAGGATAAATAATATAACAGCAGAACTAAACGTAAATTATAATGCGCCAATAGGAGGTGGAACTACCAGCGGGAATGGGCAAAAAAGCAACACCTGGGTTGACCCTTTAATAGTCACCCGTTTAAAAACTGTTATTCATGATAAATGGCTTTTACAATTAAGAGCGGATATAGGTGGATTTGGTATCGGATCTCAGTTTGCCTGGCAACTTCAGCCTGATATTTTTTATCGGGTATCTAAATTATTTCAGGCGGGAATCGGATACCGGGTTATTTCCATGAACTATAATAATAATAAAAGCGGCAGTGACTATTTTTCATATGATATGGAAGAATACGGACCGCAGATCAGGCTTGGTTTTAATTTTTGAGAAACAGATTTAATGCCAATACGATAAAATAAATTTTTTACTCTTCATCTTTGACATCCAATAATAATTTGAATAGGTATTTCAGTGAAAAGAAATTAACGCTCCTGTTTATAATGGGACTATTCAATTTATTAATGATTCAATCTACCGGCTATAGTCAGGTAAAACAGATAATTCCTGATTCTCTGCACTTTTCTAAACAGGTGGATATTTTTGATCTTATTCGCAAATGGACAGGGAAGCCAGCAAAAATTTCTATAGATACCCCTCAGGTAGGTGTTAAAAACCTTTCCTTGTTACCAATTGTTGGATATAGTCCGGCTAACGGTTTTGTAGTTGGTGCAGCTGTAAGTGTCACAAAATTATTGGGGAACCCTAAAACTACACAGCTATCCTCAGCTTTATTAAATGCCTCTTTTACTACAAAAAAACAGATCCTTTTGAATTTAAGATTTGATCTTTTCCTGAAAGAGAATAAATGGGCTATATCCGGCGACAACCGTTTATTATTTTTTGCACAGCCGACTTATGGCCTGGGAATTTATGGTCTCCAGGGACAGTCATATACTTTCGGAATAAATGGTTCTTCCGTAACTCGCACGGATTCAGAGCAACCCATGCGGTTTAACTATATACGTTTGTACGAAACAGTGTCGAGGCGGATTATTGGAAAATGGTATGCGGGCATGGGTCTGATGATTGACTATGATTTCAATATTAAGGATCAGTCCTTAAAACTTGATACTCCGAACCAGTATCTTACATCACATTATATTTATTCAAAAGCATATGGGTTCGATACGGCTCACTATTCTGCGAATGGATTGTCATTTCAGATAATTACATGACAGCCGGGACAATCCGGTCAATGCCTTTTCGGGTAATTATTTAAATCTTGCTTTTCGTGTAAATGAGGTTGCATTTGGCAGTACACAGAATAGTACGATGCTTTATTATGAATGGCGGAACTATATCAGCGTGAGTAAGCGAATTCCGCGAAATGTGCTCGCTTTCTGGTTCTGGGGCGTTTTGGTTACTTCCGGGCAGGTGCCATATCTCGCTTTGCCTTCTATAACCTGGGATACTTATAACCGGTCGGGCAGGGGATATATTCAGGGAAGATTCAGGGGGAATAATATGATTTATGAAGAAGCAGAATTCCGCTATCGAATTACAACGGATGGTTTATTAGGTGGTGTAGTATTTACCAATTTTACCACCGCCAGCAATCCACTCACCGGAGAAAAAGTATTTGATAGTGTTGCACCTGGCTATGGCTTCGGACTACGTATCATGATGAATAAAAAGGACAGGACCAATATCGCCATTGATTATGGTATCGGCGATGGTTTTACAGGTATTTATTTCAATATACGGGAAGCTTTCTAAGCTTTAGTGCTATTTTAAAAAGTCATAAGTTACCCCAATCTGGTAATAAAAAGTATTGGGAAGTTTTTCAGTATAGGTATAGTTATTAATAATACCATTTATTTGAAGAGTCGCTCTAATATCTGCTGGATTTACAGGTAAAGCATAAGTAGGTGTGAAGTTAAAGGTCCAGTTACCTGCAGTAAAGTTTGCCGGTGCACTGAATTCATAATCCAGGATCTGAAACTTATCTGCATTTAATACTTCTCCGGAAATGGTGACATTTGCAGGTAAGGGCTGACTGGTTCTTGGAACAGTGAACCTTCGGTTCTGATAGTACGAATTATATGAATTCTGAGTTGCAGCATTCATGGTTACTGTCGGTGTAATATTGAAATTGCCGATGTTGAACTGTTGCTGAAGAGCGGGGGAAGCCTGATAATCCGGTATATGATTTCCAAAGGTCCAGGTCAGATTCAGGGAGGGTTGAATAAAACTAAATGAGTAACTGTTGCTATACGCGAGACTTCCCTTCTGTTCAGCCGTTGTACTTCCACTGTATTTACTATAAATGAACCCCGACAAGGTAACTGACCCGCTATAATTGCCGGGGTTGAAACTGTAAGAACCATCGAGCGTGTATTGGTTCACTTGCGGCGAGGGATCATGAACGTTATATCCCACACTCAGGTCAACCTGGAACCCTGATTTGAAAATATAGCTGATCTTTGGTGTTACCAGTGGAATAACCGAGGAATCCGTTCGCCCGTTGTTTACATCATTTGATTCGTACACAAGATTTAATTCCAGATGGGAAGGGGTGGGTGCTGTGCTATCCTCATCAGTTGATTTTTTTACTGTATCTTTTTTAAATATTTTATTATCCTTCGACAAAATGGAATCCATCATTTTTGAATCCGGCGGCAACGTATCTTTTAAGGCTGCTGGTTTATCCTGAGCCATTAAAGGATAAGAAAAACAGAGACAGATGATCGATGCGACCAGCCGGTTAAAACTTAATATCATTTATCTAAAGTATTGTACAGTTGGGTTTCCGGATTGATGGAATAAAATAAGGAAATATACATCTTATTTATTTCTATTTAGTTTTCAGAACCATTTCACTGTTAAAACTGAATTTTTTAATTCGGCAGAAACAGATTTTTTACGGGAAAATTTCAATAAAATGCCTTAATTTAAACGGGCGATACGGATCATAAGTAACGACTTGCCATATAAAATAATTCAACATGAAATGGGCATTCCTATTATTGGTGATTTCATTGTTTGCATGTAAAAACAGAAACCCACCCTGTTTAATAGATGCTTCGGATTTGATGAAAGGCTCCCGCGTAAAATTAATTGTTGTTAAGGATTCCGGGTATAAAATCACCGCATTATATGACGAAGGTTGGGATAGCTTAAAAGGCGGAGCTTACCTTTTTTACCCAAATGAATTCCTGAAGTCCTATACATTTTATCAGAACAGGGTAGCGGTCTACTCCGAAAATTATGATGAACACGGGTATTTGATCCATTCTATGGGAAGTCCCATGGTAGATAGAATTATTAATGAACTGGGCGATGATTCGGCTTATGTCGAGGTATATTTTTACAAACCTTTAAAGTCTTATCAGCAACTGAATATTAAGATCAACAATGGTCCGGCTGTAAATTATACTTTACAGACCGATACCACATATTCAAATATGCTATCTGTCACTTTCGGAATCAATACCAGTGACATGACAAAAATCAATATGTATTCTCAGATAAAGTATCTGGATGAATGTTCAAAAGCAGAACACATTCTCAGCGATTCCCTCTTTCTTATAAAAGACCCACGTAACGGACTGACTCCTGCTACCGCAAAATAGATAGTCAATATTTTTTGTCAAATTCTTTCGCTAACTGATTTAAGAACGCAGCGGTTGGTGTTGATTTACCATTTTGAATATATATGCGATACCTGAAAAGAACCGAGTCTCCTTTTTTGAGTTTTAAGTTTAATGAATACTTTCCTCCACTGAATATCCTTTCCCCCAATGGATTTGCAGCAAACAGACCATAACCACGGGCATGCCAGAAAGTAGGATAACCAGGATTTCCTGAATGATCAAAAATGGTAATACTCACCGAATCATTTCCAATTTTTCCAAATACTTTACACCAGATGCCACGTGTACTCCAGGCAGAATCTCCCTGCTTCCCTTCACTTGTAAGATAATTTCCGCTGGCAACAGAATCTCTTTTTACTTTGGTTATATTTCCTTTATTATCGGTAAACTGCTGATCAGTCAGTCCCGGAATCTGTAATTCATGCGCCAGTCTTAAACCTAAAAGTCCGTCTTTTGCATCGGCAAATGAAATCTCTGTATCCGCTTTCAGTTCCGTTATTCGGTCTATCATTCTTTCCTCACCTCGTCCGGTAAACTCAAATCGTGTTGTTTCTTCCAACAGGACCTGATTTTGTTGGTTTACCCAGTTTGCGTGATAAGAAAGTTTCCCCGTTCGGCCACTGGAAATTCCAAGTATACTGTCTGTTTTAATCCACCCATACAATGATTTTTTTTCGGAGGGAATCGCGTAGGAATTATTCCAGAAGTCGAGACCGTTCACGTTTTCATAAGTAAACCAAAGTCCAAGATGATGTGGATGATCGGTTGGCTCGCCCGGTCTTGGTTCTCTCGGAAATCCGCGGGTAACAATTGTATTTCCTGCATCGAAGATTGGGAATAAAACCGGCTTTTCAAGACTGTCCGGATATAATAAACTGGTAAACAAATGTGAACCAATGAACACATCAACACGACTCTCATTATTTGATTTTACCAGTTTAACTTCTTCTAATTGCTGGGCCAGAGTAAATAAAGGAAATATAATAAACGGTAAAATCAGTTTCCAGATATTCATTTGTTTCAGGATGATTTTTTCAATACTGAAAAGGCCTGCCATCTGCTAACACGTTTTGCGATTGTGCGTCAAAAGTTACTTTGAGACCTGTGTGGGCCGCAGCC
This sequence comes from uncultured Bacteroidota bacterium, assembly GCA_963735015.1. GTDB lineage: Bacteria > Bacteroidota > Bacteroidia > Chitinophagales > Chitinophagaceae > Puia. Next base: position 889,959 of record CAVTJH010000003.1, read on the forward strand.
GTTGTCATAATATTAGCAATAGAATGGCTATATCCCGCTTCTACAGGTGCATGTGGCTGCTTTCTGCTACGAACGCATTCCATCCAGTTTCGTATATGCGCGGATGTTAAACTGTCTCCCCCTGTGTTGGCAGACACAACTACTTTTTCTGCATTTGATAAATCGATAACCGGTAGCAAATTTGCCTGCATGTGCATCGCTTCCGCAAAATGCTGAGTCAGACCTCCGGCAGGTGTTACTTTGTTCGTATTGAGGTTGATTTCACCTCCATTTGAATAATAAATTTCGGTTGGATTTTCATCACCATTGTCCATACGGGATTGAAAGCTTACCTGAAAACCGGTTGAGAGATCATCAGCGGGTCCGTAGTCAAACGCCGCGGTAATCGTGTCCCAGTTTTTCCTGCCATCTTTCCACATGTAAATGCCGCCGTTGGCTACTACAGAGCGAGGATGCTGGAATCCGCTAAACCAGTGAACCGTATCAATCTGGTGGCTCATCCATTGTCCGGGCAGGCCTGATGAATATGGCCAGAATAAACGAAATTCCAGGTAATAGCGCGGGTCAAAAGGTGTGTACGGCCGGTTCATCAGGAATCGTTTCCAGTCTGTATCCTCTTCTTTTAAAAGTGGAACAAGTTCAGGTCTGCGCCACCGTCCGGGCTGGTTTACATTCCAGGTGAGTTCAACCATCACGATATTTCCAAATTTTCCCGAACGTATAAATTCATTTGCCGCCTGATAATTAGCGCCACTCCGTCTTTGCGAACCTATCTGAACGATTCTATCCGAAGCTTTTATTATTTTGAGTGCAGCCTTGTTGTCTTCCATAGTTTCTGCGAAAGGCTTTTCGACGTAAGCGTCGCAGCCGGCTTCTACAGCCTGAATGGCATGGCGTGCATGTTGAAAATCTGCTGTACTGATGAATACGGCATCCACCAGCTTTCTGTCATACAATTCTTCATTGTTCCGGCATGCAATGATATCATGTTGCATCTTTGCTTTCCATTGTGCGGCTCCTTCTTCCCGTCGTCTGTTCCAGATATCCGAGACAGCAACAATATCGAAATTCAGTTCCTTATAATGATTCATGAAACAGGGCATATGTGAGGTTCTGTGCCGGTCGGAAAATCCGACAACTCCCACACGCACCCGCTCGTTAGAACCTATGATCCTTTTATAACTGGATGCGGTCCAGGCAGCTTTCGTCATCAACATACCTGTCCCGGCAAGTGCTGATTTTCTTATAAATGAACGCCTTGAATTTTTCATTGACTTTTATTTACATTGGCTGATAAAGATAGTGTATGGATGCCATCATGGTGCCGTGATCTGAGTATCTTCATTCAATAAACTTCAGGTCGGTCGGTTTATTTATAAATACAGAAAAGGTAGAAAACCCTGAAACAAAAAAAGTAGGATTAGAAATTGGGGAGTTTCAGATCATTTTGGGAACTTCTTCCAGGATCTGCCGCAGGAATTGGGTTGATTCTTTCTTTTTGGAATTGACCATGTCATGAAGTGTAATCTTGTCCAGCAACTGATCAACTGTAAATTGAATCATTTGCCATAAAGAACGAGCGGAACAATCTACAGAATTGGTGCAGAGATTTACAGAACCGGTATGCTGGCCACAGAAGTCTTTATCATATAGTACGCCACCCAGAGCTTTAAGGACATATTTTATTTTAATTTCCTTAGAAGGTTTCGCCAATACATAACCACCTTTATATCCAGGTGTGCTATTGATAAAACCTGCCAGCCTGAGTGTTCTGGTAAGCTTTGCAACATAGTGACTACTGAGTCCTTCCGCTTTACTGAGTTGGGGTATACTCATACCATCTTCTGTTTCACAGCCCGCAATACGTATGAGGACGCGTAGTCCAAATTCTTCCTGTGCCGTAATTTTCATAAAATGTTTTTCATATAACTAAAAATCAGTCATTTCCAAATTCATTCAATTCCAAATTGCTTTAGGCTTTAAGCTTTGAGCTTTAAGCTTCTTAAAGCCAACCCAACTCTAACTGTGCTACTTCCGACATCCTGCTCTTGTCCCAGGGCGGGTTCCAGGTAACTGCAACGTGCACGTCATTTACTCCTTCTATCTCTCTTAATTTCTGATCCACTTCAACGGGCAGGGACTGAGCAGCAGGACAACCGGGAGCCGTCAGGGTCATTACAATTTGAATATTGTTAATTGGAAGAATATTTATTTCATAGATTAATCCCAGTTCATAAATGCTTACAGGAATTTCAGGATCAAAAATCGTTTGTAATTTCTCAATTACTTTTTCTTTAAGTTCTTCCATTTCCTAATTTTTAGATGGAACCGGATCCTTAATTTTAAATGCCAGTGCATAATGCTTCATCTGTTTTACCATACTCAAAAGTCCGTTCGACCTGGTTTGTGCCAGGTGTGTTGTCATCCCTATTTCCCTGATAAAACCCAATTTGGCATTTATAATTTCATCCGCAGTTCTACCAGATAAAACACGAATGAGCATACTGATCAGTCCCTTTACAATCATCGCGTCACTATCAGCCTGATAGAACAATTTTCCGTCATGATATTCTGCAACGAGCCAAACTGAAGACTGACAGCCTCTCACCCGGTTTTCATCAATTTTATATTTTGGATCAAGCACAGGCAACGTTTTTCCAAGATCAATAATATATTCATATTTATCGTCCCAGGAATCAAATAACGCAAACTCTTCAACGATTTCTTTTTCGGTTTCTGATATGCCTGGGACCGGATTCATTATGCCAGTATTTTAGCCACTCGTTTCAATGCGGTTACCAATTCATCCAACTCATATTTTGTATTATATACTGCAAAGGAAGCGCGCGTCGTACCGGAAATACAGAATCTGTCCATCAGGGGCTGAGCGCAATGATGACCGGTTCTCACAGCGATACCGCGGTTATCCAGCAGAATACCAATATCCTGTGGATGGGCGTTTTTAATAGTGAATGAAACCACCCCCAGTTTTTCCTTTGCCTTTCCGACAATTTGTAAACCTGGTATTTTCTCAAGTTCCACATGAGCATATTCCAGTAGATTCTGCTCATGCTTACGAATTTTTTCTTTACCCAAGGATTGGATAAACTGAATGGCAGATTTAAAGGCAATCACATCTGCAATATTAGGCGTACCTGCTTCAAATTTATAAGGCAGCTCGTTAAATGTTGTTTTCTTGAGGGTAACTTCTTTTATCATTTCTCCTCCTCCCTGAAAAGGAGGCATAGTTTCCAATAATTCCTTCTTACCATATAATACCCCAACGCCTGTGGGGCCATAAAGCTTATGTGCAGAAAAGGCAAAAAAATCACATTCCAGGTCCAGCACATTAATATCCAGGTGCACGGCAGATTGTGCTCCATCCACCATGAATACCGCGCCTACCGAATGGGCCCTGTCAATCATTTGTTTTACCGGATTAACGGTTCCGAGTGCATTGGATACCTGTACCATTGAAACCAGTTTGGTTTTTGGTCCAAGCATGTTTTCATATTCATCCATCATTAACTCCCCGGCATCGTTTATGGGAACTACCTTCAGAACCGCATTTTTTTCTTCGCATAATATTTGCCACGGAACAATATTGGAATGGTGCTCCATTGTGCTGATGATAATTTCATCGCCCGCATGAATATTTTTTCTTCCCCAGGTATAAGCTACCAGGTTTATTCCTTCTGTGGTTCCTTTTGTGAAAATGATTTCTTCCCTGGAAGCTGCACCAATAAAGTCTTTTACGGCATCACGTGTCATTTCAAAAGCCGCCGTGGCTTCTTCTGCCAGGGTGTGTATACCACGATGAATATTGGCGTTATAGTTTGAGTAATATTGAATGAGTGCATCGATTACCTCCCTGGGCTTCTGGGTCGTCGCTGCATTGTCAAGATAGATTAGAGGCCTTCCCTTTACCTCCCTGTCCAAAATTGGAAATTCCCTGCGGATGGCAGCAATATCCAAAGTCGCTGGTTTGATGAGCGAAGTGTTCATGATAAATCCTTTACCAAACGATTGTTAATAAGTTTTTCTATCCATCTGCGGAGGGGCTCAGGTTTCACCTGTTCCAGAATATCGGATGCATAAGCGGCAAGTAACAGATTCCTGGCCGTTTTTTCTGAAATGCCACGGGACCGCAGATAAAACAGCCCTTCTTCATTAAGACTGCCTACTGTACAACCATGGGTGCATTTCACGTCATCTGCAAAAATTTCAAGCTGGGGTTTGGTATTCACACTGCAATTATCGGAAAGCAGAATATTCTTGTTGCTCTGATAGGCGTTGGTTTTCTGCGCTGGTTGACGAACAAATATTTTCCCATTAAATACACCGGTAGCGTGATCGCTCAAAATGCCCTTATAAAGCTCATTACTCAGGCAGTTAGGTTTGATATTATCAACGACAGTATGATTATCAATATGACTGTGTCCCGATTGAAAATAGAGACCATATAAATGTGCCTCACAGTTTTTTGCGTCCAGGATCACATTCAGGTTATTGCGTATCAGAGCACCATTCAATGAAATTGTAACGATATGTGAAAAACTTTTACCGATTTGTCTGATATGAGTGGTGCTGACCTGATTAGTATTGGAACCGTCGTTTTGTATTTTATAGTATTCCAGTCTGGCTTCACTTTCTATTATGATTTCCATGACCTGGTTTGTAAAACTTTCATTGGATCCAAGGGTTGCATATGATTCCACTACCTGTGTCTGTGCATGTTCATCCACAATCATCAGACTTCGCGGCTGCGAAAAAATATTTACAGAGCGCGCATCTGTAATATGATAAATATATATGGGGTGTTCCAGGTGTTGTCCTTTGGAAACGTGAACAAAGACACCTCCATGCACAAATGCCGTATTTAAGGCGTTGATACCATCCTTTAAATATTGACTACTGTCTCCAAGCCATTGTGTGACCTGATTACTAAATTCATTTTTTGTAGCCTCCTCCAGTGCTATCACCTGAATTCCATTCGAACGAATCCGGGATAAAGTGAACGAATAAAACCCATTTATGAAAACCATTTCATTGGCCTGCTCATGACCAGGTAGCCGAATCTCCTTCAGTTCTTCCGTTGTAACGGAAAGAGTGAGTGGGTCAGCCGGAAGCTGAAATTCTTTATTAAATAAACTGGCTACCCGGGTATATTTCCATTCTTCATTTTTAGAACCGGGGATACCCATATCTGAAAATTGCTGAAAAGCATGTTCACGTAATTTGTCCAGACTGCCATAATCGTCATTGGGCTGGAGCTGGTCGAATCTTTCTTTAAAATATGCGATCGTGTTCATGTTGTCAAATTGATCTGAGCCACTAAGCGGCTTCTACCGTATTCTCATTTTTAATAAAATCATATCCTCTTTCCTCAAGCTCGAGCGCAAGTTCTTTGGAACCTGATTTCACAATCTTCCCATTATATAAAACATGTACAAAATCCGGAATAATATAGTCAAGCAGGCGCTGATAATGAGTTACCACGAGGATAGCATTTTCTTTATTACGTAATTTGTTCACACCATTTGCAACGATTCTTATCGCATCTATGTCAAGGCCGGAATCTGTTTCATCCAGGATCGCCAGGCGTGGTTCCAGCATGGCCATCTGAAATATTTCATTACGTTTTTTTTCGCCTCCGGAAAATCCTTCATTCAGTGACCGGCTGAGCAATGACTGTTCGATATTTACGAGTGCCATCTTTTCTTTCATTCTTTTGAGAAATGTAACGGCGTCCAGTGGTGGTTCACCTCTGTATTTACGCACTTCGTTAACAGCGGTTTTAATAAAGTTTACCGTATTCAGTCCGGGAATTTCCACGGGATACTGAAATGCGAGGAATAACCCTTCAGCGGCCCTTTGTTCAGGCGATAATTCGAGTAAATCCTTACCAAGAAAATCAATAGTGCCTTCCAGTACTTCATAATCACTTCGTCCTGCGAGAACAGATGCCAGCGTACTTTTCCCCGAACCATTGGGTCCCATGATGGCATGTACCTCTCCGGATTTAATGTCCAGATTTATTCCGTTTAGGATCTTTTTCCCCTCAATACCTGCGTGCAAATTCTGAATCGTCAACATAATTCTTCTTTATAATTTTTGATATTCTCCTTTCTTCGTTGATGGTTGACGGCTGACCGTTGACCGTTTACCCTACACTTCCCTCGAGACTGATCGCAAGTAATTTCTGTGCTTCAATAGCAAACTCCATTGGGAGCTGGTTCATTACTTCCTTTGCAAAGCCATTGATAATTAAGGCTACGGCCGTTTCAGTATCTATGCCACGCTGATTACAATAAAAAATCTGGTCCTCCCCGATCTTCGAGGTTGTAGCCTCATGTTCTACGACAGCCGAATTATTACGCACTTCGATATATGGGAAGGTGTTGGCTCCGCATTTGTCCCCAAGCAGCAAAGAATCACACTGCGAAAAATTCCTGGAGTTTGTGGCATTTTTGTTCACATGCACAAGTCCCCTGTAACTATTGTTACTGAATCCAGCTGAAATTCCTTTTGAGACAATTCGGCTTCTGGTATTCTTGCCCAGATGCATCATCTTTGTACCAGTATCAGCCTGCTGATAGTTATTTGTAACAGCAACGGAATAAAATTCGCCGGTTGAATAGTCACCCTTTAAAATTACACTTGGATATTTCCAGGTAATCGCAGACCCCGTCTCCACCTGAGTCCATGATATTTTGGAATGATTTCCTTTACAAATGCCCCTTTTAGTCACGAAGTTGTAAACACCTCCACGTCCTTGTTTATCTCCCGGATACCAGTTCTGAACGGTAGAGTACTTTATTTCGGCGTTTTCAAGGGCAACCAGTTCAACAACAGCTGCGTGTAATTGATTCTCATCCCTCATGGGTGCAGTACAACCTTCCAGATAACTCACATAGCTTCCTGCTTCGGCAATTATTAGTGTTCTTTCAAACTGTCCGGTGTTTTCTGCATTGATTCGGAAATAGGTTGAAAGTTCCATTGGACAACGAACCCCTTTTGGAATAAAGCAAAATGATCCGTCGCTGAAGACTGCTGCATTAAGTGCAGCAAAATAATTGTCAGTAGTTGGAACCACAGAGCCCAGGTATTCCCGAATCAGCTCGGGATGTTCTTTTATGGCTTCGCTCATCGAGCAGAAAATAATACCCAATTCGGCCAGCTGGCTCTTAAATGAAGTACCAATAGATACACTGTCAATCACGGCGTCCACGGCTACTCCGGTCAATCTCTTCTGTTCTTCCAAAGAAATTCCCAGTTTTTCAAAAGTTCGTATAAGTTCGGGGTCTATTTCATCCAGATTCTTCGGATTAATCTTTTGTTTGGGTGCGGAATAATAGATAATATCCTGATATTTAATTGGCGGATATTTGATATTTGCCCATTCCGGCGATTTCATAGTGAGCCATTGTCTGTAAGCTTTTAACCTCCAGTCTAGCATCCATAAAGGCTCCTTCTTTCGCGCGGAAATAAAACGGATCACATCCTCATTCAAACCTTTCGGAGCTTCATCTGCCTCGATTTGAGTAACAAATCCATATTTGTAATCACTGAAAACCGTTTTTTCAATCGTACTTAACTCGTCTTCGGCTTCCCGTGATTTAGGTTGGATAAGATCTGTTTTCATTAAGCAAATTTACGAAACCATTTATACTAAAAAGTATAAACAGGGTATTTTCTTTCATTTGTTATGGATAAAATGGTGCAGCGTTTAAGATTCCGGGCGTGTCCACGTTGAGTTTTATGTAGAAAATGGTAAAAGTGGATGAAAAGACAGGATTTGGGCCCCTCTCTTTCAATTATTCAGGAAATCTGTAAGTCATTTTGAAAAAAACCATATATATATCATTGAATCATCATAATCGCTTAATAATCATTTGTTTGCATCTTTTCAAACCAGCCTTAAAGGTTTAAGTGCATTAAGCGTTGAGCTTCAAATTTTCAGTCTTCAGCTCTTCTCCGGACCTTTAGGTATCTCCTTTTGGGGAAGAGGATATCCTCCGCGGTTTCATAACCTTCATCCGCGACAACTTTTAATTTCTTTTCCAATCTTCTTTTCCTGATCAATTGAAGGATCAGCAGTGCTGTAAGGGTAATACCAGCAGCTAACAGTATTTTCTTTGTTTTCATGAACCGGAAGTGCTGAAATAATTGATCAAAATTTCGTTATAAGATAGACATTGTAAAAATCATGCCGGTTTAACCAACCGTTCAAAAATCAAAACTACAACCATCTGTAATGAATCTCCTGGATGAACAAGGCTTTTTACATTTGACTTTTTAATATTCAATATGGCTTTACATTCCAAGCTTCCTTTTTATCAAAAACTGGCTTCTGTCTTACTCAGCCTGATCGCAATTGGATATCTCGTGATCCAGGGCAAGGAAATACTCAGCCCCCTTATTTTTTCATGTTTATTTTCGATTTTGCTATTGCCCCTGTCATCATTTATGGAAAGAAGGTTTGGGTTTCGCCGGGGTCTGGCGTCCATATTGTCAATATTGATATTGCTGGCATTTATTTCCGCAATCATTTATTTAGTCGGTATGCAGGTGGGTGACCTTACGGAAGACTGGCCACAGTTTAAAATTCAATTGAACAGCTCACTCGCAAGTATACAGCACTGGGTAGCCATAAAGTTTCATATTAATTCTTATAAACAACTGACATTCTTAAAATCTGCTGCCAGTAAAGCATTGGATTCCGGCACGACCGTTCTGGGAAGCACGCTGGTATCACTTTCATCTTTTATTTTGTTTCTTGTTTTCACTTTCATTTACACACTTTTTTTGCTTTCTTATCGCAGACTTATTATGAATTTTCTGATTGCTGTATTCCTTGAAGAAAATTCCAGGGTAGTTTACGACATCGTTGAAAAGGTTCAACTGATACTCAGAAAATACATTATTGGACTATTTATTGAAATGTGTATTGTTTCATTGGTTGTTTTTATCGTATTCTGGTTGCTGGGAATCAAATATGCTGCCCTTCTTGCCATTATTACTGGTCTCTTTAATATTATTCCTTATATAGGAATCTATACCGCTATGCTGATCAGTTTCCTCATCACATTTGCCACCGCCGCAACGACTGGAAAATTGTTTCTGGTTGTAGTAACACTGATCATTACACATCTGGTGGACAGTAACTTTTTGTTACCAGTAATAGTGGGTTCCAAAGTCAAAATAAACCCGCTAATTACGGTGCTCGGAGTCGTACTTGGCGAAATGATTTGGGGTGTTTCCGGTATGTTCCTGTCTATTCCAGTCATCGCAGTACTCAAAATCATATTTGACCGGGTAGAAAGTCTGAAACCATGGGGGATATTATTGGGTGAAGAAGAAAAAATAACCCGCACAAAAGAAGTTCCTGAGAGTTTGCCGGCGGCCTCGCCCGATATTATAGAATCAGAATCATAATTTGATCAGCAAATATTAATCTATGATCCTGTAGTGTTGGTATAGTCCCGGAATGCCTTTATTGTTTGTTGAAGAGAGTCTTCCATTTGCTTTTTATCCAATAGCTCTAAATGATATAAACCATTAGTCATTAGAGATACGAGGACTTCATGTCGTGGTCCGCTTGCTATATAAGGATTCTGCCCCTTAAAAACAGGTTTCATTTCGTGATCTGCTGTTAGTTTCTCCACTTGCTCCCGGCTCAAATCATCCAATTTTAAAGACATTTAACAGGTTTTATCAAAGTTCTGAAAATTAGCAATGAATAAATAGCCCCTGTCTGAATGTTTTATAAACCAAATGTTAATAACCTATTACACAGAAAGTGTCGGGGAGAAAAACTTCCTTTTAGATGTTATTTAAACCTAAAATATTATTCAGGATCAATTACATTTGCGATATGGCAGTATTGAAAAATGTGCAGTTTTCGAAATTAATTAAAGCAGAGGGAAGATTGAGGGAGTTCAATTTCAGAAAGAGTAATGGAATAGTCGGCCCGGTCTATCATATTGATGTGAGTGATGACCGTGGGAATCGTTACTATATCAACATGAAGTTTGAAGACAATATATGGACTGTTCAGGAGAAGAATCTTCCACCATGGATAGAAGAAGCGGTTGCCCAGTTTCATCCTGCTATTTTAGAACAGGAGGGATGATCAGCGGGCCTGAGCAAGACTATTTTCTTTCTACCCGAACGGCCGTTCCATATGCAAGGACTTCAGTTACTCCGTTCATCACTTCGTTTGCATCGTAGCGCATATTGATAATTGCATTAGCTCCCATTTCCTCTGCGTGTTGTATCATGTGTTGAAAAGCCTCCTCTCTGGTTCTTTCACACAGACTTACATAAATGGATATCTTCCCACCAAAAATTGTCTGCAGTCCACCAGCCATATTTCCCAGTATGCTTCTGGACCGAACGGTTATGCCTCTTACAACTCCTAAATTTTTCGAAATCTGGAATCCTTCTAACGAAATACTCGTTGTTATCATAGATACGTCCATCATATTTAAAAAGTTATTTGAACCCCAAATTAAGTTCATTTAATAAGACCTGCCATCTGTTTTTTCGGTTTTAGTACTTTTATTTATCTTCCGATTAAACAAAATGCACAAATGAGCAAATCCAGACTTGAAGCATTTAGTGATGGAGTTCTTGCAATAATAATCACTATTATGGTATTAGAGATTAAAACTCCCCATAATACTGGCTGGACAGCTCTCCTGGAACAACTGCCGGTATTTTCCAGTTATCTGCTAAGTTTTATATTTATTGGAATTTACTGGGGAAACCATCATAACCTGGTCAGTGCTGTGATCCATACAAATGCAGCAATTATCTGGTCAAATATGAACCTGCTTTTCTGGTTATCTCTGATTCCTTTTGCAACCGGATGGATGGGGGAGAACCACTACGCTCAAAATACAGTCATTCTATACGCCATACTGCTCCTTATATGCGGGGTATCTTTCACTATTTTGCAAATATGTATAGAACGAATCACAAAAGATAATCCAAAACTTGTGTACGCATTTGCATGTATGAAACAGAAAGGAATTTTTTCAGTGATTTGTTATATTCTGTCCATTATACTGGCATACTACAATACTTTGTTTTCGGCCATTCTTTTTTGCATTGTGGCGATACGATGGCTGATACCAGACAGAGGAATTGAAAAAGCAATCAGCAGATAGTTGTCAGGTCAGGTATGCGCAAATTCGATTCTGGTCAGCAATAAACATTCAGGTTACCCCGTTTTTTCTTCCAACACAATTCGACCAATTATGAAAAAAACTGTTTTTTTCATTATGTGTATTTTGCTTGTCTGCGATCGCCCGCATAATATTGAGATCCGCCTTTCTTATATGAAAACAATGAATACTTCGAAATCCAATGTATATGGAATCGGCGGACTCTTTAACTTCTGACCAGAAAGAATTGTTTAATTATTAATTATTAATTGAATGGATACCCATTCATCCACTTTTTATAACTTTTTTATCTTGTAATTTTCCCCGTTTTTTTCTGAAAGGCTTTAAGCTTTCAGTTTACAAAGAAGCCATATCTATTACAAACCGGTATTTCACATCACCTTTCAACATCCGGTCGTAAGCACTTTCAATATCCTTTATATTGATCAACTCAACATCAGAAACGATTTTATGCTTCGCGCAATAGTCCAGCATTTCCTGAGTCTCAGGCAAGCCGCCGATCAGTGAACCGGCCATACTTTTTCTTCCCATAATCAATGTGAAGCCATAAATTTCTGCCGGCGCCGGTGGTGCTCCAACACAGATCTGGACTCCATTGGTTTTGAGCAAACCCAGGAACTGGTTATAATCATGTGGCGCGGAAACCGTATCAAGAATAAAATCAAAATAGCCCTGAACCTGTTTCAATTGTTCAGCATCCTTCGTCAGAACAAACTTGTGCGCTCCTAATCGATGGGCATCTTCTTTCTTTGATGGAGAAGTACTAAGCATGGTCACTTCTGCGCCGAAAGAAACACCAAACTTTACGGCCATGTGTCCAAGGCCGCCAAGTCCTAGTACGGCAAGCTTATGTCCTCTACCAACTTTCCAGTGTCTCAAAGGAGAGTAAGTGGTAATTCCTGCGCAAAGGAGAGGAGCGACATTCTGAAGCGTAAGTTTGTCAGAAATATGTAATACGAAATCCTCATCCGCAACAATCATTTTTGAATATCCGCCATAAGTTGGAGTCTTACGATCCTGTTCATACCCATTATAAGTTGGAGAATTCCCATTCAAACAATATTGCTCCAGTCCCTCTTTGCAATTTTCACAATGTCTGCATGAATCAACCAGGCAGCCTACACCAGCCAGTTCTCCTACTTTAAATTTTTTAACGTCTGTTCCAACCTTAGTAATCCTTCCTACAATTTCATGTCCCGGAACCATGGGAAATATTGAATTACCCCATTCATTGCGAATCTGGTGCAGGTCCGAATGACAAACACCACAATATAAAATATCGATTTGTACATCTTTTACTCCTACATCACGGCGATCAAAACTCCATGGTGCTAAAATGCCTTTTGCGTCCTGCGCAGCATACGATTTTACCTTTATCATTTAAATTTATTTTTGTTTAAATCAGGAACAATAGAATCGTTAAATTGTTTTGAATTTTTTAATGCTTTTTATCTGAGCGGTTCGTATCGATTTTTAATATAGTCCCAATTTATAACAGACCAAGGTGAAGTAGTATAGTCTGTACCTCCGGAATTAATAAATTTACGTCTGGTTAAATATTGATTTGTCATAACTGATTTTTTGTTACGTAATTTAAGATATTCCGATGAAAGAAGATCTGGTCCCTATTAGCGGTAAAGCAAATACCTGACCCTTTTATTTTTGAATATTGAGAGGGCAGGCTCCCAGCTATTCCGTATATCCGTTTCTGAAATCCCAGCAATAATTTGTTTGCGTAGTATTGAGTTGCCCGCGAGCTTGTCAAAGTTGCCGATCTGTTTACTTTGTGAAGCATCAAAAAATTTCTCTTTGTCAGGGTATGCCCTGTAGAATTCGATTAACCATTGCAGGTTAATTTGTTTTCTTCTGCGCAGATTGTCCGTATCATATTTTTCGAGGTCAAGGCCGTAACAAACGGAATCCTGATAAAGCGGGTGTTCACTCATACCCATTATGGATACGGGCCTGAAACTAAATACATATTTTCCTGACAATGCGGGAGCTCCAATGATCGTAAAAGGCATTCGGGTACCTCTCCCGAGACTAATGACTGTTCCTTCAAAAAGACAAAGACTTGGATAAAGCAGGATTGACTGTGGCGTATTTAAATTAGGCGAAGGAGGCACGGGTAAAATATATGCCGAGTCATGTGTATAATTTTCCAATTTAACGATGCGCAATTCACATTTTACTTTGTTAGCCAGCCATCCTTCTCCATTTATCATTTCAGCCATTTCCCCAATGGTCATCCCATGTACAATTGGAATAGGTTGTAGTCCTACACCTGAACGTAATGAATCTTCGAGTACAGGACCATCTACGTAATAGCCATTGGGATTCGGACGGTCAAGTATCAGCAGCGGTTTATTAAAATTGGCACACGACTGCATAACACGCTGCAATGTGACAATATAAGTGAAGAATCGGGCACCCACATCCTGAATATCGAATACAATCCAATCAACATCCTGCAGATCTTCTTTTGAGGGTATTGATTTTTTTCCATATAACGAAATAATAGGAAGCCCTGTTAAGGAATCATTACTATCTGAAACTGTAGCCCCGTTACTCGCGTTTCCACGAAATCCATGTTCAGGACCGAATACTTTCACTACATGAATTCCTGCATGCAGGAGACTGTCAACTAATGGAGTACCTGCAATTTGCGACGTTGGATTTGCCACTACTGCGACTCTTTTGCCATACAATAATGGAAAATATTTTTCAGTCTGTTCCGCACCGGTGTGAATCGGGTTGCCCACCTGCTGAGCCTTCGGGAAGATAAATACAGCCAAAAAGAATAACAATACAATTGATTTCTTCATGCGGAAGATATTTTCAATTTGTAAAGCCCTGCCTTATCAAATGAGTTAGTCGTATAATTTTTTTGCAACACTCTCCACAATATTTTTAGGAAGTAACCAGGCGAAAAAAGCACTTAGCTTATTCATAGTTCCCGTTATTACCTCAGGTTTCTTGCGGAAAAGACTACGAACCGCAATCCTGGCAACTGTTTGTGGCGACATATTAAAACGCTCGGCAGCCTTACGCCCCCTTGGTCCTATATGAGCCCTGTCTACAAAATTTGTATCCGTTGGACCAGGGCAAACGCATGTTACAGATACATTTGTTTTTCTAAGTTCCTGATAAAGGCCCCGACTAAAACTAAGTACATAGGCTTTGGAAGCCGAATAGGCTGAAAGCATTGGAACAGCCTGATAAGAAGCAGAACTGCCAATATTCAGGATGTAACTACCGGGTTGCTTAAGAAGTTCAGGTAAGAATATTCGTGTTAATTTGGTTAGTGTAATAATATTAACATGCAACATTTCGGCGTGCTCTGCCGCTGAATAATTTTCAAAACTTCCACTCAGTCCATATCCCGCATTGTTGACAAGAATTGAAATTTCATACTGATTTTCAATGCACCAGTTGAATACAGTTTCAGCCGACTGTTCTGCAGACAGATCGACGGCAAGCCAGTGGCAGCTTCTCTTTGTAGATGCATTTATTTCTTTTGAAACCTGTTCGAGCCCCTGCGCTGATCTGGCAATCAACAGGAGGTCATAACCGCGTTTTGCAAGGGATTCCGCAATAGCCTTCCCGATTCCTTTGCTTCCTCCTGTTATGAGTGCAAAAGGCATTTCAATTCAAATTTAATTCACCTGCTCCTTAGTTCTGAACTTTGGAAGCAAAGCGATGGTAAAAAGGTGTTTTGCTGTTTTCATCTTTGGGCATGTACTTGCCAGTAATGATAGGGACATACATAACCCTTCTGCGACTGGCCTCGCCCAAATGAGGTGATTGTTGTGCACGATGCCAGATACGACCGTCATGAACGGTCAGATCTCCTGCATTAATATCGAATCCCATTTCCCGTGCGTCAGGATTATTATCAATGAAGTATTTTTTCTTAAAAAGCAAACGTAGTACACCCTGAGTATGTGTGCCAGGAAGTACTCGCAGGCCTCCATTTTCAAACGGGCATGAATCCAGGTGAATTCCCACGTTTAACATCGGCATGATCTTCTGCCCCAGAAATAAATCGCGCGGGCTATCCGTATGCCAGCCCATCTGCGAAAAATTACTTTCGGGTGTGCGAACATAGTGATTGAGGATTAGGCCGTCTTTTTCATTTTCGGCAATTCTACCCTCATAAGGATGCAGCAATTCAAGCAATGCTACTAAACGGGGATCATTCAGAAATTCATGGAAAGTCGGGCTAAACAGGGATAAAAAACACAAGCGCTGAATAATGGTTTGTCCATTGTGATCTTTTCCGAATTTAAGAGGAACGCCATTTATCTTATCCTTACCCTCTTCAAGCAATTGTTTTTCAATCCGGTTAATCTCCTGGATAAAAAAAGCAACCGTTTCAGGTTTCAGGACATTGCGAAATATGATTACCCCATTTTTATGGAAAAAGTCTGATTGCTCCGGGGTTACCTTATCACCTAGAAAGAATTCAGGGCATAGTAATTTTTTCATATCATGGTAGCATTTAAGTCTTTAGCAATTGTAATCAACTGCTTATAACCCAATTTTAAACAGGATGAAATTAACTTAAAAATAATTATGATTTTTTTATTATTGGCAAAATTAATGAATAAAGTGCTATTAACCAGCCTTCTCTTAAATTCTTATTGCCTCCGGCTGGTTCCCGGACATCTAGAACGTTTAATAACAGTCCTTGGTATCCTATTTTTGATAACTTTAACGGCGTCCCGTACGGGGAAAAATGGGTTTATTTTCAATTTTAGTAATAATCAATGCAATTCTGTAAAAGGCATATGTGAAGACCGGTGCTGCCAGCACATCTATTGTGTAATGAACATGCTGTACAAGGAGCAAAATGCCCAGCAAAATCGAAGCTGATAATGCGTAAATCCGGTCAGTTTTCTTCTTCAAACAAAGAAAAATCAGGAAAACTGTCGTCGTATGGCCTGAGAAGAAAAGGTCGTGCGTTATATAACGCTGACCATAAAACTGATTGGTAATCGGATCTGCAAGAGGTATCAATCCTGCAGGCGGATTCAATGAGATAAGGCCTATGCAGGCCATCCTGAAAAGGGTTACAAAGTTATAGGCCCATAATGTTACTAACAGCATCATCGGATCCCGATAGATCCGGATAACCAATATCAGACAGCAGGACCAGATTAAAAAAAAGACGGCAACTGATAAATTCCGGGCAGGAATTCTTTCTAACACAATATCGGTTAAACTTTTACCATCTCTGTCTTCGATGGCATTAAAAAAGAAGGGAAGCGCAATCAAAATTCCAATAAAAATCAACATGCCTATCCATAACTTCCATCTGAAAGAAGTTATTTTCCAGGCCGTTGACCACTTTGGGTCTAAAGACCAAAGCCTGAAGCCTGAAGATTTTTGGTCATTTCCGTTTGATGAAATATTGGATCTCTTGTTTTCTACTCCCAAGGAAAAAAATTTTCAAATAAATTGATCTGAATCAATCCAGCTTCTTATGAACCACAACATTTAGGCTAAGGGCCTAATAATGCCAGCGCTTAAATGCTTCCATCGCTGCATATTTTGTAAGGCCAAGTTGTGCATAAAGGCTTGCAGTATTCGCGTTTCTGTCTTCTGCCCTTTGCCAGAATTCACGACTGTCTGAACCCTGAAAAGGAACCATGTCCTTTTGAGACTGATGTATAAAAATTCCAAATCTTTTCTTCAATACCTGGTCCGGACTCATCGGTATTGCCATTTCAATTTCGCTCACATCCCATTCCTGCCAGGCCCCTTTATATAACCAGATCCAACAATCCTTCACCCACGATTCACCTTCATTTTTTAACCGTTTCATCGATTCGAATACAATTTCAAGACAAACTTTATGCGTTCCATGCGGATCTGCCAGGTCTCCTGCGCAATAAACCTGGTGGGGTTTAATTTTTCTCAGTAGTTCAATCGTAATCAATACATCTTCTTCACTCATTGGATTTTTGTCGATGGTTCCAGTTTCATAGAAAGGCAGGTTTAGAAAATGAATACAGGAATCAGGAATTCCAACGTACCGGCAAGTAGCACTGGCTTCGCTCCGTCGAATCAGACCCTTTATATTCCTTATTTCCTGCGTGTCAATTCCGGAAGTCTTTTTTTCTTTCAGGAAATTCTTGGCATCGGCAAGTATTTCTGTTGAACGTTTGTTGTCAATACCGAACTCTGATTCGAATCCTACCGCAAAGTCTATAAACCGGGTTACAAATTCATCAGTCACAGCAATGTTTCCGGAAGTCTGATAACCGACATGTACTTCATGTCCCTGATCATGAAGGCGCATGAAAGTACCACCCATAGAAATAATATCATCATCAGGATGAGGAGAAAAAATAAGGCATCTTTTAGGATAGGGGGTCATTCTTTCCGGTGCATTTGGAAGAGGTTGATTTTTCCCGCCGGGCCAACCGGTAATGCTGTCGCGCAACATATAGAATACTTCCATATTGATTTCATATGCATCGCCTTTAACTGCCAGCAGATCACTAAGCCCATTGTCGTTATAATCTTTATCCGTCAGGCTCAATATTGGTTTTCCCAGTTTGAGCGCCGTGGTCACAACGGCTTTGCGAAGTATATCTGCATTCCAGTCACAATCACCGGTAAGCCACGGGGCTTTAAAACGGGTGAGTTCTGAAGCGGCAGCTTCGTCGGTGACGAAAAGAGTGTCTTCATGCTGTTGTAACAGCGAAGCCGGAACTTCCTCTGTAGCAGGTCCTTCCAGCGATTTTTGGACAGCTTTTGATTTATTGATGCCCCATGCCAGGAGAATGATCTTTTTGCTATTAAGAATCGTACTGATGCCCATGGTTACAGATAAACGAGGCACCTGGGTTACGCTTTCAAAATCTCCCGCATTGGATAGCCTGGTAGAATTCTCAAGTGGCGTTACACGAGTTTTAGAGTAACGACTCGATCCGGGTTCATTAAAACCAATATGACCGTTTGATCCGATGCCAAGAATCTGCAAATCTATTCCACCGGCATCGGCAATGGACTGCTCATATTCAATGCAAAATGTTTTCATTGCCGTCCTGGGCAGTTCCCCATTCGGGATATAACAGTTTTTTGGATCAATATCAATATGATCAAAGAGATTTTCTTTCATGAAGCGAAAATAACTCTGTGGTGCTTTCTTCTCTATCGGATAATATTCATCCAGGTTGAAAGCCACAACATTTCTGAAACTGAGTCCTTCTTCACGGTGCATTCGGATCAGTTCGGCATATAGCTTTAGTGGAGATTTCCCGGTAGAAAGCCCGAGTATACATCGTTTTTTATTTTTTTCTTTCTCGCGAATAAGAGACGCTATTAATCTTGCAACATGTTCGGAACCAGAATTTGAATCGGGATAAATTTCTAAAGGAATCTTTTCAAAAGCGTCTACCATTTTCATAATGCAGCCTGTTTATTTCAAATTATCTGCGAAAATAGGCCTTTAAGCGTAAAGCTGAAAACCAGTATGAAAGTATGGAAGTATGGGAATGTGTAGTATAAAAAATCATCGTTCGTCAGTTGTCCTTCTTTGACAGCCAATTACTTAATTGCTTCATAACAAAGCGAAAGGAGCTGGCGGCTTTCAGGATTCATCTGGCGGTTTTCGATTTTTTGCTGAATGCCATTCATCAATTGCTGATATCGAAGATGAATATCTCTTTTACGGTTTAGTTTAGCAACAATCAAATCAGTACAAAGATTTCCACCACTATGTGTATCAAGTGACCAGTCTGGCCTTGCTTCAAAAAAACTGTCCATATGAGGAATCGAACTGAGTTGATTGCATAGCGGTACCAATTCATACTGGAGAGTCTGCGCAAACCAGTCACCAACCATGAATAAATCCCTGGAATCATAAATTGGATAGTCCTTGACTATCTCCTGTCTGGTTTCTCCAGCAGGAAAATCTTTCATATACAATATTATACTGCACAAATTAGATTCCTTGTTCAGTATATCCCCCATATAAGTTTCTTTCACCTGCTTAATTTGTGGATGCCAGATTTCCAGTTGAAAACTAATCCTGTAATTGACAGGAAACTGACTTAAGAAAATTATAGAAAGTTCATCCTGGCTGTTTTTATTTTTTCTTTTAAAACTAAAATTTGATCTGTGAAATTGAAAATTAGCATGTTTCATAGGCGGGCTGGTCACCTTATAAATATAAGATTGAACTTCCTGAAGCCATAACTCCAGTGCCTTTGAGTGTTTACGTGTAAATTCCATGCCTGGCAATTGGGTCTGAATGAAGGGTTTAAAGCATACTAAATTAATTATATGGCCGCGCATTTCGAAATATTTGTGCCATCTGTTTGTACATTATTTAAGGCTGCCAGAAATGACTGGCAAAATAATAACAGACGCATTTGACTTGTCATGAAATATCCGAATGGCTGATTTTTGAAAATCGGAATCATCGCATGTATAGATATCTGTAAATTTCTGTGGGTTCCTGTCTGACAATGGAAACCAACTGCTTTGAATTTGGATCATTATTCTGTGGCCCTTCATAAAAGTATGGGCCACATCCGTTAAACTGAACCTAATTTTTTCTATTTTTCCAGGTTCAAAAGGTTCCGGCTTTTCAAAGCTATTCCTGAATTTCCCACGGAATATTTCTCCTCTCACCAGCATTTGATAACCCCCCATGGGATAGATTTTTACACCTTCGTTCACCGCGTAAATGTCAATCCGGTTAAACGAAAGTGTGTCCGGAAATACGTCTATAACCTTCACTACAAAATCTGCGTCTGTCGTACTAATGCTGCTGTAAAGTTCTGCTGTCACTGGTCCGCCGATAGTAAGATCCTCTTTCAGTACGACACTCTGATAAGTAAGTACATCAGGTCTTCGGCTCGCAAATCGCTGGTCATCGGTCATGTATTCGCGTGTGCGGTTGAAATGAATTTCTTCTGTATATGGAACGGGATGCGCAGGATCACTGAGATATTCATCATAGGCCACATCTCTTTCTGAAGGTAATGTTGACAATAGATTATTCTCATTTAAATAAATTCTTTCTTCTTTGGCCTGATCAGTTGGCCAGGAATCAAATTTTCTCCATTTATTTTCACCGGAAAAAAAAATTGTTGCCCGTGGCAGATGAGGATCATTTTTTCCTTTCAGGTAATAGTTAAAAAAAGGAACCTCTATTTGATTTTGATAAGTAATTGCTGTATTCGATCCAAATTCGATATTGCCCAGATGGGTTCCATCTGTACTGGACCACTGACCATGGTACCAGGGTCCCATGACCAGCCTGGCATTTGTTTCTGGGCTTTGAGCCCGAATAGCCTTATATAGATTCCAGGCACCAAAACAATCTTCAGCATCAAACAGGCCTCCTGTCACCAGCATTGCCGGTTTTATATGATACTGTGCTACCCGTGCGTTCCTTGCCTTCCACCATGCATCTTCATTTGGATGATTATATAACTCTTTGAAGAATGCGATGCTGTCGCCTGTTAATTTCAACAGGTTTTTGTCTGCTCCCTGCTGCAGATAAAATAAGTAATTGTCCTTCGTGTTGTATAGATCTGACATCGGTGATTCTACAGAAACAGGAACAGGATGCGGTCTTCCAAAACCACCTGCAACATAAAAGTCAAACCCATCCATATAAAAAAAAACTCCGTTATGATGAAAATCATCTCCTCTGAACCAGTCCGTTACCGGAGCCTGTGGACTTACTGCCTTCAGGGCGGGATGTCCTGAAGCAGCTGCCATACCCGCATAAAAACCCGGGTATGATATTCCCTTTACACCTACTTTTCCATTATTACCAGGTATATTTTTCACAAGCCAGTCTATGGCGTCATAAGCATCAGTAGACTCATCAGTTTCTCCGGTTTTCTTGTCCTTGATGAATGGTCGGATATCTACAAATTTTCCTTCACTCATCCATCGACCCCGCACATCTTCTATAACCATAATATATCCTTCCTGGAGATAGTAACGATTGTAATTAGACCAGAAGTCACGGTATTTATTTTCGCCATAGGGCGCACAGCCGTATGGCGTTCTTTCCATCAGGATAGGATGCTTTTCAGAACTGTCTTTCGGAACATAGACTGAAGTGAAAAGTTTTACTCCATCGCGCATGGGAATTGCTTTTTCAATTTTATAATAATTATCATGGAACCATGCACTATCCTGGCTAATCGATTGTGATATAGCAGTAAAACCTGAAAGTATTAACAGTATGAATAAATGAAGTTTTTTCATATTCCTGATGTGGTAGTGTGGAAGATTAAATGAATGTAGCAAATGTGGAAATGAAATTTTAAATTTATTTTTAAATCTTAGTATTACGTTGACACATTTCCACAATTTTATATTTTTCACATTGTAAAACCGGGGTCGCCTGAAACTATTGACTTAAATTGAGCAATAATCCAATCGGAAATGTTTAACAGAAGAAAATTTCTGGGTTCTTCTTTGCTCGCATCCACAGGTTGGTTCCTGAGACTTAAGGATGACCGGACAAGTGCCACATTCAGTACAAATAAACCCATCGTGATTTCAACCTGGGATTTTGGCAAAGCCGCTAATGCTGAAGCATGGGAAGTGCTGAGCAGGCAGGGCAGGGCACTGGATGCTGTCGAAGCCGGCGTTAAAATTCCGGAATCAGATCCAAATAACCATTCTGTAGGATATGGAGGTCTTCCTGACAGGGATGGTCATGTTACCCTGGATGCGTGTATCATGGATGAAAACAGTAACTGTGGTTCTGTGATGTGTCTGGAATATATTGTTCATCCTATTTCTGTTGCGAGGATGGTTATGGAAAAAACGCCTCACATAGTTCTGGCGGGAGAAGGTGCTTTGCAATTTGCGTTGGCAAACGGATTCAAAAAGGAAAATTTACTTACACCGGAAAGCGAAAAAATGTGGAAAGAATGGCTGCGCAATTCCAGGTATGAGCCTGTAATTAATATTGAGAATAAAAAATATGGTGCGAATGACAAATCATTGAGCCCCGGCGGTCCCGGAAATCACGATACAATTGGCATGCTCGCTCTCGACACTAACGGTAATCTTAGCGGCGCATGCACAACCAGTGGAATGGCTTTCAAAATGCATGGCAGAGTAGGTGATTCTCCGATCATTGGGGCAGGACTTTTTGTAGACAATGAAATTGGCTCTGCTACTTCTACGGGTGTGGGAGAAGAAGTGATTCGTATTGTTGGTTCGCATTTAGTAGTTGAAAATATGCGGCTTGGACTGTCGCCCCGTGATGCCTGCCGGAAAGCGGTCGAAAGAATTGTCTCCAGGGATCCTGAAAAGGCAAAAAGTATACAGGTGGGTTTTCTGGCATTAAAAAAAGACGGGAGTTTTGGCGCATTTTGCATTCAAAAGGGCTTTACTTATGCTGTACGTGATAGCTCGGAGGAAAAGATTTATGAATCGGAAAGCTGGTTCAGCTAATGAGTAAGAGTATACTTGAAATATGTTGTTTTAACCTCGAATCAGCCCTGATCGCCGCAGAAGCAGGAGCAGACAGGGTGGAACTTTGTGCGGATCCCTATGAAGGAGGAACGACGCCAGGCATTGGATTAATAAAATCGGTTCGAAAAAGAATTAAAATTGAGTTATTTCCTATTATCCGAATCCGTGGTGGAGATTTTTTATTTTCCGAAGAAGAATTCGAAGTAATGCTGCATGAAGTGGAGGCCTGTAAATCTGCAGGCTGCGAGGGAGTGGTTATCGGCATGTTGTTGCCGGATGGCCGGATTGATAAAATAAATTGTTCAAGGCTGGTTGAAAAAGCATATCCCATGAGCGTTTGCTTTCACCGGGCTTTTGACTGGACGATCAATCCATTTGAAGCCATGGAAGATATCATTGACATCGGTTGCGAAAGGATATTGACTTCAGGACAACAACCCCTGGCGATTCTTGGCGCACATCTGATCAAAGACCTGGTAATACAATCAGATGGCCGTATCCAGGTCATGCCTGGATCTGGTATTCGTGCAGAGAATATTATTGATGTAAAAAAAGAAACCGCCGCCAGTCATTTTCACAGTTCAGCAAGGGTATTGAAAAAATCTTCCATGCAATTTGTACAGTCATCCATGAATGAAGACCAGTCAGTCGTCGTAGCCGACCGGAATGAGATTGAACAGATGGTATTACGACTTAGAGAAAGTGTGAGAGTGTGAGAGTATGAGAGTGTGGGAGTAAGAGAATATGAGTGAAAAAGCGTTTTAAAATCCTTTATCCACACTCTCACACTCTCACACTTTCTTCATTCCACTTTCGAAATTTTCAACAGGTTTGTTGGCAGATGTTCATTTACCGGAATACTACCTGTATTAATAATAACGTCTCCTTTTTTAATAAATCCCCTTCGTTTAAGGATCTCAGTTAAATCGGACACAATTTCATCCATACTTTCCTCTTCAGCATAATGAAAAGCGCGAACGCCCCAACTTAGACTAAGTTGATTGATTAGAGTTTTTTCTTTAGAAAATATATATAAAGGGGATTTAGGACGATAGCTTGACAATATAAATGCGGTATATCCGCTCTGGGTCATGCCAATCAATGCATCTGCATGCGTATCTTTCGCCAGTTTACACGCGTTATAACAAATGGCATCACTAAGAAAAGAAGGGGAGTGCGGTTGTGGCTCAAGTTCATCTTCCCGATTATAATTGTAATCAGTTTTTTCTACTTCCATAATAATCCTGCGCATGGTTTCTACAACCAGTGTTGGGTAGTTTCCCGTGGCTGTTTCCGCACTCAACATCACGGCATCAGCACCCTCCAATACGGCATTTGCCACGTCAGTTATTTCGCTGCGGTTGGGTTTGGTCCGGTCAATCATACTTTCCATCATTTGAGTAGCAACTATCACCGGCTTTGCACGATGAATTGATTTTCGGATGATTTGTTTTTGAATAAGCGGAACCTGTTCTACTGGCAACTCAACCCCAAGATCTCCGCGGGCCACCATGATTCCATCTGATTCGAGAATGATTTCACGAAGATTTGTCAATGCTTCAGGCATTTCAATCTTGGCTATTATCTTGGTCTTGCTTTTCTTTTGATTCAATTTGTCACGCAAACCCACAATATCATTTACACTGCGCACAAAAGAAAGGGCAACCCAGTCAAGTTGTTGTTCAATGATAAAAGCCAGATCAACTTCATCTTTATCGGTTATTGCCGGCAGTGAAATTTTTGTATCAGGAAGATTTACACCTTTTTTTGAAGATATAATACCACCCAGTTTGACCTGAACCTTTACATCATGATTTTTTTCAATGCCGATGACTTTAACTTCCAGTTTACCATCATCAATCATGATCGTATTTCCAACTTTGACATCTTCATGCAGATTTGGATATGATACATAGATTCTTTCCTTCGTTCCGACCAGTTTAGTATTGGTGAATGTCAATATATCGCCTTCCTCCACCAGCATACTGCCTCCAACAATTTCACCGACCCGGAGTTTGGGACCCTGCAAATCGCCCAAAATGGCGATATTAAATGGTTCAGATGAATTAATCTTGCGGATATGCTCTATAATTTTTGTTTTGTCCTCATGACTGCCGTGAGAAAAATTTAAACGAAAAACATTTACTCCGGCTCTAACAAGCGACAACAATTTATCATATGTATCACAGGCAGGACCCACAGTTGCCACAATTTTTGTACGGTGAAATGTATGCTCCAATCCAGCCTGTTTATCCATCTGGCCGTAGATATATTTATCGAGGTTTTTTGACATGATAATCGTGTTGTTTTTATTTGATTTGCGCTAAGACGCCAGTATTTTTATAATTTTTAACCAGTCGTCTCCAATCTTCTGTTTGGCCTTAACTGCCTTTTCCAATGGTGTAAAATGAATCTTATTGTTTACGACTCCTACCATAACATTGAATCTACCTTCGAGCAGACATTCTACTGACGAATATCCCATGCGGCTTGCGATTACCCGGTCGATACAACTTGGCGAACCTCCCCGTTGTATATGACCAAGGATACATACGCGGGTATCAATATTCGGTAGTCGTTGTTTGACAACTTTGGCGACTTCTTCAGCCCCACCGTAATTGTCGCCTTCTGCAACAACAACCAGGTTCACCAGTTTTTTTCTTTTTTCCTTTTCCTGTAGTGAGCTGATGAGTTCCTCTATATCTGTTTTCCTCTCAGGGATCATGATATTTTCAGCACCCGTGGCTATACCACTGTGGAGGGCAATATACCCGGCGTCTCTGCCCATTACTTCAATCACAAAAAGGCGGTCATGTGCATCTGCTGTGTCACGTATCTTGTCAATGGCGTCAACGGCTGTATTCACCGCGGTGTCAAATCCTATCGTAAAATCAGTTCCTGCAATATCCTTATCTATTGTTCCGGGAATACCTATGCATGGAATTTCGAATTCAGTACTGAATTTATGCGCTCCGCGAAATGAACCATCCCCTCCGATAATTATAAGTCCGTTTATTCCTAGCTTTTTCAGGTTGGCATACGCACGGGATCTGCCTTCATATTCGAAAAATTCCTTACAGCGGGCAGTCTTTAAAATTGTTCCGCCGCGCTGGATGATATTTGCTACGCTCCGGGAGTGAAGCGGGACAATATCATTTTCGATAATGCCGCTGTAACCTCGCATAATACCGAAAACTTCCAATCCATAATATATTCCTGTACGAACTACTGCGCGAACGGCGGCATTCATTCCCGGTGAATCACCCCCGGATGTGAGCACCCCGATTTTTGAAACTTTCTGTTGCATTAATTAGAAAAAAGTTGAAATTGTTGAATCGGTTTCAATCAAATGGCAGGTTCGTTGAAATTCTTCAATCTTACCGAAACGTCCCAAAAATAAGCATTTGAATTGATTCTCCCATGACGTAGCCGTGTAAATTGATTTCGTTTGTTACAAATGAATTTCCGCGATCATACATCTTGCGCTGCCACCGCCATTGGATTCAATGCTTTGAAGAGATGTATGCAGGATTCGGTTATAAGCGGTCAGTTTTTCTTTTTGGAGAGGTGTAAGAGAATACCAGGCTGCACTTGACATCACCAGTATTTTTTCATTCTTTTTATTTATAAGCTGAAGCATATTACCCGCGAACTGATTCATTTGTTCCATGCTGATGGGTATGATTTCCTTTCCACAGATGCTAATAATTTCCTTTACATATTTTTTTTCTCCGGCATCGGGAATGGAATCCAGGCATATCACAACATACCGGTCTGCGACACACATCATAACATTGGTATGATAAATGTCCTCACCGGTTTTATCTTTCGAATGGAAAATAATTGGTTGGTATCCCATCTTTTTGCAGAAATCTTTCAGGACAATGAGGCTGGTACGTGGTGATAGGCAGGCATAAGCAAAGCGGTTATCCCGGTCAAGCACCATACTACCGGTACCTTCGAGGAAAAGATTTTCGGACTCATAAGAGGTAAAATCAATCTGCTGACTGTAATGGAATTTTTTTTGTATAATTTCCAGGACTTCTTCTTTCCGTTCCATTCGCCTGTTGGGTGCATACATAGGATATAGACAATAGATTCCCGATTCATGAAATGAAATCCAGTTATTCGGAAAAATGGCATCTGGTGTGTGAGGAGATGGAGAATCTTCCACGACGGTTACATCTATATTATGCTTTTCCAATTCCTCCACAAAAACATCAAATTCCCGAACAGCCTTGTTTGTCAGGTTTTCAGGATCGCCTTTTATCTGGAAACTATTGTTTACGGCTGTTTCTGTATTGAATGCAAAATGCATGGGACGAATCATTAAAACTTTAGAGGTATTTTGCATATCTGTTTTATAAATCGTCTCTTAACAATGGCATGCTCATACAGTGAAAGCCTCCCCGGGCACGGGAAAGTTCTGCAGAGGGCATTAAAATCACTGTGTTATTTATTTGGTCAGTATGAATTGTTCCATCTTCCAGCTGACGGATTAGTTCATGGGCGTGAATGACATGAAATCCGTTCTCTCTGAATGCCTCGATTGTTTTGTCGTTTCGGTCATAACCGAGTACTACTCCTTCTTTCAAAGCCAACAGGTTACAGGAATCAGTCCATTGTTCCCGTGCATCAAAAGGAAATTCATTGTTTCCGGAGTATATGAATTTCACTTTGCTGCATTGCAAATCTTCTTTACTTATTTCTGACAAAAGGTCTTCCAGGTTATCGAAGTAAATGGGATTCTCAATGTCCTTTTTTCTAAACTGAATAATCCTCAGCTTCTCATCTTTTTTGGATCCTTCTAGCGCCCTTTGCACGGAATCTTCATTTTCATGTTTCATAGATTTTTTTGAGAAGACTCCCAGCATTACCCATGCATCTCTTCGAATCTGGGTGAACACAGTGTCAATATGCATATAATCACGCTTTTTGGGAATTTTTATTACTGTTATTTTCTTTACCACATTTTTTTCAAATAACAATCGGATAGCCTGATGCGCCGCTTCCATGGTAGTTCTTTCACTCACACCTATAAGAAGATGATCCTTAGTAACTACCATCACGTCACCGCCTTCCAGCGTGACCTTGCGATCATCGCCCTCCCTCGGTAATAGAAAATGATGATGTCCATCGTTCAGTTCGAGGATATTCTCCTGATACTGTTTAAAGAAAGGATGATTGAAAAAAATATATTTTGCTATCAACGCTTCTCTGGTCCTTGCTTTCTTGGCGGGTTTATTTAACAATACATATTCATTTATGACGATGCCAATGTCCCGGGTAAAAATAAAATTGGGTATTGGAGCAAAAAGCATACGTCCCGATTCAAGCGTACCAGTTATAAAAGATTTGGCAAGAGCAACCGGATGAAGTTCGAGTAGTTCTTTTTGCGTATCATAAGAACAATTCTCAATCGCGCATACAGAGGCTGCCATTTTGAGGCGGATCTCCAGGTCTTCCAGTATTTCAGCAAGTAACCATTGTAGTTCAATGACCTTGTCCGACCGGAAAAAATCCTTATGTTCAGGTTTATAAAAATTTCTTTTGCTTTTCTCTGAATCGATAAACTTTAGTTTTCCCCGGATCAGTTCAGGATCCAGAAAGTATAAAAGCAATTTGGTATAGAAATCGTATTCTTTTTTACGAATCGTAGTCAGGTGAACAATATCTTCAAAAAGCCAGTCCTGCGCCTTAGAAGGAACTACTTTTCCTAATCCGCTGTCGGGACTATGCACAAGCAGGCGCCGAAGCCGCCCCACTTCTGAACTTACTTTGATAAGATTTCCATGTTTACCCATATAAACTTTTTCGAAGGGGTAAAGGTAACTAATCACCTTTCGCGTTCAAAACCTAACAGTTGTTAGTTTTCTCAGTCGATTTCTATTATTTTTGCGCCGACCATTTTTTTCACAATGGACTTTATATTAAATGAAGAACACCTGGCCATTCGCCAGGCGGCGCGGGATTTTGCCAGACAGGAATGTATGCCAGGTGTTATTGACAGGGATGAAAAACAAGAACTTCCCCGTGAACAGTTGATGAAACTCGCTGATCTGGGGTTTCTGGGAATGATGGTAACTCCCGAATTTGGCGGTGCGGGTATGGATACCATAAGTTATGTGCTTGCAATGGAAGAGATCAGCAAAATAGATGCAAGTGTTTCCGTAGCTATGAGCGTAAACAATTCCCTTGTGTGCTGGGGGCTGGAAACTTTTGGTACATTCTATCAAAAGGATAAATGGCTCCGCCACCTGGCTGCGGGTAAAAAGAATGGTGAACTTTATATCGGCGCGTTTTTGCTAAGTGAACCCGAGGCCGGAAGCGATGCAACTTCACAAAGAACTTCCGCCATCGATAACGGAGATCATTATGTCCTGAATGGGATAAAAAACTGGATCACCAATGGAAATTCAGCTTCGGTTTATCTGGTGATGGCACAAACTCATGCATCAAAGGGTAGTAAGGGCATCAATGCATTTATCATTGAAAAAAATACAAACGGAATACTCGTGGGAGCTAAAGAAAACAAACTTGGAATTCGCGGAAGTGACACACATAGTATCAGTTTTAACGATGTGGTTGTTCCCAAAGAAAACCGGATCGGAGAGGACGGATTTGGGTTTCAATTTGCTATGAAGACCTTATCCGGTGGAAGGATTGGGATTGCCTCACAGGCCCTGGGTCTGGCATCAGGTGCCTATGAATTATCACTCAGATATTCCAAAGAAAGAAAATCATTCGGTACAGAATTAAAAAATCATCAGATCATTCAATTCAAACTGGCAGATATGGCAACCAGGATTGAAGCTTCACGATTATTATGTTTTAAAGCGGCAAGGGAAAAAGATCTGGGCCAGGATTTTGCTATTAGCTCCTCCATGGCCAAAGTATTCGCCAGTGAAACTGCCATGTGGACAACTACTGAAGCAGTACAGATCCTTGGCGGATATGGTTATGTTAAGGACTATCATGTAGAAAGACTTATGCGCGACGCCAAAATAACACAGATCTATGAAGGTACCAGCGAAGTTCAACGAATTGTGATTTCGAGGAGCATATTAAAATAATCGGTTCCCATGCCAGTTTCATCTTTGCAAAATATACTCAATGTCCTGAACCCATTTGGAGCAAAGTTGGTGGCAGTTTCCAAGACGAAGTCTGTGGAAGAGATTCAAGCCATTTATAACCAGGGACAGAGAGACTTCGGAGAAAGTTATGTTCAGGAGCTGGTGGAAAAAGAAGCAGCACTGCCTAAAGATATCCGGTGGCATTTCATAGGTCATCTGCAAACTAACAAGGTGAAATATATCGCCCCATTTATTTATATGATTCAATCAGTGGATAGTCTTAAGCTTTTATTAGAGATTGACAAACATGCCGCTAAAAACCGCCGTAGTATTCTTTGTCTTCTTCAGATATTTATTGCCCGTGAAGAAACCAAATTTGGATTGGATGAAGGAGAACTGGATTCTTTGATACTGACAGTGAATCAGAACAGGCAGAATGAAAGATTCAGTCATTCGGTTATTTCAGGATGCATGGGTATGGCCTCACTAACTGAAAATGAAACTCAGATTCGGGATGAATTCACCCAACTTAGAAAAATATTTGAAAAAATAAAAATTTCATTTCCATCGGATCCCGTCAATACATTAAGTATGGGAATGAGCAGCGACTATATATTTGCCCTGGAAACTGGATCAACCATGGTCCGCATTGGTAGCCTCATTTTTGGGAAAAGATAATTAATTTCGCCACCTGTAATATTTATCGCATGGATGAAGTGAAAGCGGAAGAAAAATCGTTGAATTTCCTGGAAGAAATTGTTGAAAGGGATCTGAAAGCTGGAAAATATAAGACCATACTCACCCGGTTTCCTCCTGAACCTAACGGCTATCTGCATATTGGTCACGCAAAATCCATATGCCTGAACTTCAGTCTGGCACTCAAATATGGTGGAAAAACAAACCTGCGCTTTGACGACACCAATCCGGCGAAAGAAGAATCAGAATATGTTGAAAGTATCATTGAAGATGTCAAATGGCTGGGATTTAATCCTGATAAGATTGTATACGCTTCCGATTATTTTGAAAAACTATATCAATTTGCAATTAAGCTGATCGAAAAAGGTTTGGCATATATAGACGATAGTACAAGCGAGGAAATTGCATCGCAGAAAGGGACTCCTACTGAACCTGGCATCGCAAATAAATTCAGGAGCAGAACGATGGATGAAAACCTGAAGTTGTTCAAAGAAATGCGGGAAGGTAAATATGAAGATGGGGAGAAAGTATTAAGGGCGCGGATCGACATGGCTTCACCCAATATGCATATGCGTGATCCGATCATTTACCGGATTAAAAAGGCGCATCATCACCGAACCGGAAATGACTGGTTCATTTATCCAATGTATGATTTTGCGCATGGCCAAAGTGATTCAATCGAACAAATCACTCATTCTATTTGCACGCTCGAATTCATACCCCACCGGCCGTTATATGACTGGTTCATTGAACAATTAGAAATATTTCCGTCCCGTCAATATGAATTTGCACGCCTCAATCTCACTTTCACAGTAATGAGTAAACGAAAATTACTTCAACTGGTGGAAGAAAAATATGTGCAATCCTGGGATGATCCGCGTATGCCAACGATTTCAGGTCTTAGAAGGCGGGGATATACACCCGAAAGCATTCGCAATTTCACCGAGCGAATCGGGGTGCAGAAAAGAGATAACCTGATCGACGTTTCACTACTCGAATTTTGCCTGAGGGAGGACCTCAATAAAAATGCCCTGCGTAAAATGGTCGTATTTGATCCATTGAAACTTGTAATTACAAATTATCCGGATGAGGTGGAAATGCTGAATTCCGAAAACTATCCGGAGACGGCAGAAAGGACTGATCAGCGAAAAATTCCATTTAGTCGCGAACTTTATATTGAACGTGAGGATTTCATGGAGGATCCTCCTAAAAAGTTCTTCAGACTGGCCCCGGGTAAAAAAGTTAGATTGAAAAGCGCTTATATCATTCAATGTGAGAATGTAATAAAGGATAATGAAGGTAAAATTATAGAACTTCAATGCACTTACTTACCGGACAGCAAGAGTGGACATGATGCATCAGGATTGAAAGTTCAGGGAACGCTACACTGGGTCAGTAAGGCACATGCCATTCCTGTCGAATTGCGATTATACGACCGGCTTTTCAAAGTTGAAAACCCAGCAATTGAAGAAGGGGACTTTAAAGATTATATAAACCCTGATTCACTGGAAATAAATACTCATGCATTGGCGGAGCCATCTCTTGCAAATGCAAAATTTAACGAAAGGTACCAGTTTATCCGAAAGGCTTACTTCTGCCTGGATAAAGATAGTTCTGAAGAAAAGATTGTATTTAACAGGACAGTTAGTTTAAAAGATACATGGGCCAAGGAAGTAAAAAAGGGCTAATGGTTTGTATTGCTAATCATTAGCTACCCATCAACCCTATCGTCAGTTCAAATTAACTATTTCCTGCCGGCCTTCCTGATCTCATCTGCTGCATATTTTTCGCACGCCATTCCTGGTATTGTTTAAAGAGGGCATCACCAAGAACAGGCTGAATCCGCTTGTCGGCCTGATCAGTTATTTCTTTCATTTTTGCCTGTTTATCATCCTGGCTGAGCGATTGATCCTGAAAAATTGCACGACGCTGGGGCATGTACGACATGCCGATAGCAACCACTGAATCGGCCTGAACATCAGTCATTTTCAGGTCAGTCATCAGTTTTTGTTTCATTTGTGCCTGTCGTGATGCCGGGTCTCCCTGCTGGCCATAACTATTAACAGAAGCAATCATTGCCACCATTAAGAAAATACCTGCCGCTATGAAATGTTTCATATCTGAAGTTTTGTTTAAAAAAATTGATGCCAAATATATGCCAGAGGTTGTTAATTTATACACTCTTTATGCAGGCGGTAATTAGCTTTATTCTAACAGATCATTAAGACTTTAAGAACTTCAGTAAATTGCACCAATGATGCAATACCTGGATTTACTGAGGCATGTGACAGAAAATGGAGTTCAAAAAAAGGATCGCACGGGAACAGGTACCCAAAGCTGCTTTGGTTATCAAATGCGTTTTGATCTTGGGAAAGGATTTCCCATGGTTACAACGAAAAAACTTCATTTGAAAAGTATCATATATGAATTACTCTGGTTTTTGAAAGGTGAAACCAATATTAAATATCTTAAGGAACATGGCGTTAGTATCTGGGATGAGTGGGCAGATGAACACGGGGAATTGGGACCTGTTTATGGGAAACAATGGAGGAGCTGGACAGGGGCTGAAGGAAATCAGTTTGATCAGATAAAAGATCTGATTCATCAGTTGAAAACCAACCCGGATAGCCGCCGCTTGATAGTAAGTGCCTGGAATGTTGCAGAACTTCCGGAGATGGCACTTATGCCTTGTCACGTGCTGTTTCAGTTTTACACTTCACCTCCCGAAAATCCAGAAGGCCGAAGGCGTTTAAGCTGCCAGCTTTATCAACGAAGTGCTGATGTTTTTCTTGGCGTACCATTTAATATTGCTTCTTACGCACTACTGACATTGATGATCGCCCAGGTAACAGATATGGATCCAGGAGAATTTATCCATAGTTTCGGTGACGTTCATTTGTATAATAACCACAGGGAACAAGCAGCTCTGCAATTAACAAGAACTCCTAATCCCTTACCTCGAATGACTCTAAATCCGGAGGTGAAAAATATATTTGATTTTCAATACGAAGACTTTGTTCTCGAGAATTATCAGCCTCACCCCTCTATCAAAGCCCGGGTAGCCGTTTAAATGCAATTTTCATGAAACTGTCCATAATTGTTGCTGCCGCTAAAAACAATGCCATTGGAAAAAATAACGAGATGCTATGGAACCTGCCGGAAGACATGCGTTTTTTCAAAAATATCACCTGGGGATTTCCACTTATAATGGGGCGGAAGACATTCGAGGCACTTGGAAATAAGCCGCTCGCCGGAAGATTTAATATTGTAGTCAGTCGACAGCCTGGCTACAAAACCGGAAATCCTGATGTACAGGAAGCAGATAGTCTATTTAAAGCTATCGAACTTGCCGGAAAAACAGATTCGAAAGAAGCATTTATTGGTGGTGGCGGGCAAATATATAAGGAGTCTCTATTGCTAAGTGATACAATTTATATGACAAGGGTGGATGCTCAGCTGGATGGTGATGCATTTTTTCCTGAGATTCCAAAAGATATTTTTAAACTGATCCATTCCACAAAAGTTCCGGCAGATGAGAAGCATGCTTATGCCATGGATTTTCAAACCTGGGTCAAAATAAAATCATTGCCGGAACATTCCTGACTGGCGCTCATGTATTCAAAAACCCAATTATTCTATAAGTGGTTACAATACTATATTCCGGCTTCCAATGCCGGAGGGCATGGTATTCATTCGCCGTTCGTGTATGATTTTGTAACCGCTGTTCTGAATGATAAACGCTTATATTATGCATATGAACAAATAGAGCACTTAAAAAAAATGCTCCGTCTGGATGAGCGAAAGGTTGCCTTTCATGACCTGGGCGGCGGTTCATTTCGAAAAGTGAATGAATTAGAAAAAATCTCAAAAATTGCAGGAACATCCGTATGTACACAAAAATTTGGACGACTTCTGTTCCGTCTTGCAAATCATTATCCTTCCAGAACCATTGTTGAATTGGGCAGTTCTCTTGGAATATCCGCATCTTACCTGGCTTCAGCTGATTCTTTATCAAACGTTATTACCATGGAAGGCGCACCTGACATTGCCCGTATTGCAAGAGAGACTTTTCACCATTTGGGACTCTGTAATACCACAGTGGTAGCCGGTAACTTTAATGAGAGTCTCGATATAGTGCTGGCAGATAATCCCCCGGCCGACCTTGTGTTTATTGATGGAAATCACAGAAAAAAACCAGTATTGGAATATTTTGAAAAATTCCTGAATAAAATTTCGCCATCTTCCCTTATTATCATTCACGATATTCACTGGAGCCGTGAGATGGAAGAAGCATGGGATTATATACAACGACATCCAAAAGTAAAAATGAGTATCGATATTTTTTCTGCTGGACTTGTTTTTTTCAGGGAAGAATTCCAGGTTAAACAACGATTTAGCATACGATTCTGATCAAATTAATTTTCATTAATTAAAATTATTTGACCTACCAGCTACCAGCGGAACTTATCAGGAGTCTTAGTAAAATGGATCATTTTGATCCAAAGGCTTTTCAGTCAGTACATGAATCAGGAAATCAATTGGTTTCAGTTCATATGAATCCTGGAAAACCAATTTTGCTGAATGATCAATGGCCATTGGAAATCAATGAACCTCCTTTTGAAATTTCAGATAAAGTACCCTGGGCTACAGATGCTTTTTATCTTTCTTTACGACGATCTTTCACCCTGGATCCATTATTTCATGCCGGCCTTTATTATGTTCAGGAACCATCTGGCATGTTTGTAGAATTTGCATTTAAACAAATCGCCGACAGTATGCAAAATCTGAGAATACTTGATTTATGTGCTGCACCGGGAGGCAAATCGACTTTTTTGCAGTCTCTGATCTCATCTGAATCGCTTTTGGTAAGTAACGAAACAATTAAATCGCGTGTACCGGTCTTATATCACAATATGTCAAAATGGGGTTATGCAAATGGTATCCTGACAAATAATGATCCTGCTCATTTCAAAAAGCTCCCGGGTTTTTTCGATATAATTCTCATCGATGCGCCCTGCAGCGGGAGTGGCTTATTCAGGAAAGATCCGGAGACCATAAAAACATGGAGCCTCAATCTGGTGCAACTTTGCAGTCAGAGACAACGACGAATTCTGGCAGACGCATGGGAATGTTTAAAAGAAGACGGACACCTGATCTATTCAACCTGCTCTTATTCCATGGAAGAGAATGAAGATATACTTGATACGATGCTTCAGCAATTTCCTTGCAGATCCATATCATTATCTCCCGACCCTTCATGGAATATTGTAGAAACAAAATCAAAAAAGTCGGGGGCATTTGGTTACCGGTTTTATCCTGACAAGCTCTCAGGGGAAGGATTTTTTCTTTCAGTTATTCAAAAAAAACAGGCGGTTATTGCTTTACACGCAAAAAGAATAATCAGGCACCCTGTACGAATTCCAAAATCCATTCAAGAACAGATAAATGTTTGGATAAAGGAAAATTCACTCAGTTTCCTTTCAGTAGAAGGATCCGTTCATGCAATGCCTCCAAACATTGCAGGTGACTTTGAATTGTTGAAAAAAAACCTGTATTTAAGAAAAGCTGGTATCCGGCTTGGAAAGCCAGGCGAAAACGAATGGATTCCGGACCAGGAACTGGCTTTGGCCAATTTTTTGAAGTATGATTCACCATCCATGGATTTGTCGAAGCAGGATGCGCTTCACTTTTTAAGAGGAAAACCGTTTGAAACGGTTACGGGAGAAAAGGGTTGGCGTACTGTAAGATACCTGAGTCAACGATTGGGCTGGGTAAAACTAATTGAAAGACGTATGAATAATTACTATCCCAAATCATGGAGAATAAGACAATAGCCGTCATTTTAATATTTCATTTGCAAGATAATTAAGCATATTTGCGTTCATCCATAAACACCTGATATGAAAAACTGGATTCCCATATTAATTTTTCTTATTTTATCTGTTTCAGCAGGCTATTCTCAGGAAGCCCAGCTTAAGATAGAGGGAAGAAATGGCAAATTCTACCTGGTTCATATGGTGGTCGCAAAAGAAAACTGGTATAGCATAGGACGGTTATTCAATCTGAGCCCACATGATATCGCCAGTTTTAACAATATGAGTTTTGATAAGCCACTTGAAGTTGCAACCCGGCTTAATATTCCACTGACTTCAGTAAATTTTGATCAGAAACAAATAAAGGCCAGTGGCGAAACACTCGTCCCCATTTATCATGTAGTTGAACAAAGTGAGTGGATGTATAAGATCAGTTCTATTTATAACGATGTTCCTGTAACCAGTCTGGAGAAATGGAATAAAATAAAAAGAGATGACCTGAAACAGGGAACACCGTTAATAATCGGATTTCTGAAGGTGAAAACAGATCTGTCTCCGCTAGCCATGGGCATTTCTTCGAATCCTGCAATGGCTGAACAGGTTTCTGATCCCACAAACAAAACGACTAAGCAGACTGATCTTCCGTCACAAACAGTAAATAAATCGGCTGCGTCAAGTG
This sequence comes from uncultured Bacteroidota bacterium, assembly GCA_963735015.1. GTDB lineage: Bacteria > Bacteroidota > Bacteroidia > Chitinophagales > Chitinophagaceae > Puia. Next base: position 926,878 of record CAVTJH010000003.1, read on the forward strand.
CTCCTCCGTTATACCGCCCGGAACCCTCAAAGACTCCGGTGTCAACTGTTTCAAATACCTCCCCGGGGACCTCAGTTGTTCCGGTAAACAATGCGAATGAAAAAGTTAACAACTATGCAGTCACCCATAGCAATGGTGGCTTTTTTAGTGTGGACTACGCAGGAAGTGGAAAATCAGCCACTGGCCAGGCAGGAACTTTTAAAAGTACCAGCGGATGGACAGACGGGAAATATTATGCATTAATGAATTCGGTAGCCGTGGGTACCATTATCCGCGTATCGGGTTTAAACGGCAAAACCATTTATGCCAAAGTTTTAGGCCAGCTGCCGGAAATGAAAGAGAGTAATGGCCTGATCGTTCGGATCAGCAACGCTGCTTCTGCCGAACTCGGACTGGGCGAGGGCAAATTTCCGGTTGAAATAAAGTATTGACGGTTTTATAGTTACTTAATTTGAATAATAGTCCGGGCAGATCCGGTAAGTTTCTTATCCGGATTTTCAGAAGATCCATGATCAGTATAATAAGCTTCGACTATAAAAAGCCCCTGATGAACAGATTCCCCTGGTTTTGTTAAAGGCAATGACCCTTGTAACCCGACAAAATAATTTAAACTGGAATCCCTGGCATAATTTAAAATCCATTTTACCATTTCCTTAGCCATGGCAACTGATAATTCGGAATGCGTTGGCATAACTTCAGTTCCCCATATTCCTTTTGATCCATTGAGAATATGGTTTACCATCAGGTCCTGATATTTATTTGTATTTGGGTATCTTTTACTGATGTCCAGTAATGAAGGCCCCGCCAGCTTTAGTTTAACTGAATGGCAATTGAAACAATTCGACTTTACCATATTGTTAATGCCGGCAGAATCATTGAATTTTTTTTGTTTAAGATACTCGGATTCTTTTGTCCGGTTCTCCACATATTTTAACTTAACCAATACCTCAGCAGATTGTATCTCCTGGAATCTGGACTCTCCGTCTTCCTGATCGGAAACGTCAACAGAGTAGGGAACCAGCTGATTCCATGAGTAACTTGCTTTTTCGGGAGGCTGGATAAATTTGACACGTGGAGCATGGTTAGGGGTTTGCGAAACTACAAGAAATCCAATGAGGCAAACGGATGACTTATAAATACCTGAACCCGAAAATTTCAACATGTATCGCATTTCGTCCGAAAAATAACTGAATTCAAATCGAATTGATTTCTTCTGCGACCCGTTTGGCCGACCGGATGCAGGATTCCATCCCGCGGCTAAGATTATCGGCATACGTACCAACAAAATAAATCCTGCCTTCCGGCTTGAGAACCTGAGGCCAAAATTTATGCATTTGTCCGACAGAAAAAGGGACCATTTCACAGGTAGGTGCAAATCCGTCTTTTGACCAGTCCTTAGTCAATGCCTGAACAATTGTGTCTCTTTTTCCAGGGTATAATTTTCTGAAAGCAGCCAATACTCTTTGAGGAGATAAACCAGAAGGACCATAAGCTACAATAAGGACTCTTTCAGTGTTCACTTCGTCTGCTGTTTGCCATGTTGCCTGAATATCAGGATCATCGAATTCCATATCAATAGATTTCAACCCATCATTCAGCCAGAACTTAGAGCTTGCTTCAAAAATGTAATGCGGATGTGAAGTATAAGAAAGGTTATCTACTACAAATTGTTTCTCCGCAGAAAGAGAGGGGGTTAAAATAATTTTTTTAAAAACAGGAAGTGAAATAGCATTTACGAGGAAATCTGCGGTCATTTGTTTTTCTTCCTCATACCCATATTGCCTGTACTTTACAGTCACTGAATTAGCTGAATGACTGATAGCCAGTATCGGCGAACCCAGGTTAACCCGTTTACCGAGTCTATCAGCAAATGCATTAGTCATTTCCTGATTGCCCCCCTTTAAACGAAATACATTTCCTTCGGAATGAGGTATCCCTCGGAATCCCATTACTGCGAAACGCCATACTTTATATAAAGCAGACACATTTTTACCGCCAAGATAGTCCAGTGCCCTTTCTGAAGCACCCTGTTTCTTATAGAGGTCGGCAATTGAAATATTATCCAGGTCATCAAGACCAGCACCAAATGGCTGAAACGGATCGGTAAACCTTGAAATAAAAGTTTGCAGATAAAACGATTCCAGTGCCCACCACGGGTTTTGGGAAAGTAAATTTACCTCCTTATCATTAAATCCAAGTGCATGCAGAACGGAGGGTTCCCTTAGCTGTGATTCGGAATAAAATTTCCCTGAAATCATTGTTAAACCTTCATGCCCCTGGCGGTATGGAATCACAGTCAGATTGAATTCTTTGCTGTATTCAAAAAATTTTTCATATCCCGGATCTGTAATATGATCAGCCCCATAATCAGCATATAAACCGTCGGAAAATCCATCACGTCCAGTAAATACATGTCCCCCGTGGCGGCCGCTGGCTTCCAACACAACAACGTCATGACCTGCTTTCATTAGTTCATAGGCGCAACAAAGACCACTTATGCCGGCTCCGGCAACAATGACTTTTTTCTGAGATAAAGGCCTTTGAATAGCAACTGAAGTTTTTGATAGCGAAATCTGATCTTGACGGGCGTTCGCTAATTCCGGTATGGTGAAAGAAATACCCGCTCCGGCCAGGATTGCATTGCGGATAAATTCTCTTCTTTTTAAATGGTCCATTTATTATTTTTCATGACCACCGCCATCTTCCGGTTTCTTACAACACGTCGGTAGTTTCTTATAAGCTTCGGGATCAGCTGTCACATCATCTGCATCGTAACCGGTATTGGCAATAGCCGTTTTTATATTTTCGATCGTGGTACGATCCCACAGATAAGTTACTTTGCATGTTTTCTTTTTGAAATCTACTGTTGCTTTCTGAACTCCTTCTTCGCGGGTCAGATATTTTTCTATCCTGTCCTTGCATTGTTCACACTGTACTGTAGGTACACTAATAGTAGCAGTTTCAAACGCACCTTTACGAACAGGCGCCTGGGTTTGGCTGAAAACCAATGTATAATTAACTGTCAGAATGAGTATGCACAAAATCTTTTTCATTCGATATTATTGATTTTCAAAAATACGAAACGGCATTCCAGTTTGAGGGATCTTCCCGCCATTTAACAAGTGTTTCAAATTGAGATGCACTCACAGATCCCTTTTCAATAGCTAACCCGATCAGAGTTGAATAATCAGTGAGTGACCGGATTTTTATGCCTTCGGCAGAAAATGCATTGGTGGCTTCATCAAATCCGTAGTTAAATATAGAAACCAGTCCGGCAATTTGCAAACCGGCTGTCCTGAGTGACTTTATGACGGCCAGGCTGCTTTTGCCTGTCGAGATGAGGTCTTCGATTACTACTACCCGCTTTCCGGGTTCGCAGAATCCTTCGATCTGATTTCCCATACCATGCTCCTTGGGCTTAGACCGGACGTAAATAAAAGGAAGTTTAAGCTGATCAGCAGCCATAGCTCCCCACGCGATGCCGGCAGTGGCAACACCTGCTAAATATTCTGCGTCTTGAAATTCCTCAAAAATCAGATTACACATTTCAGATTTAATAAACTCGCGTACATGAGGGAAGGATAATATTTTCCTGTTATCACAATAAATAGGGCTTTTCCATCCCGATGCCCAGGTAAATGGTTTTTCCAGGTTCAGTTTAACGGCTTGTATTTCCAGTAGTTTTTCAGCAACTGCTTTTTCATTTGTCATAGTGTGAAGATAAAAAATTCCTTTGTTTCAGATGTCGGTCACAAAATATAGATAAACTCTCTATTAAATTCTGGTATTTCAATTGGCCTTCAAGACTCAGTTCAAATTCATCAGCCTATCTTTAGGAACATAATGAATACAGGAAACACTACAATGGTTAAAGCAGGTGGCGGCCTTGTCATAAATGAAATTGGAGAAGTTTTATTTATTTTTCGCCGGGGTAAATGGGATCTGCCCAAAGGAAAACTTGATCCGGGTGAATCGCTTGAGTCCTGTGCCATTAGGGAAGTGAAAGAAGAGACGGGTGTCGGTCATCTTGAACTGATCAGATTTTTAATTATCACTGAACATGAATATGTAGAAAGAGGACATTCTATTCTGAAAGAAACTCATTGGTGGCTGATGAAAACTAAAGGGAACCAGCCGCTTACCCCACAATCAGAAGAAGATATTACTGCGATTAAATGGATTGGGTCGGTTGATTTTAAGATTGTTCAGCAAAATACCTATCCGACGATACTTGAAGTACTGAGAGCCGGGGGGTACTCAATTTAGTGTGGGAGTGTGGGAGTGTGGGAGTGTGAGAGTGTGAGAGTGTAACTATTATAATTGCGAATTTCAAAAAGCCTAAATAACATAAATATCATTTACCATGTGTATGCTTAAATTTCACTCTCACACTAATCTTTGTTCTTTTTCTTGACATAAACCGTCAGACGACTTACGCAAATCAACTTTTCGTTCTTATCCATTATTTTAATTTCCCATACATGTGAAGACATGCCTAAATGCAGGGGAATCGCTGTCGCAGTTACAAAGCCATCTTTAACACTGCGCAGATGATTGGCATTAATCTCCACGCCTACACAAAAATATAATTCCGGGTCAACAACCATTACAGAAGCCACGCTGCCGACGGTTTCAGCAAGAGTGACTGATGCGCCTCCATGTAATAATCCATAAGCCTGACGGGTACGATGGTCAACAGGCATAGTGGCCTTGACATAGTTTTCGCCAACTTCAATGAATTTAATTCCCATTAAATCATTCATGGTATTAGCTGAAAGCTGGTTCAGCTTGTCAATGTTCCAATCCGTTTTAAACCAAATCGCCATAAGGAGGAAATTTATTTTTTACTCTTACACACTGATAATTTTCTATACCTGAGTCCCTCAAATTTCAATGTTGCCTTAAACATTCATACTTAAGGATTAGACTTTTCCAATGAATCTGCAACCACCTTAGGAAGAAACTGGGTTACATCTCCGCCATTGCGGAGTACATCGCGCACAAGCGTTGAAGCCACAGAAGTATATTGGGGAAGGCAGGTGAGAAAAACGGTTTCAATTTGAAAATCCAGGCTGCGATTCATATCCGCAATTGCTTTTTCATACTCAAAGTCATTGACATAACGGATACCCCTTATGATAAAATGTGCGCCGACCTGCTGGCAGCACCTGATAGTTAATCCGTCGTATAAAACGGCATCCACGCCGGAGTTGTCCTTATAAATCTCTTTGATCCAGTTTATCCGTTGTTGCTCAGAGAACATCGGCATTTTATTTACATTCCGGCCGATTCCGATTACTACTTTATCAAATAATCCGAGTGAACGGCTGATAATATCAAGATGTCCGATTGTGATCGGATCAAATGTGCCGGGGAAAAGTGCAATCCGCTGCATTTTTATTTGAAGTTATTAAAGATTCGAAACTTTACCTGCCAGTAAATAAAGGACAGCCATACGTACGGCCACACCATTTTCCACCTGTTGCAGTATAATGGATTGTTTACTGTCTGCTGCATCACTGTCCAATTCTACCCCCCTGTTTATTGGACCGGGATGCATGATCACAATTTCTTTTGAAAGTCCATCCAGAAGTTTCCGGTTAATGCCGTAAGCAAGGCTGTATTCCCGGAGCGAGGAAAACAAAACCTGGTTTTGTCTTTCGAGTTGTATTCGCAATACATTGGCAACATCGCACCATTCAAGTGCTCTGCGCAAATTATACTCCACCGGGATTTCAAATGCCTCTGCAATATGCACTGGTATTAGGGTTGGAGGGCCGGCCACCATTACTTCCGCACCCATTTTTTTCAATAGGTAAATATTACTTAGCGCTACACGTGAATGCATGATATCGCCGATGATTGCAACTTTTTTCCCCTCCAGTGAACCTAGTTTTTCCCGAATTGAAAAAGCATCCAGCAAGGCCTGTGTGGGATGCTCGTTGATACCGTCCCCGGCATTCACAATGGCCGCTGGTATATGTTTCGCCAGGAAATGAGGCGCACCGCTGGCGCTATGTCGCATTACGACCATATCCACTTTCATGGACAATATATTATTTACGGTATCCAATAAACTTTCACCCTTGGATACGGAAGAACCTGATGCAGTAAAATTGATAGTGTCTGCTGAAAGCCTTTTTTCTGCTAGTTCAAATGATATCCTCGTACGTGTGGAATTTTCGTAAAAGAGGTTTACAATGGTAACATCGCGAAGTGTGGGAACTTTTTTTATCGGCCTTTGCAGAACTTCTTTAAACTGTGTGGCTGTATCTAAAATAATCTGAATGTCTGAAGCTTGTAAATCTCGAATGCCAAGAAGATGTTTGGTACTGAGTTGCATTAAAAGGCAAAGTTATATTTTCGAAACCACATGCCGAAATTAGCCTTAAAGCAATACCACTTCTTCCTTACCATCACGTTCTTTCCATAAAACCTTTACTTTCTGAGTAATAATGGTATCAATCGATCGACCGGCATAATCGGCTTGTATCGGCACTTCCCGGCTGAAGCGGCGGTCTATCAGTACACAAAGTTCAACTTTCGCGGGCCTTCCATAAGCGAGCAGCGCATCCATGGCTGCACGGACAGTTCTTCCGGTATACAGGACATCATCAATCAGGATCACCGTCTTATTCTCAATACTGAAGGGTATCTCCGTATGGTTGATAGTATGAAGCCCCTGACGAATATCATCCCGGTAAAAAGTAATATCAAGCTTTCCGTAAGTAATTTTTTCCGGTGTAATCTGCTGGTTTATCTCTTTCACGATACGGTCTGAAAAGAATATACCTCGTGGCTGTATGCCTATTATTACAAGGTCCAGATAACTGGTATGGTTTTCAAGCAACTGGTGGCTTAATCGCTGAATAGTGATTCCCAATTCTTTTTCGGTCAGGATCGTCTTCAATCAGAATATTTTTATAAAAATAGTGAAACGATCAGGCTTCCGCTAAAAAAGGATATCCATGCCCGGTAGGCGGGTCAAAAGTCTCCTTTATGGTTCTGGCACTCAGCCAGCGATAAAGGTTTAGAATGGATCCTGCCTTGTCATTTGTTCCGCTACCCCTCGCGCCCCCAAAGGGCTGCTGGCCCACTACCGCTCCGGTAGGCTTGTCGTTAATATAAAAATTACCGGCAGCATGACGGAGTCTTTCTGTTGCCTGTTCGATGGCTTTACGATTCGTTGATATGATTGAGCCGGTTAACGCATAGTTCGAAGTAGAATCAACAAGATCCATTGTCTCTTTAAATTTGTTTTCATCATAAATATAAATAGTCAATACCGGCCCGAATATTTCTTCCCTTAGGGTAACATAATTCGGATCAGTAGTTTCTATAATGGTAGGATGAATGAAATAACCCTTTGTTTTATCGGTTTTACCACCGGCCAGAATTTTTGCTTTAGGATCTGCTGCTGCCTGATCTATATATTCTTTTATTTTATCAAAGCTTCTTTCATCAATAACTGCATTGACGAAATTGCTGAAGTCCTCTACCGTTCCAACTTTCAGGGAATCAACAACAGCAACCAGTTTATCCTTTATCTGGGTTGCCAGGTTTGACGGAAGGTAGGCTCTGGATGCAGCAGAACATTTCTGACCCTGAAATTCAAATGCGCCTCTGACCAGCGCGGTTACTATCACATCAATGTCTGCTTCGCGGTGTACAAGCACAAAATCTTTCCCTCCTGTTTCACCTACTATGCGTGGATAGGATCTATATTTCCCAATATTTTCGCCAATATTTTTCCAGATCGTGTTGAATACATTAGTAGAACCTGTAAAATGTATGCCGGCAAATTCACGGTGATTAAAACAAATTTCCCCCAACTCAGGCCCGTCTGCATAAACCAGGTTTACGACACCGTCAGGCAGCCCTGCTTCCTGTAAAATCTTCATAAACATGTGAGCACTGAGAATTTGTGTGTCTGCTGGTTTCCAAACAACCACATTTCCGCACATTGCAGCTGATGTTGGTAGGTTACCACCAATCGCGGTAAAATTAAACGGTGTGATGGCAACTACAAATCCTTCAAGCGAACGATATTCCATCCTGTTATGTATGCCATAATTACTAATAGGTTGCTGTCTGTAAATTTCACTGAGATAATGTACATTAAACCTAAGAAAATCAATAAGTTCACAGGCGCAATCAATTTCCGCCTGATAGGCATTTTTGCTCTGACCTATCATGGTCGCAGCGTTCATTTGCGCCCGATATTTACCGGCCAGCAAATCGGCGGCTTTCAAAAAAATGGCTGCACGATTTTCCCAGTTCATTTTTTCCCAGGAAGATTTCGCTGCTAAAGCAGTTTCTACCGACAGTTGTATTTCTGCTTTGGTTGTCCTGTGAAAATAGCCCAGGTTGTGTGTAAGTTCATGAGGAGGACGGATATTGACTTTTTTACCGGAACGAATCTCTTTTCCACCGATAATGCCCGGTAAGTCGTGTTCAACTGATTTTAACGTGGCAATAGCTTCTTTCAATATTTTTTTTTCGTGTGAACCCGGAGCATAGGATTTTACCGGTTCATTATCAGGAAGAGGGTAATTGAAATAGCCAAGATTCATTATCAAAAATTTTTTCGATGACGGATGACGGTTTATATATGACCGTCAAATTAAATTTTAAATTTCATCCTTTCACCACCACACTACCACACTACCACACTACCACACTTCCACACTATATAAATCAAGCTGTCTCTTTTTCTGACATAAGGAATGCTTTAATAAACCCATCCAGTTCTCCGTCCATTACTGGTTGTATATTACCCGTTTCAAATCCTGTGCGGTGATCCTTGATCATTTTATATGGATGAAAAACATAGGAACGTATCTGAGAACCCCATTCTATCTTTTTCTTACTGGCGTTATTAGCATTTTTCACTGCTTCCCGTTTGCGCATTTCTTCTTCATACAACCGGCTTTTAAGCATGGCCATTGCTTTTTCGCGATTTTCACCCTGCGTTCGGGCCTGCTGGCATTCTACGACAATTCCGCTGGGTTTATGAGTGAGTCGCACTGCTGTTTCAACCTTATTGACATTTTGTCCCCCGGCGCCACCGCTTCTGAAAAATGCCCACTCAATATCAGCAGGATTTACTTCAATTTCGATGGTATCATCAATCATCGGATATACATAGACTGACGCAAATGAAGTATGTCGCCTTGCATTGCTGTCAAATGGTGAAATGCGAACTAACCTGTGAACACCGCTTTCTGCTTTTAGAAATCCGTATGCAAAAGGTCCATCAAATTGAAGTGTAACACTTTTTATCCCTGCAGATTCTCCGTCCTGAAAGTCGAGTTCTGAAACAGTCCATCCCTGTTTTTCTCCATACATCCGGTACATACGCATCAGCATCTCTGCCCAGTCCTGACTTTCAGTGCCTCCTGCACCGGAATTAATCTGAAGTACAGCGGGTAACTCATCCTCCGGTTCGTTCAAAGTGGATTTGAATTCGGCTTCATCTATCAGTTCCAGTGCTTTTTCGATAAGCTGTACGGGTTTCTTCTTCTGATGCTTCGCCCGATTTCCAGAATTCCATAAGTACAGCAAAATCTTCTATAGCGGTCTCAACAGTCTGATAGAGCTTTATCCAGTACTCATTTACTTTGATGTTTTTTAGAATGGCTGTGGCGCGCTCATTGTCTTCCCAAAAGCCCGAACTGCCCGTTAATTGCCTTTCCTCGTTAATTTTAATCTGCCGGTTCCCGACGTCAAAGAAACCTCCTCAGTCCGCTCAGCCGGGACCTCATATCTATTAGCTTTTCCTGTGTCATAGGGCGCAAGTTAAAGATTCATTTAATATGTGTGGCCAGATCAGTTCAAATAAAAGACCCTTCCGTTTATTTTGGAAGGGTCTTTTGGAAAAGTCCTGTTAATGCCTGCTCTTTTCATTGTTGTTTTGCTTGGCAGAATTGAACCATTTTTTCAAATCTTCCTTTGTTTTACCGGTTTTCTTTTGCAGGAGACCCAGCAATTCATCTTCTTTGCCTTCTTCATTTTTCAGGTCGTCATCGGTCAGATTGCCATAGGCTTGTTTTAATTTACCTTTCAGCTCATTCCAGTTTCCTTTTACGATTAAATTGTCCATAATATTAATTTTATACCGGTATCGTTTCAAGCATCGTGCCACCGGAAAGAGAGGGATAATTCTTTAACATCAAGTAAATGCTATGATTATTGATTTTCGCTCAGACACTGTAACAAAACCAACTCCCGGTATGATGGAGGCAATGATGAAGGCTTCAGTTGGTGACGATGTTTTCAGAGAGGACCCGACTGTGAATCTGCTGGAAAAAAAAATGGCCAGTCTTTTTGGTATGGAAGCCGCACTTTATTGCACAAGCGGGACTATGTCGAATCAAATAGCTATTGCCAGTCATACCCGACCCGGTGATGAAGTCATCTGTGAGCAGGAAGCACATGTTTACATCTATGAAGGAGGGGGCATCGCCTATAATGCAGGATGCCAGACGAGGCCTGTTCCAGGTGATCGCGGCAGGATTGTGGCTGAACAGGTAACCAAAAATATCAACCCAAACGATGTGCACAAGGCCAAAACTTCATTGGTCTGTTTGGAAAATACATCTAACCGGGGAGGAGGTAGCTGTTATGATATCGAAGAGATAAAAAAAATCCGGCATGTCTGCGATACGCACCAGATCATTCTTCACCTGGATGGCGCCCGTTTATTTAATGCGTTGGTAGCAAAAAAAGAATTGCCCGGGGATTATGGATCCCTTTTTCATAGCATCTCCGTTTGTTTTAACAAAGGTCTCGGTTGCCCCGCCGGTAGTATACTCCTCGGCAACGAGAAATTTATCTTTCAGGCGAGAAGAGTTCGTAAGGTATTCGGAGGCGGCATGCGTCAGGCAGGATTTCTGGCGGCAACCGCTTTGTATGCAATGGATCACAATGTTGAAAGACTTGCCATCGATCACACACATGCGAAAATAATTGGCGAGGCATTACAAAAACATCCATGGGTCAAAATGGTCCTTCCAGTGGAAACAAACCTCGTTATTTTTGAGTTAAATGAAGGACGGGATCCGCGGACTTTTATTTCGAATATGAAGGGGAAAGATATATTATTGTTGCCCATTTCCGAAAATCGCCTGCGCATAGTCACCCATCTTGATATTTCAGAAGAAATGTTAGGCTCTTTTCTAGAAGCTCTTGTAAATATCCGGTGAGCTGTTGCCAATTCCTTTCACAATAACAAGATTCATATCGTAATTTTGTCGGCAGATAAAAAAGCGATCCCCTTTATATGTTCCCGAACATTTCCCCGGTAGAAACTACAGCCTGGAAACTTCTCCAGGCTGATCAGCAGGTTATGAAAGGTATTCAGATGAGACAACTCTTCACCGATGACCGGGAAAGATTTGACCGCTATTCAATTATTTTCGGAGACATACTTTTTGACTATTCTAAGAATCTGCTAAATGCCGGAAATATTTTCACATCTGCTGGATCTGGCGGCGGAATGTAGAGTTTGGGATGCCATGCAGGCTATGTTTTCCGGGGAAAAAATCAATCAAACAGAAAACAGATCCGTGCTCCATACTGCTTTGCGCAATTTTTCCGGCGAACCGGTATATTCCGATGGAAAAGATGTTATGCCAGGTGTAATGCAGGAATTGGAACACATGAAATATTTCTGCCAGACGAATCCATTCCGGAGAGTGGCGCGGTTTCACTGGCAAGCCTATCCGAAATATTGTGAATATAGGAATCGGTGGCAGTGACCTGGGACCCGTAATGGTTACTGAGGCCTTAAAACACTACTGGATTGATGGCATGCACGCATATTTTATATCCAACGTGGATGCTACTCAAATTGTGGAAACTCTAAAAATAATTAACCCGGAAGAAACGCTTTTCCTCATCGCTTCAAAAACATTTACTACGCAGGAGACCATGACCAACGCACATTCTGCGCGTGAATGGTTTTTGAAATCAGCAGTTGACCCGGTGCATATTGCTAAACATTTTGTCGCATTGTCAACCAATGAAACAGAAGTGGTAAAATTCGGTATAGATCGTTCCAATATGTTTGTATTCTGGGACTGGGTAGGAGGCAGATATTCCCTATGGAGTTCAATAGGCCTTTCCATTGCGCTCATGATTGGTTACCCTGGATTTGAAGAAATGTTGCAGGGTGCTCACACTTCGGACAAACATTTCAAAAACACCCCCTTTGAAAGAAATATTCCGGTTATTATGGCTCTCCTTGGAATATGGTACAGGAATTTCTTTGGTTCACAAACAGAAGCCATCCTTCCTTACGATCAATATCTGTATCGCTTTGCTGCATATTTTCAACAGGGTAATATGGAAAGCAATGGCAAATCAGTTGACCGGAATGGTATTCCGGTAACATATTCCACAGGGCCGGTAGTCTGGGGAGAACCTGGAACCAATGGCCAGCATGCATTTTATCAATTAATACACCAGGGAACCGTGCTGATTCCGTGCGATTTTATCGCGCCGGTTATCAGTCACAACCCTTTAGGCGATCACCACGCCAAACTATTGTCGAATTTCTTTGCCCAAACCGAAGCACTGATGAATGGCCGCACACCCGATGAACTTCTTGCGGCTCATGTAAAACCGGAAATGATACCATTTAAATTTTTTAGCGGAAACCGTCCTACAAACTCCTTCCTTATCAAATTAATTACGCCGTTTTCCCTCGGACAGCTCATAGCGCTTTACGAGCATAAGATTTTTGTCCAGGGAGTCATATGGAATATATACAGTTTTGATCAGTGGGGTGTTGAACTGGGTAAGGAACTGGCCGGGAAAATACTTCCCGAGCTGAAAACCAGCGAAGAAACCGCCAACCACGATTCATCTACCAATGGCTTGATAAACTGGTATAAAAAAATCATCTTTTAACAGAATCACTTTAAAATAAAGCCTCCGGAAAACACGTTTTCTTTAAGCGAATGATGATAGTCCGTTCGATAACCAACTACTCTATGCAAATTTCTCCCAAAACAGGTGGAAGACCCTATATATTGAAAAATCAGTACCTTATTATCTGTGGTGTTATTGTCGCCCTGATGGCAATTTTCTATTTTTTCCAGGCAATGGGATCAGGAAACCCTTTTCATCGGAACAGGAGCGAACTGATCAAAAATGGTAAAGACACAACCATCAGCAACAAAGACTCTTCCCTGCTTTATAAAAGGCCCGAGGTACTGGATTCAGTAAAATATGACCAGTTGCTTCAGGCACTAAGCAATGGTGATAGTTCTGGCCACTGGCCCGTTAAATATGGTTATCCGCTTCCGGGTGCAATTTTTCCTTTTAACAGGGTTGTAGCCTACTACGGAAATTTTTATTCAAAGAAAATGGGGGTGCTTGGGGAATATCCCACTGATACAATGTTCGCTAAACTAAAGGAAGAAATAAAAAAGTGGCAGACTGCTGATTCTACTATTCCTGTTATTCCGGCCCTGCATTATATCGCCGTTACTGCTCAGGGGTATCCCGGGAAAGGTAATAAATACAGGCTGCGTATGCCATATAAACAAATTGATTCGGTAATACGCATGGCTGCCCGAATCAATGCACTGGTGTTTCTGGATATTCAGGTCGGCCAGAGCACAGTTCAGGAAGAAGTGCCTCTGCTCGAAACTTATCTGAAAATGCCCCAGGTACATCTTGGAATAGATCCCGAATTTTCCATGAAAACCGGGAAAAAGCCTGGAACAGTTATTGGGACAATGGACGCGACAGATATCAACTTTACAATTAAGTATCTCTCAGATCTAGTTAAAAATAACCAACTTCCGCCAAAAGTGCTTGTCGTTCATCGGTTTACCCAGGCCATGATCAGGAATTATAAGAATATAAAACCAGATTCCCGAGGTCCAGGTAGTTATAGATATGGATGGTTGGGGTGCACAATCGAGAAAGCTAACCACTTACCACGATTATATATATAAGGAACCAGTAGAGTTCACAGGATTCAAATTGTTTTACAAAAACGATTTCCGTGAAGCCAACAGCAGAATGATGACTCCTGCAGAAGTTTTAAAATTAAAACCCAGACCTGTTTACATTCAGTATCAGTAATGCCTAAAGCTTAACGCCTGACGCTCAAAGCTTTCATAATTTAATGCCGCTTTTGGAAAATAGACTAATTATTGGATTAATCTGCCTTAAGCGTTAGGCGTTTAGCGTTAGCGGTGTAACAACATGCGGACAATAATGAATCCAACAATTGTAAGCAGTAAAACGACAATAATCGTCCAATAGGTCCACGAGAGATTTCCAATATGATGATTTCGTTTATGGGTTTTCTTATGTTGCAGGTGTTGGTGCATCTGTTGATTTAATTTCTGCAAAACAGATTCCAGCTGTTTTGTGTCATTTACATGATGCAGTCCTTCTGAAGCATCGGAAAGAAATTCAGCAGGCAGTTGCTTTTGGAAATCCTTCAATTCTGCTTCCTGCATAATGCCACGAAGGTGAATGTCCAGCGACGCCGGCAGTTTTTTTTCAGAATCTTCAGGAATATTATTGTTTGTTTCTTCTTCCATTTTTAGTCTTCAAATTTATCCAATTTCTTTTCCAACAACAGTCGAAGGTTTCTTTTACCATTTTGGATATAACTTTTCACCTGCAAAAGACTATATCCGGTTGCCCGTGCAATTGACTGGTAAGATTTCTTTTCAAGGTAAAACATCCTGATACAGGTCTGTTGTTCCGGATGAAGGTGTTTCAAAGCTTCTGCCAAATCCTTTAAGAGTAATTCATCTTTCATTGGATCGCGGATCCTCATTTTCAAAAACAGGTTCCGGTATCAGGTCAATGAAAACTCCCCTTCGCGGATTTCTGAGCAACATGAGGCAATGATTTTTCGCAATCATATAAAGCCATGAACTGAAGTAAATAACTTTATACTTATGTAGTTCGGTAATGGCTTTCAAAAAGATCTGCTGTACAGCATCCCTTGCCTCTTCCTGATTTTTGAGGTATTTCATGGACACACCATATAATAACATGGTATATCGCTCTAACAGGATTCCCAGCCATTCATTATTATGATCCGCATAAAAATGCCTTAAAATTTCCTGATCAGTTAACCGGCTATGTGGAGATGGATTCAACTTTATAGATCAGCTTTTTGTTGAGATGCTGAAATCAGTTAAGTACATAAAGAAAATATTTCATTTGGTTCCAAATCCCTGCTTATAGGCATCTATTGCATTTTCAATAACTTTTAATGCCATAGTCTTATCTCCGAATTCTTCTACTTTAACAGCTTTATTTTCAAGCTTTTTATACTCTTCAAAGAAATGCCTGAGTTCATCAAAAAAATGTTTCGGCAGTTCTTCAATATTGTTGTAGTGGTTCACGCTCGGATCCCTGGCAGCTACGGCGATTATTTTATCGTCGGCATCTCCGCTATCGATCATTTGCATAACACCCATGACCTTTGCTTCCATAAGACAAAGTGGAACGACCGGCAGCGAGGTAATAACAAGAATATCCAGAGGATCTTTGTCATCTCCGTAAGTCTGCGGAATAAACCCATAATTTACGGGGTAATAAAATGAAGAATAAATCACACGGTCCAGTTTCAGCAGGCCACTCTCTTTGTCGATTTCATATTTGGCCCGGGAACCCTGTGGAATTTCAATTATTGCATTTACAATGCGTGGGGCATGACTGCCATAGGGCACCCCATGCCAGGGATGAGAAACATTCATCTTATTCATAAGCGGGTTTGAGTGCACAAACCTACTCATTCAGCATCATTGTGCAAAACAGCTCCTGAATTGAAATTAATGTTTGTCGTTAAGGATCTCTTTGAGGTCAACCAGCCAGTCCCCGTTAACTCGGACTATATGAACAGTTGTCGTGTCTTTGCGGAAACTATTTGAATAGGTATATGAAGTAACAGAATCATTAATTGCGTGTATATTAATAGGGAGAATATTTGCTTCCCGGTATTGCTGACGGGTATCCTTATCCATCTTATCAAATCCCTGTTGCCATTTACTGATCAGCAAAAGATTTATCGAATCGTTGAGCAAATAAAAACGGGCTTTTTCATAATCTCCGTCGAGGGAAGCGCGAATAAACTGCCTGTCCCGCATCCTGGGCATCTTCAGCCTTCTTAAATGTTTTTCCTGCATTACAGGCAACACAATAAAATTGCAAAGCAATAAACGAAAATGATTTTCAAATGAATATTTTTCTTTTGATATTATATCAAATGCGGCAAAAACATAGAATCGTATACCTTACGCGTTAAGCTTTGAGCGTTCAGCGTTCAGCGCTTCCCTGATCAATCAGTTTATCTTTTTCATATGCCTTGATGATGGCCTTCACCAGCCTGTGCCTTACCACATCTTCTTCGTCCAGTTCAATATGTGAAATTCCATCGATGCCTTTTAGAATATAAAGGGCCTTTGCCAACCCGCTTTTTTGATTTTTAGGAAGATCGATCTGTGTCAGGTCGCCTGTAATAATGGCTTTGGCACTGGCGCCAATACGTGTCAGAAACATTTTTAACTGCAGATCCGTAGCATTTTGAGCTTCATCCAGAATTATAAATGCATTATCGAGTGTGCGCCCGCGCATATATGCCAGCGGAGCAATTTCGATAGTCCTTGTTGTCATATAATAACCGAGTTTGTCGGCCGGTATCATATCGTCAAGCGCATCATATAGTGGCCGCAGATAGGGATCTATTTTTTCTTTCAGATCACCAGGAAGAAAACCCAGGTTTTCACCTGCTTCAACTGCAGGACGGGTAAGGATGATCTTCTTAACCATTTTATTTTTTAAGGCCCGTACAGCCATTGCAACGGCTGTATATGTTTTTCCGGTTCCGGCAGGCCCAATGGCAAAAACTATATCATTTTTTTCGGAGGCCGTTACCAGCCTTTTCTGGTTTATCGTTCTGGCCCTGACTGTTTTTCCATTCGGACCGAAAACAAGTATATCATTTGGATTTCTGTCAACGAAATGATCCACTGTTTCAGCATCGTCGCCACCCAGAATCTGGTTGAAATAGTTTTCCGTAAGGCTGCCATTCCGCTCAAGGTACTGCAGCAGCAGGTCTATTTTCTCCTTGGCAGTTTCAACCTGTTCAGGTGCTCCGCTAAGTTTGATCTGGGTTCCGCGTGAAAGGATTTTTAGAAGTGGAAATTTTTTTTTGAGGATATCTAGTTTGCCATTGTTTACACCGAAAAATTCAATCGGGTTAACAGTTTCAAGGTTAATAATCGTTTCAGTCAATTCCGGAAATTTAAAGTTTTCAAATGAGGTTTCTTCAGCATCATCCGACGCATGTTATCAAATTTAATAGATTATATGCACATTTCGAACAACTTACTTATTAACAGATTGTGCATTCAACCGAAGCATCTCTCCATAGGTCATATTTTTTTCCATCGCCAGAATCGTGAGACCTATTCTTTTCGCACGTGTTTCAATAGTTTTTGCTGATTCAATCCATTTGCTGTAATACATCTGATGAGAGCGGGGCAATGAATTGAATTTTTTTTCTGCGTTCGGTGAATCCTTTAAACATTCAACTAGTTCTGCATTTAATTCCAAAGGCTTTCTGTCTTGTTCCAAACTTATTCTGAGCATTGGCCCCTTTATTTTTATGAATAGCTTTTCGAATACTTGCATTCAATGGTAAAATAAAAGAGCCGTCTCCCATTGGAAGCAGAGCCTGTTGTTCGATGATATGTAAATCCAGTTTTCCCTTTACACGAAAGGATTTCTTGATACCGGGATTTAGTTGTTCAGCGATATCTGATGGAATAGTAATATAAGACCAGCCGGTTTTTTCCCCCTGTTCTGCGAATCTTTGTATAGTAGCAGTAAACTGAACCATGCAATGTGTAGAATTCTGCCATAAATTTAAGTGAAACACAGATCAGGAAACCCTTAGTTCTTCTTCAATGGCGTCGTTAAACCTGGAACTATTTGTTTTTACCCATTCAGGCACTGGCTGATCTGTAGGTATCAGCCATTCATTTCCTTCTTTATGCATCTTAAACATGATGCGGTTTCCACGATCGTCACTTACGTCTACCGTAAATTGTTCTTCATGCAGGCCGTTCACTTTTCTGAAATTGAACTCCCTTAGGCGTCCTTCTGCTTTAATCAGTTTGGTGAACTGTATATTCCGGTTAAATTGAACGATCATGGCGAATTATTCAATTTTTATAATCAATTTTCGTGCTATAATTTGATAACGGATTATTAATATCCTTATGATTTATCCACAGGAACCTATTTTTGCCGGATGGAAGAAGCGCCTTTTATTTCAATCTGCATTCCGGCTTATCAGCGCGCGGTTTACCTGAAGCGCTTGCTGGATTCGATAGAAATACAGACCTATCGTCATTTTGAAGTAGTAATTACAGACGATAGTCCGGGTTTTGAACTTCGCGATCTGATAGTAAATCATCCTGTAATGCCAATGATACGTTATTTAAAGAACCAAAGGACCCTCGGAACACCTGAAAACTGGAATGAGTGTATTCGGGCGGCTAAGGCAGACTGGATAAAGGTCATGCACGACGACGACTGGTTCAGCGGGCCTGAAAGTCTGCGCACCTTCACGGACTCTATGGCAAAGGGTAAAGCACCTTTCTATTTTTCGGCCTATTACCAATATCTTCCAGGATGGCCGTTCCATCCGTACCAATCCTAAACTCAGGCATTTAACATTAATTAAGCGTTTGCCTGAATCCCTTTTTGCTTCCAATAGAATCGGTCCGCCCAGTGTGGTCATTTTTAAAAAAGACGATAATGTCCTTTTCGATCATCGGATGAAATGGCTGGTTGATATTGATTTTTATATCCGTTATATTAAAAAGCACGGTACTCCTGAATACATATCAAAAGAACTTGTATGTATCGGGATTAGCGAAACCCAGGTAACGCGGGTAAGTTTTGGTAAACCCGAAATAGAAATTCCCGAGAGATTTTTGTTAGGAGGGAAATTAGACGAATCGGCAATAAAACATATTATCATTTTTGACGCCTGGTGGCGGTTTCTCAGGAATTTGCGTATCAGGGATATCGACCAGATCAGGGAATCCGGTTACAAGGGAAATGTTTCTGCCATTGTAAAGAAGATGATTTTGTGTCAGGCTGGAATTCCTGAATCCCTGCTTAAACTGGGACTGTTCTCCAAATTCTTCATGTTTAGTTTTTATTTAAAGAATCTGAAAAGCCTGAACACTCACAATTCCGCTAAAAGCCAACGGCCGACAGCCAATAGTTAGCATTCAATTGACAGGTATAAGCAACTTCCGGTATTCTTTATTGAATTCATCCCGGCTGAAATGTTGCTTCGCATAACGGTAGGCCTCCCCCGACAACCTGGCACATAGATTTCTGTCCCTGGACAATTCCGTTATTATTTGCACTCCCTCCTGAACCAGTATTATTTCATCCTGAATTTCAAGGATAAGCATGCTATTGTTCCGGTCTTTTAGATGCATTAGGTTACCAGGCAATGCCGTTACAACCGGTATGCATCCATTGGCCATGGCTTCTTTTATAAACATAGGGAATCCTTCATAAGAAGATGTCAGGAGTGCCAAATCAGATTCTTCAAGCAGATTTTTCATTTGTACCGGATCGCTGATTTCTCCGTGAAGTACCGAATGAGCTTTCAGTTTTTCAGAAAGTTCACTGGTGAGCGTGCCCGCAAAATGAAATTGAACTGCGGCATGACGGTTAATCAGGGAATCGGCTATCTGGTTGACCAGCCAGATTCTTTTTTGTTGTCCGCCCCGTCCGGCACAAATGATCTTTAACGGGAGATCAAATGATTTCTTTTTTTCGGCGGGAATATCAACACCAGGTTCTATGAAGAGGATTCGTTGCAGAAAAACAGGATCAATTTGAAAACCGGCATATTGTTCTTCAATATTATGTTTTGTATAATAATCGTACACAATTCTGTTATCTAAAAAGTGATAATTTTTTAGCCCGAAAAACTCCATTCCTTTTTTGCCAAAAGTGAAATTGTGTAAAAGCTCTGATCGAATAGACTTTTTTTTGATAAAGGGCAGCATATCATAAAAAAAAGTGGAATTGGCACCAAAAACATGAGCCGAAGAGTGCCTGTTAATATAAAAGCTATAATAATGAACAGAGAATAGTCTTAATACTAAATAATCACACCAAATATGTATGTCTCTGCATTCCGCATTGGGAATAGCATAAAATTCATTCTTAAAAACTTTATTGGGTGACCATCTTGTAAAAAAAACCTCTTTCTCACATTCCGGAATCGATTTAAGTATATCCAGATGTATGCGTTGTGCACCCCCCATTGCATATCTGTCAAAAAAAAAGAATAGGCCTGATTTCGATTTGCTCCTTAAAAAAGACAATGGATACAGAATGATCAGCGAGGGTAAATAAGTGATCCTAAGAAGTATCCTAAAGAGTTTTATTTTCGTGATATTATGCATGATAATTACCGGCGTTACAAAACTGGCGCCCGCAAATATATCCATTCGCAAATAATCGAACATTTACATGACTAAACCATTTCAATACGGCTCTGATAAATTGACTCCCGCAATTGTAATCGCCCTGGCCGAGGGTACACTAAAAGGTATTATTCCGGAAAATTCAATGCAACTCATTCTCAAAAGCAGGGATTATGTTGAGGAAATAGTTTCAAGTGAAAAAACGGTATATGGCATAAATACTGGATTTGGGATACTTTCCAACACGCATATATCTGCTGAAGACACGCTGACTCTTCAGCATAAAATTTTGCAGAGTCATAGCGTGGGTGTCGGGCGCCCGATAAGTCCTTTCTTATCGAAGATCATGATGATAACTAAAGTACAATCACTTGCCCGTGGTTATTCAGGGATCCGGCCAGAGACACTTACAAGAATCTGTTGGTTCATAGATCGGGATATTTGTCCCGTGGTTCCTGAAAAAGGATCAGTAGGTGCTTCAGGCGATCTGGCACCGTTGGCCCATCTCTTTCTTCCTTTGATCGGACTGGGGGAAGTTTGGGTAAAGGGAAAGATAATTCCCAGCGCATCGGTACTTGCTGAGAACGGGCTTAAACCATTGCGTCTCGGGCCGAAAGAAGGCCTGGCATTGATCAATGGAACGCAATTTATATTGGCATACGCAATAGCCAACCTGCAACGAATGCATTATTGTCTTGAGTCAGCCGACCTGATCGGAGCAATGAGTCTGGAAGCCCTGACAGGAACCAAGTCTCCTTTTGATGAACGCCTGCATGATCTCAGGCCATTTAAAGGAAATCAGCTGGTAGCTCAGCGACTGCGTTTACTTTTATCCGGTTCGGAGATCATGAAAAGTCACGTTGACTGCGGTCGCGTGCAGGATCCTTATTCGCTGCGTTGCATGCCGCAGGTACATGGAGCCAGTCGGAATGCGTGGATACATCTTAAAGAACTTACACTGACTGAATTAAATTCCGTTACAGACAACCCACTGATTTTTTCTGCTGATGATACTATCAGTGGAGGAAATTTTCATGGCCAGCCGATTGCAATTCCATTAGACTATGCGACGATCGCTTCTTCAGAGATAGGAAATATTTCTGATCGCAGGTGTTACTTGCTGCTGGAAGGAAAATGGGGACTTCCTCTTTTACTGATGAAGGATGTTGGACTCAATAGTGGATTTATGATTCCTCAATATACAACTGCGGCCCTGGTAACGGAAAATAAAACACTTTGTTTTCCGGCCAGTGCTGATAGTATTCCGACCTCCCTGGGCCAGGAAGATCATGTAAGTATGGGGAGTATCAGCGGTCGTAAATTGGAAATGGTTCTTGAAAATCTCGAATACATTCTTGCAATTGAACTGATGACTGCCTGCCAGGCAATTGAATTCCGGCGGCCGTTTCGTAGTAGTTCTATTTTGGAGCATGCCCATGAGTACGTGCGTCAACAGGTAAGTTTTGCCCGTGAGGACAGGATTTTTGCAGATGATATCCGAAAAATAAAATCTATGATTGAATCTTTTAGTTTTATTCGTGAGACAGACAATTTTGCAATCGCCCGGGGCATCGAACTCAATAAAAATTATGAAAACTTTTCCTTAAATAATTAAAATGCAAAAAACGATTTCAAAGTACGACCCGGTCAAATATAAAACTCCCACCGGATCTTCTTTATCCTGTAAAGGATGGATTCAGGAAGCTGCTTTACGCATGCTGCTGAATAATCTTGATCCCGAAGTAGCGGAACGACCTGACGAGTTAATAGTTTATGGGGGAAGAGGAAAGGCGGCCCGGAATTTCCAGGCCCTTGACGATATAATTACAAATCTGAAAATATTGGAGAATGATGAAACGCTTCTGATTCAGAGCGGTAAGCCTGTTGCCAGAATGAAAACACAGAAAGATGCGCCAAGAATTCTTATTTCCAATTCCCAACTTGTTCCTAAATGGGCAACATGGGAACATTTTGATGAACTCGAAAAAAAGGGTTTGATGATGTATGGCCAGATGACGGCCGGTTCCTGGATATATATTGGATCACAGGGCATTGTGCAGGGGACTTATGAAACCTATTCAGCAGTGGCAGATAAACATTTTAATGGAACTTTAAAAGGCACACTAAATGTAACTGCCGGACTTGGTGGAATGGGAGGAGCCCAGCCACTGGCGATCACAATGAACGAGGGAGTGGCACTAATTGCAGAAGTGGAAAACTGGCGCATTCAAAAACGACTTGAAACAAAATATCTGGATATTGGAATGACGGAACTTGATGAAGCCATAGACAGAGCAACCCAGGCTAAAAATGAAAAAAAAGCTCTTTCTATTGGTGTGTGTTGTAATGCAGTAGATCTGCTTGAAAGATTACTGGCAAGAAATATAATTCCTGATACACTTACTGACCAGACATCCGCTCATGATCCTCTTATAGGTTACTGGCCACATCAGATTTCCAGCACAGAAGCAAAAAAATTGCGTGAAACTGATGCTGCTGAATATTTGAAATTGGCATATGCGTCCATGACAATTCACGTAGAGAAAATGTTAGCGCTTCAGGAAAAAGGTGCCATTACTTTCGACTATGGAAATAATATTCGTGCCAGGGCTTTCGAAAATGGTTTAAAGAATGCGTTTGATTTTCCAGGATTTGTTCCGGCGTATATACGACCTCTTTTTTGCGAAGGCAAAGGACCCTTCCGGTGGACAGCACTCAGCGGAAATCCGGAAGATATTGCGATTACAGATGCATTGATAGTTCAACTCTTCCCCAAAAATAATTCCCTGCAACGCTGGCTAAAGCTGGCCAAGGAAAAAATTGCCTTTCAGGGATTACCCGCACGTATTTGCTGGCTTGGTCAGGGTGAAAGAGAAAAGGCAGGTCTGGCCTTTAATGAACTTGTCCGTACAAAAAAAGTAAATGCACCCATCGTCATAGGTCGTGATCACCTTGATACGGGTTCTGTGGCATCACCAAACCGCGAAACGGAATCCATGTTGGACGGAAGTGATGCTGTAGCAGACTGGCCAATTCTGAATGCCCTTGTCAATACTGCTGGCGGTGCGAGTTGGGTGAGCCTGCACCAGGGAGGCGGAGTTGGAATGGGATATAGCATACATGCTGGTATGGTGATCGTAGCTGATGGTACCGATGCTGCAGCTGCCCGTCTTTCGAGGGTACTTCGAAATGATCCGGGCCTTGGAGTAATCCGTCATGCAGATGCCGGTTATGCTCTGGCACAAAAAACGAAAGAAGATTTTCAACTCTGACCCACATGATGGAAAGTCTGCTTCTGATAAATATTAAACAGCTCATAAATACAGGTTCTGGTGACAGACCTCTGTATGGTAAGGAAATGGAAAAATTGCCCTACATGGCTGATGCCTGGCTGTTAATAGAAGGAGAGGAGATTGCTGGGTTTGGGAAAATGGATTCACTGGATAAGACCTTTTCGGCACTTCCAATAGAAAAAATTGATTGTGCGGGAAGGCTGGTTTTGCCCGGATGGTGCGACAGCCACACACATATTGTTTTTGCGGGCAGTCGCGAAAATGAATTCGTAGAGAAAATCCGGGGCACCCCTTATGCTGAGATTAACGCACGCGGTGGAGGCATACTGAACACGGTTCGGAAAGTAAATGAAATTTCAGAAGATGAACTTTTCCGGATTTCATGGAAAAGACTGGAGGAAGTGGCCAGACTGGGCACCGGAGCCATTGAAATAAAGAGCGGGTATGGGTTATCGCTGGAAGGAGAATTGAAAATGTTACGGGTGATAAGGAAGTTAAAACAAAAATCCTCCCTCATAATTAAATCGACCTTTCTTGGGGCACATACTTATCCGTTAATCTTTCGGGATAACCATGCGGCTTATATTAACGAATTGGTGGAAGTAATGCTTCCCGTCATTGCAAAAGAAAATCTGGCCGATTTTATCGATGTTTTTTGCGATCACGGTTTTTTTAATCCGGAAGAATCAGAAAGAATTCTCAGGGCCGGCATAAGTTACGGGTTAAAACCGAAAATGCATGTCAACCAGCTTAGCTCTACAGGAGGAATACAAACCGGAATAAATCTGGATGTGCATTCTCTGGATCATTTGGAAACTATGAGTGAAGTGGACATTACTACGTTAAAAAATTCCAGATGGAAAGGACTTTGCACTTTGTTGCCAACGGCCTCATTTTTCCTTCGCATGCAATATGCGCCAGCGAGAAAACTATTGGAATCCGGTCTCGCCATAGCTCTGGCTTCTGATTTCAATCCGGGATCTTCGCCCAGTGGTAATATGAATACAGTAATTGCATTGGCCTGTATTCAAATGAAACTGCTGCCGGAAGAAGCAATCAATGCAGCCACGGTTAATGGTGCATTTGCGATGGGATTGGGAAATTCCCTGGGCACTATCACGAAGGGAAAGACGGCCAATCTGATCATTACAGAACCCGTTCAGTCCCTTGCTTATCTTCCTTACAGCTTTGGATCCAATTTGATTTATAAAATAATTGTACGGGGTAAATTCATCACTTAAGCTTTGTATATTGGGCATAATACAGTACCTATGCCAATTATTCTTCGCGGCAGGAATAAACGTGCCGACTTCATCGAATCTGCTAAACGGCGTAGCACAGTTCTTTATATCGCGGATAAAAAAGGTGGACTGGAATTTCTGATAACATTTTTTTCTGCAATTCGCCCTTCTAAAGGGAAAAAAAATCCTTCAAAAAATCTCCAGACCCTGCTGCTTCTGATGGAAGAGCATCCAATTGTCCTAACGAATCTGCATAATGCCCTGGTTTCACAATTCATTGATACAGATCTTTCAGGCGCACTCACAGAAAGTGGCATTCCCATGGCCAATGGATTCTGGCAGGAATTCTTTGGCAGACTGAGACATAAACTCATTCCGTCGCTTCAAAACGAAAATGATTTTCTATACGTAATAAACAGAATTTTTTACCGCTCAGACGATTACCGATGGGTCGAAGATATACCACATAGCCAGTGGAAACAGTTTTTTGAATCTATCGGACTGGCTTTTTCGGTTGACGATAAACATATACTTGTGCAACTGATGCAATCGCTGAAGATACTCAGTTTCCAGGTTGCCAATCTGGGATTGGAAAAGGAGGTGCGCAAACATCTGGCTACACAAAATATCGATGAAAATCCCTTTTTGAATCAAATCCACCTGATACAAAATATCGAAAAGTCGTTTATTTCAGACGATGCCGGATTACTAACAGCTGAAAGCACCAGGCTTCATAACCTGGCCAGGAAGGGTATTGACTCCATTGAGTATATCCGTCAAAATCATTCGAACATCGGCACCAGTATTCACCAGACCTATATTCTTTTAATTCTTAGCAATAAACTTGGGAGAATTGAATTGATTACAGACATTCTCGATGGAAATTCGAAATTCAATTCTGATAATTTCATTTCATTTTTCAAAATGCTTGTAAAAAATGAAAATACAAAGAACAGCATCCGCGAATTTCTATCACAGTCCCTTGGGTATGTAGCTTATCAGATAGCTGAACATAAAGGTTCTAAAGGAAGTCACTATATAACGTCAACCAAAAAGGAATACCGGAAAATGATGTGGAGCGCGATGAAAGGGGGAGGAATAACTGCTTTTATAACGATTATTAAAAATCTGCTCACTGCTATCGAATTACCAATATTCTGGCATGGATTTGCTTATAGCGTGAATTATAGTATCGGTTTTTTAATCATTGATGCCACAGGTTCAACACTTGCAACAAAACAACCTGCTTTTACTGCCAGTGCTGTCGCCAGTTCTCTGGATACCAAGGGAAATACATACAAACCAAATTTGTATAACCTGGCAGTTACTGTGGCGAGGGTTTCCCGTAGTCAGATTGCTTCTTTTATTGGAAATCTTCTGTTTGTATTTCCTGGCTCCTTCCTGCTCGCCTGGTTTTATGACCTTGTAACCAGGACGAAAATCCTGGAAGGTGATCAGGCGAGGGCTATGTTGGAAAGCCAGCATCCCTGGCATAGTCTTTCCCTGCTCTATGCCTGTAATACGGGCGTGTTTCTCTTTCTTAGCGGAATCATCGCAGGTTATGTACAAAATAAGATTCTTTATGGTCAAATCGGGGAAAGACTCAGGGAATCATCCCTGGTGGCTTGCCAGCGCTTCACCTGAAAAAAAATCACGCAGGATAAAATTTATTGAGAAAAATGCCGGCGCTATGATCGGAAATATTTCTCTCGGATTTATGCTGGGCATGTCCTCTATTGTAAGTAAAATCCTTGGATTTCCTTTCGATATCCGTCATATTACTATTTCTGCGGGGAATGTATCAGTTGCATTATATGGACTTGGATTAAAAAATGTGCCCGTTACCTATCTGATCATCATATTTCTTGGAGTGCTGGCCATTGGGTTTTTAAATTTTCTGGTGAGCTTTTCACTGGCATTTATAGTAGCAGTAAAATCCCGTGGGGTCCAATTGAGGGATTATCCTGAATTCCTGGGAATACTGAGCCGGTATTTTCTCAAAAAACCACTGGATTTTATCCGGCCGCGTGCACAGCTTTCCGAAGCGGATTGATTTTCTTTCCTTAACATTGCGAACGCCAATTACGAAATATGACTCCCATAATTGAATGTGTTCCTAATTTCAGCGAGGGCAAAGATCTCCAGATCATTCAATGGATCACAAAAGAAATTGAAACGGTTGAGGGAGTCAAACTCCTCAACGTGGATCCGGGTAACACTACCAACCGTACGGTCGTAACTTTTGTCGGACCGCCCTCAGCAGTTATAGAAGCGGCATTCCTGGCCATCCGGAAAGCGGGCGAGTTAATTGATATGCGAAAGCACCGGGGTGAACATCCACGGATGGGTGCAACGGATGTTTGTCCGCTGATTCCTGTATCAGGTATTACCATGGAGGAAACCGCCGTATGGGCACGAAAACTGGCTGAAAGAGTAGGGAAGGAACTATCCATTCCTGTTTATTTGTATGAAGCTGCACAAAAAGATAGGACCCGCAGCAATTTATCGGTTATACGTGCGGGTGAGTACGAAGGGTTTGCCGAGAAAATAAAAAGGAAGGAATGGAAACCCGATTTTGGTCCTGCGGTATTTGATGAAAAAAGAGGCGCTACGGTTATTGGTGCCCGTGATTTTCTGGTCGCCTTTAATGTAAATCTGAATACTACTTCGGTACGCCGTGCCAACAGCGTGGCCTTTGACGTACGGGAGGCCGGAAGGATAAAAAGAGAAGGTGATCCTGTATCTGGCAATATTGTCAGGAATGAAAACGGGGAACCTGTTATTGTTCCCGGATCACTCAAATCAGTGAAAGCCATTGGCTGGTTTATAAAAGAATATGGAATTGCTCAGATTTCGATGAACCTTACCAATCTTTCGATCACACCGCTGCATATTGCTTTTGATGAAGTCTGCCGGAAAGCAGAAGCCAGGGGCCTGCGGGTTACAGGCAGCGAACTGGTTGGAGTAATTCCACTTGAATCCCTGCTACGAGGCCGGTAGATATTTTTTGAAAAAACAGAAACGTTCCACAGGCGTTTCAGAAAAAGAACTGATCAGGATTGCCGTTATAACAATGGGATTGAATGAACTCGCTCCGTTTAAACCAGAAGAAAGAATTATAGAATATTTGTTAAAAAATCCGGAAGATGAAAGTCTGGTGAAACTCTCACTTTCAGATTTTGCCGATGAAACAGCCAGTGAGTCCCCTGCTCCCGGTGGCGGTTCTGTTGCAGCATACCTTGGAGCGTTAGGAGCGGGGTTAGGCGCCATGGTGGCGAATCTGTCTGCACAGAAAGATAACTGGGAATCATTCAGTGACTGGGCGGAAAAAGCATCTGCACTTAAAAATGAACTCATTTCACTGGTAGATGCATGATACCAGGGCTTTCAGAGGAATCATCCAGGCGAGGTCCCTTCCCAAAAATACGGATACCGAAAAAGCATTCCGAACAAAAGCAATTCAGGAAGCTAATAACAGGGCCATAGAAGTGCCTTACCGCGTTATGCAACTTTCCCTGAAATCGATGGATATCATTAAAGGCAATGGCCATGGAAGGGAATCAGAATTCAAAGTCCGATGCCGGTGTTGGCGCACTTTGTGCGCGTTCAGCCGTTCTCGGCGCTTATTTGAATGTTTGTATTAATGCCATCGGATCAGAAAAGGAAAAAAATATATCGTTCATTCTTGAAGAAGGAAATAAAATGCAGGAATCCGCTATATTAAAAGAAAGGGAGATTCTTGACTTAATAAGCTTAAACCCTAAAACTAATAACAGGATTTAAAAAATAAATCTCTCTCCAATTGTCTGAATTAAATTTCTGCGATCCAAAAAGAAGTTTTAGGCTTGGGGCTTTGGGCTTTCAGCTTAAAATGGTATTCCAATATTAACATACCCCATTACTCTTTTCCACTGGTCGCAATACATGGCACTCAATTCGAGTGGACCGAGCACAAAATTATATGTAAATGTAAGTGCATACCCGGAAAGGAAATTGGGTGTATCATAAAACTTATTCTCGTTATTTACAAAATTGCTGAACATCATATTTGCCCGTCCTGTCAGGTAAAGATTTCCATACATATTGTAACGAAATCCCGCCTGAACTTCTGCAACACTGGACGCATAATAAGAACCTTCTCTTAATCCGGCAAACGTAATCTGGTTGTGAAAACTGTAAGTTAGCCCGCCAATAGAGAACTCATTCATGATATTTCCTTTCTGAAAATTCATTCCGGATTGAAGTAAAAATAATAAAGTGCTTTTTTCTGAAAGGGGGGAATAACTTTCAAAATGAAAGGTAATTCTTGGATACGGTGTGTATGCTACAACGGTATCCACATCCTGAATGCTTGTATGTAGCTTGAATTTCCGGATTCTGCGTATATACCCAGTCACCTTCCAGTTCCGATCTTATACCTCGCTTGGGATATACTGGCCTGTCCAGGGAGTTTTGTTTGAAATAAATATAACTGGTCGGGAAATCATCCGTTCCGTTAAATTCTACAGCGGAAGTAATCGAAGGATTAAATCTTGTCCACTCAAATCTTGTACCCACACCAATGGTCAAATCCCGGCTGGTAGAATATCCAAACTTTCCATCTAATAAAAAGTAATTCTGATTATAAATACCAGCTTCTTTTGTGTTTGCGTAGGTAGTGATATTCAGCTGATCAAACTGGGTGGCTAATTTCAGAGCAAATTTTCTGCCCCTGCCCAGATATTGAAGATGCTCGCCGCCTGACTCTGAAATTTTCTCCAATATTAAGTGTAACCATGCTCCTTGAATTGGGCGTAAAGAAATCCCGCGATGTCAGATTAAAAATGGCACTGATACCAGTGAACTGATTGTAGTGCAATGATATTTTACCAAACGTCAACGGACTTTCAGAAACATCAAATATCATTTTTGCAGACTGATCCGGTTGAGGATCGAGCTGATAAGTAATCCGGTTATAATACCGGGTGCCACTGGCACGACGAACCATATGTGCAAGCATTTCCGGCGTATACACATGATTGGTTACCAGACCCATAGTATGCACAAAGAAATCCTGGGTGGTAAATTTTAATCCCCTGACTTCATAAGAAGAAATTTTTACACTTTCTATGGAAGGTAACGCCTTTTCCTTTTTTTCAGGACCATAAAGAGCGTTCAGTGAGTCTGCAAGTTTTTTTAACTGCGGATACAGTTTTCTTCCTTCTTCCAGGCCTGCTTCAATAATTTCATCCGCCTGTGAAAAAGTTGCCATGCTATATTTTTCCAGAGGAGTTTGAACATAAATATTGCAAAGCGGAACTTCCAACTTGGTATCTTCCGCCTCCCTGAAAAAAGCTACCTGCAAAAGCACCTGCAAGACATTATTCACCTTATTGGCCGGAAGTAAACTGCTCGTTACGTTACTTCCAATCACAAACTGGGCTCCCATTTCCCGAACATCCTTTACTGGGAAATTGCGTACGATTCCTCCGTCGACCAGCAATTTACCCTGATAATCCACAGCGGTAAAAACAGAAGGTATGGCCATACTGGCTCGAACGGCACTTACAAGTTCTCCGCTGTCCAGTACCACTGCCTGCCCCGTAGATATATCCGTTGCTATGCATTTAAATGGAATGTCCAGAGAATCGAAGTTTTTTATTTTATATACAGGAAACAGAAGCTCTGAATATTTTAAACACAACTCCTGTCCTTCTAATACGCCCGTCGATAGCCTGAAAAAATTATTAACCCAGGGCAGCTCCAGATCATAACGGCCATACTCATCTTTTTCTTCCATTATGATATCACGAAGAGAACTCTGATTCGACAAAATCCGATCCCAGTGTATATGACGGGCAATATATAAGATTGAATCTGCAGAATAACCGGATGCATACAGGGAACCGATGATACTGCCCATACTGGTGCCGGTCAGATAGTCAATGGAAAGTCCCGCTGAATCGATGGCTTTGAGAATACCTATATGAGCGAGACCCTTTGCGCCTCCCCCACTCAGAGTGAGCCCGATTCTCGGTCTTTTTAATGCAATCGAATCCTGGGCCGCGGATGAAATGATCATAGTAAAAATCAGGCAGCTGGAAATAATTAGGGTACGGACTAAAATAATAGATGGATTTTTTTTAATAGCTCTGATGGTTTACATAAAATTAAACAAAGCCCATGAGATGCAATTTTCAAATTTGGTTACCTGAACTTTTGAGTCTTCACCTTAAGCCTGTCGCCTTATGCTTTAAGCCTTATAATTCTTCTTCCATTTCCATAAGTCTTTCCAGCGCTGTGTCATAATTCTGTCTGGCGACGGACAAACTAAGGACCGCTTTTTTATATTCCGATTCAGCAACCAGGAATTTTTGTCGGTCAGCATAGATCTCCGGGGCAGACAATTGCAGTTCAAGACGATTACTTTCAGATTGTAGACGGTTGATATCCGCATCCAGTTGCTCCACCAGGCGCTGTTGTTTCTGAATCTGTTTTTTTGCGTCTTTACTGACAGACGGGGTGGCCTGGATCGGTTTAAGCTGATCTATGAGCGGTTTTTCAATAACCGGCTTATTGGAAATGGGTTTTGCCTGGGAACTCATCCTCTTATTCCATTCCACCCACTCATCATAAGAACCCTTGAATATTTTAATTTGACCGTTCTCAATTTCCCATATTTTGTTAGCTGTTTTAGAAATGAAAAAACGGTCATGACTCACAAGTATATAACTTCCTTCATATTTGTTTAGAGCTTCCGCCAGTAATTCACAGGAATGAATGTCCAGATGATTGGTTGGTTCATCCAGTAACAAAAAATTCGCTTTACCAGCAATGGTTTTCGCCAATGCCACACGGGCTTTTTCTCCGCCACTCAATACCTTAATCTTCTTTTCAACATCATCACCTGAAAAAAGAAAACATCCCAGCAGAGTCCTGAGCTCCAGTTCATTTTTCTGAGATCCGCAATGTTTCATTTCTTCCAGTACGGTATCATTTATATTTAAAGATTCCAATTGATGCTGTGCATAGAAACTCGCATCAACATGGTGACCCCAGGTGCGGTCGCCGGTAAATGATTCCGTACCTGCAAGGATGCGCAATACGGTGGACTTACCCTTTCCATTTGCCCCGATGAGAGCAATTTTATCACCCCGGTCAATTTCTGCTTCAGCATTTCGAATGATTTCAATATCACCAAAACTTTTGCTCAAATTCTTTAGTTGTACCAGTACTTTACCTGGTTGCCGTTCCACGCGAAACTGGATTCGCATATCGGGTCTTTCCATTTCCACATTTTCAATCCGGTCAATTTTATCCAGTCTTTTCATCGCAGACTGTGCTGCTGCAGCTTTACTGGCCTTAGCCTTGAACCTTTCTATAAATCGTTCCTGCTGACGGATATAATCCTTCTGGTTTTCATAGGCTCTTTGCTGAAGGGTAATCCTCATTTCCTTTTCTTTTTCATAAAAAGAATAGTTTCCATTATAAAAATGAAGGTTCTGCTGATATAACTCAACAATTTTATGCACCATCCGGTCCAGAAAAAATTTATCATGACTTACGATTACTACGGAACCCTGATAATGCTGAAGGTATTTTTCAAGCCATTCTATGGATGGCAGATCAAGGTGATTGGTTGGCTCATCAAGCAACAGCAGGTCGGGTTTTTGAAGAATCATCTTCGCAAGAAGTACGCGCATGCGCCAACCACCGCTGAATTCCCGGTAAGGTCTTTGAAGATCAGCGTTTGAAAAACCCAGTCCTTGCAAAACTTCTTCCGTTTTGTGATGAATATTATATCCATCCAGCAAATCCATTTCATGGAGCTTGTCGGTATAATTCGACAGCAGCCATTCCGATTGAGTCTTGCCTGCTTTTTCTTCCGCCTCCATTTCATTTGCAAGTTGTTCGAGCTCTTTTTCCAAACTGAGCACTTTTTCAAATGCTCCCATAGCAACTTTCAAAATGGAATCTCCCGTATCAAAACTTAACAGGTCCTGATGCAGGTATCCGATACTTATATTCCGGCTACGCTCAACGCTACCTGCGGAAGGTGAATATTCACCCGAAAGTAATTTCAGTAACGTCGATTTACCAGTACCATTATATCCGATCAGCCCGATATGTTCATTAGGCTGAATATGCCATGTCGCATTTTCTAGGATCTTACGGGCGCCAAACTCAAAAGTCAAATTCTGAAAACCTGCCAGCATAGAATTGTGTGGATTAAATCAAACGCGCAAAATTAAAGCAAATGCATTTAGAATTATCTTTGATTAAATTCTATTTATGAAGAAGGCGCTGTTATTGATTGGTGTTTTGGCTCTGGCCCTTGGTATTACATATCTGGTACTTCATAAAAGCAATCCTGATAACAAAATTCCTGAAGAGAGAGATGTTCCCCTGACCATTAATTCTAAAACATCGGCATTTAACCGGTCATTCGCTGCAGTACTGACCAATTATTATGCATTATCGGACGGATTTGCGGCGGCAGATAGCTCTAAGATTCACTCGTCAGGCCAAAATCTTCGTATTTCGATAGACAGTATCCGGTTTGATCAGTTCAAAGCTGACACAGCTATTATTCAGACAGCTCTTAGTCTGGCCCAATCTATGCAGGGAGAAATTTTCGCACTCCAAAAGGAAAATACCATGGAACAAAAAAAGAGGGAATTCAATATGATAACGGATGAATTGTATTCACTGATCCGTACAGTGAGATATGACGGGAGTACTATTTATCATATGAGATGTCCAAATGCATTTGCTGATTCTTCTGAAGCCTACTGGCTGAGTCCGGTGAATAAAAGCTCAAATCCCTATTCGGGTAAGAATAATATGATTAAAAATCACGGGACTGCTGACCAGGGTGAATTAAGTGATAGTTTACATTTTTCCGCGCCGGTGACTGAATGATGAAAACAAGTCTCCCTGTTTACCTTCCCGCCATCCGTAACATATAATTTTTGTATTTAGGTTTTCCGCTTATGTAAAATATGATGAAGGAATGGAACTCGGATAATACATTCGCTACACAATAAAAACACATGAGAAAAGGAATTATCATACCGTTATTGCTTATTACCTGCGGATTATTTGCTCAAACTGAAAAACTGGATATGGCCATGATGTCCAAAATCCGGGACGAAGGAATGAATCATTCTCAGGTAATGGAAATTATTTTTAATCTGACGGATGCCAATGGTCCCCGACTGATGGAATCGCCGGGTTATTTTAAAGCAGCTAACTGGGCAAAAAATAAACTCTCATCCTGGGGCCTTGTAAATGCAAATCTCGAACCATGGGGTAAATGGGGCAAAGGGTGGGAACTGGAAAAATATTATCTGGCCATGACCTCACCATATTATGAACCACTGATCGGGTTTCCTAAAACTTTTTCAAAAGGAACAAATGGGTTAAAACATGCGGATGTCGTTTTAATCGATATAAAAGATTCTTCTGGTCTGTCGGCATATCAGGGAAAACTGAAAAATAAAATTGTAATGCTTAAAAGAAACGATTCACTGCCGATGGCTTTGAAACCGGATGTGATTCGATATGCCGATTCAGATCTTTTTAAAATGATGATATTTGATCCGAAAGCGCCTGTAACACCAAACAATCAGTTTGTATCATTTATGGCTGCCGCGCGTTTGTTACAAGCCGCAAAAAAATTTGCAGATCAGGAAGGAGCCCTGGGAATGATTACAACATCACCGCGCAATTCAGATGGAACTGTTTTTGTGCAAAATGGTATTCCTTACAATGCTGAAATGGTGCCTGGCCTGAATGATATTTCATTAGCTTATGAGCATTTCATGACCATACAGCGTTTATTGCAACATCAGATACCCGTTTCTCTGGATCTGGACATGAGCGCAAGGGTTTTTTCAGATGATCAGCAGGGATATAATGTAATTGCAGAAATTCCTGGTACCGACAATAACCTGAAAGATCAGCTGGTTATGATAGGCGGACACCTGGATAGCTGGCAGGGATCAACAGGTGCAACTGATAATGCGGCAGGGTCAGCAGTGATGCTGGAAGTAGTGCGCATATTAAAGGCCGTTGGTATCAATCCGCGCCGTACAATCCGAATTGCTTTATGGGGTGGCGAAGAAACAGGATTGCACGGATCAAAAAATTATGTAAAGAATCATTTTACGGATACAACTACAAAAAAGTTCAATGTTGAAGGAGACAAACTTTCCGTCTATTTAAACCTCGACAATGGTACGGGAAAAATCCGGGGAATTTACTTGCAGGGAAATTCAGCGGTAAAGCCGATCTTCGAACAATGGTTCCGGCCATTTAATGATCTGGGGGCCTCTACACTGACGTTACAAAATACAGGGGGAACGGATCACCTGTCATTCGATGCAATCGGATTGCCTGCATTCCAGTTCATTCAGGATCCGATGGATTACGGCTCAAGAACCCATCACAGCAATATGGACAGTTATGATCATCTCAGGGGGGAAGACTTGAAACAGGCTGCAACCATTATTGCATCTTTTGTTTATGATGCAGCACAGCGTGATGAGAAGATGCCGAGAAAGCAATAGGAAAGTATGGGAGTATGGGAGTATGGGAGTGCAGGATCAAAAATTGGAGAAAATAAAATATTTTGATGGACTAAGCAAGTCGAATTCCCATACTCCCATACTCCCATACTCCCATACTGTTTTGGTCATTCAATCTTCTTATATACAAAATTGATCACGACATTTTTTTGCTCGTTTGAAATAATCCTTTCTTCATATCTTTTCTCCCCGTCGCTGACCACCAGCAGTGACGTATTTGGTGGAATATCGCCCAGATTTTCTGCAACCATTACCAGCTGATGCGGATGGTCAGAAGGAGTCACTGTTATGACTGTACTGACGGGCTGATCCGAAATGCGTGCGTTGGAAATAATCTTTTTGTTGTCATAGTAAACAGAAACAGTATCGTTATCAATGGCTCCATCATCATAAATGCGGAGTTCAATACTGGTATGGTTTACTGTCAGCGTTTTCAGTAACTCGTTGGTTCTGGTCAGGAGTACCGTGGGAATCGAAACCGGCATAGAAGGCTGGGAAATTTTTATTGAACTGTCCCTTGTATTCATACTTTTCTCTGGTTCAGTCACTGTTGTTTTTGGTCTTGCAGCAACGGATTGTGAGACAGGCGGTTTCTTGGCAGGTGCAGTTTTATGTACAGATTTTTTAGCCGTCTCACCAGATGATGCCGGAGGCGCTAAAGTGCCCGGTAATTTTTTCACTGACCCGGCTTCTTTTTTTCTTGCAAGTAATTCTTTTTCCTTTTTTTCAAGAAAGGGTTCTTTATAAAAATCTGTCTCTGCAACACGGTGCAGGAAAATACTTCCCTTTCCGCAATCGGCTGTTGAATCGTCTGCATTTGTACTGAAATAAGTTCCCTGCAGGTATTCATCATTTCCCAGTCTTGAATACTGGAGAAAACAGGTCATGACACAAACTGATCCTGATGCATACCGCACTTCCAGTAATTTTCCTTCTTTCAGCAATACTTTTTTTGTCTGCACATTTAAACTGCCAGAGGCTTCTGCCTTTCCGTAAAATTCAGTGTTTTTATAAGAATAGGTAATGGCCTGAAAATGGTTACGTGTCTGCGCAATCTGCACTTCCATTTTGTACCTGTCATCATAAGTGCCTGTGAGACGTTCGGCAATCTCGTTGGATCGGAAATGGCCGCGCCAAATACCGGTGAGGTCCTGGCCATGAATTACTGACGGCAGGCTGCCATTCAAAATGAAAAGGCAGCACAATAAACGGATACTGTATTTCATCAATGGCAAATTATAAAAAAATACTTCCAGATGATTCTATCGAAAGCTAAATCTGGCAAGAGTTTGTTAATTTTGCAACCCTTAAAGGAAGGAACTACTTCATGATTAAAATTACATTACCTGATGGCGCAATTCGGGAATATCCGGAAGGAACCAATTCCCTGGAGATTGCGAAATCTATCAGCGAAGGACTGGCGAGGAAGGTGATTGCAGCCAATGTAAACGGAGAAGTGTGGGATGCCAGCCGCCCTTTGCAAAAAGATGCAGCTCTAAGGCTTCTTACCTGGAATGATGCCGATGGGAAATCCACTTTCTGGCATTCTACGGCGCATCTGATGGCTGAAGCCGTTGAATCGATATTCCCTGGCGTAAAATTCTGGGTAGGACCCGCTGTGGAAAACGGATTTTACTATGATATGGACCTGGGCGGTAGACAGATAACAGAAGAAGACCTGAGGAAACTGGAAGTCAAAATGACGGAACTGGCTGCCAAACAAAATCGTTATGTAAGAAAGGAGGTTCCAAAGGCTGAAGCTGTTCACTTTTTTCAGGAGAAGGGCGACGAATACAAACTGGATCTTCTTCAGAGTTTAAAAGACGGCGAAATTACTTTCTATACCCAGGGCGGTTTTACCGATCTGTGCAGGGGCCCGCATATCCCCGATACGGGGCTTATCAAAGCCCTAAAACTTACCAATATAGCCGGCGCATATTGGAAGGGAGATGAAAAAAACAAACAACTTACACGGATCTATGGAATAAGCTTCCCTTCAAAAAAAGAACTGGATGAGTATCTTCTGATGCTGGAGGAAGCCAAAAAGCGGGATCACCGCAAGCTGGGTAAAGAAATGAGCATTTTTACCATGGACGACGACGTAGGTCCCGGACTGGTACTCTGGATGCCCAATGGAACCATTATTATCGAGGAACTTGAAAAACTTGCCAAAGAAACCGAGCTGGCGGCTGGTTATCAGCGCGTGGTTACACCTCATATCGCCAAAGAAAAACTCTATGTAACAAGTGGACATCTTCCTTATTATCAGGAAAGTATGTATCCTCCCATGGAACTGGACGGGACAAAATACTACCTGAAGGCTATGAACTGCCCACATCATCATAAAATATTTGCTGCCGAGCCCAGAAGTTATAAGGACCTGCCCCTCCGACTGGCCGAATACGGT
Organism: uncultured Bacteroidota bacterium; assembly: GCA_963735015.1. Taxonomy (GTDB): domain Bacteria; phylum Bacteroidota; class Bacteroidia; order Chitinophagales; family Chitinophagaceae; genus Puia. Next base: position 964,891 of record CAVTJH010000003.1, read on the forward strand.
ACCTGTTACAGATATGAACAAAGCGGCGAACTTTTCGGTCTGATGCGTGTACGCTGCCTGCATATGAATGATGCGCATATCTATTGTAGTAAGGAGGATTTTGCAAAAGAATTCCTGGCCGTCAATGAGATGTATTTGAAATATTTCAAAATTTTTGGCATTGAAAAATATGTCATGCGTCTGAGTCTGCACGATCCGGCCAATCTGGGCAAAAAATATATCAATGAACCTGAACTATGGCTCGAAACTGAAGCTTTGGTGCGCAAAGTTCTTACAGAGTCCAATATTCCTTTTGTTGAAGTAAAAGGGGAAGGTGCATTTTATGGACCCAAGATTGATGTACAGATATGGAGCGCTATTGGAAGAGAATTTACACTGGCTACTAACCAGGTGGATTTTGCGCAGGGTAAAAGGTTTAAACTGGAATATGTCAACCGTGAAAATCACCCGGAAACTCCACTGATTATCCATAGGGCTCCCCTGGGTACTCACGAACGTTTTATAGGCTTTTTACTCGAGCATTATGCAGGTAAATTCCCCTTGTGGCTGGCGCCACAACAGGTTAAATTGCTGCCTATCAGTGATAAGTACCTTGGCTATGCACAAACTGTTTTGGAATCACTTAAAAATGCGGATATTCGCGCAGGTGTTGACGACAGGAGTGAAAAAATTGGAAAGAAAATTCGTGATACCGAACTTGCCAGGGTTCCTTACATGTTGATTATTGGGGAAAAGGAGATGAACGAGGGTAAGGTATCGGTAAGGAGGCAGGGCAGGGGTGATTTGGGGGTACAGGACATTGAAACATTCATTAAAGAAACAAAATCAGAGATAAAATTAAGATCCTAAAAACTTAGAGCGGATCTTATCTTACGTTCAACTAAAAACAATAAATGGCATTTCCACCGAGGCCTCCGAGAGGTAATTTTAATCCAAGATTCAGGAAAGAACAACAACAGGAACACCGTACCAACAATATGATCCGCGTACCCAATGTACGTTTGGTGGGAGAAAATGTAACCGTCGGCGTATACCCGATAGCCGAGGCACTCCGGATGTCACAGGAACAGGCGCTCGATCTCGTGGAAATTTCTCCAAATGCAGACCCCCCGGTATGCAAGATCATTGACTATAACAAATTCCTCTACGAAAAGAAGCGGAAAGAGAAGGAGATGAAGGCTAAAAGCAAGGCTTCAGAAGTCAAGGAAATCCGTTTTACGCCAAATACTGACGATCATGATTTCGATTTTAAAGCGAAACATGCTGAAAAGTTTCTGAAAGACGGCGATAAAGTAAAAGCATATGTACAGTTTAAGGGCCGCGCGATTCAGTTCCGCGAAAGGGGAGAATTACTCCTGCTTAAATTTGCTGAAAGACTGAATGAAGTGGGTGTTTTGGAAGGCATGCCTAAGATGGAAGGTAAACGGATGCTCGCTATCTGGGCGCCAAAATCGCAGAAAAAGAAATCCTGACCTTCGCAGGATCTGACTATCCGAATTTCTACACATGGATATTGTACTCATCGGTTCAGGTAATACTGCCACCTTACTCGGCTGCAGGTCAATTGCTGCCGGCCATAAGATCATTCAGGTCTATAGCCGTAATCCCGATCATGCAAACAAACTGGCCACCAGGCTGCAAACAAGTTCTACATCATATATTTCTTCCATCGAAAAAAGAGCCGACCTCATGATCGTCGCAATTAAAGATGATGCGATTTCTGAATTTGCCAGGGATCTGGGTGAAGTAAAATGCATCATAACACATACGGCCGGCGCAATTCCAATGTCGGAAATTGCCAATTCAAATAAACTATTTGGAGTTTTGTATCCCTTGCAAAGCCTTCGCAAAGAAATGGTGACAGTTCCACCTTTAACGATGCTGGTGGACGGGAACATGCCTGAATCTAAAAAAGTAATTACAGAATTTGCATCTTCCATCGCTGATACCGTTCTGGAAGCGAACGATTCTATACGCCTGAAATATCACCTGGCCGCCACCATTGTTAATAACTTTATTAATTATTTATTTACGCAGGTTGAATCATTTTGCAAAAGAGAAAATATATCATTTGCTGCCTTACAACCGCTAATGGAAGAAACCGTATTTCGATTGAGAAATATCTCTCCGGGTAAAACACAAACGGGCCCAGCTATAAGAAACGATCAGGAGACACTGAATAAACACAGGCAGCTTTTATTGACATATCCGTCTCTGTTAGAATTTTATGAAAAGTTTACAAAGGAGATACAAAATTGTTATGCACACTGAATATTAGTTTTAGGCTTTAGGCGTTAAGCCTAATAACGAATACTTTTGCTGCAAAATATTTCATGAACCTGCTCCATTTTTTCAAACCCATTACAACTCTTGTTTTTGATATTGATGGCGTGCTGACGGATGGCCATATACTGGTATTTGAAAGCGGTGAACAGGTTCGCAGGATGAGTGTGAAAGACGGATATGCTTTGCAGCTGGCGGTGAAAAAAAAATATAATATCGTCGTTCTTTCCGGCAGCAACGGAGTAGGTGCATCCAAACGCCTGCAAAAACTGGGAATCGAACATGTTTTTCTCAATGTAAAAGATAAAATAGAAGTGCTGGAGAATTTCTTATTAAAGAACCAGTTAAGCTGGGCTGAAACATTATTTATGGGAGACGATATTCCTGACTGCCGTCTCATGCAAAAAGTGGGCATGCCCTGTGCGCCCGCTGATGCAGTGCCTGAAATCCTGCAAATTGCACGGTATATTTCACCCTATGACGGAGGAAATGGTTGTGTACGGGATGTCATAGAAAAACTTCTGCGCTTACACGGAAATTGGGACCTCGATTCAGCCATCCCTTCGCATTAAGGTTAAACATTGTTATGAAATTATTCGCAGTGCCTGCTTTTTTCCGGTTGATACGATGGCCCAACCTGTTGTTCATAGCACTTACCCAGTCACTTTTTTATTTCTGTATTTTAATCCCCAGTTTTTACGAGGGGCATCCTGTTCTCGAAAACATTTTGAAACCCCGTGATTTTATTTTGCTCAGCCTTTCTTCCGTTATGATCGCCGCAGCGGGTTATATCATCAATGACTATTTTGATTTGAATATCGACCGGGTAAATAAACCCGGGAAAGTTGTCGTGGAAAAAATAATAAAGAGGAGATGGGCGATTATCTGGCACATGGTTTTGTCCGGACTGGGAATTTTCATCGGATTTTATCTTTCCTGGAAACTCAGGAACATATTCATTGGCCCTTCTAATCTGGTCTGTGCATTACTGCTCCTTTTTTACAGTACCACGTTCAAAAAGAAATTACTGATCGGCAATGTGCTGATTTCATTGCTCACTTCCTGGGTGATTGGCGTATTATATCTCTGCGAATTCAGGCTTCATCGTTTTGTAAATCCGGAGTTCCATGGTGCGCTTTCAAGGGTCTATAAATTCGCAGTTGTATATGCATCCTTTGCATTTATTATTTCACTGGTACGCGAAGTGATCAAAGATATGGAGGATATGGAAGGTGATTCCCGTTATGGACGGCGTACCATGCCTTTGACATGGGGGTTGAATGCCACCAAATTTTTTTGTGCCACATGGCTGATCATATTGCTTGCTGCTTTGATTTTTATCCAGTTTTATGTACTTCAATACCGATGGTGGCTGACAATCATTTTCACCTGCTTCCTCGTGATCTATCCGATCCTTCGGGTATTAAAAAAATTATACCGCGCTACGGAGCCGCCCCAGTTTCATCAACTCAGCAGCATAATTAAATCAATCATGATGATGGGAATTCTTTCCATGATCTTTCTAAAATATTATACTTCATGGATAGGATAATTCTTGCTTCATCTTCTCCCAGGCGAAAACAATTGTTGGAATGGGCAGAAATTCCTTTTGATCAGGAACCAAGTGATGCTGATGAATTGGTCCCTGAAGGCGTTCTCGTTTCAGAAGTACCCGTTTTCCTGGCCAGTCAGAAAGCTTCCATTGTCAGAAAGCGGATCGGAACCGATAAAATTATCCTGGCAGCGGATACCATTGTTGTCCTGGCGCATGAGATACTCGGAAAACCGTCGGACAGGGCAGATGCGATTCGCATGCTTACTTTATTATCCGGACGAATGCATGAAGTCATCACGGGCATTGCACTTACAGATGCAAAAAAAGAAATTCTATTTTCCGAGACAACCCGTGTCAGGTTTTATCCGCTCTCAAAAGCTGATATCATGCATTATGTGGATCGATATAAGCCCTATGACAAGGCGGGTGCTTATGCTATTCAGGAATGGATAGGTGTCACTGCGATCCAATCCATAGAAGGAGATTTCTTTAACGTTATGGGTCTTCCTGTCAGCAGGGTAATTCAGGAACTTAAATCTTTTTAATACTTAAGCATTAAAAAGATTTAATGTGGCGAATACGGGAATGTAGAAAATAAAAAAGGTGGAAATTGAATTATTAATGATGGTGTGCAGATTTGGAAATTGAAATGAAAGTTTCAAAATTTATTTGAAAATCCAAACGGGGACATTTGGCTATAAACAAACATTTACACTTTCCCAGATTATCATTAATCATTTAATTTACCCTTTTACACATGCCTACAATTCCACATTTACCACATTAACATCAGTTCTTTTCCTCCCGAAAATCAGGGATTTTCACTTTTTTCGCTCTCGGTCCATCTGTTATTTTTAATGATATTAAAAATTTGATGACCGAAAAAATGTTACAATTCATTTGGAAAAACCGCTATTTCAATCAACAGGGATTGGAACTTGTAACGGGTGAACCTGTTACAATAGACTATCCGGGAGAATTGAATACACACCAGGGACCTGATTTTATCAATGCGCGGGTTCGTATCAATGGAAATAACTGGATAGGTAGTGTTGAACTGCATTTGTTTTCTTCGGGATGGATAAAACACAATCATGCTGAAGATGAGAACTATCGTAACGTTATGCTTCATGTAGTATGGAAACAGGATCGTCTGGACATCAAAAGAAATATTCCGCAGCTGGAACTTTGCAACAGGATTCCGCGGCTCATGCTGGAAACCTATACAGGCTGGATGCTCAAGCCTGTTTTTATACCGTGTGAATTATCAGCACCAAAATCCGGAACTGAAAAATGGGAAAGCTGGGCTTCCAGGCTGTTGATCATGAGACTAAACCGAAAGATGAACGGGATCCTGGATTCTTTGCGGGCAAATAAATATCACTGGGAGGAACAGTTATGGTGGATGATTGCCCGCAATTTTGGTAACCCGGTCAATACCTCTGCTTTTGAAGCAATGGCCAGGAGCATTCCATTTTCATTACTCGCAAAGCACCGTCAGCAGTTTATTCAACTGGAGGCATTATTCATGGGCCAGTCAAATCTGCTCGAAAAGAATTTCGCTGACCCATATCCGGTTATGTTGAAAAAAGAATTTTCTTTTCTGAAGAAAAAATATGGCCTCAAAAAAATTTACGAACCTGTGCATTTTTTAAGGATGCGGCCTGAGAATTTTCCGTGCATACGGCTTTCCCAGCTTGCTGCCCTCTGCACTGAAACGACGGCTTTTTTTGCATGGATACTGAGATGCGACTCAGTACTTATATTAAGAAAAAAATTAATGGTGAGCGCGAATGATTATTGGCAAAATCACTATGTATTTGAAAAACTTTCTCCACATCGGGAAAAAATGCTGGGCATCAATATGTGTAATAATATTATCATCAACAGTATCATTCCGCTGCTGTACACTTATGGCAAAATGATTCCCGATAAGGCAGTCATGCAAAAATCAATTGAATGGCTGGAGCAAATACCAGCTGAACAAAATCAATTGATGGCCGGCTGGAAGCGGATAGGCATTTCCGTTAAAAAAGCCACGGGTTCCCAGGCACTCATTGAATTGAAAAAACAATTTTGTGATCAGCGAAAATGCCTGGAGTGTGAAATTGGCAAACATCTGCTCCTGCCTGCCGATGAAGTTAATTAGTATTAAACAGCACTTTCAACAGCGCTTTGCCAGTTATAATTTACCTGAACTTCTATTTCAGGATGAATACTATAAAATACAGGACAGGTCTCCGCTGCTCTCTGAAGAATCGTTTTACTTTTTTCAGATAAATGTAATTTCTCCGGCAAATGAAATGTTAATGAGATACCGGAAATCCGGCGGGGATCTGCTTTCATGATCTTTTGAATTTCAATCCGGGTCCCTTTCAGATCAATATCCAGATCTATCGCTTTCATGCCCATGATGGTTAGCATACATGACCCGAGCGCGGTTGCCACCAGGTCTGATGGAGAGAATCTCTGTCCTTTTCCATGATTGTCAACCGGAGCATCTGTTTCAATCCGGATGCCTGACGCATTATGCAGAGCAACCGTTCTTAGATCGCCCTCGTAAATAACAGTGGAGGTCATATATTTTTTCATAAATTTACAGCAGTAATTTTAACCATGCCGGTAAAAAACTTTTTGTTTCTTTTCCCACTCGCTTTAATTACCCTTCCTGTCCTGGCCCAACAATCTGGCGAACCTGTTTATAACAACGATAAAAATGCCGCTAAAAAACAGCGGATGAACCAGATGATAAAGATGGAAGAAGAAGGAGATTTGATTTTTAATCATTATGGAGTCTTTGGTTTTAAACTGGCTACCAACGGATATGGGATTTTCTATGAAAGAGGGAAATTCCTTACCACTAAGAAGACCCGAACCCTGACCTTTGAACTAAATGAAGTGAAAGACCCAAAGGACCACAAAGAACCTGTATCGGGAGATGGTTACACCTATAATTATGTTTCCGTTGGCCGGATGAATAATATGTATGAATTAAAAGCCTCAATCGGGCAGCAATTCCTGCTTGGTGGAAAAGGAAATAAAAATGGAGTCGCAGTTACTTATTTATATAGTGGTGGTCTTTCGCTCGCCATGCTTAAGCAATATGTCATGGATCTGCAGGTGACTGCACAAAACCCCAATGTGTACAGAAGTACCTATCCGACGATCTTTGACAGCTCATATGTTGTATATGACACCCAGGGACTTGGCGGAGGGTGGAACCAGCTCACTTTTGTGCCTGGTCTGAACGCTAAGCTGGCCATGAGATTCGATTATGGTCGTTACAATCAAAATATTACAGCTTTTGAAACTGGAGTTACTGCAGAATATTATGTAAAGGAAATGCCCCTGATGGCATATGTTCAACCCAAACACCTGTTTTTCAATGCTTATTTAAGTATTATGTTCGGCAAGCGAAAGTGACTATTTTTGCATGATCATTTCATTATGCAGGAACTCCCGGTCATTTCCCCTTTAGAAAGTTCAGAGAACAGGATTAAAAAACCTGACTGGCTACGAGTTAAGCTCCCCATCGGTGAGAATTTCAAACAGGTCAGGAACCTGGTCGATCAGCATAAGCTGCATACCATTTGTGAAAGTGGTAACTGCCCAAATATGGGGGAGTGCTGGGGTGCAGGAACGGCAACATTTATGATCCTTGGAAACATCTGTACCAGAAGCTGTGGATTTTGCGCAGTGACTACTGGCAAACCCCTTCCGGTTGACTGGGATGAACCGCAAAGGGTAGCAGAAGCTATCTACCTGATGAAAGTCAAACATGCTGTTATAACTTCTGTTGACAGGGATGAAATCAGGGACGGAGGCAGTATTATATGGCAGAATACCATCCGTGCAGTAAAATTGCTGAACCCTGAAACAACACTTGAAACACTTATACCCGATTTCAAAGGCGATGCTGAAAATATTCAGCGCATCATTGAAGTAGCACCCGAAGTAGTTTCACACAATATCGAGACGGTCGAAAGGTTAACAAAACAGGTACGCATACAGGCCAGGTACTGGAGAAGCATGCAGACATTGCAGATTCTTAAAAAAGGTGGTATGCGTACTAAAAGCGGTATCATGCTGGGTCTGGGCGAGAAAAAAGAAGAAGTTATCCAAACGATAAAGGACCTTGCCAATAGCGGTGTAGACGTAATTACCATCGGACAATACCTTCAGCCAACTAAAAAACATCTGCCGGTCGTTCGCTTTGTACATCCTGATGAATTCGCCGAGTTCCGTGAAATCGGATATGAACTCGGACTCGATTATGTAGAAAGTGGTCCGCTGGTTCGTTCATCATACCATAGCGAAAAACACGTCCTGAAAGGATATGGAAGGAATGTTTGGTTAAAGGAAACCTCGAGACTTAAGTCTTAAAGATCAAGACGTAAAGTTTGAGATATAAGGTAAAAGATTAAGCAGGTTTTTAAAATAAGCGAAGGGATATTCAGGAATTCTGAACTTCGGTAAAGTTCCTATTTAGGTTTATTCTGATTTTTATATGCGGCCATATAATCTTTAAGAGCAGAATGATATACCGAGGTTTTTTTCTTGACCTTGTAAGCTTTTTTCTTCACCGGGTCGTTAACAATTTCACTGGCATATTTGGAGGCTTTTGCAAAAATTTCCCTATATTGTAATTGCTCTTTGGTATACTTTACCTGGCTGCGGTCAGGATATTTACAGGCAAAAGTTTCTCCGTTGATGATTTTAAACACCAACTTTTTCCCGATACCGCCGGAAAGATTTTTAAGGAAGATATTGCTCCTGACTCTTGCCATATACTTGTTATGACCCAAAATTAGGGAATTTTTCCCATTCATCTTACGTCTTCTTACGTGGTATTACGTCTTTTCACGTATTCAGACGTATGTCGTTCTACATTCATTCTATATTCGTTCTACATTACTTCCAGTATTCTTCGGGAGTTCGCCAAGAAACCGGAAAGTCTTATCGAAATAACACAAAAGCAATACAGAACGAATGTAGAATGAACCCGGAACATTGTTATGATGAAAACATTCAATCAACTACCCCTGCATACATTCCATCTATCAAACCCAATTAAGGGTGTGGCGGATGAGGCGGTGGCGGAGGTGCTCCCGGAGGTACAGGCGGAGATGGAGGCTGACCCGGATGGGCAGGCACACATGCAGACAAACAAGCTACACACAGTAAGGCAAATATTAACTTTTTCATATTGCATGATTTTAAAAATAATTCCAGCCCTGCTGGTACATTAAAGTTTAAAAAATCATGCCATCTTAGCCTAAAGCCTAAAGCTTAAAGCCTAAAACTTCTTTTTAATTTTACAACAAAAATCAGACATATAGCGGACCCTCTCATTTCTTTACTGGGTTTATATTTTAAGACATTTCATGGTTCTAAAAAGTAGTTTTAGGCTTTAGGCTTTAGGCTTATACCATGTCCCAAACCAGCGCACTGGCTCCAAGGATGGCAGCATCTGATTCCTTTAGATGACTTACAAGAATTTTCACTTTGTTTTGAAATACCTGTATCAGGTTGGCCTCCATATGTTCGCGTGTCGGTTTTAAAATGAAGTCACCTGCCTTCGTCAGACCACCAAACAAAATAATTGCTTCGGGGCTGGAGAACATAACAAAATTGGCCAATGCTGTGCCCAGTATCTTTCCGGTGTATTCAAATATTTCACGGGCTACTTTATCGCCTTGAACAGCGGCGTCATACACTTTCCGGGAATCAATCTCATCTATGTCAATTTTACGAAGCAGACTTTCTGCTTTTGTACTAGCTAACACTTCTTTTGCAGTGAGCATGACTCCCGTAGCAGAAGCATAACTTTCGAGGGATCCTTTTTTGCCCGTTCCTTCATGGTATCGGCCATCGGGAATGATAATCGTGTGCCCGAGCTCGCCTGCAAAACCATCATGACCCAGAATAAGATGACCATTTGCCACAATGCCACTTCCAACTCCTGTACCAAGAGTGATCATTATAAAATCCTTCATTCCCTGAGCCGCGCCATACATCATTTCGCCGATAGCGGCAGCATTTGCATCATTAGTAAGATTGGTTTGAACCTGAAATTTATCCTGGATCATCTGCGCTAAAGGAAGAATTCCTTTCCATGGCAGATTAGGTGCATATTCTACGGTGCCGGTATAAAAATTACCATTCGGCGCGCCTACACCAATTCCACGAATGCGCCCTATGCCGCCTACATTCTGTATGAGTACAGAAAGTTTGTCGTGCAACTCGTCAATAAAGGTTTCAATTTTTCTATGCTTCTTCGTTGAAAGATCCCCGGTCAATAAAACGTTGCCGGTGCGATCCACTATTCCAAACTTGGTTCCTGTACCGCCGATATCGATTCCAACTGCCAGTGCTTCCAGATTGGGTGGGGTAGAAGTTGCTTTTGACATGAATGTTTTTTAACTAATGACTTCCAATTTGTTCGTCAAAATTAAGTCCCTGTGATTTTAAAACACTCTTGAGTTTTAATGCCAGCCATGCTAGAAAAGCAAAACAAACAGCTGCAACTAAATAGGAATTGTGCATGCCAATAGCCGGATTATCACCCAACGCACCCTGAAACGGAGGAATAACCGCACCTCCAAGAATCATCATAATGAGGAATGCGGAGCCCTGGCTGGTATATTTTCCCAATCCTGCAACACCCAGTGCAAATATGCAGGGCCACATAATAGAACAACACAAACCGCCAGCCATAAAACAATAGACCGACAGGAGGCCATTTGTAAACACTCCAATTAGCATAGCAATGGTTGCTAAAGTTGCGAGTGTCAATAATGTTTTAACAGGTTTGGTCTGACCGAAGAAAAAGGCAATAATCGCAATGATTATGCAAATAGAATAGGCATATAAATCACTGATGTCATTTCCCTTTAGTCTGTTTGCAATCAAAACAACGGCAAACGCAATAAAAGGAACCACAATAGTGGCAATTTTTCTGCCCATTTTAGATAAATTAAAAACACCGATGGCTCCGGTCCACCGACCGATCATCAGGCTTCCCCAATAAAGAGAAATATACTTTGATATCTGGCTTTCATTCAAACCACTGGCAGTAAGATAATTTTTCGTTTTAAGAAGCGCACCGAAATTATTATCGATTGTTACTTCAACTCCCACATATACAAATATGCCAATCATGCCAAAGATCAACTGCGGATATTTCATAGCACCCCATCCGTCATTATTTTTTATGGCGACCTGGTTAGAATAAAACAGCGTACATAACACAACGACTATAGTGGCAATTAACAAAGGCGCCTTACTGATTTCCGTGAAGTGGCCGACAATAATTATTGCGATGATCAGTCCGGTCATGGTCAGCAGAGATTTGGACGCCTTGGCCGCTTTTTCAAATTTTTCATCATTCTTTCCGGCGGGTAATTTTGAAATAGCAAAAATCAGCGCGACCAATGCAAATACAACGGCCACGATCACATATAAAGACTTGACAGAAGAAACTGAAGTGTCATCAGGATCGGCGTTTACAGAACCGAATAAAAAAAGACTTACGATGATCGGGCCGACGGTTGTTCCGAATGAATTCACACCTCCTCCCAGGTTTAACCTGTGTGATCCCGTCGCCGGATCACCAAGCAGGATGGCAAATGGTTGGGCACAGGTTTGCTGAAGAGAAAAGCCCAGTGCGATGATAAATAATGCGATCAGAATAAATGTATAATTTCCGATGGCAATCGTTTCACCTTGTAATGCTCCGACGATGGTGTCCACTTTGTCAGAGGGAAAACTGGCCGATAGTTTTACCGGTACACCATCCACTATTTTGGTATCCTTGGCAGGCGCGAAAGGAGCGCTGATATTGCTTAATATATTCTGATTGTTGAGAAACTTTTTCCCGGTTTCATCATTTCGCACTATTAATGAATAGGAATCCTTTTCCTCTTTTTTCAAAACGATAACTTTATCAGACGTTACAAATTTCTGATCGGTCTTAAAATTTTTGATCTCCTGAATATTATCTCCGATGGGTTTGAAGGTTTCACCGCTGACTGCGGGAATCATCAGCAGCGCGCCGGCCACGGATATTCCAAGTCCTATGATGATTCCTTTTTTATATCCGATTTTATTCAATATATCATTGCCTCTGGTTTCTGAGAAGATGTACAGAAATAATGATCCGATAAAATAAGCACCATAAAAAGCAGTTCCGATCAGCTGAGATTCAAACTGACTCAGGTTAAAGTAATTTTTGCAGAATGGAATAAAAATACTGTTGGAAGCGGCAATAAATCCCCAAAAGAAAAAAACCAGGACTAACGTGGCAAGGGCTCCGCTATTGGTTGACTGTTTGTTTTGGCTCATGAGCAGGCAAGCGTTTAAATGAGTGTTGAAAGTAGTTAAGTTTTGGCTTCGTGAAAAATTTTTTCATATAGCATGAGAATCCCTGAATCCTTCTTAAATTGATCTCTAATTCTACCTTCCCTTTCATACATAACTTCGTTTCATGGAGATTTTACATGTTTCAGCTGAATGTTATCCGGTTGCAAAAGCCGGTGGGCTGGGGGATGTAGTAGGTGCCTTACCAAAATATCAGACGGCAGCGGGACATATTGCTAAAGTTGTCATGCCGATGTACAAAACTAAATTTCTTTTTAATAATGAATTCGATGTCGTTCATAAAGGATATACTAATCTTGGAAACTGGTGGTTCATTTATACAATCATCAAGGAAAGAAAAAATATTCTCGGTTTTGATCTCTATCTCGTAGATATTAATGGTCTTCTCGACCGGGATAAGATTTATGGTTATGATGATGATTCGGAACGTTTCATTGCTTTTCAGATTGCGGTGGTTGACTGGCTGGCTTCATGGAAACATCAACCCGATGTGGTCCATGTTCATGACCATCAGTCTGCGCTCATTCCCTTTATGGTAAAACATTGTTACCGATATCAGAACCTCCGTAAAGTTCCAACCTTACTCACTATTCATAATGGCGAATACCAGGGATGGCTGAGCTGGGATAAAAGTTATTATATACCTGCATGGGATACGTGGAAATCTGGTTTGCTTGAATGGAACAGGAGCATCAACGCCCTTGCCTGCGGTGTGCGCTGCGCCTGGAAAGTAAACACCGTAAGCTGGACTTACATGGAAGAACTGCGCTGGTCAGCTAACGGGCTTGAGGCCCTGTTTGAATATGAAAAAGGAAAATGTTACGGCATTTTGAATGGTATCGACACGAAAGTCTGGGATCCTGAATCAGATAGTTATCTTGAAAATCATTATAATATTAAGTCGAATACAGCTGGTAAGACAAAAAATAAAGAAATAATTTGCAAAAGATTTGGACTGGATATAAACAAACCGCTGATTTCTTTTATCGGAAGGCTGGTTGGTGAAAAAGGTGCCGATCTCCTGCCACAGGCTATAGGAGACTCATTTTATTATATTGGAAGAAAAATGAATTTCCTGTTGCTGGGAAGCGGTGCTCACTATATCCAGGAAAATCTTGAAAGAGTAAGTTCACTAAGCGAAGGTGATTTTAGTATATTTATTGGCTATGATGAGGCCCTGAGCCATATTATCTATGCAGGGGCTGATTTCATCCTGATGCCTTCGCGTGTTGAACCATGCGGCCTGAACCAGATGTATGCTATGCGATATGGAACCATACCCATTGTCAGAACAACGGGTGGTTTAAAAGATACGGTGAAAGATTTTGGTGATCCCGACGGATACGGCATCCGTTTTAACAATGCAATCGTCGGCGACATCACACATGCCATTTGGCGGGCGGTTCAATTATACCAGGAACCGCTGCTGATGGAAGAACTAAGAAGAAGAATGATGCGACTCGATTTTAGCTGGGAAACCAGTATGCAACAATATCTGGAACTTTATGCTTCGCTATAATAATGATTAAAACAGACTTTATGTCAAAACAAGTATTAGCAGTTATTTTAGGAGGTGGTGCAGGAACCCGGTTATATCCCTTAACTGCGAGTCGCTCAAAACCAGCTGTTCCTATCGCAGGTAAATACGTCTGGTTGATATTCCGATTTCAAATTGTCTGAATTCGGGTATCAACCGCATGTTTGTACTCACGCAATTCAATTCGGCTTCCCTGAACCGCCATATAAAAAATACCTATCATTTCAGTGCATTCAGTTCGGCATTCGTGGATATACTCGCGGCAGAGCAGACGCCCGATAATCCAACCTGGTACCAGGGCACAGCGGATGCGGTGAGACAATGTTTGCGGCATCTCGGTCCTTTTGAAAGCGAATACATCCTTATTCTTTCCGGTGACCAGCTTTATCAGATGAATTTTATGGATATGCTGAATAACCATATCCAGCAAAAAGCAGAGATAACCATCGCAACGATCCCGGTGGCAGATCGCGAAGCATCTGAATTCGGGATTTTAAAAAAGGATGATAAAGGCTTCATAACATCATTCATAGAAAAACCCAAGAAAGATCAGCTGAAAGATTGGACAAGTGATACGGGAGCTGTCTATGCAGGCACAGGGAAGAAATTACCTGGCATCCATGGGGATCTATATTTTTAACAGGCAACTGTTGCAGGATCTGTTTGCAAAATGAATATGTGGAGGCGACAGATTTCGGAAAAGAAATTCTACCGCAATCTATCAACAAATATAAAGTGGTCAGTTACCAGTATGATGGCTACTGGACCGATATCGGAAATATTTATTCATTCTTCGAAGCTAACCTGGGACTGACTAAAGAAATTCCGGATTTTAATTTATTCGATAACAACAACGCTGATATATACAAGGGCGCGTATGCTGCCACCTGCAAAAATCAGCGGCACCACATTGGAAAAAACAATTATCGCCGAAGGTTGTATCATCAATGCGTCGCGTATTGAAAGCAGCGTGATCGGTATCCGCACCAGAATCGGTATTGGCACAACCATCGTGAGCAGTTACCTGATGGGTATAGATTATTATGAAACCATCGATGAAATCAGGCAGGATAAAGAACATGGTTTGCCATCTGTTGGAATCGGGGACCGCTGTTATATTCGCAATTGTATTGTGGACAAGAACTGCCGCATCGGTGATGATGTAAGAATCAATGGCGGATCACATCTGGAAAATACCGATCATTCTTTATACACTGTAAAAGACGGCATCGTTGTAGTTAAGAAAGGAGCAGTGATCCCGAATGGTTTTGTGATTTAGTATTTAACGATTGCTATGACCACACATACCGCCGACCAACAAAAACTGGCTGAGAAACCAAGACTTTCCGTGTGGCAGATCTTTACCATGAGTTTTGGTTTTCTGGGAATTCAGTTTGGATTCGCACTGCAAAACGGAAATACGAGCCGGATACTTCGCTCCTTTGGTGCGGATGTGGATCAGCTGCCGGCATTCTGGCTGGTAGCTCCGCTAACCGGAATGATTGTTCAACCGCTGATCGGTCACTATAGCGATCGCACATGGAATCGGTTAGGCCGAAGAAAACCGTATTTTTTAACCGGTGCGATTCTAACCTGTATGGCGCTGCTCATTCTTCCCAATTCAGGTTCTTTCTCTTCTATCATTCCGGCACTTTGGATCGGTGCGGGTATGGTGATGATTATGGATACTTCCATCAATATAGCCATGGAACCCTTTCGCGCACTCGTTGCCGATAATCTTCCTGACAAACAAAGAACACTTGGGATTCAGTATACAAACTTTCTTGATCGGACTCGGAGCAGTAGGCGGATCCTATCTTCCCGAATGGATGGGCAAACACGGATTTAGTCTGCAATCAGGTCCGAATGGTGTGGCTGACAATATCCGTTATTCCTATTATATCGGCGCTGCTGTTTTGATCATTGCCATTTTAGTAACTGTATTTTTTTCCAGGGAATATAAACCGTCAGATTATGAAAAATATCATGGCAAACCGGACCAGTCACATAAGAAATCCGGTGTGAGTGAAATCATTCATGATTTCAGACATATGCCAAAAACAATGCGACAGCTGGGTCTTGTTCAGTTCTTTTCGTGGTTCGCATTATTTTCCATGTGGGTATTTACTACAGACGCTGTTGCTACGCATGTTTATGGACTGACGCGGAGAATATGCAAAATCAGTTGCATATAATGAAGCAGGAAATAAAGTGAGTTCTGCATTTGGAGTATACAATTTTGTTGCTATGTTTTATGCACTCCTTCTTCCTGCCATAGCCCGGAAAATAGGGCGCAAGGCAACACATGCATTTTCATTGATGGCGGGCGGAGCGGGTTTGATCTCCATTTTTTTTATAAAAGATCCAGCCATGCTGACTTATTCTATGGTAGGCGTAGGCCTGGCCTGGGCGAGCATCCTTGCGATGCCCTATGTTATTCTCTCAGGATCTATTCCGCCAGGTAAACTGGGCATTTATATGGGCATATTTAATTTCTTCATTACACTCCCACAAATCGTAAATGGAGTTTTTGGGGGTATCGATCGTGAAATATATTTATGGAGGCCAGCCAATTTATGCAATTGTCCTGGCAGGATTCTTTTTATTCTGTGCCGCTATCAGTGTGTTATTTGTATATGACGCCGGTGATATCCGTATTAGCAGGAAACAACAAAGACTGGCCGCATCATGAGAAAATTCATTTTACTTCCAATATTATTTATCTGTTATTTCAGCTTCGCACAAAATGAAATAAAAGTTTATCCTTCCAGTTGGTGGGTGGGGATGAGGAATCCACATGTACAGTTAATGTTTCATGGAAATAATATTGGAAGGGCAAGCTATAAATTGGAATATCCCGGAGTAAAATTAGACAGCTCCTTTAAACTAATAAACCCGAATTATTTATTTTTAGATTTAACTATCAGTCCTGATGCCAAACCGGGGATCATAAAAATTAACTTCAATGGCGGTCAGCATATTTTAAATTTTGAACTGGAAAAGCCCGCACCTGGCAAAGGCACTATCATACGCACGCGGCATTCAGTCGTCCGATTTTATTTACCTCATTATGCCGGACCGCTTCAGCAACGGCGATCCTAACAATGACCATTATGCGAATATGCGGGATACGGTAGTTGACCGGACAAACCCGCTCGCCCGCCATGGAGGCGACCTGCAGGGAATCATTAATCACCTCGATTATTTTCAGCAGCTTGGGAGTTACTGCACTCTGGCTTACGCCGGTAATCGAAAATGACATGCCTCTGGAAAAAGAACCCAACGGATGGCTGAGCGGGTATCATGGTTACTGGTTCACTGATCATTACGAAATAGACAAACGTTTCGGTGGAAAAGAAGCCTATTTAAAATTGGTAAATGCTGCTCATGCCAGGGGACTGAAAATAATTCAGGATGCCGTATATAATCATATCGGTGCATCACACTGGATCATGACCGACCCGCCATCAGAGGACTGGATAAACCGGTGGCCCGAATATCAGGGCACGAATCACCGCGAACAGGCTATTTTTGATATTCACGGTTCAGCTAAAGATAAAGAAGTGATGGAAGCAGGCTGGTTCGTTCCACATCTGCCGGATCTGAATCTGAGAAATCCATTTGCTCGCAACTTATCTGATACAGCAGGCGATCTGGATGACGCAGGAATTTCAACTGGACGGATGGCGCGTTGATACTTATAAATATTGTGATCCCGAATTCATGAATAATCTGAATGCTGCATTGGAAAGAGAATTTCCATTGATTACGTCTTTCGGTGAAGCCACTGTGAATTCGGTTGCCGCCGGCGCCTATTTCTGCCGCAATAACCTGAATGTTGCCTGGAAAAGTAATCTGACGGGCATCCTCGATTTTCCGGTTTGTTATGCAATGCTGGAAGCAATGAAGAAAAATTATGGATGGACAGATGGGGTTAATCGTTTATATATGACCCTCGCGGAAGATATGCTTTATCAGAATCCCATGAACAACTGCATTTTTCTGGACAACCACGACATGGATCGTTTTTATTCTGTGGTTGGAGAGGACTATAACAGTTTTAAGATGGGCATCGGATTACTGCTTACGGAAAGGGGAGTTCCGCATTTATATTATGGTACAGAAATTCTCATGAAGAATTTCAAGAACCCTTCTGATGCCATGGTACGGGAAGACTTTCCCGGTGGTTTTGCAGGTGACCCAAGAAATAAATTTCTGCCTTCCGGAAGAACTGATAGTGAAAATCTCGCATTTGATTATGTATCAAAACTGGCAAATTTCAGAAAAACTTCCACTGCCCTTGGAACAGGCGCCCTGATGCAGTTTATTCCGTCTAAAAGGGTATATGTTTATTTTCGCTACGACCAGCACCAAACCATTCTTTGTGCCCTGAATTCGGATACAGTATCAGCAAGCTCTGAATTTTCAGGATTATGCATGAAAGAACCAAAGGATTTGAAACCGCAAAAGATATTATGACGGGCACGATTTATCCCGCCTCTGATAAAATGATTCTTCCACCCCGATCGTATTACTATACTGGAACTAAAAAAACGGTAGGCTGCCAATAAGGTCGTACATTAGTGAATGATGAACAACTTGATCCAGGAATATGAGCATACCCATTTTGTAGATTCCACAAAACCAGTGTGGAATTACTCCCTTTTTTCTGATGACCGATATCAGCAACTTTCAAAACGGAACCCATTACCGTTTATATGATATTTTCGGATCCCATGCACGTGAAGTGCTGGGAACAAAAGGATATTATTTTGCAGTCTGGGCGCCCAATGCAACGGCCGTTTCGGTAATCGGTAATTTCAATCACTGGAACCCCAACGAACATCCGTTGTTTGTCAGACTCGAAAAATCAGGAATCTGGGAAGGATTTATTCCGCACATTAAACGCGGCGAAGTATATAAATATCATATCCGTGGTTTTAATAATTCCGAAACGGTTAAAGGCGATCCCTTTGCGCATTTCTGGGAACAAAGACCAAAGACTGCATCCATAACCTGGGATCTTGATTATAAATGGAAGGACGAAGCATGGATGAAGGACACGTAAAATACATAACGGTCTGGACCGGCCCTGGAGCGTATATGAAGTGCATCTCGCAAGCTGGATGCGTCCGAATCCCGACGATGAAGAAACATATAATACGTATGATCAGATCCGCGAGCGTCTGGTTCCCTATGTAAAAAATATGGGCTTCACCCATGTCGAGCTGATGCCCATAATGGAATATCCTTATGATGGCAGCTGGGGTTATCAGGGTGTAGGATATTTCGCACCTACTTCCCGTTTTGGCGACCCTCAATCATTTATGGAACTGGTGAATGCATTTCACGAAGCAGGTATCGGCGTATTGCTGGATTGGGTTCCTTCGCATTTTCCTTATGATGCACACGGACTTTATATGTTCGATGGTGCGAATACATATGAGTATGCCGACATGCGCAAGGGATATCATCCTGACTGGAACAGTTATATTTTTAACTATAAGAGGGGAGAAGTAAAATCATTCCTGATAAGCAGTGGCCGTTTCTGGTGTGACCTGTTTCATGCCGACGGAATCCGCGTGGATGCTGTGAGCTCCATGCTGAAATTAAATTATTCAAGAACAACAGGACAGTGGGAACCCAATGAATTCGGAGGAGACGGGAATCTGGAAGCCATTGCCTTTATTAAAGATTTAAATGAAACCCTGTACCGGGATTTTCCGGATACACAAACGATTGCAGAAGAAGCGACAGACTGGCCAGGTATCAGCAAACCGACTTTTGCAGGCGGACTGGGATTCGGAATGAAATGGATGATGGGATGGATGCACGATACGCTTGACTATTTTAAGGCTGATCCGCTCATGCGAAAAGGGCTGCAGGATAAGTTTACATTCAGCATGATGTATTATTATGATGAAAATTTTATGCTGCCTTTGAGTCATGATGAAGTAGTACATGGTAAATCGCCGATGTTATATAAAATGCCCGGCGATGACTGGCAGAAATTTGCAAATCTGCGGCTGATGTATGCTTATATGTTTACGCATCCGGGAGGCAAGCTGCTTTTTATGGGAAATGAATTCGGAGCAACAGATGAATGGAACTATAAAAGCGAATTGCAATGGTATTTGCTTAAATATGAGTTGCACTGGAAAATGAAAGATTATGTTCGTGATCTCAATCTGCTCTTAAGAAACGAAGCCGCCCTTTATGAAAATCAGTTTAACATACTGGGATTTGAATGGATCGATCTCAACCATCGCCAGGAGTCGGTTATTGTTTTCAGGAGGAAGGGTAAACTTCCGGAAAATGATATTCTCGTTTTGTTAAATATGACGCCTGTGGTACGCAATAACTGGAAAGTATATGCGAACGGCAAGTCAAAATGGAATGAAATTTTTAACAGCGACGAAAGAAAATATGGCGGATCCGGTGACATTTTTAATCCCGAACCCATTGTTACCCTGGTGGATAAAAACGAAAACCGTT
Source organism: uncultured Bacteroidota bacterium (assembly GCA_963735015.1). GTDB lineage: Bacteria > Bacteroidota > Bacteroidia > Chitinophagales > Chitinophagaceae > Puia. The sequence continues at coordinate 985,140 of CAVTJH010000003.1, forward strand.
ATGAAATCAATGTCCATCTGCCTCCACTGGGAGCGGTTATCTTAAAATAAGATCTGCCGTTCATTCTTACTTGATGAATATGCCGATAATGCTAACGAAAGACCGTTATATCTATGATCAAAAGACCATCACTCAAAAAAAGCCGAATAAAACAAGACTCAGGACCAATGGTCTGTTAAAAAGTCGTCTAAAAGTCTTACCTCTCTGGTTTTTGAGCTAATCAGTCCTTACAAGAAATGGCTGATTGTAATTTTTGCCGCTATGTTACTGGAAACCGGTATGAGCCTCCTGGGACCATGGCCATTGAAAATAATCATTGATAATGTGGTTGGCCATCATGCGCTGCCTCATTGGCTTGCCTGGATAAAAGATCTGCCTTTTGAAGACAATAGAATGGCTTTGGCGGGAGCAGCTGCGGTAGGTTTGGTGCTGATCGCACTGATTGGTGGAATTGCGGGTTATATTGATAACTATTTTACAGAAAGTGTTGCGCAATATGTTGCCAACGATCTGCGACAAGAAAGTGTATCATCATCTGCAGCGTCTTTCACTCACCTATTATGACACACATCAGATCGGAAATATTTTGAGTACGATGACATCAGATATTTCCACTATTCAAAGTTTTGCTTCTTCTGCATTGCTGAGTATCCTGATTGATGCCCTTACCATCCTCGGGATGCTGGGTCTCATGTTTTATATGAACTGGGATTTTGCCCTGATAGCAGTAGCAGTAACTCCGCTTTTACTGTTTTTCGTAGCGCGATTCAAAACAGCTGTAAAAAAAGCTACTCATGAAGTGAGAGCACAGCAGTCGACTTTGGTAACAGTTCTCCAGCAGGGACTCGAATCAGTTCGTGCAGTTAAAGCATTTGACAGACAGGATCTGGAAGAAAAGAACCTTGAAAACATCAGTTCGACTGCTGTACAGGCTTCTCTGAAAGCGAGGAAAGTCAAATCATTGCTTTCTCCTGTGGTCGGCTTACTGGTTGCAGCATGTACAGCTTTTGTTCTCTGGCGGGGTGCACATTTGGTTTTAATTGAAGCGATGACACTTGGAGGACTGACTGTATTCTTATCTTATCTCGGTAAATTTTTTAAACCGGTCCAGGATCTTGCTAAAATGACAACTTCGATTGCGCAGGCTTCTGTAGCATTGGAACGTATTCAGGCTATACTTGATACGGACACTGTCATACCACAAAAACCAGACGCGATAGAAACTACGAATGTGAAAGGTCATATCGATTTTGAACATGTGGCATTTGCCTATAATGCTGATTCACCCGTTTTAAGTGATGTGCATTTTTCTATCAAAGCCGGTCAGAGGATTGGTATTTGCGGACCCACCGGCGGCGGAAAATCTACAGTCGTCAGTCTGATTCCACGCTTTTATGATCCAACAAAAGGAACGGTGAAGATCGACGGGGTAGATATTACCAACTACCAGCTTCATGGAGATAAGGGATTGCGTGATCAGATTGCATTTGTATTACAGGACACCGTACTGTTTTTTGGAACTATCAGGGATAATATAGCTTACGGTAAACAGGGAGCAACCCAGAAAGAAATCGAAGCAGCAGCCAAACTGGCCAACGCAGATGAATTCATTGCAAAAATGCCGCACGGTTACGATACGATGGTGGGTGAACGAGGCCTTACACTTTCGGGAGGACAACGTCAACGAATCGGAATAGCCCGGGCAATCATCAGGAATTCACCCATTCTTATTCTTGACGAACCGACTGCCGCACTCGATACGGAATCAGAAAAACTGGTGATGGAAGCACTTGAACGTTTGATGACAGGACGTACCGTCATCATCATCGCACACAGACTCAGCACGATTCGTGATGCAGACAAAATAGTTGTACTCAAAGGCGGCTATGTTGCTGAGGAAGGAACACATGACGAACTGGTGGCAAGAAATGGAATTTATGCAGAACTTATATCATATACAGGCAGGCACAGAGCCTTTGGTAGAGCAAAAATTAAACTAACAATACATTTAAATATAAAGCAGGTATGTCAAACTTAAATTCAGGAAGGACCATCATCATTTTACCTGATGACACCAAGAAACCAATTGTTGATGCAATAGATGCGGCGAAAAAGTCCATTAAAATTAAAATGTTTGTATTTTCTGATCCTGACCTGATTAATGCTACAATTGCAGCGAAGAAAAGGGGAGTCGATGTACAGGTAATGCTGAATCCGGCAAGAAGGAGTGGCGAAGAAGATAATGCCGATACCCGTAAACAACTGGAAGCTGCCGGAATAGAAGTCAAGGACAGCAATCCCGCTTTCGGACTTACACATGAGAAATCGATGGTAATTGATGAAGAAGTTGCATTTATAAAATCACTCAACTGGGCAACTAAAAATCTTACGGTTACTCGCGACTATGCAGTCACCACCAATCACAAACATGAAGTGGATGAAGTAGTCGCAGGCTTTGTAGCAGACTGGGACCGGACCGATATTTGATCCTGGAGAACATGCACACATGATCTGGTGTAAGGGTAATGGCCGCGACCGGATTGCCCGTTTTATCGATGAGGCCAAACATTCATTATTTGTTCAGAACGAACGCTACCAGGATTCTGTGATTATTGAGAGACTGGTAAGAGCTGCCATGCGGGGAGTAAAAATCCATATTATGGCAAGAGCTCCGCATTCACTTAAAAAAGACAAATTGGTGGAAGCCGTTGGCGGTCTTCGTATCATGGATGATGTCGGAATCAAAGTTCATACACTCAGACATCTCAAATTGCATGGAAAGATGCTTATAGCCGATGGTTGCCGTGCGATCGTAGGTTCAATTAATCTGGCGCCGGGAAGTTTTGATGACAGAAGAGAGCTTGCAATCGAGGTGCATGATGAAGCTATCGTTGAAAGGCTTCAGCAAATAGCTCATGAGGACTGGGGAAATTCGCATCCGCTTGATCTTACAGATGAAGGACTGATTTCCGACCTGGAAGACAAAGGCGACGGTGGTGAAGAAAACCTTGGACTTAATATCAAGAAGAAGGAAAAGCATCGTGATGATGAAGAAGCTTAAAGCCCAAAGCTCAAAGCCTAGAACTTCTTTTTGGATCTCCTACGATCTTTCTTATCAGATTCTTATTTTGTATGATTAATATAAGCGTTGATCACATATCAAAAAAAGTCTTTGAGCTTTAGGCTTTAGGCTTTTTTACATTCTCTCCGGAACCCTGATCCCCAACAATGCCATTGCTGACTGAATAATATGCGCCGTCATAACGCAGATCCTTAGACGTAATTGTTTTTTATATTCAGTTTCAGCCCGGCTGACAGAATGCTCAGTATAAAATGAACTGAAGATTTTGGAAATACTGAATACATAATTTGCAACCAGTGATGGATTCATTTCCATACATGCCTGCATTAGCACAGAACTATATTTTTCAAGCATGATTAGTAATTCTTTTTCCAGGGGAAGCAGAGTCTCTGTTTCAGTCCCGGTGTAATCTCCGACTGATTCCTTTCTTAAAATTGATTTAATTCGTGCATGTGTATACTGTATAAAAGGTCCGGTGAATCCGTGAAAGTCAATCGATTCATCAGGATTGAACACCATTCTCTTTTTTGGATCCACCCGTAGAAGAAAAAATTTAAGGGCTCCCAGTCCGATAATATCATAGAGTTCATTTCTCTCTTCATCTGTAAAATCTGCTACTTTTCCCAGCTCTTGTGTATGCTGAGCGGCAATGCCCGTCATTTCATCAATAATATCATCAGCATCCACGACAGTGCCTTCCCTTGTTTTCATTCTTCCCGATGGAAGTTCAACCAGTCCATAGGAAAGATGGTAAAGTCCGGCGGCCGATGGTAATTGCAACTTTTGACAAATCAGCTTAAGTACTTTGAAATGATAATTCTGTTCATCGGCCACTACATATATACTAAGATCCGTATGATACTCCTCATATTTACTATCGGCTAGTCCGATGTCCTGGGTCATATATACGGCTGTTCCGTCGCTGCGCTGAACTATTTTCTCGTCAAGGCCATCCGGCTTCAGATCAATCCAAACACTTCCATCTTCCTTTTTAAAAAAAACTTTTTTCTTCAGCCCCATTTCCACCAGGTCCTTACCCAATAGATAAGTCTGACTCTCATAATAAATTTTATCAAAATCACTTCCAATGCGCCTGTACGTAATATCAAAGCCGGCATAGACCCAGCTGTTCATTTTTTTCCAGAGTTCGATTACTTCCGGGATACCGGCTTCCCAGTCAACCAGCATTTTTTGTGCTGCTTTCATTAGGGGCGCTTCTTTTTCTGCCATTTCTTTGGTGAATCCGGATGATATCAGGGACTCTACCTGTTTTTTTAATTCAACACCAAATTGAACATAGTAGTCGCCGACAAAGTGATCTCCCTTGATGCCTGTGCTTTCAGGCGTGGCACCATCCGCATACAATTTCCAGGCAACCATACTTTTACAAATATGAATGCCGCGGTCATTGGCAATACATGTTTTTATAGTTTCATACCCCAGCGCTTTATAGATCGCAGCTACGCTCCAGCCAAGGAAATTATTTCTGAGATGACCGAGGTGTAGTGGTTTATTTGTATTGGGTGAAGAATATTCCACCATTACCCGTCTGCCATTGGCATTTTGGGTACCATAAAATGGGTTCGTAAATTGAGCGTGCAGGAAATTCAATAAAATAGTATCAGACATGACCAGGTTTAGAAAACCTTTAATCACGTTAAATCCCGAGAACATGCCGGGATTTAAAATAAGGAGGGCATCTCCAATTTCCTTACCCAGTTTATCAGGAGAAATTTTTAAAATCTTGCTAAAAGAGAACAAAACGACGGTATAATCTCCCGTAAATTCGGGCTTGGTCTCATTAACAAGGACGTCCTTGGAATCGATCCGGAAATTATATTTATCAGTTAAAACAGTCTGAACGGCCAGTTTGATGCCAGGCACAAGCTCCATCCTAAAACAATTGTGGCAAAAGTAGTATTTGTTAGGTATACTATCTGCTTCGTTTATATTAACTTCGCGCCCGGAATCCGAGGATTTATGCCAAAAAAGGAGATCATTTCCATAATTGATTTTTTCTATCCCCCCTTCCGAAAGCTTTTCCCCCTGCAAACTTTTCGGTATGCTGCATGCGGGGGTGCCAATACAATCCTTGATATTTTGGTTTTTTTCCTGGCATATAATTATATTTTACATAAGCAGGTTTTACACCTGGGCTTCATATCTTTCAAACCTTATATAGCTGCATTCATAATATCCTTTCTCATCAGTTTCCCAACCGGCTTTATGCTGATGCGTCATGTCGTTTTTCCCGGGTCTGTTCTGCACGGACGAGTGCAGCTTTTCCGGTATTTCCTGCTTGTCCTGATATGTATTATCCTGAATTATATTTTTATACGCCTTTTTGTCGAACAATTCCACATATATCCCACAATTGCAAAAATAATAACCACTGCCATTGTGGTATCCTTCAGCTATGTGACCCAGAAGAATTTTACTTTTAAGGCGGAGAGCCCGATAAGGCCTAAAGCCTAAAGACCAAAGCTTAAAGCCAGAACTTTTCAAGCAATTTCATTCCGATATTAACGTGACCTTTCGAATGCAATAATGCTGTTAACTCTCAAATTTCACACGGGGTAAACGAACAAATCACGAGGAAACCGAACAAATATTAATAAGGAAATTTAAAGGATGGAAACGGATCCCCGTTAAATTGACCGGGGTTTGAATTATTATTGTTAGTATATTTAATTATTCCATTCATGCACTAGGCTATGGGCTTTAAGCCTCAGGCCTTAGGCTTAAAAACGATTGTTATGACTACAACACGAAGAAATTTTTTGAAAACAAGTGGCCTTTCTATTGCCGCACTTGCAATTGGATCAAATAAACTATTTGCGGCATATCCCGACAAATATATAGGCATCCAGCTTTATTCAGTACGCGATGCTATGTATAAGGATCCTTCCGGAACATTGAAAAGTTTATCGGGCATGGGTTACAAATATGTGGAGCATGCGAATTACAAGGACCGGAAATTTTACGGGTACTCTCCGACAGATTTTAAAAAACTTCTTGAAGATCTTAACATGGACATGATCAGCGGTCATGTTCAGATGCTGCCAAAGGATTATGATTTTTCAAAAAAAGATTTTTCGGATAACTGGAAAAACACAGTTGAAGACGCAGCCACTGCCGGACAGAAATACCTGGTATCTCCTTGGCTGGATAATAGTCTCCGGAAAAATATGAATGATTTCAAAGCATATATGGATGTATTCAATAAATCCGGAATGCTTTGCCAGAAATCAGGTATGAAATTTGGCTATCACAACCACGATTTTGAATTTACAACAAAAATTGACGGACAATTACTTTACGATCTCATCCTTAATAACACAGACCCCGCACTAGTAGCACAGCAGCTTGATATGGGTAACTTATATAATGGCGGTTTCAAAGCAATTGATGTTGCCAAAAAATTCCCGGGTCGCTTTGAACTGATGCATGTAAAAGATGAGATACCAGCAACAAAAGCCTCATCAGAAAAATATGAAAGTACCATTCTTGGTAAGGGGATCGTCGGAACTAAAGAAGTCTGCGAAATCGGACGCACCAGTGGTGGTACCAAATGGTTTATTATTGAACAGGAATCTTACCAGGGTCTGGATCCTCTCGATTGTTCAAAGCAGGATTTGGCTATTATGAAGAATTGGGGGTATTAGAAGCCTAAAGCTCAAAGCCTAAAGCCTAAAACTTCTTTTTAGAATCTTGAGATGTTACAAAATAAAAACCCTCTCCAGGAAAGAAGAGGGTTTTATATTTATCAAATTTTGATTGTAAAACTAAAAGGTGGTTTTAGGCTTTGGGCTTTAAGCTTTCGGCATTAAGCCGAAGGCTTAATACCTGTAATGATCCGCTTTGAAAGGCCCATTAACCGGAATACCCAGATATTCACTTTGCACACTTGTGAGCTCGTCCAAAGTCACGCCAATTTTGGCAAGGTGAAGACGGGCCACTTTTTCATCCAGGTGCTTTGGAAGTACAAATACTTTGTTATCATATTTGCCATGATTCAGCCAGAGTTCTATTTGTGCCAATACCTGGTTTGTGAATGAATTGCTCATCACAAAACTTGGATGTCCTGTAGCACAACCCAGGTTGACCAGTCGTCCTTCTGCAAGTATTATCACATCCTTTCCGTCGATATTGTACAAATCAACCTGTGGCTTAATGGTATCTTTGGTATGACCATAATTGTTATTGATCCAGGCCATATCAATTTCGATATCAAAATGACCAATATTACATACGATCGCCTTGTCCTTAAGTAAGCGGAAATGTTTTTCAGTTATGAGATCCCTGCAACCGGAAGCTGTAACTATAATGTCAGCTTCCTTAACGGCGTCGATCATGCGCTTTACTTCATATCCGTCCATAGCAGCCTGCAGCGCGCAAATCGGATCAATTTCAGTAACGATTACACGGCAACCTGCACCATGTAAGGATTGAGCAGATCCTTTACCCACATCTCCGTAACCGCCAACTACTGCTACCTTACCCGCCAGCATCACATCTGTTGCCCTCCTGATCGCGTCAACCAGGCTTTCCTTACAACCATATTTATTGTCAAACTTCGATTTGGTAACCGAATCATTTACGTTAATTGCAGGGACCGGAAGTGTACCCCTGGCAACTCTTTCGTATAGTCTGTGAACCCCGGTTGTGGTTTCTTCAGAAATTCCTTTCACGTGCTGAACCAGTTCGGGATATTTATCCAGGACGATATTGGTGAGATCGCCACCATCATCAAGAATCATATTCAGCGGGCGGTCCGTGCCACCGAAAAATAATGTCTGCTCGATACACCAGTCCGCTTCCTCCAGACTCTGTCCCTTCCAGGCAAATACACCCACGCCGGTAGCCGCAATGGCTGCCGCTGCATGGTCCTGCGTAGAGAATATATTGCATGAACTCCAACGTACTTCAGCGCCCAATTCGATCAGGGTCTCGATCAATACGGCGGTCTGGATGGTCATGTGAAGACAACCGGCGATACGGGCACCTTTCAATGGTTTCAGTTTTCCATATTCAGAGCGGAGTGCCATCAGCCCAGGCATTTCTGCCTCAGCCAGGCGGATTTCCTTGCGGCCCCATTCAGCCAGACTAAGATCCTTCACCTTGTAAGGAAGAGAAAGATCAATATTTTTCGTTTTTGTTGACATATTATTCATTTTATGCCATAAAGGTAAGTTTGTAGAACAAAAATACCATAAACATCATTTAATTTGGGATAAGTAGTCATTTATTTGTAACTTTTAGGAACAAACAATATTTATCTTATGCAAAAAGCCCTCTCAAAAGAACAAATGGACCATAGGGTTTTACCCCTGGATGAAAAAGATAAGGCCATCCTGCGCTATTTACAGACTAACGCGAAAGCCACCGTAAGAGAAGTAGCGACCAACGTGCACCTGAGCACTACACCTGTTCACGAGCGTATAAAACGCATGGAGGAGGAAGGCGTGATTCTTCAGTATGCAACATTGCTCAACCATTCACGCATCAATAAAGGATTGATGGCTATTTGTTATATTTCATTGAAAGAACACAATAAAAAATCCGGAGGAAAATTCATTAAAACGATACAGGAAATGCCGGAAGTGATAGAATTTTATATTATTTCCGGAGCTTTCGATTTCATGCTCAAGGTGGTTGCTGAAAATATGGACGACTACTATGATTTCCATGTAAACAAATTGGGACAGGTCGAGAATATCGCACAAGTGCAAAGTACTTTTATTATGGGTGTGATAAAAACCGGCCAGCCTTTGATTAGTTAGATTTCAGTAAAGCGGCCACTACTTTATCAATCGGAAGTGTTACTGATTCAACCGAAAATATTTCCCAGGGTACAAATCGAAAAGTTTCTGTTTCCCCTGTTTTCCGGTAGACTTCCATTTGGGCTTCATCAAAGTCAAATAGTTTGGTTCTTAAAGGAACTTTGATTTCTTCTAATGTTTCAACCCTGTAATAAATTGAAATAATCTGATGCTCCGGATTGAAGGCACTCATTTGGAAAAAATCGGTCGTGTAAAGATGGTCCGTTACACGCACGTCCAGATTCATTTCTTCTTTGAATTCACGCTTTAAACATTCCCTGGTTCCCTCCCCGAATTCCAATCCACCGCCAGGGAATTTCGTATACTGATTGCCACGTATTAATTCATCTGATACGAGCACTTCCCGGTTTTTTCCGGATAAAATTCCGTATACCCTAATATTAAACATTTGCTGTGTTTATAATTTAATCATCGATATTTTTCGCATCTGATCTTTATAGTTTCATGCTGTAAGTTGTAAAAATGCTATATTGAAATGAGAAAGGCAAATCATTTTTTAATCTGCAATTAAATAATGCTGATCCTGTAAATACGTGGCAATGCATTTCAGGTCAAGAGAATTTAGGATTTTAAAAAGACTTTTATGAGAACCCTAAGTTTATTTTTCACAATTCACATTTTGTGTATACTTGTTCCAGGGCCATTGGCAGCGCAGAAACCGAAATATCAGGCAACATGGGAATCACTGGAGAAATACAATGTACCCGAGTGGTTTCGCGATGCAAAGTTTGGCATCTTCATTCATTGGGGCGTATATTCTGTGCCCGCTTATCAAAATGAATGGTACCCCAGGAACATGTACGTAAAGGGTTCGAAAGAATACAAACATCATATAGAGATGTATGGGCCGCAAAATAAATTCGGATATAAGGATTTCATTCCCATGTTTACAGCCAGGAATTTTGATGCGGATAAATGGGTCGATTTATTTAAAAAAGCGGGAGCAAAATATGTAGTTCCTGTCGCTGAACATCACGATGGTTTTGCCATGTACAATACTGCGCTTTCGAGGTGGAATGCAGTGCAGATGGGCCCTAAAAGAGATATTATCGGTGAACTTGAAAAAGCAAGCCGTAAAGCAAATTTGTATTTTGGAATTTCTTCACACCGTATTGAGCACTGGTGGTTCTTTGGAGAAGGAAGATCATTTGATTCAGATGTAAATGATTCTTTGTATTCAGATTTTTATGGACCCGCGACTCCCTTTGATGGAACAAAAGGAGGCGTAAAAGGGCCACCTATAACACAGGAATTCATGAATGACTGGCTATTACGCGATGTTGAACTGGTAAATTTGTATCATCCTGATCTGGTATGGTTTGACTGGTGGATAGATCAGGTGGAAATGGAACCCTATAGAAAATCCTTCGCAGCATTTTATTATAATCAGGCCATAAAATGGAATAAGGAGGTCGTAATTAATTATAAACACGAAGCCTATCCCGACCATACCGCCGTGTTGGATCTTGAGAGGGGTAAACTTCCTGGTATAAGGCAGGAAGCCTGGCAAACAGATGATGCAATCGGAAACAACTCATGGGGTTTTACAAATGATAATAATTTTAAATCGATTCAATATGTAATAACGAATCTGATTGATATCGTCAGCAAAAACGGAAATCTTTTATTGAATATCGGACCCCGTTCAGATGGAACGATCACAGACGAAGAAACGAATGTATTACTCGGCACAGGAAAGTGGCTGTCAGTAAATGGTGAAGCTATTTATGGAACAAGGCCATGGAAAACATTTGGAGAAGGGCCAACTGAATCCGCAAGCGGCGAATTTAAAACCCAGAAACTATTTACTTCGAAAGACATTCGTTTTACAACCAGGGGAGACATTTTGTATGCCGTAACGCTTGCATTGCCATCACCCAACGAGGAAATCAATATTACTTTACTTGGATCTGCTAAAAATAATGGCGTCGTTTCCAAAGTTGAAATGGTCGGCAGTGACAAAAAGTTAAAGTGGGTGCAGAGAAAAGATGCACTTATTATACATGCGCCGGATTACTTTCCCTCGGCAAATGCGACAGCATTCAGAATTAAATTTATACGATAGCAATTGATCCACCGAGTTATTATGATTAAAAACACCCGTGAAAATTATCAGTCAGCACTAAAAAATAACCCTTACAAAGCATTTGTAAAGGTTAATTTTTTTTAAGAAGTAAAATCTGTATTTGAGGTTCCGAGCAGATTCGAACTGCTGTAGAAGCTTTTGCAGAGCTCTGCCTAACCGCTCGGCCACGGAACCTTTTAAGGTTGGGCAAAAGTAGTATATTCGGATTAATTTGCCTAAAGCTGCAAAGAGAAATGCAACCTATCGAAGAAAGCGAACTCATCATTAACAGCAGGGGCGCAATTTATCATCTTGATCTCCGTCCGGACGAATTGGCTCACAAAATATTTCTGGTTGGAGATCCCGCCCGAGTATCTGTCGTATCGAAATATTTCGATCGAATAGAAATAAAACAACAGCACCGCGAATTCATTTCACATACGGGTTATATCGGTTCTGAAAGATTTTCCGTTATTTCCACCGGCATCGGAACTGACAATATTGATATTGTAATGAATGAACTGGATGCTCTGGTAAATATTGATTTCCCGTCCCGTTCTATTAAATCAAAACTAACACAGCTACAGATTATCCGTCTGGGAACATCTGGTTCCCTGCAAAAAGAAATCCCGGTTGACTCATTTGTCGTTTCTACACATGGTTTGGGAATCGACAACCTCCTGAATTTTTACCGTATGGAACCCCGTGGTGCGGAACAGGAAATTCTTCAGGCATTTACTACGCATACGCAGTTACATCAGCAGTTTGCCCATCCTGCCATCGCGTCGGCTTCGGGGTTTTTATTAAAACATTTTACGGATGGATACCAATCCGGAATAACAATAACCTGTCCGGGTTTTTATGGTCCGCAGGGCAGGATCCTGCGCCTGGGTCTCAAACATCCGGATCTAATTGAAAGACTGGCGAGCTTCAAGTTCGGCCCTTACCGGATCAGCAATTTTGAAATGGAAACTTCTGCGATTTACGGCCTTGGATGCATGCTGGGACATCAATGTCTCAGTCTTAACGTAATCGTTGCCAACCGCATAAGCAAAACATTTTCTGCTAATGGATTGTTAGCAGTGGAGCGTCTGATCGAGAAATCACTGGATGTGGTTCGATCGATACAGTATTAAATTTATCTTTATACCTTATGAATATGCCATTTTCAAAATACCAGGGCACAGGTAATGACTTTATCCTGGTAGATAACCGTAGTAATGCCTACTCCGGTATTTCCAGGGAAGATATTAAACGCATATGCGATCGCCGGTTCAGCATCGGTGCAGACGGATTCATGTTGTTAAATCTGAAAGAAGGGTATGATTTCGAAATGAAATATTATAATTCAGATGGAAATCCGGGGTCGATGTGTGGTAACGGAGGCCGCTGCATTGTTCGCTTTGCGTATGATCTTGGTATTCATAAAGAGGCATATCATTTCGTTGCGAGCGATGGAGAACACGTAGCAGAAATAGACAATGGATCGAATATTATCAACCTTAAAATGAAAGATGTTCCCGGATACAAAGAACTCGATGGAATATTTATTGTTGATACAGGCTCACCGCATTATATTAAATTCGTCAGCGACGTAATGGATGTGGATGTAGTTAAGCAGGGTACTGAAATCCGTTACAGTGAACCTTATGCGAAAGAAGGTATTAATGTAAATTTTGTTGAGGAGAAAGATGCTGATGAAATTATTGTCAGAACTTACGAACGTGGCGTGGAAGATGAAACTTTTTCGTGTGGAACGGGTGTCACAGCCTGTGCTATCGTATGCCACCATAATGACGTTGGATATAACGACGTCACGGTTATTACAAAAGGAGGTAAGCTGGCAGTAAAATATGATCGTAGTTATGAAAATGGATACACCAATATCTGGCTCTGCGGTCCGGCAGAAAAAGCATTTGAAGGAAAAGTCGAGCTTGCAAATAAAAATTCCAAACTTTGAGATATGCATCTTATGCCGGCATTGCTGCGGCTTTATTTCTGATTCTTTGTTGTTTTATTCCATGGGCATACTATCCTGACCTGCATCAGAATTTTACTGGTTTTTATTCCGAACAAAATCAGTATGGCAAGCCGGGAAAGACCTTTATATTTCTTTCTGTTATCTCAATTTTCTTTTTTCTGATTCGTAAAGTATGGGCAAAACGGGCGAACCAGCTGGTAAGCGTATTAGTTTTTGCCTATGCATTGAAAACCTATTTTATTTACGCTGCCTGTTATGCTGGAATTTGTCCCTCGATAAGAATAGGGCTTATAGGAATGCTGGGTTTTTCATTGATCATACTCTCTAAGCAGTTTGCTTTCGAAATTAGAGATTAAAGCCTGAAGAAAGTATAGGAGTATGGGAGTATGGGAATATAGAAGAATATAAACTAACCTTTAACCTGGTCCGGAGCCTTAACAATTGATAATTAATAGTGCCCCTGAATCAGTCTTGCGATGCCAAAAGCGCAGCCGGCGGCCAATGCACCGATCATCATTACACGAAATGCACCACTGATTTTATTAACGCCGGTGAATTTGCTTTTAAAATATCCAAATATAAATAGACAGACCAGGGTAATTATCGAAGAAATTTTAAGTCCATCCAGCCCATTGGATACAAAGAAATACGGACTAAGCGGTATCATTCCGCCAACGATATATGAAAAGCCAATATTAAAAGCACTTTTAGACGCGCGTTTGGGATCCGGTTTTTCGAGTCCGAGTTCATACTTCATCATCAGTTCGACCCATTTCTCCTTGTCCTTACAAACTTCTTCCACTGCCTGATTTTGAATTTCATTGCTCAGGCCCAGGGAAGAAAAAAAAATTCTCAGTTCCTGCTTCTCAACTTCAGGAACAGTTTCCACTTCTTCAAATTCCCTCTTCATTTCAGAGTTATAATGATCCACTTCAGTTTTACCTGCAAGATATCCACCAAGACCCATTGCTATGGACCCTGCAGCTATCTCAGCCAGTCCCGCAATAATGATCAGCCCGGTATTTGTGACTGCACCACTCAGTCCGGCAGCCAGCGCGAAAGGAACGGTTAATCCGTCGGACATGCCGATTACAATATCCCTCAAAGTTTCGGCGCGGAATACATGTTCTTCCCGATGAATGTGAATAGGGTTTGAAACAGTCAAATTTGCATTTTCCGGACTTATCATGAATAATTTTAAGCAAGTTAGAAAATAATCAAATTCATTTCAGCACAGCCATACTATCTGCAATTATTTCAATACACTCGTCCATTTGAGCCTTCGTAATAATCAAAGGCGGGGCAAAACGAATTTTATTTCCATGTGTGGGTTTAGCCAGCAAGACCATTTTCCTTCAATGTCAAACATAGTTCCCATGCTGATTCAGGGTGTGTCTGATGAATTACAACGGCATTTAACAAGCCCTTTCCCCTTATTAATTCAATAAATGGTGATTTCAAAGCTTCGATACCTTCTCTGAAATAACTTCCCATCAATGCGGCATTTTCTGTCATATTTTCTTCTTTCAAAACGGATAAGGCTGTCATAGCCAGCGCAGAAGCCAGCGGATTGCCTGCATAGGTTGATCCGTGTTCACCCGGTTTAATGGTCAACATGATTTCATCATCTGCCAACACAGCAGAAACAGGCATCACCCCTCCGCTGAGCGCCTTACCTAGTATTAGTATGTCAGGCCTTACATTTTCGTGGTCGCAGGCAAGCATTTTTCCTGTCCGTCCTAATCCGGTCTGAATTTCATCACCAACAAATAAAACATTGGCTTGTTTACAATATTCATAGGCTTTACTTAGAAATCCTTCATCGGGAACGACAACGCCTGCTTCGCCCTGTATGGGTTCGATAAGAATAGCAGCCACATCTTTATTTTGCAATGCTTTTGAAAGAGAGGGCAAATCATTGTAGGGAATCAGGTCAAATCCAGGCATGTAGGGACCGAATCCTTTATAAGAAGCAGGATCACTGCTAAATGAAATAACAGTGCTGGTTCTTCCGTGAAAATTATTTTCAAAAACTACGATGCGGGCTTTATTATCCTGAATGCCTTTTACTTCATAACCCCAGCGCCTTGCAAGTTTGATGGCAGTTTCAACTGCCTCAACGCCTGTATTCATTGGCAATACTTTATCGTAGCCAAAATAACCGGTAATGAAGCGCGCATATTCGGCAAACTGATCATTGTGAAATGCACGTGAAGTCAAAGTGAGCCGTTGCGCCTGGTGAATCAGGGAGGAAATAATTTTTGGGTGACAATGACCCTGATTCAATGCAGAGTATCCACTCAGAAAATCATAATATTTTTTTCCGTCGATATCCCAGACATATACACCTTGTCCGCGTGAGAGCACAACGGGAAGGGGATGATAGTTATGTGCACTGAACTGGTTTTCAAGATCTATAAAAATTAAATTGCTTTGAGTGTCCTCAGTTGTCGTATGCATAAAAAATAAAAATTAAAAAATAAAAAATCCGGATATGAAATGGAACTGATTAGCGTCCTCGATGATTGAGTAAATCGAGGTTGCCTGAAAGAATTGATATGGCGCCTGAAAGTAAAATGAGGATTAAATTATGGTGCAATATACAAAAAAGGCTTAAGGCCTAAAGCTTAAAGCCTAAAACTTTATTGTGGACATGTAAATCCTGCCAACAGCCAACCGCCAACGGTCAACGAATAATCGTTAGACTGGCATTTTCAACTTTAAAAGTCTCAGGTAAGCTTGCCCTATTGAAAATTCCGAAAATGGTAGACCCACTTCCGGTCATGGCAGCATAGAGTGCACCATACTCATAGAGTTTTTCTTTAATTTCTTGTAGCACTGGATTTTCTTTAAAAACGGGAATTTCAAAATCATTTTGAATCATATTCTTCCAAATATGAATCGGTTGTTGAATGCTCTCCTTTAAATTATATTTCGGTTGAGTCGGCTGTATCATGGAATAGGCCCAGGCTGTTCCGATCCGGATCTCCGGATGAACGAGCAGAAAAGAATATTCAGAAAGATCCAGTCTGACAGGTTTCAGAATCTCTCCGCGACCTTCAGCAAAACAAGGTGCATCTTGCATAAAAAAAGGACAATCACTTCCCAACTTTGATGCGTATTGGTTCATGTCGTCGGCAGAAATATGAAGATCAAAGAGCTTATCTATTAGCCGGATAATTCTTGCTGCGTCTGACGAACCCCCACCCAGTCCTGCACCAACAGGAATTGCCTTATGAAGGTAGATCTGCAGTGGTTTGATTTGGGAGTAATCTTTTTTGAGCAGGTTATATGCGTGAATTACCAGATTATCCGTTTCCCTGCCGGGAATTTTCAGTCCGGTTTGTACAAATTTTATCTCATCTGAAGGCATGATCTCCAGTGCGTCCCGTAAGGAGAGTGGATAAAAAATAGTCTCCAGATTATGAAAACCATCGGACCTTTTTGAAACGATGGAAAGGCCGATATTGATTTTTGCATGGGGAAAAGAAATCATCCGGTCCGCCCTTTTTTGCGGCTGTTTATTTCATCCCGGATTTTAATAGCACGGATATAGTCTTCCTGTTCAAGTACTTCTGAAAGCAGGCTATTAAGATCTTCCAGTGAAAGACCTCCCAAATCTTCCTTGGCTCCTCCTTCGGTCGTAACGGTTTCTTTTGGTAGTTTTTTCTTTCCGGCACTATCTTCCATCAGGATACCTGCACTTTCTATGATATTTTCATATGTGTAAATGGGACATCCGAACCGGACGGCGAGGGCAAGAGCATCGGAGGTTCTGGAATCAATTTCGACTGTATCGTGTTCACTGATACAGATTAGTTTAGAGTAAAAAATCCCTTCCTGGAGGTCCGAAATAATGATTTCCTGAAGGTCTATTGAAAATGCGGTCATAAAGTTTTTCATAAGGTCGTGGGTAAGGGGCCGGCTGGGATGCATTTTTTCCAGGGCTACGGCAATTGCCTGTGCTTCAAAGCCTCCGATCACAATAGGCAGGCGACGGAGGCCATTGATTTCCCCTAAAACCACCGCATATGAATGCGTTTGTGTTATGCTATGCGATAGTGCCACTATTTCCAATTCAATCTTCTTCATAAAACGAATCCGCCCACGGGCTAACTTATAGATTTGATGTTAAAAGGGCAAATATAAAAAACTAATCCCTTTAAAAATGGAATATCCCATCCTGTCGGGACGATGGTAATCAGGCAACTCCTTTAAGCTTTTTAACCGCCACTATCAGCTTGGGCAACACATCAAAAGCGTCACCTACAATGCCATAATCTGCTGATTTGAAAAACGGAGCTTCGGGATCTTTATTAATAACCACAATAACCTTACTCCGGTTTACTCCCGCAAGGTGTTGAATAGCCCCGGAAATACCTATTGCGATATAGAGGTTTGGTGCAATGGCAATGCCGGTTTGGCCCACGTGTTCATTGTGCGGTCGCCAGCCGGCATCTGCAACGGGTCGACTGCAAGCTGTTGCAGCATGAAGTAATTTTGCCAGTTCTTCGATCGGTCCCCAATTTTCAGGTCCTTTCATTCCCCGGCCACCACTCACCACAATTTCAGCTTCAGTTAACGGTATTTCTCCCGAAGCCTTGGAAGTTGATTTTATGTTTACAGCAGGTGCCTGAACAGTAATGTTTTCATGTATAATTTCTGCTATGCCATCTACACTATTTACAGGGAATACATTGGGACTGAGAGAAATAATTTTTATTGCTGTTTTTATAGACACCGTACAAAATGCTTTTCCCGAAAAAACATTTTTCTTAACGAGGAATCCGTTTGACTGTGTCAGGCAACGCCGTGACACCCGTAACGAGACCGGCTTTAAGACGTACAGAAAGACCAGGAGCAATAGCCCGTCCGGTATTGGTATGGCTAAGAATGATTACAGTGGCACCACTGGATTCCGCAATAGTTGCAATAATCCGGATATATTGTTCAGCATCCAGACCATTCAAAGATTCCTGTTTAACTGTATGAATTTTTTGAATTCCATATTTTCCCAGCGCCCTCAGGTCGTCTGATACTGTTCCAAGTAATATGCCTTCAGCAGAGACACCAGTTTGTTTTGCCAGTGCAGCTCCATAGCTCAGCGCCTCAAGTGAAGTTTTCTTTATTTTATCTTCTGAATGATCAATGAAAATAAGTACTGACATATTATATTAGTGTGAGAGTGTGATAGTGTGATAGTGTGATAGTGTGATAGTGTGATAGTGTGTGAATGCGGATGATTTGCACAGTAGACACTATTATATTAATTTAGCTTCTTCATGTAACAGACGAACCAGTTCTTCAGGATTATCTGATGGAATTAATTTGACTCCCTTTTTAGCAGCTGGTAATTCAAATGAAACGGTTTCCGTCAGCGATTCTACAGCAACCGGTTCAACTACCTTTAAAGGTTTACTACGGGCTCCCATAATTCCCTTCATATTTGGAATGCGTTGTTCGGCCATCCCCTTCTGGCAACCGACCACCACAGGCAGTTTTACGGCAACAGTTTCTTCACCTCCTTCGATCTCGCGAATCAGCGTGGCTTCACTCCCCGCAAGTTCAAACTTAGCTGCAAGAGAGACGAAAGGAAGATCCAGTAATCCTGCAACCATTCCTCCTACAGAAGCACCGTTAAAATCAATGGTCTCTTTTCCGGTAAATATCAAATCATAACCGGCGTTTTTGGCAATTGTTGCAATTTGTGACGCAACAAAAAAACTGTCCGTGGGTTCTGCATTGACCCTGATGGCTTCATCACCGCCGAGTGCCAGCGCTTTGCGTATAATGACGTCACAATCTGCTCCTCCAACCATAACCAGATGTAAAACAGCTGAGGGATCCTTTTCCTTGATTTCGATTGCACTTACAAGAGCATACCATTCGTCATAAGGATTCAGGATCCATTGAACCCCGTCCGTTACAAATTTCCGGTTGTTATCCGTGAAAGCTATTTTTGCTGTTGTATCTGGCGTTTTACTAATGCAGACTAAAATCTTCATATGATGCAATAATGATTAAAGTTGTTTATGCAACTAAACAAAGGTATGTCTTGAGATGGCAAGTTTATGATAAAAAAAATGAATAATAATCCAAGGCATGGAGAAAATAGAGAAGCTCAGATCTTTCTTAAGTCATTCTCCTGAGGATCCGTTTTTAAAACACGCCCTCGCCCTTGAATATATCAAATTGGGAAATGAGATGGAAGCCAGGCAATTATTTTTAGAAATACTTACGAAGGATCCTGCTTATATTGGAACATATTATCACCTTGCGCGCCTGCTGGAAAGGGCAGGGGAAACAGAAAATGCAAAGACCTGGTATGAAAAGGGTATGATCGCAGCAAAAAACCTGGGCGACATTCATGCATACAACGAATTGCAGGCTGCATATGAAGACCTCATCGACTAGACATGGAAAATCTGCTAACAGAATTTCAGCTTTCACTTAAAAATCTGGGTGTAGCAAGAAAGAACCGCATCCTGCTCGCTGTAAGCGGCGGACTGGACTCTGTGGTGCTGACTGCATGCTGTGAATTGAGTGAATTGGATTTTGGAATCGCGCACGCAAATTTTCAGTTAAGGGGGGAAGAAAGTGAAAGGGACGAATTATTCGTCCGTGAACTGGCAAACAAATACAAAAAACCGTTTTTTACCAGTAAATTCGACACAAAGAATTTTGCGGAAAAGGAAAAATGTTCAATTCAGGTCGCTGCCCGGATGCTTCGTTATGATTGGTTTAAAACCCTGATGGGAAAGGATTCTGAATTATATCAATTTCTTTTTACTGCTCACCACCTGGATGATAATATCGAGACAATGCTTATGCATTTTTTCAGGGGTACAGGTATCGCAGGAATAACAGGTATGCCGCAAAAAAACGGGAGTCTTCTGCGTCCTTTTTTAAATATTGCAGGGAGCAGGTTAAAAGAATTCGCATTTTCTCACAAACTGGACTGGGTAGAGGACAGCACCAACATCTCGGACAATTATACAAGAAATTATTTTCGCAATCAGACTGATTCCTTCACTGTCGGACATTTTCCCCGAAATACATTCGAACCTGGAAAAGAATCTGCACCGGTTTTCCGAAGCTCACATTCTTTATCAGCAGGCGATTGAATTGCACAAAAAAAAACTTCTCAAGACAAATGGTTCCGAAATTCATATTCCCATTCTGCTTGCTGAAAAAGGCTGTTCCAATTCAAACTATCATATTTGAAATCATAAAAGAATATGGTTTTTCTCCTGCACAAACCGAAGATCTCATTCACCTGATGGATAGCACTAATGGAAAATATATTTCCAGTGCCACTCATCGGATTATAAAGAACCGCAGTTGGTTAATTGTAGCTCCGACAGAAGTTTCAAATATTCTCCATTTCATAGTTGATCAAAACACTTCATCCGTTAGTTACCCCAACGGACAGATCCGAATCAGTTTTTTGTCCGGAAAGGAATCAGACTCAATTTCAAAAAATCCCGACACTGCCTATCTGGATGCCGGAAAAATACAATTCCCGCTGATACTGAGAAAATGGAAGACAGGTGATTATTTCTATCCATTGGGTATGAAAAAAAAGAAAAAGCTGGCCCGTTTTTTCATCGATTTAAAACTATCAAAAACAGAAAAGGAAAAAGTCTGGGTCTTGGTAATGGACAGCCATATTATATGGGTCGTGGGTTATCGTATTGATAACCGGTTTTGCATTGGTCTTAACTACAAAAAATATTTTAATGATAATAAATGCAGACGAATAAAGATTCTGTTTACCTGTCAGACTTAAAAATGAGGATGTTTTAATTCATTCAGGAAAATGTCAATAACATCCGGTCTGACGGCAATAGTAAACAGGACTCCAAACAAAGCTCCATAAAAATGCGCATCATGATTTACATGATCGCCTCCTTTTCTTGACATATAAGCCGAATAAAAAAGAAATAAGGCACCATAGATGATGGCAGGTACGGGAAAAACCAATACAATAATCTGCTGCCAGGGTCCAAGCAATATGAAAGAAAAGAGCACGGCAGACACGGCACCCGATGCACCCAGGCTCCGGTAGTCGTAGTCTTTATAGTGTTTTATATATGTCGGGATATTCGAAACAATCAATGCACCTATATAAAGAGCCAGATAATAATATCTCTGGAGGCCGAGGTCACCCTGATAATGAGCTTCCATATAGGTTCCAAAAAAGTAGAGAGTCACCATATTAAAAATAAGGTGTACATAATCTGCATGAATAAGTCCGCAGGTAATGAATCGGTAATACTGGTGTTTTTTGCTGATGGCCGGTGGCCAGAATATCAGTTCGTCAACCACTTTGCCATTTCTGAATCCGATTATGGAAATTACGCTTGTAATAATAATAATGGCAAGAGTGATGTTGTTGAACATGAAGACGATAAAGGGGCTTAAAGATATACTTTAATTACAAAAATCAAAACTGTCTACTCGTGATGATACTTTTCATTCCGGCCAATACTACAGGCACGATAAATTTGTTCTGCCAGAATGAGCCTTACGAGTTGATGAGGAAATGTGAGTTCAGAAAGTGACCATCGGAATTTCGATTTTTTTAATATAGAATCATCAAGGCCGTATGCCCCTCCAATCAGAAAAACTAGTTTTTTGACTGCTTCGTTTCCACGATCCACGATAAAATCCGCCAGTTTTCTCGAATTAAGCGATTTCCCTTTTTCATCCAGACATACCAGCCAGTCCTCCGTTTTCAACGCACCCTGAATGAGCGCACTTTCCTCCAGCTTTAATTGTTGCGGGGATAAAGTTGCCGGGGTTTTCTTAAGATTGTATAGTCGCCATTCCACCGGATAATAATTTCTGATTCTTTGAGTAAAATCATTTATCCCCTGCGAAACATATGATTCATGTGGTTTGCCGACTGCCCAGCATTCGATTTTCATCCGGTAAAAATAAACAGATAAGAACAGGTATTCTTTATTATGCCTCAAATTTTATCTACTTTGTATCCGCCCAAAGTGCTTTCATGAAAAACATTACAGGCAGAAGCCAGCTGCTGATCATCTTAGCAATATTTGTTTTTTCCAGGCTTCTTGTTGCAGTCATAGGTATTCACCTTGATATGCGGGCACTGTCTGCTTACTGGCAATATCTTGACATAGAAACTCTCCGCAATCATTTGCTGACTGGTGTATGGTACGATCATGCGCAGCCACCTGTATTCAATTTGTTGATTGGTTTCATTTTGAAAATCGGAGGTAGTCATTATGCCCTGTTATTTACCATCATGCTTAAATTGATTTCACTTGGTAACACATTTTTGCTTTTTTCAATCATTAAAAAACTAAGCAGGGTGTATTTTTTACCTATTCTTACAGCATTGGGATATATGTTGAGCCCGGCTACACTTATTTTTGAAACTGAATTATTTTATACATGTTTCGTTTCTTTCCTGCTTCTTATATCAGTATTCTTCCTGATCAGGCTGTCTGAGTCTGAACGCTCTTGGGATGCCTTTGCATTCATTTTCCCGCTTGTCCTGCTATGTCTTACCCGAAGCGTCTATCATATTAGTTGGTTATTTTTTGTTACTGCCTGCCTTATTTTTTATTACAGACGAAGTGCAGTTGTGAGTAAATTGATATTCATGTCACTCGCTGCTCTGGTTGTTGTGGGTAGCTGGTATGTGAAAAATAAAATTCTATTCGGCAAGTTTACTGTTTCTACATGGGTAGGAATGAATATGGCGAGAAATGTTTTTCACGACAATGAAGTCAGAGACTCAGGCAGGATTGAAGCCTTTGAGCCTTTTTCAAAAATCAGTGTTTACCATAAATTCCTGGATCCGCAATTTGAAACTAAATACAAGGGGCTTAATGATCGTGACCTTTTGCAGGAAATGAAAAATGACAGCTTTATTAATGAAACTGAAGTCAGTTATATCCCGGTTTCAGAACTATATCAAAAGGCGAGTATGAATTTCATTCAGAATCATCCGGGTGCCTATGCAAAAAATGTGCTTCAATCAACCATACTTTTTTTCACCCCGGGCACTTTATATTCGCTGGCTATAGAAAAAGCGTCGAGAATAAAATATTATGACCTTCTGTATTCCTTTAATCTCACCATTTTCGGGAAGAATAAACAGGAAAGAAGAATCCTGTTAACTATTTCGGCATTGCCCAAGCTGGCACTTTATTTATTCGTGTTCTTTACACTGATTAAATTTAGTTTTCAAACCAGGATCTTCACACCCTGGAATATATTTATTTTGATTACTATCGGGTATGTTTTCGGGGTTAGTTCGCTATTTGAACATTATGAAAATATGCGGTTCAGGTTTGAAATTGAACCTTTGTTTTTGATTTTGGCGGCCCAGGTTTTTAGCAGATTATTTTCCCGTTTTCAAATCAGGCGACGTCCACCAGTCGCGGAACTTATAGCTTAAAAATTATCTGCCTCCCTGTAAGCTTTGATAAGATCCAGTTCTCCTTCCTTTCCCTTGCCAGCCATTCCATGTTCCATTCCAAGCATCCCTTTGTAACCTTTATAATACAGGTGTTTAAAAATATTTTTATAATTGACCTCTCCTGTGCCTGGTTCATTTCGATTAGGATTGTCCCCAATCTGATAATAAGCGATCTCGTCGTAAGCGCGATCAATTCCAGGTATCAGGTCACCATCATTTCTTTGCATATGATAGATATCAAAAAGTATTTTGCAACTCGGGCTATTCACTGACTTACAAATGACATATGCCTGCGAAGAGTGGCGCAAAAAAAGATCTGGCGTATCACTGAGCGGCTCGAGCACCATGACGATCTTATGAGGTTCGAGGATTTCTGCCGCTGCCTTTAATGCTTCAAGTACATGGACCGTTTGATAGTCCATTGGAATGGATCTGTCATAATTTCCAGGTACAACTGTAATTAATTTCCCTGTACATCTTTTGGAGGTATCGATTGCATCTCTGGTATATTTCAAAAACTTGTCCCGCCATTCCTTATTTCCTGAACAGAGAGAAGTGCTCACAGGCCAATGATCGAAACCATGCACGAACACGCCCATCGACATATTCAATTTCGTAAGCAGGTTTCCGATTTTTTCCTGTTCTTCCGGTGGCCGGTCCATCATTCCATTGTCTTCTATGGCCCTGAAACCCTGATCGTATCCAAAACGAATTTGATCGCCGAAATCTTTTCCGGCTGAATTCTTAAATGTACCATCATGGAATGCATAATTCATTTTAAAGGGTGTGCCGGTTTCCCTTAAACCTTTTTTTCCGCCAGTCAGCAGGCTGGCTGGTGCCATCAAGGCACTCCCTGTAGCAATTCCCTGTCGGATAAAATTTCTTCTTCTCATATTGAATTTTTATAAACCATCTATCTCAGTTAATAAATCTTTAGGCCTTAAGTATTAAGCGTTAATGTCTGAGCCCTCTAAGAAAAACGGTTGTTCGCATTCTTTTTTTTCCTTCCAGTTGAAGATCCTCAATATAAATATACCCATCGAAAGCCGAATACCTGATCCAGTTTTTGCCATCAGTTTCCATTTCACCTGGTGTTTTTGTTAGTTCTTTTTCTTCGGGACGTGTTTTAAAAATTTTAAGTGTCTTCCCCCTGAAGGATGTAAAAGCGCCGGGAAATGGAGATAGACCTCGCACCTGATTATGAATTTTCGACACAGGATTTGCCCAGTTAATTTCACAATCAGCCGTGAAAATTTTAGGTGCCGTTTTTAAAGTTGCGGTATCCACAACCCTTTGGGGTTTCTCCTTGAGGGTTCCGTCCAGTAAACCGCGAATTGTGAGAACTACAAGATCTGCTCCGATTTTCTTCATCCTGTCATGCAATTCACCCGCCGTTTCATCGGGTCCTATCGGAATCTCTTCCATCAGCAAAATATTACCGGTGTCGATTTCCTGTTGCAATTTAAAAGTAGTAACGCCTGTTATTACTTCTCCGTTCATGATGGCCCTGTTGATTGGTGCAGCGCCGCGATATTGGGGAAGGAGTGAACCGTGAAGGTTAATCGTTCCCATATCAGGCATGGCCCATACGGATTCGGGCAACATCCGAAAAGCTACCACAATCTGAATATCCGCATGATAAGATTTCAATTGTTTCAAAAATTCTGGTTCCCTGAGTTTTAAAGGCTGGAGTATGGGTATATTATTTTTTATTGCATATTGTTTAACCGGTGATTCAGTCAGCCGGAGCCCTCGGCCCGCTGGTTTATCAGGAGCTGTGACCACTGAGGCAATGTGAAAGCCATTTTCAACAAGGGATTGCAGGGTCGCTACGGCAAAATCCGGAGTACCCAGAAAGATGATCTTTGGGTTTGAATTCATTCTGAAGGCTTAACGCTTAACGCTCAAAGCTTAAGGCTCAAAGTTCAAAGCTTATTCTAAAATAAACGAAACTAATAACTAATATATAAAGAGGCAGGGATTTTGTAATGTTATGTATTGATTTAACTTCGCCGTTCGAAAAAGCCTTAAGCGTTAAGCCTTGCGCCCTTAATATTTTCTTACATAAAAAATTATTTTATGGCCGTTCAATCCGGTGACACGATTAAAATTCACTATCATGGAAGATTGTCTGATGGCACAACATTCGATTCTTCGGAAGGCCGGTCGCCGCTGGAATTTACCGTTGGCAGTGGCCAGGTGATAAAGGGGTTCGACGATGGTGTTCAGGGAATGTCTGTTGGTGACAAGAGAACCATTGAAATTCCATTTGTACATGCTTATGGTCCTGAAGATCCTTCTATGATCATAGAGTTTCCAGTGGAAAGACTACCCGAGGACCTTCAACCGGAAATTGGCATGCAACTCAATATGAACAATGCAGAAGGGCAGCAGTTCCCTGTTGTTATAACCGGTATTACGGATGAAAACATCGTCCTGAATGCCAATCACCCGCTGGCAGGGAAGGATCTTATATTCGACCTGGAGTTGGTTGAGATCCTGGATTGACTTTCTTCTGAAGAATTAAATATAGTGCAACCAGACTCAGGAGTAAGATGGCTGTCAACAACACAGAGCCCTCCAGTCCGCTTGTGCCACCCGTGATATTTTCATCACCGTGCATTTCAGTTTGTAATAAAGTCTGGAAGGATTCATCACCTGAAAATCCCAGAACTGGTCCTGCCATGAAAATCCATCCTACATGGAAACATACGGAGAACCAGAGATTTCGGGTATATAAATAATTCAATCCAGGTATCAAACCCATAATCAGCATATTCACAAGCGGGAAAAACCCGAGGGTTGTCCAGTGAAAGATCATAAATAATAATGCAGAAATCAATAAAGACAGCCATTTAGGAAAAGAATCCATAAGACTGCTGAGTATATATCCCCTGAATATTAATTCCTCATAAAATGCTACCAATACGGCACTGCCAAATGCGAGAAAAAGCGTCCTTGGATCGAAGATAATTTCGATCCATTTTAAATCGCCTGTTGCCTCTAAGAGGAGACTGGCTCCACAAATTATGAAAACGGCGAGCGTGCCTCCTGCAATGGCTTCCTGACCATGCCCTTCGGTCTTCAGTCCAAGGGATATAAATGATTTCCTGTCTACCCATCGTCGAAATACAAAAGTGATTATAATGGTCAGGATAAAAAGAATCAAATTGATTATCCAGAGATTTTCTCCTTTCATCATCGACTTAAAAGCAGTCGTATCAAATTTTCCATTATAACGCCCGAAAATAAAAAGGGTAAGGATGATCATTGCCAGAAGTAAAAGAGCAACTATGTAGAGCAGCGCTCGCAGCCAGCCTTTTCCTATCAGTGGACTAGAAGTACCGGATTTATTCATGAATGAAAAATTATGGAATCACGAAGATCGTAACACAATCAAATTATTTGTAATAAATTTTTGTCAACTGACTAAAGATGATATTTTTAACCTTCATTTGACTATTCATTTCAATATGTTAGACATCAATACATCCTCTCTGATAGAGCGTTTTTTCAGGTATGTTCAGATTGATACCCAAAGCGATCCTGTTTCGGTATCCCAACCCTCAACTTCCAAACAACTCAATCTCAGCCGTCTGTTGCTTGAGGAATTGAAATCCCTTGGTTTATCCGATGCGGAAATAGATGAAAACGGATATGTGTATGCCAGCATCCCATCCAATTCTGATAAGCAGGTTCCTGTTATCTGTTACTGTGCACACGTGGATACTTCGCCTGATTGCAAGGCAAGTGAAGTTAAACCCCTGTTGCATAAAAATTATTCAGGTGGGGACATAGTTCTGCCGGACGATCCGAACCAAATCATCCGAACTGCCGATCATCCCTATTTGCTTGAAAAAATCGGACAGGATATAATCACGGCTTCGGGAAAAACGCTTTTAGGTGCAGACGATAAAGCGGGCGTTTCAATAATTATGGAGCTTGCATCCTGCCTGATGAAGCACCCGGAAATTAAACATGGTAAGTTACGCGTCCTTTTTACACCGGACGAGGAGATTGGTCGCGGTGTCAATAAACTTGACATGAAAAAGCTGGGAGCAGATTTCGGCTATACCCTTGATGGTCCTGAACTCGGATCTTTTGAAGAAGAAACATTTTCGGCAGACGGGATGAAATTCATTTTTCACGGAGTATCAGCACACCCGGGTCATGCGAAGGGTAAGCTTGTAAATGCAATAAAAATGGCCTCCGCTTTTATTGGTGAACTGCCTTCAGATGAATTCTCGCCGGAAACAACCGAAGGCCGTTACGGATTTGTGCATCCGGTACATATGGAGGGCAGTGCGGAAAAAATGCAGGTGGAATTCATAGTGCGGGATTTCTATACAGCTAAACTAAAGGCCTACGAAGAATATCTTAAAGACAAGGCGGAGTATACGATGCGTCTATTTCCAGGGGGAAAATTTGAATATGTGATAAAGGAACAGTATCGCAACATGAAAGAGGTTTTGGTGAAATATCCTCAGGTTTCTGAATATGCAAGGGAAGCCATTCGCCGTGCAGGAGTCGAAATAAAAGAATCTGCAGCAAGAGGAGGGACAGATGGATCCAGATTATCCTTTATGGGAATGCCCTGTCCGAATATTTTTACTGGTGAAATGGCTTTTCATGGAAAACAGGAATACGTCTGCGTACAGGATATGGAAAAAAGTCTGGAAACTATCATTCATCTCAGTCAGATCTGGGAAGAAAATTCCTAGATCGCCTTTAGTTTAGATTGAATATCTCCAATGATCTGACTTGCATGTATACGCGAATTTTCTATAAACCAGATATGAGTGTCCATACCTCCGCAAACTACTCCGGCAAGATAAATATTTTTCATGTTGCTTTCCATTGTTTCCTTGTTATAACTGGGATAGCGTTTTTCATCTTTTGATAACTCGATGCCTAATTTCTCCAGAAAAGAAAAATTCGGTTGATAACCAGTCATAAGTAGTACATAATCATTTGGAATAGTCAGGATACCATCAGGTGTTTGAATATCTACTTCCTTTTCTCTGATGGCCAGAACATGTGAATTAAAATATGCTTTAATAGAACCCTCTTCAATGCGATTTACAATATCGGGTCTGACCCAGTATTTCACACGCTTCCCGATTTCAGCTCCCTTGATCACCATGGTCACATGGGCACCTTTTCGAAAACTTTCCAGTGCCGCATCGACCGCAGAATTATTGGCGCCCACAATAAGAAGTTTCTGCATGGCATAAAAATGAGGCTCTTTGTAATAGTGTCTTACTTTGGGAAGTTCTTCACCTGGAACATGCAACAAATTAGGAATGTCATAAAAACCGATAGCCACTATAACAGTTCTTGTCTGATAAACAGAAAGAGTGGTTGAGACTTTATAATTTTCACCGGATTTGACTACTTCAGTTACCGCTTCCTGCAAATGAATATTAAGGTTTTGCGAAACAGCGATTCTTCTGTAATATTCCAGCGCTTCCGGACGAGTTGGTTTGACGTTGTTACTTACAAATGGAATATCTCCAATTTCAATTCTTTCTGAAGTCGAAAAAAATGTCATGTTGGACGGATAGTGGTATAGTGAATTGACAAGCACTCCTTTTTCAAGTATAAGATAATTCAATCCCGCCCTTTTAGCTTCCAGTCCGCATGCCAGCCCGATGGGTCCGCCTCCGATAATCAGAACATCCAGTAATTCAGCCATGCTTTCAAAGATAAAACATAAAATAACGATGCCTGAATTTCCTGTTTTCAGTCTCTAAAAAATAGTACATTCACCCATACAATGATCCTGAAGAGGAATAACTGTTGACATAAATATGGAAAATCTGATTCAATTCTGGTGGGTATTGCCCATACTTTTTTTTGTTTTTAGCGGACTGGTCACTGTGAGCCAGGGATATATTGATGTTATTACAATGTTTGGGAAATACAGGAGAATTCTACATCCCGGGCTGAATTTTAAAATCCCCTTTCTGGAACAGATCCAAAAACGTATCAGTATACAGAACCGTTCGGTGGAACTGGAGTTCCAGGCCGTGACAACGGATCAGGCCAATGTATATTTCAAAAGCATGTTGCTGTATGCAGTACAGAATTCCGATGAGGAAACGATAAAAAAAGTTGCATTTAAATTTATAGCCGAACGTGATCTTATGCAGGCGCTTACAAGAACCATTGAAGGTAGTATACGAGCATTTGTCGCCACTAAAAAACAGGCTGAGATATTGGGCCTTCGCCGGGATATTGTGGAATACGTAAAGGACCAGATCGATCATTCTCTTGAAGAATGGGGATATCATTTATTGGATTTGCAGATTAATGATATCACATTTGACCAGGCGATCATTGATTCCATGAGCAGGGTCGTTGCCAGTAATAACTTGAAAGGCTGCCGCTGAAAATGAAGGGCAGGCATTGCTGATTACAAAAACAAAAGCAGCTGAAGCAGAGGGAAATGCTATTAAAATTTCTGCGGAAGCGGAAAAGGAAGCAGCACGTCTGAGAGGTCAGGGTGTGGCTTTGTTCCGGGAAGAAGTGGCCAGGGGAATGACTGAAGCAGCCGAACAAATGAAACGTGCGAACCTGGATACGAATGTGATTCTTTTTAGTATGTGGACAGAAGCCATCAAAAATTTTGCTGAATTCGGAAAGGGAAATGTGATTTTCCTGGATGGGAGCAGCGATGGAATGAATAAAACAATGAAACAGATTCAGGCCATGATGATGAAACAGGAAAAAGCTTAAAGCCTAAAGCCCAAAGCCTAAAACTTCTTTTTAGATCGTTGAATTTTCATTCAAATGCTCAGACAGAAAATTATTTCATTTTCAAATTCCACCATTAGTTTTAGGCTTTAGGCTTTGGGCTTTAAGCATAAAATTGGCTTTTCATTAAATAATACAAAACTGTTGAATGCGTTAGTTAACGACTAAAGCTTATTTTTACTCCAATAAATCAAAGGTTACGAATGAATTTATTCTTTCTGCAGGTAATCATAGATTCTTCAAAAATTAAAGACAGTCTGGCCCGCGCCGGTATCATTCCGGCACCGGGTAAACAAAATCTCTGGGATATTCTGGAAAGGGGAGGCCCTCTGATGATCCCACTGGCCATATTACTGGTGATTGCCGTTTTTGTATTTATTGAGCGTGTTATGGCGATCAATAAAGCTTCCAGGACGGATGAAAATTTTATGAATATTATCCGGGATCATATTGTAAATAACAATGTGACAGCGGCCAGGAGCCTGGCAAAAAACACCAACAATTCAATTGCCCGGATGATTGACAAGGGAATTCAGCGGATCGGCAAACCCATTGATGCCATTGAAAAAAGTATGGAAAATGTGGGCAGACTGGAATTGTATAAAATGGAAAAAAACGTCTCTATATTATCGGTGATCGGTTATATCGCGCCGTTATTTGGGTTTTTGGGAACCATCATAGGAATGTTCCAGCTGTTTTATAATATTGCTTCTACCGGAGAATATAGTATTTCAAATATCGCAGGAGGTATCTATGTCAAAATGATTTCTTCGGCAGGCGGGCTGATCATAGGTATCATTGCCTATATTATGTACCGGTATCTGAATTCACAAATTGATAAAACAACCAATAAAATGGAGGTGGCGAGTGCCGAGTTTATTGATATTTTGCAGGAGCCGACGCGATGAATTTAAGAAACAAACATAGAGATGAAGGCGAGGTTCATACCGGACCTCTGAATGATATTTTATTCATCCTGCTATTATTTTTTCTGATCGTATCCACTCTGGCAAATCCCAATGTGATCAAACTTTCACAACCTAAGTCAAAAAGCGATACCAGGTCGAAACAGACTGTTGTTGTTTCTATTGATGTGAACCAGGCAATTTTTTGTGGGCACTACGAAAGTCAGTCTTGCGGATCTAAAATCCCAGCTTCAGCCATTTCTGGCAAAGGAAACAGACCAGCCATCCATTGTTATCAATGCTGATAAAACAGTTCCGATCGATGATGTTGTGGCGGTCATGAGGGTAGCACGTGAACTGGGTGCAAGAACGGTGCTTGCCGTCGATAAAAAAGGCGTTCAATAAAATGAAAAGAAAAAAAGCCATTGGGACCATACTGCTCGCAGGTGGTGCAACTGTCGTGGGTTTCAGCGGATATGAATGGTTCAACCTCACAAGAAATCCAGATAAAAATTATCTGATTTCCAAAAAATCCCTTCTTGCGGAACTTGCAGAAACTATTATTCCTGCCTACCGACACTCCTGGTGCAAAAGACGCCGGTGCCGTGGAATTTATGTTACCTATGTTGAATGAATGCACGGATAACAAATCTTTAAACAGGTTTATCAGAGGTCTGCAGGATCTGGAAGAATATTCCCGGTCTCGCTATAACCAGGAATTTTCAGCATGCAGTCCCGCGGAAAAAGATGCCATACTACAATGGGCGGAACAAGAATCTACAGTTAGTGATTCATTGCTGGACAAAATTAAAAGTAAATTTACCGGCCGCCCTTTTTTTGAAATGCTGAAAACATATACAGTGTATGGATATTGCATTTCAGAAAAAGGGGCCAGTTCAGGCATGCGTTATGTGGCGGTACCGGGCAAGTATCTTTCCTGCATTCCGTTGGAACCGAATCAGACATCCTGGTCTACCAAATAAATAATCATGGGCGATCAGGATCCGATTTATAAAAACAGCAGTGACCTTAAACAACATCAGTTCGACGCTATCGTAGTCGGCTCCGGCATCAGTGGAGGCTGGGCCGCGAAAGAATTGTGCGAAAAAGGTTTGAAAACGCTGGTTGTGGAAAGAGGAAGGAATGTGATTCATATCAAAGATTATCCGACAGCAATGAAGGCCCCCTGGGAATTTCCTCACGGTCTTTTCAATACTGTAGCTGATGAAAACAGGGATCCTGTTTCATCCCAAAACTATAATCCCGGTACTAAGCAATTTTATGTAAGTGATCAGGATCACCCATATATTCAGGACGATCCTTTTCATTGGGTACGCGGATACCAGGTTGGTGGCCGCTCTTTAACATGGGGGCGGCAGTGTTATCGTTTGAGTGATCTTGACTTCGAAGCCAATCTGAAAGATGGTCACGGGATTGACTGGCCGATACGTTATAAGGACATTGAACCCTGGTATAGCTATGTGGAAGAATTTACAGGAATAAGTGGGAAGACAGAAGGCCTTACACAACTTCCCGATGGAAATTTTCTTCCTCCTATAGATATGAATTGCATTGAAGATTATTTTGCCAAAAAGATTTCTTCCATTTACAAAGACCGCGTAGTCACACCGGCACGAGTGGCAAATCTAACAAGGGGGTGGAAAGAGCGGGGGCCCTGTCAATTCAGGAATCTGTGTGAAAGAGGATGTCCGTTCAGCGGATATTTCAGCAGTAATTCGGCTACACTCCCGGCGGCAGCCGCCACCGGAAATCTATCTGTCGTTTACGATGCTGTGGTAGCTGAAGTGATATATGACGACAAGAATCAACGCGCAACAGGGGTGCGTGTTATAGATGCTCATACAAAAAAACAAACAGAATATTTTGCAAAGATTATATTTCTTAATGCGTCCACCATTAATACTGCCGCTATATTATTAAGATCGATATCAGTCAGGTTTCCGAATGGAATGGGAAATGATTCGAATCAGGTGGGTCATAATCTCATGGATCACTTCACAGGCGCAGGAGCTACCGGAAATTATGATGGTATGAGAGATAAATATTATTATGGCAGAAAACCTGCAGGCATCTACATGCCAAGGTTCAGGAACCTGAATAATGAAACTTCTGCAAATGAATATATTCGCGGTTGGGGATATCAGGCCAGCGGAGGCAGAAAAATATGGGATAATACAGGACTGGAGATGCCTGGGTTTGGTAAAAACTTTAAAGAGAAATTATTGAAACCTGGTCCGTGGACGCTCTGGATCGGAGGATGGGGCGAAACACTTCCATATTATGATAATCACATATCATTTGATCAGTCAAAAAAAGATCAGTGGGGATTTCCGATCGTGCATATCCATTTTAAATATGGTGCAAATGAAAAAGCCATGACTAAAGATATTCAGGCTTCAGCAGTTGAAATGCTGGAAAAATCTGGTTTCGATGGTATTCATGCCTTCAATTATAATAAGCCCGGCGGATCGGCTATACATGAAATGGGAACGGCTAGAATGGGACTTGACCCAAAAACTTCTGTACTGAACGGAAATAACCAGGTTCACGCGATAAAAAATGTCTTTATTACCGATGGTAGCTGTATGACATCTTCTGCCTGGCAAAATCCATCACTTACTTACATGGCACTTACGGCAAGAGCTTGCGATTTTGCTGTAAATGAGCTTAGAAAAGGAAATCTTTAGAAATATATATGTACCCTTGCCGCGAGCAGGGATACTGGACCACGGTCATGGTTATACGCCGGATGCGATACAAACTGGTAATCCGCAGTAGCAAAAAGATTTTCAAACAATTTCACTTCATAAAATAATTCCGCAATATTTTCCCTGGTATAATTGGGTAGTTTACCATCGCCGATCATAAAGCCATATCCGCCAACATTAAGAAAATCCCGGTGATCAGAAGAAATTCCGTTGCTCACGAAGG
This sequence comes from uncultured Bacteroidota bacterium, assembly GCA_963735015.1. Lineage (GTDB taxonomy): Bacteria > Bacteroidota > Bacteroidia > Chitinophagales > Chitinophagaceae > Puia. The sequence goes on from CAVTJH010000003.1 coordinate 1,019,180, forward strand.
CCAGACCGATATTGTCGACTGATCTTCCTTTTCCAATACCATAATATCGTAAGCCCAGACTGACGCTGTTATCAATTTCCGCAAAAGCCCAGGTGGCTGTTTTTCCATCATTCCAGCCAAAGCGAAAGAAACTATTCAACCGCTCCGAAAGTGACTGGTTCATATTTATCCCAAATCCGTATTTCTTTCCTCCATAGTTCTTCCCGTAAATCACATCCAGGGAAGTATCCGTACCATTTTTATATTCATCAATCACTGTTTGGTACGCAGGGGCTTTGGAAGTATTATAATATAAAAGGAGTCGGACTGTACCTGGTAACTTGTGAATCGAATAATCCTTTTGAATTTCGACCGTTTCACTGTTTGTTTTATTCCAGTTAAAATTCAGTGTGGGTCCGTTTGCATAAGTTGGTTCAAGGGCTGTTCCTGCCCGGATAACCCATCCTGGTGTATAATATTCTGCAATAAGACCACAAGTATATCCACGCGTATTTGCAGGATAATCATATGCGCCGTTATTCATGAGCGACCAGTTCATAAAATCACTGCGCGGATCATGACTGACCGAATTCTGGTCAAAAAAATCGGCTACGCCAAACTTTCCAAAATTAATGGTCAAACGTTTTCGGGATACTCTTTCTTTGACCTGGTTCGTGGCATCGTCGAGAGTATCATAATGTACTTTATCCAGATTTATTTGCTGCCTGATAAAAATACGTGCAACATATACAACCGTCTGATCCGATCCGATTCGAAAAGTCTCTCCATTCGGAAAGCCTGCAATGCCCAGTGTACTGCTCAGTCCCTGACCACCGGCCATTTCAGGATTGAAATAAGCAGAAGCACCCGACCATAATTTTCTTCCTAAAAATGCTGTAGACGTCACTGAATAAGCCCTTGCCCCCTCGGGCAGGAAACTGTTCTGACCTGTATATGGGGAATGAAATGGAGGGTTATATTGAATAATTCCGGTAAACTGGAAATGGAAATTCCAGGCGGAATCATTTAATAAAGGATCCTGTGCGGATACTCTCTGGTCAAAAGTTATCAGGATAATGACTAAACCGATAAGGCGGAAAATAGCTTTCATTATTTTTTGGATGCGCAAAAATAATGGATTGTACGATTCGAAACTTTGAATCAATTCCGCCAGGCTTTTATCATTCTGTTATTTCCCGAAAAATCTTTTTTTAATTCAATCAAAAACCCGTTTTTATCATACCAGTCCTGTATTTCTTTCGAAAAATCATGATGAATCTCCAAGAATACAGCACCTCCGGGGCTTAGTTTTTGAATGGCGATATTTCCGATGATTTTGTAAAAAAGGATAGGATCCTCATCCGGTGCAAATAAGGCAAGTCCGGGTTCAAAATCCTTTACATGTTTATCGAGAAATTCTTTTTGTTTTTCGGGTATATAGGGAGGATTACTGATGATCATGTCCCAAGTCCCCAATTTTTGAATTTGCTCAGGATCCCGGATATCACATTGAAAAAAATCTACTTCCGCCTGATTAGACAGGCTGTTTCTATTTGCAATTTCTAAAGCCTTTTTACTGATATCCAGTCCCGAAACACTGGAAATTCATTCTCTTTTTTTTGATATAAACGGATATACATCCACTTCCGGTACCGATATCCAGAACGGAAGTTCCGGAGACTCTTAATTCAGTATCTTTCAGGAACCATTCAGTCAGCTCTTCAGTTTCCGGACGGGGTATCAAAACATTTTCATCCACAAAAAAAGAGAAAGGACCGAACCCAGGCCTCACCCAGTACATATTGGACCGGCCGATATTTCATTAATTCGGACAGGTAATATTGAAACAATTCTTCCTGTTTAAATGAAAAGAGATCTTCCCGGTGAACCACCCTGAGGCTTTTAGGTTTACCAGTCAGATGTTCCATTATAAGGGAGGCGACAGATGCAGCCTCCCGTTCATCATAAAGGGAAGTAAGTGATGAAATAAGTAAACGGTTTGCACTGTCGATTGTCATGCTGACAAACTTACAATGAATTAAATTGCAGTCCATGACTTATCAATCGGTAAAACCTGTAGAAAATGGAGGAAGTCTTTCTCATGCCGTTTTTATGCAAAGATGTCTGCAACTTGCCGATTTGGGTGCAGGATATACCGCTCCCAATCCTATGGTGGGTGCCGTTTTAGTTCATAATGGAAAAATAATCGGCGAAGGATATCATGAATTTTATGGAGGACTCCATGCAGAAGTCAACTGTCTGTTATCGGTAAAGCCTGATGACCGGGAACTGATCTCCGATTCTACTCTGTATGTTTCCCTTGAACCCTGTGTTCATCATGGCAAAACGCCCCCTTGTACTGATCTCATTATCAGGGAAAAAATTCCAAGAGTAGTCATAGGTTGCCGCGACCCATTTGTCGAAGTAAATGGAAAAGGAATAGAAAAATTAATTGCTAACGGTGTACATGTCGAATTTCCGGTATTGGAAGAATTGACCAAGGAAAAAAATAGACGCTTTTTCACTTTTCATCAGAAAAAGCGGCCCTATATCATTTTAAAATGGGCGCAATCTTCCAATCATAAAATGGCCGGAAAATCCGGCGACCGATTGCAGATTTCCAATGATTACTCAAACCGTCTGGTACATAAATGGCGCAGTGAAGAGGCAGGTATTCTGATTGGAACCAAAACCGCTTTATTGGATAATCCGGAGCTTACAACGCGTTTGTGGGCGGGAAAAAATCCGGTGAGAATCGTGATCGACAGGGAGCTTCGCTTACCTGACAGCTTACATATTTTTGACGGATCCACACCGACGATTATTCTCAATGAAAAAAAAGAATTGCAGTCCGGGAATCTGTTATTTAAGAAAATTGTCGGCGGACAAACGGATATTCCATCTATTGTATCTGCGTCGCATTCGTTACAAATATTAAGTGTACTGGTTGAAGGAGGAGCCAAGCTGCTGCAGTCTTTTATTAATGCCGGGATCTGGGATGAAATCAGGACCATTACTAATAACGAAATGGTAATAGATGAAGGCATCTCTTCACCCGAAATCAGGAATGCGAAACATGTGAAGTCTGAAGTTTTAATGAGCGATACGGTTAGTTACTTTCGACAACTTTAAAGTGTGTAAGTGTGGTAGTGTGGTAGTGTGGTAGTAAAATTATGGAATTCCTAAGATATTTTTCACACTACACTACCACACTACCACACTCTCAAAGTTTCCTCAGTCTTTCGCTCACCACCAGTTCCTTCGTCCCACTGGAATAGTCATAAAATCCTTCTCCCGATTTTACACCGAGATTTCCGGCTGCTACCATGTTTACCAGCAATGTGGCAGGAGCATATTTGGGATTGCCAAATCCTTCCTGCAGTACTTTCATAATGGCGAGGCAAACATCGAGCCCAATGAAATCCGCCAGCTGCAAAGGTCCCATGGGATGAGCCATTCCAAGTTTCATGACCGTATCAATGGCTTCTGCTGAAGCTACGCCTTCCTGAAGACTGATGATCGCTTCATTGATCATCGGCATCAGAATACGGTTCGAAATAAAACCGGGATAGTCGCTCGCAACACAGGGCGTTTTACCCAGCTTTCGTAGACAAATCAATTATTTTTTCCGTCACAATATTTGCGGTCGCATAACCATTGATAACTTCCACCAGTTTCATAACCGGTACCGGGTTCATAAAATGCATTCCAATAATCCGGGCCGGGCGTCTGGTAACAGATGCAATTCTGGTAATGGAAATAGAAGAAGTATTACTGGCCAGAATAGCCGCAGGTCGGCGCATATTCATCAAGCTCCCTGAAAATCTGGAGTTTGATATTTTCATTTTCAGGTACTGCTTCAATAACGAAATCGGCTTCCCTGACACCATCTTTAATATTTTGAACGGGATGAATGCGATTGAATGAATTGATCTTTTCCTCTGGCGAAAGAACACCTTTTTGTACCTGCCTGTCAAGGTTTTTTGAAATGACTATTAAAGCCTTTTCCAATTGTTCTTTTTGAAGATCAACCAGTCGGACATGAAAACCATATTGAGCAAATACATGAGCGATGCCATTTCCCATAGTACCCGCTCCAATGACAGAAATATTATTCATGGGATAACATTTTCAGGCAAGGATACGAAGCTTCTCTCAAGTTTTTACCCTTATCTTGCAACTCCTATGTATCCGAATTTATATTACGCAGTAAAGGACCTGTTTGGCCTCGATTTAAAGTTCCTTCATTTCATAAACAGTTTTGGGTTTTTTGTAGCGCTTTCGTTTATAGGCGCCGCCATGGTGTTGACCAGTGAACTTAAAAGAAAAGAAAGACAGGGCCTGCTGGAAGCAGAAGAAGAAACAATCATTGTCGGAAGACTTGCGAGTCCCGGTGAGCTACTCACCAATTTCATAATTGCTTTTATTTTTGGATATAAACTTATCGGTCTTTTTACATCGAATTCCCAGTTAACACAAAACCCGGCTGACTATATTTTTTCTTCTGCAGGAAATGGCTGGGCGGGACTCGCCCTGGGCTTGATTTTCGCGGGTTTAAAATGGTATGAAAAATACAAACATAAATTACCTGAGCCGGAAGAAAGGAAAATCAGGATCTGGCCACATGACAGGGTGGGGGATATTGTAATTTATGCCGCCATATTTGGATTTCTGGGCGCGAAGATTTTTAACAGCCTTGAAACCTGGGATGATTTTATAAAAAATCCGGTTGAATCCCTGATTTCATTCAGCGGTCTTACTTTTTACGGCGGGCTAATCGTTGCTGCCCTGTCCATTTGGTATTATGCCCGCAAACACAAAATCGGATTCTGGTACCTTAACGATGCCGCAGCGCCGGCACTCATGCTGGCTTATGGAACTGGGAGAATTGGCTGCCAGGTTTCCGGTGACGGGGACTGGGGAATTCCGAATAGCGCATATACTGTAAATGAGGCCCTTAAATCTGTTCCGGGTACAGCCCATGAATTTTCAATTCCAGCTGGGTAGAAATACTGATTATTTCATGAGTGAATTTCACACAATGGATGTATCCACATTATGCAGTAAAAGGACCTTCTTTTCTTCCTAACTGGCTTTTCGCATATCCATATCCTCATAATGTGATTGGTGCGGGTGTGAAGATTCCGAATTGCAGTGGACCCTTCTGCAGTTATCTTCCGGTGCCTGTTTTTCCGACTCCATTTTATGAAACTATTATGTGCATCGGATTGTTTTTCCTTCTATGGTCCGTTCGAAAAAAATTCCGTGTGCCAGGAACCCTTTTTGCATTTTATCTCATCATAAACGGTATTGAAAGGTTCTTTATAGAAAAGATCCGGGTAAATACACGCTATTCCATCTTTGGATTTCATCCAACGCAGGCAGAAATTATTTCCACTCTGCTCATTATTGGCGGTTGTTTTTTGTACTATTTTCTTAAAAAAAGACAGCCTCAATTGAAAACTGTAGCTTCAGAGAACTGCAACATTCTTTTAATACCTGCGTCCAATTAACGGACTGAATTTTCCGGTTATCAATGAATCCGGCCATCTAACATATTACCTTGATCTATGTTATACTCAGTACCAATCTTTGTACTGTAATCATCTAACAATAGTACCAAGCCAAACTTAAGACAATGAAAATTACAACTACTCTGCTTTTACTCATGTTTTCTGGTTATTTGAATGCCCAGGTTTTGGTAAAAGGAACGGTCACTGAAGAAAATAACTCACCTCTTGAAGCTGCCAGCATTTCATTGTTTAAAGGATCTGATTCCGTGGCATATAAAAATGTTATAAGTGTCAAAAATGGAACATTCACCTTTGCTTTTGTCCCCGTTGGCACTTATCATATACGAGTCTCTGCGATTGGACACGATCTTATGAACGGCGCCAATTTCAATGTTTCTGCTGGACCAAAAACATTGGAACTTGGGGTTATAACACTTAGAAACCAGTCGAGTGAATTGGCTTCTGTAGCAGTGGTTGGGAAAAAACCATTCATTGAACAGAAATCTGACCGTATTCTTGTTAATGTGGATGCTTCTCCTGCTAACGCCGGCACTTCGGTAATGGATGTTCTTGAAAAATCCCCGGGAGTTTCTGTCGATAAAGATGGAAATATCAGCTTGAAGGGTAAGCAGGGAGTAACCATAATGATCGATAACAGACCAACCTATATGTCGGGTGCACAGCTTGCAGTTTATTTGAAGAGTCTGCCTTCTTCAGCGATTGATCAACTGGAAATCATGAGTAATCCTTCGTCAAAATATGATGCTGCAGGTAATTCAGGAATAATCAATATCAAAACAAAGAAAAATAAAGCAAAGGGATTTAATGGTTCCACCACGCTAACCTATACTCAGGGCAAATATGCTAAACCTGGTGGTAGTCTCAATCTGAATTATCGTGTGAATAAATTTAATATGTTCTTCAATGGAGGTTATACATATTGGCAGGGATTTCAGCAATTGGACATTAACAGAAATTATCTGGACCCTGGTACCAAGGATATTAATTCAATTTTTACCCAAAGCACCCATATGAAATTTCTTTCGCCTGAATTGAATTTAAAATTGGGTATGGATTATTTTCTTGACAATAAAACGACACTTGGGGTGGTATTCAGCGGATATCAGAATAATGAAACGGATATTTCGCAGAGCTATATTTCATTAAAAGATGGAAATAATTTAACTGATTCACTTGTGCAGTCAATTGGAAATATTCATGGTAGATGGTCCAACGGAACTGTGAATCTTAATTTCAGGAGACAATTTGATTCGAGTGGTCGTGAACTCACGGCTGATGCAGACTACATATATTATAAATCAACAAGCAATCAGTTGTTTCAGAACTATACTTTTGATCCCGATATGAATCTGCTGGCATCCAACACGCTGAGCGGAGATCTTCCTTCAACAATTAATATTTATAGTTTTAAAACGGACTATACGCATCCTTTTAGAAATGAATTCAAACTCGAGGCAGGACTTAAAACCAGTTTTGTTTCAACAGACAATAAAGCAAATTATTTTGATGTGGCCGGTGAAACCTATATTCCCGATACAACCAAGACAAATTATTTTGTATATCACGAAAATATCAATGCGGCATATATTAATCTCACAAAAAAATACGGGAAATGGAATTTGCAGGCAGGTCTGCGAATAGAAAACACCAATTATGAAGGCCATCAGTATGGAAATATCTATACTGTCAACAACAATGATTCTTCTTTCAAAAAATCATATGTGAATGCATTCCCAACCGCTTATATTACCTATGAATTGAATAGTAATAACTCTTTTAATCTGAATTTTGGAAGGCGTATTGACAGGCCGGATTATGGTGACCTGAACCCATTCCTGTTCTTCCTTGATGAATATACGTATCAGGCGGGAAACCCATATCTGCAACCACAACTAAGTACCAATATTGAATTGTCACACACATACAAAAACAAGCTGACTACAACTTTGAATTACAGCAACACTCAGAATTTTTTTGCTGAGACATTTGAACAGGACGGACACGCAACGATCGTCCGCAGAGGAAATATTGGCAGAAGAGAGAATGGAGGCATTGCAGTAAGTCTTAATATGCCACTTACCAGATGGTGGAATACAACCATTTATGTAAATGTGAATTACAATCATTTTACGGGAGAATTATATGGTGAAAATCTGGATGTAAGTGCAACGACTGCAATGGGAAATATGACCAACCAGTTTAAGTTTACCAATGGCTGGAGTGCCGAATTATCAGGCTGGTACAGAACCAGCGGTATTGAAGGGCAAATATTTGTTCAGCCTATGGGACAAACTTCCACAGCTATTGCAAAACAAATTATGAAGGATAAGGCCAGTCTGAAACTGGGTCTGCGTGATATTTTCTATACCCAACAGGTTCGTGGTACCATTAATTTCCAGGAAACAGAAGCGACATTTCATAATACGCGGGATAGTCGACAGTTGAGCCTGACTTTTATGTACCATTTTGGTAAAGCGATTAAAGGTGTACAGAATAACCATCATTCGGGAGGCGCAGATGATGAGTCGAACAGGTTAAAGAAAGGTGGAAACAATTAGTCGCAATGTTTCAGAGAATAAAGTCCTGTCCGGGATTCCGGGCAGGCTTTTTATTTTACTTTTACATTCTTAAAACACTATTATGCCTTCTTTCGATATAGTTAGTAAGATTGATGCTCAAACGCTCGATAATGCAGTTAACGTAACTAAAAAGGAGATCCAAAACCGCTTCGACTTTAAGGATTCGCCGGTTTCTATTGAATTGAATAAAAAAGAAATGAAGATAGATCTGGAAGCCGCCAGCGATATGAAGATCAAACAGATCACTGATGTACTAATCAGCAGGTCTATAAAACAGGGCATTGACCCCCTTGCTTATGATATGTCGAAGGACCCATATCCCAGTGGAAAGATCACCAAAAAGGAAGTGCCTGTGCGAAATGGCCTGAAACAGGAGGATGCCAAAAAAATTGTCAAAATAATTAAGGATTCAGGTATGAAAGTCCAGGCAGCCATTATGGATGATCTGGTAAGGGTAACAGGTAAAAAACTTGATGAGCTTCAGGCTGTTATTCAACTGTGTAAGTCCTCCGGCCTTGGAATCCCTCTACAGTTTGACAATATGAGGTCTTAAGTCTTCGGCTTAAGGCCCATAAAGCTTAAAGCCTTTTCGTAATTTGCGTTGCTGAAAATAAAAACCGCCAACCGCCAACCGCCAACCGCCAACCGCCAACCGCCAACCGCCAACATTTCTTTGTATTTCAGCCTAAAAACTCCTAATTTTGCGCTCCCTTTCGTGCCGGGACCGTATTATAAAGAGCACGGCTAAAATAAAAATTATGAAAGAAAAACTTCATCCCGAAAATTATCGCCTGGTCGTATTCCGGGATATGAGCAATGGCACGAGCTTCCTCACCCGCTCAGCTGCCAATTCCCGTGAAACCATTAAATGGGAGGATGGAAATGAATATCCGCTGATCAAGCTTGAAATTTCCAATACATCACATCCTTTTTTTACGGGTAAAAATGTGCTGGTGGATACTGCAGGCCGAATCGACAAATTCAAAAAACGTTACGAGAAAAAATCTTAAGATAACTTTACTCTTTCAGTCCCTTCCTTTAAACGGAAGGGACTTTTTTTTTGAAAACTTTTTTAAGACTAGTTTTAAACAATGAATGCTGTTACGCTGGTCGACGGGCCCTTTGCAGATGATTTTTTCCCTTTTTCATTGACTCGTTCTGTGGCAGATATCCGTTGTGGCATTTTGACCATCCGGGAAAAATGGAACCATTATATAAAAAATGAAGCGGGGATAGCCGGTGAAATTTCTGTCCCTGCCAATATTATCCCTGATCAGGCATTGATCCGTTCACTTTCACAAAATAGTCCGGAGGCCAGCTTGCAACAGTCTGTCCGCCTCCTGGATCTCTCAGATATCCTTCGGTACAATGAAAGCGAAATAAAAAGTGATTTTGGTCTTATTACCAATGGACGGATTTCCCAACCCATTTCTTCAACCAACAAATTAACGGGCACGGAAATATTTTTAGAACCAGGGGCCGTAGTTGAGCATTGTATTTTGAATTCAGTTTCAGGCCCTATATATATTGGGAAAAATTCACACCTGATGGAAGGTTCTATGATCCGGGGGCCCTTTGCAATTGGAGAAAACGGATTGGTAAAAATGGGAGCTAAAATTTACGGAGCTACCTCAGCAGGGCCATTTTGTATTTTAGGAGGTGAAATTAAGAACTCGGTTTTTTTTGGATATTCCAATAAATCGCACGATGGTTATTTAGGAGATTCGGTTTTAGGAGAATGGTGTAATCTGGGCGCGGGAAGTTCAAATTCGAATTTAAAAAACAGCGCCGGAAATGTTAAATTATGGAATCCTCTAAGAAACTCGTTTCTCAATGGCGGCACAAAATGCGGCCTGATGATGGGCGATTATTCCAGATCTGCAATAAACACTTCATTCAGTACCGGCGCAGTAATAGGCGTCTGTTGCCATGTATTTGGAAATGGACCAACACCTCCTTATCTTCCTTCTTTTAGCTGGGGTTACAATGAGTCGTCATATGTTTTTGATAAGGCCATTCAGCATATCAACAAGTGGAAGAAACTAAAGAGTCAGGAAATAAATCAGGAAGAAATAGAAAGGTTAAAAAATATTTTTGATCAGGAAAAACAATATAAATGAGAAAACAAATCGCTGCTGCGAACTGGAAAATGAACCTGACCTATCAACAGGCGACCGCACTTTTACAAACCATGGTATCCGCTGACATTTCACTTAAGGAAAATCATTCTGCAGTATTTGCAGTTCCATTTCCTTATTTGGAAATGGCCATAGACACAGTTGCGCAAAAAGGAAATTATTTTATTTCGGCTCAAAACTGCTCCGATAAGAAATCCGGCGCATATACAGGGGAGGTTTCTGCTGAAATGCTGAAATCTCTTGGTTTGAATTATTGTCTGGTCGGACATAGTGAGCGTCGTGAATATTTTGGAGAAAGCAATAAAATGCTCGCCGAAAAATTAAACTTATGTCTTGCCAATGGAATGACTCCTGTTTTTTGTTGTGGCGAAGCTTTACAGACAAGGGAAGAAAACAAACAGAATAGTTTTGTGGAAAATCAATTGAAGGAATCCCTTTTTCATTTGTCTCCGGAAGAAATACTAAAAGTCGTTATTGCTTATGAACCCATCTGGGCCATCGGTACCGGAAAAACCGCAAGCACAGCACAGGCGCAGGAAATGCATGCATACATCAGGCTGTCATTAAAGAATCAATATGGCGAAGCCGTCGCAGAAGAGGTTTCTATATTATATGGTGGAAGTGTTAAAGCTGTCAATGCGCGCGAAATATTCACATCAAAAGATGTAGACGGTGGCTTAGTCGGAGGCGCTTCGCTGAATGCCACAGAGTTCATTGAAATAATCAGAGCACTGAAGTAAAAGTATATGAATATAGGAGTATAAGAGTATATGAATGAACAAAAGACCATACTCTCATACTCCTATACTTTCCTTAATTTCTCTCATGAAAAAAACTTCAAACCTCGTCCTTAATCATATCTTCTGGCGTGGCTTGTATTTTTTTTCCATTCTGCTTTTGAATATCGGGATTGCCCGCTTCTTTGCCGCTGAAAAAAGTGGTCAGATTTTTTTTATAGTTAACAATCTGGCACTGATACTATTACTCGCGAGTGTAAGTCTCGAATCTGGTGCGACCCATTATATCGCTTCTGGAAATCTGGAAGCATCCAAAATGGCCCGCTTTTGTTTAACATGGGCGGCAGCCTCATCTTTGATTGCATTTTTAATCTGGTATTACGTCATTTATTATTCACATCCGGTTTTCCTGACCCATTATGGCTTCCTGTTCGCAAGTTTCCTTTTTATTATTGGAATACTGTTCACCACTTATTTTACCTCTTTGTTTTATGCGATAAAAAAATTCGGAGTACCCAATAAAATCCTGTTGCTCGTCAATCTATTCCTTGTCCTGATATTGGTTTTCGGCAGAAATAATCAGGCTATTAAAACCCATTTTTTACAGGTATACTTTTTCTGTTATTTCCTGCAGGGTCTCGTGGTCATGCTCGCTTTCTTTAACAGCGAATCCTCTCCAGCCGGCTCAGTGTATCCACCACGAGCCATATTGAAAAAAGTTTTCCAATATTCACTAACCGCCCTGGCAGCCAATTTAATTTATTTTCTGGTGAACCGCATTGACTACTGGTTCGTACAGTATTATTGTTCTTCAAAGGACCTGGGAAATTATATACAGGCTTCCAAGCTTGGACAAATGCTGTTCATCCTGCCGGCAATTCTTGGATCTACTCTATTTCCAATTTTTTCTTCCCAAAATAAATCGGGAAATACAATCGAATTAACATCCGTTATTCGAATTTTATTATGGATTAATTTACTGGTCAGCATTATGATTCTTAGTGTAGGGTGGTATTTTATACCACTTGTCTTTGGCCGGTCCTTCAACAATATGTATTTGCTTTTTGTACTGCTGATACCAGGCATATTGTGTGTAACCATGAATTATCCTTTGACAGCCTGGTTTTCTTCTGCCAGAAGAATTGGTATAAACATAAAGGGTTCTTTGATCGCGCTTATGGTTATTTGTATCGGAGATTTATTTGCCTTACCTCGCTTTGGCGTCCTGTCAGCATCCATTGTCAGCAGCGCTGGTTACATTAGCTACTATTGTTACACCGTATTTATTTACAGAAAAGAATATGCTGTTCCATGGAAAGACTTTTTACTGATACGTAAATCTGATTTAAGGAAAATCCACCAGTCAATCGGAGCAAAAATTCATGAACCACCTGCAGAAAACTATATTGTTTAAATTTGATCTCAATGAAGAAAGTCCTTTGGCTTGCGAGTTGGTATCCAAACGAATCGGATCCATTCAGCGGGGATTTTATTAAGCGTCAGGCAGAGGCGGTTTCCTTATACCAGCCCTTGAATGTAGTATGGGCAGGAAAATATGCGCCATCATACTTCTCTGAAAAGACCGGGCATTTAATCAAGGAGACTGAAACAGCCAATCTCAGGGAATACATTTTATATTACCAGGGTTCAGAAAAAGGCAGTAGTATATTTTCGAAAATCCGATCATTCTTACGCTATTTTAAAAAAAACAAGGAGATTATACAACTCCTTGGTGCAAAAAACGAGCTGCCGGAAATTGTACATGTTCACGTTGCTATGAAAGCGGGACTTGTTGCCCTTTACCTGAAATGGAAATATAAAATACCCTATGTGCTGACGGAACATTGGTCGGGGTACTATGCCATTGCGAAAGACAGTTTGTTTAAAAAACCATTATTGGTACGTTTCCTCACACGGATAATATTAAAAAACGCGGCAATTGTTGTTCCGGTGAGCTCGGCACTGGGTAAGCAAATCAATATGTTTTGGGCTCATGTCCCATTTCAAAATATACCGAATGTCGTAGACACAAAATTGTTTTATCCTGTTGAAAAAAAAACTTCTCATCCATTCCGGTTCATTCATATTTCTTCTTTATTATATCCAAAAAATCCGGAAGGAATTGTCAAAACCTTTATCCATATGCTTCAACTGCGGTTCAATGTGGAACTTGTATTGGTCGGTCCTTTAAACCCTGCATTAAATAAATTATTAAACACTGAAGTCATGTCAACCGAAAGGATCCGCACTACAGGTGAAATTTCATATGAAGAGGTTGGAAAAGAATTGCGTAATGCAGACGCACTGATAATGTTTAGTTATTATGAAAACATGCCTTGTGTAATTCTGGAAGCCCTTTGTTCCGGTGTTCCCGTAATTGCAAGCGATGTCGGGGGAATTAGTGAAGTCATTAACCGTAATAATGGGATTTTAGTAGAGGCAGGCAAGGAAGTCCGGCTTTTCGAAGCGATGAAAGATATGATTTCAAATTATAAATACTATGAAAATGATCTCATAAGCCAACAGGCAAAAGAGCAGTTTTCATATGAAACAATCGGCAGAAAAATTCTCCGTATATATGATGACGTATTGAAAAATAATCAAACGTGATCCGTATATTTATTTGCTGGTAAAACAGATTCAAGAACTTTCCATTGATCCGCATTGAGTACATCCCGTTCTGTTATATTCAGCGCATCCTGCAACTGGTCTTTTGTCCGAATTCCAATAACTGCAGAACTGACAGCAGACTGTTTTAACACAAACCGTGTAGCGATTTTGTAGGGCGTTAGATTTCCAGTTACAGATTTTAGGGCAGCCGCCATTTGGGCAACCTCTACTTCGGTATAATTTAAAAAGGATTCCGGTGGCTTGGATACCAGAAGACCTTTGGCAATAGAACCCCGGACCAGAACACCTATTTTATTTTCAAATAAGAAGGGTAATATGGTTTCTTCAGGTCTGCGGTCAAGCAGACTGTATTGCAGCATCACACTGACGATATGAGACCGTTTTACATATTCTCTGATTATATTCGGACGAATAGAGGAAATACCATAGTGAAGAATCTTTCCTGATGCTTTCAGAAGCTCAAAAGCATCGATTATATCATCGAAAGGATCTGACATGGTGCCGCCATGCAACTGGTATAAGTCTATGTAGTCCGTTTGCAGCCTTTCGAGACTTTTATCCACTGCACTTAAAATATATTTCTTCGTAGGATTCCAATCCCAGCCGGATCCATCAGGTCTCCACTCATTACCTACCTTGGTAGCCAGAATGACATTTTTTCTTTTGCTCCTGAACGCCTTTCCCAACAATTTTTCAATCTTTCCCTGCTGATACAAATCTGCTGTGTCAAAAAAATTAATACCACCGTCCAGTGCCCTTTGTAAAAGGGCCTCATTGTCGGGACTATCCAGGTCAAGCGACATGGTACCAAATCCGATCCTGCTTATTTTCAATCGGGAATTGCCTAATTCTCTATATTCCATCTGTCAAAAATATACAAAGCGTAACGCATAAAGCGATTGGCGTAAAGCATAATCGTAATATTTTTGTACGTAATTTAATTTCGGATATTAAAAATACTTTTGTTTTGCCTTATACTTTACGCCTTAAACCTTATGCTTTAACTTACGCCCTGAGCCCTTTACTTTGGGCTTTAAGCTTAACTCCTAATAAATTATATTTGAACATGATTGAAAAATCCGGGAAGAGCCCGCGCGCCAGAATACGAAATTGGTTAAAGTGGGTCTTCGATCGCAGCGGAAATGAAAAACTTAAGCAAAATTTCCTCTCAGCCGTACCTTTCTGGATTGCATCACTGGTTACAGGACTGATAGCCGTATTCTATTCTAAAATTTTTCTGCTGGCGGAAAATAATGCCAGTTCATTATTTAAATTTAATCACTGGCTTCTTTTTATCATCACGCCTGTTTGTTTTTTTATAGCCTGGTGGATGATTGAACGTTTTGAAAAATTTGCGGGTGGTAGTGGCATTCCCCAGATAATGGCTGCGATTGAACTGGCTACCCCTCGTGATAATTATAAGATCCGGAGATTGCTGAGTATACGTGTAATAATTATAAAAATAATATCCAGTCTTTTTATGATTCTTGGTGGCGGAGTAATCGGAAGGGAAGGTCCGACCATTCAGATTGCAGGCTCTGTTTTCAGGAAAGTAAATCAACTGTTACCGCCCTGGTGGCCCAAAATTTCCAAAAGAAATATGATTATGACTGGCGCTGCAGCTGGTTTGGCTGCTGCTTTCAATACTCCTTTGGGCGGTATCGTTTTTGCTATTGAGGAGCTGACCAAAACGCATATCAGCTATTTTAGAACTGCTTTATTCACCGCTGTGATCATTGCGGGTCTGACAGCACAGGGATTATTCGGACCCTATCTTTACCTGGGATACCCGGTTATTAAAGGCTTATCCGCCTACATTTTTCTTGGTGTCATTTTAGTAGCCATGCTGGCCGGTTTGGCAGGAAGTTTCTCGGGTCGTATCATGTTTGGCTTCATAAACCTGAGATCCCGGTTAAAAAAACAAAATCAGAAGATTCTCTTTGTAATTGTATGTGGTTTAGTGGTTGCTGCACTGGGTTTTATTACTAACATAGGATTGATTGGCTCGGGGAAAGCCATCATGACCCAGGTACTATTTACACCTGACAAATATCTTCCCTGGTATGCTCCAATAGTAAGAATGACCGGATCTATTTTTTCGTTCAGTTCGGGCGCAGCCGGTGGTGTATTTGCACCTGCCCTGAGCTCAGGTGCCTGTATTGGTTCTGTTATATCAGGGTGGATGAGTCTCACGGATTCAAATACAAACCTGTTAGTACTTTCAGGTATGGTGGGTTTTTTAACGGGAATTACCAGGACACCTTTTACTTCTTCTATTATTGTTCTTGAAATGACAGATCGACATAACCTGATCTTTTTTCTCATGGTGGCCGGCATGGTGGCTGGTCTGGTTTCACTGTTGGTCGACAAGCATTCCTTATATGATCGATTGAAAGTCCGTTATCTAAGGGAAATAGAAAAGGAAGCCTGAAGGCCACTCTCGTCCTTGCTTCACCCTTTTTCACTACCTTCGCGGCTCCTCAAAAAGAGGAGAATCACCCATGAAGAACATCCGGAATTTCTGTATTATCGCCCATATCGATCATGGAAAATCAACCCTGGCGGACCGGCTTTTACAGCTAACCCATACCATCAGCGACCGTGAAATGAAAGACCAGGTGCTCGATGATATGGATCTGGAGCGCGAGAAGGGTATAACCATCAAGAGTCATGCTATCCAGATTAATTATGAATCAGGGGGCCGGGAATATATTTTAAACCTTATTGATACACCCGGACATGTGGACTTTTCTTATGAAGTCAGCCGTGCACTCGCCGCATGTGAAGGTGCCTTATTGCTGGTTGATGCATCCCAGGGAATACAGGCCCAAACTATTTCAAATCTTTATCTGGCTATTGAAAATGATCTGGAAATTATTCCCGTAATCAATAAAATAGATATGGATGGTGCCATGGTGGAAGAAGTTACCGACCAGATCGTAGAACTCATTGGGTGCAAAAAAGAATCGATCCTGCTGGCCAGTGCAAGAACAGGTCTTGGTGTAGAAGCCATCCTGGAAGCCATTGTTGAACGCATTCCCCCTCCTTCAGGAAACCCCGATATTCCGCTCCAGGCACTCGTTTTCGACAGCGTATTTAACTCCTTCAGGGGAATCATTGTTTATTACAGGATTATGAATGGAGTTTTAACGAAGGGAGATAAAGTACGTTTTGTTTCAACAGGACAGGAATACCAGGCTGATGAAATCGGCATTCTTAAACTGGGACTTGAACCAAAGGCAGAAATGCGCGCCGGAGACGTAGGCTATATCATTACAGGTATAAAAAATGCCAGGGAAGTAAAAGTGGGTGATACTATTACGCTGAGCTCCAATCCCAATCCTCAGATGATTCAGGGATTTCAGGAAGTGAAACCTATGGTGTTTGCAGGAATTTTTCCCGTACTTACAGAAGATTTTGAGGAGCTGCGCGACTGTATGGATAAACTCCAGCTTAACGACGCTTCGCTGACATATGAGCTGGAAACTTCACAGGCTCTCGGCTTTGGTTTCCGTTGCGGCTTCCTGGGTATGTTACACATGGAAATCATTCAGGAAAGACTTGAAAGGGAATTCAATCAGACAGTTATTACCACTGTTCCCAACGTAAGTTTCATTGCGTATTCCACAAAAGGAGAAACGATCCAGGTTAATAATCCGGCAGAGATGCCCGATCCAACCAGAACGGAAAGGATTGAAGAACCGTATATAAACGCTCAAATAATCACAAAGCCGGAATATATCGGAAATATTATAACCTTATGTTTAGGTAAACGTGGTATACTTTTGAATCAGAATTACTTAACGCCTACCAGAGTGGAACTACATTTTGAATTGCCCCTGACTGAGATCGTATTTGACTTTTATGATAAGCTGAAAAGTCAGACAAGGGGTTACGCATCTTTCGATTATCATCCAATAGGGTATCGTGACAGCGATATCGCAAAAATGGATATTCTGTTGAATGGCGAAAAAGTAGATGCCCTGAGTGCCCTCATTCATAGAAGCAGGGCGGCGGATTTTGGTCGCAAACTTTGCGAAAAATTAAAAGAACTTTTACCAAGGCAGCAATTTCAAATCGCTATACAGGCAGCGATCGGTTCAAAAGTAATTGCACGGGAAACCATCAGCGCTTTACGTAAAGATGTTACCGCAAAATGTTATGGAGGGGATATCTCACGTAAAAGAAAACTACTGGAAAAACAAAAAGAAGGAAAAAAGCGCATGCGCCAGGTAGGAAATGTTGAAATTCCACAGGAAGCGTTTCTTGCCGTACTGAAACTTGATGAGTAAAGCAAGTAAGGGAGTATGGGAGTATGGGAATGAAGAATCATTTATAATTCCGACTTACAACTCTCATAATTATGTTTCCAATAAGTTTAACTAATTTCTGAGTCAAGGTCTCTCATTCCCATACTCCCATACTCCCATACTCCCCCAATTGTTCTCAGTTTGTCTTCTGTTTATTCTTGTCCGACTGCTGCTTAAGCAACTCCTCATTAATTGCACCGTCGTCGTTGAGGATTTTTTTGTCTGTGGGAAACTGGCCATCCTGCAATGACTGATTAAATACTTTCGTAACATGAAGCCATTGACCGTTTTGCCAGGTGAATCCTTCATAGTCGCCGTCGGGCACAAAGGTTTCTTTACGATCCGGTTCGTCCGATTCGGAAATCAGGTGATCATATATGATCATATTAAGCGCAGTATCGTAGTTAAATGATGTAACCGCTTCCTTTTTATATTCAATATAAAATCTGAAAACCTGCTTTTTATTTGCTTTTGCGGAATCATTCTTAAATGAAAAATAAGGTCCACCGAAAACAGGTTGCCCCTGCTCATTAAAAGTGAGTACCTCCATCCACTTTTTATTGCTGTTTATGGTGAAATCATCAAAACCAAGCAATGTGTAAATATTTTTTCCATTGTAATTTTTCTGGATGATCCGATAATAAATCGCACCTATCCAGTTATTCTGATTTCGGACTGAATCTGCAGGCTTTGCTGTGAAGTTGGAAAAATCATGCAGCGGGAAAAGTTTCAATGAGCCGTCTGCAGTACGCATTTGAATTGCACCCCGTTGGAAATAAACATATTCATCTTTTTTTATCTGCCAGGTGAAAATCCTGAAGCTGCTATCGGGTGCATATAATTTCGAAATGGTTACCAGAGAATCAAATGGAAAATAAAATGAATTCGGAATCTTTAATGACCTTACTAACAGTCGAATAAAAAAACTATCTGCCCTGAATCGCTGATTCGGTTCCGGTGCGTTCACAATTTCATAGGCAAATGGTGCCAGGGAATCCTGTTGTTTCTCAAACTGTGATTTTTCAATCGCCGAAAAATGTTTTCCCAAAGCAGACTGAGCGTTGCTTTTTATCGGGACCAGGCATCCCGCGGAAATAAGGAGGCAGAAACATTTTTTCAGGGTCATGGATAGTTATTGAATTCCGGTCACAATTTACAAGTAAGATCAGGAACTCCCGGAAAACAAGGCATTTCTTTCAAAATTTTATGATTTCCGAAGGGTAGAGGTAAATTCCTCCAGGTCGCTGAAATGCAGGTCTATGTCATTATGCGGCAAATCCAGGTCGGATTTGGTCGTCTGCAGAAATACAGTTTTCATTCCGGCATTTTTTCCAAAAAGCATATCACTGACATTATTGCCTACCATGATGGATTTCTTCAGATCGATCTCGGGAAATTCCTTAACAGCCTGAAAGGCCATTCCTGGGTTTGGCTTGCGACAGGGGCTGGACGCCTCTGCATCCACACAAAAATAAATCTGATCAATTTTACCGCCCTTTTCCTGAATTGCTTTCAACATTCTTGCATGAATGTTTTCAAGGTCAGCAAGAGTCATGATGGCTTTTGTTATGCCACGCTGGTTTGTCGCCAGCAAAACGCGCTGAAACCGACTGTTAAAATAGGCAATATTTTCGGGTGCATGCGGATAGAAAATAAATTCATCCCAGGTACGAACATAGGTGCCCGGATTTTCATAGTTGATTACTCCGTCCCGGTCAAGGAAGAGCGTCCAGGTCTTGTCTATATGAGAGAGATCGAACTTCACGATAATCGTTAGTTGTTAGTGGTTAGTTGTTAATAGTTAAAGCGCAATTGTATTCGGATATTCCTCTATTTTGGAAATGGAGTCAAAATTCCGTTGACTACTAACAACTAACAATTAATAATTGCCTTCGGTAATTCACTCTGCGCCCGCAGGTAGTCTTCAGGAACGCCAATATCTATAAAATATGCATCGGAAACAAGTCCTGGAAAATTCTCTGTTTTATATTCTTTTTCAAGGTATTCTTTCTCAAAAGAAAAACTGTCCGGCAAAGATTTATGAAGAAAGGATTCAACCCTAAGCGCATATATGCCTCCGTTAATGTAACCCGAAACCTGATATTTTTTTTCGCTGAACCCCGTAATTATATTTTTATCGTTTATGTTCACGGAACCATAACGATCAAATGCTTCCATTTTCTTTAAAGCCAGTGTGCAAACGGCTTTTCGTTGTTCATGCAGTTCTGCAAGCTGCGCATATTCAATACCAAAAAAGGTATCTGCATTCAGAACAATGACGTTCTCAGACGCCACCTGGTTACATGCCCTATATATGGCTCCCCCTGTTCCCAGTGGTTCATTCTCAATTGAAAATGCATATTTACTTTCGCGCAGATATTTTATTGCAAAGGATTCTATCAGTTCGGCTTTATAACCCAATGCAAAAACGAATCTTTCAATACCCTGATTTTTTGCATAGTCGAGCAGATAGGCCAGAAAGGGTTTCCCATTGACAGGTGCAAGACTCTTGGGAGTCTCCTTTACCAGAGATTGTAACCTCGTTCCGAGGCCGCCTGCCAGAACAATTGCCTCGGTGATCATCAGGCTTAATTTTTAAAATATTCTTTTTCTACCAGTTCACAAATGATATGACCGAGTAGAATATGAGATTCCTGGATTCGGGGTGTATCCTTAGATGGAACATTAAACAGATAGTCAGAAAGTGGTTTCATTTTTCCTCCGGATTCACCGGTAAAACCAATCGTTATTACTTTCTTTAGCCTGGCTGCTTCAAATGCCTTTACGATATTCCCGGAATTGCCTGACGTGGATAGTCCGATCAGGACATCACCCGCATGAGCAATACCACGGATCAGTCGTGCATAGATTTCATCGTAGCTATAATCATTGGCAACAGCCGTTAAATAGGAAGTATTACAATGCAGTGCTTCAGCGGGCAGAGCCAGCCGGTCAGTATAAAAACGTCCGGAAAATTCAGCGGCAAGATGCTGTGCATCAGCAGCACTGCCACCATTTCCTGCAAAATAAATACGCTTGCCAGACTTAAATGCATTCACTATTTCCTGAACTACCTGAACAATATTGTTCAGCATTACTTCATCCGATAAAATAGTTTTCTTAACAGAAATAGATTCGCTTATAATTTTTTTGATATGGTCGATCATATGAAAGTATTTAAATGGTCCAGGTCGTCAGACCATGGTCCACAAACTGATAGGTTTTACAATGGCCGCCAAAATCGTTTAGCTTTTCCATAACCTGGAACTTTGTATTCGCCGGACAATAAAAAATCATAAAACCGCCGCCGCCGGCACCTGATATCTTACCTCCTGTGGCACCTGCCGATTTTGCTGCCATATAAATTTCCTCCATCCTGGTATTTGATATCCCTTCTGCCATGCGCCGTTTTTGTTGAAAACCAAAATCAAGAATCTCACCAATTTCATTCAACCTTCCTTTGAGCAACGCCTCTTTCATACGCTGCGATTGTTGTTTTAACTGATGCATGGCTTCAATGGACCCGCTTTTTTTGTCCAATACATTCTGACTCTGCTGAGTGATGATTTTGGCAGACTCCCTGCTGGTTGCTGTATAATAAAGAAGAAGATTATTTTCCAGTTCGAACAAATATTGCTGTTTTACCCGGAGTGGATTGACAATAACTTTATCCTCATCAAAAAATTCCATATAATTCACGCCTCCAAATGTAGCTGCGTATTGATCCTGACGGCCGCCTGCCATATTCAGATCCTTACGTTCGATTTCATAAGCAAGATGGGCGATATCATATTCTCCCAGCGGTAATTTCAGCATTTCTGTAAAAGCACCTACGATGGCAACAACCAGGGTAGAAGAAGTTCCAAGACCAGACCCTGCTGGCGCATCAACGAAGGTTGACAATTTAAATCCTGCCGGCATACCGGGATATTGTTTTCTTATCCTGTCATAAACGCCTTTGTGCAAATCCAAAACCCCGTTAAATTCTACGGGAGATCCCTTTCGTATAACCTGTTTGGTTTTATAATCTATCGATTCAAAATGGACCTCCTCCAATTCAGTAATTTCAATATTGGCATACGCATATAAAGAGACTGTGGCATTTAAAATAGCGCCACCATATAGATCACTGTAAGGGCTTACATCCGTGCCGCCGCCGGCCAGTCCGATCCGAAGGGGCGCTTTACTTCTGTATATCATGTGATAAGCCAAGAATGGTATTTACCAGGTTTTTCCAGGAATATTTTTTCTTTTCAATGCGAAGATGAGGAATAAAATATTCTTCTCCTAATTCGTAGAAATGCAGGATTGCACCGGCCAAAGCCCCAGGTTCAGGTTCGGTAACCAGTCCGGTTTGTTCATGTATTACCTGTTCTGCGAAGCTGCCAACATTGGATACGATCATGGGCCTTTCGAAATGATAAGCAAGCGGAGTAACACCACTTTGGGTAGCATGGCGGTAAGGCTGGATGATCGCATCCGCGGCGCACAAATAATATTGAACTTCCGAATCAGGAATGAAATCAGTTTTAAGAATCAGTTGCTTTTCAATTTTTAATTCCCCGATCAATTTTTCATAGTGATCGCGGTCTTCATAAAATTCACCCGCCACCAACAGGCGGATCCCTGAATTCCTGATTGCTGGTTCAGACATGGCCCTGAACAGGATGTCCAGTCCTTTGTACTTTCTGATAAAACCGAAAAATAAAATAATCTTATCTCCTTCGTCGATATTCATTCGCAGTTTTTCATTCAGATACTTTCTGGCTGAAGTTTTGGAAATGATCTCACCGAAATTATCATAAACCGGATGGATCACGGTTTTCGCAGGTTTATTTTTTTCGAACATTCTAAGATCATCCATCACCGAATCACTCATCGTTACGAAGGCATCACAACTTCCAAGGAAATATTTTGTAAATGGTCTGTCACCGGGTCGCTTCTCATGTGGTAATACGTTATCAGCAATAGCGATGATTTTTGATTTACGGTTACTACGGACCTTCCTCAAAATTGTTCCCAGTGCAGGACCCATTACCGGAAGCCAGTAGCGCACCACGATCAGATCAGGTGCTTCTTTTTTTAGTCTGTTGCCAATGACCAGCCAGTTAAAAGGATTTACGGAATTAATTACTGAATGAATTTCGATGCCTTCAGGCGGAGGATCTGTTGAATATTGAGTAGTGCCTGGAAAAAGGAAGCCGGGATATTGAAGAGAAAAAGAATAAACAGCGCACGTATGACCTTCTTCTGTAAAGGCCCTGCAGAGACGCTGATCAAAACTTGCCAGCCCACCACGAAGAGGCCATGCAGGTCCGATGATAATTATTTTCATATGCCCGTTCTCTTTTCAACCAGGTAGGAATTTCGGTTGAGGAGAATTCCGTGAAATCAGTTCAGAAATGAATC
The DNA here is from genome assembly GCA_963735015.1 of uncultured Bacteroidota bacterium. Taxonomy (GTDB): domain Bacteria; phylum Bacteroidota; class Bacteroidia; order Chitinophagales; family Chitinophagaceae; genus Puia. Next base: position 1,042,497 of record CAVTJH010000003.1, read on the forward strand.
CGGTTACAAAAAGCTGGGTACCAATTACCATCGCCACCAGTGCAACAAAAAACAAGGGTCGCTGGGTAATCCCTGTTTTATCAAAAAAGAATTTTGAAATAAAGAGATAAAAAAATACCACGAAGCCTAATAGGAAACTGAACATTCCCCAGGCTCCAAAAAGATGCATGGGCCTCTTGCCATATTTACCCACAAACATAATGGAAGCAAGATCCAGTCCCCCGGTAATCAGTCGGCCTACGCCGAATTTGGAAACTCCATATTTTCTTGCATGGTGATCTACTGCTTTTTCGCCAATTTTCCTGAAACCTGCCCATTTGGCTATTAATGGGATATACCGGTGCATTTCACCATAAACCTCAATACTTTTTACGACCTGATATCGGTAAGCCTTCAACCCGCAATTAAAATCGTGAAGTTTTATTTTAGATACTTTGGAAGTTACCCAGTTAAAAAATTTGGAAGGAAGGGTTTTAGAAATAGGATCATGCCTAAGTTTCTTCCAGCCACTCACCAGGTCAAATCCACCTCTCGTGATCATTTGATACAATGCCGGAATTTCATCCGGATCATCCTGCAGGTCCGCATCCATTGTAATAATCACATTTCCCAGACAGGTTTTGAACCCCTCATTAAGAGCAGCTGATTTCCCATAATTCCGCTGGAACCGAATGCCTTTTAAACGATTATTCCTTTCATGCAAAGTTTCAATCACTTCCCAGGAACGGTCCGTACTGCCGTCATCGACCAGGATCACCTCGTAGGAGAATTGATGGTTATCCATTACGCGTTCGATCCAGGCAGTAAGTTCCGGAAGAGATTCTTCTTCATTCAATAACGGTACAATAACGGATATATCCATGCTGATTATCACTTCGGTTTATCGAATATTTATGCGGTCGTCTGTCTTTTTTTTCGGAGAATGGATGCAATAATTAATCCGAATAGAGAATCGATCACTACACTGTATCCATATCCTCTCAGGAGACCCAATGGTTTTGTCTCCTGATCCGCATCTTTGAACCCCTTTATTCTCTGTGTGATTTCCTCATTGTTCAGTTTCAAACTTTCATAATATGATATGGAAGTCTTTTTAAGATTTTCCCAGAAAGCAGGATCAACATATTTTAAATAAACGAGATTGAAAATAATATATACCAGTTCCGTAATCAGGATAGCAATGAAAATAGATTGGAATATGTCTTTGAGCTCTCCAAATCCTCCCAATTCTTTTTTTCTGGCTATTCCTGCAAACAAATACATTACTAAAATAATGATATAGCTAACCAGTGCGGATAAGCCAAACTGAATCGGATTGCCCGCAAAATAGCGATAGCGCAAAAAAAGCAATACAACATATATTAATCCGGTAATAAGTCCGAAACGCAGACCGACCGTGTACCTGGATAATTGCGAATGATCGGTCATATCAGGAATTGTCTTTAAAAATAGTAGGCACTGGTTCAGATTTCTTTGTAAATGCCGCACCAAGCAAAGCCGCTATCGTATCAAAAAACAGCGTTCCAATAAAAGCAAAAATGGCAAGTGGTACAGGTTGTAAAAATTTCTTTGTCATGGCCATAGCCTGATCAATCTGATCATCTGTAAGATTTCCTTTTGCTTCCAGGGCGGCTCTCGCCTGTTGAAGGGCCAAATCAGTGAATTCAGGAAATATTAGATACACGGATAGAAATGTATAAAGAACCATCATAACAGAAACTACCATAGCTATCTTAAAACCATAACCAAAAACATTTCCGAACGTTACCCCTTCTGTTTGTTGTTTTCCATACTGAATGCAGAAAATGATAATGACAATAACCTGGATGATGGTAGGGAGCCATTTAAACCAGCTTTCGAATTGAACGTGAGCAAATCCCCCGATCAGGCTGACTACAATTATTATCAAAGAGAGAATCAAACCCTTACCAATAAAATCCGATGATTTTTTTTTCATATAGTTGTTTTATGGTGATTAGGAATTCAAATGTAGTTTTCCTTTATTAATTATTCCGTAAGCACGGCCTGTAAACATTTGTCCGTTAAAAGGAGTGTTCTTCGATTTTGATACTGTCTTAGTGAGGTCAAATACCCAGTTTTCACTTTGATTAAATAAAGTAAGGCTTCCATTACTTCCCTTTTCAATAGAAGAAGGGCCCAACTTAAAAATCCTGCGGGCATTACCTCCGAATAAAGCATAAATTTTACCGGCAGATAATTCAGGAAATAAAGTTTGCACTACCGCGTAAGCCGTCTCAAGTCCGGCCATTCCGTATTTCGCATATTCAAATTCCAATACCTTGCTGTCATATTCGTGGGGCAGGTGATGTGATGCAATACAGTCTATAGTGCCATCCAGTACAGCCTCTTTTAATTGCGACTTAATTGCCTGGGAGCGCAGAGGTGGATAAACTTTCAGATTTGTATCATAATTCACGAGGGCTTCATCGCTGAAAAAAAGATGGTAAGGTGTAACAGAACAACTGATATCCAGTCCCGAATCTTTACCCCTTCGGATATATTCTATGGATTTTGGGGAAGTTACACCGGTAAAATGGATGCGTGATTTAGAATACCTGGCCAGTTTAATATCGCGGGCAATAATGAGCTCTTCAGACATGATGGGTTTGCCGGGAAGACCCAGCTGAGTTGAGATAATTCCCTCATGTATGAGACCGTTGGGCGAAATGCTTGTATCATCAGGAATCTGGATTACCACACCCTGAAAAGCCTTAACGTATTGAAGAGCTTTAACAAGAACGCCGGACGATTGTACAGGATGAAGACCGTCAGAAAACGCAATGGCACCACTGTTTCTCATATCATACATTTCAGCCAGGTGCTTTCCATCCAGATTTTTTGTAATGGCACCAATGGGCCAGATCGAAACAGGTAAATCAGAGGAACGCTGACGCAGGAATTCCACCTGTGACTTACTATCCGTAACGGGCTGAGTGTCCGGAATCAAAAAAACATCGGTAAAACCACCAGCAGCTGCAGCCGCAGATCCACTTTCCAGTGTTTCCTTGAATTCATATCCGGGGTCAGCAAAGTTTGAAAAAATGTCAACCCATCCCGGACTGATCTGAAGATCTTTCAGATCGACCATCTGATCTGCTTTTTCTGAAATGGAATGCGCAATTTCCCGGATAGTGCCGTTTTCGATTAATATATCCTGAATGGTTCCGTTATGGGAAGAAAGTGGGTCAGTAATGCAAGCCTGTTTAATTAGCAGCTTCATCTAGAAGGAATTGCGCGAAGATACGGTTTAGGAATGAATTCATTTTCGGGCCAGAATTTTTTATCTTAGATTTGCAACCCTTTGAGAGTTGGCGGTTGGCGGTTGGCGGTTGGCGGTTGACGGTTCCCCTGGCCTGACAGTTTCATTTGAATCCAATTCAACGGTTTACGCTTTTCATTTGGGATCAAAAATAAAAAAAAGAGGAATTGGCAGATATTTAAAAGAGAATGGCTTGTTTTAATTTCGGGACGTAGCGCAGCCCGGTAGCGCGTCCCGCCGGGGGCGGGAAGGCCGCTAATAACGAAATATGTTCTACGTTTACGTATTACTTAGTATTTCATTGAACAGGTACTATGTCGGCAGCACAAATGATGTTCAAAAAAGAGTAGGTCAACACAATGCAGGCAGGTCTAATTTTACATCAAGGGGCGTTCCCTGGAGTCTGACTGTTTCAATTGAATGCAATTCCAGAGTCGAAGCAGTTCGTTTGGAATCAAAAATTAAAAAGAGAGGTATTCGCAGATATTTACAGGATAATGCCTTGCTCTAATTTCGGGACGTAGCGCAGCCCGGTAGCGCGTTTGCATGGGGTGCAAGAGGCCGCTGGTTCGAATCCAGTCGTCCCGACTAAAACGGCAAAGGCCCGTAAAACTCAATGTTTACGGGCCTTTTAAAAACTCGCGGGGAAATACCTTCGTTTCAGGAAATTTATTTAGGCGTTGTAAATCCATTACCATCTGATACAAGCGTTGTTTTCTACACCTACAGAGGACAAACGAATACCATAAATTGGAATATATTAGATTCAACAGGTGTAATTATTGCAAGCGGTGGCCCTTTATCGATCTACATTGCAAAAACCGGAATTACTGAAATAGAATTAAAATATTGACAAATTAAAAGATCACCATTTCTCAAGGCCCAATAATTTTTTCCCTAAGGGAGATAATTCTGCAACGGGATTTCTTTTTTCTCTTTCCAAAGGATCGCCGGGGAAGGCGTAACCTGTCATGGCATTCCTGTTTTTCCAGCTGTTAATTCTCCATTGACGAAGTTCTTCATTTTCTTCCTGGGCAGGCATCATGGCAAGGTATTGCGCGATACGTACCTTGTTATTACTTGTGTTAGCCCGGATGCCGTGCGGCTCGAGACTATTGAAAATTAGCAGGTCGCCTGCTTCCAGTTTTACTTTTACCAATTCAAAACCTGTAATATCAGGTTTGTAATGATCTCTGTTCTCAGGTTGTGTTAATTTCCATGTATCATAGGTTCTGTACAATTCAGGCACACATTGAAAGCCACCCATATTTTCATCCATTTGATCCGCAAGTGCTAAAACACCCTGCACATTTTGCGGTTTTGTTTCTGGATCATAATCCCAATGAATAAACCCTTTATATTCAAATCCAGGTCGCAGAGGAAAATTCAGGTTTGCCCGGTCAATAGTGACCCAGAGTTTTTCGGTTCCCCAGATATCAGCAAATGCCTGATGAACTTTTGGATATTGCCTGTTGTCCCATAAATATTGATGATTATATATTTCAACCATTCCGGTATTGTTGAGCTCTTTCATTTCCATCTGTACATTCGGTCTCTTATACCAGCTTTCTATATCAGCAGGATCCTTGTCCTCATACTTCCAGAGATAATCAGCGAGTCTTTTTACCTGTTCCTTAGGAACGGCATTGCGGACAACCACGTAGCCATTATGAATCCAGAATTTCCAGTCTTCCTCGCTAAGTAAACGCAAGGGTTCTCCGTTGGAGCGGTCATTTAATTTTAACTGGCTTGATTTTGCTGTTGAGGGATTACCTGGTATTTCCTTATGCGCCATGGTAAACTGGTCGGTAGCGGCCATTGTTTTGAATGTCATATCTGTTTGATTTAATCGTACAAATCTAGAACCTGCTGGTTAACCCCCCTTCTTATCCATTGACATCTATTTGCTCTATATTGACCTATTTCCTATATTAACAGTGCAATAAATTATAACTGGAAGTGAATGAAATACAACTGGAGAAGATAGAATTTGAACCGGGCAAATCATTTAAGCTGTTTTCACCACGACTGAGAAATACATTTCTCTGGCATTATCATCCACAATTTGAACTGGTTTATGTGGAAGCCGATGCGGGTATACGGCATGTGGGAACTCATATTTCAGGGTATACACAGAGCGATCTTGTATTTATCGGCGGAAACCTGCCACATTTAAATTTCGATTACAGGCTGCGAAATGACTATCACCAGATTGTTATCCAGCTAAAGACAGACTTTCCTGGGTAGCGCCATTTCAACTGCTCAGGAATTTTCCATGATTCATGAGCTTTTTAAAACTGCAGAATATGGTATTGCATTCTTTGGAGAAACGAAACAGGAGGTTGCCGAAAAAATAAAACAACTGGAGAGGCAGGAATCTTTCGACCAGCTGATTCATCTTATTAAAATCTTTCAACAACTGGCTGAATCAAAAGAACGTATTGTATTAAATAAAGACCTGTCCAGCAAAGATTTTATTTTGAAAGATAAAATCAGGATGGGTGCCATATACGAATATATCGGGGCGTTTTATGATCAAAAACCAGATGTTAACCTGGTTGCTTCGAAAGTGCATCTTACCACGCCTGCTTTTTGCAGGTATTTTAAGAGGCAAACCAATATGACATTTACCGATTTCGTGAACCAGTACAGAATTGAGAGAGCCAAGAACCTGCTAATGCAGGATCAGAATGTGACAGAAACATGCTATGCCGTTGGTTTTGAAAGCCTGTCTTATTTCAACAAACTTTTTAATAAGGTAGTAGGTGATAACCCATCTTCTTTTAAGAAGAATTGGGAAAGTCATATAAAATGATAATAATTTAACTCAGCGATATATATGTTAAAGTGTATTAACATTTCGTTAAACATATGAAAGGTGGAGTACCTGAATCGTATTTAGTCAGTATAGCAATGATATCTTTATTCAATCGAACGCCCTGATGCTTAAATATTTTCTTTTCATTGTCTACATAACATTCCCAATATTTTTATTCGCGCAATTCGTTCCTGACACGACCATCAATCCGGGTGTAAAACAGATCGACCTGATTGATATTGGTGAAAGGATATTGAACAAAAACTTTGTGAACAGGGAGGACGTTGTAGTAAATAACAAAGGAAGGGTTCACTTCAGTGCATTTCCTGCAGTAGGTTATACCTTACAAACAGGATTTGCAGGCGTGATCAGTGCAAATGCCGCTTTCTATACCGGTTCTCATAATCATGAAACAGAAAACATTTCAACCATAGTAACAAGCATTGCGTACACCAGTAAAAGTCAAATCATATTTCCGATTGCTTCCAGTATATGGGCCCATGATAATAAATACAATATTCTCACTGACTGGCGCTTTTTGAAATACCCTTCAGAAACCTTTGGTCTGGGAGGTTATACCCAGCAGGATAGCAGTTACAACCTGGACTATTCTTATGTAAAATTGCATCAGGCTGTTTTAAGAAAGGTTGCCACAGATTTTTATATTGGTCTGGGATATGATTTTGATTATTTCTATGATATAGAGGAAGTCAATCCTCCGGCAGGAGATGAAACCGATTTTCAAAAATATGGATATACACAAACAGAAAAAGCATCCGGCATCTCCCTGACTTTTAAATATGACTCCAGGAGGAATCCGATAAATCCGGAGAAAGGGATTTATGCTGATGTACTCTTCCAGCCAAAATTTACTTTCATGGGAAGTGATAACAACTGGCAATCATTGCTGTTGGAATTCAGAGGTTATACAAAATTTCCTGCAAAATCAAGGAACATCATGGCTTTCTGGAGTTACAACTGGTTCACGGTTGGTGGCACTCCTCCCTATTTACTTTTGCCAAGTACAGGCTGGGATGAATACAGCAATACCGGCAGAGGATATATTCAGGGAAGATTCAGGAGTCCTAACATGATTGATCAGGAAGCAGAATACCGTTTTGTAATTTCGCGAAACGGACTTTTTGGTGGTGTGGTCTTCGTTAATGCTGAAAGTTTTTCGGACGTCAATACAGGCAAATATGAAGTTATTTCGCCAGGTGCCGGCCTCGGCATCCGCGTCATGCTCAATAAATTCTCCAGAACAAATCTTGCTCTCGATTATGCCTGGGGCACGATGGGCTCTAAAGGATTCTTCGTAAATCTTGGGGAAGTGTTTTAAAATCAATGCCTAAAGCCCAAAGCTTAAAGCCCAAAACCTCTTTTTAGATCTCTGGTTAGTTTAATGTAAGATTCTCTAAGCCAATCCAGGATATATAAATTAATTCAATTCCAATTACAAGAACCGGAAAAAAGTTTTAGGCTTTAAGCTTTAGGCTTTAGGCTTTAGGCTTATTATAGATTCCACCAATAATTAAATTTCAATACCACAGCCCTGTTGCGAACGCTAAACGGAGCACTATAATAATTATCCGTATAAACCAGGAAGAAATCTGAAGCAGGTTTGTAGCGCCACTGTATACGCGTATTGATATTCATATTTTTAATCTGCTGATTATATTGAACATAAGCTGTAAAATAGAGTGTGTTGGTAAACGTGATGTCAATGCGGGGTCCAATAAGTAAAAAAGATGTGTTTCCCCAGGGCTTCGGAAGATCAAGCACAGTATAAGAAGTCGTCATAGTAATACTTACAAAAGGCTGCAGACGAAATCCCACGTCATTCAATATGGAAAGTTTATTTCCATGGTCATAGTATCCTCCGTATCGAATGGAAAAATCATAAGTAAATATGCTTTGCGGTTTAGAATAAAAATCGACGCCCCCAGTATACCACTTGTGAATGGTCCCGGTATTCAAAGAATCAATACCGGTATTTGTCGGATCAAAAGGAGCCTGCAGTTGTACATAGTCCTGCATCGTCACCAGTGTCAGCGTTGCTTTGTTGCGAAAAGTAAAAAGCCAGTCAACAATATTCTCATTGTCCGTTGTTTTAAATTTTTCACTGTAATAAAAATTTGAAAACCATTGTGGGCCATGACTCAGCAGGGACCCTCCGGCGGGTAAAAAATAATAGGAAACCTGTGGATCAAAGCGGATATAACCTGTTCTGGGAACATAGCCTGCCTCTGCTTTATAATTGCTCCCTATATATTGATATGCACCATTGATCAGCCAATGCTTACTTGAATATTGAAGATTACCTGCAACAACCCAATCCTTCCCGGTGGACCCGGGCGTAAAAGATTTCATGACAAGTTCCTTTCCTGTCCAGAAATTATCAGGAGAAGCGAGATTATATTCCAGTCCGAAAGTTCTGTTATATGATGAATATTGGGGTAACGTAGAATCCTTACCCGCCTGATAATCGATGGATTCCTTGTTCACCCATAAAAATCCAATATTGGATCGTGAAAATATTTTTCGCTGGAGTGCCAGCACTGCAAAATTCTGTCGCGGAAGACCTATCGAATCGACAGTGCCCGTTTGCATATCCATGGCACCGATCCGCCAGTTTTTATCCAGCTTTCCACTAAGTCTTGCGCCGAATTCAATAGGAACGCCAAGACCTATCCGTCTTGAGAAAAAAGGCCGGATATCGGTATATCCGAAATTGTTGAACTGATCTCCGTTCTCGAGGAAGAATTGTCTTTTCTCCGGATAAAATAATTCATATCTGCTGAGATCCACTACCTGTTTGTCAACTTCAATTTGTGAAAAATCAGGATTAACGGTAAGGTCCAGATTCAATGATGAAGTAACAGAAATCTTGGCATCCCCGCCAACCGTAGTTTTGTATTGCGTGGGAAGAGATAGATCGTATGTCTTTATGGCCTGTGTAAGTACATAGGGTATCAATGAAATATTGGTGCCTGGAGATGGTGGTATGGAATCCCATTGTAAGATTCCCGTATAAGCCAGTGAGGCAGATGGAAATTGTCTCGGAACGGGAGCCCAGCTTGACTTTTCTGTCGTTTTCAGATCATTCCTGCTTAAATTGATACCCCAGCTGGGTAAACCTTTTCTATAACGAAGCGTTTTAAAAGGTATCGCAATTTCCATGACCCATTTATCACCGTATTCTTTTACTTTGGAATACCAAATATTATCCCAGCTAAGATCCACTTTCCCGCCCTCATACATAGTTCCGTCCCATTGTGCACCGGCAGCATTGGTGCCGAATGTGTAGCCACTGGTTTCATCGCCATAGGTATCCAGGAAAAAAATAAAATTATCATTTTTGGTAAAACTGAAATCCCGCCTTAATGATTCAACCATATAAGGCCCTTTTATGCCGTCGTAGCAAACAGCCGAGAGATAAATGAACTTATCGCTGTACATCATCCGGACTTCTGTCTTTACATTTGCCAAAGATGTATCCATGGGCAGGATCATAAAGAAATTACGGGCAACTTCTGCGTCCTTCCATGAAGCCTCATCCAAAACGCCATCAATCGAAATGGGTCCGCTGGTATGATGAATATGAATAATATAGGTGGCGTTCTTTTTTTGTGAAAAAGCCTGCAGGCTGATTGTCAGCAAAAAAAGCACAGAAAGGCCCGTTCTCATCAACAGTAATCGTTTGCTGGTAAGTTGAAAAAATACGAATTATTATATAAAGTGTTCATTTTAGCTTGCATTTCAGTGTATTTCAAACTATTTTAACGCAAGTCGTCCAATAACTGGCGTAATACTTGCGTTATCGCGGTAACTCATTTTTTAAATCCAACTTCTTTGAAAGATTCTATTCCGTTTTAGAAATCTTTTGAATATGAAGTTTTTATTTTATTCTCTCTTGATTATTCCCGGTTTGGTGCAGGCACAGCGCTGGCACGTGAATGTGACAGGTGGCCTGTCTAACTATTCAGGAGATCTCCAGGGGAAGACCTACACTTTCGACCAGTCGTTCTTCGCCTTTGGTGCCGGGGCACAATATGATATTACCAGGAATTTTTCTGCCATCAGTAATATCGATTTTATGAAAGTGGGCGCATCGGATCAATACAATAATGCAAATCTTGTTTTCCGGAATCTTAGTTTTCAGACAAATATTGTTGAATGGAACCTGGTCGGTGAATATACTTTTATGGATATCGCTGAAAAGAAATTTTCTCCCTTTATTTTTGGTGGTATAGCTGTTTTTCATTTTGATCCATATGCTTTCGATACAACGGGACAGAAAGTTTATTTGAAACCTTTGAGTACTGAAGGCGAGGGGCTTCCCCAGTATCCGGGTCAAAAACCTTATAGTCTCACACAATTCGCCATTCCAGTTGGCGGTGGTGTCAAATTCAGGGTGAGTGAAAATGTAGTAATCGCTTATGAAGTAAGTTTCAGAAAAACATTTACCGATTATCTTGATGACGTGAGCACCATATATGTGGATAAAACCATTCTGCAGAATGCGAAGGGGCCGTTGGCTGTGGAAATGGCCTACCGGGCAAATGAATTAAAAGGCGGCGATCCAAATTATCCTGTTTCGGGAACGGAACGCGGTGGTCCGAAATTTAAGGACATTTATTATTATACTGGTATCCGTGTCAGCATTGCACTGCTTTCCAAAAATGACGGGTATTATGGAAGGGGAAGAACAGATTGTCCTCCGAAGGTTCAATGAGTTTAGTTGGTTAATTTTGCCATCTAACCAATAAGATGTCATTTAATCATTTAGCTGAATTCTTAGACGCTCTGGAATCTGCAGGCGAACTGATTCGAATTAAAACATTTACAGATCCCAAATTAGAAATTGCCGAGATAACAGACAGGATCAGCAAAACCCCCTCCCGTAACAAGGCGCTTCTTTTTGAAAATACAGGTTATGATTTTCCTGTGCTGATGAATGCCTATGGCAGCGAAAAAAGAATGTGTACCGCACTGGGTGTATCGCGCCTCGATGATATCAGTAAAGAAATCGAATCTTTATTTAAATTGCTGGCGGGTCCCAAAGAATCCATTCTTGACAAACTGAAAATTCTTCCTAAACTATCACAGTTCGCCGCCTGGATGCCAAAAGTCAGGAGTGGAAAGGGTGCGTGCCAGGAAGTAAAGTTGGAATCTCCGGATCTGAATAAGCTTCCCATTATTACCTGCTGGCCGAAAGACGGAGGACCGTTTATTACCTTGCCTGTGATCCATACAAAAGATCCTGAAACCGGTATTCGTAATGTGGGTATGTACCGTATGCAGCTTCTGAACGGGCGCCTCACAGGTATGCACTGGCACAAACATAAAGTGAGCGCACGGCATTTTGAAGCGTATAAGAAACTGAAAAAGCGCATGCCCGTGGCCGTTGCACTGGGTGGAGATCCTGTTTACGCTTACGCAGCCACTGCACCTTTACCGGATAACGTAGATGAATATATGCTGGCAGGTTTCTTAAGAAAAAAGAAAATAGAACTGGTACGTTGTCTTTCACAACCTGAACTGGAAGTGCCCGCCGATGCGGATATAGTTATTGAAGGCTTTGTCGATCCGGAAGAAGCTCCTATATGGGAAGGTCCCTTCGGGGATCATACAGGATATTATTCCCTGCCCGACTGGTATCCATCATTTCACGTTACAGCCATCACGCATAAAAAAAATGCGATCTATCCCGCGACCATTGTCGGCATACCACCACAGGAAGACGCATGGCTGGGAAAGGCAACAGAAAGAATTTTTCTTGCGCCGATGAAGATGATGATGATCCCCGAAATCGTGGATATGGAAATGCCGGTAGAGGGAGTATTCCATAACCTGGTAATCGCACAAATACACAAAACCTTTGCAGGGCACGGACAAAAAGTGATGAGCGCGATGTGGGGTGCCGGACAGATGATGTTTAATAAAATACTCGTTCTGGTGGATGAAGGCGTTTCAATAACTGATTATTTGTCACTCGCAAAGTATGTTTTCAAAAATCTGAATCCCGCAACGGATATATCTTTTGGGCAGGGTCCAATGGATGTGCTCGATCACAGCTGCAGCAAGCTCGGATACGGAGGAAAAATGTGCATTGACGGAACTAAAAAATTCGATGAAGAGACAGATGAACGATACGTAACGGATACTGAAATATTTTTGCCGGATAATGACTGGCTGCAGGCGTTCCCGGAAATAAAAGCGGCGAATCGTCAGTTGCTTGAACGGGAAATACCCTGCCTCATCGTTTCTGTTTCAAAAAGCAGAAAAGATCAGGTACGCGACCTGCATCATCGATTTTGCTGAAAAAATATTCAGCGGTTCCGGCGTGAAACTGATCCTTTACGTAGATGAAAATATTGATCCATCCAATCTGCCTGTTGCTCTCTGGCGATTCTGCAATAATCTGGATCCAAAACGTGATTCTTTTTTATTTGAAGGAAGAATAGGGGATAAGATACATGCCTGTATGGGCCTTGATGGCACGACAAAAACATTGGCTCTGGATAACTTTCACCGCGACTGGCCCAATATTATTGTCGCCGATGAAAAGACAATTGAAGCTGTTGATAAAAAATGGGAATCCCTGGGTCTCGGTGAATTAATTCCATCCCCTTCCCTTTCATTTCGAGATCAGCTTTACGGAGAAGAAGCCGTTGCGGCAGTTTAATATTAATCAGCATTTGCAGACGATCAATCTGCTTTCTTTCGTTTATATTCTGTCAGATAATCGGAGAGTGCACAATGGTAAATGGATTTCCGGCCCTGGCGGGGATAGGTTGATTTTTTAGCCGGATCGTTTACAATTTCACTGGCAAACTTAGCGGCTTCAGCAAAAATTTTCCTACTTTCGATTTGCTCTTTGGTATAGTTTACTTTGCTGCGGTCGGGGTATTTTGTAATAAAGGTTTTCCCGTTGATGATTTTAATCACGACAAGTTTTCCTACTCTTCCTGATGAACCCTGTACGATATAGTTATCTTTGACCTCGGCCATAGTTCCGTTTTTCGGAATAACGCCTTTTTCTCCCTGATATTATCTGGTTTTACGTCTTCTTACGTGTTTTTATGTCTTTTGTCGTCTGTAATATTGTTGTATGGCAGCGCTTTGACAGCTGGCAAATTCTTTGATCACTCTTTTTACCTTAAGCTAAACCAGGTAATTCCGCTGCTGGAAACTCGCTCCCCATCGCGGGTAAAAGGTTGACAGACAAAGAATAGTTAAGAAAAACAGCAATTATATTTTGCCATCATTCGCCAAGCCCTAATTTTGCGCCCGGAGAGATGGCAGAGTGGTCTATTGCGGCGGTCTTGAAAACCGTTGAAGGTCAAACTTCCGGGGGTTCGAATCCCTCTCTCTCCGCAAATAAAAGAATTGCCCCGCTAAAAGCAGGGCGTTTTTATTTCCAGGAGCGTTGAAAATTTACTTTCAAACGCTGGTGGGAACAATAACTAAAAGGAGTGAAGCGACCTGCAATTCTAATAATACAGATTTCATCAGGATTATAGTAACTTAAATATGAAGTCACAATCATGTTTACGAATATATACGGAATCCTTACTTTTTTAATTGTTCTCACAGCAATATTCAGCTATATCAATGTGCGTTTTATCAAACTGCCTACAACCATTGGTATTATGTTGATTTCACTGGTTTGTTCACTATTGATCATATGGCTGGGAAAATATTTTCCTTCTGTTTCTATATATATTAAGTCGTTGATCGGTTCCATCGATTTTGAAACCATTCTGATGCGTGCCATGTTGAGTTTTCTGTTATTTGCAGGTGCCATACACATTGATGTACAAAAGCTCCGGAAAGCAATCGTACCTGTGATTACCTATTCTACAATCGGGGTGTTGATATCAACTGCATTTATCGGAACCACTATGTATTTGGTTTTTCAAATTTTTGCTTTCCAGGTGCCCTTCATTTATTGTCTGTTATTTGGCTCTTTAATTTCTCCTACGGATCCGATTGCAGTATTGGGCATCTTAAAAAAGGCCGGCATTCCACCTTCTCTGGAGATCAAAATCAGTGGTGAATCTCTTTTTAACGACGGGGTGGGAGTTGTCGTGTTTATAAGTTTATTGGATATCGCCTTAATGGGTATTGAGAATCTTGGTATAGTCCAGACTAGCCTTCTTTTTCTAGAAGAAGCCGGTGGTGGTATTGCCTGGGGCTTCATGATTGGCTACGGAGGTTTTTATCTTTTAAAATCCATTGACCATTATCAGGTGGAAGTGCTGATCACGATAGCGGTTGTTATGGGTGGCTATCTGCTGGCTACCAATTTGCATGTATCGGGACCCCTGGCAATGGTTGTAGCCGGCATCATTATCGGTAATAAGGGAGCGCGTGAAGCAATGTCGGATACCACGAAAGATTACATAAATAAATTCTGGGAACTGATTGATGAAATGCTGAATGCATTACTATTTCTATTGATCGGATTTGAAATGATCATTTTAAACTTCGACAAAAAGGTGATCCTGATTGGCTTAATAGCGATTATTGTTACACTGTCAGGAAGGTATATAAGCGTTTTTATACCAACACTTTTTATGTCATATAAGAAAACGTTTGATCGAAATATGCTGCCCATTCTAACCTGGGGAGGACTCAGGGGTGGCATTTCAGTAGCACTTGCACTGTCGTTGCCCAAAGGTGAATTCAGAACTATTATCGTTTCGATTACCTATATCAACGTGGTATTTAGTATCCTTATACAGGGATTAACAATTGGGAAACTGGCCAAAAAACTAACACCCGCTAAGGATACATCATGAAAGAAATATTTGGTGCCAAATTCAAATTTTTACAAAGTCCGATTTTTCGGACATTTTTATTTTTCGCAGTTAATCATGTTCTGCTTTCAAATATAAATGAAATAGATAATGATCCGGCAAAGCATGTTATGAAGAATATGAAAAAAAAAGCATTTAACAGTTAACTCTATGTATTCAGAATAGCGCTTTAAAAACTTTTATATCTTAGCTCTGATCATAGCGATTTATTGTGAGCAGACAGTTATTCCATTTAACCCCGGGACAATATCTGTTTCAGGTAATGGTAAATTAATTAAGAATAATTCCAAATAACAATTTTTAAGTTTATTACATAATCCTGAGTCCCTGGAGAAAAACGAACAGAAATGACAGGATCGAAGCATCATCCATTTTAATCACTTAAATTTTTCTTATGAACAGTCTCACGCAAAAGTGCAAACACGCTGCTAAAATTGCAACAGCCTTGTTGATTTTCTTTTTTAGTTTCTCAGCCAGTGCCCAAAACAATAAACCCAACATCCTCCTGATTGTGGGAGATGATGTGGGCTGGGGTGACCTGGGTGCCTATGGTGGCGGTGAAGGACGTGGAATGGCTACTCCGAATTTCGATAAGATGTCTAAAGAGGGCATGACATTCTTTTCGTTTTACGGACAGCCAAGTTGTACGCCTGGCCGTGCCGCCATGCAAACAGGACGATTTCCAAACCGAAGTGGTATGACTACAGTAGCTTTCCAGGGTCAGGGCGGTGGCTTGCCTGCTGCTGAATGGACCATTGCTTCGGTATTAAAAACAGGTGGATATAAAACTTACTTCACTGGAAAATGGCATTTGGGAGAATCAGATTATGCACTTCCGAATGCGCACGGATACGATGTAATGAAATATTGTCTCCTGTATCATTTGAATGCATATACTTATGCTGATCCAACATGGTTCCCTGAAATGCCCGCATCTCTCAGAGAGATGTTTGCAAAAGTGACGAAAGGTTCACTCTCCGGAAATGGAGGCCAGCCTGCCAGGGAAGACTGGAAAGTGAACGGCCAGTATGTAAACACTCCCATCATTGATGGAAAAGAAGGTGTGGTTGGTATTCCTTTCCTCGATGAATACGTTGAAAAAGCGGGAATAGAATTTCTGGAAGATGCTGCTAAATCAGGCAAGCCCTTTTTTATCAACATCAACTTTATGAAAGTACACCAGCCCAACATGCCTGCTCCAGAATTCAAGGAAAAATCAGGGTTGAAAACAAAATATGCCGAC
This sequence comes from uncultured Bacteroidota bacterium, assembly GCA_963735015.1. Classification (GTDB taxonomy): domain Bacteria; phylum Bacteroidota; class Bacteroidia; order Chitinophagales; family Chitinophagaceae; genus Puia. The sequence goes on from CAVTJH010000003.1 coordinate 1,058,663, forward strand.
GGCATCGTGGAGCTGGATACACGGGTAGGCAGAATAATGGATAAATTGAAGGAACTTGGGCTGGATAAAAATACTCTTGTTTTTTTCACGACCGATAATGGCGCCTGGCAGGATGTGTATCCGGATGCCGGATATACGCCATTCCGCGGAACTAAAGGAACAGATCGTGAAGGTGGAAACCGTGTTCCGGCTATAGCTGTCTGGCCTGGCAAAATTGCTCCTGATGTAAGAAATCATGACATTATAGGGGGTCTGGATTTCATGGCCACTTTTGCAGCATTGGCAGGAGTAAAACTACCTGAAAAAGATCTCGAAGGGCAGCCTACTATTTTTGACAGCTATGATATGTCGCCAGTCCTTTTTGGAACAGGCAAAGATCCACGGGAATCCTGGTTTTATTTTACAGAAAATGAACTGATGCCGGGAGCCGTTCGCTGGCACCAATATAAATTCATGTTTAACCTGCGTGGTGACGATGGTGCACAAACGGGTGGATTAGCTGTTGACGCAAACCTTGGATGGAAAGGCGCTGATAAATACATAGCAACCGTTCCCCAGATTTTTAATTTAATGGGAGATCCTCAGGAACGCTACGATCTATTTATGAACAATTTTACTGAATCTACCTGGCTGGGGCCGGTTATGGGACAGGTATTGGGTGATGTAATGAAAACATTTGCAAAATATCCGCCGCGCAAGCTACAAAGTGACGGATATCCCGGCCCGATCAAAATCACAACCTATGAAAAAGTTATGGAGCTCAAAAAACAATTACAGGACTTTCATATTGACATGAACGCAGGACAGTAAATATTTAATAAAATACTAAGGGTAAACTGGGCCGCCGAAAGGTGGCCCTTATTTTATCTCGGCAGTTGTATGGCAGCCGGTTATTGAAGTCCATGAGTTTTGAAGTATATTTCCATTTCACCAAAAGGGAAATCTTATCAACCGGAAAATACGGCCGTACTTTAGTTCAATCGAACAAACAGGATATTTACTTTTCAGTTCTCTATTCTATAGGCAAACCCTGACGATATTCATTTTATTATTGTTTTGCGTCCGGGGGGTCTGCCAGAAACTTCCATCCGGCGCAGTTGAGCAGACTGCGGTCAATCCTGTTGATCTCATTGACGTAATAGGTAAAATGTTCAATAAAAAAGGGCCAGCCAGAAGCGATATCCTGATTCCGGGGGTAAGAAATGTATCGTTACTTCCCATCGTAGGTTACGGCCCTGCTAACGGCTTCGTGATCGGTACGGCAATCAGTGCAACTAATCTGCTGGGCAGTCAGAGTAATACACAATTGTCTTCTGCACTGTTATCCATTTCAATTACTACCAAGCAACAGGTGCTCCTTTGTGCCAGATCCAATATTTATCTTCCGGGAAATACATGGTATATTCCGGGTGATGTAAGGTTATTATTCTTTGCACAACCAACTTACGGGTTAGGTATCTATGGATTGAATTCAACATCGAACTTTAATATTGACGGAACAGATGTGAGCAGATCAGTGCTGGAACAGCCGATGCGGTTTAACTATATTCGTTTCTATGAAACCGTGCTGAAGGAAATCTTCCCGTACTGGTATGCGGGTGTAGGAATAAATATTGACGATCACTACAGCATCGATGATCAGTCACTGAAGCTCGACACTCCTAATCAGGTCATCACTTCAAATTATTACTATTCCACTAAATATGGTTTTAACCCGACACATTATTCTACCAACGGCCTTTCGTTACAGATCACTGAGGACAGCCGGGACAATCCGATCAATGCTTATAAAGGGATTTACGCCAACCTGAGTTTCCGGGTTAACGAGAAATTCTTCGGAGGCACCCAAAACAGTACGATTTTATATGCCGAATGGCGCAATTATATTGCACTTCAAAAAAGTAAACCCGGCTTAGTGCTCGCATTCTGGACCTGGGGTGAATTTATCACGAGCGGTAATGTGCCCTATCTTGCTTTACCATCCATCGGATGGGATACGTATGGACGATCGGGCAGGGGATATGTACAGGGTCGTTTCCGCGGGGCAAATATGGTGTATGGAGAATCTGAATTTCGATTGCCTATTTCCCGCAATGGTTTATTTGGAGCCGTCGCTTTCCTTAATGCAACTACTGCGAGCAATCCAATTACAGGTCAGGTTCTCTTCGCTTCCCTTGCCCCGGGATATGGTATCGGACTAAGAATAAAAATGAATATGAAGGACAGAACAAATATTTGCGTTGACTACGGAAGAGGACAATCTTCCAGTGGACTTTATTTCAACATTCAGGAGACTTTCTAAAATACATTTTTCATCTTACTGCAATCCCATAACCTTTAATACCTCATCTGTAATATCAAGTTTGGGGTTTGCAAACATTACCGTAGTTCCCTGGCTTTTATCTAGAATAATTTTATAATCCAGTCTGGTGGCTGTTGCCTGAATAATATTATTTACAGAATCTTCGATAGGCTTTAATAATTCCCGTCTTTTTTTGACCAGATCTCCTTCATATCCAAACCGCATTCGCTGCAGGTCACGGACTTCCTTCTGATGGTAATAGAGATCATCAGACCTTTTTTTCTTTACACTGTCACTCAGCATCGCTTCATCCCGCTCAAAATCATTGTTCATTTTATCGAGAATAGCCTGTTTATCATCAATCTCTTTTTGCCATATCATACCCAACTGATTAAGCTTCGCCAGAGAATCACGGTAGTTGGGCATTTTGTTCAGAATATACCTGGTATCTACAAAAGCTATTTGCGCCTGGGAAACAGACTCAAAACTTATAATAGCCAGGGCAACAAGAATGATCCTTCTCATATTAATTTTAAAGATATCTTTTAAAGTTGCAATTATAACAAATAGTTCAAATCAAATTGTCATTTTGAAATGAATATCATGATCGTCATACCCCATTAACAACGGTTATTCCATCATTTAATTTAGTAATTAATGCAAAACTGCTGGTGCTTTTTTGCAAATCCTGCTTCCCTGGATAATCAAGACGGTGTTTTTTGCAAATCTTAAAAAATCATCATTCCAATGGCAATCCATACTGGGAATAAACACTTAGAACCTAATCCAGTCCCCATTTATCAATTAGGAATAGTATATGGTCAGGAATAGATTTGGCTTTTGATATCTCAAACCCCAAAATAATCGACATGAAAAAAAATGCCACAATAACCTTTATTTCAGTAATGACATTTTTATGCTTGGGAGGAGTTTATTCCTGTACAAAAACCAATAACGGTAGCTCAACTCAGCCTCAGTTAGTGGATGTTTATGTGACCGGCATAAGCTCGCAAGGGATAAACACCTATGCTATTGCAAAATATTGGAAAAACGGAACTCCAATAATCCTTTCAGACGGAACAAAAAACGAACTCACCTGCGCTATCTATGTTTCCCGATCAGATATTTATGTGGCAGGTTCTGAAATTGACGGGATGAATATTTTTGCAAAATACTGGAAGAATGGAACTCCGACGAAAGTAACTGACCAGGGGAGTTATGCTTTGGCAATGGCCGTTTCCGGTACTGATGTTTATCTGGCGGGCTCTGGAATCAATTCGACTAATTCAGCTTCAGTTGCAAAATACTGGAAGAACGGAAACCCGGTTGTCCTTTCTGACGGTTCAGTAAATGAAACGGCGTCTTCAATCGCTGTTTCGGACAATGATGTTTATGTGGCTGGTAATGGATTAAACATAAATAATTATAATTCTATTGCGAAATATTGGAAAAACGGCAATCTGGTAAGTCTTTCTGATGGTTCAACTAGTGAAAGTACGACTGCAATTTATATTTCAGGAAATGATATCTATGTAGCTGGGACAGGCATTGATCAGACACTTAGAACTTCAATAGCAAAATACTGGAAAAACGGAAAAGCGGTAATCCTATCAAACGGAACTAAGAACGAATATACTTCTTCAATTACAGTTTCCGGAAATGATGTTTATGTAGCAGGATATGCCGCAGGAGACAGCGGATATTATATTGCCAAATACTGGAAGAATGGAAACCCTGTAAATCTTACTGATGGTTCACAAGCCGCGACTGCCAATTCCATAGCCGTTTTTAATAATGATGTTTATGTAGCCGGAAATGAGGGTGTTTTTGCGAAATACTGGAAAAATGGAACGCCGGTAGATCTTTCCCAGGGAATTCATAATGAAACTGCCATTGGCATATTTCTGGCAAAAAAATAATTTACTTAAATGAAACCACAACCCAAAACTATCACCATGAAAAAGATATCATTCGTTTCAAATTCAATCTCAGGAACAAACCTTATCCTCCTATGCCATTATTTAATAATATTATTTCTGCTACTTGGGTTTTATGCCTGCAATAAAACGGAAGCTGTAATGACTCTGCCACCACCGCCACCACACGATTCTGCGACGGTTTATATTGCAGGTTCAAGTGTATCTGCGACTACGCTGCTTTCCGTCGCTACAGTGTGGAAAAACGGCTCCCCGATTTCTTTATCTGATGGCAGTCAGTTTGAAAAAGCATCGGCAATTTTCGTATACGGTAATGATGTCTACACAGCTGGAACAAGGGCCATCGGACAAAATACCTTTGCAAAATATTGGAAAAACAACACCTCGTTTGAAATCGGGGACAGTACGAGCCAGGCCAATGCTATTACAGTTTCAGGCGGCGATGTATATGTGGCAGGCGCCGGGTATAGCGCAAGCCGTTCATTCAGGGTTGCAGAATATTGGAAAAATGGGATACAGGTAAACCTGAGTAATGGATCAGCAGATGCGGAGGCAAATGCAATTGCTGTTTCAGGAACGGATGTTTATGTGGCGGGTAGTGAAGCAAGTAGTTCCAATTTTATATCTGTTGCAAAATATTGGAAAAATGGGATCCCTGTAAACCTGTCAGACGGATCAGCAAGGGCAGTAGCAACCTCGATTTGTGTTAGTGGCAACGATGTATATGTAACAGGCTACGAAGACGTTCCAGGTTCTTCATTAACCATAGCAAAATACTGGAAAAATGGCGTGGCAGTAAATCTCTCAAGTCCCGCACAGACAGGCTTTGCATATTCCATTTTTGTTTCAAATAATGATATCTATGTTGCAGGTATAGAAACCAATCAGGCCAACAATACATTTTTTGATGTTAAATACTGGAAAAATGGAAATTCTGTAAAACTATTATCCGGTACATCAGGCGGCAATAATGCAAACTCCATATTCATTTCAGGAAACGATGTTTATGTGCTGGGGTCCTTCGCAGGATTACCGACTTATTGGAAAAACGGCGACGTGGTGAATATTTCCAGTAATAGTAATGACTTTGTATCTGGCATATTCGTGACCAAATAATAAAACAATATTTTATTTGTCATGCTCAGCAACAATGCGCTTTTCCTTTTCCGCGGCTTTCAATAACTCGTAGTCTCTCTCAGTCTGATTGGCATATTGAACAGCAAATTCCGTAACGGCTTTTGCAAATGTATCCGACTTTCCGACGTAGCCGCCTATTTCCGGAGACCTTCCCGCTTTTGCATGCGACTTCGCAAGAGCCCAGCCGCATAAAGTGGCATAATCTTTCAAAAATACCGGTGTAAAATTTTCGATGTTGGCGCTGGCCTTCATGTCTCTCAGTTGCCTGACATAAAAATCAAATCCACTTTTGCTATTTGTCCATCCCAGAAAAATATCACTCACGGTCTGCATTAACCGCTGACCATTTACAATCCGCTCGCCATGATTTGGATAAACTGAATTTCCGGCATATTTCTCCAGAACGGACTGATTGCCTTCCTTGAATTGAAGTATAATGGCATCCTCGTCACTGACATTAAAAAGGCCGATCAGACAACGGGTACCCACGCTTCCGACGCCTACTACTTTAAGAGCGATGTCCTCAAGTCTGTACCGGTCGAGTAATGATTTTTTGTCGTCCGCTAAACTGCTGTAGTATTCATCAAAAAATACATTGCCTGATTCGATCATTTTTTCGCCGTCCGGCGGATGATATATCAGAGGCGGATCATCCAGGATTCTTCTTCTGCCATTTTTCACTTCTGAAAGCCGCGGAAATACAAATTCATGCGTCCGGTGCTTTGCTTTTTCGTTAATGATTTTTACCCTTTTTACAAATTCCTTATCAGTTTTAAACATTTTAATCACAGAAGCTTCATCCAGTCTGTTATACCAGATTTCAAGCTGCCGCATCCCTGCAAATGCGTTTATTTCATCCGTATAAGTTTTTACTGCCGCGAATGCAGCTTTTCTATTTTCCTTTTCATTAAATTCTTTATATCTGCCTGCAACGATAACACTTGCAGCCAGTCTTTTAACATCCCATTCGAAAGGACCAGGCAGAGTTTCATCAAAATCATTAATATCGAATACCTGGTTTCTTTCGGGAGTTGCATAACCACCAAAATTCATCAGGTGGCAGTCGCCACAACACTGCACATAAATATCGCTGCTGGGTGTATGGAAAAGGTCCTCAGCCATGACGATTGCAGCGCCTCTTAGAAAAGCAAACGGAGACTGCAGCATACGTCCATATCGTATTGGTAAAAGTTTTTCGACTCTCCCTGCACTAGAATCAATTAACAATTTAATGGGGTCTGCACGATCCTTTGCCGGAGCAGCATTTGCATGTGCTTCTCTGGGAGTTGTCAGACGCTGATTTTTGCCAAGATCCATTCTTTCCTGTATGGAGGGGAGGGGCTGCCAGATCTTTCTTTTCGGGTAAACCAATTTATTGACAGGGGGCATAAAAGAAATTTGATTTGATCTTTATTCATATCGCAATGCTTCAATCGGGTCGAGACGGGATGCTTTCTGTGCCGGATAGTAACCAAAAAACACACCGGTAATTACACATACCATAAAAGATAAAATAATGGAATATTGTGTAATTAAAGTTGGCCAGGACAGAAGAAGAGTGACAAGCTTTGATGCGGTGATACCCAACATAACACCGATCACAGCACCCGTAAAACTTATCATAATCGCTTCCGTCAGGAATTGACGTAAAATATCACCTCCGGTTGCCCCGATGGCCATCCGCAATCCTATTTCACGGGTTCGTTCCGTAACGGATACATACATAATATTCATGATTCCAATTCCACCAACCAGAAGTGAGATACCTGCAATCACTGCAAGCAGTATAGTCAGCAACTGGCTCGTTGAACTGAAGGTTTTGATGAGTTCTTCCATTGTTCTTACAGCGAAATCATCATCGTCAGTAGGCTTTAACCTGTGTGATTCCCTCAGAATTTGTGATATTTCGGTGGATGCCTGAACGGTAGATCCTTCGTCACGGGAAGATGCATATATGTTTTGAAAATAAATAGTAGACAATATTCTTTTCTGAACAGTAGTATAGGGTGCTATAATGATATCGTCCTGATCCTGACCAAATGCATTGGCACCCTTTGGAGACAAAACACCAATTACCAGAAAAGGAATTTTAGCGAAACGAACATACTTGCCCACCGGATTTTCACCATTGGTAAAAAGATTAGTCACTACGGTTTGTCCCAACAGGCAGATTTTCGCTTCTGAAACAATGTCTTTCTCAGTAAATTCATTGCCGGAGGCTAACGACCAAAGGCGAATAGTATCCAGATATAAAGTATTAACGCCCTGGATTGTGGTGGACCAGTTATTGTTACCATAAATCACCTGTCCTCTTGCTGTGGCAGAAGGAGAGACTGCACTTAAATAAGTCGATTTTTTTTGCAGGGCATTGACATCAGAGAGGGTCAGGGTCTGAACGGAAGTTGCGTCCAGCCGGGCTCCCCCCGTAACATTGCTGCTCGGACGGATTACAATCATATTGGATCCCATACCCGATAACTGCGTCTGGATACTCTGTTTGGAACCCTGACCAATGGCTACCATCGCGATTACTGATGCGACGCCTATAATGATCCCAAGCATAGTCAGGAAAGCACGCAGTTTATTCCGCAACAATGCTTTGAAGGCTATCCGTATCAGGCTGATAAAATTCATAATAATATTAATTAAATGTCGTCGTCAACTGGTAATGCAGCTAATGCCTCTTTGGCTTTCTTTTTGTTTTCATTGATATGGTCTTTAATAATTTTCCCATCTCTCAATGTTATTGTACGGCTGCTGAATTGGGCGATATCAGGTTCATGCGTAACAAACACGATTGTTTTCCCATGGTTCTCATTTAAATCCTGTAATAAAGCCATAATGCTGAAAGATGTTTTTGTATCCAGGTTGCCTGTTGCCTCATCGGCAAGTATCATAACCGGTTCATTGATTAAAGCCCTTGCTATGGCTACACGCTGCTGCTGACCTCCTGATAACTGGTTGGGGGTGTGGTCCTGTCTGTTAACCAGGTCGACTGCTTCTAAAGCCTTCATAGCCCTGTCTCTTCTGTCCTTCGTATTAACCGCACTATTATACATTAATGGTAATTCGACATTTTCCAATGCCGAAGTACGTGGTAGCAAATTATATGACTGAAATACAAATCCTATTTTCTTATTTCTCAAATGCGCGAGTTCATTTCTGGAGAGCTTCCCGACATCAACTCCATCCAGCAGATACACGCCATCGGTTTGTTTATCCAGGCAACCCAGCATGTTAAGCAAAGTGGTTTTCCCGGATCCGCTGGCACCCATGATAGTAACAAATTCCCCTGTAGCTACTTCAAAACTAATATCCTTCAGTGCCCTTACTGTTTCACTGCCCATTTTGAATTCGCGTTTAATATTCTTTAATTCCAGTATTTTATTATTCATCCCCGTTACGATATAAAGAACATCCTAGAATAATACCTGTTTCCTTTCTTTCCAAAAATTAAAATCATCTCAGGGCCTCGTGGTTTTTGGCCTGGGTGTTTGTTGCCTTGTTGGCATAAAAGGGCTTTTGGGCGGTGTACTGCTGACAGAAGCCGTTTTGGCGCTTGCCAGGCTAACACCTGTAATCACGCTATCACTCAAGCTCAATCCGTCCACTACTTCGACATGTGTATCATCATTCAGACCGGTATGGATCTTCTTTTCAATCAGGCTATCGCCGAACTGCACCCAAACAAAAGCAACAGTTTTTTTTCTGGAACTGGTGTCCGCTAAATTGCCGGCATTTTTCCTGGATGAACCCGCGCCTGAGATCGTCCTGGTTTTCTGATCATTTTGTTTAGGTTTGGTGGCAGGTGGCAAAGGCAATATTTTATATTGATTAGTCAGCGAGGGATCAGGTTTGAATTTGAGGTCTTTGGAAGAAATCAGCATGGCACTGTCCACTTCTTTTGTGTAAATAAAAATATTCGCGGTCATGCCAGGCTTCAGCTTGAGATCATCATTTGGTGCAGTGACGATGGTCGTGTAGGTAACGACATTAGCCGACACAACAGGTTGGAGCCTGATTTGGTTTACTTTCCCGGTGAAAGTCAAATCCGGATAAGCATCTACAGTAAAGATCACGCGCTGGCTGTCACTCACATCGCCAATATCGGCTTCATCCACTGCCGCCTGCACCTGCATCTTGGTAATATCCTTTGCAATGATAAAAAGAGTAGGGGTATTGAAAGAAGCAGCCACGGTTTGTCCAACACTTATATTACGCAACAAAACCACGCCGTTGACGGGAGAGTAAATGCTGGAATAAGAAAGATTTTTTAAAGCCGCATTCAGCTGGGCCTGCACACTGGCCACTGTAGCTTTTGCCGTCAGGTACTGGTCCTGGGCAGTCTCAAAATCCGCTTTGCTTACAGAACCTGTATTAAAGAGCAACGACTGGCGGTCAAAGTTGCTTTTCTGATATGTCAACGTAGCTTTTGCTAATTCAAGATTGGCTTTATATTGATCTGCCTGGGCAATAAAAAGAGATTTATCCATCTCTGCAATTAATTGTCCCTTGGTTACCCTTGCATTGAAGTCTGTATATATTTTCGCAATCGTCCCTGACACCTGCGAACCTACGGCAACAGTATCCACGGGTTCAATCGTACCGGTTGCTGTTACACTTTTCGAAATGTAGCCAATCTGAGGCTTTTCTGTTAATACAAATATTTTACTTTCATGCTTCCTGTAAAAAAAAAACCAAATACCCACTCCGCTTAAGAGTAAGAGTGCGACGATTATTACAACTCTGTTTTTTTTCATTTCTATAGTTTAACCGGTTCGCCTCTGTAAAAATTATAAACTTCCAGATTCAGCGCTGCAGTATATTTAGCCTGAATATAACCCTGCAATGCCTGAACATAGAGATTTTTTTGCTGCAGAAGTTCCACCAGATTGGCCGCTCCATATTTAAATTCTTCACTTGCTACCCGATAACCTTCCTGCGTTGACTTTAGCTGAACAACTGCTGCATCATACTGCGCCTGCGCATTTAGCACGTTGATATAAGCCTGCTCTACCAACTGGGATAATGTTGTTTTGGCGCCCTGCAATGAAAGTTTAGCCTGTTCTATTTCAATTTTACTTATTTCAACCTGCGTTCTATATATACGATTATTGAAAATAGGTATTGATATGGTCAATCCGATGCGTTGGTAAAAGTTATTATCCAATTGCTTAAGGTATTCGACAGATTGATTATTTGAATAACCCGTTGCAAGGGAAGCGCCTATGGTGGCAACCGGAAGAGTTTGTGCTTTTGCAAGTTTCAAATTCATTTGTGCTACGTCAACTCCCGTTTCAGCATATTTTATTTCGGGTCTGGAGGCTAATGCTATTCTTTGAACTTCGTCCAGGGATGGCATCAGGGCTGTAGCTATTATCGTGTCAGGAATGGCTATATCCAGAGAATAAGTCCATGGTAACTGGAGCAACTGTTTCAGGTTTAAAACATTTTGCCGGTATGCACTTTGCGCGCTTACCAGATTGTACTTATCCGTTGCAGTTTGTGCTTCCAGCTCAATCAATGCGTTCTTAGCAATACTTCCCGCGCTATATAACTTGTTACCCTGATCCTGCTGGGCCTCCGAAGTTTTTACAAGATCCTCAACATATATGATATTTTCCTTCGCCAATAAAATATTAAGAAAGTCCTGCGTAATTTCAAGTGTAAGATTGTTTATTGTCTGATCAATATTAAGCCCGGCCTGATTCAGATTAAGATTTTGCAATTTGATATTATAGTTCAGATACCCGCCATTATATACTGTCCAGGCTGACGTGAGAGAACTATTACTGGCAAAACTGGATTGAGTTGCAAATCCACCCACTACAGGGTTTGCATTCGTACTATGTGTAAAGATTTGGCTTAAACTCCCGAACAGATTGGGATACTTTGCCGCCTGGGCAAGCTGCAGGTCCTGTTTACTGATTAGTTGATTGAGACGAATAGTATTTAACTGGATGTTATTTTTCTTCGCATAATCCAGACAGGTTTGCAGGTCCCATTTTGAAGGTAATTGTTGTGTGGTGTCATTCTGGGCCTTCAGGGAATTGCAGGCGATATAATAAAAAAATAAAATTCCCCATGCTAATACCCTTGTTGACATGATTAAAATTACGTTATCAAATCAATGTATATGCCATGGCAGGTCATTTCTTTATTTAATTAACCTTTCCCATTGCTGAAGGTTCCAACAAATCCCAAAGATTTCCGTATAAATCCTCAAATACAGCAACGGTTCCATATATCTCTTTAGCCGGTGGCCTTACAAAATGAATTCCCTTTTCCAGCATCGCATGGTAGTCCCTGTGAAAGTTATCCGTATGAAGAAATAAAAAAACACGACCACCTGTCTGGCTGCCTACCGCTTTCAGTTGTTCGGAATTTGCGGCCCTGGCTAACAGTAATGAGCATTCGCCATTTCCAGGCGGAGTAACGATTACCCATCTTTTAGTTTCAGATAAGACCGTGTCTTCGACTAAACGAAAACCGAGTTTTCGGGTATAGAAATCTATAGCCTCATCATAATCTTTAACTACCAGCGCGAGATGTGCTATAAACTGTTTCATTCTACAAATTTATCTCAATTAACCTGTTATTTTTGTTCATACGTTTCAGATTCACCAATACAACTTAATGTACAGGATTTTCGTAATAGCATTTTTCCTTATTTGTCTTTTTAACTATTGTGGATTTGGTCAGGAAAGAGATACGATCATCCTCTACAATGGCCAGGTACTTATAGGAGATGTCCAGGGCGCTAACCTGGGTGCGATTTCAATAGACGATATGGACATGAAAATGCAAAATATCAAACTCTTCAAGATCAAAACACTGGTTATAAGGGAGCGGTTTAAGATTGAAACGGTCGACAAGAGAATATTATACGGATCTATGAGAACGACCGATAAAAATGGCTGGGTGACTATCCATACCATAGAAGGGGAAGACGTTCCAATACATATAACAAGACTGTATCTCCTGGTTTCCATGGAAGCAAATTTCTTCAAAAGGCTAAATGGAAATGTTGCAGCCGGACTAAGTTTTACCAAATCAAGTGGCATCGGTCAGGTGACTTTCAGTGCGAACGTCCAGTATGCGACCAGGAAGGTCAATTATCAACTAATTTCCTCCAGTATTAGTTCCATTGACACAGGAAATTTTTCGAGAGATAATGAAAATGTCCAGTTGCTGACTTCTTTCGAACTGACCCCGACATGGTTTATAGGTACCGCAATCCAATATCAAAGAAATCTTGAATTGTCTATTTCGCGAAGATATCTGGGAATGATCGGCCCGGGCAATAAGCTGTTTATAAAAAGAAACTGGACCCTGACAGCGGTAACAGGCATGTCTTTTTCAACAGAAAAAAGTACAGAAGGAGTATCAAGCGTGCTGCTGTATGAAATTCCACTTATGTTTCAGTTCAATTTCTATCAATTCCAGAATCCTGATATACAGATCACCAGTAATCAATCAGTTTATTACAGCTTATCACAAAGTGGACGTATACGTTACGATGGCAGCACAAATTTTTCATGGCAGCTCATCCGATATTTCTATCTGAATATCAACCCATATATAAATTTTGACAGCAAGCCGCCCGCAGGCAGCGGAAGCACCTTTGATTTTGGAATTGTTGTCGGACTTTCTTACAAATTTTAATAAGCCTAAAGCCTAAAACTTCTTTTTAATAATCCGAATTGGAATTAAATTGATTTACATCTCGAATTAGCTTTGGACTTATAAAAGTTTTAGGCTTTAAGCTTTAAGCTTTAGGCTTTACCAGATATTCACTCTCAAACTATCCGGCCGATACATTTTATCACCTGGTTTAACATTGAACGCTTCGTAAAATGCCGGGACATTTGCCATGGGCCCGTTGACTCTTTCTTTAGCAGGTGCATGCACATCTGTCATCAGTTGAGAGGCAAGCACTTCTTTCCTTTCACTGTACAGCCAGCCATAGGCATAGCCCAGGAAATAACGCTGGGCAGGAGTAAAGCCGCCGATTTTTTCTCCTTTCTTAAAAGCTTCTGTTTTTGAAAATGCATCCCAACCCAGCAATACCCCACCAAGGTCGGCAATATTTTCACCCTGACTGGCGTCTCCATTCACGTGCAGTGTGTCGACCGGAACAAATTCGTTAAACTGACGAACAATTTTAGCCGCACTGGCATTGAATTGCTTCGCATCATTGGGCTGCCACCAGTCGCGCATGTTTCCGGCGTCATCAAATTTTCTTCCTTCGTCATCAAATCCATGCGTTATTTCATGCCCAATAGTAGATGCCGCTGCATAGCCATATACAAAAGCATCATCCAGTTCATCATCGGTTTTTCCCGGTACGATGAAGATGCCGGCTGGCAAAACGATCTCATTGTTGCTGGGATTATAATAAGCATTATAAGTTTGCGGAGACATATCCCATTCTGACCTGTCGACCGGTTTTCCGAGTTTGTTCACCTGGTAATTTGTCCACCACTCAGCTGCTCTTTGCATGTTCAGGACCCACGGGCCACGGTCTATTGCAAGTGCACTGAAATCCTTCCATTTATCAGGATAGCCCACTTTCTTTGTCACTTTAGAAAGTTTGAGTAATGCTTTTTGTTTCGTGCTGTCACTCATCCAGCTGAGACGCATGATCCTTTCCTTATAGGCATCCCTTATCGCTTCCACCATATCACTGTATCGTTTTTTGGTTTTCTCGGGGAAATATTCTTTCACAAACAATTGTCCCAACGCTTCCCCCATGGCTCTTTCTTCTGTATCCAGCACTCTTTTCCAGCGGGCCCTGGGCGATTCAACACCACTCAGGGTTTTCTGGTAGTTGAAATAATCATTGAAGACTGCCTGATCCATATAAGGCGAGGAATGCATAAATAAATGAAAGGCCAGATAATTTTTCCAATCCTTCAGAGATGTTTTTGCCAGTTCCTGATTAAGTGCCAAGAGGAATTCCGGCTGACCTACAACTACTGAATCCAAGGTTTTGGTTCCCGTATTTTTAAAAAAATCATTCCATCCGATTCTGAAATAGAGCTTCTGCATCAAAGGCACGTCCATTTTGTGATAGTTCGAATCGGGATCACGAAGTTTTTCCAATTTGCGTGAAGCCTTTGCCAGTCTCTTTTCCAATTCATAAACACCATTCGCTGCAATGGAGGCGGCAGTGCTGTCTTTTCCCAAAGATCTGAATGCCTTATTTAAAAATAGCTGGTAGGCAGCTCTGACTTTAGCAGTTTTTTCATCGGTATTAAAATAGTAATCGCGGTTTGGCATTCCCAGGCCACCCTGATAAATATGAAAAACAATCTGGTCGCTGTGCTTTTCGTCCTGCGAAATATCTTCGCCCAGCAATACACCAATTCCTTTATTCTGAAGTTTTGCGGCGACCCGCAAAAGATCATCAATTGTCCCGATTTTTTCTATTTCCTGAAGTTCGGATTGCAACGGTGTTAACCCTTGTTTTTCAATACCGGTTGAGTCCATACCACTAAACCAGAAATCTCCTATTTTTTGTGATATGCTGCCAGGTTCTGATTTTTCGTTCAATGCCTTCTCATTGATTGTGCGGAGACGCCTATAAATATCTTCCTGCACGAGGTAGCCAACTCCCCAGGCACTCTGATCTGCCGGAATCGGGTTTTTTTTGATCCAGCCACCATTAGCATATAAAAAAAAGTCGGTGGCGGGACTGACAGTGGTGTCTATATTATCAGCAAGAAAATCAGGTGCTTCTTTTTTTTCTGCCGGATGACAGGCTATGACAAGCGATAAAAAAAGTAAGTAGGATAAACTTTTGTGCATATGAAATCCATTTTGTACCCGATAAGATAATGCAACTAGTTGATTTTTCAATCCCTGCTCTACAGTTTTTAAATTAATCTTTGCGTAATACAGGCCGGCAGGATATTAGTCATCCAGATTGTATGTTATATTGACATGCTGAATAAAGGCAGTTGCATCAGATCTGATTTCCATATACCTCCTAAGCAGTTGCAAATTATAAGCCTTGATCAGATTTATATCAACGCTTAGCTGTACCAAATCATCGAGCGAAAGATTACGCAGTGAACTGTTTACTAATGGTTTCAGGTTTACAATAGCAGCAGCATTTTCCGGTGTAAAGTGTTTTGACGCAAATGTCTCTAATATCTTCCCCATATAGTCGATATCCCGCTTCTCAAATTCCTGTAATACATTTATTTTCTTTTCATAATTATCTATGCGGGAAGCTATTTTTGTTTTTACAAATGTTTTCAGGTGCAATTCCAGTTTAATCGTCGACATGGCTCCTGTTGAAGGATAAAATTCGGCAATGTTATCACAGCTCTTAATCAGCTCCTGCATTTTGATGTAATCGATTTGTTTTGGCGGTAGAATTAATATTGCGTACAAGCTATCCGTTCTTGCTATCTGCGTTAACTCATTCGAAATGAACTTCTGGATATTTGCCGTATCATTCATCAGATCCTCTTTTAATTGTCCAGCCAGTTCTTCTACGTGATTTTGATCGGTTATATATTCTCTGAAGTTTTCTGCAAGAAATCCCATGATAACGGCCAGGAAGATCATGAGAAATTCCAGGAAATAATCTTTAAAATGTTTTTCCTCGCGATGGCCACCGGAATTATGACGAACTTCCATAAATGATTCTTAATTTAGGATTTAGGAGAACCAGAGGCCAATAAAATTAAATCTTTTAGTCGTTTAACATTAATTTGTACAACCTTTGATACCGAGATTTCTGTTTCCAATTAGTAAACTTACAATATGCCTGGAGATTCACTGAAAGTAAATAACAAAGCTAAAGCCGGCAATACCTATGATGCGATTGTCATCGGCTCGGGCATCAGCGGCGGATGGGCGGCAAAAGAATTTTGTGACCACGGTTTGAAAACGCTTGTCATAGAGCGTGGGAGAAATGTGGTTCATTTAAAAGATTATCCCACCGCAACCATGAATCCCTGGGATTTTCCGCACCGCGAACAATTGCCACTCTCGGTTACAGAAAAAAATCCGATCGTTAACCGGTGTTATGCATTCAATGAAACCTCCCAGCATTTTTTTGTAAAGGATGCGGAACATCCCTATATCCAGGAGAAACCATACGACTGGATCCGGGGTTATCAGGTTGGTGGTAAATCACTTTTGTGGGCGAGACAGACTCAGCGATGGAGCAAATATGATTTCGAAGGACCGGGCAGGGACGGTTATGCAGTTGAATGGCCATTGTCATATGAAGAGCTTGCCCCCTGGTATAGTCATGTTGAACATTTTGCAGGAATCAGTGGAAATTTTGACGGACTAGATACGTTACCAGACGGCGATTTTCTTCCGGCATGGGAAATGAATTGTGTAGAAACAGATATCAGCGGGAAAATCAACAGTCATTATAAAGACCGGCACGTCGTTCAGGGTCGTTGTGCACATCTTACCAAACCAAGACCCATTCACATTCAGCAGGGCAGAAATCCCTGCCAGGCAAGAAGCGAATGTGAACGTGGTTGTCCATTTGGAGGTTATTTCAGTTCCAATTCCACGACGCTTCCCTGGGCTGCCAAGACCGGTAATCTGACCATCAGGCCAGACAGTGTGGTGCATTCCATTATCTATGATGAAAATAAAAAAAGAGCCGCGGGTGTCAGGGTAATTGACGCGCATACAAAAGAAGAAACTGTTTATTACGCCAAAGTGATTTTTGTAAATGCGGCTTGTTTAAATTCCAATCTGATTCTTCTGAATTCCGTTTCAAACAGGTTCCCCAATGGACTTGGCAATGACAACGGATTGCTGGGAAAATATGTTTGTTTCCATAACTACCGGGGAACAGTAAGCGCTTCCTATGACGGCCCTATGGATAAATACTACTATGGCCGGCGGCCTACGCAGCCCATGATGCCAAATTTCAGAAATGTCCACAAGCAGGAAATGGATTTTTTGCGGGGATATATGGTTTTTTTTGGTGCCGGAAGAGGAACAGGAAATTTTACAGAGAATGGAGATGAACTGGGTGCCGGGTTTAAGGAAAAAATAACAGAAGCAGGTCCCTGGTTTGTGTCTTCCCAGATGCAGGGAGAAACGATTCCCAAGGAAACAAATCATGTAAGACTTAGCAAGGATCAGAAAGATACCTGGGGTATTCCTGAATTGATTGTTTCTGTTGACTATGATGAGAATGATGTAAAGTCAATGAAGGATTATATGCAGCAAACTTCTGAAATGCTGGAAACAGGAGGATGTAAGAATATACAACAAAGAGATACACATCAGTCACCCGGACTGGATATTCATGAGATGGGAGGATGCAGGATGGGGAAAGATCCCAGGACTTCACTTCTGAATAAATACAATCAGTTTCATCTTTGTCCGAATGTATTTGTTACAGACGGGGCAGCCATGGTTTCGACGAGCACGCAAAATCCATCACTTACTTTTATGGCATTTACAGCAAGGGCGGTTGATCATGCCGTTTCAGAATTAAAAAAAGGAAACCTGTGAATACATACGACGCCATTGTGGTTGGCTCCGGCATAAGCGGAGGCTGGGCTGCAAAAGAACTTTGTGAAGCGGGATTGAAAACATTGGTTTTGGAAAGAGGCCGCGATGTGAAGCATATAAAAGACTATCCAACGGCGACCCTGGCTCCCTGGGAATTTCCACACAGGGGAAGAATGCCGGAGAAATTCATCAAAGAGAATCCGCTCATTACGGAGGCTGCGGGATTTGACGAATCCACACAACACTTTTTTATAAAGGATAATGATCATCCCTATGTCCAGGAAAAACCATTTGAGTGGATCCGCGGATACCAGGTGGGAGGTAAATCGCTGATATGGGGAAGGGCCTGTCCGCGCTGGAGCAAATATGAATTTACTGCACCCGCTCGGTACGGATACGGTATTGAATGGCCCATAGGATACGATGATATTGCTCCGTGGTATTCTTATGTGGAAAGGTTTGCCGGCATCTGCGGAAATAAAGACGGACTGGAAGCAATGCCCGATGGAGATTATTTGCCACCCTTCGAATTCAATTGTGTTGAGAAAGATCTCCAGAAAAAAATCAGTGCAAAATACAAGGACCGCTTCATGATACACGGACGCTGGGCCCAGCTTACAGAAGCGAGGGAAATTCATACAAAGCAGGGACGTGCGCAATGCCAGGCACGGGATCTTTGTATGCGCGGATGCCCGTTTGGCGGATACTTCAGTTCCAATTCATCTACTTTACCATGGGCAGCCAGTACAGGAAATCTAACGGTTCGTCCTTTCAGCGTGGTTCATTCCATCATCTATGATGAAAAGAAAAATAAAGCGGTAGGAGTCCGGATCATCGATACGAATACGCATGAAGCAACAGAATATTTTTCGCGGATCATTTTTATGAATGCATCTGCCCTGAACACAAATCTCATATTACTGAATTCAAAATCAAATCGATTTCCGAATGGTTTTGGCAATGATAACGGACTGCTGGGAAAATATATTTGTCACCAGAACTACCGCGGCTCTACAGGAGGAAATATCGATGGATTTCTGGATTCATATTATTACGGAAGAAAGCCGGCAGAATCCATGATGGCAAACTTCAGAAATCTGAAAAAACAGGATATGGATTTTGTGGGCGGCTATATGGCCTTTATGGGTTGTTTCAGAAGAAGAGGAGCGAGCACCGACGGACCTGAAATCGGAGAGGATTATAAGAAAGCTCTGTCAGAAGCCGGCTCCTGGGGATGTTATATGTATATGCAGGGAGAGACTGTACCAAAAGAAAATAACCGTGTTTATCTGAGTCAGGATAAAACAGATCAGTGGGGTATTCCACTTCTGGTAACCGATGTTTCCTATGACCACAATGATGAATTGCTCCTGAAAGATTTTCTTGAACAGGCTTCCGAAACGCTATCCAATGCAGGAGTAAAAGACGTTGAGCAATATGATAATCACTGGGCACCAGGCAGGGATATACATGAAATGGGAGGATGCCGGATGGGAAAAGATCCAAAGACTTCCCTTTTAAATGGATGGAATCAGATGCATGAATGCAAAAATGTTTATGTCACTGATGGCGCTTGCATGACGAGTACCGCCAACCAGAGCCCGTCCATACTATATATGGCCCTGACTGCAAGGGCGGCGGGACATGCGATCAGTGAAATGAAGAAACAAAACTTATAGTTGTTAGTTATAAGTTGTTAGTTGTTAATTTAGTCTCAGCTATAACAACTAACATCTAACAATTAACAACTAAATTTGCAGATCGTAAATTCTGAGGTTTGAGATACCTGCGCGTCGTTAATAAATACTTCTGGAAATATAAATGGAGGCTTTTTCTGGGACTCCTGTTCGTTATTCTTTCCAACTATTTTCGAATTCTTGCTCCGCAGGTGACCGGTTATGTTGTGAATACTGTAGAGAAAGAGTTACGTGAGCAGGCAGCTGCAAAATCTCCCGCCCCGCTTTCAGAAGATAGTTAAAATGCACAATGCAGGAAACCAGAGATCAGATACAGTCAACTATGATATCCTGGTAAAGAAATTCATCCGCAAACTAAATACTACTCAGAAGAACTTTTGGACAAAAAGTAGCAATCTCAGGCGTTACATTATTGCTGCTGGCGATCATTGGCGGACTATTTATGTTTTTAATGCGGCAGACCATCATTGTAATGAGCCGTCATATTGAATTTGACCAGAAAAATGAAATTTTCCAACACTATCAGCAACTCGATACATCTTTTTATAAAACCCACAGTACGGGAGATCTCATGAATCGTATGGCGGAAGATGTGAGCCGGGTTCGTATGTATACCGGACCAGCCATTATGTATCTGGCCAACCTCCTTGCGACAATAGGCTTCAGTCTCTATTTTATGATTCGCAAAGATGCCCTCCTTACTCTTTATGTACTTGCGCCTCTGCCAATATTGGCCGTAACCATTTATATGGTAAACAACCTGATTCACAGAAAAAGCGAAAGAATACAGGCCTTACTGAGTAATCTTACAACCAATGCACAGGAATCCTACAGTGGTATTCGCGTTATCAAATCCTTTGTGCAGGAATCGGCCATGCTTCGGTTTTTCAGTTCCAATAGTGAGGAATATAGAAAAAATGCCATTGGCCTTGCCAAGGTAGAAGCCATTTATTTCCCTTCTATGGGTTTGATTATCGGCTTAAGCACTCTGTTGACCATCATGATCGGTGGCCTTTACGTAATCCATGGAACACATCACGCAGATCTGGGAACCATAACAGAATTCGTGATTTATATTACGATGCTCACTTTCCCGGTTAGTGCGATCGGCTGGGTGGCCAGTATGATTCAACGAGCTTCTGCCTCACAGAAAAGACTAAATGAATTTCTTGAAACCAAACCTGTTATACAGAATCATTTGCAGGCGGCCAGTCACCAGGTTATCCGGAAACATTTCATTTGAACATGTGGATTTTATTTATTCCCATACAGGGATTCATGCGTTGAAAGACTTCACCCTGGAAGTCAGGAAAGGTGAAAAAATCGCGATCATTGGAAGAACCGGCAGTGGTAAAACTACTTTAGCACAGTTGCTTCTTCGGTTTTATGATCCGACCAGGGGAACCATTCGTATGGATGGTATAAGATCTCCAGAATCTTAACCTGGCCGATTTCAGAAACCAGATCGGGTATGTTCCGCAGGATGTTTTTTTGTTCAGTGATACGGTTACGGCAAATATACTTTTCGGTGTGGACCGTAAATCCGAAACGATGGCAAAAAAAGCGGCTGAATTTGCCAGTATTGACAAAGAGATCTCCCATTTCCCTCTGGGTTATAATACCCTGATAGGAGAACGGGGAGTTACGCTAAGCGGCGGGCAAAAGCAAAGAATTTCTATTGCGCGGGCACTGGCCGGCAATCATGAAATCGTAATTTTTGATGATTGCCTGAGTGCGGTGGACGCCCGGACAGAAAAGGAGATAATCTCCAGGTTGTACGGATATCTTCAAAATAAAACCGCCTTTATAATTACGCACCGAATTTTCAGTCTCTTTGAATTTGACCGAATCATTGTCCTGGATCAAGGAAAAATGGTTGAAACGGGTACCCATGCAGAATTACTGTCAAGAAATGGCCATTACACCCGGCTCTATGAACAGCAGCAAAAGACAGGGAGGAGCGGAAACCCACGACTGACGCGAATTGCGTAAAAACACGCGTGTACTGACAAATTGGGGAATTTTTTGCCAGTTCCATAACAATATTATATTTGTATGAGCTTGCTTTATATTTTTTACCTAAAACAACAACCGTGGCGTACGAGAACAATGACAAAAGAATGGAGAGTGTATACAGCAAACGAATCAGGGCCGGTAAGCGCAGGACTTATTTTTTTGATGTACGGGCTACACGAAGCAATGATTATTATCTAACGATTACCGAAAGCCGTAAGAAATTTAATGAAGATGGTTATGACCGTCATAAAATCTTCCTTTACAAAGAAGACTTCAATAAGTTTATTAAAGCTCTCACTGAAGCTGTAGATTATGTAAAAACTGATTTGATGCCTGATTTTGATTTTGATGCTTTTAATCATGATCAGGTTTCAGAAAATGGGGAAGGACATCATGATCATCATGTAAATCATGAGCCTGTACCAACTCCCGTTGCACAGATTACTGAGGTTCGTGATAGAGGAACCTGTTAAAGTAGAAGCTGATTCAACATCACCTGAACCAACTTCATCAGCTCCGGATCATCTGGAAGAAGTGGATAAATGGTGATTCAGGCGCAAGGCGTAAAGCTTAACGCGTAAGGCTTAAGGCTCCGAGTATTTAAGATTTTTAAATGGTTGATGATTATGTTGAAACACAAGATCATTGACCATTTTTCATTACCACCAACCGCCAACGGCCGACAGCTAACTTTTGGTCATAATAAAATCCGCGGCACGTTTTGTGATATTTGCCCAGTAAAAATGATTGTAGAAATCATGGGGCATTGTGTTCTTTACCTCGACAGACTGAATGATTGATTCTGCAAATAAATTCCAATCGTTGTCGGGGCAAACAATCAGTTTACCATTACATAATCGCGGATCAACACCAATGGCTCCATTTTCGGTTGAAACAGCATTAAGATTGAATGCAAGCGCTTCAACCAGTTTTGTTTTAATGCCTCCTCCGGATATTAACGGATTCAAAAAGATGTTGCAGCCCCTGAGGTAAAGATCCAGGTTTTCAACAAAACCCAATATCCGGACTGATGGAAATTCATTTTTTGAAATCTTATCCGGAATATCGAGACCACAGATTAATAAAAAATAGGAGAGCTTCCTGCTTTGCAAAATCGGGTTAATTTTAAACAACAGATTTTCAAGCGCTTCAATGTTTGGCGAGTATCTGAAAGCACCATTGAACAATAATAAAGGGACAGATCATCGGAATTTGCAATTGCTGATGAAGATGTCGGTTCCTGCTTCGGTACGGCTTTCGGAAGTTGGTGGTTCAGGAATTTCTGTTCCGAAACTTACCGTAAGGCACCTGTCCTCATTCAGACCAAAATATTTTATTGCATAATTTCTGTCTGCATCCTGGATAAAAAAATTGAAATCTGCTTGTCGATGTGTGAATTTTTCATAGTTCCATAAAATGCGCCACCACCATTTACCCAGGCTTTTCCAGCGATTCCCTTCGAGGTTATGCGAATGCACTACCAGGCTGAACACCACAAGATTTTTTTATTAAAATCCCCGAGCCATCCATAATAGGGATGCTCCAGAATCAGATGAGAAGCTTTTTTCTCGCGAATCAGTTTCCTGAACCTTAAAATAAATAAATGGATTGATATACCTGACTGAAGAATTTGAAAGAATGTTTATTAGCATCATATCCTTCAGCAAAAGCAGGTTGATTTTTTTGGGTTGTAATACATGGTAACTGGATGATATCTGGAAAAATATTTGTAAAAAAGTGCAATGCCTTTTTGTCCGCCGGATTTTGCAGGTAAAAAAGGATAGGAGACCAGAGAGATAATGTTCATTTTTCAAAAGCTTAAAGCCTAAAGGCTAAAGCCTAAAACTTATTGATAATTCTTAAGATAACCGTATGATGAATATTTTCAATAATTTAAATAATATTTCTAATATTCTCATACTCTTACGCTTTAGCTTTAGGCTTTGAGCTTTAAGCTTTAATGATCCCAGTCATCTGCAAAACCGCTGCTGATTAAAAGGATATAAGTGATGATGCGCTGCCCAAATACTTAGCTGATTACCCATAACATAAGATTTTGGTTCAAACCTGAACTCAATGGTGTGATCTCCTGCCGGAACTGACATTCCCCGTAAAACGTAATCCACTTTGCAATAAGGAGCTGGATTGCCATCAATGAAAGCGTTCCAGCCTTTATCATAATATATTTCACTGAACACAACGAACTGATTTGTTTTTGATTTAAACTTGTAAGAAATTTTATCATTCAGATTTTCGATGAGCTGAATACTGGCAGTACTGTCTTTCACAGGCATAAACGGAATCTTATTCCTTGAAAATATTTTCCACGATCGCCGTGTCCCGCACATTAATACTATCCAGGGCGGCCATTTCCTGATCTGCATTATCAACAAAATGAATATCAGAAACCAGCCAGCAGGAACCAAAAGCACCTGAATTGAGCATGGCATCTTCTTTACCATCCTGCCCTTTCTGAATAACATATTTTGTATTCAGCATATTATACACCTCTGGTTTCCTTTAACGAGCTGGTGTTCTATTAGGTCATTATAAAAGCAAGCTTGGCCGGATGATAACCACCTACTGAATTATGATAATAGGATGCACGTGCATGACTGAAACGGATCGCCACTTGCAATATCCAATACCCTGAAATTTTTTTCAGGATCTGCATTTATTTGATTGTCAGCATCAGTTGGTGCAAAATAAGCTTCAATATTTTCCGGTTCCATATAGTTGTCTTCACTCAAATATTTTTTTCCTTCCGCCAGAAGATCAAAAGAACTTAGGACAAGTAAACCTGAGATCAAGACGACGGATTTGATTTTTCCCTGGAAATAAAACCAGCAAAGACCCGCCGCCAGTAATACAAAAATGATACTCCGTAGCAGGTCTGCCTCGAAAATTCCTTTTCTGTCTTCGCGCAGGGCAGACATCCAGCCATTAACGACCTGGTTTGCCTGTTGCTGCATTTCAGGCGATGGTTGTTTGCCCTGAGCATTGCTGTTGAACTATATTAGATACAAATCTGTCTTTCATCCGGACATCCGAATTCAGATTTGAAATCACTCATCAATAAAATGAGTACACTTAGTAAAATAAGTCCCCCGGATATATACAGGACTTCTTTGAATTTTTTAAATTGTATTCCATTCTTTTCAAAAGAATCGATGAATTGCTGTAATCCCAATGCAGCCAGGAGAGGAAATCCCAAGCTGAGGCATCACGAGAGCCATAGAAGGTGAACGAAACTTATTGTAAAATGGGAGATGGTCAAATAAAAAGTAATTCACAAATGAAAAATGTCTTCCCCATGCCAATACGATTCCGACAATGCAGATCGACAAAATCCACCATTTATGCCAGCTTTTCACATATACCATTCCCAGTAATAAATAAAAAACATATTACAGCCCCAAGATAAACGGGTCCACATTACAAATGGCTGATCACCCCAGTATGCATCCAGAATTGGCCATTGCAATCGCATTTTCTTCAGGAATTCCAACTTCAGTTAATTTATCAGCGAATTTTGAATTCCCTGCTGAGATTTCTTTTCCTGCTGATCCACCGCCCTGCATACCAGGTACAAATAGTGTGAGTGTTTCTGAAATGCCATAACTCCAGGAAAAAGCATAATCCTTATTTAAACCGCCCTCTGTTTTATTTTTTGCATCCACGGCCGTAAGCTGGGATTTGCCACCCCGCATAGTTTCTTTCGCAATATTCACTGGTTGGTAAAAGAATATAAGCGTAATTCAACAATCCAATGATCAGGATGGAAAATGCGATAAGTAAATATGAGAAGAAAAAATGTCTGAATTTATTTTCTTTCCAGCATGTTACCAGATAAATAATTGCTATGATCCCGATTATTAAACCCGTGTAATAAATGATCTGTAAATGCTGTATGCTAACTTCCAGAGTAAAGAAAATTGTCATGAGCGTGGTTCCTGCAAGGTATCTTCCTCTTAGGATCAGAGATCACTCCGGCGATCACAGCCGGAAGATAGCCAATGGCAATCAGTTCCGTGTCATGACCGACGGATACTAAAATCGGATTAAATGTTGCATAGCCGTAAGCAATTGAACCTAAGAGCGAAATTAGCGAGACTCAAGGCCAAATACCTGAGTTAGAATATAAAAACAAATACATGCGCTGAAGAAAAAACATATTGGTTTTAAAGGAGCTTTTCCAAGAAAGAACAATCCAGTTTAACCAGGTAATCTGAATATATGTTGTTCCCCTCCATACGAATATTATATGCGGGCATACCGCTAAACATCGATTCTGTCCATAAAGGATAATGTCCATTCTTTTCCCTGTAATCATCAGATTGTTTAGCCATACCCCTTAAATTGCTGCAACATCTGACTGACTGAGTTCTTTACCATCCAGAGCTGTTTTATTATAAGCAACAGAAACAATCAGAAATACAGCAACCGCTATGAGATGCGGGAGGGCTTTCTTTAAAAGCGGTGAATTCATACAGGTGAATCTGGTTAATCAGGCAAAATAATGCTATTTTATGCAGAAATTTGGATTTTTGACACATGGCTTTACTAAGGTTGCTCAATCGTGCGGCTTTCATTTGTAATATCTGTTTTCTCGTTGCACTCGGACTATTGCATTATAAAGGACTGATCCGGGAGGACATGACTTCGATGATCCTCGTGATGGGAATTTTTCTTTCCATACTGTTAAATTCTACAATCATCGTATGCTTTTTTATTCTTCTGATATTAAAAATACCATTGGATAAAATTTTCCGCAGACTCGTCTATTTTAATACTGGATTTCTGGTTATTCAATTGATTTTGCTGATTAAATCCACTTTATGAATTCATCAGTTCGTTTATTATTTTTTTTACTATTCAATTACAACGACCATCAATTGTGAACCCAATACCTAAAGGCTGTCGGGCGTTTAGCGTTAGGCGTTAAGCTTTAAGCGTCAGGCGTTAAAGCTTTAATTCCATTATATAATCATCCATATAATAACCGCTTCCGATATCAATCAGTTCTTCTTTCAAAATAGAGAATCCCATTTTCATATAAAATTCCCTGGCATTGTTATGCCGGTTAACGTTCAGCAAAAGTGCCCTGGCGCCTTCCCCTTTCACCCTGGATATTATATCATTCAACAACCATCTCCCTATGCCTTTACCCTGTAAACGATTGTCAAGATAGATTTTGTTCAGTTTGAAATCTCCTTCCGGACTGAGCCGGGTATAGGAAGCAAATCCAACGGGAATTCCTTCGGAAGAAACTATCAAAAAAATCTGACCTGAATCCAATTGGGCTACAAGGGCCTCCGGACTGTAGATCAGATCCATCATATAATCGATCTGCCCGGGGTCAACAATATCCTGATACGTTACCGGGAATATCTGAAATGCCAGTTCACGCACCTGCCATAGATCTTCTTCAGATACAATTTGAACTTCCATTCCGGGAATAGTGGTTTCCATCTTTAATTATAATTTAAAATATTTACACAGGTCTTCTAACTTTTCGATCATGGAATTGTAAATATAAAAAACAGTATATGGAAAAAAGGAATTTAGGCCTGTCGGGGATCATGGTTTCTCCGTTTGCGTTTGGAGGAAATGTTTTTGGCTGGACGGTAAACGAATCGGGAGCGTTCAGGTTGCTGGATGAATTTACGCGTTCAGGTTTCAATTTGATTGACACGGCAGATGTTTATTCAACCTGGGTTCAGGGAAATAAGGGAGGGGAGTCGGAGACTATCATTGGAGAATGGATAAGAAAAAGAAATAATAGAAAGGAAATCGTTGTTGCTACCAAGGTGGGTAAGCCCATGGGTCCCGGGAAACTGGGGCTCTCAGGCAAATATATCAGGCAGGCCGTTGAAGAATCATTGAAACGACTTCAAACCGACTATATTGATTTATATCAATCGCATGATGATGACCCGCATACACCTATGGAAGAAACGCTGAGCACATTTACCGATCTGATAAAGGAGGGAAAGGTCAGAGCCATTGGTGCTTCAAATTTTTCTGCCTACAGGTTGGCCCTTGCTCTTAATGTAAGCAAAGCGAATAATTATGCCCGTTATGAAACTCTTCAGCCGCCTTACAATCTTTATGACCGGAGTATCGAAAAAGATCTTCAGCCTCTTTGCATAAAGGAACAAGTCGGCATCATATCATATTACGCACTTGCCAGCGGATTTTTAACAGGTAAATACCGTTCTGAAGGGGATCTGCAAAAAAGCGTTCGTGGGAAGGGAATAAAAAAATATCTGGATTCAAAAGGGGGAAAAATATTATCTGCATTAGATGAAATCTCTGCTAAGTACAAGACTGCACCGGCGACTATTGCGCTGGCCTGGTTGATGACCCGTCCCGCTGTGGTCGCGCCAATCGCAAGTGCGACAAATGAAGATCAGCTAAAAGATTTATTGAAATCAACCGAAATTAAACTTGACGAAGAATCCATTAGAATTTTATCGGGGGAAGCACTTGCGGTTGAGCGTGGGTCGTGAATCGTAGATCGATAAACGATATACGATTCACGATAATCGACTTTAGGCTTAGATCAGCACTCGGGCAGACTCAGCGGAATATGCACGGCGAGACCTCCGTCGGAGGTTTCTTTGTATTTACTGTTCATGTCAAGTGCCGTATCCCACATGGTTCGTATAACTGCATCCAGGGAAACTTTCGCAAAATCAGGCATACTTTGCAACGCGAGTTGTGATGCAGTTATGGCTTTTATGGCTCCCATAGTATTTCGTTCAATACAGGGCACCTGGACAAGTCCCCCGATAGGATCGCAGGTCAGTCCAAGGTGATGCTCCATCGCAATTTCAGCCGCCATCAGTGCCTGGCGCTGGGTTCCACCCATGCTTTCTGTTAAAGCAGCGGCAGCCATGGCGGAAGAGACACCGATTTCAGCCTGGCAGCCACCCATTGCAGCTGACAATGTGGCCCCTTTTTTAAAAATGCTTCCGATCTCTGAAGCGGTTAAAAGAAAAGAAAGGATCTTCTCTTCTGTGAATTGATCCGTAAAACAAATAAAATATTGGAGAACGGCCGGAATAACGCCTGCTGCTCCATTGGTTGGAGCGGTTACTACCTTACCGAAAGATGCATTTTCTTCATTTACAGCAAGGGCAAAACAACTTACCCAGTCCAGAATATATTGAAAATCCTTTCCACCTGCTTTTATTGCCCGAATCCAGCCCATATAGTCACCATATGTTCTGCCTTTAAGTAATTTTTTATTTAACGCGGCAGCCCTCCTGCTCACCTGCAAGCCACCCGGTAAAACACCCTCTGTATGACATCCCTTGTACATACAGTCCTTCATTACTTTCCAAATCTTTCCCAGTTGCCTTTTTATTTCAGCATCCTCACGCCATGCCAGTTCGTTTTCCAGAACTACTTCATGTATGGAGAATCCTGTTTTCCTGCACCAGTGTAGTAGGTTTTCTGCAGTATCTATTGGAAAAGGCAGCTGCACTGTTTTCTTTTCAGAAAGAGAACTGTTTTCTTTTTCAATAAAACCTCCTCCGATAGAGTAATAAGTCTCAGCCATTGAGCCATGTCCGTTAAAATCTGCCAGAAAGCTAAGTGCATTGGGATGATGAGGAAGGGATTCGTTCATCAGAAATATGATATCTTCAGAAGGATCAAACCGGATAAGATAGTCCTGGTTCCAGAGATTTTTTATCCCGGATCGTTTCAAGAACCGATGGAATGACTGAGGTATCAATTTCCACCGGATCATATCCTGCCAGACCCAGCTGGATAGCGATATCGGTTCCATGTCCCTTTCCCGTCTTTGCAAGGGATCCGTAGAGGAGAACCTGAAGATGAGTTAAGGCTGACAACAAGCTCATGTCTCCCAATGATCGGATAAAAGCCTGACCCGCTCGCCATGGTCCTAAAGTATGTGAACTGGAGGGACCTACGCCTATTTTGAAAATGTCAAAAACCGAAATGGGTTCGTAAGGCAAGAAAATTATTTGGACAAAATTACAATAAAAAAACCCTGAACGTGTGTCCAGGGTCGGTTTAGCAGGTAGTGTATGGTTACGGCACTTGGAATAAAAATATCGGCCTCGAACATATAGACATCGCCGAATGATTAAATGCTGCACCAGTTATTTTTTTTCGTCCTTCTCCAGCTTTTTTTTCTTTGCCAGCAGTTCTATATAGCGCTGTTCGTATTGATCCCACTTGAATTTCCTTGAGAAAATAGCGATAAAAACAACTATCAGAACAAGCGCAAGGAGAAGGACACCAGGACTGAATTCCGTCGTATTCATAATCATCCTGGCTCTCTTATACCATCCGGAGAAGAAATTGAGTGCTATCGGAATAACAAACAAAAGTGCCAGCGGGATGCCGAGAAGGAACTGACGAAAGGTTCTTTTTTGTTTATCCCTGTTCTCCTTCCAATATATAATAAAAGCTTCTTCTTCCTCAGTTAACATATTGGGAAGGTATTAAAGATGGCTCGGAGCCGGAAATATGGAACAAATATTGAGGTTTCCTCAGGTATATGGTTAGTTTTCAATATTTTATTTTAATTTTCAGATAATTATTTAACCGTATTAGCGTTCGTTAATTACTTTTAAAAGTAAATCCATTGGCTTTGAAGATCCCTCTTTTACTGGTAGAATATCTTTATAAGAACCGAAAAATGGCCCTTCCTGGCCTGGGTATCTTTACCCTGGATAAGTCTGTAGTACTTCCTGAAGAGAACGACCGTGCATTGCTCTCCCTGCCAAATGCTGTTCAGTTTCAAAATGCAAATATAGCCGCAGCTGATAAAGAGCTGATCAGTTTTATTTGTGAAAATACGGGGAAAATAAGGCCCCTGGCAATTTCAGACCTGGATTCCTATCTGAATCTTGGGACTGAAATGTTGAATATCGGAAAACCATTTCATCTGGAGGGAATAGGCACTATTACCAAAAACAAAGCAGGCAAGTTTGATTTTACACCGGGAGAATATACCCTGATAAAAGAAACTACTTCTGCTCAGGATCATGGAAAGAAAAAAACATATCAGTCAGAAAAAAAACTTTTGAGTATTCCAACGCCTGCCCAGAACAGAAATATGCTGAAGATTGCTATACTGATCGCCGCCCTGACTGTTGTTGGATGGGGTGGATGGATTGTATACAAAAAAAGTAATGCCGGAATGGCTGGACATAATGCGGATACGAGTTCCGCCGTGCAGACACAACAGTCAGCCAGTGATTCTTCAACAGGATCCGTTACACGTCCTGATTCTGCAAAAAATGTCTTGAAGGATTCTGTGCATCCGTCAACAGTCAGTGGTTTACTTACCAATTATAAATTTGTAATCCTTACCACCTACAACAAACCACATGCTCTCAGACGCTACAAGCAACTTATTGGTTTCGATTTGAAAGCTCACTTATATCAGAAAGATTCCACTTTCTTCAAAGTCTATTTTCAATTTCCGGCGCTTGCCAAAGACACGATTCAGATAAAAGATTCCCTTCGCAAGCAGTATGCACATGATGTTACCATCGAGCAATGATGGTTTTTTATTACCTTCATTTCCAAATAAAAGACTGAATATGCAAGTACTTGCCATGACATCATGTAAAAAAAATTTCATTCTGTTCGTTTCATGTTTCCTTATTTTGAATTTTGTTGAAGCTCAGAAACCCGAGGACACCGAATTTTATAGTCCTGTTCCCAAAATTGTGACGCCCGGCAAAACAGACGCAGATCCGCCATCCGATGCCATCGTCCTATTCAACGGAAAAAATCTCGATATGTGGCGGGCAGAAGGTGCAGATTCTACCAAAGCAGCAGGCTGGAAAGTACATGATGATATGATGACAGTCGAAAAAAAAGCTGGCGGCATCCTTACCCGCCAAAGATTTCTGGATTATCAACTTCATGTTGAATTCCGTATTCCCGAAAATATTACAGGTTCCGGACAGGCAAGAGGAAACAGTGGAATTTTTCTGGCGGATATTGCCGATAATGGGAGTGATGTAGGATATGAATTGCAGGTACTGGACAACTACAATAATACTACCTATGTAAACGGGCAGGTTGGAAGTATCTATAAGCAGAGTGTACCGCTGGCGA
Organism: uncultured Bacteroidota bacterium; assembly: GCA_963735015.1. Classification (GTDB taxonomy): domain Bacteria; phylum Bacteroidota; class Bacteroidia; order Chitinophagales; family Chitinophagaceae; genus Puia. Next base: position 1,090,366 of record CAVTJH010000003.1, read on the forward strand.
ACCCATCTCGTAAGCCAGGTGAATGGCAGAATTACGAAGTTGTCTGGACTGCTCCCCGGTTCAAAGATGATGGAAGCCTGGATTCCCCTGCGCGCGTAACTGTTTTTCTGAATGGTGTTCTCGTTCAAAATAATTATGCGCTCACTGGTGTTACTCAATATATCGGCAAGCCATATTATAAAAAACATGGCGCTTCGCCAATTAAACTTCAGGCACACGGAGATCCCAGCGGACCTATCAGCTACAGGAATATTTGGATAAGACCTTTATGAGTTATGGGTTATGAGTTATGGGTTATGAGTTATGGGTTATGGGTTATGGGTTATGGGTAAAAAAATAATTCATTATCCATACCCCATAACTCATAACCAATACATGACTACTTGCTGAGATAAACCGCTCCATCGGGTAGTTCCTTTACTGCTACCATATTCTTGTGCTGAAGTATTGATTTCAGATCTGGCATGGACGGATTATCCAGGTCTCTGAACCAAACGAGGTATTCTGGGCGATGATCGTAATAACCATTGTAGTAACCTTCAACCTTATCCGGGAAATCAACAAATGGAAGCTGTAGCGCCGGAAGCCCGGTAATAAAATATACAGCGTCTCCTGCATTCGAATAAATCGGAAAACGGGATTCAAATATGTTCCTATTTTTTTCCAAAAACTGTACAATCTCTGACTGAACAAATGGATCTTCCCGGTATCCCGGTATACCCGCGTCTTTTACTCCGTCGTAATATTCATAATCTGAGCGCCACTCGCGATTCAGGAACCAGAACGTAACCAGCAACATCGGTAATACGAACATCCACTTAAAGCGGACAGACTTTTTACTAAGGAATTGTCGGTATCCACCAGCTGAAACTCCACAATAAAGGAATAAATATGGGCGATAAAAGCCGGTTGGTAAATTGTTCATAACGGGTAAGGCTAGACGTAAAAATCATAAATATGCAATACATCAGTCCGGTAACTGCCACTATATATTCGAAACCAAATCCTGATTTTCTCCAGCTTCTTGTAAATGAAGTGGTGAATCGCAAATAATATAAATATTGTAACGGCCAGTATGACCGCCAGCAATGGCTTTCTGTCGAGCAGGAGCCAATCACAGATTACACCGCCAAAATATTCGAGGATTTTCAGGATTCCTGTATCACTTTTCGGGCGGATGCCCATGGCGAGACCAGTAGACTGCAGATTGCGGATAATGTTGATCAGTAATAGGGAAAAGGAAATGCTTCCAAAAAGCAAACAGTGAATGATTCGCTTACGCCACGAGAAAACCGGGTTAAAAAAGATAAGGCAGAGTCCGGTTAAAATCAGAAAGACTCCGGCATATCTTGTCAGGCAGGCCAAGGAACAGATCAGAATAGTTAACAGGAGCCAGCCAGTGGTAAGTTGTCGCAGGTAACATGACATGCTGAGAATAAAAAACAGAATCAACAGGAGAAAAATTGTTTCAGACCAAAGATATGAATAGACTTCCTGCAGTGCAGGGCTCAGCAAAATGCAAATAAGTAAAATACGTTTATACCATACTGGAGGGTTTGTTAAACCCATTCATAATTCCTCCACTGATGTATAATAATAATCCAAACAGAAAACCATTCAGCAAAGGACCAAATTGGGTTGGATCAAGCCTTGTAGTGAAAGAAATGACCGCTAAAAAAAACGGATAACCAAATGGAAAATCAACAACGGGAAGATTGTCAAATGAAATGAATCCTTTTCCCTGTGTTAAATGCCTGGCCGCACTGAGATAGGTTACGGTATCCGGAGAAATTCCGATTCCGCTGTGTCTGGCAAAAATCTGAATCAGGAAAAACCCCATCAAAGCGACCAGCAGGGAATCCAGGTTATTTGAAAGGGAAAATAAATGCGACTTTATTTTCATTTGTTAAATCGAAGATATAGGAATTATGATAGTTTTTTCTATGAACACGTTGGCCTAATTTCATTTTTTGTTTCAGATCAAATTATAGATGAACAGATTCAATTGCCTGCTTTCTGTATTTTTAATCTGCTGTATCGGACATGCCAGGGCGCAGGTATTTGGAGGAACGCCGCCATCTGTCAGGTGGAAAGTGGTTCATTCGATTCCTGCAAATATTATCTATCCGCCCGGCCTGGACAGTGAAGCAAGGGAAGTCGCATTTCTTGTTTCGGCCCTTAGTAAAACCACTTTATCCACCATTGGGAACCAGCAAAAACCTATTGATATTGTTTTTCATAATCTGACGACGATATCTAACGGATATGTGCAGCTGGCACCTTTCAGAAGTGAATTCCAGCTTACCCCTGAACAAAATAGTTTTGATCTTGGAAGTCTGCCCTGGCACCAGATGCTGGCCATTCATGAATACAGACATGTGCAACAGTATAATAATTTTCGTGTCGGTTTGTCTAAAGCCTTTTACATCCTGTTTGGTCAGGACGGCCTTGCATTCGCCAATAGTTTATCGGTTCCCGATTGGTTTTTTGAAGGAGACGCTGTTTTTCAGGAAACCCTGGTTAGCCAACAGGGCAGGGGACGTCTTCCACTTTTTTTAACGGGTTTTGAAGCTCTGTGGGTTTCCCAAAAGAATTATTCCTGGATGAAACTTCGCAATGGTTCATACCGGGATTATACACCAAATTGGTATCCTCTGGGATATATGATGGTGGCGTACGGAAGGGAAGAGTACGGGCCCGATTTCTGGGATAAAACTGCAAGAGAAGCAGCTGCATTTAAAGGATTTTTCTACCCGCTCCAAAAAGCCATTAAAAGAAATGCGGGTATTTCTTTTGACTCTTTTCATACACAAGCTTTCAGACTTTTTTCGAAATCAGCTGTCGGATAGCGCATATACCAGTCCGCAGGCCGAATACGGAAAAAAAATGCCCCATTTTGTTGCAGATGAATTATTCCCTCAATTCACTGACAGCAGTCACCTTGTTTTCCTGAACAGCAGTTATCGCCTGCCTCCTGAATTTGTGACTCAGGAAACAAGTGCAAATAAACTGACCAGGTTAAAATTCCAGGCAGTTGCGCTTGATGAGACTTTTTCTTACAGGAACCACAAAATAGTCTATACAGCGTATGAACCGGATCTTCGATGGGGATGGCGTGACTATTCAGTAATTCGGATAATTGATCTGAATACAAAAAAAGACATCCGTCTTCGTGGCAAAACAAAATATTTTTCTCCTGATATATCTCCGGACGGAAACACTATCGTAGCGGTAAATATGTCCGTTACAGGAAAAAGTTCCCTCGACATACTGGATATCCATTCCGGGAAAATTTTAAAGCAAATTCCAAATCCCGACATGCTGATATATACCTATCCGAAATTTTATTCGGCGGATCAACTGGTTGCCGCTGTGCGAAATAAAAAAGGTCAGATGTGTCTGATGCAGATTGAAATTCTTTCCGGAAGAGAGACAGTTGCTGACAGACTGGTCCATGGAACCTGTAGGATTTATTTCAGTGGATAATAATTCCATTTATTTTACACGGACTTTTAATGAGCAGGATCAGGGTTTTTGCTGGAAAGATGGCCATATTTACCGGTTGCAGGCCGATGCCAGCGCCGGAAATTACCAGCTTTCGGGAGCGTATGGAAAATTAACCTGGAGCAGTTTTACAAGTGCAGGTTACCGCATGCAAGTTGCCAATTCAAAAGATGTATTCAATGGTGAACCGGTATTTTTTCCAGGTCCTGGATACTTCAGAAAAACACAATGTATTTGCTTTGGACAATCCACCTTTCCAAATTCCTTTCCCCATTCCTGATACCGTATTTCCGGTAAAACCTTATAATCCATTTACACATTTTTTTAATTTCTACAGCTGGAGACCGTATATAAATGATCCGAATTATACCCTGGCTTTGCTTGGCGAAAACGTTTTGAATACTTTTCAGTCAGAAATATTTATAGGTTATAACCGCAATGAGGAATCGAAAAATGCCGGAATGGATTTTACATACGGAGGACTTTTCCCTTTCATTAATATCGGTACAGAATATATCGTTGATCGAAACAGTTATTACGGCAACCAAAAAATATATTGGAACGAATTACTGGCTTATGGAGGACTTTCTGTTCCACTAAATCTTAGCAGGGGCAGATGGCTTACCAGCCTGGAAGGAGGAAGTAATGTGACATATCACCAGCAATATTTTCAGGGACCGCTCAAAGACAGTTTAAAGAATACGTCATACTTCAGCCTTGATCCACAATTACAATTTACGCATCAGCTTCAGGCAGGAAGGCTTCAGATTTATCCTTCCTTTGCGCAGACCCTGCTTGTACTTTATGACCGGGCAATTACGAATATTTCAGGAAACCAGATACTTGCTTCGGCAAACTTTTATTTTCCCGGTCTGACTGCAACTCACAGTCTCTTAATAAGTGCTGCGATCCAGCAGCGTGATTCCCTGAACCAGGTGAGGTTTACGAATAACTTCCCATTTGCACGTGGTTATTCCGGCGAAAACTTCTACCAGATGTATGGAATCGGCATTAATTATAATTTCCCGATATTATATCCAGACTGGGGATTTGCAAATATCATTTACTTTTTAAGAGTCAGGGCCAATGCATACTACGATTATACAGGTGTACCATTTTATGCAACGAATGGACCGGGAGTACAATCCCAATATCGTTCGGCAGGAATTGAGATATATTTTGACACACAGTGGTGGAACCAGCTTCCCCTGAGTTTTGGAATCCGGTACAGTCGTCTTCTGGATCCGGATTATGAAGGAAGGGGACCAAATCAATGGGAGGTGATCCTTCCACTGAACATTTTAAATAAGGGCTACAACAGCCGTTCATCAAGTCTCTAGAAAGATCCTCTTCATCCCCCGGAACTTCTTAATTTTGCGCGCTTCAGGAGAAAACTTATCCGGGAATATAGTATGAATTATAAATCAGAAATCGATAAAAGAAGAACATTTGCCATCATATCGCATCCCGATGCCGGGAAAACTACGCTTACTGAGAAGTTCCTGTTATTCGGAGGTGCTATTCAAACAGCAGGCGCTGTTAAAAGCAATAAAATCAGAAAATATGCTACCAGTGATTTTATGGAAATAGAGCGTCAGCGTGGTATCTCCGTGGCCACTTCGGTTATGAGTTTTCAGTACCAGGATAAGCTCATCAACCTGCTGGATACACCAGGTCATAAGGACTTCGCGGAAGATACTTACCGGACACTGACGGCAGTGGACAGCGTTATATTGGTGATTGATAGCGTCAATGGTGTTGAAGAACAAACCCGGAAGCTGACGGAAGTCTGCAGGATGCGGGATACTCCGATCATTGTTTTTGTAAACAAAATGGATCGTGACGGGAAGAACAGGTTTGAACTGATGGAGGAAATTGAAAAGGAACTGCATATCAAATTGCATCCGCTTACCTGGCCGATCAACAATGGAAAAGATTTTAAGGGGGTTTATAATCTGCATGATAAAAACCTGATACTTTTTACAGCTAACACAAAGGCTTCGGACGAGGATGTGGTCCAGATTAAAGATCTAAATCATTCATTGCTGGACGAAAGACTCGGTGAAAAGGATGCCGCAATTCTCCGGGAAGATGTAGAACTGGTAGACGGGGTTTATGGACCACTGAATGTGAATGAATATCTCAGCGGTAAAATTGCTCCCGTGTTTTTCGGATCTGCCATCAATAATTTTGGAGTCCGCGAAATGCTGGATAGTTTTGTTCGCATAGCACCAGTTCCACAGTGTCGCCCGACTACAGAAGGAATGATTTGTCCGGAGGATGAAAAATTCAGTGGCTTTGTATTTAAGATCCATGCTAATCTTGATCCAAGGCATCGTGACAGAATTGCATTTATCAGGGTATGTAGTGGTAAGTTTGAGAGAAATAAATATTTTCACCATGTGCGCCTGAACAAGGATGTCCGGTTCAGCAATCCATATAGTTTTCTTGCACGCGATAAGGACATAATAGATGAAGCATTCCCCGGAGATGTAGTCGGTCTTTTTGATACAGGCAATTTCAAAATCGGTGACACGCTTACAGAAGGCGATGATTTCTATTTTACAGGAATCCCTTCATTTTCGCCCGAAATATTTAAGGAAGTGCAGAATAAGGATCCGATGAAAACCAAACAACTGGAGAAAGGATTATTACAATTGACAGATGAGGGTGTGGCGCAATTGTTCACCCAGTTTGGTGGCAATAAAAAGATTATCGGATGTGTTGGTGAATTGCAGTTTGAAGTAATACAATACAGACTCCTGCATGAATATTCGGCATCCGTTCAATTTAACACACTTCCTTTTTTCAAAGCCTGCTGGATAACCAGTATGGACGAAAAGAAGTTGTTGGATTTCGCCAGATTTAAACAAAACAATATCGCGGAAGATAAGGATGGGCAAATGGTCTATCTCGCCCAAAGTGAATGGTTCCTAAAAACCGAGATCACCAATAATCCGGATGTTGAGTTTCAATATACTTCGGAAATACACAAGTAGTATAAGAGTATAGGAGTATAAGAGTATGAGAGTGATAGGGTTATTTTCACAATATTATTAAGTGAAATCCACATTTGGTTTCATTCCAAATCAATCAATTTCAAGTCAACAAAACTTGGAATTATGATTCGACGAGATGGCCCGATTGTGCAAAAATCTCTGACTTTTGCAATTGAAATCATTAAATTTTGTGATATTCTTTCTGAAAAGAAAAAGTTCATAATTTCAAATCAATTGATGAAATCCGGAACTTCGATCGGAGCCCAGGTTTTTGAAGCCCAGTATTCAGAAAGCAGAGTAGATTTCATTCACAAAATGAAAATTGCACAAAAAGAAGCTAATGAAACTTTATATTGGCTTATATTATGTGAGAAAATGGAAGGAATAAAGGTTCAACAGGAAATTTCAAATATTTTGAATGAAATTTTAGCTATAATCTCCAAAATTATTGTTACCAGCAAGAAAAATTTAAACTAGGAATCAAAACCCATTCTCATACCCTTATACTCTTATACTCTTATACTCTTATACTACTTCAATCTCACCCCCGTATAATTATGCGGGCTAATCTTCTTCATCTCTTTTTTTACCACTGTTGCAATATCAAGACCATCGATGAAGGCATGCATAGATTCCCGTGTGATTCCATTTTTTCCCCTGGTAAGTTCTTTCAGTGCTTCATAAGGATTCGGGTAATCTTCTCTTCTTAAAATCGTTTGAATGGCCTCTGCCACGACTGCCCAGTTATTTTCAAGGTCCTGCACCAGCTTGTCTGGATTTAACACCAGTTTGGAAAGTCCTCTTTCAATAGACTTTAGAGCCAGAATCGTGTGTGAAAAAGGTACTCCGATACTCCGTAATGTAGTGGAATCAGTCAGGTCGCGCTGCAGACGTGACACGGGAAGTTTGGCGGAGAGATATTCAAACATTGCGTTGGCCATCCCGAGATTACCTTCGGCATTTTCAAAATCGATTGGATTAACTTTATGCGGCATGGCAGAGGAGCCGATCTCACCATCTTTTATCTTCTGTTTGAAATAATCCATGGAAATATAAGTCCACAGGTCTCTGCAAAAATCTATCAGGACGGTATTGATCCGCTTCATACAGTCAAACTGCGCTGCAAGCAGATCATAGTGTTCGATTTGCGTTGTAAACTGCTGGCGTTTCAGATTGAGTTTTTTCTCCACGAATTCATTGCCCAGTTTGATCCAGTCCCTGTTCGGAAATGCGACAAAATGTGCATTGAAGTTCCCGGAAGCCCCTCCAAATTTTGCTGTGAATGGTATCTGTATCAGGAGTTCTATCTGGTTTTGGAGTCTTTCCACGAATACCATCATTTCTTTGCCAAGTGTGGTCGGAGATGCGGCCTGACCGTGAGTCCGTGCCAACATTGCGGTATTCCGCCATTGGTTTGCCAGAATTGCCAATTGCTTTTTTAAGTTTAAGACAAATGGGAGGTATTCGATTTCAATTGCATATTTCCATAGTAATGGAATTGCAGTATTATTAATGTCCTGGGAAGTCAGGCCAAAATGAATCCATTCTTTGAGATCAGCATCTTTGGTTTGGTTCATTCTTGTTTTCAGAAAATATTCAACCGCTTTCACATCGTGATTGGTAGTTTTCTCAATCTTTTTTATTTCGAGGGCATCTTCAAGGCTGAAATTATCCACCAGGTTCACCAGATATTTCTTTGCTGCCGGAGAAAGGGTAAAGAATTTCTTTTCGGAAAGAAAAATAAAATATGATATTTCAACCTGTATGCGGTATTTAATCAGGGCATATTCAGAGAAATATTCACCCAATTGCTGCAACTGGCTGCGGTATCTGCCGTCCAATGGTGAAATAGCTGTCAGTGGATGAAGTTCCATATACTCTTTATCAGGCAGGGATTATTTAGATGCCTTCCCTACATTTGCAGCCAAATTTAAACTAATCGCGTTGGACAGAAAAATCAGGGTAGGTGCTGTAAGTTATCTGAATACCAAACCACTGCTTTATGGAATTGAAAATTCACCTGTGATTGAAGAAATATCGCTGATTACAGAATATCCGGCCAGGATTGCAGACAAACTTCTTCTGGATGAAATAGATATTGGTCTTGTTCCGGTTGCAATGATTCCGCAGATGAAGGAATATCATTTGAATACGCACTATTGCATCGGCTGTGACGGGCCTGTTGCTTCTGTTTGTTTATTCAGTGAAGTACCGATTCAGGAAATACGGACTGTTATTCTTGATTACCAGAGCCGCACTTCAGTATTGCTTGTAAAAATGTTATTTGAAAACCATTGGAAACAAAAACCCGAATTTGTTCAGTCGGGTCCTGATTTTCACAAAAGGATCCATGGAAATACCGCTGCAGTAATTATTGGCGACAGGGCCCTGAGGCAGAGATTAATCTCGGCCTATTACTATGATTTGGGAGAAGCCTGGAAACAGATGACGGGTTTACCCTTTGTATTTGCAGCATGGATCAGTAATAAAGCGCTGGATCCTTCATGGGTAGAGCGTTTCGATCTTGCGAATGCTTTTGGTATTCAAAACATTTCACGGGTAATTGAACAGGTGCAGGAGACATTTTTTGATCTTAATAATTACTATACGAGATTTCTAAGCTATAGTTTGGATGAAGAGAAAATAAAAGGATTAAACCTCTTCCTTGGAATGTTAGCGGATAAGCAGTAGGCTTTGTGAACTAATAATACTGATCTGTATCAAAGTAAACTTAATAAATAAGTCATAAAATTTGCGTGATCTAAGGGTTTACCCTTAGTTCCAACAATGAATTTTGAAATCTTTTAATCAAAAACACAATAAACCTTTTAAATAGACATTATTGATTATTTTTAATAGTTACTTGTTGAACTTAAAATCTTCAAACCCTTTATATTAATATTTAACAACTATCATGAAAAAATTATTCTCCCTTATAACTGCTATTATGATTTTATGGGTTAGTCAGTTAACTTTTTCATCTTGTTCTAAAACTGTGACAAATACAGACACAGTCACCAAGGTTGTCACAGACACAGTTACCAAGGTTGTTACAGACACGGTAACAAAACATATAATCACATATCCGATTTCAAATGTTCTTTTGGGCAAACAGTGGATAGTTGATTCACTATATGAAAACTACAACGGATCAAATCCAGGGACACTTGTATATGTAAGGGGAGGCTCAGGTAATGTTCAGAATTTAGACAACTATATTGTTATTCTTTGGCCAGATGGCACTCAATTTTTTATTAATAGCGGCGCTTATACTACTTATACATATACATTTCAAAATTCTGACAGTACAGAACTTTTGTTAAACAATCCAGGCGTTGACTATGCCAGAATAGTAGATCTGACGGATACACATCTTACAATATACGATTCGACGAATTCGGCTTTGTCATATTATGTTTACAAACCTTAGGCTCAACCACGCTCATATTTTCAGAAAGTGAGCTTAAGAATAATTCAATTCGGAAACTATTTTTTAACAATTGGTTCCATAGCTAATTTATCTTCAATACTGGGGACCCCAGATTTGACATCAAAAGGTGCTTCGATGGGCCGTTTTTCAATAACTATTATACTGTCGTAGTAGTGAATAGAGTGAACTGATTTGGTAAAATCATCTACAGGAATTTTTTTTGTATGCCAGGCATGAATCTTATCGATAAAATTCTTGCTATATTCTATGAATGACCTTTTCTTCTTATAACCTCCTCCAAAATATTTAAAATACGAAGTATGCAAATCCTCGCATAAATAAATACCGTTTTCTTTTACTTTATCAAAAAGGATTTCGAAAGTTGATGTCTGTTGATTCATTGTATGACCCCCATCATCAATTAAAATATCTAATGCTGGAAGTGTGGCGTGCAATTTTCTTAAAAACACTTTGTCTTCCTGTGACCCAATAAATACTTTTGTATATTCATTTTCGAATTTCTTGCATTCCGGGTTTATATCGACTGAATAAATGGTCGCATTCCCATGGAAATAATCGTTCCACATTTCTATAGATCCTCCATGTGCTGCACCGATTTCTAATACATTAATTTTCTTGTTTCGCATACGGCTGAAATGTCTGTCATACACTTCAAAATAATGACGCCATTTGTGGATCAATTTATGATTCTTTTCAAAAAAAAACTTTTCCAGGTCGTTTAATGATTCCATGTTCTTAAATTGAATCCGTGTGTTTTATTTTTTAATACAAAAAATATTCAGCTGAACATCGTAGGGCATTCCAGGCTTTTTTATTGGATAAAGTGGCCTGTCATATATCGAAGTTGCCTCTTTAATATAGTATGTAAACCCCTTTTCCACAAGTAGTTCAAACAGATGAGACAGTTCTGCATTCTGTTCGAAAGTTCCATGGTACTCCAGAAAAAGGTGATTTACAAAATGTAATTGACCGGAGATATCGTTCATAACTTCAAATTCAGCGCCTTCAATATCAATTTTCAGAAAATCAACAGTTTTATTTATATAATCTTTTAAGCGGATGGCCTTCACGGGAACTGTATTTCCTGAGTTATTGCTATCTATACGACTTGACATGGATCCTTCGCTGGAAAATTGGATAATTGTATTCTGAATCCATACTGCTTCGCGGCGAATTTCTACTTGTTCAAATCCAAAATTCCCGATGTTGTTTTTCAGCAGTTCAAAATTTCTCTCATCCGGCTCGAATGCAATGATTGTAGCCAACGGATATAAATTCTTCATATAAATAACACTGAGACCGATATTGGCACCACAATCGATTATATAAGGTCTGGATGGCAGGTTTTGCTTGTAAATTTCATCAACAAAAATCTCCTTCAATCCATGTAATAATTCGGTAGGACTATAAAAAGAAATTGCCTTGCCCAATAGCTTGTGTGTGCGAATTCTCCCTGGGTTCAGATGCTTATAATAAATTTTTTTAATTGGGCCAATATTCACGATCCGATAAGGATTATCGAATATCTTGCCCATTCGCAAACGGATTCCCTGCACCATATTTTTACCAAACGACTTATTTTGCATGGATTTTAATTCAACAAGCGTACAATTTACAGAGAACAAAGGAATTTTCTATAATCCGTTCGAATATGTTATCTATTCTTGTTTGTTCAATTAATGTCTCTTATCTCGAGAAGCTGAAAATAAATATTCAGGAAACGATAGGGAATGAATATGAATTACTGGTCTGGGATAATCTTGCCAATGCAAAACCCATCACAGAAGTATATAATCGCCTTGCAGAACAGGCCAAATATCCTTTTTTTTGTTTTATCCACGAAGACATCCAGTTTCAAACTAAAAACTGGTCGGCCAATCTGCTACATTCCTTCGAAAAAAATAAAGAAACAGGATTAATAGGAATTGCAGGTTCTAAATATAAAAGCCGCACACCTTCCGGCTGGTCAACTGGCTTACTTGATCTAGATTTCTGTAATATATTTCACAAGAATAAAAATGGTATAACAGAACATTTGTATAATAATCCCAGACAAGCTATAAATGAAAATGTAGTGAATATAGATGGTGTTTTTATTGCGATCCGAAAAGAGGTTTGGAATACGGTGAGGTTCAATGAAAGCCTGTTACGCGGATTTCATTTATATGATATTGATATTTCATTCCAGGTGACTAAAAAATGGAAAGCCGCGGTGATTTTCAATATAGATATATTGCATTTCACTGAGGGGGGAAGTTTTGGAAATGAATGGGTTGAGTATACCCTGAAATGGCATAAATATTTTTCAAATGAATTGCCGCAGACTGTTGAAGGATATACAGCACGACATGGAATAGAAATAATTGTTGGAAAAAACTGGCTATATCGTTTATATCGAGAAGAAATTTCCTGGCGCAATAAATGGAAATGGATAATGGCGGGTAAAATATGGTATTATCCTGCAGTTTGGCCCTACATTGCATTTTTTCTATTCGGGAAATACATTAAAAAAAGCTTAAAGCCAAAGTCGTAAAGATCAAATAAAAACGGGGTAAAAGAGCTCTGGATTTAAACGACTATTGAGAATAATTCTCAAAGTTTTAAAGCGTTAAGGAACTTCAAATCCTTTGCCTTAAGCCCCGAGCTTCTTGCCTTAGGCTTTAAGCCTTAGGCCTTAGGCTTTTAGCTTTTCCTGCCATTTTTGCATTTTTTTCTCCATGGCATAATGATTGACATTCAGTTGTAAACCATTAAATACTCAATTTAATAAATCAATATTATGGGAAAAATAATCGGAATTGACCTGGGAACCACCAACAGCTGTGTTTCAGTAATGGAGGGGAATGAGCCGGTCGTGATCGCAAATGATGAAGGGCGCCGTACCACGCCTTCTGTGGTCGCTTTTTTAAAAAATGGCGAACGCAAAGTAGGTGATCCGGCTAAGCGTCAGGCTATTACAAATCCCGTTAACACCATTTCCTCAGTGAAACGCTTTATGGGACGCAGATTTGACGAGGTTACAAACGAAATAAGCCACTGGAGCTATAAAGTGGTGAAAGGTGACAACAATACTTGCCGTATTGACATAGACGGCCGCCAATATACGCCTCAGGAGATAAGCGCTATGATTCTTCAAAAAATGAAGAAAACGGCAGAAGACTATTTGGGACAGGAGGTTACAGAAGCAGTTATTACGGTACCAGCCTATTTTAATGACGCACAGCGTCAGGCTACCAAGGAAGCAGGTGAAATTGCAGGGCTAAACGTGCGCAGAATCGTAAACGAACCTACTGCGGCTGCTCTGGCCTATGGTTTGGATAAAGCGGGTAAAGATGAAAAAATAGCCGTTTTTGACCTTGGAGGAGGAACATTTGACATATCCGTACTGGAACTGGGAGACGGGGTTTTTGAAGTGAAATCAACTAACGGTGATACACACCTTGGTGGTGACGATTTTGACAAGATCATCATAGACTGGCTTGCCGGTGAATTCAAAAAAGATGAAAATATTGATCTGCGCAAGGATCCAATGGCCCTGCAGCGTTTGAAAGAAGCAGCTGAAAAGGCTAAAATTGAGCTTTCTTCATCCACTGAAACAGAGATCAACCTGCCTTATGTAACAGCCGTTGATGGCGTGCCCAAGCACCTGGTTAAGAAACTGACACGGGCTAAATTTGAACAGTTATCTGATCCGCTTTTTGAAAGATGTCTTAAGCCCTGTGAACAGGCACTTAAAGATGCAGGACTAAATGCATCCCAGATTGATGAAGTGATTCTGGTGGGTGGCAGTACCCGTATTCCCAAAGTTCAGGAGCTCGTTGAAAAATTCTTTGGCAGAAAACCGAATAAGGGTGTTAACCCGGATGAAGTGGTTGCAGTGGGAGCGGCGATACAGGGTGCCGTGCTGACAGGCGAAGTAAAGGATGTACTCTTACTGGATGTTACGCCTCTAAGTCTTGGTATTGAAACAATGGGTGGCGTAATGACCAGACTGATTGAAAGCAATACGACTATTCCAACCAAAAAATCAGAAACATTTTCGACCGCCAGTGATAATCAGCCAGGAGTTCAGATTCATGTGCTTCAGGGAGAAAGACCAATGGCGAACCAGAACAAGAGTCTTGGGATGTTTAACCTGGACGGAATTCCGCCGGCACCGCGTGGAGTACCACAGATTGAAGTGATTTTTGACATCGATGCGAATGGTATACTGCATGTGGTTGCCAAAGACAAGGGAACCGGAAAAGAACAGAAAATCCGTATCGAAGCGGGTAGTGGTCTGAGTAAGGAAGAAGTAGAAAAAATGAAAGCTGAAGCCAAAGCGAATGAAGCTACGGACAAGGTTGCCCGTGAACGTGTGGACAAGCTCAACCAGGCAGACAGTTTCATTTTCCAGACAGAAAAACAATTGAAGGAATTGGGCGACAAAATTCCGGCAGATAAAAAAACTCCTATTGAAGCAGCACTGACTCGTCTGAAAGAAGCACAGAAAGAACAGGATCTTGCAAAAATCGATTCTGCTATCGCAGAAATCAACACCGCGTGGACAGCCGCATCCGAATATTTATATAAAGGTACACAGGAAGGCGGCCCTCAGTCCTCTTCTGACAGGAAGGCTAACGGCAATGATCAGACGAATGAAGGAAAGAACCCCGAAAACGTTACTGACGCTGAGTTTGAAGAAGTTAAATGAGATTAACTAAATACATGGAGATAATGGCTGACGGAGACGTCAGCCATTATGATTTAAGCAGTTATGCATGAAAATCAGCGTTGGACATGATATAATTTTTTATAATAGAGGTTGCTGAAAAGCTAATCGATCGTATATTTGCACTGCAATTAAGAGCAATTAAAAGTCTTGCAAGCTCCGTAGGTTCTACACTTCTTTCTAACGATTCTTCTGTGTTAGTTACCCTGATCATTGCTCCGAATAGTTTTTAATCTAAAAAAGGATTTTATTTATGAAACAAGTTGTAACACCATCTATTGTAAAGATGGATACCGAAATGCTGAAAAAATTGACGACCGAAGTGAGGGAAACGCTCGCTACAGGCATTGAAATGCCCGTTCAGAAAAAACGTTTTACACTGGTTAATCTCTGGAAAATTCACCAGGCCAAGAGAACGCCTACGAGAATTACCAGAAAATGGGCCATCTAATATAGATCATTGCTTTGGGCACATGGAAAGGATCCGTTGTGAAGTCTGATTTTAAACACTGTTACAAAAAAAACAGTGTTTTTTTATTTTAAGGAAGCAGGTTCCCACTACATGATGTCAAGGGCCTTAGCGAAAAAAGTGCATATAAATGGCAGCACCAGGATGCAAACTCCGCCTATAACAGTATAACAGGCAAAAAAAGCAGCAACGGAAATGAGAAAAAGAAACCAGTACAGGGCTTTGCCTTTTTTAGTATTTTCCATC
This sequence comes from uncultured Bacteroidota bacterium, assembly GCA_963735015.1. GTDB lineage: Bacteria > Bacteroidota > Bacteroidia > Chitinophagales > Chitinophagaceae > Puia. Next base: position 1,105,746 of record CAVTJH010000003.1, read on the forward strand.
AGTTGATTTGTTTCGCAAATATATTCTAATTCCAATTCACCCGACCAGCGGACATTAATTTTATTACAAGTTCCTGTTTTGGTATTTTCGCTGCTCGCATGCCTGCTTTTAATACAACCCGGATATAGAACTTCAACCTGAGATGAAATTACATTTTTACTTACGCTTCAGTACCAGACAAGGTCAGGATTTATTCATTTGCGGAAATATTCCGGAACTGGGTTATCAGAATAAACTTACTACCCAGCCAGTATTGATGAAATATAAAAATCAGGATTTCTGGGAAATCATCGTGGAATTGGCCAGTCTTCCGCCGGATCCGGTATCGTACTATTACCAGTTAAAGATGGAAGATGGAAGTATTGTCCACGAATGGGGAAACGACAGGGTAATTCAAATTTCTTCGAAGCATGATGATATGCAGATTTTTGATACATGGAATCATGCGGGTGAATATGAAAACGCATTTTATACTTCTCCGTTTCAGGAAATCTTACTGCCAAGCCAATCAAAAAAATCAGCAAGGAAATCTCCCAAAATATATACCCATATATTTAGAATAAAAGCGCCTTTGATTCGCAGCCACGAGGCAGTTTGTATTTCTGGAAATGGGCCTGCTTTTGGAGACTGGTCTATGGCAGATCCTCTGATCCTGCGAAAAGAAGGAAACTGGTGGACTATAGAACTTAATCTATCCGGAGTCACATCGCCAGTCCATTACAAGTATGGTGTATACGACGTAAAACATGAATCTCTGGTTCAGTTCGAAAATGGTCCCAACCGAACACTGTTGGGTGAAGCACAGGATGACCGGCTAACCATTCTCCATGATGGCTTCATCCGACTGCCCAACAGCACCTGGAAGGGTGCAGGAGTGAGCATTCCTGTTTTCAGTCTGAGGTCTGAAAACTCCTTCGGAACAGGGGAATTCTCTGATATCCGGCTGCTTGTTGACTGGGCACACAAGACCGGATTAAAAATGATTCAGATTCTGCCTGTAAACGATACCTCCGCCACAGGATCATGGATTGATTCCTATCCTTACGCAGCGATCTCCGCATTTGCCCTGCACCCATTATACCTGAATCTTGAAGAGATGGCAGGAAAAAAATATTTGTCATTTATTAAACCACTGAAGAAAATACAAAAACGACTCAATGCACTTGCAGAACTCGATTATGAGACCGTCATGCAAACAAAAACAGAAGCTGCAAAAGAACTCTTCGATGCGGTAAAATCGTCTTTGGCAGATGATCCTGATTTTATTGAGTTCTTTAGTCAGAATAAAACCTGGCTGGTTCCATATGCTGCATTCTGTTATTTGAAGGAATTGAACGGATCAGTTGATTTCCACAAATGGAAGACATACGGTAAATATTCAAAACTGGCCGTGGACCGGCTAACATCACCTCAGTCCAAACAATATGATCAGATCTCTTTTTATTATTTTGTTCAGTATCACTTATACCGCCAACTGAGAAAATCGGTTCACTACGCACACGAAAATAAAGTAATTATAAAAGGCGATATACCCATAGGAGTATACCGGCACAGTTGTGACGCCTGGTTATCGCCCGAATTATTTCATTTGGACATGCAGGCTGGTGCACCTCCTGATCCATTCGCTGTAAAGGGCCAGAATTGGGGCTTTCCAACTTATAATTGGGAAAGAATGGCCAAAGATTCGTTCCAGTGGTGGAAGAACCGGTTTTCACAAATGGCGATATATTTTGATGCTTTTCGTATTGACCATATTTTGGGGTTCTTCAGAATCTGGAGCATCCCCATTTCACAAACCGAGGGAATTATGGGGCATTTTGAAAAATCGATCCCGGTGCACCGGGTGGAATTTGATGAAAGAAATATTTATTTCGATAAGGACCGCTATACCAGGCCTTTCATAAATGAAGCGGTTCTGTGGGAATACTTCGGTCCCGAAACAGAATCCGTAAAGACTCTTTATTTTGAAGAAACAAAACAGGGAAGATTTAATATCAAAGAATTTGTCAATACGCAAAAAAAAGTAACAGAATATTTTGAAGATAAAACAAAAGAAGAATTAGATGTCAGAAGTCGTGATGCATTAATGAACCTGATCTCCAACGTGATTTTATTTGAGGTGGAAGGATCAGACGGAAGTCAGTTCCATTTCAGGTTTTCGATGGAAACGACCTCTTCATTCAGATATCTTGACTGGCACTTGCAAAATCAGCTGAGAGATCTTTATAATAATTATTTCTTTCAGCGACAGGATATTTTTTGGAGAAAAGAGGCGATGAAAAAACTTCCCCTGCTGAAAAGATCTACCAATATGCTGGTTTGCGGAGAAGACCTTGGAATGGTTCCTGCCTGCGTTCAGGATGTGATGAAACAGACAGGAATACTGAGTCTTGAAATTCAACGCATGCCAAAAGATATTTCACACGAATTTTTCAATCCTGGCTCCGCACCATACCTGTCGGTCGTTACGCCTTCAACCCATGATATGAGCACCATCCGCGGCTGGTGGGAAGAAGACAGGAGCAAAACTCAGAAATTCTACAATGAGGAACTGGGACAGTGGGGTGAAGCACCCTATTTCTGCGATGCCTGGATAAATAAAGCCATCGTACAGGAGCACCTGCATTCACCGGCCATGTGGAGCATTTTTCAAATGCAGGATTTATTAGGGATGGATGAAAATATCCGGAGAGAAAATCCCAACGACGAGAGAATTAATGTTCCTGCAATTGCCAATTATTACTGGCGGTACCGGATACATATTCACCTCGAAGACCTTATCAAAGCGAAACCTTTTAATGAACAGCTCAGGGAGATGGTTAAATCTTCGGGCAGATAATCTGAACATTGAAAATTCAATATACTTCTTACAACCTGCGTTTTAAATATCCCTTCACGATATCCCGGGGAACTAAAACCCATCAGCCCACACTGATAGTCAGCCTGGATCAATTCGGAATGACTGGATATGGCGAAGCGCCAGCCATTACTTATTATCATATACCGGTAGATAAAATGATTGCCGATCTGGAAATTAAATTACCGGTCATTGAAAAATTTGCTTTTACTGAACCTACACGTTTCTGGCATTTTTTGCATCACCTGATACCAGACAATTCATTTCTTGTTTGTGCCCTGGATATTGCGGCCTGGGATCTCTATGGAAAGCTCCAGAAAAAACCTTTATACGAATGCTGGAAACTCAATATCAATGAAGGGCCACTGACCGACTATACTATCGGCATTGACAGTATTGAAAAAATGATAGAAAAAATGCGGGCAAAACCCTGGCCCATTTATAAAGTCAAGCTGGGAACTACCCACGATGCGGATATCATTCGCGCTTTAAGAAAGCATACCGACGCCGTCCTGCGCGTTGATGCAAATTCAGGATGGACATTGCAGCAGGCACTCGATCTGATCCCGGCCCTTCACGAATGCGGCGTTGAATTTATAGAGCAACCCCTCGATAAATCAGATCAGTATGGCATGCGCACGCTTTTTGAAAAATCGCCCATTCCGTTGATTGCAGATGAATCCTGTGTGGGAGAACATGATGTGGAAAAATGTCATGGGCTTTTTCATGGAGTAAACATAAAACTTACAAAATGCAGCGGGCTGACACCGGCACTGCGTATGATAGAAAATGCACGAAAGCTGGGCATGAAAGTTATGGCTGGCAGCATGAATGAAAGCAGCATTGGTTCCGCAGCAATCGGTCATTTATTACCTTTGCTTGACTACGTAGATATGGATGGCACTCTCTTGTTGGATGAAGATATTGCCACTGGTTTGGATATATTAAATGGCAAAGTCATTCTTACCGGAAAACCCGGACTCGGAATTGATTATAAAGGGCATCCTCTAAAATCTTAAAAAAGTAAAGATGGCAGAAGAATTAATTATAAAAGAGGGAACCAGAGAAGAACAATATCTGGATCTCATTCCGCAAATTGCAGCACTGATTGATGGTGAGACTGATCTGATCGCCAACCTGTCCAATATTTGTGCAGCTTTAAAACAACAATTTGACTGGCTTTGGATCGGATTCTACCTCGTGAAACAGGATCAGCTTGTGCTGGGACCTTTTCAGGGACCGATTGCGTGTACACGAATCAGAAAGGGCAAAGGCGTATGCGGAATTGCGTGGGAACAAATGAAAACTATTATAGTTCAGGACGTAGATAAATTTCCGGGACATATTACATGCAGCAGTCAGTCTAAATCGGAAATCGTCATTCCCCTTATCCGTAATAATGAAGTTGTTGCTGTACTCGATGTTGACCATTCTGTATATGCAGCATTTGACAAAACAGACGAGTTATTTCTCTCCGAAATCACCAGCCTGATTGCCTTTTAAAAAAATAAATTAAACGAGCGTTTAATTTTAGTAAGTAAGCCCTAATTTTGCCTTCCATTGCTTGCTTCCGGCAACATGTAAGTCCATTCCGAAAACGGACTTTGATTTTTTTACTTCTTATGAATAGACTTATACTATTTTTTCCAGTAGTGATCCTACTGGCGTCAGCAAATGCACAGACAAAGGATGATTTTATTGCGAAAACTCTCGAAGGCTGCATTAGTTATGCTCTGGAACATCAGACGAATATCAGGCAGTCTTTGATTGACGAGCAAATCACTGAACATCAGATTAAAATACAGCTGGCAGAATGGTATCCGCAAATAAATTTTTCAGGAAACTACCAGAATAATTTGCAAAGGCCAATTGCCATTTTTAATAATACAGTGTCTCCTATCGGAACATTTAACCAGTCATATGGCTATTTCGGTCTCAATCAGACAATTTTTAATCGTGATGTCGTTATTGCACAGCAATCTTCAAAAGACGTGCGTCTGAGTGCAAGACAGAATACCATCAATAATAAAATTTCTGTTGTTTCAAATGTTAGCAAAGCATACTATGATTTGTTGCTTTCAAAGGAACAAATCGAATTGCTGGATACAGATATTGTACTATTGCAAAGAACTTTGAAAGACACCTACAATCAGTATAAAGGAGGACTGGTTGATAAAACAGATTATCAGCGGGCCACAATAAGTTTGAATAATGCCGTTGCATTGCGCAAAACAGCCGGAGAAGCTGTTAAAAGCAAAACAGCCGTCCTGAAATTGTATATGAGTTATCCGGTAGATTCAACGCTGGATGTTTTATACGACAGTGCAAGGATGAGGGATGAGGTCAACTCTTTTGATACACTGCAGCAGTTGGATGTAAACAATCGAATCGAACTGCAGCAACTTGAAACCCAGAAACGACTTGAAGAATATAATCTTAAATATTATAAACTGGGATTTTTACCAACTGTATCTGCATTCGGAAGTTACAACCTGAACTACTACAATAACCAATTTAAGGGTCTGTATCAGCAAAACTATCCGAATTCATATGCGGGATTATCGCTCACTCTGCCAATTTTTACAGGTACACAGCGTATGGAACAGGTAAAGGTGGCCAAACTTCAGATTGAAAGACTAGACTACAATTTTAGTTCATTAAAAGATTCGATAAGAACTCAATATATACAGGCGCTGTCTTCTTTTAAAGCCGACCTGAATAATTATCACGAGCAAAAGGAAAATCTCGAACTGGCGAAACAGGTTTATAATATCATACAGCTACAGTATCGCGCAGGAATAAAAACCTATCTGGATGTTGTAGTTTCCAATAACGATTTATTCTCTGCCCAGGTTAATTTTACCAATGCTATTTTCCAGGTATTGAGTGACAAAATTGATGTGGAACGCGCGTTGGGAACATTAAAATATTCGTATTAATCATCCGATTATGAATAATTATAAATGCATTGTTTTTTTATTAATCATTATAAGCCTGTATTCGTGCGGAAGTCAGCCACCCCCACCTCCGCCACCGCCGGTTTCCATTAATGTTTATAAGGTGAAGTCAGGCAGCGCTGAATATTTTAATGCTTATCCGGCCACAGTCACCGCTGTTAACCAGGTTGATATCAGACCACAGGTGGCAGGTTATATTACAGGAATATTTTTTAAAGAGGGTCAGCATGTTGAAAAGGGACAAAAACTTTATTCCATTGACCAGCAACAATATTTGGGGGCGTACAATCAGGCTGTTGCGCAGCTAAATGAGAGTCAGGCAAACCTGGAAAAGGTACAACAGGATGCTGACCGATACCAGGAACTTGGGAAAGAAGATGCAGTCGCACAACAAACAGTTCAGCACGCACTTGCCGATCTTCAGACGGCAAAAAAACAGGTCGATGCGGCAAAGGCCAATGTAAGCGCCGTGCAGGTGAACCTTCGATATTCCACTATTTATGCCTCGCTGTCAGGTACAATTGGCATCTCACAGGTCAAAGTAGGTGCAGCAGTCACGCCTGGCAACACCATATTGAATACTATTTCATCAGACAATCCCATCGCGGTGGATGTGGCACTGGACGAAAACCTGATTCCATTTATTGAAAAAGAAAGAAAAGAAGATCAGAGAACGAAATTCGATTCCACATTTACACTGATTCTTGCTGATCAGTCCAGATATCCATTTCCCGGCAGAATATACATTGTAGACCGAGCAGTCGATCCACAGACGGCTACGATCAAAGTGAGGTTATTATTTGAGAATCCGGGGAATATTTTAAAGGTGGGTATGTCTGTAAACCTCAGGATTTTAAACAACAGCAGCCAAAAATCGTTGTTGATACCGTACCGGGCGACCGTTGAGCAAATGGCAGAATATTTTGTTTATGTGGTGAATGATGATACTGTAGCTCAGCGCAAGGTTTTTCTGGGTCAGCGTATCAAAGACCAGGTGATCGTGAAATCCGGTCTTCAGGAAAATGAAATCATTGCAATTGACGGAGTGCAGAAATTAAGAGACGGAACAAAAGTGAAACCAGCATTCCAGCATTTTCCAAAAACGGATTCATTAAATCATCCAATGAACGATTCATCAAAGAGAAAATCATCCTAACTCGGAAAAAGTATGATCGCAGATACTTTTATTAAGAGGCCCGTTACGGCCATTGTCATTTCCATAGTCCTTGTTTTAGTGGGACTTCTGGCACTTAATAGCCTGCCTGTGAGTCAGTATCCTGATATCACACCGCCTACAGTTCAGGTTACCAGTAATTTTATCGGGGCGGACGCACAAACGGTGGAACAGACCGTTACGACACCTATTGAGACCCAGGTGAATGGCACACCAGGAATGGCTTATATGCAAAGTAACAGTACCAGTAACGGCCAGAGCACAATAACGGTCACTTATGAAGTTGGTGCAGATGTTAATAACGGCATGCTGGATGTCCAAAACCGTGTGGGTATTGCTTCACCGGCACTCCCGGATGAATTAAAGAGGCTTGGGGTAATCACCAGGAAGAGAAATCCCAGCATTCTCATGCTGGTGGCCATATATGCTCCCAAAGGAACGCATGCAGTTACATTTCTGGATAACTATACCAATATTTTTGTGCGTGATGTATTGTTGCGTGTGAAAGGTGTGGGAGATGTATTTTCCCGGGCAGATGATTTCAGTATGCGTATCTGGTTAAAACCGGATAAACTTGCTCAGCTCGGACTTACTGCAGCAGATATCACGAATGCACTGGTTGAACAAAATATACAGATTTCTGCAGGTTCAGTAGGAGCCCCACCGCAAAATTCGGATCAGGCTTTTGAGTACACGGTAGTGACGAATAGCAGGTTATCGACTGAAAATGAATTTGATAATATCATCGTCCGATCAAATCCGAGTGAGGGCTCCATAGTTTATCTGAAGGATATAGCAAGGATACAACTTGGAAAATTCAGTTATGCCAGCAATTCCTATGTAGATGGAAAAAGAGCATCCTATCTGCTCGTTTACCAGGCGCCGGGCAGTAACGCACTGGCAACAGCAGAAGGTGTATATGTAGCTATGAATGAAATGAAAAAATCATTTCCGACAGATATCGACTATGTAGTTCCATTTGAATCCATTTCAGTAGTGCAGGTTTCAATACGTGAAGTGGTTCAGACATTGCTGGAAGCGCTTGGACTAGTTGTACTTGTTGTATTTTTATTTCTGCAAAGCTGGCGAGCCACACTGATCCCCGTACTCGCAATACCGGTATCCATTATTGGCACTTTCATTTTCTTCATACCATTGGGCTTTACTATCAATACGCTTACCCTTTTCGGATTTGTTCTTGCAATCGGGATAGTAGTGGATGATGCCATAGTGGTGGTAGAAGCTGTGCAACATTATATTGATGCAGAAAAACTTTCTGCGAAAGAAGCTACTGAAAGAGCAATGAGTGATATATCAGGACCGGTAGTTGCCATTGCGTTGATCCTGGCAGCCGTATTTGTGCCTGTGGGATTTATTCCGGGAATCGTTGGGAGGTTATATCAGCAATTTGCCATTACAATTGCCATTTCAGTACTGATCTCGGCTTTTGTTGCGCTTTCACTTACACCGGCATTGTGCACATTGCTCCTGCGTCCGATGCATATGGACAAATCTTCCAGAGGACTTAACCAGTTTTTCTACCGGTTTAATAATATGTTCGAACGTTTTAACAACGGTTACACAAAAAATGTAAGTGCCTGGATAAAGCGATCACCTTATGTCATTATTCTTCTCATATGTATTTGTGTGGGTGCCTTTTTTTTATTCAGGGCTAAACCAAGTGGATTCATTCCCCAGGAGGACGAGGGCAGGTTGTACATTACTTATGAATTACCCGAAGCTTCTTCAACCGCGAGAAGTCTTGAAACACTGAATAAAATGATGAAAATTATTTCAGAAACCAAAGGCATCCATCATTTTGCAGCACTTGGCGGACTTAATGCAATCACATTTGCCACCAAGGCAAACAGTGGAACTATTTTTACTTCCCTGAATCCCTGGGACGAACGTAAATCCAAGGACCTTCAAATCAGGGGTATAACAGCTACCCTGCAGAAGGAATTTGCTGCCATTAAAGAAGCCAATATTATTGTCATTGCGCCACCGGCTATACCAGGTTTAGGTCAATCTGCCGGATTTACTTTTGAACTTCAACAAAAAGGCAGCACCGACGATATAAAAGCTTTCGAAAGAGTAGTAAATAATTTTGTGGCTGCTGTTAATAAAAGACCTGAAATTAACCGGGCTTTTACATTTTTCAATGCACGCACACCAGGATATACACTCAATGTTGATAGGGAAAAATGTAAGAAACTGGGACTTTCGCTTGGTGATGTTTATAATACTATACAGACCTATATGGGAAGTTCTTACGTTAATGACCTGACTGTTTATGGAAGAAATTTCCATGTTGTAGCACAAGCCGACACAAATTACAGGGCTGATATAAATGACGTCAAAAGTTATTACGTAAAAAACTCTTCAGGTTCCATGGTTCCGTTAAGTGCCGTAATTTCCTATAAGGTAGTGGAGAATGCTGCATTGATTTCTCATTTCAATTTATTCAGAACGGCTGAAATAATCGGTGAAGCAAAAGCCGGATTCAGCAGTGGTCAGGCTATACAGGCTTTGAAAGAAGTTGCTGATCAGAATTTACCGGCTGGTTACGGATATGAATTCGCAGGACTTAGCAGGGAAGAATTAAAAGCAGGCAGTAGCACACTGTTAATCTTTGCATTATCTATTGTATTTGTTTTTTTGTTCCTGGCAGCACTTTATGAAAGCTGGCAGGTTCCGTTTTCGGTGTTACTCGCCGTTCCTGTGGGAATGCTTGGAGCCATACTAACCCTGACGCTGATCCCATCACTTGTAAATAATGTATATGCTCAGATTGGTATGATTACCCTGATAGGTCTTTCAGCAAAAAATGCCATTCTTATCGTCGAGTTTGCCAAAGAACGTGTGGACCGTGGAATTCCGGTCGTTGAAGCAACTCTGGCAGCCGTAAAATTGCGCCTAAGGCCGATATTGATGACTTCTATGGCTTTTATTCTTGGTGTATTGCCACTTGCACTTGCAACAGGCGCCGCCAGCGTAGCCAGATCTACCATTGGATGGACCGTATTGGGAGGTATGCTGGCTGCAACCTCATTGGCCATTTTTATAGTGCCTGTATTATTTGTTGTAATAACGAGACTTTCTTATGGAAAGGAGAAATTAGCTTCCCTGAAAGGGCAGGTTCCGGGATTAACAGAATAGAAATTGAAACAGTCCTTCCGGAAATACCAGAAGGACTGTTAATTTATCAGAGGCTTTAGGCCTTATGCTTTTAGCTTTAATCTTTAGAATTTATCTCAAAGTAATAGGCTTCTGAATACTGCCCACGGTAATGGTGGCTGCATTGTCACAGGTACCATCACCAAAATCGATGGATCCGTTAACTGCCTGATTGTATACAAAACCCACCACACCTTTACTGATATACGGGCAGCTGATGGCCTTTATAAGTGGTGTATTGGCGCCGATGGTCCATACTATACTGGAACCATCAGAAGATGAGAAAGAACTGTTTCCGGCGATTGAGTAAACGTCATCTGAAATATCAAATACTGTAGATGAACCTGCAATCATTGTGAAGGTTCTATTATGGCTATAATGATAATTTGTGGCATCAGGATAAGTAATGATACCGTTTGTTACCTGAGTATTAATGCTGATTCCAGTAGAATCAGAAGAAGTGTTTGTAATTGCGTAAGCACCCTGAATCCCGTAACCATTTACCACATAGTTCTGAAAAGTTACAGAAGCTGTCGTTCCCGGAAATAACAATGGTCCGCTGAAAACATATACTAATTTACCTGAGCGCAGAACACCGTCAGCACTTGTGCAACCGGTACCGAAATCAAGCGTAAGCGTTTTTGGATATTCTCCTGGAATAGTATCATCTAACGAATAAATGGCACAACTCAAATTCCCTGAACTTACTCCCTGAGTTTTTTCTGTAGAGAATGTTGTTGTTTTACCCGAACGTTGAGATGAAGTACTCCAAACTGAGCTATTATCGACAAAACCAACAAAGGCATTGTTCAGAACGTCGTAATAACTATTGTCTGCTACAGTGGAAGAGTCTGATAATGTCACAGCGCTGGTGTTTGTTGAATTAGAAGACGATGAGTCTTTTTTGCACGAAGCCAGGTTTATCACTGTAACAAGGGCCATCAGTTTGCCCGCGGATTTGATAAGACGGAAATTCATAGAGTCGATTGTTTAGTTGATCCACTCTAACGCTGCCTTTTCCAACTTATTTTACAAATTTCTTGTTATTGCAATTAATTGAATGTATTTAATTGATTATCAAGGCAATAGCATCAATAACTTAATAATCAAGTAAGGTATTTCCCTTATCTTTGGGGTTCGAAAAGATCCGGTAAATATTTTTCCGATGTTTAGATTCTTTCCAGATTAGAGAAGAAAAAATCTCCTTCAGCTTGTGCATTTTCATTGCTGTCACTTCCGTGAATTGCATTTTCACTGAGGGAAGCTGCAAAAAGGTTGCGGATAGTGCCCTTATCTGCCTTAGCCGGGTCGGTCGCACCAATCAGTTTCCTGAAGTCAGCAACTGCATTTTCTTTTTCCAGAATAGCGGCAATAATGGGACCCCTGCTCATAAATTCCACCAGCTCACCAAAAAAAGGACGCTTATTGTGTACAGCATAAAACTCTCCGGCTTTTTCCGAAGTAAGAAGGGTCATTTTAAGGGCAATCATCTTGAATCCTGCCTTTAGAATAATATCCAGGATAGCGCCGGAATGACCGTTTGCCAACGCGTCAGGCTTGATAATGGTGAACGTGCGGTTGCTCATTTGCTTTTGTTTGGCGTGCAAAGGTAAGACAATTTACAGGAGATTTGGGAATGGCGATTTAATTCTGCACCTTTGCAACCGTTTTACATGCAACCTATTACGGATATAATTCCATTATTGCCGGATCTGAGAACGATTGTAATTGTAATGCATCAAAAGCCTGATGCAGATGCGATGGGATCTTCATTGGGACTTTACCATATCTTGTCCGATCTCGGACATGAGACAAGTGTAATTTCGCCTACTAACTGGGCTGAATGGTTAAACTGGATGCCAGGTGCTGAGTGTGTTATTGATTATGAGCTGAATACTGATAAGTCAAATGAAATTGTTGAAAAAGCAGACTGGATTTTTTGTCTTGATTTTAACGTGCTGCATCGCACGCGCAAATTAGCCGGAGTCATCGAAAAGTCCTCTGGTAAGCGCATTTTGATCGACCATCACCAGCAACCACAAGTAGAGGCGTTCGCCTATGGGATTAGTGATACCTCAAAGAGTTCAGCCAGTGAAATGGTATTTGATTTTATCGAGTCCGCTTCACTGGGTCATAGAATTAACCAGGCGATTGCCGAATGTTTATTTGCAGGTGTAATGACAGACACAGGTTCTTTTCGTTTCAGCTCCGCAACTGCATCGGTACACAGGATGGTTTCAGTATTGAAAGACACAGGTTTTGACCATACCAAAGTTTACGAAAAACTGTTCGATAATTTCCTGGAAAATAGATTGCGATTCATCGGACATGCACTATTAAACAGGATGGAAGTGTTTTACGAATACAATACTGCGCTGATTAGTATTCCATGGAAAGACCTGGTAAAATATCAGATCAGGACCGGTGATACGGAAGGCCTGGTAAATTATCCACTAAGTATTCAGGGAATCAAATTTGCTGCTCTTATTATCGACCGGGACGAAGAAATCAAATGCTCTTTCAGAAGCAAGGGAAATTTTGATGTAAATCTCTTTGCAAGAAATTATTTTGAGGGAGGCGGGCACCGGAATGCAGCCGGCGGTCGCAGTAATGAAACACTTGACCAGACTACAAAACGTTTTCGCGCTTCACTTATAGAAAATGCTTTACAATTACAATAAATCTGAAATGAAAAAAATCAATTCTTTTATTTTTGCCTTGCTCGGAATTCTGTTACTGGTTTCCTGTGATAACAAAGGATTAAAAAAAACAAAATCCGGGTTATTATATAAAATCATTTCTGATGAAAAAAATCCGGTTGTTAAAAAGGGCGATTTTATTAAACTTACTTTCAGCCAGAAAATCAGGGATACTGTTTTATTTACCTCTGACAGCAGTCTGCCAGCCTACGTAAGGATAGACAGCGTACCATCAAATGCATATAGTCCTGTAGAAATATTTAATTTATTGAGGAAGGGAGACAGCGCTGTTATTATTCAGCTGGCAGACAGCATCCAAAGAAAGTCACAGCAACCGTTGCCTCCATTTATACATAAAAAAGATAAAATCATCCTGACTCTTCGGGTGATAGATGTTTTTGACAATGAAGCAGCGGTCCAGAAAGACAGGGAAGGTCTTTTGGGCGAATTCCACAAAAGACAAATTAAAGTCATTGAGAATTATCTGCAGCAGCATAATATCCAGGCCACCAAAACCGGCGATGGTGTTTTCGTAGAGATTAAAGAACCGGGGACTGGAATGGCTGTCGATTCAGGCAAACAGGTATCCGTAATTTATACTGGAAGATTATTTCCATCTGGCAAAGTATTCGAAACAAACGACAAGGAAGATGGTAAACCAATCGAATTTGTAATCGGAAGAAGAGCCATTATTCAGGGATGGGACGAGGGCCTTCGTCTTTTAAAGAAAGGCGGAACCGCAACTTTATATATTCCGGCTTTTCTGGCATATGACCAGCAGCCTTCTGGACCCAGCAGAAAGCCAAATGAAAATCTCATTTTTGACGTTAAGGTGACAGACGTAACTAATGCACCTGCGGCTCCGGCTAATCCAATGCGTTCCATGAATCCTAATAACAAGCCAAATATTCGTCCTCAGACACAATCTCCTGCACACAAATAATTTTTATTCCGGAGAATAGGGCGTCCTACGTTTTTGCGTAGGACGTCCACAACCGGATCGTTTCAACTGCTTCCTTCACATCATGTACACGTAGAATACCTGCTCCCTGTTCCAAAGCAAGGGTATGTAATACAGTGGTTCCATTCAGTGATTCTTCCGGTTTTATATTAAGTGTTCTGTAAACCGTTGCTTTTCTTGATAGCCCAACCATAACCGGCAACCCAAGTATTTTCAGCAGCTTCATTCTATTCAATAATAAAAAATTCTGTTCAATAGTTTTTGCAAAGCCAAATCCCGGGTCAATAATTAAATCTTTGACTCCCATGCCAACGCATTCACTTTTACGGTTGACAAAATAGTCGAGCAATTCTGCGATGATATCATCATAGCTGGTAAATTGTTGCATGTTTCTGGGGTTACCCCGCATATGCATACAGATATAAGGTGAATGAAAGATTGCTGCAAGACTGGCAATTCCTTCATTTTCGCCCGCCCCAATGTCATTAATTATGGATGCTCCTGCATTAAGAGCTGCTTCTGCCACTTTATAACGGTAACTGTCAACCGAAATAAAGGCAGCGGGAAATTTTGCCGAAAGAAGGCTGATAGCTGGTACAACCCGTTCCAATTCAGCATCCACTGAAATCTCCAGTGCACCGGGCCGGCTGCTCAATCCACCCAGGTCAAGAATAGCAGCACCCTCCTCGAGCATTTTTTCGGCCTGACCGATTAGCATATTTTCTGAACGAATGCGGCTTCCTGTGTAAAATGAATCCGGTGTCAGATTCAATACGCCCATCACAATTGGTTCCTCCCAACTCAGTATCCTGCCTTTACAGTTCAATGAATACATATTGAAATCCGTAAATTTAAACCTTCATCTTTAAATATTAGTTTTGAGCATGAAAGATACTCTCCGTCAGTATGAAAATGCCGTTAAGATCTGCCGGGATATTTTCCTAAAAAAAACAGCAGATTATGGAACTTCATGGCGTGTATTACGCATGATTTCCATTTTGGATCAGATATTTATTAAAGCCAAACGTATTCGCACCATCCAGGAAACAGGCTCCCGCCGGGTGGATGAGGATATTAGGGGAGAATTTCAGGCTATCGTGAATTATGGCATTATCGGGCTGATACAGCTCGAACTGAACTCAGAATTTGCAGAAGACCTGGCTGCAGATACAGCATCCAAATTGTACGATACAAAGATTCGATTCGTAAAAGGAATCATGGAAAATAAAAACCATGATTATGGCGAAGCCTGGAGAGAAATGAGCCAGGAAAGCTTTACAGATTTAATTCTGATGAAACTCCAGCGCATGCGCCAGATACTCAGCAATGAAGGCAAAACTCTGATAAGTGAAGGCATTGACGCCAATCTTACAGATATCATTAATTATGCAATTTTTGCTCTGATCCTTATCGAAGAAGGGCGCCAGGCATCATAAATCCAAGCCATGAAAAAAACTTTTCTGAATACTGCCCGCCTGATAGTAGGAGTCCTGTTTATTTTCTCCGGTCTGATAAAGGCCAATGACCCGTTGGGACTTAGTTACAAAATGCAGGAGTTTTTCGAAGTATGGAACTTGTCTGCGATGGATGCCTGGTCACTTGGATTCTCAATCGTCATTATTGGGTTTGAGATTTTTGCGGGTGTCGCAGTATTACTCGGGTGGGGGATGAGGCTCTTTGCCTGGCTGTTGCTCCTGCTGATCATATTTTTCAGTTTTCTGACAGGATATGCAGTCATTTCCGGAAAGATAAGGGAATGCGGCTGTTTTGGAAATTGCATTCCCCTGCAGGCAATGGGATCTTTTCTGAAAGACCTGATGCTTTTACTGCTTATCGGAATTCTTTTTATATACAGAAAAGAAATATATCCCCGCACTTCCCCAAAAAATGCCCGGCTTATTCTCCTCCTGACACTTGTTTTTTCGTTCTCGATCCAATGGTATGTTCTGCGTTACCTGCCGATTATAGATTGCCTCCCTTTTAAAAAAGGAGCCAACATTTTTGAAAAAATGAAACCACCTCCAAATGCTATTTCTGATAGTACTATTATAAATTTTATTTATGAGAAAAACCACCGGACCATGGAATTTCCAGCAGACCAATTGCCGGCTGATCTGGACAGCAGTTACATTTTTATCAAACGTTATGACAAATTAATCCGGAAAGGAAACGCCGAACCTGACATTAAAGACTTTTCACTTATCAGCGAATCGGGAAACGACAGTACCAGGCAAATATTAGACAGACCAGGTTACCAGATGATGCTTATATCAAAGAGTTTTCCGCAGACCAATCCGCCATGGAATAAGGAATTTGCTGTTTTGTATGCACTCACATTATCTAAAAACATTCCTGTAATCCTTGTAACTTCCAATCGGCCGGAAGCTGAGGCCTGGTTAAACGCCAATAATTTGAACCCGAAAGGAGAATGGATGGTTTTTGGATGCGACGCTACGGCAGTTAAGACGGCAGCTCGGACAGATCCAACTTTATATTTGCTGAAAAAAGGAACTATTCTCAATAAATGGAGTTACGCGAGTTTAGAATCGGCGATTCCTTCTCTTAATGAACTTCCGGTACAAAAATTGGAAAGACAGCCTTAATAAATGATTAACCGGTTAATCTCACGTTTGCTTTATGGAAGCCTGGTAATGCTGGGCGTTGTCGTTATTGTATTTTTTTTATTTCAGGGTTTCGGCGATCCTGCCAGACTGATCATGGGTCAGCGGGCTGATGCGGGCACATTAAATAGTATACGAAGAGATCTTTATCTGGATCAGCCGAAATGGAAACAATTCTTTTATTACCTGAACGATGTTTCTCCCTTAAGCGTCTATAATGAAACTGAACTTGCGGAAAAAAATATTCACTGGCTGGGACTCGGTGGAAAGACAAAACTGGTATTGAAATACCCTTATTTACGTCGTTCTTACCAGACAGGCAAGCTGGTATGGTCCATGCTTATGGAAGCGTTACCAGGAACAATTATTCTTGCTTTTCTTGCCATGTTGATCGCAACCATCGCAGGTATGGCGCTGGGTATTCTGGCAGCGGTTAAAAAAGATACCTGGATGGATTCGACGGCTATTTTTACAAGTGTTTTGGGCATCTCAGCACCATCTTTTTTTATGAGTATTGTAATCGCTTATATTTTTGGATTCGTACTTAATCAATACACCGGTCTGCAAATGACAGGAAGTCTTTTCGATACAGATCCTTTTACCGGAAGACAATGGCAGCTACAGAATGCGATCCTGCCTGCCATTACACTTGGAATAAGACCCATGGCAATTATTGCACAGCTTACACGCGGTTCGATGCTTGATATTTTGAACCAGGATTATATAAGAACGGCATATGCAAAAGGACTATCTCAAAAACAGGTTATCTGGCGGCATGCTTTGCGTAACGCACTCAACCCGGTAATAACAGCCATCACAGGCTGGTTCGCTGAATTACTTGCCGGGGCTTTTTTTGTAGAATATATTTTTGGCTGGAAGGGAATAGGTAAGATTACTGTAGATGCGCTGGCCAAACTCGATTTTCCGGTAGTAATGGGATCAGTGCTGGTTACTTCTTTTTTCTTTATTAGTGTGAATATTCTGGCGGACTGGCTTTACCGTGTTGTGGATCCGCGATTGAGAATGGCAGGCTGATTCCTAGCTTACCTGATAACGACTTCTTTTATCAGATTTTCTCCAAGTGCTTCATTAACTCTTTCTATTATTTTGTCTTTTTTATAGACAAGTTCCTGTTTTAAAGGTGCTACAGAAGTTTGAATATAAAGAGTAGTGCCGTGAATTTCAATCTTATCTGTGTAGCGGGCTATTGTTTTGCCCATTATTTGTTCCCATATTTCTGTGATTTGGATAGCGAGCATATTTCCTTTGAGCCTGCTGTGCTTAAGAAACTGACGCATAGCGTCTGCCATTGAATATTCTCCCATAGATCAAAGTTAAATGGTTTAAGGAATATGGAGGATGGTGAGGGCTGTTATAAACCTATTAAAGTATAATCAGTCGATAATTTTTCAAGATGTTCACGGATTCGGTTTTCATGTGTATCGGTGATAAAAAGCTGACCATTACCGGAGCCACAAACTCTTTCAAGCAGGTGATGCATTCGGTTTGCATCCAGTTTCTCAAAAACATCATCCATTAGAATGATCGGTGCAAAACCTTTGTTGATTTTCAACATTTCATATTCTGCAAGCTTCATCGCAAAAAGAAGGCTTTTTCGCTGACCCTGAGAGGCTATATTTTTGAAAGGCTGGTTTTTGAGACGGATATCAATATCATCACGGTGAATGCCAGCATTCGTACGTTGTAGAATCAGGTCCCGTTCGCGTGAATGATGTAATAATTCTGCATACGGGCTAGTGAGCAGCTCACTTTGATAAAACAACTCAAGGCCATCGTCGGCACCGGCTATACTCTGATATATAGATAATACAGCAGGAAGGATTTCGTGGAAAAAATGCTGACGTTTCACAAAAATATAAGTGCCTGGACGGAGGAGTTGCGCATCATAAACATCCAGAAGACTTCGTTCTGTTGAAATTCTTTCGGCCAGCGAACGAAGCAATTGATTGCGCTGTTGCAATAACCGGTTATATTCAATCAGATGCTGAAGATATTGGGGATCCAGCTGACATAGAAGTGCATCAGTATATCTACGTCGTTCATCACTGCCTTCCGTTACTATCCTGGCGTCGTCGGGAGTAATGATCACACAGGGAAACTTCCCGATATGGCTTGAAAGCCGCTGATAAATCTCATCATTTAGCAATACTTCTTTTTTACCTGTTTCCCGAAGAATACATACCACATTCTGATCTGCCTCATTTGTCTTGAAATTTCCTTCGATCCGGAAACCAGATTTTCCATGATGCACATTTTGTAAGTCTGATTTAAAAAAATAACTCCTTGTAAAACTCAGGTAATAAATAGCATCTAACAGATTTGTTTTACCTACACCATTGTTCCCATAAATACCGATGATCTGCCTGTCAAAAGAAAAGCTTTCCAGTAGATAATTTTTATATTGAGTAAGTGTTATATTCCTGAGAGATAACATAAGTGGGCGGGATTAACTAATATATGGAAATAATTAAGGGTTAAGCTGTTGGAAAGGTAAAAAACAGGTCCCAAAAGACTCAGTTTACAGAAAAAATTCCCGTTTACCCCTTATCTTTGCACCGCTTTAGCCGGTCCGGCAGGCATAAAATCAAATTTACGTAAGTGGCTACTAAGTTTTCAAAGGAAACCTACTTATACTGGTACGAACTCATGCAGCTGATACGACAGTTTGAGCAAATGGCCGAGGAAAAGTATAAAATGGAAGGTAAGATTCGTGGTTTTTTTCACGCCTATATCGGTCAGGAAGCCATTGCGGCTGGTTGTATGACGGCCAGCAGACCGGATGATCCTTTTATTACGGGATACAGGGACCATGGTTTAGCATTATCAAAAGGAGTAAGTGCCAATGCATGTATGGCCGAACTATATGGAAAGTCAACAGGTGCAGCGAAAGGGAAAGGTGGGAGCATGCATTTTTTTGGCGTAAATGTTAAATTTTTTGGAGGGCATGGTATTGTAGGAGCGCAGATAGGAACTGGAGCAGGACTGGCTTTCGCGGAAAAATACAAGGGAACCGACAATGCGGTACTTACATTTTTTGGAGACGGTGCTGCGCGTCAGGGTATATTACATGAAGTATTCAATCTCGCTATGTTATGGAAACTTCCCGTTGTTTTTATCTGTGAAAATAACAACTATGCAATGGGTACTTCAGTAGAAAGAACTTCGAATGTGGTGGACATATATAAACTTGCGGATGCTTATGAAATGCCCGGTGACTCAATAGATGGGATGAGTGCAGAGGCAGTGCACGAAGGTGTTTCAAGGGCAATTAAAAGAGCCAGAGAAGGTGGGGGGCCCACGCTGCTGGAAATCAAAACCTATCGGTACAAAGGACATTCCATTTCTGATCCACAGAAATACAGAACAAAGGAAGAGGTTGAAGAATATAAGCAAAGAGATCCAATCGCACAGGTGACTGATACTATTCTCACCAAAAAATTCGCAACGCAGGCAGACCTCGATGCCATTAATAAAAGAGTAGCAGACACAGTAGCCGCTTCTGTGAAATTTGCAGAAGAATCACCGATCCCAAATGATGATGAAGTGTATAAGGACATTTACATCGACAAGAATTATCCATTTATTAAAGATTGAAAAAAGTATTCCTGTTTCATAATTCCCAGACATGAGTGATATTAAAAATCGTGAGCATTTAGAACATGAGATTAACCCGATTGACAAATGGAAGCATTTTCAGGAAAAAAATGGGAAAAAAACAGGCATTGGCCTCGCACTTTTCCTGATTTTAATTTTAGGATATTTTGGCTATAAACAATATATCCTGGATCCAAAAGAAAAACAGGCATCAGAGTCAATGTTTCGGGCTGAAGATTATTACCGCGCAGATTCAATCCGGCTTGCTTTAAACGGTGATGCAGTTAACGCCGGATTTACAAAGATCATTTCCAGGTTCAAGGGCACTAAGGCCGCCGATCTGGCTATGTTTTATGCCGGCAGCTGTTACCTTAAACTTGGAGATTTTAATAATGCGGTTAAATACTTAAAGGATTTTAAGACATCAGCGATCCAGGTGCAGGCGAAGGCTTATGGGCTTTTGGGCGATGCTTATTCAGAGCTGAATAAAAAAGAAGAAGCGGTAGAACAATATAAAAAAGCCGGAACTTATTTTGAAGAGGATGAGGTCATTTCTCCAGAATATCTTTTTCGTGCCGGTTATTTATATGAAAGCATGGGAAAGAATCAGGATGCGATTGCCATGTATCAGCTCATAAAAACTAAGTATCCCGCATCACCGCGGGGATTCGATATCGACCGTTACCTGGCCAGGCTGGGTGTGGTTAAATAGACACTCATGTCCTCATCTGGCAAATCAAAAACCGCCACTCCCAAAATCAAGAATGCGTCAGTCATTGTTATCAGAACAGAATGGAATGCAGGGATTGTAGATGAATTATTTGCCGGTTGTAAAAAAATATTGATAGCGAATAAAATCGAATTCCGCGATTTCCTCGTTCCGGGCGCTTTTGAAATTCCATTTGCAATAAAAAATTGCTGGAATCAAACCGGTAAAAGAAAGCCGGCAGCATTTATTGCACTTGGATGTATAATTAAAGGTGAAACACCGCATTTCGAATACATTTGCAGGGCGGTTACAAACGGTATTGCCACATTAAACCTTGAGCTTCCCGTTCCGGTTATTTTTGGTGTTTTAACTGTTGACAATCCGGATCAGGCCAGAGAAAGAATTGGTGGTATCCATGGCCATAAAGGTGAAGAAGCTGCTGATACAGCACTTAAAATGATTTCTTTTTCGAGATCTGTTTAATAAGCATTCATTTTGAATATTCAGCTTTTCATACCTTGTTTTGTTGATCAGCTTTATCCGGATACTGCATTCAATATGATCCGGGTGCTGGAAAAAGCGGGTTGTACCGTTCAATATAATAATGAGCAAACATGTTGTGGACAGCCGGCATTCAATGCAGGTTTTCGCGAAGATGCAAAAGAAGTTTGCATAAAATTCCTTAAGGATTTTCCAGGCACAGATTATATTGTCTCTCCCAGTGCTTCCTGTACCGGATTTGTAAAAAATTATTTCCCTGTTCTATTCGTTGATTCCTCGCACAATAAAGAAGTGAAAAATATTGGTAAAAGAATATATGAATTTTCTGAATTCCTTGTAAATGTTCTGCATCGCGAAGATTTTAATGCCTGTTTACCTGGAAAAGCAACTTACCATGATTCATGTGCCGCTTTAAGAGAATGCAAAATTAAAACAGAACCTCGTAAATTATTATCTGGTGTAAAAGGTCTTGAACTTGTGGAAATGGAAGATGTGGAAACCTGTTGCGGTTTCGGTGGAAGTTTTGCGGTGAAATTTGAATCCATTTCTCTGGCTATGGCAGACCAGAAGGTAAATCATGCTCTAAAAACAGGAGCTGAATATATGATTTCAACCGATCTGTCCTGTCTTATGCACCTGGACGGATATATCCGTCATAAGGGACTTTCACTTAAAACGATGCATATTGCTGATGTATTAAGCAGTGGCTGGTAAAAAAGCCACCCACCATACCACGAGGGCAGGCGGGTGGTGACCTTAAAACAACCTGTCGCAAAAGTTTAGCCGTTTCCGGCACTAAAGTAGAATACGCAAATTCTCAGGAAAGGGATGCCTGAGAAAAGCTTAAAGCCTAAGGCATAAAGTCCCAAGACTCAGTTTACGGTTAACGGTTGGTTATTTTGTATGACCTTGCTTCTTATAAAACAAAGCGTTAAGCCTTAAGCGTTAAGCCTTAAGCCTTAACTTTGAATCTAATCTATTCCAGATCAAATGGTCCATTGGCTTATTAAATCAGAACCAGAAGTTTATAGCTGGGATCAGCTGGTGAAAGACAAGCAGACACGCTGGGACGGGATCCGAAACTACGCAGCGCGTCTTCATCTGAGATCTATGAAAAAAGGAGACGAGGTTTTCTTTTACCACAGTAATAAAGGAACCGAAATAATTGGTATTGCAGTAGTAACAAAAGAAGCATATCCCGACCCCACAAGTTCAGACCCCGCCTGGTTTGCAGTGGATGTGAAACCTTTGAAAAAATTATTGAAGCCAGTCAGCCTGGAACAAATCAAAAAAGAAAAAAAACTGTCTGCAATGGCACTTGTCAGGATCAGCCGCCTGTCCGTTCAACCGGTAACTGAAGAAGAATGGAAAACTATTATGAAACTGGGGGGCATGGAACGATCACTATGAAAATCAAAAAAGCTTTTTCGCTCATCTTATCCAATATTTTATTAGTTATCATTCTACAGGCGCAGCCCAATGCATCTCTGTCCAGCATCAATCATTATGTTACTACCATAAACCGGGTTGCGTTTGATTCCTCATACAATGACCTGCATTACCTAATCGGTGATAACCTTCATTATCTTTATCCCTTGTATCAATTACTTGGCAATAACAAAAAATTCATTCATGAATTTACGCTTCCCGTTTATTATGATTTGTTAAGTCAGTCTGTTTCATTTCTGGAGGATTACGAGGCATCTTTGGAATATCAGGACATGTCCGACACAATGCATATATCGGATGTTGAAAACAGACAAATAGGGAAAAGCATACAATTGCTCAAGAACATCAAGAACGCAGATGCAAAAAGATTCATCAATTTTATAGCCCCGAATTATTCAGTCATCATGCTGAATGAGGCATATAATAAACCTCTTCACAGGGCATTTGCTTATTCTTTACTCGATGATTTGTACAAAAAGGGTTTTCGATATCTGGCGATGGAGATGTTAAATCCGATGCCTGATCAGGAACTCACAAAACTCACACCTAAAACAGGCCATTTTGCTGCCGAACCGGTTGCAGGTGAAATGATTAGACTGGCACTCGAACTTGGTTATAAACTTGTTGCCTATGAAGATCCCAGGGCCATTGAGCACACACCGACAGAAAGAGACTCAATTCAGGCGTTGAATATAGCTCAGATATTGAAACAGGATCCGGAAGCAAAAATATTTGTTTATGCTGGATACGGGCATATAGCAAAAAAAAGTACGACACCCGATTTTATACCCATGGGTATGGCATTCAAAAAAATGACAGGCATTGATCCGTTAACAATTGATCAGACAGACATGTGTGAAGAAAGCAATTTTGCTTTTGGAAAGGCATTTTACAATGCTTATATCGATAAATTTCCGATCACTGTTCCGTCGATACCCCTGGAAAATGATGAGCCAGTGAATGTGACCGGAAGCTCGTTGTACGATCTTACAGTTATTCATCCCAAGACAATATATAACGATTCGCGACCAACCTGGTTATCGCTATCTAACAGAAGACAGCCTGTTTTTATTAAGCCTTCAGCAAACAAAGAAGTTTTTCTTGTGCAGGCCTATTATCAATTCGAATCATTTGGAACAGTGCCCGGAAAGGTAATTCCTGCGGATCAGACTTATTTCAGTTCAGGAAAAGGTTTTTATACTCTTTACCTTCGGCGGGGTCTATATATTATCTTATTTAAGAATCTGAATTATAAAACTGTTTATACTCAGCATCTCGAGGTTAAATAGCTTCTTCATGAAAACGAATTCCCTGTAGATGTAAATCATTCAGGACGGGTTCGTAGATTTCAGGAATAATGGGAATGTGCAAGCCACTTAATTCCATTTTATTTTCCAAAATCAGTTTAGCAGCAATACCGAGTGGCAGGCCCACTGTTTTCGCCATCGCAGTTCTCAGTGCATTTTCTCCCCTGACTATAAGACTGCTCTTGAGAAAATGTTTTTTCCCATTCAAATCATATTCAAATTCATGAAGCATAAGGATCATGTCCTTATCCGTTTCTTTCATCTTCCAGTTTTTTTCGAGAAGGTACTGGAGCACCTTGGCTGAAGTCCGGCCATCAGCTATTAATATTTCATTTTCAAAAAGGCCAATCTGATCATACAGGTATTTATTGGAAGCATCAACAAATGGTAATAATGGTTTGCTCCAGGCTGAAATTGTTTTCAGCGTAGATGGAATTGGAACTTCATCATTTGTTAAACCAGCATATACAAGATTTTTCCAACCAGTACAAAACGACGGATGACGAAGTGTTGTCCGAATAAAGGTGCGGGCAGATTCCAGTCCATAAACAGGTATATAAGCAAGCGAGTCCCTGTTAGGATACCAGGCATATTTACCGAGTGGCTTGATTTCCACCAGGCCCGGCCTTTCAAAAATATCCTTATAGGCTACTTTTCTGATTTCACCCGACTCTTTAAAAATGGCACCCAAAGATCCTGCTTTCACTACATTGGCGGGATTCCAGCTGATTTTATAGTGCCAGGGATTATCATCACTTTCAGGAGCAACCAGACCACCGGTGTGTGATCGAAAAGTAGTAACAATTCCACCCGCTTTTTTGATCCGGTGAACAATCTGCATGGCGCTCATATGGTCGATTCCAGGATCCAGGCCCATCTCACAAAGAAAAAATAATTTCTTTTTTGAGATTTCATTTTCGAGTTTTCTTATTTCGTCGTCAATATATGAAGCCGTGAGCAGGTTTTTTGCATTTACCAGGCAATCACGCGCGATAAGGATATGTAAGGAGGGTGGTAACAGGGAAATAACCAGGTCGGCTTTTTGTATCAGGTTATTTCGTTCTGCAGAGTTTTCGACGTTTACCTGAATGGAAATTATAGCGGTGGATTTTACAAGCTTCTTTTTTAAAAGTTCTGCATCTGCATCGCTGATAGTGAGTGTCCAATGCTTTTGTAAACAAATATCAGAAAGATAGTCTATCAGGCAGGTGGCAGATTTTCCAGCGCCAAAAACTACGATGTTTTTCATATTCAATGATAGAACATTTCAGTCGAAATGCCATCAGACGGATGCGCTGTCTTCTTTAACTATTTGAACATTATTGGCTCAGCCGTATTTCACCGAGGTTGATTCGCTGACCTTCCAAAACCTGCACTTTTTTTTCTATGGGTAGGCCATTGAGTTCCTTGACCGCAAAGATAAGTTTCCAGTTACCTGGTCTGAGGTTCATAGCAAAATAGCCATTTTTGTTTGCAATTCTTATCGAATCATGACCCTGGACGGCAATAACTGAAGTTGACGCCATTGCCGGTGAGATTCTGCCTTCAATGGTGCCATTGTGAAGTAGCCGTTCTGCATGAATACCAATCACCACTATTATGATGAGGCAAAGTTCTAAAAGCCCTCTTCTCATCTTCATTCAGATTAAATCAATTGGAATAAATATTAATGAATCGTACACATACATAATACTGACACTTGGAATCGCACAGGATGGAGATATCATGTGAATTTCAACTTTTATGCCAATGACCGATTCAAGATTTATTGTGATATGAAAAGATTGTTAACCGTTGATTAATTCGGGGTCCCGGTTTCCAATTGCCTGTTGTTAATAAGGTTAATTCGGGTTACTATTTTAATACCTCTTGGACTTTTAGGAGCCTTCATCGTTACTGTTTCCCCTGGTTCCAGATCATTAAAAGAAATGTTCTCAGTTTTATAGACCTTTTCATTAGTTTGTATATAGTCGATGCTTATTACTATCTGATTCATTGTCAACGGAGAATTGTTCGTAACTGTAACCAAAAAGCTCGATATACCCCCGAATACACCGGTGGAATAACGGCCTGTAACGAGATCTATATAGTTTTCAGGGCGCGCTTTTATTTTTTGGTAAAGCGTCTCTGTTTTACTGGCGGCTATTTGTTTGAGGCTGTCGTTCAGTTTTAAAGATGAAAGGTCGATGGTTTGACTGACTACTGAGTCTTTTTTAACGGCATCTTTTCTTATATTCTTTTTACCGGTGGTGCCCGAAGTTTTACTTGACACTAAACTCGCTGTCTTATCATGATCTGCGACGCTTCGATTTTCTACGTTTGGTTTATCATTCGGGGTATTTGTAATACTGACAGATGGAGTTTCTTTTTTGGAGTTCATTACAGATGGCTGAATAGCGTGACTATTCTGCGGAAGATTTGCATCTATTGAGAAAAATTTTCTACGATCTGATATGAAAAAACCCGTAAGCAATCCTGCACCAAATAAAAGAATGATGGTGCTTATCCATATAATTTTAGCAGAGAATTGGACTGCTGAATTTGATTTTTTATTATTTGCTTCAGAAAGGTTATAAACGGGGTCGCGCTCAAGAGGTTGCGAAAAATCCATGTCGAATAATATACGGTCTGATCGAAAGTTTACCTGCTCTTTTTTTGACGGATGATTCACATAAACTGACTTTTGCGGAGTAACTCGCAAAGAACTATTTTCCCGGCTCCTCTCATCAGGTGAGTCCGTTTTTTTGATATTGGTAGTAAATATTGAAGGAACCTCATTACCGGGTCTCTTAAGATTGGAATTTGTAATTTGATCAGGAAGAGGTGGGGCAAATGATTTTAGTTCGTTTATTTCTCCCGGATAACGCCAGGCAGCACTTTTGCCCACTACCCACAAAAGATCATAAGGTTTTAGCGACATTCCCTTAATTTCCTCAATGGTGAACGGACCAGATTCTCTATTATTTCGAAGCAATAAATAACTGCTCATGGTTTAGGCATAAATCGGGCTGGGTAGACGCGGAAAGACAGTTCAAAAGTATTAAAATTTTTTGTAAAAGGAACGTTATAAACCCGTTCTCCTGCAAGCATTTAATAGTAAATCGGAATAAATCGGAACCCCTTTAACTGGCTCCATTCAAGGGCCGGTGCAGGCACTTTTGAAAACTTCGTAAGATAGGCAGCCGCATTATAGACGGATGAATTGGTCGGTATACTGAAAAGGTTCGCATCGGGAGCAAAATAAAATTTCCTGTATCTGGGAAAATCAGGAATGTTCTTCCCGTCAATCAATGAGGGATTTGTTCGTGCACCAATCATTCCTTCCGCACCGTACCCTAAACTCAAATTCAGCCAATAAGGAAATCCGGTATTTGTTGGTAAAAAGGAAGCGATATTAAATGACAGCCAATAGGTTTGTCCGTTGTAATCCTTTAACATACGTGAAAGAAAATTGCTCCCTAGTTCGGCAGGATAATATTTCGCATAGGGAGAACCGTGAAAGGACCATTTAAGTGAAATCCTTTGTTGATTCCAGCCTTTTTGCTGGGCAGCAAATAAGGCCGCCCCGAATATATTTGCCAACATATCACCATTGGAAAAGCCCCATTTTGAAGAGAATCCGTCGAATATTTCGATGATTGACATGTACCCAATAGCTGTCAGTCCTCCTATAACTATGGATTCACTATTATTAACACCACACCATCGCATCAGGTCATATTGTATGGCACCTATATTATAAGCCGTAGTCGCGTGGCCCATTTTATCCATCTGGAGCCATTCACCATTGTCGTTAAAAAAATGAAAATGACTTCTGGGATGTTTGCGGTACCATAGAAAATATAAACCGGCTGAGATGGCCACACCAGTAGCCGCTTCAGTAATAACAATTGTTTTTAACCGGTCCGGTTGATATGTAGCACTTGGAGGAAGAAACAATTCCTGCGCAAAACTGGTCAGAGAAATGAGCAGGAGACATAAAACAAACAGGTGTCGCGAAACAAGGTTTCTGCATTTTAAACCCAAAGAAAAAAAATCAGCCAATCATCAAATATTTTATGAGGTCATAAAGTAAAACAAAGATTTGGTTCATTTAAAAATCAATATCTTAGGTTCAAATTTAAAGCAAGTTTTATGGATGCGGTGATTCTGGCCAAAGTGAATAATTGGTTAACGGGAAATTATGATGAGGAGACAAAAAAAGAGATTATTCGCCTGCAAAAAGAAAATCCAGATGAACTTGCAGATAGTTTTTATCAGAATCTCGAATTCGGAACCGGCGGATTGCGTGGTATTATGGGTGTGGGAACGAACCGAATCAATAAATATACAATCGGGATGGCCACACAGGGCTATTCCAACTACCTCCTGAAATCTTTCCCGAATCTCACAGTAAAAGTAGCCATCGCGCATGACAGCAGAAATAATAGCCGGTTTTATGCGGAAACCGCGGCAAAAGTGTTTGCTGCAAATGGAATTAAAGTATTTCTGTTTCAGTCACTCCGGCCGACTCCAGAACTTAGTTTTACCATTCGTTATCTGGGGTGTCAGGGCGGAGTGGTGTGTACCGCTTCTCATAATCCAAAAGAATATAACGGCTATAAGGCATATTGGAACGATGGGGGGCAACTTGTTCCACCACATGATTATCGGGTAATTGAAGAAGTTGATAAAATAGCTTCCGTTGATGAAGTGAAATGGACTGGTGGCGAATCGAATATTACTATGGTTGGAAAAGAAATGGACGAAGCGTATATCAGCATGGTAAAAAACCTTTCTGTTTATCCGGAAATTATTGAAAGACAGCATAACCTGTGTATCGTTTATACACCCATCCATGGAACAGGAATTAAACTGGTTCCGGAAGTATTGCAAAGATTTGGATTCAGTAACGTACACGTGGTGGATGAACAGTCAAGTCCGGATGGCAATTTTCCCACAGTTGCTTATCCGAATCCGGAAGAAAAAGAAACCATGAGTCTGGGTCTGAAGAAAGCGAGAGAAATTGATGCGGATATTCTTTTGGGAACTGATCCGGACGCAGACCGAGTTGGCATTGGTATTAAAAATGATAAGGGAGAATGGATACTCATGAATGGTAACCAGACGGCTGTACTTGCGTTCAATTATCTGATTGAAGCAAGAAAGGAAAAAGGTATTGCACAGCCAAACGATATGGTAATAAAAACCATAGTAACAACGAATATGATTGATGAAATCGCCAGGCAGTCACACATTCATTGTTATAATGTGCTCACTGGTTTTAAGTGGATTGCGGAACTTATAAAAGAAAAGGAAAAAACAGAAAACTATGTTATCGGAGGAGAAGAAAGTTATGGATTGATGATTGGCGATAAACTGCGTGATAAAGATGCAGTCAGCGCGGTAGCTATTCTTTGTGAGATGGCGGCTTATGAAAAAAATAAAGGGAAATCATTGTATGACAAACTTGTGGACCTCTACCTGCAATTTGGTTTTTATAAGGAATCACTGATCTCCATAACCAAAAAAGGAATGGATGGTCAAAAACAAATTGCCGACATGATGACTTCGTATAGAAACCAGCCACCAGTAACTATTAACGGATCATCAGTTGTGCATTTACTGGACTATCAAACCAGCAGAGGAAAAAATTTAAAGACGGGGGAAAGCTGGAAAATAATGCTTCCGGTAAGCAATGTTCTTCAGTTCATTCTCGAAGACGGTAGTAAAATTTCCGCACGCCCTTCAGGGACCGAACCTAAGATAAAATTCTATTTTAGTGTAAACGAAAAATTAAATAGCCGCTCATCTTTTGATACTGTAGATAGTATGCTGAATGAACGGATTGATGCCATTATCGTTGATATGAAATTGAAATAAATCCCGCTGACATTTTTATTAATATGAAAATTTCTATCTCTTTGCTGACAGGCTTTCTGTTGGCTTTTACTGTTAATGCACAGATTAGAATGCCCGGAATATTTGGAGATCATATGGTCATTCAGCGTAACTATGCTGTACCTGTTTGGGGTTGGTCATCTCCAAATGAAAAGATTGTTCTCAGTTTTCATGAGCAAAAAAAAGCAATTTACCGCTGACCATAATGGAAAATGGCATTCAACACTCGAACCGGAACCCGCAGGCGGACCATATGAACTTAAAATAGCAGGTAACACTACTTTAATATTCCATGATGTTCTGGTGGGAGAGGTGTGGGTTTGTTCCGGACAATCGAACATGGAATTCGAATTGAAAGCTGCCCGGAATGCTGATGCCGAAATCATGAATGCCGGCTATCCGGAAATACGACAAATCAAGATCCCCCTTACCGTTGCCAGCAACCCAAAAGAAGATATTCCACCTTCACAATGGAATGTGTGTTCACCCGCAACGGCGGGAAATTTTACTGCCGTCGGTTATTTTTTTGCCCGCGAACTTGTAAAGAGATTACACATCCCTGTTGGATTAATCAATACAACCTGGGGTGGGACCATGGTAGAGGCCTGGACAAGTCACGAGGCTTTAGAAAAAAGCCCGGAATTTAGTTCTATGATGACTGCCAAACCGGATAAAAATTTTGAAGCCACAATGACTGAAAGAAAAAATAAGCTTGAAGAACAGGTTAAAATCATTCAAAAAAATATTAATGATACTCTACCCGAAACTGAATGGAAAAATCCGGCCTATAACAGCCAGAAATGGCCGAAGATCAGCGTGGCCCTTAACTGGGAGAATCAACAAATGGGGTTAGGCGATCTTGATGGAATCGTATGGTATAGAAGAGAGATCGTTCTGGATTCGAATACAATAGATAAACCGGTAACGCTTTCTCTGGGCAAGATAGATGACAATGATAAAACCTATGTGAATGGTATCTGGGTAGGTTCTACAAAAAACTGGGCCGAAAACAGAGTTTATCGTATTCCTGTTGGTGTATTCAAAACGGGTAAGAATGTTATTGCTGTTCGGGTCGAAGATACTGGCGGCGGGGGTGGCTTCTATGGAGATTCTTCAGCAATTTATATTAAATCGGAAAATGGGTTCATCGCCCTGAGTGACAGCTGGAGTTTTCGCATTGCAAAAATTGCAAGGACCGCGTCGGGTGTCGGACCCAATGATTATCCAAGCCTGCTGTTCAATGCCATGATAAATCCATTGATCCCATACGGAATGCGTGGCGTATTATGGTATCAGGGTGAAGCTAACACTAGTCGTGCATATCAGTACCGGACGGCATTCCCGCTCATGATCAGTGACTGGAGAAAGCATTGGGAAGAAGGCGATTTCCCTTTTTATTTTGTGCAACTGGCGAGTTTCAATGCTGACAACGGCAACAGTAATCGGGGTAGCAGCTGGGCAGAATTAAGAGAGGCTCAGGCTCGATACTTTAAGTCTGCCTGCAACCGGCATGTCTGTTACAACCGATATTGGAGAATCTAATGACATCCATCCGAAAAACAAACAGGATGTGGGTTTGCGTCTTGCAGCAATTGCATTGAACAAAATCTATGGCCAGCCCGGGGAATACAGTGGCCCTGTTTACGAATCCATGATCATCCAGGGAAATAAAATATTATTGAGCTTCACTCATACCGGAAATGGCCTGATGATAAGAGATAAATACGGGTATCTTAAGGGATTTGAAATTGCCGGACCTGATCATAAGTTCCATTACGCCAAGGCCATTGTGCAAAATAACAAAGTGCTTGTTTATGCCGATGAAGTGTCTGAACCAGAATCTGTGCATTATGCCTGGGCTGATGATGCCGGTGATGCAAATCTTTATAACATTGAAGGATTCCCTGCAGTTCCTTTCCGGACTGATCAATGGAAGGGCGTTACGGATGATGTAAAATATACTATTGGTAAATAGTAATCAACTTAATAATGGATAGGAAGAAATCTGAGTTTATAGCACTCGTTCACTTATTACTCCTGATTTCTTATTCTTAAGTATCAACTTTTTAGCACCATAATGTGTCATTTCTTCTTTTATAAGATAGTGATCAGTGTCGAATTCAACTAGATTGCTTGGTTTCGAAAGTCCGGTCTGTCCTCGCCATATATCCAATATTACAGGTTCCCATAATTTTGTTTTTGCCGATTTATAAGCGGCATCAATTACGGCATTCACAACATAGCCATCATAAAAAGTTTCTTTCGGTGTAATTCCTTTCTCAATTGAATTAAACATATCAGTAAACATATGATTATAACCCAGGTCATTCAGTTCATCACCCACCGGAAATAACCATCCGGAATTGGATTCCGCTTTTTCAGCAACATAATCTGCACCTTTACCTGTTGTGAACATTTCAAAACCCGTCCTTAAGAAATTATTGATCCAGATGGTTCCTTCAGTTCCCATGACTTCATCGCGCAGATCAAGTCCGCCGCGAAATGTCCAACTCACTTCGAATTGTCCAATAGCACCGTTTTCATATTTCACGAGGCCAATGGCATGGTCTTCAGCTTCAATGGGTTTTACCTGCGTATCTGCCCAACACATTACTTCAACGGGTTTAATATCTTTCCCAATAAAGTTTCTGCCGATCTCTACACAGTGACAGCCCAGGTCCAGAATACATCCGCCACCGGCCTGCTCGAGATCCCAGAACCAGTCGCTATGCGGCCCAGGGTGTGTTTCTCTGGATTTAGACCAGAGAATTCTTCCCAGAGCTCCATTTTTTACACTTTCAAGTGCCTTCAAAAATTTAGGTGTATATACCAGGTCTTCCAGATATCCGTTGAATATGCCCGCTTTTTCAACAGCTTCCAGCATACGTTTTGCTTCCACCGCATTTCTGCCCAGAGGTTTAGTGCTGATGACTGCTTTTTTGTGTTTACAACATAACAGAACTGCAGCTTCATGTAAGTTATTTGGTAAGGAAATACAAACCACATCCACATCAGCATGTGAGATGGATTCTTCCATGCTGGTTGTCCAGTGCGAACATCCATAATCAGATGCAAATTTTTTAGCGGACTCTTCTTTTCTCGAATAAATACTTACGATTCTGTCTCGCGTACGCTGTCCCTGTAATGACTCAGCGTAAAAACGTCCGATAAATCCGGATCCCAGCATGGCAATTCTCATATGTTTATTTTAATTTTTAAAAATCAGGTGGAAATCTGCGGACTGGTCGCAGATCTTTTTTCCTTAAAGAATAGAATAAAGTATATCAAAACACCCATCGCAATATAGGCCGGAACAAACCAGATTTTTGTCCAGTTATGACCCGGTGTAGTAGCATAATTATCTACTACAAAACCAGAGAACCAGGTACCAATAAACATGCCCACTCCATAGGTCGCAAATGTAAATAATCCCTGTGCTGCATTTTTAATGGCTGCACCCGCTTTTTTCTCAGTATACATATATCCGGTAACAAAAAAGAAATCATAACAAACTCCATGCAGAATGATGCCGGCATATAACATCCAGAGATTCGCATCTATATTGCCATATGCAAAACAAATATATCTTAAAATCCAGGCTACCATACCCATCAGCAACATATTTTTAACTCCGATTCTATTGAAGAGAAAAGGAATTGCCAGGATAAATAATCCCTCGGAAATCTGTCCAAGGATCATTTTTGAAGCAGCACCCTGCATTCCGATTTCATTCAGAAAAGCATTGGCGAATCCATAATAAAAAGAAAGCGGAATACAAACAAGGATGGCTGCAATAAAAAATATTGCATAGGATCTATTCTTAAACAAAACAAAGGCCTCCGTTCCCAGAACCTTCGAAGCCGATGTTTGACTGGCAGAAGCTTTCGGAGGCGTATTTGGCAGAAAGAAACTGAAAAGTCCGAGAAGTGCGGATGCTCCGGAGGCGAGATAGAACGTGTTTCCAGTGTGACCTGTTTTTTCCCACTGAAGTTTTCCAATTAACAGTCCCGCTACGATCCAGCCAAGAGTTCCAAAAACCCGTAATCCAGGGAAATTGTTTTCCAGGATCACTCATTTGGTTAAAGGCGATACTATTAGATAGCGCGATCGTGGGCATGTACAACAGGGAATAAATCAGGATGATCCAATAAAAAGGTCCGTTGAGTGTCACTGTCGTTGCCAGAAAAAGAAGAGCGGCTCCCAGAAGATGAAGTACCCCCATAATACGTTGCGCCGCAAAAAAACGGTCAGCAATTAATCCCACAATAAACGGTGAGATCATGGTCGCTATCGCAAGTGCACTGTATGCAGCCCCGATCTGGATCCCACTGGAATGCAGGTTGTTCCCCATATAGGTACTCATCGTAACATACCAGGATCCCCAAATAAAATACTCCAGAAACATCATCAGTGAAAGCTGTACGGAAGAAGACTTCATGAAAAAAAATTGAACAAATGAGGAGATTGAGATGAAAAGTTACAAATGAAAAGACGCATTGTAAAAAATTCTTCAATTATCTTGCAGCTCATGCGGGTGTTGTCCGATTCATACAGACACAAGGGTCTTCGAAAACAGTTGGTAGAGCTGATCCGAAGCAAAGGCATAACGGATGAGAGAGTTTTGCAGGCCATTCTCGACATACCAAGACACTATTTTATTGATTCGGCGTTTGACAAGACGGCTTACGAGGACCGGGCTTTCCCGATCGCCGAGGGACAAACTATTTCCCAACCTTATACCGTTGCCTACCAGAGTCAGCTGCTGGAAGTAAAACCTCATGACAAAATACTTGAAGTGGGAACCGGCAGCGGATATCAGGCTTGTGTTTTGGCGATAATGGGAGCACAGGTTTATACCATTGAAAGGCAAAAACAGATTTATGATCAAAATAAGCTTTTTACTTATCTGCGCAATTTTCCTGCTGTTCGTTATTTCTATGGAGACGGTTACCAGGGCCTTCCAACCTATGCTCCCTTTGACAGGATCATAGTAACAGCGGCAGCTCCGGTTATACCTGACAAATTACTGGAACAGTTAAAACCTGGGGGCATCATGGTCATACCAGTAGGCGAGGGAAAGGTCCAGCAAATGACACGAATTCAAAAAGATATATCTGGTCAGATTCATAAGGAGATTTTTGATGACTTTTCATTCGTACCCATGTTACAGGGAAAAAACACTTAAGGTATGGGCTCACAGCTTAAAGACTTATATATTTTGGTATATGGTTTATGGTTAAAAGTACATGGAGCATTTATTTCCCCCCCCAGGGATTTTCCCCAATGTGATAGACTACAAACCAGCAATTAACCGGTTAAAATGACTCCTGAAAGAGAACAGCGGCTCAAAAAGGTCCTGGACAAACGTCAGGATGACCTTACTGTTGTATTGGAAAATGTTTTCGACCCCCATAATATTTCTGCCGTCATGCGAACTTGTGATGCGGTGGGCGTGCAGGACATTCATATATTGAACACAAAGATCAGCAAACATAAAAAATGGGGAGCACGAAGTAGCAGTAGTGCGTCGAAATGGCTCACGATACATCAACACACCAATGCCTCCATCTGTTTTAATGAACTTAGAAATAAATTTCCGTTGATACTGACAACGCATCTTTCGTCTACTGCTGTTTCATTATATGAAATTGATTTTACTAAGCCTGTGGCCCTTGTATTTGGTAACGAGCATGATGGAGTAAGTGAAGAAATCCGTGCACTTGCTGATGGAAATTTTATTATACCCCAGGTAGGAATGATCCGTTCGCTGAATATCTCCGTTGCCTGTGCGGTCAGTCTTTATGAGGCCTTCCGTCAGAAACAGACAGCGGCACATTATATTAAAATCAAATTACAGGAAGTTGACCTTCAAAAATTATGGAAACAGTGGAGTAATAATTTGGAAACTTGAAAAAGCTAAAAACCTTACTCATTGAAAAGCGAATCTTTTAATTTTTCAATATTTTCCTCCTTTTTGCCTTTTCCTTTAGTGAATGAATACTTACATTCAACTCAAATCCAATGAGAAGTATAAGAGCATTGAAATAAACAACGATCATGAGAATCATAATGGTTCCGATAGATCCATATACTTTATTGTAGGTTCCAAATTTATTCACCCAAAAAGAGAAAATAAAAGTTAGCAGAATCATCAATGTCGTTGCCAGCGTTGTACCTGGTGAAATCAAACGCCATTTTTCTTTTATAGCCGGAGCATGTTTATAAATAAATGCAATGGTAAAATAAAACAACGGAATGATTACAATCCATCGAAGGGATTTGATAACACCTTTCATAGAGTTTCTCTGGATATTAAATGCTCTGAATATATGGCGAAGTAATTCATCCTGTGTTACCAGAATAAGCACACTTCCGATCAACAATAAAATCATAACGAGTGTTAGGCGGATAGCGATCAGCCTGTTCACCAAAAAATTCCTGGGTGTATAAGATGGGAGTGATCTATTGAATGATTGCATAAGTCCTATCATCGCATTGGAAGCATAGTAAAGTGCCACTACAAGTCCTACTGATAATAATCCACCACGTTGTTTTGTCAGAAAGTCATTGATAAAATTCGAAACCATTATATTGGTATTCTGATTGGGGGTAATGTCCTTTGTTAACAGCAATAATTGTCTGGTGAGTTTCCTGGAAACCGGCAAATAGGGGATAAGCGTACAAAGAAAGATCATCGCTGCAGGTATGGCCATCAGAAAGCTAAACGCAATGGATCTGGCCCTGTCATTCAATCCAACTTTTTGAACCTGGTACTTAAAAAAAATGATAACATCATACAGAGGCAGTCCCTGAAAACCCGGAAGAAATATAGTTTTGCTCTTTGAAGAAGCATAACGATAGGGCGTAGTGGATTTTATGAATTTATCGATGGTTGTCATTGGTTTTCTTTGGGCTGCTGGCCAATCCGAATTTGTTCATCGAGCGCTTTCTGGTATTCTCTTGCATTCTTCATGTGTTCAGAAAATGTTTCCGCAAAATTTGAATATCCGGAAAAATCGGGTTTAGCAACAAAATAGAAATACTTAGTCTCAGGCGCATTCAGTACGGCCTCCATAGATTCCATGGATGGGGTACAGATCGGTCCGGGCGGTAATCCTGTGTTCAGGTAAGTATTATAGGGCGATTCAACAAGAAGGTATTTTTCATATACTCTTTTCAGGTCAAACCGCCGAAGTGCAAATTTTACCGTTGGATCGGCAGATAACCGCATACCACTGGATATCCGGTTAAGGTAGACACTGGCAATCCTGGGTTTGTCTTCTTTTCGCGTTGTTTCTTCTTCAACAATTGAAGCCAGAATGTATGCAGTTACCCGGTTTAGATGATGATCCGCTGCCGCTTGCAATCTTTCGGGAGTCCAATAGGTCTGTGCGGCAACTTCCATCTTCCTGAATATTCTGGAAGGAGTGGTATTCCAATAGTAAGTATAAGTATTTGGAAAAACTGTGGTCATTACAGTATTCGTATCGAGTCCATATAACTTTAGAGAATCTGCATTGTTCATAAAACTCATAAAAGCAGCTGAATCGCATTCAAGTTTTTTCCCTACCAGTTCTGCAAGATCCTCCCGTGTACGCAGTTTTGTTATAACAAGATTTACCGGAGACTGTCTGCCGTTTCGTAACATTTTAAGAATATTCAACAGGCTCATCCCGTCATGGATTTCAAACTTCCCTGCTTTCATAGTCGCAGGATATGAAACCCGATTTGCGAGCCAGCTAAAAACAGAAGGATGTGTAATAACATGATCCTTTCTAAGCATGGAATCCAGATCCCTATAATCCATTCCTGTATGGATATAAAGATCGTACTTTGAAGACTTGAAAGCAGTACCCGGACCGAATATCAGGAAGGTACCTTCAGCAGCAAATAATAGAATTAAAATGATGAGCAGGAGAACCAGTTTCTTCACTTGTATTTGGATTATTCTCCAAAATAAACAAAAAACCCCGTCATTGGAATACGGGGTCTCAAATATAATGTGTAAGCTTATTTTTGTTGAGCAGGTGTGCCTGGCACATTTGTCGAAGTTGGAGCTACCTTAAAATCCTTCCCACGGTTGGTAGTGGCTTTGGGGATAAATACAGTAGAAAATAAACACAGCAATACAACAGCAGTTGCCAGGATCCAGGTGCCTTTTTCCAGAACATCTGTAGTTTGTTTAACCCCCATAAACTGGTTACTGAAACCCGCTACATTGCCGGCAAGTCCGCCGCCCTTTGGATTTTGAACCAGGATAATCAAACCCAATAAACCACAGGCCAGTAAAAGAATAATAACGAAAAATATCATGGCAAAGACGCTTTTAATTGTTCAATTCTGGACGCAAAATAAGCGCTTTTAGGGGGATAAATCAAACTTAATTTCTGGTAGAGAGCAATGGCATTTTCATACATGCCCTGTTTTGCCAATACTTCTGCCATGGATTCTGTGAGGATGTCCCTTTCCTCAATGGAATGTGCGGCAAAATGACGTATGCGCTCTGCTTCTTTTTCGTTTGTATTCTCTGATACAGACCGGGGAGGTAGTTTTTTCATCACTTTCAGCCAATCCGTAAAACTCTTCAACTGCTTTCCAAAATTATCCATCGGCTGATCTTCCAGCACCAGTTTTATACCCTGAGATGCGAAATAATCAATCATATGATAGGGCGCAAAAACTATGGATTCAGCGTTGTTTGCCTTAAAACCGGCTATTTTATTTTGTTTTTCTCCTTCATCTGAATAGGATAATGCAGACTTTGATGAAATATCCTCCTGTTCCGTTGCAATTTCCTTTTCTCCTGTTGATTCGCCTGTTCCATCAAATGCTTCATAGTCCTGCTCTTCTGTTCTTTCGGGAGTCTCGTCTGTTATTTTATTTTCAACAATTATTTCATTTTCTGCAAATGAAATTTCGTCAGGATCAGCTACACTTTCTTCAGGTATATTTTCCTCCGGTGGTTTTAACCATTCCGTTTCGGTGTAAGCAGGATTGGCTTCAATGGGTCTGTCAAAGGCTTCCCTGTCTAAATCAGTTTTTTTAATTATTACTTCTTCAAAAACACCATATTCATTTACGATTTCTTCAGTAGATTCAGGCTGTTCGGGTTCTGAATCAGCGAAAGGAATTCGCAGTAATTCAATATCCGATTCCGAAATAAGTTCCGATTTCAATTCTTCCGGTTCGACCGGTGCTTCATGAATTGTTTCAATAATAGAATCTTCAAAAGATTCAAGAATCGGGTTTTCATTCAATTCTGATGGAGGTTCAGAAAGTGGATTTTCATTCAATTCTGCAGGTGAAACGTTGAAAACGTCAATAGTATCTATTTTATATTTTGAAATTAAATCATCGAAGGACATGACCCTGTTCTCAGCGTCTTTTTCCATTTCTTGAATCCCAGTTTGTTCCGGAATCTGATGCTGTTCTATCTCCTCATCCAATATTTCTTCTACTTCCTTGTCAAGTTCATTTTCAGACGATGAGATCTTTTCGCTGGTAAATTTTTCTTCGGTCGCATTTATTTCAAAAACAGCCATGACGGAATAAGGTTCCTCTTCATCTTCTTTATTGAAAAAAGCTTTTGTTTCTTCTTTCCCTTCGTGATTTCTTTCATCCAAAAGTGTTTGAAGCCAGAATGCATTATGGAAATACAATGCGGTTCGCATACTTTCCTTTTCAAATCCAGCATCGTTTTCTTCTTTTAGTTTTTTTAATAAAAGAAAATGACCGGCATTAAAAGAAGGAAATTCATTTATAACTTCATATAGTTCATCCAATGAAACTGAAGCCAGATCGTTCTTTCCGAAAATTGCATCCAGGAGGTATGGCAGGCCGTTGTTCATCAGTTAATTATTACCAATTGGAAAATAAACGATTGAATAAATCATCTGTCATTTGTGAAACTATCTGTGGCGTTAAGCTTGCCTCAGCATCCTGAACGCTTTGTGTTGCAGGAAAATCAAAATTCCTGGATATATCTGTTTCGAAATCAGGTGTGCCCAATTTCTGATCAGCAAGCCGGTTTTTCAGCGCCAGATGAATCGTTACGGTGAGGCGGTCAATTGAAGCTGCCTGGCTGGAAACACCGGCAGTACTTATATTATATTCTGAAACATAAGCCGTAACGTCATAATCAGCATTATCTGATAATATCTGGGTCAGTTTTGTCTGATTACTGATTTTCTGTTTGAATTTATCGGTCAGTTGCGGACTCAGGGTAGGATCAACATAACGTGCCCTGTTTTCAATGAAACCGACCCGGATAGTTTTAACTTCGGGTGGAATTGAAACATCCTTAAATGAATAAATTTTACAGCTGGTCAGAGCACCAATAACCGATAAAATGCAAAGAATTTGCTTTACAAAAACTGTTACATTTTTACATTTATTCACTGATATCATATTCTTTTAATTTTCTGTAAAGCGTTCTTTCGCTGATTCCCAGATCAGAAGAGGCATCTTTACGTTTTCCTTTGTGCTTTTTAAGTGCTTTTAAAATTAGTTCCTTTTCTTTATCCATTATACTCAGCGATTCTTCAACTTCTTCATGCTGATGAATCTCAGTCTGACCGTTGCCACTATTGTTATGTATCATAACCGGCTGGTTTGGGTAAGAAAGAGGTCCTATATTGCCGGAAAATTGTTCCTGCGGTTTCAGTTCTTTTAAGTCCCTTGCAAAAGCCTCGTGCGTATCAGCAGCCAGGGAAGGATTCTTTAATATTTCAAGAAACATTTTCTTTAGCTCCGTTACGTCTTTCTTCATATCGAAAAATAATTTGTAAAGTATTTCTCTTTCATTGGAAAAATCGTTCGGCGCCTGACCATGTGCCGATGGTAAAACCATTGGCAACCGGTTTCCCTGGGTTTCTGGTATGAATTTCCGTAATTGTAGCTGAGTAATCAATTTGTCCTCCGACAAAACAGAAATTTGTTCTGCAATATTCTTTAACTCCCTTACATTTCCCGGCCAGCTGTACTGGATTAACAGATTTTTCGCGTCTTCATCGAGCTGTACAGGAGTAGTTTTATAGCGTTCCGCGAAATCAACGGCAAATTTTCTGAATAAAAGCGGTATGTCATCTTTACGATCACGGAGAGAGGGAACCCTGATTGGCACAGTACTTAGCCGATAGTACAAGTCTTCACGAAATTTGCCCCGGTCAGTAAGCTGAAGAAGGTCCTTGTTAGTCGCAGCAATAACCCGCACATCTGTCTTTTGAACCTTAGAAGATCCTACGCGAATAAACTCACCAGCTTCGAGTACTCTCAATAGGCGAGCCTGGGTTCCAAGAGGTAATTCACCAATTTCATCCAGAAAAATGGTTCCTCCGTTTACAGTTTCGAAGTATCCTTTTCTTGAATCCACTGCCCCAGTGAAGGATCCTTTTTCATGCCCGAATAATTCCGAATCAATGGTTCCTTCCGGAATAGCGCCGCAGTTTACTGCTATAAATGGATTATGTTTTCTGGCAGAAAGGGAATGGATGATATGTGAAAATGCTTCTTTACCAACACCACTTTCGCCCGAAATCAAAACTGTGAGGTCAGTATTTGCCACCTGAACGGCCACGCCCAATGCAAAATTGAGTTCTGGCGCGTTGCCAATGATTCCAAATCTGTTTTTTATTGCCTGAAGTTCCATGTAGTATTTTTTTTTAGCTGTTTTTCACAGACGTATTATATGCTCTGTCCAATTAATGTCGCACCTGTACATTTTTCAATTTTCACAAGTGCATAGTCTCCCTTTTTAAACTGTTGCGCCGATTTAGGAAAAACAACGACTTTATTTTGATTATTTCTGCCCATCCAGAATAATAAACTTTTTTTTGA
Organism: uncultured Bacteroidota bacterium; assembly: GCA_963735015.1. Lineage (GTDB taxonomy): Bacteria > Bacteroidota > Bacteroidia > Chitinophagales > Chitinophagaceae > Puia. Next base: position 1,147,488 of record CAVTJH010000003.1, read on the forward strand.
ATCCCCTTCAACCAGCACTTTCGAAACCGATCCCAAATCGTTCAGATTAGATTGTTGTGAGATCTTATTTTGGAGCTTCACTATTTCATCGAGTCTTCTTTTCTTTTCGGATTCAGGAATATCATCCGGATAGCGTTTTGCAGCCAGGGTTCCAGGTCGTTCGGAATAGAAATACATATAGCTCATATCAAACCTGCATTCCCGCATAAGCGAAAGTGTCTCCTGGTGATCTTCTTCGGTTTCGCCACAAAAGCCGGAAATGATATCTGAACTAATACCACAGTCCGGAATCAGTTCCCTGATTCTCCTGATTTTTGACAAATACCATTCTCTTGTATAAGTGCGGTTCATTCTTTGCAGAACCCGCGATGAGCCACTTTGTACAGGTAAATGAATATAATTACAGATATTTTCATACCTGGCAATTATTTGTAACACATCGTCAGTAATGTCTTTAGGATGCGAAGTTGAAAACCGTACCCGCAGAAATGGTGATATTTTTGCCACTTTTTCCAGCAATTCTGAAAAGTCAACTGCAGGTTCTCCGTCTAATCCTGAAAACCAGTGGTAGCTGTCAACATTTTGCCCCAGAAGGGTTACTTCCCGATATCCGTTTTCAAAAAGTTCTTTCGCTTCACTGATGACTGAGTCGGGATTCCTGCTTCTTTCCCTGCCTCTGGTAAACGGAACTACGCAAAAAGAACACATATTATTACATCCTCGCATAATACTTACAAAAGCATTTATCCCATTGCTGTTTAAGCGGACGGGCGCAATATCAGCATACGTCTCATCGCGACTCAGTAAAACATTCACCGATTTTTGTCCACTTTCAGATTCTTCAATCAAGACCGGCAAAGTTCGGTACGCATCCGGACCCACAACCAGATCCACAAGTCTTTCTTCTTCTAAAAATTTCGATTTCAGCCTTTCTGCCATACAACCAAGCACTGCAATCAACATAGAAGGTTTAGATCTTTTGGCCTGGCGAAATATGTGCAGACGGCTACGGATTGTTTGTTCGGCTTTTTCGCGAATGGAGCATGTATTTATCAAGACGAGATCGGCTTCTTTAAAATCCCGGGTTCCCGAAAAACCGGCGTTTTGCAGGATGGAAGCTACCACTTCACTGTCCGCAAAATTCATTGCACAGCCGTAGCTTTCAATGTAAAATTTGCGCGCAGATGAGGTATCGAAAACTGTAGCAGGAGAATAGCTTTCGCCCTGTCTCGTTTCATCGTGTTCCTTTTTCATTGTCTCTGTTTCCATTTCACTCTTTGGGATAGCAAAATTAATCAAAACAAAGGAATAAATGACAGGATGGCAGTTAAGGAATTTAGAGCGGAAGACGGGACTCGAACCCGCTACCTACAGCTTGGGAAGCTGTCGCTCTGCCAGGTGAGCTACTTCCGCTTTGATTTATTTCAGAACAGAATCGGGAGATGATATCCGGGATGACAGCCAACTATTTTTTATGGGTATGATCCAGTTATTTTCCAACTCCGACTTTGTTGCTACCGTGTTATTAAAGTATAAGGTGTCTGGATTGATATTTCCACCTGCAGCACCAAAAGTAAGTTGTGATAAGGGCAATAATTGTACTTGATCATTTATAAAAAATGCAAGTATCTGCCGGTTTAACAACTGAACGCTGAACAGGCTTTCCAATTCCCTTATCAATCGCACTGAAGAATCGGTACTGCAGCCGCTTACCCCGCTGGCTGTTTCATCCGCCATCAGTATCACAAAATGTCCGAAAAATAATTTGCCATACCCCTTTACAGGCGAACCATGGGAGTTCCAGGTTCCGACAAATGCGTTTAGCTTTTCTTCTATTTGAAAAACTTCCGAAATAGTAAAAAGACGGCTGGACTGGTATATCCATACCCTTGAGGATCCATCCATTTCCCCTGGCAGCAATTCCCGGTAATTGAAATTCATCTCGTAAAATTAAATATTCCGGGGTTTAAATATGGATAATTTCCTGTTCTGAATTTTCGAGCCGGACTTTCAGTTTGTCAATCTTTTGCTTTTTAGACATAATCTGAAGGTGTATTTCATCCAGGAGTGGTTTTATTTTCTTCCGATCCAATAAAATGAATTTTTTATTATTTAGTTCAACCACCCTTAGTTGCCTTTGGTTTTTGTCAATTTCATATTCCAAAGCTGCCAGATTAGCGATTGCATTTACGCGGTTCGCAGTAATCAGGTCATTTAAACCATCTTGAATAGTCTGGTTTCTGATGCTATCCTGCCAGACTATTTCCGGTACGTCCTCATATGAAAAAGCCATTGAAGGCACATATGGCGTACCCGGCATCGTGGCAATGGGTGCCGGGGTTATAACAGTGGCCATTTGATTGGAAAAGTCGTTCGCTATTTTTTTATCAGCAAAATAAGTCTGGATGGTGGATAGTGGCCCTTCTATAAGAGACAGCTTATCCGGACTGGCTTGCGACAATATGAACCTGGTTTTTTGTTTTTTAGCGATTTTCCGATGCATTAAAGGACCAATGACATTTACCTTTTCTGTCTGATTCAAATAAACGTGTTCGGCTTCAACTTCAAATGGAAAAAGAGTCATTCGGACAGATGTAACCCGCATCGCAATTTCATCCGGTCTTGATTTTTTTGGGTGGAGACCAAACAAAACGAATGCGGCAAAAAGACTGCAAAAAATGAAAGGAGTAAAGCGGTAATTTCTGCAGACAGGTTTCCCTAAAAGCCTGCAGATTCTTTCCATAAGCAACCAGGGTCTGTTACCATCTGCAGCTAAAGAAAAATCCGGCTGAACCTGTCGGAATTTTTCGAGACTATACAGCGCTTCAGCATATTGATCAGCGGCAAATCCCATGTCTAAAACACCATCGTCGCAGGCAAGTTCCCTTTCTCTCGCTAATGCATTACAAAAAAGGTGAGCAAATGGATTAAAGAAAAATATACCACGAAAAAAAGACATACAAATATTGATCACATAATCATTCCTGCGAATATGAAAAAGTTCGTGTATCAGTATGGCTTCTACTTGCTTTGGGGATAGCGTGTGTGATGAGAGATACCGGCAAGAGTATAAACGGTTTGAAATAACCGCTTGTCTGCGCAGTCTCAGCAAAATCTGACACGAAAACCTGCACTCGTTTTGGGATACCCATTATTTTTCCAAAACGGTCAGCAAATAATTGCAATTCAGGAGAGAGAATTTTCCAGGGATTGTTTATACGCCGTTTCATGAATTGCTTAAAAAATTGCAAAAAGCGAAAGATGATTACGCCTAAATAGACCACACTCAGATAGGGTATCCAGTGGCTTGCCAGCGGAGAACCGGGAATGAAACCCTGTGCAAAAGGCATTTCAGATTCGGTAGATAAACGAATGAGTGAATAAACGAACCATTCCGTGGCAATGAAAACAAACACAAGGGTCAGATTATGTTTTCCGGCCGCAGAAATGCGGTTATTGTCAATCGTCAGCAAATAATAAACTATCCATAGAATAGCCATCTGCCATATACTATCCAGCAGGGACCAGCCCAAAACTGTCAGGAAGCTAAGGTAAGCCGGCATGCTCTATTGCTTTTTCAGGTTATTTAGCAATTGTTGTATTTCTTCCAGTTCTTCCGGAGAGGCTTTATGATTTCCCAATGCATGTATCACCAGTTCGGTAGGCGATCCGCCAAACAAGTTGGTAATCATTTTTCCCAATAAATGTTTTTGTGTTTTTTCGCGGCTCACAATAGGATGATAAATATGAATTTTAACAGAATCATCCCGGCCAACCAGTCCCTTTTCAAACATGATCTGCATCAGCTTTAGCGTAGTTGTATATCCCGCTTCCTTTGTTTTTGAAAGTTCAACATGGACATCTCTTACACTGGCTTTATTCCTTTCCCATAAAATCCGCAGGATCTCCAGTTCACTTTCGGTTGGTTTAATATATTTAGATGTTACCATACGTTAAATTTGTATGTAAGGCAAAATACGATTTTATTCGTAAACCAATATTTAAAAATTGTTAATTGTATTGTTTACCAGACAATAGGTCCGTTTAATAAATAATTCATTATGCCAGATCAATCAATTTCTCTTTACGCCGATAAATACAGGGCCGGTATTGGTAAAGATATCCAATTAAAAGAGTGGCTTACCGACGACAAGGACAAACCCCTGAATAAAGAGGAGGGGGAGGTACTATTGAAAAAAGATATTGTTGACCTTTCTGAGCTTCAGGAGAAATTATATGCATCAAACCGGTATTGCGTATTGATCGTACTCCAGGCCATGGATGCTGCCGGAAAGGACAGTGTGATAAAACACGTAATGAGTGGGCTTAATCCTCAGGGCGTCAATGTGGTCCCTTTTAAAACTCCCACACATCAGGAACTGGAACATGATTTTTTATGGCGACACTACATTGCTCTGCCCCAACGGGGTATGGTAGTTATTTTTAACCGTTCACATTATGAAAATGTACTGGTAACGAGGGTTCATCCGGAATATATAATGAATGAAAATCTTCCAGGTATTAAAACGGTTGCTGACATTGATCAGTCTTTCTGGGAAAGAAGATTTAAACAGATTAATCATTTTGAAAAAACCCTGGCGGATAATGGAACTGTTATTTTGAAATTTTTTCTGCATGTTTCAAAAAAAATTCAAAAAAAGCGCCTTCTTGAACGAATAGATGATCCTAAAAAAAACTGGAAGTTTTCAATTGGGGATTTGAAGGAACGCGATATGTGGAAAGATTACAGAAAGGCTTATGAAGACATGCTGCATAATACTTCTACCGACAAGGCACCATGGTTTATTGTGCCGGCCGATGACAAATGGTTTACCCGTATCGTGATTGCTAATATCATTGTAAATGAATTAAGCAAACTGGATCTTGGTTTTCCCCAGGTGACGGCACAACAAAAAAACGATCTGGAAGAAGCAAAAAAAATATTGACGGGAGAATCTGAATCTCCCGCCAATAATGAATAAGCATGTTATTTTGACCTGGTCACGAGTTCTTTCTGAATTTTATGAATTTTCATCAATTTCACCTGCGCATCGTGGGTTGAATATAATTGCGCCAGAGTAGGAGCGATAACCAGAGATACAATGGACATTAATTTAATGAGTATATTCATGGAAGGTCCGGAAGTATCTTTAAATGGATCTCCGACCGTATCACCGGTCACGGATGCTTTGTGCGGGTCAGATTTCTTGTAGAACATTTGTCCATTGATCTCAACGCCTTTCTCAAATGATTTTTTTGCATTGTCCCAGGCACCGCCGGCATTATTCTGGAACATCCCCATTAAAACACCACTTACTGTGGCACCAGCGAGAAATCCGCCAAGGGCTTCCGGCCCCAGTAGAAATCCCATAATCAGAGGAGAAAGTATAGCTATCGCCCCCGGCAGCATCATTTTCTTAATGGACGCATCTGTAGAAATGGCTACGCATTTATCATATTCCGGTTTTCCTGTGCCCTCCATTATACCCGGGATAGTTCTGAATTGTCGCCGGACTTCTTCAACCATTGCCATGGCGGCTTCGCCCACAGCACGAATAGCCAGTGAAGAAAATATAAATGGTATCATCGCACCCACAAAAAGTGAAGCCAACACTTTTGCTTTATAGATATCAATACCGGTAATTCCGGCTACACCGACAAACGCTGCAAAGAGTGCGAGCGAAGTAAGTGCTGCAGACGCAATGGCGAATCCTTTTCCGGTTGCAGCAGTAGTATTACCCACTGCATCGAGTACATCTGTTTTTTCGCGAACTTCCTTTGGTAGCTCACTCATTTCAGCGATTCCTCCTGCATTGTCTGCAATTGGACCAAATGCGTCAATAGCTAATTGCATGGCTGTTGTCGCCATCATTCCTGCAGCGGCAATGGCAACTCCGTATAAACCGGCACATGCATAGGAACCCCAGATTCCACTCGCAAGGACCAGTATCGGAAGGCAGGTGGATTCCATACCTACAGCCAGTCCGCCGATAACATTCGTGGCATGCCCGGTAGAAGACTGGCGGATTATGGAAAGTACCGGTCTCTTGCCGATGGCGGTATAATACTCGGTTATAATGCTCATCAGGGTCCCGACGGTCAACCCAACGCCGATAGCACCCAGAACTCCCCATTTTGTAAATTCAATATTGCGCAAAACCATTGTTTCGGGAAGTATGAAATATACCAAACCGATCGAAGCAACGGCCGTTAATATAATCGAACCCCAGTTTCCCATATTCAGTGCTTTCTGCACACTTGTGGTGCTAACACTGGCTTTTTCGCTTATACGTACGAAAAAAGTTGCGACTATTGAGAAAAGAATTCCTGTTCCGGCAATCATCATTGGAAGCAGGATGGGAGACATGCCACCAAAACTATCCTGAGAAACTGTTTCCTGACCCAGTACCATTGTTGCCAGTACAGTGGCCACATAAGATCCGAAAAGGTCTGCACCCATCCCCGCTACATCACCTACATTGTCACCCACGTTATCAGCAATCGTGGCCGGATTACGAGGATCATCTTCAGGAATTCCTGCCTCCACTTTTCCTACCAGATCAGCACCTACATCAGCAGCTTTGGTATATATTCCACCGCCCACGCGGGCGAAAAGTGCAATCGATTCTGCACCCAGTGAAAAACCTGTAAGTACTTCGATGGTTCGAAGCATTTCTTCAGAATTTACTTCGGCATGAGGAGCAAAAATTGATTTCAATATGATAAACAAGCCACCAAGACCCAGAACGGCCAAACCAGCAACACCGAGGCCCATTACCGAGCCACCGGTAAAAGAAACTTTTAATGCACGACTCAGACTTGTTCGGGCTGCATGGGCTGTTCTGACGTTCGCTTTGGTAGCCACGCGCATGCCGATATACCCGGCCGTAGCGCTTAAAATCGCACCTAAAATAAAAGCAATAGAAATTGACCAGTTGGATTTGGGATTTGTACTTGCCATGAAACCCAGAAGAAGCGCCACTATAACTACAAAATATCCAAGGATTTTCCATTCAGCTTTCAGGAAAGCCATAGCTCCTTCAGCAATATAACGGCTGATCTGTTTCATCAGATCGGTTCCTTCATCCTGTCGGGAAACCCATTTAAATTGAATGAAAGTGTACAGAAGACCAATGACTCCCATAAGGGGCACCAGATAAATCAGTTTGTCCATATTTAGTGATCTGAGATTTTTAAGGGAGGCAAAAATAGTGGAAAAGCGTTAAAACCCCTATAAATGATACCATTATATTGCCCATATTCGCGTAGAGATCAGGATATTATTTCCTTTTTACTAAAAATACATATACCTTTGCGCTCCATTTTTTAATGGTCCCGCTAAACGCGGGAATTGCCCAAACGGCCCCATAAGTGATCTGCCAGAGCAGATCCGCCAGCAGGGTATCATTTAAAACCACATCAAAAGATGCCAAAGGTTAAAACAAATTCGAGTGCCAAAAAAAGATTCAAGGTTACAGGCACCGGGGAAATCACTTTCCAAAAAGCTTTCAAGAGACATATTCTGACTAAGAAAATCAAGAAAAGAAAAAGGCTGATGGCGAAAAAAGGAAAGGTCAGGCAGCGCTAATCAGGACTTTGTAAAAAGGCTGCTGAGATTAAAATAGCCCCATTTCAATTTTTACTTTTCAAATTTTCAAATCATTAATATATGCCACGTTCAGTAAATGCGGTTGCCTCCAGGGCCCGCAGAAAACGAATCCTCAAACAAGCCAAAGGCTTCTATGGTAAACGGAAGAATGTTTATACTGTAGCTAAAAACGTATTAGAGAAGGGACTGACCTATCGTTATGTGGGCCGGAAACTTAAGAAACGAGAATACCGTGCACTTTGGATCGCACGTATCAATGCAGCCGTTCGTGCAGAAGGACTAACCTATTCCCGGTTCATCCATCTGCTGAATGAAAAAGGCGTGACGCTCGACCGAAAAATGCTGGCTGATATTGCCATGAATGAACCGGAAGCCTTTAAGCAATTGATCGCTTCAGTAAAATAAAAAATGAAATATTATATACGAGGTTTCTTAAAGGACATTAAATATCCTTTAAGAAACCTCTTTTATTTTGTGGATACCCTCAAAAATTTACATTTGTATCTATTATTTATTTCAATCCTAAATCGCACGACCATCATCAATCCAAACGATTCAATGAACAATACGTATGCTGACCTGGTACAGCAAACGTTTAATTTTCCGCAGGAAGGTTTTTTAGTGAAAGAAAATTATTTGGAATTTAATGGGGTGGATATCAAATCCCTGATTGACAAATATGGGACACCGCTTAAACTTTCTTATTTACCTAAAATTGGCATGCAGATAAAAAAAGCAAAAAAAATGTTTGCAACCGCCATGTCCAGGCACAAATATGAAGGCAAATATTTTTATTGTTACTGTACCAAGAGTTCTCATTTTTCATTTGTTGTGGAAGAAGCGCTGAACAACGATATTCATCTGGAGACTTCCTATGCGTATGATATTGATATCATCAAAAAATTATATGCAAGAAAAAAAATAACCAAGGATACTTATATTATCTGCAACGGTTTTAAACAGAAGCCATACACCAGCCGTATCGCTTCCCTGCTAAATACCGGATTTAAAAACGTGGTTCCGATTCTTGATAATAAGGATGAACTGCAGCAGTATAAAAAATCAGTCAAGGTACCTTTCAAACTGGGTATTCGTGTAGCCGCTGAAGAAGAACCGAATTTCCCTTTTTATACATCACGGCTTGGTTTCAGACCACGCGATGTACTGGAATTTTATGTGGATAAAATTGAAGGAAACGAAGACCGTTTCCAGCTTAAAATGCTTCATATTTTTCTTAACAAAGGGATTAAAGACGACATCTATTACTGGAGTGAGCTCAATAAAGTTATCAATCTGTATTGTCAGTTAAAAAAGATTTGCCCTGAACTGGATTCTATTAATATCGGAGGTGGTTTCCCCATTAAACATTCTCTGGGATTTGAATATGATTACCAGTTTATGATCAATGAAATAGTCGGAAATATTAAAAAAGCATGCAAACGTAACCATGTGCCCATGCCCAATATATTTACTGAATTCGGAAGTTATACGGTAGGAGAAAGTATGGCACATGTTTATAGCGTGATCGGACAGAAAATGCAGAATGACCGCGAAATCTGGTATATGATTGATTCATCATTTATTACCACTTTACCTGATACCTGGGGTATCGGGGAACGTTTCCTGATGCTGCCTATAAATAAATGGGATGTCGAATATCAGCGCGTTGTTCTGGGTGGTATTACCTGCGATAGTCACGATTATTACGATTCCGAAGAACATATAAATGAAGTGTTTCTGCCTAAGCTCAACAACGGCGAACCTTTGTATCTGGGTTTTTTTCACACCGGCGCATACCAGGATCAAATCAGCGGATATGGCGGAATTAAGCATTGCCTGATTCCTTCACCCAAACATGTAATAATAAGTGTCGATAAAAACGGAAAACCGGTAGACTGGCTATATGCGAAGGAACAGACAGCACAGAGCATGATGAAGATTCTGGGGTACAAATAAAGAAAGTATGGGAGTATGGGAGTATGGGAGTGGATTTTTGATTAATAATCTTATTAACTAGGAGCACAGGGATGAAATAAGCGGCCTATTAGTTCTTTCATTCAAATCCCGTACTCCCATACTCCCATACCCCCATACTTTCTCTTAATGCTTGAGCTTATATTTCTTATTCACTTTGTTTGAATTGAAATAATCGTTCAGCTGTTCCTCCGTCATATTATTATTCTCATCGATCGGCACATCAATTAACTGGATCTGAATCTGCTGCATCTCATCTCTAAGTTTATTAATCTTTTTAGTTATGTCAGGATCCTTTCCTCCGGCAAGTGCATTTTCATGTGTTTGATATTCGAGTCTTTTTATTGAAGAACGGACCAGAGAAGCTGAGTTCTGTTCAGCAGTTTTTTGCGGCGAAACGGCTTCTTTTACCGGAACGAGAGCCACGCCGGCGCTTGGGAGAATCTTACCGACGGTTTGGGCGCTTGCCGAAGGCAGGGAAGAAAATACAGTCCCGCCCAATGCGGTTGATCCGGATGTCATGTCAAAAGTTGTCCGTGTCGTCTTGGTATTTTTTACTTTTTTATCCAACTCTACAAATGCATATTTAAGCTGAAGTGTATAAGTATGGACTTCTTTCACTGTGCGATCGTATTCCTGCAACATAAATGGATAGTTCAAAGATGCCCGCACATATAATTTTACCATAGCCGTATCACGGATGTAAAATTTATTGGAACCTACAAAATAAAGGACTACCAGTTTTAGCCTGGCTGAATCGTTTTCGCCCACAAAATCATAGGGAGGACTCCATACAAAATCATCATCGCATTTTTTGACAGATTTATAATTTTTTATCGGTAGATTAGAATAGAAACTAATGTTATCAACCGGAAAACTTCCTTCATCACATTCAATTTTAAAATTTATTGTATCCCCTTCATCAACAAACAGAATACCGTTTACCGAAGGCTTAAGCCGGGAGGGGATAATATCTGTGGTAAAAAACTCGATAGTAAATGTGGTATCTATCCTTTCTTCTGGCTTTTGCAGATTCTGAACACCAACACTCACCTTATAAGGATAATCATATTTTAATCTGCCCGATAGAAAATAAGACTTGTCAGCCTTAAAACTGAGCATGCCATTATCTTTATTAATCTTTATACCCAATGGAGAATTTCTCAAATACCAGTAGTAATTAGAGGGGTTTTTATTTATCTCAAGATTGTAATTCAGCATTGAGTCCACATGAAGTGTAAAAAAAGGACTCAGGTTGCGAATTCTCAATACGGTATCCGGCGACTGCTGGAGTTTTAGTGAAGTGTCCTGAACCTGGCTAATCGTATCTACTGGAAAGCGGGTAATTTGTGCCTGGCCAAATGATGGAAGTGCCCAGGTAAAACACAAAAATAAAATGGCCAAAAACCACAGATAACCGGATCTATTCATAGAGTCTGGAAAATGAGATTCAAAATTAATTCACAATGAGAAGAAATCAAAGCAAAAAAATCCCCTTTAAGATTAAAGGGGACTACAAACCAACAAAATGTACTTTCAGAAGGGTATTAAGAAATGTTAATTTGTCTTGCGCTCTGCTTTGATTCTTCTTTTTTTGGTAAAAGAAGTTTCAAAATTCCATTTTCATATTTAGCCTGAATACCATTCACATCAACTTTGTCGTCAATTGAAAAGCTGCGTTTGAATGATTTGAATTCAAATTCACGACGAATTGTTTTATAACCATCCTGGGTATTGGTTTCCTCTTTCTTATCAAAACTGATTGTGAGCAAACCCTGTTCTACCTGGATTTTAAAATCTTCTTTGGATCTGCCGGGAACATTCAATTCCAGGTGATAAGCCTCAGAGGTTTCGTGAATATTTGTTTGCGGAAAAGCAAAAAGATCCTGCCCTAATGAACGGGCCGCACCAGGAATCTCATTAAGGAAATCATTAAACAGATTTCCAAAAGGCCTGTTGTTAACTTTTACGAGTGTCATAGTACTATGTTTTTAATATTTGATTGGTTAATTTCGTATCTGATTTGTCAAATGCTATACCACCCGGTTTTTAGCATAAAAGGGAGACAATATGGCATTTAATCTCATAACTAACCGACATAATAGCATGATATTCGCAATATTAAGTCAGGACGATTCCCCTGAACAGCTGGTTTTGTGGATTCTTCCGGATAATGAACAATTTGAGTAATTTTGCGTTGTTTTAAAAAACTTAGTCAATGTATCCCGAAGAATTAGTTATTCCAATGAAAGAGGAGCTGACCGAAAACGGATTCAGCGAGCTAAAAACACCTGAAGAAGTCAAGAGTCAATTGGAATCCAGGGGCACTACCCTGGTAATGATAAACTCAGTTTGCGGTTGTTCTGCCGGTACCGCCAGGCCAGGAGTACTTATGGCTGTTCACAATACAAAGAAAAAACCAGATCATTTAACAACCAGCTTTGCTGGTTTCGACGTGGATGCAGTACGTGCTTTACGGGAGCGATTATTGCCTTATCCTCCATCTTCTCCGGCTGTAGCACTTTTTAAAGATGGTCAGTTGGTACACATGATTGAACGTCATCATATAGAAGGACGGTCGGCTCAAATGATCGCTCACAACCTGATTGCGGCGTTTGATGAATATTGTTAAATATGATTTGATAATTCCTCCGTTCATACGCATAAATAAAGGATGTAGTCGTTATACTATATCCTTTATTTATGAAATCCAATCAAAAAACCTCTTTCCAGCCCAGGCCAACTATTTCCCATAAAACAGGCAATTCCGCATCAGCAACTGCCATTGCGATTGGCAAAAAACTTCTTGAAATTAAAAGAATCTCAGGAGCCGGTGAGATGACAGAATTGAATATGGCGCTTTTCCGGCACCTTAAATAAAAAGTCGTTGTCAGTTTAATGCATGCCCCGGGATAGTAAGGAAATTGTTGAATCTATCATATCTGAATTTCGGATTGTCATTTGTTGATCTAAGAAGTAATAAAGCGCACCCGAATTTCTCATGTTATTTTTACTTATTTGAAACCAACAAGACACTAAGAGTCCAAACTTTTTTGTCGTATCAGCCTGTGCTATGGATCTGGTAAGTGAATCAATCTGGGGAAGCATGTAATTGACTTCGCCCTGATAAAACTCTATACTGTCATGCTTTTGATACTTGATTGCATTTGCCAATTGATCCTGTACCCTGTATAACTCTCTTTTATAAATCGTATCGTCAAAAATTCTTCCCAGTTTTTCTACCATTTTATCCATTCTCAGAACTCGGAACGTATCCAAAACGACTGTTGAATCAATTTTTTTTAAATGAGAACGCAAATTGTTTTCCAGCTGATCTGCAAGAGGGGCAGGCTTTGAAGTACAATTGTACAACAATATTACCTGCGCTAAAACCGCTGTTGTAAGTAATCTTTTCATATACTTTTCCCATCCAGACGGATAAATAAATGTATCTATCCCAAAATAAAGATATCTGGGTAAACTTATTCTTCCTGACCCTTTGTGTAAAAATATCTGGAGAAAGCGCAGAGGATAGCAACAGAAATTACCCAAATCATAGCGTCAGGCCAATGATACCCTAAGTATCCCATAATGAATATTCCAACCATGCACAACATCGCCTTAAAAATGGATAATAATAGTTTATTAGCTTTCATACTTCTAATTTTTATGCCAGATGATATTTCAATTTACAATTTCTCTTAATGTTAAACAGACTCTGTAGTCAGAAGGGTTGCCAATTATTAGCTAAAAAGATTGGGTATGAACAGAGAATTACAATGGGCCATTACGGCTGTAATAAGGAATTGTTTAATTGCTTATCCTGAAACTACATCGTTGCCTTTACACTTTCATCAATATTTGATGCAGGTAGTTCGCTAATAAACTTTTTAAAAATAGTAAAAAGTTCATCAATCTGATCTTTTGTACCAGTGCATAATTTTAATTGCATTCTGGCATCTTTATCATATCCAGCCATAAGATACTGGTTGAACATAATCAGATGTCTGTGATTTTCTGCAATGTATTTTTCAAATGCGCTAGTAAGTTGTCTGGCAGTCATATTCATAATATCGCATTTATTGCAAAATTACTGTCCTAATAGAAGCGTGGGCAAAAAATAAATACCCGTAGCGGCTATTTGACATAAAGTCATCTTATAAGAATCGCCAATAGGATGAGCGTTAATTAGTTACGCGATCAAATTTGAATTAAATAATGCCTCGCAAATTTGATCGCGTAACTAATTAACGCTCATGGACAAAATATTTTCACATTCTTATAAGACTACATTATGTGCAAATAGCTTGGCAAAGCTATGGGCGGGGATCTTAAGGTTTTTTGGCAAGATTCCCGCTGGAGCGTGGGTCAGAGCAAAGCGGTATTTATTTTTCAAGAGGGAAACGGAGCCGAAGGCGACGATTAATGACCGCAGAAAGGAAACCAATGATTATCATAACACCATTTCAATAATTCAACGAAACCCAGAAAAAAAGTCCCATAGACTACCCATAATGTCCGGCGGTTTAATATATTTGGGTAAGTCTCTAATACACGAATCCTCTCTCTTTCCTGATTTGTATTAATACTTTTTTGCCTGTAACCACCATTTTCTATTAAATAATATCCTTCGACAGAAAGTATTGTTTCTCTTTGGTAATAGTCCATTTCTGTTTCCATAGTAGAATACGGGTTAAGAAAACGAATGAACCCGTCTTTATGTAATTTTTCTATTAGTCCTTTAAAAAATTCATGTCTGCCTTCTGGTGCTTTAAATTCTCTCAAAAGCTCTTCAGCCTTTAATGGAGGCCTGGAAGAATCATTCCAATTTTTTCTCAATTCTTGAAGTATTCTATCTAAGCAGTAATCAATTTGTTCCATCCATCTTAAAGTTACACAGCGCCAGCAAATAGAAGCCTAGCCTAAAAAATAAATACCCGTAGCGGCTATTTGACATAATGTAAATTATAGGAAACATTATAACAGATTTACCGGCTTGGATAAAGTGGCTGGCAAATTTTAATTTATCGCATTGATTGGATAGCTTCGTGAATCAATGTAAATATTATGATAATCAATAATCCGGACCATTTACTGCTAATTCTTAATTAATTGATTTAAGGCGGTTCGATTATTGAAATCCTAATTATTTAATCCGTGTTATCGTATTTATTAACGCTAAATTACCCGTTTTTTGAAACTTAAATTCGGTTCATCCTTTTGGATCCATTCCATTTTTTTTACGTTGTTGAACCGGTTTTCCCTTATTGCTTTTGGTGTCATCAGCTATATCATCCTGGCCAAAAAAGTCTTTCCGACAGTTAAAGAAATGGGAATCTGGGCGCTTTTCCTGGCCATATTTGCACTGATAGAAAATGTAAAACAGGGGTTGCTCCGCAACCCGATGATCAAATTCCTGAGTGAACCGGAATATGTTAACAACAGGAATAAGATCCAGTCTGCTTCACTGATCACCAATACGCTTTTTTCAGTTCTCGTTATTTGTCTGCTATTATTTGGCGGACATATTTTTGTGAAATGGCTAAATACGCCTGAACTCTACCCGCTGTTTCAATGGGGTATGCTGATTATTCTGGTACTTATTCCATTTAATCATTTTGAAGTTTTGTTGCAGGCACATTTTAAGTTTAAGGCCATTTTTTATGGCTATTTATGCAGACAGGGAATTTTTATGATACTGATGATCCTGCTTCTGATCTTTCATAAATCATCACTTACCCTTGTGAACCTGGCAAGATTACAAATTATTTCACTTCTCTGGGGAACACTTATTCTTATGTATTTTGCAAGGGGATATTTTTATCCTAAAATTGATACAGATAAACAGACCATGTTCCGGATGTTCCATTTTGGGAAATATATTTTCGGAACCAATGTTTTTTCAGCTTTCGGAAGATCTGCAGATCAGTTTATTTCTGCAGGACTGATCTCTGCCGATGTTGTTGCCTATTACAATGTGGTTTCCCGGATAAATAATATGATGGATGTACCTTCTATTGCGATCGCTGATGTGCTTTTCCCTAAAAATGTGGAAGCTATGGTCACATCGGGACCGGATAAAGTACGCTATTACTTTGAAAGAATGGTAGGCACAATTGTGAGTATTCTTGCACCTGTAAGCATCCTGATTTTTTTAATCCCTCATTTATTTATTATGGTACTGGCTGGACGTAAATATTTTGCCGCCGTTCCAATTCTGCAAACCGTAATACTATTCAGTTTTCTCAGGCCTTTCTCTTATCAGTTCGGAACCACAATGGATGCCATTGGCAAACCTCGTATCAACTTCTGGGTAAACCTGTTTACCATGAGTATCAACTATATTCTCATGTATCTCGGATTGCGATATATTGGATGGATGGGAGCTGCATACGGAACCGTGGTTTCAGCAATTCTGTCCTTCCTTATTATGTATGTTGTTTTGAATAAGACCATCGGTGTTCGCCTCGGTGAAACCTTCAAATATGTATGGAAATCATATCAGGAGATATATGATAATATCAGGAAGATCATTGGGAAGAACAGGGTAAGTATGTAGTAAGTTTGAGTGCCTGAATAACTTTTAATAACAGGCTCCCACACTCTCACACTCTCACACTCTCATACCCTCATGCTAATAAAGCAGCCTCGTCTTAATCGTATTCTTTACTTCCTTTAATAACCCTATCGCCTGGGCTGAAAGATTTTTATCCACATCAAGTACAACATATCCAATATTATCATTTGTTTTAAGGTATTGTGCCAGTATATTAATATGATGGCTGGAAAGCTGTGTATTGATTTCAGACAAAACTCCCGGAACATTATAATGAATATGCAGGATCCTGTGGGTATCCGGATGTTGGGGTAAACTGAGTTCCGGAATTGTATGAGAGCCAGTTGAAATCCCCATTTCCAGATATTGAAATAATTTGTTACTTACATCATCTCCAATATTTTCCTGTGCCTCCTCCGTAGAACCTCCAATATGAGGCGTTAGTAAAACATTGGAGTGATGTTGAAGCGGTGTGCTGAACTTGTCTCCGTTTTTCTCTGGCTCCAGTGGATATACATCGACTCCGGCACCTGAAAGTTGCCCTTCCTCCAATACCCTGGATAATGCTTCAAGGTCAACTACCTCGCCTCTTGCATAATTAAGCAAAATAGATCCCTTCTTGAATTGCCGTAAAACATTCTTATTGATCATCATACGCGTCTGCTCAGTATCAGGCACATGAACGGTTACAATATCTGATGCAGATACCAGCTCTTTAATAGAGCTTTTAGCTGTTGCATTTCCGAGCGGCAATTTGGTATCAATATCATAAAAAATTACTTTCATTCCCATGGCCTCAGCAAGTACGCTGACCTGCGTACCGATATTTCCATATCCGATAATACCCATTGTTTTGCCCCGCAGTTCATAACTTCCTTTAGATTCCTTCATCCAGATTCCATCATGGGCTGATTTACTTTTATCTGGTATCCTGCGTATAAGCATAATGGATGCGCCTATTACAAGTTCGGCAACTGAGCGGGTATTGGAATAAGGAGCATTAAAGACAGCAATACCGTTTTTTGTTGCATTTTTTAGATCCACCTGGTTAACACCAATGCAAAAGCAACCAATAGCCTGTAGTTTTTTGGCCGCCCGGAGCACTTTATCGGTAATCTGGGTTTTAGACCGGATGCCCAACAGATGAACGTCCTCAATTTCCTTTATCAGATCGGTTTCAGAAAGGGCTTTTGTCAATTTCTTAACAGAAGTATAACCAGCTCCTGAAAACCGTCTCACGGCTGCATCGCTGATGTTTTCAAGAAACAGTATATTAACTTTTTCTTTTGGATAACTTGTAATTTTTTTATCGGCCATAATCTCAATGCTGTTTTTGCGTTATTTCTACTAAAGGAGTGGCAAAATTGCTCCTAAAAAAGGAAACTGAAAAACAAAACTCGTTTCCTGAGCCTTGTAAAGCCTAATATTTTTATTTTTGCACTTTTGAAATGAAAAAATAGATACCTATTGAAAACTGTTTGCTGCTATCTTATGGCTGCCTCTTTTCTGGTTTGCTGCGGGCAAAGTCCTGCTGTTAAACCTATTGCAAGAACCCGGGATACGACCCTCCTGGCCGTCGTAAATCCGCACCCGAAGACGCTGAACCCCGGAGAATTTAAAGTTTACAGCAATACTTCCCGGCATTTCTTTGATTCTCTTTTCTCTCACGGATTTAATGGCGGACTCATTGTGGCTCATAATGGAACCATAGTTTATGAAAGATATAGCGGATTTAAGGATCCGGGAAAACATAAGGATAGCGTAAATGCGCATACGGCCTTTCACCTGGCTTCCGTATCCAAGACATTTACTGCAATGGCAATTTTGAAATTATGGGAAGAAGGGAAATTGGACATTCATGATGATATTTCCAAATACCTGACTGGATTCCCTGCAGGCATTACTATAAAAAATCTTTTGAGTCAACGCAGTGGACTGAGGAATTACGTTCATTTCATGGATCAGTCCGGCTGGGATAAAAGAAAATACCTTAACAACACCGATTTGCTTCAATATATAAACCAGCATCACACAGAAGTAATTTATACAACTGCGGGTAGGCATTTTGAGTATTCCAATACCAACTATGCTTTTCTCGCACTTATCATTGAAAAGGTTTCTGGTGAAACCTATGATGAATACCTGGCTAAAACTTTTTTCCAGCCTCTGCAAATGAACGATACGTACGTGTATTCAATTAAAGATACCGCAACCGCAACACGTTCATATAAAATAAGTGGAAGAATGTATCCCATGGAATACCTTGATATGGTGTACGGAGATAAAAATGTTTACAGTACTCCGGAAGATATGCTCAAATGGGATGCTGCTCTGCGTGGAGGCGTCATGTTTAAACAATCCACATTAGACAGCGCATATACTCCATATAGTCTTGAAAAGCGAGGAAAACGCAATTACGGTTTTGGCTGGCGAATGATTGTTTATCCTGACGGTAAAAAATTGATTTACCACAATGGATGGTGGCATGGTAACCGCACAGTGTTTATCCGCATGATGGAAGAAAATGCGACGATCATTGCTCTTTGCAATAATGACAATAAAAGAGTCTACGCCGCAAAAAAGCTCTGCGATGTATTTGGGAACTATCAACAGTCCCACGAAACCGACGATGAACCTGAAAATGATCCTGAAGGAAGAGGCGGTGAGAAACGATAGAAGCCTTAAGCTTTAAGCTTTGAGCTTTTAAGCCTTTTCTTAACTTCGCCGGAATGAAACAATTAGAATCCTACTTAAGTGGATTTACTTCCTCCTATTCTATTTTTGACAAGACCACTGCGTTATCGTACTATAAAGCACGGGATCCCTTTGCCAATAAAGGAAATTTTGGTCATGCATTGATCATGGCAGGAAGTTATGGAAAAATGGGCGCCGCGGTTCTGGCAGCAAAAGCATGTTTGTCTGCCGGCGCAGGATTGGTAACCACTCATCTCCCATCCTGTGGATATGAAATCATGCAGACTGCATTACCGGAGGCCATGGTGAGTATTGGTGAAGGTGAATTTCAGCTAACCGGTTTTCCTGCTCATTCAGAAATTTTCCAGGCAGCTGGTCTCGGACCTGGCATTGGCACCGGAGATGAGACAGCTGGTATGATGAAAAAATTTTTAAAAGCTTTCCATCAGTCACTCGTGCTGGATGCAGATGCATTAAATATCATGAGTAAACATGAAGAACTCTTATCTATTTTGAATCATAATACGATTATTACACCACATCCAAAAGAATTTGACCGTTTATTCGGCAATACTTCGAACGATGTCATGAGATTCGAGAAGGCTAGAAAAATGGCAATACTACATAAGATCATCATAGTCCTGAAAGGGCATTTTACAGGCGTTTTCAGCCCGGATGGAAATATTTCTTTTAATATTAATGGCAATCCGGGCATGGCCAAAGGAGGCAGTGGTGATGCGTTGACTGGAATCATTACGGCCCTTCTTGCCCAATCCTATCCGCCAGTCATCGCTGCTGCATTCGGTGTATATCTGCACGGATGTGCCGGAGATCTGGCAGCCAGCCTTTTTTCTGAAGAAGCAATGTTATCTACGGATCTGATTCATTGCATCGGTAAAGCTTTTCTTGAATTGAGAAAAAAATAATATTCAAAATGTTATTCGACTCTTTGGAAATCAGAAGTATTCGTTTTAAAAACCGGATTGCCATCTCACCTATGTGTCAGTATTCATCGATAGATGGATTTGCGAACGACTGGCACCTCGTTCATCTGGGTAGTCGCGCCGTTGGTGGCGCAGCGCTGGTTGTTCAGGAAGCGACAGCTATTTCTCCGAGAGGACGTATTTCTCCCGACGATATGGGTCTATGGAAAGACGAACAAATTGAATTCCTTCAGAGGATAACAGGTTTTATAAAGAAGCAGGGATCCGTTCCTGGTATTCAGCTTGCACATGCCGGAAGAAAAGCGAGTGTTAGTTCTCCCTGGAGGGGTGGGAAAATTTTACCGATAACAGCTAATGGATGGATTTGCCAGGCGCCTTCGGCAATTTCCTTTCGTGAAAATGATCCGGCTCCTGAAGCTATGTCAATAGTTGACATAAAAAGGTTAATTGAAGATTTTAAATCAGCCTGCAGGACGAGCCCTGACTGCAGGATTTGAAGTACTGGAAATTCATGGTGCCCACGGATATCTTATCAATAGTTTTCTGTCTCCCTTAAGTAATATTCGTACAGACGAATACGGTGGTTCTTTTGAAAACCGGATTCGTCTGCTGAGAGAAATTACCATTGGCATCCGTGAAATCTGGCCGGAAAAATTTCCTTTATTTGTTCGTATTTCATCTACGGATTATGCGGAAGAGGGTTGGGATCCTGATTCTTCCGTATTGCTGGCGAAAGTCTTAAAAAAACTGGGAGTTGATCTGATAGATTGTTCTTCCGGTGGTCTCGTTCCAAATGTAAAGATTCCATTGGGCCCGGGTTACCAGGTTCCTTTCGCGGAGAAGATCAGGAGAGAATCGGATATACTCACAGGTGCAGTTGGATTGATCACCACGGCAGTTCAGGCTGATGAAATTATTAAAACAGGAAAAGCAGACCTGGTATTTATTGCAAGAGAATCATTAAGAAATGTCAATTTCCCTCAAATGGCTGCCCGCAAATTGAATGTCGATACGGAATGGCCTTCTCAATATTTGCGTGCAAAAATGGCATAGAGCGATCGTCAGCTATCCACAGCGAGGGGAACTGTAAAAGAGAAAACGCTACCCCGGCCGGGCTCACTCTCGATTGATAAAGCGCCCCCGTTTCTGGAAAGAAAATCCTTACTCAACATTAGTCCAAGCCCCGTGCCGCTTTCCTTTGCAGTGCCGTTGGTAGTGTAGTAATTATTTTGCTGAATCATTATCAATGCTTCATGATCCATTCCGATTCCATTGTCAATTACAGATACCCGGCAATAGGGAGATTCTCTGTTCATTCGTATAATAATCTCGCCTTTTTCCGGTGTAAATTTAATGGCGTTTGAAAGGAGGTTTCTTAGTACCAGGGTCACCATATCTTTATCCGCAAAAACAAGTAACGACTCCTCCATTTCTCTTTTGATGGTAATTTTTTTGGTATTTGCCTGTAGCTGATGTACATGTATTGCTTCGTCTGTAATTTCTTCCATATTCAGTTCGACCGGTGAAATGCTTGCTGAATGCATCTGGCTCTTCACCCAATGCAACAGATTTTCCATCAGACCTGTAGTGTAATTCAGGTCACTTACGACGTCGGGAATAATTGATTTTATTTCCTTACCACTCATATCGAGCTGCTGCATGCTTCGAAACAGGTTGCGCAGCGCGTACATCGGTGTTTTCATATCATGTGATATCACCGAAAAGAGTTTATTTTTCAAAGAATTCAACTCACTCAATTCTACTGCTTTCTGTTCTATTTCTGCTTTCTGCTTTTCAATTTTTTCATTTTTCTCCTGCAAATCTTTATTCGTTGCAAGAATCCCAAACTGGTATAAACTGTTTTCCTTTTTAATCAGGAACAGTGCATAAAATATAAAAATGATTGCTGTGACCTGGTTGAATAAAAAGAGTGAAAAGTTATATGTATGCAGCTGAAAATTATATTCTTTATTGATGATCACCAGCACAAAATAACTCACCATGGAAAAACCTACTGAAAATAACATCTGGCTGATATAAGGCAGAAAAAAAACGGCAAGAATGCCGTTTAATATAAAATAAAGCTCGACTCCCAGATTCATGCCGCTCATGTAGACAATACACATGATTAGCGGATACAAAATGAAATATGTGATTGTACCTGCTTCATATTTATAATAAAAATTGAGGTAAAGGACCACGAGGTTGACCCATGCAGGTAAACTTGCAACAAAAAAAGCTCCTATCGGGAATTTATCATTTCCAAAAAAACAGACCACGGGTATAATAATGCCAGTGATAAATTGAAAGAAATTGAGCTGGTTAAAAACACTCAGCTTGCCTCTGTCCAATTTGTCCATCGTCCTGGTAAACCCAAGCGATTTAATTTCATCAAGAAAATGTTGGGATTTCTGCGAGAAAGCTTCTATCCGGTCCTGAAATGACCAGTTTTTCATTTGAGAAAGAATTCCTTTGGGTAATCTCTCTCTCCAGCCGTTAGAATTTCGGACAATACCAAGAACGCTGGGCTTCCCCTGAACAGAATTGGATTTACCGTCGCGTTTCATTCGATATTGGTCTTAGGATTAACCAATTTAGACATTTATTATGAAAAGGACAAATTACGGGCTTAAGGCCCAAAGCTTAAAGCCTAAAGCCTTAAGCACTTGAAAATTTCGAAAATAATCTTATTTAAGTTTGCGCTAAATGAGAATATTTTAAGAAAATAATCAAATAAAAAAGCATTCGTTTAGATGACGAATGCTTAAAATATATTCTAACTTAAACCTCTCAAAACTTTAGCCTTTAGCCTTTAGCCTTTAGCCTTTAGGGTTTAGGCTTTATTAGGCTTTAACGGACGTTTTCTTCTTCGCCTTTTTCAAAGCTGCTTCAATACCCTTGCTCAGGTTATCGAAGGTAGGCTTGCCGTTAAACATCTCTCCATTGATGAAGAATGCGGGTACTGTAGTTACTCCCTTCTGAATGCCTTCCCTGAGATCTCCCTGAACCTGCCAGCCATATGTTGCATTAACCAGATGATCCAGGAACTTCTTATTGGAAATACCTGCTTCCCGGGAATGTAACTTCAAACTGGTAGTTCCCAGATTATGCCGGTTATGGAAAAGAATATTGTGCATTTCCCAGAACTTTCCTTCCTGGGCAGCGGCGACCGAAGCTTCGCCCGCTTTCAGGCTGCGTTGGTGAATCTTTGTCAGCGGAAAATGCCTGAAATTAAAACGAACCTTACCCTTGAATTCTTCCATAATTTTCTTTACTACTTCATGTGCTTTTGCACAATCTTCATTTTCATATTCCCCGAATTCCATAAGGGTTACCGGAGCCGTATCCGGTCCAACGAAAACATCTCTAGGTTCAATGATTTCTACGATCTCTTTCTTAAACGCCATAAAATATAATCCTTTAAATTTTTATCCTTTGCTTTATAACAGTTTTCCAGCAGGAAAGTTGAGTAAAAAGCCTCCGAGCCAGACTAACTGGCAGGAGGCGGCTAAAAATAGGTATTTTAACTGAAAAATCTTACTTATTTTACGGTACCCGGACAGGTTAATAAATTAGTTAACAACTTATTAAGATGCCATTCCCGATTTCTTCCTTTCTTCCTGTTCGTTTCGGAATACCACAACGCCGTCAAATACGTCTACCAACACAGGATGTGAATGATCAATATCCCCTCCTAATATCTTTTTACTCAATGGGTTAACTATTGCTTTCTGAATGAGTCTTTTAAGAGGACGAGCGCCATATTGGGGGTCGTATCCGTTTTCTGCCAGGTAATCCAGTGCATAGTCTGTAAATCTTAAATCTACTCCATTTTTTAAAAGCATTTTGGACAAATTGTCCAGTTGGATCCTGATAACTCCCTTTATTTCCGGTTTAAGAAGCGGCTGGAACATGATTACTTCATCCACCCTGTTTAAAAACTCAGGCCTGATTGTCTGCTTCAGCAATTCCATTACTTCAACCTTTGTTTTCTCAACAACTCCTTCCTTATTTGCTTCGGTAACATCTTCAAAGTTTGCCTGAATAATCTGGCTGCCGATATTGCTGGTCATTATGATGATGGTATTTTTGAAGTTCACCACTCTGCCTTTATTGTCAGTCAGCCTTCCGTCGTCCAGCACCTGAAGTAAAATATTGAATGTATCCGGATGAGCCTTTTCGATTTCATCCAGCAATACCACGCTATATGGTTTGCGACGAACGGCTTCAGTCAATTGCCCGCCTTCGTCATACCCAATGTACCCCGGGGGAGCACCTATAAGACGGCTTACCGTATGTTTTTCCTGATATTCACTCATGTCAATCCTTGTCATCATAGCCTCATCGTCAAAAAGATATTCTGCCAGAGCTTTGGCCAACTCTGTTTTACCTACACCTGTTGTTCCCAGGAAAATAAAAGAACCAATGGGCCTCTTCGGGTCCTGTAATCCCGCACGACTTCTGCGAATTGCGTCCGCGACTGCAGAAATTGCCTCATCCTGACCGACGACTCGTTTATGCAATTCATCATCCAGGTTCAATAATTTTTGTTTTTCGCTTTGAAGCATCCTGGATACGGGAATGCCTGTGGACTTGGCAACAGCTTCTGCAATATCTTCAGCATCCACTTCTTCTTTCAATAAACGTTTTTCAGAACTGTTACTTAGCTGTACAGAATATTCATCGATTATTTTCTCGGCATCTTTTATCTTCCCATACCTGATTTCAGCCACTTTTCCATAATCGCCTTCGCGTTCTGCTTTTTCTGCAGCGAGCTTAAGGGCTTCAATATCTGCTTTGGCATTTTGAACTTTTTCTACCAATTCTTTTTCCTGTCTCCATTTTGACATCAGTGTGTCCCTGTTCACACTCAGATTTCCAATTTCAATGCTAAGCTGACGTAATTTCTCGTCATCATTCTCCCTTTTGATCGCCTCGCGTTCAATTTCCAGTTGCCTGATCTGTCTTTGCAACTGGTCCAGTTCTTCTGGCATTGAATTCATTTCCAGTCTGAGTTTAGCCGCACTTTCATCAATCAGGTCAATCGCTTTATCCGGCAAAAACCGGTCAGTTATATATCGGTGTGATAACTCGACGGCAGCAATGATCGCTTCATCTTTAATGCGAACATGATGATGAGTTTCATAACGATCCTTTAGACCACGTAAAATGGAGATGGCATCTTCCACATTGGGTTCGTTGATCATTACTTTCTGGAATCTTCGTTCGAGCGCCTTATCTTTTTCGAAGAATTTCTGGTACTCGTTTAGTGTAGTTGCTCCGATAGCACGTAATTCTCCCCTGGCCAAGGCCGGCTTGAGTATGTTGGCCGCATCCATCGCACCCTCGCCACCACCGGCACCTACAAGGGTATGAATCTCATCTATGAATAAAATAATTTCACCATCACTGCCTGCAACTTCTTTTACAACAGATTTTAACCGTTCTTCAAATTCCCCTTTATATTTCGCACCGGCGATAAGCTGGCCCATATCCAGCGCATATATAATTTTAGATTTTAGATTTTCAGGTACATCACCGTTTACAATCCTGTGCGCGAGGCCCTCTGCGATGGCCGTTTTACCAACGCCAGGTTCGCCCACCAGAATTGGATTGTTTTTGCTTCTTCTGGAAAGAATATGCAGTGTTCTGCGAATTTCTTCATCTCGTCCAATTACCGGATCCAGTTTTCCCTGACGGGCAAGTTCATTAAGGTTTCTTGCATATTTATTGAGTGCATTAAACTGTGTTTCCTGTGTATTTGAAGAAACCGTTTCACCCTTTCTCAGATTCTCTGATTGCACTTACCAGCCCTTTTTCAGTCAAACCAGCATTCTTCAATAATTTCGCCGTTCCGTCATTTCCCTGAATCAGTGCAAGTACAAGATGTTCCGGAGTCACAAATTCATCTCCGAACTGCTTTAAAACACCTCCTGCCCGTAAAACTGCATTATTTGCATCCCTGCTCAACGATTGTGCAGGATCAGTCCCCTCTACTTTTGGTAGTTTCTTAATCAGATCATCCAGTTTGGTTTCAAGAACGGGTATGGTTACATTGTTTTTCTTCAGAAGATATTCAACAGGAGAATCTGTTTGTTCCAGCAACGCCTGCATCAGATGTTCCGTTTCGATAGTAGGATTGTGCGCATTAAATGCCAGTTGTTGAGCCTGCTGAAGTGCCTCAGATGCTTTTATAGTAAAGTTGTTTAAATTCATTACTTATTATTTTAAATCCTGCATAATGATTCAAAAGGTAAACCATTTCCAAATCCCTGAAAATCTGTCATATAAAACGATTTCCATCTGTCGGGTCTTCAGCTGGCTGTGCATCTGCCTGTTATTATGGCTGTGTTCTCAGGCTCAGTCATCTAAAACCATACCTTCCAGTTCACCGGAAACTGACGCTTTTCTCACAACAAATCAAAAACTTTTTGGCAATGATATAGTGGCCCTTGCCTATAAAAATGGTAAAATCGTTTATAAAAAAGAGCTTGAAAAAGAAATCGGAGATTATAATGGAAGGGTTCAGGTTCCGGCGGGTATTGCAAGCCAGTGGCTTGTTGCCGCTACAATCATGGCTTATGTAGATGACGGCAAGATTTCTCTTGATGATAAGGTCAGCAGGTATATTCCCATTTTTGCAAAATATATGAAGACCTACATTACCATCAGGAACTGTCTCAGTTTTACAACAGGTATTCAGGCAGACCCGCCTGGGCCTTTAAGGCTTTTACAGAAATCCAAATACCCGGATCTTGAAACCGAGGTTAATTCATTTGCATCTAAAAGAGAAATAGAATCTAATCCTGGAACAGAAATCTATTTCAGTCAGATTGGTCCCGATATTGCCGCCCGTGTTTTGGAGGTTGTCACAAAAAAAACTTTCGACCGGATTGTTCAGGAAAAAATTCTTCGTCCTTGTAAAATGCGCGGGACCAGCTTCACCAATGATAACGGGGTTACGAGTAATGCAGCGGACGGCGCTATCACAACAGCAAATGATTTTATTAATTTCCTTGCTATGTTACTCAACAAGGGAACTTTTGAAGGGAAAAAAGTTCTTAGTGAAAAATCTGTCTGCCGAAATGGAAACAATTCAATTTGCGAAGCTCCCTGTAAAATATATGCCGAAAGAAGCGGCTGGTCTAAAAAACGGACTCGGTTGCTGGATTGAAAATGGCAGCTCCGTCACGAGTTTGAATATGACAGGTTTTTATGCGTAT
This sequence comes from uncultured Bacteroidota bacterium, assembly GCA_963735015.1. GTDB lineage: Bacteria > Bacteroidota > Bacteroidia > Chitinophagales > Chitinophagaceae > Puia. Next base: position 1,174,488 of record CAVTJH010000003.1, read on the forward strand.
GTAGACCGGAACCTGAATTATGCGGCAGTTCTTGTTCCCCTCAAACCGGACGAACCAAAAAAAGAACTCTACAAGGAATTCAGGCAGAAAATGGATGCGGCGTTCGGGTCTTCAAAATGATGGGGACCTTTTAAAGCTTAATGCCCAGGGCCTAAAGCGAAAAGCCTAAAACTTAATAAACAAATGAAAATGGAAAAACTATTCACCATCAACCATTATCCATGAACAGTTTTAAGCTTCAGGCTTTAGGCTTTAGGCTTAAATGTATTGATTGATAACATTCTCCAGCCATTCCTGTTTACCACTGATTTGTTTAGGTTCCCCATTTGACAAAGCAAAATTCCGAAGATCTTCCAGTCCGAGTTTTCCGTCTTCGAATTCGCGTCCTTTCCCTGAATCGAAGGATGCATATCGTTCTTTCCTGAATTTTTTATACGGCGAACGAGTGAGGATTTGATCAGCAATAATAAGTGCACGTGCAAAAGTATCCATGCCCCCTATATGAGCCAGGAAAAGATCTTCCGGATCAGTTGAATTTCTTCTGGTCTTGGCATCAAAATTTACACCGCCTCCACCAAGGCCACCAGCTTCCAGAACGATCAGCATTGATTCGATGAGCTCGTTCAGGTTCATGGGAAACTGATCCGTGTCCCATCCGTTTTGTGAATCACCACGATTTGCATCCATACTGCCCAGCATACCCGCGTCAGCTGCAACCTGCAGTTCATGCTGGAAAGTATGCCCTGCAAGCGTAGCATGATTTACTTCAATATTTATTTTGAAATCCTTTTCCAGCCCGAACGCTTTCAAAAATCCTATCACCGTAGCACAATCATAATCGTACTGATGTTTTGTTGGCTCGCAGGGTTTGGGTTCAATAAAAAATACGCCTTTAAATCCCTGTCCCCGTGCATAGTCTCTTGCCTTCCCCAGAAAACGACCCAGATGTTCAATCTCCCGTTTCATGTTTGTATTCAGGAGTGACATATAACCTTCTCTCCCACCCCAGAAAACATAATTCTCTCCACCCAATGCCATCGTTGCATCAATAGCATTTTTTATTTGGAGGCCAGCATATGCAAGCGCTGCAAAATCCGGATTGGTTGCAGCTCCATTCATATAACGCGGATTCGAAAATACATTGGCAGTTCCCCAAAGAAGTTTCACGCCACTTGCTGCCTGTTTTTGTTTGGCATAATCCACTAATGTTTGCAATCTTTTTTCATACTCAGCAGCAGAATCTTCCTTCATCCACAAGATCAATATCGTGAAAGCAATAGTATGGTACACCCAGTTTGGTCATGAATTCGAATGCAGCATCCATTTTGTCTTTGGCAGCCTGCAACGGCATCTCCCGACTCATTCCATGGAAATCGTTTGGTACCGGGACCAAAAGGATCACCCCCGGTATTGCAGAAGCTGTGCCAGTAGGCCACCGCAAATTTTACATGATCCTTTAGTTTCTTTCCGGAGATGATTTTATTTTCATCATACCATTTAAAGCAAGTGGATTGTCTGAATCTTTTCCTTCATATTTTATTTCCCCTATACCCGGAAAAAATTCTCTTTCACCTTTGGTGATAATCATACATTTTTGATTTATTTATTTGTCATGCTTTAAGCTTTCAGCGTTAGGCGTTTGGCGTTGGGCGTTAGGCGTTAGGCTTTTAACATTTCTTCCAATCCATTCTTCCACTGACTATATATTTCTTTAACCAGGCCCGAATTATTTTTATCGGGTTCAACAAGTTTTATTCGCTCCATGCCAAGGTAACAGTCACTTAATTGCTTATAAAAAATTTTTCCAAATCCCGCTGCCCGCGCAGCTCCCACTGCACCATCCGTATTATACAACTCAACAGGACAACCACTGCAATTCGCAAAAGTTTGTGAGAACAACTCGCTTAAAAACATATTGGCATATCCTGCTCTTATTCGGTTTATGGAAAGTCCCATTCCGTGCATGATTTCCGCACCGTAAAGAAGCGAAAATACGATCCCTTCCTGCGCCGCCCTCGCTAAATGATATTTATTGTGCCTGTTAAAATCCAATCCTCTAATCTGACCTCCCGGATTATAATTTTCCAAAATACGTTCTGCGCCGTTTCCAAACGGATAACATGAAATGCCCTCTGCGCCCGCAGCTACGGATGCTGCACCCTCATTCATGGATTCATAAGATTCGCCGTAAAAAAATTCCCTGCGCAACCAGCTGTTAAGAATGCCCGTACCGTTCAGACACATCAGTATTCCGTAGCGTGGCCTCTCGGTCTGATGATTGACATGAATAAAAGGATTCACACGGGATTTGGGATCATAAACCGGGGCTGATCACTTATACCATACAAGTACACCCGAAGTACCGGCTGTTGCGGCGATTTCTCCAGGATTCATTACTTGCAGAGAAAAAGCATTATTGGGCTGATCCCCGGCCCGATAACAAACCGGTGTTCCTTCTGTAATGCCCAGTACCTCTGCGGCTTTCCGTTGTAGTCTTCCCTGCTCACCGAATACCGGCACACATGGAGCAAGTAAAGCCTCGTCCAAATTATAAAAATCCAGAAGCGAATGAGCTATTCCGTTTTCTTTGTAATCCCAGAAAATTCCTTCCGACAAACCCGTGACGGTTGTAACAGCTTCCCCTGTCATTTTAAGTGCAATAAAATCTCCGGGTAAAAGTATACGAACGGTCCGCTCATAAATTTCCGGTTCATTTTCTTTCACCCATTTTAATTTGGAAGCAGTGAAATTCCCAGGAGAATTCAGAAAATGCTCGAGACAAAAATTATGTCCCAACTGATCAAAAGCCTGTTCTCCAATCTTAACCGCGCGACTGTCGCACCAGATTATTGCCGGACGCAGAGGGAAGTTGTTTTTGTCTATACAAACCAAACCGTGCATTTGATAGGAAATACCAATCGACCCGATTTCGCTTTTATCGAACGGGTATTTCTGATGCAAAAGCCTCGTTGCCTGGATCAGTTCCTTCCACCAGTATTCAGGGTCCTGTTCGGCAAACCCGTGACGTGGAGAAAGGATTTTCATTTCAGAAGAAGGCGAATGAGCAGAAGCCAGCGGTTTTCCACTGTCTGCATCAAGCAGTGCCGCTTTTATTGAAGAAGAACCCAGATCGTATCCCAAAAAAAATTTCACAGACAAGTTATGAGGATTGCAATATTACAGATAATTATTATTCGGCAGACAGTTTAAAAAGGGTAACAATCTGTTACTTTGCGATGTAAATTTTCAAATATGCTGGAGTCAAAGCATCAGCCACTGGCACCGTGGAATGTGTTCAGGAAGCGTTTTGCGAAAAGTTTCATGCTGGGACTGGTCATCATGTTTACCTGCTTATTGATTGGGGTGTTCGGATACCACTACACTGCCGGAATTGGCTGGCTGGATTCTTTACATAATGCCAGTATGATATTGAGCGGAATGGGCCCTGTTGTAAATATCAATACAACAATTGGCAAGCTTTTTTCATCTTTTTATGCCCTGTTTAGCGGTGTGATTTTTATTACGAATATTGGTGTTATGCTGGCACCAGCCATTCATCGTTTTTTTCATCGTTTACATGTGCAACCGGAAAAAGAAAATTCCTGAAAGGATCAATGGACTTTTTTGAATACTATCTGTTCGTTTTCCTTTTTTACCACATAGGCAAAAAAGTCACGAAGAGTGGAATATTCATCTACCGGGAAAAAAGCCTTATCTAGTTTAAGATGCACCCGCATCTGCAGATTAGTTTGTCCTTTTTGTATAAGATATTCAAATATTCCCTCATTTTCATTATAAGCAACTCTGACAGATTTTGGGATTTCATCCACCTGATATCCGGTTGGTATATCCATCGTGAGCATATAGGTCTCGTCAATTTTATATGGGATCTCCACCGGATAAAGTCTGTTCATGGATTTAAACGGATTCGTCTTATATCCCTCAATTAGCATGGGGTTGAAATAAAGTATATCGCCGGAGGAAAGGCTTTTCAGGTCAAAATCATAATGAATAGTTAAGGGGAAATCGCATTTTTTTAATGAATCTACACCGAAATTTTCAATAGTAAAATCAGTCCCGAGATCCGTTTGAATTTTTTTCTGATAGTCTTTTAGTGAAGAACTAATGATCTCTTTTCTGGCAACACTCGATTCGTTTTTTCCTAAAATATTGGTATAGCCGCCGGATGGCTTTCCTTTTTCGTCATTAATGATAATGACACTGGTTAAACTGGATTCACGCAGAGAATCCGCAGTTAGAAAAATTGGTACCGGCAGTTCTTCGTTAACTACATGACCCCAGCCATTGTAACAATCAACGGGAAGTTCTCCGTAACCATTGTAAGGTTCGCTGGCATCCAGCGTGATCCATTTACCTCCCGGGTGTGCCTCACAAATAACATAATTATATTCACCAAGCAGTGGATAACTAGGGTCCGCGATGCCGTTATCTCTTGTACTCAAAATAACCGGATCCGCTTTTATTTCCGCTTTTCTCAACATGGCTGTGAGAAGAAGGTTTAACTCAGCCACATTGCCTTCCTTTTTCTTGAAAACCTCTTTTAAGGAATTTCGGGTATATAATGCGTTTTTACTGTATCCTGGTTTATCAGCAGCTCTGAAATTATCCCTTACGTAGCAATAAATTTTATAGGTTTTATCATCCTCTGTATTTGAACCCTGGAGAATTTCTTTTAAAACATCTGTCAACCAGTTGTTGTCATCGCTCAAAGCTTTTCCGAAATCCTCGTCTTCCAACAATGTCCTGGATCTGGCTGTCCAAGTTGAATTTTGTTCGTGCCTGGGTGACTCATTATTCCATTGAATATATTGTAACTGAAAAGTCATTTTGGAATAATAATTATCAATGGTTGTTGTAAAAGGCTCCTCATGAATAGCAGGAACATTTTTTTTGACCCACCGCTTATATGTGGAAGTTCCATCTATAGTGTAAGAATCGTCACTGCTGGTACCATTGCTTTCCCGGACTATATAGACAATATTAGCATCTTTGGTTTCATCAACATCAAAATGACCGTCGCCCTGTAATCTCATTACATAGTGTAATGGTGGTGGGATAGTTACTACATATTCACTCCACAAACGGGGATATTCTCCCTGAAACGACCAGGGCATTAATCTATAATCAAATGGCGATTTAACAGTATATTCTATATCAAAAATAGCTCCTTCTTTAAGTGCCGGAACTGTAAATTTTTTATCGTCAATATTACTGTTGTATTTCTGAGTAAAAACAGATTTATCGTCCAGTTTTGTCTCGGAAATCACACCATTTTCAAGATTAAAGGTCGAAGCTTTTAGAGAGTAAAGCTTTTCATAATCACCATCATGATTGTGATACAGAGAAATTTCACGGCTTCCAATATCAAATCCATTTTTATTAATGATCTTAACTCTCATAAAATGTGTAAAGATCAGGGTAAAACTACCCTTATTATTTCCCTCAAATTTGGCGGTTCCAATATCAGCAATGATCAATGCATTTGCTCCAGAATCAAATTTATCCGCAGTGAGATTAAAATCTGCAAGAGTAATTTTTCCGAATTTATAGTCAGTTTTATCCTGCGCCTGCAGCATATGTATATAGAGGATACCAAAAAAGATTGAGAATATAGATTTTTTTATTTTCATGGTTATTGTTTGTTGGTTGTATTAGTTCTTTTTTATCAGTACTATTTTTGAATGGTCGTTGTCGTATATATCGTTATAGAATTTTACTACCTCACCATATTCATTCACGGGAAAGCGCCCACTGTATTGCTCAAATTCACGGTAGTACATAATCTTGTCCCCCGTTAACAACATTTTATTCATATAACTCCCGTATTTACTTTTGAGTACTAAATCCGTTGATTTGGATTCCATTTCGTACCCCGGAGGTATTGTAATCTGGACTGAATCAATATATCTGAATTCCTCTTTTAACTCTACATCGAGCCGGCGGTCTTTGTCATCCATTAATTTTGTTCTGGAACGGGAAAGAATGTTAGGATTGATGAAAATCCTTTTACCGCTTACCTGTGCATAGTCTTTTACTGTTATTTGGACCGATTCATTTATTACAGGCAATCGTTTTGAATAATCTTCCTTGTAACTGAAGGAAAGAACATCATATGTAGGCAGGTTATATCTGGATTTCAATATTTTCAATTGTTCATCCCTGGATGTATGATGTATAATACCTTCTATTTCATCCTGGCAAAAAGCTTTATAATAAGTTTTACTTTCCAGGTTAAGGTTACCGTCCAGGTCCAGTACAGCTGATATTTTTCGAACCTGGATATTATCTGATAACAAATAGGCCGGAGTGTGCACAAGTTTGCCGCCATCATCATCAATTAACAATCCATAACGATTTGAAGTAAAATCACCTAAGTAGCCAGGGGGCAGAAACTGATCTGTGCATTCCAGCCAGATCGTATCTTTTCCCAATGGCACGCAACTTATGACATGATTAAAAGGGTCATGTGTAAAATCAGTGACAAAATCAACAGGCTCTTCACCGCCTTTGATTACCACAGCATAACCTTTAATACCTGCTTCTTTTAAGAGAGAGATCATGAAATTAGATAGTGCCTTGCAGTCCCCATATTTTTTTGTAGCAACATATGCAGCATCAAAAGTCTGCCAACCTCCGATCCCGAGTTGGATGCCAACATAATGAGAATTCTGCTGCAGATAATTATATAAAACAGCGACTTTACTCTGAGGATCTGTTAATCCATCCGTTAACGCATGTACCTTTTGTTTTGTTTCTTCCGGAAGAATGTCTCTCCCTTTCTGCAAACTACCATAAAACTGCGCGTAATTGTTCCAGGTACTCATGTTTCCCACGTAACTCCCCATTTCTACATTTCCGAGCCCGATCATCAAATGCGGGGTACAATTCAAAATATTAGATTTAGGCGTTTCATCATAAGCCATGAGATTGTGAATTCCCCAGACATATTTTATTTTTTCTCCCTGCTCTTCAATAAGGGGTTTTATGGAAGAATTCAACATCCTGTATCGCAAGTCATAGTGTTTAGGAGCCGTTATACTGTATGTGCTGTTTTCAACAGAATGCCTGAAATTACTCTGGGGATACCAGTCACGAATTTGAATTAATTCTGTTATTTCATCCTCTTCGTCAAATTCTACAGTGTAAGGATAAGAATTGAACACCAAACTGGCCTCTTTGACGCGTTCATCATTTACAAATGATCCGTCATAAGCAGGCCTGTCTTCCATATCCTTCTTCTTAAAATGTTTTTGTTCTTTTCCCGTGGCATCATACAAATAACCATTTACATTATTTATAATTACCGATTTGTTATTGTAGCCGGTTTTATAAGTAGCATAATATTCTCCCTTTTCATTCAAAATAGTATATACATGACGTTCATGTGAAATAGTATGGCCTATAGAATTAATCTCATAAGATTGTTCCTCGAGACGAATTACCATATCCGCATTTTCTTTTAGCGAGTCTGGAATAGCAGAAACAGGATATTTCTGACCTTTGGAAAAAATAGTAAAAAGGCTTAAAATTAAAATAAGTCTTAACTGTTTCACATGAAAAACACTGATATTCGATATGAATCCGCAAAGCAGATTAGATAGTCTCATATGGTTCATAAGCCCGGAACGAGGCTTTTTGTTTAGGGGTGATAGCCTTCTAAAAATATAAAAAATAATTCAAAGAATTTAGTGCGCATTTATGAATACCGCCGAAAAATCTCAATTCATCAAAACGCTTGCAGCAAATGCCGGCTTTGAGTATTGTGGAATCGCGGCGGCAAGGGCCCTTGACGATGATGCCAGAAAGCTCGAAAACTGGCTACAGCAGGGCAAACAGGGCCAGATGCATTATATGGAAAAACACTTCGATCTAAGGGTAAACCCTTATAAGCTTTTACCAGGTGCTAAATCTGTTATCTGTTTCCTGATCAACTATTTTCCTGATATAAATCAAGAAAAAAATATTCCTAAAATATCTAAATACGCCTATGGAAAAGATTATCATGATATCATTCGCCCGAAACTTCAATTCATTCTTTCGCAGATGAAAGAAAAATTCGGCGATTTCCATGGACGTGGGTACGTGGACAGTGCCCCGGTGCTGGAAAGATCATGGGCCGTACTCAGCGGCCTCGGATGGGTCGGAAAAAACGGGAATCTTATCCATAAAAAGAAAGGATCATTTTTCTTCATTGCAACCCTGATCGTGGACCTGGAACTCGCATATGACAATCCTGAAATAGCTGACTACTGCGGAACCTGCACAAAGTGTATAGACGCCTGCCCGACTCAGGCGATCGAAAATGATAAAGTCGTAGATGGCAGCAAGTGTATTTCTTATTTCACGATTGAGTTAAAGGACCTGCTCATTCCTGATCAGATGAAAGATAAATTCAGTAACTGGATGTTTGGATGTGATATCTGCCAGGATGTTTGTCCGTGGAACCGCTTTTCCCAGCCTACAAGAGAACCGGATTTCTCCCCTATCCCTGAAATCCTTCACTATAATGAAAAAGACTGGGAGGAACTTACAGAAGAAAGTTTTAAAAGCATATTCGCTTCTTCTCCTCTTAAACGAGCAAAATATCAGGGTATAAAGAGGAATTTGCACTTTCTCAAAAAGAGTTGACCATTGACCATTGACCATTGACCATTGACCATTAACCGTTGACCGGCGTTAGGCTTTAGGCTTTAAGCTTTAGGTTTTAGGCTTTAGGCATTAAGCCTTAGTATCTTTGGCCCATGAAAGAATCCCTAAGTGAGCGGGACGCAAAGGTCATCTGGCATCCATATACGCAGCACCAGAATCTCGAACTGCCTGTTCCCATCGTAAGGGGAGCAGGGGCACTGCTTTTTGATGAATCCGGCAATTCATACATCGATGCCATCAGCAGCTGGTGGGTGAACATCCATGGTCATGCAAATCCTTATATCGCTGAAAAAATATACAATCAGGCACTGGCTCTCGAGCAGGTCATCTTCACCAATTTCACTCACGAGCCTGCTGTCCGGCTCGCTGAAAGATTAATCAGTATACTTCCTGGCAAACCCGCAAAAATTTTTTATTCCGATAATGGTTCCACAGCTGTAGAAGTTGCACTGAAAATGGCTATTCAGTTTTGGATCAATAAGGGCGTGGCAGGACGAAATAAAATCCTCGCATTCGAACATGCTTATCATGGTGACACTTTCGGCGCCATGAGTGTAAGTGGTCGCGGGCTGTTCACAAATGCGTTCAGGGATTTGCTATTTGATGTGGAATATATAGAAACCCCAAATGAGGGAAATCTTGAAGACATCAAATCTGTTATCCGGTCTCATCAGGAAAATATTGCCGCATTTATTTATGAACCCCTTCTTCAGGCCGCGGGAGGCATGAGAATGTATGAAGCCAGACATATGGACAGCCTGCTGGAATTTGTCCGCTCGCAGGAGATACTTTGTATCGCAGACGAAGTACTGACAGGTTTCGGCAGAACGGGCACTTTGTTCGCCGGAGAATCCCTCTATTATCCCGCCGATATAATTTGTCTTAGCAAAGGACTAACAGGCGGATTCATGGCGCTGGGCGTTACAGCATGCAGCCAAACCGTATTCGATGCTTTCTTAAGCGATGACCGCACAAAGACATTCTTCCATGGTCATTCCTTTACAGCCAATCCTTTGGCCTGTACGGCAGGCTCTGGCGAGCCTTGATCTTCTTTTGGAAAAATCCTGTCTGAACCGTATAAAAGAAATTCAAAATCTGCATGAACAATTCGTCCAAAAAGAATTGTCTAAAGTCGAAAACGATTTCATTTTAAATATCAGGATCCTGGGAACCATTCTTGCATTTGAAATAAATACAGGAAAGAATGAATATATCAACCAGGTTGGTGCCGAAATAATGAAACAAGCCATGTTACATGGAATTTACCTGCGTCCTCTGGGCAATACGGTTTATGTTATGCCGCCTTACTGCATCAGTAACGAACAACTCCGAAAGGTTTACGAATTTATTTTGTCAATTCAAAAAAGCCTAAAACAAGTATGGGAGTATGGGAGTATGGGAGTATGGGAGTAAAGGAGAAATTTAATAGGAGTAATTCACTAACAACTTATAACTAACAACTATTAATCCGTCTCCAATTTATTGCGCAGTTTCAGTAATGAGTTTTCCATGACCGGACCCAGTTGTTTGTCGTAAAACATACTGGCCAGTTTTTCCCATGGATACCATTTCAAATGAAAATGAAGCGTCCATTCCAGAACAATCTCCCCGTTCATTTCGGTCAGAATATAATTTCCCGTAAATGTTCTTCTTCCTTCATTCCATCGAGTGATCACGGTATCCTGAACTACTTTTAAGACTTCTATAGTTACTGCTCCCCTGCTGATATATTCAGAATCAGTTTTGTCCGACTGATTAAAACCATGCTCAGACGGGCCCGGAAGCATCTCGTTCCAGTCATTCCAGTTACGCAGGTCAGCAATTTCTTTTTGAACTTTTGCCGGTGAACTCCTGATCTGTATCACCCGGCTCACCGATAAATCTGAAGGAAACAGGGCAAATAAAAAAAGTATGACGAGGGAAAAAACAATCAGGCTGGCAATGATCAGTTTCAAAACAAAAATTTATTCGGTTCCTATTCCCATTTGAAAGTCTTAATCGCAACGGCATAAATAACAATACCCCATAAAAACAAAATGCCGATCTGTTTGCCACAATCCATCAGTGAAGCTCCTTCGAAAGCAACATTCCGCATGGCATCATTCAGTTGTTTCAAAGGCAGGATTTCACAAAATCCCTGAAGCCATTTGGGAAAGGCTGTTGTTTGAAAAAAAGTACCTCCTAATAAAAACTGAGGCAGGGTGAAAATATTGGCAAACGGCGGAATCGAACTTTCATTTTTTGCCACACTGCTGATGATAAATCCAAATCCCATAAATACAACAAGACCAATAAAACTAAGGACCAGCATTTCAAGAAGTGTGGCCAGTCCGTTTACCAGTGTGAAATGAAAGAAAAAATGTCCGGCAAGTATGATTACAACAGAGGTCATCATCTGAAAACTTACCCTGCTCAGTGCTTCACCAAATACAATATTTTTCCTGTTAATGGGTGTAGCATAAAATCTTTTTAGTACCAGCGTTTGCCTGAGATTAAAAAAAACAAAAGCGACTCCAAAAACAGCCGCACTTAACAAAGAAAATCCCAGCATGCCCGGTAATATAAAGTCTATCATAGTATACTCCCTGCCCGATATTTCAGGAAGTTCCTGAAGGCTTATTATCTTAAACTGATCAGGAATTTTCCTGTCCTCAATCATCATAATCGTTTGTGCAATGGCCATTTTCAGAATAGGATATTGATCAGCAGAGGCCGAGGAAGTTTGTGTTTTAATTTTATACTGGGTAAATCCTGCTGGTGATTGCGAAGAATCAACAGAAACAATAGCGGCAATTTTGCCTTTTGTCAACTCATTGAAAAGGTATCCACTGTCTTTTAATGTGAGAAAATTATCCTTGTCATCTTTTTTCTTAATTCTTACTATACCGGCCTGGAGCGCGCGAATGACATAGTTTGAACTGTCAGCCGGATTTTTCAATGCTATCGTAACAGATGTTCCGCCGCCGCCAATAAATCCGAATACAAGAATAAACACAAGTGGAAATCCCAAACTGAAAATAACTGCAGAAGGACTTCTGAGTATGGCTCTCATGCTCGCCCTTGATATGGCCAGCATGGCCCGGAACTGACTATAAGGTTGGTTCATAAATTTCTGGTTAGGATCTAAGGAAGCAGATTAAATTCGAATGGCAGCCTGGCCTGTGGTACACCCGCCATGGACTGATAATCTGACATCATCTGATACCACCTGGTGCCCTGCTCGCCCAGGTCTTCGCGAATAGTTTTCATTTTAACAGACTGCTTATAACTGTTGAGAAGAAGGTCCAGAAAATTTTCCGGTTCGGGATATTCATGAAGCCGGTAAGATTTCAGTTTGGCCATACCGGCAGCACAATCAAGAGCATCCTGAACTCCGCCGATCCTGTCAATTAAGCCAAGCTTTATTGCTTTTTCCCCGCTCCAGACGCGACCCTGTCCGATACTGTCAACATAGGTTATGTCCTTACTCCTTCCCTCCGAAACCCTCGATGTGAAATCGTGATAAATAGAATCCACATCATTTTGTACAAATTTCTTCTGCATATCCGTCAGCGGCTGATACATCGTAATGGCGTCAGGTTGCCTCGCAGTATGCACTCCGTCAAAAGTGACTCCCAGTTTGTTTTTGAAAAAGTCCTGTGTATTAAAAATCATACTGAAAACACCGATAGAACCCGTTATCGTCATCGGGTCGGCAAAAATACTATCGGCATTACATGAAAGATAATAACCACCTGATGCAGATACATCTCCAAAACTTATCACGACCGGTTTGTCTGCCTTGGCCAGTGTCAGTTCCCTCCAAAGATTTTCACTCACCAGTGCAGATCCGCCACCGGAATTTATTCGTAGAACAATCGCTTTAATGTCATCATCCAGCCGTGCTTTGCGGATAATCTGACGGTAAATATCCTGACCAATTTCTTTCTGGCTGTTTCTCCCGCCAACAATATCTCCTTCAGCATAAATCATCGCAATACGGTCTGACCCCGAACCTTTCAATTTCGATTTTACGGCTTCAAAATATTTTCCGAGCGATACAAAATTTATTTTCGTAATAGATGCAGCTTTTATTTTTCCGGCGATTTCCTGGAAGACTTCATCATTATATTTCAAACCGTCCACTAATTTGTATGTTACTGCATCTGAAGCTGACTGAATCAGTTGCTCATCAACGCAACGCCTTAAAAGAGCACTATCCTGGCTGCGGGCTCCGGAAGTCTGATCCAGGATATGATTGAAAATATCAGCAAGCAGCTCATTTATTTGCAATCGGTTTGCATCCGACATTTTATCTGCCCGCAGGGGTTCTGTCGCACTCTTAAATTTTCCGGCGTAGAATATTTCCGGCTTGATTTCAAGTTTATCAAGGCTGCCTTTAAAATATGCCATGCTGCTGGTAAGTCCTTTCCATTCCACACCGCCCTTCGGGTTACAATAGATTTCGTCGGCAACATTGGCAGTATAATAAGCTTTAAAAGGGATCACATCTCCAAAGGCTATAATAAATTTGCCGGATTTTTTAAAGTTCAAAAGTTCATTCCTGATTTCTTCTGATGTGCCAAGACCGTTCCCATTACCACCTGCCTTGATATAGATTCCTTTTATTGAACTGTCTGTTTTTGCAAACCGGATCATTCGGAGCACGTCGTATACTCCGGGAGTATTGTAGCGGTTTTCACTTAGTCCGGCCAGCGGATCTTCAATAGCCTTTTCAGAGAAGGATTCACCAAGATCCAATACCAGAACGGCCCGTGATCCGACTTCTGCTGCCGGATTGCTGGCGATATTACTGATAAAACCAATGGTAAAAAAGAAGAAGACAGTTACAAAAACCACAAGGGCAAGAAGGCTCGCTAAAAATATTTTAAAAAAGCTGCGCATGCGCTTTCTGTTTAGATGTTTTTAAAATTAAAGATATTTGAACCGGATTAACTGATTCATCCATGAACAAAGCTTATCTGCTGACAGGTGGAAACGAGGGCGACAGATTCCTTCATATGCAGCAGGCACGGGCAAATATAGAACATATTTGCGGTCGGATTCTACAAGTTTCATCTCTCTATGAAACCGCTCCCTGGGGAAAAACAGACCAGCCGGATTTTCTAAACCAGGTACTTCATATTGAAACAATACTCGGGCCGGAAGAATTATTAAGAGCTATTTTGTCTATTGAAGAATTAGGGGGAAGAAAAAGAACTTTTAAAAATGCTCCCCGAACTATTGACATTGATATTCTCTTTTATGACAATCTCGTTCTGGAAAAAAAAGGCTTGACTATTCCACATCCCCGGATAGCCGATCGAAGATTTGTTCTTGAACCGATGAATGAAATATCTCCGGAATTCATTCATCCGGTAATGGGTAAAACCATTCGTCAGCTCCTGATGGAATGTAGGGATGAATTGGGGGTAAAAAAAATAGGTTGAGCTGTATTTAACAGCAGGGGATTCCTGATATTTACAGTTCATGAATTATCATTTTATTGCAGTGGAAGGAAATATAGGTGCAGGAAAAACTACTCTTGCCCATTTGCTCGCACGTCATTTCAATTCCCGCCTGATACTGGAAGCTTTTGCTGAAAATCCGTTTTTGCCTAAATTCTACGAGAATCCGAAACAATACGCATTTCCGCTTGAACTCTTCTTTATGGCGGAACGTTATAAACAGCTGAAAGAACTCGTCCATACAAAGGATCTTTTCCAACGCGTTACGATTTCGGATTATATATTCTCCAAGTGCCTGCTATTCGCCAAAGTAAATCTGCCGGACGAAGAATTTCATCTTTATCAGAAACTTTTCGATATCATATACCAGCAACTGGTTCAGCCGGATCTGCTGATTTATCTTCACACGCCTGTTCAACAACTCCAGAAAAATATTCGCAAAAGAAATCGTGCCTATGAACAATCAATACACGACGATTATCTTTTTAAACTACAGGAAACATACACGAGCTATATAAAACAACATGGAATAAAAACTTTATTTATAGACGCAGCCAATGCAGACTTTCTTGGAAATGATAAACATTTCAACGTTATTCTGGAAGCCCTTGAGAAAGACTATGAGCCCGGCCAGCATTATTTCACGTTACCCTGATCTGTTTTAATATCTTTGGAAAACATGACAACGGATCATCCCCGCTCCTCTCCCCTGGACGCCATGCGGAACCCTGAATTCAGAAGCCTTGTTATTGGCCGTTTTATTTTTATCATGGGATTAAGGATGATGAGTACCCTGGTCGGCTGGTGGATCTACAATCTTACGAATGCTCCTCTGGCTATCGGAATAGTCGGACTGTCCGAATTTATTCCCGCTGTCTCTTTTGCATTATACGCGGGGCATATTATCGACCTGAGTGAAAAACGAAAACTCATACTCCGGGGTGTCGTGCTTTATGGTCTGGCAGCCTTGCTTTTATTGACTCTTTCCACACCTGTGGGGACTTCCAACTTCCATCCGCACATCATCGCTATATTTATTTACCTGATCATATTCGGCACGGGTATCGTGCGCTCCTTTACCGGGCCTGTATTCAGCGTCATGCTTGCCCAGGTTGTTCCGAAAAATCTCCTGCAAAATGCAATCACCTGGAATACCAGCGCATTTCTTACTGCATCGATTGCCGGCCACGCAATAGGCGGATTCCTGATAGCCGGACTGGGAAATACAGGTACGATGATCGTGGTCGTTCTGCTGGTTTTTATTTCCTTTATTATTCTTACCGGCCTGAAACGTAAACCTTCTCTGAATGAACGGGATGAGAAAAAAACCTGGGATAGTGTAAAAGAAGGTTTATACTTTGTATTTAAAACGAAAGAATTGCTTGCAGCGGTTTCCCTGGACCTGTTTGCCGTACTTTTTGGTGGCGCTGTAGCACTCATTCCTGTTTATGCACGGGATATCCTGAACGTGGGTGCACGCGGCTTTGGCTTTCTAAATGCCGCGTCTGATATCGGGTCCGTGTGTATTGTCATCATTTTAACTTTATACCCGATCCATAGAAAGCAGGGTAAAAAACTTCTTTATGCCGTTGCAGGTTTCGGTACCTGTATTATCGTATTCGGTCTTTCAAAATTATTCTGGCTCTCATTTGGTGTCTTATTACTTAGCGGCATCATGGATGGCATCAGTGTAGTTACCCGTGGAACTATCATGCAACTTAAAACGCCCGACCATATGCGGGGCCGTGTATTGAGTGTAAACTCGATGTTTATCAATTCCAGCAATGAATTAGGACAGTTTGAAAGTGGTATTATGGCACGGCTTCTGGGTGTTGTTCCATCTGTGGTTTTTGGCGGATGCATGACCCTGATGGTCGTCGTATTCACCTGGTTCCGTGCGCCTGCATTAAGAAAAATGGAATACTAGAACTCAGTAACTTTAGAAAAAATTCGCGTTATGAACCGCAGATTATTCGTAAAAAATGCCGGATTTAGCTTCGGCGCCATCCCTCTTTTACGCAAGGACTGGATTGCCGGTTTTTTACAGGACAATCCATATAAAATGAAAATTCTCCGCAACGATGTAGGCATTTTTACTGAAAAAGGGGGCACCATTGCCTATTATCTCTCAAAGAAAAATATTGCAGTTGTTGACGCGGAATTTCCCGAACAATCCAAACATCTGATCGATGCTTTGCAAAAAGATCCCGCCAAGCCATTTGAGATCCTGATTAATACCCATCATCATATGGATCATACCGCAGGCAATATTTCTTTTAAAGGAATTGTAAATCATGTTGCCGCTCATTCAAATTCCCTGATTAACCAGCAAAAAGTTGCTAAAGAACAAAATAAGGAAGCCCTTCAGTTATACCCCGATATAACCTATGGTGAAAGCTGGGAATACAAAAAAATGAAGGAAAATATAAAGACTTTTTATTATGGGCCGGCACACACCAATGGAGACAGTATTATTTTTTTCCCCCATGCCAATATTGCCCATGTAGGAGATCTCGTTTTCAACCGTCGCTGGGCATTTATAGACCGAAGTGCAGGCGCCTCAATAAAAAACTGGATTGTCGTGCTCGATAAAATTCAGCAGGAATTTGACAATGATACCCTTTTTGTATTTGGTCACGCCTTTGATCCGGAAAAAGTCGCGGGCAATAAGTCGGATCTGAAAGCCATGCAGGATTATTTGAAAAACCTGCTAGCTTTTGTAAACGGCCAGATAAAAGCGGGTAAGACAAAGGATGAAATTATGAAAGCGACCGCGATACCTGGTGTAACCGAATGGCAGGGTGATGGCATCGAACGCGGATTGCAGGCAGCCTATGAAGAAGAGATTGAAGGAATCATTTAATTTTTTCCATCAGTCCTTCCATCACCGATACCACAATAGGACAAAAACTACTATTTTTCAGAGTAAGCTGTGGCCTTCTTAAAATTACGTCTTCATCAGTATACGGGAATCTTTTGCAGTCGGAAGGTCTGTCCTCATATATAGTACACCGATTATCAGTTCCCAAAAAAGGACATGGAACAGATTGTGTAACATAATCTCCATCCTCATCAATGCGTAAATATTTTTCTATCAAAGCACTTTCCTTCAGTTGAAGAGCTTTAGAAATCCGTTTAATATCAGGTCGTTTAAACCGTGGCGAATATCTTTTGCAGCAATGAGCACAATGAAGACAATCGATTTGTTTAAATGCCTGCTCATGCAGTTCCGGAATTTCTCTCAGCACTTCTTTTTTATTTGCCTTTGCAAGGAAATTTTTATATAATTTCTGATGTTCCGTCGAGATTTTTTCCCAATTCCGCAGAGTTACTTTAGACTTACCAGCCATGATGCAATTTAAAGAGGAGTTATGAGATATGGATTATGGGTTATGGTAGATGGTGGATGGAAATAGTTATTGGAAGCAGAATTAGAACGTCCCTGTATAATGAATATAAATAGTAAAAAAAAATTCATTCTTTAATTTATTGTTCAATGCTTTTCTACTATCTACTATACACCATTTACCATCCACCATAACTCATAACCCATAACCCATAACCCCAGTTAAAGTACATCCTGGGTGAACAGTTCATAAATTGTCCGTTTCATATTACCTTTGCGGATCTTTTGATCTACACATCCCCACTATGAATTTATTTGAGAAACAGGCTAATGAGTTTGCGCGCAGACATATTGGTTCCAACGACACTGAAACCGGACAGATGCTGGGCAGTATTGGAGTTAAAACGCTGGATGAATTAATTGACAAAGCGATTCCCTCCAGTATTCGGAATCCCAAATCACTCCATGTAACTGAGCCGGTAAGCGAAGCTGAATATCTTGAACTGATTCATGAAATCGCGTCAAGAAACCTGGTGTTCAAAAATTATATTGGCCAGGGATATTATGATACGATTACACCTTCTGTCATCCTCAGGAATGTTTTTGAAAATCCAGGCTGGTATACACAGTACACACCTTACCAGGCTGAAATTTCACAGGGCAGGCTGGAAAGTTTGCTGAATTTTCAGACTGTGGTGAGTGACCTCACCGGCCTGCCTTTGGCAAATGCTTCCCTGCTTGACGAAGGAACTGCCGCCGCCGAAGCAATGATCATGTTTTTTAATCAGAAAAACAGGGATCACCAACATGTCAGCACACCGAAATTTTTTGTGGACAATTGCATATTTAAGCAAACCCATGACGTGATCGCTACCCGGGCCGAACCTTTAGGAATTCAATTGGTAAGCGGCGATTATACAAAAGTCCAGATTGATGATTCTTTTTTTGGTGCCATTATCCAATACCCAAATTCGGAAGGAAATATTCCTGATTACCGTTCTTTTATAAGAAAAGTGCAGGCTGCAGGTGGCTTTGTTGTGATGGCCACAGACCTGCTGGCTCTCACACTGCTGATACCACCCGGAGAACTCGGTGCAGATGTCGCCATAGGATCAGCTCAGCGTTTCGGCGTTCCTATTGGTTTTGGTGGTCCTCATGCTGCCTTCTTTGCAGCCAGAGATGATTTCAAAAGAGCTATTCCGGGAAGAATTATTGGCGTAAGTGTGGATGCACATGGAAACAGGGCGCTAAGAATGGCTCTTCAAACACGTGAACAACATATCAAAAGAGAAAAAGCAACTTCAAATATTTGTACAGCTCAGGCCTTGCTGGCCAACATGGCAGCCATGTATGCTGTTTATCACGGTCCGCAGGGTCTGAAAGATATTGCCATGCGGATCAGCATTTTATCCCATGCACTTTCTAACGGAATTAGGGATCTTGGATTTGTAATTACACACGAATATTTCTTCGATACCATACGGGTGGAACTGGAACATCAGGAAAAAATCCGCACTATTGCCGAAGAAAATAATCTTAACTTTTTCTATGAAGAAAAAGGGGGCCTGTCCATTTCTATAGGTGAAAGCACTACGCAACGGGATATACTGGATATACTCTCCGTTTTTGCCGCCTATAATGACCAGGATGAAGCCTCTACCCTTTTTGATTACGACCAGCATGGAGATATTATACCGGTCACCCTTAGTCGAAACTCGGACTTTTTGAGCCATCAGGTTTTCAATACCCATCACAGTGAAACGGAAATGATGCGATACCTGAAGAGCCTTGAGAATAAAGATCTTTCCCTGAATACATCGATGATTCCTCTTGGTTCCTGTACGATGAAACTAAATGCGGCGAGTGAACTGATACCGGTAAGCTGGCCGGCTTTCAGTAAAATACATCCCTTTGCACCTTCCTATCAATGGTTCGGTTACCAGAAAATGATCCTCGAACTGGAGTCCTGGTTAAGCACCATAACAGGTTTTGCAGCTACTTCCCTGCAGCCAAATAGTGGTGCACAGGGAGAATATGCCGGACTGCTTGCAATCCGCTCCTATCATGCCTCCCGGGGACAGCAACACAGACAGGTAATGCTGATCCCGATTTCTGCTCATGGAACCAATCCTGCCAGCGCCGTGATGGCAGGCATGAAAGTAATTGTTGTGAAAAGCGATGAAGACGGACATATCGACATTCGCGATCTTAAAGAAAAGGCGGAGCAATTTAAGAACGAACTCGCAGGACTGATGGTTACATATCCCTCCACTCATGGTGTGTTTGAAGAAGGCATCAAAGATATCTGCCGGATCATTCATGAAAACGGTGGACTTGTTTATATGGATGGCGCAAATATGAACGCACAGGTTGGACTGACCAGCCCAGGTTTTATCGGTGCCGATGTATGTCACCTGAACCTGCATAAAACTTTTGCCATTCCCCACGGTGGTGGTGGTCCCGGCATGGGCCCCATTTGCGTGAATGAAAAACTCAAGGCTCACCTGCCTGGTCACTGGACCAACCCCGATAAAACAGGAACAGGTGCAGTTAGTGCTGCCCGTTATGGATCTGCAAGTATACTTCTCATCAGTTATGCATATATAAAAATGTTGGGTTCAAATGGCATCCGCCAGGCAACAGCATATGCGATTCTGAATGCCAATTATATGAAATCCCGGCTTGAATCATACTATCCCATATTATACACGGGACCTAACAATACATGCGCCCATGAATTTATTGTGGACCTGAGACCGTTCAAGACACAGGCAGGAATCGAGGCCGAAGACGTAGCTAAAAGACTGATGGATTATGGCTTTCATGCTCCCACACTGAGTTTCCCTGTGCCCGGAACCATGATGATTGAACCAACCGAGAGTGAAGATAAAGCTGAACTGGATCGTTTTTGTAATGCGATGATCGCCATATTTCGGGAGATACAGGATATTGCCGATGGCAAAATGGACAAAATAGATAACCCATTAAAAAATGCGCCCCATACACAATTCGTTATAACAGCTGATGAATGGAATCACGGTTATAGTCGTGAAAAAGCGGCATTCCCATTGCCTTATACACGATTGAATAAATTCTGGCCTTCCATCGGCCGTGTAAACAATACTTATGGTGACAGAAATCTGATATGCACCTGCGAGCCGGTCAGCAGTTACGTAGAAAGTGTGGGAGCTTAATACAAGTATGGGAGTATGGGAGTATAGGAGTATGGGAATGCATAACTGAAAAACTTAAATAAATAGTCTCATTAAAATATTAAAATAAGAGTTAGTAGCTCATGATTTGGTAATGAGTTCTTCACTCCCATACTCCCATACTCCCATACTCCCATACTCCCATACTCCCATACTCCCATACTCCCATACTTTCCTCTACTGCCCGATTATCGCCGGTATCGGCGCCAGAATTTTTCGGGTATTTCGACTCAGGTGGAAACGTCTGGCATAAATGAGGCGGTAATTTCCCACAGCGGCGGTATATTTATAATCCGTGCTTTCTCCCTTCATGAAAAGTTCCGTGTCCACCCAAAGCATACTCAGGCTCCAGATATCTCCATTATAACCAACGCCGGCATGCAAATCATAGTTCGGTCTGAAGCCAAAGAGATCTGCTTTTGTATTTAATGTCGTTGATATTTCCATTGAATATCGAAATGCGAGATTGATGGTGGCCGAACCCAGAATAAAGAAATGCTGTTTAAATACAAGGGTATATGCATAGCCCAGGCCGGGACCGAAGCTGAAAAAATGATATTTATTAATACCCAGCACATAGGCTTTGGGATCAATACTGCTCGGAGTCAGACTGCTGTCACCATAAATGGATCCATAATAAATTTCTCCTCCAAATAAAATAGAGCCCGCCGATTTCCGTTGCCATTCATTTTGTAAAAGTCCTGCCTGATATGAAAACTTTGTATCATTCAGCGCCCGGTAGAAAGCGAATCCTATCAGACTTAGTCCAAGATCAGGTCTGATATAATATTGCTGTCCCTCAGGTGCAGCAAGACCCTGCGGAGTTAAATAGTATCCTTTATAAAATTCTCCCAGCAAATCTATATTCCATTTTCTCGCATAAAAATGTCCCTGCAGGTCAAGATATTTCGTGTTGCCTTTTTCATTATTTGGATTGAATTTACTAACACCTACACCGATATTGAGGGTAAATGCATGGTAGGTAGCACCTATGCCGATATTCAGGGATGTAGTTGCCCGATATTGAAATGAAGTTGCGGGTGCCGGTGGATTAAAACTTAGTACATTATATTTCCTTGAAAGATAACCTCTGGCGGTCAGCATCGAACGATATGTATCATAATAACTCGTATCGTGATCATCCGGGGATTGCTGGCTTTTGACAGAAGAAATAAAAATGAAAAATATTAAAAGTAGTCCGGTTGGTTTTTTCATCCACCTGCACATTTTTATTTTCCGGAACACCCTCCGTCTTCTCCCGCCAGGATAGAATTCGGACGCATTCACCATCCGCCTTAGACGGGACAGCCTCGATACACGGGCAAAGCCCTCTCTCGCTCTCACACTCTCACACTTTCTTCGTTGTTTCCTTATGTTCATCAATAAGGTTCAGTTCCACGATGGTAGTTTTACCATCATCACTCTCCCGGTACATCTGAACAAATTTTCGTTCAAATAAAATTTCACCGAATGTATAAGAAGTCCTTTGCTGAACGATATTAGAATAAACATCATCGAAACCGCGGACCGACACATAGATTTCCAGGTCAGCTGTTTTCATATCCTCACTGCTATATTCAAACAGAGGACTGTCTGAATTTAAAGGATGGACAACTGTCCAGTTCATCGGAAGTGATTCTACATGACTTCTTTCCAGTTCCAGGTCGTAGAATCTATAAGCGTTCCTGCCATTCTCATCTACCAGTAAAGCAGCATTTACTTTAATATCCATATTTGTCAGGGTATGATGATCCTTATAGGTTACAAATCTGAACATCAGTCCCGTTCCACCTTTATAAGGGCTTATCAGGGCATTTTTGCTGAAAAGCAGAAAAGCTTTAGGCTTTGAAAATCGACCGTATAAAAGACCGGTTGCTATGGCAAATGATAGTAGTCCCAGCATTGATTCTATCGCAGCAACAGAATTCGCTGCATCCCCCGTGGGATTAACTCTTCCATAACCAACAGTTGTAAATGTTTCGGTGCTGAAGAAAAAGGATTCTTTGAATATTTCCAGGGGAGTAACAGCAATCATTCCCTGAAACTGGGCCTGCCCTATTAAAAAGTATATGCAGGCAAAAACAAAATTGACAGAGAGATAAAAGACAAAAAGAGTACCGTAAAATTTCCAGACAGGCATATTCAACATCGTATGAAAGAGGCTGAACCGCTGAGCAAACGGAAGCCCTTCTTTTTTAACGTTAAATGTACCGTCGCGATTTACAAATCTGCCACCGTAATCTTCCGGGTTGTTACCAAACCCGGTATCATTATTTGCCTTTAAATGTGGATGCTTTCTGGTTAGTGCCATCTTCCAATACGTTTGACAGCAAATTTAATGTAAGCCTAAAGCCCAAAGCCCAAAGCTTAAAACTATTTTGAAAGCCTAAAGCCTAAAGCTTAAAGTCTAAAACAAGATCTTACGCTTTTAATTAATAATTGCGATTACATTTTACAATTTGTGTGAAATAGTTTTAGGCTTTAGGCATTAAGCTTTAGGCTTTATGCATTCTATGGCTTTTTTCCTGCAATTGCCTGAATGGAATCCAGATGTTTCTCCAAAACCGGGAGGGTATTGGCAGCGAAGGATTTAATGGTAGAATCAGAACAGTTGTCTGCACATTTACGAAATTCTGCGATGTCGTTTTTATGATCATCCACCATCATGCTTACATAGGCTTTGTCAAATTCTTTTCCCTTTTTCATTTTCATACGGTCAATTTCTTTTCTGGTACTGTTACTAACTGAATCGGGCAATGCAATATTTAATGAGGTTGCGATTTGTTTCAGATTATCACCAGCTTCAGTATGATCTTTTACCATCATAGCCCCAAAGGCTTTCACGCGTGGATTGGATGCATTGTCCTGAGCGATTTTACCCAGTTCTACTTCCATCATGCCACCATTGGCAGCTTCCACCGCAAAATTCGAAGCATCTGGCTGTACTGGTTTTACTTCTTTATTTACTGCTTTTGCGCTGTCGACAGTATCCTGATTTTTATTATTATTATTTTGGCAGGCAAACATACCCAAACCAATTATCAGGAGCGAAGAAAAAAATATTGTTTTCATACCTTAAAATTTTAATGATCAGATAATCAGTCTATTCAAAGTCCGGGCCAGGCCGGAGTTCCTGATTTGACCCCTGAAAATACGTTTTGGGTATTATCAGGGACATTATTTGAGGATAGCGGGAATCATTTTAAATAAAGCTTATCTGCCGCGGCTTTGCATAAAGGAATCATTGTTTTAATTTTAACATATGGCTATGCAGTTAAATAAACCCAGGGCTATTGAGGAGCAGGCCTTTGACACCGATTTACTTACCGATGTGGAGTCACCATATAGTCTGGTGGTATGGAATGATGAGGTAAATAGTTTTGACTGGGTGATACAAACGCTGATTGAAGTTTGTCATCATTCTACTGAACAGGCGGAACAATGTGCAATGATCATTCATACACAGGGAAAATATGCGGTGAAGCAGGGAAGTTATGATGAATTAAAACCTATGTGTGATGCCATAACGGATCGCGGTATTGGTGCAACAATCGAGGTACTTTCAAACTCGTGATATTTAATTCTTTATTTTTCAAAATTCCTAATCCCCTATGTCTTTAATCGCACTTGACCGGGAGATCCGTTTCCCACCCGTGGAAATGGCAGATGAAGACGGCCTGCTTGCGATTGGAGGCGACCTTTCAAGAGAAAGATTATTGCATGCATACCGCAATGGTATTTTCCCCTGGTATGAAAACAAATATATTCTTTGGTGGTGTCCGGATCCACGGTTCGTTTTATTTCCACAGGAACTAAAAATAAGCGCCAGTATGAAACAGCTGCTAAAAAAGCAGCCTTTCGAATTTTCCATCAACCGTGATTTTAATGCAGTAATAAGTCATTGTAAAGCCATAGCACGTCGTGGACAGGAAGGCACCTGGATAACCGAAGAAATGCGCGACGCCTATAATGATCTGCATGCCGCAGGTTATGCAGTCAGTGCAGAAGTCAGGATAAATGATGAACTGGTTGGCGGACTCTATGGCGTCCGTCTCGGAAAAGTATTTTACGGCGAAAGTATGTTCAGCCGGTACAGTAATGCCAGCAAATATGCATTTATCAGGTATGTGCAGGAATTGCAATCAGAAGGTGTTGAACTGATCGACTGCCAGGTGTATACAACACATCTTGAATCGCTTGGCGCGCGAATGATACCAAGGGCTCAGTTTCTTAATTTGGTAAGAACGCTATCTAGGCCTGACGCTTAAGGCTAAACGCTTAACGCCTGACACTCCTATACTCTTATACTCCCATACTCACTCCCACACTCTCACACTCTCACACTTGTCTTTTTCTCCGGCCATTTTTCAGCATAAGTATATACCAGCCCACGCATATAATCATTTTCTGGATATGCAGTAAGCCTTTCTTTCAGAGATTCCAGATCCTGAATCTGCGATTCTTTGTCAAGCCATCCCATTCCATAGAATCTTCCGTTTTCAATCAGTACAAAGCTTTCTTCCGAAGAATCCCTGCCGCGGTCTTTTATTATAAATGAAGGAAGCATTTCCTGCAGAGACTTCAAAGCTTCCATGAGTCGTAGATTATAATCATTTGTACTTTCCCTTTGTATACAGGCACCCCTGCATGTTTTGTCAATTAACCCTGAACATATACCGTCTCCCTTTTGGATAAAACATAATTTGGGGCAAAGTCCAAATTGCGAAACAAGTTTTCGCAGTAACTGCCAGCCTTCTGCCAGGCTGTTGAAACTATAATACGCCGTCAGATTTTGTTTTTTCTTTTCGATGGTAAGTCGCAGATAACCCGACTGATCCTCGTAAACGTAGAGGCCATAAGTTTGCTCAAATCTTTTCAGGCTCCGGTTATAGACCGGCCACAAACGACGGATCTCGATACATTCAAAGAGGAAGGCCATCAATTCGGTTCCGCAATCCTGCCAGGAAACTGAATAAATATTCCTGAGGAATTCCTGTTTGCGCAGACTGACACTATTATTTGAAAAATGGCTGCAAACCCGGCTCCGCAGGTTCTTTGCCTTACCCACATAAATCACTTTTCCCTTCTGGTCGTGGAAATAATAAACTCCAGGGGTGTAGGGTATCGAAGCTATTTGTTCTGAAGGCAGGTTGGGCGGAAGGTATTGTTCCCGGCTCTTACCATGCAACATCTGTCGCACGGCACCCTGACCATCATGTTTTAGTATTTTCTCAAAAAGAATGACTGTAGCATCGGCATCTCCTCCAGCTCTGTGCCGGTTCAGAATGGGAATATCCAGCTCCCTGCAAAGCTTACCCAGACTGTACCCGGGTAGTCCGGGAAAAACTTTCCTGCTCAGGCGGACGGTACAGAGTTTTTGCACATCCAGTTCAAAACCACAGGTTTCAAGATGGTGCCTGATAAATGAATAATCAAAATTTACATGATGGGCTACGAAAATGGAATCCCTGAGCATTTCAAATACCCGGCCGGCTACTTCAGAAAATACAGGAGCACCAGCCAGCATACCCGGATGAATGCCTGTCAGAACCTGGACATACTGAGGTATGGGACATTGAGGATCGATCAGGGTTTCATACCTGTCGACGATCTTATTTCCATCATGCAGCACAATAGCTAATTCAGTGATGCCGTTATTAGCTGCATAACTACCCGTGGTTTCTATATCTACGATAGCGTACATGGTGGTGATGCCGGAGAGAACTTTTGCTAATAAAGTTAGAAATAATCGCCCTTCAGTTATCAGAAATTATATGATTTAAGATAGTTTTTTCCGTACTCTTTGAAAGCGTACGTCCGTGCTTTATATTAACAACTTAAAATCCATTAAATGAAACACCTTCACATTGGACATGTTGGAGAACAGGCAACCCTGGCAGCCGTAATTGCCGTGTTGTACTTTTGCGCCATCATGCTGTTTTCCTACGTCTTTACACTTGCTTAGATAGTTTATGGTAAATAGTGGATGGTTGATGGTTCGCTAAAAGCAATTAACCCATAAACCATTCCCCATTTACCATAAACCCTAAAAGACCCAGTACGATAACTCCGGTTCATTCCGGAGTTTTTTATTTAAGTACCCCCTCATTTAATACTAATCCTCGGCCCATGCACCAATCGTTCACCCAATATCTGCCATCAACCATAAACCATATACCAACATCCCATAACCCATAACCCATATCTCATAACCCATATCTCATAACCCATATCTCATAACCCATATCTCATAACCCATAACCCATCCATAACCCATTGACTCATTGGCGATAATCCCTAAAAAATCTGTCAAAACACTAGCATCTCACAAAAAAACAGTTTATATTTGTTTTCGTACGGCCGCCAACCGTATTTTTTCTCCCTGGCATCCTACCCAAATCGTAAGATAAACCGACCCTAGTTGATTTATTCGTGACCCTTTGAAACAAATGTTTTTAAACATGGTTTCACCTTAAATTTTTCATTTATGAAAAAAGTGCTTCATTCGATTCATTTGGGAGAAAATGCGAAGACAGCTTTATTTGCTTTTGGTTTCCTTAGCCCTGGTAATGCTGCTCTCCTACCTGTATTGGTTCGCATAATAGTAACAGGGCGCTGAATACTGATTTCAAAACCTCTATTTCAAAGATAAACGAGGGTGATTTCTTATTTTCCTTCGAATAAAGTTTCCGCTGATAAGTGGAGACTTTTTTTGCGTCTACTGGCTTTCCATCCTTCTCGCTGATTGACTAACTTTGCATTCCTTAAAACGGATGCCGCGGATGGAACTTACCAAACACTACGAGCCTGCAGGAACAGAATCCAAATGGTCTGCTCATTGGAATGCAAGAGAAGTATTTTAATAGTTTTCCTGATCAGCGCGTCCCGTTTACAGTAGTTATTCCTCCTCCAAATGTTACCGGTGTGTTACACATGGGGCATACCCTCAACGAAACTGTTCAGGATATTCTCGTTCGAAGAGCCCGTATGAGTGGATTCAATGCCTGCTGGGTGCCTGGTAGCAGATCACGCATCCATCGCAACGGAAGCCAGGGTTGTTGCCATGCTTAAGGAACAGGGAATTGAAAAGAGCAGCCTTTCACGCGAATCTTTCCTGAAATATGCTTTTGAATGGAAGGAAAAATATGGCAGTATCATTTATGACCAGATCGCAAAATTAGGATGCAGTGTTGACTGGAACCGCGTAACATTTACCATGGATGATCATTACTACCAGGCCGTCATTAAAATCTTCGTTAAACTATTCCGGGAAAAATTAATCTATCGGGGTGCCCGGATGATTCACTGGGAT
Organism: uncultured Bacteroidota bacterium; assembly: GCA_963735015.1. GTDB lineage: Bacteria > Bacteroidota > Bacteroidia > Chitinophagales > Chitinophagaceae > Puia. The sequence continues at coordinate 1,202,475 of CAVTJH010000003.1, forward strand.
CCTTCTGCAAAAACAGCTCTAAGCGATGAAGAAGTGGAATACAGGGATATTGAAGGCATCCTCTACTATGTGAAATATCCTGTCGCTGGTACAAATGAATTTATAGTTGTCGCCACACAAAGACCGGAGACCATTATGGGCGATACCGCCGTATGCGTTCATCCCGGAGATCCGAAATACAAGGCGTTTTTTGGTAAACAGATCATTGTGCCACTGGTGAACAGACTGGTTCCCCTGATTACTGATGAATATATTGATATGAATTTCGGAACAGGTGCACTAAAAATAACCCCTGCACACGATATCAATGATTATAATATTGGTTTAAAATACGGACTGCCGGTTATTGACACTTTAAATGAAGATGGCACCCTGTCGGCTGCCGCGGAGATTTTTGTAGGAATGGACAGGTTTGAGGCCCGTAAAAAAGTGGTCGAAAAACTGAATGAAGCCGGCCTTATTTTAAAAGAAGAGCCTTATTCCACAAGGCTCGGATTCTCACAGCGCAGTCATGCTGTTGTGGAACCAAGGATTTCTACGCAGTGGTTCGTAAAAATGAAACCACTTGCCATCCCGGCACTGGATGCTGTTCTCTCCGGGAAAATAAGGATTCACCCGGGAGATAAATTTCTCGCCACCTATAAATACTGGCTGGAAAATGTGAAGGACTGGTGCGTATCCCGGCAACTCTGGTGGGGACAGCGTATCCCGGCTTGGTATGATTCAAAGGGAAATTTTGTTGTGGCAGAAAATGAATCTCTTGCACTGGAGGCCTACCAGGACCAGTTTGGTCTGCTGGCTGTACAGGAAGAACTTGTGCAGGATCAGGATGTCCTGGATACCTGGTTCTCTTCCTGGTTATGGCCGATTGAAGTTTTCAAAGGAATCACACAGCCGGGTAATCCTGATTTCAAATATTATTATCCTGCATCGGTACTTGTGACGGGGCAGGATATCATTTTTTTCTGGGTCACACGAATGATTATGGCAGGGTTGGAATTTGAAAACGAAATCCCGTTTCCGGATGTCTATTTTACCGGAATGGTAAGAGATAAACTCGGAAGGAAAATGAGCAAGAGTCTGGGTAATTCACCCGATCTCCTCCAGTTAATTGATAAATTCGGGGCTGATGCTGTCCGCTTTGGAATTTTAATTACTTCACCAGCAGGTAATGATCTTTTATTTGATGAAGCCGGCCTGGAACAGGGAAGGAATTTTAATAATAAAATCTGGAACGCACTGAAATTAGTGCGCATGTGGAGCGCGAAGCTGTCTTCAAACAACGAAAAGACTTCCCTTGCCGATCCAGGGGAATTCGCCGTGACATGGTTTGAAAACCGCTTCAATCAGGCCAAAACTGAAATCAATAAACTACTGAAGGAATTCAAACTCAGCGAAGCATTAAAAACCATTTATTCACTGATCTGGGATGATTTCTGCAGCTGGTACCTGGAATGGGTGAAACCGGGATATGATGATACCCTGAATCCCTTCTACTACGAAAAAACCGTTTCCTACTTTGAAGATCTCCTTCAGTGGTTACACCCTTTTATGCCCTTTGTCACAGAAGAAATTTACCATCTCCTGCGCGAGCGGAAAGATCGGGACGATCTTTGTATAAAGCAATTTGCGACCGAAATCCCTTACAACATCCCTCTATTGGAAATGGGAGAAAAACTTCGGATGTTTCTGACCGTTGGACGTGAGTTCCGTCAACAGCAGCAACTAAAAAACAGTGAGGCAATTACCCGTTTATTTATTCCAGAGGAGATATTCGGTAAAAACGAAAGTCTTTATGCGATTATTATTAAACAACTCAATTGCACTAAAATCGAATTTGCAACCGGTTCCTTACTCACTGATCCGGGTATCCAGGTCATACCCTTTCAATCTTATCAGATAGCCTTCGAAAGTCCTCAGCGTCTGGATGATTCGAAAAGAAAGGAGGATCTGGAAAAGGAACTGATCTATTACAGGGGATTTCTCGAAGTGCTGAACAAAAAATTATCCAATGAGCGATTTGTTCAAAACGCAAAACCTGAAGTAGTTGACCTGGAAAGAAAGAAGAAACTGGATACGGAGGAGAAGATTGCGGCGATTCTTCTTACGCTTAAACCGTAACTTACTCATAGTCCCTGCTTTTCACAATGTGGTAATGTGAATTTGTAAATAATTGCTTTGCAATTATTTTGTGAAAAAGTAGAAATGAAATTTAAAATTCAATTTTACATTTCATTTTCACTTTCCTACATTTCTCACAATTCCACATTTACTACATTGTGAAAAACAGGCAGTAAGAATTAATCAGTCTTTTAGGTTATCTTATAGTTTCCAGTACTTCATAATTAATCGGCACCGTAAAACTAATCCCCCCTCTCTTTACCCGAATACTTCCTTCCATCCTCACACGGATCTTATTATTGTTCATTAACATACTGAGCGCACTGCTGATGAGCAGTTTCGGACTTATGTGCAGATTCAGCGGCACAAAAAAAGTATCTTTCCTGGGAATATTGATCGTCGAATCCAATACGTAATGGTTCGCCAGCTTGTTGTCCAGGAAAACATTTACATCGCCTTTTTTCAATTCCATAATAAATGGATTCGGATTGTAAAAAGCGAGCTGCGCATTTAACAGAGCAGAATCCATACTAAAATTCTCTACTGAAAAATCGCGGAAGCCAAGATATTCCGGTGCCTCGGGTTTGCTGCAGGAAATCAATAAGGAATAACCAACTATGAATACAATGCAGGAAATAGTTTTCATAAGAACGCAATATAATAGTTTTCGCCGGGAGCACACAGACATTAACTTTGTTGAAACCAAGTTCCTATTTCAATCAAAATCATATGTTCATTCTTGAGAATGAAATTTTAAAAGTTGAAATCGCTTCAAAAGGGGCCGAGCTTCAAAGCATCCTGAATGCCGTTACCGGTATTGAATACCTTTGGAATGGAAATCCTGCTTTCTGGTCAAAACGATCTCCTGTATTGTTCCCTATTGTCGGCAGTCTGAAAAACAATACCTATTTCTACCAGGGAAAATCTTATCAACTCCCCCGGCACGGATTTGCCCGGGATATGGAATTTGAAGTGGAAAAACAAAACCGGAAGGAGATTACTTTTCTGTTGCGTAGCGATGCCGAAACAAAGAAAAATTATCCTTTTGATTTTGAATTCCGCATCAGCTATCAAATAATGGGCGATGAACTCAGTACCGAATATCTGATTACAAATACCGGCACCGGGCTATTGATATTTTCTGTCGGCGGCCACCCGGCTTTTCGTCTGCCGCTCACGACCAATACAAATTTTGAAGACTATTACCTGAAATTTGATGAGACCGAAAATCTCTCTAGATGGCCAATATCTAAAGACGGACTTATCCAAACCCAACCCTCTCCGGTACTGACAGATTCCAACCTGCTCAGTTTGAAAAAATCCCTTTTTTATCAGGATGCCCTTGTTTTTAAGTATCCTGCATCATCCGAAATTTCATTGATTTCCGGTAAAACGCAACATGGAATTTTATTTCAGATGGGAGAATTCCCCTTCCTGGGAATCTGGTCTTCTAAAGACGCCGATTTTATCTGCCTTGAACCCTGGTGTGGTATTGCCGATAGCGTAACAAGTGATCAACAGCTGGAACATAAAGAAGGAATGGAAAAAACGGCACCTGGTAAAGTTTTCAGCCGTCAATGGCGGGTTAAATTTTTTTAAAAACTTTGAATTCGGCCGTATTGAGGATGGACGGTACAATTATAAGCTGATTTATTACGATATTTAGGTTCAAAATCAGGCATTTGTCACGCTACTTCAATATCATTTTTACCAGCCTTAAAATGGCGCTTCAGGAATTCCGTTCCAACAAACTGCGCACGTTTTTATCGCTGCTTGGAATCACATTTGGGATTTTTTGCATTATCAGCGTGCTGGCGACGATCAGCAGTATGAAAACAGCTGTACAAAACGATATCAAAAGCCTTGGATCAAATACGGTTTTTATTGATAAATGGCAATACGCCAATAACGGACCTTATCCCTGGTGGCGTTATTATAAAAGACCTACGCCCAAATACGAGGAATTAAAACAATTAAAAGAGAGGGTTCCCATTATTCAGAATGCCACATTCATGACGCAGACCCAATCCGTTTTTGAATATGGAAGTGATCTGCTGAATGGAATTAATTATTATGGAGTAACGGATGACTTTGCCAAAATCGAACATTTCAATATAGTATACGGCCGTTACCTGCAACAAAGCGATTTTGACCATGCTGCAAACAACCTGGTGATCGGATACAATGTGGCAGAAAAAATATTTGGTAATCCTGAATTTGCAATTGGTAAAACCGTCCGGTTAATGGGCGGCAAATCTGCCATCGTTGTTGGCGTAATTGAAAAACAGGGCCAGAGTTTGTTGAATATGTGGCAATACGACGATTGTGCCATCATGCCCAATAAGTTTCTGAAACAAATGATCCGTGACGAAGATGCACAACCGGTAATTATTGTTGAAGGAAAAGAGGATGTGGGCATTCCGGCTTTAAAAGACGAGCTGGATGGCGCTATGCGTTCCATTCGCAAATTATCTCCCGGCCAGGAAGAAAATTATGCCCTGAACGATATTGAATCCTTCAGCAAATTCATGGACGATATTTTCTCTAATATTAATATTGGCGGATGGGCCATCGCAGCGCTCTCTCTGATCGTAGGCATGTTTGGCGTGGCCAATATCATGTTTGTTACTGTGCGCGAACGAACTTCGCAAATCGGATTAAAAAAAGCATTGGGTGCCAAAAAAGGTACAATCGTTTCTGAGTTTTTGCTGGAATCTTCTTTTCTGTGCATCATCGGAGGATTATTTGGAATGATCGCCGTTTTTATTCTTGCCGCCATATTCTCATCCATGTTCAGCTTTAAAGTAGTCGTGCCTCTGGACATCATTGGCCTTGCTGTAGGTATTTGCCTTTTTGTGGGCGTTGTTGCCGGGATCATACCAGCCGTCATCGCATCGCGTCTGGATCCGGTTGTAGCCATTCGTTCAACAAATTAATTCCACCTTCTCCGGGTATCTTTGCATTTACAATCATTAGATTTGGCTGTTACCATTTTGGGAATTGAATCATCATGCGACGAAACAGCGGCATCTGTGTGCCGGGATGGCACTATATTATCGAATATCGTCGTAAGCCAGGAAATCCACAGCCATTACGGAGGTGTGGTTCCCGAACTCGCGAGCAGGGCGCATCTGCAAAATATTCTTCCGGTGCTGGACCAGGCATTATTGAAAGCAGGAGTCTCACTGGCTGATATAAATGCCGTTGCATTTACACAGTCGCCCGGTCTTATAGGATCGCTGCTCGTCGGTGCACAGGTCGCGAAATCACTTGCCTTTTCAAAAAACATTCCATTGATTGCAGTTCACCATATGCAGGCACATGTGCTTGCCAATCTGATTGACGCAAAGGAATTTCCAGGCTCCGTGCCCCGCTTCCCTTTTCTATGCCTGACCGTAAGCGGGGGTCATACACAAATTGTTGTTTGTGAATCTCCATCGCAATTGAAAGTGATCGGTGAAACAACTGATGACGCAGCAGGTGAAGCTTTTGACAAGTCAGCCAAAATACTTGGTCTTCCCTACCCTGGCGGTCCTCTCATTGACCAGTACGCGTCCCAGGGTAATCCATTGCGATTTAAATTTCCTGAACCGCAAATACCGGGATTGAATTTTAGTTTCAGCGGACTTAAAACCGCCATATTATATTTTATTCAAAATGAAAAAGCGAAAACTCCTGATTTTGTTGAGAAAAACCTGCCCAATATTTGTGCATCGATACAGGGACGGATTGTTTCTATCCTCCTTAATAAATTAAAAAAAGCAGCAGCACAAACGGGTATAAGAGATGTTTGTATGGCTGGCGGTGTGGCTGCCAATAAGGGCTTACGTAACGCATTTAAAGAAACCGGGCTATCGCATGGATGGAAAACATTTATTCCGAAAATGGAATATTGTACCGACAATGCGGCCATGATTGCCATAACAGGATATTATAAATACCTGGACCAGACATTTTCTCCTCTTTCTGCAACCGTGACTGCACGCGCAGCATGGTAAATCCTGATTATGCCCAATTCATATTTCAGATTTAAGGAATTTATGGTTAACCAGGAAAAATCAGCGATGAAAGTATGCACAGATTCCTGCATCCTGGGTGCATGGACGTCGAGGCATATTCAGAGGACTGAAAAAATTTTGGACATTGGAACAGGGACAGGATTGCTTTCACTCATGCTGGCCCAAAATTCGAAAGCCATGATTGACGGAATCGAATCGGATTCCGGATCGATTGCCCAGGCAGCAGAAAACATTTTACAGAGTCCCTGGTCCAACCGGATCCGGATTATTGACGGAGATGCGCGCTATTTTTCTTTTCAGTGCAAATACGATTTCATCATTTCGAATCCGCCATTTTATGAATCCGATCTGCATTCACCTGATCAGAATAAAAATAAAGCCAGGCATGAAATATCATTGACCCTGGATGAGTTGATTAAAGTGATCCGTTCCTGTTTGCTCGATAGTGGTCTATTCAGTGTCCTGCTACCGTTTCACCGCGACGTTTATTTTGAAAAACTTGCATCATTCAGCGGATTTTTTCTTCAGGAGAAATTAATCATACGGCAAACTCCCAAACATCCGCCTTTTCGCAGCATATGTTTGTATGGACACGAAGAAACAGGAGCTCATATTCCGGATGAATTAACAATAAAGGATTCAGATGGGAAATACAGCAGAGAATTTTCTGAATTGCTTGAAGACTATTACCCGGATGACCGTGGATCGTAGATCGTGGATCGATAAACGATACACGATACACGATATACCATATACGTTTATGTAAAGCGCTTTCCTGTTTTCACTCCCATATTCCCATACTCCCATACTCCCATACTCCCATACTAAATGGTGTAGGCCTGCAAATACTTATACCCTTCCGTAATAGTACCCTCCCTGACAATTGTCGCTCTTTCAATGACGGGTGAACTTTCTTTGAAAAGATCTTCCAATACATATTTAATAAGCTGCTCGCCGAAATAGCGCGAAGCATCCCGGGGAAGTTCGTTGGGAAGATTTCCTACTGCCATGACATCGACGGAACCATCCACATAAGGCAATGTTCTCTCACGAGTTTTTTTATTGACCCCGTAAACCGGACTCTCCATACTGCCATCACCAAGATTACAGGGTACCGAACCATCCTTATCATCTGTTATATCCGCGATAGTTTGCAATCTGAAACGCGGTGACAAAAGATCTTCCCATTCAAATAATCTCGGCATGCGTGGTTCCCAGTAAATGCCATTCAATAGTAAATCAGAATTCTCTGCAAAGGGTCTGAAAAGACATTCATAGTTTCCGGGTTCAGCATGAAAATCTTCACGTTGATAGGCCCCGGTTTTTTTATTCCTGTAGAGTAAAGCGCCTTTTAACTGGGTAAAAACAGGGTAGGAAAAATTTCTGGAAAGATATTCATCCGGTTCAATCTCAATAATACCCAGCAGATTCATTACTTCGAGTAAACCATGCGCAACCCTTCCCGAGCCGGTAATTACAACCTTCATATTGGGCAGTCTGATCCCGAAATAACCATGTATAAGCTGGCGAAAACTGGGTTGTTTATAAACCCTGGGAAGTTCGTATTTTTTTGTCCTGTTCCCATAAGCCATCATTCCGTTATGGGCACCAACAATTCCTGCAAAAAAACCAAACCCGAGGATCCGTTGCCCATCCTCATGTTCCATACATTCATAATCGATAAGGGTTATTTTTTTGTCCAGGATTGAACGAAACAAATCACGGTTATAAGGCTGCATTTTTTTTGTATGCGAAAACAAAAGATATTTTTTACCCGCAATCAACTTAGACACTTGAACCTCTTTGATCCCAAACAAATAATCACAATCGCTCAGATCTTCCAAAATAACCACACCTGCCATTTCATATTCTTTGTCGGTATAACAGCGGTCAGCCGAAGGCTGGGCGAATATTTTGAGGGAGGGAAAATTTTTCTGCAGCCATTTACATTGTGAAGGAATAAGTGCCACCCGGTTATCAGCCGGAATCTTCGTCTCCCGGATCAAGCCAATACGGATCATGAAAAATTGTTTTATCTGGAAAGATATTCATTTTTAAAGTTTCCTGATATTTACACGGAATGGATATAATTCTAAATTTGACTGCCGTATTTTCTATGTATTTTCCTCCTTCAATTGAAGGCTGATATCTGGTTTATATATTCTAAAACCCGAAAACGGGAGCAGGATGGTACATGACAAAACCTGACGATTTTAAAGTTTTGTGCAAAAAACTCAGGCAGGTATTTCATAAGAGTCAGCCGGAAAGAGCCTATTCGATCTGAAACTGAGTTAACCACGAAAAAAAAGTAAACAGCCTTGGCTGTTTACCCGCACATATGGACTTTAAAATGACTCCCGGTTATTGCTGCTTATTAAATTTTTCAACCACCTGGCAAAGGCCGTCAGAATAACCTTTTACGGTTATCCAACCCTTACTATCCTCCAGTTTAATATAGTAACAGGTTTCAGATTCAGTATTAGTTTCTGTTATTCCAAAGACGGTCTTGTCAGGAAACTTTTTATGGAGTTCCCATGCCAGGTGGATAGGTAACAGACTGACATCCTTATAATATCTTTCTGACTCGATAAAATTTCCTTCATGGTCATACTCGATTTCGGAGACCACATTGTTGTCTTTAAAATGAACAAAATAATGGTCGCCATTTTCATTCCAGTCCACTTTCTCGGCCATAGGGAACGCTGTCTGAAAGGCTTTAATAAGTTTTTCGCTAACAGTTGCAGGGCTTTTACCGGCTATTGACTGCATTTGTGCCAGTAGCACAAACAGGCCAACAAGACCCGCTAATTTTGTTTTCATACATAATCGTTTTTGAGGTGGATAATTTTTTTTACTCACCTAATATATATCTGAAAGTATATTGAAGTCAAGCAGTTAGGTATCAACGGTGTTGCATGAAAAATAAAATTTAATTAAACTATAACAGTGTCTTTTAAACTACCGGTTTTGTATAGCTGAAACATAAAAAATCCACCTCAACTAAGAAATTTTTCGTATTAACATTTTCTTTAGTCTTTTTGCAGAGAGGATCAACGGTAAGCAGCTTTTCAATTAAGGGCAGATTCAACTGAAATTTCCAATTCCGTCAATTGTTGTATCTTAAATTTCCGAATGGCCATACATCCACTCTACACTATTATTGTATTTATAGTTACAACAGGACTTACTATTTTTCTGCTTCAAAGGGCAACAAATTATTCATCCGCCGCTCTGCTTATTATTTTTTCCTGGCTGTTATTGCAGGCTGTTTTGACCATGTCTGGTTTTTATTTAACTACCGATTCAATTCCGCCAAGAGTCTTGTTATTTGTAGCGCCACCTCTTTTGCTGATCATTACATTGTTTGTAACTATACGAGGCAGGCATTTTGTCGATCAGCTGGATCCCGGAACATTGATTCTGATACATACTATAAGAATCCCGGTAGAAATTGTACTTTATTGGTTATTTATAGAAAAACAAGTCCCCAGACTGATGACGTTTGCAGGTGGCAACTATGATATTCTTTCTGGCCTTACGGCTCCGATTGTTTTTTATTTTGGCTTTGTTAGAAAAGTGCTCAGCAGAAATGCAATACTGTTTTGGAACATTATTTGCCTGGTACTTCTCCTTTTAATTTCCCGACACGCCATACTGGCGATCCCTTCCCCTTTCCAAAAAATCGCTTTTGATCAGCCAAATATTGCAGTCCTTCACTTTCCCTATTGCTGGCTCCCTTCCTTCATCGTTCCCACAGTTTTATTTTCCCATCTTGCAGTGATCAGGTACCTGTCAAAAATGAAAAAAACCAGGTCCAAACTTAGCCGTTAACGGCTTGTTATTCAATCACATCACCACAATTTTCAGGCAATAAATAAGTTATTGTGAGACATCCATTTAAATTTTTCCAATCTTTTACCCAATCAAAAAATCTGTGTTTATGCGTTTAACTTTTATTGTTGGAGCCGTGTTTTTATTCCTGACAAACACAGCCTGCAAAGCCACTGTAATTGTCGAAAGAGGAGAACATCCTTATTATTTACATGCACTATCAGACCTGAGAGCTGCCCGCTGGATGATAGAGCATCGTCCCGGTAACTGGCAGCAGACCAACGACGAAATGGAAGCAGTCCGGCAGATTGATGCTGCCATAAATGAAATTAAAAAAGCCTCCATTGACGATGGTAAAAATCTGGCAGATCACCCCGCCGTAGATGAACGTAATGAACACGATGGCCGTTTGCACGTTGCTGTAGATTATCTCAAAAAGGCAAGACAGGATGTAGGACAGGACGAAGACAATCGTTTTGCACAGGGCCTGCAGGAACGCGCTTATTTGCATATTGACAATGCTATTTCAGCAGTAAAGAAAGCTATCCACTCTTAAATAACCGGATTCCAGTAAATAAATAAAAAAGGTCATCGATTAAAAATTGATGACCTTTTTTTTCATACATACCTTTAATATCCGCCACCACCCATTGAAGCGGTTACTATTAAAACTCCGGTTATAGTCGTTTTGTTCGCGTCAAAATAAATAAAAGTACCCGCGGAAGAAAACGTTTTACTAAAAGAGGAACCAGCTGCAATAGTTCAACTACTAATACTACCATCAGTTGATGTAATAGTGTGTGATGTAGTGTCATTATTCTTCCACGTTACACTCGAACCAGTTACAACAGTTAAAGTAGCAGGTGAAAAGCCTTTGAATCAGCATATCCATGTAGAATAAATTCACCAGGCAAGGAAAATGATTTTCAATGCTTTCCGTTAGTTAATTTATTTAACATATTCAGGATCTCTTATCTTGCAAAAGAATTGCAATCAGATTTCATCCTGTGGACAAAAGAACAATTATGAAGTGAGAGCAGCTTAACAATTTGAAAGTATGAATGAAGAAAAAAATATTTCAAGATTCATTGATGCTCAAAATAAAGACTATTCAATAGCTATGGAAGAAATAAAAAAAGGCAGAAAAAAAAGTCATTGGATGTGGTATATTTTTCCTCAGATTCAGGGACTGGGATTTAGTGAAACCTCAAAATATTATGCAATTAAAAACTTAAAGGAAGCAGATGAATATTTAAAACATCCTTTACTGGGAACCAGGCTGATAAATATTTGCCAGGCACTCCTTAACCGGACAGACAATGACGCCTCCGGAATATTTGGTAGTCCGGATGATTTGAAATTAAAATCATCCATGACCCTGTTTGTATCACTAAAAGAGACCAACCCGGTTTTTCAATTGGTGCTGGATAAGTTTTTTAATGGCAGCCGGGACCGTAAGACCGTGGACATACTTCAAACAAACCCTTAGTTTTTATGAAAGATTTAGAGCCGATTTTGGATGTATTATGTAATTATAAAGCAGGTTATGTTTTGAGTGAGGATGAACTCAGGCTTTTGAGAAGCTGGCTGGAAGAGTCAGCTGCCCATGAGAAATTATTTGATGAATTGAACAATAAAGACGGAATGCAATTTATTATGGGGCCGATTGAAGGAAATATCAGAGAAAAAATACAAATGCGATTGATTGAAATAGAGGAAGAAGACTAAATAAAAATAAACAGCCACCTCTCGGCAGCTGTCCATAATGCTTTTGGTGTACATCAAACTTTAACTCTCATGGTTTTCTCAGGATTTCAGATTCTTTTCAGGATCTGGACTTTTTAGTTTTCAAAGGATCTGATCGGTTGAGCGCTTCAACACTGTAAAGATGCAACACAGTTCTCCCTTCTCATAACCTATTCGCTATAAAGGCCGAAATCTTCGATTATTGGGTTGATTTAAGGGATGACCGGAGTGCATCGTTACTGCACGCAGTTATTGATTATAAGATCCGAAACGGTTACTGCCGATTATTTTAATTTTGCTTTGCTGTTTAAAATAGTTTCTAATTTTTTCAGTTTGTTTAACCAGAATTTATCGAAGTAACTGATGAAATCCTGCAACTCATTAAAGCCGTCCTGCTTTAAGGTGCAATAGCGTTCCCTGCCGATATCTGTAATAGAAATGAAGCCTGCGTTGTACATTATTTTTAAATGTTTCGATACGGCAGGCCGGCTCATATTGAAATTTTCAGCCAGACCATTTATGGTCATACTGTCTTTCGAAAGCAGTTGCATCATTTGCCTGCGGCTTGGGTCGGCAATTACCTGAAATGCATCTAATGTTTGGTTTTCATGATTAAGTTATTTTTATAAGATCTTCTAACAGCTTTAAACAATTGTTCCAGCCTTTTTCGTGACCGGAAAAATCTTCCAGGGAAATGAAACCATTATGCACTAATTGCAATTCCGTTCCGTTTTCCTTCGGAACAAGAGTCCACACAATTATTGAATTAAAAGGCTTTTTATCTTTAAGTGAATTTTTCTGCCACGAATAGGAAAGTCTGGTATAGGGTTTTACTTCCAGTACTTCGCAAAAAGAATCATTGCCATACGGACTGATAAAACGGAATTTGTGTCCTGCTATTGGCTGAAAATCTGTTTTCCCCAGCCATTGTTCCAATAGTTCGGCTTTGGTAAGATATTCCCAAACTTTTTGTGGCGGTTGATTAAAATGCCACGTATTTTTAATTTCCTCCTGCATAATATGTAATTTAAAAGTTACTCAAAACTACATGTAACTTTTGAGTTACCCAAATATTTTTTAAAAAACTTAGTTTTGACCATGCCATACATACCGCTCGATGAAAAACTACATGGAATCACCGGCTTGTTTAACCTTTTTATAGTCGATTGACAGGATGAACAGCAGTATTATTGACTTTCAGGCGAGGAATCAGTTGTAAACTACGTAGATGATCTGAGAGGGTTGAAATAATTTGTCTTTTGTGGGCACCAGGGTCTGTCGCTGTGATATCGAAAATTCAAGGCACATACCTGTTACGAGCAGACTACCCTTTGGCATCGGCAGATCCTGAACAATGATTTGGTTGTCTACTTTATTTTTATCCATCGCATAGCTGATTTTATCTGTGGCACTGGCAATTTCTACCTTATTTTTCACATCGATTACCACCGAAACTATTTTGCAAACAATGTTGGTTGTTCTGCCAGGTGCAATGAATGAAGTTTTTGGAACGAACGAAGGAATCGTAATTTGAAGTTGACCAGGTGCCGGACGACTCAGGTCAAACTTTGCCTTCCACCTGGAAGATAGCTGAGGACTTCCAGTGGAAAAATTAAAACGATCAAAATGAGGTTGAGTCGCATTTGAAGAGGGTTCATTTCTGGCGTACTGCAGCCATTCAAATATTTCCCGGACCAGGCTGGTTTGCATCTTATTGTCCGCAGTATTAAAAATCACCGACTCCAGATTCTGCCGGATCAGTTTTCCAATAGTTGATGCAATTCCAAATTCGGAAGCCTTGGCTTTCGTAGCTTTTGTTTGTTTATATTTTCTGGGAACAATTCTGGAATAGAATTTGTCGCCCATCCTGTAGTGGATCACATTTCCGATCCTGCCGACATATCCCGCCTGTGTTGCCATCTCTTTAACTTTTATCGAAACTAATAATCAAGTCTACCCTCTTCGGGAATCGTTCTATATTTTTATGAACTTAGTCCGGGGTAAGTCCGACATATCCCGGACTTACTCCGGACTCTACAAATATAAATATTATACGAATCTGGAACAAACCTTTAATCAGTTTCTTTAGGAATATAAATAACTGAGGGTTAGTCTGAGCCTACGAAACCATCGACGGAAACAGACATCTTCATTATTAGCTTGCGCATAACGATAGAGTTATTACGATTTAAAAATTGCCTGGTAAAAAATTATTGCGATAAAAACTTTCGCGTTGCCTCTATGGGAATTTTTTCATTAAAAATCAGATGACCTAAATCATTATCCATCACAACCAGTTGCGCATTTGCCAAACTTGCGAATTTTATGGATAGTGTCTGATTGATCATATGATCCTGTTTATTAGCAATGATCAGCATTTTTGCTTTTATCATTTTAGCAGTCTTTTCCATCGAACCCCCGGCCACAGAACTAATATCCTGTGCAGCGCATGCTCTTATTTGCCAGAGCATATTGTTACAATCGACTGTAAAGGGATTTTTTACGGTGGAGGCGGTAAGCCATGAAGAAAAACTATCTGGCTGCACCCTGGTGTTCAAATTTGCAGGGGAAGTTATAATCAGGTGGGTTATTTGTACAGACAATGGCACAACAGGATTCACATTATAATTACCCCCGCGATAGGCTGTATCATTTTTTACTGCATCGATATATGCATTCGTCCACAACAGGTCATAAGCAGAAAATTTTGGCGTGCCTTCAATCGAAACTACTTTGTCCATAAAGTCAAGATAACTCACGGCCCATTGTAATGCCTGACATCCTCCCATAGAACCACCTACCACAGCCGCTAAATGATGAATGTTTAAGTTTTCAACCAGCATTTTATGTTGCGTATTCACCATGTCTTTAATAGTGAATGCTGGAAACAGAGTCTTCGGCTGGCTGGAACTGTTACTCGGAGAAGAAGAAACGCCATTGCCTAAAGCGTCGATCAATATGAGGTAAACCCTGGTTGTGTCCACATCCAAACCCGCACCAAAAAATAATTCCATCATATATGTAGTACCACCACCTCCCGTAGGATATATAACTGCATTAGACCTGTTTGCATTTAGCTTTCCAAATGTGCGGAAACCGATTTTACAATCATTGATTTGCTGTCCATTCTCCAATAGAAAATTACCGATGGATGCAAACTGTTGTTTTTTGTCAATGACAGTTTGAGAAAATACATTTTGCTTTGGTGCGATTTGCAAAATGAGAACCAAAGAAAAAATTATCCGATTCATATATTTCGACTTGTGATTTTCAATAACGCACAGCGTTCATTTAGTTACTCCATCATTTACTGGTGACCAGAGATAGAAAATATTCGTCGAGATTTTTCATGCCCGCAGCTGTGCCTTGTTCAAAGCCGAGTTCGATGAATTTTTCAAGTTGGGCAAGGCTCTGCATTTTTTTAGAAATATATACAGTTGTTTTTTCGCCCTCCGCTTTGAAAGAGTTTTTGGTAATGGAAAATGAAAACCCGGAATCGACGGGATTACCATTTTCATCGGCAAAAGAATTCTTTGTGGTGAAACTGGACTTGGGTTGGATTTCAATAAACTCCGCCAGACTATAGCGGCTTAATGGGACATTCTCGGGGGATACCATGGTATACAACCAGCGACCGCCTACACGGAAATCCATCTCTTTCGTTTGGACGCGATATGGTTTGGGGCCCATCCACTTGTCCAGTATTTCTGCGTTTGTAAAAGCGTCCCAGACGAGATCAAGATCTGCGGCGAATTCCCGCGTAATGTGGATTGTTGATGTGGCTTTGTCCACTTTGAAATCAAATAACAGGTTCATTTTTTCTTATTTTTTATGGTTAATGATAATATTTCGTCGAGTTGCTGGAATCTTGCTTCCATAAGCTTACGGAACTGATCCAGCCAGATATCTATTTCTTTCATTTTATCGATTTTTAGTTCGTAATAAATTTCCCTCCCCTCCTGCTTTTGGGCCAGTAGTTCGCATTCAGACAGGATGCGCAAATGTTTGGATATGGACTGGCGCGTACTGTCGAAGTGGCCCGCAATAGCGTTGGGAGTCATGGCCTGTACCGCGATCAGTACAAGGATCGCTCTTCGGGTGGGGTCTGCGATAGCTTGGAATATGTCTCGCCTCATGATTTTGTAATTAAGAAACCGTTCGGTTGCAAATATACGTGCAACCGATCGGTTTCGCAAAATTTATTTTTAACGGGAAATTTATCTGGTAATTTCGAAAACCATGAAAGGTTATGGGATAACCGTCTCCATTTTACTGGCGATTGCTGACAAATTTAGAAAAGTAAAAGGGTCGTAGTGATTGCGACCCTTTGTAACTGTTTGAATTTCGGGTGCCCGGAACAGGAATCGAACCTGCACATCGTTTCCAATACCAGATTTTGAGTCTGACGCGTCTACCAATTCCGCCATCCGGGCAGAGGATTTGAATAACGGGATGCAAATGTAAGGATTTGGCCCTATTTTTTGTCAAAATAAGCAATTGCATTTCTCATAAGACAGATTCAAATTTTCCTTTACAAACTTAATTATCTTAGGTGCGCCAAACGTTTACATGATATGCAATTACCACCCGACACCATAGAAAAACTACTGGTTGCCATTTTAGTTGGTGGCGCAATTGGCGTAGAAAGAGAATACCGTAGTAAATCAGCGGGCTTCCGAACACTTACGCTGATTTGCCTGGGATCTGCGATGTTTACAATTTTCTCTCAATTGATAGGTACAGGAAGTAATCCCGATCGTATAGCATCCAATATTGCAACGGGCATTGGTTTTGTCGGAGCTGGTGTCATATTCAAGGGCGATATCGGCGTAAACGGGATCACAACAGCCGCTATGATCTGGGTAACAGCCGCCCTGGGTATGGGTATTGGAGCGGGCTATGAATGGGTATCTGTTATAGGGTGCGCAATGATTCTGATAATGCTTTTTATTTTTGGGCTGATGGAAAGATGGATCGACAAGATTAACCAAATGAGGAATTATAAAATCATCGTCGATAATAATAATGAAACGATGGAACGATTTGAAAAACGCTTTATCGCACATCACCTGAAATTTATACGAAGCCGGGAAATTAAATCCAGGGATTCAATGAGCGGGGAATGGTTTGTACGCGGATCACAAAAAAATCACATTGCTTTTATAGGTGAAATCCTTCAAGACCCGGCAGTAAATCATTTTGAATATTAATCATGTTTTACCGGATGGCTGATCCGAAAGACGTTCCTGCGCTCCGGGCGCTGGGCCTTGCATCTTACGGGCGATTAAAAAATGTCCTGACTCCCGAAAACTGGACAAAGATGGAGTCGGTTTTAAATTCAGACCAGACATTTCCTGTATTAGTAAGTACATGTTATTCTTTTATTTGTGAAGAAAATTCCCGTCTACTCGGAATGGCATTTCTTGTTCCCAGCGGAAATCCTACAAAAATATATTCAGCAGATACTAGCTATATCCGTATGGTGGGTGTTCATCCCGAAGCAGACGGCAGGGGAATCGCTCAAATGCTTACCAGTCTTTGCATTGAGTAAGGCAAAAGAAACGGGTGAAAAGACCATCATGCTGCATTCTGCAGAAATCATGTATGCAGCACGCCATATTTATGAAAAATCCGGATTTAGAAAAATCTGTTTTTTAGATGAACATTACGGACTTCAATACTGGCTTTATCGACTGGACATCCAATAAATTAAAGTGCAGGTGTACGTCCTCCATCCACTGCGATATTCACACCGTTCACATAGGAAGCGGCGGGGGATGCAAGAAATGCAATCATATTCGCAATTTCTTCCGGTTTTCCGAATCGCTTCATTGGAATGCTTTCTTTCATTTGTGTTTCCACCATTTGAATGTCTTTTTTGGCTAATGTGGCGGTATGTTTCATCAGATCATCCAGTCTTTGGGTTTGCGTTAACCCGGGAAGAATATTATTGACAGTAATATTATACTGACCAATCTCATTCGACAGTGTCTTTGCCCAGGCCGCAACCGCCAGGCGGATCGTATTGGATACACCGAGGCCGGCCAAAGGAGTTTTTACAGAAGTAGAAATAATATTGATAATCCTCCCATACCCGGCTTCGCTCATTCCCGGGACAACTGTCCTGGCAAGGATCTGATTGCAAATCACATGTTGTTTGAAAGTCATTTCAAATAAATCCATTGGTGCATCGAGAATCGGCGCAGCTTTAGGTCCTCCTGTATTATTTATGAGAATTTCGATCGTATGCTTACTTACTATCGTTTTTATTATTTTCTCTACCATTGCCGGATCAGAAAAATCTGCCGCCATCCATTGATGAACCTGATCTCCCTGTTTAAGCAAATGTTTAACAGCTCCAGCCAGCACTTCGGGATTTCTTGCAATCAAAATACAGTTAGCACCATTCAGCGCCAGCTCTTTTGCCGCTGCAAGTCCGATACCCTGGGAGCTTCCGCAGATGACGGCCCATTTGTTTTTTAGTGAAATATCCATTGTCGAGGTTTGAGACTACGAAGATACAGGATGGCGGTTGGCCGTTGGCGGTTGGCGGTTGGCCGTTAGTCGTTGATCGTTGACCGAGGGTTTAAGCTTTGGCTTAGACAAAAAATTATTTGATATATCAAATAATTTTTTACTTTTGATATCACTTTAATATCATTTTAATAACTCATCATGGAACAAAATAATAAACCCATATCAGGATTCGCCATCCTCCTTTTATGTTTAGGTCTCCTGGGACTGGCAGCATATTTCTTTATAAATGCTTCAAAAGATGAATCTACAATGAATGCTTTGCTTGGTGGTTTGTGCATGCTGGTCTTTGTATTTTTCATCAAAGGCATCATGATAGTAAATCCCAACCAGGCCCGGGTGCTGGTATTCTTCGGTAAATATGTCGGGACCGTAAAAGCAAACGGGCTTTTATGGGTGAATCCGTTTTATAAATCTTATCCCGTTTCTTTACGTTCGCAAAATCTGGAAGGGAGTCCGCTCAAAGTAAATGACAAGATGGGAAACCCCATTGAGATCGCTGCCGTGATCGTGTGGCAGGTAAGTGATACATATAAAGCAGCATTCGAAGTTGCAGATTATTACCAGTACGTGAAAATTCAAAGCGAAGCGGCTGTTCGTCATCTGGCAACAACCTGTCCTTATGATCATATGGAAGATGAACATGCGGATATAACACTCAGAGATGGTGGCGACCAGGTCAATATATTATTGGAAAAAGAATTAAGTGATCGTCTTGCACCTGCAGGAATTATCATTAAGGAAGCGAGAATCAGCCACCTTGCTTATGCTGCAGAAATCGCCGGCGCCATGCTGCAACGTCAGCAGGCAACTGCTATCGTAGCTGCCCGTTTTAAAATTGTAGAAGGCGCTGTAGGAATGGTTGAACTCGCTCTTCAGATGTTATCTAAAAAAGGTATTGTGCAACTGGATGAAGAGAAAAAAGCAGCAATGGTCAGCAACCTGATGGTGGTTTTATGTGGTGAAAAAGCCGCAACGCCCGTGCTCAATACCGGTACTCTCTATCAATAAAATCAGACGCATGGCTGATAAGAAAGCTTTTGTTTTACGTATCGATGAAACCATTTATAAGAACCTGGAGAAATGGGCCGCTGACGAATTTCGTAGTGTCAACGGACAGATCGAATGGTTATTGCAAACGCAATTAAAAGCGGCGGGTAGACTCAAGCCTGAGCCTGGAGGTATCGGGAAACAAAAGAAATAATTGTTAGTTGTTAATTATAAAAGAGAAGCTTTGATTTGAGACTTTAAGCGTTAAGCATCTTTAAGCTATTCTGATCTCAGGCTTTCCACAGGGTTAGAATTGGCTGTTTTAAAACACTGAACTGTTATCAGAAGAAATGCAGTAATAAAAATAAATACACAAACTATTAAGTAATTAATTACATTTTGCTGGATTCTGTACGCATAATTATCCAGCCATTTATTGATAAGACTATATGCAATTGGCCATGCAATAATATTGGCAATTAATATCAGCAGGGCATAATCTTTAATAAACAGAAAAATAATATTGCGGGCGTCGGCGCCAATTACTTTACGAACTGCTATTTCTTTCGTTCGTTTGCCAAGTGAAATTGCGACCACCCCATAAATGCCAAGGAATACAATAATAAGATTAAGTACAGTTGCCACGTTTGCCGCTTTTTTTATTTGCAGCTCTGATTTGTATAGTGACTGAAACTGATCATCCATAAAGACATACTCAAAGCCGGCATCAGGAAAAAATGTCTTCCATTTGTCCTCCAATACATTGACGGCTTTGCTGATATCAGAGCTGCTTAATTTTATTGAAAAATAACGGTAAGACCGGGTAAACGGTTCATTTAAATTTGCAATAATGAGGGGATCTATAGGATGTTGTAAAGATTCGTAATAAAAATCCTTAACTACACCTACCACGGTTAGCATCAGTCCATTTATTGCCCCCAAATGAATTGTTTTCCCGACAGCAGTATTCCAACCCAGGGCTTTTACTGCCGTTTCATTTAATACAATCTGACCAGGATTCAGATTATTGTTGAGATCATTTAAAAATTTCCCTTCCCTGGTTTGAATATTATATACTTTACCATAGTCATTATCCGCAGCTAAAAAGAGCATACTAATAAAATTGCTGCTATTTTGAGTATAGACATTTACATTACCACCGCTGCCATTAGGAATATCATAAGATAAAGAGGCACATTTTACTTCAGGTAGCTGGAATAATTGCGATTTGAAGTTTTCCATTTTTACTACTCCTGCGGAATCCCAATTACGCGGGAGCGAGGAGATGATCATTACCTGGTCTTTATTGTAACCTAAGTCTTTATTGAAAAAAAAGGCAACCTGTTTTGATACATTCAGTGAACTGATAAAAACTATGATGGCTAAGGTAAATTGCACGACAATCAGCGTTTTTCTCAGCATTAATCCGTCTTTTGCGGTATTTATTTTTCCTTTTACAGAATTGATAATACCCAATGAGCTTAATACAAATGCTGGATAAATGCCCGAAATAAACCCTGTTATTAACACCAGCAGAAATAAGAATAGAATTTTAATAAAACCAAACTCCCAGAAAGGCTCTAAAGAGGTATTTAAGAGTTGGTTAAAAACCGGCAACAGCAGTTGATACAACAGGATTGAAATAATGGTAGCAAAAAAAGTAAGCATCCATGATTCTGTCATGAACTGCACAATGAGTTGAAGTTTTTCGCTTCCAAACACCTTTCGTAACCCTATTTCTTTTATGCGATAAGATGATGTACCAATATTAATGTTTATAAAATTGATAATACTCAGTAATAAAATAAATGAAGCGATCAGTGAAAGCGAAGTGATCATTTTCTGAACTGTATAATTATTTTGTACTAAATAATAATTTTTTAATCCTGCTAATTCTACTTTAAGGTTTCCCTTCACAAAAGGAGGCTGGTATTTTTCTAATGCCTGTTCAAAAGGTTTTTCAATATCTTTTGGCGAAACGCCTTTTTGCAATTCAATCATGCCAACCATGAAAACATTGGCCCAGTTATCGCCTTTATCTCCTCCTTGGAAATATTGATTGTTCTCCATAGGAAGATAAACCTGGTATTCAGTTTTTGAAATAGCAAAATTTGAAATACTGTTGTAAGGCAATTTTTTAAGTACGGCTGAAATAACAAAATCATGCTTGCTCCCATCGCTTGGAGTTTGTATAGTTATTACTTTATTGATCGCATTTGATTTGCCAAAGAATTTTAAAGCAAAATCCTCCGTAACTACTGCAGATTGATTATTAATGAAGGGTTGTGTCTGATTGCCATACATTAACGCGAATCCGTACATTGAAACAAAAGTTGTATCACCGACAGAAATATCCTCCCTGAAATGTTTATCACCGGCAGATACAATATTGGCTACCGGATCAAATCTGTAGTAATTTGCAACCAGGGCGGGATATTCGTCTTTCATCGTTTTGGCCAGCGGACCCAGCGTGGTGACATCGGGGCCCATATTTTCCTGCTTCCACCTGCTTTTAATTACATACTGGTTGTTAATGTTTTTAATGTGGGTGTTCACATTTTCCTGGTTCAGTATGTATACACCAATGATCATGGAAAAAGTAATACCTATGGCAAGACAGGAAATATTAATGATGGAAAATAATTTGTGCCTGGAGAGATGCCGAATGGCGAAATTAATATAGCTTCTCAGCATTAAAATTGACTTGAAAGGTTTATAAAATTAATCAAGAAAAGTCAAAAGCCTAAAGCTTAAAGCCTAAAACTTTAGGAATAAAAAAATAAAACTAATTTTTAAACTTCTTCTTCAATGCAAGCAACGCTTCTTCCATCGATTTTTCAGCTGACTTATTTTTTTGAGAAATAGCATTAGGCTTTAGGCTTTGAGCCTTGGGCATAGAAGGGCTTTGAGCTCTAGCCTCAGAAAAGGCTTTAGGCTTTAAGCTTTGAGCTTTAGGCTTAGAATGAGCTTGCTTCATAGACAACGCAATTCGCTTTCTGGCAATATCAACCTCGGTCACTTTTACCTGAACTTTATCGTTGAGTTTTAAAACTTCATTCGGATCCGTGATAAACTTGTTTGCTATTTCACTGACATGAACGAGCCCGTCCTGTTTCACTCCGATATCTATGAACGCGCCAAACCTTGTAATATTCGTTACTATTCCCGGTATGATCATTCCAACACCTACGTCTTCTATTTTATAAATATTGGCGAATTCAAATGGTTCCAGTTCCGTTCTGGGATCCAGACCGGGTTTCCTCAATTCATTCAGTATATCCATGACCGTTAGTTCACCGATGGTTTCGCTGGCGTATTTCTTAGCATCTATTTTTTTAATCAATTCTTCTTTGCCTATCAGTGATTTTACATCGACACCCACATCCATTGCAATTCTTTCCACCACCTCATAGGCTTCGGGATGTACGGCACTTTCATCAAGGGGATTTTTCCCCTGACGAATTCTTAGGAATCCTGCGCATTGTTCAAAAGACTTCTCCCCTAAACGTGGAACTTTCAATAATTGTTTTCTGTCAGAAAACTTTCCGATTTCATTCCTGTGCTTAATGATATTGTCTGCAAGTGTTTCTCCGATTCCGCTCACATAGCTTAATAAATGTTTGCCAGCCGTATTGAGATTAACGCCCACGGCATTAACACAACTGACTACTGTCTGATCCAGCCTTTCTTTCAGTCGCGACTGGTTTACATCATGCTGGTACTGGCCTACGCCAATACTTTTCGGATCAATCTTTACAAGTTCTGCCAGCGGATCCATAAGTCTTCGCCCAATACTGATAGAACCTCTTACTGTAATATCCTGATCGGGAAATTCATCGCGTGCGGCTTCCGATGCAGAATATACTGAAGCGCCGTCTTCATTCACCAGGAAAACAGGCAGGCCAAGGTTTAATTTTTTAATGAACTGATCTGTCTCGCGACCGGCTGTTCCGTCTCCAATAGCAATTGCTTCGATATGATATTGATCCATCAGTGCGCGAGTTTTATTTTCAGCTTCTTCTGCCCTACCCGCTTCATGAATAAAAATAAGATCTGATTTTTGGAATCCGCCCTGTTCATCCAGACAAACGATTTTACAACCGGTTCTATATCCAGGATCGATGGCAAGAATCCTCTTGCTGCCAAGTGGTGAACTCAATAAAAGTTGCCGAAGATTTTCTGCAAAAACGTTAATCGCTTCTTCGTCCGCCCTCGTTTTCAGCGACATCCTGAATTCAGATTCCATACCAGGTTGCAGCAACCGGCGCCAGCTGTCCCTTATGGCTTTTTTTATTTCTGCAGCTGAATCACCAGAGCTTTTAACAAACAGGTCTTCGATCAAAGTCAGAGCTTCTTCTTCCGAAGGAGATATGTCCATTCGCAGATATCCTTCCATAAATCCCCGCAGTACCGCCAGGATCCTGTGAGAAGGAATCGTGGATATTTTTTCTGAATAATCAAAATAGTCCCTGAATTTCACAGCCTCCGTTTCTTTTCCAGACAGAACCCTACTTTCCATCTTTGCAGATACTTCGAAAAGTTTTCGCATTTTTGAACGTACAGTCTCATCTTCGTTTACCATTTCCGCAATGATATCCCTCGCACCCTGGAGTGCATCATCCATTGTTTTAATTTCATCATTGAAAAAAAATTCTGCGGATTTTACAAGGTCCAATGGTTTTTGCTCCAGTATCAGCAATGCCAGCGGCTCCAGGCCTTTTTCGCGGGCCGCCTGTGCTTTTGTTTTACGTTTGGGTTTGTAGGGCAGGTAATTATCTTCGAGTTCGACCAGTGTAAGGGCGCCGTTCAATTTCTGCTGAAGGGTATCAGTCATTTTACCCTGATCAGTAATCGATTTCTCAATTGCTGCTTTTCTCTCTGTAAATGCTTTCAGTATTTTAGATTCATCCTGGATTTTCTGAATGATGACTTCATCCAGAGCACCTGTTCTGTCTTTCCTGTAGCGGGCAATAAAAGGAATGGTCGATCCTTCTTCAAGAAGCGCCAATACAGTTTCAACCTGCTGTTGACGGATCTTTAATTTTTCAGCTATCGGCAGAACAAATGAATTCATTCTGCAAAACTAAGTCCTGACATGATAAGCAACCAATTTTAAAATCACCTGTTAATAAATAAAACTAATCAAGCGTAACACAAATCTCAAAAGTTAACGATTAAATAAAATAAGTTTATTTTTAAAAATTAAATTTTCAGACATGAAAAGAATGTCATTAACCTTAACTCTAATTGTCACTTCGTTTCTTTTGGGATTCACTTTTAAGACAATTATATCAAACAAAAAAAATACAAAAATGAAAAAAGTAACGGGAATAGGCGGCATTTTCTTCAAAGCTAAAGATCCGAAAGCGATTAACGAATGGTATAAAACACATCTTGGGTTTGATACAACCCCCTATGGTACGAGTTTTGAATGGCGGGAGATTGATGACAGTACCAAAAAGGGACTTACCCAATGGAATCCTTTTAAAGAAAGCACAAAATACTTTGAGCCTTCAACAAAAGAATTCATGATAAACTACAGGGTAGATAATTTAGAAGCATTGGTTGAAGAATTAAGAAAGGAAAACGTGACAATCGTGGATAAAATTGAAGCATCTGATTATGGAAAATTTGTTCATATTTTAGACATTGAAGGAAATAAAATTGAATTGTGGGAACCGGCGAAGTGATCGTTGGCGGTTGACGGTTGGCGGGAGGCGGGAGGAATTAATAATTTTCAAATTGTCATTTCCCCATTTCATTTCGAATTTCTACATATCCACAATTCCGTATTCGCCACATTAATATAATCAGATGCTAAGGTTTTTAATGTCTTTCACCTCGATTATATTTTTTGTGTATCCTCTTGTAACCACATGAATCATTGCCTGTCCCAATTGAGCGAGAGTACAGACAGAACCTGGGAATAATTTTTCAAATACCGGGATCAGCCATTTAAACCATTTATAAGAAGGCAGGATGTTTTTTGCTCCTTTCCCAGGCTTTAGCATGCCTGGGCGAAAGAGATAAGTATTTTTGAATCCGAGTTTTTGTAAATCATTTTCAGTTTTGCCTTTTACCCGCGCCCAATGCATCATTCCTTTTTCGGTGGAATCGGTTCTGGCTCCGGATACATAACAAAAACTCATATCGTTGTTCAGTTTCACCAGAGTTTTTGCAAAGCCCATGGTCAGGTCATAAGTCAATCTTTCATATTCTGATTTCTTCATGCCGACCGCGGAAACTCCAAGACAAAAGAAACAGGCATTATACCCGCTTAGTGAGGACTCAATCGAACTAAGATTAAAAAAATCGGGAAGGATGATTTCTGTGAGCTTCGGATGCGCAACTCCATAGGACCTGCGGGAAACGGCAAGTACTTTTTCAACTTCCGGAGAGGAAAGGCATTCAAGTAAAACACCCTCTCCTACCATACCCGTCACTCCGGTAATGATGACTCTTATTGACATTTTCGAAAATTAGATTCTTAGATCGTTTGAATTATTTACAAAGAACTCAGATTTTGGTTTAGTTCAACATTCTAAGGTAGCGCAGTAAACCAGTTTCATTAAAAAATTTTAATGATTTATTTCAGCGGTCGATTAGTCAAATGAGAATATAAAAGAAAAGGGTTAAACGCCATTTGACATTTAACCCTATTAACATCAGGGTGATCAGTTAATTTTTATCCGGACCGATTTATTATCGTTGTGAAAACTTTCTCCCATAGCGTTTACCTCCGCCCATACTGCGGCCTGTCGACGAAACGGCGGCTCCGCTGCTAACTTTCAAGGGTTCCATCAAAGCCACATGATATGGATGATTACTTTCAACCGGAACAGTTTGTCCGATGAATTTCTGGATATCTTTCAGATATATTTTTTCCTCAAAATCGCAGAATGAAATCGCTTTTCCGAATGCTCCTGCACGTCCGGTTCTTCCGATCCTGTGTACATAGGATTCCGGAATGTTCGGGAGATCGAAATTTACAACCAGGGCCAGATCGTCAATATCTATACCGCGGGCCGCGATATCGGTCGCCACGAGTATTTGCATTTTCCCGTCCTTAAATCCCTGAAGCGAACGTTCGCGTGCCTGCTGTGTTTTATCACCATGAATTGCTGTGGCATTAAACCCGGCATGATTCAAATCACGCGCAACACGATCCGCTCCATGTTTGGTTCTCGTAAAGACCAGCACACTCTCGCGGGGATTTGATTTCAGTAAATGATGCAACAGCGAGCGTTTTTCATTTTTCTGAACATAATATAATTTCTGATCTACCAGCTCTGCGGTGGTTGATTCCGGTGTGACAGTAATGGCAACCGGATTGGTTAATATCACCTGCACAAGTGACTGAATGGCCGGGGGCATCGTAGCTGAGAAAAACAGAGTCTGCCGTTTCTTGGGCAGTCTGGCGATGATTCTCTTCACTTCATGAACGAATCCCATATCAAGCATACGATCTGCTTCATCCAGTACAAAATATTCAATGCCGTTAAGCACAATATAATTCTGGTTCATCAGGTCCATCAGTCTGCCTGGTGTGGCAACGATAAAATCGCAGCCGCGGCGCAGATCTGAAACCTGGCGGGATTGGGAAACGCCTCCGAATATTACAACTGATTTCAGGTTCAGGAATCTTCCATAGGTTTCTATGGACTCATGAATCTGTGTAGCGAGTTCGCGGGTCGGAGTCAATATCAGGGCTTTTAAAGGGTGGCCACTTATGCCGGATGCCAGTTTCTGTTCGTGCATGCGCTGTAATAAGGGCAATACAAAAGAAGCGGTCTTTCCGGTACCTGTCTGTGCACAACCCAAAATATCCCTGCCGGCTAAAACGACCGGAATAGCCTGTTCCTGAATGGGTGTGGGAGTTTTGTAGCCTTCATGGGCTACAGCTTTTTGCAAGGGCTCAATAAGGCCCAGTTCTGAGAATAACAATTTGTAAAATATTAAATAAAAAATATGGTAAGGCTACCGCCGATAATAGGGTACTTTACCTGCCTTACGTTATACTGATCTGGGGAAACTCTGCGGAAAATAGAAGGCAGAAGAAAACGCAGTAAAAGCAATAACATACAGAAATACAAAGATAGTACTTTTATATGGATTTATGAAGAAAGCCTTTTTGCTGCTGGTTCTAATCTCGAATATTCATGGGCCTAAAGCTGAATCATTAAGGCCTAACGCTCAAGGCCTAACGCTTAAGGCTATACGAATAGAATCCGGCTTAATTAATGGATATTATAATGAAAAAACAGGTGTAACAGTATACAAAGGGATTCCATTTGCGGCGCCTCCGGTTGGGGATCTCCGTTGGAAAGTACCACAACCGCCGATTCCATGGAAAGGAGTGAGACAATGTGTGGAATTCGGACCAAGTCCCATGCAGCCAAAACCGGTTCCTTTTCTATTCCTGGGACCTGAGTTTGTTGTTCCACAGCAACCGATCAGCGAGGATTGTTTGTATCTGAATGTATGGACCGGAGCCAGATCTCCGAGTGAAAAAAGGCTAGTGCTGGTCTGGATTTATGGAGGTGGGTTTTTCAGCGGCGGAGCTGCAGCTCCGGGCTATTCGGGTGAAGCCCTTGCCCGCCAGGGAATCATTTTTGTTTCTTTTAACTATCGCCTGGGTATATTCGGATTTCTTTCCCATCCTTTACTGACCGCCGAATCTCCGCATCATAGTTCAGGCAACTATGCCCTGATGGATCAGATAGCCGCCCTGACCTGGGTAAGAAAAAACATTCAGGCATTCGGAGGCGATCCAAATCATGTCACCATAGCAGGACAGTCTGCAGGATCTGCCAGTGTAAACTGCCTTCTTGCCTCACCACTTGCCAGGGGCCTGTTCCAGGGCGCCATTGGGGAAAGCGGTTCCCTGGTTTTAGAAAATCCATTGCTAAAGATGCGAAGCCTGCAGGAAGCAGAAAAAGAAGGAGACCGGATAGCTAAAAAATTAAACGCAGCTGACCTGTCATCTTTGAGAGCAATCCCTGCTAATGAATTAGAGCAAAAAACAGGCGGTTTTTTTTCGCCCATAACTGATGGTTATGTGATGCCGGTTTCAGTTGCTGAGGCCTTTAAAAAAGGCCTTCAGACCCATGTTCCCCTGATGACAGGCTGGAATGGAGATGAAGGGTTTCTTCTGTCCATAAACAGCCGGGAAATTTTCGCAAAACAGGCAGGGGAATTCGGTACTGATTCAAATCTTTTCAAAAGATATTTTCCGTCACGAACAGATTCTGAATCCATTGCTTCCCAGATCAGGTTAAGTGTGGATAAAACCATAGGGGTTGCCGAATATATATGGGCCCTAAAGCAAAATGAAAATCGTTCATCAAATACATTTCTTTATCTGTTTGAGAGGAAACCCCCGGCAGAAGGTGACAAAAAACGTTTTGGTGCCTATCATACAGCGGAAATCGGGTATGCATTGTATAATCTTGACAGTATCCAGCGTGCCTGGCTGCCGGTGGACAGAGATTTGGAAAAACTGATGTCGGCTTACTGGGTTCAGTTTGTAAAAACCGGAAACCCAAATGCAACCGGTTTGCCAATGTGGCAACCATTTTCAAGAGAGGATCCGCAGGCTATGGTTTTCAATGATTCTTCCTCATCACAAATTTTACCCGGAAAGGAGGCTCTTGATTTTCTCTATGCACATTACCCCGGAAAATAGAATTGTTCTTACCAACCGGATTTTGTTAAGGAATATGTGCTATTAAATGAATCCGGTATCTTTCCGACTCAAAAAATGATTTTCTGGCCTTTTTTCCGATGTCTTTTAATCCCTGAATCAAAAGTGTGAGGATCCGCAAAAGGATCGGATCAATAGTTATCGTATTATGTGCTTTAGATTAAGAATTATTTTCCTTGCCCTCTTTTTTCCTTTTAGTCTTTCGGCACAGACAGACTGGAGCCAGGAACCGCCGGACAGTCTGCAGGATTTGTCAGATATCATCAATCAAATCCTTCACAAAAATTTATTAAAAGACACAACCGAAAAGAGAAATCGTATACAGGTGGGTGTTCTTCCGGCAGTTGGCTATACATTACAAACCGGTTTTGCGGTAGTTGTGAGTGCCAATGTGGTGATTTACAAAAAGAACCCAAAAGATTCAAGTCTTCCCTCCACTATTATTACGAGCCTTGCCTACACCCAGAACAATCAAATCGTTCTACCCTTTCAGGCAAATCTGTATTTCAATAACAACAAAACAATAGTCATTTCTGATTTCAGATATCTGAAATATCCTTCCTATACATATGGGCTTGGGATGAATACGAGTCCGGCTGACCAGGACCAGCTCGATTACCAGTATCTAAAATTTCATCAGTCAGCCCTGTTTGAAATTCGTCCGCATATATTTATTGGTGGGGGATATAGCCTGGATTATTTCTGGAATGTGGAAGAAGAAAATCCGAAGACGGGAGACACTACAGATTTTGAAAAATACGGATTGAATCCCACTTCAATTTCTTCAGGACTCCAGTTTAATATGGTTCGCGATACGCGTGATAATCCCATTAATGCATACAGGGGCAGCTATACCAACATTCTGATGTCACCCCGTTTCAAATTTATGGGTTCTGATGAGAAATGGACATCTCTTTTATTGGAATGGAGGGGATATTTACGATTCCCTGCCAGTTCAAATAATATACTTGCGCTATGGAGTTACAACTGGCTTACGCTTTCCGGCAAGCCACCGTATCTGATGCTGCCCAGCACTGCGTGGGATAAAACATTCAATACGGGAAGAGGATATATTCAGGGAAGATTCCGGAGTAATAATATGCTGGATGCAGAAACTGAATACCGGATACAACTTACCAAAAACGGTCTTTTCGGCATGGTTGTCTTCGCAAATTTTGAAAGTTTCTCCAAAGTAGATACCTGGAATTTTCAGTCTGTCGCACCTGCCGGGGGCATTGGGCTGCGGGTAAAACTCAACAAATTTTCCCGCACCAATATTGCTATTGATTATGGCTGGGGACGGCAGGGATCGCAGGGGTTTTTTGTGAATCTGGGGGAAGCGTTTTAGGAAAGTATGGGAGTATGGGAGTATGGGAGTATGGGAGTGAAGAACTCAGGCACATAAATGTTCTAAACTCAATAACAATATCAAGATAAGGGTTATTAGTACTTATTTGAAAATGAGTTTTTCACTCCCATACTCCCATACTCCCATACTCCCATACTTTCCTAAGACAATACCGCATCAATTTCTTTGAGTTCCCCATCGGTAAAACCCAGATTTTCCAGGCACCTTATGGAGTCCGTCAATTGTCCGGTCTTACTTACACCGATCAGTACAGAAGTTACAATTTTATGACGCAGCACCCATGCAAGTGCCAGTTGTACCAGATTCTGGCCGCGACGTTTTGCAATTTCATTTAGTTTTACAGCTTTTGCAATCTTTTCGGGTGTAATGGCAGATTCTTCAATCGCACCGTTGCCACGGTGACTGTGCGCCCTGGAATCTTCGGGAATTCCTTTGAGGTATTTATCCGATAGAAGACCCTGTGCGAGTGGACTAAAACAAATGCAACCGACTCCTTCTTCAGTAAGGGTTTTCAACAATCCGTCTTCGATCCAACGATCGAACATGGAATATTTGGGCTGATGTATCAGACAGGGTGTACCCAGATCTTTTAAAATCTTTATTGCCTTTTTCGTTTCTTCCGGATGATAACTTGAGATGCCGACATAAAGGGCTTTCCCCTGACGAACTATTTGGTCAAGGGCACCCATGGATTCTTCGATTGGCGTGCCGGGATCAGGTCTGTGATGATAAAAAATATCCACGTATTCGAGTCCCATTCTCTTCAGGCTCTGATCCAGGCTGGCAATCAGATATTTCCTGGAGCCCAGATCTCCATAGGGCCCCGGCCACATGCCCCAGCCAGCCTTGCTGGATATAATCAGCTCGTCGCGGTGATCCCTGAAATCCTGTTTAAAAATTCTTCCAAAATTTTCTTCAGCAGATCCGGGTGGCGGACCATAGTTATTGGCCAGATCAAAATGAGTGACACCGTTATCAAATGCAAGACGCAGGATATCCCGAGCAGTCTGCTGATTATCGATGTCTCCGAAATTATGCCATAATCCAAGTGAAACTGCCGGCAGCTTCAGTCCGCTTTTGCCACAATGCCGATACTGCATTTTTTCATAACGGTCTTCCCGGAAAGCATATCCCATATTGATAAGTTTTGAAATACAAAGATGGATGATTCAAATCAAATAAAAATCCTTGTCCCTGAAAAGCTTTCGCGGAATTCCCTGGGTGTGCACCCTTTTTTCTTTTTGAATATCCTGTTGAAATTTGAAATATTGTTGAAGCCGCAGTGGTACGCCACTTCAGCTATGGAATTTGTAGAATCAATCAGAATGCGTGTTGCATGTCCCAGACGAATTTCGGTTAAACTGTCTATAAAAGTATTGCCGGTTCTCTGCCGGAAAAATCTGCTGAAAGAGACGTCAGACATATTAGCAAGTTTCGAAACTTCGGATAAAGTTATAGTTCTGTCGAAATTCCTGTTCATAAAATCTAAAGTCTTCTCAATCCGTCGGCTGTTATACGTGAACTGCTCATTCGTAAATGCAGAATCAGAAAGAATCCGTAGGTTCCTTGAAATGGACAGATCGTGCAGGATCGATATCAGCTCTAATACAGAATCAAAACCATGTTTCTGATTCAATTCCGAAATGCGTGGAGCCAGAGCCTGTATGGTCTCCTTTGGAAAAAGTATTCCACGTGAAGATTTATCAAACATATTTTTGATAAAACTCAGCTGGTTACGACGCAATAGTTTATCATCAAATAAATCCCTGTGAAACTGAATGGTAATCTCATGAATCTCTTTTGATCTGCACTGGTTGTTGAACCAGGCATGCTGTAAATTCGGTCCGACCAGTACCAGTTCGAGATCATCTATCATTTCCATGTGATCACCTACTACCCTCTTCGCGCCTTTCGCGCCCCTGATAAAATTCAATTCAAATTCTTCATGATAATGAAGCGGGAAATCAAAACCTGACTTTACCCTGGAAAAAAGTGTAAAACAATCGTTTTGGGTTAAAGGTGTAATCTCCCTTAATAAATTATTTTTCATGGCTGATGATTAATCAACTTGGTTTCCATGGAAATCCTTACTCATCCTGACGACCGGACGCTAAAGTAAAAAAAGTATTATAAACCGGTATATTAAATTTCTTCCCCTTTCCCCTTGAAGATTCCCCTATTAAGGAGCTTGGGCGTCAAAGGATCGCTGCTTCATGAATAAAATAATATTAGTAAAAGCTAATATAGTATTTAATAAAAGCATACGGGAAAAATAGCTTTGGAGAATCACGCTTGCTATATGAAACTCAAGAAATTCCACTGCATCCTGCTGCTTTTTTATTATCCATTTCAGTTCGTCTCCGGACAATCCGGCAACAGTAACCGGGAAGCCCTGCAAATAAAAGTATTTGCGGGCAGCCTCAGTCACGAATGCAGCGATAGCATGGCTACGCAGGAAACAAAAATGCTTTATAAAAATTTATACAACCTGATCGGAAAAAATATTCTGTTTGGTCACCAGGATGATCCCTGTTATGGCGTTGGCTGGAAATATCTGAAGGGTCGCAGTGATATACGGGATGTTACCGGTCAGTATCCTGCACTGTATGGATTTGACCTGGGAAGAATAGAACTGGGCCTCGCATTTAATCTGGACAGCGTTCCATTCGAAAAAACCCGATTGTTTATTCGTGAAGCCTATGACCGCGGAGGTGTTATTACACTGAGCTGGCATTTAAACAATCCGCTTACAGGTAAAACAGCGTGGGATAATAAGCCGGGAGCAGTAGCTTCCATTTTACCGGGAGGAGAAAAAAATGACCTCTATAATATCTGGCTTGATCGGGTGGCGGATTTTCTTTCGGGACTTAAGGGGAAAAACGGGGAAAGCATTCCGGTCATTCTCCGTCTTTTTCATGAACTCAATGGCGGCTGGTTCTGGTGGGGCAAGGGTCAATGTACTCCCGAAGAGATGAAACAGCTTTGGCGGTATACGATACATTATCTGAGGAATGTGAAAAATATCCATAATCTGCTCTATGCCTTTAATACTGACAAATTCAACAGCGGAGCCGAGTATATTGAAAGATACCCCGGAGATGATTTAATAGATATCATGGGATTTGATATTTATCAGGGTGGTGCCCTGCGTGACAATAGTGTTTTTGCTCATTTCTTCAGCAGGGAGCTGGATATGATTGACAGTATAGCTTTATCCCACCATAAGATACCGGCACTGACAGAGTTCGGATACAATGAATTACCGGATAGTACTTGGTGGACAAAAGTCTTCTTCCCGACCATCATACCCCATAAAATTGTTTATGCACTAGCCTGGCGCAACTCGGGAAAAAAGCAGGCAGGAAATTCTGAGTACTATGTACCTTACTTCGGTTCCTCTTCTGCACCTGATTTTAAAAAAATGTCCGCATCGGGGATCATTTTATTTGAAACAGGCATTAAATCAAAAAATATTTACAAATGAAAAAAATAATTGTACGGTTCTTCGGAATTATTTTACTCCACTCATTTATTATTTCAGGATATGGCCAGAAAGAAATATTTGAAATAAGGGTTTATAAAATGAAGACGGCTGAACAGCTTAAAGCCACAGACAATTATCTGGAAAATGGTTACCTGCCCGTTTTACACCGGATGGGAATCAAACAGATCGGCGTATTTAAACCCCTTTCAAACGACACAGCCGTTGTGAAAGAGATCATCGTTATTGTTCCATATATTTCTCTGGATATCTGGAGCAGAACGAAATTAAATATAGAAACCGACCCCACTTACCCGGGCTACGCAAAAGCATTCGACGATGCAGATACCAGCAACCTGCCATACAGCAGGATGGAATCTACCATATTGGAAGCATTCCCCTGATCAGCCAAAACTTATGCCCACCACTTTAAAATCGAAACCAGATGCGTTGTATGAGTTAAGAAGTTATGAAAGTCCGACGGAAGAACTGCATCGCTTAAAAGTTGAAATGTTTAATGAAGGAGGTGAAATTGATTTATTCAAGCGGCTGGACTTTCAGGCCGTTTTTTATGCAAACGTTTTAAGCGGGAGTCGTATGCCTAATCTTGTATATATGGTTGTCTTTGAAAATGCGGCTGCACGTGATGAACACTGGAAAGCATTTTCAGCAAGCAAGGAATGGAAAACAATATCCGTAGATCCGAAGTATAGAAATAATATTTCCGTTTCGCATATCGATAGTATCCTGATGCACCGGACCGCTTATTCCGATATATAAAAAGAACCCTGCCAACAATGAAATTAACCTGGCTTGATATCGGCATTGTCCTTTTATACCTGTGCTCGATGGTTACAATCGGATGGGTGCTGAGAAAAAAAGCGCGTCAGAATAAGGAGAGTTACCTTATGGGTGGAAAATCCCTTCCATGGTATCTCCTCGGACTGAGTGATGCATCAGATATGTTCGACATCAGCGGCACCATGTGGATGGTGGCACTTTGCTTCATATATGGCATGAAGAGTATCTGGATTCCCTGGCTCTGGCCGGTTTTCAATCAGGTCTTTTTAATGATGTATCTGTCGAAGTGGTTGCGCAGATCGAATGCGACGACGGGTGCGGAATGGCTCGCAACACGGTTCGGCTCAGACAGAAAAGTAAATGCGTCACATATCAGCGTAGTGGTTTTCGCACTTCTCGGATGTTTTGGTTTCCTGGCCTATGGTTTTGTAGGACTCGGAAAATTTATGGAAATATTCATACCCTGGAGTTCCGTTCAGCCATACATACCGTTCCATGTTGCAGCGGAATATGTTCCGCATGTTTACGGGATCATTTTCACTTTGTTCGCCACTTTTTATTCGGTTATCGGGGGTATGCATAGTATCGTTATCGGCGACCTGATAAAATATATTATCCTGTCTGTAGCCTGCATCGCTGTAGGAGTTATCGCTGTTATACACCTGCAGGGTCATGCGTTACATGTGCCAGCAGGTTGGCACAATCCTTTCTTTGGAAAACAACTTGGTCTGGACTGGAAGACCATTATAGCTGATGCCAACAAAAAAATTGCCGAGGATGGATTTAGTCCGTTCGGATTCTTTTTTATGATGATGTTGTTCAAGGGAATTTTTGCCAGTCTTGCCGGTCCTGCACCAAACTATGATATGCAGAAAATCCTTTCCACCCGGTCCCCCATGGAGGCTTCCAAAATGACAGGTTTCGTTTCCATTGTGTTGTTGCCCTTGCGATATTCACTTATAATCGGTCTTACAGTATTAGCTCTACTCAACTATAACCAGCTCAATCTCATTTCCATAACTGACAAAGGGTCCTGTTACAGATTTTGAAAAAATTCTTCCATCTGCCATCGTTCAATTTATTCCGGCGGGAATTATGGGTTTGCTTTTCACCGGATTACTGGGTGCTTTTATGAGTACGTTTTCAGGAACCCTCAATGCAGCCCAGGCATATATTGTAAATGATATTTACATAAAATATGTAAACCCTAAAGCGACTAATCACCAGATCATTCGCAGAAATTATGTTGTGGGCATTGCCGTCGTTCTGCTCAGCATTCTTCTAGGATTTTTTGTTAAGAATGTGAACAGCGTTCTTCAATGGATCGTTGGAGCTCTTTATGGCGGGTATATCGCAGCCAATATGTTCAAGTGGTATTGGTGGCGGTTTAACGCCAATGGCTTTTTCTGGGGAATGGCAGCAGGCATTGCAGCAGCACTGATATTCCCGTATATTTTCATAGATCAGCTGCCCCTGTATAACTGGCCTCTTCTATTTGGCATCTCTGTTCTTGGATGCATAGCCGGGACTTTTACAGCTAAACCAACCGATGTGGAAACCTTAAAAAAATTCTATATGCAGGTTCGCCCCTGGGGATTCTGGAAGCCCATTCAGCTATTGGTTCAAAAAGAAAATCCTGGTTTTCAACCCAACCGTCGCTTTGGTCTTGATATGTTTAATGTGGCAATCGGCATTATCGCCCAATGCTGCCTGACGATCCTGCCGATGTATCTCGTTCTGTGGATGAAAACTCCATTTTTCCTGACCATTGCCATATTAGCGGTCATTATTTTTATCCTGAAAAAAACCTGGTGGTCCAGACTCGAGAATTAAATTAAAGTTTACTTATGAAAAAAACATTCTCTGAAAGGCAGAAAGAATTATTAAAACAATACCAGGACATTATTGAAAGAAAAAATAAAAAAATAAAACTGAATAAAAGCGGCGTTTTTGATCGCTATAAATACCCCGTTTTGACATCCGATCATGTCCCTCTGTACTGGAGATACGACCTGAATGAAAAAACGAATCCCTTTCTGTTGGAACGTATCGGTATAAATGCAGTGCTGAATCCCGGTGCCATTAAATGGAAGAACAAATACCTCCTGATTGCCCGGGTAGAGGGCAATGACCGTAAATCATTTTTTGCTGTCGCAGAAAGTAATAACGGAATTGACAATTTTAAATTCTGGAAAAGACCAGTTACTATGCCGGCCCTGAATAACCAGGAAACAAATTTCTATGATATCCGGCTGACGGCGCATGAAGATGGCTGGATCTACGGATTGTTTTGCACTGAAATGCGCGATCCGTCCGCCCCTGAGGGTGATCAGTCAGCGGCCATAGCTCAATGTGGAATCGCAAGAACAAAAGATATGATGAACTGGGAAAGATTGAAAAATCTTGTCACTCCTTCGGCCCAGCAAAGAAATGTCGTACTGCATCCGGAATTAGTTCAGGGCAGGTATGCTTTTTATACAAGACCACAGGACAGTTTTATTGAAGCGGGCAAAGGGGGCGGCATTGGCTTCGGACTCGCTGATAATATGGAGAATGCGGTTATTAGTGATGAGTTCATCGTGGACAGAAAGATCTATCACACGGTTTATGAGCTTAAAAACGGACAGGGCCCCGCTCCGATTAAAACACCTCTCGGCTGGTTGCACCTTGCCCACGGTGTGAGAAATACTGCCGCCGGTCTCCGATATGTACTTTATTTGTTCATGACAGATCTGAAAGATCCATCCAAACAGATATATAAGCCAGGCGGATATTTTCTGGCACCCGAAGGAGAAGAAAGGACCGGAGATGTCTCCAATGTAGTTTTCTCCAATGGCTGGATAGCGAACGAAGATGGAACAGTTTTTATTTACTATGCATCATCAGACACACGCATACATGTGGCCGTTAGTTCTATTGAAAAAATGCTGGACTATGTCATCCACACACCCGCTGATGGATTTACATCCGTTCAGTCGGTTGTGCAGATCAACCTGCTTATAGATAAAAACCAGAAACAGGAAAAAAAGGAATCTAAACGTTTAAGGCCGGTTCATGGATGAACAAAATAATTCTTTAATATCAGACGAAGCATGGAAAGAATTACCTGCTGAAATACTAGCTGAACTAAATAATATCATATATTATTGGGAACAGTACACATTAGACAGGCTCCATGGGGGATTTGTCGGGAAAATAAATCAGGAAAACCACAGCAGATACAAATGCTCCCAAGGGCTCGGTACTCAATACCAGAATATTATGGAGCTTTTCTGCAGTTTATCGTTATACACAAAACCCCATGCATCTGGAACTGGCTACAAGGGCCTATCATTATGTCAGGGAATATTTTACCGATCCGGAATATGGTGGTCTTTTTTGGTCGGTTGATAATCGGGGAAAAATGCTGGACAGTCACAAGCAGATTTATGCACAGGCATTCGGGATCTACTCTATGAGTGAATATTACCGGGTCACAAATGATCCAATTGCGCTGGAACAGGCCCTTGAATGGTATGAGTTAATAGAAAAATACAGCAGTGATCCTGTTAATGGAGGATATGTTGATGCATTTGCCCGTGACTGGCGATTCCTCGAGGATAAAAGGCTAAGCGCAAAAGATGAAAATGCATCCAAGACCATGAACACTCATCTGCACGTGGTTGAAGCCTATGCAAATCTCTATGAGGTATGGCCATCCCCGAAACTCAAAAAAAATATTATTGATTTACTGAAAACCTTCAGTGAAAAAATCATTCATCCGCTTAGTCACCACCTGATACTTTTTTTTGATGATGAATGGGAAATGGATACCTCGATTATATCGTACGGTCATGACATCGAGGCAGCATGGTTGCTGCTGGCTTGTGCTGAATCAGTCAGGGACAAAGATTCCATTGAAACCGCAAAAAAAAATGCATTATTAATCACAGGCGCTGCTATGGAAGGTTTAGACAAAGATGGTGGCTTGTGGTATGAGTTTAACAATAATAGACAGGAGCTTGTACCAGAAAAACACTGGTGGCCGCAGGCGGAGGCGCTCATTGGATTTTGCAACGCATGGCAACTGACAGGTGATTCTTTGTACAGGAACGCTCTCATGAACAGTTGGCGATTCATACAAAGTCATATACTCGATAATAGTCTAGGAGAATGGAATTGGGGCATCGACGTGAATAGCAATATATTGATCAATCAGGATAAAGTCGGTATGTGGAAAGGGCCGTATCATAATAGCCGGGCTTGTCTCGAATTGCTTAAAAGGCTTTAGGAAAGTATGGGAGTATGGGAGTATGGGAGTATGGGAGTATGGGAGTGCGGCAGTGCGGACCAAAAACACTTCAACAATTTAATCTCATTAAAAATATAAAATGAGATTTGTTAGTTCTGGAATAGGTTATGAGCTCTTCACTCCCATACTCCCATACTTTCCTGTTGTAGTAGCGGAATTGTTATGACAGGAACTGAAAACAAATACCGTAAGTGTGAGAATTACCAGGTATATCTTTTACATAAAATAATTTTCATGATCCCTGGTAAATGATTCAAACAGAAAGAGTCAGCAATAAGGAAGCGGCTGAAAAGTCTGATCCATATTTACATACTCCCGAATTTGATTTCCGTCTTCATAGATCACCAGGAATGATCTTCTGCGATCATCGGTTTTCCTTTGCAATTCAAGAATTTTAGAAACCAGGAATTTTTTATCAACCCAGGAAAAACGACTTTCAATTTTCTGGAAATCCTGCAATGAGTAAATCATTTCACCGTCCTTCAGTATATGGACAGTGCTGACAAATCCTCTCTCTGACATGGGCGTAACGTCTACTGATTGCATAGTGGGTTGCTTAATCAGTGAATTTACTAGTCTGTCGAAGATCTTCGTGGAAATATTATCCACATGTGTGGATCATTTTTACACATTCAAAGAGCCTTCATTTCCCTGACGAGTCGTTTAACGGTTTTGAGACCACTTACAACGGCAGCTTCGACAGTGCCCTGGAATGGGCCATCATAAAATGCCTCGCCGGCAAAATAAATTCTCTTATCTATAGACTCCCTGCAAACTGCTTTAGCATGTCCGGATCCAACCATAGAATAACTATAAGCACCCCGGCTCCAGGGAATATTTTTCCAGTTGAAGATCCTGAAATCCTTAAGTTTAGATCGTGTTTCTTCTATCGAAATTGAAAATAAGGCCGACATAGATTCAATCGCTTTATCCAGAAAAAAAGAATCCGGTTCATCTGCAAATTGTATCGCTCTGGGCCCACCAAGCCAGCCAGTGAGCACGGGAAGATCCGACGGGTTCTGGGTCCACCAGGTTGGAATAAAATTATCTGAAAAAATAAACCGGGCGTCCGGAATCTGTTTCTTCCAGAATAGTTCGCCCCAGATCGTGACAATTTTAATAACCGTACCGAATCCGATCTCACCGAACGCTTTTTGTTTTTCAACAATTGAAGGATTAAAAACAATCGTTTCGCCGTATGGTGCTTTTTTATTTAGAAGGCTCAACGGAAGACTAATGATCAATTTATCCAGGTCGAATATTTTATGATTGTTTGTAATTATCTGAATTTTTTCCGAAGACGAGTCTACTCTATTCACCGCATGATTTAAAAATAAGTTACCACCCAGATTTTTAAATTCATATGCCATCGAATCTATTAAAGTTCCATATCCCGCCGGAATACGATATTGTTCTGATTCATCCTGCAGCCATTCTTCCATGAGTGCCTTTGTGCTGGCCGTTTTAATATCAGCCAGATCATACCCTTCAGCAAAACGTATCGCCATTTTCTTTAACTCCTTAAATTGATTTTCCCGGAAATTCTTCTCCAGGAATTCCAGCAACGGCTCATCCTCATCAAGCGATTTCATTTTTTTTAGCAACTGATCCCAGTCTTTTGCCATCTCATAAGACTCAATGAAATGCCCGTTCTGCTTCCTGTATATTTTACCATCAATCGGTTCACAGCTGATCTGATATTTTTTTAACAGGGCCATTGTTTCTTTCAGTTTTCCATGAATGAACTCTGGTCCAGCCTCTATCAGTATACCGGCCACTTCCATTGTCCGTATCCTGCCTCCGGCCCGTTCTGCCGATTCAAAAATGGAAACCCTGTAACCTGCCCGCTGCAACTCTGTCCCTGCAACAAGACCGCTGATTCCGGCACCTGCAATTCCAATATTGATTGAATCTTTTGAAAGCATAAAATGTCTCCGCAATTATCGGGAACAATTATTGTACATGTATTGTTACATGGTCTAAATGACCTCTTTATTCATAGTAACTTTACGATCTATTTGTAAAGGTAATTGTAAACCGGATCGCAGACAGGTGAAGTATATGGTGGAACCAAAGGAAAATCCAAAAGGCAAAAGCAAAAAAACAAAAGAAAAAGTTAATAGAACAACAGATAATAGCCATTTAGGATCGTCCGACGCCTTCGAGGAGACGGAGAATACATTATCGAAGGATCGGGACGATATAAGTGATGAAAAACTGGATGAATTACTGGAAGAATAGGTATCATTCCAATTTTGGGAAAACCTGGTTGCATTTAATTTGTGGACTTAATTACACAAAGAATTCCACCGCATTTTAATATGGAAAGAAACCTTTTTGGCATCATATAAGTATATAATAATAAACATAATATCCGATCATGTTAAAGATTATGATTGTTGAGGATGACCTGGATTTGTTACATGGTCTGCGGTTTTTACTTCAGGCATACCATTGTAAGATATGCCCCCTGTCGGATGCAGACGAGATCTTAAAAACCGTTAGTCTTTTACAGCCAGATTTAATTCTTCTTGATATAAAACTGGATCACGGAAATGGTCTGGATACGTGTCGTGAAATTAAAAACAGCTATTTAAAAGAAGTCCCTGTTTACATAATGTCCGGGCTGCCGGATGTAGAGAAAAAATCTTACGATGCCGGTGCTGATTTTTTTCTGGCCAAACCATTCGATTCAGAAACTCTTCTGGCCAAAATAAACAGTCTCGAAAATACCAGCATTAATGGTTAATTGAACTGAGAATTGCTATTTGTAATTCGTTTTTATTTTATTGGTATACTAAATACCAATAGCAATTACAATTAACAATTGACAATTAACCATTATTTTCGCTTTCATGGAGAATAAAGCTGAATGGCAATGGGAAATATCGGCTCACCGGGCATGGTTTCATCTTAATCTGCGGGAGCTTTTTCACTATAAGGATCTGCTTTTTCGATTTGTGCGACGGGACATTATTGCCAGTTATCAGCAGACGATACTCGGCCCCATATGGGTTTTTCTTCAACCCCTGTTTTCAACGTTTGTATATTTTATCATTTTTAGCCGCGTCGCAAAAATTTCAACAGACGGAATTCCACCCTTTCTGTTTTATCTTCCCGGAACTATTATCTGGTCATATTTTGCAGATTGTGTAAATGCCACGATGAATACATTTCAAATAAATGCTTACATCTTCAACAAAGTATATTTCCCAAGAATCATTGTTCCGCTAAGCACGATTCTTTTTCATTCATTTCGTATTTCCATTCAACTCCTTTTATTTCTGGTTGTCTGTTCTGTATATGCATTTAAAGGAAATCCCGTCCACTTGAGCTGGCAGGTTTTATTGGCTCCGGTAATGATCGTTCTAACGGCTTGTTTCGCGCTGGGCGGCGGATTAATCATCAGTGTTCTTACGGCAAAATATCGTGACCTTGACAATATTACACAGTTCACACTGCGCCTTTTTATGTTTGCAGCTCCTGTCGTTTATCCTGCATCGCTGATTCCCGTAAAATTTAAATTTATATTCTGGCTCAACCCGCTAACACCAGTTATCGAAATATTTCGTTCTTCTTTTTTTAAACCGCATCCCCTTCCACTTCCCTATTTGTTACTTAGTTTTCTGACAACCTTCATCATTTTGACGACGGGAATCGTTCTTTTCAACAAAAGGGAAATTCAAATCATGGACGTAATTTAAGAAATGGCAAAAAAACTGATCGAGGCAGAAAATATCTCTAAATATTACCGGCTGGGTGTACTTGGCTCGCGATCGCTGAAGGAGGACCTGAAACACTGGTGGGCTGGTAATCTTAAGAAATCCCTTGAACCAACGGATCCCGAAAGCAAACGGGAGATCTGGGCATTAAGAGATATCAATTTTTTTGTTCAGCAGGGAGAAGTGCTCGGACTGATTGGGAAAAACGGAGCGGGAAAGTCAACCTTATTGAAAATCATATCCAGGATTACTCTGCCTACGACCGGCAGGATTTCCGGAAACGGAAGAATCGCAAGTCTGTTGGAAGTAGGAACCGGCTTTCATGGCGAGCTGACAGGACGAGAAAATATCTACCTGAATGGCAATATAATGGGTATGAAGAAAAAAGAGATTGACAGGAAATTCGATGAGATCATCGAATTCTCGGGTGTCTCAAGATTCCTGGATACGCCTGTTAAAAGATATTCGAGTGGAATGTATGTGCGTCTTGCATTTTCGGTCGCTGCACATCTCGATCCGGAAATTCTGGTCATAGATGAAGTGCTTGCCGTGGGCGACGCTGAGTTTCAGCAAAAATGCATGGCAAAAATTAAATCAATTTCCAAAGAAGAAGGAAAAACAATTCTTTTTGTGAGTCATAATATCCAAACCATACGGAATGTCTGTAACAGGGCTTTGGTTTTAGATAAAGGTAAAATTGTTGCGTTGGGCGATACTGAATCCGTACTCGCCAGTTATGCAAAACTGAGCAGGAATCAGCTTCTGGGTAATGATTTTTCGCATCAGGCAATAATGCCAGGCAACGACCATATCCGCATCGTCCGTGTCGAACTTATTCCCAAATACCTAAATCAATTTCAAGTTATTGACATTAGAACCGATTTAATCATACACTTCGAATTTATATATCAGGCAGAAGACCCGGGAGATCTGATGGTAATAT
Source organism: uncultured Bacteroidota bacterium (assembly GCA_963735015.1). GTDB lineage: Bacteria > Bacteroidota > Bacteroidia > Chitinophagales > Chitinophagaceae > Puia. Next base: position 1,246,026 of record CAVTJH010000003.1, read on the forward strand.
TGCAGGTATTCAAAAATTCAAGCGAGTTAATTTTCGAACTGGCTTCACCAAATTATACTTTCAAAAATGGCAGGGTGAAAGGTGAATCTGCTATTCCAGGAAATTTTTTAAATGACGGTCTGTACTATATCTCACTGGCATTCGTTAAGAATTCATTAAACAGGCTATTTTATTACGAGTCCTGTCTGTCTTTCGATGTGGAAGACTATAAAGATTCCGGAAGTACCTATGGAAAATGGTCAGGAATTGTAAGGCCGGCTTTCCCTTTAAGCCTTATGCAGGAACAGTGATGGATACGAATTTATTTTTATTCTTTTTAACTTTGTAATGTCTCAGAAACGCCAGCTATTCGTCCTTCTGAATGAACAGAAACGAAAGATTAATGAATGAAAAACCGAATACCCCAGAAGCCTCCAGAAATATCAGTTCTCCCCCACTATATCAACAGACCCTTATGGTCTGTCATGATTCCAGCATATAACTGCAGTGAATATCTGGTCGGAAATATCCGCTCCGTGCTCGCGCAGGATCCTGGACCGGAGTATATGCAAATTGAGGTTGTTGATGATTGCAGTACCGATACAGATATTGAATCCCTGGTTTTGGAAATCGGAAAAGGCAGGGTAAGCTATTATCGTCAGTCAGAAAATGTAGGGAGTCTTCGCAACTTTGAAACCTGCATTAACCGTGCAACTGGCAGTTATATTCATTTATTGCACGGAGACGATCAGGTTTTGATCGGATTTTACGCAGAAATAGAATCCTTGTTTAATGCTTTCCCAGAAGCAGGTGCGGCATTTACAGGATTTACATTTGTAGACGAACAAAATTTGCGATTGTACGACAATCAGGAATTATTAAATGAGCCGGGCCTCCTCGATAACTGGCTTCAGCAAATTGCCCGTTCACAGCTGATACAGCCTCCGGCCATGGTTGTTAAAAGATCAGTTTACGAAAAACTGGGAAGTTTTTACGCTGTTCACTATGGGGAAGACTGGGAAATGTGGGTACGTATTGCAGCTCATTATCCGGTTGTCCATAGTCCCAGAAAACTTGCTTTATACAGAGTACATCAAAACAATATTACCGGCCGTTACTTTCTTACCGGACAAAGCATAACCGATGTCTTGAAAGTACTGGACCTCATCCAGAATTTTCTGCCTGTCAATGAACGAGCGAAGGCAAAACGTTTTACAAAAAAGCATCTGGCTCATTATTTTGCTCTTACTTCAGACAAAATCTATCATGTATACGGCGAACCTTATATCGCACTGGAACAATCAAAACGGTCAATGGGTATGCATTTTAGTCGTATTACTTTTATGATCTGGCTCAAAATAAGCGTGAAGATCCTGATTGGCTATAAGATGAAGCGTGATAAAAAGTGGATATACCGCTCCCTTAATTTTTTCAGATAAGAACATGCAAGGCTTAAAGCATAGGACTTATGGCTTAAGGCCTTTAGCTTTAAGTTTTGAGCTTTTAGCTTTCCCGGGCATGACATAATCAAATAATTTTTTCAGGTTGTTGAAGGGTTGCTCCACGCAGTACCATGAAAAAGTTGCACATCCGATGGCTAGAATAAAATATATCCAGAAGCTGATGTAGGGAGAGGCAAATATTTTACCGGCGGCTGACAAATCATATCCGCTGCCAATCAAAGCGCGCTCTGCAATTTCAAAAATTTTCCAAAAAAATAAAGTAGCGATCAGATGATATAAATAAATGCCATAACTGATTTTGGAAAGATATTGGACCAGGCGGTTTTCCAAAAATATCTTTGCTATCCCGGTATAGCCCCGATTCGCAATATCAATTACAGTTACGGCAAAAAGAGAAATAAATACCCTGTCCAGGCCGATAAAGATTCGGTGATGATTAGTCAGGATCAACAGCAGCCAAACAGGTACAGCAATAAAAGAAGCCCATTTTAGCCAGCGGTTATTCTCTCTGCCAGAATAGTGTAAGTAGGCCAGCAGGGCGCCCGCCGCAAATGAATCAATGCAGGCAGGCATCAGCACCAGCATCGGGAAAACGGGCTGAGTCGGCGAAACCGTCAGAAAAATAATTCTGAACGCAACGCCGGATGCTGCCATTAACATGAATACTTTGTAAAGGTGTTTTGTAGGAATAAACAGGATGATCCACGGCCAAATAATATAAAATTGTTCTTCTACCGCCAGGGTCCATAAATGAACAGTATAAGGTCCCCAATTATTGGTTATGAATATCCAAATATTATAGATATACCCGAAATAGTACGCCGGGTGCTGATGCAGATCGTGTACTTCTAACGGGAAAAGCCAAAGAATAACCAAATAAAGATAATAGGCAGGAAATATGCGCAGGGTTCTGCGGGTCAAAAAAGCAACAGCCACTTTCCACACGGGCATTCCTTTTCCAATAGCTTTACGTTTTGCATCCAGCAAAATCCGGGTGATCAGATAACTGCTAAGAACAAAGAAAAACACTATAAAGGATCCCAGATCGTAATGCCAGTTCTTTAGCCCTATCAGGAAAATAGAGAAGTGGTAGACCACTACAAACAACACTGCACAAAAGCGAAGCCCGGACAATTGTGGCTTAAATTTGAATTTTGTGCTTGTCTTTTCCTGTTCAGGTGTGGTCAAGTCAGTTGTTTTGAATAGATCCGCCAGGCTATTAACTCATTTAAACGGGCAATTTCCCAATTTAGTACAGTTTCCCAAAACCGAAGTTTAGAAAAAAAATGGTAATTACTTTTAAAACCGGAATTCCCAAAGTATATTTAACTCTCCCTTCCGTCCTTTGATTTCCATTTTTCGTATCCCGCATAGTTAAACAACTGATCCTTTCCTTCCAAAAGACCGCCGTTCGTCACCTTACGACATCTTTTAAATTGATCAGTATGAAAACTTCTATTCATCGGGAGAAATCTTTTTTTTGTATTCCCCGAATTTCTAAAAACAGAACCGGGCTGTTAGTAATTATCTTCGTTTCCTGTTTCCAGTTCAGCGAACTGAAAAGTCAGAACTGTAGTCAATGCTGTATTCAGTCCTTTCCGTCACTCACCGTATACCAGGCATTTCAAACAGGCCATGGAATGGGATTTGGAGTGGAAGCGGGAACCTGGAATAAAGATGCCAGTAAATTCAGTTATTTTATTGGCACCAGTATGGTATGGACCGGCTATGCAAATTCAGCAGCAAAAACAAATAGCACCCAGTATCAGACCCTTTTAACTTTTTATGTTAAGGGGCAATATAAAGTAACGAACCATCTTTATTTAATCGCTGCACCGGGCATTGTAAATCTTTCCTATTTCGAATTTCAAACCGGCCTGAGATATGTTATACCGGTAACCCATGTAATAGGTATTGGAATCGAACCGGCTTATGCTATGAATCAAAAACAATTTGTTGTAAATGCAAACGTTCATTTCGCTTTAAGATAAAAAAAATCCATGCATCGCATTGCTACGCTGCATGGATCTGCTCCGTTGTGCATTTATTTTAATGAACCTTATCTACATTATTGTATTTATCTGTCCATGCATCTATTTTAGGCTTGTCTTTTCTGGATTCATAAATGGTGATCAGCATGTCATAAGAATCCCTCAGAGCAACCTTATCTGCCTTCTTTAACTTCCCCTGACTACCCAGCAACTGATCTACTTTTTCCAGGTACGGAATGGCTTCATCGAATTTTTGCGCACTCATAGCTCTGTAATCCTGTCGCTTTTTTAACTCATCTGCATTGGTATTTCCCTTCGGTTTTCCCAGAATCTGAAATTCTACTCCCTGGTTATAGGAAATTTGTCCGAGCACCAGTGATGTCTGTGGATAGTTTGGATTTAATTTATAACTGGTTAGAAGCTTATCCTGCGCTTTTTTTATGAGCTCATCCGAATTCGCTACCCGTTTACCTGTACTGGTGTCCGAGGCATACTGATATAGTTCAAGTCCGTAATTAAAATAATAAATGGCGCTGTCAGGATGTTCTTTATTGATTAATTCGTATTCGGCAAAAAGAGAATCCTTGTTTCCACTTTTTCTTAATGCGTCCAGAGTAAGTTCATCATAAAAAATATCATTGGGATATTTCTTTTTACCAATGGCAGTATATTTGGCAGCATTCTCTTTGTCACCTTTACGTGTATAATAGTCCGCCAGCCATTTATAAATTTCGGCCATGTCGTTTCCACCGATTTTTGTAATCCCGGAATCGGCAATCGTTTTATAATAAATGAGGGCCTCATCACGCTTTTCTGCTTTTTCTGCTGATATACCTGCATAAAGCGTGGCAGTGGAATCCATGGATTGTTTTATCCAGCCTTCCTTATACATAAAACTGATGGCCGAAATAGCACCTTTAAAATTCACAAGGGCGTCATTATATTTTTGCGTATTGTAGTCGTTTGCTCCAGCCTGGAAAAGGCCCTGATATATTTCATTGATCGGTTTGTAACCATCTACGATAAGCAACGCCATTTTCTTATCATCATACTGAGTATAGTTTTTTAATGCAGCAAGTGATTGAAAATAAGCATCCGGGTATTGCGTTTTTAACTGGTCATTCGCAGCAAGTGCATTGTATACCTTTACTTTTGTATACCATGCTTCTGCATTTTTCTGGTTTTTTTCTACAAGCAGGACCTTGTCAATTTCATCTTTGGCTTCTACCGGTTTGTTTGCTTTTAATAATTCTTTTGCCTTATCTACAGATTGAGCAAACAATCCGGAACATATAACAGCCATTAAAAGGCTTAAGAGCATCCGTTTCATGAGATTTTTTATTTGAAGTTTTCTGATGACGTTATTCTGGACTTGATTCCGGTGGCAAGATATCCAAAACCGGGCCTTCCCCCTCTTTTACTTCTGCGATTGTCGATTCTTCGTCAAGTTGTGTAATGGCTGCAATCCCATCACCTTCGTCCAGGCGGATCAGCTTAACTCCCTGCGTAGCACGTCCTAATTCGCTGATTCCCTGTACAGGCATACGTATAGTAATGCCCGATTTACAGGTGATCATCAGGTCCTCTTTCTCTGTGACATCCAGTATCCCGACGAGCTTGCCTGTTTTTTCTGTGACCTGAATAGTTTTGATTCCTTTGCCTCCCCGGTTTGTAACACGGTATTCATCAATCAGGGTTCGTTTTCCATAACCGTTCTCGCTGACAACCAGCACGGTTTTGGATTTATCGTCCTTATTGACACATATCATGCCAATCACTTCGTCCATTTTATCCTCCACTTCAATTCCGCTTACACCAATTGCACCTCTTCCTGTTGGCCTGACATTCTCTTCCGGGAAACGTATGGCCCGTCCGGATTTAATCGCCATCATGATCTCTGAATTTCCATCGGTTAAACGCGCCGTTAATAACTGATCATTCTCCAAAATGGTAATTGCATTTACTCCACTAAGCCGAGGACGGCTGAAATCCTCCAGCTGCGTTTTTTTTATGACACCACCTTTTGTACAAAGCACGATGTAATGACTATTCAGGAATTCATTATCCTTTAAATCCTTAACATCGATGATTGCTTTTATTTTATCATCCATCGGAATCTGTATCAGATTTTGAACGGCCCGGCCCTTACCGACACGGTCACCTTCAGGTATCTGATAAACGTTCAGCCAGAAACATCTTCCTTTTTCAGTAAAGAAAAGCAGGGTGTGGTGTGAACTTGCCACAAAAAGATGTTCGATATAATCTTCGAGTCTTGCCTTCCCGCCACTTAATCCCCTGCCGCCCCTTCGCTGCTGACGATATTCTGTTGCGGACGTTCTCTTTATATACCCATTATGTGATATCGTAATCACAACGTCTTCCTCTTTGATCAGGTCCTTGATTTGCACTTCATCATCCAGGTAAGTAATTTCAGTCCTTCGCTTATCCCCGAATTTTTCCTTGATCTCCAGTAGTTCTTTTCTTATAAGTGCAAATCGTTTTGTTTCATCCCCCAACAGGTCTCTGAGATTGGCAATTTGTTTTTGTAATTCATCAAATTCATTCCGGATTCTGTCCCTCTCCATGCCTGTAAGGCGCTGCAAACGCAGTTCCAGTATGGCTTTGGCCTGAATTTCACTGAGCCCCCATCCTGCATTAATCAGATTATCTTTTGCCAGTTCAGGGGTAGATGAAGAACGAATCAATGAAATCACTTCATCCAGGTGATCCAGAGCGATCAGATAGCCCTGAAGTATGTGGGCTCTCTTTTCCGCCTCACGCAATTCAAACTGGGCGCGTCGAATGACAACTTCATGGCGGAACTCTACAAATTCCGAAATAATTTCTCTTACGTTCAGGGTTCGTGGTCTTCCTTTTACAAGTGCCACATTGTTGATGCCATAGGAAGTCTGGAGTTCCGTATGTTTGTATAACTGATTTATAACTACGTTCGCTACTGCATCCCTACGGAGATCAATAACGATGCGAATTCCTTCTTTTTCGTTCGACTCGTTGCGAACATCAGAAATTCCCTCGATGGCTTTTTCATTTGTCAGCTGAGCAATACGGTCACATAGTCCGTCTATATTCACCTGATAAGGAGTCTCCGTGATAATAATTTGTTCGCGGCCATTATTTTTTGCATCCACATGAAGTTTCCCACGCAGAACAACACGTCCGCGGCCGGTGTACATCGCGGCTTTTACGCCTTCCATGCCAAAAATTACACCACCGGTTGGAAAATCCGGGGCCTTCACATGCTGCATGATCTCTTCAATAGTAATATCCCTTTTGTCAATAAAGGCAACGCAGCCATCTATGGATTCCGAAAGATTGTGTGGAAGCATATTAGTAGCCATACCAACGGCAATACCACTGGCACCATTGATAAGAAGCTGCGGAAATCGTGAAGGTAAAATAGTTGGTTCGCTAAGGGATTCGTCAAAATTCGGCTGAAAATCGACAGTTTCTTTATCAATATCTTCCAGCATGGCTTCCGCAAGTCGATGCAACCTTGCTTCTGTATAACGCATGGCCGCAGGTCCGTCTCCATCCTGACTACCGAAATTTCCCTGTTTATCAACCAGCATATATCGAATACTCCACTCCTGCGCCATTCTAACCATGGTATGATAGATGGCTGCATCACCATGAGGATGATATTTCCCCATTACTTCACCTACAATTCTGGCGGATTTCTTAAATGGTTTATTACTGTTACTGCCCAATTCATTCATACCATAAAGAATCCGGCGATGAACGGGTTTGAGGCCATCCCTGACGTCGGGGAGGGCCCTGCTTACAATAACCGACATAGAATAATCTATGTAGGCCATTTTCATTTGCTCTTCGATGTTGATGGGGACGATACGGTTATTATCCTGTGTTTCTTCCGGTATGATATTCTCTTCCATATTATTTTAAGATCCTGTAAAACCCGAGCTTTTGCAAGGCATCAAAGGTAATGAAATCAGGAGGTTTTCGGGCGAAAAAACAGTTCATTTTTAAGTCTTATTCCAACCAGGCACCCTTAACCATGCCCATCTCCACTTCTACATAAATATGCTCCTGTAAAGTAGTGGAAACTGATAAACCCACATAGTCTGGTTTTACCGGAAATGCATTGTGTCTTCTTTCGACAAGCACCAGCGTTTGAATTTTTTTGGGATTTAAATCAAGGAAAGGTTTGATGGCATATAGAAGTGTTTTGCCGCTATTGGAAACATCATCTATTAATATAATGACCTGGTTCTGAAAATCCGGGTAACTGCTTATTGTAACTTCTTTGGGATTTTTTTTATCGAGACTAACCGTTATAAATTCAGCATTAATTCCTGCAATTTCTTTTAATAGCTCCTGAATCCTTTTTGCAATGGCTGTTCCGCTCTCCCGTATGCCTGCAAGTATAAACCCGGCTTCACCGTCATTATTTTCCAGAATTTCATATGCCATCCGCTTTAATTTCTTGGCGGCGATTTCCGGGCTCAGTATATAATTCTTATCCATGCCCCAAGGTAAAGAAATTCATAAATCCTGCAAATCTGATATAACTTGAGGTTGGAAAATTTCTTCATTCAGATGATTAAGCAAGTCATTTTTATTTTAGTTTCCTGTGCAGCTATCTGGTTGTTCAGCCGGAATATTCTCCGCGTCCGGAAAAACATATTACTGGGAAAAGATGAGGATTATTCAGATCAACCCTTTAAACGCTGGAAAAATCTGCTTCTGTTGGCTTTCGGCCAGAAAAAAATGTTCAGGAATCCACTGGTGGCCATTCTGCATTTTTTTATTTACGCCGGATTCATCATTATTAACCTGGAAGTATTCGAAATTATCCTCGATGGGATTTTGGGATGGGACAGAATTTTTGCGGAATATATTCCGAAAGGCCTTTATAGTGCGCTGATTAACTCTTTCGAAGTATTAGCCGTTCTGGTGCTAATCGCATGTATTGTTTTTTTATGCAGAAGAAATATACTAAAACTGCGACGCTTCATAAGCCATGATTTAGACGGCTGGCCAAGATCAGATGCCAACTATATCCTGATTACTGAAATCATGCTGATGCTGCTATTTTTGACATTTGATGCCTCGGATACATTATTGCAGATACGAAATAACGGACATTTTTTATTTCACCATACCGGAAATTTCCTTGTCTCCCACTGGTTACATCCACTGATAAATGGGCTCTCAAACCGGGAACTCCGTACACTTATGAAAGCATCCTGGTGGTTGCACATAATCGGCATATATGCTTTTCTAAATTACCTGCCCTATTCCAAACACCTGCATATCCTGCTGGCTTTTCCCAATGCTTATTATGCACGTCTGTGGCCCGAAGGTGAAATGCGTAATATGAAATCCGTACAACAGGAAGTCCTCTATGCTATGCAACCAGAGCTGGCACCTGCAGAAGCGGCAGCTCCGGCAAAATTTGGAGCAAAAGATGTAGCTGATCTGAGCTGGAGAAATCTGCTGGATGCATACGCATGCACGGAATGCGGTCGCTGTAGTGCCGCCTGCCCGGCGAATATTACCGGAAAGAAACTCTCGCCCCGCAAGATCATGATGGATACACGCGACAGACTCGAAGAAGTCGGTCTCAATGTACGCGCGCACGGGTCATTTCAGGATGACGGGAAAAAATTATTAAAGGATTATATTTCTGTTGAAGAATTAAGGGCATGTACTAGTTGTAATGCCTGTGTAGAAGAATGTCCTGTAAGTATCAGTCCCCTGGAAATTATTCTTGAGCTGCGTCGTGCGCTCGTTATGGAAGATTCAGACGCGCCGCCAGAGTGGAATGCAATGTTCAGTAATATTGAAAATAATTTTGCTCCCTGGAAATTCAGTCCTGACGAAAGAGATGCATGGAAGAATGGTTAAGAGCGGAATACCCGATCCGAGCGTGAAATTATTAAAGCGGAAGTTGTCTGAGAAAATCAGGTACTAATCCGAGAATTGAAATTAAAATGCCCTGCATGTTATCCCTGATTATATACTGATCCTGATCCAGCTGATCCAGCGAATCAAATAATTGATGAAAGACCTGATGCATGACCTTTTGAAGTTTCATATGAGGCGATATCTAAAAATAATATTTTTTGTCTATCTGGCGACTACTTTAATTTCAACCGTTAGCTCATCTGAAATCGTACTGCCACCACCTACTCCATAGTCGCGGCGGTTCATTTTGAAACTTCCGTCGAACAAAAGGCCGCTCCCGCTTCTATCTACTGAGAATGGAATTTGAATATCTCTTGTCTCCTTCTTTATCGTTAACCTGCCCGAAACCACGTATTGGTTCTTTCCTGTTTTTTGAATATTGCCAGATACAAACGAAATCAGCGGATATTTCTTCACATCAAAATAGTCCTCCTCCTTTAAATGCCTATCACGTGTGATATTATCAGTATTTATTGATTCAGATTTAATAGTCACCCTGAAAAAAGAATTTGACAGGCTGTCCTGGTTAAAATGAATATCACCCTGTGGTGCATCCAGGCTACCTGTTACTTTAAATCCAAAATTATGAATGGTGAATTGAACGCTGGATTCTTTCGCGACCGGATGAATTTGTCCGAATGAAGAACCTACTGCCATCAAAAAGCAAAGCGATAAGCCTGACTTCGCACTCAAATACTTTTTAAAAAATGGAATGGTCATAATATTTATTTCTTTTTCAGCTGGTTCTCCAATCGTTCCTTATAAATAAAAATCAATATGGCACAGCATATAAAAGTGATGACTGCGTAGGTAAAAAGCTTGACGGATTCCGGGTGTGCCGTGAATTTAAAATAAAGTGTCTGAAGGAGTATGATAGCCGGTCCCAGGCGAAGTATCCAAATCGCGATCGGACGAAAATTCATTTGACTGAAATTTATTGTTTTAAAAGTTTTTGCCAGTTGGCGTCTGCGCGTGTATGGAGATTTTATTCATCAAGATTGTAGTGTATCCCTAAACAGGTTGAAAGGAAACCCAAGTTTTCATTCCTATATTTTGACCAAAACTATATTCCTTTTCCTATGTCATTTGTCGGCTAATTGACAGAGATCCTTTTTTGTAAGTTTTTAACGTTCAGGAAACAGATTTGTTGGCGGTTGTAAGAAAGTATTCCTTCAGCCTCCAGTTCATTGATCATGGTCGTTACTGTTTGTCTGCTCGATCCGATCAGGTTAGCAATATCTTCATGTTTGAGGTAATTGGGAATGCAGAAACCCTCAGGAAGCGTTTCGCCCAATTTATTTTCAACCAGTTGCCAGAAAAAATGAGCAAGTCTGGTTTTAACATCCTTATTAAGAAGGTTTAGCAAACGGTTTTCAATGGTTCGAAGTTTAGCACCAACCTGCTTGCTGTAACGCAGAGCCAGATCCGGTCGCTTCTTCAATAATTTTTCAAAGTCTTCTATATAAAAAGCACAAAGACTTACATCCTGTTTATAGGCCTGTGCAAACTCGCCATGAAGATTGCTTTTCTCCAGTGTAAACTGTCCGAATAATTCTCCTTTTTGAATAATCTCCATTACTTTCTCATTCCCTTCGGCATCTATATGGCCGATCCGGATATAGCCTTCTTTTACAAAATAAATTCTGTTGTGATTATAGGCTTCAAAATAAACATATTCGCCCCTGGGGACTTCAATAAAATGGTGTTCGATTTTGAGATCATTATAATCTTCATCACTGAGGTGACACCAAAGATCGTAATCACGGATCAAAAACATTTTGTCCTCAACCGCCATATCGGGAATTATTCATTAAAATTACCGAATCTGCGCCTATCGCTGCGAGACAAATTTGCTTTAGTTTTACAGGGTATAAATATATTCTTATATGAATGCACCCAATATGGCCGACCTCCATAGCCGTGGAGAATCCCCTGAAATTTTATTTTGGGTTGGCTGTTCGGGCAGTTATGATCAGAGGGCTCAAAAAATCACTCGTGCTTTCGCCAGTATTCTAACCCATATCGGTATACGCTTCGCTATTCTGGGTAAGGAAGAATCCTGCACAGGTGACCCGGCAAGACGGGCAGGAAATGAATTTATGTTCCAGATGATGGCTTATCAGAACATACAGGTTTTAAATAATTACCAGATTCGTAAAATTGTAACGGCCTGTCCGCATTGTTTTAATATTTTACAAAATGAGTATCGGGAGCTGGGAGGCAACTACGAAGTCATGCATCATACAGTCTTTCTTCAGCAATTACTTGATGATGGAAGAATCAGATTAAAAGAAGGAGGAACCTATAAGGGTAAGAAAATCACTTATCATGATAGTTGCTACCTCGGAAGGGCCAATGGAATTTTCGAAGCCCCGAGAAAACTGCTTGAGGCGCTGGATGCCGAGCTGGTGGAAATGAAACGTTGTAAAAGCAAGGGACTTTGCTGCGGTGCCGGCGGCGCGCAAATGTTCAAGGAAGAAGAAAAAGGAACCTCACGGATTAATTTTGAAAGAACACACGAAGCCCTTGATACAGGTGCAGAGCTGATAGCATCGGCCTGTCCTTTTTGTAATACCATGCTGACTGACGGCGTGAAACATGAAGAAAAGGAGGATCAGGTAAGAATAATGGATATCGCTGAACTAATTGCGACAGAGCTTCAGATTCAGGCGTAAGCTTAAAGAGCGCAAGGCGAAGGCACAACGTTAACGAAGGATTTTATGCTTTTATCTCCTTTCGCCCGCCAAGGCGGTTAAGTGGGAAGCGGGCAAAACATTCTCACACTCTCACACTCTCACACTTTTATAGTTCCATACTGGATTTACGAAGCAATTCCGGCGCTTCATTGCCTGTGTTGAATAACAAATCCAATATTGAAAGATTTGGAAAAAATCCCGTTCTTTCTTCAAATACCTGGCGATATTTTACCGGATTCCACCGATGGTAATTTTTCGGAAGAAAAAGGTTTCGGCGGTCGTCATAACCTGCTTCCCGGAATGGAACGACCGTTTCTGTAAATCTGATCTCAGCTGACCAGCCCAGTTTTGCTTTTATCCAGTTCAAACAATGAAGGTTCCAATCAACAAGACGACTGTATGGTTTTTGGTATATCCCGGAAAGTTCCTGTTCGTAAAATTCAAAAAAAGGAGAACGTTTGTAGGCCGACTGCATAGATTTAAAATGCCTGGCCTGCCAGTTTTCTTTATCTGAAATCAACACTTCATTCACAGGAATATTCTGATTCCTGCCATCCTGAAGAGGTATCGATAATGAGATGACTCCCTGAGCTCCGGCGATGATACAACGGTTGCGAAAACTCATTTTACGATAGGTTTCATATATATCTAAATAAACATACGTTTCATTATACAAAGTGGTGAGAAAGGTAACCGGTGGAAAATATTGTAATTCAGATATTATCATGTTCTGCATTCGAAGAAATCTCAAATTAAGGATAATTCCCCCAATTCGTTCCGCCTATTGATTAAAAGATATTCTATATTAAATAGAGTTAATCACAATATATTATTGTTTATCAATATAATACATTCAAAATTTTTACTAAATTTATTGTCCTATTACTAATAGTACCCGAATCATGAAATATGCTGGTTTTCCTAATAAAATTAGCTGGCAAAAAAATACAAAAGCGGTCGGGTAAATTGCTTTTCTGAAGAAAAAAAAGTGCAATAAGTAAATAGTGGAATTCTGTAAGTAGAGAAATCCGGATTAAGTATATGGGACGAGTTGCATTGGGATCTATGCAACTTAAAATCCGTTACGTGCAGATGGGCTATGACATAAAATAATATCAGTTAAGTTGTTGTCTTCATAGTGTTATTGTCTTCATAGTGATTTTGTGATCCTGAAGCAAAAACGATTAAGCTTTCCCTGGAAATCGAATGGTGTAGTTAAGCGTGTAATGTCTTTAACAGTACATTCTGATAAATTATCCGTCTGCATTTGAAAACGCCTGAAGTTGGTACTGAAATAAAGAATTCCACCCTGCTTCATAGATGCCAGGACCTGGTTAATTAATAAAGGATGATCACGTTGTATATCCAGAAAATCTTCCATTCTTTTACTGTTGCTGAATGTAGGAGGATCCATAATCACAAGATCAAAATATCCGGCCGGAAGTTTTTGCAGGTACTGTTTTGCGTCTTCATGAAGATAGAAATGCTTTGCAGGATCGTACAAATCGTTCAGTTCCATATTTTCCAACGCCCATTTCAGGTAGGTTTTAGAAAGATCCACAGAAACTACTTCTGCTGCCCCGCCAGCTGCCGCATAAACAGAAAAAGACCCCGTATAACAAAATAGATTCAAAACATTTTTCCCCCTGGAAGTATCACGAACTATCGACCTGGTTATGCGATGATCAAGAAAAAGTCCTGTGTCAAGATAGTCGGTCAGATTAATTTTAAATTTAAACTCATTTTCCATGACCAGGATGAATTGCTGTCCGTCATCCAGTTTCTGATACTGATCCTGTCTGTTAGATTTTCTTTGCCGCGTTCTCATAACGATTCGAGCTGCAGGCACGCCGGTGATTTCTTCTATGATGTTTTTACAATCTGCAAGCCACAATGCGTGCTCAGAATCCTCCATATGATGATTACGGCGATATTCAGCAACATATAACCAGTCTTCATATTTTTCAATGCATAAGGGAAATTCAGGAAGATCGTGGTCATAAATCCGATAACAGCTAACTCCCTGCTTTCTCGCGGATTTAGATACATGACGAAATACTTTCCCAAGCCGGTTTCGGAACATGGTTACCTTCTCTGAGGAGATCATAGGAAGGCAAGATAGGAAGATTGCAAATTGCTCAGAAGTCCCGCAGGATCCACTGATGCAGGGTAGCTCCACTCCAGGTTCCCGGAACAATTATGCGTCTGATACAATATATTGGATCAACAGGATCAGCCTTTTCATTAAGCTGGAATGCCGCTACAAATCCCCTCTTTTTTAGTTCAGGAAATGCTGCAGTGTTCCACAATCCGAATGGGTAAGCGAAATACCGTATGTTCCTCCCGGTAATCTCTTCGAGGGTTTTTGTAGGTTTATCAAGCTGGGTAATCCAGTCGTTACCTTCATATTTTTTCACATTATGGTGATCCCAGGTATGAGAACCAATGGTATTGCCATCATCAGAAAGTTCCTTAACCTGATCCCTGCTCATATAATGAGGTTTTCCTAAGGAAACCGTCATGATAAAAAACAGACCTTTAAATCCATATTTTTTCATTACAGGATAGCCTACTGTAAATTGATCCAGGTCGGTGTCATCAAAACTAAGAATAATAGGTTTTGCCGGAAGCCTGCTACCCGAAATCAGATAAGCGTATAACTGGTCGGGTGTTATCGTATGATAACCACTGTCTGCCAGCATACGCATTTGAGCCGCAAATGCGGCAGGTGGCACTATATATTCTCTAGATATTTTTGAATCTGTAGGCTTCCAGTCCCTTATCTGGTGATAACAAAGGATCGGCACTTGTTTCTTTCCAAGTATTACTGAAGCCCGGGGTATCGACTTAACTGCCGGTGATAATACAGGGTCCGCTGATCCATCTGTTTTATCAGGAGCGGTCAATGCTGCTGTAAAAGACGCGTTTGATACCTCCGTAAACTCAGATGAAATACGATTGTCAGGCAGTGACTGACATGAAATAATAAAAATTAGAAAACAGCAACTTAGCAGTTTCATGTGTATCGGATTTCAGATATCATAACGCTTTTACCCTATCTATTTATTGCGTTGAAGCGTACCCGGTTTCACGTAAATTGCAGAAGTCTAATTTTAAAACTTTTTCCATGCGCTGGAATCTACTTTTGTTTTTTTTCATCCTTTCAGGTTCGTGTTTTTCCCAGAATCCCTATCTTTTTATTGGGACTTATACGAATGGACAGAGTAAGGGTATTTATGTATATCGCTTTGACACCGAAACAGGGAATGCCAGCGAAATAAGTACCATGAAAGCGGCCAATCCGTCTTATCTGAGTATATCGCCTGATGGTAAGCACGTATATGCTGCAAGCGAAGAAGAAAAGGGAGGGTCCGTTATAGCTTATGCATTTGATCCTTCAACTGGTAAGCTTGCAGAACTAAATTCGCAATCGAGTCAGGGTACATGCACATGCTATATTACTGAAGACAAAACAGGTAAATGGGTATTTGTTGCAAATTATTGCTCTGGCAGTCTGGTTGGATTTCCGGTCAATTCCGACGGTTCCCTTGCACCTGCTTCACAGGTAATCCAACAGTTTGGAAAGGGTCCCGATACCGCAAGACAGGGAATGTCTCATGTTCATTCTACTATTTTTTCTCCCGATGAAAAATTTCTATTGACAGCAAATCTGGGAACAGATCAGGAACATGTGTACGCTTTTGATCCCATACTGAATATTCCGCTTTCGGACAGAATGGATTCGGTTGTATCCCTAAAACCCGGTACCGGTCCCCGACATATTGCATTTCATCCAACCAGACCCGATGTATATATTGTTGGTGAACTGACAGGCACCATTGATGGTTTCCATTTTAATGCTAAAACAGGAAAGCTCTCTCATTTTCAAAGAATCCGCACAACTCCTGAATCATTTAAAGGTGATCCGGGAAGTGCTGACATCCATATACGCGCCGACGGAAAATTTTTATACGCAAGTAACCGTGGCAATTCAAATAGTCTTGCAGTGTTTTCTATTCATAAAGATGGTACACTGGTATCCAAACAACATATATCAGTGAATGGAAAACATCCGCGCAATTTTGTAATTGATCCTACCAGTCATTTCCTGCTGGTAGCCAATCGCGATTCGGATAATATCGTTCTATTTTCTATAGATCAGGTAACCGGATTATTACATCCGACAGGTGAGGAAATCAGCATTCCGAATCCGGTCTGTTTAAAATTCCTGGTTAACTGATAGTTCAACAAATCATTCACCATTCACCTTTAATAAGAAAAATATGTGGTGGGTATATGCACTCCTGTCCGCTTTATTTGCATCACTCACTGCAATATTTGCAAAAATTGGCGTAACCAATGTAAGTTCCAACCTTGCCACAGCTATTCGCACTATTATTATTTTACTGGTAGCATGGGCAATAGTATTATTTAGGGGAGAATATAAAACGATCCCTGGTCTCTCGAAACACAATCTTTTTTTTCTTATAATATCGGGACTGGCAACAGGATTGTCCTGGTTATTTTATTTTAAAGCTCTTCAACTTGGAAAGGTATCGCAGGTGGCACCTGTTGACAAATTGAGCGTTGCCCTGACAATTATACTTTCAGTAGTGTTTCTGGGAGAAATGCTTACCTGGAAAACAGCGTTAGGAGCAATACTGATTATTATTGGAACGGTAGTGTTGATATTATAATGAGCCAGGGCGGTTTGCAGAAGACCGATTACGGTTGGCAGTTAAACGATTTCATCCCCACACTCTCATACTCCCATACTCCCATACTTCTATTAGATTGTCCCATTATCTTTAAGCAAAGAAAAATAAGAAAGTATCTCATCCCAATTATTCAGGCGATGATGGCTTGTTACATGCACATTATGCGAAGCAGAAAAGAGGAGCGGTATTCCTGTGAAATAGTCAAGATTTTTCAAATGATCATCGATCAAATAGTCCGTTTTAATGATGCTCTTATCTCCGCAGAATATTATATTCTTCCAGGAAATAAATGGAAAATGTTCTTCCAGCCATTGTTTTTTTTCGAATAGAGACAAGGGGAACTCCATGGCTGCAGAAGCAATAAATATGTCAAAATCCCGCATCAGCGTTTTGATCGCAAAAACACTTCCATTTATAACAGGGAGTGTTCTGAAAAAACCGGGCGTATGTACGTATCTGCGAACAGCTGTTTTGTCCGGAAATGCGAGACTTTCAGGCATGCCAAGAAGCGTATTCCGGTCTACCTTATTGCCAGATTCCGCTTCATAATATTGAATGAAATGGGTTTCTGTATCAGCTAAAACCCCATCCATATCTACTGCAATCGAAATCCGGCGTGGTTTTTTTTCATCCATAGTTAAAGATATCTTTCCCGCAGGATATTGAGATGGTGTTTGTGGTGCCCATAAATAAGATTCACCAATAACCGAACAGAAAGAAGATATCCATTGGCGGTACCCTTTCTGTTTAATGCGTCGTCTGTAAGGGATTCGACAAATGCAATGCTCGATTCCCGTACCAGTGAATACTCCCGCATAATATCTTCTTTCTCTCTTTCATTCGCACCTGCATATTCAGCGTAAGAACTTTCCTCGAAACCAGGAAGGGCTGTTTCGTCACCGCGAGAAAATCTTAGTGCCCGGTAAACGAAAATTCTTTCGCAATCCGACAAGTGAACCAGCATGTCCTTGATCGTCCATTTACCCGGGGCATATCGAAAGTTCATTTTTTCTTCTGAAAGCGGGCCTATCATTTCTTCCGTTTCTGAAAAAATATCTTCCAGATGGATTAGAAGATTACCATCGTCCGGCACGTTATTAATATATCGTTGATAAAATGGAACTACCGTTTCTGTGGGTTTGTAGATTTTTTTCAAAGTGAATAAGTTCAGGGAACAAAATTAAGAAACTCCTTCCCTATCTGTGCAGCCAATTTCCACAAATCATGAAACACGAATTTGATTTATCCACACAATTCGGCCGAACCCTTCCGGAATTCCTTTCCTGGCCATGTACAGGAATTGGATTTTGACCCTATCTTTATTATCTCACATTATTTAGTAGTCATGAAAATATTTTTGTTCATAGTCTCTATATCGATTTCCCTTCAAGCTTCAACACAACCTCTGAATTCCGCATCAATTGACAGTGTGGCCGAAAAGGCAAGGATCGCTTTTAATGTGCCTGGTATCGCTGTTGCAGTTATTAAAGATGGTAAGGTCATTCATTCGAAAGGTTATGGCGTTCGCTCCCTGAATTCAGGTCTCCCGGTAGATGAAAATACCCTTTTTGGTATAGCATCCAACAGTAAAGCATTTACGGCTTTTGCGTTGGGCATGCTGGTGGAAGACGGTAAAATATCCTGGGACGATAAAGTGCGTAAATGGATTCCGGAATTCAAGCTTTACAGT
The DNA here is from genome assembly GCA_963735015.1 of uncultured Bacteroidota bacterium. GTDB lineage: Bacteria > Bacteroidota > Bacteroidia > Chitinophagales > Chitinophagaceae > Puia. The sequence continues at coordinate 1,264,512 of CAVTJH010000003.1, forward strand.
CCTTATGTCACGGAAGAATTTACGATCCGCGACTTGCTGACTCATCGTAGCGGACTTGGTTTAGGTGCGGGTGACCTGATGTTTTTTCCTGACTCCAGTAATTTCGAATTGAAAGACATTCTCTATAATCTTCAGTTTCTGAAACAGGTATCAGGTTTTCGAACAAAATTTGATTATGATAATAACATGTACATCGTGGCAGGGGAAGTGGTAAAAAGGGCCAGCGGCATATCCTGGGATGATTTTGTGGAAACGCGTATCATGCAACCCATCGGAATGAATAAGAGTGCGTGTTCATTCGACAGACTGAAAGATAAATCAAATGTGATAGACGCACATGCAGAAGTGGAAGGCCAAGTCAGGGTAATTGCACGCAGCACTATGAAAGTAGGGCATTCTGCTGGTGGCATCAATTCAAACATTGCAGATCTGAGCAAATGGGTAAAGCTGCTTTTAGCTCAGGGTAAATATGGTCCCAATCTCAACAGTTTATATAATCCGCTGATTCAAAAAGAAATCTGGTCTCCCCAGACTATCATGCAGGCTGGCAATCCCGGATATTACAATACGCATTTCAAAGCATACGGTTTTGGTTTTTTTATTGAAGACGTTAAGGGTTACAAGGAATTGAGCCACACGGGGGGCCTGGAAGGAATGGTTACTCAGATTACTATGATTCCGGAATTGCAACTCGGGATCATAGTACTTACCAATCAGCAGGAAGGCGATGCTTTTATTTCTATTACCAATGAAATCAAAGATGGTTATCTCGGATTGCCAAGGAAAGACTGGATAAGCGAATTGGCCAGATCCAGAGACTCTAGTCTGTTACACAATAAAACCGTAACAGAGCCCATTTGGGACGAAATCAATAAAGCGCAGTCAAATACTGCAAAAATTGATTTCAATATTTACGCGGGCAATTACAGGGACCCGTGGCTTGGCGAGGTGGCCATTGCCACAAAAAATGGGAAGATGTGGTTCGATTCAAAGCGTTCACCGAAACTTACTGGTGAAATGCTTCCTTATAAAGGAAATAGTTTTGTAGTGAAGTGGCGGGACCGGAGTATGGACGCCGATGCTTTTGTAATGTTTCATTTAAATGAAAATGGTGAGGCAGATGGTATGCAAATGAAAGCTGTTTCTCCCCTAACGGACTTTAGTTATGATTTCCAGGATCTTGATTTTAAAAAAATTCCCTGATGTTTTTAAACAAATTCTTCTTTCAGCAATTCATATAGTCGTTGAAACTTCCGAAAACCTTTTTCATATATTGAATGAGAGCTTGCATTTGGAAAATAAGTTTTGCTGACCGTCGCTTTTGCCGAAATGGGAATTCCCAACGCTTTCATTCCGCATTTAGCCGCGCCCCATGCGGAGTTTTCGACAGTTTCACAAACCAATACGGGAAGATTAAAAATGTCAGACAGGATTTGCAGCCAAAGCTCGTTGCGAGCAAAACCACCCGTGGCATATATATTCCGTATTTCCGTTTTTTCAAAAAGCGGTTGGCTGATAGCATACAAACAGTAGATCACTCCTTCCAGAGAAGCCCTGACCACTTCCGGCTGGCCCTGATCGATTCGTAGCCCGAACAATACGCCCCTCGCATCCGCATTCCAAATAGGCGCACGTTCACCCATCAGATAAGGAAGGAAAAATAGCCCGCCAGCCCCAGGCTCTACTGATAATGCCTTATTTAAAAAATCTGCAACTTTTTCTTTCGATTGAAAAAAATCTTCCTGCAGCCACTGTAAAACAATGCCGCCATTATTACTTGCCCCGCCTACAAGCCATTGATTTTTATTGATGTAATAGCAAAAAGTCCGCATGAGAGGATCAATCTGAGGCTTATTCACTATTAACCTCGCCGCGCTGCTTGTTCCTACCGTAATAACCAAAGAACCGGGTTCATCCGTAGATCCAATGTTAGCCATTGCTCCATCACTCCCCCCAATGACAAAAGGAATATTTTTTAGAGACGGAAATATGGCAGGCGAATAAAATATCTTATCTGTTTCAACAATATCAGATAGCTTGTCCGAAGTAATCCCGGTTTGCTCCAATATCCAACGATCCCAATACAGGCTTTCTCCGTTCATTAGTCCGGTGGCAGCAGCAATCGAGACATCCACTACGTAAACGCCGAATAATTTGTAAAAAATATATTCTTTTATCCCAATGAATTTTTGCGCTCTGTTGAAAATATGTACCTGATTTTCTCTGAGCCATTGTAGTTTACAAAACGGCGACATGGCATGGATAGGCAGGCCGGTAAGTTTGTAAAAAGTCTGTGCATTATTTCCCCTGCGTATTCGGGCCGCAATTTTACTTGACCGGTTATCTGCCCAAATGATGGAGGGGGAGATAGATTGTCCTTTATCATCCATTGCAATCAGACTGTGCATCGCAGAACTGAAACAACATAAAAGGGGAACATATGGGGAAAGATCATGAAGAATATTTTCCACGGTTTTAAAAACCGCAGCGGCAATTTCCTCGGGGTCCTGCTCACTCCATTCAGGAAAGGGATGTTTAATCGGATAGGAAATCGAATGTTCGCATAATGGTTTTCCATCTCCTGAAAAAGCAATTGATTTTACAGATGTTGTTCCGATATCGATTCCGAGAAAATATTCCATAGCGCCCTTAAGTCTCAAATATAATTACTTAAAGCGCCTGTTAATTCAGGCTAAAATAATAGTGTAGAAAATGCTGACCGGTAACAGGAGGTACCTGTGGAACGGGTTCTGTTTCTGGTGGCTTTGACATTGGTTCCACCGTTGGTGTCCATTCGGGCCTGGGTTTTGGTACAGGATCTCCTGGTCCGTCGAGGTGAAAAAAGAAATAGGAACCAGCGTTGGGAGACATGGTATTATCTTTATGAAGATATTTACATACTTCATGCCATCCTTATTTATAAAGCGTTCATTTTAAAAATTTATGGATTTAAAAAATAAAACTGTTCTGATTACGGGCGCCAGCAGGGGAATCGGAAAAGCCATAGCATTGAAACTAGCAACGGCGGGTGCAAATATTGTAATCGCAGCTAAATCAATTGCCGAAGACGAACGCCTTGGCGGCACCATCTATTCCGCTGCGTCAGAGGTGGAAGCAGCCGGAGGAAAGGCGTTACCCCTGTTTTGCGATATAAGGGATGAAAAACTTGTTCAGGATGTTATCGAAAAAACGGCAGTTCATTTTGGCGGACTGGATATTGTTATAAACAACGCATCTGCCATCTCGTTAAGCAATACTGAGAAAACCGAACCCAAGCGATTTGATTTGATGTTTGATATTAATGTACGGGGAACATTTATGGTAACTAAATATGCTCATCCGTTTTTGAAAAAATCATCGAATCCACACATACTGACATTATCACCTCCGCTGAACTTTGATATGAAATGGTTTAAATCACATGTTGTGTACACACTGACCAAATATAATATGAGCCTGATGGCCGCTGCCTGGGCAGAGGAATTCAAAAAAGATGGAATTGCTTCTAATAGCCTTTGGCCCAGAACGCTCATCGCAACAGCAGCTATAAAAAATTTATTGGGGGGTGAAAAACTTTTTCAGGCAAGCCGGACACCACAAATAATGGCAGATGCCGCTTTTCACATTTTAATCAGGGACTCAAAATCTACAACAGGCAATCATTTTATTGATGAAGAAGTTCTGCGCGGAGAAGGTGTTGAGGACTTCGGATCATATTCAGTTATACCGGGCGGAATTTTGCAACCTGACCTCTTCCTTTAGACTTTATTTCATGATTAGTAAAAATCCTGTGTGTAATCGGACTTGAAAGAATAACAGAAGTGGTAGTTTCGCCATATTCCATCATGCTCGTCAGTAGTTGTTGAAGATGACCTGAATTCTTTACTACAATTTTCAGGAAAATGCAATAATTACCGGTCACCCTATGGCATTCCAACACTTCGTCAAGTTTTTCAATGTAGTTTAAAAAAGAATTAAACTTACCGGAATGCGCCACAAAGGTTACGAACGCTTTCAATGCATATCCGGTTTTTTCGTAATCCACTTCTATTCGATAGCCCTGTATAATTCCAGCGTCTTCGAGTTTCACCATACGCTCGGCAACTGCCGGCGCCGACAAACCTACCTCCCTTCCGATATCCGCAAATGAGGCCCTTGCATTTTCCTGCAGACAGGCAAGGATCGACCAACTCGTTTTATCCAATTCCATATACAAAGAGTTTTAATTAAATAAGCTTATTTTCGAAGGCAAATAATCAAATAAACATTTATTTCGAAAGTAAATTTAATAAATTTCCTTTTAACTTTGTGTAGTCATTTTTTTGAAAAATGTTAAAAAGCAACAGATGAACAATATCGGATCCAAAATGCCCGGATCTCTTTCCGTGATCCTCGCTTTTTTAACCGTTTACATCGTTTGGGGTTCCACTTATTTTTTTATTAGTCAGGCCCTGCATGGATTTCCGCCTTTTTTACTGGGCGGTATCCGGTTCGTTATTGCAGGTCTGATCATGATGATTTGGGCAGCCTGGAAAAAAGAAAACCTGCTGGATTGGCAATCTGTGAAGCTGGCGGCAGTCAGCGGATTCCTGATCCTGTTTATTGGCAACGGCATGGTAATTTTTGTTGAACAATATGTTGAAAGTGCCTGGGTTGCGATTATTATTTCTGCTGCTCCACTCTGGTACGTAGTATATGACAAGCCACATTGGAAAGAAAATTTCTCCAGTAAATCGATACTTACGGGCTTATTTCTTGGCCTGATAGGCATATTCCTTTTATTTCTTCCCAATATTTCCTCCGCTTATAAAACAGATCGAAATCCTTATGAACGGGTTGCATTATTTGCGCTTATCATCGGATCCATGTCCTGGGTGGTGGGCTCGCTTTATGCAAAATATAATAGGACACAGGCACCTGCTTCAGTAAATACTGGATGGCAAATGTTTTTCGCAGGAATATATTTTCTGATCGGGGCAGGTTTTACCGGAGAATTTAAAACATTTCGAATAGCAGCGGTTCCGTTGGGAGCATGGTGTTCTATTTTTTACCTTATAATATTTGGATCCATACTCGCATATAGTTGTTTTGTATGGCTGATGGAAGTGAGGTCACCGGCGCAGGTTAGTACTTACGCTTATGTAAATCCTGTAGTGGCTGTATTACTGGGTGTATTTCTGGATGCCGAGCACGTAAATAGTTTACAGATATCAGGCCTTTTCGTAATCCTTCTAAGCGTATTGTTAATAAATCTGAATAAGTATATCAAAAGACCCAGACTGGCCTGATTAATTATTAGCAGGTAAATCTTAATTTTAGGATGAGTGAACAAATATGAATTATCAGCAAATCACCGAGTTATTGGGAAAAGAAAACGAAGATCTGTTTTCTCATGATTGTAAAAAAGTTCCAAAAGAAAACATCCATCTTCCATCTTCTCATTTTATAGATGAAATATTTTCTGTTTCTAACCGCAATCTGCAAACCCTGCGAAGTTTGCAACAGATATTCAACAGCGGCAGATTAGCTGGTACGGGATACCTTTCCATTCTGCCTGTGGACCAGGGTGTAGAACATAGCGCAGGCGCGTCTTTCGCAAAGAATCCTCTTTATTTTGATCCTGAAAATATTGTTCGGCTTGCAGTCGAAGGCGGTTGCAATGCGGTAGCGAGTACTTTTGGTGTATTGGCCATGGTTGCCCGAAAATATGCTCATCGCATTCCCTTTATCGTCAAAATGAATCACAACGAGCTGCTGACATTTCCAAATAAATTTGACCAGATCTTATTCGGAACTGTTCGGGACGCCTGGAATATGGGTGCAGCTGCTGTCGGCGCGACCATTTATTTTGGTTCCCCGGAATCTGATCGTCAGATAACCGAAGTGGCTGAGGCCTTTGATGAAGCACATAAATTAGGAATGGCTACTGTGTTGTGGTGTTACCTTCGTAATAATGCGTTTGTAAAAGACGGCAAAGATTATCATGTTTCTGCTGATCTTACAGGTCAGGCAAACCACCTCGGAGTTACCATACAGGCTGATATTGTAAAACAAAAATTACCAGAACTCAATGGAGGATATAAGGCACTGAATATCGGAAGCAGTCATTATGGAAAGCTCGATGAAAGAATGTATACTGACCTTTCAACCGGTCATCCGATCGATCTATGCCGATATCAGGTATTAAATGGCTACGCCGGCCGCATTCCTCTGATCAATTCCGGCGGAGCATCTGAAGGGGAAAAAGATTTGAAGGAAGCTTTACGCACAGCCGTTATAAATAAACGTGCGGGCGGCAGCGGAATGATCTCCGGAAGAAAAGCATTTCAACGGCCTTTTTCTGAAGGTGTACAATTATTGAATGGAATCCAGGATGTTTACCTGGAAAAACTCATTCATATCGCATGAATAATATAGTCACCGGATATACTACCATATTTACAGATATTGGTGGTGTATTGCTTACAAATGGCTGGGACAGGATTGGAAGAACAAAGGCCATCAGTCATTTTAAACTTGATCCTCTTGAAACGGAGGAAAGGCACCATCTCACATTTGATACGTATGAGTCAGGTAAAATAACACTTACCGAATATTTGAAACGCCTGGTTTTTTACAGGGAAAGGAATTTTACGGAAGTAGAATTCAGGAAATTCATGTTTGATCAGTCTCAGGCAATTCCGGAAATGCTGTCGCTTATTCGTAGAATAAAGGAAAAGTATGGTATCAAAATTGCCGTCGTAAGCAACGAAGGAAGAGAGTTAAATAATTACAGAATTAATACTTTCAAACTGAGTGAATTTGTAGATTTCTTTATCAGTTCCTGTTTTGTCCATTTCCGAAAACCCGACGCAGATATTTTCAAAGTGGCGCTCGACATAGCACAGGTTACTCCGGAGAAAGTAATTTACCTGGAAGACCGTCCGATGTTTGTTCAGGTAGCGGATACTTTGGGGATCCATGGAATCATACACCGTGATTACAAAACTACAAAACAGAAGCTTGCTGCTTTTGGCTGGGAGGTGTAAGTCCCGTAAGCGCCATGATAAAATCAACTTCTTTCTGACTATAGGGCGTGCCATCCGGGCGAAAAATATCGTGAAACCAAATCTTTGGATCTGATCCGTCCGGAATGGGTGTATCCCAGGCATATTTGGTATTCGTTTTACCACTTACTAGTCCCCAGTTTATGGCTGCTACATGTTCTTTTTTCAGCATGGGCATAATATTGAAAAAAGTACTGTTACGAGGTCGGGCCATATACTCAGTACAAATGAGAGGCCGGCCATATTTTCTAAGGCTGTCAATGACTTTCAAATGCGCTTTTTCATCTTCATAGTTGTGGTAGGTGATCACATCGGACTCAGCCAGCTGAAAGGTATTCAGATCTGTCAGTTCGTTGCTCCAGACACCGGCTGACAAAGGCTGACTCGGATTGACTTCCCTTGACCAGTTAAAGATATTTCTCAGCAGAACCATACTTTTATTCCTGTAATTGGAATTTCCAGGTTCATTGTATAAATCCCAAAGGAGAATACGCTGATCATTTTTAAAAGCTTTTAGTATATCCTTTACATAAAGCTCCAAAACGCGCATTAAAGTGGAATCGTCATAAAGTAATTTTCCCGGATCCCTCAACCATCCTGAATTATGTATGCCTGGTTTGGGTAATGGTTGCGTTCCTGCGTAATAAGATTCATTCCAGCAGTCATCAAAAAAAACAAAAATGGTTTTTATATTTTTTTCATAAGCAATTTCCAAATATTGATTCATGCGATTTTTGAAGCCTCCGGGATCCTGTTGCCAGGCGAGGTGATGCAGGAATACCCGCATACAATTAAGACCAATGGATTGTGCGAATCCAAGTTCCCTGGAAATTGTTGCGGTATCAAAAGTTTCCGCCTGCCACATTTCCAATTGATTTACTGCAGTACTTGGTATGAAATCACAACCCCGAAGCCAGCCCTGCTTTGCATACCATTGCCTTGCTGCCGCTTTCGTCCATACAGTTCGTATTGATTGGGCCTGGATAAAATGAAGGAAACAATAACATAGAATGAAAAGGAAAGATTTTTTCATCTGGCTTGAAATAGATTTGAAAATCAATAATTATAAAATCAAAGATCAACCTTCATCTGTTAACACACAACTTCAATTTATGGATTTGTTGAAAACTGATATACCGTTAATTCGTTGTAAGTCTGACCAGGTTCTAGAATTGTATTTGGAAAGGACGGCTGGTTCGGAGAATCAGGATAGTGTTGTGTTTCCAAACATAATCCACCATGCTTTACAATTTTTTTCCCATTTCTTCCTGTCAGCGTGCCATCCAGAAAATTGCCAGTATAGAACTGAATACCGGGCTGGCTGGTAAGAATGTTCATAAGTCTTCCTGAACCCGGGTCATACAAGCTGGCTGCCCTGGTCAAACCGGAATCAGACCTTCTTTCAATGACGAAATTATGATCATATCCCCCGGGTAATAATTGTATGTCTTTCCCAATCTTTTTAGATTTTCTAAAATCCATCGGGCCATTTTGTACTTCCAATAATTCACCGGTCGGTATAAGTGAACTGTTCACTACTGTATATTTATCAGAATAGATTGTCATCTCTTCGTTCAGAATAGTTGAATCTTTTCCGGCAGACAAATTGAAATATGCATGATTGGTTAAGTTTACCGGTGTTTTCTTATCCGTCAGTGCAGTATAGTTAACGGACAACACATTTCCATTTTTTGAAGAAACACGATATTCAACTTTTACACTCAGATTTCCTGGAAACCCTTCTTCACTATCTTGACTGGTATATGATAATACCAGGCTGGAATCATTAACCTGATCTACTGTCCAAATTACTTTATCAAATCCCTTCAATCCTCCATGTAATGTATTCCCGCTTTCATTGGCTGTTATTTTATACATTTTACCGTCTACAGTGAAAGCAGCATGACCAATTCGATTTGCAAATCTCCCAACAGTCGCGCCAAAATAAGGATTGCCTTTTTGAAGATATCCAGACAGTGAATCGAAGCCAAGAATCACGTCACCCGAAACACCCGATCTGTCGGGTATCCATAATTCAAGCAGTGTCGCACCATAATTGGAGACGACTGCCTTCAGTCCTTTTCCGTTAGTAATTGTATAAGCGTACACTGTATCGTTACCAATTACCCCGAAATATTTTCTGCTTCCGTTTTCGCTGATAATAATTCCCCGATCCTTTTCCTGTGTGGAATGGCAGGATTCCGTCATGCTGCAAGTCAGGGTTGAAAAAATAATAAAACAGGATAATAATTTCATGGCGAGCATTGGTTAACTAATTATAAATTTACCGGTATTCCGCTTTTTTTTATAGTTTATCTTATTCAGCAAAATCAATACCATGCTCCGAAGAACGATTTGCCTGATTTTCATTTTTGCAAAACTCGAGTATTCGTCCGGACAGGAAGTTTATCACGAGCAATTCAGACCGCAGATTCACTTCTCCCCAAAGGCAAATTGGATGAACGACCCGAACGGACTTGTTTATTTCGATGGCACATACCATTTATTTTTTCAGTATTACCCGGACAGCACCGTATGGGGTCCCATGCATTGGGGACATGCTGTCAGCAAAGATCTTCTGCACTGGAAGCAGCTGCCTATTGCACTTTATCCCGACAAACTGGGGTATATCTTCTCAGGGTCTGCTGTTATTGACAAATACAATACCACTGGATTCGGTACAGATGGGAAAATTCCCATGATTGCGATTTACACACAGCATGATCCGGTAGGAGAAAAAAACGGCTCAAACCTGTTTCAGAATCAAAGTATAGCTTATAGTCTGGATGCAGGAAAAAGCTGGACGAAATATGCAGGCAATCCCGTTTTGAAAACACCGGGATTAAGGGATTTCCGGGACCCTAAAGTCAGTTGGCACGATGAACAAAAAAAATGGATCATGACACTGGCTGCAGGCGACAGAATTATTTTTTATTCTTCTCCCAATTTAAAAACATGGACTAAAGAAAGTGAATTCGGAGCGGGAATTGGGGCCCATGGCGGAGTATGGGAATGCCCTGATCTTATTCCCTTTGACATAGATGGGGAAAAAATCTGGTTGTTGATTGTCAATATAAATCCCGGAGCCATCCAGGGTGGGTCCGGAACCCAATACTTTGCGGGCGATTTTGACGGACATATATTTACCTGCAAAGACACCATTACACGATGGGCTGATTTTGGGCCTGATAATTATGCAGGCGTTACATTCAATAATACCGGCAATGAAAAAATTTTCCTCGGATGGATGAGTAACTGGCTCTATGGTACTCATGTTCCAACGGTAAAATGGAGAAGTGCCATGACCCTTCCACGCGAATTGGGACTGAAAAAAATCGGGGAGGGTTATTACACGACGATGATGCCAATTCCGGCATTAGAAAAACTGGTCATAAAATCGAAATCCTATTCCCGCGATTCGACTGAAAACGGAGTTTTTATATCAGGGCCGACCCGTATTGAATTAAGTATTTCTGATTTGCATGCTTTTTCTTTGATTTTCAGCAATCAGTCGGGGCAATCATTAAAAGCCGGATACGATGAGGAAAAAAATTCTTTTTATATAGACAGGTCTAAAGCAGGAATCTCAGATTTCAATTCACAATTCGCAGGAATTCACTATGGCCCACGCATTGCGCAATCAAACGATTCAAAGATTATCCTGATCGTCGATAACACTTCCCTTGAATTGTTTGCCGATCAGGGACTTACGACCATGACAGAAATATTTTTTCCTGTTCAGCCGTTTAATTCCGTACAACAGGAGATAAGCAGACAGCCATTGAATGAAATAAAAATCAGCAGTCTTTCATCCATCTGGATCCAGCACCAATAATGCTTTTTACTTTTGAAATAATCAATTCACTTCCAGGGCGTCTTTATTTGGAAAAACCGGGAATATACCGTGCGGTTCTGTCTGATACCAAAAAACAGTAGATGCAATATCGTCCTGTAGGGGAAGATACCTGCCTCCGGAACGCCAGCCAAGAGCCTGAATCGTTACCCGCAGGTTTTTTTCAAAGCGGATCGGATCGGTTATATGCCAGCGGTATAATCCAAATCGTTGTGAGACATCATAGTGGCCGTCTCCGCGAATCACCTGAGCCAGGCCGGAATAAGGGGAATTAAATTCAGTATAGTTTGATTCTTCCACGCCGTTAGCATTTTTTTTGCGCGTATCAAAATCATATGAACCACAGAAGTAATCTTCCGTTCCGGTTCCGCATATGGTTGGAAAATCAGTATCGCCATCCATATAAAATTTTATTTCACCTTCACCCCACCAGCCATTATTGTGAACACCCCAGGCAAGATAAGTTCCCACATATTGTCCTCGACCCTGCACACCGTCAAGCAGGACGACAACTGATTTTTCAGGAAGCGGATTTACCCGTCTGAACTGAGCGTGAAAATAAGCCGCGTCCGAAGGCACTTCAGTAAGTATATAATCTATCTGATAATAAAGCGTCATAGGATCATTATCTATATTTTCCATAGTGATCCTGCATTTTTTCCTGAAAGGCATAGGCCAGTAGCAGTTAAATGCCGATCCTGGATTAACACAAACAGCAAGTGATCTGAGGGATGAATATTGTCCCCATCCCATGCCAAAAAAATCTCCTACCGGCGCTTCCACAGAAGGAGTCTTCTCATCATCCCAGTAAAATCGGATTATGGAATTTCGCCAGACCCCAGTAGGTGTCATCCAGATATGTTGAATGGAACCCGAACCATTTATTTCAGCAACGGTAAATGTACTATGGGCTTTTATTTCTACAGAAGGGCTCAGCTTCCACCCTTTTCCTAAATCCCTGGCAGCCGATTCACCCGTTCCATTAGCAGCCATTCCTCCTTTCCCCTTTTCGCCATTGAAATTTTCCGGACTTATTGACCGGCTTTTTGCTTCAGACAATCGGAATATATTGGCCAGATTTGCATCCGTTCCATTGTATTTATCCTGGGAAAAGACATGAACAGCAACAAAAAACACCAGAAACAGACAGGTCAGTCGTTTATTTTTCATGATCCGTTATTTATAATGAAAATTGAATATAAGTCAAGTTAACAATTTGAACGCATATTAGATTCTTTCTCAAATGAAAACGGTGCTACCTTTGCATGGTCAGTTTACGGTTCTGCTATGTATAAAATATCCTTCAATAACAAGAACAATTCGTTTTACCAGGACCTGAAATCTTCGGTTGAAAAATACTTTTCAACCAATCATATCAGGAGAACGGGTAACTGGAGGTTATATATCAAGGCGCTCGTTTTGGTTCCGGCGGCCATAGGATTATACCTGCTTCTGCTTCTTGCTCATTTATCGCTTATTTCAGGAATCCTGATGTCAGGTCTGCTGGGATTCGTATTGGCAAGCATCGGTTTCAATATTATGCATGATGCCTGTCATGGTTCTTATTCCAGAAAGTCCTGGGTTAATAACATAATGGGACTAAGTCTGAACATGCTAGGCGGAAATGCCTTTATCTGGAAATTCAAACACAATATCATTCATCATACTTATACGAATATTGATGGCATTGATGACGATATCGCCAAGAGCCCGGTAATGCGACAATGTGAATCGCAGAAATGGGTAAGGGCGCATCGTTATCAGCATATCTATGTGGTGATATTATATGCTGTTTCATCTTTTGCCTGGGTATCCATGATGGATTTCACAAAGTATTTCAAACAAAAAATACATAATACCAGTCTGCAGAAAATGGATTTTCATGAACACTTCATTTTCTGGCTCAGCAAGTTAATGTATGTGTTATTTTACATTATAATTCCTGTACACTTTGCAGGCTGGCAGGCATGGGCAATCGGATTTAGCTGCATGCATATTACCCTCGGACTTACTCTAGCTCTGGTATTTCAGCTGGCCCATGTTGTTGAAGATGCAGAATTTGTTTATGCACCGGGTATCGAATCACAAAAAATCGAAGAAGAATGGGCGATTCATCAGGTGCGGACTACGGCCAACTTTGCACCCCGCAATAAATTAATCAGTTGGTTTGTCGGTGGATTGAATTTCCAGATCGAACATCATCTTTTTCCGAAAGTGAGCCATGTGCACTATCCGGCTATCGCGCAGATTGTAAGAAATGTATGCGATGAACATCATGTGCGTTATAACGAATTTAAAACGATGAGATCAGCAATTGCGTCCCATTTTCGCATGATGAAAATGCTTGGAATAAAACCTACGCAAGCCTAAAGCTTAAAGCTTAAAGCTTTTTCAATTCTCAATTGATAATTGTCAGATAGCCAACAAACTTGAACCAAGGTTTAATTGCTGACTTCGTCAGTTGCCTTCACTGCGAGTCTGATTGTTTCCCCCTGTTGTTCAGCAAATCCGGAAGAAACCAGTTCATTCAAACGCCATATCAAAAAAGATTCATTTAATTTTTCCGGAGATTTAGTCTGGAACTGATGAACAGTCCGTGATATTTTCTGAAAAAGAGGTTGAAGAGAATGAAGAATTACTTTGTCGTAATAATCTTCTTCCTGCTGGATAATCTTTTTACCTCCTTCAAGCAAACGCAGGTTTTTATTTTCAGAAGACAGGCGGATCCATTCATCGGGATCTGTTTCGAATTCGGCAGGACTGACCGGTCGCGCAAGCTTTTTTGCTTTAACGAATTCACGCACAGGAATTTCTGATAGCGAAACAGGATAAAAAACATTTCCCTTTTCACCGATAAAAGGAAGATTATTTAAGCTAATCACGTATATCCTTCCTGAAAAAGCAGTTAGCTGCGTTATCAGCCAGTAATATCCGCATACATCTTTTACATTCGGCGCTATCCAGATCCATATCTGATCGAATTCCTCTTCATGCATTCGCAGGATAATTTTGCCCAGTATGGTGGCATCTGATTCTTCGTCAGTTTCATCATTTCCAATAGTTTTAACTTCCGGTCTGATAGTCTTCCACCATTGATGGCGATGGAGTCGGCCGGTTTCTGAAAATAAATCCTGTATGGGTCCTACAGAATAATCGTCCCGCATCAGAATGGTTTCACCATCCAGCGCTTCATCCATATCCATGGCTGCAGTGATTAGTTCTGCTCCGCGGGAATCAAAAACGATATGAAACATTAAAAGTCATTTTTTACATGTTAATTTTCCTGTTCAGCATGGTCTATTTCCATCCGGAGATTTCCGATAATGAAATCCTGTCTTTGCGGCGTATTTTTCCCCATAAAATATTCAAGTAATTGCTGGATGTGGGTTTCCGGCATAATCATAACGGGCTGAACCCGCATATCCGGACCAATGAATCGTGCAAATTCTTGCGGCGAAATTTCTCCCAGACCTTTAAATCTGGTTATTTCAGGTTTGCCGCCAAGTTTTTTTATAGCGGCCTGTTTTTCCAATTCATCATAACAATATATCGTTTCCTGCTTATTTCGGACTCGAAATAAAGGTGTTTCCAGGATGTACACATGATTATTTTTCACCAGATCAGGAAAAAACTGTAGAAAAAAAGTCATAAGCAACAATCTGATATGCATTCCATCCACATCGGCATCAGTAGCTATCACAATATTGTTGTATCGCAGCCCTTCAATACTGTCTTCCACGTTTAAAGCGTGTTGCAGCAGGTTGAATTCTTCATTTTCATACACTACTTTCTTGGTAAGACCGAAACAGTTTAGTGGTTTTCCCCGCAAGCTGAACACAGCCTGAGTTTCGACGTTGCGCACTTTGGTTATTGAACCACTCGCAGAATCTCCTTCTGTTATGAAAATGGTAGATTCCTTTTGTTTTTCAACTATCAGATTTTTGTCTTTCCCCGAAGCTTCTTCATTATAATGTACACGACAGTCTCTAAGTTTTTTATTATGAAGATTGGCCTTTTTTGCTCTTTCATTCGCCAGCTTTCGAATACCTGATAACTCCTTTCTTTCCTTTTCACTTTGTTCTATACGCTTTTTCAGTGCATCGGCGACTGGAAGGATTTTTATGTAGAAAATTATCCAGTTCACGAGCCAGGAAATCGTGAATGAAATTTTTCATGCTGGCGCCACCTTCCTGCATAAACTGGCTGCCGAGCTTGGTTTTGGTCTGTGATTCAAATACCGGTTCCACGACTCTGACAGAGACCGCGGCGGTTATGCTTTGCCGTATGTCAGCTGCTTCATAATCCTTTTTATAAAATTCACGTACAACTTTCACAAATGCTTCACGGAATGCCTGTTGATGGGTGCCTCCCTGTGTAGTATACTGGCCATTAACAAAACTGAAAATCTCCTCCCCATAGTCATTGTTATGTGTAATGGCAACTTCAATATCATCTCCTTTTAAATGGATGATCGGATAACACAGTTCATCTTCATTGGTCTTTCGCTTCAGCAGGTCAAGTAATCCGTTTTTGGAAAGATATTTCTTTCCATTATAATTGATAACCAGTCCCGCATTCAGATAACAATAATTCCAGAATTGGTTATCCAGGTATTCATTGATAAAATGAAAATTCTTGAAAATATTTTCATCCGGAACAAATTCGACGAGGGTTCCATTTGGTTCGCCTGTTTTTGCTTCCTTAAATTCCTTAACCAGATTTCCTCTTGAAAACGATGCCCGTTTTTCGCGTCCATCACGAAAAGCAGCGACTACAAATGACTGGCTAAGCGCATTTACAGCCTTAGATCCAACCCCGTTTAGTCCAACCGCCTTTTGAAATGCCTTACTGTCGTATTTGGCACCAGTATTTATCTTACTCACCACGTCAACTACTTTTCCAAGCGGTATGCCTCTTCCAAAATCCCTGATAGTTACCATCTTTTCTTCGATGACCACATCTATATGTTTTCCATAGCCCATAGTGTATTCATCAATACAATTATCTACAACTTCCTTTACCAATACATAAATTCCATCATCCGAACTGCTCCCGTCCCCCAGTTTTCCGATATACATACCGGGCCTTAGCCTGATATGTTCTTTCCAGTCGAGGGAACGGATGGATTCTTCAGTATATTCGAATAAATCTTGTTTGTTTTCTGCCATAATGGATGCTCGCAAATATAGGCAAATCAATTTGTTGGCGGGGCGTGAAAATTTCTCACGCCTGTGCATAAATCAATTTGTATTTAATTAATATACTGGCTCTTAAGGGGCTTTATGCACAAAATTTTCTGCAGTAATTTGAGTACAAAACCAAGTAGTTTTACCTATAATAAAACATTCGATTTAACGCTTTTATAAGTATAAACTCTTACCCTTGAAAACTGGTCTATTACCGGTGCTAAACCTGATGTTTTCGATCCTCGCTGTAACGCTTTGCTTCATCCCTATTCTATTATATTGGAGGAAGCGTCTCTCACCAGATAAACCGTTCCTTGTGGTTGCTCTTTTCTGGACCATTAACGGCATCACGTATATTCCCGAAATCTTTCATTGGAATTGGTACAACTATGCTTCGAATACCATTACATTTATTTATAACCTGTTGGATGCGCCTCTTATCTTCCTGTTCTTTTACTTTGTTTTCAGAAAAAAAATATTTCTTTTTCTAATCGTCGCCTTTATCATTTTTGAAGCGGCTATAAATTATAAAATGGGGTTCAATAAAGCTTCCAGTACTATCATTATTGGTTTGGGAAGTCTGATATGCCTGACATTAAATATCTGGAGTATCAGCCTTTATCTGCGGAGCATGCAGCATACGTCTTCTGAAAATGTGCTTGTATTCGTAAATGCGGGCTTTATCTTTTATTACGGTCTGTTTACTGTCATTTATTTCTTTAATTACGTGCAATTCAGCCGGATTACTATTCCATATATAAATTTCATAAACTATTGCAGCATCTGTCTGGCAACCGGGTTAATCTCCTATGGTCTTTGGAAATTTGCTGTTACCCAATACAGGGAAGAGCGTTATTAATCTTCGTCCTCTTCATAATTATAGGAACCCTGGTTATCGTTGTAAATCGATTCCCAGTCCTTAATTTTATCGTCACCGACAAGTTCCAGAATGTCAAAAATCGGATCTCCCTTTTTCTTCCATTCGTTTAACTGTTCATCCGCATACCTGGAAACATACATACATTGTTCGGTTTCCAGATTCACCTTGATCAGACTCACAGGTGATTCTTCCGTTTCCTGGATCAGATAATAGCAATTTTTTTCTAACAGGGCATAAGAATACATACTACACAGTTTTAAAAATGATCTGAGTCTGAATGTTAGAATTAATGGGAAGTAAAACAACTGCAGCAGAATTATAGGAGTAGTAAGTTGGCTACAGGAATACAAATTTAAAGATTTTCGGACTTAAACCATCCCGTTTTTAACTGTTCCAGGCAGGGTATTTATTTGGAAACCATTTTGGGACTGAATATCAACAGATTATGCGATTTTGCCCTTTTCAAGTTTCAGGAATTGGGTTATACAGCCGGGAAAATCCTGCATATAATGACTAACAAAAATAAGGCTTGCTTCAAAATGGGCACAATAGCGATCTATTGTGTTCAGCGTAAACGCTGTTTGAGCAACGTCCAGGCCCTGACAGGGCTCATCGAGTACCAGGAGAGGCGGAGTCTTAATCATTGCACGTGCAAGCAGGACCAGCCGTTGTGTTCCTGCAGGAAGGCTGGTCAACAGGCGATTTGAATATTTTTTACAATCTATAAATTCCAACCATTCCAAAACAAGTTTTTCCTGAGACGAAGTCAGTTGCCGGAACAAACCAATCGTGTCAAATAATCCGGAAGCGATTGCCATAAAAACGGTGGCATATGAATCGAAATAAAGTTGAAGTTCCGGTGACAGATAACCTATCTTTTGTTTTATTTCCCAAATACTTTCTCCAGATCCCCTTCTCCTGTCGAATAAATAAATTTCGTTTGCATAAGCCTGTGGATTGTCGGCCGTAATCAGACTCAGCAATGTAGATTTTCCTGCTCCGTTGTTACCCGTGAGAGCCCAACAGGATCCTTTTTTCACTTCCCAGTCTATTCCTTCAAGAATATTTTTTTCTCCATAGCGTATCGAAACATTATTCATACGAACGGCATATTCAAAATCCGGATATGAAAAGGAAATAGTATTGGGAAATTCTCTTAAAATCTTATTATTTGTATTTACAGTTTTAATCCTGAAATCTTCGGGACTATTTAATATGGTGAGCCTGCCTTCCCGGAGGTAAGCGAATTTGTTAAAACATGCAGGAACATGGTCCCGGCTGGTCAGCATCAAAAATTGCTGCCCTGATTCGCAGAGTTGCGACAAGAATATCATCCAACAATCTGCGCCCATCCGGATCCAGTCCAGTAAATGGTTCGTCCAGTATCAGCATTTTGTGTGCGCCAAGCACCGCCTTTAAAATCTGCAGTCTTTTATTTTCTCCATTCGATAACTGAATCAATGGTTCATCAATCAGCGGATATAAATGAAAAGCTCCTAATAGATCTGCCTTGGATAAATGACCATATCCTGTTTCTTCAAAAGCCGAAAGATCTTCTGCAACTGTAATAGTTGCATCCGCATCAAAAGCATTGTACCTTTGCTGATAATAAAAATTGCCTTGATTCCGGAGATCTCTGAATCTGTGCTGTTGTTCAACCACAAGTACATAGTTCTTCACTACACCGGCATCCTGATTCGGAAAATCAATGCTCCCCTGAAATGCGTGATTACCCGCCAGGCAATGCGCAAGGGCGGTCTTGCCTGCTCCCGCTTCCCCATATATCAGCCATCGCTCTCCTTTGTTAATCTCCAGCGAAATATCATGAAGAATTTCTTTCCCGTTTATATTAACACACAATTGTTTAATCGCCAGAAAAGCGGAATCCATTGAACCCTTTTTAAAGGCTGTAAAGATGCTTTTTTTTAGCTTAAATTCGACGCTCAAACATTCTTCCTGATTTCACCTCAGACCATACAACAGATTCTCAGCCGCATAGATATTACGGAAATTATCGGCGGATTTGTCAAGTTAAAAAAAAGAGGGGCAAATTATCTTGGACTATGTCCTTTTCATAATGAAAAAACACCCTCTTTTACGGTATCACCCACAAAGGAGATTTATAAATGTTTTGGTTGCGGACGCAGTGGCAATACGATCAGCTTTCTCATGGAACATGAGAAATTTTCTTATGTGGAAGCACTGAAATGGCTCGCCAGTCGCTATAATGTGGAAGTAGAAGAAGCGGAACTAAGTCCGGAGATAAAAATCCAGCAGCAGACAGCAGACAGTCTTTATATTCTGAATGCATTTGCTCAGAAATTTTTCAGCAACTGTCTGCAAAATGATGAAGAGGGGCAAAATATCGGTCTTAGCTATCTGCAGGAACGCGGATTTAATGCAGCCATCATCGAAAAGTTTCAGTTGGGATATAATCCTTCCGCTCCGGATGCTTTTTCTCAGGCGGCAATTGACAGGTCAGTACAGCAGGGAACTTCTTCAAAAAAGCGGACTCGTTGTGATCCGAGACGGGAAACCGATGGACAACTACCGGGGGAGAATCATTTTTCCTATTCATAGTGCTATTGGGAAAATTGCAGGATTCGGAGCCCGTGTGATCCGCAATAATGATCGTTCTCCCAAGTATATTAACACTCCGGAGAATGAAATTTATGTAAAAAGCAAACTGCTCTATGGCTCATATTTTGCCAGGCAGGCCATCGACAAAGCAGATGAATGTTTACTCGTGGAAGGATATACCGATGTTATTGCATTGCATCAGGCAGGCATTGAGAATGTAGTTGCAAGCGGAGGAACTTCGCTCACGCCGGATCAATTGAGGCTGATAAAAAAATATACTTCAAACCTCACGATCATCTATGATGGCGACGCTGCTGGAATCAAAGCTGCGCAGCGCGGAATGGATCTGGCTTTTGAAGAAGGTCTCCAGGTAAAACTTGTATTGATTCCGGGACAGGAAGATCCGGATAGTTATGTGCATAAAATCGGCGCTCAGGCATTCAGGGATTTTATTGATTCAAATAAAAAGGATTTTATTTTATTCCAGCTGGAGACTTCCCTGGTTGCCGCTTCGGGCGACAGTAATAAAAAAGCGCAGCTCGTTTCACAGATTGCTGAAACCATTTCAAGAATTAATAAAGTCGAAGACTTTACCCGCCAGCAGGATTATATCCGGCGATCTTCGGAACTTTTGAAAATTGATGAGAACGGCCTGAATACTCTGGTAAATAAATTTATCAGAGAAAGAGTCGGCAAATTTGAAAATAAAACAGGTGACCAGGCAGATCCGTGTCGGAAACAGAGTACTCCGGAAAAGATATTTATTGATGAGGAGCTGAATGAACTGCTAAACCGTGACGAACAACAGGAGCGCGCCATCATCCGTTCCCTGCTTGAATTCGGACTTAAACCCTGGGATGGTGAAAAACTGGTGGCAGATTATTTGTTACCGGAATTTGAAGACGAGGAAATGTTCGACAACAAAAATCTGGTCCGGATTCTCCAGCTTTATAAGACCTGGTATGATCAGAAACTTGAACCTACAGCCAGGAATTTTTTATACGATGAAGACCAGGAATTGGGCGCACTTGTAGTATCCATCATGGACTTTCCATATGAAGTCAGCGAAAACTGGAACCGGCATTATGAAGGAAAAATTCCTACCAGGAATGAATTATATCTTGAAGAAGTTGAATCGACTCTCACATATCTGAAACTCAGAAAAATCCGGCGACTGATGGATATGAACCAGAGAGATCTGGAAAAATCCAGGAATGCGGATGAACAGACCATATTGATACAAACCCAGTCTCACCTGAAGCAAATGGAAAAGGAACTGATGGGAAAATCAGGTACTGTAATCGTGAAAATCTGATGGAACCTATTTTATCGTATATCCAATACGATTAACCCATATCGATCAACGATAAACGATAGTATCAGCCGACCAGTGCTTCCACTTTGCGGTTTGCCAGGGAAGCTCCAACCGCAACTTTTTCAAATCGGGTAGCCGTCCAAACATGATCCAGTGTGATTTCGTTTATACCTTCAAAACCAGCATTTGTAATACAGGTCCAGCTACACTCCCGGTTCAGTGTGGTAGCAATTTTAGAACTGGTTTTGGGATAAGCAACCCAGAATTTACCTCCCTTCCCGAGGGCTGGTAAAACTTCATGGATAATACCCTTTAACTGGGTTTCATTGACGGCAAATACCAGGGCAAAATCGATTTTCCTGATCTTTAGAAGCGGAGTAACATTTTTTGCAAACGCCAGTTTGGCAAATTGCTTCTCTATCGAAGATGGAAGACCCTGAATTAAAACACTTTTTTCTTCTTTGAGTTCCAACTTTTCCAATAAAGTTAATGACATGCTTTATGAATTTTATTTGCGGAATCGCCTTCAGGGGCTGCAAAGGTAACGAAAAATTAACCGTAAGTAAAAGAAAATGATCCTTTTACTGAGGTTATCTGTTAAAAAGGGTATTTACACGTTCCTTTCAGGTAATAAAGGGTAATAGATTGAACGACTGCGATTTACAGCTAGTTTTATCAGATCTGTGATCCTGATCTCCGGGGTCTCTTCTTATCCCGGTACTTCAAAATGGGAATCTTGCTTTCACTCCCTCTAAGCAGCCGGCTGATATTCTTCTGATGGGTAAGGATGACTAGCAGAGCAACCGCAATGGCAAAAGCCCGGTAAAGAGGCTCCTTTTCATTAAAAATAAAAAGAATCAGTACTGCAAAAGCGATACTGGCCAGTATGGAGCTAAGGGAAACAAAACGGGTCAGATAAAGGCAAAGCAGAAAGACACCTACACAATACAATGCCACCAGCGGCTGAATAGCCAGGATCATTCCAAATAAGGTAGCAACACCCTTCCCACCCCTGAAATCAGCCCAAAGGGGAAATATATGACCTACAACGGCTGCCAGACCCAGTCCGACCATCAGATTGGTTCTGTCCCATTCGTTATGCATATAAAAAGGAAGTAGAATATAGAGACTGGTGGCAATGAATCCTTTCAGTACGTCAACGGACATCACTATGCAGCCCCATTTGGAGCCCAAGTACACGGAAAGTATTGGTTGCACCGGCATTACCACTGCCGTAGTCGCGGATATCCACACCAAAAAAATAACGGCTTATCCATACTGCCGTTGGTATGGAACCTATCAGGTAGGCAAACAGAATAAATAGAACTTCCTTCATGGACGGCAGGAGTGCTTGGATTTCAAAATTAACTAAAAAAAAGCTATTAAACATGGAGATTTTATTCAGGATTCACTGATTTTTTAAACTGAAACTCATCCAGTTGTCTTTAATCATCCGCGCTCCAGTGTAAAACCGGCAGCGGCGGCCCTAATCCTGATTTTTTCTTCATCAGATTCGAGTACGCCGCTACCAATAAAAACGCCTGATTGATTCAAATGTTGTCGTATAAACTTTCCATGTTTTCCAGTATGACATGCAAGTTTATATTAGCCAGAATGACGTCAAACCGCCCGGTTCCTGAAAGGGAATCTTTATTTTCAATCACGGATTCCGCACAGCCATTAATGGCTACATTTTCCACGGGCATTTTCGATACTCCAGTCATCAGAATCGATGGCGAGTACAGATAGCTGCTCCCAGTTTACAGGCCAGAATGGCCAGTACACCGGTGCCTGTACCAAAATCCAGAACTGAATTTTTCAGGAAATCAAGTTCCTTCATGGCCGCAATCATCATATAAGTCGTTGCATGATGACCGGTTCCAAAACTCATTTTCGGGGTTATTATCAGGTCATAGTGTAGATCCTTAGAATGGCTTATGAAAATCTGCCCGGATGCCACAGAAATTTTCAACGACCACCGGTTCAAAATCCTTTTCCCATTCTGCATTCCAGTTTCTCGGTTCAATCAACTTCAGTTTTGAAAAAAGTATGATAGGGATCAGCCACGCCTTTTAATTTCCGCTATGATCTTTTCGATCTTGCAGACATCATATAATGTTTCAGGAATAAATGCGTGCAGCTTTTCCGGTTCTTCTTCAAATCCTTCAAAACCAGACTGACTCAGCCGCGCTACGAAAATATCCGATTCATCTTCGTCCTTTGTATCTATAGTAATTTGGATATAACGATTCATGGCTTAACGCTTAAGGCCTGAAGCCTAAAGCCTAAAGCCTAAAGCAATTTTCAAAATTTTAAATTTGAAAAATAGATAAATTGAATTAATTTTATTCTTCATAAGATTCTTAAATTAAAAAAAGAGCACCATTTAGGTGCTCTGATATTTTATCTAACTTACACTAAATCAATTGTTCTTCAGGCTTTAGGCTTTAGGCTTTAGGCTTTAGGCTTTAGGCTTTAGGCTTTAGGCTTTACAGCTTTAGGCTTTATGCTGTTCCTGCGGTCGTCCTTCCGGTTTCGGCATGAGTACTTTCCGGCTGAGTTTGAATTTTCCGGTTTTATTATCTACGCCGATCAGTTTCACTTTCACCATGTCATTTTCATTTAAAACACCATCCATGGTTTCCAGTCTTTTCCAGCTGATTTCACTGATATGAAGCAGACCCTGTTTACCCGGCAGGAATTCAACAAATGCGCCATAAGGCATAACCGATTTTACTTTGGCTTCATAAACAGCTGCCTACTTCAGGAACTGCAACGATTCCCTTGATCCATGCCACCGCCTTATCGAGGCCTTCTTTGGACGGACTGAAAATGCTTACTTCACCCTGGTTTCCGACTTCTTCCAGATTGATGGTAGCACCGGTTTCTCTTTGTATTTCCTGTATGATCTTTCCACCTGGTCCGATTACAGCACCAATGAATTCTTTGTCAATAAATAATTTCTCCATTCTCGGAGCGTGTGGTTTCACTTCCGGTCTGGCAGACGGAATGCATTCATACATGGCATCCAGAATATGAAGTCTTCCTTTGCGTGCCTGTTCAAGGGCTTCACGCATCGTATCCATACTCAGACCATCAACTTTAATATCCATCTGCACACCACAAATTCCATCACGGGTTCCGGTTACTTTAAAATCCATATCACCCAAGATGATCTTCATCACCCAGGATATCTGTCAGTACTGCATATTTATTATCCGAATGCTCTGGAGATCAGACCCATGGCCACTCCACTCACGTGTTTGGTAAAGGGAACACCTGCATCCATCAGCGCCAGTGATCCGGCACATACAGTAGCCATGGAAGAAGATCCATTGGATTCCAGTACATCACTCACCACGCGAACCGTATAAGGATAATCATTTCCCGGCATCATTTTTTTCAACGAACGCATCGCCAGATTACCATGACCCACTTCGCGACGTGCCGGAGCACGCATCATTTTCACTTCTCCGGTAGAGAAAGGGGGAAAATTATAATGAAGTATGAATTTGGTATAGTCAGATTTTGCTGCACTTTCCACCAGGAGTTCATCCAACGGTGTACCAAGTGTAACGGTTGTCAGGGACTGTGTTTCACCTCTTGTGAATAATGCAGAACCGTGGGGTGTTGGTAACGGATCAGTTTCCATGGCAAGCGGTCTCACCTGATCCAGCTTGCGTCCGTCAAGACGGATTCTTTCATCCACAATCATATTGCGGACGATCTCCCACTGCAGGTCGGCATAATATTTTTTAGCAAGTTTTTTATCAGTATCCGTGACTTCAGCACCCAGGCTTTCAATGAGTTCCTTTTTTAACTGGTCAAAAGCTTCGCTTCGCTGATGTTTGCTGCTGCCGGCCTTCGAAATCTGGTAAATTTTATCCTTGGCGAAAGCCTTTACTTTTTCATTCAGCTCTTCGTTGGTTTCCGGTTTCTTATAATCTCTTTTTTCTTTGACGCCCACTTTCTCGCGAAGATCCAGCTGTGCCTTAATCTGTACGCGGATCGCATCATGTGCAATCTGAAGTGCACCGATCAGATCATCCTCACTGCATTCATCAGCTTCACCTTCCACCATCATCAGATTTTTATCTGTGGCGGCGATCAGAAATTCGAGAGACAGATGTTTCCAGTTCGGTACGGGTCGGATTGACAATAAATTTTCCGTCCACTTTGGCCACACGCACTTCACTGATAACTTCCTTAATGGGAATATCAGAAACAGCCAGTGCGGCTGATGCAGCCAGTCCGGCCAGTGCATCCGGCATAATTTCCGAATCACTGGAAATCAGAGTAACCAGTACCTGTACATCACAGAAATAATCTTCAGGAAATAAAGGACGCAGGGCGCGGTCAATTAAACGACTGGTCAGTACTTCATAATCATTCAGTCGGGATTCTCTTTTGAAGAATGATCCGGGAATTCTGCCGGCAGAAGCAAATTTTTCCTGGTAGTCTACTGAAAGCGGAAAAAAATCCTGTCCTTCACGGGGCTCCTTGTTGGCAACTACGGTGGCCAGAATAATGCAGTTTCCCTGACGTACGGTAACCGCTCCGTCTGCCTGACGGGCAAGTTTTCCGGTTTCTATGGTAATGGGCAATCCTTCACCGGTGGTAAAGGTTACACTTAAAGGCTGTGATAACATAGTGAATCGTTTGTAAATAAATCGGTCTGAACAGTAAGCAGGAGGGTTCCTGGAACGGTTAAGTAACGATAATGAAGGTTTCTGAAAAAATGATTCCCAACTTAAACGTTGGGAATTTGTTTATTTTCTGAGACCGATCTTTTCGATCAGCTGGCGGTAGTTTTGCAGGTCATTGTTGCTCAGGTACGTCAACAGTCTTTTTCTCTTACCGACCAGCTGCATCAGCCCGCGGTGTGGTAGAGAAATCTTTTTTATTTTCCTGAAGGTGATCGGAAATTCGGTTGATTCGTTCAGTCAGTAACGCGATCTGCGCTTCGATTGATCCGGTATTTGTTGTCGTTTGTTCCGAACTTTGTGAAGAATTCCGCTGTTTTTTCTTTTGTCAAATAAGGCATCTCAATTTTTTTAAAGGCATCCAGATAATATTCTACTAATTTCGGCGCGAAGGTAGAGAATTATTTGCGAATTATGACGTTTTCATTGAAAATCCCTGGTTTGGACAGGCCCATCAATTTATGACTTCCTACCTGTATCCATTTGAGCGAAAGCTGGTTATTGTAACGGTCATTTCGGACCTGGTTACTGATTACCGAGTTCATAAAATCTGTCAGACCCTTCATGAAAATGGCTTTCGCGTGCTCCTGATCAGGATCTCTCAAAAAAAGGAAGTTTACACTTTAAAAGCACGTGATTATCAGACAGATAGATTAAAAACCTGGTTTAGGAACAGCTCTTTCTTCTATGCTGAATTCAATGTCCGCCTGTTTTTCAAGCTTTTCAGCGAAAAAGCCAGACATTTATCTTGGGAAATGACCTGGATGTTATGCCGGCAACCATGCTGATTGCCCGGATCAGGAAAAAACCACTGGTTTATGACAGCCATGAATATTTCCTGGGAATGGCTGGTATCGATCAATAAACCCTTGCGCCGATCCATCTGGAAGTTCATCGAAATCCGGGTTTTTTCAAGCCTGAAATATACATATACTGTCTCCGAATCTATTCGGAACCTTTACCGCAGGAATTATCACAAAAAACTTAATTGTCGTACGAAACCTTCCTTTGAAGAATCCCTGCGACCCTGAACTTACCAATGAGAGAAAGAACTGGATCACATCGATTGACCGGAAAATTCCGGAAAACAAAAAACTGATCGTCTTTCAGGGTGCCGGAATCAATGAATCCCGCGGGGCGGAAGAACTTGTTTACAGTATGATTGTTCCTGGATGCAGCCCATTATCATCTCCTGATTATTGGCGGTGGTGATGTATTTGGGAAACTTGAAAAAATTATTGATCAGAATCAGCTTTCAGAAAAAATAACCCTATATACCAAAAGTTCCTTTTGCAATGCTTGGCCACTTTACCCGAAAAGCGCAACTCGGAATTTCCATTGACAAACCTTCTGTTCTGAATCATAAATATAGTCTTCCCAATAAATTGTTTGAGTATCTGCATGCAGGTGTTCCTGTACTTGCCAGCAGACTGGTTGAACAGGAAAGAATCATCAATCATTATGATGTAGGTGGCTTTATTGAAGATCATCAGCCCCGAACATATCGCACAGAAAAATAAAAGAGATCTTTGCGGATCCTGAAACTCTTAAGCGATGGAAATGCAATACTTCGCTGGTGAGGGAAGAACTGAATTGGGAAAATGAAAGTAAAATAGTTTTGGATATTTTTAAACAAGTAGAAAAGGATTCGGTTAATCATTAAATGGAAGACAGGAAACTCCATATTGTTTGTCATGACGTTCCTTATCCTCCTGATTATGGAGGAGTGTTTGACCTGTATTATAAAATCATAACTCTTCATCGAGGAAGGAATCAGAATTCATCCTGCATTGTTTTACAAGCGGAAGGGACGAACAACCTATATTGAAAACCTTTTGTGAACAGGTTTATTATTATCCCCGCAGAACAGGACATAAAGGATTTTCACACCAGCTTCCCTATATCGTTTGTTCCCGGTCCAATCCGGAATTACTGGAAAGACTGCTTACAGGATGAATATCCTATTCTGCTGGAGGGTGTTCACTGTTCTTATCTCATGCAGGACAGCCGGTTTTGCACAGAGGAAAATTTTACTTCGTTTACACAACGTGGAATCTGTCTATTATAAACAACTCGCAGCATGCAGCACTTCTTGGTTTAAAAAACTTTATTATCTGCGTGAAAGTGAACGTACTCAGAAAATATGAACGGCAAATCGCTTCCAGCTGGCCACTACTGACCGTCTACGCAGTCAGACGCAGACATGGCGGCAGTTACTTATCAGTCCAAAAACATCACAGTTATACCTGTTTTCCTGCCTTTTCAGCACGTTGAATCTCCGCAGGGTACTGGTTGTTATTGTTTGTATCATGGAAATCTTATCAGTTGAAGAAAATGAAAAGGCTGTAATCTGGTTGTTGGAAAATGTTTTCAACGATCTTCACGATTCCCTTCCTCGTAGCTGGTAAAAACCCGGGACCAAAACTTCGCCGTGCAGTTGTAAAACTTACAAAAATTGTTGTCTGGTTTCCGACCCCAGCGATCAGGAATTAAAGGATATTATTTCGAAGGCCCAGATGCATGTGATTCCTTCGTTTAATAGCACCGGAATAAAATTAAAATTGCTGAATGCTCTTTTTAATGGCCGGCATTGTATTGTAAATGCGGAGGCAGTAGAAGGAACTGGTCTCCGTGAAGTTTGTCACCTGGCCGATGGAGCCAATGAATTTAAAATGATTATCAGAAACCTTGTACGAAAGACCATTTACTTTTCTTGATTTGCAATTCCGGAGGGAAAAATTACTGCATCAGTACAACAATCATCAGAATGCCGGCCTTCTTATTGGACAGATATGGTAGCATTGTCGAACACCTTGCCTTTCTCTGTCCGCAGGGTTCGTGCAGGAAATTTATTCACCACACGGTAATCATGGGTAGCCATAATGACGGTTGTACCGTATTCTTTGGAAATCTGAAATAGAAGCTGCATGATTTCATCGGAAGTTTCAGGATCAAGATTACCAGTTGGTTCATCTGCCAGAATAAGTTTTGGGGAATTCAGAAGGGCCCGTGCAATATCTACGCGTTGCTGTTCGCCTCCACTCATTTCATATGGCATTTTAAAGCCCTTGGATTTCAGTCCGACCTTATCCAGTACATCATTGATTTTTTCTGTCATCAGTTTTTCGTCTTTCCAGCCGGTGGCTTTCAACACGAACTTTAGATTGTCAATTACGTTTCTGTCAGTAAGCAATTGAAAATCCTGAAATACAACACCCAGGTTCCGGCGCAGATAGGGAACTTTTTTCCAGGTCATTTCCCTCAGGTTAAATCCGGCAACGGTTCCCTCTCCTTCCTTCATGGTCAGGTCTCCATACATGGTTTTCAGCAGACTGGATTTGCCGGTTCCTGTTTTGCCTACCAGGTAAACAAATTCGGCTTTATTCACGACAATATTTACATTTCCCAGAATCAGGGTATCCGACTGATAAATATTAACATTTTTGAGTTCAACGATAGGTTCCGCCATATTTCAAAGTTAAAGGGCCGGCCCGAACCGGCAATGAATAAAATGATAACAGAAAAGCTTGCATCTGAAAAATAAATGAGAATATCTTAACGTTAAGATCCAATCCACGAAAACGAAATCTGCATCCATGAAATCCGCCCACAAACCCTTCCTCGCAATTGTAGTCACTAACCGTTATTATGCTTTATGGACTGATGGCAATCATCGGGTCCTGATTAATTATTCACCGGCTCCACTTCATACACAGGACTGAACAGGTAAAGTTTGCCTGACCGCAGTTCCATGCATTCAATCCTCTTACGTGATTTGTTTACCTCGTTTGAATATTTTTCCGTCTGAAGTCTTAAAAAGTGCCCCCTCTTTCAATATCCTCTACCAGCAACGTTTTATTTTTCGCATCATAATTTTTTAAAACCCGGGTCAGGTTGACATCAGAGCAACTGCTTGCCGGCAGGTCATGCAGGGATTTCACAGAGCATTGATGCAGGTCAGGCGGAAACAATTTCAGTCCGGATAAAATCTTCCAGAACACCTCTGTACGCGAGTTTCCATTCTTTCCCATGAGAATTAACTCTGTTTCCATATTGTTGATAGGTAATCAGGTGGCCTATTTCATGAATCAGGGTAATGAGGAATGCATATTTATTCAGACTGCCATTCACGCTGATCCGGTGATGATCTGATCCCCGTAGCATGCCGGTAGTCACCCAGTATACTCTTTCGTGCTTCGCGTAATAGTCAGATGCACTTTATATCGATGCAGGTATTCCAGTAGTTTTTCAGACGCACCGGCGGGCAGATAATTATCCAGATATTCGAGCGGCGCTTCCTTTTTAGGCATTTGGCTTTTTGCTCTGTTTCAAAACTGAACGCACTTCGATAAATGTATAAATAATGTACAGGCCAAAACATCCAAAAAGGGCAGGTTTGTTAACTCCTTTTTTAAAGATGGATATATAGATAAAGGCTGCTATGGCCAGTACAAAAAATTTCATTATAAATGAACCATAAACGAGTCTCAGAAATATCTGTACATTTTTATGCTGCACAGCACTGGTACATCATTTTAGCAGAAATCCAGCTCACCACAAATAATAGTAGGTTTCCGTAAAGTAAAACGTTGTAGTTAACGGACGTTCCTTCATGCAATATTTTCAAAATAAAGAATATCAGGCTTGAAACCAGAAACAGGTATATGATTTGAAAATTAGTCCTTATACGGGTTCTGTTCGCACGCATGTTTCAATTGAAATAGGCGCAAATTTAATGCTTTTTAAGTCCATCACTAAAGCTTTACGCTTAACGCCTAACGCTTAAAACTAAAAACCTTTGAGTTTTAAATGAAAATTGTGTTCGTAAAACGGAGAAAACATAATCTTCTAAAAATAGCAACATGATAGAAGACGGACCACGGAATAAAGATTTTACACCATACCCCATTCACCATGTACTATAAACTTCCCGCCCAAAGTTTTAGGCTTTAAGCTTTAGGATTATTTAAGAAATAGCCAAAGTCGGACTCTTCGTATAATCGTCTTTATGGGACGATGAACCAGACTTACCAGACACAGATACTGGTTGTTCCTGAATCATATGACATTGACCATTAAAACTGGCAGCCGGTTCAATTTGCAGTTTGGCAGAGTAAAGGTTACCATTTACCAGGCAATTGCTTTTCAGCTGGAGTAGTTCCTTTACTTTAATGGTACCGGTCACCTTCCCCATAATATCAGCCTGCTGGCCACTGATATCACCTTCTACAACACCGTTCGCACCGATGATGACTTTAGAAGAACAGATTATATTACCTACCAGGGTGCCGTCTATACGAAGGTCGCCGCTGCTGGTAATATCGCCTTTAAGGGAAGTTCCACTGCCGATAATAGTAGCACTGCCAGTATGGTACAACAGATTCTGTTGTTTCAGATTTGGATTTGTTATTAAACATTGGTATCAGATTTTAATCGTCAATTTTTTCCGCTTTCGGAATTTTCAGGGCCGTCGTATCCATTTTCACAGAACTGCTGCCTTCCAGCACATTTCTCAAACTTTGAAAATACTGATCACGGTACCTCATCTCCTGCTCTAACGAATCAGTTCGTATTTTTAGTTCACGAAGCTCCTTAGTATTATTTAAATCTCCGTATCCTGGGATATAAAGCTTTAATGGAGTAAACACGATTAAAGCCACTGTAAGACCGGTTAATAACACAAAAACCGTGCTGAGAAAAACATATACACTAAGACGCGAAAGTTTGAACGTAACCACTTCTTCATAGGTATCGTCATTCATGACCACCAGCCTGTACCGGTTTTGCAATCTTTTCAATGTGGAATTGGCATCGAATTTGGCCATATGGGGATATTGCGGTCTAAAGATAACAAGTTATTGGTTTGCAGGTTAAAACAGCCTTAAATTGGTTGATTTTTAAAATAAAAACAGGGTTTATCAGTTAATAACAATTTAGTTTGCATGGCAATCCTAAAGGACCAAGGGTGAAACGGATCGTTACCTCAGTCATATTTTTTAGTTTTTTCTTTTCCCTGAATGGATTCGGACAGGAGGGGATTGATTTTGACCTGAAGAAACCGGACAAATATGAAAACCGGACCCTGGGCTATGAGAAAACTACAGAAACCAAGTGGACCGTTCCCCGCGCCTTTCTACAAAATACAATCACCCAATACAATTTTTATTTCAATGCAAACAATAAGCTGAATGAAGTGCTGGCACGGGCCAAGGCTCAATTTAAGGAAGATTATACACAGCTGCTGCCCTTTTATAATTATACCCTGGATGTCACGTCTAAGGATAAGCGAAATCTGGACTCTGTTTTAGATAAAGTCAATTCAGCAATCCTGCTGCGCGATTTGCGAAATAGCTGGGCAGATAATTTATGGATGCTCATGGGCAGGGCCTACTTTTATAAGAATAACCTGGATTCAGCACATATTCTTTTTCAGTTTGTGAATTATGCCTTTGCCCCTCGAGATCCTGACGGATATCCAATCCCGATAGGTAGCAATCAGGAAGAAGGTGGGAACGCATTTACGATTTCGACGAATGAAAAAGAAAATGTCGCAAAGAAAACCTTCAGCGAGCCACCCAGCCGCAATGAATCATTCATATGGCAGATCCGGACCTATTTACAGCAGGAAAAACTGACCCGAGGCGCAGTACTGATTGAAATCCTTAGGAACGATCCGAATTTTCCCGCACGCTTACAACCGTCCCTTCATGAAATGCAGGCGCTGTGGAATTATAAAATAAAACAATGGGACAGTGCCGCTTTCCACCTTAGACTCGCCTTGAATAATACGACCGATCAGGGTGAGGAAGCACGCTGGGAATTTCTCATCGGACAGCTGTATGAACGGTCCGGTAATCCGGCAGATTCAAAAATCTGGTTTGAAAGGGCAGCATCACATACACTCGACCCTGCTCTTGAAGTTTATGCCCGCCTGAATGCCATCCGCCAGAATAAAGGAACAGGAGCAAACAATGATTATATCCAGAAAAATCTCAATGCTCTTCGCAGAATGGAGAGGAAGGAAATTTATGAGCCTTACCTCGACGTTATCTATTATGTGGCAGCTGAAATGGAACTACTAAGAAATAATGAAGAAGCTGCCCGCATCGACTATAAAAAATGTATCGCTCACGCCAATGGCCTGGGATACAACCGCGACAGGGCCTTTATGAAACTTGGCTGGATATTCATGAATGATAAAATATACCCGCAGGCAAAATACGCATATGACAGCATCAATATCAGCAATCCCAACATTGCCGATTCCCTTAAAATAATATTGGATAGAAAACAGGCTCTTAGTCGTATCGTTCCCCAGATTCTTATCATTCAAAGACAGGATAGCTTACAGAGAATTGCAGCGATGACGCCCGAAGAAAGAGAAGCGTATATCAAAAAAATGCTACGCGACTATCGAAAGCAACAGGGCATCTCCGTGGAAGATGAATTTAACGGAGGATCCGGTGGTTACGGTTTCACTTCGAATAATGCCAACACCGACATGTTTAATACAAGTGGCACAGGTGAATGGTATTTTTATAACCAGGCAGTCAAGGCTAAGGGATACAACGATTTTAAATCCAAATGGGGAAACCGGCCAAATGTTGACAATTGGGAAGTTCAATCTCTCGTTAACAAACAAATCACGGGACTTACACCGGCCAGCAATCTGAGACTTAACGGTGCTGAAACCGGCCCGGCTGCTGGCACCCGCAGCAGCAAAAATAACTGCCGGTTCCCTGATGGACGGACTGCCGCTCACGCCGGAAAAACTAAAGAAGTCAAAAGATTCAGTTGAAAATGCCCTTTTTACACTTGGGAAAATCTTTACAGGACTATATTCCTGATTATCAAAAGTGCCATTACAACTTATGACAGCCTCGAATCGCAATTTCCTGATACGAGGTTCTATCAGGAAGCTTTGTTTAATCAGTATTTCTGTTATATACATTTGGATGATTCAGCCAATGCAGCGAGAACACTGGCACTGATGAAACAAAAATTCCCGTCAGGCCGGTTATGTCGCACTGATTGAAAATCCGCCCAAGGGTCCTGAGGACCTGCCGGTCCGGACTCTCGCAACCAGGGCTTACGAAAAAGTATATGAAAATCTGATTGAAGGAAATTTTGACGAGGCTGCAGTGGAAAAACTGAAACTGGACAGTATGTATGGTGAAAAATACTGGACGCCGCAGCTGTTGTATGTAGAAGCGCTTTATTACATCCATTACCGTTATGACAGTATTGGCAAAGTTACTTTAAACAAAATTATTAGCAGTTATCAGGGGTCTGTCATGGCAGCAAAAGCCAAAAATATTCTCCGGGTCCTGAATGAAAGAGAACGAATTGAAAACTACCTGAGAACACTTCATGTGACCAGGATGCCTGAAGACAGTATTGCGCGTGTTGCCAACAGGAATGGTCAACCGCCAACGGCTTCCGCAAAGCGGGAGCAACCTGCAGCTAAGCCTTCGGCAGTAAATGGAGCAAATAAAGACAGTGGTCAGATTGCGACTTAAAAAACCTGATTCAACCCAGTTAAGAAAACAGGCCCTCTTTGCCTCACCGTTTACATGGACTCCCGACAGCACACAATCCGTAGTATTAGTTATGAACAAAGTAGATCCGGTATACGTGACTGAATCAAAAAATGCATTCGACCGCTATAACAGGGAAAACTTCTATGCGAAAAACTATGAGACAAGCCAGCTTGCGCTCAGTGACAGTACTAAAATGATGATCATTCACGGATTTGATAATGCGGCACCAGGCATTGGCATATATGGATAAAGCAGGTAACGCGGCACCCAGGGAAATTATACCCTGGCTTCCCGTAAACAAATTCTATTTTATTATAATTGATAATAAGAACCTCGAAATACTCAAGGCGAACAAGGACATATTATTGTATAAGAAATTTTTAAACGTTTATTCTCCCGATAAATTTCCACTGGGTAAATGATTCGTAGATCGCAGATCGAAAATCGTATATCGATAAACGATACACCATCCAGAATAAAAAGCAGGGATTATAAAATGAAAATACTTTAATAAAATAAAAATATGCGCAGGGCAAACCCGATATTCTGGAAAATATTTTTTACAGGTCTTGGTGTGTTTATACTTTTAGTAATACTGATTTACTTTGGTGTCTTTGGTTCCCTTCCTTCCCTGAAAGAATTGGAAAATCCTTCTATCATGCTGGCTTCTGAAGTTTATGCCGACGATGGAACCCTGATGGGAAAGTATTATAAGGATAAAAGTAACCGCAGCAATGTGGAATACCACGATATCTCAAAAAATGCCATCAATGCCCTTGCTTTCCACGGAAGACAAAAGATTTTATGATCATTCAGGTATCGATGGAATGGGCTGTCTTGCGGGCGGTTGTAAAACTTGGCAGGGACGGAGGAGGAAGCACCATCACTCAGCAACTTGCCAAATATATGTTGGGACAGGGTTCTCATAATATGTTCCGGCGCGGAATCGAAAAATTAAAAGAATGGATAACTGCTGTCGGCTGGAGAGAAATTTTACGAAGGAAGAAATTCTTGCATTGTATCTGAATGCTGTGCCGTTTGGCGATAATGTATATGGTATCCGGAATGCCAGCCGCACATTTTTTCAAAAAGAACCGGATCAGCTTATCCGTAGATGAAGCAGCAATGCTTATCGGTATGCTTAGCGGAAATACTTTATATAATCCGAGAAAAAATCCAAAAGCTGCCATTGAACGCAGAAACGTTGTAATTAACCGAATGGTGGAGAGTAATTTCATTACAGAAGAAGCAGGGCCGCAATTTTAAATTGAAACCCATTGATCTACCAATTATAGAAAACTCGATGAAAACAATGGACTGGCTCCTTATTTCAGGGATGTTATACGAGATGACTTGAAAAAATGGTGCAAGGAACATAAAAATCCTGCAACCGGAGAACCTTACGATCTTTATGAAGATGGTCTTGCGGATTTATACAACCATCAATCCCCGCATGCAATTATATGCTGAGGAAGCTGTAGCCAAACAGGTACCCAGCCTTCAAAAAGTTCTGAATGCGCAACCGTCGATCAGGAAAGGACTTGCTTGGAAAGAACACAGCAATATCCTGGAATCCCTGATCAGGCATACAGAACGCTGGCAGAATATGGAAGACGAGGGTATCCCTGCAGCAGAGATCCGGAAGTCAGTTTCGACCAGCCGGTGCAGATGAAAGTATTTGCCTGGAACTCGCGACGTGAAACAGATACCGTAATGACTCCTCTGGATTCTATAAAATACAATCATCAGATGATGCAGACTGCTTTTATGGCCATGGATCCGATGAGTGGTGCTGTAAAAGCATGGATCGGTGGAATCGATTTCAAGACATATAAATTTGACCATGCAAATATAAATACCAAACGTCAGGTTGGATCATCCATCAAACCCTTGCTTTATGCAGACGCAATAGAAGATGCAGGATTTACACCCGCAGACTATAGTTGATAATGAACCACAATATTTTGATGGATTCGGACTCGTACCAGCCGGTGGAAAATGTAAGATCGGATTCACAGGTTACGATGGCAACGGCGCTTGCACATTCTTTAAACTGTGCCTCTGCTTCTATTATGAAATCCGTTACGCCAAAACGCTTTGTTGATTTCCTCCATAATATCAATATCAAATCAAAAATGGAAGCTTACCCCAGTCCTTTGCCTGGGCGCCATTGAAATTTCGCTCTATGAAATGCTATGGGGATATACCATGTTTCCGTCCGGTGGATTTAGCACCAAACCTTATTATATCGCTCGCATTGAGGACAAAAACGGAAATGTACTCGACCGTTTTGATACAGAAAGAAAAGAAGTCATCAGCCAGAATACAGCATATACCATGTGCCGTATGATGCAGGGGACTGTGGATGTTGGTACAGCCGCCGGAATGCGTGACCGTTTAGGCCTGGCTGAAATGGGAGGTAAAACCGGTACTACCCAAAACAATACGGATGCATGGTTCATAGGTTTCACACCGCAATTACTTGCGGGTGTGTGGATCGGATGTGACGATAATTTTATCCGGCTCGACGGTAGATTGGGAGAAGGTGGACGGGCTGCCCGCCCCATCTGGGAATACTTCTACGCAAAAACAGCCGCTGATAAGGATGTTGGATTGAACCGCAAAGCGCGCTTTGTTCAACCGGAAAATATGAAAGCAGACATGATGTTTGATTATTCTCATATCATCGACCAGACTGTTATACCCGGAGCTGAAGGCGACAATCAGGGAAATGGAAATGCAAATCAGTATTTGGATACAAGTTCTCCGCATGTTCCCGTCGATTCAAAACTTTCTCCGGATGAGCAACGCGTGCTCGACGAGGCCACCGGTGGTAAAAAAAAAGCTGAACCCGTAAATAACTACCCGCCTCCTCAGGAAAAAAAGAAAAAAGGATTTTTCAAAAGACTGTTTGGGGGGAAGTAAGTTTAAAGCCCAAAACTCAAAACTAATACAGGATTCTCCCAGGCGCATTTTTAAAATTGAATTCTTTCAATTCCCAATATTATGTGAATCCATAATCTTTTATGTAGAATGAAATTCAACACGCATCAAAAGGTAAACCTTCCAAAACTATTCTTTGAGAACACGAAAGAACATTACCGATCCATATAGTCAGCATACATTCGGAATAACAGCGGGGCTAGCGCTGACCTGGTAACAGCTGCCGAATTAAAATACAAAAGGCTCACTGAGGAGCCTTTTTTAATTTTATCTATGTTGCGAAGGGAGGGTTCGAACCTCCGACCTTCGGGTTATGAGCCCGACGAGCTACCGCTGCTCTACTTCGCGATGTGGACGGCAAATTTACGATCGTAACGGCTACTATCCAAACTAATTTTGTGTTACTAATTTCTCGGGTATAGCTCAATCTCCTTTATTAATACGTGGAATCTGCTCTTATTGCAAATGATCCTGTTTTTCTAACTTTAATACATGAAAGAATTTTTTCTTTTAGGTTTTATATTCCTGGTCAGTTCCTGCAGACATGTAAAACAAAATGATGATACTCTCTATTCAAAACATTTACAAAGAAATGTGAAGTTGCATATTCTGCACACACCACCTCCCTCAGATCGTTCCTTATTCAACCTTCTTATTCTGAATGACGGACAGGATATTGATAAACTGCGCGTCAAAGACACAATGGACAGCCTGTATAAAGCAGGAAAATTATTACCCCTGGTCATCATCGGAGTGGAAGCAGGTGACCGGATGCAGGAATATGGTGTGGCAGACAAACCGGACTATCTTGGCCGCGGCAATAAAGCAGGACTTTACGATGCATTCATCAACGATGAATTATATCCTTATGCAAAAAAAGAATCCGGTGTCAGGAAATTTCAATCGGTAGTAATAGCAGGTTGCTCCATGGGCGGCCTTTCGGCTTTTGATATTGCCTGGAATCATCCGGATAAGATCAGCAAAGTGGGTGTATTCTCCGGTTCATTCTGGTGGCGCGATAAATCTGCTGATGACAGCGGTTATTCAGATGAAAAAAACCGGATCATGTTTTCCAAATTAAAGGCCTCCAGGAAAAAGCCGGGCCTTCAGTATTGGTTTTATGCAGGAGCGGCCGAAGAAAAAGGCGACAGGGATAAGGACAGTATCATCGACGTAATCGATGATATGAAAGACATCATCAACCTCCTGGAGAAAAAAAATATTGTAACAAAAGATGGAATTGTTTACAGAGAATCACCGACGGGCATTCATGATTACAGCAGCTGGAGTGTTGTGTTTCCGGAGTTTCTGACTTGGGCGTTTCCGGCGAATTAGTTGATAGTTGAGGGATGACAGATGACCGGACTTTGATTACACTCCCATATTCACATACTCCCATACTTGTTTAAATCATCTCTCTTTCCAAAACGGGATTACGGGAAAGTCTTCTACTTGCAAACTCTTTGGCAGCTTTGATAAAATGCACAAAAATCGGTTGTGGATTTTCGACCGAACTTTTAAGTTCAGGATGGTACTGAACTCCAATGAAGAATGGGTGTTCCGACAGTTCAATAATTTCTACTAGTCCGCTCTCGGGATTTTTTCCACTGGCAGTCATGCCCGCTTCTTCAAACTGTTGAAGGTATTCATTATTGAATTCGTAACGGTGTCGATGCCTTTCAGATATGAGTGATCTGCCGTAAATGGATTTTGCAAGAGTTCCATCCAAAATTTCGCAGGGATATGCACCCAGACGCATAGTACCGCCTTTTGCAGTAATTTTTTTCTGGTTTTCCATAAGATCGATCACGGGTGTTGGCGTGTCTGGCTGCATTTCGGTGGAGTGAGCTTTAGTCAGCCCAAGTATGTTTCGTGCAAATTCAATTACAGCCATTTGCATTCCCAGACATATACCAAAAAAAGGAAGTTTATTTTCCCTGGCGTACTTCACGGCCGTGATTTTTCCTTCAATCCCACGATGACCAAATCCCGGGAGCCACCAGCAGTCCGTCGAGATTACCCAGTTTCTCTGAAACATTTTCGATAGTTATGGATTCACTGTGCACATTCAGGATTTGCACTTTGCATTCATTCATCGCACCGGCATGAACAAATGATTCGAGGATGGATTTATATGCATCCTGCAATTCAATATATTTCCCGATTAGTCCTATGGTTACTTTAGATTTTGGATGTCTGAGTTTATCCAGGAACTCTTTCCATTTCGTGAGTTCTGCTTCAGGAAAATTCGTGATATTTAATTTCTTCAGGCAAATCAAATCCAGTTTTTCCTTCATCATCGTTACCGGTACTTCATATATCGAGGAGGCATCGGCAGCTTCGATTACTGCTTCAAATTTCACATTACAAAACAAAGCGATTTTTTTCCTGATTTCAGGTGATAAAGGTTCTTCCGTCCGGCAAACTATTATGTCAGGAGTAACACCTTCCTGACTTAACATCCGCACACTGTGCTGGGTTGGTTTTGTTTTTAATTCTTTGGCTGCTTTCAGATAAGGGATAAGAGTAAGATGGATTACAACCACATCCTCTTCCGGTAATTCCCATTGCAGTTGTCGCACTGCTTCAATAAAAGGAAGGGATTCGATATCCCCTACAGTGCCGCCGAGTTCAGTAATAATGACATCATATTCGTTACGTTGTCCGAGAAGCAGCATTCTTCTCTTTGATTTCGTCAGTAATATGAGGAACAACCTGAACTGTCTTACCCAGGTAGGCGCCTTCTCTTTCTTTATTAATGACGGTTTGATAAATTCTGCCGGTTGTGACATTATTTGCCTGAGAAGTAAAAATATTTAGATACCGCTCATAATGTCCAAGATCAAGGTCTGTCTCCGCGCCGTCCTCAGTTACAAAGCATTCTCCATGTTCGTATGGATTCAGTGTTCCCGGGTCTACATTGATATATGGGTCAAATTTCTGAATTGTTACCCGGATACCCCTTGCCTGCAATAATTTCGCAAGGGAGGCCGCAATAATTCCCTTTCCCAAAGAAGAAGTAACGCCTCCTGTAACAAAAATAAATTTGGCCATAATGTTCAAATTAAGACAACTAAAATGCTCAATAAAATAAAATGATATGACCTGTTGAATTACAGATGTAAAACAGTAACCAGAAGGTCATGTAAAACTACGGCAATTTTTTTAAACCTACTGAAGCAGAAAAGCAGATTGTGGATAAATGGAGTATAGAAGCCTGATAAATAATTACTTTATCATTTTCACAAGCATATATTCAATACCCATTTTATTTTCAATTTCGGTCTTGCGCAGTTTCATTGTTTTAGAACTATGCGTAAAGGCAGTATCCTGAGAATGTTTCTCATTTTGCCTGATCTTTACGGCATGAAATAAAATAATGATGATTACTTCTGCGGCTAAAATGTAGTGGCTGGGGTTGGTTTTCATAGTTAGGGTCTTAACATTTTACTGCTAAGTTTATAAGGGATTATCTCTACCGGTAAATTTCCTTCAATATTTCGAGAATTGCAAGACTGAAGGCCTCATATTAATCCACATAAAATATAACTACCTGATTATCAATCTGCCTTTTAGTCC
Source organism: uncultured Bacteroidota bacterium (assembly GCA_963735015.1). GTDB lineage: Bacteria > Bacteroidota > Bacteroidia > Chitinophagales > Chitinophagaceae > Puia. Next base: position 1,305,137 of record CAVTJH010000003.1, read on the forward strand.
TGTCCTATTTTCTGATAAGCTGGCTACCAACCCTTTAATTAGCGAAGAACTGAATCCCTGGTGTTCCATTTCATTTAGCCCCGCGATAGTGCAACCCTTTGGTGTGGTCACTTTATCAATTTCCTGTTCCGGATGGGTTTGTTTCTTTAATAATAGTTCAGCCGCTCCTTTTACTGTTTGTGCAGCAATCAGGCTTGCCGTCGCAGCATCAAACCCGATTTCAATTCCACCCTGAATATTTGCACGTATATAACGCATCGCGAATGCTGTCCCGCAGGCTCCAAGAACTGTGGCAGCATCCATCAGTTTTTCGTCAATTCTGACCGCGCTGCCGAGCTGGTTGAATATTTCCAGTATTTCCTGAAATTGATCAGGATCCACATTTTTTGTAGCCAGGCAGGTCATGCTTTCACGTATAGCAATTGCCGTATTAGGCATGGCACGGACAATTGGGATCTGTTCAGGAATTTGCGTGGAAAGTTGCTGGATGTTTACACCTGTAACTACAGAAACCAGGATATGTTTACCTTTTTTAAAACTGCCCTTTAATTTCACCAGCACTTCATTTACCTGAAAAGGTTTAACAGCAAGTATAATCAGTCCGGCATAATTAAGCGCATCCTCGTTATTCGCACTTACCATTACCCCTTTTCTTTCCAATGCATTCAGCTGATCGACCGAACGTCGGGTAATCAATATATGGCCCGGATTGATAAATCCACTTTGAATTAACCCTTCAGCAATAGCCACTCCCAGATTTCCACCTCCAATGATTCCGATTTTACTGATCATTCTCTAATAATAATTATTTGACAAAAGATATTTTTTAACATAATCCTCTACTCCTGCTTCCAGGGAATAAAACGGTTCTGTATAACCGGCAGATATCAATTTTTCCATGACTGCCTCTGTAAAATACTGATATTTATCACGAATGTCTTCGGGCATATCGATATAATGAATTTTTACCGGGTTTCCGGTGCCGTTAAATGTTGCCTTTACCAGGTCTTCAAAAGTTCTTGCCCTGCCGGTACCCAGATTAAAGAGTCCGCTCTCCGGAACACTCTTGTAATTTTCCATGAACCAGAAACAGACTTTCACTATATCCTTAACATAAATAAAATCGCGAAGCTGCTGGCCGTCTTTGAAGTCGGGCCGGTGGGATTTAAAAAGTTTTACATTCCCGTTTTGCCTGTATCTGATTGTATGCGTGCCAGATAACACTGGCCATTCTGCCTTTGTGATATTCATTAGGGCCATACACATTGAAGAATTTCAACCCTGCCCAAAATGGCGGATGACTTCGCTGAAGGATAGCCCATTTATCAAATTCATTCTTCGAAATACCGTAAGCATTCAACGGTTCCAGTCGGAATGGCAATTCATGGTCATCGTTATATCCCAGGACGCCCGATCCGTATGTAGCGGCTGAAGATGCATATACCAGAGGGACTTGTTTAATCAGACAATAATCCCAGATACGCTGGGAATATTCAAGGTTCAGCCTTTCATGAACGGCATAATCGAATTCTGTTGTATCTGTTCTCGCACCCAGGTGGAAATACAAATCCAATATCAGGTTTGTTAAATTCCAGCCATTGAAAAAAATCATCACGTTCAACCTTGTGTTTAAATTTTTTTCCTTTAAGATTATCTACTTTATCTACCCGGCTGAATTCATCAACAAGGATGAGTTGATCAATATCCATTTTCGTTTAGAAATCCAGTTAGACAGCTGCCGATGAATCCGGCCGCACCGGTAACAACGATAATGGAAGACTTGTTCATGCTTCAACGATTGATTCCATTTCTTTTTCGATTGCTGTGTCATATTCATATTTCCACTCGCGGATATTTCCCCATTTCTCTCCGTCCACCTGCACCATCGACGTTGTCACTTCACCCAAGTTTTTCCAAAGGAATTCCCTCCATAGCTTTTTTGAAGGACGCCAGTTTCTCATTTTTTACTGTTACCACTACCCTGCTTTGCGATTCTCCAAACCAATAGGCGTCGCAGCGAACAGGACTGTTCCGGGAGGAAACCGTAAATCCGAGTTCTCTGTGAAATCCGCACTCAGCCAATGCTACAAATAGTCCACCTTCTGCTACATCATGTGCCGATTCCACGAGACCGTTTTGAATACAGTTGAGAAGGGTTGACTGTAATAAAAATTCCTCATCCAGATCAAAATATGGGGCCGGACTAAATTCCACTTCATGCAATGCATACAGGTATGCAGAGGAATTTATATCGTTTCTTGATCTTTCCAACCAGAAAAATCTGGTCACCCTGGTTTTTAAAATACAAAGTCATTTTCTTCCGGGTATCTTCCAGAAATCCAACCATCCCAATGGTAGGCGTAGGATAAACCGCTCCTTCAGGATGCTGGTTATAGAAACTCACATTGCCACCGGTTACAGGTGTATCAAATTTCAGACAGGCCTCTCCCATTCCTTTTACGGATTCCACAAACTGATAATATACTTCCGGATCATAGGGGTTACCAAAATTCAAACAATTAGTTACTCCCAGGGGAATCGCGCCCGAACAAACCAGGTTTCGTGCCGCTTCAGCCACCGCAATCATAGCGCCCTTGTAGGGATCCGCAAGTACATACCGACTGTTGCAATCAGTTGTCATTGCAATCCCCCTTTTAGTTCCTAAAACATTTACGATGGCTGCATCAGAAGGTTCATTGGTAGAAGTATTGGCAGCTCCTACAGTACTGTCATACTGAACGCTGATCCATCTTTTGGATGCGATCGATGGAAGATGAATCAGTTCAGCTGCAATTGCACGAAGATTTTCTGGCCACAGGTATGGAATCGGGATCAAAGGATTTTATTTTGGCAGAAATAAGACTGGCTCTCTGTATTCCCGTGTATACTGCGGGGCACCTCCACCCAGTACCAGTTCTTCAGCCGGGATGACAGCTTCGGATTTTCCGTGATAATAGAACCTTAATAATTTATCGTCTGTTACTTCTCCGATATTTGAACAGGGAAGGTCCCATTTTTCAAAAATGTCCAGCACCTGTTTTTCTCGGCCTTTTTCAACCACCATCAGCATGCGTTCCTGACTCTCACTGAGTAATAATTCCCAGGCTTTCATACCTGTCTGCCGGGTCGGAACCTTATCCAGGTCAATCCGCATTCCGACTCTGACCCTTTGCACTCATTTCGGCCGTTGAACAAATAATTCCGGCGGCACCCATATCCTGCATTCCCACTACTGCTCCGGTTTCAATCACTTCCAGACAGGCTTCCAGTAATTTTTTTTCCTGAAATGGATCACCAACCTGAACGGCCGGCAATTCCTGAACAGATTCTTTGGTTATATTGGCTGAAGCGAAATGAAGCACCTCCGATTCCGTCTTTGCCGGTAGCACTGCCAACAAAAAAAACAGGATTTCCTTTTCCCAGTGCTGTGGCAGAAATTGTTTTGCCTTTTTTTACAATCCCGACACTCATGGCATTTACCAGTGGATTGGTATGATAACATTCATCAAAATAAATTTCTCCTGCTACCGTCGGTACGCCAAAACAATTTCCATAATGACCAATACCATGCACGACACCTGCCAGCAGGTGCTGGGTTTGCGGATCACTTAATTTTCCGAAACGAAGTGAATTCAGTGATGCAATCGGACGGGCGCCCATCGTAAAAATATCCCGGTGTATTCCGCCCACACCGGTTGCAGCTCCCTGAAATGGTTCAATGGCCGAAGGATGATTATGTGATTCAATTTTAAAAACTACTCCGAGTCCGTCTCCGATATCCATCAGTCCCGCATTTTCTTCTCCGGCTTTCACAAGCATTTTTTCTCCGTCACGCGGAAGCGTTTTGAGCCAGCGTATAGAATTTTTATAGCTGCAGTGTTCACTCCACATGGCACTGAAAGCACAGAGCTCTGTAAAATTTGGCCTACGTCCCAGTTTCTGACAAATCAGTTCAAATTCATCTGCTGTAAGCCTTAATTGTTCGGCGGTTTTGACAGTTGTTTCCATATTCTTCAGAGAAAACGCAAAATTACGAAGGGCGAGTTAATCTATTTGATAATTTTAGAACCTATGAAGATTGCTTTTATACACAACCACCGTGCTTTTTTACCTGAACTGGCTGCATATCAGTCTTTTTTTCAAAATCAAAATATTGCCACCTGTGTCGCTGACTATAAAGACGAAGAAAAATCAGGTGCAGATGTTTACTGGTATATGATGGGGTTTTTTCCAAAATCGTTCCATAAAAAAAAGATTATCATACATGAATATGCATCCGCTTCGGTACCTCCGTACCGTAAGCTGAAAGATTTTTTAAAAAGCAGATTAACTCCCCGGCCTCATTTCCGCCTTTACTTAAATGAATATGTGCGGGAACAAATGAACATTCACGATGAAGTTCCTTTTGGTTTCCGCGATATGGGCATCAGTGATTTTTTTTTACAATTCGGAAATACCGAAGCAAAGGAATATGATTTTATTTACGCAGGCAATCTTTCAGCCGAAAGGAAATTGGAAAGTCTGCTGAAAATATTTGAAAATGGAGCACTTAAAAAGAAAACAATATTAATGCTGGGCAATGATGTGGACAATCTGGCAAAAACTTTTGAGTATTGTTCAAATATTGTTTTTCACAAGTCTGTTCCATGGCAGGAAGTTCCTATTACCTGTCAAGGGCACGGTATGCTTTCAATTTTATTCCAGATGAAGAACCTTTCAACGCGCAAACCTCAACCAAATTCCTGGAATATGTCGCGATGAGAATTCCCGTTATCAGCAGTCATTATTTCTGGATGGCCGAGTTCCGGGAAAGATATGGTGGCAATTATTTTTTGCTGAAGAAAGATCTTAGCAATCTGACATGGGATCGTATTTCGGGATTTCCTTTTGATTTTCCGGACCTCAAAAGTTGGCGATGGGAAGAAAGAATTAAGGAATCAGGTATACTTGATTTCCTGAGACAGGCGTGAAGCAAGTATGGGAGTATGGGAGTATGGGAGTATGGGAGTATGGGAATGAAAGCAAAATAATTGTTATAAAATTACCACAGGGTTCTTAAGTTATGCACTCCCATACTCCCATACTCCCATACTTACTTCAAGCTTTCTAAAGTTTTATCATATTCCAGCAGGATTTTATCAATTCCGAATTTAGCACTGACCAGATCACGTCCATTTTTGCCAAGTTCCGAGCGGCGTACGGAACCCAGTTCCATCATTTCTTCCATCCTGGAAGCAAGACCCGATGCGCTGTTTGGTAGACACAAAAATCCATTAATTCCTTCCTGCACCACTTCTTTACATCCTGTATTAAGGGATGTAATAATGGGAACTTCCATGGCTGCAGCTTCCAGAAGACACCTTGGAATCCCTTCATGATAAGCGGAAGGAAAAACAAAACAATCCGCCTGCCTCAGAAACGACCTTACATCATGTGCAAATCCACCATAGTGAATGATTCCCTTTTTCTCCCAGAGCTTTAACTCAGATTCTGAAATCGAATCCGGATGATTTTTTTCAAAAAAACCAATCAGTTCAAAGCGTACATCCCGATGCTTATTTTTTAGCATCCTCGCGGCTTCCACATATACTCCCACGCCCTTTGATTTAAGTAAGCGTGTACTCATCAAAAACTGAAAAGCCTTGCTCCTGGCAACAGGTTTATTTGTTTGTGGTGAAAAATGAATCTGTATTGATACCTTCCCCCGGTAAAATTTTAATTTTCTCTTTGCTGGCCAGTTTTCGCTGAATAAAGACCTGTGCATCTTCCAGATTTAGAAACCACACTTCGCTTGCATTTTTTAAGGCTCTGCGGTATAAAATCGCTACGAGATGGTTCAGCCAGTTGTTTCGGTCGAATGTATACCCCAGCCCGGTAATTACGGCTACAGACAGAATTCCGCAACGGGCCGCAGCCAGCGAACCATAAATATTGGGTTTGATAACATAGTGAAAGATGAAATCCGGCTTTTCAGCCTTATAAATCTTCTTTAGCGATTTATACAGGGCATAATCCAGCAATGGGTTTTCTGAACGGTTGTTAAAATGAATATCATGATATGAGCATCCTGCTTTTTTCAGTTCTTCGGCAAATTCATCGCTGGGTGCAATGATCAGTACATCAAAACTTAGTCAGGAGATGTCGGATAAGATCCATCCGGAAATTGTACACCGACCAGGTGCTGTTGGCCACAAGGGCTATCTTTTTCTTATGTGGTTCGGGCTGATGTATGATCATCCGTGTATATTAAATTCAAATTTATAGATTTGGGGAATCAAAATCAGGTAAAGTTCATATGCTGATCTACCTATCTGTTTTTCTTTTACCTGTTTTCCGGAACTATTTTGCTGCATATTGTGATAAGGCGGAAAGTTTTCGCATTTTCGATTTATCATACAATAGCTGTATTTTCCTTTAAAGTATTGATGGGCTGTTTCTATGGATGGGTATTTCTGCATTTTTACGGTGGTGATGATACCTGGAATTATTTCAATGAATCAAAAGTTGAAACCGGCTTACTTATCAGACATCCTCTGCAATTTATTCAGGAATTTCTGCCCTCATATTCATTGAAGGCTACGGACTATCACTGCTGGAAGGCTCTCTTATTTTATATAGATCATTTTGAAAGATGGTTTCTGATAAAGGGTCTGGCCGTACTGAACCTGCTGAGCGGAAAAAATTATTATATCGACGTATTATTGTTTGAATTATTAACTATCGCCGGCCCGCTGCTTTTGTTCAAATTACTTTCCAAAGAATTTCCGCTCCGCACTGGCATGAATTTCCTGCTGGTCTTCTTTATTCCGTCTGTCATTTTCTGGTGCAGCGGAATCCGGGCCGAAGCACTCCTGTTTATGTTTATGGTCATGATGATTTATAACGGCCACGCTTATGCGCGGAAACCTGGCGTAAGACGGGCACTGGGTATCCTTGTGGGGTTTGCCGGACTGCTTTTAATCCGGTACCAGTTTCTTTTCGTCTTTTTTCCGGCTTTTGCAGCCTATTATATAAGCCTGAAAAAAAAGACTACCTCGCCGTTTTATTTTAACCGGATTTATATTATTGGAACGCTTTTCTTTCTTGCAAGTTTATTTCTCCCGCCTTCTTTTCAACTTTCACGGCCTGTACAAAAGTCTCAGGAAAACTTTTTTCAGTTACAGGGAAACACCCGATACCACCTCGACAGCCTTAAGCCCGGACCGCTGAGTTTCATACGAATAATACCACAGGCCTTTGCGAATAGTACACTGCGTCCTTATCCCTGGGAAGGCAAAAGCCTGCTTCAATCTGTTTCATCTGTTGATGTACTATTCCTTATTGCCGGATTAATCTATTTTTTAGCGAGTCCCTATCGAAAGGAACAGATAAGCCATCCTCTTTACTGGCTTTTTTTGTTTTATGGTCTTACTCAGTTGATCGCAATCGGATCTGTAGTACCCTTTCCAGGAGCCATAGTAAGATATCGTTCCATCGCATTTCTGCTGATGGCCCTGTTCCTCTATGCCGGCAATCCTTTATTACAACAGAAACTCCGTTCCTGGATTTTTAAATTACATTAGAATTATCCTTAATGTTAGAATTTAAAGCGGTTTTAAATAGATAAATCATAAAAAAATGGATTAAATCGATAAATCTTATGAACAATTTTCTAAAAAAATGAGCGAAAAGCTCTTTTTTTTCCGTCCTTATGAATTATCGCTTACTTTCGTTTTTAAAAAAATTATTCTAAATGGAATCGTTAAGAGTAAAAGCAATTAACGATCTGTCAACAAAAACAATAGATGAAGTCGTTGACGGATCCAAGAAAATCACCGCTATTTTCCAGGAAAATGTATTTACTACCCGAACTGCGAGGGAATTCCTGAGCGATGAAGCCTACAAGAGTCTTACAGGCTCTATAAAAGGCGGTAAAAAAATTGATCGTGCCGTTGCAAATCAGATTGCTGCCGGACTCAGGCAGTGGGCTGAATTGAAGGGCGTTACACATTATACACATTGGTTCCAGCCACTAACGGGCTCTTCTGCAGAAAAGCATGATTCCTTTTTTGCGATCAAGGGCGATGGTACTTCAATTGAACAATTTGAAGGCGATGCTCTGATTCAACAGGAACCGGACGCTTCTTCTTTTCCTTCCGGCGGCCTTCGTGCTACTTTTGAAGCCCGTGGTTATACTGCCTGGGATCCATCATCTCCACCATTTATAATGGAAATTGAACCAGGAAAAACACTTATGTATTCCGACCATATTTGTTTCCTATACCGGTGAAACGCTGGATTATAAAGCGCCTTTGTTGAAGTCCCTGGAAGCAATGAACAAAGCAGCGGTGGACGTATGTAATTATTTTGACAAAAATGTAACTAAGGTTATTGGCACCCTTGGTTGGGAACAGGAATACTTCGTAATCGATGAAGCTCTTGCCAATGCTCGTCCTGATCTGATCATGAGTGGCAGAACGGTATTCGGTCACCCGCCGGCAAAGGGGCAGCAACTGGAGGACCATTATTTTGGTTCCATACCCGAGAGAATATATGCTTTCATGCGTGATTTCGAAACCGAGTCATATAAGCTGGGCATTCCTTTAAAAACAAGACATAATGAAGTGGCTCCTTCCCAGTTTGAATGTGCCCCGATCTTTGAAGAAATAAGTGTTGCCGTAGATCATAACACACTCCTCATGGATATTATGGATCGTGTGGCAAGGCGTCATAAACTGCGCGCGCTACTGCACGAAAAACCTTTTGCAGGAATCAACGGGAATGGTAAACACAATAACTGGAGCATGTCAACGGATACAGGCGTTAACCTGCTGGCTCCGGGAAAAACGCCAAAGACTAACCTGATGTTCCTTACGTTTTTTGTCAACACGATTAAAGCAGTACACGACTACGCAGATATTCTGCGGGCATCCATTGCCTCGGCAGCCAACGACCATCGCCTGGGAGCCAATGAAGCACCGCCGGCCATTATATCCGTTTTTATCGGGGGATTTCTAACCAAAGTATTGGAAGATATCAAAGAACGTGTAGGTGCTAAATTCGACGAACAGGATGAAGCTATTCTTAAACTGGATCTCCACCGTAGTATACCCGAACTGCTGCTTGATAATACGGACCGTAACCGGACTTCTCCTTTTGCATTTACCGGTAATAAATTTGAATTCCGTGCGGTAGGTTCTTCAGCCAACTGTGCCAATGCAATGACTTCTCTCAACACCATCATGGCGGAAACACTGAAGAATTTCAAGAAAGAAGTGGATGTGCTGATTGAAAAAGGTGAGAAAAAAGAAATTGCCATCATGCACGTGATCCGCGAATATATCGTGAGCAGTGAAAAGGTACTTTTCGAAGGAAATAATTATAGTGACGAATGGGAAAAGGAAGCGAAAAAAAGAGGGTTGCCAAATGTCAAAACCACTCCACTCGCCCTGGACGCACTTTTAACTGATAAGGCAAAACATCTGTTTGAATCAAACAATGTCCTGAATCACGTAGAATTGGAAGCACGTCATGAAATTGAGCTGGAGAAATATGTAAAGAAGGTTCAGATTGAAGCCAGGATAATGGGTGAGCTTTGTACCAGTCATATTCTGCCACCGGCTTTTAAATATCAAAATACTCTTATACAAAATATCATCGGACTCAAGGACATTGGTTTAAAAGAATCCGCTTTCGCGAATCAAAAACAAATCCTCGAAAAGATTTCCGAACATATTTCAGTTATTAGCGAGCAGGTTGGTAAAATGATCGAAGCCAGGAAAAAGGCCAATGCACTCACTGATTCAAGAACAAAAGCAATTGCCTATTGTGATGACGTGAAAGATACCTTTTTTGATAAAATCAGGTATCACGTTGATAAACTGGAAGTACTTATTGATGATAGTGAATGGCTGCTTCCCAAATACAGGGAAATACTGTTCTTAAGATAGAATTAAGTATTATCATTATATAAGGGGCCCCTGAGGGGCCCTTTTTTTATTGAATAATCTATATAACATCCGTCTGTTTATTAAACAAATTCTAATTATCCGATCATATTAAATTAAAATAAATATATCATAGTAACAAATTAGAATTAGAATTAATACTACTTTCACATTCATAAATAAGTATTACGTATTTATTTAATGTTAAAGTTAAACCTTCCTATTTTGCTGATCGGGTATAAGTACCATCCAATTATTTGAAAACCATTTCGACGACGATTCAGCTTAGCCATTAAAAATGTTAAAGTAGGATCCCTGGTCAGGGTTCTGCTGATTATTCAGTAAACATTTAAAACAAACAGCAATGGTTAAAAACATCAAACTGCTTATTATCGCGATCGGATCTTTTGTTTACGTGCACGGACAGGATTCAACTAAAACAGCTGCAGCTCCGCCGCCCGCTAAAGTCGATTCGGTTCCGCCTTCACCGGCAACCACATTTTCAGGCTCATTGGATCTTTATTACAGATACAATTTTGCCAATGCCCCCAGTTTTAATAACAACTATACCAGTTTTACCAATTCTCAGAATTCATTCGAGCTGGGTATGGCAACGATCCGTGCCGATCATAGCTGGTCCAAAGCCGGAGTGACGGTTGAACTTGGATTTGGAAGAAGGGCGCAGGAATTTTCCTACAATGAGGCTTATCAGGGGGGAACCATTGGTGCACCACCTACTCCTTATTTTTCCCTTGCTAACGTAGTGCAGGCTTATGTCTACTATAATATTACTGACAAAATCAAACTGACGGCAGGTAAATGGGGAACCCATATAGGTTATGAAGTGGTAGATGCTGCAGCGAACCGGAACTACTCCATGGGTTATATGTTCTCTTATGGCCCATTTTATAACATGGGACTAAAGGCCGATATAACACTTCCAGGGAAAAGCGCCTTCATGGTAGGTGTTTCAAATCCTACGGATAATTCCACCACCATTGAGTCAGAATAAAATGTTCATTGCCCAGTTTTCTACGGCTACACCAAACAGCGCCTGGAAATTTTATTTGAATTATCAGGGAGGAACAACCAGTGATACCTCTTCACTAAATCAGTTTGACCTGGTAGTTACAGGAACTATCTCTCCGAAATTTGGCATCGGATTCAATGCTACCGATCAGACGCGCAAATATACTTCCGCAAATGTAAACTGGTGGGGAGCCGCTCTCTATCTTAACTGGGATCCCAGTTCCCTGTTCGGTCTGACATTGAGAAGCGAATATTTTGATGATAAAGACAATGTGGTTACACCTGGAAGTTTCACGGAATTTACTTTGACAGGCGCATTTCATTTGGGAAAACTGACTTTCATGCCCGAACTCAGACTTGATGATTCGAAAAGTTCAGCCTTCCTCAAGCATGATGATACACCGACTAACAGCACATTCAGTGCAATTTTTGCAGCGACCTATGTCTTTTAATAAACGAACACATTTAGAAACTTAAACTAGCCTCTTCTTAGATATGTATTCTGATCTATTCATTTACTCAATTTCAATCAACAAGACTATGCTCTATCAAAAAATGAAAAATGCAAAAACCTTAAAAAGGGTTTTCGCCTGTCTTACAATTCTTATTTGCCTGTTCATGACGGTACCTGCGTTGGCCCAGGATCCTACAGGTGCAAAAACCGGAACACTCAGCGACATTGATACAATGGCAGTCAAAGTCCTTGACACTGTTGTCAATGCCAAGGATACAACCGTTACAGCCGTTAGCTGCCACTGTAAGCAAACTGGCAACTACTGTCCAGACAATTGGTGCAGCAGATGGCCATAACAAGATTGGGATGAATATTATGTGGACCCTGATCACAGGATTCCTTGTTATGTTCATGCAGGCTGGTTTTGCCCTGGTTGAAACAGGTTTCACCCAAAAGAAAAATGCGGCCCATGTGATGGCGATGAACTTCATGGTCTATGGTATAGGTATGTTCGGATTCTGGGTTTGCGGATTTGCTATCATGTTTGGAGGAGCTTTAGATGCAGCCACCCTCGGAGGCGGAGCCGGGCGTTATTCCCCATGAATATATTGTGCATTTGTTCGGTCATGATTTCGGAATATGGGGCACAGTGGGATATTTCTTAAACAGCAAAGTATATGATGTAGGTGTATTTGCATTATTCCTGTTCCAGATGGTTTTCATGGATACAACGGCTACCATCCCAACAGGTGCCATGGCAGAAAGATGGGCATTTAAATCCTTTATTATATACGGACTTTTTATCTCCATGTTTGTTTATCCACTTTTCGGAAACTGGGTATGGGGCGGTGGATGGCTTTCCCAGCTTGGTGTAAACTTCCATTTGGGTCATGGCCATGTGGATTTTGCAGGGTCTTCTGTTGTACACATGGTAGGTGGCGTTGCTGCACTGGCCGGTGCAGTTGTTCTTGGACCACGTATTGGAAAATACGGAAAAGATGGTTCTATAAAAACAATACCGGGTCATAATATTCCTATGGCACTACTCGGAACTTTCATTCTTGCTTTCGGGTGGTTCGGTTTTAACCCCGGATCAACACTGGCTGGTTCGGATTTCCGTATTTCAATTATTGCCGTCAATACAATGATGGCTGGTACTATGGGCGCTCTCGCCGCGATGGTTATCGGGTATGCAAAAACAGGTAAATTTGATCCGGGTATGATGGCCAATGGCCTACTGGCCGGACTGGTAGCCATTACGGCTCCAAGTGCTTTTGTGAATTCGATCGGATCAGTAATCATCGGAACCGTAGCAGGAATACTGGTGTATTATGGATATAATTATATTGACAGAAAACTAAAGGTTGACGATCCGGTAGGTGCTATCGCAGTACACGGAATTAATGGTGCCTGGGGTGTAATTTCAGTTGGCCTCTTAGCAGATGGGTCATATGGTGACGGATGGAATGGTGTGCCGGGAACTGTTAAAGGATTGTTTTACGGTGATGGAAGTCAGCTCGTAGCCCAATTGATTGGAACGGCTACCTGTTTCGTTTTTGTTTATGCAGCTATGTGGTGTTGGTTTAAAATTTCAAATAAACATCACTCCAATCCGAGTTCCGGCTGAATCTGAAATCGCCGGACTGGATATACCGGAAATGGGTGTGCATGGATATGTAGACTGACCTCACCTGAAATCGCAAAATTGAAATTGAATATTAAAGCCCCTCTATCCAGGGGCTTTTTTTTAATTGGTAATCATTTGATATTGATAAGACTACGCGGTATTTTTGATTTATATATTAATTAATAAAATGTGTATATTTTATTAGAAAAACTTCCCAAATTCTAAACTTTGAGTGGAAATAGGCAGTATCTTTACGAAGTACAATAAAAACATATATTATAAATTTTTATAAGATATGAGCATGAAAACAGAGCAAAACCGTTTCATCATATTTTCACTCCTTTGAGGGATTTGTTAAATGACAGCCGTACAACGGGAGTATCTGTTGGTTTGCTGCACTATCTTCTCTTTATTACTTACAAATTCCCTCACTACGGGATGGTTTAACCATCTCTGGAATGGCAGTTTCAAGCCAGGTGCATTTTCATCACTAAGACTTCCAAATTCATTAATTGACTGGGTCAATAATTTCGGAATGACTTTTTTCTTTATTCTTGCGGCAACAGAAATAAAAAGAGAACTCTTATCGGGCGAACTTTCCCAGTTTAAAAAAGCAGTATTGCCTTTTGGTGCTGCATTTGGCGGAATGATGATGCCCGCCTTGATCTTTATAGGATTTAATTTTTATTCCGGCTATTCTCATGGCTGGGGAATACCAACAGCAACAGATATTGCATTTTCAGTAGCGGCGGCTTCTCTTCTTGGTAAAAGATTTCCTGTTGGCCTTAAAATATTGTTACTTGCTATTGCAATTATTGATGACCTCGGTGCCATTGTAGTCATCGCATTATTTTATGGAGGACACATCAACTGGCTTGCCCTGCTCATATGTGGAATTATTTATGGCATACTTCTTGTTATGCAACCGAATGAAAATGAAATTTGGAATTGTCCAGATTTTACTTGGCGCTGGATTATGGTATGCTATGCTTCAAAGCGGTGTTGAAGCCAGTATTACAGGAGTTCTCTTTGCATTTGCTATGCCGGTAAATTCACTTGCCGTAATTGAAAAAGCAATTCACAAATGGGTTAACTTTTTCATTCTTCCTGTTATTCGCTTTAGCAAATACAGCCATCCTCCTTCCTTCCCATGTCATCGCTTCTCTTACATCTCCGGTTGGAATGGGCATCTTTTTCGGTCTTGTTATTGGGAAACCATTGGGAATTTTCCTGGCCTGCCGGATCATGGTTGGATTGAATGTGGCAAGTTTGCCTTCGAATGTAAACTGGAAACAGGTGTTCGGAATGGGAACGCTTGGCAGGTATTGGATTTACCATGTCAATATTTACAACCATGCTTGCTTTTACAGATTCTGCAATCAGGGATATTTCAAAAATCTCCATTTTATCGGCAGTAATTGGATCCGTAATTGTCAGTTATTTTTATTTCAGAATTATCTACGCTAGAAAAATCGTTACCGCAGGCCTTCCACAGCCTGAGCCTTCATACAGTTGAATTATCTATTTCGTTCGGATGTCTGAAAAAAAAACATCCCGCAAATGCGGGATGTTTTTTAACCAAGACAGAATGAATTTATTCGCTTACGGCAATTTTTAACTTTCTTTCCCTCCTGTACATATAAACGGCTAATCCTCCGATCCACAAAGTTGTTCCTGCAAAAACCTTAAAAAGATCAATAATAGCAGGATTAAAAACAGGATGGGAATTTACCAGGCCAAGAAATCCAACTATTAGATATGCTTCCATTCTTTTTATTTAACAACGCAAATCTCTGTGCAAAATTTCAAATTAACAAACTCTAAAATGCCTAAAATGAGTTCAAAATATATAAATAATTATTATAATATAGTTTATAAATGATAAATTTCTAATGTCAACGGCTTTCCCTGAAAAAAAGTTGTTTTTATTGAAAATGAGGGGGATGGATTTAAGAAAAATGATATTTAAAATGCATTTTTAAATCTTGTTAATTATCTGTAAAAAATCGCGATTATTTATTCACATTTTATAATTTTCACAAATCGGTTACTTTATAAATAAATCCCGGATTGCCCTTTTTGCTGCATGATAACCACACATGCCATGCACTCCGCCGCCAGGAGGCGTGGAAGCCGAACACAGATAAATTCCTCTGATGGAACTCCTGTAAGGAGCAAAACGAAGGGCAGGTCGCGTAAATAATTGGGACAGGTTGTTGGCGCCGCCGCCGATATCACCACCGATATAATTGGAATTCAGTTCTTCCATTGCCTTTGTATTCATTGTATGTCTTGCTAATATTCGCTCCCTGAATCCTGGTGCGAATCGTTCCACCTGCTTTTCAATTGATTCTGTTAAATCAATAGCAGATCCGGATGGTACATGGCAATAAGCCCATCCGGTATGTTGTCCCTTCGGTGCACGAGTGGCATCAACGATGGATTGCTGGGCCAGTATTACAGCCGGTCTCTCTGGATGCTTACCATTCCATGCAGCCCTTTCAGATGCAGCTAATTCATTGAATTCGCCACCTATATGAATAGTTCCCGCTTTTCTTGCGTATTCTGCTTTAAAAGGGATTCGATCTGCCAGGGCCCAGTCAATTTTGAATACTCCCATCCCATATCGGAATTTTTTAAGCTGCCAGCGGTAGAATGGTGACAATCGGTTTCCGGCAATTTCCAAAAGTTGCCGGGGACCCACATCCAAAAGCACCGCGCGCGAGGATGGCAATTGATCCAATGATCTTACCGGCATGTTGGTTTCAAATTTTCCGCCTATACTTTTAAAATAAGAAGCTAAAGCATCAGCAATGAATTGTGAACCTCCTTTCGCCACAGGCCATCCGCGTATATGCCCGACCGTTAGTAGCACGAGACCTATAGCAGAACTGCCAAGGTAATTAAAGGGAAGTTGGGAATGAACCGCCATCCCGCCCCAGAATCCTTTTGCTTTTTCTGTATGAAAGCGTTTCGCCAGATGATTAGCAGAAGAAAGGGCTCTCCAGCCAAATCGCGCCATATCCAGCGGATGTTTAGGAAAATGCTGAGGTCCCAATACATCATCCTGAATGTCAGTCCAGGATTTCACAAGCGGTTGCATTAATTTCAAATAGGTGTCAGCATCTTCTCCCATGCTGATCGCTGTTTCCGACAGAGATGGTAATAATGGTATGGCAGTGCCGTCATCGAAAGGATGTGCAAGTGGAATATCCGGATAAAGAAATTTCAATCCGAAGTCTGCTAATGGCAGAGACCGAAAAAAAGAAGAGCTGACTGCCAGCGGGTGAACAGCCGAACAAAGATCATGAGTAAATCCTGGAAGGGTTAATTCTTCCGAACGGAGACCCCCGCCTATTTTGTCTTTAGCCTCCACAATCAAAACTAAAAGACCGGCCTGCTGCAAAGTAATGGCAGCCGCCAGTCCGTTAGGACCGGAGCCGACGACGATTGCATCATAATCTTTCATCGTAGACCGTTGGCGGTTTTATATTAGTGAATTAAATTTTTAACAGTTGCAATTCAATTAACATTCATTTCCATACTCCCATACTCCCATACTCCCCCATACTTGAAAAAATCAAGCCTTCGGTTTGATTTTTTCACTCGCCCATTTCAATGCGATCTGGAATTGTTCCTGTGTTGAAAGATTTGAATTATCAAGAACAATGGCATCCTCGGCTTTCCTCAACGGACTGATTTCACGATGAGAATCTATATAGTCCCGCATTTCAAGATTATTCTTGACTTCTTCGATCGTGATATTCGGATTTTTCTCATAAAGTTCGCGGAATCTTCTTTCCACACGCACCGCATTGTCGGCCGTCATAAATATCTTCAGTTCTGCTTCGGGAAAAACGACGGTTCCAATATCCCGACCATCCATTACAATCGCTTTTTCTTTCCCCAGCGATTGTTGCCGTTTAACAGCAAACTCCCTCACTTCCCTGATGGCTGCAACTTCACTTACTTTTTCAGCCACTAAAAGTTCGCGGATCAGGTATTCCACATTTTCTCCATTCAACAGAATTTCACTCGTACTTCGTCCCTTCGTTATGTACAAATTCTATATTGATCTCCCTGAGTGCCCTCACCACAGCTTTTGAATCTGTCCAGTCCACATGATTTCGTAAAAAATATAATGTGATGGCCCGATACATCGCGCCGCTATCAATATAAGTATATTTCAGTTTAGAAGCCAGCTGCTTCGCGAGCGTACTCTTCCCGCAGGAGGACCAGCCATCGATTGTTATTATAATTTTTTTTTCCGACATGGTCATTACCGTACTGCAAATAAAAGATTTGCCACGGAAACACGGAAATTTCCGTGCGCCGTGGCAAATAATATATTCAAAACAATTGAACCGCTTAAACTTCTGAAGCTTCTTTCTCTTTTTCCTTCAGGGTAAATTTGATCTTTGACTGCACTTTGTCCAAATCTGCGATCATCACATCACCATTCTTAATACTCATGTTCAGAATTTCTTCCGCAAGCGGATCTTCCAGGTATTTCTGAATGGCCC
This sequence comes from uncultured Bacteroidota bacterium, assembly GCA_963735015.1. Classification (GTDB taxonomy): domain Bacteria; phylum Bacteroidota; class Bacteroidia; order Chitinophagales; family Chitinophagaceae; genus Puia. The sequence continues at coordinate 1,322,696 of CAVTJH010000003.1, forward strand.
TGTGAAGAGGTCTTGCTCCAAACTGCTACGTCATATCCCTTTTCTGCCAGGAAGCTTTTAGCTTCAGCTGTCAGTTCCAGTGTGAACCCGAGTTGAACAAGTCTTTTCATTACACCCTTCATCAGGATATCAATGATATTGAAAATGTTTTCCCTGGTAAGTGAATTGAATATTACGATATCATCCACACGGTTCAGGAATTCGGGACTAAAAGTCCGTTTCAATGCTTTTTCTATAACCTGCTTTGTTATTCTCGTCCGCATTGGCCGTTCTTGCTGACGTAGCAAAACCAACACCATCTCCGAAATCCTTTAACTGCCGGGCACCGATATTGGAGGTCATGATGATAAGAGTATTCTTAAAATCCATTTTTCTTCCCAAACCATCGGTCAGCTGACCGTCATCCAGTACCTGCAATAAAATATTGTAAATATCCGGATGTGCTTTTTCAATTTCGTCCAGCAAAATCACACTGTAAGGTTTTCTTCTGACTTTTTCTGTCAGCTGTCCGCCTTCTTCATATCCAACATATCCGGGAGGCGCACCGATCAGCCGGCTTACTGTAAACTTCTCCATGTATTCACTCATGTCAATTCGAACAAGTGAATCCTCAGAGTCGAACATATACCGGGCAAGTGCACGGGCAAGTTCTGTTTTACCAACACCGGTTGGACCAAGAAATATAAATGTGCCGATGGGTTTCTTGGGATCTTTCAATCCAACGCGGTTTCTCTGAATGGCTTTCACCACTTTCAGAATCGCCTCATTCTGTCCGACTACCATGGATTCCATGTCGACCGACATATTCTTCAGCTTTTCGCTCTCTGCCTGAACCATTCTTTTCACGGGAATGCCGGTCATCATACTCACCACTTCGGCAATATTTTCTTCATCGATCGGATAACGGCGGTGCTTGCTTTCTTCTTCCCATTCGAGTTTGGCTTTTTCCAGTTCTTCCTGCAAACGTTTTTCAGCATCGCGCAGGGAAGCCGCTTCTTCGAATTTCTGACTCTTTACAACTTTATTTTTTTCGTTCTTTACTTCTTCAATTTTCTTTTCAAATTCAACGATATTCTGCGGAACGTTGATATTTTTCAAATGCACCCGTGCTCCTACTTCATCCAAAACATCAATGGCTTTATCAGGCAGGAGCCTGTCGGTCATATACCGGTCACTCAGTTTAACACAGGCCAGAATGGCGTCATCTGAATAGGTTACGTTATGATAATCCTCGTATTTGGATTTAATATTTTCAAGTATCTGAATGGTTTCGTCCACACTGGGAGGATCGATCATCACTTTCTGGAAACGACGATCCAGTGCACCATCCTTTTCTATATACATTCTGTATTCATCAAGCGTAGAAGCACCGATGCATTGCAGTTCTCCCCGGGCAAGGGCAGGTTTGAAAATATTGGAAGCATCCAGTGAACCGGATGCGCCACCCGCACCAACGATGGTATGAATTTCATCGATGAATAAAATAACGTCGCGGTTTTTTTCCAGTTCATTCATGATCGCTTTCATGCGCTCTTCGAACTGTCCGCGATATTTGGTGCCGGCAACCAGGGCCGCCAGGTCCAGTGATATCACACGTTTGTCAAACAACACGCGCGAAACCTTACGCTGAACGATCCGTAGTGCCAGTCCTTCCACAATCGCCGTCTTTCCCACTCCGGGTTCGCCGATAAGGATCGGATTATTTTTTTTGCGTCTGGAAAGGATCTGTGAAACCCTTTCGATCTCTTCTTCCCTGCCAACTATGGGATCCAGCGAATTCATCTCTGCAAGCCGGGTAATATCCCTGCCGAAATTATCCAGCACAGGAGTTTTACTTTTTGCATTGCCTGCAGGACGTGCTTTCTGTTGCGCATATTTTTTTTCATCATCAAAATCATCATCGTTCTCCTCGGCATATTCGCTTCGGGTATCATTGCTTTTTACAACACCCAGTTCATTTCTGAATAAATCGTAATCCACGTCGAATTGATTTAAGATTTGAGTTGCGATGTTTTCTTTGTTTTTGAGAATGGAGAGCATCAGATGCTCTGTCTCTACGGTCGGGCTCTTCAAAGCCTTTGCTTCCAGAACGGTGACACGAATGACTTTTTCAGCCTGTTTTGTTAACGGCAGGCTGTTAATATTTGCAATATTCTTACCGGTCTTATCCTTGACTGCGAGTTCCACTTCCTTACGAAGTTCATAAAGGTCAACATTGAAACTTTTCAGGATACGGACGGCCGTATTGTCACCCTCTCTGATCAGGCCCAAAAGCAAATGCTCTGTCCCAATAAAGTCATTTCCTAACCTTAAGGCTTCCTCCCTGCTGAACGAAATAATCTCTTTAACCTGCGCCGAAAAATTATTATCCATTTTTAACTAATTGAGCGTAATACAATAATAACGAATATTTTTGATTACTGTTTTCCGTGGTTTATTAACGTATGTTAACAATGCCGATTGAATGAAAGTCAAAATTAGTACCAACGGGAAATTCCATGCCATTACAGTACTTGAACCCATTCTGGCTGCTAATATGACAGCAGCGCTGCATGATCTCTGCGAACCGATTCTGCGACAGGAAGTGAAAAACATAGTCCTGAATTTAAAAGACATTCAAAAAATGGATTCTGCTGCTGCTGAAGCCATTCTTGATTTAAGAAACCTTTTTTACGCAAATCGTGCTTCTTTTGTTCTGTGTGAACCGCAACTTTCAGTAAAAAAATATTTCGACCAGAATGAACAATTTGAAACTCTACACATAGTCCCCACACAGAGTGAAGCCTCCGACATAATTTTTATGGAAGAAATAGAAAGGGAATTCTCGGATTAATTCAAAGGATTCGGATAATTAGGTAACGATCAAATTGAATTCCTATTACTTTTTGTATTATTTTTCAGCCTGATATCAGGAAACTTTGGCTTCCGGCCCGTTAGATCATACCTAAATCCCATCTGTGCTCGCGGTTACTATACTTGGAAATAATTCAGCCATTCCTGCTTTCGACAGGCACCCAACGGCTCAGGTGATTACGCTCGACGACCATCTTTTCCTGGTAGATTGCGGGGAAGGAACTCAAACGCAGATGAACAAGTACAAGATCCGTCGCAGCCGGATAAATCATATTTTCATCTCCCACCTCCATGGTGATCACTACTTCGGTCTGATCGGACTAATTACCAGCATGGGGCTCCTGGGCCGGCACCAGGATCTGAATCTATACGGTCCTGCTCCATTGATCGAAATATTCAATCTCCAGCTGAAAGTCGCTGATACACAGCTTCCATTTAACCTGATTTTCCATCCCCTGGGCGACGATGGACTGCTGGTTAAAGACAATCGCTTTGAAGTAAGTTGCTTTAAGGTTTTTCACCGGATTGACTGCTGGGGTTTTATTTTTCGGCAGATTCGTCCACCCAGACGCGTAAATCCTGAAAGAGCCAGGATTGCCGGAATTCCGTCTTCTTTTTTCGACCGGCTGAAATGGGGCGAAGATTATGAAAATCAAGAGGGCTCGGTCATCCCAAATCAGTCTGTAACCGATCCGGCTCCAAAACCAAAATCTTATGCCTATTCGGCAGATACAATTTATAATCCCGAACTCGCTTTAAAGAGTAAAAGGTGTGGATTTGTTGTACCACGAAGCCACATATCTGAAGGACCTGGAAGAACGCGCAGGCAAAAGGTATCATTGCACCACAGTACAGGCTGCTTCAATTGCGAAACTGGCCGGGGTAAAACAACTGCTCATCGGACATTTTAGTTCGAAATATGACAGGCTGGATGACTTTGAAAAAGAAGCGAGAGAAGTATTTCCCGAAACTTTTTTAGCACTCGAGGGAGTTTCATATCTGGTTCAATAACCTGGATTAGTGTGGCAAATACGGACATGTATCACCCGCCGGGGCTTCAGCGCGAGCGGGTAGAAAATTAAAGATGTGGAAATTAAATGGGGAAATGACAATATAAAAAAATGGGAATTTGAATCAGATCATTTTCCCCTAAACTTTTCAATTCCCACATCAATTTCCAAATCTCCACATTATCATTAATAATTCAATTTCCACCGTTTTAATTCTCTACATTTCCGTATTCGCCACACTATATAGTTTTTTAAATCTCTCTTTCAAGTAGATAGACGGCAAGTTCTCCCAGCGCAACTTTATTTTCAATCGGCACCGTAATCATCTCAAGATGTGAATGCCGCTTTCTCCATATATTTTTTCTTTGCTTCTTCAGCCGCCTGATCTGCACCGGCAGAACGGAATATTTCAATCATTCGCGCAATCTTATCCGGCCCGTCCTCATGCATTAATTGCTGTATATTCTGCATCCCTTTCCTTCCCGCATATTCCAGTGCATGTACAAGAAGAAAAGTTTTTTTATTCGCCAGGATATCACCACCTTTTTGTTTTCCGAAAGTTGAAGGATTCCCAAAACTATCCAGCCAGTCATCCTGTACCTGAAAAGCAAGTCCGAGGTTTTTACCAAATGCATAAATATTTTTCTGATCTTCTTCATTCGCGCCTCCAATAATGGCGCCCATCTGTAAACTTGCAGCGAGAAAAACCGCCGTTTTCAATTCAATCATGTGCAGGTATTGATCCATCGTAATAAATACCGCGTTTTCGAAATCCATGTCAAGTTGCTGGCCTTCACAAACCTCGCGACCCGTTTTATTAAGAAGCCTTATTAATTCACGGACATGCCTGGGATTCGTATCGTTCAGGTATTCGTATGACTGTAATAACATCACATCACCCGCAAGTAATGCAGTGGATTCATTATGCCTGGCATGAACCGTGGGCCTCCCTCTGCGCAACGGGGCTTTGTCCATGATATCATCATGGATAAGCGTGAAATTGTGGAAGAGTTCAAGTGCGGCTGCTATCTGCCATGTATCCTGATGAATAGGACCAAACAATTCATTTCCCATCAGACAGAGTACGGGACGTATGCGCTTTCCTCCTTCTTCAATCATATAGGACGCGGCGCCATAAAGGGTTTCCGGCTGGTCCGGAAAATGTTTTTTATTAAAGGAGGAATTAAATTCCTTTGATAACTGCTGAAAACGCTTCATTAAAGAATTCTAATAAGTTTTTACTGCGGGTTTCGTTGGCGGTTGACCGATGGCCATACTCCCATACTTGCTTTAGGCGTTAAGCTTTCGACTCTCAAAACCCACTCATAATCCAGCTGCCGCTTGGCAAGATTTGCTGAAATGACTTTGATGGTAACTTTATCTCCCATTCTGAAACGCCTGCCACTGCGTTTTCCGACCAGCGCATATTCTCCTTCTATCAGCCGGAAATCGTCATATTCCATCAGACTGTTCAGACTGACAAGCCCCTCACATTTTTGTTCGAGTGTTTCAACCCAGAATCCGAATGCAGCTACACCGCTGATAACTCCTTCAAAAATATCTCCCACAAAATCTCTCATATACTCCACCTGTTTATATTTATTTGCGGCCCGCTCACTGTCCATCGCGGCTCTTTCCCTTTCACTGCAGTGTTTACATTGCTCTTCCAGTTTTTTATGAACCTTGATTTCCTCATCGAGTACTTCCTGGAGTATGCGGTGCGTGAGCACATCGGGATAACGGCGGATGGGTGAAGTAAAATGGCAATAGTTGCCAAATCCTAACCCGTAGTGACCAATATTTTCTGTCGTATAAACCGCCTTGGCCATTGTTCTGATACCCAGTTGCTCCAGCACATGCTGCTCGGGTTTGCCTTTCACATCCTGTAGCATCAGGTTGAATGATGCAGCGATACCTTCCGCCGATTTTAGTATCAAAATGATGTCCGTATTTTTTTGCAAATTCCACAAAGGGAGCAAGCTTTTCTTTATCTGGTGTATCGTGTACCCGGTAAGGAAATGGTATAGGCTTCTTGTTGATTTTGATTTTCGCGACATGGCTCGCTACGGTCCGGTTGGCAAGCAGCATGAATTCTTCTATGAGCTGGTGCGATTCCTTACTCTCTTTCACCACGATGCCGACGGGTTTTCCTTTTTCATCCAATTTGAAGCGAACTTCCACTGACGAAAAATTGATGGCTCCTTTTTTTATTCTTTGTTTTCTGAATCGCTGCGCGATTTCATGCAGAATTCCGATTTCCTCTGCATACGTCTCCTGTGTTCTTATCAATGATTTCCTGAACATCTTCATATGCAAAGCGATGATCTGAGTGAATGACGGTTCTCCCAAGCCAGTACTCTTTAACAATACCTTTATGCGTGATATGAAAAACGGCTGAAAAACAAAGTTTGTCCTCATGTGGTCTGAGTGAACAAAGTTCATTGGATATTTTTTCGGGCAGCATCGGATTTACCCGGTCCGGCAGATAAACAGACGTGGCTCTCTCATACGCTTCCTCGTCCAGCTCTGTTCCGGGTTTTACATAGTGACTCACATCAGCAATATGAATCCCTATCTCATACATTTCATTCTTTAGTTTCCGGAAGGATATGGCATCGTCAAAATCTTTCGCATCGGCCGGATCAATTGTAAAGGTTAATACCTTCCTGAAATCCTTTCTTCTCTCCAGGTCGTGCGGAGGAATTGTTTCCGGGAGACGGCCTGCTGCTTCCATTACCTTTTCGGAAAATACAATGGCAAATCCGTTTTCAAGCAGGATCTCTTTCATCACGCGGTCATTTTCATCCGCTTCATCCAATACCTGTAATACCTCGCCCTGTGGTTTTTTATTTTTTCCCCAGTCAGTAATCCGAACGATTACCCGGTCATTATCTTTTGCCGCAGCAAGTTTGTCTAAGGGAATATATACATCCGTCATCGGCCTGGCGGTTTCTGCAATGAAGAATGCAAATCCATTACCCATTTCTATATGGCCCGGAAAATCGGTTTGTTTTCTTTCCGTGACAGATTCCACAATACCCTGCACCCTGCTGTTATCTCGCTTGGACTGGGTAATTTTCACGAGCACGGAATCCCCATGCAAAGCAGTGTTAAAATCATTTGGACGAACCAGAATATCCCGGTCAAGGCCTTTGGCGATCACGAATCCCATGCCTGAACGGGTTACTTCGAGCACTCCTTTATGAAGGTGGACGCTCACTTTTTTCTTTTTCTTGTCTGTATGTTTATGACCCATAATGCGTCAGGCTTGATCAGGAAATTCCTGAATGAATGTAGTAATTAAGCGTGTAAACTGATTTTCCTCATTGAATAAAAATACCGGCTGAATGGGCATTACAAAAAAAGGTAACTCCCGCAGCTGGTGTGAAAATTTCTGAAGTCTCACGGCATCTTTTTCAGTTGTAAGCAGGATCTTACCGGGCGACTGAATCTGATCGAATTTTTTGAGAATATATTTCAGGTCGTCAATGGTAAAAATATGATGGTCACTGAAAGCAAGTTCATCATAACCATTGAACTTTTCTTCCAGATGTTTTTTCAAAGGACCGGGATTTGCAATGCCTGTCATCAGTAAAATCTCTGCTGTCTTCGTCTCGGTCCATGGTTCATGTGTAATAATCTGGTAGGGTTTCCCGTAAGAAATTGCTGTAAAAAAAATCTGTTGCTCAGTACGTGGCTTTATTTCCCGTGATAAGATAATTTTTTTCTGCGAGTGAAAGATCCGGCGGACATTTAGTTACCACAATAATGTTTGCTCTCCTGGCACTTTTTTGCTGATCCCTGAGATCGCCTGTCGGCAGGAACCAGTCCCGCGTAAAAAGATTGTTGTAGTCCGTTAGTAAAATATTGAATCCCGCTTTCACTGAGCGATGCTGGAATGCATCGTCCAGGATGATAACCCCTGTTTCGGGCTTGTCATGCAAAAGCTGCGGAATCGCTACTACCCTTTCTTCACCGACGGCTACTGTCACATCAGGAAATTTATTATAAAACTGCATGGGTTCGTCTCCAATTTCCAAAGCAGTACTATGTTCCGTGGCAAGTGCGTAGCCGACAGTTTTCCTCTTATATCCACGGCTCAGGATGGCAATACTGAATTTATTTTTAAGCTTTGCAATCAGGAATTCAACCATGGGCGATTTACCCGTTCCGCCTACGGCAAGATTTCCAATACAGATCAGTGGCAGATTGAAAGCTGCCGATCTCAGAATGTTCCTGTCGAACATCCAGTTTCGTATATAAATGATCAATCCATAAACCAGTGAAAAAGGAAGCAGCAGCATCCTGACCGGCTTTAATAACGGATAATTGAGATTGATCATAACAATGAATAAAGATAACTCAAATCAATGCGCCCGGCGGCCTGGGTGATATCCGCGCTGGATATGGAATCCATAAAAGGAAGTGAAAAAAGTGGGCGATAACCGGACCAGGCAGCTATTTCATGTTCATAGTCAAGGTAATTGTCGTTAAAAACCCAACCCGCAACATCGATTCCGTGTTTCCCGCACACCTCTGCAGACATCAGTGAATGGTTAATGCTTCCAAGATAGTTGCGGCTGACCAGGATCAATATGGCATCCAATTGCTTTATCAGGTCTATAACAAATTCCTTTTTGTTTAATGGAACCATCAAACCGCCCGCACCTTCAATAATCAGCGGTCGACTTTTCTTCAAAAGATTGAAATCTTCAACGATCCTGCCAATATCAATACTCAGGTTTTGCTTCGCAGCAGCAATATGCGGTGATGCTGCCATTTTCAGCTTATATGTTTCCGGGTGAATGACTGTTTCTGAATTGCTGATCAGAGAAGCAACCAGGCTGCTGTCAGTTCCCGGATCAAATCCAGCCTGTACAGGTTTCCAGTAATCCGCCCGCAGCGCTTCAGTAAGAACGGCAGCAACGATCGTTTTTCCTATTCCCGTTCCTATACCACTGATAAAAAAAGGCCTCATCCCGGTTTATTAATGAAGATGGAAAAAAGAGTTGTTCCATAATTTCTTTCTGTAACAAAAAATGGAAAGTCCTTATACCGGTTTCGTGGTGTATGTTCCAGAACGAACCAGCCTTTTTCTTTTAATAAATTTCCGGCGAATATTAATTCAGGAATCTGGTCGATGGTCTCCAATGCATAAGGAGGGCCGGCAAAAATAAAATCGTATTGTTCTTTAATGTTTTTCAAAAACCGGAATACATCAGAAGGAATTATTTTCAACTGGGTCAGTCTCAGGGTCTCTGCCGTTTTACGTATGAAGGCGAGCATCTGGCTGTCTTTTTCCACAATGGTCAGATCATCCGCTCCCCGTGAGGCCAACTCAAAACTGATACTACCGGTTCCTCCAAAAAGATCGAGGGTTTTTAATCCTTCCATATCCCGGTTAGATTGAAGAATATTAAACAATCCTTCTTTCGCTATATCTGTAGTGGGCCGGGTATAAGGCATTTTTGTAGGTGGATGAATTTTTCTGCCACCCCATTCACCACCAATTATACGCATATAGTCATTTTCAAAAGAGAAGAGAAAAAATGATTTGGAAATTGCATAAGCTCATCCGTCATTTTTATACTGTCCTCCATGCTGTCGAATCGGATATTCAGGAAGTAAAGTTCGAGGTCCTCATACAGGGCGGATTTTTTTTCTACCATTCCGGAAATTTCCAGCACCAGTTCCTCTCTCTTCATATTGAGCTGGTGGCAACAGTTCAACAGGTTATACAAAACATCCTTGGAATCCATATAGGCAAAATGCTGGATGAGCTGGAGCTGCCCGCTTTTACAAGATCATCAGCAGCATTTTATCCTGGTAGAAAAATGCCTTTAAAAAAGAAGGCTCTTCTTTTGCCGTAAACATTTTATAACACTTCAGCTGCAGACTATAAAAATGCCAGAAGCGACCGTTTGGAAATTTCTCCTTCATCAGAAAATGAATCCGGACGGGAACGCGATAGACATTGTGAAACTCAAACCAGGGAATTTTTTCATCCAGTACAAGATCATTGCTGAGATCTCCGTAAATAAGATCAGTAACCGGTCTGGTCATGTCAGATCCAAAAAACTTTTCAGGGATCAGGTTGCTTTCAGGGAAATTATAAACAAGAAAAGTTTCACTGGCCTCGAACCTGCTTAAAATCGGATCTGACTTCAATGATGCCGCGAACGATGATTTCAGGTTCATTTGTTTTTAACTGGGGCCACTGAAAAACACGGATAACAACGGGCCGCATGCCGCGTACATTCAACAAAACAAAAATTAGAGAGCAGGCTCCAACTTCAATAAGCAGGCGGCACTGTGCCGGATCCTCGGTGTGAGGATCATCGTTATGTATATCAAAGTCTGGTCTTATGTTCATAAAACGGATCGCAATAATACTACAATTTGGTGACTGGCAGGACGGATTATTGCCATTCGGTAAGCAGTTGACGGGCAATTACTTTTATTCTGATATCATCGTAGATCAAATCCGGCATATTTAAAAGAACCCTTAGAAAAGCAATCGCTTTTTTATCCTGTCCCATGCGATGATAAGAACGTGCAAGTTCATAATAATTCAAAATAAATCCAGGATACAGCATACGGCTTTTCTCAAAATCAGCGATTGCATCTTCCAGACTTGCTTCAGGTAATTTTCCATAAAACATTCTGGCAAAAGATCTTTCTGCCAAGCTGAGGTCACTCACATCATAATTCCATCTGCCAAGAATATGGTAAGCCCTGAAATTGGATGGATCAAGTCGTATGGCATTCTCTGCATAATGTTTTACGTCTTTAGCGAGGATTACCCGGTCCTTTGTTGTTGATACCCTCGATATCCTGCCAAGCGCAAAAGCCATGGCACAATTTGCTTCCGAAGAATTTTGATTTACACGCAGGGCGGCAGACGCATAATTCTTAGCTGCTAAAAAATAGGGAAGCATTTTATCTTTATCCATCTGCCTCGCTCCGATCCGCGATGAGAGTTCACTGCATTTGCAGAGTGCAACCAGGTTGACAGGATCGATCTTAACTACTTCCGCATATTTCAGGAAGGCTTCATTTTCGTGCAATAAGGATTCCTGCTGCTGTGCTTCCTTCAAAAGCTGATTGACATCCTGGGAAAATAACAGGCATGGAAAACCTAAAAGAAATAAGGTAAGAAGTCGAAGCATAATCAATCCTTAAATGAACGGTGCATCGTTACCCCTACCTTACCGACAAATTGTTCTATAGGCGCCTGTAATTTATAAACGCTGATACTTATCTGGGATACGGCCGGATATTGATGTTTAATGTTTAAGATAATACCCTGACAGATTTTTTCCAAAAGAAATACAGGTTCCTTCATTTTTTCCCGCACAATCTTATATAAATTAACATAACTGATAGTATCTGAGATCTTTTCGAATACGAAATCTGAATCCTGATAAGACACACTGAGATTTACTTCGAAGGAGTTCATGACCTTTCTTTCTTCTTCATAAATGCCATGGTGCTCGTAAAAGATCAGGTGCTGGAGTTCGATGGTAATCATAAATAAAATTGATCCCGCAAGGCAGGACATTAAAATAAAAAAATGTAACCGGCGGGATTCAAATTATTAATATCCAATATTTTTATTTCGGTTGAAGTGAAAGCCAGCGTTCTGCATCCAGAGCCGCCATACAACCGCTTCCCGCCGCTGTTACCGCCTGCCTGTAAATCCTGTCCTGAACGTCACCGGCTGCAAAAACGCCTTCTATATTTGTTCTGGAAGTACCCGGAACAGTTTTAATATATCCTGTTTCATCCATCGTGAGCCATTCCCTGAATATAGCGGAATTGGGCTCATGTCCGATCGCTACAAAAAATCCATTGACAGGAATGGTTTCATTTTTTCCACTAACCGTATTTTTAATTCGGACACCTTCCACTTTAAGGTCGCCGAGTATTTCATCCACAACGGTATTCCAATATATTTTAATATTGGAAGTTTCGCGGATGCGCTGCTGCATGATCTGTGATGCACGCATCTGATCCCTGCGAATGAACATATGAACTTTTGTACAAAGCTTGGATAAATACAACGCTTCTTCAGCTGCTGTGTCGCCAGCACCCACGATCGCTACTTCTCTTCCCTTAAAAAAAAATCCATCACATACCGCACAAGCACTCACACCATATCCGTTCAGTTTTTCTTCACTGGGAAGACCCAGCCATTTAGCGGTTGCACCCGTTGCAATAATCACTGAATCTGCCTCGATCAGTTTTTCTTCGTCGATCCAGACCTTAAGTGGCTGCTTCGAAAAATCCACTTTCGTAGCAAGACCATACCTGATATCTGCTCCCATCCGGGCAGCCTGCTTTTCGAAATCCACCATCATCTCAGGACCCTGTACTCCATTGGGATAACCCGGGTAGTTCTCGACTTCAGTAGTTATTGTCAGCTGACCACCCGGCTGAATACCCTGGTATAACAGGGGCTTCAGATTGGCACGCGCAGTATAAATCGCCGCAGAATAGCCTGCTGGTCCCGATCCGATTATCAAACAATGAACCCGCTCTGTAGATTTGTTCTCCATAATAATTCTTCTGTTACCTTTTTTCGTGTATCGCGTATCGTATATCGTGAATCGTTTTTAGCATTGCCAGTATTAGCTTTAGGCTTTAAGCGTAAAGGAGGCAAATTTAATCGTAAATGTTGAAAAAGAAGGTCGCGTGAATGATCCTTGAGACGTAACGCTTGACGCTTAACGCGAAACGCTTAAAGCCTAAAGCTTAAAGCAAATTGAATTTGAAATTTTAAAGTGTAAAGTTCCTCGGGAAATTAATAAAAAAAGCCGTCCGGTTGAATGCGAACGGCCCTAACTAATATTTGATAATTAATAATTGACAATTAACCCAGGTACGCTTTCAACGCACTGCTGTATCTCGCTTTCTGGAGACGCTTGATGGCTCTTTCCTTAATCTGGCGGATTCTTTCCTTTGTCAGGTCGTATTTCTGACCGATCTGTTCGATGGTGACTCCATTTTCTCCGTCCAGTCCGAAATAGGCATTCACAATTTCAGCTTCCCGCGGACTCAGTGATTTCAACACCCGGCGAATTTCAGCTCGCAGGGAATCCTTCATCACATCGTCATCTGTGTCATCACCACCTTCCAGCAGATCACCCATGGCCACGTCTTCTGCTTCGTGTACCGGTGCATCCAGTGAACTATGACGTGTATTGCTCTGAAAAATATTGTTTATTTCTGTTTCACTCATTTCAAGCAGTTCAGCCAGTTCTTCGGTACTGAAGGTTCACGTTCGTGTTCCTGTTCGAAAGCCATATAGGCTTTATTGGCCTTATTATAAGTACCGATCTTGTTCTGCGGAAGACGAACAAGACGTCCCTGTTCGGCCAATGCCTGTAGAATGGACTGACGGATCCACCATACAGCATAAGAAATGAATTTGAACCCCTTGGTTTCATCAAAACGCTGGGCAGCTTTGATCAGTCCCAGGTTACCCTCATTGATCAGGTCACTCAGGGAAAGACCCTGGTGCTGGTATTGTTTGGCAACAGAAACCACAAAACGCAGGTTTGACTGGGCCAGTTTGTCCAACGCCTTCTGATCTCCCATCTTAATCCGCTGAGCGAGAATGGTTTCCTCTTCAGGCGTGATCATCGAGATCTTTGAAATTTCCTGTAAATACTTTTCTACCGCCTGCGAGTCGCGATTGGTAATCTGGGTAGCAATTTTAAGTTGCCTCATAATGGATAATAATAATAGTGGACAAATGTCTTTGTCGGATACAAATCAACGATATAACAATGCAAATCGCGGAATAGTTGATAAGGGTAAGATTAAATGTGTTCCGCACTGTACTGGCACGAAAGTAACACGCAATCGCGGATTTTCATAGCCTTTCGCAAATTAAAAAACATAATATTTGGTAAAACGAATTTTTAGTTATATATTTGTTCAATAACTACTTAATTTAGTTATGAGTTATGAGATATGGATTATGAGTTTAAGTTTTATTATCAATTCTGATATCATGATCCCATAACCCAATAATTCATAACCAATAACCCAGAATTCCTAATCTATAACCAAATAACAATGGTAAAAACTTTAACAAAATCAGAAGAACAGGTAATGCAGGTTCTCTGGAAGCTGGGAAAGGGGTTTTTGAAAGAGATTATTGAATCGACTCCGGAACCAAAACCCCATTCCAATACCATTGCTACCATCTTAAAAATCCTGGTAGAGAAAGGATTCGTGGAATACAGTGTACACGGCCGGAACAACCTCTACAAGCCTCTGATATCACAGGCTGAATACGGAAAAAAATCTGTAAACCAGCTAATCAAGGGATATTTTGACGGCTCCCCCGCCCGGCTGGTTTCCCAGTTCATCTCGCGATCATAAACTCAGTGAAGCTGAACTCGAAACAACTGCTGCAACAGATACAGTCAGCAAAAAACAACAAATCATGAATATCCTTATCTATTTAATCAAAACGGTTCTCGTATCCGGATTGCTGTTTGGATATTATCTGGCTCTTTCTCAGGAATCGCCTTTTTCACGGTTTCAACCGCTGTTCCTTTTATCCATTCCCCTGCTCAGCTTTTTAGTTCCGGCCCTTCATTTAAGTTTACCCGTCTTTCTGGAACCACGGTGCTTCGGGATCACCAATTCTTTTACTTGGGGTCGGACAGGGATCGCTGGAGGAAGCAGTAACCATTTATGCAAATCAGAAAACTGGCAAAGGATTATCCTTGGAATTATTATTGATTATTTTCTCACTGCTCATAAGTGTATTCCTCTTTGTCCGTTTTTATAAATCCATACGTTTTCTTTACCGTCTCCGAAAAGGAAAACCCTCCCTGACCCTACCGGAAGCAACGATATACTTCGTTTCTGAAAAAGGAACGCCCTTCTCCTTTTTTAAATCTATTTTCTGGGGAAAGGAATTGGAACTTGAAAGCGATGCCGGCCGGCAAATTCTTCGAACATGAAATATTTCATGTAAAAAATAATCACTCGGTTGACATCCTTTCATTGGAAATACTCACAATCGCCTCCTGGTTCAATCCCTTCCTCTATCTGATCCAGCAGGAATTGAAAGCAATTCATGAATATACAGCAGATGCCTGGGTCACCGCGAAAACAGATGCTTACGCATATGCAAGCCTGTTAGTATTGAAAGTTTCCGGTTCGGCGATGCCGCTTACACATCCATTTTTTAAAAACCAGATCAAAAGAAGAATCACTATGATGACAAAATCCAAAAACCAGAAAGCAGGCCTGATGGGCCGTTTCATGATCCTGCCCCTGATCGCCATTTTACTTGCCCTTTTTTCATTTAGGATGCAAAGCAGCCTTCTGCATTCAAAATCCGATAAACCTGTTCGCGTCGTGATTGACGCAGGTCATGGTGGCAGTTTTATCGGTACTCAATTCAATGGTGTGCTCGAAAAAAATATCAACCTGATCATCGCTAAAAAAATTCAGTCCCTGGCGGGCCAGTATAATGTGGACGTGATCATGTCGAGAGAATCAGATATAACACCCGGCGGCAACGAGTTACGTGAATCATTGGAATACATCGCCGCACCTGCCGAATAACAAAAATGCCGACCTGTTCATTTCCATTCATACCAACGCAACAGAGAGCGGAGAGAATGGTAAAATGCAGACTTCCAGATCAGGATTCCAGATTTATATTCCCCGGAATTCGAGTGAAGTATATGAAAGCTCCCTGAAATTTGGATCTGCCATGACAGAAGTTATCAAATCAGATTATGCGATAGAACCCGAATTAAAACAAATGCAGTCTAACGGCGGAAATATCTATATTCTGAAAAAGGCTACGGTGCCTGCGCTTTTAGTTGAATGTGGTTATATGGACAATCCTTCGGATCTGAAATATCTCCAGGATGAAAAGAGTCAGGAAAAAATTGCCCGCGATATCCTGGAAGGAATCCGCAAATATTCCATGGAAACAACCAGGTACGCCCCGCCTTTAGTCATTCCATATGATTCAATACCTGCTTCTGATACCATAACCTCTTTCAAAGGATTGGAAATGAGCAAGATTGCATCCATGAATATTGATAGAAATACAAAACTTATAACCATAACTACAAAAGACGGGAAAAAGTTATACATGGTCATTACAGATGAAATGTTACGCTCAATGGATTCTGCAAAAGCAGCAAATAGTAAAACATCCGGTACTATGAATGAGAGCCAGGTTGTATTTACAAAAGTAGAAGTGGAATCCGAATATCCCGGAGGCCAGCAGGGATGGTATGACTATTTAGTTAAAAACCTGAAGTATCCGGTGGAAGCGGTTAAAAAGGATATCCAGGGAACTGTTGTCGTAAAATTTCTCGTAAGAAAAGATGGGACCCTGGGAGAATTTGAAGCTACCAGTGGTCCTGATGAATTAAAAGCAGCATCAGTTCAGGCTATTGCCAACAGCGGAAAATGGTTACCCGCAAAAAATAATGGAGTAACAGTTGATTCGTACAAAGAGCAACCAATAGATTACAAATTGGAAGAAAAGAAAAATTAATCCTTTAAGTATATTTTTAATTAAAGACCCAAACTGATGAAATGAGTCGATCCACCTTGTTCATTTTATTTGTCACCCTGTTTACTGCTTCTACATGCAGTGGGCAGTCACCCGATAAAGAAAAAATAACCGACTTATTCCAAAACCAGCAATTCGAAGATGCCATTGATTACCTCAAGCCCTTTTACCAGAGGGACTCTGGCAATCTTCAAACCCTGAATTCCCTGGGTTATGCTTTCTATATGAATGATAACAGGGATGAAGCCAAAATATATTTTCAGAAAATATTTGACCTTGATTCAAATAATATTTCCGCCAATCAATACCTGGCCAATATTGATATTGGCAACAGAGACTATGAATTGGCCAAAACTTTTGTCTACCGGTTAATTCATATTAACCCCACCAGGTCATCTTACTACAGAATACTGGCCGGTATTTATAAAAAAAACCGCGAGGAAGATTCCGCCCGCTTTTATTACGACCATGCATATTACCTGGCACCGATGGATAATAAGAATATAACGGCCTATGGAGAAATATTGATCAATGACAGTAATTATCTGAAAGCCGATAGTATTTTAGGTGCCGGGTTAACAAAGGATCCTTACAATATTAATTTCCTGAAATTGCTTATTCAGTCTTCCTACGATTCAAAAAACTACGGGGGAATGATTGCTCCCGGCGAAAAATTGATCAGGATGGGTGAATTGCAATTCCCCATATTGTCCAAACTTGTATTTGCATTTTACAGTTTAAAAAAATATGAGGACTGTATTCATCTATGCAAACTGATGGATTCAAATTTTATAGCAGTGGAATCAACTTATTATTATGAATCCATGTCATGGTCAAAACTTAACAACCTTGCACGAAGTAATGAACTGCTGGAAAAATGTCTCAGCTATGCTGTTTCCAAAACTGCAGAACTTTATTATTATGATCTCGCCCGGAACAACGAAACTATGAAATATTATCAGAAAGCTATTTCCAACTACGATACAGCCTATTATCTTTTTGGAAATCCTTTCATGTTATACAATATCGGTCGCATGTATGATGAGCATCTGAAGAATTACAGGAAAGCAAAAACTTATTATTCAAAATACCTTATAAAGGCAAAACCAGAAACCGGAGAGGAAAAAAAATTGTACAGGTTTGTAAAAAGCAGGTATTCGGAGATTCACTAAAGGCGACTGGAATTGCAGATCGTAGATCGTGGATCGTCAATCGTGGATCGATATACGATATACGATATACGATCAACGATATACTTCAGAAGCTGATCTGGCTTTTCCCAGTATTAATCAGCAATTCTTTTTTGACAGATTCCTCCACCCTGCCAATAATCTGCGCTTCTATTCCGAATCCCTTAATAATTTGAATGATGGAATCCGCCACTGACGGGGAAGTATAAATCTCCAGACGCTGACCCATATTGAAGACCTGGTACATCTCACGATCATCCGCACCCGAAGAGTTCCTGATAAGATCGAATATAACTGGTGGTTTGAAAAGATTGTCCTTAACAATGCGCATGGGGCCGGGCAGATATTTCAAACATTTGGTTTGTCCTCCCCCGCTGCAGTGTATCATTCCATTCACCTGTTCAAAATGGGTTTCGAGAACAGCTTTTACCACCGGCGCATAAGTTCGCGTCGGACTCAATAACAACTTACCAATTGCCATTTCTTCCCCCGATTCAATTTTTACCAGGTCGGTCATTTTATGAGAGCCGGTATATATCACGTCTTTATCCAGGGTAGGTTCCACCGTTTCAGGATAGTGATGTCCATAACCTGATTCCAGCACGTCGTGGCGGGCACTTGTGAGTCCGTTGCTGCCGATACCACTATTATAAATTTTTTCGTAAATCGATTTTCCACTACTGGAAATTCCTATGATTACATCTCCTGCGGAAATCTTTTCATTACTGATGATTCCTGATGCTGGCCAGCGGGCCGTCATCGTACCATTTACTGCGATGGTGCGCACAAGATCGCCGACATCGGCAGTCTCGCCTCCCAGAAAATGGATATTTACGCCATAACCCGCCAGTTCATCAAAAAATTCCTGCGTACCCTCGATTATCGCCTGCAACACTTCGCCGGGTATCCTGGATTTATTGCGGTCAATGGTGGAAGAGAACAAAATATTATCGTAGATGCCCACACATAAAAGATCATCCAGGTTCATGGCAACTGCATCCCTGGCAATATCTTTCCAAACTGTTAAATCTCCTGTTTCTTTCCAGTACAGATAGGCCAGTATACTCTTGGTACCTGCTCCGTCTGCGTGCATGATATTCACGAAACCCGCATCCTTTCCCAAAAAATCCTCGTATACTTTACAAAACGCAAAAGGATAAAGGCCCTTATCCAGACCGGCAGTAGCCTGATGGACTTCTTCTTTCTGAGCTGAAACACCGCGCCGGGAGTAGAGAGACATATAAGACCCTGGTTTTATTCAGGCGCAAAGCTAATTGAATCACTACAGCCGGTAAACGAAAAACAGAAATTTTAATTCATATGTCGCGTTTTTATAATTTCGCTGCAGATTTTACTTATGCTTGTTTACAGGAACACTGAGCACTTACCCCTTTTTAATAACGCCGTACTCACCATTGGAACATTTGATGGCGTACATACGGGTCACCAGCAGGTGATCAACCAAATGAAGAAACGCGCCCTGGAAGTGAACGGAGAAACCGTCATCCTGACCTTCGATCCACATCCGCGCACGATCATCAACTCGGCTTCTGGTATAAGGCTTATCAATACCCTCGACGAAAAGATCGAACTGCTGTCGGACAAAGGAATTGACCACTTGGTAATAGTTCCTTTTACAGAAAAATTCGCCGAGCTTTCTGCTGAACATTATATCAGCCAGTTCCTGATCCGGCATTTCAGGCCCCATACATTGATCATAGGTTATGATCATCATTTTGGAAAAGGACGCTCGGGCAACTACGAATTGCTGAAACTGCACACTTACACTTATCAATACCAGCTGATGGAAATTCCGGCTCATGTGCTGGATTCGATTTCCGTAAGCTCCACACGCATACGTGAGGCGATCGGTCAAGGCGATATGAATATTGCCAACCAGTTATTGGGATATACATATTTTTTCAGCGGATTAATTACCAAAGGAAATAAACTCGGCAGAACCATTGGCTACCCGACTGCCAATCTTGAACTGATTGAAAAATCCAAGCTCATACCCGGTGACGGCGTATACGCCGTGGATGTTGAGATATCGGACGAGCCGGGGAAAATTTATACCGCCATGATGAATATCGGTTTCCGCCCCACGGTCGGCGCTTCGAAAAGAATGATTGAAGTAAATATTTTCAATTTTGATCGTGCGATTTACGGCGAACATTTAAAAGTCTTCGTAAAGAAATTCCTGCGCGGAGAAGAAAAATTCAGCAGCCTGGATGCCCTTAGACAGCAACTGGCAGAGGATAAGAAGATTGCCGGGCAGGTATGAGGAGTATGGGAGTATGGGAGTATGGGGATAAAAGAAAGATAATAGCAAGAGAATTATTGTGGGGTCCTTAAGTTCTGCACTCCCATACTCCCATACTCCCATACTCCTCATACTCCACTCCCATACTAACCAGGTACTTCATAATCGCCCACTTATTGTAATAAATCCGTACATTTTGGCAAATCAAGCTTTCCAGTTAACTGATTACCAGCCCCTTATCAATCTGGCATTTTCTTGGTGTCAGATAATCCGACAACACCTGCACTCATAAAATAATAATCAATGTTTAGAAATTATTTTAAAACAGCCATCAGGAATCTTCTCCGCAATAAAGTTTACTCCTTTATCAATATTGCAGGTTTGAGCCTCGGACTCGCATGTTGCCTTCTGATTTTTCTTTACTCGAAAGATGAACTCAGCTACGACAGGTTCCAAAAGAACAAGGATAATATTTACCGGATCGTTGCCAACGTTACCAATGCCCAGGGTAAAACAGATAAATATTCCAGCACCGGCATGATGCCCGGACCCGACTTCAAAAAACAAATTCCGGAAATAGTAGATTATACCAGGATAAAGGATGCTGAATACACCGTGAAAAACGGGAATGATGTTTTCAACCAGGAAGCATTATGTGTGGATGATAACTTCTTTTCCATCTTTTCCTTTCCTCTGATACAGGGTGATGCAAAAACTGCATTAAAAAATATTCATTCGCTTGTTCTTTCTGAAGACGAAGCCGAGAAATATTTTGGTAATAAAAATGCCGTTGGTCGCACACTCGATTTGAAATTAAATGACACTTTCCGGAGTTTCGTCGTCACGGCCGTCACCCGCAGATCACCACAGAATTCTTCCATAAAAATCAAAATGCTTGTACCCATATATTCTGACAGGAGTATGCGGGAAGATAACAGCTGGTTGAATTTTTTTCTCAACAGTTTTATAACGCTCAAACCGGGAGCAGATAGAAAAACCGTGGAAGAAAAGATTGCAAAAACCTACAATAACGATGCTGCCGGTCAGCTCAAAGAAGCTGCTGAAAAATATGGCTTTAAAGATAATGTCCGTTACGGGCTGCAGCCCCTGCTGGAAATGCATTTGAGCACGGATTTTCAGGCGGACAACGGGCTGAAAGATTCAAGCAACCCCATCTATTCATATATACTGATCGGCATCGCGCTGTTTATTTTAGTGATAGCCTGCATAAATTTCATAAACCTGACCGTCGCCCGCTCACTTAAAAGAGCTAAAGAAATCGGTATCAGGAAAGTTGTCGGCGGACAGCGTCGTCAGCTCATCATGCAATTCCTGAGTGAATCTTTTCTTTTGACCTTCCTTGCGTTTGTCTTTGCGATATTATTAGTCCAGCTGGCACTTCCATTCTTTAATGAACTATCCAATAAAGCACTTTCCTTTTCCTATTTGCTGGATATAAAGTTAATTGCCGGCTTTGCAGTAATTTTCCTGATAACAGGTCTGCTAGCCGGCTTTTATCCGGCAATTGTATTGTCAGGTTTTGATCCGGTGCAGTCATTATATGGTATCCGGCAATTCGGAGGAAAAAATTACTTATCAAAAGGACTCGTAGTACTTCAGTTCACACTGGCCCTCGTCCTGATCATTGCCACCATCACCATTTATTCGCAGTTTAACTATCTGATGCATTATGATCTGGGCTACAACGATAAAAATGTGGTGTCTCTGAGTGCAGAATACATCGACAAGCCAAAACTGGAAGTTTTAGAAACTGAATTATTAAAAAACCCTTCCATTATTAATGTATCTGCCGATCAGGGAGGACGAGTTGGAACCATGGCGCATATAAATGGTGATCATGAAATGGGATTTGATGTTAAGAATGTAGATGAAAACTATCTTTCACTTTTTGCAATACCTGTAGTCAAAGGAAGAAATTTTTCAAGAGATATTAAAACAGACAGTGCCAACTCAGTGCTGGTTAATGAAACATTTGTGAAAGAAGCCGGATGGAAGGAACCACTCGGTAAAACAGTTGACTTCTGGTACAGAAATAAAAAGTACACAGTTGCAGGTGTAGTCAAAGATTATCACTTCCTGTCCCTCGCAGAAAAAACCCCGTCCCAGCTTTTCATAATGAATCCCCAATTTTCTTACAGGGATATTTTTATAAGGCTAAAGCCCGGCAATACAACCGAGTCTATAAATTATATCGAAAAGACTTATAAGAAATTATTTCCTTTCAAAGTATATAAGTATTCATTTAAAGATGAAGAAAATGCGGAGCAATATTACAGCGTGGCAAAATGGAAACAGATCATCAGTTTTGGTGCAGTGCTTACTATTTTTATTTCCTGCATCGGTCTCTTCGGACTTGCGACCCTTTCAGCAGAACGACGTAAAAAAGAAATCGGCATTCGCAAAGTGCTGGGATCCAGCGTTCAGGCCATCGTAATAAAACTCTCGAACGACTTTTTAAAGCTCGTAATACTTTCCGCACTCATTGCCTCACCCGCTGCCTGGTGGGCCATGCAAACATGGCTGGATAACTACCCCTACCGGATCTCTTTGAATCTCTGGATGTTCGCCGCAGCAGGACTTTTAGTTGTTTTAGTCGCACTGGCAACCATCGGCTTCCAGGCAGTCAGGGCAGCTGTTTCCAACCCCGTGGATAGTTTAAGAACCGAGTAACAAGTATGGGAGTATGGGAGTATGGGGGTATGGGAGTGCAGAACTTAAGGGACCTCTAATTATTCTATTCTACATCATTTATTTTATTTTCATTCCCACACTCCCATACTCCCATACTCCCATACTATTTTAGTGCTACCACACTACTTTAGTGACCAGCTCCTTCAACAAAGTTCCGTCCTCCACATTCACCGCCCCCACTCCTACACTTTTCAAATTGTACTGATGCAACAGGAGCAATGCATTTTCGATTCCGTTAAATCCATAATTTTTCGCGGCCTGCATATACTCTTTTACAAAAAAAGTTGAAACCCCCAGCGTGGCGGCTGTTGTTTTCTCATCAGGGCCCGCTATTCCGAATATCATATATACTTTACTGAAGAAACTATATAACGCCGGCAGCACCTGCTGAATTGGCGCGGCTTTCGGATTGCTCTCAAAATATTGTATGATTCGCAGGGCCTTTGACAAATCTTTTCTGACCAGGGCCGACTGCAATTCGAAAACATTATATTCTTTGCTGATCCCGACAAAATTTTCAACATCATCTTCAATAATCGTTTTTCTCGTATTTAAATTAATCTGAATTTTTTCAATCTCACTTTTAAGACGGATCAGGTCGTTGCCGATATGATCAATCAGTATGCTCAGCGCTTTTTCATTAATGGTCAGCCCCTTCGAAAGCAGCAGTTCCGTTACCCATTCTGGCAACTGGTTATCATGCATTTTTTTTGTAGATAGCAATTCGCCCTTGTCCTTAAGCAACTTTGCCAGTTTACTGCGCCCGTCTACTTTTTTGTCCTTGTAAGAAACCACGAAAACAGTTGAATCCAGCGGATGCAGTATATAAGGTTCCAGTTTGGCAATATCTCTCATCTGCTGCGCCTCCTTTAATAATACAACCTGTCTTTCGGCAAACATGGGATAACGGCGGCAGGCATTGACAACCGCGGCCCAGTCTGCATCTTTTCCATAAAATATCGAAAGATTAAAAGCTTTTTCTTCCTCCGGCAGCAGCTTTTGTTCGGCGAAATCCATGACTTCGTTTATATAGTACTCTTCTTCTCCTTCCAGCCAGTAAACAGGCTTGAAAACTTTTTTTTTCCAGTCGCGGATAATTTGTTCGGCAGACAATTTCTAAGATTTGAATGCAATATATTTTGTTTTGGTTGATGGTAAATGGTATATGGTATATGGTAGATAAGTAACCTCTAACCCATAATCCATAACCCATAACCAATTAACCATCAACCAATTATGAGGTATTTTATTCTGCACAGCACGTGCATAAACCCAAAATTGGCACGGTTTTAGACTACTTGCAGAATGGAAACCATTCTAAACCGTTTCCCGTAAAAACAAATCTTTAAAATAAAAAGCACAAACCATGAGTACTACGAATTATCCATCTGCGTCTCCTCAAAGTCAGCCGCCGAAAAAAGATTTTAAAAATCTGGTTATCGGATTGCTGGCAGCAGGATTCCTTGGAACCTGGGGTTATTTACTATGGAACAATAACAAGCAGGAACAGGTTCAGCAGAGCCAGCAAACACAAATCGCTAAAGTAACAGACGAAAAAGGCGCACTTCAGAAGAATTTTGATGATGCCCTGGTTCGCCTGGATTCATTAACGGGTACAAACAATCGTTTATCAACGCAGCTTTCAAGTGCAAACTCTGATATCGCTAAGAAGAAAGCAGAAATCAGAAGCATCCTCGGAAAGAAAAATGCTACGGTTGCCGAATTAAACAAAGCTAAAGCACTGATCGCTGACCTGAATACAAAGATCACTGATCTTCAGGCACAGGTAGCAACGCTGACGGCTTCCAATCAACAGCTGACTGCTGATAAAACACAGTTGACTGCTGACAAGGAAAAACTGACTTCAGATCTTTCTACTACTACCACACAGAAGGAAGACCTGGAAAAGAAAGTAGATATCGCTTCAACCCTCAATGCATCTAATATATCCGTAACTCCTGTTAAGGACAAAAAGAACGGGCAGGAAAAAGTTACAACAACTGCAAAAAGAGTTGATAAGCTGATCATTTCCTTCGACGTAAACAATCGTATCGCCCAGACTGGCCAGACTGATGTTTACGTTTGTATTACCGGTCCGGATGGCAAACCAATTTCAGTTCCTGCTTTAGGTTCCGGAACATTTGCAAGCCGCGATGAGGGAGATAAAATTTTCACTGCTAAAGTTCCGGTTGATATCGAAGCTGGTAAAACCAAATCTGTACAGTTTGCATGGAAACAATCCGGAGCATTCGTACCTGGTTCTTACAAGATTGAAATATACCACAATGGATTTAAGATCGGTGAAGACACAAAAGAATTGAAAAAAGGTGGATTATTCAGTTAGGGGTTAAGGTTTTTATATATAGAAACCGTCGCGCCTTCGGCGTGACGGTTTTTTTGTTTCCTCCCTTTTACAACTCCCTGTTTGAACATTGTAGTTTACGCCCCTTGCTCATTGAGCCCCCTGATTGAAATCGAAAAAAAAAAGTATCAGGACTCGTTACTAATTGAAAAATTGACTCTTAATTTCCTGGAGATTTGAAATAGACGTAAGAAATCCTTGTTTTTTGCGTTTTATACCTGTCCGTCCCCACCCGTCTTATTTCAAAAAACACATTGATGCGTTCCTTATTAACCTTCTTATTGGTGATCACCACCTGTGCAATCTATGCGCAAAAGCCCTGTTATCATCATTCCAGGCTCTATCTGTTCGACAAACACAACGAACCTAAATTATTTACGGATCCGCTGGGTCGCCATCCCCAGTTTCCCTTTCTTCAAAGAAAGAATGGCATCACAAGCCCGGAGCTTTTTATAAAATCTATCCAGGATACCAATCAGCGGAAAAAATATAACCGCACTTTCCCTGCATTTGATCTCCTACTCCGTAATTCAGGATTCTGGAACGGATATAAAGATCTCAACACTAAAAACGTAAAAAAGGTTTATATAAAGCCTGGTACCGTTGGTAACCTGGGGTTTTATAATAAGGATAATGGCATATTAAGCTATGATTATGTAATACTGAATCCTGCCGGAGAAGCACCTGAAGGAATTGAGGCATGGAAACTCATCAACAAAGACGGATGTTTTTTATTTATCCTGTTTACCTGCGGTAATGCCTGGTATCCAAATGGAAATATAGTCGCTACTCCGGGCGGCGTCGTTGGGTCGGAATCAACAATGGAAATTGTTGTAAAACAGTAACGGTTAAATCTTCTGTGACAACGGTCCCCCAGGAAAAAGATTCCATCGTAAGACCCGTTCATGTAAGGATGAATTTTTACAGGGCTCATCTTACTTCATCCAGTATCAAGGGTCGCACTGTACGATACTACGGTTGAGCTTGTCCGTTATAAGGATACCCTGATTCATTTCAAGGACAGGCTCATCATCCCCGCGAAACTGGACTCCGCCAGCAAGTATAAAGTATATAATATTTGCAGGGACAGCATCGTAACAATGAGGATACCGCTTATAGGGGATAGCAGTTCAGAAACAGACAGTATTCATCCTGTGAGATATGTGATGGCCGATACGGTTTATGATAAAAAAGAACCGAAATATGAACCGGTATGTAAGAATAAATGGGAAATATCCATCGAAGCCGGTAATTCATGGAACAGCATTCCGAGACTGAATGATCCTGTTCAGCATACACAAACAAACGGCGGACAATTAGCGGCAACTTTTGAAATCTCGCGTTTCCTGGCATCCTGGTTTCAACTCGGTTTATCCGGTGCTTATATTATTCTTTCTTACCAGGATGATATTGGTTATCCCGGACATGTGGCAGGAACTTACAACACGGTTTATCTGGGAAAACCCATCATACCGATTCAGTTATTCGGAAAATTCAACTTCGGCAAACCTGTCGGATGGCAATTGAGTATATCCCCAAGATTCGGATATTCTCTTCCGATGAATGGAAAAATCGTGGACAATGGTACTACACTGACCACGAGCCCAAATATGAAAGGAGATTTTACCGCCGGATTGAAATTCGCCATAGCCTATTACTTCTCCTGTCATATCGGTATATCTGCTTCTTTCAACGGACAATATTTCAACAACAAAAGCGACCTCGTCGCCTATAGTTTATGGGCGCTTCCGGTGCAGGGTGGGTTGAGGGTGAGGTTTTGATCGTTGACCGTTGGCGGTTGGCGGCTTAAATGCACACTCCTATACTCCTATACTCCTATACTCTTATACTCTTATACTCTTATACTCTCATACTAGCTTTAGGCTTTAAGCTTTAGGCTTATTATAGACTTCCCTTTTTAAGTTCCGCCGCCGCGTAATCAGCTGCCCGTGCAGCAAATGCCATATATAAAATCGACGGACTCTGGGTTCCCGTGCTCGTCATGCAGGCTCCGTCAGTAACAAAAACATTTTTGCAATGATGCAGCTGGTTCCATTTATTAAGTAACGAGTCCTTCGGATCATTGCCCATACGGCAGCCGCCCATTTCATGAATATCCAGACCCGGCGCCTGTTTTGTATCATGCGCATGAATATTTTTGCAGCCTGCTTTCTCCAACATTTCTGAACTCTGTTTCATAAAATCTTTCACCATTTTTTCCGCATTGTCATCATAGTCGATCGAAGTGATCAGCTGCGGAATGCCCCAGGGATCTTTTAAATCGCTGCTCAGTTTAACATGATTGGATTCCCTCGGTATTGTTTCACCCTGCATATACATGCCCGCATACCATGGCCCTGGTTCCGTTAAATTGTTTTTAAGATCTGCACCTATGCCATCCGGTACATGACTAAAAGCAGACGCACTGCGGTGCGACCAGACAAACGTCAGATAGCCTCCTAAATAATCTGTATCTCTTTTATGCAGGTTCCTGTAATTCGCAATGATCGGATTCGTAGGATTTCTACCAAAGAAATACCTGTCTTCAAATCCCGGATATTCTCCTGATGCACTTGCTCGGTAATTATGAAAGGCCATGAATTTCCCCAGCAGCCCATTATCATTTCCTAAACCATTTGGAAAACGATTCGAAGTTGAATTGAGTAAAATCAGATTGGTATTCAGACAGGCCGCATTCACAAAAATCACTTTCGCAAAATATTCTGTGGATTCTTTTGTATTTGCATCAATCACGCGCACACCACTTGCTTTCCCTTTTTTCTCATCGTACACAATGGAATGAACAACTGAAAACGGACGAATCGTGAGATTGCCTGTCTTCATCGCCCATGGCAGCGTGGAGGATACTGAACTAAAATACCCACCATAAGGACAACCGCGCGTACATAGGTCCCTCGCCTGACATTGTCCACGTCCCTGGTCAAAATGAATCTGGTTTGGTTTGGTCAGATGTGCCCAGCGACTATGCACCATGAATCGGTCAGGATAATTTTCTTTTATCTTTTGCTGAATGGCAGATTCTACACAACTCATTTCAAATGGTGGAAGATAATCACCATCCGGCATAGCTTCCAGCCCATCCCTGCTTCCGCAGATGCCTGCAAATCTTTCCACGTGTCCGTACCAGGGCGCAATATCATTATAACGGATCGGCCAGTCGATCGCATAACCATGGCGGATTGGTGACGTAAAATCAAGTTCGCTCCAGCGCTGACAGGCCCTGCCCCACATAATGGATTTCCCTCCTACCTGGTATCCACGGATCCAGTCAAACGGTTTTTCCTGCACATAAGGATGCTCGGCGTCCTTCACAAAAAAATGACGCGTGTCTTCTGTGAATGCATAACATTTACTGATAACAGGATTCGCTTTTATTATTTCCTCTGTATTGGAACCCCGGTGTTGAAATTCCCATGGATTCATCGTCGCGGTCGGATAATCTTTGATGTGCTCTATATTTCTTCCTCTCTCAAGTACCAGGGTTTTGAATCCAAGATCACAGAGTTCCTTTGCCGCCCAGCCACCGCTGATGCCCGAACCGATCACGATTGCGTCGAATGTATTTTTTTCTGGCATATTTCGCTGATTGATACTACTAAACTAGACAATATTGAGATATGAGTTATGGGATATGAGTTATGAGATATCTATTTACCACAACCCATAACCCATATCTCATATCCCATAACTTAAAAAAGAATAACCCATAACCAAAAAGGGAATAACCCATCTCCCATAACTCATAACTCATAACCCATAACCCATATCCGATTAAAGTATTGCACGTAGAGAAGCCCTCCCCGTATTAATCACCGGTCCTTCTCCAGGCTTCCTGCCCTCATAAGTTATATTGAGTTCGAGAAAACTTCCAATCTTTCTGGTGAGGTCAAGTCCCCAGATATAATTTTTCCCGGGCAGCAATCCGTCGAGCAGGATATAACTGACGGTCGTATTGGTAGTGCCATTATATCTAATATCATTCAAAGTAAACTTTGCCTGCAGGGACGTGGTTTGTACAATATTGTATTTCGCGGTAGCATTATATGAACTCGAATAGGAAGATTCGCCTCCATATTGAGGGTCATTTTTTTGTGGATTATACATATATCCAATTCCTATGCGCAGATTGGCGTTATGTGTGTAACTCAGGTCGGGCGCTATGGAATACTGGTAAATATTATAATTGCTGTTATCAAAATCAATATTGCTGGCATACAGATAATTCGTTCCGCTTTTAAGAATGGTGTTGAGTAAAAATGCTTTGCTGATATTCCAGCGCACGCGCAGGTTCCATGTAATCAGAGATTGTGTCTGGTATCCATAAGTAAGCAGAGCCTTGGAAACATTCCGGTTACTGCTGATATCAAATCCCCAATTGGGATCCAGCTTGTTGAACGAAAGCGAATTGACGAAGACCGTGGACCTGCTGATCAGAGAAGTATCATCCAGCGGTTGTTTAAATGGATTGAGTTGTATAAAGCCTGCAGCCAGTTCCTTCTGATTCAATTGCAGGGAAGTCTGCAAAATGATATTCGACAGAAACTTTTTAAATCCGACGGCCTTGTTTCCATATAGCATCCGCGGATTCAGCGTGAAGCTATAGTTGAAAGTATTATAGTTTGCCTTGACATACACATTTGTCGGTGTGAACACCCTGATATAAGTTGCCTGATCGGCAAACTGCGCAATCACAAATTCATTCAGCTGCTGAATACCATCACCGTTCAGATCGATCCAGGTATATTGCCCTGTTCCCGCCGGCACGGCAACATAAGTATAATTTTGTTTTTGCTCCTGTCCCGATCCTACTTCATATAAAACATTTCCGGTAACCATACTCTTCCATTCGTGCATGGAATACTCAACGCGGGTCAGCAGACTTTTATCAGCCTGCTGTGTACTGACGTTGGCATTGACAACCTGCAGACTCCTGTACGTCGCATTAATCCTGACCTGCTCATCTTTGTTTTTTGTGAGTTCGGTAAACACATTCACATTCTGACTGCGATTGGCAAGCGCCAGATTTTGTCCATAGGGATAGGCATCCTGACGGTAGAAATAACTCATTCCCCATTTGTTTGGCTTTTTATCCGGCGATTTCAGATAAACCTGGAAAATGCTGAATGAATAGCTGTCAGTGGAAACAGAATCCGTGGCTTTGCTGCGCTGCACATTTTGTTCCATGGAAAAATTTACTCCTGTTATGTAGTTGCCTAATTTTTTGAGCGTTCTTGAAACGTCGAGCGTCGGGAGAAATAAATATCCGTTGTTGATGGATCCCCGGTCGATCGTAACGCTTACCTGATCATTAAAGTGCCATCCCTTCACATTCAGCGAATGACCCAGCAAATTTCGGATGCCTGAAAAATCCTGGTTCCTGTTGTAGCCCGACAATTCATAATGAATTTCATTTTTCAGTGTATCCGTTAATTTGAATGCCGCCTTGTAAAAGGTTTCATTGGCTTTAGGTGATTGCAATGGTAGTCCCCAGTCTCGAAGAAATTCTACCGGACGAATGGGTTCCAGTGGTGCGAAACGGATATCATTGTATTCGTATGACAAATAAGAACTGATCACCCATTTCGGGAGTACGCTTTTCATTAAGTGCAGATTTTGAAACGTGAACTTGGTCGCGCTACCAGCATCATTTCCCTTATCTAAATTGGACAGCGTATTAATATCATAACGGCTTCTTGCGAAGTCTGCAGTTGCGATGGATTCTTTCGACAACCTTAGATCCACACCACCCGTAATAACCTGCTGCGTCTTGGGTGTTACAAGAAATTCTGCAGCTTCAAACTGTCCCTGTTTCAATCCGTTTACTGGCGCCACCCATACATAAATATTTCCATTCAATCCCTGTGTATTGAGCACATAATTTCCGAGTCCCTGTCCGACACTTGAAAAAGCCAGATTGTAAAGCTGATATTCGGGATTATTGGAAACGACAAAAATCGAATCGTGTGTTATCAATCCGTTTGCGGCTTTATAGGTGGTGTCGATCTTACGGTATAAAATGGATCCCACATTCTGACCGGTATCCAGCGGTTCGACCGGATAAAATGCATTCTGTATGCTGTCACCCAGTTGATTCAGAAATTTGAGTCTGCCTGCATCTAGTGTCTGACTGATGGGAGAATTTCGCGCATCGCTGTTACTGAAAACGGCAAAGCGAAGTTTTAGATTTTTGTTGATCTGCGCCTCGTCGGCCAGATACAAATTTGCGTTGAGATAATATTGATTTGAATATTCAAACTCGACCTGAATGCGGCTGTCTTTCGTGATCATGTGCTTCGGAGTAAAAGTCACTTCCGCCGTGTTGTAGTTGATCGTATAGTCCTGATCCTCTCCTCTCTGAAGCAAAGCACCATCGATGTAAACTTTTTCTGTTCCTGCCAGCACGATAAAATAGAGTTCATTATTGGAACCTGTCAGGCGGTACGGACCCTGGTTTCCTTCTATACCCTGAATAATATTTTTGTTGAATGTTCCCTTGGCCACGGCACCGCTGAATGTCGTTTTATTCCATCCCTGATCCGAAAGTTTCGCCATCGTTTCAAATGTTCCTCCACGCAGCCTTTTATAAAAAGAAAGAAAATAATTATCGGTCTGACGCAGATCAATATCTCCCATACGGAGTAGCCAGTTCTTTTTTTTGAACTGAATATATATCTGATCAAAGTCACTGAGCTGGGCAGTTGTACCGTCGGGTTGGATGGGAATATTATTATCCGTAATCGCTGCAGCAATCTCAATCGAATCTGCGAGCCATCCGCTGATCTGCAGATTCAGGTTGGAAGTAACCACAGCATCCTGTGCATTACCAAAAGATATGGCCCGGCCGAAACTTCCGTTGTAGGTAATATTGCCAAAGTTGAAAAAATTATCCTGATTGTATTTATTGTCCTTGTTATAAACGGAAGGCTGGATGATGAATTTGTCCATCACTTTGGAATAATCGAGGCGCTGCACCACACCGTTATACTGATAAGGAAAAAGACGATATTGGACGAACACACTATCGAGGTTGGGTTTACGAACCCAGGTTAAAGTGGAATGGACATAGTCGATATGATAGAGACTGTCAGAAATACCCGAGACAACTAAGCTGCCCGGGACCATACTCAGAGAATCCAGTTTCAGAGGAAAATTAGTGACTGGTAAATATCTCCTGTGAAGGTTAGAAGTAATTTTGGAAGGAGCCGGTGTTTTAAGAGCAGGCTGCTGGGCATTTACTCTATTCAACAACCCACAGAAAATCAATCCTATAAGCAGCCATTTGGTCAATCAACACGGTTTTTCTTAAAATGCGTAAAAGGGTCATTTATTGTGCATCAGACGATACTGTCATGGGGTTATGGATTATGGATTATGGGTTATGGGTGCTCATAACCCATAATCCATACATATAACCAGTCTACGCGAATGTACAAGACTATTATTCCGAATATGCAGTTGCCTGACTATGCCAGTGAAAAATTGTTTGAACACAACAAATAGAATCGGAGGACCTGCTCATTGGATTACCAATCATCAATAACCCATAATTCATAACCCATAACCCATAACCAAATTACGCGTTGACCAACTGTGAAGGAGTATACATAGTTTGACGAAGTTGCTTCACACGTTCATCTGCCAGATACTCATCAAAGCTGCAGAGGCGGTCAATCGCTCCTGAAGGTGTGATCTCAATGATCCGGTTGGCGACTGTTTGAAGGAAAGTATGGTCGTGCGAAGTCATGAGAACGACTCCCTTAAAATTCATCAT
Source organism: uncultured Bacteroidota bacterium (assembly GCA_963735015.1). Lineage (GTDB taxonomy): Bacteria > Bacteroidota > Bacteroidia > Chitinophagales > Chitinophagaceae > Puia. The sequence goes on from CAVTJH010000003.1 coordinate 1,355,440, forward strand.
GCTTTCATTAAATGCCTGGATGGATTCCAGGTCGAGATGGTTGGTAGGCTCATCCAGCATAACCATGTTAGGATCCTGGAGCATCATGCGGCTGATCATACAACGCACTTTCTCTCCACCACTTAGAACGCCTACCTTCTTCATTACTTCATCACCGCTGAAGAGCATTTTCCCGAGGAAACCACGTAGAAAAGGTTCATCCACATCCGTAACATGCGGCGGAACATACTGGCGAAGCCAGTCCATCAGGTTCAGGTTCTTGTCGTGAAAAAACTTATGATTATCGTTGGGCAGGTAGGCGAAAGTAACCGTGGTTCCCCATTCAAAACTACCCTTGTCGGCCTTTAAATTACCCGATACGATTTCATAGAAGTCGGTAAGCGCCAGAGGGTTCTTACTGACAAGCGCCACTTTATCACCCTTATTTAAACTAAAAGTAATATCTGCAAAAAGCTGCGTACCATCATCCGTTGCTTTAGCCAGTTTATTCACGTTGAGAATCTGGTTCCCAACTTCTCTCTGTTGCTTAAAAATGATACCCGGATAGCGACGGTTTGAAGGTTCAATCTCTTCGATCGTCAATTTTTCCAGGGCCTTTTTGCGGGAAGTGGCTTGTTTTGATTTGGAAGCGTTGGCAGAGAAACGGGCGATAAATTCCAGCAGGGCTGCACGTTTATCTTCAGTTTTCTTGTTCTTGTCACTCATCTGGCGGGCCATGAGTTGGGAGGATTCATACCAGAAAGTATAGTTTCCTTTATATGCTTTTATTTTTGCACGATCCACATCGGCCACATGGGTACAAACGGCATCCAGGAAGTGACGGTCATGCGAAACAACGATCACTATATTTTCATAATCGGCGAGAAAATTCTCCAGCCAGCTGATGGTTTCCACGTCGAGGTCATTGGTCGGTTCATCCAGCAGAAGGATATCGGGATTGCCGAAAATCGCCTGTGCCAGCAGTACGCGCACTTTCATGGCGCCGGAAAGTTCTTTTAGCAATTGCGAATGCATGGATTCCTTTACACCCAGGTCGCTCAGAAGTGAAGCCGCATCACTTTCTGCCGTATAACCGCCCATTTCACCGAATTCAGCCTCCAGGTGGCCTGCTTTGATGCCGTCTTCTTCAGTAAAATCCTCCTTCATATAGATGGCATCCTTTTCCTGCATCGTGTCCCAGAGCTTTTTATAACCCATGAGTACAGTGTTCAGAACGGTCTGTTCATCAAACTCCCGGTGGTTCTGTTTGAGGACGGCCATACGCAGTCCGGGGGATATTTCGATATTGCCCTTGGTAGGCTCAATTTCCCCCGCCAGTATTTTGAGGAAGGTTGATTTACCCGCGCCGTTAGCACCGATCACGCCATAACAGTTTCCCTTGGTAAAGGAGATATTTACCTCGTCGAACAGTACACGTTTACCAAAAAGAAGGGTCACATTATTCGCGCGGATCATGCATTAAAATTTGAATGTGCAAAGGTATGCCAGAAGGGCTAAATTACAAGTTCTAAAAGCGTTTAGGTATCTCAAAAGCAGCCTTTGATCTCCGTTATCTGTCAGAGGAAGAAACAGATTCCGAAATGAAAAGAGCCCTGTCGATCGCGTTATTAGTGTGGTGGATTTTCTCTTGTAATAAAACCAATCAGAATCCCTATCCGCTATCAGGCACTTATAACGGTACTTTTCACAGAAGCGGCGATACCAGTGCTCCTTCAAATATCCAGATAATATTTAAAGAAGACAGTTTCAGTGGAACCAGTGACAAAAATTTTAATCCCGCCATTTGCAATGGAATCTATAGAGTTTTCGGAGATTCCATTGCGATTCAAAACCTCTGCGCTTTCCCGGCTTATTTTAACTGGGCTTATATTTTCAATGGAAATTATGCATTCAGCATGCAGGACGACAGTGTTTATTTCACCCGTAATTATGGCGACTTTGCTTATCTGCCGGATGTGTACGCTCTAAAGAAGCAATAGCTTACTTTACAAATGCTTTATGCTTTAGGCTTTGGGCTTTGGGCTTTAGGCTTTAGGCTTTAGGCTTTAGCCTTAAAATCATTATTTTTGCGCGAAATCGGACCGGTAGCTCAGTTGGATAGAGCAGCTGCCTTCTAAGCAGCAGGTCATTGGTTCGAATCCAATCCGGTTCACGAATCCTTTTCAGCGAAGCTGAAGAGGATTTTTTATTTATGCGCGTTGAATGCTTGCATTCAAAAGCGAATAAATGAAAAAGCCGGGCGCTGCGAAGCAGCGCAAAGGATTCGGATAAGGACCTCGCAGGAGTATTTGGATCACCGTAGGTAATCCACGGATCTTTCGAGCGAAGTGAGAAAAATCCAATCCGGTTCACGATAGTTTCCCATAGATGCGTCACTTCCACGTATTTATGGGATTTTCATTTTAGGCGTGTTGCATTTTATGGTGCAATTATTACAAAACCTCATTTAGAAAACTGTCCAGTTTATACGGTCTTATACAATGACACATCTCATGAGCGATTATGACCTATATCAGCATCTTCAGATAAAAAAGTCTTGACTTTTGCTGATAATGGGAATTTTGTTTTACCAGCTAAAAAAATGTAAAATGATCGCTCAATTCAAGTTTGCTGTTGTCTTAACTACACTATTCAGTTTGGCGATTGGCAATGGTATTTCACAGACGAAATATGAAAATGATACACTATATACTGAAAGTGGATACAAAATATATAAGGGGGAAACTTTGACATTTAACGCAGGCAGTCGCAGTGATGGCGTTTACAGATTTGTAAAAATCTGGAGACTTTTCGTAATGCATAGACTGTATTCATGCGAGATACTTGATATGGGCAAGTTGGAGACTACATCGCTTGATAATGTCTACATTAACCTTTATGTAAATATGTTACTTAAAGATAGCAGTCACGTAAAAGTCAGCATAAGGTTGAATTTCGATAAAGCAATCAATTCCAAAGATGGCTTACCAAGTGAATTGAAAGTGCCGGATGAATTCAAGCAATGACGTAAACATACATGAAATGACCTCTCCCCAAATAATCGAAGCGATGTAAATTAGAAAATCGGGGTAATTATTTTTCTAATTTTTTATAAGAATAAAAAATACAGAGTATTTATTAACAATATTGCCGAAAACTCAAAATTTAAAGGCAGAATTGGAACTTGGATTACTATTATTTATATGCTTGGGAGCATATTATTTTTGACAAGTATAGTTTGGTTGAAGTGCAATCGTTAATATGTAAAATAACCACCCCTATTTAGTTCTAGGAATCTACGGCATGAGTTTTAGAAAACCTGATGAAATTTTGTTCAATCTGTAAAGAGACAACAAGAGAACGCGGATTTTACAAATTCCCCCCATACCCCCGCCGATGCTCGTTCCTGCACGATGACTGTATTGAAACCGAACATCATTTTCTCTCGAAGGCCTTGACAGAGAATGGTCTTCAATACTTTATAAACCCGGCACTCTTTTGGGATCGTCCTAATGATTTGGCAGCCTTACCCGTCATAAAACAGACCATCCCATGTTCCGCAACTATATCACGATAGCCTTCCGCAGCCTCAGGAAAAGCAAGGGCTTTACCGCCCTCAACATCATCGGCCTCGCTGCCGGCCTCGGTGTCTGTCTGCTGATCGTACTGTACGTTACCGATGAGCTCAGTTACGACCGCTACAACGTCAACGCCGACCGCATCTATCGGATCGATGAGGATGTCTACTTAAATAACACCCAGTACGATGCTGTCACCACTTCCAAATTTTTCGGCCCCACGCTCGTCGCTTCCTATCCGAAGATCCGGCAGATGGTCAGGTTCCGCAACCCTGGCGACCTGCTGGTGAGGAAGGGCAACGACCACGTCTTCGAACATCACTTCGTCTTTGCCGACTCGACGATCTTCAAGGTCTTCACGCTGCCCATGATCGCCGGCGATCCCAATACCGCCCTCAACAACCCTCATTCCATCGTGATCGATGAAAGTGCCGCCCGCCGCTATTTCAACAGCACCGATGTGATCGGTCGCACGCTGGAGGTAGATAATGACAATAAGCTCCTCAAGGTCACCGGGGTCATCCGGGACATGCCGGAGCAGTCCCAGTTTCATTTCAGCTTCATTCGCCCCCTCCGCGAAGCCTACAACTTTAATGACCCCAGCGACAACAACTGGGTGAGTAATGCTTATTATACCTATGTCCTTGCCCAACCCGGCATCACGCGAGCCGAGGTCCAGAAGGATGTAGACGCAGTCGTCAATCTCAATATCGGCCCGGCCCTCCAGGCAAATGTTCCACACTTCGGGCGCCGACCTCGAGAAAGCGGGTAATCATTTCCGTTGCCCCATCTTCCCCCTCACCGATGTGCACCTTTATTCCAATAAGTCTGGTGAGCTCGAAGCCAACAGCAATATCCAATTCGTATACATCTTCTCCGTCATCGCCGTGCTCATCCTACTGATCGCCTGCGTCAATTTCATGAACCTCAGCACCGCACGCTCCGCCAACCGCGCCAAAGAAGTGGGCATCCGCAAGGTCGCCGGCTCGACAAAAGGACACCTCATCCTCCAGTTCCTCACTGAGTCCATCCTGCTCAGCCTCTTCTCCCTTGTCCTCGCTCTTTGCATAGCTGTCCTGCTGCTACCAGTGTTCAATCAGCTTGCCGGCAAATCGCTCCATCACGACGTGCTCTACAGCAGCCGGTTCCTGCCCATCCTCATCCTCCTGGTGCTGCTGGTCGGCTGTCTCGCAGGCAGCTACCCCGCCTTCTACCTTTCCTCCTTTCAGCCGATCGATGTTTTGAAAGGAAAGATAGCCGCGGGGTTCAAGAGCAGCTGGCTCCGAAGCAGCCTGGTGGTCTTTCAATTTTTTATTTCCATTGGCCTCATCGTCAGCACCCTCGTCATCTATCGCCAGCTGCACTATATTCGAAATAAGCAAGTCGGCTTCAACCGGGATCAGGTACTCGTCATCCATGGTACCTGGTCGCTCGGCCGGGATGGTACCACCAATCTTCGCAATAACCTGCTCAACCTCGCCGGGGTCACCGACGTTACCATCACCCCCGACCTCCCTACCGTCGGCGGCGGCCAGTACTGGCAGGAAGGCTGGTTCCCGGATGCCACGCTCGACGCCCAAAAGGCGATCCTCATGACCACGCTCAGGGTCGACGACCATTATATTCCCACCCTCGGCATGCAGATGATCAAAGGCCGCAATTTCGACCTCGCGCAATTTCCTACCGACTCCACCGCCATTCTCCTCAATGAAGCCGCCGTAGCGACGCTCGGCGTAAAAGACCCGCTCAATCTGATCCTCTACAATCACGATGATCTGTTCAGGACCATCACCTATCATGTTGTCGGCGTCGTAAAGGATTTCAACTATAACTCCATGCATGACAAGATCCACCCCCTTCTTATGGTGGTCAACACGTATAACTGGAGCAGCATGGCCGTCCGCTTCCACACGAATGATGTCTTCAGTCTCATCCGGCAGGTGGAAACTAAGTTCCATGCCGAAAAGCAGGGGCTGCCCTTTAGCTACACCTTCATGGATAACGACTTTGATAAATTGTATCACGCCGAGCAGCATACCGGCCGGATCTTCATCACCTTCGCCGTCTTCGCTATCCTCATTGCCTGCCTCGGTCTCTTCGGCCTCGTCACCTATGCTGCCGAACAACGCACCAAGGAGATCGGGATCCGCAAGGTCCTCGGCGCCCAGGTCAGTGGTATCGTCGGTCTTCTCAGCAGGGACTTCACGATGCTTGTCGGGATCGCTGCGCTCATCGCCTTCCCCGTCGCGTGGTGGGCTATGTACAAATGGCTCGAAACGTTTGCCTATCGTACGGAGATCAGTTGGTGGATCTTCCTCGTGGCCGGCGCCGTTGCCCTCGCCATTGCCCTGTTGACGGTCAGTATTCAGACCGTCCGCGCGGCCCTCGCGAACCCCATAAAATCCCTCCGCAGTGAATGAAATGTTTAACAAAGTGACCGCGCGTGGAAATTCCAGGAGCGGGATTGTCAATCACTTAAATCTATGATGAACCTTAGATTATTTAGAAAACGGTTCGAAAAGTGTCCAATCCGGGTCACAAAGCCTTTTCGATGAAGTCGATGAGGCATTTTTGTGAATGAGCGTTGAAAGCTTGCTTTCAAAAGCGAATGAACAAAAAGGCCGGACGCTGCGAAGCACCGTAAAGGCTTTGAGTTAGGACCTCGAAGTAGTACGGATGATCATCCGAGCGAAGCGAGGAAAATCCAATCCGGTTCACCGTAAAACGCTGGAAACCCTTACCAGCTAATGTTTCATAGAATTGTTAGACAAAAAATAGGGGTAAAATTTCAAAACGTAAAATAGTTCTCTCCAGCGGAACTAGCGTTTATTAAATGAAGCCTCTTCCTGAAAGCCGGAGTTAAGTTTAAAGCCAGCAATGCGATTGGGATTTAAGTCGGCGCCCTGTTATTGGGAATTGCACAGGCTTCCGATACTGTTTTCCACTATGGAAATGCACACATAACTTATGCCACGATCCTTCAATTTAGTTTCATCGGGGGCTGGTATTTGATTTCAGCGGCCATTGAGAACTTCTGTATAAACATGTAAAAGCAAGTTTAAATAGAATTTTAATTCTATAATTTACATATTAATTCCAAAATTCTATTTCGCTATTGATTTAAGTTGAATAAATATAAAACTGCGTTTTTTATCTGCCGAAAGTATAGCCTGCACTTGTTCACTCCTGATCCAATGGTTCAGGTGCCGGCTTTCTTTCGTCTGTTTTGGTGATTGTGCTTAATGTAAAAAGGTGCTCATTTGCCAGACTGAACCCGTCTCTCAGGGCTCGTCAAATTGTTCCATCAATTCAACCACCGACTGCTGACTGGTGACGTGTTTGATTAAGCCGGTTCTCGACCTGTCCAGATCCAGGGTTGTATATATAACCAGGGTACTTAACAGGCAAAAACCAACGGTTATCGTAGCGTTAAACCAGCCTTTTCTGATAGAATAATACCCCAGAAAAAAAGCGCAAGTCAGCGAAATGGCAAAGAGAAGAAGCACAATGGAATCAGGAACCCGTAATTTTTCCACATAATTATTATAATTCGCACTATCTATCATAGCATTTAAAGCTGGCACCATAAAATTCGAGGGATAGAGGCCTGGAGCGTTGTTCAATGCATTATCCGTTGCCCTCTTCCAAAGCCTTGCTGCGATATCCTTTGCATCCCTATCTGCTTTGAGCATGGACTGCCGGTCACTGCCAGCTTTAAAATATCTGATGCGGGCGATCGTATAATACCTGAAATCCATACGAAATGAATCCCGTTGCTTACCGGGGTAAAGATTTGCCCGCAAAATAGCTGTACCCAATGCATTGGCTTCATTAATATTATTGAGCCTCCTGCTTTCAAAACGGCTGCCACTCATGTTAAATGTAAATGCCAGCAGAAATGCGAAGAGGCCTAAAAGAGAAGCTACGATCGTCGTGTTTATCGGATTGTTCTCTACATCCTCCGACTTCCGCAGTTTATGTCCCAGGGCGATGCCCAACTTCAGCAGCAGCAGCATTCCTAAAAATAATACAAGACTTAATAACCCTGCATCCGTATTATATAAAATCGATTCATTGCCTTCCATTGATTATTTTTTGTTTGCTTTCCCGAAAATAAAAACCACAACCGCAGATAACGATTTCAAACCTACTATTTACCGGCAGGGAATAATATGACTCTTATCAACCCATTAAATGATCTTTATTGAAATGCAAATGAAAATCCGACGGAATTCGATTGCTTCGTTTTAGTCACAGGCACGGATCCTCCAAGTTGCAACAATTACATTGAATCTAAGTTTGTGATAAGTGTCACCCGGTCGATTGATAAAATTCATGAACACATCCATCTTTTGACCATACATTTGATTGATATACGTTATAAAGGATGCCCCCGACATCACTTAAAATTCGTTTCATTTCTGTTCGCTACACGATTTGCCAGTTTTATCAATGCCCTAAATTCATTCTTCTGATATTATTTACCAGCTTCATCTTATATGTCCACGGACAAAAGACCGACAGAGTGATGCTTAAGAATGGCGATACACTAACCGGTGAAATAATGAGTATGAAACTGGGCATGCTTACCTACAAAATGGATGGCCCGGGAACCATAAGTATTAAGTGGGAGTATATCACTGGTATTACTTCAAATAAAGTTTTCGAATTCACCCTGCGAGATGGCGAAATTGTTGTAACCAGCATTGATTCTCTTTTTCAGTTGCATCACCAGAAAAATCTGGATGATATTATAGAGATCATTCCAATCAAGGACCGGTTTCTGAAAAGGTTGGTCGGAGATGTGAATTATGGTTTTAATTATACCAAATCCAATTCCATACTTCAGTCCAACTTTACAAGCAACATATCCTATATCATACCTAAAAGAGAATTCAATCTGAAATTGAATTCAGTCATTACAAACTACGGTAATGACACGAGTTTGACAACGAAACAGGACATTATTGCAAGTTTCAAGAGAGATTTTGGTAAAAAATATTTCTGGGGTACTTCACTCGGTTGGCAGCAAAATACCGAACTGGGTCTGGCCAGCCGTTACCTGGTAAGTGGAGTAGTGGGCTGGCAGCCTATAACAGATAACCATAACCGCTTATTGGCTTCAACCGGTCTTTCCTACAATCAGGAACAATCCATAGAAACAAGTCAATTTACAGGAAATCTTGACGCTTTATTTGAAGTCGCCTACAAACGGTTTTACTATTCTACTCCCAAGCTTTCCATCGACGCAGACTACCTGATTTACCCTGGAATAACGGATTGGGGCCGTATCCGAATGCAAGTTGACCTGAATGTGAGTGTAGAAATCTTCAAAGATTTCCTGACCGGCCTGATATTTTATTATTCTTATGATAATAAACCCCCGGAAGGGTCTTCATCAACCAGTGACTATGGAATCATGTTTACAGTTGGGTATGTTTTTGGAAAATAACCCGACTGGCCGCATGATGATAGTCATGCCCAGGACCCGCAGGAATCATTGTTTATATTTCTTTCGTTTCACAAACTTTACCTCACTTATCTTTTTCGCTTTGTAGCTCTGGCCTTTGAAAATGAACATATCTAATAAACCTTAATTAAAATTTGAAGGATCATGAATATGGAAAAAATGAGATTGCAACAAGCCAGGGAAATTAATATACCATGGAAAAAATGGGGTCCTTATCTGAGCGAACGGCAGTGGGGTACTGTTCGGGAAGACTACAGCCACAATGGAGATGCCTGGAATTTTTTCACCCACGATCATGCCCGCTCCCGTGCGTACCGCTGGGGCGAGGACGGTATCGCCGGTATTTCCGATGATAAACAATTTCTTTGTTTTGCACTGGCACTCTGGAATGGCAAAGATCCCATTCTGAAAGAACGGTATTTCGGATTGACGAATAGTGAAGGCAATCATGGTGAAGATGTGAAGGAGTATTATTTCTATCTCGACAGTACCCCGACGCACTCTTACATGAAGACACTGTACAAATACCCGCAGGCAGCTTATCCCTATGCCGATCTGGTGCAAACGAACAGCCACCGTAACCGGAAAGAAATGGAATATGAACTGCTCGATACGGGTGTTTTCTATGAAGACCGGTACTTCGATGTTTTCATCGAATACGCGAAAGCAGGTCCGGAGGATATACTGGTAAAAATCACTGCTATCAACCGCGGTCCGGAAACAGCCAAATTGCATCTGTTACCTACCTCTGGTTCCGGAACGACTGGTCAAAATGGATCGCTGAATCCAACGGTCTACCGAGAAACCCAGCCTCCATGAAATTAAAATTCAGCCTGGGCTTAGCGCTGTATCCGTGAGCCATCAGGAACTTGGAGAATTTACTTTATTCTGCGATGGCGATGTGCCACTTTTGTTTACAGAAAACGAAACTAACCATGAAAGACTTTTTCCCGGTATCAAAAACGAAAGCGCCTATGTGAAGGATGGCATCAACGATTTTGTAGTTAATGGTAAACAGGATGCTGTGAATCCGGAAAAACAGGGAACAAAAGTCGCAGCTCATTTTCAGCTGGATATCGGTGCAGGTCAGACTTCAGTTATTCGCTTGCGGCTGACCAAAAAATACTCAATGAACCCGAAGGCAACTACTTCGGTAAAACATTTGACAAAGTATTTTCGGACAGACTTAATGAAGCAGATGAATTTTACAAATCAGTCACTCCTGCAAACAGTAAGTGCAGACAAGGCCAATGTGATGCGGCAGGCCCTTGCCGGCATGCTTTGGAGCAAACAGTTCTTCTTCTTCGATGGGGACAACTGGCTGGACGAACACAATTCAAACCCGCTTCATAAAGGATATAAAAATGCCCGGAACTCGGAGTGGTACCATATGCTGAATGAAGATATTATTTCCATGCCCGACAAATGGGAATATCCCTGGTACGCAGCCTGGGATCTGGCTTTCCACACACTTCCGCTTTCTATCGTGGATCCGGATTTTGCCAAGAATCAAATGGAACTGATGCTTCGAAGTTCATATCTGCATCCTAACGGACAGATGCCGGCCTATGAATGGAACTTCAGCGATGTGAATCCACCGGTACATGCCTGGGCAACTTTGTTTCTGCACCGAACGGATCAGGCCATGAACCAGGAGATCGATATTGAGTTTCTGAAGACTACTTTCAATAAGCTGCATGCTGAATTTCACCTGGTGGGTGAACCGAAAAGACCGGTTCGGCAAGAATGTATTCGAAGGTGGATTTCTTGGCCTTGACAATATTGGTGTCTTTGACCGCAGCGCACCACTGCCCACCGGCGGAAACCTCGAACAGGCAGATGGTACTGCATGGATGGCGCTTTTCAGCCAGAACATGCTGGAGCTCGCCATAGAGATCGCAGCCAGGACCGCAGTTACTGACCAATGGTTTTTAAATTTATTGAGCACTTCTATTTTATCGCTTCAGCCATGAACCGGCCCGGAGATGATGGAATGTGGGATGAAGAGGATGGTTTCTATTATGACCTGCTTCGTCTGCCCGATGGCAGTGCTCAACGGCTTAAAGTGCGGTCACTGGTAGGGCTACTACCCATTTGCGCCACCACGGTTATCGAAAAATGGCAACGGGATAGCATGCCAAGTGTAATGGCTGCAATTGCCGAACGCCTGCGCCGAATGCCTGAACTCTTAACAACCATTCATCCCACGGGGCAGGGTCATTTCGGCATAGCCGAACGTGGCATCCTCTCACTTGTAAATCCGGAAAGATTGCGTCGCATACTTTCAAAGATGCTTGATGAAAACGAGTTCCTCGTCACCCTATCGGCATTCGTTCTATTTCAAAATTTCATAAGGATCATCCTTTTGTGCTAAATGTGCAGGGCCAGGAATATCGGGTAGATTATCTGCCGGCCGAATCTGATACTGGCATGTTTGGTGGCAACTCCAACTGGCGTGGGCCGATCTGGATGCCGGTTAATATCATGATCATCCGCGCCCTGCTGAATTTCTATATGTATTATGGCGACAATTTCAAAATCGAATGCCCAACAGGTTCCGGAAAGTCGATGAACCTCTTCGAAGTAGCGAAAGAACATTTCAGATCGTCTAACGAGTATCTTCACTCGAAATGAAGACGGCTTACGGCCTGTTATACGGAGGCATGAATACATTCCAGCATGATCCGAACTGGCGTGACCTTATCCTCTTTCACGAGTACTTCCATGGCGACAATGGTGCAGGACTCGGTGCCAGTCACCAGACCGGCTGGACCGGAGTGGTTGCCAAGCTGATTGAGCTTTTTGGATTGCTGGATGAAAAAAATACGCTGGAAAGCGGAAAAGCAGCCATGTTTATTCCTGAAACCGAAAGCACAAAAAACGAAAATGAAAAAACCAAATTATCCGTCGCTTTATCAGATTAATAAAAGGGTCTGGTTACAAAACTGTCTGAACATTTGGCCAGACAGGCGACACCAGGCGATATATCCGACAATACCCTGGACACCTTCGGCATACTCACGATATTACTTGCATGTACGTTTCGCAAAGGGGATTTTCTTTAATGATTACTATTATATTGTCCCATAACCCGAGTCATAATTCAACAAGTGCGCTTTATATAACCTTTGAAAGACCAATTAACATATTAATATCTAACATGAAATCTGAAAAAACGACAAATAAACTGAAAGTTATCATTGTAGGAGGTGTGGCCGGTGGCGCATCCTGTGCAGCACGCCTGCGCAGACTTGATGAAAATGCAGAAATCATCATGGTGGAACGCGGCCCATACGTCTCTTATGCAAACTGCGGACTACCCTATCATATCGGAGATGTGATCCAAAAAGAGTCAAGCCTGCTGGTAGCCAGTGAAGCAACTTTCCGTGAACAGTTTGCAATAGATTGCCGGACGCGTTGCGAAGCGATCGGAGTCAACCCCGGCAAAAAAACTGTGGAACTAAAGAATCTTCAAACCGGTGAAGTGACCATTGAAAGTTATGATAAGCTTGTGCTTTCACCCGGAGCACCCTCTATTCGTCCCCCCTCCCCGGAATTGATCTTCCGGGGATTTTCGAATTGAGGACTGTGCCGGATGCGAGAGCCGTGCGCGAATGGATAGAAAATGGTTCCCTGTTCCTCACCGGGATGAGTAAGTACTCCGGCTTCCAGACCATAAGGCCTAAACCGCATGCCGTAGTAATCGGTGCCGGGTTCATTGGTTTGGAAACGGCCGAGAACCTGGTACATCGCGGGTTTAACGTGACCGTTGTCGAGATGGCCGGTCAGATACTTATGCCACTTGATCCTGAAATGGCTGGTATTGCAGAGAGATATATTGAAAGGCATGGGATAAATCTGGCGTTGAACAATGGAGTAGCCAGTTTTAAACAGTCAAAAAATAATACGATCGATGTAGTAACCAAGTCTGGTAAAATTTATACGGCTGACCTCGTAATCCTGTCGCTGAATTCAGGGGCTCCAGGGTACTTCGATTATCGGTCTCTTTGGCGCATCAGCAGCCTGGACAGGTGCCAGTGAAAAGACACTTAACCGGATCGGTGATAAGGATTTCGAAAAAATTTATCTCTATCCGAATTCTCACGCAGGCTACTACCCCGGCGCCAAACCCATTGCGATGAAAGTGCTTTTCAGGAAATCCAACGGAAAATTATTGGGAGCACAGGCGCTCGGTGAAGAAATGATAGATAAGCGCATCAGTGCGTTCGCCGCAGCACTCCAGATGGGAGCGACGGTTTACGATCTGGAAGAATCCGAACTCTGTTATGCACCTGCTTTCGGTATGGCGAAGGACGCGATCAACTTTGCCGGGATGATCGGAGCGGATATTCTCCGCGGAGATATGCCCGTCGTTCACTGGGGTGGCAATAGGAATACATTCCTCCTCGATGTACGCGAGCCGTTTGAGCTTTCGGTAGAAAGTATTCCAGGTACCATTAACATCCCCCTGGGTAAACTCCGTGCGCGTTTGGGTGAACTCCCGCGCGATAAAGAAATAGATGTGATATGCCGTTCTGGTCAGCGGGCCTACTCTGCGGTCCGCATCCTTTTACAGAAAGGATTTAAAGCACGTATCGTTTCAGGCGGCATGCTCTCACATACGCATGCATTTATTTTGGAAAACTGATGATGGCTCCATGTATCGCTAATCCTTTCAAAAGGGTAAATAAGATTTATACCGGGAAAAATTGACAACAACAACCGATGGAATCAGTAGAAAAAATACTAGGAGAAATTGTAAAAGTGGTTGCCCTGTCGCTGGAATTTGCGGCGGTATTATGTATCGTAGCCGGCTTTTTAAAAACATTTATTCTTTTATTCGAAAGAAAGAAAACGCAAGACTCACCGTTGTATATCAGGCTTAGATTCCAGTTTGGCGGATGACTGGCAACCGCGCTGGAATTTCAACTGACTTCTGATATTATCAAAACAACACTTGCACCGACCTATGAACATCTTATTCAACTGGGCGCCATTGCGATCATAAGAACATTCCTGAAATATTTCCTGCAAAAGGAACTAAATGAATTGCCAGAATTGGACATCGAAAACCCGGAAAAAAAATAATACACAACCGGAGTACATACATTCAGATCATTACACCGATAATCTTACTCAGAATTTCCAGCAAGTCGTATTCAAATGCCAGAAGGGGTACCATGGGCAACACGGCAATCATAATAATAGACGCCATGGTTTTCAAATTAAAAGGGAAGACTCCCATACTCATGACCGTATTGAATGTGCTGATCAGATCGGTAGTTGAAGATGCATCCTGGCTCCCCAAAAGCATCTTCACATCTTTCTTGTTCAGCCATTTTTCATCAAAACACTGGTGATGCTTTTTTATTAACGTGCTGTATTCAAAAATCCCTTTTCGACGTTGCTTCATCATGGGTTTCATAAATACGATGAGAGGTAATACATTAATGACAACGCAAAGAACAGCGAAACCTGCCATCATGGGATAATATTGAGGCAGACGTTCGTGAAGCCAGAATATCTTTACTGAAACCATCGTTGAAAACAAAAGTGATATGGCTAGTGTGACTTTAAAGAATGGTGCAGGTGGTATCCCCAGGAAACCAATCCCCCCTGCCTTGTCAGGATGTGCCGGACTGAGATGCAATGGCATCCTGGAAATCTTTCCAAAATAAATAAGCCAGATAACCCAACGCCAAAGCCAGCGAAGTAATACGTACTGGAATACTGGCAAACTCAGAAATGCAAACCAGCATCCTGCCCAGGATATGTGTCCTCCCTGTTCGTCGGGATAAAGCATCCAGATACTAATATGGTGTACATTTCCGAGCCACCTTAAAACGATATTAACGATGACAATGAACAACATCACCCAGTCTGCTACCAGGCTTTCAGATAAATGTTTGATTCTTTTCTTTATTTGTTCAAACATCGGAAGGTCCTTTTCTACCAGTATTTCAGAATTAAACAACTCGGCTGTTAGTTCCCTGAGCCGGCCGTCAACCGAAGATTCTGAAAAGATTAGCAGCGGCAGAATAAGAATAAATTTCGAATGGGTCGCAAAATCTTTTAGAAAATTCATATCCACCCGATTGCCCCAGGCCATACCTTGTAAGACGGATAAAATAAGCAGGGGCAGCCAGGTTACACCAACCAGTACCAGGCTCCTCTTTAAATATCCCTTCGATGAATCATCATCCAGGCGCAACCATCTTAAAAGGGTATTGAGACGTCCGCTACTGGCAAGTGAAAAATCGCCGGCTGCTATTTCGCTGATGGTTTCCATATAGAAATTATTATCGCCCGGTTTCTGCTAGTCCATTTCAGTATTTTGTTTTAGTGTAACAATTGACTGATCCATTTATTTACTTTTTCCTTGGGAAAAGTAATACAACTACCATACGCACCTGATCGGCAATACTATTCTTTTTGTCAGGCAATGGTTCCTTTATGTGCTGAAAACACCGTGCCTCTGCTAATTCGATTCAGGTTTAATGGCGGAATAACCCAGTTGCCGGAGCACATCGGCTTCATTATAAAATGTGCGGCTATGTACAATTTTGCCGTTCTCAATCCGGTACACCGCGTTCACCCATAAATTGACCGGCCCCCGGCCGTCTTTGTATTTAATCGTAACATATGCCCAGTTGGAAATCCAGTCCCCAGGCTCCGCTTCATCGCCTGGTTTTATAGCCAGCGCTAAATTCTGGTATCGGGTATACCTGACCGATTCATACAGATTTTCCGAATTGTATTGAAAGTTTCTGAGCGCATCTGCTTTGTTGGTAGAATCCCCTACTGAGGGACTGAAGCCCTTATATTTTTCGTCAAGCAGAGAAGCCATTGCTGTGGTATCCTTATTTTCTACAGCTTCCATAAACTTTTTAACCAGGCTAAGGTTTTCACTTTGCAATTTATCGGTAGAAGCAGAGGGAGAACAGGAAAAAAGGCAGGAAGTTAAAATCGCAAAAAGGATAAGTTGCTTCATAAATAAAATTATTTTATGGTTCGTAATCTGGTATGATGATCTGATAAATTTTTTTGCTGAACACTCTTCATTTCCACAACAGCTTATTCAACTGTATATCCCTTTCCTTTGATGCATGCGGAAAATGCTTTGATAAAACTGTTTTTCATATCCTGCTCGTTTTTAGCTGCAGCTGCTTCAGCCTGCTGATTTTGCTGGGCCTGCGCTTTTTCCCCGCACGTCTTCCCGCTGCACCTCCGGCAACGGCACCTATTGCCGCGCGCTGGCCCGCATCACCCGCTATCGCTCCAATGGCCACACCGACGGCTGCACCCTTGGCTGCACCTTTAACTGCATCACCGGTTTGTCCGGATTGTGGAGGCGGAGCCTGAACCTTTGGAAGGTTTAACGGATCAATTCCGGAAGACTCCATTGCCCACTTATAACATTCGAACTCGTCGGCTTTTTGTTGTTGCTGGGTTTGCCCCTTTGCCGGAAAGACATATAATTTTAGTCCCTTTGAAATCTGATTGTATATCATCTTGGAAGTATCCGGAACGGCAGGTGGCGGATTTGTTTGCTGTTGTTGCGAAAAAGCCTCTTCCTCTGCTTAGCCCGGTTTTACAATTCATAAGTATCTGATTGTATTGATCGTAAATAAATATATAACCACCTTGAACGACATTTTTCAAATGTATGATGAGACCGATAGACCATCCATGATGGACATCATATAAAACGCTGATTCTTATCAGCAGAGCATGTTTATCCATCTGTAGGCGAATACGCAGAAGGACTATCTGCCAGCAAAACACCCAGGCTTGCTGATTTGAAATGATCTCGATAATATTACGCATTTGATGTTGATCAGATGGATCCATTTCAAACAGAGGTACCTTCCTTTTTAATGCAGATGGGAAAAATTAAACCTTACTCAACGGGTAAAAATGTGTCACTCAAAAAATCCAATATCAGATTACTTTAAAAATCCAATATCAGAATACTTTGTATAGGAATATTCATCTGTCTTTACCCTGCACACGTCGGCAGAGCTCAAAATTCGTTCCTGGAGTTTTGGCTGTAAACCGATATATGGTACAGGCTGAATTCCTCCTGGCGTCTTTCATCATATATCTCGTTTACGTAATACAATGAAAGCAATGCCGTGCGGAGTTCAATCGTTCCATACGCGAATGCAGAAGTCTTCTGGGATTCCCGTTACATGACCATTACCCGGGCCCGCCTGATCGGAGGCGATACTGTAAATTGGGGACCACGCTTTGGCTAAGAGGATAATTTAACCTATCAGTACGATGAACACTATAATTCTACAAACCTCTACGCACTAAACATTATACTGCAGGTGTTCTTTGAAAAAAAACAGACCAAGAGACATGAATAGGGAAAAGATACCTTTTGAAATTCTATAAGCGGATAAGAAATTTCTTATAAACACATCCACCTTGCACATTTATTTTTTTCAAATTACCCCTATATCCGAATCTCTATTGGCTTAAGAATGCAAGAGAACATTGATCGCCTTGTACACGATTTTAAGTCCTAACGCAACTTGTACAATGCCGAGGACAGAAGCCAGAATTTGCAACAAGACGGCAAGCACTTGAAATGTTTTCTGACTGATAAACCGCGTAATCAACATGAATACCAGGTTTAACAGCATAATCCCAAAAACCATCATACCGATACCCAACCGGCTGTTCAAATCCGGGCTTAATGCAAGAAATACAATAAGCGTCGCGATTCCGTAAGGCGTTACGATGGTCGGAAAAGCCAGTGGCGTCAGGGCCATTTTCAGAGTCGGCACTGCTTTCGTTTCATTGTCTGCTATTGCAGGCTGGAATTGCTGAATGATGGCGATCAGCGCAACTAAAAAAAGAATAATTCCGCCGGCAAGGGAAAGTATGGGAATGGATATATCATATTTTTTTAGTATCGCCTGGCCTAAAAATGCGGCAATGCAAAGAGCGATAGAAGAATACAACGATGCCTGGAGTGCCATATTCCTGGAAAGACTCCGATCCGCGTCCCGCGTAATTTTCACAAAAGGTCCGATAATCTTAAACGGGCCAAGCATTAAAAACAGAACTGTGAATATATACGACAACGGAATAGATTCAGCATACGCAGGACTGACCTGAGCCGGTTTAGCCTGCGCATCCACGGATAAATAAAAGAAAATAGTCAATAAAAAAAGAGAAAGACTCAAAATGACCTGGTTCCGTTTCTTATTTTGAAATAAGTGAATGCCAGGGTTCGACTGGTCCCTCCTTGCTGCATTGCGAATTATGATGGCCATTTTTAAAATATATGATGTGGATCAGGATATATTAAATAAATCAGTTTGTTTTGGTTGGTCAGGTGAATAGGAATGATTGTACGAAATTCAAAACGGTCCCATTTGAAAAAGGATATTGGCCAAAGCGAAAAATCCCAATAGTATGATGGCCCAGGCCACGGCAACAGATAAGCTGTAAGGCAATTTCTTTTTTGGTTTTAATTTTCTTTGTAATTGCCTGTATTGAATACTCGCAACGAGTAAGGCGATAGCTCCAATGGAAATCAAAGCCATTCCAAAGTTCCTGGGGCCGGCAGGGTCTTTTATGATGACCGCTTTACCCTGCTCCTGCATATACTGCACGAATTTATAGATTGTAAATCCAAAACTTATTAATGAAATAGAAGTTCTGGTCCAGGACATCAATGTTCGCTCAGCTGCCATAATGGTTCTTTCAACCGCCAGCTCATTGGAATCAAGTTTCTCCTCGGCAATTAAAACTCTTTCAGTTATCATATTGTTTCTTTGATCTTGCCCGGGAAAACCATGCGGTCGGGAGTCAGCTTGTAAGTCCAGGAGCAACCCGAATTCTTCCATCCGTTTACGAGACGCTGACCATTAAACACGCTACCTGCATCTTTTACAAGGTCTCCCTCCATACCATCAATAATATTGTATACTTTTTTAAAGCCGGCCTTCGAAAGGAGATTTACAGCAATGGCACTCCTGCCGCCGGAACGACACATTACATATATCGTATCATCCAATTTCGCCACCTGCTCAACTCTTGATACAAAATCAGGAAGAATTTGCATGGGAAACTTTGCCTTCACTGTATCCCAATCATAAGACTGTGTAGCGAGTGGAATTTTCCAGGCCATGTCCGGATTTCCGACAAAAAGATATTCTTCAGGAGTCCGGACATCAAGAATAGTTGCATTATCCGGTTCAGCTTTCCAGTTTTCATAAGCTTCCCTTGCCGTTATATAAAGTCCCGGAATCGTTTGTTTTTCTGCGGGTAAATTATTGTTAATGATTTTCATTTTTTTTTATTTCTGATTGAATTAGAGATTAAGGGCCAGGCGATAAAATTTTATCGCCTGACAACCTATTTCAACCCGTCTTTTTCCTGCTGCTACCCCAGCTTCTGCGTAGACGCCAGCAGTTCGGTGACTTCGGGAAGTTTATCCCCTGTCACTTTCCTCCAGCGATCTTCGAGTAGTTCTTTGGCCGCCTGTTCCAGGAATTCCGGAGCCGCCCATTTATGTACGTCAAAGTCATTTTTGATGTAGCCGTGGCTCAGCATGAAATCTTTTCCGATTTCAACAGAAACCAAGTTCTGGGTAGACAGGTTTGGCACCATGTCGATTTCCTTAATACCCCGATATGTGTCTTCCACATCCAGATAAAAAGTCTGCCTGTCAAGTATCGCTGCCGCAGCATGTTTATGTTCATTGGACCAGCGTCCCACTTTAATCATTCCTTTCATAAATGCAACAACGAGTTCGGGATGTTCTTCTGCCATCACATCTGTACAGGTGATTACGGCCGGAATATTCGCAACCTGAAGTGTCCAGTCTGGATACCGGGAAAGATCTTCGATCGCTTTAAACTTACCGGTTGCTTCCTGGAGATGCTGGAAGGGTTTGCTCTGAGTGTAAATCGCGTCTACAATGCCCTTTTCCAACGCGGTTTCCAGCGGACGGAAGGCGAGGTCATGTTTGTGGTCGCGTTTCAACCAGAGTTCGGATGGGTTTTCCATCGGATCGAGCATCTTCGGATCGTTGTACCAGTCATCTGCATAAGGGAATTCCACAATCTGCACGTCAGCACGGGTCATGCCATTCATCCGGAGCATGAGTTCAATGCCCTGTTCTTCCTGGATACGCCACCAGTCATTTTTGATTGTGTTCAGACTCTTTGAGAGACCGATCTTTTTACCCTTCAGATCGACCATTCGGTAAATATTGTCCCTGGATCTTACCATCATGCAACCGC
This sequence comes from uncultured Bacteroidota bacterium, assembly GCA_963735015.1. Classification (GTDB taxonomy): domain Bacteria; phylum Bacteroidota; class Bacteroidia; order Chitinophagales; family Chitinophagaceae; genus Puia. The sequence continues at coordinate 1,375,731 of CAVTJH010000003.1, forward strand.
CTTCGTGTGGTGCATGGGTGACGCCAAGAAGCCGTGTTCTGCGAATATCGGCCTGAACGTGAATGGGAGGAAATAAACCTCCAAAGCGGATCAGGTTGTCAAGATTATGGATATAATGCGGATACCAGTCGTTTCCCCGGGTAGAGCGGAGAAAAGCATATTTCACGCCGATTTTTTTGTACTCTTCGCGGGTCCACCCGAGTTCCTGATCAACGTTGCTGGCCGACACGAGTGGACAATTGGTGTAATACACTTCTTTCCAGTCCAACGGCACCGTGTTTAATTTCTTTCCCTCTTTAACAGTGAGTAGTTCCTTCCTTTGGCCATCCACGGGTAAAACTGCAATTGGATTTCCACTTTTTTTTAATATGGGTTCTTTCGTTGCGTTGTTCATAATAATTGTTTTAAAATTATAAGTGAGTGAATTATTAATTTCATCGTGCAAATACAGAGACTGTTAAAATGCAATGAAAATGTACTGTTGTAAAGTTGATCCGCAATATTTAAGAAACAAGTGACATGTGTCAGAAGATAACATGATATTTATCATTTTGCCACCAGGAAAGCTTTAACCATCATGACTTCTTCATTAATCCGATTAGGTTCCTGGAAAATTTCTCTTCTAATTTGAAGATTCAATCCGGTTGCCTGACTATTGTCATACTGCATGCTTACAGAAATCATAGTTTGCAAAGCTTTGATTCCAAATCTTTAGGTGGTGAAAAAAAATCAGGTTAAGAAATTTAACTGGCAGATATTCCGCGCTGAATTTATCGGTACGGGCCTGTTGTTGCTGATTGGCTTATCGCTGGTCATTGTAATGTTTGGATCTGGCAGCCCGGTAGCTAAGGCGATACCGGATATCGGAATACGGCGTGTTATTACCGGTTTTCTGTTTGGCTCTACCGGTGCGCTGATCGCTATATCTCCTCTTGGAAAAGTAAGCGGAGCACATATAAATCCCGTCGTGACCATGACATTTTTACTTTTCAGGAAGATAGATATTCAAACCGCATGGAGTTATGTTGCCGGACAATTAACCGGTGCCATTTTTGGCTGCCTACCACTGATTGCGTGGGGTGAAATGGGCCGGAGTATTTCCTTCGGTGCTTCAATGCCCGGGCCGGGCTTTGCACTGTCTACCGTACTCCTCAGTGAGATCATCACTACGTTTACGATGGTGAGTCTGCTGACATTGTTCCTGGGGTACCGGAATCTTCGTCCCTATACACCTGCCATTTTTCCCATTCTCTATTCATTCATGTCTTATTTTGAAGGAGGCATATCCGGTACCAGCACGAATCCCGCAAGAAGTCTGGGCCCGGCAGTTCTGTCAGGCTACTGGGATCACGGGTGGATTTATTGGGTCGGGCCGGTAGCGGGCGCCTTCCTGTCCACACTCGTGATGAGCTTTTATGCAAAGCGTATCACAGAAGCCAAACTTTACCATTTTGACAGCGAAAGCGATTTATTGTTCAGAAAAACAGAAAACCTGAAATCCGGTTTGCAACCTACTGCCTTACAGAATAAAATTAAAATCTGACCCCCTTTCATATCCTGTATTACCTTTGGTTAAACGAAGGAATTGAGTTTATTCCGCATAATTCATCATTCATTTGCATCATTTTAGTTGGCCACAGAATCTGGCCACAGAATTAAATTTCAAGTTTAATTGAGGTATATTTTAATTGTCAAACCCGCTGCAGGCTCGGGTTTCAAAAATCACGAAAATATGCCTGCAGCAGGTCATATGACACTTGATAAAAATACCGCCAGAAAATACCCCTCAATTCTCTTAAACCACTTGGCAATATTTTAAAAGAGCTTAGAGGCATTGTTTCAGAGTATCATACAATAATTTCTGAAGAAACCGGTAACGAAGACGAGATTGTAAAATTTATTCTTTAGCAAAATCTTGATTTCTATTTCATTATAACATATGAACCTGAGAGGTATGGATACGCTGGGGGATCAGAGTAGATATGATCTTATTGTTTCTTATTACCCATCAAATGAAGATGACCATCGACGTGGCCGGCATACAACGGATGAAACAACCGCTTCCGAATTATTAAGGGCATGGATTTCTATTTTACTTTCGTACAATGCTGCAATAGAATACATAGATCCCGAAGAAACAATTCAAAAAAATATGAGGATGAGTTTAAGGAAGAATTTAAGACAGTAGAGCCAGATGCCGAAACGGCTTCATTTAACGACGAGCAGCAAAAAAAGGTTTACGATTTTCTTAGTTACGTTGAAATGGCCATCGAGACGATCTCGAATCGTTCCGAAATAATTACAAACCTCAAAAAAGATATTGCGGATTTCAAAAGTGAAATACCATCATTAACTAAAAAGAAAGTGGTAGAACGGGGATCAAAACTATATGGCATATTTAAGAAACTGGATCCATTAGTTAGAGCTGAAAATATCCGTTAACTTAAACGAAGAAAAGAATATATGACAGCGGAAGCAAACATCCCTTTTCAAACGATTGACTGGAATACCATTAAGAAAACGATTCATCCGGGGCAAACGGGTTCGGCCGGTTGGCAGACCCTGCAATGGCCCGGCCTGCGCCTGAGCGGGGAATTTGTGAGTGAACTGCAAAACGGCGATTCGTTTAAACCGGGATCCGGAAAGTCTTATATCGTATCCGACGAACTGAGCAGCCATCGCTCGCATACCACAACCGGCGTGAAACTACTGATCATCGACGGAACATTTTTAAAACATTTATGAGCCCGGTGCTGATTTTTTCGATTATCGGGGCTTATTTTTTAATGCTCATGACGATTGCCCGGCTAACGTCCAGGCATAACCGCGACAATACCTTTTTTGATGGTGATAGGAAGTCACCCTGGTTCCTGGTGGCCTTTGGCATGATCGGTTCCGGAATATCAGCGGTATCCCTGGTATCCATTCCCGGCAATGTCGGCAACAACCACCTCTATTATTTTCAGTTTATCCTCGGCACCATCCTCGGCTACCTGTTCATTGCCTTCGTGCTCACGCCGATATTTTATAAACTGAAACTGGTTTCCATTTATACATACCTTAATATCCGGTTCGGTAACACGACATATAAAACCGGGTCGGTTTTTTTCCTGGTATCCCAGTCATTCGGCGCGGCACTCCGGTTGCTGCTGGCTGTTAAAATATTGCAATGGGCGTTTTTCGATGCCCTGCACATTCCTTATGCACTGACCGTTATTTTAGTTCTTTTACTAATCTGGTTGTACACGAACAAATCGGGTATCAAAACGATTGTGTGGACGGATGCGTTGCAATCGGTTTTCCTGATCACGGTGCTGGTCATTTCCATGATCACCATTACGCAGTCACTCGGCCTTTCTCCTTCCGGACTGGTTAAAGCCATGGTTCATCATCCCTATTTCAAAATATTTGACTGGGAAGCGCAGTCCGGATCCAATTTTTTCAAGCAATTCGTTTCCGGTTTATTGATTACCGTTGCCCTGGTGGGCCTGGATCAGAGTATGATGCAAAAAACACTTACGATAAAAAATGCAAAGGATGCCGGAAAAAATGTGCTGGTATTCAGTTTTTTTATCGCTGGCGCACAAACCCTCTTCCTCGCACTGGGCATTCTGATCTATTTGTTTGCCGAAAAACATGGAATACCCCTGGCCACAAAGGATGGTCATTTTCTGAATACTGACGGCGTGTACCCCTTGCTCACCTTAAATTATTTTGGAAAGATCGGGGTCATTGCATTTTTTATTGGCGTGGTGGCTTCTACATTCGCCAGTATGGATTCCTGCATTGCTGCCCTGACCACCGCATTCTGCTATGATTTTTTGGATATCGAAAAAAAACCCCTGACTATCAGAAAGAAATTGAAGAACCTGGTGCTGCTGGGTGTCAATGGCACCATGTTTATCATAATCCTGTCCTTCTGGAACAGCCAGGGTGCCATCATCAATACGATTTTCAAAATAGCCGGTTATACTTACGGGCCGATTTTGGGTCTATACCTCACCGGATTGTTTTCCAAAATACGATTCCAGGAGAAATGGGTTCCTCTGGCCTGTCTCTCGGCGGCAGGACTCACATGGCTATTAAATGAGTATTTTATCCGGGTCTTTACATTTGATTTTGGTTTTATGAATATCGGGGTGAATGCCCTGCTGACTATTTTGTTTCTTTACCTGATTAAAACGAAAGATTCATGGAAGCCGGAAAGAAATTAAAAATTACGGAAACAAAAGATCCGGAAGTTTTTGCTGAATGTGCCCGGTTGATGTCACAGTCGGATCCCTGGACCACCCTTGGCCTGCCATACGAATATTGTATTAAAGCATTTGAAGGCGGGTTCAGGGAAGTGTTTCTGGCGGAATGCGAAAATGAGCTGGCGGGTTTTGTGATCATGCAAACGCAGGGAACATTCAAAGGGTATATTCAAACCATCTTCATGAAAGCATCCTGGCGGGGCAGGGGATTGGGCAAAGAACTGATTCAATTCTGTGAGGACAGGATATTGAAATATTCTCCCAACGTGTTCATTTGTGTTTCATCGTTTAACACCGGTGCGATCCGCTTATATGAGGAACTGGGTTATGGTATGGTAGGTGAATTAAAAGATTTCTTAAAGAATGGATATGCTGAATTATTATATCGAAAAACAATGGGCCCTATTGTGGGTTATCTATAATCTATGAGTAAAAGAATTTTTACGGGTTTGATCTGCCTGACCTTTTTCTGCCATATAGTAAATGGTCAAAAGACAAAATATAATGAGGAGAAAGATAACGTCCTCCGTAATGAGATAGATAAAATCCTGCAGGGCCAGGTGGACAGCAATAAAATTCCCGGAGCCGTAATAGAAGTCAAACAGAATGGAAGTATAGTTTTTGAACGGTCTTATGGCTGGGCCCAAAAATATGATTTCAATCACCGCGAACTTTCTGCTCCTGATAAAATGACGGTCGAACATTTGTTTGACATTGCTTCACTTACCAAAGTGGTGGGAACCACAACGGCTATCATGTTGTTGGTCGATAAAGGACTGATTAAAATAGATGACCCGGTTGGAAAATATATAAAGGCCTTTGATACGGGCGCAAAAAAAACGATTACCATCAGGCACCTGCTCACCCATACTGCTGGTCTGTATGAATGGTACCCGCTCTATTACAAAGCCGCCAATAAAGAACAAACTTACAGACTGATTGGTGAACTGCCTCTGAAATATCCTGTGGGTCAAAAGCGTAGTTATAGCGATCTGGGGTTTGTGCTTTTGGGTGAAATCATAGAAATTGTTTCCAGGCTGCCGCTGGAACAATTCATGGAACTGAATATTTTCATTCCATTGGGCATGACTAATACAGGATATAATCCGTTGAAAACGGGCAGGTTTAAAAAAATCGCCGCGACATCGATGGGTAATCCTTACGAGCGGCGGATGGTATATGATTCAAGCCTCGGATTTCAGGTCAAAGGCATCAATCCGGTTTCCTGGAACGGTTGGCGCCATTATGTACTAAGGGGTGAAGTGAATGATGGGAATGCCTGGTATGCCAACGGGGGAATTTCGGGTGCTGCGGGATTATTCTCTCCTGTTAAGGACCTCCAGAAACTGGTGGATGTATTAATGAATAAAGGACGGCTCGGCAATCGTCAATTCATTAAAGCATCAACCATCGATACTTTTCTTACCAAAGACAAATTCAATAACGGGCTGGGCTGGATGATGGATCCTGAGAGTTCATTTATGAAAAACGCACCTGAAGGCAGTTTTGGTCATACCGGTTTTACCGGAACCAGTATCGCCGTGATTCCAAAATATAATATCTCAGTTATTCTGCTGATTAACCGGCAGAATATGGGATTGCTTAGCACAGGGAACTATTATAATATGAATCCCATCAGGCAGGCAGTTTTCCAATCAGTATTGAGGTATTTTGACTAATCAGATATTTTTCGCAGGTGGTTATAATTGAAAATGTTGTGTGCCATTCAAGACCTCCCGGGCAAGTTCCCGATATGAACAAGCCCTTTGTTCTAAAGCGACTATTAGGTACTTATGACAAAAGACAATTTTGTAGTAATTACAGGTGGACCCGGATCCGGAAAATCGACAATTTTGGATGCACTATCGAAGTTGGGCTACAAATTTGTTGGCGAGACTGCGCGAATAATCATTAAACAGAGACTTGGTAGAGGATAGTCACCCAGACCAAATCCAGACGAATTTGCACAACAAATATTTGATATAGATTTCAAAAATTACATCAATAATATTGACACAAGTCAGCCCCTATTTTTTGACAGATCATTTTTAGATAGCGCAGCTATGATCTTTGAAGCAAATAAGACTGAAACCATTAAAGTAACAGAAATCTTAAACACTTATAGATTTAGAAAAAACGTTTTCATTGCTCCCCCATGGGAAGAAATTTATCAAAATGATAGTGAGCGTGATCAATCTTACGACGATTCGGTTAAAATCTATAAAAAGCTCCACAAATGGTATGAGTTGAATGATTATACATTGATTCAGATTCCGAAGTGCGATATTGACGGTCGCATACATTTTATTCTAGATAACATTATTTAGAAATTTTTCGAGTGACAACGAACGGCACACAACATTGCAATTGTGCTGTTGGGCGCGATGAGCAACGTCTTTCAACTTTTGTAATTCTATTAAGCTTTTGTTCCGGCGTGACGGAATTCTATTGAGCAACAGAATAAATTTTTATCTTTAGTAACAATGTTCAGCTTCAGTTGCCACGGGCGACGAATATAAAATGCCCCAACAGAACAAATGCCTGGACGTTGTGCGACATGCGACTTAACACTCTAATAATTTGACCAACTATCAATAAATAAATGCCAGACAATACGCACGAAGAACATTTGGATAACCCCAAAAAAACTCAGTCGGAAAATCCTGCTTTCGAGATTAACCCTACTGAAGACATTGAGACTATTAACCCAAATCACAAATTAGAAAATATGGAAGTATATCATCATCCCAAAGTTGATAAGAAAAGATTCAAGGAATACTTTCTTGAATTCTTAATGATATTCCTGGCCGTAACAATGGGCTTCTTTGCAGAAAATATAAGAGAATATTTTTCAAATAACGAAAGGGTAACCCAACTCAGCGAACAACTGGTACAGGAATTAAAAAAAGATACCGCAAGTCTGAATGAAACTATTGCTTATCAAACAGGCTTACAGAAAAACGCCGACAGCGTGTTTAAAATACTCCGAAAACCGCTCGGTGTAATTGATTCAAAAAAATTGGAGCATCTTATTGAGAAATGTTTTCGGGTAACCACGTTTACATCCTCGTCAGGAGCGCTCACTTCTATTAAAAATCAATTGAACCTAAAACAATTCTCAGGCTCAGAAATAAGTAATTACATTACTGATTATGAGGGCCAACAAAACCAAGTGAAAACCGCGGAGGCAATCCAGGTACAACAGGTGAAGGAGATCGTGGAAAAATTCATGCAACAGCATTTTACTGCGGATGACTTATATGCATTGAGAATCGATCATTCCGACATCAGCGGAAAACTGAGAAAGACATCGCCTGACGATCTTGAAAACTTCCGGGCGGCTATGGTAAGCATAGAAGATTTTAATACCCTGTTAGTGGGCAGTTACAACGAAACCAAGGAAAGTGCACTGAAGTTGATGCGGTATGTGCGCAAAGAATATAACATTAAGGACTAATAGGGCTGTGTGAACAAAGATGAACAGGGCAGATACATCTTGGACTGAAACACGTAACCTGAAGCCTTCTCGATTTTAGGACAGAGCAGATTTAGATTTACGGAAGCGTTTATCTGCTTTCAAATGCTCAGGGGAATTCCCGGTGCTAACACTTTTAAATTGCCGTTTATTTCACATTGCCAGCGATTAGTCAGAATCGAAATTGCTTTCGATCCGCCAAATATCAAACATGAAAGATTGCGGCGTATTTATAGATCCCTATACTGATTTCGGTTTCAAAAGAATCTTTGGCTGGGACGGCAATGTGGCTCTGCTGATTGACTTTATAAATACTGTTTTGCAGCCCGATCAGTTACTGTAAGACTGAACTATCTGAATTCAGAACAACCCGGGGTTTTAAAAGGTGAAAGAAAAGCAGTTTTTGATACCTATTGCGAAGATGAGGCAGGAAATAAATTTATTATTGAACTTCAACGAATCAAGGAAAAGTTTTTCAAAGACCGAAGCTTGTTTTATTCCACAATTCCAATCAGGGGACAGGCCAAATCCGGGGCATGGAATTTTAAACTGAAGCAGACACTGATTATTTGTATTATGGATTTTGTTTTTGATGAGTACGATGCTGACGAAATGATTCACGAAGTAAAATTAATCGACAAGGCAAATGGCAAAGTATTTAATGAGAACTTAATTTTCTGGTACCTGGAAATGCCTAAATTCAAAAAGAAAATAGCGGATGTTGAAAATCGAATGGATGAATGGTTTTTTATCCTCAACAACCTTTCCGCTCTGCAGGAAATTCCGTTATCTTTGAAATCTGATCCCATTTTTAAAAAATTATTTATGGAAGCAGAAATTTCAAATTACAGCGAAGAACAGGCAGAAGCTTATTATGCCAGCATGAAAGAACGCTGGGACAGGTTTGCAATTGAAGAAACTGCAAAGGAGGAAGGCGAACGAAAGGGTAAACTGGAAGGAAGTCTTGAGAAATCGATTTCCATTGCACTTCAAATGAAACGGGCCAATGAACCTTTTGATAAAATTGCGTTGTATACCGGCCTGGAAATGTCACAGATAGAAGAACTTCATTAGTACCGGCACCGTCATATTCCTCTAAATGCTAAATACCTCATTCATACTAAATGTGCCCGGTTCCGGGTTTCCAATGGAGGTAGTCACTGCCAGGGAAAATCTATTTCGATTTTTAAGTTAAGTAGAAATGTTTCATACTCCGATATTAAAATAGTATTCAACTGTGTTGCGTGTTGGGCTTTAGAATTGGAGCTTTAGGCCTTAGGCTTTGAGCTTAAAAAGGATTTTCATTTTTGTTCATTTCTTTGTTTGCTTTATCGAATGGATCCCAGGACACATCCAATTTACCATCGGCACCCCTCCGCACACGCAAACGCACACTGATGCCCTGATTGCGCTGGGTGCCTTTATTCACTATGACTGAATCTTTATTCGCTTTCAGGTTGCTGAGTGGCACCTGAATACTCATGTCCGGCCCGGTTTTCATATTGTAGATCCCATTTACAAACATGGTTAACACAGAGGAACGGATCTCCATCCGGTTAATAGTAATGTTCTCTCCGTTCACCTCTATCGAATCGTGCAGATCTGCAAACCGGACATCCGACAAATTTCTTTTTCTCAAAATCTTCTGATGAATCTTTTCTAACGGCGGGAAATTTAAAAGCTGGCCATTTTTTAAGTTGAATTGAATCGAGCTTTTAAAACCTTCCTGTATCAGTTTTGCATTGGGTGTAAGGCGGCCTTCCATGCTGATATTTGCGGATAAATTACCATGGATGTTTTTATCCGTCATCGTTGGAAGTCCAAAATTGTCAAAGACATAAAACAGACTGCTCACATTAATATCCTTCATTCGGGTTTCCAGGCCGAAAGAATTGGAAGCCGTATCGTTTTGCATAAACCCATTCAGGTACATACTGCCATTGCCGTGTTTCAATAATACATTTTTAAATTGCACTTTATTTTCATTCAGGATTATATCAGCCCGCAGGCTGTCCACGACAAATTTTTTATAAATCACCTGATTCGCCTTCAGACTGATATTGTAATCAGACTCCGTCAGCTGACTGATAAATGCTGATACCTTGATGTCAGGAGCGGATTTCTTTTTTTCTTCTTCAGCGGTTATTGTTTGTGGTCTTAGAAAATTGTTGAAATCGTCCAGGTTCAGCATGTTGGATGTGATGCTCCAGTCAAATGAATATTTTTCGTTGAGATGATTGAAAAAATAAAAGAAGCTTTTCAGTTTCCCGTTCATCGTCAGGTCTGAACTGCCTGAATGAAGTACCAGGTTTTCAATAATCATGTCCTTGCCTGTAAATCGAAATACCCCACTGACCGGAGCAAATCGAAAATTTCGCGGCGCATAATGTAAGTCCGCATCAGACAGGGTGATGCTTCCCGTCAGAAGCCTTGAACTGTCATATCCTTTTTCAAGCGATCCGCTATAAGCAAGGTCTATTTTCCCGGTCCCCCCGGTAAAACTAAGCTCGTTTTTTTTCAGAAAGCTGTTTGCCTGGTCCAGTTTAAAATCTGACATCACATTTGTTTTTAACCTGGGATGAATCAGATTGCTGAGGACCAAGGAATCGGCATGGAAATGCAGGTTTTCCCAGTCGCCCTGAAATGCAGCAAAATGTATCACGGTGTTGGAATCTTCATGTCCGCGAAATCTTACTGCTTCATTGTTAAAAGTTGCTGTAAAGGATGCATGATCGACGGCGATAAACGGGCTTTTTACATTCCTGTTTTCCACGTTCATCCAGAGATGGATCAGCGGTGTGGCGTAAAGGGTTTCGGAATTATCCATAATGCCGCTGAGGCTGTCAATGGGGTCTTCGATATCATAGGGCCCGAGTGTTTTTTGAAGATTTGCAGAAAGAAAAGATGCGGCTTTTCGAAAGGACAGATTTTTAGTCACCCAGGAAAGAAGAAAAGGTGTTCCTTCTTTCGCGAAAAAAAATTTCCCTGTAAAAACAAATGGCTGCTGATCAACTGCCAGTGAAATTTTGTCAAAATCCAGTTCCCGGGATTCCTTATTATACAAAACCCTGAATGCGCCCTGTAAGGATTTGTTTTCCAGAAATGGTCCTTTAGTCTGATTAAATGTCATCGCCTGGACCAGGCAATCCAGGTTCAAATCGAAAATCAGAACAGGGCTTTTTGCTTTTTGCAGAATATTTAAATCCAGTTCATGTATCCGGAAACCAAAGAATTTGTGTTTATCGCCTTCGTCAATCGAAAGCCCGACATGCTGCATGCTGACTTTATTGAATCGTAAAGCATCGTTTTTGATTGTTATATTGGCCCGTAAACTGTCTGCGATAATTTTTTTGTAGATCAGTTTATTGACCCTCAGGCTGACACTAAAATCGGCCGACGTGATCTTACTGATATACGCAGATACTGATGCTTCAGGCGTGGATTTCTTATTGGCCGTCATCACGGGTTTTGTCTGTCTACTTAGAAAACTGTTGAAATCGTCCAGGTTCAGCCTGTTGGATGTGATGTTCCAGTCAAATGAATATTTATCGTTGAGATGATTAAAAAAATAAAAGATGCTTTTCACTTTACCATTAATCTTCAGGTCAGAACTTCCCGAATGAAACATCAGGTTTTCGACATTCATATCCCTGCCCGTAAAACGAATGATACCACTGACCGGGCTAAATAGTAAGTCTTTCGGCATATAACGAAGTGCAGCATCCCCGAGAGTGATCGTGCCATTTAACAGCCTTGAACTGTCATGAAATTTCTCCAGCGACCCGCTGTAAGCGATGTTTATTTTTCCAGTCCCGCGGGTAAAAGCCAGCTTATTTTCTTTCAGAAAGTTGTTGATCATGTCCAGTTTAAAATCGGACATCACATTTGTTTTTATCCTGGGATGAATCAGATTGCTGAGCACCACGGAATCCGCATGGAAATTCAGATTTTCCCAGATGCCCCGCAATGCCGAAAAATGTATTACCGTATTGGAATCTTCATGCCCCCGGAATCGTACGGATTCATTATTATAAGTCGCCGTAAAGGATGCATGATCTACAGCGACAAACGGGGTTTTTATATTCCTGTTTTCCACTTTCAGCCAGAGATGGATCAGCGGTGTGGCGTAAAGGGTTTCGGAATTATCCAGACTGCCGGTGAGACTGTCAATAGGATCTTCAATATCATAGGGCCCGAGTTTTTTTTGAATATTTGCAGAAAGAAAAGACGCCGCTTTTCGAAAAGATAAATTGTTGGTCTCCCAGGAAAGAATAAAAGGAGTTCCTTCTTCTGCGAAAAAAAATTTCCCCGTAAGAATAAAAGGCTGCTGATCTATCGACAGTTTGATTTTGTCAAAGTCCAGTTCACGGGAATCCCTGTTATACAATATACTGAATATACCCTGGACAGATTTGTTCTCAAGGAACGGACCCTTGGACTGGTTAAATGTTAACGCATGAACGAGGCAGTCCAGGTACAGATCAATTGCCAGGACGGGACTATTTTCTTTTCGCTGGATATTACCAGTCAGTTCATGAATTTGAAAACTAAAAAACTTATGTTTAACGCCCTCATCTATAGTAAATCGGGCATCGCTTATTGCCAGGATTGGATAAGGCTGATTGTCTGAGCTGTCTTTACGTGCTCTGATCTTTTTTTTAAATACAGATGTATTTGAATAACCCAGGCTGTCGGTATAGAAATAAATATCCGGTTTATCCAGATCAAGACGCTGGATATTTATTTTTCCATGGAAGAGCTTCCAGAAGTCTATTGTTGCATATACCTGGTTTGCCGAAAGCAGATTGTGATGATGCCGGCCCCAAAGGCTGTCGCGCAGATATATACTATCGATGGTCAGTGCAATCAGCGGGAAACTGCTTTTAAATCCAACACTGATATCGCCAATATGAAGCTTTGCTCCGTTCAGACCTTTTTCGGTTTCCGATTCTAAAAAAGAAATAAACTGCTGTTGATGTTGTTTTACATAAAAAGAAATTACGATCAATGCGATTAGCAGCAAAGCAACCAGGATTGCCAATACATGCAAACTTATTTTGATCACTTTTTTCATAATTGTCCCGACGTTAACAGGCACATGGCTTTACCTGTGTTTCCTTTACTTTGTTGAATTTCACCATTCCTGCAGGCTTCCGCTTTGAAACAACAGAGGTACGAATTTGCGCGACGTGGCGGCTGGACTAAAAAAGAATAAAGTGCAGAATCAGTTAATAATTTATCAGGCAGTACAAATGGAATAATTTTAATTCTGTTATTTTTGAAATCGGGAAATAGAAAAATGAAAGTGATCCGGAATGCCGTGATATCTGATTTCCTTTCCAGGAAACGTTTGCTAAAAGTATAATTGACTTCAACCTGAAGATCCGTAAGATCAGCCACCGGTTTTATTTCCACATCTGGCGCCATGATCCTGCTCGTCAGGTGTTCCGCATTGAAATCCCAATGCTCGATCCCGACGATACTGTACATATCTCCTTTTTTTGCCTGCGCGGCAAAATGTTTTACCAGTCTTTGCCAGAGCATTCCGCCTTTGAAATTTTCCCGAAACGGTTGCAGGGCATCCATGATAAGTTTGGCCGGAGCCGTGCTTTCACGAAGACGTTTGCCATGTTCTTTCATCGCCCGGTTTAAAACAGCCTTAGTTTTAGATCCTCTCGGCGCACGTTCATGTACTCCGTAGGCTTTGCTTTTTACAACTACCTTTTCGGCAGACTTTTTGTGCATTTTCTTTTTCGAAGGCATGCATACTTTTCCTCTAATTTATTAAATTATACGAATCCTCCGGAACCATATAGGAAGAATACAGGGACCTTATAGGGACCCTACCCTGGTATGACAGCTTCCTGACAAGGGCTGGCTACAGGCCCGACAAAAGCGCCTGTTTCAGTTCACTGCTTTTTTTACAGAACAGAACTATCGTGGTGGATTATCTTATTGACGGAGGACACTCAGTGTTAACCCCGATTTCGGCTAAACCAAAAGCAGATTTGGATAAATCCTTTTGATTCGTTTGGTTGTTCTTTGTATCAACAAAACAATATCAATATGCGTGTATTCGTAACAGGTGCCACAGGCTTCATTGGTACCGCCATCGTAAAGGAATTGATAAGTGCGGGACATCAGGTATTGGGGTTAGCCCGTTCTGACGCTTCTGCCAAAAAACTGATCGAAGCAGGTGCTGCAGTACATCATGGTGATCTGGAAAACCTCGAAAGTCTGCGAAGCGGTACCACTCAATCCGACGGTGTGATTCACGCAGGGTTCATCCATGATTTTACAAGATTCGCTGAAGTTTGCGCAGTAGACAAACTGGCAATTGAAACAATGGGCAATCTGCTCGTGGGATCTAACCGACCACTGATCGTTACTTCAGGCACTGCCCTGGTTAGTCCGGGAAAACTGGCAACCGAAGATATCATTCCGCCTTTTAACCCTGCATGGCCCCGGGCTTCTGAACGGGCAGCAGATGAGGTAGCCGCACAGGGTGTTCATGCTGCAGCAATTCGTTTGTCACCATCAGTACATGGTGAAGGAGATTATCATGGATTCATACCCATACTTATAAGAACTGCACGCGAAAAAGGTGTTTCTGCATATATCGGGGAAGGAAATAATCGATGGAATGCAGTTCATCGTCTGGATGCCGCGCACTTATACCGGCTGGCTTTGGAAAACGCCACGCCAGGCGCCCATTATCATGGTTCAGCCGAAGAGAGCATCACCGTCAGGGAGATCGCCGAAGCAATAGGCAGGCAACTGAATATTCCCGTCATATCGATTGCGCCCGATAAAGCCCCTGCACATTTTGGCTGGTTCGCACACATGGCTGCAATCGACTGTCCCGCATCAAGTAAGCTTACACAGGAACGTTTGCATTGGCACCCTAAACATTCCACTTTACTCACCGATATCACTAACGGCGTTTACTCTTCAGTTAAATAAACAACATCATGAAAATAATTGTAACCGGTTCCCTGGGAAATATCAGCAAACCGCTGACAGAGATATTGGTTTCACATGGACATACAGTCACGGTGATCAGCAGCGACTCCAAAAAAGGGAAAGCGATTGAAGTATTGGGTACAACTCCGGCCATCGGCTCAATGGCTGATCTCAGTTTTTTGACGAATACATTCACAGGTGCCGATGCAGTTTATGCCATGATACCACTGAGTTTTACCGAACCTGACCTGGGCGAATATCTGCGCCGTATAGCCAAAAATTATGCAGAAGCACTAAAAAAAGCAGCAACCAAACGGGTTGTAGTCATGAGTGGTTGGGCAGCAAACCTGACAAGCAGTGAAAATGTCGAATCCATTTTTGATGACCTCGACGCTTCCATTACCATCATGCGCCCTGCTTCTTTCTATAGCAATTTTTATCAGTCCATCGACCTGATTAAAGGCAAAGGTTTCATCGGCAAATTCCTTACGCTACGTCACTCCGGGCTTTGGGCACTACTAAGCGGAAAAACAGGCTTATTGATGGGAAATTATGGAGGAAACGACAGGACCGTTTTCGTATCCCCGAAAGATATCGCCGATGCAGTAGCAGAAGAACTTCTTTTGCTCCCGGAGAAAAACACCATCCGTTATGTGGGCAGCGAGGAATTGACGTGTAATGAAGCGGCAAAAATCATAGGCACGGCTGTAGGAAAACCCTGGTTAAAATGGGTATTGCTCTCAGATAAACAAATGTTGCAGGGGCTGAAGATGGCCAAACTACCGGAAAAACTGGCCGAAACCCTGGTAGAAATGCAGGCGGTGATGCACAGTGGTAAAGCGCTGGAGAACTTTCACAAAAACCAGCCAAAGATGGGTAAAGTTAAACTGGCTGATTTCGCCAAAGAATTTGCAACAGTCTATTTCGACAGTAACTAAATTTACTTCCATGAACAATCACAAGCTTTTTCGTTTCAGCACCATTGCCGAATATCACCGCGCGGCCGGTCTCCCCAAACCCGCACATCCGCTGATCAGTGTGGTGAATATGAACGATATCACATTGCCCGTCGCTGAAATTCCATTTAGCCTGATCTTTGATTTTTATTCGGTCTCCCTGAAAAAAATACAACACGCTAAATTTAAATACGGACAACAGACGGGTGACTTTGATGAAGGGGTATTGTTTTTTATGTCACCAGGACAACTATTCGGCATCGACTCGCCTATCGACACAACTAAAGTCCAAAAGCCCGAAGGCTGGATGATTCTGATCCATCCTGATTTTTTGTGGAATACACCACTGGCGAAAACTATTAAGAAATATGAGTTTTTCAGCTATTCGGTTAATGAAGCGCTTTACCTTTCCGACAAGGAAGAAAACATGCTGACAACAATCGCCGATCTGATAGAACAGGAGTACCATACCAATATAGACCGTTTCAGCCAAAGCGTGATCATCGCCCAACTGGAACTCCTGCTGACTTATTCAGAAAGGTTTTACCAACGGCAGTTCATCACCCGAAAGATCGCCAGTCATGAATTGCTCACGCGACTTGAAGATTATCTTACAAAATATCTTAACAGCGGTGCACTGGCAAAAACAGGATTGCCCAGTGTTACACAAATCGCTGAAAACTTAAACATCTCACCCGGATATTTAAGCGGACTGCTCAAATCATTAACCGGACAAAGTACACAACAACACCTGCACGACAAACTGATTGATCTGGCTAAGGAAAAACTTTCTACTACCAGTCTCTCCGTCAGCGAGATCGCATACGAACTGGGGTTTGAACATTTGCAGTCCTTCAGCAAACTTTTTAAAATCAAGACCAGCCTCTCCCCGATGGAGTTCCGTCATTCCTTCAATTAAAATAATTATTCCCTCACCATGCAACAAATCAATTTTAATTGTTTCTTTTAGTTTACACTCTTAGGTAACAATTAAAAAAAATAGCGATGCTCAAAAGTTATTTCCTGGTTGCCTGGCGATCCTTAGCCAAAAACAAAGTTTCTTCCTTCATCAATATTTTCGGTCTTTCAGCAGGCATGGCCGTGGCCATCTTCAATGGCCTCTGGGTTTGGGATGAATATTCATATAAT
This sequence comes from uncultured Bacteroidota bacterium, assembly GCA_963735015.1. Classification (GTDB taxonomy): domain Bacteria; phylum Bacteroidota; class Bacteroidia; order Chitinophagales; family Chitinophagaceae; genus Puia. The sequence goes on from CAVTJH010000003.1 coordinate 1,392,527, forward strand.
AAATACCATCAGCATTACGACCGGATCGGACAGGTCATGACCCGTTACACGCACGATGGAGAATCTATCAACTCTACCATGTCCTATCCGCTGGCCCTGGACCTGAAAAACCATTACGCAGATAATTTTGAGCATTATGCGATTTCATCCGGAACAAAGCATAGCATTCTGTCCACTCCCGAAAAACAAATCTCAGGAACCGGCGAGTATATGGAACCGGATGCGCCGGAAATGCTCACGCTGAAAATGATCCATGGAACGCGCTCAGGACTGAAAGATCCACATTCCATCCTGCTCTCCACTTCACTCGCCCGGTCTCTTTTCGGCAACATGGATCCTCTGAACCGGATGATAAAAATCAATAATCATGATGATGTGAAAGTCACCGGTGTTTACGAAGACCTGCCTTTGAATACTGAATTCACAAAGGATCAGTTTATTGCTCCTTTCGAATTGTGGTTATCCGATAATAGCTGGGTGCAAAATGCAGCGCAGGACTGGACCAATCATTTCCTTAAGGTATACGCTGAAATAAAACCCACAACCAGTTTTGCAAAGGTCTCTGCATCGATCGAAAACGCCGAACGCAGGAATGCCCGTTTTTTTAAAAATGCATCTTTTCAAGGCGAAAGAGATTTATTATATCCCATGAGCCGGTGGCACCTCTATGCTCCTTTCCGTGGGAAGATCAGCGCGGAACCCATTCATATGGTTCGCCTGGTAGGACTAACAGGAATTGCTGTGTTGTTGCTGGCCTGCATTAATTTCATGAACCTGAGCACAGCCCGTTCTGAAAAGAGAGCAAGGGAAGTAGGCATCCGGAAAACGATTGGATCCGGTCGTGCACAACTGATTAACCAGTTCTTCAGTGAATCCCTGCTGGTGGTGTTGTTTGCCTATGTGTTTGCTTTGGGACTGGTGATTTTATTTTTACCTGCCTTTAATCAGCTTGCAGCCAAACAGATTGCTATCCCATGGACGAATCCATTTTTCTGGATGGCCAGTTTGATTTTTATTATTCTTACCGGCTTGCTGGCTGGCAGTTATCCCGCGCTGTATTTGTCTTCCTTCAATCCTGTAAGAGTACTCAAGGGGTCCTTCCGTGTGGGCCGCCTCGCTTCCCTTCCGCGCGAAGTAATGGTGGTTGCACAGTTCAGCATTTCCATAATTCTCGTCATCTGCACTTTTTTAGTATATCGTCAGATTCAATTTGCAAAAAGCCGCCCGGTGGGTTATGACCGCGAACGAATAATTACCATGAATATGAAATCGGATGATTTCTATGGCAAATATGATCTGCTTCGAACAGAACTGAAAAAAACAGGTGCCGTTACCGAGATGTCGGAATCTATGGGAAGGATTACTGAACTCGGTTCCAATAACGGCGGCTTTGAGTGGAAGGGCATGGATCCGAAGCAGGCGCAGGACTTCGGTACCATCACGGTGACTTCGTCATTTGGAAAAACGATCGATTGGAAACTGATCGCAGGAAGAGATTTTTCAGATAATGATATATCCGATTCTTCCGGTGTGATCCTGACCGAATCTGCTGTAAAAATCATGGGATTAAAAAATCCTGTCGGGGAAAATATTCGGTGGACATTCTGGGTCACCCATGAATCTAAAAATTATACAGTGCTGGGTGTTGTAAAAGATATGGTGATGGAATCTCCTTATGAGCCGGTGAAGCCCACTATATTTTTTATCAAATCCTTAAACGCGGGTGTTGACTGGATCGATATCAAAATCACCGACATGCCGATGGCCGAGGCTCTATCTAAAATAGAAAATGTTTTCAGGAAAATAATCCCCTCCGCTCCTTTTGAATATCAGATCGTGGACGAAGAATACGCAATGAAATTCAAAGCAGAACAACTGGTGGGAAGACTGGCCACAGTATTCGGTGTACTGGCTGTTTTTATTTCCTGCCTGGGTTTATTTGGTCTGGTATCCTTTGTTGCGGAACAGCGGATCCGTGAAATCGGAATCCGAAAAATTCTGGGCGCATCAGTTTTAAATCTCTGGCAATTATTGTCCATGCGGTTTGTCATGCTTGTATCCATTTCTTTTCTGATCGCTTCTCCACTTGCGCTCATGATCATGCATGAATGGATACTGAAATATTCGTATCGCACGAACCTGTCGCCATGGATATTTATTATGTCTGGTTTGGGTGCATTGGGAATTACTCTTTTCACCGTAAGCGTTCAATCGGTCAAAGCTGCCTTATCGAATCCGGTAAACAGCCTTCGCTCAGAGTGAGCTGAGTCCACTTTTCAACCCCGGACAAAGTAATTCCTAAAGTCTTATGAATGATTGTCTGTAATGACCTCAATTATTGATCTGGATCATTTTCTTACCAAACAGGAGTCATAAGCCTGTTTTGAAATTCAAATATTAAGGTAAAAAGTTTGAAAAATAGAAAAAGATTTTACATTTGATCAGCTCCGAAACAAGTCGGCGTTGATTGGATGAATAAAAAAGAATTAGTTAAAGAAAGGATCGGGCAGGTTGCGATGAAGTGTTTTTCCAAATATGGTTTGGATAAAACAACGCTGGATGACATTGCAAAAGAAGTCGGACTGAATAAAGCCTCCCTGTATTACTATTATAAAAATAAGGAAGATATTTTTCTGGAAGTGGCCATCCGGGAAGGACAGGATTTCCTCGCATGCCTCCAGGCGAAAGCACTTGTAAAAAAGAATACCGAAGAACGGGTCACTTATTATCTGCTGGAACGCATCAACTATTATAAGAACATTTTGAATATGAACCGGGTGTCGGTGGAGACACTCTATAAAATGCTTCCCAGATTTTTTGAATTATTCGATTCCGTTGTGAAAGCAGAAGTTAAGTTTTTGTCACAGATCATCCGCGAAGGCGTGAAAAGAAAAGAGCTGACCAATGTGAATCCGGACAAACTTGCTTCTTCCCTGATTGCCATGAACGATGCGTTGAAACACCATACTGAACATAAAGCTATTTTGAAAAACCAGGACGAGATCGATTACAGCCAGATTCTGAATGAATCGAAATTCTTGCTTGCGCTGATTTTTGAAGGCCTGAACCGAAAATCAATCAATAAATAACGAATGAGAGAACGGTTGACAGCTGTACAATTCACTGACGGAAATGCGCGCCTATTTCAATAGCGGCGCTACCCGCAGTTATACATTCAGGAGGCAGCAGTTATTGTTATTACGGGATGCCATCCTGAAATATGAAGAGGAAATTTATAAAGCGCTTTATCAGGATTTGAAAAAAGCGCCGGAAGAAGCCTACGTTTCTGAAATCGGCCTGGTGCTGACGGAGATCAGAACGGCATTAAAAAATCTCCGGAAATGGACCAGGCCTGCGCGTGCTGTTACTAATCTTTTGAATCTACCCTCCTCTTCAAAAATCATACATGACCCACTCGGTGTGGTTTTGATTATTGCACCCTGGAATTATCCCATCCAGCTTCTGCTCTTACCCCTGGTAGGAGCCATCGCCGGAGGAAATGCGGTCATGCTCAAACCTTCTGAACTGGCACCCGCCAGCGCTGCATTGATGGATAAAATAATCCGGGAAATTTTTCCGCCGCAATATATATCCATCGTGCTTGGTAATGGCGCTGAGTTGATCGGTCCGATGGTGAGAAATTTTCGCTTCGATCATATCTTTTATACCGGAAGCACCGCAGTCGGAAAAATCATTTACCAGCTGGCTGCCGAACAACTGATCCCCGTTACTCTTGAACTGGGTGGTAAAAATCCTGCCGTAGTTGAAAAGGATGCGGATCTCCGCCTCGCCGCGAAAAAAATCGCCATGGGTAAATTCCTGAATGCAGGACAAACCTGCATAGCACCGGATTACCTGCTCGTTCATGCATCCGTCAAGCAGGAGTTTTTAAAGATACTGATCGAAACCATCACGAATTTCTATGGAAACAATCCTGCGATAAGTAGCAGTTACGGTAGAATTATCAATGAACAACGATTTGATGTGCTGGTGGAATATTTATCTGAAGGTAAGATCGTATTCGGCGGTCAGTACGATCGCGAAAATCTTTATATCGCACCGACTATTCTGGAAGATGTTTTTATTGATGACGCGGTGATGAAACAGGAAATATTTGGTCCGCTGTTGCCGGTCTTCACCTACGAGACAATGGAAGAAGCGTTGAAGTTGATTGCCGTGAATCCTTCACCGCTGGCATTTTATCTCTTCACCCAAAATACTAAATCAGAAAAGAGCTGGCTGGAGGCTTTTGCTTTCGGTGGCGGTTCTGTAAACAATACTTTATGGCAGTTTACCAATCATCATCTTCCTTTCGGGGGCATAGGAAATAGTGGCATAGGCGCATACCACGGCAAACATTCCTTTTACAGGTTTACGCACGTGAAACCTGTAATGAAAACACCGGGCTGGTTCGACCCGTCCATCAAATATCCGCCTTATAAGGGTAAAATGAAATGGTTCAAAATGCTGATCAGATAATGGCTTTTTAATATTTGGAAATACTTAGATAAAGATAAAACGACAATTGCCGATGAGAAAAATTACAAAATTGCTTGTATTTGCAGCCTTCTTTTTACACGGAACGAGTGAGGCACAAACCGTGATCCGTGGTGTGGTGCAGCCGTGGATAACCCGAATATGAAAAAACTACAAAGAATGAAATTCACCACAAAATATATGACGAGGATAAAAAACAATACAGGCAGGGTTTTAACGGGGCTTCTCTTTTCCGGTTTCTCTTTTTTGGCGGCATGCAATACGATGGCGCCAAAAGAGTTCACCACTACACTTGAATTCGCGCCCGGTGATGAAACCAAAATAGTCGAGGCCTTTCTTTCGTTAAAAGACAGCTCGGAAATACACCTCAAAGAAGGAATATATAAATTCGATAATCTGAGTCTTGCGTTACTGAAACATATTCAGATACGTGGTGATGGTCCGGATAAAACCATTTTGGATTTCTCCCTTCAAAGTCAGGGAGGCGAAGGAATTCGCGTAACCGATATAAAATTTTTTACCATCAGGGATATGACAATCCGCGATTCGAAGGGCGATTTGCTGAAGATCAGCAAAAGTGACCATGTTAACATTCTCAATCTCCACGCAACCTGGAAGACTTCGGATTCTACCAGTGGCGGATACGCGATTTATCCGGTTATGTGTCACCAGGTTTTGATCGACAGCTGTTATGCCGAGGGTTCTTCCGATGCGGGAATATATGTTGGGCAGACCGACAGTGCTGTGGTCAGAAATTGCAAAGCGTTCCGGAACGTTGCAGGTTGTGAAATCGAAAATACCAGTCATGCGAGCGTTTATGATAATGAATTCTATGGCAATACTGCAGGCTTTCTGGCATTTGACCTTCCGGGTCTCTCAAAAAAAGGTGGTTTTGTAAAAGCATATCATAACAACATTCACGACAACAACCTCAAAAATTTTGCTAAGTCAGGAAGCTTTGGCACGTACTGGGGCGTGGGCAACGCATCACCGGGAAGCGGCGTGATCGTTCTTTCCGCATCCAACGTTGAGATTTTTGAAAATCAGATTAATAATAATAATTCCTGTGCCATTGCGCTGGCATCCGGCTTATCAGTAGATGACAAAGCACTGGAAAAAATAAATGAAAATTATAATCCGATCTCCAGCAATATTTCTATCCATGATAATACGATGACCATGGGAAGCAGTTTTCCTGAGGCTGCGTACGCGCATCATATCGGAAAATTACTGGTTGCGATAGAACAGAAGCTGGATTCGGATACTTCGAGAAAAAACAAACGCATTCCTCTTATTATGTACGATGGTATCAGTACAAATATTTTATCGCACGGAACGAAATCAAATCCCGATTCCCTTTGCATCCGGCAAACAGGAGACAATGTTTTTGTGAATGCTGATTTTCTGAATATGTCAAATCCTTCCAAATGGCATCCGAGCACGGATTGGACCATGTACAAGTGTAATTGAGTGTAACCATGAGAAAAAGCTATCAGTATTTAGGAGGAATCGTGCTGGCGTTGGTATTATGCTGGGCAATCGGTTGTAAAAGCGGATCTGCACCAGACAAAGAATCGGCTGCTGAAACGAAGGGATTTGTTTTCCGTGACCGGCTCTCTGACTATGGTTTTTTTAAAGGAAATCTCAAAAATCTCAACCCCACAGCCGGTGTAATCAGGTATGAACTGATCACACCTCTTTTTACTGATTACGCGGTGAAGGATCGTTTTATTGTTTTTCCTTCTGGTAAAACCATCCGCTACACATCTTCGGGGCCGCTGGACTTTCCTGATTCAACAATCATCGTAAAAAATTTTGCCTACCGCAATCAGCACAATCAGAAAATAATGATTGAGACCAGGCTGCTGGTAAAAGATCCGGTCGAAAAAACCTGGAGGGTCATGGACTATCTCTGGGACAGCACGCAAACCGATGCGGTGAAACATATCATTGGCGCCAAAGTTCCCATCACACTGCTGGACGATCAGGGACAGAAAATTTCCACACTCTACCAGGTTCCCAACACAAATGATTGCAAACGTTGTCATATGAACAGCAGCGTTATTTCACCCATCGGACCCAAGGCCAGAAATTTAAATTTCGTGCTGAGCGGCCATTCGGAAAATCAGTTGAGTGAATGGGTAAGTCAGGGTAAACTGTCCGGCCTTCCCAATCTGAATGAGGTTGCAAAACTGCCCGATTGGAAAGATAGTGTTCACAATAATGTAAACGAAAGGGCAAGGGCATATCTCGATGTGAACTGTGCACATTGTCATACGCAGGGCGGGGACGCCATGAATACCGGGCTGTTTCTGGAATACCAACAAAAAGATCCTTTCCATCTGGGTCAATTGAAAACACCTGTTTCAGCAGGAGGCGGAGCGGGCGGCATGAATTATGATATTATTCCCGGTGATCCGGCTCATTCCATACTTGCTTATCGCATGAATAGTACGGAACCCGGTACGGCCATGCCCGAGCTGGCGAGAACAATTGTCCATAGAGAAGCAGTCAGTCTGATCACAGAATGGATTCGTACAATGAAATCCGCGAAATAATTAAAATTAAACTGCATGACTCAGGAGACCAATACGCTAATTGTGGGTGCGAGTATTGCCGGACTGGCATCTGCCGCTTGTCTGGGAACTGCAGACATTGATCATATCATCATTGAAAAACATACGGCCGTAGTGACGCCCTGGCGTAACCATTATGATCGCTTACATCTTCATACCAATAAAAACTTATCGCACTTACCTTACAAAAAATTTCCATCCAATATTCCGATTTATCCAAGCCGCCTGCAGGTAGTGGAATATATGGATAATTACCAGAGGGAATTCGATATCAATCCAATTTTTAACACAGAGGCAAAAACGATTTATAAAGAGGGTGACTACTGGATAACGGAGACTGATAACGGAAAGTTCAAATCGAAGAATTTAATCATGGCAACAGGTGCTTACGGGTTGCCGAAAAGTATTGAATTCAAAGGAATGGAAAGTTTTCCGGGAAAAATATTACATAGCAGCAGATTTAAAAATGGTCAGGAGTTTAAGGATCAGCAAGTACTGGTTGTGGGATTCGGAAATTCTGCCTGTGAAATTGCCATTAATTTATACGAACAGGGAGCTTCTCCGTCTTTGTCAGTCAGGTCTGCCGTGAATGTCTTACCGCGTGATATTTTGGGGATCCCCGTTTTACAATTGGGATTGCTGATGTCGGCCCTTCCTCCTCGGATGGCAGACAAATTAAATGCCCCGCTGATCAGGCTTCTTACAGGAGATATTACAAAATTGGGTCTCCGGAAACTACCCTATGGGCCGCTGGAACAAATGCAAAAAGATCAAAGCGTTCCACTGTTGGATATCGGAACGTTAAAGCTTATCCGCGAAAAACATTGCGCTGTTTATGATGATATTGATCGCATAGAAAATAAAACAGTATTTTTTAAGAGCGGAAGAAAAAATGAATTCGATGCGATCATCGCAGCGATCGGATATCATAAAGGATTCAACCAGGATTTGCTTCAGGTAAACAAAAGCCGTTTTGAAGATTTAAATGTCAACGTGAATAAACAAAAGTATTTTGGAAAAGACGGACTTTATTTTTGCGGCTTCTATGTTTCGCCGACCGGTCAGATCCGGGAAATCAGTATGGATGCACAAAAAATTGCAAAAAGCATAGCTGCCCGCCCTGGCCTTCGTTCTGAATGACTTGTAAGTGCACCGACGCTGAAGCCTGGCTTCGAAGAGAATTTGAGAACCGAAAAAATGATATAATTATTTTCGAATTTGCCGTGTTATACATCCACGTGATCGAAATACCTCAGATAAGAAGTTTGTAGATCTTAAACGTGTACTCGTTTAAAGAATAATCCCGGCATGATATGTATCATTGCATTGCATGATAAATATCAGCTCATAAGATTTATCCGATGTATACTTTTATGAAGGTTTTTCATAGGATATTGGATTTCAAAAAGGGCTGGATTTTTATCCGGGCCTTTTTTTTGTAACTAACAAAGTACGCCGCAGTCTCTGACTGTAACAGAAACCTGTCAATCGCTAGAGGCGGCTTTCCTAAGGCGCTCGCTTCCCATCTAAAATCAATTAGTGATAAGAGTCATGTTAGCCGTTAACATAAATCATTTATATAAAGGTTACAACAGAATATCTTCATTGGTGATTTCTCACCATTTAAACTATTTTTTATGAAACATAAATTACTAAAGTACGCTATCGGGATTTTACCCTTACTACTTTTTTCCATTGTTGTATCTGCACAAGACACAACATATAAATCACTGCCTCCCATTACGATTACGCCTGCAACGAAAGTTCCAAGCGCTGTAAAAGAAACTTTTAATTCTTCTTTTGAAAACGCAGTTAACCCGGAATGGTATAAACTGGATACTAAATATCTGGTTACATTTCTAACACGTGATCAAAAAAACCGTGCACTGTATGATAAAAACGGAGAATTGATTTATCATATTCGTTATGGATTCGAACAAAATCTTCCGAATGATATTCGCAGTATGGTTAAATCAAACTATAATAATTATACCATTACCATGGCTATTGCTGTTAATCAGAATCTGCGAAATATCTGGGTAATTAATATGGAAAATAAAGACAGATATATTATTGTAAGAGTGGAAGATGGTGAAATGGAAGAAGTGCAAAATCTGGTAAGAACTATGTAAATGTGTTTAAATCTGACATCCGGACAATTCAAAGTCAATTGTTTTAAAACAATTGACTTTGTCAAAGCAATTCGACTATGATCTGGATGCGCGGAAAAAATTAGGTTAATACCTTGTAATCAGGGCCAAGTGTTGATAATCCCTCAGCGAATCATTTTCCAGAAATGTCACATTGCCATTCTTCTCCAACACCTCCTTAATGAGATCATCCACTGCATCAGCAAGTATCCTGTGCGGCTCTTTCGGCGGTCTGAGATGTAACTGGTATGGCTTGTCATTTGTTAAAAAACCGGCTTGGGAAAAATCCTTTTCCACCAACAGATCCAAACCTCTTCCCTCTTCAACGGCTCCCCAGATCTCAGTCATTCCCGTGACTCCAAGTCCCTGGCCGATTTTTTCTTCAAACTCTCTGACTAAATTTTGTCCGGCCCGATCCAGAAAGGGCTTCAGCACTTCCCAGCTAAGCTCTCCCAGTACCGTTGGCCCCGAATAGAAGTAATTGCCCGGGACTTCGCCAATAACATTTAGACGATTGCGAGTGGCTTTTTCAAAATAAGACAAATCTTTTTTTGCCCCCGCAAGAATTAGCGGCGTATCATTCATCAAATAATCCTTCAATACTTCGCCGACCTCACCGGCAAAATGTTGATATCGAATTTCTTCCAATTGGGATTTATCTTTTTCAAATACTCTCACAAAAGCATTTCCATCAGAGGATGAATCCCGTGCGGGATGGGCATATATATAATCATCCACATATTTTTTTGGGAAATTATGATCTGTGATTTCAAGGAGACTGACTAACCTGCCTTCGAACAGTCTGGCTTCTTTCTCGCTTAACATCAGGGTAAAATAGCGTCTGGCGTAATTTGTCTGGTATAGAACATCCCGGATCTCAAAAGAAGAACCGATCACTACTTTTTCTTTTACCGGAAAAAAGAAATGAACCAGCTGTTTTACAACAGATGAAACGAACAATCCAATTCCCGCAGTATTATGGTTGAAATCAATCTGGTTGCATAATTCATCCAGAGATTGCCGCAGCGGTTCTATTTCCTCTTCCCTGTAGCTATGCAACAATTCTTCCTTAGCCTTCAGTACTGCATTTTCAACCTGCAGACGGTCAACCCTTCTTTCGGGTGAAAGTTTATGACTGGGGACGACAATGGAAACACAGATTTTCCCCTTTTCTTTCTGCATAAGCGCCACCAGTTCTTCCCCGGTTAAATTCGTGTTATTATAATTTGATATTTTCTTTTCCATAAAAATATTTTATGTAAAGCTAGCAGTAAAACCACCAATTCGCCAATGATAAAGATCAGTATCCCCGGAAACGGTGCCCGTAAAATTTTTATTTACAAATGCCCTGATCACAATCATGTTTTTCGATGACCGTCATCATTTATTTCAGTAGTCAGGAAACATATATTTGCTTTAAGATTATCCGGGTGAGATCGGTCAGGCAGGAGGATAGATATAGCTGTTTAAAAGACAGTAAACTAACTGACCGTCAAGCAGTATAAAAACTGTTAGTCTGATCAGGAAAAAAGGCCGGATAAAACAGACGCTGCTAGAATAAAGTTTTTAAAAGAACGCAAGCTATCAACGTCGACCCGAGGCGGATTGAATAAGTCCGCCTTTTTTTATTTTCCGGAAATTTTAATCAGCTCAAACATGCAAATCCACATCACGGCTTTGTATGAGCTATACCAATAGGCCGATGGATTCGAACAGGCAGCCAGGTTGGTGCTGACTGAACTATCTGAATAAGTGGATATGATTATCAAACAAAGAGAAACTGAGGACGAGATAATGACTACAGTAGAAGTTGTTAAATTTACCCGGATCTCTTTTTATAATTTATAATGGCCCAACCGTTAAAGAAAGTGGCAAATCCAAGAACTGCCAGGATATGGTATCTGATATCTATCAGACCACTGCCTTTCAGCATAACCATCCGCATGACCTCAATAAAATAGGATACCGGATTAAAACGGGCAATCCACTGTGCCCATACGGGCATACTTTCAATCGGTGTGTATAAGCCACTAAGAAGGTTGAAAATCATCGTCACGAAAAAAGACACCAGCATGGATTGCTGCTGGGTCTGGGCATAGGTGGACATCAGTAATCCAAGGCCAAGTACAGCAAGCAGGTAAATGGAAGCGAAAAAGTAAATGGTCAGGTAATGTCCAAGTGGTACAATATCATAAACCAGTCTCGCGATAATCAGCCCCATGGTTAAAACGGTCATTGCAACAAGCCAGAAAGGAATTAGTTTACCCAGAATAAACTGGCTTTTCTTAATCGGGCTCACGTTAATCTGTTCTATTGTACCCATTTCTTTCTCCTTAACGATATTGCTGGCTGCAAAGGAAGAGCCGATCATAGTGACCAGCATGACCAAGAATTCCGGGCACCATAAAAACCTGGTAATTCATGTGGGGATTATACCAGTCAGCATACGTCACATCAATGGTAGGCTGAGCATCGAACCGGGGAAACTGGATCCACTGTGTTCGTACATCCTGGTTATATGACTGAATGATCTGCTGTATATAGGCTCCGCCCAGGCCCGCTTTTACACCATTGATGGCATTGACCGCAATGAAAAGCGGAGCTTCATTGTCTTTTACAAGATCCCTTTCAAATTGGGGCGGGATCTCCAGGATCAGGTCCGTCCTGTCCAGCTCAATGGCATGAAGACCCTGAGGGAAGGTGGCGCTGTAATCCCTCAGCCTGAAATATCCGGACGACACAATTTTATTTACCAGTTTGCGTGAATATTCAGAGTGATCCTGATCAACCACACCCAGGTTTATGTTTTTGATCTCATAGTCTGCCGCCAGTGGCAGAATAAGTAGTTGAACCATGGGCATGATAAACAATATCCTGAAGATGGCCGGATCCCTGGAAATCTGCCGCAGTTCTTTCTGTAATAAAAATATTAAAGTTCTCATTCCAGCCTGATTTTAAAATTTCTAATACTGATCACCAGGAGCAACAAAGTCATTCCAACCAGAATGAGCGTCTCTTTCCATACGGAACTGAAACCAAGGCCTTTTATCATAATATCCTTTACAATGATATAATACCATTTAGCCGGAACGATGTTTGAAATAATTTGCAGGGGCACCGGCATGTTTTCAATCGGGAACATAAAACCACTGAAAAGCAAAGTGGGTAAGAACAGGCTCATCATCGATGTGAACATAGCCGTTTGCTGTGTTTTGGCAGCATTGGAAATCATAATACCGATCGAAAGAGAAGTGATGGTAAACAGGATACTTTCTCCAATCAGCAACCACAGATTTCCAACGATGGCCACTTCCAAAGCATACACGCTCAATAATAAAATACTGGCAATATTAATCATCGAAACAGCCAGGTAAGGAATTGTCTTTGCAATAACAATCCTGAAGGGTTTGAGCGGGGAAACCAAAATCACTTCCATGGTTCCCATTTCTTTTTCCCTCACGATGGCCATCGACGTCATCATGGCACAAACCAGCATCAGTACCAGTGCCATGACGCCGGGAACAAAATTATATGCTCCCTTTAGTTCGGGATTATACAGCATACGTACCTGCGGTTTTATAGTATAAGGCAGTTGCTGACCCTGATTAAGTGATAACTGGTAATCGTTTATAATGGAACTGGCATAATTAGTAAGCGTGTTCGCCATATTCGGATCTGAAGCGTCGGCGATGAGTTGGATCACCGCGTGATTGCTGTGCAGCAGGTCATACTCAAATCCACTGGGGAATACCACCGCCAGCCGGATCCTGCCTTGTTTAAATGTTGCCTCAATATCATCATATGAATGCAGGTAGCTGATCACGTTGAAATACCGGCTCGCGCCTATCTCATGCGAAATCTTCAGGGTTGCATTGTCTTTGGACTGATCAAAAATGGCGATGTTTGAATTCTTGATTTCGTTGGTCAGGGCAAAACCATAAAGTACGATCTGCACAACAGGCATCCAGATCAGGATAACGAGCGTGCGCCTGTCCCTCCAGATATGAAGGACTTCTTTTTTTACGAATATGAGAAATTGTTTCATCGCATAACTATTGTGCAGGGAACTCAGGCGAATCAGTCCCCTGCCCTTGTTGCTTTTCTCGCCAGTTGCAAAAACACGCCATCCATTGATTCCGATGTATATGTTTTCATCAGCCCGGCCGGCGTATCCAGCGCTTCTATTCTTCCGTCCACCATAATCGTCACCCGGTTACAATATTCAGCCTCATCCATATAATGGGTGGTAACGAAAACAGTTATGCCCCTGGCCGAAGCCTCATAAATAAGTGTCCAGAATTCCCTGCGGGTTATCGGGTCCACGCCGCCGGTAGGTTCATCCAGAAAAACAATGGCCGGATCGTGAACAATGGCAATTGAAAAAGCCAGTTTTTGTTTCCATCCCTGGGGCAGTGAACGAACCAGAATTTTTTCCTGGCCTTCTAAATGCAATTGCTTCAGAAGGGCATTTGTTTTCTCTTTGATCCTTTCATCTGTTAATCCGTAAATACCTGCGTAAAACCGGATATTCTCCCGAACGGTCAGGTCTTCATATAATGAAAACTTCTGGCTCATGTACCCGATATTGCGTTTGATCAGTTCGTTTTCTCTGTACACATCAAAGCCTGCAACGGTTGCTGTGCCGGAAGTTGGCATGGAAAGACCACATAACATCCGCATGGCTGTTGTTTTCCCGGCGCCATTGGCGCCCAGAAAACCAAAGATTTCACCTTTGTCCACGTCGAACGTAATATTGTCCACCGCAGTAAATTGCCCGAACCGCTTGGTCAATCCGTTTGCGGTTATAACTTTTTCCATTTGCATATTTCATTCTTTCATGAGTGCCATAAAACAATCTTCAATATCTGGTTCAATGGGAAGAATCTCTACACCTGTAAATCCGCCGGTACGGGCCAGCTGCTCGAGTTTTTCCTTTTCATGACCAGGACTTTTGAATACAACGTGATGCTGTTGGCCAAATGGATAACAGCTTTCTACTTCTGTATCCGCCTGTATAGCATTCATCAGCCTGAACATTTCTGTTGCTTTAACAGCCCATAATGGTTTAGTAAACTCCCCGATGATTCCTTTCGGAGTATTGATGGATAAGATTTCACCTTTTTGTATAAGGGCCACCCGGTCGCAGAGGCCTGCCTCATCCATGTATGGTGTCGAAACCAGAATGGTGATTCCCTGATCTTTCAACCGGTGCAGCATTTCCCAGAATTCCTTGCGCGATACCGCATCCACTCCTGTTGTTGGCTCATCCAAAAACAAAACAGAGGGTTTATGGATCAGTGCACAACTTAGGGCCAGCTTTTGCTTCATGCCACCGGATAACTGACCTGCCCTTCTTGTTTTAAAGGGTTCTATCTGGCTGTATATCTCTTTGACCAGATTATAATTTTCCTGGATGGTGGTGTTGAATATACTGGCAAAAAATTCCAGGTTTTCCTGGACCGTCAGGTCCTGATAAAGTGAGAATTTCCCAGGCATATACCCTACACGGTTGCGAATCGCCTTAAAATCTTTTACGACGTCAAAGCCGTCTACCTCGGCCCTGCCACTGTCGGCTAAAAGCAGGGTCGTGAGTATGCGAAACAGTGAAGTTTTGCCAGCGCCGTCAGGACCTATGATCCCAAATATCTCCCCGTGATCCACTGAAAAAGAAACTCCCTTCAGCGCTTCCACTTCCGTTTTTTTTGCGCGGTATTTCTTAATAATATGTTCTACTATAATCGGCTGCATATACATTAATTGAATTTCACTTCTCCATACATGCCGATTTTCAGATAGCCGTCATTCTTTACATGAATTTTTATAGCGTATACCAGGTTTGCCCGCTCGTCCTTGGTCTGTATGGTCTTGGGTGTAAATTCAGCTTTATCAGAAATCATGGTAATGATGCCCGGATACCTGCGGTAGGTTTTTTCTGTGCTGTCCACCAGTACCGTCACCGGTTGATTTAATTTTATCCGGGCCAGCTGGGTACCGGTAATATATGCCCGCAACGTAATTACGGACAGATCCGCTATTTTATACAAGGCTTTTCCGACAGCTGTCACCTCTCCTGCCATAGCATATTTTGTGAGTACGGTTCCGTTTATCGGATTAACCACATAGGCCCGTTTCAACTGATCTTCAATCTGGGCTGCGGATTTTTCCAGCGGTTTGTATTCACTCATAACACTGCTGTTCTGCGTACCGACGGTCGTCTCCTGCACTTTTATCTGTTGAAGATTTACGTCAATCTGCTTTTTTAGCACTTCGATCTGGTTATTGTAATCATCGAGCTGTTTGGTCGTTGCCGCGTCTGCCTTGATAAGCCTTTCCGTGCGGGCCTTTTCATACTCCAGGTCGGCCAGTTGTATTTTCTGGGCCGCGATCTGATCTTCCAGGAGCTTTACCTGTGGACGTACATCCATGGTTTTCTGGCGCAGGGCGCCGATAGTCGCCATCACCTGCGCTTTTTGCAATAGCAGGGGAACAGAATCAATAATACATACGATACTGTCTTTGGCAAGGACGGAGCCTTCATCCAGGTTCAGGGTCAATATTTTCCCCGGCACTTCGGACGAAACGATCACTTCATCCGCTTCGAAAGTGCCGGATGCGTCCGAGACCTGTTTATTCCAGTTACAGCCGTATAACACTGCCGCCAGGAGAGTGACACATGCGATCAGGTTCCGTGTTTGATTAGGTTTTGTCATTTACTGATTCGTTTTTGACTAAATAAATTTAGCGTTGCGTTTAATATATCGTGTCGATTCCCGTCAATGACTGATAACTATACATAGTCTGCAGCAACTGCACATTGTGCAGAATGCGGCTTTGCCTGGCCTCGTCTTCTGCATTTACCTCCGTGATATAGTCTCTCGCGCTAAGTACTCCGTTTTCCAGTTGGGCGCTTGCCGCATTCTTTACAGAAGTCCTCAATGCAATGATCGCATCGTCCTTTTTAAGCAATTCAAGATATTTATCGATATCCGCATGGGTCTGTTTTTGTGTTATGCGCGTATTGAGCACGAAAGTTTCCTTTTGAATATCCAGTGATTGTCTGTTCAGGTCACTCAATTGCCGCATGTTTTTTAAAGTATACAAACCGCCCAGGTTCCAGCTTAAGCGGGCACCTCCTATATAAAACCAGGCAAAATCATTACTCAGGAGATTCAACCCCGGGCGTCCATAACCTCCCTGAAAAAATAAACTGAATTTCGGCCTGAGCTGTATTTTCAGTAACTCGTCCTGCAGATCATATGTTTTTTTCTGGTAGTCATAATACAATAATTCAGGCCTGCTGATATTGTCTGTTAGCTGTGGTACTGCCGGTTGTTCAAGTGTTGTGTTTGTATCAAGAGGCTGATTAATAAACAATCCCAGCATGTCCATGTAAGCTTTACGTGTAGCCTGAAATTCAACACGCGACTGATCGGTCTGGTAAAGCTGGGCCATCAGTTCATCCAGACTGCTTCTGTACGCGGTCCCGTTGTCAACCTGGGCTTTGGTTTTATCAATACCATTTTGAATATCCGATTTCAACAGTTTGTTCTGTTTTAATTGTTCGTCCAGCAATATGGCCCCGAAAAACAGCTGGTTTACGCGGTCGTACAATGCATACAATTCTACTTTCAGGTTTTGCTGCTGGATCACTTCATTTACCTGGGCCGTCTGTTTCTGATTGCTGATCATCCCTCCATCATAAATCAACTGATCTATTTCGCCATATAATTTATACTGATCCTTACTGTAGTGAGGGATAATTATACCTGGTGTGGGAAATTTAAAAGGAAGCGCCGTTACATCTGACTGATAAGTTGCCTGACCATTGAATAACAGAGCAGGCAAATAGCCCTTTCCTGCATTATCCACGGAATATTGTTTCGTCCTGCTGATCAGATCCCGCTGTTTGATTAAAGGATAATTCTTTCTCGCCAGTTGATAGGCTTTTTCGATTGTGAGACTGTTGACCACCTGAGCCTTCGCAGAAAGAGAACTTAAATACGGAAGCCCCAGGAGAAAAATCCATCGTATGGAATAATGAAGCACCCGTTTTGATCCTGGTTTACCCATATCATTTTTTTATAGACTCAATAATAAACTCTGGTATTGCCGTTTTGCGCTCTTCCATAAAAGCGGTGAACGCAGTATCGTCCATTCCCGATGCCGCCATCCAGAGCGGCCTGGCAACAAAAGGAAATATACACATGGACAACATATTGATGAATACTTCCGCCGGTCTCACAGGGCGAATATTTTTTTTCTTAATCTCCTCCTCGATCTGAATGGAAAACCGTTTAAAGGGTGATTCACGATTCTTCCACATTTTCTTTGCGAACCTGTCCGGTCGTTTATTCAGTTCATTCAATACAAAAAGAGGTAAGAATGGATTTTGCAGCATCATATCGATGTATTCACGGCAGAAATACCGGATCTTTTCATCCAGGCGAATGTCTGCATTGATCGATGCTTCGATTTTCGGAAACAATTGAGAAAAAGCTTCCCTGAATATGACATCAAAAAGCTTTTCCTTATTGCTGAAATAATAATGGAGCAGCGCCTTATTTATCCCTGCCTCATCGGCGATATCCTGCATCCGGGCACCCGCCATGCCTTTGTATTGAAACACCTTCTTTGCTGCAGCCAGGATCTTTTCCTGAGTGCCGTCCTTTTTACTGTTAACCATTTAGTTTAACCAGATAGTTAAAACAAAGATAAGCACTTGCTAGCGCATGTCATGCATATTATCTTTATATCTATAAATAATATTGTAAGGACAACTATTTGCCAACTTATTTAACCGCATCAATAATTCAGAAGCTTCATGACTTAGTTGGCTAAAGTAGTGCACATTGTCGCTAATGCCCTGACTGCAGATTTCACTATGTTCACCCTGCGTTAAACTCTTGTCCTTGATAATATTTACGGACTCAGGTATCGGTGACATATTTACCTCCTGATTTTTTAATAAAAAGACTTTATTACTTACAAATTAGTTCTGAATGGTACATATCAGAAATGACTTTCGTCAGATACAGCAATGACTTTAATCAATTATCAATTCCCGATTTATATTTGAAATTGATACTGTAAGCTGTGTTAAGAGTGTTACTACCTCAGCATCTCCTTTGGAAACTTTTGAGCTATCCGGAAACTTTGAATAGTCAGATCTTCGATTTTAAGAAAAATGTTCAATTGATATGGGCCCGTGCACTAGAGGCCGCTAATTATTCTGGCCTTAATGGTTTCAAATTCTGAGTCTGTGATTAACTTATTGTCCAACATAGCTTTTGCCTTCTGCAATCTGGTCAGTGAATCTTCTGATGAATTATCTGAGACCGGAATTCCGGTCTGCATAGTAGTCAGATTGTAGCCACCCGATTTTGCTCTCAGCTCTTCTAATTCCCGGACTCGTCTTTTTTCTCTCCATGCCTGATCCTGCGCCTGTGCGAGCCTGTAAATATTTTCAGCCTGGTCTTTATCAAAACCTTTTAATGAGAGATCATACGATACATTTTTATTCATCGCCAAATCTGAGGAGTCAAATTTCTTTATATAAATGTCAGCTCCAAATACTCCGACATTCAATTTAACTTCCCCAAGATCCTGCCACCGAAAATCATTCATGTCAAACCCCCCAAACAGGTTCCGTTTAATGACAATAAACCTGCCGCTTGTCGCCGCTATTAGCATTCTCCGGTGATTCAAAGCAAATAACCTGAGTTGAATTGCCCAGGCATCCAGAGTTTCTCCACTGACCAGTACCGATTTTAAATGTTGAATGGCTTTGTCAACGTTTATATCCTGGGTTTGGGTAGATTGTTCCATACACGTTATTTTAATCGTTAGATGTTCCCCTTAGCTCATTTACCCGGTTAGTTAAACCAATTTAATAAATAATAGCGTAAAGTGGCAGACAGGTCAAAAATCATCTTTCGCAGGTTTTTTTCGCATAAATTCCTTAAGATGATCCTGTGTTAATCTTATTTCGTTCAGGGTAGATAAAAACAGATTTCTTTCCATCTTTTTTGTACCGCCTTTTTCTGTACGTTTATAAGCCTCATCAACCGTTAGTGTACCTGTAGTAATGTGCTCCGGCTTTCTTTTATCGCTTTGCCCATAAGTATATTCCGAAGAAAATCCAAACAGGCGATATTTGTATTTGCCATCCTTACAGGAAATTTCCAGAGTAAAATTTGTTGTTCTGATTTCTGAAAAAGCGCTCAACAGGATATTTTGATGCCCGGTTACCTGAAAAGTTCCTTTCCCAATAATCTTGCCTTCTTCACGCTCATCATATTGAAGGATATCTTTTGAACTTTTAGATATATTGGCAAAAAATAGTTTGGCATTCCGGTAAAGAATATCTTTTTTGTAAGTGGAATCAAGTTGTACCACCTCTGTAAATTCATATTGGCCATCCACTTTTTGAAGGGAGTCATATGCAGTAGTAACATCTTCTTCTGTAGCGTCTTTTTTTTCATCCTGGGAAAAAACCATGACAGGCAGGAGGAGCAGGGATACTAGAATCCGATACATTGTTTAAGGGGTTGTACTGCTAAAATAAAGCATTGTATGGGGATTAAACATGCTTATTATTTTATAAATCCAACTAATGCATAAATCATAGAAGCGGCTGCCTGCTGGTCTTTTATTTCCAGTGCCGGTCTGATCCAGTATTTATACCGGACATCATCGGCAAAGTCGAGGGAACGCCGGGCCCCGCCAATCAGCTGATCATGTTGAAAAAATTCAAACCCTGCGTAAGATGAGCCGGAAGAACGTGTCTTTTGCAGTTCTTTTATATTCCTGTCAAAGACGGGTTTTAGAAAAATGGTATCTGTTCCTGAATATATATAAGAAAGCGGTTGAGCAATACTGTCACTAAAATACACACCCAGACTGAATGAAAATGTTTCTCTGTCGTTGACCATTACCTGTCCTTTCATTACCCGGAAAAAGTGCAGGGTGATGTCATAATCGTACTTAAACCAACGGATACGATATTGCTCAAACACACTGTCTGTAAAGGAAAAATACATTTGGAAAGTAAGTTTCCCGGGAGCGCCTGCATACACATGAATGCTGTCATTTACAAAATACTGGGCAAGCCGCGAGGTATAGGGCTGACAACAAATTACATCCATATTCCGAAACCATCCCGGATCAGCATCGGAGATTAAGCCGTACGATTGAGCATGCGGGTAATCAGCTTTAAATGACCAGTCTCCGAATTTAAGTTCGGAAAACATTCCATTCGGATCGTTACTCCCTTTAAAAATACGCTGGCCGTCATCTATTTCCTTGTTCCAGGGATTGGCGGCCGAATTGCCCTTCACTGCTTTTTGGCCATAGCCGTTTAAGCACAAAATAAAAAAGAGAAAAAACAGAAATACAAACCGGTTCATAACAGTTGACCCGGAATTATTATTTTGAGTATACATAATTCAAATTATCATCTAACGGGGTCATCTTTGGCATCAGTAGTTGTACAAATCCTAATATAATTATATAAGAAAAACCTGCGATCATGAATGCCCAGAAATAACCCGAATTACCTGCAGTATCCAGTACCGACCCCAAGGCAATATCAGCGATTATCGCGACCGCAACCCCAATCATTTTTCCTATTCCTATTACAGATGCAATTGCTTTCTTTGGAAAAACATCCGGCACCAGCGTATATCCATTAATCGACCATGACTGATGACCTGCAGCTGCGAGACCAATTAAAAAAACTGCCATCCATTTGCTCGCAATAACAGGTACAAAACAGACAGGCAATATGATAATGGCAGAAACCAGCATGGTTATTTTCCGGGCCCTGTTGACTGACCAGCCTTTTTTTATTAATGCACCAGAGACATATCCTCCAAGAAGACTTCCGGCATCTGCCATAATAAAAATAACCAGGAATGGAGGCCCGATGTTTTTAATATCTACGCCAAACTGTTCTGCCAGAAATTTGGCGCCCCAGAAAAGGTAAAACCACCAGACACCATCAGTAATCGTAGTCAAAGAGAATGCCCAGGTTTCTCTCTTTGGCAATAATTTTATCCAGGGAATTTTTTCTTTTGTTTCCTCTTCTGAATCACTGTTAATATAGGCTAACTCCGCTTTTGATAATTTCGGTTGTTCTTCCGGTTTTTGATAGGTTCTCAGCCATAAAAATACCCATAGGGCACTAAGTACACCGGTAATAAGAAATGGTATTTGCCAGTGATCTCCATCAACAGAAACAATAGCGCCAACAATAAACGGAGCCAGGATCGCTCCAACACTTGTTGATGCATCAAAAATGCCTGTGGCAAAAGCGCGGTCCTTTTTTGGAAACCATTCTGCTACCGTTTTAATGGCTGCAGGAAAATTTCCTGACTCGCCAATTCCCAGGCCGAAACGCACCACAATAAAACCAATCAAACTGAAAGCCGGCCTGATTGCAGCATGCAGCATCCCGAATATGCTCCAGGTAACGATTGAAATAGTGTATCCTGTCCTCGTGCCAAGACGGTCAATAATATTACCCATGAACAGCAACCCTATACCATAAGCAATTTTGAAGGAAACAATAATGGATGCATAATCCTTATTTGACCAATGGAAAAGTTTTTGTAGTGTCGGAGCCATTACTCCAATTATACTACGGTCAAAGTAGTTAATTGTGGTAGCCATAAATACCAATGCAAGAATTCGGTAACGGTAATTGCCCATACTATTTAAATACTGTATTCCCGGGTTGCCTGTAGTTTAATCTTAGCGTTTCAAATTCTTTCTGATATTCCTTTAAATTATTCCCTGCTATCTTTTGTCCGGATATAGTAACCGGGTCAATGAATACAATATTTTTGCCACTGAGAGCCGCAGCTAATGAAACATCTCCCCAAACAAGAAAACCAGGTACATTGACAGCAGCGCTATAAAAGTCAATGCCTTCGCGGGTATCAAATAAATAGCTGACAGGAGCTTCACGCAGCGTAAGATGATCAACATTGCCTTCCAGTGCACTAAGAAATAATCCGGCCAGTGCGGCTTCCTTACTTCCATCAATGCTTACTTTCACAGCCTTGTATCTGGAGTGCAGGAATTGAATAAGGATATTAAGTTCTTTTACCCATTCACCGATCATCGTTCTGCCAAACCATAACTCCGACCTGGCAATCGTGCGAAGTCCTCCTATGCGATAATTATTTCCTATGTAAGTTGAAGACGCTTCTCCTGTTCCCGAAAGGTCAACAATCGCGATGCCTTTACCCGATTTAATTATTTCATCTATTAAACCAGGCGGGATACTGTCTTTTCCTTCAGGATTGCAAACAATTACAAATTCTTTGGAGTTGTCACGTGGAGAACGCAACAGCACCGGAATAAGTTTATTATCAGAAGTTGCTAAAGCGAAACGGTTCCATCCGTTCATTTGCTCGTAATCGTAAACATGATTTAAAATGGATGTTTCGGTAACTCCCAATATATTTCTCAATTCCTTTCTCTTTATCTCTGCATTAGTGGAAGTTGTATTCAGAAAAACTGATCTTAACTCGTTACCTCTTCGTTTGCAGTATTCAACGGTACCTGTTACATCAGCATCCCTTTGTCCCTTGGGGAACACCATCAGTTGTTCCTCCGGCAACAACTCAAATGGAATTTCTTTTTTTGGTGAACCGTTACCAATACCTTTTAAATGCAGGTCAAACCATCCGAGCACAGCCTCACGGTCTTCAGCCATATATCCATGAGGCAGATCGAACAACTGGTAAGTTATATTATCCTCAGCTCCGTATAATTTAAATATCGGTTTAGCATTGTTATAACTGCGTATCATTTCAGATGGGAAAAAAACAGGATTGTCATCTTTTTTATGATTGCACATCTTTATTGCCCGGGGCGCAATAAGGGCAAGAATGCCTGCTTCTTCGGTCATATCAAAGGCATCAGCCACCACCTCACAAATACAAGGGGTTCCCATAATGTAGGATTGAAAAGTTCCGACACTTACTACAGGCATGGCCGCTTTAATGCGTTCATCGAGTGCCGTCAGCCACATAGTCTGGTTTCCACCTCCACTGGCACCTGTTGCCCCGATATTTTTTGAATCAACATATGGTAATGAACAAAGCAGATCAACACCTCTCATATTATCTGAAATCTCCATGCCCATTAAAGTCTCGCCGATATTCATCAGCGATGATCCAAGATTATTCTCATCTCCATGGTCTTCAAATATGCCATGGATCGTAGTCCGTTCACCGGAACCCCAGGGATCAATGCTCAGGCACACATAACCATTGAGTGCCAGGCTATGCCCTACTGCCTGTGGGCCCTCGGTGTCAATCTTTCCTTTAAGCCAATGCCCTATCATAAAAATGACTGCAGGAAAAGGTCCCTTGCCATCAGGGATATATAGATTGGCCGTTGCATAAACCCCCGGACGGGTTTGAAAGGTTATTTTTTTAATTGAATAACCCTTCATTTGAATGGTACCCGTTTCCTTGATGTTTAGTGCAAGGTTATGATTTATTACAACCCCTGTTTTTTTTATGATCACATTCCTTAGCTCTGCCCTACGCATTTCCCAATCTTTCATGCTACCAGGCAATTGATTAGCCTCAAATCTTAATGCAGCATCAAGTTTTAATTTACCTGCAATTAAATCTGCATGGTTCTTTGGAAAAACTTTAGGTAAAGGATCTGTAACGGGACTATATGAACTCAAAACAGCAAAGCATACAAACGCGACCAGTAAATATTTCATAATGATTGGGAAGTGATAATGTGCATGAATTACGAAGAAGGCATCCGGTCAACTATTTCCTCGGTCTTTCGGTCCCAGTATAATTTTTTTCCTTCCCGGTAAGCACGGGTCGCCATTATCGTTGCTATCGAATGCCAGAAGCCGGTATGAATATGCCCGTTGGGTACCACGCTTCTGTTCCTCATACAGTCAACCCAGTTGTCAAGATGGTAGGGCATATTATCACTCACCCAGGGGGGACCAAGTTTCATCCCGTATTCCGGAGTCGTTATTATTTCCGCCTTCCCGTTTTCTATAGCCTTTTTCATCCCCTCGTAAAAATCAAATCCACCGGGGTGGTTCTCCTTTTCGGGAATAAGAAACCAACGGGAACTGCCTTCTCCTCCTGCTGAGAATAAGGTTCCTTCTTTCCCGCGGATACAGGTATAATCACCAAACATATTTGCAAAATTTGTAGCGTACGAGTATAATATTTTCTCCTTCTCAAAAGTTGCAAGTGCCTGAAATGTGTCAGGGTTCTGCCGGATATCCGGCCAGCCAAATATTCCTCCGTTTGCTACCATCGTGTCAGGAATAGCTGTGTCGGTATAAAAATGCACCAGTCCTGCACCATGACTCATCCATTGAGACGTGATACCGCCGGAGTAATCACGGAATATCCTGAATTCAAAATATTTCCACGGATCGAATGGTTCATAAGGTTTTCCCAACAGCCACCTGTTCCAGTCAGTGTCCTCCTCCCGGATCGCCGCCACATCGGGATCATCTGGAACATGCCAGCGGGGTTCATTATCATTCCACACCTGTTCTATTTTTGTGATCTGACCTATTTTACCGGAACGAATGATTTCGCGCACCTTCAACTGTATCGGGTCGCTCAGCCATTGCGATCCCTGCTGTACAACCTGTTTGGATGAGAGGACGGCATGCCTCGCCAATTTAGCATCCTGCACATCTATGGCCATTGGTTTTTCACAATAGCAGTCTTTACCGGCCCCGACGACTTCCACTAAAAGTTTTGCATGCTGAAAATCTCCCGCACCGATCATGACTGCGTCAAGCTCCTGCATTTTCAACATTTCTTCTGAATATTTAAATTGTTTTACATCCGTTCCGAATAATCTTTTACAGTTTGCTGCAGCTTTTTCTTTATTATGTTTCCAAATATCGCAGACGGCAACCACGTCTAGATTTTTATCTTTCTGGGATGCTTTTACGATACTCTGATGATCACTGCTGCGATCACCACAACCAAGAAATCCGATGTTGATCCGGTCGTTGGCGCCGATGATCCTATTGTAAGAAGCAGCACTGGTTGAGGAAGCCCTGGCAATACTGCCCGTTACAGCAACAGTGGCTATACCTGTAGCAGTTTTGCCAATAAAATCTCTTCGGGTAACAGTTTCTTTAGACATGGCAATATTTATTTAATAGTTATGAAAATTAAAGTATGTCGCCGATGTTATTCTGCCAGGGCTCTCCTTTATTTTGGATTTTTCGCTCAGATGTGCAGGATAGAACGGATACAAGAAGAGGTAAGACAGTTGTTCGCAAATATTCAGGCATTTTTTAATTCCCCGGTCATATAATAAATTCAAATATTTTCAGGGGTTCAATTCGATCCAGGTGGGCGCATGATCGCTGGATTTTTCCCAGCCCCTCACTTCCCTGTCAACACCTGCATTCACCAGGCGTATGCTTAATGTCGGGTTCAAGAGCAAATGATCGATCCGCAGTCCGGCATCCCGTCCGTACGCATTTCTAAAATAATCCCAGAAGGTATAAATTTTTTCGCCGGGATGCATTTTTCGTAAAGCGTCAGTCCAGCCCTGCGAAACAAGATTGCTGAAAGCATCCCTCACTTCGGGACGGAAAAGAGCATCATTTACCCATTTTTCGGGTTTATAAACATCAAGCTCGGTGGGTATCACATTATAATCACCGGCAAGAATCACCGGAGTATCCATCGCCACGAGTTTCTTTGCATGGGCAGTTAGTCTTTTAAACCAGTCCAGTTTAAAATCAAATTTGGGACCGGGCAGCGGGTTACCATTGGGCAGATAAATACAGCCAACAATGAGTCCACCTACTTTTGCTTCAATATAGCGGCTGTGCAGGTCTTCAGGATCTCCTGGAAGTACTCTTCGTATTTCATCAGGTTTCTCCGACTTCGATAAAATCGCTACTCCGTTCCAGCTTTTTTGACCATGCCATATCGACTGGTAGCCCGCATCCAGAACAGCCTGTTCAGGAAATTTTTCCTGCGGTGCTTTTAATTCCTGAAGACAAACAATATCCGGCGCGGATTCTTTCAGCCAGCGCAATAACACAGGCAGACGACCATTAACGCCATTTACATTATAAGTTGCAACTTTCACATGAACATTTTATTGCATGGATCATTTCTTCTCTTTTTAAAAGCCCTGGCAACAGCATTATAATCCAGCGCCAGACGGGTCCGGTAAGCAAGTTTTTCATCGTTTGACATGAGAACAGTGTTAGTCTGTCAAGTTAGTAAAAATCGGCAAATTTGCAGGCTCCTGCATTAAATGATACTATTGGTATAAAAAAAACAAAATTTAACTTTTCACATTCTCACCAGTGAAACTTTTTATCAGGATGCAACGTTTCGATAGTACACTTTGTCAGTTCAATATGAAAAAGTCATTCGCCTCTGTTTTGTTGTTTAATGTCATAATAATCCTTATTTTATTTGGCTGTCATAACAGCAAAGAAAGTACACAATGTCTTTCTTATAGTAATGCGACAATAACAAGTGTTACCGGGCCGGATTCCGGTATGGTCAATCAATATCTCGATTTTGCCGTTAGTTTTGGAATGGGTGGTTGTGACCATTTTAATGGTTTTCAGCAGACATCGAACGGGGATACGACAATAATAGCTGTAAATATTAAACATTTGGGCTGTGTCTGCCCGGATTATGAGGTACTTGTAGATTCTGTATATAAATTCAAGGCAGCAGTAGCAGGTGTTTATTATATAAAATTTTTGCAAACGGAGAATACCTATATTTTAGATACTTTGAAAATTAAGTAGCTGATCCTTAAAAACCCCTGGAAAATATTGCCGGTACCGATGAAGCTGAGTCATTTGCATTGCTCTTCAATCATCTTTCCAACTGCCCGGTATAACTCATGAGTCTTCCCCAAAAAATCTACCCATTCACCTCCCATATAATGAATGTGGGCCAGAAACACATTATTCAGGATTACTGTATAGTAACCCTTATCCTTTTTCAGTGGCCGTATTTCCGCTTTGACGATTTGATTGTCAAATGGCACGTCCATAAAGAATGATGGCAAATACTTTTCTGATTCATTGAATTCGTTGGTCGGGTATTTATGCCCATATCTCAGATTAGTCATGTTTGCTAATTTATTTAGCAAACATAAAATATGTTTCGAAACCAACAAAAACAAAAATCAGAATAATGTAAATGATAAGTAGTACTCTGAATAATTTCATACTCCAGAGGTAGGTCGAAATATGGATTTTGAAAAGGTGAAAACACCCTATTTGGAAGGGTGAAAAGACAATCTTAGATATACTTATTCATAGTTCGCAATAGAAACCAACTTTTTTATGTCCGGCACAATGATTTTCCGGCCTCTCGTTTCCACTATACCATCCGCTTTGAATTCAGACAATATACGCACCACATTCTCCCTTGCCGTTCCTACCAGACTGGCCAGGTCGTCCCTGCTCATATTAATCTCAACCGGAACACCCGGCTGGAAATCATCTTTATATTTTTCCCGCACCACAATTAATTGCAATGCAAGTCTCTCTCTGACGGATCGCTGCGAAAACAGCGCCAGATTATTGGCCATCACGGCAAATTCATGGCTCAGCGTTTTCAACAGTCTCCGGATCAAAACGTCTGACTGATTTAAGACCATCAGGAAATCCTCTCTTGGAATAAACAGCAGGATGCTGTCTTCAAGGACCGCCGCTGAATCAGGATAATTGTCTAAGGCCAGGATAGCATGATATCCCAATATTTCACCCGTGTTTGCAACATAAATAATCTGTTCCCTGCCTTCTCTGTCCACCTTGTATTTTTTCACTTTTCCTTTCCGGATATAAAAAATACCTGATGGATAAGACCTTTCCCTGAATATTTTCTCACCTTTTTTATATGACAATTCCGATCTGTGAGCCAGCAACAACTCCAGGTCATCAGATGGCAAATCTGCAAATATAGATTCACTTTCAAAATCCCATTTGTCAATAGGAAATATTCCCTTAATACTCATGTATCACAAATCTATTATTTAAAAATTGATAAAACTCACATTTTTATGTGATAAGGTTCACTTCGTCGTCAGCTGGTTGTATATAATTTTGATTTTCGAAAAACTGGCAACATGTATTACACAAAGGATCACGAATGGATTGATTTTCGGGGAACCTGCGCTTATGTGGGAGTCAGTAATTTTAAACTGCTCGGCTTTAGAGAAATACATGAAGTCATTTTTAATGATCCCATAAATTTCAAAAAGAAAGGTGAAGTCATCGCATGGATTGGCTATCAGGACTATAAAATAGAAATCCTCATGCCGGTCGATGGAAGCATTGTTCAAATCAATAAAATTTTCTCAAATAAAGACTTAAAATCAATCACTAAGCATCTGGAAAAAAGCGGATGGATATTTTCTATAATTCCTTCCAACCCATATATGAGGGATGACCTGGTACCTATTCAGGACTATCTGCCGATGATCAGAACCCAATATCCAAAATAATTTTAATTAGATCAATGCCACAATTGAATCGGGAAAGTGAAGCAGACTGGTTCTACTCCGATAATTCCTTTAATGATTTGTATCCTGAGTCTATCCAGGCTTTGTCAAAACTTCACTGGACTCCTTTAGATATTGCAGAAGTAGTTGCTCTTTTTCTCTCCGGCAACCGGGGTGGAAAGATTTTGGATATTGGAAGCGGCGTAGGGAAGTTTTGCCTGGCTGCAGCCCATTTCTCACCCAATGCATTTTACTATGGAGTTGAACAGCGCAAATCACTGATCAGACATGCTGAATGCGCAAAAAAACAATTGGACCTGAAGAACGTCAGTTTTATCCACGGGAACTTCACACAATTAGATTTCAGAAAATTCGATCATTTCTATTTCTACAATTCATTTTATGAAAATTTGCCAGGAACGGATAAAATAGATGACAGCATTGAATATTCAAATGAGCTTTACATCTACTATAAAAGGTATTTGTATAAGCAGTTAGAACAAAAACCAAAAGGAACGAAACTTTGTACTCTTTGCACCTGGGATCACGAAATTCCAACGGAATACCATGTTGTAGGTTCAGAAATGTTTGATCGTCTGAAATTCTGGATAAAAGTTTAAAAATTAAACTCACTAAATGTTTAAACCCGGTAAGTCTAATGTCACATCAACATTCAAAGATGCCGTTAGCCGAGGTAAAATCATACTAACAGATAAAAGCCCAAAAGAAAGCATCGATGAAAAATGAATTGAAGAGCGGTTCCCAGATAAAAATCCGGCTGACACCACAATATCTGCAAAAATTAAAAGACTCCGGTTTCAGATATGTTCAGATTAAATCCTACAGCTCAGATCACCGGGAGGACTATATAACCCCTCATTACTTCATTCTTACTCCCATTAAAGATTTTTTTAATACCCCATACGCAAACGAGATTTACGAACCTATAAACAGCCAGATAATCAAAGACTGGTCCAATTCAACCGACGACGAAATACCTATATTAGTTTCTAAAATATAACACCCGTATTTGCTTCAGTGCTTTTAGAAAAGCATCGTGCGGTTTAATAACCGGCTGAAAATGTTATCCCAAAGAAGTAATGTTTCCCGATTTGGGATTGATATCAGATCCTTGGATATCCATTTCGTTTACGTCCAAAGAAATAACAGAAGAAATAAAACGTTTTATACCTGAATCTGAAGGCTCCTGTAATCCAGATTTTAGAGAGTGATTATTAACATATTTTTAAAAGTACACATTGCGCTTGTCCATAACCGTTAGTAATTTAGCAATCCAAATAAAATCCATGTTTATGAAAAGAATGATTCTAGTTTTGATCGCAGCAGGAAGTGCGATGTTTGCAAGTGCCCAGGTTCAGTTTGGCGTTAAGGCAGGTTACAACCTCTCCAATCTTATGATTTCGCCTTCTCAGCCCGGCGTCAGTTCGAAATCAGATTTCAGTGCAGGCGTCATAGCTTCGATCCCTCTGATCGCCGGTTGTTCACTGCAGCCGGAAATCATGTATTCAGGTCAGGGGACCAGTTTCAGTGATTCCTTTGCAACCGGAAAATTGAATTATGGCTACCTGAACGTGCCGGTTCTTTTTAAATTCCAGCACTCCTCCGGTCTTTTTGCAGAAACCGGTCCACAGGTTGGATTTTTGCTCAGCGCCAAAGAAACGGCGGGCGACCAGTCTGTAGATACAAAAAGCAATACACAGTCCACGGATTTTTCCTGGGTATTCGGTATTGGTTACAAGCTTCCATTGGGTCTGGGTATTGATGCCCGTTACAATCTCGGTCTGACCAATGTTGAAAAGGGCGATATAGGCAGCGTTGGAACAGTTAAGAACGGTGTGTTTCAGTTCGGGGTTTTTTTCATGTTCCCCAAAAAATAAAATCGTTTTTAGTAGCAGTAGTTAGTTAATAAGTATTCGTTCATGTTTGGGCCGCCTCTGAAAAGGGGCGGCTTTTTATTATATTAACCTGTAGAAGAAGCTAAATTCATTTTGGAGTGAGTTTCATAAAACTTGTCCGGACTATACACGAAAAGACAGGTACCGTTTTTTATTTTTTCTATTATTTTCCTGTGAAGAGTTTTAGGAATTGCCGGACAGCCTTCACTCCTGCCGATATATCCCTGGCTTTGGGCGATATGCTCGTTTACGTAAGGGGCACTATGAATAACAATACCCCGCGAACAGGCATTATCATTGATGCCTTCTTCTTTACCATTAAGTTTCAGAGAATAACCATGATGTCCGAAATAGGCTTCTCCGGTAACATAGAAGCCCAGGCTGCTTTCAAAACTATGGGGGTTGTTTGAAAACTGAGTTGCCATTTCCTTACCGGAATTTCTACCATGAGAAACATAGGTGTTAAAGATCAGTTTACAGATATTCAGATCAATAACGAATAGCCGTTTTTTCGAAGACGGAAGACTGAGGTCGATGATGGAAAGTATGCCGGTGTTCTGAATATCACCAGAAGATACCAGCAGACTGAGTCCGGCAAGACCCTCTTTAAAGGCAGCCCTT
Organism: uncultured Bacteroidota bacterium; assembly: GCA_963735015.1. Lineage (GTDB taxonomy): Bacteria > Bacteroidota > Bacteroidia > Chitinophagales > Chitinophagaceae > Puia. Next base: position 1,423,796 of record CAVTJH010000003.1, read on the forward strand.
GACAAGCCAAAATCACCCAGATGAAGGCTGTCATAAATATCATTCCTGTTGATCGATTTTTTTATTGAGACGGGAGAAGAAATAAAAACCCGGCCAGACTGAATATGAGGCAACGGATGCATGCTCAGTATCGGAACTGAGAAAATAACCAGTACAACAAAGTTTAGAAATGAAAAATATAGTTTCGCTGTCTTTATTGGAGTCCTTCTCATTCAAATCATTTTTAGTCCTGAATACTTTCTGTCACAATAGAAACAGTCATAGGATATTTGGAATTTCGAAAGGTAGAACCAATTTCTACCGGAGGTCAAAGATATTTAAAACTTGGGATAATTTTAACGAAAGCCACACCATGGACATATAGTTTTGCATCCTGACGCTCGTCATTAAGTCGTTGTATGCTGTTTATGATCTCTTGCCCTTCCAATGATTGAATCAAGGGAATCTTTTAACTTATCTATTGCCCCATGGACAGACTGTTCCAGCGTATTTGCTGTATCTGTAACTATGATTGATTGCATACCTTTCAGATGTGCCTCAAGTATACATTTGATATCGTCAGGCCCGGTTTTTATACCGTTTTCATCCGTGATATGAATTTCAAGTGTGGTTATATGCTCGCTAAACCGTTGCAATTTTTTTGACATTATATCTTCCAGCTGATTACTAAATGCTTCATGGACATTTAGAATTTTGTCTGCATTTATTTGAATGATCATATTTTATTTCGTTTTAAAGCCTGGAACAGTATGAATTTATACATATATAAGGATTAATCCGGTTTAATGTTCATTTTTAATTGCCTGAGGGGTAAAAAAACTATCCTATTGCTGACATTCAGGTCCTTAATTCAACCAGTGAACAAACATAAAATACCCCAGTACACCAAGGTTGGTCAGCATGAGTAGCAGGATTAAGATGCCTGATATATTGGAAATAACAGGTTACCCGCTTCACCTAAAAGCGCAATATCAGCACCAATATTCAAAAGAAAAGCGGGACAGGTCAAAAGAATCAGTGTATACAAAAGGCATGAAGGGTAATTATTTTTAACCACACTCGTCAGTCCTTTGCCAGAAACAATACCGATACGTGCACACATTTCCTGTATTATCGCAAGAATCGGATATGCTGCCAGACCCATCCACAAAGTAGTCAGCCCATAGCTTGCACCCGCCTGTGAAAAAGTAGTTATCGCAGAAGGATCATCATCGCTGGGTCCTGTAATAAGACCAGGGCCAAGCGTTCTCCAGAATCTTTTTGTATGATGTAAAAAACGGAAATTTGACCACATGATGCTACATGGAAAGGAACAGTAATTTCAACTGGCACTTTTTTAAATATAGGATTATTCCCGGTTATCTTCATCCAAATTTTAGCCTCATGTCAGCATTCTGTAAATTACACCGGCTATTGCTATCAGAATATAAAATATCAGCAGCATATGAAAAGGCTTAAACTTTTTCCCGCCGGGATGAAAATAATCTTTCATCATTAGTCAATTTTACGTAGCAGTGACAATACCCATGCCATCATATCTGTAACTCCTGCAAATTCACTTTCAGTTCAGATGTGGACTGTGTTTGAACGAAAAAGCCATTATGTTCTATCGATGATTTTTCTTAATGAAACCCTGTCAAAATGAGAATTGACCTTTTCAAAATGGAAATAATATAAAAACCTTCCATCGTGCAAGTCCCTTACAACCTGTTCTCTCTTGGACGAATTGTTATCCGGAATCTGCAAAAAAACCATTTCGACTATTATGAATGGAAAACCTTTTTTTGCATTAGCATCTTTACTCTTTTGCTAAGATTGTCTGCCGTCCCATCACTTAGCAAACGGAAATATCACTACATTTGAAGCTCTCCATCGTGCCCATTTTCATAAAAAAATATTAAGAATTAATCACATGTATCTTATAGATTTCGGGCTTTAAAAAGAAACAGTATGACCTTATATCAGTTTCTCATCCTGCTGTTTTTATTTCTTATGGTGATCGCCTGCCTGCTCATATCCCGTAGAGACGACAAGGTGATTGATCTCCAGCAGAGAGTTGCATTTTTGGAAGAAAAGATCAACAAAACACTTGAGAGCAGGAAACAATTCATTGAACTCAAATCAGTCAACGCTGTATTGGATACACTTAATAACCTGTACTATGATATAGGCCCCGATGGGAACTATATCATAGACAGTGAATATACTCTTAACAATGTAACTGAGGATTGGTGGGCCCAACTGTCGGGAGAAGACCTTACCATTGTGAACCGTAGCATTCACAAAACAAACAAACCATGAATTGACCTTTCTGTTTATTAAAAAAGGATCCGGTGAGTGAAAACGGATTACCGGTTTACCTTGTGTCACATCTGATTTAAATGAAAGCGATCAAAGAAAAACATACGCTTGTTATGCGGTGGACCCATTGGGTCAATTTCCCAATATTGGCTGTGATGATCTGGAGCGGACTTTTGATCTACTGGGCCAACGACGTTTACACGATTACTATATTTGGCCATACTTTTGTACGCTTTTTTCCTGAATGGTTTTACAAATTATTAAAAATTCCCTATCACTTAGCAGAAGGAATGGCCTTCCATTTTCTCTTTATGTGGTTTTTTACCCTCAACGGTATATTTTACATATTATATACCCTTATATCCGGAGAGTGGAGACAACTGGTGCCGAAAAAAAATTCTTTTAAAGAAGCCTGGCTGGTATTATTGCATGATCTCCATATCCGCAAAACGTCGCCACCACAAAACAAGTATAATACGGCCCAACGGATCGCTTATACTTCGATTATCATAATGGGTTTAGGGTCCGTGCTAACCGGACTGGCTATTTACAAACCGGTACAATTTTACTGGCTCACCTGGATTTTCGGTGGGTATCATCTCGCAAGAATCTTTCATTTCGCTTTGACACTGGGTTATGTTCTCTTTTTCATAATTCATGTAATTCAGGTAATCATTGCCGGATGGAATAACTTTAGATCGGTCGTCTCGGGTTTTGAGATCGTGGAGGAACCGGCCCTCGTAAACACGATAATAGCAGAAGAGCCGGCAACTCACTTAACAGCTGATTTAGAAGAAAAGACAAATCTCTCTGCGAATGAAGGAGATTCAAAAAATAACCAGCCATAAGTCGAATTATGAAAACGCCGAAGATCAGGAAGCCGAAAAAAGAACTTACGCTGAATCAAAAAGTGAACAGACGGAATTTTATTTCTTTTACTACTTTTATTGCTGCCGGCGCAGCGGCTTTTGGTGGTTGGAAATGGCTTTATAATTCTCCGGAGGAAAAAGCCGGAATAACAGGAGGCGCTCACAAACCATTACGTCAGGCATTAAATAAAACGGAAGTTTTTTTCCGGAATTTTTTTAGCAATAAACACCTGGTTAAAACCTATCCAAAGGAAAAAGCTGCAAAGATTGTACGGGTGAACAGCAATATTGGGATCGATGATAAAGATTTCGATCCGGAGAAATGGATGTTAAGTGTACAGAGAAATGACGGTCAAATCCTCCAGTTAACAATCGATCAGATCAGGGCTTTACCTAAAACTGAGATTGTTTTTGATTTTAAGTGTGTGGAAGGCTGGGACCAGATCCAACATTGGGCAGGCGTTAAATTCAGTGACTTTCTTTCACATTTTGGACTCGAAGATCAGGCGAAAATGGATTATGTGGGAATGCAAACACCCAATGGCGGATATTATGTAGGACTTGAAATGGAAAGTGCTCTTCATCCGCAAACCATTTTAGCCTACGAAATGAACGATCAACCTCTTTTACTGCGGCATGGAGCTCCTCTTCGACTCATTATTCCCGTAAAATACGGAATCAAGAATCTCAAACGAATCGGCATGATTTCCTTTAACAACAAACGCCCTAAGGATTATTGGGCCGAACAAGGCTACGATTATTACTCGGGACTTTAAACACTTACGACAAACAGGGCACGAAACGTAAAATAAAGAAAAGCCATCAACGCCTGAATTAAGCCGGAATTTAAAAACAATAAGGGTCAGAAAGGTTACCAGACGGATGCAGCCCATGATTTGTGGCCAGTACCTATTCGCTACTAGAAAGTGACCAGCCCGGTAACCGGTGCAGGCAATCCGGAAACAGATCCGATGGATTTCAATCCGCCTAAAAAACTGCGGTGAAATTCGCCGATGGTTCCTGATCCCACATTTAACGCGTAAACATAATAGTTGTTAGCTGCAACAACGATATCCGCCGGTAAGTTATCTGTCGACCCTGCCGCTTTATTAACCAGAAAGAGTTTTCCTCCTGGGCTGACATAGTAAGAAGAAACTGAATTGCTGCCCGTATTGGACACGAAAGCAAAACGTCCATATTTGGTAGTGGCCACCCAGCATGGTGCAGCCTGATCATTGGGAACGGCTCCGTTCACTTCATGAGGCACACCGTTTCCGCCTATATGATAAGAAGTGGCAGAACCAGCTCCGGCGGCTCCGCCCGCAGCATTGGAAACAATCATATAATCATCTCTTCCAAAATTAAATCCGAAAGGTGTCTCTCCTGTTGAAGCAGTCACAACATCCGGCGCAACAGAACCGGCAATACCCAACTTAAAAGAACTAATCTTATTGGTTGCTTTCTCCGTAACTATCAGCCATCTTCCATCAGGCGTAAACGAGATCTGCGGAGGTACTACCCCCGTGCCGCTTAGAGATCTCGTAGATCCAACAATGTCAGTGAGTGTCCCGCCTGCCCCAATACGAAATCCATGTATGTTATCACTGTCGAAATTTAAAACATACAAAAGATTCCCGAAAACGCTGAGGCTGACAGGCTTTTTACCACCGGAATTTTCAGTATGCGCAAGCGCCAGACTGCCATCATCGTGCACTTTAAAGGATGAAACGGAATTATCACCTGCATTAACCGCAAATAACCATTCATGGTCGGCGGATAAAGCAAGAGCTCCCTGGGATCCGAGCCCTGCACCGGCCCCTGCTCCTCCCGAAGATGTGGAACCCTGCCATGAAAGAGATCCATTAGTGTTGATCTGATAAACAAAAATCCGGTTGGTACCTGCTTCATTACTTTCGGAGTATAAATAATGTCCCGGATGAGCCGTCTTTTGATCGACTGAATTGGTTTCCGTCAACATAGCCGATCCGTCGGATGATTGTGTCATCATAATCTCATCCGGATTGTTGCCATTTTCCGAAATCATGCCGGCCACGGATTCTGATTGCTGATTGGGTGTCGTAACTGTTTTTTGCGCGTCCTTATTGCAGGACAAAAAAACAAAAGTCATGGACATAGCGATCCCGAATAAAAAAAGATTAATTTTTTTCATTTGCTTAATTTTTAATAATTAAAATACTCAGATGTTAAAACCTGTCCGGTGCAGTCTGATTCTTATGAGGCTTTTTTAAATATTTAATATGATCATTTGAAAAGAGGAAATGTTAATCCCAGGTAAACACCCGTACTCACGACGTGCATAGAACCCATCCCAATCGTTTTTAACGGAATTTGCAAATAAGGTTCCAGGCGCAGATTCAAACCCTTGCCCGCCTTCCACTCATAACCTGCACTTATCTTCGCCGCCGCGGCAAAATAATCCTGTTGTGTCGTATAGTTTCCGTTCAAAGTTTCATCGTTTCCATTAACCGTAGCCTGGTATTGATTAATTTCCCTGGTAATAATATAGGACGAAAACCCGCCGGCTGCAAACAGATTTCCTTTGCTGATTCGGGCCAGATTGTACCTGATTTCCAGGGGTATTTCCAGTACGGTGGTCTTACTTTGAATTTGCGTTAGCTTCATACCGGCAGGCATGGATGCCGATATTTTGCTCATGTCAAAATATTTGCCTGCACTGTAATACTGTTTGTCTGAAATAATAAGTCCGGTTTCCACAGATAGTCTATTATTTAAATGAAAACCTGCTATCAGACCGGCACTTAGCCCGGCATTCCCGAAACCCTGTTGCTTTGTCTGGTTGAATTGCGGTCCGGCAATAATTCCGCCATATAACCATTGTTCCGCTCCATGTTTCTTTTGCTCCCCGATTTGTTTAGTCATTACTTGTTTGTACTCAGTATCCTGCCTGAAATCATAAACACTTGTGGAAGGTTTTGATTTCATATCTGATCCAACCTGAATCATTCTATCCCATCCGTCAGGAGCTAACTCAATTAAATTTCTAATTTTAAAAAGGCCTTCAGCGAATGGCTTTACTGCGAACTCTGGTATCGGCGATCGGACAACGGGTCCGCCTTTTGTATTCTGAGCTGTTGTATTCTGACCGGTCTGATTATTTTCAATAGACGACTTCATCGTGTTTCCACTGGTTTGATGAATGACCGGCTGGAGTGTTATTACTGACATCACAAATATGAAAAGTGCAGACTTCAGCATGCGATTAGTATTCAGACTGACATCTCCAGTTTCTTTGGATAATAATAAAGAACGGTCCGGCAACAGTCCTTCCTGTATTTTCTCCCAGTCGTCATCGGCAGGTCTCAGGCGAATTTCTGCTGAAGCTGTCCGGAACAGTTCACTCATATTTTCATCGAAAAGCTGCATAGTTGATTTCTTCTGATCTTCTGATTTTGTTCTGTAAGATTGCCTTGGCTCTGGACAGGTTTGATTTTGAAGTTCCTACGGGCATCCCGGTCATTTCAGCAATTTCCACATGATTGTACCCGTCAATTTCATACATATTGAAAACGATTCTGTAAGACGGAGGCAATTCCTTAATTATAGAAAGCAGGTGTTTATACAATAACTGCTGATCAGCGTCATGATCTCTCATGGAAAATCCCCATACATAATCCGGAATTCCTCCTATTTCCGGCGACATATCTCCAGTTCTTAGTACGTCAATGGCTGTATTGATCATGATCTTCTTAATATATCCCATCAGTTTCTTCCTGTTCCCCTCCTCTGTCTCAGCCGGTATAAAATTTTTAAACCCATTGAAGAGTTTTACAAATCCATCGTTTACCACATCCACTACTTTTTCATGTCTGTACACATACCTGAATACCAGTTTCATGGCAAAGCCCTGATAGTTTTTATAAACCATCTTCTGGCATTTGTATTCCTGTGCCATGCATCCCTGTATAATACGCGCAATATTTTCCAAGTTGTGCTACAGACTTTAATCCTTCTTTAAACCGATATGTCTTACAGGATATACTTACGAAGAGATGTTAAAAGGGTTGCACGAAACGGCAATATTTAAAGGAACAAAAGGAACAATAAGATAAATGTCACCGATCTGACAAAAACCCGGAATTCGGTGACTTGCAAATTTATCAGAAGTAGTGAATTGTCATGAGAATAAAAATCTTCATTATTTTTTTAAAAACAGTAAACTGATGTTGTAAAAATAAATGTATGCGAAAGGTCGAAATGTCATTTCCATATCGTAATCGTTTTAACGGCCGGGTGGTATGTAGTCCCTGATTTCGTTTAAGCCATCCAGGAAGCCCTTTTCAATGGTTCCCATAAGGAAGGATTTTAATGTTAAAAAATTAAATGTCTGGTGTCAAAGGAAAATGTATGCATCACCACTTACTGAAAGAAGAGAAATTATTCTCTGGTCGCGATCTCTTATTCCTTCAGTGCCGGACACTTTCCGCCGACATCACAAATATGAAGTGGATTTGAAGCAATGTTTCGGAGTCATATCGGAGCCTCCGACATGACTACGAAAGATCCCATTATGCTGATTGCATATTTGTACTTTAATAGGAAAAAGAAATCCCTATGAACTGGCATTTGCAAATCATGAATGTGTCGCAAAGTTCGTTTATTCTAATTCAACCCGCAAATGATGCAATACGGGAATTGAAAGCCTTCATTGCTTCTATATGTTTAATAACCGGTGCCGGAGACCTGTTTATAATGATCATATTATTGTCTTACCTGATTAGTGCAGTTTTTTATAACTGATAATGATGTTCAACAACGAAATAGTTAAAGCCTTATTTATTCATGAATGGTCATTACGGGGACCGGGCAGTTCAGTATTAATTTCCTTGACTGGCTCTTATGGAATTCGAAAAATGGGTGAAATTTCGGAATCAACAACAACAGGTTGACTTTCGTTTCTTCCAAAAGCTTGTTCATTCCTTCCTCGAGTTCGTTAGTTGAGATAAAATGAAAATCGGGCTCTATGTCATCCAATTCTTTTTTAAGATATTTAATTCTTTCGGAATCCGGCACTCTATGATTTACAGGACTGACATACAGGACATCAATTTTTGCACTGAAGCTAAGTTGAAGTTTTTTTAAATATTCGAAGGGAAAGGGCGGCATGAAAGTTTTATCCAGGGCCAGTCCAATCTTATGGATCGGCTGGAAACGTACATGCTCGGGAACAATAATCAGCGGGTAAAGCGTATGGTTCACCGCGCTCAGGGAGACGCTTTCCGGAAAATTCTCTGATCCGGAATTGCGGTTAATACCCATTACTACAATAAACGGACCTTTTTCCCTGCAATACTCACTTATCCGGGATACTACAGATCCAGATCCGGTATCGAGCAATACAGTTGTTTTGTCCTGAATTTGCAGAGAGAGGGATTTCTTCAGGTCATTCAGCCTTTCAAGTACCGAAGCCTGTAATTCCGCAACGACGGGTTTACCCTTTGGTGTTTGACTGCCGGCTGCGGGGACTTGTAAAACGTGAAAAAGAGTCAGCTCTGCAGCGATGGACAGAGCCAAGTCTGCTGCATACTTTGCGGCATTTGTCGAACTAGCGGAAAAATCCACAGGTGCCAGGATCGTTTTCATATTAAATATTTGTCAGTAACAAATGTACCATTAGGCAATCATTCATTATATGACCTATATCATAAATGGGTTTGAAAGTTGTCTCTTTTGATACGATCCGGTTTAATTGATAGAGTCATTGCTCCCAGCCGCAAATTTTTCACTGAACGTTTGATTAAAATTTAAATATTAAAACCTGGCATTAAATCCCAGATACAGACTCCTGCCTACGGCAGGAATGATACCGGGTCCCGGATACTCATCCGTGCGCCTGGTGAAATATGATGCATTGAGAATATTATTCACACCACCATTGACTGAATAATTATTGACATGGTAAGTCAAACTAAAATCCAAAACTGTGTAAGCCGGAATATATCCTGCAATAGGATTCGTGCTGATGCGGGCATTTGTTGCATCCCCAAAAGCATCTCCGGTATAATTATATTGGAACGTTGCAGAAAGGCCCCTGACCGAGTATACAATTCCTGCCCGCTCGATAATTTGCGAGGCTTCCTCCACTCTATTTCCCTTGAATTCACCACTTGTATATTGCGCGTCGGTAAAACCAGCTGAGTTGAAAAGGCTCAGTCCCTGCCTGGACTGCTGATTAAAAAATTTCAGGAAATTAAATTCCACATATGCTTCCACGCCCTTGTGTACACTATTTGCAGCATTTGTGCGATATGCATATTGAATCCCGGTTGCAGTATCCGTCCTTAGTACTTCGGCGATCCGGTCGTTGTACGCCAGATAAAATAAACTGACGTCAAAATTCAAATAGTTTTTGATTGTACCACGATAACCAAAATCTGAATTGAAGCCATACGCATCCTTCAGGTTAGGATCTATTCTGGCGGAAACTCCGAATGGCTGAAGGGAACTATAGTCTATGGGCCGGTAAGCTTGTGTTATATTTCCGTAAAGACTTGTATTACCGGATACTTTATACTCGAGACCTAAACCAAAAAGTGGAAATGTTCTTGACCGGTTTTCATCAGGCACCTGCTTCACCGAATCATCACTTGCATAACCACTGGCCGTGCTGTACAGATATTCGAACCTGACACCCGGAGTAACGGAGAAAAATTTGCCGATCCTGATAATATTTTCTGCAAAAGGCGCGATGTTTGTAGTTGTGAAATTCATGTTAGTGCCCCAATTGCCGGATATGGATAAATCGAAATCACTTCCGGTCGTTCCCTGGCCTCCTTCCTGCCGCGTAAACCAGGCATAAGCAATCCTGACACCAGCTGCCATTGTTGATTTCATCTTTCCCATATTATAATTCAATAAAAATCTGCCTTCCGTGGTGACACTACGCATGTCTTCACTCTCGACCTCCCGCGGCAAATACTGCCCGGTCGCTTCGTCGATAGTATCGGGTGCACCCGGGCCGCCATCTTCATTGCGCCAGACCAGCGACCTGTTGGAAAAAATATATGTCGTTTTCACATTCAATGAGGCAAACGGACTGACTGTCCAGTTTAAATAGCCCGTTAAAATATTCCATGGACTTTTCAACCAGTTTCTCGCACGTATGGACGCCTTTGGATCGGCACTGAACAAACTATCTGTCAGTCCGCCAGGCATTTGAATCCGGTTACGAAGGAGAGAATATTCTACTCCGAAATTTAATTTTTCTGATGCATTATACTGAATCTTTCCAAATCCCGAAATCTGCCACTGGACACTATTTGGCCGGTAACCCTGTAGGTTCCGGTATTGAAAAAATCCATAATAACTGATCTTTTTATAGTAACCTCCAACAGAATTGAATGAATTAAATAACCCAAAACTTCCAAGTGTCTGAGATGTCGAAAACTGAAAAGATTTATCTTTTGGTGGGTCTTCTGTAACATAGTTTACCATTCCGCCAAACTGTCCGCCGAACTGCAAAGCGGCTGCGCCTCTTACCAGTTCAATTCTCTGCACACCTTCCATGGGCGGGATATAATAAGCTTCATTATAGCCATAAATATCCGCACTGATATTGTATCCGTTCTGGCGTGTATTCATTTCAATACTCTGTACGGGATTGAGACCACGCGTGGCGATGCCATTGGCCGTAAATCCGCTGCTTTCAGTTTCTACTATATTAAGTCCGGGAATTCTGCCCAGTATCTGACGGGAATTGTTTATCGCCTTATTGGCATCCAGACTATCTACCAATATAACTTCTGTCTTCTTTCCCGCATAAATGATATTTCCTTTTACATCCAGCATATGTCCAACTCCATTGAGTGCCTTGTAGCCAACTACAATTACTGGATCAAGTGCTTTCGACGAATCCTTTAACTGGCTTCTTACAGTTTGAGAATTCAGAAGGATAGCGAAAAAAAATAAAATGAAAGGCGTTGTTTTCATGGTAATTCATTAACTGCCACAAAATTGGACTTTCAAGGCACTTTCACATTACGCTAAAGGGAATTTTCTAACGCGATCGGGAAAATGATAATCCAATACCTGAGCCGAATTAACAACTTTAAGTTTGGACCTTGCAGGAGTATTTGGATTCTACGCAATAACCGTCGATTCCGGTTACTGAATTCACAGTACCAGTTCTCAATAACAATAGGACAGTAAGCGCAATGTGTCAGCTTAGTAAATATCGGTTTGCTGCCCGGTTGGCTTTCTTTTCATCATTGAATGGTTTGTATCGACAATTTTATTTCATCATTAGTCGCAGAAGACAGAGTTTACAGTAGGAATTATTTTTTATAACTTGAATTTAGAAAGAACTCCAAATCCGATATTTTAATCTTTTAAATTTCGCAATTTAATTCAAATCATATGAATTGGATTTCAGTTACTGGTTTAATCGCTGCAGTTTTTACTTCAACTTCTTTTCTACCGCAGGCATTAAAAACCATACGTACAAAAGATACGTCATCCATTTCCTTATACATGTATATTCTGTTTACTTTTGGCACGCTTATGTGGTTCATTTATGGACTCGCCACTAACAATCTTCCTGTATGGCTTGCGAATGGATTTACGTTAATATTTGCTTCTGTTATTCTATATTTTAAAATTCGAAGCACATATAAAATTTTAAAATAATTCAATCAATCCTGAACTTTTCCATCTTCTGAATATTCGCAAACCCACTTTGTCATCTCCGAACTACCTGCGAGTCTTGTCTATGCCAAAATTTCAATCCTGTAATTAAACACAAGATTTGCAGTTGGCTAATTATAATATTATCAACTATTGATAAGAAAGCGCATTTGTAAATGTTCCGGAGGCTGAAAAAGATGTGCTGTCTGAACTGGAAGATGAGGCAACAAGTCCCTGTAAATTGAAAGTACCGCTAAATGTATGATGAGCGTTATTTGTGATGGTTGCAGAAACAAGCACAGTTCCCGAATAAGCAGTGTCAAGGAAATAAATATAAACGAGGCTGCTATAATTTGTAATGTTGTTTATGCCCGGTGCATCAAATTGTAAAAGTGCCTGAGTCGTTATTGCACCTCCTGCGGTGTCCCAAATTGATACCTGGTAATATGTGCCGACATTGGGTGACTGCCATTGCCGTTGTTCAGGCTTTTTGGTGGTTGGCCGCTTCGATCATGATGTTGGTCAGATCTGACCTTTAAAATACTTGTGTAACTCAAGAGTTACTTATACATTTGCGTAACCTAGTAGTTACCTATTTAAATCAAAAAGTCAAAAAAATGAAAGCAGTAGTTATAGGGGAATCATCAGGGGCGACCATCGAAGACATTATGAAGGTATATCCTAGACACAAGGCCATCGTAGATAAATATGTCGCCAGGAATGTGGTGATTGGTATTGGGCCATTTAGTGATATGGGAAATATGGCAATTTTCAGGAGCCGGGCGACAGCCGAACAATTTGTAACTGAAGATCCGTTCATACTGGAAGGTCTGGTAAAGTCATTTGTTATCAGGGATTGGAATGACAGCTTACTACCCGAGTTCATAACAGACAAAAGCTATAATATTACGATTGAAATACCCAAACCGCCTGAGGAAGTTTTCCGGAGCATTACTCAGGAGGTACCAAAGTGGTGGGGCGGTAAAGACTATTCCGGACGCAGTATTCGTTTGGATGATGAGTTTATCATCAATCACCCGGGTGCACACTATTCAAAACAGAAATTAACAGAGGTTGTTCAGAATAAAAAAATAGTCTGGTGTGTTGAAGAAAGTAAACTCAACTGGCTGAAGACTCCGGATGAATGGACAAATACAAGAATGATTTTTGAGATAGCCCCCACAGGATATTCTTCTATTCTTCACTTCACACACGAAGGACTTGTGCCTGAAAAGGAGAGTTATGCCATGTGTTCAGAAGGCTGGAATCTGGTAATAAAAGAATGGCTATTCAACTTTATTGTCAATGGCAAACCGCATTTCGTTTTATAAACGCCTCCTCCTTATTTAAATTCATCCATTGACCCGGCGGGTTCCGGCCCAGGATCAATTCAGGTCCCTTTAAAATATTTGCGCAAACCTTCTGCCCATTGTCACCATCTCATTTCCGGAACGGACATCAGTTCTATAACGGTCATTGGCAACCGATATTAAAAAAATCTGGGAAAAAATAAAAAAAAGTCGACGCTTTTTCACGGTCTATTGGATATTTAAAATCACGTTGTCTAAATACTGCTCAGTTTTCTTAGGATACGCCGACTTCGATTTTTCACGTTGGATAGGTGTTTTGGATAGGGTTGGATGGTTTAAAGGGTACGGTTTCTTCGCTGGTTATTGGATTTCGTATGGTTTTTTCATTATAATATTTTCAGACACCGCTTCATAACTTAGTAACCACCGCGTGTCAATATGTAACCTCATTGATTATTATTTTTTAACGCCATGATTTTCATGTCGATATCGGAGATTTTAACAGCCAGAAAATAATAAGTATGATTGGGATCTGCTTTAATTTTATTCATTAAATGCAAACTTTTAAATTCCTGATGATTCATCAGGTAAGCAAGTGAAAGATAATACTCCGTTTCTTCCTGAAACGAATGATCATCAGATTTTGTAAACAGCAGTTCTTCAAACAGGGTAACGGCTTCCTGGAAATGATTTAATTGCATATCAGACATGGCAGCCAGGAACGTATTTTTATTTGACTCGTTATTTCCACTGTGAAAGATCTTTACTACTTCATTCCATTTCCCGTTTCTGTACGCTTCAGTTTCTGATTCACGGTTTTGCGCTCCACGGGTATTTGTGAGTTCATAGCTCAAAAACTGCCTTTCATAAACGGAACGGTTATCCGTAGATATGTATTTGTATACTGTTGCGGAACCAACAATAAGAAGCAGTATAGCTGCTACCCGCAGGCTGGTCCTGTACATACCGCGTACAATGGCCTTTTCGGGCTTATTTTCAAGAGAACGCCGTACGACTGATACTTTTTCATTAATGACATTCAGACGAATGGTATCAATGGCCAATTTCAGGTATTCATTCTCGACTTTGGTTTGCATATTGTTCATCAGAAGTAATTCTTTCTGATTAGTAACCACTACATCATCTATTGTAACTAAGCCTGTAAAATAAAAAGGACCGGATAGAAATCCAGCCCGATTTAAAATCCAATATCCTATGAAAAACCGGAGTAATATATTCAAATAGAATGCCAGCTCATAACAGCCTTCACTAATCGCTTTTCCCTGTTTTTATTCCATTGGCGGGAAATTTCTTCCAGTATTTGGACGATTTTATAACGTTTATCGGAATCGTATCAACTGCTAATTAACTGCCACCTGGCCCCTGTTAATGAACTCATCATGATAAGTATCATCCCAAAAGGTGACACATATCAGTTGATAAGATTTATCTGAAAGTTACTTTTATGAAGGTTTTAGGATATTGGATTTTTAAAGGGCCAGAGTTTTATCCTGGCCTTTTTTTGTTCTTAACAAAGGGTCCGTAGTCTCTCTCTTTATGAAAAACCCGACAATCCATAGAAGTCCAATTTCAGGCGTGAATCGTATTAATAAAGTAGTAACTTAAGATTTGTCAGGAGAATGAAATAAATGACCATATCCTGGGAATTGGAGAATTGGCAGGACGATTAAAGGGAAATAATGTTTTTTCAAAATATTTCTAACAAATGAAACTTAATATTATAACTCTGTCATTTCTTTCGATGCTTCTATTTGGTTTTCATCCTGCAGGGTCAAGATTGACTACTTATTGGAAACTGCCACAGGAGGAAACGGATTCCATTATCTGGCACCAGGCGGTTCTGTTTACAAAAATATTTAATGCACATGACACCTCAGAAATGAATAAACTACTGCCGGATGATTTTATGCTTCTGTTGCTTCATGACAATTCACTTGGGAAAAGAAGCGTTTTAAATATGATGAGTGATACGGCTATTCAATCTACTTTCAAGCATCTTCTTCACCGGAATGCCCAGACCATTATTCGATATTCAGATGATAATAACTCGGCCAGCCTGGATGTCGCTATTAATTTTCTGGATCCGGCCATGGCAGAGTCAGTAAAAAAGGAGCATGGCTATGGATTGTCTATTATGTATTTTCAGAAACGCAACGGAAAGTGGTGGTTAAAAATCATTCACCTGGATCTTCACTGCTCTCTATGTAATGAATAATTTATTTATTTATAACTTCTGTAAACCTTCAGTAATTAGACCGCTTTTCCCAATTCTCTTAATTTATCCAGATAGAATATTACTTCTTCATCACTTACTTCCCCGAAATCTTCATAAAAGGCACCCACACCGTAGAACTCTTCGGGAATCCTCAAAGCGACTACCTCATCCACTTCTTTCGATAATATCCGTACGGCACTCCGTGATGCCACCGGCACACCAATAATAACTTTGCCCGGCTTGCTTTTACGCAATAAATGTACAGTTCCCAGCATGGTATTGCCCGTTGCGATACCATCGTCAATTACGATTACAGTCTTTCCCTCCAGCTTCTCCGGCTCTCTGTCACCCATAAATTTTTTATACATCTCTTTCAGCCTGATGCGGATATTCTTCAATTCCTTCTGAATGTATTCTTCTGAAACATTTTCGTGGGGTATAATAAAATAATCTGTAAGACTTGCCGCACCGATAGCATATTCTTTGTTGAACGGATGACCAACTTTTTTGGTAAGAACGATTTCAATTGGAAATCCCAGTTCTTTTGCTACTGCGTAAGCTACCGGCACACCTCCACGTGGCACAGCCAGCACTACTCCGGGGTCATTTTTATATTTCCTAAGTTTGGCTGCCAGCAACGTACCTGCTTCTATTCTGTCTCTAAACATGGAAAAAATTTCCATAAAAATACCGAGTTCGCCGGCTCGCAAAAATGACCGCCGTCAAAAACAGTTATGATAGTAATCATTGTTTGCCGGGACGACCTTTTAATTTATCTTTTTTATTACCCAATACAAACCTTTCACATTGGCCTGCCAGCGAGGCAGTCTAAGCACAAGAATAATCTCTTCTGTCAAATCCAGTATGGTAATAATGACTGCAGCATAGAATACCGCATAAGGAGGTTCAGGCAGAAAGAATATCAGCATAAGAAAAATTCCCTGCATGATCGCAGCAGTTTTTGCCATGTATGTGTGAAAACTGGTCATTCTTCTATATCGTATCATGGCCAGGACAGTCTGCAGGATGAACAGAACCAGCAGCACTCCGAAAAGAATAAGTTCGTGCCTGATAAATCCGGACTTAAATACCAATAATCCGGTCATGGCAGCAATGATTGTGACATCATCTGCCATGGAATCGAGCCTGGAACCTAAAACACTGGTTACTTTATACCTGCGTGAAAGATAACCATCTATAGCATCAGTAAAAAAGCTGACTGCGAGAAGCCATTTGAAAGGATCCGGCCGGTGATCAAGCACCAGGAAAACCAGCAAAGGAGCAATCGCAAGCCGGTAAATTGTAATGGCATTAATGACAAAATAACTACGCTTAGACATGTCCTGATAACGATAAATAACAAAATACAAAGGGTGCTGAGCCTAACAGTGAATCAAACCGGTCAAGTATACCTCCATGTCCCGGCAGAATAGTTCCTGAATCTTTGACGTTGAGACTTCTTTTCATCAGCGATTTTATAAGATCACCAAATGTACCTGTAACAATTATTATCACCGCTATGATGAGCCAATCTGTCCTGTTAAGAGTTGAAAAGAATCCTGGAAGAAGAAAAGCAACCGACAAAGCGCAGATCGCACCTCCCACGCTTCCTTCCCAGGTCTTCTTTGGTGAGAGGCGGAGAAACAAAGGTCGTTTACCCAAATATTTTCCTGCAAAGTAGGCGCCGCTGTCGTTTGACCAAAGAATAAAAAAATATCCCAGCACCACATAAGGATAATATCCTGTACCCGGTGGTAAAATTGTAAGTGCAATAAAGAAGCAGAGAGGGATGGTTACGCAAACTATACCCAGGAAAATGAAAGCCAGGTTTTGAAAAGGGTATTTTGCTTTCAGATATAGTTCGCTTATAAATATTCCAAATGCCAATGGAATATTAACCAGCAACGCCCGCCAGTCACTATTACCTGATACAACAAGAATAAAGGTGATCAGAATGACTGCAGATAAAAAGACACCCATTATATTTCCGGGCAAATGAGTGTAGGAATTAAACAGCCGGTAAAACTCCCGTAATCCGAGAACGTTGATAAGAAGGATTAATAAAATAAAACTATAAGGACCATAAATGATTGAATAAAAAATCACAAATGCCAGTATTAAGCCGGTAAATGCGCGCTGTGCTAAATTATCCTCCACCTTTTTGTCGTCTGCCTTCATTGACTGCATTACATATCTGCAATATTACTCCGCTTTTTGCAGGAAGATACTGATGCAGGTCATTCGGTCTACTGATTAGAGGCAACCTTTAGAACAGCGGTTATACAGTAATACTTCCCGATCAATTACATGATTGCCTGAAAACAGGAAAAATACTGCCCGCCAGATCCATAATGATCAGTTTCGATGATACCCATGGAGAGCATTTTTCTACAGTAGCACCCATACTGGAACGATTCGGATACAGAGATGTATTTTTTATTATGACAGTTGCCATTGGAAAACATTCTTATATGACTCGTGCAGAAATAAAGGAGCTTTCAGACAGAGGGCATGTAATAGCAGACCATACCTGGGACCATCCATGATGGTGGTCATAATAAATTTTCATTTCTGCAGGACAATAAAAATCGTAGGTTAAGCCATCTACATCAGAAGCCTTAGAATTTTCTGCAACAATTCCACAACGGAAAAATGGATCACCAGCAGGGTTTAGTATTTGACCATCTTTACCGAATTCGAATGTAGAGTTGATCAGTGCACCCAGGATTTGTTGCCAAAAGAAAAACTGGCACCGATTGATGGTCCGTTATAACCCCATTTGAAATCACCACTGACGTTTTTCTTTGTTGTACTGACATCGAAATCAAGTCCTGTATAGGCAAGTGAAATATCTAACTGGCTAATTATCTTATATGATAACATCATATTATAAGAAACTATGCTCCCCGATATTTTACCGACGGTCAGGGACAGATAGCTAAAGTCAAGGTTTGCAGCAAACCGGTTACTGAATGCGTATCCTCCCCAGACGCCTAAATCAGGTAAGGGGGCTGTAAAACCAAAATTATTATCCTGCGATACTCCGGCACTGGCACCATTTAAAGCGATTCCGGCTTTTCCACCAACAGTATGGGCTCCGATAGAGATACCGACTTCATAGGTTGGTTTTTCTATTATGGCATATCCATAGGAAAACTGGTAAATGGCTGTATTAAAATAAGTGTTAACAGAAGAATTGACATAGTAAGTTGTGGAATCAAATGTAATATCCTTTTGTAACGTGTGTGTTGAACTGCGATTCATATAGAAATAAGCCAGATTTATACGTGAGCGTCGGGATATCCTCCACTGAAAATTGGTCATAAATGTGGCAACACTTGCTCCAAAACCCAGGTCTTTTTGAAAATCAATATCCGTTCCGGCGGCTTCACCTTTCGCGCCGACCTGAATTTTTGTGCTATTGACCGGAAGAAAAAATCCGGCAGTTAGCTTGAATTTTTCAACCCACCATGGCGCAACCAGCTTACCTGATGACGCAGAATCTTTGGTCTGGGAATTGGCAAAAGAAAAACTAAATAAAAGAATCGTTATCAGTGTACCCCTTTTCATATAAATAATTTATCTGAATTCAGTCTCTTGCGAAGCAAGTTATTCAAATAGAAATAACTTAAACATGATCGGGGTCAGTCTGTAAAATGAAATTAATCAGTCTGTTTATTTCTATCAGGCGTAGTCCAAATTTCCTGACCCTTTTAATCAATCAGGAAACTACATCAGAAGCTTTAGAATTTTTTGTAATAATTCTACAACGGAAAAATGGATCATCAGCAGGGGAATAAACGGAATAAAAAGCGGGATGGCCAGACCGATAATATCCCTGATCGTTACAGGAAAGGGTCGCATCTGTTGCACAGAATCAAAAACACCTGCATAGTCATAGAGCATGGACGGGTCTACTTCGTTATCCGCAATTCTTTTTTCTATGGGTTGCTCGTTGATCCACTCCCTTTCAAATTTAGAGCTTAAGGTGGCGCTTAATTTGCTCAGGTCGAGGAGTGCTTCCTGTTTTGTCTTTAATAACTTACCCATGAAGAATAACAACGGGAGAAGAATCAGGATAACGCAAACGACAATATAGCCGATGATTTCATTTCGTACTGTGATAAAAGAACCCGGATCTTTCATCAACCGCACGATCAACTCTCCGGATGCCACTACCCCTGCTGTTACGAAAATCATATTGAAGCTGCGTTGCGCCATCATAATGATCCCGAGACCACCTGCCTTGTCGCCATGAGTAGGCTTCAACTTTATCCTGGATTTTGACATTCTGAAAAGAAGTAATATCCATACGAAATATCTCCATAGCCAGCGGAAGAAGAGAAATTGAAAGATGGGTATTGAAATAAAAATAGCCCATTTGCCTGCAAATGTCAGCGAATGATTGGCAGCAGCCATCCAGGATTCTGTTCCTCCCTGAAGTTCACCAAATGTGTTATTTTTTACCAGGCTGATGGTATAGATAATGACAATGATCAGGAGGATAATTTCAGTTATCGCTGAATTGGTCAGTTTCTTAGCCCGGAATATCGCAGTCGAGATGATCAGCTGTCTTTCTTCCGGGCTCATCAGCGCATCAGCTATATAATGAATGACAGCATTTACCTTGGTATCTATATCAAGGCGTATGATAATGAGCAGTGGAATTGCAAGCAACAGGCGAACCTGGATCGCCGTGTCTTTGAGAAACGGCATCGCAATACCCGAGAATAAACTTCCATTTGCTGCAGTAATGATCACGAGTGGAATCCAAGAGATGCATAAACTGATCAGGGCTATTTTCGCCGGATGGTTTATAAGATTTGTGCTCACGAGTACCCTGTGAAAAGGGCCGCCTTCTGACAGAGAAAAATCTTCCGGAGTTTTTTGATCTGTATCCATACACTAAGAAGCTTTGGCTGCGACATGTATCCTTTTTGATTCTGCGGCTGCAGTCAGCGCTTTAAAATCTTTTTCATTTTGATCGGCATAAGCAAAAGCGAAACGGGCCATGGCTTTATCCAGTGCATCACTATTACCCACATATCCCGCAATCATCGCTGCATCCCCTGATTTGGCGTGGGCCAGCGCCATTGCCCAGGCGCATGCCTCCGAGTACATCGGCATATTTTCGATTTGTTCTAGTTTTTTGTCAGGGTCGAGTTCTCTGCCTCCTTTCATATCGCGCAGCTGGCGGACATAAAAATCAATACCATCCTGTTCGCCCCATCCGAGAAAAATATCCGGAGCTCCCTGGATGAGCCGCTGCCCTTCTACTACTCTTTGACCCTGGTTAGTAAATTCCGATTTTTTTACAAAAGGTTCCAGCACCGAAGGTTGTGCTTCTTTGATCTGAAGAAAAAGAGGATCCTTATCATGATTGCCCATCAGGAACACCACCCAGCACCTGGTACCAACACTACCAACACCCACAATTTTCCGCACGACATCCACAACCCGGTAATGGTAGAGAAGTTTCTTTCTATCATTGCCAAGCGAACGGAAATACGATTCCAGAAAAAGTTCCATGGCTTCGTTGATTGTCCTTCCGGTTTTAGTATGTGTTTGTCTTACAATGAACGGTGCATCTTCACGCAACCGGTAGTTCTCGTCGATAATGTCTGTCAGTTTTTCAAGAACCTGCATATGGGTACGTGAATGTGCTTTTTCCATAATCTTTGCGGCGCGTTTTTTTTGTACCTGAGTCATCAGTTCCAAAGTGTCATTCCCGGTTATGGTCGTGTACCATAACTCGAGACTACCCAACCGGACATATTGGTGCATCCGCTTCCGGTAAGATCTCACACAAGCCAAAACTGATTCTTCACACTTGTCTTCACTGGCGCCCATAAATCTGCCGGATGCAACAATACTTGCGACCAGACGCTTCATATCCCATTCCCAGGGTCCGGGAAGGGTTTCGTCAAAATCATTAATACCCCAGATTAGCTTCCTTTCTGCTGAAGCAAAGGAACCAAAGTTTGCCACATGCATGTCGCCACATGCCTGTACCGTCAAGCCCGTCGTTTTCGGACCGGCAGCCAGATCTGCGGCCATAGCTGCTGCGCTTCCGCGGAGGAAGGCGAACGGAGAAGTAAGCATTCTCGCATAACGAATGGGCACCAGTTCTTCTAAACGGGTCTTCGCCTGTTCTTCCAAAATGGAAACCGGATCAGCCCGGTCAGGCGATGGTTTGTAATCACCCGCATGGTGCCGGGGAAACTGATCGCGCAATGCTTTGCCTGCGGCAATGCGTTCTTCTATACTCAACTGTTTTGAGTGAAAGTGCTTCAATAATGTGGTACTCATTTTTTTTATTTTGACCAGATTCCGGTTCAGCCATCATAATTCAGGCTACAGCCATTGTTGTCGTTTTAGATTTCGTTCTTTCTTTAGATCCCCAAAACACTTCCATTTCAGTTATGACAGCCTTAACGATTTCATCCTGAATCTCAAATAAATTGTTATCATCAATAACCCGGTTATATGTCTGTCCCCAGACCTGTTCCATAGTATGGGTATAAACCAACTGAATATTTACCCTCATCCGGTTTGCATGATATTGGATATTCCCGGTAAAAAGGTATTCAGCACTTGTTTTTTTAACGATATCTTTCATATAAAAAGATTTCTCACTGAATTCATTCGTCACATGAACGGCGATAACCGAAAGATTTCTCAGGTTTACCAGTTCAGTGCTTAAGCATGAAGTAAACCCGCTTGCAAAAGACATGACCATGGTGGTTTGTGGAAAACAATAAAATGGCAACACGCCGGTTTGCAATTTGTGATTTCTGTGATTCAAATGCTGAATGTCTTCAATAAAATTAAAAGACCGATTATAGATGTCCGTATAGGAATCCCGCTCATAAAAGTCCGGGACATAACTGCCTTTTGGAACATATATCCGCATCGAATCAGATTTTCCTGCTTCCTCGTAATAAAGTTTCAGAGCTCTTCGCAACCGGGAGGCATGGACCCTGACCACACCATCTTTCTGTGGTCTGAAATGATGTTCCCTGTTTAGAACAGATATTCCTATTGAATATTCCTTCAGCTGATTGGTTCGCCCCTCGACGGTCTCACTTACAATATATGTGAGGAAATTTGTCAATACTTTTGAAACCAAAAAAACAGGGTCTGCAATTACTTTCCGAAGGTGTTCGTATACCTCTTCCCTCGTAAAAATATTTTTGTCGGCAGGTGCATATTCTTTCTGCATAATGTCTGTTTTCATGAATTAATTTACAATAAGGGAATAGTGCAGGTGATTTATTCGATGAATGCTTATTACCAGCATGCACAGAATTCGGAACTAAAAATAACTGGATCGAACTTATCTATTGGTGAGAACTGTCATGGTCAGACATGACTAAAATCATTGGGAAGATGACTGCTGTTACTGATTATCTATTTTTCTATCATAAAGCGCCTGTACATGCCGCGCATTATTGCCTTCCATTTTTTCAATGGCTGCCACCTGCTCCGGTGAAGCTTCTAATATGTATTTTTTGACTATCCAGTCTACGCTTTCTGTAAATGGCGAGGTTGTGAAGGATCCTTTATAGTGGTAGAATGATTCCAGGTCTTTCTCCGGAATACCGTCAAATAGATCTTTCAGTTTTACAGTTCCCTTTTGTAATTCCACTTTTTTATCTTTTTCCGTTGGAACACCATTTAAGAATTCTTTGATGAATTTATTTTCCCTCCCCATTTTAAAAAGCATTCCTATAACTATATACGCGGGTTTCGAACTGTCTTTCTTTGAAACACCCACCATGTGCAATTCCATGGGAAACGTCATCCCGTCTATCAGATGTTCTGACGGTGTATGAAAATGCATTTGTATGAACTGGTAGATTTTTCCATCCGCATTCATGGTACTTCCTTCATCGAAATCTAATTGTATGGTATGACCAAGATTTTCAACTGCATTTATTACTTCATCATATTTCAGCGCTATTCTGTAATTATTTTCCTTTATAGTGTTTGAAGACAATATATTAACGGGAGACTGTGCAGGCCCATCATCGAACCTGGGTAAAGCATAGCCCTGTTCCGTCTTAGTCAAAGCGTCCGGAGCTTCTGACTTTACCTCATTGCTTTGTTTGCCGACAGATAAGTGTTCGTCAGCCGTTGTAGTATCTTTTTGATTGCTTACAGTCGCAGTATTTTCTTTAGAATGATTTTGACAGGACGCCAGAATAAGGAGATGAATGAGTATTATATAAATTGAATTTTTCATTCCTATAGTAAAATTAGTGTTTTTTAATAATTTACCATCAACTCAATTGAATTGTGCGTCGATACCTGACAGAACTAGAACCATGTCAGGTAACATTCTATTGAAGTTGCTCCCGCGAAAATGAAAGTTCCATTCCGGTAACCACGGGTCTTCTCATTACCATGCGGCAGGCTTTTGAAATTTCATTCACGGCATGCTCAAACAATGCCAGATTTTCCAGCATTGAATTTGGAATGATGATGGTCGGAATATTTTTCTCCAAAGAGAAGACAGTTCTTGTGAGGTCGGTCATTATCTGCGTCCGGTTGTTATGATGAGAACCGTTGACTTCAATATATAATTTCCCCGGCAGAGCGATATCTACATGTTTATGACCATCCCAGTATTCCAGCGCGACTGGAAATCTTCGGGACTTTAATGCGAGGTATAAATCGATTGCCTGACCCGTTGCACCTGATTCCCGGATCTTCCATTGATCCTTCATACAAAGGGAATGTCCATAAATTCTTAATGAAAAAAGATTTACGCCACGGGATAAAGGCTGTCCGCATTCAAGGCAGTATGGAATCGCTTTCATAGATTGGGTTTCTAAACTCAAGTTCTATAAAACGCTTTTCCTGAAAGCATTTTTTCGTTCAATGGCGCGAAAATTAAGGTAAAGCGTGCTTAATATTCGATGAAAATTCCGGCGTGAATTCTTCAAATACCGGTTGATTATTAATAGTAGGGGTAACCCATAAATACTGTATCATTTTTAGGTCAGTACTGATTAAGACTTTGAACTGCTTTTGAAGAGGTAATCAGATTTAGTTTATCATTTGCTTATAATTCACTTCATAAAATCTTGCAAAGTGATCAGCATAACCAGGACGACAAAAAATTGCAGAAGGATATCAATGTTTATTGTCATTTTATTTATCTGTTTGAAAAATTTTACTCAGGGGACTTCAGACTGGCGACTTGAAAAAATGCCTGTTGATCTGGAGACCGACTACGCGTTAAGTGCGCTTCCACCTCATTTGCGCAATGACGCAATTAGTCAAACTGCTTTTTCCATCAGCTATATTATTTCATTTAGAGTTCAGTACTTGTCTTTTTCGTCTCCTTTTTATCCAATAAATTCGCAAGCGCCAAATAAACAAAAGAAACAGCAGAATCAGGGCAATAAAAATATATATCCATGCAGATAAGATCCAGATCAGGAATCCGACGACTTTCCTGAAATGAGCAACCTGATTTATCGATTCTGAAGATATAACTACGGTTTGGTCCCAGTCGAAATTTTTCAAATGTTGCAGGAAGCCCTGGTACACACATCCTTCAAGGCTATAGACACCTATAATGTGAGTGAAATGGCTGGCTGTAATCAGATCCTTTTCAAATTCTTCCCAGTTTAGCGGGTGGAATTTGGCATTCATAGCAGAGTCATTACCTGTGCTCGTACTGCCTATGGCAATAACCTGTGCATCTTTACCATAACTGTATACAAGTGCGGGTCCGACATGATTGAAACTTGAGTAGATCATGAGCACCTCCATATCTCCCCTGGCCTGCACCACACCAAAAACCCTATCCAGTATTGTAGAATGGGCTTTCCGTTCATCTGCAATAAATAGTAATTGGTAAGTTTGCACAGAAAAGCCACGCTCTCTCATATGTTGAATAAGTGCGGAGTATGATTTCATTGCATTTTCTGACTGCTGTTTCCGTATTTTGCTAACAGATCGGCCAAGAAGTGTTCGAAACAATTTCCACTTGCTCTCATGAATGGAAGTAAAATCTTTTAATCCCGGCTCGATGTCAAGCCCAATTCCGGCCCATTTAAGATTATACTTTTCTGTCCATTTTTCGAAATCGGTGAAACGTGCTGCCGCCTCAGAAACATTGCCTGCATTTAAGTAGTACCCTGCTTCCTTGGACAGTACCAACCAAGCGGTTACAGGGATGCCGGCCTGGTTCAGCTGCTGTATTATTTTTGCACGGCCAGGGCTGTAATCCGGGAGGGATAGAGAGATTCCTGCGTTCAGAGCCTGGAGAATGGGAAGAACATCAGGATTGGTGAATAGCTTTTGTAATGAATCTGTGTTGAGTTCACAGGCAAATATCAATTGGGGGATCAAACCGGGAGCCCGTTTAACTTTTACTTCGTCATAACCTTTATTGGAATCGCACCTTATTCCAAGTACAATCACCAACGCCAGGAGCATGGCTGAACGTAGACAGATTAACCCTTTCATAATTTAAAAATCTAAATTATGATTAATTAAACTTACTAACGGATCAGCGGCCCTGCTTAACGCTCTAAAAATAAGTCAATTTGGCTTTCCCCCATTTTAGTTTCTATGTAGCTAATTGAGATAATTTGGTTTCTCCGAGTTGATTCTTTTGCGTTGCAGATTCGTCTTCAAACATGGATCGTTTTCCACCTTCGAGTGCACTTTTTGCATCCATTATCCCATAAAGCTGAATAATTTTGGCAATAACTCCTGTCCAGCCGGTTTGATGGCTTGCTCCCAGGCCCGCACCATTGTCGCCATGGAAATACTCATGAAAGAGAATGTAATCCCGCCATTCCGGATCTGTCTGGAATTTCTCTGTACCACCATAAACAGGCCGCTTACCCTTATCATTTTTGGTAAAAATGCTGATCAGCCTGTCCGAGATCTCTTTGGAAACTTCGAAAAGATTCATCATTTTTCCCGAGCCTGTCGGGCATTCGATCTTAAAGTTGTCACCATAATAAAGATAATAATTTAACAAAGCTCTTATGATCATCACATTTATTGGCATCCAGACAGGTCCCCGCCAATTGGAGTTGCCGCCGAACATACCTGTATTAGATTCTGCAGGGAGATAATCCACCCGGTATTCCTGACCCTGCACATTTAAAATGAAAGGATGTTGTTCATGAAATTTAGAAATCGAGCGGATACCATGGGGACTTAAAAACTCTTTCTCGTCCAGCATCTTTGAGAGGATTCGACGTAGTCTTTCCGGATTTACCATGGAGAGAATGCCGCGATCGGCTATCCCATAATTGCCCGGTCCTGTTGGATGGATGGTCTTCAAGAGCTCCGGCATTCGGCGTACTCGCTCAGATATAATGAGCATGGCCTTCGGAAAAAGTTCACGCTGCCACTTTTCCAATACGGTTGTGGCACACAATGGCAAAATTCCTACCAGCGACCTCACTTTTAAACGCTGAGAATTTCCATTCGGTAAGCGAAGCAGATCATAATAGAATCCATCCTCTTCATCCCACATACCCTCCTCATCGGTCCGATTCATGGCTGCAGAAATGAAGGCAAAGTGATCTATGAACTTGACGATCATATCTTCGTACGATGGATCAAAGGCAGATAAATCAATCGCAATTTCCAGCATATTCTGGCTGAACAATGACATCCAGGCTGTGCCATCCGCCTGTTCAAGGCTGCCGCCAGTTGGTAATGGTGCACTGCGGTCGAACACGCCAATATTGTCAAGGCCAAGGAACCCACCTTCAAATACGTTCTTGCCAAAACGATCTTTTCGGTTAACCCACCACGTGAAATTTAGGAGTAACTTATTAAAAGCCGACTTGAGAAACTCTATATCTGTCTCGCCACGAAGTGCCAATTCCGTGCGGTGCAGAAATAACGTCGCCCAGGCATGGACAGGCGGATTGACGTCGCTGAAATTCCACTCGTAAGCAGGCAATTGTCCGTTGGGATGAAGATATGATCCACGAAGCATTAAATTCATTTGGTCTTTGGCGAAATCAGGATCTACAATGGAAAGAGGGATCGTGTGGAAAGCCAGGTCCCAGGCTGCATACCATGGATACTCCCACTTGTCCGGCATGGAAATGATGTCTTCATTCAGCATATGGTACCATTCCGAGTTCCTGGCATTATGGTAGCCTTTATGCAAGGGATTCGAATTGTGTTCATCCAGCCAGTTGTCTCCATCGAAGAAGAAAAACTGTTTACTCCAGAGCATTCCTGCGATTGCCTGCCTCATTACGTTGGCCTGGTCTTCGTTCACAGACGGAGGTGTGACTGATTGGTAAAATACATTGGCTTCATCAAGCCTGTCAGCCATAATTTTATCAAACGCATTTCCAAAAAAATTGCCTTTTAGTTCAAATGCATTCCTGGTAAGCCGCAGTCGGATAACAGTAGTCTGACCACCACCAATATTCAATTGAAAATGCGCCGCAGCTTTCGTGCCCTGCTTTTCAGGATTGACTGCATCTTTGTTCCCCTGCACTATAAAGTCATTTATACCATCCTTAACATGCAGACTTTCGTTCATTTGTCCGGGGAAAAGTCGTTCATGGTTTGTTTCGTTTTCGGTAAATAAAAGGGGCACATCAGCATCGCAGAATAAAATAAATTCACCCAACTCCGGATGCGTCGCCTGTATAGAACTTACACCGGGCTGTACCTTTATCTCACGGAGGTTGGGTTTTTCTGCAGCCCTGTTTGATTCAGCGATCCATTTGGACCAGTCGTTTCGAAACCAAAGAGTAGGCAATAGTTGAAGACTGGACATCTCCGGCCCATGGTTTTTTACTGTGATCCTGATCAATATGTCTTCCGGGTCATTTTTAGCATATTCAGTGAACACATCGAAATAGCGGTTTTCATTAAATATACCTGTATCGAGCAGTTCGTATTCCATTTCTTCCCGCGAGCGTCTGCTGTTAGTTTGTACCAGGTCAGCGTAAGGATATGCTGCATGCGGATATTTGTATAGTGCCTTCATATAAGAATGCGTCGGAGTGCTGTCGAGGTAGAAGTAATACTCCTTCACATCTTCTCCGTGATTGGCTTCGCTATTGGTTAATCCGAACATCCGCTCTTTCAAAATTGGATCTTTGCCATTCCAAAGCGCCAGCGCAAAACAAAGGTGCTGTTTGTCATCTGAAATACCGGCAATCCCATCCTCGCCCCAGCGATATGCACGTGAGCGGGCGTGATCATGAGTGAAGAAATTCCATGCATCTCCGTTTACACTATAGTCTTCCCTCACGGTGCCCCACTGCCTCTCGCTCAAATATGGTCCCCATTTCTTCCAGGGTATTTTCAATTCCCTGTTCTCCTGCAATCTGATCTGTTCATGATTCATAACAAGCCTCCTTTCTTTTAATAAAATAGAATACGATCAAAGGTTATTTAAGAAATATATTTAGTCGCTATTGTTGAATTACACTATCAAACAATAAAACAACTAGCCTGCAGATAACTGAGATTAGATCGAGTTTTTAGTTAATCATCAAAAGTGAATTTTTGTCAGAAATCAAAAAATGATGTATATCATAATTATCAATGATTGTTATCATCGGAGGTGTTTTCAACAATTATACATGACAAAAATGAACCGGATAAAGCCCGGCATGATTGATATCATATATCTTCCTGAAAACAAGTCATGGTTGAGAAATTCGATTACACTCAAAATGCAGTCAGACGTTGAATAACCCAGAACATTGCAACACTTCCAATAAGATACGGAAGCATCAACTGAATACTTTTTGATTTGTATTGGCTTATGAGTTTTAAATTTGAAGCGACACGAAACATAGTTGCGAAAACCAGTAAAACAAAACCAATAAAAAGGAAATGACCCAGTTCAACACCGATACTAAAAAATAAAAGTGCAGTTGGAATATGTGCTACCGGCAATCCGGCATCTCTGAGTCCGCTTGCAAAGCCAAGTCCGTGCATCAGCCCGAATAAGAATGCAACAATCCAAGGCGCACTGGCAGTAATACCAGGTCTGCCATTTCTCCCCCGGATAATTTCTGCAGCAACAAAAACGATGCTCAAAGCAATGACCGCTTCAACCGGTCGTTGGGGAATATGAACATACCCAAGTGTTGCAAGGGTAAGTGTAATGCTGTGTGAGACGGTAAATGCTGTAACCGTTTTGACAAGTTTCCATCCGCCGCCTGTAATAATTATTAATGCCAGCACGAACAGCAGATGATCTATGCCTGTAAGGATATGTTCGATACCAAGAGTAGTATAAGTTCGGGCGACACCAATGGTTCCGACAGGAGCTGTGATCACAAAATCAGGATCAGAAGATTTGAGGCGCCCGACCTGTGAAGAGCCATCCAGATATTCCAAACGTACAAGTACATCCGTCGTAGTCGCGCTCAGACCGTCAATATGAATAGTCTTTCCGCTTAATCCGCCCGGGCACTTTATTAGCCAGCGTTCAGAATATGCATTGTTGAACATTGTACCCCTGGGGCTGGACAGATTAACGCAGCCTGCGGGTAACACTACATAAATTCCAAGACGCATGTTTCCGTTTCCCGGCACTTTCCACAACAGGTCAAAAGTTTCGGGTCCGCTCTGTTGTAATTCAAGGTATGCGGGTCTTACTTCATGTGCGAATAATGCAGGAATGAAGACTGTGAGAATGGACAGAATGAGAATGGACCGTTTCATTTCATCAAATTATCCTGGCTGCCAAGATTATCGGCTTTAGCCAGTGCTGGTTTTTCAATTGTAACAGAATAATTTTTTAACAGCGATTCATAAAACTTTTCATTCGCTGCCTTCTGGTTAGCGTCATCAAATTCCCGCAATACAGCATCATGTATTTCTCCCAGTGCTGGTATTCCTCCATCCTTTCGTTCACTAAGCATTACGAGATGCGGTCCGTCAATGGCATTTACAGGACCAACCCAATGACCTGACGGCAATTGTAATAACCTGCTCGAAAACTCCTTTCCAAATTGATCGGAGATCTCTTTTGCTGTAACATCAGTCATTTGTGCGGGCAGCACCGAAGCGTCTCCCATTTTCTGAATATCTGATTTTGATCCTGACTGATTTAATTCAGAAAGTAAACTGGATATATCCTGTTGAAGTTGACTGCCTCTTCTTGAAGCATTCAGATAAATCTGTCGAAAACTATACCTCGCTTCCATTTTGAATAAATCAGGATGTTTACCGAGAAATGCCGAGAGTTGCTGATAAGTTGGTTCATTTCGTTTTGCTATATCATGCGCAATGAATTCCATTTTCTGCTGAAGGCGGCGTCGGATAATGATATCGTCTTTGTCAAGACCAAGCGCAAGTGCTTCCTGGTAATACACTTCCTCTCTTACCCGTTCCCGGATAAGGCCTTCCATTTCGTCATTCGTCGGAGGCCTCTGCCAAGTAACTATATAACCCTCACGCATAGACGCCAGCTCGCCTGCTGTGATAACAATTTTTCCGGGTTCATTATTGACAGGCCTGGAAAGAAAACTATATGCTATAAAAATCGCAACCCCCAAAATCAGGAAATGAAAAAGTGGTTCCCTCAATAATTTTTTTATCATAATTGCCATATTGAATTATTTCACAGGAGAATACCAGATGGGTGAAGTATAAGCACGGTCAGTTACGACCATTGGAACATAATCGGGCATTTTAATTCCGAAACGTTTCTGATCATAGGCGGTCCATCTTGGAGATGGTATCTGGATCACACGTATATAATAGAAAGCGCGTTCCGAAGCTTTAAAAGCCGGATCCTTCCAGTATGCAGACAACATTGGAGCACCGATGGTATTTGTATAAGTTGCATTTGCAACGTCTACGGTGCTACCCACCGGGATCCTGCAGCGGCCATCCGGTCCTATCGCGCGTCCGCCTGAAACAGCTACGTCAAAAATTCTTTCCTGCGTTTTCCCGTCCTTACCCAGCCATCCTTTGATAATTTGAATGCGATCCAGATTTGGACCATCGGGATCGCGTAATGCATATATCAGGAAGACGGGTTGTTTACCAGCCGGTGCATTCATAAGATTTCCACCCATCGGAACTCCATGTGCATAGCCATTTTCCGCGAAATCGGCTCTATAGAGATCTGCTTTTTTGAAGTCCCAGCCTGCGAAAACACGCACTACGGGTCTGTCTCCTGTAGTAGCATAAACTTCTCTGCGTTTCAATGCATCCCAGATAGCTTCACGGGTATTTTCGCGGGCCCACACGCCACCGAGACCGGCAGCCTGTTCATTCCATACTGAAACCAATGGACCTTTCTTCGGATCATTTTCGACCATCGCAAGCGGGGTTTTCCAACGATCAGGCGAAGGCAGGCCATTGGCAAACTCACCAAAGAAATTGTCTTCTCTCGTAGTAACTACACCCACATGTGCATCGTTACCGCCTATCAGCCCAGCCTGGTATGGGTTTGCTCCAACTCTGGCATCCAGTGCAAGCCCGAGTTTAAATGCTGACCGAACATAGTTGCCCTGCAGAACTTTATTCTCTGCTTTCACCATCTTGTTGAAATTGATATCCCATTTTTCGAAATTGGCGAACTCGTCATTGGGAGAAAGAAAGGGATGTGTTTCACCATCACCTTTGATCTGTGTTGCTTCTAAAAGTGGTTCGTGATGGGCACGCGCTTCTGCATATGCTTTGTCCATGGGCTTTCCGTCGAAGGTTTCGGCCGTATACATGACGCCGTTACTCAGATTGCCATTATGTGGAATAGCGAGAACCCTCCCACCCGTCTTCACTTCATAGTTATCCATATATTTCCAAAGATCTGCAGGATCCTGGCTGTCGAAAGTTGAAAAAGGAAGAATCTGGCTGACCCGGTCAATGTTGTCCCGAAAAATGACTGTTCGATGAAGGTTATTACCTCCGGGAGCACAGGTCCACTCAAAACCATGCAGAGTCGTGAAAACACCAGGCTGGTTCCATTTTTCGGCGGCCTCGGTTGCATGTGCCCAGGCTGTAGCCGTTAGTTTACTGGCATCGAAAACAGGTTTGCCCGTCTGCATGGAAACAACCGCTTCGATAGCAGCTTTTACTCCTTCCTGTGGACTCGTTTTTGACATTTCGTACCATCGTTTACCCTGAGGATTTGCCAATAATTCCGGACTGCCGGCACGAATCTGATCGGAGATTCCCATATACTCAGCATGGTCAGTTATCGAAACCCAGTCCAGTGGCCGGTCCTGTTTGAAACGTTGTCCGTTGTCCATAACCACTTCGCCGCCCCGTGCGACTTTAAAAAGATCGTCGGGACTCAGTGTAATCCCGAACATGCCTGCATCAAAAGAATAACCTGTATGCACATGCGCTACACCCCAATAGACGCGGGTAGGAATTTGCTGGTTCACATAAGGTGAATAGTCAGTTTTCTTTTGCCTGGACGTGTCATGAGTGGCTTGTCCTAAGACAACCTGACTAAATCCAACTGAAAGAAATGCGATGATGATAAGCATGGTGCGAATCGGAGTCATCTTTGAAAACTTTACATCTTGTTTCATGGAAGTTTGATTAATCGTTTGATAAGTTCATGCGTTAATTTGGTTTTCATGGACGTTAGTAAGTTTCAGCTGGTAGAG
This sequence comes from uncultured Bacteroidota bacterium, assembly GCA_963735015.1. GTDB lineage: Bacteria > Bacteroidota > Bacteroidia > Chitinophagales > Chitinophagaceae > Puia. The sequence continues at coordinate 1,456,767 of CAVTJH010000003.1, forward strand.
GACGGGACCGGGAATTCACGTAGTCTTTACTCCGAACAGATACCCCACACCGGCAGTAATACCCATGGCGATGGTTCCCCAAAAACAAATCCTTAATACACTTTTTGCAATGCCTGACCCTCCCACTCTGGCTGCAATCATACCCGAAAATGCCAGGAATACTATTGAAAATGAATATTGAAAGATCGACCATAAATTTTATAGGTGCAAAAATGGATACAAGAAGAGGAAGCAGGCCTCCTGATATAAATGAAGTACCAGAAGCAAATGCGGCCTGCAAAGGTTTTGGTTCTGAGATTTCATTGATCCCCAGTTCATCTCTGGCGTGTGCTTCCAAAACATTCTTTTTTGAAAGCTGAATGGCTACCTTCATAGCCAGTTCATTGTCCAATCCTCTTTTTTTATAAAAGCCAGCCAGTTCTTTCAATTCTTCTTCAGGCATTGTATCAAGTTCAATTTGCTCTCTCTTTAAATCCGCGGTCTCTACATCGGATTGTGAACTGACAGAAACGTATTCACCTGCCGCCATGGATAATGCACCGGCAACCAATCCTGCCAATGCTGCCAAAATGATCGGACTTCTTGTAACACTTGCAGCCGCCACGCCGATGACGAGACTCGTAGTTGAAAGAATACCATCATTTGCGCCCAGTACAGCGGCCCTTAACCATCCGCTTTTGTTTGTATTGTGTTTCTCTCGCAGCATATTTTTAAAAATTTTTTCCGTTAATGAACGGCCGACACATCTACTTTCTCTATGCCCATTAAATGTAATTCTATATGACGATCATGCGCTTTATTCCCGTATTCACTTATAATTTCCAATATATCATAGTCAATAAAATTACATTCGCTTCCATCGATCGTTAATACGCTGTATTCAGGAACTTCATCCAAAGCTTCGCGCAGCTTTACCTTATTCAGAAAAGTAACATTGCTGTTTAGTTTTATATACTGGGTCTCAATTCCATTGCGGTGCGTTTTCAAAATTTTATATTCTGCCTTAAAATTATTCCGGACTATAAAGTAAACAGACATTAAAAGCCCGATGCTTACTCCAACAAGGAGGTCGGTCGCAAGAATAACAATAATTGTCAGTATAAAAGGAATAAATTGTTTCCAGCCAAGACTCCACATATTGCGAAACAACTTTGGTTTAGTCAGGTTGTAACCTGTCATAAGTAAAATTGCTGCCAATGAAGCGTAAGGGATTTTATTAAGAAGAAAAGGAACAAGTAATACCGCGAGCAAAAGAAAGAGTCCATGGGTAAAAGCAGAAAGTTTTGTTCTTGCACCGGCGTCAACATTGGCCGCACCTCTGACAACCACTGCGGTCATAGGTATTGCCCCCAAAAGTCCGCAGGTCATGTTGCCGATGCCCTGTGCAATGAGTTCCCGGTTAACAGGTGTAATGCGATTCCGTCTGTCCAGCTTATCAATAGCTTCGATACAGAGTAAAGTTTCTAAAGTTGCGAGCAATCCGATTATTATTCCGTCTTTCCAGATCTCTGAATTGGAAAATAATTTCGAAAAGTCGGGAAACGAAATGTTCGCAAATATATTCAGAGGAATTTTTACCAATTGGGTTTGCTTTAATGAAAAACGCGAAGAAATTCTCACAAACAGCAGACTGGTTAAAACACCAAACACCACCACAATCAGCGGCGCTGGTATTATCTTTAGTTTTTTTGCAGAAGGTAACTGAAGAATGATAAGGATAATCAGGGAAAGTATGGTTATCAGAATGGTGCCTCTTGTTATATGCTGATTGAAGTTTTTCAAATTTCCCATAGAGTTTTTGGTAGAGAATAAATGTATAATACCTCCTGACCAGAAATCAGGCTGGTCATAACCCAATGCCAGGGGAATCTGTTTGAGAATGAGAATTATTCCAATAGCCGCCAACATTCCTTTAATAACAGAAGAAGGAAAATAATTGGCAATTACCCCGAGTTTAAATAATCCGAGAAGAAGTTGAAACAACCCCGCAATGATAACTGCAAGTAAAAAAATTTTATAATCACCAAGTGAAATAATGGAAGCGGCTACCAGGGTTGTCAATCCTGCGGCCGGTCCCGAAACTGCAAGCTGGGAGCCACTTATTAAAGCAACCACCAGTCCACCTACTATACCTGTCAGAAGTCCTGAGTAAAGGGGAGCGCCCGAAGCTAAAGCAATTCCCAAACACAAAGGAAGTGCTACCAGGAATACAGAAAGTCCGGCCGGCAGGTCGTGTCTGAGCCAGATAATGCGGTAATATTTTATGGTTCTTTTCAAAATAAGTTTTACCCTTCTGTTCCGGGCAGAAAATATGCAGTTTATTGTTTTTCGAAACGACCTGTTTTTTCGGTAATCCTTATTCTGTACATAATACGCTTAATCCGGTTGGTTTCTTTTGTATCATGCGTAGAACCGTGTTCGTGGAGATGCACCGTCGAGCTGGTTAAAAGATCCAGAATCCTATTATACAGATATTCCCTGGCCTTTACTGCTTCCTGATCCTCCAGCTCTTCAAAATGGCCCCAGACTATTACACTTTCCCAATTTGCCATATTGAGCATGGAATCCACTTCAAAACAGACAAACGGGTTTCTCCGCATCACATCCAGCTTTAAACCCTCATTGGTTTGACCATATATATATTTACCATCGAATGCATAGGTCACGGGGGTGACATAGGGTTTTTTACCATCGCTATAACCAATACGTCCGACGGCCTGCATTGTCAACAGATTATTCATCTGTGTCTCTGTAAGTGTTCCCAGCATATTCAATTTTTTTAAGCTTACCAAGACATTTATAGAAATTATACCTCAGGATACACAATTGTTACCAAAATTAGCATCTGCTTAAATTAGAGTTTATGATAATAGTCAATTTTGCCTTCATTTTACATGACATTTATCATATGTGAAAAGATAATCAGTAAATCGTAACTTTAACAAATAGCCCAAAATAAATGTGCCGGATATTATATTAAACGAGTAACCCCCAATACAATATGAAAGAAGATATTATCATTTGCAAAAATGTAAAATCTAAATTTGCTTCAGGTTTATTATTGATATTCAGTTTAAGTTATTTTTTGACCCTGGCACAAAACCCGCCTTGGGTCGCGCCTAAGGATGCGGACAATCTCAAAAATCCTCTCGCCGGCAATGCCAGTGTGTTACCTGATGCCAAGGCCCTGTATGTTGCTAATTGTGGGCCCTGTCATGGAGACAAGGGAAGAGGAGATGGACCCGCAGCCTCGGGATTGAATCCTAAACCTGCAGATCATTCTTCGGTCGCCGTTCAAAATGAATCGGACGGTTCTTTGTTCTGGAAACTTTCTGAAGGCAGGGCTCCAATGCCGGCATACAAAAAAATATTTTCTGATCAGCAGCGATGGGAATTGATTGATTATATCAGAACACTTGCGAGGACTCCTAAGAAGAAATAATTTTTATAACCATCATATACGGGCAATATGAAACGCACTCTTTTATATACACTGACCTTTGTTATTGGTATTGTCGCCATACAATGTGGGTCCAACACTCAAAACACCGGCAATAGCTCTACAGCAGCATCGGATACTAACGTTCAAAAAGTAGATAAAGATACCGTCATCGTTTTTTTAGGTATAAATTCCAAGGGAATTGGCCGGTTTAGGAACATTCAATTAACACACCCGCTGAATGAAGAAATGGCAGCCAAAGGAAAAGCTATCTACGACTCAAAATGCTTTGCCTGTCATAAACTCAGTACGGAAATGCTTGTAGGACCAGGATGGTCCGGCGTTACAAAAAGGAGGTCTTCTGAATGGATCATGAACTGGATTACCAATACAAAAGTCATGCTGGACAGGGATCTTGCCGCTCAGGCTGATATGGCTGTTTGTCTTATCAGAATGCCAAACCAGGATCTTACGGATGATCAGGCAAGGAATGTGTTGGAATTTATGCGTAAAAATGACGGGGATAAATAAATAGTTCAGGACAATCTCATTGTCTGACCACGCGCGATAGCTATCAGAATTGAACCAATAAACAACAAGGCACCAGTCGCCCAGAGCAACCATGGAAATATACTGCTACCGTTAATAAACATGGCAGCGAATCCCTGAGATATTAAAAACACTTCATTCAATATTACAGCACCTGCAAAAACAATCACAGCAGTCCCTGTCCATTTTATCTGGCTGTTCAACAAACCTGTCTTTATAAAATAGGCCAGGATAAAAAGAGTTACAAATCCCAAAAATACCAGGTGAAGGAACCCCATAATTATCGGCCTGTTTCCGAATATGGCATCACCAATAACAGGGAAAATTGTAAAACTCTGAAGAAAAATCTTCAACATAAATGAACCCAAAGATATACATACCAAAAAACGCAATACTGGTTTTTCTTCATTGTAATTGGTTCGGAGCGAGAGCGCACATATTATAAAGAAATAAAAACATAAAATCATCAGCGCACTTCCAATAATGGCGATAATGCGCAGCCAGAGAATAGGATCCTGCCAGAGATAGGAAAGAAATAAGGACGGGATAATAGAAATACAAAGTGCGACGGAAAAACGGTAAATATTTCTTTTTGCCTTAACAGATGTTCTGTTATCAATAAGATTAAAAAAAAGTGCAAATATCGCCAGCGTAAAAAAACCGTTATATTGAAAATGCAGATACGTAAATAATGAGTCTCTGTACAAAATTGCATCGAAGGATTTAGTGAAATAAATATAAGTTATGATAATCACGCCTGAAGAAGATAAAATCAAATAAAGTATTGATGATACGGCCAATAATTTAACGCAGGATACCAGCTTTGTACTGAGTATATCTCTTATAAAAATGACTCCGAATAAGTAGGTTAATAAAACAAAACAGAGTGACAAAATGATGGAAATTGTACTATATCCCAGCGCTGCGAAGGCTGACAGCATACCCCAGGCACATGTTGCAATACTTCCCAACAGCCATTGATATACAGGTCTCTGGCTGACGGATTCAGGCAACAGTTCATAAATAAAAAGAACCATTAAAATAAGTGTTACCCAGCCCCCAAAGGCGAAATGGGAATGAGCTTCCAGCAAATGATTGTAATTGATAAAGGGAAGTGCAAATAAAATCTTACTTCTTAATACCATGCCAAGTAAAGCAACAATACAGAGATTCAGAAGGGACAAATTGATCCACTTGTGAGACCGGATAGTATTTTTTGTAGACAAAATTTGTTCCCGCATTTGATTCTTTCAGGCCTGGTTAAAGTGGTCGCAATTAACTCCTGCAGCCTGAATCTATTATTGTTTAAGGAAATTTACAATTTTTGTTTTTTCTTCATCTGTAAGTAGGGCCCGTGTTTGCATATGCATTCCGATAGTTTCCCACTGTTCAGATGAAAATGAAGATGGCGATGGCGTGTTATGACAACGCTGGCAATTTTCGGCCCACAATTGCGCGCCTGTTTTGGCAGATACCTTCTGACTTGCTTTGCAACCAACGAAAGTCAAACCAACGAACAAACCTAATCCTAAGATCAGCAAAACGGAAACGCTTTTAATAGATACTCTTTTCATTTTAAACTGATTTAAAGTTGGACAGCGAATTGGATGAATAATGTATTTGACTGGGTTGTCGTGCCCTCGCTCCCAATAGAAGTACTATTGCTGTTATTCCACTGGTATGCGCATTTCAAAACTGTTCTCCAGCTTAGCCAATAAAGTAAGGCTGCTTCTGAAATATTGTTTTTCTGACCCCAAAGTGAACCGGTGGGTGAAATAAAGTTACTATACCTGTATGCCAGTTCCAGGTTCTTAACCAGACTGCTTGATGAACCTGTAGGACGAAGGGAAATTTGGGCAAAGCCCGTTGTAGTCTTATTGTCATAAGTATATACGGTGGAATCGTTAGGGTTTATATAACTCTGGTTTGTGACATACACATAATTATATTGCCCTTTGATATTGACAAGAATCGGGTTGAAAAGTCTAACAAAGTCAAGATCAACTGCAAATGCCTTCGATTGAGCACTCTGATTTGGTGCACCGGCATCTCCCACTTTGCCAATCTGTCCACTTACGCCGATTTCGAGAGATGAATTTGACAATGGCAAAAGCGATAACCTGGCAGTAACTGCTTTATTTTGATTGTTATCAATTGAACCGACACCCTGCATTTCTCCGTCAGTCAGTAACTGATTACCGTTGGTGAGACTGACATCGTAACTCCATTTCATATTTCCCATAGGGAACCCTCCTTCTACTTCAACTCCGTAATCAGCGTCATTGGGAATGTCAGCTACAGGAGGATCTGTTGCGAGTTTATTAATCCAGCCGGCCGCAAGGCGTTTGTTGTAAATTCCAAATGGCACGACAAAATAACCGGCCCGCACAATCAGTCCAGGACTGGCGAAATAGGAAACATCAGCCCAGTTAACACCCAGCCCTCCGCCAGATGAATATGAAGGTTCAAATTCCATTAGTAATTTGGTTCCATGTCTCCAAAGAAACATCGGACTAAATTCAAATTCAGCATCATCAGGAAAAGAATTGGTTTTTACAGCCTGACCAACACCGCCGGAAGTAACTGTTGTTTTGTTCATGTTCCATCCGATAGTAGTTAAACCCACCACCATGAAATGATCCTCTCCGGGCTTCTTATAAGCTGCCTGTTTTTCCAATTCTGTGATCCGGTCCAGCAGAGAAGAATCTACTACTGTTACCTGCGCAAACAGGTAATTCCCCATTGGGGAAAATACAAAAAACCAAAGGGACAAATTGAATAGTAACTTACCTGTTTTCATATTTCCTTTTTAAGGTTTATTAAAAATTTAAATAACTGGCATTTAGACAAAAATTCATACGCTTCGTAATAAGTAATATCAAAGCATGAAAATATTCACCCTTTCAATGCTTAATTATGATTCATGTTACCGGGAATCATGATATTAATCAGTTGGTTGTCTTTGAAAAGGGATTGCGCAAATGAAGACGTCAAACCGCCTTACTATATTGTTTGCCTTCTGCTATGGATTTGTTGTGAAGATGCAGATCGAAAGTACTACATATATTTCTAATAAAGCTCCTGCCTGTTTCAGTTATCTCAACATTCAGTGCATTCAATTTTACTAATCCATCCAGCTCCATTTGTTTTAACTCCGGGAATGTAAATAATTGCAGTATTTCAATATCCTGTTCGTTGAAATGGGTTCTGCCCTGGCAACTGATATCAAGTATATACTTCTTAAACCTTTCATCCTGATTATTTAAAAAATAGCCCTTCATTACGGGTATCTCCTTTTTATTTACCAGACTATAATAATCATGCAATGATTTGTTGTTTTGAGCAAAAGCGTGACCGGTATCACTAATGGCAGAAACACCTAGTCCCAATTGCAGATTTGCGTGTTGTGATGTATACCCCATAAAATTTCGATTGAGGGTCCCTGCTTTCCAGGCCTGAAGTAAATCGTCTCCAGGTACAACAAAATGATCCATGCCAATGTGATGATAATTATTTTCCTTAAATATCCTGACTCCCTCCTGATATAAATTCATTTTATCTTCCGCTGAAGGCAGATCATTTTCATCAAACAGGCGTTGTCCTCTGCTTGTCCAGGGAACATGCGCATAACTATAAAAAGCAAACCTGTCCGGATGAAGTAAAATGCAATCCTCCACTGTTTTTCGAATGCTGTTCAGCGTCTGAAAAGGCAAACCATAGATCAAATCATAATTAACCGAATTGTAGCCAATTTCTCTGGCAATTTCTGTTACCATTTTCACATGCTCAATGGGCTGAATTCTGTTAATAGCTTTTTGGACAACCGGATCATTATCCTGAACGCCATAACTTACTCTTCTGAATCCACAGTCAAACAAAGTTTGTAATTGCTCTCTGGTGGTATTATTTGGATGGCCCTCAAAACTAAAATTAGGCGTGGAATGAATGATGGAATTGTCTAAAATAGCCTCTAATAATGCATTCAGGTTTTCCGGTGAAAAAAAAGTCGGCGTTCCTCCTCCCAGGTGAAGTTCCCGGATGACCGGAACTTCTTCCATCAATTCACAATAAATAGCCCATTCATTTATTAGCGCATTTATATATTCAGATTCGACGCCATGATTAGTCGTTATTTTTTTGTTACAACCGCAATAAGTGCACAGGGATTCACAAAAGGGCAGATGTATATACAAACTGATACCCTCTGCACCATTGTCAATACGAAACTGGTCCCGAAAAGCTTTTCTCCATTGCGATACGTGCATGTTTTCATTCCAGAAAGGAACTGTCGGATAACTGGTATACCGGGGAACCGGAACGTTGTATTTGTTCAGGAGAGCGAGTTCGGTCATAATTGTTAGTTATTAGATGTTTAGTTGTTAGCGGGAACATCCTTTTTATTCCTTTGAATTTCTTTTACTTTGACCAGCGCAACAAGTGATACGGTCATTACAACGATGAGGCCCAGATACGCTGCAAAAAACTTATAATTTGTGATCGATATCGGCGTGTAATTCGGATGAACTATATCTGGTCTGAAAGAAGGAACCAAAACAGTTGATTTCGTTTCAGATTTGATATAAGCCAGAATACCCTTAATGTTTTCAGGGCTTAAATCCAGGTGATCCGGCATAGGTACCTTATTAAATTTTTCGTACAGGGTAACGGCCGCCTGGTCCCCGCCTTTTATTACCGTTTGTGAAGAATGAACAAATTTTATTATCCAGTCTTCCGAATGCCGGTCAGTGACACCTGCCAGTGCCGGCCCTACAATAACTTTGTTTACGTTATGACAGCTTGCACATTGTGACGTAAATATCTTTTTACCTTCATCAACCGGGGGTATAGAAAAAACATACAAGCCTGTTGATAGTATTAAAACCGAAATCATGATTTTCTTTCTCATACCTGTCGCTTATTTATAACTTAAATTCAATATTTAGTTTATCGATATCATGGACGAGCCTGTTGATATCGGTTTCATCTGTCCCGGTATAATATCCCCTGATATGTTTCAGAGGATCAATAAGTACCAGTTTATCGCTATGGATAAAATCACCCGGGCCGCCGTCTCCATCGGTAGCGTCAATCATCAGATCGGTTCTCGCAAATCTGTACAGACTGATCTTGTCGCCCGTTAGAAGGATCCAGCCCGATTTTATTCCGTTTTTTTCTGCATAAGCTTTTAGTCTTCCAACACTATCTCTTTCCGGATCAACCGTAAATGAACTGATCAATACATTCTTTGGCCCGTATGCCTGAATTCTTTTAAGCTGATATATTACTTTAGGACAAACAGAAGGACAGCTTGTAAAAAAATAACTGGCGACAACTATTTTACCTTTCCAGTAATCCTGGTTTATTACATGTCCAGACTGATCCCAAAAACTGAAATTCCCTACCAGATGTTTTTCAGGCCCAAGAACCGGTAAACGCTGAAATCGGGATTCGTACCATTGAGTTATTGCGAAAACAGTTACCGGCACCATAATTACCAGCACTACGAAATATAATATCGTTTTATTCGGTTTCAAGATTTCAAATATTCTTTAGTCCGGAAATATTTATGGTTCATTGTAGGGATTTGAATTTTTAGATATTTGTTCGGGAACGGGATTATCAGGCGCAAATGGCGGTGCTCCGGGACCAGGATTTTTATTCGCACTGATAAAAGCAGGAACATATGATAACAGAATCAAAATGCCCATTATAACCAGCCAGGGTTTGAATGTGTCGAACAGCGGAATCCTTTTTTCGTCGTGCAACACTTCCGTCACCGGTAAATCCAGGGCACCCGCTGATGTTTTTTTCCTGAACATGGTTCCAAAAAATACAATGAAAAATAACAGTGCCGCGAAAGTCATAATGATGCCCCCCGCCAATGCCAGCGTAGTTGTGGGAACCCATTCAGGTGTGAACAATTCATTTTTTGGATTCAGGTAAGTCATTCCGAGATTCGTTCTTCTTGGTTCCCCTATCAATCCTCCCCAGGAAAGTCCGGTGGAAAATATTAAGATGCCGATTACCCACAAATAAGGGATAATAACGTTGACACGGGGAAGAAATATTGGTTTCCCCGAAATACCACTGTATAAAAACAGGCTCATGCCGATAATGCTCAGGAAAACAGGCCCTGCGACGGTCATATGAAAATGTCCGGGTAACCAGGCGGTATTATGTACCACCGCATTTAAAACGCCTGAAGCATTCACGATGCCGGTCAGTCCTCCGAAGATGAAAAGAATAAGCCCTCCTATCAGATATGCAAATAAGTAACGGTCGGCGTCCAGATAAGGCAACCTGCCAAAAAAACCGAGCAATCCCCGTGATCCTCTTTTCCTGCCCGCATATTCCAGAGATGCTGCCAGTGTAAATGCCGTAATAAAACTCGGAATTGCAACGCCATAAGTTAATAGTCCCTGAAACATTTTTATACCCCGCGGTATAGAAGGATCGCTGAACTGGTGATGAACACCAACCGGCACAGAAAATATCAGGAAAAGAAAAAGAGAAATGCGGCCGGCCAGATCAGAAAATAATTTTCCACCTGCAAGCTTAGGCATTATTGTATAATACATGATGTAAGCGGGCAATAGCCAGAAGTAAACCAGGGCATGTCCGAAAAACCAAAATAAAGTTCGGGCCAGGGTAACATTAACGGTTGCCTTCCACCCCATAGCCCAGGGGAGCAACAATACCAGTACTTCGTATGCTACCGCCAGTGTGCAAACGAACCAGATGGTAAAGTTGACCAGTGTGCCCAGTACGGCTAACGGTGTTTTGGTTTCGGGATTTTCTTTTTTCCAATGTACATATATATTTGCCCAGCTAAACAGGGGAACCCATGATCCGACGATCAGTAAAGCTGCACCCAGATAAAAAAGTGGATGAGCTTTTAAGGGTGGGTAAAAAGTGTAGAGCACCGATGCCTTTCCTGAAAGCATCGCCCAGGCAGCCATTAAAGTGCCGACAGTCATCAACCAGAAACTTAACCAGCTAACCCATTTATGCGGTTCTCTCTTTAAATAGAAGGCAATCGTTGCGTGACCAAAGGCCACAGCAAAATAGGAGGTTAAAACGACCGCATTGATAACACCATGGAGCGTTAGTCCCTGATAGTAATCCAGGTGTGCAAAGGATATCTGGTGAATGACGCCGGCCCGGTAAATGGTTTGCATCAGGCCATGATAAATCCCGATCGTTAAAAGCGTGAGTGGAATTCCCAGCTCCCAATAAATAAGTCTTTTTAAAGATTTTGAAATTTGCATATTCTTTTTCTTGGTTGATTATTTAATGGGTTTTTCGTTAACAATCACTTCAGCCTGCATGGCCTGATGGCCAACGCCGCAGTATTCGTGACAGGTGATTTTATATATTCCCGGTTTTTCAAATTTTACTGTTGTCTTATTGATATTACCATATACTGCCATCAGGTTTACATTTTTTTCACTGATATTAAATCCGTGAACAACATCTTTTGAGGTGACAAAAAAATCGACCTCGCTGCCAGCCGGAATATTAATCTGATTCGGCTGAAACTGCCACATTTGTGCGACGGCATAGACCTGGTATGTTTTATCATCAAGCTGTGTGACCTTGGGTTCCAAATAGGCTTTATCAAAGGGAAGACATTCCGGAAGCTCATTATTCCTGCCCCTGGCATATAAAATAGAAAAAATAAAGAGTGCAAGTACGGCTCCTGTAATCCCAATTATTTTCTTTTCTGACGGGTCCATTACTGACATATGATATATTTAAATTCTTTTAAGCATTAAAAAATAGATGCCATACCAGATTACCATTCCCAGCAGAACCAGCAGGATAAAAAATGCGATGGCTCCCCTTGGTTTAAAGTTTCTGTCAAAGGCATTATCCTTATCAGAGTCCGGAAAATTGCCAGTTTCGATCATATGATTGATTTTAAAGCCAAAAATATTTTAACATCCCAGATTGTTATATGACTAACGAAAGGTTTTCACATGATTAAAGTCATAATAATGGCATTCGTATAAAAATATATTTGCGAGTGGCATTAATCCCAATGAAATAACAATGGACGATTTTGACTGCGCAATCAGTGATATTGTGAAGCTGGATTACCGGACGGCGGATGTATTTAAAAAATATCAGCTTAGTTATTGTTGCAGTGCGGATGTTTCACTTAAATCAGCCTGTGAGGCTAAAGGAATTGATTTTGAGCTGGTATCAAACGAACTTAAAGAAGCTACCAGAAATCTTATTCTACCAAATAGTCTGTCTTTCGAAGAATGGAAAGTTGATTTTTTAATCGATTTTATCACTAATATTCATCACGTCTATATTTATCGGGAGATACCATCACTCTGTATGACATTGGAATCGTTCACACAGGGGCATCAGGCCAAATATCCTGAATTAAGCCGTATATTGGAATTGTTTAAAAAACTGAAAGAAATCCTGCTGCTCCACAACCGGCATGAAGATGAAATCATCTTTCCTTATATAAAACAAATTGATTCGGCATACCGAAGAAAGGAACCTTATGGGAACCTCTTTGTCAGAACCCTCCGCAAACCTTTGCATACTATAGAGAAAGAACACTTTCAAATTCAGGAGCTTCTAAATGATTTAAAAATCGAAACGAACCAATTTACTCTTCCCGAAAAAGCCTGTCTCAGTTACCAGGTCATTATTAAAAAACTCGAAGAAGCCCATAATAACCTCCTTCAACACAAGTTTTTGGAACAAACCATATTATTTCCCAAGGCAATAGCCATTGAGCAAAATCTTCTGCAATTATAAAACATCCGTAAATTCGTTCAAACCATTTGGAATGCGGAATAATCCGGTTCATCTGAATTCTCTATTTGAAAATGCAACGGAAGGCATCGTAGTGACCAATAGTCAGGGGGTAATTATCCTTATAAACCCCTCAGCCTGCCAGATGTTTGGCTATTCTTCCGAAGAACTGGAAGGTCAAAAGATTGAGGTTCTCATTCCCAGCAACGCTAAAAAAATTCATGTTAAGCACCGGGAGGGCTTTTATCATGATCCTAAAAACAGGACCATGGGACATAACCGGGATCTTCTGGCAGGCCGAAAAGATGGCAGCACCTTCCCGGTGGAAGTAAGCCTGAGTACCTATGTCCAAAATGATGAACGTCATGTCATTGCCTTTATTATTGATATTACCCGACGCAAAGAATCAGAACGTGATATGATTATTCAGCAGCGGCAATTGGAAAAAGTGACGGATCAAATGCGAATGCTGAATGCCGATCTGGAAATAAAAGTCGAACAAAGAACCATCATTCTAAAAGAGGCGCTTCAACGCCTGGAAGAATCTCAAAATGAGTTGAACCTGGCGCTGGATAAGGAAAAGCAGCTAAATGAAATAAAAGGCCGTTTTGTTTCCATGGCTTCCCACGAATTCAGAACCCCATTGAGTACCGTTCTGTCATCGGCCTCCCTGATAGAAAAATATACCACATCGGATGACCAGGAAAAAAGATCCAGGCATATTGAAAAAATAAAAAATTCTGTTAAGCACCTGAATAACCTCCTGGAAGACTTTTTATCCCTGGGTAAACTGGAGGAAGGAAAAATCGGCATCCATTTGCACGAATTCAATCTGGAAGAATTAATACAGGACACGATTGAAGAAATGAATCCAATGATGAAAACAGGTCAGAATATTACATATAAAAATACCAGCAAAAGCTTAATTACGAGTGATAAAAACCTGATACGAAATATTCTTTTTAATCTTTTATCAAATGCAATAAAATTCTCAGATATTTCCAAACCTATCCATGTTGTCAGCCAGATAAAGGATAATTTCACCTGTGTTTCCATCCAGGACGAAGGCATGGGAATATCGGAAGAAGACAAGGAGCATTTATTTTCCTCTTTTTTCAGAGGCAGAAACGTCACCAATATCCAGGGCACCGGACTGGGTCTGCACATTGTAAAAAGATATGTGGACATGCTAGGGGGGGCGATTACAATGCAAAGCACCCTTGGCAAAGGAACAAAAATAACATTTTCAATTCCTGAAAAAGCATAACACTATGGCTACTTCCATTTTAGTAATTGATGACAATAAGGACATCAGGGAAAATACCGCTGAGATCCTTGACCTTGCCGGCTACAAAACTTTTACTGCTGAGAATGGCAAAAAAGGAGTGGAAATAGCCTTAAAAGAAAAACCTTCCCTGATCGTTTGCGACATCATGATGCCGGAACTGGATGGCTATGGTGTACTTCACCTGATCCGAAAAAACCATGAAATCGAGCATACTCCCTTTATTTTTCTTACGGCAAAGACGGAAAGAACCGATTTTCGCAAAGGAATGGAAATGGGCGCAGATGATTACATAACGAAACCTTTCGAAGAAATAGAGCTGTTGAATGCGGTTGAAATCAGGCTCAAGAAATCAGCCATCTTACAACAAAATTATGAATCAAATTTTCGGGGACTGAGTCAGTTTTTAACTGACGTAAAAGATACGGGCCTGGTTCGTCATTTATCAGAAAAGTATGATACGGAAAATTATGATCGCAAACAGACGCTCTATCAGGAAGGGAAAAAGCCCCGGTTTTTATTTTATCTGGTAAAAGGTAAAGTGAAGGGCTTAAAAACAAATCAGGATGGTAAAGAGTATATTACCAATTTGTATAGTGACGGTGATTTTATCGGCTATTCCGCCTTACTCGAGAATTCGTCTTATGAAGATTCAGCGGTCGTAATCGAAGATGCAGAAATACTTTCCATACCGAAGGACGATTTTCTCCAGATGGTGTACAACGAAATTGGAATTGCTGCGAAGTTCATCCACATTATTACAAAAAATGTAAAAGAAAAAGAAGACCGTCTGTTAAGTCTTGCGTATAATTCCCTGAGAAAGCGCGTCGCTACAGCACTTGTCGAAATCACCAATAAATTCAACCTGAGTGAACAGACGATGCCCATAGAGATTTCACGGGAAGAAATCGCACAGTATGTCGGAACAGCTACCGAATCGCTCATTCGTACTTTAAGTGATTTTAAGGCCGAAAAATTAATTAATATCAATAACGGGAAGATTGTAATAAATAACACAGAGAAATTGAAAAATCTGATTAACTAGTAATCCTTCACAATTTATTGCCACTTCCAATTCCTGACTTCAGGCATGTCCATTCCGTATTCTCTGATATATCTTTTGTGTTCAATCAGCTTATCCTGCAATTCCTGTTTCAAATAGGCACAGGAATCCCCTAACTGCGGTAGTCGTTCTATCACATCCATAACCAGGTGAAACCGGTCCATATCGTTCATAACTGCCATGTCAAAAGGAGTGGTAATGGTTCCTTCTTCTTTATACCCCCTCACATGAATGTTTTTATGGTTTGTCCGTTTATATGTCAATCGATGAATCAGCCAGGGATATCCGTGAAATGCGAATATTACCGGCTTATCTCTTGTAAAAAGAAAATCAAAGTCCATGTCACTTAATCCGTGCGGGTGTTCTGAATGCATCTGTATTTTCATGAGGTCAATCACATTGACAACCCTGATTTTTAGATTGGGTATATGAAGTCGCAAAATTGAAACAGCAGCTAATATTTCCAGCGTAGGCACGTCTCCGGCACAACCCATCACAACATCGGGTTCAAGGTTTTCATCATTACTGGCCCAGGTCCATATACCAATACCCTTTGTGCAATGATCCTCCGCCTGATCCATATTTAGCCATTGTGGTGCGGGATGTTTACCTGCGACAATGACATTCACATAATGCCGGCTGCGAAGACAGTGATCCATGACTGACAATAAACAATTTGCGTCAGGAGGAAGGTAGACACGAACAATTTCGGCTTTTTTGTTGATGACATGATCGATAAACCCCGGATCCTGATGAGTAAATCCGTTATGATCCTGACGCCAGACATGCGACGACAAAAGATAATTCAGCGATGCTATTTTTCTTCTCCAGGGAATTCCTGAAGTTATCTTAAGCCATTTTGCATGTTGATTGAACATGGAGTCAACAATATGTATAAATGCCTCGTAGCTGTTAAACAGGCCGTGCCTTCCCGTCAGAAGATAGCCTTCCAACCAGCCTTCACACTGGTGTTCACTCAGCATTTCCATAACGCGGCCCGTCGCACTTAGATACTGATCGGTATTTTCAAATCCACCCTGCCATTGTCTGTTTGTAGCTTCGAAAACATGGTCCAGTCTGTTAGAAAGTGTTTCATCCGGACCAAAAATTCTGAAATTTTTTCCCGACTCATTGCATTGTATGACATCTCTCAAAAATTCACCTGCTACCAGTGTATCAGCGGCCAGTTTTTCACCCGGTTTAGTAACATCAACCTTATATTGGGTAAAGTCAGGCATTTTCAAATCGTGCAAAAGCAATCCGCCATTCGCATTGGGATTTGCTCCCATTCTTTTCTCCCCAACCGGTGCGAGCTCAGCCAGTTCTTCAAACAGTTTACCATTCTCATCAAAAAGCTCATCGGGCCTGTAGCTTTTCATCCAGTCTTCCAGTTGTTTCAAATGTTCCGGATTGGTTGCGGGATCTGTTATGGGTACCTGGTGTGACCGGAACGATCCCTCTACCGGTAAGCCGTTCACTTTTTTGGGTCCGGTCCAGCCTTTTGGTGACCTCAGAACGATCATGGGCCAGAAGGGGCGTTCACTGTCTTCATATTCCCTGGCATTTTTCTGAATTGTTTTGATTTTTGCGATTACCAGGTCCAGGGTTTCAGCCATTAGTTTATGCATAATCGTCGGATCAGTGCCTTCAACAAAATAGGGCGTCCAACCATACCCAAGCATCAGCTGTTCAAGTTCCGCGTGGGAAATCCTGGCCAGTATGGTGGGATTGGCGATTTTATATCCGTTCAGGTGGAGGATAGGTAAAACAGCCCCATCAGTTTTAGGATTCAGGAATTTATTTGAATGCCATGCCGTTGCAAGCGGCCCTGTCTCAGCTTCCCCATCACCCACGATACAGGCTGTTATAAGTGAAGGATTATCCAGCACAGCGCCAAAAGCATGACTGAGCGAATATCCCAGCTCACCACCTTCGTGTATTGAACCAGGGCATTCCGGCGACACATGACTCGGAATTCCACCCGGAAAGGAGAATTGCTTAAATAGTTTTTTTAAGCCGGCTTCATCCTGACTGATACCAGGGTACACTTCACTATAAGTGCCTTCCAGATAAGTATTGGCAACCAGCGCAGGCCCGCCATGACCCGGACCTGAAATATAAATCATATCCAGGTCGAACTTTTTTATTACCCGGTTGAGATGTACATAAATGAAATTTTGTCCGGGTGTTGTTCCCCAATGACCCAGAAGCATATTTTTGATATGTTTCGGTTCCAGGGGATATTTCAATAGTGGATTATCCTGCAAATAAATCTGGCCCACAGCTAAATAGTTTGCAGCCCGCCAATAAGCATTCATTTTATTTAAGGTATCAGCGGATATCGATTCTTCTATTTCAGATGCTTCAGAACTTTTCATAATTTTTTATTTATATAGATAAAACCTGACAGCCCGATTTCGTGATCATTAACTCTTCATATCTCGCAACCGGTTTCTCCAATCCGTTTTATAGAATCAGATAAAATGAGTTTAATTTCATGCACCTTTTCATATATTACAAATTTGATGCTGGAAGATCCGCCGTTAATTGAAAGTATTTTAACAAAATCCATCGGGGCCTGTTTGATCCATCCGAAACTCAATGATTCTAAAAATAAGATGTTTAAGCGGGTCGAAAACTGACATTATTCAGGTGCCCTTATGACCAAGATCAAAGCAGTCTCCTTCTGACCGTTGCTTCATGATTAAGATCATGTTTTTTGGATACTTTAATCAGAGGAATACTGCGGGAGCATTTGTTTCTTTGGATGTAAGATAAATCATATCATTTAGTTGCTTGCTAAAGCGAAATCAATATAATTATTAAATAATAACAAAACTCATGAAAAAAATACTATTGCTCTGCGACGGAGAAAATTTTCCATCAGGAGCCATAAGGTTTATCAAAAATATGAGGGAAAACGAACCCCTTTATATTAAAGGTCTTTTTTTTAATCCGATAGATATCCAGGAAATGATCCCGGTAAGCTTTATACCAGTTGCCGAACCTTATATAAAATTAAAGGAAGAAGAAAAGGCGCTTGTCCATAAAAGTCAGAATAAATTTATTGAAGCATTTGAAAGTGCCGGTATAAAATATGATATACATCCACATACCGGTGAATGGAACCGGGAGTTATTCGTCAAGGAAAGCCGGTTTGCAGATCTCGTGGTAATCAGTGAAGAGCTATTTTGTTCAAACCTAATGGAAACTCAACCTAATTACTTTATGACGGAAGCACTCCATGCTTCAGAATGTCCCGTAGTGGTTGTTCCGGAAAATTTTAAATGCATAGAACACCTTGCCTTTGCATACGACGCAGGAAAAGAATCCATGCATGCCATCAAACAGTTTGTTTACCTTTTTCCGAATCTTTTGGATCTTCCTGCTGACTTTGTACACATCAAAAAGGATGTAACGGATGAAATACCGGAAAAGACTCTTTTAGGAGAATACACATTTTCTCATTTCGAAGCACAGTATACTTCGAAGCTTCATTTTGATCCTAAAAGATACCTGACCAGCTGGCTCGGAAATAAGAAAAATGTATTCCTGGTTTCAGGATCATTTTCAAGATCAGCTGTTTCCAATACTTTCAAAAAGAGTTTTACAGACAATGTGATAGCGGAACATACATGTCCCATTTTCATTGCTCATTTTTCTTAATTATTTCAATGTACTTTCTAACCTTCATAAATAAATATGTACCGGTCGCTTGAAAATGCCATTAACCTTGTTAAATCGGGAAGTAATATATTCATACAGACCGGAGCAGCCGCACCTCAGCAATTGATCAGGGGTCTTATGAAGCAGGCTGCCGGTCTGAGGGATATTACGATTTATCAAATGCATACAGAAGGCATAGCGCCTTACGCAGATTCCGAATGGCAGAACACATTCAAAGTGAACTGTTTTTTTATCGGAGCCAACCTGCGTAAGGCGGTGCAGGAAAAAAGAGCGGATTATATTCCGCTGTTCCTGAGTGAAATTCCTTCATTGTTCAGGAAGAAAATCATACCCATTGATGTGGCCCTGATCCATGTTTCATGCCCGGACGAGCGCGGTTACTGTTCCCTCGGGGTTTCTGTTGACATCGCTCCTTCCGTGCTCGAAAATGCGGATTGTATTATTGCCCAGGTAAATCCCCAGATGCCGAGAACTTTCGGCGACGCTATCATACATTCCAGCCTGATCGACGCCATGGTTGAAGTTAATGAACCAATCCTGGAAACTGAATCGGCAACACCAGATGAGCTGAACATGAAAATCGCCGAAAATGTCGCTTCTCTGATCGAAGACGGGTCTACCTTACAAATGGGAATCGGCAATATACCGGATGCCGTGCTAAAAAACCTTCGGGGTCACCGACAGCTTGGCATACACACGGAAATGTTTTCTGATGGAATTATTGACCTGGTGGAACGAGGCGTGATAACAGGAGAAATGAAGAAAAAAAGGAGATTTAAAATTGTTTCGAGTTTTATGATTGGCAGCAAAAAACTGTACAGTTTTGTCAATGATAATCCCATGATCGAAATGCTGGATATCGCCTATGTAAATGATGTCCATGTTATACGTCAAAATCCTAAGGTCGTAGCCGTCAACAGTGCGCTGGAAATTGATCTTACCGGGCAGGTATGCGCCGATTCTATCGGTTTAAAAATGTATTCGGGAGTAGGCGGTCAAATGGACTTCATAAGAGGTGCATCCCTGTCCGAAGGTGGAAAACCAATCATTGCAATGCCATCCCTTACTTCTCAGGGTGAGAGCAAAATTGTTCCATATTTGAAAACCGGTGCAGGTGTAGTTACCACAAGGGCGAACGTGCACTACATCGTGACTGAATATGGAATTGCCTATTTGTATGGTAAAAATCTGAAAGAACGGGCAAAGGCTCTGATTGATATTTCCCATCCGCAGCACAGGGAAAAGTTATCTGAAACAGCTTTTAATATCAATAAGAACTATTCCAAAGTTCCAGCCTAAGTAATTGACTATATTAGATCACTTAAATTAAACAATTGAAAACCCGGTGAATTATTTCCGGGTTTTAATTTTAACCGATTTTAAATGCAGGTCCGATATAGCTTTAGCTAATCATTACTTAGTATAACCTTCAGGGATTTTTCCTTCGCTGCCTGCCCGAAACATTCGTATGCCCGGATTATATCGGAAAGTTTAAAACGATGGGTTATTAATTGTTTTGAATTGAGTTTGCCTGACTGAACTGTTTTCATGAGCATGGAAGTTGAAATGGTGTCCACCAGCCTGGTGGTGATCGTGATATTCTTACTCCACAATTGTTCCATGTGCAGATTCACGGGCTTACCATGCACACCTATATTCGCAATCACACCTCCGGCTGCTACCAATGATTGACACAGCTCAAATGTTTCCGGTATCCCAACAGCTTCGATAACAGTATCCGCTCCCTTATTGTGAGTAAATGACAAAACCTTCTCTACCGCCATTTCAACACGGTTATTAATTGTTTTTGTCGCTCCCATTTTTTTAGCGACTGAAAGGCGGTTATCATCCGGATCGATCATTATAATTTCATAAGGAGCATAAAATTGGGCCGTTAATAACGCAGCCAGCCCAATCGGACCAGCTCCCACAATAGCTATAGTACTTCCGGGTGCTATTTTTCCATTTAAGACACCACATTCGTAACCGGTTGGTAAAATGTCGCTCAGCATGACCAGTGCCTCTTCGTCACTATTGTCAGGGATTTTATAGAGGCTCGTATCAGCATAAGGTATGCGAACATATTCAGCCTGCGTACCGTCGATCAGGTGGCCTAGTATCCATCCACCATTTTCGCAATGCGAGTACATTCCTTTCCTGCAATAGTCGCAAAGTCCGCAGGAGGTAATACAGGAAATTAAAACATGGTCTCCTTTTTTAAACCTGGTTACAAAACCGCCCGTTTCTTCAATCACGCCGACACCCTCATGTCCCAGTGTGCGCCCGTCTACAACTTCCGGAACATCTCCTTTCAGAATATGAAGATCAGTCCCGCAAATCGTTGTTTTTGTTATTCGAACAATCGCGTCCGACGGATGCTGAATGGCTGGCTTCTTCTTCTCCTCCCAGCTTTTGTTATTAGGACCATGATAAACGAGTGCTTTCATATGTTTTTTTTATACACCGCAACTTAGCACTTCGTTATCCGAATACATATGACATGTATATACACATTCAATGATTGTAATCATGTTACTTAAACGCATGATATCCATCATACTTCATTTTGATTAGGCTCATTTTTTATACTCCGGATTAGTTTCATATTTGAGAAAAAACCAATAATATGTTTGGAAATTTAAATAGTGAAGAAATAGAAACGGTTCTTCATACCCAGCTTATTGGAAGGATAGGGTGCCATAGTGATAATACAACTTATATCGTGCCGATCAGCTATGCTTACGACGGAGAATTTGTATATGCATTGACAGGAGAAGGTTTGAAGATCAATATTATGAGGCAAAATCGACAGGTTTGTTTTGAGGTTGAATATATTCCTGACCTGGGGAATTGGAAATCTGTTATTTGCTGGGGTGAATTTGAAGAGTTGACTAACAATACAGAACGGCACCAGGCTCTGATGCTGCTCCACGACCGTCATTTGCCTCATGTCACCAGTTTAACTACGAAACTATCGCCAACATGGCCGTTCAGACCAGACAATATCGATGCCATCAAAGGTTTGGTATTCAGGATTCGAATCAATAAAAAAACCGGCAAATACGAAAACCAGAAAGATGTATCTGTTTATTCCTGGGGATAACATCATTAAACTATGTAAGCGTTCATATTACTACAATGAAGACAATATTAGCTCCAACCGATTTTTCAGGCTCGTCTCTAAACGCGGTGAACTATGCGGCTGACTTGGCTCTTTCAATTAATGCAAAGCTGGTTTTGTTTCATGCTATACCATTTCCAATAGCAATATCTGAAATCTCGGTACCAAGTGATGTTATTGATGACATGATGGATGTTGACCAAAGAGATATGGACAATTTGCACAGAATATTGGAAGACCGGACAAAGGGTAAAATAATAATTACGACAGATATCAAAATCGGAAACGCAGAGAAGGAAATTGAAAATATTTGTAAAAAGGAAAAACCACTGGCGGTCGTTATGGGTATACGGTCAGGGAAAAGTCTTGAAAGGGCGATCATGGGTAGTTCCGTATTTCATGCAATGAATCATGTCGCTTTTCCGACGCTCATCATTCCTGAACATATTATTTATGGCGATATTAAAAATATCGGGTTACTCTGTGACTTACAAAAAACAGACGAACAACTACCTATTGAGGCCATTACGGAATGGTTATCGCTTTTTAAGGCCCACCTTGAAATTATCAACATTTCACCTCATGATAAGGAATTCAACACGGATCAATCAATTGAATCCATTGCAATTCAAAAACGGCTATATTCATTTAATCCAAGTTTCAATTGGCTTACCGGTGATAATATCGCTGAAGAATTAAATGAATTTGCCCGGGCTCATCCACTGGACCTGCTGATGGTCTTTCCTGGAAAACACGGAATCTTCAGGATATTCCATAAGAAAAAATCAAGGTTCATAGTGACCCACAATGAACTACCGATTTTGTCGATCCACAAAACCAAGCTCAAATTTTAAAACTTCTTTTTAAATTCCTAATGCTGCCAACTCCTCTGGATTAAGAACTTTATAAAAATAATTTTATGAAAAAGAATATGGGATTTTTCGATCAGGTTGTAAGGGGACTAATTGCGATTTGTCTCATTGCGCTGAATGTTAAAGGCATTGTAACCGGCGGATTAGCAGCGGCAGCGGTTATTGTTGCGGTTGTATTTATATTGACCGGTATCTTTGGATTTTGTCCCATATATGCAATATTTGGAATTTCCACCCGTAAAATCAGTAAATAAAAATCAAATTAATAATGGCAGTTATCATCGTTCTTTTTTTTCACAGTTATTCCAGATGATATTCATTTTGTATAAATGTCGCCAATCTTGTGCCTTCTTCATTAACTCTTTCCAGCCAACTGATTAAGCCTGTAAGACCCCTATTCCATAATTGCAGGTTGGCATATGCCTGGTTCAATAATTTCCTCCCCTGATTTGTTAAGGGCACTGGAATATTCTTGTTTTTATTTAAGCTGATAAAATCAAAAAGCTGGCTGTAATTTGTCATATCACGAAGTGCACTATACATTAGATTGGACTGTACGGAATATTTTTTCAAAGTTTGATCGTATTTCATAATACTGTCAGAAACAGCTTTATTTCTTATTAGTCTTAACTCACCACTGTTTTTTAATTGTTGTATGGTCCGGTCATTGGAAACAAAGACTTCCAGGCCCAGATTTTTCGTCCATATCCTGTATGCATTATTTGAGTTGTCAATAATTTCGCGAGATGATAAAATGAATAATACGCTGTCAATACCTGAACTTAATCCTTTCAATTGTATCAATATTTTGTTTGACTCAAGTATATCCGATTTAACATCTTCCACTATGGAGTGAATAAATTCCTTTTCGCGTTGATGCTCCCGCCCTTGTTCGCGCCAGTTCTCTGCAATGAACCCGCAGAAAACAGCAAGAAACAACATTAAGAACTCAAATAAATAATGCCAGATTTTTTTGCCGGGTGCATGATGCAAATGAGAAGCGTGGGTCTCCATATTTTAAGTTTTGGCATTATATGGAAGCAAGTAAAGGGTTTCGCGGATTTTGGGATATGACCAAAATCATGAATAAGTATGAATTTTCGCATTAGTTACTGTACTATTCATATCTTATGTTCCTGCACGTTACTAAAAACGAGTTCATGAAAAAGATTTTAAAAAGAATCCTGTTTACAATTGTTTCCCTGGTCGTAATCATTATTATTTTCGGACTGATCCTGGCCTTTCTTCCTACAAAATCAAAAACAAATCATGCTGGAATTACGCCCGAAGAAGCGGCTGTTTTGAGGAAGAATTATGCAGGACCCCATGAACAGTTTACTACAACAGACGGCGTAACACTTTTTCTGCGGAGATGGAACCCGGATAGTCTGACTCCCGCAAAAAAAGATATAGCCGTATTAATATTTCATGGTTTTACGGCGCATAGTGGCGCATATAATATGGCAGGCGTACCTATATCTGCTGCCGGATATACAACTTTTGGTTTGGATTACAGGGGACATGGTTTGTCCGACGGCAACAGAGGTGATTCGCCGGGTAAAGACAGATGGATTGCTGATTTAGCGGAGTCCGTAAAATATGTCAGGAGCCTGGGCTTTTCAAAAGTAATTGTTCTGGGTCATAGTCTGGGAGTTGCTTCTGCCATATGTGCTGCTGATGTCGTTCCAAATGAGATTGCCGGATTGGTATTGATGTCAGGCGCTTATGAAGGAAGAAAAGGTTTGTCTGAACCGCCCTCTCTATTTGAAAAAACCAGAATTCTGGCAAGTGCTATTTTCCGGCCTTCATATCCGGCGGTGGAATATTATAGAAAAGGCATGACCGTCACCAAAGACTCTTTATTCAATTTCAGATATACACTCCGATACCTGACCATGATGGATGTGAAACAACTCAGGCTTCCCAAAGACCTGAATATTCCGGTGCTGGTAGCCGTCGGAGACCAGGATGAACTATTTGCGATAGATAAAGTGAGAGACTTCTACGATTCGATACCAGGCAACAAAAAGGATTTCTTGGTTATGAAAAATACTACCCATGCTAAAATACCCCGCGAAAGCTGGGAGCAGGTAGTTGACTGGCTGAATAAGAATTTTTGAAAATTTCCTCTACCGGATGCTACTTTCTTTTTGCTCACTTATTTTCCATTCAGGCCTTATATAATGACAGGTATATCCGTATGGATGTTTTTTAAGATAGTTCTGATGTTCCTCTTCGGCATTCCAGAAATCGGTAGCCGGGACAACCTCTGTCACAATGGCTCCGGGCCATTTATGTGAAGCGGCCATCTCTTCAATTAATTTTTTTGCCGTTTCTTTCTGCTCTTCATTCAAATAGAATATAGCAGAACGATATGAGGTCCCCCTGTCATTCCCCTGCCTGTTTTTAGTTGTCGGATCATGAATCTGAAAGAAAAACTCCAGAAGCTTGCGGTATGATAATATTTCCGGGTCAAATTCAATTTCAATTGATTCGGCATGTGTACCATGGTTCCGGTAAGTGGCATTTTTTACGTCACCGCCGGTATATCCGACTATTGTCGATTTAACACCGGGGAGTTCGCGGATAAGTTCTTCCACGCCCCAAAAACATCCTCCGGCGAGTATTGCTTTTTCTAATTCCATAAGAATAATTTTATTCAATTTAAGTAATTTCTGAAAATTCAACCCGGGTCCTTTTTATTCAAAGGTCACTATCTGATTCGCTTCAAAGTCAAACTAAAAGTCCCGCTATACTATGGGGAACAGGCATAATTTTTTTTGTCGTTTTTTTATTTTACCTACCTTCCATTAGTCGATTTCCAGATATTTTCCGCCACTGATTGACAGAATAAACATCACCTAAATCTTTTTTATGAAATTAATATTACTCTCTCTTGTGACCTGTCTGGTCTCCCATGCTCCCAGCTCGCAATGGAGTGGCGTTCTGACTTATACTGACAATTTTGAAAGCCCGGAAAGTAGTGGTAAAACAATCACCATTATTTACGAATCAGGCAATAAAGGGCGGATTGAGTCCAAGACATTTCCTACTAAAATCCCGGGTAACGACCTGTCAGAACAAGATCAGAATGTGCTGATTTACGATTTTTCAAAACAACAAAAGACGACGCTGGTCACTAAAATGAATATGGCAACCATTATATCTATAGCAGCTGATGATCAATTACACGAACAATTAATGATTAAGGAAGGCGCCACATACCAGGTAGAAAAAATAGGAACTGAGAAAGTCGGTTCATTCAATTGTACCCGATATGTGCTCAATGTTACCTCTACAAAAATGAAAATGCCGCCCAATGCGCCGAAAAAGAATATTTGGGTCACCGGTGATCTTGGAAATTCGAATATATGGTACGTTGGTCCTTACCTTTATTATTTAAATGGCGGTTTCCTCCAGAAAAAAATGGCTGAGGCAGGCGTGAGCGGCGTGGTAGTTAAGTGGCAATTAGGTAATGCGCAAGCTACACTGACCGATCACCAGCAACGCTCCGTGCCTTCATCCATGTTTGAAATCCCCTCTGGTTACACTTCGAGGACCGTTGATGAGAGCCAATATCACCTCAAATAACTATTGTTTCTACCAAATAATTTTTTGCGATTCGGTTACTGAATTGATATGTTTCATCCTACCAGATCTAAACTCATGGTACAGTCTGCTGATATCTTCCTGCGTGTCCCCAATAAAAGGACCGTGCGAAACAATCTTTACGCCCTGTGGCTGACCTGAATATATAACGAATCTTGCCCCCTGTACACCTGCTTCCAGATACAACTCACTTTCCATTTTTTCCTTTGATCTGTCGAGCCATCCGACCTGACCCTGATTAATAGCTTTTTTCTCTTCACCAACGCTTAGTGAGCCATCGATCATATACAAAAATGTTGTATACGATGAAGGAAGGTTCAAAACGGCAGATGCATTTGGTTGCATAAGAATATCAGCAATGATAACCGGCGTATGATTTTTCAATGGTGAAGAAATACCAGCCATGGTCCCGCTGTATAATTTAATTTCAACTCCGTCTGTAGAATTTTTCGGAACATGATTCAGAGAAATGTCCTGAATTCGCGGAGTGGTCCACCTTTCTTTTTTCGGAAGTGTTAACCACAATTGAAGGAGTCTCATACGGGTTTTCTCCGCAATGGTTTCCGTATGGATGATTCCACTTCCAGCTGTCATCATCTGCAAATCACCTCCTTTCATTTTATGTGTTTCATCTCCCATTTTACCATCTAACATTAGTGTAACCGTTTCAAATCCCGCGTGCGGATGAGGACCGCCTGCCGGTTCATCTGTTTTTTTATCCAGCATATCATCCATCAACATGATAAATGGATCGGTATCCACGAAATCACCCTGGATAACCGGACGGGCCAGATGGCCCGGTCCAAGAAACCCAGCGTGTTCAGCAGGCGTATATTGCCTGACTAATTTTCTTTTAACTGACATATTCCTTTATCTTTTTTTCTTCTTCAACGGCCTGTTTCACCAATTGAATCTCACTTTGTATTTTCACCTCATCGGCCAGGACGGCACCACCTGTTTCCAGGAGGCCGAAAATAATGCCCCAGTCGCTTCTCTTTATTTTTCCTGTCACCGTAAATCCTGCCCTTTCACCACCCCAGGGATCTTTTGTTGTTCCACTGTACTCAACGTTCAGTTGAACAGGGCGGGTAATTTTTTTCAGGGTCAGGTTACCGGATAAACGGAAATTTTCACCGTCAGCCTTTTCAATCCGGGTTGATTCAAATACCAGTTCCGGATGCTTATCTGCTTCGAAAAAATCAGAATTCCTCAGATGCGCGTCCCGCTGCTCATTATTCGTATGAATCGAATTTATATCCGCTTTTACCTGAATCTTTGCTTTGCTGAAGTCCTCATCCTGTGTTTCCCCTTCTACCTGAAAACTTTTGAAAAATCCTGATACATTGCTGATCATCAGATGTCTGATTTTAAATCCCAGTTCACTGTGTGTCGGGTCAAGCTTCCATTTTGTAATTGACATATGTTTATTTTTTTGTAGAACAAAATTAGATTAGTTTTGCTATACTATATATAGTACTATACTATAGTATAGTTAGTAGGTAGTCAGTAAACAGAAATCATGAAAAAAGCAACAGAAGACAATCATTCGGCGTGCACAAACATTTTACGGCCGGTAAGGGATTCTCTGGATATCCTGAACGGCAAATGGAAGCTGCCCATTATTATCGCCCTGACTTTCGGTGAAAAACGTTTTACGGAAATAGCACAGGAGGTAAATGGAATAACAGACAGGATGTTGTCCAAAGAATTACGCGATCTGGAGTTAAATGGTCTTATAAAGAGAAATGTACAGGATACTTATCCGGTTAAAGTGACTTATGCATTAACAGCTCATAGTAAAACTCTCAGGCCGGTCATCGATTCGCTAAAAAACTGGGGTATCATGCATAAGAAAAAATTGCAGGAGGATTGCAGAGAATATAAAGCTGCAGGTAATAAAAAGGGAGCCAAAGCATAATCCTGCCCTCTCTCCAGGAACATAACCGGAAAATTAACCGGAATCACAGAAAAAAACTGGCGGTTACAAGCAGTCCATCTATCAGTATTGCAGTAAAAAATGCAGGTAACGTATATCTGGTTGGCAATGCTGCAAGATTTGGAACTAAAACCAGGATAAGAGATATCATGGCGCCTACAATTAATTTAAAATTTCCCCCATGAATAAGTATCGCCGCCATGGTAACAGGAAATAAAATAGCGGTCGTGAGCATGAGGGATATTCCAACCCAACCTACACGGTATTTCTCCTGTTGATTTAACCAGCTCAAAAAACGAATACGAACAGATTCGTGCCGATTCTCAAAGGAAGCATTATCATATTTCGAATGAATAATTATTGTACTCATAATAATTATATTTTATGATTCAAAGATTGTTTAAAAATCTTTGGATCCGAATGACCTACGTCATTTGAATACATAATATTGGTCAGGTATTTCTGCCGGTTGGATTCGTAATTTGCCTCTGTTAACTTAAATTTGAGGACCATTAAAGTGTTAATGGTATAATTTTTCATATAAATTATTAATTATGAAATTTCCAGCTTTAGTTGCAGCATTGCTTTCTTCCGTTATCCTCCTTTCATGCGTCAGTAATAAGAAATTCGAGCAGGCACAAAATTCTGCCAGGTTAACTCGTGATTCACTGATGGGTGTGAATTCCAATTTGATGGCAGCATTAAATACCTGCAAGGATTCAGTAAATGCAAAAGATAAGCGTCTGTCTGATCTTCAGTATCAAAATGCCTTCCTGAAGGAAAATAATACCCAGGCTTTAACGCAATTGCAAAATCTTTCAGTGATTACCAGTACACAGGCTGAAAGCATAAAAAAATCAATGGAAAATATCGGCGTCAAGGATATGTACATTATGGACCTGCAAAAAGAAATGGCGAAAAAAGATTCCCTGAATATGGCACTCGTGATGAACCTGAAAGGTGCGATCGGCAATATGTCGGATGAAGATATAAATATCAAAGTGGATAAAGGAGTTGTATTTATTGATATCTCAGATAAACTATTATTTAAGAGCGGAAAATATGATATTACAGACAGGGCGAAGGAAGTTCTCGGAAAAGTGGCCATGGTACTAAAAAATCAGCCGGATCTGGAATTCATGGTGGAAGGGCATACGGACAGCATCCCCTACAAAAGACCTCCCCTGCTTGACAACTGGGACCTTAGTGTAAAAAGAGCAACTGCTGTAGTTCGTGTTCTCCAAAATCAATATGGATTGTCACCTTATCATATTACTGCCGCAGGACGTAGTGAATATCAACCTGTGGCCACCAATGCTACCGAAGAAGGCCGCGCTTTAAACCGCCGTACAAGAATTGTTATTTTACCGCAACTTGACCAGTTCTTTAAATTGCTGGAAACAAAATAAAGAGACAAAATAGTTGCATCTGTATCGCAATATTGATTCACGCATCTAAGCCAGGCTTATGTTCTTCTCCGCAACCCTGGCAGATGACAAAACCTTGTGTTATCATTATGTAAAGTTCTTACCGAAACTAAAGGATGGATTTTTATAAAGAAACTTAGTTGTAATTTGACTGACCTATCTGAATAGTAAATTGAATATGCGGAAATTCATTGTTTGTTTTTTTATATCCTGTCTGTTTTGCAGAATAGTCGCTTCAGCCCAGTCTCAAAAAACATATCTCACTGTTCCCGGGAAAGAAGAATATACACATATCAATACCAATGGAATCTCTGTTCTGCCCAGCGGAAGATATGTAACCCCTGCGGGTGAAACCATACGGATTGCCCACGATCCATTCGGTATGGCTGTTTCATCAGACGGTACCAAAACAGTCACGCTGCATAACGGAGTATTCACAGTAATTGACAATACCACCCTGAAAAGTACAATGGTCGGGTGGATCGGAGACATACCCGGTAATGACCGCATGGACTTTGCGGCTGACAGTTATCGGAATTCCATTCCGTCTCCTTTGCCAAACGGATCATTTCTGGGCGTTGCATTTGGCAGCGACAATAAAACCGTTTACCTGAGCGGGGGTGATAATGGATCGGTGATCGAATATGATATTGAAAAATTTAGGAAACTGGATTCTATTTCTCTCAATGGTACGGTAGCTGGTTCATATTACGGTGATAGTTTTACTTCTGATCTTGTATTTAATAATTCCACTGATGAATTACTCGTGCTTGACCGTGGAAATTTCAGAATGGTCAGAATCGATCTCAAATCAAGAAAAATTACCGCTTCTATTCCTACAGGAAGACAACCTTTCGGTATATCACTAAGTCCGGATCATAACTTCGCATTTGTAGCCAACGTGGGAATGTACGAATATCCGCTGTTGCCTGATCTGACCAGTAAAAATTACGACTCCATGCTGCTGCCCTGGCATCCATATGGAAATGGAACAAACGAATCCATCAATGGTTATACATGGCATGGTCGCAGGATACCCGGTGTAGGAAGTCCTTTGGCGCCAGAAGCGATGAGCGTATATGTTATCGATCTGAAAGCGAATAAAGTTACAGACAGATTCAAACCAGGATACCAGATCGGCCAGATGATAGAAGGTGCGGAAGTAGTAGGAGGTGCAAGCCCGAATTCCTTAGCAGTCGGAACTAAATATGCATATGTTACGAATGCAACCAACGATAACATTTCCGTGATTGATTACAGGAACCATAAAATCCTTTCCCATATACCAGTAAAAGTGGATCCGCTAATCGATCATTACAGGGGCCTTCTCCCTTTCGGCATCGCGATGACACATGATGAAAAAACTTTGTATACAGCATTACTTGGATTTAATGCTGTCGCGGTAATTGATATAGTATCAGGCAAAACAAAGGGACTGATTCCTTCCGGCTGGGGTCCTACCCGTGTGACCCTGTCCCCTGATGAAAAATATTTATACGTTGTTTCCTGCAGGGGTTATGGCGCCGGACCGAATGGCGGTAAGGATTTCAAAGCTCCGGTGGAAGGCACTTATATCGGAGATATCCAACTAGGTACATTTCAAAAAATACCCGTTCCTGATTCCGCCGAACTTGCCAAACTGACCAAACGGGTATTGGAAAATACATTTCAATTAAATACTGTTCACGACAATGGAAAAAATCCCTTACCAGAAGTGCAGGGAATTCGAAAAAGTCCGATACACTACATCGTTTATATAACTAAGGAAAACAGGTCATACGATGAAATGTTTGGCCAGTTGACCGGTGGAAAAGGAGATTCTACACTGGCAAGATTCGGGGTCGGAGTAAATATCATCTCGAAAGACAAAACCCTGGTACGCGTTAACGTAGCACCCAATCATCTCAAAATAGCAGGAAAATTTTCTTACTCAGACAATTTCTATTGTGATAGTGATGCTTCGATTCATGGACATCACTGGATGATGGGCGTTATACCGAACGAATGGGTGGAGGCAAATTCGAGTGTG
Organism: uncultured Bacteroidota bacterium; assembly: GCA_963735015.1. GTDB lineage: Bacteria > Bacteroidota > Bacteroidia > Chitinophagales > Chitinophagaceae > Puia. Next base: position 1,488,562 of record CAVTJH010000003.1, read on the forward strand.
GATAAAACAGCCATGTTATTTTCCAAAGCTTCAGGCAGAAGATTCCCCGGTTCAACAGGCAGTATGGACCCTGAAGATTATGCAGAAAGAGGCGGACTATGGGAAGCGCTTGAACGTAGTAAAGCTTCATTCTATAATTTTGGTGAAGCAAATGAAACCGCCCACAACCGCGAAGCCTGGGTAGACACGGCAACCGGATCAGGTCATTCGGTGATGGTACCTATGCAGAAAGCATTATGGCCAAAAACGAGTCATAACTATGCAGGATTTAATACAAATATTCCGGACCAGTTTCGTGTTCAGCAGTTTGAAACTGAATTTAGACGTATGTGGCTGACAGGTAAATCTGTGATGCCTTCATTAATTACAATCCAGCTGCCTAATGATCACACAGCGAAACCAAGGCCGGCCGACGGATATCCGTTTTATCATTCCTATGTGGCAGACAATGACCTGGCGCTTGGCCGGATGCTCCAGTTCCTTTCACATACCTCCTATTGGAAAAATATGCTGGTGATAATTACGGAAGACGATCCTCAGGGCGGTGTCGATCATCTGGATGCGCATCGCAGTATTTTAATGCTTGCCGGTCCTTACGTAAAACACGGATACACGTCCCACCAACATGCCAATTTTGGATCTATCCTGAAAATGGTTTACAATATTCTGAATATCCCATATGTAAATCAGTACGATGCGACGGCTACCGTGCTCCAGGATTTCTTTACGGATAAACCAGACTATTCTGCATACAAAACTGAAATCCCCTCTCAGTCAGTATTCGATGCCAATTTATCCATGAAAAAATATCATAGACCGATTGACTGGCGGACTATTGAGAAGGGAGCCGAGATGGATGATGAAGACGATCAGCGTAACCAGGTCAGGCATCCGCTGCAATAATCCGCAGCTATACTTCACAGGGCTGGGTATTTGGAGACCGGCCAGATGGAAAGATTAGATTTCATTTTGCTAAAATATGTCAGTGTACTATCCAGAATCGGCATGCATTTTGTCCCTGTTTTTTTATCTATCCCTACCTGCAATATCATTTTTTTATTTTCTTAATTCGTTCCATTTAATTTGTAAGTCGTTACGAAACTGATGATGGATTTTCCTGTCATCCACCACAATTTGACAATATTTATGAATAGGAAATTTTTCTTCTTTTCATTATTCCTTATTATCACCCTGACATCAGCAATGCAGCAATCGTCAGACAAACCCGCAATGCAAATGATAAATACTACAACAGACTCAACTGAAATTGCTAATGTTCTCACAGATATTTACTTCAGAGGTATTTACGAAGGCGATGTTAATCTTCTAAGTACCGCATATTACTCCGGCACATTACTTTTCGGAGATGCCGGCGGGAAACCTTATTTCAAAACTCTTACCCAATACCTCGATGGTGTAAAGAATCGTCAGAGTCCAAAAGATTCGGGCAAACCATTCAAAGGGGAAATTTTATCCATCGAAATTATCAACTCCATTGCAGTCGCTAAAGTTCATGTAAAGATGTACGACTTCAATTATTACGAACTGCTTTCTTTCCACAGACTCGACGACAAGTGGGTTATTGTAAACAAAATGATTGCGGACGTCAAAGAATAATAAACTCAAATTGCATTATCAAACCAATCGTTATGAATAATTCTAAAGTTTGGTACGTTACCGGGGCATCCCGTGGATTGGGTTTGTCACTCGTAAAAAAACTTCTTACCTCCGGCTATCGGGTAGCCGCGACTTCCCGCACTATAAAAGAATTACAGGAAGCTGTCGGAATAAATGATCCTGTCCGTTTCCTTCCCCTGAAAGTTGATCTGACAAAAGATGAAAACATTCGCCAGTCCATTGAAAAAACAGCAGGCAGTTTTGGCAGCATTGACGTCATTGTCAATAATGCCGGATATGGAATGGAGGGAACTGTGGAAGAACTGGAAGAAAAAAAGATGCGTGATATTTTCGAGATCAATGTCTTCGCCACCATCAACGTAACCAAATATGCCCTTCCCTATCTGCGCAGGCAACATTCGGGGCATATTATCAACATATCTTCCGTTGCTGGGTTCGTCGGCACGTCGGGATGGTCCATTTATTCCGCCACCAAATCTGCAGTTATCGCATTCTCGGAAGTTCTTTCACTTGATCTTTATGAACTGGGAATCAAAGTAACAGTTGTCGCACCTTCGGGCTTTCGTACAGGCTTCCTTACAAAGGATTCTCTTGATCTTACAGAAAGCCGTATTTCCGACTACGATGCTGTTGCCAAAACTCAGGCCCGCTATGCAGCAATGAATGGAAAACAGGACGGTGACCCTGAAAAAGCTGCTGCACTATTTATTCAGTTAGCTGAAAATCCTGATCCTCCACTCCATCTTTGGCTTGGTGCCAACGCATTTGAACGCGCCAATGAAAAGATAAATTCCATGGAACAGGAACTTAAAAAATGGAAAAACCTCTCTCTTTCAGCAGACTTCATAAATAATTGATAATTGGATAAGGCCTTTAACAAATCAAATGCAACAAACCTGGCTGGTCTGGTTGTCTCCTGAATTGACTTTAATGGCTTCCTCCATCCTTAATCTGGATTATTATTTAACAAATAATCCGGGATTTCGAATTTCCGCGGGGGTTGGTTATGGCTGCTATACCTTTTCTTATTTTTTTACCTGGTTCATTACCACCAGAAGAGACAAAGGGCTATCGGACTACAGTCAATATGGGAAGTAATATCAGAATTAGTTTTGAATGGCTCATTTGGATTTAAGGCTGGCGTATCACTTCGTGCCAGATTTGTATGAAAGCGATGGTTTTCTCGGTGAGCCAACGATTACCGCAATGTATAAGGCAATTATTTAGGTCTTACCATCGGAATTCTCATTGGAGGAGGAAAAAATAAGGCAAAAAACTAACAGCGAACTATATCCGTACACCTGGTTAAAAACGTACGGATAATAAATAAAATTCTTTTTCTAAATAGATCATTAACAAGGCATTAAAAACTGGCATACCATTCGTGGCAGGAAAATAAAGACTGTAAAATGAAGAGATTAAATATACACTTAACCATTTTCCTTTTTATTTCAGGGCTGTATACAAACGCGCAGGGCATTCATTATAACCTTCAACAAATGCTGAAGGAAAATAAAATAGCTACGATTCCGGCATATGAGACCAGGGCACTTACTGGGGAAAAACCTGATGCGATTACAACCAAAGGTATCGTGTGGTTAAAGGGAATCGATTTTACGGGTGGTACAGTTGATATCGATCTGCGCGGCAAAGATGTTTTCCTGCAAAGCTTTCTCGGGATCGCTTTTTTCGGCACCGATACCAGTCATTGCAATATCATTTATTTCAGACCTTTTAATTTTCGTCATACAGATTCTGCCAGGTGGAAATGGTCACTGGCCTATATGCAGATTCCGGATTTTAACTATGCTCGTCTTCGAAAGGAACATCCGGGCGTTTATGAGAACCGCATTGTTCCGCCACCCGTGGCGAGTGATTGGTTTCATGCAACAATAGTCATCAGCAGTCATCACGCAACTGTTTATGTGAATCATAATGAAAACCCTTCGCTTGACGTCAGCCTGCTGGATGGCAGGTCAGATGGGTTATTCGGTCTTTATTCGGATGGCCTGACGAATGATTTCGCCAATCTGACAATTACAAAATATTCGCCGGGAATAGTAAGAAATAATAATTTCAGCTGGTTCAATTTTGCGCAGCTGTATCAGGAACATGGATTTGAACCTGGCATGAACGATCGGGTTGAGTTGTCAGACGACAAAGACAAACCTGCGGTAAGTATCAGCGGTGTAGTTTGGCTGAGGGATGTTGAATTTGCTAAAGGAACCATCGATATTGATCTGCGCGGCAAAAACGAACAGGGACAAAGTTTCCTCGGGATCGCTTTTAGCGGGGAGGATCCTATTGTATATGATCAACAATCCATTGATAGGCCAGTTTATTGGATAGTTTGGCTATGGCTGTTGGTAAAATATTAAGACCATGGGTGCATTCTGGATAGACTGCCAGATATGTTTTGTTACCAGCATTTCGCCAGCGGGATTCCATAAAAAATGTATCATCTATTAACGGGTCAGCGGTACCAACTGAAAACATAGCCGGTGGCATCCCCTTCAGATTCGCATACATCGGCGAAAATTCAGGCTTCTGCAATTGTTGTAAGGTCCAGCCTCCGAATACCAATTGAAAACTTTCATCCAGGCTTTTTTTATACAACAATAAAGTTGTATCCGATACCTGTCTGCTGGAAGGTGTTCGCCCGAGATCGTAACAACCGTAAAATAGATTTACCCCTCTGACTTTGTCAATAGCATTCAAAGAATCACGGATATATATAGCCGTTACCGCTGCCAGATGGGCGCCGGCCGATTCCCCGAAAAGAAATATTTTATCAGTTCCAAATTCTTTTTGAGCATTGTTCACCAGCCATCTGGCAGCGGCCCTGCAATCTTCAAGGCATGCCGGGAAAGGATATTCCGGTGCAAGTCTGTATTCAACGCTTACAACAGCCACTTTACAGGTTCTTGCCATTTCGTCATTATACACTGCGTCATTTGATGCTGAACCGATGCTCCATGCGCCCCCGTGAATATCCAGAACAACTGCTCGAATAGTATCTGGTTTAAATATCATTAAACTCATATTGCCGCCGGGACCCTTGATAGTAATTGTAGAAGGCTGAAGAATTGTTTTTCCCTTTCCAAAACCACCCATCACGCTTCTGGCATTTTGGAGGCCCTCCTTTGTAAGAACTGTTCCTGTGTGAGGAAAGTTCGAAATAACCTTATTTAATGCCCTTACCTCGGGCATATAAGCAGAATAATCTACGTTGAGATTAGACTGCTGAGCTGATACGGACAATGTAAATAATAATGGAAGCAATGAAAGCGCAAACAGGCGGTTCATTTTCATATCATAATTCAGTTATAATAAAGTCATACAGACTAACAGTAACAATTTACGAACAATCTCCTGTTGAAAATTAAACTTTCAGACAACCTGAATATGACTATAGACTTCCCTGTTGTGCACTTCCATCCATCTTTCAGGATATGCGACGGGCACCCACCCAAATTGTTTGTATAATCCGTGGGCATCTGCTGTTGACAGGATCCATCTTCGCAGCCCCTGCAGTTCAGGATATTCCATGATGGTTTTCATCAGCCACTTGGAAAGGCCGCGGCCACGAAAATCAGGCAGTACGTATACATCACCGAGATAAGCAATACTGGCAAAATCGGAAATGACTCTTGCATACCCGATCTGCTGTTTATTATAATAAAGTCCAAAATTCAGTGAATGAGCAACGGCCTCTTCCACTGTATTGAATGGAATGTTCAGACTCCAGTATGCCTGTGTAGATAGAAAATGATGAATTGCATCTATGTCCAGTCTTGCCTGCGCAGTAGAAATACAAAAACCGTCTTTGTAAAATGCACGATAACTCAAGGTCTTTTATTTTAATCAAATGCCATTAAATTTCCTTCCAGTATGACTACCGCCCTGCTGGTAAGCAAAACTTTATCATTCTGCAGGGCTACATTCATATAACCCGTCCTGCAGGATGACTGGAAAGCCTTCATTCTTTTTTTGTTCAGTCTATCGCTCCAGTATTTTGCGAGGAACGTCTGCACACCACCTGTTACGGGATCTTCATTCGTACCTGCCCAGGGCCAGAAAAACCGGTAGTGATAATCATAGCCGTTTTCAATTGCAGGAGCGGTTACCAAAACACCGTTAATGCCATCATGAGAAGGTATCAGTGCATTAAAATCCGGATGAAGACCTGCCAGTACCTGCGGACTGCTAATCTCCAGCAAAATAACTTTGTTATGCGGACTGAATGCAGTGTTGTTGATAGCTGACAATCCCAATGCCTTCAACATGGCAGGCGGCGCAGTGGCTGTTTCTGTGTTATAGACCGGAAATTCCATGGTGATCTCCTCTCCTTCTTTAGTAACTGTCAGGTTCAGGTTTTCAATCGTGATAAAATTAATTTTAGCAGCATTGATATCTTTAAACAATACTTTAGCCGATGCCAGCGTAGCATGGCCGCATAACGGAATCTCCATCTTCGGTGAAAAATACCTGATATTGTATGTCTCCGTTTTCCCGACACGTTTCAGAAAAGCGGTTTCTGAAAGACCGAGCTCATTGGCGATATGAAGCATTTTGTCTTCGCTGATTTCCTGTTCCGGAAAGCATACGCCTGCCGGATTACCCTTAAAAGATTCATTGGTGAATGAGTCTACAATATATGTTTTCATAATTTCTTTTTTAAAAAATCGTAACTGATCTTAATTATCCGGTTGAACCTCCATTCATTTATCATTTGCAAATTGATAAAACAAATTTCCCTTAATTTATATTACCAGCACAGATACATTTTCTTTAATTTTGACCAGTACAGTTTATTATGAAAAGAAAAACAAGGGTTAAAGAACTGCTCTATATAAAGATTGCCAACAGTCTGGAGCAGCAGATAAGTACCGATGTGTTGAAAGTTGGCGACAAACTTCCTTCTATAAGAATGATTTGCCGGCAGCACGGAGTAAGTATGAGTACTGCTCAGTTTGCTTATTACGAGTTAGAAGCAAAATCACTGATAGAACCGAGGCCTCAGTCCGGTTTTTATGTAAGCAATTCTTTAAGGAAAAAACTGGCCATGCCCCAGGCAAGCAGGCCGGAGAATAAGCCGGCAGCGAAAACTGTCACAGACATTATTGAGAATTCTTTTAATCCATCGGGTGAAAAAAACTTTACAGTCTTTTCAAGAGGTGTTCCTGCTTCACAACTATTGCCGGTTGTCAAATTAAATAAGGCCATGTTGCAGGCAGTAAGATCACTGCCCGGTGGAGGAACAACGTACGAGCCATTGCAGGGTAATGAAAAGCTCCGTACACAGGTTGCAAAATGGTCATTTAACTGGGAAGGAAATCTTTCTGAAAAAGATATCCTTACCACGGCAGGTTGTATGTCTGCCGTGTCTTATTGCCTGATGGCACTCACCAAACGGGGTGATACCATCGGCGTCGAGAGCCCTTGCTTTTATGGTATTTTACAACTGGCTCAAAGTCTGGGATTGAAAATCCTCGAACTGCCCACGAGCCCGCAAACAGGAGTAGATATGGAATCGCTGAAGAAAATAGTGCAGAAAACAAAACTGGCAGCCTGTATTCTTGTAAGCAATTTTAATAATCCCTTTGGCAGCCTGATGCCCGAAGAACATAAAAAAGAAGCAGTGAAACTATTGGAAAAATATAATATACCACTTATTGAAGACGATATTTATGGCGACCTCTATTTTGGAGAAAAGAGACCTGCTTGTTGTAAGTCATATGATGAAACGGGAATGGTGTTATTATGCAGCTCATATTCAAAAACACTGGCGCCGGCATACCGGGTCGGATGGCTCGCTGCAGGTAAGTTTATGAATGAGGTAATGAAAATAAAATTATTTCACACCCTGAGCAGCACAGCCATTACACATGAGGCACTTGGAAGTTTTTTGGAAACGGGCAGGTACGAGGCACACCTGAGAAAATTGAGAAAAACTTTATATACTAACTACCTGCAATATGTCAGGGTAATAGGAGAATCTTTTCCTTTTGGCACAAGAATCAGCAGGCCCCAGGGTGGATTATCATTGTGGGTGGAATTGCCCAAAACAATTGATACCATTGAACTTTACAATATGGCGGTAAGTAAAAAAATCACTTTTTCTCCCGGCAGCATGTTTACACTGCAAAATCAATTCAGCCATTGTATGCGCCTGACCTTCGGACTGGAATGGAATGAAAAAACAGAAAATAGTTTGAAACTATTAGGAAGACTCGCAAAGGCGGCCTTATAATTTGATTAATACTTAGAACAACATTTCGCCAGGTGGCGTTACTCCTTTCAGACGCAGATAGATTGTAGTCTGGCCACGATGATGTGTCTGATGTTCAAATGCCTTGCCGAACATTGCGCTCCTCGTAATGTCCATATTGCGAAACTTTATGGTTTCCAACATTTGAGACGGTGTCATCCCTTTTAAATTATTTATAACCCAATCGTAACTGTCCATTGTTGTTTTTGTAACAGTGTCCTTTGAAGGCGGAATAATATTTTCGAGCACCTTATGATTCGGAAGTGTTATACCAAACGAATTATCCTTACCGCTTGCGAGTGTTGCAAAAAGATAATTGGCATCTGCCAGATGTAACATTTGCTGTGCAAATGAACGTATTTCAGGTGTTGGTTTAAAACCGTAGCCATCCGCAGGCATGGCATCCAGGTAGGCCTTGGTATAATTTTTCGCCCGTTGCCATTCTGATATCATTTCCGACTGGGTAAACTGCGCCTGTGCCGAATGAATAGACATAGTGGATGCCAGGATGGTAAGCAGGAATGATAATCGTTTCATGCTGTTGTATTTAAAGTAAGATACTCGATTAAATCATTGGATATTCATTTTAATCTGTCTATATAAATTGCATCAAAGGATCTGGTTGCCGGCGCATTCAATCCCACATCATCCAGGTAAAGGCTGTCGGCAGAAATTTTTACCACTCTCCCTAATTTGATCGTAGCACAGTGTTCAGCATTTTGTGCGCGATCGTGGTGCCATCCAGAAGTATTTTGCGGAGCACCAAGTATATAATCTCCTTTTCTGGAAATTGAACCGAGTCCTTTACCGTAATAAACAGCCACCCATTTTACTGAATCCGAAAAACCATAACTGATATTGTGCAGAGGAATCAGCGAATCTGTGGACCCGTTTACAATCTTTCCTCCGCGATAATAATTATGGACATTTTCAAAATAAGGTACCGGGTAAACATTTGAGGGATATCCATATAATCCGATGGTGATCGGCTGGGTGTTCATAGTCATATCCCGGAACCAACTTCCAATATTTGACAGATTCAATCTGTGTGTCGGGCTGCCATCATAATATCTGAGTGATCCCCCATAAAAATTTGCCTGTCCCGAAATTATATAATCTGCTGACGGTAGACCGTCACCGGTTAGAAAATTAATCTGGGTGTTTATAAAATTCGCGCCTGCACCGTTTCCGACGGATCCGATACGGAAAAGGGATTCACTGTATATATCTTTTATAGACATCGGAAATCTGTCCAGTATCACATTCAGCAATTGATTTACATTGCCCGCAATATTCCCGCCCTCCATATCAACGGATCCTCCGCCGGTTCCGCGCCCGTAGCTAACACCATCGATAATGGTATGTGTGGAAGCCCAGCATTTAAGCCTGTCGATATGAATTTCCTTGCTTTGATCCTGACCAATGGCAATAGCCACCCGGTTAGCTTCAATATCATCATCAATAATATTTATCATTTCATCGTTAACAGTATTTTGAGGCGAAAGACAAATGCCAACCATCCATTGTTTAATAGCGCATTGCCTTATTTCAACTCCTGATGTTCCACCTGAGGCACCGGATGCATTTGCAAATGGATCAATGACAATACCCGCATAAGGTGCATACCTGCTGTCGGATATCGTTTTATCTATCCATTGGGAAAATAATAGTGTTCCGATATTTGAATTTGTAACAGAGTAAGGAAAGGTATATTTACCGAGGATCGCGAGATTCTCAAGTATGATTCCGCGGCCGCTCTGTATGCCGATGCCGTAGCCTGCTTTATAATCGCAAATAATTTCAGAAAGATATTGATCAGAAGCTTCCTTTGCTGGAAGCATTCCTTTCAAATGAATGGTAAAATAATGGCCGTTATTTTGAAGAAGTAATGGACGGCTGATCCTCGAATGACCAACCGGAAAACTAATTGTCGAACAAAAAAAAGGGTGGGCAATGCAATATGCACAGGCAGTCGAATCCGCAATGATATCGTCGGCAATACCATCGCATTTTGCTCCGAAATCCATAACACTTACTTCCCCTCCCCTCAATCTCGGAACTGTATCCTGTTGATTATAATTTTGAAAAAATGGATCATTAATATTCCACTTTTGATTTGCTGCATTTTTTACCTTCAGATCTGAAAAAGTCTGAACTTCACCTTCTTCTTTAATAAATGGTTGTGAAACCACACATCCGAAAATCAGGAAAAATAGAATGGCCACGGAATTTCTGGGAAGGGAATTAATATGTTTGAATGCAGACACCTGTTATAATTTCAGAAGTTGAAATTATACAATTAACCGGTTTTTTCACTCATTCCGAACGAAGGCTGTTGACAGGATTCGCAATAGCTGCTTTGATTGCCTGAAAACTTACTGTTACAAACGCGATCAGGATGGCCGCAAACCCGGCCAGCACAAAAACCCACCATTTTATATCAATCCGGTATGCAAAATCCTGCAGCCATTTGTTAATGAAATAAAATGCCAGCGGAGATCCGATGATAATGGCGACTAAAACAATCTTTAAAAAATCTTTTGAGAGCATAGCAACGATACCAGTTGTATTCGCGCCAAGTATTTTGCGAATCCCTATCTCCCTGGTTCTCTGTTCGGCCGTAAAGGCTGATAATCCAAATAAGCCCATTCAGGAAATGAGAATGGCCAGGCCGGTAAAGACTCTTGATAAATTACCAATCAGTATTTCACTCTTAAATAAACTGTCGTAATCTTCATCCACAATACTATATCCAAATGGATATCTATCAATCATATACTATACCACACTGAATCAGATTGAAAACCAGTCCCTTAACTTTTTTTGCCTTTTATAAATTGTCCGGTTTCGAAACAGAATTGTACGATTATTTAAAAAATTTGATACAATTTTTTTGGACTGTATTCACCCAAAGGCAGAATAAGTAAAGCCTTCGGTGTCCCCCGGTTTCCGATCGGTCATTTTAACTTCTGTCACTGCAGTAAGTCCCGTTCAGGTTTGCAACCAATTTAGTTGCACGCACGTATTGTAGTTTTTTCGACAATATTTTAAATACGTTGATCGTGAAAGCTTATTTGAAAAATCATCCTGACGAGATTGGCAATATCGCAATTAATCTGGCTGACAACTTTGCAAAGTCCCTGTATTTCTTCACGGATGCTAAAAGTTACTCAGAATACATTGAAAATTTAAAAGAGATCCTCAAATGGTCGCATGAATTTCATGGACTTTATTACCAAAAGCTGAATAATTGGGAAAGCTTTGAAGTAAGCAGGGATAATATATACAGATCGGCCAACAGCAAAGACTTTCTGATTTCCTGGGGGCAGGACAGACTAAATCAATACATCGATGAATTTGTAAAGAACGCTGAGTATTCTTCAGAAAAACCGGCTAATTGATATAGTTCGCCCAAATAAAATTTTGCGGGAAATCATGATAATACTTGTTGCAGGTCCGTACCGCTATGGAACAAATGATGATCCACGTTTAATGCTGCATAATTTCAGAAAACTGGAAGCGGCGGCTCTTCACCTGTTCCGATTGGGTCATATTCCGGTCATTAACGAATGGATTGCGTGGCCCGTACCGGAGCTTGCAAGAATAATAGGACAAGTTGATCAGCCCGAAGAAGAAAGGCTTTTTCCGGTGGCCCGCCGTTCACTATTGAATTGCGATGCAATTCTCCGTCTCGGCGGTGACTGTAATATAGCAGATGAAAATGTAAGAATTGCCAGAGAAAAGGGGTTAAAAATTTACCATCGCCTGGAAGATATAAAAGGAAATCAAATTTAAATATGACACGAAGAAGAATTTTTTTCATTCTTTATTCTGCAATAATAGTTGCAATTACCGGTTGTAAAAAAGATACGTCAGAAGTTGCCTCTACTCCACATATTGAAAAAAAAGTAGTTGTAACGACCATTGCAGGAGAAGGAACGGGTGCATTTGCCGACGGTCCGGCATTAACAGCAAAATTCTTCGCACCCATCGATGTGGCAGTCGCTTCCGACGGAACTCTTTTTGTAGCTGATTTCAGAAACCACCGTATCCGAAAAATTTCCGGAGGCCAGGTATCCACGTTGGCGGGAAACGATAGTCTTGGTCTTATAAATGGTCATGGATTATCGGCGCAGTTTAAATTTCCATACAGAATTGCTCTGGATGGAACGGGCAATATGTATGTTTTGGATGAAGGTACTCCCATCATTCGTAAAATATCTGCTTCGGCGGATGTGTCTGACTATGCCGGAACGGATCAGCCCGGGTTTTTGAATGGCGCGGCATTGACGGCACAATTCCAGTCAGATGAAAGTGCTGTTATTGCCGATCAGTCGGGTAATATTTACATTGGCGATACTTTTAATAATCTTATCCGTAAAATAAATCCTGCCGGTCAGGTAAGTACTGTAGCCGGCACCGGCGCTGAAGGTTTCAGAGATGGTAGTGCGGACAGTGCCCAATTCAGGTATCCCCTGGCAATAGCATTTGATAAACGGGGCAACATGTATATAGCGGATGAAGGCAATTTCTGCATTCGCAAAATAACATCTGACGGTATGGTTTCGACATTTTCAGGCAGCGGCGCAAGTGGGAATGAAGATGGTGATCGTTCAACTGCGCAATTCAATAATATAAATGATATGGTGTCAGACAGCCAGGGCAATTTATTTGTGGCCGATGAAAATCGCATTCGAAAAATAACTGCCCAGGGTGTAGTCGCTACCATCGCCGGAAGTATTGCCGGATATGTCGATGGTAACGGAGCTTCTGCCAGGTTCAATGGCATTGGCGGAATTGGAATAGATGCCCAGGGCAATATTTATGTCGCTGACATTGTCAACAATCGAATCCGCAAAATAAGTTTTCAATAAAAAGAATCGAAACCAGGTTCTCACTTTCTTTTTTTTGGAAACAGCATCTCAAACCCTGTATAAACGCTGTTATGTAAAATGGTTAGATGATCTTCATTTGTCAATGGTACAAAGAAAATATTCCGTTTCATTGCAGATGAAGTCTGAAGAATTTCCGAAAGTTTTTTTGCATCATCCATCATCGCTTTCTCTTCATTTCCTACTGAAATATATACCTTAATATTTCCGTCCTTTTGTTTTGCCAAAAGACCCGGAGCATCTCCTAAAAGTGATTCATTGTTCCACCACAAACTTGGACTGACGATCATATAATTGTCAAATAAGTAAGGTTTTTTGAGTAATATTTCAGCGGCAAGTAATCCGCCTAATGATTGTCCGATAATAGTCCTGTTTCGGGTAACTTTATATTTCTGCTGAATATACGGTTGCAATTCATTTTCTATAAATCTTATGAACGCTGCTGAGTTGCCCGTTGTAGGGTAGGCTTTTTTATCCCGGTCTACAGAGGTAGGAAAAGTAAAATCCCGTCTTCGGTCAACATTGGCAATTCCCACGACAATTGATTTTGGAATGATTTCTATCATGGTCAGAAATTGAACAATTCCGACAATATGAATAAAATCCTCGTTAGCCGAACCATCTAAAAGGTATATGACGGGGTAAGAAACAGAAGAATCGGGCGAATACCCTTCGGGAAAGTAAATATTCAATATCCTGGTTTCTCCAAGTTCAACGGACTGGATTTTATCAATCAAACCAATTGTAAAAGGAGTGGGTTTATTCGACCAATCAGTTTTATTGACCTGACCGGATACATTCGTCGAAATGAAAATCACTGCGCAACAAAAGAATACTATCGATTTTATCATTCAGGAATTTTAGCGGTTAATCTCTGTCGCTTTGAATATACGGGTATTCCAACAACCGGCACGTTCGCCCTGTTGAATAAGGGTGCTTTTTTTTATTGACAACAATGGTGGTAATTTTTATTCAGTTGATATTACTTCCGGTGTCATTCGGTGGACCTTCCCATTAACCAGCGGTACTGCCAATACGGTTTATGCCGATAGTTACGATAATTATTTTTATGCTATCAATGCGTTGAATGGTAAAAAGATCTGGGCTACCCCCGGAGCGAATGGAGGCGATTTTGTCAACACTTCCGTTTACTACAACGGCGCCATTTATTCAGCAAATGGAAGCGGTAATTTCTATTGCCTGAATTCCGCTACCGGTAATATCAACTGGAAATCATCCATCTGGCCCTTAGGGAGTCCGGCTGTAACAAATGGTATTGTTTATGAGACGGAGTTTGATTCTGCCGGAGAGAATAATTTTTTATATGCGCTTGATGCCGCAACAGGGCAGATAAAATGGCAACTGGGTATTTATGAAATTGGTGGATCACCCCTGGTAGCCAATGGCATTGTCTACATTGGCGATGGGGAAGGTTATTTGAACGCGGTCGATACTGTTTCAGGTAAGTTGTTATGGCGGTCAGGAGCTGGACCATGGACTTACTTTGCTCAGTTAGTAGGCAATGAGTTATTTTATGCTACAGCCGGGGGAACTATTCAGGCGGTCGATGCTACAACGGGCAATCTTATCTGGTCAGTCGTGCTGGCTCTGAATCCATTCGATCAGGCGGGGGCAGTAGTTGCCAATGGTGTCATATATGTGGCGATAATAACGGAACCCTCCATGCCATAAATGCCAGTTTCCGGAGTGACGATCTGGACCCTTCCATTGAGCGTCGCTCCAATTTTTTCCAGTACCTGTGTTGTTGATGCCAGCGGGAAGGTATACATCGGAAATTAGGGATGGGCCTCCTGATTTTCGGATTGTTTTTTTCCCTAACTTTATTCAAATCCAAATTTTATGAACGTCCCAATCTTCGGTGACGATGTCACCCTTACACCTCAAGGAAAAATTCTCGGTAGTATTTTCAAATTTACAGGTGATGGTTTGCCTAAATTAGGTTTGCCTTCGGATTTCTTTTTTCAGATGCCGGACAAATTTGCTTTACCGACAGAGCAAAGTATTAACCAGGATGGCCAGCTGATCAACACATTGCCCCTTACCCGTGGTATGTGCGCGCTGACACAATATTTGCGACAATGGATCTGGAACAGATGGCCTGAATAATTTGTGAAATATAAATCAGTCCGTCGTTACTGGTGATTCAGATATTTGTAAAAATTTTTTTATCAGCACTATCTGGCGCATGTGACAATGAATGTGCTCAATCAGGCCGAGAATATTTCTGTAGTAGTTTCCATTTTTTTCATCCGAGAAGATTTCCCAAAGTTTATCTTCCTGCATTTGTTCAATCAGGTTGCCAAAAGAATTTGTTACTGACCAGCAGGCAAATAAATATCAAAACTGGCCCCCAGTCCGGGTCTGCCTTCCGCGCGGATAAGTCCCTTGTGGTTCTGGACTATTTTTTTGCATATCGCCAGACCGATGCCCGTGCCTTCATATTCAACCCGAGAATGAAGTCGTTGGAAAAGTTCAAATATTTTATCAGCATATTGCTGCTCGAAGCCAATACCGTTATCACTAAAAGTTATTTTCCAATATCCGCTTTCCTGCGTCGATATAACCGGAGCCTCCATCTTTTCCGGCAGCATCAAACGGGAAGTGATCTGAATGAGCGGCGCAATGCCTTGTTTTTTGTACTTAATGGAATTGATGATCAGGTTTGTAAAAAGCTGGTTTATCTGCAAAGGAACACAAGATATTACTGGCAGCGGTTCATTTTGTATTACGGTTTGGGATTCATCCAGCTGTTCCCTTATAGTGCTGCATACTTCGTCCAGGATATTATTTAAATCGGCGCGCTCAATTTCCATTTCACGCACATTCATCCGGGAATAATTCAGCAATGAACTGATCAGAACCTGCATGCGTTTGGAAGCTTTGACGACTCGCTGAATATAATCCAGCGTTTTGTCGGGCAGGGGCTCAGTTGAATGACTCAGGATCAGATTGCAGAATGTCTTTATTTTTCGCAGGGGCTCCTGAAGATCATGTGAAGCGATATAAGTAAAAGCAGTAAGTTCTACATTGTTCTGTTCCAGTTCAGCATTCTTAAGTTCGAGCTCCTTCTGGTACCGGAGGATCGTTTGCTCGTTCAGTTTTTTTAAAGTCTGATCAGTAACAATGATTCCAACTGATGCCAGTTTTGGTTGAAGAGATGTCATCGAAATATATACCGGCGTTATTTTTGTTCCCACACACAAATTAATTTCCCCATTGCTTCTGCCGTGTAATGATTCACGAAATAGATCCCCGAATTTTTCTATTGACTCTTCCTGAACGAATTCACTGATGAAGCGGCCGGCAACCTGATCATAAGGCAGACCCAGCAACTCCAGGAACGATGAGTTCGCGTACGCAATCATTCCATCCTCACGGGTATTCAAGGCGCCCTCACCGATTTCTTCGATCAGTACCCTGTACGCATAATCCCCGCTTTGAAGGAAATAATTTTCCGGCGGCTTTCTGGAGTCAGTCAGCCTTTCTTCGAGTTTCTCAATTTTCTTCAATAGTTCTTTGACATTCTCGTTCCGCATAGTTAGGCTTTGACGGCGATCCCCCGGGGTTCCCGATCACCTTTTTTATCGTACAAGTATTGGAAATACAAAAATTTGACCGTTCCCCGTTCACTGGACTATTCAGTCAGAATCTGTACAAGTCTTGAGGTGCAACTCATGAAATGAAATCGGAAGAACTGAATGCCGGATCTGGATTTGGGAAAGCTCTCGATTTTCTCCCGCTTCATTGAAATTTTTGATCGTACTTTAAATGTATTCAATTATTCGATTCAGCTAATGCTCAATGCTTGGGGAAAAATTTACTCACTAAAGAATTGTGTGGTTCTTTCTTTGTATACCCAGTATAACTTTGTCGGGACGCAACGTTATAAGGGCTTTCATTTCTGGCACCTGCGCAGTTTGTGTAATACGGAACTGCTCAAAAAAGATATGCAGAAACATACTTATTTCTGCCATGGCAAAATTGTTCCCGATACACATCCTCGGTCCCGCTCCGAATGGGAAAAATGAAGGATGCTTTTTTATTTTTCCCTTTTCATCAAGAAATCTTTCAGGGAAAAAAGAAGCGCCCTCTTTCCAGGAATCTTTTTGCCTGTGCAGTCCATAAAAAAAAGCGATAATAATAGTATTCTTTGGAAAAGAAATATCGCCGTATTGATCATCCGACAAAGCGACTCTGTCTGTTATCCATGCGGCCGGTCGCAATCGCATCGATTCGTTGATCACGGCCTGCAGATAATCGTTTCTAATACTATCATAAACGTCTTTTTGCTGAATGGACGCGTAGATCTTCTCCATTACTTTTTTTTGGGATGCTACCTGATAAAGCAGCCAGGAAAGTGTCGTGGCGGTGGTTTCATGTCCGGCAAACAGAAGAATGAGTGCTTCATCAATTACCTGGTCCTCTGTCATCGGCTGACCGGTATCTTCATACCTTGCATTCAGCAATAAATCCAGCAGATCATGATACTCTTTTGGATCTGATCGCCGCTGACGGATAATTTCCTGGACGAGTGCCCTTAGTTGTGCAGATTTTTTGTAATTGACGCGGTCCTCTCTGGTAAATGGATAAAGCAGTCTCCTTATAGGAAGATTGATGTCATCCATGAAAAATTTCTGCAGTTCATTGAATATCCGGTTAAGCTCGCTGCTCTGCGTTTCAGTAAGCTCAATATCGAAAAGTGAACGGACAGCAATATTAAAAGCAAGCTGGTGCATCAGCGGATATACATCTGTCTCTACACCTCTGGGGAAACCAAGAAGAAATTCATCAATGGTTTTTACAATGATCTCATACAGACTCTGTATCTTTTTCTGATGAAAACTCGGTTGTATCAGCCTTCTCTGACGCAGCCAGTAATCTCCATTGGAAAAAAGCAGACCGTTCCCAAACAGGCGGCCTCCCTTTGCTGATGTAAGTGCAGACTTATGATAGTTGGTATGATTTTCTCGTAGCACATAGTTGATAAAACCCGGGTCCTGAGTGAGAATAAACTGCATTCTTCCCGGGAGCGCCGCCGAGTAGGTTCCCGAAAATCTCTCCATATTTTCTGAAATCGACTGTACCGGATGTCTGGACGAACGGAAGGATCTTGCAATGGTCTGAAACTTATTCAATCCCCTGGGTAAATGGTATGTTTTCTTTTTTGCACTCATCCGTCGGATGACAAAGTTAGTGTTAAGTAAAATTTCTTTTATTCAGATTCACGCCTGAATAAAATCCCATGTCGATATTTTTAAACAACTTTGTCAGCAGAATGATCTGGCCGGTATGATATGAGTAGTGTTCCGTTACATGTATAATGTTTCCAATACCGGAGTAAGTAAATCCCTGAACACTCCTTTTACACAATAGATTCTCCTCACTGATAGTTGCAATAACGCTGCTGGCCACTTCAACCGTATCCCAGAGTTTATTGAACAGCTCTGTTTTCGTATATCCACCGCTGGCAGAAAATTCCAAATCTCGTTCCCTTGCATCAGGTCCTTCGCCCAGGGAAGAAATAATGTACTGACGAATATTTCCCGTTAAATGAAGTACTAGGTTTCCCACGCTGTTTACGTGTTCATTCGGGTGATACCAAATGTCTTTCTCATCCAACTCATGGATGCATCTTTCTATTTTCCACGTGTTTTGATCTATGCGGTCGATCGACTGCTCAATGAATTCAGTGTAAAAATTATTTTCCATTGTTTGTGATTTGGTTCCCCTGTGGTACAACTGATTAAAAATACACTCATTAAAAGAATTTATTCAACCTGGCATTAACAAATTAATAATTTGGCAGTTCGCATCAGGAGTTGTGTTACATGGATAGAATGTTGTTTATTTGAGAAACCATGGCATCACTTATTCAGCATATCCACAAGGCTCCGACCCGCACCCGGCTTTTTATATCTTTAATCGTTGCCCTGATTACTTATACAATTAGCGGCCGGACACCTCCCGCCATTCAGTTCATACTTGTATGGAGCAGTTTTGCTTTTACGGGTCTTCTCTTATTCTGGATCACCATTCTGACGGCGGAAGTCCATGAAGTAAAGGATATTGCCAAAAGGCAGGACTCCAGCCGGACGATTGTTTTTTTCTTCGTGATATGCGCCGCCTTTATCAGTCTTTTTGCAGTCTTACTGCTGTTAAGAATCCTGCCAGATACCAAGGCGGCCGGATATAATTATCATATCGCATTTTCTATCATTTCTGTAATATTATCCTGGACCCTGATACATACGATCTTTGCGTTTCTCTATGCGCATCTGTACTACACCTGTCATGACGAAGAGAACACCTGTCACTCTTTCACGCGATTTTTTCCTTTGTATTTAATACAGTAATCCTGGCACTGAGTGTCGGTATCATCGCCGGACTGGTTCAGAAATAAATAACCAGTATCTAATTATTCAGAAGGCAATGCAAAACTAAATTTGTTGCTTAGAATCATATATACTGAAAGACCTTGTCCTGCTGGCAAATTTTGCAGACTAGGAATCCTTTAATGTTGAGGGATCTGGCTGAATACATAAAATTCCCCAAAAACAATATAATTTCTATTGATAACAACTTTTATTTCCTGATTGGGAAGAATCTGGGCACTCCCCCTCTCACCATAATCGCCCAAAACAAAGTATTCCTGATTTTTCAGGCTATCCGATTCCCCTGCTGAAAGTTTTCTCTTTAAATGAAATTGTGCGTCAAAACCTAATACCATTGCTACCCTGGCCAATAAGCCATTACCCGGTGTTGTTAATATTTGCCTGAAGTATATCAATGAAGAATCTTTCGTTCTTTGCAATAAGGTAACCAAACTGTCCGGCCTTAGAGAAATGTCAGTCATGGTACCTATCTTAAATACAATTTGGTTTGTGTCAATAAGGTTTGACAAAAATGAATACTCACCTGCTTTTTTCAGATTCCTGATTAATTCGACATAAAAACTATCCTGAAGGCGTTTATTGAGATTGATTTTAGAAAAGCAGTTAGCCGAGTTATTCACAGAGAGTATATTAAAAATATTGCCATTGGCTGACGTGTCTAATACTGAAATTTGTTTATTTATATTCAGCGCCTTCTGACTACAGATGCTGCTGATTCCAATTTTATCCTGGAGCCCCAGATAGATTGCATTATGAAAAAGTGTATCATTCATGCAATGCTCATATGCCGTTTCCCATATATTTTGGTCCTCTTTATACCCGGGAAGATGAATAGATAAACTGTCATTAATAACATCCGCATTCAATGCTTCATATTGCAGTTCTGTTTTCTCCAGAGTTGTCCGGCACCCTGCAAGTATACTAATACATAAAACAATACCAACGATTTGTTCAGGGATCTTTGTCATCGAGGTTATTTATCGTAATTAAAAATTACATAAATAAACTCACACGGAAGGAAATTAACTTATACTTAGCCGTCAATTAAAAAGGTCCTTTAATAAATTAACGTGCATTGGCATCAACTTCTAAAATTCCAAAAGTGTTATGATCAGCATCAAGGAAATAACCCTGCCAGCACTTCCCCGGCACAGCCGTTCCCAATGAAGTCATGAAAAAATTAATAGCTAAAGTTGTAGATTTGACGAACCGATCCGTTTCCTGCATCGGTTCCCACACCACTTACTACACTACCTGTCGCATCTGTTGACCACAGATAATTTATTGTAACCGTCGGACCACTACTTTCCTGATCTATAAATTGGGTCGGCAGATAATTTGAGCGGAAGTCGAAAAAATTATTGAATACCATTAGGCAGCCGAGACTATTGGCCAGCGTTGTATTGTAGAGCGGATTGATATGTGTTGAATAGGAACGGGTGAACAGGTGGTTAAGTGTACCATCGGTTAGGTTGTAGTTGATATCGGTCAGTATGTTTTCGTTCTGAACGAACATGGTATCGATCTGACTGATCGTATAACTGCCCGGTGTTTGAGGATCTCCGAAAAGCCATTGAACGGTTGTGTTGCCGGTGTTGTCATATAAGTAGTGCTGAACTGCGAAGCCGTTCATGGTAGAAGCTGTGATCGAATCAATCGTTACACGGCTTTGGGCATCATAAAATAATTCATGATGTTCAGATTCTCCACCTGGAGGATCACCCTGGTAGTGATAAACTTCATCATAGGCTGAAGGTGGGTTGATGGCCTGAGTCAGTGTGAAGCTGACAATAAAACTATCAATAACCGGCGCGCCGCCTGAACTATCATAACTATATAAATTGATCGTTGCAAGTTGTGCTTTTGAATTATAACCAAATACTTCTACGCCTTTCGTATGTACCTGTGGAAGATATATACTAAATGAATTTGGGTTAGTTTCCTGTATAGGCGGTCCAAGGTTAGAAGTAGTCTTGGTACAGGCAAAGAATGTCATTGTCAGCAGGAACGACAGGATTTGGTTTTTCATACTATTGCAACGAAAAAAGTGGGAGATTATTTTGGAGATACCGTAAAAACACGGGTCATATCATCCGTATAAAAACGGGTATTTAATGATTTTATACTATACTCATTGAAATTTCAAATTCTTTACTCAACTTCAACAGAGATTCCTGCCTTGTAAATACCAAAGATTTAATCACCCTCCCGCTCCGATTATAGCACACGATTGCATCCGTATTTAACTTATTAGTGCAATGGATAGTTCTATTCAATTGATATCGAAAATGCCCCGGAGGTTGACGATAGTTAACTGATAAAACTTTATTCATGCCGGGATTTTTTAATTACAGGGGTTATGTTTGGCAGGACCCGCTCGATAAGGCGACGGGTCTATTCAGGTATGTGTTGTTGATCCTCGTAAACGGGGCGCTGAGCCTGGCGCTCCTTTACGGGGTTATTCACTCGGGGATCGTATCCTTTAATGGTTTTACAGTTTTCGGGCACCATTGGGGACCGCGTGCTACCATGGTTCTTGAATTCATTATTAATTGTTTTGTTTTTTCACCCCTGATCATTTTATTCAGGAAGTGCAGTTCATTTATTCACTACCTCATCGTATTCCTTCCTTATTTCCTGTTGGATCTTTTCATCCAGTCACATTACCGTAGCGAAGGACAGGATCATAGTCGTGCGCTCTGGAATTATATGGATGGTTCTTTTGTTTCAGGAATAAATCCTCCCATTCTAAAATTTATTATTACCCTTTCTTTCGATGCGCTGGTATTCGGCATCATCGGATTATTTATTGCGCGCCTGGTTGCCATGCTTATCTATTTCAACAAACCTTATCCCCCGGGTCCTACACGGCAACAATACGATTCCCTGTTCAATCAAAAATGGTCCGGTGAACAGGTTGACAAACCAAAACGGGATGCGTTTTTCTATTTGTTCAGGATTCTTGGATTCGGATACCTCATATACCTTTTCATATTAATCCTGGGATTGCTCGGAGGCGGCGCATGGCCTAAATCCATTGCTGACTTGATTGGCATGACCTATCTCAACGATGCACTCGCAATCAATACATATTATAAGATCATCCTGATGATTATCCTGGCATTCACGGCTGCTTATAATAAGAGCCTGCGTTTTTATGCCAGCATCGCACTGATGACCGGTCACGCTGTATCAACGATCTATTCACTCTTATTTCATTTCATGGGTTCGTTGAATGCTTCAGATCCCACAGGATTTCTTCTTACTTCGGCCATCCTGGACGGTTCACTTATTATCTTTTTTGTATGCGCCGCGATTAAGCATCATGAGGACGCCAATGTATTTTCACCCGAAAAAGATTTCCCGGCTAATTTCTCCACGCCATTAACTATTTTAGAATGGCTTTATAAATTTCTCGCTGCCGCTTTTTTTTTACTCGTTGCTGTTATCGTACTGATAAGAATTCTAACCAGTGGATTGAGCGGACTTTCTGCTGTTTATGGCTCTCCCGATCCAATGATCGGCAACACGGTAACTCTTTACTCCACGCTGGCAGTCATTTGTTTTTTACTTATTAAGCGGGAACGTTTACGGCAGCATTTATTCAATGCCCTGACAGTTCCGCTGATCTTCGGGGCAATTACAGCAACCATCTGGATCATCGTGGGCGGTGTCTTGCATAGAGGCGTGTGGATTCATATACGGGCGGACAAAAACACGCTGGTGCAGGTGGACTGGTATTTTGTTTTGTATGCAGTTCTTAATACAGGAATCGCAGCAGTCCTGATATTTTTTAGAACGATGTATTATAAAGTGGATTATTCTATTAATACGATTAGTCCTTCGGCTGCTGTGGATGCCATCGCACTGACACAGGCATTTTTCGGAGGAGACGATAAGCAGCACTCCGCTGTTTTGCAATCACTCGATCAATATGCAGGTGGAATTCGGGGCAGAAAGCGCGGACTTCTGAACCTGCCCTTCGGCCTCTTTGAGAATGTATTGAATTTCGTTTATGGAATGCACCCCGCATTCTCGACGATGAATGTTGAAGAACAGCGCTTCTACCTCCGTAAATATTTTCTGCGGAATGAAAATGAACGTAAACGTGCGTCCATTCCACCATTGGCAGAATTTGCTTCCCAGATCGGACTATCGCTGAATGCTCTCATCAGTTTTGCGAACTACTCTTATATCAATGTCAGAAATGATATGGGTTATGTTCCTCCTGATGCGCGCGACAGACTACAGGGTGATTTCGCAGCATACCGTCCTCCTCATTTATCAATCGCACCCCTGCCGAAAAATGAAACGGATCCTAATAATTTTAAACCAATAGATAAAAATCCGGGAAAGCTGGTCGCACCCAGAGTTACTACACCCGTGAAGGAAGCAGATATTCCTGATGAAGTGGATTTCCTGATCGTCGGTTCCGGTGCGGGCGGCGCAACAACTGCATACAGACTCGCCTGTGCCGTTGAAAATAAATTGCAGGACCCTTCTAAAATCCTCGTGGTTGAATCTGGTAACCGCTACCAGCCCTTACAGGATTTTCAGGACAGTGAAATTGAAATGATGAAAAAAATTTATAAGGAAGGTGGATTACAGCAGACCAAAAAATTTGCGATGACAGTGCTGCAGGGTGAATGTATGGGAGGATCCACGGTTGTCAACAATGCAGTATGTTTTAAAATACCTGATGGCATCAGGAAGAATTGGGAAAATGAATACGGACTCAATCTGGAGGAAATTGATGAAGTATACAGCGACGTCATGAAAGAGATACATATCAGTCCGCTGGGCGAACTTGGAATTAATAAAATTGTCCAGTCAAAATTCGATGAAGCCGTTCAGGCCTATAACATGAATATGCCGGTTAATGAACACCTGCAGCTGGACGATCATATCCTGGTAAATCATCTCGACAATGCTGGCGATGGGAACTGGAACCTGGGCAACAAAAGAATGCGCAAACGCTCCATGCTTGAAACCTATATTCCCTGGTCCGAATCCAGGGGTGTGCGTTTTGTTTCCAATATGACAGCTGTGAGATTTGTCTGCTCAGGACCGGATAAAAAAATCGCTGACCAGGTCATCCTGCGTGCCGGAAACGGATCACTTAGGAAGATCAGGGTAAAGAAAGCCATTGTGGTTTCAGCGGGCGCCATCGCCAGCAGTCATTTTCTTATGCGCAGTGATATTAAAAATAAAAATGTAGGAAAAAATCTGAGTTGCAATTTTGCTTTTCCCGTTGCCTTTGATTTCAGGAATCCTATCAAAGCATATGATGGAGAGCAGATCACACTCGCCGCGCTGGACCCGCAATCGCGTTCTGCATTTGAAACCTATTTCAATCCGCCGGCGGCTTTTTATCTCTCCAGTATTCCATTTTTTTTTGACAGGCGCGACTCCTGGATGAACCGATATTCCAACCTGCTAAATTTCGGTAGCCTGATCGGATCGGAATCAAATGGAGTGGTACTTGCCAAAGCAGATTTGATGAGCGGACAGTCCTTCACATGGACACTTGGCAGTAAGGATGTATCCAATATTCGATACGCAATGAAGACCCTGCTTCAGCTGGGGAGAGCTGCAGGCAGCACGAGGGCCATTATACCAACCAATCCTGGCATTGAACTCTGTCTTTCGAATTCCGGAGATATAGAAGAATTCGCCGCTAAGTTTAACGCATTTCCCTTGCGAATGACAGACATCTATCTTGGTACAGCGCATCCGCAGGGAGGAAATATGATGGCGGGCGCCCTTTCACCCAATACCGGCAATCGCGTCGTCACGGAAGATTTTAAAGTAGATGGATATAATAATGTATTTGTAGGCGATGCTTCACTTTTCCCCACCAGCATCACCATCAATCCACAGTGGACAATTATGGCCATGAGTTCAATGGCCGCCAGAAGAATTATTGAAGAATTTGTTTAAGAAAGCGTCCCTAAACGGCGCAATGAGTACAATATTTTCATCAGCATTACCCCTGGCTATAACACCTATTAATGAAACACAGTGATTGGATATTTTGAATACGGGAGCACCCGAACTGCCGGGCCTGCTAAAAACGTCTGAGCTGATGTATGGATCATCATAAGACGGCGTTTTTATTATTGTACCTATAAATTTGTCAGGATAATGGGAATTTTCATCTCTCCTAAAGCCACAATAAAAAACCGTATCTCCAATATGAATTGCATCTGCACCCCATTTTTTATCAAAAGATAAAATATGCCTTGGCAATGGCGAATTATCATTGATATTATATGCTCCTATATCGTAACCATTCTCACTGGAACTTTTATTATCAGCCTCAAAAAGTGCGTTTGAATAATTGTAAAGTTTGTAATATTTTCCTCCATCAGGGCGATTTCTGTAAGATTGAATGGAATCCCGGTTATTATATAAATAATGGTTTTTGCGAAACCCCCAGTCAACATAAAATGGTTGAACTACCCAAATATCCGTTGGGTAATGTTGTAGTCCTTTTATAGATCTCCTGGAATCAGGATCGATACCCGTAAAATTGTGAAGGGCCGAAATCAAATATAATTTCTGGTTATATCCCAGAAAAAAAACCATACCCTGCATCACCACCGTCTTTTGAAAGTAAGATGCCGAATAATAATAATACTCCATGATGGAATCCATAATTAACTCATCTGTCCTGGAAACCGCGATATTTTGATTATTAAATCTATTTTCTCCGTGTTTGAAAATATTCTTGCAGGATGTAGAAACAATACTTATCAATAAAACAGGAATCAAATTCCGCATTATGAATTGATTTATTACTGGCATATCCAGCCGAAATTCAATCTTATAAACCGGAAATATGAAGTAAAAAACCGACTTTTAGATATATTTAGCGTTTGAGCAATTTAGTGTTGATGGCCAATGACTAAATGCTGACAAGTGAGACTTCTGCCCGTTACTCATTCCTGTCAGTTCACAACTTAACCCATTCCCAGTATAGACATTAATTTCTGACCACCGGATATATATGCGAGTGGTTCCAACAACTATGCCCGATAACTTTCTACTCTTTTACTAAACCGGACATATTTATACAAAGCGAAATAGCCAATCAAACAAAATATGATAACACTCCAGTAACTGACCAACAGAACAATCAAATCTTTAACCAGCTGCCAGCCATTTGAAAAGGATTCACTCATCCGGGAGAAAAACGGCGCTTCGTATTCAGTAATTTTTCTGTCTCTCACAACTTCCGCATAACGCGTGGCGGGATCCTGATATAGGCCGACAGTAATGGCACTGAATTTTTCAGAATCTTCCAGGGTCAGGTTTGATATATGTGCATTGTCGGCAGCCTCCTCCTGTTCCTCCATGGCTCTTTCTGCCTTTTCAATGTCTGATAATTTTCTTCCATTACGGCTAATAGCATTTGCGATCCTATGGTTAGACTTGATGATCCGGCGATGCGTTAATTGATTGCCAAACATCTGGATGCGCATATCTTCAGTAGTTATTTCGCGGTTAATCATGATCGTGGAAAGTGGATTCAAAGCGGTCAACAGACTATCCATCCGGTAATCCGGCACCCGCAGGATGAGAAACCCCTCTATCATAAAATGAATGGTCTGTATGGATGAATCCTGACTTATCGCCTTGCAGGATGAATCCCTGATATAATTATTCAGCCGGCTATAATTAACAAACCCACCCAGGGCCCTGGTTTTATTTTCAATCTCGATCACTGCATCATCCACTTTATTGACCTTAAATTTCAGGTTGGCTGTTCTTATAAATCTTCTTTCGCCCAACTCTGTCTCAAAGGATACAGAATCCTTAGCAGCATCGGGAGAAGGAGGTGCCTTTTGTTCCTCTATTGCTGCACTATCCACATTTGTTGCAAATGTGTCTATTTGCATATCAAGTGGTTTTTTGGAACGGTTGCAGGAAAAAATAGTAATTAATACGACTGTAATAACAGCCACCGAGAGTAGACATTTCATGTTGAATATTTTTATCAAGATGCAAAGTCAAAAAGATTGCATAAACAGCCGGAAAGATTTTTGATTAAAGCCGTTGCCTATACTTTATATCTGATAAAATGTAAAGTAACCCTCGAGAGATAAAATAAAATATGAATCACTGCAAACTTGATCCCGCATCACCCATACCCTGCTGGTGCATATCCTTGCGTTTGAATAAATTCAGATCCATTTTACCAAACCTGTATGCGAATACAAGTCTTACCAGTTGCGGATCCTTCAGGCGGTTATATTCCTGCTGAAAATAACTGCTCTGACTATACTGATCGGACCAGCGTGTGCGGAAAATATCTGTCATACTCAATGTTAAAGACGCTGCATTGTTTTTCAGGAAAAACTTCTTGACTGCTGCATCCATTCCCCAGAAGGGTTTAATATATCCCTGGGAAGCACTCTGTGTGGTCGAACCCGGAGGTCCAAACTGATTGGAGTTCTGATTCACCGGCAGGTTCGTCTTAGACTGATAGATGGCCGTTAGTTGCAGTGTCAGACCTTCGGGTAATTTAAAATTACTGTTCAGTTTACCAAACGCACTCCACAAGGCGGGCTGCGAAGGCTGATTGAGATTGTCCGTATTGATTTTGGAATTATACACATTCATGTTGAAAGAAATATCCCACCATTTCGTGATGTTGTCAGTCGTTGTCAGTTCCGCGCCAACGGTGTATGCGTCATTGGCGTTTTCATATGTGTTGATCAATATCGGTTTGCCAATTGGGTTTACACCGCTATCCTGATAACGGGTAATCAGATCATCGGTATACTTATAGTACGCGGAAACCAACAGCGTGTTGTTATGCGGGAAAGATTTGATATAAGACAGCTCGAATGATTCCGTGAATTCAGGCACCAGGTTGGGATTACCACGTGTAATATTGAGTGTATCGGAATAATCCGTATATGGAATCAGTTGAAAAAAGCCCGGGCGGTTCACTTTACGGGTCGCACTGAGTTGCAGTTCCTGATCATGCGCCAGCTTCTGACTCAGAAAAATAGACGGGAATAAACTCAGAGGATAATTATTGCTGAAATGCTGCCCGGTATTGTTAATGTCGCCCGTATATCCGGAACTTTCTGCCCGAAGTCCGAGCGCATAACTGAATTTACCGATCGAACTGGTGACATTTACATAACCTGCATACACCCTGCTCGTGCTGGTATAATCGGTAGTCCCGAGAGAATCCAGCGTCACTTCGCCATTCTTATCAATGGTATAGGTGTTATTGTTGTTGCTCAGTCTTTGAATACTTGCACGCAGTCCCGCTTCCAGCTTAATATTTTTAGTAAAAGGATCAGTATAATCTGTTTGTGCGGTAAAAAATGCAGGAGCTGCAGTGGCAAGCGTCTGTTGTTGTGTTGTAAAATCAATTGGGGAACCAGGGAGGCCCGTAAGATAGTCCGTCGTATATAAGGCCGATGTATGTGCCTTCACTCCAAAATACGAACCATCAATAGTTAGCTGACGTCCGTCCTTGGCAAATAGATGTTTCATGCCGAGCTGCGCACCGTTCACATCAAAAACCCGGTCATTGTTGGAATAACGTGTAGAGTAACCTGTAGTATTTTCAGGATCATTCAGACTGTCAATTTGTATTTGTGAAATATCGGTTGGCTTAAATTCTCCATGCACTTTTATATAAGAACCGGAGATGGTTGTTTTATTGCTGGCAAAATAATCAAGCCCAATCTGGCCAAACATAAAATGACCTTTATTCTGATATTGATCCTGTTGCTGTAAACGTGTTGTATCCGTAAGAAAAGTATATCGATCTGTATTACCAGTTGTTTTACTGTTTATTCCGTTATACATGCCGTTTGCACTGAGGTTTACTTTCCCCTGGCGTATATTAAATCCTGCCAGCGCATTGGGTGCTCCGTGGGAATCGACACCTGCAGAAATATTTCCGTTATATCCTTTCTTACGATTCTTTTTCAGGATTATATTGAGAATACCTGCTCCACCTCCGGACGCATCATACTTCGCAGAAGGATTCGTCATCACTTCTACGCTCTCAATCGCGTCCGCGGGAATCTGATCCAGGGAAAGTGTAGTTGGTCTGCCATCCACAAATATGGTCGGGGTGGCGCCGCGCAATGTAACATTCCCGTCAATGTCCACATTCACGGAGGGAACATTACGCATCACGTCCAGACCGGTTCCACCGGCACTCACAATATTTTTCTCTACATTGAAAACTTTTTTATCGAGCTCCAGTTTCATGGTCGGCGTGCTGGCCGTAACCACCACAGCTCCTAATGTTTTTATATCTGTAGAAAGTTTAACGGCTCCCAGATCCTTGTCAAATGTCGGCACCGTGCCATACGGCGAACTGCTGTTTGCCGGTATAATCCTGAATGACAGGTCCTGGGTTTTATATCCGGTGGAAGACACACGCAGCACGAGCGGCGTGCCAACGGGCAGGTCCTCAAAATTAAACTCACCGTTCGTTTTTGTGTCCATGCCCTTTAATAATACCAGTTTCTTTTTCTTTGTAACAGTATCAGTGACTACAAACTTTAAAACGATTGCAGAGGCCTGACTCAGCGGCTGCCCCAGCGAATCCGTGACCTTACCATAAGCACGGCCGATAGAAGGTGCCTGTGCGTTTGTTGTGTTTGCAATGGTGGAACTTATCAACAGTAAACAGATTATCTTTCTCACAGCTTATTATTTTAAGCTGCTAAAATAATTTCGCGATATTTTTTTAACCAGGGGAAACCGGTAAATGCCTGCAAAAGACCGGCCAATGGAGGATTTTTTCCGTGAAAGGAATTAGCACTATTTTTTAAAATAAAAAGGCCACCCGACTTAGGATGGCCCGATCCACCTGAAATTGAAACAACTATTTCAAAAAATCATTAATACCATAATAATATACTTCCTTGCTGTCAGGATAAATTCCTTCGATCTGGAAATTACCATTTTGCCGGCTGAGCGCATCCTTCAGTTCATCTACTGATTTTACAGGTGTACCACCGATCCTGGTTATGATAAAACCGGGACGCATATTGGTCTGATTGCTGATCACACCATCACGTATATATTTAACGATAACGCCGCCATCAATACCGGCTTTTTTTGCATCTTCCTTACTGAGATCAGAAAAATCAGCACCGAGCGATTCAATAGCCGCTGCCTTCGTGCTCGCAAATGATCCCATTTTATTTTTCAAAATGGCGTCTGTATTCTTTTCACTGCCATCGCGCACGTAAGTAATTTTTACATCATCACCTGGTTTCTGGCGGGCGATCATTTCTGCCAGCTGCGCGTCCGCATTCACTTCAATTCCGTTAACTTTAATAATTAAGTCACCTTTTTTAATGCCTGCTTCACCGGCAGCTCCTTTGGGATCTACTTCCATCACAAATACTCCTGCAGCATCATTGTTAATTCCCAATTCTTTCTTTTTAGCATCATCCAGTCCTTCCGGTGCCATACTGATCCCGAGATAGCCTCTCTGCACAGCGCCATATTTCATGATGTCTCCAATTACCTTTTTCATCAGATTGGAAGGGACCGCATACGCGTACCCTGCAAATGATCCGGTAGGAGAAGCTATAGCAGAATTGATGGCGATGAGTTCACCGTTAGTATTAATCAGCGCACCGCCACTGCTGCCCGGGTTTACTGCCGCATCTGTTTGAATGAAAGATTCAACCGGTGCGACCGCCTGTGTATTTATTCCAAGATTCCTTGATTTAGCACTGACGATTCCCTGTGTGACGGTTACATCGAGATTTAATGGATAGCCAATGGCTAAAACCCATTGCCCCAATTTTACATCGTCTGAATTGCCGATCGCAATAACCGGTAAGTTTTTAGCGTCAATTTTAATCAGCGCAAGATCCGTGTTGGGATCTGTGCCGATAACCTTGGCCGTATAATTTTTCCGGTTATCCAGTGTTACCGTTATTTCTGTGGCGCCGTTCACTACATGGTTGTTGGTTACTATGTAACCATCGGCACTTATTATCACACCGGACCCTGATGCCCGCTGATCCGGAACCGGCACAGACCGGCCGTTTCCTTCTCCAAAATATTTCTTAAAAAAATCGTCTCCGAACATTCCGCCGAAGGGGTCTTCGCCATTCCACTGGCCGCCGGCCGTCTGCTTGTATTTGGACGTCGTTTTAATATGAACCACGGAAGGCACTGCAGCTGCAGCAGCCTTTTCAAAATCTACCGGCGTGCCAGGCGCGTCAGTATAAGAAGTTTTAATTACAGGTGTCTTGGTTATTTCAGGTGAGCCACTGTTTGATTTCCTTTCATTGGCAAATAAACCGTAACTCCCAAGAACAGCCACGACACCAATAAGCAGAATCCAAATTTTCGTTTTCATTGTTTTTATTTTTTCATTTATTTTATTGGACAGGTTGTCATTATATTCAACATGGCCACCTGATTATTGTTATAATAGAACCGTTAAACAATTTTTAAAACAGACATGAATCCCGGAAATAAGTATCCTGACCGGATTTGGCATATCCCTGAAAAATTAATTAATGCATTTATATTACAGGAAATCTGTTTTGGGATGTTACATATAAATCCCCGGATGCCTTGCCAGGTACGGAATCATAAATGAAGCAAGAAGAAAAGTAATGACCACCATTCCAAGGAAAAGCCCCCTGGTGCCGGTAAGAACAGCTCCATGGTTCAGTCCGGTATCCAAAATAGTAACGGATAACAGGGTGATCATTGCTATTTGGCAAAAAATGACAAACCAGGTTGTACCTGAAAGTAAATGCTTTTGTAACAGATAATATGCTGAGCCGGCCATTAACATCAAAATTGGAAAACCAATAAAGATCGTCAAAGGCATAACTATCATATCCGCAGCGAAATTGGTCGATTCCCGGTAAGCAATCATATAAACTAAATTCAAAAAGGCGGCTATAATACCTGTTAAAAGTCCTGCAAGTAATGACTTTGAAAAACTAGTGGAAGTAATTATATTTTTCATAACATTAATTTTTATCGCCAATGAAGAGGCCGCCCGGAAGGCGGCCTCTTCACCGGACATTAAGAAAGGGAAAGCTAGTTTTCCTGCAATTTCCTGTAATCCATTCCTAAATGATCTAACAGACTTATAAAAAAGCCCTTTGTATTTTTAGCGTTTCTTATTTCTTCTATCTTATCATCTTTCAGAACGATTTCAAGATCCAAAATCAATCCGTCTATTTTCTTGTGGGTTGCAGGTATTTCGCGCCAACCCTTCATTAAAGCCGGAATTGCGTGAGAATTAGTCCCCGACACTTTTAATTTTGCAGTCGCCTTCATTCCTTCCGACTTAAGGTTCTGAACATTCAGTCTTAAATCAGGAAATCCTTTAAGAAGTGAACGATAAGCCGAAATGTATACCGGTTTATTTACTTCCTTTCCCAACAGGGTTGTTCTAAAATCATCAGAAAGTATGGAATTCGCTTTGTCAAACTTACCGGCTTCAAAATCATTGAATACCTCATTAATCAGATTACTACTGTTCATTTTAGCATCCTCCTTTTTAATTTTATGAATAGATTATTTAATACAAAACAGTTTTCACAGAGATGATGTACACATCATGAATAAATTATCTTACTGCAGAAGACAACATAAATTTAAAACCAAAAATAAATTCATTCATCACAAATTTATTATTGTAATAAAAGTTTAACACATTTCCTTTCCTCATTTATTTTTTGAAATCACGGCACGGGAATTATTTCTCTTCAATATCTCAATATAATTTTTGGCCGCCACATTTCCGGGATCCAATTCAATTACTTTTTCCAGATACGCGGTGGCACCGCCGTAGTCCTTCTGAATGTTCGCTTTATATGCTGCAATATATCCGTACGCTTCAATGAGCCACTTTTTATTCTGTTGTTCCGGACTTTCCTTTAAAATAAGATCAATGACCTTCGTATAATACGGTAGTGCCATCCCGTTTTGCATGGTAGTGTCAATAGCCACATCACTCCTGGCTTCCCAATAATATCCATAAGTTTGATCCGGGTATTTTTTGGTATAGTCACTAAACACAGTATCCGCATTTTTATATTCTCCGGCTAAATATTCAGCAATCCCCCAATTAAATAAATCAGTATTGGTGGCTGATGAATCTGATGTATAATATTTACCAAGCCATTCAGCCTGATCCTTATAATCCCTGATTTTTTTATACAACCCCGCTATCGTTTTATAATATTCGATTCTTTTTGCTCTGTCTTTTTCGATAGATGCAGCCTTTGCATAATATTGAGCCGCAGAATCAGATTTTTCGGGAAAACGCGAATATAAATCACCCATCGTTTCTATATCCTTCGGAAGAAGCAATGTATCCGAGGTATTATCAAAATACATCCGCATGTAATTCAATGCATTCACGGAATCATTCAATTCCTTGTAACTATAAGCAACTAATTTATATAATCTTGTATCTTTTGTTGAATCATTACTTTCAAGCAATCCTATCGCATTCTTCAATGCTGCGTCGTATTGTTTGGTCAGGAATAACAGGTCTGTCATCCTGTAATTATTTTCGGGGTTTTTATCAGAAGAAGCGATATAATGCCGAAAATATTCTATCGCCTTGTCCGGGTCCCTGAAGTAGTAATAGTAATACAGGGCGTACCATGCAGGTCCATAATCCGGATCTTTACCGGTTGCCTGGTAAAAATATTTGAGAAACATTTCAGGGTTATTCTGGGAAACAAAGAGAAGTCCCAAACGATACATCGCCTCGGCATTGCCGGGATCTTTTTCCAGCGCCTTGTTGTATGCCTTGTAGGCCTCCTGACCATTTGCCAATTTGCGGTAAGCATTCCCCAGACCGATATAAAGCGATGCGTCAGACTTATCTCTTTTAATCGCCTTGTTAAAAAGATCTATAGCATAATAAATATTACCGGAATCGGAATCCAGATATGCGTGGGCGACAGCAGACAGAATCCGGGGATCCTTTTCTTTAGAATTTAATAAAGCCGATTTGAATAGCAAACCGGCTTTCTCTCTATCACCCGTTTTCAATTTAAAAACTCCTTTCGCGCATTCTAAAAAAGCTATATTATCGATATCATTCGGAATAAGTCTGAAAGTATCTTCAAGTGCTTTAACCTGGTTCTCGTGCACGTAACATTTAGTCAGCAGATACCACGCTTCGCCATTCCGGCTGTCTGTTCTCAATATTTGATGCAGCATACCCAATGCGCTGCGGTACTTTTCATAATACATTAATCTCCCGGCATCCTGAACAGTCTGCGCATGCGTCAGACAGGTCAACGTCAACATTACCGGAATAACAAGCAATCGTTTCATATACTGGCTATGACTGGTATCCTCAATAACAGTCTGAAACTACACCCGGAGCATTAACCATCCATTAAAAAAAAATTAAAATGCCATTAGAAATAGTCATTAATTTTGCCTGGGATGATAATTACATAATAATTAAGATTTTAAAGCATGAAGGATGGTGATTTCGAAATGCTGATTTGAATTCTAATCAGATTTTAATCTCATGCTAACTCTTTGTTAATAGGCTTGGATTATTTTAGTTAACCAATAAAATTTAAACATGCAAAAACTATATTACCTGTTACTAATTGGCATTCTCGGACTGATATCATGCAACAGCAATGAAAATAAATCAGGCTCTTCCGATACAGCAACTGCGTCCAAAGCAACCGACACGGCCACAAAGCCGTCCGTCGATACGGTAAAAACCGTTGCAGCACTGCCAGCGATTCCGGCCGGAGCAAAAGTTTATTTTAAGAATCTGAAAAACGGACAAACTGTTAAATCACCTTTCAAGGTCGAGATGGGTGTTAAAAACATTAAAGTTGATTCTGCAGGCAATATTGTAGCTGGCGAAGGGCACCATCATATCTTAATTGACGCCGGTGATTCTGTCGCAGCAGGCCAAGTGATTCCAAAAGACGAACAGCACATGCATTTCGGCAAGGGGCAAACCTCTGCAACACTCACACTGCCTCCTGGTAAGCATCGTCTGACTCTTCAACTGGCTGATGGTATTCATCGCTCTTATGGAAGCCAATTGTCTGCCTCCATCGAAGTAACGGTCAAGTAGAGCCGCTGCCATGAACCTTTGAAAGACTGCCCGCAACTGGCAGGATAATAATAAATTCTGTGCCTTGCCCGGGAACTGAATGTACGTTAATCTGTCCCTTATGCAATTTTATAATCTGGTTTGCAAGGGGAAGCCCTAGTCCGAACCCTTTTATGTTTCTGTTATCGCTGACGCGATAAAATGGCTGAAATATATTTTTCAGTTCAGACTCCGGGATGCCTTTCCCATGGTCCTCAATATTAATTATCACCGCAGAATCGCCAGCCGACAGTTTTATGTTAGCCAGATGATCATCTGAATATTTGCACGCATTAACAGCGATATTCCTGATAGCAGTAATAAGCAATTCTTCATTTCCAAATACGATTAATTTATCTTCTTCATCAGGCAATTTGTCAAAAACCAGTTTCACTTTATGGGCCTGATTGAGTTTTGAAATTTCCCCCGGCAGGAAAAGCAATACCTCGTCAATACGTACCAGGTCTATTTCGAGCCCCCCCGGATCTCCGGAGGCCCTGGCAAATTCCAGCAGCGTTTGAGTCAGCCTGCTGAGCTGGCGAACATCCTGGTGAATGGATTCCATAATTGCCCTGTATTCCGAAGCTTCCCTGTCACGATTCAATGAAATTTCCAGCTGACTCGATATGGAAGTAAGAGGTGTTGATAATTCATGCGATGCATTTGAAATAAATCTTCTGTGTACTTCAAATCCCTCCTGCAATCGATACAGCAGTTGATTGACCGTATCAGCAAGATAATTCCATTCGTCTTTATTCTCTCCTGCTTCAATTCTTCCGGCAAGGTTCTGAACAGAAATTTCTTTTATCTCATCCGCTATTTTGCGTAACGGAAGCAACAGTCGCTTAGAAAATAAATAACCCGCAGCTATGGCAGTTAGAATTCCCCCCATAAAACTGAATAATAAGACATAAGAAAGCTGAGCGAGTTTTTCTTTACCAACTTCATCGAATCCCGAAGCGACCATTACTACATGGAAGTTATTTTCATTGTAATAATGTGAAATAACATCCCGGTTACCAAAACTGAAATAAATATCTCCCTCTTCCCTTGTCCTGTTCAATATGTTCTTTGGCAATTGGACGGCATCCGAAGGCCTGTCACTATAATTATAAACCCGGTTATCTGCGCGGTCATATGCCTCAACGTTTTTATCCTTCATAGCGAGCATGGTCGATTCATCTATTTTGAGAATCATCTGCTGATCAAATACGGCAGACTGGCTGAGCAAACGCCCTGTTGTAATGGCCCAGTTGGTCAGTCTTGTTCTGAATGAATTTACCCGGTTGGTATATGAAAAATAATAGATGGAGGCACAAACGAGTACCAGTATAATCAGTACCATGGAAGCAAACAGCACAGTAATCCTTATCCTTACCGACATCAGCTTATTTTTCTTTGAGAATATATCCCATACCCACATGGGTCTGTATCAGCTTTTCCGGAAATTGTTTGTCAATTTTATTGCGGAGGTAGTTAACATACACATCAATGACATTCGTATTGGATTGAAAATCCATTTCCCATACATTCACAGCAATATCAGCCCGGGATAGAACCCTGTTTTTGTTACGCAGAAAATATTCAAGCAATTGAAATTCCTTGGCAGTTAAGTTTATCTTTTGGCCTTCACGCGTGACTTCCTTGCTGTCCAGGTTCATTTCAAGTCCGTTTGCCCGCAACATATTGCCTACCGGCAGGTGCTCATTGAGCGTTCGTTTTAACAGGGCCCTGATTTTCATGATCAGTTCACGAAACTCAAATGGCTTAACCAGGTAGTCATCCGCGCCGGCGTTGTAACCCTCGATTTTATCATTTAAAGTGCTCATGGACGTAAGCATGATAATGGGCAGGGAGGAATCGCGGGCACGAATCGTTTTACAAAGTTCATAGCCATTAATCCCCGGTAAATTTAAATCGAGTATCACCAGATCATATGTCCTTGACGTTAAAAGCCTGCTGCCTATGATTCCGTCATAGGCAACCTCTGTATAATATCCATATTCGGTCAGGCCCAGTTTCAGGGTATCAGCAATTTTCATTTCATCTTCAACAATTAATATTCTCCTTTCAGCCATTTATTACCTTTTAATAATATTATAAAGTTCTGTAAAATATTTGAGCAGGGTCATATTCTAATCGGATTATAATCTCCTTATAATCTCCCGCTAATTATTACTCTCCAAATTCGTAATAACAAAAAGTCCATTGTTACAATCCTTCAATAATATTCTCCTGCCTGTTGATCTTTCCTGGAAAACAGAAACGGCTGTGGCGAAAGCCATAGAGCTTGCCGGATCCCATGAATCAGTTATTCATATCATGCACGTCGCGGATCCTAAAACTAAAATGGGTTCTTTCTTTAGGGAAGATAAAAAAACAAAGCTGGACATGTGCAAACAGACAATTGAGCATGCAGTCCCGGGATCTTTGGTTAATACTTACCTCATCAGGGGCAAACCCATTGAGAAAATGATTATCCAGGTAGCAAAGGCGGCACAGCCACAGCTGATCATTCTGGGAAGACATGCAAACCGTAGCTGGTTTCCATTTAAAAAATCAATTTCACCTTCAAACATTGCGAAAGAAACACACAGCGCTGTCCTTACCATACAACCCGGCGCATTCCTGCATAAAATAAGGTCCATTGTTTTACCGATCCGCTCATTTATCCCGACACGAAAAGTTGAAATGCTGTTTCCCTTGGTAAACAATAAAGGCACCACTATTTATCTTGTATCTGTAATGAATGAAGAAGCAGCTGACATGGATTATTCTTCCGCTTCTCATGCTCTCATTGAAACATACCGGCTCTTAAAGGAAGAAGCGAATTGCCAGATTGTTCATAAACTGATAAGGGGCAATAACCTGGCCAGGACCCTCCTTCAGTTTGCTGAATCAGTCAATGCCGATATTCTCCTGCTGAATCCCGATGAGTCCCGCATCTGGTCAATGACAGGTCCACGCGATTTCTCCGATTTACTAAAGCGCCAATCCAGTCTTCAGGTCATGGCTATTGACCCAAATTCAGCCTAACCATAAAACAATTTCAACTAAGAATATACCATTAACCGACTACTCCTGTATCTAATGAAAAATATTTTAGTCGTTATCATGCTTGCAATGACTCAAATTTCTGCATTCACGCAGAATTCAGATTCACTGGGTTCAGAAAAAAAATTGAGGGAAAAAGTGTTATCGGATATTCAAATAAACCTGGATAAAAAGACCAGAGCCATTGATTCAACGGTTTTGAGATTGGATCAAAAAGTGAATGATATCGATAAGTCTATAGTAGAGACCAATAATGTCAGGGAAAAAGCAGATAAATTATTGGAAAGGGTTCAGGCTCTGGAGGATAAACAAAAAGCGCTTGAACAAAACGAGCTGATTGTTTTCGAGGCTAATTACCAGTCGGCGATAGTTAATTTATTGTACATGGACAGAGAAATCAAACCCGTTATCCTGTTTGAGTCCACCAAAGAGTTTTTCGGACTTCTATCTGACGTGACCAACCCGACAACTTACCCCGATTACAACGACTGGTATTTGAAATTTCATAGTTATATAGAAAAAAACAAGGATAAAGAACCCACATTGGATGTGTTGATAAAACTGATGGACGTAACAGGTACTGCAACGGGGAATATTCCGCTGGGTGGGCCCATTACCTCTTTGTTTTTTACCGGTGTCGATGATTATATCAGGTCGATCAGTAAAAAACAGCATCAGCTCAAAGAGCAAAGTGAGAATATGTTTCTGCTGATTACGAAACTCAGTCAGTTCGATCATGATAAAGGTGCCATAGAACAGGACTGGGAACTCATTACGAAGGAACTTGATGAATTGCATTCACATTATGAAACGATTCTCAATATGAATTTGAAAACACTCGGAATTTCACCAGCTGATTTTAAAGAACACTTTACCCAGGAAAACGATGCTGACAAAAGATATACCTATATCACAGGAATCAGGAAAAAAGCTTCAGAACTGGTTGCTTCACAAAGAGAAATAAATCCTAAAGACTGGAAAGAAAATATTTATTATTCCCTGATGGATATCCAGTCGATTAAATTGAGATTCGGAAATATAACATTCCGTCTTCAGGCATATATAGAAAAGTATGAGGGGCTGTTGAAAGAATATTCAAAGGACCCTGCGATGGGTCTCAAAATGTCCATCCTGCAAAAGAAACTGAATGAACTTAAGGACATATTCGAAAATGCTTTTAATCCGCTCGACTATATAAATTCCGCAACAAGAATGTATAAAGTTGTTTAATCCTGAATTATTCAAATAAACTAAAAAAAATAAAATGTACCTCAATCGTCTGATTCCAATCTGTCTTATACCGCTTTTATTATTGTCCTGCGTGTCCAAAAAAAAA
This sequence comes from uncultured Bacteroidota bacterium, assembly GCA_963735015.1. Classification (GTDB taxonomy): domain Bacteria; phylum Bacteroidota; class Bacteroidia; order Chitinophagales; family Chitinophagaceae; genus Puia. Next base: position 1,528,280 of record CAVTJH010000003.1, read on the forward strand.
CTGGAAGCTGAAGAGAAGAAGTATAATGATTTAAATTCGGCGTACAGCTCATTGCAAAATGATCTTAAGAATTGCACCGCTACATCTTCGGATTGTGAAATCAAAAGAAATGCCGATAAACAGGAGATCGATGCCCTTAATAAACAAAACGCGTTCCTGAAAGAAAACAGCACACAGGCTCTCAAAGAACTGGAGAACATGTCAGTCATTTCAAGTACACAGGCAGAAAGCATAAAGAAATCACTGGAGAATATAGGAGCAAAGGATGCAGTCATCCAAAGTCTCCAGTCTGAACTCGCTAAAAAGGATTCCATCAATTTAGTACTTGTACAAAATCTTAAAGGAGCTATCGGCGACCTGAGTGACTCGGATATCAACATAAAAATTGATAAGGACGTTGTGTATATTGACATTTCCGATAAGCTCCTTTTTAATAGTGGCAGTTATAACGTCACTTCAAAAGCAAAGATGGTATTAGGTAAAGTCGCTAAAGTATTAAAGAATCAGCCTGACATTGAATTCATGGTAGAAGGAAACACTGATAATGTGCCATACAGGAGAGGAGATTTATTGGATAATTGGGATCTGTCTGTTAAACGTGCCACAGCTGTAGTTAGAATACTCCAGAACCAATATGGTTTAGAGCCTTCTCATATCTCAGCCTCAGGCCGGAGTGAATATCAGCCGGTGGCCACCAACGATACACCTGAAGGAAGAGCCTTAAATCGCAGAACACGAATTATAATACTGCCACAACTCGATCAGTTTTTTAAATTGCTTGAAAAGAAATAGATATGACCTCGTTTACTTTCACTTATCAGGGGGTAGAATGCAGTGGTAATTTCTGCGCATCTACCAGAGGGAAGGGTTGGACCAAAGTTATGTTCTTCAGTCATTCTGCCGTCATCCTGCCTGCCGACTTCGGAACAAAGGATAACAAGAAGATCTGGGTTCAGAATATCCAGCAGGGAGAATCTGTATGGCCCCATGAATTAATTCAAATTATGGGTGAAAGCATAGAGACGGTTCCGGATAAAGAATATTCCGAAACTCATAAAAAAGCAGGAACCGGGCGGGTCAGGGATAATTAATCCCATTTTAATCTGATTCTAATCCCGTATGGATAAATTGTTAAAAATGTAATCCTGCTTTTCTTACATCTTATCCGGTAACCTTAAAAAATATCGGAAATGTGTATTCGCAAAATATTATTTCTCTTTCTATCATCAGTTGTTTGCATTAGTCTCAATAAACAGGGTCTTGGCCAGACAAAAGCAGCGCCCTTACCCGTAACAAATAATTTTGCATCGATGTTTCCCAATGCAAAAAATATAGAATGGAGGGATAAGGTTTCTGATTATCAGGTATTTTTTGTGACAGACAATACCAGATGCGAAGCTAAATTCGGTACAGACGGGAAATGGATAAGTACCGAAAAACAAATTAAAAATGACAGCATACCCGCGGCAATAAAAGAAAGTCTAAAATCAGGCAAATATGCCGATTGGATTCTTCAGTCTGCATATATGCTTAATTTTCCGGACCAGCCTGATCAATATCATATTGTCGTTACTAAAAATAATATGCCGAATAAAATACTTTTCTTCGATAAATCGGGTCAGATACTGAAAGAAAATCTTTCGCTTTAATATCCGGGTTTGCAGCTACCTTAGTTCCCTTTGTCACCTATTTGAAATGCTGCCCCAACTTCAACCTGGAATACTACCTGCGATTTGGGTAGAGTAGATCAGAATTTTACCTGCACTGTTATGCAGACAACCTCAACACACGTAAAGGGAAATTCTAGTAGTGTATTATAAATGTATACAGAATCTGCTCTGGTTAGTCAGACTGTAACGACTGGCCAGTTTTATGCCGAATATTAAGGGAAAATATACTCAATCGCTAACTAAGCATTTTGTGCAGGTAGTTGTAACTGTTGGTCACATCCTGTATCGGTTGCGGGGCTCCATCCTGTTCTACAAAGAAATATTTCATACCAGATTCTTTGGAGTTGGCAAAAATGCGTTTAAAATCTATTATTCCCGAGCCAACTTCCGCCGGTTCTTTGTTTACTTTATCCAGGTCTTTTACATGCCAGAGTGGAAAACGTCCCGGATGTGTTTTGAATAATGCTACAGGATCCTGATTTGCTTTTGTTGCCCATGCAAGGTCCAATTCCATTTTCACCATGTCTTTATCTGTGTTGGTCAGAATATAATCAAAAGGCCTTTGCCCTTCTACCATATCAAACTCGGTTGTGTGGTTATGATAGGCAAATTGCACTCCCACTTTCTTACATGCTTCCCCGGATTTGTTAAAGACGTCAACAGCGGTTTTAATTTCGTCTAATGTGCCTACCGGTATAAAGGCACAAACTAAATAACTGAGGCCGCCTTCTGCCGCTTCATCTGCGAGTTGCTGGTAATCGTCCTTCAGGGTAACCTGCTTTGGCATATTCTTAAACCCTGCTGCCATCTTTTGAATTCTTGCAGAATCTTCGGCATTCTTAGCCATCTTCATAATCTGGTCGATGGTAATCGGCGCACCGCCTACGTGTGCTGAGCGCCATGTCAGGCCTGCATCTTTTACCATAGCTGCAAATTCTTTTGGTTTGAATCCATACCAGTTCCCTTTTTGCGAGCCTGCGCTTTCAACCTGCGTATAACCGATGGCAGCCACCTTTTTCAGGGTACCGGCCGTATCCGATGTCATTAAATTGCCGAGCGTGTATAACTGGAGACCGACAGGCCTGGCTGCTTTAGCCCCCAATAAATTATTTGCCCGGTTGAGCCCGGGATATAATATACCAGCCATGGCAAGCATGCCTGACTGTTGTATAAATTTGCGTCTGTTTGTCATATGGCAATTTTATGATGAAGAATAATAGCGTATCGAAAGTTATCGAAGTTTTCTCATTTCTTTAATTCATTAATCTGAACCTGTGGCACCAATGCTTTATGAACTTTACTTACGGCTTCTTCCTTAGTCAGATTGAACGAGGCCGTTCCTTTAATATCCAGCGAAGAAGCACCGATCTTCACAGTGTACTTTCCTGCCGCTGCTATCCATGACGAAGAGCTGGTATCAAAAGAAGCCAGATCACCGGAATGCAGGGTGAAGGTAACGATTTGTGATTTTCCTGGTTGAAGCAAAGATGTTTTAGCAAATGCTTTTAATTCTTCTGCTGGTTTATCCAGTTTACCGGAAGGAGCGCTCAGGTACAACTCAACCACTTCCTTTCCCGCAACATTTCCGGTATTGGTGACCGTTACCGAAGCCGTGATTTTTCTGTCGAAAGTTTGTGAGCCCAGTTTAACGGGGCCGTAGCTGAATTTTGTATATGACAAACCATAACCAAATTCATAAGCAGTCTTTACGTTAAATGTATTGTAATAACGATATCCAACATAAATTCCTTCCTCATAAGTCACTTCTGCAGGAATTGATTTTCCAAACATACCATTGGTTGCCTTTTCAGGAAATTCCTTACCGGGGAAATTTCTGGCAGATGGTACATCGTTGTAAGAAACCGGGAATGTACTGGCGAGTTTTCCGGAAGGGTTGAATTTACCACTGATAATATCCGTGATTGCATTTCCTCCCTCCTGTCCTGGTTGCCATGCCAGCAGAATGGCATCAACCTGATCCCTCCAGGGAACTACATTTATTACACCGGCGATATTTAATACCACGACTACTTTTTTATGCAGGGCGTGAAAAGCATCACTCACATTACTGATCATTTCTTTTTCCAATGAAGTCAGCTCATAATCATCTGCTACCTTTCTGTCATTTCCTTCACCAGCATTTCTTCCGATACAGATAATAGCGATATCCGTATTAGCTGCTTTCTGACTGATTGAATTTTTATCCCAGGCATATTCAGGCGCCATGGGTGTAGGATTCATCAGTTCCTGGATCACAGCTTTTTTTGGATGCTTTGTGTTATAATCATTTAAATAAGCCATATAGACTTGTTCCGCATCTTTATCCAATTTGAATCCAGCCTTGGTTAAACCTTCATTCAATGAAATTTTATATGCTTTGGTAACATCACCGCTTCCGGTACCTCCTGCAATCAGGTCAAAAGCATGATTCCCAAACAGGGCAACGGTCTTTGAAGAATTCAATGGAAGGGTATTGTCATTATTCTTTAACAACACCATGCTCTCTGCAGCCGCCTCCCTTGACACCTGCGCATTTTTCCCGAGATCGGGATGATTTGAATAGGCATCTCCTTTAAAGGACGGAGTCAGCAACATAATATTTAAAATGCCGCCTATATTATCGTCCAGCACCGATTCTTTGAGCTGTCCGTTTTTCACGGCTTCGATGATCTTCGCAATCTGTTCCTTTGATCCCGGCATGAGCAGGTTGTTCCCCGCTTTCATCTGGGCAACCGCGTCCTTACCGCCAAACCAGTCCGTCATTACAAATCCTTTAAATCCCCAGTCCTTTCTTAGAATATTGGTAAGCAGGTCATAACTTTCAGAAGTATAGGTTCCGTTAATATAGTTATAAGAACTCATGATCGCCCAAGGCTGTGATTTCTTAACCATAATTTCAAATCCCTTCAGATATATTTCCCTCAACGCTCTTTCACTGATTATTTCATTCACTGAACTGCGATCCGTCTCCTGGTTATTTGCTGCAAAATGTTTGGGCGTTGCTCCCACTCCGTTAGATTGAATTCCGTTAATTAAAGCAGCCGCAGTCAGCCCGGTTATCAGAGGATCTTCTGAATAATATTCAAAATTTCTTCCTCCCAGCGGATTCCTGTGGATATTCAGACCGGGGCCAAGAATGAAATCAATACCATATTCTTTTATTTCGTTCCCAAAAGCAACGCCAACCTTATTTACGAGCGCAGTATCCCAGCTGGAAGCCAGCAATGTTCCGATTGGCCAGGCAGTAGAATAAAGTGTATGAGCAGAATCAGTATTGATAAAAAGTCTGTGAATACCTGCGGGTCCGTCTGAAAGCTGTAAAGATGGAATGCCTAACCGCGGAATAGCAGCCGTATGTCCGGAAATGCCTGCGATCTTATCCGGCGAATCATCTGTAGTCGCTTTGAATACACCTGCTATATTCAGTCCTTTACCTACAACGAACTTCGCTTTTTCTTCCAGCGTCATGGCTTTGATCACTGCGGGAATCGGATCCTTTCCCAGCTGAGGCGGATTATTTTGAGACTGAACGCTAATAGTAATTAACAAAAGAGCGCCCAAAAAAATGTGCCTGAATGGAATTCTTTTCATGTCATTATATTATTTAGCTGCTTTAACCCGGTCACCTTCGGCATCAAACATGCCCATCAGGCTTCCGTTAATGTGATCATCCGTTTTTTTGTTCATCAAAAAATTTACATTATAACTTTGCGCAACAAAATAAATCGTAGCCGTAGATGCAGTGATTTGTACACTGTCAATCTTAGCTATTTGTGTACCTACTGAGTCCAGCACTGTACCGGTCAGGGTAGTGTCTTTCTTCTCCAGCACAAAAAACATTTTAGTATCACCATCCGGCAAACCCTTCATAAGTACATTCCATTTTCCGGCGAAATAGTCAGCCCCCGTATTGGATTGTGCGTGTGCGTTAAAAGAAAACAGCAGGGAAAACAATCCTGCTAATAAGAAACTTAGTTTTTTCATGAGCGTATTTATTTTTTATTTTAAAATGATTATTGATCAATAACTTAAGCCAAATCCAAATTTATACAAAGGGTTGCCGGTGTCATAAGGCATATCTTCCTTCTGGTTGCGAACGGCTTCCATAGATGAGGGTAATTCTAAGGGTAAATGTCCGCCTGGTTTATATTTGCCAAACACAACATCCAACAACGCTGCGTCGCCGGATCCGAAGTTAGCAAAGAGCGCCTTGGCGTTTTCGCTTATTTGCGGAATTACGGCCGGACGGTCTAAATAAATATCCACAATGGTCGGTACCGTTTTTTCCAGGTCGAGTATATCCTGAAGCTGCTGACCTTTAAAATCCAGGTCGCCCCAATGGAACATCTGTGCAATGAAGTTGCCCTTGGCTTCCGGGATAGGATAGTTTGGCGTTTGTAATCTGATAATGGCGATATCTGCCTGTTTGGGATCTGTAACAATAATACCGTATGCTGCCGCAAGTTTTGGATCCACGTTCTTTACAAATATTTTCAGACTGTTGGGCTTGAGTGGAAGTATATGACCATCATTTTTCAAAAGCGTGAGTGACCTGCGCTGGGCGTCTTGTCCGGCCTTCATAAACGCAGGGCTTCCCACAATGTCCATCGCTTTCTTTTCATCCACAAATGGATTGTCAAATAATCCCAATTGAAATTTTAATCGCAGTAATCTTACAACAGAAGAATCAATGCGCTGCTGACTTATTTTCCCTTCGTTCACCAGTTTCACGATTACGTCCGGCAGATTTTCACCACCCAGCTGATCCACACCGGCATCGATTATTCTTTGCACACGTTCTTCCGTATTCAATTTTTCGACACCCCATGCCCGCGCAACGAAATTTATGGTCCCTAATTTTGTATCAGTAACCAGTCCCCAGTCCGTACAAACCACACCATCAAACTTATATTTTTTGCGCAGTAATTCTGTAATGATTGATTTGTTGTAGGAAAAGCCTACTTCTTCAATATCTTTTTGTCCCATAGGCACACCATAATAAGGCATGATGGCTGCAGTACCGGCTTTGAAGGCTGCTTCAAATGGAATAAGATGATATTTAAAATTGTTACCCGGATAAACCTGTCCCTGCTGAAAAGAAAAATGCGGATCGAGACCATCTTTTTGAGGGCCGCCACCTGGAAAATGTTTGGTCATAGTGGCAACACTGTTAGGACCTAATTTTTCACCCTGATAACCTTTAATGTAAGCGGTTGCCATACGGGAAGACAATGAAGCATCTTCTCCGAATGTGCCTGAAATACGCGGCCAGCGGGGTTCCGTAGCCAGATCAACCTGCGGATGTAAACCCTGGCGAATTCCGACGGCCATGTATTCCTGTCTGGAGATATCTGCAAACTGTTTCGTGATTTTTTCATCGCCTATAGCCGCCAGTCCCAGTGGATCGGGCCACATGGAAAAAGTTTTGGCCGACATGGCAAAAATTCCTGCGCCTCCCTGATTGCGGGGGTCAGAGGCGATCGTAAGAGGTATGCCCAGCCGGGTTTTTTCCTCATATTGCTGAATCCGGTTATACCACATGGCCAATGTATCAGGAGCAGGTACGGCGAACAGGTTAAAATGAGTGATATGATGCTTATCTATTTCTTTAATCCCGACGGGCGATATACTTGCCAGGAAATCTTTTGTCGGCTTATCTTCAATCGTACCGTCAGCATTTACGCGTACGGGAGAATAAAACATCATTCCTGCTTTTTCCTCAAGCGTCATCTGCTTTAGCAAATCGGCTATTCTTTTTTCAATCGGTTCACGCGGATCTTCATAAATATCCAGTTTCCCGTTTTTGTTCAGGTCGCGAAATGTATAATTCCCGACCGTCCTGATTAAGGAGGACTTTGCAATAACCTCATCCGATAATTTTTTCTGATTCGAATTTTCTGTAAAAGAAAGAACAGCCAACCCTGTAGTACCAATAGCTGCAAAAAATAACGTCTGGTATAATTTCATAACATTATAGATTCATCCATTAAAAATAAAATGCCCTGCCGTATTATTTATTAAAATATAATAAATGAAGGTATTGATAAAAAGATTACATTTATTAAAATTTAATAAATAAATACTTCTGGAGGGTTGACATGGATACTTTTGAAGATCTGGAATATTTTTTTACGAAGGGTTATCTTGATTATCGACCGGAGACGACCGTCGATTGCGCCATTTTCGGCTACCATCAGGGGGAACTTCAGTTATTGCTGGTAAAAAACAAAATCCTCACCATGTGGTGTTTGCCAGGCGGTTATGTTAAAAAAGGAGAGACATTAGATCAGGCCGCAGCCAGAACTACTGCTCAGCGTACGGGAATCGAAAACCTGTTTTTGAAGCAGTTCAAGACATTCGGAGATCCGGGACGAAACAGGAAGGTAGGATTCGACGAAGCAAAATTTATTGAACTGACAGGGATTAGGAAAGGTGAATATAACTGGCTGATGGCAGAAACTGTTTCAGTAGGTTTTTATGCCATTACGGATATTGTAAACGCCAAACCAAAAGCCGATTTTCTTTCAAGCGAATGTCGTTGGTTCCCTGTAAATAAATTACCAAAATTAGGTTTCGACCATGACGAGATGGTCAGGGAAGCCTTATTCACTATGCGTATGCATCTCTATCACTTCCCGATAGGAATAAATCTGCTTCCCCGGAAATTTACGCTGAAGGAAATTAAGCTCTTCTATGAATCCATGTCCGGCAAAGAACTGAACGCTACCAATTTTCCTAACAAATTAATTTCACTCGGACTCATTGCAAAAACCAATGAGAAAAGAAGTATCGGTGCTCACCGCTCCCCCACATATTACAGGTTTAACCAGAAAGCATATACAAAGGCTTTGCAGGAAGGATTGGTACTGGTATAATTTGAACTCATAGGATATTCTAACGAACCAGCCTGTCATCCACTTTGATTTCCTTTATAGAAATTATTTTTACCAGGTTATGATATCGCGGGAAAAGCGGATTCAAGAGATAGTTATATTCCGCAGGATTAATGGCGGACCTGACTTTTATACCCAGGAATTTCTTCTCTTCCATCCAGCGGTCACCCTGTTTCTGATTCTTCAGTAAGGACAGCTTCATCCAGTTTTTATCGTATTCAGTATCCGCCAGGTTATATATGGGTACATCATCCGGAATTTCAAACTCTGTAATATATAATTGGGGTGGTATTTCTCCTTCATCAAAATAAACCAGGCTTTCCAGAAAAGCGAGGGAACTGTTTTCGCTCGTATAGAGCATGTAAACTCCTTTACTATTCCAGCGGCCGCCCCAGCGAAAAGCGCCCATCCCACTCAGGTCCTTTGCCCGGTCCCTGTCCTGAACAACTCTGAAAAGTTTCATGTTCAGGATTTAAGAATAAACGCCTTCTTCGATGCGCCCCAGAATGTCATTCACGAAAATTAAACCGGAAAGTGTATCAAACATTTCAACAGGCTTCAAATTATTTAAGGCCCTGTTTTCCTTATTCAGCCAGCGCTTCAGCTTCTCTTCATCTCTGAAAACTTCGTATCCATGCTGCAGGATCCTGGCAATCTCCACTGCGTGAGAAGATGTTTTTTTATCCAGCTTTTCCTTGTTGTCCTTTCGCTCCATGGTCTTCACCGAAACATCAAATATATTTTCGGAAATATATTTTCGGCTTATTCCGATAAAAGAAGCGAGGGTATTAATCGCGTTTTTTGTAATACCGCTGGTGCCCAGCTTTATGATATCAAATTCCGTGGCAACCGGTTTTACATTCCCGTGGGCTATGCCCAACCAATAGGTTAAGAGAACTTTTTTCCCCTTATTTGGTGAACCGGATTCCCTCAGGATATTGTAATGTACTGCAGGTTCTTTTACACCTGATACGGCTTCCGGTTGATTTCTTTTTGCACGTGTACCAGCCTTTTTTAAACCGGTTTTAATGGATTTTGCCATAGCGACATTTTGGCCAAATATAAGATATATATGTCGTAATCCCTGATTAATCACAAATTGATTTTTTAAGCGGATACCTAAAGAACCCGCTAACATTTTTTTATGTAGTACCTTAAAATAATCAAATGAATCAGCTATGAAAATCAGATCAATAGTTCTCGTACTATTCTGCCACCTCACTGCTTTTGCCCCCGGCACAATCACCTGGACGGCCATCGGAGATTCCATTACTTATTTAAATGATCATATTGACGAAACCGGCAACAGGATAACCAGTGGGTATATGGCAAAAGTGGCGGCTCAATATCCAAATATCAAATACATAAATCAGGGTCACAATGGTTGGACGACTGTGGGCATCGCAAAAGAAATCGGGAAGCTGGGGCTGATGAAAGCGGATGTCTACTCAGTTTTTCTTGGAACCAACGACTGGTGGCAGGGACTGCCTTTAGGAACAATCAACGATTATAAAAATAACACCGGACTTAAAACAACTTTTGGCGCGTACCGCATCATCATCAATAAAATCAGGAGCCTTAACCCTGCCGCTAAAATAATCTTGATTACACCGATGCAGCGCACCGATTTTGTATATTTATTCGACGCACACAACAACGCATACGGTTCCTACAAACCCAAAAACGGGCAGAAACTTTCACAGTTTGCAGATGCCGTGAAAACAATTGGCAACTATGAACATTTTTCTGTCATCGACCTTTACTATAAAAGTGGCATGACATTAAAAAATGCCGTGAAATTCAAACGAATGAAAGATTCAGTTACCGGTGTGTACAATAACATTGTATATCCCAATTACATCGGACTGCCCTTCCATCCCGGGATCGATGAATATCCTTATCCCGCGGATGCAGTTAATTATACTTATGACGGACTGCATCCATCTGATAAAGGTCACCAGGTAATTGCGGATATGATCATCAAAGTATTTAAAAAGGAAGGATATTTAGCGACAGGTAAATAACGGAAAACCAACTCCTGTGATCTGCTCACACAGGGCAAGAAATTTGTCCTGTACTTTTGCATCACCGGCCTCCCGCAAATAATGCTTTTGTTTTTGATGATAAAAATAATGACCGCTTACTCTGGCATTGTCATCATTACTTGCGGCGAGCCATGCCTGTGTCTGAAAACCTTTTTCCAGGTTGTCAGGCGCACCGGATCCGCCCATCTTAGTCGGTACCCATCCGGGGTCGACGGCATTTGAATATACTCCAGGCCATTTGCGCGCAACAGCCAAAGACAGGATCAGGTCGTGCAACTTGGTGTCGGAATATGTCTGATAGATGCTCTTCGCTTTTGTGATGTCGGTCAGAATATCCAGCCCCGGATCTCCCTGCGAATGCATACCCGAACTGAGATAGATAAGGCGTTTGGGCCTTTGAATCAGACATGTTAAAATGTAAGGTGCCAGTGTGTTTATCCTGACCATCATCTGCTGAAAGTCCCTGGTATCCATGTATCCGGAGACCTGATTATAGACACCGGCATTATGTATGATTGCATCAAAGCTACCCGTTGAATTAACTTCCGCAGACAGCTTTTTCGTCTCCTCAACATTGGACAAGTCCGCAGTCAAAACCTTTTCAGCGCCCGGCACTTTACTCAGCGCCTGACGTCCCCGCTCAGCATTTCGCGCATGCAGGACAACCCGATGACCCTGGCTGACCAGCAACTTTGCCGCCAGGCTTCCCAGACCATCGGCTGATCCGGTAATAAATATTTTGGCCATGAAAGTTTAAAAATGTTCTCAAAAATAAGAAACATCAAAGTTGCCTTCCGCTATATCTTTAGGAGATGATCGCAACTAAGAATAAATCGTCAGCTGATCTGAATGCGCTTTAATAAATGAGGTATTCGAATCACCGACCGTGACTTTCTTATTTTTTTGGGTTCAGTAAGTATTTTTGAGAGGTCGTTGGAACGCTCGAGCAGGAGTTCTGATTCTCTTAACTTCCCCGTATCAGTAAGTTCCAGCCTGTTTAATCCGGGAATAATTTCATGAGGTGAAATGATGAACAATCCCTGATTATATAATTCACCCATGCAGATTCTGTATTCGCGCCAGCAGCCATCAAAAATTTTATAAAATTCATCCACGGAAACGTTTGGATTATTTCTGATTGCAACCAGGATTTCGAGCTCCATCTGTTTACTTTTTTCCATTACACAATTTTTAAGTGCTACGGTAAATAGAATGGATTCAGGGTTAAACAAGATAGATAAATGTAAAGGCATTTGCAATCCGTAAATATGCGAAGCAACCGGCCGTACATATACTAGTTACGGGTGGCGGTAAGTGGAATTAATAAAAAGTCAGCTTAATTGTAATTCAGCAATTGAACTGCCTGAGATGATGATCCGCATGTTTATAGGCAAGGATTCCGACCTGTTCCCTGGACATTTTTCCAAAAAAACTGTGTACAAACCCGGGATTTGAATAATGCTCGTAGTTCCGGATCTGGGAACTCCATTTTTCTTTTTCGGCCTTGATATCTCCCTGCTCAGGTATCCTGTCCATTCTGAGTTCGGGAATGGAGGGTGCATTCCGGGCTATCCGGGATCCGTCTTTTAATAATGACTTCAGGGCCATTTTTCCAAATATCCGGCCGATGAACGCCTGTTTATGTATTTCTTTGGAAGTCATCCATTCCTCCCACAGCGTATTATGCTTTAGCATCTGCCACACATTCATCTTACCCCATTGGGCCCTGCTGTTATCGTTGAGTAAACCAATTCTCCGAATCAGTTCTTCTCTGGTTGCTTCATCCAATAGCGTTTTCATGTTATTCTAATTGTGCGAGTGGGAACCAATTACCCGATTCGCCTTTAAATATGGCTTCCATAACTCCCAGGTGTCATTTAACTAACCGTGACACAAAGAAAGTGGATTAATATAAATTCTGCTTATTCAAAATTGCTGTTTCCCGGGCAAACCTTCCAAACTTAATCCTTCCCTGGGTCTTTTATGAAAGACCGGGCATTTCCAGGCCTGTTTCCGTATCCATGTTTTGCCAATACCAGAAATGACAAAAGATTATATTTAATTTTAAATGGGGTCTTTTAAAATGAACACGTTTGTCATCGCTTGTTAAAGCCATAATTATTTTATTATTTATTGTTCGAGGGCTGATTACTCCCGGCTATGGACAAAACAATGATTATATTTTTCGAAATATCAATACCTCAGCCGGTTTAGCCAGCAATAATGTTTTTTATATCATTCAGGATTCAAAAGGTTTCATATGGGTCGCAACATCCAACGGGTTGCAGAAATATGATGGTAATTCATTTATAAGTTATCATCATGATCCATATGATTCTCAAAGCATCAGTTCAGACAATACCACTTTCCTTTTGAAGGATCGTGAAAACGATATCTGGATATCCACTTCATTTACGGGATTTAATAACTTCAATCCTTCCACTGAGAAGGATTCAAGGATTTCAGATTTTAACGGCCCTGCCGTCCGGGATCCGGATAATAGTACAAGCGCATGTTTGGATACGATGGGAAACGTCTGGCTGATCTCGCTGAACTCCCTTGCTGAATACGATATGCAGCTGCACAAATTGTTTTCCTTCGACTATTTATTGCCCCGGGATAAAAATATGGGCATGACTAAAACCATACTATGTGATCCCAAAACCAGTAATATATGGATGAATAGCATCGGTCTTGGAATCTGCCTTTTTGATCCGGTACATCATATTCTTTATAATAGGAAACACAACCCTGAAAATCTTCCTGTATTTAATTTAGTAGACGACCCGTACACACTTTATCTGGATGGGAAAAATAACCTTTGGATTAATAGTTATTCAGGGAAATTATTCCGGTATACCTTAAATACTCACCAGGTCAAAGAATATTTTTTCAACGATATATCTGATGAATCGGGAAAAAGGAAGAGTATCCACATAGAATCTATGTTGGAGGATAAAAATGGAACGATCTGGATGGGCGCCCGGAAAAATGGGCTGTTAGCATATTCGTCACAAACAGATTCATTCAAAATAATTCCTCGAAATCTGCATGTGTCAGGCGGACTGAATTATGACGAATTCATTTATTGCCTTTACGAAGACAGAGAAGGGAATATATGGATAGGCACCGACATGGGCATCTATATTTTTAACCCTGCCTTTCAACAATTTCATTCTCATAGCCTGGCAAATACCGCTGAAGAAACAATGAATACTACGCCGGTATTGAATTTCGTGCAAACAGGGACCGGTGATATCTGGACAGCCACATATGGTGAAGGCATTCAGGTATTCAATGAACATCTGCAATATAAAAGATCTTTTTTATACAAACCCTCTGATCCGCGTACCATCCCTGAATCGGGTAATCGGGTATGGTGTTTCCTTAACCAGCCTGACGGAAAAATCCTGATCGGATACCAGCATGGCTGGATTAGCCTCTTTGATCCCATTCATGAAACATTCCGGAATTCCCAACCAGATGAATTGAATAAGACTACCATCATAAACATGGTTTCAGACAGCAACCAAAACATTTGGCTGGGCTTGTACAGAGGGTTAGTAAAATGGGACCATCTGAAAAAATCATTCATCAGGTGTCAGGATCCGATCGATTATCATGGAAATCAGTCGGGTCAGGTTTTTGATTTACTGGCAGACAAGGACCAAAGTTTATGGCTGGCAACCCAGACCAATGGATTTCAAAAATTTAGCACCGCTTCCCTGCAATTCACCAACATATATGTTCCTGAAAAAAATAATCCCAAAAGTATTTCCAATAGTTCTGTTCAATGCATAATAAAAGTGAATGACAGCATTTTTGCTCTGGGTACAAGCGCCGGTGGAATTAATCTTTTCAACCGGAATACAAGACAATTTTCGTACATCACTACCCGGGACGGGTTGCCAAGCAATAACATTTTTGCACTCTATTTTCAGGCTCCTGATTTTCTTTGGGTCGCCAGTGACCAGGGACTCTGCAAATTGAATATTGAAACCAAAAGGGTTTACCACTATGGCCTGGAAGATGGTATTTTAAATGAAAATTTCAGCGATGGCTCACGTTTCTTTAAAACCAGGGATGGTCATTTACTCATCGGATACGACGGAGGTTTTGTAAGTTTCAATCCGGACAGCATAAACAGAATCGCATTTCCAGAAAATGTGACTATAACAGGGTTCAAGATCTTCGATCAGTCTTTACTGGTGGATTCTCTTTTCACTAAATCGCATGCTGTTTCATTACCATACAATCAAAATTTCATAACCATTGAATTTGCGGACCTCAGCTTTCTGGGACCGCAGCGGACCAATTACTATTATTGGCTGAAGGGGGTAGACAGAGGCTGGGTAAATTCAGGCAAACAACGATTTGCGTCTTATGCCAACCTCTCGCCGGGCAATTACATATTTAATGTGAAATGTGAGAACAGGGACGGGATCATAAGTCAAAAAACAACTACAATAAGTATTTTTATTGCCTCACCTTTCTGGCAGACATGGTGGTTCAAATTCCTGGTGGCGACCATAATAATAACTCTACTATACTTACTGTACCGGTATCGGATTAATCAGCTTGTAAAAATGCAGGTTATGCGCAATGAAATTTCAAAAGACCTGCATGACGATCTTGGTTCCACACTAGGCAGCATCAATATCCTGATCGAAGTTGCTAAAAACAAAATGGACTCCGGCTTAAGAGATCAGACCTTCTCAGTGCTTACCAAGATCAGTAATAATGCCAGGGAAATGATAGACAAAATGAGCGATATAGTCTGGGCAATCAATCCCAAAAATGAAAATCTGGACAAAATTATTAACCGCCTTACAGATTTAAGTATGGAAACCTGTACATCAAAAAGTGTACGGCTGGAGTTTAAAACAGACGAGACTGCCCTTAAGATGATACTACCCATGGAGACTATGAAAAATATTTATCTAATCGTGAAGGAAGCTATGAATAATGCCATCAAGCATTCAAATTGCGAACATTTAACCGTCTCATTTAAATCCATTCCCAAAGGCCTCAATATTTCTATTGCTGACGATGGAAAAGGGTTCGATCCGGAAAAAATTAAATATGGCAATGGATTAATAAATATGGAATCGAGAGCAAATGAAATGAAAGGAAATTTCAACATTCAATCAGTGAATAAAATCACCATTGTGTCTCTGACTGTTCCCATCCCCTGAATTCGGCATTTTAGTTCTGAAATGCAGACTTACCTTTATATCCTCATGAGTGTGAAAGTGGCGATATATGAAGACAACGCAAAATTTCTGGAAGCGTTGTCAATCCTGATAGCTGATATACCAGACTTTGAATTGACTGGGGCCTGGCTGAATACCAGGGATATGATCCAACAGCTAAAGTATAATACACCAGATGTCGTACTCATGGATATCGGTATTACTCCCCTTGATGGAATAGAGGCAACCAAATTAATTATTAAATCCTTTCCTCAGGTTAAAATTCTCATTCAGACCATTTTTGATGATGATGACAAAGTCTTTGCGGCAATTTGCGCAGGTGCTTCCGGATATTTGCTAAAAAGTTATCTGCCCGATACTTTACCAGCTTCCATCAACGATTTGATGACAGGCGGTTCACCCATGTCGCCGACTATTGCCAGGAAAATACTGGGGTTATTCAAGAATCATTTTCATAAAACTGATCTCCTCGAAAATTATAACCTGAGCAAACGGGAAAAAGAGATCCTGAAGTACCTGGTAGAAGGTGGAAGCTATAAAATAGTTGCTGATAAATGCGGTATAGCATTTGAAACTGTCAAAACACATATAAAAAATATCTACGAAAAGTTGCATGTCGCCAGCATGTCAGGTGCGGTAGCGAAAGCCATTCACGAAAACCTGATTTAGAAAAATTCATTTTATCGATGTAATGGCTGTTGAACCATTGGCGCTTATAGTTTTTACGATGGCAAAACCCGGCTTATACCAGAAAGTCGATTCCGTGCTGTTAGGTGGCATGGATCTTCCATTCATATTCATCGTGATGGTATTTTTGGAATCTATCTTATAGCAGGACCAGGTTCCGGCCGCAGTGATTACCACATCCTGGCCCACAACTTTTCTGTCGGTGATGTTGACTTCCACTGTCATTTTTTGAGTTGTCATGTTCATTGTGAAACTGCCGTCCTTAAGTTGTTCCCCCACCTGAACATTCGAAGGAAATTCCAAAAACTCATTACCTATGGTAGCATCCGAGCCACCTGTTGAATGGGAGAACTGCGGCATCGAAAACTTCATATCAACCATCATCACTCCCGCATTACATTTCACCAGACTATTGGATTTTGCAATGGATTTTCCGGTCATATCAAAGATTTCAGAACTTAGATTGCTGGTTATCAAATTACCTGCATTGGTAACATTCAACACCTGGTATACCTGTTTTCCGGTGACTTGTCCCGTCTTGTCATAGATGGTCATTTCAATCGTTTTCCCCTTTTGAAAAAAAAGAAACTGCTGGCAGTCCTGTCCAAAAACAGGTAGCATCCATAGGGCGCAGATTAACATTGAAAAATTTTTCATATTTTGTTATTACTTCATCCTTACAAACTCTACCCTGCGGTTATTTGCCTTTCCCTCTGGTGTATTATTATCGCTTATGGGTTTGGTATCGCCAAATCCCTTGGCTGTTAACCTGGATGGATCAATCCCTAATTTAATCAGTTCATCTTTTACTGCGTCCGCTCTTTCCTGAGATAAAGTCAGATTATGAGCTGCCAGACCACTGTTATCGGTATAACCATCTATTTCGAATTTTAAATCCGGATTATCTTTCATCACACGCAGGATCATGTTAAGTGTACCCATACTTTCCGGTTTCAGGCTGGCCTTGTCAACATCGAAATTGATGCCATGGGTCACAATCTTTGCTTCCGTAAATGTTTTGCCGATCATATTCATTCCTCCTCCTGAAGCAAAGCGAAAGTTTTTGAAAATAATATGATTTTTATCGTCGGCAACGCCTCCCATTTGAAGGCTTAGGGGCTGGAATATTCCGCAGTCAGGTATTACCAATACCCTGTACTGATCAATATAACATTTTATCTGGCTTCCTTTTTTCACCATCGCCGCATGATGCCAGTTATCAGCAAAGTTGTCGCGATCCCCTGGATAATTTGCATCGAAGTCATTGGAGAAGTAGTAGGTTTTAACCTCCTTTCCGAACTCAATATTTTTTTCCTGTTCCTCTCCAAACTGAAACATTACCATGGGAGGGAAGTATCCGGCGTTCGCAAAAAAATCAAATTCAATGGTGAAATTAGCAGGTATGTAATTTTTCTCTGCCCGCATTCGTGGAGACACCCTCACAAAATTTCCCTCTGTTAGAATTAAGGCAGGTGCCTCATTGATTTTATTTATTACACCCTGACCCGAAAGCAATTGCCAATGCGCCGGGAATTCACCATCCTGATCGTCTGAAAAATTATCTTCAAATAAAATGGTATCACCGGGCACGAAATCATAGTTCGAATAGGCTTTTATGGTTAAGGGAGAAGTCGAATCGGCTGATGGCCCTGTATTTTGATTACTCTGTTTTGCAGGAGTCTGACCGGTCATTTTATCAATTTGCTGGCCGGCATTTTGATTTACTTTATCTGTCAGATTCTTAAACAGCTGGGCTTGTACTGCGACGGACTGTAATGAGCATGCAAATAAAAAGGCTAAGATAATTTTCATATTGATTCTCTCATTCGCTTATTGACTTATCTTTCGGATCAGGTTATTTCCAGTATCCGCCACATATACATTTCCTGCAGAATCCACTGCAATTCCAATTGGATTATTAAAAGTAGCCGTCGTATACCCGCCGTCTGCTGAGCCTGGCTGACCTGTACCAGCTAAAGTGGAGACGCCTCCAGCCGGATCGATTTTTCGGATCTTGTTATTTTTTGAATCACTCACATAGATATTACCCTGCCTATCTACAGCTATTCCGCATGGATTATTGAATGAAGCGAATACACCGAGGCCATCTTGTGAACCTGCACTACCGCTACCGGCCAGGGTAGTTACCACTCCCAACGGACTGATCTCCCGGATCAGGTTATTTAGTTCATCCGCCACATATACGATTCCAGCTGCATTTACAGCTACTCCGAAAGGGCCATTAAATGTGGCAACCGTGCCCGCGCCGTCTAGTCGACCAAGGGCTCCGGTGCCAGCCAAAGTCGTCACTAACCCAAACGGGCTGATCTTTCTGATTTCTGCACCATCAAAGTCAGCTACATATAGGTTTCTGTTTAAATCTACCGCTAATCCATATGGTCCATAAAATCCGGCAGTCATACCCAAGCCATTTTGTCCTGCGCGACCGCCACCGGCAAAAGTGGTCACTACGCCCGACGGACTGATCTTTGTAATCCAAGTTTCGACATTATCCGTTACATAAATAGTTCCCGTGTAATCGATCGCAATACCTACAGGGGAACCAAAAGCAGTAATATTGGGCACACTATTTCCTGAATCCGCCGGAGTATTACCCCCAAAGTAACTCACCCCAAAAACCGGGCTGATCAGCCGGATTCTATTATTAAATGCATCCGCAACATATATATTTCCCAAAGTATCTACCGCTAATGCATACGGTTCATCAAAAGAAGATTGCAGCCACGGACCATTGGCAGATCCTGCTGATCCGTTCCCAGCGTATGTGGTTACCTGCACCTTCCCGGTCACGGTCGGATTATCAATATATTTTGTGCATGATGTTGTGATCAATGCAACGGCCGCAGCAAATAGAGTAACTCGAAATATAGTACGTTTCATACTAAACGAAACTAAATCTAAAATAAGGCTGAACCAATCGCGAAAACGGGGGATTGAGTTGAAAGAGATATCCCCCGAATTCGCCATTGCCAATTCCAGGATTAAAAATAAATTTTGCAAACCATCAATCTTCAATGGTAATATCCATCCTCTGTGAAGGATCAATAAATTGACTTATAGTCTTGTTCGTATTCCATTTTATTAAACGCTGCATTTTCTTTAGGCCTTATCCTATTTTAATTCGGTTGCCCATGGGCGGTAGAAATATGATGAATAATATTATTGAATCAACAAAACTTTACGACATGAAAATTTTTTACTTACAAACACTATGCGTTTTGGCCGGCATTGTCCTTTTTCAGGATAGCTCAGGACAGAATCTGGTACCCTTTGCCAACAACACGTTTAATCTCGGGACTGCCACGAGGAATTGGAAAACTCTTTTTGTAAATAATATAAATGCCTCCGGAAACATTACTGCAGGAGGCACATTACGTGTCACGGGCATTTCTTCTCTGGGTGGCGTTCAAATAAAGGGACCCACCACTTTTATTGGTTTTGGGTCAGGAGTGCTAACTACCAATGCATCCGGTGTACTTAGTTCGGGACCCCTAACCGCTGCACAAATACCGCTCCTTCCTTATTTGCCATTGAGCGGGGGCACGCTGACAGGGCCTTTAAATGGAACTAACGCCAGCTTTACGGGACTCATGTCAATTGAGGGTTTACAAATTACAGGAGGAACACTGGCAGCAGGAAATGTGCTTACTTCCGATATAAATGGTAATGCAACCTGGCAAGCGCCACAAGCAAGTTCCAATTCGTGGAGCTTAACCGGCAACAGCGGAACAGTAGACGGAACTAATTTTATAGGAACTACCGATAATGTGCCTTTGACTTTTAGAGCAGATAATTTTCAAGTAGGACGTATCGATTTTCGTGACAATGCTTTCTTTGGTTTAGGTTCAGGAGGAGGCACTTATGGAAGTAGCAATGCAGCCATTGGAAGTTTTTCGCTTTATAGCGTAACAACTGGTAATACAAACACTGCGATGGGGGGCTTTGCACTTTACGGAAATACAATTGGCAATTCGAATGTTGCTGCAGGATACACCGCACTTGTCAGTAACAAATCTGGAAATAATCTTACCGCGATTGGTTACTCGGCTGACGTAAATGCGGATGGCTACAGTAATTCCACAGCCATTGGGAACGGTGCATTAATAACCGCAAGTAATATAGTACAACTTGGCAACGGCGCAGTTACCAAAGTTTATGCAGGCACGGGCAACACCGCAACACTTGTAGCCGGAGGCTTACAAATTACTGGCGGAACACTGGCAGCAGGAAATGTGCTTACATCTGATGCAATGGGTAATGCAACCTGGCAACCACTCGCCGGTTCCAGTTCTAATTCGTGGAGCTTAACTGGTAACAGCGGAACCGTAGATGGAACTAATTTTATTGGAACAACGGATGCAACACCTTTAAGTTTTAGGGTGAACAACATTCCGTCGGCGCACATTGATTTTGATATGGTTAAATCCAATACTTTCTTTGGCTATAGCGCAGGAGCTTCAATTTTAGGGGGAGGTCTGGGAGGCAATCTAAATACTGCCTTTGGATTTTATGCACTTGCAGCTAATACATCCGGGCTTGCAAATGTTGCTATTGGAATGAAAGCGCTTAATCAAAACATAAATGGTTCCCAAAATGTGGCCTCCGGACCTTACGCGCTTGCAAAGAACCAATCTGGAAATCGACTTACAGCAATTGGATTCAGTGCTGATGTGGATGCTGATGGCTACAGCAATTCCACTGCCATTGGGAATCAAGCAATAATTACGGGAAGCAATATTATCCAACTTGGCAATAGCGCAGTTACAACCGTATTTGTAGGCACGGGCAACACCGCAACACTTGTAGCCGGAGGCTTACAAATTACTGGCGGAACACTGGCAGCAGGAAATGTGCTTACATCTGATGCAATGGGTAATGCAACCTGGCAACCTCTCGCTGGTTCCAGTTCTAATTCCTGGAGCTTAACCGGCAACAGCGGTACCGTTGATGGAACCAATTTTATTGGGACTACTGATAACGTGCCTTTAAACTTTAGAATAAATAACAAAGCTGCGGGACGTATTGATCCGATTTTCAACAGCACTTCCTTTGGGTATGCTTCAGGGGGTTCTAACGCCAACAACAATTCAGCATTTGGAAGTTTTACCCTCAGCAACAACACCCCGAATGGCCTCCAAAACACCGCGGTCGGAAGTTACGCGATGAACAAAAACACAACTGGCTATGAAAATGTTGGGTTGGGTATATACGCACTTACTAACAATATAAGTGGAAATAACTTAACAGCAATCGGCTCAAGTGCTGATGTGGATGCTGATGGCTACAGCAATTCAACCGCTATCGGGAGTAACGCGATGATTACAGCAAGTGATATCATACAACTTGGTAACGACGCAGTCACCAAAGTTTACGCAGGCACGGGCACCAACGCAACACTGGTAGCGGGAGGCTTACAAATAACCGGCGGAACGCTGGCCGCCGGCAATGTGCTTACATCTGATGCAATGGGTAATGCAACCTGGCAACCACTCGCTGGTTCCAGTGCTAATTCCTGGAGCTTAACGGGTAACAGCGGAACCGTAGATGGAACTAATTTTATTGGCACTACCGATAACGCGCCTTTAAATTTTAAAATAAATAATACTGCAGCGGGGCGAATTGATTTTTCAAACAACACTTTATTTGGTCTTAGTTCGGGGGGCGCCGATGGTACTTATAATACAGCCATTGGGAATCGCGCACTCACTGAAAATAACGGGGGTAAATTTAACACAGCCATAGGATTTGCAGCTCTTTTCTCCAATCAAAATGGCTTGGATAATGTCGGAGTAGGATACAATGCACTCGATGGTAACTCATCCGGAAACGGAAATGTAGGTGTCGGTGTCAGTACACTTCAGGAAAATAGTACAGGATATAACCTTACTGCGGTTGGCAATTATGTCGACGTGGCTATGGACGGATACTTTAATTCTACTGCAATCGGATATGGTGCCAACATCGATGGTTCCAATGAAGTTATATTGGGTAATAACTTCATAACCTCCATTAAAGCACAGGTCAACGGTATAACTACCTTGTCTGATGGTCGCTTTAAGAAAAATATCAATGAAAACGTCCCCGGCCTCGAGTTTATTAAGCTGCTGAGACCGGTTACTTATAATTATAATATCAAAGGGCTGGATGCGTACAGAGCGCCAAACAGCCAATCCTCAAAGGGGCCCGGAGGAACGGGAACTGCGCAACTCCAGACAAAAGATGAAAATGCAATTATCCAGAAAGAAAAAATCCTTTACACCGGACTTATCGCACAGGATGTGGAATCGGCTGCAAAAAAAATAAAATATAATTTCAGCGGCCTCTATAAACCACAGAACAGCAAGGATACTTACGGGTTAAGTTATGTCGATTTTGTAGTGCCTTTAATTAAAGCTGCGCAGCAGCTTTCCGCATCCAATGACAGCTTACAAAGCCAGATTACAGATTTGCAAAATCAATTGAACGAAATAAGAGCCCAGGTAGCCAGCCTCGCTTCTTCAGGAACCATCAATAAAGAAAACACAACAACTACCAGCATTCAGTTAAGCAGCGCACGTCTCGAACAGAATGCACCAAATCCATTTAATCAATCAACCCTGATCAGTTATTATGTTCCCCAAACGGCAGGTAACGCGACCATAATGGTTACTGATATAAACGGCAGGAATATTAAAACTGTTCAATTGGGCGCCATGGGAAGCGGACAAATAACACTTCAGACTTCGCAATTAATGTCGGGAACATATACTTATTCGCTGTATGTTGATGGTAATTTAATTGATACCAAAAAGATGATTTTAGCGAAGTGATGTGAGCTTTGCTTTTGCGAATAAGCTTTATTTCCTACGTCGTACTAATTATTCAACTTTAGATCCACAACCCATTTCTTCGCAGATTTAAAAAAGAGGGAGGAAGATGCAACACTCACCAATATTATAATCGACATGGCCCAGCGTAATGATTCGGCTCCCAGGGAAGGAGCAAGTAAATCGCTGATCATGCCTACAGTCAGGGGGCCAAATCCCAAACCAATCAGGTTCAGCACGAGGAATAAGATAGCAGATGCCAGGGAGCGCATCGATGCCGGCACAAGACTATGGACCACCGCAATGGATGGTCCAAGATACATGCTGTGCAGTGAAACACAGAAACCTAAACAGGCTACCGATAAGAAATTATTCTGCAGGAAAAGAGCTCCTGCTGCAAAGAAGATGGATGCGATAATTGCATAGGCCGGAATTTTCAGATACCAGCGTTTATCTTTTTTTCCAAAATAATCTGTCAGCCATCCGCCTGCGTAAGTACCAATAGCCCCGCCAATGCCGAGAATTAAACCAAGCAAAACGCCGATCTGCGAAGTCTTCATCCCATGAAGCCTCGCCAGGAAAGAGGGAGCCCAATTAAAAAGACCATAGATACAAAATACATGCAGTCCGGTGGCCAATGCCAGCCAGACAAATGTATTTGTCGCATACAAAAACCTTACTACTTCGACAAAACTGTGCGGTTTGTTTGACGACGCTGCAGGGGCATCCGTCGCACCTCTTCGGGGCTCTTTCACCGTTACAAAAAATAGCAGTGAAAAAATTACACCCGGTATTCCCAGAACAAGAAATGCCGTCCGCCATCCGAGATGCTGGTTCAGATAACCTCCCATCAAAAACCCAATTAATATTCCGATATAAATTCCTGTCGAGTAAACAGAAAGTGCGGTGGCTCTATTTTCAGGTGGAAAATAATCGGAAATCATCGCATGGGCCGGCGGGCTCCCCCCGGCTTCGCCAACTCCCACTCCAATGCGGGCAAGTAACAACTGAATAAAATTCCGCGCCCTGCCCGACAAGGCTGTCATAACACTCCATAAGCTCAGAGACAGGGCCACAATATTTCTGCGGCTGCTTTTATCTGCAAGACTGGCAATGGGAATGCCCAGGGTAACATAAAATATTGCGAACGTAAATCCTGAAAGCAATCCGAGTTGTGTGTCGGACAGGTGCAATTCTTTTTTGATGGACTCCTGGAGAATGACAAGAAGCTGCCGGTCAACAAAGTTGAAGACATAGACAAGTGTCAGCATCACCAGCACATAATTCCTGTAAATACTACCGACCTCTCCGGGCTTAGCGGTTTCCCTGACTTGCATAAAGATATTTAATAGAACAATTTTTAGCGGTAATGCATCCTTACACCCAGGGAACTTTTAACCACGAGCCAGACGAAATTAGGGAAACTGAAACTGATACTATAATTTACCGTCCCATGAGAGGTTTAATGATGGAATCCCAGCTTACCATTCCCACCATTTTGCGCAGGGCGGAAACCTTATTCGGGAAAAAAGAAATTGTTAGTCGTCTCCCGGACAGGAGCATTCATCGTTACACTTATAAGGATTTTGCAAGCCGCTCAAAAAAACTTTCCGTTGCACTTCATCAGCTTGGCATTCGTCATGGAGACCGTGTGGCCACACTTAGCTGGAATCATTATCAGCATTTGGAGGCCTATTTTGCCGTGCCCTGCATGGGAGCAATTATACATCCGTTGAATCTTCGCTTTAGTCCTGAGGACCTCGCATATATTGTCAATCATGCCGAAGACAAAATCATCATCGTTGATCAGGTGCTCCTGGCATTGTTTGAAAAATCCAAATCTGCCACAAACATTTCAAAAGTTATTGTCATTCCACAATCCGATGAGCTCATTCCGAAAGAGTATTTAAATTATGAAGATGTGGTGAACAGCGGCGATGATTCATTGTTCGAACCCTTTGAGGATGACGAATATTCCGCAGCTTTCATGTGTTACACTTCGGGAACAACAGGAAAGCCGAAAGGTGTGTTATACTCCCATCGTTCGATTATGCTTCATGCGATGTCAGGAATGTACGCAAGCTGCGGAGTTGGCATCACCGAACGGGATGTTGTGCTTCCCGTCGTTCCCATGTTTCATGCCAGCGCCTGGGGTTTCCCATACAATTGCAGTTTTGGTCGGGGCAACTCAGGTGTTTCCGGGTCCCAATCTCGATGCAGAAAGTCTGCTTCAACTTTTTGAAACCGAAAAAGTAACGCTGACAGGAGGAGTACCTACCGTATTGGTCAGTATCCTGAATAAACTCGACGCGGATCCTCACAAATACAAACTCTTCCTGCGAACTATTGTATTGGGCGGTTCGTCGATGCCGCGCTTTCTTGTTAAATCCTTCGACGAACGCTATGGTATACCCGTGCTTCACACCTGGGGCATGACTGAAATTTCTCCTATGGGGAGCAGTTGTGTTATGACTAGTAATCTGGAAAAAGCATCCAAAGAAGAGCAGTACGACCACGCAACTAAACAAGGCTTACCTGTTCCTTTTGTGGAGATTCGCGGAAGGAATGAATTTGGATTCATCCCCTGGGATGGAACCACGATGGGCGAACTTGAAGTGCGCGGTCCCTGTGTTTCCTCTTCGTATTATCACGATGCCGGGCCAAAGGGAAAATTTACATCTGGATGGCTGGTTTAAAACTGGAGATATTGTCACTATCGGCGAAGATGGATTCATTGAAATAAAAGACCGAAGCAAGGATCTCATCAAATCAGGTGGTGAATGGATCAGTTCACTTGCACTGGAAAATTCTCTGATGGAGCATCCATCAGTGCTTGAAGCCGCCGTGATCGCCGTGCCCGACGAGAAATGGATGGAACGTCCTTTTGCTTTTATTGTTCCAAAAGAAGGAAAGACTATTTCGCCTGATGAACTCAGGGAATTTCTCGCAGGCAGGTTTGCAAAATTCTGGATTCCCGAAGGATATGCCATCATGATTCCATCCCAAAAACTTCAGTAGGCAAATTTCTGAAATCTGCTCTCCGGGAGAAGTATGCTCAGGATCATGCAGAATAAGTCGGCAATCATTCAATTTTTCTTCATGCATGAAACCTTAATCTGACAAATGCCTTCATCAGTCATTGATCGCCTGGTAAACCAAAGGCTTGAATTCTTTATCAGTATCAGCAACATGCGGTCCCCACATTTGCCGGTATATTATAACGAACATATCCTCTTTCGGATCCACCCAATAGGAAGTGGAAAATATGCCGCCCCAGGAATAAGTGCCCGCCTGGCTCGGTCCTAACCTGCTTCCATTTTCAGTAATAATAGCAAAATTAAATCCGAATTTATTTTCAGAGGTAATACCATTGAGATTTACAAACAGGTCGCCAATCTGATTCATGGTCATCATGCGCACCGTGTTGCGCGATAAGAGACGAACGCCATTATAGGTTCCGTTGTTTAATAACATTTGCAGGAGAATCGCATAATCGTAAACGGTAGATACCAAACCGCCGCCGCCTGAAAAATAATCCGTTTTTTGAAGCGGATAATTCATATCCAGATATCCGCCAAAAGTTGTTGCCTGTTTTTTTATTGCCCCGGTAGAATCCTGCTGAAAGAAATTTACCAGCCTCGAACCTTTTTCGGCAGGCAAATTAAAATAGGTATCCTTCATCCCAAGTGGTTTAAAAATTCGCTTCGTAAAAAACTCTTCCAGCGACATGCCCGACCATATTTCAATCAGGTATCCCAACAGGTCCGCATTCAATCCATACATCCATTTTTCACCGGGTTGAAAAAATAGCGGCAGGGTACCCAGGCGGTTCATCACATCGGAAAGTTTTTGATTTCTTACACCAACACCACCCGTAATACGCATATTTGGCATAAATAGCATTTTCCCGTGGTGTACCGATGGCCGGATATCCAAGACCGGACACATGCGTAAGCAAATCACGAATGGTGACGGCCCGCTTAGCCGGAACGGTAGTATAAGTCGTGTCTTTGAAGTCGAAAGTATTTAACACCTGTTGATTGGCAAAGGATGGGATGAATTTAGAAACCGGATCATCCAGTGAATATTTTCCTTCTTCCCATAATATCATGGCCGCTACCGTGGTGACGGCTTTTGTCTGTGAGGCAATACGAAAGATCCCGGTTTTTTCGAGCGGCGCTTTTGTATCCGGATCATTATAACCATACGCCTTGTAAAAAACAATTTTGCCTTTGCGGGCGATCAGGGCCACGGAACCGTTGACCCATTTCTTTTTCACCCATTCATTCATGTTTGAATCCAGACGCGCCAGTCGCGTGGCGGAAAATCCACCTGCTGCAGGAGCCGCCAGAACCAGGGTTTTTGATTGGGATTGTGCATGGATTGTCCAGACTGTAAATACAAATAGCATAAAAGCCGGATGATCAGGTGACGATACATAGTCTTTTCGTTAGGTGATCAAAAATAGCCAATTAATAAATTCATTTTTTGGGTTATCTTTTTTTTATTCAAACTTGCAGCGAAACCACGATCATTTAAAATCAGCAAGGATGAGACTTAAAGACAAAATTGCGCTGATCACCGGCGGAGCCAATGGAATAGGCCTCGCTACCGCGGAACGATTTGCCAGAGAAGGTGCAAAAATTATACTTGTGGGATCTGTCCGCGCAGGGCCATGACGTGGTAGAAAGATTAAAAAAAGAAGGACATGAGGCCATCTTTAAAAAGATATCGGTCACGCATATGGACGATGTGCAAAATGCGGTGACCGAAGCCCATGAATTATTTTGGCCGCATAGATATCCTGATCAATAATGCCGGTATCACGAGAGACAGGACCCTGCTTAAAATGTCGAAACAGGAATGGGATGATGTTATCTCCGTAAACCTCACGGGAGTTTTCAATTGCACACAGGCCGTCGCTCCCATTATGAAAGCGCAAAATTATGGACGCATCGTTTCGGCTTCTTCCAATGTGGCTATCCGTGGAAACTATGGACAGACCAATTATGTCGCGACCAAATCGGCCATTATCGGCATGACGAAAGTATGGGCGATGGAGCTCGGCCGCTACGGGATCACCGTCAATTGCATTGCTCCCGGATTTATTCATACTGCCATGACAGATGCCATGCCTGAAGAAGTGCGCAAACAAAGTCATCCCTCAGATACCACTGGGCAAATGGGGGTATCCCGACGACATTGCTAACGGTTATCTCTATCTGGCTTCCGATGAAGCATCTTTTGTCAGCGGAATTTGTTTAACGATTGATGGCGGAGCGGCAAGGTAATTTGACGACTAATCAATAAAGGATGAAAATAAAAACATGGGTAACGATTGCCCGCTGCCTCCTGGGATTTATTTACCTGGTATTCGGGCTGGATTATTTTTTTCATTTCATACCTTATCAACCACTTCATACAGGCAAGCCTGGTGCACTCGTCGCCGGACTCAAAGGCACGGGCTACATCTATCCCATGATGAAAACTATCCAGATCCTTGCCGGTTTGTCCTTACTCTTAAACCGGTATGCACCATTCGCCGCAGTCGTTGTTTTTCCAATCAGCCTGAACGTACTCTTATTTCACACCATCCTCGTGCCATCAGGCTGGCTGATGGGCGTTACACTGATGGTGCCAAATGTTTTTCTGGGATGGGCGTACCGGAAATATTATAGTGGGATGTTTACTGCCAAACCAGCAATATAACTATGAATATGCGCAGTTACTATATTTCCTGCCATCTTAAATATTTCTTGAATTTTTTTCTTCTCCAAAAATGTTTAAATTCGTAATCAATGGTGATGGAGTTCGCCTTTAATTGTCACGCTGGGCGCCGACTGATGACTCCTGTGCATAGTTTAAACGATTAAATTTAATTACTATGACCAGGAGTTTGATATTAGTAGGTGCAGGTAGTTTTGCAGGCGGCGTTGCACGTTATCTTACGCAGCTGCTTGTCCAGAAATATTATCCCTCTTCCTTTCCCTTTGGTACTTTATTTATCAACATCACAGGCTGTTTCATAATAGGCGTCATCTATGCTCTTGCTGACAAGGGTAATTTGCTGTCACCGGGCATGCGATTGCTGCTTGCTACCGGCTTTTGTGGCGGATTTACCACCTTCTCTTCCTTCGCTTTTGAAAATATCAGCCTCCTGCGCGATGGTGAGTTTTTCTATACCTCGCTGTACATATTGCTGAGCGTAATAATAGGACTGCTGGCAGTATACCTCGGTATCTTATTAATCAAATCAATTTGAAATTATGGAACTCAACGCTGATTCAAAACTGCTGCGCATATTTATCGGAGAGATTGACAAAGTTGGGCACCAGCCATTATATGAAGTAATTTTATTTGCAGCGAAAAAACAGGGACTGGCCGGATGTACCGTATTAAGAGGTATCATGGCTTTCGGTGCTTCTACAAGGGTCCATACCGCCAAACTTATCGATATTTCTGAGGACCTCCCGATAATTATAGAGATCGTGGACCAGGAAGAAAAAGTAAATGCTTTTGCGAATACGGTAGATGACTTAATGCAAAAAGCGGCCTGCGGTGGCTTGATCACTATCGAAAAAGCAAATGTGCTGTACTATAAGTCCAGGCCAAATAAACAAAGGTCATGAACTATGCGCACCGTCGTCAATGGCAATTGAGATTTCCTGGTACTCCCAACTATCAAAATTGCAAAATTTGAATATCGTTACACACCGAGTTCACGGAAATTTTACAACAGATCAGCAACTCATAAATTCTTAAAGCAAATGACTTTTTGCATAATTATCCATTGATATTTTCCCACCTCCGCCAAAGGCAAACAACGCAGATAGTATTAGGACAAATATGGATAGCAGTAATTCTGAAAAACTCTGCGATAAATTACTGTTTAAATTAATTAATAATACGGCGCCGATGAGTATCGGTATTTGCGCCCAGGCCGATATCCTGGTCAGCAAGCCAAGAATGATGAAAGTTCCACCCAATAAATGCACCCAGCTTATGACCAGTGCCAGTGTCATATCCATATTCAGTCCGCTCAGGCTGCTGCCTTTAATTAAATGAAATAATGGCTGAATGGAGGTTAGAAAAAAAATACCACGGACGGCTAGTATCAGGCCAAGCATTACTCTGAGAATGACAAACAAAAACGGGTATTTATCATCCCATGCAGAAATTTTACCGTGTATATTCATAAAAAATAATTTTATGTACTTACACCAGGTTTTTAATGGATACTTTGGGAGTGTTGAGGAAAAATGGAACTTTACTCTAATTGGTTCCATGTTTACAGGCAGCCTTCGCAGGTATTATGCAAAGGTCAAATATTAATCAAATATTACCTAAAAAATCCTTCCGGTTTGGAATCCGCAGCGGCTGGCTGCCAGCCTCCATTGTATATGGCAAAACCAGCCTTCTGATGGTTTTAATTGTGAATTAATCATGAAAAATTGATATTTTTATAAGCACGGGAAAACCCGGATAATTTCATTATATTTTGAAAATCCACCCGTTGAAAAACTGAAAACTTAACCATACATAGTACCATGCAAGTTTTTCGCATTCACATATGCTGGGTCCTGCTTTTTTTCACATTCAACTCACCCGCTCTTTCCCAACAATATATTTATCTCAAGGCCGGATTAAAACAGGGAATGGTGTCCGATATAAACGCGAATACCATTACTTTTAAAAGCGCACCGGCTTATTCATCTCCTGTCACTGTCCCTTCTAAAGAAGCCATTTTACTATTCAATGAAAACGGAGATTTTCTGGTACCATCAAAAATGGATTTTAACGATATCCGGATTCAGCAGGAAGTGAAACAATTTTTAAACCCGGGATCAAACAGCCGCGTTTCTGATCGTTTATACCTGCGTTCAAAAAGAAGGATCGAGGGAAATATCCTGAAGGAGGATGATCAGTTTATTTACCTCGCTGAAGATAAAACGACTAATAAAATTGACAGGAAAAATATTCTTGCCATTATATATAAGGACGGTCACCCTTTCCTCAACGGCCAGGTGGAAGAAATAGCCTCTTATTTGTGGTCAGACAGGGATTCGACAAATACTTCTTTCAACTTCAGCAGTGTAGATACCATTACGGCGGTTTCTGTAAAGACGGAAAAAAATAATAAGGATGTGGAAGAAGTAAAAATGGACATCCCAACTGCTGCTCCAAATGGAACTAATGATAATGCAAAAAATATAAAGTTGGACAGTACCAGGCCCCTGACTTTTGAGGAAGTTGCCGGAAACGTTTCCAAGGACGAATTTGAAAAGAAGGCATTACAGAAAACAAACCAGCTGAACATTTACCTGAAGATTCTATGCGATAAGACTTCCACTTATGAAACCATCAATAAAACAATAGATCAGGCCGTATCTCTTTTCGTTGACGAGAACGCAATGATCGAAACTTCTTCCATCAACAGAAATGATGTTAAAAGGTATAAGATCAGGACTTATCTCTCGCGGTTAAAGCTGGTGCAGTACGACAAAATCGAAATTGAATGGATGAATGTCCAGTATGTGAGTGATGTAAAACGCGGAGTGGATGGCAATTTTTATGGCGTTGTCTCCTTTGAACAGGTTTTCAGGGGATATAAAGATGGAAAACTCGTTTACCAGGATATAACCAGGAAGAATGCGACGATTGTTTTAAAAACTTATGAAAAAAATTATGAGGGAAATGTGACTAATGTATGGGATGTATTACTGTCGGATATTGGCGTCATAACAACCAAATCCATTTAATTCCCGATTATGAGGCCGATTGCCATAAAAATTGCAGTTACTTACATTCTTTGCTTTCATTCCGTACGTGTCACCGCACAGGCCATTGTCAATGATGCGGGTGAAAGGGAAAAACATTTTATATATGAGGTAAAACAAATTGATGAATTTTTCGAGCGGTTTAATGATGATAATAATTCCTTCGTCAGGAAAGTGTACGCCAAATATCACATAAAGTATAATCTGAGCAGGGCAAGTCTTATAAAAAGTCTTTTTAACTATGAAACCAAATCCTGGAACGCTGAAGAAATCGATCGTTTTGTAAGTACAGCTACCAATGAACATCATCCAAAAAAACTGGATTTTTACAGTAGTAACTGGTATGCAGAGGCTAAATGTAAATTTAAACAGAATGAAAACGTTATTGATATCACACTCATATTAAAAATTGATACCCAAAGCATGAAGCGTTCAAAATGGGTTATTGCCGGTGTAAAGTCTAATACTTTAAAAACGACTTATAGCAGCAGAGTAATCGCACTGCCGAAAGATCCGGATAAATTCATTAATCCGGCGAGTCATGCCAATAACTTTATCGAACTTGACAAGGCACTGGATGACAAAATGAATTTAGCGGACTATTTTGACAGCACCTTTTTTAACCGGAAGAATGCAATGGCATTTTATGATGCCATATTAAACAGCCGGATTAAATTCCTTTATGTAAAAGAAATAAAATATCATTTTCTGCAAATGGAAAAATGGATATTTACAGTGGATTATTTTCCGAGAGATGCATTAAATTCCGGATGGCTCATAAACACCATGCAAAATGTGTCCATACCGGAAATGGAGAATTATAGAAAGAATCTTTTAGGAGAATAATCATATTGAGTCTTATGCACAGAATTTTCATCTTATGATTAGTAAAAAAAATATTTGCCTGTTGATCATTTTCTTTCTTGTATACAAGCCTACTACGGCTCAGGATGCCATTACCATCCAGGATGCGGAAGAAATACGTTTCAAATCGGAAAATATAATAAAAAGGGAACTGAAGGATCTGCTAAACAACTTATCTAATTCTTCGATTGAACTAAAGGAAACACAGGAAATTATTACAAATAGCTACGCCGGAACAAGAAACAGGATTTTTCTCTCTTCCAAAGTTCTTGTTGAAGATGATATAAACCCAAACTTCCATAGCTCCAACAATACGCGTGATGTGGAAATAGATAAATATTTGAAGGATTTTGATCTTCTCTACAAAAAGAGTGACGGGCCTTCAATCCTGTTTAATGTAATGAAGGTCTCCAATGTTAAAAAATCGAACAGCCTGTATGTAAAAGTATATTTTTCTTCCTTCTTCAGAAATCCAAATATGACCAACGATACAGCATATACACTTAACAACAGGATGGCTGAAATAAGTATTCAAAAGGAAAATAATAAATGGGTCCCTTATATCTCGAGGATCGCATTCTACCTGCCTGCCGATACAGTGAATGATTATGGGAATGATCTTGTGCTGATGCAGGCTGAAGAATTCGGGTGGTGATGTCCCGGCCCAGGACAGCGGATCCGCTGCCAGGCGCCAGATCCTGTTCGAAAACGAACTCAGGGAAACCGAACGAAAAAGACTTATTGAGGAAGACAGGGTACAAACAC
Source organism: uncultured Bacteroidota bacterium (assembly GCA_963735015.1). GTDB lineage: Bacteria > Bacteroidota > Bacteroidia > Chitinophagales > Chitinophagaceae > Puia. The sequence continues at coordinate 1,562,021 of CAVTJH010000003.1, forward strand.
AGGCCTTTAATGATCTTATAGCCCAGGGTGATAAGGCACTGGAAGCGAACGATTTTACCAAGGCACTCGATTATTATAAACAGGCCAAAGAAGCAAGACCTTATGACCCTCTCCCTCCGGGTAAAATCAACAATGCGAATAGAGCCAGGGAAAGAGCTACCATCACCTCCGATCAGTTATTTCAGCAATATATAAGTCAGGCATCTCTTCAGGAGAAAAAACGTGAATACGAGGAAGCAATAGTTTCATATAATAAAGCCATCGCCCAAAAACCTGATGAAAGCGCTAAATATGATGCACATATCCGCGAACTTACGGCAAAATTCAGGGACCTCGCAGAACTGGAAGAGAAATACAAAGCCGGCCTGTATAAAGAGGCCATTAAACAATATGATGCGCTGATAAAGAAAAACAAAACAATTTCAGATTATTTTCTTGGAAGAGGAAAATGCTATGATAAAATAGGAGATTCTAAAAATGCATTGAAGGACTATTCACAGGCCTACCAGCTCGACGTAAACAATCTGGACGCGATTGAACAGCGTGCGGAGTTGTACAAAAAGACAAACGATCCATATAAATCGCTTACCGACTACAAAACTTACTTAACTATAAGTAAAGAAAATGCAAATATCTATGAACAAATGGCTGAACTGCGCCTGATGATCAACAAGAATAATGTAGATGAAGCCATAAAAGATCTGAGCGATGGCCTGCTGGCAGATCCTAAAGCCACTGCATTATATTTAAGACGCGGGGAATTGCTTATGTCTAAAAATGACTTTAAACGGGCCGATGATGATTTTACTTCTGTAGTTCAGTTGGATACCAACAGCTCGCTTGGATTTTACCTGCGTGGAAAGTGTGAGCTTTCGATGAAACATATTGATAATGCGGCTTTGGACTTTGAAAGTGCCCGTCAAAAAGGACTGGATCCCGCAAACAAACAGGATATTGAACAAATGGGATCAGCCTATTACCAGCGTGCCACGGTAAAATTCAGCAACAAATTAACGGACTCTGCCATAATCCTGGTTAACATAGCAATAGCGATAGATCCTTATAACAGCGCCTACCGTTATTCGCAGGGTGAATACTTTCTTTCACAAAATAAATACCCCGAGGCAATCAATGGCTACACGGAAGCCGTCCGGTTAAAATCAAACTATTCCGAAGCCTATTATGGTCGCGCCGTTGTTTATCAAAAGCAGGGCAATTATAAATCGGCTCTCGGAGATTATAAAAATGCATTGAACTTCACTCCTCAGATGATTCCGGCACAAAAAGGCGTTGGCGATTCATATTTGGCCCTGGATGACTATAATAATGCATCTGGCGCCTTTGAAAACTGTTTGCAGACAATTAATTCGACAAAAGCAAATACCGATGCTGGTTTAACGGCAGAAGTTTATAATGGTGCCGGCAAGTCATATCTTGGCCTGAACAATTATGATAAAGCCATTTCAGAGTTTAAAAATGCCCTGAAGAAGAATAGCTCCTACGCTGAAGCATACTACAATATTGGTTATGCTTATTTCAAAACCAATCAGATGGCAGATGCCATTACCAATATATCCAAAGCCATTTCACTGGATAATAAAAATGCACTCTGGCATTATTATCTCGGCAAATCCTTACTGGCGAAAAATCAATATCCAAACGCAGCAGCTTCATTTAACACTTGCATAGTGCTGGATACAGCGAATAAACTTCCGGACGCGCTGTATTTAAAAGCTTATTGCGATGCAGAATCACAGAATTATTCAGCAGCAATTGGCGAATATTTGAAATTTGAAGCGGCCAATCCGGTCTCAGACATCAAAACCCTGGACAATGAAATCGGAAAAACCTATTTGAACCTGGGTAAATATGATTCCGCAATGAATTGGTATCAGAGAGCCTATTCAAAAGATTCCACCAACGGTATCACGCTGTATGGTATGGCAAGTACGCTGGCACTGAAAGGCAAAACGGATGATGCGCTGGTCTGGTTTGAAAAATCTTTTCAAACCAAAATGGTACCTTATAGTGATATTAAAAAAGACAGATTAATCGCCAACATCAGAGATGATAAACGATTTAAATCTCTTCTTAAAAAATATTATTAAATGCTTCTTAGCAATATATATTACCTCTATGAAATCGGTGGAAAAAGGAACCAGGAGGATTATATATGGCCCACCGCAGGATCTGCTACGCTTCAGGACAGAATATTCATTGTATGTGACGGAGTCGGAGGTTCGGAAAATGGAGAAATTGCCAGTAAGATCATTGCGGAATCCATGGGAAATGCGCTGAAGCGAATCCCCCCTGAAAAAATCAAATCCGTCACAGTCAATGAAGAATTAGAGACTTCGAGGCAAAAACTCGTCTCATATGCAAATTCCCACCGCCTCAATCCGGATATGGCCACCACAATCTGCATTCTGGTGCTCACAGAAAATAAGGCATTTATTTCCTGGAGCGGCGACAGCCGGGTTTATCATTTGAGAAACGGTGAAGTCCTATATAAGACCTCCGATCATTCCCTGGTCAATACACTGGTAAAAAAAGGGGAAATCAGTGAAGAAGACGCATCATCGCATCCGCAAAAAAATATTATTTTAAAAGCCATCAAAGCCGATGAAACACCGGTCGAGGCCGAAGACCAGTGGATTGAAGATGTCAGGGGTGGTGATTATTTTCTGCTATGTACGGATGGTTTATTTGAAAATATAACAGAAGAAGATCTTTCAATATTGCTGAATAAGAATGACAAAGGGGATTTCGATCTGGTAAGTGCTTTTCAAAAATATTGTTTTAACAAAACAAGGGATAATTATTCAATGTACCTGATCAGGATAAGTCCTGAAAAAAAACCGGTATCCAAACCTTCGAATCTTATCTACCTGATCCTGATACTCATCATCATTATTTCAGTCTTTGTGCTGGGAATAGGATATATTTCAAACCATAAAAAGCTGAACGGTCCGCATCCTGTAACCGGCAGTACACATGATTCCGTACAACCGGAAAACGCGCCCAAAGATTCATTGCCATACGTTGAAATTGTCAACTCACCGGGCAACGATAGTAACAATACTAACGAGTCATCAAAAAAAGGAATGAAGGATTCGCTTTCGAAAAAGCCTTAACAGAAAACCATGGTACTCTTAAACCGATATGAATATAATCCAAAGGCAGATCTGATCGGCACAGGCGGGTTTTCAAAAGTTTACAAGGCTTTTGATAAAAAACTTAAAAGACCGGTTGCACTGAAAATTTACAGGACCAGTGAGATATCAGACCGGTATAACCCGATAACTGAAATTCAGCGGGTCGCCGATCTGGATCATCCCAATATCTGCCGGTACCTGGATATTGACGAGATCGAAAATGAAAATTCATTTGGCGAAACAGAGCAGATACAAATCTGCGTAATGGAATTATTAGATGGGGGTGATATCGCTAAATACTATCAGGCACATCAGGATCTGAATGTTTTAAAGAAGTTAATCCTCGATGTCTTGCACGGCCTCACCTATCTCCACAAAAAAGGAATTATTCACCGCGATATTAAACCGGCAAATATCATTATAAAACTGTCGGAAGACGGGCCGGTAGCCAAAATCACAGATTTCGGTATCAGCAAAATTTCGGATGCAAATAACAGCAATAGCACCTCCGCTCTGATTGTTTCCATTCCATACCTGGCACCAGAACAACTCAATCCGGAGAAATACGGCATCCAAAATACAATTTCTTTTAATCTTGATCTGTGGACCTTAGGTGTGGCTGTTTATGAAATCATAACGGGCAAAACACTTTTCAAATCAAACGAAAAGGAAACCTCCGAAGAAACGATGATGAATATTCAGTCCGCAGAGCTCCTGGAAAAAATAAGGGAACTTCCACAGCCATTCCTTGCAATGGTTAGTGAATGTCTTGTCAGGGATGCTAAATTACGCGTTAAATCTGCCGATGCACTGATACCTGTGCTAATGGCAGACTATCCGGAAGAAGAAAAAAAGGATATTGATGAAACAAGGATCTACTCAAAACCGGTTCCTGAAACAGAGGACCAGACAATGATTCTGAATATTAAACCCAATATAGACGAAACCAAAATTCTTGTTACGCCGGCGAAAACAAATATCGGAGAAGTACAAACCAATGCAGATGACACCAGGATTCTGACTAATCCCGCCAAAACGAATATTGAAGAAGCTCAAACCAATGCAGACGATACCAAAATTCTGGTTACACCAGGAACTGTTCCTGATTCCCACACAACCGGGCTTTTCCAGAGAAAGGATGGCCCTTCACTTTTATTTAACCGCTATGAATATGTTCCAGGTCATGATCTTATCGGCAGAGGCGGCTTTTCACGGGTTTATAAAGCTTATGATCAGAAACTGAATCGCTGGGTCGCATTAAAAATATATAAGACCGGCGAATTTTCAGAACGATACAACGCCATATCCGAAATAAGAAGGGTTATTAACCTGGATCATCCCAATATCTGCCGCTATCTGGATATCGAGGAAATTGAAAAAGTAAACCATTTTGGGGAAAATGAAAAGATCCAGGTTTGCGTCATGGAACTTCTGGACGGGGGAAGTTTTTCAGAATATTACAATGCTAACAAAGATCCGGAGACATTAAAAAAATTAATCCGGGGTATTCTGAACGGCCTGTCCTATTTGCATAAAAATGCTATTATACACAGGGACATAAAACCGGCAAATATTCTTATAAAAAAAACAATCGAAGGACCGGTTGCAAAAATTACTGATTTCGGAATCAGTAAAATTTCAGACTCTGTAAACAGCAATAGTTCATCTGCCCTGATTGTCTCCATCCCTTATATGGCACCGGAACAATTGAATCCAAAGAAATACGGAATTAATGAAAAGATTTCCTACAACCTGGACTTATGGTCGCTTGGTGTAACTATTTATGAAGTTATTACCGGTAATGTACTTTTTAAGAACAGTGAACAGGATAATTCAGAACAGATCATGACAAATATTATGGCCCCTGAATTACCCGAAAAAATAAATGAACTGCCTGAACCCTTCCGGAATATCGTTGCGCATTGCATCGTAAAAAATGCAAATGAACGGGCAAAGAGAGCGGAAGAATTACTTGGGTTGCTGGATGAAAGTAACACCACTGCCCCGACACCATATTATATGGCGGAAGACCTGGATCAAACCAAAATACTGGTCAGCGGAAAAAAACCGGCCATTTATGATACTGAAAGAAAGATAGCTGATCCGGGGAAGGGAGAAACGATTCAACATGATTTTGCTATGCAGGAAAATCTTCCTGCTCCCAAAAAGAAATCCGGCATAAAGTTGAATTATCAGCAAATTGCCATTGGCATCGGAATTATATTTATTGTGATGATCGTCTTTCTTTACATCAGGAATTCCCGGATGCAGCAAATTATTAAAGAAAACCAGGCAGAAAAAGATACGGCTCATTTGGTAAAAGTCTTGCCACCTGTAATTGATTCGAACCGGAAACAGGTGACTGCATCACCGCCTTTGCAAACCGCTAAGGATACGGTGACGAAAACTGAGCCTCTTATTCCCCCGGCGAATACAGCTCATAAAACGGATCATCCTGCCGAAAAGAAAAAAGAATATGTGAATACAGATCAAAATCAGGATCATAAACCAAAACTTCCATCGTCTGCAAACACATCTCAAAAATATATACTGGAATTAACCACCACACAAACCTGTAATATTAAAATGAATTCCATGGATATCGGTATTCTCGAAACAGGTAAAACCATGAAGGTCTACCTGAAACCCGGGAAATATTTGTTGCAGGCCACCAGCACCACAGATCCTTCTGCAGTATATACCGGAAATATTCAGATAGATCAGGATAATATTAATGAAGTTGGTAAACTTAAGATAAGATTATAACGACAGGCACTACAGATCCAGCGCGACCGTATGCATGAATTTGCTTTTCTCGACTTCCCTGACAATCTTGTTGATGGCGTTGTTATTATACCTCAGAATCAGTTTCGTAACACCGATCTGTATGGTATCATTTTCCTTAAGTTTAGTTTTTTTAGTTATGCGCTTTTCATTTCCATTGATATAGGTACCATTTTTACTTTCGGCACCCTTATTGGAAGCAGCCGAATCCTCGATATAAAAACCCGGGCTTTCATCAGTGCCTTCAACCGTTATTAATGCATGAACCCGGCTAATGTATAGATCCTCATCAATTACTATCAGGGGCTTGATTGTATCGTGAATCTTTCGTCCGATATAATTATTCCCCTTCCATAACGAAAATGTTTTAGGAGACTGATCCTCGGTGTGTCGGACGAGCCAGCCTGCCGGTTCTGTAACCGGAGCTTTTTTTGCCGACCTGGAACCGGAAGAAATTATTATAGGAGTGGTTAACGGTAAATCATCTTCTTCGCCATCGGATTCATCTGAATCGTCGTCAGGCAGAATAAGCGATTTTAAACCAGGCTCTCCTGTAAGCCATTTTTTCGATTCCTCCTGTATGGTTTTTATTTTCAGGACTTTCTGTGCATTCAATTTTTTTAAGAAATCACTGGGCGCATTTTCGCTTAAATTCTCAAAATATTCCAACTTTTCCTTTATAGTTTTTTTTATCTCAATATCTGTAGAATCCTCCGGAAGTTCCAGATATTCCAGGGCCTCAGTTTTAGTCATATTATGTACATTAAATTGGATAAATCAATGATGTCTCTTTTTCTTCATAAAAATAATTAAACTAATTATTGCAGCCAATGCAATTGCCAGCCAGGCCCATAATGCAATATGATGACCCGACTTTTTATCTTCCGGTTCCTGTTCAACCGCAGATGAAGGTTTCGCAGCCAGTACAATAATTTTAATCGAGTCACTGCTGCTCTTGTCATAATGGCCCTTTATCGCATTAAAAAATTCAATCTTTAATCCGGGAATAAAATACCTGCCCGCTCTTTTCGGAACAAAGGGGATGTCAAAAATTTCCCTGCCTAAAGGCGGAAAGTTATTTTTTACCATTGTTAACTTCTCACGTTCCGGAAAATAATCGAATCCCGGAGGCCAGTTTATTTCAGGCATGGAAAGTGGCGTGAAATTGCCGCTGCCACTGATTGCTATATGCAATCTGTTGGTTTCACCGGCAGCAACGCGATCACTGTCAACAGAAACATCCAATTGAAAATTACCCACCGCACCTGAAAAATCTGCGGGCTTTCCGGTTTCCGGTAATGGCTTAACTTCTATAACCAGAGTATTGCTATTCACAATACCCTCATAATGGCCAATTGAATCAGTGGCGGTCCGGTAATGGACTGTATTCATCACAGAGAGTGTGTCTATGATTAATTTACCCGGCAGGTTCGGTATCAGCTGGAACTGTCTGAGATTAAATACCCGATAATAAAGATTATTTATTTTCCTGTAAACGGGCAGTTCGTTTAAGACACTTAATTCAATCATTCCTGCTCCCGAAAAGGAAGGCAGTTTGTTAACTTCGCTCTCATTCTGTAATGCCGAATAAAGCTCGTAAGACAGCAAAATAGGTTCGCCTACATAACAGACAGATTTTGATACATTAGATTTAATAAAGATATACTGCCTGATTTTTGCTTCGGGGTTTTCGTTTTTCTTTAAGACCGAGAGGGAAGCTGCGTCATGTATCGGCAATTCACTAAAGATATCATGATAGTGTGCCGGTGTTTGATTTTTGCCCTGCGCAAAAACATCTGAGACGAAAATCAGCAGGAAAAAACAGAATGAGCAGTTTTTACGTATTAATCTATAGGATGATTTAAACAAAGCTTTAAGAGGCTTTAAATTAGTTAGGTGAACTCTTCCTGAATCCATCCAATGCAGCATTGGCGACTGCCAGATCGCTCTTACACTTGTCCAATTCAGACTGAAGGCTTGCGAGCTTTCCCGCTTTATCAGATAAACTTTCAAGCTGCCGCTGTTTTTGCTGCAATTCCTGGAATCTGTCCACGATCACTTTATTCATTTTTCCATAGAGCGTATTATCTTTTTGCTGCAAAACTGCCAGTTCGCCGATTTTACCATTTAGCTGCAGATTGATCTGTTCCAGGTTCGTATTGCTTACATCCAGTGAATCGAGCAGCACAATTGCCTCCTGCATTCTGTTTACAAATTTTTGCTGGTTGGCTTCCTGCTGGCGCTGTATATCCACTTCATCCTGTAGCATTTTATTCTCCCTTACAGGCAGATGGTAATCAAAAAAAACCGCTGTGATAACGAGGGCCATGGTGAAAAGGAAAAAAATAAGGAACTTGATAAAGGCCTGATTCCTTTCCTGGCTGTTTAGTATTTGTTGCATACGGCAGGTAATTTATTATGGTAGTTGAAAGTTTATCAGTCTGCCAGAAAGCTGCGTCTTTTTTGAGGAGCCGCTTCCGACGACTTTTGTTTGACTACTTCTTCCTTTACAAATATGCCAGCCTCCTTTCTCTTTCCGATATATTCCAGTCTGGCAAGCTGATAAAAAAGACGGGATATTATTTTGGTAAACTGTGAAACCTGGTCAATAGAACTATTAATATCCAGATGATTGTACTGATGATTGGAAAGGCTTACCATGGCTCCTTCCAGTTCACCCTGACTGATATTACACCACTCGGTAAAATAATTTATCAGCTCTTCTTTCCCGCTGCCCAGATACCAGTCAAGCGTATTTTTCATTTGCCTTGCCAGAATAGCCACTTTGCCAATAAGATAAACCGGTGGCTGTACCAGTCCGACTGATTTCAGATCAGCCAGCTCGAAAGAAGTGAAGAAAGAAATATTCTCGCATAATTTCTGAACGATCACAGCCATATCATTGGACTGTTTTTTCTGCAAAATCTTTTGTATGATCTGCAAAGAATATAATTCCATTTTCCCATAAAATTGTTCCAGTCCCGCAAGTATCTCCAGCAACTCCGGATGGCTGTTCACAGTACTACATGGCGGAATATAATCTTCTTCCAGAATCACACGCTGATCTTCAATGGACAATTTTCCAACCGGGAGTTGCCATAGTCCCAGTACGTTTCGCGTAACATCCTGCAGGGGAATCAGATCCAGCGAATATGTCGGAGCCGTAAAAGGGATTCGGGGAGGAATCTCAGCTATATCAGCCATCCCGAAAGGAACCCGTTTGTACGGGTTTATTGAAAGAACAATATAAAATTCAGTTCCTTTACTTTTTAACTCCTTTAATGTTACAGGGGCACTGGCAACAGGTAACGCGGTATTGGTTCCCTGCAATAAAGTATCTTCCCTGAATTCTATATAATAACCTCCGGCAGTAATCGCCCTGCACTGCTGAATCCTGACCTGAAGTTTTTTCTGATTGTCTGTGCTGATAAATAATTTCGGGGTATCACCTTCAGGACCGGCAGGTAACAGACCATAATTCAATTCATTGAGCAAACAGTTGGTATTCTGGGCCAGCTGGTATCGCGTTGCATTGTCCTGTGCAATGAAATGAGTCTTGTTGATTTTCATTCCATCAATCCAGTTAACCGGCAGGTAATTATTTTCTTCCATAAAATTTATTTAAACCATCGATCGGGCGCAAATGATTACATCGTTCTCCCTTATATGATTGTTAAAAATTGTTTTTTCTGCACTTATATACTTCGTGATCACAGAATACCAGTTCGGTTTTTTATAAAATATCCAGCCATGTGGTTCTCCCTTTGGATTCACATAACTTATCCGGCTGTTCGGATGGCGGTCATTATAATCGTTGATAAAATAATAAAAAAGTTGTCCGAATTCCATATCAGTGGGTGCTTTTGCCCGGAAATTCGTAACATCTGTATCAGTCACCTGTTTTTGAAATTCAAAACTGATTACCAGCAGGTTTTTCATTTTGCTGTCTTCAGGTTCATCAATTTCTTCATTGACCGGATAGAACCATTCCTTGATTATTTTCGGTGGTATAGCAATGGCTTTGCGGAATGTCTGGTAAAAAACCAGTGGAATGATGAAGAGCAGCATGCTACCCGTCATGATATACTGCAATCCGTTCTTATTCAGCAAACGATAAACAATCATAAAGCCGATGCTGCCCAGAATTCCTGTCAGCGTTGTAAACATCAGTTCGAGCCAAAATGCATCCGGTTCTCCGCTCCAGCGAAGTCGCTTGTGCATATAAAAAAAATGACCGAGACCCAGCAACAAAAAATAAACCTGCAGAAAAATAAAGCAGCTCACAGGGTTGTCGAAAAAATCAGGATAAGCCGCTAATCCTGCTATGCTGAACAATAAAAATGAAAAAAACATATACCATAAAGTGGCTTTTTGGTAAGGCTTAAAACTGCCTTTATACTTTGCGATTAAATTAGAAAAGAGTACCGAAACCCCTGTTGTTATGAGTCCGAGAACAACCAGGAATTTTGTCATATCGCTTGAAATCACTTTTTCCATTTTGGCAGTTCAGCAGTTAAATTATTGATTATATCCCTCGTTTTCTTAATTTACCAGTCATAAAACTGTGGAATAGCCCAATATCGGGCTATTCGCCATGTCCATAGTCATATTTTCCCGTGCTCCCGGTACCTTCACTGAGAACTCAACATCCAGTCCTGCCGGAATAAAAAAACTCCTGAATATTTCCAGCAACTCATACCGATTCCCGCCCTGCAGATAATCATTAATTTTGGAAACTCCGAGTGGCCCGATTTCAAATTCAATGACAGGGCTCTCCTCCAGGAATTCCTCACCACAAAGAAAATCCAGGCCCAATTGTGCCTGACCCAACCCCGGCGGAATAACAGATTCAGTCTTATTTACGAATGATCTTTTTTGATTTATCTGAACTTCTTCTCCTAGTAACTGTGCAAGACATTGGGCCGTAAGTGATAAGTTGCCTGCTATCCGGTGTGCATAAGGCAGCAACAGCATCAGCGGGGTAATAAATCTCCTGGGAATTGAATTCGGTATATTCCAGAATTCAGCAAAATAATTATTGAGAATCCCGGACTGCAGACCTTCCAGCAATCTTTCCTCCTCTTTTTCCAATTGTAACCGTTGCCAGAAAAAATCATTTTCAAGAGGTAAAAAAAACCGTCTTATTTCTGCTTCCTTTCTTTTATTCTCTTTATGGTCCGCGGCCATATCCGCTGCTCTCAGGTTACGATGTTTCTGCTCGCGGTGCTGAAAAAAAAATCCCTCCGGCAACTGATCATAAATTCCACTTCGTGAAAGATGCAATTCCAGAAAAGAAATTTTTCTTGCATCCTGTTTTATATCGGTTTTTATGAGATCCCTGCTATACTCCCTTATGAACAAACTATCACAGCTTACCATAAAATCATCTGGCGACAATCCTTTTTCCATTGCAGGCATTAGCTGTACCTCGGCCTTTGCATCGCAGCCGAGCCCCTTCATTTCCAATTGAACCGACTCTAACAATTTATTATTATCCATAATATCGATAATTATGCAGCCTGTTGTATAAAAACACGATAGGGAAAGAGGGATATTGATTTCTCTTCCAATAATAATTTCAGGTTTTCCTTCCAAAAATCCAGCTCACCCTTTTCCATCATATCATTATACTCCTTACGTTGAATCGTAATCATGACATCGATGGTTTTCTCAAAGCCCTGTTGTTGATCGGTATGGACCATGATACCCTTCTTAATTTCAATCCTTTTCACTTTTTCGCCCAGCTGAAATTGACAAAACGTTTTAATGTCCTCCATGGTAATGAGCCGGTCTCTGGATAACAAAGCGCTCTTGTATGCCAGCATTGTTTCAGTAGTGCCCAGTTTATCTCTTCCACCAAAAGTTGTAGTTACCAGTGTTGCCTGATTGTTTTCTACTCCCGTTCCTTTATACATGCGCAGCAAACTTCCAGACTTTATATTATTCGCTTCGGCACCTGCGGTACTCCAATAGCGAATTGAAATATTCTGCCGGTTACCGTTAGAATTATTTTGAATGACCAGGTAGGGAATCTGTTCTTTTTTCAGTTGACGGGAGGATAGTCTCTGTTCCAGTTTATTAATTATCTGCTGTAGCTGTTTCATTTCCCCGCTCATAAAATCATTACCAAGCGTTGAAAAAGCAGCGCTTTCGTCGCGAAGCAATTGAATCAGGTAATTTACTATAGTACCTGCATCCCTTTCATCAAACCGGCCCACCCCGCCATTTCTCAGAAGCATGGCAAATGTTTGTTCTTCACCTCTTTGTTCAAAACTTCTGACATTTAAAAGTTTGCCTTCGTCGTTGCTGACTTCTTCAAGGTCGAGAAAAAGATCATCTGTGGTCAGGGGTATGATATTGATAATTTCGTGGAGCCTGAAACTAAAGTCATGCATCTGCCGGTTTATTACAGGGAAGCTGTTCATCACACATACCACATCCTGGAGAAGCGGCGTGTTGATCGTTTTCGGAAAATCTATGCAAATCCATCGCAAGGCAAATTTTTGTAGTGGCTTCAGACTTTTAGAAGAAAAAGAATCATTTATGATTCCTGTTAAGAGGCTATTGTCCCCGCTGGCAGCCAGATCTTCTCTGTCTTCCAACGTTATAAAGCAGGGCTTATAGAACAGATTTACATGCTTCTTTATTTTCGCGCTCACATCATCATCACGGTTCAGGATGGTTTCAAGTTCCAGCATTTCCCCGCTGATATTTGCGTGTGAATATCCTGACTTATGTGTAATTGGCTGATCGTTCCAATACCAGATTGCCTTCGGTAGTTGCTGATAAAAAAGTTGTTTGCTGGATTCATTGCGAAGGTCGAAATAAAACATGCTTTGCTGAAGACTTTCGGAAGGTTGATCAATTGCCAGCCACAGAGAAGAAGCCGGAAGGTCTTTTCCCTCTTCTGTTTGTGCGATGACTTCCTTATTTACATGATTGCTTATGCTGTACAAAGTATTTCCCGCGGCCATAAATCGGATAGATGCTCTGTTAAGCCTGAAATCATCCGTCGGAGTAAAATAATAATCTTTGGATACCTGTTCTTCCGTCTCTAAACTCCCGGATGTTTTCCGGGTGGTATAGAACTGTGTTTTTTCTGAAAGTTCCAGAACCTTATCTACAGGCGTAGCGCATGCTATAGCATGTGTTGGTACAGCACCGGTCAATGCATCGGGGGAAAGTAATTGAACCAGTCTTTCCAAAACCCTGGCTCTTGACGCTTGTATTTCACCTGATATTTTTTCCAGTTCAGCCGCGCAGGCAGTCATGAGCATGGATACCAGGGGATCGAAATTATTTTCAGCCTCCGTTTCGGGATATCCCCATGCACGCGACGCGTTTTTAAGTAATCTTGATTTAATTTGGTTCCTGGATTCCTGCATTTTTTAGTTCAATATATTAATATGACAGCGGCCCTACGAAAAAAGTATCCCTGTAAGCAAACCGCTCATTGGTCAGATTCAGTAATCCTGTAATTCCAATTTCAATCCTTTTTTTTATTTTCCTGGATTGTTCGCCACTTATTAATTCTTCTTCCCGGAGCATAATCTCAACGTACACGTTGCTAAGTCTTTTCTCGTGTTCCTGTATTGACTGTAGCAGGGATTCTTTGAACATTTCCTTCAATTTATGCGCGCTGGTCACATTATCAAAATCATGCTCCCAGATTCTGGAACCGAATCGTTCATCTGCAGGAAATCCTCCGAAAGCTGTAGTTAATAAAAGGTGTAGATGCTGAAAAACAGATTGCTGAAGATTACACCTCGGGTGTTCCTGGCCTCTCATCAAACCCTCAAATATCATCGGAAGTGAATAAAACTCCAATTGCATATCAATTTATCATTAGTCTTAATAAATTTGATCTAGTAATAAAATGGTACTAAGGATATCCGGAATGGCGAATAAGCTTCACAGGTCCTATGCCGACTTGCATCGCTCAATCAAGTGATTTTCAAAGGAAATGGAGGAACTTCAAGATAATATAAAGTTATGGGATATTCAAACGGGAATAAGGAGAAACGCCCGGTAAACCTGCGTCTACAGTTCCGATGGATCATATCCTGAAGATAAGGCTACATTCGGCTACTGTTCTTTTGAGCTTCTGAACACCTGTCCAACTATCGGCCAACTCCGACTGATTTCCTTCGATTGTATTGAATGAGCCACCATCCAGGCCACTAATGGCCATTCCAATGTGGCCACTCTTGATTATAAAAATATCGCCGGCCTCGACCACGACTGAGGCGGCGTTGAATTCGCCGGAAACAATGTTCCATTTGACAACTTTCTCGACGTTTTGTTGTACCCGTTGTTGATTAATTAAATCGAGGGTTTCACCGCCTATTTGCTCTCCAGGAACGGAGTGATTTAAAATATAACGCTGAGCCTGCCAGATGTCATAATTAATTGCCCATGTTCTCAGGCGCGGTCCTGACCATAAGTCTATGCTCCTAAAGGGCAAGGCTCCGGCGTTAGCGGTTTGTTTAAGAGCAGTTGAATAACAATAATATATAAACATGCCGCACCATTCGCGCATTTTTGCACCTAATTCACCCTGTAAAACCATGGTGGCGGGAGATACGCCGGCATTGATCAAATAGTCGTCTACGCGCTCTCCCCGGTTTTCTAATACAACACCTTGTCCAAGATGCAAATCTTTGATCGCCTGGTAATTGTTACTCTCACGAACATTACCGGCAAGTTCCTGTTTGGCTATTTCGACGGCCTTAGTTCTTACTGAGGCAAATGCAGTGGACATAGCAGTAATTTTTAAAGTTGGTGTCTGACATTAAATATTTCCCCGGGTGATACACGTTTTTGATGTAGGGCCCTCCCTTCAATCCAGAATTTTATACCATCATGCCCTGTATTGTTTTCAACAATAAAATAATCAACCGGCCCGAAGAATTCAATAAGTTGTTTCTTGTCACAGGTCGGAAGAAAGATTCTTAAAACCCTGGGGTCATAGAAGCGGAAATACAATTCCTGGCCCCGTTCATCTGCGACAATCAGAAACTTTCTGAAATGTCGTTCACATCCTTCCATCCCGATATTTGCTGAAAAAAGAATCCCCCAGGAATTATTCCATGCGTTTTCAATCATCCATTGCATAAATCCTGTCCCCTGTTTCAAGTCAAACAAATAGGGAGCTACGCTGGCCAGCCTTTTCATTTTTTCCCCTTTAAAAAGTGACAACGCGCTTTTATTTAATTCAATCGCCTTGTTTATTTCACCTGGCATCCTGGCTGCATCCAATATACTGAAATTTGGTACTGAATTCATAGATCCTCCATACTGATTAGTTATTATAGTACCCTGATTGTTTTCTGCTGATTACCTTTCCCGAGATTCCATTTATCCTGATTTCTTCAATAACATTTGGCATCCTGCTTTTGTCTTTTAACCATCTTACTTCCCACCAGGTTTCTTTAGGATCCGGGTTATTGTTAATCTGGGTATGAAACCCTCCCTGAATTCTGCCCACGGCAAGGGGTATTTTTTCCTTTTTTAAAAAATTAAATAAATCTTCGAATGTAAATTTGAATGGAAGGTCATTGTCTTCCTCTCTTAGCAGCCGGCCCTGTTTATCAAAATAATACCAATTCCCTTTTTTCGAATCTCCGGAGTTTATCATTAGCCCCTTTTCCATGATATTACCATCCTTATAAAATTTTTTTATGATCATAAAGCAGGAATTGTTTGGCTGAATGGTTACGATATATCCATCGGGTGATTGTGAATCGTATTCCTGGTAAGTACCGTCGGGCAGTATAACCCTGTTTACCCCCTTGGAACTGTCATAATTTTTAAATTCAAATTTTTCAAATTCATTTGTAACAACAGGTATATTCATATCAGAAAAATTTTTATTTTTTTTTGTTGGATCGGCTTTTTGGCCTTGACAGGAACCTGCAAACAGCAATAATGCAAAAAAAGTGAAAAGTCTCATCTGATCATTTTAAGGTTCGGGATCTGCGTTCCCGTTGGCTATTTTCCACTGCCAGTGCCATAAGCTCACCCTTGAAAAATTGTAGTCACCGTCCCGGTGATGGGTATAATCCAATATATTTTCAGTATTTTTTCCCTGATAGGTGTAAGTGGATTGCGGGCTGATTCCATCGAAGGAATGAGGCAAAGTTAACGCATGGAGAAATTCATGGGCGGCCGTGCTTTCAATGGCTGTACCAGACATGACTACAAATTCATGAGTAGTCGAAGAATATCCATTCAGCGCAGCGGCTGATCCGTCTGGTCCTATTCTCCCAATTTCCTCTCCAAAATAAAAGGCTTTCAGGTAATTCGTCCCATCATATTTATTCTCTGAAGCAGGATCTGCTGCTTTCAATCTCTGCTTAAGCTTGGCGTAACAATACTGGTCCAGTTTTGTATAGCCAGGATCGTTCAACTTATAAGCAATAATACCATTCCCTCTTATATATCCTGAAAAATCTTTTTCAAGAGAAATGTCCAGCGTTATGGGATCTTTCGGATCGAAAACCGGGTCTATAAGGGCCTGCCGAAGGCTCTGCTGGATAAAATCGAGATTACCTCTGGCGTTGCCGGTACGCTGAACACCCCCTCTTTTGATGGAAGGTGTTTTAACATTGATCAATAATACCTTTTTTATTTTCCTGTTTGGTTTACTATTAGCAACTACTTTCAATTTTCCTACTATTTTCTCTTCATACCCCCCTCCTGTATTCCTGAATACTGAAATGGCCTGTATGGATTGATCAGAATCGAAGGTGGATAAACATTTTATGGTGATTCTTTCCTTATGTGGTGCGCCTCCATAATTGACACCCAACTGGGATAGCTTTGCCGGTGTGATTTCAAAATACTTCTTATCGTATTTAAATATCAATTCTTCGGGTGGCTGTTTAATGAAGGAATATGCTTGTATTACCACAGTTTCTGGTTCATCCTTTTCAGTCATATAAATGCTCAGGTAAGAAGTAAAATTTTGTACTGAGCTGCCATCTTTAAAATTAATTTCCTTCTTTTCATATTCTACCTCCAGCTTTCCGAAGAGGGCAGCATCAGTCTTAAATTCCCCCTGATAAGAATTGGGGTCCCCCTGGACAACCAGAGAGGTTTTAGGTGAAAAAAGTTTAGTTAGGTAATTCGGTTTGACATAATGTTTGCCGACGATATCTTTGTATTTATAATTCTCCCCAATATCAGGGGCCACGGAAATTGGAAAATCCCCGATGCGCATCCAGTCAAATCCGTATACGTCCCCTGTCCAGTCCGGTTTTGGCCGGAAGCTGACATAACATTCTCCGGGAATAAAAATTTTTACTTCAGGCAATTTGACTTTAACCACATGGGTCGCCGACGTGCTGTACGTTTTTTTAGGCAATTCTTCAGGGAGATAAATAATACCAGGATCGTCCTTACTGCTAAAGACATAATTCTTACCATCCTCTGATTTGTTCAGGCATCCTACCTTAATGCGTAAAAACTGATTTATTTTATCCGGGTCATCTGTGCCCCAGTTGAATTTCGCCAATTCCTGCCAGCTAATACCAGCTTTATCAGCAATCGATTTTATAGAATCGCCATCCTGAACTTTATATTTTTTTGCGTTGACAATATTTTTCAGCTCAGCCATTACGGAACAAATTTTTATGGATTTAGCTTTGAAGCAAAACAGTATCGTCAACCACATGCTCTTTCCAATCGGCTTCAATTTTACAATTGCCTTCGTCAATATCAAATATCTCGATCATTCCCTTTTCATTTGAACATACTTCTTCGGTCGAACCATCCGGTAGTGTAACATGAAACCGCACATTGGCTAATGGAACTCCTTTGTCATCCTGCACCAGGAACTTTATCCATTTCTTTTTCGGATCAGGTGCGGGTTTCTTTTTATTCGGACAGGGCTGAACAGGATTGGTTGCGTTTGACTTCATAATACAGATTCCCTGACAGGGGGATTTTTTTGTATAAGGCGTTTTGTCTTCTCTGATCCTGATAAGTTTCTGATAGTTAGTATTTTTCTTGCCCAGGTCATGGAAGAATCAAAATCATGCCCAAAACAGATCATAAACTCAAGATATTGAAGCGTATCATTCCTATCAATAATATCGTAAGAAGCGGCCAGATCGATCCCTTTATCAATTAGATTATATATTTTTTCTTCAGATAAATTATTCAGGGATCGTGGAAATTTTTCTCTGAGATGTGAGCCGGCCAGCATTCGAAATCTGATGCGCATGTCTTCGGCAAATACTCCGAATTGTTCATCTTTGATTACAAACATTATTATTACTTTGAACAAATTTCGCAAAAAGGCACACCATTTGCCGCGGCCTCTTTCAAAGAAACAATTTGCGCTGTGGTTTGCGCATCGGCAGGTGCAAGATCATTCATAGCGTTTAAAAATTGCTGGGTAGGGCTTCCCGCCATTGCCGAAGAAACTTCTCCAATCAAAACGGTCGGACATCCCAATACAATGGCTCCGCCATGAGCACAGCTATCCCCCATTCTTGCTGCGGGTTTACCACCAATCAATACACCGACTGAACCCAAAATGATCGTATCAGGCGGACCTACGCAGGTACACATATCACCCATTACAGCAGCAGGCATCCCGCCGATCAGCACCGTCGGACAACCCGGACCCACTATGGGTCCTCCGACATGGGGAATCGGGGGCAGGCCTGGTGTAACCATCGGGCATACATGCATATCGGTTAATCTTGCTGCAGGTTGTCCCATAATCTATATCTAGTTTAAAGTAATCAGTGTTCCTTTAACTCCCACCACTCCTGAAGAGCCGATAGAGACTTCTGCATTCCCATTGATGTCGACTTGCGTATCTGCACTGAGAGAAGTCTTTAATCCTTTTATGTTTGTTTCTGTACTACCACTTATATTAGACGTCATGCCATCCATAGCCGCGTCATTTTTTTGACCGTCTGCAATAAAGGAAGCCTGTCCGCTAATTATACCTGCCTTGTCATCGGCAACGATGGTGATCTGCTTGCCCGATATCCATATGTCTCCATTCTTTTTCATTTTAATTAGTGAATCCCCACAGGTAAGTACAATACTTTCGCTTGAGGTAATACCGATGTTCCCGCTCCCATCTATCTTCACGTCATTTCCCTTGGCATCGGCTAAATGCATGCTGCCGTCATGGTCATTCATGACGATCATGTTTCCGCTTCTTGTCTGTAATACTTTTACGTCGTTTCCACTGTTAGCGAAATTAGTTTTGGCTTTGCCATTGTAAACAGTTCCTATAACAAAAGGCTTAGTGGGGCTGTTCCCTTCAAAACCCACAATTACCTCTTCGCCGATTTCAGGAATAAAAAACATCCCTTTTCCATCGCCACCATGTGGGCTGGTAACGCGCAACCAGGGCGATTTTTCAGCGTCGGTCATCCAATGGAATTTTACTCTTATCCGTCCCAATCCCTTTGGATCATTATTGTCTGTCACCATTGCACTCTGTGTTTCAATGGCTGGTTCAGTGTATCCGGATACGGGCGGCATTTTGATCGTTGCGGGCACTGATATAAAATCATTCGAATAATTGCCCAGTCCGTCACAGTGATGAGTAATTGAAATAACCGTATAGTCGCCGAACGTTTCATCGGAATCACTAAATACGTTTTTTCCCTGAACGCTAACGGTACCGCCTACCTGAACATCAGGTTGACCGCTACTTCCGTTAAACCGGACCATATTGCTGCTCTCCATGGAGGCCCTGGTACTTACAAAGTCATCCAGTTGTTTTTTATTTGTCACGAACTGGTTCCGCCAGTATTTGGGTTGGGCTCCATAAAACTCTTCGCTTTTGTCCAAAACATGTTTGCCTAAATCATTGAGACCCGCCTTGCCTGCTATCCCTGAAGGCTGACTATCGTATACTTCATGGTTGATATAATCATATGCCATTACCTCAAATTTTGCAGGGCGCAATTGCATGGCCATTTCGAAACTATTAAGATTGCTGCCATAAATCAGTTTGGATTTGTCGCCTTGCGGAGGGCCTAATATCAATTTTTGTCCGTCATACATAAGCCATTCACCGAAGGTTGCACTCAGCCGGCAAAGAAACTGCCAGGCCGTTTCTTTATATTGAACTATATATGATAATGTTTCGTTGTATGAAGGGGCAATTTTTGGTTGCAATAAATTCTGGGGAAAATGTTGTAATACATCCCGCGCAATATTTTTAATGGCTTTTTTCTCCCAGGTTTTACAGTGAGGTCCATTATCCAGCAAAATAGTGGGGCTAAAACCACTGATAATTATGTCTCCGGCATGGGCGCTGTGACGGGCAGATTCAATTTGAGTGACAACGCCGGAAAATTTCAAACCGCCTTGTTCCCCTGCCGGGCATGATCTGAATAGACAGGGACCCACCCACCATATTTTTGGAGGAGTTAAATATGGTGCTGGAAGTTCCGTCAATAGCTTCCGTCGGACATACCAGCCGGAAAGCATGATGCTTAAAAATGCTTTGTGAGATGGAAAGGGAAGAAAACTGATCTATGTTCTTGCCTTCGATGCTGATCTTTGTATCTACAAATTGCGCCATAAAAAAGAGATTGTCTTTTATGGTGAAAAAATTAAAATGCCGCTGGAAATGACATTAAAATAGCCGGTTAACGAGGCCAGTTATTTACAAAATCCACAGCATCCAGCTGGATTTCGCGGGCGCTCAGCGTAAGTTGAATCTGCATAGGATTTTCATCAACATGATTAAATGTTTCGTAATACCCTACACAATAAGCATCTATAAACTTAAGGGTTTTAAGTTTACTCATAGAATCACTTTTGTAAAATGTGATATCTCCGCTTTTTTGCTCTACAGAAGAAGTCATCCACCCAAAAATATGTGTACTTCCGGTACTTTCAACTACCAGACTGATACTTCCTCCTTGCGCTCTTGACGTTGGCTTTCCGTTTGCATCAGTATTCTGTGAGAATCGAAATCCGCAATGCATGACGTTTATTTCTTCTCCATCCAGATGTAATTTGGCAATGAAAGACATATAAATGTATTAATTTTTCGGCCACTCATTTACATGCTTGCCATTTCCAAGATCTATTTCTTTTGCGCTTAAGGTAATCGTTTCTGACAAAGGATTTTCTCCGGTACTGTTAAACTGTTCTGCATATTCAACCAGGTAGGCTTCCTTGAATTTTAGTTCTTTCAGCGTCGCGTCATTATCGCGCTTTATAAATACGATGCTTCCATCCTTTCTTTCAAAATTATTGGACATCCATTCAAAAAAAGTCGTTTCTCCGGTGGCCTCCAGATTTATTGTGATCCTGCCTCCGCGCGTAATGGATGACGGGCGACCCGTCGCATCCGTCTCCTGTTTCAATGCATAATGAAAATTCAAAATATTCAACTCTTTTCCTGCTACTTTAAGTTTTGCTTTGAAGGACATAAAAAAAGGTTTAAAATGAATAAATGATGTGAATACAAGAAGTAAAATAAAATAGGATATTTTTCCGGAATAATTTTAGAACAGGTAATCTTACTAATCCTGCTCGTACTCCGATGACCACTCATTGCCATCATCTCCCTTTTGTCCTTCCAGCTTAATCATAAAGGTTTTTGAAGGGAAATAAGGTTTTAAATGTATATCAAGATAAATCTTGTCTTTTTGAACCGGATCCTGTTCAAAACGTTGTATTGTAAAATTTTCAATCAGTTTATTCGGTCCGGTAATACCATCCAGGAATTTTACAATCTGTCCGTTCAATTCCTTTCTGGTGTTGCCATTAAAATTTTCAAATGCTCTCCTGTTCAGGAAATCCATCATTACTTTGGCAACATAATCGAATACCCTTACCACTGAGTAAGTCTGTAATCCGAGATTGTCTCCGTTAAAAAGTGTTTTTGCCGAGAAGGCCATCACTTTGCCATATTCTTTAACCATCGGAACCAATCCCAGTTTTTCCAGATTTGCAATCTCACTCTTTTTCAAATCGAACCTTACACCGTCCACTTCATTCATACCACCATGTTTTTTACCGGCAGTAACCTGCGACATTAATGTATTATATATTTTACCGCCCAGCGCCGCAGCAGGTGGAACGAAAAGATCTTCCTCTTCATCAACCTCCTCGAATTTACCGCGACCAACCAGCCAGTTGCAGGACATTACCACGTTCGACCGGAATACATCACCGCCTGTTAAATTCGCAGCTTCGAATAGTTCCATCACATCATCCGGTGCTTCCAGGTTTTCAAAATCTGTCACCAGCATAACCTTATTTTCATACGCGATTTTCGCCCATTTTTCCACCACTTTATTGGACCCCAGGTAACCCGGCAAAATCAGCAGACCATAATTATTCCGAAGGTCGAGCCGGTCATAATTTGCAACAAGCTCTGCTTGAATTGCATCTATAAACCTGGTATTATCAAGATCTTTTAACTGGTCGGCTTCAGCATTGATGATGGAAATATTTTTAACCTTGGTGTTTTCAGTATTTTTGTAAAACAGCGCCACAGAACGGTATGAGCGCTCCAGTTCCTGCGTACTTTCAATCGCAGCTTTCAGATTTTTCTTCAGTACAGTACCCGCTTCGTCTGATTTTTGTTCGCAGGTATTAATCATTTCGGAAATATCATCGGTGCTGCTCAGAATTTCGCTCCACCATTGCAGGTTTTTTTTAAGGGCCTCACGTTCGGCTTTTTTAGAAGACTCTTCAAGAAATATTTTCTTTCTGGCCTTTCTTTCAGGATTAATATTCTGAACATTATCGATCGCAGTTTCCAGAAGATCGAATCCTCCAAATTTCTCCAGCGTCTTCAGGCCCCCTTCCAATGCCTGGGCTGGATTATCGATGCTTTTAACGGCCTCCTGCACTCTGGATTGTAATTCCTGGGCCTTAAGTGGTTCCTGTGCCATGTGAGAAATTTGAGTTTTAGTAATGAACTTTGAAATTTGGATTAAAAATTATTTGGATTGTTCCAGTTCCTTGATCAGGGCATTCAGTGAATTAATCAGTCCCTGTTTGGTTTCAGCATTACTCAAAGCCTGTTTAAGAAGTTTATTGGTCTTCAGTTGCTTGATAATCTTGTGGTACTGTTCCTTTTTTAAAGTCAGGTCACCCAGATAATTACTTTGGGCGGTAATGCCTTTTATGCCGAAATCCGCAAGATTTTTGAAATGCAGGGTTTCTTTTTTGGTACTGCCTTCTTCTGTTTCGAAATCCATTTCGACTTTGGGCTTGAAATGCTCAAACACCTGCTCAACCGTAGTAAGGCCCTCAACTATTTCAGGCTTTATAGGTGTATTTGATGTCAATTTTTCAGCCATCAGAACCCTGTTTTGGGGTATGTCGGCAAATGCTTCAAAAGCTTCCGTTTCAGTTACGGTTCCTCCAATACTATATTTTTCAACAGCCATATAAAAAGATTAAATGAATGGTATAATAATAGAAAGGGTACTTATTTAAATGTATATATATTTTACGAGAATTTAAATTTTCCATGTAAATACCTCGTTAGAATCCGCGTCCAGTGTAACCCGGTCACCCGCCTTGATTTCACCGCTGATAATCTTCCGGGATAAAGGTCTGCGCAACTGAGAACGGATGACCCCGGTAAGTGGTCTGGCCCCATATTTTGGTGTAAATCCCTGTTTTGCAAGCACCTCATTGGCCTTATCTGTAATGAACAACTCAATACCCTGTTTTTCCAGTGCGCTATAAAGGGATTTCAGTTGTACACGCAGAATATTCTGTACCATTTTTTCCGTCATCGGTGCGAAAGGGAACAATCTCTGTTAGCCGGCCCAGGAATTCCGGCCGGAAATGATTGGCCATTATCTCCATCAGTTTAGCCGAAGAGGGGACCTCCCCTTTATTAAAGGAGTCCACTACATACTGACTGCCGATATTGGAAGTGAATATGATCACGGCATTTGAAAAATCGCCCTCCTTTCCAAGCTTATCATGTAGTTTACCCTCATCCATGATCTGTAAAAAAATATCAAATACTGAAGCATGCGCTTTTTCTATCTCATCGAAAAGGACCACGGAATAAGGCTTCTGGCGGATTTTATTTACAAGCAGACCGCCTTCTTCATATCCGACATAACCCGGAGGAGCTCCGTAAAGCAGTGCAGCTGAATGCTCTTCTTTGAATTCAGACATATCAAAACGAATCATAAAAGACTCGTCCTGGAAAAGAAAATTAGCCAGCGTTTTTGTCAGCTCCGTTTTGCCGGTTCCCGTCGGACCTAAAAAGAAAAAGCTTCCGATAGGCTGACCCGGTTTACTGAGTCCTGACCTCGACTCAAGGATCGCTTCAGAAATCGTTTTAATGGCATGATCCTGACCAATGACCCTTTGTTTTAATAGACTTTCCATATTCAATAACCGCTCACGTTCCTGCGTTTGCACTTTACCGATGGGTATCCCGGTTTTATAAGATACAATCGCTGCCACATCACTTTTTTCCAGAGAACTGTGTTTGTTTAAGGCAGCAGCCTGCAGGGTATCCAGTGCACGACGGATATAATCTTTTACCAGTGCGATATCTGTCATGGCAATGGGGTCTTCTTCCGTTTGGAAATATCCCCATAAAATAGGGCTAAGCTTATTTTTCATTTGCAGGAGCAGCCACTGGTATTCTTCCATGGTATGTGGTGCCGGTCCTGCATCTTCATTGTCCCAGTTGTCAAATTCTTTTTTAAATGATTCCAGATCCCTGCCGCCGGTATCATTGATCAGACCGCAACGCCGCCATGGACCGGTCAGCCAGATCTATCGCGGCATCCGGAAGTCTTCTGTCTTTAATATATCTTTTGGCCAGCCGGATGGTTTCCTTTATGGTTTCCTCCGGAACTTTCAGGTGGTGATGTTTTTCATAATGCGGGATGATTGTTTTCATCATTTGAAAACAAACAGCAGGATCCGGCTCTTCCACCACCAGTTGTTCGAAACGACGGCTCAGTGCCTCATCCGATTCTATATATTTTCTGCATTCTTCAGCCGTTGTTGCCCCGATTATGGTAAGCTCTCCCCTTGCCAGTTCCGGTTTGAGCATGTTAATGGCTCCTCCGGCAGATCCCTGTTTATCAACCAACGTGTGGATCTCATCTATAAAAAGAATGGCTTTGTCAAATTGCTTTATTTCCGAAATGATGCTTTTAAGCCGATCCTCGACCTCTCCTTTATAAGATGCGCCGGCAATCAAAGCGCCGCTGTCCAGCTCAAAAATCCTTGCATTGTATAAATGTTGTGGTACCTGTTGGTTCAGGATGGCAAGCGCAAATGCATCCACGAGTGAAGATTTACCTACGCCGGGTTCTCCGAGGATCAGGACATTGGGTTTGGAACGGCGGCAAAGAATCTCCGACATCATACGGATTTCCTTATCCCTGCCGATAATGGCATCCAGTTTGCCTTCCTTCGCCTGAAGTGTTTTATCAATACAGTATTTCAAAAGGGCATGCTGTGCTGCAGGTTTTGTTTTTTCTCCATTGGAGGACTGACTCTTTGATCCCAAAACGGATTGCAGTTCGTCCGTATCTGCAAGCGATGCCAGCAATTCAGATCTTTGGAGAGGAAGTGTTTTTAACTGCTCAAAACTGAATCCGACACCTGGCGTGCAAACCGCGGCCAACAGGTGTTCGGGAGCTATGGCGTCCTTTAAAAACTTAAGCCTTATATTATCTGCTTCATTCATCACCTCACCGATCATGCCGTCGCCGGGAACGGGATCCTTGAGTGAAGAAGATTTTTTGATGGACTCAATTCGAACATCGGCCCATTCTTCGATATAGTAGATATCCTTATCAAGAGATTTTAAAATACTCCTGCAAACCGGCATCCTTATGTAACAGGCCTTTCAATAAATGCGCCGGTCCGAATTCGGGATTCATATTTTCCTTAGCAGTGGCCTGGGCGATTTTTACGACCCGCTTTGCTTCTTCATTCAGTAGTATGTCTGCCGTTAAACCTGACATTAGAAAAACAATTGAATTGATATAATATCAAAAACCCAGGAAACCTTTTTTCTTTTCTATGGAAACAGACATGGATTCAATACATCCGGTTACTCCACTTTTCGTAAGCCCTACTGTAATTTTCTTGATCTTTTTTTCTTTGAGTTCCTTTAACTGCTCACAGAGTTTGCTGAATGGCATGGCGCTCCCGTTATAAAATACCGGAACTCCAAGATTACCACATAAATAGTCGGAGAAATCATTGGCCGTTTTGTTTCCTGCACTAACCTGCATCAGCATGGTTTCTACCTGTTCATGAGAAATATCCGGTGCCTTTGGCTTAACATGTTCGGGTTCCTTTTCCTGTTTTGCAGGTTGGGTAATTTGATTGCTGATAGGATCCACCGAAGGTTTTGAGGGCACATATACTATCACAGGGGCCCGGCTGGCTTCCTTCTTCGGTTTTTCCTTTAGCTTGTCCTGCGCATCCTTATCAATTACATAAATAAAGTGAACGACTACCAGGTCGGGCCTGTTATTTATTTTGAGGTATACCCTTTTAATGCCTGGCTGGGAATAAGTATAACTCGCATTTTTTGTAAAGGCGTCCGGACCGCCGGTTTCTCCAAAACTCCACTCCCAGCTAAGAGACGATGCAGAAATATCTGAAAATTTAACCAGCTGGTTGGTATATGCCGTATCAGGCCCTACAATAACAGGTTGCAGATTGTTGTTGACAATTATAGGCGCTTCATTTACATAAATGTTTTCAATATCAGAACATTCGCCGTCTACCAGGACGGTTACTGTGTATTTTCCGGGGTTTTTATAGTTGTGATTAGTGGTTGAACTTTCTTCATCTACCGTACTTCCATCTCCGAAATTCCATGAAAACGAATTCCCGGTTGAAGCAGCAGCTTTAAAGTGAACTATATTACCGGCCACCAGTGAATCGTCGCTCAATTGAATTTTTACAATTGGGCAGCTATGGCGGGTCGCCAGTCTGAAGCTAAAGATTACAATAGAGAAAATGCATACGGCGGCCATCGCAAAAAAAACCTGCTCATCAATTCGAAAGAAGGAGCGTTTCTTTTTCATGTCTCAGTTAGCTAAGGTTTCATTAATAAACACGGAATGCCAGGTTCTAACAAGGATAGCTGGAGTCAAAAGGCAGAAATAGGAGACATTAAGGTAAGATATTAATTAAATTTTTTTGCATAACAGGATAAATTCTTCTTTCAGTAACTTTAGCATATGCCCCTCTATAATCGCCTGTTTGTTTACCTGCTATTTATCCTGATGCTTCAGGGATGCTCTTCTTCAAAATCGGTAAGTCCTTCGGGCGGCGAAATTATCGTCGGCGGCAGTTCCGACATCGTCCCTGAAAAAAACATACCCGTTGCGGCTGACGATTATAACGCCCTGCAGAAAAAGTATGCTGTTTATTTGAACACAACCCCCGATCAGATTACGAATATCAGGCTATATCAATTCATTGATCAATGGCTGTCAACACCTTATAAATGGGGAGGGGTTGATAAAAGAGGTATTGACTGTTCTTCGCTGATCCAGCAATTACTCCTGAATGTCTATGGCATTTCTATTCCCCGCACATCCGTTCAACAGTTTTTTACGGACTGGATCGACAAATTCGGTTCGTCCGCGTATTTGTCGGAAGGAGACCTGGTTTTCTTTCGAACCCTCGATGACAAAGTAGTTTCCCATGTTGGTCTTTATCTTGGAAATCGCATGTTCGTCAATTCCTCCACTTCAAAGGGAGTTAGTATTGCCAACCTGGATGATTCTTACTGGAAGAAACGTTATGTGGGTGCAGGCAGAATTAAAATGAGTATGGTTAGCCGCACCAGGGCGCAATGAATAACTGTTCCGTTTTTATTCATCATGCCGTTTTCATGACATCATTGTCACAAAAAGAGAGCATTTTCCTGACTGAATTTAAGATATCCCTCGTAGTTGTCGCTTTGGTGAGGAACTCACTGGCACCAATGGACAAGAATTCTTTTTTATCCTTTAAAGAATTGGATGTGGAATAAATAACTTTCGGTATATGATGGTAACGGGCCGTGTTATGTAAGTATGCGAGGACCTGCTTGCCGTCCAGGCCCGGCATATTGTAATCAAGTACGATCAGGCAGGGAAGCTCACCCTCATCCATAACCGATAAATATTCCAGTAGCCCCTTTCCGCTGCTTACAGCTTTTAAATGGTAGCTGTCTGTCAGTTGTTGAAAAGCCTCCAGTAATAATTCCTGGTCATCAGGATCATCATCAGCCAGACATATAGTAGGTTTTGAAGAAGGTGATTTTTTCATAAATCCGGTTTTTGTTTTTCTTAACAATCAGAATTTCCAAAATAATAGATGTTTGACTATCAATTTTTTAGAAATCCATTTCTTTTCACCCGCCTCACGCTGACTTCAAAAACGATATTCACATTTTCAAATGCAAAATCTCCCAGTCACTTTAATAATTATAAAAACTGTGCCAATAAAAAGCCGGCAGGATTAGCCTGTATAATTCAGCTCTAAAAATTAACAGCGGTTATTCGCTCCTTAACCTAAATGAAGGAAGATTCTTTCTCACCCGAATTCGGTATTGTCAGGTTAAGAACCTTGCTCTAAGTTTATTGTCCGTTATTTGACCCTCTGAAAATTTTTCATTCTTCTATATCCTCCCAAAACCGACCGGATTCTTACTCTTTAATTTTCAATTACATTTTGTAAACCTGAGATTTATGAAAAAAGTAATTTTTACACTGTTTCTTTATGCCGGATTAGTATGCACAAACAACCCTGTCTTTGCCAAAGTGTGGAGGGTGAATAACAATGCCGGTGTCAACGCCAATTTTACTGATTTTCCCGCGGCTGTTACAGGCGCCACTGCGGGCGATACCATTTACCTGGAGTCCTCCGCCACTGCCTATTCCGGAGGAACAGTTTCAAAAAAACTTGTGATCGTAGGCAGCGGGTATTATCTGACCGGAACACCGGTCAATCCTAACACGCAATGGAACACCAATCCAAGCACGATCGCTGGTCTTGAATTTACAAGCGGGAGTATAGGATCTGTACTTGAAGGACTTACTCTTAATGGCGTAGTTTATCTGGGGGATGATAATATCACTATTCAAAGGAATAATTTTGGAACCAATAGTTTGTATTTGGGGTATCTCAATCATTCCAACAATGATACCATCCGTCAGAATGTGATGTTTGAAATCATCGCTTATTCAGCCAGCTTTACAGCGACAAATACATTTATTTATAATAATATTATTATTTATGGATGCAGTTTTACTACCAACATTGGTGGCGTTAATGGTTATATTCTGAATAATGATATTGGATCTGTGACTTACAGTGGAAGCATTTTAGATGTTTCAGCTTTTACACTTCAAAACAATATATTGTACACACCGACATTTGCTACATATGTCGGGACAAATATTTACTTCAATAATATTGTTTCCACCTCTTCAGCTGTAACAGGAATCCCCAACAACAATGGAAATATTTTCTCGGTTACTCCTTTTACAACCGTATATGTGGATTGGAATAATGCTAATACAGGAGTGTACACCCCCGACGGAGCTTATGCCTTAGCAGCGGGTTCACAGGCCATTGGTGCAGGTGCACTTAATGGTGCAACGATAGATTGCGGTGCCTTCGGGGGTCCGGCGCCCTATGTACTTTCCGGAATGCCTCCACAGATACCAAGCATCTACGCTCTTACCGCTCCCACGCAGGTGAATTCAGGAACGGCAAGTATTAATGTAACCATTAGCGCAGCGTCTCATTGAACCATTTATTAGCACTCGTGCCCCGATTACAGACGGTCTGTCTTTGATGGTAATTTATTCTGCAGCATCCGACAGGTTAGCAAATTCATAAATTGATTACAGTATGAAGCAATTTTTATTTTTTAAAAATATATTCCTGTTCTTAGTTTTTATCTGCTGCTACCACACCCAGGCCCAGATCAGTTTTAACCTGCCTTCAAATCCCGCGCTTGTCAATATCATCAAAACAGAATATTTTTTTGATACCGATCCGGGCATTGGCAACGGTTTAAATATTCCTCTAAGCCCTGGAACAAATATTACGATCAGCAACTTTTCAGTAAATATCACGGGCCTGGCCATAGGATTTCATCGTTTCTATGTTCGTTGCGAAGAAGCCAACGGTCAATGGAGTCTTACGAACTGGCAGGACCTGTTCATAATAAGTCCCATCATTTTCCCTTCCAATCCATCGCTCGCCAATATTACTGCAGCTGAATACTTTTTTGATTCCGACCCTGGCTTTGGCCTGGCAACTGCAATTCCGGTATCTGCACCCGGAACGACTACAACGATCAGTAATTATGCCATCAATATAACGAGCCTGACCACGGGTAGTCACCATTTATATATCCGTATGCGGGACGGAAATGGTCACTGGAGCCTCACCAACTGGCAGAATCTTTTTATAATCAGTCCCATCATTTTCCCATCCAATCCGGTGCTGGCTAATATTACCTCTGCTGAATACTTTTTTGATACAGATCCTGGTTTCGGCCTTGCAACCGCCATTCCGGTAACAATACCCGGAACAACAACCACGATAAATAATTATGCTATCAACATTACCGGTTTGTCCACCGGGATACATCGATTGTA
Source organism: uncultured Bacteroidota bacterium (assembly GCA_963735015.1). Taxonomy (GTDB): domain Bacteria; phylum Bacteroidota; class Bacteroidia; order Chitinophagales; family Chitinophagaceae; genus Puia. Next base: position 1,592,574 of record CAVTJH010000003.1, read on the forward strand.
TGTACGCACCAGGAATGCAAACGGTCAGTGGAGTTTTTCCAACGAGAATAATTTAGCCATCCTGGTTAGTAGTCTGAATATCCCATCCAATCCTGTTCTCCGGAACATCACCCTCTTTGAATATTTCTTTGATACTGACCCGGGATTTGGTAAAGGAACTATTGTACCCGTGACGGGGACAACTAACCTGACGAATTATACTTTCGCAGCTGATATTAGTAGTTTGTCCGACAATATGATGCACACACTGTACATTCGGGCATTAGATGGATGGTCACTAACGAATGTATCCATTTTTGGCATTGGCACTCCTTTGCCTGTCACCCTGATGTCATTTACCGCATCGCTGCAGCCGGATAACACAGTCCTGTTAAACTGGACTACCAGCCAGGAGGTTAACAATAAATATTTTGATATAGAAAGAAACGGAAAAGGATCTGTATTCACTCAAATCGGTGAGGTGAATGGAAATGGCACTACATCTGTTATACAAAGCTATTCTTTTAAAGATGCCAACCCGGCTACTGGTTTGGATTACTACCGCCTGAAACAGGTAGATATGGATGGGCATTTGACATATTCTCCGGTTGTGAATGTCTTAATTCAGAATTATAAAGATTTCAGTTTATTTCCTGATCCTGTTCATGACGTTCTTACCATATCCATTGGTGATGCTATTTTGGAGAATGGAGTCTTTCGGGTTATTGACATGAATGGTAAAACATGTATTTCAACTATTGCCGGACAGAATAATATCCAACAGGTCAATGTTTCATCATTAACTGCTGGTACGTATATTTTACACTATATAACCGAAAAAAATATTCATACAGCCAAATTTGTCAAATTCTAAAAAGTCAGTTATTACGTAGTCATATCAAACCCTGCAGGGGCAATCTTATTGTTAACCTCTAAATATGCCAGATCATGTATAACATCGATTTTACATTCAATTTATTTACCTTATTCGCAATCACAGCCGCTGCAGGAATTATTGGATATGCATTCAGGAGCCGGCAGATTCAGAAAAAACAAATGAAGGTTTTGAAATTACGAAGAGAAGTGATGAATAATCACGCTAGTATTCTTGAACTTCAGAAAGAATGCGTAGATCTGCAAAACCAGTTGCGCAGCTCGAAGATTGCAATATCACCTTTAAAATCTATTGTCAAAAACTTCGATGAAGAAGAAGTTGATCACTCACCCATATCAAAACCTGACTGGAATATCCGGTTAGACCGGAAAATTAAGTAAAGAATAGAATACTCCTTGTTGTTCATACATTTGGCAGAAGAATTCATGAAACCGGATAGCTCATCTATGAAGATATGAAGTCATTCTGCCTGAAATTTGTCAACTCGCTATTACCTGCCCTTTTCGTTTCGCTATCTGTTTTCGGGCAGAGTTTTGAAGGTGAAATTATATATCAGAGCACTTATACAAGTAAAAACCCGACTATTACTGACGACAGGTTAACATCCATGATGGGTTCAACAGAGGATTATTTTATTAAGGGTGCAGCATATAAATCAGTGGTGAATGGAACCCTTCTGGAGTGGCAGTTATATATACCGGCAGAAAATAAATTGTACACTAAAATGAAAAATAAAAGCGATGCCGTTTCGAGTGATGCCGGTATCAATGATGATTCAGTATTAAGCTATAGTCTGAACAAAGAGGTGACTGATATTTTGGGATATAAATGCGACGAATTAATATTGAATTCCAGGAGCGGGACCGAAAAATATTATTTCAGTCCAAAGCTTACAATAGATCCAAAGATTTTTAGTAATCATAAATTAGGTAACTGGTATTACTATGTGTCGATCGCAAAAGCCGTCCCATTAAAAATCGAAGTTGAAAATCCACAGTTCAATGTCGTTTATATTGCAACCGTTGTAAAACCCCTGAAACTGGATGATTCTATATTTCATCTGCCATAAAAAATCAGGCATTTTGTTGCTGGCTGACGGTGCATGATTAAGTATATTATCTTTAGGAATGTTAGTTGAACAGCCACTGATAGAATATTTTAAAAACTACATTCCTTTAAATGAGGAAGAAAGAAATCTCCTGGATAAAAGGGTTACCCGGCGAAAGATAAAACGTAAACAAATGATTTTGCAGGAAGGCATGGTCTGCAGACATTATTCTTTTGTTGTGGAGGGTTGTCTTAAAATGTATGGCGTGGATGGCAAAGGTGTTGAACATAATATTCAATTTGCTGCAGAAAACGACTGGATTGCTGACATTGGCAGCTTTCACTCCGATAAACCCAGTAAACTTTTTATAGAGGCACTTGAACCTTCTACCCTTTTACAAATTGAAAAACAGGATTTGTATTTCCTGTACAGGTCAATTCCCAAATTGGACCGGATTTTTAAAGTCATCATAGAAAACAAATTTGTCGAACTACAAACCCGTGTGCTGCAAAATATCAGCTCTACTGCACAGGAGCGCTATCAGTCATTCCTTGAACAATATCCCCAACTGGCCCTGAGGTTGCCCAATACCCAAATTGATTCCTATCTGGGTATCACCCCCGAATTTCTGAGCAAAATGAGAAATGAAAGGAAACCGGGCTAGGCCGTCATGCTTAATCTACATTAAGACTATTTCTTAATCCACCTTATTTGCAGCCGGTAACCTTCTTTGCAATTTTGTATCTGATACAACACCATATTTATTCAATAAAAATTTTTTTAAAATGGAAAACACAAACAAGGCAACAATTGCAATTATTGGTTATGGCAATATCGGAAAAGTAGTTGCGACCGATCTTGTAAAAAATAATCGTTCTGTGATCGTTGCGGGCCCGGATTTAATCAAAGCAAAAGCGCTCTGTGATACATTAGGAAAAATGGCGAGGCCGATGGAAATAGGTGCTGCTATTCAGGAAGCAGATATTATCATTCTGGCCATTTGGTTCGATGCCATCAAAACCTTTTTTTATCAGTATGAAGCGGTGCTCCATGGAAAAATTATTATCGATCCTTCCAATCCGATTGCTCCGGATGGAAAAGGTGGTTTTGTAAAAACGATACCTCAGAACGAATCAGCCGGACTTCACAATCAGGCCCTGTTACCGAAAAATGCAAAGCTGGTAAAAGCACTGGGCACTTTGGGAGCGGCTTCAATTGCCAACGTCGCCAATCAAAAACCTGAGCAGGCCGTACTCTTTTATGCCACAAATGAGACGGACATACATTCCGACATCGAAGAACTGATTCAGGATATGGGTTTTGATCCAATAAACGTTGGAGAAATCGACCAGTCCATTCGACTGGAAGTCTTTGGCGACCTGCACCAGTTCGGCGCACTGGGAAATACCATTACATCCAATGAAATTTTCAAGAAGTATCCTGAATTACGAAATGCCGAATATAGTACCATGTGAACTGATAATGGTCAGATCGGTAGATATTGGTACGATCGGATATTTTAAGGACCTGAAGGTAACGAAGCGCTAGTCTAACCAAATTATACCATTCCAATCGATTTCCACATGTCAACCTCTTCCTTGAACCGGATGTCCAGTCCATGCACCAAATCTCCATTTATATGGACAAGTGCCAGTCAGGTCTGAAAAATCTTTGTTTATTTCTTTTTCCGGTTTTCAAGCATTGCGGCGATGCTGATAGAAGAACATTCTGCGATCATAGCGGCCACTATTGCAGACGGCATAGCAGCCTCATCCGAAAAATTGATACAGCCTTTCTGGAACTTTGCTGCTGGCAGCAGCCCTGTGTATTTAGCATGCAGTGCCGGATTCATATACATGGGCAGGCAATGCAGCGACATATAATTTTTTGCGCTTGCTAATCCGTACTTCATATGAGAACGTTCCTCGTAAAGGATCATTTCCCTGCCCATCATCGGCTTAACGACCGGACTAACACCCGGGTCATTTGTTATAATCGTTTCGTGGATCTTAGTTAGTAAAGCCTGCCTGTCAGAAGGCATGCTGCTGATGAATTCGGATACATTCATTTTCTCAATTTGGTGATCTAATATACAATATTTGTCCTCTTGTATAGTTCCCGAATAGTTTGCTTCGCAACTTCATTCTCATAAAGTGCACTATCTATCGGTTATTAGGATACCTTTCGCCTTAAACTCTAAAATAATCAACACATGAAGAAAATTTTGCTTAGCGCGGCTTTATTCCTATTGGTACTGGCCGCTTTTTCCCAGGAGAAACGAAACGGGGATATTTATATGGAACATCCCTATATCAACATTGTCTATAAGTCTGTGAAGGCATACCTTGACAACGACATTGCGACAAACACCGGAATTTTTTCCGACACAGCCAGGTTTTGGGTAAGTGGGATGAAGAAGAGAATTCCTATCGCAGAAGCATTAAAAAATTGGTCCAGGGACTTTGACCTTTACGATAGTATTGCACTTATCAAAGTCGGTTATCCCGATTATCTGGCTTATAAAGATATGGATGCTAAAACGGTACAGTCCTGGTGGACATGGAGTGGCAAATCCAAAAAAACACATGAAGTACTCCGCATCCGTTGTGTGCAGTTCGACGATTTTAACAAAGACGGTAAAATTGTGTTTGAAAGTATCTACGGTGACTTTTCAAAAATGGAGCATTAACTCCTCTGTTTAAATTAAAAATCGACCCCTGTTATCACAGGGGTTTATTTTTTTACCAGTATCCATCTTACCCGGGTATCAGGCTATAAAGAAAAACTATTTATTCGGGAAATAACATGCATAAAAAATAGAAGCTGATAATAAAGAGTCGATCACATTTGTAATATGTAACAATACATGTTACATTTGTGAATGATTCATACGATTCGTCACAAAGGACTTCGGATGTTTTATGAGAGCGGGAATGGAGGGAAGTTGCCAAAAGAACAACTTGCGAAAATAAGTCGGATTCTCACTGCTCTGGACGCGTTATCAGCAGAATCAGATATAAGATCTTTGGGAAGCGGCATTCATCCGTTAAAAGGTGAATACAAAGGCTTCTGGTCGATTTCCGTTACAGTAAATTACCGGATCTTATTTGCATTTAAGCCGCCTGATGTTTTTGATGTGGATTATTTGGATTACCATTAAAATGAAATATATGTTACAAAGAAATTTACCGCCTTCTCATCCTGGGGAAATTCTGAGAGAAATGTTCATTAAGGAACATAATCTTAGTATTACGGAAGTTGCTGCCGGACTCAGGGTTTCAAGAGTCAACCTGTCCGCTCTTGTAAACGAACGTGCGGGTATCAGTCCGGAACTGGCCATTAAACTTTCAGAAGCATTTGGCAATTCAGCCCAGTTTTGGATTAATCTTCAGAAGAACTATGAGTTGTGGCACGCAGAAAAGAAAGTAAATCGAAAAAAAATAAAGCATTTTGTTGCTGCCTGACAATGCACAATTGAGTGTAATATCTTTAGAATCTTATTTGAACAACCTTTATTTCTCCTGACCCAAAAGACTTTTCATTTTCCTGGCGATCAATCCGGCGGCAAATGCGGGTCTCCAACGATACAGCAGATCCATCATTTTTGCATCCTTTCCGACTAATACACGGTATTTGTTTTTCTCCATGCCATCAATAATCATTTGAGCCGCAGCGACGGGTGATAAAATTTTCATCGACGGAGCTTCTTTTCCTGGATCCGATTGCCGCATATCTCCCAGCCCGGAATTTTTTGTAATATTCGTATTAATCGCCCCGGGAAAAACGACCGTTACTCTTACGTTCGTGTCCATTAATTCTGAATGTAATCCTTCCGTAAGAAGCTTCACGGCTGCTTTTGAAGCGCCATACATTGTCTGGCCGGGAACTGGTAAAAAACCTCCCATGCTTGAAATATTTACGATATGCGCCTCCGGCCTCGTAAGAAGATGTGGCAAAAATGTTTTTACTATATAAATGGTCCCGTACAGGTTTACGTTCAGTACCCTTTCTATTGATTCATAACTGAGTTCGTTTAACCTCACAAATGGTTGTATAATTCCTGCGTTGTTTATGATCCCGTCGATTTGTCCGTACGATGAAAGAGCTTTGGGCAAAAGATTTTCTACTAAAGTCCTATTCGTTATGTCAACAACAAAAGTGTTGAGAGATTTACTGTTGGAACCGGCAAGCTCCGTAGTTTCATGCAGGCCCGATTCGTTGATATCTATAGCAATTACTTTTGCTTTTTTCGAAAGCAGGTTAAGTGTCAGCTCACGTCCCATTCCGCTTCCGCCACCCGTTACAATGATTACTTTGTTTTCAACTTTCATATTTGTTTGCGTTATTAATTCTATTTAACCTGTTTGCCCTTTGTTATTCCGTTTTCATTAAAAACATCGATGGTAAAATAATATCGCTGAAGTTTATTCAAACTGTGAATTGTTATCGCATCTGAACCCAGTACCTGATAATTTTCATATAGTTTTCCGGGTTCTGTCCCATATCGAATATTATAACCCACTACATTGGTCTCTTTTTTCCAGGATATGGTTACATTTCTTGTGTCAGCCGTGTCTCGCGCAATTGTAAAATCAGAAACGGGTTGCGGTTCTTTGCCTTTACCTTTTCCGAATATACGGAGACCAGAGACCGCAAATTTTCCATCGGGTACATGCAGATTCGTTAAACGCAGATACCTTGCTACAACAGGTGTGGAAAGCTGAACAAAGTCGTGCGGAATATCGGACCTGTTGGATGATTTATCTGCTAATTTTTTCCAGGTTTTGTTATCCGTCGAGTATTCCAGTAAATATTGATAGTAGATTGAATCAGCACGACCAACCTTATTTCCCAAAATCGTTGTTCCTTCTTCGGCAAAATTTATCTGCACTGCGTTTACAGTTGATGGAGATTCCAGATCAATGGTCAACCATTCTCCTTTATTACCTGTTTCCGCGCTCCAGTATTTTCGTATATTCTCAGCCGTTATATTTTCTTTTGGATGACCGGCTAAGGTGGAGGAAACTTGTACAGGCTTATTATAGGAAAGCAACATCCAGGCAGGCTGATAATCATCCGGTCCTTTCAACTTTTTTTGAAGAACCTGGTGTGGAAAATCCCCAAAGCCGGTATAGGTGTAGAATTCACCGTCTTTGTCGAAAAATGCAGGAAACAAACCTAAACGCCTTTCAAACGGATCTTTTACGGAGATGGTCATAGTGGCAATATGCCAGTAGTTTCCATATTTGTCCTGAAATGTACTGCTATGACCCGCACCCGCAATAAATCCCTCCGGCTTATAGGAAACGGGATTATTTTCTGCAATTTTAAATGGACCCAACGGAGAATTACCGATGCATAATCCATCTGCATAACTCTTATATTCGGTTCCGGGAATTGCATATTGCAAATAATATTTCCCGTTGTGTTTGTTCATCCAGGCGCCTTCTAAAAAGGGTCTTCTCTCCACAGTGTTATAGTCTCCGGGGCGCTCCCATCCATGATTTTCGAAATCACTGTTTACGCATTCAACTGGATCACCGATTAATTTAAATGTTTTCCTGTCCAGCTCAACACCATAAATCGGCGCCCTGTTTGAAGTACCATAATAGAAATATAGTCTTCCGTCATCATCCAGAAAAAGAGCCGGGTCACTCATGATTTTTGGAAATGTATCCACGGCAACCTGCCATCTGCCACTTGAAGGATCATTTGTCTTATACAGACTTTTACTGTTCTTACCCCAGTTGGTGGCCAGGAAAAATAATGTGTCACCAATGGCGACAACTGTCGGGGCATAATCTTCAAAAGGAAGATTTTGGGATGTGATCATTTTCCAATGAATCAGGTCGCCGGACGACCAGTAACATCCCGATTTCGAAGCAAATAAATAATACTCCCCTTTGAAAACAACCATCGTAGGGTCAGCTGCTTCCCTGCGGGATGGTTTTGTCAATTGAAAACGGTAACTCAGATTTATTGGATTACATATAGTGTTGGTATTATCCGGAACCTGGGCAGATAAAATAAATGGTGAATACAGAGTACATAAAACAGCAATTATTCTAAAGAGTCCTTTCATGTTCCCGATTTAAATTTTAATGTATACTGATTTGTATAGATCCCGGTTTCAGGGATTTGCCAGTCGCTGTCAGTGTAACAATTCCTTTACTGCCTGTTGGTCTGATAATGACCAGTCCTCTCCCGTGATAAACTTTCTTATGTGGTTGTTGAAAGCCTGACAGATCATCAACCCTACCGTTCCCCACTCCGGCTATCGTTGCATTTCCCGTGAGCTTATAAGAAATTTCCAAACCATCAACTGAAGGCACAAGATTTCCATTTGCATCAACGATTTCCACCTTAACATAGGACAAATCGTTAAGATCATTGTGGATCGAAGATCTGTCAGCTACCAGGCGAATTGCTGCAGGTTGACCTGCAGTTGACAAGGAACTGGATCCGATTTCTTTTCCGTCATCATAACTTTTAGCAATCAGTATTCCCGGCTCATAGATGATTTCAAAACTTGCTGTAATCGAGCCATCGGGAATCGTTTGCGTTGCAATGATCTTCCCGTTTAATGCCAGTTTCACCTCTTTACTTCTGGTATACACATGCACGAGCATTTTTTTTCCTTCCTCTCCGGGCCATGTCCATGATTTTAGTTCATCGGGGAAGCCCCAGGGAGCAATAACTTCTTTCATACCATCTGCAACGGGACTATGCACCAACATTTCAACGGGACTATTTCGCCAAACTACATTTTGATAGTAATAAGACGCTTTCGGATTCCCTATCAGATCTATATCTCCGCAATAAGCATTATAAACGGGCCACACTGCTTTATAGAAAAGACCCATTCGCATCAAACCTGTAGGAAGTTTTCTGGACTCAGGCAATTGCAACGGTCTTCCAATTCCGGCTTCTCCCAAATAATCCATCGCGGTCCATTTAAAGCTACCCATTAAATACGGATACTGTTCGGTCTTATTCCAATTTTCCAACGCATTTACAGGAGTGTATTCAGTTACAAAAAAAGTCTTTCCAGGATGTTTGGCATGTTCGGATTCAAAACGATGCGCCGTAGCACTGTCACGAACAAAATAATCAGAACCGCTTTCCAAAAAATAATTGTATCCGTCGATATCCAGGTTGGTCAATTGTGGTTCATAGTCCACCCAGGGCTTTTTGGTGTAAGGTGGCAGATATACGATGGCTTCTGTTATTTTTCTGGACGGATCAAGATGGCGCACTTCATCTGCCAGTTCCTTGCCAATTTTGTAACCATTGGAATCAGGCGCTTCATAAATCTCATTGCCGATACTCCAAACCATAACAGAAGGATGATTCCGGTCGCGATATACCATTTCATCCAGATCATTTTTCCAGGATTCATTAAAATAAAGGTGATAGTCCTGCGGATTTTTGGGAAGCTCCCACATATCGAATGCTTCATCGATAACCAGCATACCGAGACGGTCACATGCATTCAGTAACTCTGTTGAGGGCGGATTATGACTCAGACGTAATGCATTGTAACCGGCTTTTTTAAGAAGTTCAATTTTGCGCTCTTCTGCCCTGTCGATGGCTGCTGCCCCCAGCGGACCGTTATCATGATGTATACATCCGCCTTTAAATACGATCCTTTTCCCATTTAATAAAAAACCCTTTTCTCCGTCCATCTGAATGGTCCTGATACCAAATGCAGTCTCTAAATGATCAACCGTCTTATCTCCTGATTTGATTTCGATAATTGCTTTGTACAACCGGGGCGTTTCAACGGACCAGAGGAAAGGCTTTGAAAGTTCAATTTGCTGTTCATTTGTTATGACTGAATGACCATTCAGCTGAATGGTTTTTTTTGTTTGCTGAATGATTTTATTTTCCGGGTTAAAAATGTTTGTCACAAGACTCAGGCTGACTGGCGAATTTTCTTCGTTTTTTAAAGTTGACTGAACTTTGGCGATCGCCTTTTCTTTTGTTACAACCGGCGTAGTAACATATATACCGTACTTTTCAAAATGAACAGAATCTGTAACGGTGATCCATACATGACGATAGATACCAGAGCCACTATACCATCTTGAATTCTTTCCTTCATTTCTCACCCTGACTGCAATGATATTTTGTTCCCCTGTCGGTTTAAGATAAGGAGTCAAATCATGGCTAAAAGAAGTGTACCCGTATTCATGGGTTCCCAGATTTTGACCATTCAGCCAGACTTCTGAATTCATATATACCCCGTCAAAATCAATGGAAACGATATGATGCTGAAAGGATTTTTGAGAAATGAATTTCTTCCGGTACCAGGCAGTTCCTCCATCCGTAAATCCGGTGGCCGATTGTCCGATACTTTTTCTGTCGAATGGACCAACAACCGTGTCAGGTGTTTGATTTGGCAAATCTTCTATGCTCCAGTCGTGCGGAAGATTAACTATCCTCCATTTGGAATCATCATAACTCTGTAATTCGGCTCCCGTAGTACTGTCTTTTAGAAACAACCAGCCCGCATCGAATGCTCTGGTGCGCGATCCATTTTTATTTTGTGCATGCGCGGTTATTAAAATGAAATGGAAACAGAGTAAATAAATTATTTTCTTCATGATCTGCTTTTAAATTTAATCCATCCGTTTTCCTCTAACCATTTTGCGCAATAGTCAAACCAGGCTGATTTTGCCGGTTCAGATAAAAATCCATGCTGACCCTTTGGGAAAATGTGCATTCCGGCAGGAACATTATTTTTTTTCAGTGCAAGGTAAAATGCAATGGTATTGTTTACCGGTACCAGGTGATCGTCTTCAGCATGCATGAGAAATGTTGGCGGCGTTCCCGTCGTAACCTGCAATTCACTGGAGAAAACCATTCTTTGAATACTATCCGGATGCTGTCCAATAAGCGCTGCCCTCGAAAATTTCTCTGCAAGCGAATCAGTAAAACTTATCACAGGATAAATAAGGATCATGAAATCGGGCCTTAAGTTGATATTCGAAGGGTTATCAATATAAGAATGATTAAAATGTGTACCTGCGGATGAAGCCAGATGGCCTCCCGCTGAAAATCCCATGATGCCAATCTTTGCTGTGTCAATGTTCCATTCCTTAGCGCGGGATCTGACGATCATAATCGCTTTTTGGGCATCCTGCAACGGACCGATCGATTTATCGACCATGATCGCATCATCCGGGAGACGGTATTTCAACACAAAAGCCGTAATACCCAGGGCGGTCAATTTTTCTGCGATATCATAACCCTCTAATTTAAAATTCACCATACTGTAACCTCCACCCGGACAAACAATAACAGATGTTCCATCTGAAGTGCCCGCAGGAGGTGCAAAAACCGTCAACGTTGGTTGCGACACATGTGCAATAAAGTGATTGCTGTTTTCGGCTTCCTTATTCTCTGTCTGAATGGAATTAGGAATTTTCCCATCATAAAGCGGAATCACCTGCTGTCCGAATAAACAGAAGGAGAACAGTAACAAAAAAGAAGCAAATAATAAATGCATCCGCAATTTCATAAACTTATTTTTTCACTCATTGATAATCTCCTGCGTCACCTTCACTAACATTTGATTAATCAGAACTTGCTTCATGAAAAGATTTTTGAGATTTCTATTTGGCAGATTTTTCCCGGGTTCCGTCTGCATCGAACATGCCCATCATGGAGCCTGTTACATGGTCGTCATCTTTTTTGTCCATCGTCATATACACATCATATCCCTGCGCAGTAAAATAGACGGTTACTCCATTATCTTTCACTTCTACTTTCGAAAACTTAGCGGTCTCGGCTCCTGTTGAGTCCAAAATGGCTCCTGTGAGAGTCGTATCTTTTTTATCAAGGACTACCATCATTTTGGTATCTCCGTTTGGCAGACCCTTCACCAGCATATCCCATTTACCTGAGAAATAATCTGCTCCTTTAGAGGTTTGGGCTTTGGTTCCCGTCGATAAAATAAAAATGAATACAGCAGTAAACACTGAGCTTAACTTTTTCATGATGAATGCTTGTTTAGATTGTTGAAATGGCGATGTAATTCATATTACGTATTTTTGACGGATTAAAACTATGGGATATATTTCATTTCAGCAATTATATTATGTACTTTTAACGTAATATAATTTAAACCAGCCGCCCGGACAGGATCCCGATCAATCCGGGAAGGCTGATTATCTTAGTGTTATGATGGAACAGCAGGATTTTGACGACATATTAAAAAATCCCGGGAATTACCTGCGGAATGTTGCGGTAGATAATGTCATTTTAGGATATCATGATAAAGAACTGAAAATTCTTCTTCAACAACCCTATTCGGTCGACAAGTGGACGCTGACCGGAGGATATATAAAAAAGACCGAGTCGATAGAAGAAGCTGCCCGGAGGATTGCTTATTTGCGAACGGGATTGAAAGATCTGTATCTGCATCAATTCCGCGCATTTGGAAATCCCAAAAGAGTAATCGACCCTGGTTTTACGGCTCAACATATCGAAGAAGTAACCGGTGCTGAAGTGAAAGCCAATGACTGGATTTTTGAATATTTCGTTTCGATTGGCTTTTATACCCTGACAGACTTTTCAATGGTAGAACTCAAAAAGGGATCGTTTGACGCTGAATGCAAATGGTGGCCCGTGAAGAATTTACCTCCTCTTATGTTTGATCATGAGCAAATCATTTCTGAAGCGTTGCTTGATTTACGGATTCATATAGCCCATAATCCCATCGGATATGAATTACTCCCGGTGAAATTTACCTTACCTGAAATTCACGCGCTCTACGAAACGATCCTGGGAAAGTCGCTGGATATAAGGAACTTCACAAAACGTCTGATGGCAACGGGAATAATCACTAAGTTAAATGAGACAAGATATATTGGACCTCACCGTTCACCCTTTCTCTATAAATTCAACAAAAAAGAATACCAGAAGGGATTAAAGACAGGTATTGAACTGGCGTTCTGATTTTTTCGTGAGATGGCACCATCTCCAAAGTCCAAGTCATTTTAGATCTCTTCAAAACAAGGCAAGAGCCTCTATTGGATTTAAGACGGGCAACTGACTTTTCCTGAAATCTTTGGTGTTTCTTGTAACGATGGCTTCCAGCCCGGGAACACCGAGCGCACAAAAATATTGGATGGCATCCTCAAAATCACGAAAGTTGGCATATAACGACTGACTGATTACCGCCGGACCAACTTCTACAATTTGTGTAGTAGTCATCAGTGATTTCAACAGCGCAATGGTCCCGGCATGGGTATAGCTGCGCTGAAAAAGATAGTAGATATTATTAAAAGAAATAGCAGAAATGTAAAGAGTAAGTTCCTTTGCTACTGAGAGTGTAAACAATTTAGCCGCAGGCTCAGAAAAGGGCTTTCTGTCCGCCAGAAAATCCACAACAACATTTGTGTCCAGAAAAAGATGTCTCATCGGCTATATTTTTTTGCCAGCGCTTTTCCAAGTTCCTTTTTGTAGTCGGCATTCTTAGGCAATTTGAGCGATCCTCTGAGTTTTTGGATCACAGCCGGCATCTCATTTTCGGTTTGATCTTTCGCAGATTTAAGGGTTATTGATTTCAGATAATTTTCAACAATGCCGGACAGACTGGTGCCTTTTACACTCGCATATTTTTTAGCTGATTCAATCACCCTGTTATCTATACTGAGTGTAAGTTTGGTTGTCATACGTATGATTATTGTATGAAGATACGTACGATAATTTGTTATTCCAAACGGACCATACTGCTATGTTATTCAGAACGAAGGCTGGTTACCGGACTCGCCATCGCGGATCTCAGGGCCTGGAAACTAACGGTCACCAGCGCTATAAAAATCACCAGGGTACCCGCAAACGCAAAGATCTTCCAACTGATATCAATCCGGTAAGGATAGTTTTGCAGCCATTTATTAACTGCAAACCAGCCCAGGGGTATCGCGATGAGTAAGGCCAGCAACACCAGTTTCACAAAGTCCTTTGAGAGGATGGTCACAACACTGTTCACCGAAGCGCCCAGCACTTTGCGAATGCCTATCTCTTTTATTCTTCTCTCAGCTGACAGTACCGACAAGCCAAACAAACCGATGCAGGAAATAAAAATGGTGAGTACCGCACTGAAAAACATAATCTCTTTCCATTTCCTTTCCGCTTCATAGCTCTTGTTATTCTCATCTGATTTAAATGCATAGCTATAAGGCATCATCGGAAAATTCTGTTTGAATTTAGCCTGAATATATTTCAGGCTCGCCGTTTCCGTTCCGGGCCTGATTTTTAACAAAGCCATCCCGTACTGATTTCCCGCTTTCATGGTAAATAACTGTGGGCCGATTTTTTCATTTAAAGAATGGTAATGATAGTCTTTGACCACACCAATAACTGTATATAATTCTTTGTTGTACCAGAAATTAACGGTTTGTCCGATCGGGTTTTTCCATCCTGCTTTTTGCACGAACGTTTCATTGACAAGTACGGAATGGGAGGAATCTGCCGGAAAATCCTTCGAAAAATTTCTGCCTTGCAGCAGAGCAATTTTCAGCATGGGTATATATGATTCATCAACGATTTCATATTGAAACTCTATATTGGAATCCGCATTTATTTTTGCGATCGTTCCCCAGTTTCCTCCGTTCTTAAAAGCCACATCCGTGATATTGGGATTCTTCAACAGTTCGTTTTTGAATGTTGCAACGCGTGCGAGTTTTGTTCCCTGGATCCGTAAGGCAACCAGGTTGCTGTCATCGTATCCTAATTTCTGGGTAGTGAGAAATTGAAATTGCGAATAGATCGTGAATGTGGCAATGATCAGAAAAGAAGCCAGGGAAAACTGAAGTACAACCAGGCTTTTCTGGAGATAACTTTTACCACTCAGCTGAAAACGGCTGTACAAGGTTTGCACAGGATTGTATCCCGATAAGACCAGTGCCGGATAGAAGCCCGCCATAAATCCGGTTACGAGAAACAGCAGGATATAACCGGCCACCAATTTTATATCGAACAAATAGGATAAGGCAAGGGACTTATTCGAGAGATCATTGAATACTGGCAACACCGATAGCACGAGGACAATAGCCAGGGAAAAGGCTAAAAGGCAAAGCAAAAATGATTCCCCAAGGAATTGAATGATGAGTTGTCTTCTTTCTCCTCCGACAACTTTCCGGATGCCGATTTCCTTCGCACGTTTAACTGACCGTGCAATCGTAAGGTTCACAAAATTGATGGAAGCGATCAGCAAAATAAACAGGGCGATTCCTGAAAGAATATAAGAATACACAGGATTGCTGGCATCGGTAAGTCCGTTGTTTGCGGGCATGTCCTTGTTCAGATGCATATCCAGGAATGGCTGGAGTGTGGGTTTTGACACCCAATTCGCCGCTTCGTCACCGAATTTTGCCTTCAGACTCCTGATCGGTTCCCTTGTGTCTTCATCATAAAACTTTTGCATTTTCTTTTCCACGGTATTTGCACTTGCACCAGGTGGCAAAACAACAAACGTGTTGAGGAACATATTAAACCAGTTCTCACCGTCTCCCGCATCTTCTTTAGATTCAACCAGCGGTACCAGGATATCGAATTTTATCGAAGAATTCTGGGGGCATTTTTTAGAGATCCCCGTTACGGCATAAGGAACAAAAACGCTATCGTCCTTCATCATCAGGGTTTTTCCCAGTGCATGAATGGTCCCAAATTGTTTTTTTGCCTCATCTTCAGAAAGCACCACACTATGAGGATCTTTCAGGCAGGTTTTTGGATTCCCCTCCGTGAGCGGGAAACTGAACATGGAAAAGAAATTCGAGTCTACCTGAAATACGTCACGCGAACTGATATCGGTGCCCTTCCTGATATCCTGTCTCCCACTCTGTATGCGAACAAAGGAAAGGAGTTCCGGAATATGAGCGGTATAACGGGGTCCCTGCAAATAACCCGTATTGGATTCATAGTTGATTTTATTTTCTTTTTTGTCAAAGCTTTGAGAGGTTACCCGGTAAATCCGGTCGACCCCGTTATGAAAGTGATCATAACTGACTTCGTCTTTCACATATAAAATGATCAGCATGGCGCTGGCGAGACCCAGGCTCAGTCCTGCGATATTGATAAAAGAATAAATCTTGTTCCTGGCCAGGTTACGCAGGGCGATCCTGAAATAATTTTTAAACATGGGAGTGGCTTTGAGATACGATATTACGCCTGCTGAACGGGTTGATGGTCTCAAATCATAAGTTGAGCGCTTATTTTTCAGATTGCTCATATATTCTGCTGGATTTTTCCCGATGATCTGTTTGAAAGTCCGGTTAAAAGTGGCTTTAGAGTTGAAGCCGGCGTCAAAAGCAATACCCAGCAGGGTAAGTCGCGCATTGTCGGGGTTCTTCATTTTTCGGGTTACCTCCCGGATGCGGTATTCATTAATGAATTCATGGAAGTTTTTGTTTAGCGCAAGATTGATAATCCGTGACAGTTCATGTGGATGGACGCCCAGTGATTTGGCAAGCGAGGATAAACTCAATTCAGCGTCCTGGTAATAGCGACCGGTTTCCATGGCTTTCTTCAGCCAGATGCCTTTTTGCCAAAGCTCGCCGGGTAGCGCTGACTTTGTCAGGTCTTCCTCCTTCCTCAAAAAAGCCGATGCCGCCATCCAGACAATCACGATCCCTAAAAGAAGATTCAAAGGATCGTAAACATCGGTCCCCAATAGCCAGAGTGTCCATAAAAAGCCGAAACCAGCCAGCTGGCGATTGAGCCACCGGAATTCATGATGATAGCGCTCGCCCCCTCTGAATTTTTGCCGTCGGTAAAACTGTTTTATCAGTTTGTGAGACGAGTACAGGTAGATGATAACCGAAATGGTCGCCAGCAACTGCATAACGGGATTGAAAAACCAGCCCTTTTGTAAACCAAAGATGAAAGCGTATGCCAGCTGCAACAACAAAGGCGCGAAATGCAGCAGGTCCTTCAGGCGAAATTCATATTCCGGCCTGGTTATTTTAAGCGAATAAAAATAAATCAGGGGGCCAAGTGCCAGCGAGAATTGCAGCCGTCCCTCACCTGCGGGATCAATGCCGAGTAGTCTTACCAACCATAAAACAACGACTGCCAGGGCCAGGGCGAGGAAACGGTTGACGGTTGACGGTTGACGGTTGGCGGTAAGTGGTTGACGGTTAGCGGTTGGCGGTTGGCGGTTGGTGGTTTTGAACCATAACAGCACGATAAAAGTGAGACCGATAAATACTGTTGCCAACAAGGCCAGGTCGTAGAGGTCGATATGGAAGGTATATGCGTGCAAGGGTTTTATTACTTCAATCCCTGTTCCATATTGCAAAACCGCTGATATATAGTAAATAACATTTTATCTACACTGATTTTTGTAACGAAACCGGACATTGGACGAACGGTTTTAAATCAATTCACTTACACTATACAAGGGAACAATTTCTATTTTTTCAAATGAATTATAGTTCTCGAGTGAAACGCGTATGCCTTTATTAGATTTTTTTTCATCCATGAACAGATGCAGACTCTGCATAGACCCCTTGGTTCCCGACTTGACTTCGACCGGAATGATCTGATCGTTTTTTTGAATTACATAGTCAACCTCCGCATTACTGCTTTTTGCTTCCCGGTGCCAGAAGTAGAGCGCTTCCGGCCGGTAGCAGGATGAGGCTTTCAATAGCTCGAGTCCTGTAAATTGTTCCGCGATTGATCCCTTGTTTATCGCATCAAAATCGTTTTCGATCAGTAGTTCACCAATGTTCAGTCCTTGCAGACGCTGGAAAATTCCGGTATCAAGCAGTAAGAGTTTCCGCTGTTTCTGATTGATCTCCGCGCCAAGTGGAATTCCATTTGCTGATGTATGTGTAACCGGAATGACAATACCGGCCATGATGAGCAGATCGATAGCTTCTTTTATTTGTCTTCCGTTATAATGTGGTACAGCTTTGGAGTACACGAATTTACTACCCGATTGTCTGACTACCGATTCAAAAACTTCGGCGATGCGGAGGTAGTGAACCCTGTTTTTATATTTCGCAAAATCAGATTTCATCGAAGTAATCAGGTCATCGAGGATCTGACCGCAATCAATCAGGTTTTGTTGTCGTATATAAGTAGCGATTACTTCCGGCATTCCGCCAAGAACCAGAAAACGTTTAGTGAGACTTACAAGTTTTTGGTGAACGGGCTCTGAGAGAGGATTTTTCTGACCCGCTTCTTTTTTGACTTTGAGCAGTCCGGTCTCATGAATCGCCTCCAGGAATTCGTCGAAGGAAAGCGGAAATAAAAACAAGGACCGGATTCGGCCTACCCCGAAGGATGGAATTTCTGCGAGTGCAAACTCGAGCATAGAACCGGCAGCGACAACGTGTAGTTGTGGATAATGTTCGTAAAAAAATCGTAGAGAAGAAATCGCAGGGATACAAGCCTGGATTTCATCAAAAAATAGAAGTGTTTTGCCTGGGATCACAGGTATGTTATAGAGAAGAGAAAGTTGTTCGCAAATCCGCACCGGATCCAGATCCCCTTCAAATATTTGGTGAACCTGACGGCGTGCTTCAAAGTTGACTTCAAGAAAATGCTCAAACTGGCCAGAGAAGTTTCGAACCGATGTCGATTTTCCCACCTGCCGGGCGCCACGAACCAGGAGGGGTTTACCTTCTTTTTCAGCTCTCCATTTGGACAGCTCGGCGTCTATTTTACGGGTAATATACATTTATACAACCAATAACCAGTACTAATTTACAATTATACAAGGCAATATTATACATTTATTTACCATTATACAAGGCAATAATTCATTCTTTAAGGGAACAGCAAGCAATTATGATTGTAATACACTGATTAATAATAAATTATTATGGTCATATCAATCCCCTCGCCGACTGCTTCAACAAATTCAGGTGGTAAATTAACACGGAGAAACTGAAGGGCCGGTGTATTATTTCCATATAGTGATAGTTTTACCCTGTTGTGTGATATGTAATCCCTGTTTTTGAAGACTTTCCAAGACTTTCTTAAGCGGCGTGTTGCGCGGAACCCGGAGACTGAATTTTTTATCCTGAATCTGGCTCACATATTGAATATCCACATCATACCATTTTGCTATCGACGGCATCAAGGTTTGTAAGGCCGCGTCTTTGAAATAGAACTCCCCGTTTTTCCAGGCGATGATTTCATTTGCATCAACGGCCTGGATAAATGCCAGGGAATCATGAATAATCAGGGCCTGCTGTCCGTTCATAAGACGAAATTTATTTTCTGTCCTGTTTACTTTCGCATCTGCATCTCCCCGGATAAGCGTAACCAGCATTTCATCGTCGCCTGAATAGGTGTTGATATTTAGATTGGAAGAAGGATTGACGTTGATCGTTGGCGGCTGAGCGTTGACCGTTGACCGTTGACCGTTGCCCGCTTTGCCCGCCGTGTCCTGTTCCTGGCGGGAGAAGGCGGGTGAAATCAGAAAATGATGCGTTGTATCTTTCGACATTTGAATATATACTTCCCCTTCCACTTCTATATGGATGGTGTCCTGGTTGAAATTGGCAGGATATTTTATAGAACTGGCGGCATTCAGCCATATCATGGTTCCCTCAGGAAGCCGAAGTACAAACTCACCAGCGGGCGCCGTGAGCAAGGTGTAGAATTTGTCCTTCTTCGCTTTGCGTCTGTTAGCCGCAATATACAGGGGTTCCCCTTTTTCGGTTTCACCGAATTCTATTCCTGCCTGTCCGGCGTTAAGTCCCCGGATAAAATCATGGAATATGGATTTGACCCCTGATATGGTTTCAATTCCATCGGGTGACATCATCGTGGCCTCATAGTTTTTGTGTTTTTTATCGGTTGAGAGGTAATTAATGAACACTAAAATTCCCAAACAGGCTGCTGCATACATTAAGATGCGTATAAGTCGTGGAACCCTCTTTAGTTTTAATTTTTTTGCATTACGTGATATCGGAACGACCTTATTTTGCCGTGTCGATGCACTGCCTGTTCCTTCAGAATCACCCAGCATGGAAATCATGGATCCCCAATATTCCACGGGTGTCAACCCTGATCCCGCAAATACATTTTCGGAAAGATCCTGCTGAACCCCAACTTCAGATTCCTGTGCCTCGTAAAATATTTTTGCCGTATCAAGGGAGCCGGAAAGCCTGGTTCCGGAAAGAAAAGGCAATCGTGCTTTCAATTTTTCAAAACCCTCATCGCGTTCCTTATAATAATCCTGCATCTCCTTCCGCAGAGAATCAGGATCCGTCATCTGAAAAAAAAGCTTTTCATTTTCAGGATCCTGATTTCTCCAAACAAGCAGTTCCTCGTGCTCTGCGGGCGACAGTTCATCGCGTGTATATAAAAACAAAAACAAGCCTATTTTTTTGGATTCTTTCATACAGTTTTTTTTAGAGTGACGTCAGTTGCGCCCAGAGTAAGGGCAATAAAAGCTTGATGAGATACATTCTTCCGGCATTATTTCCAACCTCCATCCTGAGTTTATTCAGCGCTATATTGATCTGGTTCTCAACCGTCTTCACGGATATTTGCAAACGCTTCGCGATTTCCTTATTTCGCATATCCCAAATAAAACGCATGATAAAAATATCCCTGCACTGCGAGGGCAGCTTTTGAATCGCCACATCGTGTATAACTTTAGCCACTTCTTTTATTTCGGCACGTATTTTTGCCCGATCCTCAATCCGCTGATAGAAATCGTGCGCATCACCCAGATGCACAACAGGAGTTTTACTTTTTTTCAAATAGTCCCGGCAGACAGAGCTGGCAATTCTGAACAAATAAAGTTTTAAACTGTCAATTGACTCAAAAGGACCTTCTTGCTTAAACATTTTACGGAAAATATCATTCACCAGATCCTGATCACCGTAGAATACGCCGATCTTCTGACGAACCCAAAGTCTAACCTCCGAATGGTATGTTTCATAGAACCTGGAAAAGGCAATTTCCTTATGAGTATTGTATAAGTCGAGCTGGGTTTGTGAAAATCTGATTGGTTGCATAATTGAAAAACCAAAAATAAAAAAGGGTCTTTTCACTTGCGCCTAACCGTGAAAATAAAGTCCTAAGGTTTGAAAAGGCAAAAACACCCAAAGCATTTAAAAATAATTGTCTAAGGTTTTAAAAAGGAAATACACCCAATCACTTCCTAAAATATTTCTGATCTATTGCCCTAAGGGGAAACCCTTAGACGAAAATGCTCAAAACAATCATGTATACTTCTGTTATTTAAGAAACATTCTTCGCAATTTGCATATACGAATACCCGTTAGTAATCCTGATTCTCAAAATCATATTTTTCATGAAAAAACTGTTATTGATTTTACCCCTTGCATGCAGTGTAATTATCGCAAGCGCCCAGGTGCGATTTGGAATAAAAGCAGGGCTCAACCTGGCAAACCTTGTTACATCCGGTTTGACCTTTGTTCCCGGCGCCTCTTTCAGCTCAAGAGCTGACTTCAACGGAGGCGTGATGGCGTCGTTGCCCCTGTTTTCCAGCTTTTATCTGCAACCCGAGCTCAACTATTCGGGACAGGGACAAAGCTTTAGCAATCCGATGGCAAAAGGAACCATAAACTACGATTATTTAAATCTGCCTGTGCTGCTTAAATACCAGCACACTTCAGGAATCTTTGCCGAAACTGGTCCGCAGATCGGATTTTTATTAAGTGCTAAAGCAAAGGCTGAAGGATACCCGACAATAGATCAGAATGAAATTCAGTCTATTGACTTCTCCTGGGCTTTTGGCCTGGGCTATAAACTACATTCTATTCCCATCGGAATTGATCTTCGCTATAATCTGGGGCTAACCACGGTATATAAAAATAGCCCCGGCGGAACCGCCAAAAATTCTGTATTTCAGATCGATTTATTTTATTTGTTTGGTGCCCTTTAGTATCAGCCAGGATCAAAATCAGAAAAACACCCAAGCCAATAAAAAAAAACGCTAAGGGTTGAAACCAGAAAAACACCCAAATTTCAACCAATAATAAATATATTTTTTTATACCAGATTTTCGATTATTTCACGGCGTGAAAAAAACATTTTTTAACCCTTGATTAATCGATTATGAAATCGTATACAGAAAAACTGCACGACGAATTATTGGTAAAACTGGATGAATTGAACAGAAATTATGATCCGCTGAATCTGGTTGATTGCAGGTTACAAATGATCATTGATGCCATTGATCAGATTAAAGAAAAATTGATAAAGTATCAGTTCAAAAAAACAGAAGATGAAATTTATTATTTCAAAAAAGTACTGCCTAATTTTCTGTCATTGTATTTTTATTACCATGATAAAATGGAATGGGACCGGATTGCGCGTCTTGGAACCGATAATTCCCGTTTCAAATATCACGACCGGATATTTTCGCAGGCTGAAAATTTCAGGGTAGAACACATGTTTTTCTACGACTATTTCCGCAATGGAAAAACGGATGGTGATACTACTTACTTTCTCCGTACAAGCACTATTAATCAGGAACGCCAATACCAGGTACGAATGATCATCGACCCATCTACTCCCCCATTGTATTGCGAACTACTGGCAAAATATATCGCGTATAACAGACTGGAATTTGAATCGAAAAAGATAATTTCCGAAAATGACGAAACGTTACATTCCATAAGAGCGGGCAGAAAAATATTGGAATGGACCGGCAAACAAATCGATCTGATTGAAATGGGCTATGCTTTGAAGGAAATGGGCGTATTTAATCATGGGGAAGCAACCTTAACAGATATTTTCGATTGTTTTGAAGAAGCGTTTCATGTTGACCCGGGTAATACTTCCAGGTTATTTCAGGATATAACGCGGCGTAAATCAGGTGTCACATTATTTCTGGATCTGATGAAAATTAAGTTAGTACAGAGAATTGATGAATTCCTTAATTGAAAAATCATTCTGTATTATAAAACATTTATTACGCCCATATAACGGCCCTCAGATTTTTTTGGACTGGTCTTTGAAATAAATCCGATATAGGTTTGTGCCGCTTTACCTGCAAAGGGCTCAACTTCCAATATACAACTGGTGACGCCGTCATTAATTTCGTATTGTCCGATGATCCACCGATTGAGTTCTTCCTGATAGGCTGCGATAAATGCTGAACCCGCCGTCAGATCATTATCTATCCCGTCCCCTATTTTCCAGGTAAGCGATAATTTTCCGGATTCCTCTGAAGAAATTGTTGGTGGTTCTCCGAGTGGAAGTCTGCCCTTGCTCAGCACGATCTTCGGATAATCAATTGCCATTGCCGGATAATCTCCCGCGATGGCCGACTTGTTTTCTGATAATGCTTTATTGAACCAGGACAAGCCCACCGCTGATTGCCCGAATGTCTGCTTAAACAAATCCTTTAAAGGTTTAAGAAAGCAGGATATCAGTTTAAATCTTGCCCTTTGTTGTTCCTGCAAAGCTGATGGAGTGTTGTTTTTACGAATTGGTCTGCTGCGAATAACGGGTATTCCTTTCCAGGTTGTGAAGACAACAGATCCTACTGTTCCACTGAAGGATCCCAAAATACCATTTTTATATGTTGCCACTTTTTAAATTATTGATTATTAATTATTATTTCATTTAAGGTTTCATAAAAGGGGCCGACTTTCGGCGACCCCTTTTCAATTTCCACATCAAATTTTACCTCGGTTATAAAATATTTACCTGTCCGGTGTAAACACTCGGGGCAAATTTATTACGGTCCGCTGTCATAAATCCGATATAGGTCTGCGCGACTCTTCCGCTGAATGGTGTTACATCCAATGTGAACGTCGCAGCATTTCTCGTTGCCGCATTCTGGTTAAAAATCCAGTGTTTCAGATCGTCGTTATATGCTGCCACATAAACCAGATCTGACATTTGCGCGCTGTTGATGCCGCTGTTATCAGGCCAGGTAAAAGTCAGCTTTCCAGCAACAGTTGAGGCAGCGGTTGGTGCCGTTGCATTTGGCAGACTACCCTTACTCAAAAGTATTTTTGGATAGTCGACTGTAAATGCCGGAAAGACACCGGTTACCGCTTCACTGTTAACAGAAAAAGCCTTATTAAAACCCGTCATCAAAGAGGCTGCAGATTTACTGTAAGTCAGATTGAGAAAATCCGTCAATGGTCGCAAAAACGACGTGATCAATGAGAACTTTGCCTGGCGTTCAAGCTGTGCTTCAGTAGGCTGACCCTTTCTTTTGCTGGGTGGATTGCTTCGTAAAACATTGAGTTTTTTCCAGGAAGAACCGACAGCCGTGCCGACTTTCCCGCTAAAACCTCCCAGATATCCTTTTTCAAATGTGCCCATAAAATGGTTTTTAATTATTAAAAAAATTGTTTTTAACATCAACGGTTCGTCAGGCATTGCTTCATCACGCGATGAAAGATTATAATATTCGCCGCGGCTATTCTTCGCGTGATAGTCGTGACTATCGTTGACATCACAAATATGCGTTATCACGAAAGCGACATTTCACAGCGGGATCACAGCCTGTGATAAATATTTTTTCGGAAGACCCTGAAAACAGGCTTAGAACAAGGTAAAACAGTCTTCGAATGCTTCTGGATTCCTTCCATATTGCTTCTACCATGCTTCGAGGATTCTTCGAGGATTCTCGAAGAACTTCAGAGGAACGCTCGAAGGATTCTCGAAGAACTTTGCTTTTAATACAGAATGAATACAGAATCAATACAGAATAGACCGAAAATTTGATTTTTCTCTCCGCATAACATTTCAATACTCACTTTTTGAAAAAATTATTTTTTGTTTTTCTCCTGTGAAAATCAGGTCGTTAGATATAAAATAAGTCTTTCTAAAAAAATAAATCTTTCACAGGCTGTGATCCCGCTGTGAAATCCCGCTCTCACGGTGATGCATATTTGCTTTGTCAAGGCGAAAGGCTGAAGGCTGAAGGCTAAAGGCTTAACGCGAAGTAAGGACGAGGAAGGCCCAAAGCTTTTCGCCTTCAGCCTTAAGCCTTAAGCTTTGAAAAAACTAACCCCGTAAGGTTAGACAGCCGCTCCCGCCTTTGGCGGGACGGTTTTTAAAAAAATTAAACAATGGAACTGGAGCTTATCAGGAAATATTTTGACGAGGGAACCAATGGAAAAATTCTTTTTCAGGATCGTTTGATAACGTATACCATCGAACTTCCATGGAAGAATAACCAGGCGCGGGTTTCGTGCATCCCTGAGGGAAGATATGAACTGGTAAAAAGATGGAGCCTGAAGTTTGGTCGTCATTTACAGGTAATGAATGTGTCCGGACGGGAATATATTCTCATTCATCCTGCCAATGAGGCATTGCGCGAACTGAAAGGTTGTATTGCTCCTGTATGTTTAATAACCGGTGCCGGAAAAGGAATCCGTTCCAGGATGGCACTGAGAAAGTTGACCAGTCTGGTATACGGTGCCCTCGACCGGCACGAACAAATATTCATAACAATTAAAACGGATAATTATGAATCTGATTGAAAGGGCCGTATCACCCACGCCCACATTCTTTCAAAAGCTGAGAAATATCGGTTTACTGCTGGCAGCGATCAGCGCTGCTGTTGTTGCAACTCCGATATCACTACCCGCAATCATAGTCAAAATTGCAGGTTATCTCGCTGTTGCCGGAACCGTGCTAAGTGGAGTGAGCCAGGTCACCACTACTACCGGAGACTAATCCCGCATGTGCGGGATTATTAATGACCCTCTTCCCGCCAAATGCGGGAGAGGGTTTTTATCATTTAAGCGTTTGATTGTATAAATTATATACGCACATATTCTACTGGTCTTTTTGAGCAATGATAAAGTTTGTACGCAAATCAAATAGGATCGTCAATTAAAATATAGGTTATAGTAACTAGTACTTTGATAATTTCTAATGCAATAAGTTATGCATTAAGCTTTTGGCCAAAACCAATCTTATCAGTGTAGTAAAAAGGGTAGCGTTTTATCTATTTGAGAGTTGCCTCTGCATCTCATAGTTACTTTCCGATACAAAAAGTACCATCCCCAGATTCTATTGGGTTTGAGAGGAAATAGTGAAGGATTGGTGACAGAATATGTAAAAGATTCGTGATTTTTATAATAATTAATAGCAAATGTTAGCTCCACCGGATTTCCGCCATGCAAGACTGGAGAATTTGCTCTTTAAGCTGAAAATTTACATAGTTTTTCTTTTTTTTCTCACCTTATTTGAGTGTTCAGACGCATAGGTAATTTTATAATTTAAAACTACTAAAACCAAACATCATTTCTCAGACTAAAGAACTCAGTCTGTATGTAAACAAAACCGGGTATCTATGATACCCGTTTGCGGAAAAGAACGAATGATTAATTAATCACAATTTCTTTCCTGTCACTTTCATTTCCTGCTATGACAGGAAGGCTGACCTGCAGTACACCGTCTGCATATTTAGCAGTGATGTTCTGGGAGTCGATGTTCTCATTCAGGGTAAAAGCCCTTTTGAAACCACCCCTGCTGTATTCCCTGAGTATCCATTCGGGACGGGGAAATCCTTCGGGCGGATTGTAAGAAATGGTGAGTTCATTTCCATTCATGTCGAGATGAAAATGTTCTTTGATACGACCGGGAGCGAACACCAGCATTTCATAACTGTTCTCTGTTTTGTAAATGTTCACTGCTGACCTTTGCATGGAGCGGCCTGCCAGAGACCTGCCCTCATAGTTGTTGCCTTTTGCGGCCCATGACTGATTGTAGTACATGTTTTTTCATTTTAAATTAAAAATAGATTAACAGGCACTACGCGAGAAAATGATGCCATAGATTTTTGAATGAAATTTTGTCAGGCGGTATCGGATGAAGAGACATCATTTCCTGAATACAAAATTTAACCCAAGCATGGCGGAGACCATACTTAGTTTACCACCAGTCAAATCAATTTCATCATTAAAAAAAGTTTCGTGGATGTCATTTAACTGCACACTTTCGGCGACATTCATGGCAAAAAACAATTCTACCCCGAATAGTTTTGTCTCCTTTCCAAAAGGCATCCTTGCCATTAGCGAAACACCCGGTTTGGTTTCAGTAGATTCGATCGAAGGGATGTAGTCCGCAACTTCATGATGGACTACAAATAAAGAAGGCCCGATACCCAGTTTAAAATGAGATTGGGCAAATGTAAATTGATAACCCAGTGTAAACTGTGTAATATTAAAATGTACACTTATGGAGTTATAACCATCATATCCTTCCACAGTAGACGCATTGGATTGACCCAATAAAATATATATACTACCGTAAGGCGTTACTTGTTTCCCGGCCATTAGCATCAGCGGTGGTATATATGATTTCACCGGATAATTTACCTGACCAAACAAACTATTGGCTATTTGATTATACCCCTGATCGGTCATTAATGATTTTATGGAGGCAGCCGGCCCGCCAAAAACATAACCTGTCGGGAAGCCAACAAACCACTTCGCTGTTTGGGCATGGATCGCAGCAGACGCAGATATAAGACAAATGCATATCAATATTATCTTTTTCATGATGTTAGTTTTTGATTTTCCCATTAATGACTTAAAATTATACTGGGTACAAAGGGAACCCTAATTGCTTTTTGCGTTGATGAAAGATGGTTTGACAGAAATCGCTTATCTGGCCCGCTGATCAGATAAAATCAGGATCATTTGCAGGAGTAGCCTTTAAGCAAGGCCGGCTTAGTAAAAGATGCAAAAAAAAATGGAAGCTATTGCGAAAAATGTCAATCTGGGACTGCTTCCACTCATACATTCAGATCGGTGGGGATTCCGAAGTCCCGGATCATTCTACTCCGGTTTAAATGGACCATTCATACGATTGGATATCTATGCTCGTAGGTATAAGTTTCATCGAATATTCAGTGGTCATGCTGTCCGGAATTTCCACTTTATTTCTGATTTCCGAAATTTAATGGCTTTATAATCGCGGCCCATCCTCCTCCATTGGAAAGATGAATATTCATCTTGGCAAGAGCATTTACACTTTTGATTTCTTTTTTATAGTCCGTGGCATCACGGTCTGCATTCATTCCATCCCTGAATATTTCAGCTTCATAATCCCCCTTTCCCAAAAATGAAAAATCTAACGTGATATCACGACTGTTCCAGTTGTTAAGGACGCCAACAAACCAGGAATCATTTTTCTTTCTCGAAATGGCAACAAACTCACCAACCATTCCATCCAGAGCAACGGTGTTGTCAAAAGTCGTAGGAATCCTGGAAATGAAATCCGTACATTCCTGCTCTTTCATATATACCGTAGGATTGTCAGCCAGCATCTGCAGCGGCGCTTCAAAAACAGTATACATAGCCAGCTGGTGAGATCGGGTACCCTGGCTCATGGGCATCGACCCATCCGGATGAAAACCACTCATGGTAGCGTTTCTCATAGCACCGGGTGTATAATCCATGGGGCCCGCCATCATTCGGATAAAAGGAATACTCACATCATACCTGGGCACATCGTCATGAGGTGTCCACTTCACATTTTCCATTCCTTTTACACCTTCACAGTTAAGAATGTTTGGATATGTCCTCTGCATCCCGGTAGGTTTATACATACCGTGATAATCGATCACCAGTTTATAATCAGCTGCTTTTTGTGCAATATCATAGATTGACTTTACCATTTTCTGATCATCTCTGTCCATGAAGTCAATTTTAAATCCTTTTATTCCCATGGCTGAATATTTGGAGAAAGCTTCTATTGTTTTCTGACTGGCTGCATACCAGGATGCCCAAAGTATAACGGATACATTTTTTTGCTTTCCATAGTTAATTATTTCAGGCAAATTAATGGCAGGGGAAACGATCATCAGGTCGAGCGCATCGCTCCAGCCTGCATCCATAATGATGTACTCCAGTTTGTTCGCACTGGCAAAATCAATATAGTATTTATAGGTCTCCGTATTTATACCGGCTCTAAAATCGACATGCGAAATATTCCAGTCGTTCCACCAGTCCCAGGCAACTTTACCCGGTTTGATCCACGAGATGTCCGTTAATTTGGAAGGGGCAGCCAGTTTTTGGATCATGTCATTGTTCAGCAAATCAGCGTCACGTTCACTGATCACCACAACCCGCCAGGGCAAATTGCGATTCCCGTTTACTTTTGCGATATACGGGGCACGTTTTGAAATCATCGTATTAAGCATATGATATCCTCCCTGAAATTCTTCCAGCGGATAAGCCGGCTGAATGGCTTCAAATCCATAACCTGCTTCTGGCGCGGGTTTAAGATACATACCCGGATAGTCATCCAGATCTGCTTCCGTTATGACAACTTTCTTTTGATCCGGCCCCTTCACAAGAACCGGAAGAAAAATGAGGGAGTCTTTGTATAATCCTGAAAAAGGCTTTTCGGTGTACAGGTTCTCGAAGGATTGAATGAATGGATCCTTACCTCTTAAGTCGCGTACATAAGGAACAAAACAGGTATCATCCCGACTGAAATTGAACCGGGCTTCCTCAGACTGAATAATGATTTCACCTTTTAGTCTGGTAAAAAAACGGTAAGCTGCTCCTTCATCATAAACTCTGAAAATAATCCCGTAGAGTCCTTTGCACTCCAGCAACAACTGATTGTAATGATCAGTCACCTCTCCCTTTTTATAAATGGTCGTCTTTATAATTTCATTTACGGATGTTTTTTGGGAATTAATTATTTCAACCTGCTGACCAAGCACTACACCGTTTCCCAGCGTCAGGGAAATGGCCGATGGAGTTATTATTTCCGAATTCTGATGTGTAAGGGACCATTTAATTTTTGCCCCCGTTTCAACGGTCAGTTTCAACTTACCGTCCGGAGACTGAATATCAAACTGACGTGCTTTTTGTGCGGAAGCCAGAGATGCCCATAAAATACCTCCTGTGAGAATTATGATCCATTTTTTCAACATCGTGATAGTTTTTAGAAGATGTTTGAGTTATTTATTTCTAATGACTTGTCGGTCCAGGCTGGTGGTAAAGACCCGATCGATTTTTATAAATATCCCTGCTTTTTCAGATAATCCACCCAAATCGGACACGCAGGCGGTTTTAAATGAAGTCCTTCGTAAGTATATTCTTTTTTAAGGTGGCCCTCTGCGTCAGTAAACAAATGATAAATGTCGATATAAGTATAGTTCCCCACTTTATCATTGGATGCGAGTAATTTATTCAGGGCCAGTATATGTTCCTGCTTGTCATAGTGCTGCGGAAAATGTGGTAGTCCCGGATTAATAGGAAGCACGCTCTGCACATAGACGATGGTCCCGGGACATTTATCATGGATTTCGTGTACAATTTTCAGATAGTTGTCGGCTATAACGGGATCAGGGATATCTTTTCCTATATCATTTATTCCTAACAGGATAAAAACTTTTGACGGGTAACGGTCGGTTATATCCTTCAAACGTTTTAATACGCCATAGGTGATATCTCCGCCATTACCGCGATTGATGACAGTGCTGTCATGCAACAATTTTTTCCAGTCGCCCATTTCAGTAATGCTGTTACCCAGGAAAATTATTCTCCCCGTAACTATCGGCTCTTTTGCAAACTGGGCCAGTCTTGGCGGGGTATGTTCAGGGATAAAAGGGATGGTATCAAAAATATTTTGATTGGTAACATTTTGCGCCTGCGTTACCAACGGAAAAAGAAGAAGGAGCCAGATAAATTTCATATTTCCATTTAAATCCTCAGGTTAACGTTACACCCATCTCCAGCGCCCTGGTGTATTTTTTCCTGTTAAAGCTATACAGAAAAGGTGCCCTGTGCGGACCGATATTTCTTTTTTCATTTAATTTATTGATAAGGCCCAGAAACACAAGCTTCTTTGGAAAGTTTCTTATATCCAGCTTCTTTCCAAGAATAGTTTCGTACACGGCATGAATTTCTGTTAGTGTAAATCTTTTAGGCAAAAGTTTCTCAGCGATCGGATGATAATATAATTGTGACCGCAGGGTCTGCAATGCATCTTTCACCATCTGATCGTGATCAAACAATAAAGAAGGAATTTTATCGACATTATACCAATCGCAGGAAGGAGACAAAAATCCCGGCTGGGGTTTCACTAAATAAAAATCGGTTATTGCATAATACCCGATGGAAATTGTCTGATCCATCAGCCAGCTCGATTTTAGTTTTCTGAAAGCGGGAGTTTTCGAAAGCCTGTTCATTTCCATTTCATTCCATTTTATACGATCCGGATCGCCGAATGTTTTGTATTGTTGCAGATACAAACCCGTAATGGATGTTCTCTCCTTAACAATCCTTCCGGCGGCCTCATCTAAAGTTTCAATACGCCTAATATAACCCCCTGGTAAACAGAGTCCTTCAAGTCCTTCAATCCCCGAAAGCAGAATCTTCAAGCAATGATCATGGTACCCGAAAATGGCACAGTCAATGGATACATGCGGAATAAAGGTTTTGTATCCGTTCACAATAAAATCTTCCATTTCCTGCAGCTTGTTCATGACTGGCAAAATTATCCAAATAATTCTATTTAACAAATTTTACCAAATAGAATATTTACCCTACCTTCCCATTTTGTAAATTTCACCTAATAGAAAACTTTGTAAAATACTGCAATATGAAATCATCCAGAAGAACGTTTTTAAAAACATCATCCATGGGTTTTGCTGCAGCAGGATTGGCTTCTGCCATACCGTCCTTTCTTACAGCGCATCCCGCAAAAAAAGATATGCCCTTTAAACTGGCCCTTTCCCAGTTTTCCCTGGCCAGCGAGTTCTGGACCAAACAATTGGACCCGCTCGATTTTCCAAAGAAAAGCATTACGGTATTCGGCATATCAGGTTTGGATTATTGCTCGATGTTTTTTGCGGACAAATCAAAAGACACTACTTATTTAAATGAACTTAAAAAACGCGCATTGGATAACGGCTGCTATAACCTGCGCATTATGGTTGACGGAGAAGGTGTTTTAGGAGATTTGAATAAAGAGGTGAGAACAAAAGCAGTGGAAAATCATTACAAGTGGATCGATGCTGCTGCAACACTGGGCTGCCCGATGATACGTGTAAATATAGAGGGTGAAGGAGATCCCAAAGAAGTGGCAAAAGCCGCGGTGGAAAGTCTGAATGCGCTGATTGACTATGGAAGAAAGTCCAATGTTGATGTGATCGTTGAAAATCACGTTGGGATTTCCTGCAATGGTGCCTGGCTGGCCGGTGTAATGAAAGAAATGAATAATCCGCATTGCGGCACGCTGGCCGACTTCGGAAATTTTTGTATCAACAGAACTAAACCTCCCACCAATGATATCGCGGGATGGATGAAGACAAAATGTTTGGAAGAGTATAATCGCTATGACGGTATTAAGGAGCTGATGCCGTATGCAAAGGGCGTGCATGCAAAAACGCACACATTCGATGCCGATGGAAATGATACGGAAACAGATTTTGCAAAGATGTTTAAGATCATTCATGATGCAGGTTATAAAGGCTGGGTTAGTATTGAATATGAAGGTGGCCTGATTAAGATGTATACCAAAAACGACAAATATCTGGATGATGATGCGGGTGTGATTGCTACAAAAAAACTGGTTGAGAAAGTTGTAGTTGCATAAGCGGCAAAGACAATCATAATATTATAACACGAATGTTTTCAGTTATGAAAAAATCAATTCAATATATGGTTTCCCTGACCTTTTTAAAATCGATCGTCCCTCTGTTTTTTTGCATGTTCCTTTTTATTTCCTCCATCGCACAAAACAAACACGACACGACGAGTTATATTCAGACTGTTGATATTAAATCAGGAAAAATGGACACTCTTTTAATTGCCAAAGGAGACTATGAAGCCCCTAACTGGCATCGGGACAACTACCTGGTAGTAAATTTCAGCGGCAAAATCTACAGGCTGAGCCTGACTGATAAACGACTTACTGAAATTAACACCGGGTCAGTTAATAAAATTATGGACGACCACGGTCTTTCACCGGATGGTAAATGGATAGCAATAACCAGCTTCGATGCGGGTACCACTTTGCAAAATCCTTATAAATTTTCTGTGTATATCGTGCCCTCTGCTGGCGGGGAACCGAAGAAAATAACCTCTCAGGATCTTTCTTTCTGGCACGGATGGAGCCCTGACGGAAAAACACTTGCATACTGCGGCGGAACTTTTAGCAACCTGGATGTTTATACAATACCGGTGGAGGGAGGCGAAGCTAAAAGACTTACTGACACCCCGGGACTGGACGACGGGCCCGATTATAGTCCTGATGGCAGGTATATATATTTCCACTCCTACCGCAGCGGACGCATGCAGATTTGGCGGATGCACACCGATGGCTCGCAACCAGAGCAGATGACCTTTGATGAAAATGCCAACTGGTTCCCCCACCCTTCACCAAATAATAAATGGATTGCTTACATCGCTTATACTACAGACGAGAAACAAAATCACCCCTTTGGCAAAAATGTAAAACTGCGTCTGATGGATCCCAAAACCAAGGTTGTTAAAGATATAACGCCCGTGTTTTATGGCGGGGCGGGAACTATCAACACTCCTTCCTGGAGTCCCGACAGCAAGAGGATAGCGTTTGTAAGTTATTCGGTTAACTAATATAAAACCGGCGAAATTTAAAATTCTTTCACATCATGGGAGATATTCAATTAAAAAAATCAGGTGAAGTACATGAAGTAGTGGTTGTCGGCTCTGGAGCCGGCGGCGGTATGACAGCATACGTATTGGCCAATGCAGGCGTGAAAGTACTAATGCTTGAAGCGGGACCATTTTTTGATCCCAAGAAAGATTCGATGCAGCTGAAATGGCCTTACGAGTCACCGCGCCGTGGTGGCAATGCAACAAGGCCAATGGGTGATTTTGATGCTGCATATGGAGGATGGGAAATGGAAGGTGAACCTTACACCCAGAATGGCGACACAAAATTTGAATGGTTTCGTGCAAAAATGCTTGGCGGCAGAACAAATCACTGGAGCCGCATTTCCTTGCGTATGGGTCCCAAAGATTTTAAATGCAAAGATGCTTACGGTGTAGGTGATAACTGGCCGGTTACTTACGATGATATTAAACCATATTACGATAAGGTCGATCGTTTGATTGGCGTATATGGTACCAATGAAGGTTTGGAAAATGATCCGGATGGAATTTTTCTTCCTGCACCCGCACCCCGGTTGAATGAATTGTTTGTAAAGAAAGCAGTAAAAGGTGCGGGCATAAATGTTATAGCAGGCAGAGGTTCTGTATTAACAGCGGCTTTACCGGGCAATAAGGACCGTGGTCAGTGTTTTTACTGTGGTCAATGCAATCGTTCGTGTAAGGTATATGGAGATTTTTCTGCCTCGTCCTGTTTAGTAATACCTGCCATCAAAACAGGAAACCTTACAGTTATTACAAATGCGGTAGTAAGAGAAATTATAACTGATAAAAACGGACTGGCGACAGGCGTATCATATGTGAGTAAAGATGATATGCAGGAATATGAAGTGAAAGCGAAAACAGTTGTGCTTGCCGCAGGAACCTGCGAAAGCGCGCGCATTTTACTGAATTCAAAAACAGCGCAACACCCGAATGGCTTGAGCAACAGCAGCAATGCGGTCGGCAGGTATTTACATGATTCCACACAATCAGGCGGATTAGTAATTCTTCCACATTTAATGAACAGGCCGAAATATAATGAAGATGGTGTGGGCAGTTTGCATTTGTATGCACCATGGTGGGCAGACAATCAAAAACTTGATTTTCCCCGTGGTTATCATTTGGAAATTTTTGGTGGCTTAATGATGCCGGTATACGGTGGCTATTTTGGTTTTGAAGGATCCGTTGTGCCGATGATCAATGGTTATATACCTGACGCTACTGGCAAGATGAAGCCAGGCGGTGGTTTTGGAAAAACGTTGAAAGACGATTACAGAAAATTTTATGGAACCTTTGCCGGCTTTGGCTGCCATGGTGTTGATACTGCGAAAGAAACAAATTATTGCGAAATAGATAATAATGTTGTTGATAAATACGGTATTCCTGTTTTACGTTTTAATTACCACTGGGGAAAGGATGAAATTAAACAGGCAAAGCACATGAATGAAACAATGCAGTCCGTGTTTAAAGAAATGAACGGGATTCCTTTATTAGCACCTGCAGGTGATGCGAACAACTGGGGGCTTTCCAATCCCGGCAAAGGCATTCATGAAGTGGGTACAGTAAGAATGGGCGATGATGCAAAAAAATCTGCCGTAAACAATTACGGGCAATCTCATGATTGTGAAAATCTTTTTGTAACCGATGGTTCTGTATTTACACAACAGGCTGAAAAAAACCCGACATGGACGATTCTCGCGCTTTCCATGCGTACAGCGGAATACATTCTTCATCAAAAGAAAAATCAAAATATTTAAATATGAACAGACGGGACAGTTTAAAAGCAATCGGCATGGCAGGTCTGACCACTGTTTTGATAGATGCATGCAAAACCGGAGTTAAGTCAGACACAGAAATAACAGCAGACACAGCCGGCCGCCAGCCATTTGAGACGGCACGCGATAAACAATTGCAGCAGGAAAAATTTTTTGATGCGCATGAAATGGCGACAATAACCGTATTGGTTGACATCATTATACCCAAAGATGAAAGAAGTGGAAGTGCAACTGATGCAAAAGTTCCGGAGTTTATAGAGTTTATTGTAAAGGATGAGCCAGTTCATCAGTTACCCATGCGTGGCGGATTAAAATGGCTGGATGTAAAATGTCTGCATCAATATGGAAATGATTTTAAGGATTGCACGCCTGCACAACAAACAGAAATAATAACTGCCATCGCTTATCCTTCTGTTGCAGTACCCGGCATGCTGCCTGGTGTCGCGTTTTTTAATAAAATAAGAGATTTAACTGCCATTGGTTTTTTTACCAGCAAAATGGGTATTGAAGACCTGGGTTACAAAGGCAATACGCCCAACGATTGGAAAGGTGTGCCTCCTGAAATACTTAAGCAGTATGGTTTGGAAAATGTTTAATACCCCCCATCCGTCCTAACTTAATGCAGGATACCATAAATCTTGCTAACACGAACTACCAGTCGAATATGAACCGCCTGAAGTATTTCGATAATCCGGTCGTTCCCGCAGGTATTCACCGGTATTTTTAATATTGGCAGGAATCTCAGTTTTAAGGTCGTCGTGCCGTTTGATCTTTCTGCGAAAACAAAAGACAACATAGGTTCTTAAGATGCAGAAAGACAGTTCGTTATTTCTTTCTTACCAGTGGAATCTGCAAATTGGTGGGCCTGTTTTCTTCCTTGTCAAAACCACGGCCATCTACATTTCTTGCACCCCAAAACATCATGTCGTTGAATAGATAGATTAAATCATATTCGGCAAATATTTGCCCTTCGGCAAGTCCGAATGGTGCAAATGCTTTTCCCATCACGCTTTGCATATTATTCACCTCCCATTTGTCGAAACCTTTGCTTGCGTATTGGTTCATCGCGTCCGCAAAGCCCTGAATTAACGGGGTTACTTCGTATGCATTGTCTGCAGTAAACTTTACTTTTTGAGCACCTTTCGCTATCGGGTGTTCACCTTGCCAGACAATACCTCCTTTAATGACAATTTTCACCAACGGGACTTTCCCGTAAGCATCTGTAAAGTTTATGACATCCAAATCAAATTTGTCGCCCAACGAATATGTAAATGCGCGCGTCAGATAAAAGGGTTTCAAACTTCCGTCAGCATTTTTAGCAGCGCTCGGACGTATTTCCGGAGCGATGCTTATCCATTTACCTATTATAGATTTTTTAATATCTTCCATTATCATGATATATTGTTTTTTTATTGATCTGATAAAATAATTAGCTACTCAACGATATGCAAGATTAAAACAAATATCCCCCATTGAGCCAGTCTTTAACAATAGAAGCGTATTCATTTGAATACTCTTCCCAAGTATAATGGCCGGCGTCAGTTAAGATATTGAGTTTATTTTTCGGGAGACGTTTGTGCAATACCTGTGCGTTTTCAACTGGCACAATCGGATCCTTTTCGCCCCAAATAATTTGTACCGGAGTTTTAATGCCATCAATTAATTTATCCAGTATTGGAATGTCGATAACATAGGCTCTTAAAATTTGCATTGCGTTAAATAAACGTCCATCCTCATACGATGAAATATAATCTGTCCTTATTTCTTCAGGCAGCGCATATTTTTTAAATTCACTTAAGGAGTTATTAATAATATCTTTTACCGGAAATTGTTTAAATCCTTCCAGATCAGGAGCATAAATGATATCCCTTAAAGTATTAGCCACATTTAACGGATAAGTTGATGCACCACCGCTAATTATTGCACTTTTGATTTTCGATGGATGCCTTGCAGCCATAAAAAGTGATATTGGAGAACCAATATCAGGACCCAAAACATGTGTTATATTTATTTCAAAATGATCCATCACCTTAATAATGAATTCTGACATAGCATCGACAGAGAACAGGTCGACTCTGGCTTCTGATTTCCCAAATCCCGGCATATCAACAGCAAGAAGGTCAAACTTTGTCGCAAGCGCATCCCAGATGGGTGAAAAACAATAAAGGCTCTCGGGAAGGGGGTTAAGTAATATAAGAGTTTCACTATAGCCTCCTTTGTGACTGGCAAAACGAATTCGTAAGTTGTCAATAGTAGTAAACTGAGTGTGCATAGCCTTAAAAATTTCAGTTAAATAAAATGAACCCTGCCTGGTTCTCAATGGATTAAGGATCTTCAATAAATGTATGTGTTACGTAAATCCTTAAAGTGTAAAAATCAAAGAGAATGAATCGAAAAATAAAGAATACCGATTATAACCGAACCAGCCACCGACCTGGAAATTCTTTAAATTTACCTTCATGGGACAAAAGAGACCGCCATCAGACGAAGAAAACATTCCCTATTTCCGCGAACTTGAGAGCTTTTACAAGCATGTAAAAGCCAGGCCGCCTCTGTATAAGGATTTCGATATCAGGGTAATTGATCCCGAGGTACTGAAGTCCTATGATTATGTCGCTAAACCATTTCGTCACTCTTTCTATTGTATTACCCTTTTTTTACAGGGAGATATAACATTAAATGGCGGCTTTTGGAAAACGAGACTTAAAAATCCGGCTTTGTATTTCAAAACACCCTGCCAGGTGGTATCGTGGGTAAAACCTGAACGTTGGCTGAATGAATATTTTATAGTTTTTACAGAGAACTTTATGCTTAATTATAAAGCACTCGCAGACATTATTTTTGAGTTACCCTTTTTTCAACTCGAAAAAGCAATCCCTTTTGAGTTAGAGGCTGACGAAGTTGAGTTGCTGACTAATTTGTATAATCACATATTAACTGAATACAGATCTGCTCATTCAGATAAATTCGATTTGATTGCTTCGTATACTCATACACTCCTGATTCATGTGCGCAGAATGTATTACAAATACATTGAAAATGATGAAGCTCTTACTAAACATATTCAAAAGCAGGATTATTCCCGTGTAGAAGAATTCCGCAGCCTGATCAGAGAAAATATTCTATCAGGGAACGGTGATGAGGGCAAACGCACTGTAAAGTATTTTGCATCTCAATTAGCTACTCACCCTAATCACCTAAATGCTGTCGTAAAACGTCAAACTAAAAAAACAGCTATTGCTTTTATTCATGAACAAGTGCTCCTTGAGGCGAAAGCATTACTTAACCAGACAGATTTAAGTATTAAGGAAATATCTTTCAAACTGGGTTTTCATGAGCCTTCGCACTTTAATCACTTCTTCAAAAAACAAATGGAAACAACACCGGTGTTATATCGTAAAGAAAAGCAGATTTAAGGTTACTTTTTAATACCCCGGCCGCGGATACGGCTAAGCGTTTCACGGTTGATGCCAAGATAAGATGCAATGATATGCTGGGGAAAGCGCTGTAAAAATTCGGGATAAGTTTTTTCCAGGTCATGATAACGTTCTTCAGCAGATAAACTAATGGCAGCATTCAGTCTTCGCTGGGAAGCTATTGCAAAGTTGGCATCCAGGTTCCGGATACATTCCGACAGTGCCGGAATGCGATTTAGTAAATCTATCATGGCGGCCTTTGTAACAAGTAAACTTTCAGTGTCTTTCCAGGCATCAATAAAATAAGTCGAAGGAGTCTGATTCATCAGGCTTTCGCGATCAGTTGCCCACCAGTTTTCAATATATAATTTAATAATGTGTTCCTCACCTTTGTCATCCACCCTGTACTATCGCATAGCTCCTTTGACGATGAAAGCCGTGTATTTGCAGATTTCGCCTTCCTGTAGAAAATATTGCCTTTTCCTGAATTTCTTGTCCATAAATGTACCCCGGATCAATTCCATTTCGCTCTCCGTCAGAAGTGTTGTTGTATAACTGTTGAAATATTTGATCAGGGATTCGTACATCAAAAAAGGATTCAGCAAAAATAAGGTTTTGCATTCAGGCTTCCTCCACGGATATCTGATCCAGTCCATACAACCACCTGTCGAAATATCGTTGCCCATGAATTGTTGTTCCTTATTTGTATGGTCAGCCAGTTTATCGTCAATGGTTTATTCATTCTGCTGGTGTTTGTTCTTTACCGGTTACCAAAGACAGGTTAAAAGCTCTTAGAAAAACCCTGGAGAAGAATATGAAACAGGTAAATAAAAAGAAAGAATCAGCATTCGTCTGAAAAGAAAAATAATTCATTACTAGTAAATTAACAGAGATCATGAAAAATCTAACGGGCATGTATTGTCTCTTCTGTATGACAATCATTAGTATACGGCGTTAAAGGAAAGTGCACTTTTAAAGCCGTACAGATTTTATTTCATGTCACAGTTAACGGGTTATGGATAAATTCCAGTTTTTAACTAATCTGAAATCACTCTTCGTGTTTTTAAATCAGCATGCGGGAGTTGTTTTTGGTCCTTTTTGGTGAACAAATAATTTCCTAATACCAAATAATCCATACTCGTTTTCATAAATCCAAGCCAGGCATCTTCCGGCGTGCATACGATGGGCTCACCCCTGATATTAAATGAAGTATTAATAAGCATTCCATGACCTGTAATTTTTTTGAATTCATTGATCAATCCCCAAAATTTCGGATTGCTTTCCCTGGCGATAGTTTGTATTCTTGATGAA
Source organism: uncultured Bacteroidota bacterium (assembly GCA_963735015.1). Classification (GTDB taxonomy): domain Bacteria; phylum Bacteroidota; class Bacteroidia; order Chitinophagales; family Chitinophagaceae; genus Puia. The sequence continues at coordinate 1,632,569 of CAVTJH010000003.1, forward strand.
TAGTCGACATGTGTAATCGCGGGGAAATCGGAAATTACCTGATTTAACCTTTCCACTATTTCAAGGCTGTTATAGTTCTCATGTTTTTCCTTTCTGAAATCTTCTTTAATCCGGGATACAAAGAGCATGTAAGGCGAAGGTATTCCTGAAATAAAATATTGATCTGCATCGTCCAATAGCACGGAAGGGGCAAAAGGTCTGAATGCTTCCCGAAATTTAATTTTTAAATTCATTATCTTCTGCATATCCGGATTTCTGGGATCTCCCAAAATACTTCTGTTTCCCAATGCACGCGGACCAAATTCCATTCTGCCCTGGAACCAGCCAACCACATTCCCTTCTGATATCTTTCTACTGACAATGGAAGTCAATTCATCAAAATTTTGAAAATATGTATAGTTTGTCTCATATTTTCTCAATGACCTTACGATATCTTCTTCTGAATATTGAGGTCCCAAATATGCCCCGCACATATTGTCAGAACCCCGATTCGGTTTTCTTTCTTTCTTAAACCAGATATGATAAGCTGCAAGAGCTGCTCCCAGAGCACCTCCTGCATCCCCGGCCGCAGGCTGTATCCAGATTTTATCAAAAATACCGGCATCTAAAATCTTACTGTTGGCAGAACAGTTTAATGCAACCCCTCCCGCCATAACTAAATTTTTACTTTGGGTTAAAGACTGAGCCGTGCGGGCCAATGCGACAATAATGGACTCTGTGATTTCCTGTACAGCCATTGCGAGGTTCATATGACTCTGGGTAATCTTTGATTCAGGCTCTCTCCTGGATAAACCAAAAAGAGAAGCCAGTTTCTTATCATTCGTCATTTTCAATTTAGTGGCAAAATCAAAATAAGCCATATTGAGAAGAACAGATCCGTCCTCCCTGACATCAATAAGTTCTTCCAAAATTTTTCTTTTAAATTCTCTCATCTCGGAAGACTCTGCATTACCATAGGAGGCCAGTCCCATTAACTTATATTCTCCACTGTTAACAGTAAACCCCAGATAATATGTACAGGCAGAATAAAAAAGGCCCACCGAATGCGGGAACTTCAATTCCTTGTAAACCTTAATCTGATTTCCGCGACCTTCACAAATACTTGCAGTAGCCCATTCCCCGACACCATCAATCGTTAAGATTGCCGATTCTTCAAAAGGCGAAGGAAAAAAAGCACTGGCTGCATGGGATAAATGATGCTCAGGAAATAGAATTGGAATTTTTCTTCCATTTAATTGTTTGAGCTTTTTTCTTAAAAATCTTTTAATATATAATTTTTCTTTTACCCAAACAGGCACAGAAGTAATAAAATTCAATAATCCTGCCGGCACAAAAGAATGATAAGTCTCCAGTAGTCTTTCAAATTTTAGCAGTGGTTTATCATAAAACGAAACTGCTGTCAGATCATCCAAATTGACCGCTCCTTCCTGCAAAACGTATTTTATCGCATTTTCAGGGTAGGAAGAATCGTGTTTTTTTCTGGTAAATCGTTCTTCCTGAGCAGCCGCTACGATATCACCATTAATAATTAAAGCCGCAGCACTGTCATGATAAAATGCTGAAATTCCTAAAATGACTTCTGCCATTATGTTTTAAAATAAAGCATAAATTAAAGGAGCCAGGGCTGAACCGCTCGTGACTATTAAAAGGACTGCCAAAAGCAACAGGATTGAAATCAGAGGAATCAGCCAGAATTTCTTTCGGGTCCTTAGGAAAAGAAACAGCTCTTTTAAAAACTCCATCGTTTAAAATAATTTAAGTTCCTAAAATGGATGTAAAAGGTCCGAACTATCGAAAATGTGATTTCGGGGGTTCATCACAGACTTTTTATTTCTTCTGAATTGTTTCATTTTTAAATTATCATGCCCGGTTATTCTCCTGATCAGCCCAACTGGAATAACAATAATAATAAAAATTATGCTTAGTAGTATACTCGTGCTGGCAGTCCCTAATAGCCTTGACAATCCAAACCAGCAAAAAGCGAAAGGATAAAATAGTACTGGTAAAAAGATCGCAATTAGTGTTAACCCAAAAGCAATCTTAATATAAATATATTTATTCAAATAAATGCCAATAAAAATCATGATTAGAATCATTATCATTCCAAAATCCTTTGTTTGTTCCCGGGTTATGACCATTTTATTTTTAAGTGCATAAATTCTCATTGCTCATACTTTTTTAATTTGACTAAGAATTGACAATGCATCCTTATTTTTTGGATCCACTTTTAAAACTTTTCCGACATACAGGGAGGCTCCTTCCTTGTTTCCCATAGTCAGATATTTGCTTGCGATTAAATTAAGTACGCTAAGGTTGGAAGAATCGGCGGCAATTTCTTTTTGAAGTTCTATGATTTCTCCGGTATACTTTCTTACGGGAAGAAGATTTAAATTGGAAGTATTATTCTGAACCGCATAATTAAGATAAGGCATGGCATCAGCCGGCCTGTCCAGCTTAAGGTAAATTACAAATATTGTTCTTGCATATTCAAATGTTGGAGAAATGGTAAATGCTCTTCTGAAATAAAAAACCGCATTTTCATAATCACCGGATTTACCATAGAGATTTGCCGTTTTATCGCAATAATAGGCCACCGTCGGGTGCTCAAGGACAAGGGACTCCATGACAGTAGCCGCTTTCGATAAATACTTCCTGTCATAATAATAATTATATAGTTCATCCGTCGCATAGGGCCATTTCATATTTTCATTCACAACCGCATTGGCAAGTTTTTCCTCTTCAGTCTCCACTTTGAAAGTATCCAAAGAAAGTACTTCATTGAATGGCCAACTGTGTTTTAGTTTGGAAACTCTGAAAATACCCAGTAAAGAATCCATGGTAGTAATGGGCATCGTTCTGACCAATTGAATAAAATCCATTTCATTTCCCTTTGATAATGGAATAATATGCGCGGCTTTTAAAGACTCATAAAATGTATTCGAAATGATCGCATATCCTTCTAAATTCGGATGAACATGTTCGAGTAGCAGGCTGTTCCCAATAATGCGATGCGGGGAAATTGAATCAAACGCTGCTTTAGTATCTACATAATGTACATATTTATATTTGATACATAATTTTGATATTTCTTCATTTATTTGTGTTGGCGCCCTGAATCGAAGCCCATCAAGATCTTTTGCCCTGAGAAAATATTCTTTCGCCTGGACAAAATTTCCCTGATTATATGCCAGCTTTCCCAGGTAATAGTTACAAAGTGCATGTCCTCCGTAAACCTGGTCTGCCGCCTTTAAAAAACGAGCCGCCTGTTCCCAATCACCCTTTTTAAACGCCTCCACACCGGGCCCGTAATTTTTATTAAAGGCTGGCAATTGAATGCTATCTGGTGCTATACTTACAAAAGGTTTTATGTCACCTTCATTACTAACAAGGTTACTGACAAATACAGGAATCCGGAGCCTGCTGAAAAGCTCCAGCGTTTCATTCATATTCGAGACAAACTGTTCAATTCCCTTCACGTACATTTTTGATCCTAAAGGAATCTTCTGGTCCGCCACCATTCGTTGCATAAGGGTCTGACCCGTATTTTCTCCCTTGCCATCCGATGAATTCTTCAGTTTTTCGTAAAGGCTGGTTAACAATTGTATCAGTCTGAATCTTCTCATCGTAAGCATTACCCTGGTAACCCGGGAACTGTTACCAACCCTGCTGGTTGAACCAACACCAAGGGTTCCATAATATTCATTATGCCCGGAATAAATCAGAACGGCATCGGGCTGATATTTGACGAGCTCCTTTGCGAAACCCAAAACGGTGTATGAATTGACGGCTGTCAGGGAAAGATTGATGATTTCAAATTGCCGATCCGGGAATTCATGCATTAACCTGTATTGCAGCCACCTGTGAAAAGATCCATTATGGAAATAGGGGTAGCCGATAGTGGTGGATTCACCTAACACAAATATTCTTACGGTGGATTTATCCTTGATTTTTCTAAATACTTCACTGTTCCCCGAAGGAGCATTGGCGGGATCAACGAAATATCTTCTCGATGCAGCAGGATTTAATACCAGGTATTCTGAATTGTTCCCTGCTTCGATAAAGAGATCCAGATTGTCCCCATAGTGAAATATCCGAAGAGAGATCTCTATAAGTACCAAAACCACCAGGGGTAGCAAAATGGCTATCAGCTTAAAAACTAATCCCCTTTTCCCTGAAAATCTCCTCGCAGAATTCATTTCCCTGATTTGTTGCTGATTTTCCATTCGGGTAATTATTATTTAAACCGGATTATACAAGAACCTATACGCAATAAACAGGCAGGGGATTAACCAGCCTATTAATATTCAATTAATTCAAATTAAATATCAGAGAATGGGTGTGTCAGGCGATCATTTCGTGAAAAGTCTTGGTAAATTCAGCTCCGTAAATTTCTTTATACTCTTTGGCAAATTTCTGGAATATATTACTTGCTAAAGTAAACCTCTTTAGTATAATCAGGCACTTGCATTGGTACATTAAGGCGTCCTCGTTCAAATGATCGAAATAAAAGATACAATTAGTGACTTCTATAATGAATTCCGGCTCGTGAGAAATGTCATGGGTTTTAACATAGGAAAGACATAAATCAATAACTGAGTTGGATATTTCTGATTTGATGCTATCGAGCCAGTCATATTCTGTCATATACAAAAAGGAACCCCTCCTTATAATTTCTATCAAAGGATGAATATTCTCTTTCGCAGGATTTTGACCATGTTGAATGATAGAATGGAAATTTCTGAAATCTATATAAATGTTCTCATCTGATATTTGGAACTGCCAGTAGCCGGATTCTTTATTGATCACACAGTTGCCAACCTTCTCCAGGATGATTTTTAATTTTGCAATATTAACCGACCTGTTATTTTTTGCGTCCTTCTCAGATTTATCATGCCAGAGTTTTTCATTCAGCATTTCTGAAGATATACCTCTACCCTGGCGAATCGTGTTGATAGATATAATGAGGAATAACTCCTTTAGCAGGGGTGTAAACAGGCCGCTGATATCATTTCCCTCCCTATCAAAAACCTGAAATTGTCCAAAAAGAAAAATGGAGGAATGAATTTCCTTTCCTGTTGCATTTTGAAGAAATGGCAGGTTCGTGAAAATTTGCAAATCAGATTCATGAGCGGGCAGATGATTCCCTGAAACCTTCGATTGCCATTTTGATCTCTTTCTCTTTTGGAGAAAATAAATGGCCGCACTGGCCGCTATTGCCAAAAAAGCGAGGGTATAAATATATGGCCGGCTCACTGTATTCGGAGTGTCTACTACAATATCATTTGGCACAGGAATAAAATTCAGTGAATAAATATTTACCTTCGTAGCTTTATTCGGATCTTCACTCTTTGAATAATTCAGTACAACCGTAATTAATTTATTGCTGATCGGTGAATAGTACAGGTCAGCAAACGATTCGATGTCGTGAAAAGTAAAGGGAATAGTGTTTCCCAAAAGTCTGTAAGTTGAATCACTTAGTGACCCTTTAATTAATTGAAGGTTGGAGCTCGAGCTGTCGTTTGGAAAAATTAATCCGTAATAATTATTGGTTTTGGGATCTATGACAAGACTGTTTACGAAAGTAAATTGCTTATCGGCAGGTTTCAGGGTATATAGTTTTTTAAATGACCTGTCCTTTATATTGAACCTCAACATGTCGTAGAAATTTCGGGGGTCAAGCATCTGATCTCCGGTCTGGCTGCCATACCCTCCTACGATATACACGAATTTACCTGCTGGATCCTTACCCAACGCGGCAAGATACCTCGGAGGAGAATAGTCACCATACGTTGCGAGAGAATCCCATTTCCCGGTTATAAAAGAATATCGCTGCACCGAATTTTTGTACCGCAATTGCCCGTAACCACCTAGAATATATAATGACGAATCCGAAGGACTGATGAACTTATTCGCATGCCAGAACTCCGTTATTCTGCCAGGTTCAAAATCTTCCTCCCATCTTTGATCTCTGAAATTATATGCAACCACTTTTTTCTGATCTATGAATAAATCATATAGCTTGTCACTACAGGTATCAAATATGTTCTGATGACCTACCCTGAGATTTTCATGTTTGCTTGGAATCCATTCTACCTGACCTTTTTCACTGCTAAGGCCGAAAATCGCTAGTGAATCCGAACCGGCGATAAATATCTTATCCGTTTTGGGATCAAATGCAACGCCTGCATATCCGTTCAATGCGAATGAATTCAGCAATTCCCAATTCTGATATTTAGGTTTTAACCAGTTTGGGTTTTTAATTTTCGCTACCTGTTTATTGACCACGTCGTACCCTGTACTCCCGGATACTTCATCCAGGGGCCAGAAATATCTTAATGTATTATTTTCATAGACTTTAATGTCTTTGATTTGCATCGGAGGAATATCCCTGGTCTTATATTTTTGAAAATCATTGGCGCCCCATAAGAATTTAAAACACCTGAAGTTCAGTGGGATATTGCAGCTTCCAGCCTTTTGACCATTTACTTCAAAAAGGAGTGTTTGATTTTCCAGGCTAAACTTCAGGACAATCCGGTTCCAGTCATTATATAATTTAGGACTGTCTATAACAAAACTGATGTTGGAAAAAGTTTCGCCGTTAATAACCCTGAATGTGTGGGATTTCTGATGGTAGATCAAATCGATATTGTGATCTCCATTGCTGATAATGCGCAGGACATATCCAAAATAAGTTCTGTGGTTGGGCAGGTAATTGATGTCAAATCCTAATTCAAAATTCTTTGAGAAGCAAATGGAATCATCAGGGGAAATATCAAGTGAAGTCCTTTTTTCAAGGACCGTTTCATGGCTTCCGAAAGTCAGTCCATACGACTGGCCATAGCCGTTCAATTGACAAATCAGAACGACTGCAATAGAAAATGCAATCCGTCTCATAGGCAGTCGTAAAAAAATAGGCTTTCTCGTAAAATAAAATATAATCTGCGCATTAACAATGCAATCGTTACCCACCTTCATAAATATAAAGAAGTTTTGGCATAAATTGACTATTTGAAAATGCGATGACGGCTTATTGATTCAGCGCAACAACAGCACTGTTCCGCGGGCAATATTTTTCCTGCCGCCGGAAAACTGATAAGTGCAAATCCAGGCATATGCACCGGGTTCCTGTTCAGCATTTCCAATTTGTCCATCCCAACCTTTCTTTGGGTCCGAACTTTTAAAAACAAGCTGGCCCCATCGGTTATAAATGCTAAACTGATATAAAATAGGCCTGGCAATTACTATGGGCTTAAAAAAATCATTCCGGCCATCTTTGTTAGGCGTAAATGCGTTGGGGAAAAATATTTCCAGCGGACATGATTTTGTTTTAAGCAGCAAAGTATCACCGCCGGAACATCCATACTTGTCAACTACCTGCAAGGTATACCTGCCCGGTTCTTTAATTTGAATTGAATTGCTGGTTTCGCCCGTGCTCCACAGGTAGGTTACAAAGGACCTGACGCTCTGCAGTAGTAAATTTTCCCCGGTGCATATTACGGTATCGCCGGGTAAAAATGAAGAAGGCAGCGGTTCAATTGCAGCGATGCTCGTCGTGTCTGTATTTACACAACCATTTTTATCCGTTAATCTTACCCAATAAGTACCGGAATCAGAAACATCTATACTCTGTTTATCAGTTCCATCCTGCCAGAGATAATTTGTATATCCCGTTCCAGCATCCAATTTCATGATGTATCCGGCACACAAAATGGTATCCCTGGGTAAATTGACTTTCAGATTGTCATCTCCCACTGAAACAACTATTGAATCCGCGACGTCATTACATCCATTTTTGTTTACCCTGATCAAAAAATCGCCCTTGCGTTTAAATGCTACATCCAGGAAAGAATGAGTTTTCGACAATACGGTAATGTTTTGAGAATCGTAGGTCCATTTTATGGGTTCAGTACAATTTGGATCAGCGTGAAGGATATACCTGGCCGTGTCGTTCACATTACAAATTCTCCGGGGGCCTTGCAATTTCAGTAAATCACAGCCATCAGAATATTTCGGACAAAATAAATAAGAATCAACAGTCAGATCCATCAGCGTCAATGGGAAATCATTTTCTGTCATTGATAAATTACTGTTCAGCGTCCATGCCATGGGTGTCATCGAAAACTGATTTACCGCTACACTCAGACTGGAAGGTCCTGAATTGCATCCGACACCTGAAGAATCCAGTTTTAAAAATGTCATGACATTAAAACCATTGACGGCCGATCCACTCCCAATAGCGGCGACTCCGTTCCGAGGTGCAGAGGCCATCTGGTACCAACCGGAAAAGTTCAGGTTTTTTTCGGAGAAATCATTTTGCCAGACTATCTGCTGATTACTGTCTAACCGCAATATAATATCCTTATGCACACCACCCTGCTTCCCTGAAGCCTGATGAAAATACAGACCATTATCAGGGCTCACCCATATATTCTCTTTCCCGTTCAAAGATCCATAAGGATTATTTATCATTAAACTATTCAACGTATTGCCGGCTTCATCTGTGTAGATAAGGTTGTTCATCAGATTTTGTGAATAACTGTTTATTAATAAACCGGTTTTGTAGTTATGTATATCCGTAAAACTTAACGGTGGCATACCAGGACTGTTTTGTTTTGTCCAAACGGGCAACCCCGTGGGTTCATCTAGCTGGACCAGGAAAGATCGTATGACCTGAAATGGTGCCGTGCCTTCATATATAGAACCAGTTGCATAGATAAAATTATTTTTTTCGGTGATTCCGCCGGTATTATAATAGGCATTATTCTCCATACCCAATTTTCTACCCCAGATAAATCTGCCAAGCTGATCAATTTTAATCAGGGAGATATCAGAAGGGCTGCCGGCTATTGGGAATGATCCGGTTTCAATGACGATGTTATTGTCTTGTGTCTCGCAAATGGCTGAAAAATAGTTATTGACATTTTTACCATCTGAAAAAGAATGGGCCCATATTTTATTTCCCGATTTGTCCAGTTTAAATACATGCAGTTCGTTTGGATAATTATCCTGTATGGATTGGAAAGGAAAAGCGGTTATTAAATAACCCGAATCGTAGGTAGAAATGACAGACTGAATTACTTCCTCCTTCCCGACATTCATAGATTTGGACCAGTCCACACATCCTTTTTCATCAATATGAACAAAAGAACTCGTCCTTGTAATAAAATTATTTTCGGATGGAATGTAATAGTCTCCGGCAAGAAGATAACCTTTTGATTTATCACTGGCCAGACAAAATGGTTCCATCGCCTGGCCCGCAGGATTATATTGTTTTTGAAAATCGTCGTATTGTCCGGGGAGTGCCTGCTGCAGAATAACAAATGAATAAGCCGTATCCTGGCAAAGTCCATTTGAAGCAACCAGCATAATTTCATTGACAGCTGCCAATGGATTGAGAAGAAGATTATTTCCTGCAGAAGAAAATGAATCGTTTATATACCATGAATAAGAGCTGGCGTTGATACTCTGATTGACAATAAAAAGGGGTTTCCCATTTGAAACGACGGTATCTTCCCCGGGCGAATATTTAGCAAGTGTGGTACAGGTATCCCCTGAAGCTCCATATTCATTCAGACTATAACTATGGAGAGCAGGTAAAAATGACCATACGATCAATATGATTCTTCCATAATCCATGGTTAAAAAAGTCCTCCTTTATTATCATTTTTTTTGTATCGGAGGCAAAGGAATATTTTTATCAAGAGGAATTTCCTTTTTAAGCATTTTACCGGCAATACCCGTCAGGAACAAGTAATAATCACTTGGAATATCCGATTCAAAACTTTCAAATTTACTGAGGCCGACGGGAGGATCGTTGGTGGTCTTGAAAATGGAAGTGCCTTCATCTATTTCATCAAACATGGCAATATATATCATTTCTGAACCTTCTTCTATTGCGCCTACCAGTTGTTGCCAGTAGAAATGTCCCCTGTTTCTTGAGATTGGTACGCTGGTGCTTTCAGGATGCATATTGTGCCAGCTGAAACCAGGAAAAACCACCGGCGCATAATCCAGGTTGTTTTTCCTGCACCATTCAATGTCATCCTTTATTCTTTCTTTGAATTTCGGGTATGTGTATTCATTAAACCGACCCACAAACCATGGTCTCAGGATATCTGCTTTAAGTATTAAAGTGTGTAGATAAGGATCTTTTTCGGTGTCCTTTCCAAAATCCCTCCAGTAAGCCGGCACTCCCAGCAGAATGGAACAGCCTCCGTATACCGAATCATATTTCAGAAAATTGATAATCTTTTCGATGGACCTGAGGTTGTTGGTCCTGTCAGGAAACCCGACTCCCCATAATGCAACGAGCGGTCGTCCATGATGATATAAATAGGTTTGCTTCCCCTCGCGGGATGCAATTTTAAGGCTGTCTACGAGATGTTTCCAATCATCGATAATTAACTTCCAGTCGTTATTTTCATCATTAATTCCGGAAAAATCATACATAATGGAGATAGCCCGGTGATAATAACAGGAAGCATTAAGCGCACTTTGAAGAACGCGGTCGTCGTGATGCAGATTTTCAGGGCTTTTAATAGCAGTTACCGAGCGCTGAATAAAAACACCGTCCACCCCGTATTCCTTCATCCATTTGAAATGCAGAAAGACGGTCTGGCTGTCGTAAGAACTAAAAATATATGCCGGATGTCCGTCTGCGATTTTAAACGGAGTTTCATAGGTTTTTTCATATTCCTTTACATCGGGCCAAAAATCTATTTTAGAAAATCCCGGTTCAAATTTTCCTTGTGTTGCGTAATGGTTCCAGCCCATATTAGCGCCGTCGGACGGAGCATTGAACCATCCCTGATATCCGGCCATAATAAGTCCCTTATACGTTTCAAAAGAAGAACTGGCACTGTACTTCTTCTGTGCAAATACAGAAGAAATCAGTAAACTTCCCGTCAATACCAGCAGCTGGCTTTTGAGTTTATATCCCATTGCTATTTCTTTTTTTTTACAAATCCGGATTCTTCAGTTCCCCATTTTTTATTAGGCTTAGCCCCCATTTCCAATTCGAGCGTGCCGCCGTTAATAAGCTGCTTATGAGTAAACCATGGTGTGTTTAACGGCACACCATTTAAGGCGGCTCTTTGTATATATTTATTGATCTCCGAACAGTGATGTGCGATGACGGTAAAATGCTTACCGTTTTCCAATGAAATAGTTATTTTACTGAATACAGGACTACCGATGGTATATACCGGCAGTCCGGGAGTGACAGGATAAAATCCCATGGACGAAAAGACGATGAAGGCTGACATGCCGCCACCGTCTTCATCTCCGGGAATTCCAAAAATATCGTCCTTGAACCAGGTCGATAACAGGAGCCTGATTTTTTGCTGGGTCTTCCATGGAGAATTTGTGTAATTGTATAGGTAGGGAATATGAAAACTCGGTTCATTTCCCATCGAGTACTGACCAACCAGTGCCGTGGCATCGGGGAATTTACTCCAGAATGCATATTTAGAACGACCAAGGTCCTCGCGAAATAATTTGTCCAGCCTTTCTTCAAATGCATCTTTACCATTCATCAGGGTTACAAGCGCCGGAATATCTTCCTGTACCTGCCATAAATATGTCCACCCGTTATTTTCATCAAAATAATCCCTGCCCCCGGGACCACCGTCAAATGCAGGATCTATATTTATCCAGTTCCCATTTTCATCCTTAGGCAAAAAAAACAATTGGTCCTTGTTCCATAAATTCAGGTAATTCCTGCTCCATTTTTCAAAAAGTCCATAATCATTTATTTTACCCAGGTCTTTTGCCAGTTGGCCCGTAGCCCAATCGTCGTAAGATGCGCCGAGGGTAACTGCGACAGCCTGTCTTTTTTCAAAAGGGTGTACCTGCTCCACCGTTTCCTTTGCTCCCGGAGCAAGAGCAGGAAAATATCCGTTGGTCCTGTAAAAATCATCCAGGATGGTGCTCTCGCCGTTTCGCCAGGGAAGTAATGTAGCAGAGACGGCATTTTTTTTCATTCCTTCATAAGCTGTTTGAATATCAAAATTTCTCAGCCCCTTTCTGTATGCATCTAAAAACATAATGGAGGAATGAAAGCCGTTCATGCATGCATAGTCTCCGAAAAGAACTGGAAATGTCGGCATCCATTTGCTTTGTTCATACATCCGGACATAGGATTGAAGCATATTTTCTTCCAGAGAAGGATGTAAAATTATTCTTAGTGGATGCAAAGCGAGATAAGTATCCCAGGACCAGTCATCAACATAGAATGCCCTGGCATCGGTATTTATTTTGTTGTTGAATCCGCTATAATAAAATGAATCCTCACTAATATCTACCATCCTTTCGGAGCATCGATACAAGGCAGTGTAAAATGACCTTTTCTGACTATTTGTTCCGCCTTCAACTCGTATTTGTGATATCAGTTCGGACCATTTTTTTTCGGCATTCATTTCAACTATGGAAAAACTTTTCCGGCTTATTTCATTCCTGTAATTGATTTCGGCCTGTTGTTCGCTGACAAAGCTGATGGCATATCTGAATTCAACCGTTTTACAAGATGAAGGGAAATTAATATAGGCTTTAACAGATTCACCTGAGATCCCGTTATCGGCTTTCAGCTGGCCATTTTCCGCAAAACCTGTTTTACCCTCAGAGGAAAATACTCCGAACATATATATCTTAACATCTCCGTGCCAGGTTTCCATTCCGGAAATTGTCCTGGCAGATATGAAGTGAAATGAAGAAGCGCCATTACTGTAAGTACTAAACAGTAGTGATTTATTTTCTCCGCGGGGGAATGAAAACCGATAAATCCCGGTCTTTCGGCCTGGTGAGAATTCAACGGTCACGCCGTCATTCAGTAAATAAGTTGAATAATACCAGGGCCTCGTAATTTCAAGATCATGATCGTATGGCATTTTCTGGTTCCAGTTCGCCACACTGATCTCCCTGACAGAGGGTTGAATTCCAAAAACAGCACCCAGCCTGTGTGAAACAATGGTGAGTGGAAAACTTGCTATCTGATCGTCGAGATAGTCCTTCCGAATTGGATAAACTCTTATCATCTGGTTCGGCAGATAAGCAGCAGGCTGCGTCGGCTCGAGTAATTGAGCAACATTTCCAATGGTCGGGTCGATATATTGAAGCAGGTAGTTTTTGGGTGCCGAGGTATCTGTCTTTTTGAAGTTACCGGCACTCGCAGATCCCAATAGAATTGTCAGCAGCACCGATAAAACAACTGTCTTGTTCTTTAACAATAAACTGATCATTAAGAAAATTTTCAAGTCTGCAATAGGCTCCCATCAAAAACAATTGAATTAGTTCCCATCCGTAAAAAAGCTTAACCATGCACGTTATGCATGGTTAAACTTCACTTGCGGGATCTGAAAATCAATATCCGGGATTCTGTGTCCATTGCGGATTCTTGAGCATTTCATTGATCGGAATAGGCGCGTAATATTTATTTTGAAGAACAACGGTTGGACTAATCGGGTTTTCTATCGGGTTCCTGGCTGCGACAATTTGAGGAAGTAATTGCAGGCGAACAATATCAAACCATCTTGCTCCCCATTCTGCTGCAAACTCATAGGCTCTTTCATATACCACGGAATCCCTGAAAGCAAGCTGGTTGAGGCCCGGAGTCAGTGGTTGTTCGCCGGCACGTGCCCTTACGGTATTGATAGCAGCATATCCGGCTGCGGTTGGGCCGCTTCCTGCCATGTCAGATGATTCTGCATAGTCGAGTAATACTTCCGGATACCTCATTACATCATTTGTTTTATTGGTACTTGGATTCATCGCAATAAGTGCAGAATCTGTTTCAAGACAACCCTCATTATTTATTGCCTGTCTGAATTTCCTGTAAAAAGGATGCTGATTCCTGGTTAAGGGTGAATTGTAGGGAACCAGGAGAAATGTCTTGTCAGGCTGAAGAAGTTTGAGCGTTGTATAAAACTCTTCATCCGTTCTCTTACAAACCGGGGCGGCGAGATAGAAATTAACTTCGGGATAGAATTCTTCCCATCCAAAATTTCCGTCCAATCCATATTCCTCCCATGGCATAGAGCAATCACCAAAAAAACGATCGGGATTTCCTCCACTGACATTAAATTCCAGACCGAAGATAGATTCAGAATTATTATTCGTCTGGAATACCTGCGCATAGTCAGGAACCAGAGAGTATTGTCCGGATTGAATTACAGAATCAGCCTCTGATGCTGACAGAGCGTAGTTGCTGGTCTGATTCAGCGGCCAGGTTGACATGGTCATATACACATCGGCCAAAAGAGCCCGGGCCGAATTCTGAGTCGCTTTACCCGGTTGTCCCGGAAAACTGGTGGGAAGCAGAGCTGCGGCGGTTTGTAAATCACTTACGATTTGCTGATATACAACATTGACGGAATCTCTCGCTGGCCTGTAATCTGGTCCGACTTCAGTAGTTATTACAGGTACAGGTCCGAATGTTCTTACCAGAAGATAATAACTCCACCCTCTTATAAAATAGGCCTGGCCTGCTGCTCCATTTTTGGATGCGTCATCACTGGAGACTTTCTGATAATTCGCGAGCACATTATTACACTGGTATATGGCACCCCAAGGAGTGCCCCACTGACTGTGTGCTATGGCGTTATTTCCTGCACTCGCGTTGAACTGATCGAAACTTCGCTGATCTGCCTTGCCCAGGTTCGGATCTGCTGTCAGATCATCTGAACCAAAAAAAGAATACAGATGGAAATCAAAAGCGTAGCCGCCATCGACTACCATTCCCTGATAGATGGCTGTAACTGCAGCATCCAGATCAGATTGGGTTTGGAAATAATTCCCCGGTGTAAGCGTTGCTTTGGGATCTTCGTTGAGTTTCGTACATCCCAGGAACGTTACCAGCGCAAGGAATACAAATGTTATGAAGAATTTGATTTTCATTTTCTTATTTTTTATAAATGATGTTTTCATTTCAGGTTATTTAAAATTTTAAAATCCAACCCTGAATCCTATGGTAAAGGTTCTCGGATTCGGAATGACTCCCATTTCCACACCCTGGGTCATCGCACTTTGCGCATTGGTGAGTTCAGGATCATAACCCGGATACTTGGTGATGGTAATTAAATTCTGTCCGCTTATATAAACATCTATGCTGCGAATTTTTGCATTACCCAGAACACTTTGTGGAATGCTGTAATTCAGAGATAAATTTTTGAGTTTTACAAAGTCTGCATTGTAAACAAACCGGCTGCTGTTTGTAGGCCAGCTGCCTGTTGTACTGAAAGCGGGAACGTTCGTTTCATTTTGGGGAGTCCACATCTGAGTCGCTTCCTGAAGAGTCGCATTACGCGTGCCCGGCGCCTGACCCCATGTATAAGCGATCGTTTGTGAAAATATCTGTGCCCCGGTCTGACCGGCAAACATAAAGCTCAATGTGAAATTGCCGTAGTTAAAATCATTGATGAAACCCCAGGTCATTTTAGGTATACCGTTTCCAATCGGCAGATAATCATCCTGGTTAATGACACCATCTCCATTTACATCGGTGTATTTGGCATCACCCGGCTTGCTGCCAAATACCGCAGCCTGGGCAGCCTCATGTGATTTCCAGGTTCCGAGGAATTGATAACCCGTAAATTCTCCCAGCGAAGAACCAACTTTCAGAATTGAAATATTCTGCTGAGGCTGTCCGATGCCGCTGACAATTACATTGTCCAGACCATTCAGATTTAATACTTTATTATCATTAAATGACATTTCGAACCAGGTTGACCATTTTAATTTTCCTGCATGTGGATTAAGGGGGGCTCCTGAAATTCCAATTTCAATCCCTCTGTTCTGGATACTTCCGATATTGCGCTGGTAACTTCCGCCACCGAGATATGCTGGTGTCTGGTAACTGAATAAAAGGTTGGATATTTTTTTATTGTAAGCATCGACCGAGAGGTTCAACCGGTTATTTAAAAATGAGGCGTCAAAACCGATGTCGGTTTGCAAAGTGGTTTCCCAAACAAGATTGGTTGCTACCGGCGTACCGAGCGGTGTGGATATGGAAAGTGTGCTGCCATCAAAATAATAACCGACATTACTTGTATTGATTACCGGTATAGATGAATAAGGTGGTATTCCCTGATTACCTGTTTCTCCATAACTGGCGCGGAGTTTCAGGGCAGAAAAAACTCTTGAATTCTCCATAAAATTTTCTTTCGACATATTCCATCCCACAGCAACAGAAGGGAACGTGCTGTATTTTGTTGTTAACCGTGAAGAACCATCATCCCTGATGCTGGCTGTAAGAAGATATTTATCTTTGTAAGAATAATTTAACCTTCCCATGAATGACTGCAGTTCGCTGGAGGAGTATCCCGAAGTCGTTTGCTGTGTCAGACCCAGGCCCAGGTTATAATACCCGAGGGCATAGGTGGAAAGATTGGATGCAGTGGCATTGATATTCTGATTTGTTGCCTGTGAATATTCATACAGACCGGTCAGAGTAAGTGCATGGTCGCCAGTCAATAAATTATAAGTAAGGAAGTTACTGGTTTGAAAAGCGCTCAACCAGTTTGTATTTCCTGAGGCATATCCGGAAGATAAACCATTGATCACAGTCTGACTGGTACCTAATCCAAAAAGTGAACGTGTCCATCCCCATTGTGATTCATAAGAGTTGGAAGAAGTAAATGTGAGGTTTTTCAAAATATGATATGTCAGTACGCCCGTACCAACCGCATCGATGGAGTTCGCATCAACTGCCTGATTGGTAGCCTGCGCCACAGGGCTGACACTTAATGTTCCATAATTGGAAGTGAGTGTCAGTTTCCCGGTTGTCGGATCATATACAGGTTTCGTTGGATCCCAGAAGGCCGCTGATGAAAATGGATCTCCTGTGTCTCCTATATAGGCTGTATTCCGGCTCGATGGAATGGCGGTCATCAGATAGAATTTAAGGTCCAGTTTATCATTTATCCTGAAATCGAGGTTCGACCTTAAACTTCCTTTTTTATAATATTGATTAAGAATCAGGCCCGGCTGATCCAGATAATTAAATGAAACAAAATAACTCATGTGCTGCGACCCGCCAGATACAGATGCTTCATAATTTTGCACCAGCGGTTTTTGTTGCAGTGCTTTCTGCCAGTCTGTTCCAGGATTGGTTTTAAAACCGTCCAGCTGTGCTGACGTAAAACCAGGAGGAAGACCGACTGCTGCATTTTGAATATTCACAGTATTGGCAAAATCATAAGCATCCATCAAATCCAGATCCTTTGCTATCTCTGCTTTTTGAAACCAGGCATTCACATTAATTCTGGCAGCTCCCTCACGGCCTGATTTAGTAGTTATAATGACAACGCCATTGGACGCTCTTGAACCATAAATTGCTCCGGCCGAAGCGTCCTTCAAAATTTCCATCGACTCGATATCACCCGGATTAATACTGGCAATATTTCCGCCGATATATCCATCAATAACATACAGTGGTTCGTTGGATCCTGTAATTGAATTGGTACCTCTGATACGAACACTCAAAGGCGTTCCTGGCATACCATTGGTACTCTGAACGGCTACACCGGGCGCTGTACCCTGGAGCGCCTGTTCTACTTTTACTATAGGCCTGTTTCCAAGTTCATCTGGTTTAACCACACTGATTGCGCCTGTAACATCCTTTTTCTTCTGCGTTCCATATCCTACTACAATCACATCATTTAATGTTTGCGCATTGTTTTTGAGCTGTACATTAAAATAATTTCCACTTCCAATAGAAAGTTCTGTATTTAAATAACCTACGAAGGACACAACTAATTGTGCCTTTGCATTTCCTGAAAAAAGAAGCTCAAAATTTCCCGACGAATCTGTAATGGTGGATGCAGCAGTATTTTTAATATTAATACTCGCCCCTGCCAAGGGCTTACCGTGGTCATCGGTAACCTTTCCTTTTATCAACCGGTTTTGGGCGAACCCGTGAAAAGAAAGGCCAAATACCAGTAATACCAACAAAGGAAGTTTTTTCATATTAAGCAATGGTTTTGGTGAATAAAGACACAAATAACGACCTGGCACCTTAACGGAACCGCTAATAATCGATTAATAAATGCATTAATTCTAACTATTTTAAAAACTATTTAATACTGCATGACGATAAAAAAGGGGAATGTGAAAACATTCCCCGTGGAGCAGAGCCAATAAATTAAAGGACCTTCTACTCTTGCTTATACCAATTTGATTTGTTTAGACCATTATATATAACCGCTTTCGAAAATAAAAGCCGGTATTTATAATATGCTGTAAAATACCTGCCACAGATTAATCTCCTCACTAATATTCGATTAACCATATTATTAATGAATCTTTTTCTCCATTAATTTTTTCTCCCTGCCATTTATCCGGGAAACGGGAGCGTTCAGATAAATCAGGAATAATAATTATCATATTAATTGATTATTAGAGGACTGGTTAATCTTCTTCCTGTTTATTACATCCTTAAACCAGGGGCCGCATTATAAGTTTCCATGTAGGATTCTGCTTCTCAACGCCTCTCTCAACTACAAAAATGAATATCAACAAATTTTCTGCTTCACTTAATCGAAGGTCCGTTCTGAAAGCTTTCGGACTGGGAACCGCCACTGGTTTTTTAGGATTGGTTGGTGGAATGCCTTCAGCAAAAGCTGCAAGGATAAACAGGAAACCGACGGACGGCTCAACACTTCCTGCCTTGAAAATTAAAAACGTAAAGGCCATTGGCACTGCGCCGCAGGGTGCCAACCTGGTCATTGTAAAAGTGGAAACGACCGAACCGGGTCTTTACGGATTAGGCTGCGCAACATTCACGCAGCGTGCAGAAGTTGTCGTTGCAGCCATCAATAACTATATGCCGGATTTCTGCATTGGGAAAGACGTAGACAATATCGAAGATATCTGGCAATCTTTTTTTGTCAGTTCCTATTGGAGAAATGGTCCTGTACTCAACAATGCTCTTAGTGGATTGGATCAAGCTCTATGGGATATAAAAGGGAAAAGGGCCAATATGCCCGTTTACCAGTTATTGGGAGGCAAATCCCGTTTTGCTGTTGACTGTTACGCACACGCAGATGGTAAATCTCCGGAAGAAATTTCTAACAATGTCCAGAAATATATGGAGCAGGGATTCCAATATGTCAGGATCCAGCAGGGAGGTTATGGCTCCTTATACCTCGCACAAAACCCGGATTTCAAGGATGCAGGGTTTGGACGGCCGACGGATGATCTCATGGATGAAAATGCTTACTTGCAGGCAGTGCCGAAAATGTTCAGGGAAGTGAGAAAGAGATGCGGAGAGGAGGTCGAACTGTTGCACGATACACATGAGCGTGTGCAACCGATGAACATGATCAATATGTGTAAAAGACTCGAAGAATTTAATCCCTACTGGATTGAAGATCCTGTTTCACCCGAGAACATGGATTGGTTCAAACAGCTTCGGACAAGCACAACGGTACCCTTTGCGATGGGGGAATTATTTAATAATCAAAATGAGTTTGTGGGTTATATGGCCGACCATTCATTTGACTATATCCGCTGTCATCTATCCCAAATCGGTGGAATAACGCCCGCGATGAAAGTGGCCCGGCTGGGAGAATTTTTTAATGTGAAATCAGGCTGGCACGGACCTGGAGATGTATCTCCTGTCGGTCATGCTGCACAATGTCATATTGATCTGGCGATTTGGAATTTCGGAGTGCAGGAATCGGTTCAATTTTCAGATAAACTCATAGAAGTTTTCCCTGGAACACCGGAATTAAAAAAAGGATACATGTATGTCAATGAGGCGCCAGGCCTGGGCGTCGACATGGATGAGAAAATGGCGGCAAAATATCCAATCAGCAATCAGGCTGGTCATTGGACAATTAGAAAAAGAGACGGAACTATTATAAGGCCATGAACAAACCTCGTTATTTGTTACTGGTATTTTCCCTGATTGTTTCCTGCAAAATGAAAAACGAAGACTGGCCGATATATGGTGGAAACAGAGCAGGCAACAGATATTCTCATTTAGACCAGATCAATTCAGTAAATGTAAAAAATCTTAAAATTGCATGGACTTATAGTTCAGAGGCAGATTCTGCCAGCTTCACTCATTCTGAAACAGAGTGTCAACCCATCGTGGTAAACGGCATACTCTATGCTACCAGTCCGTTGTTAAAACTGTTTGCGCTCAATGCAGCCGACGGGAAAAAGATATGGGAGTTTGATCCATTTAAAAATACCAGCAGGAAACTTACGAATTGCAGGGGCGTAGTATTTTGGGAAAACGGAAAGGACAAACGTATTTTATACACAGCCGGTTCATTTCTATATGCAATCAATGCGACTACGGGTCTTCCCGTTAAAAGTTTTGGAGAGGACGGAAAAACGGACCTGCATATGGGTCTCAATAATCATTTTAATGTAAATAATCTCTATGTTGCTGCAACGACTCCAGGCATCATTTATAAAAACATTCTCATTCTTGGTTCCGCAGTTTCAGAAGGCGGAGATGCAGCTCCGGGCTATGTCCGCGGATTTGATGTGTTATCCGGAAAATTAAAATGGGTTTTTCGTACGATACCTGAACCAGGCGAGTTCGGTTATGAAACCTGGCCGAAAGATGCATATAAAAAAATCGGGGCCTCCAATAACTGGAGCGGAATGACGATCGATGATAAAAGAGGAATCGTTTATCTTGGAACCGGGTCACCGGCAGCAGATTTTTACGGTGGTGAAAGGGATGGCATCAATTTATTTTCCGATTGCGTTCTTGCACTGGATGCTGAGTCGGGTAAACTGAAATGGTATTATCAGGTAATTCATCATGATCTCTGGGACCGTGATATTCCCTGTCCACCCAACCTCGTTACCATAACCTATGAGGGAAAGAAAAAAGATGTGGTTGTCCAGGCCACCAAAGACGGATTGGTATATGTGCTGGACCGCGATTCAGGAACTTCGGTTTTTCCGGTGGAAGAAAGAAAAGTTTCTGTACAGGGACTTCCAGGTGAACATCCTTGGCCATATCAGAAATTTCCGCTCAAACCCTTACCTATTTCAAATCAGGTTTTCAATGAGGACGATATCACAAATCTTTCACCCGAAGCACATGCTTACGTGAAAAGAATATTCGACTCGACAGATCATGCGGATAAGTTCACACCTCCGGGTTTAAGAGCAACCCTTCTCTATGGTTATAGCGGGGGAGCGGAATGGGGCGGCAATGCCATTGACCCCGACGGAATTCTTTATCAGAATACAAATAATGCACTCTGGAAACTTGAAATGATATCCGATTCTGAAGCGACAAAGACTTACGATTCAAAAGGACAATACCTGTATAATAGCAACTGTTCTTCCTGTCATCGGACGGACAAAAAAGGAAACGGAGCAGAAATTCCGGGTCTTATTCAAATAGGTGTTCGTATGAATAGTTCGGAAATAAAATCGATCATCCAGAATGGACGTCGCAGAATGCCTTCATTCAGCCGGCTAGAACCGCATGAACTCAATGCAGTCATTCAATTTTTACTCGATGACAAAAACCCGCATCGTGAAAGCAGTAAAATATCTTTTACAAAAAAGAAAGCAGATTTTCCTTACCTGCCGCCTTATCATGCGCGGATCTGGGAGAAAGTACGCGATGAGAACGGATATCCCGCAGTTAAACCGCCCTGGGGAATACTTTGCGCCATTGATTTGAAAACAGGAGACTATCTCTGGCGGGTTCCATTGGGGGAATACGCTGAACTCTCCAAAAAAGGAATCCCGTTAACCGGCACGGAAAACTACGGCGGACCTATTGTGACCGACGGAGGGCTCATAATTATTGCTTCCACCAGAGATGAAAAAATCCGGGCTTTTGATAGGAAAACCGGAAATATAGTCTGGGAGTTTTTGCTTCCAGCGGCGGGATTTGCAACACCTATTACTTATGAAGTAAACGGTAAACAATATATCGTGATCGCTGCAGGCGGTGGAAGAGGACTAAAATCAGGATCATCCTATATTGCTTTTTCACTTCCTTAAAATTTTATGGATGTCCAAAACAGTCTCCCTTTCTTATTTTTATTTTGGCGCCATATTATTTTTCATCAGTTATATTTATTCTGTCTCCGGAGGAAGTTTTTCTTTTGAAGGATGGCTGTTTTCCGGTTTTTTTCTTTCCCTGGCCATTGCATTCCTGGGTTCACCTCTTCTGAAAGGCTTTTCATATACAGTGATCATCCTTGCTGCAGTCAGTCTGGCATTATACCACCCCGGATATTTTCAGAAAATCGGAAACCTAAAATTATCAGGTCTCATTTTGCCGCTTCTCCAGATAATCATGTTTGGAATGGGTACAGAACTGAGTATAAAAGATTTCAGAAACGTTTTGAAAAGCCCCAAGGGTATTGTCATTGGAATTATTTGCCATTACACGATCATGCCGATGCTGGGAATTATACTGGCCAGTGTTTTCAGGTTCCCAAAAGAAATAGCGGCAGGAATCATTCTGGTGGGTTGTTGTCCCAGCGGACTCGCTTCCAATGTAATGTCATTTCTTGCGAGGGCAAATCTTGCTCTTTCTGTCTCTGTTACGGCGGTATCAACCCTGCTTGCTCCACTACTAACGCCAATGCTTATGCGTTTACTGGGCGGTGAGTTTATTGAAATTCATTTCTGGGCAATGGTATGGGATATCATGAAGATTGTGATCTTTCCTATTATCGCCGGCCTGATTTTCCATTATTTCGTGCGTGGTCGTTTTACATTTATCGACAGGGCCATGCCAAAAATTTCGATGGCAGGTATCGCACTAATCATTGTGGTTATAACTGCAGCGGGCAGGAATAGTCTGCTCGAGGTCGGGTTGAAATTGATTCTTGTAACCTGCATCCAAAATCTTGCAGGATATTTTCTGGGATACTGGTCTGCACGTTTGTTTAGGATGAATGAAAAAGACTGCAGAACAATTTCTCTGGAAGTTGGGATGCAAAATAGTGGACTGGCATCGGGAATTGCACTGACGATGGGAAAACTCGCCACTGTCGGTCTGGCTCCCGCTATGTTCGGACCGATGATGAATGTAACGGGCTCATCGCTTGCAACCTGGTGGCATAGGAAACTACCTACGGAAAAATAATATCCGTTATTTCCATATCGAAATGGTTTTACTCTGCTTTGCGATGTGTAACCCCTGATTTTTCAAGCACTCCAAAACTTCTGATAGCGGTGTACTACAGTGCATCCACAGGATCGTTTGTGCGAGGTTTCTCTTCTTAAATTTTAAGAAATTTGCATACTCTTAATGCATTATTTCTCTTTTTCTCACTCGTTTTTACTGAAGACCAACTCCTTTGCGCTTCAGGTATTCCTTTGCTTCCAGAAAAGCCCTTTGACAAATATCATTTATAGTCACAATTTTTACCCCTAAGCTTTCATCAAGATTTTGAATTCCGGCGTTACTTTCAATATAATCCAGGTAATCATTCAGTTTATTTGTAAGTCCCATAAATGATACAGTGGTTTTAAAATTGTGTGCAATATGGGCCAGTTCAGGATAATTATTTTTATGGAAAGCCTCTTTCATAGCTTCCAGTTCACCGGGTGCCTGTTGCAGAAATTGCTCTATCATGGTTTTCTCGAATTCTGTATTTCCTCCCGAAACCTCTTTGAGATAATCGAGATTTAACAATTCTCCGTTGAGCACAGGTATATTGTCTTTTTTATTTTTCATTTCTTTATTGCTGTCGAATCTCAGTATTTTACTTATAATTTCAAATAATTCATTTTCCCTGATTGGCTTAGAGATATAATCATTCATGCCAAAGCTTAAACACTTCTCTTTTTCGCCCGTCATGGCATGCGCTGTCATAGCAACTATTGGAATATTCATACCCAATTCATTTCGTATTTTCATTGTTGTTGAGTAACCATCCAGCAGAGGCATCTGGATATCCATCAGTATTAGTTTATAGTCATTTTGTTGCAATGCTTCAAGGACTTCTTTCCCGTTATTTACGATGTCAAAATCAAGATGCCAATAAGTAAGTAAATGTCTCATCAGATTTTGATTCATGGCATTATCTTCTGCCACCAAAATCCTTACGTGGCCGTTGGCGAATTTTATTTCATTTTTTGAAAATGCTTTCAGATCATCTTGCGCCATTATTTCCTTTGGTAATGCATATGGAATGGAGAATACAAATTCAGTGCCCTTATTTAATACACTGCTTACATGAATAGATCCGTTCTGCAATTCGACCAATTGCTTCACAATGGACAAGCCTAATCCCGTTCCGCCATATTTACGGGTGGTATCTTCGTCTGCCTGCTGAAAGCGGTCAAATATAGATTCTATTTTTTGGGAAGCAATACCGATCCCGGTATCTTTTACAGAAAAGGAAATGTCAATATGATCTTCCTTTTTTTTAACCGCTGTTACATTTATCTCTATTCCTCCGGTGTTCGTAAATTTTATGGCGTTGTTTACCAGGTTCACCAAAATCTGTGTTAAGCGTACGGCATCTCCTGTTAATAAATCAGGAATAGAATCATCGATAATCACCATAAAGCGGAGACCCTTTTGCTGAATCCTTGTTGCAAACATGGTTTTCACAGAATGAAGAAGTTCACGCAGACCAAAGGGTTTCGATTCAATCCGCATCATGCCTGCTTCTATTTTTGAAAAATCAAGAATATCGTTAATGATAGCGAGCAGGTTTTCTCCTGAACTTTGAATGGAACGCACAAACTCGCCGGATTTTTCACTGAGTGGCTCTTTCTGCAATAAACTGGTAAACCCCAGGATTGCATTCATGGGCGTTCTGATTTCATGGCTCATATTGGCCATAAAATTCTCCTTAACTACTCCGGCTTCCCTCACTTTCTTTTCGGATTCATTTAATTGCTCATAAAGTTGCTGTTGACGTTTAAATCGCTTAGTGATATATCCAAAAGTAAATATGGATGCCAGCACAGCGGTAATCGCCAGAATCAATCCCCATTCCCTGGCCCTTTTCCCGCTTTTATTCGCATCAATAGCCAGCTTTGTCAGATATTGTTGCCGGGGTTTGTTTAGTAGATCAATGACATGCACAATATCACCCATTACATAGGTTTTCTTACGACTTAAATACGTCGCAATTGCTGCCGATTGTCCTTTTGAAAACAGAGTGTCCATTATGATATGTCCATACTCCAGTTTTAATTCAATCAGAGAATCGAGTTCGTGCACCAGTTTTCTTGTGCTGTCGGTTAATACAAGGGGTTGCAATTTTGCCAGAACTTCTCGTACCTTTTTCTCATTGTTCTTTATATCTTCCACAAAACTGGAGTCTTTACTGAAAACACTCCGGTATATATGGCTTTCAATAAACAGCATGTCCGTCTCCAGTTTCTGTGTTTCACCGATGATCTTAAATTCACGGATAAGGGACTCATTGCCTTGTGTTAGTTTATTGATATTGCTATTGGAACTATACTGAAGAAATACGATCAGAATAATAGTAGTTATAAAAATACCCAGTAAATAAAGCATAAATCTTTTGTTACGCATATACCACCGGTTTTATTTCATTTTCATTCATATGGCTCATCCGGTTTCAAAGGTAATTACTAACTTCTGTTTGGGCCATTGTCAGAAGGCAGTTTTATATAGTTCCTCAACAGAAAAGCAAGCAATATGATACTTACCAGAATTCCTGCAAAGTCAAGCATAATGAACCCGGACCTGCTGTTCATATCAATCATTTCCAGAAAAAGATAAGACAGGCAGATTAACAAACAAGTGTCGATGAAAAATAATATTGCAAAAAGAGTTTTCATTTTTCTAAATCATAGTCAAATAGAAATACTGTCCGTCCTGGTTAACTTCCGCCTATTAAGATTCCCGGAATAAAAACAATAACTCCGCCCAGTACAATCTGTAAAACAGCCTTCATTAATGCCGCGTCCATATACTTATGTCTGATCCAGGCTATAGTTAACAGCTCGAAAAGGACCACAATGATTGCAACAGTCAGGGCAATGTGAAATGAAGAAAGAAGGAAGGGAAGTGTATGACCTACCGCGCCGATAAAAGTCGTCAGACCACAGACGACACCCCTGGTTACAGGGTTTCCTCTTCCGCTTAATTTCCCATCGTCGGAAAGTGCTTCTGAAAAGGCCATGCTGATTACGGCTCCAACAGCCGTGGCAAGTCCTACTATGAAAGTGATATGACTGTTATGCGTTGAAAGAGCAGCCGCAAATAATGGGGCGAGTGAAGAAACTGACCCGTCCATCAACCCTGCAAGGCCTGGCTGAATCACCTTGAGCACCAACTCTCGTTTTTGTTCTTTTGATTTCGTGAGTAAATAAATCATACTATTAATTGATATTGTAAAATTACATACTGTGGAAAACGCAGGTAATTCCAATCGCCCAATGGGCAAAATCCATAGACAAACCGGGTTAAATTTATTAATTTTAGAAAATGAACGCCCTGATTATTGACGACAATAAAATGTCGAGAATGTCATTAAATCAATTAGCCGGCCGAATCGGTGACCTGGCAATTGTCGCCGAATGTGCGAGTGCTATGGAGGCTTATAACCGGCTTCTCTCCGAACCTGTAGATCTTCTTTTGCTCGATATAGAAATGCCTGGCATGTCGGGCCTGGAGCTGACCAGAAACTTAGTAAACAGACGCCCCCTTATCATTTTTATCACATCTAAAAAAGAGTATGCAGCGGACGCCTTTGATCTGAATGTAGTCGATTATATTATTAAACCGGTATCGGGTTCCCGGTTTATACAAGCCATAGATAAGGCAAGGGAAATATTAAGCAGCAATAAAGAGGAAGTGAATGTTAAGGAAGACGAATTTATTTTTATCCGTGATTCCAATATTGTACGAAGACTAAAACTGGATGACATTTTATTTGCAGAGGCAATGGGCGATTATGTAAAGCTTTACACCGCGGAAAAGTTTTATGCCATACATACAACATTAAAAGCAGTGGAGGAAAGGTTACCGGCGTCAAGGTTCCTGAGGGTGCACCGTTCATATCTGATAGCGGTCAATAAAATTGACAGTATGGAAGGAGGTGTATTAATAATCAACAAAAAACCATTGCCTGTCGCCGATGCATACCGGTCCGCATTAAGCAAGAGAATGAATGTCATCTAATTTTCCCCATCTCACAAACGCAATAAATCAAAATCACTGACCACCTTAGCAGGAACCCAGGTGGTCAGGCACATCGTAAAAAGACCGGTCCTATTTGATCGCTGTGAAGTAGCTAACCTCGCCGGATAAGTCAACTTCTAATACAATCGCCTTGTGATCGCTTTTTAATTCAACAAAATAATTGTTACTCTTATCGAATGAATTTCCGTATAAAGTCATATAGGTATCATTTTCTATATATGACTCATTATCGCTATTCACATTAAATCTAAGAACTTTCACGACCTTATAATTTGGGTAATCATCTAATATTTTTGCTTGTGCATTGGCTGGTAAATTCCCGAATGATTGATAGTTAATGGTCCCTACCAACTGGTTATTAAAATCGTAATAAGCTGTCATATCTCTGCCATTCAGACTATAGGACACTTCATTGAAGTCGTTCGTTTTTTTAAAACGAATATTGGCAGCATCCGGAAAATCTGCAATGAACTGGTTCCTGGTGGATTCGCTTACTGCATTCTGATTACCTTCTCCTCCTTCTTTTGGAATCTCATTCGGGGTGTTCGTAATTACTGACTTCATGACTTTTACGTTGTCATCCTCAATATAATACTGGGCATTCGCAGCTTTAATTGCAATAGCAATTAAAACACCTGTTGCTAAAAAAATCTTTTTCATAATCCTTGTTTTATTGTTTCTTAAATGTTTAGGGCACCAAGATATATTCAAATGAAGTTTTTCAAACGAGCGAATCGTTCAACGGGCTATAAGTATAGGTGGATAAGTCTGGAGCGACTGCAAAGGATGAAGTGTAAATTGCCGGCAAGGGATCAGAGGAAAAATCCTAACTTAGTTTTTGTCATTCTTAGTCCTTACGAAAACTTAGTCCTTACAAAAACAATTTCATCCAAATTCACCCTGACATTTCAATAAGCTGAAAAAGTGACGAAGCTGTCAACGAGAAAATCGATTTTAACCAATGTTAAATCTATTGGTGAAAATTTCTCTGTTTTGAAGATCAGGGGAATCAGAATCTACATGACAGGTCAGGTTTTTAATTTAATGGGTGACTGGATGCAGCAAACGGCGCAGGCCTGGCTGGTATGGGAGCTTTCGCATAAAGCGACTGCCTTGGGAATAGTTGCCTTTCTATCACAAATTCCTTATTTCATTTTTGGGCCCTGGGTGGGCGTTTTCTCAGATAAATTTGATCGCAGGAAAATTCTTTTGATTACCCAGATCATTTCGATGGTACTCGCCATATTACTGGCATTACTTATTCAGACACACAGAGTCACTTTATGGAGCGTTTACCTGCTCGCATTCGTTCTGGGAACCGTTACGGCGTTCACCGTAACAGCAGAACAGGCTTTTATTGGAAGTATCGCGGGGCCGGGAAATATCAAAAAGGCAGTTGCACTGAATAACACCGTTAACCAGCTAACCCGCCTGGTCGGCCCTGCGATAGCCGGATGGCTGATAGCTTTTGTGGGACTTGCACCTGCTTTTTGGCTGAATGCCTTAAGTATTTTCATTGCTATTTTGTGCATATTGTTGATTCATTCTTCACCGGAAGTAAATAAAAGTAAGGGCGATGGTTTTAAGCAATTTATAGAAGGAATCAAATATTTGGTGCGACAGAAATTACTAAGGTTAATCATTTTTTTTGGAGCCATACAGACCTTCTTCGGAATGTCTATCGTCCAACTACTGCCAGCTTTTTCATCCCTAATTTTGAAAGGCAATGCCCGAACACTCGGCTACTTATATGGTGCTGCCGGTGCAGGTGCCCTGGTTGGAATTGTTATAGTGCTCCCTTTTGTTCAAAAAATCAAACGATCCTGTTTAGCTATTGGGGGCGCCGTTATTTGGTCCGGGTGCTGGTATATTCTTTTCTCTTTTTCTTCATCACTGCCACTTGCGATGTTATGCCAGTTCATGGCAAGTCTTGGAGCACTAAACGTACTTACCCTGTCTTTTGGAATAGCTCAGGAACTGACGCCGGTTCATTTGCGTGCACGTATTATAAGTACGTTTATGATGATTATTTTCGGACTGCAACCTGTTGCGTCGTGGTTAGTTGGAGTCTCCGCCGACAAATTCGGAATTCACACGGTTATGCTGGTGAACGGATCTATGATGATCATACTTACTTCTTCTCTACTCACTCTTCCATCCTTAATTAAATTAAAAATTGAAATTGCAGAACCAGCAGCAGAAAAACATCAATTTTTAATTCCACTTAAATAAAGATAATGATCCCGTTAACCCGGGTGACTGACTGTAATCCTAAAATTCCCGGTTTTATACGTTCAGAGTACACGCAAAATTATTTTTCCCACGGCATGTCCGCTCTCACTCAAATCATGGGCGGCTTTTGCATCCGTGAGTGCAAACTCTTTTTCAATGATTACCCGAACCAAACCTGCATCCACGAGTGCTCCTATCTCCGAAAGGCGGGCTCCGTTTGAAGTCATACGAAATGACACAGCGCGTACGCCAAATCGTTCCGCGGCTTTTTCATCTGCACCTACTATTGAAACTAAAAGGCCTCCCTTGCGAATTACCTGCCATGACGCTGCCTGTGTTTCGCCACCGATAGTGTCTAACACCAAATCTATGCCGCTCAAATTCTTATTGAATTCTTCCCTTTTATAATCGATCACTTCATCAGCACCGAGTGATCTGACGAGGCCGGCGTTCCTGGCAGATGTAGTCGCAATAACATAGGCGTTTGCCAGTTTAGCAAACTGCACGGCGAAAATTCCTACACCACCCGATGCACCCTGAATGAGTATCCTCTGACCTTTCTGTAAATTTCCTTTTTCGAAAATCGCCATCCATGCTGTTTGTGAAGCAAGCGGTATTCCTGCCGCTTCCTGCAACGAAATATGCATTGGAGCGCGCGCAATTTCAAATCCACGAACCGCAACAAATTCTGCGTATGCACCATTACGAATGGGTTCGGGTCTTGCAAAAACAGGATCCCCAACCTGAAAGCTTTTTATAAGCGGACCAACTCTTTCTATATACCCGGCGACATCCCAACCGAGAATGAGCGGGAAGGTATAGGCATCTTTATAAGATCCATAGCCTGCCCTGATTTTCCAATCTACCGGATTTACTCCTGCTGAATGAACTTTAATGAGCACTTCATCAGGAAGAATAGAAGGAACCGGAGCATCTTCATAAATCAGAACGCCTGAGTCTCCATTGTTATGAATTCGAACGGCTTTCATTGTATTCATGATCTTGTGAGATTTTTTAGGTAATCCTCGTGGCGGGGGTTATCGCATGGGAGCATATCCGCCTTTGTTAATCCATTCGTCCCAGACGCTGACGAATGCAGTGTAACTCATGGGTGGCTGAATTCTTCCTTCACCCAAATCCCATCCCTTTTTTACCAGTGCGGTTCTTGCATGGGCAATCAGCTGTACCTTATTCTTATGGCCATTCTGATTATAATTCATAAGCTGCAAAGCCAGTTGACGGGGCGTCCTTCCCTGGAAAATCATCTTCATATTTTCCGGTGGTAATTTCCAATCCGGACTACCCGGAGGTGTATGTAAGCCAGGAGTGTTCTCCGGCTGATGACAATTGGAACATTTTTCCGCATAAAGGCCGGTGCCATCCTTTCCGCGTTTCACATTCATGGTATGCGGATGACCGTCAAGACCCTGCAGTGGGGCATCACCTGCCGGGTGACAATTCATACAACCCGGGCTCATCAAAACCTTATACACCTGCATAAAGGCCCTGACCGATTCAACGCTGTCGTTATTGATGCCATTTTCATTTCCGATATTTCCTGCATTATTACTTCTGTCTCTAAATGAAGAAGTCATTGATATGGCAGAAAAAACAACCGCCATGACAATCATTGTTTGTTTCATAATATGGTATGCGTTTTAACAGTATCATATATTTTTGCCACGGAAACAATCGGTTAGCCATGCTGCATTCCCTTCTGCTGCATCCCGGCTGCCATATGAATGGCTTTGCGAATACGCAGATAAGTACCGCAACGGCAAATATTGCCCGACATGGCTTCGTCAATATCCTTATCCGTAGGATTTGGATTCTCACGGAGAAGAACAGCCGCTGACATTAATTGTCCGGAATGGCAATACCCGCATTGCGGCACATCTATTTCCTGCCAGGTTAATTGTAAGGGATGATCATTATTTTCTGACAGTCCTTCAATCGTCACTATTTTCTTTCCTTCAACCCGGCTTACTCTTGTAACGCAGGAACGTACTGCTTCACCATTCAAATGCACCGTGCAGGCTCCGCACTGAGCCACACCGCAACCGTATTTTGTTCCTGTAAGACCGATTACATCTCTGATCACCCATAACAAGGGCATATTCGGATCTACATCTACCTGATAGAGTTTTTGATTTACATTTAATGAAATCATATGCTAATAATTATAAGAAATGATCATTATTTTTTTACTCATACAAATTTCATGAACTAAATATTGTTTAAGTCAAAAGGCATTTTACGGATCCTCTTACCGCTGGCTGCAAAAATCGCATTTGCTAACGCTGGCGCAAAGGGTGGTAGTCCGGGTTCTCCCACGCCTTTAACTTTCCCACCATCCGCGAGAATCGCAACTTCGATTTCAGGAACCTCA
The DNA here is from genome assembly GCA_963735015.1 of uncultured Bacteroidota bacterium. GTDB lineage: Bacteria > Bacteroidota > Bacteroidia > Chitinophagales > Chitinophagaceae > Puia. The sequence goes on from CAVTJH010000003.1 coordinate 1,664,314, forward strand.
TACATTCTGACAAGCAGGTCATCGTAAAAATTATGCTGCTCCACTTTCCCGTCTTTAAATGTAATGCCCGGTTTGATAGCTGCTCCCAGGGCCATCACAACAGCGCCCTGTACCTGATTGACAACATTATCAGGATTTACCACTTCGCCTAAATCAATAACAGCATAGACTTTATCTATTTTGATCGATTTATCCGGGCGATAGGTCACTTCTACAACCTGGCCACCCAATCCTGCAAAAAACTCCCACTGTGCCACTCCCCGTCCTCTCCCCTTCGGTAGGGGTTCGTCCCAATGGGACATTTCTTTTAGTTTCAATAAAACCCGTTTCGTATCAGATGGTTTGGAAAGTAGTTCCAGTCGGAATTCCATGGGATCTTTTTTTGCTTTGTAAGCCAGTTCGTCCAAAAAACATTCAGGTGGAAATGCAACCGTCGAACTGGTTACAGATCTCCAGGAGGCAACCGGAACATGGAAATCAGACCTTACATAAGATGTCTTGAGATTCGGGAATTCATAAGCCTGCACACCGATGCCCTCTACCATGGAACTGTCAACTTTGGTTTTATCAAAAATTCCGTCTCTCGATTCCATCAGAGAGGGGCCAATCACTTTATGCTGAAAGGCAAGCAGTTTTCCATCGTCCGAAAATCCCCCTTTCAACTGGGAAAAAGTCATGGGTCTGAAGGGGCCCTGCTCCGTAGCATCCTCTCTGGACCAGATTAGTTTTACCGGTTTGTCTGTAAGTCTTGCAATATTTACTGCCTCGATGATGAAGTCAAAATAAAGCCTTCGGCCAAACCCGCCACCGATAAATTTTGTATGCATCCTGATATTTTCAGGTGTCACGCCGATATATTTGTGCATATCGAATTCGCCCGTTCCCGTTACATTACTTGGTACCTGCGTCGATACCCATATTTCCACCTGATCACTACGGACCTGCGCCACGCAATTGAGCGTTTCCAGAGTATGATGGGCCTCCATGGGCGTTTCGTAAAATGCCTCGATCGTATTTTGCGGTTGTAAATGAAGTGAGTCAACGGAGCCAATATTTTTATCCGTCAAGCCGTCCTCACTTGCCAAAGCGCGTAAGTGATCTTCGTATTCAGACGTATTGAATGTCGCAAATGAGGCAGTATCCCATTCGATTTTAAGTTTTTTACGGGCCTGCAGTGCAGTCCAGTAAGAGTTGGCAATCACTGCCACCCCTACATAATGGTATCTGCCGATAACCCTTTCTACACGGTCGACCTTTTCCACGCCGGGAATTTTAAGTGCCTCGGTTGCATCAAAGCTTTTTAATGTTCCCCCGATAACAGGGCACCTTTCCACACTGGCATACAGCATATCAGGCAACCGGACATCAATACCAAATTCTGCTTTACCGCAGGTTTTCAAGGGCACATCAGGGCGGCTGGCCATTTTGCCCAAAATTTTGAAATCTTTCGGGTCTTTCAATTTCGGCTCTTTGGGCAGATCTAATTTTGAAGCTTCTGCCACCAGCTCGCCGTAAGTAAGCGACCTGTTCGTGGGTTTGTGAATTACCTTACCGTTTTCTGCATAACAACTGCTGGCATCAACCTGCCATTGCATACTTCCTGCTTTAATAAATACTTCCCTGGCTGATGCACCCACCTTTCTTAAATCTGTATAGCTCGTGCGAATAGAAGCACTTCCTCCTGCTCTCTGATTCGGGCCAAATACTGATTCCCCATTCGATTGTTGAATAATAATCTGATCGAATGAAACTTCGAATTCTTCTGCAATCAAAGCCGGAATGGACTGGAAAGTACCCTGGCCCATTTCGGGCTTGGTATTGAAAATCGTAATGCTTCCACCGGAATCGACAATGATATACGGTGTAAAATTTTTGGCTTCGTAGATGTTCGATGCCTTGGCTGCATTGTCCCAGGTGGAAATTCCGAGCCAGAGAGCGATACTTGCGCCACCTGAATTTTTAATAAAGCTCCTTCTGGAAACCTGATTCATGGCTGTCTGATTTTAGAAGTTATCTGCCCGCATAGGAGTAATAAAATTAAATTGTCAACGGAGAATCTTCCGGAAACAAAACCTTATTCCATACGGTCGCATTAAATTCCTGCACAGCATTTTTTCATCCGGAAAAACATTACCATGGATTGATAAAGTATCGGATTGTGCCTGTCTATCAAACTTAATTTACCTGCCAGGCATTCAGATGAGCCATTTTGTCGATACCCAAAGGACAAGAATAACGAGCTCATAAAAGTATAAAAAACCTAAATATTCTCAATAAAATTCTGATGCGAATTTTCAGTGGTTATCAGAGCTGCAAGGAAAACGATCACAAAAAAAATGAGCAGAAAATACATGACACTTGTTTTAGCATGAATGATGAAGGCTGTTTGCCTATCGAAAACAAAATTCTAAAACATTTCCGAAATCCTGATAAAATAATTTAGTAATAATCATTAATAGATGAGGCGACAACGCTATGTATATCACCTGCTGATCATGTAACAGGAAACGCGGTTCATCCGTCGACTGTTTTTGCCTTTTTACCGACTGACTTGTTTTTTTCTACGAAGCAATTATAAATTTGCCTTTAAAGAGCAATTAACATTTAGAAATGAGCGTGAAATATGCGGCCCGGAATAAAAATATTTAATAACAACAAAAAATAAAATCTATGCAATACAGACAATTGGCTAATACGGACCTCAAAGTATCAGCAATCACGTTCGGAGCATGGGCTATCGGTGGATGGATGTGGGGAGGAGCAGACAGAAATGATGCATTGGAAGCCATACACGCATCATATGAGCATGGAGTGACTTCTATCGATACTGCGGCTATCTACGGACAGGGACGAAGTGAAGAAATTGTGGGTGAGGCACTCCGCAGCCTGCCCAGGGATAAAGTGCAGATACTTACCAAATTCGGCATGCGCTGGGATGAAAAAAAAGGAAGGCTTGACTTTAAGAGCACCGATAATGCAGGCCGTCCGATAGAAATCTACAGATATGCCGGGAAAGAAAGTGTAATAAAAGAATGTGAAAACAGCCTCCGTCGTCTGGGGACGGATTATATCGATCTCTACCAGCAACATTGGCCCGATCCCAGCACGCCCATCGCAGAAACCATGGAAGCATTGACCCAACTAATCAAACAGGGTAAGATCCGGGCTGCCGGAGTATGCAATTTTTCAGCGGAACAGATGGCCGAAGCAGAAAAAACCTTTACCCTTGTGTCCGACCAGGTTCCCTATAGCATGGTAGAAAGAACGATCGAAGACGATGTGATACCTTATTGCATCGAACATCACAAGTCTGTCATTGCCTACAGTCCCTTACAAAGGGGTTTGCTGACAGGCAAGATCAAACCAGACCATGTTTTTGCGCCTGGGGATCATCGTCCCGGAACCAGTTTTTTTAACCGGGAAAATATTCGGCGCATTGATCATTTCCTGGAACAATTGCAGCCCCTGGCAAGATCAAAGAATGCATTGCTTTCACAGCTCGTTATCCGCTGGACCATCGAACAGCCTGGCATTACTATCGCGCTGGTGGGAGCACGCGATAAGGAACAAGCGACAGAAAATGCCAAAGCAGCAGAAGTAATACTTTCCCGGAGTGAGATTACATTTATTGACGAAGAGTTAAAAAAATTGGAACTGGTTGGTGAGGAAGTTGCTGCATAAAGGATCAGCATTTTATGTCAGCATACATCATCACCATGCGGACATTTAAAAAAGATAGAATTAGTGTAAATATTAAATCAATTAAAAAAAATACAACTATGAATACACAAACGTTGAGAAAACCTGCAAGCGCAACTGCTTTGGAACATTCGAAAAAAATCTCCCGTTTTTTGGAGAAATTTTCTCATTCAACAGTAGTTTGAAGCTGATCCATTGGGATGTGACAGGCAAGGGAAGTTATGCAGCTCATTTATCCCTGGATGAGGCAATAGCAACGTTGCTGGAAGTTACAGACCGCATAGTGGAAACATCATATGCGCGTTTCGGTGATTTGAATATTGTTATTCCGGAAACGAAAAAACCCAATGATTATATTACTCATATTGAAAGCTTCTATGATTATGTAGAGGAAAAGCGAGCATTGTTTGCTGATGCTTTCACGCAATCCATTCTGGATGATTACCATGAAGGTATTAGGCAACTGCTTTACAGACTAAAGAGGTTGCAGTAAAAGGAGTAACCTTTCATCCTGCATCAGGTAAACTCAGATATCAGAATAATCGGTTGGCCGCAAAAAAATGATATCAGCATGTTGTACATTTTTTTGGTATAACGGCATAGAGGTTAATTTTTTCCATTGGGCATCATCTGAAAATGCCTTCCAGTGTTTTTCACGTTCTTCCATATTATCGAATGTCGTCATATACATCAGATTGGGCATCCTGGATCCGGCTACCACTTCGCTATAAAAAACAGCATTAAAACCCAGTCGTTTAAAAAGTCCTATTTCATCACCGTCATTAAACATATTTACTTTATTATGAAATATTTTTTCAGTGGCACTTTCATAGCTGCGCAGTTCATAGACCCTTTCATTTTTTGAAGATCTAAGTTCGGGTAATTGCATCCGTGGCGCCATAGGAAACGCATATAAGATTATAGTTTCGATCCTGGAATAAGGTGGCGTGGAAAAAACAGCATTGATGTATTCATAGCCGGCAATTTGATAACCTTTATCTTTTAGCAGGTTTTCATTTAATTGCCGGACTTCTTCTGTTGAATTGAATGGAATCAAAACATAGATCTTTTTATCGGAAGCTGTATCATTGGCAAGTGATTTAAATACGCCGGCGGAAAGAATTTTCATCCGGTGTAAGGCAGGCAACAATGCGTCCGAGAAATAGTGATCCAGGACTTTTTCCTGCCCACTATCCCTAAAATGATAAATACTCAGTGTGTAATACTGCCGCACAGGCGCCGAGGCATAAATAAAATTGACACACTGTATCAAAACAAAAACAATAAACAAGCGAATTGTGACATTGTAATTTTTCATGTGTGAAGTTTTTAGTTATTAAAGAATGAATCAAAAAGGAGTTAAGCGTTCAGCGTTAAGCATTCAGCGTTCAGCGTTCAGCGTTAAGCGTTAAGCCTTGGGCGTTAAGCGTTCAGCGTTAAGCGTTAGGCCTTAAGCTTGTCAGTACCTGCGTGCCACTTATCAATTCATCCGTAGCGCTATTAACCAACTGATCACCTTCCTGCAGAGTTCCAAAAATTTCGACATTACCGTCGCCTTCCCTTCCTCTTTGAACGGGAACCCATTCTGTTTTCCCGTTCGCAACTCGAATAACAAACACCTGTTTTGAATTTTCTGTTACCGCAGATTCAGGAACAATAAATACCTTTTCGGTGTTGGTCATGTTCAGAGATACCTGGGCGAACATGCCAGGTAATAATATTTTATCCTTGTTTGCTACATCCATCTGAATTTGTTCGGTGCGCAATTGTAAATCAAGGCTGCCCGCAACCCGGCTGACGGTTGCAGTAAAATCTTTTCCAGGCAGGGTTTTTACCGAAAAATGGACAGTGTCCCCTAATTTAAAATAAGAAGTTGCCGCTTCGGGAATGGCAACGACCAGTCTTAGTTTAGATTGCTCCTGTAGGCTCAACAATGGAATAACAGAACCCGCGCCAGCGGGTCCGGCATAGGCACCCGGGTAAAGATTGCTGATGCTGATTACGCCGTCAAAAGGAGCGCGCACTTCCAGATAACGGTTTAAATTGCTGGATTCATTGTAACTGGAACGTGCGGCCATCAGGTTACTGCTGTCTGATTTCATTTTGGCAAAAGCGATATCGAGATCGTTTGGTGAAATGGTTCCGGGAATTTTACTGGTTTGATACATTCTCAAATAAGTGGCTTTGCTGGCCGCATAATATGCCTGATTTGTCTGGATGAGCTGCGCAGCGGTGTTTGTTGCGTCCAGCATTTCCGGTGCTTCCAGGACAACCAGCAACTGATCCTTTTTTACAGACGATCCCACATCCACATATAATTTCTTCACAAAACTATTCACTTTGGCATAAAGGTCCACAGATTGAAACGGGCGCAGCTCACCAGGAATCGTCATATGTGTTGTAAGCTGTCCTTTGCTCAAAGAAAATGTTTGCACCCTGGGCTGATCAGGCAGTTTTTCAACGGTTGCATCAGCGTTGGTTCCGCAGGATGCTACCAGTATCCAAAGAATGACGGGAATGCCCATAGAAATTATATATTTCATTTTATATATTTTTTAAAAGTGCTGTTTGTAAATTATTTGGATGATCAAAATGAAGACTATGGTTATCGTCGGGATCCAGAGAAACAGAATGGACTGTCCGCTTTCTCTGGACCAGGGAAAAGATAGTTGGCAGTACCAGCAGGGAAGCGACGGTTGATGCCAGGAGACCACCAATCACTGCCTGGCCGAGCGGCGCCGTTTGTCCGCCTGATTCTCCAAGGCCCGATGCCATGGGTATCATTCCGAAAACCATAGAAATGCTCGTCATCAGGATTGGACGTAAACGAAGTCCTGCAGCCTGTATCCCTGCCTGAATAGAATCGCTTCCTGCTTTTCTGATTTCTTCTGCATTGGTGACTAATAATATCGCGTTGGATACGGATACCCCGACCGACATGATAATGCCCATATAGGATTCCAGGTTAAGGGTCGATCCGCAGACCAGCAACATCAGTAATGAACCTGCCAGCACAGCGGGGATAGTAGTAAGAACAGTAAAGGAAAGCGGGAATGACTGGTAATTGGCTGCAAGCATCAACAGCAATACAACAAATGTGATCAGCAGGCCTGTCTGAAGACTGCCCAATGTCTGTGTCAGCAGTCCCACTTCTCCACGGGTTTCTACAGAGATTCCGCGGGGAGGCGCATCGATTTCTTTCAGCGCTTTATTTACCGCCACTGCCGCCGAACCCAGATCCTTTCCGTAAAGATTTGCGCCTACGGAAAGAAACCTCGTTGCACCCCTGCGATCATATTCACTGATCACATGGTCCCTGGTTAATGTGGCCACATCTCCCAATACGGGTCTGGGACTATTTTGTTTTAAGGGAATGGCTGCCAGATCTTCCATACTCGATAATTCATTCTGTGGCACTTCTACCTGAACATCATAAGAAGTGGCATTTGACTCATCCATCCATAACATTTTTTGTATGTACCGGCTGGAAGAAGTAACAGATGTTAATGAGTTGGATACTTCAGTCATACTAAGACCGAGTTGTTTTACTTTTTCCCGGTCGATATTGATGAGAATAGCCGGATTTTTCAATTGTTCCTTTAGTCCGATGTCCCGCAAATAGGATATACCACGCATAGCACGGATAACTTTTTGTGCATATATCTCACTTTGCTCCAGATCCTTACCCATGATGGCTACTTCAATGGGTGTTGCTGCACCCTGACTCATAATCTTATCGGTGAGATCAATCGGCTCAAACGATAAACTGACCTCGGGCATCCCCTCGTGCATAGCCTTGCGATAACGTTCCTCCAGTTCATCCGTATTTTTTATTTTGTAGGAGGGTTTTAGGGCCACCTGCAAAAGGATTTCATTGGAACTGCTGGTAAATAATATGATGGGAAGCGTAGCGAAATTGGCGGGCTGCGTTCCGAGAAAAGCAGAAGTGATTTCTACATTTTGTTTTCCAACCATTTTGTATAATACATCCTGTGCCTGTAGCAAAGTGGCTTCCGTAGTCTCCAGTCTTGAGCCCTGCGGAGCCCTGATACGCACCTGGAACTGTCCATCATTTGCCGCGGGCAGGATTGTTTTCCCGATCCTGGTGGCTGCCATCGCTGTTAACCCGATTGCAATCAGGAAATAGCCGGCAACGATCAGTTTATTGTATTTTGATCCCTGCCCCTGTAAATGCAGGAATCGCAGTTTAAATTTTTCAAATCCGCCGGGAGGTTTTGAGGATATCCCTTCCGTCTTTTTGTCAGCAATGTCTTTCAATACCCAGTTTGATAAAACCGGCACCAGGGTTTGCGATAAAAGAAATGCGGTGATCATCGAAAATCCTACCGCCATGGAGAGAGGAAGGAACATGCCCTGTGGAACGCCCGTCATCAGGAAAGCGGGAGCGAATACTGCCAGCGTGCTTAAAAGAATCAATAATTTGGGAAGGGCAATTTCATGACAGGCATCCGCAACCGCTCTTGCTTTTGTCTTACCCATTTCCATGTGTCGGTGTATATTCTCAACGGTTACCGTGGACTCATCCACCAGTATACCAATGGCCAGTGCGAGACCGCCGAGTGTCATAATGTTAATGGTCTGTCCAAATGCTTTCAATAACAGTGTACTGGTGATAATGGAAATGGGAATATTGACCAGCACGATCAAAACACTTCGCGGATCTCTCAGGAAAAGCAGCACCATCAGTCCGGTGAGGAACGCACCAATCACCCCTTCATGGATTAGACTGTCCACGGCATTAATGACATATACCGACTGATCGAATTCAAATTTTAATTGCACATCTTCCGGCAGCAGGGATTGCATGGAAGGGATGGCTTTTTTCAAATCCTGTACTACAGACCATGTCGAAGCACCTGCGGTCTTAACGATGGGTACGTAAATGGATTTTTTTCCATTCACATATGCAAAACCGGTTGTAATATCCGCGCCGTCTTCCACTTTTGCCACATCCCTTAAATAAATAGTTGCCCCATTTTGATACAACAGAGGAATACTGCCAAAATCAGGAATTCGTGGAATCACTGTATTGACGGGAGTCAGGTAAGAGGTTTTGCCAATATTAATAATACCCGAAGCCGAAATATGACTATTGTCCTGCACTGCAGTGGTTATCTGCTGCGGAGTAATATTATGACTGCGCATGAGATCGGGATCTATGCTGATTAAAACGGTCCTCACATTACCACCGATGGGAGGAATGGCGGCAAGTCCCGGAACTCTTGAAAAACCGGGCCTTACCCATACATTGGCCAGATCCTCTAATTCAGTGACGCTGCGCTTGGGACTACTCAAAGCCAATTGTCCCACCGGAAGTGTGGACGCATCAAACCTTATTATAAAAGGCGGCGGGGTACCCGGTGGCATTTCATTAGCCGCCCGGTTGGAAAGAGATGTGACTTCTGCTGCAGCCTGCGCCATATTGGTGCCCTCATAGAAAGCTGAGTTTCAACAAACTCAGACCCTGAATATTGTTTGTTTCAATCGATTTAAGTCCGTCTGTATACAAATAGATATTCTGGTAATTGCTTGATATAAATCCCTCCATTTGTTGCGGGGATAAACCGCCGTAAGGCTGGGCCACATAAATGGTGGGGATATTCAGATTCGGGAAAATATCTATGTTGATCGTTCTGACTGCCATGATTCCGAACAGGACAAGACCGGAGACCAGCACGATGACTGCGATAGGTTTACGTAATGCTGTTGTTATAAGGTTCATTCGTTTCAATTTAGAATTGTAATAAAAACAAACTGATATCTCCCGCAGAGACTGCTTTGTACAGCAGCGCCTGCCACACTGCGCTACAGGCGACATTACTGGCTGCTTCTGCCTGGTTCAGAAAAAATAGTGTTTGTGTGACGTCAACGATATTGGTCAGGCCATTTTCGTATAATGCCTTTTTTTGATTATAGGCATCCTCCGCTGATTTCAATTGTACGGGTACTTCCTGGTATTTGGTAAGCGCATTGCTGATTTGTTGATTAGCAAATTTCAATTGGTCCGAATATTTAATTTCTGCCTGGTCATATTCATCTTTATAAGCGGCCGAAATAAAGCGTTGGCTCGTGACTTTTGATTTCACCCTTGTCAGGTCTGTGATATTCCATGTAACTCCGATACCGAGAAGATAATTGGCACGCACGGGATTGACCCCGTCAAAGAAATTAGTTGAATAGTCTTTTGGATCAGTAGAAAAACTGTTACCAAATCCGGAACCACGCTCCTGTCCAACTGCAAAAAAACTGAACCTGGGCAATGCCGTTTTTTGAATATAAGCAGCCGTCATGTCGCTGTTAATGATCCTGCTGTCCAGGTAACGTAATACAGGATGACGTTGCTGGTTTATATCGTTCTGGTCAGGAATGTTTTTTGGAAGTGCTGTTACGAAACTTGTATCGAGTATATAAAACTGTTGCTTTACGCCCATTTCTTTTGACAACTCACTGGCCTGGCTTTGCTCAAAATTTTCCGCATCGGTCAGCGTCATTCTGGCTGTAGATAATTCTGCATCGGCGATGGAACTATCAACTCCCGGATTCAGGCCATTCATCGTTCTTGCCAGAATAATATCTCTCAGCTCGCTGATCCGTTCCACATTATCCTGCATAACCATTCGCAGGCGCTGTGCTGCCAACAGATTAAGATATAAACCGATCACCGTGGTCTCCACATCAAATTTTGTCTGGCGCAGATCCGCCATGTCCTGTTCATACTGTCCCCTTGTGGCAGCTACAAAAGATCTTTGCAGACCAAAGGAAAAAACATTCATATTAATATTTACATTGTATAATGCTCCGAAACTGGCATTCATATTTTGTAATGCATCTGGCGGATGCTGAGATGGTTGTGATTCCCGGCAATCCCGAACCAAGTCCGTTCACGCCATTTAATGTCCCATAAGCTGTTTGACCGGCTAAAATGAAATCAGGCAGGGCGACTTTTTTAGCTGCCTCAACGGCTTCAGCAGATGACCTGGTATAGTTGACTTTCGATTGAATCAGATAATTTGCAGATGCGATTTGCAATGCCTCGGTCATGGATAACATCTTATCCGGATTTTGCGCGGAAACAGGTAACCGGCAAAAAAGAATGATCCATGCCAGCCAGATCCATAAATATTTTTTCATTTTCCGTTTTCATTTTTAAATTCAGTTAATTGAATGCTGCATTTGTCAAAAATGAAAACATCATCAGCTCGAGTTTTATCTCCCTTTCGGCATTGTTAGAATCATATAAGCAGATTCTTAAGACCCATTCTTTTCCTCCATCATTTCGACCCGTTTTGTTTTCAATGACTATCAGGCCGGAACAATGATTTTTACTTTTGCCAATGTCCATGCTGCCCTCTAATAAGAAAACCAATTCCTCATTGGAAGAACCAGACAGATTAATGTCTAACCCACAATAAATACTGGCATAAACATTTATTCTTTCTTTTTCAAAGTCAAACCCTGTGAGTGCTGTTTTTGATGAAAGGGACTTTGTCTGAATTCTATTGCACACCAGAAAAAGACGTTTATGAGCGAAGTCAATACTTACTTTCAGGGGCTGGGAAAGCATTTCAGAAAAATCTGCATGGAGATTGCCGCTGTCATTAATATTCTTTTTTGAAGCGTGGATAGAATATTCAAATCGTTTGAGATAGTCGGACTGTTTCATAACGCATGTTTTTAATATGGATGTAAACATACCTGACGAAACACACGGAAATAATTACGAATCGCTCAACGGGCAATATGTGTAGGCGGGTGAGTTTTAATGAGACTCGCAAAAACGAACCTGTTTATTCTGATAAATAATTTCAGGACATGTGGATGTTTATAACAAAAAGCGGAATGCACTTCTCCATTCGGCGACTGAATTTGCCTGTTCAACGACTGGTACTTTTTGCCGGATAAACCACCTTTTAGTTTTGTCATGGAATAAATTATCAAACTCAATTTTTATGAAGAAAGTAATTGTATACAGCATCATGATCCTGGCAATAATTGCCGGAAGCAGCTTTGGATTTCCTTCACATTATCCTCCCAAACCTGATTTGAAACTGCCAGGCGGATTTCAGGTCGATGTGATTGCGGATAGTCTGGGAACTGCCAGACATCTTGCAGTGACGGAAAATGGCATTGTATATGTCAAACTTGGAAAACTGAAAAATGGAAAAGGCATTATCGAACTCCGTGACACTAACGGCGATGGGATAGCAGACCTGGAAACCGGATTTGGGAACTACATTGGTACCGGTATTTATATAAAGGACGGATGGCTCTATGCCTCCTCTAATACGGATGTTTATCGTTACAAGCTGAATGAAAAAGGGGAAGTTATTGATACGGCGCTTGCAGAGAAAATTGTAACAGGACTGCTGGACCGTCATGAACATAATTCCAAATCCATTGTGGTTGACAATAATGGAAACCTGTATGTGAATGTCGGAGCCTATTCGAATGCCTGTCAACTGCAGGATCGCACCCCGGGTTCACCGGGAATGAATCCATGTCCGATATTGGATTCTGCGGCCGGGATATGGCAGTTCAGGACAGATAAAACCGGACAAACTTATGCAGATGGAGTTCATTATGCAACAGGCCTGCGAAATGTGGTTGGTCTGGACTGGAATACAGATATGAATCAGTTATTCGTGATGCAACATGGAAGGGACCAGCTTTTTCAACTCGATCCCAATCTCTATGATGCAAAGCAGGGTGCGGAATTACCAGCTGAGACCATGTATGCCCTTCGTGACGGCGATAATGCAGGATGGCCCTATGTTTACTTTGACCAGTTTCAAAATAAAAAAATTGTAGCACCGGAATATGGAGGAGATGGTAAGAAGACCGGTGGTGAAAATGACATAGACCCCGTCGCTGTTTATCCCGGACATATGGCGCCCGACGGATTGGTTTTTTATACCGGTACGATGTTTCCGGAAAAATATCGCAACGGAGCATTTATCGCATTTCACGGATCCTGGAACAGGGCGCCGGAAAAACAAAAAGGATATTTCGTAGTCTTCCAGCCGTTCAAAAATGGTAAGCCGGACGGCGACTGGGAAGTCTTCGCAGATAATTTCGCCGGATCGGATAATATCAGTTCTCCTGGTCAGGCATTGCACCGTCCCTGCGGACTTGCCCAGGGACCCGATGGATCGCTTTATGTTTCCGATGATGCAAAAGGAACCATCTATAGAATCACATATCGGACAGACAAACAATAAAAAATTTCCCATAAAATCATATTTATGAAAAGGAAGGTGATGGTGATTGTTATGATGCTCGGTGCAGCGGTGGTTTGCATGAAAACGGGTTCCACCCTGGCCGCAGCTTCGTTAAACGACCCGGTTCCAGGATCCGCCCAGCGTGGACAAAAAGTTTATGGAATGACATGTCTGGCCTGCCATCAGGCTGATGCAAGTGGTGTACCAGGAATGACTCCACCTCTTCAAAAAAGTCCGTATGTGCAGGGCTCTCCTGTGAAACTTATTGGCATTGTTTTGAATGGCCTCCACGATGGTGTGGAGATTGACGGAAATAGTTATACCAATCCAATGCCCGCTTTCAGCAGTGTATTAAAAGATCAACAAATTGCAGACGTTCTGACCTACCTGCGTAGTAATTTTGGAAATAAGGCGGGGGCCATAACAGTCGGGCAGGTTACAAAGATCAGACAGGGGATTAACAAGTAGGTTATGGGTTATGAGTTATGAGTTATGGGTTTTTCGATTCATCACTCATCACTCATAACTCATAACCCATAACCTATCATTAGCGTTGCGTTATAAATCAAAGATATTCAATTGATTATTTTTTAGCTCTTTGAAATCTTGTTGTTGTACTGTTTTTATAAATAGTTCATTGATTGGTAATTTTTCAAAAATACTAATGCTAAGCACTTGCAAAATTTCATACAGAGATTGCTTTAACCGAAATCTTTTTTTAGCGATTGCCACTAATGCATAGACGGATACTGCGATCCAAATTTGTGTTTTAACCGCATTTTCGGATCTGCCCCAAAATGATTGAATTTTCAGATGCTGTTTTATCCACTTGAAAAATAATTCAATTTTCCATCTATGTCGATACAAAGTTGCAATCTGACTGGCTTTTAACTCTGTGTTGTTAGTTATGAAAACAAAGTAACGGGTCGTTTCAGCATCATAATATTTTATGAGTCTAAAAGCCTCCGGATAATCCCGTGATACATAAAAGTTCTTTTTCCTGAGCTTAATCATCTGATCACAAATGATATTTTTTTCTGTTGGTTTTAATGATTTGATCAAGGAAAAACTAAAATCTTTTCGAGCTCTGGTGATAAAGTAGGCACCGACTGTATGAATATGATAAAAACGATCAAAGTCAATGTAGCCGCGGTCTACGACATAAAAACTGTCTGGCTCAAATTTGATCATATCCAGAATATTGAGTTCATGAATATTGGCCGCAGTGATGTGGATAAACGAAGGGATGGATGTTTTCAGGTCCAGTTGAGTATGAATTTTGATACCGCCTTTTGTCGATCTGAATTTAGCCCAGAAAAATGCAGACAGACACATATCAATGGTTGTTGCATCAATGGCAAAAACATTGTTAGCGAGATCAAAATCGAGTTCACTATCGTTCGCGTATAAACGACGTGCTTCTTCAATCAGGGTCATGCAAAAGTCAGCATATATGCGCCAATCACGATTCTCATTTGCTCTGCTCAAAGTGGTTTTAGAAATGATATCACCAATACCCAGATGGTACAGCTTATTTGTATTAGCTGTCAGACACAGAATCGCATCAGATAAGCTATCTCTTTGGGTGAGTTGCCCAAAGGCCATACAAAGAAATTGCTTCCAACATGTGAATTGTCTGGTTTTATAATCACCATTATATCGATTGACAACTGTTGTAAAGACCTTATGTGAAATCAATGAAAAAATCTGCGAAAAGATATATTTGCCCTGATTCATGATAGCTGGTTATCAGCGCATTATACAAAATCAAAAGCAAATCCTTTTCAAATCGTTTCCACATGTAAATCGGCTCAAATGCAGTACAGACAAGGATTTCAAAGAACTACAAATATTGATAACGCAACGCTAGTGATAACCTATAACTCATAATACATAAATCATAAATCATGAAAATCGGTTGGATAGGTCTCGGAAATATGGGAAGCCCAATGTCGAAGAGATTAATAGATGCAGGCTATCCCGTTACAGTTTACAATCGAAACAAGGCGAAGGAAGAATCATTGAAATTGATGGGTGCAGACGTTGCATTTTCTCCCATGGCATTAATGGATCAAATGGATGTTATCATTATCATGGTTACGGATGATCAGGCTATCAGAGAGATCTTTACCGGTGATAATGGATTGCTTCGCACAAAAACAAAAGGAAAGATTCTTATCAATATGAGCACTGTATCGCCAGGCATAAGCAAAGAAATGGCCACTCTGTGCAATCAGGGAGGTAATCAGTATCTGGATGCTCCCGTGTCGGGAAGTGTGAAACAGGCGGAAGAAGGACAATTGGTTATCATGGTTGGTGGAAATGAAATATTATTAGAAAAAGTGAAACCAATATTTGAACATCTCGGAAAGTCAACGTTGCTTGTAGGAGGCACAGGGGCCGGCAATACTGCTAAACTTGCCATCAACATCCTGCTCTCGTTTTATGCACAGGGGCTTGCGGAAGCGGTAGTCTTTGGGCGTAAAAACGGAATTAAGACTGAGGACCTGATTACAATGATTGGAAATAGCGCAATGGGAAATGTTTTCACTAAAATAAAAGGAGACGCAATTCTTCAAAATAATTATAAAGCTGCCTTTGCGTTAAAGCATGTTGCAAAAGATTTACGCCTGGCTAAAGAGGCGGGGTTGACAACGCCCATGGGAGAAGCAGCATATAAAACATTTCAACAGGCAGAACCGGTTTTGGGAGAGGAAGATATTATTGCTATTATAAAACATATCGCTTCGCTTAATTAGATCATGAAGCTATTGCCGAATTCTATCACAGGCAGGAACCTCTGTAAGAAATTACTTTTGATAGAAAATTGAAAAGTATAATTGAAAGTGAAAATCAAATGATATTTGACTATTGGTGAATTCTTTGAGAAGATTATTTGTCTGACAGATATTCACTGGCTGTACTTAACTGACCAAATGTGTATCTCTTCTTAATATTATGGCTGTAAATCGTCAAGCTAAAGTGTACCACTAAAATAGTATCTTAAGGGAGTGTTTCCTGATTATTCATAACTGTTTTTGCCGAAGGTAGGGAGTGTGTATTTAGCATGCATGCTCCCTTTTTTATTCGCCTCTGCGTATTTCTGATTCATACAACTTAGTAACGAGTTATTTTTACCGATCCATGTATATGCGAATGCCTTCATCGTTTGAGTGTCATTGCTGGCTTATATTGGAAAAGTGTTATTACCCTTTGCCTTCCGTCTATTTTCGTCGCTCTTTTTGACCATATATTCTTCCCATATATACTCAATCGTCAATTCTTGGAGAAGCCCAAAGCATTTATACTGCCGGAATAATCCAATATTCATTTGCAGACATGAATAGCGACAAGTGGTCTATTACTGTTATCTTAAATATATCATTGTTAAAAAATTGAAAAACATAGAAATATATCTTACAAATAAAAAAACCAATAAGGATAAATATTCTCTCATAGGTTTTAAACCGGCATTACGTCTATATTTTATTTCTTCCAAACTCTACAAGAATGGAAACCATTTGCCATGCAATTACCAAGACAGGAATAAACCATAGATATACAAGAAGTACGCACCAGCAAAAAGTATAAAGTCAAACTTAAAAAACACAGGGGTGAATGGGGTGCTCATCAGCCCCGCCGTTGCGATCATAATGGATAATATCGCATAGGAATGGAAAATAGTAATGCTACCTTTTTAATTGGCTTTTTCTCAGCATAAAACAATGAATCGGTAATCATATTAATATATTCCTTTCATTTTAAAATCTATTTAGTTACCGGAGTAACTGGCTTTACCACAAGGGCTACGGTAATCCCAAAAACAATATGCGCCACGACAACTCCAATCATCCTTAAAACTGGAGAACCCTGGGGTTGAGGTGTTCCGGCATCTCCGAAAACGGCACCTAAAATGGCTATGCTGAAATGTCCCACTATGAAGGCAATAATACCATATACAACGCCTTTTAATAATTTACTGGTTATTCTCCTTAACCAGTAATTAAAGAACAAAACATAGGCAGTCGCAAAAATGATCCCAATCATAAAGTGCATGACCCAGCCTGCGGCAACCGGTATTTTCATCATCCCGGCCAGTCTCTCAGGTGGGCTAATTTTAGGCATGCCCATTGCCCCGCCTATTACCATCAAAGCGGTCATCGCAATGGTGGCTAGAATTCCACTTACAAGGGATTGTTGAAGCTTGTTATACACAGTTCTTACATTGGTGACTTGTAATTTGCGAATCTGGATAATCCAGTTACTCTTTTCGGGGAGCAATATAGGGGGCTTTAAAAAGTAGCGGTTGCCTGAATTTCCTTTAGGTTATTTTCCTCTTCCGATCGGCAGATCTTTAAAGTGCGGTGGCGTGATAGTATGGTAGTGTAGATAACCCAACCGGACATTGCTTATCCCATCCTTTAACTGGTAGGGAAATTCAAGCTGCCCATCCCGGATCCGTGTTTCGAAATACTTGAAAGAGATGTTTTGAAAGGGTTTCAATTCTTCGCCGATTTCATACAAATGGGTTGATAAAATAAACAACGAAGAAGTGACGGATTCGTAACGAGAATATGGCGTCGAATTATTTTGCCGAAGTTCCGGGGGAATAGTTTCCAGGAAAGGCATCGGCGCCTTTAAAAATAATTTAACCCGGAACTGTCCGGAATTCAGCGATGAGGTTGTCTATACGAACGGCCGCCCGCATTTAGTTAAGCGTAACATTCAACACGAAAATCATGAAAATCACCAAAAACTTTGTCAGTCTCCTCATCGTATGGACAACCATGTGCTCCCATGCCAGTTTCGCACAGAAATCACCAGACAATATGAGTCATGAAAAACTGATTAAACAGTATTATGCCGCTTATGAGCAAAAGGACTGGCATATGCTGGAGCTGATACTTGATGACGGGTTTAATTTCACCAGCCCGGCCGGCGATGATCATATTAATTTAAAAGTATACAAGGAAAGGTGCTGGCCAAATGCCGTCAATACCAAAAAGTTTGATTTGGAAAAGATTATTATTGATGGAAACGATGCTTATGTAACCTATAATGGCTGGACCACAGACGGTAAATTATTTCGGAACACGGAGCGCTTTAAATTTAAAGGAGGGAAAATAATTGAGAATGAATGTTTCTTTGGGCCCGGAGTAAGTTTCCCTAACAATGCAAAAAAATAAAATAATTGGCGCCCCTTCGCATAAATCTGAACTTCGAAATTGAGAACTCTACCCACCAGATTTAAAATACCATCACTTCTCACAGGTGACATATGAATAAAGCTGTTATCCGGACCACCTGGATAGACAACCTCCGATCTTTTCTTACCGTTTTGGTAGTGGCTCACCATTCCTCCCTGGCCTATACCACCTTCGCCAAATTTGATAAGGCGACTTACATAAAGTCTACTGCACCGATAGTGGATAGTTCAAGGTGGATTGGGATGGATATTTTTGAAAATTTCAACGATATATTCTTTATGTCGCTTATGTTTTTGATCAGCGGGCTATTCTTTTATCGCGGCATTAAGAAAAAAGGCAGGAAGATATTTCTGGCAGATCGACTCATCAGATTGGGTTTGCCATTCGTGATTGTGGTAGCGCTGATTATGCCCCTGGCATACTACCCTTCATTTTACATTGCTGAACAGCGAACTAGTTTTGCCGCATTTATCCATGATTTCATCTTTCACCAGCACTGGCCTCCCGGTCCTCCCTGGTTTATTTGGATTCTGCTGTCATTTAACCTGGTGGCAGCATTTATTCCGATTCATTTCTACACTTCGGCTCATGCCGTGCTAATGAAATTGACAAAAAAACCCTTCGCGTTTCTTTCGTTCTTCTTTCTGGTCTCTGCACTTGCTTATATACCCATCAGTCTGAATGTTGGTCAATATACATGGACCGGCATTGGTCCCTTTGTTTTTCAATTGAACCGAATCTTTTTGTATTTTTTCTTCTTCCTTTTTGGATCCTGCCTCGGTGCCTCTGACTGGGAAGACCAGTTATTTTCAGGTACCAGGCTGCTTAACCAGTCCTCCACATTCTGGGTTGTCCTTTGTGTGGTTTGCTATAACATCATTGGGCTTTATTCTCTGTTGGCTCCAGGCCTGGTCAGAGCAGGTAAAATGGACCGTGAAACAGGCGATTTTATCTATAGTTTGCTGTTTGTTGGCAGTTGCATCGCCAGCAGTCTGGCATTCATTGCCGTTTTTCGAAAGCGAATAAATAAATCCGGCAAATGGCGGAAGAGTTTGTCTGCGAATGCCTATGGGATTTACCTCGTTCACTACACATTCGTGACCTGGATTCAGTTTGTCCTGCTAAGCGTGCCGCTTCCCGTGATAGTTAAATTTATAGTGGTGTTTTTAGGTGCACTCCTGCTGAGTTGGCTCATCATTCAGCAGGTACGCAGGACAGGTTGGGTGAACCGGATGATCGGATAACGGATCACATTCTTTATTCATAGATTTTGCTTTCGAGAGTCTGCCACATTCTGGATTGGATAATTTTATTAAGCCCCATTACCTTTGAATATTATTGGATCATTGCCAGGTGAAAAATGTTTAAGGAATGGCCAAAATAACTGTAAGCACTCTCCAAATTGTTCTTTTGCGATAGAAATATTGTTCCGGCCCCTTATAAACTGTCCAGTTTATAAGGGGCCGGAACACGCGGAATTAAAATTCTTAACGGAGACCATCATTTTCATTGTGACCTGTAAAACCGTTCGTTATTAATCCAAAGCTCTTTATTATCATACCGTAAAATAAAATCCTTCCTTATCGTTCCTCTCCGAAAGAAAAGAGCCCCGCCATCTTTTGATGCAAACGTTTCACAGGCAGATGCCTGCCCTGCTTCACATCCCACATATTTATCCATTGCTAAAAACAATTTGCGCATACAATACCTGATTCTTAGCATTTAAATTATTCAGTCTTCTCCCCCGTTTTGGTGATTGTCGCCGGTTGGTTTTCAATTTACTTTTAGGCATTATGAAAAAGCCTGTTTTTCTAATCATCCTGGTTGCCATATTTTTTTACCTGATGATCACGTCATGCAAAAAAATGGCTACACCCCACACAACCCCACCCTCTGCAGGCGGGTTAGTAACTACGTTTGCAGGGCCAGGTTTTATAGATGCCAGCCTCGCAGGAGTCCCTGCCAGTTTTAATAATCCGGTTGGAGTAGCCGCAGATTCCCTGGGAAATGTGTATGTGGCGGATTCAGCCAATAACATGATCAGAAAAATCACGCCTTCTGGTCAGGTGAGCACTTTTGCCGGTAACCTTAACCCGGGGTCAGCCAATGGCATGGACTCTTCTGCTTCCTTCAATCATCCTACCGGAGTAGCGCTTGATGGCACAGGAAATCTATATGTGGCGGATTATGGCAATAGCCTTATCCGGAAGATCAGCTCTTCGGGGTTGGTTAGCACCCTGGCGGGTGTTAGTGGAAATGCGGGTTCGACCAATGGCCCCGCCGCCTCTGCTACTTTCAATCATCCCATGGGAGTAGCGGTAGATGGGGCAGGAAATGTATACGTAGCTGATTGCTTAAACAACATGATCCGGGAGATCAGTTCATCCGGAGTGGTGAGTACCCTGGCAGGCATGGGTACGGTAGGTTCAGCAAATGGCGCCGGAGCCTTAGCAACATTTAATAATCCAACCGGAGTAGCAGTGGATCTAGCGGGAAATGTATATGTCGCGGATTGGTTGAATAACCTGATCCGGAAAATTTCTCCTTCAGGCATGGTGAGCACGCTGGCCGGAAATAATTCTTTTGCTTTCTCCAATGGGGTTGGCACGGCTGCTTCTTTTAGCGCTCCTTTTGGAATAGCAATTGATACTGCGGGGAATTTATATGTGGGAGAAGAGGGTAATCAAATTATCCGGATGATTACCCCGGGTGCATTGGTGAGCACGCTGGCCGGAACGGGCGCTGTAGGTTCTTTAAATGGTGCGGCAGCAACTGCCACATTTTATTGGCCCTCGGGAGTAGCAGTGAACAAGCAGGGAAATGTATATGTTGCAGATCACAGTAATAATCTGATTCGACAGATCAATATTCCAACTCAAACCGTCACTACGCTCGCAGGGAACAGACATACAAATGGTGTAGTCAATACATCCTCTTTTATTAATAACCCAACCGGCGTTGCTGTCGACGGACAGGGCAATATATATGTGGCCGATTATAATAGTAACCTGATTCTGGAGATCAGCTCAGCTGGGGAAGAGTATACGCTGGCTGGCACCGGTCTTAAGGGTTCAGCCAGTGGCCTTAACTCCTTAGCTTCTTTTTGGATGCCATTTGGGATAGCGGCAGATAAAACAGGAAATGTTTATGTGGCGGATTTGAGCAATAATCTGATTCGGGAGGTCAGCATCAGCGGCCTCGTAAGCACGGTGGCTGGTACCGGCAACCCGGGTTCAACCAATGGCTCCTTCACAGGGGCTTCTTTTAATTCACCATCAGGGGTAGTTCTGGCTCCTTCGGGAACTCTGTACGTGGCGGATTCCAAGAATAACCTGATCAGGGCTGTAAATGCAGCCGGAATAGTGAGCACTTTTGCCGGTTCCGGAACTGCAGGGTCCACCAATGGCATGGGTACGGCTGCCAGTTTTAATGGTCCAACAGGAATTGCGGTTGACATGGCGGGAAATCTCTATGTGGCGGACCAGGGAAATAATTTAATCCGGAAGATCAGTCCGGCGGGTTTGGTATCCACACTGGCGGGCGATGGAAGCGCGGGTTCAACTAACGGAACGGGAGTGGCCGCCTCTTTCGATCACCCTACAGGAGTAGCAGTAGATGCCGGAACAAATGTTTATGTGGCTGATTATGGAAATAATATGATCAGGTACATCAGCTCAGCTGGCGCAGTGACAACCTGGGCCGGTAATGGTGGCGCTGGTGCTGCCAATGGCAGGGGCACAGCTGCTTCTTTTAACGGGCCTTTCGGCGTCGCGGTAGATGCCAATGAAAATGTATTTGTAGCGGATTACTATAATAACCTGATAAGAAAGATCACTCCATAGGCTAATCTTCAGCATCCTTTTAAATAGTCCACTAAAGTTAAAAGGTCCTTGCATACGGAAGCTGATATTCTGAAATAGTGGAGTTTTAACCAGGAACTTCCGACGAGCTCACTGGTTCTTTGTCATTTCGCCGGTCTTCTCCTTCGTTGAATTTCAATCCTTTGTGTTAATGGCCACTTTGTGTTCCGTGACAATACAGAAAGTACCCTCCCGCGATTCCAGTGGGGTTGCGGGGAATTCGTGATGGATTGGTAACAGGTTATTGGCTAGGATTTCTCGGGATCCAGGGCTAACTTACTTCATTCTTCATAGGAAGCCATTACCAACTCTTGTTGGAATAGCGTTATTACCTACTGCCTTCCGGTAATTTTCGTCGATCGTTGATTCAACTGTGTATTCATACTATATTTCTGAAATCAACGGAATTAAAAGATGCCTTAGGGTAAACATCTGATACACAACGAAAATGAAAACTACCAAATTATCTGTAGCAAACTGTCCAGTTTATGAGGTCACGGCACAAAATATTTAATTACACATTTACAGTGTTCAAATCAAATTCAAAACCGAAACGGTAAGATGGATACTAAAAAGCAGGAGATACTAATATCCCGACTTTATAAGTTCCGACACTTACATATTGAAATCCTGACCAGGCGATACTTTCCAAAGAGTAACCTCCCAGATTATAAGTGTTCAACCAGTTTAACCCATCTGTTGAACTATAGATTTCTCCTAAATTGCCTGTTGCCATTAGTCTATTGCCAGACCATGCAACTCCTGTTGCTTCCCAAGAAATATTGTCGTTTACAATCCAGATTGTTCCGTCAGAAGATGTAGCTGTCAAGCCAGATCCCACTGCAACATATTTACTACCAGTCCATGTTATATCACTCAATGAAACACCCTTACCGAAAGCAATAGCGTTGCTTTTGTTTGCCCAGCTCAAACCATCAGTAGATGTAAGGATGATTGGTATGCCATTTGCCTGTCCCACAGCTACATACTGATTATTTGCCCATATTACAGTATTAATTATTCCGTCTGCAACACCATATGTGTTTTCTGTCCAAATATTGCCGTCGGTAGAATTAAATATTGCAGTCTTAGAGCCGTTAAAATCAAATCCAGCCGCTACGAAGCCATTACCAGACCAAGCAATGGAATAAAATCCAATATTACTGCCGGCGGGAGGAGAAAATCGGGAAGTCCAGATAGTGCCATCCGGTGAATTGAGAATTGTATTTTTCATTCCTACAACAATGTATTGCATGCCTGACCATGCCACTCCACGTAGCAATTCAACGCTTCCGGAATTAAGTTGCGTCCAGTAGTGTGGATCCGTTGATATCAAAATTGCTCCATATTCACCCACCGCCATAAATCTTTGATTTGCCCAAATAACCTTGGACAGAGTCCCCGAATAATTTAAGAAAACCTGTCCCCATATTTTACCCTCATCGTCAATAACAGCCTGAATAGAACCTTGCAATTTATTAGAAATATTTCCCCCTTTATCTATGACCCATGCCTGGAAGTTATAAGTCCCTGCTGTTGCCGGGTAAGTCATTGTAAAAAAGCCTGTAAGTGTTCCGCTTGTTTCCGAACTATTTAAAACCGGCACTGTTAAATCGATCCCATTGGAAGTGGTTAACCTGAGTGTTGCGATACCACCTGAGGCATTTGAAAAATCAATAGTTCCTGCCATATCAAAGGTGGCTCCGGGCTTGATGATCGTTATTTTATCAGGAGAATATTGTAGGTTGGAAATGGTAAGTTGGTGTGGAGGGGTCTGCACACTGTCTTTCTTACATCCGCTTGCATTTAGGGCTATATAATATATAAGCAGAATTCTAAAAAGCTTTCCCATTGCTTATATCTTTTATCTTCCAAAGTTCTGCTGATTAAGATGCTTATAATATGATTCCCATCATCAGCATGAATGATCTTGTACAGTTGAAGCGTATTTGCAAATGTTGAACTGAAAATTGACCGTCAAGCTAGAACCGCTGCTGATGCTTGCATATTGCTGATGTTATAATGTCCTGCCTTGCTTTTGCAAATACATTTGTTGGAGGTGTAAATTAATATCCGGTTTTGCGTCTGTCGCAAAATTATCCCTTATTCCAAAAATCTTAGGTTCAAACGTTAACCATAATTCATCAGCGGCTCACCCTATTTTGTTAACTTACCATCAAGTGTTGAGGCAAATATGAGTATGTTTTTCATATGAAATAAAATATATGGTTAATCTCTATTTTAGTTCCGGTTCATAATTCAACTCATCATTTATAATTCTTGCAGGTGCTGTGTATGAATGTTCTTCTGCTTTCCCGATACCCAATATTTGTATTACTTTCCATCCCTGTAGTTTTAAATAATCGGAAATCATAGAACGGTGACATCGCCACCATACTGCTTCGGAGCACATATAAACGGTTCGATGACATAACTGTTTTTGCCGAAGGTAGGGAGTGTGTATTTATCATCCATGCTCCCTTTTTTATTCGCCTGTGTGTATTTTTAATTCATACAACTTGGTAACTAGATTATTAAAACCTCCATTTCTTAGGTACGTATGAATCGGGTGTTCCAAGTTGAATGGGCGGGTCAAGCATTAATGACTTTTGAAAATCCTCTACCTTTTTGGATACAACTGGTAAAACCCAAATAGCATCTCACTTAGGAGCTTTTTGCATTGCTGGAAATGGCTTTTGAAATAATAACGGCTATAGCGAGGTCTACCACATTCCTCTCATCGCAAAATCCTTGAATTCTTTTAGCATGCTCATAATTTGGTATTTTAAGTGTCTAAAAAAGTGTTGTTTTTATTAAAGAAGGAGATTGACGCACAATAATACAAGTCATCATGTGAGATGATCAAAGTCATTTTTATGTACAATTGATACCACTACATTTACTGCAAACTTTATGGATATGAAAAAGCAGATTGCCGTTTTTGCACTCTGTGTGGTAGCTTTTGTTATTTCATGCAATCAGCACAAGAGCAAAGAAGCTGATCCGGGTCTGGTTAAAGAAAAACAATCAGAAGATTCAACACTCAATTTAGCCCGTAACTATTTCAAAGTACTTCCTTCTATTGCGGCTAATAGCGATAATGTCGTTACTCCATCAAAAGTTAAGTTGGGTAAGGTCCTGTTTCTATGATACCCGACTTTCTAAAACGGGAAATAATAGTTGTAACTCCTGTCATAACCTCTCAACTTACGGTGTGGATAATAAAGTGAATTCCACAGGAGACGCTGGCAAACAAGGTGAGCGTAATTCACCTACAGTCTTTAATGCAGCTCTCCACAATATGCAATTCTGGGACGGACGTGCCAAAGATGTGGAAGAACAGGCTGGAATGCCCATATTAAATCCTGTTGAAATGGCGATACCTCACAAGGGATTTCTGGTAGAGAGATTGAGATCAATTAAATTATATCAGGACATGTTTAAAGCTGCTTTTCCCGGAGAATCCAAACCCGTCACTTATGAAAATTTGCAAAAGGCCATTGGAGCATTTGAACGTACACTGCTTACGCCATCCAGATTTGACAAATATATGCAGGGAAACACCGATGCGCTTACGGCAGAAGAAAAAGCAGGTTTAGGTGTTTTTTTGGCTTCCGGATGCGGTAACTGCCATAATGGAGTGGGTATTGGTGGGGGAATGATGCAGAAGTTTGGACTAATAACTGACTACCGTACTCTTACATATAGTAAAACTAATGATGAAGGCAGGCAAAAGGTAACAAAAAGTAAAGGAGATAAAGATGTCTTTAAAGTGGGTGGATTGCGCAATATTTCGGGCACCTATCCCTATTTTCATGATGGCAGTATAACCAGTCTGGATTCTGCTGTGAAAATTATGGGGAAAGCGCAATTGAATAGAAACTTTTCAAAAGAAGAGATCAAAGAGATCGTTTCTTTTTTAAACTCATTAACCGGAGAAATAAACCCGGATGCCAAGACTTTTCCGACTGAATTGGCAAAAAAATAGGGAAGGTTAAGATGGATGATTTCAAAATTAAATGTCGGTATTCAAGTTGATAATGTCAATGATGGGCCGTTACAATATTTCCAATTAATTTGGTTAAAATCTTAAATTGAAAGATTTCGATAAAACTATTTTGGTCTAACCACGAAAATGAACCCTTATTCTTACGATTAAATAAAGGATGCATCTATTAATTGCGCCATTTTTAGAAAATATTTGATTTTTAAAAGAGGATAATATGAGTTTCTCCTTTGTATATCCTTATACTATAAATCCTTCATACCAAACAAGGGTTGCTTATTTCTGTATGGAATTTGCCATCCATCAACCTTTGAAAACTTATGCTGGTGGCTTAGGATTTCTGGCGGGCTCACATATAAGAAGTGCATATGAGATGGGACAAAATATGATTGCTATTGGCATTCTATGGAAATATGGGTATTACAACCAGGGTCGGAAAGGTGATCAGACTATGGAAGTTCTTTTCCAGGAAAAATCTTATAGGTTCTTAATAGACACGGGGATTAGGTTTACCATTAAAATTTCTCAGCACAAAGTCTGGGTATCCGCCTGGTATTTGCCTTCAGAACTCTTTCAAACAGCGCCTGTTTTCTTTCTTTCCACAGATTTACCGGAGAATGACCATTTAGCCAGGACAATATGTCACAGATTGTATGACAGCAATCCTGAGACCAGTATCGCTGCCGCAATTTTACTTGGAGAAGGAGGAGCAAAGCTATTGGATGTCCTAAAACTCGAACCATCCATCTACCATCTCAATGAATCTCATGCATTGCCTCTGGCATTTTATTTATACCAGAAATACAATTCTGTAGAGGAAGTCAAAAAAAGATTAGTCTTTACCAATCATACACCGGAACCTTCTGGCAACCGGAAAACTGATATGTTCCTTTTAAATAGGATGGGATTCTGGGGAGATATGAATATAGAACAGGTAAAAGAGATTTCGAAAACAGAAGGAGATCTGATGGATCATACATTGACGGCTCTAAGTCTTTCTAAGAAAGCTAATGCAGTTTCAAAAATGCATCTGGATACGATTCAGCAGAAATGGAAAAACACTTCAGGTCTTTGTGAAATCCTCTCAATAACTAATAGCCAGAATTACAATTACTGGGCTGACAAAGAAATGTACAATGCTTTACTAGCAAATAATGACACCGGTCTTTTAAATCGGAAAAAACAATGCAAGCAACAGCTTTTTGAAGAAGTGGCCGATCAATGTGGCGATATTTTTGACCCGAATATACTTACGATCGTATTTGCCAAGCGATTTACCGGATACAAACGGCCGGAGCTTTTGTTTCATGATATGGATTGGTTTCACCATATGATAAGTAATAGAGTCCGGCCAGTTCAAATGATTTGGGCAGGAAAGCCCTATCCGATGGATTATGCGGGAATTGCCAGTTTTGACAAGATTGTTAATGTTTGTAAAACCTATCCTAATTGTGTGATACTGGCGGGCTATGAATTAAAATTATCGCGTATGTTGAAAAGGGGAGCCGATGTTTGGCTGAATACACCCCGCCTTACTTTTGAAGCATCCGGAACAAGCGGAATGTCTGCCGCCATGAATGGTTGTGTCAATGTTTCTATGCCTGATGGATGGTTCCCGGAATTTGCGCGACATGGGATTAATAGCTTTGTGATCCCCAATACAGAAGTATCGGAACATAAATACCAACAGGATGAAACCGATGCACATAATCTATATACGTTACTGGAAAAAACTGTAATACCTATGTACTATGGCCATCCCGCTGAATGGTTATCTATTATTAAAAACAGTATGCAGGATATCATACCTGCTTTTGACAGTAACCGGATGGCTGATGAGTATTATAAAAAATTGTATATGGCATAATCTTGCGCCTCCGAAAAAATAAATAATTCAAATTATCTGCATGCAGCTAAACCGGGAAGAGCTAAATCAATTGGGATTGAAACAGGCAGAGATACCACTGCTCGAAGTTTATTACCGTGGGTTTTTCAGTCCAATGCCAAAAAAAAGAAACGGACTTTTCCCAGGCCTTTCATCTCCCAGCAGGTACCCCCACTTTTTATATTGCTCAGTATGGTCAAATATGATCTTCAAAATGGCGACAACCGGCATGGCCAGGAACATGCCGGTTATACCTACCATGGCACCCGCTACTATAATACTTACGATAGAAACCAGCGCGTTTATTTTCACTTTATAGCCTACAATTTTTGGCATAAGTATATTATTATCTAAAAATTGCACAAACGCAATAACTCCCACCACGATCAGAACGTCAATAATATGATCTGATGAAGCAAGAGTCAGCAAAACGGCCAAAATTTCCGCGACCAGGGGACCCAGATAAGGTATCAGATTTAAAAACGCGAAGATGATTCCAATGAGTATAGCATGTTTGATACCAAACAACAATAGAATCCCACCTAACAGAACGATCAGATATACAATTTGAATTAATAAACCGACAAGATAGTTTTTAACCATGCTTTCCGTCTGCCTGGTGATTACCTCAATATTTTCTTTATCTTTTTCTTCAAAACACATCAATACAAAATTCAAAAACAGATTCCTGTACAACATAATCAGGAATATGTAGACCGGCATCAGTCCAAAAAACAAGAGCATGCCGCCAACAGACCCAGCTGCACCACTCAGCAGATTTCCTACGGAACTGAATAATTTGTTACTCTGATCACGAATGAATTGAACTTGTGCTGTGGGTGAAAACCCGAAATTTATGGCGATCCATTTACTAAAATTATTCAGGTGGCTTGTTACCGTTACCTGAATTTGCGAAAGGTCGCCCAATAAGCTACTTATCTGACTATAAAATAACCAGGCAGCCAAAACGCCGAGAATAGTTAGCATGAAAATGGAAAGAAAAATGGCAATGGGTTCCGGTAACTTTAATTTTCGGAAAAAACGGAAAATCGGAAGCAATACCAGGCTGAAAAAAAAAGACATCAACAAAGGCATGATAACCAGCTTTCCGACAACAACAAGGGTTCCAATTAAGAATAATCCAAGTAATTCAAGTGCGCGCTTAACTGTAACAGGCATGGTTAATGATCTAAAACGTAGCAGCGGGCTACTATGAAAGTTACACTATTATTGAAAACATTCAGTATTCATCCCATTTTTATGCAATGCGGTGAATATCAAGTCGCCAGGCGCAGGATTTAAATCATCTGAACATTTGATAAAAATCAATCTTATCACCCTTCAGCATGCCTATATTCACTCAATGGCCATTATTTACAAAAATACCGGTATCGGTGCTGTTCAAAGTGGATGTCCTCATCATCTTTCTTAAACATTAAATAGTATGATGGAAAGTCTTCAATCGCAAGCGGAAATTATTATTGGACTGAAACAGGGGGAAATTTTTCCCCTGCAAAAACAATTTGGAAAAAATATATTTAAAACGGATCGTGAAAATGGATTCTTTCGAATGGTCTGGAATATTTTTCGGGAACCCATGTTTATCATGCTAATTATTGCATGTGCACTTTATTTTGTATTGGGTGAAGTAAAGGAAGGCCTGCTGATGTTGGCTGCCATGATTTTTGTGGGGGCCATTTCTTTTTATCAGGAAGTAAAAAGTTCTAAGGCCCTGGCAGCGTTAAATCAATATACACAACCAAAAATTACTGTAGTCCGGGACGGAAAAGAAATGATTATTCTTTCGGAAGACCTTGTGCCCGGCGACGTGATATCGCTGAAAGAAGGAGACCGCATTCCCGCAGATGCGGTTATTATTCATTCAAATGATCTGAGCGCCAATGAATCCGTAATTACAGGAGAATCATTACCTGTTACTAAGAGTTCTGCACAGGGGCAAAATCAATTATTTCAGGGTTCCACCATTAATTCTGGGAAAGGGTTTGCAAAAATCACAACCATTGGAAATATGACTGCCTTAGGCAAACTGGGAACTTCCATAACCAGTATTGTTACCACAAAAACACTTTTACAAAAACAAATTGGAAATTTTGTAAAAATTATGGCCGCTTTCGGTTTCCTGATATTTGGATTAATCTGGTTCATAAATTATCTGCATTCCCGGGATGTTATTCAAAGTCTTCTCTTGGGCCTGACCATAGCCATGGCTGTTATTCCTGAAGAAATTCCGGTTGCCTTTTCCTCCTTCATGGCTTTGGGCGCTTTTCATATGGCAAAACTTGGTATCATAACACGCCAGCCCCTTACCATTGAAAACCTCGGGGCGGTCAGTGTCATTTGCCTGGATAAGACAGGCACTATAACTGAAAATAAAATGGAAGTCAACTCCATATTTGATTTTGA
Source organism: uncultured Bacteroidota bacterium (assembly GCA_963735015.1). Lineage (GTDB taxonomy): Bacteria > Bacteroidota > Bacteroidia > Chitinophagales > Chitinophagaceae > Puia. The sequence goes on from CAVTJH010000003.1 coordinate 1,694,634, forward strand.
TCACAATCTGACGGAAGAAGTAAAAGACGATGTCCCCATTCAAAGTCTTCAGCTTCTTCGGATCGCAAGGCTTGCCAGTGAACGGGAACCATTTGATGCCATGGAAATCGCCATCGTAAGAGCTTATGAGCGTAATAACCGGATTACAAATGATCCGACAAGCATTGTTCATGAATATCCATTGGGCGGTCAACCTCCCATGATGACCCATATATATGAATATGAAGGCAGGTCGCTCATTGCAGGAAAAGGAGCCCCGGAAAGAATAATCAGGATATGCAAACTGGATTCGGCTAAGTCGGATCTTGTTCAAAAAGTTATCGGCAATATGGCATCTAAAGGCCTGCGTGTACTGGGTGTTTGTTCTGCTGATTTTACAGGAAAAGAATATCCTGCAGAACAGGATGATTTTAACTGGCATTTCGAGGGCCTTCTTGCTTTATACGATCCTCCGAAAAAAGGAGTGAAAAACGAATTCGACAAGTGGTATGACGCAGGAATACAGGTCAAACTGATTACAGGTGATTATAAAGAAACAGCCTTGCATATTGCCAGACAGGTGGGCATGCGACTGACAGACCTTGTGTTGACGGGCGATCAGTTGATGGCGATGTCGCCGGCAGAGTTGAAATCTGCAACAAGAGAAACCACTGTCTTCGCCAGAATGTTTCCGGACGCCAAACTCAAAATCATTGAAGCCCTAAAGGAAAATGGAGAAACCGTCTGTATGCTTGGAGACGGAGTGAACGATGGCCCTGCCCTCAAATCAGCCAATATTGGCATAGCTATGGGCGGAAAGGGGACGGAGATTGCCAGAGATGCATCGGATCTTATTTTAACGGACGACCGTTTGGAAAAAGTCACGGAAGCTATCCGCCAGGGAAGAAAGATCTACTTTAATTTAAAAAAAGCCATACGATATATTATTTCGATTCATGTTCCCATAATTGTAACAGCTTCTGTCCCTTTACTATTAGGCTGGAAGTATCCGAATATCTTCACGCCCATTCATATCATTTTTCTTGAACTGATCATGGGACCAACCTGTTCCATTTTCTTTGAACGGGAACCTGTAGAAGCGTCCATTATGACTATTCCACCAAGAGCCAAATCAAAATTCATGTTGACGGGAAATGAACTTCTGCTAAGCCTATCGCAGGGAGCCGTTATTGCTATTGGGATTCTTTCTCTCTATTATTACTTTATGCAAAGATATTTTCCAATCGAATATATAAGAACAATTGTTTTTACAACGATTATTATCAGCAACATATTTCTAACGTTCGTAAACCGATCTTTCCAGGAAACCCTGTTTAAAACATCGCATTACAAAAACAGTCTGGTGCCTTATATTTTATGTGCTTCAATAATTTTTATTGCCGGCATTAGTTTTATTTCCTTAGTTCAGCAACTATTTGGGTTAACGCAAATCCATTTTTACGATTTTATTCTTTGTTTGGTAGTAAGCCTTATTGCAACCATGTGGTTTGAAATATATAAAGGACTTGCTAAAAAGGGAAATAAATAAACTACCTGACAACTTCAATTTCTTTAGATAGTCTTACAATCATTTTAAATATTTTAACGACCTGAATAAAGCTTTTAAATCTAACAATATAATCCTGACAAAAATCACCCTTACAACTAATATTTATCATGAAAATGCTGAAATACATCAATGAACTTTAGAAAAAAATAAAATGAATCAAACCCACATACATTTAATAATAACCCACTTGCCTATTTTTGGTTCCCTATTGGGAGGTATTGTACTCGTCCACGGCCTATTAACAAAAACCAAGCAGACTTTAATAGCTGCCTATATTTTGCTAATCATATCTTCACTGGGAGCCGGTATCGCATATTTGACAGGTGAAGGTGCTGAAGAAGGCGTGGAAAAAATCCCGGGAATAGTCAAAAGCATGATAGGTCAGCATGAAGAAGTTGCCCTGATCGCTTTAATCTCACTGATTTTATTAGGAATCAGTTCCATATTTGGAATTTTTTTCTCTCCGGACAAAAAAAAACTGGAAATTATATTAAGAAAAAAATTCAGATATGACATTGAAGTTATAATCAGAAAGGACAATATTAAAAATTCAATCAGGGAAAACTTAGAGGAACATATTAAATTATTTAAACCTTCGCTAATAGCAATGTTTACAGACCAGGACAGAAGCATTTTCAAAAATTATTTTACCCAAGTAAAGCCGAACAATTGTCATTTACTACTTCGGTCCCTCTCTTGACCTTTCCGAAATCAAAATCCTGACAATTTCCTGATAAAAGGAGATTGCGTCCTACAAATATCATAGCTGCTGCCGTTAATTGGCCTGATCACCCAGGTGGTGGAAAATATTCCGAAAGAGGAAGGTTCCGCACCGCCGCCAGTTCCTATCATTTCCATGACTTAACCTGTAACAAATCACCAATATGAAATCAACTGTGATCAGATTATTTTTATTAATGCTATCCATTATCCTGCCGGTAAGCCTGTTCGTCTTCATCGCACATGAGATCTTTTGGGAAAAAGAGGTAGTCTTCGATACAACCGTCTCCAGGTATATGTTTTTACATCCGGGCCCCGCCTTTATATTAAAAGCTATGACTGGTCTATCTTTCATGGCCTCCCCCTACCTTTTGGTGCCAGCTTATTTGATGCTTATCTTCTGGTTTGGATGTCTAAAAAGGAACGCCGTGCTGGCTATATACATTCTTTCAGCAGGTCTGTCTGGCTTTTTCGTCACCTTTTTACTAAAATGGTTGTTCCACCGGGCAAGGCCATCAAATCCCTCCATACCCCCGCCCCATGACTTTAGCTTTCCAAGCGGGCACTCCAGTGCTGCTTTCATTTTTTATGGATTGCTTATCTATCTTCTGTGTCAAGCTGCAATCCCTAAAAACCTGAAATATCCGGCTATAACAATCTTTGTCCTTTTATCCCTTCTCATTGGCCTTAGCCGGGTCTATCTGCGTGTCCATTTTGTTAGCGATGTACTCGCCGGGTTTTGCATTGGCGTAGCCTGGTTAAGCCTGTCTCTTGGCATCCTTTATCGAATAAAATGAGCGTTGTATGTCTTTGTTCGCTCCTGACGAAAATCATACGCTCGTTAATTTATATCATACAGGGAAAGTATAACCAGGATACTCCCACAACCGTAACCTTAACTCTGTCGCCAAATACCTCCATGTTGTCCTGTTTGCCGTCCTGCCACTTTACCTGGAAAAATCCCTCTTCATACCCTTGTTATTTGGATTACTGGTGGCCTTGATTGGTTTTTTTATTATTACCATTCCATAATCTTCCAACGCAACTGAATCTGAAAAGATAGAGAAACGTCTTTCGTTTCAAAAGCATTCAGCAGCTTTACTTCTCCTGAAAGTGCGAGACTTGTCGTTGATGGGATATTCGTAGGAGCCAGCCGCCATCCAGCCCAAACTAAATGTGCCCGCCTGGTTCTGGCCTTCAAAATCCAGTTTTGAAGTAATAAAATATCCGCCTGGTCCTGCAAAAAGGCTAATGTGTTTTGTAATGGGCATAGAAAATACAAGTAATAGTGGGACTGCCTGTACAACAACACTGCCCGATATCGTATCATGGATTTTATATGAATAGAAATTTGTGATACCCGTTTCCAGTCCAACTCTCAGCAGATGATCCGGATACCACATCACACGCAGGGTCCCAATAGGATGGGTTTGGGAAACCTGGGATTTTAAATCAGCAGGGGTTCCGGGATTTGCCAGATAAAAAGATACTCCGCCTCCAACGAATACATTCAGTGAATACAATCCTTGCTTCCCGATATGGAGAGACATCTCCTGCTTGCTGTGCTTTGGACGGAGCAATTATAAATTGCAACAAAATCAACCAGCCGATACCATATACATTTATTCCTTGACATAATAGTAATAGGCTACGAGTGACGGATAATTGGAAAGAATTCCATCGAAATAACCCTGATTTATGAACTGATTTATATAATCCGGAACGTCAAGCGTCCATACAAATACCCTGCGCCCTTCCGACTTTACTTGTTTAACAATATCATTTTGTAATCCCAAAGTCCATCTTGGAGCCCATACCCGTGCATTTATATCATTTACGTCCTCCAATGATAGTTCACATAAAGAGGGAACAGAATCGTAATTGGGTAGTTCTTTGAATTTTGCCAGTTGATCATCTCCGGGCAATCCAATAACGATTTCAAGGGAACGGCCCCTGGCTTTTGCTTTGTCGAGGTATTCAGCTTGTAAAGCCCGGACGTCCTTCATTGAATCATCATACTTGGTATCCAACCATATAAAATGGAGATTTGTATTATCTAATGCTGTTTCTAATGCCTGTTTTAACGTGGGAATCTTTTGACCATCTATCAGCGAAACCAGGCTATTCAATTGATTGTAGCTATACTCTTCAACAGGACCTACCAGTCCGTTTTTTTGAATAAGCCGAAGGTTCAGTGTGTTATCATGATACAGAATGGGTATGCCATCCCGGGTTAGTCTGACATCCAGTTCAATTCCTGTTGCACCCAGTTGACTGGCATATTTAATCATCCCGATTGAATTTTCCGAATAAGGTAAATGGTCTGAGGTTCTCCCACCGGCACGGTGGGCCAATATTTCAAAAGCATTTCCCTTATATAATGTTCTCTGGTATGACAGTATTAAATTCTGCGTGGGTATTTCCTGGCCATTTCCAGTTACTCCATTGATTAGAATGCTATCCTTCCCGATTTGTGGAAATTGGCTAAGCAATTGGCTAGCACCTCCATTTGCTCCAATAGTAAATCGGGCTAACCCCGTCTGTGTATTAACGAGCTTACGCCAATACCCGTTAAAAATAAGAGAATCTCCGAGCACCTTTCCTTCTAAATAAAAATACGTGATGTCCTTAGCACAAAAAAAGGATAGGTAAAAATTGGTATCCAGTCCCGATGCGACAAAACTCCACTTTAATACGACCTGTTCCCCAAAATTTGATGAGCCGTCCCTAACCTGGTAAACGCCCTCCATGGCTCCGCGACACTGTGGGGGCAGTGTAAATGTATTTGGTGAATTAAATAAGGGCCAGTTAGTATCAGGTAACAGTACTTCAACATCTTTTCTGCATGAGATGAGCGAGAGGAAAATAAACAATATGACACCATGTTGAAATTTCATAGTATAAATCCAACGATCATTTCAGGATAAAATACATTCCGGTCAAAGGTTTCAAAAAGCGACCAGGTCTGCCAATAAAAATTGCTATATATCGCCCTAAATCCAAGAATCACACTCTTCTTCTTGTAGAATGGTTGTTCTAGAATCAGACTACTGGACCAGCCTGAAAATGTATTTTGGTTTTTTGAAACAGACTGATCACCAACCACGGAATGATAGCTTAAATTTATAAAGGCCTCCGTTTTCCATGTCAGCAATAACTCTTTTGGCATCCGGTAACCAAACGAGATATTTGGATAATTCTCCCATCCGTTTGCAGTGGTGTTAAAATCTCCAATTTTCAAAACACCAAACCAATAACCAATATCATCTCCCAGGGAAAAGGAAAATTTATCGCTGATAACATAAGCCCATCGTGGACCGATAGTCAGGTGATTTTGAAGAATCTGGAAACTAAGATGACCATCCAGGTAAAAACCTTTATCTATTTTCCGGATTAAATGGAAATCTCCGGCAGGGGCTCTGATTTGCACTTCTTCCGCAATATCCTGTGGCCAGATCGTAAGTGAAAATCCTAAGGAGGAATGCATTTTTTTAGCCTGCATTGGATAAGGGAAATACAGGTAGTCCTGGGAGATCGAATCAATTTCTTTTTGCCCAAAAACAAAAATTGGAATTAACAAAATAACAAAAATCCCCCTTCTGCTGATCTGTCGAAATCTTAAATGAAATCTCAATTGTTCTAATTAAAAATTTCCTTTAAATATTATACTCCCAAATCTTAATAATATTATTTACTTATTATATGATATTTGCCAGTTCAGGCTATGATAATGATCATGCAATTTTTTGATATCCTATCCCAAATTTGTAAAAGTCCTCTAACAAGAGCCTGGATTGTCCAATTTACCTTCACTGGCATGAATAAGACATTAAAGTGGGTATTAATAGCTGTTATCATATCTGTTTCCGTGGTAGTCATAGAACAAAATCTAAACGGAGTTGAGAATCCGGGTGCAGATTTTAGTCGTATTAAAATGATCAACCTGGGCGCTGCGGTAATTATTATTAGTGTAGCCATTTCCGTTATTGTATTGAAATATTCAAGAAAGGGCAAAGGTTAAGGATACGCCAAAAGTATTTTTTAGGTAATTTTAAATGGCATTCTGCAAATGATTCAGGAAGTAAAGGATAAAGCGAAACAGGGAATTGCATTTTTAAGAACTGGTGGCAATCAAAACATTTATGAATCCTCTGCTGGCTCGTTATTAAAAGATGCGGCCCAACAGGATCAGCGTGGCTTGTATACTATGATGGAATGCGGAGACCAAGGTTTATCCGAAAGTTCAGTTTTAGAAAAAAGAGCAAAATATGGGTTCAACGAAGTAGCACACGAAAAACCACCGGCCTGGTATGTTCAATTTGCGCAATCTTTCATAACACCCTTTAACGGCGTCCTATTTTTTATCGCCAGTATCTCGCTGGTAATGGATGTATTCCTGGCGAAACCCGGAGATAAAGATTACAAAACCGTTATTGTGGTGCTGGTGATGGTAGTTTTAAGCTCACTGCTTCGGTTCTGGCAGGAATTCAGGAGTAATAAAGCGGCTGAACAATTGAAAAACATGGTTAAAACTACAGCCACCGTTTTGCGGAAAGATTCAGGTAAACTGGAATTGGAAATAAAAGAACTCGTACCTGGTGATATTATATTTCTTTCAGCCGGCGACATGGTCCCGGCAGATTGCAGGATATTCCATGCAAAGGACCTTTTTATCAGCCAGGCCATCCTGACAGGAGAGTCCCTTCCTGTTGAAAAATCGGAACTACCCGTATCCAATTTAAATGGCAAATCATCACTCGAACTGGACAATATCTGTTTCATGGGAACCAATGTCGTCAGCGGTTCCGCGATCTCTGTCGTCGTAAACAGCGGCAGTCAGTCCTATTTTGGTTCATTGAGCAGATCACTTACCGGCAAGCTGGCGGAAACTAGTTTTGACAAAGGCGTAAAAAGTGTCAGCTGGCTGCTCATACGGTTTATGATCGTCATGGTACCTCTGGTTTTTATTATCAACGGCCTTACTAAAGGTAATTGGGTTGAAGCTTTCCTGTTTGCTATTGCTATAGCCGTAGGCCTGACTCCTGAAATGTTGCCCATGATCGTGGCAGCTAATCTGGCCCGCGGAGCCGTGAAAATGAGCAAACGAAAAGTAATCGTCAAAAGACTAAATGCCATTCAGAATATTGGCGCTATGGATATTTTGTGCACAGATAAAACAGGCACCCTAACAATGGACAAAATAGTCCTTGAAAAACACTTGAATGTAGATGGTGAAGAGGATGATGAGGTTTTAAAATGGGCCTATCTCAACAGCTTTCACCAGACAGGATTAAAAAACATCATGGACAAAGCTGTTTTGGAACACCTTGAAGTTCATGAGCATTTGATGGTTGAAGAATATTTTAGAAAAGTGGATGAGATCCCATTTGATTTTCAGCGCAGAAGAATGTCCGTAATTCTGGAGCAAAGAAACCACAAACATCTTTTAATTTGTAAAGGTGCGGTGGAAGAAATTCTGGAATTATGTACCTATTCCTTCGATCCCGGTGAAGACCATCAGCTGCATATCGAAACTGACCGGGTTGTACCCCTTGATGCCAAAGTGAGGGAAAACATTCTTAAAACCTCCAGAAAACTCAATGGGGAAGGATTGAGGGTATTACTCGTCGCCATCAAAGAATACGATGAGAGGCCACTTAATTATTCCTTGGCAGATGAATGTAATATGACACTAACCGGATTTATTGGATTTCTTGACCCTGCAAAACCCTCTGCTAAGCCTTCCATTGAAGCACTGAGAAAATTGGGCATTACCATTAAAGTTTTAACAGGAGACAATGAAATAGTCACAAAGAAAATCTGTAAAGATGTTGGTCTGCCAGTTAACAATATTTTGTTAGGCACAGAGATCGATAAAATGACGGACAAGGAATTGGAATGCGTGATAGATGAAGTTACCATATTAGCTAAACTCAGCCCGGCTCAAAAATCCCGAGTTGTGAAAATGCTGCAGGTAAAAGGACATACTGTTGGTTTCATGGGTGATGGTATTAATGACGCTTCCGCACTCAAAGATGCAGATGTCGGGGTTTCAGTCGATACGGCTGTTGATATTGCAAAAGAAAGCGCCGATATCATATTGTTGGAAAAAGATTTAATGGTATTGAGAAAGGGCGTAATCTATGGTCGAAGAACTTTCGGCAATATCATCAAATACATTAAAATGACAGCCAGCAGCAATTTTGGCAATATGTTCAGTCTGCTGGGCGCAAGCGCATTTCTACCATTCCTGCCCATGTTACCTGTTCAGATTCTAATACAGAATTTACTCTATGATATTTCGCAGACTTCAATTCCCTGGGACACCATGGATGCTGAATATCTTGAAAAACCAAGAAAATGGGAAGCAGGTGGAATTGCCCGGTTTATGCTGTTTATCGGACCCATAAGTTCTGTTTTTGACTATGCCACTTTTGCCATTATGTTTTTTTTCTACAAAGCCAGTACTCCGGAACATCAAAATCTTTTTCAATCCGGCTGGTTTATTGAAGGTCTTCTTTCACAAACCCTGATAGTACATATGATCCGCACACGCAAAATTCCATTTATTCAAAGCTGGGCCACTGCGCCGGTTGTGATACTGACCTCTTTAGTTATGGCTGCCGGTATTTATATCCCCTTTTCATCCTTTGCACCTGCCTTACATTTTCATCCACTGCCAGGGAGTTATTTTGTTTGGTTAGTCTGTATTTTAATTTGTTATTGTGTATTAACACAATTCGTGAAAGGGTGGTTCATCAACAAATTTAAACAATGGCTTTAGTTGATTTTAGACTAAAATTCTTTGACCATGATATTGTCAATAACAATATAATTATTGCCTATGTCTGTAGCTTCTGTTCCTATTTTGTTGAACCCATATTTTTCATAAAACGTTATCGCTTTATTATTCTCAATATATACTTTTAGACGAAGCTGCAAATTGTTGTTTTGGACTGCAATCTCTGAAAGTAAATTGAGGAGTTTTGTGCCAATCCCCTTTCCTTGAGATCTAGGCAAAAGATAAATTTTATGGATCATTAGTTGAGGCAGCGCATTGTAGTTAATTTCATAAGATGTAAAACCAAGAGATTGATTGTCATTTTCAATCAAAAGAAAATTGTGATTTTTTTCAACCATTTGTTTTCTTGGAGAATCTTCACAATAATAAGCCAAGCATAAAGAAAAAACAGGATTATCAACAAAAATTGTAAGGTCTTTTCAGGACGACACAGTTACCACAGAATAAGTATTGTCCCGTAATTCCATAGGTTTCAGAGGAAATAATGACAGATTCGTTACCAGAAATCCTGGCGAGTTTGCAGCGATCCAGGCATATCCTAATACATCCATTGGGGGACAAAAACTATCGGCTTGTATTGGGATAACATTATTACCTGTTGACTTGAAGTTAAATTCATCGATCATTTTCAGACCGTATTCTTCCATGACTTATCAGATCGTCGGTTTTAGAAGAGACTCTGCAGGCTATATTTCCAAATCACTCCCCAAAAAAAGGAAAATTTCAATATTAGGGATTGATGACCTGTATTATTATGATTTTTATCAGTCATTTATCCTTTTAATATCATAGTAAACTAAAGGTTAAAAAAGTAACCTTGTTTGATTGACTAAACTTTGAATTCAGGATTTATATGCCGCTAGCACACATTCCGACTGATTTCATCTCCAGATTCGCAAAATGGGTTCAATTGTTATTTTTCGGCGGGTTGATTTTATATATTGGAAAGATTTTATTCGTTCCACCATTGTTCGGGCTCTTAGTAGCTGGTAACATATCCTGTTTGCAAAAAAATGGAAGAGAAAGGTTTGAATAGGAGTAATTCCATAGCTGCAATCCTAATATTTGTCATGCTTCTCTTATTGTCATTATTTTGGCTTTTGGGGCAAGAGTTGTATATCACTATGCATGACCTTCCGTTAGTACTAAAACGGTTTTCAAGGCTTACTACGGATGTAAAACTATGGATTCAACATTCATTTAGTATTAATTCGACCAATCTGGAGAATTGGCTGAATCAGTTAACTGCCGACATCGGAAGAGAAATAACAAATTCCTTGGGGGGGTTTAAACACTACTTTATCTACAATTATAATTCTATTCATCATACCTGTCTACGCAGCTCTCTTTCTATATCACCGGGGCACATTTGTCCGCTTTCAGATTTACATTTTCGGTGTGGAGAATAGTGACAAGCTAAATCAGCTCTTACAGCAAAGTGTTTTGACCTATTTTAAATTTGTAAAGGGTAATTTCTATGTTTATTGCATAGTTGGCGTCCTTAACTCGATCGCATTACTTCTTTTGGGAATAAATCATGCCATTCTATATGGAATGATGACATCATTCATGATGATCATTCCGTACGTAGGAATTTTTATCAGTGCTTCGATTCCAATTTCAGCCGCTCTATTAACAAAGGATTCCATCTGGTATCCCATAGCGATTATTATCCTGATATTCGTTGTCATTCAGTATTTGGAATCCAATGTCATTTTTCCCCGAATTTTAGGCGCCCAGTTAAACCTGAGCACCTGGTCAACTCTTGTCGCCATCATAGCCGGTACTATTTTATGGGGTATTGCAGGGATGATATTAGTAACCCCCTTGTTGAGCATCTTAAAAATTGTCAGTGATCAGGTGCCTGAATTGAAAGCGTTGAATGTGTTATCAAACCGATCGAAAGGATATCACAGCAAAAAGAAGAAGTGCCTGTTTAAGCTGTTCAGGTTTTAACATATTCATTGATTTTATACTTGGTTAGGTCTAATATAATTGGTGAAAGCCAGGTTATTGGTCAAATTATTAGAATTGAGACGTCATTTATGCAATTAAACCAGATGGAGATATACAAAATGGGGCTGAAACCGGCAGAGATAGTGCCGCTTAAAATGCTGCACGGAAGATTTTTATTTTAAGCATCAGCTTAATTCCATTTATACAACAGCTATTCGGGCTAAAACATATTACCTTAAGTCATTTTATCATTTGTATAACTGTTAGTCTGGCAATTACTTTATGGTTTGAAGCCTACAAAGGATTTTTTATACATCCCGAAAATTAATCTGCCACCGCGGTAACCACAAAATACTGATAACTGTCACCCTTGAACCTAACTCCTGTCATAAGTCTGATTACAGGTATTTAATACCTTGACATGAACTTTAACGGGATTCATTTATAATCATGCAATCATGCTAAATGTATTGGTACCTACGGATTTTTCAGACAATTCAAAGTCCGGCTTAAGGTTTGCCATGCAGTGGTCGAGAAAACAAAATATAAGACTGATATTTATTCATGCCTTTCATGTTTTGAAAGCACCGCTATCAACCGATTTGGAGTTTAAGAAATTTATTGACCGTGAAAAATCTTCATATGAAAAAAGACTAAATAAATTTGTCCTTTCGTTGTATAAATCATTGAGAATCAAGCCAGGTAAATATTCCTGCGTTGTCAGGCAGGGCATTTCCGCAGATTTGTCAATTCTCGGCTATTGCCAGGAAAAAGGTAAAATCAATTATATATGCATCGCTACGCGTGGAGCCAATGGCATTGATAAAATGCTTGGAACAAATACAAGCAATCTTATAACAAAATCTGATGTTCCGGTCCTTTCCATACCTCAAAACTATCGCAAACATAATCTTAGGAAGCTGTTATACCCTGCAGATTTCGTTAACATTGACAATGATTTGGAACAAATTGTTTCTTTTGCACGTCCATTGGATATAGAGATCACGATATTACATTTGGCTTCCCCCGGTGGTACCTTTAGATCACAGGAGGCCATCCAAGCCGCTCTGAGAAAAAAATATCACTACAATATTGACGTCTATATAAAAAAAACAAACATTAAACATTCTATTCGGGAAAATATTCAGGAATATGTAAAGAATATTAAACCTTCTATTATGGCCTTGTCTACCGACCAGAACAGAAGTTTATTTCAGAAATTATTTTATCCCAGTCGTGCTGCACAAATTTCTTTTACCACTACTATACCGCTTCTGACTTTTCCAAAGTCAAATTCATTGGTTCCAGTTAAAACTAAAAAAAATCAATTGCTGAATGATAATTGAATTTTGATTATATGTCTTAAAGTTATACCATAGTCAATGAAAAAAAAGTCTAAATGGTTTGCAATTACGAGTTTATTAATTTTGGCAGTAATTTGCATTGATATTAATATGATCAATTACAAATATTTATCTGTTAATGAGGACATATTAGATATTATCAACTCGGCTACCCTTTCAATTGTGCTTATAATTGTAATACGTTTTATAAACAAAAAAACCGTAAAACAAAAATAAAGGATTGTTCAAATTATTTATTTTATAGGAGGCGCAAGATTATACCATATACAATTTTTTATAATACTCATCAGCCATTCGGTTACTGTCAAAAGCAGGTATGATATCCTGCATACTGTTTTTAATAATTGATAGCCATTCAACGGGCATCGACACAATGACACAACCATTCATAGCGGCAGACATGCCGCTATTTTCGGGCTATTTATATTTTGAGCTTTCAAATATTCCAGTGATGTACCTCTTTTCTTTTTCATAACCGCTTACTGATGAGCGATGAACAAAGGTGTTTTGATCTCATTCATCAGCAGGTCCGCCAGACTGTTACGGAACCACATCGAGAGATTGCTTCTGTTATAAGCACCGATAACTATCAGGATGCCGGGATCCTCTGCAGCGATAGTTGCAACAAGTTCTTTTTCATTTCCCTTTATCAATCTGTATTCGACTTTTGGAAAATGTCTTTTAATCCATTCTCTCATCAGCTTGTTATCGGGCAGTCGCAATGTTAATGAACCATGCTGCGCGTAGAAAAGCTTTGTTTCAAGCATTGCGATTTCCGGGACGATATAACCAAGCATTTTGATGGCAAACACTGACGAAGGTTCGCCATCATACAACAGTGCCAGTTTATTTATTGGTTTGAATTTTTTGGGAACAACCATAACGGGACACTTTGTATTATGCAGGATATTTTCAATAAATCCACCCGGCAGTCCTGCTTCGAAATATGAAAATGTTTCGCTGGCATCAATCACCAGTATATCGGCGAATATTGTTTCATGTAACAATTCTTGCGCGGCATTTTCTTTATCCCGGTGAATTGAATGGTTGATTTTAGCGGCTCTACAGGCCAACTCAAACCTATTGATAGACTCTTTCATTGTTGCGGCATCTGTTTTATCAATTTCCTTCATCCCGGCGGCTCCCGAAATGGATTGCTTCACCATCATTTCATACACGGCATATCCAAGTCTTGTCGTCTCGGATAAAAAGACGCCCACAATATGTGCATCGTATTGTTTTGCGAAGTAAATGGCATATTCCATTGTACTGTCCGAAAATCGGAGACTATCGAAAGCTGCGATTATTTTTTTCATAAAATTTTGATATTATTTAGCTTAAATATAGTCATCGTATCATCACTGGTGAGTTTGATATCAATGATCAATCAAATATCATTTCACAGGACTGGTTTCAGTCATTATTAAATTCATTGAAGGATATGGTGCAAACTTATTTTTAATGGGCAGCCTGTACAATGATTTAAATCAGCAACAGATATGATTTGAAATCATATTCCGGAAATATAACATCAGGCTCACTTTTATGATGGACATCATCTACCTCCCTGATAACTATCACCCGGCGGAAGAATGGGGAATTGTAATTTTATTCACATATTAATTTGCTTATGGAATATTATTTCAGCAAGAGAGTATCGATTCCCTTTAGCAAGGCTATTGATAAAATGACAGATGAGCTCAATAAGCAAGGTTTCGGAATTGTGACGACCATCAATATCAAAGATGTTTTGAAGAAAAAAATAAATGTCGATTTCAGAAACTATACGATTTTGGGCGCCTGTAATCCGAGATATGCGCATGAAGGATTGCTGGAGGAAGATAAACTCGGTATTTTTCTTCCATGCAATTTGGTGGTGCAGGAACTTGACAACGGCGAGGTTGAAATTTCTGTCGTGAACCCGGAAGAAATGATGCGGACATTTGATGACCTGAATCTGAAAACCTTCGCTACAGATGTGAAAGCGTCGCTTTTACAAGCGCTGGAACGTGTGTGAAAAAGTATAAACTGTAATCAATATTTAGTAATAAATAATGGCGAGATTTTCTCGCGATCACTGATCAATTTGTCTGCATGTCTGTAATTAAGTCAATCGCAAATATTTCTGGTTACACCAGCAGTAACAAGGTGAATCTGGTTACTGGTGGCAAAACCTATTTTGATTTGCTGATACAATTGATTAATGGTGCGAAGGAAAGCATTCATCTGCAAACCTATATATATAATGATGATGAAACAGGACGCATGGTTGCCGATGCGTTTATACAGGCTGCAAAACGAAAAGTGGAGGTATACCTGCTTGTTGATGGTTATGCATCACAGCAGGTATCACTTCCTTTTGTGGATGCACTGAAGGAGGCTGGGGTTCATTTTCGCTTTTTTGATCCCATATTCAAGAGTAAGTATTATTATTTCGGGCGAAGGTTACACCACAAAATGCTGGTGGTTGATACCATGCATGCACTAGTCGGCGGGATTAACATCAGCAATAATTACAATGATCTGCCGGGGAAGCCTGCCTGGCTTGATTTTGCATTGCATGTAGAAGGTGAAATCGCGAAACAGCTTTGCGTTCTCTGCTGGAAAACATGGAATGGCTATCCTGTTCAAATGGACCTGACACCTTGTGAGGAAAAGTTAATAGAGTTTAATATCAAGCTTGAAGAAACCAGTATGGTGAGGATGCGCCGCAACGATTGGGTTCGCCGAAAAAACCAGGTATCAAAAAGTTATCTCGAAATATTTCATCAGGCAGCGTCTCAAATCATTATTGTCTCCAGTTATTTTCTGCCAGGAAATAAGTTCAGGAACCATATAGCCAAAGCGGTAAAACGTGGTGTAAAAGTGAAGTTGGTTCTCGCCGGCACATCCGACGTGCGCATCGCGAAACAGGCGGAACGGCATATATATCGCTGGTTACTCAAAAATAATATCGAGATCTACGAATATATGCCCGGCATACTTCATGGCAAGATGGCTATCAGCGATAACAAATGGATGACTATGGGTTCCTATAACGTAAATAATATAAGCGCTTTTGCAAGCATTGAACTAAACCTGGACGTGTATGATGAAAGGTTTGTGAAATCTGTAAATCAAACTATTGAAACCATCATCAAAAAGGATTGCATGCAGATATCGGAAAATAAGTTTAGGACCAGAAATCATTTCCTACAACGACTATGGCAGGACACGTGTTATGGAACAATCAGGCTCCTGTTTTTCCTTTTTACCTTTTATTTTAAGCAGAAGGAATAATCCGTAAGTGGCGTTAACTGGTGATTGCTTTCATTTGATCATTGTCTTGATGCGACCTGATGAATATCATAGGCTGAGAGCGGGATGAAAAATACTTTTGAGTTCTAAATTTTAATATGGAAAGTAAGGATAGGGCAAAATCCTTTAAGAAGAATGAAAAATTATTCGGCGATGCCTGTATCAACAGAGGTGTAAATTATAGTTTCAATACAGGCTGAAAGACGTCTTTTAAAAATATTATCGAGGAGAGAATTGAGATCACCCTTATTCATTACGCTAAAATAACTTTTTATGAAAGGGATTATCATTTACAAAGGGAAATATGGAGCAACCGATCAATATGCACACTTATTGGGTTCGGCACTGCAAATACCTGTTATTGCGTCGGACAACGTGCGGGTGAAGGATGTGGAAAAATATGATTTCGTCATTATAGGTAGTTCCGTTTATATTGGCAAGCTACTGATTCGTGACTGGCTGAAAAAAAACATGGCGACCATCCTTTCTAAAAAAATATTCATATTTACCGTTTCCGGTACTCCTCCAGGGAATACGCAAAAACTTGAAACCATTGTAAGAGAAAATATACCTGAGGAAATCAGGAACCGCTGCCAGGTTTATTTTCTTCATGGAAGAATGATTAAAAATAATCTATCACGATTTGACAGGTTTCTGCTTAAAGCAGGTGCTATGTTTGTCATGGATCCTTCTGAGAAAAAAGGTATGCTGGAAGATTTTGATGATGTTAAAATTGAACATCTGGGTGCATTGACAAATGCAGTGAACGAATATGAAAAACAGGATCAGGACAGGTCACAAATTCAAATCCTGGCAGAGAAATGAATTGATGACAGATTAGTAGCTGATTTTTATGAAATTATATTGATCAAATAACTCTCCAGAGTCTGTTTGTCGGATACTTGGGAAAAGTCACCAATCTACGGTTGAGGTGCATTAAGATCAATGCTATTATCTTCCGATTTTTGCTTTTTAAATTCCATTTTGCCAAACTTCCAGGTGAAGTTGATTCCGACTGACCGGAATGGAATACTGCGAAGACTGTTTGTCACAAAGCCCGGACCATAAAGTTCGGTTCGCTGATTCACGTATTCGCTGAAAATGTTATTGGCTGTTAATGCAATACTGCCCTTCTTATTCCAAAATTGTTTTCTAAACGCCAGACTATATGAAGTAAATGAGGGATACTTCCCCTGCGCCTCCTGATGGGGCGAACTGAAATTTCCAAAGAATTCTGCAACAAAATTACTTGTAAATTGATAAGAGGCATTAATGTTGAAACGATATATAGTGCCGCTGGAATTGTACCCGGTGTCCACATGATTGATCGTGTACCTGTAGAAAAAGATAATATTGGACCGGATATTAAATTTATCATTTACATGAAGATCAAAGAAAAGATTGGTACCCGCGTTTTTTTCAATTCCGACATTCTCCCGGGTTGTAACGGCTACATTCGTGTATGTCGTGTCACCAACCTGAATGAATGGATAGTAAATTATGAAAGGCTGAATATCATCATTACTAATTCTGTAAAACAAATTCACCATAAATGATCCTGTCCTGCCAAGATCGTAGTTATATACTGCTTCAAAACGATCCCAGACTTCGGGTTTTAAATTAGGATTACCCGTATACACATTTTTAGGATCACTCGCATTGATATAAGGATTTAAGTCTCTGTAATCGGGACGGTTAATTCTTATTGTGAAATTCAGTTTGAATGTTTGTTTATCGCCAATTTTTTTCATCAGGAAAATGGACGGGATGAAAGTGTTGTAGCCCTCCAACACTTTCTGCTGTGAATTTGCATAAAACGAATTCACCTGGGTTCGTTCGTAACGTCCGCCAAGCCTGGCTTCAAACAAGCTGCCAACAGGGAAATTTAATTCAGCGTAAGCCGCATACACCCTTTGATGATAGGTCAGGTCATTAGATAAGGCAGAATCGTAATAATAGCCATTGAGGTAGGAGTTCCATAGCAAGGCATCAGCAGTACTGGCAATATTATAACCGCTGAATTTTCCCCCCACACCAAAATTTACGTCCTTACTCAACGGCTGCGCATAATCTATCATCATCTCGTATTCATTCTCCTTAGCAGGATTGTTGTTTCTCGTTCCGTAGATTAAAGAATCCTGCGGTTGTAAATATTGATCACTACCTGATGTTATTAAATTGTGGGCAAAGCTTCCATCCATGCCGATTTCAAGTTGTTGTTCCTTATTTTTAAAATTGTGTTTATAATTCAGGCTCGGATCAAAGCTGTATTGACTGAAAGCACTCTTTGTAAGAACAGTCGAATTTATAGATGAAAAAACACCTCCCGAATCAACCTGAGTTTGCTCCAATTGATTAATGATACCATTTGACTTGTTACCAAAGTTGTGATAGTTCAGGGCGCCTGAAAGATTGTTCCCGTCGCTTAAGGTCCAGTCAAACCCGATTCCTGACTGGAATCCATGCCGGTTAAAATCATTGCTCCCCTCCTGCTGTAACAATGCATTAGTTTTCGTCACAGTATCTGTTGACACACGTTGAAGACTGTTTTGAGTTGTGGTCGTGAGCCTGGCATTGCCGTTTAAAAAAGCGTTCAGACCAAATTTTCCTTTTCGCGCATTTATATTAATGGAACCATTTTGCACAATTGTTCCAGCCGTCAATGAAACATTTCCATTGATCCCCTGGACTGTATTATGCTTTAAGATGATATTGATTATTCCTCCCGTTCCCTGTGCGTCATATTTTGCACCTGGGTTGGTAATCACCTCAATACTTTTTATTTGGTTGGCAGGAATGGATTGAAGTACGTCGGTGATATTACTTCCGAAAATCGTGGAGGGCTTTCCATTGATCAAAAAACGAACATCAGTACTGCCTTCCAGTTCCACATTTCCATCGACATCTACCGAAATTTGCGGAACTTTTTTAAGTATGTCTGTCGCCACACCCGTTTGAGAGGTAATATCTTTTTCTGCATTGTACACCAGCTTGTCAATTTTATTTTCGACCAGTTTCTCGGGTGCTGTTATCACTACAGATTGTAGCATGGTGGATTTTTTGCAAAGGAAAATCCGGTTAAGATCTATTACTTCATGCGCCTGATCAACGATTATATTTTTAAGACTAATCGTTCGAAATCCGATAAACTCGATGACAATATCATATTTACCAGGGGAAATTTTTTCCAGAGTAAAATCACCAGCCGGATCAGAAGTTGTTCCGTTAAGTGGCTTTGTCTTTCCGGAAGCAAACAATGAAATGGTTGCATATTCGAGAGGAAGATTGCTAGCGGAATCTATAACCTTACCTGATATTTTACCTCTCGTTTTCCCACCAACCTTGCCCTGGCCATAAGTTGCAACCAGCAGAAATGCCAATAGGGCGATGATAATTCCTCTTTTCATATCGTCGACAAAAATCAATTGCAAATATGCTGTACATTTCTGAAGAAATCTTGAATTCATTTGAAACCCCTAATCTTATCTTTATACACTCCCAGTTCTGTTCAGGTTTAACAAACTGCTTACTAATTCCACAGAATGTCTCCAATTTCACATCGTAGGTTACATGAATAAATATTTCTAAAATAATAAATGCATGAAAAAATTTATATTGTCCGTATCACTTTTAGCAGGCACAATGACCAGCATAGTCGTTGCTCAGGATTTGAAAAGTAAAGATGTGCCCGAAGCAGTGAAAACAGCCTTTGCCAAAAAATACCCGGATGCCAAAAAAGTGAGCTGGGAAAAGGAAAAAGGTAATTATGAAGCCAACTGGGGTGGCAAATCAGGAGAAGACAGTTCTGTCACATATACCCCTTCCGCCATTTTCGTTGAAATTGTCGTAGCTATCCCCGTAGGCCAATTGCCGCCAGATATTGCACCTTATATCAACAAGCAATATAAAGGAGCCAAAATTAGAGAAGCCGGCAAAGTAACGGATGCGGCTGGCCGACATATGTATGAGGCAGAAATTAAGGGAAAAGACCTGATCTTTGATGAAAAAGGAGTTTTCCTTAAAGAAGATTAATGTATAGTCGTGAAAAGAAACATTGGCTATTTTAAAATTTCTGTTATAGAATTTTTAGTAGCGATGGGAGTATTCCTATTTGCAGATCTCCATCTGCCACTTATCAAGTGTATTAATTTGTACTAAAATTTACCGGATACCAGGTTGAAATAGTGAAGTTCATTTAAGAAACCTCATTAATGTAATGATTAAAGAAAGCTTACAGTCCCTTTTAAATGATCAGAATCATTTCATCTCCTATTTAAGATCATCTAATTCAGCTTTAATAGCATTAATCTTTGTTATAAACAGAAAGTAATGAAAAAAATATTTAGCGCGGTACTTTTAGTGATCCTCGGAATGTATACCAATGCACAACTAATATCTGTCAACAAAGAAAAAAATAATACCTACTATTTTGACAAAAGCGAATCACAGAAAACCATCGCATGGATTTTATTAGGAGCCGGAGCAGTCGCGGCAACAACTGGTTACATTACTTTAGTTTCCCAACTTAATAATAGTATAGCTGGTAATAATGATGTAGCCGGTATTTTAATCATAGTTGGTGGCGCTTCTATGTTAGCAAGTATTCCATTTTTTATTTCTTCTTCTCGTAATATGCAAAGAGAGATCCTATTTTCAATAGGTCCTAAAATGGAACAAAATGATAAACTAATACAATTGTATGCCGGCAAATATCAACCCGCCATTTCTTTAAAAATTAACCTGAAATAGCAGAACACTTTCACCATGATGCCCACGAAACGCGGGATTCTGCGGACAAGGTCATTCAGAGCGTAAGCTGGTCACAGGATTTGCTATAGCTGCTTTGATTGCCTGGAACACCACCGTTACCAATGCAATGGCCATAGCGGCAGCGCCTGCAATAATAAATATCCACCAGCGCATGCTTATCCTGTATGCAAAATCAGTGAACTGTCCGGAAATACAAATTTTCACGTTAATTTCAATCCCGCACGTGCGGGATCATAACCAATCGACTCAAGTATTTTATATGAATCTTATTATACGACCCGCAAAGCCGGAAGATGCCCAGACATGCGGGGCTATTTGCTACAACGCATTTAAATCTATTGCAGAGGCACACCATTTTCCACCGGATTTTCCGGATACTGAAATGGCCGTTGGGTTAATGAACTATGCTTTTTCCGGTGCAGGCGTATATTCTGTTGTGGCCGAGGAGAACGGGAAAATTGCCGGCAGCAATATTCTGTGGGAGAATGGATTTATCGGAGGCGTGGGTCCAATCACAGTGGACCCGGCCTGCCAGAATACTGATGTAGGCAGAAAACTGATGGAGCAGGTTCTTCATCGCGCAGAAGATATCAAACTTGCTGGCGTGCGCCTGGTGCAGGCCGCTTATCATAACCGGTCACTGGCGCTCTACACAAAACTCGGATTCGATGTGAAGGAGCCTCTTTCTGTGATTCAGGGCGCGGCACTTGGCATTCGTTTTCCGGGCTACCCTGTTCGAGCGGGAAATGAAGCGGATCTGAATTCCTGCAACCAGTTGTGTTATAAGATACATGGGCATGACCGCAGTCATGAACTGCCCGGTGCTGTTAAAGCAGGAACATTTTCTGTTGTTGAGTATGACGGAATGATTAGCGGTTATACTACCCAGGTAGGTTTTCCGGGACACACCATCGCTGCAACGAATACCGGGCTGAAAGCATTGATTGGCGCATCCGCGAATTTTTCGGGCCCGGGCTTTCTGCTTCCTTCGCGTAATGCTGAAGTGCTACGCTGGTGTCTGCAAAACGGCCTGCGTATTATTGAGCCGATGACATTAATGAGTAAGGGACTGTATAACGAACCGGCCGGTGCTTTTCTGCCTTCTGTTCTTTATTAATGCTGGTATTTTTCTCTCACTGTTTTAAGTACCGAAGTGCAACACTCCCTGATTTAAAAACCGTCGACCCAACAAATTTTAATCGTAATTTCTCCTGCGGGTTGATGCCTTCAAACAACCGTCTCCCTTCTCCTATAATGATCGGGTGAACCACAAAATGATATTCATCAATCAGACCAAGCTCTGCAAGTTGTAAAGGAATGGTTACACCGCCGGTTAAAATATTTTTGCCTGGTTCCTGTTTCAACTTAAGTATTTCGTCTTCAAGGTTCGAACGAACAATTCTTGTATTTTTCCCTTCAACCTTGTCGAGCGATTTTGAGATGACAACAATTTTTTCGACAGCAACAAATGCCTGGGCAAATTCGTAATCTGCTTTATCCTGTTCGGAAGGATCTTTCGCCACATCGGGCCAATAAGGAACCATCAATTGATAAGTTTTACGCCCCCAAAGGAATGTGCCGGCATCCCGCACAAGATGCATAAAATAATCAAACGTTTCTTCATCGGGCCTGAATTTGGTATGGTCGCAGCAGCCATCCAGGGTCGTGTTGATTGCGTAGATCAGGTTTCTCATTTAATTGCTTTTTGTTTTAATTTAATTGATACATTATTGTATAACGATATACATCATTATCGTAAGTCCTATAATTTTCTAGGAAAAATCATCTGTCTAAAAAATAAATGTATGAACCACCATTTAATTTTGATCATATGAAAAAAATAATTGTTTTGCTGCTCACTTTTTATTTCACCACAGGCTCCGTTTTTGGCCAGACGGCAAACACTCTTCATGATCTGGCCCTGGTGGGTGCGAAAATATATTCATCCCCTACGGTAACACCCATAGAAAATGGGACCGTATTGATCCGCAACGGGAAAATTATTGGTGTAGGCAGCGCTGACAAAATCGTCGTACCAACATCCTTTAGGATCATATCCTGTAAGGGTATGATCCTCACAGCAGCGTTCTGGAATTGTCATGTCCATTTTATCGAACCGAAATGGAATCGCGCCGACACGATCTCTGCTGGAAGATTTAATGAGCAGATGGCGGACATGCTGACCAGTCACGGCTTTGCTCATGTATTTGATCTGGCAGAGCTGGATATAGAGCAGACCCTGCGGATCAGGAACAGAATAAAAAAGGGCGAAGTGTTGGGGCCTGTCATATATACTGCAGGTGTTCCCCTCGTTCCGATGGATGGAAGTCCGTTTTATATCGAACCATTGAAACTTCCCGAGGCAACCGATCCACAACAGGCGGCTTTGCATGTGCGGCAGCAAATTGATTCGGGAGCCGACGGTATCAAACTCTGGACAGGATCACCGACCAGGCACGGTACCGTCTATATGCCGGTACCGATCGTCAACGCCATCGTGCAGGAGGCGCATAGGCTGGGCAGGCCGGTCTTTTCGCATCCCACCAACAATCAGGGTCTCGCGATCGCGCTGGAAGGCGGTGTGGATATTCTTGCGCATACAACTCCTGACGGTGGCAGGGCCTGGAATCCGGATACCATCCGGTTGATGCTCGCATCGCATATGTCGGTTATCCCGACCCTGAAGCTCTGGAAGGAAGAGCTCCTGAAAAATGGAGTAAAAGACCCGATGCATAATCAGCTTGTTCGCGTCGCCCAGCAACAGGTGCACGATTTCTCCGCGGCGGGCGGCGTTTTATTATTCGGTACCGACGTAGGCTACATCAGGGATTATTCAACGCGGGATGAATACAGTTTACTCACCGGTGCCGGTCTCGATTTCCGTCAGATCCTGACCATGCTTACGACTGCACCGGCAAAGCAGTTCGGTTTAGCTGCCCGGACCGGACAGATCGTTCCCGGCATGGATGCCGATATTGTATTGCTGGACGGAGACCCTGCAACCAATATTCTTTCTTTAGACAAAGTCGTCTATACCCTTTGCCAGGGTAAATTAATTTACCAGAGAGGGAAATGGTGAGGCCGTTAGTCCCGGCCGTGCGGTGGCGGTCCCAGGCTTCAGTGGCCATAAAATTCTTCGAAAAGTCTTCAAAGTTAAGATCACTTATATAAGACTAAATACGATTGATGCAGGTCAGAATATCTTTTATAAAAAAGGAGGGTCGTCTTTTAGACATATATTATGTCTCTTTCAACAAAAGGAAGATAATGTGATTTAATGGCGCGCTTGGGGACTACGTCTCATAGCGGGCTTCCTTCCTGTCGTGACCGGATAAAATCAACAGGCCGGATAAATTATGTGATAAGATGGCTTTGGATTTAGAGGACATGGTGGCGGGGTATCTTTGTGGAAATGATATTTTGAACGTAAAAAGATATATAGTTTACCTTTTGTCTTTAATTATTTTCACCGTTCAAGTGAATGGTCAGGACAGTATCACCTCGAATCCTGATTCTGCAATAATTATCAGCAGTGACATTGATAACTTTTGGAAAGCTTTCGATTCATTGGAAAAACAAAAGTCAACGATTGATAGTCTGAAGATGATCCGGACAATTTTTGTTGATCATGCCAGTGAGGGTCTCCGTCAATATATGAAGGCGGCTAATTTTTATGAAGGGCAATATCCGGAAACCATCAGAAAAAAAAAGAAGGATTACCAGACTGTGCGGGAAAATACTGGATGTGAAACGGATGCCATGGAAAAGGTCGACATCACGCCACAAACGATTCATGAGCTGGCCCATTTTCAGCAAAAAGATCAAAATCCAAATAGTAACCTCGGGCTGGCAATGATTGAGGGCGGTGCGGAATTCGTGAGTTACCAGGTAACCGGGAAACGAATGGTTCATGAACATAGCTGACAAGTCGAAGCGGAGACCAGGCAGTCTCGGGTATTTTATCGGGTTCAGAATCTGCGAAAGCTATATGCACAATCATGAAAATAAAAAATCTGCACTCGTATATATTATAGAAATGGAAAATCCGAAAAAGATTTTTCTGGCGAGTTTATACGAGCCGAAGAAATGATAAATCTTTGAAAAGCAACGCAGTCGCAAATTTATTGCCGCCCCGAAATAAAATTATTAGAATATGTATTCAGTTCAGTTTCTTTTCCGCCTCGCAAAAACATTATCTGTGGCTTCCATTGCCCTAATGTCTTTGCTGATTGTTTTTGGTAATATAACAGATTATGGCACTAATTTCTTAATAGCTGAGCATGTTTTGAAAATGGATACGACCTTTCCCGAGAGTCATATTCATTACAGAAGTATCCACAGTACTTTTCTATTTCATGTGGGATATATTTTAATTATTGTGTTGGAAACTTTGATGGCATTTTGCTGTTTCAAAGGGAGTTGGCTACTTTTTAAAAATTTGCGATCCAGTGCTGCGATGTTTCATGCCTCCAAAAACTGGGCTGTGGCAGGAATTATCATCGGAATAGTTATTTGGTTTTTAGGATTTGAAGTAGTGGGGGGAGAATGGTTTGCCATGTGGCAAAGCAGCATTTGGAATGGTTTAGCCAGTGCTGAAAGGATTGTCAGTTTTTTGGTACTAATTCTCGTCCTTTTGCATTTAAAAGAAGAGGAGGAATTAAATAATACTTTGTAGTCCAATTCGGTTCACCTCCATCTCGCAATTTTTCAGAACCCGTTCTAGCAGCTGGTTTTTTGTCTTGACGATATTGCTTTCTTCGAACTGATATTTGCGCCAGTCTAGTATAATCAGCAGAGTCGTGGCCAAATCCGGGTGAAATGAAAATTAGGGTACATTTATGTCAAACACCGCTGCAATGAGTCACTCTTCTTTAAAAAAATTAGTCACTTATTTCGCCTTCGCCACCTTCACCGGCCTGGGCTCCAGCGCATCTGCCCAAGCCATCACCGGTGAACAGATCAAGGCGCAATTCATCAAGGATTGGCAACGGGCGAAAGCCTACACACTTGACTACCTCAACACGATGCCGGCCGACAAATATTCCTTCAGGCCAGTCGATAGTATCCGCAGTTTCGCGCAGCAGATGCTGCACCTGGCCTGGGACAATGTCTTCCTGAACATGGTCGCCACTGGTAAAAAGATAGACTGGGTGCCCGGCCAAAAGTTCAACTGGCATGATGGTGAAAAAATCGATTGGCCCGACGGCTGGCTCGAAAATAGTTCCACCGCGCAGGGCAAGGATTCCGTCGTATACTATGTAAGTAAAAGCTACGACATTGCCCTTCAGTATATAAAAGGACTGGATCCAAACAAATATGGTGAGATTACGGGCATGCGCAATATCACAGACACCCGCTATGCGTGGCTGCTCAAGGCTTTCGAGCACCAGACCCACCACCGCGGTCAGACCACGATCTATATCCGCCTGGTGGGCATCAAGCCACCAAACGAGAGATTGTTCTGAGCAGTTTTCCTGAACGTTTTTCTGAAAATCCAACTACGTTCGAGCGCGCTCAGTTTGAAATCTCCTTAAGAATTTTCTTTCCGTTGTCATTGTTGGATTCAGTTCCACAGATTTTTGATACATTTTAACAGCCTCCTCTTTTTGTCCCGCTTTTAACAGCGCTTCTCCGTATCTGTCATATACGTTCCAGTCTGACGGATATAAACTGGTGTTGAGTTTGAAAATCTGTGATCACCAGCGCCAAATACTTTCGATTCGTAATATCAAAAACAGATTTCATCGTAAACCCTCTCACGAGTAATTCTTCATGAATCGGTTTCACTATTGCCCATATAAGGATATAAGAAAGATATTTTGAATGAAGAAATTCGAAATTTTTTGGGTGAGTTACCTGGGAATAAAAAGATGGATACAGCAAATAGAAGGGCAAAATAACAATCTGCCTTAAAATCAATGCAACAATCATAATCAGGAAGGCATGCAAAACATCATTTCCAAAAGTGGATAATTTTAATCCAATACTTTCATAATTATTCCCCTGCTTATACAGGACATAAAACATCAGGCTGATAGAAAGAAGTGATTGAACTATTGAATAAATGTAGTTTACACCTGTAAAATCATAATTTTTATAAATGTCATCACTTGTTACAACCGCATTCAATGATGTAATAATTGCAGGTAAAAAACCGATAGATAAAACGAGTACCAGCTCAAAGATTTTTAATTGCCTATTGTTCATATGGCGATTGAATTAAAAATCAAGCCCTCACGCTGAAACCTTCCCGATTTATTGACATAATTTTTGAGGGTCATCTGTTTGATAGGGGTCATTAAAAAAGTGTTTTTATTGGTTTCATTATTGTCCCATTCTCTTGGTCTGTAGGAACTAAATCCCTGTATTTTAAAATTGGGGCCATCGGCCTTTTTTATGAGAAAAAAGAAACCAGCACCGCCGCCACCG
Organism: uncultured Bacteroidota bacterium; assembly: GCA_963735015.1. GTDB lineage: Bacteria > Bacteroidota > Bacteroidia > Chitinophagales > Chitinophagaceae > Puia. The sequence continues at coordinate 1,721,521 of CAVTJH010000003.1, forward strand.
TTGTCGTAACCTGGAGCATAGATTTTAGGATGTGTCCATTTCATGTCCACTATCGTTACCCCGAATTCTTCATTTAATTTATAAGTCAGATCCGAGACCTCACCATAATTTAAAACAGCATGGACACTGTCTTTAAATTCAATTTGGATAATTCCGTTTTTTTGTAGTGTATGTACGCTGAAGCTGAAACCCACTAAGTCCTTATATTGCACGCGCTGACAATATGAATTGATTGATCCGGAAATTAAAAACAGCAAAACAACAATTGTTTTATTCATACAGTTAGTTTGACAAACAAGTATTTCAATTATATAGATATTGGATTGAAATCACTATAAGTTGCTGTAGACTATCTGAGGATAAAAAAAGAAGAATGGTATAAGAATGCAATTAAATTGCGCCTATTTAATAATATCAGTCATTTTTATGGCTTTTGCAAACAATCCGGAAAATTTTAGGTCTGGCACAATCTCCATCCGAGAGTTTACCCTTAGTTCATCCATCAAACAGATTCTCGCATACAAGCTGCATATATCCCGATGGTAACGATGCATGGTTTGAAATACCGCCTCCCAAGATGGAATAATTTTTACCTTATGAGAATTACTGTTCCGCTGGCCGTTTCGAATTTATTGGTCAATGGGTCCACAAATTGTATCATCCAGACATAAGTACCGGGAGGTTGTTCCCCGCCTTTGAAGTATCCGTCCCATCCTACACTGCTGTTCGTTGTGCTGAATATTTTTTGGCCCCATCTGTTGAAAACAGAAAATGATTTTATTGTCGTGGCGAACTGCGGTGGAATCCTGAACACATCATCGATCCCGTCACCATTCGGCGTAAAGGCGTTCGGCATTTTTAAGGGACGATAAACATATATTATCATTTTCCCTGACGTGGAACAACCATTATCGTCAGTAACAAGCAATTGATAGGTAGTGGTGACACCCGGTGTAAAAACCGGATCAGCAATCGCTGGATTATCAAGATAAATTCCAGGAGTCCACAAATAAGAAACAACACCGGCACTGACAACTGGTTGCAGCCTCAGCGTCTGATTGGGCGTTATCACTGTATCATCACCAACAAATAATGCTGGCAAAGGATTCACCATGGTCACTATTGCGTTCGAAACCGCGGGAACCGAGCATGCAAAGGCTCCGGTCATCATGCAGGTCACTGTGTCGTTATTGTTCAGGGATGTTGAAACAAAAATATTATTATCAACTTCACTGGCATTTGCCCCGTTAATCTGCCATTGAAAAGCCGGCGCAGTCCCGCCATTCACTGGTAAGGCGGTAAAAGTTACACTGTCACCACTGCAGATCGCGGCCGCCGAACCTGAGATCGATACAGAGGGATAAAACGCATTCACTGTTACCGGGATCATATTCGAAGAATCGGGATCCGAAACGGAGCAGCCGGAAGTCACCGAAATTATACACTGCACAACATCGCCATTCGCCAGACTGCTGGTGACAAAAACGGAATCACTACTCCCTGCTGCTACTCCATCAACCATCCATTGAAAAATCGCCGAGCCACCACTATTCAAAGTATGGGCATAAAATGTGGCCTTCCCGTTCAGACAAACTGTATCGGAAGCCGCAGTGATCTGAATTGACGCCGGATTAGGGAACTTTGACGCGGATTGAATGACGACACTGAACGAAGTGTCAATGCCAGGCCCGGTGCACAATCCCTGAAAACTCAAAATACATCTTATCGTATCTCCGGAAACGGGTGTGTCATATGTATAAGTTGCAGCATTTGTTCCAACATTCTTTCCGTTGACCTGCCACCGGTACACGGGGTTTTCAACTGCTCCGTCGGGAATAGCTACAAACTGGACGGGCGTTCCCGGGCATGCCGGGTTCGGCGTCGATAAAATATTAATTGAAGAGAACGGACTACCCGGCGGATGCCAGTTGAGGGCGTATAAAATCCCGCGTTTATTATCGAAACTGTATTCCATCAGATTCTCATCCTTTAAATCTTGTGGATCTTGCAGATACTTATACAGAGTTTTAGATAAAACTGCGCCCGTATTTAGATCCAGCACATACAGATAATCGGAAAAACATTGGCCTGCAGACGAATCTGATCCCACAAAAATAAATTTCCCCGCAGCTTCATCGATCGTATATGTGCGGTCAACTTCTACGTTTATCGGTGGAAGGTTCGAAATCACGTGAAGCGCTCCGGTCGAAAGACTGATCGAATCAAACTGCATGTTCAAATAGTCAATACCATACAACCTGCCATTCAGGTTGTCATAAATTATATTATCCATATACAATGGCAAAAATGTATTGTAGATAACTGCACCTTTGAATGCGTCTATAACAGTCATGCCCGGATTGTTGTTGCTTGTTATGTACCAGTGATCTTTGGTATCGTAAGCACTCCAGGTATACCCCGGAAAATTTTGGAGAGTGCTCTTATTATGGATAGTTCCGGTTGCAGGGTCAACCCAGACAAAAGAGCCTATTCCGTTTGCCAGGTTAATCAGGTTAATCGCGTATAAGGTATCCACTCCATTATCATACTGCAAACCTTCAAGTGTCGAAGGACAAACAGGATTGTAAATCTTCGCCCCATTCACTGCATTGATCGTGTACAGATACCAGGGTGGAAACTGATTCGCGTTGCCGACAAAAAAGAAGCGTTGATTATTCTGGTCATAGGTACTGCCGTTGACAAGATTTATCCAGGTTACCCCCTGAATATTGCCGACCCTGTTAACCTTAAGGCTGGAATAATCCAGCGTTGCCAGAAATTCATACTGTGCACTTGCCTTTGCATATATGCAGAGAAAGGCGCAAAAAATGATTGCAAATTTGAAAATGCAAGGAAGTCGCGGCGACATCGTGATTAGGGAGTATGAAGTTTTTCAAGCTACGCAATAAAATATTCTGTTATTGCGCAGATAAAACAATTTAATTCGCAGGGGTAGTTTTTGAAAGAATAAAGTTAGCTAATTATCTTGTTTGTGACACAGACACGCATTGCGATTGTTGCCTCTCCCCTTGCCTGGCTTGTAATGTAGCCAATCCTGTAAAATCTTTAAGAACGGAATAGCTGGCGATGATGAGATCCCATCAGGCATTTTATTACAGCGTTATACTAAGGGCAATTTCCAGGGGGCCCGGTAGGCAGGCGTAATCAGTTTGTTGGCCGAACTGTTATCGCCGAAGTTTTTATCGTCATCATTCCATACCAGCATACTTTGCGTACGCATCGCAATATTGCCCATATGGGCATACATGGCCACCAGCCTTCCGTTCTCAATATTACATACGGGATCTTTACGTGTTTTTATGCACTCCAAAAAATTTTGCATATGCAGTTCGTGACTGTCATCGCCTGTCTCTTTGGGCCGGGCAGCAACTTTGGGTTTGCCATTCTGCGTTCCAGGATAAAACTCCATGTTCTCACGGTTAAGCATCAACGTAGCATCGTTACCGATAAACGACAAGCCGTAGGGAACGCCATAAGGACCAATCTCTGTGCCGGCTGTATTCTCCCAACTGAGGGTATAATCCGGTAACTGGTAAATAACATTAAGCGTATCAAAAGTTTCATGCGCGTGATCCGGATAGGCAAAATTTCCCCCAGCCGCTGATACAGAAATCGGCAACTGTACAATGTTTTTAGCCCATAAGCCAATATCAAGTAAGTGCACACCCCAGTCGGTAACAAGTCCGCCCCCGTAATCCCAAAACATTCTCCAGTTACCGTGAAACCGGGTTTTATTAAAGGCCTTTGAGGGAGCGGGTCCCAACCACATATCATAATCAACGCCCGCAGGCACGGCGCTATCAGGCACTTTAATATCGCCAATGCCATAATTAAAATTACCCCATATATCTACCTTTCTTAATTGTCCTATGGCACCGTTTTGAATTAGTTCCATAGCCTTTTTAAACAGCGGGCCGCTCCGTTGCTGCATGCCCACCTGCACTACCCGGTTGTATTTCCTGGTTGCCCGCATCATGATATCGCACTCGGCAATGCTATTGGCCAAAGGTTTTTCTACATAAACATCTTTACCGGCTTCACAGGCGGCCACAAAAGGCAGGCAATGCCAATGGTCCGGGGTACCGATAATCACCGCATCCACATCCTTATCTTCCAAAAGTTTCCGGTAATCGGAATATTTTTTCGGTGCTTTCCCCTGTTTTTTTAAAACATCCGCAGTACGTTCGTCAAGGATGTTACGGTCAACATCACACAATGCAGTACAGGTAACACCAGGCTGTTTAATAGCATTCAGCAGATCGCCAAAGCCCATGCTACGGCAACCAATCAAGCCAATGTTGATAGTGTCGCCGGTGGAAACATTTTTTTTCTTTGAGGCAGGCCAAAGAGGCGCAGGGACAATGCTGGCTAAACCTGCAGCTGCAGCCAGTTTGGTAGTGCTGGTTAAAAACCTCCGACGAGTAGTATCCATATGACTTTGTTTTATATTAAGTAATTGTGTGGATCGCTTTAACGATAGGTTTCCAAACAGCCATCATTGATCTTCAACGTAATTGATATCTTTTTTAAAAGTTTCTTCCAGGAAAAAAAGCGCTATGATTGCAATGGCGAAACTTATCGCGCCAACTATTAAAGCACCATAAATAATTCCAACATAATTTTTTGTCACTGCAAACAGCATGGTTAATGGAATTACAGACCCCCTGACAAAGTTGGGAACAGTCGTGGCAACAGTTGCCCGGAGATCGGAGCCAAAGAGTTCAGCCGCAACAGTAATGAAAAGTGTCCAATAGCCACTGCAAAATCCAAGGCATGTGCATATGATGTAAAACAGTAGTGTGCTATGGAGTGGTACAAGTAAATAGACAAGAACCAGTAAAAAGGAAGATAAAATAAATAATAAAATTACTTTTTTCCTGCTTTGCAAATACTGGCTGAGAAAACCACTTGTCAGGTTGCCTAAAACCTGGGCGGTAAAAGCAAGCGTGACTGCCTTACCTGCATCAACGGGTTGGTCAAGCCCCATTGCCCGGCCAAATTCGGGAGAAAATGTGAGTAAGACTCCGATCACAAACCATATCGGTATTCCGATCAGGATGCTGTTCACGTATTTTAACAGCCGGGTTTTATTATTGAATAATTTCAGCACATCACCCCGTTTAATGTTCTCTTCCTTTAGCTTAATGAACAAGCCCGATTCAAAAACCCTAATCCGCAAAATCATGAGCATTAATCCTAAGCCACCGCCAATAAAATAGGCAGTTCGCCAATCAAAAAGATGAGAAACAAGGTATGCGAGCAATGCACCCATAATGCCCACAGTAGCTACCATGGTTGTTCCATAACCACGCCTCTCTTTCGGTAAAATTTCCGTTACCAGTGTTATACCAGCTCCCAGTTCACCCGCCAGTCCAAATCCCGCAATAAATCTAAGCACAGCATATTGAGAAATAGTCGTTACAAATCCATTCCCGATGTTTGCGATAGAATAGATCAAAATAGAACCGAACAATACAGAGAGTCTTCCCTTTTTATCTCCCATGATTCCCCAGAATATTCCGCCAATTAGCATACCTGCCATTTGCAAATTCAACAGCATGATGCCATCTCCCAGCAATTTTTCTCCGGAAAGATGCAGGGACTTTAAACTTGCAACGCGGTTAATGCTGAAAAGAAACAAGTCATACATGTCCACCATATATCCCAGCGCTGCGACTATAACGGGAATGCTCAGTATTTCCCGGGCAATGGTTTTGGAAGATGTACTAGTCATTAAATTTTATAAACGTGGAATGGTTAATCCGCCATCTACCATGATCACCTGCCCTGTTGAATACATGAAATCGCCCTTTGTAAGTGATGCGACTACTTTCCCAACATCCTGTGGTTCTCCCCAGCGCTTTTGTACACACAGCCCCTCTGCAATTAATTTATCGTACTTTTCTCTGACCCCGGATGTCATATCCGTATGCAGAATTCCGGGCCTTATTTCAAAAACAGGAATATCGTACTCGCCAAGCCTCACGGCAAACAATTGTGTAACCATGCCCATACCCGCTTTCGAAATGCAGTATTCTCCACGGTTTAGAGATACCACTGTTGCGGAAACAGATGAAATATTTATAATGCATCCGTTAAATTCAGGATTCATTTTCTTTTGCTCAATCATCCAGTTCGCAGCCTTTTGTGTAAGAAAATAGGTACCCTTTAAATTGACACCCATCACATAATCAAAACTTTCTTCCGTAGCATCCAGAATATCTCTCCGGTCTTTCGGGGCTACACCGGCATTGTTGACCAGCACATGAAGTCTGCCATAATGGTCTTTTATCCTGCGCAGAATCTCCATCCGGTCGCCGGAGGAAGCGATATCTCCCGGACAATAAATAACATCGACCCCGTATTCCCTTAATTCTTTTAATGCATTTTCTACCAGGTCTTCAGAACGCGTTCCATTGATGGCCAGGTCAAAATTACTTTGTGCAAGTTCGCGGGCAATACCAAAACCAATACCACGGCTTCCTCCTGTGATTAGAGCTACTCTTCTCATATTTCCAATGACTATTTAAAGTTCAGGAATATTTACCCAGCACTTTTTGCTCCAGCTTTCCAATCCTTTTTCTGCCAGTTGTACTCCCTTCACACCTTCGCGCATATCCCAGGGAAAAGGATCGTCTTTCACAACGTGTTTTAGAAACAGCTCCCATTGCACTTTGAAAGCGTTATCATAGGTTTCCTGCTCAGGAACTTTTGCCCAACCCTCAAAGAAATTAATGGGTTGTGGAATATCCGGATTCCAAACCGGCTTAGGCGTGTTACCATAATGCTGAATATAACATTCACGCAGTCCTGCTACAGCAGATCCTTTGGTTCCGTCAACCTGCAGTGTTAATAAATCATCGCGTCTTACTCTTACTGTCCAGGAAGAATTAAATTGTGCAATGATACCGCCCTCCAGTTCGAATGTTGCATATGCCGAATCGTCTGCGGTACTTTTATATCGCTTCCCTTCTTCATCAACTCTTTCCGGGATATGTGTTGCTCCCAGACATGAAACCGCTTTTACTTTACCAAATACATTGTCGAGCAGATAACGCCAGTGACAAAGCATATCTGTAATAATACCTCCATCATCTTCTTTCCGATAGTTCCAAGATGGTCTTTGAGCGGGAATAGAATCGCCTTCAAATACCCAATATCCAAACTCCCCACGCACGGATAGGATTCTACCGAAAAATCCCTGCTGGATAAGACGCTTTATTTTTAAAATACCGGGAAGCCAAAGTTTATCCTGCACCACACCGTTTTTTACATGATGCTCTTTACATAGCCGGTACAATTCCATAGCCTGCTTCGTATCTGTTGCTATGGGTTTTTCGCAATAAATATGCTTTCCTGCCTTTACGGCTTTCCGAATTGCATCCGCCCGTCTGCCCGTAATTTGTGCGTCGAAGTAAATAACATTATGAGGATCAGCCAGCGCCTGATCCAGATCGGTGCTCATTTTTTTTACACCGGACATCAGGCAAAGTTTTTTTAATTTATTTTCATCACGACCGATCAATACAGGATCAGGCATGATTGTTTCACCGGGACTTATTCTCACACCACCCTGTTTTATTATTTCTGCAATAGATCGCATTAAATGCTGATTAGTTCCCATGCGTCCTGTAACGCCGTTCATAATGACACCTATTTTATGCTCTGTCATAGTTTAACTATTATCAGCTCTGTTTTTAAGAATTTTCTTTATATGCTTTAATAATCTTCCGAAGATACTCTGATTGGTTTTCTTTCCAGTGAGTTGTAGAAAAGATTTCAACCTCATTAAAACCAGTGAACCCAGCGGACTCCACCCATGATCTGATTTGCTTAACAGGAATGCAACCTTCACCCATCAAACCGCGATCCAGCAACATGTCCGCAGTTGGTACTTTCCAGTCACAGATATGGAATGCCATCAGGTGCCCGTTTTCTCCGCAACGTTTTATTTCTTTCTCAAGGGATGGATCCCACCAGACATGATACACATCCACTGCAACGCCAACCCAGGGTGAATTTAATTCTTCAGCCATATCATTGGCCTGTTTCATCGTATTGATTGCCGAACGTGTGTCAGCATACATAGGATGCAGCGGTTCAATGGCCAATTTTATTCCGGCAGCCGATGCATGCGGAATTATCTCGCCGATACCATCCTGAATCTGTTTCCCTGAATCCTTTAATGATTGAGAGGGATCAGCGCCGCATACAAGCACCAGCATCGGAGCTCCCAGTTCGACAGCATCATCAATTGCCCTTCTGTTATCATCTATGGCCGATTTTCTTTTATTTAATTCCTTAGACGGAAAAAATCCACCCCTGCAAAGTGATACAATCGTTAAGTCATGATCGAGAAACATTTTACCAGTCTGTTTGATATTTCTTCCTTCCAGAGCATCACGCCAGACTGTAATCGCTTTTATCCCGGCTGCTGAAAAATGCTGCGCAGCCTCTTCTATTGTCCATGGCTTGGTCGTAATGGTGTGCATGCACAATTTGGAAATATCTATATGGTCTGTAGCATTCATAAGATGTTGAAAAAAGTATGATATGTTTCATTATTGATCACCCGTTGAATATAGAGGGCCGCTTCACGGATATGATAATCTCCCCACATACCTGATTCACCATTTGGAATTTTTCTTCCCGGAGCTGTGTAATCCCATCCATTTGGCCGATGATAAATGGAATGCAGCAACAATCCCTGATGCATTTGACCGGTGCTAAGATATGGCTCATCAAAAATGGTATTTAATACAGTTAGTCCGGCCTGCCAATAACGATCGCCGGACGCTGCCTCCCCATTTTGCTGAAAATGTTTGCCGAGCCTCAACAATCCCTGTGCTGCAATCGGTGCAGCCGAACTGTCAACCGGTTCAAAATCATTAAACGGATCAGCAGGCTTGTTCAAATAATCTCCCAACTTATATAGATCAGGAGCCCCGGTATCCCAATAGGGCACACCATCTGCCGGGCAGTTGTCGATATAGAAATCACAGGTGGCCCGGGCTGCTTTTATCATAAAAGGCAAAATATCTTTCTTCACATTGAGGCCGGCGATATCCGCATCTTTTACGGAATCGAACCATTCAATTTCTTCAGCGAATCCACACATAGCCCATGCCAGGCCTCTGGTCCAGGTACTAAACCCTGAGTACCCCTGTTGTGAATTCGGGCAACGAAAATTTCCGTCATTTATATTGAAAATACTTTCGTGAGCTGTCCGCCCCAAAACGTCGTATATATCACGACCCTCGCCATAAAATATTGAATAGTCTGCTGTCGCTTTCATATGTTCAACGGCACGTTCCAATAAACTGATCTGCTGATCGCCTTCCGACTGCAGGGTGTGCCCTAAGCAATGACTAAGAATAAGGGAACGGCATGAACGAAGCGTGTCAACAAAAAGGGAGTGAGGCCCATTAAATGAATAAATAAAACCACCACTTTTGATTTTTGTCCACCGCCTGGCCTGGACGGCTCCCGATATTTTTAATGCCAGTGAATAAAAATCTTTTTCCCATTCATTGAATGCTATTTTACCCTCTTTCATCAAGCGCAGCAGATTGCCATAAGTGCTCACGTTGTTAAATCCATGATCATGTACACCTATATGGCTGATATGCGGCGCCATTGCTTCAACGGTTTTCCTGCGCCCCATCTCAAGAAATTCTTTCTCACCCGTTGCATCATATTGGAGAATCATTGACCCATATAAAAATCCATGGGTCCATTCTGTCCACCCCCTGGAAATGTACCTGCCCTTGCTTGTAAAAACCGGTGAACCTTTTGAAACATCATAATTATTTTCAATCAGGTGAATTTTTTCTCCTGACAGCTGCCAGAACCTTTTGAGTTTGGGGACCAGATCAGATGGTTTTAAGGATAAATTTATTTTAATCATTGCTTTTACATTAAGCCAATGTACAAAAGTTCAACATTAATAGTAAGAATCAATAAAAAGGAAGAGGTCATTGCAGCAGTGAGCCAGGCTTAATCATATCAGACATAATTAATCTTATCGGGCTTCAAGGTTAAGTGATGGAGATCAAATTGATGAACTCCCCATCTGGCAAATCATCAATGCCTCCTGGGTATTATAGTAGGTAAATGTGACTTGCAGGTGATATCTGAACCCAAGTTTCCCCGACTCAATATTGTGAAGATTTTTTATTTTATACGGATGAAATGAACTCGTATTCACTGAATTTTTCTGTTGATTGTTATCCAAAGTGAAATTACAAAAATCATATCATTCCCTTTCAGCGCAAGTTCAACACTAAGATTTTCAGGGACAGAAATGTCCGGTTCAGGGTCTGTTTTGTCCGCTTACCCCTACAAGTTGTAGGTGGAGTTTAATACTGGGAATAGCTTTGATTAAACATTCCAAAATCTTTAAACTTTATACTATGGACAAAACTAAAAAAAAGCTTGCCGGCACAATTGTGACGGGAGCAATTGTATTGTCAGGTTCTGCAGGCCAGGCACAGACCAGTGCGCAAACCGGTTTAAGATCGTCTGATGAAATACGTCCATTCCATATCAAAATTTCGCAGGCAGCTCTGAACGATCTTCGCCAGCGCATCAAGTCAACAAGATGGCCCGACAAAGAAACCGTCAATGATGAATCCCAGGGTGTTCAGCTTGCAACCATGCAGAAACTCGCTCAATATTGGGGAACTGATTATGATTGGCGCAAAGTGGAAGCGAAGCTCAACGCCTTGCCACAATTCATGACTACGATAGATGGAGTGGATATTTATTTTATCCATGTTCGTTCGAAAGAGAAGAATGCTTTGCCGGTCATCATCACCCATGGCTGGCCAGGCTCGGTCATTGAGCAGATGAAGATTATTGGTCCGCTTACAAATCCCGCAGCTTATGGTGGAAAGGCTGAAGACGCTTTCGACGTTGTTATACCTTCCCTTCCCGGCCATGGTTTTTCAGGCAAGCCGGCGACCACAGGATGGGATCCCCTCCATGTTGCAAAGGCATGGATAGAACTGATGAAGCGACTTGGATACAAAAAATATGTAGCACAGGGCGGAGACTGGGGGAATGCTGTTTCAGAAACCATGGCGCTTATAGCTCCTCCGGAATTGCTGGCCATCCATACCAATATGCCTGCTACGGAACCGGCAGATATTTCGAAAGCACTGGCCTCCGGCGCAATGCCAGATGGACTTTCAGCCGACGAAAAAAATGCATACCAGCAATTAGATTTTTTCTTTAAGAAGGGTGTAGGTTATGCGAACGAGATGAGTCTTCGTCCGCAGACGCTCTATGGATTGGAGGATTCACCCATCGGACTCGCAGCCTGGATGCTGGACCATGATGCCCGGAGCTATGAGCTCATAGTACGTATATTCGACGGACAGAAAGAAGGTCTATCCAGAGATGATATTCTCGACAATATCAGTTTGTACTGGTTTACAAAAACGGGGGTCTCTTCGGCCCGCCTCTACTGGGAAGCTGCCCAGCATGCGAAGGGTGGCTTTTTCGATCCGAGAAATGTGACCATACCCGTTGCCGTTAGTGTCTTCCCGGATGAAATCTACGCGGCTCCCAAAAGCTGGGCAGAAAAAGCATATCCCAAACTCATCTATTTCAATAAAGTTGAAAAAGGTGGCCATTTCGCAGCCTGGGAACAGCCAGAAGAGTTTTGTATTGAATTACGTTCAGCCTTCAAATCATTACGTTAATTGGGAAACTGGTAATAAACGGAAAAAATGTCACAGAAAAATATTTATGATCGCCGCAATTTTTTAGGCACGGCGGCGAAGACAATGGCAGCCGGTGGAATTCTCATGACCGGTTTTGCAAATGCCGAATCTGTGAAAACAGACCATGAAGCGGAGACAGGAATTAATCCGGGCACAGTTAAATCAGGAACTAATAATTCGTTTGGCCCGATAAAACAAATAGATGCAGGTCTCCTGAATGTTGGATATGCTGAAGCAGGTCCCGCTAATGGAACTCCGGTAATTCTTCTGCATGGCTGGCCCTATGATATTTACAGTTTTGCAGATGTCACTCCTATGCTGGCAGCTAAAGGTTACCATGTGATCATACCTTTTCTTCGCGGATATGGCACTACAAAATTTCTTTCGGATAGTACATTTCGCAATGGTCAGCAATCAGTCGTTGCTCTCGATATCATTGCTTTGATGGATACTCTTAAAATTAAGAAAGCAATTATCGGAGGTTTTGACTGGGGAGCGCGGACTGCCGACATCATTGCGGCGGTCTTGCCCGAACGTTGTAAGGGATTAGTATCTGTGAGCGGTTATCTGATCGGCAGCCAGGCAGGCGGTAAAAGCCCGCTGCCGCCAGGAGCTGAATTCCAATGGTGGTACCAATATTATTTTGCTACGGAACGTGGCAGAGAAGGTTATGACAAATACCGTCATGACTTTGCAAAACTCATTTGGAAACTTGCATCACCAAAGTGGCATTTCACTGATACTGAATTCGATCGCAGTGCGGCGTCTTTTGTAAACCCGGATCATGTTGCCATTGTCATTCATAATTATCGCTGGCGTCTCGGACTTGCTAATGGTGAAGTGAAATATGACGACCTGGAAAATCAGCTTGCGAAAGCCCCTGTCATCACCGTACCCTCCATTACCCTTGAAGGAGATGCTAATGGCGCTCCACACCCCGATCCCTCTTCTTATGCAAATAAATTTTCGGGCAAATATTCAAACAGGATTATCGTTGGCGGCATCGGTCATAATCTTCCGCAGGAGGCTCCGAAGGCGTTCGCGGATGCCATCGAAGAGGTTGATGGGTATTAGTTATGGGTTATGAGTTATGGGTTATGGGTTATAGGTTGAAGATTATCTATTATCAAGCCAGTGTAAAAAACTGTTTAGCTTTTCTTTTGAAACAATGAGTTTGTCTATGGTGGGAATGACCAGGTTTACCAGCAGTTTGCGTGCGAAGTAACGCTCCACTTCTTTTATAGCCTTGAAACTAACCAGGTATTGCCTGTTCAGCCTGAAAAACTGTTTGTCACTCAAAAGAGTCTGGATATTTTCCAATGAGTTGTTCAGAAAATATTCCTGTCTGTCGAAACATACAATAGTAGACGTTTCATGCTTAACGTAAAAAAAAGCAATGTTTTCAGTTGATATAATGAAATACTTGTTATGTTTAAAAACCAGGAAGCTCGATTTACCTGTGACAACAGAACCGATTCTGTTGGATACGACCGTCATATCATTAATTTGCTGCTGAAGTGTTTGCATTTTAGTATGTTTTAATGTACGATACAAAGATGATAAGCCAATTAACCGTTCACATCGTGAAATGGTGCTATTGACATTTAACTGTTTCAAAAGTCTTGCAGGTGCTTTTTCAATTCGGCGGCTGCGAGTTCAATCAAACCTTTTACCTGCACCGTTTCAGCCAACCCATTCAACATTCCAAAATCATGAATCATTCCATTATATCTGACTGATAAAACCTTCACACCAGCCTGCTCCAATTTTCTTCCGTATGCCTCGCCTTCATCTCTTAAAATGTCATTTTCTGCAACCTGGATCAGAGCAGGTGGTAAATCTTTCAATTCTTCAAGAGAGGCCTGCAATGGAGAAGCGTATTTTTCTTTGCGTTGACTCGCATCCATAGTATATCTATCCCATGACCATTTCATCAGTGGTATGGTAAGAAAGCGTTGCCGGCCATATTCCTCATAAGAATCCTCCGTGAAACTAGTATCAGTAGATGGCCACATTAATATTTGCAGTTTGATCCGGGGGCCGCCTTTATCTTTTGCCATCATGCATAATGCAGTAGTCATATTGCCCCCTGCACTGTTGCCCACGGCGGCCATTTTTTTTTCATCCACATTGATTTCATCGCTATGTTCAGAAACCCATTTAGCCGCTGCGTAAATTTCATAGATAGCCTGCGGATAATGTGCTTCGGGTGAAAGTGTATAATGGACAAAAACAGCAGCATACTCCGAAGCTACAACCAGGTCCCTTACCAAACGTTTATGTGTGGGATAATCACCCAATACCCAACCGCCGCCATGAGTGAAAATGAATACGGGTAATTTTTCTTTCTTCCCTTTTGGTCGTACAACAGTGAGTTTTACAGTATAACCATCCTGAATAATCGTTTTTTCACTTTCATCGATACCGGATAAATCGACCTTTACAGACGCCTGTAGATTTATCAGTACATTCCGTGCATCCTGCTCAGACAAAGATTCTACCGGAGGACCCGCTGAATTCAATGGTTTTAAAAAAGCTTTCACCTCCGGTGAGAGATGTGGATCAACTGAATAATCCGGAGCTTCCATTGCCATAGTTGTAATTTTTATTTAGCAATTCCCAGTGCTACCTGCTGTTATATTTACCGGTTAGTGTACACTGTTGTATTCTTCGTCCGTCACGGGTTGAAGCCATGTTGCCTGTTCGTCACCTTTGTAATTGGTAATTGCAATGTCTACCATTCTAATTGTTGCAGATGCTCCGTGCCAATGTGCTACATTTTCGGGAGCGATGACCACATCGCCTTTTTTTAGACGTCTTACAGGTTTACCTTTTTCCTGATAAAGACCTTCTCCTTCAATTATAATTAAAATCTGTCCTTTGGGGTGTGTGTGCCAGTTACTTCTGGTTTTTGGTTCATAGATCAGGCTGCCAACTGTAAAATCATTGTTTTTGTCCCTTGCAACCAATGGTGATAAAAAAGCATTTCCGGCAAACTGATCGTTTGGTAATTTCTGTCCCTGTGGGAACATAGATGTTGTATTCATTTTGTTTTTGTTTTACGTTCTACTTTCTAAGGAGATTATTGTTCAGAAGTTTTGTCCTGGTTCGTCAAATCAAATTTTCCAATCACCATCCAGGTGTCGTCTGATTTTTGTTTCATGTTACCCGATTTTGCCTAAAAGATTTCAATCTTTCAAACTTATAGGTAAGAGAATTTCCAGTTGGATATTTCGTGGGGGCGACACAAATGTATAAACATATTACCGGGAACAGCCGCGGTTGTTCCTTATTTTTGCAAATTTTTTGCCGGTCCAGATATTTTGCGAAGGTATTTCCCTAAAATTATTTTTGTCATAACTGGCAGACGAGTCCGGGGGATTAGTCGCGATGAAGAACATTTTTTTGTATTGGTAACCTGAAAAGTCTAAAGTCCCGGGTGGCTTAACGGAGTGTCTGCGCCAACGCTTTCGAGGTAACGGCATCAATGTCCAGCGTACCTGAAAGTTTCTGAGGCAGGGAATATCTTTCTCCGAGGTATGTTGCTTCGTTAAATGCATACCATACTTTATTTTCTTTGTTCTCCCATGCAATTATTTTTAAAGGAAGATCCAGCGCAGCAACAGGATTTTCGAGCATTACAAGTCCGCCGACTTTTGGATTTCCAAACAGGATAAATTCCAATGGCGATATTTCAATCCCGGCCTTTTGAGCCTCAGATTGCTGGTTGATCCTGGCATATATAGTAACGCCATGTTGTTCCAGAAATTTAACCAGTCGGTCAATGGTTTCCTTCACTGAATACTGGCTTTCGCGAATAATTATTCCTTTTGGATTCATGACCTCATTGTTTTTAAATGGTGAGAAAAAACAAAATAAATATGGATAAACTATTTGTTTCAGGAAATACCTTCTGCTATGTTCGTAGTCAAAATTCATAAATGATCTTTAGTCAATTCATTTATTTAATACTAAAAAATCATATCAACTGATATTTTGACGTTCAAAGGCTCCGGTAAAATTAATATGTTATTTGAAAGTCAATATGTGTCATTAACCGATCCGGAATTCTGGCGCCGAACCATCTGGGATCCGGTCTTTGCGACGCCGGATGAATTGTGCCTCACCAAATAAAATGGCCAACAGGGTCAGTATGAAGGGTAATTTTCTCATTTCGTTAGTCCATTAGCATAATGGCGGCTACGGTGTTAATAGTGGATAGTACTGCTTTAATAACGTTTTGTGCAACCAGCAGGTTCATCGATGTGCGTTGCATTATCTTTTTGTGAAGTTATTTTTTTTTTGAGTTTCAATATAACTCTAGTCCATAAAATTTAATTTTGTCATATGGGTATCAGCAGAAAAAAATTTGTCAGATCTCTCTTCCTGCTCGCGGCTGTTCTCCGTAAACCCGTTTCGTTTTTCAGTCCAACGGAGATGCGTGGGAATGTCCCGTTCAAACGCGTTAGGCCCGGAGAAGCAGGATGGCCCCCGGAGGATGCCTGGGACAAACTGAAAAAAGCCGTCAATGGAAATCTGATCCCATTAAAAAATCCATTCGCAGGAGATAATGCAACGCTGTTCAAAAATATCCGGAATCCCTATTTTATAAATGGAGACCCCGCACTTACACAAAACCTCGGATGGTTTGATGCCTGGCAATCTCGTCCCAGCGTGTATGCAGTAGCAGCGGAAACTACCAGTGACGTGGTTGCCGCCGTGAATTTCGCAAGGGAAAATCGTTTGCGGCTGGTTGTAAAAGGAGGCGGACACAGTTATCTTGGAAATTCCTGCGCGCCGGATTCGCTGCTGATATGGACAAAACACATGAATGCCATCCAGATGCAGGAACAATTCATTCCCACTGGTTGTGAAAACACGATGGCAACGCAACCCGTGGTGGCTGTTGAAGCCGGAGTGATCTGGGGGCACGCTTATAATGAAGTGATGACAAAAAACGGAAGATACGTTCAGGGCGGCGGATGTCTGACGGTGGGGGTGGCCGGTCTCATCCAGGGTGGTGGCTTTGGCAGCTTTTCAAAATATTATGGCCTTGCTGCTGCAGCGCTCCTTCAAGCCGAAGTTGTGCTGGCTGACGGAACCGTTCAAATCGTCAATGCATGCAGTCATCCTGATTTGTTCTGGGCCCTGAAAGGCGGTGGTGGCGGTAGTTTCGGCGTGGTGACCAAATTCGTTCTCAGAACCCGTGAGCTGCCTGAATTTTTGGGTGCAGCAAACGGACGGATAAAAGCAAACAGCGACGATGCATATAAGAAGCTGATCGAAAAGATCATGCTTCAATACCGTGATAAACTTTTCAATCCTGCCTGGGGCGAACAAATTAGTTTTCATTCAGATCGGTCCGTTTCTGTGAGTATGTTATTTCACGGGCTTACGAAAGATCAGGCAGAGGCTGCCTGGCAGGACTTTATAAACTGGGCGAAAGAAAATGCATCCGCTTACAGTTGGGAGGAACCCTTCAATCTGGTGATTATACCTTCCAGACATATGTGGGATCCGGCTTTTCTGCGAACATTCGCCAGGAACGTTATTGGTACTGACGATCAGCCGGGAGCGCCCGTAGAAAATATTTACTGGAAAGGAGATGGTGAACAATCCGGGCAATTCATCCTTGGTTATCATTCCGGATGGCTCGGGCAGGATTTGCTGAAAGATGAAAATATTCCCCGATTGACAAATGCCATTTTTGAAACCAGCCGGTTATGGTCGTTCTCTTTTCATTTCAACAAGGGTCTGGCCGGAACCCGGCCCGAAGAAAAAGAAGCGGCCTCAAATACTTCGATCAATCCCTCTGTTCTCGATGCATTTGCCCTGCTTATTCTTGCCGACGCGGAAGGACCTGCCATGGTGGGTGTAGCCGGACATGAACCCAATTTAACCGAAGCGGGAAAGGCAGCTGGCAAAATGCGTGCTGCTATGAAACATTTTAAAAAAATGGTGCCTGTAAAAGGATCCTATCTGAATGAGACGGACTATTTCGAAGAAAACTGGCAGGAAAGTTTTTGGGGTTCCAACTATAAAAAATTACTCGCCGTAAAAAACACCTACGATCCGGATGGACTTTTTTTTACACATCATGGTGTTGGCAGTGAAGCCTGGAGTGCAGATGGTTTTACCAGAGTGAAATAAACTGTCGCGGATCGCGAACAGCAAACAACATGAACCCCCATTATTTTGAAGGATCAAATTCCCAGAGGTCCTTCTGCAGGAAATTGTTTGGGGAAGGTTCGTGCCGGCCGGCGGTGTAAAATGCTTTGTTACCTATTACAAAAGCAGAACCCCCTATCCGACCGTCGAAAAATGCCATTTGTGTCCATGTATCACCAGCATCATCATATTGCCAGCACTCGTATCCGCCGGCGACATAGCCTTTACCCGATAATGTGAAGGCAGCGCCGAAATTGGGAACGTTGCCAGGAAAAGAATTCTTAGCAGTCCATGTGTCAGTTGCCGTATCGTATTGCCACCACTGGTTGTTCCCTCCAGGTCCCGAAACATTTCCAAGGCCGGAGTAGATTTTTCCGTTCACTGCGAACCCCGTCCCCCACTGCATTTCGAGACCGGGGTAATCTGCTTTGCGCATCCATGCATCGCTGGCAGGATTGTACTGCCACCATGCCTTCGAACCTAATGTGCCCTCGCTCATCCCCGCATACCCCTCGCTACCTATGCCCACACCGAATGCCCCTTCCTGCAATGTATCCGGAAGATCGGCTTTGCGTGTCCAGTTATTATTCTGCGGATCGTATTGCCAGAGTTGGCTCGAACTTGACGATGTTGTTGCGCTGGATGTTTTTCCAATTCCGATATAAGCCATATTACCAATCACCATGCAGACCGGTGATTCGAGAACAGGGCCTGGTGAAGACGCCACCTGGGTCCAGGCATTCGTCGCGGTATCATACTGATAGAGATCATTATAATACGCGCCTCCGTCGTATCCAAATCCGAAATACCCTTTGCCCGCGATAGAAAAACCAGTCCCAAGGCCCCGCCCGGTTAAGATCGGAAGATCGGCCATCCGGATCCAGGCGCCCGGGAGAATAATAAAATCATTGGTGCTGGTTGAATTCTGACCATTGATGCTCAGAGATATTTTCCCCGTGGTTGCGCCTGTGGGTACTTTCACCACAATGACCGTGTCATTCAGTGAATCGGGTGTAGCTGCGATGCCGTTGAAGTACACTGTTGCTGCGCCAGCCATCGACCCAAATCCAATGCCCGCAATCGTAACCGTATTGCCCGGAGCGCCACTGGCCGGACTGAAATTATTAATTTTTATCTGCGGTGTTGTACTATTCTTGCTGCATGCTGCCAGAATAAAAATTATGCAGGAGATTTTCGTGATCCATTTTATCATGCGTGAAAAAAATAACGGGTCATTTAGAAATATACAAAAAATCCGGGCACTATCATCACTGTGCATTTATTTTTTCGCTCCATTTCAACAAAAGTGGTTTTGACAAGTGTGGCAAAGGCACAGGTGTTTCAATCCGTGTACTGGAATGAATGATATTGTAAATGTAATTTCCGGTAACAGGTTTCTCCAGGAAAGGGATACCCGACTCATAAAATCGTTCCCTGTTGCTTTTAAAACTTCTGTAAGGACAATATTCGACTGTAACAGGCAGGTGCAGGGCTTTCATTTGACTCAACTGGTAATCGATATGAACGGACACAAATAAATTAAAAATTATTGCCAGGGCTGCCCAAATCACATTCAACCCCAATGCAATACACAGGCTGCCTTTTAATAACTTTTCATATTTGAAAGAAATAAATTCCGACATAAAAAGTATCGAAACGGGTAAAAGCCAAAACTGCGGAGCAAATCTTCCCCACCAGGAATCGGGCATGATCAAAATTGTTGAGCCAATGATGACCAGTACCGTCAGTTCCTGTTTAAAGACGGCAGACTTGTAAAATTTAGTGAGCGCAATGAAAAATATCACCAGGGCAATCAGCAAGGAGCCGCTATAGTAAGGACCAAAGGCCGAAAGCTTTACTTCCGGGTCATTAGCGTTTAATAGTTCATTCTTATTGACGGTGAATGGGATTTTGAGCATATCGGCAATGGAACTATTGTTAGCGGAATAGGAATCCGTATGCGAACTCAGGGAAAGGAAAAGTTTTTCAAAACGGTTCAGGTTTCTATATACAGGAGGTGTCGTGGCCCAAATTTCATCTTGTGTTTCTTTAAGACCATAAAACATATTGTGGTCGCGGATAAAATTGGTCAAATAGGGATGGAATCCGCAACAAAATATTCCGGTCAGGCCTCCAAAAACGCATATGATCAATACCCGGTTAAATGATTTCTTTTTTTTATAAATAAGTAGTGTTATCAACAAGCCAAGGCAGAAAATAGCTGTGAAAACCGGGGATGTGAATTTAATATTACTGGAAAGCACAATTATCGAAGCCAGTATCCACAGATAATATCTATTTGTACCCTGGAAAAGGAGGCAGCTTATAACTAAAAGACTTAAAAGTGAAGACGCCATTACTCCATCCACGCAAAAAGAAGGAAGCTGGGTGAGAGTAATTGGGTTAAAGGATATAAGTACAGCGAGCAGCCATTTCCATAGATTGGAGATATGGCCGATCGTATAGAGAAAAGACAGCGCTAAAAAAAAGGAAGCCAGCAAAAAAATGCCATTGACGGACTTACCAGTCTCAATTCGGTTAGTGAGGGCAAATATGGACGCTGCAATGATTTCAATGCCTTTTGGAAAATGGTTGATATTAAGGAATTTCAGACTGAACGGAGGCTTGCCGGTATTTTCTGTTTTGTTTTCGGGGTTATCAATCCCGGTACACCAGACTTCTGTCCCGCTGGCAGTATTTTCATTGACAGGTATATCTAATTTATTAAAAACAGGATTCCATTTATTTTTTAGCTGAATGATCGTTTCCTGATGATACCATTGGCCATCGAAAGAGATATCATAAAAAAAGTTAGAAATGAATATCAGGCTGATGATTATGCCAAGACTTAACCCGGAGGTTTTCAGGATTCGGTATTTGTTCTTTTGACCAAAAAAATAGTTGGCGGCGTAATAGTTAATAACCAATGCGAGAACTAAGGCCATGGGGAATTGCCAGACTGAAACAGGGAATCCTGCAAGAAACCCTATCGCGCAAAATAAAAGGCTGAAGGCCAGGGTATTTACCAGGCAAAAGGCTACCAGAAAATACAAATAGGATGCCTGAAGACTTTTCGAAATGGTTTTAAGCGAATCAGGCATAAATATTTTCAAGATTTAGATTCTCATTCTTTGCGTCGCAGTATTGTCTGGTCAACGTTGCTGAGTATATAATACGAATGTAGTAAGGAATTTAACAAGTAAGCCCACCGTGATCGTGTTATGAACCGGTATCTGCAGACGTGCGCGGCACTTTAATGATTGATAAAAACGTGCCGGTGCTTCCATCTCACCAAAAAACGTGGAAACACAGAATTTTGCCGGACTAGTCCGGAGATTTGCTGGCCAGTAAAAAGGGTAGCCTTTTTGCGAATTGTATAATGTCATTGGCCAATAAAGCGGGTTGTTCCATAGCGGCAAAATGTCCGCCCTGATGAATATCTATCCAATGTTGAATATTATAACCCCTTTCAATGAACTTTCGCGACGGGAATGGATCTTCTTTATGGAACCTTGCAATGGCTACAGGAATATTTATAAAATCATTTTTTGAAAAATGCAAAGGTGCCATGCTATTTTCATTGTAAAGCCTGACAGAAGAATGAATCGTCTCAGTAAACCAATACAGACTAACATTTGAAAGTAGTTCATCTTTTGTAAAAACACTTTCAATGTTTCCGTTGCAATCGCTCCAGCCATAAAATTTTTCAACAATCCAGGCGCACAGTCCAACGGGTGAATCATTCAGTCCATATGCAAGTGTCAGCGGTCTTGTTCGTTGTTGATGTGAATATGCTCCTTCTGATGCGTACCAGTCCTCAGCACTTTTCAAAGACTGAATTTCTTCTTCCGTGAGCTTTTCATTTTTTGATAAAAAAGGGAAATAGGAACCCGGAATATAATTGAGATGTAAACCAAGCATATTTTCAGGATGCTTTAAAGCCAGGGCTGTACTGATACCTGCTCCGAAGTCGCCGCCTTGTGCAAGAACTTTTTTGTATCCCAGTTCTTCAATCAATTTACTCCATAAATCACTGATGAACCAAAGATTACAACCCGGAGTATTCATTTTTTGCGAGAAACCAAAACCCGGAATAGAAGGAATGATTACATCAAAAGAAAATTCAGGGTTTGTTGTAAGAGGAACAATAAGTTTACACATTTCCATAAAAGAACCTGGCCAGCCGTGTGTGATGATAAGCGGCACTGTTATTTTCCCTTTGCCTTTTATATGCAAAAAATGTATCCTTATCCCATCAATTTCTGCTATATAATTAGGATACTGGTTAATTTCATCTTCGACTTTTCTCCAGTCAAATTTATTCAACCAATAATCGGCAAGCTCTTTCATGTAAGAAAGTTTAGCGCCATACTGCCAACCAGAATCCCTGATTTCATCCGTCCATCGGGTTTGACTGATTCTTAATTTTAAATCGTCAATGACAGATTGTGCCACCCGGCATTTAAATTCAGTTATCATTTGTTCCTCTTTTTATAATTTATATTCTTCCTCGTTCCAAGTTTTTCGAAGACTGATTCACCCGTTAAATAAAGATATTCACTTATTTCAACCGCTAACTTTCGGATCATACGGCATTGCCCGGATTCCGTCACCACTGTATAAGAGGGTAGATTTTTAAAGCAGTTTATAGAACAAACGTGAGCTGGAACTCAATTCATAAATACACCCAGGAACAACAAAGCAAATCTTACAGCAAATCTCAACTTAACACCCTGGACTTTCGGTATCGAATATGGGGGTGCTTTTTGCCTTTTTTACAAGGAAAGAGGAAGATTTAGCCTGGATAAGGGAAATCAAAACAGAACCTATTGAAAATATTTAGTCATCGCATCCCAGTAATGTTGTTGCCATCCTTCAGATAAATGCTCTTTCAGGCCTTCCGGAAATCCGACATGTTCAAAAATTACACGGGTGCCTGTACCCTCGGTACTCAGATCAAAACGCGCGATGGAGTAGACCCCCGCCGGCCAGTCGACCACCCGCCATGCCTCCACGATCCGCTGATCGGGCATTAGCTCGAGGATTCGACCGGTTATATGTCCATCGAATAAAGAAAAAACGCCACCCACAACAGGATCGATCTTGGCTGACGATGCGGTGAACATGTCAAATGATTTTTTCGTACAGGCGCTAAATGCTGCAGAACTGAGCAGGACGTTATAGATCTGCGCCGGTGGCACTTTGAACCAGGCGGATTGATGGATGGTTATATTATTCGCTTGTGCATGGGTGGTAGCATAAAGAAAAACAAACGCCGTAAAAAATATTCCGATAACTGATAGTTTTTTATTTTGGTAGTGACGCATTTTGAATTATTTAGTTATGGACTTCGATGTGACGGTTATTTCTTCTTTTTAGAAGCCCTGGCTACAGCATTATAATCCAGCGCCAGTGAGATCCAGTAAGCCAGTTTTTTTTGTGTTGTGAGGGCGTCGGCATCCACGAAGACATAACCCTTCATGGGTTTACCCGTGAAATCCATTGGGTGGCATCCCTCCATCTCCATCACCTCGTCATACACAGCCGGGTCGAGGCGGACCATCATCCGCTCCTGCTCCACACCGACACACATTTTATGATTGACCATAAAACAGAGGCCGCCGAACATTTTCTTCTCCTCGGTTATTTTGTGGGTTTTGCTGATGATCTCACGTGTACGTGTCGCCAGTTTTTCGTTATATGCCATGGGGGGATTGTTGGCCTGTCAAGTTAGCAAAATTCGGCAAATTCAAATTATGCAAAATGACAAGGAAATTTCAGATAAAGCGTAAAAAAAACTAACCAAAGATATGCGCAACTTTATTTCAATCCGGGTAAGCATTCTTTACATATGTACGCTTTTGAAATAAAAACTGTTCAAATCCGGACACTATTTCAATAAGTTATTCTTTAAAAGCATAATGTACAAGGCGTTTCGCAGTTGGCATAACAGTTGACAGTCACCAGTATATGTTTAAATCTTATTTAAAAACCGCATGGCGAAATGTGGTGAAAAATAAAATGTTTTCATTTATTAACGTTTTGGGCCTCTCAGTGGGATTAACCTGCTGCATGCTGATAACATTGTACATTTTAAATGAGACCAGCTACGATGATTATCAAAAAAATGGTGACACTATTTATCAGCTGGGAACCGAGTTTGTCAATATTGGAAACTTTTCAAAATTGCCCAACACACCAGCCGCCATGGGTGAAACTATGGAACATGTTTTTCCTGAAATTAATCTAACCACCAGGCTTGCTCCGCTATTCTCCGAAGACAAAACGCTTTTACAGTATAAAGATAAGAGCGGTGAAATAAAATCTTTTTATGAAACTAAAGGCTATTTAGCAGACTCCACTTTCTTTCGCATGTTTACTTATCATTTTGTGGAAGGAAACCCTGAAAAAGCATTGAATAATCCGAATACCATCGTATTAAATGATGAAATAGCGAAGAAAATATTTGGAAATCAGCCTGCACTCAATAAGGTACTGCATATCAGCAGCAGTACAAATGGTGACCATGATTTTTTAGTTACCGGTGTTTTCAAACCCATCAATAAACCTTCGCATATCGATGGCCGGTTTTTCATGAGTATGATGGGTGGCAGTGTTGCAGATTTTATTAAACGTCAGGGCGATGATCTTGCAACCAATAATCTATATTATACTTATCTGCAATTAAAAAGCGGAGCTGATGCAAAGAAACTTGAAGCGAAGTTTCCGCAATTTATTCAGCAATATGCAGGCAAGAAATTGAAAGCTTTCGGATTTGACAAAAAGCAGTTTTTAGTGCCCCTGAAAAAAATCCATTTGGATGAAGATGTAAAAAGCAACATTACCAATGGTGGCAGCGTGGCTTATTTATATATACTTGCTTCCATAGCCTTATTTACCCTGCTGATCGCCTGCATCAACTTTATGAATCTTGCTACGGCACAATCAGCCAAACGTTCTTCAGAAGTGGGTATAAGAAAAGTTTTGGGTGCAGAAAAAGGCTTATTGATAACACAATTTCTTGGTGAAGCCGTCCTGATGAGCCTGTTCGCACTATTACTTGCATTTGTATTCACTGTATTGTTATTGCCTTCCTTTAATGTTATTTCCGGTAAGAATCTCTCATTTTCTTTTTCAAATAATCTGCTTCTCATTGTTGCATTCATTGCATTGTCAGTAATTACCGGACTTATTGCAGGAAGTTATCCGGCATTCTATTTATCTTCTTTTAATCCCTCAAAAGTTTTAAAAGGGAAATTTTCAAACTCCCTGGCTGCTGTTTCGTTAAGAAAGGTCCTGGTGGTTTTTCAATTTGTTGTTGCCATAGTGCTGATCGTAGCATCCGTGGTTATTTCCAATCAGATGAAATACCTGCGTTCAGCCGATCTGGGTTTCGATAAAGATCAACAGGTTATTGTTCCATTGCGCAGCGGGAAAGCAAAAAGCATGTATACTTCTTTTAAGAATGAACTATTAAAAAAAGCCGGAATTGCAAATGTAGGCGCATCGCTTTATTATCCCGGTGTATCCAATTTGTCGGACAACCTGTTTTTTAAAGATGGTGAAAATATGCAGCAGGCAAGAGATGTAAAGACAAATTATATCGATACACGTTATTTGCAAACGCTGAATATAAGGCCTGTCGCAGGAAGGTTATTTTCGGATGAATATTATACGGAGGATACGCTGGGAACATTAGTATTAAATGAAACTGCAGTTAAGTTATTTGGATTTCCAAATCCAACACAGGCAATTAATCAAAAACTTCATTTCAATTACAATGATAGTACGTATAATTTTACCGTGATAGGTGTGGTAAAGGATTTTCATTATGAAGATTTGCATCTGCCCATAGGACCATTTGGATTTCAGCTCAACACACCACCATTGTTTAATTATATGATTGTGCATACAAGGTCCGGCGATATACAATCTGCCTTACAAACCATTCAAACTGTATGGCAGAATATAAATGCCGGCGAGCCCTTTGATTACAGTTTTCTGGATAAGGATTTTCAGAAAAATTATGATGCAGAAACCAGGCTTTCGTCCATAGTGGGAGATTTCACCATCGTTGCCATTCTTATTTCCTGTCTGGGTTTATTTGGGCTGGCAACGTTTAGTGCTGAGCAACGCATAAAAGAAATTGGTGTGCGCAAAGTATTGGGCGCAAGCATACCCAATATCGTTGCCCTGCTGTCGACAGATTTTTTGAAGCTTGTCATTATTGCGGCCATTATTGCCTCTCCCCTTGCCTGGCTTGCGATGAATAAATGGCTGCAAAGTTTTGCCTATCGTACCACTATAAGTTGGGTTGTATTTGCCATTACTATATTAATTGCCTTGTTTATTGCATTGTTCACCATCAGTTTCCAGGCAATTAAAGCAGCAGTAGCCAATCCTGTAAAATCTTTAAGAGCGGAATAAGAATGAGAGGTGGTGGAGTTTTAATTCCCATTTAAATAAACTTAGGTGCAACAGTTCAATTTGTTTGGAAATAATATGAAGTAATTCAATAGTTTAATAAGAAATAACCATATAAGTGGACAAGCTTTGATATCTATGTATAAAACGAATGCTCAGATACAAAACTTTTGTGCAGTTAAGCCTGCAGCGATTTGCTTTTTTCCTGTTGCAGTACTTTCACTGCTATCCTGTAATACACCAATGATAGAACGATACGGATTTCTTACAACGCTTGGGCGCGATACGATTTCAATAGAGAATATAACCCGCCAGGGCAACAGGTTAACAAGTGATGAAGTTGATCGCTTCCCGGGAGTGGAGATACGACACACTGTAGTCGATCTTAACGACAACGGCAGCATACGACATCTTGTAATGGACATTCACACACCCGGTGAACCATCTGGTCAGCGTGATCGAAAAGTGGTTGCCGATGTCGCAGATAATAAAGTGCACCTTTCTAAAACTGATAGTACAGGCGCAGTGAATCGTGATTTTCCAACAGGTGGAAGTATTGTCGTCGCCCATGTACAACAAATGTATAGTCTTTATGAGCTTTACTTCGCCGCGGCATTGAAGCATGCAGCGGCATCAAAGCCTGCGGCTGGCAGTCCTGTGCAGATGCGGCAGTTTTATATTGACCGGGAATTCGACCGGTTTCCTTTGGGCCACGCCACAGTAACCCCGCTTGACAGCGGCAGGATGGAGATAACACACGACTGGCTTGCCGGGACGGGCGAGGCTATGATGGACTCTGCGGGTGACATGATCAGTTATTCAGGCGCCCGGACTACTTATGATGTGCAGGTAAAACGCCTTGTCACGCCACCGGACATAAAAGATATCGCCGACCGGTTTGAGGCAAAGGAGACACAAGTTGGTCGCGTAAGATCGTTAAGTGTACGGGACACGACCCGCGCACAAATTGGTAATTCGGTCTTCACCGTTGACTATGGCAGACCGCTGTTGCGCGGGCGAATCTTGCTGGGTGATGTGATACCTTACGACTATGTATGGAGAACAGGTGCAAATGCGGCTACGCAGTTTACGACGTCAACTCCGATAAGGCTTGCCGGGATGCAGGTCCCTGCAGGCACATACACGCTATTTAGCGCACCACATACAAATGGAGTTGATCTGATTGTGAACAAGCAGACCGGACAGTGGGGTACAGATTACAATGGTTCACTTAACCTGGGTAAAGCAAGGATGATTAGCGAGGTTGCCAATCCGACGGTGGAAGAATTCACTATATCTATCATACCCGGCGATAACCGACACGGTACACTTGTACTCGAATGGGGTTCATTCAGGTGGATTGCACCGATCGAAGTGCAGTGAGTCAGAAGCATGAGTCAATGAAGAGAAACAGAACTAACGGTAACGCGTATTCGAACACAGCGGGAATACTTAAGCGATGTGTGCTTTGCCGGACAACGATAGCTGAGGCCCAGCCAGTACCCAGGATGCCAACCAACATTGGAAAAAGCTTTTATTCCGATCTCAAATTCTTAGACGGACTTGAAAGTGCGGCCTTTGCGGAATGAAAGGTTGCTGTAAGTATCGCTGTTATGATGATCAGCAAGGCCGAAAAAATAAACGGCATGGCCGATATGCCCGGACTATATGAAAATACTTTCATCCAGTTACTCATGAAATACCAGGCAACCGGGAAAGCAATCGCTGCGGCAATCAATGCAAGCCAGAAA
Organism: uncultured Bacteroidota bacterium; assembly: GCA_963735015.1. Taxonomy (GTDB): domain Bacteria; phylum Bacteroidota; class Bacteroidia; order Chitinophagales; family Chitinophagaceae; genus Puia. Next base: position 1,749,611 of record CAVTJH010000003.1, read on the forward strand.
TAATTCCTTGTAATTAATGTAATGATTTCTCCGACACTCGCGCCGAGCACCCTGCGCACGCTGATTTCTTTTTGTCTTTGTTGCGTGGTGTAAGCCGTCAGGCCCAGTAAGCCGAGACAGGTGATGATGATCGTCAGGACAGCCAGTGAAGCAAAAATTTTTCCACGTTTCTGATCAGCCACGTATTGCGAATTCAATCCTTCATCCAAAAATTTAAATTCGAAGGGCAACGCGGGGAAATATTTTTTCCAAACACCCTCGACCTGTGCAATTGTATTACTTGAATTTCCCGGCTTCAGCTTCATTATATATGTATTATTCAACGGGCCATAGAAAAACAAAAGAGGCTGTATTGGATTATAGAGAGAACTTTGATTAAAGTCCCTAACGACGCCAACCACTTCGAGATAATCTTTGACAGATGTATCACCTGGGAAAGTAATGCGCTGACCAATAGGCTGATCCCAGCCAAAATGTTTTACAAAACTTTCGTTTATCATAGTGCCATGTGAAGTATCTGCCGCCTCAAAATTTCGTCCTGCAACAACCCTGATTCCGAGAGCTGAAAAATAGTGGGCATCAACGCCATAACATTCGACTGCTTTGTCCAGATGACCGGTTTTGGTCTGCACCCTGAAAAGATTTAAATTGGTGTTACCTGATCCGGGATAAGAACCACCAACACCCACATCAGCTACTGACGATAATCTGCGAAAATCGTTACCCATCGCAATTATTTTTTCGGGCTCAAATTTACCCGTATTTACCACTACAGTCATCACCTGGTTCTTGTCAAACCCCAGGTCTTTATTTCTCATATATTCGAGCTGCGAGTAAACGATCCAGGTACAAATCAGCATGATCATTGCAATGGAAAATTGTATTACAACCAGCGTCCTGCGAAGATTGATATTTCCGGATGCTTTTGACAGCGCACCTTTTAATATACTTACCGGTTGAAATGCCGATAAATAAAAAGCAGGATAACTGCCACCGACGAGTCCGGTGAATAAACCAATGCCGAGCATTAGTAAAATATTGAAAGGTTGTAACACGGTCGTAATTGAAAATGATTTTCCGGAGATCGAATTGAAAACAGGAAATAATAATACGATCAGTGCGAAACTGAGGACCACAGCGACCATCGCCGTAAGTACGGATTCACCCAAAAACTGTACGATCAGTTGTCCCCGTCCAGAACCGGTAACTTTTCTAATGCCAATTTCTTTTGCCCTTCGTGCGGACCTTGCTGTAGTAAGATTCATATAGTTGATACAGGCTATAAGCAGCATAAAAAACGCCACTGCGGAGAAAGTCCATATATACGACATACTTCCCAATTCTTCAGGTTCTCTTTCCAGTTCTGAATGAAGGTGAATGTCCACAATGGGCTGTGCATAGAAACGCATCTTCACGCCAAAGGGATCAAATACAGGCTTTACATATTTCTCAACAGTCTGATCTATCTTTTTTCTGAAATGCCTGACGGCTGGCTCCGGGCTTTAATAAAGCGTACGTAAAAAAATTAAAATTACCCCAGTTCTGATTATAATTATTTGAATCTGAAGACATGGAGATAAGCATGTTGTAGCGGATATGCGTGTTTTCAGGAATGTCTTCAAAGACGCCGGTTACTTTATACAAATCATATACCGTGTGCAGCGTCTTTCCAACAGCCGGTGTGTTTTTTCCAAAATATTTATTGGCAGTTGTTCTGTTTATGACGATGCTATTCGGTTCAACCAATGCCGTATTTGGATTGCCCTCCAGAAACTTTGCAGTAAAAATTTTAAAAATATTGCTATCAGCGTAGTATATTTTTGTTTCGAAGAAACTTTTTTCATCTACTTTAAAAAGAGTTCTTTCCCTGCCGAGCATACGGGCAGCTTCCTGCACTTCAGGATAATCTTTTTTCATTTGAAAAGCCAGAGGCGCTTCAGTAATGGTGAAATTTGTATTCTTATCTTTTTCTGTAACGTAGGTCACTATGCGGTAAATGCGATCCGCATTTGTATTAAACCGGTCGTAACTGAGTTCGTCTCTTACATAAAAGATTAAAAACAGACTGAATGTAATTCCGATGGTGAGGCCCATAATATTTAACAGGCTGAACCATTTGTCCTTTCTAAAATTGCGCAGGGCAATTCGCAATACATTTTTAATCATATCGAAGTGTTTGTCTTGTAAATGTTCTTAGACGGTCAGATCGACTTATTTGTTTCAACAAATGCTCCAAAATTTCAAATATCTGATATTCAATGGAATATTGATTTGCACGGCCTGGAAAACTGTTCGTTTTCAGAACAATAAACCGGTCACTGGTTGTATCGCAAGCGGACAGCTATTTTTTCTTACGCGCTGTTAAGTAACTGATATTCACCTCGCGGAATGTATGGCACGCCTTTTATTGTATGAATCTTAAAAAAACGACTCATGAGAAGAATCATCTTCGTGGCCATTTTTGCAACTGTATACTCGATTTCTGTTGGTCAGACCAATTCATCAAAATACTTATATCTCACGAAATCTTTTAAAGATGCAGGTTTCAAAAAAATAGATGCCGAAACCAGCCATGGTGATATTGTTGTATCTGTTGTTCCGGCAGCGGATACCAGGATAGAAGTGTATGTGCGTTCCAGCAATGGCCTTTTGGAACTAAGCAAAGAAGAGATACAAAAAAAGCTGGATGAATACTATACGCTGGATGTGTCGCTTTCCGGCGATGCATTAAGGGCAGTAGCGCATCAAAAAAAGGATTTCCTGAACGAGCAGACGTCTTTGAGTATTTCTTTCAGGATCTATGCGACAAAGGACAAGTCAACTTCATTAAATACCAGTCATGGCAATATTGAACTTTCAGGAATGGAAGGCAGCCAGGTACTGAATACGAGTCATGGAGATATCAGCACTGAGCATATAATGGGTAAACTGACCGCGAACACTTCTCACGGCGATATAAGTGTTACAGATTCGAAAGATGATATAGATATGAGAACATCTCACGGAAACTTAATGTTACACAATGTGACAGGCAAAGTACACGCGGTCACCAGCCATGGTAACATTGACGGTCATGTTATTGATGGCGTTTTGTATGCATCAACTTCGCATGGCGATGTGGACCTTGAAAACCTGGCCTGCAGTGTGGAAACGTCCACCGATCACGGCAATATAACATTGGGCTTTGAAAAAATATCAGGCGACATAAAAGCCGGTAATTCCCACGGCGATATATCCGTACAGCTCCCGAAAGGCAATGGCATTGATCTCGATATACGCGGAAAAGGCGTTGACAATGTTGCCCTGGAAAATTTCAACGGAACAAGGAAAAAGGATGAGATAATAGGCACTATGAACGGCGGTGGCGCTAAAGTGAACGCAAATACAGATAAAGGCGAAATCAGTCTGAGATTCAGATGATGCGCGGGGCGGTGACGCCACCTGATCCTATCGGCGAATCTTTTTTTCCAGCTCTTCAATAAACGGGATCTGTGAGGCAAGAATTTTTTCTTTTGCCTCTTCAATAGTGAACCATGCTGCTTTGTCCATTTCCGGAAAACTTTGTGTTTTGCCGGAGGCGGGAGGCCATTCGATGTTAAACAGGTTACTCCTCAAATCCAAAGGTTCGAAATCCTGTTCCAGGGCCCAGGCAAAAACTATTTTATTGTTTTTTTGTTTTACGGATCCCAGTTCAATCAACTCTCCCTTTATAACGATTCCTGTTTCTTCTTTCAATTCTCTTTCTGCCGCCAGAACCGGTATTTCATTTTCATTTAATTCACCTTTAGGAATCGACCAGGCTCCGGCGTCTTTTTTCTTCCAATACGGTCCGCCCGGATGAAAAAGTAATATCTCAGGGTAAAGATTTACGAACCGTAATAATAATATTCCCGCACTAATTTTTGGCATATCAGGTTAAGCAGTCTTTTTCTTCAAAGTAATTTTTGTAATCTCCGGCCAGATGCCCAGCCTGCCTGAAAAAGCCAGAAAACCAAAGCCGCGATTCACGTACAGATAGCGGTCTTTTTCATTGGTTAGTCCGGCCCAGTCAAGATACCGGTACTGCACCGGACTCCATCGCAATTTGTCTGTTTCGATTCCAAACTGCGCACCATGAGTATGCCCCGACAAAGTGAGCTGAATGGTGGTAGAGTGAAAACGAATTTTTTCTTCCCAATGTGAGGGGTCGTGCGACAACAATATCTTGAATGAATTTTTATCCACGCCCTCCAGCGCCTTATCGATATCTCCTCTCTGAATAAATCCACGGCCCCAGTTTTCGACACCAATGAGCGTCAGTTGATCGGAGCCCTTACTGATGACTGTATTTTCATTTAGCATTAACCGGTAGCCCATATCCTTATGATGGTCTTTGATTTTTTGCAGGTTCGCTACTTTCTGTTCCGGGTTGTCCCAACGGGCATAGTCACCATAGTCATGATTACCGAATATGGAAAATTGTCCGTAAGGAGCCTTCATTTGACTGAACAAAGAAAGATAAGGTTCTACTTCCCATGCCATATTATTTACCAGATCTCCGGTAAAGACAAACAAATCACTTTGGAGTGCCTTTGCTATGTTGATGCCACGCGTTACAGCTGACATATTATCAAAACTACCCGAATGAAAATCCGACAACTGTGTTATGGTAAAGCCGTCAAAGGATGTCGGAAGATCATCAAAATACAACGTGATTTCGTGCAGTCGATAATCATACTTGCCTTTGAACATGGCATAAAAAAAACCGGTAAATGGCAGGGCAGCCAGTAATATTCCTGCTTCGGCGATGAAGCGGCGGCGCGAAGGAAAAAACGGTTCGTTTTTCACTGCTTTGCCTTTAAACAATCTGCGGACCAAACCCCAGAAGAAACGTACCGTGTCGCCGAGTAACAATACAACGATGAAAATGAGTTTGGTGATTAGAAAAGTCAGAAACAGTGTAAGTACCCATTCCTGAAAACGCGTGAGATATTTATGGGTGGTGACGGTGATACCGATGATGAATAACAATGTTACGCCGACGAATGCCACCAGGTAAGTACGCTGCGCAATCTTCTGGCGTCGGACGGATTTCCATCCCCTGACCCATGTTTTTACGCCACTATATGCATATATATCGAGCAAAAGACTTACCGCGCATATTATGAACAGCACCCGTATAAAACCACCGTAGTGCATACTATAAGTTTTCCTATGTAATATAATAAAGGGTCGTCAACACCGGACTATTCAGTTTTCCTTCATTAAATAAACTCATTTCAAAAAAAACAAGATCAGATATTCATGTTCTTCCCTTTCCGCTCACAAACTGTTACCTATTTCTCATTTATTAATCCTGTATTTAGAAAAAGGTTCAAATAATGATAACTTACAGTTAAATACTTCCTTTACCCAATCGGGAAATTATCAGCATGGAAAAAGAATCAGACAATTCAGATAAAAAGGAACCCTCATATACAGTAAAGGTATGGCAGACTACTGCCATCGTATGTCTCGCGATTATTGCGATTTTAATTCTGCGCGTTGCTTTTAATATTTTACTGATGGCCCTGGCCGGCGTTTTAATTGCAGTTTATTTTCACGGTCTGGCTGAAATGATTACTAGAAAAACAAAAATCAGCAGGAAGCTGGCACTTTTTATTTCTATAGCCGGTTCAATTGTTCTGCTCGCGGCTACGGGGTGGTTTGTCGGATCCAAAGTGCAGCGGCAGGCCGCTGAGCTGAGCAATACGCTTCCCCAGACCATCAAAGTGGCGCGGGTCAAAATTGCTAACACGCCCGTAGGAGCGAAAATCATTGAATATACTTCGGGTAATAATTCACAAAAACTGGTAGATACTGCTACAACTTTTTTTAGTACGAGCTTTGGAATTATCGGCGATCTGTATATCATTTTATTTCTTGGAATTTTCTTCACCGCTGATCCATCCCTTTATAAAAACGGGATAATTTTCTTCTTTCCGGCGCAAAAGAAATCTACCGGGAGGATCATATTGAAGAAAATCGAAACTGCCTTAAAGGGCTGGCTAAAAAGTATCCTTGTATCCATCGTACTGATTACGATTTTGGTTGCTGTAGGGTTATCAATGGCTGGATTACCCGGTACAGCGGTCCTGGGTCTTTTTACGGGAATGTTGGAAATCATACCAAATTTCGGGCCGGTGATCGCCATGATACCCGGTGTATTACTTGCTTTTACGATTAGCACAAAAACAGCTATCATAGTAGCGCTGATATATATTGGCTGTCAAACCATTGTCGGAAACATCGCCGTGCCTTTGTTACAGAAAAGGATGATCAACATTCCGCCGGCTCTGACGCTGTTGATCCAATTGATAATGGGCACGCTATCGGGTTTAATGGGCATTGTTCTGGCTGTTCCCCTTCTGAGCATTCTCACTATCGTTGTCAAAGAACTGTACTTAAATAAGCAAGCCGGCATTGAAATTCCATAATGCTGCAAAATCAATTCAACTTATGAAAAATTCATTCTTTCTGTGTTCATCTTCTCAGCAATTATTCTGTTTTGCATGACCAATATTTATTCTGAGTATCTAGTCCGGGGGAGCGGCTAAAGGAGGGATTTTATCCGCATCATACCAATCGCATGAAGGAGACAAAAATCCCGGCAAAGTTAATCGTGACTGGCATTCATTAACTTTACAATCCAAAAATAAAATAACCATTTATCTGCGTTTTGACAATTAAAGAAGAGAACGACTAAAAGTGAGGAATGTATTTTTTTATTTTATAAACACAAATCATGAAATCATTGGAGAACAAAGTGGCCATAGTAACAGGAGGAGGCTCTGGCATTGGTAAAGCCATTGCATTGCTTTATTCAGCTGAAGGTGCAAAACTGGTGATTTCCGATATTGTTGAGAAAGGGGGAAATGATACCGTTTCAGAAATAAAAGCAAAAGGTGGCGAAGCAATATTCGTAAAAGCTGATACTTCCAAACCCGACGATAGTAAAAAAGTGGTGGAAGAAGCGGTCAGACAATTCAAAGGTCTTCATATTGCTGTAAACAATGCGGGTATAGGTGGTCCCCTGAGCTTTGTTGGGGACTACCCGATCGACGGATGGGATAAAGTTATTTCTATCAATCTTTCAGGGGTATTCTATGGCATGCATTATCAGATACCTGCAATCCTTTCTTCGGGCGGAGGTAGTATTGTAAATATTTCCTCCATACTCGGTAAAGTCGGAATCAAAGGATCCCCCGCTTATGTAGCCGCGAAACATGGTGTGATCGGTTTAACCGAGGCTGCTGCACTGGAATATGCGGACAAAAAGATACGGATCAATTCCATCGGGCCCGGATATATCGTTACCCCGCTGCTTACTAATACTCTGGATGATGCCACTATAAAGTCTTTGGCAACATTGCATCCCATGGGAAGGTTGGGCAGTTCAGAAGAGGTAGCCGAGCTGGCCCTTTGGCTCAATTCCGAAAAGTCGTCGTTTGTCACCGGCGCTTATTATAATGTAGACGGCGGATATCTGGCGCAATAGGTTTAAGAAGTAAAAAGCTCAGATCTAAACAAGATATGATTTTGAATTCTTAGTGCAGACTAAAGCTGTGATGGTGATAACTTTGATGGGAGGACATGATTTTAATTTTGATTCTACTATGAGTACACAATCCTTCAAAATAGAAGTTTCCCCTTCGGCAGGCGATGTTTCAGCCAAATATATAGTACCTGACAAACCTATATGCATCTTCACGCTGGCACATGGAGCAGGGGCGGGTATGGACCATTCATTTATGGAAACGCTGGCGGACTCTCTTGCAAAAGTGGGCATTGCCACCTTACGATTTAATTTCCCCTTTGCGGAACACAAAAAGGGCAGACCAGATTCTCCGGCCATTGCTCACATGACAATAGCAGCGGCCATTGAGAAGGCACGTATATTAAACCCCCAAATACCACTATTTGTTTCCGGCAAATCTTTCGGGGGAAGAATGAGCTCACAATGGCTGGCAGCTCATCCGGACAGTTCCGTTAAAGGCATTATTTTCTATGGTTTCCCCCTTCATCCTTCCGGCAAGACCTCTATCGAGCGCGCCGACCATCTGAAAGCGCTGAAAATACCGATGCTTTTTTTGCAGGGTTCTAAAGATACGCTGGCAACCTGGGCGCTTATTAAAAAAGTATGCGCATCATTGCGGAAAGCCACCCTGGTAAAACTTGAAGGAGCCGATCATTCTTTTAAAGCCGGCAAAAAAGATGTCATGTCATTGTTGGTAAATGAAACAAAAAAATGGGTGGAGAAAATAATCAAGTAGTTTGATATGTTTTACAACCCAAAATATATTTTATTTATTCTTTTTTCAGCAATAAACATCTTTTCATGCAAGAAGAATAATGAATCTCCTTATGCTCCTCAAAATATTACCGGAACCTGGAAATTGTTAAAAACATATTGCGATTGTCCAACACCACCTGTTTTTGCAGATAGCATTGGGTTGGTAGATATTGTCAGGTTCAGCATACATAAAACCTGGAACAGAGTTCAAAACAATGTTATTGTTGATTCGGGTACATATTCGACCGGATATGGCAGTTACACTAACTACTCTGGAGGAACTACTTTTAAATACGATAGTGTATGCTACTTTAGGAATGGAGATAATGTCGGAAGTGATTACTATGAAATTCTAAGTAACGATACCCTGGTTTTTGGAGCGGGAATAGCAGGAAGATTTACATCATACTCATTGCCAAATAATGGATCGATGTGGTTTATAAAACAATAGGTTCTATTATTTAATAAAATTTTAATTTATCAACATGAAATAAAACTATGCTTATTGAAAGACTATTTTTTTACCTTCCGCCGCCATGCCACGACTTTAGCGACATCTGCATTATTTTTTATTGTCACCGACTCACCTTCAACAGAAGCAATTTCCTGCTGACCTGGAAAAAGCAAGTTTGTTTTTGAACCAACAAAAATCTTAACACTTCCCTGTAAGACTGTGGTAGTTATGGCCCCTTCATCCGGATTGGCATTGATATTAAAAGAAGTACCAAGATCTGTAATCACCTGGTTTCCTGCCTTAACAACAAAGGGCATATTCGGGTTATGTACGATTTCAAAATATAATTCGCCAGTAACTTTTACAAATCTTTGGTTTCCTGTAAAAGCGGTTGGATATGTAATGGAAGAAGCCGAATTTAGCCAGATTTTTGTTCCATCAGCAAAATCAATATGGTACTGCCCACCCCGTGGCGTAGTTAGTACATTTTCTTCTATTGTTGCTTTATTGTTAGAATCGATATTGTCTGCAGTATACGCCAACCCTCCGCTATCTGTTATTGAAATTTTTGTATTGCCCTGTTGGGCCAGCGCGCCTACTGCTTCACTGTCGAGAATCATCGTTGCACCATTACCCAACGTAAGTGTTGCTCTGCTGCCGTCTGGGGCAATTTCTGTTTTTGCATTGGCCTTAGAATTTGTTCTATGGCGGATCAAAAAATAAATTCCTATAGAAATTCCAATAAAAATGACAACTGCAGCAGCCCAGTTTAATTTTCGAACAGGCATCTTTTTTAAAAGGGTGTCAGGGAGTGTTCTGTCACTAAGAAGTACTACAGGCACTGCCTCTCCTTTTAAAATTGCTCGTTTCATTTGTTCCCATTCTTCCTTCCTCCCTTCATCCAAAATCATTTCATAAAAGCGATCCTTATCTTCTCCGGAAATTTCTCCTGAGATGATTTGTAATAAAAGTGCTCTAAAGTCTGAACTGGATGCCAATGGAATGAATTTGAAAAGCCTTCACCGGATTCAGATACTACCAATGCCCTACGCTACGTCAATCGTCAACCGTCAACTATTTAAAACTGATACCAAACAAAATAAACGACATACAGGCCTGATGAATTGATGAAAAAATATATTCTTCCCGCTTTTAAAAAAATAGTTTGTGGAAAAGTAAAAGATTTCACAATTCCTTCTCTCATCTTCTGAAAAAAATCCGAACAAAGTGTACTCCTGATCGCTTTTTACAAATATCCCTGCTTTTTCAAATAATCCACCCAAATTGGATACGCAGGCGGTTTCAAGTGAAGCCCTTCATAAGTGTACTGGCTTTTAAGGCGGCCGTCTGCGTCAGCGAACAAGTGAAAAATATCGACATAAGTATAGTTCCCTTCCTTAGCATTAGATGCGAGCAATTTATTCAGTGCCAGTATATGCTCCGGCTTGTCGTAGTGCTGCGGAAAATGCGGAAGTTCCGGATTGATCGGGAGCACGCTCTGCACATAGATAATAGTCCGGGGACATTTATCATGTATTTCGTTTACAATTTTCAGATAATTGCTCGCTATAACGGGATCAGGGATATCTTTTCCGATATCATTTATTCCTAACAGGATAAAAACTTTTGAAGGGTTACGGTCGGTAATATCCTTCAGGCGTTTTAATACACCATAGGTGATGTCTCCGCCGATGCCGCGATTTATGACCGTGCTGTCATTCAAGGCTTTTTTCCAGTCGCCCATTTCAGTAATGCTGTTACCAAGGAAAATTATCCTCCCCTGAACTACGGGCTCCTTTGCAAACTGTGCCAGTCTTGGCGGGGTATGTTCGGGAATAAAAGGAATAGTATCAAAAATATTCTGGTTGGTAACCGTTTGCGCCAACGTTGTCAACGGAAAAAGAAGGAGGAGGCAGATATATTTCATCATGGGCATACCCGGTTATGAGTTATGGGTTATGGGTTATGGGTTATGGGTTATGGGTTATGGGTTATGGGTGAATACGGATTTAATAAAAAAATGCCTTTCAAAAAGAATCAATCCTACCAATAAAATACACAGCAGCAATATTTTAACAGTTCCCAACTAATTGTACTCTTTATTTTTTTGTAAGGAACAAAGTTAACCGGAATTGACATTAGTGATGAACCAATAGCTTAATGAATCCGTGATAATCGATCGCTCTTTTATTTACCGATTTGTAGAATGGTGCTCCGCCAAGCTTAATGTTGAGTTGAAATTCGGGGGAGGGCTGGTTGAAATGGAGGAGTAGTAGCAGGATGAACTGGTATAACTTTTGAGCCATATGATTGTTATCATTCTAAAACCTACCGAAATGAAAAAACCGCTTGAAATTCCAAAACCAAAAACAGAGCCTTCCATTGAACCCGATGTACATGCAGATGAAATTTTTAAAGATCTTGAAATTGTACAACGAACACAAAAGCCTCCTTCCGAAGAACTGATTTCAAGGCTCAATCAACTGGCTTCAAAACCTCCCTTCAGCTATACTTCAAAGGTTAAGAAAAAAGATCCCCTTTAGCGTAATCCATTACGCATTCAATAAAACTTTCTCTTTTCAAATGTTCTGAACAGGCGATCCGGACGGTAATGGATATTCATGGCCTTAAAGAATGACATACTGCCCGCCCAAATAATACACTAACTTAGATATTGCGAGACGGCAATTGAGGTGGATTAGCTGACCCTCGATTTTTAAAACAAGCCATATGAACAAAAGCATACCCCTGCTGCTGGTCTTTTTCTTTCTCGCTTTTTATACCAGCGCACAAAAAATTACTTTAACCCCAGATCAGATCAGGGCGTTGACGCCGGAATGGAACGGAGAACGTTTCGCCGACGGGCGACCGAAAGTAAGTGACCAGCTACTGGAGCGACTGAAAAATGTTTCTATGGAAGAAGCCTGGGGTTACCTGCGAAACAAAGGCTATCAAAACCAGTTTGAGGGAGACTGGACGATCATCCGGCCCGATTCGGTGATGACCGGCCGCGCAGTGACTGCCCAATACCTGCCCCTGCGGCCCGACTATGATAAAATAATGAAGGACCTGGGAAAAACAGAGGGCCGGATCGGATCAACCAATTCATGGCCGATCGATGTATTGAAGGATGGAGATATTTATGTAGCAGACAGTTATGGCAAAGTGGTCGATGGTACATTGATCGGAGACAACCTGGGCAATGCGATTTACGCACATTCACACCGGGGTGTGGTATTTTATGGATCGGTCAGGGATATTGAAGGGCTTGAAGAGATCAATGGATTCAATGGCTGGATCAAAGGTTATGATCCTTCCTATATCCAGCAGATGATGCTGGGCAGCATTAATATGCCGGTCAGGATTGGCCGGGCAACAGTTCTGCCGGGGGACGTCGTGCTGGCAAAAAAAGGAGGTGTTATTTTTATTCCTCCGCAATTCCTGCAGGACCTTGTTCAGAATTCGGAATTCGTGCAGTTGAGAGATGATTTCGGACATCAGCGCCTGCGTGAAAAAAAATATACACCGGGGCAGATCGATCAGCAATGGTCGGACGAGATCAAAAAGGATTTTTTACAATGGCTGGACACCAAGAAAAATCTCCCGATGTCGAGAAAAGAACTGGATGATTATATGAAAGATCGAAGTTGGTGACAAACGCTTAACGCCGAACGCTTAACGCTTAACGCAAATTCAAAACATTATTTCCATGACACCTTCAGAAAAATTTTTATACAAAATCGGATTAAAGGATACTGAAGCGATCGCTGAACCGAATGCTGAAAAAGTTTCAGTGAAAGAAAACAGCCGTCGTGGCTTTTTAAAAAAATCTGCCCTCGGTGGCATTACACTGGGCGGGGCTTTTCTTTTCACTCCTGTTGAAGAACTCATTGCGCAGACCACGCAAAAAGTGAACCGGTTCTCCGCTCCCTCGGATCTGCAGATCACCGATATGCGTTATTGCATTATACAGAATGTGGGTCGTACGCCCATTATCCGCATCGATACCAATCAGGGTATCTATGGTTTGGGTGAAGTGAGGGACGGTGCCGATGAACGATATGCGCTGATGCTGAAGAGCCGTTTGCTCGGACAAAATCCCTGTAATGTGGAAATGCTTTTTAAAACGATCAAACAATTTGGTGGTCCTGCCCGACAGGGTGGCGGTGTGAGTGGCGTGGACATGGCACTCTGGGATCTTTGTGGAAAAGCCTATAATATTCCGTGCTGGCAATTACTCGGAGGCCGCTACCGCGATAAAGTCCGGCTGTATGCCGACACGCCCGAGGCCCCGACACTAGATGAATTCAAATTGAAAATAAAACACCGGCTGGAAGTGCAGGGCATGACCTGGTTGAAAATGGATATTTCCATCGGCGAAGTAAAAGATATTCCAGGTGCTTTGATCAACAGTAAATTCTGGGGCGGGAACCTGGCACAGTGGAACGGTGGTTATATGGATTATGCGAATACGGAACATCCGTTCACCGCCATTCAGATCACCGACAAGGGACTGGATGCCATGGCTGGTATCATAAGCGAAGTGCGTTCTGTAGTGGGATATGAGATTCCGCTTTCTTCAGATCATTACGGTCATTTTGATTTGAACAACGCCATCCGTTTTGGGAAAAAAGTAGAACCTTACCGTCTGGCCTGGCTCGAGGATATGGTTCCCTGGCAATTTCCGGAACAATTCAAAACCATCTCTGATGCGTTGGAGACACCCATACTTACAGGAGAGGATATTTATCTGCTGAGCGGATTTAAGCCGCTCATCGATATCCATGCTGTGGACATTGTCCATCCTGATCTGGCAACTGCAGGCGGTCTGATGGAGACAAAAAGAATCGGTGACTATGCCGAAGAACATGGCGTCGCAATGGCGATGCACTTCGCCGGAACGCCTGTTTCCTTTATGGCCAGTGTACACTGTGCTACCGCTACGCAAAATTTCCTGGCCCTGGAACATCACTCGCTCGACAGCGAATGGTGGGACAGCCTGGTGAAAACTACCGATGGCAGGAAATTATTTGAAAAAGGATTCGCCAATGTTCCCCTCACAGCTCCTGGCCTCGGAATAGAACTGGTGGATGAAGCATGTAAACAACACCTGATACCAACAGATAAATCCTATTTCGCCCCGACACCCGACTGGAATGATAAACGCTCGCATGACAGACCCTGGAGTTAGGATATTGCTCTTCGCATTCATCGGATGCCAATTCTCCGTTGCACAAACTGTTTCAAAAAAAGAAGCAGATAGTACTGAGCGGAGACAGATTGCCATAGCCATGGAACAATCCCTAAAACATGAGTTGCTCGATATCTATTATCCGCGAACACTGGATACCATATATGGCGGTTTTCTTTCCACCTTCACTTATGATTTCAAACCCACGGGCAGCCAGGATAAAATGATCGTCACGCAGAGCCGCCACACCTGGACAAATTCAAAAGCCGCATTGCGATACCCCGAAAAATTATATTACCGCAGGGATGCGACCGCCGGATATCATTTTCTTGCTGACGTGATGTGGGATAAACAGTATGGTGGTTTCTATACCCTTGTAACCAGGAAGGGAGAAATACCCACGGGCGATCCAGCTGATAAAACCGCTTATGGAAATGCCTTTGGCATGTATGCACTGGCTGCTTATTACCAGTTAACCGGAGATACTGGTGCACTCGCCCTGGCCAAAAAAACTTTCTATTGGCTGGAAGCGCACAGTCACGATTCCCTGCACAAAGGATATTTCCAGCACATGAAGCGGGATGGCGAGCCCATCAGAAGAAAAACGAATACACCGGTCACTGCGGAAACAGGATATAAGGATCAGAACAGTTCTATACACCTGCTGGAAGCACTGACTGAATTGTATGAAGTATGGAAAGATCCGCTGGTGCGGGAGCGCCTTCAGGAAATGCTTTTCCTGATCCGCGATACGATCATCACACAAAGGGGAAACCTGGGACTTTTTTTTACCTGGGACTGGGAGCCGGTTTCTGTAAAGGATTCCAGCCGCGATTTTATTCTGCACCATCATAATCTGGACTATGTTTCCTTCGGACACGATGTGGAAACAGCGTATCTCATGCTGGAAGCTTCAGAGGCGCTGGGATTTAAAAATGATTCGATCAGTTTGATGAAAGGCAAAAAGCTGGTCGATCATGCATTAAAAAACGGCTGGGATAAAAAGGTCGGTGGATTTTATGACGAAGGATTTTATTTCAAAGGCGATACGGTGATTACTATTCTAAAAGAAAGCAAAAACTGGTGGGCGCAGGCCGAAGGGCTGAACAGCCTGCTGCTGATGTCAGACTATTTTCCCGATGACCCGCTTCATTATTTTGAAAAATTTAAAATCCTCTGGACCTATACGCAGACTTACCTGATCGATCATCAGTGGGGAGACTGGTACGACGAAGGTCTCGACAAATCGCCCGAACGCAGAACTGCATTAAAAAGTCAGATCTGGAAAGCCGCCTACCACAATTACCGGTCACTGAGTAATTGCGTGGACCGGCTCAATAATAAATAATAGTTTAACAGAAACAGACGTCAAATAAGTCGAATATCCAAATGCCTGAAATCATCGAGTTTACGATCATTGGTTGGAAGGTCGGTGATCATTCCGGTAATATCTTTAATATCACACACTTTATAATGTTCAGTAGTATTTAGATTGGAACTATTTACCAGTGCAAATGTTTTATTTGCATTTCTCAGCATACTTTTTTTTACTTCCCCATCATTTTGAAAAATAGCGCTGATGCCAAACCCCTTTTGAAGCGCACAGGTACCCATAAAATAAAGACTGGCGATATACTGATTCACCTCATTGCAGGTCTGACCGCCTGTATTAATGGCCGTTTCACGATCGTACATGCCACCAAGTATGACAAGTTCTATATTTCTGAATTTTGAAATGATTGGAACAAGCGCCATATTATTCGTAACCAGCCTGAAACTGGAGTTGGAAGGGAGATGAGTGGCGATTGCACAAATGGTAGAACCTCCATCCATAAAAATCGTTTGCCCTTTCTTAATCAGCTGTTGCGCCTTTAAAGCAATCAAATCTTTTTCTTCCGATAAATAGCGGGTGCGATCATGGAAACTGAGTGGATTCTTAGAAATGGAAATCGCGCCTCCGCGAACTTTTAATAACAAACCATTGTTGTGGAGAGACTCAATATCCCTCCTCACCGTATCTTCAGAAATATGTAAATCTTCTGACAAAGTTTCATAAAAGACTTTGCCTCTTTTCTTTATGACTTTAAGAATATGATTAAACCGCTCTTCTTTTAACATCATGGTTGAGTTAAGAAATCTAATTCCTGGTTTTTATATGAGGCCTAATGCAAACAGTTCAGTTTTCAAATCTGTTTTTTCCAGTATATGAATTGTTGCGAACCCTATTTCTTTTGCCGCCTGAATATTATTTATATTATCGTCAATAAAAAGTGCGTTTTTAGCTTCCAAATGATGGCGTTCCAGCATGAGTTCAAAAATCTTCTTATCCGGCTTTATCAGTTTTTCTTCTCCTGAAATAACAATCCCATCAAATAATTTAAAAAATGAGTATCGTTTGAAAACGATCGGAAATGTTTCAGCCGACCAGTTCGTCAATCCATAAAGTTTATATTTCTCCTTCAGTTTTTGTAAAAGGGTTACATTTTGAGGAATGGTACCTTTTATCATTTTCTCCCAATGATCATAATATAATTGGATTTTCACAGCGTGTTCCGGAAACTTGTCCTGCAGAATCCTGGTTCCCTCTGCAAGTGACCGTCCTCTATCCTGTTCAAGATTCCATTCATCTGTACAAACATTGCTGAGGAAATGTTCCATTTCTGAACTTTCTTCAAATTCATCCCGATACATATATCTCGGATTCCAGTCTATCAGAACGCCTCCGAAGTCAAATATGATTGTATTGATATTGTTCATTTATCAGGCGGAAATTTCCAGATAATTTCCCTCAGGATCCAGGACAACCGTTTCATAGTAACCATCTCCCGAATCCTTTCCTCCCACAGATATTGCGAAATGGGCAATGCCCATATTAAATCCACGCTTATTTTTATCAGACATGATATCAGGTCGCATCATTAACTCCAATCTTGTTTTACCTTCTCCGAATAAAATAAAATAAGACTGGAACTGTGTTTTCGGATTAACATATTTCTCTCCTGAACTCGTATCGAAATATTTCAGGTAAAAACTTCTCATGAGCTCCAAATCCTATACCCAGAGACCGAGATGTTCAATTTTCATGATGTAAACCGGTTAAAATGTAAATCCTATTGTGCGACGATTTTTCCCTGCATCGTTCCCCAATGACCGGGAAAACTGCATATAAAATCATAAACACCTGGTTTAGGAATAATAAACTCCACCTTATCAGATTCACCGCCGCCCACCAATTTTGTATGCGCAATAATTAATGAGTCTAAAGAGGATGGAACATACTGTTCTGCTTTTGCATTGTGCGCCACATCCGCAAAATCGGCAATATCGACACCACTCTTTAAGATCACAACATTGTGGCTCATTAATGCAGCGGATTTTGCACTTGTATTTTTAAAAATGAGACTGATTTTTTTCCCGGCCCTGACCCTGAACAATTCTTTATCAAAGCGCATATTCTCATTTGCCTTTAATAGAACGCTATCTGTAAATTCAAGCTTATCAATACCTGGAACGGATGTTTCTGTGTTTTCAACTGGTGAACTTTCTTTGGAATTGCTTTTATTATCTGCACTCTGTCCGCAGGATATTAAGAGCATTGTAGTAGCTGCCAGCACATATGCGTTTATTCTCTTATTGTATTTTAGCATGGATTGAATTTATCCGGATCATAGATTTCAACTAACAATTGACAACGAACAACTATTAAAGTTTTTTGATCTTCATATCCCTGAATGAAACGCCATTTGTCCAGTCCTGAACGGCAATGTGTCCTTTGAAATATTTTCCATATTCCGGGTAATGACTCATAGAACTTGCAGCTACCAATTTTTTCCATTCATCGCTTTTCATATCCACCTGAACGGTTTGCACTCCATTCAGCCAGAAAGTAAGCTTACCATTCTGCTGTTGGATACGTGACTGGTTCCATTCACCGGAATTTGGGATCGTCTTACTTGTATTTGGGATTATCCCGAAAATGGCAGCGGCTTTATGTGAGGAATCCCTTAGATAGTCTGGCTCTACATTTCTATCATCCAGTAACTGATATTCCGGGCCTGTTGAAAAAGTAGTCCCCAGGTCCGGTCTTTCCTGCACGTTTATAAACACACCACTATTACCGGCATGTGAAATTTTCCATTCGAATGTGAAATCAAAGTTTTCATATTCATCATCTGTTACCAGGTCTCCGTGTTTTACATTTTTGGCGTGCGGATTGCACACAAGGTTACCACTGTCCACAGACCAGGCTGAAGGAATAATGCCCCTGTTAAACAGATGCCATCCATTCATGGTCTTTCCATCAAAAAGGAGCGTCCAACCATCTTTTTTTTCCTGATCAGAAATTGTATTGTGCTGCTCAGAACGATTTAAGCATGAAGAAGTAAAGAATGCACAAAACACAACTATACAAATGCTGAAAATGTTTATCTGCTTTTTCATAAATGACTTTTTATTAATCGGGCAATGACGACGGTTTGCAATAATATGCAATATTGCAGATATTTGCAAGTTAAACCGTTATCAAACCGATTATTAATGGTTATGCCAAAATAGCCAGATTGATCCCGCGAACAAACATCCGATCAGCAAAACGACCAGAATCATTATCAGGACTAATTTCTTTTTCTGGCGACCGGCTTTGAGCATACTTTCTTCCAAAACCGGCTTTGGCAGTAGATTGATGGCCAGATTGATTAGCAAGGGTACGATTACCAGATCATCCAGATATCCCAAAACCGGGATGAAATCAGGAATAATATCAATAGGGCTGAGCAAATAAAGAATCGCTACCAGGATAATAAGTTTCGGAAGCCAGCCTGTCCTGTTATCTTTCAACGCGAAAAATAAAACAATGAACTCTTTTTTGAGCATCCATGGGCGAATTGGGTTAGATTTTTTTATCATATAATTCTCTGTAAAAAATTAATTGAAAGTCCCGCCTGGTTAGCCTATTCGTTATCTGCATAACCATAGAGAGCACAGGAAGTTACAACTCCCATTATTTTGCAGGATCAAATTCCCAAAGGTCCTTTTGCAGGTAAAACTTCAATGAATGACAAAATTGCATACATCAATAAATGGCATTCTTTTTACAACAATAGTACTGTTCATCTATTTTTTAATTTAAAACGAAAAACATGTACTACAATCAGTCATGGGCCGCAAAAGGCAACGATCACGGAAACAAGCATCTGTACGCCCGCTCTATGCAGCGTGCAGCCGTGAACATTTACAAAACAGACAACAGCTATGAATTGCTGGTATTTGCTCCGGGCCGTATCAAAGAACATTTTCATTTGGAAATGAATGGAAATGAACTCACGGTTTCTTATACGCCACCAGAAGGCTTCCCACGTCCGGAATGGATACTCAGGGAATACAGCCGGGGTGGATTCAGGAGAACTTTTACATTAAATGAAAACATTGACACCCAAAACATCTCTGCTAAATATGCAGATGGTGTGCTGCAGGTCAGCCTTCCTGTCATTGAAGGGAAAGAAAATGAAAAAAAACAGATATTGATTAACTAATCAATTTTTTCATTCTGCAAACGGGTATCAAAGGATACCCGTTTTTTTTACCTGAACTTAATCAAAAAGTTAAAGTGTAAGTCTCATATAATTGACCGCCGAAGAGGTCGGTATCTTTATATCATGATGAAAAAAACGGAATGGTTCAACAGAAAATTCCCTCCCATTGAAGACAATGGAATACTGCCTTCCATTATTGAACGCCTCATCGGAACACCGGCAAGACTTGAAGAGATAACGCGTAATATCGATGAGTATAAACTTATCGCGAAGGATGGAAATAAATGGTCCATCAAAGAGGAAGCGGGACATCTTTCTGATCTTGAACCTCTCTGGCTCGGCAGACTGGAAGAACTCGTGAACGGTTTGCCTGAATTAAGAGTTGCGGATCTGACCAACCAGCGAACGCATACTGCTAATCACAATGCTACTTCATTAGAAATATTATTACAAAGATTCAGGGAACAAAGAATTGTATTCGTAAATCGGTTGATGCATCTCAATGATGAACAATTAACTCATTCCGCTTTGCATCCCCGCCTCAGGACCCCGATGCGGATCATAGATCTGGCTTATTTTGTAGCCGAGCATGATGATCATCACCTGGCAAGTATCAGTGAGATTTTAATACTGAACAGTTATTGACATGCGGTCGGTATTATGTTAGCAAATTATTAACCACCCCCTTCTGCGCAATAACGAATTATTATCAGATGATCTTTTTTTAACTCATTTTACTCCCTGATAAGTAGTCCCCCGAATTATTATTAAAGCGCAATTCTGAAGATTTTGTAGAGATTCTGTATTTGGCATGAACTATCTGTTACGAATCCCTTACGCTATCATTAAGGATGATTAAACGGGATCATATCACTTGGTATTGATCGAATTTTGCCTCTGGCTAAGCAGCTGCTGAAATGATGAAATATTTTTTTGTCTCGTTTTTTTTTCTAACGACAATTCAAGGTTTCTGTCAGTCGTCCGAAATAAAAGGCAAAGTCGGTAATCGTCTAAATGAAGATAAGATGACGGGTGCCTTTGTAAGCTGCACAGGCAATGGCCATACCTATAACACAACCACTGACCCGGATGGTGAATTTAAATTCAGGGATCTTCCCATGGGTTCCTACGATATCAAAATAGATTATGTAGGATTCACCAGTTACCTGACCCACGTAGACCTGGCTAAGAATAAAAAAGTGGAATTAGCAATTCAAATGGAACAACATGGTAAAGAACTTTCCACTGTTCAGGTTTATGGAAAGATCAGCGAGGAAGACGAACAGGGTGCTATTCAAAAGGAAAAACATAGTCCCAATATTGTAAATGTAATCTCTGCCCAGGCGATTGAAAGGTCGCCTGATATCAATGCCGCGAATGTGTTGCAGCGCATGAGTGGTCTTACTATTCAACGTAACGGTGGCGCCGATGAAGCCTATCCAATCATTCGGGGCCTCGATCCACGCTACAACAATACCCTGATCAACGGTATTAAGATCACGAGCCCTGACGACAAATCCCGTTACGTCCCTCTCAATATTGTTCCCTCCGATCTGCTTGGAAGTATTGAAGTGAGTAAAACCCTAACGCCGGAAATGGAAGGAGATGCCATTGGTGGTACCGTGAATCTGGCTATGAAGGATGCACCAAATCACGAAACATTTAAAGTGCTCGGATCATTGGGTTACAGTGACATATTTTTCCAGCGAAAGTTCACTACATTTTCCAAAAGCGATATTCAGCAAAAGAGTGTCATCGAAAAATATGGGAGTAGTTATATAGCACAACCAGATGATTTCAGTCGCAGCAACCTGGACTTTACTGAAGTAAATCCAATGCCCAATTCCGTTTTTACAATCGCTTATGGAAACCGCTATGCAAAACAAAAGCTCGGTTTAATGGTAGCTGAAAGTTTTCAGAATCAGTACTATGGAAGCAACTCGATTTTTAATCAGGCGGCACCAGACATTCACGCGAATGGTGCACCAACTATCTCGGATTATGCCAACCGGCAGTATTCAACACAACAGCTCAATAATGGTGTTACAGTTCATTTGGATTATGCATTTAATGACCGCAACAAAATCACACTCACCAATATTTTATTGTACACAAAAATCGCGCAGGCAAGACTAACCATCGATACATCCATACTGGGTGGGAACGGAGGCAGAACGGTCCCGGGCACCGGTCCGGTTTCTACGGACTATACCTCGGTCACCAGTCAGCAGCTCCTGGAAAATATTAAACTGGATGGCAAACACATTCTTTCAAATCATTTTATGGTCGACTGGACCGGCGTTTATTCCTATGCCGCCAAACGTGTTCCGGATATGGCCGATCTCTCCCTCAATAAAAAAATCGACACGGTTCACGGCGACCCGCAAAATATATCGGCTTATCAGTTTGTGACCACGCCGCAATATTTTGACCAGATATCGCGCATCTGGCAACATAACCAGGATATTGATGTCAGTGGTTTGGCGAATTTCAGTTACAGAACCGCTCTCTCCGATCGAAAAACACTGGAATTAAGGGTCGGTGGATTGTACCGTCATAAAATACGCTACAACATACAGGATGAATACGATCTGAAACCCACCACTACGGTCAGCGGAATTAAACAGCAGTTCACAGATATTTACACGACCCAATGGATTGTTTATAATAGCAGTGGTACTTATGACTATGATAAAAATAAATACCAGGTATTTGAAAATATTACAGCAGGATATGGAGAAGCTAAATTGTCACTTCCCATTCTGGATGCTGTAGGCGGCGTAAGGGTAGAAAGAACACAACAGGGTTTTACTCTGAATACATTTTATGCGACAGGTATCAACGGGCTTAATAAATCCTATACTGATATCCTTCCAAGTGTTGACCTGAAATTCAAACTCAATCCGATCACCAACCTGCGGGTTACTTATTATAAAGCCATTGCCCGTCCAAATTATTATGACCTGGTACCAGGAACTCAACTAAGCACAACATCCGACACCAGAACAGAAGGAAATCCTTATTTACTGCATACAACTTCCAACAATTATGATATAAGGTATGAACTGTATCCGCGCACCGACGAACAGCTTTTCGCGGGTGTATTCTACAAAAAATTATTCAACCCAATTGAATTTGCCTATATCTCCGGTTTGGACTACATGCCCACAAATACACCAGAGGCTACAGACTATGGAATCGAACTGGCATTTACCCGGTATTTTGGAAAGTATTTTGGAATAACTGGCAATTATACTTATCTGAATTCAAGTACAACTTCCGTAAAATCATACTACGATATTCCTAACAATTATGTGAATACCGACACGCTGGAAAAAAGGCCCTTACAGGGGCAAACTGACCATACGCTGAATGTGTCTTTATTATACCGAAACAGAAATCGCAATTTATTTGCAGAGCTGGCCTTTCAATATATCGGACGTTCCATTAGTGTGGTCTATCCCATTTACGGATACGATTATTATCAGCAACCGCAGGCCAACCTGGCATTTTCTGCAGAAAAAGGTCTCAATAATAAGCACTTTACCGTTTTTACCAAGTGGAATAACCTGCTGAATACTGCTTTCAAAAACCAGATCAATAATATACTGGTATCAAGTGAAGTAACGGGGTTCAATTTCAGCTTTGGTATTCGATACGAGAATTAAAAAATAAAATAAAACAAAAAATGAAAACAAGAAATCTTTGCATGGTCATCGCAGTAATTGCTACGGTGATTTCATCGTGCTCAAAAAGCAATGAGACGACTACCGTAGTTACGCCTACTGTGCCGCCGTCCAACCCGATTTCACCGGGAAATATTACTGGATTTGTGAAAGGGACACTGACTACCGGTAATACCTATACGATTACGGGCGATCTTACTATTAAATTGGGCGATACGCTGGCTTCCCAACAGGGTGTTACGGTAATTGTGTCCAATGATGCACAAATCAATGTACAGGGTGTGCTGCTGCTGGTCGGTACTGCCTCCCAGCCCATCTCTTTTAATTCCAGCAGTGGTCAACCCGGCAGCTGGGGAGGGTTTCAGTGTGACAGTGCACAGTCTGTTACCATCAAATGGGCACATATCGACAATACCGGTGGACCCGATCCATCCGGCAGTCCGAGAAAATCTGTTTTTGTAAGTGCTCCCATTAACGTGGATATCGAAGATTCATGGTTTACAAATGGACAGGATGATCTGATTCGCATAGGTAATGGTGCAAAGATTACCATTCTTCGCAACACCATTCTTTGCTCCGGTTCCACTGATGGAGAAGCCATTAATCTCAAAACTGGTGTAACCGGTAATGTTGCTTACAATGTAATATACAGTCAGGCGGGTACCGGCGTCAAACTGGAAACCAATGATCTTGTTCCCATTCCGCAGACCAACGTAAATGTATACAACAATGACATGGTAAGTTGTGGATGGAGAAGAGGTCAGGCCGAACCGGGACGCGGAGTTTCGCTCGGTGTAAACGCAAGAGGTAATGTATACAACAACATCATGGTAAATGATTACCAGGGTCTTGAGATATTTGTTGACGCAGATACCACCAATACAAAATACGGCAACAATTTATTTTATGCATCCCAGGATACTTATGCGGATACAACTGGTGGTGGAAATCTACAGATCTCGATCCGTGCCAATTTTTATCCTTCTGATGGAGTTGGCAAACCGCAGTCGTCTGATTTAATTTCAAACGCCGTGGGAAATATGGATCCGATGTTCAAGAGTTTCGACGGGAAAGTGGCTACACCCAACGGAGCAACTACAACCAACGATTATCATTTGCTGGCTGGTTCTCCTGCAATTGGAAAAGGAAATGCAACATATAATGCGGATATTGGTGCCTATACTTCCGACGGAAAAGGAAATCAACATTAATCGACCTAATCGAAGTCATGAAATTTTTCTGGATCATCCTCTTTATTCCGGTTTGCCTGATGGATATGGCCTGTGCACAGAAGGCGCCGAAGGAAAGTTCGGGTAAGGAAAAAAAAGATGGAGAAGATCCTGCCGTTGTGCTACCGGTACTGGTGCGTGGTCCTTATCTTCAAAGGGCCACGTCAACCAGTATGCTGATCCGCTGGCGTACGGATGCACTTTGCAGAAGCCGGGTGTATTTTGGTAATGACCCGCAGGCGTTGAAAAATCAGGTAACAGATTCTGCACTGGTTACTGAACATAAGATCTTGTTAACCTTACTGAATCCGGAAACCAGATATTATTATACCATTGGAGATGTGAAAAACAAACTGGCAGGCGACACCGGGAATTATTTTTATACATTACCGGTTACTAGTGAAACCGGCACCTACCGGATCGCAGCGCTTGGCGATTGTGGAAACAATTCCATCAACCAGCGAAATGTGCGTGACCAGTTATTAAATTATCTCGGACCCAATTATTTAAATGCCTGGATTCTGCTGGGTGATAACACCTATCCTGACGGAACAGATGCTGAATTTCAGGCAAACTTTTTCAATATTTATAAAGATAACCTGCTGAAAAAATATCCCCTGTTTCCCAGTCCCGGTAATCATGATTATCATGACGTGGAATTTTCAGCGGCATCAGCACAACAAACGCACGAACTCGCTTATTATCAGAACTTCAGTGTACCACAATCCGGCGAGTCCGGAGGCGTGGCTTCAAACACATCGGAATATTATTCATTTGACATAGGTAATATTCATTTTCTTTCCATCGACTCTTATGGAAAGGCGGACAATAAAAGATTATCTGATACGACGGGACCTCAGGTTGAGTGGATCAAAAAGGATCTGGAAAAAGCCGCCGGAGCAGAGTGGATCATCGCTTACTGGCATCATCCGGCTTACACGATGGGTTCTCACAATTCGGATACAGAAAAAGAACTGGTTGACATTCGGGAGAACTTCATCCCTGTGTTGGAACGTTATGGCGTAGATATTGTTTTGGCCGGTCATAGTCACGACTATGAACGCTCCCGCCTGATGCATGGATATTATGGAAATGACAGTTCATTTAATGGTGCGAAATATAATGTCGATATGGGATCCGGGAAGGAAGACAGTATTACACATAAGGGAGCCTATACCAAAAATCATCTAAGAGAAAAGGGAACCGTTTATGTTGTGAGTGGTTCTGCAGGTAAACTGGGCGGCATGCAGACTAAATTTCCGCACAAAGCGATGTATTATTCTGATGCCACTCATGGAGGAGTTTCATTTATTGAAGTGACTGGCGGACGGCTTACCTTTAAATGGATCTGCTCAGATGGAATTATCCGTGACCAGTTTACCATCGTTAAACACCAGATGTGAGTAACCGAAATGAAATCGAGGCGCCCCCTGAAACTAATCATCTTTTTTTTCATTGTGGTCCTCTGCGCCGCTGCGATTGGTCCTCCTCTGAATCGCAGACCGTCAGATGAAGGTTTCGAATACATTAAATCCCAGACTTCTATTTTTGCAACTTCTGTTCACCATCTGAAATGGACCATCGAAGCCATCGACCCGAATGATCGAAAAACGATTCAACCGGTTATTGAAGCGTTGAAATCCTGCAGACTTCATTACAAGAAAATCTCTTTTTTCCTGGATTATTTTTATCCGCAAGAGGGAATACTCTTCAACGCTCCGGCAAAAAAAGAGGTTGAAGAACCTTACATGGAATATGAGGAACCGCAAAGTTTTCAGCAAATAGAATCTGTTTTATTTGGTCCCAATCCCCAAAAAAATAAAAAGGCCCTCCAAAACCTGGTCATTGTTCTGGATGAATCTGCAGCAGATCTGCCGGCGCTTTATTTCGGATTTAACGGAACGAATGCGCAGTTAACGGAGAGCATGCATCTTGAACTCATTCGCATTATGACCCTTTATATTACGGGTTATGACGCTCCGGATCTCAAAACAGGAATCATGGAAACCCGTTCTGCTTTGGAATCCATATCGACCATGTCCAATTTTTTATTCCGGCCGGCAACTGCCGACGCCGTACTCCTGGATTCCATGTTGAAGCATGCTATACGTTTTACAGAGTTAACAGATTTTGATCATTTCAATCGCCTGGCTTTTTTAACAGAGTTCGCGTTACCCTTTGAGAAACAGTTAAACAAATGCATTGCAGATTATGGATGGCAATTATCAACGGTTCCCGATTTGAATTATGGTGCAAAGAATTTGTTCATGGGTGAATTAAACGTCGCCGGCAGAATATCTTCCGCGTTTATGATCAACCTGGGTCAGAAATTATTTTTTGAAAAAGCCTTATCCGGTAATGGTACCCGCTCCTGCGCGAGCTGCCATCATCCGGATAAATATTTCACTGATCAACTAATCGCTAACCGAAATATAAATGGTGTCGGGACACTTCGCCGGAATACTCCGACCCTCTTTTATGCCTCATATCAGTCAGCTCAGTTTTGGGATGGAAGGGCCGCTTCTCTCTCAGAACAAATTACCGACGTACTTACAAATCCGGAAGAAATGGATGCATCCATTGCGGAAATAAAACAAAGGCTGGCAGAAAAAGAAAGTTACAAATCATTGTTTCATGACTCTGTCACACTGGTACAAATCGAAGCGGCATTAACCGCTTATCTCCAGACACTTCAACCGATGAATTCAGCATTCGATCGTTATATCGCCGGTGATCATCAGGCCTTGACGGGTGCACAAGAAAATGGATTTAATTTATTTATGGGAAAAGCACGATGTGGCACCTGTCATTTTGCCCCGGTATTCAATGGTTCCACACCGCCTTTTTTTAAGCGTACTGAATATGAGGTGCTTGGCGTTCCCGGTCTTAGTCCCTCAGGCAAAAATACCCGCGATAAAGATTTAGGCAGGTATGAATATTTTCCGATATCACTTTACAAAGGAGCCTTTAAAACGCCTACTGTCAGAAATTCGACGCAGACAGGACCTTATATGCACAATGGTCATTTCAATTCGTTGCTCCAGGTCCTTGATTTTTATAACCGTGGCGGTGGTGCAGGAATTGGATTGCCCAGTCCGGAACAAACGTTGTCCGCCAAACCCCTCCATTTGTCAAAGAAAGAAATCTATGATATAATTGCTTTTTTGGGGGCACTGACGGACAACATCAAACCAGTTGTACAGAAAAAAAATGTCTCCCATCTTCATAGTGATAGAAAACAGTTTTATTCGAGACTTCAGTAATTTGTTTTACGATGGAAAGTCCGAGTCCATGATGATCGGTATCCTGGCCGGCTTTTGAAAACCGTTTAAATAGTTTGTCAGGATCCAGCGCACCATTGTTTGCCGTATTAGATATTTCAAACAAATTTTCATCCAGCCTTAAAAAAACAGATCCTCCTTCGGCAGAGTGACAGGCCGCATTACTAAACAAATTGTTTAACAGAATATCGGCCAGTTGCTCATTCATATTTACCGGAGCAGTATGGAGCGATGAAGATATTTCGAGGCTCCTTCCCTGCCAGAGTTCCTGCCAGCCTGCCATTTTCTGCTCGACCATTGTTTTAAAATCAAAAAAATGTGTTTCGGTAAACTGTCCGTTTTCAATTTTATTCAGTAAAAGCAGGGACTGGTTCAGTTTGGACATTTTCTGGATCGCCGAGTAAGCCATATGAAGATAAAAACTTTGCGATTCTGAAATATTTTCATCCTGGATCAATACATCCAGCGTTGACCGGACAATGGACAAAGGTGTTTGCAATTCGTGCGATGCATTTTCAGTAAATTCCTTTAGCAAAAAATATTCCTTTTCGGCTTCCCGGATGAATTGACTGATTGTCGAATTCAGTAATTCAAATTCAACGATGGAGGTCTTATCAAAATAAGGCGTTCCCTTTTCTCCCAGCCGGAATTTATCGATATTGTCAAGCGTAGTATAAAAAGGTTTCCATAATCTTCTTAGTTGCCACCTGTTAATCAACAGGCTCACCAGCAGAATGGTAATGATTGTAACCAGTGAAATAAGAATAATGGACCGATTCAGGTTTTCTACAGCTTCAAGCGACTTGGATACTTTGAATATATACCATTTATCATTGATCAGGACAGTAAAACTTATTTGACGAAAATCTTCAGACTGAATCTTATTCGGTGATGGTACGGTACTGAATTTCCGATACGCTTTCGTAATGGGCGAAACTTCAAAAGATACACTCTGATCCTTTACATCAATGGGTTCGGGAGGCCGATTGTATTTTTTTATGTAGGATTGAATTTCCCGCTGTTCTATTTTCAGATCTTCATCAACCTGACGGATGGAAACATACCAGAGCAGAAAATAAAATGCCAGACTGGCCAGCACAAATATCAAAAGTGTAACCATCAGGTTGACGCGCAAATACTGTGTAAAAAGCTTCATTGGTTACTGAATTTATAACCCATACCGTAGGCAGATTTTACATAGTCTTTAGCGCCGGCACTTATCAATTTTTTCCGGAGATTTTTAATATGTGAGTAGATAAAATCGTAGCTGTCTGCCATATCCATATTATCTCCCCATAAATGTTCTGCAATGGCACCTTTGCTGATCACTTTATTTCTGTTGTTGATAAAATATAACAACAAATCATATTCTTTCCTGGTTAAATCAATAATCCGACTGTTCACATATGCCGTTTTAGAGGATACATCAAGGTGAAGTTCTTCAAATTTAAGAATGTTATTTCCCCCAAATGATTTTCTTCGGATAATAGCTGCCACCCTGGCCGCGAGTTCGGGGAGGTGGAAGGGTTTTATCAGATAATCATCAGCTCCCGAGTTCAGCCCGGTTAACTTATCGTCCAGTGAATTTCTGGCTGAAATAATTAAAACACCATCCGCTTTCTTACCGGCCTTTAGTTCTTTTAATATATTCAGGCCGCTGCCGCCTGGTAAATTGATGTCTAAAATAATGCAGGCATAATCGTAATTCATAATTTTTTTCATCGCCGTTGAAAAGTCACCGGCAATTTCACAAACATATTGTTCTGAGTTGAGATAGATAGAAATTAATTCTGAAAGTGCCTTTTCATCTTCAACTATCAAGACCTTCATTTTCAGTCTGTTTATTTTAAGAGTTCGAAGTGTAAAGATGATTCCAAATTTTGGGGAAATATTTTAGCTCTGACGCTCCAAAGGTGAGCATATTTTATTTATTGAGACAGCCGATATTGGTTCAGCCGGAATAACTTCCTACACATACTTTTAGTAAATTTAAATGCACTTAGTCAATACTTGTCATACCATGTCAATTCAAACCCTGTCCCAGTCAGCAGTTATTCCTGAACAATCGAAGAAAATATTTTATATAGACAATTTGAAAGTTGGGCTTATCACACTGGTAGTTCTGTTTCAGGAACTGGGGTATTGATCCGGCGTTAAAATTATTGGTGGTGGCAACCTTAGCAGTTGTGGGCAGTTTTTTGCTGGCTTCAGTTATAACATCGATTCCCGGTGTCCAGACAAATTGCGTATAACAATCAAATATTGTTGTTTAAATTTAACTTCGTACAAATCAAAAAAACATGAAAGCTACAAGAATTACCTACTGGATATTTACCATCCTGCTCGTCGCACTCATGTTATTCTCCGCCTTTGCGAGTCTAAGGCCAAATCCGGATGGTATTGCCATGATGAAACAATTAGGATATCCTTATAATGTACTCACTTTATTAAGTGTCGCCAAAATTCTCGGTGTCATCGCGATACTTGTTCCCGGTTTTCCCCGGTTAAAAGAATGGGCCTATGCAGGATTTACCTTTGACCTGGCCGGTGCCATTTATGCCAGCCTGGAGACCGGTGATACAATCGCCCAGACACTTCCTATATTCGTCGGCCTTGTTTTTGTTTTCGGTTCCTATATTTTTTATCACAAAAAGCAGAAAGGGTAAATGGCTCTCCATGTCTTTATCCGCGGGCCGAAGGCTATTTTCTCTCCAATACAGATCCCTGCAAATATCTCAGCTTTACAAACGATGCCGTTTCTATAAATCCTGCCTGCAGCCATTGCTGTTTACACTGCGGATTAGCATATAGTACTTTCAGTGGACGGTTTTTCCGGGAGAGGCTTTCAGCTACTTTCTTTATAAACTCCTCCATAACAACTGCGTCAAAAGGATTAAATAAGAATAAAACACCTACTGTTTCCGGAATACAATAATGACGGGCGTCCGCACATTCAATTGTAACGGATATATCCGGATATCTGGTTTTTATTCCTCTGCAAACATTAGTTGCAATATCGCATAGCTTTTTGGAAAAATCTATGCCGATGATATCTGAAAATCCATAAGCAGCACCCATAGCCAGCAAACGACCTTTGCCACATCCTACATCTAATAGTGTTGTTTTAAAATCATCCGGCTGTAAATAATTAAACAACCGGCTGGAAGTGTAATAATTAAGAGGCTCATATATACTAAGATGCTTACGGTCTTCAACCGATAGAGCACCTGTAAGATTATCAATGCCTATGGTGCGGATACCGTATTTCTTTTCCCCGCTGATTTCATGTCGTATAATAAAATTTGCAAGGCGGAATCCCCAATACCATTCGAGATATAAAAAATACAACAGGTACCGCATCATTAAATTTTTTATGTGCGAAGACTTTGTTGCCGGAGAAATTTCCACTTATCGGGAGTACGCTGAATCGGAAGCGCAGAAGGGGCTCTGTAAAGTTAATCAACTTTATAAATACGCGCAATTTCATCGGGATGGTTAAACTACCTTCATATTATCATGAAAAAAACCGAATGGTTCAACAGGAATTTCCCATCCATTAAAGACAGTGGAATCCTGCCTTCGATTAAATGACTGTCCGAATCCATGAGTTTAAAGTGATTGATTTCATATATATTATATCGGTCATTGCAGTTTTTCCTTGAATAGTCGGTTTTCAAAAGCAGTACATAAAGAATGTACTCTTCTTCCAGGTGCAAGGGCATAAGTAATGTTGAAAATAAAAAAACGGGAAAAACACGCTTATAATGAGCGGAAAATTACGCATATTACATCCATGTCCTCACCCATTGATCCATCTGTTATTGAAGCCCGGAAACAAGCCATTGAAGCCTCCTATAAGCGACAGCTTGATCTGGCAGGCAAACCCGGCTATGACCCAAAACTCACTATTGAATTAAAAAAAGATCTGGACTGGCTTAATGAGCAAAAAATTGAGCCCGAAAATTCTGATTAATTCCAAAGTCTGAAAAGCCAGGTTTGGCGTTATTTTTATATAAATGACTAACTTGCGGCATGAATAACCAAAATCAGATAGCAAGAATGAAAAAGACTATTCTATTAGTGGCTGCCGCTTTGTTCGGCTCCGGTGCATTCGCACAAACTACCTGGACAAACGACAAGATGCACTCTAAAATTGGGTTTACCATAACCCATTTAATGGTATCCGATGTGGATGGTATATTTAAAGAATTTACATGCACCATTGTAGCAACTAAACCTGATTTCAGCGACGCCAAATTTCAGTTAACGGTTAATACCGCTTCGATAAACACGGATGTTGATTACCGTGATAACGATTTGAAAGGTGTTAACTATTTCGACGTTGCCAAGTTCCCGACTATGACATTTACCAGCACTTCGATTACTCCGGTTTCAACAAATCATTATAAATTAACCGGTGACCTGACGCTTCACGGAGTCACCAAACCGGTTACCATGGATCTTTGGTACCGCGGTACGATTACCAATCCCATGAGTAAAAAGGACGACGCGGGTTTTAAGCTTACCGGTGTGATCAAAAGGTCTGATTTCAATTTTGCTCCGCAGGCCGGATCTGCCATGTTGAGCGACGAAGTTACCATTACCGCCAATGGCGAATTTGCAAAGACAAATTAGACGGATTAAAACACGGTTTCACTCACGAAACGCCTGACAACGCATTCAACAAATCTTTCCCGCTGATGAGGTGCGGAAATTTTAGAGCAGCAGTGCGTAATGGCCTGCATGATCGCCTGCCTGGTCTTGAGTGGATAGTATTTTTTTAGTTTATCGGCCAGGTATTCAACTTCCCAATGCTCCGAACAGGAAAATTTCGAATTGTCTTTTTCTTCTCTGATTTTGCGGTTGTCGTAGGATTTCCAGTCTTCAAGTAATACGGGGTGTGCCATTTAGTTGATTTGTCCGAAGATACCACAATTAAGAACGGCCACCTTCCGGCAGCAGTCCATTCTTTAAATGCGCGCTAAATATTGTCTCTTATTCTGACTTTATACTCTTTGCGGGGTTAGCCGTCGCCGCCCTGATAGCCTGTGAACTGATCAGTGAATATTATGTTGAATGCGTGGCTACAGACGGATATAAAGTTGTTTTTTCCTGGAACGAATTGTTTAACACCGAGACAGGAAATCATGTTATGGTTATCACCGGGAAAAACGGATCAGACTTCATGACTCAGGAGGACAGGATCGCTTTGATTTCACCCACGGACAAGGCAACCGGCAGAAGGTTCGTGAAATGGCTGAGTAAAGTCATTGTTCAAAGAGTAAAATAAATAAAGGATTCAATCCTTAGTGAATTTGGGACTCCAGCGGTGTTCTGAGATTCTGAAAGTCCATCATATCAGCTCTTGCAGATCCCACAATGATAGCACTTTCCACTCTTAAAGGGAGATGATCAACATCATCACTCACCCATACTGTCATTTTTTCTCCTTCTTCAAACATGGTTCCTTTGATAAGCATCACCTTGAATTTGATCGTTCGAAATCTCCCAAATCTGGTTTTTAAGATCTCCTTTCCCAGATACCGGACATATGTAGGGTAGATCCGGTTATCCAGAACAATCGAAAAAGGAATTTTGTCTCCCGGGTTTATGTGAATAAATTTCACATTTCGTAAATGGTATACCGCACTCAAAGCATCCTGTATGCATGGTCCAACTTTAATTACGCCGCTATCAGTTATTGCCGTGCTGGCAGCATGATCAAAACGGATATTCTCGTACTTTTTTGTACTACCTTCTTTTGTATTCCTTCTGAACTGTAATGGCCTTAATGTTTCCGTGTCGGTATAGGAATCGTACCGGTCCCGAACTTTGTAAAAATGATCATAAAATGGAAGTGTCGTTCCGGTCGCTACAAAATGATATGCAGGTTTATTGTTGAGCTGTTCAAGATTACATGAAAAAATAACTTCGCCTGCATCCACATATACACCGGCAAGCACATAATATATTTTATATGTGATTTTTTCTCCTTCTTTATAAGCTGTATTCTTTACATTACAATAATCTTCGTCATACTTCCGGGAGAAACAAAAAATAAGAAGTACAGATATAAATAATAATCTTATCAACCTGATTAATGATTTTTCTCTGTAAATATATACTAAAACAGCAGTCCGGCTTTCCCGGTCACAGGGACATTTGACCGGGACTGGTGCTGCTGTTTAATTTGATACTCGTTTAGCCCGAATGTGCCTGTTACTGATCTGACTTGTCCAGCTTTTCCACTTCATTTTCCATTTTTCTGACCGAGTCTTTCACCCGTTCAATATTATCCCGGATTTCGTCTTTTGCCGAAGTTTTTTCAATAACCCTCACACGCGGATGGGCAGGCTTGCCAGTATTGTCATATGCGTTGTCATAAAATTCTTCGTCATCGATGATGTTTTTGCCCTGGCAGGTTTCGATGTTTCCCACTTATGATTACAACCATTTTCTTTGTCACATATGAAGGCAATTCTTAAAAGAGCTGTTTAATATCCTTTGAGGACTGCCTGTGCCTGGGGATGTTTGTCTACAATAAAAGGCAAGGAAGCTGCAGTCGATAATGCGCCAGTGGACCGCCTCCTTTAGAGCGCGTTTATCTGCTCATAATTTTCCCTGGTGATCCGAAAGGTTGACTGGGTTTTTCCCCTTTCATCAACTATCATAAATATCCCTCCCATTTCTGTCAACAGGCGTATTTTATAACTATCATATACAACCATGCTTGTAACACCATCCTTTGCTCTGAATGCTTTTTCCAGACTCGAAATAAACGAATTGAATGCTCTTTTATTTTTGAAAACAATTGATCTAAAATCTCCTTTTCCATTCATTCCGTTCAGGTAATTTAAGGAATATTGGTTGTGATCCAGCTTGGTCAGGGAAATAGTAGATTTCAGGAGGTCTACATCTTTCCCTTCTGACTCAGTTGATTCTTTTATCTGCGAATAGCCATTATAACCAAAAAAAAGAGCTACTAATATTGAAACCAAATATTTCATTATTCTAAATCTATATAATTTCAATTCAATGCCAAAATAATGCCGTTGTGCTCGCCGTGGCTTTTGAAACGGAAAAATCAAATGGTTCTTCTATACATTACAGCCAATTAGTATTTAAAGGACCCGTTTCGATAGCGAAATATTCAGGATTCTGATAAGTTAAAATTACTGACATCAAATCAAAAAGCCTACCTAAGCAAAGGGCTGTATTTTCCGTAAAGCCTGACTGACAAGTCAACACTGTTTCCGGTCGGTTCGGTTGGATAATCCTTTCGCTCATTTACCCATTGCCATTCCCAGTCACGCATATATTTGTCGAATGCAACGGGATCGAAATTTTTTCCGGCATTCAGTGCGTCAGTGGTCATTTCGAAAAATATTTTCCAGCGTGCTTTATAAAAATCATTCAGCAAGCCACTCCACTGTCGGCAGGAATATTCATGCAGCGGACTGTTTTTATCTCCCCAGAGCGTGATAAGATCGCGGGCATTGCGTTCATACAGTGCTTTTTCTCCGGTGCTTTTTCCAAGGCTTCGCGCATCTGAAATCCATTGTCCCAATAAAAAATCTTTTCTGGTTCCAAGCAGGGAATCCATGTCGGTGAAGATCTGTAAAAATTCATCACAGTATTTTTTAAAAGCTGTTGGATCCTTATCGCGGTATGCCCTGGTAAGTTTTTCATGTACTAAATCAGCGTAATTTGCGAGCACCTGTCTTGTGATATCAACCAGATCATATTGAAATCCATCGCTGTTTTTGCATTTGTCTGCCGCGGATATCATTAGATCCCAGGCAGGAAGAAAATCTTTGGGATCATAATTCAGTTTTGTTCTTGTCCATACGGTGGCAGAATCAAAAGTTGGTCTACCGGTAATAATAGATTCAGCACCGTCTCTGATAACTTTTCCATTGTAAGCTGTTTGTCTTAATATTTCCCATGCTTTTCGCGCATTCGAATCGAGAATACCATATCTGTTCAATGTGTAAAAATCAAGCCAGCTGTTTAAGTCGATGGGTTCGTTTTGCCAGACATGTTGCGTGAGCAATTCATACATCACCGGGTTTTGTTCGATACCTTCCATCGTCAGCCCGATCCCGACCATATGTCCGGACGACTTATCGTTCAACGCCACTGCCGGACCCGCTGCTACACCTTCGATTCTTCCGAACATACTTATATTGCCACCAAAGTTGTGAACCATATTCCAGATCCAGGGCTTTCCATAAAAAGCATTCGTTCTCTTCCACACAGGTTCTATTTCTGCCGCCAGATCGAGCAGGATCATGTGTTCATCCGGAACTGCATCGAGCAGCGATTTTATTTGTGGAGCTTTCCAGAATTTACGGTCGCTGTAAAACAGCCACCCCTGCATTACCCATATGGAAGCAGGATCCGCTGATTCCATGCTATGATATAAAGTTCTGCTGAGCTTTGCCAGATAATTCGTGTCATCAGAGGGCGGTTCATTTTCATTAAATGTATCCGCGGAATACAAATGATCTGTGCCAAATAATTTTGTCTGCGTTTTCAGGAAATGTTTACCAACAGCCGCAAACAGGGAATCAACCGGATCAAGGATATAAGTATCTTCAAATCCATTCTTCCAATTGGTTGCTTTCAATTTAGCAATGGGAAACTTCCTTTTGAAAGCAGCGGGCACATGCCCGGAGAAAGCCGGCAACACAGGTTTCATTCCCAGTTCTCGTTCACGCTGAAGAATCTTTTTCTCTAATTCCATATGATTTTTCATCCAGCTCAACGGCAGGGGTCCACCCCATCCGTCGAGGTTGCCCATCCAGAACCAGGAAAAATAGGCCGGTCCGCTAAAGAAGGACTGCAGGTCTTCATCAGAAAAACCCATTTCTTTATATACTGTGTACCATGTAAATTCTTCTCCGGTTATCGCCAAAGGCATATTAATGCCATGCAGTGCCATCCAGTCTATTTCCTTTTCCCATCGCTTCCAGTCCCACCAGCTTATACTATAGTTGAATGTGCAATAGTTTAGATAATAGCGATACTGATATGGTGATGACTGGTGGATTTTTTTTGATATCCGGGGAAGTAATTTCGGGATATTAAGGTTCGTTCCATTCCAGGTAATCTGGCAATGACAAAAATGAGTCAGGTAGTAATACAATGCCGAGGCCACGGCAACACCATTGTTGCCGCGTAAAACGATCTTATTGTTTCTGCTTTCAATTTCAAAAACATCTGCCTTTTCATTTGTCTGCAGAAATTCCACTACAAAACCCGAAGCCCTGTCAGGGATGACCCGTTTTATGAGTGCCAAAGAAGCGCCTGTATTGAATTGTGAGTATCCAATGGAATGGCAGAAGACCGAAAGTGCCATCAATATTATAAACCGGTGTTGAAAATTATACCAATGCATGTACTTTCGATTGTTATATTCCACACTAAAAATAGTCTTTCTAATGGCAAATCTATTTATCAAAGTTGACATGCAGGGAACGCCTGTGCTGATCAATAAAACCCATATTGTGATTGCAAAATTTGGCAATACTTCGGTAACAAGGATCCAGTTAACGAGTGGTGAGACGATAGAAGTTACGCACACTCCGCAATTATTTAAAGAGATGCAGAGCTGATATACCTGTTCTTTGGGTCAAGTATCTTAATAAGATTCAGACTCAAAGCGATGGACCAAACTGACCAGCCCAAATAGAATAAGCGCTGAATGAGACCTTCCCAACTGCCACGAAGGTTTGGAATGAAGCGTAATATGATCAGCAGCATTATGAAGAAGCTTACTGATGAAAGCAGTCTGAGGGCAAGCAATTTTTTTCCTTTCCACAAAATAACAGAAAGCAATGCCCCCGCATTTAAGATTAAAGGAAGCGGACCCAGCGTGCCGTGTAATTCATGATGCATAGGGAATATGGCAGCCCAAAACATAGAAAGGGACAAACCCAATATCGTCAATACCGGAATCACATTGATACCAATTTGTTTACAGGCCTTGAAAAATCCGATAACCGAAAAAATGCTCAGGATGGAAATCAGCAGTTCAGCTGTCGACATAAATATTTCGGATTTTGTACCAATAGCGCCAAGTTCGCTAACCACATCGTGCAAATGATTGTAGTTGCCATGTATATAACCACCTGTAATTGTCGCCACCCAAAAAAGAAGTGGCGTTATGATTCCCAGGTAAAGCAAAGGAATCAGCCTGAATGATCTTCTCTTTAACCAGGTAAAAAATGTAATGATGACTATTCCCAAGAGAATGGAGATCAGTGAATTTCTACGCAGAAATACAGGCTCACCGAATGTTTTTAAACCCATTGGAAAAGCGCCCCTGTTTTTGATTATGATGTTGAAATAATATTTTTCTCCGGGTTTAACAATAAACGATAGTGAATCCCGGTTGCTCATGTAAGTAACCTTTCGATCCCTGAAAGATCTTTCAATGGTGAAAACATCTGGTTCAGTCCACGGTTTAGTTTCGGGATCTATATTCCAAACGGCTACTGCATTTCCATCTATTTTAATGCTGACCGAATTTGAGTCAGAAAGTAATGCCGGAAGTTTTTGCTGTGAAATACCAGTGAGGCAGGCAACGAAAAACAGCGCTATCAGAAATATATTTTTTAACACCGCAATTGTTTAAATGGATTAGACAGGTCGATAATCAAAATGTTTCAGCATCATTGTCAACAGAGCTATTCCATGTTTGATTCTGCAATTTTCAAAAAAGTGCCTGGAAGACAGAGGGAGTATGGTAAAAATAAAAAACCGCCAGATTTACTCAGCGGTTTCTCAAAAATAGGATCTTAAATGTCTTTCGTTAGGATTGGATCTTTGGTTTCTCTGGACTGGATCGGTTATTTCTTTCGGATTGGATATATCAAATGTAGTAGCGTTTAGGCATTCCTGATAGCGCAGCACCACTCGATTTTCATCGTAAGTTTACGAAGCTTAAGTGTAATTCATTTCTACAAATACATGCAATTCAGCGAATTAAGCCCATTTCTGATTTGATCAGGTTCGTTTATGCCTGTAAGGCAATATGGGATATTGCAGCATATTGATCTGTTTTCCTTCTAATACCTTAAGATGTTACCAATGTGGTTTGTATTCCTTTAAAAAGGCAGCCCTGATTTCCTCAGGCAACCGCGTGCCAGATAACCATGTTGTTCGCTTGGTAAAAAATGCAGTTCATCCGGCAAACCATACAGTTTGCAGTCTGTTCATTTTTAGAATATCCTAAGTATTATTTTTGATTTACAATGAAAACCGTGTTGCTTAAATCTTTTCAGGATAAATCACTACCTGTCCCTCTACGGTCTGTTGAAACGAATACCAGGTTATCTGTTCTTTTTAAAAATAAATGGGTTTATCATTCCCTGTTCTGGATATTATATTATTTATTCATTTGCACGACTTTTTACGCTGCTCTTGATTTACACGATCTGAGTTTTTATATCCAACTTAGCGCATTCATGCCGGTTTCTGCAGCGCTTGTGTATATTAATATATATATCCTGATTCCTTCTTATTTGTACAGAAGAAAATATTTCTACTATGCTTTATTGCTGATTCTTGCATTGTTTGCAATGGCTTATGCGGATCAGCTAATAAAAAATTTATACATTCATTTAGGTTATAAGATCTATACTTATACATCAGGCCTTGGTTTTAAAAGCCTGTTCTCTGAAGCCGGCGGACTCTTTTATCTTGCCGGATTTACGACCGGCATTAAACTTTCAAAAGACTGGATCCAAAACCAGCAGCTGATGAAAGAGAAGGAAAAACAATACTTGGAAACAGAGTTGAATTTCCTTAAAACACAGATCCATCCGCATTTCTTCTTTAATACACTAAATAATTTATACTCCCTTACCCTTAAAAAATCTGACCAGGCCCCTGAAGTCGTTCTGAAATTATCTTCCCTGATGAGCTATATGCTTTATGAATCAAATGCAGCCAAAGTTTCACTGAACAAAGAGATTACCTATTTACAGAATTACCTGGATCTTGAAAAACTCCGGTTTGGACAAAGACTATCAGTTTCATTTGAAATAGAGGGACAAATTGATGAAGTAAGTATTCCGCCTATGATATTGATCCTTTTCGTCGAAAACAGTTTCAAGCATGGTGTAAAAAACAATATTAATAAAATCATTATTGAAATTTCATTAAAAATTGAAGGAGCATTCTTATTCTTCAGCGTTAAAAATCCGATCGGGGAAAATGTCTCAAAAGAAAATGCCGGCATCGGATTAAAAAATGCAAGACGAAGGCTGGAATTGCTTTATGGCAATGATCACCAGCTTGACATTTCTGAAAAAGAAAACGAATTCATTGTTTCATTAAAAATGCCGGCCATATGAAACCATTCAAATGCCTGATCGTTGATGATGAACCACTGGCCATAGATATTATTGAAAATTATTTGCAGCGGTTTGAAAATGTTGAATTCAGACGTTGTGAAAATGCACTAGATGCTTTTCGTGTTCTAAAAGAAGAAAAGTTTGATTTGATTTTCCTCGATATTGAAATGCCTATGTTAACGGGCCTCGACTTCCTCGGTACCCTGAAAGACCCTCCACCTGTAATTATTACTACAGCCTACAGAGATTATGCGGTGGAAGGATTCGAATTCGAAGCCCTGGATTACCTGGTAAAACCCATATCATTTCCACGTTTTGTAAAGGCTTTTGAGAGAGCAATGAAATCCGTTAGAAGTATTGAAAGCTTATCAGAAAATAATCCGGGTGATGAAAACGAATACCTGTTCTTAAAAGTTGACAGGAAATTTGTAAAAATAATGATGAGCGATATTCTGTATATAGAAAGTCTGAAAGATTATATCAGGGTTACAACCAAATCTTCTTCCTTAATTTCTTATCAGTCGCTTACATCGATAACAGAAAAACTACCGCCCGAAAAGTTTATACGTATTCACCGCTCATTTACCATTGGTATAGATAAAGTCAATTCGATTGAAGGAAACAGTGTTGAAATTGACGGCAAACTGCTTCCCATATCGAGGGAGCACAGGCAGGATGTACTGAAAAAAATTAATAAATAGTGTAGGAAGGGGATACCGGTCGCTGCTCGTCGTGCATATCATACAGTTCAGCGAATTAATTTCCTTTCGTCTAAAATTGTTTCCGGCGTTTTAAGGACATTATTACTTTTAAATCGGGTAAGAATAAATTCAAATTATGAACCCAGTCATGTCTTCCTTTCCAACGATGCTGGCCACTACATTTTTTTTAGCCGCCCCTTTTCTTCAGGCTGAAAAAAATAAAAGGACATCAATACCCGCAGTTTTAACCCAGACTAACAGGGACGGGCAACCGGGTGACACTGTAAGCGCACTGGGGAAAAAGGTCTTTTATTCGACATGCTATACATGTCACAAGGATACTGCCGGCAATCTGGCGCCCGGTATTTCAGTATTATCGGCTATGACTCCGAGGGCCGTTCTTGCAGCGTTGAACAACGGGAAGATGCGTCAGCAGGCTGCTTCTCTTTCTGAAAATGAAAAGAAGGCAGTTGCAGAATGGGTAACAGGCGGTAAATTAAAATTTACGGTCATACCCGAAAATGCATATACATCATTTTCAATTCCGAAACATAGTAGGTCCATTTATGATTATTCAGGCTGGGGTGGAAATATTACAGGCACCGGACATCGCAGTTCGGAACAGGCTGGTATAACTTCGTCCAATATCAGTTCATTAAAAATAAAATGGGTCTTTGCTTTTCCGGATGCTACCATAGTGCGTAGTAAACCCGCAGTGACTGGCGATTGGCTGATCGTTGGCAGTCAGTTCGGAGACCTGTATGCCATCAACAGGAAAACCGGAAAACCCGGTTGGCATTTTACCGCAAATGCTGCCATCCGCGGAGCAATCGTTGTACAAAAACGAGGTGATTCGGCGATTGCATATTTCGCTGATTACAGTACAAATGTTTACGCAATAAATTTAAATACAGGCAAACAACTTTGGAAAAAAAGAGCTGGCATTGACCCGCAGTCTGGAGTGACGGGCTCTGTGGCAGTTTCCGCCGGAAAAGTATTTGTCCCGATTACATCCGCCGAAGTAGCAGTGGCAGTCGACGGGCAATATAATTGTTGTTTTTCATCCGGAGGATTGGTTGCACTGGATGAGAAAACAGGAAATGAAATCTGGCGGTACCGGGTAATATCTGAACAGGCAAGAGAAGCGGGAAAAAAGAAAAACGGCAAACCCTTCTTCGGACCATCAGGCGCACCGGTCTGGTGCAGTCCGACTATTGACGCCAAAAGAGGATTGATATATATCGGCACTGGTGAAAATTATTCACGGCCAACGACCAATTCCAGCGACGCCGTGCAGGCAATTGATTTGAATACGGGAAAATTAATCTGGAATTTTCAGGCGACCAGTGGCGATGCTTATAACGTAGCATGTCCTGTTTTTATTAATTGTCCCGATAAATCAGGGCCTGACCTGGATTTCGGTATGGCGCCCATACTTGTAAAGAGACAGGATGGAAAAGAAATTTTACTTGCAGGTCAAAAATCGGGCGTTGTTTATGCGTTGTCACCAAACGGTGGAAAACTTATCTGGCAGACAAGGATCGGAAAAGGCGGCATGCTGGGTGGCATCCATTGGGGAATGGCTACTGATGGAAAATATGTCTATGCTGCGAACGCTGACAACATCGCAGGGTTAGATAAAAGGGATTCATCGGTCACGGCTTCTCCGGGAATATATGCGCTTGATCTTTTAACAGGAAAAATAGTTTGGAAAGCGCCTTCACCCGTGTGCGCTGATAAAAAAGGCTGCCTCTCTTTCAATTCTGCAGCGCCTGCTGTTGTTCCCGGAATTGTGTTTGCAGGCTCTCTGGACGGACATATTCGCGGTTATGCATCAAAGGATGGGAAAATATTATGGGATTTTAATACAGCCAGGGATTATGAAATCATTAATGGTATAAAGGCAAAGGGAGGATCCATAGACGGGCCCGCTCCCGTAGTCGCTGATGGAATGTTATATGTAAATTCAGGTTACGGCATGTTCGGAGAAATGGGAGGCAATGTGTTGATCGGTTTTGAGGCAGGTGAGACAATTAAAAAGTAAAAAAATCAAAATTAATAATTATGAAAATTGCATTGCTCTGCACTATTTCGCTTCTCGGATTAATAAATGCGAAAGCACAGACTGCTGATGATATCATAAAGAAGTGGACGAACGCCATGGGTGGCCCGGAAAAACTTGCCAGTATAAAAACTGTTTATACCGAAAATGAAATTAGTGTCATGAACAATCCGGCTGCAGGAAAAACTTATATAGTAAATGGTAAGGGTTTTAAAAGCGAGATTGATATGAGCGGACAATTAATTATCGACTGCTATACGGTGAATGAAGGCTGGAGCATTAATCCTTTAGCAGGACAACCTACGGCTGTTAAAATGCCGGAAGGCCAGATAAAACTGGGTCAGTTGTCATTCGATGCATCAGGGCCTTTATATAATTATGGATCAAAAGGAAGTAAGGTAGAATTGCTGGGTAAAGAAGATTTGAAAGGAAATTCCACTTATAAAATAAAACTTACTACACAAGCAGGAACAGAAGTCGTTTACTATATAAGTGATTCATCTTATTATATTCTGGAAAACGTGGCAAAAATGAATGTAAACGGCCAGGATATAGAAATAACGACTGCACTGTCAGA
This sequence comes from uncultured Bacteroidota bacterium, assembly GCA_963735015.1. Taxonomy (GTDB): domain Bacteria; phylum Bacteroidota; class Bacteroidia; order Chitinophagales; family Chitinophagaceae; genus Puia. The sequence continues at coordinate 1,792,996 of CAVTJH010000003.1, forward strand.
CTACAGAAAAACTGCAGAGGGATATATCATGCCATATGCCAGTGAATTAGACTTCCCTGGACTAACGATCGGTTTTACCAATAAGAAGATTGAAGTGAATAAAGAAATTGATCCTGCTATTTTTGAAATGCCAAAAAATTAGCCAAAAATACTGAGTAGCATGACCAATTTCCGATACAAAAAGTAAAGTAGCCGGTCATTTACTTACCACAGAATCTTTTGAATTGGGATCGAAGCATTGATTTAAAACTCCCGCCAGGCGAATACCCGCCTGATCGATGCGTTGGCGGACGAGTTCAATATGCTGATCATAGTAAGCCTGACCAAGATTTTTTCCGGCGGGTTTTTCATCGTATATATGATTGCACACATGATTTGATTCGTAGAGCCATTCGATGAGCGGGTCGGCCTGCCAGCTTTTGATTTCTTCCGGTGTCGCGAAATCCCATTCCTTTGCCAGGTCAGCAGCAGAAAGCCCTTTGCGCTCTATCATTTTTGTGTCCCACACCCAATGGAGATTCGTAGAATCTCCGTCAAACAAAACATGAATAAGATTTCCGCCCTTGTCTTCCTCTCTGGCCACGTGCAGCGGCTGATGCAGATCACCCACCAGGTGAACAACCATTTTCAATGCAAATATCTTGATGGCCCGGTTTGTTTTCGGGTTAGCGAGCGCCCGCTCCCAGTGGTTCAGGACTATATATACGTTAGGTGTCGTTTGTTGGTAAACTGAAGCTTGAAACTGTGCGAAGTTTTCCTCCGCCGGCACGTCGATATAGTGCCAGGGTGCAGTGTACTGAAAAAAGGAATCCGGCCGGAGCTCATCAGCATAGGTGCTAACATCTGCCAGAGTTTCATTTCCAAGAAGTTCTTTGATGGCGGCCGCTGTTTTAGGAGTCAGGTGTGCGGCGGCGATATAACCAACAGCTTCGTGGCCCACGCGGCCCCAGGAAAGCAACAGAACGACGGTTATTATCAATACGAATTTTGAAATCAGGTTAGTCATTGAGTGATTTTTTCGAAATTAAATTACGTGTGTCCGATTTGAAATAAAACGAAATTAAATTATTGTAAAATTCAATGCTTACTGCAATAGCAGGCCGTATCCATGGTGCAACCGATATTACGGCAAGAACAGGATAAATGTTACTGCTTCTAAGATAGAGAATATTCGGGATGGTGACCGTATCCGGGTCCTCACTTCAGGTTTGGAACGATATGGAAATTGGCTAATGTTGAAGTTTCACCGTATCTAATAATGTGATTTGTCCAAGTGTAACTGCAGTATCAACAAAAACGGATTTATAGGTGGTATCTGAAGGAACAAATGAAACAGTATAATTTCCGGCCGGAACATCCTTAATAAGAAAATCACCATTCGTAATATCGGTAGCTGTCGAAGCCACAGTGTCTGCACCCTGAATTGCATAAACGAATGTTCGAACAGAATCAGGAGTTACAACACCTTCAATTTCGCCACCTGAAGGCATGAAAGAAATGATTCTCAAAACAGGTTTCAATAACACCTGACCGCTTTTCCCTGCGAAAACGATTGATCTGGCCGCATCAAAATCAAGTGTTAACCGGTAGAGAATGCCACCTGCTACGTCCTGATGAATTTGAACTTTAAGACCGGATTCCTGTGCACTGGGTGTTTTTAAAGCAATTTTATCTCCTGATGCAGTGATGATATAATTATTATCTCCGAGTATCAGACGGATTTGACTTATTGTGCCTGCCGGTATCGTTGCATCAGCAAGAAGAGTGTCCTTTCCATTCGTGAGGTCAAGAAGGTTATACAATCCGGGATGGGATCCATTTAATATCAACGGTTTGCTACTGTCTCCCATAATAATCTCAATTTGAACAATATCAACCCAAACTTCATTAACAGATGGATTGGGACTATCAGTTAAACCAATCTGCAATCTGGATGTACCGCTGGTATTTGTACTTTTCTGATTCTTGGTACATGAAGAAAAACTAAAGATCGCTGCAGACGCAAAAGCTAAAATCAATAAATTCGTTTTCATATAAAAATAATTGATAGTAAAATAATCGGAGGGCGATATTATCTGAGGGGCGATCGATACAATGTAATCAAAATTCATTCCGAAATAAAATCAACTATCTCAATTCAATAGGGAAAATTACTGTCTGCGGAAAATACTAATCACATTTAAAATTTGAATTTTCATCTCTCAAATGTTGCACGGAAAGTTCCTTATTGAGTATTTTTCTACACTACTTTGCCGGCAAATCAGGTTTAATATATAGCGTTTCATTAGCATGATTATTGATCCATACAGGTAACATCATGATTAATGTCAGAATTTAGCGTTCTGGAATTGTCTGAAGTATTTGACCTACTGGCCGCCTACACAACGACCTATACTAAAATGCTTGCTTTAAACTTACCTCCTACACCTGAATTTATATACACCAAAGAAATCATTAAAAGATTACAGCAGGAGATTCAGACGCGGACCGCAAATACTGAAATTAATCGCGATGAATTAAATGATGGACTGATGCCCGCAATAGCTTGAATGAAAAAAGCGGGTTTTTATTTGGCATTTCTTTCACATCATTTTTTAGCATATTTGTAATCGCATATACTTCTCATAATAATTTTGAGATTAACCATTAAACGGACCGCCCGCTGATAGAACTCTACATAACTGAATGATTATAATAATTCAAATCGTATGTTATGAATTCTATTTTCAGCGCGAAGATTGCAATAGTTTTCATTTTCATGCTGGCGGCTCAAAAAACGCTGGCTCAGTTTACTCCATCCAAATGGGAGATTGGTATTAACGCGGGCACGCTCATTTACCAGGGCGACTTATCAGAAGGGGCTTTCGGATATACAAATTCATTAAAACCTTCGGTGGAACTATGGGTCAGCAAATCGCTGGATTCTTATTTTTCTCTCAGGGCCAATCTGCTACAGGGTTGGTTAGGCGCCGATGAGTCAACTTACGCGAGCCCCGAGTATAGAAGACATAGAAATCTCGCATTCAATACTCCTGTTACTGAAATATCCGCGGAACTTGTCTGGGATCTTTACGGGAAAACTTATCACGAAGGCATGCGCAAATTTTCTCCTTATTTTTTCGCAGGTGCCGGACTTGCCATCTTACATATCGACAGGAACTGGAGCCGGTTTGATACAACTTATTTTAATTCCAAGTCAACAGCCAGCATCGGACTGGGAATAGATACGCTGCATAAGACACCTGACCTTCTTCCCATCATTCCAGTGGGTGTCGGTGTGAGGTATATGGTCTCCGACAAAATATTTATCAATGCAGAAGCTACCTATCGGATCTTTTCATCCGATTATCTTGACGGATTCAGTTACGCAGGTAACCCGGCCAGGAATGATCATTACTACGGACTGACTCTCGGCGTCAGCTACCGATTCGGGTGGAAGGGAACGGATTGTCCGAAAATTCCTTTGTAAAATGATCGGAATCAGATCCATTGTGTCAGCACGAGCTTCATGAAAGATGCCAATAGAAAAAAGCCCTCAGACGGGCTTCTTCAATCTATGTAGCAGCGATACCAAGATTAATGTTTAGCAAATTTTTTATTGATAAATAAATCTACAAAGCCTATGCATTTACCGATCCAGAGTGTCAGGGACACGATCCAAACAATCGTTAAAATTGCAGAAATACCATAATTTTCATTCAGGTAAAGAACCGCAGAAGTTGCGCATGTAATGATAATAAGAAACAAAGTCGTAAAGGTAGAGATCGCTTTCATAAATTCTAGTTTAGGGTATGATGAATGTATTAAAACCGTCTTGTAGGATTAACCAGGACTGGACAGTACATTCAAGAGGATGGGAGGATCTAAACCTAGTATGAACACTTTTCTTTCCTTCGTGTTTTCCGGTGTGTGACCGTAAAAACCTCATTGCTGAAACAAAGATGCAAAACGATTTTTAGAAATACAAGCCTGATACAAGTTAATTTTAATCTTTCCCATTCCGGGAATTCTGAGGTTAAGGCCACCAGCGGCATGGTTATTTATTAATAACTGTATGCCCCAGGAGAAGAAGATGCTTATTATCGATGATGAACGGGATTTCTGTGCCTTAGTCCAAATGCTGATGCAACGGGAATCTTTTCATGTCGATTGTGTTCATAACCTGCTCGAAGCTTCGCAGTTTCTGATTGAGGAGCACCTCGAAATTATACTACTCGATCATAATCTTTCGGACGGCACCGGCCTTGATTATTTTAATCAACATCGTAAAGATTTTGATGAGGCAAAAATTATATTAATAACAGCAGATCCTTCACTGGAATTAAAAAACCGTGAAGAATCCGCGGGACTCGAATTTGTCGCAAAGTCTTTTGGGATAAAAAAGATCCGGGAAATTATAAAATCAGTTGCCTGACAGAATTTAAATACTTAGCAGATGACACAACATCAGACTTTAAAGGATGGGGAAAAATATACGCGGAGAAAATGACCCGCAGTCCGGGAGGTTGCCGGCAATAACGGTTCAGTTTAAGCTCCATGCATCGTTGTTTCACAGGTACAAAAATTGCAGGAATTACGACAAGACTTTTTGCTATGAGGCCATATACTAAAACCCCGGCAGATCTGAATGAAGAGCGCCAAATTACCATTCTGAAGGGAAAATTATTTTTGGTTGATCATGGGAATTTTATTCTGTTAACCAGTCCGATAGTTTTTAAACCCGGAGTCATCGTTACGATGGATGGAATGATAAATATGCCGGGTGGTAAAACACGAATGCTCAGTGAAGGAGAATATGTGTCAACTTTTAGTACATAAAGACAATAAAGCCGGATAAATCTATTCTAAGTTGTTTAAAAGTCCCTTTCTTAAAATCTATCTGAGTTTTGCAGTTGCAGCTGCCCTGGTTTATTTGATACCTGTTTATTTTTTTATTACGAAGGCCGACTATACAAGATCCTGGTTACTTTATCTGGGAAATTTTCTTTTCATGATCGTAATCGGTGTCTTTCTTTTTTTTATCAGCAGGGTCAGGCTAAAAAATAACGGAATGTTCGGTCTTATGTTTACGGGCGAAAAACAAGTATTGAGATCCACTGCACTGGCACTATTGTTAAGTTTAATATTACTGGTAATTCTAGTCCCGGGACTCCTTGAAAGCGGCGTGGCAGGAAAAGTAATCATAAATAAACCCGCCAATACCATCCATGACAAAACCAATGGGCTTGATTTTATGGTCATCGCCAATGCCATCATCGGTAATATTTCGTCCGGATCCTTTGCAAGTATCATATTACCGCCATCGCTGACTAAGAAATCGCCGGAAGAAATAAAATAAATTTTATAGTTATTGTTTAACCAGCTTAAAAACCTTGTTTATGTAACAGAGGTTGGCTCTCCCCATTCTAACAGCTTAATTGTCAATGTTTAATAACTACTTTATTTAGGCTACCATTTAACAAAAATCTTTTTTATTTTGGGTATGTCAACAAATCGGTATCTGATGAAAAAGGAAATGAAGAGGTTATTTATTAAATATTCAGGTAAATCCTACGCAATAAATACATTGAAAATTTTTGAACCCGGGAAAATTATATACGACTTAATTACCATTATTGATCTTGAAACAAACAAGCTGGCATTCACAAATCAGAAGTTAAACACAGTTACATTAGAAACCCGCGAAGAAATTCCGGCGCTATTTACTTCTCTAATAAAAAATCTGCCTAAAGATCTTGTTGACTCAATAAAGAATGGAATAATGAATGAGTATTATAATAATAATTGTGCGTAATTTGGATTTTTATTGTGATTATTCCTGTGTTTATATTCCTACCTTACTTGAAACTTCCTGCATGAAAAAATTCGGATATCGTTTTTCGCTTTTACCATTCTTAATCATTGCTATTGTTCTGAACTGCCTATCCTCACAAGCACAAAATAACGACGTTGGACATGATAGAAAACTTCTTGACTCGCTGCTGATCAGCGAACATCTGGATACTTTGCGGGGTTTGCCAGTTACTTTATACAGTCATGGATATACGACGAGAGCAAGAGCCATTCAGGCTCTTGTCAGATCCTGTATAGAATTTTACAAGAATCAGTATCCGGGTGATCATTATGAGGTTCAAATCGAAATTCTGAACGAAAAAGACTGGGAGACTTTACCTTTCCCCCAACCATACGGATTCCCACATTTTACGGATGTGAATCAAAGTATCATTGTTTCGGCCGACAAGAACGCATTGAACAAGCTCAATAAAATGGATGATCAGGGTACGAGTGACAGCACAACTGCAGGTTATGATTTTGTTGCATTACATGAACTGGGCCATTATTTCTTTTTCACCCTCCACCAGATTGACAGGGAACACTGGTTAAATGAGATGCTTGCATCCTATTTTATGATCTGCTACCTGAAAGAAAAAAAATTAACCCTGGATATCGGCAAAGAAAATCCCTCTTTCTCCCCAAAACACAGGACACTGGCAGATTTTGAATCCTTGTATTTCCGGGTGGGGCCACAGAATTATGACTGGTATCAAAGAAGATTCATAGATCTTGGATATTCTCTTTATCCTCCATTAAAAACAACATTAATCCAGAAGGTTCTGACCAATTACGGAAAGGATGGGAAAAAAGCGGATGGCCTGTCTTTCATTAAAAGTGTGGCGCCTGCAACGATGGAGGCATGGCTAAAGGTTATGCAATAAATTAGTAAAATCCTACCTTCATTCCCCAAATTTCAAATAATGTCCATCCGCATTTTTGTAACCGGCGGTACATTCGACAAGGAATACAATGAAATTACCGGACAGCTTTTCTTCAAAGAAACGCACCTGCCGGAAATGATTGCCAGGAGCCGGGTCAGTCCACAGGTTACTGTTACCACCCTGATGATGATTGACAGTCTGGACATGAAACCCATCGACCGGGAGCTCATCGCGAACCATTGCATCAACACGCCGGAAGATAAAATTATTATAACACATGGAACTGATACCATGGCTGTGACTGCGTCCACACTGGCTGAAAAAGTTTCCGGAAAGACAATTGTAATCACAGGAGCCATGATCCCTTATAAGTTTGGAAGTTCTGACGGATTTTTTAACCTGGGCTGTGCGCTAGCCTTTGTACAATGTCTGCCTCCGGGAGTATACGTTGCCATGAACGGCCGGTATTTTAACTGGGACAATGTGCGCAAGAACCGACAGACCGGACAGTTTGAAGAGTTGAAAGTTTAAAAATTATTTCTCCATTTCCCAACCTTCCATATAGTGTAATTACTCCGAAATATTGTTTGTTTTTATTAGTCTACTAATTTTGTATAGTAATACAAATTGTTGTAAGTTTGGCGCTACGACTGCGGGCTCATATTCCACTTTTATCTTAAACAACCTATATGAGGCGAATTTTAATTGGTCTTTTATTTCTTTTTTTCTCCGGTGAATACGTCATTGCGCAGACACCGGATGATTTATTAAACCTGCTGGTTCAAAAAGGTACAATTACTCAAAGAGAAGCAGATTCCATGCATGCGGAGTACAGTGCAAAACAAAAAGCTTATGACACCAGGTCGGATTCATTTCCGCTTGCCATAGGGCGACTCCTGCACTTGAGCGGCTATACGCAGTTCAGGTATCAGAATTTCCAGGAGCCCACGAAAAGCAATGGTTTTAATATCCCGAGGGCGAGACTCGATTTTCAGGGTGATTTTTCAACTAAATGGAACTACCGTCTTTTGATCGATTTTGTAGGTTCATCCGGAACAAATGGAACTGCTCCTACCGGAGGTGCCCTTGTATCGCCCGCCCTGATGGATGCATTCATTTCCTATAAACCTTTCAATTTCCTAAAAATTATTGCGGGCCAGTTTCTCCTTCCTTTCTCACAGGAAAATCTTACCGCAGACAGATTCCTTGAAACCATCGATCGTTCACAGGCAGTCAGCGCCCTGTCCGCAAGGAAGGGAGACGTTTCCAGCGGGCTGGTGGACTCCATCGGCAATCAAAACGGAAGAGATATCGGCCTTATGGTAAACGGTAGTTTTATAAAAATTGAAAACCACTACCTGGCAGATCTTTATTTCGCCGTAGTAAACGGGGCCGGTATCAATACCCTGGATAATAATCCCTATAAGGATTTTGTCGGGCGCCTGGTATTGCATCCGTTGAAAGTACTAGATATTGGTGCTTCCTATTATAACGGATTTGATAAATTCACTTCCTCCCCTACTATCAGTCAGGAACGAACCAGGTGGGGTACCGAATTTGCGTTGAACTATGATCAGGTTTCCGTAAAAGGAGAATGGATAGAGGGAAAGGAAGGCGATGCGAACCATACTGTTCACCAGGGCTGGTACCTGCAGGGCAGTTATTTTCTATGGCCCAAACATTTGCAGGGTGTTTTCAGGTACGATACCTATGATCCCAATCTGGCTAAATCCAAAGAGCAGGAAACATCAACTTATTACGTTCTTGGTTTAAATTATTTCTTTAACGTTTGGACCAAAATACAAATGGAATATTCCTATAGGACAGAGAATCCAACCATCCATAATAATATGTTTGCCGTGCAGCTTCAACTGGGCTTCTGATTTTTCGAACGGATACTAGGGATTCTGCCGAAGGCGATAATAAAAGCGATCCCGCTAAAACCAAATGATTGAAACACACTTGTCATTTCATTGCCCCTGCTGCCATAAGGATCTGCGATGGCGCGGGGAATATGAAGAAAAATAAACCAAAGAAAAATCATGATACCGAGCAGGCATGCTACCAGCTTCATTTCGATTCTTGCGATGATGGCAATGCCCGAACCAATGAGTGCCACGCCGGCAAAGTAAGTCCAGAAATTGTGGCCCGGGATCCAGGCAGGTACCAGAGGCGCTATATATTCCGTATATAAAAAATGATCAATGCCAAAAGCAATCATCATGATCGAAAAGAAAACTCTGCCAAATGGGATGATTTTTTTAAGCAAATTAATCAATGGTGATTTGGATTGAAAATTCTGCCTGGAATAAGATCCCGCTATCACAAACGCTGATCCGGAAAATGCGAGTTCCTTAAGCGCCTTTGTCCATGTGCCTAATGATTTTCCGTACGGGTTAACAAAGAGCAGATGTGGTACATGACAAAACAAGAAGAATAAAAGAAATATACCTCCCAGGGTGAGGGAGATTTCTTTAGCTTTTTTGTCCAATATAATCAGGATGCCGGCCAGGATAAGAATGACGGTCCATAGATAAGCTAATGGTGTATGTAACAGAAGCCAAGAAGATGCGTCCGGCAAAAACACGGGATCAAAATCACCATAGAACAATCCCTGGATCCCCAACGCGAGCAGGCAAACACCAAAAGCTTTTCGTCCGGCTTTGACAATCGTTTCCATTTTCTTCTTAGTTTTATTTACAAAATCCTTCTACATAAAATTCCTGATTCCTATATTTCTCATGGTCACAGTTTTCGGACAACCGGGAACGAAAATAAATCATATAATGGACCAAAGATTGAGCTTTATTACGATCGGCGCAAAGGACATGAACAGATTAAAACAATTCTACATTGAAAAATTTAACTGGACTCCTTTAAAAGATAACGGAGGAATTGTTTTCTTCAAAATGAATGGTTTTATTCTTGGAATATTTCCTTCCGACGAGCTCGCAAAAGACGCCGGCGTTAAAAACAACGGAGAAGGTTTCAAGAGATTTACATTGTCAATTAATTATAAGTCTGAAAAAGAAGTCGATGAGGCGCTAAAGACTTTGGAATCCAGGGAAGTAAAAATAATCAAAGAACCAAAAAAAACCACCTGGGGCGGCTATAGCGGATATGTAGCTGACATTGAAGATAATCTTTGGGAAATTGCATACAATCCTTTCCTGAAAATGGATTCAGCGGGAAATGTATTAAGCAGTCACTGATCCTGGATGGAGATCACCTCAATAGCGTAGCCATTTAATTTAAGGTAATAAATATTGATTAATGGCAAGTTTTAGTTGAATTGAAACATTAAGCCTCTTCCAAAGAATTCTTCATTGTAGATTGTACCGATTCCCCGACGAACTGCATGAAAGATTTGAATACCATCGCACATATTCTCTGTAATTATTATAATCGCCAGGAACTGGACTCTGTTGAAATGGAAATACTCTGTGACTGGCTGAATGAATCCCAGGCAAATGAAGATTTTCTGACAGAACTGAGCAATAGCGCCTGGTGGCTACTAGATTCACCTCCAGATGAAATCTATAATCTTATAAGATCAAAGCTGGATTTACTGTACAGATAATAGAAATGATAGATTAAAATCAGCGCGTCATGGCGTACAGCATCTCATTCTTGATGAGTGACTCACTTTCAAATACCTTTCCTTCCTGGCAATCGATTATTTCGCGCACATGAAGGACAGAGAGATTTTCCACTTCCACAATCGCCATCCAATGCTGCGAGGGTATAAATATCCTGCTTAAGGTAAAAATAATTTTCAGGCAGATATAATGCACGGATTCATGATTAAAAATGATAAAATTTCTATCTTTTATTTTAAGAGACTTGAAGCCAATATCAAAAGTATCCGAGGATTTTTTGTTCATACATTTGATAAGTCGCAATAGTTCCTCCTCCCCTATGGACTCGGCTCTTGTCACCGAATTCTTTGAAGGAATGGTAGCCTGAAATCCGAAATGCCAATTTGAAAAAGCACTCAGAATCCGAAATGATTTTAATCTCATCTGCACTAAAATTCCAGCCTGCCAGACAGGTAGTCCGTGCTCCGTCTGAATAAATATCACCGAAGTGATGAAGGACTGTTCGTTCTCAAAAGTATGAGAATAACTCATTTTTTTCAGCCGATCTTTCTTCAGGCCAAACAGATCACCAAATTCACTGAGGTATCTGGTAGCCACTATTTGTGCAGTATCTCCGTTGACAAACAGCGATGAATGTGTATGCAACAGCCGGGTAGCAACACCCTGCAGATTTCGCTCCAGGTAGACATTTCTTTCGTAATTGAATTCCATGGATATAAGTATCTTTTAAATTATATTTATTTCCCGATCAAAAAATTGAATTCCGTAATCATAACAATAAATAAATGTTTATAAATAATTCTATACCTAAGATGCAGAAATTTTTAACAGTAAAATAATGTTATGATAATGCTCAGAACGCAGCGTTTCTTATTCTGAAGTTTTATTAATTTGCTATCATGAAACTGTACAGAACATCAGCCGGGAATATATTAGAGCATATCAATGAATACTATTTAATGAATTCGGAGTGGAATGAAATCATTAACAGGGATAATCTGCATGCCTTTCTGGAAAACTTCCTGAGCAGCACTGGTCCGTATAAGGATGGTGAAAAGATGATCCACGAAAAACTTTGTGCTCCGGTCGGCTATCAGGAAGTATGGGCAGCGGGTGTTACCTATCTGCGCAGCAAAACAGCCAGGATGGAGGAGTCATCCAACAGCGGAGGCGCGAGTTTTTATGATCATGTGTATGAAGCTGTGCGGCCTGAATTATTTTATAAATCCTGTCCGGGCAATGTAGTCGGTTCAAATGATATCGTGCATATCAGGAAGGACTCTGTGTGGAATGTACCTGAACCGGAACTTACATTATTCATCAATAAATATGGAAATATTCAGGGTTACACGATTGGAAACGATATGAGTTCCAGAAGTATTGAAGGTGAGAACCCTCTTTATCTGCCGCAGGCCAAAGTATATGAAAAATCTGCAGCACTTGGGCCGGGATTGCTGGTATTGAATAAACCGATCGATCCTGACACATCAATAAATATGCGAATACTAAGAAATGGTAATGAGGTTTATAATGATTCTGTATCTATTCGTCAAATGAAAAGAAAACATAGTGAACTGGTATCCTTCTTATATACCGAGAATGTTTTCCCTTCAGGCTGCTACCTGATGACCGGCACCAGCCTTGTGCCGCCATCGGATTTCACATTGCAGGTCAACGACGAAATTTTTATTGTCATAGATGAAATCGGACTACTTCACAATATTGTGGGCACGAAGAAATAATAACCGATTTTTTTAGTTACAGGTTCTTCATATTATCATCTGGCAGCCGGTCAATTAATTTGGCATAAGGATCTATGCCCACCCTGACGGGCTTCCCTTTTACAATAATTTGCAAGATATGCTGGCCCGCTGTGAATCTATATTTACTGAGGTACAGAGGATTTGTCTGAAGTCTTCCTTCTTTATTCTTTGAATCTGCAGCAAATATGCCAATATCCATATAGTCATTCATCGATTTTGCAATCACATCATTCCCCTTATCATCGATCCATACCTTGGCAACATCTACTTTAATGGTCACTTTGTATTCATCCTTTTTCCCGGTAGGATCAGCTTTGGCCTCTACCACTTTATTGTCGTACAAAGTGATCTTCTGCCAGGTATCCGTCAAATAATATTGTAAGGAATCAGGCACATGCTTCTGAAGAAATTCAAATAGATTATTTGCGCCGGCAAAAGGAGGATCTGTTTTATAGGCATAGGCGTTTCTGAAATCCCTCAGCGCAACGTTCATGCTATCCTCACCGATCAGGTCCCTCAGACCATATAAAACCAGAGCGGCTTTGCCACCCCATTCAAACCATTCATTGGCTTTGATCAGCGTATGTTCTTTATGTTCCAGCCTTGGTCTGATGAATAAATAAACCCAGACCTGATCCTGTAAGATTGACTTGATATTATTTTTCCCATATCTCTTTTCTGCCATCACAAGTGCATCATAGCTTGAGAGTCCTTCGGGAATGACCAATGATCCCACAGTATTATTGGGAGCGACCTGGAAACGCCACCATTGCTGGGCAAGCAAACGAGTGGTATTAGAATACAAATAGTCATATTGATCCGGCCTGGTAAAATCAGCATCCCAGGAATTACGCTCCTTCAGAGTCGCCATCGATGTCATCGAAGTTTCCCATGGTCCGTATTGAGATGTTTCAATCAGGCTGATATTTCTTAATGGGTAGGACCCATAAGCAGCATTATAATAAGGCAGCGCGTCTTTAAATGCCTTCATGAACCGGTTGATATTGGCATTATGTTCCGGATCAAAATAAATATTGATATTAACCTTATGATCCAATTGTACACTATCCTTTCTTACTGCGTATCGTGCTGAAATTATACCAAAGGGGTTGTACAAACCAGGCTGACTTTTAACATAATGAAAATAGTTGCGGCCGTCTTTTTTCCATTCTTCCATGAGATCACCCGGAGCAATGGCCGTCTGATCTCCGGCTGTGCTTATTGTGATATCAAAGTTCATGAGATCTGCAGATTTTCCTGCTCTCAACGTACTCATACCCACGGGATCATTTTGGGCAATATCCTCATCTTCTTTTGGAGGGAGGCCATTCTTCTTTCGAACATAGGGACTATAGATCTCGTCATCGTCGTCATATCCAAGACCCGGTAATCCACTTCCAATGAATGTTCCGTTTCTAAGAATATTTGCTGAGAATAAATCATTGCTAAAACCCTTTGGATATAATGATGAGTTGACTTCGAGCACCATGGAATCACCTGCTGCCAGCGGTTTTTGAAGTTTGTATAATCTGAAATCCGCCGTATCGGATTTTGACCTGAACCAATTGAACATGCCACGCGGATAAATTAGCGGACAGGTATATGGAACTAAATTGCCATCTACTTTAATTGAATAGTCTGTTATCCCATCGGCATCCAGCAACATTTCTTCAATGGGCCCGTTCGTTTTATTTTTAAGGCTGACAAAGGATTTTATAAATGCCTGCTGTTTATCCGGATACAGATCTACAAACATTTTAATTCCGGTAACTTTTGGTAAAGGAAGTTTTTCAAAATGTTTTAACGATTTTTCATAAATAACCGCCTCTGTTCTCATTCTCCGATTTGAAGCAGAAAGTCATTTAAGTAGCTTACATTGTAATATATAAAAGAACCCATTGCCAGGAATAAAATCAGGAATCCAGCGGTAAATAAGCGCGTTCTTCTGTCAAACCTTTCTCTCACCAGCTGTAGTCTTTCTTTAAATGACGAAGTAATTCCCCTGTAATAAAATAAAGCTGAGATAATGATCAGCAGTCCACCCCAAACCAGCCAGTAAACATTGAACCACATCACAGGAGAAGTCATATGTCCCAGTCCGTCCATGTCTGAAATTCCAAACCCGGGTGTATAGGAATAGAGCAATAAATGGTAGGTAAAGTATCCAGTAATTTGCAGAAAAAACATCAGCACCCAAATGGTAACACCTATACCATGCGCCACAAATTTATTATTGATCACGACATGAATAACATAGGAAAATATTACCATCTCCAAAAAGCGTGGCAGAATCGACAACAAAAATATTGAGGAAATATGCATGGAAATTAAATTGATAAAATCTTTTAATTATTTGAACAGGCAGGGCAATAAACACGGGTGCAAACGTCAGAAAAACGCCAAGTATGAGCAGCGGAATAAGTTTTGATCCATTTAACACCCAGTTAGGTGGCGGAAGGGAATCATTGATGTAAGAATAACGCGTAACCCGGTCACGGTGAAGGGTTTCGCCCGTATAGAAAATAATAATGAAGAAAATAAAAAATGTAAACACATCATTGAAAATATTAAACAGCAATACAGTGCGCGGGAAATCAGGTACATTATAATTCCTGCTGCCCATCCAGAATACGAATGCCAGAAAACACATGCCGCTGAACAGGATGATCCAGAAATAATTATCCCTTGCAATATTTCTAAGTTCCAGTTTGCATAGTTGCCATAGTGTTCTGCGATTGTAACTACCGCCAAAATCAACATGTACATTGTTAAAAATTACCCGTCTCACTTTAGACACATCATCGTCAATCGCCGCCTTGTCTCTTTTGCCGCTGAAAAACCTTTCGAAACTAAAGCGGAAATATGTGTACATGATAACGATGAATCCTATACCAGACCAAATCAGGCGGTTCAATAAAAAATTGCCACTGACAGGAAACAGCGTGTTGTTTTTCTGAAAGGAATTGGCAGCATTTGACAAAAAACGGATACTGTTCATGCCAAATGGATCTGCCAGCGTTATGACTCTTTCATTATTTGTGTTCCGGAAAAAAAACAACGATAAAAAATATCCAAGAAACAACAGGATACCTCCGCTGTATATAACTTTTACATTGCGTGTAACGGCCACCAGTCCGAAAAATAAAGAAGATGTAAAGAACAGATTCGGCAGTGCAATCGTAAGAAAGGGATGCAGGTAATAAATGAAATGATTGGGTCCATATTGTTTCGCATCCGTCCAGCCCATAACGGGACCAAGTTTTGTTCCGATAAAGGCTCCAATGATAATTGAACTGGCAATGACCAGCATACAAAAAAATGATCCAAAGTAACGACCCCAAAAATACCCGGCTTTAGTAATCGGATAAGTCAGGTAGTAATCTTTGGTCTGAAATTCGATGTCCCGATAGAGGGCCTGCCCCATAACTGAAGAACTGATCAGCATCATCAACATGGTCACACCCGCACACCACATGGCGATCAGGTAAGGAGCATTGATATTTTCTTTTTCTCCTATAGGTAATGAACCGGTGGCAAAGGTTCCGACTGTAAAAATAAATGCAGCTAAAAAATACAGGTAAACAGCCGGCCTTTTAAAGCGGTTTTTAATTTCGAATAAAAATATTTTCCAGAACATATATTAAATAGTATTGACATCCACGCGTGTTGCAATATTGCTGAAATAAACATCCTCCAGGTTCGGTGCGGTTTGAGCGAAACCTTCTCCGGGGACCGTTTCCTGCAGTATTCTGATATGCAGCCTGCCTGACTTGAGCTGTGTGGATATTACATTAAATTTCTCCTGGTAAGCTGGCAGTTCAGGCTGGCTTATTTCCTTACTGAAAATTTTACCTTCCAGTTCCCTTACCGCATTATCGGGGTTTCCCGAATACAACACTTCTCCCTGACAAATGATGGCAAAATTTGAACAGAGCGTACTTACATCTTCGACAATATGTGTTGAAAGTATGACGATTGTTTTTTCACCCAGCTGACTCAGCAGATTATAAAACCTATTCCTCTCTGCCGGGTCAAGGCCGGCAGTTGGTTCGTCCACGATGATCAGTCTCGGATTACCTATAAGTGCCTGAGCAATACCAAATCTTTGCTTCATACCTCCGGAATAAGTACCGAGATGTTTTTTACGGTCCTTAGAAAGGTTTACATTTTCCAGCAGACTTCCCACCAGTTCTTTCCTCTCTCCTGCATTTCCCACTCCTTTCAATTGCGCAATATGGTCCAGCATTCTTTCGGCAGAAATTTTCGGGTATACGCCAAATTCCTGCGGGAGATAACCAAGCAACTGTCTTACCCGTGTTTTGTTCTTTAAAACATCCAGCTGATCTAAGAAAACGGATCCCTCATCCGCTTCCTGCAGCGTGGCAATCGTGCGCATCAGGGAGGACTTGCCTGCACCATTGGGACCTAAAAGGCCGAACATGCCATTCTCTAAAACCAGAGAAACATCTTTTAAAGCGTTCACACCGTTAGAATAAGTTTTCGAAAGTGAATTAATTGTCAGTTTCATTTCTGCTCAGGTTTAATATTGTTCAATAAATTTTTTGCTTTGCCGGTTACAATAAGTTTCGACTTGTCGCCGAGCTGGTAGTTCAGGTTTTGAATCTTTGCATTGTCCAAAAATAATTTGCTGTTATTTTGAATGTCGAGGTCAGCACTGCTGAATTTATTATTTCCTTCAATGATCAGGTTGGATCCACTTCGGGGACTTTTTCCTATCACGGCACTGATTGCGCGGATATGGTTGTTTTCCAGTACAATGGTGGATCCATAATCCTGACTAATATGTAATGAATCCTGCGTGAATCCATCAATCAAAACCTGCCGCATGTTCCAGTCTTCCCTGACGATCGTATCGGTTACGTTCGTGTTGTTTGACCGGTAACCGGCATTTGCATTTACCTCCGAAAGTTTGGGGCAGGAAATTAAAAGAATATATTGATTGGAAGTTGTTTGATAATTCCCTTCAAAACTGGCATTTATCAGAAGATGCGATCCTTCCTGCCGCACTTGTACATAGCTTTTTGCATTTTTATCTAACCGGACACTGAATGATCCCTGAATTATTTTTACGTTCGCTGCAGTAGAGGATGGAAGATCGAGTATATCAAAGTCTTTAAAATTCAGCTTTACATAATCTTTATAGGGATCAGCATAATTTCCTGATCTGTATTCTGCATTTAAAAACAGGTCATAAACGCCCAGGGATAAGAGAGTGAAAACTGCGGCTGTCAATAAAAATTTATTACTTGTTTTCATTCGTCTGTACTCGTTTTTGAAATGTTAGTATGAAGGCCGAACTGCTCATAACGTTGCAGGATTTCTTCCTGGCTGATTCCGAGTAGGTACACATTTGTAAAAAATACAGGCAAGTCCTGTTGCAGAAAACGTTCCTTACGATAAGTCTTTGCTTTTTCGAGTCCATCTCTGGCAACAAAATTCCCAAGACCTCTTTTAATATATATTACCCCCTGGCTTTCCAGAAATTCATAGGCATGTAAAACCGTATTGAGATTGACTTGGAGTTCCACGGCAAGGTCACGTACGGAAGGTATCTTCTGTTCAGCCTGCCATTTGCCCAATAAAATATTCTGTCCTACATAGGCGGCAATCTGAAGATAGATGGGCTCGTTGTCTCTGAATTCCATTTTACAATTTGTTCTTTAAACCTGCTTTTCCTTCAGACGGAAGTATGCAGCTACCCAGAAAATAAAGGTTAATATGATAAACAGGTAAAGTATATAAGGAGCGTTCTCTCTTTCAATTTTGATATCCACCGTCTGGCCGCTTTTTGCAAAACGCACATTGCTAAAAGGCGGGGACGCATCTACAGGTCTCCCGATAAATAAGCTGAGCAAACCCTTATTTAACAGGATCAGGACGGCTATAATAATAAAAAAAGCGAATGCTGTTTTAATGAAATGTAATTTTTCAAAATAAACGGCCCCAAAAAAAGCTATCGAATGCAAAAAAGCATATACCAGGAACATCTGAAGTATCTGTTTTTCAAAAATATTCAGAATGACGAGGCGATGAGTATGTATATGCTGAATATTCAACGCAGCAAAAAGCGCCAGGTAGAAAATCATAGTATATACTATGATAAAGAGTGAGGAAAGAATAAACCCATGCTACCATGTATTTCTCGAAGTGAGATGCAGGCAGGACCAGCCATGTAATAGCTTTTTTCCTTTCACCCAAATCGGCAAAGGCATTGCTGGTAAAAATAGTTCCCGCCAGCAGCATAATACTAAAAAAGAAAAATGTCTGAAGACTTTTATCTAACTGGACATCAGCCATATAGACCAGAAAACTTCCTCCTAGCATCATCACACCTACCAATACGGCGACTGACATCAGGTAATTCCTGAAGTGCTCTTTCGTATGTTTTTTAAACAACCTTGTAAAACGATGTATACTAAAGGTTTTATTCATATCAGGAATCATTTAATATTTTTAATAAAGATTGGTTGCCACTAATAATGCCATTAAAAAGTAATTCAATATCCACTTTGCTGAATTCCTTTGCCGTGTTCGGCAGTATGACATTTTTCCCTCTAATATTTTCTTCCTGATAGAGTGCAGATATTTCCGCCGTGTTGGGATAAATTCCGAAGCTCAGTTTCTCTCCCACTTCATCCAATGATTTGTTTACTAAAATCTCACCTTTGTGCAATATTAGCATGATATCAATGAGACTCTCCAGATCTCTGACCTGGTGTGTCGATATGACGATGCAGCGATTTTCAGTCTGAACGGAGGCAATGAGTTTTCGGAATTGCACTTTGGATGGGATATCCAGGCCGTTGGTGGGTTCATCCATGATCATCAGTTTCGTATTAGTCGCGAGGCCGAATGCGATCAGTGCTTTTTTTTGTTGTCCGTATGACTGCCTGTTCATGTTTCCATACTGATCAACTTCCAACAATTTCAAATAATGATAAAAATTATGCTCGTCGAATTTTGGATAGAAGGCTGCAGTGTTTTTGACAAATTCAACCGGAGTGAGAGATGGCAGGAATATCTCTTCAGCTATAAAAAAAATGTCTTCCAGCACAGTAACAGGACGATCAGAAACATTTTCCCCATTTAGCAGACAATGGCCCTTCACCGGGAAGGCCAGACCGGTCATATTTTTTAGTAATGTGGACTTTCCTGCCCCGTTTTTCCCGAACAATCCATATACATGTCCATCCTTTAGAGTGAGGTCCAGCCCCTTGAATAAAAGAGACTTTCTGGAATAGCCAAAGCTTAAGTCATTGATTTCTAACATATATATAGTGTAATAGTATAGTATTACACTATAAAGATATGCAGGTATTTATTATTGTCAAATATTTTTTTAGCGTTTTTTAAACCAGAGGCTGTTTGCAGGCTGACCGAACTAATATTTATAGGCCTCTCCTTCTGGAATGATTATATATCTATACTTATTTAGTGCGGAGTTAGTACGGCACTTACCGGACTAACCCCGGACTAACTCCGCACTAAGTTCAAATGAATATACTAAATGATACGGAAATGTTATGGATGAGGGATTGTTATTGAGTAAATGTTCTCACACTGGTAATTGATCACATTCACTCCCATCTGATCGTCTTTTACGGTAACGTCCAAAAAACCGATTACAGATTTTGCAAACTGGCCACTCCTATAATTCATTCACAGGAGCTGCGTCTCCATTTTCAGGTTTTGGTTTTTTGAACTCCAGTTTCCCAAATTTCCAGGTAAAATTAATCCCGATTGAGCGGAAGGGAATCTTGCGGGTACTGTTGATCGTGAACCCTTGTCCGTATAGTGTGGTTGTCTGGTCAAGATATTCACTAAATATATTTGTTGCGGTAAGTGCCAGACTGCCTTTCTTCTTCCAGATTTGTTTCCGGAATGCAAAAGTATAGCTTGAAAAAGAAGGATATTTTCCCTGCAGTTCGTTTCGTGGAGAATTAAAATTGGCAAAAAATTCACCGGCCAGTGTGGTGCTAAAATTATAACTCAGATTCATATTGACCCGGTAGTTCCAGCTATGGGCATTTTGTCCGGGATCCAAAGCATTTACGATTTCCCTGTGGAAAAAAAAGAAATTTGTGCGAACATTAAATTTAGTCGCAAAATGCAGGTCGGAAAATAAATTCATCCCGAGGTTTTTTTCCAATCCGATATTTTGCTTTGTGCTGACAGCCACATTATAATAAACCGTATCTCCAACAGGAAGGCTAGGATAATAGACGATATAAGGCTGGATGTCATCGTTCGATGTTCTGTAAAATGCCGATATCATGAATGAGCCTCCGGAATTCAAATTATAATTCCATCCGAGTTCAAACCGGTTGCCAATCTCCGGTTTCAAATAAGGATTTCCGGCAACAAAATTATTTGGATCTGTAGTATTGACGAAGGGATCCAGGTCCCGGTAATCTGGTCGCGATATCCGCTTGGAGTAGCTGAGCCTGATCGACTGTTGCTCATTCAATTTCCTGGATAAAAAAATGGAAGGAACAAAAGTATTATATCCCGGCTCGGGGATTTGTTGCGATACATTGGAGAAATATGTATTTATTTCAGTTCGTTCATAACGCAGTCCTACTTTGGCGTCAAACCATCCTGAAACAGGAAAGCTCAATTCAGTATATAATGCATACACGCCCTGCTGATAATGGAGAACGTTAGACAGCGTAGAGTCGTAGAGATAGTCTCCTGATCCCGGCTGCAGACTCAATACATTGGATGTACTATGGATATCACGGAATTGCATTTTCCCTCCAACTCCCCAGTTGATTTTTTTCGCAATGGGTTGTGTATAGTCTATTACGAATTCTGTTTCAGCTTCTTTTCCAGGGTTATCATTGTTTGTTCCATAAAATAAGGAATCGCCTGGCACCGTGTATTGACTGTTGACCGAGCCATAGTGATTCGTACCAAATGATGAATGAAAGCCGATATCCAATTCCTGGTCTTCCTTATCAAAAGTTTTTTTATAGTCAAGACTGGCATTCGTTTCACGAAGACGAAATGAATTCTGAGTTTCACTTAATGTAAGTAATTCAGTCAGTGGATTATCATTATAGTCGGAAGTGGTCTGATTCTGATTCAGATATCCATTGTTATTAGAGCCGAAGGAATTACTGCTGAAAGAAAGATTGAAGTTGTTTCTTTTCCAGGGAGTGTAGTCGATGCTGAAGCCGCTTTCTATACCAAAACGATGATACGCGCTACTGCCATCCTGTTCCAGACTGACCTGTGTTTTAGAATTAGTATCCTGGGAAAGTCGGTTGGAAACAGTTTGTGTTGTAACAGGAATGCGCGCATTTCCGTTCAAGTATACATTTACGCCGATGTTTCCATTACGGGCATTAAAATTCAATGATCCGTTTTCGTTGCGGCTGGCAGCGGTCAATGACAGATTTCCATTAATACCTTTTACCATACTGTGTTTCAGAATGATATTTATGATTCCTCCCAGTCCTTCGGCATCGTATTTTGCTCCCGGGTTGGTGATCACCTCAACACTTTTAATCTGACTTGAGGGAATGGATTGCAGTACATCGACAATATTGCTACCGAAAGCAGTAGAAGGTTTACCGTCGATCAGAAACCTGATACTTGTACTGCCGGCCAGTTCCACGTTCCCATCCACATCGACAGAGACCTGCGGAATTTTTTTTAGTATGTCGGTGGCCACACCACCCTGGGAAGTAAGGTCTTTTTCCGCATTGAAAACCATTTTATCAATTTTGTTCTCAATAAGATTTTGCGATTGGGTAATCGTTACGGCTTGCAGGTTGGTTATTTTTTTTCCAAGAAGAATTTTACCAAGATTCTTTGAGCTCCTTTTGTCGATAAGTATGTGATGAATGGAAAAAGAATTGTATCCGATAGATTCAACAAGAATGTCAAAATAGCCGGTTTTATTTATTTCCAGTTTAAATTTACCCTGCCCATTACTAAGGGAGCCGTTGATTGCCCTGGTGACTCCTTCTTCAAAAAGACTGATCGTTGAATATTCGATAGGCTGCCTTGAAACTGAATCCAATACCGTCCCGGAAATTTCTCCGGATAACGATTCACTGGCGGTAGACTGCGATGATGCGCGTATTGTAAAAAACAGGAAGCAGATAGTCAGGAGACGGTTAAAGAGCATAGTATGCTAATAAACGCAAAATTATTTTATAATTCTGGCGCAAATCTGAAGTTCCAGGCGTATACGGCTAAATTGTCTATAACAGGTTTTATTCTTTAACATATTTGCAACATTGCGCGAACTTCCCCGGTCATATATCAGACTAACATTTAAACCATGAGATACCCAGCTCGAATATGCATTGTCAATTGCGGAAAAAAATTAATTTCTAATTCATCTTGTAAACCAGCACTTCAAAACTACCGGGTATGATATTTCTGGTGCCGGGTTCAAATTTGGCAACACTGAGATAGATTTTATGAGTTTCCTTATCAAGCGCCATGGTTTTTGCACGCACTTTCGTGTAAAGTGTCTGAACAACCGCGTAGTCTTTTTCGGATTTCTGTTTTATAATAGTGGTGGTGCTGTCTCCATTTGAGCAAAAGACCAGATTAGTTGACGGGTCATAAGCAACCGCATCCACACCGGCTCCAATGGGTAATGTGGCCACTACTTTCCCGGTTTTAGTGTCAACTACACTCATGCCCTTATTTTCGCGACAGCCCGTAAATACAAGCTGGTGCTTAGCATCATACGTCAGGCCTGTCGGACCACCACAAGGTGCCAGCGGGTAATTACGGATTACTTTCATCGCGACAGCGTCTATAACATTCAGGCTGTTTTTGTCTTCCAGGTTATTATATATTAGTCCTTTACCATCCGGTACGGCAAATTCAGGACCTCCTCCCAAATCTACCGTTCCGATCTCTTTCAGGTCATTCACGTCTATCACGGAAGCGGCATTTCCGCGCCCGCAAAAGGCAAATACTCTTTTTGAGAACGGGTCAAACATAATTCCATCCGGACCTTTCGGAGTAACAGGAATTACTTTAATCGTTGCGAAACTAGTAAGATCGAATGCAACCACTGAATTATCCCTCCCGTCAGTGATAAATCCCCTGTTCACTTCATTGTCTATAGCGATACCATGTACACCCTTCATATTATTGATTGAACCGATGACTTTTTCGGTTTTCAGGTCAATAACATTTACAGTTGTGCCATGTGAAACAAATAAATGTCTGTTTACATCATCAATGGATACATAGTCATATCCTCCGTCTCCCGGAACTGATATGCTTTTATCGAATGAATAAACAGAAGTTTGTGCCCGGGATGTCAGACTTAATAAAAGGGTAACAGCAAATAGTAATATCGGGGAATTATGTCTCATGGTATTTTTTTTAAAGTTGGGTCTATATTCTGTAGGAATACTGAAGTTCAATACCTCAGATACCAGCAGCGAACAGTTTAATAAGAATTTTGAGAAGGCAACTGACTGATTACTTTACTACCGCAATAGCCATTCCATCATATTCCTTTATTCCAATGGTTTGCAGAATAGTGGCATCCACACGATCATTTGCAGCAAGGGCTTTATTAAATCTCTGCGCTCCATTTACCATTGGATCATCGTGGTTAGAATCAAGTACTTTTCCATCACGAATTACGTTGTCTGCAATAATTAGCGTTCCTGATCTTGACAGTTTTAACGCCCATTCAAAATATTCCGTGTAAGGCGGTTTGTCCGCGTCGATAAAGATCATGTCGAAAGGACCGGCATTTTCTCCTACCAGCTGAGGTAATAAATCAATCGCTTTCCCGACGCGAATTTCAACCATGGATGACAGGCCCGCACGATCAATATTTTTCCTGGCCACGTCTGCATGATGCGGATCGATTTCCAATGTAATAAGCCTTCCGCCTTTCGGCAATGATCTCGCCATCCAGATTGTACTGTAGCCGGCTAACGTACCCACTTCAAGAATTTTTTTTGCATTCGTAAGTTTTGCAAACAGGTATAATAGTCTGCCCAGGTTAGGAGACACATTTATAGGAGGCAAATTTTCCAGACGGTGAGATTCTTCTGCGGCCGATAGTGCTTTATCAGGTTTAATAAACAGATCACTGATATACTTATCGACTGATTCAAATATTTTCTTTTCCATGCTGATTTTGTTTTTGTGTGTCCAAAAAAGGTTCATCGTAATCCGGGTCAGTTCCAAATCTCAGCACATGGCCATCCGGATCCTCAACCTGCAGTTCCATGGCCCAGGAATAATTGGCAGGCGGCATTCTGATGGTTGCTCCTTTCGCAAGTAGCTCATTGTATAATGAAAAAATGTCACCATCAAATCCAATCCAGATCCATGTTCCGAAAGATCCCTGCTCCCCTTTACACAGATACAGTCCCGTTTTGTCGCGGTTAAACCTCGTGAAATAATCATCACCCCAGTATGCTTCCGTAAAACCCAGTAATTCAATATAGAATTTCCTGCTGACAGACATATCTTTTACAGAAAGGATCGGAGTGATATTTTCAATTCGGAAAAATGATTTGTCTTTATCTTCTATATTCATCACTTTATTTATTACCTGAAAATATTACGGAAAACCGGAACCTTAATCCTAATTTAAGTAAAAAAAATCATTGAATAGCCAGCAGGGCCACTCTGGCCATTATGCAACCTCATTTGGTTACTGCAATGATTGAAGATTTCCTGAGCAGATGATTTATTTTCAGGCGGACTCCTCAATTTACATCTGATTGCAATAGTATTTTTTTTATCAGGACGATTTGCCCCAGATGATAATGTATATGCTCGATTATCCCACAGATATTTCTATAGTAATTACCATATTTATTTCCCGAAAAATCTTCCCACAATTTGCTTTCCGGTAATTGTTCAATCAGGATGGCAAAACTTTCAGCATCCCTCCATGTCTTGTCCAATAATTTTTCCCAGTCGTCCTGTGACAGAATGGGCGGGTGGTCAAAACTGTATTCATCACTGGCATTGAGTGGTTTTCCCCATAAGACTTCCATTGCAACGCTTACATAGTAGTTCATATGGAATACAAGGGTTGCTATCGTATTAAAAGAATTGACTTTGGTTGCAGCCTGCTGCCAGCTTGTGTCAGAAAGATGTTCTTTCAGGCTTGACGCAGTCCAGTTTCCTCCAAAACAAACATCCTTGAATTGTTTTGCGATTTGTGATGTCAGATTCATTTTCACTGATTTATATTTTTTCTCTCATGAACTATTCTATTTTCAAAGGTAAAAGATGGTTTTGGCTCAAAATATAAGTCATGAATAATATTTAAAAAATTGAAGGATTGTTTATCTTGAAAAAAGAATTTCCATAGTGGATTCTAACTAACAACTGTCATCAAAAAAATTATGCTAAAAAACTATCTGAAAATCACCTGGCTCAGCAACGCAGCAATTGCCAACCAGGTAACCAGTCTACGCTCCGAATGAATATAAAGATTAATGGAAGCTGAGAAGATGAAGGTGAAAAAGATAATTATCCGCTCATTATTTGTGCTGCTGGCAGTAGCCATCGGCTTCCTGGTTTATTATTGCTGCATTTCTTTTCCTATCCTTGCCGGTTATGGATCCAAAGTAATGTGCTCTGCTATATTTGACGCTGGAAGAAATGAAAAGCAGGTGCGTGATCAGGACTTAAGCTCATATATGATGAAACTTGGCGATTTCGAAGTAAATTATGCAGACTCATCTGTAACAGGATCGATATTTGGATTTGCAAAACGCAAAGCGATTTACCGGGATGGTTTGGGAGCAACATTGGTCAGTGAACTCAGTGAACAGGATATAAGGTCGCAGCATTTTAACCTGGCTACAAAACCAGTTGTTCATCCGGATACCATACCCTGGCCAATGGGAGATAAACTGGTCAATACATTTCCCTCAGAAATAGATAGCGCGAAGTTGCAGTCAGCAATCCAGAATATCTTTGTGGAAAATGATACGATATTGCCGATACGCACCAGGGCAGTTGTTATTCTATACAAGGGAAAATTGATTGCGGAACGGTATGCAGAAGGTTTTACTGTCGAAACAAAGTTAGCTGGCTGGTCAATGACAAAAACTGTTACCGGTGCGTTGATCGGCATTCTGGTGAAACAAAGAAAATTGGCTATTGATACTGCAGCCCCGGTACCGGAATGGAGAAATGCAAATGATCCAAGGCATTTAATAACGGTCACAAACTTACTTCAACAACGCAGTGGTCTGGATTTTGTTGAGAATTATGCTAAGTCCAGTGACGCTACGAGGATGTTATTTCAAAGAGCTGATATGGGCTGTTATACAGCATCACGTCCCCTTAAAAACAAACCGGGCTCTTTATTTTACTATTCAAGCGGCAATAGCAATATTTTATCACGCATTATCCGGCAAACGCTAGGAGACTCATCATATTACAGTTTCCCCTACGAGCAGTTGTTTTACAAATTGGGAATGTACAGTGCCGTGTTAGAACCTGACGCTTCTGGTACATTTGTAGGATCATCTTATATGTATGCCACAGCCCGTGATTGGGCCAGGTTTGGATTATTGTATATGAACGATGGAATATTCAATAATGAAAGGATATTACCTGAAGGCTGGGTTGCAAAAAGTACAAAGCCTGTCTCCGGTAAAAGGGGTTATGGTTATCAAATATGGCTGAATTCAGGCAATGATACTTCAATAAGACATTATCCGGATGCACCTGCAGATATGTTTTATGCAGATGGATTTGAAAGTCAGGTTATTTTTATTATACCATCAAAAAATTTAGTGATTGTCCGCCTCGGATTAACACAGCACAATAATTTCGACGGAAATAAATTTTTGCATGATGTGCTGGAAGCAATAAAATGAGACAATTAATATATTTAAAAATTCACGGGCTTCAGCGGAGCCTTAATTTAACCAAAAATATCAATCCTTTAAAGATGAATATCAGCGTTAAAATTCACGAGACGGCGGTGGGTGATGATACTATTGTTACCCAGGAATTTAAAAAGCCGGAGATTGATTATCCTTCAGGTCAAACATGGCCAGCGGGAAAATAAAATCGCGAAAAACGGTGTGGGTTGCCCTTTTTACGTGAACCGCGTATCTCTCCAGGCTCCTGGTCAGATTTCGTGCGAAAATGGGATTTAGTTTGCCAATTATTTCCTGCACTTTTTTAATTTCCATTTTTAGTAAATCCCGGCGCGCTTCATCGAATGGATAAAACTGTTTAGCTGTTTCTTCAAAATTTTCCTTAAAGTTTTTCTCCGCTTCTTTAAAATATGGTTGAAGTTCCGGAATTGCAGTGAACGTTTTTATATGCGCCAGTTTAATAGCATCTGCTTTTTGCATTTTGTTAATGGAATGATCTGAGCAGGATGCCAGCACTGAAATCATCACGGGTGCCCTGACCAGGAGTTCCTGTTCCTGCAGGTTCAATTTTTCAAATTGGGGGATCATTTTATTTCATTTTTAAAAGTTGACCGAGTTTATTGATATTTCTGAGTCTGATGAATTTTCCAGAAGTATTAATAATCTTTTCTTTAATAAGTTCATTAAATAATTTGAACAATGTTTCATAAGTAGTACCGGCGTAAGATGCAATATCATGACGACTGAGACCAAGAGCGATATATCCGTCCCGGTTGGTTCCGAATTTATTACTCATATCCAGTAAGGCACCGGCAATCCTTCCTTTAACTTCCATATGTGCCAGATCGCGCATCCTCCGTTCTGCTTTCTGCAATTCGTCTATATAAAAATGCATGAGCATGTATGTCAGGCCTGAATTTACTCTCAGACTGGATTCCAAAAACTCTTCTGAAACGAAACATACAGTGGTGTCTTCCAGCGCCGTCGCAGAAACAGGATAATTTCTTTTATCTCCCAGGCCACGATGACCAATGATATCGCCAGGTCCCGCAAAACGAACGATTAGTTCTTTTGGACGCGTCCATTGTTTGTGTATTTTGACCCAGCCGCTATACATAAAAAAAATACCTTCGACGGGATCACCCTCAGTAAATACAGGCTTTCCCTTTTTAATCATCCTGGTTTCTTTGTTAAGGCCTATCAGGGGCCGCCACTCCATCAGGCAATGCTGACAAAGAAAACAATCGTACAGGTTACAGGTTGTTTTGGGCATACGCAAAATTATTGCCTAACTCATATAAATTGCCCATTTTTTGATAAAAATTTTGATAAAATATGATTTGAGCGATAGTTTTGCAAAATGAACCCATCCATTCCATTATCGGTTTCCCTCAGTGGTTTGCACCAGAGAAACAGGGATTTAAAAGAGACACCGGTAAACAAACGTGTATTTTATCTGAGTCTCCAGGCCATTGTGAATGCCATTTTTATAGGTTTTATCGCGAAGGGGCTTGTATTCCTGATTGACGGAATCACTAATCTCTGTTTTTATGGAAAATTTACTTTTGCCTCATCTTCACCTGCTCATAATCATCTGGGAATAGCCGTAGTTTTAATTCCAATTGCCGGCAGTATTGTTGTCGGCCTGATGGCCCGGTTTGGTTCCCGGTCAATAACCGGTCATGGTATTCCTGAGGCCATGGAAAAAATTATTGTTGAAGACAGCAGAATACCACCTGCAATTACATTTCTAAAGCCACTTTCTGCCGCCATCTCCATAGGAACAGGCGGCCCGTTTGGAGCAGAAGGACCAATCATCGCGACAGGTGGTGCATTTGGCTCGCTGACGGGTCAGCTCATGCATATTTCTTCGGGTGAAAGAAAAATTATTCTTGCTGCGGGTGCCTGCGCCGGGATGGCCACAATATTCGGAACACCACTGGCTGCTGTCATGTTAGCCGTAGAGTTGTTGTTGTTTGAATTCTCACCCCGTTCGATTATTCCCGTAACTACCGGCTGCATTACCGGAGCGGGTATGCATATTTTTTTATTTGGAAGTCATCCCGTTTTTGCGATGGACGCCATACCGGCTGTTTCAGGAAGTTCCCTGTTGATATACATATTATTTGGCCTGATAACAGGTGTTGTTGCTTCCGGTGTTTCCAAATCGGTTTATGCAATAGAGGATCTGTTTGAAAAAATTCCCATTCACTGGATGTGGTTCCCTGCCATCGGCGCGATTGCGATCGGTATAACAGGATATTTTGCGCCTGAAACTATGGGTGTTGGCTATGATAATATCCGGAATTTGCTGAGTGGGACAGTTCCTGTTTCCATGTTATTATCCCTATGTCTGCTGAAATATATATCCTGGTCGGTCTCATTGGGCAGTGGTACGTCGGGCGGTACACTCGCGCCTCTGTTCACTATTGGAGGAGCACTGGGAGCGCTGATGGGACTGCTTGTCCGTCATGCATTTCCCACAGTGCAAATTAGTATTCCGCTCGCTGCCCTGATCGGAATGGCATCTATGTTTGCAGGTGCCTCGAGGGCCTTATTAACTTCCATCATCTTTGCCCTGGAAACGACCGGACAGCCGGGTGCATTGCTGCCGCTCCTGGGAGGCTGCGTTGCCGCTTACTTTATTTCCTTCCTTTTAATGGAAGGAAGCATCATGACCGAAAAAATTAAACGTCGTGGTATCCATGCACCCGATGCTTTTCATCCCGACGTTTTACAGTCCGTCCCCGTAGCCGGTTTTTTGTCTGAAGCTGACGGTACGGATATTCATCTTCCACATATTTATGAAAGCGATGATCTGGGGTTTGCCGCAGAAATGATGGGTAAATATCATTTGCAGGAATTGCTGGTTTTAAAGAAGGGGGATGGCCACCAAATTGCAGGCATAATACAGGCAGAGTCTATTTTGAATTTCTATAGCGAACAAAAACAAAAAGATCATGCCTATGAGTCGCCGGGCAAAACAAAGAGGATCATGGTAAGGGGGCGCCAAATCTTAAAAAGAAAGAAAAATTAATTCAATTCTAAAAATTTTATTATGGACAAGTATTCAAATAATAATCCATTCGGTAAAGCATTTCTGACAGGTTTATTTCTGGGCATTCTGGCCACCCTGGTTTGTTTTGCTTATGATATTTATTTCCGGATGACGACTTTTTACGGACCTTCTGACTTTATTAATGTCTCAAGCATTATTTTTATTGTCAACACAATTCTTATGATAGCGGGAGTTGCCTACTATGCTTGCAAGAGCTGGACGGTAAAGAGTGATTTACTGTATACTATTTTCTTTTTGCTGTTGCTTGGATTCTGTATCTGGAAGACAGCCGGAATTCAGCGCTTTGCCGATTATAGTCTGAACCGCGAATTCATTCAGCTACTTGGTGGGACGATCATCATTATAGGTATCGCTGTCATTTGTGTTCCTGTATTCTACAATAGCAAAAAAATTGTCAACTTTTTTTATGACGCAACTATTTAGTAACATAAATTGATAGCTCATTCAGAGCGAAGGCTGGTTACCGGATTGGCAACAGCTGCCCTGACTGACTGAAAACTAATTGTTATAAGTGTTATTAAAACGGCCAGTACACCACCGGCAGCAAAAATCCACCAGCTGATTTGTATGCGATATGCAAAATTATCGAGCCAGTTGTGCATCACCCACCAGGTAAGAGGTACAGAAATTAAGAATGAGAGACCGACCAAGAACAAAAATTCCTTTGACAAAAGAACCAACACCTGGTTTACTGATGCCCCGAGTACTTTGCGCACACCTATTTCTTTGGTTCGTTGTTCTGTAGTAAAGGCAACCAAGCCCAGTAATCCAAGACTTGCTATGAGCACGGAAATTATTGCGAAGCCCGTAAATATTTGTCCCGTCCTTTCTTCAGCCGCATAAACAGAACCAAATTTGTCATCGAGGAAATAATAGGAAAAGGGCGTTCTGGCATTGAATGCATTCCAATCCTTTTTTACCTCTGATAAAAAACCAGCAATATCGGTCGTTCTTATTTTCACCATCAGCGTTCCATTATTATGACGGAGCATCATAAGGACAGGAACAATTCTCTGTTTAGCGGACGCATAATTGAAATCCTGTACTACGCCAATGACACGATATGTACGCTGGCCGGAGGATATGATCGTTTTATTGAGAGCCGCCGGATTGTCTTTCCAGCCCAGATCACGAACAGCTGCTTCGTTGATGACAACACCAGAAGAATCACCACCAAAATCTTTGGAAAAATATCTGCCCGCAACCATTTTCATCCCAAGTGTGGACAGGTAATCATAATCTACATGAAAAAAGTTCGCATGGATTTCGCTTTCCGTTTCATGCGCTCTGTTTTCGCTTGCATAAACTTCTGAACCATCCATTTCTCCTTCACTTCTACCTACCGGTACGTCTCTGGAAATAGTTGCGTTCACAACACGGCTGTCGCTTAAAAGTCTTTGTTTAAATGCGTATTGATTGCTATCAAGTCCATAAGCATCCGGAATAACAAGTACCTGGTCCTTCGAATAGCCCAGTTTCTTATTTTGCATATAGTGCAACTGTGTATATACGACCAGCGTAGAAATAATCAGGGAAGTGGAAATCAAAAATTGAAATACAACGAGTCCTTTGCGCAGTGTTCCTCTTTTTGATGGCGTTTGCAAAATTGCTCCCTTTAATACCCGGACCGTTTGGAAAGATGAAAGAAAAAATGAAGGGTAAATACCCGCTATGATACCAGTTATAAGCATAAAGATTAGAGCAATGATGATTGCTTTAAAATGCAGGAAGAATGAAATATTGATCTGCTTTCCTGAAAGATGATTGAATGACGGTAAAATCAAGTACACAAGAATACAGGCAATCACCAGTGCAAAACCGGATAATAAAATGGATTCCATCAGAAACTGTGCGACCAGCTTGCTTTTTAAAGATCCAAGGACTTTGCGAATTCCGACTTCACGTGCACGTTTGGCTGAAGCCGCTGTAGAGAGGTTTGTGAAATTAATACAAGCGAGTAATATTGTAAAGATAGCCAATGAACCAAAAATATAGATATACTGAATATCACCGTTAGCTTCCAATTCATATTTCGAATTGGAATGCAGATGAATTTCAGTTATAGGCATCAGGAAAAGACGCCAGGTGTTGACAACTTTCTGCGCTTCCGATAAACTGACCCCCATATCATGAACGGCTTCCGGCGCCACATATTTTCGGAGCAGGTCTGGGAATTTAGCTTCCAGTTTTTTCGGATCCGCTTTCTTATCGAGAAGTAAATAAGTATAAAATCCCAGATTACTCCAGGTTGTGCCATTGATCGCATACTTGTTACTGGTCATACTGATGAAAGCATCAAAATGAAAATGACTGTTTTCAGGAACTTTATCTATTATCCCTGTTATCCTGAAAGGATTTGACCATATAATGAGCGATTTACCGAGTGCCTGACCATTTCCGAAATATTTATGTTCTATTTCCCGCGTAATAACGATTGAATTCGGAGAAACGAGTGCAGTAACAGGGTCCCCCTCCACAAGAGGAATTGAAAAAATCTTTAAAAAATCAGAATCACAGAAGGTGAAATGGGATTCTTTAAAAAACCTCTCCCCATTTTTCACGAGCATAATATTCTGACCGGTTATTCGGGTAGAAGCGAGTACTTCCGGGAAAGTCTTTTTTATACCCGCTCCTACCGCGACGTCAACATCAGGGTATTCAACGACTCCACCATTTTGTGTGAGCTGAAGCTCAATACGGAAGATCTGAGCTGCCCGCTTTGGATAAGTGTCGTAACTCAATTCATTTATCACGAAGGCAGCAATCAGGATGCAGCCCATAAATCCGATAGCAAGCCCGAAAATATTAACGAACGAAAAAGTTTTATTCTTAATCAGGTTTCTGTAAGCAATCCTTAAATAGTTTTTGAGCATAATGGAGATTGATTTATGAGATCGTTCAGTCTAGAAATCACTACCAATTATGTACCGGATTAAATCTGATTGACAGACAGGTTATTAGAAAAATCATGTCTTTACCGGAGTTCGTTTTTGAAACAATATGTCCGGTTTCGATGCAGGTTTACCTTATCAATACAACAGTTCCACTTACTTCACCATGCAGGGCGCTGTTTGTTTTTTGATATTTACAAAACCATACGAAAGTACCGGTATCTTGTAACTGACCATTGAATGTCCCGTCCCAGCCCTTTGTATAGTCCTTTGTCTCGAATACTTTTTGACCCCACCTGTTAAATACAGAAAGTTCATAACTGGTAAAATCAGGCGGATGCAGAATTTTAAATAAGTCGTTCTTCCCATCTTTATTAGGTGTGAATCCGGAAGGAAAGTAAATGCCACATTTATTCTCAAGTACTGAAATTTGTGCCATGGCCGATCCGCAAAAGTTGGCAACATTCACAGAATAGTCACCTCCTTTATTAATAGTATAATGACTTTGAGTTGAACCATCCTGCCAGGTGTAGCTATCGAAGTCCCCCGGAAAAAGAATCATAGTATCTCCCACACAAAGACTTTTATCGTTCCCCAAATCCGGGGCAGGTGCATTCATAACTGTTAATTGAATGGTTCTTATACTATCGCAACCAATAGCAGAAACAAGTGTATCCTTGTAAGTGCCCGTTGCGAAATAACCTTCATAAGACTGGCCGGAACAAATAGTTTGTGTCAGATTTGAAACAGCCGCGGAATTGATAGTAAGATTCAAAGTTACAATGCTATCACAACCGGTGGAAGCCATAAGTGTATCCGTGTAAGTGCCGGTGCTGGTGTAAGAATTGCCATCCCAAATATAACTGCTGCAGGATGAAACGCTAAGGTTGGCGAAAGAACTTGTGTTGATAGTCAGATTCAAAGTTACCAGGCTGTCACAGCCGGTGACATTTGAAATGACCTGCGTATAAACTCCGCTTGAAGTATAGGTTTGGCAGTGAAAGGTGTAGGCGCCGCAGGATGATACATTTAATATTGAAGATGTGCTGGCTGAGCATGGAATCATCTTTTGAACAAAGGCTGTATAGTTACCTGGTGAAACCAGATTAAATACTCCGATTCCAGGATCAAAATCAACGGTTCCCGCAAAGAATCCCGTGGTACAGACTCCACCAAAAATATCTACTGCGATGGATGAACCTGCATTATATCCTGCCCCGGCAAACTGCTTCACCCATGCGAATGTGCCATCTGATTCTATTTCGGAAACGAATATATCGCCACTTCCAGTAGATGTAAATGTACCCAGACAGGTTCCCGGATTAAAGACTATGGTGCCTTTGAAAGTCCCTGTCATATATACATTTCCAGCGACATCTAAAGCCAGTGAATATCCCGATGCTTCGCCAGTTCCTCCCAAATTCTCAGCCCAGATGAAATTACCAGCCTGATCCAGTTTCAAAACAAAAATATCCTTATCACCCGAGGCAGTGAGGTTAAAAACACCGGCCCCCGGATCAAAATCGGCTGTATTTGAGAATAGTCCTGTTATGTAAATATTTCCTGAATTATCAACAGCAATTCCTTCAGCAGTCGCATTGATTTGATTCGCCCATACAAAATTACCAGCAGGATCCAATTTTGAAATATACATGTTCTGGGCACCGCTGGTAAGATTGTAAACACCCGGTCCAGGATCAAAATCAAAGGTTCCTGAATAATATCCCGTGGAATAGATATTTCCTGCCGGATCCAAAGCAATTGAAATCCCTTCCCCCGCAGCGTTAACAGTGTTGCCACTAAATTGTCTTGCCCAGATGAAAGCGCCGTTCGTATTTAACTTGAGGATAAATGCATCTCTGTTTACTCCGCCTGCTCCGGATGTCAGATTGTAAACACCAGGTCCCGGATCAAAGTCGGAGGTACCTTTAAAAGATCCGGTCATAAAAATATTTCCCGCGGCATCAACTTTCATGGAGTGGTCCCGCTCATCCTGTGTTCCCGGATTGTATTCTTCTGCCCAGATATAATTGCCGGCAGGATCCAATTTCGATATAAACGAACATTCAGGGCAGCTGAGTAAGGAGACTCCTGGTCCTGGGTCAAAATCAACGGTTCCCACCAGACTTCCGAATGTATAGACATTCCCCGATGGGTCCAATGCGATGGAAAGCCCGACACCCCCGCCGTTGACAGCTTTCATTTGCTTTGCCCAGATAAAATTACCTGCGGCATCCAGTTTCCATACGAATATATCTCCGTAGGCAGTGTTAGCGCTGGTTAGAAAAAATGTACCGGGTCCCGGGTCAAAATCAACCGTACCCGCAAAAGACCCCGTAGTGTAAACATTTCCCGATGCGTCTGTTGCTATCGAACTGCCGATGGATATTGATCCAGCACCACCAAAGTCTACCGCCCAATCAAAATGAACATTTTGTGCATTGATTATGAAAGCACCGGGCAGGAAAAATGATATAATTAATATCCTTTTCATCTACAATTTAGAGAGGCTATTCAGGAAGAGCAGCTTAATGGCCTGCCCGCTCTGCGAAGGCACAAAGATCTGTGTATTTCAGACCCTCCGGACCTTTCTGAATATAAGAAATTAGATTTGCAAATTCAGCATGACCAACTGCCCTGGGATTGATGCTCCCTACAGTTTTCAAGATATTTTTTAGTGCTTCATACAGCCCTGAACTGTTTTTATGACCAGCACAATGATGACAATTACCCACAGGATACTCCTTAATCCCAAGGTGATCTTTGGCTTTTTATATAAATTCCTGTTTGCGATTTCAGGTGTAATGGCAATTTCTTTATCAATAATCTTAAATAGATTTTTTAGGAAAATTTCTTCATGCTCCAGGCGTTCCTCAGCGGTTTGCGGTTTTACTGACACAGCCTCTAATGTCAGTTGTGAACCAGCCGGTGTTTCCACTATGAAATAACTAAACATCCCCATCCAGCTTGTATCAATAATAAATTGTCTCCCCTCACTATCCTTTCTCTTCCTTAGACTATATTCATTAAATACCCGGATGGTATTATCAATGGCGTTACTGAGCTGATCTGGTGTTAATACATATTCAATCGTCATAGACTACAATTATTTACTTCCATTATCCGGAAAGTGTGAAGTTCACATTTTCTTCACGGATAAAGAGCATTAAAAATCTGCCCCGTCCCATGGTTTCAAATAGGGACATTAGGCGTATCGAAAGCGGACAATCTCTTAGAAACCCAATCTATAGTTAGCTGATTTACAAGCAGATCAGATTTCGGCATTTAAGTGGATAGAAGTTTGGAAGTAACGGGCCTGATAAAGTTCGTTTTGCTTTTTACTTTTTATTTTAAAATATATGCTTCAAAATTATTTCAAAATCGCATGGCGAAATATCTCCCGCCATTTAACGCAAACAGCGATTAATGTGATCGGTCTGACATTGGGAATGACATGCTGTATGTTCATTTTTTTGTGGGTGAAACATGAAAAAAGTATCGACAATTTTCATGAACGAGGGGAATATATTTATGCGGTTTATCAAACGATAACTGCAAACGGCAAAACTGACGGGTCTTATTCAACACCTTTAAAACTAATTACCGGACAAAATTACCCTTCTTTTTTATTGGAAGATATAGGCTCTGCCGTTCCGCAGGTGAAACGGCAGGTATATTACGCCACAGGTTATGAATTACCCTGGGGGCACCCTGAAACTTTTCAGTATCGGGAAAAGAAATTAAAGTTCGAAGGCTCGCGAGCAGGCAAGGATTTCTTTAAGATGTTCAGCTATCAACTTGTAGCCGGTAGTCCGGAATCTGCACTTAGAGATATGACGGGGATCGCCATCTCCCGGAAAATGGCCGAAGCTTTTTTTGGAGAGGCTCATAATGCAATGGGTAAAACCATTCGCTATGAGAACAGTCAGGATTTTGTAGTGTCGGCAGTATTTGAAAACCTGCCACCGGAAAGTTCAATGCATTTCGATTTCCTGTTCAACTGGGATGCCCAGAAGAAATTGCTTGAATGGGCCTCCAACGATTTTCAATCATTTGTTGAACTGGTTCCGGGCGCAGATGTTAATGCAGTTGAAGCAAGTATAAAAAGATTTCTGCAGCCAAGGCTGGAAAAAAATCAGGCAGTTCAATTGAATATTGGACTCCAGAAATTTGGTGATAAATATTTGCAAGGCAATTTCGTTAATGGAGTACCTGTGACCGGAAGAATTGAATATGTACGAATATTCAGCAGTGTGGCCATTTTTATACTACTCATAGCGTGCATCAATTTTATGAACCTCGCTACTGCGCGATCAGTAAAACGCGCCAAGGAAGTGGGATTACGCAAGGTTGTAGGATCTTCCAGGGGACAACTAATCGGACAGTTTATAGCAGAATCCGTCGCCTTTTGTTTCATCTCTATGGTTCTTTCTGTTATTCTGGTTTTTTTATTGTTGCCATCTTTCAACCGGTTCACCGGCAAACATATTGAACTGCAGTTTTACAATCCGGGGCTGTGGCTCTCTCTGATCACGCTGATGTTGCTGACTGGTCTTATAGCAGGAAGTTACCCTGCACTTTATCTTTCTTCTTTGAAACCTGTACGCATCCTGAAAGGAGTGACAAAGTTTACGAGGGGATCCATTTTGTTTCGAAAAGGTCTTACGGTTTTTCAGTTTATGCTTTCTATCATACTTCTTGTGGCTACCATCGTTATTACGCGACAAACCAACTATGTACAAAATGCTAACCTGGGATATGATCGCGAAAATCTGATCTATACCAGGATTGAGGGAGAACTCTCCCATCAAAATAAGTACCTGTTATTTAAGAACCAGTTGTCGCAAATGGCCGGCATCGCAACAATAGATCGAAGCACAGAGGCACCTCATGCGATGGATTTTGTTGTTACGGATGCCGTTAATTGGGAAGGAAAAGATAAGAATGCCGACGTCGGATTTAAGCCTGCTTCCGTCGGATTTGATTTTGTAAAACTGATGAAACTGAAAATTGTGGAGGGTCGTGATTTTTCAAGAAGCATTGCCACTGATTCTACTGATGCCTTTCTGGTTAATGAAGAGGCCGTGAAGGAAATGGGAATGAAAAATCCCATTGGCAAATGGGTTTCTGCCTGGCAGAAAAAGGGGCATATTATTGGCATCCTGAAAGACTATCACACACATTCGCTGCGGGAACCGATAAAACCTGTCATTCTTGATGTGAAGGAATATGAATATTTCGGAGTGATTATCGTAAGAACACTTCCGGGCAAGACGAAGGAAGCGCTTGCCAGCCTCTCAAAAGTTTACAAAGACATCAATCCAAATTATCCGTTCTCTTATCAGTTCGTTGACGAAGAATACAAAAATCTTTACGGCAATGAACTGATAATTGCAAAACTCTCCATATTATTCGCATCCCTTGCAATCCTTATTTCCTGTCTGGGTTTGCTTGGTCTTGTCATATTCTCCGCTGAGCAGCGCACTAAAGAAATTGGTATCCGGAAAGTATTGGGCGCATCCATGGGCAGCATCGTCGGACTTTTCTCAAAGGATTTCCTGAAACTTATCTTTATCGCTTTTTTAATTGCAGCACCTATAGCCTGGTACTCTATGAGTCACTGGCTGCAGGACTTTGCGTACAAGATCGATCTTTCATGGTGGATCTTTGCTTTAGCTGCAGCGATCTCGATTCTGATCACATTGATTACGGTGAGTCAGCAGGCCATTCGGGCAGCTGTTGCCAATCCGGTAACAAGTCTTCGCTCTGAATGAACTTCGGCTGGCAAAGACAGCAAGCGTTCGGAATGAGCCGTATAAACATTAATCCCAGATTGAGCCGGAAGAAGGTAGAAGTCTGAAAATAATTTCCCGGTTCCATGCCTCTTTGAAATTTTTTCCAGAAATGGAAATCCATTGAAAGTATTCGTATTCTGTTTCAAATGAGTGCGAAGTCTCATAGGTCGGCCGGTACAATTTCATAAAACTATCAAGGGCCGGCGATTCCAGACCGGTTATTCTTTTAACGAGAGCCAGGTTAACCCGATGGACAACATATTTATCCTTTTCACTTTCTATCAATCTTTGTTGCAGGGCCTGAGAGCGATTATCAGAGGATGGATTCAGAAGATTATTCATATCCCATACGAGCCCGAAATTACCAGCCTGACTAATATTCTTTTCCAGAGGTCCTGATTTCGACTGATAACCAAAAACATTCTGATACTGCGTCCGGTTGGCAATCGAATCTGTCATATAGTTTCTCGGTCCGTTTACCGAAATTGCCGGTAATGACCGGATATTTACTTCATCAAGATTCAAATCGAATGGTTCATTGGGCGAAATATCCCTCACTGCAAATTTCTCTGTTATCTTACCCAGCCAGGAATAAAAATGGAATCTGAAGAGAGTAGTCGAATACTATATCGGCCTAGTGAATCGGTGGCCGTTCCTCCACCGTAAACACTCAAAACACTTACTCCCCGAAGGGGTAATCCGTCTTTGCGAGCATGGACTATACCTTTAATCAGGACCTGGCATTGGGCGGACTGGATTGTTATAACGAATACAGTTATAGCCAGCTGGCTAATTATATATGTATTCCTGAAGATTTCTGGTAAGGCCATCATTTAAGTTGTCCAGGTCGTAATCTTAAACGAAGGAGAAGCTTTTAAAGATGGTTTGAATTTCGTTTTTGAATTGTTAATGGAAATATTATTCCGGAACTGATGATGCCAGTTCACTCAGATCGCAGGGTTGTTACAGGATTTACGATTGCTGCTTTAACTGCCTGAAAGCTTACAGTTAGTAAAGCAATGAATACAGCTATAGATCCTGCCAATACAAAAACCCACCAGCTGATATGAATACGGTAAGCAAAATCATTCAGCCAATCGTTCATAAAATACCAGGCAACCGGAGATGCGATGAAAAGTGATATGACTACCAGAACTACGAAATCCTTGCTCAGCATGGTCATTATGCTGGTTGCTGAAGCCCCCAGTATTTTCCTGATACTTATTTCTTTTGTGCGTTGCTCAGCGGTGAACATGGCGAGACCAAATAAACCCATACAGGAGATAAAAATGGTAATGATCATTACGACATTCATCAGCCATGCCGTTTTGGTTTCCTGGTCGTAGAGCCACCTGATTGATTCATTCAAAAAGCTGCATTGAAAAGGTTCTTCAGGAAACACTTTCTTCCATTGTTTTTCAACCTGAGCAAGTATTAGTTTTGCGTCAGAAACCTGTATGCCTTTAGACGCCAGTTTCATCGCAATACCTTTTTCCTGATCCGGCATATGAACAATCACTACCGGTTTCACGGATTCATGAAATGAATTTTCATGAAAATCTGCGACGACGCCTACAATTGTAAAATATTTCCCTCCCAGACATATGATCGACTTACCTATTGCCTGTTCTGGTTTTGCAAACCCCATACTTTTAGTAAAAGTTTGATTAACCACGATTTCTTTCAGACTGTCTCCGGCAAACATATTTCTTCCTGCCAGTAATTTCATTTCATAAAAAGGTATGTATCCAACATTGCCCGGCTGGTAAGAAACCTGAAACTTTATATCATCGTTCCCTTTATATTCTATATCACCCGACATATGCGGGAAACCCATGGGCGCAAATGCCTCCAGTATTACGTCTTCTACTCCGGCTATCCGTTTTATACTTTGAGCAAGACCGTTTGCTTTGTCGCTGTGATCACGCCAGATTCTTTGAATAGTAACAATGGCATCGGTTTTGAAACCCTTGTCACTATCCCGCATATAACGAATCTGATTACCGATGACCAGCGTAGCGATAATAAAAATTAGAGAGATGCTGAATTGAAAAACAATAAGTCCTTTTCTCAAATGCCATTTCTCTTTGCTTGTTTTTACGACACCCTTGAGGCTTTGCGCAGGTAAATATGCTGATAAAACGATGGCCGGATAAAAGCCTGCAAGTAATGTAGTGACCAGCAAAACTATAATCAGAAAAATAAATGTTGCAGCGTTTAAAGTGAATACTACTCCATTGGGAATATAATCACTAAAAAAAGAAAGTACAGGTCTGACAAGTAAAACAGATATACAAACAGCCATTACTGTTAATACAAATGTCTCCGTTAAGAACTGGAGGATCAGGTTTGTCCTGTTGCTGCCAAGTACCTTCCTTATTCCTGTTTCCTTAGCCCGGCGTATAGATTGAGCTGTGGATAAATTGATAAAATTTATGGCAGCTATAAGTAAAATGAACAAAGCGGCACCCATGAGCGCGTATATCGTTGGCAGGTAGGCCTTCCTGAACTGATTGTCACCATCATCACCTCTATGAAATTCAGGAGTAAAATGAATATCCGTTATAGGCTGAAGCCACATTTTCAGTTTTGATCCCGGGTCGTTAAAACGCACATTTTTCTTAATGTAATCCCCGAATGCTGCATTAACCTGTGAAGCGGAAACGCCTTTTGATAGTTTAACGAAAGCCTGCGATTGATGCGGGCTCAGACTGCTCCAGTCTTCAGTAGGAATCCTGTTTTTTAAAAAACTATGCGTAGCAGAGCTGATCGAAATAAAATCCGTATATGCAAAATCAGAATTTTTTTCCCAGTCTTTAATTATACCGGATACAGTCACCTTCAGCGAATCGTCATAGATGACTGTTTTCCCGATCATTTTATTCCAGGGCAAATTGCCAAAATACTGAAGAGCCCTGGATGATGTAATTACCACTCTGAATGGCTCGTTTAATGTTACTGCATCGCCTGCGAGCCATTGGTATTTAAATATGTCGAAATAGGAAGGTCCTGTTATAATGCTGGCAATTCCTCCGTCATCTAAAGTTCCATTGAATTTTTTATCGGGTTTCCCTGAAAAGGGTATAGATGTTTTTGCACCATATTGGTGATAACCCGACTCGGCTTCAAATCCGGGAATTTGATTCTGAAATCCGGACACATCCTTGAACGGCGAATTCAAAAACATTTTTTCATTATTGCCATGACTCGCTTCTCCCACAATACGGTATATACGATTCCCGTCTGGGTGAAACCTGTCAAAACTCAGATCATAGCTGTTTATGAGATAAATGACCAGGCATGCGCAAATTCCAAACCCCAGCCCGGTAACATTAATAAGAGTATAAACTTTGTGACCTGAAATATTACGCCAGGCGATTTTGATATAGCTTTTTAGCATGAGATATTTTTCTGCCTTAATTCCTGCTAATCAAATGCCAGATGATCAAAACATTATCAATCAATAATTTAAGTAAAGCCCTTGTTTTTTACCGTCCGTTTTCATACAGTTCATGTTCTATAATGATTCGAAATGGTGGAAATTATTCATTGCCTTATTGGTCGGAATCACATCAGACCTTTGCTGGTGCGAATCCATGCAAGAAAGGTTCTTTCATTTGCAAGGTGATCGCTGATTTTTCCATCTTCTTTTTCAGGAGTTATATTGTCTAACAGGTAGTTAAAGACAACATTATAATAATTATGATATTTGAATGACAAAATAAGCTCTTTACTATAATTCCTGGTTATTTAGGAAAGGGCTTCAATGGTTAGTAACTTTAAATGCCATTGATAATCTCATAAAACAACCAGTGCATGAACTTTCTTCAGATTGAACCGACTTACATTGTCTCCTTTAAAGAAATATTTTGGGGTGGAATATTAGTTGCGGTCAGCATGGGCATTCATGGAATCGGCATGCTATTGGTACTCAGGATGAATCGTTCGATAAAACAAAAGCTGGGCACAAGAAAGAATCTTATCATAGGACTTTGGCCGATTATCTTTGCAAGCTTCACGATCACTTTTGTCCATCTTTCAGAAGTGATGATCTGGGCTCTCTTCTTTCTTTGGAGGGGCAGCTTCCCGAATGCCAGCCTTGCATATTATTTCGCTTTGAATGAATATACCACTGTTGGAAGTAAATTCAACCTTCCGTTAGACTGGCGGCTGCTTGAAGGCATGATATCTATCACAGGCCTCCTGACTTTCGCCTGGTCTACAGGTATACTCTTTACGCTAGCGAAGGAATTTCAGGAGCAGGGGATAGAAATATTCAGGCGTCGACACCGGAAAGATTGAATCAATTAATTTGCAAATTTATTTTCCTGAAAGGAGTATGAATAAATATATTTTTACGTTCAAAAGGGAACATGCAAAATAAACGAGGTTGGGTGGCATTTATCATAATTTGTATAGTCTTTTCCGCCGAACCTTCTTTCGCACAAAAAGTAGTCATTATACGACATGGTGAGAAACCGGCGAAAGGTGAAAATTTAAACTGCCAGGGACTTAACCGCTCTTTACAATTGCCGTCTATATTATACGCCAAATTTGGAATTCCCGACGGTATCTATGTGCCTTCGCTGGGGATCAATACAACTACCAGCCACGCAAGAATGTTTGAGACCGTTATTCCGCTGGCCGCAAAATATAACCTGGGAATAAACAGCAAATTTGCTGAAACGGATTCAACCGCCATTGCTCTCGACATCAAGGGTAATAAAGGGTTCGTGCTAGTAGTGTGGGAACATAGAGTCATACCATCTATAGTCCGGGCACTCGGAGTTCAGGGATTTAACCTGAAATGGGATGACAATGATTACGACGGCATCTGGATAATAACCTTCCTGAACGGGATTGCAACCCTAACAACTGATAAGGAAGGTTTGAATCCCTCTTCTGCCTGTCCATAGTAGGGACATTTCCAGGATAGCAGCGGGCATTTTACTTTTCATCATACTGATTAAAAAACATGATCTGCCTGCCAGGTAAATAGCTCTGGTCAATTCAATTTATATTCTAATTTTGTGCTGTGAACAAATGGTCATTAATACTGTTTTTTTCCCTGTCACCATGTGCTCTTTTAGCTCAAACAGGGGAAGACAGTACGCCTGCGCATTCATATGCATTAATGTTCAATGTAAGTACTGTTTTTTATACGGCTCAGGATCCACGAATCAATAATTTCATGGATAAATATGGATATACCCAACCGCAGGATATACCCACGGGTTTAAAATTTGAAATAGCGGGTATGCCGTTGGGAGGCAAGATGATTTATGGTATTAATGCTGGAACTATTATATCCAAACAGGATATTATTACAGCAGATTTGTCACTGGGTGTTTATCGCAGAATTTTCGAATCAAGAAACTTTTGGTTACTCGCCGGTATTGCGATTGGCGAACATTTTGACAGAATCGTTTTAAACAAAAACTTACCACCTTTATTCGACAGCCTGTCAAAAAAATATGATGCAACGTTGTCCCTGCACCGAAATGGAGTCATAGTAGAACCGGCAGCAAAATTTTTCTGGTATCTATTAAAAACAAAGAAAGTTCAAGTCGGATTGTTTACGGGTATTTACTACGATTTTGATTTCAATAGCCGCTGGCGGGTCGGATATTATCCCGAAAATGATGCCACATTCAAAAACCTGAGAAAACCAACCAGCGTTGCTACCATTCACGAATTCGGCTGGGTTTTCAGTTCCGGTCTGAGTATCTGCTTTTAATTTTTCTTCAGCCTTCGAATTTAATATCAGGTTTAATTGTAATGAATTCCACTCACAAGTATTCTATTATAGACTATTGTAATAACTAATAATAAAATCAGCACATAATTCACCCTGTTTAATCTATAAAAATCTTCATTCATATATTCCAAATCATAATTTTTTTT
The DNA here is from genome assembly GCA_963735015.1 of uncultured Bacteroidota bacterium. GTDB lineage: Bacteria > Bacteroidota > Bacteroidia > Chitinophagales > Chitinophagaceae > Puia. The sequence goes on from CAVTJH010000003.1 coordinate 1,837,613, forward strand.
GAGAGCATTGCTATAATCCCACAACAACGTAAACGGGCTACAGAGCGGTGCTATTAAACTAATGAGAGCTATAACAGGCAAATTCAATATGGTTGTACATGGTATTCCTAATAAGACAGGGAATAATATCAAAGAATGAACAAATGAAATCCTTGTTTCTTTTTTTTGAAGAATCTCTTTTGAACCCATTTCCACAAAATATTTCATAAGGCTTCTAATTAATAAATACAATATCAGTCCGCCTGAAATGGCAATGGTAATTGTCAGCCAGAGAGGAAATTTAAGTGCCCAACAAATATAACCGGTGTCCCCGCCAGTGAAAAATGGGGCTATCATTAAATAACCAAAAAAACCTATGTAACCAAAACCAGCCATATATATCCTGAACAAAAAAATTAGGTTTCGTTTCTTCTGTACAGAATTTACCAAATGAAAAGCTATCCCGATCATCAAACTTACAAACGGACCTGCGCCTTTAATAAGCAATATACTTTCAAGTGGCAGACCTTCGTCTGTATTTGAAACATAGTTATGATGAATAGAAATTCCTTTTGCATGTACGAATATAGAAGTAAAAAAATGTCCAAATTCATGTAAAGTCATTTCTAATATTCCCGCAACAATGAATAGAATGGTCGAGTTTAAGGTTACACATTTCAGGTTTAACTTTGCCATGGTTTCACAAGTTAGTTCATAAGGCGGGTCTTTGGTATTATCGGAACGGCCGGCGGGGTTCATCGCTCAGGTTTTTTTATTTTGTCTCCGGCATTTAATTTGACCGGGAGCCATTTAAAAAATGTGCAGGCATTTTTCCATACATTTTTTTTATCTTACGAAACACTAAATTTTATTTTATGATTATCGTTCATGAAATTTTCGTAGCAAAGCCTGGCAACGCATCCAAACTGGCGAAAATGTTCAAAGCCGCAACCGCAGATAGTCCGGATGTAAAAAATATACTTACCGATGTAACGGGTGCATATAACCGGGTGATCATGGTCAGTCAGTATGAAAACCTGTCTGCATATGAAAAAAACTGGGAAAAAATGAAAGACAATCCTGAGGCGATGAAAAAGATGGAAGAGGCTATGAAAGGATATCAGGACATGTACCTTACAGGGTCAAGGGAAATATTCCAGGTTTGGTAGTAGGTTAACCTGAGAAAACAGCCACGACATTTGTATATGATATGAATGGTCAGGATATAACCGGCTATTGATCGCCAAAATTCAAAAGATTTTGAACACTATCTGATTTAGCAATATGCATGAAAACCGTAAAAGGTGTTTATATTTTGGAATTCGTTGAAAATAAATTAATCTGGTTTCAAGTTTTGATGGAGAAGAATTTTTAATTCTGCCAGTCTTTCTTCCAATGCTTTTATATTCAGATATAATTGCCTGGCATATTCAAGTTGTGCCGGATTCTGTAATGCAATATCAAAATTTTTCTCGTTAACATCTATTTGTAATTGCAGGTAATTTATTTCAGCGTACAATTCTTCCGGTGACATAACTGATAAATTTTAAGTAATTGAAACTTATCAGTCTTAAGAATGAGGGAGAAACAAACTTACTGTTCCTTACTAGCGTAATTTTTATTTGCAGCTCAAAACAAAGTTGAGGCTATAAGATGACTCAAAAGGTAGTCTATTTAGTTAGTTAAGCATAGGTTATTTCTTGAATAGTTCTGTATTATTCTGCTAATTGGATCTGAGGATCGCATCCGACGGTATTGCCAGCCAGATAAAAATCTACGTACCATATCGTTTAACCAATGATGCATAGTCCGTTGCATCTGTTCATCATTGAATCCCGTAAAATCGGGTGGTTAAACTTTCTCCATGGTTTGAATAAACTGCAATGCTTCCCGCTCATGGGCAGCGCCATTTGTGAAGGAGTCGAATGTGAAGACGATCTTACCGGATTTGTCAACTACAAAAGTCTCCCTGCCGGTTATAAAAAAGAACTTCGTTTTTACGCCGAACATTTTTAAGACTTTATTTTCGGGGTCGCTGAGTAGTGTAAAAGGTAACTGATGATTCTGCATAAACTTCCTGTGGCTGACAACAGTTCCCGAGTTAATACCAATCACCATCGCGCCTGCTTTATGTAAATTCGCTGTAATTATCTCTGAACGAGCAAGCTTCTTTTGTGCATCCACTGCTTTCATCTTTCGGATAAAAATAAATCACGAGAATTTTTTTCCCTGTATAATCGGAAATATTGAATAAACTGTCGTTTTGGTCGCGAAGGGAAAATGCAGGAATCGTATCCCCAACTCCCAGGTGTTTATTCTGGCTTCTGCATGACTGAAACCAGCCTAAAATCAACGTAGCTAAAAGGAGATTTTTTTGCATATTTAAATTTACATATGAAAAAAACGGGCAGCCTATCGCAGTTGCGACAATCGTAGCTGAACTAACGGGAGGTTCTGCGATTTGTAATTTCCGAAGCCTGCAGAGGCCTGCCATTACATAGTTGGGCGTTTGATCTTTTTGCCTGAAAGATGTTGTTTCCAGGGTTTCCAGTAATGGTCATGCCAGCCTTTTTCGATGCTTTCCACTTTCGCGTCGGGTATGCCGCTGTGAATGGCATATAGAATTGTGTCTTTCCCGCGAGGTTCCAGTACAATTGTAAAAACGGAATCTGGATCCTCCGGTGACCAGTCCGCAGAACGCCAGGTCTGAACGATAACTTTGTCTTTTACGGTATGTATGCTTCTGCCTGTGATATAACCTCCATGTGCACTAAAAGCATCACCTGCTTTTGATGAAATAGTTACAGGAGATCCGGAAATTCGTGCATGTTTTTTCCCGTTCATATATAATTCAAACAGTGCCTTCGGTTTGGTCTTTTTGAAGGTTATTTTTTGCGCAATGTGCTTTGCCATACGATGAGTTTTAACTTAAAGGTAATTTTGTTTTTGCATTCCGGAGTGGTCTTCGCGGGGATTTCATTCCAGGTCAGTTGGGTCAGCTACGCCTCATTTTAATCAGGATTTCCAGCGATTTGTCTGGACAATAAAGGATTATAATATGGATTATTCTAAATATACTGAAGATATTCTTAGTCCGGTGCTCATCATAACCGGCAAGAAAGATTTTGCAGTTGGCGCGGATACCTGCAAGACACGGCATTTTAAAAACAGCAGAATAATATTTTACCAGTTTGCGCACGCTTCGTTTCAGGAAGAGCCGGAATGGTTCGCCATCCATGTACTTTGGTATTTTCAGGAAACCGGGGCGAATTCATCAGATACTCATGGATACCGGGGTTTTTAGAACCTTCATGATACGCAGGATTTAACGTAAATTAAATGGGAAATGTACTTAACAGATCCCAAAAAATCATGGACTTTAAGATTGAAAAGACCGGATTGAAGCAGATTGAACATTTGCGCAATTTGTTTCTTAGTGAAACGAAATTTCAGTTTATTTATAACAAATGTCATGCAGCCGGCTGGTCAGACGTTTACCTTTTTACTATGAATAAAGAGACTATTGGATACGGTTCTGTATGGGGTAAGGACAAACGTGAAAACAGAGATACCATATTTGAATTTTACCTGACCGCCCCACACAGAAAACTTTCGAGCCAGGTCTTTTCCGAATTTTTGAAAAGTTCAGGTGTCGGTTTTATTGAATCTCAAAGCAATGATCATTTTTTAACTCGCATGTTATTTGAATATGCAGGTAATATAAATGCTGAGTCCATACTTTTTGAAGACTGCTTTGAAACCGAGCATAAAATAAATGGCACCCTGTTTACAAAAAACGAATTTCGTTCTGAATATTCAGAATACAAACTCGAACAGGAAAAGGTAGTGGTCGCCACGGGAGGATATGTATGGAATTATAATTATCCATATATAGATCTCTATTATGAAGTAAATGAAAACCACAGAAAAAAAGGTTTTGGCAGCCTGATCGTTCAGGAACTTAAAAAAGAAGCTTACCGGTTAAACAGGATTCCTGCGGCGCGTTGTAATATCAGCAATATCGCTTCACAACGAACTCTGATGAAAGCCGGAATGCGTGTTTGCGGATATATACTAATCGGAAAAATCAGGGATGGATTTGCTGCTGAAAGTTCTTAGTCTGAAGTTCTGAACGAATAGCATTGCATTCTTTGAGGAACTCAGTTTTTTACTGATTCAAACTTTTTTTAGTGGCATCTCAACCATGAAAACTAACTCCTGCTTTTTTTATCTGAGTCAGGTTTCTTTTTGAAACGACCGATTTATCTTTAAGCGTGATGTCAGCCGCATTAGCATAATTATCCTTCACTTTAAATAACAGCCAGCTATTTTCTCCTTTGAGATGGGTTTTAATAATTGCAAACTCTCCCTTTAGTTTTTTCCCATATAAAATAAAATGAATTTTTCCTGCACGCAGATTTCTTTTCAGTATATTTTCCTGTTTGTTTTTATCTTCCCCGACCAATTCTGCCGGTTCATAAAATCCTTCGTCCCAGATCATTACAGTACCCGCCCCGTATCCTGCGGGAATAACACCTTCAAAATTCCGATAGTCATATGGATGATCCTCTACTTTCATCGCCAGTCTCTTAACAGAAGGATCCATGGATGGGCCTTTCGGAACAGCCCAGCTTTTTAATACTCCGTCAAGTTCCAGTCTGAAATCGTAATGCAAATGAGAGGCGTCATGTTTTTGAATAACAAAACGGAGTTTACCGCCACTATCAGCTTTCCCACCCGTAGGTTCCGGGGTTTGCTTAAAATTCCTCCTGGCTTTATATTTTACAAGGGTCATAAAAATTGGAAACTAAGAAGCCTTTTTCTTTTTTGTACTTAGACTTTCCTTGAGCTGATCCATTAAATTCATTTTTGCAGAGTGGACCACTTTTAAAGGATGCGGTGTCGTTTTTCTGCCTGACGCTTTAGCTTTAATAAGCTTCATTAATTTAGAATTATATGTATCCTTATAATTTTTAATGTTGAATGGCTTTGTCAACTGGTCTATTAGGGACAAAGCCATTTTTAATTCTGCAGGTTTCGGTGTAATGTCTGATATATCAAGATCTTTAGGATCTTTGATCTCCTCCTGGAATCTCAATCGGTGTAGCATCAGCAGATTTTCACTGGCTCTTATCAGGCAAAGATGTTCTTTATTGCGAAGTACAAATGAACCCAGTGCAGTTTTCCCGGATTTATTAAGGGCATGGTTCAGCAAAGCATAGGCTCTTCTACCTTGTTTTTCAGGTTCTATATAATAGGAAGTTTCATAAAAAATAGGGTCAATTTCATTTTCTATCACAAATGAATCTATTTCAATAGTTTTTGTTTTTTCAGGCATAGCTTCCTGAAAGTCTGCGTCAGATAAGACGACATATTTGCCATCCAGATTAAAAGCCCTGACTATATTGTTCCAGGGGACTTCTTTACCCGTAATTTCATTAACACGTTTGAATTTTATATTTGCATGGTCTTTTTTATCAAGCATATCCAGATCCAGCGTGCTGGATTCCACAGCACTAAACAACTTAATGGGAATATTTACTAATCCGAAGCCAATAGCTCCCGTCCATATAGGTCGCATACAGTTAAATTAAACAGACTGAAGGAATGTATTTAATTTGTAAAAAAAGTATACCATTTCTAGTGCGTTTAAATATTCCCGCGTGGGAAATATTTTCCACATTAAATTTATACATCTGTCATTTCTTATCCAAATAATTATGCCTGTCAATCGGCATTACGCTCAAGTTGCTTTTTTCTTGAAATAAAACCCGAAAATCCAATTACAGCCACTAAAACCAGGAGCCCCCAATCATTATAGTCAGCATTTCCTTTAACCGCGCCATGCTGAATTGCCGAAACTGAGTTGTTTATAATAAGTGACTTCTGCGCTTTTACATTTGTTGACAAAAGCACAAAAATCAGAATTATCAGGTATAATAAATTCTTCATTTATCAAGGCTGATGAAGATATCACACTTCATTCCGAATAAATTTTGAAAGAAATTAAACAGCAGTAATAACCAAAATACTTATGACATGGTTTTCAATTCTTATGCCATTGAGTTCCCAATGTTCGTTTCATATAGTTGACTTCCTGCCCGACAATTTATTTTGCCAAATAAAATTTCTGAATCGATAAATTGCTTTTACTAATTATCCAGGATTAAGAAGCGCATCTTTAATCTGTGTCATAACTTCCTCAATCCAAACTGCAATTTCTCCTGATTGGAGAATCCAGGTATCTCCATCTTTTCTGAAAATCAGATAATGACGCACATCGTGGTGATCGGCAACATCTACAGTATACATGGGACCTGATATTGAGTTGCTTTTCCGGAAATTAAACTCTCTTAGTCGGCCACCTGCTTTAATCAGTCTGGTAAATTGGATATTTTTTGGGGGATTCATACCATAAACGAAGTAAAAACTATGCCCATTAAAACGAAGGCAAAACATCACATAATTATTTTTGAAACGACTATGATTTTTAAAATCATAAAGTCAAAATGGACTTTGCCATTTCAAGAAGCTTTCCTTGTGAAGATGGTTTTGTCAGAAAACAATTAGCTCCCAATTCGTAAGCCATTTTTTTGTCTGCAATTAAATAAGAAGTTGTAAATATCAGCACAGGAATATGTTTCAGGCTGCTATTACTTTTGAGTTCGGGAAGCACTTGTCTGCCTGAAATACCGGGCATATTCAAGTCCAGCAGAATTATCCCCGGGTAATTCTCATTTTGTGTATTCAATTGATGCAGCAATTTTGTACCATTTTCATACTTAATACATTGAACATTCTGAGCATGATGCGAAAAAACCTGATTTGAAAACTCTCTGTCTTCAGGATCGTCATCAACCATGTAAATCATGCGGCCATTGTTTTGTTTAATATTACTGCGTAGTTGTTAAAAAGTGATGTCAGAAAGTCCCTTAAAGCTAATAAGATCAAGGTGTAGAAAATTATACACAATTTCCCTCGCAACATTTTTAAAAGCAAAAGTTACTTGCTATCAATAAGACTCTTGAACTTGAAATAAAAGAAAGAATAGCTTCAGAAGGAATAGGACTGGCTATGTAAAAGAATCGCCGAAAAACATCAGGGATTCATTACAGCCAAAAGTAAAGAAAACGTAGGGACACTTTTTACCATTTCCATTCCCGCCAATATATCAGCCCTATCCGAAAAAACTATATTTATGTGATAAGCCACAGTTTCGAATTTTAAAATTCCTTCCTGGGGGAATTTATAGAAACTGATTCCTTCTATATATCCGGCAGTCGAAGAACGGAATCTCAAACCAGGTTCAATACCACCTGTCATGTCATTTTCCGTTTGGCCTGCAGGTATTTGATTTGTAAAAATACTGAATGGTCCCTGAGGTACAGGACCCTCATAACTTAGTTCTTTAATACAGAAAATGCCGAGAGTGAATATAAATAATAATGCACACGTTACTTTTTTTATAGTTTTTATTTTGGAACCTCATACTCTTTTTCACGATTTCATTTTATAAGTGGCTTAAAATTTATTTTTCTTTTATTACAAAAATATTTCACATTATTTTCCCTGATTTTCTCAGACTTTCCTCTGATTCTCTCATAAGCCTTTTGAACTTTATTTCTGAGGATTCGGTTTGCAAAGAAAAATTTTGATATGTATAAAGATTGTCCGTTCCATACAAGTCAAAGCCAGTTAGAAGTTTCATATCATTATTAATTTCCAGATTCGTTCTGTTTGGATATGTAAATTCCGCATTTATTATTTGATTCGCAGAAATCGCGGGAGCATTATGGGATCTTACAAAAGCAGTTACCATTTTTCTGAATTTTTTGTTTTCCGCTCTGGTTAATGTTGTTTCACTGCCTCTCCCTTCAAAATAGTAATGCGTCGCAATGAACTTCTTTACATGTTCCCGGCTTTCCCTGGGAAGATAATCCTGGAGAACCCAGAAGTTTTTACTGCCGGATTCGTGCATGGCAGTTAAAACGGGCTTGGGTCCGCCGTTATAAGCAGCCAATACCAACAACCAGTCATCAAATTGCACATATAGATCTCTCAAATACTTCGCAGCTGCAATTGTACTCTTATAATAATTTGTGCGCTCATCATACTGTCGGGTAGTTTTCAATCCCAGGATATGAGCGGTGGAGGGCATTATCTGCCATGGACCCCTGGCACCCACCTTACTGACCGCCGTAGGTTTTAATTCTGATTCAATCACAGCAAGGTATTTCAGTTCGACGGGTAATCCATACTTCTTAAAAACAGAATCTATAATACTGAATGGAATTAAACTTCTTTTTTTAACACTAACCAGACACCCGCTGCTATTTTTAATATATTTTTTTGCAAACAGTATTTCCTTCCTGTTCATCGTTATTTGGGGCTTCAGCGTATTGAATTCTGCCGATTTGTTCGTTTGGTTAAAATTCAGTACCGCCGGAATATTTCCCGTAGAGAGTTTGCCGGTTTCTGCAAACGGGGACTTGTCTATTCCGTTTTTTTCTTCCTTGAAATAAGGGGTGCCTTTGTGGGTTAGGCTGATATCAAGTGGGACAGTGACAAGCAAAAATGAATTACAAAGATAAAATACCTTGGCAAATTGAGTTTTCAACATCGTTTTAATTTTGAAGTAAAACAATGCCGACCCTGAGGGTATGGATTAATGAAAAAAAATATTAATCAAAGGAAATTGGAGGAATTTATACAGCGTTCTTCCGGGGTACAAGCGTTCGGGTTTTTCAGTTTTTACGGGAGCTGTATGCTGACAATTTTAAAGATAATACCCAAAGGGTGAAAGTCATAGGTTGATTTACTAGTAAATTAACGATCCGATTAACAATTTGATTATTAGGTCGTAAGCTGGTTATTTAACAATGCTTAATTAGAATTTATCAAAGACCTGTCTGGCAAAATTTTCCAACGATGGATCACGGGCTCCCATCAGTAATAATACACAATCATCTGTAAAATGAGAGCGGACTTCGTCCAGAAAATTATTCCGGTCTTCCGAAAAATAAGCCGACTTGCCCATTGCCCTGAGATCATTTATCAGATCACCAGCTGAAATATCTTTCGTTGTGGTCCCTCCTGCATAGAAGATTTCACTCATCCATATTTCATCGTCGGGTCTTAACACCCGGGCGATCTCAGTTACAAAATCATGTCGAAGAAATCGTGTAGGGCCATAACCATGGGGTTGAAACCAGGCAATAACTTTAGGAGAAATTTGCTGGCAGGCTTCGATAGATATTGCACATTTCACGGGATTATGTGCATAGTCGTCAATCAACCATACACCGTGTTTTTTCCCTAATATCTGGTGTCGCCGATAAATACCCTCATACGATTTTAGTGCTTCAGAACAGACCGAGAGCTCTATTCCTAACAGGTTCGCTACAGTTGACGCAGCGAGTGCATTTTCCATATTATGTCTGCCAATAGTGTTCAAGTTAAAACTCACTCCGTTAATATCAAAGCAAATGACCAACCCGTTTTGTTTAAATCCACTGGCCTGAAAAGCCGCCGGGAAATTTGGATCTGTGGAGAAATCATTTCCTTTATTCCATGACAATTCCCTGGCTGCGGCCTGCGCCCTATTGACCACAAACTGGTTTTGAGTATTGTTCCGGAATTCCCTGAATATTTCCATCAGTGCTTCGATTTCCTTATGGTCTTTATCGACATTCAGCAAAACACCAATTTCAGGCTTATATAAGACGATGGAGCCATCGCTTTCATCGGCTTCTATCACCAGCCATTCGCCGCTGCCGGCTTTGGCGTTCCCAATACGACCTTCTTTCATAATGCTCACCATCCCGGCGCCACTAATAATACCAGGATTTCTTCCGGCATACTTTAATATTTCGAAAAGCATGGCACAGGTTGTGCTTTTCCCGCTCGTTCCGCCCACTGCAATCGTCTTTTTACTTGCAGCAACAAGTGCCAGCAATTCAGATCTTTTTATTATCGGTATGTTCAACTGTCTTGCTTTTTGTACTTCCGGAACAGTATCTTCCACTGCAGTTGAAACCACTACAAGATTAGTAGCCGGGCTGATACCTTCACCATTTTGCAGGTAACAACGAATATTCTGTGCCTCTAATTTGTTACGTATATCATTTGAAGTGTCGGGCAAGAAATATCTATCGGATCCGGAAACCTGTTTTCCCGACTCGGCAAGCCATTGCGCAATGGCACTCATACCTGTTCCCGCAATGCCGATAAAAAAAACAGTTTTAATATTTTTGATGTCCGAAATCATATTGAATTATTTAATTAAATACTCACACCTGGATATCATTGTCCACCTGCATTATTATTGCTACAGAATTTGTTCATTTTACTCCGGTAATGCTTCCTGATCTGCAAGGCAGATAACATTCGGATGAAGCCAAAGTAAAGAAGCTGGTAATCTTGTGGAAATCTTCCTGGTCAGCAATTCTGCAGTAATATTTTTTTTCTTTGCTCCGCTAATGATAAGCAATATGAAAGCTGATTGCATGATATCTGCTATTCCAAGTGTTAAACCATATGAAGGTTTTATTTCCATTTTATTAACCATGGAGTGAGTCAATGAACTCTCAGAAAGATTTGCAACATGTACATCAGGTTCAAGCTGTTCTCCTGGCTCATTCAAAGCCAGATGGCCATTCATTCCTAAACCCAGGATACAAATATCGATTGGTCCGATTTTTCTTATTTCAAATTGTATCCTTTCACATTCCAGAACGGGATCCTTCGGATTGCTTTCAAAGGAAATATATCTTTCCTGCTCAATATGTAATGGACCGACTAAATGATCCAGCAGAAACCTCTCGCAAGTGCCAGGATTGTCTATGGGTACCCCACCCCATTCATCCAACTTAATGACCCTGATTTTAGAGAACAATCCGGGCTGCAAATCGAAGCTTTGTTTCAATAATGCATATGTTCCCTGTGGGCTGTTTCCTGTTGCAGCGCATAGAACCGAACTATTTTTTTTTCGTATTTCTTTTAGAATCAGAGAAGCAGCTTCACGACTAATAGCTTCATACGAATTCAATCTGGTTATTTCCATATTGTGGATTTAATTCTATGAAAGGTATTATTTTTTAGTAACTCACGGGTCTTACTAAACTACTGCCTGTGAACAAAGTTATTTCCCATACCACTTGTCTGACTTGCCAAGGTTCTTCCGACAGAAACGCCCATTTTTTCTAAAGAGCAGCCGGAGATGAAGATTATTAACAAGCAGATTAAGTTTATTTTCATTATATAAGGATTAGTCAATACTATCACTTAACTCCATGCTCTCTGAACGGCCTGCGTCGTCGTTCCATCGCATAAGGCCGTTCGTCCGGGGACTAAGAATGCATTTTCAATTCAGGGTAAGAGAACCTGGTAAGAAGTCGTGTAACAGAAGTGTTTCAGGGTAAATAACTTTTCCGGGAATAATATTTTGTAAATTTTTTAAGTATTTTTATAAAGCATATTAAAACGGAGAAAAAAAGAAAAAACCGCCTGGTTTAATCGACGGTTTTTCAAAAATAGGATCTTAATTGCTTTTCTGCTAGGATTGGATTTCTGGTTTCTTTAGGATTGGATTCGGTTATTTTCTTCGGATTGGATATATCAAAAGTAACTTCGTTTAGGCATTCCCGATAGCGCAGGATCACTCGATTTTATCGTAAGTTTACGTATAGTTAAAACAACATACAGGCAATCATGAGTCGCGGTTTTTCATGACTTAGAATCAGTTATAATAAATTTAAATATGTTAGTTAAGGAGTTACTACTCAAATATGCCCTATATAGCCAATGGGCCCATAAAAGACTTTTCGACCTTATTAGCACTCTCAGTGCAGAACAACAACATGCCATTATACCAAGCAGTTTTAACAGTCTGTACAAGACGGTCTATCATATCTGGACAGCAGAAAGTCTTTGGCTGGGTCGCCTGAAACAGGACCCCATAAAAATAAAAGAAGATCCGTTTAACGGGATTTTTGAAAAACTAACGGCTTCTCTGGAGTTGCTGGATCAGCAATGGGTAGACTGGTTAAATTCAAAAGAAGATATCCAATTAACTCAGAAAATTCATTACAATAACCAGGCTGGTCAACCATTCAGTCAACCGTACGATTTATTGCTGATGCATATTTTCAATCATAATACATACCATAACGGTCAGCTTGTTTCTATGTTGCGCGCTCTGGGGGTTGACAAAATCCCGGCGACAGATTTCATTGCCTGGGCCAGATTAACCGAATAATTCTCATTTCAAACAAAATCAAAAAAGGCCATCCCTGAGGATGGCCTTTTCAAAGCCTCCGATGCGCAATTACCACCTGCGACAATAATGTCTATGGAAAAATGGGTGTCCGCAATAAACATTGCGATAAGCCGGATAATAAGGAACTGGCGATGCGTAAATAATGGGCCGTGGAACAGGAATGAAGTAAGGACGCGGAGCCGCATAGCCAAACCTCGCATGAAATCCAAAACCACCACGATGACCATAGTTGGGTTCTGAAAACCCGCTCAGAGAAATTAGTAATCCGGCAACAAACAGGGTTGAAAAAATAATGCGTTTCATATACTGGTTTTTTGATCTTATAGCGGTTATTGCTATTATCAATCAGACCATCGTTTCAGTATTTGGTTTAATAAAAAGTTTGTTAAGACTAAAGTCACAGATTAGTTTAAACATTCCTGCACCTATCGCCTGGCAAGGTACTGATCGAAGTATATTACTTTTCCGTCTTTGACTTTCCAATCGTTGTATATTACAGAATCAGCAAAATAAGGCTTCATCGCCTGAATATTCGCCGTCTCGAAAATCTTCCATACCTAAAGAATTTTTTGTTCATTTACCCGGTTACCTGGAACGGTTATATCCGAAGAATAGGTCGCTTTTTATTCATAAGCAAGAGTATCCTATGCAGGCGAAACGGCTGCCGGATTTGTGTCGGGGTTTGTTCCTGTATTGCAGGAGGATATTCCGGCGACAAATAATATAAGGAAGATGATTTTCTTTATAATAGTTTTATTTGTTTTCAAATCTACTACCAACTACCGCCAAATCATCCAAAAATGTGATGGAGTCCTCGAAAAGTGGTGACAGAACCTCAGAAAACCTGTGCCGGATGTCAGTTTCTCCTCGGATTCTCCTCTTTGGTACCTCTTTGGTCCCTCGGAATCCGGGGTAGCAAAGAGGACCCATTGAGGTAGCATCAGGGACCATCGAGGTAGCATTGTATGGTTATTTTTTGTGAGCGAGTTTAAAAATTGTGTAAAGGTGATGCCCTTCATGCAACAGGAAAAACTCCAGCCAGTCCAACAGATTCATTTTTCCATAAGTGGAATGCACCCCGACACGTTGCAGATCATTTTCTGTTAAACATTCAAATCTGCAGATTAAAATTCTTCTGTCAGCTTCTATTTCACTTAACAAAATATCCGGGTTTTTCTTCAACCAATTTTCAAATTGCAAATCGTTTTCAGCTTTGTAAGCCAAAAAATTTGGAAGATCAGATGACAAAATTTCATCAATCCGATCGATAAATAATTTCTGATATCTCGCTAAATGTGCTAAATTTTCACGTATGCCCCATTTTTCCGGAAAGGGTTTGTAAGTAACTTGCTCTTCATTCAAATGCGAGATAATAGTTGTCAGAGATAAATGCTGGGTTTTAAGCCTGTCCAATAATGAAGCGGGGATAAACTCTTTCATTATCCAAAAATACCCATTCAACTTTCATTGACAGGCAATAATAAGCTGGCACTATGAAACCGATCACAGTAATTAGTCCTTGCTACAGAACAGGTTGACCTGGGTATTGTTGCGGATAATCTCATCAAAATCAGGTTCAGAAAGTCCCTTTTCGTTTATTACCCAGGGAATAAATCCATAGCTTTTGATATGGTTGATGTAATCCATCGGGTTGTGTTTGATCTCTTTCATCATACCAGGTGAGAATTCCGTCATCAGGTATTCAGTACGTGCAAGTGATTTTCCGGCACCCGACATTGCTGCGAATTCATACCCTTCGATATCGATCTTTATCAATTTTATTTTTCTGTCTGCAAGTCCCTGATCATTTAGAAAACTATCCAATTGTATTGTCTCGACTTCTGCAGTACCAATCGAATTTCGTTGGCGGATAAATGAATGTCTGCCGAGATTATGCTTCTTGTACAGATACAAGGTCATTTTGCCAGGTGCATCGCTTAAAGCCACATTAAAGATGCGAATATTATCTTTCTTATTCAGGGCTACATTATTTTTCAAAAGAGAAAAATTGAATATATCCGGTTCAAATGCCAGCACGGTGGGTTTGTTCTTGTAAGATAACACCAGCGAATACCATCCTATATTTCCTCCGATATCAATAATCAGGTCATCGTCTTTAATACCTATTTTTTCCAGCAAAAAACTGGTAATATGATCTTCTGCATAAACTCCCTTCTTATAATAAATATCCTTCCCAAGTCCATCTTTTATATGAAACCTGAACTTCAGGTCATATTTTTCACTATAAGCCACCAGTGTCTTCTTATTTGTAAAGACACTGAAGAAAATATGCCTGAGACGGTTAGAAAATAATTTTACACCGGACATGGATAAAAATTTAACTCAAAATTTTATATAACATAACTACAAGTTGATGAAGACAGCCATTGTATATTATTAAAGTTTCTAAATTACAGGATATTAAATCATCATTCCCATAAAATCGAAAAGAACTCCTAAAACGCAGGTCTTCTTGTAATGGATATGCAACCGGCGATACTTCGTAACCTTGCGGATGTTTCCATACTTGTCAAAAATTTGTCGAAAACGATTGACCGCGGTGTTGTGTTATCAACGGTTCGTGAGGCGGCCAATAAGGACTATCGTATAACCGTATTGTCTTCTAAAGGTTTCAAGCGTCAGTCTTACCACTCTCACCGCGGAAGAATGGATTACAGGTTTTTAAAAAATGAATAATTCATTGTAAATCAACAATTCACGCTATTGTAACCTTTTGATGCAACAAAACGTCTAACAGATTGTCTTTCCATAAAATACAGGGACTCATTTTGCATTTTAAATCTGAAATTATGAAATGGAATGCCATTATTTCGAAGTCGCAATATGAAAAAGCTATCAAACGTTCAACAGAAATATCCAGTGCTTTGCCTGGCACCAGCGAAAATGATGAACTGCGTTTACTGCAGATTCTGATAAAAGATTATGAAGACATGCACAATTTTTCTAGTCAATGTCAGTCCGGGTATTTTTCTACAAGTCAGCCTGGTGGATCACTTGCATAATTTAAAGAACTGTCAATCCGGATCTTTGGAAATAATTGTCCAGTCATCTTTTGCATGACCCCTGGATAGCCAGACATCCATTCTTTTAGCTATCGCGCTAACCACCATAAGTGTTTTGTTAGTTGAGTTTGCCTGTTCGATCATTAAGCGTGCGTCCTTACGGGCCATACTCAATTCCCAGGACGGCTGATCAAAAGTATTACTCGTAATTTTCTTTAACCTGCCCTGTGCCACCACAGATGGATTAAGCATCTCCAGGAGTGATCCAAGTTCTGACACAGGTACATTCAGCGAATCAGCCAATGCGATCAGATCCGATATACCTCCGGTCAGTGAAATATGAAACAAATTGCCCAACAATTTTATGGAAGCTGCTTTTTCAGGTTTTTCTCCCAGATTCAATAATTTTCCGGTCATCCGCGACAATTCAGGCTCCAATAATTTAACGACTGACTGGTCACCAGAAATAAGCATCACCCCGGTTCCATCAAGGGCATTAGGCGGACCCATAAAAACGGGAGCGTGTATGTAGTTTAATCCCCTGTTTTTCCAGCGTGCCGAACGTTCAGCGGCACCAGGTGAAGATGTTGTTGTATGGTCGATTATGATCGTACCGGGATCGAAACCTTTTGATGCCTTTTCCAAGACTTCATCAACTGCTCCGTCGTCTGAAAGAGTAAGATGGATACGATTTGCTCCTTTTACTGCATCTATTACTTTTTCAAATGCTCTGGCACCATAAATCTCCAAAGCTTTCGCTTTTTCAGGTGTTCTGTTCCAAACCTGTACCTTCTCTCCTTTCTTCAGAAGGGCACGCGTAAAATTGGCGCCCAAAAGACCAGTACCTAAAAATGCAATCATAGAGATTAATTTTATTGGTCATTGTTAGAGCAAATAAAAAGCGAATATCATTCAAGCCAGTAAATTCTCAGGATAAAAATAAAATATCTCTGGCAAAAATATTAACCCTGCAGGTGGTTTACCGGGATTCAATTTAATGTCAGTTCTTATCGGCCGGAAATAAATTTCCAAACAGGTAAAATATTCCAACCTGGAAAACATTATTCTTTACCCCTGCATCATTGTATGCATTGCTGTTATCAGTCTGTACATGGCTAAGACCCAGATTATAACGGACATCAAGCCCCAGGTTCATAGGCAACTGGTATCCGATTCCAAAAACCCATGAATAACAAGAGGAATTCGTCTGATCCTTGATATTGGAAGTTGGAAATCCATTTTCAGATAAAGTGGCTCCCAGCAAAAATCCCAACTGGGGTCCGGTCTCCATAACCAAATGGAAAGGAGCCACATATTTAAGCAATACCGGAAAATTAAGGTATTGAAAACTATATAAACCATTTACACCTGAAAGACTCACTTTAGCGCCCTGACCTGAGTAAACTGATTCTGGTTGAAGGTAGAATCCGCCGCCCATCGGAAAAGCTACCACAATTCCAGCATTGAAATTCGATCTGGAAGAATAGGTATAAAAATTTGAAGGTATTGTAATGACAAACGAAGAAAGGTTATAACCTGCCTTAAAGCCAACCTGAATCTGGGATCGTAATGCAGAGAAACTTAGGATGAACAGGACAAGACATGAAAGCTTTTTCATAATGGTATCCGGGTTTGTTTAGTTAAAAGGGTGAAGATATAGGACTGACAAAAATGAATATGTTAATAAATTACAAATTTAAACAAGATCCTGCGGAATCAGTTTGGTTAAAGAGAAATGGGTCGTCAGTTTTTTTTATAAACAAGACGAAAGTGATACCAGTTCTCTTCGGGCTTTAATGCCGAACTGTTGTTCGAATTGTAATTTCTGCCTCCTCCCATTCCATGCATACCTCTCATTCCTCCGCCGCCATAAGATGAATGCGGGCGATAACCACTATTAGGATTACCTGAACTGTGGTTTAGCTCGTTTACGATAACTCCCACACTGAAATTTCCTGCAACATATTCGGGTTGGAGATCGCTACCGAGGATATATTTTATGGGTATCGCGGCTTCATATACCAGGCTGCTGTCATCATTGATTTTGATAGCAACCTGAATATTGTTCTTTTGAAAACCAATATCAAATTGTCCATTTTCGAGATTGATAAAACCAATTGTATTATAATAGTCGGACTTAAGTAATAATTCTTCCAATGTCGCTTTGACGTCCGAATAACGAATGAAGTTCCCATTGTTGCTACTGGAAGGCTCTTCCGGTTTTTTTACCGGAAACACAAGGCTCATCTTTTTATCCTTTTCTCCTTTCGGATCAAAACAGATGCTCATTCCAGCTTTCAAAATCCGCTTTTGGAAAGACTGATCCTTTGCATATACACATGCATAAATATTTTTATCGTCATTAGTAACGGAGTATTGCATCGTGTATTCCGGGTTGCTAAAACGTAATGGCAGACCCCAGTCCTTTATTTTTCCATCAATAACTATTTGTGTATCCTGGTAATGTCCTTCCGGCATAAGTTTAGGTGAGCAGCCAATAATCATCAACAAGCATGCAAATACAACCACCAGCAGCAATAAGCTTTTCATGAAATTTCTTTATCCGGCAAATTAAATCCACATGGAACAACGGAAATGCTAAAAGAAGTTAAGGGTTCGTTAGAAGAATTGAATTTTCCTTTCTATCTGATTAAAATCATTGTTCCTTTTTTGGCAATTGTGTTGCCCATATAGTCGGTTCCTTTTACCATCCATACATAGCCTCCAATTGCCTGAGGAATGCCGTTTAATAAACCATCCCAGCCATTGCCAAGTGTAGTAGTATTATAAACGAGCTGACCAAGCCTGTTATAAATTCTAAAATACTCCAGTGAAGAAATGCCTACCGCTATCGGCCTGAATACCGAATTAACGGCGGTCCCCGGTGTAAATGCATTTGGGACAAAAATATCAGGCCTGGTTTTAAATATTTTCACAGTGACCGAACTTTGTCCGGAACATCCAGCCGGAGTAACCGCTTTCACTATATATTTTATGATATTATCATTTGCTGTGTAAACTGCCAGCGGATCCGGGATTGAAGGATCGTTTAGTTCCGTTGCAGGTGACCAGGAGAAATTATCAGGGCCAGGATCACTGGATATGGCATTAAATTGTAACGGTTCTCCAACAACAACCGAAGTATCGTTACCTGCATTGACAATTACCGGTGGCAGTACTTTTACTTGAAAAGTATCCAATAAAGGATTCGGACAGCCTTGATTCAAAATGCTTAAGATATAATCCTGCGTGCTGTCAGGGGATACCTGCTTGTTAAAACTGAAAGGGGTGTTACTGACGGAGCCAGCACCATTTGAAGCAGGATTCCAGGTATAGCTTGTGCCAATATCAATGTTGGCATTTAATAATGCCATAGTACCGTAACATATCGTTGTGTCTGCAGGTGCAATTGTCGCATTCGGAAATTCGACCGGATCAAAAGCAATATTGGCGACAGAACTTGTATCCGGCGGACATACCCCGTTTTTGTCAATTGAACGGAATGATGTCGTTGCGGTAATCCCTTTAACTACGTTTTCGGGGGTACTGTCGGCTGGCGCAAAATCAGTCCAGTTCACTCCATCCATGGAATATTGCCAGTTCAGGATATTTCCATTACTTCCTGAAAGTAACAGCGTTTCTCCGGCTTCCTGTCCTGCACATAATACTGCATTGGCGGGGCTAATTTGTCCACCAATTGATTTCTGATCAATAGCTATCGTTGCAACACTGCTTGTATCAGGCGGACAAATTGTTCCTTTTCCAACGACTACCTTGTACAAGGTTTTCGAGTTCAGATTTTCTGCGATGTATTGTGGAGTTACATCTGAAATTATATTCCAGTTGGTACTGTCAGTTGATGACATCCAGTTATTAATGGTTCCAGAATAATTTAAAAGATTCAAAGTGCTGGCATTATCACCGATGCAAACGGTGGTCGATCCATCGAGATTACCGCCTTTTGGACCAGGAAGAGTTTTAATCTCAATCGTATCAGTAAGATCGGCACAGCTGTTTTTCTCCCTGACACTCAAAGTACCGCCGGAAGCAATCGGTTTTACCTGAATAATATTGCCAGTTACGCCAGAAGCGAGGGTCCAGGTATTCGGAACGATCCAGTCATAAGTTGCACCGTCAAGGGCGGGCACCGAATAAGTTACGATGGTATTGAAGCATACAAGTGAATCGCCGCTGATCTGCAGTCCTGCGCAACTATTCCGGATGGCTATATAGGCGTATGCAAAATGACCACCAGGCACACAATTATCTGCTTCAAATGTCAGGCTCACATTCTGACCTCTGTATGGAGCGAGGTCAAATGTGACTTCAGTCCAATTTTTCGTCCACACATCCTGCAGAAAACCACTTTGCCCACTGGGGTCCAGGTTACCGTTAGGGGAACGGGTATTACTTACCGTAAATCCATTGGCTTTTGCAGCTGCGCTGTCAAGCGTAGCGCCACGTCCGGAAACATCAACATTATTGAACGTTGGAAGGAGATAGCTGGGAGACGCGCAGGCTATTACCCCCGCAGGCGTCCTCAGTGTTGCTGAAATAACAGGTTGATAATTGGAGATATGAGTTCCATTCTCCAATACCATAGCGTACGCATAAGTCATTGTATAAGGCTCAGTTGCCGGACCTGGCGGAACCCTTATATTGTAACTAACGCCTCTGTAATATCCGCCGCCGGAACCGGGTAATCCATTTCCCCGTGTAATTGCAGTGGATCCTAAACGTATGGAATAATTGTAAGCATACCCATTTATTGTCGGGATCGTTGGAAACAAGCCGAAAGGATCCGTCTGTTTTGTTGTAAGTACCTGTATGCCCTGATAGCTTGGAAGATTATATTCCTGGATAACCCTTGTTCCAATTGTTCCCCGGGGAGCACCTACAGTGGAATCGTAATCCTGTACAATGGCATCAGCACCATAACCATTCTGGTTATTACCAGTATAAGCAAACCAATGTGTAAGGTCGCCTGTCGCAAAATTGATATTTATCGGACAAGTTTGTGTCTGGGAGAATGACTCAAAACAAATAAACAGCAGAAAAACACTCAACCTGCACCTCATCAGACAATATGTTGTAATTGTTAGATTTAGAAGAATTGTCATCCAAAGGAAAGAATTCCAGTTGAGCAGAACAGGTTAGTATTACGCAATTTACGAAAAAAAGGTTGCGAAGAAAAGTTCAAATATTAAGCTGATAACCCTTTGTGGATAACCCTTCTATTTCATTTTTCTGTTCTCAAAATGATGTTCCCCTACATCTGGTGATACCTGTTTTTTGAGAGAGTATTTTATGAAAACAAGTGCGGGAAACAATGAGGATTGCAAAAAATGAGCTCTACCTAAGCTCGGGTTAATTTATCTATATCGAACTTTTTCATCTGAAGAAATGCCTTCATTACCCGTTGGGACCTTTCCGGATCACTCATCAACGCTGCTAAGACTGAGGGGATAATCTGCCATGAAAGGCCGTACCTGTCTTTCAGCCAGCCACACTGACTTTCCTGGCCGCCTTTGGTCAACGCCTCCCATAAATAATCAATTTCAGTTTGTGTTTCGCATTTAACAACTATTGAAACAGCTTCACTAAATTTAAATATTGGGCCACCATTGAGGGCCATAATATCCAGGTCGTTAATTTTGAAATTAACAACCATTGCCGTTCCCTCAGGCATCCTGTGAAATTCGAAACCCTCTTTTCCATAACGGCTCACATGGGTGATCGCGGAATTTTTGAATATGGAAGTATAAAAATTAGCTGCTTCTTCCGCCTGTCGATCAAACCATAAACATATTGACATTTTCTGCATTGTCATTGGTAAAATTTTAATAATCGTTATATTGATTCGGCATAGTTTCTGAAGTTACCCCTCTGTTCCGATATCACAATCACGATACAAATTTTACAAAAATGAAGTCACCAATAATTATATTTTTCAGTTTCATTTTCTTTTCGTTTAATTCATCCTCAGGTAAATTCTCAAAATCAGCGCTTCCGTCATATGATAGTACGATCCGGTATCAACTCTCCAGTATTCTGCCGCTGTACTATGGACTTAAAAATGCGCTGGTAAATTCAAATGCGTCAGATGCGTCGGAAAAAGCAAACGCTTTAGTGAGTGCGTTAAATGGTATTGACAGGAGTTCACTTTCTGCCAGTGAATTAAAAGCGTTTATTTCTTTGCAAAGTAAATTGATATATGATGCGAGACATATTGCCGAAGTTCAGAAAATTGAACATCAGCGGGAGCATTTTGCAAGTCTTTCAATGAACATTTATTCCCTTTCAAAATCTGTCAGACTTTCAAATCAAACTGTTTACCGGGATTACTGTCCTATGAAGAAAGCATATTGGTTAAGCGCAGACAAAGCGATTAAAAACCCTTATTATGGTAGTGAGATGCCCGATTGTGGTGACGTGGTGAATACTTTCTAATTTCCTTTGCCGGCAATCATTAAAGCAGCCCCTGCCAGACCTGTATCCTTTACGAGATTCGTCAGAGCAATGCTTACAATTGGCGATCCTGTATTGTGAATCAAGGCAGGTAAATGAATCGTAAATACGACAATAATGAGGAAAACTGCCAGGAACAAACCTGCGGCTTTTGTTAATTTACCTGTTAGAAAAGATATTGACGCAGCAATTAAAGCTGCTCCGGTAAGATACACCCAAAATATTCCTCCGGGTATGAATGAGGGCACTGTATTTTGAAAACCTGTGCCATTAAGAAAATGATTGACTCCAAAAAAGCCAATTACTAAGGCATATAGAACTATGCCAATCTTGTAGATGGATTGAGAGTTCATAGCAATCGTATTTTGTTGTCCCTAAATTTAACAAAACTTTCTAACTAATATATCAGAACCAAAAAGTTCCCTCTTCTTATTTTAATTCTCCGGGAATGACTGTTATCGTTTGTTTTCTCCCCTCTCTTAAAATACTGATTGTTGTACTCTTACCTATTACTCCCTCATTTAAATATTTATGAAGGTTATCGACAGTAGCAACTTGTTTTCCTTCAAATTCAATAATGATATCCCCGATCTTCAGGCTATTGTTCAGCACATTCATGCCAGCCATGATGTCAAAAACATAAATACCGGTCTTTGTTCTTAACTGGTTGGCTCCTATCATTCGCTGGGAAAGCTTAACTGACTGTGCTGCCAGTCCAAGATGGGCTCTTTTTACTTTCCCGTTCATTATTAAACTGCCGGAAATATAGTCAGCGAGGTTAGAAGAAACTGCAAAACATAATCCCTGGGCCGATGCAATGACAGCGGTATTTACCCCTATCACTTTCCCTTCGGAATTCATTAACGGGCCGCCACTATTGCCAGGATTTAATGCCGCATCTGTTTGAATAACGTCATCAATGAGTCTGCCATTGTTCGCTCTAAGACTCCTGCCTGTTGCACTTACGACACCTGTTGTAACTGAATGATGAAGTCCCATAGGATTTCCGATAGCGATGGCAATCTGACCTGGTTCCAGCAAATCAGAATCAGCAAAATGTAAGGGCTTCAGATCTATATTATAGACTTTCAATATCGCAATATCTGTTGAAACATCAGAACCAAGTAAATGGGCATTCAATTCTGTGCCATCAGCAAATGTTGTTTTGATAGAAAGCGCATTTTCAACAACATGATTGTTGGTCACGATATATCCATCAGAGGATATCACGAAACCAGATCCTGATCCAGGAATATTTACAATTTTACGCGTACCCGGATGTTGAGTTTGTTTTAAAACATGAATATGTACCACTGCCTGAGCAGTGTTGCGCACTACGCCGGTTATAGTAGTTGAATAGGCATCCAGTAGTTCCCGGTCGCTGGACGAAATTAAATCTGTTTGATAAATATATTGTTCCATCGTAAGATGAACCCAACAATCAAACCAGATACTTAAACTGAAATTTTGTCGGTATTAAATTATTCAGGTATCTAAATAGTTGATTCAGAGAATTCAAAATCTGTTCACCATTTTCCAGCGTGAACCATTAGCTTAACTGATCGTTTTTACATTTTTATGCATAATCGATTCGGCAGGCGTTTTTGGTGCGGACCAGGAATTATTATACGGGTAAAAGCAGGTATTTTTATTTAGGGATTGCAATGTAATGGTATTGTTCATGTAACCTGCAAGTGATTTAAAGGCTCCGGGGTTCTCTTTTTTTAATATCAGGAGGCTGGCATTCGCCCCTGCTTTTGCAGCAATCGGTACACCTCCGCCCAGTTCAGCCCAGTGTCCACCGAGAATCAGGTTTTTTACAGGAGTCCGGTAGTGGGAAATTTTATTTTTCATATTCTTCCTGCCAGGCCGCGCTCCCATCATAGTGCCATTTTTATTCCCGGTATAACGCCAATGAGTAACCGGCGTTGCAACTTCATAAAATAGTATATGATTACGAAGCCCGGGTGCGAGTTTTTTTTCTACCCTGCCTATCAGTATTTCAGCCACTTCCTTTTTCAATCGTTGATATGCTTCTCCCCTCACCCGTTTTCCATACTTATCCAGATGGGTTTCCCATTCATTTTTATAATCCATGCTGGCAGGCATATAAAGTGTAAGTATTCCATGGTTTTCCGGTGCCAGTGATTTATCGCGCATGGAAGGTGCTATGATACTGATTTCAGACCGGCTTGGATCACCACCGCAGTGATCTTCAAATGACTGGTTTTCGTCCACCAGATGTATCAGTTCTTCATTAAAACCAAGAGACTCTGCTGTACAATCCAGCGCCAGGGAAACAGTAATGGAAGAACTATACAAATCTGCTTTTTTCAGTTTTCTCTTTAAACCAGCCGGAACTGCATCGGAAGGCAGCATCTTTTCATACAGTGTTTCTATATCGCAGGCCGCAATAATATATTTACTTTTAAGCTGGCGAATTTTACCCCGCTGATCAAAAGAGACTCCGGTACAGCAACCGCTATCTACAAAAATTTCATTCACCTGGCATTGCAGCCCGACGTGATTTCGATAATAATGGACTACGTGTTCGAGCCAACGGGGTATAACCTGGCTGCCACCTTTTGGCGGACTCTGAAAATCATGAAAATATGACCACCCAATGGGAATAAGGCATCCGAGCATTTCATGTTCCCCTGAAAATATCCTATGCAACCGGGGGTCTTTAGTAAATAAGTTCAGGCCCTTTTTCAAACCCTTTTCTCCGGAAAAAGAGAGATAGGGAATAAATGGTATTGCAAATTTCAATAACCGGATTTTATTTAGTAGTTTCTGAAAAAATGACATGGTTTCTTCTGAACGGAAAATCCTGTTATAATTTTTAAATGACTTCCCGATCTGCCGTGCCTTCAAAAACATCCTTTCTATGCCCTTTCTTTCATTCGGAAAATCCCTGATCAGCTGATCCCGAAGTTCGTCAGGCTTATTAGTGAGCAGATAATCAAAGTTTTCCCCTTTATAGCGACGAATTCGATGTTGTTCAATAGTTTTGGGATGGTCGCTTCCAATGGCCTTAAAAAGTTTGTCCAGTATCCCATCCGGACCACTTTGGTTAAGCCAGTGAATAGCAGTATCAAAAATGAAATGTTTTCTTCTGAATCCCGCCAGATAGCCTCCGACGTGGGGCTCTTTTTCCAAAACACAGACTGTCAATCCGGCTTTGCTCAATAAGGCAGCTGCTGTGAGTCCGCCGATTCCGGCGCCGATTACGATAACATCGTAATAATCATTGAATTCCTGATGCAGCATTTCAGTAAATTACCGAATTCCCTGCGAACGAGATAAAAAAAACATTCTGAAGGAAAATGGTAATTTTAACTTATGCAGACAGAGAAAAATAAGACATTATCAGAAGATAAGATTATTGGGATTATTAATAATTTTCTTCAGGAAGAGTTTGAAGTGGAGCTGGCAAAAATTATACCTTCAGCTGATCTAAAATCAACCCTTGAACTTGATAGTCTGGATTATATTGACCTGGTAGTTGTAATGGAGAAAAATCTTCATATCAAAGTAGATCCGGCCGACCTGATTGATATTATCAGTATGCAGGATTTATATAATTATGTGATTTCAAAAATGGAGCTAAAACCGGAAACCTAAAGTGCAAAGGAATAACAGAAAGGCCAATCAGCAACAGAGCCTGGAAAGTCATTTTTGAATTCTTCAGGTAAAATCTTTTGAATGAAGAAAAAATTGATCGTTCTCACGGGCGCAGGCATCAGCGCAGAGAGCGGATTAAAAACTTTCCGGGACAGCGACGGACTTTGGGAAGGATATGATATAAATGAAGTAGCTACCCCGGGGGCCTGGAAGAAAAACCCGGAACTGGTACTGCAATTCTATAATATGCGTCGCCGGAATGTGTACGATGCCATGCCTAATGCCGCTCATCTCGAACTGGCTGGGCTCGAGGAATATTTCAATGTTCAGATAATTACACAGAATATTGATGACCTGCATGAAAGAGCAGGCTCTTCGCAGGTATTACATCTGCATGGTGAAATCTTCAAAATGCGCAGCGAGATGGATGAATCCATTGTTATACCCAATAAAAGAAGATATCCGTTTGGGCGACAGAGCTCCCGATGGCAGTCAATTCCGACCTCATATTGTTTGGTTTGAAGAACCGGTTCCCATGATAGTTGCCGCGAGCAGGTTTGTGCAGGGAGGCTGATATATTGGTAGTCATCGGGACATCACTGGTTGTTTACCCTGCTGCCGGACTGATTAATTTTGCTCCCGCTGAAATACCCAAATTCATCGTGGACAAGAATATCCCCTATACTCAGAACATCCAAAACCTTTGCAAGATTGAAAAGGCCGCCACAGAAGGAATAAAAGCTTTAAAAGAGCAACTGCTAAAGTATAAATAGCCGGAATTGGAAAAAAATGACGGTTTATTCCTGTTTGAGTCCTAATTATTTTTCCCCCGATCAGGCTTCTTAAGGCATAACCTTATATTTGCTTTTTATCGAAATCAATAAAAACATTTTCCATGAACAAAGCAGAACTGATTGCAAAATTAGCCGACGACGCAGGTATCACGAAAACACAGGCCGGCGCCGCCCTGGATTCCTTTACTGAAGCCATTGCTAAAACTCTTAAAAAAGGAGACAAAGTTACGCTTGTCGGTTTCGGAACTTTTTCAGTTTCAAAGCGCGCAGCACGTAATGGTCGTAATCCTCAAACCGGTGCAACCATTAAGATTAAAGCGAAAAAAGTTGCTAAATTCAAAGCGGGCAAAGAACTTGCGGGCCGCGTGTAGACAGCTCTTCTTTATATCGTAAAAAGGGGCTGTACATTACGGCCCTTTTTATTTCAATCGACCAGTTTTTCATTCCGGAGCAATAAACTCTACCCGGTAAATGCGCATGAGTAATATAAATATTGAAATGAGCAACGGACCAAATATGAGACCTATGAAACCAAATAGTGGAACACCAACAAATACACCAAATAATGTAATTAGCGGATGAACATTACCGATCCGCCTTTGAAGCCAGATTCGAAAAACATTATCCATGGTTACTATGACACCCAGCCCGTATATCAATATAATTATCCCTTTGGTTGTTTCTCCGTTGGCAAATCTGAATAATGGCAAGCGGAACATAAGTCAAGGCTGATCCGACAAGAGGCAAAATAGACGTAAAGGCGGTTAGGGCAAACCATAATAGCGGCTCTTTAATTCCTAAAATCAGGTAAGAGGATTAAACCCGCAATTCCCTGCATAAGAGCGATATCAACGGAATCCCTACGGCATTGGAAATCGACCATCTGGTTCATCTGTCGTTTTACGCGATCAAGATTGTCTTTACGCAGCGGTAGAACGTCTTCCATCCAGTCTTCCATTTTGTTACAATTGGTTAGCATAAAATACAGAATGAAATACATGACCACCAGAGCAACCAGCGAATTAACGGTTGCCCCCAGAATCAAGCGGAAGTTCCGCCAGTGCCAGACCAGCTCAGATTGCGGATTGTTTCTACATTTAGAAAATGATATCCCAGGCGGGATTCAATATTTTTTAGAAATACAATCATTGACCCGGTGATTTCCGTAGAATGATTGATTACATATCCTATTTTCGAGCTGACTGTATTAATGAAAATAAAAACCGGAAGCAGAATAATCAGAAACGAAAACAACATGAGTAACAGGGCGGCAGCTGCCGGTTTCCATTTTTTTACCAGCATTCGTTTTATATATTTGCGCATCAGAACATATAACGTAATGGCACCAAGGAATGAAGGCAGGAACAATTTCAGATAAGTAAAAAGGATAATACCCATTACCGATAAAACAACAATAAAGAAAAACTGTCTGACTTTTTCTGGTTCGAAGGTTTTCATTCATCCATGTTTGAAGCAAGTTACAAAGACTATTGTTTGGACACTTTCATATAGTACATCCGGATGGACTGGTCACCTGAGTTTGTCGCGATTTCAATTTTATGAGTACTTTTAATAACATCTAAAAATTATGCGCAAAGGATTTTTTATTTTAATGTTTTTATTTCTGTGTACAAATTTACCTGCCCAGCAAAATCAGATTTCCGGATTTAATGACAGCAATGTCAGTGAAGAGCTGAAATTGGAAAAAACATTTGACGGATTGATCAGCAGGGAAAATATAGGCGTGACTATCAAGGATCTTTCTTCAGAACCACATAATGTCGGTTCAGCTGGCAGTAAAGTTGTCGCGGAAAAGATTCAACAGAAATTCCGCGATTATGGTTTCGATACGCATATGGATATTTACCAGGTCTTATTTCCCGAGCCCAAAATCAGGATACTTGAAATGACGGCACCTTTTGCTTACCATGCTTTATTAAAAGAACCTGCATTAAAAGAAGACGCAACCAGTGGTCAGCAAGGCCAGCTGCCAACTTATAATGCCTGGAGCGCAGATGGCGATGTAACTTCAGAATTAGTCTACGTGAATTATGGTTTGAACGCTGATTATGAAGAATTGGCCAGAATGGGAATTGATGTGAAAGGGAAAATAGTAATTGCCAGATATGGTCAGAGCTGGCGCGGCATAAAGCCAAAAATTGCCCAGGAACATGGTGCAATTGGATGTATCATTTATTCCGATCCGAAAGATGATGGATACTATCAGGGAGACGTTTATCCAAAAGGCGCGTTTAAAAATGAGTTTGGTGTGCAGCGGGGCAGTGTGATGGATATGGTAATTTATCCAGGTGACCCTCTCACCCCGGGTATTGGTGCAACGAAGGATGCAAAAAGATATGCGTCACACCTGGATGCCCCAAACCTGCTTAAAATTCCGGTGCTTCCCATTAGCTATCATGACGCGAAACCGTTGCTGGAAGCACTTGAAGGGCCAGTAGCTCCTGAAGGCTGGCGTGGCGCTTTGCCTATCACTTATCATGTTGGTCCGGGAAAGTCAGTCGTTCATTTGAAGTTGCAGTTTGACTGGAAGATGGTTCCATGTTATGATGTCATCGCTATGATGAAAGGATCTGAATTTTCTGATGAATGGGTGATCAGGGGCAATCATCATGATGCCTGGGTAAATGGCGCGATGGATCCAATAAGCGGGCAGGCTTCCATGCTGGAGGAAGCAAAAGCTGTTGGTACGTTGGTAAAATCCGGATGGAGGCCCAAACGAACACTCATATACTGCTCCTGGGATGGTGAAGAACCGGCTTTATTGGGATCAACAGAATGGGTTGAGGACCATGCTGCATTATTGCAGAAAAATACAGTTGTTTATATTAATTCCGATGAAAACGGAAGGGGCTTTCTAAATGCCGGGGGCTCACATGCGTTGGAAGGAGTGGTGGATGAAGTTGCGAAAAATATAACCGACCCACAAAAAGGGGTTAGTATTTATGAAAGACAAAAAGCCCATAAAATTGCCACGGCAACAAACTCTCTCGTCGGCAAAAGAAATTATGGATAAATCCAGTTTGCATTTGGAAGCACTTGGTACGGGTTCTGATTTTTCTCCTTTCCTTCAGCACCTGGGAATTCCATCGGTCGATCTGGGATTTTCCGGCGAAGATAATGGTGGTTCTTATCACTCGATATATGATTCCTATGACAACTTTATACGTTTTATTGATCCGGGATTTTATTATTGCGCTTCACTTTCAAAAATTGCCGGTCATATCTCATTACGCATGCTGGATGCCGATGTTCTTCCCTTTGATTTTAGAATTTTGTACAGAGAAATAAAATCCTATTCCACCGAACTTCAAACATTGATTTCAAACCTGCGTCAAACAACTTCCATTAACAATGAAATCATCCGGAAAAGATATTTAATCATTGCTTCCGATACAGCAAAACCTTTTTTTCCCGATTCAGCACAAAAGGAAGTTCCTTACATCGATTTTTCTCCATTAGAAAATGCAATAACCAGTTTGTCTAAATCTTCAGACCATGCATTTGAAATGTTGAAAAATAATGGACTCAGTGCAGAACAAAAAGACATCTTAAACAAACAATTGTATCGGGCGGAGCACCTACTCCTGCTGGATGAGGGACTACCACAAAGGCCCTGGTATAAGCATGTTTTATATGCGCCAGGTTATTATACTGGTTATGCAGTAAAAACATTGCCCGGAATACGGGAATCCATCGAACAAAGAAATTTTCCCGAAGCAGAAACCGGAATTAAACAGGCGGCTATTGCAATTAATAAACTGGCGGAATATTTATCGGCACTCTGAATTAATAGCTGTTAGTTTTTAATGATCAGCAGCTGGACAGAAGATGACGACGACAATCCGAATTATTTAACAACTAATAACTAATTTGGCGGATATACAAAGGTTTGTTTCACCTGTTCCGACTTCCAGACATAAACGCCGCATAAAATAGCATAAACAGCCATTCTGAAGAATTGAATAAGCATTTCATGCGGAGTCCTGGACCAGTTGGCAGGTAACCTGATATTTTCATATGTAACCCATAAAATAAATTGGGCGACAAGAAAAAAACTTATGTAGTAAATGAACATCGAGGGGAAAATATCTCTTCTTCCTGCAAACCAGTATAACAGGACCATCGTACTGATCAGAGAAAATAAAGAAAGAAACAATTCGATTATTAACAGAAAATGCAATTTTATCCCTCCTGCAGTCTCCAACTTTATCCAGTCCGATTTCAGAAAATAATGTTCGTTCAATAATGCAAATCCCTGCAATAAAATTCGCGCTACCAGGGTGAGTCCTAATAAGATAATCCAGCCGCTTAAAGGAATACCGGCATCACTTCGCTGATCGATCTTCTTTGATCTGCTATTCAGAAACCGGAATAAAATTGTAAACAGCACCCCGAATAAAAAACTAAGCCAGACAGCAATCCAGTTGATATCAGTCTCCGTACCGGACGAATTATTTCCATTCGCAAAAGAGAGATAGAAAAACGGCAGGAATAAAAGTAAAATACAGATTCGGCGCACGTTTGTTGGTTGGAGTTATCAAACTTAATAAAAAAACATCTTTAAAACGATCCTGAAATAAACAGCACTTTAACATTCTTGACTTTCGTCAATTTGAACTATACGCAACCCGTCTGACAAAAAATCGTACTCACTACTAAGCGCTTATTTTCATACAATTCTGACTTAATAAACATAAAAAAAATGAGACTTAAATATATATTATACCCGGTTATTCTGTTTTTGCTGAGTGACAGCTTTAGTTCATGTTCAAAAAGTTCGAGTGGATATGGTAATACCAATCCACCACCAGTCACATCTGCCGGTAATTCTTATCAATTGAAGACTGATTCCCATTTTGGGTCATACCTGGCTGATGTCAATGGCAATCCTCTGTATTTCTTTTCGCTGGATGCAAATGGTACTTCAGCCTGTACGGGCACTTGTCTAACATCCTGGCCCGTTTCATATGTTGCTGGTCCGACTTTAGACAACGGACTCACTGCATCCGATTTTTCATTTATAACCCGTTCTGACGGTACAAAACAGACTACTTATAAAGGATGGCCTCTATATACATATGCAGGTGACAGCCCGGGAAATATCGGGGGAGACGGATTAGAAAATATCTGGTTCGTTGCAAAACCCGATTACACCGTCATGTTTGTAAAAAACCAACTTATTGGGAATGATGGTATAATGTACGACAGTACTTATAAGGCCGGCGCGGAAGAAACATATTATTTAACCGACGATCACGGAGTGACTTTGTATTCATTTTCCAATGATAAATCAGGAACAAATACTTACACATTATCGGATTTCAGTAACGATAGTTTCTGGCCAATTGTTCAAATCAGCACTATACAAAGCGTACCTTCCATATTTAACAAGGCAGATTTTTCATCCATAACCATTTATGGGAAACCCCAGATGACTTATAAAGGCTGGCCGGTTTACCGGTTCGGACCGGATAATTTGCAAAGAGGCAATAACAAGGGAATCAGCGTGCCGACTCCGGGCATTTGGCCGGTTATGGATCAATTCAGCCATACGGCCCCATAATTATCAAATTACGAAAAGTTGATACCAGAAAACTTTGGATAATATAATACAGATCATAGAAGGGTGTAAAAAGCAGGAGCCGCGAAGCCAGAAAATGCTCTACGAGCGATTTTATGGTTATGTGCTAAAGATAGCTTTTCGATATGTATACAGGTATGATCTGGCGGTGAATATTGCCAATGACGGATTTGTAAAAGTATTCCGCCATATGGAAAGATTCAGGTATGAAGAAGAAGATTATCCGGAAAGACTGCTGATGGCATGGATGAAACGGATTATTATAAACACGTCAATCGATGAACTCAGGAAGAATAATATGACCCCGGAAATTGGTGGTATACCTGACTATGTATGGGAAGAACCGGATAACAGTCAAAAAGCAGACCAGCTGTTATTATATAAAGAACTGATCAGTTATGTGAAGAGTCTTCCGCCAATGTACCGGATAGTCTTTAACATGTTTGTAATTGATGGCTGCACGCATTTTGAAATTGCAGATACCCTGGGTATTTCGGTGGGTACTTCAAAATCAAATTTATCGCGTGCAAGGGGAATTTTACAAAAGATCATTAAAGAAAAGGAGGAGTCGAAATCATGGAGCATTTAGAAAACGATATGGACGACCTGTTCCAAAAAGCAGGTGAACATTATCCACTCAAAACATCCGGATCAGACTGGGATGCCGTGCTTGGCAAACTCAATGAGGAAGGATTTGGAGATCATACCGGAATTCCGGGTTTGAATTCCAGAAGTTCCCGAAATAAACGCAGGTGGCTATTTTCATTACTGCTCATTCCGATTAGCCTTGGTTCAATTATTTATTTTTCGTCATCCAAAAAACTATCTGGTTCTCCTGCAATTAATACAGGAAAAAGGAATTTGACAAAGAGACCTGAAGCATCTTCGATCAGGTTATACAACAAATCGGAATCAGTTAAATCCAAATGGCGCGCTGAAACAAATTCCAATAGTTCTTTGATTCAACAAAAATTACGCGGAAGTAACTCTCAGAGGGAGACCTCCCATGCATCAAAAAATCTCATTAAGGCCGGTGGAAATCAAGGCAATGGTGAGACAAAACTATTAACAAAAGCCGGAACTGGCAATAATAAAAATGGTACACATCCAAAATCAGCAGGCTTGTCTATTGGAGCTGCAGAAAGCATAAATACATTGTCTTCATCCGAAAACCCGGAGAATAGTCAGATATATTTAGCGCAAAAACTGGCAAAAAAACCCCTATCCCTGTCCGTTTCCGAATCAAATGAAATTATCGCAGTTTACGGAAAAACATTACCAACTGCTGCATCCGGCCCTATGAATATTGTTTCATCCCCAACCAATTCAAAAACAAAAACAAATAAAGGATTTTATGCTGGCTTTATCGGGGGCCCGGATCTTAGCACAGTAAAGTTTCAATCAGTTGAAAAACTTGGATATAGCCTGGGCGCTTTAATTGGTTATCGTTTCAATAAGCAACTTTCGGTTGAAACAATTCTTCTGTGGGATAAAAAATTTTACTACACAGAGGGCAAATATTTTAGTAAAGATCAATTATATGTGCCTCCCTATACTGACATCTTAAATGTAAATGGAAATTGCAATATGTTTGAAATTCCCATTTCCATACGATATGATTTTGCATCCGGGGCAAATCATGGATTTTTCATAACAGGAGGATTATCATCTTATCTTATGAAGGAACAAAATTATACCGCAATGGTGGATAGCAATGGTTCCCAATGGCCTTATTCCTTTAGTTCCAGTCAGCCATCAAATTATTTTTTT
This sequence comes from uncultured Bacteroidota bacterium, assembly GCA_963735015.1. Taxonomy (GTDB): domain Bacteria; phylum Bacteroidota; class Bacteroidia; order Chitinophagales; family Chitinophagaceae; genus Puia. Next base: position 1,871,150 of record CAVTJH010000003.1, read on the forward strand.
TCCATTATTCAGCTAAGCGCCGGATATGAATTTGCTGTTAGTGGAAAAACTAAAATCAGAATCGAGCCTTATGTAAAAATACCATTACAGGGCGTTGGTATTGGCAGTTTACCGATTTCAAGTACAGGTTTATATCTTGGTATCACCCATTCATTCCGGTAAGACTAAACCGTCTGTATTTCTAAACCGTTCATATTTAATATGCGCAAAAGATATTTTTTTGGCGTCAGCATTATATTGCTTCTTCTGGCCACATGGGGCATTTATAAAGTGACCATGCCTCATCACAATGCATCAGGTGAACAGGCAGTGGCGACCCTTTCTGCAACGAAATTGTATTATGAATTTCTCAATACAGAAAATAACGCCAATAAGAAATGGTCAGGAAAAGTAATTGAAGTATCCGGACGTATATCGTCTGTAAATGAATCGGGCAATTATATTTCAATAAATCTGAAGGGCTCATCAGAAGGTGGTGTCAATTGCAGCTTTCTGAAAAAAGACCTGGGTCCCGGTGAAAAATACAATACCGGAGACTCCATTATAATCAAAGGAAAATGTACAGGCTTCCTGGTGGACGTCAACCTGGTCGATTGCGTTGTAAAAAAATAATATTCCGTCCATATCATAAACAATTCGGAAATATGAAACAACCCGCTTTTTTATCGATGCTTGTCGGCATTGTTCAGCCTGTTTTTTATTACTTCCTGTACCAATGTCAGCAAAGAAGAGTTGATACCTCCCGGATGCGATACGGTGGATATGAGATATGCGAATGACGTGGTTCCAATTCTTCAGAGTCATTGTTATTCATGCCACAGCGCAGTTAATCCTGCAAGCGGAATTGCCCTGGAGGGTTTCGCGAATCTGCATCCTTATACAATAGATACCGCGGGTGGCAGAGTTTGCACCCTGGTAGGAAACATATCTCATAATCCCGGATATAATCCTATGCCATTCAATCAACCAAAATTGGATACATGCCTGATAAATCAAATTGTCGATTGGGTAAATCATGGCGCACAGGATAACTAAATCAAATACTATGCGGTTTCGATTTTGTTTCATTTTCTTAACGGCAACAAGTTTAGCTCTTCATGGACATTGTCAGAATTATATGACAAAAACAGGATTTATCGGTTTTTATTCAAAAACTTCCATGGAAGATATTACAGCTGAGAATAATCAGACCTATGCTGTTTTGGACCCCGTAAGTCATCACATGGCATTCGCCGTACTTATCAAGGGATTTATTTTCCCAAAGGAACTGATGCAGGAACATTTTAATGAAAACTATCTGGAAAGTGATAAATATCCGAAAGCAACATTTTCAGGCGCCTGTTCCGGCGATATGGATCTGATTAAGGAAGGGACATACGAAGTAGTCATCAAAGGTGATTTAAATATGCATGGGGTGACCAAGCCTATAGAGACTACAGCAAAACTGGAAGTAAAAAAAGGTCATATAAAAGGGACTTCTGTTTTCAATTTAAGACCAGAAGATTTTAATATCAGCATCCCGAGCATTGTAAGAGACAAGATTGCCAATGAAATCGAAGTGAAGGTTCAAATTGACTGGATAATTTCAAAATAAATATATGAAAACCGGTACGTTTTATTTAATCATTTTCTTTGTTATTTCCTGTTCGACAGGTAATGGCGCAGGACAGTCTGCTTAGGTCTATTAGTGATTCTCTTTCTTTTAATCAAAAGCCGGGTTACGTTACCGGAACATTTAAGGCCCTGTATATTGTTAATATGAAAACCATCGAAGCACCTGCAGCCGGCGCTTTAAACCTGGAAATTCAGCATCGCTTTGGAACGGTAAATACTGGTGCGTATCATTTATTCGGTTTGGATTTTGCAACCTTCCGTCTTGGTCTGGATTATGGAATCAGTGACCGGCTGTCAGTTGGAATCGGGCGGAGCACTAATTTGGAGACATTTGACAGCTATTTGAAATTTAAATTATTAAGACAAACCGATCATTCTGAATCCATGCCAGTATCCGTTAGCCTGTTAGGCACATCGGATTATTTTACAGAACATTTTACGCCCGGGAAAGAGGATAGCCTGCTTAAGAATGAATATCGATTCAACTACACGACCCAGATACTGATTGCCCGAAAATTCAGCAGTAGCTTCTCTTTGCAAATCACATCTACATTCATACATTACAATTTGGTCGACTCCAATAACGATCATAATAATGTTTTTGCATTATGTGCAGGTGCCAGGATGAAAATCAGTAAACGCATGGCAATCACTGCAGAATATGATTATTTATTTCCAAATCAGCTGAATTCCGAATTAGTACAGGGAGGCGTTCCGCCAAGAACCAATTCTCTTTCATTTGGCTGGGATATTGAAACAGGCGGCCATGTTTTTCAGCTCGTCTTTACAAATTCCCAAAGTATGGTCGAGTCGCAATATATTGGTCAAACAGCCGGTACATGGGGTAAGGGATACATCTATTTCGGATTTAATATTTCGCGCAATTTTAATTTAAAACCTCATAGTAAGCCTAAAGCTTAAGGCCCAAAGCCTAAAACTTTTATAGTTTTCCATTACTATTGACGGTGGGTTCATCATTTCCACATTGGCTTTAGGATTTGGGCCTTAAGCTTTACGCTTTATATACTTCCGGATTCACAACAAAAGGAAGTCTTTCACCTCTTAACCCCGCAACAGTATTTTTAGCAGCAATCAGTGACATGGCAGCGCGGGTTTCTTCCGTAGCCGAACCGATATGGGGCAATACTGATACATTAGGCATAGAGAGCAGAGGATGATCTGGCCGCATTGGTTCAGGATTGGTTACGTCAAGTCCGGCTCCCCAGATCAATCCTTTCTCTAATGCTTCCGTGAGGTCATCCTCATTATGAATCGCGCCACGGGCAGCATTAATAAATATTGCGTCCCGCTTCATACATGCAAAAACTTCTTTATTGAATTTTCCTTTCGTTTCGGGAGTAAGTGCAGTATTGATAGATAACACGTCACTCTTTTGCAAAAGCTCACCAAAGGAAACCCAGGTGGCGTTTAGTTCCTTTTCCGCTTCTTCATGATGACCCCGGTTATGATAAATAATTCTCATATTGAACGCATAGGCACATCGTTTAGCCAATTCAAAACCAATCTTACCGAGTCCGAATATGCCCAGAGTCTTACCACGAATTTCAATACCCAGGTTTGCTGTAGGTTCAAAAAAACCCCAGCCTCCTTTTTGTATGGTCTTGTGCATATAAAAGGCCTTTCGCGATGTAGCCAGTATTAGTAAAAATGCAGTGTCAGCAGTCGCGTTACTTAAAACACCCGGTGTATTTCCGATTGGTATTTTTAATTCTGTGGCAGCAGCAATATCCACGTTGTCATATCCTGCGCTATGCAGACTAATCACTTTCAAATGTGATGCTGCCTGAAGAAAATTCCTGTCAATGCGATTGCTTCCTGCACTAAGAAGCGCATCCGTATTTTGGCAATGCTCAACTAATTCCTGAGGTTTAAGATCCCTTTTGGTTGTCCATTCAGAAATAGTGATTCCTGCTTCCCGCAGATATTGTAAACCCAGGTCGGGAATTTTCCTGGTGATAAATACTTTCATTCAAATGAAATTCTGAAAAAGTTAATTTGAACCGGACCTGTCAATATATGATTCTGATAAAATCCCGCAAATTATCTGCCTGAATTATTGTTTCTCCAGTTTCATCGTAAATCCGCCGCCATCAGCCATTGGGATCTTGAAAATTTCAGACAATTCCATATTATTTCTTTTGGCATCCCCAGAGATATTTATCGTAGCAGATCTGATCAAAATGCCATTTGGATTGAATGGTGTTTTTAAATCATCCTGATACAGGGTTAATTTCCAGTCGCCATATTGTAACCAGTTAAAAGGCACCAGCAAAGTCCTTCCCTTATTACCTGTTATTCCCCCAATCCACCATATTTCATTTTTTCTTCTGGCGACTACGATAAATTGATCAGGCTCTGCATTCAATACCTTTGTTTCATCCCATGTTGTCGGCACTTCTTCAATAAAATCAAATCCTGGCTGATTTTCATAGGCTTCCGGATAATCACAGACCATAGCATTCGCATTTTCCAGAACTACATACATCGCCAGCATATGTGATCTTGTTCCCAGTACCAGGGGCCTGGTGTATTGCGCGCGGAATTTTTCTGGCGTTACAGCACGAAAGCCTCCCAGGTGATAGTCAGTACTTCCTGCAATTAAACGGGTAAATGCTATATCAAGGTCATGATCCGGCGTAACTCCATTCGGGTTCCATTTGTCATGTTCATAGTTTAATGTTCCTTCCCTGGTAAATTCATTTGGATAAGTACGGCTGAGACCGGTTGGCTTATAAGCACCGTGAAATTGAATATGCAAATGATGTATGGCTGCTTTCTGCAATATTTCAGATTGAATATTTACCATTTCCTGATCATCCCGGTCCATGAAATCTACCATCAGTCCGGATAGTCCCCATTGTTCAAATAATGCAAAAGCACTGTCCAGTTTCGGATAAAGAGCTTTCCAGTGAACCCAAACCCGCACACCAACGCCTTTACTGTGAGCATAATCGCAAACCTGTTTCATATCCAGCCCCGGAACGGCCTTGAGTACATTGCTGTTTGGTCCCGGCATGAAGCTGATCCCATCGTCCTGATACCACTGATGCAGTCCATACTCAACTACTGAATGATATTCAATTTTATTCCTTGCACAGAAATCTATATAGTATTGCTGTGTTATAAAATTATTCCCCGGGGCATTCAGGGTATCTGTTGTCACATTTCCATTCCACCATGGGAATGTGGTTTTACCAGGTTTTATCCAGGTCCAGTCATTAATCCTGTTGGGCGGTGCGAGGTCTGTGATCATATTCGTTTCCAGAAATCGTCCAGGTCGGTTACTGATTAATATTACACGCCATGGGCTTTCGTGTGGTAAAGCAGCAATCACGGCATATCCGGATTTTGAAGGTAGCGGAGAAAGATTAGATACCAGCCCTGATCCGGATTTCACTAAATACATACCTGCATAATCCAATAATGCAGCTTCCGTAATTGCGATAAACAAACTATCAGAATATTCAAAAAGCATGGGCATATCCATCAGACTGTCTTTCGGCAGGTCCCCGAATAAACGATGCAGATAAAATCCTTCATGAGAACTATGATAGTCTTCAAAAACCAAAGCATGCACTTTTGGGTTTCCCACAATCTGAAAGCCAGACAATTCCCGCCTGATAAACAGAGAATCCTCCTTCGATTTTGGAAACCTGTAGCGGAATGCAATTCCATCGTTAAAAGCGCGCACATCAACAATCAGTTCCCGGCCGGGAGATCCCGATTCTTTAAGAAAAAGAGAAATCTGATGAAAGGGATCATTGACGGAAGATGACCTGCCTGTCATCAGATTATAATTTTCTGATGAATCAATGCGGACAGATTTTAGCAATCTGACTCCCTGGATGATCGAGTCTTCTCTGAATACAAGATTAATAATTGAAAAATCAATTATTTTCCTACCCTGATAGGATACACTATAACCAGGCATGCCCTTACGGATTTCAAATTCATATAGGATCTTTTTATCCGGACTCGATAAACGCAGGCGTGAGCCTTCAAAAGCAAAAATGCTGGTCGTTACGAAGCATAAAAAAATCGCTGTGAGAAAAACTTTCATTATAATAACGTTAATACAACTACTGAGGCGGGAGGCATGGACACGCTCAGCTCATTATTTTTTATAGCTGCACCCAGGAATATTTGAGGTGTTATCTTATCCGGCACATCAAAACTATTATGGTCCTGTATCCTGGCAGATTGCAGTATTCGGCTATTACCCAGTTTCAAATTAGTTCCATTCAATTGAATCCGGATATGATTAGTTTTTCCCGGATCAATATTCACCAGCGATATATGTGTAGCCCCCTGTTTGTCCCTGGATGCTGAAACCGAAATAGCAGGAAGACTGTCATTTCCCTCTGTATAAAATAAATTCGTCAGACTTACAGGAATCATTATTGCATCCTGATGGACATTGTACATTTCCATTACATGATAGGTGGGAGTCAGAATGATTTTCTGTTTATTGGTTAGAATTACGGATTGCAACACATTCACCAATTGCGCCAGGTTAGCCATTCTGATCCTGTCACAATGGTTATTAAAAATATTCAGGGTGACTCCTGCAAGCATTGCATCACGCATGGTATTCTGCTGATAAAGGAAAGAAGGATTTGTGCCAGGTTCCACATCATACCATCCGCCCCATTCATCCACTACCAGGGCCAGTTTTTTTTGAGGATCATATTTGTCCATGATTGCCTCATGTTTCGTTATCAACTCTTCCATTCGAAGGGCCTGCTTCATGGTAGAAAAATATTGCTGAGGGCTGAAGTCAGCGGCAGGACCTTTTGCATTCCAGTTAATTACGGAATAGTAATGCAGGGAGACACCTTCAAGTAAACCTTTGGGAACATCACGCATCATTACTTCTGTCCAGTGATAATCATCTGCGTTAGCACCTGATGCAACACGAAAGAGATGATCACTATTATTCCAGTCTGTCATAAACGTAGCGTATTGCCGATAAATATTGCTGTAAAATTCTGCCGACATATTTCCACCGCAACCCCAGGCTTCATTTCCAACCCCAAAAAATCTAACATGCCATGGTTTATCACGTCCGTTTGCTTTTCGCCATGAAGACATGGGGCTAACCCCCTCACCATTTACATATTGGACCCATTGCGATAATTCCTGAACGGTTCCACTGCCTACATTTCCTGCCAGATAAGGATCAGCACCAATGCGTTCGCACATGTTCAAAAACTCATGAGTACCGAAACTATTGTCTTCCATAACACCGCCCCACCATTTATTGATCATTGTCGGACGTTCCTTCTTAGGTCCAACTCCATCTTTCCAGTGATATGTATCTGCGAAACATCCGCCCGGCCACCGCAATACAGGCACTTTGAGTTTTTTCAATGCTGTAATAATATCATTGCGCACACCTTCTGTATTAGGAATTACCTGGCTGGAATCTCCTACATAAAGTCCATCATAAATGCAGTGTCCCAAATGCTCTGCAAAGTGCCCGTAAATATTTTTATTGATCACTGTTTTAGCGTCTGCAAAATTCAGGAGGACGGTTGCAGACTGACTGAACAAAACAGATGTGGGCAGAATAAACAATCCCAAAAAAATAAAACTAAACTTTTTCATCAGCCATTTTAACTGTATATGATTTACCTGTTCAGCAGCAAGGTACTACTATCCAAAATCTGTCCCTGATCATCTATTTTTCAGAACAATTTACCATCCAGCGAATCCCAAACCGATCTGAGAAATTGCCATGCCAGTCGCCCCAGAATTGCTTTTTAAAGGGAATATTAATTTCCCCTCCCTGGCTTAACCGGTCGAACACATTATGTGCCGCATTTTCATCGTGAAAACCGAGCGACATGTATATATTCGTAAGAATCGATTCATTCATTTTTTTCGGCATCACATCACTTGCAAACATTGCGTATCGCCCGAAAGTAAAGCGGGCGTGCAGGATTTTATTCTTAAAATCTTCAGGTACGTTCATTGCAGGATTGTCATAACGTGATGCAATTTCAATCTGCCCATTTAATATATCCTTATAAAAATTGAGGGCGTCTTCGCAGTCTCCCTGAAATTGAAGATATGGCACGAGTTCGATATCAGTGTTTACCATTGGTTTTTATTTTAAATATACTTATTTAAAGCAAAAGCCTAAAGCGTAAGGCCCAAAGCTTAAAACTTTAATGTATTTTATTCAGACATTAAACGAGAATCAGATTTAGGCTACAGGCTTTGGGCAGCAGGCCTTAGACTTTAAGCCTTAAATTGCGACATGAACGTTCAGATAGAAGCCAGCTGGAAAAAAGTCCTGGAACCAGAATTCAGTAAACCATATTTTTTACAAATCGTTCATTTTCTAAAAACGGAAAAGAATTCCGGTAAAACAATTTACCCGCCAGGCAGCCAGATTTTCAATGCTTTCGAATCAAGTCCTTTTGAAAAAACAAAATTGGTTTTACTTGGACAGGATCCTTATCATGGGCCGGGTCAGGCGCATGGACTCTGTTTTTCTGTACCTGACGGTATCAGACCACCGCCCTCACTTATGAATATTTTTAAGGAATTGCATACAGATACTGGCATGCCGATTCCCCACACAGGTAATCTTGCACCATGGGCCATGCAGGGTGTACTGCTCCTGAATGCCTACCTGACTGTTGAAGCAGGTTTGCCGATGAGTCATTCGCAAATTGGGTGGGGCGAATTCACGGACACTGTAATTCAAAAATTATCAAGCCTGAAAAAGAATCTGGTATTCCTGTTATGGGGGAGATTTGCCCAGGACAAACAGGGACTTATTGATGAATCTAAACATCTTGTTCTGAAAGCCGCTCATCCATCACCTTTTTCAGCTGACAAAGGATTTTTCGGATGCAGGCATTTTTCAAAATCCAATGAATACCTCATGAAAAACGGATTCGATCCGGTTGACTGGAAACTTTGATCCCAAAAATTAAACGATCATGCGCAGTTTAAAAAATATTTTCGGAAGGTTATGGGCCGTATGGGGCGGGCTGGTCTTTGTAACCAGTATGCTGATATTTCTTATTCCCTTTTTTCTTTTCATCTATTTTCAAAAGGATCCCAAAAAAACCCGGAGGTTTATAACTTATTCAAGAATCTGGATGGATATTTTTTTAGGGCTGGTCGGCTGCCCCTTAAAAATACAGGGACGTGAGAATTTCAAAAACGGAAAAACATATATAGTGGTTTGTAATCACAATGCACTGATCGACGTACCTGTTTCTTCTCCTGGTATTCCAGGTGGAAATAAAACCATTGCAAAAGCGGAGATGGCAAAAATTCCCCTTTTCGGACTGATCTATAAAACAGGAAGTATTCTGGTTGACAGGAAAAATGAAAAAAGCAGGCGCGACAGCTACATAAAAATGAAGGAAGTGCTGGATATGGGTCTTCATATGTGTATTTATCCTGAAGGAACAAGAAATACTTCATCCGAACCTATTAAGCCCTTCCACGATGGAGCTTTCAGGCTCGCAGTTGCCAATGGAAATTCCATTATTCCCATGATTATTTTTAATAGCAGGAAGGCCAATCCTCCAGATAAAGGTTTTTTTCTTATGCCTGTAAGACTTTATATGCATTTCCTGCCTGAAGTGGAAGTGATGCCCAATGAAACAGTGGAGCACCTTAAATCAAGGGTATTTGAACTGATGAAAAATTATATCATACAGCATCAGTAAAAAGTCCGCGTACGGTTAATATGAAGGTCCCTCAAAATGCTTGACTTGGGATTGATCGTAATGTTAAATGAACGCCAGGGCCCTACCGGTGTAACATTTATGGCTAACTGCCAGCAATGCATATCCCTTGAAAGAAATGTGGTCAGACTTTGCATCTTCAGATTCTTGACGTCATAGTAACAATTAAATCCCATTTTCCATTTTTCCGTAAGATTAAAGTCTCCATTTAGTATCAACGCCGAATTGATCTGTGTTTCGTATCTACCCGCGACAAAAGTATTACTGAAACTAAATGAATAAGAAATATTAACCGACCATGAAATATTGAAGTCTACAAATTCACCCGGATTTTGTCTGATATAATCCAATTGAGCCTGTTGCTCATCGATGGTCATGGGAATTTGATTTTCTTCCAGATTCTTTTTATCCTCCTCCGCTTTCTTTGGATCCTTGGGTTTGCTTTTGAGGGAAGTGGATATGGCAATATTTCCTCCAATAATTCGACCGAGATTGAAGCCGTTACCTTCCCAGGCATATTTATTAATATTAATACCCAGTGAATCGTGCTGGTAAGGATTTAATGTTGTTGAGGCAGAAATATTTACTTGTTTAAAAAGAGTACTTCTCAGGTAAAAATATATGGGGCTCAGTTTAAAGGAATCCGCGAGATAATTAAAACTGCCGTTAAAGCCGAAGCCGTCAATCAGTTTTACTTTTTCATTGGCGCCAGTAGTCGTATCAGTTTTCGATTTAACCTTCATCTCGATATTATTATCTACGCCAAAATTGATTCCTCCAAACGTACCTGGTGTAAATGCGCTATAAACATTTCCATTGAACTGATTGATACTTTGAAGATTCCCTTCTTTTGTGTATTGAACGGGGGGGTTAGTGTAATAACTTTTAGAGAGATCTGGCGAATAGCTAAAGCTGATAGTCGGCCGAACAGTGTGCCGGATCCCAAGGACCCTGCTGTTTTTTCCGAAATTTTGAAAGGTCCCAAATATTGCAGTGCTCAAACTTAAGGAGAAAGCTACGGAGTTCGCGAAGTAGATGCCCTTAGTGGAACTAGTGTCAAGCTTTTGTAAATAGGGATTCCAGTCATAATAGTATTTATTACTGAAAATCCTGTTCTGAAAACTGACACCCGGTGTAACCTGCAAAAATCCCAAGGGAGGCAGGGAAAGAGTTATCGGGACATTATTCTGCGCACCATATTTGAAAGTATCGAGGATATGGTGAAAGCTGGCCAGGGAATCATAAAAACTAGTATTCCCGGTAATATTGGAACTCAGACCGATACCAAGTTTATAATACCATTTTGGTGTCCCGATAAAATCCTTGGGGGCGAAGGGATAAATGGTTATTGCTGTAAATCCAATGGAAGGTGCATTAATATTTACAAGACCGTTCAGATTATTCTGGCTGTGATTTCCATTAACGGTCAGGTTATATTTGCCATCTGAGAAAGTTTTTGAGTATGCAATAGACGAATTAATAGAATTGTTATATACTGCTGTAGGATTTGTGAGATTGTAATTATTGTATTTAGCAGACATCAGGTTTACACTTGCAGAAAAATTCTGACCGGGATGAGCCTTACTGTCTACGGTATGCGCCCATTGAAAATTATAAGTCTTATTTTCAGTGTAAGCAGATTCTCCGGTATTATTGAGGGTCCTGGTATTCTGATATGCAAAGAACATATGGCCTGTGTACCGGTACCTGACCTTATATTCAGGTTTAAAGTAAAGATTATATCCTCCGTAAGAATATATGTTGGCCGTGACAGCAAAGTCAAGGTTATCACTCAGGACTTTATAATATCCGATCCCGTCGAGACCCAGTCCATATTGTGAGCTCACGTCAAACGTGGGAGCAAGAAAACCCGAATGTCTGCCAGCAGAGATCGGGAAATATCCAAAAGGTATATAAATCGGTATCGGCACACCTTCAAATTCGGGATGCACAGGACCGGTTATGGCCATTTCTTTGTTGATTAGTTTCATTTTATTGGTACGAAAGGCAAAGTGTGGCGTATCCAGATTACAGGTAGTAAACCGTCCATGAAATGCAAAATAATCATCCTTGGATATTTTTTTCATCTTCTCCCCCATTACATACATTTCACCACTTTGCGTGAATGTATTTATGGTAATTCCCTTCTGGGTTTTCATATTGAACACCATGGAATCCGATTCCATCTTTGTTCCGGCCTGTGTCATTTTCGGCCTTCCAATCATTTCACCTGATGTATCACGTGAAAATGTGGCAAGAAGAAGGTTGTTAGGCTGGTCCATACGGATATTATAAGCGGCCAGATCTATGTCCTTATATTGCGTAGTAGCCTTATTATACAGGGTAATATTCTTGGTAGGTACGTCGAGTACTACTGAATCCTGTGCGCTGTAAGCTATCGGCGCATCAAGCGTATCCTTTGAAACAGGGATGTGGATCGTATCTACCTGTTGCCTGACACTGTCTGAATGGAATGGAAGCGTATCCAAAGCAGCTGAATCAACTACAACAGTATCTTTTACTGCAGGAAAGTTTTTCGTTGGAATAGTATCCTGAATCACTGGTATCGGTCGCCCATGATTCAGATAATAACGAGCTGAACTGTTAACAGTTATACAAAAGAATAGCAAGGTTAAAATCAGCGTGGAAAGGTATTTTAAACTAATTTTGCACCCGTTATTCATACAATACAATGGTACAAAAATAGGGGTATCCTATCTAAGAAATTGTGAAGATTAACATCTTGACAGTCAAAAAGAAAAGTATGGTGAGAGCATTATTGGGCGGGATCATTTCCACTTTCATTTTTTTTATTTTTTCTTCTTTTTATAACGGTCATAGTCCTTCGGCAATAAAACTTCGTACGATTGTTATCGATCCGGGCCATAGTCCATGCGATCCGGGAACACATGGACTTATATCTGCTGAAAAAGATGTTACCCTCGATATTTCACTTAAGTTGGGAGAGGCCATCAAAACCAATTTCCCCAATACAAAAGTCGTTTTTACCAGAACGACTGACGCCTGCGTAAACAATGCGGCCAATCTGCACGATGATTTGCACGGCCGCGCCCAGATTGCCAATCAGGCAAAAGGAGATTTATTCATCAGCATTCACTGCAATGCCACACCGCATCCTCCCGGAGGCTACTATGAAAAAAGGGTAATCGGTCATAAGAAAAAGATGGTATACGTAGGCAAAGGTGCCAAGAAACATAAAAAATGGATCAATGCGCCGATATACGAATCTTACTGGGTAAAGAATACCCGGGTCGGAACAGAAACTTATATATGGAAAGCCAGCAAACAGGAAAATAAGAATGACGCGATCAATGAACGGGAAGAGAGTGGTGAGGACGTTACAGACAGTGCGGCTGTTGCGGAAGAGGCATTTGATCTGAGTTCTCCCGAAGCCCGCATGCGTGCCGTTTTATATGAGAAGAAATATTTTGACAACAGTGCTTTGTTCGCTTCAATGGTTGAAGAATCTTTTGCCGCTGCAGGCAGACAAAGTTATGGTGTTAAACAAAGGGATAAAGGTATTCAGGTATTGCAGGCAACGGGCATGCCCAGTGTACTGATCGAAGTTGGCTTCCTCACAAATAAAGAAGAAGAAGAATACCTGAATAGTGATAAAGGACAGTCTGAAGTAGTTCAGAATATTATAGATGCATTGGATCGCTACAAAAATCAGGTGGAAGGCGGAACTTCAAATCTTGGTTCCGCCCAACCCGATTCGACGGGTAAATAAAGGGACGATTGTGTCAGGACGGGCAATGATCTTTTTCCTTAGGTTTGTAATTCGTAAAAAGATGCCGCAAAACGGGTATTCAAAACATAACCGAGCATGAAAATTACAAACGAAACAAAAATAGGTGCGCTGGCATCGGTATCTATTGCATTTCTTTTTTTTGGGTTCAATTTCCTGAAGGGCAAGGATCTATTTGAACATCGAAAGAAAATTTACGCCATATTCAACAGCGTGAACGGATTGGAGCTTTCAAATTCAGTGAGCATCAAGGGTCTCGACGTAGGCAGTGTATATGCCATCCGGGCAACGGATAAAAGCATCAATGGTATCCTTGTTACCATCAGCATGAAAAAAGATGTGGACATTCCTAAAAATTCGGTTGCAGCCATTGAATCAGGAATTATCAATTCATCCACAATCACGATTCAAAAAGGAGATGCCACAGATTTTATTGCTGATGGTGACACCATAGCGACTGTTGATAAATCAGGTATCTTGTCAGACGTTCAGCGCAGCCTGAGTCCCGTAATGAGAAATCTTAACCAGACGCTAGGTTCCCTGGATTCGCTGATACGTGTAATCGGAGGACTATTCGACCCGGGTGTGAAGAACAATTTTTCAGCCATAATCAGCAATCTCGCCAAGTCATCTGCTTCACTTCAGATAATGCTGAATGACCGGACCAGCTCCCTGGCCCGCTCCATGGTTCATTTGGACAGTTTTACCAATAACCTGGCAAATAATAACCAGCGGATCACCGGAACCCTCGACAATCTGGAAAAAACAACAGGCAAACTAGCCAATGCAAAAATCGATGAAACCCTGCAAAGTGTACAAGGAACCATGAATTCATTAAAGGATGCTATTAATAAGGTAAATAGCACGAATGGCACAATGGGCTTATTGTTAAATGATAAAAAATTGTATCTGAATCTGGAAAATACTGCACGAAGTCTTAATATTTTACTGGACGATCTTCGCATGCATCCAAAACGATACGTAAATATTTCGGTTTTTGGAAGCAAGGATAAAAAAGGCCCTCTGACGGCCCCCATGAACGATACCACCGCCAATCCGCCAAACAGTAAGTGATGAAAAAACCGGCTCTACCACTGATCATCCTGATATTTTGTTTATCGGGATTCCATTCACTTGCACAGGTTGCCGTACCATTCAAGTCAAAGACCAGCGACAGCATTCATAATGTATATATCTGGCATTCCGACACACTTCGTGATTTCCATAAGGATTCAGTAGCTATCCAGTCACTCTATGGCAATGTAAAACTGCAAAGCGAAAAGACTTTTTTTTATACAGACAGTCTCGCAATGAACCACAAGGATAACTTCATTGAAGCCTTTGGTCATGTCCATATAAACGACAAAGATTCGACAGATATCTATTCTGATTACATGAAGTATTTTGTGGATACCAAGAATATCATATTCCAGAAAAATGTAGTACTGAAAGACGGCCAGGGTACGCTTACTACTGATGAATTGCACTATGATATGAATTTGCATGTCGGCGACTATTATAATGGTGGAAAAGTTGTCAATAAAAGCACGACAGTTACCAGCAGGGAAGGCACTTACTATGCTGACACCAAGGATGTATATTTCAAGAAAGATGTCGTACTGAAAGACCCTGCGTATGAGCTTTCTGCCGATTCCCTCCTTTATAATTCCGACCGGCAAATGGCCACATTTATTACCAATACATTTATCCGGGACAGCAGTGGTCGCACCATAGCTACCCGCGACGGATTTTATGACATGAAAAATCACCGCGCTCATTTTACCAAACGGGCTACCATAACTGATAAAGAAGAAACCATCATTGCTGATAATATAGAATTTGACGACAGTACGGGATTCAGTACAGCCAGGGGAAACGCCGTTTTCAGGGATACTGTGCAGAATCTGACCCTTATATCCAATCTGATGATTGCAGATAAAAAAGCTAATACCTTCCTGGCGACAGAAAAGCCCATTATTATTCTAAAACAGGATCAGGATTCGATTTATATAACGGGCGACACGGTATATTCAGCACCTATCCCTGATTCTGTATTAAAAACACCCGATTCAGTACAGGGAATGGAAATTGTTCGCACTGCAAAAAATCCAAATGACAGCAGCCTTCGCTATTTGCAGATTTATCATCATGTAAGAATATATTCTGATTCCCTCCAGGCCGTAGCGGACAGTGTATATTATTCAGGTCTGGATTCTATTTTCCGCCTTTTTATAAATCCTGTGGCATGGGCCGGAGGTTACCAGATTACGGGTGATACAATGTTTTTATATACAAAAAATAAGAAACCAGACCGGCTGTATGTATTCGAAAATAGTCTGGTAGTTGGGAAAAGTTATACCAATATGTATAATCAGATAAAGGGAAACACACTGAACGGATATTTTAAAAACGGTGTGATTGATTATATGCGATCCAAAGGAAGTGCGGAAGCAGTTTATTATATCAAAGATGACAGCATGGCCCTGGTAGGCGTAAACCGTGTGAATAAGGCAGATATTATCGATATGATTTTCCTCAACAAACAATTGAATAAAGTGGTGCTTCGCCAGGATGCTGACGGCATCATGTACCCGATTAAAAAAGTAAACATCGATGAAATGAGACTTCGGAATTTCAAATGGCTGGAAGACAGGAGGCCGAAGACGAAGTATGAGTTGTTCGAAAATTGATTTGAGCCAAGGCTTAAAGTCTAAAACTTATTTCAATACTATTAAACGATCAAATTGATTAAGAATCAACCATTGAAATGCAAATTTCCAGAAAGTAGTTTTAGCTTTAAGCTTTGCGCTTTAGGCTTACTAATGCATAAAAAAAATATACGAAATCAGAATAGCAGTAACAATCGCTGAAAAATCTGCCAGCAGTGAAACCGGGATGGTATATCGAACTTTGCTGATCCCGACCGAACCAAAATACAGAGCTACGATATAAAAAGTTGAATCAGTCGTTCCCTGAAAAATGCATGAAAGTTTTCCCACAAAAGAGTCAGGTCCGTACTGTGTCATGGTCGAGATCATCATACCCCGACCCGCAGCTCCGCTGAGCGGACGCATTAACGCAGTCGGCAATGCCGGAACAAAATCTGAATTTATTCCCAAAAGATGAAAAAAAGAACCGAGTCCTCCCACTAATAAAATCCAGGATTCCGCAACTACGAATTACACTGATGGCAACCAGCATAGCCACCAGGTACGGAATTACGGTTACGGCTACCTGAAAACCCTGTTTGGCACCTTCTATAAATGATTCGTACACATTGACACGTCGAACCAGTCCACCGATTATAAATATTACAAAGAGCAAAAGGATCAATCCATTGCTGAATATTTTTGAAAACGGATCAATATAAGTGCTGTGTAAACGAAGAAAATAAACGAGAGCACCTATCAGAATAGAAATTCCGCCCACCCATAAAATGATGACCGGCTGAAATAAATTTATTTTTTGTTTGATGGCCACTACAACAAGCGCTACCACCGTGGCTACAAAAGTGACAATCATACAGGGGATAAAAATGCTGGTCGGATCATTTGATTTCAGAATGGCACGCTGTGCAATAATACTTACAGGAATAATTGTTAGTCCCGATGCATGCAATACCATGAACATAATCTGGGCATTGGAAGCGGTATTCTTATTAGGATTAAGTTCCTGCAGACTTTGCATGGCCTTTAATCCAAATGGTGTGGCCGCATTATCCAATCCAAGGAGATTTGCAGAAAAATTCATTACCATATGACCCATGGAGGGATGGTTTTTTGGTATTTCCGGGAAAAGTTTACTAAAAAAAGGGCCAATAATACGTGAAAGAAAATTAACTGCGCCTGCTTTCTCGCCTACGTTCATAAAACCAAGGAACAGGGCCATTACGCCGATTAGTCCAATGGCAATCTGCACACTCGAGCCGGCTGAATCAAAGACCCCGTCTATCATTGTTTTGAAAATTTCTGTATCTCCAAAAAAAATCAGCCGGACGAGGGCTGTAATGAAAGCCAACAGGAAAAAAATAATCCAAAGCAGATTGAGGGCCATACCGTGTATTATGGGTTGAATATAAGTAAATAAATAACGATCTCTCAAATACTTCTATCTTTGCGGGCGCAAAAACAAATAGTATTTAGAATTTAAAAATTTAATTCCCATGGCTTTAAAGGCAGGCATCGTAGGATTACCAAATGTTGGAAAATCCACGTTGTTTAATGCAGTTAGCACCAGTGCAAAGGCCCAGGCCAGCAATTACAGGTTTTGTACTATCGAACCCAATATCGGTCTCGTGGATGTTCCCGATCAGCGACTGAACAAACTGGCTGAACTCGTTAATCCGAACCGGATTGTACCAACTCAGATTGAAATAGTAGACATCGCGGGGCTGGTAAAAGGTGCCAGCAAAGGAGAAGGACTGGGTAATAAATTTCTTGCCAATATACGGGAAGTGGACGCCATTGTGCACGTGATCCGTTGTTTCGAGGATGAAAATATCCTGCGCGAGGAAGGCCCTATTAATCCGGTCAGCGATAAAGAAATTATAGATACGGAATTGCAACTGAAAGATCTGGATGGAGTAGAAAGAAAATACCAGAAGGCAGAAAAATTATTAAGAACTGCCGATCCAAAACAAAAGGCCGAGTTTGAAATATTGAAACGATGTAAAGCACATCTCGAAAAAGGAAAAAACATTCGTGAGCTGAATCTGGATAAAAACGAGAAGACCGCGATTGCAGATCTTTTTCTGCTTACTGATAAGCCCGTTTTATATGTTGCGAATGTGGATGAAGCATCTATGCATACCGGAAATCGATTTTCTGAAGCGCTGAGAAAAGCAGCTGAAGCCGAACATGCGCAGATCATTGTAATGAACAATTCCATTGAACAACAGATAGCAGAACTGGACAATGCGGAAGATAAGGCAATGTTTATGGAAGAATATCATATGAATGAACCCGCATTAAATAAACTGATCCGTTCCACTTATGCCCTGCTCGAACTGCTAACTTATTTCACTGCAGGAGTTCAGGAAGTCAGGGCCTGGACGATCCATACAGGATGGAAAGCGCCCCAGGCAGCTTCCGTAATTCATACTGATTTTGAAAAAGGATTTATTAAAGCCGAAGTGATCGCTTATGATGATTTCATAAAATATAAATCCGAAGCCGCCTGCCGCGAAGCAGGCAAACTTCGGATTGAAGGAAAGGATTATATAGTCAAAGATGGAGATGTTATGCACTTCAGGTTTAATGTCTGAAGCAAGTATGGGAGTATGGGAGTATGGGAGTATGGGGGTATGGGAGTGAATTTAAAAAGACTTCAGACTCATATACTCCTATACTCTCATACTTGTTTAAAAGACATTATATCCCAGGCTCACATAATACAACCCTCCTACCTGGGGATTTCCAATCGCATCCGTATAATAATGGTTTAAAATATTGCTTGCGCCGATCTTGATCATGCTGTTATTCATTTTCGGAAGTTTCATGCTGATCTGTGCATCGAGCACTCCAAACGCAGCCGTGTTTCCTGAAACAAATGAGGATGAGTAATAATAGCTTTCCTGCCAGCGATAAGTCAGGTTAAATCCAAATACTTTCTTTATGGTGTAATTGCCAAAAGAAATATTGTATTTAATTTTCGGTGTATTGAACTGCGTAAGCACATCGGCATCTGCATTGGATAAATCATTGTAAGCAATATTTCCTCCTACAAAAAATCCTTTGGGCAGTGTATATTGAAGACCAAGTCCCGCACCTACTGTATTTACTTTATTGCTGCTGTTTGTATAAATTCCATAAGTGTTAATAGCATTTATAACTGCCGCGTAGGTCCATTGGTAGTGGATTTTTTACCAATACTGTTAATCCGATAAAATTGGTATACTGTGCATAAAATCCATAAATATCTATAAAAAGTTTTTCGTCTATTATTCCCTTGTAACCTATTTCCCAGGAAGACACGGTTTCAGGTTTGAATTCTTTAAATTGATACTGAGTAGGCAATGGGCCGCCTCTCGCAAGCTGCTCCAAGTGAAGCAGTATCATATGTAGTTCCTGTATTCAGACCCATAGTATATGTAATAAACTGCGGAAGACCCCCAATCAAACGTGCCTCACCTGTTTGCAGATCTATATATTGATTCTGATTGGATGGAAAACGATAAGCAGTCTGGTAATGAAGCCCGGATATAATTGTCTTTTGCAACCTGGAAAACAGCAGTAATTCTTGGCGTGAACCTTCCTGTGAAATTGGTACTCTTATCATACCGGCCTGCCACGGTTATTTTCAGCAAATCATCAAAAAATCCTTTTTGAACTGGGCAAAAGCGCCACTTTCATTGATGCTAATGGTTCCGGCTGTATCCGCGAATATGGTTCCATGGGAATTTAAAACATATTCCTTAGTGGAAGCCCCGACTGTAATATCGGCCCACTTAATCATATCAGCGAAATTGTACATGCCTTCCCCCACATATAGGTTGGTCTGATCTTCGAATTTTCCTCCGTTAGGAATGGGAGTTTGTTTTATTGTATTCAGCGCAGTATTGAAAGCAGCTGTTCCGGGCTGAAACCTGTTTTGATCTGCTGTGGTTCTCGCAAATGCACTTGCAGTTACATATGCCTGTGCAGGAGTTTGCCCATGCCATAAGTGCAGCGCCAAATGACTGGGCATAAGCTCCAATATAAGTTGGTGCCCAAACAGTTGCTGTTGGTGCATAAGCTTCATTCAAATAATCGCCCGCAACAACCATATCATAGGAATTGCCCGCATTTTCCTGAGTAGTATAAGCTCTCACATAGAAATTCTTTCCCGTTACTTCGGCTTTATACTGACCAATGGTTACATTCTGGAGATTATAGCGGTCGGTTCCTGTATAAACAGTATTTGTGTTCACCAAAGTTTCCCGTAAGGCTTGCCGTTGTATTATCAGAAATTTTATAATACAATCCGCCGGAAGCTTTGAAGTTATACGCTTTATAATTGGTTAGTGTATTTTCAGCATATCCGGTTCTGGTAACGCCTGCATTTTGCGGGCGTCAATGACCGGCAAACTGCCTTAATGGCTGGCAATGCTGAATCCAGGATCTGCCATTGCTATCATATTGATTTGCAGCCGCATTGCAACCCACCGGTTATAGTAAAAAATGCATTTTCATCACCATAAGTATTCACTCCGTTATAGTCGGGGAGGCTCCTGTCGCCTGCAATGGGTGAACCCTGTAATGGCGAGTAATTACTGTAATTGGTGGCGGTCCAGTCTGTTCCCTGTATATAATCTGCTGAAATACGAAATGCAAATTTGTTGAATGATTGTGCGTAGCGGGCCATGATATCATAATAAGGAGCGGCACTCATACTGGGATCGGAAATATGATTCACTCCCTGTTTGAATTCTGCACTCAATCCCTGGTATTTGTAGGGATCTTTGCTCGTCATCAGGATTGTACCCGTCATACCGCCTGATCCGTACAACGCAGAAGATGCTCCAGGTAATAATTCTACATTGTCAACATCGAGTTCATTCAAGCCTGCAATATTTCCCACGGAAAAATTCAGCCCGGGTGCCTGGTTATCCATACCGTCTACAAGTTGGTTCATACGAAGATTACCACTGCCGTTAAATCCGCGTGTACCCATGGTTTTGAAAAGCATGGAAGAAGTTACCACGTCAACGCCTTTTAGATTGCCGATGGCATCATAAAAAGAAGGACCAGGAACTTCCCTGATGGCGGTGGATCCCATCCTTTCAATGGAAACCGGAGACTCCAGGCTCCTGATCTGGGATCGGGTAGCCGACACAACCACTTCGCTGCCGATAACAGAAGTCGGTTTCAGTTCAATCTCTAATGAAGATGATGCAGATTCAACGACAATTTCTTTCGTTTCGTAGCCTATGGAAGAAATGATAATTGTAAAGGGGAAAGCATGGTTTACATTCAGTTTAAAATTTCCATGACTATCGGAATAAGTTCCGGTTGTTCCCCCTTTAAGTAAAACGGAAGCGGCAGGGACTTCTTCTTTGCTTTCGCCGTTACTTATTTTGCCGGTGATGGTTACTGATTGAGCAATCGTCTTGTTCAGAATTAAAAAACAGATCGAGGACAGGAGTATTAAACGTAGTGAGGTTTTCATAAAAATTAATTTTGGTCTCTAAATTCTTACTTTAAAAAATCAAAAAGTAAAAGCAAAAAATCAAAATGAGATTTACTACATAAATGTAATGATTTACGATATAAGCATGCGTTTTTTACTTTTTACTTTCTACTTTTGACTATCCAGTTCATGAATTTTATTTCAAAATAATAATATGTCAATCTATTATTTCCCGAATCAGACAGCTTTTTATAAAGGAAAGGTCCGGGATGTATATACCATAAATGATCGGTTACTTGTGATGGTTGCATCCGATCGAATCTCTGCATTTGATGTGATACTACCCCGTCCTATCCCTTTTAAAGGACAGGTTTTGAATCAGATTGCTGCATATATGCTGAATGCCACTGAGGATATATGTCCCAACTGGCTCTTGTCTACTCCTGCTCCCAATGTGAGTATTGGCAGGCGTTGCGATCCTTACCGGGTGGAAATGGTAATCAGGGGAAATTTAACCGGTCATGCCTGGAGAACTTATCAGACCGGTCAGAGAATTCTATGTGGCATTAAAATGCCGGAAGGATTAAAAGAAAATGATTATTTCCCTCATCCGATCATCACACCTTCTACAAAGGCGGAAGCGGGACATGACGAAGATATCTCGAAAGAAGAAATCCTTTCCAGGAGAATCGTCAAAGAAAAGGACTATGCCCAAATGGAAAAATACACACTCAGTCTTTTTGAACGAGGTAAACAACTGGCCGAAAAAAGAGGACTTATCCTGGTAGATACCAAATATGAATTTGGAAAAATCGGTGAAACGATTTATCTGATTGATGAGATACATACGCCGGATTCTTCGCGATATTTTTATTCAGACGGGTTTGAAGAGAGACAGAAAAGTGGAGAAAAACAAAAACAACTGAGTAAGGAATTCGTACGTGAGTGGCTGATCGCAAATGGATTTATGGGAAAACCCGGACAAGAGGTTCCGGATATGTCCGACGAATGGATTCAAACCATCTCCAATCGTTATATTGAACTATATGAAAAAGTGATCGGGGAGGAATTTGTACCGATAAACCTGTCTGAAGATGAAACATTTTTTCTCATCAATGAAAGTCTGAACAAGCTCAACTCCTAGGTTTCATATTTGAGAATCGTGGAATCGAAAATGGTTGCGTCACAATCATTTTTTGTATAGGTAACAATGACTTGTAAAATTTATTTTTTATTTTATTTACAACTTCCCATATAATTACATCTTTGCATTTCCACTTTAGGCTTTAGGCTTTAGGCTTTAGGCTTTAGGCTTTAGGCTTTAGGCTTTAGGCTTTAGGCTTTAAGCTTTAAGCTTTAGGCTTTAGGCTTTAAGCTTTAAGCTTTAAGCTTTAGGCTTTAGGCTTTAGGCTTTAGGCTTTAAGCTTTAGGCTTTAAGCTTTAAGCCTCCTTCTCGATTTATTGAAGATTTTCTGATCGTTCACTTTGCCTTTGCGTAATTCTTTTTGTTGCTCTTCAGGTAGATGATAAATTTCCATACAGGCCTGGCTGCAGCAACCATCAAAGGTTTCTGCACAGGCTGAACATTGGATAAATAAGCAGGTGACATCCACTGTTTTTACAGTTTGTATGTGTATCTGCTGGCTTACCACACTGATGGCAATGGGCAATTATTTCTCCTGAAATGGACTCACCTAGTCTTTCGTCGAATACAAAATTCTTTCCGCGGAATTTATTTTCCAGCCCTTTCTCCTTCACACAGTTTGCATAATGTATAATACCGCCTTCCAGGTGAAATACTTTTTTGAATCCCCTATGCAACAGATAAGCACTTGCTTTCTCACAACGTATTCCGCCAGTGCAATACATGATCACCGGTTTATCTTTCTTCTCTTCCAGTAATTTTACTGCAAGGGGAAGTTGTTCTCTGAAAGTATCACTTGGAATCTCGATGGCACCGTCGAAATGCCCGACTTCGAATTCATAGTGATTTCGCATATCAACCAACAACGTGTCCGGATCGGCAGAAAGCCTGTTAAAAGATTCCGCATCCACATACTTGTCCTTTTCTTTCCATACTGAAATCAGGATCCCTGATACCATCAGCCACAATCTTCTCCCGGACTTTTATTTTTAAAACCCAGAACGATTTTCCATTATCCGAAAATGCTGTATTTAATCGAAGCCCCCTAAGTGGTCCGATGCTTTCCACATAGTCCTTCAACTGATTTTCCATTGAGACCGGCACGCTGATCTGCGCATTAATGCCCTCATGAGCGAGGTAAATCCTGCCATATACCTTTAACTCCGATAGCCGAAGATAGAGTTCATCACGAAAAATCCGGGGATCCGGTATTGGGAAATATCTGTAAAAGGAGAGGGTTCTGCGCGGAATATTTTCTTCCAGAAGTCTTTGTTTGAGCTCCTTTTGTGATATCCGGTTATATAATGTCGCCACAATGCAAATTTACAAAAGGATCAACGTTTTATGAAACATCAGTCTATTTCACGAAACACTCTGAAATTGGCTAAAAATTTTTTACTTTTAAATGATTTTCAACGCTGAAACCCGATCCATGAAATTTGTTCCCTTTCTCATTTCTTCGGCCATCACCATTCTATTAATTATTTTTACTCAATACCAGGTGGGGTTCCGCGCCCCCTCTTGGAGAGTTCCTGAGCCCACAGCATGGCTTTTGGCAGAATGCTGAACCACTGGACAAGGATTATGGCCAGGATCTACAGTTGCCCGGATTAAAAGAACCGGCAGAAATCTATCTGGATGATCGGCTGGTGCCACATATTTTTGCCGGTAATGAAAATGATGCATTTTATCTGCAGGGCTATCTGCATGCCAAATTTCGTTTATGGCAGATGGAATTCCAGACTTATGCTGCAGCCGGACGTATCAGTGAATTGATTGGACAAATGCCGGATTAAATTTCGACCGTGAAAAACGAAGGCTCGGTATGGTTTATGCCGCAGAAAAAGCAGTAGCGGAAATAGAGAAAAATCCTGTCTCAAAAGCTGAAGCAGACGCCTATACGGCGGGAGTCAATGCTTATATTATAAACCTGAAGGAAAGTGAATTGCCAATAGAATATAAATTACTGGGTTATAAACCCGAACTATGGACCAACCTTAAAACGGCGCTTTTTCTAAAATATATGTCACTCGATCTTGCCGGCACCGAATCTGATTTTGAATATACCAACCTGCGATCAAGACTTGGCTATGCAACCTTCAACAAAATGTTTCCCATGACGCGGATTCACTGGACCCGATCGTACCGGTAGATACTTTTAGTCGCGTTCCAGGAATCACCCTGAAAACACCCCCTGGTTATGATTCCGTTTATCTTCAAAATGACGATACGGTTAGCGTGCATTCAAGTAAACCTGATAAGGACAATGGCAGTAATAACTGGGCTGTAAGTGGCATAAAAACAAAAAGCGGTTCGCCGATACTTTGTAATGATCCGCATCTCGTATTAAACATGCCTTCACTCTGGTATGAAATGCAGATCTCCTGTCCGTCTTTCAACGCTTACGGTGCTACTTTCCCAGGCGCACCTGGTGTGATTATCGGATTTAATGACAGTTGCGCATTTGGATTTACCAACGCGATGCGCGATGTACGGGATTATTATGAAATCAGTTTTAAGGATGACAGCAGAAAAGAATACTGGTATAACGGACAGTGGGTTCCTACTGATTTTCGTTTTGAACACATTGTTCAGAAGGACACAACAGAATATATTGATACTGTTGCCTACACTATTTTCGGCCCTGTCATGTTCGATAAGAGTTTTTCGGGTAACCGCAGAACGAACAATAAGTACTATGCAGTTAGGTGGAAGGCACACGATCCGAGTAACGAACTCATGATTTTTAACGGTCTCGACCATGCGAATAACTATGCGGATTACCAATCTTCTATAAAATGGCTTCATACCCCGGGTCAAAATGTAGTTTTTGCCTGCAAAAACGGAGATATTGCAATAACGGCCCAGGGCGAATTTCCTGCAAAATGGAAGAGACAGGGCGATTTCGTAATGCCGGGGACTGACAGCACTTATCAATGGCAGGGAATGATCCCTCAGTCGGAAAATCCGTACATGTATAATCCGGAAAGAGGTTTTGTAAGCAGCGCTAACCAATACCCGGTAAACCCTTTAAGTTATCCCTATTACCTGGGGGGAGAATACCACAATTACCGGGCATTGACGATTAACCGTTATCTCAATCAAACGAATGAAATAGGCATTGAAGACATGATGAAACTGCAGACTGGATACCTACAATCCTTTTGCGGGAATGGCAAAACCGGTTTTGATGAAGAATATCGATACAACTGATATGAATCCCGATGAATCAAAGTACTACGATTTACTGAAAGACTGGGACCTTCATTATGATGCGGACGGAAAAGGAAGTTCAATATTCAATATCATCTGGGACAGCCTCAAAGCTGTAGTATGGCATGATGAACTTGAAAAAGCCGGAATGCCGGGGTTTTATCCTGACAATGGCACTTTACTTGAAGGTATTCTCCGGGACAGTGCTTATGAATTCCTCGATGATATCAATACGCCTGAAAAAGAGACCCTTAGGCATGATGTGAATCTTGCTTTCAAAAAGGCAACTATTACCTGCAAAAACCTTGAACGGGAAGGAAGGTTAACCTGGGGAAAATTAAGAGATACACGGATTGAACACCTTGCTGAGATTAGACGCTTTCAGCAGGCATGGATATCGATAACAGCGGGGGTGAGTTTGCGATCAATGCGGTAAAAAGAGATCACGGACCGAGCTGGCGCATGATCGTACAACTTACGAAAAGTACGGAAGCTTATGGTATCTATCCAGGCGGACAAAGTGGTAATCCGGGAAGCCAGTTTTATGATAATTTCGTTGACAATTGGACAAATGGAAAATATTATCCCTTATGGATGATGGCTAAAGATGAAGAAACAGACAAACGGGTAAAAGCAATTATCCGGGTGACGAAACTATAAAACAGTCATATGTTGAAATATATTTTATCCATTCTTGTCACCGCACTGATGGCCTTCGTTGCAGGGATCTATATGCCCTGGTGGGGAATTGCTGTAGCTGCTTTTTTGGTAAGTGCCGCCATACCTCAGAAACCTGCCTTTTCTTTTCTTTCAGGATTTCTCGGTGTATTTCTATTATGGGAAGTACTGGCATGGTGGATCGACAATAAAAATAATGGAATCCTTTCCCAGAGAGTTGCGATCCTGTTCAAACTCGGCAACTCTTCCGTATTACTGATCGTTATTACTTCCGTTATCGGCGCTCTGGTAGCCGGATTTGCCGCCCTTGCAGGTTCATATCTGCAGGAGACTGATTTATCCTGTTCCCCCTCCGGAGACTGTTTAGCACGCCAAACAGAAAATCAATTCCTTATTTTTCCGCTATGAGGACATTTATTATTTTCTTATCCTTCATCCTTTCCGGTTATGTCGCCCATGCGATAAAAATAACCGGGACGGTTACGGATGATAAGGGTAATATACTTCCTTTTGCGTCTGTTTTTATTAAAGGAAGTTCGCAGGGCACGACAAGCAACAACCTGGGTAAATATTTTCTGGATCTTCCTGCCGGCACCTACACCATCGTGTGTCAATATGTAGGATATGTGCGACAGGAAAAAATAGTTACTATTGTCCGCCGAATCTATTACTCTCGACTTTCACATGTCCATCCAGCAGACAAACCTGAAAGAAGTTGTGGTAAAAGCAGGGGCGGAAGATCCGGCCTATGAAATAATCCGGCATGCGATAAAAAAAAGAAAATCTTATGAAAACCCCCTGGATTCGTTTACCTGCGAAGCATATATCAAAACACTGATCCGCAGTCGTAGTCTTCCTTCAAAAATTCTGGGAAAGACTTTCACTGATGAGGACCGAAAAGACCTTGGGGTCGATTCCGAAGGGAAGGGAATTATTTATTTATCAGAATCTCTTACCCGGATAGCATTTAAGAAACCTGATAAAATAAAACTGGAAGTCATCTCAGGCCGGGAAAGCGGATCGAATGGCTATGGATTTAATTTCCCCACCTTTATCAATTTTTATAACAATAATGTCAACATTTTTATTACACAGTTAAGTCCCCGCGGATATGTTTCCCCGATTGCAGATGGAGCACTGAATTATTACAAGTACAAATTTCTCGGTTCATTTATAGAAGATGGAAAAGAAATCAATCAGATCCGTGTAATTCCAAAAAGAAGATTTGAACCCTTGTTTTCCGGAACTATAAATATTACAGAAGGCGACTGGCGAATACATAGCCTGGATCTGATGCTCACCAAAGATTATCAGCTTGAAATTGTGGATACACTTACGATCAAACAGATACATGTACCGATTACTCCACTAGTCTGGCGAACTCAAAATCAGGTAGTTAATTTCTCCTTCAAGAAATTCGGCATCGATGTATCTGGAAATTTCCTGAACGTATATAGCAATTATGAACTTTCGACCCCGTTTCAGAAAAGAAATATTTTAATAATGTGGTGGTCAAATACGATACTGGTGTAACTAAAAAAAGTTTTGCCTACTGGGATTCACTGCGACCAGTTCCCCTCGCGCCGGAAGAACTGGAAGATTTTCGGATAAAAGACAGTAGTTTCAAAAGCCGCAATGATTCGGCCAGTCTGCAGAGAACTGCCGACTCCTTACGCAAAAAACAGGGCCGTATAACGGTCATGAATATCTTCTTTAATGGAATAAAAAGATCGAATTATGATCCTGTTAAACCTCTCAGCGTTAGTGTTCAACCCGTTTTACCTCTTATTGAATATAATACAGTAGAGGGATTCGTTCTGAACGGGGAAGCGAGTTTCCTGAAAGAATATAAAAAAACCGGCAATAGCATCGAGTTCATACCGCATATCCGTTACGGTTTCAGCAACGGTCATCTCAATGCATGGGGAACCCTGCGACTGGCAAACAGAAAATTCGCTACGGATTTAGACGGAGAAGCTTTAAGCCGGTCTTCCTGGACGATCAGCGGAGGCACCAGGGTGAGCCAGTTTAATCCGGATAACCCGATCGGTCCGGTGTTAAATGAATTCTATACTCTTATTTTTCCGGGACAATTATATGAAGATTTATGAAAATTATTTTGGGAGCCTGCAGTATAGAAAGCGATTCGATAACGGTTTCCGTGCAACCGGTTCGCTCTTATATGAAGACCGTTTGCCTTTAAACAATACTACGAATTATTCATTCTTTGGAAACAAGGACAAAGCTTTTACGCCTAACTATCCTTATGAACTGATAAGTGAGAACTTTTACACCCAATCAGGCACTGATCGCAGGAATTGACCTTCAATTCAAACCTGGACAACGTTATATTGAATTTCCAGATAACAGATTTTCCATCGGATCAAAATATCCCACCCTTGCTCTTTCTCTACAGATGGGCATTCCAAATCTGTTTGGATCTGATGTAAATTATGAAAAATGGCAATTTTCTTTGTGGGACAATGTCAATTTCAAATTAAAAGGAGTATTTAAATACCGATTTGGTATCGGAGGATTTTTGAATACGAAATCAGTTTATGTGATGGATTATCAGCAATTCAATGGCAACCAGACTTTTTATGCAAGTCCCTATTTAAACAGTTTCCAGCTTGCTCCATATTATCAAACATGCAACCACAGCTTCTTTATATGGTGTGGGTCATATTGAACATCATTTCAACGGGATGCTTACAAATAAGGTTCCGCTGCTTAGAAATCTGCAGTGGAACCTTGTAGTAGGATCTAATGCTTTTTACGTTAATCAGGAAAATAATTATGTAGAAATTTTCGCCGGCCTTGAAAACATATTTAAACTATTCAGGGTCGATGTTATCGGATCTTATCTGAACGGAAAAACGGGACAGGTTGGAGTACGCGTGGGCTTTGACGGTTTATTCGGTTCTGCTATCGGCAATGCCCTGAAGAATCCCGAGTGGCAGAGCACCGGGAAGGTAGCATGAAAGTATGGGAGTATGGGAGTATGGGAGTATGGGAGTTGGGAATCGGTCAACCGTCAACCGCCAACTGCCAACGTTAGAAAGTATCATCTATCAGCATCATTGTTTCTTCCACTGTATTAAAACTATGCAGGGTGATGCGTAGTCTTTCTGCGCCAAGCGGGACAGTCGGATACAAGATAGGCCTGGCGTCAAGATTATTTTTCATGAAGTTGTTCTGCCATTCGTTTGACGTTTTCATTGCCTGGTAAAACGAAACATTGTATGGGTGTTTCTGATTTTTTAAAACCTGGTTACGATTGAAAAGTGAAATCAGATTCGTCAGGTCGGCTCTTTCCTTTTGCATGCCTGGAAATAATTTATATGAGGCCTGAATGGCTGCCACGGAAGCCGGTGGAATAGGCAGTACTGTAAATGAAAGGGCGACAGAAATTAATGAGGTAATCGCGAAGTGTCCGGGAACCCAAGTATCACTGCACCATGACATCCCAGGGCCTTACCGAATGTATGAATGCGGGCAAAACAGCGATGTTGTAATTCCTGAAACCTGAACCAGCACCCTCTCCTCTTTCGCCGATAACACCGGTCGCATGAGCTTCGTCCACAATGAGATGGGCATCATAACTGCTCGCATAAAACAACCATTTCTTCCAGCGGCGCCATATCTCCGTCCATTGAAAAAACAGATTCTGTCACTACAAAACAATTTCTGTCGCTTCTGGAAGGTCGATTTTTTAGTTTTCTTTCAAGCTCAGCTAAATCATTGTGCGCAAAGGAATGTGAATCTGCAAATGACTGGCGGATACCGTCACGGATGGAGGCATGACTCAGTTTATCATATAAAATCAGGTCACCTCTTTCGTGCAACACAGGACAGTAGTCCGAAATTGGCGTCATAACCTGAATTGAAAATAAGGGCCGCAGCCGCATCATGAAAATGTGCAATTGTCTTTTTCTGTCTCTTCAATCATTGAGTAATTACCCGTAAGCAAGCGGGAACCTGTGGATCCATGTGCAAATGGCCTCCCCTGGAAGCAGCTCTTCAATCAAACCATTTTTTACAATACCGAGATAATCATTTGAACTAATAATCAGATCCTGGTTATCGCCCAAACGGAGTGACACGAAAAGCATGCAGAGCCGATCTTTCCAATAGGCTTCGATTCAGAAAATTTTCTTTCATAATTTAATTGATCAAATATCTCTTTAATTCAGACATTTGCAAAACACATGAAAACCGATAAAAACATACTTGGGCTTACAGCTGGCTACGGATCCCCGATGGGTCGACCTGGCGAATCTTTCTATCGAAGAAATTCTGACGGATCATGCATTTTGCGAACAAAAGGCTGCGACCACCTGCATTACTCTGATTACAAAATATTCTGACCGAACACAGGCTCGTGTCGGAACTGGCTCCCATCGTTACGGAAGAATGGGGACATTTTCGTATGGTGCTGGCCGAACTCGAAAAACGACGGCTTAAACTCGGCAGGCAAAGAAAAGATGAATATGTAAATCACCTGATCGCCTTTCAGCGTAAAGGAGGTGATTTTGAAGAAAGATTTCTCGACCAGTTACTTACCATGGCGATGATAGAAGCACGCAGCTGTGAACGGTTTAAGCGCCTGAGCGAGGGACTACCGGATGAATACCTGCGCAATTTTTACCGGCGTTTCATGGAAAGTGAAGCGGGACATTACCATCTTTTTATAAATCTGGCAGAAACTTACCTGGGAAAGGAAAAAGTGAAAAAACGCTGGGCGGAATGGTTAAATTACGAAGCGGGACTGATGAAGAATATGGCTGTGCGAGGAGATCGGATACATTGAAGAAAGTATGGGAGTATGGGAGTATGGGAGTATGGGAATTAACTTTAAAACTTATAACTTATAATTCGCACTAACAAATCATACTCCCATACTCCCATACTCCCATACTTTCATAGTGGTTTAAAGTACTCCAGTTCCGTTTCGAAATTCAAAAAAGGATATTTCGCTGCCAGTTCGATCGTTTTTTCATATTGTTCTTTCAGAAAACGACGATGTGCGTCTGTGTCCGGGATGAAGTGGCCGGTGCTTTCTTGAGATCTGTAGTTTACGGATTTCCTCCGACAGCAATCTTGGATCTGCATGAACATAATGTTCCATAAAATTTTCTACCACATAATTCGTCGCCATATAATTCGGGTGAACAAGATCCTTGTCATAAAAGCGGTAATCCCTGAGCACATCTATCACCAGTTCATAGGCCGGAAAATAATATGTCCGGTTGAATTTACTAACCAGCTGATGTGCTACTTCAATTAACCTGGCCTTACTGCGATTATTTTCTATCACACCATCCCGGATATGTCGGACCGGACTGATCGTAAATACTATTTGCAGCTTCGGATTTAAATCCAGTATCCGGTGCATAGCTTCATCCAAAACTGCCAGCATCTCTTCAACGGGTAAGCAGTTTCTTTACAAACCAGTCGGCAGGCGCCCGTGGCAATTTGCAACCGGCACTTTCTCCTCTTTTAAATAATATACAAACGCGGATCCGAGTGTAATAATCAGCCAGTCTGCCTGCTTCAGAAATGAATGAGCCGCTTTCTGTGTATCATTTATTTTGTCCAGAACGTCCTGCTGATTCGTATCTGAAAATACTCCATGGTGTTTCCAGCTTTGCCATAATTCATTATGAAAGAAAAGATCTCCTTCTTTATAAAGATCCGGTTTGATATAGGAGATGAGGCTATTTGCAACACTCAGCGGATCAAAAAGAATTCCGTTTGGGTTTTGTAGTATTTCGAATTTAATATCCGCAAGCTGTTGGCCAATATGTTCAGTAAAACAGGATCCCGTGAGTAAAATTTTCTGAGGATACCTGATTCTTTCCGCAGGTTCACTAATGCTTATGGGCAGGAAAAAAGGATCCACTGTGAAGATTTAAAAAATTTCATTGGCAAGCTGCCTGCAATTATCCAATGCCAATTCGTTTAGAGCCGGCAACACACCCTTTTTCTTAAAATATTCAATCATAATCATACTGTCCATGTTCCCCACCAGTTCGTCACCCGCCATCGGACAACCGCCAATTCCATTGATTGCTCCGTCAAAACGTCTGCAACCCGCAGTGAATGCGGCTTCCAGCTTTTCAATGCTATTTTCCCGGCGGGAATGGAGATGTACGCCGGATTCAATGGAAGGAAATTCTGAAATGAGGGATTTTGTCAGCTCATGTACCTGGGTCGGACTTGCAAGTCCCACTGTATCTGCCAGTGAAATAACCTTAACACCCATTTTAACCAGTTGTCTAATCCAGTTCAATGCAATTTCTGAAGACCATTCATCTCCGTATGGATTTCCAAAGGCCATGGAAATATAAACGACCAGCCGCTTGCCCTTTTGCCGGCAAATTTCGAGAATATCCTGGACGGTCATCAGGGAAGTTTTAATGGATGAGTTGGTATTCCGTTTTTGAAAAGTTTCCGAAATGGAAAAAGGAAAACCAATGTCCTGTATTTGTGAAAAGGCGGCAGCTTCGGCAGCACCCCGCATATTAGCCACGATGGCCAGCAATCTGGTTTTTGAATTTAAGGGATTGATATTTGCAACTACCTGTTTGGTATCAGCCATCTGTGGAATGGCTTTTGGAGAAACAAAACTTCCGAAATCCAGGCTGTCGAAACCCACCTTGAGAAGTTCATTCAGGTAGGTCAATTTTCTTTTCTGTCGGAATTAAATGCGGCCATCCCTGCATGGCGTCCCGGGGACATTCGACCAGTTTCACCATTTTATCTATACTTTTCTCCCCCATTATTCTGCGAAACTAAATCAAATCAGGGTTCAAAAGTTAAAATGTTTTGATCCGGGATTCAACTTTTTCACGCAATATATTGAAAAAACTTGTCCTCGCTTTTTCGCTTGTATTGCTGATCAGTGTTGATTTGCGCATAATATTCTGGAAATGCTGATATGTATATTCTGTAAATACCGGATCTCTTGTCGTGATAATATTCAATACAGTATGGTTAATATATACCAGTCTTGGTATCATTCAAAACCACCAGAATACAATTATCACCAATGATGAATTCGTTATAGTAAAGTTTAAAGGATTGGCTTGCTGCAGATGGTTTTGCAGCCCACTGGAAATTTACAACCTGCTTCCGCTTGCTTTTCCGTATGATTTAGCATCGCCAAAAATTCCTTATAAATAACAAGTGCATACTCTTCTGAAGGTAATATCTTACTCTGCCGGTAGTAGTCGATCTGCCTGAGGGTGGCATTTATACTATCATCATTCCATATTTCAACAGAAGGATATTTATTATACGCCTCAATCATCCTTCCGGTGATTTTATATACACTTTCCCGGAGAGATTCCAGTAGTACGATCTCCTTCCCTTCAAAAGGATACTGAAGAATACTCTTCATCCAGAAAAATATCTTGAATACGGTTAGTTCGTGAAAACCAAAACAATGAAAAATAAACATATCCTTTGCCTGCAGGAAAAATTCCCTTTTTTCAAAAGTGTTAAAATAATTCGCCTGGGCAAGGAGATGTTCCAGATATTGTTCAATACCAAAATTGTCATGGTTTGCAAGAGGGCCGTTAAATAAATAGGAATCATTCTTTAGATGAAAAAGCTGATCCATCGAGACCCTGTAATGGGAACAAAGGATATTAATCTCTTCAAAAGTTAAGGGCTTCTCTCCGCGGATCCTTCTGTATGCACTGTCATTACTGATGTTTAAGATTTCAGCCACTTCATCTACGAGCGAAAGGTGTCCGGCCAGGTTGGATTTGATATGCTGAAAAAATACCTGCTGAACATCTGGCTTGTCCATTGATTCGTTGTTTTGAGGTTATTATTCAATTCCTTTCGGTCGGCAAATTCTCAGTCAAAATAAATATAGTTTAATTTTTTTCAAAAAAAAACTGGTATTTGAGTTTTCAAATCATTATATGACTTTCTTAAGGTTTAACGAGTCTGCTTTTTATGTAGTCGGAATTGCCGGATTATCGGGAACAACTTTATTCGGAGAGTTTGCTAAACTGCCATTCTTTTTTTCATGGCTTCGTATAATATAATTCCTGCTGCAACAGAAACATTAAAAGAATCAAAATTTCCAGCCATGGGAATCGTAAAACAGTTCGTCTGCGGCTTTATTCAAATAAGGTTGCAGACCCTTGTCCTCACTGCCCATCATGAGACAACAGGGCAGATCAAGACTTAGTTCATATACTTTTTTGTCGCTTTGCATCGCACTTGCGAACACGAGTATACCGTTCAAATGCAGACTGTCAACGGCTTTCAGTAAACTACTTACCCGGCAGATATTGATTTTTTCCAGTGCGCCTGCGGAAGATTTCAGTGCTTCTTCATTTAATGCTGCAATGCCTTTATCAGGAATGATCATGGCCTGGGCACCGCAACAAACGGCACTTCTGGCAATGGCGCCGATATTCCGTACATCCGTAATACCATCCAAAAGAATGAACAGCGGCGACTGGCCTGCTGAAACAACCTGGTCAATCACTGCCTGCAGGTCCATATAAGTAAAAAGAGCCGCCAGGGCTATAACACCCTGGTGATTGGCGCGTGTAAAAGACATTAATTTTTCTACCGGAACCTGCTGAATCGGAATCCCGCGTTTTTCCGCCAGCCTGCGAATTTCGCCGATGGATTCCCCGCTTACATTGCGTTGAAATAATATTTTGTCGATGGCCCTTCCGGCTTCGATTGCTTCTATCAGTGGCTGCCTGCCGATGATAAGGTCAGAAGATTTCAATCTCTATTTTTTTATTTCGTCCCTGGTAAATCATAATCTTGATTTGCTGAATAGCTGCAACGGACATCGCGTCGGTGATCTTTCCAGATTCTACCATCCGAACACTTCATCAAAAGGTAATTTTTTTATAGCCAGTTCTTCAGTTTCTTCAGGAGTTGCCATATGCTCTTCCAGATCTCTTGCCAGATAAATAACCGACAATTCATCACTAACGGAATTGGATAAATGCATGGTCAGGATTTTTGTCCAGCTTTTGGCAACAAGTCCGGTTTCCTCTATCAATTCCCTTTTCGCTGCTTCCACCGGATCTTCGTCGATCCTCCCCCCACCCTCCGGAATTTCCCAGCTATATTCATCCAGCGGAAATCGATATTGACCAACCAGCCAGGTATTCCAATTTTCATCCAGTGGAATTACTCCGACTGCAATATGTTTGATAATGAACCTTCCCGTAAATTCCCTTGCCACCCTTGGGATTGATTACCTGAAATTCTGTAAGCTGTATCCAGGGATTTTCATACACCTGTTTCTGATCCAGTATAGTCCATGGGTTATTATGAATGTTCATCACCGAATTTAATTGTTAATTGTTAATTGTTAATTGTAATGTTTATGAGTGAATGGAAAAGTCATGATTTAACAGATTAAAAATCCCGTTAACCATTAACAATTGACAATTAAAATAAAAAAGGGCCGGTAATAAAACCCGCCCTAGAAAATATTGCTTTATGCCTTAAGCTTTATGCTTTAAGCTTAAACGCCTGTTTTACTTTTTTCACATAGTCCAGTTTCTCCCAGGTAAATAATTCCACTTTTTTCTTTATGATTTTTCCATCCGGAGAAACGAATATCTTTTCAACGATTTCGTGGCTTGCGTCCCATATGACCGTAAGCTGCTGTTTCACTGTAAATCGGATTACGAAGTTTCAGTCTTTGTTCAATAAAGTAAGGACGCATATCAAAGATTCGTGCCACGATTTTTCCGATTTCGCCATCAGACAGTTTCACATTGGCTGTTCCAAAAGTATTCACGTAAATAGAAGTTGGCTGGGCAACTCCGATAGCATAAGAAACCTGTACCAGAATCTTCCTTTGCCAGCCCTGCAGCAACCAGGTTTTTTGCAATATGCCTTGTCGCATACGCCGCACTGCGATCTACTTTGGAAGGATCTTTTCCGCTGAAAGCGCCACCACCGTGTGCACCCTTTCCTCCATAAGTATCCACGATGATTTTACGTCCGGTCAGACCCGTATCACCATGCGGACCACCAATTACAAATTTACCGGTGGGATTAATATGATACTTTATTTTATCATTAAATAAATGTCCGTATTTTTTATACTTTGACTGTAACGCGGGGAATAAGTATGGATACAATATCTTTTTTAATTTTAGCCAGCATTTTTGCTTCCGTATCAAAATCATCGTGCTGGGTTGAAATAACAATAGCTTCAATGCGAACCGGATTATTGTTGTCGTCATATTCCAGGGTAACCTGGCTTTTGGCATCCGGACGCAGATATTTAATTTCTTTTTCTTCCCTTCTTAGCGCCGCCAGTTCAATCAGGAGTTTGTGCGCCAGATCGAGTGCAAGCGGCATATAATCTTCCGTTTCATGACTGGCATAACCAAACATCATTCCCTGATCGCCAGCACCCTGTTCTTCTTTTTTTGTACGGTCAACACCCTGGTTTATATCAGCCGACTGCTCGTGAATCGCTGAAAATATTCCGCAGGAATTTGCTTCAAACATATATTCACTTTTGGTATAACCGATTTTACGGATCACTGAACGCGCAATTTCCTGTACATCCAGGTAGGCACTGGATTTTACTTCACCGGCAAGTACCACCTGACCGGTAGTTACCAGGGTTTCGCAGGCTACTTTGGATTGAGGATCAAAGGCAAGAAAATGATCAATCAGTGCATCAGAAATCTGGTCGGCCACTTTATCCGGGTGACCTTCAGAAACACTTTCGGAAGTGAATAAATAAGGCATTTTTTCTTTTTGATTTGGATCATGAAAATAAAAAACCACTAACTACAAAAAGTAATTAATGGATGGCGATGCAAAGATAATAGTTGATGCATTATTACTTATAAATCGCTGGAACTAATTATTGTGACAGATCAGTATAGAGTTGCAGGTAATCGCTTAGGTCCGATTCCGTATTATATGGAAGTACTTTTTTACCCCTGACCTTACTGAATTCCTCTATGAGTTTTTTATCTGTTTTTTCTGCACCAAATGTGATGGCATCGGCATAGCTTGCACCAATACGGAACAAATCTGAGTTGCTTGCCTCGTTGAAAGGTTCCAGGTCCTTTTCCTTAATACTTGCGTGTATATTGGCCGTTTTAATAAAATGAGTACCCAGTTTCTCCTTGAAAGTATTCTGGCCAATGGTGTATACCACTTTGCTATGTGCGAAAACAGGTTCCTTTTTGTATACAGTTTTCAGGTAGAAAGGAATCAGACCGGTCATCCAGCCACTGCAGTGAATGATGTCAGGTGGCCATCCGAATTTCTTGACAGTTTCAAGGGCTCCTTTGCAAAAGAATACGGTCCGCAGGCCATTGTCGTCAAACCACTTTTCTTTTTCATCATGAAAGATGTACTTGCGTTTAAAAAGGTCTTCGTTTTCCAGGAAGTATACCTGTAAACGGGCATTTGGAAGTGAGGCAACTTTAATCTGCAGAGGATAATCGTCATTATCCACGGATACATTGATACCGGAAAGCCGGACT
This sequence comes from uncultured Bacteroidota bacterium, assembly GCA_963735015.1. Classification (GTDB taxonomy): domain Bacteria; phylum Bacteroidota; class Bacteroidia; order Chitinophagales; family Chitinophagaceae; genus Puia. The sequence continues at coordinate 1,908,917 of CAVTJH010000003.1, forward strand.
ACTTCGTGCAGGCGGTGTCTTCTTTCATTGATTACCCCAAACCTGGGCATAATGCATCGAACTTCAAAACCATTATCATTGGACTTTATCGCTAACTTATTGACCGTTTCCGCAAATTCTGTAAGTTCCAGATAGGGAGACATTTCATTGGCAATAAATAAAATTCTTTTCTTTGCTACCATTAGGAATGGGAATTGGTGATCAGGAGAATACCTGAAATTCAGTTTGCAAAGGTACGGTTAATTCCCTAAATAGGCCGCTGGAGAGGCCTTTGAATGCTAAAACGCTGAAAATGATTCTATTTAAAAGGTCGCAAGACCTACGGCGCTGGCTGGTGGATCAAAAAAACAAGGGACTTAAAACAGGTTTTGTGCCTACGATGGGCGCTCTTCATGCAGGCCATATAAGCCTTATTAAAGCCTGCCGGCCATTCGCAGACCGGTGTATTTGCAGCATTTTTGTAAACCCTGCCCAGTTCAACGACCGCAGTGACTTTGAGAAATATCCTGTTAGCCTGGAAAAAGACATCGAAATACTCGCGGAAGCAGGTGCAGACCTGGTTTTTCTACCTTCTGTTAAGGAAATATATCCACTCGGTGTATAATCGGTTTGGAAACTTATGATCTGGGAATACTGGAAACCATCCTGGAAGGCCGTTACCGGCCTGGTCATTTTCAGGGGGTCTGCCAGGTAATGAGCAGGCTCCTTGAAATCTGTTGAACCAGACTTTCTGTTTATGGGACAGAAAGATTACCAGCAATGTCTCGTGGTTAAACGATTGATCAGACTTCTTGCAATACCCGTTGAGTTCCATAGCGTTCCAACTATTAGAGAAGCGGACGGACTTGCAATGAGCAGTCGTAACCGTCGATTAACAGATGAGCAGAGAAGTGCTGCTCCGACCATTTTTCAGGTCTTGAAAAATATCCGGGAAACTATTATTCCTGGTGATACTTTACATGTCATAGAACCAGCCCTTAAAAAGCTGGTAGCCGCGCATTTTAAAACCGATTATATTTCTATTGCCAGAGTGGAAGATTTACTGCCGGTTCAAAACTGGGACGGGAAAACCAAAATATTAGCCCTTATAGCAGCATTTCTGGGGGAAGTCAGACTGATAGATAATTTGCTGCTTAATTAGTTTAATTTTGCGGCTCAAATTGAAAAAGAGCCCATGGAGATCGAAATTCTGAAGTCAAAAGTTCACCGGCTGGTTATAACGGAATCCAATCTGAATTATATCGGAAGTCTGACCCTTGACGAGGACCTGATGGACGCCGCAAACCTGATTCCCAATGAAAAAGTGCAGGTGGTAAATGTAAACAATGGAGCAAGAATAGAAACTTATATCATCACGGGAAAAAGGAAATCAGGTATATGTTGCCTGAATGGACCTGCTGCCCGGAGCGGAGCGGTGGGAGATATTGTAATTGTTATTTCTTATGCCCGCATGGATTTTGAAGAAGCCAAAAAATTCAAACCGTGGGTTGTTTTTCCAACGGAAGGCAACCAGTTATAACTATGACTTGCCTGTATCAGGACGGTCGCTGCCTTGCGGGATCCCTTTAAAATTGTATCTTACCTGTCTCTATGAAGAAACGTTTTTTGTCGGTTCTGCAATACTTTTTTTTTGCCGCCCTGGCAATATTTTTTGTTTGGCTGAGCATCCGGGGAATGGATCATGAGAAATGGGAGCTACTTAAAAAAGCGATGGACCGTGCTCATTACTGGTTACTAATCCCCGTATTTAGTTTATTGCTAGCTGCCCACTGGCTTCGTGCCCTTCGCTGGAGACAGCTGATGGAACCGATGGGCTATTATCCTTCCCGCCTGAACGCTTTTTTCGCTGTAATGATCGGGTATTTCGTAAACCTGGGTGCACCCAGGCTGGGAGAAGTAATAAAATGCACAATCCTCGCGAGATATGAAAAAATACCGGCTCAAAAGCTGGTGGGTACCATCGTAGCAGAAAGAGCTTTTGATGTGATTTGTCTTATGCTGGTATTCGGACTAACATTTGTTTTTCAGTTTGACATTGTTTCATCACTCGTTCATGATTATATATACCCGCTCTTTCAAAACAAGAACGGGCAAACGGCTTACAGGAAAATCATTTTTCTTGGTATTGCGTTAATTGTTTTCCTGGTAGTTTTAAAGCTTGTCTTCAGCCGGTTCGGGCATATTAATATTGTTCAGAAAATTAAAGACATCCTGATAGGTGTCTGGCATGGTCTTGATCAGCGTTCGCGCCTTAAAAAACAAACCTCTGTTTTTCTTTTATACTATTGCTATCTGGGTCATGTACCTGCTTAGTACCTGGTGCGGATTCTTTGCCATTGATGAAACAAGTCGTCTGGGTCTCGCAGACGCTCTTACAGTACTGGCAATGGGCAGTGTCGGAATGATCGTTTCTCCGGGAGGGATCGGCGCTTATGCACTACTCGTAATGGAAACGGTTGCTTTATATAACATACCCAAAGAACCTTATGGACAGGCGCTTGGATGGCTGCTCTGGTTTGGCCAGTTTTTGAGTTTTGTCATTTTTGGCGTAGTCAGTTTTATTTTGTTGCCGCGAGTGAATCGTCAAAAACTAAACACAGATGAATCAGCCCCAGGTTATACAGCATAAGATTTTTTCGCCCAAGGAAATCGTTTTCCAGGTTAACCGATGGAAACTACTCAATAAGACGGTTTCTTTTACCAATGGATGTTTTGACATACTGCATCCGGGTCATATCGCTTCTCTTTCAGACGCTGCCAGGGAAGCGGATTTTCTGGTTGTCGGATTGAATTCAGATGCATCCGCCCATAAATTAAAAGGCGCAGGCCGACCGGTAATGAACGAAGAGTCCCGCGCATTGATGCTGGCTTCACTGCTCATCGTAGACGCTGTTGTACTCTTCGAAGAAGATACCCCACTTGAACTCATAGGAATAATAAAACCGGATGTGCTGGTTAAAGGAGGAGATTATACCATTGACCAGATTGTAGGAGCGAAAGAAGTTATAGCTGCTGGTGGTCGTGTTGTCATAAATCCGATTGTTCCCGGATTTTCCACTACCGGGATTATTGGGAAGATACAATCGATGTAATGTGCCAAATTAGGGAATGTAGATAATGAAAAATGTGGAAATTAAATGGGAAAATGATAATGTGTAAATAAGGAACTGTCATTTGTCATATGACTTCCTTTAGGTTGTCGACTGCATCATTAATTAAAATTAAGAAGAGATCTATAAGCATAAATGTGTAAAGAGATAAATCCCACATTCATACATTGTCATTTCCCCATTTAATTTCCACATTTTTCATTATCCACATTCCCTAATTTGCCACATTGTGAAACTAGCCCCGATACATCCTCTCCACTTCCTGCACAATCACCTCCACATCATGATCCTCTCCCTGGGTGTCGTAAGGTTGCTTCAGGCTGCTGCCAAAAAAGAAAGCAACTGTTTGCCATACGCGGGCTGAGAACCCGCCGCGATATTCCTTAATAATATCATAACAGTTATTGCCGGTCTGCCGGTTAATCAGTTTCATCAAAACCTTTCCCTGATAAACAGAGAGCCGTTCCATGGGATCTGTGAATTGCTTCTTCAAATCCCTTTCCATTGACTTGATATAATCCTTTTTTTCTGATTCAGAATTCATTTTTGCCAAACGCACATTCATATCATTTAAAATCATGCCCGCTTTTCTTGCATACGGATAGGTAACATATACCGCATTGCGGAGTTTCGTCATCTCTTCAATCCGTCTACGCATGACTCGCGTCATGGCGCGATAGACGTCCACGGCAGCATATGTTTTGGCCGGAATCGTATCACCTTCATAAACAATAACCATGACTCCAGATGGTATCGTTTTTACCGAAACGGTTATTGAATTGCTGCAAAACAGCCATCTTTTTTTCCTGCGTCGTTTGATTGCCAGATTGCCCCGAAGAAGGTGATTGTTGGGCAAAGACAGTTTGCACCGTGATCAGCAGGATGAACGGAAATAAAATTGAAATGTATCGTGCGCGAAAGAGGGACATTTAGACACCAAAGTTAATAAAAAATCCGTGTCCGCCAAAGAGAGCAGAACCTCTTATGCCAGCTGTTCCGGCTTATTTCTTTTGAGGTTCTTTCGTCGGTTGATGATGCTCAACACGAACCCTGTCATCATGATCAAAATACCGATCCAGACCAGGTTGATCTGCGGCATCAAATAAACTTTCAAGGCAACAAAGGGAACTAGATCCGAAGATTCCTTCGCAAGAATCTGGATCTTTTTATTATTCAGGACGGAGCCAAGCTCCACTGCCAGGTTTTGTGCATATAAAGTATCCCCCACATGATAAACCATATTATCTTTTACATACAACAGGGGAGCCAGCGTGTACTGCTGACTGTCGCGGCTAATGACCCTGATCTGTGCAAGGAGAGCGGTATCAGAAGAAGTAAAATGATATTTCCCGGTTCTTGGATTAACCAATATTGTATCCAGAATCATCATTCCTTTGGAATAAAAAATAGTATCGTGCAGGCCAACAGGATAATTCTTAAACCCTGAAGTATCTCTTTGCTTATCCAGAATATTGGCGTAACTGATATAGGTAAATATGTCCCTGTCGAAATAATGCCGCTTGTCGGGATTATTAGAATAATTTTCAACGCCTTTGGTGTTTTTGATCAGATTTGGCCAAAGGTCAAACGATTCTCCCGTTTTTTTATCCTGGAAATTTATCTTAAAATAAATAATGTTCCCTGCTTTATTGACAGAATCGTTGCTGAGATAAATAACATCATATTTTCCCATATCCGTTTTCACATTTTTTATCAATGTTAAATTCTCCAGCGGATTCTGATTGGATTTTGGGTCGAAGGGTAAATTTATTCCGGTAGTATTAATAGACAGCACTTCTTTTTTTGACGAAGAGATCAGAATTCCCACTAAAAGTATTCCGAAACCAGCATGTGCAATGGATGCGCCTGCCATTCTGATTCTTCCTTTCAGACTATTGAAAATATAAGAAGCGTTTGCAAGTACAGAATAAATGCCTGCAAACAGGGCAACGTGTATGGCCGCCTGGTAACCGGTACCATATTCGGTATATTGAATATTACCGAAAACACTTACACAAATTGAAATAATCAGAGCTACGACCGTCACCGGACCGAGTTTCTTCAATACCTGTTTGGGCGAACTGTTTTTATATTTTAAGTACTGTATCGTTGCCGTTAATAACCCAAGAATAATAGCAATGAAGATTTCTATCCTGTTATATGCAAATTTCGGATCGTCTCCCGTTACCAGTTTGCTTCCAAAAATATCGTTAATGACAGGGAGTGATGTAAATACCATGATAAACATGGCGGATAAAAAAATGACGAGAGCACCAATGAACATCCAGAACTCTCTCGACCAGGTATTTTCCTCCCTTGACACATGCGGGATCTGGCTGTATCGGACAAAATACAAAATGAGGGCAGGAAAGAAAAAAATAGCAATCAGTAAAATAAGCTGCAAATCCAATCCTGAACCAACAAATGCATGCACGGATGTATCTCCCAAAATGCCACTTCTCGTGAGAAAAGTTGCGTAGAGAATGAGTGTGAAACCGAGTATTAAAAAAAGATAAGTAGTTCGCAGGGAATGACCGGTGGAATTATAGACCACCAGTGTATGCAGACCGGCTACCAAAACAAGCCAGGGCACCAGCGATGCGTTTTCTACCGGATCCCAGGCCCAATAACCGCCAAATGTGAGTGACTCATAGGCCCATGCCGCGCCCATCATAATCCCTGTTCCCAGGACACAGCAGGAAAAAAGGGTCCATGGTAACGCGGTTTTTGTCCATGATCCATAGTCCTTCTTCCACAATCCCGTCACTGCAAAAGCGAAAGGTATGAGAGTAGAAGAAAATCCAAGGAACAATACCGGCGGATGAATCACCATCCAGTAGTTTTGAAGGAGCGCGTTAAGACTTTGTCCATCCTGCATCTGCGGAATGGATAAATAATCAGCCCGCTGAAAGATAGGAGCCTCCTGGAACATTTGTCTTACAAGCAGGAAGGGACTGTGACCAACCTGAAATGAAAAAATATAAACGCCCAATATCATGGTGAGCAGGCAAAATTGGGCGAAACTTATAATGGTGAGGAGGGGCGCTTCCCATTGTCTGGCGCGGAACATGAGAATGGTTCCCAATATGCCGTTCCACATCATCCACAATAAAAAACTTCCTTCCTGCGCTTCCCATATACAACTAAGCATATACTTCGGATCCAGATTCCTGCTGGAATGCTCCCAGGCAAAATTATATTCGAAGTAATGCTGGCGAACGATATAATAAATGGTTGCAAAAACAATGAATATAGAAACCGTGTTCAGAAGGAAAACAAAGCGCGCCATTTTCTTCCAGGAAGCGGCTTCCTCAGTTGATTTGGCATTTGCAGATTTTAAATAAGAAAGCGTGGCTACCAGGGAACCTGCAAAAGAGAGTACCACAAAGAACTGACCCAGCTTTCCTGGCATCAAATGTTCACCAATATAATCCATAGCAACTATCGGGTTTAATTGAGATCCTTCTTCGCAGCTTCAGGATCGTCCTTATATTTAGATGGGCATTTGATCAGGATTCCGTCTTTTTGCGTGATTTCAAAAATCTCTCCATTCATTTTCCCCTTCAGCACAATGCGTTCTGCCTTTTCCATATCATAGGGTTTTCCGTAATGATAAACTACTTTTGCCTTCCCGCCAAGTGTATCCACAATGTGAAAACTGAGGTAATTTGGATCTTTCACGGGATTATATTCCATAGGTACACTATTATCAAGCTTGGCAATGATAGTAACCGTTTTCCCTTCGTTCTGCCTTGCGGATGCAATGGTTTCGTAGGTTGACAAATTCCCCATAAAACTTACCAGCAAACCGATGCTAAGGGCAATGAAAATCAGGAGTATGATATGGGTGCGCTTCATTTGCCGCAAAGTTATCCCCTAATTACCATTATTCGAATAAATTTCTAAAAGCTTAAAGCCGAAAGCTTAAAGCCTAAAACCAGTGTGACGGTTTACATAAGCGCAGACCGACAGATCGAAATAATTATGTAAGCATTTAAATACTTCAAAAAATCTTTTTAAATGTGCCTGGTATTCTTCGATTCAGTTATGCAGGTTTTCTGGCCGTAAATAAAGCATTAGAAAATATAATCCTTAGTTAAAGCTTTGTCAGATAATGGTTTTATGCTTTAAGCTTTAGGCTTTAAGCTTTTTTAATCCTTTGAAAATCCCGCATACTGAATTACCTTTGCCCACCGTTCCAAGGCAGATAGTAAACCATGACAGATTTATCCCACTTCGATTCAAACATCGCAAGTAATCCGAAAAATACCATTTTTGGACTCCCATTCACCGAAGCAGATGCCAGACTAGTTATACTACCCATCCCATGGGAAGTAACCGTCAGCGCCGGATCGGGAACATCACGTGCAGGCGAGCACATATTTAACGCCAGCATGCAGGTAGATCTATTTGATGAAGAATCCGACAATGCCTGGAACCAGGGAATATTCATGCGTCATCCCGACAGAAAACTGCTGATGAAGAGCGACTACCTTCGCAAAGAAGCTGAGCTCTATATCAACTACATTTCAAAGGGCGAAGAAATTGAGAAGAACAGCTTCATGTGTAAGTCTTTGAAAGAAATAAATGAAGGAAGCGCTAATCTGAACAAATGGGTTTTTGAACAAACCAGCAGCCTCCTGACAGACAATAAACTGGTCGTCCTGCTAGGTGGTGATCATAGTGTCTCTTTCGGGTACCTGAAAGCAATCGCAGAAAAATTCGGTGAATTCGGAGTACTCCAGATAGATGCGCATTGTGACCTCCGCAAAGCCTACGAAAATTTTGATCATAGTCACGCGAGCATTATGTTTAACGCGCTGAATGAAATTCCCCAGATTACCAAACTGGTTCAGCTGGGTGTCCGTGATTTCAGTGAAGAAGAATTCAATTATATACGTAACAGCAACCAAAGAGTAAAAGCTTATTTCGACCGGGATATCAAGGAAAAATTATTTGAAGGCCATACATGGCGTTCTATCGTGGACGAGATCGTTCAACAACTGCCATCGATTGTTTACCTGAGTTTTGATATAGACGGGCTGGATCCCAAATTATGTCCCCATACCGGCACCCCTGTAAACGGAGGATTTGAAGTGGAACAAATCACCTATCTCGTTAAGAAAGTTATTGAAAGCGGTCGTAAATTCATTGGTTTCGATCTGGTAGAAATTGCAGTTGGTGAAAGCAATTTTGACGCCAATGTAGGCGCCCGGATTTTATGGAAGCTCAGTAATATGCTTGTTGCTGCCAATCCTCAGACTTTCATTCGTAAAGAACCGGAATGCACTACGACTATGTAGTAACTCTCAAAAGGGAAAACGCAAAAAGAACCGATCTTGTCAGTGTTTTACTCTTAATTTTTTCCATTATCAGTTTCTGTTATGTTCAGATTCGCAATGGGTTTAGTGGCTTTCAGACCATATCAGCCATTATACTTTTACTTGGATTGCTTTTGAACCTTGATTTTTACCGGAGAAAAAAGATCATGCGATTCAGAAACTGGCTGTTGGCAGCAGCCCTGTTTTGGCTCGGAATGCCCTATTTTCAATGGATGTTCTTACTGTTCATTTTTTTTGCAGTCCTGGAAGGACAGGCAAAATACCCGCTTGAAATAGGATTTTACTCCGGTGGCGTAGTGCTCAATTCTATTTTCAAAAAAAAAATCCCCTGGTCTTCATTTCAATCAGTGATATTGAAAGACGGTTTACTTACGCTTGATTTCAGAAATAATAAATTAATTCAGAAAGAAGTACTAGATGACGATGAACCCGATGCAGCCGAGGATGAATTTAACGACTACTGCCATGGCAAACTCGTAAATTCGCAATGATGTCGCCTTACATTTTGTATTCAGACGGAAAAGGAAATATTTTCGAAGACAACTCACTCTTATGCCTGCGGGCGCAGCGGATGGGATGCATTACCAATCGAGGAATCAGACTGGATTCTGTTGCCTGAAGGTGGTTCACTCTATGAACTGCCCGGTCGTCGTGGTATTGGAATCGATGTTAAATCCGGCGACATGCGGCTATGCGAAAAAGGCTGGGCGGTTGCTGCATTTATTCCACCAGCACATACCGGACTCTATCTTGCTGCTTTTGAAACCACGCCTGATTCACCTACCCTGCCTCTTTTTTGTTATACGGCGGCAGGTTGGTTTGATGATAAATTTTATGTACCTGCTGTTCGCATTGAACCCGATATCCGACAGGAGGCTCGCGGATATAGTGCTTCCCTTATTGAAGCGGGCGCTGAAAATCTGCTGAACGCGTATCCCCATAACCGTCTGGTAAAACACCTGATGGAAAATTGCTGTAATACTTATCATTGTCCTGCAGCAAGAAACCTTTCGCTCGGAAGATGGGAGTGTCCTGTCCCTGTATCCCCGGCCTGTAATGCCAATTGCATAGGATGTATCTCTTTTCAACCACAGGAGGAAACTATTCATTCAACGCAGGACCGGTTAACTTTTCGTCCAAGTGCAGAAGAAATTGTTGAGTTCACTGTGCCACATCTGCAAACGGCGCCCTTTCCTATTATCAGTTTCGGTCAGGGCTGTGAAGGTGAACCCCTGCTGATGTGGGAGACCATTCGCGAAGCTATCCTGGAGATCAGGAAACATACAAACCGGGGCAGCATCAATATCAATACAAACGGGTCGAAGCCGGATGCTGTAAAAGCCTTGTGTGATGCGGGATTGAACTCCATTCGTGTGAGCACTAATTCTGCCCGTAAACATATTTATGAAGCTTATTACCGCCCGAATAATTATCAGTTCGAAGATATTGTGGAGAGTCTGCGTGTCGTTAAAGCATCCGGTGGCTGGACATCCATAAACTATTTTGTCTTTCCGGGTATGACAGACAGTGAGGAAGAATATGAAGCACTGAGAAAATTGATTTCAGAAACGGGTTTGGATATGATCCAGTGGCGAAATTTTAATATTGATCCCGACTGGTACCTGGGGAAAATTGGAATTATTGAAACCGGCGATGCCATCGGAGTTCAACATCTTATGGAGCTTTTACGAGAGGAATTCCCTCTGTTAAAATTTGGTTATTTCAATCCTCCGATGGAGCGAATCAGGGGAGAATTTGAGAAAGATTTTGCGTCTCAAGCCTAAAGACCAAAGCCTAAAGCTGAAAGCCTGAAACCCTAGGCCTGAACCTTATTCTTGTACCGAAAGTTTTAATTAGAAAGTCCGAGGAAATCGATAATAATCAAGAAATTCTAATAGAATTCCAAAAAACAGTTTTAGGCTTTGGGCTTTAGGCTTTAGGCTTTTTGAATTAACTTCATCGTGTGGAATACATAAGAGCAAATCATGAATTCGAAGTCCGCAAAAACCGGAAGGCTGCCCTGTATACTTTGCTGATTTGCGGGGCTCTCCTTTTATTTCTCCTGCTGGTTTCATGGAATCTTCCTTTCAATCCTCCCGTGCCAGTGGAAGAAGGACTTGAAGTAAATCTCGGGAACAGTGACCAGGGATTGGGTGACAACCAGCCTTATCTTCCCAACGATCCTTCTAAACAGGACCAGGAAAAATATACACCTCCCAAAACTGTTACTCAGGCAAAAGAGGCCTTAAAAGATGTTGAAACAGATGATAAAAATCCGGATGACGTACCTGCTGTAAAAAAACCACCGGTAACTAAACCGCAGGCCACTAAAATTCCGGATAAGGATCTCACAGTTAAAACACCACATAAAACGATTCAACCGGTTGTGAATCCGACTCCGAATCCTCCCAAACCTAAGGCAGTATTTAATGGAGTGAAGGGAGATGGTACCGGCGGAAATGATGCGGATCATTTTAAACCCGGAGGCAATCAGGGCATCGCGGGTGGAAAAGGTGATCAGGGTGCACCAGGCGGCGATCCGAATTCAACAAATTATGTCGGGGGCGGTCATGGAAATGGCATTGCAATAGCAGGAGGTTTGCAGGGAAGAAGAATAAGAAGTACACCTTCTTTTACAGATGAATTCAATGAGAATGCAAAAGTGGCCGTTGACATTCACGTCGATGCCGCCGGAAATGTAACCAGTGCCGAATATCAGCCCAGGGGTTCAACAACATCAGCAGAAAATCTGAAAGCGATCGCTATCCAGAAAGCACATCAGGTTAAATTCAACAGCGGTTCTGACGAATCTTCCGGAACTCTCATTTTCAATTTTAAATTGAAGAATTAATTTTTAAGCTTAAAGCCTAAGGCTTAAGGCCTGAAGCCAAAAAAATAACTAACTTAAAAGAACAATATAGAATTTTCACTTTAGGACATTAACAATGAGAAGAGGTTTTTTACTAACTGTTTTTTCTGTTTGCATGTTATTCGCCAGCGGTCAAAGATTTTTCTACCTTGAACCAAATAATACTGCAGGAAGCATACTCCGGGAAGGACTTATTAAATCTTCTCAATTCGTTACAAAAACACCCCTGTCATCGGAATATATAATAAAAACTGATATTGGTTTTAAAACAGAACCCAACACATTAACCTTGCAAATTAAACTGGAAGACTCCATCACTTTCAAAACAATTTATCAGACAAATGAAGAATATAGTTTTGGTACGGTAAATAAAAATTCAAAAATTCTTTTGAGAACTGCATTGCAAACCTTCATTGATAAAAATATCAGTCAGATAATCCTCTGTGCAAGGGAAGACCACTATGATTCACGAATGAAACCTCTTAAGCCAAGGAAAGATAAAACATAGCATTGAAAAAGCACCAGCACCGATTGATATGTGGTAGTCTTTCAGTAGTTATCTTCTTAAGTGTTGCATGCAATAATCATCCGGAACAAAAAGAAACCACACAGGAAAAAACAGAGGATAACACTCCGGATATCATCCCGTTTAAGGTAGTAAATGCATTCCCTCACGATACCATATCATATACTGAAGGTCTCCTGATTCACAATGGATCATTATTCGAGAGTACCGGTCATACGAATTCTTACCCGAGCTCGAGATCTGAATTTGGTCCTGTTGATTTAAAAACCGGACGGATAGATACTAAAGCGGAAATTGACAGGAACAAATATTTCGGCGAGGGTATCGCATTTCTGAATGGCCGAATTTATCAACTCACAGACACCACTCATATTGGATTCATATATGATGCTAAAACGTACAAGAAACTGGGAACTTTCGCATATAATGGAGATGGATGGGGTCTTACAACCAATGGAAAATATCTCATCATGAGTAATGGAAGCAGTAACATAAATTACCGTGATCCCTCATCTTTCAAAATTATTAAGACGCTTAATGTAACAGACAATAACGGCCCCGTGCAAAATATCAATGAGCTGGAAATTATTAACGGATATATTTATGCCAATCAATGGCTGACAGATAATATTCTCAAAATAGATACCACCACAGGTAAAGTGGTTGGGCGCCTGGATCTCTCTTCTTTAAAGACAGAGGCAAAAATGAAATATCCCGATTCCGAAGAAACAAACGGCATTGCATTCGATCCTGCTTCAAATAAAATCTATGTCACAGGAAAGTTGTGGCCACAGATTTATCAGATACAATTCAAACACTGACCGGTTTAAATTTCTCTTTATAAATTGACGAGCCCGGCATAAATCGTATCTGTCGTATCTTTTCCGTCTTCGGTTATAAATCCAAGATAACCATGCACCGGTTTGCCTTTAAGCAGCGATGCATCTAAAACACATCTACCTTGATTCCTGGTTGCCAGGTTCATCTCATATTCCCAGTCATTCAGCTCTTCATTATAAACTGCTGCAAATGCTTTGTCCATTGCTTTTGCCTTGCCTGTTCCGCTGTTATCGGTCCAGCTGAATGCCAGTCTACCATCAGCCATCGGAGTTGTTTGCGCTGATTCTACATTGGGCAGATCGCCGCGTCCAAGCAGCACCATTTTGTAGTCGATCGAAATATCGGGATAAAAACCCCTGATGGCATTCATCACATTATAGGAGAATGCCTTGTTGGAGCCGGTCATGTTTATGGCAACACCGGCATAAGTAATATTCAGCAGGGATTGTAACTGTCTCAGCAAATCATTCATCAAGGCGAATTTCTTTCGCTGATGTATTTGCTTTGGAGTAAGAGGACGTCTGCTGCGACCCGGGAGGCTGCGTATAACGGCCTGATTATTGAGCACATAGCCCACAACGGGGCCGACTTTTCCTGAAAAAGGCCCATTTATGCCTTGTAATAGTTTTCCCATAGGATGAATTTTACTAATTTTTGATAATCTGTTTATCAAAATATCCTACAAGTAATATACCCAATCCATATTTAAGGCAGTCTTTCCCCATATTTCTTCCTACATTTTAGCCCCATTCGCAGGAGTTGGGTCCGGGTTTCCGGGGCCTACCCCCCGGCAACCCCCCGGCAACCCCTGAGCAACCCCCCGGAAACCTGGGTTTTGACCATAAGGAATATGGGATTTGGGTTATGGGATATGGGTTGTGAGAGACTATTGTAGAGCTTCAACAAAATGCCAGCAAACACCGGCTAAATCAATAATATTCACTTCCTTACCATAAGGCTGGCTAACAGGTTGCCCCAATTTTATGCCAAATCTTTCCGGCAGCTTTTTCTCAATGACAGAATTCCGGAATTCCAGAACATCGCTTACCCTTATACTAAGCATGAAATTCTGCGCAAATTCCTTGTTATCAAACTTCTGCAAAATGAATTTGCAGCTATCCCTTTCAAAACCAATATAATCACCTGCATCCCAGCTGATTTTAAAACCCAGCTCCTGAAAAAATTGTGATGAACCTTCAAAATCTCTTCCCGAAGGAACAAATGGTTCGAGTGATATAAATTTCATATACAGAATGAGTTTATTTTAATTTCAAAAAATTGCCGTAAAGAAACGACTCTTCAAATTAATGCATAAAAAAATCCTGCCGGTTCAGACAGGACTTCTTATTAAATTTTCAGCATTATTTTTTCTTTAGAGGCTCCGGATACATACGTTGCTTTTCATCATACAGGACGATCTTGTCATTCTTAATCAGTACATCATCCACTACATAAAGAGAATCCGTTTTCCCCTTTTTATCTGTCCATTTCTCGGTTGACCATACCGTAACCCAGGTATCCTTTTTATCCGGATAGTAAACAGTCATCCAGGTGTCGGGAATAATGGTCATGCTGGTCAATTCCGTGCGCAAGGGAGTCATAATGGCCTGCAGACTGTCCTTCTTTCCATTGAAATGATATTTGTCTGCAATAAATTCAACGGAATCAGCAAAATAATCGAAACATCCTTTCATATCTCCATCCGTATATTTCTTAAAGGCATTGAGAACGAGTACGGCATATTTTTCATCTCCCGGCTGCCAGTTAATCGAATATTTAGCAGTATAGGGATAGGTGAGCGGTTCTTTTTTTGCGGTACTGTCGGTTTTAGCCTCATCCTGTTTTGGCTGATTGTTACAGGAGAACAAAACAAAACACGATAGAATCAGGAATAGATACTGTTTCATAATCTTTTGGTTTTGATTTAAGTTAAAATTTTGTAACACTATTCCAAAGAGCGGATTCCCAAAAATCATTCGAAAATATGAAAGTTAACATCCAATCTCATAGTCTTCTCCATAATTGCTGCTTCCACCCCAGAAACTACCGTGTTTCCAATCGTAATAAATGGCATTGATGGGACCACTGGTTCGCGGTGCAAGGCGAATGGTATATCCTAAATTCTTCAAATCTTTTCTGACAGCCGTATCTGTTTTATTATTCAATAAAATATATCCGGGTCTGGGCTTACGATCCTCCAATTTGTCTCCACCCAAAGGAAGCGCGGCGGCTGGCTTCCGGCCTGTATAGCGGGTAATACAGGCGGATGGGTCGTTTCAGTTACTCCCAGCCGTCTTCATCACATGTTTCTATAGAAGTTGTTCCCCGCCAGAGTCTGTCACGATACAAAGAATCTTCTTTTGGGCTCAAGGCGGAAGGCGAGCGATTAATGCAAATCAGCAGGGAATGGTCCAGGTCTGCTGCAACAGACAGTATAGAGAAAACACTAAGTTACTGGGCAGATTATGCAGTATAATGTCGCGTGGGCAGCCTCCGATCAAAGGCAAAAATGCCATACGTGAAATGATTATGAGTACAACAAAAATTCCTGGTTTCAAAATAAGCTGGGAACCTTTGAGTGCTAACGTATCTAAAAGCGGTGACCTGGCATACATGATAGAGCAAAATCGAATTACAATGAAAGATTCGCCGGGCAAACCTATTTCCGAATTTAATAAGGGTATAACAGTCTGGAGAAAAGAAGCAGACGGATCATGGAAAAATATTGTGGACATGTGGAACGCAGAACCTTCTCAAATGAAATGAATATCTCATTTAATTTTCCAAATGCAAAAAATCCTGCCATTGCTGACAGGATTTAAAAAATGAGAATTTTATTGAATTATTTTTTCTTCGGCGGCGCGGGAAACATACGTTGTTTTTCATCTATCTGAGCGATCTTATCATTCTTAATCAGTATGTCATCCACTAAATAAACAGAATCTGTTTTCCCTTTTTTATCTGTCCATGTCTGAGTCGACCATACTGTAACCCATGTATCTTTTTGGTCAGGATAGTAAGTCGTAATCCAGGTGTCGGGGGCAAAAGCAAATGAAGCTTGCTCTGCGCGCATGGGTGTCATCATTGCCTGCAGGCTGTCTTTCTTCCCTTTAAAATGAAATTTATCAGCAATGAATTCAATAGAATCGGCAAAATTGTCGAAACATCCTTTCACATCGCCATCCGCATATTTCTTCATAGAATTCAGGGCCAGCACGGCATATTTTTCGTCACCCGGCTGCCAGTTCAATGAATATTTAGCAGTGTAAGGATAAACGAGTGGCTCCTTTTTTGCCGTACTATCGGTTTTTGTTTCTTCCTGTTTTGGCTGATTGTTACAGGAAAGAAAAACTAGACAAGATAGAATCAGAAATAGAAACTGTTTCATAATCTTTTGGTTTTGTTTTAAGTTAAGAATTGAGAATAATATTCCAGGGAGCAGGACTTTGAAGTGTAATCTAAATTTAAATAAATATTTCTTTATCTGAATACAGCACCAGGTCTTCTTAATATGATTTACCATCCGATCCCATAATCTTCCCCGTAATTACTGCTGCCACCCCAGAAGCTGCCATGTTTCCAGTCATAATAAATGGCATTGACCGGCCCGCTGGTTCTTTCCGCGAAACGCATGGTATATCCTAAATTCTTCAAATCTTTTCTGACAGACGTATCTGTTTTATTATTCAATAAAATATATCCGGGTCTGGGCTTACGATCCTCCAATTTGTCTCCACCCAAAGAAAGCCAGAGCTGGTCAGTATTTATATTGGCTGCTTCCGTTGCCTGTTGCACTGTCATATTGAATTCAACAATATTCAAAAAGAATTGAAGGAGATTCTGGTCCTGGGTATCTCCGCCCTGTACTGCGAATGAAAGGAACGGTTTCCCATCTTTCATGGCCAGCGTCGGAGTTAGAGTCACCCGGGGCTTTTTATATGGCTCCATTACATTGAAAGGGTTAAGGGTGGAGTCCAGCACAAAACTCTGCATCCGCTGACTCATCCCGACACCTGTATTACCCGCTATACAGGCCGGAAGCCAGCCGCCGCTGGGAGTAACAGAAACGACCCATCCGTCTTCATCACATGTTTCTATAGACGTTGTTCCGCGCCAGAGTCTGTCACGATACAAAGAATCTTCTTTTGGGCTCAAGGCGGAAGGCGTAAGGCTTAAGGCTTTGTCGTTCGGGCCTAAAGCTGAAAGCCTAAAGCCTAAAGCTTCATCCGGATCTAACGCTGAACCCTGAACGCTTAATGCTTTCAGATTTCCGGCCGGCCATGAGTTTCCGAATCTTGATTTCAGAATAGATGCATAAGGATTCGTTTTCCCTTCGAATGGGTATGGGTCTCCCGGCGCGCAGCTGCTGTCGTTATATTTGTATTGAATTTGAGCGGCTCTTTGTTTTGCATAATCTTTATTCAGCAGACCATCGATTGGCTCCTTCGGAGAAAAATACGGATCACCATAATAAAAATCACGATCCGCAAATGCCAGGCTCATAGTTTGATAAATAGTGTGAATATATTTTGAACTATTATATCCCATTGCGCGGAGGTCAATATTTTCCAGTATGTTCAGGCATTGTAATAGTGCCGGACCCTGCGACCATTGTCGCAGTTTATAAACTTCTATTCCTTTGTAATTAACGTGAAGAGGTTCTTCTTCCATGGGTTTCCAGCGCGCAAGATCCTCCATGCTGATAAGACCGCCCTGTTCCTGACATCCACGAACGAATTCCTTTGCAATATCTCCTTTATAAAACCTGTCGTAAGCAGCGTATATCGCTTCTTTGCGGGATTTTTTTTGTTTCAGTGCCTGATCTTCTGCTTCTACCATTTTTGTCAAAGTGGCCAGCAGGTCTCTCTGAACAAAAATTTCTCCCGGTTCAGGGGCTTCTCTTTTCTCTCCTGGATGCGTAATAAAAACTTTACTGCTATAGGGCCATTGTTTTATCCAGGAAAGATTCCTTTGCATATTGTTGGCGGCCATAGCTTCAATGGGATAACCGGCAGCCAGTTGCATGGCAGGTGCCAGCACCTGTTTTAAACTCATCGTTCCATACTCTGCCAGCATGTAACAAAGTCCTCCGGGTGTACCCGGCGTAACAGCCGCCAGCGGTCCGTATTCCGGCGGAAAATAATATCCCTTCGATTTGTAATAAGCTGCGGTGGCAGCGCCCGGGGCAAATCCCAGTGCGTCGATGGAAATGACTTTTTTAGTTTTCGGATTATAAATAATTGCCTGTGTTTCGCCGCCCCAGCTCAATACCGCCCATTGTGTGCACATGGAAGCCAGCATGGCGCAGGCTGCATCCACGGCGTTTCCACCCTGCTGGAAAATCTGTGCGCCGGATTCCGCTCCAAGTGGTTTTCCCGTAATGGCCATCCAGTGTTTTCCATGAAGCGGAGGTTTTTCCGTTTTTTGCGCAGACAGGTTTTCAAAACAAATCATCATAAAAATGAAAAAAATATATTTCATAAAAATGAATGTTTCTTAAAGTTAAGCATTGGCGGGGATTCCGTTAGCAGTTGGCCATTGGCAGTTGGCAGTAAGTTTCACTCCCATACTCCCATACTCCCATACTCCCATACTCCCATACTTTCCTATGTTCATTTATCTTTACAAAAAAAATAAATGTCTACGACCATCAAATGTCCGAATTGCCGTCACGAGTTTGCGATGGAAGAAGCCGTTTCCGAACAATACAAAAAAGACCTGCGTGAGCAGATGATTGAATTCACCAGGAAGAAAGAGGATGAATTCCTGAAGAAGTCCAGGGACTTTGCCAAACAACTGCAGGATCAGGAAGAAAATTATCAGAAGAAATTCGCTGAGGAGAAAAAAATCATTCAGCAAAAACTGGAAGAAGATTTGCGCAAGGCCATACATAATGATTTTGAAAACCGCCTTACCATTCTTCAGCAGTCATATGATGAACAGCAGGAAAAACTAAAATCAGCCAGACAGAAAGAGCTTGAATTTTTACAAAAAGAACAGGCCCTGAAAACCAGGGAGGAAGAGCTTGAAATTTCACAGCAAAGAATAATTCAGGAGGAAAGGAAAAAAATGGCCGATGAATTCCGCCGGAATGAGGAACAGAAAAATCAATTGAGAGAAACGGATTTCCAACTACAGCTACAGGAACTGAAGAAGCAGCTGGAGGACCAGAAGAAACTGGCTGAAGAAATGAAACGGCGGGCAGATCAGGGTTCCACACAACTGCAGGGCGAAGTACAGGAGCTGGCGCTGGAGAAATTACTGATGGCAGCATTCCCATTCGACCTGGTGGAACCCATCGCCAAAGGAGTTCGGGGCGCCGATTGTACCATGATCGTCAGGAATTCTTCCGGTCAGGAATGCGGAAAGATTATTTACGAGAGTAAACGCACTAAAAATTTTGAAGCAGACTGGGTTGACAAACTAAAAGCAGATATGCGTCAACAGGGCGCGCAGGTGGCTATCCTCGTAACGCGTGTTATGCCTCGCGACATGGCTATCTTCGGAGAAAAAAACGGAATATGGATTTGTAATTTTTCAGAAGTCAGACCCCTCACCGAAGTTTTGCGTGATGGTATTATCAGGATATTCCAGGCATCCAGGAACCAGCAGAATAAAGGAGATAAAATGCAACTTCTGTACGATTATCTTACCAGCAATGAATTCAGTGAACAATGGAAAGCCATCAGGGAAGGATTCTCATCCATGAAAATGTCCATACAGCGTGAGCGGGACACCATGGAGAAATTATGGAAGACCCGGGAAAAGCAACTTGAAAAAGTATTACTCAATGCCGCACATATCAAAGGATCCATGGAAGGTATTTCAGGTCACGATGATTTTAATATGAACCTGATTGACGATACGGATGAAATATTGGGGATTGAATGATATTTGTTAGTTATTAGTTGTCAGTTGTTAGAATACCAATAATTAATCCATTTCTTACCGTTAACAACTAACAATTAAAAACTAACAACCAGATTCAGGTGTACACAAAAGTGAGTACCAGATCATCGAATATTTTATAGTAAACAGAAAGCGGGATAGGGTCATTTTTCCGGAACTCAAAACATAATTCACCGAGATCACCCGTACGAATAAAGTAAGGTTCTTTCCAACGGATATGTTCTTTGAAATTGACCTTGCCAAGGCTATACCATTTGTAAATGGACTCCTTGGCGCTCCATAACATGGTGAGCTGACGAAGGCGGTGACCTGATTTTTCTATGCCCTCAAAGGCAATGGCCGACTCATGTGCGGACAAAAATTTATGCCTGATTTTCTCAACCGCCGGGCTGACTTTCTCAACATCCACTCCTACCCTGTTTTTGCTGCTGACTATCGCTGCAGCATAGTCTCCGAAATGAGAAATTGAAAAATGATATTGTTCATCTTCCAGGTAAGGTTTACGTGTATCTGCGATCAGTATTTCTTCCAACGGAAAATCGGCGTACAATTCGGTAAGCAGGTAACGGCCGGCCAGGTGCTGCAATCTTTTCTGCGGATGGGACACGTCCCTCTTCAGTGGTACTTTCGTAAGAAAAAAATCCTGACCTTCGACGATATGCCAGATCGCCAGCTTCGTAAATTCGTTGATATTATGTTGATAAAATAAGGGCATCACAAATAGGCTTAATGCGAAATTCGCTCCGGTTAGGCAGTCAGGGGAAACAAATAAACAAATAAACCACCAAAGGAATGATTTTATCTGATAAGCGTATCATGGAAGAGATGGAAAAGGGTACGATCAAAATTGAACCCTATGACCGTGCCGATCTTGGCAGCAATTCCTACGATGTTCACCTTGGTCCATGGCTTGCCACTTACCGGGAGCATATTCTCGATGCTAAAAAACACAATGAGATTGAGTCATTCGAAATACCGGAAGAAGGGTTTGTTCTTTATCCCCATATTTTTTATCTCGGTGTAACGGCTGAATATACGGAGACACATGAACACGTACCTTTCCTTGAAGGCAAGTCATCGACAGGCAGGCTGGGAATTGACATCCATGCAACTGCAGGCAAGGGAGATGTAGGATTCTGTGGAAACTGGACCCTCGAAATTTCAGTGAAACAGCCCGTGCGTATTTACAGAGGCATGCCGATCGGGCAGTTGATCTATTTTCCTGTAGACGGGGAAATTGAAGTAAAGTATAATCAGAAAAAAGATGCAAAATACAGTGGCCAGACTAACAAACCTGTTGAAAGTATGATGTGGAAAAATAAATTTTAGAACGCGGCGTCTCCGTATTTCCGGTAATAGGCGATAGCTAGTCCGACGACTTCATCATAAGAATTGATACCCTGCGGCTGGCGGTTAGCTTTCAGAAAGTTACCGTACAGCGCATGAATGAGAGGTTCAAAAGGATTTTGATATTTTCTGTAAAATGCGCTCAGGTCACGCAGGTCCTGGCGCACATCAGTATGCAATGACTCACGATAAGGTATAAACGAAGTTGAATCAAGCGCATAGAGTGCACTGGCTGAATATAAATAGAGATCCACATACATGGAATAACGGAAAGCCGGATTCCTGGAAGATTTAGTAGCAAGAAATCCGCAGAAATTCGCTTCTTCTTCTTTAGCATATCCCAGCTGGTGACCGATTTCATGACAGGTTGTGAATGGTTGTACAAAACGCGGTATGGTGGTATTGACTTGTGCCTCTCCGCTGAATGGATTATAATAGCCGCTAAACCCCATATAATTAGCGAGATAACCATAAAATGAAAACTTCACAGAAGGATCGGGATAATTTATAGTCTGAACCTTAAGGTGCAATTGATGATATGCCTGTACGCAATGTTTGAAAATGCTGTCATTTGTTTCGAGATTTTTTCTGGCTTCCCGCGAAAGTGAGTCGATACCATTTATTCTCGTTACCAGGAGCCCCACCAGGTTTTGAAGATCTTCTTTGGAATATAGCCTGGTTTCCAATTGCATTTGCTTTGCAATAGGCAACCGGTCATAATTCAGTCCCCATAAAATATTAAAAGCAAGATAAACCCATAACCCGATGGCAACACATCTTTTTACGCAAAGAAGCAGGTACTGGCGGTGAAGAGTACGTCTGAAAGCCCTGGACATAAACCGTATCAATGAGATGATCAGATAGACAAAACATGCCGCGTACAGGAAATCCCCAATGCTAAATGGAATCCAGCCAAACAATAAACGAAGCAGTCGCGAGATTGGAGGATAAATGCCGGTAGAATAATATTTTTCAACTGCGTCCGGGAAAAAAGAAAATATTTTAACGCTAAGCGCGAGTATCAGCGGAACAAGCCAGGGCCTGAGACGTTTCCAATGCATATGCTTAAAAATACATATTATTAAATCATCCATACTATATTGCAGCTTATACAATTATCATGGATCTTGATTTTAACAAGAATGAAGATAATATGAAGCAGGCCCTTAGTCAGCTTCGTAACCGTTTTCAGAAAATTGCATTGGGGGGTGGCGTGAAATCGGTGGATAAACAGCACGAAAAAAACAAACTAACGGCAAGGGAAAGAATTGCTTATCTGGTGGATGACAATACATCATTTTATGAAATCGGAGCTTTTGCCGGTTATGAAATGTATGAAGAATATGGTGGCTGTCCTGCTGCAGGAACTGTGGCAGGCATCGGTTATGTGAGTGGCCGGCAATGTATTATTCTGGCCAATGATCAGACTGTTAAAGCAGGAGCATGGTTTCCCGATAACCGGTAAAAAAAATCTCCGGATGCAGGAAATCGCCATGGAGAATCATCTTCCTGTAATTTATATTGTTGACAGTGCCGGTGTATTTCTGCCATTGCAGGATGAGATCTTTCCTGACAAAGAACATTTCGGCAGAATTTTCAGAAACAATGCACGCATGAGTGCGATGGGTATTTCGCAATTATCTGTCGTGATGGGGCCCTGTGTTGCCGGAGGAGCATATCTGCCTATCATGAGTGATGAAACTATTATGGCAGACGGAAATGGTTCTATTTTTTTAGCCGGTCCATATCTGGTGAAGGCTGCCATCGGTGAAACAACAGATGCAGAATCACTTGGCGGCGCCGTAACCCACACTTCTATTTCAGGAATTGCAGATTATAAATTCAGAACAGAAGAAGAATGTCTCGATCTTGTAAAAAAAATAATGTCCGGTCTGGGGAAAACTCAAGTGGCGGGTTTTGACCGCATAGAGTCAAGACTGCCGTTAAAAAATCCGGCAGAAATTTACGGACTGATTCCTTCAGATTCCACCCATCCTTATGATATGCTTGAAATCATCGACCGTCTCGTAGACGCTCCTGGCATTCAGCAATTCAAGGAAGACTATGGCAAGACCATTATTTGCGGATACGCGCGCATTGATGGATGGTCCGTAGGGATAGTGGCCAACCAGCGAACGATCGTAAAAACAAAAAAAGGAGAATACAATTGGGCGGCGTGATATATAATGACAGTGCCGATAAATCCGCGCGGTTTATAATGAATTGCAATCAGAAAAAAATTCCATTGCTCTTTTTACAGGATGTAACAGGATTTATGGTTGGTACGCGGAGTGAACAATCCGGAATTATTAAAGATGGCGCAAAAATGGTGAATGCAGTTGCGAATTCTGTGGTACCAAAATTTACTATAATCATCGGAAATTCATACGGTGCCGGTAACTACGCGATGTGTGGCAAAGCTTATGACCCAAGTCTGATACTGGCCTGGCCCACGGCAAAAATTGCCGTGATGGGTGGCGATCAGGCGGCAAAGACTTTATTACAAATTCAGGTCGCATCTCTACAAGCGAAAGGTCAGGTAATTGATCCTGCGGAAGAAAAAAAATTACTGGACGAAATTCGAAACCGTTATGAAAAACAAACCAGTCCTTACTATGCTGCTGCCCGCTTATGGGTTGATGGAATTATAGATCCGGTTGATTCCAGGAAATTTATTTCAGAAGGAATTAAAGCAGCCAACCAGAATCCTGTTATTTCTGAATTCAAAACTGGTGTGTTTCAGGTTTAGTCGACAATGTGGAATGGTGGAATCGTGAATAATTGCGACGCAATTATTTTGTGGAGAAGAGTAAATGAAATTAAAAATTTAATTTAAAATTTCATTTACATTTTTCTGCATCTCCACAATTCCATATTTCGACATTGTTTAGAAAAGAAAATAAAAGACTGACATGAAAGATCATGTAATAATGTATACCGATGGAGCTTCACGTGGCAATCCAGGCCCTGGTGGTTATGGAACGATCCTCATGTGGAACGGAATCGAGAAGGAACTCTCCGCCGGTTTTCTGCGAACCACCAATAACCGGATGGAGTTGATGGCTGTGATAGCCGGTCTGGAAGCGCTTAGGAAACATGGATTAAAACTTAAAATCTATTCTGACAGTCAGTATGTTGTCAATGCAGTTGAAAAGGGATGGCTGAAAAACTGGATCTCCACTGATTTTAAAGGAGGCAAAAAAAATAAGGACCTGTGGCTTCGTTATTCTGAACTCGCCGGCAAGCACGATATCAGGTTTCACTGGGTAAAGGGACATGCATCCAATCCGCACAATGAACGTTGTGATATCCTGGCCACGACCGCAGCCGAGGGGCGGTATTTGCTGGAGGATGAGGGATATGAGAATACAGCTTAATGCCTAAAGCCCAAAGTTTAAAGCCTAAAACTACTTTTTGGAACGCTAATAACATTTCCTGATTATTATTGACCTTCCCTATTTATGTATGAAAGTTCGGACTTAAAAGAAGTTTTAGGTTTTAAGCTTTGGGCTTTAGGCTTATGAAGCATTAATCTCCTTCCCGACGGCCCTGTAGTTGCGGATAAATGTGTAGGTACCAAAAAGTATGGTAGAAAAAACAAGCGTTGCAAGAATACTCGTTCTGAAGAAAGGAATACCATCTGAATAGCAAAGCATCAGTCCGTTAAAAGTTTTCGGTCTGTCCAGACCCCTTGTTAAACCATTGCTTTCCCAAACGAGAAAATTAGAAACAATAAAATAGAGGGATGGGGCTGCCAGAGAGGCTAGCGCAATCTGCAATACATTTATTTTCTTAACTGCAAATCCGACAAATACCAACAAAGTGAAAAGTATATAGTTCTGCCATTGCCCTTCATAAAAACCGGGCATACCGGATAACCCGCCGATATAAAGTAACTGGTATAATAAATCCGATATGAACATAGAAAGCGCAGGGATTATAAAAGCCCATTTCCTATCCTTAATAACCGCGCCTGCAAAAACAGCCATGGCCCACTGCGGCGCAAATCCGTAAGGACGGTTTGGAATGATCCGGTAAAGCGCGGCTATGATAACCAGTAACACCAATGACCAGATAATCTTATTTGTAGTTTTCATCATGTTAATTTAGAGTCGTAAAATTAACTGTTTTTAAAAAAACCGTAAAACATAATAACGTTATTTATCAACAACTGCTGATCAGGCTAATTCATGCCCGGAATGGATGCCTGATAAATAACAGTATCTTCCAGCGCCCTGACTTCGCTGTTTGCGTTGTCAAAGCTAACCCAGGCTTCCCCTTTATTTCTTTTAAAGGTCTTGCCATTGTTTTCAGCAACCTCAGCAGATCCACTGAAAACAAGAAATATTTCAATGGAGTGTGATACCAGCTTATCTGACTGACCCTTCGTTATCTGAAGGCGGCTAAGTTCAAAATCAGGTGCCGGAGTCTGATAAACCAATCGCCCATCAGCGGTTGGAATTCCTGTAATGACATTAGGAATTGTACTTTCAAACTTCACGTGTTTCATGAGTTCAGGCACATCCACATGTTTAGTAGTCAGGCCTCCGCGCAACACATTATCAGAATTCGACATAATCTCCACATTCTGCCCCTCCAGGTAAGCATGTGGCAGTCCGGCATCCTGATATACGGCCTGTCCGGGCTGCAGGTGAAGCAGATTAAAAAAATAAATGGAAAAAATACCGCGATCAATATGACCATTCTGTGAATAGGTCATTGCCGCACGGGCAGCCCAGTAATCTTCTTTGTCTTTGTTCAGCTTCCCTGCATGAAAATGTGAAATGATTCGTTCCAGCAGCGTTTTTAAATGACGGTCAACCTGAACCTGGGGCAATTCCATTACATGTTTATAAAGTTTTTTATAATTATCACCACCAAAAATCGGAACAAGAAAATGGAGCTCGGGGGTTTCACGAAGAATGGTTTGCAAAGCCTTCGGTGTTTTAAATCCATGCAGGAGCCAAAACTCACTCAGGGCGAGCATGAGCTCAGGCTTATGATTATTATCCTTAAAATTCCTTTCAGGTGATGCCGGATCAATTCCAAGATTATTCTCTGCATCAAAAGCTATTTGTGCATTTTCTTTGGAAGGATGTACCTGTATGGATAGCATGTCTTTTACATCCAGCACTTTGAGCAGGAAAGGGAGACGACCAAAAGTACTGCTTGCTTTTTCTCCCAGGGTTTGCACGGGGAATGCCTCAACATAATCTTTCAGTGAAACAGAGTTTTCTGAACCATTTTTAAATTCAGCGCTACCTCTTTCATGTGCACCCAGCCAAAATTCCGCGTATGTTTCACCCTTTTTAACGGGTATATTCAACAATTTCGGCAAGTAGTAAAATCCACCCCATGCGTAGTGTTGTACTTTCCCTGTTATCGGTAACACCCGATCTTTACTCAGTTCCATATTTTTCATTAGTGGCTCAAAGTAAAGCAAAAATGGCCGCACACAATGAATTTGGGAGGGCCGGCGAACAAATGGCCGCGGAATGGCTCATATATCAGGGCTTTCAATTGATTTACCGCAACTGGAAATATGGCCGGTATGAAGTGGATATTATTGCATGCCAGGGTGAGGTTTTGCATTTTATTGAGGTTAAATCACGGCATGACGACATATTTGGCAAACCGGAAGATTGGGTAGACAGAAGAAAAGGACGTCATTTGTTGATTGCAGGCGAAGCTTTTCAGGAAAAATATCCAGACTGGAAGATGGTCCAATATGATATTCTGTCTATTCTGTTAACACCTGATGGCAAACGTGACTTCTTTTTTATAGAAGATGTATATTGGTGGTAATGACCTACCAATCCCGAACCAAAGAAGAAATTCAAAGAGAATACAGACAAAAAATGGATCGCCACGGTCTCGCGATTCAAAAATTAAAAAAAGAAAGAGCATTTATTTCCATTGCGAGATTGATGACTATTGTCGTCGGACTGGGTTGCGCCTGGTATTTATGGCCTGCATCCATTCCAGTTTCCATCATTCTATTTATAACATTCGTGACTTTTGTCTTTCTTATTTTTCGCGATGTTGATAAATCTGCTGCCATAAAAAATCATGAGCGCCTTATCTGTGTAAACCAACAGGAGCTCGATACGATCCGACACAATCTTAAAGGGTATGATGATGGGG
Source organism: uncultured Bacteroidota bacterium (assembly GCA_963735015.1). Classification (GTDB taxonomy): domain Bacteria; phylum Bacteroidota; class Bacteroidia; order Chitinophagales; family Chitinophagaceae; genus Puia. Next base: position 1,936,004 of record CAVTJH010000003.1, read on the forward strand.
TGTCATTTGCAGATACGAATCACGCATATGCTTCCGATCTCGATCTGTTCGGACCCTTATCCATATTTCAATGGCTAAGCCGATGTCACGCCGATCAGTCAAAAAAATTATTGGCCGATCGTCTTAAAACACCGCTTCACCCGGAACTGATTAAAAATAACCAGGAAGCGGCAAAGGAACTTTCTGAAAAACAGGAATCCTGTCAGCAGTTTCAATCTCTTGCCATTGAAAGTCCTCTCAGTTTTAAAACCGAACGGAAGATAAAAGACTGGTCTGATTCACCACCTGCTGGATTTGAAAAGCCTTACTGGAAATGGATTAGGAATCTTTATCCCATTATACCATTGACGATATTGACGATTTATATTTTGGATTATATGTCAACCAGGACATTTGTATTTTGTCTGATTGGGTTTTACATGATATACATACTGATCAGCAAAAAAATTAATAAGGAGTTTGAAATTCTTTTCAAAATTGAATCCGAAGTAAATACAGTTTTCAGGCAACTTCATCATATAGAAAATGAAAAGTTTTCATCTTCTTTATTAAAGACGTTGCAGAACAGGTTAAAACCGAATGATTATTCTTCTGCTTCTGCAGCTGTTAAAGATTTTCATAGTATTTTAAAAAGAATAGAATTCAGGTCAAATCTGGTAGTCTCTCCTGTCCTGCAATTCATTTTGATGTGGGATTTACGCCAGATTATTTCCTTGAATGAATGGAAAAAGAGAAACAAAATACAGATCAGTGACTGGTTTGGAGTGATTGCAGAAATGGAAGTTTCAATCAGTCTGGCTTCATTAGTTTATAATGAACCAGACCTGGTGTTTCCCGGATCTGGATGAAAATTATTTTCATTTTAAAGCATTAAAGATCGGTCATCCTCTGATTCCGTCAGATACCAGAATCACCAATGATTTTGAAATGACCGGAACCGGTAAGATTGCCCTGATTACCGGTTCCAATATGGCAGGAAAGAGCACGTTCCTCAGATCACTTGGAGTCAATACTGTGCTGGCACAAATGGGTTCGCCGGTATGCGCAGAACAAATGAAACTAAGCATGATGGAACTGATCAGCAGCATGCGGGTTGCAGATAACCTGGCAGAGAATACTTCTACATTTTATGCCGAATTAAAGAAATTACAAACATATTATCAGCTCAGTAAACCATAAGGAACCTGTTTTTATTTTGTTGGATGAGGTTTTGCGTGGAACCAATTCTATCGATCGCCATAAGGGTTCGCAAGCTTTAATCCGTCAGCTGCTGGAGGCTAAGGCAGCAGTTGTAATGGCGACTCATGATACAGAACTCGCTCTTTCGGAATCAATGGCTGACCCGTCAGTGTCCAATTATCATTTTGAAGGTAAAATCATCGATGACGAACTTTATTTTGACTATAAAATCAAAAATGGAATCTGTGAGACCCTCAATGCTACTACTCTCATGAAAAAAATAGGTATTCATTTTGAGGATTGATATATTTACGCAATCCATATTATTGGATTCAATTTTCTTCATTCCATGATAAATACAACCGTTAATATAAAAACTTTCAGAAATCTGGTTTCCCGGAACAAAAAACGTCTCCGAAGTTTTCTTACCCGAGTTGAAAAAAAGGCACCCCGCAACCTGCACCTGGTGACACTGGAAGCCAATAAGCTTTCCTGGGCCAAAACGGATTGTATGGATTGTGCCAATTGTTGTAAAACCATGTCGCCTACATATACCCAGAGGGATATCAGGCGAATTTCGAAATTCCTGGGAATGACTGTACGCGCTTTTAAGGAAAAGTGGTTGTATAAGGACAAAGTCGGGGACTGGCTTAATAAAAGTCAACCCTGTCAGTTCCTGGACCTGACTACTAACTTATGTGGCATCTATGAGGTGCGGCCAGGTGATTGTGCCGGGTTTCCCCATCACAGTAAGAAAAAAATCATTGACTACGGACATGTTTATAAACAGAATGTAGAGTTTTGTCCGGCCACATACCGTCTGGTGGAATTTATGGAAGAAGGGATTCTGGATGGTAAATGGGAGCTAAAATAATAATCATGTGGGCTGCAGAAAAGAAAGGTTTTAAAGCCTGGCTGCAATTGGAGAAATCGCTTTCCGATCATTCCGTAGAAGCCTATCTCCGGGACATTGAAAAGCTTACGCAATTTTTTGAACTGGAAGAACCGGGTTTATCCATTGAAAATATCCGGCTGAAAAACCTGCAGTCATTTCTCAAGTGGATCGCTACTCTGGGCATGACCTCCAGCTCGCAATCCCGCATTATATCAGGCATACGTTCTTTTTTCAAGTATTGTTTACAGGAAAATCTGATAAAGCAGGATCCAACTTTGTTGCTTGGAAACACCCAGACTCCGGAGATCACTGCCTGATTTCCTGAATGTAGACAGAGATAAACCGGATTGTGTCATGCCATTGACCTGAGCAAACCCGAGGGAGAAAGGAACCGGGCCATCCTGGAGACCATGTATAGTTGCGGTTTGCGGGTATCGGAACTGGTAAATCTTCGCTTGTCTTCACTTTATCCCGAACTGGGTTTTATTAAAGTTATCGGAAAGGGCGACAAGGAAAGGCTGGTCCCCATCGGAAATACGGCGTTGAAATTTATCGGTATTTACAGGCAACAGGTCCGTATACATTTACCAATCAAAAAAGGCAATGAAGATATACTCTTTCTCAACCGGAGAGGTGCGCGTTTGACCAGACAGATGATTTTCATTTTACTGAAAGCTCTCGTGCGGGAGGCCGGAATAAAAAAAACTGTATCACCACACACATTTCGTCATTCATTTGCCACACATCTTGTAGAGGCTGGAGCTGATCTCCGGGCCGTCCAGGAAATGCTGGGACATGAAAGTATAACTACAACAGAAATATATACTCATCTGGACCGGACCTATTTACGAGAGACACTCCAGAAATTTCATCCCGCGTTTCAATAGTTATAGTTGTTAGTTGTTAATTGTTAACTGATGCAAATTGTAAAGCGTATATCTCAATATATTTTAACGCTAACAATTAACAACTAACAACTAACAACTAAAAGAATTTCTTAACAATCCCCAGCGCTCCCTGTTTCCATGGGACCCGGTGTGATATACCGGTGCTTGTTTTCTGAAATTTATGCATATTGGCTATATACCATTCGTAATTACGCAGCAAAGCATCTTTATTTGAAAATTTGGGCGCATAACCCAATACTCTTTCTGCTTTTTCTATGGATACAAAGGAATCCTTTGACGCGGTTTCATAAACCCAGGGATACAATGGAGAAATATTCAGCTTATTAAGAATGCGTAAAATCCAGATAGCTGCTCCTGCCGGCACGCCTGTAATTTTTTTTCCAAATCCGGCTTTATCCAAAACAACCTGATAGTCTTCTTTTATAGTTGTAAAGGATTTAGCGCCTACATTAAAAGTGTCATTGGCTTTCGCAGCATCAATAGTCGTGGAAAGATAAATTGCCGCACAGAAGTCTTCCACATCCATGAGTTGATACTTGTTATTCCCATTGCCCAGTACAGGAAAACCTTTTCCATCTTTTGCCCAGTCATAAAATACACCAAAAACGCCCAGCCTCTCGGGTCCGATAAATGATTTTGGCCTGAAAATAGGAACACAAAGTCCTTTCTTCCTGAATTCGACACAAATCTCTTCAGCTTTAACTTTGCAAATACCATAATCACCGACACCGTAAAGTTTATCATCTTCTACCAGCGGATGATGGTCAGGCACACCATAAACGGCAGTGGAAGAAATATGCACCATGCGTTTGATGTGATTATCAAGTGCAGATTGTAAAACATTCCGGGTGCCATCAAGGTCTGTTGAATAAATATCTTCCTTTTTATAGAGCGGAAGTGCAGCGGCTGTATGAATTACAAAATCTATTCCCTGCATGGAATGGTCGACCATAGCGCGATCGCGGATATCTCCCTTTATTTCTGTGATCCTGTTTTTTTCCGGATAGTCAAAGTCTGCAATATCAAGAGATACAACCTTATGATTCCGGTCGAGTAAATAACGGGTCATATTAATACCAAGAAAGCCGGCGCCACCTGTAATAAGATAAGTGCTCATAGTTCAGATTATTCTGATTTTAATAAAGTAAAAGAGGCGCAAAGATATTCAATATAAAAATTTTCGCAAGTGCTGCACGCATATTCTGGCAAGGTTGTTGAAATTCATATATTGTTATTCCATCACCTTAAAAAAATATTATATGAGTTTACAGAGACTATTTACAGCAACACTTTCCGGAATTGTGATAGGAATTTTGATCGCCCCGGCCAAAGGATCTGAAACCAGAAAAAAATTGACCGATACAGCTGACAATTTTAAAGATAAAATCAGACGATTACGCGGCACTACCAATGAGGAACTCGAAGAATTGCACAAGGTATTTGAACATGAAGTTGCCGGCTTACGCGATGACATGCGGGAAAAAGTGCTACGACTTATTGAAGTGAGTAAAAAAAGCTACAATAATATAAAGTCGGAAGCGCTGTCTTAGGCTTAACGCCTAGCAGGAATTACTTTTGTTAGCTTTTGCCTTGCGTTCTTCAGCGCTCCTTGAACTTCCTGATCAAACTCATGCAGTATTACTCCGATGGCGCCAATCGCATTAAGCCAGAGAAAACTGATATGAACTATTCCCTTTTGATATAATACAAAAATACCGAGCACGAAAACTTCGATGGTGACCGCACTAATAAAAACAGGCGTTGCGCTAACCTTCCTGAAATAAAAAGCAACTAGAAAAATCCCGAGCGTAACACCATAAAATAAGGATCCAAGTAAATTAACTGCTTCAATCAGGCTGTTTCCGATATTATAGAAGAATTGCGCAACTGCCACACAAAAGATCCCCCAAAGCAGGGTATATAATCTGCGAATAATGATATTCCCTGTCCAGGTTCATGGGTTTTTTTATCCATCGTTTATGCAGGTCATTAATGGTTGCAGACGAAAGCGCATTCAGTGAGGCTGCTATGGACCCCCACGCCGATAAAAAGATAACGGCGATCAGCAGGCCAATTAATCCTTTGGGCAGGTGATCCACCACAAAACGCAGGAATATATAATTCGTGTCATTGGAATCCCCCTTTACATCTTTGTCGTTTAACCATCGTTTTATGATGCTCCTGAGGTCTGTTTGTTTTTTCTGAACATATTGCATCGTCAGGCCCTGGCGCATCCTGTTTTCCACCTGAGTCTCCAGTGAAGGATTCATCTGGGCAATTTTCATTTTTTGTAAAGCATCATAATCTTTCAGTACAATCTTCAGCGAATCAGCATACTTGGTTTTTGCCAGCAGATCGAGCTGTGTCTGATTAAAAAACAGGGGTTCTTTAGCAAACTGATAGTAAGAAAAAACCAGAACACCTAGCAAGAGTATACCAAACTGCATAGGAATTTTAACGAGTCCGTTCATTAACAATCCCAATCTGCTTTCACGCGTGGATCGCGCTGTAAGATAACGGCCTACCTGTGACTGGTCTGTACCGAAGTATGACAGCGCAAGAAAAAATCCACCGATCAGTCCACTCCATATATTGTAACGGTCGTTCCACTGAAATCCTCCTTCATCCTTTCCAGAAGTAATGACATTTAATTTACCGGCTTTCCCACCAATATGCAGTGCATCGGAAAGGCCCATATTTCCCGGCAACAGGTGTACGACCATATAGCCCACCATGAACATGCAGGAAAAAATGATAATGATCTGAATCTGTTGTGTATAGGCAACTGCTTTGGCACCCCCGGTAAAAGTATAAATGATCAGCAGCCCACCCATCAGGATATTTGTCCATAGAATATTCCATCCCAGTAGGGACGAAAGTATAATGGAAGGTGCAGAAATACTTATACCGGTGGATATACCGCGCTGGAATAAAAACAAAAGAGAAGTAAATGATCTTGTTTTTCCATCAAATCTTTTTTCAAGAAACTCATACGCGGTAAATAACTTCAGTTTATAAAATACCGGCACAAAAGTGATACAGAGCACCACCATAGCAAGCGGTAAACCAAAATAATACTGAATAAAACGCATCCCGTCTGTGTATGCCTGTCCGGGTGCAGAAAGAAAAGTCACTGCGCTTGCCTGTGTCCCGATGATGCCAAACAAAATAAGATACCATGAAGAACTACGGTTCAGGAGAAAATAACTTTCCAGATTTTTTTCAGACCTGCTTTTATATAATCCATACAGGATGATACCGACGAGGGTCACGATGAGAACGATCCAGTCGATAAGGCTCATGAAAAATGTTTGGTAAATAGGTAGAATAAAATGATGAGCAGGATCAGAAATCCGATAACCAGCAGGTACCAGTAAATCCAGGATGTAAAAAATGGGGGCTTTTCATCCGGTAATTCTTCCATATCATTTTTTTGAATCTCTTCCGCGATTTACCATCAGCGTGGATGCAATCAATCCCAGCATTAATCCGATGAGCATTCCAACAGTCACTTTCTTAATCAGCCTCCCAACCACAATTCCTGTTACAATAGCTACGATAAAAGCGATTTCCCTACGTTTCAGCATGTTTTATTTATCCTTATTTTGATTAAGTGCAATGATATTGGCGAGCAGGCGGTAAGCACCGGGTACGCCCGCCGGCAATTCGCGAAAAAAGACAAGACCTGTGTAAGTAAAATTTCCTTTCCCATAGGTCCCTGTAATCAGGCTGCCATCCTGATCCTGTTCACCCGAATCATGCATGGATAAAATGGCCTGGTAACCCGGATCGAAATGTTGCGCAAAATAAATTCCCCGTTCCTGGATCCACCCGTCAAAATCTTTGTTGCTGATCTCATTTGGAAAATGAAGAACAGGATGATCCGGGTGCAGAAAATGAACCTGAGCATTTTCCTCTGTAACACGTGAATTGGAAATACCAAAAGGATAGGGTCCGATACCGGTAGAATCACTCCCCTGATTGCGGTTATATTGAACAATCAGGTTTCCTCCGTTCTTGATATAGTCCATCAATATGGAATATTTACGTGAAAGCCAATCGTGCACGTCGTAGGCGCGCACACCTGCAATCACAGCGTCCATGCTCCGGAGTATTTCCGGCGACATGGAATTTTCATCCAATTTAACTACTTTATAACCCATGGCCGCTAATGCATCCGGCACTTTGTCTCCTGCACCTTCAATGTAGCCAATGCGGCTCCCCGCAATTTTCAGATCAACTGATACTATGGTAGATTTCGCCGGTTTAAAATAGTCGATCCTGGGTATGTGTTCGTATGAAATAGTCTGACACTGTAACAAAGTGTCCGAAATACCCTGCTTTAAATTTGTGACCCAGGTTTCTTCATTTAAATCGTTTAACTCATCTGATTTCATCCAAAAATTTTGTATTTTTTTTGTCATGGGGAGTTCCCTTGTTTCAAAACCCGCTATGGGAGTTATGGAAATAGATGGTGTTGACTGAATGCCGTTGTTTTCCGAGATTGCCCGGGTATTGTGCATTGCGGATTTCTCCTCTTCCGGATAGATCGCTGCCTTTTGCTGAATCACAACAGACAGTTCCTGTTCCTTACCTTTTGTAAATACGAGCAAAGACGGGTCGCAGTAAGCCATCAATGCGGGTACAATGGTCAACGGCTGATACGATTCACCTTTAACAGGATCTGTAGATTTGTACATTACTTTCTGCCTTAACTGGAATGTCTCGCCATACAGGTTTACGTTGAATATGGCCTCCAGAGATGGTTTATTCTCCGGATTTCCGATCAGCGTCTGATCATATACGTTATATGAACCGGGCGTCATGGGCTCAACGAGCCAGTATGGCTGTGAAATAGGCAGATCTGCCAGGGATACATGGCGAACCAAAGAATAATTTACGCCTGAAAAAAGCGACTGGTTCCAGCTGGTATCCTGGAGATTCAGGCTTACTGAATTCAGATTGATTTGAACCGGGGCCCGGTTAACTACACGAAGAGTAACCGGTATAGTTTGGCTACGCAATGCATATGCCTGAGGTACCGTGGCTTCCAGATATAAACCACTGCAGGCCATTATTAACTCAAGGGTTTCTTTTATTTTTTTATCCTTCCAGTAACCACCAGGCAGCGCTGTTTATACTTTTATAAATATTCACCAGGTCTTCCAAAGACTGGTAGGGTGCAACAGGATTATAATTTTTAATCATCTTGTCAATCTTCTGAATAATGTCAGCTCCCCCCGGTATGCGATTCCAGCTGCAATCAATATTCTGAAGTAATGACGTGTCCGCCTTCTCTCCTTCCGTCAAAGTAAAATACTCTAAAAAGTTTCCTCTGGAATGTGCAATCCCAAATCCCTGAGAGCGGTGCTGGCTACGGCTGTCGGCTGCAATTTCTCCATAACTTTTTCCAATAAGCGGATTAAAGCCGCCCACTTCAATTTTCAACTGGTCTTCGCGTGTTGTATTAACGGACCCGAAATTGTAGTTGTTCCAGAACAGCCTCCTCGCCTGCCATGGCCGAACTCCATATTTAAACTGCCCGGGAAATTGTTTTGGATCAGCTGCAGCGCTGTAAGCCAGTCTGGCAAGAACAGATGATGCAGAATGCTGACCGTGACCCGCCCGTTTGTCTTCGGGAAATCTGGTAATTATAATATCCGGTTGAAATTTTCTTATGATCCATACCACATCACCGAGAATTTTTTGTTCGTTCCATATTTGCAGCGATTCAGTTGTAGATTTAGAAAAACCAAAATCATAAGCACGTCGAAAAAAACTGTTCGGCTCCGTCTACTCTTCTTGCAGCCAATAGTTCCTGGGTTCTGATCAGTCCGAGTTCAACTCCCTGTTCGTCACCAATAAGATTTTGTCCGCCGTCACCTCTGGTCAGGGAGAGATAACCGGTACGGTATAATTTTTCCTGTGAAAGCCATGCAAGGAGACGGGTATTTTCATCGTCGGGATGCGCCGCGATGTATAGTACAGATCCCAGCACTTCCAGTTTTTTCATGTGCAGCAGTATTTCGGACGCATTGATGGTTTCAGGAACCTGGGCCTTTGAATTTACTGAGAACAACAATAGTGGAAATATAGAGGCGAAGAAAATTTTCATCCGAAATACGCGTCTTTAGTATTGGCCAAATTAATGAATCCCTGATGAAACTCCACGTGATATTATTTTGCCGGCAATTCAGACAAATCCCTTCCTTACTTTTGCATAATTTTCATCTAATGAATACAAGTCTGAATAAAAAGATCTTATTAAACTTATTGATCAGCCCGTTCTTTTTAGCCGCCATGTCCCAGCAGGTACAGGACATTAATTATCATTCCAATAAACGAGTAATAAGCCGGAACGGGGCCGTTGTTTCAGCTCATCCTCTTGCCAGCCGTGTGGGCATACAAATCCTGAAACAAGGTGGCAATGCGGTCGACGCGGCTATTGCAACACAGCTGGCGCTGGCCGTTGTTTATCCAGGTGCCGGCAATCTCGGAGGCGGTGGATTTATGGTAGCCCATCTTTCCAACGGACAAAATATTACCATTGATTTTCGGGAAAAAGCTCCTGCCGCTGCCAGCAGGAATATGTATCTCGATGAAAAGGGAAACGTGATCCAGGGCAAGAGTGAAGACGGGCATCTCGCCGCAGGCGTGCCAGGTTCCGTAGCCGGCATATTTGCTTATTATAAATATGCCAGGTTGCCTTTTAGAAAATTAATACAGCCTGCTATTGATCTGGCTGAAAATGGATTTCCACATTACAGCAGCGGAAGCGAATGATCTGAATGAAAACCAGGATGATTTCAAAAAATACAATACCGTTACACCGGTTTTTGTAAAAACTTCAGCCTGGAAAGCAGGTGATATACTCGTTCAGAAAGATCTCGCCAAAACTCTTGAGCGAATACGTGACAACGGACAAAAAGGATTTTATGAAGGTGAAACGGCCCGGCTTATTGTTGAAGAAATGCAAAGAGGAAAAGGACTTATCAGCTATGAGGATTTGAAAAATTATACTGCTAAAGAAAGAGAACCCGTCATTTTTAATTATAAAAAAGACTTATGTTCTGATCACTATGCCACTACCAAGCAGTGGTGGAATTCTCCTGCCACAGATGATGCGGATGGTGGAAGACCAGGACTTAAAAAAATACGGATTTGAAACAGTTGAGTCTGTCCATTTGATGGCAGAAGTGGAAAGGCTTAGCTATGCCGACCGGGCAAAATATCTGGGAGATGTGGACTTTTATAAGGTTCCTGTAAAAACACTGATTAGTTATCAATACCTGAAAGAGAGAATGAAAAAATTCAAACCGGACTCTGCAGGAAACAGTGAAATGATTGGTGCCGGAACAATACCTGAAAGTGAAGAAACAACTCATTTTGATACCTATGACCGTAACGGTAATTGTGTTTCGATAACAACAACCCTCAACGGAGGTTATGGCAGCCGGACAGTCGTTGGAGGTGCCGGATTTTTACTCAACAATGAAATGGATGATTTCAGTGTCAAACCAGGAGTGCCTAATATGTATGGTGCAGTCGGTGGAGAGGCCAATGCCATTGTACCGGGAAAAAGAATGCTGAGTTCGATGACGCCTACCATCGTCCTATATAAAGGCAGGCCCTTCCTTATAGTGGGTACACCCGGAGGTACAACAATCACTACCTCTGTTTTCCAAACACTGATCGATATCATTGAATTTGGAATGTCTGTTTCAGATGCTGTAAATAAACCAAAATTTCATCATCAGTGGTTACCGGATATCCTATATGTCGAAAAGGGTTTTCCTGAACCCGTAATCATACAGCTGCAAAAAATGGGATATACTGTTGAAGTAAGAGGAGCGATCGGCCGGACCGAGGTAATTCGCCTTTTCCCATCCGGGGAAATGGAAGCGGTTGCTGACTGGACGTGGTGATGATGATGCGGAAGGATATTAGGCTTAACGCCCGCTGAAGCTTAAAGCTTAAAGCCAAACGCTTAATGCAGTTAATAGCTTTGAGTATTGCCGTTGGATAGATACCTTCGTAATTAATAATTACAATTCAATAAAGCAACAAACATTTTGCTTTAAGCGTTCAGCATTGAGCGTTAACGCATTATGCGTCAGGCTTGAAGTATTCAGCATGCTTTTTGTACTTTAGCCAGTCTAATCTTCGTATCTGAAAAATGCCGGTAAAATAGTTCGCAGGACGCTGCTCACCCTCCTCCTTCTCCTGGTTTTTCTGTGGGCAATTATCCATACCCACCCGGTCCAGAACTGGCTACTGACAAGGGTTACGAATACGCTTTCCAAAAACCTGCACGCCAAAGATCTCTATCGGTGATATCGATTTTTCACTTTTCAATAAAATGAAGCTGAATGGCGTACTTGTCAAGGATCAGAAAGGAGATACTCTTTTATATTCCGGACAGGTGCGGGTAAATATTACCGACTGGTTCTTCTTGAAGGATAAAATTGAGTTAAAGTATATTGGTCTTACAGATACTTATCTGCATATATACCGGAAGGATTCAGTATGGAATTACCAGTTCCTCTCAGACTATTTCGGTGCTTCCACGACGTCTGATAAGAAAACCATACAACTGCAAATACGTGATATTGACATCTCCAGATCTCCACCTGATTAAACAGGACTCCTGGAGGGGGGAGGATATGGAGCTGAAACTGGATGCACTAACTATGAATGCAGAACAATTGGATTTAAGCCGTAAAACAGCGATTATCCATTTGTTGAAATTTACCAAACCTGATTTTTCCATTCGCAGTTATAATGGATTTCAGCCAAATTCCATTCAGGATAGCTCCATAGTTATAAATGATCCGCCTGCACTTACGCTGGAATCCTGCTGACTGGAATATCGTAATCAGGCATGTGATAATTGCAAACGGTTCATTCAGCGATGATAAAATCCTGGATAAAAATGTCTCTACCGTATTCGACAGTTATCATATGCATTTTTCCAATATACAGGGAGATTTCAAAGATGTTTCTTTTGTAAAAGACAGCATCCGGGCAAAAATGAATCTTTCGACAAAAGAAAATTCAGGCTTTATTGTTCAACAGCTGAATGCAAATATCAAGTTTTATCCCGAAGGAATGGAATTTTATCACTTTCGACCTGATACACGGGTAAAAGTCATCTCCGGAATTTTTTTGCGATGCGTTTTAAAAGCTTTGATGACCTATCAGATTTCACTACAAAAGTGAAAATGGAGGCTGATTTTTCAAACGCTACCATCGACAGTGATGACATTGGATTTTTTGCATCCGATCTGAAAGCATGGAAGAAAAATATTCTTATCACCGGAAAAATAAAAGGTTCTGTATCCGATCTGGCGGGAAAAAATATCCGGATCAATGCCGGATTACATACCGAGCTCAATGGAGATATCCACTTAACAGGACTACCGGATATCAATAAGACTTTTATTGATTTCAGATCAAATGATTTCCGGACCACTTATCGTGATATCATTACTTTTATCCCTTCACTCAAAAAAATTGAAAACCCCAGGATTGACCGGATTGAAAATCTGCATTTTATCAGGCAATTTCCAGGGAACCATTCAGACATTTTGTTACTTCCGGCACCATCGAAACCAACCTTGGAACCCTCGTCACCAATGTAAGCATGCAAATACCCACGAGCGGTCCGGCTATTTATTCAGGGAATATGCTCACAAATGATTTTCAGTTAGGCAGTTTTTTAGAAGACAGCAGCCTGGGCAAGATTTCATTTAACGGAAAAGTACAGGGCACCGGGCTGGCGTTAAATACCATCAATGCGAGTCTCGACGGAAATATCCGGGAATTCAGTTACCAGGGATATACCTATGAAGATATTTTCGTAAACGGTCAGGTTAGAAAAAAAAGATTTGACGGAAAAATCATTTCCAACGACTCCAACCTGCACGCAACACTGATCGGTCTTGATTGATTATAGTCAGGACGTTCCCAAATTCGACTTTAATGCCGTCGTCGATAATGCAAACCTGCAAGTCACTTCATTTTACACGGGACAGTATTAATTTTGACGGTAAACTGCGTTTTAATTTTACGGGAAATGATATTGACCACTTTTTGGGTAAGGCCAGGATCTTTGATGCATCCATTTATAAAAAAGGACAACGAATGTCGTTTGATTCGCTGGTGGTGGAATCCAATATCATCGACAGCAGTAAGACGATCACGATTATGAGTAATGAATTTGAGGGCGCCATCGTGGGAGAATTCTCCATCAAGAAACTGCCGGCTTCATTCCAGGAATTCCTGCATCGGTATTACCCGAGTTATATCAAACCAAACACCGTAAATCTGAGCAAGGAAAAATTCAGTTTCGTGATAACTACCCGGCAGGTTGATCCTTATCTGGATTTGCTTACAAAAAACATCAGAGGTTTTAACAATACCAATATCAACGGACGTATCAACAGCGATCAAAACCTTTTAAATATAAATGCCGATGTACCGCAGTTTAATTATAAAAATATTTCATTTTATAAAGTAGAACTTGAAAGGAAACGGGAATTACGACAGTCTTGCTCTTGAATACCAAAATCGGGGAAGTATATGTAAATGACAGTCTGCATTTTCCTTTAACGCATATTCAACTTCGTTCCTTCAACGATATTTCTGATGTAAAAATCAGTACGAGTGCAAATCAGACACTCAATGCAGCCAATATTTCTGCACAGGTAGAAACACTCACCGATGGAGTCAGAATTAAATTCAATCCTTCTACTTTCGATATCAACAGCAAAACCTGGACTATAGATAAAAACGGAGAATTGCTATTCAGTAAAAATACTGTTGGTGCAGAATCTGTCAGGATCTATAGCGGTGATCAGCAATTCCTGGTAAGCACCACTCCTTCGGGTGAGGGAAACTGGAACGATATGCACCTTGAGTTACGCAAAATTAATATCGGCGACTTTGCTCCTTTCTTTATCAAGGATGAAAGAGTTGAAGGTGTACTTACAGGGAATGTGGATATTACAGATCCTTTTAATCACACCTATGCGAGATTCAATGGTACTGCAGAATATTTTCGGTTTTCCAATGATTCCGTTGGAAAGATCAGTCTTACTGCAGACTACAACAAAACAACCGGCATAGTAAATGGAACAGTTAATTCTGATAATAAAGACTATCATTTTGATCTAAAAGGCATTTTCAATACCAGCGACAGTGCGAGACAACCGATCAATATCATGATTCCGAATATGGTAAATACAAAGATTGATTTGCTTGAAAAATACATAGGCACCGTTTTCAGCAACGTTACAGGATATGCTACAGGTTCTTTACAGATTGTGGGACCGGGAGACAGTTTGGATTATATCGGCGATATCCAACTAACCGATGCCAGATTACACGTAAATTATACACGCTGCACTTATCATATACCCTCGGCTATGGTTCATCTGCGTGCGGACCAGATTGATTTCGGATCATTTCAGATACTGGATTCTCTGGGCAATAATGCAGAAGTTACAAAGGGAAAATTATTTCATCATTCCTTCAGGGATCTCAGTTATGATTTCGCCATCAATACCAATAAACTTTTATTGCTCAATACCAAGATTACCGACAATAATCAGTTTTACGGCACTATGATTGGAAGGGCAAATCTGAATCTTACCGGGCCACAGGAAGATCTACAAATGTATATCAAGGGAGAACCGACAGACAGTTCAAATATATTTCTTCCCACCAACACCAGCCGAGAAAGTGCAGATGCTGATTTTATAGTCTGGAAAGTGTATGGAAAGGAAATGAAAAACCAGAAAGCTGCTTCTTCCACGAATAATTTTACCGTAAGTCTGGATGTTACAGCTAACAATTATGCAAATGTTTACCTGATTATTGATCCGCTTACCAAAGATATTATCAAAGCGACCGGACATGGAAATCTGCAAATGCGGGTTGGAACAAATGAAGACATGAGTATTCGCGGTCTATATGTAATCGATCGCGGAAATTATAATTTTTCTTTTCAGTCTTTTATCAAGAAACCATTTGAATTCATGCAGGGAACAGAAAATTTTATCCGCTGGTCCGGGGATCCGTATGATGCCGATATTAATATTCAGGCAGTATATGAAGCAGAAAATATTCAGTTCAGTGATTTGAAGGAAGAAACCAAGGGATCGACTGCTTTAACAGGGAATACAAAGAATTATCTCGGTCCTATTTGGGTGGTAGCTTCACTTAAAGACAAACTGATGCACCCAACGATCAGTTTTGAATTGCAGCTTCCTCCGAAAAGCGAATTGAGGAATGATATTAATGCCGCAATGGACACTTGACAGGATAAATAGTGATCCCGGAGAATTGAATAAACAGGTTGCATTTCTGCTTGTATTTAACAGTTTCGGCCCGACTAGTACAAGCTCTGCTGCCTTTTCAGCAAACGATGCTGCTGCAGGAATTTTTGTATCCAGTATTTCAAGTTATATTTCCAGCGCCCTGAGCTCATCGTTCTCAAGTTATTTTCAGCATGTATTTAAGGACAAAAGCATCCGTGTAAATTTCAATACTGCTTTCTACAATGGAACCGCGTTGGAGACAAACGAGCAAACCAGTGCATCAACTTACGATCGCACAAATCTCAATCTGTCTGTCATCAAAAGTTTTTTAAATGAACGGCTGACTTTTACCGTGGGGAGTGCCCTGGATTTTGGACTTACCACACAGCAGGCTACGTATGCTGCAGTACAGTTCCTTCCCACTGTGACGGCAGAATGGAAACTGACGGAAAACGGCCGTGTGGTTCTAACATTTTTTTACAGGGATTCTTATAATTATCTGTCACTTGGAAACCATACGATGAACAGTTCCGGAACAAGTATTTCCTACCGTCGGGATTTCGATAATCTTGATGAGCTTTTAAAGAAAAAGAAAAAACCCGCAGAAAATACCGAGAAGAAACCGGCAGATAATACCGAGGCGAAGAACTAAAGAAAGTATGGGAGTATGGGAGTATGGGAGTATGGGAGTAAAGAACTCATTACCAGGTCCCGAACTACCAACACTAATTTTAATATTTCTAATGAGATTACTTTATTCGAGTGATCGAGTTCAACACTCCCATACTCCCATACTCCCATACTCCCATACTTTCCTCATTCCTGTTCCTGCAGTTCGTGTCCGAGTTTATCACGTTTGGTATTCAGATATCGCTCGTTATGCGGATTGGAGGCAATTTGAATAGGAATTGTTTCAACAATTTCCAGTCCATATCCGGCAAGACCGGTACGTTTCTTTGGATTATTGCTTATAAGTTTAAGCCGGCTTACTCCCAGATATCTTAAGATCTGGGCACCTACTCCGTAATCCCGCTTGTCCATCGGGAATCCCAAATGTAAATTCGCTTCCACGGTATCCATGCCTTCCTCCTGTAATTTATAGGCTTTCAATTTATTCAGCAGACCAATGCCCCGGCCTTCCTGATTCATATACAGAATAATTCCTTTTTTATTAGCTTCCACCATTTGCATGGCTTTGTGCAACTGCTCACCGCAATCACAACGCAGAGATCCGAGTATATCGCCCGTAAAACAGGAAGAATGTACCCTTACCAAAACGGGTTCATTTTCTTTCCATTCACCTTTATAAATAGCCAGATGTTCATTAGAAGTATTTTTTTCCCGGAATGCGATGAGTTTGAAATGTCCGTACCTGGTTGGCATATCAACACGTACAATTTCTTCAATCAGAGAATCCGTCTTTAATCTGTATTCTATGAGGTCACGGATTGAAATCAGTTTAAAGTCAAATCGTTTTGCTATTTCTCTTAATTCAGGCACTCTGGCCATACTGCCATCTTCATTCATGATTTCAACCAGAATACCCGCTGCCTCAAAACCCGCCAGCCGGGCCAGATCTATCGTAGCTTCTGTATGACCCGCTCTTCTTAATACGCCGCCTTTTTTTGCGCGTAACGGGAATATATGTCCGGGTCTTCCCAGATCCCCGGGTTTCGTTGCACGATTTATAAGTGCCTGTATGGTTAGTGCCCGGTCATGGGCGGAAATACCAGTAGTACAACCGTGTCCCAAAAGATCAACCGAAACTGTAAATGCAGTTTCGTGCAATGCCGTATTATTATTAACCATGAGTTCAAGTCCCAACTCATCACAACGTTCTTCTATCAATGGTGCACATATCAGACCCCGGCCATATTTACTCATGAAATTGACAACTTCGGGAGTCGCATTTCGGGCGGCTGTAATGAAATCTCCTTCATTTTCACGGTCTTCATCGTCGACTACGATAACCAGTCTTCCCTGACGGATCGCTTCAATTGCATCTTCAATTCTGTCTAACATGAAAATAGTTTGTCCACAAAGTTACAATTTATCATTGCCTTTACATAGAACTGCTTAAAGTATTGATTTACAACATTGATCTATATAAATGAATTAAACTTTCAGAAAATGTAAAATGAATGTTGATAAAAAATTTACAATAATAAATTTAACATTTAAATTTTTTCTTTTCTTTATTCCCAGATTCCCTTCCGATTGCTTCCAAATGCTATTCGATTGCTGCTTTTCTCTTTGTTAATATTTATTTAATCTGTTATTGGTTCATATATTTTTCAAGTGATTTTATTTTACAACCTAAACCAATCGCATTATGAGAAAGCGACTTTTGTTTACTGCAATATTTATTTGCAGTGCTTACTGTTTATTCGCTCAGGAGACTACTTCTCAGATATTAGGAACAGTTACTGATGGAAAAGCTGGTCTGGCTGGTGCAACGGTCGTGGCTTTGCATACACCAACCGGTACAAAATACACAACTACTACCCGCAAGGACGGACGTTTTAATCTGCCTGGTCTTCGAATTGGCGGGCCCTATGTAGTATCAGTCAGCTATGTAGGATTCAAGCCGGACAAGCAGGAAAATATAAATCTTGTACTTGGGCAGGATTTTACTTCTGATTTTAATTTGGTTCCCGAATCAAATCAGTTGACGGAGGTTGTGGTGACTGCTACCAAACAAAATAAAATTTTCAATAATGCTCATACCGGAAGTCAGGAAATCATAACGAACGCACAAATACAGCAGCTGCCAACCATAAACCGCTCCATTTCTGATTTTACCAAACTTGAGCCCACAGCAAATGTTACAGCTTTTGGAACCAGTTTTGGCGGGCGCAGTGCACAATACAATAACATTACCGTGGATGGTGCAAATTTCAACAACGGTTTCGGTCTTTCCAGCACTTTGGGAGGACAAACGGGTGCACAGCCAATAAGCCTTGAAGCGATTGATCAGGTGCAGGTAAATGTTTCTCCATATGATGTCAGACAGGGCGGTTTTACAGGTGCCGGTGTTAACGCAATTACTAAAAGCGGTACAAACAAATTCCGGGGATCAATATATACATTTTTAAAAGGCCCGAATACACAGGGTTATAATGTAGAAGATGTAACTGTTCCGAAATCGCCATTTAGTTTTTATACCAGAGGCGTTTCGCTTGGCGGTCCGATAATTGAAAATAAATTATTTTTCTTTATTAATTATGAAGCTGTAAAGCAAACAGCTCCGGCATATACAGTTGTAGCAAGTGGGGGGGCTCAGAATCTTGCACCGAGTGCAGGTGTTGTCTCCCAGGCAAACTATGATACGCTTACTGCCCTGGCAAATTTCCTGAAAACGAAATTCAATTACGACCCCGGCGCATTTCAGGGGTATTCTTTTTCATCAGCAAGCCAGAAAATTACTGCCAGGATTGACTGGAATATAAACAGCAAGAATACCCTGACTGTGAAATACAATTATTTGAGGTCTAATTCGGAACAACCTCAAAGTACGAGCAGGGCCGGCGCGGGATTTGTCAAAGGACCAGCCTCTCAGAACTACACGTATGGTCTTCCCTACAGCGGTAGCAAATATGTAATCAATAACAACTTCGATATTTATCTGATTGAATTGAATACGAGGTTCAGCCCGACTGTTTCAAATAAGTTCCAGGCCGGCTATACAAAAGAAAGAGATCCGCGCGCACCTGGTGTGCCCGGAACAACTATGCCGATGGTAGACATCCTGAGCGGGAGTAATATATACGCCTCGTTTGGGTATGAAACATATACCTATAATAACCTGATCAATACTGATGTTTACCAATTGTCTGATATCGTTTCTGTCTATAAAGGTGCTCATGAAATTACTCTGGGAACACAAAATTATTCAAGGAAATATACAGACGCTTTCGTGCCCAGTTTTGCAGGAAGCTACCAGTTTCCTTCCCTAACTGCATTTTATAATGCAGCAAATGGTATAAGCAATACCGACAGTTACTATCAGCAGTGGTCCAATATTCCGGGAGGTGCTTTCCCTTTTTATTCTGCTGGCTCCACTGAAATTGGATTTTTTGTCCAGGACAAATGGCGCATGACCAATAATTTTACATTGACTTACGGTTTACGATATGATATGACCATCTATAAATCATTGTTCCTCGATAACCCATATTTCGATAACCTGACATTTAAAGATGGCGCAACATACAATATTGGCCAGGCACCAGGCAATGCTATTTTGATTTCGCCCAGAGTTGGTTTTAACTGGGACGTAAAGGGAGACAGAACACTGCAGGTAAGAGGCGGATTTGGAATTTTCTCAGGACCGCCACCTTTTGTATGGCTTGCTAATCAGGGTGGAAATAATGGTGTTTTAATCGCGGGAGGAAATTATTCGAATGTTCCATTTACCGATAACGCGGTTGCGAATCCTCCGGCTCCTGTAAATACTGATCCACCGGCAAAAACCCAAAGTGCTGCCAGTTATGGTGCTGCTGTTACAGATCATAATTTTAAATATCCTACTATTATAAAATCAAGCCTTGCAGTAGACAAAAATTTTGGTGATAACTGGATTGCAACCATTGAAGCTTCTTATTCGAAAGATATTAATGCAGTATATTTTTCCAATCTCAACCTCAATGAAACAAACGGATATGCTTTATCAGGTGCAGATACGAGGATGAGGTACCTAAATGCCAGTTCAACCAGCAATAAATACTGGTATGGCCAGGGAGTCTCGGGGGCTACAGCTGATACGCCAAACTTGAGCAGCGCTATCTTAATGAAAAATTCATCTGCGGGATACGCCTATACTTTAACCGCAAGAATTCAAAAGACGTACAGGAACTTTTTTTTCAGTGTTGCCTACACTTATAGTCAGGCTAAAAATATTGCTGCCGGCGGCAGTACGGCTTCTTCTCTCTGGAGCGGAAGGCCTGTTGGAAATGCAGATCCCAATGGTGCAAATCTGGCTTATGCAGATTACTATCAGCCACATCGGATTATCGCGTATGCATCTTATAAAGTAGCTTACTCGCAGCATTTTACAACGTCGGTGGGCGCTATATTTCAGGCAGCTCCTGCCGGTGTTGGCTCATATACGTACGGAAACGATCTTAACGGAGACGGAAATTCGGGCAATGACCTGATCTATATACCCAGAAATGCAGGCGAAATCAATCTTATTGACGTTGGTTCTTATAGCAGCACTACCATGTCAGGAACTACTACGGGAACGGCTAAAGATCCAAGAACATCCGCGCAGATTTGGTCTCAATTGAACAGTTTTATTAACCAGGACCATTATTTGTCGTCTCACCGGGGCCAGTATGCGCAGGCTAACGCAGTAGTATTTCCATTTTACAAGGATCTTGATCTGAACATTACCCAGGATATTTATTTCGATACCAAGATTTTCAACGGTACTGACAGACACACTTTACGTTTAACATTGGATTTAATCAATGTCGGCAATTTTCTCAACAAGAACTGGGGACTGGTAAAATTGCAAAACACAACTACACCACTAACATTTGAAGGTATGGCAGCAGATCACAAAACACCTCTGTTTTCTTTCCCCTATGCTGATGCGACGAATTTTGTGCCGCTGGTTAACAGTTTTTCAAATAACACGACAATTGTTTCACGCTGGCAATTACAGTTTGGAATAAAGTATTTATTTAACTAACTCCTTTATAGAAAAGATATTTATGAAAAAAATAAATTTGTTCCTGTTGACCTTATTGTGCATTATATTTTTTAGCTGCACTAAAAATTCGGTTGTACCGGCTTATGCACCGCCTGTGACTACAAATTTTACTGTGACTTCGATGAATCATACAAAAGATACTGTGAATGTCGGTGATACAATTTTTATGAACGTCGTCGGAACGATGTATGATACTTTGAATGTTTATGCATATTTAACGATCAAATCTTCGGCTACAGGATCCCCCGTATACAGTTATGGAAGTTCTTCATCGCCAGTTAAGTTAGTCCGGGTTCTTGGATCTTCAAATGTTACAGACATGAACCCATGGACTTCAACAATTGTATTGACGGGTTTTACTTCTATCGCTAATTCAAAACTTACTATTTCAGCAAATTTCATTTACCAACTTAGTTTGAGCAGTGAAGGAGGTGGGCTGGCCTCTGCTACTGATGTTGGAGTCGTAAATAAAACTGTGTTTGTACAATAGAAGCTTAAGGCGTAAAGCCCAAAGCGTAAAGAAGAATGCAAATAAGTAAATGAATAATTTATAATTGGCGAAGATTTGCGTCATTTTGCTAAAGAGCGCCTTAAGCCTTAGGCACAAAACGCCCATTCCAAAAAAACCGGAAAGGCAAGTGCCCAGGTTGCGGTGTCATGTTTTCCTCCTTCGATCTCACAATAAAAAATATCAATTCGTGGATCGTACCCTTTGTTTACCAGGGCTGAAATCAGGTCTTTTGTATCATCGATGGAATCAATAATACCATTGTTATTACGGTCTCCTGTTTCATCCAGTGTTCCACATTCAAAAAAGAATTTCATTCCCGGCACCCTGGCTGAATCGCGGATCTGATTGTGCATAATCCGATGCTGTTCATCCTGATATTCCGGATCGTCCTTATCCAAAGTGCGCCACCAGAGGGACCCGGAAAATACCGCGACCAAATTAAAGAGCTGCCCGTGTTTCCAGGTAATATCAAGTGCACTCAGACCGCCCAGGGAAAATCCCGCGAAGGCCCAACGTTCGCTAAGTTTGTCAGGGAAAAGCAAGTGAAGCGCCGGTACGAGTTCTTCTGTAATAAAATGCATATAACGGTGGGCCAGATTTCCTCTTCCTTTATAATCAGGTGATATGGCTGTACCATATTCGAATTTTCTTAGAGGACCGGCATGAATCCCCACACAAAGCAGGGGCCGGATGGCTATTAAAACGGTATAATTTATTGAGGATAGACCTGAAATCCATAGTTTCAAGATCCTGACCATCATTTACCAGAAGCACATCAAACTGGGTGTTCATGAGGTTGGGCGGAATGTATAAGTCAATGCGGAGATTTCTTTCCAATATTAATGAAGGAAAAGAAAGGGTCGTCCGGTGTTCGTATTTCGGGGTCAACGGATGGCATATTTTCAAAAATAGGGAAGAATATGGAGTTCATTTGTTTTTATAGCATTTTAAAAATAAATTTGGATGCCCACCAACGCAATTCAGCATGAGTATCAAGGAAGAATATTATAAATGGCATTCACCTTCTCTGGATCGTGATATTGAAATGCTGGTATTCGGACATGCCGGACAACCCGTCATTTTGTTTCCCACTTCCAAGGGCGCATATTATCAGAATAAGGACCAGGGAATGATTGATGCAGCCCATTGGTTTGTTGAAAACGGCAGAGTGAAGATTTATTGTCCTGATAGTATTGATGCAGAAAGCTGGTATAATAGAGCCATACCACCCAATGCGAGAGCATACAACCAGGAAAAATATGATCGCATGATATCCACAGAACTCGTCCCATGGGCCCAGCACGAAACAGGGTTTGACAGGATGGCATTTGCAGGCTGCAGTTTTGGTGGTTATCACGCAGTAAACACTGCATTCAGGCATCCGAATCTGGCGAGTTATTGTTTTTCAATGAGCGGCGCATTTGATATTAAACAATTCACAGACGGTTATTATGACGATACTATTTATTTTAATAATCCGGTAGATTATTTACCGGGCGACAATAACCCGAATCTTTGGAAAATGGGAATTATTCTGGGCACCAGTGAACATGATATTTGCAAACCTGACAATGAACGTATGGACGTTATTCTGCAGCAAAAAAATATCCGGCACTGGCTTGACCTGAGGCCGAATGCAACACACGACTGGCCTGTATGGCGCGAAATGTTTCCACATTATCTGTCCCTAATCAATTAACTTCCTGTAATAAATAAACTGCATGAAAAAAATCGGCGTGCTTTACGGCAAAGAAAGAAGTTTCCCCATGGCGTTCATCGAGGCCGTAAACGGAAAAAATGTAAGGGGTGTTCATGCAGAATCAGTTTTGATTGATAAAGTGATTCAAGGCGAACCCAGTGGGTATAGTGTTATCATCGACCGTATTTCACAGGATGTTCCTTTTTACCGTGCTTTTCTAAAAAATGCAGCTATCAGCGGAACCGCCGTCATCAACAATCCATTCTGGTGGAGTGCTGATGAAAAGTTTTTTAATAATGCTTTGGCAACAAAAATCAGTGTGCCGGTTCCGAAAACTGTCATTCTTCCCTCTCGCGACCTTCCCGAAGACACGACCGATTTATCATTTTCCAATCTGGCTTATCCGATGGACTGGGAATCGATTTTTAGATATGTTGGTTTCCCAGCCTATATGAAACCTTTTGCCGGAGGAGGCTGGAAAAATGTTTACAGGATACAAAATGCAGAAGATTTTTATCAGAAACACAGCGAAACAGGCCGGCTGGTAATGCTATTGCAGGAAGAAATTGTTTTTGAAGAGTATTATCGTTGTTATTGTATTGGTGGAAAATATGTCCGGATTATGTCTTACGAACCCCGCAATCCGCATCATCTTCGTTATGTCGCCGACTTTAAGCCCTCTGAAGAAAGACTTAAGCAAATGGAGCAGATCGTTCTGCGTATCAATCAATATCTGGGATATGATTTTAATACTGTAGAACTTGCTGTAAAAGATGGTATTCCATATGCCATCGATTTCTGCAATCCTGCACCGGATGCTGAAAAAATGAGCGTGGGCGAAGATAATTTCAACTGGGTGGTAGAAACGGCAGCTATTTATGCCATTGAAAGAGCACTGGATGCCAAAGAGGGTCTCGATAACCTCACCTGGGGAGAATATATTAAAAAAAGTACTATGCAAAAACCATTGATGGGTTGAAGAAAGTGTGGAAGTGTGGTAGTGTGATAGTTATTCCCACTCTACACAAACTACCACGCTACCACACCACCACACTATCACACTACAAAAGTTATGGCGAATATCAATTATCAAAATTTTACGCTTGGTATAGAAGAAGAATATATGGTTATTGATCCCGAAAGCCGGGAACTAAAGAGCCATGAACAGAAGATTGTTATTGAAGGACAAAAGATGATCCGTGACAAAGTAAAAGCCGAAATGCACCAGGCTGTTGTTGAAGTTGGAACGGATATCTGCCGGGATATTACGGAAGCATATCAGGATGTATCAACGCTTCGAAAAACCATTTCTCAGATAGCCTCCGAATTAGGGCTTTGGGTAGGCGCTTCAGGTACACATCCATTCAGCCACTGGGAAAGTCAGCTTATTACGGACCATGCACGATATAATGAAATTGTAAACGAATTGCAGGAGGCTGCCCGCAGTAATCTTATTTTTGGATTGCATGTGCATGTTGGCATGGAGAGCCGGGAGATGGCTAATCATATTGCCAATTCCACCCGATATTTTCTTCCTCATATTTATGCACTCAGTACCAATTCACCTTTCTGGGAAGGACGAAGTACTGGTTATAAATCTTTCCGGACTAAAGTATTTGATAAATTTCCCCGTACGGGTATTCCTGAATATTTCGAAAGTATTGAAGCATACGAAAATTTTATTAAGTTATTGGTTAAGACAAATTGTATCGATAATGCAAAAAAAATTTGGTGGGATCTCCGTGTTCATCCTTTCTTTAACACCGTGGAATTTCGCATTTGCGATGTTCCAATGACAGTAGAGGAAACAATTTGCATCGCTGCATTGTTCCAGGCGGTTTGTGCAAAAATTTATAAACTCAGAACCCAGAATCTGAATTTCATTATTTACCAGCGTGCGTTGATCAATGAAAATAAATGGCGCGCCAGCCGCTATGGGATCGATGGTCACCTGATAGATTTCGGTAAAGAAGAAGAAGTCAATACCCGCGTTTTGATCTATGAATTGCTGGATTTTATCGATGATGTACTCGATCCCCTCGGCAGTCGTGAAGCCGTAAGTATAATACCGAAAATGTTTGAACATGGAACCGGAGCAGACAGACAATTAAAAGTATTTGAAGAAAGTAAAAGCCTCGTCAAAGTGGTTGATTATATCCATGAACAATTTTTATTTGGTTTATAGAAGATTCTCAATCACCATGGCACTGGCCCCGCCTCCACCATTACAGATGCCAGCTGCGCCATATCGTGCTTTTTGTTGTTTTAAAATATACAGAAGAGTTACAATAATGCGGGCGCCGCTACAGCCAAGAGGATGACCAAGAGAAACCGCTCCTCCATGAAGGTTTACTTTGGCAGGATCCAGATCCATTCGTTTCATATTTTCAATCCCCACTACTGCGAATGCTTCGTTGAGTTCCCAATAATCAATATCACTCATTTTTAAACCTGCCTTCTGAATCGCTCTGGGAACGGCGATAGAGGGTGAGGTCGTAAACCATTCAGGTGCCTGTTCGGCATCAGCATAAGAAAGAATCCTGGCCAAGGGTTGCAATTGCAGTTGTTTTAGTTTCTCTTCACTTACCAAAATAACAGCAGCCGCACCGTCATTCATGGAGCTGGCATTTGCGGCAGTTACCGTACCATCCTTCTGAAAGGCTGGTTTCAGAGTGGATATTTTTTCAAATTTTACATTGAATGGTTCCTCATCTTGTTCCAGCCGGAGAGTTTCACCTTTTTTCTGAATTTCGACGGCTACTACTTCATCTTTGAATCGACCGGACTTCCAGGCATCCTGAGCCCTGCGATAACTCTCGACGGCAAATTCATCCTGAGCTTCACGGCTGATTCCACAAGTGGAAGCACAAAGTTCTGCTGCATTGCCCATTGCTCTACCGTCGTATACATCTGTGAGTCCGTCTTTGGCAAGACCGTCAATCAGGAGACTGTTGCCATATTTATTACCCCAGCGCATTTGTTCAGCATAAAATGGAACATTGCTCATACTCTCCATTCCGCCGGCAACTACCACCCCGGCATCTCCCAATAAAATATTTTGTGTGCCAATAGCTATTGACTTCATGCCGCTTGCACAAACTTTGTTGACGGTAGTACAATTAACCTGATCAGGAAGTCCTGCAAATTTTGCTGCCTGTCTTGCTGGTGCCTGACCCAGGTTTGCCTGTAGTACCGAACCCATCAGCACGTCATTTACTTCCGATCCCAGCAACTGTATTCGGGCCAAAGCCTCACGAATGGAAATTGCTGCCAGTCGCGTAGCTGAAATATCTTTCAACATACCTCCAAAACTTCCGATCGGTGTTCGAACGGCAGATACAATATATACTGCAGGTGATTTCATCTGAAATTTTCAGCAAGTTAATTCAAAAGCCTAAAGGCTAAAGGCTAATAGCTTAAAGCGGGTTTAAAATAAAAATTTGATGAAGCTTAACTTTTATACTTTAAATTTATTCTTTCACTTTGTTTTTCACTTCATAACAATTCTATGGGAGATATTCAGGTTCATAAAAAGCCAAATAAATATGATGCGGTAATTGTAGGATCGGGTGCAGGAGGAGGCATGGCCGCCTACGTGCTGGCCCATGCTGGTTTAAAAGTTTGCCTGATCGAAGCCGGTCCTATGTTTGATCCAAAAAAAGATTCCAATCAATTAAAAAATCCCTGGGATTCTCCAAGACGAGGCGCAAGTACAAAATTCAGACCTTTTGGAGATTTTGATGGATGTTACTGGGGATGGGAAATAGATGGAGAACCATATACCCATGTAGGCGATACCAAGTGGGAATGGTGGCGTGCACGAATGCTCGGTGGAAGAACCAATCACTGGGGAAGAATTTCCCTCAGATTCGGTCCTCTGGATTTCAAAAGAAAAAGTATCGACGGCCTTGGCGACGACTGGCCGATTGGATATGAAGACATTAAACCCTACTATGATAAAATTGACCAGATGCTGGGTGTATTTGGTACCAATGAAGGATTATTTAACGATCCTGATGGTATTTTTCTTCCACCTCCCAAACCAAGACTGCATGAATTGTTCATAAAGAATGCAGGTAAACGAGTTGGCGTTCCGGTAATTCCTTCCAGGCTTTCCATACTTACAAAACAAATTAATAAAGAAAGGGGTGCCTGCTTTTTCTGCGCCCAGTGCGGTCGCAGCTGCAAAGTATATGGCGATTTCTCGGCTTCGTCCTGCCTGGTTATACCTGCTTTGGAAACTGGAAATATAGATCTTGTTACGAATGCGATGGCACGGGAAGTATTAACTGACAAAGATGGACTTGCTACGGGTATTTCCTATGTTAATAAGGAAGATATGCAGGAATATCAGGTCACCGGCCGAACCGTAATCCTGGCTGCCAGCGCGTGTGAAAGCGCCAGGCTTTTATTGAATTCCAAATCTGACCGTCATCCGAATGGCCTTGCCAACAACAGCGATGCAGTGGGAAGATATCTGCACGATTCCACCGGTGCAGATATGGGCGGCATCATTCCCGAACTTTTCAACAGAAAAAGATACAATGAAGACGGCGTAGGTGGCATGCACGTTTACAGTCCCTGGTGGCTTGACAATAAAAAACTGGACTTCCCCCGTGGATATCATATTGAATACGGAGGCGGCTTTGGAATGCCTTTATATGGTTTTAACTGGGGTATTGAACAGCTGAATGGCGAGTTCAAAATAAATGGGAAACAAAAGGAAGCCGGAGGATACGGGGCTTCACTTAAAGAAGACTACCGATATTTTTTTGGCGCTCATGTTGGCATGGCCGGTCGTGGGGAAGCTATTGCAAGAAAAGACAGCTATTGTGAAATCGATCCGGAAGTCGTGGATAAATACGGCATACCCGTCTTACGTTTCAACACTTCTTATACCGACTATGAAATCAACCAGGCCAAGCACATGAAGCAAACCTTTGCCGAAATCCTCGACAGCATGGGAGCAAAAATTACGTGGGGTGGCGATGATGGCAAACACAACAATTACGGTTTACATGCACCCGGTAACATCATTCATGAAGCCGGCACTGTGCGCATGGGCAATGATGCGAAACTGGCACCCTTGAATAAATTCAGTCAGGCGCACGACTGTAAAAATCTTTTTTGCGTGGACGGCGGACCTTTTGTTTCCCAGGCTGATAAAAATATTACCTGGACCATACTCGCCCTTTCCATGCGGACAAGCGAGTATATTGTTGACCAGATGAAAAAACAAAATATTTAAATTAACGGTCATGGACAGACGAAAATCAATTAAGACCCTTGTTATTGGAGGAATTTCTATCAGTGTTATTGCCGACGCATGTAAAAGTCATGAGAATAGTCCGATAGTTCCCATTGAAAAAGACAAAGATGTAATTCTTACCGGCCTAAACCGAATGAAGGAAGAGCTTGAAAATGAAAAAATGTTAAATGCCGAACCGCCCTTTTTCACTCCGGAAGAAATGGCAACCATCACGATCCTCGGAGATATTATCATTCCCCGGGATGCGGTCAGCGGAAGTGCGTCAGACGCAAAAGTTCCTGAATTTATTGGCTTCATCGTTAAGGATATGCCGGAACATCAAACTCCTATGCGTGGCGGATTAAGATGGCTGGACATGCAATGCCTGAAAAGATATAATAAAGCCTTCAAAGATTGCGACAATAAACAGCAGATGGAGATGGTAGATGAAATAGCGTGGCCAAAAAAAGCCAGATCAGAAATGCGCCAGGGAGTTGCATTTTTTAATCTGTTGCGAAACCTGACTGCCACCGGATTCTATACTTCGGAAATGGGCGTAAAAGACGTAGGATATATTGGCAATGTTCCGAATCAGTGGAATGGCGTTCCCGATGATGTGTTAAAACAATACAAGCTGGCCTATACAGAAAAAGAGCTGAAAGAATGTGTCAGCTTTTCCTGATTTTTAGTTTTCAAGTGGATTCACGTAATATCCTTCCTCACTTAATACAAAACTATTTGGAACAAAGGAAAGCAGTGACTGAGTTATCATGGATGCAGCTTCACGCAGATAGGTTGCTCCAATTTCGGGAGTCCGAACTGCAAATTGCCAGCTTTGAATTTTCAGAAATGCTACTTTACTTTCCTGGATAATCTGGTTATCCAGTTGCCGGAAAATCTCTGCCAGACGATCCTGCTGGTTGTCAATGTTGGGGGACATAGGGATCAGATTTTGGGTTTTCAAAGGTTGATATATTATTAACGGTGCCAATTGTTAAAAAATTGTCCCGTACTTTGAATATCAATCTTTCTTTATACCCACAATCTTTACTTTTTTCAAGCTTTCGCGCTCACCTTTTATAGTTGCTGCCAGCTTTAGCGCATTGTAGGCATTTATGATTCCCCCGCTGGCAGACAATTGACTGAAATCGACCCATTGACCATTTCCAGGCCATTTAACCTTATCTTCCGGTAGTTTCATTACGGAATGAGTAAGGATGTATTTTAACTGACGAGCGCTTAATTTCGGATAATATTCAAGTACAAGGGCCGCAATTCCCGTAACCATTGGAGCTGCCATACTGGTCCCGCTATATGAAGCGTATTGGTTTCCAGGGACAGTAGAATAAACTTTAACTCCGGGCGCAAATAAATCAACTTCTCTTTTCCCATAATTGGAAAACGAAGCCAGCACAAGGCTATCGGGTCCGCCCGCATTTGCGCCGACTGTTATCCAGCAACTGGAATTTTTGCCTGATATTTTATATTCGGGATTTGGATAGTGAGTTACAGAATCAAGATTCTGAAATTCATTTCCGGCCGCATCTACAAGCAATACATCATGTTCTTCAGCATATTTGACAGCGTCGTCTACCCAATTTTTACCCGGAGACAAATATTTCCCAAAACTCATATTAACTACTCGTGCTCCATTATCAACCGCATAGCGAATGGCGAGTGCAACATCCTTATCCCTCTCGTCGCCATCAGGTACAACTCTGAGTGCCATAATGTAGACATGGGCATCTATACCATCCATACCAATTCCATTTCCGCGCGAAGCTGCAATAATGCCAGCCACATGAGTGCCGTGTGTCGGAGTTCCTGCAGCTATGTTATTATTACCATAATTTCGGTCGTTTATATTGTTGTAATCATCTCCTACGATTTCTCTGCGTAATGCATTCGGATCACCTGAAAAATATTTTAACTTTTGCCTGGAGATTTGCAAATATGAATCAGCTTCCCTGATAAAACTTCCTAATGACATTTCGGACATAACACCGTATCTTTTAAAATACATCAGCGTATTTTTCTTCAAAATGACTAATGCTGAATCCTGGGTTTGAAACTTTGCCACATCGCGTGCATAAACTGAATCCTTATGGAGATTTAATTTAAAAATACTGTCTGCAGCTCGCATCTGAGGAATAAGTTGCCCCAGAAAAAAAACTGCCTGCGCCAGTTGCAGTGAATCATTCAATAAATTTTTTCTCACTTTCTCAGCATAAGCGCTGTCCTGATAATTATTGGCAGAAGGTTCGTTTTTAAGCCTGTAATATTCCCGGTAAGATTCATAACTCTCAATAGTGATATTTCTTCCGTCTTTACCACCCAGAAAATTCCATCCGTGAATATCATCGACATAACCATTGTGATCATCGTCAATACCGTTTCCTGGAATCTCCCTGCTATTGGTCCAGATATGTCCTGCTAAATCCTCATGTGCTGTATCCAGGCCCGCATCTATCACCGCTACAATAACCGGTGATGCTTTTTTACCCTTCAATAATTCTTCATATGCCCTGTTTACGCCTGCACCGAATACACTATCTTTCCGATAGTCCTGCAATTGCCATCCATGAGCTGAATATATATTAGACTGTGCCAACAAAAATTGGGAAACAGATAAAAAACAAATCAGCATTAAAGCCCAAAAACAAAATATTCTATTCTTCCACTTCATCCTTTACTTTTTAAACATCACATTTTTTTCAAAGCGGGCAATTTATACAATATTTGAGCTGAAAGCAACCCGTTCATCAATTCACCAGTATTGAACATTAAAAGAGAATTAATGACCCTCAATTCTAAATACATCGCAGCCATTTCTCTTTTTGGATGGGTTACCCTGTCCCTGACCTCCTGCTTCAAAGAAAACCTGCCCAGGTGTTCCGGTCATTGTTCAAATATCACCCTTGCGGGGATCATATTTGATAAAACAACCAACCTTCCCCTGCAAAATATCTCCTTCCAAGCGAATCTGTATCTTAACACATACTGTCTTTTTTTCTGCACATCTTATAAAGTAGGATACTGTAAATCCGGAAGTGATGGTCGGTTCACGCTTAATGCTGACATAGATTCGACATTGATGCAGGATTTCCATTTGGTAGCCGCAGCCACCATACCGAACAATTATCTTTTGTACCCTGAGCCTGTTGGACCTGGAATTCAACAAAACCTGGTCGCATATTCCAGTGTAGAATTTTATAATCTCGACTCTCCTGAAATGAAAAACCTGGAATTCGGATTTTATCCGAAAACTTTACTCAAAATGAACTTTCACAGAACAACTCCGATAATACCCCAGAATCCATCGATAGGACTTGAATTTGGATTTGACAATCAGCAAAAATCCGCATGGGGATTTAATCAAACAGATTTGAATAAGGATACCACATTAACAATAAATACTTCGGCTAATATATTTACAAGTATAGTATTACAAAAATTCACCACTTCAACCAATGTTGAATCGGTTACCGATTCTATAAAATGTTCATTGACGGGGAATAACAGTATTGACATCTATTACTAAGTTATTTTACGACCTTCGCTTTGCCCGGGGTTACCCTATATTTCCTGAGGCTCTAATCCCGATGAAACTCTTCAAACCTTTAAACAACACAAGGTCGCTTTATATAAATGCCTATAGTGGGTTGTCACGCTCCACTTGGTTGTTGTCATTGGTTATGCTCGTCAATCGCAGCGGAACCATGGTTTTGCCATTCATGACGATTTATCTGACCGGAATTGGCTTTTCTCTTTTTAAGGCAGGGATTGTTGTGGGTTTGTTCGGAGCAGGAGCTGTTTGTGGTGCCGTTATTGGCGGAAAATTAACGGATAAAATGGGGTTTCGCCACATTCAGCTAATTACACTGGCTGGTGGAGGCATACTGTTTATTTTATTGGGATTAATGAAAAGTTATCCGCTGATTTGCATTTTCACCTTCGTTCTTAGCCTGGTTAATGACGCTTTTCGACCAGCCAATAACGCTGCGATTGCACAATATAGTAAGCCGTCTAACAGAACCCGTTCCTATTCACTAAACCGGCTGGCTATCAATCTGGGATGGGCTGTGGGTGGAACACTTGGTGGATTCATTGCTTCTTTCAACTATCACCTCCTCTTCTGGATAGACGGGTTCACAAATATTCTGGCAGCTGTCATGTTATATTATTTATTAAGACCTGAAGATACGGAGGAAAAAGTAAAGATTGCTGCTGCAATGCCTGTGGAAAAAATCTCACCATTAAAAGATAAAAAATTTACCATTTTTATCACACTTGTTCTTTTATACGGTCTGTGTTTTTACCAGCTTTATTCCACTATTCCCGTTTATTATAAAGACATTTTCCATATGTCAGAATTAAAAATTGGAATTCTGATGGGACTGAACGGATTGATTATTGTGATCATTGAAATGGTTCTTATTTTTTATCTGGAATCGAAGAATAAAACTCTTCTCTTCATTTCCCACGGACTCATTTTGACATCTGTTTCGTTCCTTGTTTATATTTTTCTGCCAATGCATTCTATTACTGCGCTGATTTCAGTTATTCTTGTTACACTGGGTGAAATTCTCGCAATGCCATTCATGAATAATTACTGGGCTACCAGGGCATCTTCCCATAACAGGGGTCAGTATGCCGGATACTATGCCATGGCATGGTCTCTGTCACAGGTTATCGGGCCCACCGGAGGCACGTGGATAGCAGGACATTTTGGCTTCAATTGCTTGTGGTGGATTGTTGCTTCTATATGTCTGATCACGGGTATTCTTTTCCGATCGCTCAAATTGAGATAATTGTCATTTACCACCAAAAACCTTTTTCAGCAGGTCCGTTACCTGTGCTGCAGGATCTTTGCGGATTTTTATTTCTTCCTGGGCAATATAATAAAATATGCCATCGATCGCTTTTTGTGTGACATATGAGGACAAATCAGGATTTACTTTACTTACCAGGGGAATTTTATTATATGTATCGAATACAGTCTTTCCAGTATTTGGTAGCATCTGTTTTTTGCAGGGCGGAATCTACCACCGGTGTATATGATTTGGTAAGCTGGGGTGTTGCACTTTTACGCAGGTAAGCTGTTGCAGCAGTATCTGAACCTTTTAAAATGTTAACGCCGTCTGTGACAGTCATATTATTTATTGCGTTTATAAAAATTGGTGCTGCTGATTTAGAAGCATCTTCCGCCGCATGGTTCATGCTCGCGATTGCATCATCCACGAGTTTACCCATGCCCATGTTGCGAAGGGTTTTTTCCACTTTCTGCGCCTGCGGCGGCATCAAAATTTCCACTGCTTTATCATCCAAAAATCCGTTCACGACAGAAAGGCGGTCAGCGCTTTTTTGAGCACCCAGGGACAAAGCCTGTTTCAAACCTGCAACAATATCATCGGAACTGAGAGATGATCCGCCTCCGCCACTAATTGTTTTCTTGATACTACCAAAGATGTCACTGGATTGACCCATGACTACAATTCCTGAAACAAGAAATAAAACCGTAAGTAGTTTTTTCATTTAGATTGAATTTATAGGGCAATATGCCACCTGAACATTTAAACGTTTCGTTTCCAACAATATTACAAACTGACCAGGTTAAAAGTATTGACTAAAAAACAAAGAAAATGTTAACAACTACCGGGGTTAAGAAAAGCATTCCGATAAGGGACGGGACTTTCCTTATTTTTGCGGCTGCAAAAAAATCTTCATGAAAAAGTACATTATCCTTATCACGCTTTCTTTGTCTTGTTTTCAATTATTTGCCCAGTCAAAGAAAAAACCGGCGGGCACTGCAAATGTTCATCCCGTTGTAGCCAAATTAAATGACCAGACTGATTCTCTTAGTTATAGTATTGGAATTCTTGTAGCATCATTTTATAAACAACAGGGTATTACACATATCAATGAAACGCTGGTTAACAAGGCTATTACGGATAAAATGAAGGGAGACAGCACCCTGCTATCTGAACAGCAGTGCAATCAGGTGCTTATGAATTATATTGAAAAAGTCAAAGCCGATAAAGCTGCTGTGGCAAAAAAAGAAGGTATGGCCTTCCTTGCTGAAAATAAAAATAAACCGGGCGTGGTGTCTACGGGTACCGGATTACAGTATATAGTATTGAAAGAAGGAACAGGGCCGAAACCAATCGCAACCGATAAAGTTAAATGCGAATATGAAGGGAAACTGATTGACGGTACTGTATTTGACAGCTCTGCAAAACAGGGCCATCCAATTGAGTTTAATGTGAATGGGGTAATTCCCGGCTGGACGGAAGCTTTACAGCTGATGAATACAGGCAGTAAATACCGTCTTTTCATTCCTTCTTATCTGGCTTATGGCGATCAACAAATGGG
Source organism: uncultured Bacteroidota bacterium (assembly GCA_963735015.1). GTDB lineage: Bacteria > Bacteroidota > Bacteroidia > Chitinophagales > Chitinophagaceae > Puia. The sequence goes on from CAVTJH010000003.1 coordinate 1,970,852, forward strand.
TCCAAATATCAAACCTGGATCCACCCTGATCTTTGATGTTGAATTACTGGAAATCTTGAAATAGTTTGCGGGTAATAGTCTATGGTCTATGGAAGTAAATTTGATCTATAAACCAAAGAACATCCACTATATACCAACTAAATATAGAGTTTTTGATAATATTCAGTGACCATTCTACCTGAATCAAACTGAAACCTTACGTCATTCATTCCGTTTTTTACCAATTGTCGCCAGGAATCTTTTTGTTCGTAAAATATCGGAAGTATCTGGTTTTGCAGCACATCGTACAATGAATTCAGGTCTAGTTCATCCTGTTCTGGTACGGTCATATTACTATAGTCAGATTTCCCAATTACAAAACCATTTGTTCCATGTTTTATGAACTCGGGAATCCATCCGTCGTTAGTTGAAAAATTTAATGCTCCGTTCATTGCAGCAGTCATTCCACTTGTTCCTGATGCTTCCCTTGGTACCCGAGGATTATTCAGCCAGCAATCCGCAGCCTGCTTCAGCCTTTTTGATAAGCTAAGCTCATATCCTATCAGAACGGCGACCTGTGCATATTCCTTGCTCAATTGCACCAGATAGTTGAAATCGTTAATCGCGGGATAATCCATCGGATAAGGCTTCCCTGCCCAAATAACCTGAACAGGATACTTTTTATTATTGAGTAAATCCGTAAACTTCTTCTTGTCCCTTGCTATTAAGTCGGCTCTTTTATAACCAGCGAATCTGCGGGACCAGACAATGGTAAATATATCGGGATCGAATAAACGTCCCGTTTGGTCTGCAACGATATCAAAACATCTTTTCTTTAAAAATCTTTTGCGATCATCCCACCAGAAATTATCACCGTCTTCCATTTTCTTATAAAGTTGTTTATCGGCCCAGTAAGTCCAGTTTTGCGCATTTGTAATATAAATTATCGGGCAAATACCGTGATATTTACTCCACATTGCCTGTGCAACTTTTCCATGCAGACGTGAAACAGCGTTGGCCAGATGAGAAAAACGAAGCGCAGCCAGCGAATGATTAAACAGATGATCGTCCATCCCTGTTAATGATTTAACTTCTTCAATGGACAACCCACAGAAATAACTCATATCAAAACAGAGTTGAATGTCATGTTTTTCGTTACCGGCTTCTTCCGGAGTATGCGTAGTAAAAACCAGCCTCTTTTTTACTTCCGAAATATTTTTATTGTACTTCTGGTATAAATAAAAAGCCGCGCTGATGCCATGTGCTTCATTTAAATGATAAAGGTCGGGTTGAAAATTGAGCTGGTCAACGAGTTTGGCCCCACCCACTCCCAACAAGATGAACTGCGCCACTTTGGTGGCAAGATTAGCGTCGTATAAGCGGTGGCAAATGGTCTGAGAAACGTAATCATTTTCCGGCAAATCAGTACTAAGCAGGAAAAGAGGCGCACCGTTAAAAGTTTCCGGAGCCAGATACCAGGCCTTCACCCAGACCGGGTGATCATGAATATTAATCTGGTATTTTATACCAGTATCCTGCAAGAAAGGGTATTGTTTTTCAACCCAGGTTACCTGAAGACTTTGATCCTGGTTTCGGGCCTGATCATAGTAGCCATACTTCCATAAGATACCAATGAAAATTGTGTTCTGACGTAATTCATATGCGCTCCGAACATGGGACCCTGCAAGAAAACCCAGGCCGCCACTATAAATTTTTAGCGGCTGGTGCACAGCAAATTCCATGGAAAAATAGGCAACTTTCTTCGAAAAACGGCTATCAACTGAGTAAGGGACTGAATAGTTTGTAAAATTCATAATTGATTGTGTAAACGGATAGGGATTTGATTTATTTTATGTCTATCGTCGTCTCGATTTTACTGGTTTCGGATTGGGTTCTTTATGTTTGTTGTAAACACCATCAAAATAACACTTGATATCACGATGATTCCCGCAGCCCTCCAATTCTTTCATACGAACAGATTTCTCATTGAAATTAAATTCCAGTGAACAGGGATCCCCGTTTGCAAAATAACGGGCAACTGTTGAAGAGACAAAATGCGCATCCCCTTTAAGCTCTCCCTTGCAGTTACCGTTATCTTTTTCAAAATGTACAAAAAAGCGAAGAACGGAATTATTTTTCCCATCACGAAATGAAATAAAATTTCGTTTGTCCTGAATATAGTCTCCCGCGAATTTATGCTTGTGTCCCAGGGTATCAATTGGATTATAGATTTGGGCAACCTTGGGCTTGCCTTCATTGGATTCCCGCAGGATCAGGGTAAAAACGCCTTCCTCGTTATATACATATACAGTTCTAACGAAGAAATTCCGGCCTTCCATGTCTCTACGTAACCGGCTTACAGAAATAGTATATTTATTATCAATGGTAGCGGTAAACCTGATTTCCGAATCTTCATCGCGAATAACTAAGGGCATTCCGACTCTGTATTTTCCGTCCTTGTCCAGGCAGGCTATATAAAGTACTTTTTTTAAGGGTCCCAGGGCTTTAATAAAAAGATAAGTCTCGGCATTTTTTACTACTAACTTGCCTGATGCAAAAAGCCTGGGTCTTGGGGATTTTCCAAAAATCCTATGAATCAAAGAATCAGGTATGAATTGATGATAAACTGCCCAGGACATTGAAGAATCAGCACGTTTTCTTGCAAGGGAGCTATCTGCAAATACTACAGGCAGGCTTAGATTTTGAAACATAGCCAGAAAGTCTTCGGGTTCAATTTCCTTAATTTCAGGGCCGTTAGTAGATTTGTGCCTGCATGATATCAGAACAGTGACTGAAATAGGAATAAGCATTATTTTCAGGAATCGCATGCACACCGATTGAAAATCAAATGTAAAGATTCAATAATTACCTGGCTCCCTATTATTTTATTCATCATTATCAGGAAATATTCCAAATTTACTTACTATCCATTTTAATGATTTGGGAATGTCTGACTGAACTTATAAATATTTGGGATACTTGTCCGGTTGAAGAAGGTAGCATATTCCGGGCTAAGGTAACATCTATGATCTTATCAACTAATGTCTTTTTATAAGGTGTTTAAGGCGGCTAAAAGTTTCAGGTTTCATATTCAGGTAAGATGCCAGATATTTTTGGGGGACACGCTGCATAAGATATCCATTGTTCCGAATAAAGTTGATGAATCTTTCCTGGGATGTTAATCGCACCCGATTATACTCAAGACTTTCTTTTTTAAGGTATTCCTGAGTGGCAATCAGCCTGCCCAGTCTCTCCATCTTGGGGCTGAATTCGTATAATTTTTCCACATTTTCCAAAGTTATGGAAACTACGACCATATCTTCCAACGCTTCAACTGAAAAATTAGAGGGTTCACCCGACATAAAAGAATCATAGCAACAAATGATTTCATTTTCCCGGGAAAACTGCATGACCATTTCTTCATTTTTTCGTATGAAAAATTTTCGGGCGAGTCCCTGAAGTATAAAATTCAGATATTTTTCCACTTCTCCTTCTTCCACTAACTTATCTCTTTTTGCAAAATGTCGAAGTTCAAATAAACTCGCCAGATATTTAAATTCGGTCTCGGTTAAGGAAACATAATTTGATAAGTAAGATTTTACGATATCAATCAGGTCCATGTAAAATTGTTTGGCATCGTAAGGTACCAAGTTGTTAGAGAGACGACAAATTTTTGTGCACCCATTAAAGTAGCCAAGTGTAAGCACGATGACGGATAACGGTTATTATTTGCGATTTACAAATTAGGAAATGCTTTAAGCGTAAGGCTTTAAGCTTTAAGCGTAAATGGCTTTGTGAATTGCACCAATTCATGTAGGTTTGCTGACTTTTCTTTAAAAATTATATTCATGCCTAACAAAATTAAAGTCGCCAATCCGATAGTTGAACTGGACGGTGATGAAATGACGAGGATAATCTGGAAGTTTATAAAGGAAAAACTAATCCTGCCTTATCTGGATCTGGAGATAAAATATTTTGACCTTGGTATTGAATCGAGGGACGAGACCAACGATCAGATTACTATTGATGCCGCCAATGCAATACGAAAAGTTGGCGTCGGAATTAAATGTGCCACCATCACACCTGATGAAGCACGTGTAGAAGGAGTTTCATTTAAAACAAATGTGGAAAAGTCCTAACGGAACTATTCGTAATATTTTGGATGGAACGGTGTTCCGTGAGCCCATCGTTATAAAAAATATTCCGAGACTTGTAACAAACTGGACAGCTCCTATTATCGTTGGACGACATGCATTCGGTGATCAGTACAGAGCAACCGACACCGTTATTAAGGGTAAGGGCAGGTTAACAATGACATTTACTCCTGCAGACGGTGGCCAGCCGCAGGTTTTTGAGGTTTATGATTTTAAGGGAGATGGTGTTGCCCTGTCTATGTACAATACCGATGAAAGTATCATGGGATTTGCAAGAAGCTGTTTCAATATGGCCCTTAACAAAAAATGGCCGCTTTATCTTTCTACCAAAAACACTATTCTTAAAAAATATGATGGCCGTTTCAAGGATATTTTTGAAGATATCTACCAGAAAGAATTCAAACAAAAATATGTTGACGCAGGTATTTCGTACGAACACAGGCTTATTGACGATATGGTGGCCAGCGCATTAAAATGGAATGGGAATTTTGTTTGGGCATGTAAAAATTATGATGGTGATGTACAAAGTGATACGATTGCGCAAGGTTTTGGTTCCCTTGGGCTAATGACCTCCGTTTTAATTACACCCGACGGGAAGATCATGGAGGCTGAAGCTGCACATGGAACGGTAACCAGACATTATCGCGACCATCAGGCTGGCAAATCCACTTCAACCAACCCAATTGCTTCTATTTTTGCATGGACCCGTGGTCTTTCATTCAGAGGTAAACTGGATAATAATCAGGAATTGATCCATTTTTGTGAAACCCTGGAGCAGGTATGCATCGAAACCGTGGAAAGTGGCAAGATGACTAAAGACCTGGCCATATGCATTCACGGCAATAAAGTGACCCCAGGAAAGGATTTTTTGAATACAGAGGATTTTTTGGACGCAATCGACCTGAATATGAGAAAGAAAATAGTTTAAAAGAAAAAGCCACCCCTTTTTGCAAGTCCTGTAAAAACCAGGAAATAACAATAAGTGATGGCCCTCTTCTAACGACTGCTTACTAAGAAAAAATTATTTCTTTGCTGCTGAATCCACCTTAGACTTCAAAGTGTCTTTTGCTGCAGTTACAGTAGAATCGATCTTTACTTTAGCTGAATCAGCGACAGTGGTAACACTGTCTTTAGCCGAAGTTGCAGCTGAATCTACCTTAGTTTCTGTACTTGCAGAACCGTTACAAGCTGCAAATGAACCGATTGCTAAAACCAACAAAAGTTTTTTCATTGTTGTGTGTTTGTTTATAAATGATTTGTTGTTAATATGGAGATTAGAAAAAAGTAACCTCTTTACAGACCAAAAATCACTATTTTCTTTACCAACATAATATAATTGCCTGATTATAAAAAGATTAGGTAGAATAGTTTTCTTGAAATGAGCACCAGGAATTGAAAAAAGCTATAAATAGTCATTTTTACATGTTTTCCGTTTTCAATTGGGTTACGATTCTTTACTTTCAGTATTAAATAAAGCAAGTCTTGACAACTGATAGCAATGAGCAGGCGCTTTTGAAAGGTTTAGCAGGAAATGACAGGAGAGCTATTGAGACCATTTACCGGGCACATTATAGCATGATTCAAACACTGGTCATTAATAATAGCGGAACATCAGACGATGCGCGGGACGTTTTTCAGGAAGCGATTATCGTTTTATATGAAAAGGCAAAATCCGGAAGTTTTGAGTTGCACGCTCAGTTGAAGACTTACATATATGCGGTATCCAGAAGACTGTGGTTAAAAAAGCTTGCATTAAACAAGCGGTTTTCCGGGGATCTGGCCAATGCATCCGAGTCGATTGCTACAGAGGAAGATATTGAATTGTATGAGCACAGGACCCAGGATTTGGAACTTATGGAACAGGCTCTTCTGCATCTTGGTGAGCCTTGCAAAGAACTTCTGGAAAGTTATTACATCCGAAGGAAAAACATGTCAGAGATTGCCAGAGAATTTGGATATACGAATGCGGATAATGCGAAGAATCAGAAGTACAAGTGTTTAATGCGCTTGAAGAAAATATTTTTTGGCCACTATAATAACAGTTTATAAACTCATCAAATGGAAGAACGGCTGCTTTTGGAATCGATTGAGAGGTATATACGTGGTGAAATGTTACCCGAAGAAAGAAAATTTTTCGAGGAACTCAGGAAATCAAATCCAGGCATTGACCAATCAGTTGTGGAACACACAGTTTTTCTGCATTTGATGGAAAAATATGGTGACAGGAAAAATGTCAAAACTACCCTGCAGGAAGTTCATAATGAACTTTTCGAAACTGGTCAGATAAGGCAAACCCAACAGACAAAAGTCGTCCGCCTTTGGAAAAAATACCGGAAAGTGGTTGCAGTAGCAGCTTCTATTGCCGGAATCACAGCAATTACTATCAGCAGCATAACTTCTTACTATTCTCCAAGAACGCCAAACTCACAGTTGCAGGATTTGAGACGTACTGTTTCTATGTTAGTAACACAGACAAATTCTATTAATGCCAAGTTGAAGAATTCACCGCCGGTAAAAGTTCCGGTTGAAGCTGACTTCAAATTTGGTGGCACCGGGTTTATGATTGATCCCAAAGGATATATTATCACGAATGCGCACGTGATTGGAAATTCAACCGTCGTAATTGTGCAAAACAACAAGGGGCAGGAATTCAAAACGAAAATTATATATATAAGTCCAACAGCGGATCTGGCATTTTTAAAAATAGTGGATAGTGACTTTAAAGCGTCTACCGTATTGCCTTATGCAATCAGTAAGGGGAATATTGACCTGGGTGAAGCAATTTTTACCCTTGGTTATCCGAGAGATGAAATTGTTTACGGTGAAGGTTATCTGAGTGCAAAAACCGGATATCGTGGTGATACATTAGCCTGCCAGATTGCCGTCGCTGCCAATCCCGGAAATAGTGGTGGTCCTGTTCTGGATAAAAATGGTGAGGTAATAGGTGTATTGAGTAACCGTCAGCTTCAGACGCAGGGAGCTGTTTTTGCGATACGTACAAAAAGTATTTATCTGGCCCTGGATGAAATTAAAAAAGACTCAAGTCTCGTAAACAAATCAGATTCAAGTTTAGCTCTTATTCGTTTACCTCAAAACTCCATCGTTAAGAATCTGGACCGTGTTCAGCAAATTAAGAAAATCCAGGATTTTGTCTTTCTAGTAAAAAGTTACTAGATAAATGGTCATTTGTTTGTGCCGACTGGTAACAGGCAGTCCTTTAATTACTCAACACGTTATTAAGTAAAATGAATTACTTATAAAGCATTTTAGGGTAATCGCCTGCCTCAATTAACCTGTTCAGATTTTCCTGTACTGATGGTGCATCTTCCTTATAAGTTACCCCGAACCAACTTGAAGCTGTAGGAATTATTTTGATTTGCCCCTTTTCTTCGTGAATGAACCGGTCGCCGATAATGGGAATGAAAAATTCCGATTTCAGATCCTGACCGTTTTTTAGAAGAAATTCATGAAATATTTTTTCAATAAATGGAAAAACTGCGGGATCGAAGCACCAGAAATTCATAGAAACTTTTGCGGTATCTGGAACCTGAAAAGTCTTCCCTTCTTCTTCATAAGTGATTTTTCCCTCCTTATTCCGGAAGATCTTTGTTCTTTCATGAATAGAAACAAGATTATTGTTGCCATCAACTTCACAGACTCCGCGGCTAACTGAACCATTTTCAGAAAGAGTTTTTGCGAGATCATAACCGATAATGCAATAGGTTACGGAATTACAAGACTTGCCAAGGAAATCATGCGCTTTGTTGAACGCGTCACGTCCATAAAAATCATCAGCATTGATTACAGCAAAAGGATCCTGGATTGAATCTTTTGCACACAGGACAGCGTGGGCAGTTCCCCACGGCTTGGAACGTTCCGGGGGTGGAATATATTCATCAAGATATGAATTCATTTCCTGGTATACATAGACTGTTTCAACTTTCCTGCTCCATTTCGGTTCGAATATATTCCTGAATTCATCAGCAAAATCTCTCCGAACGATAAATACAATTTTTTTGAAACCACTTTGAATAGCATCGTAAATTGAATAATCCATAATCGTTTCTCCTGAAGGACCGAATGACTGAATTTGCTTCATACTTCCGTAACGTGAAGCCATGCCCGCCGCAAGTATCAATAAGGTTGGTTTCATTCCCGTAAATTTAATGCGTGGCGAAATTAAATAATAAACGTAAAAAAGTATAGTATTTATCGTGATAGTCCTAAACACCAACCTGAGTAATATAAGTCTGGATCCATGGGATCATCCGGAGTTCCGAAAAAATCAAATTCAAACAGATGTATTGCGTCTTGATAAAATACACTCTTTAATATCGGGCAATAAGTGGTTTAAACTAAAATATTATATAGAAAACGCAAAAAAGGCAAATAAAAAGAAGCTGGTGAGTTATGGGGGCGCTTATTCGAATCACCTGCTGGCTCTTGCTGCAGCGGCCAGAATTAATGGTTTTTTTTCCACAGGCTATATCCGGGGAGAAAAACCGATGTCACTTTCGCAAACTCTGCTTTTAGCGGGCCAGTATGGAATGGAATTACGTTTTCTGTCACGACAGGAATACGATCATAAAAAGAGATCCGTCTCACTTCACCAGATGGAAGACAATGAACGGGAAACCCTTTCAATTCCGGAAGGCGGCGCTGGTGAAGAAGGAGTTCGTGGAGCGGAAGAAATTTTATCTGCTATAACGTTAGGCAAATATTCCCATATCTGCTGTGCGGTGGGTACCGGGACCACACTTGCAGGAATTATCAATAGTGCCGGATCCGATCAGAAAATAATCGGTGTATCTGTTTTAAAGGGTACTCATGACTTCGAACCACTAAATATCTTAAATATTAAAAGCCTTTCGAAACTTGGAAATGTTCAAATGATCCATGAAGATCACTTTGGGGGTTATGCAAAAACGAGCCAAATCCTTATTGATTTTATGAATCAGGTATTTGAGGAATCCGGAATTCCAACAGATATTGTGTATACTGGTAAACTGTTTTATTCTATATCCAGAATGGCAATGGAAAAATCATTTCCTCCCGGAAGCCGTATCCTGATTTTGCATAGTGGTGGTTTGCAGGGGAACCTTTCACTCTCAGCAGACCGGCTCCAGTTTTAAGAGGGTGAAAAGGGCTCTTCCCTTATCTTTGCGAGGATCTAAGATTAAAGATAAGTTCGTGTCATGCGTCTTTTTTTTGTACCGTTTTTACTTTCCGTTTTAATCCTGCCCTATGCGAAAGCGCAGGAGACATTACCTGGCTTTACAGCTTCTCTCAAATCCAATGGGAAAGTTCTTATAAGTTGGCGAAATGGTTATCCTTCGATTAACCAAATCAGCATTCAAAGATCATCCGACAGCGTACGTAATTTTACCACACTAATAACTGTTCCTGACCCGCGCGTACCCGAGAATGGTTTTGTGGATAATAAAACAAATGGCATGAAAATGTACTATCGGATTTTCATTCTGTTTCCAAATAGTAAATACATATTCACTAAGTCCAAAAGAGCCATATTAGAAACAGCAGAACAACCCCTGGGCGTTCCAAAATCTGCATCGAAGGATAAGACAAAGACCGTAAGTCAGCCTAATCAATCGATTCAAACGGAGATTAAAAAACCAGAAGACAGTTTAAAAAAAGCCGTTGTTAAATCGTCGGAAGAAGAAGAATATCTGATTCTTCCTAAAATAGACAATTCGAGAATATATTACCTGATGGAAAATTCGAATTTGAAAAAACCAATGGTAAATAATCCTGGAAAAATGAAAGGACCTACTATAGAAGTGGAAAAGATATTAGCTGTGAAGAGAAGAGATTCGATAATAATGTTACTGGCAGGTAACCAGGTTCGCCGATTTAGTGATTCACTGATAAAACAAACTAAGGATACTTTGCTGTTTGTAAATTCAGATACTCTTCAAATCAACCCTTATATTGAAATCTATAAAGAACCAAAGGAAGTTTATAAGATATCTCCATATATTTTTACGGCAAAAGATGGCAATGTAACTATTTCATTGGCGGATTACAATCACAAAAATTACTTTGTAACATTTTACGACTCGGATACTACTTTGGTTTTGGAAGTGAAAGTTATCAAATACCCGATATTGATCATTGATAAAGCCAATTTTGGTCATTCTGGCTGGTTCCGTTTTGAACTTTATGAGGACGGGAAACTTAAGGAGAAAAACAAACTGTTTATACCACGGGAATAGAGTTAATTTAAGCGGTTTCTTCCACCAACGCCACTAGTTCAGCCTCAAATATTTCTTCAAAATGGGCTTTGAGTCTCTTCTTAACTTCAGATAAGTCTACTCTCCGTCCCAATTCCTGAGCTAATGAAGTGACTTGTTTATTTTTGATTCCACAAGGAATAATACCTTCAAAATAATGCAGATCGGTATTAACATTAAAAGCGAATCCATGCATCGTTATCCAACGGCTGCATCGAACTCCAAAAGCCGCAATTTTCCTTTCCCTTCCGATATTTCCGGGTTCTAACCACACACCTGTCTCACCGCTGGACCTTTCACCTAAGATGTTATAGTCTGCCAGTGTTCGTATGATAATTTCCTCCAGATTTCTCAGGTATTTACCGATATCTGTTCCGAATTTCTCCAGGTCAAGAATGGGATAACCGACAATCTGCTCAGGTCCATGAAATGTAATATCACCGCCGCGATTTGTTTTGACAAATAAAATCCCACGTTCCTGCAACTCCTTATCATTTAATAAAACGTTTTCCTCATGACCTGTTTTACCAAGGGTATATACCGGCGGGTGCTCAACAAAAAGCAGGTAGTTGGTAGTCGAATTCCTGTATTGTTTCTGTTGGGCTGAATGATAGCGCGTTTTGATTTCCACATTCTGCTTCAACAGCGTCTCCTGAAAATCCCAAGCCTCATTATAAGGCATTAAGCCAAGATCCTTAAAAAAAACGATCTGCTTTTGCATAATGCAAATTTACGCAATTGGGTTGAAGAACAAGATCAATGGTTATTGCTGATCGATTCCAACGCAATCCATGGCCCAAACTTGGGCTTTAGATTTAAGCATGTAATTTTGCGCAATGCTTAATAGATCAGATGGATCTGAAAATAAGGATCTAAATAACCGTAAAACAGGGGAATTGCATTTAGATAAACAAGAGAAAAGTTCCCCAGCGTCGGATGAAACATCAGAAGTTTCCGAAGTTTTATATGAACGCATGAACCTTAAGGTAGACCAGGGTCAGGAGTCTATGCGCCTGGATAAGTTTCTTACTGCACGCATCGAAAATATCTCGCGCAACAAAGTTCAACAGGCTATAGATGGCGGACGAGTTCTCGTGAATTACAAAAAAGCTACTGCAAATTATAAAATCCGACCCGGAGACAATATCATTTGTTTTTCAGACAAACAGGAAATGGGAGAAGAAATTATCCCCGAGAAAATGCCGCTGAATATTTTTTATGAAGACGATGAGGTGATTGTGATTAATAAGCCGCCCGGACTGGTTGTGCATCCGGCCTCAGGTAACTATAGCGGTACACTTATCAACGGCGTGGCCTGGTATTTACATGAGAAAAATCAGGACATAACCGAAGAAATTTTACCAAGATTTGGTTTGGTACACCGGATAGACAAAGATACCAGCGGGCTGCTTGTTCTGGCCAAAACCAGTAACGCCGTGGCCAGTCTTGCAAAACAATTCTTCGATCATACAGTGAAGCGCGAATATATTGCTTTGGTTTGGGGTGATTTAAAAGAAGACCGGGGAACCATTATCGCGCATATAGGACGTCACCACCGATTCAGAAAATTATTTGAAGCTTATCCCGAAGGAGATTACGGGAAAGAAGCCATTACACATTATTCAGTATTGGAAAGATTTGGATATGTGACCCTGGTAAAATGCATATTGGAAACAGGCCGGACTCACCAGATCCGCGTCCACATGAAGTATATCGGGCATCCCCTGTTTAATGATGAAACTTACGGAGGAAACAAAATACTAAAAGGAACCATCTTCAGCAAGTATAAACAATTTGTCGAAAACTGTTTTATTATTTGTCAGCGGCAGGCACTCCACGCTAAAACTATCGGATTTATTCATCCGGTATCCAAAAAGGAAATGCTGTTTGAAAGTGATTTACCGGAGGATATGAGGGAAGTTATCGAGAAATGGAGATCTTACGCTCAACGTGGAAAGTCCAAAGACTAATACTCACGGGCTATACCCGCATAAGTAATAAAGTGTAACTCCCCGAAACTGATCTTCCTTCCATTAAACATTTATACCCCAAAAGAAGACCTGCAAACGGGTTCTTTCTGAATTACTTTTGTATTTAGCCCAGGTTAGTGCGGAGTTAGTCCGGCAAATGCCGGACTAACTCCGCACCAGGGGTGCATAAATATAGAATGATTTCCGAAGGGAGGTGTTGAAATTTATTTTTTATAGATGTAAGGTTATGGGCTCTCTGATGAGATATAAGAGCCGGATCGGAAACTTATATTATTGAAAAGTTCAACCTGAAAAACTCATTTTGTAATCTACAGCGATTTTACCCTTGGATATATCATCCAGTTTACCCTTCAACAATTTTCTCTTAAGGGGTTTGAGATAATCAATGAACAGCTTCCCTTCAATATGATCATATTCGTGCAAAATAACGCGCGCTGTTAATCCGTTATACGTTTTAATCTGATGTTGAAACTGCTGGTTATCATATTCGATTGTCACTTCTTCATTGCGTAAAATTTCTTCCCGTATCTTAGGAATACTCAAACAGCCTTCGGTATATGGCCATGGTTCACCGTTTAATGCGATAATCTGGGCATTGATAAATATCTCCTTTATTCCGGGACCATCAGGATATTTTCCTTTCTCCTCGTCTTCCAGATTATTAAAAATCTGAGTACTGTCAATTATAAACAGACGTACTGGCTTGTTAACCTGAGGTGCAGCCAATCCAACCCCGCTGCTTTCATACATGGTTTCCCACATATCCTCTATGAGTTTGTCGAGGTTGGAGTAATCTGGCTTGATTAATTTTCCTTTGGTTCGTAAAACCTGTGCACCGTATGCAACAATAGGTAAAATCATGCGGCAAAATTACGATCTAAAGGTTAATGCCTAAAACTTTTTGACGACAATTGATATTTGATCATGGATCAATAAATGATTGATGATCCAAAGTTTCAGAATTTAAGTACCAGATTTTGAAAGATATTCCTGGAGCATCATGGTTGCCGCGACCTGATCTACAATACCCTTTTCCCTGCGCCGGCTCTTTTTCATTCCCATTTCTATCATAGCGTGTGATGCCATTAAGGAACTATAACGTTCATCTACCTTCTTCACAGAAATTTCCGGAAATTTTTTTTTGAGGAGCCCAAGTATTCGCTGAACGTCTGCTGTCAGGTGGGTTGGGCTGTCGTCAAGATTCCTGGGGTAGCCAATCAGTATCAATTCAACCTGTTCTTTTTTAAAATATTCTTCAAGAAAAGTAAAAATCCGGGTGGATTCAATAGTCGTCAGGGCGGATGCAATAATTTTCAATGGGTCCGTGACAGCGATGCCGGTTCTCTTCAGTCCATAGTCAATCGCCATAATTCTGGACATTCTGATTTAGTGTTTATGGGTGATTACTAAATCTGTAATTACAAAAAGTGAAAAGACCACACTGGCAACGCCATTAGCTGTCATAAATGCAATATTAACCCGGCTGAGGTCATTGGGTTTGACAATAATATGCTGGTATATAAGCATGCCAATGAATAATAAAATCCCTATCCAATACCAGGCACCAAAGCCTCCTATTATACCAGCTGAAATAACAAACAAGGCGCTAAGAATGTGCAATAAGACCGATATCCTGAGTGCCCGTCCTTTGCCAAATATTGTCGGTATAGAATAAAGATTCTCTGATTTGTCAAAATCTTCGTCCTGCATAGCATAAATAATGTCAAACCCGCTTACCCAACAAATAACGGCACCGGAAAATAACAGCGGAATCAGTTCAAAGCGACCGGTTACAGCCAGAAATGCACCAATAGGAGCTAATGATAAACCGATTCCGAGTACAAGGTGACATAGAGAAGTAAATCTCTTTGTATAACTATAAAACAGGATAACAAATAAAGCCACCGGTGAAAGTAGAAAACAGAGTGGGTTAATAAACCAACACGTCACTATAAAAAGAAAACAGCATAAAATCACAAACCGCAGGGCATTGTTGGGCGAAATTATCCCACGTGGTATTTCACGTATCGCTGTCCTTGGATTTTTTGCATCAAAATATCTATCCAGATACCGGTTGAATGCCATCGCTGCGCTTCTCGCAGTTATCATACAAATCAAAACCAGTATCAAACGAATCAGTATGTTCTCTGTTCCTAATGTATTCGTTTCGAATTTGCCATTTCTCCCAACTGTTTCAAGTGTGTTATTCCAACCAAAAATACCAAGGAAAAATCCAATCATTGCAAAAGGCAATGCAAAAACGGTGTGTGAAAATTTTATCAGACTAAGATAATTCTTGAAATGGGACATATCAGATATTGATTGTTGGATATTTTGTGGCTGATCTCGTCAATTCCCATAAAACCAGACCGGCGGCTACAGAGACATTGAGCGAATGCTTCATGCCAAATTGCGGGATTTCAACCCAGGCATCACATAATGCAAGCGTTTGTTCACTTACTCCTTCCACTTCATTCCCAAATATCAAAACCATTTTTTCCTTCTCAGACAATTTAAAATCCTGCAGGCTAATACTGCCTGTTACCTGTTCCACGCCTATAATTCTATAGCCGGCATTTTTCAAGGATATTATAGCCTCCGGTGCATGATCAACATACTTCCATTCTACCGTTTCTGTGGCTCCCAGCGCGGTTTTGTGAATATCCCGGTGAGGTGGCTTTGGCGTATATCCAGTTAAATAAATGGATTCGACCAGAAACGCATCCGCCGTTCTGAATAGACTGCCAACATTGTGCATGCTCCTGATATTTTCCAATAATACTATAACAGGTAGTTTCTCAGCCTGGTGAAATTCATGTCTGTTCTTGCGCGGAAGCTCATCCATCTTAAGTTTACGCATCATGCAAAGATAATGAAGCGCTGGAAACAGATGGTGTAATGGATGATCGTCCCACTCTGAGAGGAAAGCGATGAAGCAGGATTATTAACCAGTTTTATAACACTTCTATATCCGGCACAAAACCCAAGGCATCAAAATTGATTCTTTAAGCTTTTTTAAGTTGTTCACAACAGGAAAAACCCTGTAATTTTTGAAGATCGCTTCCTTACATTTGCCGCATCCGGTGTTTTACTTCTATTTATATAAACCGGAACTTACGAATGTCGAAAATTTCAGCAGACACACCCCTGATGCAGCAACACCGGGCTATTAAGCAAAAATATCCCGATGCTATTTTATTATTTCGGGTTGGCGATTTTTATGAAACCTTCGGGGAAGATGCCATTCACGCTTCCCGAATACTTGGAATAACGCTAACAAAAAGAAATAACGGAGCCGCAGGTTCGAGCGAGTTGGCTGGTTTCCCATATCATGCCCTCGATACGTATCTCCATAAACTTGTAAAAGGAGGCTTCAGAGTCGCCATCTGTGACCAGCTTGAAGATCCAAAATTTGCAAAAGGCTTAGTCAAACGCGGAGTCACGGAGATGGTAACTCCTGGTACTGCAACCCAGGATAAACTCCTGGACCACGGTAAAAATAATTTTCTGGCTGCCATACATTTCGGAGGCAGTGTACTGGGAATTGCTTTTCTGGATATTTCTACGGGAGAATTCTTTGCTGCAGAAGGATCAAACGACTATATCGACCAACTACTTCAGACATTAAAACCTGCGGAAATCATTTTTCAACGCAATTATCAAAAAACATTCAAGGAGACATACGGCGATCGTTTCTATACTTATTCATTGGAAAGTTGGGTTTTTGACGAGACTTATGCCCGCGAAAACCTTCTCAAACATTTTCAAACCCATTCATTAAAAGGATTCGGCATTGAATCTGAGCCAATGGGTATTATTGCGGCCGGAGCGATCATATATTATCTAAAGGACACAGAACACCCGAATCTTCAGCATATAACCAATATTCAAAAGCTTGACAGAGAAAATTATTTATGGATGGATCAGTTTACCGTCCGCAATCTTGAACTTCTCCCAGGCAGTGAACACCGATTTTCATTATTGGAGACATTGAACAATACAGTTTCGCCCATGGGTGCCCGTCTCATGAGACGATGGATGCTCATGCCATTAAAAGAATTGATTCCTATCCAGGAAAGGCTTGACCTGGTCGAATTTTTTATAAAGGAACCGGAACTTCGTGCCCGGCTGATTCATCATATAAAATTTTGCGGGGATCTCGAAAGAATCTTATCCCGTATTCCTTCAAAAAAAATAAGTCCACGGGAAGTATTGCAATTAGCCCGAGGACTTTATGAAATATTACATGTAAAGGAACTTTGTAAAGACTGCAGGCAATCTTATTTAACCAGACTGAATTCGTTATTAAATCCCTGTTTGCCGATAGCAGAACAAATATTGGCGAAACTGGTAGAAAATCCGCCGGTACTTGCCAACAAAGGAAATTTAATACGATCTGGTGTGAATATGGAACTTGATAACTTGCGAGTTATTGCGTCAGGCGGGAAACAATACCTGGCAGAATTGCAACAAAAAGAATCACTATCAACGGGCATTTCTTCATTGAAGATCAGCTTCAATAATGTGTTCGGATATTATTTGGAAGTCACAAATTCCAATAAGCACAAGGTACCTGAAACCTGGATTCGTAAACAAACTCTGGCCAATGCAGAACGATATATCACTCCAGAATTAAAAGAATACGAAGAAAAGATCACGGGGGCTGAAGAAAAAATTCAGATATTAGAAGCTGGAATTTATGAACAGCTCATACTTACTCTCCGGGATTATATAGCATCCATCCAGACAAACTGTTCTGTACTCGCCACCCTGGATTGTCTTCTTTGCTTCTCCGGCAATGCCGTTCGTTATAATTATAAAAAACCAAAAATTCATGAAGATCTCGTTCTTGAATTAGTAGAAAGTCGTCATCCGGTAATTGAAAGGAATCTTTCACCCGGAGAAGAATATATTTCGAATGATGTGATTCTTGATCCATCAAATCAACAGATCATCATACTAACGGGACCAAATATGAGCGGAAAATCTGCTCTGCTAAGACAGGTTGCCCTTATCACTCTTATGAGCCATATGGGAAGTTTTGTTCCTGCGACGATAGCAAAGATTTCGCTGACTGATAAAATATTCACGCGGGTAGGAGCATCAGACAATGTAAGCGGTGGCGAATCAACTTTCCTTGTGGAGATGAATGAAACTGCCAGCATTCTAAATAATATTACGGCCCGCAGCCTAATCATTCTGGATGAAATCGGCAGGGGGACTTCAACCTATGACGGAATTTCAATTGCATGGAGTATAGCAGAATATTTGCATCAGTCACGATTTAAACCAAAGACATTATTCGCGACCCACTATCACGAATTGAATGAATTGGAAAACAAGTTTTCGGGTGTAAAAAATTATCATATTACCAGCCGTGAAATGGGAAATAGAATTATCTTTCTACGTAAACTCTCACCGGGAGGGTCAACACACAGTTTTGGAATCCATGTTGCAAAAATGGCAGGTATGCCGGTTTCGCTGATAGATAGGGCAAATCAGATTTTGAAACAACTGGAAGAAAGTCGCGGTGGAGAAAATTCTGCCCTGAAAGAAGGGATAAAAGCACTCTCAGCACCGCAGTTGCAACTCTCCATCTTTGATGCGCACACACAAACTTTCGAACAAATCCGCAAGGTTCTTCAGGAAATTGATATTAATCGTCTCACCCCGGTAGAAGCTCTTCTTAAACTAAATGAGATAAAGGGACTTCTTCACTAGGTTAAAAAGTGAAGTCATTATCCAGTTTTTTTCAAAAGAACCAATAATTACGGACCTCTTTTATTATCGCCTCATTTTTGTAAAACGTTCCCAGCAAGGGAATAAATTACTTCGCTATTTTACTCGTATCATATTGAAATTCAGCATATTATGAGTATGGCACAGCGGTTGGCTATATAGGGAGTAATCTATTTTATGAAAACATTTTTAACCTTGTTCGCGCTAATCGTCACAACAACTATCAGCTATGCCGGACGTACTCCAGATAGCGAACTGATCACAAATGTAAACAGCGACCCCATGGGCGGAAATATTGTCCTTACAAATTTTAAGGGCATTTTTTCGACAAATCAGAATGTTGATCTAAGCTGGTCAACGATGATGGAGTCAAATGTGGACTATTTTGAAATACAGAGAAGTGGTGACGGTATGAATTTCGAGGACATTGACAGTGTTCAGTCACAGATGAAAATTTCAACCAGTGTTTATCAATTGCAGTATAATTATGTGGACAAACATCCTCTTATAGGTATGTCATATTACAGGGTTCAGGTTGTCGGAAAAAATGGTTACATCAATCAATCGCCTGTGGTTCAGATTAACAATATTCAAGATGATGGAACCCGCATCTATCCTACTCTGATCCAAAATAATATGGTCTTCGTTGAATCTGACAAGAATTTACGGGAGGCTAAATTGGAATTTTTTGATCTGACTGGTAAAAAAATAAGCGAGACTTACTGGGAATCTTTAAATGTTCGCCAGAATGTTCAGGTTTCCAAATCAGGTATTCTGCCAGCCGGTACATATGTCGCCAGACTTACTTCGAGCGGTCAAAATGTTAAAAATCAACTTGTAATTATTCAAAATCACTAACAGGGTTTGAAAAAAATGTTAACATTTTGGGATTCCGGATACTGTGAAGAAGTTTTGAAAGTGAATCGGAAAAAGGAATCAGAATAGGTGTAAATTCGCATTTGAAGAGCCCGTTTTTGGTCCAAGATCCATCTGATCCCTTCGAAAATGGATTACTAAGACACACATA
This sequence comes from uncultured Bacteroidota bacterium, assembly GCA_963735015.1. Taxonomy (GTDB): domain Bacteria; phylum Bacteroidota; class Bacteroidia; order Chitinophagales; family Chitinophagaceae; genus Puia. The sequence continues at coordinate 1,989,993 of CAVTJH010000003.1, forward strand.
AAAAGATCCAGCGTAGTGACTGGATTTTTTTATGGGGTTTATTTAAATGAGTGTTTTCAGTCTGCTCACTACCTCATCTACTTCCTTCCTTGTATTATTTCTGCTGAAAGAAAACCGTACCGTGGTTCGATCTGAATCCGGATAGATAGCGCGGATAACATGTGAACCCTGCTGGGCACCACTTGTACAGGCACTTCCTCCCGATGCACAAATATGATTAATATCGAGGTTAAACAAGAGCATTTCCGATTTTTCAGATTTCGGAAAACTTACACTTAAAATTGTATAAAGGGTCCTGCCAAACGCATCACCATTAAACATTACATCAGGAATCCATTTTTTAAGTTCTTCTGCCATATAATTCCTGAGCTCACTTATATACTGGCTTTCCTCCCGCATTCGAATTGACGCCAATTCTAACGCCTTTGCGAATCCAACAATACCATAAACATTTTCTGTCCCTGCACGCATATTTCTTTCCTGAGAACCTCCATGAATATTCGGTTTCACTTTTAATTTTTCATTGATATAAAGGATGCCTATGCCCTTGGGTCCATGAAATTTATGGGCAGCTCCGGTTATGAAATGAATAGGTAAATTACTCAAATTGATTTCATAATGACCGAGAGTTTGCACAGTATCTGAATGAAAAATAGCTTTATACTTCTCACATATTTTACTTACCCTCTCTATATCGAGCAGATTTCCCGTTTCATTATTTGCATGCATAAGAGAAACCAATGTTTTTTCGCCAAATTCAACAACCATTTTTTCAAGATGGTTAAGATCGATATGACCATCCGGAAGAATATTCAATAAATGAACCGTGGTCTCTCCCATTTCCTGAAAATAGCCAATCGTATGTAGCGTAGCATGGTGTTCAAGTGGTGAACTGATAACATGCCGGCAACCAAGATCCTGCACTGCTGCACGAATTGCCGCATTGCTGCTTTCAGTTCCGCCACTTGTAAAAAAAATCTCAGCCGGATGTGCATGCAACAAAGAGCCGACCTTTTTTCGAGCTTGTTCTATGGCCATACGGCTTTCCCTTCCATATGAATAAATGGAAGAGGGGTTTCCAAATTTTTCGGTCAGGTAGGGCATCATGGTTTCAAGGACTAGCGGATCCAGCGGCGTAGTGGCTGCATTGTCAAAATAAATTCTTTCCATCCGGTTGAAAATTTAATTAAGAGTTTAAATAAACTCCTGGATATCTTTCATCAGGCGTCTGGCAATATTATTTGCAGTCGTTTCGAAATTACTTTCAGCATAAATGCGAATAATAGGTTCAGTATTGGAAGTGCGGAGATGCACCCAATCTTCATCAAATTCTATTTTAAGTCCGTCTTCAGTGTTCGACGGGTGATTTTTATATTTTGATTTAATCTTGTCAAATAATTTATCGACATCAACATTTTTTTGAAGCTCAACCTTGTTCTTGGATATGAAATAATCAGGATATTTTGATCTGAAAGAACGCATACTGTTTTTATGACGAGCCAGTGCACTCAGAAATAATCCGATTCCAATTAATGCGTCTCTCCCAAAATGCAGATCTGGCACAATAATTCCGCCATTCCCTTCACCTCCAATTACGGCATTTACTTCCTTCATCTTGCTTACCACATTTACTTCACCGACTGCAGAAGAAAAATATTGTCCACCATGTTTTAGAGTTAATTCTTTCAAAGCTTTCGTGCTGCTCATATTGCTGACCGTATTCCCGGGTTTTCGCGATAAAACATAATCTGCGACCGCTACTAAAGTGAACTCCTCTCCAAACATAGAGCCATCCTCACACACAAAACAAAGGCGGTCCACATCCGGATCAACGGCAATGCCTAAATCAGCTCCTGATTTTTTTACTTCGGCACTCAGCCCGACCAGATTTTCTGGAAGTGGTTCCGGATTGTGGGCAAATTTTCCATTAACTTCTTCGTTGAGAATCCGGATATTTTCAACTCCCAAAGCTTTAAGTAAAGGTGGAATAAATAAAGACCCTGTGGAATTGATCGTATCAACCACTACTTTAAAATGCTTTCCCCGAATTGCAGACAGGTCAATGAGTGGATAGTCTAAAACAGCCTGGATATGTTTATGGAGGTAGCTGTTATCCACCGTATAAGACCCGAGTTTATCAACGGAGGCAAACATAAAAGCTTCTTTAGATGCCCTTTCAAGGATCCACGAACCATTTTCAGAACTGATAAATTCACCGGCATCATTAAGCAGTTTAAGTGCGTTCCATTCCTTCGCGTTATGGCTTGCTGTGATAATGATACCCCCAGCCGCTTTTTCTCCTAATACGGCTAATTCAACCGTTGGAGTAGTAGATAATCCAAGATCATGCACATCCATGCCAAGTCCGGTCAATGTACTTACAACGAGGTTACGGACCATTTCACCGCTGATGCGCCCGTCTCTTCCAACTATAATCTTTTTTGAATGAGAAACGGATTCTTTTATCCAGGTGCCGAATGCAGCTGTAAACTTGACTATATCAAGTGGAGTCAGGTTTTCATCGGGCTTACCCCCAATCGTTCCCCTGATGCCAGAAATACTCTTTATCAACGCCACAGAAGATGAGGTTTAATTGGATGCAAAAATACAGTTTTAAGCCTAAAGACTAAAGACCTAAGCCCAATGAAAATTTTCGTATCAGTACTGACTGATTCATTTAGACTTTTGAATTCAACATTGCCAATTTCGGGTGCTTATCATATTTAGCAGATAAGCTCCACATCTACCAGTACGTATGAGTCTATATTTTTTTTGAGTTTAACCTTTCCTGACAAGTTCCAAAAATTCATCAAAAAGATAGCGACTATCGTGAGGGCCTGGTGTAGCTTCGGGATGATATTGTACCGAGAAAACGGGTCGCTTTTTCAACCGAATACCTTCAATGGAAGCATCATTTAAATTTATGTGGGTCACTTCCACTTCCTGGTTTTCCCTTACGGAAACTGGATCAACACCAAATCCGTGATTTTGAGTTGTAATCTCGCATTTTCCGGTAATCAGGTTTTTCACGGGATGATTCAGTCCTCTGTGACCATGGTGCATTTTAAAGGTAGGTATATCTTTGGCCAGTGCCAGCAACTGATGACCCAGGCAAATACCGAACAACGGCTTATCTTCTTGCAATATATTTTTAACTGTTTTCACGGCATAAGACATAGCAGCCGGATCTCCGGGGCCGTTGGACAGAAAATAGCCAGAGGGTCTGAAACTCTTTAAGCATTTCAAGCTCTGTTTTGGCAGGAAAAACTTTTACGAATGCACCCCTGTCAGTCATACATTGTACTATATTTTTTTTAATCCCATAGTCCAAAATAGCAATCCGGACTGGTGAACTGGAATCACCTGCCTCATAGGCTTTTTGTGTTGAAACTGCTGACGCCAGTTCCAGACCATCCATATCCGGAACGTCGGACAGTAGTTTTATCAGAACTTTTTCATCAAGTATTTCAGACGATATAATACAATTCATGGCCCCCTTTAGCCGGATATGAGTTACAAGAGCACGCGTATCAACTCCTTCAATGCAAACTATCTGGTTTGCTTTTAAATAGTCATCTAGAGATCCTTTGGCCTGAATTCGGGAAAATTGCTCTTCCAGGTTTCGGCCAATCAGTCCACGAATCTTAACACCGTCAGATTCCACATCTTCATCCTTTACTCCATAATTTCCAATATGAACACTGTTCATTATAAGAACCTGACCATAATAGCTGGGATCAGTAAATACTTCCTGATACCCCGTCATCCCCGTATTGAAACAAATTTCTCCCGCAGTCGTACCTATTTTTCCAAATGCTAACCCATGATGTACAGATCCATCTTTAAGAACCAGAATTGCGGGACGTTGAGCGGGTGCTGTTGCCATTTTCAAAATTATTTACAAAGAAAACAAATATTGATATGAGACTTTAGGAATATGAGAATATAACTCAGGGATTTTGTTAACATTTTAATTCACAGTTATCTATCAAAATCTATTAGACGCTCTTTTAAAAGTCATATTCATTAATAAAAAAGCAGTCCTGATAAGTCGGGACTGCTTTTGAGTAATTTCAAAATAAATTCACTATTCTGCGGGTTTTTCTTCCTTAGGTTCAGCTTTTGAAACGGTGGCAGCCGCTGAAGTGTCAGTCTTTTTCTTACCACCAGAACGACGAGTCCTTTTTCCGGTTTCCTTTGTTTCGCCCTTGCCCTTGCCATAGATTTCATTGAAATCAACCAGTTCAATCATTGCTGTCTCAGCAGCGTCACCTGTTCTTTTACCGAGTTTAATAATACGGGTATAACCCCCGGGACGCCCGGCTATTTTCTCAGCCACAGGGCCAAAAAGTTCAGTAATTGCTTCCTTATCCTGGAGATAGCTGAAAACAACTCTTCGCTGATGTGTTGTATTTTCTTTCGATTTTGTTATAAGAGGCTCAATATAAGTTCTGAGGACTTTTGCCTTAGCTAGTGTAGTAACGATCCTTTTATGAGTAATCAGCTGGCTTGCCAGGTTGCTGAGCAGGGCACTCCGATGGGAGGCGGTTCTGCCAAGGTTATTTACTTTGTCTCCGTGACGCATGACATTATTTATTTAAGCTTTACACCGTGTCAGGATTTGTAAAGCGGTTTTAAAAAGTATAAGAGTATAAGAGTATAAGAGTAGAATTCACATATTCCTATACTCCTATACTCTTATACTTGAATTATTCGTCGTCCAGTTTCAGCTTCGAAAGATCCATTCCGAAATGTAGCCCCCTTTCATGCAATACCTGTTCAATTTCAGCAAGCGATTTCTGACCGAAGTTGCGAAATTTCATCAGATCCTCCTGTTCGTAGGTAACCAGTTCACTCAAGCTATTAATTTTAGCTGCTTTGAGGCAGTTAAAAGCCCGCACTGAAAGGTCTAAATCTTCAAGCGGTGTTTTCAACACTTTACGTAACTGTAGTGTTTGTTCGTCTACAAGATCCTCTTTCTTTTCTTCCTTATTGTCAAAAGTGATGTTTTCATCTGTGATGATCATCAGGTGCTGTATCAGGATCCGCGAAGCCTGCTTAACAGCTTCTTCCGGATGTATAGTGCCATCTGTAGAAACTTCCATCAGAAGTTTTTCAAAATCCGTTCTTTGTTCAACACGGGTATTTTCAATAGAGTACCGAACATTTTTAATCGGCGTGAAAATGGCATCGGTCGGAATATATCCAAATGGTGCATCTTTTGGTTTGTTGTCTTCAGCTGGAACATATCCACGGCCCTTGCCGATAGTTATCTCAATATCAACCCGTGCTGAAGCATCCATGGTACAAATAAGCAGATTCGGGTTCATTACTTCAAAACTCGGCAATGCATCACCAATTGTCGCTGCAGTGAATTCAGTTTTATTTTTGAGGCTAAGTGTTATTTTTTCCTGAGATACTTCATGATCAACCTTCTTTTTGAAACGTACTTGTTTCAGATTCAGAATGATTTCAACCACGTCTTCAGTAACACCTTTAAGTGTAGCAAATTCATGATCAGCTCCTTCAATTTTTACACCAATAATTGCATAACCTTCCAGGGAATTAAGCAATACCCTGCGTAGGGCATTCCCAATTGTTACACCGTATCCGGGCTCCAAAGGGCGAAATTCGAACTGTGCTTCGAAATCAGTCGCTTTTTGAAGTATAATTTTGTCTGGTTTCTGGAAATTTAAAATGGCCATATTTAAATTTTCGATTTACGAATGATGATTGCTAAATAACATTATTTACTATACAACTCCACTATCAGTTGTTCCTTGATGTTTTCCGGAATACTTTCTCTTTCGGGATATGCGATAAAGGTCCCTTTTAATTCTGCCTCATTCCAGTCAAGCCAATTGATCCTGTTGTTTTTACCCTTCGTCGCAGCGCCGGTGATACCTGCATTTGTCCGGGAAGTAGATTTAAGACCAATACTGTCTCCGGGTTTAAGCTGGAAAGAAGGTACATTTACGACTTCACCGTTTACAGTAATATGCTTATGAGAAACCAATTGACGGGCACCCGGACGGGAGTTAGCAATACCCAGACGGTAAACAGTATTATCCAGCCTGGATTCAAGCAAACGGATCAGGTTTTCACCTGTTACACCTTTTTTCCGTGAAGCTTCATCAAAAGTCTTTCGAAATTGTCGTTCGAGTACCCCGTAGGTGTATTTTGCCTTTTGTTTTTCTTTCAACTGGATTGCATATTCTCCCAGCGTTTTTCGCTTTTTTGTTGCGCCATGCTGACCTGGAGGATTGCTGGTTTTCGTAAGCCATTTCCCATTTCCTAAAATGGGTTCTCCGAATTTGCGTGAGATTTTAGTCTTGGGACCAGTGTAACGTGCCATAATATGTTTTAGATTTTTGAGTACCCGGACAGGATTATAAAAAATCTTAAAATGAAATCCTGGCCAGCTTGTTATAAAAAATAATTAAACTCTTCTCTTTTTAGGAGGACGACAACCATTGTGCGGCAGAGGTGTAACGTCTTTAATCATTACTACTTCGATTCCATTATTTGCAAGGGAACGTATTGCGCTTTCCCTCCCGGATCCCGGACCTTTCACAAATACATCTACTCTCTTCAGCCCGGCATCCATTGCGGTTTTTGCTGCATCTGCCGACGCCATCTGCGCTGCATATGGGGTATTCTTTTTTGAACCTTTAAACCCCATTTTGCCTGCACTGCTCCAGGAAATGAGCTGACCGTTCTTATTGGTAATACTAATGATGATGTTATTGAAACTGGCGGATATATGTGCGTCTCCGTATGCTTCCACTTTAACAACCCTTTTTTTTGCCGCAGCTTTTGCGCTGGTAGCTTGTTGTGCTTTTGCCATTTCTCGATTTAGGTAATCTGGTTATAAATATTTCCCACACAATGTGGAAATCGAATCAATCCTACCCGAGCACCCGTATCCGGAATTGATTCTAATAATGGTGCTATATAAACCACACCCAACAAAAGCCGGGCAAGTTAGTTGCTACTTTTTAGGCGCCTTCTTTTTACCTGCGACCGTTCTACGTTTTCCCTTTCTCGTACGGCTGTTAGTACGTGTCCGCTGACCTCGAACCGGTAATCCCTTACGATGACGAACACCGCGATAACATGCAATATCCAAAAGACGCTTTATGCTCATCTGCACTTCGGAACGTAAAGCACCTTCCACTTTCAATTCATTGGTAATAATATTACGTATTGCATTGAGTTCATCATCATTCCATTGAGACACTTTCTTATCAAAGCTTATTCCTGCTTTGGAAAGAATATATTTGGCAGTTGAAGGTCCTATTCCGAAGATATAGGTCAATCCGATTTCACCTCTTTTGTTTTTCGGTAAGTCTACTCCGGCAATACGCGCCATCTTTTACTTTTTAAGCTGAAGGTTTTAAGGTAAATACTTAAAACTCTTCTGATTTATAATTTCTACTCTTATGTGAATGAATAATCAATTATCCCTGACGTTGTTTGAATCGAGGGTTTTTCTTATTAATAATATACAGTTTACCTTTACGGCGCACGATCTTACAGTCTACACTTCTCTTCTTAATTGATGCCCTGACTTTCATACAATCTTCATTTATCTTTTATCTTACTAAACTTCATTAAGCATTCAGCTTTTTACTTGTACCTGAATATTATTCTCCCCCTTGTCAAATCATACGGACTCATTTCCACTCCGACTTTATCTCCAGGCAAAATTCGTATATAATGCATCCTCATTTTCCCTGATATGGTAGCAAGAATTTCATGCCCATTTTCCAGCTTCACCTTAAACATGGCGTTTGAAAGTGCTTCGACAATAGATCCATCCTGTTTGATGAGCGCTTGTTTAGCCATAGATTTTGGGAGCGCAAAGATAATATTACTCAGTGAAAGAATAAAATTTCATCGAATAAATATCCGGTCCCGGCTAATTCGGCAGGCCAGAAAGGCTAAAAAATTGAAAAAAGACCCTATTCAGACCCTGCTGAGGTCAACTTTCGTCATTTGCCGATAGAAATTCTGCAAGTTCGTGAATCCCGATCGAATGATGAAGGTGCCGGTCGGTCCTCCCGGTACCAAATCTCAAATTCGTTGAATTGGCTCAGGTTTTGGTATCATAATCCGGAAAGGACCCCTTAAATATTTCACCGATTGATCCCCGTTCACCTGTTTTTCGAAACCCAGTTTCTGAAGTTGCTGGTCATCAACGGGAATCGGATATAGATCATTTGGTTCAAACCAATCTTCCTGATCGCCGTTATGGACACATACCTGTTTGTCTTCAAGGTTCAATTCAGTTACCTGCCCGTCAAAACGCTGACCTCCAAAATCAGCCTGAATGATATCACCTTCCTTAATATCCTGAAATCTGATCATATGATCTTATTTTGAGGATATGAATATAAAAAAATTAAACGAATCCCACTGAGGAACATCGGGAGGAATTTTCTAAAGTCCCCTGCCGACGATCTCTCTCCATGGCCAGGGTATGGTTGCCAGTATAATCAAAAGTGCCAAAAAAAATAGCCAAAACGCTCGTTTATATTTAAAAGGATCTGCTATTTGTTTTTTTACAACGCCACGTCCTATTGTAATCAGAAAGGTTGCTACCAGCATCCCAAAAGGATGTTCAACCCAGAAAAAACGATAGAATTTATCCTCCATCAGTTTTATCCCTTCAGGCAATCCGGAACTGAGTATGCCAAATCGACCAAAAAATAAAAGAATCAAACCTATCAGTAGTGTTGTATGGGCGGAGATCATAGTAAATAACCAAAGTTTGGCATCCATGTCCCGGAGCTCCCGTTTTCTGATCCAGCCAATTAAACTTTGAACAATTGAAAGAACCAATAAAATTAGTATTACCCATCTTAAAATACTATGTACCTGCAATAAAACGGAAATCATAATTACGAGTTTGACATGAAATTAAAGCATTTAGATAACTGAAAGCGGAACGGGAATGATTTAAATTTGTAAATGCCATGTATAAGATATTTCATTTACATCATTTTGCTAATCTGTCTGACGTTTTTTGAATATGCATGCAAAAATATAAATCGTCAGTCCGGATCATCCGATTCTGTCATAGTTAGCGACCTGGCATTTAAAGAACTCAACGATAGCATAACCCGGTTTCCTGGTGATGCCACACTTTTAGTCAGACGTGCAATCCGCCTTACTCAGAAAAATGCGCACGAACTGGCTTATTCTGATTTTCAGAAGGCATGGTCCCTTCAGCCTAATCTTGAGTATAGCGACTGCCCTTTGCGGCCAATCTTGAAATTTTGGGCAAGAATATTGAAAGAGTTAATTTATTGGAATCTCTGAACCAGCGGTATCCTTCCAATGCGCAGGTTGGAAGACTTTTGGCTGATGCATACCAGGTTTATGGCAGATCTGACCTGGCGCTGGCAACATATAATATAATGATTGCAAAGGATTCAACGGATCCAGAAACTTTTTATGAAAAAGCAATATTACTTGAACAGTTAAAAGATACGGCACGGGCAATCTTATCTCTTCAAAAAGCTTATTCATTTCAGGGAGTTGACACATATGGACTGGAACTCGCCCATCTGTATGCCGAACAAAAGAATCCCAAAGCTTTGATGATCTGCGACTATGTCCTTAAACATGATTCTGCGCGTTTGCTGATTGACCCTTTCTTTATAAAGGGTATATTTTATGCCAACATGAAACAATACCCAAAGGCTATTATCCAATTTGATTCCTGCATTCTCAGAGACTGGAAGACGACGGATGCATATCTTGAAAAAGGAAGAGCGTATTTCCACATGGAAAATTTTAATAAGGCTTCGGAGACTTTTAGTATGGCTATTACCGTTACCAATACTGATCCGGATGCTTATTACTGGCTGGGTCGATGCTTTGAAGCACAAAAACGGAAAATGGATGCCATAGATAATTACCGGAAAGCTATTGCTCTCGATAAGAATTTTACTGAAGCAAAACAGAGGATGGACGCCCTTGACAGCGGATTTGCTCATCCTTCACGCTAACAGTACATTTGTTTATTTGAAATAATTTAAAAAGAAATCAATGGGTCTTATCGCTCCTTCCCTTCTCGCATCTGATTTTCTTCATTTGGAGGACGTTTGCAAAATGTTAAATGAAAGTGAAGCTGACTGGTTTCACCTTGACGTAATGGATGGAAGGTTTGTCCCTAATATCAGTTACGGTATTCCAGTCATTGAACATATTCGAAAAGCAACAAAAAAGATATTCGATGTGCACCTTATGATTGAAGAACCTGAAAAACTCACTCCCGCATTCAAAAAAGCGGGCGCGGATATTTTAATTGTTCACATAGAAACCTGCAAAAACCTGCACAGTAATATTCAGCAAATACGTTCATTAGGCATGAAACCCGCCGTTGCAGTCAATCCGCATACGCCTGTTGAGTTCCTGAAAGATATTTTGGAAGACTTGTACCATGTACTAATCATGACTGTGAATCCAGGTTTCGGCGGACAATCATTTATCCCGCATTCCCTTGAAAAAGTAAAAGAAATGAAAAAGATGATCCGCAAAACCGGAAAGGAAATACTTATTGAAGTAGACGGAGGGGTTACACTTGACAATGCGCCTGCACTCATTCATGCAGGAGCTGATATACTTGTGGCTGGCAGTAGCATATTCAAGACAAAGAATCCAAAAGAAACTATCCGTCTGTTCAAGCGGATTGCATGAGAAGCTATATTCTCATATTCCTTTTATTATTTTCTGGTGCACATTTGCTCGCCCAAAAATCCCGCGCGATAGTATCTGGAAAAATATTGGACGAAAATGAAAATCCTCTCGCAAAAGTCTCAATCGTTTTACTGGGTCGTGAGACTGGTCTAATGAGCTCCGATTCAGGCACATTCCGAATAAGTGTTCCGGCAGATAAAGCTTTCGCACTGGTTTTTTCTTATACTGGTTATAAAATCCTGCAACAAAATTTCATTCTAAATGATAAAGAAGAAGAACATATAGTAATCCGGATGGAAAGGTCTGTTTCAAACTTACAGAATATAACAGTTACAGACGAACGCGAACGAAAGGAAGCAGGCCTTATCCGAATAAATCCGAAGGATGCAATCAATATCCCTACTCCGGCAGGTGGTATTGAGAGTTTGATCAAAGTGTATGTCGGATCCAACAATGAACTCACCTCGCAATATTCTGTAAGAGGAGGAAATTACGATGAGAACCTTATTTATGTAAATGATTATGAGATTTTCCGGCCTTACCTCGTGAGTAATGCACAACAGGAAGGGCTTAGTTTTATCAATCCTGAAATGACCCGCAATGTTAATTTTTACAATGGCGGATTCCAGGCAAAATATGGAGATAAAATTTCGTCCGTGTTGGATATTCAGTATAAAAAACCAGATGAATTTGGAGGATCAGTTTATATCAGTTTATTGGAACAGGGCCTTGAACTGGAGGGTGCTTCAAAAAATAATAAATTCAATTATATAATTGGTGCGAGAAACAGGAGTTTTACAAACCTCTTAAGTTCGCAGGAGGTAAAAGGCGATTATATTCCCTCTTCTTCCGATATTCAGGGCTTATTCAGCTATCAGTTAGATCGAAAAAATTCACTTGAATTATTCACAGTATATTCTCAAACTTCCTTCAATTTAATACCTTCATCGGCCCAACTGAGTACAGCGGTCTTTTCTCCTTATTTTACCGCAAACCTGGGGCTTGATATTTTTTTCAGCGGACAGGAAAAGGATAAATATAAAACCGGCCTGGCAGGTCTCACATGGAACCAACAAATCAATAAAAATCTGAAACTGAAATGGATGCTTTCCACATTCAGCGATATAGAAAATCAGAACTATGATATTACGGGGGATTATTTATTTGGTGAAAGAGATTTTGATATAAGTAGCTCTGATTTCGGCAAAATCGTAAACCCACTCGGTATTGGTAGCAATCAGAATTTTGCACGGGATAACCTGGATATTCATCTTTATAGTTTTAATCATAAAGGTTTCCTGAGTAAAGAAAACCAATACTTTCAATGGGGCTTTGGCGCTGAATTACAAACTATAAGCGACCATTTGCATGAATGGATATATGAAGATTCAGTTGGATATTCAATACCATTTCAGCCCGGTTCGCTCAATTTAAATTATGTTGTAAATGGAAATAATAATCTGAATATCGGTCGGTTCAATGGATTTTTGCAGGATAATATCAGTTTTAAAAGATACCCTGAGTTTACATTGCAGGCGGGGGCGCGTTTAAACTACAATACATTCACGACACAGTTGTTATTGTCACCAAGGGTGGGCTTATCCTGGAAACCTGCTCACAGCAAACAGGATATTGTTTATAAAGCAGCTGTCGGGATTTATGACCAACCGCCTTTTTATCGGGAACTTCGAGCTCAGGACGGAACAATAAATCCAGCGGTAAAGGCGCAGCAAAGTTTTCAGGCAACCGCTGGTTTTGATATTAATTTCAAATCGAACGAAAAACCATTTCGTCTTTCGGTAGAAGCCTATTACAAAGATCTTTGGAATGTAAATCCCTACAATATCAACAACGTAAGCATTCAGTATTTTGCAACTAATAATGCCAAAGCTTATGCAGTGGGTATAGAAGGCAGGTTATTTGCAAACCTGGTTAAGGACGCTGAAAGCTGGATCAGTATCGGTATCATGCAAACGAAAGAAAAAATTAATGGGGCAAGCTATTATGATTATACACTAGATTCATTGAACAAGCCATTGGACAGTACCTTAGTTCAACAAGGATGGATCCGGCGACCAACTGACCGGTTGTTTACGTTGGGTATGTTCATACAAGATTATCTTTCAACCAATAAAAACTTCAAGGTCTATCTTAACCTCATTTACGGCAGTAATTTGCCGTACAGTGTACCAGGAAGTGTGAAGTACCGGGACGCGCTAATCATTGATCCCTATATTCGTGCAGATGTCGGATTCAGTGCACTACTGCTTGATAATGATAAGTCTAATCGGCGAAGCCATAATCCTTTCCGTAAACTAGAAAATATCTGGGCTACTCTTGAAATATTCAATGTGATTGACAGGGAGAATACAATTTCTTATTTGTTCGTAAAAGATTTTTCCAATACAACTTATGCGATGCCCCAAAGGCTTACCCCACGTCTTTTGAATCTAAAGCTGGTTACCCGGTTTTAAGACACTGTCCAAAAAAGAATGCAGTTTTCCCAACCAGGGAGAATTCTATCTCTTATTCTAATTATAACATGTTGATTTTAATGCTATTATGTTCTGGCAAGTAAATCGATATACTTTAAGCAAATCAACCTTATGAAATCGATCAAAATTTTACTTGATACCATTAAAGACCTTATTTCTGAAGCTGCACAACGGCAGAATGGTTATGAAAACCTGCGTTTGATTCCTATTCCAGTCAAAACACAGGAGAGGAAATTACCTCAAAGTAATAACAACCAGTAATGTTTTACTCACTTGATGAGTCTACATGCAAATCCAACACAACTATGGAAATTGCAACATACCCCGAAAAATTTACTACTGACATCACAGTAGAAATCTCTGCCGATTCGGAAGACCATTGTATCATTGTTCTTTCAAATCAGATGGGTCGAATTCTGCGAATGATGGGAGTCAATGTTAACGAGGGAAAAAATAAAATTCATGTTGACAATGTAAATACCCTTGATGCGGGTATATATCAACTAAGTGTAAAAAATACAGATTCACATATTTTATATAGTTCGATACTAACAAAGTTCTTAAACACTGTTACCAAGTTTTAAACTGCACTTTTATAAGGATTAGAATGGGGCCTTTCCAGGCCCTTTCTTTATTTTATAATTTATCAATACCGCAGCACTTCAAATTATTAAAATACAGTCCTGCTCTCATTTGATTGTCATAGTTGTATGATGCACCGCATAAATCATATTGAACTACCTTTATAAAGTGATTAAGTTATCTGTCAATATTAATAAATTCGCCACGTTGCGCAACAGCCGGGGCGGCAACAATCCTGACGTAATTAAAGCAGCCATAGATGCCCAGCGATTTGGCGCTGACGGTGTCACTGTTCATCCCAGACCTGATGAAAGGCATATCCGGTATAAGGATGTTTTCGACATAAAAAAAATAATCAAGACAGAATTTAATGTTGAAGGAAATTGTGAAGAGAAAAAATTTATTGATCTGGTTCTGGCCGTAAAACCAGATCAGGTTACCCTTGTGCCCGACGCGCTCGGACAGATTACTTCTAACCATGGATGGGATACTATTCGCTATTCAGGATATCTTAAAAATATCATTCCCGTCTTTAGAAAAGAGGGAATTCGTGTTTCTATTTTTGTTGACCCGGTAGTTGCCATGGTAGAAGCAGCTTTGGACAGCGGAACTGACCGGATTGAATTGTATACCGAATCATATGCAAAAAAGTTTCATGAAAACAGGGAAAAAGCCATTTTACCTTACGTAAGGGCAGCGACGCGGGCTAAAGAAATTGGACTGGGAATAAATGCGGGCCATGATCTTGATCTGGAAAACCTCGAATATTTTGCAAAACAAATCCCATGGACAGATGAAGTTTCTATTGGTCACGCTCTGATATGCGATGCACTTTATCTGGGTTTTGAAAATGCAGTGCAGATGTACAAAAGGAAGTTGATAAATGGCTAAGGTTTATTGCATGAAATAAACACCAAACAGGTTATACTCTAATTGCAACCGAGCAAAGCACAAAGTCTGGAATCCAAGTCGGATCCTCGCAGATTTTTCCCGACTATCTTTCCATTTGGATCTATAAGAAAATTCTGGGGTATTTGCTGAATTCGATATTGCATCGCAACTGCGTTATTCCAGAATTTTAAATCACTTACCTGCGACCATGACAGTTTATCATCCTGAATCGCCTTAATCCAGGCTTCACGGCTTCGGTCAAGAGAAACACCCAGAACAGTAAAATTTTTTGCCTTGAATCTTTCATAAGCCGCCACCAGATTTGGATTCTCCATTCTGCATGGTTTGCACCAGCTGGCCCAGAAATCTACTAACACATACTTTCCTTTAAAAGAAGAAAGTCTTATGGGAATCCCTGCCGTATCAGTCTGGATAAAATCAATGGCTTCCGTTCCAACTGCTCCTACTTTACCATTTTCGATTTGTTCATGGATATATTTGCCATACATACTTTGCTGAACATCAGGTGACAAACTTTGAAAACGTTTTTCCAGTAAAAAGACATCATCAGACAATTGATTTACCACTACCAGTAAAAAGGGGCTCACATAGGAAGATTTTCTCTGCTCAATAAAACTATCAACTTTTACCTGTATAGACATCACTGCAATCTGATATGCATCTCCAATGGAATCCTTTTTTATTGCCGCATCCGGAGCATTGGCGAGCTGGCTTAATTTATTTATCTGAGCGAAATAGGGATTAAAGATTAGTTCAAAGGAATGAAAATCCTCTTCAGTAGCTGAACCTCTGACCTGCATAACGGAAAGGTTCTCAATGTCTCCATTCAAAGTAATGTTTTCGTTGCCGATGAAAATGGGAGTCTTTTTGCCCGCTGATACAAAATTTAAAATTAAGAGATTGGGCTCTGTTACCTGTCCGGTTAGTAAAAATTCACCAGCTTTTACCTTACCCCTGGCTAAAGTATCTGTCGGCTTATTTGCATCCGTTAGTGCAACGACCGAATTTTCGCTGACTCCTTTAATCCGGCCTTCAATATGAAAGCCTGCAGGCTTCTTTTGCTGAGCCTGCACACTACCTAAGATCATACAGAAAAAGACGATATATTTTTTCATGTATTTTTTTTATCATGTCTGACCTGAAGAACGTTTGTAACCTCCTTTAAATTATGTCCCTTTGCTTCTAATAAAATAAGATAATGAAAAAGAAGATCTGCAGCTTCATTCAGAAACAGATTTTCATTCTGATCCTTGGACTCAATAACAAGTTCTACTGCTTCTTCCCCCACTTTCTGGGCAATTTTATTGATCCCCTTTTTAAAAAGCCCTGAAATATAAGAATCGTCCCCAGGATGAGTTTTTCGATCTTGAATAATACTCGTGAGTTTTGCCAAAAATTCTCCGCCATTATTTTTTTCATTCCAGCAAGTATCGGCTCCGGTATGGCATACCGGGCCGGTCGGGTTAGCTCGGATCAACAGGCTGTCCTGATCACAATCCAGTTTGATATCTTTTAATAAAAGGAAATGACCACTTTCCTCACCTTTGGTCCAAAGTCTTTTTTTTGACCGGCTATAAAAGGTGACTCTGCCGGTTTCCTTACTCTTTTCTAATGCTTCCTTATTCATAAAACCAAGCATCAATACCTTATCTGTGATATCGTCCTGAATAATAGCTGGCACCAGTCCATCACTGTATTTTGAATAGTTGATTTCCATAGCTCAAAATTAAATTCTTATACTGATACCTTCACCCTTCAGATATTTTTTTAAAAGAGGAATCGGAATTTCCCCAAAATGAAAAATGCTGGCTGCAAGGGCGGCGTCTGCTTTTCCTTCCTTAAAAACCTCCGAAAAATGTGCCATATTTCCACCTCCTCCTGAAGCAATTACCGGTACAGGTAAAGTCTCTGCCAGTAAGCTCGTTATTCCGACAGCAAATCCATTCCTGGTTCCGTCGTGATCCATAGAAGTTAGTAGTATCTCGCCTGCGCCCATCTCCACACCCAGTTTTGCCCAGTCCAGACTATTTGTTGTCGTGGCAATTCTGCCTCCGTTTAAATGGACATAATATTCTCCATCGGCTGCTCTTTTTATGTCGATGGCCAGCACCACACACTGACTTCCGAAGACTTTAGCCAGCTCCTCAATCAGTTTGGGCTTAGTAAATGCTGCCGTATTTATGGAAATTTTATCTGCCCCATTCTCCAATAAAACACTTACATCCCGAATCGATGAAATACCACCCCCTACTGTAAATGGTATATTTATATGATGGGCAATACGACGGACTAATTCGCTCAATGTTTTTCTTTTCTCATGAGTAGCTGTAATGTCCAGAAACACCAGTTCATCTGCGCCTTCCACAGCATATCTGGCACCAAGTTCTACAGGATCTCCGGCATCACGTAAATCGATAAAATTAGTTCCCTTTACGGTTCGTCCGTTTTGAATATCTAAACATGGTATAATTCGCTTAGTTAACATTCGAAAGATCATTTAGTGTAATCAATCCTTCATAGATTGCCTTCCCAACGATAGCACTTTTACACCCTATTGCTTCAAGCTGATAAATATCATCCATTGAACGAATTCCGCCGCTCGCAATAAAATACAGGGTGGGAAATCGTTTCAAAATTATCTTGTACAATTCAAGCGAAGGACCCTTCAACGAGCCATCCATCTTAATATCTGTACAAAATATTTTATCAATACCTGTATCTGAATATTTTTCAATGAAGTCGTAAACCACAATCTCAGTGTCTTCCTGCCATCCGCTTATAGAAATTTTTTCATCCCGAACGTCAGCACCCAGTAAAAATCTTTCCGGGCCATATGTAAGTACCCAATCGCGTAAAAGGCTTTCATTTTTCACAGCTATGCTTCCCACAGACGCAAAATAAGCACCAGACTCAAATACAATCCGAAGGTCGTTGGCTGTTCCGATCCCTCCTCCGAAATCTATTTCAAGGTTGGTTTTACCGGCAATATTTTCCAGTACACTCCAGTTTATTACCCGTCCTTCTTTTGCGCCATCCAGATCCACCAGATGCAATCTTTTCAGTCCCGCATCTTCAAATTGTCGGGCTACTTCCAAGGGGTGTTCATTATAAATTCGCCTGGTATCATACTGACCCTGTGTTAACCGCACACATTTTCCATACATTATATCAATGGCAGGAATAATTTCTATCGACATATTAAATACCTAATGTTTAATAAAATTTTTCAAAATTCGTTCCCCTACTTCAGCACTTTTCTCCGGATGAAATTGGACACCATAAAAATTGTTACAGTGCAATGCCGAACTGTAGGGTTGTGCATAGTCCGTTTTTGCAATCGTATTTTCTCCGATACCAGCATAGTATCCATGTACAAAATAGCAATAGCTGTATTCCGGGACGCCTTCAAATAGAAATGAATTCAAATCATAAATATTGTTCCAACCCGTCTGGGGAACTTTTAGAGGAATTTCTCCAAGCGGATCAAATTTTTTAACACTTTCGCTGAACAGGCCCAGGCATTGTGTATCATTTTCTTCCGAATGCACACATAACAGTTGCATACCCAGACAAATCCCAAGCACCGGCTGTTGCAAATTCTGAATGACCCTGTCCAGTCTTTTCTCCTTTAGGTAGTTCATAGCGGATCTCGCTTCTCCTACACCAGGAAAGATAATTTTATCAGCAGTGCTGATAAAATCGGGATCATCAGTTACCAACGCTTCAGCCCCGATCCGTTCCAGAGCGAACAATACTGACCGGATATTACCTGCATTATATTTTATAATAACAATTTTCATTTCAATGAATTGATAAAATCCTTCGTTCGCAACGGAATCTCATCTTCAGTAGCATTTTCGAGAATCCTAATAAATGCTGTACCGATAATGGCTCCGTCAGCAAATGCGCATGCCTTTGAGAAACTCGATTTGTCCTTAATTCCGAATCCAATAAGTACCGGATTTATGAGCCCCATTGAAGCAAGTTTATGAAAATAATTTTTCTGATCATCGAGGTTTACATTTTTACCCGTTGTCGAAGAAGAAGAAACCGCATAAAGAAAGCCACTGCATTTTTGGTCCAGAATTCGGATTCTTGCCTCTTCCGTTTCCGGAGTCACCAGAAAAATAAAATCAAGATTGTATTTCCTGATCATGACTCCAAATTCCTTTTCAAACTCAAATATTGGAAGGTCGGGAAGTATAAGGCCATCCACACCAACTTCTGCGGCGTCACGGCAAAAATTTTCAAATCCGTATTGAAGTATGGGGTTCATATATCCCATCAATAATACTGGCAGCTGAATCATCTTTCTAAAATCCCTCAGTTGATCGAAGAGTTTTCGAATCGTCATGCCATTCGCCAGGGCTTTTGTACTGCTGGATTGTATCACGGGACCATCCGCCAACGGATCGCTATAAGGCATACCAATTTCAACCATGTCTACACCTGAATCCTGAAGTGCTTTCATTATAAGCAGCGTATCATTCAAAGCAGGGAAACCCGCGGTGAAATATATATTAAGGATATTTTGCTTTTTCCGATCAAATAGATTGCTGATGCGAGACATATCTTATTATAAGAGATTAATTATTATTTTATTCTAGTTATGGAAACTTTTTAATCAATATTTACAGATTTTGGAATTAATTCCCTCGTTTTAAGTATTAAGATTTCATTGCCTTCATATATGTATCCAGATCCTTGTCGCCTCTGCCACTCAGACAAATAACAATGTTATCTTGTTTGGCAAAACTGAGCTTTTCCAAAATGGCCAGCGCATGTGCCGATTCCAGAGCCGGGATGATACCTTCGAGTTTAGCGAGCAAAAAGGCGGCATTTAAAGCCTCGTTATCTGTCGCGCAATAAAATTTTGCCCTGCCTGATGTGTATAAATGAGCATGTAACGGACCGATGCCCGGATAATCCAAGCCGGCAGAAATGCTATGTGGTTCCACTACTTGTCCGTCAGATGTCTGCATTACCAAACTTCGACTGCCGTGCAATATTCCATTTGTACCAAGTTTAGTTGTAGCAGCAGACCTGCCGCTGTCAATTCCTTCACCCGCAGCTTCCACAGCAATCAGGTGAACATTCAATTCATCCAAAAAATGGAAAAAAGCACCTGCCGCATTACTGCCTCCACCTACGCATGCAATTATGGCCTGGGGACTCTCATACCCGGTTTTTTCTTTCAACTGCCATTTTATTTCCGAACTGATTACACTTTGAAACCGTGCAACCATGTCCGGATATGGATGTGGACCAACCACGCTACCAATAATATAGTGCGTATCTGTCGGATGATTAATCCAGTCTCGAATTGCTTCATTCGTTGCGTCTTTCAAAGTTTTACTTCCGCTTGTCGCCGGTACGACGGTGGCGCCCAGCATTTTCATACGCGCCACATTCGGTGCCTGCCGTTGAATATCTTTTTCTCCCATATAAACAATACACTCCAGCCCCTTCAACGCACAGACGGTTGCGGTGGCAACACCATGCTGACCTGCACCAGTCTCGGCAATTATTCTCTTTTTTCCCAGTTTTTCAGCCAAAAGTATCTGACCGATTGTATTGTTGATTTTATGTGCTCCTGTGTGGCAAAGATCCTCCCGCTTCAAAAAAATACGGGTGCCATATTTTTCACTTAGCCTCTCAGCAAAATATAAGGGTGTTGGCCTTCCGGCGTAGTCTTTGAGTAGCAAACCAAATTCTTCACGGAACTTTGGATCATTTATAATTTCGAGGTAGTTTGCTTTGAGTTCCTCGACATTGCCATATAACATTTCCGGAATGAATGCGCCCCCGAACTCTCCATAATAGCCTTTTTCAGATGGCTGCCGAAATGTGTTCAATTCTGACATCTTAAAATTTATTTAGCGTTCAGCGATTTGTAAAATTGTTCTATTTTATCAAGGTCCTTCAATCCGCTTTGGATTTCAAAACGACTATTGATATCAATTGAAAAAAGTTTTTTTGACTCTTCCTCATTGAAAAATGACTTGAGTTTATTAGTATCTTCCGGTTCGATGCCTCCGCTCAGAAAAAACAACTTTTCAATCGCTGCGGGTTTTAAAAGATCCCAATTGAATTTTTTCCCCGTACCTCCGTACCCTACTCCCAGGGTGTCAAAAAGAAACATGTCGCAGGATTCCTCATAAGGTTTAGTGATCCATGAAATCGGGTCATTTTCACCAAGCCGAAAAACTTTTATCACAGTTACATAATTGGCAATTTGTTCACAAGTTCTTGGTGTTTCATCTCCGTGAAGCTGCACCATATCAAGGCCATATTCATCCACCATATGCATCATGTTTTCATAGGGGGTGTTAACAAAAACACCCACTTTCCCGATTCGCAATTTCGCTCTACGCATTTGATCGCCACTTATGTGCCTGCCTGCAAAACGCGGTGATTTTGGATAAAAAATAAACCCGGCGAAATCAATGCCCATCTCCTCAAGCTTCCTTACCTGATCGAGCTGCGTCATTCCGCAAACTTTCACTCTCATAGAGTTTTTTATTTAGTTGATCAACAAAGGAGGCAAATGCAATCGCTGGATCAGATGCTTTCATAAATTGTTCACCAATCAGAAATCCACTGAATCCGGCTTTTTTCAATCGCAGGATGATTTCAATATTTTGAATACCACTTTCAGCTATTCTTATCAAATGGCGAGGCAGCAGCTCTGCGATACGTATGGAACGATCTATGTCAACAGCAAATGTTTTGAGGTCGCGGTTATTTATTCCAACTACATCCACTTCTTCGCAAAGATGTTCAAGTTCATTTTCATCGTGAATTTCTAATAGCACTTCCAAACCCTGCTGATGCGCCGATTGTGCCAGACATCTGGTTTCTGAAGGTTTGAGGCAGGCAGCAATCAATAAAATAACATCAGCGCCGATCGCACGCGATTCAATTATCTGATAAGTATCAATTATAAAATCCTTTCTGAGGATCGGCAGATCATTAAATCGCGCGCGTTTAAGGTCATCAGTTGAACCGCCAAATGATGGCGAATCCGTAAGGACCGAAATCATTGATGCTCCGAATTGTGTATACGCGGCAGTAACCTCTTCCACCGTTGATGTATCGTTAATTATGCCTTTTGATGGAGATTTCTTTTTGTACTCGGCGATAATACCGTTTCTTTCGGGATCCATGATAAATTTCTTCATTGAAAAAATTTCCCGATCGAAACCGCCTTGTTTTTCTAACGACAGAATCGGTGATTCCCTTTTTCGTAATTCTATTTCCTTTTTTTTATAGGAAATTATATTTTCAAGTATGTTTTGCATGCGGGAGAATTAAGGCTTAAGGCCTGAGGCTTTTTATTGCAGTGATATAAGCTTGTTTAAACTGTTAACTGCTTTCCGACTCTCCAGACTTTCAACAGCTGCGGCATAGGCAGTCTCGTAGTCGCTATAGGCACCCGTGCAATATAAGGCCATTGCTGCATTAGCTAATACGACTGCATTTTGCGCCCAGGATCCTTTTCCATTTAGTATGTTAAGAAAGATTCTTGCGGCTTCTTCCGGGCTGTTCCCACCGTAAATATCGGATGGAGAAACCATGCGCTTGCCCAATTGTTCAGGTGTCATTACGCGCTCTCCTTCATTGGTAATTACACGCGCGTCACCTGTTAATGAAAGTTCATCATATCCATCCAGACTGTGAATGATTGCAAAGGAAGAGTCAGTCTGTTGTAGCATATAGGTATAAATCCGGGCCATTTCCAGGTTGTATACGCCAATTAATTGGAATTTTGGATATGCCGGATTTACCAGGGGGCCTAACATATTAAAAAAAGTCCGGATACCCAGGTTTTTTCGAATTCCTCCAACAACCTTTAATGCAGGATGAAAAAGTGGTGCATGGAGGAAACAAATATTAGCATTTTCAGCTTCCCTTTTCAGTTTTTCACGATCATTACTGAGTTTATATCCAAGTTGTTCCATCACATTGGAAGCACCACTTATGCTGGTAGCACCATAATTACCATGTTTGGCAACTTTCTGGCCGGCACCGGCTACTATAAAACAGGCCAGCGTAGAAATGTTAAATGTGTTTTTTCCATCCCCCCCAGTTCCGACGATATCAATGAATTCCTTTCCTTCCAGGTCAGCATTCACTGCAAGCTCCAGAAGGGCATCCCGAAATCCCTGCAGTTCTGCAATTGTAATGCTTCGCATCAGGAATACAGTTATAAAAGATGTTATCTCCGACTCATTATACTGACCACGGGAAATATTGGATAAAACCTCTTTTGCCTGCTCGCGCGTGAGGGTTTTGTATTCAAAAAGTATCTGCAAAATTTTTTTCATTTTAAAAGGCTTAAAACTTAAAGCAACAGGCTCAAGACTATTATATAAATAGTTTTATTTTCAAATAATAATTTCAGTAATCAATGTTTAGTGTTTCAAATTATTCACATTTCACGTTCCTGTTATTTCTGGCCTTAACCCTTTATTTTAAGCTTTAGGTCGTTCTAACCAATTTCGCATTATCTGTTCTCCACCTGGCGTCAGAACGCTCTCAGGATGAAACTGCACGCCAAGTATATCATAGTTCTTATGGCGCAAAGCCATAATCTGGCCGTTGGCATCGGTCGCTGTCACTTCAAGAGAATCCGGAAAACCATTTGGGTCTATAACCCAACTGTGATAACGCCCGGCCAGAAATCCATCCGAAACACCTTTGAACAGATCGACATTTGGATAGTTATATCCGGAATTCTGTGGAATAATGGTTATAGGGCTGGCCACTCCATGATATACTTTCGTCAGATTTATAAGCTTGCCACCAAAAACTTCGGCGATAGCCTGGTGACCCAGACAAACACCAAGAATGGCCTTGGAAGCCGCATAATGTTTTATAAGCGGCATCATCATACCTGCTTCCGAAGGCAAACCAGGTCCGGGGGATAATATAATTTTATCATATATCCCTATGTTTTCCATTGGTATCTGATCGTTACGGAAAACGTCCACCTTTTCCTCAATAATTTTTTCAACCAGATGTACGAGGTTATAAGTAAATGAATCATAGTTATCAAAAACGAGAATTTTCATAATCGGACTTAAATGGTTTCCGCCAAACGGATGGCTAATTTTAATGCACCAAGTTTATGGTTTACTTCTTCCAGTTCTGACTGGGGTCTGCTGGCAGCAACGATACCGGCACCAGCCTGATAAATCAGGGTATTTCTGCGGCTGAGCAAACTGCGAATCATAATGGCCTGAGTACAACTACCATCGAATCCAACGAAACCAATACAACCTCCATAATAACTTCTTGGAGTAGGTTCAAAAACACTAATCAGTTCCATTGCACGGATCTTTGGTGCTCCGCTTAAAGTTCCTGCAGGAAAAGTGGCTGCCAGCAATTCAAATGGATTGCTATCCTTATTTAGATTGCCCTTTACTTCGCTTACCAGATGAATCACATGTGAATAATATTGTACGTCTCGGAAATGAGCCACCGAAACATCAGAGCATTGTCTGCTCAGGTCGTTACGAGCAAGGTCAACCAACATAACGTGCTCAGCATTTTCCTTTGCATCTTCTAACAGGTTATCTGCTTTTTCCTTATCTATATCATCATTTCCTGTTCTGGCACAGGTTCCGGCAATTGGATGCATGATAGCTTTTCCGTCCTTTATTAAAACCTGTGATTCAGGAGAAGATCCCATAAGGCGGTAATCCCCATAGTCGAAATAGAATAAATACGGACTTGGGTTGACATTCCTGAGTGCACGGTACACATTGAATTCATCGCCTTTAAAACCCACACTAAAGCGTCGGCTCAATACTATCTGGAAAACATCTCCTCGCAAACAGCTCTTAATTCCTTTCTCAACCATTACCTTGTAATCTTCATCGGTCATATTACTGATTTCCTTATCCTTCACGTGAAATGGAAATACCGGAACATCCTTAGACCGTATCAGCGATTCAACCAGTGGTAAGTCGCTCTGCATGCCTTCCACTTTGTTTTCGCATATATAAAGTTCATCCTTAAAATGATTTATTGCAATCACATATTGGTATAGACGGTAACGCATAAGCGGAATCAACGGCAAGTCAGGCTTTTCTTCGAGCAGTATACGATCGAAAAAACGGACCGCGTCGTATGTCGTATAACCAAACAGACTTTGTGCAGTCTTTACTGGTTTCTCTTCTGCTTTCTGTACATCGAAATGTTCCATGAAATCCCACAGGAGACCAGGTACCCGCGCAGATTTTAATGGATATTTTTCTGTCTGACGCCCTGGCAATCTGAATTCCATTTGCTCATTGTCAGAAATCTCAACACCTCCGATAGCATGAATACATATAAAGGAATAACTGTTTTCAGCAGCATGATAGTCCGTACTTTCCAGCAAAACGGTATCCCTGAACCGGTCACGTACACGCAAATAAATTCCAACAGGCGTATATATATCCGATAGTAATTTTTTATGCGTAGTTATCAGTTTGATTTTTTTCATTCCTCCTGTAATTTTTTTATAGCTATCGTTCTTCGACAATAAAAAAGCCCCGGAAATAACCGGGGCCTGATATGTTAGTAACATAGCGATTGCATTACGCGCCCCGACCGGAGTTTGTATGCCACCACCAAATGTTATTATTTATCTGAATTACCATGGACTGCAAATATGAGTGCTAATTTTCGAAATTTCCAAATTGGGACCCTAAATTATTCCCTTGGTCGTCGGCAGTTCGTTACTAAGCGGGTCCCTTTTTACAGCCATTCTGATAGCTTTTGCAAAAGCTTTAAATATCGCTTCAATTTTATGGTGTTCATTTTCGCCATGACAGGTAATATTAAGGTTGCATCGTGCTGCGTCTGAGAAAGATTTAAAAAAATGAAAAAACATTTCCGTGGGCATGTCGCCAACTTTCTCTCTTTGGAAAAACGCATTCCACACAATCCAGTTTCTTCCTCCAAAATCGAGTAATACCATAGCATCTGCATCATCCATCGGTAAGGGCAAATCCATATCTTTCCATACCTCGTTTGTCCGCCAGCGCTTTGGCCATGGCTTCTCCCAGCGCAATACCAGTATCTTCTATCGTATGATGCTCGTCAATTTGAAGGTCTCCCTGCACTTCAATTTTTAAATCCATCTTTCCGTGTCTGGCAATCTGATCCAGCATATGATCAAAAAATGCAAGACCTGTATGAATGTCAGCTATTCCGTTTCCATCAGCATTCAATTCAATATGGATTTTAGTTTCGCGGGTATTCCGTTCATGAATCACATTTCGAAGACCTGATTTCAAAAACGAATAAATTTCCGACCAGTGAATGGTTTCCAAGGCAACCACCTTCTCAAGATCACTGACAGCATCTTTTATTTCTTTGCCACCCAATTGAGCATCCTGTTTTAACCAGATTGCCTTGCATCCCAGATTTTTTGCCAAGTTGTACATCCGTTATACTGTCTCCGATAACAAAAGATCCTGTAATATCATATTCATTATTGTTCAAATAAGAAAAAAGCATTCCGGTTCCCGGCTTACGTGAAGGGGAATTGTCAGACGGAAATGATTTGTCAATATGAACAGCATTGAAATGGATGCCTTCGTTGGAGAGACATTGCATAATAAAGTCCTGTATTTGCCAGAATTTATTTTCCGGGAATAAAGGTTTACCCAACCCATCCTGGTTTGTAACCATTACTAGTTCGTAATCCAATTCCCTTGCTATTCTTCCCATAAATTCAAATACGCCTGGAAAAAATTCCAGTTTGCTGAAATCGTCAATCTGGTATGTTGGCGGAGATTCTTTTATCAGCGTACCATCCCGGTCTATAAAAAGGATTCTTTTCATTAAAATTATTTCATCTTAGTTCGTGCAGATTTTACTTCCGAAATCTTTACCGCCGAAGCTTTGTTGCCAAAACTATTACGGATATACGTTAGCACGTCTGCGATTTCCTGATCACTCAATCCGGGATTTGGAGGCATAACATTATAATAGATAATACCATTAATTTCCTCATGTGTTGACAAACCTTTGATCACGATACCAATCAATTTGTCCTTATCACCTGTTACCTGTTTGATATTTAGAGGAGGGTTCACGTTTGTGAGGCCAATTCCATCTGCCAGATGACAGGATAAACAATACATTGTATAAATTTTCTTACCTGAATCCATAGAAAGTTGGTAAGGTGATTTCTTTACCGCGCAATGATTTCCTTCCTGGGCTCTTATCAAAACAGGAAACAAAAAACAAAAGCAAATAAAAAAATTGGACAGGGGCGCTGAATGAATTTTCATTTTATTTGTAAGTTATTCTCCAGACAGTTCCCTGAACGTCGTCTGTCACATACAGGGAGCCATCAGGTCCTTCGGCCAGGCCGCAGGGACGATGCAGGGCACCTCCTGAAGCAGTATTTTTGGGACCTCCCGAAAAACCATCTGCAAATATTTCCGATTTCCCAGATGGTTTCCCCTTTCTGAAAGGTACAAAAGCTACATAAAATCCTTTCTGCGGTTCAGGAGCTCGATTCCACGAACCATGAAAAGCGATAAATGCTCCGTTTTTATACTTTTTAGGAAATTGATTGCCTGTATAAAATAAAAGTCCATTTGGTGCCAGATGCCCGGGAAATGCATATACAGGATTAATTGCATTTTTGCCACGCTGTTTTCTTACCATCTCCACCATATTCAGGAGCCAGGATCTTTTTGCCCTGGATTTGATCATAATAAATATAAGGCCAGCCCGCATTCGATCCCTTATGTAATTCATACATACATTCCGCCGGAAGCTCGGCATTTTGTTTTTCGGTATACATAGCCGGGAATATGGTATGTAGCTGATCCCTACCGTGTTGCATTACAAATAAGGTGTTGGTGGATGTATTCCAGTCCAATCCAACGACGTTCCGTAAACCTGTAGCATAACGTATTCCATCTGCATAGGTCTGATTCAGTTTATCGGCTTTAAATTGCCAAATTCCCGCAGCAGAATCCAGAATTGGGCAGGGTTTCTTTCCCATAGAACCTACTTTTCTGTCTTCTATCTGGCAGGAATTGGAATAGGCACCAATATTCACATAAATATTTCCATTGTTGTCCAGAGTAAATGCTTTTGCTTCATGCTCGCCCCGGGCAATTAAACCTGTAATTATTTTTTCTGGCTGATCAGGATTTACGACTGTTCCATCAGAATTTAATTTGAATCTGTAAACTTCCATATCGGAAGAGGCATAAAGCCATCCGTTTTTCACTTTTATACCGGTTCCTTTAAAAGAACCGAAGTCAAACTCTTCATCTGATACGCCGTCTCCATTTTGATCTTTTAACCGCACAATCG
This sequence comes from uncultured Bacteroidota bacterium, assembly GCA_963735015.1. Classification (GTDB taxonomy): domain Bacteria; phylum Bacteroidota; class Bacteroidia; order Chitinophagales; family Chitinophagaceae; genus Puia. The sequence goes on from CAVTJH010000003.1 coordinate 2,018,021, forward strand.
TATTTCCATTTTTGCTGCTGGCGAGTTTTACATAAATATATCCTGTCGGCGTACTGTGATATGACGTGCCTTTCCAAGACCTGCCGCAAATACGGTTGCTGTGAAATCGCGGTGGCAACTGTAAGACTTACATCTGGTTTTGGGGGAGTTAATGTAAATAACCTATCCGTATCCAAAACAATTTCATTCGACATAACATTGGCCATGACAAGTCGTTGCAATCAGTAACAGTCCAAATAAAAGTCTAATCCTTAACTTGTTTCATTCTGTTAATTTTTCCGGATTATAAAAATAAGAATTTATGAGTTCCCAATATGTCTCAATATGTCGAGTAATTTGTCATTTTGTTGCTTTGGTTCCAACAGTAATTCGCAGGCAATCTGTACATCCCGGGACGGCACTTCGGTCCCGAACAACAATCCCTTCGTTTAGCAAAGTTTCATATATCAATCTTGCTTTTTTAATTTTTACCAGTAAAAAATTCGCCTCACTGGGATATACGTTCAATACAAATGATAAACGGCTGATCCTATCCGCCAGCTCATTCCGCATTCCAACAATTTCCCTGATCATTTCATTTACTCTGTCTGTTCCCGTTAATGCTTCCAGTACAAGTTCCTGGGTGGCCTGACCAATATTGTACGGCGGCTTAATTCTATTCATCACTTCGATGATCCGATCTCGCTTGCAAAAGCCATACCCAACCGGAGTCCCGCAAGACCCCATGCTTTGCTGAGTGTTTGCAAAATAACCAGGTTCGGATATTCTGTCAATTCAGAAATAAAACTCTGCTGCCGTGAAAAATTGACATATGCCTCATCTATTACTACGAGTCCATCGAAATTATTCAGAATCATTTCAATATCCTGTCGATTGAATGCATTGCCCGTTGGGTTATTGGGAGAACATATCCATATGATTTTCGTGTGTTCATCGACCTGGCTTTCCATATGCAGCCAGATCGAGTTGAAAATTTTCAGTAAGAGGGGCTCTGCGAACTTCTGCATCATGAATATGGGCACTTACTTCATACATGCCATAAGTAGGTGGATGAATGATTACATTGTCTTTTCCGGGATTACAAAATGCGCGATAAAGGAGATCAATACACTCGTCGCTTCCGTTGCCCAAAAAAATATTCTGTGGTGGAAGACCTTTGATTTCAGAAAGTCGATCTTTAATTTTTACCTGGTGTGGATCGGGATACCGGTTGTAGGCGGGAGAAACGGGAGAACCCAGACTATTTTCATTCGCATCAAGGAAAATATGTGCGCGAACCGCTGAATTCATCCCTGGCAGAAGCATAAGGAACCAGCTTTTTAATATTTTCACGTAATAATAAGTTAATATCAGTCATTGTAATTATTGATTATTAACTGTAAATACTACAGTAAATCCGAAGCAGTTTAAGTTTGAAATCTTATGCGTATAGCTTCCGCATGTGCCTGCAGGCCTTCTGCGCTGGCCATTTCGATGACTGTATTTCCGAGCGATCGAAGTCCTTCTTTAGTTAACTGCTGAAAACTGATCTTCTTCACAAAACTATCCACACTCACTCCGCTATATGCTTTTGCAAATCCATTGGTTGGAAGAGTATGATTAGTGCCACTCGCATAATCACCTGCACTCTCGGGTGCGTAATTGCCCAGAAAAACAGAACCCGCATTGACGTACCTTGACGGCAAGATCCTCCGCATTACGACAGGCAAGAATCAAATGTTCGGGGGCATACGAATTGAGTAAATCCAATGATTCAATACGACTTTGGTACCAGAATATATTTTACTGTTTTCCAGAGACTTTTCCGCTATGGATTTACGCGGAAGCTTTTCAATTTGTTCTTGCAATTCAAGATTTACTTTATCGGCAAAACTCCGAGCTTTCAGTCAACCAGGATTACCTGACTGTCTGTTCCATGTTCACATTGGGATAAAAGATCAGCAGCTACGAAAGCAGGAACAGCAGTTTCATCGGCATAAATGGCCAGTTCACTGGGTCCTGCCGGAATATCGATGGCAATACCTTCCTGTTGAATTATTTTTTTTGCCTGTGTTACCCATTGGTTTCCAGGGCCAAAAATTTTATAAACCTGTCGGAATACGTTTGAGTTCCGTAAGCCATAGCCGCAATGGCCTGAACACCTCCTACCCGGTAAAGATTTGATATACCTAACAATTTTGCCACAATATAAAATGGCAGGATGAATGGTACCATCTTTTTGAGGTGGTGTACAAACAATAATCTCCTTACATCCGGCAAGTTTTGCGGGAATACCCAGCATAAGCAATGTGGAAAACAGAGGCGCTGTGCCACCCGGAATATATAATCCAACTTTTTCAATAGCCACAGATTTTCGCCAGCATTGAATACCTGGCTGGATTTCCACTTTTGATTCCTCAGAATCAGCTGACTTCTGTGAAATGTTGAAATATTCTTTTCTGCCTGACGAATTGCAATTTTTAATTCTTCATCCAGCATCCATTTCCGCCAAATCGAATTCTTCCAGCTTACCAGATAAATCGTCCGTTTCTATCTTATCAAACAAAAAAGAATATTCCTTCACTGCTTTATCGCCCCATTTTTTGACGTCATCCAAAATTTTCCTGCACACTCGGATCAAGATCCCCGGAATGAATAATCAGGCCTGTCCAAGAGGTTCTTTCCAAAGCTTGCTTTTCCGGGTTTTCTATAATCTGCAGAATAGACATTTATAAAATCATTTTTTCAATGGGCACTACAAGAATTCCCTGAGCACCGGCCAGTTTTAATTTTTCGATGATTTCCCAAAAATCATTCTCATTCACAACACTGTGTACGCTGCTCCAGCCAGGTTCGGCAAGAGGTAGAACAGTAGGGCTCTTCATACCCGGAAGAAGGGAAATGATTTCTTTTAATTTTTCATTAGGGGCATTGAGCAGGATATATTTTGTGTGTCTTGCCTTATGGACAGATCGTATCCGGAATAATAATTTCTCAAGGATCTGCTGCTGGGGAGCGCCAAGTTCAGGGTGGCGGATCAATACGGCTTCTGAATGCAAAATCGTTTCCACTTCCCTGAGGCCGTTCATAAACAAAGTGGATCCGCTGCTCACCAGGTCCACTATCGCATCCGCAAGACCAATTCCCGGCGCAATTTCAACTGATCCACTGATCTCATGAATCTCTGCCCTGATATCTTTTTCTTTCAGAAATCGGTTTACCAGCACTGGATAAGTTGTCGCAATTTTTTTATTATGTAAAAAGTTGGAATCTTTATAGGATTCGTTTCTTCCAACAGCAACGGACAAACGGCATTTTCCAAACCCGAGTTTTTCTGAAACAATCACTTTTTTATTTTTTTCATATATAACATTTTCCCCCACTATACCAATGTCAGCAACGCTGTCCTCTACATATTGCGGAATATCGTCGTCGCGCAGAAAGAAAACTTCCATAGGAAAATTATCAGCTTCTGTTTTCAATTTATTGATTCCGTTTTTCAGATCAATCCCGCAATCCTTCAATAACTGCAATGAATCGTCGAACAGCCTTCCGGATTTCTGAATCGCAATTCGCAGCCTTGTTGGCATAAAATAGATTTAATGTTTAAAAAGACAAGGGGCTTACCTTTCGATAAGCCCCTGCTATAATATTGTTTACACAAAACATCAGCAGCCTACCTGTGTGGTAAGAAATGATGATGGTGTATGGTGAACTGAATTTTCATGATTTAGAAGCAAAAATAACTGGACTTGCTCATAGATCCAAAATTATTCTTATTTGGCACCTCTGGCATCAGAGAGGAATTTAGCGAGACCAATATCAGTTAGCGGATGTTTAAGTAAACCAAGAATAGGCTCCAGAGGACTCGTAATTACGTCAGCCCCTGCTTCTGCACAACGAACAATATGTAAGGAGCTGCGAATAGAAGCAGCTAGAATTTCCGTTTCATACCCCTGTATTGCATAGATATTCGCGATTTGGGCAATCAGTTCAACGCCGTCCCAGTTGGAATCATCAATTCGACCTATAAAGGGTGAAACATATTTGGCTCCGACCTTGGCAGCCAGGATTGCCTGTCCTGCAGAGAAAACCAGCGTGCAATTTGTTCTGATATTATTGTCAGTAAACCATTTCATGGCCTTAACGCCTTCCTTGATCATGGGAACTTTTACAATGATATTAGGGTTAATTTTTACCAGTTTTTTCCCTTCAGCTATTATCCCGTCAAAATCAGTTGAAATCACTTCTGCGCTGACATCCCCCTTCACGAGGTCTGAAATAGTTTTGTAATGTTTTGTAATATTTTCTTCTCCGCGTATACCTTCTTTGGCCATTAGTGACGGATTGGTTGTCACACCATCCAGAATTCCAAGATCATTGGCTTCACGGATCTGGTCCAGGTTCGCGGTATCAATAAAAAATTTCATATAATCGATTTAAAAATTCAAAAAAAATGGCAAGTTACTTATATCGCACCGCTCAACCACCTACCCTTGCTGCCTTCCGGCCCTGGGGGGATTCAGCAGGAGCTGGTCGTATAAGACTTGCCAATGCAAAGATAGGCTTAAAGCCCAAAGCATAAAGCTTAAGGCTAAAAATTTATATACAAGCAAGGAAAAGTGAAGATCATAAAAATATGAAATGAAATTTTAAATTGAATTTTACCTTCACATACTTACAAAATGATTGCTTCGCGGTCATTTAAAATTCCACAATTCCAAATTAAGCCTTGGGCCTTGGGCGTTAAACGTTAGGCTTATCTTAGGCTATTCAAAGAATTCATTGAATACATACCGACCAACTGATCAGCACGTCCACCCAGCGGACGATAGTATACAAGAATATCGTAATTGTTTTCAGTTTCAAAATGATTTCCTTCTGTCATTTCAAATGAAGGTACTGCCTGTGGATCACCACTATTTAGAGTTACATAGGCATAGTTATAGATATCCCATCTTCATCAATGCGGAACCTTCATATGCGCCGATGACCGGGTTAAACGTCATACGGGTTGCATCGTTAATTTTATAGCCTGTAAACTCTCCTATGAAATAAAGATCCTTTCCTTCTATCGGAGTATTATCAGCCGGCACATAAATAAAACGCACACGCCCGTAATCTCCCTGCCAGTTAGGGTTGACATCATCAGTCGTCTGAATATAATATTGTCCGTTATTGTCTGTATAGTAATAGTATGGTTGTCCGGACCTGTCCTTATCAGGTTTCACAGTGATTACAGATCCATTCTTCAGATAGTCTACATGAGCAATCCTGTCACTTTGATAACGGAAACTCTGAAGATCCAGCCATCTCCACTGGTTACCTCCGGGAAATAATGGTGAGTCGTCACTATTATATTCAAAATTATTTCCTGAATAAAATGATGGATTTCCCATATAAATCGCATTATCCCAGCGATTATTTTGCAAAATTACCACGTGCACCTGCTGGAATGGATTAGAAATAGCTCAAGGCCTTAGTGTTCACTCTCAATTGAAGTTTTTGATGTGTTCCCGTATATTGAGGATTCATTGGTGGAAATATCTGCGCTGTAATGGAAACCAAAGTCTGAACGACCAGGAGTCTTTTTGTAAATGCAATTTTAGACTCATCATTATTCAAATAAACTTTTAGGATATAATTGCCTGACAACGTAAGACGTGAGTTATTTTCGGGTAGAAAAACATGGTAATGTGTATAATGAGTCAGGGCTACTGATGAATAATGATAATTCGTAATCTGGTTTTGAGCGAATCCGTTGATATAATCCATAGTACTAACCTGGACCGGTGTCCAGTCAGCATTACACAACTGATATGTATAATAATAATTTTTCACGTCCGCGTCGAGGTCGTCAAACTCAAGTTCGACCTGATCATTTCCCGTCAAGGTTAAAACGGGGTAACTCAACTGATTGCCTTTTAGAAATAGTTTTACGCTGTAAATATTAGGAGTATATACTGAATCAGGTATTTGCGCTTCAAGTTTCATTCCAAAAGCGAGCATGAAGACTAAAATCAGGTATTTCATATAAGATTTGTGATACAATGTTAGTTCAAATCCTTAAAAAACTTTTCAGACAGTCGTGGGAAGTCTATTTTTGAGTGTTAAAAATTTTCGATTGAACCTTTCCCGTTTTATTGCCCGACGAATCGCTTTTAATAGTCAGCATTCCTTCTCCAGGTTTATTATCCGCCTCGCCATTGCTGCTACAGCCATCGGCGTCATGGCTATGATCCTGACGATTGCCTTCGCAAAAGGTTTTCAACATGCAATTGCAGATAAAATGTATGGCTTTTCTGGTCATATCAGGATTCAACATTTTGATACTGACAAAACGGATAGCGACTCTGTAAGCCCTGTGGCAGCAAATGATACTGTTTTATCTATTATCAGAAATGATCCGGCAGTAAATTACGTTTATGCGTTTGCTACAAAAGACGCAATCCTGAAAGGACCGGAAAGTTTCGAAGGATTGAAATTAAAAGGAGTGGAACCTGGATTTTCTTTCGACCATTTGCAGGAATTTTTAGTGTCAGGCAGATGGATCCACTTTTCGGACAGTAGTTACAGTAACGAAATCAATTTATCTTCCTATACAGCCAATCAACTGCAGTTGAAACCGGGAGACAAGCTATATGCATATTTTATTCAACCCGACGGCACCAAACGTGTTCGACCCATGTTTGTCGCCGGAACATTTAAAACCGGTATCGAATATTACGACCGCGTCAATGCTTTGGTTGATATCCGTCTGATCCAGCGACTCAATGGATGGCCTCCAGGAGAAATCGATGGGTATGAAATCTTTATTAAAGACTACAGGACAGCTGATTCTGTCAGCAATCGCATTTTTGAAAAACTTCCAGCTAAATGGAATAGTCAGTCCATTAGAGAAATCTATGGAAATATTTTTGACTGGCTTAACCTGCAGGATACTACCATTCTGATAGTCATTGTGATTATGATACTTGTTGCCATACTAAACCTGGTTACCTGCCTTATAATTTTGCTGCTGGAAAGAACCCATATGATTGGAATATTGAAATCCATGGGTTCCCGCGACACTGGTATTCAAAAAATATTCCTGTATCACGGAGCACTCATAACATTTGGAGGAATTATCCTTGGTAATTTTTTTGGACTATTATTTTACTGGCTTCAAAACCGATACGGAATTATTACACTTCCGGAAGATTCATATTATATTTCAACCGCGGTTGCCTATATTACCTGGCAGCAGGTTTGCCTTGTAAATCTGGGAACTTTTGTTATTTGTTTTGCGGTTCTTCTTTTGCCCAGTTTCTTTATCATACGAAGGCTCAGCCCCGTGAGGGCTATTGCGTTTGACTGATTATTTCTATTCGGGATAGAAATATACCCGTTGCTACGGCTACATTCAAAGATTCTGCACCCCCCTTGCCAGGAATCCGAATTTTTTTGGAAACCAGAGCTTTCAAATCGGGGCTGATCCCTTTGGACTCATTTCCCATCAGAAGCATAACTTTAGACATTTTAATATTTTCTTTTAGTTCCTCTCCATCCAGAGAGCCGGCATAAACGGGTGTTCCCGTGATTTGCGATCAAATATTTTCTCAGCTCTGTATATTTCAATTCAACCCTGACCAGGCTTCCCATTGCGGATTGAACAACCTTTGGATTAAAAACATCTGCGGTATCCTCGCTGCAAACAATTTGTCTGACTCCAAACCAGTCGGCTGTCCGAAGTATAGTTCCGAGATTACCCGGATCCTGAATAGTATCGAGTAAGCAGAATCACACCTTCCGGTATATGTAATTTGTTAAAAACTGGTTTAGTGAAAACCGCCAGCACCTGGTTGGGTGTACTGTGAAATGAAATTCTTTCCAGCTCTTTCTCATTTATCCTGATAAAGAGTTTTTGTTTGTCCTTCCACATACCATCATGCTCATGCAACCAACTCTCTGTTGCAAAACAATGAACCAGATGTAGATTATCTGATTGCAGGAGTTCATGCACGATCTTCGGACCCTCTGCAACAAAGACTCCGTCAGCATCGCGGAATTTTTTATGGCCTAAACTTTGGATATATTTGACCTGCGATTTTACAAGCATGGATTCGCCGTTTTAATAATATGTCATATTGCCGGCAAGTTACATCATCACTGGTCAGACCTGCAATCGTTCCGGCGATTCTGATTTTTGCCTTCTCAGCCTGCCGCGTTCCCATCGACTTCCAGAAAGGAAAACCTTTTGTATACAAAACAACCGTTAAGGTTGAAGGAAATATGAAGGCAGACGACAAACAGGATCTGACAGTAAGGCTGGAAAACCAACTTGACGACAGTCTGCAGACTAAAACAGTAACCGCTTTTGACTGGCCGTTGAAAGGTCATATGATCTATAAGAAACTTTCCCACCCTCCGGTATATGATTCATTGAATCTCAGTCGCTCGATTTCATTTATGCACGCTCTTTTGATTGCAAATGGCTATTACGAACCTCTGATCAGTGATACGGTTATATACGAGATCGCTCATAAGGGAAAAAAAGTTAAAAAAGGGAAGAATAAAGGGCAAAGCCGGGAGGAACAAAGGGTCACGATTCAATTTACTGTTAAGCCCGGCAAACAGATAATATTTGATTCTGTCGGGTTTAGCCTAAGCACACCGGAACTTCAGCAGATAGCATTAAATTCCAGGGGTGCAATCCTTTATTAAAGTCGGCAAGCCTTATACACAAATTGCTCTTACCAATGAAATTAACAGACTGGTAGACAGCTTCAGGAATAATGGATATTTTCGTTTTTCCAAAGAAGATCTCTATGTAGAACACGATACTGTATTTTCTGCCCTTATAGATCCATCTCTTGATCCTATTGAACAGGCAGAATTACTCGAAAAATTGAAGCAGAAAAAAGAGAATCCCACGATTACAGTGGTGATCAAGCAAAGGCCTGTACGGGATACGACTCATTTAATAAAATATTTTATCGGACAGGTTACCGTATATCCTGATCTCCCTACAGCGGATAGATACATTAACGGTACATACTGATACAACAATCATCAATCAAATGAAATTTATCAGTCGGACAAATAAATTCAAACTGTCTTTCCTGGCAAATAATATTTATTTACTACCGGGTGGCATGTATAAACAACAAAATTATTTTCGTACATCGAACAGGCTGAGTCGGTTTTCAGCCTGGGAATATAATAATATAGAATTTCAGAGATCCCCTACGAGCGACAGTTTATTGGATGTTATTTTACGGATGTATCCATCGAAAAAACAGAAGCTTTCCCTTTCACTTGAAACCAGTTATAATACCAACGGTATAGTTACCACAGGAAGCCTTCTCGGCACGAGTGTTATTCTGGGTTTACAGAACCGGAACGCATACAGGCAATCCATACTGACCAATACCAATTTGCAGGCAGGTATTGAATTGGGCTCACATTCGACGATTCAAACCGTACTGACCAGCTTATCACATACCATTGCTATACCGCGTATAGTTCAAATTATTCCTTTCCTAAATTTCCCTGCCAATCTGGAGCAGAAGGGATATAGTACGCAGACGCTGATTAATGTTAACGCAGGTTATACGAGGCGTCTTGATTTTTTCACTCAGGAAAGCGTAAACGGATCTTTTGGATATCAATGGTCAAAAACACAGATTCATAAAAAAAATGAACAGACTTTTTCAGTAACCAAAAGTTATTTCTGGAAACCGATAAACATCGAAAATACATCCTACCCAAATATCACCGACAGCTTTCAAACCATTCTGAAAGAAAACCCTCCGTTGCAGATTACGTTCCGATCCGGGCTGGTAATCGGACAACAGTTCGCTTACAATATTGTCAGGGTTAAACAAAATAAAATAAATTATTTTCTTATAGATTTTGATGAAAGCGGGGCATTGCTGGGTTTCTTTAAAAATCTGGATAAAGGAGCACTGCTTCGATATATCAAAGGTCAGATTGAATTCAGGCATACCATCGATTATGGAAAAAATCAGCTTGCATTCCGGGCATTTGGAGGTGCAGGATATGCATATGGCTTAACAGAATCCGGATATGAACATACCCTTCCAACTTTTAAAGCTTTTTATTCAGGAGGTCCCAACAGTATGCGGGCCTGGCAGGTAAGAAATCTTGGACTGGGGTCGTCAAAATATTATACCGATTCCCTGAACAACCTGGATCTGCGTTACGGAGATATCAAACTGGAGTTTAATGCTGAATACCGGTTCCTTCTCGGAACCCTTTTTACTATAAAATTCAAAAGTGCGGTTTTTACTGATATAGGTAATATCTGGAACTGGACACCCCATCGATACGTCCGCACTTGGTAAGGGAAGTGATTTTCAGTTAAACCGCTTTTATAAAGAATTTGCCGTTGGAGCAGGCGCAGGATTAAGACTGGATTTCAATTATTTCCTGATTCGACTGGACTGGTCCTACAAGATCCGCGATCCCCAGGCTTTACTGGGTTCGGATACCTGGTTTTATAAACTTGAGTTGAGCAGTGGGCAGCTTCAGCTGGGGATCAATTATCCTTTCTAGTTTTTATCTCGCCTGATTCAAGGTCAATCGCATTTTCCAATCGATACAATCCAATCCTGGTGCGGCAGAGCGAACTGATGTAAGCACCGCAACCGAGGGCCTGACCAACATCGTTGGCAAGCTTCGTATGTATGTACCCGTGGAACAAACTACACGAAAGGAAACTAATGGGAGTTCCTGTATTTGTAATTCAAATTCTTTTATTAACACCTTTCTTCCTTCAAGAACAACGGCTCTTCCCTGTCTGGCCAAATTGTAAGAACGTTGACCATTTTTTTTAATTGCCGAATAAACAGGTGGCACCTGGATGATTTCGCCGGTAAATTTTTTAGCTACTTCCATCAATGCTGCCATATCCACCTGGCTATAATCTTTCTGGTCTTCCGGTATTGTTTCCAGATCGTATGAAGCTGTAGTCGCACCAAGTGTCATAGTTCCGGTATATTCCTTTTCCTGCGACATATATTCGTTAATCCTCTTTGTAAATTTTCCCGTACAAAGGATGAGCAGTCCGGTAGCAAGAGGATCCAGCGTGCCTGCATGACCCACTTTTACATGCACCCGGTTTCGTATTTTTTTAACTACGTCTGCCGACGTCCAGCCCAATGGTTTATTTACTAATATTACCTGGCCATCCTCAAAAGAATTCATTGTTACAAGTTTTGTATATTCAGATTTCTCTTCTTGCTTTTATCTGCAGGTATTTATTAATCACATCCATGCTCAATTTCTCTGGTTTTGTTAATAAGGCTGCAATTCCATAACGCTGAAGTTCCTTTACGATCAGCTCTTTTTCAAGAATGAATTTCTCTGCTATCACTTTCTCGTACAAGTCTTCAACATTTTCGGCTTTTCCTGACGCGAGTTCCTGCAGGGAAGTATTTTCGAAAAATACAACAAGTAATAGGTGTCTGCCAGAAATATTTCGCAGGTAAGGCAGTTGTCTGCCCAGGGCAGTAAGGGACTCAAAATTTGTAAAAAGAATCAGCAGACTCCTCTGTGTAATACGTGTTTTTACAAGTTTATGCAAAAATGCGAAATCTGATTCCAGGAAAAGTGTGCTTAAATTGTAAAGAGCATTTGCAATACCTGTCATCTGTTGTGCGCGGTGATTTGCAGGTAAAAAATCTCCTCCCCTGTCTCCAAAACTAATAAATCCGGCTCTGTCCTGTTTGGAAATTGCTACGGCACTCAGGGCAAGTGTTGCATTCACTGCATAGTCTAATAAGTTAAGATCTCCAAACGGCATTTTCATGGCCCGCCCTTTATCAATAATACAATATACCTGCTGGCTTTTCTCATCAGTATAAACATTGGTCATCAGCTGGCCACCGGTCCTTCCTGTGGCTTTCCAGTTTATACCTCGTATGTCGTCCCCGCCGACATATTCGCGTATTTGTTCAAACTCAAGACTATGCCCCGTTTTCCGAACCTGTTTAAATCCGATTTTTCCCGGATCTGTTATATGCGCTTTAAATTCGAATTGACGGAGTAATAAAAAGGCAGGAAAAACTCTGACAGATTCTTTTGAAGTAAACGTCTTTCGTCGCTGTAATAACTGCAGTGGTGATTTTATAAAAATGTGCAAATCACCAAAAAAAAATTCTCCTCTTTTATTTGGTCGCAAAGTATATTGGGCTACTTTATTTTCATCCGGATCCAGAACAAGTTTCATTTTAAAATCACGTATCTGCCAGGCTTCCGGAAATTCTTCAATAAGTTGAAGTTCTGACCTAAATGGATAATTGTTTGTGATCTGCCAGTGAATGATATTTTCATCACCATTGCTCAATCTTTCCGGTAATATTCTCTTTGCGGAAACCGGATTCCGTTTTGAAAATAAAACCAGGAAATCGAGAGTCAGGACAAAGGAGAATAAGCCCAGAAACAATAAAGCAATATTAAAAAAGAATGGTATGAAATAAGAAAGTAGAAATAAGAAAATAACAGCAGCCATCGTGCGATAAAATCGTTTTCCCAGAAAAATAGAAAGCCAAAACTGTTTCAGGATAAGCATGTTATCTTGGGATTTCGGTAGACTGAATAATTTGCCTTATAACATCGTCCGCGCTGCCACCTTCCATTTCCTTTTCAGGAGACAGTACCAGGCGGTGTCTTAATACAGGCGGCATGACATATATTATATCTTCCGGTACAACAAAATCCCGTCCGTTCATAGCTGCAATAGCCTTTGCAGAACGAAGAATTCCAATAGAAGCGCGCGGCGATGCACCCAGATAAATTGATTTATGCTGTCTCGTGGAAGTGACCACGGATACAATAAATCGAATCAGTTTTTCTTCTACATGTATATCGTTAACCAGCCGGCGGAGATTCTCAATGATAGATGCATTCATTACCGGGCTTATCAGATTGTCTATTCCCATTATTGTACTATTATGATGTTTTGTAACCACAATCACTTCGTCTGATTCACTGGGATAATCAACTTTAATTTTAAACAGGAAGCGATCCAGTTGTGCCTCAGGTAAATGGTACGTTCCTTCCTGCTCAATGGGGTTCTGTGTAGCGATAACTAAAAAAGGGAGATTCATCAGCATCGTTTGTCCATCAACCGTAATCTGTCTTTCCTCCATTACTTCAAATAAAGCAGCCTGTGTTTTTGCGGGCGCACGGTTTATTTCGTCAATTAAAACAATATTACTAAAAATGGGTCCGGGTCGGAATTGAAATAACATCTCCCGCGGGTTAAAAATGGATGCGCCTATTACATCCCCTGGCATCAGATCTGGTGTAAATTGAATCCTCGAAAATCCAACATCTATGGATCGACTGAGTAGTTTGGCTGTAAGGGTTTTAGCCACACCCGGGACTCCTTCAATAAGTACATGACCATCCGCAAGGATTCCGGCTATCAGCAGTTCGATCATCTGACTCTGACCAACAATTACTTTTCCTATTTCCGATTTCAATCTGTTCAAAATTTCACTGAATTCCTGCAAGGGCGTTCTTTCCCCAAATAAATTTTCCTCCATGAGTTATGCCGATTTGTTGAATTGACTGATTTGATTGTGAAGATCCATTAGTTCCTGATCAGATAATTCTGATTTCAGACGGACCTCATGAATTAACTGAACCACCTTCTTTATTTCGTTTATCGGACGGCCGGTCCGAAAAGCAAGCTTGAAAGCAAAATCTTCATCAAGAATTGAAGTAGATAGTTTATAAGCCGATCTGATATTTTCAAGAAAGGCAGCTACCATTTTTGTCGCCAGGTTCTGGTTGTTTTTTTGTTGAAAATATAGTCGTCCAACCGTTTTTACAAAATCTTCCGATGCATTTCGCAGGACAGGGAACATTTTAATAGCGCGTTGCTTTCGCTTCGATTCTATAAAAAACATCAACAGAAACAAAATAAGCGTAAGCCAGAAGGCCCATCGTAAGGACCTGTTACCAAGAATAAATCGTAATGAAGAAAAATTTTGCCTGCTTTTTCGATATCTGAAATAGTCAGACCATTCAACTATACCTGCACGTTTGAACATATAAGAAAACGCTATGTCGTAATAAGATTTATTTCTCCTGTGTAATAAAAAGAAATTACTGAAAGCAAATGGATCCAGGTGAATAAAAAGGGATCCCCCGCCTAAATAAGAAATCCGGATAAAGTCTGGCCTTCCCATGATATCCTTACCCAGGATCGTTGTATATCCTGTGTCTATACCGGCGAAGAAAGACCGATTGGAATATCCAGGATAAGAATATTTTAACCAATCTCCTTTTATGGGATCCAGCAGGCTAATTTCCGCACTGTCTGCTTCACCGAACAAATCCTCCTTTAAAGTCAGGTTAAGCATCTTCATAACGGTGTCCCCATAATTCAATGCCGAAATAAAAACCTGATTTTTTCCAGAGGCGGCAAATCGAATCAGAGCACGCATTTCATCTGGCTCAGGTGCAAATTCCGGACCTACTATGATAAGTATCTTCGATGTATCCTCTCCATTTTCATTTTTTGATAAATCAGGAAACACATGACTTGTTCGTATGTCGGCATTCGGAAAAATAAAAGGCAGATTGTCATATGAATACTTCGTTCCATAGGGAATTCTGTCCATGCGCCATAAACTTACCCGTTTGTCCAGTTCCTTCCTGCAGGAGCAGCACAGGCTAACCAGGCAGAAAATAATAAGCGTGCCTTTAAATTTGTACTTCAATCGGGAAGTGTTTGATGAAAATCATCGAATTTATTTTTGATTTTGTCGAATGAGTCTTTCGCCAAATAAAAATCGCCATAAAATACATATTCATAAGCCTTAGCCAGGTATCTGAAATCATCTATACGCGGATGGGTTACTAACGCGCGAATTATCTCAGCATTGGTTGAAGAATCGCGAATTTGAATCACACCTTTCTCACGGACTGCCCGGATCAGCCTTAAATACAAATAGCGAACTGCAAGTCTGTAATTTTCTTCCAGCTGATATTTGCGAATTAGATTTTCATAATCGATAATTATTCCCGTCGAAGATTCTTTCCCGGATTCATTTTGTTTTCCTCTACGATTTAACCACGTCAGGTTATTTTCCCTTGCTAATTGATATATCCCATAAATTAGAAGGCCGCCAATCAGGATGAAAACTATCCATTGAAAAATCCGACTGGCAAATAATTTTGTCAGGATTCCTGGTGTCGGCGGAGCTTCCCTGTGCCAGTATGCCGGATCATTTGCATATGAATAATCCGGGTTTTTTAAATATGAATTGACCTGTCTTTGAGAAACTTCTCTTAAAGGATCAGTCGTAGAATGAATATTTGATGAATCACTCATTTCGATCTTTACTACAGAATCTTCACCTGATTGTGCAAAACCCCTTTCAAGTCCCTGAATAAAAAAAACAATGGGAAACAAGAATAAATATTTAATCATTTAGATGGTCAGATTTTTTTGTGTTGAAGCCCTGTTTCCCTTTCGCCAAGACGTATTGGATAAATGATAAAATACCAGATAATAAAACCAGCCGAAGAAATCAGGATAAACAGACTCAGCAAGACAGGCATGTGCGAGTGACGTGTAACAAATCCTTCCAGTAAGGCAGCCAATATAAACACCGGGACAAGTCCGATCATCATTTTAATTCCATCTCTTGCCCCTCGTTTCAAAGAAAAGAGTCTTTCATAAGTACCCGGAAACACCAGGCTCTTAGCGAGAACAAGACCGGCTGCGCCCGCAATTATTATGGATGAAATCTCCAGCGTGCCATGTATCCATATTACAAGAACCGATTGCCATCCCAGTCCTTTCGAAAAAAAATAATACTGAAAGGCGCCCAACATCACTCCATTATTGAAAAGTAGCCATATCGTACCAAGACCTGCCAGTATCCCCAGTATAAAAATCATAAAGGAAACTTGTATATTATGTACTGCAATCCATAGAAACATGGATATAGAATCCCCTCCTTTATAAACACCGAAGGGGTCCCCCTTGGCAATATTCTGTTCAGTCATTTCCACATAATCGTTTCCGAGAACGCCCCGCACAAAGCTTTGATCATTCGCAGCGGAAAAGGCAGACACGATGGCAAAAAAAAGAAAAATAAGAAAGGAATAAAGAAATTCCCGATGATACTTCCGGACGACAATCGGCAATTCAGTTTTCCAGAATCTGACAATCCTGGAGGACTCCTCTTTTTTATTCTTGTAAATTCCGAGATAAATTCCGGAAGCAAGTTTATTGAGATAGAGAGTGATTTTACTTTGCGGATAAAAGGTCTTGGCATACCCGAGGTCATTTACTAATTCAGTAAATCGATTTGCCATTTCATCAGGGTCAGTTGTTGGCTCATACTGATAATTTTTCCACTTTTCAATATTCTGTTGTATAAATTGACCTTCACGCACAAAAACAGTACATTTATTTATAAATATAGTTCATCCCGTAATAATATGTTAACTGTAAAACTGGATACGGGTTTTAATATAGAAGTTGATTTTCCGATAAGTCCATTTCACCGTCGCATGTTTGCTTATTGTATGGACGTGCTGGTTATGATTCTGTACGGCATGCTGTGTAATAAAATAGTTGAATTCCTCCCACAAAAAAGTTTATCTGAAAAGCAATGGTTATGGATTATTATTGGCTTACCCGTGTTATTTTATTATCCGGTTTTGGAAATTCTGACTAACGGACAAACCGTTGGAAAAAGAATCATGGGGATCCGTGTTATCACGTTGGAAGGCGGGCAGGCCTCTTTAAGTCAATATTTATTGCGATGGGCATTCAGATTGGCTGACTTTCCTTTTTGGATATTCGGCGCCATTGCAGCCGGCTCGCTGCCCTGGTGGCTCAGCTTTCTCGTGTTTTCAGGAATTGCCTGTGTTATCATCTCTGATAAATCACAGAGGATTGGAGATATTGTCGCAGGTACGATCGTTATTTTCACCCGATCCAGCACTTCCTGGCAGGATACTGTTTTCATCGAAGTCGAATCTGGTTATAAACCCAGGTATCCGCAGGTAATGCAGATGAGTGACAAAGATCTTAATTCACTTAAAATGATAATTCTTACAATAAAGAAAAATAAAAATCATGATCTGGCCTTTCGAATAGCAGAAAGGATAAAATGGAAACTTAATATGCAGGGCGATCAGGATGCTCTGGATTTTCTCGAGACCCTGCTGAAAGATTATAACTACTATTCAAGTCATTGATCATGACCGATGAGCGAAAATGGCTCCCAGGACAGCTGCTAAAATTATCAGGGCATAAAAGGAAAGACATATAATTGTAATAATCCCGTAGTACTTAAAATAAGATTTCAGATTCCTGAGCGATTCGACCAGTATATGCTGATCATTGTTTCCTAAAGCTTTGCGCATCTTGGTAGAAAAATTAAATAAATACAATGCCGGGAAAAACATGATCAATGCGGCAATTAAAGATCCAACAATATACAGAGCACTTAAAAATACGCCGCTCAGCACGGGTGCTTCCGTGCCCATGCTTCCCATAAGGGATGAAAAGATAGTTCCATAAAATACGCCGCCAATTAAAATCAAACCACAAAATATAAATCCAAGAATTGAAAGAAATTTTGCCCAACGTGCAGCTTCAGTTAAGTAATTTATTGAAGGCTGGTCTATTTGCAAGTCAAATAAATTTGCATTGACAGGATGTTCCATTGAGTTTATTTTGGTTATTTGGAGATATTTCGCTTATTAAATAAAGGAAAAATCTATCACTTATCAAAGAATCAAAACACATTTGATCAATAGGCCCTCGCAAAAAGAACTCTTTCAGTGCTGGGTCTTCCACTAAAAATACAATATCCTTCTTCGACAGGATTATTTAAAGGAATGCATCGTATGGTCGCTTTGGTTTTCTCTTTTATCGCCTCTTCGGTTTCAACTGTTCCGTCCCAATGAGCCAAAATGAACCCGCCTTTTTCATCAAGTAGCTGTAAAAATTCTTCCCAGCTGTCAGCTTTTGTTATATGTTCATCGCGGTATCGCATAGATTTTTGAAACATGGCATCCTGAATTTCCAGGAGTAGCTTTTCTATCTTGGGAACAAGTCCCTCCTCAGGAAAACTTGTTTTTTCTTTGGTGTCCCTTCTCACTATTTCTACAGTTTGATTATCCAAATCCCTAAGACCCAACGCGATTCGGATAGGAACTCCTTTCTTTTCATATTCAGCAAATTTCCACCCCGGTCTGTTATTGTCATTATAATCAAACTTTGCCCTTATACCGGCTTTTTTCAATTGGGCCGCTAATTCTTTTCCTTTTGCATCAAGCAAATCTTTTCTGTCATCTCCCTTATAAATCGGCACAATTACTACCTGTATTGGCGCAATGCGGGGTGGCAGGATCAAACCATCGTCATCACCATGTGCCATTACCAGGGCACCAACAAGTCTGGTGCTTACTCCCCAGCTGGTTGCCCATACATAATCAAGTTTATTTTGCCTATCCGAAAATTTTACATCGAAAGCCCTGGCGAAATTTTGTCCAAGAAAATGAGAAGTCCCAGCCTGCAACGCTTTTCCATCCTGCATCAACGCTTCGATGCAATATGTATCAATAGCACCTGCGAAACGTTCACTGGCTGTTTTCACGCCCTTAATAACAGGGACTGCCATATAATTTTCAACAAAATCCGCATATACGTCCAACATGAGTCTGGCTTCTGAAATAGCTTCATCAGATGTCGCATGAGCAGTATGGCCTTCCTGCCATAGAAATTCAGTAGTTCGGAGGAAGAGCCGTGTGCGCATTTCCCAGCGTACCACATTTGCCCACTGATTAATTAAAAGCGGTAAGTCACGATATGACTGGATCCAGGTTTTGTATGTATTCCAGATAATTGTTTCGCTTGTCGGCCGTACGATCAATTCTTCCTCCAGTTTTGCTTCCGGATCCACAATTATACCTCCGCCTTCCGGATCATTTTTGAGTCGGTAATGGGTTACCACAGCACATTCTTTGGCAAAACCTTCCACGTGAGCTGCTTCCCGGCTCAAAAAACTTTTGGGTATAAAAAGGGGGAAATAAGCATTTTCATGCCCTGTATCTTTAAACATCTGATCAAGAGTACCCTGCATCTTTTCCCAAAGGGCAAATCCAAAGGGTTTGATAACCATGCACCCGCGGACAGCAGAATAATCTGCCAATCCACCCTTAATTACCAGGTCGTTATACCATTGCGAATAATCTTCCTTGCGGCTCGTGATTTCTTTACTCATAATTCAGGTAATTCGGGCTATACTTGATTTAGCTCATTTTAACAGTTTGGCACGGTATTTTTCTGAAGGAGGTGTTTATATTTTGTAATTTTGTTAAAAGGCTCAAAAGTAGTAACTTAAGATCGTAATTTCTAAAAGCTTTCACAATGAAACGTCTTTACAATTTAATCATACCCGCTGTTTTATTTTTCTCCTTTTTTAGTTGCTCAACTTATAAAAACAGCTCAACGACCCCGGATGACGTTTACTATTCACCAGGCGCGCCTGTAACTCCTAAAGGCACACAGGAAACGAATTCGGATTATTATAGTACCCCAAATGAGAACTATGTAAAAATGCGGGTCCAGGATCCTGACCGCTGGTCATATTTTGATGACTATAATTACGATTATTATGGCGGATATTCTCCTTATTGCGCTTATTCTCCATATGGATATGGTAGCAGTTTCGGAATGAGTATTGGTTTCGGTTCACCCTATTACAGTCCCTGTTATGGCGGCTTCGGATATTATAGCCCGTTGAGTTATTACAATAGTTATTATGCGTGGAACAGTTTTTATAACCCGTATTATGGAGGTGTTGTAGTTGTAAATGGTAAAAATACAACTACCCCAAGCTACACCAGGATGAGTACTTTTAATCCATCTGCGTATCAGGGAAGATTTTATAATTCAAGACCTACTACTACAAATGCGGGTTATAGCACACGTAATTCTCAGAACTATACTCCGACAAACAATTTTAATAATTCTAACAACAGCCGACCTGCTTATAACAATTCTAATTTCAACACTGGTGGAAGAAGCAGCGGTGGTTTCAGTGGCGGGGGAGCATTCCGCGGGGGAGGGTTATCTCGTCCGGGAAGGTAATTCTTGAGGATCATGAAACGACTTATCACCCTGTGCCAGCTCCTTTCGATTTGTTATTTTCTTCGGGCGCAGATACCAGAGGATGCATTACGGATGTCTTATACTCATCCTTCAGGAACAGCTCGTGAACAAGCCATCGGAGGTGCCATGGGATCCCTGGGTGGTGACATTACTGCCAATTATGTAAACCCTGCCGGCCTCGGCTTTTACAAAACAAGCGAAGTTCTGATCAGTCCGGGATGGTCATTCAATTCCGCTAAAACCGGATATCTGTCCAATGATACCAAAAGCCCTTCGACAAATAATTTTCTTCTCTCTACTTCCGGATTTGTTTATGGATGGTCGACTGATCCGGATAAAAGTTCGGCGCTTAGTCTTGCTGTAAACAGAACCGCTGATTTCAACGGACATATAGTTTATCAGGGAAAAAATAATTACTCATCTGCCTCGGATGCATATAAAGAAGAGTTTCAAAATTCGGGAATAAGTTACGACCAGGCTTATGCATCACCGGGTCTGACTTATGGTACACGAATGGCGCTCTACACTTATCTGATCGATACTTCCCAGGGAGGATTGGGACCTATTATCGCTCAGCCAGATAAGGTTTTGGCAGCAGGTGGATATCTTGGACAAAATACTGATATTAAAAGCACGGGAGGTATAACAGAAATAGCTCTTGGAATAGCGGGATCCTCGAAAGATAAATGGTACTGGGGAATATCCATAGGCATCCCTATAGTCAATTACCAACGAATCACTCAATACACAGAAACGGATCTCAGTGGTGATAATAATAATGATTTTGGATACTATACCTACACTGAATCCTATTCGGCTAGCGGTGTCGGAGTAAATGGAAGATTTGGAGCTATATTTCGTCCAAATCTAAACTGGCGATTCGGACTGGCGGTTCATACTCCTACATTTTATTCCATTACCGACCATCTTTCTTCCTTAATGACAACCAATACGGAGGGCTACGCTGGAACAATCTCTATTCAATCGGCTTCTTTGGATACAGCTGCAAATTCAAGCAACAGCCTGGAATACGACCTGCAATCTCCATGGCATCTTTTGGCGAGTGCCTCCTATATTTTTCCCGGCGCAGTTACTGAAGGAAAGATGGGTTTTATAACAGCGGATATTGAATATGTAGCCAACAGGGATGTCAGTTATAGCTTTCCGCTTGATGCCAATGGAAACCAGCCCGACAACAGTTATTTCGATCTGCTCAATAACACGATTAAATCATATTATAAGAACACATTTAATTTCAGAATGGGCGGAGAATATAAAGTCGATGAAATGGCTTATCGACTCGGTGCTTCCTATTCTATGAATCCCTATTCATCGCCGGATTTAAAAGCTAATCGGACAACCTTCAGCGGAGGAGCAGGTTATCGGAAAAAAGGAATTTTCATAGATCTTACTTATGTAGAAGCTATTACAAACGATGTGAACTTTCCGTACAGACTCGCGGATAAAGATAATTTATATTCAACAGTGAAACAATATACAGGAAATGTCATTCTAACGTTCGGCATTAAGTTTTAATCAGTCAGCAATACGTTAGGATTTTATTTAAGAAATCGTTTTCCAGCCATACCAGGCCTTGTCTTTTATTCAACCACGTCATCTGACGTTTGGCATAATGCCTTGTGTTTTGTTTCATTCTTGAAATGCTGTCTTCAAGAGTGGATTTGCCTTTTATGTAATCAAACAATTCCGAATAGCCGACAGTTTGCAGTGCGTTCAAATGCTGGTATGGGAGCAGCGAATTGACTTCTTCCAATAATCCCGCCTGCATCATAATTTCCACCCTTGCATCAATTCTTTGGTATAATTCATTTCGCGGTACCCGTATTCCGAATTCCAATATCCGGAAAGGCTTTAATTTCTTTTGCTGATTCCTGAATGAAAGTATTGACCGACCTGTACTTTGAATGACTTCAAGAGCCCGCATCATCCGATGTGGATTGGCCATTTCTCCGGATGAAAAAAATAACGGATCAGCATTCCGAATAGCTTCACTTAACCAAATGAAACCCTGTTCATGGAAATTTTTAATAATATTTTTTCTGATTCCTTCATCTATTACCGGAATTTCATCCAGTCCATCACAGAACGCCTTGATGTATAGGCCGGTTCCTCCACACATAATAATTGTATCATTAGTTGAAAATATTTCATCACACCATTGCATTGAAAGTGTTTCAAAAACCGAAGCATTCACCTGTTCATGAATTGAATGAGAATTGATGAAGAAGTGCCGGACCAGTTCCAGCTGTGCCTTTGACGGTTTAGCCACACCGATATTCAGCTCTCGAAAACACTGCCGGCTGTCTGCAGAAATAATCGCAGTTTTGAAATGCCTCGCGACCTCGATGGCCAGCTCCGTTTTACCGGAAGCTGTCGGTCCGGAAATAATAATTACAGTTTTGGAAAACATTATTCGAGTAAAGTATCCTCTTCCGGACCAAATTCTTCTTCTGTATCAAGATCGCCGGTTTCATCTCCTACTTCACTGAATCCCTCAGCACTTTTGTTAAGATCATATTTCTCCTCTACTTCTGCCAGCTTGTCGCCAATCAGTCCTCGAGTACCGTATTGTGAAGGACCAATGCCCTCAGATTTTACAACAGACGGATAATCCAGTTTGCTGTTTTCCTCTTTAGATACATGGATGAGTTCAACAAGAAAATACCAGTTTTTCACAAAATCATACAGGTATACAAATTTCTGATTGGGATCCTTTATTTCAGATCCAATGGTAGTTTCAGCCATCAGTAACGGTGCAACTTTATATTCCCTGTCGTATTTTTCCAGCGATATTTCTCTTCCACGTTGCCAATGATCATTACTACGAAAGAAAGTAGCCTGATGTTTATTGTCAAATTCATAGGCCTTCAAAATCACCTGATGCAATTCAATAAAATGCTGATTATGCTTTACCACAACATCCCTGTAAACACTATCGTCTTCTTCGAAATAAACCCTGAATTTTAAAACAGCCATAATAATACTCATTAGTAAGTTCAAAAATAAATGAAACCATCAAATTAACAGTCAGCTTATTTTATTAGGTATGCTCCTCTTTATAACTGCCCGACAGGTTTCAGATTCATGGCCGCCGCTTTCTCCAGCATAAACGGGTAGGCAGCTTCAAAAGAATTTGCAATTTCTCCTTCAAGGATTGCTTCGCGGATCATATTTTTCAGGTCACCCACTTTTTTTGAAGGACCAATACCAAAGATCTCCATAATCATTTCCCCTGAAACAGGAGGCTGCCAGTTTCGGATCCGGTCTTTTTCCTCAACTTCTATAAGCCGCCTTCGCACCAGCTCAAAATTCTCCAGATATTTTTTAACTTTTTGTTTATTCTTAGAAGTAATGTCCGCTTCACAAAGTATCATAAGTGAATCGATATCTTCTCCTGCATCGAACAATAACCGTCGGATGGCTGAATCAGTAATATTCTCTTTAGTAAGACTAATGGGTCGGAGATGAAGTTCGACCATTTTGCGCACGAATCGCATTTTTTCATTCATTGGCAATTTCATCCTGTCAAAAATTTTTGGAACCATACGCGCGCCTACTACTTCATGCCCGTGAAAGGTCCACCCGTGACCCGGTTCAAATTTTTTAGTCGCCGGTTTACCAATATCGTGTAAAATTGCGGCCCAGCGCAGCCAAAGATCCTTGGTATTGGCGGAAATATTATCGAGTACCTGGAGTGTGTGATAAAAATTATCCTTATGACCCAGCCCATCAATATATTCAGCACCGGCCAGTTCCGTCAATTTAGGAAAAATGATCTTCAACAGACCAGACTTATAAAGCAGCTCAAAACCAATGGACGGCTTTTCCGATGCAATAATTTTATTAACCTCCTCCGTAATTCTTTCCTGGGAAATAATGCGAATTCTTTCCGCGTCGCCAATAATTGCATTGAAAGTTCCAATATCAATATGAAAACCAAGTTGACTTGCAAATCTTATAGCTCGCAGCATTCGTAAAGGGTCATCATTAAAGGTCTTCAGGGGCTCCAGCGGGGTATAAATTCTTCTTTCCTTCAAGTCACGGATTCCATTAAATGGATCAATAAGCTCGCCAAAATTTTCCTTATTCAAACTAATGGCAATAGCGTTGATAGTAAAGTCCCTGCGATTCTGATCGTCTTCCAGTGTACCCGGAATAATTTCGGGCTTTCGGGAACTCGCGCGATAACTTTCTCTTCTCGCGCCTACAAATTCCACATCCAACATCTGACCATCAGATTCACGAATTTTGAAATGTGCCGTCCCGAAATTCTTAAAAAAAGCGACACCAGGTCTGGGATCATATAATGAGGCGACCTCATTCGCTAAATCAATGGCATTGCCTATGCAGACAATATCAGCGTCACTGGTAGGCCGGCCAATTAATTTATCCCGGACAAATCCGCCAATAACATATACCTCCGCCTGCATCCGGCCAGCGGTTTCTGATATTCTTTTAAACAACAGTAATTCAGTTTCAGAACAGGAACTTATCATTCTGTCAAAGATAAATCATAAGGCTTAAAGCCTGAAGCTTAACCACAATGCGAATCTCAAAATTGGCGTAAACTAACTTACAAAATGCAGCAGCCATCTGGCAATAAATTCCCCCCAGGCTTTTAATTTGGAATAGTCTTTGTAAACTGTTCCTGTCTGATATCCATTGCACATTTGAAATGCTTTTCAGGACAGGATGTAAATCCATGCAGGCCACATGGGCGACAATATAATGGCTCTTCAATTTCTATAATATACCGGATATCAGAAAGGGGGCCAAATCCGAATTCCGGTATGGTGGAACAATAAACAGCTGTTACCGGCGCATTCATAGCGGAGGCAAAATGCATGGGGGCAGAATCATTCACATAGTTCATGCTTGCCCTGCTCATCAACGCAGCAGATTGCAAAAATGACAACGAACCTGTAAGTACTTTTAATCCGCTCCTGTCAGATGATTCACTAATAGATTTACATAATAATATATCATCAGGACCACCCAACAAATAAATTTCTAATTCCTGCGGAATGGATTTAATAAATGATATCCATTTCGAAGAGGGGAACTGCTTTGTGAACCACACTGAAGCAGGGCTAATTGTAATAAATTTAGAAACCAGTAATGCATCAATCGAAGAAAAATCATTTGGCGACGGATAGAGTTTTGGCCTGAAAAAACTATTATCAGTGAATTCCCGAATTAATTCAAGATTCCTTGCTGTTTCATGAACAGATTGATGTCCGCCAACCTGATGCCTGATCTTTCTGGTAAATAAAAAACTCAGAGGATTCTTGTCAAACCCGATAATTTCTTTTGCCTTCGAAAAAGCAGTTAGCAGGCCCGTTGCAAAATACCTCTGCACGTTGATAACCTTGTCGTATTTTTTTCTTCGGATATAGAGCAATATCCGGATAAGATTTTTTCTTTTATTTTTTTTCTTATCCCATACAAGCACTTCATGAATATATGGATGGCCTGTTAGCAGTTGCTCATTCCCCTTTCGCAGCAGAAAATCAATTTCTGCTTCGGGGAAAAACCGATGTAATTTTTCAATCAGAGGCGTAGCAAGGACCACATCGCCGATAAATGCAGTTTGTATAATCAGGAATTTTTGCAAAGAGATTAAACGAAAAATTAAAAATGAATAACAAATAAACTATCTTTCCCCTACTCTCACACTCTCACACTCTCACACTCTCACACTACTATACTCCCTCAACTATGATCATTTTTGTTTCAGCTGCACGCTGTCGGATATTTTTTGCTTCAGTATATATTTCAGAGTGCCACCATTCATTGGCCCTTTCGACACTTGGGAACTCCAGAACAACTATTCTCTCCGGTTTCCAATTACCTTCAAGGGTAATTGTCTGGCCACCACGAACGACAAATTTTCCACCGAAAGCTGCAATCGTTGCCGGTGTTAGTTTTTTGTAGTTTTCATATTCCCTGTTATCATGAATAGAAACTTCAACAATTACGTATGCGGGCATAACAAAAAATTATTGGTATGAATTAATCTGCTAACATCATGATCTCAGGATGATCGGTTCGCCTGATTTATCAAATCGAACCAATATAGATGCCCTGGCTTTTGAATTCTCATGCTGCCTGTATTTCACAATATAATCAACACCCTGTTTGATTTCATCCGATATTCCTGCAAAGTTTTCAGGAGCACTCTGACCCGAAATATTTGCAGAGGTAGATACAATTGGTTTGCGGAACCTTTTTAGTAAATGCCTGCAAAAATCTTCCCGCACTATTCGCATGGCAACTGATCCATCTTCATTGATCAGGTTTCCAGCAAGCCCCAATGCATTTTCATATATGACGGTTGTGGGATTAGTAGTTTTATTTAGGAATTCCATAATCGAAGGCTCAGGACGGCCGGAATAGATGTTTATGTCTTTCATATCCGCCAGAAGAACAATCATTGATTTGGATTCAGGTCTATGCTTGAGCACGAAAATTTTTTGCACCGCATCCGGATTTGTAGCGTCACAACCAATACCCCATATGGTATCTGTCGGATATAAGATAAGTCCTCCCTGACGCAGGGTTTCAAGGCTTTGGAGGATATCATTTTCAAATATCAAATGTTGATTTTCTATAAAAATACCGAATGATTTAAAATACAACGACATCATTCATCCCTAATTAGCCCGGCGGCCTTATGTTTGCAAAAAATATGTCTGATGGAATTGAAAGCAATGATTGGGGACGTTTGGAGGAACAGGGATTTACTGAAAGATCAACGGTATGCTGATGCTGTTACTGCAGTAATTGAAGAAACTGATAAAGGCAGATTGCGTGTGGCTGAACCTAACGGTAATGACTGGGTAGTGAATGAATGGATCAAACAAGCTATCCTTTTGTACTTCGGCATCAGGCAAATGAACACCTGGACCGTTGGTCCCATGGAGTTTTATGATAAAATGTCTTTAAAAAAAGATTATGCGAGCCTGGGTGTCCGGGCCGTTCCTCATGCAATCGCACGTTATGGTGCTTACCTTGGAAAGTCGGTTGTACTTATGCCGAGTTATGTAAATATTGGTGCGTATGTTGATGAAGGAACAATGGTGGATACCTGGGCGACTGTTGGTAGTTGTGCCCAGATTGGAAAAGGGGTTCACCTTAGCGGCGGTGTTGGAATTGGCGGTGTTTTGGAACCTCTGCAGGCCGCTCCGGTGATAATTGAAGACGGATGTTTTATTGGATCCAGGTGTATTGTCGTTGAAGGTGTGCGTGTAGAAAGAGAAGCGGTGCTGGGCGCTAATGTGGTTTTAACGCAGAGCACGAAAATTATTGATGTGAGTGGAGAATCGCCCGTTGAATATAAAGGCCGGGTTCCCGCACGCAGCGTAGTAATTCCCGGCTCTTTTGTCAAAAAATTTCCAGCTGGCGAATATCAGGTCGGCTGCGCATTAATTATAGGTAAAAGGAAGGCCTCCACTGATTTAAAAACAAGCCTGAATGATGCATTAAGGGATTTCGCGGTTGCAGGATAGAGGCAAGTATGGGAGTATGGGAGTATGGGAGTATGGGAGTGTGTTTTTCGAATTTGCATACTTCCATACTCCCATACTCCCATACTAAAACAGGTTGCCACCATTAATTAGAGTAATACAAATTAGGGTTATTCCTTTCTGCACGTTCAATTTCCGTATAGTCAGACAGAATATCGGCTTTGTGTTTTCCGATACAAATATCGTGTTCAAAATGCACTGAAACACTATGGTCCGCCGTTCTTACGGTCCATCCGTCTGACTCTGTATATACTTCTCTTTTCCCCAGATTGATCATTGGTTCAATAGCCAAAATAAGTCCGTCTCTCAATTTAATTCCGGAGCCACGTTTTCCATAATTTGCTACCTGCGGATCCTCATGCATGCTTCTTCCCAGTCCATGGCCCACAAGTTCACGGACGACACCATATCCATATTTCTTTTCAGTATGTTCCTGAATGGCAAAAGATATATCACCTACCCTGTTGCCTGCAATACCTTTTTCTATTCCTTTATATAAGGATTCTTTAGTTACACGAATAAGTTGTGCTATGGCTGCTCCCGGATTACCGATCGCAAATGTATATGCGTGATCACCATGAAATCCGTTTTTAAAGACTCCGATGTCAATAGAAACAATATCGCCCTCCTTCAGTTCATTTTCATTGGGAAAGCCGTGCACTACAACATCATTTACAGAGATGCAGGAATTATAAGGATAACCATGGTAATTCAAAAAAGAAGGAACCGCATTATGGTCACGGATAAATTCTCCGATAAATATATCTAATGAAAGAGTTGTGATCCCAGGTTTGAGTATTTTAGCAGTTTCAGTCAGCGTTTTACTAACAAGAAGTGCACTTTCTCTTGCCAGTTCAATTTCCGCTTTCGTTTTGTAATAAATCATCCTAGATCACCGCGTTGGTAACCGACTGACGTCCCTGAATACGCCCGGACTTCATCAGCCCGTCGTACTGACGCATCAGCAGCTGGGTTTCGATCTGTTGCAGTGTATCGAGAATTACCGCCACCATAATAAGAAGTGAAGTCCCCCCGTAAAAAGCAGCAAATCCCTGCGTGACACCCGCGCGTTGTGCAAATCCCGGAAGAATACCTACAATAGCTAACAAAAATGCACCGGGTAGTGTAATCTTATCCATAACGGATCCTATAAAATCTGCTGTGGGCTGGCCTGGTTTAACCCCCGGAACAAATCCATTATTTCGTTTGAGATCATCCGCAACCTGCTTTGGATTAAAAATAAGTGAAGTATACAGAAAGGTAAATCCAATCACGATTATACCGTAGAAAATCATATGAACGTAATCGCGCGGATCTGAAAATATTCTTGATATACCTTCCTTATTTTCAAAACTGGTATAAGAAATAAGTGTTGGCAGGAACATAATAGCCTGTGCAAAAATGATTGGCATTACACCCGCACTATTTACTTTCAGTGGAAGAAACTGACGGGCACCACCAAACTGTCGGTTACCGACAATCTGCTTCGCGTAGTTAACAGGAACTTTACGTACACCCTGAATTAATACTATCAGTCCCATAATAACCGCAATCAGAATAGCAACTTCGATTACAAACAGAAGAATGCCTCCACTTCCGTTTACAGCTTTAGACTGAAATTCGCGTGACAGCGCACCAGGAAAACGTGCAAGGATACCGATCATAATGATGATTGAAGTACCATTTCCCAATCCCTTATCAGTTATCTTTTCACCAATCCACATTACGAAAAGCGTGCCCGCAGTAAGCAGTATGGGAGTTGTGAGCCAGAAAAATGCACTAAAGCTGTCAATAATTGCATCATGGCCCATAGTCTTTAAATAACCTACATAAGCATAAGCCTGCGCAAAAGTTACGATTACTGTAAGATAGCGGGTCCATTGGTTAATTTTCTTTCTTCCACTTTCACCATCCTTCTGGATCTTCTGCATCTGAGGAACCAGGATACTCATAAGTTGCATAAATATGGAAGCAGAAATATAAGGCATGATACCCAGTGCGAGAATAGAAGCCTGTGAGAAGGCGCCACCAGAAAAAGCGTCAATCAATCCGAGTGCACCTGTTTTAGCACCGCTGAGACTTGCCAGTTTGTTCGGATCAATACCTGGTAAAACTATATAAGTACAGAATCTGTAAACCAGCAGCAAAGTAAGCGTAACAAGGATCTTACTTTTTAATTCCGGAATACTCCATATATTTTTTAAAGTATCAAAAAATTTCTTCACGTTCTTCTTAATTATTTAGGAACTGCTGAAAGCAAAAAAGACGACCGAAATCGTCTGTGCAAGTTAATGACTATTTTAGGATTTTGTACCCATGACTGGCTTCTTCAACTCTATGATTTCGAGAGAACCGCCGGCTCCTTCAATTGCCAGTCTGGCCTTCTTGCTAACAGCACTTACTTTGAAATTCAATTTTGACTTTTAATTCCCCATTGCCCAGGATTTTAACCAGGTCAGTACGGGAAACAAGTCCGCTGGCATAAAGATTGGACGCAGAAATCTCTTTAATATCATATTTCTCAGCAAGTTGTTCTATCTGTGACAGATTGAAGACAACATAAGATACACGGTCGGGGTTTTTAAAACCACGTTTTGGCAACCTGCGTTGGATGGGCATCTGTCCGCCTTCATGGGCCATTTTGCGTTGATAACCAGCACGGCTTTGTCCCCCTTTATTACCCTTGGTGGAAGTTCCGCCCTTACCGGAAGCCTCACCACGACCAAGTCTTTTTTCCTTATGTGTTGCGCCTTTTGCCGGCTTGATGTTATGTAAGTTCATCTAGTCAATTTGAAAATTTATGCGCCAGAGACGGAATTAAAATGTTTTATCACACTCTCACACTCTCACACTTTCACACTTGTATTTAAACTTCCTCCACTTTTACCAGATGTTCCACTTCCCTGATCATACCAAGTATCTGTGGTGTAGCCTCGATGTTCTCTGGGGTTATGCAGCTTTTTCAAGCCAAGCGCCTGCAGAGTCAATTTTTGCCTTTCTGACCGGTCGATGCCACTTTTTATCTGTGTAATTCGTAACTTTTTCATTTCCTTCTTATTTATTCCGGTTTATCCGTTGAATACTTTCTTCAATGACAGGTTTCTTGTTCTTGAAACCTGAATGGGTTCTCTTAACAAGCCAAGGGCTTTAAAAGTTGCTTTTACCACATTGTGCGGGTTAGCAGAACCCAGGGATTTAGCCAGCACGTCAGTAATACCTGCACTTTCCAATACAGCACGCATACTTCCTCCGGCAATTACTCCGGTACCATGTGCTGCGGGCTTGATCAGCACTTTAGCTGCTCCTTCCTTTGGCCAGCTGATCGTGAGGAATCGTACCATGCATTACCGGAACCTTAATCAGGTTTTTTTTTGCATCTTCAATGCCTTTTGTAATGGCTTCCTGTACTTCCTTAGCCTTTCCCAAACCATGACCAACGATGCCATTTTCATTTCCGACTACCACAAGGGCAGAAAAACTGAAAGCGCGTCCACCCTTTGTGGTTTTTACCACACGGTTGATGGATACTACTTTTTCTTTCAACTCCAGGTCGCCGGCTTTGATTTTCGATATACTAGTTGTTGCCATGATAAATATTTACGAATAAACTATTTGAATAATTAAAACTGAAGACCACCTTCACGTGCTGCCTCTGCAATGGCCTTTACTCTTCCATGATACAGATTTCCACCCCGGTCAAAAACTACTTTCTTATACCCAGTTCTGTCGCTTTTCGGGCTATCGTCAGGCCAACCAGTTTGCTTTTTTCCGTTTTTGTTACTTTCTGGGCCACAATATCCTTATCGCGTGAAGAAGCAGCAGCCAGCGTTTTTCCGTTATTATCATCAATCAGCTGCGCATAAATTTCGCTATTGCTTCTGAAAACTGACAAACGGGGTTTGTCAGCACTTCCTGCAACTTTTTTACGGATGCGGTATCTGATTTTCTGTCTTTTTACTAGCTTGTCCATCTCTTTGAATTTGAAAATTTGAACTTTTAAAACTTTTGTGAAAATTTCATTCCCACACTCCCACACTCTCACACTCTCACACTATTTACCAGCTGCCTTACCGGCTTTTTTCCGTCACCATTTCACCGGAATACCGAACACCCTTACCCTTGTACGGTTCAGGTTTACGCAAACCACGTATTTTGGCAGCAACCTGTCCTATCAGTTGTTTATCGGTGCCTTCCAGCATGATCTTTAGGATTTTCTCCTTTTTCCTGAGCTGTTGCCAGTTTCAGTTCCTTGGGGATTTCAAATATTATATTATGGGAATAACCAAGGGCCAGATCCAGCAGGTTCCCCTGGTTAGAAGCTTTAAAACCAACACCGATAAGTTCCAGTTGTCTTTTGTATCCTTCCGTAACACCCTTCACCATATTTGATAATAATGAACGGTACAAACCATGCAAGTGCACGATGACGTATCTGGTCGGTCGGACGTGAAATTTCAATTTTATTGTCTTTCACTTCCACTTTGATATCACGGTCGATCGTCTGTTTCAATTCCCCCTTCGGGCCCTTTACAGTAACCGTATTGTCAGTACCCACAGTAACTGTGATTCCACTGGGAATGACAACCGGTTTTTTTCCTATCCTGGACATATTTTCTAATTTGAGAATTTGATCCCGACACATTCGGGAGAAATAATTATTGACGTTCGCTCTCACACTCTCACACTCTCACACTTCTCACACTTTCTTAATAAACGTGACAAAGAACTTCACCATCCGACATTCTGCGCTTTTGCATCTTTATCAGTCATTACACCTTTTGATGTCGATACAATGGCAATTCCCAAACCATTTTTCACTCGTCTTAAATTCGACCGGACTCGCATACTGACGCAGACCAGGACGGCTTACCCTTTCAAGACTCCGGATGGCCGGCTCCTTGGTAGTCGGATCGTATTTCAGTGCGATCTTGATCACACCCTGTTTGGTGTCGTCTTCAAATTTGTATTTAAGGATATAGCCCTTGTCATACAGAATTTCTGTCATCCGCTTTTTCAGGTTCGAAGCAGGAATTTCCACGATCCGGTGATTCGCCATCTGCGCATTACGGATTCTGGTGAGAAAATCTGCTATAGGATCTGTTACCATTGTATTTCTATTAAAAACTTTATAAATTATTGTTAGATCGGTTGTATCATTTGTCAGATTTATCGTCTGCAAAGAATTCCTCGATCTACGCGATCATACGGTCAACGATAAACATCTTACCAGCTCGCTTTTCTTACGCCCGGAATCTTACCCTGCAGCGCCATATCGCGGAACATATTCCTGGATACACCGAAGTAGCGGATATAACCACGCGGTCGGCCGGTTAACTGACAACGGTTTTTCAAACGCACCGGTGATGCATTCTTCGGAAGCAGGTCAAGTGCCTTATAGTCACCTGCAGCTTTCAAAGCAGCGCGCCTGTCAGCATATTTTGCAACCATCACTTCCCGTTTCCTTTGTCTGGCTTTGACTGATTCTTTGGCCATGAATTTTTATTAATTGATTTGATTCAGTCTTTAATTAATTGGAATCTTCTTTTTTCGCATTCCTGAAAGGCATTCCCAGTTCCTTCAACAATTCATATGCTTCTTCATTGGTCTTGGCCGTCGTCACAAAAGTGATGTCCATACCAGTAATCTTGTTCACTTTATCAATATCTACTTCCGGAAAAATGATTTGTTCTGTGATACCCATCGTATAGTTACCACGACCGTCAAATGCTTTTTCACTTACACCTTTGAAATCACGTACCCTTGGAAGGGCAGATGCTACCAGGCGATCCAGAAATTCATACATTTTTATACCACGCAGGGTTACGCGGGCTCCGATCGGAATACCCTTACGCAGTTTGAAATTGGAAATATCCTTTTTGGAAATGGTCGATACAGCTTTCTGTCCGGTTATGGTTGTCAGCTCTTCAATGGTGATGTCCACCAGTTTCTTGTCAGATACCGCTCCGTTGATTCCACGGTTCAGGCAGATTTTTTCCAGCTTGGGTGCCTGCATAACAGAAGTGTACCCGAATTTTTTCATCAATGCCGGAACAACTTCCTTTTTGTATTTTTCTGCCAGGCGGGCAGTGTATTTTGTCGTGCTCATTATTTAATTACCTCCCCTGATTTTTTAGCGATGCGAATAAGTTTCCCGTTTTCTCTGGTGCGTTTTGCTTTTGAAGGTCCGCCGGTTTTGGCATCCCAGAGCAGCACATTCGATATATGGATGGGTGCTTCCAGCTTAATAATACCACCTTTGGTATTCTGTGCAGAGGGTTTGGTATGTTTGGTAACGATATTGACTCCTTCAACCAGCACTTTGGAAGTATCTGGAAATACTTCCAGCACTTTGCGCGATTTTTTCAGGTCTTTATCGTCTCCCGTAATCACCACCACTTTGTCACCCTTTTTGATATTGAATTTGGGTTTGAATCTGTTATCCATCTTTTCTTTTTTTGCTTAAAGCCTCAAGGCTTAACGCCTAAAGCTTTTTGCTTAAAATATTCTCATATTTTCAGTTACTCATTTTCAATTCAGCTAAAGCTTTAGGCTTTAGCGCTTTAAGCCTTAAGCTTATAACACTTCCGGTGCCAGTGAAATAATTTTCATATATCCCTTGTCACGCAGTTCACGGGCGACGGGTCCGAAAATACGTGTACCTCTTGGTTCATCACTTGGATTCAGTAACACCACTGCATTATCGTCGAAACGGATATAAGAACCATCCTTACGGCGCAATTTATTCTTTGTACGAACGATTACGGCCTTTGTTACGGTTCCTTTCTTGATACCACCAGCAGGCAATGCATCCTTTACAGTTACCACAATCTTGTCTCCGATTTTAGCATAATCCTGGCCGCTGTTTCCCAATACACGGATGCACAATACTTCTTTGGCTCCGCTATTATCTGCAACGTTTAGTCTGCTTTCCTGCTGTATCATTTAATACTTTTTTTAAAATGAATTTTATTTCGCTTTCTCCACGATTTCAACCAGGCGCCAGCGCTTGGTCTTACTCAATGGACGGCTTTCCATGATGCGAACAGTATCTCCGATACTGCACTCGTTCTTTTCATCATGGGCATGAAACTTGGTTGTCTTTTTCAGGAACTTACCATAAATCGGATGCTGTACTTTTCTTTCAACAGCAACAACCACGGTCTTGTCCATTTTGTTGCTGCTGACAACCCCGATTCTTGTTTTCCTTAAATTTCTATTCTGACATAATGCTAATTTGATATTTTGTAAATCAGTCCGCGGCCGATCTGCATAGATTCCTTATGCTTTTTCCGCTGCCGCTTTCCCGATTTTTCTTTTGGTCAATTCTGTTTTCAGCCGGGCAATATCTTTTCTGAGCATACGGATGTTTACCGGACTTTCCAGTGGTGAAATTGCATGTGCAAATTCCAGTTTTTTCAAGCGTTGTTCATCTTCACGAATCCTGGACAAGGAGATCTGTTTCACTCAGGTCTTTCAGGCTGTTTACAAAATCATTTCTCTTTGACATCTTAATAAATTTGAATTATAACGCAATCACATCATGGCGAACCACGAATTTGGTCTTGATCGGCAGCTTCTGCGCAGCCAGTAATAAAGCCTCCTTCGCCACAGCTTCGGTAACACCATCTGCTTCAAAAAGCATACGTCCCGGTTCCACTACAGCCGCCCAATATTCCGGATTACCCTTACCCTTTACCCATTCTCACTTCCTGTGGTTTCTTGGTGATCGGCTTATCGGGAAATACCCGGATCCACACATTACCTTCTCTTTTCATCGAACGGGTCAGCGCCTGACGGGCAGCTTCCAGCTGACGGTTTGTTAACCAGATCGCTTCCAGTGCCTTCAGACCGTAAGAACCAAAAGAAATATCTGTTCCTCTTTTGGCTACTTCGCGAATTCTTCC
Organism: uncultured Bacteroidota bacterium; assembly: GCA_963735015.1. Taxonomy (GTDB): domain Bacteria; phylum Bacteroidota; class Bacteroidia; order Chitinophagales; family Chitinophagaceae; genus Puia. The sequence continues at coordinate 2,053,606 of CAVTJH010000003.1, forward strand.
TTTCTGTGCTTTCCTATGTTTACTCCTTTTGGGCTGTAACATGTTAGTTCAATTTGAAATTTTGATAATTGACTATCTCCTTCCTGAGCCGCCACCGCCCCGGCGTTCTCCACCACCTGCACCACCACCTGGCCTTCTTTCGCCACCACGACCACGGTCTTCACGATCCCTGATTTCATCCCTTCTCTCTCTTCTGTCGCTCACGTCTGTTTTTCCACCCACAAAATTCGGATTCAGATCTCGTTTGGTCAGTACTTCACCTTTACAGATCCAGACCTTCACTCCGATTTTTCCATATACTGTCAGCGCAAATACATTGGCATAATCTATATCCATACGGAGCGTATGCAAAGGCGTACGACCTGATTTAATTTCTTCTGTACGGGCAATTTCAGAACCACCCAGACGACCACCCACTTTTACCTTGATCCCTTCTGCACCCATACGAAGTGCAGAAGCTATGGCCATTTTAATGGCTCTTTTATAATTGATACGGTTTTCGATCTGGCGGGCAATCGTGTCAGCAACGATATTCGCATCCAGTTCGGGCCTTCTGATTTCCAGGATATTGATCTGAACATCTTCCTTGCCGGTCAGTTTCTTCAACTCTTCCTTAATACGGTCCACTTCTCCGCCGCCCTTACCGATGATGATACCGGGTTTGGAAGTATGAATCGTTACAATGAGCTTGTTGAGCGTACGCTCAATCACGATCTTGGCAATACCGCCTTTGTTGATACGCGCATTGAGATAGGTTCTGATCTTATTGTCTTCTATCAGTTTGACAGAATAATCTTTTTTATTACCGAACCAGTTAGACTCCCAGCCGCGGATGATTCCCAGTCTCGCACCTATAGGATTTGTTTTCTGACCCATTTATCTGATTGATTTGAAAATTTGAAAATTTGAAAATTTGAAAATGATACCCATTTTAAAATCCTCAATTTTTTATTTTATTATTTTTTACTTTTTTTCATCTACAATCAAGGTCACATGATTACTGCGTTTGCGAACACGGTAACCACGACCCTGCGGAGCCGGACGCATCCGTTTTAACACTCGTGCACCATCTACAAATATTGTCTTTACCACCAGGCCGGCATCAGCAGCACTTTTGCCTTCGTTCTTCGCTTCCCAGTTCTTCACTGCAGACCACAATAATTTATACAATGGCGTGGAAGAATGCTGCGGATGATGTTCCAGCAATGCCAGCGCTTTTTCAACCTGCAGACCTCTTATTTCATCTGCCAGCAGTCGCATTTTTCGCGGCGATGTCGGGTAATTTTTCAGTTTAGCTAATGCTTCCATTTTATCCGTTTTAAGCCGAAGACAAAAGCTTAATGCTTAATGTCATTCGGTAAACTGTTCTTTTTATTCTTCAGCAATCTTTTTGCTGGAGTGTCCTTTAAAATTTCTGGTCGGCGCAAATTCACCCAGTTTATGACCTACCATAAATTCCGTTACATACACCGGAATGAACTTGTTGCCATTGTGCACGGCGAACGTATGACCCACAAAATCCGGTGTAATCGTGGAACGACGGCTCCAGGTTTTGATGACTCCTTTCTTCCCTTTTCCTTCATTGATGCTGAGGACTTTTGTTTCCAGGTTGGCATCTACGTAAGGACCTTTTTTTATTGAACGACCCATAATACAAGTGTGTAAATGTGAAAATGTAGATTAAATTGAAACTTTAACTTATTCTTACCTATTTTTTTCCCTTTCTTAGTCTGAATAATCAGTTTGTCGCTTCCCTTTCCTTTAGTTCTGGTCTTCAGACCTCTTGAGTACTGACCATTCCTTGAACGGGGCTGGCCACCTGATGCCTTACCTTCACCACCACCCATCGGATGATCTACCGGGTTCATCGCAACACCACGAACACGTGGACGAATACCTCTCCAGCGGTTACGACCTGCCTTACCCATACTCTGCAGACTGTGATCGCTGTTGGAAACCACACCTACCGTCGCGTAACAGTTGATCAGGATTTTTCTCAGTTCACCGGAAGGCATTTTCAATACGGCATATTTTTCTTCCTTGTTGGTCAGCTGGGCTGTTGTACCTGCACTGCGGATCAGTTTGCCACCCTGACCGGGCTGCATTTCAACATTGTGCACATTGGTACCCAGCGGAATATTCTTCATCTGCAATGCGTTCCCGATTTCCGGAGCTACGGCATCACCAGCCTGAACATGTTCCGCCCACCTGTAGTCCCTGCGGAGCCAGGATATATCTTTTTTCTCCATCACTATACTGAATCAGCGCGATAAAAGAAGTTCTGTTCGGATCATATTCAATGGAAACAACCTTTCCGACGAATATCTTTTTTATCTCTTTTGAAGTCGATCAGCACGGTACATTTTTTTATGACCGCCACCGATATAACGCATCGCCCTTCTTCCCTGTGAATTACGACCACCTGTACGGGTGATCTTTTCCAGCAGAGTTTTTTCAGGCGTATCCGTTGTAATTTCTGCGTATGCATTACCAATTCTCCAACGGGTTCCTGCTGTGACTGGTTTAAATTTTTTAGTGCCATATTTAATAAGCTTTCGCGGCAGCTTCGCCATTCTTTAATTACTTAAATATTCGAATACAAATCGATTGTTTCTCCTTCTGCTACGGTGACCAGCGCTTTCTTGTATCCAGGTTTGCGACCAACGATCAGACCGGCCTTGGTAGATCTGGATCTTGCTTTACTCGGAACAATTACTGTATTCACATCCACAACAGTAATACCGTAAAATTCTTCCACTGCTTTTTTGATCTCCAGTTTGTTTGCCCGGGTATTTACTTTAAAAGCATAACGACGAAGTTTTTCCTGTTGCGCATTTGCTTTTTCAGTCAGTATCGGACGTATCAGAACTTCAGTTGATTTCATTAAACTTGAAAATTTGAAAATTTTAAATTTCTATGCTGTCTGCTTCTTCTTCCTGCAAACATTTTTGCTGCTGATTCAGTCAACACCAGAAATTCTGCATTCACCATATCATAAGTATTCACGTCGGCCAGCAGACTGCTCTCCAGGTTCGGAATATTCCGAAGACTGAGGTGCAGGTTATCATTGTATTCAGGAATAACAAACAATGCTTTTTTCCCTTCCAGTTTCAATCCGCCGATAAGACTAACCATTTCACTGGTTTTCGGAGCTTTCAGCTGAATATCTTCCACGACCACAATTGAATTTGCCTTCGCCTTGTAAGAAAGGGCCGAAATTTTTGCCAGGTCTTTTACTTTCCGGTTCAGCTTGAAATCATATCCGCGGGGTTTTGGTCCGAATATCGTACCACCACCTTTATACAATGGATTCCGGATATTTCCTTTACGTGAACCGCCGGTACCTTTTTGCTTGTGCAATTTTTTGGAAGATCCTTTCACTTCCATACGGGTCTTCACTTTATGCGTACCCTGACGCTGTGCAGCCAGGTATTGTTTTACTGCCAGATATATCACGTGATCATTCGGCTCCACTTCAAATATATCTGCAGGCAGTTCCAGTGTACGGCCTGTTTTAGCTCCCTTTATATTTAAAACATCTACTTGCATGTGAATCTCTTTAATTGGTTATTACTTCTGAACGTATACAATGGAACCATTGTGACCCGGAACAGATCCGGCAATCAGCAGATAATTTTTTTCAGGAAATATTTTAACCACTTTCAGACCTTTCAGTTTTACGCGGTCACCACCCATACGGCCGGCCATTCTAATACCTTTCATTACACGGGCAGCATCAGAAGAGTTACCCAGTGATCCCGGTGCACGGCTACGGTCATGCTGACCATGGACTTGTCCGCCAACACCGTGAAAATTATGACGCTTTAACAACACCCTGGAAACCTTTTCCCTTGGAAGTGCCAACTACATCAACAATTTCACCTTCGGCGAAAATGTCAACGGTAAGCGCATTCCCCCAGATTTTTCTCTAAAGAAAAATTGCGGAATTCCCTTGATAAATTGTTTTGTTGTGGTATTTGATTTGGCGAAGTGATTCTTTTCAGAAGCGAGAACGTGTTTTTCTTTCTTTTCACCGAAGGCGATCTGAAGTGCATTGTAACCGTCGGATTCGGTAGTTTTCACCTGTGTAACGACACAGGGACCGGCTTCAATAATGGTGCAGGCAACCTGCTTACCATCGGGGGTAAAGACAGAGGTCATTCCAATTTTCTTTCCAATTAAACCTTTCATTTTTTATTGGTTTGTGCCTGGAGTCTAAGGACAATCAGCAGTCCGATTCGCTTTTCAAAAGCTGATACTGATTTCAATCCCCCGTTTGCAACCGACCTTTTCCGTTGCCCGCCGAAGCTTTAGCGCAGGCGGTGTGCGCCATGGCTAAGTCTTCGTCTCTTTTATCGAATCCCGCTTGAAGGCGGGACGAAGGAAGTACCGGTTGTAAACAAACCCCGAACGGCTTGTTCATATTTCTTTTCAAATCATCCAGCGCTGCTTTGGCCGCTTTAAATACCGGTTTGGCAGATGGAATTTTTACTCAGGCTTTAATTTCCACATCAACACCTGATGGCAAATCCAGTTTGGATAAAGCATCAACGGTTCTTGAAGTAGATGTATAAATATCCAGCAATCTCTTATGCGTATGCAGCTGAAATTGTTCACGTGCTTTTTTATTGACATGTGGTGAACGCAAAACGGTAAATACCTTCTTCCTTGTTGGTAAAGGAATGGGGCCGGTTACAACGGCACCTGTACTACGAACTGTTTTTACGATCTTCTCAGCAGATTTATCCACGAGATTGTGATCGTAAGACTGTAATTTGATTCTGATTCGTTGAGACATATGTCAATGCCCGTTTTTTGAACGGGATGCAAAGGTATGGGTTAAGGGATAAACTGTCAAAGAATTATATAGGTTTTTTGAGAATTATTTACCTCCGCCCGGGCAATGTGCATTCAGGTAGTTTTTAAAAAAATTATTCAGGTGTTCGGTCGTTCCCGGCCCTTCGTTTATGGCGTGCGTACGATTGGGATATTCCATAAACTGAAAAGTCTTATTGTACTTTACCAGCTCGTTAATCAGCATTTCTGCATTGTCGAAATGGACATTGTCATCCCCGCTTCCATGGACATACAACAGGTTTCCCCGGAGCTGGCCGGCATAGGTAATGGCAGATCCTTTTACATAATCGTCCTTGGTTTCCAATGGATTACCCATATATCGTTCCTGGTAGATGTTATCATATGTTCAGCATATTGCCGACGGCCGCGACAGCGAGTCCTGTTTTGTATATTTCCGGATGCTGAAACATCAGGTTCAGGGTTGCTGAACCACCCCCGCTCCAGCCCCAGACGGCGATCCGGGAGGTATCTACAAATGGCCAGTGGCATATTTCAGCGGCCGCCTGGGCCTGATCGTGGATATTCATTTGCCCGATTTTCCGGTAGATGGACTTTCTCCAGGCCGCCCCCTTAGGCGCCGGTGTTCCCCGGTTATCCAGAGAAATATAGATATATCCGTCTTTGGCCAGGTCGCCCGGATACACAGGACAATGTGTTACTCCGATAATCATCATTAACCGTTTGCTGAACCGGGTTCAGTATATACAAAGAATAAGACCGGATATTTTTTTGTACGGATCGAAGGGTATCGGTTTTTGCATCCATCCATCCATGTTCACCCCGTCTGCCGTGGTGACTTTAAAAAATGAAATATTGGAAGCAGCGCTGTCGGCCGGATTGGCTGGTTTGACACCCTGGGTTTGCTTTCAGTGCCTGATGATCCGGCAGGGTTATCCATTCCGACTGATTCTTGCGTGTAATAATTGGAATACCGGTGACTTGCATATTTTCCGTTGGGTGACAATTCATATATCATGTGCGAACCGGGTTCATTGGCGGGAGTAATGCGCATCAGCCTATTCCTTCCCATCCAGGCTTATTTGTAGAGATAAGACTGAGTGGCATTATCAGGGGAAGCCATAAAATATACCAGATTATTTTTTTCATCAATCAGTGATATCTCTATTACATCATAATTGCCCGGTGTAACCAGAACCTGGTTCTTGCCATCCCTGCTTATCCGGTATAGATGACGCCATCCGTCTTTTTCACTTGCCCATAAAAATTCTGATCCGTTATTCAGCCAGTCCCATCCACCCATTTTATAATCATCATCCCATTCGTGAAATCACGTCAATCCAGGCCGCATCTTTTTCTTAAAAACTGATTTAACGACTACCTGTTTTCGCATCACAGATCATGAGATCCGATTCATTCTGACTTCTGTTCAAACGCTGAACAATTAGTTCCTGGCTGTTGGCTGCCCATTCCATTCGGGGCAGGTATGATCCATTTTTTGAATCAAAGGGAATTTTCATCCACTGGGTCTGCTTATCTCTTATTTGCACCACTCCTATTTTAAACGGGGAAGGCATCTGACCAGCTACCGGATATTCTACCGGAATCACACGGGAATAAACAGAATCGGTTGTGTTCAGCATATAATAATCCCGCGTACTGCTGTCGTTGATTTGCCAGAAAGCAATTGCGCTGCTGTCCGGACTCCAGCGAAAACCATCGCGGCAATCAAATTCTTCTTCATATACCCAGTCGAATGTGCCATTGATCATTTTGCGGGAACCATTTCGGGTAAGGGGTTCTAATCTTATGTGTTGACAGATCTTCCACATATATATTATGTTCGCTCACATATGCCACATGTGTACCATCAGGTGAAAATTTTGCAAACATCAGAGAAGATGAAGGCAGGGACTTTCCCAGCTGATACAATGAATTATCTGAAAAATTAAAAACCCAGTAATCTCCACGGGTTTCATAACGCCAGACTTTTTTTGCATTCGTATAAATCAGAATTTTTTTGAAATCTGGAGAAAAGAAAAAATGGTTAATATCCAGGGGCTGCTTGTCCCCTGCAGGAATAAGTTGTTCCTGAGATAACGAGGGTAGTGTTACTTAGATCCTCCAGGTTGAACTCCATAATAGCTCCATCTTTGCTTACATAATAACTGTTACCGTCTTTGCTCCAGGTGATCCGGTCGTACAATTGAGCCGACGCAGAGTTTGCAATCATTAGTATTAGAAAGACAATATCAATTTGAAAGAAAGAAGACGATGCATAAGAAATCATTTAATCCGGAAAAATACTCAATTGAAACATGGTTGACTTACCGTTCAAAAAAAAACCCCTCCTATTTGATAGAAGGGGTCAGTAATATTCAGATTAGATCAGGCAGTTACTTTGCCCTTTCCTTTTACTTTGGCAATTACTTCTTCAGCGATATTATTCGGCGCAGGAGCATAGTGAGAAAATTCCATGGTTGAAGTAGCCCGTCCGGAACTCAGTGAACGTAATTGTGTTACATAACCAAACATTTCACTCAGAGGAACTTTTGCTTTGATTACCTGGAGATTGGCTCTGCTGTCCATGCCTTCCAGAATCCCGCGGCGACGGTTAAGATCTCCGGTAACATCTCCCATATACTGATCAGGTGTAAGCACTTCCACTCGCATGATAGGTTCCAGCAGAATGGGTTTGGCTTTGCGGCCTGCTTCACGAAATGCGGACCTGGCACATATTTCAAAACTCATTGCATCAGAATCCACATCATGATAACTACCGTCAAACACACGAACTTTCATATTGGTCATCGGATAACCCGCTAAAACACCGGTTATCATGGAAGTTTCAAATCCCTTCGATATGGCAGGAATAAATTCCTTGGGAATGGATCCTCCGAAAATATCATTGACAAACTGGAAATGTTTTCCTTCGTTTTCCTTTATCCATTCTTCATCCGCAGGTCCGATGGCAAACTGGATGTCGGCGAATTTACCGCGACCACCGGTTTGTTTTTTCAGAACTTCGCGATGTTCAATCGTGGTATTGAATGCTTCTTTATAAGCAACCTGGGGCGCACCCTGATTTACATCCACTTTAAATTCCCGGCGCATGCGTTCGATGATGATTTCCAGATGAAGCTCACCCATTCCACGCAGGATCGTCTGACCGGTTTCTTCGTCTGTATTCACACGAAGTGTCGGATCTTCTTCCACAAGTTTGGAAATGGCCAAACCCATTTTATCCACATCCGCCTGTGTTTTCGGTTCAACGGCCACGGCAATAACCGGTTCGGGGATAAACATATTTTCCAGTGTGATCGGATGATCCTCATCACATAGTGTATCTCCTGTTTTTATTTCTTTAAATCCAACGGCCGCACCAATATCTCCAGCTTCAATAAAATCGATCGGGTTCTGTTTATTGGCAAACATTTTCATGATACGGCTGATTCGCTCTTTCTTACCGCTTCGAACATTCAACACATAGGAACCTGATTCCAGACGTCCACTATAGCAACGGAAAAATGCAAGACGTCCTACGAATGGATCCGTCATGATTTTAAATGCCAGTGCCGCAAAAGGTTCTTTCGGATCAGGTTTACGGGTAATTGTTTCACCTGTATTCGGATCGGTCCCTACGGTATCTTCCAGGTCAATGGGAGAAGGCAGGTAGCGACAAACAGCATCCAGTGCAGTTTGCACCCCTTTATTTTTGAATGAAGAACCGCACATCATCGGAACGATACTCAGGTCAATCGTCGCTTTACGAATGGCTTCATGCATTTCATCTTCAGTAATGCTGTTGGGATCCACAAAGAATTTTTCCAGCAGCTTGTCGTCATATTCAGCAACGGATTCTACCAGTTTCGCTCTCCATTCTTTGGCTTCCTCCAGCAAATCTGCCGGAATCTCAATTTCGTCGAAAGTCATGCCCTCTGTTTCCATATGCCAGATAACTCCCTTCATTCTGATCAGATCCACCACGCCTTTGAAATCATCTTCTGCACCAATCGGCAATTGCAGAGGAACAGCATTGGCACCCAGCATTTCTTTCACCTGGTTTACAACCATTAAAAAATCCGCACCGGAGCGGTCCATTTTATTTACAAACCCGATACGGGGTACCTTGTAACGATTCGCCTGACGCCATACTGTTTCAGACTGAGGCTCAACGCCATCAACTGCTGAAAACAGGGCAATCAGTCCGTCCAGTACACGCATGGATCTTTCAACTTCAACGGTAAAATCTACGTGACCCGGTGTATCGATAATATTGAAATAATATTTTTTGGTATTCGCGTCTACTTTACCCTTGTCAGTCGGAAAATTCCACTGGCAGCTCACTGCAGCAGAAGTTATGGTGATCCCCCTTTCTTTTTCCTGGTCCATCCAGTCGGTTGTGGCCGCTCCGTCATGCACTTCCCCGATCTTATGGATCATGCCCGTATAACGAAGTATGCGCTCGGTAGTGGTCGTTTTCCCGGCATCAATATGTGCCGCAATACCGAAGTTTCTTTGAAATTTTAAGTCTGCCATTATTTTAGATTTAAAGTATTTTCTTTTTGGTGCGCAAAGGTACCAAAAAATATGCAAATGAGCGGACTCAACCCTAAGATTCAATCCGACGTCCAGATATCCTTCAACCCTCAGGTATTCTGCAAAAAAAATCCCCCGGGGCAAGCCGGGGGATAATTAAATACTCTATTCTTTTAGATCCTGAAATGGGCAAATGCTTTATTGGCTTCCGCCATCCTGTGTGTATCTTCTTTCTTCTTAAAAGCTCCGCCTTCTCCTTTACTGGCTGCAAGAATTTCGCCAGCCAGCTTGTCAGCCATACTCTTTCCATTTCTTTCCCTGCTATAGCGTATCAGCCATTTTATGCTTAGCGAAATCTTACGGTCGGCACGAACTTCTGCAGGGATCTGAAAAGTAGCACCTCCGATACGCCGGCTTCTTACTTCAACTGCAGGTGTAACATTATTCAGAGCTCTTCTCCAGATTTCGTACCCGTTCTCATTAGACTGCTTGGAAACACGGTCAATTGCGTCGTAAAACAGGCCGAATGCTGTATTCTTCTTGCCCTGCCACATCAGGTTATTTACAAAACGCGTAACCAGGATGTCATTAAATTTCGCATCCGGAGCGAGTGGTAATTTTTTGGCCTGTGTCTTCCTCATGAGTTATTTGAAATTAAATTATTACTATTTTTTTGGAGCTGGTTTGGCACCTGCTTTTTCTTTCTTTGTACCGTATTTAGAGCGGCTTTTCTTGCGGTCTTTCACGCCGGCAGTATCCAGAGATCCCCGACGATATGATAACGTACACCCTGGAAGGTCCTTTACACGACCCCCGCGGATCAGTACGATTGTGTGTTCCTGCAGATTATGCCCTTCGCCCGGAATATACGCAATCACCTCAATTTTGTTAGTTAACCGCACTTTAGCCACCTTGCGGAGGGCAGAATTGGGTTTTTTTGGCGTGGTAGTATATACACGCGTACATACACCACGTCTCTGCGGACAGCTGTCCAGCGCTCTGGACTTGCTTTTCGCGCGGATGATTTCTCTTCCTTTTCTAACTAATTGTTGTATAGTAGGCATTCGGAACCTGTTTGAATTTTGGGACGGCAAAGGTAACAGCCGGGCCGGGATTCTCCAAATTAATGTTGATCTCAAACTTTTACCAGCCAGCCATGCAAATCCGGTCTTTTCCCTTCCCGAATTTCTGTCAGGATTTTCTTGGCTTCAGGGGCCACCTTGATAAGCGTTAACGTCCAAATGCATGCTATAATCCTTATATCGCAGTTCTTTAAGAGGAGAAATCGTCGCTGCTGTACCGGAACCGAATATTTCAGTCAGTTTTCCGCTCCTGTGCCCTTCCACTACTTCGTCAATATTGATCCTTCTTTCCTCCACTTTCAGCCCCTGTTCGCGAAGTACCTGAATTACACTATCGCGTGTAACACCTTCCAGAATGGTTCCTTCATCAAGAGACGGAGTGACTACTGTTTTCCCAAATACAAAGAAAACATTCATGGTTCCCACTTCCTGCAGCCATTTGTGTTCAAATGCATCTGTCCATAATACCTGATCATAGCCCTGGGCCCTGGCTTCAGATGTCGCTTTGAGCGCGCCACCATAGTTCCCTGCATTTTTAGCAAAACCAACCCCGCCTGGTGCAGCACGGGTATATTTTTCTTCCACATAAATCTTCATGGGCGCCGCATAGTAGGGCCCGGTCGGACTTAGTAAAATCATGAATTTATAAGTGTCCGAAGCCTTAACACCCAGTGCGGCATCTGTTGCAAACATGAAAGGGCGGATATACAAAGAATATTCTTCCTTAGCCGGAATCCAGTCCCTGTCGATGGCTATCAGTTTCCGCATCCCTTCAATAAAAATATCTTCGGGCACGGACGGCATATCCATTCTTTCTGCAGAAATATTAAAACGCCTCAGGTTATCAAAAGGACGAAAAATAAAAGCTTCCCCATTTTTATTTCGGTAGGCTTTAATGCCTTCAAATATAGACTGGCCATAATGGAGTGCCATTATAGATGGCTCAAAGGAAATAGGTTGATAGGGTTTAATGGTAACCTGCTGCCATTCACCGTCAGCATAATCTGCTTCCAGCATATGGTCACTGAAATATTTGCCAAAAGGCAGGTGATTGAAATCCATCTCATGCAACCTGCTTTTTTTTACCCTGGTAACCTGTATATCCACCGTCTCCATCATAAATGCTATTTTTGATACTACAAAGAAACAAAACATTCCCGGAGCACGCAAAACCACTCATCTTATTTTCACAGCTTTTATGGGAATCAATCATATCAGGCTTACTTCAGAATTGATAGCAAACCTATATCCGGAAGGTCTGGTGGCTGAAAACAATCCTTTTTTGGGAACAGAACCGCCGATCGATCAGTTTTCTTGTTCATTGCCCTGATCACGATTTTCTTCCTGAAGAACAACTTGTTTTTCTAAATAAAATGCTTTCAGCCTGCAAGCTGAAAATGGATGATATTGTCCTTTTGAATACTCACGAAACTAGACCTGTCATTTGAAAAATTGAAAGTTCAATTTCATCCCCGGATTATTTTCTTATGGGGAATCCGGCCTGCTTTTTTCAGCCTGGATTCTTCGCTTCCGGATTTTAGTATATCAGTCAGGGATGGTATTTCAATAGTACCAGTATCATCTCCGGAATTAATGTGTAGTGAGGACCCGGCAGGGCGTGAATTGAAATCACGTTTATGGATCTGTCTCAAAAAGTTATTTAACCTGTGAAATTGATTTTTGCCAGTAACAATGCTCATAAACTTCAGGAACTCCGTTCTGCCATAGGATCCGGTGTGGAGATTCTTTCACTTGCGGACGCAGGCATTCAAAAAGATATTCCCGAGCCCTTTGATACTTTGAAAGAAAATGCCCGTACAAAAGCTCAAACTATTCACCAGCTTAGCGGGGGAGAAAATTGTTTCAGTGAAGACACAGGACTGGAAGTAGATGCTCTGGGTGGTGAACCCGGCGTACACAGTGCCCGCTATGCAGGAGAACCGGTTTCACCGGAAAATAATATTCGAAAACTCCTGAGAGCAATGGCAGATGTACTAAACAGGCGCGCCCGGTTTATTACGGTGATATGTCTGATCCTGGAAGAAAAGGAATTTTTTTTTGAAGGTCGCTGTGAAGGACAGATTCTACGTTCACCTGTGGGAACAGATGGTTTTGGTTATGATCCTATTTTTTTGCCTGATGGCTCCTCTAAAAGTTTTGCAGAAATGAACTCCGAAGAAAAAAACATTTTCAGTCATCGGCGAAAGGCCGGAGACATGCTGATCGCATATCTAAAAACCCAAGTGATCCGGTAAATAAATATATGTCCAGAATTAAAATAGACCTCCCGGCATCTTTTACATTTAACACTTCACTATCCGTTCAAATCACGGATCTCAATTACGGTGCACATGTTGGCAATGATAAAGTCCTTTCGTTTCTCCATGAGGCACGGGTACGCTATCTGCAGACTCTTGGATATACCGAGTTCAATATGGAAGGTGTTGGTCTCATCATGGCCGATGCGGCCCTCGTTTTCAAAAATGAGATGTATTACGGTGATTCACTGCTGATCAGCGTGCAGCCTGTAGAATTTAGTCGGGCTGGTTTCGATCTGGCATACAAAATTGAAAAAAAACTGGATGGCAAATTGCACGTCCATCGCATTTGCGAAAACAACGATGATTTGTTACGATTATAACCTGAAAAAAATTGTATCATTACCGGAAGCCGTAAAAAAGAAACTTAGACTTTGATTATGCATTCCAGATAGTCCAGCTGGCTTCTGCCTGTATGGCCAGCATATCGGATCCGTTTTTAATCCGGGCCCCTGCGTCTTCTCCTTTTTCAAGGAATAAGGTTTTAACAGGATTATAAATCAAATCAAAAAGATAATGATCAGGGCCGATCCATTGATACGGAATAGGCGGATAATCTCCTGTTTTGGGATCCATGCCCAGTGGTGTAGTATTGATAATCAGAGAATGCGTATCCACTATTTCCTGATTCAGTTCTTTATACGTGATCTGATCATCACCAATTGATTTGTTTCGTGAAACAAAAAGAAATTTAATTCCTTTCTTCCTGAGAACCCAGGCGACGGCTTTCGAGGAACCACCGGTTCCGAGAATCAGGGCACGTGTATCCTTTGCCGTTAATTTTTCAATCAAGCGATTTTTCAAAACCAATTACATCTGTATTATAACCGGTGAGTATCCCCTTTCGCAATCCGGATACAATTACAGGCAGCGATTTCTTCTACCACCGGATCTTTTTTGTGCAGGAATGGTATCACCGATTCTTTATAAGGGATGGTTACATTCAGGCCTTCTCAATTCCGGATCCTTCAGAATCTCCGGCAGTTCTGCAATCGAGGCAATTTCAAAATTTGAATAAACACAATCGTGAATGGATTTGCCCGATGGAATTTCTCCGCGAAATATTTTCCGGAAAAAGAATGGCCCAGCGGATAACCGATCAGGCCAAACTTTCTCATTTGTTTTCTTTTTTATTCTTATCCAGGAAGAGTTCAAATGTATCTCCGCGCAAACCGATGCGCATGGCTTCCAGCGCAATCATTTCATTGGGGGCAATATTTCCAAGATTTACATTGGCTCCGATCAGTTCAATAAAATATAACTGCTGGGATTTCTGAGGTGCTTCCCAAAGGATTTTTTCGGCCGGAATCTGGGTGAGAATTTCCTGCACCAGTCCTTCGCGCACTTCACCGGTTCCCCTGTAGATTCCCACATTTCCGGCTTCCCGCGCTTCAGCAATCACATACGTGGCGCCGGCGTTTAATTCAGCCCGCATGAGTTCTATCCATTTGTATGGCGGAATGATGTGCGCTGCATCCTTACTGCCCACTTCGCTTAATACAGTACCATATTGGGTGAGACGTTCGATCAGTTTACATTTTTCCTTGTGTTCAATATCTACCGAACCATCGCTCACTTCCATATAACCAACTTCGTATTCTTTACAGATCCTGATATAATCTTCCAGCTGGCCGCGAATGAGAAATGCTTCGAAGAGGGTTCCCCCGAAATAAATCGGGATTTTGGCAGTTCCGGTACACCTCCAGTTTTTTATCCAGGTTTGGGGTTACATAAGAAGTTCCGAATCCCAGTTTTACAACATCAACATAGGGTTCGGCAATACTCAGAAAATTTTTAGTTTCTTCAATACTTAATCCCTTATCCATGACCATGGTAATTCCATGATTCCGGGGTTTTTTATTTCTGTCCGGCATCTGACTTAGCAAAAAATTCATCGACAATAATTTCGTTAAATGAATTCAGGCGGCGCAAAAATAAGGAAACTTTACCTTTTTCGGTAACGCGCGATCACATCGACGATAGATTGTGATTGAAGTAAAGATGGATTAAGTGCAATCATTTTCTTTAACAATTTCGGCGAACGGCCAAGCGCCTTGTCCAGGTGGATCAGACCTTCTTTCGATTTGCCCATGGCAAAATAAATAGCGCTCATATAAAAAGTGAGAAGTGGTTTTTCACCAATTACCCGGATCGCCTGCTGCACCTGTTCCAGAGCTTCCTTGTACATTTCAGCCAGATACAGGCATCGCACGAGTGCTTCCCATCCCGAAATATTTTTTTGTCTTAACCGCACAACGGTTCCAAATGCCTGGATTGCTTCTCTGAATTCCATGAGCTGTACTTTGCATTCTCCAAGTGCCAGATGATATTCCGGATGTTTGCCCTGCAGTCGAATAGCAGACTCCAGTTGTTTAACAGCATTCGTCCATTGACCTTCGTTGAGGTAGGTACAGGCAATTTTGTAAATCAGTTTGCTGTCGTCCTGATTGAGATGCGAAGCTTTGCGGTAATAAAAACGGGCCTGTGCAAATTGCCTTTGTTTATCATAACAATGACCGATGGCTTCATAAATAACATCTTCGGGTTTCGACAGTTCCAAAACTCTTTCCAGGCTTTCTATGGCTTCCCTGTATTTACGCAAACGGATAAAGGCATCGCCCATATTCCGATATGCATAATCAAATTTCTCATCAATGGCCACGGCATACTTGTATGCATCTACTGCTTTTTCGTATAATTTCAAACCCTGGTAAGCGGCTGCAAGATTAAACCAGGCAAGTTCCGAATATGGATTTTCTTCGATAATATTCTGATGAAGGCGGATGCTTTCTTCATTCCGGCCGGTAAAATCTGTCCAGAAACAAATTTTATAAAGTGCCTCTTCATTCTCACAATCCTGTTCCAGGATCCAGCGCAGACAGTCAAATATTTTATCAAATTCTTCGTAATCGTCGTAAACGTCGGCGAGTTCAAACAGGAGTTCGATTCTTTCCCTTCCTTCAAAATGATTGAGGGCCTCCTGCAATAAAACAACGGCTTTTTCCTGTTGGTCCAGCGCCAGATAAGCGTCCGTTTTTAAAATATAGAGATTGATATCGTTGGAATCCAGCAATTCCACCCGTTCGAGTACCTTCAGTGCTTCTGCATATTTTCTGGTCGCAATAAGGAGATCCGCTTTGCGGATATGGAGAATGGATGAAAAGGGGTATTGTTCAATCCCTATTTCCACTGCCTCCAGGGCGTGGGGAAATTCCTCTTTTCCGTCATAGTAATCGATGATTTTTTCAAAACAATCTTCATCAAGAAAGCTGTGTTTCCGGCCGTTTTTAAGAGCGCTGTATTGTTTCAGCAATTCCCTGATCTCATCCTGCTCGGGGTGGTATGGATTTTCTTTCATTTAAGGTGGTTATACTAAATTAATTCATAATCCATTAGCCGCAAATAAATTATGCAAGGCAACGATAGTCGCGTTTTCTCCGTACCTGCTGAAATATAGGAGGGATTTCCACAAAATCGGCACAGAATGTGTTAAAATAAGCGGATAATACCCAAGAATTGGTTAAAAAATACTGAAAATTTAATTGTATCTTTGTTCATGATGACTTCTCTCAACTATAGACTATCATTCAAAAGCACTCTTCGTTTGAGTGTCAGCATTTTACTGCTATTTGCAGTAACCGCGCTTACATTTGCGAGCAAAGGAGGCGGAGAGAAGAAAAAACATCACGAATTCGAAAATAGTTTCACACCGATCAATGCGTCTTCATCTTTTACCTTGAAGAAAGCACCTCTTTACAGTGGCAGTTCAGTTACATTCCATCAGCAGGCAGATAATCGCATCTCATTAAATGCTATGATTATCTATCAGCGGGGAAATACAACCTATATACTTCCTTATCAATACAAGGTCAATATCAGCCCGGACAATTAATTTGGGCGCCAGATCAAATCTTCAGTTCCTCGGTGTTCGCATTCAAATGCCGAAATAAGCATAAGGCCCAAAGCTCAAAGCCTAAAACTTCTTTTTAGATTCCCGATTATCTAACATTTTAATAATATAATTACGTTGGCCTTAAGCTTTTGGCTTTTCGCCTCAGGCTTACTGAGTCTTCATCTTCAAACTTTCTTCATATGTTAATTCCCTGTATCCACTAGTTGGAATATCAAATTTCGAAGCGGGCACAGGATTGAGGTCAATAAAGGTCAGTGTATATTTTATATTCAGGGAACCTTTTCTCAATTCATATTCCAGTGGTAATCCTTCCAGATTTTTAAAGGCAGGGTCATAACTTTTATTCTCAGGTATCAAATCCCGTGTATAGAAGACCGTTATTTCAAATCCATCGGGAGTGGATGCTGTTGCGCCTTCACATGGATATCCTGCGATAGTTTTTGTGTCATTCGTTTTTGTGAAATGCAGATTCAGGAATCGTTTGTTTTTCTGATTCCAGTTTTCTTCATTCATTCTGATCAGCAATTTCTGTCCGTTAACTTCTTTAAGTATAACTCCTGATCCTTTTTTGGAATCATAAATGGTTACAGAGGAGAATAAATTACTGTTCACTTCGGCGCGGCTTAAATTTCCCTTTAGAAAATATCCGGTTGTGGAACTGATTTTTTTATTCGAATCCTGTGCATTGGTAATAACAGAATTATATATCAAACTAAGATCTCCTATCTGTTTTTGAGCAGAACCTGAGATAGAAAAAAACAGATACCCTGCAAACAGCCAACTATTTTTCATGATATAGATTATCTACAAGAATGTCAGTCGCTCCAAAGTTTTAAAGAACCAATAGAGACCCGGTATCATATTAATGTGCACATACTCCCATACTCCCATACTCCCATACTCCCATACTTTCCTAACCTTTTCCTTTTGATTGCTGAATCTTTTTTTGTGCTTCCTGCATTTGCTCAAACCGCTCCTGCCATTTAGGTTTTGTCTTTGGTTTGGTCCTGTTCGCCTGCAGTTTGGCGAGAATCTTGTCATGGTCAATAATATAATTCTGTATTACAAATTGCAGGATCAGTGTAATCAGGTTGGAAACTGTATAATACCAGGTTAGTGCAGCAGGCAGACGATTGAAGAAAAGCAATAGCATGACCGGCATGATATACGGCATATATTTCATAGCCGGATTGCTTTGATCGGGTGTCATGCTCATACCATATAAGGATATCAGGAAACTCGTAATGACAGCGAGCGTTGCAAAAAGACTTATATGGTCTCCATAGGCCGGTATATGTAAATCCCAGTTTGAGCACAACATCATAAATGGAAAGATCATGCGCCCATAAAAACGGCTGACCACGCAGCGCCACATTAGAGTTAAAGAAACTGAACAGCGCAAAAAATATCGGAATTTGCAACAAAGCCGGTATACATCCACCCAGCGGGTTTACACCCGCTTCCCTGAATAATTTCATTTGTTCAACACCCATTTGTTGCTGATCACCATTGGTCTTTTTCTTTAGTATTTCAATCTCCGGACGAAGCGCTTTCATCTTGGCACCACTCAGGTAACTGCTGTATACGAGTGGTGAAGTAAGTAAACGGATAAACAAAGTCAGTAACAAAATAACAATTCCGTAGCTGGATACAAATTTGTTGAAGAAGTTAAATACCGGCATAATAATGTAGGTGTTGATTGGTCGGACAAATGAATACATGTCCCGGCCCAGATCAACAATGCGATCCATATTCGGACCCGCTTTCTTGAGAATATGATAATCGTTTGGGCCATAGTACCATTGAAAATTCAATGTCGACGCTGCTGATGGAAATTTCGCCTGAAGGTGCACATCGGCGCTCCCAAGCATATAGGAAGTGTCAGAAACTTCACGATGCCACTGAATATCGCCTCCTGTAAAATTATTTTTTGCAATCAGGGTTCTGTTAAAAAACTGTTGGACTACCGAAACCCATTGAACAGGTTTATCGAACAACTTTTCCGGTTTGGAAGAAATATAATCAAATTCATTGTCCGTCGAAAAGCAAACATTCGTAAGTCTTTTTTCATAATAAACATAGACCTGGGTTTTTTTCATTTCTGAATGCCAGTCGACATTCAGGTTGTTTTGCGAAAACAACTGAGCAGCATCTGTTCGTGGTCAGGTTCCAGTCTATCAGGTAACTATCCGGGTGAATAATATATTGATGTTCAAGGGAAAGTCCGGATGGCACTGGCAGAGAATAGGTAATGGTCTGAGTTCCATCTGCAGATTTTTCGACCTTTGCATCGTTGAAATACAAATCAGAAATCTGGGCTGTCTGATTTGCGCCGGTATTGATCGGATAACTTAGCCGGTTGGCCAGAGTTGAATCCACAAGCGGCAAAAAGCTGCTGTCGTATAATTTAAATTTCTTGAGAATGACTTCTTTCGGCTGACCTCCTTTATTACTGAAAACGATTTTTAGAAGATCATTTTCAACAGTCAGCAGTTTTTCACTGCCCCCTATGGCCTTATTGAAATCCGGTGAGTGAATCGCCTGAAGCAACTTTTACTTTTACGGAATCCTGAACAACATGCAGAGCTTCCTGAACTTTTTTTATACTAGCAATGGAATCGGACTCACGAAGTCTTTGTCTTTCCAGTTGCTGGTTGTTCCTGGTTGCAGTAAATAAATAAATAAACAATAATAAACCCAAAAGAACAAACCCAATAATCGTATTCCGGTCCATACCCATTTTACACTCTATTTAAGGAGTGCAAAGATAGGGGGATCTTAGTCTTTATGGGTAAGGCTTCCACCGCCACTTGAATTAACCGACACCACCGTAGCACTGCCTTTATAAGACACACTCCCTCCGCCGCTGGACTCTACACTTATTTGTTTATTTACGGTGAGTTCGGCATCACTTCCACCACTTGAATTTATGTTGGCAACATCAGCAACCAGGCCGTAACCTTTTAACCTTCCTCCGCCACTGGCTTCTAAATTCAGGTCTTTGACTTTACCTGTAAGTACCACACTGGATCCGCCGGATTGTTCAATATTCAAATGGTTGGCATTTAAATTTCCTTCCATATTTCCGCCCCCTGAAAGTTCAACCCTCAAATCATCTGCAGTTATCAAACCTTTCAGGAAAATACCACTTCCACCGGAAGCTCCCAGAGATTTGAGGTTGTTTATGGAAACATAGGCTTTCATATTGGTATTTCCTGACCCTCCGTTGAAGTTATCCTCAAGATATATTCTAAGGACACCATGAACTACATCAGTAATGATATGATCACGCAATTCGTTGGTCGATGCACTAACGGAAACAGATTCGGGGCCATTGCTCAGATAAAGGTCAATTCCGTGAGAAACATCCACGCCGGTAAATCCCGATAGTTTACGTGTCTGCGCATTGTCGGCCTGACTATAACCAGCAAAGAGAGAAAATATCGCCATGCCGGTAAAAAAGAACTTTTTCATAATTAGCATTTTTGGACTGATGGAAAAGACACACAATTTGGAAAGATGTTGCATCCTTTAAAACTAAATTTTTCAGATCCGCAAACAGGACAGTTATCTTATATTTGCACTGCCGGCGGAAAACCGGTTTTCTTAAGTTCCCGGGGTGCTGACCATCCCGCCAAGGGCGGAATGACGAGGCTGAGATAATACCCGTAGAACCTGAACAGGATAATGCCTGCGCAGGGAAGGTGGCTTCTTTTCCTCTTCTTTCGTCTGCATTTTCCAACTTTTCCGCCATTCACTCAAAAAAAGCTGGAAAATGAAATTATTTCTTATTTCTATTGGCTGTCTTTTATTAACCTTTCAATCATATAGTCAGGTTCCTGCGGGTAGAGATAGCATTCTCAATAAAATAACACCGGATTCAATAAGAATCAAAAATCCCGGCCTTTTTCTTGATCCGGTCGAAATCACAGCTATCAGGGCTGGTGACAAATCACCGTTCACCAAAGTGAATCTGGGTGTTACTCAAATCGCAAAAATGAATAACGGACAAGACCTCCCTTATATACTGGATCAAACTCCGTCGGTGGTTGTGAATTCAGACGCAGGAAACGGAATCGGATATACCGGAATTTCCATTCGTGGAACTGATGCGTCGCGTATCAATATGACCCTGAACGGAATACCATATAATGACGCTGAATCACAATCGATTTATTTTGTTGACCTTCCTGATTTTGCTTCTTCAACCAATAGTATCCAGATTCAACGTGGTGTAGGAACATCATCAAATGGAGCGGGCGCTTTTGGCGCCAGCATGAATTTTTCCACCAATGCATTCCTGCCTTCTCCATATGCTGAATTCAACAATAGTTTCGGTTCTTTCAATTCTTGGAAGAATACATTCAAGGCAGGTACCGGACTTATCGACGGACATTTTACGGTCGACATGCGCTTATCGCGTATAAGCAGTGACGGATTTATTGACCGGGCAACAAGTGATTTAAAATCCGCCTATTTCTCTACCGCTTACATTTCTAAAAAAACTTCACTCCGATTTAATATCATTATGGGTTCTGAAAAAACTTACCAGGCATGGAATGGAGTTCCCGCGGCTAAGCTCTATGGGGATAGTGCGGCATTGCAGCAGGAATACCTGGATAATTCCGGTTACCCGGGTGCATTATATAATTCACCTGAGGATTCAATAAATCTTTTTAATTCCAAAAGAAGGACCTACAATTATTTCACCTATTCAAATCAAACTGATAATTATACACAAAATCATTACCAGTTATTTTTCAACCAGGAAATTTCCAGTTCCCTTCATGCCAACTTAGCTGCCTTTCTTACAAGAGGATATGGATATTATGAGGAATATATTAACCAGGGTTCTTATGGCGAATACGGCATAACCGGTCCGGTTTACGGAAGCGATTCGATTTCCAGTACAAATCTCATTAGACAACGATGGCTTAGCAATTATTTCTATGGTGGAATTTATTCACTGCAGTTCAATAAGAAAAATACCGATCTCACTCTGGGTGGGGGCTGGACGGAATATGATGGTCAGCATTATGGCAATATCATTTGGACACAGGAGGGAGGTGTGCCACCTGACTATGAATATTATAACAATCCCGCAAAAAAAACAGATTTTAATATATACTCAAAATGGCAGCAGCAACTTGGGAAATGGTTCACCAGTTTTATAGATCTGCAGTACAGGCATGTGTATTACCGTATCAATGGCTTTGATAATACTGATACCGACACAATTATTAATAATTATAATTTCTTCAACCCGAAAGCTGGCATATCCTACAATCAGGGGCCAATGCAGGCTTATTTTTCCTTCGCGCGCGCGACACATGAACCCAATCACGACGATTACCAGACAGGTCTTAGTCAACAGCCGGTACCAGAAACCGTCAATGATTTTGAACTCGGACTTAATAAAAAAACGGTGGTTTCCAACTGGGAAATTACAGCATACTATATGTTATACAGAAACCAGCTTGTACTCACAGGGAAAATAAATGATGTGGGAGAATATACAAGGACCAATACTCCCCGTAGCTGGCGCCTGGGCCTCGAACTTCAGGGTGGCATTAAACCAGCCAGCTGGATTCAGGTTTCCGGAAACATGACAATCAGCCAAAATAAAATTTCAAATTACACGGCATATGTGGACGATTATGACAATGGAGGGCAGGTAAGCACTACATATAAAAAAACAGATATTGCACTATCACCCGATTTTATTGGCGCTGCAACAATCAGTTTTTTTCCGACAAGTGTTTTGGAAATTAGCCTGCCTGCCAAATTCGTAGGCAGCGAATACCTGGACAATTCCGAAAGTGACGATAAAAAAATTTCAGATTATTACCTGCAGCAATTGAGAATCATCTATTCACCTAAAATAAAATCGACGGAAGAAGTCAATTTCATTTTTTATCTCAATAATGTCTTTAATAAGAAATATGAAGCAACAGGATACACTTATGGATATTACCAGGGAGGTATGCTCATCAATGAAAACTTTCTGTTCCCGCAGGCGGGAACGAATTTTATGTTTTCGGTGAACATTAAAATCTGAAAAAGCCGAAAGCCTAAAGCTCAAAGCCTAAAACCAGTCTAAACTTAAAGCTGAAAGACAAAAGCCTAAACAAATTTGGAATTTGTAAATCTTTAAAATATCTAATTGGCAATCTAAAAAGAAGTTTTAGGCTTTAGGCTTTGAGCTTTAGACTTTCTGCCAGGCAAGCATCCCGCCCTGAAGATTCTTTGTATTTGCGAAGCCGAGCATATCCAGTATCTGACAGGCTTGTCCGCTCCGGTTTCCGCTACGGCAATAGCAAATCAGTTCCTGATCTTTGTACGCCTCAATTTCACCGATGTCCATAGCCTGAATACTACCCAGTGGCAGTAGTGTACCTCCGATATTGAATTCATTGTGTTCAGAAATTTCGCGGACGTCAACCAGGTTTATTTTCTCTCCATTGGAAAGGCGATCCTTAAGCTCAGCAACAGTAATCAATTGCATATAAAAAATTTGATCAGTATTTAATTTGGTCTCTGAACAGTACTGCTATCCACAATACGTTCCTTTTTCAAAGCCGAAAGCCAGATATCTATTATTTGTCCCTGTCGGATATGATTAACCTGTCTTTCATAATCATAACGGTCGGGGTTTTGCCGATATACAAATGCATTCATGGTATCAGTTACATCAGATTCTATCACAACAGAACCCACAATCAAACCGGCTTCACTTATGGCAGAACGGGCTTCCCTGTAACTGAGACCAAAAAGGTCTGGTACAATAAGTTCAACACCAACCCCATTACCAAGAACAAGGGCTATCTCACTGCCCTGCTGGATCTTGGTACCTGGCTTTATACTTTCGCCCTTGTATTGCTGGTCAAGTACTGAATTTCTGGCAAAATCCGGTTTGAAAAGCGTATCACCTAATTTCAAGCCATATCTCTGAAGTACCATTTCTGCATTGCGGAACGTCATACTAAGCAGATTGGGCATATCTACTTCAGGCGCCACTGCCCTGTTTATGGTCAGGTAAACCGTCCGGTTAACCTTTACCAGGTTATCGGCCTCAGGAAATTGTTTGATTACCTGTAAAGGTGGAATCGTGTCGCTATAAATCGAGTCCTGAATTTGTATCTCAAAACCCTGTGACTCCAGCGTTTTCCTGGCCTGTTCGATCGACTGGCCAACCACAGCAGGAATTTTCATTGTTTTGCCATGATGTGTGATAATGTCGAGTGACCCCAGGAAAAGCAGGAGAAGTACGACCAGAAATATAAAACCTGCAAGAACATTAACCCATAATGGTTTACTCGTCAAAAATCGGAACACGGAAGTGGATTTAAATGGAAAGTTAAATTTATACGGCTCGGGATTTCCCGGCCCTTGCTAAGGCGTCTTCAATCAACGCTGAATAGAATTGTTTTAGTGTCCAGCCATTAGCTCTCACCTGCTGAGGAACCACCGATGCTGCTGTTTGACCGGGTACGGTATTTATTTCAAGCAGAAAAGGCTCATCCCTTGCCTCATTATAGATCATGTCAATCCTTATAACACCGTTACAGTTAAAAACCTGGTAAATTTTTCTGGCTGTTTGTCTCACTTTATCGGCCTTATGTTCATCCAGTGCTGCAGGCGTAATTTCCTCCGAAAAACCACTTGTATATTTGGCTTCAAAGTCAAAAAAATCCTTGCTGGTTTTTACTTCAGTTATAGGGAGGACCAGTATTTCGTTCTTTGTACGAAAAACACCGACCGTAAATTCCCTTCCACTTACAAATTCTTCTACGATCACTTCTTCGTCTTCCTTGAATGCTTTCTGGAGAGCCGCCGGAAGATCTTCTTTCCTGCTGACCTTGGACATACCAATGCTTGAACCTCCATTATTGGGTTTTACGAAGACCGGCATTGTTACCCGCCTGACCAAATCTGCATAATCGGGATTTTCCCGTTTGAATAAGTGAACGGAATTAGATACACTTATACCTGCAAAAGCAGCAACAGCAACAGTATACCTTTTGTTAAAAGTAATCGCAGACGTAGCCGCATTACAGGTAGTATACGGAAGATTCATGAGATCGAAGTAGCCCTGAAGTTTACCGTCCTCGCCTGGTGTACCGTGAATACCGATAAGTACAGCATCGAATATGATTTTTTTCCCGTCGACCGATATCGAGAAATCATTTTTATCTACCTGAATCTTCTTCCCGTTTTTCCCGGGATGAAACCATTCAGTGGGAGTTATATCTATCCGGTAAACATCATAAATACTTTTATCTACTTCGGCCTCCATTGTAATGGCGCTCTTATAAGAAACTTCTGCTTCACTGGAATATCCACCAGTTACAAACGCAATAACCTTTTTCATGTATTGGGATTATATATCTGCCGGAATCAAAGATGAAGTTTTTCTTTTTTTGCCAGTAGTTCTTCTACTGTTTCCCGGTACATTTCATCAGGTATACAAACATCAACAGGACAAACGGATGCGCATTGTGGTTCTTCATGAAATCCCTGGCATTCCGTACATTTATTTGGAACGATATAATAGACATCTACTGATATCGGGCTGTTACGATGATTGGCATCTATCTCAGTGCCATCCATCAATTTAAACATTCCTTTTACTGAAGATCCGTCTGCGATGGCCCATTCCACACCGCCTTCATAAATCGCATTATTAGGACATTCCGGTTCGCAGGCACCGCAATTGATACATTCTTCTGTTATCTTAATCGCCATAAGATTGTTATTGTTTGGAGGTGAATAGAATTAAATTCGCTCATAAAGATAATCTGAAATATGGATTTAGAGAACCGGATCAGTTTACTGGTGGAACTTGGGGACTTTATGCAATCCGGAGACGCGAACTGGAAGTCGGCTAAAACCAAAACTTTCCACCACAATCCCTGGTTTATACCTGAATTTATTGAATTGGCGGTAAATAATACCGTCGCACTTTATCTGCAGCGGAATCTGCTGGAAAGCTGGCTCCAAAACCATGGTTTCCCGACAGAAAATCAAGATCCTAAAAATGTGGGAATCGTCATGGCCGGTAATATCCCATTAGTCGGATTCCACGATTTTATATCCTGCTTTTTAAGCGGCCACCATCAGTTCATTAAACTTTCTTCCAAAGATCAATGGCTCCTTCCCACCGTTTTAAATTTCCTGATAGAAAAAAACCCGGCTTTTGCAGATGAAATCCGGTTTACAACCATGTTGAGGGGAATGGACGCATACATTGCAACGGGCAGCAATAATTCAGCGAGGTATTTCGATTATTATTTTGGAAAATATCCCAGTTTGATCCGCCGTAACAGAACATCTGTCGCTTTTTTGGAAGGCAATGAAACGGCAGAAGAACTGGAAAAGCTGGCTGACGATGTATTTCTTTATTTTGGTTTGGGTTGCCGGAATGTTACCCAGATCCATGTGCCTGAAAATTATGACTTTATTCCGATGCTTCAGGCATTCAGAAAATACCAGTGGATGGCCGATCACAATAAATACAAAAATAATTTCGACTACCGTTTATCACTGGCTATCCTGAATAAGTCCTTTTACATGACGAATGACTGTCTGCTATTACTTGAAAATGAATCTCCCTTTTCACCAATTTCCGTGCTGCACTATTCTTTTTACCGCAACCGGGATGACTGGTTCCCAACCCGGGAAAATTCAAATCTTCAGTGTATTGTGGGCAGGCATTATCTGCCTTTTGGGAGTACCCAGCGGCCAAAATTGACGGATTATGCCGACGGAGCCGATACGTTGAAATTTTTGCAGGCAATCTGAATCTATGACAGCTTTTGTCTGCTAAAATTTCTTTTGTAAATTTGGGAAACTGCCATCTACGAAGGTCTTAGTAAATTATTTGTTAAACTGAACAGGTGGTAATAACGTTAGATCTTTCAGTGTGTTACTTTGAAGTATCAGGCATGGCATTTGACAAATCGTTTTACCTGAACATTGACAAAAAAAAATAAAATAATGAAATTGAAGCAAGTTGCCGGCATTGTATTTATCAGTGCAGCTACTACCCTGACCAGTTTGTGGGGTTACAAACATTTTAGTCCAACCGGAACTTATTTTTACACACAGGACTCCGCAAAGGTTCCGGCGAATTACGCCAAGTTTTTTGATGGAGGAAAGTCTGTCGGTCCGGCTGACTTCGTCGACGCCGCCAGTGCAGCAATTCCGGCTACCGTGCATATTAAAACAAAGACAGTTCGCACGGTAAGTAATAACCTTCCAAGAAAAAATCCTTTTTCTGATCTGTTTGGAATTGATCCTAACGATTTTTTTGGAGATCGTTCACGTTCTATGCCTGAAATGGGTTCGGGATCCGGAGTTATCATCAGTGAAGACGGTTATATTGTGACCAATAATCACGTAGTGGATGGTGCTGATGAAGTGACCGTTACACTCAGCAACAAGAAATCTTTCAAAGCCAAAGTGGTTGCGACAGATCCAAGCACTGATCTGGCTGTCGTAAAAGTGGAAGCTAAGGGGCTCCCCTTTCTTCTTTATGGAAATTCTGACGAAGTCAAAGTAGGTCAGTGGGTACTGGCAGTCGGCTATCCCCTGTCGCTTGAAACAACTGTTACTGCAGGTATCGTGAGTGCGAAGGGAAGATCCATAGATATCAATAGCCGTCAGAGTGTTGCCCCTGTAGAATCGTTTATTCAGACAGATGCTGCAGTGAATCCTGGAAACAGCGGTGGTCCGTTGATAAACCCTCAGGGTCAGTTGATCGGAATTAATTCAGCCATCGCTTCTCCTACCGGTTCCTATGCAGGATACTCATTTACTATTCCGGTGAATATTGTAAAGAAGGTCGTTACGGATCTTATTAAATATGGCACCACACAAAGGGCTTACCTGGGTATAGAATATGCCCGTGACAACCTGAGCGATGACCAGAAAAAAGAACATGGAATAAAAGATGACGCTGAAGGTGTGTATATCATGAATGTTCGTGACAAAGGTGCGGCTTCGAAAGCGGGCCTCAGAGAAGGAGATCTGATTACCAAACTGAATGGTATTCCTATCAGCTCCGGTTCTGAACTTGTTGGTCAGATTGCTATTTACCGCCCTGGTGATAAAGTCAAGATCAACTATAAACGGAATGGTGTTGAATCTGAAGTTTTGGTGACGCTGATGAATAACAGCGGAAATATGGATGTTGTAAAGAATTCCGCATTTGATAAACTTGGAGCCGAACTTCAGCCCCTCCAAAAATCGGATGCTGCAAAGCTGAACGTGAAGGGCGGAATCGTTGTGACTTCCATCAGCGATAAAGGATTGTTTAGTAAAACGAGAATGGAAGAAGGATTTGTGATCCTGAAAGTGAACGGACAAGATGTAAATACCGTCGATGAATTTCGCAAAATCGTGGAACAGGCTGGTAACGGAACATTGAAACTGGAAGGCGTATATCCCGGTTATGACGGATCCTTCACTTATCCGCTAAAATTGAATGACGAATAGTTTAAAGCAAATAGCTTAAGGCGTAAAGCTTAAAGCAGATGTTTAATAATAATGCGTTTCCTGCTGAGGGAACGCATTATTATTTAGTATAGACCCTATATTCCCATGGATTTAACAGAAGTGGCTGGCCTGAAATAAAATCGGGAGCCCGGGTATTGAACAAATCTTTATATGATCCCGAAAGGATATGACCTGTAATGATGACAGAATGTGCTTCATTAGTCAGGTTTAAAATCACCAACACCTCATCTTTTTCAAAACGCCTTATAAAACTCAGTATGTGATCTGGCTTTGTATTTGAAAGAATGATTGCTGATCTTTTCGGGTCCCCGCTTTTTAATGCCGGGTTTGTTTTACGGACCTGCAAAAGCGTTTTATAGAAGTCCGAAAGTAAATATGTTCTATCCCAGTCTATTTCATCTTTATCGAAAAATAGCAATCGCTTTAAATTGGGTATTTCCTGTCCGCTGTAAATCAGCGGCAGGCCATCATAAAGGCAACAGAAAACGGCAAATGGCAAGGCTGCATCTCCCAGTCTTTCATATTCAGTTCCGCTATGGGAATTCTCATCGTGATTTGAAGTAAAGTAGGCCCGTATGGAGCCCGCCGGAAATTGATGACTATAATAATATAAAACCTGTATGAGGCCCTGCATGTCGCTGGATTTCTTCCAAAATGATTCCATCATATGTACCATCTTCCAGGTATAGCTGGCATCAAATACTTCATGATACATAATCTCTTCACATTCTGCCAGCCAGAACAGGGGCTTTATATTGTCCAGAGTTCTTCTCGCTTCCTTCCAGAAATCTATGGGAACCAACATGGCCATATCACATCGGAATCCATCGATTTGGCAGGTCTCAACCCAGAATTGCATCGCCTTTATCATGGCGGTTCGTAGTTCCCGGGAATCGTAGTTGAGGTCAATCACATCTGCCCAGCCATGAGAATCATAAAAAGCGCCGTCTGTATTTCTTCTGTAGAACTCAGGATATTTAGTGGTCCATATATGATCCCAGCCAGTATGATTAGCAACCCAGTCGATCAGCACTTTGAACCCATATTCATGCGCCCGCTCCACAAGCCATTTAAAATCTTCCACGGAACCGAATTCCGGATTAGTATTCAGATAGTCGGAACAGGCATAATAACTTCCGAGAGTTCCCAAACGACCCACCCGGCTGATAGGAGTGATGGGCATAAACCAGAGTATTTCAACTCCCATATCACGAAGCCTTTGAAGATGTCCGGCAAAAGCCCGGAAATTTCCTTTACGGGTATATTGTCGAAGATTTACTTCATAAATATTTGAATCCAGCGACCAGCTTACGGTTTTAAATTCTCCATTCATTCATATATTTTGAATCTGAAAGATACGAATCAGGCCCAAAGCTTAAAGCTTAAAGCTAAAGCCTAAAGCCTAAAACTTTTTTGATTGTATGTCATTAATGGAAATACTCTGTATGTACCTTCTTTATTAGTCATTAATAATTAATCATTGCAATCCTAACTTCGCATCATAAATGAAAACATTCCAGGTTCCTCACGTTTACCGCAGTCCGCTCATTACCGCGATAAAAAATAAACGCCGTGCGGAAGATAAGATGAAGAAGGATTTTTCACCTACCACACTGGATTTCGGACCCCTTAAAATTTATTTGGCCCGTCATTTCGGATTCTGCTACGGTGTTGAAAATGCTATTGATATTGCCTTCCGGACGGTTGAAGAAAATCCGGAGAAAAATATTTTTCTTTTAAGCGAAATGATTCATAACCCGCAGGTAAATCAGGATCTGAAAAGCAGGGGCATCCGTTTTTTACAGGATACCGGAGGAAAACAACTGATACCATTCGAAGAGCTCGTCGCAACAGATATCGTGATCACACCCGCCTTCGGAACAAGCCTGGAGATAGACAGTCTTTTAAAATCAAGGGGAATACGGACTGAAACATACAATACCACCTGCCCTTTTGTTGAGAAAGTCTGGAACCGGTCTGTACAAATTGCAGAAAAAAAATTCACCGTGATCATACACGGAAAACCAGGTCATGAAGAAACACGTGCCACTTTCTCTCATGCAGCGGCAGCGGGGCCGACACTTGTAATCCGGGATATGGAGGAAGCCAGACTTCTTGGTATGTTTATAAAAAACGAAAAGACTTCCGGCGAATTTTTTCAATTGTTCCACGACCGGACCAGCAAAGGGTTTGATCCTTCGAAAGATCTGGAGAGGATCGGCGTTGTTAATCAGACGACGATGCTTGCTTCAGAGACTCAGCAGATTGCCGATTTTTTGAAACAGATTATTCAGGAAAAGTCATTACCTGAAAGTGAAAACACTGCGAGTGGATTCGCAGACACAAGGGATACACTGTGCTATGCTACTAACGATAACCAGTCTGCGGTATCGGCGATGCTTTCAAAATCTGCGGATCTTGCCATTATAGTAGGAGGTTACAATTCTTCCAATACCTCCCATCTTTTAGAGCTGTGCGAAAAAGAACTTACCAGTTACTTTATAGAAGGATCGGATAAATTGATTTCCGAAGAAACAATCATGCATTTTGATCTTCATTCAAATACCGAGATAACGGAAACTGGATTGGTTACCGCCGAAAAGACCATTGCAAATACTGCTGACAAGCGGCGCTTCATGTCCTGATGCCATAGTTGAATCAGTTATAAGAAGACTTTGTGACCTTGTGAAAGAAAGCCGGTATCCTGAGGACCTAATTGAACAATTCCTTTAAAAAGCGTAAAGCTGAAAGCCTAAAACTTTTTAAGTCGAAAGCCCAAAGCTTATATAAGAAAACCTATATGATTAATAGAGATTTAAAATTTGAATGATCCAAAAAGAAGTTTTAGGCTTTAGGCTTTACGCTTTAGGCTTACTTCATTTTAAAACCTTCAAGAAATTTAGTGTTGAAATTCCCACTTCGGAAATTTTCATCTTTCATCAGTTGCAGATGAAAAGGAATGGTAGTTTTAACACCTTCGATCACATATTCCATCAAAGCCCGATGCATGGTATCGATGGCTTCGCTACGGGTTCTCGCGACCGCAATGATTTTGGCGATCATGGAATCGTAATAAGGCGGAATGGTATAACCGGCATATACATGCGAATCAACGCGTATGCCATGTCCGCCGGGCTGATGTAAGGTTGTAATTCTTCCGGGAGAAGGACGGAAATCATTATAAGGATCTTCCGCATTGATGCGACATTCTATGGCGTGACCCTGGGGTTCATAGTTCACACCGCTGATGGTTTCACCGGCAGCAATTTTTATTTGTTCTTTGATAAGATCAAAATTCACAACTTCTTCCGTAACGCAATGTTCTACCTGTATACGGGTATTCATTTCCATGAAATAAAAATTCCGGTGTTTATCTACCAGGAATTCAATGGTACCCACACTTTCATAGTGAATGGCCGATGCAGCTTTTATTGCAGCTTCACCCATTTTATACCTTAGTTCGCGCGTCATAAATGGTGAGGGAGATTCTTCTACAAGTTTCTGGTGACGACGCTGAATGGAACAATCTCTTTCGCTCAGGTGACAGACAGTACCATACTGATCTCCTGCAACCTGGATTTCGATATGTCTTGGTTCCTCAACAAATTTTTCCATGTAGATACCGTCGTTCTTGAAAGAAGCGCCGGCTTCTGCCTTTGCAGAATCGTATGCTTTTTCGAGTTCCGATTCATTCCATACTACGCGCATGCCTTTACCTCCGCCTCCTGCAGTTGCTTTCAGTATAATCGGATAGCCCGTTTCGTATGCAACTGTCCTTGGCATGATTCAGATTTTCAAGAAGACCGCCACCACCGGGAACGACCGGAACACCTGCTTTGATCATGGTTTCCTTCGCCGTTATTTTATCTCCCATGGCAGTTGATCATGGCAGGTGTGGGACCGATAAATTTTATACCATGTTCACCGCAGATTTCGGCAAAGCGCGCATTTTCCGCAAGAAAACCATAACCCGGATGAATCGCGTCGGCATTGGTTATTTCAGCGGCAGCCATGATATGAGGAATATTCAGATAGGAATCTGACACTGGCAGGCTTGCCAATACAAACAGCTTCATCAGCAAATTTCACATGTAAACTATCCTTATCCGCAGTCGAATAAACAGCAACTGTTTTAATACCCATCTCGCGACAGGTGCGTATAACTCGTAAGGCAATTTCTCCCCGGTTAGCAATTAATATTTTTTTAAACATTGAGTTTTTGGAATTTGGAGAAATAGAAAATTGGAGATAAAATCAATAATCAGTATCATTCATTTCAGATTCCCCAATTATTCAATTTAACTAGGATCTACGAGAAACAAGGGCTGGTCAAACTCTACCGGCGAAGCGTCTTCCGCCAGAACTTTGACAATCTTTGCCTTTCACTTCACTTTCGATTTCATTAAATAATTTCATGGCTTCAATGATACAAACCACTTTTCCGGGTTCTGTTTCATCACCAACATTTACAAAAGCGGGCTTATCCGGAGCGGAACTGCGATAAAAAGTACCAATCATCGGGCTTTTGATCGTTATCAGATTATCAGCAACAGGCTTCTGCCTGTTTTGATTTTCCATTTACCGGCGTCGAGCCGGCGGCACCAGGAGCAGAAACAGCGGGAGCTGCATACGAAGGAGCAGATTGATTTGACTGGAACGGAGCAGCAATAATCTGCTGAATATGTTCCTCTTTTTGTTTTACTGTAATTTTAAATCCCTTTTCTTCAATCGTTACTTCACCGATATTCGATTTGTTGATCAGTTTGATCAACTCCTGAATCTGTTTAAAATCCATCAGTTATGGCGTTTTACTTTTTAAAAAGGAAGACTAAGATAAGTGTTATTCTTTCACCCTTTCCACATATTCGCCTGTTTTTGTATTAATCCGGATCAATTCCCCCTCATTCACAAATAACGGTACGTTTACTGTCGCGCCTGTTTCTACTTTGGCTGGTTTGAGTGTTCGGGTTGCTGTATCACCTTTCATTCCCGGTTCCGAATAAGTAACTTTCAAAACAATTTTATCCGGAAGTTCGACGCCCATTGGACTATCTGTTTCTGTATTCATCAATACTGTAACCTCCTGGCCATCCTTCAGGAATTGTGGCGCATCTACCATATTTTCCTGTAAAGCAATCTGTTCAAATGTTTCAGTATCCATAAAATTGTAGCCCGAATCATCTTTATAGATAAACTGGTATCCTTTTCTTTCTACACGAACCGGGATAAATATTGTCACCGCTATTCCAGGTTTTTTCAATACTCCTGTTATTATCCACTCCTTTTAACTTGGCCCATACTTTTGCCGCCGCTCTGGCGGTTTTATTTTCTCCAAAGTCCACCACTGAATAGAGACTGCCGTCCAGTTTAATTATAAGCCCCCGACTGATGTCTGCTGTATTTGCCATGAATAATAATTAATTGTTTGCCTTAAAGGGCGACAAAACTAATGGTTTTTAAACTTCTGCGCAAAGTAGCCCATTTTGAAATTATGAGCATCCCGTATTTTCCATTATTTTTATGAAAATATCTACTATGAAGGGAGTGATAATAGCAGCCCTGGGTCTTTTTTCATTGTATACTGTTCAGGCACAAACAACTGCCAGCCTTCCAGAAGCGCCTTACCTGAAAAATCCCGGATTTCCCCCGTTACGCTTACTGAAAGTTGACAGCGTCCATTATGTTACGAAGGATGATATTAAAAAAAATCACAAAATCCTTCTCATGTTTTTCAGTCCGGAATGTGAACACTGCAAACATCAGACGTCGGATATACTGGCAGACTTCAGTAAATTCAAAGACATTGAAATTGTTATGGCCACTTTCCAGCCTTTCGATGAGATGAAAACATTCTACACCTATTTCAGAATTGCAGACCATTCAAATATTCTGATGGGAAGGGACGAAAAATATATGCTTCCTCCTTTTTACAGAATGAAAAGTCTTCCTTACCTGGCTCTTTATGATAAAAAAGGTCAGTTTATTACCAATTTTGAAGGAAACCAGAAAGTGGATACCATTCTGAATGCTTTTGAGGTGAAAGCGAAATAGAATTGGTCATGAAGTATGGGTTATGAATTATGGATCATGAGATATTAGAACTCAATCTGCATCATTAACCATAATCCATAACCCATAATTCATAATTCATAATTAATGTTGCTCCTAACTTTGCCACGCTTTAAGTCATCATCAAACATTCTAAATAATTCACGATGAAAGTTACTGTTGTAGGTGCAGGCGCCGTTGGTGCAACCTGTGCTGATAATATCACCCGTAAGGAGCTTGCCGAAGAACTGGTATTACTGGATATTAAGGAAGGTCTTGCAGAAGGAAAGGCTCAGGATATTATGCAATCCGCCACCCTGCTCGGGTTTCGATACCCGGGTAACCGGCAGTACAAATGACTATGCAAAAACAGCCGGCAGCAGGGTCGTGGTGATCACTTCAGGACTTCCACGCAAACCGGGAATGACAAGGGAGGAATTGATTGGTACCAATGCAGGCATAGTAAAAACGGTTGCAGAAAATATTCTTAAATATTCACCGGAAGCCATACTGATCATCATCAGTAATCCGATGGATACGATGACCTATCTCACGCTGAAAGAGACAGGCTTGCCCAAAGAAAGGATTATCGGAATGGGAGGAACGCTCGACAGTGCAAGATTTAAATATCAGTTGAGCCAGCACCTGGGTTGCAGTCCGGCTGATTTGAATGCCCTCGTAATCGGAGGTCACGGTGACACTACCATGATTCCACTAATTCGTTTTGCAACATGGAACAGCGTTCCCGTTACTAGACTGCTATCCGAAGAAAAACAAAAACAAATCGTAGCCGACACTATGGTCGGTGGTGCCACGCTGACTAAACTTATCGGCACATCTGCCTGGTATGCACCCGGTGCCGCCGGTGCCGCCCTTGTCGAATCCATTGTAAGGGATGAGAAGAAACTTTTTACCTGTTGTGTTTACCTGGACGGTGAGTACGGTCAAAAAGATATCTGCCTTGGTGTACCGGTAACCATCGGTAAAAACGGATGGGAAAAAATTATTCCTTTCGATCTGAATGCAGATGAAAAAGGATTGTTCTCCAAAAGTGCTGAAGCTGTAAGAAGTATGAATGATGTGCTTTCTACTTTAAAAACCTGACTAAGATCTAACTGCCATTTTCATAATGTGGAAAGGTGGAATTGTGGGCAATGTGATGAATGATGAAATGAAATTAATAATTAAATTTTTAATTTCATTTCCACACTTCGCCATATGCACAATTCCACATTTCCACATTACGAAAATTTGCGAATAGCTAATAGTCAGCCTCTTGACAATATCAACCTTCAATATTACCTTTAGCCTTTCTTTCCATTTTCCCTTAATTTTATCCTCGTATCCGGCGAAAAGTCGCATTGAATCCAACGTTATAACAACCCGTTATTCGTATGCGAGGAATAGTGATT
Organism: uncultured Bacteroidota bacterium; assembly: GCA_963735015.1. Taxonomy (GTDB): domain Bacteria; phylum Bacteroidota; class Bacteroidia; order Chitinophagales; family Chitinophagaceae; genus Puia. Next base: position 2,089,250 of record CAVTJH010000003.1, read on the forward strand.
TTGGCGATTTTGCTGTGTTCCAGTTCAGGGCTATCCGCCCAGAACGATTATGGCTTTTAAAGGACACGATCCAAAAAGGGATGCAAATCTGAATCCTTTTATTAATAAAGAAATAAATCCCGACAGTAACCTTGCCATCAATCCTTCATCAAACTGGAACATGAATCCGCTTCAGGGAAAATTCAGTAAACCCCACTCTGAATTCTGCCATCAATCCCATGATCAACATGCAGCTGAATCCTCAGTCGAATGACGTACTGAATCCGGTGATCATGAAAGGACTCCGGCCTTCGACAGAAACCTGGAAAGGTTTATTTTTATTCAATGACTCAAACCAGCTCTTTGGATATATTTCTGTCGCTACCCAAAATGTCATGCTTTCATTTGACAACAGCGGCACGTGGAATGGTTATTATGTAAAGGCTGGCAGGTCAATGTATAATTATTTTACACTTTTTGGTGTATGGACGGGTATGTTTCTTTGTTACGACAACCAGTCCGGCTTCAATCTGTTTGATAAAAATGGCAAATGGACCCATATTCATGTTAAATGAAAACCCACATAAATATTGTATTTTGAACTGCGATTGACTCGGTGACACCCTGAACCATTGATAAAAAACGTATGAAAAGAAATTTACTCTTGTCTCTTCTGGCTGCTGTACTGATTCAGGTCCCGGTTTTTTCGCAGTCCTCGAATAATAATCACGATCCAAAAGTGGATATCAATCTCAGCCCCACGTTTAACAGCACGATAAATCCCGAAAAAAATTCAAATATCAACCCAAAATATAACTGGAATATCAATCCCGCTCACAACAATGATATCAATCCGGAGTTTAACAGTACCATCAATCCGTTAAATCACTATGAACTGAATCCGGATATGAACAAGACACTGAATCCGATGTATCATAACGAATATCATCCTAAAAATCCTTCCTGGAAGGGCTTGTATATTTTCAACAACACCGATGATCTGATTGGTTATGTTTCCAGTTGCAACACAGCAACTCATGCTGACATTTGATTCAACAGGGAGAGTGGACCGGCTTTTATGTAAAAGCTGCACCTGGAATTTATAATCATTTCGACGTGAAAGGAGTTTGGGACGGAAAATATTTATGCTTCGACTCCATAGTCGGATATAATATATTTAATAAAGACGGTACCTGGACGGGTCAGCATATCAAATAGCGGAGAGTCTCGCCCGGATCTTCGCGACGACCATGGCAGGATCAATCTTTTCCATGCATTTGAAATGTCCCAGCGGACAGGCGTCATACCCTATTTTTGAACAGGGTCTGCATCGTAGATTTCTTATTTCGAGTATGTCATAAGGAAGCTGGTCCGTTTTTCGATTCATATCTTTCCAGGAAATTATTGCCATAGTAAGGATACATGCCAAATTCCGGTACTGTGTTACCCCATAGTGAAATGACTGGCCTTTTATATGCCGCTGCAATATGCATAAGGCCGGTATCATTGGTTACAACAAGTTTTGCGCGCCGCACCAGATCTGCCGACTCATTCAAACCAAATTTTCCGCAGGCATTATAGATTTTGATCTTGTCGGAAGCAGCTATCCGGTCACCTTCATCCGCATCTTCCAGTCCCCCCAGAAGTATGATAGGATGGTCCAGCAATTCGCAAAGTTTTTTCAGATGATGAAATGGATATTTTTTAGTATTCAGCGCAGCACCGATCACTACACCGATATAACCTGCCGAATGGGAGGTAGGAAGATCTGATTCATTGATAATATCTTCTTTCGCAATAAAATAATCAAGTCCGGCGCCATCATTTTTGACACCAAAATCCGCAACGGTTTCCATGTACCGGTCCACGATATGAACATCCGGAAGCAGGTTCCATTTTAAATTGGTGTAGATCCATTTCTTGATATTGAGTTTGTCGTACGAATAGGATTTTACTTTTAATGCATCCTTCACTTTCATGGAACGAAGATTGTGATGCAGGTCGATGACAAAATCGAAATTCTCTCTTTTTAGTTCGGCAATAATGGACAAAAGACTTTGTTCCAGGAAATGAACTTTATCTATATATGGATTCGACGAAAGGATTTGCAAATAAGTCGCCTTTGTTAGAAAATGAATTTCCGCATCCGGAACCTGCTTTTTAATACATCTGATAACAGGTGTCGTCAGAACGATATCGCCGATGGAAGAAAAACGGATGATCAGAAATTTCATCAGAAAGGAATTATCAATAAAAATCAGGCGCGAAGATAGGGATTCAGTTCCCGAAGACCAGAATCAGGCTACAGTTCAATATAATTCAGGTCCTTGTGATAGGTCTCTTCGGTAAAATAAAAAGCGATGAAAGTTATTATCATTATAATGATTCCGGTTATGATACCGCTCCTGATAAGACCCCAGCCCCAGTTTTTTTGAAAAAGATTCAGGAAAAGCAGGTTCATCAGAGGCAGTGATCCTCTTACCATATTGGGGATCGTGGTTGCAGCCGTAGCCCGCAGATTCGTACCAAACTGCTCTGCACCCATGGTCACAAAAATAGCCCAGAATCCGGTGGAAAATCCCAGCATGGCGCTGAGAAAATACATGGTGGAATCATTATTATTTACGGGAGCAGAAAAATAAAAATCCAAATATTAAGCAGAAAATATAAAATACAAGCAGACCTTTTTTTCGACTCTTAAACCACTGACATATGAATCCTACCAGAATATCTCCAATGGAAATCGCCACATATGCAAACATAATTGACCTGCCCGAATCCAGGCTGGTACTGCCATACATGGTTTTTGCAAAGCGGTCACTTTGATTTATCAGGATCCCGATAACATACCAGGTTGGAAGCCCGATCAGGATAGCGTTTATGTATTTTCGGAAACGGGGGCCATTGGTGAAAAACATAAAAAAGTTTCCCCTTTTCACGGATTGTTGTTTTACCTGAATAAACATGCCGGATTCAGCCACACTGATCCTCAGTACAAGTAAGACCATGCCTAATACTCCGCCAATCTTATAACACAACCTCCAGTCTCTTGTAAACTGGTAAGTATAATAGGCTACGACAGCTCCTATAAGTCCAATACCGGCCACCATGGAGGTTCCGATGCCTCTTTTTTCCTTAGGCAGAAGCTCACTTACAAGGGTAATACCGGCGCCCAGTTCGCCAGCCAGTCCGAGTCCTGCCACAAATCGACAAAGAGCATACTGGTCGACGGTATGTATATATGCAGTTAGGAAATTAGCCACTGAATAAAGAATGATGGATCCGAAAAGCACAGAGAGCCTTCCCTTTTTATCTGCCAGAATGCCCCAGCAGATGCCGCCGATTAATAATCCGATCATCTGCCAGTTTATTACACGACTGCTGTCAGCCAGAAGACTTGCATCTGTGGCTCCAACCTGCAACATGGACTCTTTTTTAACCACAGTAAAAAGAAGCAGGTCGTAGATATCTACAAAGTACCCGAGTGCGGCAACGATTACCGCCAGACTGAAAATTCCGGAATTACGTTTAATGACAGGCAGATTCATGGTCAGATCTCCTCCGGGTGTGAACTCGGCTTTTTCCCAAAAAACATCTTGTATAAAACAGGAAGTGTGGTTATCAGTACGATTCCAATCACAATCACTTCAAGATGCTTTTTCAGGTCGAAGTTAAATTTCTTCATGAAAAATTTATCCAGATAATGACCTGCAAACAACATCAGAAAAACCCAGGCTACACAACCGATCACATTATAATAAAAGAATTTTTTCTTTTCCATCTGCACAATGCCCGCTACGATTGGAGCAAAAGTCCGGATAATAGGAAGGAACCGCGCAAAAACAATGGCCTGGCCCCCATGCTTATCATAAAATCTTTTAGCATCGAAAAGATGTTTTTTCTTAAAAAGGAAATTGTCTTTGCGTTGAAAAAGGTAGTGACCACTTTTTTTGCCAAACCAGTATCCTACCATATTTCCGATTATACCGCAAAATGAAACCAATATCCAGAGCACAATAATGTTTAGTAAATCGCTGCCGGTTCCTCCGGGAATCAGTTTGTCGATAAGCTTCTGACTATAAATTCCGGCAACAAACAGTAGGCTGTCACCCGGAAGAAAAAATCCTACCATCAGGCCGGTTTCCGCAAAAACAATAAAAAGCATTACCCACAGTCCACCGTTGTTAATATAAAATTCAGGATTTACAAGGTCCCTGAGAGTGATCGCCAAAAAAGTATCCATAGTGATGCATTGAGCCTGAATCCAGGTCGTTGTACCTGACCGGTCGCCAAATTAAGATTTAAAAGCAAATAATAAAATGAAAATAGGGGTTTCATGTATCCAGCACCCCTTCCATTCTGCATATTACGGCAGAAGCAAGACTATTACCTACCACATTGGTTGCGCTTCTGGCCATATCCAGGATCTGATCAATGCCCAGAAGCAGTAAAAGGCCCTGTTGCGGAATATGAAACATGGACAAAGTTCCGGCTATAACTACAAGCGCTGCGCGAGGTACACCGGCAATGCCCTTACTGGTAAGCATGAGCACGAGCAGCATGGTTAGCTGTGTTGTGAAAGAAAGATGCATACCGTACGCCTGTGCAATGAAAAGAGATGAAAATCCCATATATAACATACTTCCGTCCAGATTAAATGAATACCCAAGCGGCAAAACAAAACTTACGATTTTCTTCGGGCATCCTGATTTTTCCAACTCTTCTATGAGTCGCGGAAATGCTGCTTCTGAACTGGCTGTAGTGAATGCAAGAAGTACCTGATCCTTCACATTTCCCAGAATTACAAAAACTTTTTTACCTATCCATAGATAACTGATGGCTGACAATATCAGCCAGAGTAAGAGAACACTCAGATAAAATACCAGGATAAATTTTCCGTAAGTAAATAATAATTCAGGACCCTTCAGCGAAAGTATGGCAGATACTGCGGCGAATGCAGCGACAGGTGCAAAATTCATAATGTACCCGGTTATCTTTAAAATGATTTCGGTAAGGGAATCAAGGGCACGAATAAAGATTTTCCCTTTTTCACCGATCGCTGCTGTGGCAATGCCAAAAAATATCGCAAAGACTACGATCTGTAAAATTTCATTGTTAGCCATCGCCTCTGTGAAACTTCTCGGAAATACATGCGTTATAAAAGTTTTAAAAGACAGCGAACCATTTTCTATTTTCCCCGCTTCAGAAATATCCGGAACTGGAAAATGCAGATTATCTCCAAGATTCAGCAGATTCATGATCAGCAGACCTAGTAACAGGGATATCAGAGAGGCACCCAGGAACCATGCAAGTGTTTTTCCGCCGATCCTGCCAACTGCCTTGACATCTCCCAGTTTAGCGATACCCGTCACCAGCGTAGAAAAAACGAGAGGAGCGATGATCATCTTAATAAGACGAAGAAAAATATCCGTAATTACGGACATTCCATCTGAATAATGTTCGGCCCAATAAAGACCGGCTGTGTAATGAACCATTAAACCCGTAAGGATTCCGGCCGTCATTGCAATAAGTATCCACGTGGTTAATCCGGGATTCTTCATGGTCTGATTTAATCTGCAAAGAATCGAATATAATCCGGACCGCAAAATGAAGTTGCTGAATTGGCCTAAAAAATGGGATTGGAATATTTGTTTACTTTACAACTTTATAATTATTCTAAATCAAAAATAGCTTATGAGCCTTTTCAGAAGAAAGTCACTAAATTCTCTTTTGGCCCAGGCCGCGGATTCTGAAAAAAGTCTGAAAAGAACACTGGGTCCGTGGAACCTGATTGCACTGGGTATTGGCGCCATCATCGGCGCCGGTTTATTTGTAAGAACTGCAGCAGCCGCCGGCGGACATGCAGGTGCAGCTGTTACTATTTCATTTATCGTTGCTTCTATTGGCTGTGCATTTGCCGGACTCTGTTATGCTGAATTCGCATCCATGATTCCCATTGCAGGTAGCGCATATACTTACGCATATGCTACCATGGGAGAACTCGTAGCCTGGATCATCGGCTGGGCCCTCGTTCTTGGAATATGCACTGGGTGCCGCGACAGTTTCCATAGCCTGGAGCGAATTTCTCAATAAATTATTTGATAACCGGATTCCGTATGAGTGGTGCCATTCGCCATTCGACAGTTTGTTGGATACAACAAGCGGCGTTATGCACCATGGAATTTTAAATGTTCCTTCATTGTTTATACTCCTGGCACTTTCCTTACTTCTGATAAAAGGCACACAGGAATCTGCGATTGTGAATTCGATTATAGTAATAATAAAAGTATCAATTGTTTTGCTTTTCATTGCACTGGGTTGGCAATATATCAATCCTGCAAATCATCATCCGTACATGATACCGGCGAATGCCAAACCGGCAATCCTTCCTAACGGAACTGAATACACGTATACAAATTTCTTCCGGCATGGCTGGGGTGGAGTATTACGTGGCGCGGCCATCGTATTTTTTGCTTTTATTGGTTTCGATGCGGTATCCACAGCTGCCCAGGAAGCAAAAAATCCGAAAAAAGATATGCCCATCGGCATACTTGGCTCCCTGGTCATCTGTACTTTACTCTATGTACTTTTTTCGTGGGTCCTCACCGGAGTGGCTCCCTATACAGATTTTGTACGTGCCGGAAAAGAAGCTTCCGTAGCCTATGCCATTGAGACATATATGACCAATTATCACTGGCTTGCCAAGTGGGTTACGGTTGGCATACTTGCCGGTTTTTCTTCGGTTATTTTGGTAATGCTTCTTGGCCAAAGCAGGGTATTTTATTCAATGTCCTGCGATGGTTTGTTACCGAAAGTATTTTCCGACCTGCATCCAAAATTCAGGACACCCTACAAGTCGAATATTCTTCTTTTTCTGTTTGTTGGTGCAATCGCCACTCTATCTACCCGGTGATATTACCGGCGATCTCACCAGTATTGGTACACTGCTTGCCTTTGCATTGGTCTGCGTCGGTATTATAATCATGCGAAAAACAGATCCCGATCACCCACGTCCTTTCAGAACTCCTCTGGTTCCACTGGTACCTATTCTCGGCGCACTATTGTGTATTGCAATGATTCTTTCACTGGACAATACGACACTACTGGTTGCATTTATCTGGATGCTGATCGGACTGATGATTTATTTCAGTTACAGCCAGAAGAATAGCAAACTTAAATCATCCTAGAGAGAAAAGCTTAAAGCCTGAAGCCTAAGGCTTAAAGCCGACGCTTGACGCCAGGTAATGTGTTTAATGTGGAATTGTATATAATTGCTGCGCAATTAATAGGAAAATGTAAAAATGAAATTGGCAAATGACAATATGGAAATATGAATTAAATACGCAGTAATATGATCCGGTTCTTCCAACTGCATTTTCACATTGTCATTTGACATTCAACTTTCACATTTTTCATTTTATACAATTACATATTTACCACACTAAAAAAAGCTTTAAGCTTTAGGCTTTGGGCTTTAGGCTTACTAGACCAGATTGTGAAACACTTTCTGCACATCTTCATCCTGTTCGAGTTTATCGACCAGTTTTAAAACATCCTGTGCATATTCTTCCGAAAGAGAAACGGTCGTAGTGGGAATCCATTCCACTTCTGCACTGACTGGAATAATATTTTTTGATTCAAGTAACCTTTGCATGTTTCCGAAATCATTAAAAGCAACGTGCAATACAATTAAAGGTTCTCCGTGTTCGCCTTCCCCGTCACCGATATCTTCCAGACCATGGTCAATCAGTTCCAGTTCCAGATTTTCAATATCCAGACCTTCTGGTTTCAATTTAAAAACACCCATTTTTTTGAATTGAAAGCTCACGCTCCCACTGGTTCCCAGGTTTCCGTTTCCTTTATTAAAATAGGAGCGGACATTCGCCACTGTTCGGGTCGGGTTATCTGTTGCGGTTTCCACAAGCAGGGCCACACCATGCGGAGCATATCCTTCGTAAAGGATTTCCTCCAGATTAAGCATTTCCTTACCCATGGCCCTTTTGATCGCGGCTTCTACGCGGTCCTTGGGCATGTTCACACTTTTTGCATTTTGAAAACAGCGGCGAAGTGCTGCATTGGTGTTGGGATCGGGGCCGCCGGATTTAACTGCAAGCGCAATTTCTTTTCCTATCCGTGTAAATTGTTTTGCCATTTTATCCCACCTGGCAAACATGGTGGCTTTTCGCACTTCAAAAATCCGACCCATAATTGATTAAAATATTAGGACTGCAAATTTAGGCATTAAGCATTTATAAAGCTGAAAGCTTCAAGGCGTAAGGCAGAAAGCTCAAGGCGCAAAGCGTAAGGCTTAAGGTATAAGACTATTTTATTAAGAGTTATGAGTTATGAATTCCACTCCATACTCCCATACTCCCATACTCCCATACTCCCATACTTTCCTCCTATTCCCTCATCATTTCCTGTATGGCATCAATAATATCTTCCATATTCGGCTTGCTGAAATAATCCCCGTCACTGGCATACGCCGGCCTGTGTGCTTTTGCTGTAAGGGTTCTGGGAGAAACATCAAGCCAGCGATACCCGCCTTGTTCTTCCATCACTTTATTAAACATATATCCGGCGGCTCCACCGGGAACATCCTCATCAATAAAAATAATGCGATTTGTTTTTTTAAGTGAACCCAGAATAATATGATGTATGTCAAATGGAAGTAAGGTCTGGACATCAATAATTTCACAATCAATTCCCATTTCACTTAATTCTTCAACTGCTTCTGCAATGATTCGCAAAGTGGATCCGTATGAAACGATCGTGACTTCAGAACCTTCGCGGATAACTTCCGGTACACCAAGTGCAACGCGAAAGTCTGTGAGGTTGGAAGGTAATTTTTCTTTCAACCGGTATCCATTCAGGCATTCGATCACGATTGCCGGATCCATGCCTTCCAGTAGTGTATTATACATTCCTGCAGCCTGCACCATATTGCGGGGAACGCAAACATGAATGCCGCGAATTGCGTTTATAAGCATTCCCATCGGGGACCCGCTATGCCAGATACCTTCGAGGCGGTGTCCGCGTGTTCTTACAATCAGTGGCGCTGACTGCCGCCCGGCAGTCCGGTAGTGCAGACTTGCCAGGTCATCACTCAGAGTTTGGATCGCATAGAGCATATAATCCAGGTACTGGATTTCTGCAATCGGCCGCAGGCCCCGCATTGCAAGACCAATACCCTGACCAATAATGGCAATTTCCCTGATACCAGAGTCTGAAATGCGGCCTTTCCCGTATTTCAATTGCAGTCCGGCAAAACCCTGATTTACGTCGCCAATTTGTCCGAGGTCCTCTCCAAATGCAAGCACTTTAGGATTACGTCCGAAGAGCTCGTCAAAATATTTATTAAGAATTTCATACCCGTTCAAGATCGGTGCGTCGTCTGTATATCGCGCAGGTACAGGTTCAATATTTTCAATTTTCTTTCGGCCTTCCTGATAAAGGTGGGTGTTATAAAACCGATTATTCTCCCTTATCAATTCCTGGTAAAATGCGCGCAGGGATGCCGATGCAGGATGATCACCCGACTGCAATAATGCCTGGTGCAGACCATGCATCACATCCCGGCGGTTCGGCTCCCGCAGTGAGGAAAGCTGACGAAGGATGGGCTCAAATTCTTCCTGTTTTTCCGGCATTGCGGAAACCACTTCACGGATCATGGAAAGAGAATGGCTTACCTGTTCGTGGATCGGGGCCATGCATTTTTCCCAGGCGCTGTTTTTACTATTACGTACCAGGTCCTTCGCTTTTGTATGAATTTCTTCCAGCTCTTCTGCACTGGCAAGGGCATTTTCAATGATCCACTCCTTCATTTTCTTCATCGCATCCCATGTGCGCTCCCACTCAAGTCTTTCGGGCGATTTATAACGTTCATGACTACCCGAAGTTGAATGTCCCTGTGGCTGTGTCAATTCTTCCACATGAAAAAGCGCGGGTGTATGGGTGACACGGATTTTATGCAATCCTGCTTCAAAGGTCTCGCACATGCCTGCATAGTCCCAGGCTTTGACCTTATAAATATCTATACCGTTCGTGCCTTCCTCTTTTTGAAATCCCCTTAAAACCTCTGAGATGGAACCCTTGGTGGTTTGAAATTTAACTGGTACAGAAATGCCGTATCCGTCATCCCAGACAAAAATTGCCAGGGGCACCTGCAACACACCTGCAGCATTAATGATTTCCCAGAAATGTCCTTCACTTGTGGATGCATCTCCGATGGTACAGAAACAAATCTCATTCCCATTTACAGAAAGATCCTGAAGGTCACTAAGTTCACGGATCTGTCGGAATGCCTTCGACGCATAGGCCAGCCCTAAAGAACGAGGAATATGTGCTGCCGTAGGTGCAAGTCCAGCCGTGAAATTTTTCAGATGAGCCAGGTCCAGGAATTCCCCGTCTTCTCCGACCAGCGGAGAAGAAAAATGCGAATTCATGTTCCTGCCAGCACTGTGTGGATCGTGGGTAATATCAGGATCTGCGTATAATTGGGAGAAAAATTCTTCGATAGTGGATATTCCAAGGGCGAATCCAAGCGTCTGGTCACGATAATAGCCGGCATAAAAATCACCTGGTCTGAAGAATTTAGCCACTGCAACCTGCGGGACTTCTTTTCCATCACCAAAAATTCCAAACTTTGCCTTACCAGTGAGTACCTCCTTACGACCCAACAGACTTGCCTCGCGGCTTTCACAAACCATCCGGTAATCTTTCAGCACTTCCCTGCGGAAATGATCGTAAGAGAGATTTTCCAAAGCAAGCTGATCGCTGGCGGCAAGATTTTCCATATTGCATCCGTTTAAATGGTGGATGGTCCTGAAAGCGGTTAAATAATGGGCTAAAATTTATTGGCAAAGGTGACGTTTACTATGTAATTTTATGAAGATTTCTGTGTAAACTATGAAAAAGACACTATTGTTTATAATTTTTGGGCTCATCGTGGGTTTCACGCTCCGTGCCCAGTCAAATGAACCAAAGACACCATCACCTGTAGCTGCTCCCAAAGAAGACATCCTTCAGCTAAAGGAAAGCGGCTATTCATTTGGAAAAATTCCACAGGGCCGGCCCGTGATACATATTTTTGAAATCGTAAATACGGGGAAACAACCGCTGATGCTTGAAAATGTACAGGCCTCCTGCGGATGCACAACCCCTGAATGGAGCCGCGAGGCAATTTTACCGGGAGCTACTGCCTCAATTAAAGTCGGATATAATGCCTATTCGGAAGGACATTTTAACAAAACAGTTACCATCTTTTACAACAATGGACAAACGAAAGCGTTAATCATTTCCGGTGAGGTATATAAGTTACCGGCCACCGCCGCCCCTGAAAACGCGTCTGTACAATTTTTAAAACAAACAAACCAGTAAAATGAAAAAAGCAGTATTGTTTTTCAGTGCTTTTATTTTATCCCTCTCATTATTTGCGCAAACAAAAGATGCAGCTGAACTTATCAAGTTTTCTTCTTTAACCTATGACTTTGGAAAAATTAAACAAAGTGTACCGGTGAATCACGATTTTACATTCACCAATGTGAGCAATGGCCCGATTGTCATAGAAACTGCTGTCGCGTCTTGCGGATGTACAACACCCGTAAAGCCCGAAGGTGCAGTTCCTAAAGGAAAAGATGATAAAATTAATGCCGGTTTCAATGCCGCCAACCCTGGCCCTTTCAATAAAACTATTACCGTTTCCGTTTTGGGTGCAAGCACACCCGTTGTCCTAAGAATAACCGGTGAGGTTTTGACGGAAGACGCCTATGCCAAATATCAGGCTGAGAAAGGAAAAGCAAAATCATAATTTATTTTTTATAACCGGCCGTTGGCCGTTCGCTGAAGACCCACAAAGTTTCTTTCCCTATTTTCATGTAGTGAGGAAAGGGAGTTCCGGAAACGGGTTTTCAGCAACGCCCAACGGCTTTCTTACGCCTAACGCTTAGCGCTTAACGCCTAACGCTAAACGCGGAACGCAGAAAGCCCATAACGATGACCGATGACGGTTGACCGATGACCGTTTTCACTCCCATACCCCCATACTCCCATACTCCCATACTTTAATTTATCTTTGATCAACAAAGTAATGTATGCCAACAATCTCTCAGAGAGGTATGGAAATGCCTGCATCTCCCATTCGTAAACTCGTGCCTTTTGCGGAAGCAGCTAAAAAAAGAGGAACGAAAGTCTATCACCTCAATATTGGCCAGCCTGATATAGAGACTCCTCCATCCACGCTGGACGCGGTGCGGAATTTTCCGTTTAAAGTACTTGAATACAGTCATAGTGCGGGGAATGAAAGTTATCGTCGCAAGCTGGTAAAATATTATGCAGCTAACGGTATCGATATTAGTTACGATCAGATCATCATTACTACGGGTGGTTCAGAAGCGATCCTGTTCGGATTTTTAGGTTGTCTGGACGCGGGCGATGAAATAATTATTCCTGAACCATTCTACGCCAACTACAATGGATTTGCAATTGAAGCCGGAGTTCGGGTTGTCCCTGTTACCTCCTACATCGAAAACGGATTTGCCCTGCCGTCGCCGGAATCTTTTGAAAAAGCCATTACAAAAAAGACCAGGGCCATTATCATTTGTAATCCAAATAATCCGACGGGCTATCTCTACAGTCAGGATGAATGGAATCTGCTGAAGCAACTCGCATTGAAGTACAATCTTTATTTGTTTAGTGATGAAGCCTACAGAGAATTCTGCTATGAAGGAACTCATTTCAGTGCGATGCGACTGGAGGGAATGGAAAACAACGTCGTTTTGATGGATACGATTTCAAAGCGATACAGTGCGTGCGGTGGCCGGATTGGCGCTTTCATTACAAGAAATAAGGAGTTACTGGATACTGCGATGAAATTTGCCCAGGCCAGACTCAGTCCGCCCTCTTTCTCTCAGATCCTTGGTGAAGCTGCCGTTGATTTGCCCGCAGATTATTTTGATACCACCCGTGAGGAGTACCGTAAACGTCGGGATCTGCTCGTCAAGAGACTTAATAAAATGCCAGGTGTGTACTGCCCTAATCCGGGCGGCGCATTCTATGCAATGGCAAGACTGCCTGTTCCGGATGCCGATATATTCTGCCAATGGCTCCTGGAATCCTTCTCTCATAAGGGAGAAACCGTCATGCTGGCCCCGGCATCTGGTTTTTATGGCAGCGCAGGCCTTGGTCTCCAGGAAGTGCGCCTTGCCTACGTATTGAATCAGGAAGATATACACGGTGCAATGGATTGCCTTGAAGTCGCACTATCAGTATACCCTCAAAATATTGCTGCCAAAAGTAAAATAGAATTAACTACACATTACTAATATTAATATATAATTAATTTTTCAATATTTTACTCACACTATGCTTTTATTGATTATTTCTTATATATTTTTGACTTATTCTATTTGAAATATTTATATATAAATTTTTTATATAGCAAGCAATCGTAAGTCACCCCCTGTTTCAACAGGGGGTTTTCATTTTGATTACTTAAGCAACCACATGACCTGATTCAGATCGTCCTGCGTGAATCCCTGCGCTGCTAAAGCCTTTTTCCAATTGTCTGTATTTTGTTGTTGTTCAGTAACCGGATAAGCCCACCTGACCGGAACAATTCCATTATTCCCTACACCGCTGCCCCCCTCAAAAGCCGGAACACCCGTCCTTCGCCAGTTGTAATAAGATTCATACCCCGAGTTTTGAAAGCTCGCGATATACTTTTGTAAAACGATTTGATTGATCGCAGTGGCCGGAACAGGAGAAAGGGCTACAGAAGGCTGCGCATAATAGGCAGTAAAATCGAAATTATAGGGATAAGGCGCGACCTGTGTGACCGAATTGGCTCCTTTCGGAAGAAAATAGGCGGTAAAACTGGTTTTGGTTATATCAATGCCATAAAACGCCATGGATTCAGTAATTCCGAGTTTATACCAGGTTTCGGCATTTCCTGTTGCCCATCCCCTGGTAATGCCTTCAGCAATATTGAAACACATTTCCTTATAACCTACCAGCACATTCGGTTCACCCGTAAAATTCGAATAATATCTTTGACGGTTGATAAAGGAAAAAGAATCCACACCGGCTGCTGCATACATAATTGCGAGCGGGAGACCTGTGCTGGCTCCTACAAAATAATTATACTTGCAGGGATTCGGATCATTAGCAACATAGGCCCAGGCAGGTTCACTCGTAACGAAAACGCGCGCATCATTTAAGGTGGTCAGGGCCTTTACATAGGTATCCGCCATATTAAATCGCTGAGCAATGGATCCGAAATTACTCGGATTAAAAGGGTAGGTACTATATGTATTTGCATTACCCGGATTATAAACAAATTTGAAATCATCTGCCTGACCGGTGAAAAGCGGGTAAGTGGAAGGACTGCCAAGTATGGCTGCGAATCGCGCGGGTACATTTAAAAGCGGATCTGATGCTTTTTTACTCAAAGCAACCAGTACCCTAAGCTTAAAAGCATTCACCATTTTTTGCCATAATGCCAGATTGCCACCATACATGATATCCTGGGACGGTGATAATGAATTATCATTGGCCGCTATTAACGATGCAAAATCTGTATTCGCCGTATCCAGTTCTGCGAGAACATATTGAAAAACCTGTTCCTGTGGAGTATAAGCGGGACTCTGGGTTAGCTGCAGCATCCAGGGCATCAGTCTGCGGAACATCGCCAAACATGGAAGTCAGATTATAATAATAGTAGGCGCGTACAAATCTTCCCACAGCTTCATAGGAATTAACCGGAGGCGCTCCTCTTGTTGCATTCTCTTTTTCCATCTGAACCACATTCTTCATGACCAGGTATGGATCAAAGGATCCGTTGGTCCAGCTATAAATATTATTATCGTAATAATCATAATTACTGCAATGATACTGGTTCCACCGGTGAGCACCATCCCAGGAATTTACTCCTTCTGATGAGCCGGTCGCACTCAGGGCACCCGCATTTCCTGTGCCTGATATATCTGTTAATATGGTCCCCAAAACCAAACTGGGAGGCACAGTGGTTGGGTTATTTGGATCCGCTTGTTTTTCCTGAATTTGTTTATTACAGGAGGCAATTAACAAGCCACCCATAATAACTAAAATTATATTCTTTACTTGTTTCATATACTTTTTTTATGGATTTTAAAAGGTTAGATTAAAATTAAAACCATAACTGCGTGTAGTCGGTGTTTGCAAACCTGATGTATAAGTCGAACTGACCATATGCTCCGTTACTGCCGACATTATATGTAGCCCTGAGAATATTGATCTATATCGATGTCCTTGTATTTGCTTGGGAAGAAGTATAACAGATTCCTTCCTACCAGAGAAATACTGGCTGCAGTAAAGAAGGTTTGCTTGCCAATAATATTTGCAGGCAGATTATAGGAAATCGTTACCTCTCTCAATTTGGCATAGGTCTTTGAAATCACATCCAGATCCGGTATGGAAGCTTCACGTGTTACAAATGCCTGTACCTGACTCTTGGTGGTATTTGGATTTGCAGTCAACTCTTTGCTATTGGTAATAACTCCGGTTATAGGATCCAGCTGGATTCCATTGGGACCGGTTAGCATTCACACCCGGCGCAGTATATGCTGCAATATTGTCTTCATCCATTGGCCTTGCAACTCCCAAGTGCACCCGTAGCGCTTTCGATATGACGACCTCCCTGGAGCGTTTTCTTTCTTACATAATCTTCAATCACTCCTCCGACCATTCCATCAAACTGGAATCGCATGGACCAGCTTTTATAGCTGACAGTATTAACAATGCCCCATTGCCAGTTGGGATCTGAATGACCAAATATTTTCTGCGCTGAAGATCCGAGATCAGAAAACCTCAGATAAACACCCGAAGCCGGATCAATGACCATTTGACCATCCGCAGTTCTTACAAATGCATTACCGTAAACTAAATCAGTGCGCTGACCACTTTTTGTTTCGTAGTTATCCGGGTTCGAATTATTAACCCATTTTTTTACATAACTCCCGATATTGACTGCAACGGTCCAGCTCAATCCATTTGGATTTACAAATGGACGTCCTGTTACCACAAATTCCCATCCGTCGTTCGTATAGATATTACCGTTAGTCAGATAGGACGAATATCCGGAAGAAGAAGAAGTTCCCAGACTGACGATCCCTGTGTTCTTATAATGATAACGGGTTACGTCAATTCCTAACCGGTTATTGAAAAATCGTATATCGGCTCCAAATTCAGTGGCCTGTCTGCTTTCTGTGATGATGTTTGGATTAACTGTCTGATCCGTGAATGTTGCACTGCTCTGACTGGAATAGGTAGGTGCCAATGTATATGGTTGCGAAAATTGATAAGACGGAGCTGTCGGACCTCCATAGGGAGATGCCCAGTAATATCCATATCTGGCTGCCGGAGTAGAACTTACATTCGCAGAGAATGTAGGACTTGTACCACCACTTTTGCTTTCAGCATAGGATGCGCGTAGTTTTAAATATGAAATCACTTTAGGCATATTTACATAGTCCGATACAACCGTAGCCAGATTATAAGAAGGATAAAAATAACTACCCGCGTTGGAGGGCAGTGACGATGATTTATCCACGCGACCAGTGATATTTGCGGTGATAAAAGATTTATATCCCAGATCAACTGAATAGTAAGCGCTCAATACGAGCATACTCGAATTAAAACTACTCCCGTGAAAGCGGTCCCTGTGAATTGGAAAAAGAATAAGTACCCGGTGTATTCAGGTAGTTGGTAGATTCAAAAGACGAATTGAAATTTAAGCTTCTGGCACTCGCACCGCCAAGTACCGACAGATCTAAAAATCCCGCAATTTCATTTTTATGATACCTGATCTGGAAATCTGTATTGGACTCAAATAGATTTCTCGAATCCGTTCTGTAATCACCCTGTCTTAATTCCCTTCCATAGACGTCTGCAGAATAAGGAAGTTTTTCCGAATTGAACATATCATATGTAGTAAGACTGGGCCTGAACTGTAAATCAAAATTTTCATTTATTTTATAATTCAGGGCAACATATCCGTATACATTATTCTGATCATGTCCTCTCAGCCATTCGTAAGACATGAAGTACGGATTGTTGTACCTGTAGTATTCTTCATATTTCTGCTGAACACCTGTATGCCCGGTTTGCCAGTAATTCTTCATATCACTCATGGCCCAGTCGGCACCACCCCAGATAATAATATTATAAATCATGCTGTTCGGACCGTATGTCACATCCGGAACATTCGGCGAAGACTGCCTGCTATAATTCATGTAGGCGGTCATGGAAAAATTAGGAGTGAATCTTTGAACAACGCTTGCCGGTAAAATTTAAATTGTTCAATTGGGTATTCGGAACTATTCCCTGCTGATAAGTATTTCCAATGGAAAAACGGACATCTGTTTTTTCTGTGGAAGAACTAACAGAAATACTGTTGGATTGCAGTAAACCGGTTTGTATGAATTTTTTCAGATTATCCTTCCCTCTTGCCACCCAGGGTGTAGGAGCAACATGACCCGTGTATGTGGTCCCGTCACCGAAAGTAGTTGTATAGGTTTGCGTCGGATCGTAGGCACCGTCATACTGCGGTAATAACTGACCGTTGAACTGAGGTCCCCATACATCATAATCATAGTCGTTGAATCCAACTCCTACTGCCCCGTTGCCAAAGTAAGATGCAGGACTGGATCCACCACCACCATAAGCATATTTGCCGTTATCGCCGGGACCATATGTATCCTGGTATTTTGGCAGACGCAATAAAACCATTATTGAATTGGGTACTGTTATTAAAAGTGACTACCAAACCTTTCGGTCCTCTCTTTCCTTTTTTGGTAGTTATGATGATGGCTCCGTTCTTTCCCTGAAAACCATATAACGCCGCCGCGTTGGGACCCTTTAAAATGGTGTACGTTTCAATATCATCCGAATTAAGATTGTATGTGTCGGAAGTAATAGGAACTCCGTCAACGACAAACATTGGGCGGTCTCTCGGACTATTCTCTCCGCGGATTATCACATCAGAAGGATGACCAATTTCCTGATTGATATTTATTTCCAAACCTGCCGCATTGCCCTTTAATGAATTAATCGGATCAGCTTCCCTGGCCTGAGTAAGTTTTGAGGCATCAATTGTTTGAATTGAATACCCGATTCGTTTGGTTTCTTTTTTGATACCTGTTGCAGTAACAACTACTTCATTCAGATTCTTGCTGTTGGTAGCTACTTTAATTGACAAATCATCCTCCGTACCAACGACAACTTCCTGCCTGGTAATTCCGATTCCGGTAATCACCAGCACATCTCCTTCTTTTGCGTTAATGGTAAATTTTCCATCCAGTCCGGTTGATGTACCAGTCTTGGATCCTTTAATAATTACCGAAGCACCGGCCACAGGAGTTTGGTCGGTTGATGAGAGCACCTGACCTGTAATCGGCCTTTCCGCGAGAGCAAATACCGGCAAAAGCAATAAGACCAAGAACGCTCTTAAATAAATGGGCAGAGTAATTCTTTTGCTCATAATAAATTAGTTTTTAATTTGAAATTAACTGGGATCGCAGGCGAATGTAGAAGCCTGTTATGTCGGCAGGATTAAGCGAAAAAAAAGGAATTGTTAAGATTTGTAAATGCTTCGTTAAAGGGAAAAGGGAGATATAGATTAGAAATAAACAGAAGTATACATGCATATTTATTAGCATGAGAAAAAATTCTGCATTTTCATTTCATAATTTCTTAATACAAAATTTACCGAGTGCTAACAGTGCATCTGAAGCAGGAAAAATTCGAAAAGATTTATTGGGAATCGAAAAAGCAAGCAATTCACAAAACGTGCTGGTAATTCTATAAGATAAAAAAGAATGTATAAAACCGGAAAGACGGAATCTAAATACCAGATTTTCTGCGCAACAAATACATCGAAAAATACTCCAGCTGTATTTAAATAAGAGGACTTTTATCCTCCACGAGGGCATTCTTAAAATATTCTTTGATAAGTGCGGTGTATAATTTTTTGCGGATTGTATTCAGCCTTACCTGGGCGGCATTTCTCAGTTCTTCATCGGCAAGAATTCCCTTTGCATAGTAGTTGGCTTCTGACATGATCTCGTTGATGCGCAGTTGCTTTTCACTAAGCACCCTTTTGCTCATATCCGGGTATTTGGTGACCACGGTTTTAGAACCATATTGCTTAAAAACGAGTTCTTTACCCAGATGCCCGGACATTTTTTGCATAATAAGACTTTCACTGATAGCCATAGCTTCTGTAATTATTTGATCAGATTTAATGATTTCTCTGAAAGTTAGGTTATTTTCAGTTTATTTATTAGTTTTTTTCAGCTAATCTTATGTAATTTTTACTAGAAATACCTTATAAATACCTTACCATAACCTTAAGATAAATTATACAACAGAGTATCTCCAAAGGAATTTACAAACAAAATCTGCGCTGAAACAGGCTTACGGAGTGGTCATAAAAAAAGGCCGGAAAGGGCCTTTTTAAGTATCGAGGAGCAGACTTGAACTGCCGACCTTCGGGTTATGAATCCGATGCTCTAACCAGCTGAGCTACCTCGACGGGGCTGCAAAAGTAATTGTTTTTTGATTTGAATCCGAAAAAAGCCCAGGCTTAAGGCTTAACGCTTAATGAGTTTCGTAATTTGCAAGTTCGAATATATGCACCGCCAACCGCCAACCGCCAACCGCCAACCGCCAACTGTAACTGTCATGTTTCGATGAAACCGCCAATCCGGGACTGATATGATGTATCATTTCTTCCGTCATTTTTTTTAGATTGAAAGAGGGTTTCCAACCCCAGTCCCTGCCTGCAATATGGTCATCAATGGATTCGGGCCAGGAGTCTGCAATGGCCTGGCGGAAATCTGGTTCGTATTCAATGGTGAATTCGGGAATCAGGCGTTTGATTTCCTGTGCAATCTCGGCAGGTGTAAAACTAATACCGGCCAGGTTATACGCAGTCCGGACAGAGATTTTTGATGCGGGTGCTTCCATCAATTCAATGGTTGCCCTGACGGCATCATCCATATACATCATGGGCAAACGCTTATCTGCGCGCAAAAAACAAGTGTAATTTTCTCCGCGTATGGCAGAATGAAAAATTTCAATTGCATAGTCAGTCGTTCCACCACCGGGCAGGGTTTTATAGCTTATCAGTCCGGGATAACGAATACTTCTCACATCCAGTCCATAACGGTAAAAATAATAATGACACCATTGTTCTCCCGTTAGTTTGCTGATGCCATACACGGTGGATGGTGCGGAATAGGCATCCTGCGGACAGTTTTCTTTCGGCGCATCCATACCAAATACCGCGATGCTGCTGGGCCAGAAAACTTTATTAACAGCCTTCTTCCCTGGCTACTTCCAGCGTATTAATAAGGCTTTGCATATTGAGTTGCCAGGCAAGCAGTGGATTTTTTTCTCCAGCGGCAGACAACATCGCTACGAGGAGGTAAATTGTTTTAATTTCATGACGGCGAACCTGTACACGCAGAATTTCCTTATCCATGATATCAAGCGGAAGAAAAGGTCCTGTGCCTTTCAACAAATCTGCTTCTCTTTTAAGATCTGCTGCAATGACTGTTTCCCCACCGTACTGCTGTCTTAGCGCCAATGTCAATTCAGTTCCAATTTGACCGGATGCACCAATTACCAGTATTTTATTCAAAACAAAATATTTATCGTGACAGTATTAGAGTATTGAATTTTTTACCGTGTTCAATCAGTTCAGTGCAATGGAAAACTTCTGGGTTGCCGGCGGAAGGCACTGCTGATCGTTACAAACCATAAATTCAACGGAGCCTGAAAAATTTGTCTTTGCTTTTGTTTTTAATTTCACCAGCTGCACAAAATCTACTTTACCATTAAAGTATTTTACATCCACTCCAAAAACAGCTTCATGTTTTTGAATGAGGTTTCCATTTTCTTTTACCTTCCCGTCGATTGTATAAAGTGGATTTTTTGTAAAAGTGAATTTGGTAGGAACCGGGCCGCCATCCGGAGTAAACTGTGAATAAGTATGCCAGGGACTGTTCAGATCAACATGAAAATGCAATTCATAAACATTATCGGATATTTTATTAGCAGAGTAAGTCCAGGTGTAAGGTGTGCCCTGTGCCTGGGTAGCGGAGGCAAATAATACAATTACTGCCAGTATAAGAATTCGTTTCATATTCAAATGTACAGTATAGGTTTCTGGAAGTTCAAAACCTTGTTAAAATAAATTCCTAAATATGATAAATGGGAGCAAAAACGGGAATTATAAGGCAATTGCAAATGAACAATTCCTGTCAGCTTGGGTTTGATAAGGACGCAGGCATTTCCAGGAGAAAAACAAAATGATCCCGCTCATCTATGAAGAGTTTTTTTGGATAGTCAGGCTGCATAAAAGGAGATCAGTCTGTTTTTTGATGAAGGTAAATACAAATTGCAATCGCAGTCATAAAGCAAATAGTAATAATAATATGTAAAATCCGGTTATTTTTCCGGGTACGCAAGGCATCGTCATGACTAACCATTTCTTCTCTTATGGCACTGAGAATATCCACCCTTGGCCATGAACCCAATTCCCTTATGAGTGATTTCCAATTCAAGCCCATCCGGACCGACGAAACATCTTACCAGTCCGTCTTCAAAAAGGATTTCCTGCAGATTGTGTAATTCTTCTCCGAAGAAATCACCATAGCGATTATAAAAATCATTTAGCGGAATCGCCGGAACATCTTCAAATTCGTGCATCAATAATGATAATAATCCGTCTAATTTTTCATCCAGGCCAGGGGTCTTGCTCGTTAACTCCATCGGTTGATCTGTTTAATACTTATTTAAATAGATTCAAAGGGATGGATCACAGATCGCAGGACCGTAAAACATTAGCCGAATAATGCTCGTAAGGAAACGCGGGGGAAAGTCAGCTTGTCGCTGCGCATAAAAGTAAAAATTATTTTATGAAAACAAAATATTTTTCAAATGAATTCAGGAATAAAAACCAGAAAGAGGTTCAATTTGGTTAATTAATGGGATTCAGGGTACCAGATACAACTGATATGCATTAAAATTTGAAATAAAAAATCAGGAATTTTCATCCGGATCCGGTCCGGGCCTTACAATAAACCTGAGTGACTGATCTTTATATAAATAGGCGATTGTCCAGTTAAAAAGAGTCTTGATCCTGTTACGATAATTGATCAGTGAAACCAAATGAATGAATAACCACAAAAACCAGGCGATAAATCCTTTAAAATGGATATTATGTGGAAGATCTGCCACTGCTTTATTTCTTCCTATAATGGCCATTGTTCCCAGGTCTTTATAATGAAAAGGTTTGAGTGGCTTACCAATGGCCATCGATTTAAAGTTGGCAGCTAACAGTATTCGCCTGTTGAATGGAAGCCTGCGCCAGTTGTGGATGCCCGTTAGGATATTCCGGTTCATGTGTTTGCAGACAGGTATCACCAATTGCATATATATCATCCATCCCGATTACTTTATTATAAGGATCTGCAATCAGTCGTTTTCCTCTACCATAACAATTCGCCGGTATTCCTTCAATGGTCATTGCGGATACACCGGCAGTCCAGATCAGATTCTTCGTTTCGATGATCTCACCACTTGATAAAACAACTTTATCATTTACAAAATCTTTTACCTGCGTTTGCAATTTGATAACAACACCCATTTTAATCAAGTAATCAAATGTGTCGTTTTGCGACGCAGTACTCATGGGAGCAAGCAGGTGGTGAACTCCCATCTACCAGGAAATATTTGTGCGCCGCTTCCTGTTAAACCAGGATAATCTTTGGAAAAGCTATGTACACGCAGATCGGCCAGCATTCCGGAAACTTCAACTCCGGTAGGACCTCCGCCCGCTACCACGACGGTAAGTAATTTTTTTCTTTCCTACAGGATCGCTGGTAATCGTTGCCATTTCGAAATGCTTGAAGCAGGGTATTGCGCATTTCCAATGCATCGTTTACATTTTTCATAGGAATGGCATGCCTGCGGATATTCTCCATGCCGAAATAATTTGATTCGGCTCCGATGGACAATACGAGATAGTCATAAGAAAGTTCACCATTATTTAGCTGCATTGTATGTGCTGCGGGATCCACCTTGAGGAGTTCCCCCATACGGAATTGAATATTGGAATATTTCCTGAACAACTTCCGGAAAGGATAACTGATATTGGAGTTTTCTAAAAATCCGGTGGCAACCTGGTAAATCAGTGGTGGAAAGAAATTATAATTATTTTTATCGACGAGCGTAATATTAAAAGGGGATTATTTTTTAACTGAAGCGCGAGATTAATACCGCCAAAGCCCCCTCCTACTATAACAATATTTTTAGGTGACGAATGCTTATCCTTCAAGATGCCCATGAGGCAAATTTAACTCATATCGTTCATCTCCTGAATAAGCTGATGGGAAAACAGATTTAATGAAATCAGATTTATTTACGAACAGGACCCAGAGGTAATATTATATATCCATAAACCTCATTCAGCAGGTTTGCAATACCTGTATAAATGGCCGATCCCCCACATACTATGCCTTCATATCCGGCAAGCCTTGAAATGGATTCATTTTTAGTTGCATCACCGATTGCCAGCAGAAAAAATAAAATGGTCAGGGATCCAAATACGAATTGAAGTGCTTTATTTATTCTTAGTGTTCCAAAAAATAATAATAGAGTAAAAATACCCCATAGGATAAGATAGGCTACCAGTGCGGTGCCGGGGGTCGCGGATATCCATCCCCATTTGCCCATGAAAATGAGGCCCACCAGTGAGATCCAGAAAAACCCATATGAGATAAAGGCTGTCATTCCGAATGTGTTATTCTTTCTGTATTCAAGAATTCCTGCTATGACCTGCGCCAGTCCTCCGTAAAAAAGTCCCATGGCAAGTATCATTGCATTCATTTCATAGAATCCGGCATTGTGCAGATTCAATAAAACAGTGGTCATTCCGAAACCAAATAATCCAAGCGGTGCGGGGTTTGCAAGGTTGTCTTTGAATACAACCGGTGTGAGTTCGGCAGGCATATCGTTGTTTTAGGGATACTAATATAGAAGAAGTATGGGAGTATGAAAGTATGGGAGTATGGGAGTATGGGTATGCTGGTCTCACTCCCATACTCCCATACTCCCATACTCCCATACTTTCTTCCTATTCTGTTCTCAGGCTTTTAATCGGATTCACCATCCCGGCCTTTAGTCCCTGAACACTCAGAGTGATGAGAGCGAGAAACGCAGAAAGAAATCCGGCTCCTATAAATACGCCAATTTGAAGGGGAATATGATAAGCAAAATCAGACAACCATCGATTCATTACAATCCAGGAAACGGGCAGGGCGATGCAGGAAGCTATGGCAATCAATTGCAAATAGTTTCCGGACAACAAACTTACAATATTAAAAAGTGTGGCGCCCAGTACCTTGCGAATGCCGATTTCCTTTGTCAGCTGTTGCGCCGTAAAACTTACGAGCCCAAACAAACCTACCAATGAAAGAACCATGGCAAGTATAGTAAATAACAAAGCGAGATTTCCCTGTTTTTGTTCGGATTGGTACTGATGTTCAAAATTCTGATCCAGAAAATGATAGTCTGCCTGATTTCCAGGGTCGAAACTTTTATATGTAGCGCTCAGATAAGCCATAGCTTCTGCAGTTTTCCCTTTGGCCAGGCGAACACAAAGGTTATCCTGTTCTTTTGCGTTGGGAGGAAGAATGAGAACAAGGGGTTCTACTTTATGCTGAAAGGAATATGTATGAAAATCATGTATTACTCCTACTACTGTTTTAGGTTGCCCATCCCTGTTAGCTCCGGATAACATTTTTTTACCAAGTGGCTGTTTCCAACCCATCTCCTTAACCAGGGTTTCATTTACCAAGCACGGAATTTGTCTGGTCTGTCGTTATCTTGTCTGAAAAATTTCTTCCAGAGTCCAGTTTGATCTGCATGGTCGCAAGATAATCGGGATCAATGATCAGTTCCTGCATGGCTGTTGTTTGTGAAGAAAGCGCACCCTGGTTATTTTCACAATAATATCCATAGGTACCGAGGTCATTATTGCCGATCGGGATTACCTGCAACTGCCACACCTTCAATCAGCGGACTCTGCAATAACTTTGTTTTTATCACTGAAATCTGGGATCGCAGGCTCCTGTTGTCGATATGAAATGTAACCACCTGTTCCTTATTAAACCCCAGATCGGCGTGATTAACATAATCGTAATTGCTGATAGATCACAAATGAAGCAGAGATCATAAAAACCGTGATCACAAACTGCAAAACCAACAATGATTTCCTGAAAAACACCGTGTTGCCCATTTTCCCTATATTCCCTTTCAGAGAAGGGATGGTCTGGAATTTTGCCAATAAAAGTGAAGGATAAATGCCACTGATTAATCCCACAAAAATTGAAAATATAATTATGAAAGCCAGTGTTGACTTAAAACCAAAACGCCAGATGGAAAGATTCTTTCCTGAAAGTTGATTAAACACAGGCATTGAAAATCTTACGAGAATTAGCGCTATCAAACCAGCCAATAAAGTAACAACTGCCGCTTCCGTTATAAAAAGTACTACAAGCTGTATTTTCCCGGATCCAAGCGTTTTGCGTATCCCGATTTCTCTTACTCTGGAAGAAGCCCTCGCTGTCGCAAGGTTGACATAATTTATTATAGCTATGAACAGAATCAGTAAAGCAATCGCACTGAATATATAAATCCTGGTTAAACTACTGTTGGGACTTGCCTCATAGTCGAGATTCGATTGAAGATGAATGGATGTTAGCGGCTGAAGTTCCAAATGATATTCTGTTGCATGCATTTCTTTCTGAATCACAGATGCTATGAAAGGCGGCAACTGGCTGCGAAGTGACTGTAATGAAGAAGGAGTCTTCAATAATAAATATGTATACATGTTAGCATTCTGCCAGTTGGATGTGGTTTCAGTCTGAAGTGGACGTACAGCGGAAAATCGCAAATGACTATTCTGCGGAACATCCCGTATAACAGCAGACACCCTTGCAGGATTATTACCTGGAAAAACGACCATCTGGTTGATAACGGATTCTTTCGAACCGAACAAAGTGCGGGCAAGACTCTCGGTTAAGACAATGGAACCCGGATCTGTTAATGCGGTAGCTGCATTGCCTTCCAAAAAATCGAAACTGAAAATATTGAAAAAAGAAGCGTCCGCAGAAATAATGTCATTTACTTTAATCGTGCTGTTACCAAGAGCTATCAGATCTCCGCCTTCCGGATCGATTCTCACTGCATCTTCGATTTGCGGAAATCTCTGTTTCAATGCTTCTGCAAAAGGCGCGGAGGTAAGGGCGATATTCATATTTCCTCCTTCCCATGATGCATGTTGTGCTACGCGTACAATTCGATCTGCATTCAGATTAAAACGATCATAACTCAATTCATCCTTTACATAAAGAAAAATGAGCCAGCAGGCTGCCAGACTTATCCCAAGTCCGAATACGTTGATAAATGTGTAAATTTTATGGCGCCTCAGATTACGGAATGCGGAACGAAGATTATTATACAGCATTTTTAATGAAATTTAAATTCATAACTATGCTTTGCGAAACGGGTGCCAGAATAACAATTAGTGATAGTCAACGAGTTAATTATGCAGAAAAAACAAGGTGTACAGTTTTGATACAGTGTTTGCCCAAAATCGTTCACAGTTGACCGTTGACCGTTGTTCGTTGGCGGTTGGCGGTTGGCGGTTGGCGGTTGGCGGTTTTATTCATATACTCTCACACTCTCACACTTTTTCAGTTTCCTTTTCACTAAGTTCAAGCCATCTGAATTCTTTCAACTCAAGCATATCCTGTACAATCGTATATCTCTGGGATAGTTGCTGAATTGTATCAAAGTTTATAGAAGCGTCGTGCAGTTTTTCAGTGATCTGGTCTTTTTCTTTATTAAGATCACTGATTTCCTTTTCGAGTAATTCGAGCTCACGTTTTTCCTTATAGGAAAGTTTTGATTTGGCAGGAACAGTGACCAATACTTCTTTAATGGCGGGTTGCTGAACAGCTTTTACTTCTGGTATTTCAGGTTCATCCTTCGTTTTCAGCCATTGCTGGTATAAACCATAATTGCCGGGGAAGTCCCTGATCACGGCATCTCCTTCAAATACAAAAAGATGTTCAACCATGCGGTCCATAAAATACCGGTCATGCGACACCATGACTAAACAACCCTGGAAATCCAGCAAAAAGTTTTCGAGTACCGCGAGTGTTGGCAGGTCCAGATCATTGGTGGGTTCATCCAGGATCAGGAAATTGGGATTGCGAAAAAGGATTGACAACAGAAAAAGTCTTCTTTTTTCACCTCCACTCAATGAAGAAATATATGTGTATTGTTTATCCGGCGGAAATAAAAACAGATTCAGGAATTGGGCGGCGCTCAAAGAACTTCCGTCAGCCAGTGGAAAATGCTCCGCAATATTTTTTACAAATTCGATTACCCGCATGTCTTCTTTTACTACAAGCCCTGTTTGCGAATAATTGCCAAATACAACCGTTTCCCCTATATTAACCTTGCCACTATCGGGCGGTTCTATCCCCTGAAGCATATTCAGGAAAGTAGTCTTGCCCACTCCGTTTTTTCCAACAACACCAATACGATCCCCTCGTTTGAATGTATAGTCAAATCCCTTCAGAATAATTTTGTCTCCAAAACTTTTATTTACTTTCTTCAATTCAGCCACCTTTCCCCCCAGCCTGCTCATTTTCATTTCCAGGGTAAGCCGCTGCTCATCGAGATTTTGTTTTGCTTTGGATTCGACAACATAAAAAGCATCCTGGCGACTCTTTGATTTTGTAGTTCTCGCCTTCGGTTGTTTGCGCATCCATTCCAGCTCCTTTCGATAAAGATTTTTTGCCTTGTCTATACTGGCCAGTTCCGATTCGATACGTGCAGATTTTTTCTCCAGGTAATTTTCGTAATCTCCTTTGTAAGTAAATAGTTCACTGCGATCCATTTCCCATATTTCATTACAAACATTGTCCAGGAAATAACGGTCATGCGATACAACCAGCAGGGTGATATTCTGCTGATTCAGATAGTTTTCCAGCCATTCCACCATTTCAATATCCAGGTGGTTCGTGGGTTCATCCATGATGAGAAATGCATCCCGGCTTCCAAAACTTATATCGATCAGCGTGCGTGCAAGGGCCACTCTCTTGCGCTGTCCGCCGCTCAGTGATTTCACCGGCTGAACCAGATGGTCGATATTCAGTTTGCTGAAAATCTGTTTCACCTTCGCGTCAAAATCCCAGGCACCGAGGTGATCCATCTGCTCAATGCTTTCCATCAGGGCCTCCGTATCTTCCGTTTCACTGGCCGCTTCAAAGGATTTGATCGCAGTAGTGACAGGATTCGGATGATGAAAAATATTATCTAATATGGAAAGATCTTCCTGGAACTGCGGGATCCTGTTCAAAAAAAACGACGTTTATATCTTTTGAAATCCACAGTTTTCCGGCTTCTGCCTTTTCCTTTCCCGCAAGAATTTTAAGCAGGGTAGTTTTCCCGGTACCATTTTTAGCAATCAGCGCTATTTTATCGCCGGATTCAATATTAAATGATATGTTGTCAAAAAGTGGTTTAATTCCATAAGACTTCCCAAGGCCTTCAGCAGATACGTAGTGCATGCCGCAAAGATAATTGAATTAGCGGCAACAGCTTTGCCTGTCAAACGTTATGTAAGTATGAACAGGCGCCTGGTTGCAATATTCGTCCTTATCTTTCTGGCAAATAAATGCTTCCCTCAAATGGTGCGTTTCCCATTTCCGCAACATAGCTCCTATCATAAGGGGACCATCAAACCAAACCGGCTCACTCAGCAAATAGTCGATTCGCAGGTACTGGATTTTTATCAGCAATGGAAAAAACAATATATCCATCAGGTTGCAGAAACAAATCAGGCATTTGTATTTTTTGAAGAAGAAGGATCCAAATTCCAAAGTGTTTCTGAAGGGCAGGGATATGGAATGATTATTCTTACAATGATGGCAGGTGCCGATCCTGATGCACAGAAAATATTCAATCAGCTATTCAACTATGTAACTGCCCATCCAAGTATCCCTGAAACAACACTGATGGCATGGTCCCAACTGCCCGACAATAAAAATAAGGATACCACTTCAGCTACAGACGGCGATATGGATATTGCATTTGCACTGTTGCTGGCAGATAAACAGTGGGGATCCGAAGGCGAATTCAACTATATCGATTCGGCCAGAAAAATGATACGGGATATTATGAAAAAAGAAATCAACCAGGACACCTACAGTATTCTGTTAAGTGATGCAGTCGAATCAGACAGTAAAGATTATTACGATATGCGTTCCTCTGATTTTATGCCTTTGCATTGTAAGTCTTTCTTGTATGCAACAGGAGATGTACAATGGAAAAAAGTTGTTGATAAAAATTATTCATTGTTCTCTCATTTAACAAAAACGTATAGTCCGGATGCAGGGCTCGTTCCTGATTTTATAACCGACATTAACAGAAATGCAAAACCTGCGAAATCAAGGTACCTGGAATCCAGGTATGACGGATATTACAATTATAATGCATGTCGTGTTCCCTTACGCATTGCAACGGACTATCTTTTTACAGGCGACAATCGCTCCTATGAAATGATTCATACCATTAACCACTGGATACGTGAAACCTGTTCAGGAAATCCGGATAATATTTCGGCAGGATATACACTTGCCGGGGATGATATTAAAACCAGGAAATTCGAAGCATTGAGTTTCATAGGGCCCTTTGGTGTCGCTGCGATGACAGATTCGTCCAACCAGCAGTGGCTGAATGATATCTGGGACTATATGACCGGATTTAAATTAAAAGATTTTGACTACTATGATAATAGTATTAAAATGCTGTGCATGCTTATTATATCCGGGAACTACTGGATTCCTCCAATCCATAAACCTGAAACATCAAAATTGGTCAATCACCCCTGAGCTGCTTTTCTGATTCCTTCAGCCATGAGTTTTGCAACAAAAATATTTCCAGCATTATTCAGATGAACACCGTCTAATGTGAGTATGCCCCTGTCCAGATTCTTAGGATTATTCGTTTTTTCATAATTTTCGAATTCCATTCGTAAATCCACCAGGGTCAGATGCTGATCGGCTGCGATCTTCCGGATGATATCCGAGTATTTATTCATGTCCCCATCCTGCTCATTGGTAAAATCATTTTTTTCGCCAATAGTGGCCGGTGTACAAACAATTACTCTTACTCCGGCGGACTTGAATTTTTTGACCATTGCGAGATAAAATCTTTCAAATTTATCAGCGTCGGTGCCCGTTCCCATTTTCTTATGCCAGACGTCGTTCACTCCAACCCAGATAACAACGAAATCCGGTGACTTGCTGAGTACATCCTCTTCCATCCGGAAATAAAGATCGTACACTTTATTCCCGCTGATACCGGCTCCAATCAAATCGTAGTTGGAGCTGCCAACAGGATTGAGCAGACTGTCGTCGATCGTAATAAATCCATGAGGGTTTACTGCCGCTTCAGTAATAGAATCTCCGAAAAATACAACCTTAAGTTTTTTACCGGGCATACATGAAAGACTGATGAATGTTAGAATAAGTAAATTAGTTATGAAAGATTTCTTTATAAAATTCTTTTGCATTTTATAGAATTAAAACTTAATACCATTCAAATTATCTGGTTTCTCTATTAAAGATAAAGAAGGATGAGATAAATGGATGCAAAAGCCTATTTTCGGCTTTAAATAAAATGCGCAATGGCCACCACAATCATTACGGTAAAGGACAACGGTTCACTGAAAATAGAAGGGGATTTTGAAATTGTAGATAAGACCGGCGCCCAATATGATTTGGGAGGAAGGGAAGTTATTTCTGTTTGCCGCTGCGGACTTTCTCAAAACAAACCATTCTGCGACGGTTCCCATAAAAATCATTTCGAACATAATGCAGTAGCATTCGCCCTGCCGCCGAAGAATGTGGTATAGCAAATATTGCTAAACTATTTCAGACTTAAAATAGCTTATTCTGTTAGAGCGCTTAGCTTGCCAATAAGGAAAGGTGATAATGCCCTGCTATAAATCCGGATCTCGTCTATTGATCCGGTAAAGTTATAGGGGAAAGTTGGGTTTTCAGTTTTGCCAATATACAAATCATTTGTGTTTACATTAAATCCAAACGGAGAAATTCTGGCAGATCTCAATGTTCCGTTGATATACAATTTACTTACAAATCCATCGTAAGTATAAATTACCGTATTCCAATCACCACTTCGAATAAAATAATTCGACGAATCTATAATTCCCGCATTTGCACCATCTCCATAAAAACCTGTAAATAATTCTTTCGACGTGTCCAATTGTGTTGTAAGATCATAAGAAAGAGGGTGCACTCTAAGCCCGTATACACCGTTGGCCTGATCAGCAGGCCCCTTCATTAGTATTTCGTTTCCCCATGCATAACCAGTATAATATCCGTTGAGTTTCACTATCGCCATTAACGTAATTTGAGAAGGACTTAATGAAACACTATTGGGTACCTGCATATAAGCGCCGCCAGAAAATTGATACGCATTGCCGGCACGACCAAAACGATCGCTTGTTACGACTGCATTATTGAATACGATATTGTTACTCTTCCCACTGCTATCATTCAAACTCCCATTGTTAAAATTATAATAGGCAACAAGTCCGTAATTAAGATTGTATAAGGTATCGATCGTCGTATCGTTCACAATTTTTATAGTTGTATCGTGAATGTTTTTAATGGTGGTATCGTGTTCGGTTACAGTCTTACTGCAAGACAATTGTGGAATACTTACTGAAAGAAGAAAAAATAGAATTACAAATGAGCTTAGTAACGCCTTAATAACACGCATTTTGGAGGTTTTTATGGGTCAGGAGAAAATTCCATTTTTAATAAGGTTTAAATATAAAGAAATAAACTTTAAATCAATGCCATGAAAGCACTTACTAAGGGTTTTCCCTTAGGGAATAATCGAATAATAAGCAGTAATTGATTTAAATCAAATCAATAATGAATTCTGCTTCGACAATACTGAAGTTGGATTTTAGAGTCATCAAGATAGGAATATCTTCTGCGAAGGAACCCGTTATTTTACTATTTCTCTTTGCGAACATAAATGAATTCTGCAAAACCCAGCAAGTCCCAAAATATATTGCCGATTAATTTTTTACCCCGAATCCAGTGGCCGAAAATCCTAAATGGCGAAATAAGTATGAAATATAAATTCCTTCTGATACCTCCCTTCGATAAATTTGCAACTCTTTCTTTCAAATAAATCTTTCAATTCCCTTACCGAATAAATCCTAACGTGTGACAAATCATCATAAAAATTTAAAGTGCCATACATTGAAGGTAGTTTTGTACTTTTTATTCCGGGATACTCGACATAGAAAAAGCCACCAACCTTAAGCTTACCTATAAGATTTTCTAATACCTTGTCACCATTATGCAAATGTTCAATTACATGAACAATCCAAATACCGTCAAAATATTCATCTGGAATAATGTTGAAAATCCAACTTTGTAAGGTCCATTTCATAAAAACATTTCATGACCCTAAAGTCTTCATCATTGTTATTATAGTCTTTATTTAAGATCAACTCCATAATATTCACATGCCGGAAACAGAGAAACCGTTTTAGACGCAGAATGGTTACCCACACCCACATCCAGTAGTTTAAAAGGCTCGTTGCCAAAAGACTTTTTTAAAAAAATAAATTTTGAATTTCGTCCCCTAAAAAATCTCTTAACAGCTATTCGCATATTGTTCATCAGTAACATTATAAAAAATGAATGTAGCTAAAGGAGTTCACAATAGATTCATTCAGCCCATCTTTTATTAAAACCATAGGGGCAGTGCCTGCAGCCGCTTCTGCAACAAAATCCGCGGGATAAAAGATACAATTCAGTAAAAACCCTGTATTCTCCTTCCTTATAATAGTGGATGCCTTCAATTAAATCACCGCCCCTTCCGGGAAAGGGATATTCCTTTTCCAGGCAGATCAAATTATTCAGTTCCGAAAGGCAAGTGGTGCACAAACAATCGAAAAAAGTTTTTGTCAGAAATGTTTTGGTTTCATTACTAAGAACTACCTGCGAACAGCTGCAGGCTGCAATGTTTTCGGCATTGCACGTGAATTCCTTTTTACACCTGGGACATATTTTCTGTTTGTCTGCCATATTACTGATATCCTTTTGCCTGAAGCGCAAATAATTCTGCATATTTGCCGTTCATATCTATTAGTTCCTCGTGTGATCCGCTTTCAATCAATTCTCCCTGCTGCAGGACCAGTATCCTGTCGGCCATTCTTACGGTTGAAAACCGGTGAGAAATCAACACGGCGGTTTTCCCTTTGGTAAGGGCCGCAAACCTTTGAAATACTTCGTATTCAGCACGGGCATCCAGTGCGGAAGTCGGCTCATCCAAAATCAACACCTGTGCCTGACGCATGTAGGCCCTCGCAAGCGCTACTTTCTGCCATTCTCCGCCCGACAATTCAATGCCTTCTTCAAATCTCTTTCCAAGCATCTGATCATACCCTGCAGGAAAGCGGCTCACCAGTCCGGCTGCCAAACTTTGTTCAGCTGCAGAAACGATTAAGGGCTCATTTTCTTTCTGAAGGATATTTCCTACGGCTATATTATCCGACACTCTCATCTGGTAACGGAGATAGTCCTGGAAAATGATCCCAATGTTTTGCCTGAGGCTAACGATGTCATATAAACGTAAATCAACACCATCCAGCAGAATCCTGCCTTCGGTAGGTTCATATAACCTGGCCAGCAATTTTACGAGTGTGGTTTTTCCGGCGCCATTCTCTCCGACCAGTGCAATCTTCTCGCCGGCCTTCAAAGTAAAATTCAGATGTCTCGACGCCCAGTTTTCGGCATGCTGGTAACGGAAGCCCACGTCCTGAAATTCAAAACCCGAACGAATGGGGTTTGGAAAAGGAAGTGGATTCTGCGCAGTTGTTATGGCAGGCTGAATGTCAAAAAACTCAAAGAAATCACTCAGGTAAATTGCACCCTGGGAGACGGCCGTAAATCTGGTCAGGATGGATTCCATTAGTGTTTTGAGCTGACGGAAAGTACCTGCCAAAAAAGTCAGCTGTCCGATACTGATCCTGCCGGAAATCGTTTCAAGTATAATGTAAACATATGCGCCATAATATCCCAGACTTCCCAGTAATGTAAAAGCCGACCCCCAGAGTGACCTGTTAATGGATATTTTACGGCTGGTGAGGTAGAACTTATTTGCAAGGGCTTCAAATTTGCCGATTATAAAACCGGAGAGATCAAAGATTTTTACTTCCTTGGCCGTTTCATCACTGGCACCCAGGTATCTCAGATAATCCAACTCCCTGCGTTCGGGTGTTTGTCTGCGGTTCAATGCATAGGTCTGATCATTGAAATACGATTCGCCAATAAAAGAGGGAAGGATCGTTATGAATAACAGAGCAATCAGCCATGGATTAAACAGGATGAGTCCTGCGGCGAGGAATCCCATGGTTATTAAGTCCTGCACCTGACTTAAAACCTGCGATAGCAAAATGGTTCTGCCGGTGGTTTGTTGTCTGGCTCTTTCCAGCTTATCATAAAAAACAGGATCCTCAAACTGTTCCAGGTCGAGTATGGCTGCATGTTTCATGATACGGACCGAACTTAATTTTCCAAACAGGTCCCCCAATAAACTATCCAGCAAAGAAATGCTTCGTCCCAGTCCGTCATTGAGAAGCGCGAGTAAAAATTCAAAGCTTATCAGCGTCCATAAATGACTGGTGGAAGCATTTCCAGGATGACGATTCAGCATAATCACTTCATCGATGATCAGCTTACCGATATATAAAAAAGAAACAGGTATGGCGGAACGCAGGAGGCGGAGACCGGCATTCACTCCCGTCATCCATGGGCTTGAAGCCCAGACCAGTTTAAAGAATGCAGGAAGGTTCCGAAGAGCAGTGAGCCGTTCTTTCCAACCTGGCTTTTTGATTTACAGCCATTGTTGAAAGCAAAGTATGGGATAAGCAGGAGTATAGGAGTATAAGAGTATAGGAGTATAAGAGTGTAAGAGTACATGAGCATAAGAATAAACATTTTGGATTTCGATTTTACATTTTATCGACTTTCTAAATAACTCTCACGTCCCATACTCCTCATACTCCCATACTCCCATACTTGTTCTATTCCCTCGGTATCGTGGTTGAATACAAATGCTCTCCTGTATAACTTATAATATTGACCTGCAATTTATTTGCATAGACGCTAAAATTCATGAATCCATTTTCCGCCCTGGCATAAATGCCGCCTTCGGGATGAATAACCGTTTTTGAAAGTTCGGAGCCTGCACCGGAAACAAAATAATGAAGTGAATCCGGTGGTTTGATATATTGAAGGTTGTGATCATGTCCGCAGATATAGGCATTGACATGGTATTTTTCAAAGATGGGTTTAAACAAGTTTTTCATTTCAATTGTTTCAGGTGCTTTCATTCTGCCTCCGCCTGTATAAACCGGATGATGTCCAAAAACGAATTTCCATTTAATATTTGCCGGCGCTTCTTTTAGTGTTTTTTCCAGCCAGATCCTTTGAGCCGGCCGTATCCTGACCTGCAACATGATGTTTTCCCATTATGATAAGATTCAGATAACAAAGGTGTAGTATCGATAAATATGAGCAGAACACCCTGTGTACTGTCGTCACCGATAAAAAAGGTTTTAGAATAATATCTGCGCCGGCATATTCCACCTGCCGGTCAACCTCTGAGTAATCAATTTCTGCCTGTGGATCACCACCGGTAGTCATGGTTGCCCAAGCACTACATACCAATCCGTCTGAAGTGACTGAGCGGTATAGATATTTTCAAAGGAAGCAATCCAGTTATGATCCCTTGTACTACGTACGCCGTTGGGATAAATATTATCACCGGTGGAAACAATAAATTCAGGTTTGAATTTTTTTGCAACGATGCCCATTTCATGCAGCGACTTCCCTTTGATTATCTTCTCCATTCCGGCCCCAGTCGCCAAAAACAATAAACTGAAGGGATTTTTGTTTGACTTCTTTATCGGATTCATATTCTACTACCGGATGTTTCTGGGCATTTGAAACAGAGCGCAAGTAACAAAAAGACCGATAGCCAATACAACAATACGCATACTGAATTAATTTTTTAATTAAGAGCAAATGGTTGGTCGGGTAAAAAAATGACGGATGGTATACAGCAAAGAAAACAGGTTAAAATGATTTTAACCATCTTTCTTTACTATATACCATCCACCAAAAAGGCGTTGAGTTCTACGCTGTAAAACGTAACTAAGCAGCTGGCTTAGTAGCGATTACGGTCACGGTTATATCCACCACCACCGCCGCGGCTGGATCCCACCACCACGGGATCCACCGCCACCGGGATTTTTATCTTCAGCAACTTTTACAGTAAGCGTTCTTCCTTCCAGGCTGGTGCCGTCGAGGGCCTTAATGGCTTTCTCCGCTTCTTCATTACTTGAAAATTCAACAAACCCGAACCCACGACTCTTGTGAGTTTCTCTGTCTAAAATAACTTTTGCTGAACCAACGGAACCGTATGGTTCAAACAATTCTTGCAATTCTGAATCACTAACGGCGAAAGGCAGACCGGCTACAAAGATTTTCATTCCAATACAATTTAATAGGCGACAAGATACCACAATAGTTTAGTTCAGTGGTTTATTGACGCCATTTTTTTTGGAATAAAGGCCTGATTTCTTCAAAATAAGGCGTTTATGAAGGTTTCGGATGGTGGTTTTGCCTCAAAAACCAGTCATTTCAAGAATTACAGGAGATTTATTCATGTCAATATGTAAGATAGCTGGATAATGGGAATCCTAAGATCATACCTGGCACCTTCTCCCAGGCTTGCTGTTTATAGTAAATATTGCTTTAATCCGGTTTGCTCTTTTCAGCATATTCTGAAAACCATGGCCCTTTTTTATAAACAGCGGTTGAATCCCATGTCCATCATCTTCCAATTCAATTTGAATTTCCTGGAGTCTGGATTTTTGAATCATTAATTTCACATGACGTGCCTGCGCATGTTTCAGGGTATTGCTCATGGCTTCTTTAAATATCATCATGATATTGCGGTTATAATTTCCCGGAAGTTTCACTTCTTCTGAAGGCCCAAGCAGATTTTCATAAGAAAAACAAATTCCTGTATTCTGGAAAACATCTATGCCCAGAACTCTCCAGTCGGTGCCCGATTTCCTTGACGATATCACTCTCTGGATTCAGGGCCCAGAGAATATCCCGGGTACCCTGATATAAACCACTTACATTATCCTTGATCTGACCAATAATTCTTTTTTCCTCTTCATGTCCGCTACCCAGTTTGGTATGCAAGACATCTGTTAAAACCTGAATCCTGGTAAGACTATTTCCCACTTCATCATGAAAATCTTCAGAAGCGGTTTGTCTGACCTTAATATTTTCTTCCCTTTTTACTTCTTCAATATGATTCATTTCTTTAACACGCATCCTCATCCGAAACCATTGGATCCATAAAATCATTCCCATTACCAGGACGAGGAGCAGGAATTTTAAAATAGATGGTCTGATAAAATGCGGCTTTGATGTCAAAACTGAAATTCAACATTTTCCTTTGAAAAACCAACACCTTCCAAAAATGCTCTGGCCCTGAATGTATAATGTCCCGGTGGGAGTGCCGGATAGACTACAAAATGATTTGGTGAAAGCGCTGAGTAGACTTTTTCCATTCCTTCCAGCTGATATTGATACAAGTATGGATTCAGCGTGCAAGATAACTTGGACACCTGAATGAAAAAGTAAGGTGGTTTTCATCGTGTCTCAAAGCGAGGTTCCTGGGAATGTTGTACCAGTTGTTTATCAAACCGTCATAACGATTGGCAGGTATGTCCTTAGAAAATACCTGCACCTGTTGCAGGACCAAAGGAGGTAAATAGGTTTGTTTCTGTCCCGAATCCGGGATAAATTTAAGAATACCGGAAACAGTTCCGAACCAGAGATTATTTTTACTGTCAAAGACAGCAGCCCCCTGATTGCATTCTGCTGATGAAATATCACCTGGCACTAGAAAGGCTCGAGATCTGGAGCGCTTCAGTAGCTGTGTCAAATACAATTCTATTTACTCCTCTCCCGTGTTCCAAGCCATATTTGATTTTTGTGATCAGTGACCACACTATAGATAAAATCTGCATTCAGTCCATCCTTTCTCGTGATCTGTCTTATTTTTCCGTTCAGGCTGTTGTATAAAATGAATCCCATGTTAGAGGTGGCCAGCAGATAATATTTACCCAAAGAGGCAAGCGACATATAATGCGCCTTGTTCAGAAGAGGATCATTTAGTTTCCTATATTTGAAATCATTGCCGATCAGATAAAGACCTTTATCAGTAGATACCAGCAGCGAGTCATTCGAAACCAATAAAGTTCTGACTGAATATGATTCCAGGACCTGCGTAGCTATTCCGATAGGCGAAACATTGAAAAATCCCCAACAGGAATTAACCCAGAATCCTCCTCTTCCATCCGGAACCACCGCATGAATACATCCTTTAATGATACCTAAATTAATTTTTGTGGCTTTCCCCTCATAATATTTTACAAATAAACCACTGCTGGCTAAAATATATATACCCTTATCTTCTGCCTTACTAAGACCGATAATATTCTGATCAGCCGGGTTATCAGAAATACCATTTACATGGCTAATTTCTTTGCCGTCATACACAAATAAGCCCGCTCCTTCAGTTCCTATATAAATACGGTCATTATTTTCAAGCATGGGCATAACGTTCAGGTTACGCTCAGCCGTGAACTGATCGAAAATCAAAAACTGCTGTGAAGAATATCTGAATACGCCTGTACCATTCGTTCCAAACCATAAATTATTTTCCCGGTCCTGAAAAATTACGGAAGTATTACTTCCTGCATAGCCATTAGCATTATTAAAAGGTATCAAGCCGGTATCGGAATATTGAAAAAGTCCTTTTGTGGAAGTAATCCAAAGATTATTTGAATTATCCAGGAATAAATTTGTAAACTTTTCCGATTTAGACGCTTTTATTTTGGAGCTGATAACACCCTGATCAACTGAAAAAACTTCATTGTAAGACAGCAGATAGATTCTGTTCGAATCTGCGGTATCGAAAATCATCTTTTGGAAAACTCCGTTATCGTCGGATTCAGTCAGTGGAATAATCTTTTTCCAGCCTTCACTTTCCAATCTGAACATCCCTTTATTTAAAACAATCGCCCATAATACACCCCGTTTGTCTATCTGAATGGCGGTCAGTCTCTCATTCAAACCCGTAACAGGATATCGGGCCGGAGTTTCGTCTTTCTCTATCTGGAATAATTTTCCTCCTGCCAGAATCCAGATTCTTTGTAGTCCGTCTTCCTGAATGGTCCGAACCATATTACCATCCATCGAATCTGAAAACTGGATATTTTTGAAATACAATCCGTTGAATTTCGACACGCCATATGATGTCCCAATCCATATATTGGAATCATGATCGGCCATGATCGTATTAGCGTAGTTGCTAATCAGTCCTTCAGTCTCACTGTAATTGGTAAAAACTTTTCCATCAAAACGCGAAATCCCGCCAAGGGTGCAGAACCAAAGATTGTCAAAATGATCCTGGGTGATGGCGACTGACCTGTGATTGAATCAGCCCCTGCTGCACATTATAATTCTGAAAATGGAATTTCTGTGCCAGTAAGAATGATGGCAAAATGAAAAAGGCAATTAATAACCATCTGAGTTTTCGGTTAATTATATGTCCGGATAAAGAAACATCCATTCGTGCTGAATCTTAAATATTACGCAAGCTCCATAATCTTAAAGATAAAGTAACTTTAGAGTCTGTATTGTTCGTGTATAAATCCCCCATTAAGGGGGAGCTTCTCTCTGCGGAAATTCATGGAAATTTATAAAATATTAAAATATAATGGAAGGAACCAGGTGTCAGAATCGTAATTGTTGAAGACGATAAAGTCATCCGGGAAGGGTATCGTTTTTTAATTGGTGAAAAACAAGGATACCAGGTAATAAATACATATTCAACGGCTGAACAGGCTATTAAAAAACTCACGGAAGACAATCCCGATCTGGTTATGCTGGATGTTGGTTTACCCGGGATTTCGGGAATTGAAGCAATACCCAAAATAAAGAGCATATTACCCCATGTACTTATTTTAATATGTACAGTGCATGATTCAGCGAGGAAATCATATTCAGGGCTTTGACCAACGGTGCTTCGGGATACCTGACTAAAAATAGTTCTGCAGTAAAGATTATGGAATCCATCAGAGAAATTATGCAGGGAGGTGCTTCCATGAGTGCCAATGTGGCACAGCTTGTAATCCGATCTTTTCAAAGAAATTCCCATTCGCCCCTTTCGAGAAGAGAAACACAGATTCTGGAAGAAATTGCAAAAGGGAAAAACAGGCGAATTATTGCAGATGAGTTATTTATAGATAATGAAACGGTAAAAAGCCATATCAAAAATATCTATGCTAAATTGAATGTTCATTCTAAAGCAGATGCTATTCGCACTGCCAAAGAAAACAAATTGATTTAAAAAATAGCAGGTGGTGGAAACCACCCGCGGTCACATGAGAAAATAAAACTAGTAATCGGAGTACCCAATCTGGGGATCCAAAATATCTTCAAATAAAGGAGCTTCCTGTTCATTGCTTCCTTTCGTTACCCATTTTTTGAAATCCTGCATTCTGACCTGGTTGATAAAAACCTTTTCTTTTGGGGCCGGATAGAGCTCTACTTCAATCCTGCCTGCCACACATAATTTAAACTTGCGCAGGGACTCGATATGGACTAAATATTTTTTATTAATCCTGTAGAAATCTGCCGGATCCAGGGCCATTGTGAGATCCCTTAATGTTTTGGGGATTAAATATTTAATTCCCTGGTGCCGGTCAACCATAAAACAGGTCTTGTTCTCCAGAAAAAAATAGGCAATATCATCTGTCTTGAACAAAATATATTCATTTGCCCGGCGGATAATAATTCTTCGATACTGACTATTGCTCGGATTCGTGCTCATCTAAAACGAATTGAACGTTTAATAAAATTAGAAACTAACTGTAATGAAAAAAGAAAATGGATCAAAATGCCGCCGGGAGGGGGATAAAAGACAGAATTTATCCTACTTATGTGGTAGAATACCGGAAATGGGGGATTGCTTTTCAAAGCCTAAAGCTTAAAGCCTAAAGCTTCTTTTTAGAACTCTGAATAAGAATTCTTTAGAACTCTGAATAAGAATTCTATTAATTTGCATAATTACATATTGGCTTTAGGCTATTAGGCTTTAGGCTTTAGGCTTTAGGCTTTAGGCTTTAGGCTTTAGGCTTTAAGCTTTAAGCTTTAGGCCTTGAGCTTATTTAAGATGAGCGCGCAGCATCCAGGCTGTCTTTTCGTGTTTCTCCATCAGACCGGTTATAAAATCAGCGGTTCCGGCGTCTTTATGAGCTTCATCAAATTCATTGATATTTCCACGCAGGAATTCGATAATACTCTCATGATCCGTCAGGAGATTTTTAATGAGGTTCTGACTACCTGTTCCACCTGTTAATTCTTCAGTCAGGTGTGTCAGCGCGAGAAATTTTTTTAACGTTGCCGGAGCATAGTGACCTAACTGACGGATTCGTTCAGCAACAGAATCTGAAAATTCTTCAGATTGTTCATATAGTTCTTCAAAATACAGGTGAACAGAATGGAAATCAGGTCCTTCGAGGTTCCAATGTGCATTCAGTGTCTTAGTATAAAGTACAAATTCATCAGCCAGAACTTTACTCAACTGCTCTGCAACTGTTTTCCTGTTTGCATCTGAAATGCCAATACTTGTTTTCATTTTTAATTATAATTTGAAAGAATGAGAATGAAAAGCGCACAATAAGACACAAAGTTCAGGGTATATTGATATATACCCAAATCCACTTCGGAATTTAAATATTATATTCTCATCTGAAAAATTCAGGAAGGCCAGCAGGTTAGCCATTAGTCTTTCAGAAACTCCTCAAATTCCGGTCTTTTGGGGTCCGGTCCGTATTGATTCGTGCCCTCGGTACCCGGTGTACAATAAAGAATCAGGTTATAAATTGGAATAAGGATATACCAGCCACTTTTATTTACGTCATGCATTCTGCGAACGCCAACAGCAATACCTGGAATAATAGAAGAAAGAACGAAAATATAGTACAGGGTCAAATTATTAAGTAGCACACTTATAATTGCGAAAAGAAATGTAAAAAGAGTTAAGAATAAAGCAAAATACCAATATTCTTTTCTCCTGGCACGACCTTCAAAAATTGCATATTTTTTTAATGCTGCTAAAAACCAAATCATGTGAAAATGTTTTAAGGTTAAAAAAAGTCAAATATTTCAGGCTAAAAAATATCTGACGTTCGATATTAAATATAATAAAATATAATTCATAATTCATTGCTATCGACGCCAGTAAGGGTTTACCCTTAGTAGCGCACTGTAGAATTTCAAATGATTAACTTTGCATGATGTCCGAAAGTTTTACCTTAAGTTTCTTATATAAAGGCGTCCCACAACAGGTTGACTGTACTCTACGGATAAGCAGATTTAAATACCAGTTTCTTTGTACGATTGACAATGTTGAAATGATCCTTGAAAAAGATGATGAAGGAAATTTCAGAGGCATGGAGTCAGATCCGTTTTCAAATAAGAATCGAAAACCTGAGCCGGCCCTCGTGAAAGCGGTGATAGATGAATTGGAAAGAATTCTGAGTGAATAAATTTAAGGGTAAGATGTAACGCAAGGGCTGAGGGCTTCAGACAGAAGGTTCAAGGCTTAAAAATTTTAGTCTAATAAGAGGAAGAGTGCTATTTTGAAATGAGCTAAACCGATAAAATGGAAGAAAATCCGGACATACCTGTTTATACCGACGTCGAAGCTGTATTTAAACAACGTAAAACTTCAGAGGACAAAGTTCAGATGATTGCAACCTGCACTCTAAACGGAAAAACAAACCGAAGTGTATGGATCGAAGTTCCCACCGTTTTATATAACGGTTATAAGGGGAAGGTCCGTATTATTGAATTCAATATTAAAAACGGATTGCT
Organism: uncultured Bacteroidota bacterium; assembly: GCA_963735015.1. Taxonomy (GTDB): domain Bacteria; phylum Bacteroidota; class Bacteroidia; order Chitinophagales; family Chitinophagaceae; genus Puia. The sequence goes on from CAVTJH010000003.1 coordinate 2,132,428, forward strand.
TGAAGTGCTGAAAGTTGTTAAAGCCTAAAGCGTAAAGCCCAAAGCCTAAAACTTCTTTTTGGCACTCCAAATTTTAAGTTTTTTAGATTGATTACAGGCCTTTGGCTTTAGGCTTTGAGCTTTAGGCTTTGATCTCATCTATTTTCTTAGCCAGTTTCCGGTCTTTTTCGGTTACGATATCTCCGGCATCGTGTGTGTTCAGCCAGATTTCCACTTCATTATACACGTTCGTCCATCTGGGATGGTGGTCCATTTTTTCGGCTTCCAGGGCGACACGGGTCATGAAGGCAAACGCTTCCGGGAAATTCCGGAACTTAAATTTTTTGAATAGTGTATTATCTTTTTCTTCCCACATATAATCAGATAAAACGCCAGTAACTGTGTACTTCATCAAAATGCAGATTTGTGTCCGGCCAGTGGTCCATATCGAAGCCTGGAGCTTTTTCAAGAACTTCCCTGGTCTGTTCAAAAACAAATCGCCTGTTGGCGGCATCCAGTTTAATTAATCTGAAAGGAATGGCAAAGTATTTTACTCCCAATCCCAGAAATCCTCCAAATTCAACCACGATATAGTCAATTTTTCCAGATTCCAGATCCAGCATTATTTCCTTTATCTCTCCCAAATGTTCACCGAGTGAGTTGACAACTTTATCTCCCTCAAGCGAGGAGGCAGTTAAGTATCTTCCCATTTGGTTTGGCAAAAGGGGTCCTTTATTTTCGCCAGACAAATTATCCTTTTCGAATAATTGTTCCTTCTCATCTAATTTTGCACCCATTGGTTAAAATTTAAAACGTGAACTCAAGTTATATTAAAAAAATCATGCCGTGTCATTTGATTCCGCACAGAATCGGGATTAAAATTCCACATTTAGGTTCAGAAAGGCATATTTTTTGTTTTATTTAAGTATTGCGTTGGAATTTAATTTTTATTTTGCACTATAAGTTACTGATCCTTATAACTTAAACGTTAAATCTTTCAGGATCGCCCATTAAATTTCAATTTGGTATATGTATTGCGAATATTATTATGGTTTTTCATAGGATATTGGATTTTAAAATGGGCTGGATTTCTATCCTGGCCCTTTTTTAATTTATAAGCAACCCTGTTTTCAAAGTCAAAAATTATCAATATGAAGAAAGTCATCGTCCCTTTAACTGTATTATTCGGTTCCTTTTTTGTTCAAAATGCTTTTTCACAAACCACCCATAGTTCCGGCACAACGGGTGAGGTGACGCCCATGCAGATAGGTAGTATTTTCGTTAACCTGGGTGTCGGGGTTGGCGCTGATTACAAAGGTGAGAGTTATGGAACTGCGTTTGGTTTCAAGGCGACTGCTGAATACGGACTTTGGCAGGGGGGTCCTGGTGTTATAACACTGGGACCGGAAATTGGCGGATCTTTTTCATCCAATGCCAACAATGGATATTCTTCCAAATCAAACACATTTGTGACGGCAGGCAGGGCAGCCTGGCATTATGGCTGGGAAGTGCCGGGACTGGATACCTACGGAGGGTTTTCGGCCGGCCTTGGTTTTCATCATTATACTTATAATGACTATAACAACAATACTTCCAACGACACGGTAATACCGGCATTCGGTGCGTTCGCCGGGGCTTCCTATTTTATCACACCTTCATTTGGGTTCAATGCTGAATTTGGATTTGACATTACTAACTTCCAGGTTGGCATAGTTCTAAAAGTGCAGTAAATTATTCCTGATCTGACCTTATAAATAAATCCGGGAGAAGAAAATTCTCCCGGATTTGTTATTTTTCCATTACCCAACACTTATATAAAGGGTTAGAATCATTGTCCTTTCTAAAAGACTTAAAGAATTCAGCGGCGACGGATGAAGATCTGGTACGCTTATATAAAAAAGAAGGAGACATCCGGGTACTGGCAGAATTATATCAGCGCTATATGGACCTGCTGTATGGGGTTTGTTTTAAATACCTAAAAAATACCGAAGCGGCTAAAGATGCGGTGATGGCGGTTTTTGAAGAACTGGTATCCAAACTATTGAAACATGAAGTCGTTCATTTTAGGGGTTGGCTCTATATGGTGGCCAAAAATTATTGCCTGATGCAATTGCGATCCCGGAAACAAGTGCATGTGGCCCTGGACCCGGATATTATGCAATTGACCGAAAACCTGCATCTTAATGGGGTATTTGACAAAGAAGAGCACCTTAATCAGCTTGAAAAATGTATAGAAACTCTTTCGCCTGATCAAAAGCAGTCTGTTCGCCTTTTCTATTTTGAGGAAAAATGCTACAAGGAAATTGCGGGAATAATTCATTCGGACTGGAGCAAAGTGCGAAGCCTGATACAAAATGCGAGAAGAAATTTAAAAAATTGCATGGATAAAAATATAAACCTGGATAAACTCTCTGGCGGAATTTAAATGAAAGAAGAAAAAGACAATATCAAATATTCAGCGGAAGATATCCGCAGATACCTGGAAGGGCTATTTTCCGAACAGGAGATGCAGGCTCTCGAAAAAGCTGCACTCGAAGATCCATTTCTATCTGACGCGATAGAGGGAATTGAGGAAAGCAGGAATCATCCGGATTCCTTTGTATCGGGTATGGAAGATCTGCAAAAACGTCTTGAAAAGCGTATCAGGAAAAAAAGCCGTAAACCCGGAATGGTCCCTTTATTTTCAAACTGGAAGATTGCCGCTTCAATAGTATTTATAATAGGGATAGCTGCAGTTACCCTCACTTATATAAATAATAAAACTCACAGGTCAGAAATCGCAAAGTCTGTTAAGAAAGACAGTGGTGCAGAAAAGCAGGTCATTTTACCATTTATCCGTGGAACCGATACATCTGTCAAATCATCTTCCATTCCATTGCCTGCAAATTCCGAATCAGAAAAAGGGGTCACAGCATTTAATCAGCAGGAAGTCCCGAAAAAACGATTGGCACAGAAGAATTTATCATCCTTAAGTCAGGTTAAAACTCCGGATTCCCTTACCAGAAAACAAGTTGATCAACCGACAGTTTATTTATCCAAAACTTCAACCGATACGATTGGTGGATCAGCCGCGTTAACTTCAATTGCAAAAAATAATGAACCGGCACCCAGGATCATGGATTATGAAAAAGATAAAGCGGGTGTGAGACAGGAGGGTATGGCCAGATCAGCATTTAAAAGCCCTTCTGGAAATTACATCAAAGGAGTTGTTACAGATGAAAAGGGCAATCCCATTTCTAACGCAGCAGTATCCATTAAAGGTGCTAAAAAGAGTGCAATAACTGATCAGTCAGGATTCTTTAAACTTTATACGCTGGATCCCGAATTTGCGAACCAGATAATTATTAATTCAGCTGGTTACGAATCTTTTTCAGAGAGATTAAATCCTGATAGTTCTTATACAAATATTATTCAGCTGACTCCGGCATCTGTTACATTAAATGAAGCAGCAATTAAAAAAAATTCAACAGAACCTGCCATCGGATGGGATGCATTCAGAAATTATATTATTATCAACAAAAAAATTCAAACGGCAGATTCTGCTTTGAAGGGTGAAGAAATAATTTCCTTTGTAGTAAATAACAAAAGTAAATTATCCTCTTTCAAAATAGAAAAATCGATCTCGCCTGCACACGACGCAGAGGTAATACGGCTGATAAAAGAAGCTCCGCCATTAAAAATCCCTAAGGGGAAAAAAAAGAGATTGCAGGTTAATATTGTCTTTAGATAAGAAAGGCCCGTATACGGGCCTGTTCTCATTGCTAAACTGTAACTACTACCAACTAAACGAGAAGTGTCCAGATTCGAACCTGGTTGAATCAACCTGATGATTTTATTGGTATCCAGGATTTTGATATAAAAATTTTGTTCCTGTTGAATTTTCAGCATCCAATTCAACCTGAGGTATGGCAAAATATTCATTAACTCCTTTTGTGAATTGAGCCGTATTATTAATCAGATAAAAGCCATGCCTGGTTTTTTCAACGGCAACATAAGCATTCAAAGTTGCAGCCATCGAGCCTGAACCATTGTCATATCTTGAAAGGTCAAAGAAACGCTGACCTTCTATTGCCAGTTCCAGCCTTCTTTCCATATAAATTGCGTTTAATGCATATGCTTGTCCCTTTGAGCTGAATGTACCTACCGGGTATGGATTTACAAGATATTTGTCCCCTGGAGTTGTTTGTGGAGAATATGTACTGCTATTGGCGTCATAAGTGGCATTCAGGTACACAAACCCATCGGGATTGGCGGCCCTTGTGCGAACCATATTTACATAGGTCTCAGCTTTATCAAGGCTACCTATTTGCGCCTCACATTCTGCGTCCCAAAGCAAGACATCTGCAAACCGGCAAAGATTTACATTGTTTGCATCCACTTCGGCTGCACCCCAGAACACTGTTTCTGTTGATGAGTATTTGCCCTGCTGACTTAGTGCATAGGAATTTTTCTTGGGAACGAAAACGCCATCATTGGTCTGGTCACGAATCCAGGTAGTATCAATAATTCCCCAGTCAAAATATGGTTCGCCGGGCCTTCCTGCGACCCAGTCCAGACGGGGATCCACTGTACCGGTCCACGGATTTGTGCTGCCGCTAACCAGTGGAGCATTGTTATAACTTCCATCTAAAAAGGGCAATCCGTTTACATCGGTTTTATAGGCCTGAACCAGGTTCCATGACGGATTATTGAAACCGCAACAGCCCGGCCCATGATTATAAGGAAAATTAAGCTCGTCGCCTGTATCTCCGTTTCCGCCATTAGTAGCAATCGCTGATCCGTCATTAACTGAAGTCTGACAGGCAAAAACACTTTCGGAGCCATTCTTCTGGGCCGGGTTAAAATTACTTTGATAGATAGGTTCGAGGGAATATGGCGTACCATTCGATGTGGTTCCACTGTCAATAATCTGGTCTAATAACATTTTTGCACTTACATAGTTATGTTCGTACATATAAGTCTTTGCCAGAAATGCCGTGGCAGCCCATTTATTAACCCTGCCGATATTGGGTTGTGTACCTGGTAAATTTTTCACTGCATACATGAAATCTGCTTCAATCTGTGGCCAGATATTTATATAGGCACCGTTTGCATAATTCGGAACACTCAAATTACCATTTACATAAGAAATATTTTCATCCACATAAGGAAAATTGTTCCACATTTTTTTCCCCTCAAAATGATAAAATCCGCGTAAAAATCTTGCTTCAGCCACATATTCAACCGTATCTGCCGGTGAAATACCGGGAGACAAGCGAAGTGTACGTATTACATCATTTGCTCTTTGAATACCTGTATAAAGAACAACCCATTTTTCATCCAGATACATGGAAGTACCAGCCTGTGCCATTGACCATGTCATTATGGGTATTGCATCCGGCTGGTCAGAGGGAGTTGAACCTTTATAGGCATCGTCCGCTGCTTCATTACCATATACATAATTAGAGGCCCCACTTCCATTTCCAAGATTTTGGCCGGGTACGTTTTCTCCTGATAAAAGAACGTAGGCTCCGATCAGCAGTCCCTGCACTCCTGAATTGTTATTTACATTCGATGCGATCAGGGATCCCTGAGGTTGAAGATTTAATTGTTTACTGCATGCGTATAAAAAAATCGCCAAAAGTACCGTGGCAGCAGGCAATATCCAGATAAATATTTTTTTCATATAAAAATGATTTTATAAATAATTAATGTATTGTCATACTTACACCCACGTTATAAGATTTTTGATTATTTGGGTAGACGCCGCCATCTATCCCAAATACGGTATTGGAGCCAGGGTTCACTTCAGGATCCAGCCCTGTATAATTTGTAATTGTAAAAAGATTTAATGCCTGAAAATAAACCCTCATCCTGTCAAAATGCAGTCGCTTAAGTGTGGAAGAAACAATATTGTATCCGATGGTCAGGTTTCTGCACCTTAGGAACGAACCACTTTCCATAGTATAAGAATTGAATACTCCTGAATTGCTGAAATTGGCACTTTGTTCAAGCATGGGAACACTTGTACCCGGGTTAGCTACATGTGCTGAAGAATCTAAAATACTGGTTGGCTGACCATTTGAACCTATCAGTGTGGCTGAATTAAGTGCTACGTTAGTACTTATCTGATTGCCGAATGCCTGAGGGAAATCTGTTGAGGCTTTGACCTGGTTCAGAATTTTGTTTCCAACCGATGCATACAAAAACATATACAGATCGAAATTTTTATAAGCCGCTGAAATATTCAATCCCGCTGTAAAAGTCGGGTTTGGGTTTCCAAAGAAAGTTCTGTCGTTATTGTCTATAATACCATCATGATTTACATCTTCATATTTGAACCTGCCGGGAGCCGCATCCTGTTGTTTAGGTGAACTGTTTACATCGGAGTAGCTTTGGAATAAGCCGATCACTTTGTAACCAAAAAATTCGCCAAGTGGTTGCCCTGGTTGAATTCTGGAAGTAATGGTCTGTGCGCCTGTTGGCTGATCTATGTACAAAGTTCCGGCAGGGAGACTGACAACCTTATTATCATAGGATGTAAACGTACCCGTTATATCAATACGGATATCGTTGTGAATATAACCATGATAGGTAAGTGACATGTCGACACCGGTGTTTTGAACATTTCCCGAATTAAGGAACGGATCGAGTGTTCCACCATTTGTTCCGGGAACTTTGGGGACGAATAATAAGTCCGCTGATAAGTTTTTTATACCAGTCAAAACTGAATTCAATTTTGTTTTTTATGATAGCCGCATCAAACCCGATATTGGTCAGGATATCCTGCTCCCATGTGGTATTGGGATTTCCATACTGACTGACATAAAGACCAGCTGCAGGTGTGTTGCTGGTTCCATTGATGTCGTAATAAGACTGATTGATTTGTTGTCCGTATAAGGTATAGGCATTTGTCGGGTTGATGTTACTGATGGATCCAAGTTTTCCCCAGCCCCCTCTTATTTTAAGTTCGTTTAGCCAATCAATATTTTTCATGAAGGACTCTTCTGATATTCGCCAGCCTCCTGTCACGGAAGGGAAATTTCCATAACGCTGGGAAGGATCGAATACTGATGATCCATCTCTGCGGAAGGTAGCACTCAGCAGATATTTTCCGTCATAATCATAGTCTACGCGTGCAAAAAGAGAAAATATCGCAAGCTGATATGGTGTTACAATGCCATTATCTCCGGTAATACTTGAATTATTGGTTTGTGTGGAAGCCTGTCCGAAATTGAGTGTCCAGAGATTGGGCGAAACAGTCAGGTTACTTGAATCGGTAATATAATAATTACCTCTCGTTGCATTACTTCCTCTTCCGGTGTTATATATATATTCTGTGCCACCGAGAATACTAAAATTATTTTTACCGAATGTGTTGTTATATTTTAATGTATTGGTCCAGATAAGACTGGAATTAGAGCCATAGGTTTCGGTATACAGGTTGGCAGCATGGTTATTTTCGGCATTTTCATATGGCGTAGTCGCGAATCCGTTATAATAATAGTTATCAAATGTTCCACCTGCGCTGGTATGGAAAGTGAAGTGTTGCAGAAAATCAACATCGGCAAAGACATTTCCAAGGACCTGGTAGTCCTCATTAATATTGTTCGCCTGACGTTCCTGAATGGCTACTGCATTAGAAGCATTGCCTAAGCCCTGGGAAATTCCGCCGGCATAATTTCCCGCAATATCATACACCGGGATAATATTTGGAAGCTGATAAGCCGTATTAATTGAATTCGTGCTGTTAACTCCCGGAGCATTCAGATATCCGGGATTCGTTTTGTAAAAGACATAAGCATTTTCCCCAACGTGAAGATGATTATCAATCATACTAAAAGTAGTATTGGCCCTTACGGAATATCTCTGTAAACTCGTTTCAATTAATGTGCCCTGCTGATTCAAATAATTAAATGACATGAAATAAGTGGATTTGCCTGTGCCGCCACTTAATGAAATATTATGATCCATTATCAGGGCAGGCTTGAATATATCATTGAACCAATTATTGCCATTTTGAGCAGCCAGTGTAATATGGTTACTATAGAGATTATAATCAGCGAGACTTGTATTTGGGGCTCCCTGAGGTGCACCTGTAGGAGTTATATAATATGGTACAACCGGTGTCGGGCCATTCCCATACTGAGGGTCCGATGGAGTCAGACCATCATTAAATGCCTGTGCCCATTTGGCATTCCCTGTCTGTGTCGGCGATGCAAGACTCCAGCTTTTACTTAAGGGCTGCTGACTGCCCACAAACCCATCATAAGTAATCCTGGACGTTACCCCCGCCTCTTCTGGTTGTGATTACAATAACACCATTGGATCCGCGCACACCATAAATGGCGGCACCCCCGGCATCTTTTAAGACCTGTATGGATTCAATATCAATGGAATTCAAATCATGCATGCTGGAAGGGACGCCATCGACAAGAACCAGAGGTGCAGAATTGCCCGATGAAGTAATACCCCTGACCTGAACTACTGAACGCCCGCCCGGCGCTCCTGTTGTAAAAACCGTGACACCAGATGCCTGTCCCTGCAACAAAGCTTCAGTGCTTCCCGAAGGTGTTTGTTTCATATCAGCAACATTCACTACGGATACTGCTGCCGTAATATCTTTCTTTTTCTGCGATGTATACCCGGTAACGACAACCTCGTTTAAAGTACCAACAGAACTTGCAAGCTGAATTTCTCCAAGACTGCTCTTTCCGTTTACTGAAATAGCAACACTCTCAAATCCGACAGATGAAATTTCGAGTACGCTGTTATTCGACGGAACTGTAATACTAAAGACTCCCGAGGTATCTGTCTGTGATCCGGTCAACGCGCCTTTGACGATTATAGTTGCATTGGCGATGGGCATATGATCGGATTTGTTTATCACTTTACCAGTGACGGTTTTTTGGGCTAAAATGGTGCATGACAGCAGCAGTAACACTGCAAGTATGCAAACCATTTTATGCAGCCCGGTTTTTTTCTTTGGCATAAGCAATATTTATTTTTGTTAATATCAAAAAAAAATCTTCCCTGATAATTCTGATTTCATTTATCTGAATTACTTACAAAAGCTATTCGTTTGCTGTCCGGTGACCAGGACGGCGCATTCAAGGTTCCCTGTCCTCCATATAAATAAGCCAGAACCCTGGGAGCTCCTCCCGATGTAGGCATCAGGCGCAGCATGACTCTTTGATATGAAGGATGTGAATTGGGATCGATATCCGGAGGGAAAGAAATGAATACAATCCATTTTCCATCCGGAGATATATGCGGGAACCAATTGTGATACTGATCAAATGTTATTTGTTCTTTTACGGTACCATCCGGTTTCATCCGCCAGATCTGCATTGTACCCGTAGGATTGGCATTATAATAAATGTATTTTCCGTCAGGAGAGTATTCCGGGCCATCGACATGTCCCTTCGTATTAAATGTGAGTTGAATTTCCCTGCCTCCGTTTATTTCGAGTTTGTACAAATTATAAATTCTGCTGCCACGCTGTGCTACAAAACATACCTCTTTATTATTTGGGTTCCAGCCATGCCAATAGGAAGGAGTCTGTTCTGTAAGAAGCCGGGGTTCACCTCCTGAAAGTGGAAGAACATACACAGATGAACCTCCGCCAGGCATTCCATCTCTCGAATTACTGATCGCCAGGGTTTTTCCATCAAATGATATTCCATGGTCATTATTTATTTTTGCTGCTGATCCCGTATTTAATTTCTCCGGCGAGCCGCCTTCTATCGGGATAGTATATAAGGAGCCGTGATCATTAAATAATAATTTCCTGCCGTCAGGCATCCAGTTGGGGGCTTCAAAACGACCTTTAGATTCATAAATTACTTTCCGTTTCCCATCCAAAGCGTCTACGATTTCGAGACGGCAGCCCATGATTTCCTGAGGAGCTGGTTTTGCCAGTAAAGGATTTGGTATATAAGGATTATGTACCGGATGGTCGATTCGAACATTCCATACACGTGCAGAAACAAGTGCATTGGAATCATGTGCGCAAATAAAAAATCCAGCGAGTACAGTATCTTTTAAGTCATTCAAATCATGCTCACCAACAAATTGTAAGGGCTCACCCGGATTGGCCATACGCATAATCAGCGTCTTTCCCTTCCGCTCCAACTGCATGGTTTGTAAACCTCTTTTTGCCGAGAAAATTTCACCCTGTGGATCCTGCATAAAGGCGCCTTTCATTTCCCTCCATTGCAAAGCGACCAGTCCGTCAATATGCACGCAGCCATTCATACTAACTGCATCAGCCGCCGTCGACTCCCTGACCATCCAGCCAATTTTACGATGTCCAACAGCACCTGTAGTATCACCAGTAAAAGCAAAATCAGCCGTAAGAATAAAATCTCCTGAAATCTTTTTATAAGTAAAATGGAACTGATCTTCATTAAACCAGATATTGGCGCCGGAGCCTTTAATCGTGTAACTTTGGGAGACGTCATCGTAAGCTGAGGAGCCTGCGTGTTTTACGTAGCCGATATCCTGCTGACTGTCAAAAATCCCAATCGGGTTATTTTGCGAGAAACAAGGCAGATAAAAAAATAAAGAGAGAACTACGACAAACTTCCTTTGCATAAGCAGAATCGTTTCATCAAATCTATCCTGCTATGAGTCTTTTCCAATATTTTTTACTACTTCAATACCACATCAATTTCTCAAAATCCGGCTAATCAGCCTGAAATGATACTTCATTAATACATCATATTGAGGAGATGGCGGCCCGGTTCATTTAAATCATTTTAATAAAATTCTATTAGAGTGGAGAAATATTCCATCCTTCCAGTTTAAGCCGGGTTTTTTTTAACGCAAGTGTCTTGGGGCATGTGACTATCAGAGTTATCTTTTCACCCGGCGCCAAAGAAAAATAATTGCATGACCAATAGCTGGGCATAATTTCTCCTACATCATTCCATAACTGCGGATTAATAAAAAAAGCAAGTTGATTGGAAGGATTACTGATCTCATATAACCATTCACTCTCAGACTTTTTGGTATATGCTTTAATCAGGCGGGTCGTAAGTTTTGCTGACGGCATATTTTTCAATGCTTTAAAATCATTTCCGCGGCTCAGCCAATATACGTTATGAGAAACAGGGCGCCCTTTTACATCCACAATATTTAAAACAAGAAATAGAATTCCTTGTTTTTCACTGAGTTCATGGCCTAAATTCAAAATCTGTTTTACACTGCTCGCATCGATATCCAGAAATCTTATACTTTTAAAAACAGATTCCCCTTTGAGGGTAAATAATTCCACATAACATTTAAGCCTGGTTTTTGCAACAAAACTTTTGTTTACCACAACGACCGTTGAATCATCATAATTCATTTGAATATGAACAGGTTCGCAGGCATTCTGCATAAAATAATATCCTGCATTGGATTCAAGGTACCAGTCATAAATCTGCCAGATAACGCTGGGAAAAGCTGCATTCAGTTTCCATAACATGACTCCGCCTGTTTCATTTAACTTGTGACCTGCTGCCTCAAAAATCGCGCGATAGCCAGAACCATTAAGCAACTGCATTTTTGTTGAAAAATCCTTCAGGCTTTCGGGTTTACCAAAACGACTCACCATGGCTTTATAATAATTATCATATTTCCCGTTTCCTGAACAGGCATCATGATATCCCCATGTATTATTTAAAGGGTAAGGAAGCGTGCTGTCGGGTATAAGATTCGGAATAATTTTAATGAGAGAATTGTATGGCGGTTGTGATGGTAATCCCGTCTCATCTTTGAATACCCAGTCTCTCCCTTTGTCAACCAATGAAAAATATTCCTTTTCCCCAACCCATGCATACGGTCCGCCACTGTATACTCCTGCCGGTTTGTCGTCGGGCCAGGATCCTTTCCATGATGATGGCGCTTTTGAAAATCCGGAAGAGCATGGAATGAAAGGACGCGTACCATCAAGTTCGGCTACCCCATCCCTCATACCGTTATATAATTCTTCTCTTGCATGACCTTCATTCCCACCTGTCCAAACCAGCAGACTCGCATGATTCCGGATCCTGTATATTGTATTCTTCACATCTTTCAGGAAAACACGTCCTTCCAGCGGCCAGTTCGCTGATCCCTTAAAGCCGCCGTGGGTATCACCTGTTATCCAGAAGTCCTGCCATACCAGTAATCCATAACGGTCGGCGCCATCATAAAAATCATCTGTCTCTCCCAGTCCGCCTCCCCATATACGTACCAGGTTTACATTCGCATTCCTGCAAAGTCGAAGTTCATAATCGTAACGTAATGAATCACGGTTCAGCATCATATCAGGTACCCAGGCGCCTCCAACCAGGTGTATTCTTCTTCCATTTACATAGAAATCCCGGCGCACCCACCCGTTTACCATTTCTGTTTTTGACGAAACGGTTCGAATGCCAAATAAAAATGAAGTGTCATCAGAAATTTTCCCATTTACTGAATATTGAATTCTAATGCGGTATAAATTCGGTTTCCCATATCCGTTAGGCCACCAAAGTGTGGGTCTGTGAATGGTCAGTGATGGAAATTCTTTTGTATCCATTTTGATGAACTGGTTTCCTGTTCCAACGGAGTTTATGGATTTAATAACCTGAATAGGGTTGCCCCTGAAATTATCCGGAGCAATGAAAATTTTCAGAATACCTGCCTGGTTTTTTACCGCATCACTATTCAATGTGAAGGAAAGTCTGATATTGGCTATACCCGTATCAGGCAAGTCGGGCAGTTCTGTAATCACCTGTGGCTGTGTAATGATTACTGATCCTGTAGTACGAAGGTAAACAGGCAGCCAGATTCCCATATTTCTGTCACGAACTGCGGGAATCCAGTCCCAGCCAACAGAACTTAACATGGTAACATTTTTGCCTATATCACCGGTCGGACCTCCATTTTCATAAAAATCTCCCAGGGCATTCAGCTGTGGGTGAGCAGGTAACCCCGGAAAATCCAATGGATAAATTTTTACAGCCAGTGCATTCTCCTTTCCCGGAATAATCGATTTGCTGACATTAAGACTGTATTCGGAAAACATGCCAACCATTTCAGATGAATCTGCAATGAGATTACCATTTAACCATACTTCAGCCCTGTAATTAATGCCTTTAAATACCAATTGAAATCTTTTACCTGCATCTGCTGCCGGAACAGAGAAACAGCTTCGATACCAGTAAGGTTTTTTCCATGGATTCGGTTCGTTAGGAAGAAAACTATATTTCTCAAGTTGATACTGGTGGTTGAAAGAATCGGATGCATCGGGGATTAACATATTATTCATGCCCGAATAAGGATCAGCATAAACATTATTCTGAACCAGTCCGGATAATACTGTCGAAGGAACTTTAACAGGAAACCAATAACCAGTCGGAACATAATCCGCTGAAGAAAGTTCTTTTCCGGTTTCGGAAATTACAGCTGATGATTGTAAAACAAATCGGTCAAGCTTTTCAAATTTAACCGGATTATCCTGAGCAAATAAAAGCAGGGGGAGAAACAACAGCGATAACCCCGCACAGATTAATTTATTGTAAGATTTAGTTTCCACTCATATCAGAATTGCTTATGAATGCCACGCGTTTGCTGTCTGGTGACCAGGATGGTGTGTTGATGCTCCCCTGTCCCCCATAGAAATAAGCTATTACTTTCGCAGGGCCTCCACTAAAAGGCATCAGCCTTAAATAGACATTTTTGTATGGAGGATGAATGCCCGGCTGCACTTCTTCTTTGAGGAATGAAATAAAAACGATCCATTTCCCGTCGGGAGAGATATGGGCAAACCAATTATTGAAACCGTCATTGGTCACCTGTTCAGGATCGCTGCCATCCGGTTTCATTCGCCAGATCTGCATCGAACCGGACCGGACAGAATTGAAATAAATATATTTTCCGTCGGGTGTATACTCAGGGCCATCATCCAGCCCTTTAGTTTCTGTCAGTCGGACTTCCTTACCACCGGTTGCCGGAATTTTGTAGACATCAAATTCACCATTTCTTTCACCACAGAATACGAGTGAATTTCCATCTGGTGACCATCCGTGAAGGTAAGAGGGACCATGGGGTGTTATCTGTTTGGGCACTCCACCGCCAATTGGTACGGTGTAAATAATCGAACCGCCAAGAGATTCGACATTACTGCTAAGTCCAAGCATAGAGCCGTCAAAAGATATTACATGGTCATTATTATTTCTGGTAATGGTTCCTGTATTTATGGGGCTGATTGTCTTATCAGGAAGGTTAAAACGATAAATAAGTCCTTTATAATCATTGAAAACAAGACTTTTTCCATCTGCCATCCAGTTTGGTGCCTGAATGGAATAGGGAACTGTATAAATGATGTCTCTTTTCCCCGATGCTACCTCCAGCAATTCCAGGTTGCTACCCAGCGTCATTTGGGTATTTTGATCTGCAATCCCCTTGAATGGTACATTTAAACGGACATTACTAAATACACCTGTTTCCAGAATATCTGAATTATGCGATCCTACAAAAAGGCCCACATACACTTCATCACCAAGGTCAATATTGGAAATAGTATCCGTTGTAAAGGGTTCTCCGTAAACGGCTGCGCGCATTATGTATTGATTACCCCGTCGCTCTAACTGGATGATATTGGCCCTGGTTAAATTTAATTTGATCTCTTCTGTCTGGGCCCCTGTAGATCTCCGAAACTGAAGGGATGTAAGTCCGTCTCCATGTTCGACCGCATTCACCTGTGCAGAATTGCCATCCAATGATTTGCGAGCCATCACCCCCACTTTTCTGTGATAGTTAACCCAGGTTCCGAGAAACTCGGCCCTGGCTGATATTATAAAATCTCCTTTCATCTTCTTCCAGACAAACTGAAATTCATCATGATCGGCCCATATATTGTATCCTGCACCTGAAATAACATACTGGCCGGTTTCGGGAATGAAGGTTGCTGATCCGGGTTTAACATTCGTTCCGATATCCCCATGATTCTCAAAAATTCCGACAGGATTTTGCTGACCATAAGCCACAACGGTCCACAGGATCAATAGAATGACAAGCTGCTGTTTCATGTAAATAAATTGAAAAAATGTAAAAAATTTTCTGGCTGGTGAATTTATATTCGAACTGAGGTAAGATAAGTTTTCAAGCTACATCAATACTACTTCACTTCAAAAATATAAGAATATCCTTCAAAAGCACTACATCATCACTACATCAAATCAAAAATCTAAACGGAGAAAACCTTACCACAAATCACTGTCAGATCAGGATGGCATTTTTTTATTGGTTTCACCTTACATTTGGTTCAGATTGATTGCAAATGAAATCTGTATTCATTCTCTTACTTGTGATTTGCGGGGTTCATGCACAGGCGCAAAATCCTATCGGCATTCCTGATATCATCAACTACTACAAGAGCAGTTATAATGCCGGAACGGAAAACAGGAGCATCATTGAAGATCAAAACGGAATCATGTATTTCGCGAATCTGGAGGGGCTGCTCAGTTTTGACGGCTCTTCCTGGAAATTATATTCCATTCCCAATAAAACCATTGTCCGTTCAATTGCCATGGGAAAGGATAACAGGATTTATGCCGGGGGTCAGGATGATTTTGGTTATTTCAGTCCAGACAGGAACGGAAAAATTTCCTTCACTTCTCTCAAAACTTTACTATCAAAAAACAACTATTCGTTTACTGATATCTGGAATATTGTTACCGTGGGTAACGATGTCTTTTTTCGGTCGAAGGAGAAGATTTTCCAATACAATGGTTATTCCATAACAGTATATCCGGCTCCTGCCGAATGGACTTTTCTTGGATTCAGCAATAATACTTTAATCGCCCAGGACCTGCAAAATGGCCTGATGAAATTTAATAACGGGCTTTGGACAAACTACCTCGAAAATTCGCCTCTCCCTCCGGGCTTTATTGTTTCATCCATGTTTGCTTTTGGCAACGACAGCACTTTTCTTACGACCATCACGTCGGGATTCTATGTCTTATATAAAGATAAGATTACACCATTCCGGTTTTCAGGTTTTAATCCCCTGCAAAACCAGCGGATACTGACCGCGATTCCGGTAACCCGTGACTGGATAGCAGTGGGAACCAATATGGAAGGATGTTATATTGTTAATAAAAAAGGAGAATTTATTCAGAATCTTTCCCGCAAGGAAGGTTTGCAAATAAATAATATACTTACTCTTTTCCTGGACAGGGATAACAATCTCTGGCTTGGTCTGGATGATGGAATTGATTTCATTGCCTACAATAATGCCATCAAACATATTTATCCGGAAAAACTCAATGAGGGAAAGGGTTATACTTCCCTGATTTATCAGGACGCACTTTATGTAGGAACTTCCAATGGTTTTTATAAAGTACCCCTGAATGGCAAATCAGATCTCAGTTTCGTTAATGGTGATTTTATTCCTTTATCTTATTCAAAAGGGTCTTCCTGGTGTCTGACCAACATCAACGGCGAATTATTATTTGGATATCATGACGGCGCCTATACATTGCATGCCGGTCAGAAGGTAACGTTAAACTCTTCGGTAGGTTTTCATTGTTTTCTTCCTTTGTCTAATGTACTTCCGTCCAAATATATTCTTGCCGGCAATGAATCCGGGCTTGATGTTTTGGAATGGGATAACAAGCAGTTTATCTCAAGAGGCAATATTCCCGGATTTGGCGAATATTCCCAGTTTGTGGCGATCGATAATAATAATACCATCTGGGTCGGTCATCCATATCGTGGAATTTATAGGGTAGATCCCCGTCCAGGCCAGCCCGCACTTGTTCGGTTATACACGGAAGAACAGGGATTGCCGTCTTCCGTAAAAAATCAATTATTCAAAATTTTAAACAGGATTGTGGTAGCTACTGAAAAAGGTGTATATGAATATGATCCGAAGACTGACCGGTTTGAGCAGTCCACCTATTTCACGAGTTATTTTGGCACAAGGAATATCAGGTATTTAAAAGAAGATGCTTCGGGCAATATCTGGTTTGTGGAGGATAAAAATTTAGGTGTCCTGGATTTCTCGTGGAAAGAACCTAAAATTATTTATTTCCCCGAACTGAATGGAAAAATGGTTGGCGGTGATGAAAATGTTTATCCTTACAATAACACAAATGTGCTGGTGGGTTCTGAAAAGGGCTTTTATCATATAAATTATGATGCGTATAAAAAGAACAGGTATGGATTAGACGTAATGATTCGATCAGTAAAAGCATTTGGCAATTCGGACAGTCTTCTATTCGGCGGGTATTTTGATCAGGTAAACCACCCGCTGATTCAACCGGAGACTGCTATTCCAAGCGTAAGCAGCAATATGAATTCCCTGCAATTCGAATATTCGGCACCGGTATATGCCCAGCAATCCAATGTGCAATACAGCTATCTTTTAAATGGATTTAATACTTACTGGTCCGAATGGTCGAAAAAATCAGAAAAGGAATACACAAATCTGCCGCCAGGGAAATACGAATTCCAGGTAAGAGCGAAAAATAATCTGGGCAACGAATCTTCCATAAAAATTTACAGATTCATTGTTTTGCCTCCGTGGTATCAGACGAATCTGGCATATCTCACCTATGTGCTTCTGATATTGGGCATAATTTATCTGATTTTCCGCTGGCAAAAACAAATATTCCTCGAACAGCAGCAAAAATATGAGGAAGAACAAAAAAAGTTAACCTATCTACACGAGCTGGAACTGGAAAAATCTGAGAAAGAAATCGTAAAGCTTCGCAATGAAAAACTGGAAGCTGAAATCGCTTTCAAAAATACAGAACTTGCCTCCACCGCCATGCATCTTGTGCAAAAGGGTGAGCTGCTCGGGAATATCAAGGAGGAGATGAGTCGGATTAAGAAAAACGCAAATGGTCATGCTGCTCCTGATGAATTTAAAAAAATCATGCGTATACTGAGTGAAGAAAATAAAATGGATAAAGACTGGGAACAGTTCGCCCAGCATTTTGATCATGTACACAGTTATTTTCTCAGTAATATCAAAACACGATATCCGACACTTAGTCCCCACGAACTGAAACTCTGTGCCTATTTAAGGATGAATTTATCCAGTAAAGAAATCGCCCAACTGGAAAGTATATCCGTGCGTGGAGTTGAGATTGGCAGATACAGGCTTAGGAAAAAGCTAAAAATCAATACGGAAACCAACCTTTTTGATTTCCTCCTTGAGATTTCGACTCCTGATATAAAGACTAAGGTCTAAATAAATTATTAATTATTAATTATTAATTATTAATTGACGTTATATATTGTTCATCCGTTAATAGTTAACAATTGATAATTAATAATCAAACCAGGTTTGCCTTAATGAATTTTATACTTTGGGCAATACTGTCAAATGGAGAACCGGGACATTTATCCTGTTCCACGAAGAAATACTTCATACCTGCCTCGTCCTTATGCTTAAATATAGTCTTGAAATCAATGATACCGTTCCCGACTTCAGTAAATGTCTGATCTGCTTCTTTTGACATATCTTTTATGTGCCAGAGTGGAAACCTGCCCGGATGTTGTTGGAATAATGCCAGGGGATCCTGACCTGCTTTTTTAATCCAATACAAATCCATTTCCATTTTCACGAGGTTCTTATCCGTTTTATCCAATAGTATATCATAAGGGAATACGCCATCCTGCACTTCAAATTCAAAATTGTGATTATGATAGCAGAACTGAATGTTCGATTTTTTGCAGGTTTCTCCTGCTTTATTAAATATATCAGCCAGTTGTTTATAATGATCCAGGGTTCCACGTTCCTGTGGGGACAAAAAAGCGCACACCATATATTTTAATCCAGCAGCTGATGCATCGTCAACGGCCTTTTGCCAGTCGTGTAAAATTGTGCCTTGCTGTGGAGCTCCTTTTACCATTTCTTCGCCAAGTCTATAATGCCCGCTTAGTGAAACAAGACCATTATTGGCCAAAAGCTTTTTATAGGTTTGAGCGTCCATCCCATAGAATTTTTCAGACCCGGTATAGGTTGCGTTTTCCACAGAATTAAACCCGATCTGTGAAACCTTTGCCAGTGTTCCTTCCGGATCTTTTTCCATGGCATCACGAACCGTATACAACTGAAGGCCGATCAGAGGTGCCCGAGCAAAGGTCTTCAGCGGACCTTTTACAAATACGGCAGCTGATAAAACGGAGGCTGATTTAATGAAAACTCTTCTGGATGTCATAAAATAAATTTTGGCTGAGCAATCGGTATTAAAAATATAAATGTAGGTCCTTTAAAACAAATTCCATTTTTTATGGTACATCTGTACTACTTCATATCATAACAATTATACCAAGAGAGAAAGATCACTACGTCAATCCTACTACAAATAATATTTTATTCTCCCTCAAGTGTCAGGTTTTTTCAAAATTAATTACCTTTTACACGGTTTTACATGATCGAAAACCTGTAAATATCAAAGAATGAAAGTCTGCTTTCTAATAGTTTGCAGTATGATTTTGTTTACCGCAATGGGTAAGGAGAATGAAAAAAAAGGTTTGTATTTCGTGCCTGCAAGCGAACATCCGAGCTTACCGATCGGATCACCTGCTCCCCCTTTCTCGTTGCCTGGCACGGACGGAAAAACTTATAGTCTCTCTTCCTTTGAAAAATCGGACATTTTAGTTATTGTTTTTACCTGTAATCATTGTCCGACGGCACAGGCATACGAGAACCGTATCATTCAACTGACGAAGGACTATGCTTCAAAAAATGTTTCGGTCGTTGCCATTATGCCTAACGACCCCAGTTCCATTAACCTGGATGAACTGGGATATACAGATATGGGCGATTCATTTGAAGAAATGAAACTCCGGGCCAAAGAAAAGAAATTTAATTTCCCATATCTGTATGATGGTGCAAATGAAAAAGTGTCCCTGGCATACGGACCCATCGCGACCCCTCATGTTTTTATATTTGACAAACAAAGAATCCTGCGCTACAGCGGCCGGATCGACAATATTGAAAAACCAACCAAGACTCCCACTGAAAAGGACACGAGGAACGCCATCGATGAGCTGCTGGCCGGCAAACCAGTTTCTGTTCCCACGACAAAGGTTTTCGGATGCAGTATTAAATGGGCCGAAAAGAGCAGCTGGATAGATAAGGCCAGGATAGAATGGGCCCAGGAACCCGTTAGCCTGGATACAATCAATGCACAGGGAATAAGGGAACTGGTAAAAAATCATTCAGATAAGCTGCGGCTCATCAATGTTTGGGCCACCTGGTGCGGACCATGTGTCGCAGAATTCCCTGACTTTATTACCATGAACCGAATGTACCGCAAGCGTGATTTTGAATTCATTTCCATAAGTGCGGATGGAATGGACAAAATGAAAAAAGCACTCCAGTATTTGGTCAAGCAGGAGGCCTCTAACAAGAATTATATATTTTCCGAGGATAACAATTATAAACTTATTGATGCTATCGATCCTAAATGGCCCGGTGCATTGCCATATACCATACTCGTTGAGCCCGGAGGTAAAATTGTTTATTCCAAGGAAGGTCCCGTTGATCCTGCCGAGTTAAAAAAAGCCATAGTGGAGGATGTTTATATTGGAAGATATTACTAGATAGTTATGGGGTTATGAATTATGGGTTATGGGTTATGAGTTCAAATCATTAACTGCGATTGCAAATTTTCAATGAATTTTTTTAAAAGTCCTAAAACCACCCATAACCCATAATTCATAACCCATAACTACCAGTAAACTGTATAGAGTCCCGCAAGTATTCCCATAATTATGACGGAACCCAGAATGAATGCGGTTGAAACACGAAAGTCTTTTTTGTCAACAATGATGGAGTGTGCAGTATCAGTGGTTTGCGGCCTGGAAATACTGATGCATATCATGATAAATACAATGATTACAAATGTTATCGTCATCCGGTCAAGAAAAGGATAATCAGGAAAAATGCCGCCGGTCCATACGGGAAGAAATTTCAGGATAGTTGACACCGGAATAGTCAGTAGACTTCCTGTCAATGCTGCAGCCGCTGTCGTTCGCTTCCAAAAAAAGCCGAGTAAGAAAATTGCAAGTACGCCGGGAGAAATAAACCCTACATATTCCTGTATAAATTGATAAGCCTGATCTAGATTCTTCAGAGCCGGTGCAATGAGTGCGGCAATACCCATTGCCACAATAACGACCCATTTGCCGATACCCACCAATTGTTTTTCTGTAGCGTTCTTATTAAAGTATTTCTTATAGATATCCAGTGAAAATATAGTTGATATACTATTTGCCTTTCCGGCCAATGAGGCAACTACGGCAGCAGTCAGCGCGGCAAATGCCACACCTTTCAAACCGGGTGGCAGCAAATTCATCAGGGTGGGATAAGCATGATCCGGCTTGACAATGCCTTCGGGCATCATTTCATTGTGAAACATTCCATTTTTGTACAGGACAAACATCGTTATCCCTGGCAGCACGACGATTACAGGAACAAGCAGTTTTAAAAATGCTGCGAAAAGCAAACCACTCCTGGCCGTTTTCAGATTAGCCCCCAGCGCCCGCTGAATGATATATTGATTACATCCCCAGTAAGCCAGGTTATTGATCCACATTCCTCCGATTATAACTGACAGTCCGGGAAGATCTTTGTAATATGGATTTCCTTTATGAAAGATCATATGAAAATGATCCGGTGCTTCTTTGCGAAGAATAAATAGTCCCTTCAATAAATTATTACCATATCCGAAGTGCTCAGAAAGAAGTGTAAGCGCGAGATAAGTGGTAACCAGTCCGCCCACAATCAGGACCAATACCTGAATCACATCAGTATAACCAATGACCTTCATCCCGCCGAGTGTGACGATAATTGAAAACAGGACGAGGCCCGCAATACTCCAGCCAAAGGAAATATCAGAAATGGAAGTAATCGCGAGGGCTCCCAGATATATAATTGATGTAAGATTGACAAATACATAAACAAGCAACCAGAATACAGCCATCAATGTACTGACCTGTTGATTGTATCTCCTGGCCAGGAATTGAGGCATTGTAAAAATTTTATTCCTAAGGTATATTGGAAGAATAAAGACTGCCACGATTATCAGGGTAGCAGCTGCCATCCATTCGTAGGTTGAAATGGCCAGTCCGAGTGCATATCCGGAACCAGACATACCAATAAAATGTTCCGCAGAAATATTAGAAGCAATAAGGGACGCTCCAATGGCCCACCAGGTAAGTGAACCCTCTGCAAGAAAGAAATCTTTGGAATCTGAAACCGCAGATTTTTTCCTGCGGTATATATAATAGCCATATGCAGAAACGACTATGAAATAGACAAAAAATACAAGGTAGTCCGCAGACTGTAATCTATGCACGGGGAAAAATTCTCGTGTTTCTGATTGCCGGGTAGTTTAAAATTTTAGTGTTGAAGGAAGGTATTTACCAACAAGATCTTCATAATACGGTTTGAGTTTTGTCCAGTCTGGCGGCACCGGATTTTTAGAATACAGGTCGTAAGGATTGAAGAGTTTCACCCACTTGAGCATTTCCCGATCATGATCGTCCAGCAGATAATCATAAGCGCCTTCACGGTGCCAGGCATAAAAGGAATGGTAACGAAGCATATATAATCCCGGTTCCGGCAATGAATTTTTCAGCATCTGGTAAACATATTCGTCATGACCCCAGGACATCGTAACATTTCTTAGTCCGCAAGATTGTGTATATACTCCTAAAGTTGAATTTAGTGCCGGATTGTTTGTATCGGGGTTGTATGAAAAGAATTCAGGATAAACTATTTTTTCAGAATGGGCACATCCCACGGGAAATGTGTCACCAACAACGGCCCACTGCGGTTCGCCAAAAAGGCAAAGCACTTTTCCCATATCATGCATCAATCCCACGGCTACCATCCAGTCCGGATGTCCATCTGCACGGATGGCTTCTGAAGTCTGGAGAAGATGTTGAAACTGATCGAGATCTGTATCAGGATCTGAATCATCTACCAGTTGATTCAAAAACTGAAAAGCATCCCATACGGACATTTCCTTTTTGCTGAATTGCAGAAATTCATTTCTTTTTGACTGGACAAACTCGTATGTCTGAAAAGTATGATTCAGCCGGTAGAATTCCCGCACTGTATCCCTGACGGGAGATTCATAATTCCGAAATGCATCTTTTGCTTTTGCTGGCATCTCTTTTTCAGGATATCTTTTTAACACATCTTCTTCCCATTCATCTAAACTCTCCAGAGGTGTGATTTCAGTCTGTGTAAAAATTTTCTGATTTGACATAGAAGGCAATTTCCTGAATTTACGAAATCTTCCTTTTGAAACAAATAAAATTCCCGAATTGCCAAAGAATCCCCTTAAGAGAGTATGGGAGTATGGGAGTATGGGAGTATGGGAGTATGGGAGTATGGGAGTATGGGAGTATGGGGGTATGGGAGTGAAGTGTAAAAGTATTAAAGTTAAATTCAAAACTAGATTCCCATACTCCCATACTCCCATACTCCCATACTAAGTTTTAGGTTTAGTCTTTTTTTTTGGTGCAACAACAGGTGTTTCCTGATTCAAAACAACAGCAGGAAATTCACTGGTATAAATGGCTCCGTGTTTAAGTTTTCCTTTGCCGTTATTTTTTGTCCAGATCTGTGTGATTATATAATGCGGAATATTGGCCTGATTTAAAGTTCCATTTTCTTCCTGATAATAATATACACTGAACCGAATATCCGACCCGCGGCCATAAGCATCTCCACCTACCAGACCAATGGGTTGTCCGGCTTTTACCACCTGACCAGGTTTCACGAAAGCACCATTCCTCTTTAAAATGCCATAGCGGGCAAATGAACAATCGGGCTGTGTGATTTCAATAAAATTTTCAGTGCCGATACTGGTCTGTCCGGCATCATTGGCACCATTCTGGTCAAGTACCTGATTAACTATTCCTTTTCTGGCAGCATAAATGGTATCTCCGGATTTCATTTTCAGCCTCAACACATACCAGGATGCAGAATCAGAAGGATTATTTACCGGTTTATTTACCGAAGCTTTTACATGTGCCGAATCGATTAATTTATCAGGAGACATTTCATAAACCTGTGCGCTCTTCCCGGGTGAAATCGGGTATAAATAAATAAAGTCTCTTTTCACGACCGGATGCATGCATCCCTTTTGGTAAGTGCTATTGTATTTGAAGAGTATTGAAGCGGTCGGATCTATCGCGGAGATTGTAAATAGTTTATTATAACCGGGTTTGACCTCCGCATGATAAGGGAGCTGTTGATCGCATTTAACATTGTTAAAAGTGGTGAACCCAAGCTCCAGTATATAGTTACAATATGCATTATTAAAACAGGAAAATACATAATTACCTTTCTGGTCCTGTTCATATCTTACTTCAAGTATTCTCTGCGCAAATAATATCTGGCTGTAAAAAATCACGCACGACAAAATCAGGCATAATTTTTTTCTTCGGAAATCTGAAAGCATGATCAATGTATTTCTATTTAAATTAAATAAATTAACCCAAAGTTAGAATTATTGCTTCCATTCGTCCGTAGGTGATTAATGTTGTATTTTACTTCGGTCATTCTATATTTGCAAATGAAAACCATGAGAAGAATACTTTTTTTACCACTTGTTTTTTTGATTTTTTTATCGTGCAGTAAAAACAATCAAAGTTCGTCCACAACACCTCCTGTAAACCCAACCCCTGCGGACACATTAAATTCCTGGGTCCCCGGAGGAACTGTCGGGGGCACCATTAATTTACAGGATATCTGGTTCGTGGATAATCTGAATGGATTTATTGCGGCTCCGACACAGCTTTTTTCATCAACTGACGGAGGATTAAACTGGGCTGTAATACCAAATACAACAGGATTCTCTTTGATCAATCTTCAGTTTCTGGATAAATTAAATGGATTTGCTCAGGGATCATCCCAGATGGAAAGTACGACAGACGGAGGCTTACACTGGTCAATAACTCAACTGCCAACAGCGAGTGCGATAAATTTTCAATTTATAACTCCCACAACGGGATTTTATAATGATGAAGTGACGGGCATTTACAAAAAAGTGAACGGTATCATTAGCTGGAATCAAATAGTAAATGGAACAGGAGGACAACAACTGACGCCATTTTATTTTTTGGATAGTCTGAATGGATTTATGATGAACAATGGAAATTTCAGTAAAACACTTGATGGCGGAGCTCACTGGTTATTAATTTCTTCTAATGTTACAATAACATTTACTTCGGGGTTTTATAAAATGCAGTTTCTGGATTCTGCAAATGGCTTTTGTGCAAGTCCTAACGGGTTATTAAAAACCACAGACGGAGGCGTTACCTGGTCAAATACTCTCAAAGTAGCAACCGGGTTGATGGCACCATATTTCCTTGATACAAAGAATGGATATTGTCTGGCGAATAATTATATCCGCAAAACAACCGATGGAGGAGCAACATGGACGGTGAGTTGTGAATTAGCGAATGATACTTTTTCCGGACTTCATTTTCTGGACATGAATAATGGCTGGGCATGCACCATTGGTGGGAAAGTCCTAATTCTTAAGCCATAAAAGACTGGTAATTCATAATTCCCTAACATTGGCTTCATGTTGGCATCATATAGGGTTCGTTACTTTACTATACGATATTCTATCTATAATCAACCCGTATGAAGAAGCTTAGTTATTTTTTTACACGTGTGGGCATCAGGCTTTTCTTAGCCAGGCTGTCTGCTTTTTATCCGGCTTTTAAATATTATAAAATCCATTGATGGATTTTATAAATTATTTTACCGGATGAAAATATTGTATGCCATACAAGGAACTGGCAATGGCCATCTCAGCAGGGCCCGGGAAATTGTCCCCATACTTCAGCAAAAAGGCGATCTGGATCTTCTCATCAGCGGTACACAGGCTGATGTGGAATTACCTTACCCGGTAAAATACCGCTTCAATGGTTTGTGTTTTATTTTCGGCAAAAAGGGTGGCGTAGATGTGATGGCTACTTATAAAAAAAGTAACCTGAAAAGATTGTATAAGGAAATCCGGAGTCTTCCTGTTGAAGATTATGACCTGGTCATCAGCGATTTTGAACCCGTAAGTGCGTGGGCATGCCGGCGAAAACATAAACATTGCGTAGGACTCAGTCACCAGGCTGCGGTCATCAACAAGAAAGCACCCAGGCCTGAAAAGAAAGACATGCTCGGAAAATCTATCCTGCTCCACTATGCTCCCGTTACAAAAGCTTATGGATTTCATTTTGCAAATTATAGTGAAGAAATTTTCACTCCGGTTATCAGGGGTGAAATCAGAAATCCTCCGACAGAAATGAAGGCTCATTATACAGTATACCTGCCTGCCTATTCAGATAAAAGAATCATCCGCGTATTATCAGAAATAAAAAATATTGAATGGAAAGTATTTAGCAAGCACAGCAAAGGAGCATATCGCGATGGCAACATTTTTATACATCCCATAGATAATGATGCATTTATCGAAAGCCTGATCAGTTGTACCGGAATTCTTTGCGGCGCCGGGTTTGAAACTCCCGCCGAGGCTCTATACCTGAAGAAAAAATTACTGGTCATACCTATGAAGGGCCAGTATGAACAACAATGTAATGCAGCTGCTCTGGCAACAATGGGTGTTCCTGTTTTAAAATCGCTGAAAGATAAACATATTGATAAAATAAAAGCCTGGACGAAGAATCCCCAGTCCATTCCTGTATTGTATCCTGATATTACAGAAAAAATTATCGACATGGTTATCAGGGAAAATATTTTCGAGGAAGACAGGCAGAGAATATCGCTTGGCAACGGTATTCATTCCGTAAAAAAACTTAAGGAAAAAAGCCTGGAGCGCATCTTAAATCAATCGCCCGAATAATATGCAATTTAACCGGGCAGCGTTCGGCAGCGATTTTTGTTGGGGAGTCTCCACTGCAGCTTACCAGATCGAAGGCGCACACGATGCAGACGGTAAAGGCTCTTCCATCTGGGATGAATTCACCCGGAAAAGGAAAAAAATCCTTAATGGCCATCACGGAGAAACAGCCTGCGATTTTTATAATCGTTATCCGGAGGACATGTTTCTGATGAAACAGTTGAATATTCCCAATTACCGTTTCTCCCTTGCCTGGAGCCGGATATATCCCGGGGGAACAGGCATGGTCAATCAATCCGGAGTTGACTATTACAACCGTCTTATAGACAAATGTCTGTCGAATGAAATACAGCCCTGGGTTACATTGTATCATTGGGATCTACCTTCTGCGCTTGAACAGAAAGGCGGCTGGACGAATCGGGAAATACTCAACTGGTTCAGTTCCTATGTGGAATTTTGTGTCAAACAATTTGGAGATCGTGTAAAGCGCTGGATGATATTGAACGAACCGCTGGTGTTTACGGGAGCCGGATATTTTCTAGGTGTGCATGCACCCGGGAAAAAAGGATTGGATAATTTTCTTTCCTCGGTTCATCATGCTGCCCTTTGTCAGGCGGAAGGTGGCAGGATCGTGAAAAGTCTTACTGCAGATTCAAAAGTGGGAACTACTTTTTCCTACTCGCATATCGAACCTCTCCGTGAAACGGAAAAAGATATAATTGCTGTAAAAAAGACTGATGCATTGTTGAACCGGTTGTTCATTGAACCACTGCTGGGAATGGGATATCCTGTGAAAGATCTCAAAATCTTACAGCGTCTTGAAAGATATTATAAAGACGGGGACACAGCGAAACTGGCTTTCAATATGGATTTTGCAGGACTTCAGAATTATACCCGTGAACTTGTGAGGCATGCGCCATTTATGCCGTTCATCAGAGCAAAGATCATCAAAGCAGAAAAAAGGAAAGTCGCAATGACGCAAATGGGATGGGAAGTATATCCCTCAGCAATTTATCATGCGCTGATACGCTGGAGCCAATACAAAAATCTTAAGGAAATCATAGTAACAGAGAATGGTGCTGCTTTTGAAGACCATTGTATTGAAGGGAAAGTGAATGATGAAAAGAGAATGAACTACTTAAAAGATCATATCGGACAGGTACTGCTATCGAAACAGGCAGGCGCCCCTGTGAAAGGGTATTTTGTCTGGACATTCATGGACAATTTCGAATGGGCGGAAGGTTACTATCCAAAATTCGGACTGGTACATGTAAATTTTGAAACCCAGGAAAGAATTGTGAAAGGTTCAGGCAAATGGTATGCAGCTTTCCTGGAAGGAAAAGATTTACCTGATATCCTTTAATCCCACCATCTGTCGTTTTTCCTGATCCCAGATTTTCAGGCGAAGACAGGCAACGACTTCTTTAATGTGCAATGAGGTACGTTTGCAATTTTGAAGCTCTTTAAAATGAGCCATTACCTCAGGAAGGCGGTAAAAAGGTATTTTGGAATTCAGGTGATGAATATGATGGTAACCGATATTTCCGGTAAGCCAGGCCATAACCGGGTTCATCACCATATAACTTGAGGACTCCATAGCAGCCTTTTCGTAGGCCCAGTCGTTATTCTCAGAAAATGTTACGCCCGGAAAGTTATGCTGGGCATAAAAAAGATAGGCTCCCATAGCGAAGGCGATAACAAATGGCAGGAAAAACAAAAAGAACCATATCTGCCAACCGAGCAGAATAAACAACATCACTGAGAGCGTCACGTGAAGAACAAGGGAAATCAAAGAATCGTAATGTTTTCGTGGATTGCTTACAAAAGACGCAATGCACATACCGAAAATAAACATTGAAAAATATCCCAGTGCAATAGTTACCGGATGACGTATAGCCAGATATTCAAATTTCTGGCGACTGCTCATCTCTTCAAATTTTTTCTTTGTGGCTATCGGATAAGAACCAATGCTTGCACTGAATAACTTGGAATTATTATTGTGATGATGGTCGTGCGATCTTTTCCAGATACTTGTTGGAGAAAGAATAAAAAAACCGAAAGCTGTCATGATAATATTTGCAAGCTTTGAATGCATCAGGATGGAATGGTGCTGATGATCATGATAGATAATGAACATGCGAACCATTAACAGTCCGGCGAGGATACTGAAAAATAATCTGCCAGGAAGAAACGGTATCATTACCGTAGCCGCAAGAGAAAGGACAAGGAATAGAATGGTTGTAAGCGTATAGGTCCAGCTTTTACTTCTTATTTCCCTGGCGAAAGGTTTGGTTGCCAAAATAAGTTCCTTTCCGCAAAGCATTTTCTCTATATTAATTTTGAGGTCGTTCATGTTTCCATCTCCTGTGCGTCCATAACCAATTCTCCGGCTGGCTTCTTATATCTTCTTCCAGTTTCCTGGTATGGATCTCAGTGATTATACCGGTCTTCTGTAGCTGCAAAGGTAACTCAATTCTCTCGGCAAATACCTTGTAGTAGCCTCTTTTAACTCTTCTTATGGTGATGTAAACTATTGGATAACGAATCTTTAACG
This sequence comes from uncultured Bacteroidota bacterium, assembly GCA_963735015.1. GTDB lineage: Bacteria > Bacteroidota > Bacteroidia > Chitinophagales > Chitinophagaceae > Puia. The sequence goes on from CAVTJH010000003.1 coordinate 2,161,792, forward strand.
CAATTTTTTCTATGCCGAGAAATACAGGAGTATCCTGATTCATGAAATTCATCCAGTATGCCCGATCCGGAAGTGGAGACTGGTCAGCAATAAATGCAGTTGCAGTCAGCTCCTCCTTGTTTTTGAGCATATCCCGCAATGTATTCTTCATCGGAATCAGGCGCGTACCAAATCTTGTGCGCATCCGGTATGTCAGGTCGTTGAAATATTTATTGGCTAATGGATGATAGATTACATATAACTGATGTCTGCAACATATGCTGAATGTATTTCCACTCCATTCCCAGTTTCCAAAATGGCCCATGACAATCATAAAACTCTGGTTTTCTTCGGCGAGTTGATTGAAGATAGATAAGGTTTCAGGCACCAACTCACAATGCTTTATCATGTTTTCCTTTGAAATGGTAAGTGTTTTAAAGGTTTCCAGGAATAAATCGCAGAAATAACGGTAAAAGCGGCCTTCTATTTCCCCTATCTCTTTAGATTGTTTTTCAGGGAAAGATTTTACAAGATTCTCACGTACTATTTTCCGCCGGTAACGCAATACATGATAAATAAGAATATAAACGCCGTCTGACAGGAAATATAATAAGGGAAAGGGTAAAATGGCAAGCAGGTAAATAAAGGGAATGCAGATGTAATAAAAAAGGCCGTGCAGGAGATTTTTCACTTGGAAAAAGCCAAAGATATAGCAATAATTCTAAGTAGCTTGCGTTATAATTAGTTATTAATTACCCAATGAGAAGCAGATTCTGTAGTTATTGTATTCTTAGTTTTCTGATCATTGTTATTTGCAGCTGCAATAAAAACAATCCCCTGGTAACTGACACACCGGCAGATTATTATCCCATGCATGTGGGCAATTACATTATTTACCGCATGGATTCCCTGAAATTTTTCAATGTTGGATCGCAGGATTCAATAATAAGCTATCATGCTAAAGAAGTAGTGGATGATACAATAACTGATAACATTGGCAGACTTAGCTATCGCGTTATAAGATACCTGAGCGATACAAATGAACTGGCTCCCTGGACACCGTCCATCGCATACATGGTAACACCACTCCCCGGTTCAGTAGAAGTGGTTGAGAACAATCTCCGCTATATTAAGATGATTACACCGGTACAGGATGGAGTAAACTGGCTGGGTAATTCATATATAGATACCAAATCAGACAATTCTCCTGTACCATATATGGACGGGTGGAATTATAATTATTCCAATACAGGTATGCCCTTCGATGTATTAATGGGAACAGTTCCAATGTCAGTGATTGTGAATGAAGCGAACAGTGTTACCGGTTTGGGTGATAGTTCTTACACACAAACTATTTTCAGCGAGGAAGTTTATGGGAAAAATATCGGTCTTATTTATAAAAGGTTTCTTTACTCAGTGTACCAGTCGCCGAATGTAGAATATCCTTCAGGTGCGACGATTGGATATGGACTCACATTTAATATGGTCTCCCATAATTAATACCCTTGCGTTCTTTCCTACTCATTTTCCTTTTTTTACTTCAGCGCGCTTTCGGGCAGGAATATAAATACCTTATTCATTTAAAGGATAAAAATAATAACGGATTCAGTATTTCAAATCCCGCCACCTTTCTTTCTTACAAGTCATTGCTACGTCGTGCAAAACAAAATATCGGGATTGATTCTACCGACCTGCCGGTTACGGCAGCTTATGTGGACAGTCTCTCCGCTTTACCTTCACTCAAAATACAGAATAAGTCCAGATGGTTCAACCAGGTGCTCATCGTTCTTACGGATAGCACGGTACTGCAAAGGGTACTGCAATTTTCATTTGTTTTGTCTTCCGAACCAGTTAATAATAACAGCAGAAAGAAAATCCCGGGCAGGATATCCGTCAATCAGCACACAGGAATTTTAGGGACCTCAACCGCTTCGGCCAGTAATAGTTTTCTCCCCATTACTGACTCCATAAATTATGGTGCTTCCCAGGGCCAGATATATATTCATCATGGTGAATTTCTGCACGGACTTGGATTTCATGGTGAAGCCATGACGATTGCGATGCTGGACGATGGCTTCAATAATTATCTCGCCAATCCGGCATTCGATAGTATTCGTAAAGGAAACCGGATACTTGGAACCTATGACTTCGTGAATCAAAAAGTCAGTGTGAATGAAGAGGACCAGCACGGTGCCAACTGCTTTTCCATTATTGCTGCCAATATACCAGGAACCATGGTCGGAACTGCACCGGCTGCCAGCTACTGGCTTTTTAAAACAGAAGATATCACTTCCGAAACTCCTGTCGAGGAACAAAACTGGGTGGCGGCTGCAGAATTTGCGGACAGTGCAGGAGCAGATCTGATAACTACATCACTGGGGTATAGCTATTTTGACGATTCAGTGTACAACCTCAACTATGCGGAAAGAAACGGGCATACTTCACTGGTAAGCAGGGCAGCAAATCTTGCAGTCTCCAAGGGAATGATTGTTACGGCCAGTGCAGGAAATTCAGGAGGATTGGCAGGTGAACAAAAATATATACTCTGTCCTGCAGATGGAGACAGTGTGTATGCAGTTGGTTCAGTAGATTTCAGTGGTGTGATTGCGTACTCCTCCAGCTGGGGTCCCAACTCTTCAGGACAGATAAAGCCAGACGGAGTATCAGTAGGTGCAGGTACCTTTTTTGTGGCGCCAGATGGAAATGTGAATTCGGGCTCAGGTACTTCCTACTCAAATCCAAATCTCGCCGGGCTGATCACATGTCTCTGGCAGGCATTTCCCGAATTTGCTTCACATGATATTTTGAATGCCGTTCGCCAGTCAGGCGATCGATACAATAGTCCCGACAGCCGATATGGTTATGGCCTGCCTGATTTTGAAAAAGCATATAATATCCTTCAGAATAGAAGACTGGCCGCTTATAATCAATTGTTAGGCAATGACTGGATACACGCTTATCCAGTTCCCTTTCTTCAATCTTTCAGCCTGCTCTTCAAACCCTTTGCAACAGGTACAGCGAGTCTCCAGCTATTAGATGTTTCGGGGCAAATTATTATGACTCAGACTGTTCCAATCACAGCCGGCCAGTTACAGCTGGTGAATTTCGACATCAGTGAACAGCTATCGGCCGGAGTATATTTCCTGAGGTATGTTGATAAACAGGAAGCAAAAACCTTAAAACTTCTCCGTTTTTAATATTTTTATCAAACTCATTTAATTATACTTTACCCTGCTTGATGGCCCATGTAAGATCTGTTAAAATAAGAATAGTTATTAAAAACCAACATTAATTATTATGGAAGAAAATGCATCTGAAAATATACCCGGGCCTTCGAAGAAAAAAGATGATCGTCCTGAGGTAATTATTGTAAGAAACTGGAAAGAATACCTGGGTGAATCCCTTTTAATAGTATTTAGTGTTGCCCTTGCCATCATCTTAACAGAAGTATTCACAAAAATTCACGAAAACCAGCAAACGCGTGAAGTTTTACATCAGCTGAGGCAGGAACTTATAAATAATAATGAATCTGAAGAAATTCAATATAGATATCACCTCAAGGTATTGCAAAATATAGACTCTGCTTTGCACTATGAAAAATTCCGGAAAACATTTTTAGACAGCGGCCAGGTACATTTGCAAGCAATTGCACCAGATGGAGTATTAAGAGAAGATTTGAATGATATTGCCTGGCAGGTAGCAAAACAAAATGATATTTTTTCTAAACTGAACCTGGAAACATACAGATTACTTACAGATATTTACGATAACCAGGCCAGGATTGCCAAATCGGAAGATGAAATTGGCAAATTGCTACTTTCATTTGAATCACGTGAACCGGAAAATTCAAAATCGACGCTCATCTTAATGCGCGATAGTTACAAAGCATGGGCTGTTGACCGGGCACCTGCATTATTGAATAAATATAAGAGAGCAATCGCCGAGCTGAGCAATTATTAATTAAGATTATAAAATGTGATTCATAACTCTATATAAATGCCAGGTTTTACCGTTATCACTCTTGAGCATTATTTTCTGATCAGCATTTTCGAGCGTAACAACATAACCAGGTTTTTCACTGATAGAATAAGTAAACAGGTCGGAAATCCAATAATTACTGTACCTGGTCTTTAAATCTGATTTCAATATTTCCGGTAATTTGTCGGAAAGTATATAGTTTGCGAGACCCATAAAGTCGGCGTCTTCGGAATAAAAAGCGAACATGGTCCTTCCCATTTGGTTAAATATTACCTCATAGTAGTTATCCATTTTTTGCCACTGCACATTCCTGGCATGATTAAAACTGTGATTAAATTCTGAAACCACAAATGAAGGTATATCGCCATCGTTTTTACTTGCAAAAGTGGACGTAATTGTCAGAAACAAAGCCGCAGTTAGTATTATTAATCTCTTTTTCATCGTCGTAATTTTTATGATATTTTGAATTCTAAATTTTTTACTCCACAAATGTATATGAGCGTTTGCAGGTATTTCAGACAATGAGACGTATACACAATAATCTGCGACTAACAGATGAAAATAGCCTTGATTGAGCTTTAAAATTGATTCAAATTAAAGAAATAATCATTGGTAACCCCACACGGATTTGAACCAGCATCTCCATATCCATATGTCTTCGTGATGAAATCCTATTGCCTGAGTAAAATCATTTCGTAATATGAGGCAGATCATAATCGTTTGTATTAAAAGAAATTAATTTTAGCTACATTATTTAATAAGTATTAAATTTTTCACAATGAAAAAGCCTTCAAAAGAATTAATAACAATCGCAACCGGAATGGCATTAGGCGGAACCCTGGGAGTTTTGTTTGCTCCAGAAAAAGGGTATGAAATGCGAAAAAAACTGGAAACCCAGGCCAGAAAACTGGCGAAATCATTTGACGGGAATTGCAGCCGGGAACAACTGGAAATGGTTAAAGAAAAAATGGAGCAACATAAAGTCAGGCTGGAAAAGCATTTACAGAAGATTAATTCAAAATTGAGTGAGTTTGAAACTAAAGCATAATCCCATAATAAATCAGAAAATGTATAGTGAATTCAAAATACTAGAAAAAACGGTGGACCATTTAAAGGATTATGCAGCCACGAAAATTGATGAATTAAAATTTGGCGCCGCTGAGAAAGTGTCGGATGTAGCATCAGTTTTTATTGCCAAATTTCTTGTCGCATTGGTGTTTCTATTCACTTTATTTTTCGGAAGTACTGCAGCGGCCTATGGTATCGGGGAGTATTTTAACAAGACCTGGCTTGGATTTCTGATTATTGCGGGAATATATTTCGTGGTGGGTCTGATTACGTGGGGAGCCAGGCAAAAACTGATTCGGATTCCCATCATGAATGAAATTATCAGCAGACTTTTTGGCAATGAAAACAGGACAAATGAAAAAAATTAAAAATTTGGACCATCTTCACGAAGAAAAAATGAAACTCCGGGTCCATGAACTTGAATTGGAAAAATCTATACGAAATGACTGGTCGGAAATAAAAGAAAACTTAAGTCCCGAAAATATTTTCAAAGAAAAGTCATCGGAACATCAAAATGCTCACTGGCTGATAAATGGGTTACATATTGCAGCGACTTCCCTGACAAATAAAATATTGACAAAGGCTGAGGAAAAAATTGAAGATAAGGCAGAGAAAGGCTTCGAAAATCTGAAAGATAAATTCAATTATTTCATTAAAAAAAAGAAGTAAACTATTACTCAATCCATCTCAGAATCCTGACTATTTAAAAATCATGTTAATAATGATTCCCGGTATTTAATTTTGCTTCTTTCACCATATTTTCAAATTTAAGAATATGGCTTTGATGTGTGCAGTACAAATTAGCATACCCGGAGGCCCCTTCGAGCTTGTGCAAAGGGAAATACCTGTTCCTCACGCTAATGAAGTATTAATAAAGGTACAATCCTGTGGTGTTTGTCGCGGGGAATCCGTCATAAAAGAGGGTTTATTACCGGGCCTCGTTTATCCCAGAATTCCGGGACATGAAGTTATTGGCACCATCGTTGAATCAGGAAAGGATACATATCAATGGAAAAACGGAGATCGTGTGGCAGCGGGTTGGCATGGTGGCCACTGTTTTACCTGTAAGGAATGTATGAAAGGAAACGTTCGTGCCTGCGAAAATTCGCAATCAACAGGCATTTCAAGAGATGGCGGATACGCCGAATTTGTGACTGCCCGCAGAGAAGCGCCTGTAAAGGAACCTCTACAGATTCCATCCAACCAGTTATTGAGTGGACGTTCCATCAGAGGTTTTTCCGGAGGTGATATTGCCGATACAATAGATTTTAGCCTGGTTGAAAAAGTGCGTTCTATGGTTGAAATTTTTCCTCTCGAGGATACAGCGAAGGCTTACGATAAGATGATGCATTCCGAATTACGATTCAGGGCCGTGTTACAAATGTATTCCTGATAAAAATAAATTTATGAGCGATCTATTAAAACTAATAAAGGAACGGCATTCTTCCCGGGTTCTTTTTGATCCCGATAAGCCTGTTGCCAAAAGGGACTTAAATAAAATACTGGAAGCCGGTAGCTGGGCGCCCACCGCGCACAATATGCAAAATTTTGAAGTGATAGTTGTAGACGATAAAAAACTGATCAATAAAATCTCTTCAATAAGAGCTTCTGTATCCTTAACTTTCATCAAGGAAAATTATAAACAACTTTCATTTTCAGTTGAAGAACTGAAAAAAAGAAAAACCGGAGTACTTGGCACTATGTTTCCATTGTCATGGAGAAAACCCAACATTAAAAAAGAAGATATTGCTAAAACAGACAGTAATTCTTTAATGAAAGAAGAACTCAATTCAACACCCGTTTTGGGCATTGTAATATATGATCCTTCACGAAGGGCTCCCGCATCCACCGGCGATTTTCTCGGTATCATAAGCCTCGGTTGCATTATGGAAAATATGTGGCTTATGGCAAACTCTCTTGGAATGGATTTTCATATTGTAAGCTCTCTAAGTAATGGCTCTTTTGGAAAAGAAATTAAAAAATTACTCAAAATTCCTGACGAATTGGTGATTGCATATTCTTTCCGGTTGGGTTATGCTCTGAAAGAATATAAATATCTGAGAGTTCGGAGGGAAGTAAAAAATTTTATGCACTATAATAGTTATATTAAAAGAAGCAGTTTCTGAAAGAGATAGTATTCATCATAGTCTTGCAGTCACGAATCATATATTGCCGGTAACCGGAGGAAACATATATAAATGAGCACTGAGATGGCTAAGGTCAATGAAAGAAAAATTCCGGATGCATTTAAACCTATGCTTGCAAAAGAAGTAAGCAAACCCTTTTCCTCTGACGAATGGGTATTTGAAATTAAATGGGATGGATATAGGGCTATTGCTGTTTGTGGAAATAAAAAGACACTTTTATATTCCCGAAATGGGCTTTCTTTTGCTACCAGATACCTGCCAGTTTATGACGCCCTACGAAAATTCACAATACCAATGGTGATTGATGGTGAGATTGTTGCATTGGATAATAAAGGAAAATCAGATTTCCAGTTACTACAGGAATACGAAAAAAATCCTGACATAAAGATAAAATACTATGTATTTGACATTCTGGAATATAAACACCGTAACCTTACTTCCTTAACTCTTTTGGAAAGGAAAAAATTGCTTAAAGACGTACTTCCTAAAAGTGATATTGTCCTTTATTGTGAAGATGTAAAAGATGATGGATTAGATTTTTTCAAGGAAATACGCAGGAAAAATCTGGAAGGTATGATAGCTAAAAAAAAAGATGGTCAATATCTGCCTGGGAAAAGAACTTCTTTATGGCTGAAAATCAAGTACCAACATACGGAAGAAGTGGTAATAGCAGGTTTCACAGCACCTCAGGGTTCAAGACAAAAATTTGGTGCACTTGTTCTTGGCGTATACAAAAATGGAAAATTGAAATATGCAGGTCATACCGGTACTGGTTTTACCAATAATTTACTGAATGAATTATATAATAAAATGCTTCCATTGAAAACTGACCGGCAGCCTTTCAATCCTGAAATCAGGATCAGAAATGATATTACCTGGATCAAACCAAAGTTAGTGGCCAATATCCGATTTACGGAATGGACAAAAAGCGGGTCAATGAGACACCCTGTATTTCAGGGGCTTAGAATTGATAAGAGTGCTGAGGAAATGAAAACTTCATAAAACAGACATTTATGATAAATCATAAAGGCTAATAAATAAATTTACTTCCATGAATAAAAAGACTAAACCATTATCGGAAAAAGTTGAAAATAAAATGATCAACGTTGGTAAAATATCCATGGAACTGACACATCTTAATAAAGTTTTCTGGCCCGAAGAACATATTACCAAGAGCGATTTAATAGATTATTACCTTAAGATATATCCTTACATTATTCCTTACCTGAAAGACAGGCCTCAATCCCTTAGAAGAAATCCAAATGGAATTTCTGATGATGGATTTTTTCAAAAGGATACCAAAGATATTGCACCAGACTGGGCAAAAACGATCGATCTTTATTCTGAATCTGCAAAAAAGAATATTCATTACTTTTTATGCAACGACGAAGCGTCTTTGCTATTTCTTGTGAATTTAGGTTGTATTGAACTAAATCCATGGAACTCGCGCATACAAACCTTAGACAACCCTGATTACTGCATACTTGATCTTGACCCTGGTAATAAAAATACTTTCGATGATGTAGTGGAAGTTGCACATTTTATTGGGGAAATGGCAGATAAAGCCGGAATAACTTCGTGCTGTAAAACTTCAGGTGCGACGGGTATTCATGTATATATTCCATTGGGGAGGAAGTACAATTATGAAGAATGCAGATCATTTGCCTTGCAAATGGCCAATATTATTGTAAAAAAATTGCCCCGGTTGGCGACAATTGAACGTTCATTGAGTAAAAGGCCCGAAAATAAAATCTATATTGATTACCTTCAAAATAAAAAAGGTCAAACGCTGGCCAGTGTATACAGCGTTCGTCCAAAACCACACGCCTGTGTTTCTATGGCGCTGAAGTGGGAAGAAGTGAAAAAGGGAATTCGTCCTGAACAATTCACTATTAATAATGTATTAGAACGACTTGAAAAAAAGGGAGATGTATTTAAATCCGTGCTGGGAAAGGGAATTGATATGAGAAAAGCATCAAAAAACTTAGAAGGTTTTTAATCAATTATGTCTGGCTGTAGTCTTAAAGTTGTTAGTTAGGCACAGTTTGTCCTTTCTTCGCCTCTTCTTTTTGTTGTTTTTCAATATTTTTAAAATAGCCCCGTAATAAAAAGTTATGCTTTAAGGCCTCCATATCCTGGTTAAATCCATCTGTTCCCTTCTGGATGTTATCCAGGCTCTTATTTAATTTTACCACTATGGATGAATCTTTCAATAATGCGTTTATTACACCTTTCCCGCCATTTACATCCTTTTGAATACCTTCAACTACCTGGCTAAGCTGTTGCGAAAGTGAATCGGCATGATCGCCCACAGTTTTGATTTTAATTATAGCAGCATTCAGATTATAAGCAAATGCGGTGTCGGTTAATATGGCACCTAAGGAACCCCCGCCATTTTTCACATTATTTACGATCGTATAAAGATCATTAACCATGCTATTGGCTTTAGTGGCAGCAAGACGCACCTGATAGGCTGACATTCGCAAATTCCGGGGTAATCCTTTATCGCTTAGTAAATTCCAGAAAGCCGTGCTATTATTTAGCCGTGTCACAGTTGTTTTAAGATTCTCAGCAATTACAAAAACATCGTTGTTCGTCCTGGAGAGTGTTCTCAGCATCTCATCCGTATCAATTGATTTTTTTGAACTGAGCACATCTCCTTCCTCCACAAGAGCAGAAGCCTGTTTAGCTGAAGTAATATTGACGACTTTATTTCCCACTAATCCATCCGTCGCAATTGACACAATCGCATTCTTTCGAATTACCCCTTTAGCTTTATCATCAATAGTCATTACAACTTCCATCAACGTATCATTAATAAGGTTTATTTGTTTTACGGTCCCCACATCTATACCTGCATAACGAACATTATTACCTGGTTTTAAACCCTGAACATTTTCAAATTTCACCTTTAATATAAAATTGGATCCAAATAAATTACGGTTTTTGCCAATCATATATAATAGCAGAATCAGAAAAAGCAATCCTGCCAAAACAAATAAACCCAACTTTATGTTGTTTAACTTTTGCGATGCCATATAAATATTTCCATTTGTAGCATTATTCGAAAAACTGTTTTACTTTAAGATCCTGATTCTGCTTCAATTCTTCATAGTTACCTTTCGCATAACATATTCCATCCACCAAAATAATTATCCTGTCACTCGCTGTACGAACAACATTCATATCATGGGAAATGATCAGGGACGAGGTATTGTATTTCTTTTTAATTTCAACCATTAAACGAATGATTTCCCTCCCCGTAACAGGGTCTAAACCCGTAGTTGGTTCATCATATAAAATGATTTCGGGTTTTAATATAAGGGTTCGTGCTAGCGCAATTCTTTTCCGCATCCCACCAGACAGTTCCTCTGGCATCAAGTCTATAGTATGTGCCAGCCCAACATCCTCCAATGCGTGTGTGACCATTGAATCAACCTCTTTTTGAGAAACCTTTATCCAATGCCTTCTCAATGGAAATTCAAGATTTTGTCTTACAGTCATTGAATCATACAGAGCATTGCTTTGAAAGAGAAAACCGATTTTAGTCCTGATTCGATCCAATTCGTTATGATTTAAATCAGCAACGTTTTTGTCAAAAACATTAATGGTTCCCTTATCAGGTTTCAGAAGACCAATAATGCATTTAATAAGGACAGACTTACCTGATCCTGATTTGCCCAAGACAACTACATTCTCCCCTTTATACAATTCAAGGTTAAAATCATTTAAAACATGATTATCCCCGAATGATTTATACAGGTGACTTATACTCATTACTTTTAAAACTTCTTTTACCATCTTTCATAGTTCAATAAAATCCAAGTAAATCGGTTATTTGAACAGCCAGTAAATCAAGCACAAAAATCATGATTGAAGAAATCACAACAGCAGAATTTGCACTGCGGCCAACCCCTTCTGTTCCCTTACTACTGTTATATCCTTTATAACTACCTATGATGCCTACTGCAAAGCCAAAGAAAAATGTTTTTACAAAAGCCGGCAATACATCATAAAATGCCAGATTATCAAATACCTGAGTCCAAAATAAATAAAAACTGGTTCCACCCCTGATATTCACTCCCAGGTAAGAACCATATAATCCAATCGCATCGCTCAATAAAACCAAAACAGGCAACATACATGTAGATGCTAAAACTCTGGTAACAACGAGATACTTAAATGGATTGGTACCACTTACCTCCATGGCATCAATCTGCTCGGTTACTTTCATAGATCCCAGTTCTGCACCAATACTTGACCCGATTTTTCCAGCAAAAATTAAAGCCGTAATTACAGGGCCGATTTCTCTTACGATGGCAATACTTACGATTGCTGGTAATTGTGACTCCACTCCATAATCAACCATGGAAGGTCGCAACTGCATGGTAAGCACCAGGCCCATTATAAACCCAGTTAATCCAATCAGAGGTAGTGATTTATATCCTATGATAAAACATTGTCGGAAAAATTCAGCTATTTCATATCGAGGTCTCAAACACTGAATAAAAAAGCGGCCCGTAAACCGGGCCATTCCTCCGGCTTCATCCAAAACACTATTTATAAAATCAGTTCTTTTTGACATTTTTATACCCATCATAATTTCCGGAATAAAACCCAATTTATTCAGGATAACCCCTGGAAAATGGGCAATAAGTAATTTTTCTTGTTCAAATCTTCTTTTTTTATATAAGAAATGATATGATATTCCTCATCTCAAACTTTGATATTGATCATTGTAATGGTCTGCTTACTGGAATATTTTTGTATCAAAAAATCATGAAAAAGATCATATTAGCTTTCGATGGAACACATTTCTCAGATGGAGCATTTGAATTTGCGAGAAAGATAAATGACCTTAATCAGGTATTACTGACCGGCATCTTCCTGCCTCAGGCTGAATTTGCCAATTTATGGAGTTACGGAGATGCAATGACAGCTCCATTATTTATTCCGCTTATCGAAAATAATGAAGATGAAAAATTGGAGAAGAATATCACCAGGTTTGAAGAACAATGTCAAAAACAGGGGATAGAATACAGGATACACAAGGACTTTTATGATTTTGCTCTGCAAGAATTAAAAAATGAATCGCGCTTTGCTGATTTACTAATCATCGGGAGTGATTCTTTTTTTGATACTATGGGAACAAAAATTTCATCTGACCACTTAGATGAAACTCTGCACGGTATTGAATGTCCTGTTGTTGTGGTTCCTGAAAATTTCAAGTTCCCGGAAATTAATATCCTTTCATATGACGGAAGTGAGTCATCCGTATATGCAATCAAACAGTTTGCATATCTTTTTCCTGAAATGTCTGAAAACCCTACCTATTTGGTTTATGCAAATGAACATTCTAATATTGAAATTCCAAATGAGGTAAATATAGAAGACCTGACCGCCAGGCATTTTCCAAACCTTACTTTAACAAAACTGGATATCGAGCCAGGAAATAAATTCAGCGAATGGATATCAGCAGAGGAAAGTGCTATTCTGATAAGCGGTTCTTATGGTAGATCACTGATTTCAAGAATATTCAAAAAAAGCTTTATTTCCGGCATTATTAAAGATCATAAGTTACCCGTATTTGTCGCCCATAAATAGTTAGAATCATTCTATGGCAGAAAACGTCCAAATATGCAAAGATTCTTAGTCGCCATAGACGCTATGGAAATAAATTCAAATACAATGAATTTTGCCTGCTATATCGGCAGGTTAACTAAGCCTGGCTCACTTAGGAATTAATGGCCAGGCTTCAATGTTGCCAGATTGAAATCTTAAAATCTACCCCTGGCTTTTGAAAACCCCAAACATCTTGCAATTAAAAGACTAACTCGGGTTCTTCAATTTTCAGTTTGCTTTCAACAATAAGAACGCCAGGAGCAGACCATGCCGCATTTTCAGCGTCTTCCCTTTCTGCGAAAGAGCGGACTTTTCCGTGAAGTATAACCTTATTTCCAAAAACTTCAGCTGAAATATTGGAGGAATCTAACGTTGCGCTCCTCTGAAATGAAGCATTTATTTTTTGCTGAATGTCAGACGGGGTAAGTATAGGTTTTACTGTTATCAAATTTGTAACTAATCGGACTCCAATCAGATTTTCGATACAAGATTCTGCCTGAACGCGCTGATATTCCCATTCCACCTCCCCTTCCAGTTTAACGTTACCATCTTCCACCCTGATTTTCAGGCATTCATCCGGAATCATTGTATTCCATTTAAGTGAATTCAAAACAGCCTGCGCAATTTCTGTATCGGTTTTCCGATAATCAGGGGAGATTCCCACATGGATATCTTCGGCTATTGCCTTCACTCCTGAAACTTTTTTGGCTGCCTTTTCAGCGTAAGCTTTTTTTGAATATGTATCCACCTGACCTGTAAGTGTTACAACACCATCATTGACTGAAACTCCTATCTGAGATGCATTCAGATATGGTTCCCATTTCAGCTGATCCAATACATCTCTTTGAATTGTCATGTCGCTTTTCATAATTTAAACTTTAATTGTTAATAAATAATTCTAAAATCTTTACAATTATTAATTCTTTTCAAACCTGCCAGTCAGTCGTTCAATTTTTATTCTGTACATGGCATGCTTGATTCTGTTTTTGTCATCCAATTCCCCGGAAACCTGATGTTCATGCGCATGAATTGTACTGCTGGTCATCAGCGTGAATACCCTGTTAAACAGAATTTCCCTCGCTTTTTTTGCCTCCTCATCATTTAACTCCTCAAATTTGCCGAAAACCAGCACACACTGCCAGTTGGCCATGTCTGTCATCATATCGATTTCAAAACATACATTCGGGTTTTTGCGTAGTATGTTTAATTTGGTTCCTTCATTAGACTGCCCATAAATATATTTACCATCATAAGTATAAGTCACCGGAACAATATAGGGCTGCGTGCCATCGGTACAGGCTAATCTTCCGAGAACCTGACTTGACAGAATATTGATAATCTGGTCATGTGAAAGTTGTCCAAGCATAATAAATTAAGATTTTATTTTACGAAAGTAATATGATTGATATCCTCAGATAATGATTATTGTCATATCCAGTAATAATCTTACTCATAGATTTATTTTAAAAAATGATTTTTATTTATATCATGTTTTAAGTACAGGATTTTATCCATTTAATGATCCAATCAATACATCCACTATGTCACATTATTTTACTAAAGAAGTTATATTCAAAGAAGAGGAATTGACGAACGCTATAAGCCAATGGGCTTATCCATTGAAAAGTAAAGCTGATCTTGACCCTTTATTTAATCGCATAGGAGATGCAAGGATTGTAATGCTTGGGGAAGCTAGTCACGGCACCCATGAGTTTTATACCTGGAGAACACATATTACCAAACGTCTGATAGCGGAAAAAGGATTTAGCTTTATAGCAGTAGAAGGCGACTGGCCGGATTGTTACCGTCTTAACCGTTTTATAAAAGGATACGATTCAGAAAATAAAAGTGCATTCAAATTACTGAATGAATTTAATCGCTGGCCTACCTGGATGTGGGCCAATTGGGAAATAACGGCGCTCGCCGACTGGTTACAAAGTTACAATAAGAGCCTACCTGCAAACAAAAAAATCGGTTTCTATGGCCTGGATGTATATAGTCTTTGGGAAAGTATGGAAAATATCATTCAATATTTAAAGAAAACTGATCCTTCAGCCTTAAAATTAGCTGAGGAAGCCTTTCATTGTTTTGAACCTTACCGAAAAGATGAGGGAAGTTCTTATGCCAGAGCGTCACAGTTTGTTCCTGAACTTTGTCAAAATGAAGTAGTGGATTTGATGAGAGAAATACAGAAGAAGCTGCCCACTTATGATTCAGATTATGAAAATGCTTTCAGCACAGAACAAAATGCGCTGGTAGCAGTGAATGCTGAAAAGTATTACCGTTCTATGATTTCCGGAGGGCCTCACAGCTGGAACATCAGGGACCGGCACATGTTGGATACTATGGAACGATTATTAAAATTTCATGGTGAAAATTCCAAGGTAGTAGTTTGGGCACACAATACACATATCGGGGATGCCAGGGCGACTGACATGACGGCTGAAGGAATATTTAACATCGGTGAATTAGCCAGAACGCTTCACAACAGTCAGGAAGTAGTGCTTGTTGGCTTTGGGTCGAATAAAGGAACTGTTATTGCCGGAAATAGATGGGGATCAAAGATTCAGACAATGAATTTACCTGAAGCGGTAAAAGGAAGTTGGGAATACCTGTTGCATAAATCTGGCAAGACTAATAAATTATTAATAATGGAGGACTTTATTAATAATGATATGATGATGGAAAATCATTTAGGTCACAGGGCGGTTGGTGTAGTATATAATCCGGAATATGAACAGTACGGAAATTATGTGCCAAGTATAATCCCTCTTCGTTATGACGCTTTTATTTATCTTGATCAAACCCGTGGTTTATATCCATTGCACGTTCAGCCAAATGGACATCAAATCCCGGAAACCTATCCTTTTGGAGTGTAAATTTTCGTCGTATGCTAATTTCATAGTGAACAAGGAATTTTAAATACAAAGACCTCTATATGCCAAAAAAAAATCCAGAAAAGAAACCATCTGAAATTCCATCTCCGGAAGAAAATCCAGAAATACAACCAGATAATATTCCCGGATACCCGGAATTCCCGGAGGAAGAACCTGAAATTAGTCCTGAAAATGATCCTATTGAAACACCGATCCCTTATGAAATTCCAAAACCTGAAAAAGGCTCATAACATGAATCATGCCCTTATTCAATAAGAACTATTATTAATAAGACTGTCATAAAATTCAATTCATCAGCAAAACTGCTGCACCATGTATTTTGCCCTTTCTCAGTTCATCAAGCGCTTTATTTGCCTCTTTCAAACTATATGACTTGATCTGGGTTGTTACAGGAATTTCAGCTGCCAGTTTTAGAAATTCCTTGCCGTCCCTCCGGGTAAGATTGGAAACAGAATATATTTTTCTTTCCCCCCATAAAATTTCATATGGAAATGAAGGAATATCACTCATGTGAATTCCTCCACATATCACGCTACCCCCCTTGTCCAAATCTCTCAAAGACTTTGGAACAAGGTTTCCAACAGGCGCAAATATAACAGCAGCATCCAATTTAACGGGGGGTAAATCAGATGAACCGCCGGCCCATTTGGCGCCGAGGCTCATCGCAAATGACTGGGTCTCTTTATCGTCATCACGGGTAAACGCGTAGATTTTTTTACCCTGAAAAATAGCAACCTGAATTAAGATATGTGCAGCTGCCCCGAATCCATAAATACCAACATTTTCAGCCTGTTTATCAATCATTCCATAAGACCGGTAACCAATAAGTCCTGCACATAAGAGCGGCGCACCGTATGCGTTTGCGAAAACTGCAGGAATTGGAAAACAATATTGCTGATTTGCGACCGTAAATTCGGAAAATCCTCCGTCGATCGTATAACCGGTAAATAAAGCATAATCACAAAGATTTTCGCGGTTGGTGATACAATATTTACATCTCCCGCACGTATATCCCAGCCAGGGGATTCCGACAAGATCTCCATTTTTTAACGTCTGGACAGCCTCACCTGTTTTTACAACCATTCCTATGATTTCGTGGCCCAAAATCAACGGAAGTTTTGGATGATCCAGTTCACCATCAATGATATGAAGATCAGTGCGACATACTCCACAGGCAATTACTTTCACAAGCACGTGGCCAGCTAAAGGAACTGGCAAGGGGGCTAAAACATGTTCTAAGGGAATCCCGGGTGAGCGAAACACCATAGCATTCATGACGGATGGCAATTCCATTAGTTCAAGTACAATGTGTAATAAAAAAAGGGAGGTCTATCGTTTTTAACACCAGATCAGCTGTACTCTTTTTCAATGTGTTTGAAATAAAGTTTCTTCCAAAGGCACCCATGACAACCATAGTATTTTTCTTTCCAAGCAGATATCCGAAGAGTTCATCACCTGGATTACCCCGCAAATATTCAAATTTTATATTAGTATAATGTGATTTGAGCAAAGATTCAACTCTGTTGGTGTCATTGCTGACTCGCGCATCACTTTTGCCTACCTGGAGCAAAGTTATAATTTTTGTATTCAGCTCCGGAAATATATAAGTAAACTGTTTTATCGCAAAAACTGAAGATTTACTTCCATCATAAGCAAAAATAATTTCCGCAATGTCCTCAAAGCTGTACGGTGCTATCATTACCGGGCATTCAGCGGAAGCCAGCATCTCCTTCACAAAAGGAGACGGGCTTCCCTGATTGCCACTTTCTATCGAAGTTTCCCGTCCTAATATCATTAAATCAGAAAAGCGACTTCTCCCGATCATATCTGATACAGAAATTTTAAAATTACAATCCGAATGAAACGTGACTCCCCTGTTTATACAGGCTTCACTAAATATTTTTTCATTTTCTTCAAATGTCTTTAACATTTTTTTATTCCCGGGGATATCAGCTGACACTATCGTTTCAACATAAGGCAATGCAAATAACAGTTTTTGAACGGGCACTTCATTTTCCTTAATGTTTCCAATGAAAACTGCGTTAAGCCTGGAATGTGTAATATTCGCTATATAGCATGCAAAATCAATAGTATTTAAATTAGCTTCCGTATCATCGACCGGAAATAGAATATTCTCCATGAGATTGTGATTGAATAGATAAGATAATAATCCCACACATAGGCCTATAAACCCGGTTCAAATGTAATACGGAGACCATTTAATTCAGATGACATTTGACAGTATTAAGGCTGATATTTCTCATAATTATGTCGTTGCTAATATCACAAATATTCAAAATCATACCGCTTATTGATCAAAGTCATTTTTGCACCTGGGTAACAGGAATATATTTGACAAAGGAGCGAATCTAATAATAGAAAATAAAGTGAGGGTATATGAAGAAGATTTTAGCAGCTTTTGACGGCATAAGATTCTCGGAAAGCACTTTGGACTATGCTATATTTCTGGCCCAGCAGTCCTATTCCTCTATTTCGGGCGTTTTTTTATCTGAGGCCACAAGATTGAGCTATGCTGTTTATGAAACGATGATTGAACAATCCAATTCCGGTAAAAGCATACTTAACGACATCGAAAAGTCGGACAGGGAAATCATGAATAAGTCCATACAAATATTTGAATCCAAATGTCAAAAGTCTAATGTTAATTATAGCGTTCACCGGGATAATCAAAAAGCGATTCATGAAATAATTCACGAAACTACCTTCGCCGATTTACTTGTCATGGATGCCAATGAAACCTTTTCTTATCTGGAATCTGAAGTCCCGGGTAGATTTGTAAAAGATATTTTGCATAACACGATGTGCCCGGTAATTGTAGTCCCAAATAAATTCACACCTATTAAAGAACTGGTATTCTTATATGATGGCTCGGCAGCCAGCATACATTCTATTAAAATGTTTTCTTATACACTTCCGGGAATGAAAAAGATGAAAACCAGGTTGATATGTGCCAGGGGCGAAAGCGGAAGTTCCATATTACCAGACAATTTACTATTAAAAGAATGGCTAGCTAAACATTTTTCAAAAGTTCAATATAAAACTATAAGTGGCGGTGAAAAAGAAATTATTTTGGACCTGTCAGCAGATAACCCGGGACTTTTAATCGTAACAGGTGCATATAACAGGAGCAATATTTCAATGTGGCTTCACAGAAGTTTTGCCGATCAGTTGATAAATGAGGTCAGGGCACCAGTTTTTTTAGCCCGTTTATAGTTAGAATGTGTTTATAAAATTCAATTTCAACTTCTAACAATTAAAATCATTTAAGATGAATACTATTTTAACGAAGGAAGAAAAACAATTGATTGAAGTCAATTACATGCCAGCTGTATCTATAATACTTCCCTTTAATCCGAAAATGTCATTACCATCAGAAATTCAGCATGAATTCAGAATTATTCTTAGCAAGATAAAAAAGCAGCTGATGTCAGAATATCCGGCTGAAAAGGCTGTTATTGTACTAGATAAATTAAATCAAGTCGTAGAAGGACTAAATTATAATACACACAAAAAGAGTATTGCCATTTTTGCATCACCGTTAATGGAAAAGATATTTTACCTCGATTTACCTGTTACAGAAAAAATCGTAATAGGAGAAAAATTCGAAATACGTGATCTCATATACAACCAAAAGGAAAATATTCAATATTTGATTCTAATGTTAAACTCAAAATCTTCCAGGATGTATCTTGGTAATTGCACAGGTTTAACGTTGATCAAATTAAACGTACCTGAGAATTTCCAGGCAAATGAAAGGGACTTGCCAGAAATGACTACCCATTTTTCTGATATAAATGAAGAAAGGGAAATCCTGCTCGATAATTTTTTGCATCACATGGATGAGGGGTTATCAATCATCCTTAAAGCCTACCCTTTCCCAGTTTTTGTCATGGGAGTCGAAAGGGTGGTTGGGCATTTTAAAAAAGCAACCAGGAATGATAAAAATATTCTCAGATATATACACGGTAATTTTGAGGATGGCGGTGAAAACAGGATCAGATCTATCATAAAGCCTTATTTAGCTGATTGGGAAAAAATAAAGGAAGAAATAGTCCTGCAGAAAATAGAAAAAGCCAGAAATGAAGATAAACTTGTCTCAGGAATAAAGAATACCTGGTCAGCGGCAACCCACAAAAATGGGCAATTGCTCTTAGTCGAAAAAGATT
Source organism: uncultured Bacteroidota bacterium (assembly GCA_963735015.1). Lineage (GTDB taxonomy): Bacteria > Bacteroidota > Bacteroidia > Chitinophagales > Chitinophagaceae > Puia. Next base: position 2,181,670 of record CAVTJH010000003.1, read on the forward strand.
ATACCTATCCCGCTTACCTCGCCGGTTATCCGGATAAGATTCAGTTGGAAGATGACGCTTCAGCAAGACCATTCTATATTAAAGATGCCGTAGATGATATTATAGTAAAAGTATTAGAATCTGGTGGCGATGTAGAATTTGTTGATAATAATCTTTTAATCAGCTATGAACGGATTGCTTTGATAAAATACTTTTAAACCAGTCAATTTGAGAATAATCCGGTCTCAACAAAATAATCCCCCGGAAATACCATTTCAACGGGGGATGCTTTTTAATTGATGTTAATTTTCTTTCCAACATGTTTTTTCTTTTCCCCGTCTTTTGGAACATCAATTTTCAACTCTCCGTTTTTATACTCTGCAGAAATTTTACCTTCAACTGCATCTTCAGGTAAGGTGAATGATCTTGTCCAGCTTGAATAGTTATATTCCTGCCTTTTGAATTTACCATCAGTATTCTTATTTTCTTCTTTTTCTGCACTGATAGTCAACAATCCCTGATTAATCTGAATATCAAAATCACCCTTTTCAAGGCCAGGAGTGGCGATTGTTAATTTGTATTCATGATCCGTTTCCTTTACATTGATCGAAGGAACACTTACGACTCTGCTGAAATTGAAGTCAATGGGTAAATCAAAAAACTTATCAACCCAGTCGTTCCTGTTGAACAATGATGGCTTTTCAGTCTTTGTTTTTGCTAATGCTTTCGTTTCCATTTTTTTTAATTTATTTGTTTAATAATATTAATACTGATAATTGCTCTACGAATTTAGAATTACAATACCATCTAAATTATGATCTGTCTCCGGCCGTTTATTGATTTTGATCATATGATTAATGCCCCAAAAATCGAAATCAGGAAATATTTCCTTCATACAGTGTAAATTATAGGAGATTACTTCAAAAGCTTATAGATATCATGATAGAATTTCAACTGGCCTTCAATCACTTCGGCTGTCATATATACTGCAAAAACTGGTACTGATTCAACCAAACTCATATTTTTAGGATTTTGCATCTTCAGGTTACTCAGACTATCGGGATCCAAAGATTTGCTTAATAAATAATTTGCAAGTTCGAAAGGTTTTTCCAGGCGGATACAACCGTGACTGTAAAAACGATAATCAGATTTGAATGCGGATTTTAAATTAGTATCATGCATATAAACATCATATGGGCTGGTAAGATTGAACTTAATAATCCCAAGGGCATTGTCACATCCTGTTGACTGTTGAATCCTGAGGGGGAAGTTGGTTTTAGAATAAAGGGACCAGTTAATTTTATCCTCCGGGATTATTTTACCATTTTTATCAAGGATCCGCATATTCATGATGCTGACCATAGAGGGCATCTTTTTAAATATTGGCAAATATTCGTTCACGGCAATTTTGTGCGGAACATTCCAATATGGAAAAAGAATAATCTGATCGCAATAAGCCGAAATTCGCGGTGTTCTGGTCGATGGTTTTCCAACTACTACTTTCATCCTTAATTTAACCGAATCCGATTCGTAATAACTTAATGAGGCTGAAGGAATATTTACTACAATAAACTTATTAAAATTGAAATGATGGATCCATCTGAATTGATCGATGGAAGAACTCAACTGAGCTATCCTGAATGAATCATTTGAATCAATATAATTAATTAAAGAAGATTTTAGTAATCCATAGTCCACATTTTCGGGCTCCATCGATGCTATAAAATCGATCAGGTCACCTTGCTTGGCCAACCGGAGTATCTGATTAATTACATAAGTTTCATCCTGCCTGATATACTTTCTGGAAATTTCATCAGAGCTGATCCAGTGTGGTATATCTTTCCCGCAATAAATATCCATTCCTGACATCAGCGCAGCATCGGTAAAAATCCTGTCTATGATCATGGCCTGGGTGCTATCTCCCGGTAAAAATTTTGCGTTTATATTTCCGACGACTTCCTGATAATGATATCTTCCTTTTTCCAGTCCGATAAATTGACATGTATCCAGAAAATTCAAAAGTGACTGCCTGCGCAAAGCGGATTCTTTTTCTAACGAAAACCAGTATAGTTGATGACTATTTAAATCGTAAAATCGATTTACCAGACTTTCATTTAAAAATATGAAATTCGTTTTCTCATTTATAATATATGCATTTAACCTATTATCCTCGGTTGAATATCGGTGACCGCCGGACAGTTCAAACAAAGACAAAAAAAATAACAGCTGAATTTTTAAAATTTCCCCTACCATTTTTTTGCTTACAATTGAAATTTTAAGTTAATAGCTGACCGGGTTTGTCTTCTGCAGGATGATAAAATCTTCCTTTACGTATCGTAAAAAAAATAAAGAAACCAACCATTAACAGCGGAAACTTTTTTGTAACAATAGCTGTTAATATAAAACCTAAAGCAATTAATATACTTGACAGATTCACAATCTGTCTTGCTTTACCCGATGACAATCTTTTTTCAAGTAATACTTCCAGGGCTCTTCCTCCGTCCATCGGGAAACAGGGAAGAAGGTTCAACAGACCCAGACTCAGATTTATGAATTGTAACTGAAATATAAAATTGCCCGCGTAAACAACGCCGATATTCCCAGGTTCGTTCCAATAGGCCATGTAGGGGTGTAAAAAAGTCGAAAGGAATGCTGCGATACTTAAATTTGCAACCGGACCTGCTGCAAGCATTAAGATTTCATAGAAGCCTCTTTTGGGTTTTTCTGAAATACTGGGAAGTCCGCCTATCGGCATTAGGATCAATCGGTTGATTGATATACCGCAAATTGTGCCAACTACAGCCTGCGCTAAATCATGAATGGAAATGGAAACCAATAATGAAAAAAGTATGATCAGACTCCAGATCCACCCATTTGTACTAAATCCCGATAATAAATTTACTATTACCATCCATACTATGACCAGTAAAAAGGTCCAATGAATAGAAACATGGATACCGCGGTAATTGAACTTATATAAATGCTTTTTCATTTTTGTCCAGTTTCTTCCGAAAAATAATAGCGTTCCTTATCCTATGTAAACTAAATGGTTAATCATTCAGTCAACATGACCTCAAAAGGATTAACAGATGATTTTACTCACAGGCATTAGGCTTTCCTGGTGACGAATATCACTTTGCTTACTGATAGCCATCATAAGGTTCAAATTCAGTTTTCCCCAACTTTAACAAACAGAAAACACTACTAAAAAACAAAAAAGAGATATATCTGGCTGATTTGGGTGACTATAACAAGAAAAATAACATTTTATGAAAACGATTCTGGCACCGACTGACTTTTCGACATCATCTATAAACGCTGTGAATTATGCAGCGGATCTGGCGCTGTCTATTAATGCGAACCTCGTTTTGCTCAATGCAGTTCAATTTCCTATAGCTGCATCGGAAGTCAATCTTCCCTCCTATGCCATGGATGAAATAATTGAAATGGGAAATAGCGATCTTGAAAACCTTGCAGGGGAACTAAAAATAAGAACAGGGAACAAAATTTCCGTTTCATTTGAACTCACGGTCGGTACGGTTGAAAAACAAATTGAACTGGTGTCGGAAAGTTTAAAACCAACCGCCATTGTTATGGGTATAAAATCAGGAAAATCTTTTGAAATGGCCCTTTTGGGAAGTACAATATTTCATACCATGAACCATGTTCCTTATCCTCTTTTTATTATTCCCGAATATTTCAAATTTAATCAGATCAGGGAAATCGGACTGGCTTCTGATCTCGAAAATTTCGATGAGAATTTACCTCTTGTATCACTTAAAGAATGGCTTTCTCTATTAAAGGCCAGACTTCATATAGTACATGTTTCAGTAAAAAACCAGGAAATTAAAGAAACTCAGTTATTAGAGTCAGTTTCTTTGCAAAACCGGCTGAATTCCTTTGACCCAAAGTTCCATTTTTTGGAAGGTACGAAAATGGTTAACGTAATAAGCGATTTTGCAAAAATACAAAGACTGGATCTCCTTATCGTAATGCCGAGAACATATGGAATTCTTAGTCTTTTCCATAAAAAACATTCCAAATCCCTGATCATCCACAATCAGATACCTGTCCTGTCAATTCACGACCTTCCTACACGCAGATAGTCTAATGTTATGAATGAAAAAAAAGCAGGATCATTTTTATATTAACTCATGTCAGTGCCTGTCCCTTTAATTTTGACTGGGCTTCAATATTGATGGTGTTGCCCTTCATAAGATTGTTTTCAACCGCTTTCAGATTTCTCAATCAAAATAAAAAACAGATTACATATTATGGATATTTTTGAGACAGGAGCCATAACCTGGCCTGATTGGGATTTATAATAATATAAGTGCTCCGGTTCCTGGCCCTTTCTTCAGATGTTTTGTTGCCGGTTACAGGATGATATTCACTTTTCCCTGCAGCAATTAGCCTGGCGGGATCAGCACCATATTTTTCCCTGAGCACCCGGACTACAGCGTTGGCTCTTTCGGTACTCAATGACCAATTATCCTTATAATTTTTTATAACCTTTAGAGAATCTGTGTTACCAACGACAATTGCACTTACAAGGGGATATTCGACAAGAATTTCGGCCACCACTGCCAATGCCTTTATCCCTTTTTCATTAATTTTAACACTACCACTGGAAAAGCCCAGCAAATCAGGCATCGATATGAATACCAATCCGTTTCTGTATTTAACTTCAATGCTTGTATCGTTGAATAAGGCTAAAGCTTCTGTTGTCTTTTTGCGAATTTCCTGCAGGGAATTGCCCTGGCCTTCTAAATTTCTGTTCAAATCATCCATCTTCTGAATTAACACCTCATTCGCTTTAATACAAGCTTCAGCTTTTTTAAAGCTCTCGTTATTTTCTTCTTTTAATTTAGCAGCTTTCTCGTCGCATTCTGACAACTTCAAATTCAAACTATCGTTTCTTCTGTTTGCAATTGAAATTTCACTGTTTAATTGTGTGATTTGTTTATTAGCATCAGTAAGTTTTTTACCGGTTCCACAGGAAGAACATACTATGACTATTAAACTCCATATAAAATTTATCCGTTTCATTTGCTAATCTCCTTTAATGAAAAAAACTAAATATATCAGCAAATCCCACTTTTAAAAATGAGATGGGTCAGGAATTATCATGATTAAAATCATTTTTATTTCAGGTTTTTTTGAACGATGCCGATTGCACTTTTAAATAATTTCAACGATATCGGTAAAAATGCAGCCTCATAATATGACAGTGAACGGATAGAGAGCACAATTCAAATATTTTTTCTGATGATTTATCCAATATCGGTATCTTGATGAAGACTTTTCCAAAAACGATTCTCAATATGAAAAAGATTACATTCTTAGTCACTTTTGTTTTCAGCTTGCATGTTGTTTTAGGCCAGGAGAATATTTCAATCATACCGGAACCGGTTAAACTGGTAAAAAATCAGGGTCAATTTATCCTGCCGCCCAACATTAGTATTTATGCTGATGAAAACCCGGAACTAAATACAGCCCTGGCTGACTTAAGCGACAGGTTAACAATACCGACGGGCTTTCATGTAACTAAAAGTAAATCTGGCTCTGCCGTTATATCGATTAGTCTGAATAAAACTGCCGATGCGGAAATCGGAAATGAAGGGTATAAGCTATCTGTGACGCCAAAAAAAGTAACCATAACAGCCAATAAGCCTGCCGGTATTTTTTATGGGGTACAGAGTTTTCTGCAACTGCTGCCATCCGAAATAGAAAGTAGTACCAGGGTTGCAAGTGTTACCTGGGTGGCTCCCTGTGTATCCGTTACAGATTATCCTCGTTTTGGATGGCGCGGACTCATGCTGGATGTAAGCCGTCATTTTTTTACCAAGGAAGATGTGAAAAGATATATGGTTCAGATGGCAAAGTATAAATATAATGTGCTGCACCTGCATCTGAGCGATGACCAGGGCTGGCGCATCGAAATCAAATCATTGCCACAACTGACTAATGTCGGAGGGTGGCGCGTAAAACGGACCGGATTGTGGGGAGAATTTTTACCTGCATTAGAATATGAGAAAGCGTCGGATGGTGGTTTTTACACTCAGGAAGATATGCGAGAAATGATCAGCTTTGCGAAGGACAGGAATATTACCATCCTGCCGGAAATTGATGTGCCGGCACATAGTCTTGCCCTGATAGCTTCTTTTCCTAATCTTTCCTGTACACAACTACCCTATAGTGTAAATGCCGGATTCCGCAGTCCGGTGAGAGATGACAATGCGCTGTGCATTGGCAACGATTCTGTTTTCATGATGCTCGATAAAATATTTACTGAACTCGCAGCACTTTTTCCCTGTGAATATATTCATGTTGGCGGGGACGAGGCATACAAAGGATTTTGGACCGATTGCCCAAAATGCCAAAAACGAATGAAGGACGAAAATCTCAAAAATGTAGATGAGTTGCAAAGTTATTTTGTAAGAAGAATTGAAACTATTTTAAAGAGCAAGGGGAAAAAACTCATTGGCTGGGACGAAATTCTGGAAGGCGGCCTCGCTCCTGAAGCTACTGTAATGAGCTGGAGGGGAATGAAGGGTGGCGTCGAAGCAGCCAAAATGAATCACCATGTAGTGATGACGCCCTGGGATTATTGTTATCTGGATCTTTACCAGGGTGAATCCTCTGTGGAACCTGCTACTTACGGTATGTGCAGACTCACTGATTCTTACACTTATGATCCGGTGCCCGACAGTGTGGATGAAAAACTAATTCTTGGCGGACAGGGAAACCTCTGGACGGAGAGAGTTTATAATTTACGACAGGTAGAATATATGACCTGGCCGAGGGGGCTCGCGTTGGCTGAAGTGTATTGGAGTCCGAAAGCCAGCCGAAACTGGGATAAGTTCATAGCAAAAATGGAAGCACAATTTCCAAGACTGGATGCTGAAGGAATAAAATATGCTTTAAGCGCATACAATGTGATCTATACTCCGCAGAGAGCAAAGGATAACAGGGGATTATCTGTAAAAATTTCAACAGAAATTAAAGGGTTGGATATTTATTACACCTTCGACGGTACCAACCCAGATCCCTATTATCCGAAATATACAGGAGAACCTATTGTTTTCCCGTTAGGTGCAACCCAGATAACCGCCAACACATTCAGGAATGGGAAACAGGTCGGTAAGCAGGTTACCATAAAAAAAGATGAGCTGACAGCAAGATTAAATCAGGGCAGGCATCAATATTAATATATGTTACTTCAGAATAAAGTTGCAGTTATTTATGGAGCCGGGGGTTCAATAGGAGGTGCAGTAGCAGATTATTGATAAACGCGCACATAATCTATTTCCATCTGATCTGTAGTGAAAGCCGGGTCTACGGTTCCTCCTAAATTCCCGCCCATGGCCACGTTCAATATGATAAAAAATTGCTGGTTGAATGGTATTCCGATATTATTCAATAACGTATAGTACACTACGCCATCTACGGAAAGCTGGATGGACAGAGGTGTCCACATCGTTGAATAAACATGAAATGCTGTGCTCGCATCAGGAATGGTTATCGAGCTTCCATCACCGTACTGCCCCGCTTCTGTTGGATAGTGCAAAGTTCCTAAGACGGTAGATTTCTGACTGCCGCTTTGTTCCATGATATCAATTTCACCACATGCAGGCCATCCTGCAGTAGCAATATTATTTCCCAACATCCATATAGCCGGCCATGTACCTGTGCTGGCAGGCAATTTCGCGCGCACATCAATTCTGCCATATTGAAAAGAATATAAATTATTCGTCAGCATCCTTGCAGATGTATAGGCGCTACCATTGTAAGATTCTTTCAGTGCAATGATCTTCAAAGTACCATTCGAAATAATTGCATTCGCCTGTCTGTTCGTATAATATTCCAGTTCATTATTGCCCCATCCCCCACTGCCCGTTCCAATATCGAATCCCCATTTGGTCGAATCAGGAGAGCCTGGTGTATCAAACTCGTCTGACCATACCAGTGATAAAGCGACGGCTACCGTTACTGAAATTGATTTTGAAATCGTTTGTCCTCCGGCGCCCACAGCTGTAACTTTCACGTTATAAGTACCTGAATAGGAATATTTATAAGTTGTGCTGCCGGCAACACCATTTTGTGAATTGTAGTTTCCAAAATCAAAATTATACTTAACTGCATTGGTCGCCGAAGCAGTTAGTGAAACATTTCCACTACTGTCAGTGCTTACAACAACATTGACAGTCAAATTGGATGGTGCAACATCCACCGTACCCGGATTACTGTTTTTACTGCAGGAAGCCGATAACATTGAAAAGATCGTAAAAACCAGTGACAGGAATTTCATACTTATTAATTCGTAACAGGCGGTAATTTTCAGCCTGAGGTGAAACACTAAAGTAATAATTTAACTCTATACATGAATAGTTGTTCCGGCAGGTTGCTTCCTGAGTGCAGGTACCGGGTTTCTTCTTGATTTCCATTTTTGCAGGAAACGCGCATGCAGTCCACCTATTATTAATGCGATCATACCCTGGGCTAATAAAGTATTTTCTACACCAAGGTGCTGAGATACGAATCCAACGATCAAACCTCCCAGGGGTTGCATTCCAAAAAATGCCATGGCATAAATGCTGATGACCCTGCCCCTCATGGCCGGATCTACTGAAGTTTGTATCAGCGTATTTGTAATGGTAATCTGAGACATCATTCCGAAAGCAGAAATCATTGCAAAGAATAATGCCAGAGGATAAATGGTAGTATGGGAAAACAATACAAGGCCCGATCCAAAAACAAAAGTATTAATGGCGAGTATTTTCTGAAGATTGGTTCCGGATTTTAAGGAAGCCAGGAAAATAGCACCTGTAAAAGCTCCAAGGCCTATGACGCTGTCAATTACACCGAAAGTAGAAGCCGTTCCATGAAAAATGTCCTTTGCATATACCGGTATCAGTGTACTGAATGGAAGAACAAACAAACTGATGAGTGCCAGCATACTGATGACAAACGATATTTGCGGAGTTTTGCGGACATAGGACAAACCTTCCCTCAAATCGACCAATACGTTTTTGCTATGAGGTCTGGGAACATATAAAGGAAGTCTCATCATTAAAAGGGAAATAATGACTGCAACAAAACTCAAGGCATTTAATCCGAAGCATACACCATCACCAAATTTTTCTATTACGAGACCAGCAATACCAGGACCGATTAACCGTGAAAGATTCACCATGGATGAATTGAGTGCGACCGCGTTGGGTATATCTTTTTTGTCATCCACCATATCATAGACCAACGATTGACGGGCAGGCACATCAAAGGCATTGACGATACCCAGTAATACGCTGAGCGCAATTATTTCCCATACATTATAATGTTTGAATAATATCAGGACCGCCAGCATGGTGGCCTGGACCATTGATATGAACTGAGTCAGCAGAAGAACTTTAAACCGGTTGTAACGGTCAGATACCACACCCCCCAGAAACGAAAATAAAAATGAGGGGAACATAGTAGAGAACAGTGTTACTCCCAGCATGAGCTTGGAATGAGTAAGTGTATAAACTACCCAGCTTACCGCTGTTTTCTGCATCCAGGTTCCGATAAGAGAAACCGACTGACCGGTAAAATATAACCTGTAATTACGACTCTTGAAAGCTCTGAACGTGCTAATTGCCATAGTGAAAGCGCCCTACTGCTGCCAGATAAACTCTTATTCTGCGATCATCAAATTTACGAAAACGAGGTGACAAGGGGTTTGAGCTTATTATTGAGTTTGTGAGCCTATTATTTGCCAAATTTTACTTAAATGAGCCTATTAGTGTTGTGGATTAAGCCTATTCAATTGTATACCCTGGCCCCGGATCCTTCGTTTGATGTTATTAGATATGGTCCGATAAGCTCAAGTAAATGAGGAAGATTGCCTCTACGAGGCTGTTTCCTGCATTTGGTCTGATTTTTGGAGGATATTACATTTGATTTTTCCGGAAACCTGCCTCAAATGTTTCATTTTTACAGGTTCTGGAAGTTGGGCTCTCTAATCGCACTTTGTCTCTTTCCCGAGAGAATTTTCCTTTAAATATGTATTCCTACGTTATTCTTTCGTTTATCCTGCGTAATGGCTTAATATACGATGTATCGTGATCTCCATTCATATGGGTTGCTTTTAACCCTCGTTTCCTTTTTTATGAATGCAAGATGTCCGCAGTGGAGGAGTAGACCTGTGTAGCCGCAGTAGTCCTGTGTAGCCGCCGTTCGAACTATTTACAGTCAGATCTTACAGTTCTTTACCTGCTTTGATTTGAAAATCAACAAATTAATTAGATTCGGACGTCGATAAAATCCCACTTTTTAGATAATGATGTTTTTCATCTGTGTATCTTTAAAATGTCTGGGAATTAGGGGCACTTACAATTTCAGGAAGAGACAGTTTCCAACTCAAAAAAAAGCCCGTTTTCGAATATTCAGAGGCCAATATCCACATCAAATGGATTCTTTCCGGGGAAAAATAAATTTTACGGAGGCTCTGTACACACTCTGCAATTCCACTTTTTCATGATCACATATTTGTGCAACAGGAGTAGCATTAAACTTTAGATTGCTTCCTTTTAAATAAAATATAGGAAATGATACTTCCAATAAAAAGTCCTGAAAAAATGTAGTACACAAAATTTACTGGGTCAATTGGATAACTTATACTTGTCCTGCCATTAATCAATACAGCAGGTCTAACTACCCTGGTAAAATAAATTTTGACCTCCTGATGTCTAGCAAAAACACCAAGAGCAATAAAAAATAAAATCAATAAGGCGGAAGCAATTTTTCTATTTAGCGTAGTTATTTGAGAAAGTCGCCAAGTCGATACTAATAGAATGGGAATAAACGCAAGCGATAGCGAAAATAATACCGATGTGCTTAATGTTGAACTACGTTCTTTTATTTGAAACAAAATACCATCCACCTTTGGTTCAAACAACTTAAATGTATTGATAAATAAAAGTTGTCCCAATGCAAAAAGAGCTATTGAGCAAACCAATATCCAAATATATCTAATTTTAGAGCGGTTCAATTTGCTAGCAGGGAATAATCAAATATATGTTATTAGAAGTGGTGATAAAAAATATTGCTGATGATAATACAATAGATGCGGATTGAGCCAAAAACAGAAAATTTCTAGTTTTACGGGTTGCGGATATTTAAACAGGTATTTTTTTTCAAAATCAGTAGACCAGTGTAGCCGCGGTATTTACGTAAGAAAACACATAGTGCAGGTATGTTGCGGTCACCCTGAAAGGGGCCGCCGTAATTTTAATAAGCGATAACGCGGCGTTTCGCAATTTGTAAAAATTAAAACACTGCACTATGCGTACTACAAAATTGAAAAAATCAATTGATTTCAGCGGCCAAAAGTTTTACCTGGGCCTTGATGTACATAAAAAATCATGGTCTGTTACAGTCCGCTCTTTAAACCTTCATTTAGAACATTTTTCACAGCCCCCTTCCCCAAAGAGCTTGTTAACTCATTTAAAGGACAAATTCCCCGGAGGCAAATATTATTCAGCCTATGAGGCAGGCTTTTGTGGTACAGGTATTCATGAGCAATTATGCAAACTGGGCATTGACAATATCATTGTTCATCCAGGCGATATCCCTTCCACCGACAAAGAGAATAAAAACAAAACCGACATACATGATAGCCGCTCTATTGCTTATAACCTTGAAAGAGGTAATCTGCATGGAATCTATATAATGGATAAGAAACAACAAGAGCTGAGAGCGTTGTACCGGCTACGGGAGATCAAAGTCAGGGATCTTACCCGGGCTACCAATCGTCTCAAAAGTTTCCTCTTTTATTTTGGAGTCGAGTATCGTTTAGCCTTTGAGGGAAAGGAATTTATCTCAGCCAAAATACTTACCTGGTTGAACGATTTGAAAATGAGTAGTGAGGCTGGAACCCTCACCTTAAAAAAGTACATGGCCGATTTGATCCACCAGCGCTACGAAGTCTTTACGGTAACCAAGGAATTAAGAACACAAGTACAAAATCATTACAGTCTGCCATATAAGTGTCTACTCTCCGTTCCTGGTATTGGCCCTATTACTGACATTGGTCTGCTGTCGGAAATCGGAGACTTTAATCGGTTCAATGATCAGGCCCAATATTGCAGTTTTTTAGGGCTTATACCTTGGGAAGACAGTAGCGGGGATTACATTCACTCCAAAGGGATCCAACCCCGCTGCAACAAACATTTAAGATATTTACTGGTCGAGGCTTCCTGGATTGCCATTAAACGGGAGCCGGCTTTTCTTAAATACTACCGCAAACATGCTATTAAAAACAGCAAACATGCGATCATAAAAGTAGCCAGAAAACTGGCGCTAATTGCAAAAGGAGTTGCCCAGAAATTACAACCCTATCAATCCGACTATTATTCGCTGAGGCGACATCAGCAAATCCCTACCCATGAACTTATTGATAAATGAGAAGCAATAATCAAAAAAATACCTTTAAAATTTTGAGAGGAGAGCGCAAAGTTCGAACGGTTACTTTGATAACAGGCCGCAGTAGGCGCACCTCTTATATTAACTTATAAAAATAATGGTGGCGTCTTCAATACAGAATGACCACAAATAGAAGTTGGAGGTTTTTTGATGACTTGCAATAAAATTTATTTCTTATGCATCCATATGTTGACACATAATTATTTTTTAATTTTATAGGGTAAGGATATTTTGAGCTTTTATAAAATACCCCACTTCTTTTCTACATAGAGGTTCGAACTTTCTACAATCAGATTTTACAGAACTGACCTTATTATAATTTGGATATCAATAAGTTAAATATGTTTTCTTAAAACAAATCCTGCTGTTATTAGAAAAGCGCGGTTCTACATTTATGCGCCTTTGAAATCTCCGGGATTTAAATAGTTCATGATTACTTATTGAGTGCATCTCGTATAGTTACCGATCTGCAAATCAAACCGCCCGTCTGTTATAACAACAGAATCAAGTGTATTTATACCGCTAGTGCCATAGAGTGTAAAAGCGAAAGTTCCCGACACAATTTTATTTACCGTGTCCAATTTTGAAATTTGAAGATAGCGGGGACTGTTCTGCCCGGGATTGATCTGATAATTTGTGTACTCTGTCCCTGAGCCTGCAACATAATGGATTAAAAGTGAGTCAACAATATTTCCTGTTCCATAAATATGATCGCTGTTTGAAGAGTTTTGTTGAAAAATAAAAAAGGTTTCACCGTTAGCGTAGTTTCCAGCATCGATTGCAATAAATATAGGCAGCACGGAAGTATCATAAATCGGTTGGATATTATACGTCAGTTCATTACCCCCGTTGAAACAGCGAAAGTAGGGAACCCAAACCTGACCATTTACATTACACCCAAAAGTATTTGCTCCGGTTTCGGTTATCGGTGGCAGAACGGCTGAGGGTCCTGATTTTTTACAAGAAAATAAAGATATTAGCCATAAGAAGAAATAGACTGAGCGATATCTAAGAATAAATTTCAAAAATTCAGTTATTTATTTTTCGGTCTCACCATTAAACAGAGAGTATATTGTGTGGCTCCTGTTTTTTTCATAAAACAAATGCTCTGTTCCGAATCTCGGATTTTTTTTTGATTCTACATATAGGAATAAACTAAGGAAAGTCTAAAATTACAAAACCCGTATGGGCATTGAATTCCAAACGGGTTTTAACATAATCTAACCGTAAAAGTAGACCTGTGTAGCCGTGGTTCGAACTGCTATGTAGAAAAGAAGTGAGGTATTTTAAAAGACTTTAAAAATATCCTGACCCTATAAAACAAAAAAATCTATGCCAGATAATATTTACATAAAGTTATTTTTAATCGACGAGTCATCAAAAAAATCTTCAACTGCTATTTGCGGTCATTCTGTTTTGAAGAAGCCGCCACTATTTGTATAAGTATGAAAGGAGGTGCGCCTACTTTTGGATGTTATCATTGTAACCGTTCGAACCCTGCGCTCTCCTCCATATATTCTTAAGTTTTTTTGGATGACAGTCGTTTGAAAAAAAGAGTTTGCTATTATTCATTCAGGCCACAGAGTTTTTTTCCGTTACGGCATTGTAATCGGATTGATAGTTCCGCGATTTCTGTACAACCCCTTTAGCTATCAAAGCCAGTTTTCGCGCAACTTTGATAATGGCATGTTTCCTGTTTTTAATCGCATGCCTCCGGTAATATTTAAGTAATAATGGCTCATTCCTTATGGCAATCCAGGAAGCTTCTACGATCAATGGCCGCAAATGTTTATTGCAGCGTGGTTGTATTCCCTTGGTATGGATACTATCTCCACTACTGTCTTCCCAGGGAATCAGGCCGATAAAGCTGCAATATTCTCCGGGGTTATCAAACCGGTTAAAATCTCCGATCTCAGCTAAAAGTGCAATGGCCGTGATAGGCCCAATCCCTGGTACAGTGAGCAGGTATTGAAAAGGTTTACTGTACAGGGTTTGTATTTGTTTTCTAAGAGCCTGCGTTAGTTTCAATAACTGCTCTCGGTGATAAACCAGATCATCCATGTATCTTTTTAAAGTAATCTTTCCTGCTTCACTGGCCAATTCCAAATGACTCAACCAGGTCAGTACTTTAGCTGATATATATTCCCTCCCTTCAAAAGCCTGACTGATCCTCACACCAAAGTATATTAAAAAACTCTTTAGCCGATTCGTTGTCCGAGTCAGGTCCACTACTTTTGCTTCCCGAAACCGAAATAAGGATCTTAATTCCTGTTGGCTTCTGGGCATAATGTATATCCCACGCAGATTGTCCTTCTCCAAATGAAAAGCAATTGACCTACTGTCTCTTGAGTCAGACTTATTTTTATTCTGTTTATCGATATTGGGGATGTCTGCTGCATTGACAACAATATTATGAACTCCCTTTTTACCGAGTTCCTCATGAATACCTGTTCCACAAAAACTGGCTTCATAGGCTGAATAATATTCCCCTCCTGGATATTTCTTGTGTAGGTGATTTAATAAGGTCTTTACCGAAGGGGGTTGAGAAAAATGCTCTATGTGAAGATTTAAAGACCTAATTGCCACTGACCATGAGTTCTTATGAACATCAATCCCAATATAAAATTTTTGTCCTTTGAAATCCGTTAAATTCTGCAATTTTGTGGTGGGCATAGTGCATGGTTTTAATTTTTACAAATTGCGAAACGTCCAGTTATCGCTCATTAAAATTACGGCGGCCCACTTCAGTGGTGACCGCAACATACCTGCACTATGCTTTTCTTACATAAATACTTTTTGCAGCTGGAT
Organism: uncultured Bacteroidota bacterium; assembly: GCA_963735015.1. Taxonomy (GTDB): domain Bacteria; phylum Bacteroidota; class Bacteroidia; order Chitinophagales; family Chitinophagaceae; genus Puia. The sequence continues at coordinate 2,196,922 of CAVTJH010000003.1, forward strand.
TTCACGAATCTTCTGCTATTATGATTTAACAATCAATTAATTAAAGACATTTAAAATGCCTAAAAAAAGCAATTATTAAGCAACATTTCTTACAACTTTTAATTGAACGCAATATTTAGGTGCTTTGAAATAAATGATTTGAATCAAGAATTGATAAAATTATCAGTATTTCTAAAGGCCATTAAACCTTTCCAGTTTTCTATTATATATTGCTAAGGCTGAATAAAGCGCCCGTATTTTATGAAAATTGTGCAATGCTAAAAAGACTGTCCTCAAAAAGAGCAAATAATTTGTCTTTTTTTGGACTTATAGTAATCTCATTCTTCACATATCACCAGTATTCACAGGTGAGAAAACCTGATGACTACTATGTAGTCTTTTTATTGGTAGCTGTATTCTTATATTTTCTTCGCGCCTATCTCCATATTGGTACTCTGAATTATGATGAAGAAAATGTAATTATTGATAAATTCTTTTATAGGATTACTATTCCGATAAACAATATCACCAAAATCAAAAGGTCAATTGGATCTGTGCTGTATTGGACAAACCTTGATTTCGGTTATAGACTCAGTTATCTTACTCCAAATGGGAAAAAGAATTTTTTTATCTTTTTCGTAGTATATAATGATATAGCTCCCCTTAAAGAGTTTACAAATCTTGTGATAAGAAAAAATCCAATGGTGATAATTGATTTAAAAGAATGAAATTATGGATGAAATTTTTAAGCGGATAAACAGATACAAAATTAGTATCGTTTTGACCATAGTAATGTTTTTAGTTTCTTTCAATGAAATATATAGTCAGAATATACCATTCTTAACCAACGTTATTGAGGTTAGTCCTACATCATTTGAAAATGTTGTTAAGGGTTTTAATAAATTAGGATATAAGATTGCATTAGCAGATAAACAAAACCATGTTGTTAAAACTGAATTTAAGATTTATCCTGGGACAATCTGTCATATTTCTATCAACGTGGTAGTTAAGGATAGCAGTGCTCGCATAACCGGTGAGTGGTGGTCCGAAATTGCACCTCCTGAGGGCTCAAAAAATATAATGATCGTAGGCCATGCGGATAGCCAGATAGATTCTCTTTTTCAGGAATTAAGGAAATATGCGAAAACACTCAGAGGTACCAGGATTAGTTATTCAAATACGCAAAAGAATAAATTATTTTAATAGAATGCGTTTAAAAAGTTTAAATCTAATATAACTGCATTATTCCACTCTCAGTTGTAAAAAATCGGGGAGACCCCGCTATCAGTTCGGCCAGTAGGCTGGTTTCACATTGCTACCACTCAAAGTACAATCTGCACAGACGGGTTTAGTACCATAATAAATAAACGTTATTGGATCATCGTAAGTTATATCAATTGCACCCGATAGAAGCAGTGCATCATCAGCTGGGAATTCTAACATAAATGTTTGACAGGAGTTACTTTCCGGATACCATCCCGGCACCTGAAATTGGTTTATAAAAATTCTTTGCTCACTAGTTGATGTCGCGTAAACATACCCAATGACTGTTTCTGAAGGATGATTTACACAATGAATATTACCAGTGATTGCTGTGGGTTGGGCATCAAAAATTGAACCCGTCACATCGTTGTTATTATGCAAAAGTTGAAAAAACGTGTACGTATTGGAGTCAATGGACTGCTGCTGAACTAAAATGCTGTATTCGAATTTTAATTTCCATGAACTGTCTGGAAGAAAATTAACCGGCTGCTGATATATGACGTTATCTGATAAACCCGTAGTTGAAGCCAACACAATGTTTGATGGGTATTCTGTGCGCCAGCACGTATGATGTGCCTCAAAATCTGGCCTAGGAGTGACACCATTGACACTATCATAATAAAATATTGATGCAAAAGTCGACTGAATTTCAAACGTTTCATTGTACGTCCAATGGTAATACCGGCTAGTATTATTGTCTCCGTGAGTGTTCACATAAACCGTAACACCGCCCAGCGTGTTTGCCCATGTTACACTATCAATGGCTGGTGTATATAGTGGCGTTACATCATCTGAAACATATTGACCTCCTGAAGTTGGTGACAATGTGCAGACGATATTGGGCGGTGCTTACTGCGCCAAAGGGTGCACAAGAATATTTCCCAAGGTTACCTTCAGTTAATGGATAAGAAGTATTATTGGTTCCTTCAATGATAACACTGGCACCGGATTCATATTTAACTATTTGTGAATCGGATAATGAATTAGATCTACTTAAAGTAATATAAGTGGAATCATTACCTACATTAATAAATCCCTCAACGACTAGGTAATTCTGGGAAGTGGCTCCTTCAGGTGCCGTAAAGGAACGAATGCAACTACCAAAAATCGTGGTAATTAGCGCTGTAAGGAGAATTTTTGTTCGACTTAAGTTCAGGAGCCTCACTTGATCTGGATTGGGTCATCGGGAAACCAGCAGGAATGATGATATAGATGCCAGTCATTTTTGTAAATCAGTACTAAATTACTCTAAGCTTCTATATCTTAAAATACATATTTTCATCCTACTATAATCTGCATTTTTTACATTTTCCACGCCATGAATTCCGAGTAATTTAATCCAATTGCACCTTTTGATGAAAATATTATTTGGTCAGCGTATTTTTCAAACAAAATACAATTTGGTTTTTGAATATCAATAACGATCATTTGCTTATTGTAAATTAGAAAATGATTTTCAAGATACTCATTAATTCCTTTGTCTTGGAAACCATACCCAATTACCAAATGTTCTTCCGTCCAGCCAAACTTTTGCCAATACTTTTGTTAGCGGTAGTGGTAGCTACATCTCCGTCACAAATTATTCACAGTTATGCATTTCTACAGTTTGCCTCAAGGGCAACCAGTTCAGCGAGTTTGGCCGCTACGTCTGCTATTGGCTCTTCAGCAGTGCTAAGGCCGCTCCGTGATGCAAGCAGTGGACTGACTTCGCGGAGAGCTTCATATGTCGTGTTGTGCACAATGGGAACCAGTTGGTCACGCGCTAGCAACGCCGAAAGTTCTTTGTCAGCAATGCCCTCTTGTGGGAGGCGCCGAAGAAGTGCAGGAGTTACCAATACCAGCCCGATTCGTGAGTTCGCCAAGCCCTTGTCGATGGCCCGCATTAACGGCACACCGAGACTCACGTCCCTCTCACTGAACCAGACGGAAACACCATTTGACACAAGCAAATCATGAAGTTCCTTAGCAACACCCTCCCGATCGTCCCACGCGTGACAAAGAAAGACGTCCTGAAGGTCAGGACGTGTCGCAAGATTCTCGACTGTGCGGCGGATGGGCGTGAGGGCCTGCACCTCCGCGGATGTATAAAAAACTGGTGAACTTGCTCGTGACCAGCGGGGCTTTGAACTTCTGGCGGCGCCACTACTTCTGCCACTTGAACTGCTTCCCGTTGAATATGACGACGAGTAGGGATTGGAGTAAGATGAGTATGAGCTGTAGCTGCGATATCCCTGTCTACTACATACGGGACAAGCGTCTCTTCCACTTTGTGTGCGATGCCCGTATCTTGGTGCAGTGCATCCTGACATATTGTGTAAGTTTATTATTATCAGATTAATATGTTCTATACAAAAATATCACAATTTTTATTTGCTTATCTGCTAAAATAAAATGTCATAAACATAGTTGTCAGTGGGGGAGTTCATCAACCATTACCGCTAACGTTCAGGGCTTGCCGCAGGGTTGGTATTTTACAACTGTCTGCCTGGCAACTGAAGACGATTGAAAAACTAAAGTTGAAGTTAACAACTGAAAGCCAAATAGAATTCGGTCAAGCCCGATAATAGCTGATAGCAGTACAACAACCGATTGTTATTCCGGCCGTCAGCCTTGTGGCAAACCCTTTGTTGCCTGCTGCCTTTCTTCCGTTGTCATTAATTTTCTCTTGTGTTGTCTGTCAAGTAACCATAAAATTGTCCAATAAATTGGCAGAAGAATTGGATAAAATACAATCACTAAAAATACATAGCCGTGATGTCTGCCTGCCTCTTTTCCTATTGCATTATCAATTATGTCGTATGAATACATAAAGCTTAGTAAAATTAAAAAAGGCATTACTAAACTACCGAAAATTACGACAAGGGAATATTTTTTATTTACAAATTGCTCGCGATATCGACGAACAAAAAACAAATGCAAAGCAAACAAGATTGTTCCTGCTATTATTGAAAGCCCGAACGGTCGAATAGTTATTAATGTATTTGTAAAGTTGTTTGCTTTCGGTGTGTAAGAAAATTCAAGGTATTCATCAGGCAGTTTATTAAATGTCCAATCGTTTTTTACGTGAAATGTTTTTTCAATAGGTTGCCCAATATTTGTGGAAAGCTGTCTTACTGTGCCTTCCTGTTCAACGCTGATATTTAATGTTCCAAATGATTTCCAAAATTTAGCAGGTGTCAATGAATAGCGAAAACTGTATTCCTTTATCCATCCTGAAATATCTGTCCAAACCTTTGCTGTATATTCTACTCTTATTTTATGTGTTCCTTTTTCAATGTCAGTTTCAAAATATTTAAGGTCATTGAGTTTATAAACAAAACCTGAATTCTTATACCAATAAATTATAACTTCGTCAGACTCATTTGTATGGTTATTTTTTTCAAATGAGCCAGAGAACATTGAAAATGGTGAATTGTCAACACTGGTATATTTCTCTGGAACGTTTTGAATATTGACTCTCTGATTGTCTACCCAAACAAAAAAACTGTCTTTATAATCTTGTGCATAAAATAATAGAGGTATTTGTCTGCCCGTCACATCGCTTTGGATTGTATATTCAACTATAAACTTGGCGGTCTTATAATATTTGTCAATTTTAATTTGAATGTTTTCTGATAGAATATTAATGTCCTTACTTGTAAAAGCAGAGCTTGTCATTGTACCTTCCCAAATTGGTGATGACATATTTGCTTTGCAAAACTGTCCGACAAGTAGCAAGATTATTAGAATTCTAATTTTCAATTTCTCTTTCAATATTTTAGGGTGTTCATTAAGGTAGCAGGCAACGCCAACGCATTGGGGCTGTGCCGGCAATAGAATTCCTACTGCTGGCTTGGCCGTAGATTTGGTTTACCTACGGCCAAAGTACTAAAGTTCAATAGAATTCCAACTACCCAAATACCCTTACTCCGCCGGCATAGCGCCAATGCACATGTTGCATGCCGCTTTTCTCTTATGAGTTTAAAATAGCCAACATTTTTTGGAGCTTTATTTCCCGTTCTATTTTGTAGGGGTCGCCCCATAATACCAAGAGTTCAGGATTTAATTGGCGTCTAATTGCAATCTTTGCAAGTTCATTAAAGTCCTTATCCACCCTGCCTTCTAAATATAATTGTCCGAAAGCAATGGCTATAATTGCAGCATCTACGCCAGACATATAACGACTACCCAAGCTATTTTGCTTCAAATATTGTGTCAATTTTTTTATGTCAGTTTCGTATATATCAAATTTTGGATAACCCCAACTATCCAGTTGTTCGAGTAAGTATTCCTTTGGGTCTTCGTTTTTATGTGTCCGCCTCCAATCTTTAAAACCTGCGTAAGTGTCAGCACCATCATCATTGCCAAATGGCGCTGTTTCATCAATGGTACTAAAATAAAAGTCTTCCTTCATCAATCGTTTTGCGTTTGGATGAGCTTTGTCAAAAATTGGTGAATAATCCGACATAGAAGCTTTCTGCATTTTTGTCGAGTCAAAATTTGGAGTGACTCCAGTGCCCTGGTTAGTATTTTTGCTTTGTCCAAAAACGTTAAACGATAAAAATAAATATATTATAATTAGGAATCTCATAAAAGTGGCATGCAACGTTGAAGCATTTGTGAAGGCATGGCAATAGCGATTGGTCAGCCTGATACAAATGCTTAATTGAAAAACTGAAGTTGAAGATAACAACTAATGTTCAATAGCGTAATGTCTGACGATAACAAAAGATGATAAGAATTACTACTGCTCAAGTGCGGCTTGTCTGCCATGCTTTTACAAATGCCGTTGTTGTGTGTTTAGTTTCTCCATTGCAGTTTATAATCTCCATTCCATGCCGAAGGCTCTAATTTTTTATTGTCATAATTGTAATAAAACAGACTTACAACCATTTTATCATTTTTAATAGTAATAGCATTCCCTTTTACGACTTTGTAAGAGCCAGGATTATTTGGTACTTCTAGTCCGTCAATAACGCCACTATCTCTTGGTATTTTAAATTCTGCACTGTCCTCGTATGTCTTACGCAGAAATAAAGACATAGGATCATGAAACATATAAAGTCGTTTTCCTTTTATTGTTACTTTATAACCTTGTTGGTCTTTCTCGATATATGCCGTACTATTATTTGTCGCTGACGACGTAAATAAAAAGAAGTAAGCAGTTATTGCTGCAACCACGATAGAAGCAATAAACAATGTCAGCTTAAGCTTTTTGTCAGCGGTGAAATTGGTTGTCCTAAAAGCTTGTATAAACTTTGTCAGCAAAAACAAAACTGCATAAGTAAGTCCAGTCAGTAAAGCAACAATAATGATTATAAAAATTGCCATAATTAGAGGTCTGTCCTAATAGCACACAACACTCAAATATATGTTATAAGATGTTGCATCCGAAAATTATTGACCTTGATAATCTGATGTTTAGGATTATACTTTTCGTATTGTCGTTAGGACAATCCGATTTTATGAAAACTAAAATGAATTCTGCAAGTAATATTATCGTGGCTAGTAAATATTGAGAATAACTTGAAATCCGATTACTTTAAACCTCACAAGCCTTTGTTCGAACTATTGACTGAATTCCGAGCATTAAAAATGGACCTGATTCCCGGATTTAGACCCTAAAAAAACACAGTTTTTGGTCACTTTTTCGCACTTCACCCTTTCAGGGTGGGGAATTATTTGGAAAGTTGTAAACATTTTATTCGTACATTGCTGTACGAATATGAAAATTACCGATTTTAAACTCGATAATCTGACTGGTGAAAGCTTCCTGACTGCCTTGCAGAAGGATTATTGGGGTACTGTTCGCCTCTTGACGGAATTGGTTCTACCTCAATTTACAATCAGCGAGGTTGGAATTACGCATCGCTGGATTACTAATTGGGATGATCAGGATCTCATTGACAATAGACGCGAAGGAACTGAATGGCGACGATTTTCTTTTGTGGAATATATCTGGCTTCGGATTATCGTTCGATTGCGGGAATTTCAAATGCCGCTTTCTGCGATCAAACAGGTAAAAAAATTTCTGTGGCAACCACTGAACCTCGAAAGTTTTCAGCAGTTAAGTGAAGAGAATTTGCAATACTTTGAAAAAGGAGTTTTTCCATTACCAGAGAATAAAACTTTAGACGAATTCAGAAAGGAATTAAAAAATGTTTTTCAGAAGCAAAAAAAAGTATTTCGATACCTGAACAAATTGTTCTGGATGATTTTTGTCATGCAAATTCATAAAAAACCTATTTGCCTTTTGATAAATCAGAAAGGCACTTGTGCATCAATTTTTCTGGCTGGTGGAGAAGTAACAGCATTAAGTTTGAATATCCTTGCTGACGAAATACCCAAAACTGATTTTATCTGCCTGAATTTGTACAGGATACTTCAGGAGTTCTACGAAAATGATAAAATTGATAATACCGTAATCCAGAAAATTGCCGTTTTAAATGATAAAGAAAAGCAGATTCTTGAATTGATTCAAACGGGTGACTTTAAGGAAATTTCTATCAAATTAAATGACAATAAAGAATACCTGGTGGGGGTTAAGCGAAATAAATCCATTGACAAAATAACGAATGAAGTCAGCAGTATAATTAACCGGAATAAGTATCAGGATATAAAACTGGTAACTCAGAAAGGCAAGATCATTTTAGCTGAAGTAACTGAGAAAATAAAGATTTAAGGGACAAGCACTGTAGACGACAGGCTATTGGCAGCATCCGGGGGAGACGGTAGACGACTACTCCACCGGCAAGCGTAACAGGTCGTGAAAAAACGGGTTCAGGATGAAAAGCAATACAAACATCCACAACGTCAGAGAAAGGGGAAATTTCAGCCATCGTGCGAGGTTATAAACAATAATCCGGAGGCAACGCGGGAACAGATTCGTTCCTTTGCCTCGATTATTGTCAACATATTGCTTTCAGATATTTCAAAGGAACAGCCATGAAACAAACCATCTCTCCCGCCTTACAGCAGTTCAGCAAACAGACCGAAGCTGGCAAACAGCGAAATACCTCCGTTTGCGTGATCTATACCCGAGTGTCCAGCAGGGAGCAGGCAGAAAATAATAGCAGTCTGGAAAGCCAGAAAAGGTATTGCTCGGAGTATGCACAAGAAAAGGGTTATAGGGTGGCTGAATATTTTGGCGGGACTTTTGAATCTGCGAAAAATGATGAACGGAAGGAGTTTAAAAGGATGATTGAATTTGTCAGAAAGAACGGTGGCATTGATACCATTCTCGTGTATTCATATGACAGGTTTTCCAGAAGTGGAACCAATGCGTCTTACCTGAGTGAGGAATTAAAAAAAATAGGGGTCAAGGTTATGGCTGTATCTCAGGAAGTGGATACAAATACTCCTTCTGGTAGGTTTCAGCAAAATATCTTTTACCTGTTTGGCCAGTTCGATAATGAGCAGCGAAAGGATAAGGTTGTTAAAGGGATGATTGAAAACATAAGAAACGGTTATTGGGTTGGAGCTACTCCTTTTGGTTATACCAACCTGAACCGAAAGGACAAAGCCAAAGAATCACAACTATTCAATCAATCAGGACGGGGAGTTATTAAAGAAAGGTTTTCAGTTAAAAGCAGATGGGAACCTAACCAACAAAGAAATAGTTTCCCATCTGAATAAATTAGGTTGTAAGATCCATTACAAATCATTTGTAAGGATATTATCCAATCCGTTTTATATTGGCTACATAGCCAGTTCCCTGACTCCAGGTGAGCTTTTCAAAGGCAAGCATCCTGCTTTGGTTTCTGAAGAAATTGTTCATGAAAGCAAATGGCGTGATCAACCAGAACCCTCACAGTGGAATATCAAAAGAGTTTAAAACCGAAGCTTTACCGCTCAAGGGATTTGCAAAGGATGAGATTTCCTTATCACCTTTTACCGGATACCAACAAAAAGGAATCTACTATTACAAAACCCGCCACGAAGGAACTTGTGTAAATATCAATGCGGAATATTTGAATAACCGGTTTAAAGAAAATTTGAAGCACTTTGAATTTGAAAGTGGTTCAATGAGCCAGAATTGAGGGAAAATATATTGGAGCTACTTGAAGTTGGTCTTGAAAGCAAAATTAAAGAGCAGCTACAAATTAAAAAGAAAGTTATCTGAACTGGTTCACAAGATTGAAAAACTGGAAGAACGATACGTTCAAGGCGATGTTGAATCTGCTTTATTTCAAAAGTTCAGTCAGAAATACCAAACTGAAAAGTCAGAATTGGAGAAATTGTTGCCAATAACAGAAATCCACAGTTCGAACCTGATTCAAATAGTAGAAAAAGGATTGAATATTGCTGGAAACCTTAGTGAAATATGGGCTTCCAGCCGTTTCGATGATAAAAGGAAACTACAAAGCCTTGTGTTCCCTGAAGGGATATTGTATAACAAGCAAAAAGACACAGTTCGAACTCCCAGAATCAATTCAATCTTTGCGCCTATCCCAATATTGTCGGGTATTTTAAAGAACAATAAAAAAGGTCAACTACAAAAAAGTGACCTGAATTCTCATCTGGTAGACCTAACGAGAATCGAACTCATCCAAACCCCTTTCATTTAACCTTTACGAACCTGGAAACAAACATAGAATCAGCGGCCTTTTCATATCCGGTAATCATTTCCTGCTTTTCCAATTTCAAAATACCGGAAGAGGATGCGAAGGAAGAGACCCTTTCATTTTCGTCAGAAAAAACGGAACAGGTAATATAAACAAGGGTGCCACCGGCATACAGGCGGCCGGTTACATTGGAAAGAATTTTCTCCTGGCGTTGACGATAATTGGAAATGGAATCAGGATTAAAAAAATAAAGCGCTTCCGGATTCCGGCTCCAGGTGCCGCTGCCCGTGCAGGGCAGGTCTGCCACAATAAAATGATATGACTGCCGCGGAAGGTCGTTCTGGTCTGTCAGGTCCGCTTTAAAAAGCCGGGAAATTTCTATGCCTGCTTCCCTGAACCTGGCAGAGAGATTTATTAAAATCGATTCGCGGATATCCGAAACCGTTAGTCTGCATCCGGGGAACAGATCAGCAAGCAAAATCGATTTACCTCCGCTGCCTGCGCAGCAATCCCAGGCTTCTTTTTCCATTTTCTCATCCGTCTTTATAAAACGGGCCGTATTTTGCGAACCCAGGTCCTGCACTACAGCTTCACGGTTCATTAAAAATACATCATCCAGTTTGGTGGCTCCTGCAAAAGAATAAGCCTTAAATGGCAGGAAGGAATCAGGATCTGCGTCCAGGAAATCAATATTATGTTTCACCAGTTTTGTCGCAATGGATTTCTCCTTTCCGGGTCTGACGCGTATAAACAACCGTGGTTTTTCAAGAAATGAAATGCAAAAAGAACGGTGGTCAATTCCGTCACTCAGCAGATTTTTCCAGGGAAATATTTCCAGGGGATCAAATTCCGGAAATGCAGCCTGAACTATTTTCAATTTGTCCTCAAGAGGCTTCTCTACCTGCTCGTGCCATTCCGGGTGCAGATGAGCCAGTATTGGTTCCTTTTTATGATTGGAAAGAAATAACCCAGCGACTATACGATCTTCCTTTGAAATATTTTTGAGCGCATGGCCGAGACGAAAATAGCAATATACCATTTCGCTCACCTGCTTTCTGTCTCTCGAACCCATCTGCGGATTTTCCCGGAAAAAATTTTTAAGCCAGTTATTCAAAGGCAATTCTCCGTTATAGGAGATCAGAATACGAACTGCATACCGGAGAAGGTTATCAAATTTCATGAATCAGGATCATATCAAAACAAAAGGCGCGTTAAAGCGCGCCTGATTAATTATATCAAGTTCGTCATTACAATTCAAGCAAAGCTTTTACCGGATCTTTCCCGAAAAGCAGCTGATCAGGATTTTCAAGCAGTTCCTTAACACGAACCAGGAAACTCACCGATTCACGGCCATCGATAATCCGGTGATCATAACTTACAGCGAGGTACATCATGGAGCGAACCACAACCTGTCCGTTTACTACTACAGCTCTTTCTTCAATTTTATGCATGCCCAGAATGGCTGATTGCGGAATATTGATGATGGGCGTTGACATCAGTGAACCGAATACACCGCCATTGGTAATCGTAAAAGTTCCACCCTGCATTTCTTCCATACTCAATTTATTATCCCGCGCTTTACCGGCAAGTTCAACAACTTTCTTTTCAATCTCCGCCATACTCAGGCTTTCTGCATTTCGTATCACTGGAACGACCAGTCCTTTTGGTGCAGAAACTGCAATGGAAATATCGCAGTAATCATGATATACAATTTCTTCCCCGTCAATATATGCATTCACTGCCGGCCATTCCTGTAAAGCATAGCAACAGGCCTTCGTAAAGAAACTCATGAAGCCCAGGTTTACGCCATGTTTCTCTTTGAATTTATCCTTATATTTTGAACGCAGGGCCATCACCTGGCGTCATATCCACTTCATTAAAAGTGGTGAGCATGGCCGTTGTATTTTTTGCTTCTACCAGACGGCGGGAAACTGTTTTGCGAAGGTTGCTCATTTTTTCCCTGCGTGCATCCCGGCCAAATAATGCTTTACCTGGCAGGCGTCCCGGATTACTAAGGGCCTCGAGCACATCATGTTTCACAATCTTTCCATTGGCTCCGGAAGGAATGATACTTCCCTTATCAACTTTTTTATCGGTAATAATGGCTGCTGCCACAGGCGTTGCTTTCACATCCGGAGAAGAACCCGTTGCTTTGACCTGTTCAGGAACAGCTGCAGCTTTTTCAGTAACTGCATTCACAGGAGCGGGTGTACCATTGCTGGCTGACTTTTTTTCTTCAGGTTTTGCTGCTGGCTTGGCTGCAGTTTCGTCGATATTGGCCAATACTTCACCAATCTTCAGAGTATCGCCTTCCTTACCAAGGGTTTTTAATGTGCCCGCTTTTTCGGCATTCACTTCGAAAGTGGCTTTTTCACTTTCGAGTTCGGCAATCACTTCGTCCCGGTCAACGTAATCACCATCATGCTTAAGCCATTTTATCAGGGTAACCTCACTAATGGATTCACCTATGGCCGGCACTTTAATATCGATCATCTGCTTTAAAATTTACGTGGACGAAGATAATTTATTTATGATGTTCTGATTGTAATCTGATCAAATACTAAAGGCTGTTTCAATAATTTCGGACTGTTCCAGCGCATGCACTTTTGCATGTCCTGTAGCGGGTGATGCGCCCGGCTGACGGCTTATAAATCCATAATTGATGGTTTTCAGGTTCATCTGAAGAAAAGAAGCAGCTCCCATATTCAAAGGTTCTTCCTGAATCCAGAACCAGGTGGCATTATTATATTTTTTATACAATGCATCCAGCTGATTGGTTGGAAGCGGATATAATTGTTCGAGTCGTAGTATCGCGATATCTTTTCTATTATCCTTTAATTGTCTTTCTGCCAGTTCAAAATAAATCTTTCCTGAACAGAACAGTACCTTCTTCACCTGAGCCGGATCACCCGCGAATGTATCGTCGATCACTTCCTGAAATCCACCAGTAGTGAATTCCGATATTTTTGAATAGGTACCCGGATAACGCAGATAAGCTTTCGGAGAAAAATTAACCAGTGGTTTCCTGAAGGGCCATGCCAGCTGACGACGCATCGCATGAAAATAGTTGGCCGAAGTGGTTATATTGGTAACGACCAGATTCAGTTCCGCGCACATTTGCAAAAACCTTTCCATTCTGCGCGCTGCTGTGTTCCGGACCCTGTCCTTCATATCCATGAGGAAGCAACAAAACCAGACCGTTCATACGCTGCCATTTCTGTTCACCCGCAGCAATAAACTGATCGATCATGATTTGCGCACCATTCCCAAAATCTCCAAACTGTGCTTCCCAGAGTACAAGGGTTGACGGGTTGGCCAATGCATATCCATATTCAAAACCCAGTACTCCGTATTCACTAAGCAGAGAATTATAAATTCTGAATTTACCCTTAGCATCCGGAATGCGACTGAGCCTGTTGTACGACTCGTCGGTATTTTCATCCCGCAAAACAGCATGACGATGAGAGAATGTTCCGCGGCGAACATCCTGACCACTCATCCGCACATCCTTGCCATCGAGGACTATGCTACCATAAGACAGCAATTCCCCGGATGACCAGTCGAGCTTTTGTTCTTCGTTAAATAACTTCTGTTTATCCTGCAGAAGCTTTTCTATTTTTTTTAACGGAGTGAAAGTTTCAGGCCAGGACATCATGGCATTGAATATTTTTCTGAGGTCCTGTTCAGAAATAGCTGTAACAGGCGACTTATCAAAATCTGATGGCGTTGCCCGGCGCAGACTTCTCCAGGCCATTTCCGGTTGCTGATATTTATAAGGAAGCGGTTTTTGTTTTACTTCATCCAGGCGTTCCTGTAAATCGTTCCAGAATTTTTTCTCCATTTCCTTCGCCAGCTCCTTTGCATCGCTTTCGCCATTTTCAATCAGGAATTGGGTATATACTTCGCGCGGGTTAGGATGCTTTTCAATCAATGCATAAAGAGTCGGCTGCGTGAACTTGGGATCATCTCCTTCATTATGTCCGTGACGACGGTAACAAACCATATCGACGAAAATATCTGCATTGAATTGCTGCCTGTAGCGGATTGCAATTTCTGCACATTTCACCACTGCTTCAGGATCGTCGCCGTTTACATGCAATACCGGCGAGTGCAGTGCAGATGCCAGTGAAGTACAGTAATCAGAACTTCTTGCCTCTTCAAAATCAGTCGTAAAACCAATCTGGTTGTTGATGACAAAATGAATGGTGCCTCCGGTATAATATCCGTCGAGATTGCACATCTGCAATACTTCATAAATAATTCCCTGACCGGCCGCGGATGCGTCGCCATGAATGAGTATCGGAAGAATTTTATCGAAGTCACTTGTATATAGAACATCGGCCTTCGCACGAGCGAATCCAACGACGACGGGGTCCACCGCTTCCAGGTGGGAAGGATTGGGCATAAGCTTAACATGAACAGTCTTTATCTGTGGGTGTGGTAAGCTCGCTACCATATCCCATATGATATTTTACATCACCGCTTCCCATGGTCTGATCAAGTTTGGCGGTTCCTTCAAATTCACTGAAATATCTGCTCGTAAGTTTTCCCCAGAATATTTGCGAGGATATTTAAACGTCCGCGGTGAGCCATACCTATAACTACTTCCTGAACCTCATGTTCTGCTGCTATATTGATCATTGCATCCAGAGCCGGTATCGTGGTTTCACCGCCCTCCAGCGAAAATCTTTTCTGACCAATATATTTGGTATGCAGGAATTTTTCAAACATCACACCTTCATTCAGCTTTTCAAGTATCCTGTTGTTTTTTCTGAAGTGGCAGTGGATCAATGAATTTCTTCTCCATTTCTGTGGTGAGCCAGTCTATCTTTATCTGTTCGCTGATATATTTGAACTCAATGCCCACATGATTGGCATAACATTTCTGAAGATGGCTTAAAATATTTCGGAGGCTTGTGGTTCCCAGACCGATCAGGTTACCGGCAAAAAATGATTTGTCAAGATCTTCTTCTGTAAATCCGAAAAAACCAAGGTCGAGATTGGCGCCTCTGTCCTTGCGCGGACGAATGGGATTGGTTTTGGCAATGAGGTGACCCTTGTTCCTGTAACCGAGGATAAGGCGGTAGGCACCGAGTTCCTTTTTCCAATCAACCCCATCCGACGGTTTTATATGTAGTTTCTTTGGAAACGGTCGTTTGGCCGTTCCCGTTTTTGCCTTGTGTTATAGCAAAATCGAAGCCCTCAAAAAATTTTTTGAACTCAGGGTCAACACTTTGTGGGTCTTTTACAAAATCCTGGTATAAACTTTCAATGAATGAGGGTGAGGAATTCGTGATATATTGTAAATCTTTCATTTTTTGACATTAATCGCGTCACAAATATCGGCAAAAGAAACTTTCGGATTATTTTTCAATATTTCCGCTGATTTTCTTACCTTTGCCGTCCAAAATTCAGAATGCATGGCTAATCATCGGGCAACGAAAAAAGATGTACGGAAGGCTTCCAAACGCCGCGATAGCAACCGTTATTATGGCAAAACAACGAGGAATGCGATTCGGGATCTGAAGACCATCAAAGAACCCAAGGCCGCTGGTGAAAAAATGCCTGAAATAGCATCACTGATTGACCGCCTGGCCAAAAAAGGTGTTATTCACAAGAACAAGGCAGCAAATCTGAAAAGTAAGCTGACGCGAAGCGTTAACAAACTTGCTAAAGCCTAAAGCCCAAAGCTTAAAGCCTAAAACTTTATTAAAATATTTAAAAGCATCTGTCAATTGGCTGATGCTTTTTCTGTTTATCGCAGATCGATTTACAATAAATGATAATCACACCTTAAATGATAATCACACCTTCCCTTATTAAAAGCTTTAGGCTTTAAGCTTTGGGCTTTAGGCCTCTCTCCCATGGCACTGCTTATATTTTTTACCGCTGCCACAGGGACAGGGATCATTTCTCCCTATTTTCGGTCCGACTTTTATGGGTTCCTGCTTCACTGGTTCTGAAGGTTCATAATAGTCCTTTCCCTCATCCAATATTGGCCCGCCGGGTCCTGAACCGGCACCTACCAGCTCATCTTTTCTGACTTTCATCCGGCTCATATCCGTTTTTTTCTCGTGGCCTTCTCTTATAGGACTATGTTGTTCTACCGGTATTGCACAATGACAAAGGAAGCTTACTATTTCCTTGTTCATATTGCTGTCCATATTTCTGAACAGCTCAAATGCTTCCATTTTATAAATGACCAATGGATCTTTTTGTTCCAGGTAAGCTGTCTGCACACTTTGTTTAAGATCATCCATGGCCCTGAGGTGTTCCTTCCAGGTGTCATCTATAATGGAAAGAGTAATTTGTCTTTCTACTGCGTTCATCAATTCACGGCCATGGCTGTCGAGGGTCTTCTGCAAATTGGCCAGCACATTCATAACTTTCTTCCCATCTGAAAAAGGAACAACCACATTTTCTATGTGGCGGCCCTGATTCAGGAGAATATTTTTGAAAACGGGAACCGCATCTTTTTGGACTTCGGCCATTTTTCTTTCATAATTCTCTGTTCCTTCACCATATAATTTTTCAACCAGCTGCACCACATCGTCTTTAAGGAATTCTTCTTCCGTAATGGAAGTACTCACACCGAAGTTCAGGATAACTGCTACTTTGAATCCTTCAAAATCTTCCACGTCACGATAACTGTTAACCATTCCTTCCGCCACTGAATAAAATGCATTGTCCAGGTCAAGAGCCAGCCGGTCACCGAAGAGCGCATGGTTTCTTTTTTTGTACACAACGTTCCGCTGCTTGTTCATCACATCGTCATATTCAAGCAGTCTTTTGCGGATTCCAAAATTATTTTCCTCCACTTTTTTCTGTGCCCTTTCAATACTTTTCGTAACCATACTGTGCTGGATTACTTCGCCTTCCTTATAACCCATTTTATCCATGAGGGAAGCGATACGTTCACTACCGAACATACGCATGAGATCATCTTCCAGAGCTGAATAAAATTGTGTAGTTCCCGGATCTCCCTGCCTTCCTGCACGTCCCCTTAACTGACGGTCAACGCGCCGGCTCTCATGTCTTTCTGTACCGATGATCGCGAGACCTCCGGCATCTTTAACGCCCGGCCCGAGTTTAATATCCGTACCACGACCAGCCATATTCGTAGCAATGGTCACGGCGCCGGTCAATCCAGCTTCAGCAACAACCTGCGCTTCACGCGCGTGTTGTTTTGCATTCAAAACATTATGTGGAATCTTTTTTACATGGAGCATCTTGCTAAGCAGTTCACTCACTTCAACAGAAGTAGTTCCGACCAGGGATGGACGCCCCTCAACGCGCAGCCTTTCAATATCATCTATAACGGCTTTGTATTTTTCTCTTTTTGTTTTATAAACCAGGTCCTGAGAATCTTTGCGTATCACCGGTACGTTGGTAGGAATCGTGACTACATCCAGTTTGTAGATATCCCATAATTCTGCAGCTTCTGTTTCCGCTGTACCCGTCATTCCCGCCAGCTTATGATACATGCGGAAATAGTTCTGCAGGGTAACGGTCGCATAAGTTTGTGTAGCTGCTTCGATCTTTACATTTTCCTTCGCTTCAATGGCCTGATGCAGTCCGTCGCTGTAGCGACGTCCTTCGAGTATACGTCCCGTTTGTTCATCGACGATCTTAACCTGACCGTCGAGTACGACATATTCCACATCTTTATCAAATAAAGTGTATGCTTTTAGTAATTGCTGAACCGTATGGATGCGATCCGCTTTGATGGCGTATTCATTCAGAAGAGCTTCTTTCTGCTGAAATTTTTCTTCGGCAGTCATATCGCTTTTTTCTATATCGGCGAGCTTGATTCCAATATCCGGGAGGATAAAAAATTCGGGATCCTCTCCTTCGCGGGTGATGGTATGAATTCCTTTATCGGTCAGATCGACAGAATTATTTTTTTCATCAATGCTGAAAAAAAGTTCACTATCAACCTTGGGCATTTCCTTCTGCTGATCTGCCAGATAATAATTTTCTGACTTCTGTAATTTTACCCTGATACCTGGTTCACTCAGGAATTTTATCAGAGCACCTGTTTTCGGAAGTCCACGGTGCGCACGCATCAGAGCCAGTCCGCCATCTTTGGGATCATCATTGTTCTCCGCAAATTTTTTCTTGGCTTCATTCAGGTAATGATTGGTAACTTTTTTCTGTGCTTCCACCAATCGTTCCACGCGGCTTTTCAGCAGATGGTACTGCTGGTCGTCGCCTTTGGCCACCGGACCTGAAATAATCAGCGGTGTTCTGGCATCATCAATCAGAACACTATCCACTTCATCGACCATAGCGAAATGATGTTTGCGCTGTACCATTTCATCCGGTGTATGCACCATATTGTCCCTGAGATAGTCAAATCCAAATTCGTTATTGGTACCATAGGTGATATCAGCCAGGTATGCTTTGCGACGGGCTTCACTATTCGGTTCATGTTTATCAATGCAGTCAACAGAAATACCCAGCCATTCGAATATAGGGCCATTCCATTCTGAGTCACGACGGGCCAGATAATCATTCACAGTTACGATATGAACACCTTCACCAGCCAGCGCGTTTAGGTAAGCGGGCAGGGTGGATACCAGGGTCTTCCCTTCTCCCGTTGCCATTTCCGCGATCTTTCCGCTGTGTAAAACAGCGCCTCCGATCAGCTGCACATCATAATGCACCATGTTCCAGGTGATTGCTCCGCCGGCAGCTGTCCAGCTGTTGCTGTAAATTGCTTTTTCGCCCTCTATTTTTACATAATCCTTAACGACGCTTAGTTCCCTGTCACGGTCGTTGGCAGTTGTGATAATCTGGGAATTTTCTTTGAAACGGCGCGCGGTTTCCTTTACAACTGCAAATGCTTCGGGCAGTAAATTTTCCAGAACCTCTTCGATTAAGTCATCGCGCTTTTTCTTGAGTTCATCTATTTCTATATATAGGTGCATCTTTACCGGATATATCGCTAAACGGAAGTTCCTCTGCTTTTTTCCCGAGATTGGCAATGGACTCATCCATTTCCCGAAGATGTTCCCTGATTCTTTGTTTGAACTCGTCCGTTTTGGACCTTAACTCATCATTGGAAAGTGATACAAAAGCTGCCACAAACTGGTTGATTTGTTCAACTTTGGGCATAATGATTTTTATATCTTTTTCAGATTTATTACCTCCAAATAACTTCGAAATAAAACCGATCATATTAAGAGAGATTGAGTATTAATTGAATATATCAGTCAAATTTGATGCTATCCACGGATCCGGGTCAAATTGACAGTTTGCAAAGGTACTAAAACAAGTGTGAGAGTGTGAGAGTGTGAGAGTGTGGTAAAACTTTCAACTGGATTTCACAAAAATTTATTCACTTTGGTGGTTTTGTTAAATTATTTAGTATTTTCGCTAAAACTATTAGTGATGTCCATTGCAGCACAAAACCTAAAATATCTCCGCAAACTAAGGGGCCTGACCCAGGAAGAATTTGCAAATAAGCTGAAAATTAAAAGATCACTGCTTGGGGCTTATGAGGAAGAACGAGCCGAGCCACGACTTGAAGTGCTTGAACTGGTCAGTGATATGTTCAGATTATCTCTGGATGAATTACTTCGTAAAAAGATGCAGGACGCCAGAGGAAGTAATTATCTCGCAAAAAGGCGGGCGCAAAAAATGGCAGCCCAGCCTAATTCGATCCAGCTGGTTCCGGTCAAGGCGGCGGCAGGTTACCTGGCTGGTTATGGGGATCCGGAATTTCTTGATGAACTAAATACGTTTACGCTTCCCATGCTGGCACCAGGTAATTACAGGGCATTTGAAATCGTAGGCGATTCGATGCTACCTACGCCCAGCGGGTCAGTGATCGTGGCAGAAAAAATCGACAATCTGGAAAACGTTAAAAGCAATCTTACCTATATCGTTGTTTCACGAAACGAAGGCATCGTTTACAAAAGAGTGCATGAAGAATAATAAGCTGAAAAATAAAATCACTCTGATTAGTGACAATACTGTCTTCCAGCCCTATACAGTAAATTTGGAAGACATTCTCGAAATCTGGAAAGCGGAAATGGTCGTAAGCAAAGCTAATACAGAACAGCGTTGGGACGTAAACCAGCTGGCCAGTCTTGTCAGTAATTTACAGGACCAGGTGACTACTTTGAAGAGAAAAATGAATTGATTTTTCGTGTATCGTTAATCGCGGATCGGTGATCGATAGACGATATACGATTCACGATCAACGAAATTTTATTGCAATCGAATCAGTTCCTGATTCACAATTACAAAAACCTCTTCTTCGGCTTCAGGATAGATCATAGCTACTCCGGTAAAACGGCTGAACGCAGGAAGTACCGCATATTTCTTTCCGAAATAAAAACAGGGAAAACAAAGTGATTGCCTACCCGATCCCTGGATGCGTATTCCGGGATGAATATGCCCGGAGAAGCAATATGAAACCCCCTTGCTTCCTGCAGTTTTTTCTTTCGGTTCCAGATGATCACTGATATCGTGAACAAACTGAAATTGTTGCACGGAGAGTGTGCTGGGATTTAACTCAATGTCTGCATTTTTATACCAAACTTCCTCCAGAATATCATGATTTCCCCTGACCAGCTTTATTTTTATATCCGAGAGATCAGAACGCCATTTTAAAAATAATTCCAGTTCTTTGTTTGCATGACTGTGAAACATGTCGCCAACGATTATCAGGTCTTCTGGTTGAAAATATTGAATTTGAACAATCAATCTTTGAAGGTCTTCTTTGCAAACTGATGCCGGAACTGCAATACCAGATTTTCTGAAATGACCTGTTTTCCCAAAATGTAAATCTGAAACAATCAATGCCTTTTCTTCTTCCCAATACATGGTCCTGTCGGTTGTAAGCCAGAATTGCTGATCAAGAATTTTATGGGAAACAGGTGTTTGCATGGCACCCAAAGATATCCTATCTGACCCGTTTTCTTTCGTTATCACGTACCAATTGTTGCTGCATTTTTTTCACACGATCCTCCAGCTTTTCCGAAGAAAGATCTTCACGCATACTGTCCACCTTTATAGGAAAACAAAAAGGAGTCAGTTTTTCAGGAAAGCGCAGGATGATTTTACATTTTGAAATTCTTTCCAGCATATTCCGGAGTCTTGCTTCCTCCATTTCCTGTTCCATCACTTCATGATAAGCCTGTCTCAGCAGGAGATTTCCAGGATCGTATTCGCTAAACACATTAAATAATAATCCGGCGGATGATTGCAGGTGTCTGGTTTTTTTGTATTCACCAGGATAACCCTGAAATATCAATCCACCTATTACGGCAATATCCCTGAATTTCCGTCGGGCCATTTCAGCACTGTTAATACTTCTCTGTATATCAGTTGTAAGTCCTTCATCTGAAAAAATATCATAGACATTACTATCGTCCAGAGGAATCGGCTGATCACTCAGCAATTCAAATCCATAGTCATTCATTGCGAAGGAAAAACTAATAGGAAGAATACGACTGATTCTGAAAGCCAGCAGGGCCGCCATGGCTGCGTGCACAAGTCTGCCTTCAAAAGGATATACAAATAGATGAAAACCGTCGCTGGTTTCAATCTGTTCTATTAATAATTCATTTTCCCCGGGAATATGTGACAGTAATTCCTGCAATTCAAAAAGTGGTTTGAGTTTGCGTAATTCAATGTCCGTATTGTCATTACTTATATTGCCGAGCAACAGGTGAACCTCATTAAATTTTTTGCGCAGCATGAGACCGAGGTTGGCAGACAACGGCATTCTTCCGCCGGTCCAGCTTGGAACGATGGTTTTTTTGGATGTGGATTTTTTTACAATCGCCGTCATTTCCTTTATCATGATAAATTCGAGGTTCCTGCCAGCCAGTGTAAACGAATCTCCCGGATTCAATCTGGATATAAAATATTCTTCGATTACGCCCACATATCCGCCACTCAGAAATTTAACTTTCATCATGGAATCGCTTACGATGGTACCAATATGCAGGCGGTGTCTCATGGCAATACGCCTTCCGGTGATTTTGTACATTCCATTTATGATTTCTACTTTTTTATATTCGTCATACTGCTGAAGGGCCTCTCCGCCTTCAGTAATGAAATGCAGTATTTCCTGCCATTCTTCTTTTTTTAATTCGCGAAAACAATAAGTAGAAGAAATCTCTTTAAAAATCATTTCGGGAAGAAATCCTTCTCCGATCGCGAGGGTTCCCAGGTATTGAATTAATACATCGAAACAAAGTAACATGGGTTCCCGGCTTTCGATAAAATTTTCCTTCATGGCCGATTTTAATGCGGCGGCTTCGACGAGTTCAAGCGAATGGGTTGGAAGAAAATAAATCTTGCTGAGCTCCCCCGGTTGATGACCGCTTCTTCCTGCACGTTGTAAGAATCGGGCGACTCCTTTCGGAGAGCCAACCTGAATAACTGTTTCAACAGGGCGGAAGTCCACTCCGAGGTCAAGACTGGATGTACATACAACTGCTTTGAGTTTTCCACTATGTAACGCTTCTTCTACCCACAATCTTAACTCCATATCAATAGATCCATGATGCAGTGCAACTGCGCCTGCCAGTTCAGGTGCCACGTTCAGGATTTCCTGATACCATCGTTCACTCATTCCACGGGTATTAATAAATATCAGGGTAGTTCTGCTATTCATTATTATTGGAATTACTTTATGAACCAGTTTGATTCCCAGGTGTCCTGCCCAGGGATAATTTTCAATTTCATCCGGGAAAACTGATTCGATCTCTATGCGCTTATCCAGTTTCGCTTTTACAATGACAGGTGGCTCTTTTATTTTATCCATCAATGGTGAAATCAATACTTCCTGTGCCTGTTTGAGATTTCCAATAGTTGCCGAAATCCCCCATATACAGAGTTGACGGATGATCCCGCCTCGTGGCAGGAACGGTTGATGGTTTTCCGTAAAGTCGTCAGTCATTGGTTTTATACCAACTAAATGAACGATACGGGAAATGGCCAGTTCCACCTGAACTCCACGCTTTGATCCAAGAAGTTCGTGCCATTCATCTACGGCAAGAATTCTGAGATATTGAAAAACTTCCGGATAATTTTTTTGTGCCAATAATAAATGCAAACTCTCAGGCGTGATGATGAGAACTTCGGGCATCTGCCTTTTTTGTTTTTGTCTTTCATTCATCTCCGTGTCGCCGTTGCGAATTCCCACCTGCCATTGCATGCCAAGTTCTTCGATCACTTCAATCATAGCCCGGCCGATATCTTTTGCCAGCGCACGCAGAGGCATTATCCATAAAAGACGAAGATGATTTCGTGACTTTATTTTATAGGTCTCAGGATACTCATTGATGAAGTCGATAATGGCTCCCAGAAAAACGGAAAAGGTTTTTCCACATCCTGTAGGCGCATTTATCAGACCAGAACGATTTTGAATAATAAACGACCATGTTTCCTCCTGAAAATCAAATGGACGAATTCCCCTGGATTTAAACCAGGACAGAATTACTTGGTATCCTTTGCTTTCACTTAATAACATAACTGAGGTTGACCGATGACCGCGGACCGTTGACCGTTAACGGCTTTAAGCTTAAAGCGTTTTCAAATATTCAATAATGGCTTTCCTTTCATGACTGCTGAGGTTATCGCCATAAGTATGACCATAATTCCCATATCCGGGCAAAGTTGTGTTATACGTGGTTGTTCCCTGAGCTGAATCTTTTACAGAATATTTCCAGCCAAGCTTATCGTAATCATATTCCGGATTGTCAAAATCGCGTGACCAATAGTCAGGTCTCTCTTTACTGTTCAGTAAAGATTCAAGATCGGGCACAGAGCCATTGTGAAGGTAAGGTGCGGTGATCCAGACTCCGTCGAGGGGCGGTGCAATATATCCATTGAATGGCTCCAATCTTGCAGGATGATCTCCCTGTGAAAACCAGGAATTATTGAACCATTCCACAAACTGATAGCTTTGATAGTTGCTTTTATATAAAAGTGAATCCGTTTTAATTTCTGATTCAGGTATAAGGAGGTTTGGATATTTGCCACCCTTTCCATAACTACCATGGCACCTGGAACAATGCTGAACAAATAAAATGCCACCCCTCTTTACAAGAGTTCTGTTTACCGGATTTGGAAAGGCAGGAGGTTGTATTGAATTGATATATGCAAGGACGTCATTAAAATGCGCATCTACTTCGCGAGACTCTGATGTATCATTCACAGTAAGTAAATTTGAAGCCATGAGAAACCTGCCAAAATCACCACGTCCGAAACCGTTATAAAACATGGCATTTTTCTTTTTCAACATCCACCATGCCGGGACATCGGTAGGAATTACCTCATCAGAAACTTTGAGCATGGGCTGATCGCTCCAGCGAAAAGTTTTTGGATCGCGGTGACTTGCTAAAAGCGCAGCCAGTCTGTCTGCCGTATTCACGCCCCGCACTTTTGTGTACAATTGTCCTCCGATACCTTTTACAACACGTAGAAAGGGTTCGGCCGCATCATATTTTTTAGGGTCAAGGTTTTTCAGAAGCTTTTCGGCGGCAGCAGCATTTTTGGGATCCAGTTTTTCACCATGTGTAAAATCAATTGTACTGTTCCCCAGTCCGATGATTAGTTTTCCATCAAAAACCTGGGCATGACACTGCATACAATTCGGAGCAACAACTGGTTCCCCGTTTGGCGCATTGACTACTGTATAGTCGTAAGGAATGTCTTTATTTACGCCATCGCGGTTTAAAAAATTGATAGAACTCTTCCCGAAACCCATTTTAAAATAGGACAATGGAATTCCACTCCGGAGATAATCGCCCGTTGTTAAATAAAGATAACCTGCTTTTGCATCGCCTGATCTTTGTTTGCTTGCAGGAATCGGAACAGCATCATTCTCCGGAAGAAATAAAATAAAGGAACTTAAGGAAATACAAGTCATCCCCAGGATCACGGACATCTTTTTCATATGATTAAAATTACGAATAAGGCCTAAAGCCCAAAGCCGAAAGCCTAATGCTTTTTTAAAATTTAATTTTCCGATGATTTGTAATAATACCGGGTGGTCAGGATTCTAAATATAACTCGTTAATTGACTACTGCGTTAGGCTTTAAGCGTTGAGCTTTAGGCTTAGTATACCGCAACCACATTGCCATTTACCTTCTTAATAAAGTAGAGTTTTTTATTTTCGAGGTATTGCAGGGTTATAGTTCCATTAACCGGTGTACCGCCTTCTCTATTAGTAAAAACCGGCTGAATATCAAAATCATTAAAAACCTTAAATTTTCTGATTCCGATACTTCCATCGAGATTACCCTTATTTGCCTCCAACAGGTGGCCAAAATGAAGGATGGTCTCATACCCACGGTAAACCATATCGGACGGGCGGGAATAAAAACGGGTTTTAAAATACTGCTGTATCGACATCACGAGACTGTCATTGGGATTAATATAAAACGGCGTTGTATAATAAATTTCAAGATCCGCGTATGGTGGCGTGCTGAAATCATTCACAGCATCCCAGGTCGGCATGCCAATTATTTTCATCGGATAGGACTTGCTGAGCGGTGAGAGTTTGGCACAAATGGATTTTCCGAAATTTTCATCCAGGCTGCCTACAAGGATCACGGTTTTCAAATTGCTGTCTAGAAATGGAAACAGTACGCGCATATCCACGCTATTGTCAAGATTGACATATTTCATTTTCAGCGGAATAGATGCTGTATTTTTTTCTATTTCCGCGAAATCATTCCTTAACCGGTCTTCCTGCGCGCCAGCCTTCCTTAAATAAAGAATATTTGAAGTAGCCCAGTTGCGTTGTATGAACTTGTATATGGCTTCGCAATGTGAATGCAGGGTTGTATTCAGAATGACGAATTCAGGGTTGTTGGTAATGCCTCCGTCATTTGGAAAATTCACATTGATAAACGGTATGTTTCGGTTCCTGGCATCATTGGCCAATACACGAAGCTCCGTGACATTGACATACCCTATAATGAGCTGCATTTTTGCAAAAGACGGTTCTTCCAGCATTTGCTGCAATGTTTTGGACCCGCTTCGGGTGTCGTAGACCGTTATATCCAATGACGCTCCGGTTTTTTTTAATGAATCCATGGCCAGGTCGAGGCCTTCATAAAATTCCAGCCCGGGATTCAGATATTTTGGAAAATTCTGGTCGAAACGATAATTGCCCGAAGCATCAAATGCAGAATCAAGATATAAAGGAAGAAATACTGCAATATGAAATTTCGAACTATCGATTGTCTGCGCCATCCCGCTTCTCATTCCGGCGAACAGGAATAATAAAGAGAATATGAGTTCGGAACCTGCTTTTGTAAGGTATTTTATTCCCATTCTATAGTTGCGGGTGGTTTACTGCTGATATCATACACTACGCGATTGATTCCTTTCACCTGGTTGATAATATCATTCGAAACCAGTGAGAGGAATTCATATGGAAGATGGGCCCAGTCCGCCGTCATTCCATCTACTGAAGTTACGGCCCTGAGTGCCACCGTGAATTCATATGTTCGTTCATCACCCATGACACCCACACTTCTGACCGGAAGAAGGATGGCGCCCGCCTGCCAGATAGTGTCGTAGAGATTATGATCTTTAAGCGCCTGTATAAATATGTGATCGGCTTTTTGAAGCAGGCTAACTTTTTCCTGCGTTACTTCACCCAGAATACGTATTGCAAGTCCGGGTCCCGGGAAGGGATGTCTTTGAAGAAGTGAATCAGGGATGCCAAGCTCCCTTCCCACTTTTCGCACTTCGTCCTTGAATAAAAACCGAAGCGGTTCAACAAGTTCCAGTTTCATTTTTTTTGGAAGACCGCCAACGTTGTGATGCGACTTGATGGTTTGGGACGGACCATGAACAGAAATACTTTCTATGACGTCAGGATAAATGGTACCCTGGCCAAGAAGTTCGATACCTTTTTTCTTTGCGGCTTCTTCCCCAAATATCTTGATAAACTGTTTCCCTATAGTCTTTCGCTTTTCTTCAGGATCTGTTTTCCCTTTTAATTTTTTATAAAATTGCTTTTTGGCATTTATGCCTTTTACATTCAATCCAATCTTTTTATAGGTATCCAGCACCTGATGAAATTCATTTTTGCGCAAAACACCGTTATCGACAAAAAAACCAAATAGTCTTTTTCCAATGGCCCGGTTTATCAGGGTAGCGGCAACAGTAGAATCTACTCCTCCGCTAAGCGCCATGATTACTTTTTTATCCCCTATGGTTTTTTGAAGCGAGGCAACTGTGTCGCTGATGAAATGAGCGGCTGTCCAATCCTGTTTACATCCACAAATATCGACGAGAAAATTGCGGATAATCTTTTTCCCCTCTGTAGAATGATATACTTCAGGATGAAACTGAAGACAGTAAAGAGAAAATCCTTCACCATTATTCCTGAAAGCCGCATAGGGAATGGAATCAGTTTTAGCCAACACGTCAAAACCGGCGGGAAGTTCAAGAATAGTATCCGCGTGGCTCATCCAAACCTGGGATAATTCATTCACATCGTGCATTAAAATATCCTCTTTCACGATGCTCATCAGGGCCCGGCCATACTCCCTTTTATTACTATTGGCAACCCGGCCGCCAAATTCCTTTGCCGTAAGCTGGGCACCATAACAAATCCCCAACATGGGTAATGTTCTGTGAAGTCCTTTCACATCTACTATGGGCGCCTTCGGATCATTTACCGAAAAGGGAGAGCCCGATAAAATAATGCCTTTCAGGGAAGGATCCGGTACAACTTTCTGATGATAGGGGATAATTTCACAAAATACGTTTGCTTCACGTACCGCGCGGGCAATCAACTGAGTATATTGGGAACCAAAATCTAGGATGAGAATCTTTTCATTCATGGAGCCGCAAAGATAACATTTGTAACCTTTTCCCGGGAAGAGGAGTCTTATGTTAATTATTTTTTTCTTACCAGCGGAAAAAACCGAACTTTTCATATTAAAAACCAACCATGAAGAAATTATTTTTTTTGGCTATTATCACATTTACGGGTCTGTCTTCCTGCCGATTCCTTGGAAAGAGGATACATGGAAACGGCAATGTGCAGACAGTAGAAAGATCCGTTTCTCATTTTTCGGAAGTGGAAGCCAATGGTGATATAAAATTATTCGTCAGCCAGGGAGATCTCAAACCTGTCAGGATTGAAGGTGATGAGAATATTTTATCTTATATAGAAGTTATACAGGAAGGTGACCGTATAAAAATCGAAACAAAACCCGGCATAATTCTGGTTCCATCCGGAGATCTTAACGTGTACGTAACGTCACCTACTTATAAAAGCATAGAAGTTTCCGGCTCCAGTGATATCATCGGTCAGAATAAGATTACAAGTTCAGAAGAACTTAACCTTGAAGCTAGTGGAGCAGGGGATATTCAAATGGAAGTGGACGCTCCAAAAGTTACGTCCGGAATTTCCGGCTCAGGTTCTATAAAACTTCGCGGTCAGACTAAGGATCTCGATATTGATCTGAGCGGTGCGGGACATGCATATTGTTATGACCTGCTAACAGAAAATACCAAAGTTCAAATCTCCGGAGCCGGGAGTGCCCAGGTATATGCGAGTGTAAAACTACAGGCAGACGTAAGCGGGGCAGGCAATATCAGTTATAAAGGTAATGCCAGCGTTTCGCAGGAAATTTCAGGTGCAGGAAGTGTTAATAAAGTGGAGTAGTCAGCTCAGCAGTAATCCGAAAAGCACGCAGATATCAAAATATCAGCTAACCAGTTCCCTGGCATTTTCTATTGCTGCTGCTGTCGGTTTATCTCCAGACAACATTTTAGCAACAGCCACGATTCGGGCTTCACCATCAAGGAGACGGATTTTTGTATTTATAGTTTCCCCTTCCTGTTCTTTATATACATAATAATGTGCGTCGCCCTTGCCGGCTATCTGAGGCTGATGGGTAATACAAATGACCTGTCTTTTGCGCGAAAGTTCTTTCAGGATGATCCCAACCTGTCTTGCAGCTTCTCCGGATATGCCCGAATCAATTTCATCAAAAAATAAAGTGGGCATATTCATTGACTGTGCGACCAGAGATTTGATACATAACATCAAACGGCTCAATTCGCCTCCCGAAGCCACTTTTTTTAGGGGTTCGAACCGATCACTATTATTGGCGTCAAATAAGAATTCGATATTATCAATACCCTGCTCATTCAAAACAACCGTGTTACATATCACACGGATTCGTGCATTTGGCATACCAACTTTCCTCAAGAGGAAATTCACTTTGTCTTCGAATCCACCTATTTGTGCTTTACGGTTCGCTGACAAATTTTGAGCAACTGCCGTTGCTTCTTTTACCAACGATTCCACCATTTTTTCCTTCAAATGAATTTCTTCTGCAATATTCAGTGAATCGAATAATTTTTTTTGAAGCTCATCCCGTAAATTTATCAGGTCAGTTGTTGTTGACACTCCATGTTTTTTGAAAAGCTTATAACCGGCATGAATCCTCTCATTCAGTTTTTCAACCTGTGCTTCATCATAGAAAATGTCTTCGTTCACCGATTCAATTTCACCGGCAAGATCCTGCAATTCTATATGGGCCGAAGCGAGTCGTTGCAGTATTTCAGGAAGCTTATCGTGATAAATCCTGAATGGTTCAAGTTGTTGTGCGAATGACCGGAGTTGCTGCACAAGTGGATGATCAGAACGTTCCAGATTAACATGTATTCCCGTGAGCACTGTTTTAATGGCCTCGGAATGAGCCTGTCGTTTTAGCAATATTTCAGCTTCCTCGAAATTCATTTTCTTTTAGTTCTGCGTCCTCCAGTTCTTTGAATAAAAATTTGTGATAATCATTTTCCTTGTCGGCGGATATCTGTCTTGCTTTTAGTTGCTGAAGTTGTGTCCGGGATTGCTGTAACTGGTGAAACAATGAATGATAGAGATCCAGTGTATCCGCATTTGATGCAAGCGCATCCACAACAGCCAATTGAAATCCGGCTTCTCCGAGTGACAGGATATCAAATTGCTGATGCAGATCAACCAACATGCTGCAAAGCCGCCGAAGTTGTTCAAGATTTACAGGAGTATCGTTTATAAATGCTCTGGATTTCCCATTAGGGCTAATCTCGCGTCTTAAAACAAGCTCCTGTTCTCTGTCAAGTTCTTCTTCCACGAGAAAGGTCTCAACTTCTTTCAGATGAGACACACGAAAACCGGCTTCCACTACGGCTTTCTGATCCCGGCGCCTGAGAATGGATGTATCAGCCCTTTCTCCTAATACGAGGGAGAGGGCACCTGCTATAATAGATTTACCGGCACCGGTTTCTCCGGTAATAACCTGTAATCCTTCTGTGAAATCAATAGTGATTTCTTCGATGATCGCGAAATTTTGAATATGTAATTGAAGCAGCATCTTAAATTCTGATCTGAAGTTTAACAAAATTACTAACCTTCCTGACAACGTTCAATACCTGCTTTAGCTTTTTGATCCAACGCATTTTTATAGTCATGAGATTTCATTCCAAGCACTTTTTTAAAATAGATCCGCGCATTTATTTTGTCACCCCGTGCTTCATAAATATAACCAATCTGCAATGCAGCGCGCGCACCATAATATTCGTGGCGGTTTTCCCCCAGGATCAGGGCGACCTGATAAGCAGCCAATGCTTCTGTTTTCCGATTCAGTGCATCGTAGATCCTTCCCATCCGGTAATTAAATTCAAGCTGATCAGCCTGATCGGTAAATGAAGATGCCTGAATTCCTGAAAGAACCTGAAGCGCCTTATTATAATAACCACCATCATCAAGCAAACGTGCCTGAAGTAATATCTCATTTGGCCATCTGCCGGATTCCGCATCTTTCAGGGCCTGTTTATCTGCATCTGTTTCCGTATTTCCTAAAGTAAGGATACGTGCCCGTGCAGCCTCAGCTTTTTCGGGTTCCTTTTGTAAATAATATATCCAGCTGATTTTCTGCAATACATCTTTTACATAAAATTTCCCCTTGAACTGAGCGATAAAACGCTCCAGATAGTCAACTGATTCCTTGTCGAGTCGATCTGCTTTTGCATAACCCATTTGCATATCCCATGTGGCCATATTCAGATATCCGGGATCCCTGTTTAGCCTGGTGATGATTTCTTCTGTAACTGCTGCGTCCTGATTGTTCAGTGAAAGATTAGCCACGAGATATGCTAACAAATGATTATTTCTGGTATCCCAATTTTGATGGTGGATATAATTGAACACTTCTTCCCGCTGGTTGACAATATAAAATTTGAGATAAAGAAAATAAAAAGCTGCCTCGTCATGGAAGATAATTGCATATGGATCCGTACTATTCAGCATACTTTCAAGATTGCGCATGCCTGAATCGATAGTCCCGCTTATTCCCAACAAATTGCTTAACCACTGATAGTTGGGCGGGATGGTACTGGCAGCCACCTGCATGGCCCCCTGCAGCATATGCGAAGGCTGGAAAGTCGGGAACTTCAGAAGGTTTTCATTCCCTGTCAAAAAGGATTTTCGGAAAGCCCATGCAGCCTCCCAGCGCTCACCAAATTTAATGTCAACGGCAGCCCATTGGAAATAAATAACAGATCGGGTAAAAAGATAAAATGGAGAAGCCGGATCTCCTTTTTTCATCAGGGCCACTCGCTTATCCAGGTATGATATTCTGCGCTGGTACTCTACGGGGTCTTCATTAAAATAAAGTGTAAAAAAATCAATATAATTCTCAAGAAAATAAGGGATGAGATTATTGGGATGGGCTTTCTTTTCCGCTTCGAGAATTAATTTACCTGATTTAAGTCTAAGACTGATAATTTCTCCATAAGCTTTCTGGCAGTCGGCATTAAAATCAAATTGATAATAACCCTGCGCCCGCCCAGAAGGCATAAACGAAATGAAAGAAATCAGTAAAGCAATAACTAAAAGGTGATGAGCCGGATGGTTCATGATGCAAGTTAACAGACACATGCATCCGGTGAAAGCTTATTTCAAATCATTTTCTATTTCACATCCACGCCATCATTGAGTTCACTGTCGACCAGGATCCTTCCGCAGTTTTCGCAGACAATAATTTTCTTATGCTGGCGGATTTCACTCTGGCGCTGTGGCGGGATCGCATTGAAACAACCTCCGCAGGCATCTCTCACAACCGGAACTACTGCCAGTCCATTGCGGTAGTTCGTACGAATACGGTCATAGGAATGCAATAAACGGGGCTCTATTTTCTCGCGGGCTTCGGCTGAAAGTTTGGAGAAATGTCTTTCTTCTTTTTCTGTTGCGGCAATAATTTTATCCAGTTCTTCTTTTTTATTCTTCAGCACAGATTCTTTGGTTGAAAGTGCCTTTTTGGCTTTATCCAGCAGCAACACTTTTTCTGCTACTTCCTCGTGGGCATCCTTTATATGTTTTTCTGAAAGTTTAACTTCCAGTTGCTGCATTTCGATTTCCTTATTGATAGCCTCAAATTCCCGGCTGTTCTTGACGTTTTCGCTTTGCTTTTCGTATTTTTTGATCAGATCTTCTGACTCTTTCATGGCCAGTTTTTTCTGGCTGATGAATTCCTGGATACCGTTAATTTCTTCTTCAATTCTTGTCTGCCGCGCATTCAAACCCTGAATCTCATCCTCGAGGTCACTGACTTCCATCGGAAGTTCACCTTTCAAAACTTTATATTCATCTAATTTGGATTCTATTTTCTGAAGACTGATCAGAGAGGCTAATTTTTCTTCTACTGAAAATTCTTTGACGTTGGCCATAGTTTAGATATAATAATTGACCGGGTTTGTAACCGTGCCCGATTTAAGGACGGCAAAGTTAGGAAATTTTTCCAGTATAACATCAAGGATCAAATCCACGGTAAACTGCTCGCTCTCATAGTGGCCGATATCTGCAATCACCATTTTCCCTTCTCCCCCAAAAAACTCGTGGTAGCGTATGTCAGCACTTATAAACCAGTCTGCACCTTCCCGTAACGCATTGGAGATCAGGAAGCTACCCGCTCCCCCACAAAGGGCAAGGCGGGATATCGGTTTTCCGGTCAATGGACTGTGGCGGATGACAGGTATCCCGAATCGTTCTTTAAGCAGTTCCAGCAATTGCTCTTCAGGAACCCGGCTTTTTAAGTCGCCGATTAACCCGGAACCTACGCAACCATCCTCTGTTTTAGGAATCAGAATTTTCCGGTTTACAAGGCCTATTTTATCAGCAATCCTGGCATTTACTCCACCAATTACATTATCCAGGTTAGTATGGATGGAATAAAGCGTAATACGGTTCCTGATGGCGGCCATGAGGGCCCTGCCGATGCTATCTTCCGGTGTGATGCTTCGCAGGGGACGGAAAATAAGAGGATGATGGGATACAATGAGATTGCATTTTTTTTCAAGTGCCTCAAGAATCAGTTCTTCCGTACAATCCAGACTAACGAGAATGCCCACGCATTCTGTATTGGAGTCGCCTGCTATCAATCCGCTATTGTCATAGTCTTCCTGATATTCCGCAGGCGCAAAGGATTCCAGGTGTTGAATAACATCATGAATTTTCATCTGTCAAATTAAGTCTTTTCAAATTTTAATTAGGGAAACCATTTCTTTTTATGGTATCTCACTGCAAGCAGAACACACTGATATGAGATATGGGTTATGGGTTATGAGTAACGATTTCATAATTCATAACCCATAACTCATAATAAAAACCCTTTAATCAACAACCTTTTCCAGGTGAATCAGTTTACCATCATCATTAAATCCTTCCAGGATTATGCGGAAAGTGTGCGTCACATCACTGTTATAAAATGGTATACTGATTCTTCTGTTTCCTCTGCTGGTTTTCAAATTGGGATTCCAGTACAGAGTAGTTCTGATATCATCTGATTCCGGTTCAGGATTTATCAGGTAGTCCGGAGAATAAAATTCGCGTTGCACATTATATCCTAATACTCTGACCATATCGAGGCCCTTAATGCTTGGATCAGGTTTCTTATCAGCTCCCTTTTTTGTGTAAATTGAAATTACTCCACCGCTTGAATTGCTCATCCCGCCCGCTGAACCTGGCGAGAATACCTTTATCATGGCAATATCACTTACCGGTATAGTTTTGATGGTACTGGGGTCTGATTGTATTTCATTCAAAAAGAGACCTGGTTGTGATCCTCTCCAGGATAAACTAGGTGTTGCACCGCCGGTGGAAATCTGCAGACCTGCCACCTTACCCTGGAGATAAGTGAATATGTCAATTGAGGAACTTGCAAACGGGTCGTTCACCAAATCAAAAATGGTTGCATTTCCGCCACTAAATAATCCGGAACTGTATTGTTCATCCAGTTTTTCCTTATCAGATTTTATTCTTCTTCTCACCGTTACAACTTCCAGATTTTGTATTTTTTTATCCTGTCCATTTAAGCGGCCAATTTCCACAAATACCTGCCGGCTTTTTCTTATAAGAGAACTGTCGTCCGGCGACCAGACAGGCATGGTCATGTTAAAAGGTTTTAACTTTCTCAAACCTGGATACATACCGTTTTTAAAAATAATGGCAGCTTCGTTTGACAGGCCCCGGTTAGTATTGAACATATAATACGCTTTTGCCGTGTCATAAAATATTAAACCGGAAAGGCTGAATTTACTGTTATTCACGTATGGGACCGTAAGCATGCTGGTTGCTGAGGACTTAGTTTGAAAAACAACATTGAGACTTTCATCCTTAGAAATTCGGGAAGAAGGCACCCCCATCACTTCTGCATTAATAGAAATATAATTTTCAATCGGATATTTAATTACCGGTATTTTACCTTTCGCCAGGTTTTCCCATTTAAATCTTCTCCAGCCATGTGTAAGCATGACAAGGTCGAGTTGCCGGACAAGTGAATCTGAATTGTTGTGAAAATAGTAGTAAGGATCTTTCACATAGCCGCGCAGGTCACCTGTTAACAGGAGAGAGGTAATAATATTATCATCCCAGGGACGGTTTCCATCAACCTCAGCATCCGTAATGGCAATGGCCAGTTTTGTTTTAAATGTATCTGTAACTTCAACATCTACCACATTGCGTCCCCTTTTTTGGAGACTCTTTGCACTCATGGTAAGTTTCCCATCAAAATTGTAGTTGTTATTATTAATGAAGCACACGCGCTCGGCAAGCGGCATTTCATTTATATCAAAAATAGTTATCTGCAAAATACCGGTCGGCAGTTGCTGGGTAGGAATGTTACCGCCACTCATGTTATTATCCTTCAGGTTAAC
Organism: uncultured Bacteroidota bacterium; assembly: GCA_963735015.1. Taxonomy (GTDB): domain Bacteria; phylum Bacteroidota; class Bacteroidia; order Chitinophagales; family Chitinophagaceae; genus Puia. Next base: position 2,231,899 of record CAVTJH010000003.1, read on the forward strand.
AGTAGCTTTATAAACCATTTGCTGATTCATGTGAGCAATTACAATGACCTGCTGATAGGCAGTACTTTCAAGCGGCCTGGCCACATTAAAGATCAGTTTCTGACCTGAGTTCAAAACCCGCAACACAATGCCCGAAGTTTTTACGGAAGGTAATTCTGTCCTGTGCTCGGTTCCTTTTTCATCTTTCCAAATAGCATAGAAAACATCTGATTTATCCGGAATCAAAATAAAATTTCCCATTCCGTCATGGGTTGAACTAAAATTTAACAGGGCTTTCCCCGTCTGGTCATACAAAATACCGGATATCTTATGTGGGAGGTCAAATGAATCAACCGCCTTGAATGCGATATTATTTTCAATTCCTGCAATCATTTCTCCACCTTCCGGAAAAAAATGAAGGCTGACAGGCGATGGTTTCCCATGCGTGGCTGAATCCTGTAAACTCCCAATGATGCGAAGATCCTTTGTGTAAATAAAACTCGTATCAAAATTAAGCATCCAGGAAGTGTAGGCCCGGATATGTATACGCGTTCCATCAAATGACGGAGGAAGATCAAAATTTCCTGTTGCTGTAGATTCAACGATGGGTTCCGTATTTCGAAGAATGAGGTTACCATATGCATCGTACAATTCAGCATAAAAATTTTTACTGAAGGGAGAAGGATCGAATCCTGTAAACAAATATGCTTTGTACCAAATACGATCTCCCGGATTGTATGCTTTTTTGTCGAATTGCACATAAACCTTTTCCTGGGGGAATTTTTCAGAATAAATATTCATCATGGAATCGATCATCTGGGCCGGGCTGATAAAAGGAGAAAAATAAAGCGTAAAAACCAGGAGAGAGAGAAGTTTCCAATTCATATGGTAAAAATTAGGACAAATCTCTGTTATCTTGCCCTAGAAATAAAACTGAATTTTTGTTATATATTTTTTAACATGAAAAATGTCACGGATAAGAAAGAAGTATATGAGTCATACCGGGAACATATGCGTAAGCTGTCTGATGTAAGAGCAGCTCTCGCCCTTATGCAGTGGGACCAGGAAACCTATATGCCCATCAAAGGATCAGGGTTTCGCGCACAACAGGTAGCCACCCTGGCGGAAATGTCGCATGAGTTGGCAACATCTGACAAACTCGGCTTTTTACTGGACTCACTTGAAAATGCTTCCGGACTCAGTGAGAAAGAAATGAAAAATATTTCCCTTAACAAGGAAGACTTTGCCAAACAGAAAAAATACAAACCGGCTTTTGTAAGAAAAATGAGTGAGACCGTATCCAAAAGTTTCAATGCATGGAACCTCGCAAAAAAAGAGAACAAGTTTTCCCTCTTTGAAAAAGAATTGGCGGAACTGGTTGAATTAAAAAAAGAAGAAACGGAAATACTCGGTTATACAGGACACCCATATGATGCCCTGATGGATGAATTTGAAAAGGGATGCACTGTTCAGCTCGTAGACAAATTATTTGGAAATATGCTTCCCAAACTCAGGGACATTCTGGAAAAAATTCAGCGGACAACTCCACCGGAAGATTCATTTCTTTTTAAATCGTTCGACAAAATAAAGCAATGGGATTTCGGGATGCAGGTAATCGCTGAACTGGGATTTGATTTTGAAGCTGGCAGGCAGGATCTCTCAAGTCATCCGTTCAGCACCAGCTTTAATAAATACGATGTGCGCATAACCACGAGAATAGATGAAAATGATTTCAGCAGTATGTTATTCAGTTGCATTCACGAGACTGGTCACGCTTTGTATGAACAAGGGCTACCGGAATCAGAATACGGTCTGCCTTCAGGAGAATTTGTATCTCTTGGAATTCATGAATCCCAATCACGTTTATGGGAAAACCATGTTGGAAGGAGTCATGCATTCTGGAAATTTCATTTTCCAATGATCGTAAAGAAATTTCCTGAGTCATTTATGAATATTTCAGAAGAAAAATTCTATAAAGCAGTGAACAGAGTAAAGCCTTCTCTTATCCGGACCGAATCCGATGAACTCACTTATCATTTTCATGTGATGATCCGATATGAGATTGAAAAAATGCTAATTACTGGTGAGCTGAAAACGAGAGATATACCGGCCTGCTGGAACGAACAATATAGAAAATGGCTGGATGTTGATGTACCGGACGATCAGCATGGATGTCTGCAGGATGTTCACTGGAGTCATGGAAGTTTTGGTTATTTTCCTACTTACAGTCTGGGTAGTTTTTATGCGGCCCAGTTTTTTGCTGCTGCAAATAGAGAAGATGAGCAACTCCAGGATAAGTTGGGAAATGGAAATACTACCGGCTTATTACAATGGCTGAGGCAACGCGTGCATGCCTCTGGCCGTACCTGGAATAGTGAGGAAATTTGTAAAATGGCTACAGGAGAAAGCCTGAATGTTCAGTATTTTTTAGATTATTTACTTGACAAATACGGAAAGATTTACGAATTTTAAGGATATCCTTATGAAGCCAATGAAGCTCCCACCCCTATATATCGCTGTTCTATTAATCCTGCTCATATTTCCATTCTCCTGTAAAAAATTTATTCAGCAGCAGGAACAAAATGCGCTGGTTAAGCTGGTTACCCAGGGTACCTGGCGGGTCACAGGTTATCTGGAAAATGATACTAATAATATCACAGCCAGTTTTGCGGGATATGCGTTTCAGTTTAATGAGAACGGAACGGTCTATGGTATTTTGAATCAGCAACAAACGGCAGGAACCTGGTCAGCAGATGTGAGTGCAAAGAGCATAACATCGAATTTCCCTTCAGCGCCCTTTCCTTTGAGCAAGCTGAATTATACCTGGATTATTAAGGACAGTTATCCTGATTCTGTTTCTGCTAAAACGGCTGCAGACTCATCTTTTAATATCCTGTATCTCCACAAGAATTGAGAGTGTTTGGGGTTAAAAAACTTCTGATGCTAAGTAAAAACCCTTATCCGGCAGGCTCGAAATCCTGTAAATTGTTTGCATATTACCTGAGAAAAACAATTTTGATACCGCTTGCACGTTATGCAATTCGTAGAAAAGATATTACCTGCATCTGAATATCTTCTGCAAATCCGTATACCGAGTGAGATTTTTTTCAGCCAAATGCTGAAGAAGTTTCCTATTCCCCTTGTAAACTATGATGTAACAGAACCTTAAATCGTTATCCGTTGTTCAGAAAACTACGCTTATTACCGTTTTTACTGCTGACCGCCTATTACAGTGCCCAAGCGCAGGTGCCAGTGGCATCCATCCTTGCTACCCCAACTTCAGGATGTGCCCCATTGGGTGTGGCTTTTAATGGTTCTGCGACCGGAACCGGGCCTTTTACATATAGTTGGACTTTCCCTGGAGGCGCTCCTTCAACCAGCAATAACCCAAATACGCCTGTTACATTTAATACGCCAGGCATATATACTGTAACACTTGTTGTGAAAAATGCCAGCGGATCCAGTAATCCGGCCACTGTTCAAATAACTGTAAATCCACCGCCCAACGCAGATTTTACGCAGGATAAAACATCAGGATGTTATCCGACATATATAAATTTTACGAATACATCTACACCAGGTACAGGTGGAACGATAACAAGTTATGCATGGACTTTTGGTGATGGCACACAGGATACGGTTCCAAATCCAAGTCACAGATATACTCTTGCCGGTTCTTTCCCGGTTACTCTCTATGTAACAAATAGCTTCGGGTGTACCGGAAGTGCTCAGATAAAAAATGTTCAAAAAGCCATTACCATTTCCGGCGGGATTACTATGAATTTCAGCAGTAGCCTGAACAGCAGTTGTACATTGCCGGTTACAGCATCTTTTACCAATCCAAGCACCGGTCCCCCAATTCTTAGTTATCTGTGGGATTTCGGAGATGGTTCACTTACGAACAATTTAAAGAGCCCAACGCATTCCTATACTACTGCCGGCCTTTATAATGTTACACTGGCTGTAACGAGTTCCCAGGGCTGCAGCGATACCCTTATTCAAAAAGTAAATATCACTGCTAATGGTAACCTGACAGATTTTACGTATAAAGACACTGTTTGTGTGGGTACTCCCGCCAGTTTTACAAATATATCTTCCCCTTTCCCCAATAGTTCTACCTGGGATTATGGTGATGGTTCTCCCATTGATAATGTGAGAAACGGACAACATACTTATGCAATGGCCGGAACATATTCTGTAACACTGAATAATACTTTTTCAGGTTGTACAGGCACCATAACAAAACCTATTACTGTCGTAAATCCTCCTGTCGCTTCATTTACTGCAATAAATATTAACAGCTGTAAACCACCGCTAACAGCTACGTTTAGTAATAGTTCCACAGGCGCTTCATCGTACTTGTGGGATTTTGGTGACGGTACTACTTCCACGCTGACAAACCCGACTCATACTTATACAACTTACGGTTCATTTGCGGTTACACTGACAAGCATTTCTGGTGGGGGTTGTACTTCTTCCATCACAAAAGCAAATTATGTCAATGTTCAAAAACCAATTGTCAGGATTAACGGATTGCCGGCATACGGATGTGCGCCGTATACATGGACACCATCTGTTTCTACAAATGCAGTAGACGGAGTTGCGACATACAGCTGGATATTTGGAAATGGCAATACCTCGACCTTGCTGAACCCACCTCCACAAACATACGGACCCGGTGTATATACAGTTTACTGTACTATAACGACCAATGGTGGATGTACAGCTACAGATTCCGGCGTCGTAAAAGTCGGAACCATTAAACCTGTTCCTGCATTTAGTTTTGTTCCGCCAACAGCCTGTATAAAATCAGCTATTCAATTTACCGATCTGACTCCGCCTGGAACGGCGAATCAGTGGCTATGGCAATTCGGAGATGGAAGTACCGATACTGCAAGAAATCCGACTTATAAGTATACTAAACCCGGAACCTACAATGTCAGATTAACCGCATATAACAACGGATGTTGGGATTCTGTATCACAAAAGATTGTTATTAACCCACCCCTGGCAGATTTTAATTATCTGACAACCTGCGGGGCCAGCAATAATTTCACATTCCTTGATAATTCCACCGGGGCAGCAACCTGGACATGGGATTTCGGTGACGGTTCAGCAAAAGCATTTACACAGAATACTTCTCATACTTATCTGGCAGGTCCTCCAATAGTAGAGACAGTAAAGCTCATTGTAACCAACGGAGTCTGCGCAGATACTGTGGCAAAATCAATTACAGTAAATCAGACCACAACATTAAGTTTCTCTTCCAACCCCGTCTGTGTTAATTTACCGGTAACCGTAAAAGCCACTGCACCGCCAGGTATTGTATCCTTCCAGTTTGAAATGGGAGACGGCACCATCCTGCCACCTAATATAACCGGAATTGTTTCGTACACTTACACAAAACCAGGTATATACCAGGTAAAAGTAATTACTATTGACAGCAAAGCTTGCGTGGATTCATCAGCTCCTTATCCTCTTAATATCGGCGGCCCAACCGTAAATTTTTCAGGACCGCCTTTACTTTCATGTGGAGCACTGACAGTTAATTTCAAGGATTTATCCACTCCATCTGCGGGTTCCTCCTTGAAATCGTGGGCCTGGGATTTTGGTGATGGCGGTACTTCAACGGCTCAAAGTCCTGTTTATACTTACACATTCCAGGGAAATTTTGTGCCCAGGCTTACTGTTACAGACAACAACGGATGTTCAAACTCATTGGACACGGCACAAGCAATCGCGGTTTCAATATTGGCTCCCAGTTTTAATACGCCAGATACAAATTCCTGTCCGAATGCGCTTAATCCCCCTGTTAAATTTAATAATACGTCTACCGGTGGTTTTAACCCGACGTATTCATGGAATTTCGGAGATGGCAGTCCCCTGGATCCCAGTTTTTCTCCGATACATAATTACCTGCTACCAGGCACATACCCCGATACACTCACTATGACGGATACTTATGGCTGTGTGAAAAAATTTGGATTCACTTCCATATTGATTGATACACCATATGCAAGTTTTACCATGAGCGGGAATTACTCAGCCTGCCCGGTTTTCAATGACTTTTTTACATTTACAGGACATTATGCAGCAACGTATGCATGGGATTTCACAGATGGAGGTATCAGTCAAAAACGAAATCCGGTTAATGGATATGCACTTCCAGGCGATTATTATCCTTATCTGATTATCACTAGTCCGGGTGGTTGTATATCCAAATCTGATTCACAACATGTGCACATAGATGGACCTGTTGGTACATTTTCTTACAATCCGCCCTATTCAGCCTGCGATTCTTTAACTGTCAATTTCCAAGTTACTACAACAAATGTTGTTTCTTTTATCTGGAATCCAGGCGATGGTTCAATTCCTGATACAACAATTGCTCCAACTTATACCCATACATATATCAAACCTGGCCCACCTTATACTCCTTTCGTCACTATTATAGATGCAGGTGGTTGTAAGCTCAACAAATTCGGGCAGAACACAATCAATATCGATTCCATCAATTTGACAAAATTCACTGTTGACAGAAAGATTGTTTGTGACAGCGGCAATATTATTTTTACCGACACATCAAAAACAGTTCCGGATAGCGTAATCAATAATTATGTCTGGGATTTTGGGGACGGTTCACCTACTGTATCTGGTATGAATCCAACGATTGCTCACAATTATACAGCAGTCGGAACTTATACAGTTTCAATGAGCATTACGACTGTTGACGGATGTTCAGGTTTCTACAGTTCCCCCGTCACTGTTGTTGCTTCTCCAAAAATCTCCATCAGTGGTATTTTAAATCAATGTGAACCGGCAGTGCTTACTTTCACAGGCAATGAACTTGTGCCAGATCCATTCGGACCACTTACATGGTCTTGGGATTTTGGAAACGGACAAAAAGCGAATGTCCAGAATCCAAATCCTGTCAGCTATCCAAAAGCCGGTGAATATGTTGTTTCACTGATTGCTACCAACACAGAAGGCTGTAGTACGATGACCGATACGACAGCACCAAATCATTTATTCATCTATCCGATTCCGGCTGTAAATGCAGGAGCAGATACCACGATATGTTTGGGTACACCGTTACAATTAAATGCCAGCGGAGCAGCTACTACTTATAACTGGTTACCGCCTGCAGATCCTGCAGCTTCTTTGAGTTGTCTTGCATGCGTAAATCCGGTTGCAAATCCGGTTCCTAATAGTACCTATTTTGTAGTTACAGGAACAAGTATTTATGGTTGTAAAGCAAATGATACTATTCAGGTTACTGTTAATATAGCTCCTGTTGTAAATGTAAGCGGACCAGATTCAGTTTGTCTGGGACAAAGCGCACAATTGACAGCGACTGGTGCTGCGATATATAACTGGTCACCAACGGAAGGATTAAATAATGCGAATATTGGTAATCCTCTTGCGACTCCAGACGCATCTCAGATAGGCGGCCTCCCGAGCAATGTAATTACTTATGTAGTTACCGGATATGATAGTAAGAAATGTTTCTCAGATGTAGATTCTATACATGTAACTGCATTTAACTATCCGGTCATAACACTTGTGCCAAATGCTACTATTAATGTAGGCAGTTCCTATCAGATTAATTCGTCTGCAACTACAAATATTGTTTCGCTGAACTGGACGCCTTCAAATACATTAAGCTGTTCGAATTGTCTGACACCACTTGCCACACCAACCAAAACAACAAAATACGATCTTACCGCTGTAAATGACGGAGGCTGTGCAACCACCGACAGCATTCGTGTTCAGGTGATTTGCAATGGTGCTAATTTCTTTGTGCCGAATACATTCTCACCAAATGGAGATGGCGTAAACGACCGCTTCATAGTTAATGGTGTCGGATTAAATGTAATTCCGTCAATCACTATTTATAACCGCTGGGGACAGATCGTATTCCAAAAGAGCAATTTCGCGCCGAATACGCCGGCAGACGCGTGGGACGGAACATTTAATGGCCAGCCCGCACCATCTGACGTGTATATTTACACTATTCAAATTCTTTGTAATAATGCAACACTCATTCCTTATCACGGAAACGTAACCCTGATCAGATAGAAATACCAGAAAATGAGAAACCCGAACCCAATAAAAAAGATTTGTTTAACCCTGGCTATTTTTGCGGTCAGTATCGCAACTGCCTGCTCCCAGGATTTGCATTTTTCACAATTCTTCGAAGCTCCACTGTTGAGAAACCCAGCCCTGGCGGGAATTTTTACAGGTGATTATCGGATTCAGGGAGTTTACCGCGACCAGTGGAATAGTTTTACCAATGCTTATAAAACCGGATCTTTCAATGGAGAATATAAATTACCGGTCGGCAGAACGGATGACTATCTTACCCTGGGTTTGCAAATTTTATATGATAAAGCAGGCAGACGCCGGACTCACTTCAACCCAGGTTTTTCCTGCATTGAATTACAGCAAATCTCTTTCTAACAAACATACCAGCTATCTCTCTATAGGTTTTATGGGAGGCTACGTCGACAAAAGGATTGATGAGTCAAAAATTACAACCAACAGTCAGTTCGATGGAACGGCATTTAACCCCTCACTTGGCACAGGTGAATCCTTCCCGACACCGGATATTCATTACTGGGATGCGAGTGTGGGCATGAGCTTTAACAGCAGTTTCGGTCAGGACGATCAGAACAGCATGTTTTTCGGTCTTGCATATCACCATTTGAACCGTCCAATGAATTCATTCTACCAAAATACTGCCGTAGAATTGCAGCCAAAATATGTGGTTTCGGGGGGCGCAAAATTCGTTCTGGATGAAAAATCAACTATTACTGTGCAGGCAGACTATTCAAGTCAGGGTCCTTGCTCGCGAGACTATTGGTGGTCTGATGTATGGATATAATCTGGGTGAATTTACCGATGATCCTAAATATGTACTGGGTATCGGCGCTTACATGCGATTGGGAGATGCATTTATTCCCGTAATCAAACTGGACATGCTTCCGTTGTCGATGGCAATCAGCTATGATATAAATATTTCAACTTTAAATACAGTGAGCCAGGGTCAGGGAGGATTTGAACTATCCATCTCCTATATCGGTTTCCTTGACAGAGAAGGTTCGGCTAAAAACAGAATACTTTGTCCGAGGTTCTAGCTGAACATTTCCTTTACTTTTTCGAAAAAACTTTTCTCGTTCTTGTCAGGCTTAGGCTGAAAATTTTGTGATTCTTTCAATTTTTCAAGGATTGCTTTTTCTTCTGCAGAAACCTGCTGAGGAATCCATACATTTACATGGATCAGCTGATCTCCCTTTTCATAAGAATTCACGGAAGGAAATCCCTTTCCCTTCAAACGAAAAATTTTACCCCCCTGTGTGCCGGGAGGAATACGGATCTTGGCTTTACCATCGATAGTAGGCACTTCCAAGCTGCGTACCAAAAACTGCATCCGTAAATGGTATATGCAGATCAAATGCAACATTTAATCCGTCGCGCTGTAATTCAGGATGTGATTCCTCTTCAATTAAAATAATCAGATCACCCGGTGTACCTCCACGTTCCCCGGCATTTCCCTTACCTGAAGCGCTTAATTGCATGCCCTCCTGTACACCGGCCGGGATATCGATGTTTACCACTTCTTCTCCAAACACCCTTCCTTCTCCTTTACATACAATACATTTTGATGTGATATTCGTGCCTTCCCCATTACAGGTAGGACAGGTTGTAACTGTTTGCATCTGACCAAGGAAAGTATTACTTACCCGTCTAACCTGTCCGCTGCCACCACAGGTTCCGCAGGTCTGTATACTCGCTTTATCCTTAGCGCCACTTCCATGGCAGGTTCCACAGGCTACGTGCTTTTTTACTTTTATATTTTTTGTAACTCCCTTCGCTATTTCCTCATAGCTGAGTTTAATTTTTATCCTCAGATTTGAACCGCGAATACCATGTGCGCGCGAATTGCCTCCACCTCCCCTTCTTCCGCCGAAAAAACTTCCGAATAAATCATCTCCAAAAACATCTCCAAACTGGTTGAAGATGTCATCCATATTCATACCGCCTCCATTGAATCCTCCCCTGCCATTATTTACAGCCGCATGACCAAAACGGTCATATTGAGCCCGTTTTTCAGAATCGCTCAAAACTTCATAAGCCTCCGCTGCTTCCTTAAATTTTTCTTCCGCAGCCTTATCGCCTGTGTTACGGTCTGGATGATATTGCATGGCCACTTTACGGTATGATTTTTTTATTTCATCCGAAGTAGAATTCTTCGTAACTCCAAGTATTTCGTAATAGTCTCTTTTCATTCAGATATTGTTCATTTTCCCACGATCACTTTCGCGAAGCGGATAATTTTGTCGTTTAAATAGTAACCCCTGACAACTTCTGCCACAACTTTCCCTTTCAATTCGGGCGATGGAGCCGGTATTTCACTTATGGCTTCATGTTTTTCAACATCAAATTCTTCATTCAGACTTTCCATTGGTTTTAATCCACGATTTTGTAAAATATTCCGGAGTTTGCTAAATACCAGCAAAACTCCGCTTAGGTCGCCTGAATTTTTATCCTGCTGTAATTGTTTTTCGGCCCGGTCGCAGTCGTCGAGTACATCAAGCAGGGAAACTATGATTTCCTTTCCTGCCGTCTGGCTCAAGTTCAATCCTTTCGCGTGAACTTCGTCTTTTATAATTCTCGAATTCGGCTAATAGACGCAGATATTTGTCCTTTTGATCCTGTAAATCAATCTTTAATTTTTCAACCAGATCATCTTCTTCCAGTTTCTGGTTCAAATTATTGATGCCCGCAACATTTTCGTCGGTATTTATATCAATCGTTGATTCTCTGTTACTTACAGAATCAAAGTCCGTTTTCTTCCCTTAAATCGCTTGTTTTTTTCTGCATATTCTCATTATTCTGGCAAAGGTAAGCTTGTCAATTATTTTGCCAACTGCTGTTTTGAGACAAATTGTCTCCCGTCAACTGTATCGGCTAACCTACTTTTGCGCCATGATTCCTGTTATTCTAAATAAAAGAATTGGATTGCGCGTTGAAAAAGGACATCCATGGATATTTGGAAATGAGATTGCCAGAGGCAGAAGAAACTGTTAAGCCCGGAGACATTGTAACTGTTTTTAATTCTGATAGAAAATTTATCGGCAAGGGGTATATCAATCCTAAATCCCAGATTGCAATCCGCCTGCTAACGAGGGACGAAAATGAAGAGATCGACGACCGTTTTTTTCAGCGAAAAATCGAAATGGCCTGGGCCTATCGTAAAAGACTTGGGTATATTGAAAACTGCAGACTTGTTTTCGGGGAAGCAGACGGACTACCTGCTCTAATTATAGATAAATTTGGAGATCATTTTGTTATCCAGACACTAGCTCTGGGAATGGATATCTGGAAACCCGTCATTGTAGATTCCCTAAGTAAAATTTTCAAATCCGAAAAAATATATGAACGTAATGATGTGCCTGTTAGGGAGTTGGAAGGAATGGTACAGCAGAAAGGCTATTTATTGACACCTTTTGATACCAGGATTACAATCAGAGAAAACGGATTGCAGTTTGAGGTAGATCTCGAAAATGGTCAGAAAACAGGTTATTTTCTTGATCAACAGGATAACAGAAGGGCAATAAGACATATTGTAAAAGATGCAGATGTTCTGGGTGCTTTCTGTTATACTGGCAGCTTTGAAATTCATGCCGGTTATTACGGCGCAAGGTCAGTTCTGGGCCTGGATATTTCTGCAAATGCAATCGAAATGGCCAGAAGAAATGCAATTCTGAACAGCCTGGAAGAAAAAGTACGATTCGAAGCTTTCAATGTCTTTGATGTTTTGAAAAAATGGAGCCGGGAAACCCAAAAATTTGATGTTGTTATGCTGGACCCTCCCGCATTTACAAAGAATCGGGAAAATATAGGAAAAGCGATAAGCGGATATAAGGAAATTAATTTGAGAGGGATGAAATTGCTGCGTTCAGGGGGGTTTCTTGTTACCTCTTCATGTACCAATCTGGTGTCACCTCAGATTTTCCTGGATATTATTCGGGATGCAGCAAGGGACGCAGGTAAAAAAATAAGACAGGTAGTATATCAGACCCAGTCCGCCGATCACCCGGTGGTATGGGAATTGGAAAATACACATTACCTCAAATTTCTTATTATTGAAGTCACTGATTTGAAGGGATAAGTTCCGTTATTTAGTAACCTGGAACTTACCGCTTTCAACGATTTTCCCATTAGGATCTCTTAATTGGAAAATGTAAATGCCTCGAAAGAAGTCAGACACATTAACGATATTTTTTTGGTCACCCAGGTTAAATTCAAATACCTTTTTACCGAGGAAATTAAAGATCTGAATGGAGTAGTTTTTATCGTATTTCTTAAGAATATCTTCGAAGGTAATATAGGAAATAGCAGGGTTTGGATAAAACCGCAGGGTTGCATTTGTCCCGTTGTCAGGAAATGCGGAAAGACGGCTTTGGGCTTTTACCCCCGCCGTTGAAAAAACCACCATAAGGATTACGATGTATAAAAGCCTCATAGTCTACTGGATAAGGTTCCAGGTATACAATATACCAAAATTTGTTCAAAGGTACAAAATCTCTAATTTCTATTTATATCCTCGTTCTACATCCTCGATAGGAACTCCAATCACTTTTTCTATTTCAATTTTTGCCAGGTTAAGGTCTTTTTGAAGGGTCAGACTCTTTGCTTGTTCATTAATGTAACTTTTCTGAACTCTTTCCACTTCGTTCAATTTTACCAGGTTCTCCGAGAAATCACTTTCTGCCCTTTTGAGGGTGGCATATTCACTCTGGGTTATCTTTCCCTGTAATTCGACCAGTTGCTTGGCAAGCAGGTAATTCTCATATTTTGTTAGAACATCTGCTTTTATTTCCCGGAATTTCTGATTTTTTGCCGCCGCGGTGATATAATAATTCTCCTGTGCGATTTTTACATTATTGGTGGTTCTTGTAAAAATATCAAACGGAATATTTAATGCCAGATTATACCTGGGGTAATAATAAGGGATCTGTACGCCATTGTACGTAGGCTTAGAGATTGTGAATTCATTAATATTTCCCTGAGCGCTTAAAAGGCCGAGATATGCAGACTTTGCTATTTTGATTTGGTAAGAAGCGGCCGTCGATGCGCGATCCACCATTTCATAAACAGGGTTTTGCATGGCCAGTTGTACCAGTCTTTCCCGGATATCGGTTGTCCTCAGGCTATCCGGCCGGTAAAGAGGGCCAGGTGTTTGTGCATGAATTATTTGAGAAAGGAACAAAATAGCAGCAAATAAGAAATAACGCATGAGATCAGGTTTCTGTTATTGGGACGGGTTTACAGGATTTATCGAAATCTGCCAGTTTTATAAAGATAACCAGGGTAGCATAAAAGTAAAGCACGATTGGATATTGTGAAATGGCCATCTGAGAATATTGTGCTACCAGCAAGGTAAACATCATAACGAGCAAACTAATATAATAAGTACGTATCTCCGGGTCCTTTGCTCTGAAAAAAGAATGAAATCCAAGACGCATAAAGATGAAATAAAAAACCAGCAGAAAAGCCAGTCCGACCGGGCCCTGCTCCGCAAGTGTTTTCAGGTAGCCGCTATCGGCCTGGAGATATTCAAGATAGTGACCCTTGTTGTATTTGTTCCCCTCCCCTCCCGAAGTGAATATGCCCCCGCCGATTGGATGGGCCTGGATATACGGTTGAACTTCATGTCGGTCGTAATCTCTGATTGCTGCCGATGCATCTTTCGTGCCTTCAAATGTCGAACGGATCCGGTTTGTAATCACATTCTGATAGGGCATCATCATGAGTCCTGAGAATACAATGCAGAAACCGATCATGAATACAACAGTACGGCGCTCAAAAATGGTGGAAATGCAATAAAGAATAACACCGGCTACGATCATAACGGTGGCCGTTCGGGTTCCCGAATAGCTATAACCTAACAGGTTGACTATCAGTGCAATACCCAGCCATTTTCTCTCTTTCTTCTCCTGACTTCTAATAAGTAATATCAGGCATAAGATAGAAATAGAAGCAAATAAAATTCCGGAAGTCGCGGGATCTGAAAAGACGGAAAATTTACGCAGAAGACCGCCCTGAAATAAAAGCGTGTAGCCATTACCGGTACCTATCCAGTTCAATTCAAAACGCGCATAACCAAACCACTGCTGTTTACATGCGTATAGTGCCAACACAGTCGACAACACGATCATAAAGCGTACGAAATATATAATTTTTGCGCGTGAATCCAGGAGGCAGAAACATATATAATAAAAAATGAAATAGCTGAATTGCTTTCTGAAAAAACTGAACCATCCAACAGGACTGAGCATTTCAGGATTAAAAAATTCCACCAGATAATATGCAAACAAAAAAAATATACCGATTGTAACCGGATGGGTCCAAAATTTCAGGTTCATATTTTTCTTCAGCTCATATTTACTCATTACGCTCAATAAAATAAAATACGTAATGATTTCAACCAGTGTACCTGAGGGCAGAGGTGGATCGACCAGCCGGTCTATCGTGATCGTTATCGAAGAAAAAGCAAGCAAAAAATAGAACCCAAAATAGGGATTTCTCAATGTGGCAATACAAAGCAAAAGCCCTCCGAAACAAGCCAGAACAACCGGGCTCACTACAATGCCAATCACCCTGATTCCAAATACCAAACCGGCTCCCAGCACAATCAGGAAAATATATCCAAAACGGGTGTTCAGTTTTTTCTCAAGAAAATGATACTGTAACCATGTCCTGGCGGAGGAGTTTTCTATTTGAACATCGTTGGCCATAGGTTTAGAAATACAGGAACTTAAAAAATATAAATACAAGAAATATCAGTATTGCTCCCATCGTAATGAATTCAAAAACTTTAGTATTTTTCTCCTGGTCTGTACTCATATTTCTGCAGGTTGATATTTTTTCTGAACAGTATAAAATGCGTCTCCCAAGGCGCCTACAGAATTCTCCCAGGAGTGTGACAATGCAAATTCCCTTCGTTTGTCCATCTGTTCTGCAGAAGACCATACCGGTTCGTAAATAAATTTGCGGATGCTGTTCACGAAATCTTCTTTTGATTTACATAAATCCGTATAATCGCGGAACATTTCCATAGCCTGCGTTGCGGTTGCAGCAACAGGCTTCCCCGAAGCCAGGTATTCGTCTATTTTTCTTGGATAATTTCCGATGGTTAACGGATTTACCAGCTGGGGGTTTATACAAACTCTGAAATGATGGATATAGGCTACCATCTCTGCTGGTCTTTTAATTCCCATGAAATAAACGTTTTTCATCGTCCGCAGGGCCGATTTCTCAAAATTCGCATCCGACGGCCCCACCAGCACCAGACTCATTTCTGGCAGTTTGGAAGCAATATATAAAAGCAGTTCCTCATCAAGGCGCATTGAAGTAATTGCCCCACAATAGCCTATAATGGGCCCTGGGACCCCCTTCAGATCTTCAGGTATATCGATGTTCGTCTTGACAAATTCATATATGTTGCAACCCTGACCAATATCAACACTATTCGGGTTCCACTGTCCGGCATAATTAGCGAGCCACGTCGAATTCGTCACTACAAGGTCAGCTTTTCGGATCATTTCCATTTCGCATCTTGGGCCAAACTTTTTAAAAAATGGCTGAATAGTTAGAAAGTCGCGGAGATAAAAAATGTATTCCCTAATTGGTAACAGAGATTTCAGATAAAGACCCCTGAAAAAATCGTTATCGTTGATTAGCAAACAATTTTTTAAACCCAGTCTCCTGATGGCACTTTTTATTTCTACCGATATTCTTTTATTGTTGATCCGGTTGAAGAAATCAAAAAGTTTAAAGTTCGGCGACCAGTTTCCTGATTCTAGCAATGTTTTCGGATGAAGTACCCAGAAATTTTCCTGTATTAGTTCCAAATATTCAGGACTCGTGGCTTGTAAAGTTTTTCCCGAAAACATTTTTTTTAAAACTGTATTCCGGTCACGCGCACGATCGATAAACAAGATCCTGTTATATCGGGCAAGTTCATAGGCCATATCCCTAAAATTAAAAGCGATATCAGAATTCCAGGCCTGGAAACTGAATAAAACGATATCCCTGTTTTTTATAAATCTGTGCGACATTATTTTCCGTAGGATCAGAGATCCAGATTCTGTTCATCAACGTTATTCAATATGGCGCCAACAAATTTGGTCTTTTGTGTCTTAAGGAATCCGATGGATTCCTGATCTATTTCACCCAGGGAATTTCTGGATGAAAAAACCAGCACAACTCCTTCCACAAAATCTGCAAGTTCCTTGCTGTCTGCGTGTGTATTGAGCGCTGCGCCTTCCAGCAAAATAAAATCATAATGGTGTTTTAGTTTATCGAAATGATCCAGCAGATTGTTTTTGGGAAGAATTTCTGAAGGCGTATAATTTCCTTCTTCGCAACCGACTACGTCTACATTTGTAATATTTGTTACGGTGGTTATATTCCAGATGTTTTCTATCCCTTCCTGTCCCTTGAGGCTGAAAGAAATCAGCGTAGGCCTGGCTGAAAAATCACGAGTCAGGTTATTATTACTGAAGTTGGCATCGATGAGTAGTACCTTTTTCTTACTTCTGCTGAAGGTGTAAGCAAGAGCCTCAACCATGGTCGTTTTGCCTTCCTGAGGTTTGGTGCTTGTAAAAAGAATTACCCGCTTGCCGCTGTGTTCAATCTCGTATCTTAATTTGCGCAAGTTTTCTATAAAGGGCAGGTCATTGTTCTCTCCTTCATTTCGGGCATTGAAATCAAAATATTCCTTCAACAATTTTTTATCCAGATCAATCTGCCCTACAGTTGCTAAAACATTCAGTTTTGTTTCTTTTCTGAAAATCGAAGGTGTGCGTAGAGAAGTATCAAGTAATTCAAGTATGATTATTATTAAGATAGCAAGAAAAAAAAGTGAAAAGCCTGAAATCAATATTATAAGAAATCCTTTCCCGGGTTCCGGCTTGATAGGTGGCAGGCCTAACATAATCTGTTTAAACTTAAAGTCCGGCGACACATCTATATCCTGTGAAGCAAAAATACTACTGTTATATTTTTCCAGGTCCTTCTGGGCGATCATCAGATCGTTCAGATATGCGTTAGCTATTACTTCCTGCCCTCCGCCTGAGAAGGCGATCTTCCTGAATTGTTCCACACGCGATTTATACATTTCAATATTGTCAGTCGTAGAGGCAATGGCGCTTTGCAGATCCAATTTGTCTCTCAGCAGCTGCTCCTTGCGTTCGGTGGCTTTTAGTGCCGGATTTACCTGTTCGTAGCCAGTACCCCGGCTCATCTGGTTGATTTTATTGATATTGTCGTCAATCTGTTTCTGTATACTTTGGTCTATACCTCCTTTCAGGGCCAGTTTTGAAGCAAGCTCTTCATTCGTGCGACGAAGTGCAAGTATTTCATCCCCATGATTATTTACAGAGCCTCCTGTAATAGCAGCAGGATTTTCATCGAGTTGGCGAAGTTGTTCGTTTACAGTTATGAGTCGCTGCCTGTAATCATTCAAATTAGCCTGCTGGGCAGTTAGAGAAGAGGTGAGCTCCTGCAATCCGCTCATGGCGGCTGTAGCTGCGTCTCCTGGGTTAGGAGTACCAATCTTATCACGAAAACGCCGGAGTCTGTTCCGCAAAGTATCTACCTCCCTGCTTTTTGTTTCCCGGAGACTATCCAGTTTAAATAAAGATTCTTTGGTATTTGTGGAAGAAAGGGAACTGAAAAACTCTTTAAACTTTACTCCGATCTTATTGGCAACATAAGCAGAAAGCTCCGGATTTTCAGAACTGAATGAAACATTGATATAGTCAGTATTGGTTACTCTTTCTACAGTTAATTTTTTAAGAAGATCCTCTTCGCCGTAATCGTAAAGGTTTAGCATATTCCAAACCATCTTGTCCTGTGGATCATAAGTTGACAGCAAAGTCAGATTGCTCAGGCGGTCTCTTAATATCAAGCGGGCCTTTGGCAAATCTGCTTTTTTAAAAGCAGTATCATCTTTTTGCTTATTCGTAAGATTTCGGAATGGGCGATCAGAGTCGAGATCGTGAAGCATAAGATCATAAGAGACCATGGACAATACAATTGGCGATTTGAATGTTTCTATGACGTTATTGATTCGGGCATCGATCTGGTTCAAATCAAATATCTCAGTTAACTGGAGACTGACCTTTTGAGTTTGTGCAAAACCTGTGGAGTATTGAGCGGTGGATAAATATTCCTTCGGCACACTGATCCTGAATATGAGACCGGCAAGCAAACCAAATGCAAGACAGAAAAGAATGGTCCATCTTCTTTTAAGCAGTGCTTTAAATAGATATATAATATCCATGGGTAAGACTTTTACAATTCGTTTTAATAAGACGTCGACACCAGTCCTTCGGAAGATACCAGATTAAAAAGAAATATAAATGGATTATTGGAAATCCCTCTTCATTGATGAGCTCAATGCAGAAAACTCATCACGGGCTTAAAAGAAAGTGTTATTGTATTCGGATAATCAGTCGATTATGAAAATCCAAACGAGTCAAAAATAATAATAAATTCCATAAAGTAAAATTTATTGGAAGGCAGCACAGTTCTGACTGTGACTCCCGGATGATTTCAGATTATCTATTTTTAGTGCTAGTCTTCACATGAATCTTCTAAATTAGTAGCCACCCAACTGCAAATGATGTCTAGGTTTTTATTCTTTTTCAGTTTTTTTATTGTTTTTTATAGTTATATCGGATACGGTATTCTTCTTTATTTACTGGTAAAAATTAAGACATATTTTTTCTCTCCGGAAAATGTGAGTCAGCCGGATCCGGCGTTCGAGCCTGGAATAACTCTTATTGTTGCAGCTTTCAATGAAGCCGGTTTTATTGAACAAAAAATACAGAATTGCCTCGATCTGGATTATCCCGCTGTTAAATTGAGATTGATCTTTATTACGGACGGATCTGAAGACTCTACACCCGAGATCATCAGTCGCTTTAAGCGAATTCTCTTACTTCACCAGACGGAGCGAAAAGGAAAACTGTCAGCCATGAACAGGGCAATTAGATATGTAACGACCCCTTATGTTATATTTAGTGATGCAAATTCTCTACTCAACTCCTCTGCTGTAAGAGAAATAGTAAAACATTATGCGGACCCAAAGGTAGGAGCTGTGGCGGGGGAGAAGAAAATCATATCAGGTGACAAAGATGTTGCAGTTGCTGCCGGAGAGGGCATATATTGGAAGTATGAGTCATTATTGAAAAAACTGGATTCAAAATTCTATTCGGTTGTTGGTGCAGCCGGCGAGCTATTTTCCATTCAAACGGCCTTGTTTCTTGAATTACCCGGAGATATAATAATTGAAGACTTCGTCCAGTCATTGCAGTTATGTATGGCTGGCTGGCTGGTGCGATATGAACCTAACGCATATGCAACCGAATCGGCTTCTTCTTCAATGCGGGAGGAGCTAAAACGGAAAGTACGCATAACTGCCGGGGCTTTTCAGTCTATGGTAATTCTTAAGGGTCTTTTCAACATATTTCGTTATCCTGCACTGTCTTTTCAATTCATTTCACACAGGATACTAAGATGGACGCTTTGTCCCGTTTGCCTGATAATCTGCTTTATTTCAAATATATTGCTTGTCTGTGCAAATTCAGGTTACTTTTATATCGTAGTTTTACTAGTGCAAGCCGTATTTTATGCAATGGCTCTGGTGGGCTGGATATTTGCTGGAAGGAATATTAAAATTAAAGCTTTTTATATTCCTTACTACTTCTTATTCATGAATTTGTCAGTATTTATGGGCTTTTACCGCTTCATCAGAAAAAAGCAAACAGCAGTATGGGAAAAAGCAAAAAGGTAAAATCTACTTTAAAAAGGAAAGTCTTCATCATTTGGTAATATCTGAGACCCAAAAAAAGGTTGATCAATATTTGGATCTTAGGAAAAAATACTTACTTTTATCGTAGAATTTCTAACCATCCTTTTCAATACCTCTGAAGCCTTCTAATCCCAACCAGTTAGGCCTTAATCAGCCATCTATCCTTGAAATCCCCCTGATTGCTGATTCTTACATTTTAATAATGATTGTCTATCCATATCTGAGGTTCAACCTTTGATACCAATACCTCGTGTTTGACCGCGAATCGCTAATTCCATACTACTGAGGAACAGAGTTTAAATAAATAATGACATCTGCCCATGAAAAAGCAAATTTTAGCAGTAGATGACAGTAAGGCGATCAGGTTTTTGCTTCAGACTGTTCTAGGAAAATCATATCAGGTGATTACAGTTCCTGACGGTTGTTCTGCCATGCATTGGTTATCTAAAAGAAATTTTCCTCACCTAATAATTGCAGATCCCCAATTGCCAGATCTGGAAAATTGGGAGTTAATTCAACAGCTGGCATCCAGTGGTATTTATAAAAATATTCCGGTGATGGTTTTGTCAGGATTAAGTGTAGAGGAAACTGAAGAGAAATGTGCTGCCTATCATGTTCAGAATTATTTTCTGAAACCTTTTAACCCGGTTGACCTGGTAAATGCCGTCCAAATATTGATTGAAAATAAGTCGTTCGATACCTATTACCCAATGAAAGCAGTTTAGATTAATCGATTGCAAACGTATTCCTGAAAATCAAACTTGAACCTAACTATGGATTTTACTTTTTTACCCAAAACCACTTATAGAGGAAAAGCTTTTGTAAGGTACACTATCCGTGCAAAAGAGGTTTCTGCAAGTCCTTTTGCAATTCAAAATGGATTTTACTATATAGGCAAAAATCCTGCCAACATTGAAAAGCTTGTAAAGCTTTTTAAACGAGGTTATGCTTCTGATAGTATTGACAATGCATGTGCAGAATTAAAACGTTCTATTGACCAGGAAAAAAATACTGTCCCTGAAGTTATTTTTTGTGAATCCAGTTTTGATTTTTCGGCCGTTAAAAGTTTAGTGCAGTTCCTCAGCAGTAATCCTGCTTTCACTGCCATACCTTTCATAATGGATTCAACACATCTGTGTGATATGGAGATGAGTCTTTACAAAAAACATATGCTGGCTGACGATATCATTCAGATTGAACAGGCCGAACAGAATGCATTACTAAGTAAAGTGCGTTTTCTGAATAAAGTAAAGGCAAAAGCTGAAGAAATGAAAAGCAGTTTAAAGGACGATGAATCACTTGTTATGTCGACCATTAATATCCCCGGTATCCTGAAGCGTAGTTTTGATATTTTGGTTTCTCTCACAGCCCTTCTGCTTTTAAGTCCTGTATTTCTAATTATCGCGATTGCAATTAGGATTGAATCCAAAGGACCCATCTTTTATATTTCCAAAAGAGCCGGACGCGGTTACAGAATTTTTGATTTCTACAAATTCAGAACCATGTTTGCGGGAGCAGATCTCCATATTCAGGAGTTTTCTCATTTAAATCAATATGCGGAAACCACTTTTCCAAAGACTCCATCCTTTTTTAAGATAAGCAATGACCCACGAGTTACCCGGGTGGGCGCTTTCCTCCGGAATACCAGCCTGGATGAACTACCCCAACTTGTCAATGTTTTATTGGGAGACATGTCTCTGGTTGGTAACCGACCGCTACCACTTTATGAAGCGGCGACTCTCACTACCGACCAGTGCGCACAACGTTTCCTTGCTCCAGCGGGTATAACGGGACTCTGGCAAATCAAGAAAAGGGGTCATGAGGATATGTCAGCCGAAGAAAGAATAAATCTGGATATTGATTATGCCAATAAGTACAATTTCATGTATGATCTATGGATTATGGCAAATACCCCGTCTGCGTTAATTCAAAAATCCAGCGCTTAGTTTTTTTCACAGATCCTCATTAGGCATTATCTTCCCGAAATGAATTCTTCCGACAGGGACAGGGAGCCTATGGTTTCCATCATTACCCTTAACCATAATCAGGCAGCGGTTACTGCGGACTTTCTGGAATCCAGTAAAAGTCTGGACTATCGCCACTATGAGATTCTGGTCTGCGATATGGCATCCTCAGTTAACCCTGCGGTCGTATTCAATGTGTCGGATTTTCCAAATACCAGACTTTTGCTTAGTAACAAAAACCTGGGTTTTGCAGGCGGCAATAATTGGGGCATGCGCCAGGCAAAAGGAGATTTTCTTTTTATAGTAAATAATGATACAGAACTCACGCCGGGAATCATCCGGTTACTTTTACAGCCTTTTTTTCAAAATCCAGATGTCGGTGTAGTTTGCCCTAAAATCAAATATTTTGACAATCGACGAATCATACAATACGCCGGTTTCAGACCGATGAATCCATACACTGGAAGAACATCTGCAGTTGGTAATCTTGAACCTGATAATGGGCAGTATGATGTTTCGGGGATTACTTATGGCGCGCATGGTTGTGCGATGATGATAAAAAAAGAAGTGGTAGAAAAAACGGGAATGTTCCCAGAAAAATTTTTTCTTTATTATGAAGAATGGGATTGGTCAGCCCGCATACAAAAAGCCGGTTATCTGATTTGGTATCAGTCGGAAGCCACAATCTATCATAAGGAGTCTCAGACGGTTGGAAAAGAAAACCCTTTGAAAGCCTATTACCATGTAAGAAACCGTATTCTGTATATGCGTAGAAATAGTACCCCATTTCAATTAATCGTTTTCAGTATGTTTTTTACATTTTTATCCATGCCCAAGGCGATTCTCTCATATCTGAAAAGCCGTCAGATATTACAATTGAAGTGGTTTCTGAAAGGCGTTTGGTTCAACCTTACGCATTCAAGTCATTCGGAAGTGAGATAGTAAAATTCAATCATTAAATGTCAATTCGTTACTTCCTGTTATTTTTCCCCGGGATTAAATGTCTTCGGAGTATGTATGAATTCTGTCCTCTTTTTCTTTATCTGCAGCACTGCGCGAATCATCGAAAACATTAATAAGGGAACACGGCTTAATGCACTCAGGGTTTGTACACTGTAAAAGCTATTTGGGATGGAAATAAAAAGCGTCAAAAAATACAGGCTCATCATGGCGATCCATATGGATGGTGATGGCTGAAGCAATGGAAGATTAAAAGCATATTGTACCAGGAGCGTTGCAATCAGCAAACAAAATACAACCAGTGTAAGTACGCGTGGGAGTAATAGATTCTGAAAAAATTTGATTGTAAAAAAGAAATGTCTTCTGGGCTTTTTTCATATCTGCATCAAAAAAACGTCGCACATGATTTACCTGCGCTTCCAGCCATCTCACCCGCTGTCTTTCAAATACAACTGCACTGGCAACTTTTTCATCAAAAACGAGTGCATCGTCGAGGAATTCCATTTTTATTTGGCGTTGCATCAGTTGTAAATCAATCTCTCTGTCTTCCCCCGGATTTTCCAAAATATCCCGACTTGAGAAAATTTCTCGGATCAGATGTGTTTTAAAAGCCATTCCGGAACCAACCGGGGCTGCCGATAAACCCGCTACTGCAGGCCCCCGGCGGAAAAGATTGATATTAATCTCCTCACTCATCGCGTCTAGTAATGCAACTGCAGTATTTTTATTTTTTGCTGTGCGGTGACATTGAACCGCCTGAAATCCTGCATGGAAGGCGGCATTCACTTTTTCAAGACAGCCAGACGCCATAATATTGTCAGCGTCAAGGATCATAACAATATCCGAATCTGCGACAGCCGGCGACTCCAGTGCTGCATGCAATGAACGTGATTTCATATTCAGGTCAACTTCCAGAACATTTACGGGTATTTGTCTTAATTCATTTACAGATTCAGATTTCAATTTATCAGCAATTACAGTCACCGTAAACCGGGATTCAGGATAGTCGTGCATCTTCGCCTGGCGCGCGGTGTCCAGAATGATTCTGTCCTCCCGAAGTGAGGGAATGAGAACGGCAATCCGGAGTTTATCACTTTGAACGCTGAATTTCTTACCCTTCATCACCAAACCACAAACGGCTATAATAAACAGATAAATAGTATTTGCAGCAAAATAAACAAATACTGCCCAGCTAAAAATATGACTTATAAAATATAAGGTATTCATACCGTTCTAAATGGCTTATAAAATGATTTTGTTGCCAGTTCCATCATGGGCTTATCAGCTGTCGAATCTCCATATACATATATTTCTTCGTATTCCTTTAAGTTCCAGTGTTCCTTTATATTTACGGCTTTTTGTGCGCCGTGGTTGTTCTTCCCATCTATTCTGCCGGTAATCAATCCGTTTTTTACTTCCAATTTGGTACCAATTAATTGAAGACAAAGGTCGTCGGTCCATTTTCCGATCCAGTTGCACGCGGAAGCAGATACCACGACGATTTCAAATCCCTGTTTCCGCAAATCCGCGAACTCAGTTAGCACACCGGGACGAATAAGGCCCGGAATAATCGTTAAGGCGAACAAATCACATTTCTCCTGAAAAACATGTGCTTCCATTCCTCCAAAAAAATAGGTAAGTATTTTTTGTTTTGCGAGGTTGTTGGACAACCAATTCAATTTGTATGCAATAAGCCAGGGTGCGTGCAATAAAAAACCAAAATAGAAAAAAGATTTGCCTTTCAGAAACTTAATAATCTCCAGCAAGGTATCTTTTGTGGTAATGGTTCCGTCAAAATCAAAAAACGCAATTTTCTTTCCACTCACAATTTCATTTTTTTAAACTGGAATTCCGGAATACACTGAATGATACGCATTATATATCTCCAAAACCATTTTACATAAATAATATTCTTTTTTTTAAGATACGCTTTATAGATAATGTTTGCAACCTCTGCTGGTGTAGAAGTTATGGGTTTAGGGAGGACCTGGTTTTCTGTCATCTTTGTAAAAACGAATCCCGGCTGAACTGTCATGACATGTACATGATGCTTAAAACATTTATTTCGAAGGCCGGCCAGGTAAGTTGTAAACGCAGCTTTTGAACTGGCATAAATGAGCTTGCTGGCACGTCCCCTGTCGCCTGCTACTGAACTAATTCCGATAATAGTCCCTTTATTTTCGGCGATATAGTATTTTGCTGCAATATTCAATATTGAAACAGCTCCTGTGTAATTGGTGTCGATCATTCTTTTAGTCAAAATCCAGTCGTCGAAAGCTTCTTCTTCATTTTCCAGGATTCCAAAAACGCAGATACTGATATCTGGCTTCGGTAAAATTGAATGAAAAAAAAAGGCATGTGATTCAAATTCGAGAGCATCAAAAGCCAGGGATTTGCAGTCTACACCATAACGGATATGGATATCCGATTCAAGAGGTTTAAGTAAATCGGGTCTTCTGCATGCCAGGAAAATGTCATATTTTTCGGAAGCAAATTTTTTTGCAATGGCCACCCCAATATCAGAAGTAGCGCCGAGTATAAGAACAGTTGACATGTTAATCAGTTAGTTGTTAATAATAACCTGTCAGACTGGATCGAACGGATCTTACCCTCAGGATTGTACTTCCGGACAATATCCTTGAATTTTTTCAATTCCGGATAACTATGCCAGAGGACTTCAGGCTTCATCCTGGCATCCTTCGACATATAAATCCGGCCTCCATACCGGAGTACAACCTGATCAAGTTCATCAAGAAATTCCATCAGGCCGTTCCTTACGGGGAAGTCCAGAGCCAATGTATATCCTTCTTTTGGGAATGAAATAATACTCTCTTGTTTTCCGAACACTTTTAGCACTGCAAGAAACGAACCCATCCCCTTATCACTGATGCGTCGAAGAATTTCAACCAATCCGTTTTTAGCTTCCATCGGAAGCACAAACTGGTATTGCACAAATCCTTTTTTTCCGTATCCCCTGTTCCAGTGGAGAATAGCATCCAGCGGATAAAAAAAGGGTTGATATCCGATCACATTATCAATTTCCTTTTTAAAGATTCTGTTATAAAAAAGAAAATTGAACGCTTTAACCGTAAATTCATTCAGTACCCAGGAAGGCAGACTAAATGGAAAATTGATTTGTTTCTTCCCGGGAAGTTTTAGGGGATTTATTTTTCGATTTTCATTAAGGTCTTTGATTTCGGCGTGTTCACCGAGCATTAGTATACCTCTGCCAAAATGAGGCCCCTTCTTCAAACAATCTATCCAGGCTACTGAATAAGTATAATTTCTATACACACTGAAAAATTCGATAAGTTCTTCCAGATTATCCGCCTTAATCTGTTTTTGGCGTATATATGAAGTTTCTATTTTTTTTAACCCGAATTTTATCCGGCTGATAAGACCGGTTAATCCCATTCCGCCGCAGGTTGCCTCAAATAAGTCAGGGTTGATTTCCCGGGTGCAGTTAATGATTTCACCTGAGGCCAGTACAATATCCATTTCAAGAATATACTTTGAAAAAGACCCATCTAAATGATGATTTTTCCCATGAATATCACTGGCGACTGCCCCTCCTACTGTAATGAATTGGGTACCAGGAGTCACAGGAAGAAACCATCCGGCGGGAATGATTACTTCCAGGATCTGATCAAGTGTAATGCCACTCTGGCATTCAAATATACCGGCATGAAAGTCGAAGGAAAGTATCTTGTCGAATTTCAAAGTTGAAATGGTGTTTTCAGACAGCGAAGCATCTCCATAGCAACGGCCATTCCCGCGTGGTATAAATGTTTGATGCGCCAAAAGCAGTCCAGGTAACTGGTCTTCAAAAGCAAAAGATTCTTCGTTTGTTTCAATCACGGGATAGTTGCCCCAATTTGCGATTTGCTTCTTCATTTGCCAAAAAAGGTTATGTCACGTAAATATAAGATCGCATAAATGCTGAAAACCCAAAGGAAAAGTGTAATCTGAATGAAGAAATCTTTATAAAGGATTTCAGTCGGAGAACCGGATTTTTTAAGTACAAAGGTGATCTGAAGGTAGCGCATTAGTCCTGCAATCACAAAAAGGGAAGAGTAATACAAACGGTTGGTACCAAGTCGCAATACTGTAATAGGGGAGACAGTATAATTAATATATGCGACGATTATAATAGCGCTGGACAACCCGAGCATGGTATTCAGAAAATCAAGGTTATATCCACTCATTGATTTTCGCATATCTGTTCCCGTTGAACTTTTCAACAGCAGATCATCCCTTCTTTTTGCAATCGCCATAAACAGAGACAGCAGAAAAGTCATTATGATCAGCCACTCGGAAGTATCTACTTTTGAAATAACGGCACCTCCTTTTACGCGTAGTACGAAGCCTGAAGAAAGCAATAAGATATCCAGGATGGCAATATTTTTAAGTCCGAAAGAATAAAAAAGATTGATAAAAAAATAAAGGCCAAGGATAAACAAAAAAAGAAAATTGGGATCGGCTAAATAACCGAGCAGACTGCCAATGATAAGCAAAGAAAAGCAAAGAATGATGGCCGTCGTTTTCTTAACCCTCCCGGAAGCCAGCGGACGATTGCATTTTACCGGGTGCTTGCGGTCGTCTTCTATATCCCGATAGTCATTAATTATATATATTCCGGAAGCAAAAAAACAAAATGCAATAAATCCTTCCAAAATATTAGGAATCCTGGACGGGACAAAAAACTGACCTGCGAAAAAAGAGGGAACTATTAGAAAAAGATTTTTTGCCCAGTCTTTGGGTCTCAGCAGCTTTATGTAATATTTCATTCGCGAAAAACTGGGGTCAATATACAACCATATTCTCTTTTCCACAAAGTGAAGAGGTCCAGCAAAGCGTAATTGAATTAAATTTGTATTCCTTCATGAACAGGACTTCCACGGAGATATTAGCAAGCCCGATCGAATACCTGAAGGGAGTTGGTCCGCAGAGGGCAATGATATTGCGCAAAGAACTGGGTATCGATACCTTCGGTGACTTGCTTGAATTATATCCTTACAGGCACCTTGACAAATCTCATATCTCTTCCATTTCAGATATTACCGCTGCAACAGATTTTATCCTTATCGCAGGATCGCTGGGTTCCCTGCAGATTATAGGCAATGGAAAGTCAAGACGACTTGTTACCACCCTCAAAGATGCCACCGGCATGGTTCAGATGGTCTGGTTCCAGGGTATTTCCTGGATGGAAAAAAACCTGCATCCGGGATTTAGATACCGGGCATATGGGAGAATAGGATTTTATAACGGCGAATTCCAGCTGACCCATCCGGAGATAGAGGGATTTGATGAAATAAATACAGATACATCTCCCCTTCATCCCATCTACCCGAGCACAGAAAAATTAAAGTCAAGATCCCTGGGCGGAAGGCAAATTGCCAAGCTTACCAGACAACTTCTTTCCCAATTAATAGCAAAGGATATCCCGGAATTCATTCCCCTGGAAATAAGAACTGAGAATGATTTAATATCCCGGTTTGAGGCTTTTCAGTCGATACATTTTCCATCCTCTCCCAGGGCCTATAATCAGGCCCTTTACAGGCTGAAATTTGAAGAATTATTTCTTAACCAGGTGCGAACCGGCATGATAAAAACGACACGGCAAAAACAATCCCGGGGTGTTGTTTTCAGCCATGTTGGCCAGCTCTTCAATGACTTTTATTCTAAAATCCTTCCTTTTGAGCTTACAGGTGCTCAAAAACGGGTAGTGAAAGAAATAAGACAGGATACAGCAACCGGACACCAAATGAACAGGCTATTACAAGGTGACGTAGGTAGCGGAAAAACTATGGTAGCTCTTCTTTCCATGCTCATTGCTGCTGATAATGGCTTTCAGAGCTGCCTGATTGCACCAACGGAAATTCTTAGTAATCAGCATGCGATTAATTTTTCTGAATTACTTGCCGGTTTACCCATTAATATTAAACTGCTAACAGGGTCCGTTAAATCCGCTGCCAGAAGAAAAATCCTGGAAGAACTTGCCAGTGGAATTACACAAATCATGATCGGCACGCACGCTATTTTAGAAGATCCTGTTTTATTTAAGAATTTAGGGCTTGCCATTATTGACGAGCAGCATCGGTTTGGTGTGGCACAACGCGCCAGAATATGGAAAAAAGCTAATATCCCGCCACACGTATTGGTGATGACTGCAACCCCCATTCCCAGGACCCTGGCCATGACCGCTTATAATGACCTGGATTATAGCGTTATTGATGAGTTACCACCTGGGAGGCAACCAGTCAGAACGGTGCAGCGTTATGAATATGACAGGCCTAAAGTGATGGATTTCATAAAGGCGGAGATTAAAAAAGGAAGACAGGCCTATGTCATTTTCCCGCTGATTGAAGAATCAGAAAAGCTAGATTATGAGAACCTGATGAAGGGTTATGAAAATCTGAAAGCCTATTTTCCTGAACCGGCTTACTATATAAGTATGGTTCATGGCAGACAAAAACAGGAGGTAAGGGAGACAAATATGAGACGTTTTGTTTCCGGAGATACACAGATTATGGTCGCAACCACCGTTATAGAAGTAGGCGTACATATTTCCAACGCATCTGTTATGGTAATTGAGAGCTCAGAGAAATTCGGATTGTCCCAGCTCCACCAATTAAGAGGCAGGGTGGGCAGAGGTGCCGACCAGAGTTATTGTATTTTGCTTATCGGCAATAAACCGGGGGCCGAGGCTAAGGAAAGAGTCAGGATTATGTGTGAAACAACTGATGGGTTCCGGATTGCGGAAAAAGATATGGAACTTCGTGGTCCTGGTGATATTGCAGGTACTCGTCAAAGCGGAGTGTTGGATTTTAAATTATCGGATATCGTTCGTGACCGTGATATTCTCCAGCGGGCAGCTCAGTCTGCACGCGAACTTTTGGAAAAAGATCCGGAGCTGGATTTCCCCGTCCATACCGGATTAAGACAATATTTAAGGCACGAAAAAGGTAAAACGCCCTGGAGCCGCATTTCATAAACTGGCCATTAAAACCACATAGTTGATACAAAAACTTATCTTGTTTTTTACCTTAGTCATCGGTTTTTTATCGGAAACCTTTGCTCAAACCGGCCTCGGTAATCTTGAATTTATTGAAAATAAGGGCCAGTGGGACAGCACTGTGTGGTTCAAAGCTGATATGCCCAATTCAACTTTCTTTTTACAGAAACACGGCTTTTCAATTCTTTTACAAAGTCCATCAGATATGGAAGCATTGAGGCAGGCCCTGCATGGTGTTAACTCCACTGTCAAAAACTCTGATATTTTAGACAAATCATCGGCTTCCAAAGAAACAATTCAAACTGCGGTTGACACAGCCACAATGCCCCCCGTTCAGGGATACCCTTCCGTTCCCTCCTCCGGTAGTGGTGGTATAACCAAGGGAAATAACAAAACTGGCACAAATACAAGCCTCGTAATGCATTCACATCTGTATCAGGTGGAATTTCTAAACAGCCAGGAACAAGTTGAGATAAAAGGCGACAAAACCCTGGATAGTTATAATAACTACTTTATTGGCAATGACGCTTCCAAATGGCGACCTAATTGTAAAATTTTTCAGGCTGTTGTTTACAAAAACTTATATCCTAATATTGATTTGCGCTATTATACAGATAACGGACAGCTTAAATATGATCTGGTGATTCATCCGGGCGGGAATCCCGATAATATTGTCTTGAAATATAAAGGTGTTAGCAAACTGATAGTTAGAAGCGGGCAGATTACCATTCATACTTCGGTAGGAGACGTTAAAGAAATGATTCCCCATACTCATCAGTTTTCAAACGAGGGGAATAAAGATCTGGAGTGTACATATATCGCAGGGTCTGACAATACCATACATTTTCATATTGTCAACTATTCTCCCTCGGCCACTCTCATTATCGATCCGACACTTATATTTTCCACTTTTACCGGTTCTCATTCTGATAATTGGGGATATACTGCCACTTATGATGAGCAAGGCAATTTTTATTCAGGGAGCATAACACTCAATACCGTTAATAACAATGGTAATGGATTTTTGACAAGTCCCGGGGCTTACCAAACTGTTTGGAAGGGCGGGGACGCTACGGATGGTCCGTACCAGTACGACATTACCATTATGAAATTCAGTAGCAATGGAACACAAAGATTATATGGCACATACCTGGGGGGAATTGGCAATGAGCAGCCTCATAGCCTGGTTGTTGATCAGTCTGGCAACCTAGTTGTAGCCGGCAGAACCAGTTCGCCGGATTTTCCCAATGTAAACAGTATGGGTGTCAAAGACGTTTTAAAAGGTGGTTATGATATCATTCTTACAAAATTCAATGCTGCCGGAACGAATCTGATCGGCTCCCGTATTATTGGAGGAAGTGCTAATGACGGCGTGAATATAGCTCCGAAATACTCCAATAATATAGTACCGATGGGTCAGAGTTCGCTACGATTGAACTATGGGGACGATGGAAGAAGTGAAGTGATCATGGATAACACGGGTAATGTTTACCTGGCGTCCTGCACTTCTTCAACCGATTTTCCGGTTACGCCTAATGCATTTCAGAAAACGAATGCGGGTCATCAGGATGGCGTGTTTATTAAAGCATCCCCCGATCTCAGCACAATACTCGCAAGCACTTACCTGGGAGGAAATAATGATGATGCAGCATTTGCCCTTGCATTGAATCCCAGCAACGGCAATGTATATATTGGCGGAGGTACAGCCAGCACGAATTTCCCGGGCACCGCCAATGGACGAGTTGTTTCCGCAACAAATAAAGGAGGCATAGATGGTTTTTTATCCATTGTCAGCGGGGATGGCGGAACTCTTATCAGGACTTCCTATTTCGGTACCAGCGGCACAGAAGTGTTGTATGGTGTTCAGTTCGATAACAATGGCTATCCATATATCATGGGAACCACGACAGGTCTTTGGCCTGTTATTAATGCAACTTTTAGCCAGACGAATGGAAAACAGTTTATTGCCAAATTACAGCCTGATATTTCGGCATATATCTACTCCACCACGTTTGGAAAGGGATCCACTTATCCTGATATCTCCCCCACTGCCTTTCTGGTTGACAGATGCGAAAATGTTTATGTTGCAGGATGGGGCGGTGGTATTGAAATAGAAGGGAACGGAGCAGCCGTTTACAATAATTCAAGAACAACAGGACTGACGGTTACTCCTGACGCATTGAAAAAAACCACAGACGGAGATGATTTTTATTTTTTCGTCATGAAAAAAGATGCCGTCAGCCAGCTGTATGGAAGTTTTTTTGGCCAGACAGGAGGACTTGGCAATCATGTGGACGGAGGAACCAGCAGATACGACAAGCAGGGCATTGTATATGAAGCCATCTGTGCAAATTGTTATGGCCAGGGAGCTTTCCCAACTACGCAGAATGTTTGGGCACCCAGAAACGGGACAGGTTCTGATGGATGTAATCTGGCTGCAGTAAAAATCGCTTTTAATTTTGCGGGGGTTGGTGCTGACCCTAAATCACTTATTGATGGCCGTTATGATAGTGTGGGCTGCGTGCCACTGCAGGTACTTCTAAAAGATACCCTGCACAATGCAAAACAATATATCTGGAGTTTTGGAGATATGTCTCCGGACACTACTACCGTTGCCTTCCAGGTGTTACATACTTATACAGCTATCGGCACTTATCGCGTGCGTCTGGTCACGGTTGATTCCACAACCTGTAATATAACTGATACGGCCTACCTGGATATTCACGTTCGGTCAGATAAAGCGATCCTGGGATTTGATATTGCCAAACAACCACCCTGTCAGTCACTCAACTATATTTTTACAAATATTTCAACACCTCCTGCTGGAAAACCATTTCAGCCTGGATCATTTACCTGGTATTTTGGCGACGGATTATCATCACCAGGTCTGAGCCCGGTTCCACACACTTACGCCGCACCGGGAACCTACCAGGTACAACTGGTTTTACTGGATACCAATTATTGCAATTATCCAGATACCAGCACCCAAACATTAAGAGTATCGCCTTTTGTGAAAGCGCAATTTGATGTGCCGGATGGTTGTGCACCTTATACTGCATTTTTCAACAACACTTCACTTGCAGGCCAGACCTTCTTATGGACTTTTGGAGATGGAGGATCATCAAATGATGCAAATCCAACTTATACGTATCCCGATACAGGAACATACACTGTTACTCTTGTGGCTACTGATTCTAATACCTGCAATATTACCGATATGATATCACATGTTGTACGGGTAAATCCTAAACCAATAGCGGGTTTTAGTTTTCAACCAGTACCGGCACGATACAATACACCTACGGTATTCAATAATTTTTCCACAGGTGCTACGAATTTTGTCTGGCTTTTTGGCGATGGTGATTCAACACTTAAAAACAATATGGATACTGTAATACATCAATTCCAGTCGACTAATACTTTTAATGTTTGTCTTGTAGCCATTAATCAGTTCGGATGTTCTGACACCGTTTGCCACGCTGTAGAGAGCCTGATTAATCCATTACTTGACGTTCCTAACGCATTCACACCAGGCAGATTTGGTGAAAATAGCATCGTTATGGTGAAAGGATTCGGGATTGCCAGCATGGATTGGAAAATTTATAACAGGTGGGGCCAGGTTGTATTTGAATCCAACAGTCCGTCAATGGGATGGGATGGAACCTACAGGGGTGCGGCACAACCCATGGATGTATACGCGTATACTCTTGAAGCAACTTTCTTTGATGGTACCAAAACCCGTAAAAAGGGGGACATAACACTGATCCGATAAGCTCGAAGCTCAAGGCGTAAAGTTTAACGATATAAACCAGCAATGAGCGTATCAAAATAACAAAAAATGATTTATCTATATCAACGAAAATTAGATATTCTTCAGATGTTTTAAGCCAAAGGTTTTAGGCTTTTATTTAACAGTTTTCATTTCCATGAACAATCCATCTTTGCACACTATAAAAAAAATCAGCTTGTTCAAAAAGCAGATAATTTCTTCTTTTGTTTTTGCAATGGCTTTCCTAAACGTTTCGGCACAAACGGAAGTTCCTAATCTGGAATTCATTGAGAATAAGGGTCAGTGGGATACACGTGCTATATTAAAAGCAAATATTGGCAATGGCAGTTTGTATTTTCATAAAAGCGGTATCACAGTGGTCCTCCATGATAATCAGGAAATAAATAAACTGATTGCAGCACATGTACCTTTTAATAAATCTGATACTGCAGGACATCCGGCTGTACAAAGTATAGTCCATGGCAAACCGGCCCTGCTACGCTCCCATGCCTATTCGGTGAATTTTCTGAATATAAATGAATCAACAGAAATAATTCCTGACAAACCTCTGGATACTTATAATAATTATTTTATAGGAAATGATTCCGCCAAATGGGCACGGAACTGCCGCATTTACCAGGGTGTTACATACAAAAATATTTACCCTGGTATTGATCTTCGTTATTATACTGACAATGGAAAACTTAAGTATGACCTCATCATTCATCCCGGTGCAGATCCGAACAATATCGCAATGCAGTATGAAGGACTTGACGGACTAACGGTTAGCAATAACCGATTACTATTAAAAACATCTGTGGGAGATGTCAGGGAAATGGAACCTAATTCCTACCAGGCTGGCGACAATGGAAGAGAGTCCATACCAGTACAATACCGAGTTTCCAGGAGTCATGTGGTAAGATTTGATATCAGACATTATAATAATAAGCAGGTTTTAGTTATTGACCCAACGCTTGTATTTTCCACTTTTACAGGAAGTATTGCATCCAACTGGGGCTTTACAGCTACACCCGGTCCCGACGGAACTTTTTTTGCCGGTGGTATCGTATTTGCCGATGGATTCCCGGTTTCAACGGGTGCTTATCAGGCAAATTTCCAGGGAGGGTCATTTGATGTTGGTATCATGAAGTTCAGCAGTAATGGACGAAACAGAATGTATGCGACTTATATTGGTGGTGATGAAAACGAATGTCCGCATAGTATGTATTCTGACCCGCAGGGTAATCTGGTCGTAATGGGCCGGACTTATTCGGAAAATTTCCCTCATGACAATTTCTTTGGTAAACCTGGTTTTTGTGAGTTGTTTGTTGTTAAACTCAATACTACAGGAACCGGTCTGATTGGTTCTGCCCTTATAGGTGGAAGTAATTATGATGCAGTAAATGTTGAGGACCAGTTGAACCAGGAAAATGGTATGAATGATGTTGCCACTTCACTGATAAAAAACTACGGAGATGATTCACGTAGTGAAGTCATTCTGGATGGAGCAAATAATATATATGTTGCCACCTGTTCTCGTTCAAGTAAAGATTTCCCCGTAACTCCAGGCGCATTTCAGACAACCTTCGGTGGAGGGAATCAGGATGGGGTGGTTTTAAAACTTTCTCCTGACTGTAAGGCCCTGATCTTTGCAAGTTTCCTTGGGGGCTCGGGTGAGGATGCCTGTTTTGTTTTAAAAATAAATCCTTTAACCAACGACATATATGTTGGCGGAGCAACGAGCAGCACAGACATAAACGGAAATAAAACTGGCGTGATACAACCCGGTTACAATGGTGGAGTTAGTGACGGATTTATTTCTATTATCAGCAACGATGGCAGCACATTAAGAAAAACGACTTATTTGGGAACAAGTGGTTTTGATGCGATATATGGAATTGAATTCGATAAAAATGGTTTTCCCTATGTCATGGGATCAACGACTGGCAAGTGGGTAACCACACCCAATGTGGCATTTATTAATCCGGGTGCAAAACAATTTGTAGCGAAATTACAACCTGACCTTTCTGCTTACGTTTATTCCACGACCTTCGGATCTGCAGCACCCAATCCTAATATTTCACCTGTTGCATTTCTGGTGGACCGATGCGAAAATGTTTATGTTTCAGGATGGGGCGGATGGCTATACGCAGGTTCCGACCCATATGGTTTAGCCGGAACTGCCGGTATGCCGGTATCACCAAATGCGATTAAAAAAATCACGGACAACCGCGATTTCTATTTCATTGTGATACAAAAAAATGCATCTGCTCTTTTGTATGCAACTTATTTTGGACAAATGGATGGACCCAGAAGCATCAGTGAACATGTAGATGGAGGAACCAGCAGATACGACAAAAACGGAGCCATTTACCAGGCGATTTGCGCAAACTGTGCGGGTAATAGTCTTACGCCTTTCCCAACGACGCCTGGTGTATGGTCACCCAGAAATGGAACCGGTGGGGAAGGATGTAATCTGGCGGCAGTTAAAATTGCATTTAATTTTGCAGGAGTTTCTGCCGATCCCCGCTCGCTTATCAATGGACATTACGACAGTTCCGGTTGCTTGCCACTGCAGGTTCTTTTTGTCGATACAGCCCACAATGCAAAAAAATACATTTGGACCTTTGGAGACGGTTCGCCCGACACTACAATTACTGGTTTCCAGGTATTACATACATATACTGCCACAGGATATTTTCGTGTTCGTGAAATTGCCATTGATTCGAATAGTTGTAATACAGCCGATACAGCATATCTGGATATTCGTGTGAGGACAGACCGTGCCATACTTAATTTTGATATTGGTAAAGTGGGTTTATGTACTTCTCTCAGTTACAATTTTACAAATACATCTACGCCTCCGCCTACCAAACCGTTCCAACCAGGGGATTTCACCTGGGATTTCGGAGATGGCACCAGACAGGCTGCACCCAATCCTGTCGGCAGCACAAGCCATTCTTATGCAAACACTGGTACTTATATGGTCAGGCTCATTTTAAATGATACCAGTTATTGCAATTATCCCGACAGCCTGACCGATTCCCTGAGGGTTTCTCCCATTGTAAAAGCCCAATTCGAAATTAGTGATGGTTGTGCACCCTATAATGCCATATTCAACAATACTTCCCTGGGGGGTCAGCAATTCTCATGGAATTTTGGAGATATGAGCCAAACTTCCAATCTGGCAAATCCGATGCACCTTTATACAGATACCGGTGCATATACTATTCAATTGGACGTGATAGATAGTGGAACCTGTAATATCGTTTCAGATACTTCGATAACGATCCATGTACACGGGAAACCGACTGCTATGTTCAATACCACACCCCAGCCGCCGGGTTACAACGTGCCAACCGTTTTTCACAATAATTCGATGGATGCCACTCATTATACTTGGTATTTTGGTGACAATGATTCATCCAATAAACAGACTGCTGATACCGTAATACATCAGTATCAATTTACAGGAACGTTCAATGCCTGTCTGGTGGCTTACAACCAATTTGAATGTGCCGACACTGCCTGCCAGGATGTTCAGACCCTGGTTAATCCGGTACTGGATGTTCCAAATGCATTTACACCGGGGCGTTTTGGAGAGAACAGTATCATTCAAGTGAGAGGTTTTGGTATAGTCAGCATGAATTGGAGAATTTATAATCGTTACGGGCAGCTTGTTTTTCAATCGAATACGCCTTACCAGGGCTGGGATGGAACATTTAATGGTGTTCCACAGCCGATCGGTGTTTACGCATATACATTGGATGCAACCTTTGAAGATGGCACGAAAACAACCAAGAAGGGAGATATAACGTTAATTAGGTAAAATGTATCTTTACATGGCCTTTCCGGAAACTCTGTACCGATGATGCAGTATCGAAATATTTTAATGTGTGTTCTTTTTCAGGTGGCAGGCGGATTAGCTCTGGAAGCCCAGGACCTTCATTTCTCCCAATGGTTCAATGAACCTCTTTTGACGAATCCCGCCAATACTGGTTTTATACCTGACGCGGATTATCGTTTGGGAGCAAATTACAGAAATCAGTGGTCATCCGTCATGGCTGAACCTTATAAAACCATGAGTATTTGGGGAGATGCTCAGGTTTTTCGCAATCGGATCCAGTCAGGATGGCTGGGACTTGGTGGTGCGATTTTGCATGACGTTGCCGGTTCCGGCAGTCTGAGTACAACCCAGATATTTACTTCGATAGCTTATCACCAGATGGTGGGATATTCCAGTTTATTATCTATTGGTTTTAATACAGGTTGGGTAAATAAACAGATTAATTCTGCCGATTTAAAATTTCCTGATCAATTCGATGGAAAGTTTTTCGATACCAACGTTCCCACAATGGTGACCATTGACCAGCCCAATATTAATTACTTTGATATGCAGGTTGGTTTGAACTATGCCTATTTTCCAAACGCCAAAACATATCTGAATGCCGGATTCTCAGTACAGCATATTAATGGTCCGCGTGAATCTTTTTTCAACACAGATCCGGTAGGATACAGCGATCGTATCCCTCCCCGTTTTATAGGTTTTCTCAACGGCAGCTTTAAAACGAGCGACATGATCATTCTGAATCCTATGGGCTACTATACAGTACAGGCAAATGCAAGTGAACTGGTATTTGGATTTAATGTTCAGTACAATTTGTCTGGTGATGGTGACCAACAAATTATTGGCGGACTTTATGACCGGCCAGGTGATGCGATTATCCCCATGATTGGTTTCGTTTATAAAAACATCCGTATGATGTTTACTTATGATGTTACCACTTCTGCCCTCAAACAATATAATAACGGTAATGGTGCATGGGAATTTGCGATTATTCGTCCGGGTTATTATCCAGAATATAATGGCGATCAGCATCAGTCACTATGTCCCTCATTTAAAAATTAACTTTGCTTTTGTTTACAATAAAAATTATGAAGAAATTATTTGGCCTGTTAATTTTAGTACTGGGACTTATGCAGGGCATCAGGGCTCAGGATTCAGATACGAAGGGTTTTGATAAATCGAAATTATTTGTGGGTGGTGGACTAGGTCTTGCTTTTGGTACTTATACAATCGTTAATGTTTCTCCACTCGTTGGGTATCGCTTCTCACCGCTATTTGCCGCTGGTGTAGGCGTCAATTATTCTTACTATGGATATGACAATGGACTTTATACATCTAAGCAAACTTATGCCGGTATGAACATTTTCGGAAGATTGTATCCCATTCCACAATTTTTTATTCAGGCACAACCGGAATTAAATTATATGTGGGCAAGCCAGACACCCGATGCCGGTCAGGAGTTTTTGCCCCTTAAAGTCAATCAGTTTGTTCCTTCTCTTTTACTTGGTGGTGGAGCTGCTATCCCGACAGGCGGGAATGGTGCCATTACCATTAGCGTAATGTATGACGTACTTCAAAATGTCTGGTCACCTTATTATCACCAGGCCGTATATGGGTTTGGATACAATGTTGGATTTTAAAGAAAGTTTGGATTATGGGAATTCATACTTCATGATTAAGATCCGTATAGTAATAAATATATGAATTTATTAATAGGCATATATTCTCACACACAAACTCCCATACTCCACTCCAATACTTTCTTCAGCTTAATTTATTAAACAGTTCTACAGGGCTGCTGCAAAAGCTGAGTGTATCGGGTTGTTCAGTTTGCACAAACCCTTCTTTTTGCATCCCGCTGATAAGTTTTTGAAGGTGGTTATAGTATCCGTCCGAATTGAGGATATATATTTTTTTATTGTGAATCTTTAACTGGTTCCAGGTAAGAATTTCAAACAATTCATCCATCGTTCCAAAGCCTCCTGGAAGAACAATTACTGCGTCGCAACGGTCATATATCATTTTTTTACGGGTGTGCATGTCCGGAACAACGGCGAGTTCAGTAAGACCCTTATGCTGGGCTTCCCATTCAATCAGCAATTCAGGAATTATGCCCATGATTCGTCCTTCATGTGCTAATACCGAATCCGCAAGTATTCCCATTAAGCCTTTATGTCCGCCTCCATATACAAGTTTCACTTTTAGCATGGCAAGTAACTTCCCGAGCTCTTTGACATGTTGGGCAAACAATGGGTTATTTCCATTGTTAGATCCACAAAAAACCGCAACGGATTCAATATTCATAGATTGTTCGCTGTTGATTGAACTAAAATTGAAAATTTAATATTGTATTTCCTAATTTTCAATCACTAATTTCACGTTCTGACATGTCTCCTCTTTTACTATTCTCATTTGTAGTCGCATATTTCGTTATGCTGCTTTTTGTGGCATATCGCACTTCCAGGGGATCAGACAATGAATCATTTTTTATCGGGAACCGGAATTCGAACTGGATGCTGGTAGCATTTGGTATGATCGGCACTTCTTTATCAGGCGTAACCTTTGTGAGTGTTCCAGGTGCGGTTTCCAGGGATTCCTTCTCATATTTTCAGATTACGCTGGGTTATTTTCTCGGATACCTCTTAATTGCATTTATTCTGCTGCCACTCTACTACCGGATCCACCTCACTTCCATTTATAATTACCTGAATGAAAGACTTGGCTTTATTTCTTATAAAACCGGAGCAGCTTTTTTTATTTTATCACGGGTATTGGGTGCAACTGCACGTCTGTATCTTGTAGTAAATATCTTACAGGAATCCATTCTTTCGGAATTTCATATACCATTTTGGCTGACTACTCTCATTATCCTTCTTATGATATTACTTTACACCTATAAAGGCGGTGTAAAGACCATTGTATGGACCGATACATTGCAGACTACCTGCATGCTTGGCGGTATGGTTATTTGTGTATTTTTTATTTTACATCATTTGAATCTGAACCTGTCCGGCGCATTGCAGGCAATGCAAATCAAGGGGTATTCAAAAATTTTCTTTACTGATCCAAACAGTAAATTGTTTTTTCTAAAACAAATCATTGCGGGTGTTTTTATTACAGTTACCATGACTGGGATGGATCAGGAAATGATGCAAAAAAGTATTTCCGTTAGAACACTGAAAGACTCACAGAAGAACATGGTTGTGCTGGGATTCATCATGCTTGTTGTAATATTTCTTTTCCTTTTCCTGGGTGGATTGTTACACCTTTTTGCTGCATCTGAAAATCTTTCTGTAACAGGGGACCATTTATTTCCGGAACTCGCGCTTCACCATATGCCGAATACCATTTCTGTCATTTTTATCATAGCACTGATCTCTGCTTTGTTTCCAAGTTCTGATGGAGCTATTACCGCACTAACCGCTTCATTCTGTATTGATATATTGGGAATTAACCGGAATCAGAAACTGGCAGAAGAACATAGAAAGAAAATCCGTCAACGGATTCACCTGGTTTTTATTTTTGTTTTTCTAATCTTCGTTTTAATATATAAATGGATCTCCAGCGACAGTATGATTGGCATTATTCTCAAAGTCGCGACCTATACATACGGACCGCTACTGGGACTTTTTTCATTCTCTATCCTGACACATCGAAATCTTCGAAATGACCTTGTGCCCTTGGTCTGCATTCTATCTCCTGTCCTATGCTTTTTCCTAGATAAATACCAGCAATACTTCTTTGGCAATTTTCATATAGGCCTGGAACTTCTTTTGATCAATGGCATTTTCACATTTATTGGTTTGTTCTTAATAAGCCTAAAGCCCAAAGATTAAAGCCTAAAGCCCATATTATGTGGTAAATGAGGGATTATGGTATTCAGAGAATAGGAAAATTGAATGTTTAGTGATAATGTAAGTAAGAATGTAGTTTAAAACTATGTGACTCTGCTTCATATTGTCATTTATATATTTCATTTACCCATTTTCTCAAATAGTTTCGAAGTAATTATAAACAATTTCACATTTGCCACATTAAATGAATTTCGGGTTTACTCATTAACCTTTGGCCTTTAAGCTTTAGGCTTTAATTTTGTGAAATGGACTTAATAAACTCAAAGGCACAGGCATATGCCGAAAAATATTCGTTACAGGAAGACGAAATTCTAAGGGAAATAGAATCTCAGTCCCGGCTTCATTCCGAGTTCCATATGCTGAGTGGGACCTTACAGGGCAAATTTCTCGAATTAATCAGCAAGTTGTTACAGCCCACTTATATCCTTGAGATCGGTACTTTCTTGGGTTACAGCGCTTTATGTCTTGCAAAAGGCCTAAAACCAGGAGGAGAACTTCACACTTTGGAAATAGATGAAGCATCAGCTTCAGTTGCCCGCGCAAACTTTAAGATATCTAAAACAGAGAATAAAATAATTTTGCACACCGGAAACGCGTTAAAGCTGCTCGATAAGATTAATAAACCATGGGATCTCATTTTTATTGACGCAGATAAAACGGGTTACACGGATTACTATAAGACACTCATACCCAAACTGAAATCAGGTTGTTTGATAATGGCAGATAATGTTCTATTTCACGGTCAGGTGCTTGAAAATGAAGTGAAGGGTAAAAGTGCAAAAGCTATTCAGGCATTTAATGAAATGGTTTTGTCAGATGGGCGTGTAGAAAAGATGATGCTTACATTGAGAGATGGCATTTATCTGGTCCGAAAAAAATAATAACGGCTGATGAAACTAAAATTTCGGATACTGATTATATTGTTACTGTCAGCAGGATTTCTTTCTGCACAGAGTCCTGATCAGATTACTACCTACATTAAAACTTATAATCTTCTGGCGATTGCTGAAATGCAAAGATCGGGTATTCCCGCGTCCATCATTCTTGCTCAGGGCATTCACGAAACTCAGGCCGGCACAAGTGATCTGGTAATTGCGTCCAACAATCACTTCGGGATTAAATGTAAGGATAACTGGAATGGACCTGTAGCATATCATGATGATGATGCCAGGGGAGAATGTTTTCGAAGTTATGCAGCCGCTGAAGATTCATATAGGGATCATTCTG
This sequence comes from uncultured Bacteroidota bacterium, assembly GCA_963735015.1. GTDB lineage: Bacteria > Bacteroidota > Bacteroidia > Chitinophagales > Chitinophagaceae > Puia. The sequence goes on from CAVTJH010000003.1 coordinate 2,274,402, forward strand.
ATTTTCTGAGTCAGAGTCCGCGTTATGCGTTTCTTTTCAAAATAAATCCGGAAGACTATGAATCATGGGCTTACGGATTAAAGAAAGCTGGCTATGCAACCAATGCAAAATATTCACAGATTCTAATTAAACTAATTCGTGACTATGATCTGCAGAAATATAGTTTAATAGCAATGGGAAAACTGCCTGCTGAGCAGTTAGATAACGGCACTCTCACAAAGGTAAAGCCGCGTGAAACGATCGAAGGTTTTTTTGATTCAACGCAGCAAAAACCTGTTCCTGCTACGTCTTATCCTGAGGGACCATTTACTATTAACTCAACAAGAGTGATTTATGCAAAAGCCGGTGTTTCCCTGCTGTCGATTTCAAACCAGTATGCAATACCGTTGGGGCGGTTGATTGAATTCAATGAATTGAAACAGGAAGATATATTGAACTATGACCAGTTGATTTTTCTGCAGCGTAAGCGCAAATCCGGATTCACTCCATTTCACATTGTTCAACCGGGAGAATCAATGTACAGGATCTGCCAGACAGAAGGGATCCGGTATGAAAATATACTGGAGCTCAATCGTCTTGAACCCGGAGAAGAACCGGCACCTGGAGAAAAGATATATCTTCAGGCAATGGCCGGTACAAGACCGGTGCTGAAAAATGCAGGTAGTGTGAAAACAGGCACTTCTTCTCCCTGATTCTTATTCTTTTCCAAATAAATGTATGACTACCCTTCAAATTCATGATAAAATTTTCAGGCCGTATATATCTGAAGAAGCGATACGGGTGAAAGTTGGAGAACTGCGCTGCACTTCTAAATAGGGATTACAAAGATAAAAATCCTATTTTCATTGCGATCCTCAATGGAGCCTTCATTTTTGCGGCCGACTTATTCAAATCTCTTAGCATCGACGCGGAAATCTCGTTCATTAAACTTGCGTCTTATAAAGGCATGAAATCCTCCGGACAGGTATTAACTGCCATTGGACTTGATATAGAAATTTTTGACCGGCACGTGGTCATCCTGGAAGATATTGTTGATACGGGTAAAACCCTGAATGAATTTCTTCCCCAACTTCGGCACCAGCAACCTGCGTCGCTTAAAATCGTTGCACTGCTTCACAAACCGGAGGCTACGATTTATCCGCTCAAAGTGGATTATACCGGATTTGAAATTCCTGATAAATTTGTTGTAGGATATGGTCTGGACTATAATGGTCTGGGTAGAAATACTACCGCAATATATCAGCTTTTTGAATAAAAAACGTTTGAAAGTAAAAGTCCGTCTGTTACCAAAATATTCTATTTGAAAATCCTGCTTATTATATGGATTGCTTCATGCACCTGCCTGCAAGTAAGAAGTCAGTATTATTTACGAGGTGAAATCACGGACGAACAGAAAAACCCGTTGAGCAATGTCCGTATCAGGCTGGCTTCCAGCGAATTCCTGTTTTATTCCGGAAATATGGGCGGATTCGGTATTAGTATACCCAGGTCTCTGGATACTATGACAGTTACTGCCGATGGCTTTTATACAAGTACGGTTCCCGTAAAGGCCGATCAATATCAGACTATCGTTCTGAAAGCTCGCTTTGCACCGCTTCCAAAACCAACAAACCGCCTGCTTTCATTGACCAAGAATCTTTACCCCGAAATGCGTGACCGGTGGACCGTTGATGCAGAAACATACAGCTCACTGGTTGAAAATCCTTTTGTACTGGCTGATAAATTTCCGGAAACGGGATTTGCCGTTAATATCAACAAAGCTTCATACAGCAATATCCGGCGTTTCATAAATATGGAAAACATTGTTCCGCCGGATGCTATCAGGATCGAAGAAATGATGAGCTACTTTAACATACATTATACTCAGCCAGGTGGTGACAGTATGTTCAATTATCAGTCTATCCTTTCTCCCTGCCCATGGAATACGGCACATGAACTACTATACCTGAATATCTGCGCAAAAAAAGCAATGCTGGATAGTGTTCCTCCCAGCAATCTGGTTTTTTTAATCGATGTTTCCGGATCAATGGACCTTCCCAACCGACTTCCGCTTTTGAAATCTGCGTTTGGTTTGTTGGTAAACAATCTTCGCCAGGTAGACACTGTCTCTATTGTGGTTTATGGTGGAGTGAATGGAGTCTGGCTTGGACCCACCTGCGGTTCGGAAAAGAAAAAAATCCTTGAGTCCATTGCCCAACTTGAAGCAGGTGGTTCCACGCCGGGTGAATCAGGTATTAGAGCTGCTTATCGACTCGCAAAAAGCACATTTATAAAAGGCGGAACAAACCGGGTCATTCTTGCTACAGACGGTGATTTTAATGTTGGTGAACAGTCTGAGGATGAGCTAAACAATCTCATAAATAGCTATCGGTCCTCAAATATTTACTTAACCTGCCTCGGTGTGGGTATGGGAAACTATAAGGATTCAAAACTTGAGGTACTCGCCAACCGCGGGAAGGGGAATTTTGCTTACCTGGATAATGAGAAAGAAGCCGAGAAAGTACTGATGGAAGAATTCGCCCAAACTATTTATGCCATTGCCAAGGAAGCGTACGTTGAAATCCGTTTTGATCCCGCAATTGTTAAAAGTTACCGTTTGATCGGATTTGATAATAAGTTAAGCGCATTGCAGGACAGTACCAATGAAATACAGGGTGGTGAAATCGGATCGGGACATTCACTTATGTCCCTTATTGAAATCGATCCCGTAAGCCTGGACACAATATCTGCTTTTCATAATCCATTCGCCAAACTTTGGATGCACTATCAGTTGCCCGAAGAAAATATAAATCGTCAGGAAGAATTTGATCTGCCATATAATTTCAAACCTTTTAATGATCTCCCAAATTATTACCGGTTCTCCGCATCTGTGGCCTTATTCGGGGGATTATTGAAAAAATCTGTCTACACTGAAAAAACTTCCTGGGACGACCTTGCACTTATTGCCAAAGCAAGTTATGATCCAAATGATGTTTCACAAACTGAATATATCGGGCTCATCGATAAGGCAAAAAAAATATATCATAAAGAAAAAAAGAAGAAGAAAACAGTGAAGGAGGAATAAATTTTAATTATCAAATATTAATTATTAATAATTAACGGTTCCATCTTCGGGGACAGCACCTGCATAGTTATCCAGGCCAGCAGATAGGCGATTGCGCAAATTCCAAAAATGATATTATAACCTGTACCTAATAATCCAATCAACCTGAAATGATCCAGAATGATTCCTATCGCCAATGGAAAAAGAATTCCGCCGACTGATCCCGCCATTCCACCAATGCCAATTACAGAGCTTAAAATCTGTTTAGGGAACATATCTGACCCTATCGTGTAAATGTTCGCACTCCATGCCTGATGTGCTGCCGCCGCCAGACTGATCAGCCAGACTGCCGGCCAGATACTGCTTGTATATCTCACAAAAAAAATCGGGACCACACAACATGCAAAAAATAGCATTGAAAATTTTCTTGCTTTGTAAATGGGAAATCCTTTTTTTATCAACCATCCCGACAAATAGCCTCCTAATATGCTTCCAAAACTTGCGACAATATAAACGGTAGACACATGGATGGCGGAACTTGTGAGGTTCAAATGATAAGTTGTATTAAAATAAGAAGGGATCCAGAAAAGATAAAACCACCAAACCGGATCGGTCAGGAATTTTCCCAATATAATGGCCCAGGTTTGACGATACCCAAATAGCTGGTGCCAAACGATCTGTTGCTTTGTGCCCGCTGTAACATCAATCCCCGGAGATGTATCGCTTTTTATATAATCAAATTCAGCAGCGGATATTCGTTTCTGTTTTGATGGAATCTCATATAACCACCACCAAAAGACTAACCAAATAAAACCTAAACTACCGGTCCACAAAAAAGCCTGCCTCCATCCAAAGGACGAATATATCCATGCAATTATGGGGGGACCTGCAATGGCTGCCACATTTGTTCCACTATTAAAAATTCCTGTAGCCAGAGCCCGGTCCCTTTTAGGAAACCATTCAGCTACTGCTTTCACAGCGGCAGGAAAATTTCCTCCTTCACCAAGGCCTAAAGCAGTCCGGGCAAAAGTAAAGCCAAGGGTCGAAGAAGCGAGTGCATGGAACATAGCCGCGATACTCCAGATAATAATTGAGACAGCATAACCTAACCGGGTTCCAATCCTGTCAATCAAGCTTCCGAATATCAAAAGTGCAATCGCATAAGCAGTAGAAAATGCCATGACGATGCGGCTATAGTCTTTTTCTGACCAGTTGAAATCCTTCGCCAGACTGTCTTTCAGTAACCCAATTACCTGACGGTCCATATAATTGATGGTAGTTGCAAAAAAAAGGAGGGTGACAACTACCCACCTGTATTTTCCCATCGGCTGCCGCATCGTTGATTTATTTTATACTAAAGAAGCCCTGATCGCGGCAATTTGTTTTAAAAGAATTTCTGTATTTTTTTTTATAGTTTCAAATTCTTTATTTTCCATGAGGGCGCTGTTGATCAGACTACTTCCCATCCCGACCGCTGACACACCAGCCCTGAACCACGATTCCAAATTTCCACTGTCCAAGCCACCTGTCGGCATAAATAATAAATCAGGGAATACTTCTTTCACTGAATTTATAAATCCGGATCCGATTGAACCTGCTGGAAATATTTTTACAAAACCATTTCCAGACTCATATACTTGCATCAATTCTGTCGGCGTCATACATCCTGGAATCCATAAAATATTTTTCTCTGAAGCGAGTCTGGCCATTTCTTTTGAAAATCCGGGGCTTACCAGAAAATCGGCGCCATATTCCAGTGCTTTTAAAGCAGTTTTCGACTCCATCACGGTTCCAAGACCAACAATTAAATCGGGAAATTGTCTGATAAAATTCTTCTTTATTGCTTTGAAAATTTTCAAAGCATGCTTTCCCCTATTGGTATATTCTACAACACGGATGCCGGATGCATATAATGCTTCTATGACCTGGATACTAATCTTTTCATCCGGATGATAAAATAATGGAAGGACCCCCTGTTGGACGATTGACTGAACAACTTTTTCTTTTTTATGCATATTCATTTATTCTTGCTCGAATAGTGTCCAGATCCTGACAAGTTGAATCTCCTTTCTCAAAAAATTTTCCAAACCCCGCAGCCGTGGCAAACTGGATGATATCACTCTCAGACAGGTTAGTTAAAAAGTCCGTAAATCAGTCCCGCCATAAAACAATCTCCGGTACCAACTTTATCAACGACCTCTCCACTTTTGTAAACCGGGGAATCAGCCCAATGATGTGCAGAATAGAGAGAAGCAAAATAAGTTATTCCATTATCTCCCTCTTCAAAACGAAACGTGCATGCAACTGTCTTTACCCGCGCAAAACGCTTTAGTATCCTGGTAGAAGTCAGGTGGGCACGCTGAAGATAGTCTGATTTATCACTGTCCTTCCTGATATGTGAATCCAATGGAATGCCAAGCAGATCATGGGCAGACCATATATTGCCCATTACTACATCGCAATAAGGCAGTAGTTCCGACATCACATCATGTGGATTTCTCTGTCTCCAAAGTTTTGGGCGATGGTTGAGATCGATGGAAATAGTGATATTTCTTTTGGATGCAGCCTGAACAGCCTCCAGGCAAACAGCGGCGACCGATTCATTTAAAGCAGGACTAATGGCGCTGAAATGAAACCAGGAAACATCGTGCAGGATGAGGTCCCAATTGATCATTCCCCTTTTCATTTCTCCGAAGGAAGAATGGGCGCGATCATAAATGACAGATTGATTTTTAAGGTCCGTTCCCTGAGTGAGATAATAACCACCTATTCGTTCACCGGAAAATAAAATTGTGTCTGTAAGAATCTTCCTTCTTTCTATTTCTGCCAGAATATCTTTTGATAAATAATTTTCCGGGAGGGCCGTACAATAAGATACGGGTAGTTTCCAGATAGCCAGGGCCGTAGCAACATTTAATTCTGCGCCTCCTAAATAAACCGGTAATTCATGCAATTTCAGCCATTGACCTTCCCCCGCAGGTGAAAACCTTAGCAGGAGTTCACCGAAACATAGAATCTTTCCCATGGCAATCAATTTATAAAAGTCACTTACTTTTCATTCCAGTTAAAAAAAAGATTTGCATTAAAATAACAAATGTCCTTGATTATTTTGCCCGTCCATCCCATATCGTTCGGCAATTCTCCTCTTTCTATTTCCCTGCCGAAAATTCCACATACTATCCGCCTGAAATATTCATGTCGGGGATAAGAAAGAAAACTGCGGGAATCTGTGATCATTCCTACAAACCGGCTTATTAAACCCATATTCGAAAGCGCATTCAATTGTCTTTCTATGCCTTCTTTCTGATCCATAAACCACCAGGCTGAACCCCATTGAACTTTACCTGGCACAGAACCATCATTAAAGTTACCAATCATAGTTGCCATCACTTCATTATCTGCAGGATTATTGTTGTACAATATAGTCTTTGCAAGGCGGTTATTCTTGTCCAACGAACTAAGAAAGGCCGAAAGATCATGCGCTTGCGGGAAATCTCCAATAGAATCCCAACCCGTATCCGGACCGAGACTGCCTAAGCTTTCGACTGTTATTATTACGTAATGCGCCAATGTGAAATTGCTGAACCCAGTTTTTTTCATAATCCCATTCAGCAAATTGCAGGAGCATGGCGGATTGAAATTGTTCGAATTTCCAAAGGATCGGCCATGTTGCCATTTCTGACTTTTTCAAATGTTCTTTTTAATTCGGATTCAGTCCATTCCACATTATAAAATCTTTCCAGTCCATGATCAGAAATCCGGCATCCAACGGCATGAAAAAAATCGTGACGCTTCTTCAAAGCATCCAGTAAAAATGAAAACGAAGTGATGGAAATATCAGCCGTCTTTCCCAGTTTTTCAATATATTTTTGAAACCTGTACCGGATCTCCAATTGACATTGCCTGATCAGGACGAAATGCCGGCAGCACTTTTACATTAAAAGATTGTTTGTCGATCAACTGATGATATTCAAGTGAATCTGCCGGATCATCCGTAGTGCAAATAACTTCGACCTTCATCCTTTTTAAAAGACCATGAACCCGGAATTCTGAAGTTTGTAATTTTTGATTGCAAAATTCATATATGTCTTTTGCTGAACCAGCGTGAAGTATTTTATCAACGCCAAAATATCTTTGCAGTTCAAGATGCGTCCAATGATAAAGCGGATTGCGCAGAGTATATGGCACGGTCTCTGACCACTTTAAAAACTTCTCCCAGTCATTTTTTTCACCTGATATAAAAGCTTCGTCAATTCCATTCATTCTCATGGCCCGCCATTTATAATGGTCACCGCGTAACCAGATGTCTGTGAGATTCTCGAAACGGTGGTTTACAGCTATCTGTTTTGCCGGAAGATGGCAGTGATAGTCAATAATAGGTAGCGGAGAAGCATATTCATGATATAAGCGTTTCCCCGTCTCTGTATCCAATAAAAAATCCTGGTCAAGAAATTTTTTCATGAACTATGATATTTAGAGCGACACACCTCTTTTCCAGGGAATAAAATCATCCTGATTTAACAATACAGCTTTGGGTATTATCTCCCCGCTTGCCACGCGAATGCAATAAGATAATATTTCTTCTCCCATCTCCCTCAGCGTTTTTTCTCCTTCAATAATGACGCCTGTATCAATATCAATGATATCCGGCATACGGCGGGCAAGGGCCGAGTTTGATGAAATCTTAATAGTCGGACAAACCGGATTTCCGGTCGGCGTTCCTAGACCGGTCGTAAATAAAATCAGGGTTGCTCCGGATGCCGCTTGTCCGGTGGTAGCTTCAACATCATTGCCCGGAGTGCATACCAGGCTGAGACCAGCTTTTGTAGCGGGTTCTGTATAGTCCAGCACATCCGCAACGGGTGCATTGCCTCCCTTTTTTGCAGCGCCTGCAGATTTCATGGCGTCTGTAATGAGTCCGTCTTTTATATTCCCGGGAGAAGGATTCATGTGAAATCCCGATCCTGACCGCTGCGCCGAAACTTCATAATCTCTCATTAGTCGTATGAATTTCTTTGCCACTGTTTCACTTACTGCACGGTCTACCAGTTCCTGTTCTACCCCACAGAGTTCTGGAAATTCTGCCAACAGAACTTTACCTCCGAGGGCAATCAGAAGATCAGCACAATATCCAACGGCGGGATTTGCCGTAATCCCGCTAAAGCCATCACTACCTCCGCATTTTACGCCAATACAAAGTTTATCCAAAGTGGCTGGTTTCCTTTCGTACTGATTGATCCTGATAAGTCCCTCAAAAGTTTTTCGGATCGCTTCCTGTATTAATTGTTCCTCGCTCTGCGTTTGTTGTTGTTCAAAAATATATACTGGTTTATCAAACCCAGGGTTTAAATTTTTTATGCCATCCAAAAGTTCTGTCGTTTGCAGGTGCTGACAACCGAGACTAAGGATTGTGATTCCGCCAACATTGGGATGATTGGCATAGGCAGCCAGCAATTTTCCCAAAACGGCGGAGTCCTGCCGGATACCACCACAACCACCATCGTGATTGAGAAAACGAATGCCATCCACATTTTGAAAAACCCGGGAACGGATAGGCGTCGAAGCAAAGGATTGTATATCAGGACCTGTCAGATTTTCACCATGTTGTCGAGCAAGGATAAGTTCCCTTGTGAAAGCCTTATATTTTTCAGTTACTGAATAACCAAGTTCATCCTGCAGAACTTCTCTGATGACATCAAGATTGCGGTTTTCGCAAAATACTGTAGGAATAAACAACCAATAATTGGCTGTTCCAACTCTCCCATCCTGACGGTGATAACCGAAAAAACGGGCATTTCTAAACCTGGACACATCAGGAGTCACCCACTTATAGTTCGCTTCACGAAAATCATAGGTTCCTGATGCATGTCTGAGGTTTTCTGTAGAAACGCGGCTGCCCGAAGTAACATCCTTTTCTGTCTTGCCAACCAGTACTCCGTACATAATAACATTTGCTCCAGCCGGTTCATCTCGCAAATAAAATTTATGTTTGGCTGGAATATTTTCTTTTAACGTATATTGAAGTCCGTCATATTCCACAGTTTCGCCCGCCTGTAAATTCTTTAATGCCACCATTATAGAATCAGCCGGATGTATTTTCAGAATACTGCTTTTCATTTTTTAGAAATTTCCGGATCTCGCCGGCATACCCAAATTTACGGAAGCAAAGTCCATAGTTTTAAAAACTATCTTTACAGGGCATCCGAATACCAGATTCATATGAAATTACATGTATCCCTGCTGTATTTCTTATTCTTCATTTCACAAAATCTTCAATCGCAGGATTCCTCGATAACTATCCGTATTGATCAGGAAGGATTTTATCCGAAGGCATCAAAAATTGCAATTCTGGCGGGGAATTTTAGTAAATCTTCAAACTTATCTCAGGATAAGATACTGTTTTATGTGATCCGCGAAAATAATTCGGATACCGTCTTTCGGGCCAGACTTTCCGGCATCCGGCTATCATTGAATTCTTCTTTGCAAACCAGAATGGCTGATTTCAGCTCACTGACCCAAACCGGAATATTTCACATCTCGGTTATCGGCTGTCGTGATTCATATTCATTCCGGATAGCGGAAAAAGTCCATAATAAAGTTGCGGTTGCATCTTTAAAAGCATTTTATTATCAACGGGCATCTATGCCACTGGAAGCAGCTTATGCAGGAAAATGGAGCAGGCCTGCAGGTCATCCGGACGACTCTGTAATCATTCATCCTTCAGCTGCTTCAATTGAAAGGAAAGCAGGGGCGATTATATCAACACCGGGTGGCTGGTATGATGCAGGTGATTATAATAAGTACATTGTCAATTCGGGTATTAGCATGGGCACGCTGTTGTCTGCCTATGAAGATTTCAAATCCTATTTTGATACCCTTCTCACAAATATTCCACCGCTCGATAAACAAATACCTGATATCCTGAATGAAATATTATATAACCTGCGATGGATGATCAGCATGCAGGATCCGGAAGACGGAGGCGTTTATAATAAATGTACCAATGCTTCTTTTGATGCGATGATTATGCCTGATAAGGCCCGGCAACCGAGGTATGTCGTTCAGAAAGGAACGGCTGCAACGCTGGACCTTGCCGCAGTGGCGGCACAGGCTGCCCGTATATTTAAAAATTATAGAAAAGAATTACCGGGCCTGAGTGATAGTTGTATTCGCGCAGCAGAAAAGGCCTGGTCGTGGGCAGAAACCCATCCCGGTCTGAGCTACGATCAAAATGCGATGAATCAATTATTTACTCCGAATATAATTACAGGCGGGTATGGTGACAGAAAATTTTCGGACGAATGGTTCTGGGCAGCCAGTGAATTATTTATGACGACAGGAAAAATAAATTACAAGGACACCATCATTGCTCACATGAATGATCATTTTGCTTTGCCTTCCTGGTCGGAAACTGGATTGCTGGGGTATTATAGCCTGATTCAGAATAAAGAAAAACATGTTTCCCGGATAATGGATGACACCATTCGCACCAGGCTAATCCGGACGGCTGATGAATATATCCGTAATGCTAAAAACAATGCCTTCCAAACGGTTATGGGTGGCAGAAGATCTGACTTCGTTTGGGGAAGCAATGCCAACGCGGCGAACCAGGGTATACTGCTTATACAGGTTTATTTGATAACCAGGGATCGTCAATACCTGGATGCAGCTTTGGGAAATCTTGAATATATCTGCGGAAGAAACGCTACGGGTTATTGTTTTATAACAGGCATTGGCAGTCATTCACCCATGCATCCTCATCATCGCCCTTCCGTTGCGGACGGTATTACAGATCCTGTACCAGGATTGCTTGCCGGAGGACCGAATCCTGGCGAGCAGGATCATTGTCATTATGATTTTCACGAACCGGAGACAGCTTATGTGGATTCTGACTGTGCCTATGCATCGAATGAGATAGCAATCAACTGGAATTCTCCACTTGTATATTTGTCCAACGCCATCGAAGTACTGGAAAATAATTTAGGTACAACTAAATAATTATTATGCGAAATATAAAAATCGCTACCGCGCAATTTGAAAATAAATCGGGTGATAAAGAATTTAATCTATCTGTTATTGACCGCCTTTCAAAAAAAGCGGCGGCGGATGGTGCTGAAGCCATTGCTTTTCACGAATGTTCTATTACGGGATACAGTTTTGCACGCAAATTATCGCAGGAACAGATGCTTGACCTTTCAGAAATTATTCCGGACGGAGAGAGCATGCGCAGTTTGCAGGCTATTGCTGAAAAAAATAAAATTACTCTTCTTGCCGGTTTATTTGAGAAAGATTTCCATGATGATATTTATAAAGCCTACGTATGTGTTGATAAAACCGGTTTAGTAGCTAAACATCGTAAACTGCACCCCTTCGTAAATAAAAATATAAAACCGGGCAATGAATATACGGTATTCGATCTTTTTGGCTGGAAATGCGGCATCCTGATATGCTATGATAATAATATTGTCGAGAATGTGCGCGCGACAAAATTATTAGGCGCCGATATTTTATTCATGCCACATGTTACAATGTGTACACCCTCCACGAGGCCAGGCGCCGGATTTGTAGATCCTGCACTCTGGAAAAACCGCGAAAAAGATCCCACATCACTCCGCATGGAATTCGACGGACTCAAGGGAAGAAGCTGGCTATTGAAATGGCTGCCTGCGCGTGCTTACGACAATGCTTTGTATGCTATTTTTTCCAACCCAATCGGCATGGACGATGACCAGTTGAAAAATGGATGTTCAATGATATTGGATCCCTATGGAGATATTCTGGCTGAATGCAGAAGTTTTTCAGATGAATATGTAATAGCAACCCTTACAGAGGAGAAACTGACGCTAGCAGGCGGCTATCGGTATTTGAAAGCCAGGAGACCAGATCTATATAGGGATATCATTGGGAAAGAGCATAAAGCGATGCAAAAAGTGTCGTGGATGGAGGAATAAAGTTGAAGACGTAGAGCTTGAGGCCTAACGCTCAAAGCATAGGCCATAAGTTTAAGGCACTTCACAACTATGTAGAAATTACCTGCACCACTTCTTTAATTGGTCCTTGAACCCTTACTTTTGCAACCCGGTGAAAGAGTTCGGGGCGTAGCGTAGCCCGGTCATCGCGCCTGGTTTGGGACCAGGAGGTCGCAAGTTCGAATCTTGCCGCCCCGACAAATAGAGTAACGAATCCTTTTCCGTTAAACGGAGAAGGATTTGTTGTTTTAGATTTAAACCAAACCGGACTTCATCAGAAAGGCGAAAACACTAAAATCTGATATCATTTTTTTTCCGACAGCAGGTTTCCTGCCCCACCGGCGCCTGAAATTCAGTTCGCATTGCAAAATTAAGTGGTTTTTAGTCCGTATTTCGTAGTCGCTTCGTAGGCTACGAAAGATCCTTCCAATGCGATTGTATATTTGTCTTGTTGGATGAAAATCAAGTTTTCAATCCATGCTTAAACATTTTTATAGAAATTAAAATAATTGTATGCTGGGAATAAATATACCTGCACCGGATTTTATACTGGATGCCCTGCCTGATAAAAAACTTGCTCTCCATGAATTGAAAGGCAAAAATGTGATACTGGCATTTTATCCGGCAGACTGGAGCCCTGTATGCAGCGACCAGATGGCACTTTACAACGAAATGCTACGCTACTTCAGCAAATACAATGCGGAACTGATTGGAATTTCAGTAGATGGAAAATGGTGTCACGCAGCTTTCCGCGAAGCCAGGAATTTGCATTTTACTTTATTAGCCGATTTTGAACCCAAGGGAGCAGTCTGCAAGGAAATATGGCGTTTATAACGATAAGGCCGGTCGAAGCGAAAGGGCTCTTTTTGTATTGAACAACGAAGGCATTATCCGGTGGAGTTATCTCTCACCGGTTGGAATCAACCCTGGGGCCGATGGCATTTTAGAAGCGCTCGAAAGGATTGTTAGTTGAATTTAACTACCACACTACCACACTTCCACATTTTCACACTTTCCTTAGAAACTTCCTCGCCCTGCTGCGAAAAGCCGGGGTTTCAAATTCCAACCGCGACTCAATGACTGTTTTTATTTCAGGAATTATTTCGGGATATATTTCTGCCAGGTTAGAAAGTATTGTAAGAGAAAAAGCCTTAACAGCAATCGCCTCTTCAGGATTATTTATGAATTGAAAACAAATGTCCATTAGCTTACCATGTAATCTTTTCGGAATTTCAACGAATTGAAGAAGCCTTACGATATTTCTTCTCGCTGCCGGATGTGCATTTGTGTCTGATAGCTGATCAATAAATTTTTTATAATAAGGTTTTGCCAGAACCGGAAACTGACGGATGCAATAACTCATAGGCCATGCAGCATGCTGGGTCAGTCTGTACTCTCTTTTAAAAAATAATTTCATCAGGTCTGCAAACCGGGATTTCGTCATTACCGATATATTTTATAATCCGGTTACATTGAACAAGGGATTGCGTTTTCAGTAGTTCTTTCTCCAGGTTCATTTTAATCCATGTTTACGTCATTCTTTAAAAATAAATATTCAATAGAATTACAGATCTTTAAAGCTCCTATGCGGAATACGACAAAACTAAAACAGATTTTATTGAAATACGATGTGGATATTTCTATGGATGAAGAGAACCTGATTAAACTCACACTGGTAGATAAAAATACAGGCAACCTCACTTTTTTTGAACACAGCTCTTATAGTCAATTACTCAGTAAGAGTTATTCATATTTCATTCAGCAACTAAAGAGGGAAAACCCTAAAGGCTCAAAGCCTAAAGCTTAAAGCCTAAAACTAGATACACTTTATTTGCAATATCCCAAACTAATTACTTTCAACGGTCACTTGTCGACGATCAACGTTTCACAACCAGTACCTGAAAAGTACCAGGCACAACCGGCGGACGGGTTCCGGGTGTTGCATTTTTTTGAAATTCTGCCGCAGGTAAATAAACAGTATGTGTTTTTGAATCTATAGCGCTTGTTCTGGCACTTGCCTTTGTAGGCACATTTTCCAAAAGGGCATATTCCCCGTTTTTTGTTTCGTGCACGATGCTGAGTACACCTTCTCCGCAACTCGCAAAAACAAAACCCAAAGAAGGATCAAATACGACACCATCGCATCCGTTTCCGATAGTTACTCTTGCGATCACTTTGCCTGCTGTCGCGTCCATCACGACCAGCGTTTTTTCACAACCAGCAAAAAGACGGTTATTTTTTAAGTCGATCGCCAGGCCGGTTGGTCCTTCAGAAGGAGCAAGTGGCCAGCGGTTCAATACTGCTCGCGCATTGATATCAACAGATATGATCTCATTTTTGTCTTCGATATTGACAAATATTTTTCCTTTGCCATCAGAGACAGCCGTTTCAGGCTTACCACCTACAGGAATAGTTGCAACCAGTTTTTCAGTTGAAGGATCGATCAAACTGAGATCATTACTTCGCCCATTGCAGGTTATGATAAGCTTTGAATAATCGTCGTACATGATTGCATCGGGGTTTGTTCCTGCTGCTATCTGGCTCAATACCTGGTTAGATTTCAAATCAAAAACGGTAATATTATTGAGCCTTCCGTTGCTGGTATAACCTTTCCCCAGAGCGGGCGCAAATGCAATTCCATGTACACCGGTCGTATTGGGAATAACACCAATAGAATCGCCGGAAGTCGCATCGAGCACATTTACCTGGGTGCCATGGGAAACATATATCCGGTTATTGTCTGGGCCCACTGCGATATAATCCCATCCTCCCGAACTGGCAATGTGGAAAGTATTTGAAACATGAAATCCACTGCTTGTCTGTGCTTTCAGATTTCCCGGTTTCATGGAAATAATGAAAATAATTATAGTTAAGTACTTAATAAAAACGGAGTGCTTTTTCATATACTTTATTTTAAAAATTTAATTAAATAATCGCCGGATTTTTTTCAGATCCCCGGTAAACAAGTCTCAATACACTTGGAAGTACAATCAGCAATAAGGGAATGGCTACTATAAATCCGCCAATTACCGCAATGGCCAGGGGACGATGTAATTGCGCACCAGCGCCTATTCCCAGGGCCAGGGGTAACAAAGCGATGATGGCTCCAAATGCTGTCATGAGTTTGGGCCTGAGACGGGTCGAGATTGAATATATCACAGACTCATCAGCAGATTTAGTCATCCTGGCTTCCCGGAATTGAAGAATAGTGAAAATGGCGTTCTCAGCTATAATTCCAACAATCATGATCAGTCCAGTATAACTTCCAACATTCAGCGGTGTATCCGTAAAATACAATGCCAGATAACTTCCCGAGATTCCCAAAACCGATATGGCAAGAATTATAAAAGCTAGTATGAATTCCCTGAATAAAAATAGAATTACTCCGAAAACGAGCAGGCTGGCTGCAATCAGTATAAGCAACAATTCCCGAAAAGACTGTTGTTGTTCTGCAAATGATCCTCCATATATGATATGATATCCCTGAGGCAATTTAATTTTTGCTTTTACACCGGACTGGATATTTTTTATGACCGATCCGAGATCACTGTTTTCAAGTCGCGCAGTAACCACGCCCATGGATTGCAAATCCTGTCGTTGAATTTCTGCATCTCCCGGATTTACTGTGGCTGTTGCCAGTGAATTAATAGGATTGAGTTTCCCATTCGGTAAAAAAATCTGCCACCCGGAAATATCAGAAATATTTCTGCTCCTGCTATTCGGATATATCATTCGTATCGGCGTAAGCTGCTCTTTCTCCAGCATATCGCCCACAATATTTCCCTCCAGATAGTTTTGAACCTGGTATTGAAGCCCTGCAGGCGTTAATCCAAACTGGGCAAGTTTGCTATAGTCGGGTGTAATCGTTAGTGAAGGGCCTGCAATTACAATTCCATTGAAAACATCAGCAGTACCTTTCACGGATGAAACAACTTCGGCAACCTGATTGGAAAGCTGATGCAGCTGTTCCTGATTATCGCCAAATATTTTTACTTCCACGGGCTGTACAGAAGTCATCAGATCTCCCAGCATATCAGTAATGACCTGTCCGAAATCTATGCGTAGTGCCGGCTGGGAAGCTTCAACCTTCGTCCTGATATCAGAAATAACCTGATCTGTGGTACGGCTTCTGTCGGATTTTAGTTGAATAAGGTAGTCGCCAGTATTAGGTTCAGTAATAAAAAATCCCATCTGTGTTCCTGTTCTCCTGGAATATGCAGTAACCTCAGGAACTGTTTTAATTATTTTTTCTACTTCTTTCAAAATCCGATCTGTCTCTTCCAAAGAAGTACCCGGCGGCGAAGCATAGTCAAGAACAATACTTCCTTCATCCATTTCCGGAAGAAAACCAGTCTCCAGCTTTGGCAGAATATAAAATATGGAACATGCAAGCATAACGATCAGGATAAGACTAATCCAGGGACGAAATATAAAAAATGAAACCCAGGCTTGTTTTTTCAACGGACGCTTTTTGAAATGTCTTCCCGGTTTTTTCCTGGATAAAACGAGATAGATTACGGGCAAACCGATCCATGTAACAAAAAATGAACATACCAGGGTTATGATCATGGTATTCGTCAAGATTTTAAAATAGGCACCAGCTACACCGCTCATAAGTACAAATGGGAAAAAAATCACAATGGTACTGAGTGAAGATCCAACCATAGCCGGCAAAAGGTAATGAATAGCTTTATGCAGGAGAGGTACTGTTGGCTCTTCGGGATGTTCTTCATGTGTCCTGTGAATTTGTTCAACCACAACAATGGCATCATCTATTATCAAACCGATCGAAGCAGCTATGGCACCCAGGGTCATGATATTAAGAGTGTACCCTGTTACGTACAATACAATCAGGGTAAGGCAGATTGTAACAGGAATTGTAATAAGTATAGTAGCACTCGATTTGAGAGATCTCAAAAACAAAATGGCTACAATAATTGCAAGCGCAAGGCCAATTAATAAACTATCAGAAACACTTTGGATGGAAGTCTTCACAAAATCTGCCTGTATATAATAAGGCTGAATGCCTACGCCCTCAGGTAAAATTTTTCTGAGTTCAGTTACTTTTTTCTCCATCTGATCAGACAGGTCGATAAGGTTGGTATTGGGTTGTTTTATAATAGCTATCAAAATTCCTTCGCGGCCGTTCGCATTTATTTTCGTGTATTCAACCGCTTCCCTGACTTCCACGGTTGAAATATCTCCTATCCGAACGATTCGTTTTCCGTCATTACGTATAACAATATTCCGGATATCATCAGTAGAGTGAACCGTCGCATCGGTAGTAGTCAGATATAAAAAACGATAATCTGACAAATAACCATTGGAGCGGATAAAATTAGTTTGTGCAAGTGCGGAACTTACGCTGTCAGGCGTAATCATTAAAGAACTCATTTTGCGCGCATCGAGTTCAAGCCAGTATTCTTTCATTTTACCTCCGATCACGCGTACTTCGGAAACTCCGGTTACCTGCGAAAGAAAAGGTTTGATCGTATAGATAGCCAGCTGCTTTAATTCAATGGGAGTTTTATTATGGGCTTCCAGAGTGTATCCGATAACAGGAAGGATGGATGGATTCATCTTCTCCACCGTAATCTGTGTTTCGGGCGGAAGATTATTTCTAATCTCCGCAATTTTTGATTCAATTTTCTGAAGGCTGAGATCGATATTGGCATTCCAGTTCATAAAAGCCGAAATTTCACATGTACCCCTGCTCGTTATACTTCTTATCGTTTCAAGATCAGGCACCTGTTTAATAGCATTTTCAAGTGGTTTGGTTACCCTGATCATCATTTTATTTACTGGCTGCAAGCCCGCGTCTGCAATGATTTTTATTTTGGGAAAACTGATTTCCGGAAAGAGTGAGGTTTGCATTTTACTGTATGCGAATATTCCCCCTGCAATGATCAGCACAAGTAAAACTGATACCGGGTTTTTATGTGAATGAAAAAAATTCTTCATGAGTTTATTGTGGCTGAACGATCCTGACTTTTGCCGTATCTGCCAAGCCGTAATTTCCTGTTATCAGAATTTTATCCTGATCAGAAAAGGCAGGCGACAAAATTTCGATCCTGTCTTTTGTTTCTATTCCTTTTTTAATCAAAACTTTTACAGCAGTTATACTATCCGTCATTTTCATTACCCAGAATTGTGTCTGCGTCTCGTCCGATAAAACCGCAGCCCTTGGCAGGGATATGGAATGATCCCTGACGATTTTAGGAATCACTACTTTTGCCACCAGGTTTTCAGGAATCGAATGAGAAGGATTCACTTTGATTACAATATTCTGCGTTTGAGAAACAGATTCAACAGTAGGCATAAAGGAGGCAATAAGCCCGGGAAGTTTCTCGCCATCAGGCAATTTTAATTCCAGCCTGCTGCCCACTTTAATATAGGACCTTAATTCATACGGCAGTTCCATAATAAATACAAAACTGTTATCGTCAGTTATAACAGCCAACTGTTCACCATCCTGTACATAATCACCAGACTGATGATTTATCTGAGAGATAAATCCACCAGCCCCGGCTTTAATAGTATTAGTTCCCGAGAATTTAAATGTTGTATCGAGTTTGTTTACTGCATTGCCGATACTTTCGGCCTCCTTGGTTTTAATGGTAAACAGAGTTTGTCCCGCCTTAACAAACTGACCCGGTATCACGTTAGCCGATTGCAGATAGCCATTTTCGTTCGCTTTTATATAATTCTTGAGAAGATAAGTTGATGTGGCATTTAGTTCAATAAATTCTTCCATAGGTTCCTTTATTATGCCGGTTACCGTTACAGGAGTTTGAACCTGCTCAGCCGTTTCTTCCGGTACTTCCGCCTTAGGTGAACAGGAAGCAGAAAATAAAAGAATAATTATTGAATAAAAAAGGACAATTGCCTTACTCATGAATGTTTTTTTATCTGTTCCAATAGTTTATTTGATTAATAATTTGTAGTCGGCTTACTTTGTTTTGTGTCAGCAGATTCTTTGCGTTCAGGTAATTATTCAATGCAATGATCAGGTCTGCTATTTTCGCATCTCCTGTTTCCATTAACTTTGTATTCACTTCAATAAGCCCGTCAGAATATTTAATTTGATTATTAATATCTCCAATCAGGGATTCAGTTTGTTGCAATTGCTGTTCTAGTTGATTTATTTGCTGGTAATACTGACTTGTATAAAAATTTTTATAGTTCGTCCTGGCCCTTTCGGAAATATCCAGTTTCCGGTATTGCATTTTTTTCTGTTTCCCATCATATATAGGAACAGTAATATCCAGGCCCACACTTGCCCCAAAATTTTTATATCCCTGATAAGCGAGTGAGGACAAATATCCTCCGTTAGCATATAAATTTACTTTGGGTTTATAACTATAGTCGATCAGCGTCCGGTTTTGGACCAGTATCAGACTGTCGATTGTATACTTTTGAAAAAATACCGAGTGATACGGACCGGGGAGAGGATTGACTGAAAAATCAGGTTCATCCAGGTTAACTGCAGAAGTGTCAACAATTCCTGCCATATAATTAAGGGTAGCAAAGTCGTTGTGAAACTGTATATCAAGCTGACGAAGGGAAAGGTCCTGTTGCTGCACAGTAACCAGCAGGGTCAGGTAATCCGTTTGTCTGTATACATTTTTTTCAGTAAGTGTTTTCAGGATGGCAACTTCCTTTTGAAGCAGCGCACGAATTTCTTTTGCCAGATTGAGCTCCTGTAAAGTTCCAAATGCAGTAAGGTATTGGTTGGTGATGGTTCTTTTCAGGTCCTGTGTGGAAATCCTGGCGGCATTTCCAATACCCTGATTCTGTATTTGAATATTCTTATACTGTGCAGACAGGTTTCCGCGGCTTACCAGGGTCTGACTTACATTTACAATGCCGCTTAGCTGACCGCCGTTAGTTATTGCGTTATCGTATCCAAAGCCATTAATCACCGGGGCATATGAATTTATACTTGAGCCGGAAACCTGAGGTTTGTACTGCGCCCGGATACGTTCACTATCGATGGCATTCGATTCCATCTGCGACTGGTAATCCTTTAAGAGGGGACTGTTCTGAATAGCTTCCTGAAGATAAAAATCAAGTGTGTTCTTTTGCGCTATAGAATTTTTACCTGTCAAAAAGATAATAACAATAATTAAAATGCGGTTACGCATGGCCGGGTCTTTCTTGGAACATACAAAAATCGGGGTGAAATCTGATTTAATTCTGAAGGAAAACCCATTAAAACAGGTAACTGGCCTTTTAGGATGTTAAGGAAGAGTTCTTTTTAGAACTAATTTTTCTGTATTACGGGCTGGTGTAAGAGGAGCTGATTGATGATTTCGCTTACCACTTGCGGAGACTGCTTTTCAACGAGATGGGCTCTTGTTTCGCCGGCTTTTTCCCATTCATTGAAACCATCCCCATTGATTTTGCAATTACCTTTTTCAAGGTCATAATATTTCTGCCATCCTTTAACGGCTACCAGCACGGCTGTCTCATCCCAGCTCATTCTTCCGGCACTATCTTCTGCTGCCAGGGGAATACAAATGGCAAATACGTCTTTCACAGGGCTGTTCCGAATTTGATCATCGTGAATCAATGGAAGACCCGTCTTAATTCTCTGTCCTATTTCGAATCCGCTAAAAACTATGGCCGTCGGCCATTCAGACAAAACCTTTTTTGAAGCGTTTACATCTTCTGCCAGATTAAATTCCCTCCCGGATGGAAACCGGCCTGCCATACACACAAGATTTCTAACCTTTTTTTTAACCAGATCATATCCATTGAGAGATGAATATGAATCACTATTTGATGAAAGTAAATTTGCCAGATTAGTGAGAAATCCCACTGTAATTATAGTAACCGAATGATCCGGTTGAGCCGATAGAATTTCTCTATAAAGATCCAGGGCATCCGGAACGTCCTGATTGTTTTGAATCTTATGCGGATAATGCAGAATGACAGAATCTGTCCAATGTTGTTTGTCGCCCAGTGAAACTGCATTGCCTCTTACAACGGCAACCGGGATCCCGGGCCTATTGAAATAGGTATTAAAAACATTTATTGAGGCGGCGGCATTTTTATGTTTGGAACTGGCCATAGTAGCAAGTATCCTGACCCAACCGCTGTCTGCGAAACTATGCAAAAGCGTGATGGCCCCCACGTCGTCATAATCCGGACCGAAGTCCGTATCGAAAATAACATGTAACGGATAAACGGGTTTGGGAAATGTTGCCTGCGCTATGATCGTATTGAAACAACAAATGAAAACTGTAAACAGAGTAAGAGATCTTAAAATCATAAAATTTAATACACAAGTCTACATCAAATTTTTGATGCTGAAGAGATGCCGGATCTACAATCTGAGTTTAAATACAACAAACCCTGTGTCAGGAAGACTTTCCATTATTGATTGGCGCAGGCGCATAGTATTTACTCAAAAATTCCTTTTTGGAATCTTTATAGCTGGAGACCATGCCGAGCTTGAAAAGGCTATAGATATAAATCCAGGCGAGGTCCAGTTGGTAAGGAAGAAATCCTGCCCTGGCGCTTCCAGGAAAAAGATGATGGTTATTATGCCACTCACCGGAGAGCATACCCGGTCTCGTTTGATTGATGGACAGGTTCGACCGGTCGAAGTCAATTCCATCCACGTGTTTGTCGTGACCTTTACCATGACCCGTATAATTGAATGCTCTCACAAGAACGAACCAGAAAAATGCACCACTGAAACATGCCAGTGCAAGACCATTTCCTCCGAGAAGGAAAAGTGCACCATACCAGAAGGCCCAGTTTAAAAGCCAGAGAGTAATTACATATAATGGTTTTGATACCGAACCCCATGTTTGATATTGTTCAAAGGAATTGAGTCCGACACCTGTATGCCTGAGAAAATTTCTTACCCGTTGATATTTTTCACGACTCAGGTTCTTTGCAATGCTTTGATGATTCACGTCAGATAAGCATGCAGTACATAAAACCACCCATTGGATTATAAGGATCACCGGGTTCATCAGACTTTACGTGATGAACATGGTGGGAGATTACATATATTTCTTCCGGAAAAGTTTTTATCACCAGATTTTGAGTGATCAGTCTGAATATCGGATGACTGAATCTGTAAGATTTATGGGTACAAAACCGGTGAAACCAAATGGTACCATGGGTACTCATGATGACCATGGCATAAACTACCAATACGATGGCTGTTTTCCAGGTTAGGAAATAAATAAGAAATATTACAAATAAAGGAAACATACAGGCTGCCATGAACCAACTGATGAGGGCAATCCAGTTCTTCCTTGATTTGAATACGTTGATTCGGGAAAAAGCTTCTGTAAAAAGTTGTCTCGTAGTGGGCTTAAGAAATACTCCCCTGGCATCCATCCATCCATACGAAGGCGTTTGAAGGATTTCATCTATAAAGGCCATAAAAAAAGAACAGTTAATTAAATAATCAGGTTTTCCATGGTCTTCTCAAGCACCAGACTTGCAACAATGTACGGGAAATAACCGGGTATAGTTTCTTATATGACGAAATAAAGCTGTTAATTTTATTGTGTGAAATTGATAAAAATGTATGTAACACAGTATGGGCTTGTGTTTGCGAATGAAATTAAATAATTTCACATGATCCCTGATTTGGCAATTCTGATCGCAATTCCTGTAAAAACGGCTGAATTTGAAGCAAATTTCGAAACGACACAGGAACCAATTTCTTCTGCAAAAAGATGCAAAGGTCATCAATTACAAAAGTGTCATGAAGTTCCAAACTGGGCACCGGGTATTAAATCTTAACACAGATCAATATAATAATCCCGTTACCTTTACATTACTAAATAGTTATTAAATCATCATGGCACAGAAAACAAAAAAGCCTTCACAGAAATCGGTGAAGAAGACCATATTAAAAGAGATTGAAATTAAACTCGCAGAAACTCTAAAGGGCTATTTTAAGAATGTCAGCGATAAGAAATTCGAAAAAGAGCTCCGCAAAGCGGGTAAAATTCTTTCGAAACACTTAACAAAGGATCAAATTACTGTTGTTCATAAAGAAAAAACCAAGAACCCGAAAAAAGAAAAAAAAGTCGTGGAAAAGGAAGTAGTCTCCTGAAATTGCAGGAATATTCCTTTAAAAAAAGCGTATTACAGATTAAAATTATATCGGATTTATGAAGGAATTAACTTTGGTAGATGTAAAACTCTAGTATAGTTTTTGTGGCTTATTCTCCATTGTTTCATCTTTAAAATCTATCATTATGTCTACTACAGCAACGAAGACTATGACTACAAAAGAAATAGCCAAAAAACTTAAGAAATATTGTGAGCAGGGCGAATTCGAAACCGCTCAAAAAGAACTATTTGCAAAGGATGCAATGAGTATCGAGCCGATGGCCGGCGGGGGATTTGACAAAGAAACCAAGGGGTTAGACGCCATTATAAAAAAAGGTGAGAAATGGCAAAATATGGTTACGGCTACCCATTCTGTGGAAATTTCAGAACCAATGATTGCCGGAAATACATTTTCTCTCGTTATGAGGGTGGATGTAACTACAAAAGATCGTGGACGCACGGATATGACTGAGCTGTGTGTATATCAGGTAAAAGACGGGAAAATTATCTCTGAACAATTCTATATGTAAATCCCATATTTAACGCTAAAGAAGTCCGCTTGCTTGTCAGTTTTCTGACGAATAACCGGACTTTTTTAATGTAGTTTTAGGATAAGGAAATATATTAATATGTTTTCAGGTTTCCGCATAATCAATTCCGTGATATGGTTTTTTATAACGACCTCACTTTTTACTTCATTCAAGATACTGCATAAAACAAATAAGGAAGATACTTCTGGCCAGGGATTTGCAGTTGTGGAATTATTTACCTCCGAAGGATGTTCCAGCTGTCCGGCAGCTGATGAAGCAGTGGGCAGGTTAAAGGGATGGAAGAAAAACCTTTACATTTTAAGTTTTCATGTGGATTATTGGAACTACCTGGGATGGAAAGATGCATTTTCCGATCCGGCATATTCTGGCCGTCAGCAGGAATACGGAACTTTTTTTCACCTGAGTAGTATATACACCCCGCAAATAATAGTTAATGGCAAGGTTGAATTTGTAGGCAGCGAAGAATCCACCCTCCGAAAAGTGATTGAAGAATCTATTAATGAAACTCCTAAATCAGAGATCAAAATAAAAGTTCTTCAGGAATCAAATCACAAGATTCCGGTATCTATTTCCTCCGATGGAAATTCTGCGCTTAAACTGAACCTGGCCCTTGTTCAAAATTTTACTTCAGACTTTATTCAAAGAGGAGAAAACAAAGGCAAAACGCTTTCTCACTTTTTTACGGTGAGGGAATTTAAAGTCCAAACCAATCCGAAAGTTTCAAATACTTATTTTCTCAACATTCCCACAGGCTTCAGGTCTTCAGACTACTCGGTAGTGGCATTTTTGCAGGATACGAATAACGGACATATCATTGCCGCAAATGGTTCTACCATACCCTGATCCGGCTGATATCAGTTGAGGAGTATTTCTTTCCGGACCAGACGATTAGCAAATTTCTTAGTGTATATTCAATCTAAATTTTATTTCTTATGCGTGGCCTTTTCTCAACTTTACTGTTCGTCATACTATTTCAGGTTGGTTTAAAAGGTCAAAATAAGATTGTCGTCTTTCAGTCTGACTTTGGGCTTAAGGATGGTGCAGTTTCAGCCATGAAGGGAGTCGCCATGGGTGTTTCAACTGATTTGAAATTATTTGACCTTACGCACGAAATTCCGGCGTACAATATTTGGGAAGCCGCGTATCGCCTTGAGCAAACAGTTCCATACTGGCCTGAAGGAACAGTCTTCGTATCTGTGGTAGATCCGGGCGTAGGGACTGTGAGAAAATCAGTCGTATTAAAAACAAAAACGGGGCAGTTTATTGTAACACCTGATAACGGAACATTAACACTGATAGCAGCTTCGCTGGGCATTGCTGAAGTCAGGCAGATCGACGAAGTCCTGAACAGAAGAAAAAATTCACAGGAATCTTATACTTTCCATGGCCGCGATGTATATGCATATACAGGCGCAAAGCTGGCAGCCGGAGTAATTACTTATGAACAGGTGGGCGTGAAGCTGCCCAATGAAGTCGTTCAGATACCCTATCAGATGGCAGTAAAAGAGGGAAATACAATAAAAGGAACCATCCCGATTCTGGATGTCCAATATGGCAACATCTGGACGAATATTGGCAGACCTTTATTTAACCAGCTTGGATTATCATTTGGAAATATATTGCATGTGGAAATTTTTCAAAACCAGAAAAAAATATATACTGGAGATATACCGTACTGCCAGACATTTGGCGCAGTAGAAAAAGGAAAGCCCCTTGCCTATCTAAATAGTCTTCTGCAGCTGGCCTTTGCGCTCAACCAGGGAGATTTTGCCAAAACGTTTTCTGTGGCGAGTGGAAGTGACTGGCGCGTTGAGGTTTCTAAGAAATAATAGTCGAATTGAAAAATCTAATACATGCATAGAAAAACTTTTATTAAATTATCATCTGCCTTTATGGCAACACCATTAATCCCTTCTTTTCCGGAAATGGCTCGACAGGATAAACTAAAAAACTGGGCGGGAAACCTTACGTACAGCACGAGCAATGTCTATTATCCGAAGTCGATTTCAGAAGTCCAGTCGCTAGTCAACAAATGCGACCGGTTACGCGGTCTGGGTACCCGGCATTGTTTTAATACCATTGCCGACAGTAAATACAATCTGATCTCATCTAATAATTTAAATAAAATTCTGTCTCTGGACACAGTAAATAATACAGTGACCGTTGAAGGAGGAATAAAATATGGAGAGTTAAGCCCTTATCTTGATAAGAAGGGATTTGCACTCCAGAATCTGGCTTCGCTGCCACATATTTCTGTCGCAGGAAGCATATCAACCGGTACCCACGGTTCAGGTGTAAAAAACGGCAATCTATCTACAGCTGTAAGAGGATTGGAAATAGTGATTGCTGACGGAACCATCATTAACCTTTCAAGAGAAAAAAACGGAGATGATTTTGATGGTGTAGTTGTCGGCCTGGGTGCTCTTGGGATTATTACGAAAGTTATTCTCGACGTGTTGCCAACTTACACCATGCGCCAGCAGGTATTTGTGGGACTGCCGATGGTACAATTGAAAGATCATTTTAATGAAATAGTATCTTCAGGTTATAGTGTGAGTTTGTTCACAGACTGGCAATCGGATTCTATTAATGAGGTTTGGATAAAAGATAAAGTAAATCCGGAAACAGAATATAGTGCCATGGCAGAATTTTATGGATCCACGGCAGCCAAAAAAGATCTTCATCCTATCATTGGACTTTCTGCAGAAAATTGTACGCCACAGATGGGAAAGCCCGGACCCTGGTATGAGAGACTGCCCCATTTTAAAATGGGTTTTACCCCCAGCAGCGGTAAGGAGCTGCAATCAGAATATTTTATTCCACAAGATAATGCTGTTGAAGCCATCATGGCTATACAAAGCCTCGGCAAACAAATCGGACCACATCTGCTAATTTCAGAAATCCGAACCATTGCACCCGACAAATTGTGGTTGAGTCCCTGCCGAAATCAGCGCTCTGTTACCATTCATTTCACGTGGAAACAGGAATGGGATTCAGTCAGTAAATTATTGCCGTTGATTGAAAAGGAACTCGCACCTTTCAATGCCAGACCTCACTGGGGTAAATTATTTACAATGCCATCACAGATTCTTGAATCCAGATACGAAAAACTATCAGATTTTAAAAAGCTGGTTGTCTATTATGATCCGAAAGGAAAATTCAGAAATGATTTCCTGAATCAAAATATATATTAGGCGAAAGGCGCAAGGCATAGAGCGTTAAGCCTTAGGCGTCAGGCGTTATGCGTTAACTGAATGCCTGTCTTTGTAAATTGAATTTTATGCTGTTTATACAAGTTACCAGTCGTCATTTTGAAAGTCTTTTTACTGATCTGGAAGAATGCATAAATTTCTTCGGGAGTGGATTTGTCATGATAAGGAAGATACCCGTTATTTTCGTTTAAAAGCCGCATAATTTTTTCTGCCTCATCCTCCACCCTTTGATAACCTGGTCTGCCGGCCGCAACATCCATTTTATTTTCAGGGAGAATTTTTTTAATAAATCCCTTAAATCTATCACCTATTTCTATGGGACGATATATCTCATTTGAATGCAACATTCCTTTGTGCTTATTATTAATGATGACTTCATATCCAATATCTGTTTCCCGGTAAACCACCAGTTCAACTTCCTCTTTCTCCTTTACTGTCAATATTTCATTCGATAAAAACCGTTCCAGCTTTTCTGTAGCGGCGAGGCGACCTGTTTGTTGGTCCATCACAATTTTTACAAGATACTCTCCCAAGGGCCTGATAAAACTGATCATCCCAGATTTAGGAATAAAAAGATCCTTCATCAGACCCCAGTCCAAAAAGGCTCCCTGTGGCGTGATGCTGACGGCTTTGAGTTTTACAATATCGCCCAATACACCATACGGTTTTTGTGTTGTCGCAATGGGCCTGCCTTCTCCGTCATGGTATAAGAAAACATTTAATTCATCGCCGGTTTTCGTGCCCGGAGGTACAAAACGTTTTGGCATAAGTATTCCATCTCCCCCATCGTCCATAAAGACTCCCATATCCTTTACTTTAATAACTTTAAGCAGGTTATATTCACCCATCTTTACCATAAGAACCTATTAAATATGAATCAAAGATACAGATACCTGCTTGCGCTCTTTTTTTTCTCAGGTTGCGTTGTCAAGCCAACCGTATATGACCAGTTGTCATCTTTTCAAAAACCCGTCGATTATCCAATACTAAGTCATGATACTGCTGCGATATTTTTCGACTCCCTAATCAACAAGACGGTGCGGTGGAAAAAAGCTGACGTATTCAATCCCGCAGCCATTGTAAAAAATGATACAATTTATGTCTTATCACGCTGCGAGGACAATCCGGCGGCGGCGCTCGGAGGACGGACTTCCCGTATTGGGATAAACAGCAGTGTAGATGGAATTCATTTTTATTCATACAGCGAACCGGTACTCTATCCTTCAAAAGATGAATTTCAGCAATTTGATTACCCCGGTGGTTGTGAAGATCCGCGTATTGTACAAACTGCGGATGGATTATACGTTCTTGCTTATACGTCATGGAATTACAAAGTTCCCCGGTTATCGATAGCTTTTTCGAAGGATCTTTTTCACTGGGAGAAAAAAGGACCCGCATTTGCGAAAGCATATAACCATCGATTTCTGGATTCGTCAAGTAAGTCAGGATCCATGGTAACTATGATAGTTAATAATAAGCCGGTACTGGCCAAAGTAAAGGGTAAGTATTGGATGTATTGGGGAGATTATTTTATAAACCTTGCATGGTCTGAAAACTTGTATGATTGGTATCCTCTGGTTGACTCTGCCGGTTTGTTAAAACAAATACTACAGAAAAGATCCGGTTATTTCGACAGCGACATATGTGAATGCGGACCACCTGCACTTATGACTGACAGGGGAGTCATGCTGATATACAATGGCAAAAATTCCGATGGTAAGGGGGCTGACCCGTCACTGCCAAAAGGAACTTATTCTGTTGGGAAAGTCTTTTTTTCTCCAAAAGATCTTGAGACAGTATTAGCACGTTCGGACCGGCCATTTTTAAAACCTACATTACCACACGAGATTAGCGGACAATATTCTGCGGGTACTACGTTCGCAGAAGGTCTGGTTTATTATAAAGAAAAATGGTTCCTTTATTACGGAACAGCTGATTCATTTGTGGGTGTAGCGGTTTCAAAATGAATATTTACAACTATAAGAAATGTTTTATGTCCGCTTTCCAGTTAGTTGACCTCAGTCATACAATAGAAAATGGTTTGATAACTTATAAAGGTCTGCCTGCTCCGGTTATATGTGACTATCTTAGTCGCGAAGATTCAAAAAAAATCTATGCAGAGGGAACCAGTTTTCAAATTGGAAAAATTGAAATGGTGAGCAACACCGGAACTTATATTGATTGTCCTTTTCATCGGTTCGAAAATGGGAATGATCTAAATGATACACCCCTGGAACATTTTTCAGAATTGGAGGGGGTGGTTATTCATATCCCTTATCAGGTACGAGCCGCCATCGATGCCGACCTTTTCAAGGGTCTTGAAATCGAAGGAAAAGCCCTGCTCATTCATACAGGATGGGATGAAAATTGGAATACAGAAAATTATTATAACAATCATCCATACCTCACTGAAAATGCGGCCTTATTTTTAAAAGAAAGAAAGGTGCGGCTGGTCGGGATTGATTCGCATAATATTGATGATACAGGAAAAAACACACGTCCGGTGCATACAGTTTTACTAGGAGGAGGCATCTTGATTGTGGAACATCTTTGTAATCTTACCGCCATTCCCAATGAAAATTTTATTTTTAGTGCAATACCCCCTAAATTTAAGGGCGTTGGAACTTTTCCTGTTCGTGCAATGGCCAGATTGCACAGGAACCCTTAATAATATTTTGTATGGTACGTTCTGTAATTACGGGCTCAGGTTCCTATATTCCTCCTTTTGTACAAACCAACCAGGATTTTGCACAGCATGAATTTTATACACCCGAAGGATTGCCACTCCCTGTTGATCCGGCTGAGGTTGTCAATAAATTCAAAAAGATTACCGGGATTGAAGAAAGGCGGTATACAACCGATGATCTTAATGCTTCCAATATTGGATGCGTGGCAGCAAAAAAAGCAATTGAGGACAGTGGTACAAATCCGGAGACACTTGATCAAATCATCGTTGCCCATAATTTCGGCAATGTTATAAAGGATACCATTCAGACTGCAGCTGTGCCTTCTCTTGCAAGTCAGTTAAAACATTCTCTTGGAATCCGAAATCCAAATTGTATAGCTTATGATATTTTATTTGGATGCCCTGGCTGGTTGCAGGGCCTCATCCAGGCCGATGCATTTTTTAAAGTCGGCATGGCAAATAAAGCATTGATCATCGGAACTGAAACACTAAGCCGGGTAATTGATATGTACGACAGGGATAGTATGATATTCAGTGACGGCGCAGGTGCTGTTGTTTTGGAAAAAAAAGAAGGGGGCGAAAATTCTCCGGGTTTACTGGCATCTGTTACACAAACTCATAGTGTTGATGAAGTTGACTATATCAATATGGGAATTTCGAACTATCCACGTAGCAATCCACGTATCCGTTATTTAAAAATGAAGGGAAGAAAAGTTTATGAGTACGCTTTAAAACATGTTCCCGAAGCCATGAAAGCGTGTATTGACAAATCAGGTCAATCCATTCACTCTATTAAGAAAATATTTATCCATCAGGCAAACGAAAAAATGGATGAAGCCATCATAAAAAAACTATACCTGCTTTATGGAATTGATAACCCACCGGTAAATATTATGCCCATGAGTATTGGCTGGCTGGGAAATAGTTCAGTTGCCACAATACCGACCCTGCTGGATCTCGTCCGCAAACACCAGTTACCTGAACATGAATTACATCAGGGGGATGTTATCCTATTCGCGTCGGTTGGCGCAGGTATGAATATCAATGCAGTTTGTTACAGGTGTTAAAGCGCAAGACATAAGCCTTAACCCATAACCCATGACACCCATCAACGGTCAACGATCGGCGATGTGGAAGCAAAATGATAAATACCGGAACCTGTCTGCAAAACAATATATTTTCCCCCCTTCCCAGTAATCGTAATTTCTTTTAGCTCCGATAATTGTTTTCCACTTTCTGTTATGGATTCAGCGGTTGATGCAGGAATGTAAATTACGGCTTTTGTATTGGCAGGTATTTCCACATCCATCATGAATTTCCCTTCTGCTATTTTCCAATACACACTTATTTTTCCATAACCTGTTTCCAGATCTGCATTGGCATAAGTAAGATTTCCCCCAACATGAGGCCTGATACTGATTGTTTTGTATCCCGCAGCATCTCCATAATTATCAATACCAGTTATATTCCGATACATCCAGTCTCCGATTGCGCCGTACGCGTAGTGATTGAAAGAATTCATTCCCGGCGTCTGAAAACTGCTGTCAGGTTTTTGTCCGTCCCATCTTTCCCAGATCGTAGTGGCTCCCATTTTAACCGGATATAACCAGGAAGGATAAGTATCCTGCAACAATAATTTATAAGCCACCGAATCATATCCAAACCGACTTAATACATGACACAAATAAGGTGTTCCCAGAAATCCTGTTGTAAGGTGATCGTCATAGTCCCTTATATTCTCCACTAATCTTCGAGATGCCTGTGCCCTTAAATTTTCCGGGAGCATATCAAATTGAAGCGCCAGCACATAGGCGGTCTGTGTACTGGAAACCAGTCTGCCCGAAGGCGTAACATATTCTTTAAGAAACGCTTCTTTTATATGTTGCAATAATTCGGCATATTTCTGTACATCATCGGGTTTATTTAAAACCTTTGCAGCATTCAATAGTAATTGTGTGGAATATGCAAAAAAGCATTGCGCAATCAGATACTTATCCGTAACGGCGGACCTTCCGTCATTATCATCTCTGGCCGATAAAACAACCAGTCACCAAAATGAAATCCTGTGTTCCATAAATAATCTTCACTATGACTTTGCATAAAACCGACCCAGGCTTTCATACTCGGGTATTGGTCTTCCAAGATTTTTGGATCGCCATAAGCCAGCCACATGTTCCATGGAATAATTGTGGATAGCATCTGCCCAACCAGCCGAACCGCCTGCATTCGGGCCTAGCACATTCGGAACAACGAAAGGAACCATTCCGTCTTCTGACTGATCCGCTGCGACATCCTTCAGCCATTTGGAAAAGAAATTATGTACTCCCATGTTAAAACTGGCAGTTCTTGAAAAAGCCTGTGCATCACCTGTCCATCCCAATCGTTCGTCACGCTGCGGACAATCAGTAGGTACATCCAGGAAATTTCCCTTCTGTCCCCATTGAATATTATGCTGAAGTTGATTAAGCATTGGATTGGAACAGCTGAATTGTCCAGTCGCCTCCATATCTGAATAAAGTGTTACCGCCCAAATACTCATAAAAGCTGGTTTCGGGCCGATACCGGTATCGATAACATCGAAGTGCTCCTTTCGAATGGTATCCATTAGAATTTTACCCTTAAACCCTTTGATCCGGATATACCTGAATCCATGAAAAGTAAAATGTGGTCTTAACAATTCTTCATCCTCACCTTTTAGAATGTAGATATTTTCTGATTTTGCAGCTCTTAAATTATCTGTATAAAAGTTACCATCTTTATCCAGCACCTCTGCATGATCTACGGTAATTATATCACCCGGTTTTCCTTGTGCTATGATTGTTTCCTGGCCGACCAGGTTTTGTCCGAAATCAACAACATGTTCACCCTTGGGCGTCGTGAAAACACGGATCGGATTAAACATCTCATGCATCCTTACCGGCTCGTTATATGTGGCAATCAAATTATTTTTCGGATAATTTTTTTCAATTACTTTCTGCCATGACTGGTCATTAAAACCCGTTTCATCCCAGCCTTCTATTTCCTTTCTTGCGTCATAAGTTTCTCCATTGTATATTTCCGAACTTCGAATTGGTCCCTGGTCCGATGTTTTCCAGCTGGCATCAGAACTAATTGTTTCCCTGCTGCCATCAGTATAAAGTATTTCCAATTGCTCAAGAAGGCCGATTTTTTTGCCATAAATATTTTTATTGTTATTCCATGCAAGGCTTGTTCTGTACCAGCCACTTCCAATATTTACGCCTAATACATTTTGCCCCTTTTTAACAAGCTTAGTAACATCATAGACCTGATATTGAAGACGCTTATTATAACTTGTCCACCCCGGTGTTAGAAATGCGTCTCCCATTTTATTTCCATTAATAAATGCATTGTACATACCATGGGTGGTGATAAATACCGTCGCAGAAGCAATTTTCTTTTTGGAAATAAATTCCTTTCGGAACAGGAGGGCGGGTCCATTTACGGTATCCGCAGCACTCGTTGATTCAATCCATTTCGCCTTCCAGTCTGAAGGCTGCAACAGCCCCATCTGCCAATAAGCTTTTTCACTCCAGCCGGAAACCCTTCCCTTATTATCCCAGACTCTTACCTGCCAGTAATAAGCGGTTGCTGACTCTAATGCTTTGCCGGTATATGGAACATAAACGGATTGGGAATTCATTACTTTCCAGCTGGCCAATTGATGACTTTTCCCCGATTTGTAGCCGACCCTGATTTCATAACCAGTCTGTTCCAGGTTTCTCTGATCAGATACGATTTGCCAGCTGAATCTCGGATTGAGAACGTCTAAACCCAACGGGTTTATCCTGTCTTCACAACGAAGATTCCTGACTGAAACCTGGGTATAACCTAATTGAATCAACAGTATTACTGTATTTACAAGACATAAAGCTCTTTTCATGAAGACCATTTAAAATATTTCGAACATTGAGTTTACATGTTATATGAGGTCGTTTCCGAAAAACTTTCAATTTCTGACTTCCCCCCTGTATTAAAGAGGATTACTAATAGCCAAATATCGTATTCTATAGTTCCTAGCATTTAAACTCGCTATCAAGATAAACTGTTTGTTTCATTTTTGAATAAATCCAAAAGGAAAAAAGAAAACCCAAGTTGATGTCGCTGGCAGATAAATGTTTTTACTTAGTCTGCTGAATTTATATCACATTTATGAATGGTCATGGTTGAATTAAAATACTACATTAAGGTAAATTCACAGAGAATTTGCAGTTAATTAATTTACCAGTAATAACCTAACAGTATATTTGGGGTGTGATTCCTTAATATTAAAACTTATCTATATGCCAAAATTCATTACCTCCATAAGGCTTCAGGAAGCCAATGAAAGAGACTATGCCATATTATCCTGCGAAATGAAAAAAAATGCGTTCAACCCGGTCAGCGAAAATAAATTGAATGGTCCGGGCGGAATGATATCATCTGTTGTTTTTAATTCAACGAGTAATAAGAGTTTGCTTGACACTACAACTGAAGTGACCCTGGCCGCATCTACAACAGGAAAAAAATATTCCTTTACTGTAATTAAAGAAAGAACTAAGTTAGAATCATAATTAAAGGAAATAGCAAAAAGGGTATTGATTATTTTTACTTTTTACTTTCCCTTAATGTGTATCATACTCAGTAGTATCACTGAAGTAATGTGTCTTCCATAAATCATACCGCTTAAACTGATAAGGAAGTTTCTTTTTAAAATCCTCCCAGTTTCTGCTTGATTTCGGGCTCCATACAACTTCACTGAGTGCATCCATTCTTGGGAAAATCATATATTCTATTTTGGATGGATTTGTCATGTATTCTGTCCAGATATTTGCCTGTGCACCCAGAATATAACGTCCATCATCAGCCGATAATTCGGCTGGAATGGGTTCATATTTATAAACCTTTTCCAAAGGCAGGTATCCACCAATGACCAGGGAGTCTTCGTGTCTGGCCTGCGAATAGTCGAAGTAAACATAAGTAGTCGGCGTCATAATCACGATGTGTTTCTGTTTTGCTGCTTCAATACCGCCTTTTTCACCACGCCAACTCATTACTACCGCATTTGGCGCGAGTCCACCTTCCAGGATTTCATCCCATCCGATCAGTGTTTTGCCTTTGCTGTTAATATATTTTTCCATTCGCTGAATGAAATAACTTTGCAACTCATGTTCATCCTTGAGTCCAAAATCGTGGATACGCTTTTGACAAAGCGGACATCTTTTCCAATTTGTTTTCGGGCACTCATCACCACCTATGTGAATATATTTTGATGGAAATAAGGGTACCACCTCGTCAATAACATCCTGTAAAAATTGGAATACACTATCCTTACCCGCACAAAAAACATCTTCAGCAACACCCCATTTTTCATATACCAGTTTACCCGTGGCTCTTCGTCCTTCTTCTGAGAGGAGGCTGTCCGGAATATTTGTTTTCTCAAAAGGGAAACAACTTAACCAGGGATATGCAGCAATGGCCGCACTTCCATGTCCGGGCATTTCAATTTCAGGAATAATGGTAATATATCTTCTCGATGCATAAGCTACCACTTCCTTAATCTGTTCCTGGGTATAAAAGCCACCATATCTAATATTGTCATTCCCTTTCCAGGGTCTTTTGCCAATTACTGTACCATCGCGCCAGGCACCCACCTCCGTGAGACGCGGATATTTCCTGATCTCTATCCGCCAGCCCTGGTCCTCGGTCAAATGCCAGTGAAACTCATTCATTTTGTGCATAGCGAGGTAATCAATAAATTTCTCAACAAAAGGAACAGGCATAAAATGTCGGCCAACATCCAGCATCATTCCGCGGTATGCGAACCTCGGTTTGTCATTTATCTGAACATAAGGAATGGGAAGTTTTTTGGAGTCGTCTGGCATGGGAAGCAATTGAATGAGCGATTGAATACCGTAAAAAACACCGGTTTCATTATCGCCTCCGATATAAATTCCTTTCTGATCTACAGATAAATTATAGGCTCCGGGAATCGAATCATCCAGTCTGTCAAAATTCAGGATCAGGTTATTATTGCCCTTTTCTTTTGTTGTAGTTTCCAAACTGAAACCATAGAATTCTTTTAAATAGTCATTGAAGAATTGTACCGAATTTTCCATCCCGCCTCCTTCCATTACAATCTTCGTGGAGGGACTGATAGTAAAATCAGCCATTATTTTTGGCATTTTTACCAAGGCTGGCTGCGGAATAATATTTACCTGAGCAAAAGAAGAAAAACTGCAAAGCAAAAAGAAAAAGAATAATAATTTCATCGCAATCGTATTTAATTAATACAAACTTATTCTTTTCCTCTTAAGCCAAGATACAATTTTCGTAATTTAGAGCAACTCATGGTTGCCCGTTTTCGAAATTTTAAAAACAATTGATGAAATACCTGCTGATTCTTTGCATATCATTGATCTGTATTGATTTTACTTTCGCACAGGAAGATTCAATTTCTTCCCGTATTCATTTACCCAATGGCTGGAGCCTGACGCCGCTGGGAAGGTCTGTAACTTTAGGGGACTTACCTTTAAACATGGTAGTCTCACCATCAAAAAAATATTTGGCGATAACCAACAATGGTCAGAGTACCCAGACAATACAGTTGATTGACCCATTGAAAGGAAAAATTCTTTCTGAGAAAATAATCCCCGAAAGCTGGCTTGGCCTGGCTTTCAGCCAGGATGAAAACTGGCTGTATGCATCCGGAGGGAATGACAACCTGATTGTAAAATACAAGATTTCAAATGACGGTCAGCTTTTGGAAACTGATAAGATAAGCTTAGGTGACAAATGGCCTGTGAAAATTTCGCCGACTGGCATTCAGATTAACGATAAAACAAACACGCTATTCGTTGTAACAAAGGAGAACAATAGCCTTTATATCGTTAACCTTAAATCCAAAAAAGCAGAATCTTTTTCCCTGGGGGCCGAGGCGTACACCTGTCTTCTATCAAAGAACAAAAACGAACTCTATATTTCTTTGTGGGGAGGAGGAAAGATTTTAATCTTTGACATCCAACGGAAAAAAATAACCGATAGTATTTTGGTTGGCGACCACCCTAATGATCTTTGTCTTTCCAGGGACGGCCAAACACTTTTTGTGGCTAATGCGAATGATAATTCAGTATCTGTTTTAGATATCCAAAAACGTACAGTATTGGAAACCCTGGATGCCGCTCTTTATCCGGAATCTCTTTGTGGCTCCACTACCAATGGTGTCGCTTTAAGCGAAGATGAGAAGACGCTGTATATAGCCAATGCAGACAATAATTGCCTGGCTGTTTTTGATGTCAGTCGCCCCGGTTCCAGCAAATCCATTGGATTTATTCCGGTAGGCTGGTATCCAACAGCAGTGAAAACCATTGGGAACCTGATTTTTGTTACGAATGGAAAGGGGTTCAGTTCTCTGCCAAATCCGCAATACAAGCCATTTGATACCAGTCATGCAAATATTTCATTTCAGCATGCAGCCGTTAAATCAGAATATATCGGGGGATTGTTTACTGGTACGCTTAGCATTTTTAAAACGCCGACCGCCGCACAGCTGGCCAAATATTCAAAGCTGGTATATGAAAATACACCTTACCATAAAAACAGGGAACTTATTGCAGATGGTGAAATGGGTAATCCGGTGCCTATGCGGATCGGTGATGCTTCACCTATAAAATATGTATTCTATATTATCAAAGAGAACAGAACTTATGATCAGGTATTGGGTGATGTAAAAGAAGGGAATGGGGATTCCAGTCTGGTCTTGTTTGGAGAAAAAATCACACCTAACCTGCATGCGATTGCAAAGGAATTTGTCTTACTGGATAATTTCTATGTGGATGCAGAAGTTAGTGCTGATGGGCATAACTGGAGTATGGGAGCTTACGCAACAGACTACCTGGAAAAGACCTGGCCGACAGGATATGGTGACCGTGGGGGGACTTACGATGCTGAAGGTAATCGCGCCATCGCTAATAACAAAAGCGGTTTTATATGGGATCATTGTTCAAGGGCAGGTATCAGCTTTAGAACTTACGGTGAATTTGCAGACGACTATAAGCCCAATATCCCTGTACTGAAAAATCACTATTGCACATATTATACGAGCTGGGACCAGCATGTAAGGGACACAACAAGAGTAGGGCAATGGAAAAGAGATTTTGATTCTCTCGTGGAAAATCATGCTTTGCCTCAGTTAAATACTTTACGTATAATAAATGATCATACTGAAGGACTGAGTAAAGGAAGGCCAACTCCTTTTGCTCATTGCGCAGATAACGACCTGGCCGTAGGAATGTTTGTGGATTACCTTAGCAAAAGTCCGGTATGGAAGGAATCGATCGTTTTTATTTTGGAAGATGATGCGCAGGATGGCCCCGATCATGTTGATGCTCATAGAAGCACAGCGTATGTCGCCGGTGGCTATGTTAAAAGACACACAGTTGATCACACTATGTATTCAACTACTTCCGTTCTCCACACCATCGAACTCATTCTGGGCTTTCCACCGATGAGTCAGTACGATGCTGCCGCGGAACCCATGTGGCGCTGCTTTTCTAACAAACCCGACAATACAGCATTTAATGCCAGGCCTCTCCAGACAAATATAAATGCCGTAAACACAGTAGAAAATGTCTGGCAGCGAAAAAGTGAAACCTTTGACTTTTCTAAAGAAGACCGGGCACCAGACCGCCTTTTTACAGAAGTGATTTGGAAAGCAGTGAAAGGAGAAAATTCAGTCGTTCCGGCACCCAGAAGGGCAGCATTTGTAAAGGCAACCGAAAAAATGAATGATCCGGATTAATTAAAAATAACTTTTGTCAGTCGGAATATTATTAAATTATTTCTAACCTTAAATTCTATTTTATAAATCTGAATCTACAGGACAAGGTAATGATAGTTACCGGTGGCGCCAGCGGAATCGGAAGAAGCATAGCCCACGCCCTCTCATCTGAACAAGCCATCGTTTGCATTATTGATCGTGATGATCAGGCATTCCCGGATATCTCAAGAGCAATAGAAGAAACCGGCGGGAAGGTTTTTTGCTTACAGGCTGAACTTACGAGTGAGGACGGATGTTCCAGGGCTGTTGAAAAGGTTTTGGAAAAATTTGGAAGGCTTGACGGGCTTATTAATAATGCAGGTCTCAACGACGGTGTAAGTC
Organism: uncultured Bacteroidota bacterium; assembly: GCA_963735015.1. Classification (GTDB taxonomy): domain Bacteria; phylum Bacteroidota; class Bacteroidia; order Chitinophagales; family Chitinophagaceae; genus Puia. Next base: position 2,313,105 of record CAVTJH010000003.1, read on the forward strand.
TTGAAAATGGAGATTCTGAACGATTTGTAGAATCCATAAGCAAAAATGTTGGACATTATCATACAATGTCTGTATGCTGTTTAACTTATCTTAAAAAATCAAAAGGTGTGATAGTAAATATTTGTTCAAAAACAGCAGAGACCGGTCAGGGAGGTACATCCGGATATGCTGCGGCAAATGGCGGAAGGCTTGCCCTAACAAAGAGTTTGGCTGCCAGGTTCCCATATACAGGTATCAGAGTAAATGCTGTTGTAGTTGCGGAATGCTGGACTCCTCAATATAAATGGTGGATAAGTCAGCAGGCGAATCCAGAAGAAAAATTAAAAGAAATCAACGCTAAAATACCGCTGGAACACAGAATGACAAGCCCTGAGGAAATTGCGAACACCGTATTATTTTTATTATCAGCTAAGTCTTCCGGTATTAATGGACAATGGATGCACGTAGATGGTGGTTATGTTCATTTGGATAGAGCAATAGCTTTGTGATTTACCCATGCAGCATAGAAAGCAATAAAAGCAAAACAACTTAAGGGAATAATAAATGCAATGGACATCCCCGCATGATCTGCCACCAAACCCATTAAAGGCGGACAAAAAGCACCGCCGGCAACTGCCATAACCAGAAAGGAAGAAGCTTTTTTTGTCAACGGTCCCAATCCCCGTATACCAAGAGCAAATATGGTCGGGAACATCAATGACATAAAAAAATATGTAGAAAACAAAGCGATCACACTGGGCCAGCCAAGACGAATCACAACGATAAAACTTAGTATAGTATTTATGATCGCGTAAACTCCAAGCAGTTTAGCGGGTGCAATAAACTTCATGAGCCAGGAGCCGGTAAGTCTCCCTATCCAGAAACATCCCATTCCACCCAGTGCAAGGATAAGCGATGCTGCCTGTTCAGGATTTTTAGGCCTGAAAACTTCTCCAAACCTGCCGAGATGTTCCATCATACTGCTTACAGCCGACTGAACTCCTGTTAACGATTCAGTGACATAGTTAATGAAAAAAGAATTGAAACCAGTCTGCGCCGCTACGTACAGAAACTGGGCGATAACAGCAAGCACGAATCCCGGATGTTTAAAAAGTTCACTCAACCTGGCATTTTCTGCAATCCCCTCTTCGTTGTCTTCTTTGATTGCGGGCAGTTTTGTAAATGCAAAAATAATTGCCACCACAACCACTATACTGCCTACATACATATAAGGTGGAATCAGTGAATCAAAAGTGCCTGCATTCCCTTTTTTTTCAGCGCCGAAAATAAACCAGCCACCGAGCAATGGACCCAGTATCCAACCCATACCATTAAAGGATTGGGCAATATTGATTCTTCGTGCCGCGCCTTCTTTCGGACCCAATACGGTAGTATAAGGATTGGCAGCAGTTTCCAGGCACGACAGCCCGCAGGCGATGATAAAAAGGGCCAGTAAAAAAGGAATAAAGGCAACCAGTTTTGCAACGGGATAAAACAAAAATGCGCCCGTTGCAAATAAACCCAGACCAAGGATGATTCCATTTTTGTATCCATATCGCTTCATAAACAGACCCGCCGGATATGCCATTGCCAGATAACCGATGTACAATGAAAATTGAACAAATCCCGATTCTGCTTTACTGATATGAAGTGTATTCTGGAAATGTTTATCAAGTACGTCGAGCAACCCGTGCGCAAAGCCCCAAAGAAGAAAAAGACTGGTTACAAGTGCAAAAGGACGGAGATAAGAACTACCATCTTCCGCCTGAAGCAGATTCGATTTTTTTATCATTTTATTTATATAGAGGCCCGTACACAACGCAGGCATGGTGATCAGATGAAAATGCTCCCCATGCTGAGGGCCGGAATATTTTATCTTCTGCCACGTTATGCATGTTAACAGGTATGCGAAGAATCGAAGCAAGAGAAATAAGATCATTGCCAATATGGCCATAACTGATGGCTCCGTGATTGGCACCCCAGTTAGCCATTACAGAATATACATTCCTGAAAGCACCTGTACCTGTAAGCCTTGGAACGAACCATGTTGTGGGCCAGGTTTTATCCGTCCTTTCATCAAGTATTTCATGAACATCAGGAGGAAGGTCGATGGTTTGTCCTTCGGCAATTTGTAATATAGGTCCAATGCCTTTAACAAGGTTCAGCCTGCACATTGTTACAGGCATTCCACCCCTTGTGACAAATTTGGATGAATATCCACCTCCTCTGAAATACCCGTTGTTCGCAGGATACCAGGATATAGCAGCCAAACATTCTTCAGCTTCCTTGTCTGTTATTTCCCAGAAAGGTTTTAATGCAGGTTTACCGTTTTTAGATTGGCGTCCACTGCCGTCCAGTGTTGCCGATCCTGAATTGATGAGATGAATGAATCCGTTTGCAGCAATACCCTCCGGTTTCCAGCGGGATACTCTTTCGACAGATTCAGGACTCCAGTAAGTTCTGACATCAGCGAAAATCTGCGCGGTATTCGTCAGCAGATAACCAAAAAGCATGCTGACACCGTTAAGTGAATCATTTTCGGTGGCTACCAGGAGCGGTGCCCGGATACCATTCCAGTCAAAAGATGAATTTAGTATGGCCTCTGCAAAATCCCCATTGGGCAAAAAATCTGTCCATTGTCGCTGGCCCTGGAAGCCCGACGCAATTGCATTGTGGCCGAATGCTTCTTCTCCGTATCCAAGTTTTTTCAGTCTGGGATTCCCAATCATAAGGTCGCGGATGATGATCGTCATGCGCACGCAGAATTCCCAGTCCTTGTCTTTTTGTTCGCGCGAAAATTGTTTTTCTTTCTTATTATAATCCTCTCCTTCCGTGCAATGTTTTTTAGTCCACGAAAGAGCTCTTGCAAATTCATCTTCATCATAGATTTTCTTATCTATGCGTCTGAGGATTTCGGAAGAATCTATGAACTCATTCCGCATTCCCAAATATGCCTGAAAGAAATCGGGGTTCACCATAGAACCTGCTATACCCATGGAAACCGAACCGATTGACAAATATGATTTGCCGCGCATGATTGATGCAGCAAGACCTGCCTTTGCAAAACTTAACAATCGTTCCTTCACGTCAGCGGGAATTTCTGGATCTCCCAGGTCCTGCACGTCTTTGCCATAAATACCAAATGCCGGAAGTCCCATTTGATTATGTGCTGCAAGAGTTGCTGCCAGATAAACCGCGCCGGGTCTTTCAGTACCATTGAATCCCCAAATAGCTTTTGGAAGAACAGGACTCATATCCATCGTCTCGCTGCCATAACACCAGCAGGGTGTAACAGAAAGTGAAACGCCTACATTCGCAGCTTCAAATTTTTTTCTGCACTCATCTGCTTCGACAACACCCCCGATACACCCATCAGCAATCACGCAATGAACAGGACTACCATCAGGATAACGAAGCTCCTTCTCATAAACTGCCGCAACATTTTTGGCCATCTGCATCGTGGCGACTTCAAGCGATTCTCTCACACCGCCCAGTCTGCCATCTATAACGGGCCTGATCCCAATAGAAGGATATTTCATGGTAATGCGTTTTTAATTTGTTCCAGAGAAACGCCCAGTTTTTTTTCCGATATCATATTTAATCCTGCTTCACTTCCTGTAAAATGAAACACACTGTGATGATGAATCAGCGAACCTTCAGGTTTAAGAAATGCAGCAGGTGATACACTTTCGAGTTCATAAAAAGGGCCAAGCTGACCGCCGGTTGCCAGCGGACCGTCATTATAAGCGTTCACGGCATCACCACTGAAAGGAGGTTTCACAGTATTCCATTCCTGGTTTAAATATTCTCCTTCATTGTCAACATCAAATAATATAAGTGTGAGTACTTTCTTTTCAGCATCAAAACTTCCGGCCAGGTTTTTTGCACGGGCAGGGTGAATACCAAGCTTACCTCTGTTCTTACCGTCTGCTTTGAAAAAAAGAGTACTGTCTGAATATTTTATTCTATTTGGAGGGATTTCACCGAAATAATCTGTCGTAGCAGGTTTTGTCAGGGAATCACCCCTGAAGGGTATGATGATGGTGGTTTTATCCGAAGGTCTGAGCATATCCAGAATCCAGATACATGGCATGCCTGTTTCCTTTGTCCAATCCTGCACGCCCTTGTTGGTCATTGTATTTACGCTCTCATAACCCACCACTTTTACAGAATCGTTCAAAGTAAGATCCAATGTGTGAACAATTTCCTGCTCGTCCAGTATTTTAATATTCCGTGTTATTATTATCGATAGTTCTGTGCCCTGGTAATTTACCAGTTTCATCTCCTTAGTGAGATTTACAGATTTCGAATCTTTGTCAACCACCGACCAGGCCTCCGTATCAAAAGCAGCGGGTGTTTTCCAATTATCAAAAACCATCCTGGCGGCAGGCTTGAAAAATAAAGAGAACTTTCCTCCTTCCGGACCAAGCCAAAGACGATTCTCTCCGCCGTACGCATTAATATGCGGATCGATCCTTGCAGTAAAGGCTTTATAGTTGACCCAACCAAAGCTATGCCCGCTATCTCCTTCCGCGGAGGATGTAAAAACCTTTGCCTGATATTTTGGAGAAACAATAATCCTCGCATTTCCATCTCCCGATTTCAAAACAATCACAGAATCATACTTTTTCAGAAACTGGAGGTCATAGCCAAATGAACCTTTAACGAATTCTTTATCAACTTTATCATTTTTGTCAGGACTGTTACATGAAGAAGAGGCAAGCATATATAGGAGGAAAACAGTTAAAGAAAATTTCGTCATATGGTCAATTCGTTTGGAAAAATTCATGCTTAAAGAAGGTTAAGTTATGGAAAAATATTACTTTTCGAAAAATCTATACATTTAGATCTGCAATTTGAACAAGCTAGCTATGCGAAAAAAAGGTTCATTTACCATATCATTCATCTTACTGTTATTATCATGTCATAATCTGATTGCAGATTATGCACCTGCGATTGTAAAACCTCTTATACCCAATGCAATACATGATATTTATATTCCTTCGCCCTATGAAAATCAGAAGATCGGAGGAATACTTGGGCTTCGGATGGAAATAAATCTCGAAAAAAGATTATTGGAAATTGATCAGGAAACCATGTTATCCGGATTTAGATCAAGGCCCGGCAGGCAGGACTGGATTGGCGAGCACGTTGGCAAATATCTGGAAACTGCATGCAACACCTGGCAATACACTCATAATCCCGATCTTAAAAAGCAAATGGATCATATACTACTGGTACTGTTGAGTTCCCAACTTGCTGATGGTTATCTGGGAACTTATACGCCGGATAAATACTGGACAAGCTGGGATGTCTGGGTACATAAATATGATCTTATCGGTCTTATTGCTTATTATAAAACTTTTGGTTACAAACCGGCACTGGATGCGGCAATAAGAATTGGAAATTTGATGATCAAAACATTCGGAAACAATCCGGGCCAGCTTGATCTCATCTCAGCGGGTGAACATGTTGGAATGGCTGCTACCAGCATATTGGATCCGATGATAGATTTATATCGATATACCGGGATGTCGAAATATCTTGAATTTACCAGATATATTTTACGTGCCTATAATCAAAAAAACGGTCCTAAAATTATTCAGGATCTGCTCCTGCTGGGGGAAGTCAATAAAGTGGCTGATGGCAAGGCTTACGAAATGTTATCCAACCTGGTCGGTATTATAAAATTATATAAACTTACAGGAGAAAAGGATCTTCTTCGGCCGGTAATTATAGCATGGAATGATATCGTCAATAACAGGCTATATATAACGGGAACTTCCAGCTCTTTTGAAATTTTTCAGGGGAAGGATGAACTGCCCGGTACCATTCATGATAACATTGGTGAAGGCTGTGTTACCACTACGTGGATACAATTAAATTATCAGCTCTTCACACTTACCGGAAAAGTTAAATTCATGGACCAAATTGAAAAGTCTGTATATAATCATTTGCTCGCAGCAGAAAATCCTCAGTCAGGTTGTGTAAGTTATTATACATCGTTAATGGATAAAAAACCTTATTCCTGTGATATTACTTGCTGTCTTTCCAGCGTACCCAGGGGAATATCAATGATTCCCCAGTTCAACTATGGCCAGAGATCAGACATCCCAACCTTTCTTCTCATTGAATCAACCGAAGTAAATGACTCTATTCTTACAAATAACAAACATCGCATTGCACTTTCCGTAAAATCAAAAAGTGAATTTCCTGTCAAAGGACGAATAGTCTATACAGTGAGTCCATCTGAGGCCTCGGTTTTTCCGCTTTCTTTTCGGGTTCCCGTATGGGCTACAACGTTCATAGCCGCGGTGAATGAAAAGAAATATAGTACGGCATCAGCTGGCTACTTAACAATAAACAGATTATGGAAGCCTGGAGAAAAGATTATAATTGATTTTGACATACCCGTTAAAATTATTCACGGGGGGCATAATTATAAAGACTTTATCGCCTTTCAAAGAGGGCCACAGATTCTTTCGGCAGACAGTTCCCTGAATCATTCATACCCTCCATCTATTTCTGAAAAACAGCTGCAGTTTGCAAAATTGATTTTGAAAGAAGATCTCTCTGTATTGCCAGCCAGATGGATCGGGCATCAGGCTTACAGCTTTAAAGAAAGTAATGGATCCAGTCTTGTGCTGGTTCCCTTTTCAGATGCGGGTCAGACGGGCTCCAAAACCCAGGTCTGGATTCCAATAGATGAACATGATCTTAGTGCGAAATTATAATTAGGATTAGCCCGGTTATATAACATACCAGCATGGTACTTAATATGAGTTTTACTCCCTTGGCTTCTTTGAATTCTTTCCAAACATAAATTCCCCATACGGCTGCCACTACCGTAGCACCCTGACCCAAGCCGTAAGAAATGGCAGGCCCCGCTTTGCCTGAAGCGATTATGCTAAACGACATTCCAATGCACCAAATAATACCTCCAAGAATTCCGGGTATATGATTTTTGAATCCTCCGTTGAAATAATCTTTATAGCTTACAGGAGTACCTGAGAAAGGTTTTCGCATCAAAATCGTGTTGAACAAAAAATTACTCAAAAGAATTCCTATAGAAAAAAATACGACCGCAGTATATGGACTCAATTTGCCCGGTTCAGGAATTGAGAAATCGGGAAACATAGAAACAGCAACGTATTTATAGAAGAATCCCATCAGCACGCCACTTACTACTGAGAGAAGAATGCCTTTGGACGACAGGCCCTTATTTCCCGACTGCATTTTGCGATAGGCAAAAGCATTCAAAAGAATCGCCGTTACGATCAGGGCTACACCTGTAAAAAGCAATGCAATATTACCAAGTGGATGCCCGAAATAATTCACGATAACGCCGATTACGAGAGCAAGTCCGATGCCGATAGGGAAAGCAACTGACATTCCTGCAATTGCGATGGCTGCGCAAAGCAATATATTGGCCGCATTAAAAATAATTCCTCCGACAAGAGCAGATAAAATATTTGATCCTCTGGCCTGATTCAGGTCATCGATAAAATTCCTGCCCGCGGTACCGGAATTTCCAAGTGTAAAAGCGAAAATGAATCCGAGCAATACTATACCGATCACATAGTCCCAGTAAAACAATTCAAAACGCCAGGAAGACGCCGCGAGCTTTTGAGTGTTCGCCCAGGACCCCCAGCATAACATCGTGATGATGCAGAAAAATACTGCCAGCGAATAACTTTCAATAATGAACATAAGACTGTTTTAGGAGTTTAATCAGTTGATCTACCATTCATGATGTAGGCTTCAACTTCCCTTTTGAATGGAATAGAAGCCTGTGCACCATCGCGGGTTACAGAAATAGCAGCCGCTATACAGGCAAAAGCAGCAGCCTCTAAAATGTCTTTCCTTTCGGATAATGCCACAACCAGCGCACCATTAAATGTATCGCCGGCAGCTGTTGTATCAACTGCCGTAACTGCGTTGGCAGGAACATGTGTAAATAGTTCTCTGTGCAAAATCAGGGCTCCTTCATTCCCCAGCGTTATGATAATTGTCTTCACACCCCTTTTTCTAATTTTCCGTGCTGCTTCCTTTGCCGATTCTATATCTTGAACCCTGATCCCGCTCAGTATTCCGGCTTCTGTTTTATTTGGAGTCAGTATGCTTATATTCTCGAGCAATTTATCCGGCAGCGGGCGGGCAGGAGCCGGATTCAGTACTACCGGGATGTTTTTTTCAAATGCCATTTCTGCTACATAGGACACGGTATCCAATGGGATTTCCAGTTGCATCAATACAATAGAGGACTGAATAATCATTTCGCGGGCCTGCAGAAGATCCGACGGATTTAATTCAGCATTGGCGCCTGATGCCACCACAATACAATTTTCAGCATTTTTGTCTACTGTAATTAACGCCACGCCCGATGGATGTCCCGAGTCGGAAATAACAAAAGAGGTATTAATTCCTTCGTCTTTAAATAACTGAAGTGACTGTTCTCCAAAAATATCTTTGCCGGTTTTGCAAATAAAGTTGACATTCCCTCCAAGCCTTGCAGCGGCTACCGCCTGGTTAGCCCCCTTACCTCCAGGGTTCATAAAGAAACTTCCTCCAAGTATTGTTTCACCCGGGACCGGCAGATGGTCAGCTTTAATAACCATGTCAGTATTCGAACTGCCAATAACAGTAATGATTGGTTTCCTCATATGTGTCAATCTCTTTAAAAATTAATTACAAATCAAATGGAATCTATGCAAAAAAAAGGGAAATCCGCTTTTTACCTTAGAAGGAATCTGTCTGAGTATAAAAGAAGTTTAACAGTCTGATTAACAAATGTTCTTCACCAAAATTGGACATTTTTAATACCTTCCTTATTAACAATATGAAAATTTGTATATTAATATTGACCAGTTTTCTTCTTCGCCTTTCATACAAACCTGAACTAAAGAAAAAGGAAAATGTATTAGGACCAAATCAGATCAACACAGGTTTTGGATATATTGATAAAGGAGACTCTGTTGAGTTTATTTTTGGACAGCAAAAAAAAATAAACGTCTCTGGTATGGAAGTAGTCTTAGAAAAAAGAATTAATGAAATAAATCAGGTCAATGTTGCCGGAGATTTTAATGGATGGAACCCGGATGCCGTCAGATTCCAGTTGAAGAAGATAGGCAGCAAATTATTTACAATCACTGTCTGCAAGGCAACCATCGGAAAAAAGGGGGAACTGAGGCAATTCAAATTCGTACTGAATCACAGATATTGGGTGGAACCACCAAGCGAGGCTAAGAATAAATTTACCGGTAAGGATGGAAATACAAACCTCACATTGAAACTTTGAGCATTATTGACTTATATTATTACCCCTTTTGTTTTTAAAAATCAGTATGTTTTGCAGTTCCTGTTGCAGGCGAAATAGTTTTATGAATTTGATGATCAGACCATTCCTGTACCTTGTATAAGGCACAATAAATTTCTCCCTTCTTTATTAATTCTTCATGTGTACCTTCTTCAACTACCATCCCTTTATCTAAAACTATAATTTTATCTGCATCCCTGATCGTAGTCAGGCGGTGAGCAATGGTTATCACTGTTCGACCAATCATCAGTTTCTCCAGCGCTTCCATAACAATTTTTTCGGACTCTGTATCCAGCGAAGCAGTTGGTTCATCGAGGATCAAAATGGGAGAGTTTCGTATGACTGCTCTCGCGATACCGATACGCTGCCTTTGCCCTCCGGATAGTGTCATTCCCCTTTCCCCTACTAATGTGCTGTAACCATTTGGCATTTTTGAAATGAATTCATGGGCATTTGAAATTTTTGCCGCCTCGATGATTTCTTCTTCAGTTGCCTCAGGCCTTCCGTAAACGATATTTTCGCGAACAGACCCATAAAAAAGTACCGTGTCCTGCAATACAAAACCAATCTGTCCCCGTAAATTATCGAGTTTGAACTTTTTTATATCCATACCATCGATCAGAACGCGTCCGCTGGTTGGATCATAAAAGCGCGCAATCATACTGGCGATTGTCGACTTGCCGCCTCCCGTCTGTCCGCAGATTCCGACCCGCTGCCCACATGCAATCCTGAAATTAACTTTATTAAGTATTAAAGAATCATTGTTGTAGGAAAACGAAACATCGTCGAATTCGATTTCGCCTTTCAATTTACCCGGATCAATACCCTCTGAGAAAGTAATGATCGGTTGTGTATCCAGGATCGCCTGGATTCGCTCCAGTGCAACCGTAGACTGCGCTATGGTACTTGTCATTTTTGCAAGATCCTGAACAGGACTGAAGAATTTATTCATATACCAAATGAAGACTGTAAGAGATCCGACTGTCATCGCATGGGCAAATATCAGGTCTGTACCGCGCCAGAGGACCAGGGCGATACAAAGTGACACAGTAATCGCGACAACAGGAGAAAGTACAGACTTCACGCGCCTTGCTTTAAGTGCAGCGCCCATAGTCTCCTGACTTAGTTGTTTTAGTTTATTTTCTTCAAAATCCTGGCGTCCAAATGCATTTACCGAACGAATCGATTCAAGTCCCTGTTGAATGGCAATGAGCATATTGCTCTGATCCGTTCGGACTTCACGCGTTGCTTTTTTCATGGCTTTTTTAAATCGTGCAACAAACAGAAGTAAAAATGGTGTAATAGCCAAAGCCGCAAGTGTAAAGCCGGTATCCAGGTAAAACATCAGGACGAGCATTCCGAAAATGGTCATCGCGTCTACCAATATGGTTAAAAGTGTATAAGAAGAGAAATCCTGAATTGTAGATACATCAGCTGTGATCGTACTAAGTAATTTACCGGTCTGGTGTGTATCATAGTATGAAAGAGACAGATGCTGAAGGTGGTGATATATTTTCCTTCTCAGATTATTTGCAACATGCTGCGCTACATTTTCGTTATAATAGCTGTTTATATATCCGGCCAGCGAGCCGATGGCATTGATCAGAACAAAACCAAATGCCACAATAGCAGCCATTTTAAGCTTGCTATTTGAAGAATTGAGAAAATTCGTCCAATGAAGCCAATGAGGTAAACTACCATGAGCAATCACATCATCAATAATGATCTTTAGTGGCCAGGGTGTGGCCACACTCATTATGGCCTCTACAAGCATAGCGAACAGGATAATTATTCCCCATTTGCGATAAGGACGTGAGAGCCCTATTGCCCAAATCATCAGGCTCATGAAGGAATGTTGTTTTTCCGAAACATCATTATTCTTCAAGATGGTTTCAGGCATGCGCAATGATTTATGAGCCATAGGAATCCTTAGGATGAAAATTTACAAATGTTATCATTCAAGATAATCAATTCCAATTAGTAAAATAATTAAGGTATGTTATTACCTGGTACCCAGGTTTTTTGCGAACTGATCAACGTACAATCAGCGAGGCCTGCAAGACAGCAGGTGAACTTTCAAAACGGGGGCCTCCCCCTCATTAATAGCGATAATTTAATTGCTTTGGCCATTCTTTCAATTACCATCGCCAAATGTATTGAAGCATCTTTAATAATTGTTATATATTTCCTTTCTTCATTTCACTGAGCGCATAATCTGCAGCCCGTGCCGTCAGTGCCATATAAGTCAGCGAAGGATTCTGACAGGCACTGGATACCATACAGGCACCATCGGTTACAAATACATTGGGCGCATCCCAGACCTGGTTATGTTCATTCAGCACAGATGATTTTGGATCCCTCCCCATTCTGGCTGATCCCATTTCATGAATACCCTGGCCGATCGCATAATCCTTATCCCAGGTTTTGATATTCTTAATTCCTGATACTTCAAACATAGCTACTAGTTCCTTAATAATATCCTTCCTCATTGTCAGTTCATTTTCTTTTAACTCCGCATCCATTGTAAGAACTGGCAGCCCCCACTTATCTTTCACTTCTTTATTCAAGCTGATTTGATTTTCATGATAAGGTAATATTTCTCCAAATCCTGTAGCGCCTATCGTCCAGACACCTGGTTCAGTCAAAGCTTCTTTAAATTCTGTCCCAATATTTAATTCCGCTACATCACGGCTCCATCCCTGCCGGCTTGCACTGCCCTGATAACCATAACCACGCAAAAAATCTCGTTTGTCACCATACAGATTAGCGAAGCGTGGAATATAAAAACCGTTGGCCCTTCTTCCGAAATAATATTTATCCTCATAACCCTCCACTGTGCCCTGAGCTCCTAACATATAATGGTGGTCCATGATATTATGTCCCAGCTCACCGCTGCTGCTACCCAGACCTTCGGGCCAGATATCCCTTGCAGAATTCATGAGTACCCAGGCACTGTTTAATGTGGAAGCATTCAAAAAAACAATTTTTGAATTGAACAAGTAGGTTTTATTTGTTTCCGCGTCGAGTAATTCGACGCCGGTTGCTCTTCTTTGTATTTTTATCGTACATTATTTTAGTGACAATGGAATATGGCCTCACGGTAAGTTTTCCTGTTGCCATGGCTGCGGGTAATGTGGAGGATTGTGTACTGAAATATGCGCCAAAAGGACAACCTTCCCAACATCTGTTTCGATACTGACACTTCGTTCTGCCGGGAATTGCTTCTGTCAGATTCGCTACACGGCCAATGAACATATGTCGCTGTCCCTTATAAAAATCTTTTATTCTTGCAGCTACATCTTTCTCAACACAGTTCAATTCCATCGGTGGCAGAAATATTCCATCCGGTAGTTGCTCCAAACCCTCTTTCGAACCGCTGATGCCCGCAAAGGTCTCTACATAATTATACCATCGTTCCAAATCCCTATACCTGACTGGCCAGTCAACCGCAATTCCATCCCTGATATTGGCTTCAAAATCCAAATCACTCCAGCGATAACTTTGTCTTCCCCAGAGAATGGAACGTCCTCCCATCTGGTAACTTCTCCACCAGGTGAATGGTTTTTTTTCAACATAGGGACAATCCTTTTCACTGACCCAATAGTCCATAACAGCCTCCTGTGCGGCTGTTCCATACATGGCCCAGTCTCTCGATATCACCGGGTTGTCGGTTTTCTGTTTTAAGGTGGCTGCTCCACGATGTGGAAAATCCCAGGGACTATATCCCGCTGTTTTGTATCCTGTTATATGATCCAGCTTCGGGCCTCTTTCCAGCATTAAAACACGTAGTCCTTTTTCGGTTAATTCCTTTGCAGCCCAGCCTCCGCTGATACCCGATCCTATGACGATCGCATCATATGTATTTTGTGCAACGGCTTTATTGTTAATCAGCAGGGAATCGCCAGGCATATTTATATTTTTTATTTTGGATAAAGCTTTTCATTACATTTAAGATTACTGAGAAATAAGTGTTGCAAAACAATCTGAGGGCAAAATGAATTTTGTTTCACCTTTATCAACACTTATTTCTTTGCCTTCCTGCATGGATAATGTTTTACTAGTTGTAAGGATTTTAAACGAATGGACTCTGCCGGGAATTCCGCTGAGCACAACCCTTCTTTCAGCACCATTATTAACTAAATGAACTGCATATTCCCCCTCACTATTATTGCCCAATGCGGCACATGTCACGGATAGGCGGTCGCAGGTAATTGGCAGATAGTTGAGACCCTCGGGGGTTGAAGCAAGCTGTTTAAGATTCCAGAAACGCTGCGTGGGTTCCAGTCGGCCCTCTTTGCCAAAAATTCCTCCACCGGATAGGGGTGAATAGTCTGAAGTCAGCTGCCATTGCAAAATGCTCAACGGCTGACAAATGGCCATGAGCCTTATGTAAAGATTGATTTCCTGCAATATGTATGTCTGTTCCAGAAATATTGCAGGATAACCCCATGCAGCCGCATCAATACTCCCTTCAGCCACAATCAGCGGAAGATTTATTTCTCTTGAAGCAGCTGCCCATTTTGATAGTAACTCCGTTTCCCAGCCTCTCCAGGAGTGAAATGAAACAGCTCCAATATAAGGATGTGTGGATACGTCTTTCAATGCAGGATCAATGAATGCATATGTAGTCGCATCTGAATTATCTCCCAGCAATATTTTAGTTTTCAATCCGCGCGTCAGAAAATATTTTCCCAATTCCTGAATGAGATTGGCATGCTGTTCTCCGGTTTGCCTGACATAGATTCCAAGATCCGATTCATTAAATGAAAAAAAACTCACCTGAACCGAATATTGATCTTGCAGATACTGAATATAATCTGCAATGGATTGGTAAATAAAACTGAGGCTGTCAGGATTCAAAGGATTTCCCCATGGCTCACCTGACTGATGAAAAAAATGCGCCTTACCAATGATCGCCCAGTCGGGAGCCGACCAGGCTGTAAGAATAATTGGAATTCCTCTTTGTTGAAGTTTTTGGGCCATCAGCATTGCCCGCTGCACACGGGAATCCAATTTACCCTCTTTGGCAATAGACACCGGGTCCATATTTTTCTCGGGCTGCCAAAAGCGCCAGGGCATTTCCACCCGACCCCAGGCGACTCGCATATTGTTAAGGCAATAATCGATTACCTCAGGATCGGTTTTAAGATTCTGTATTCGAAAATTGCCTCCGAATCCTGCAAACTCACTTCCTGATTTTGAGGCATCCAAAACTAAATGAATATCTTTTTTATCGATATGACCTGTTGTCCTGATGGTAAAGTCCCTTTCATCACTCAGGCCTGCGCGGAGCTTGCCTGTTTGCAGGGGAAGATAAATTTCAATCATCTGATTTTTTTCTCCCGGCCCTTTTTGAATAATAACTTGTGCTGGTTTTACCCATTGAATTTCTATTTGTCTCTCCGTGGAACTGACACTAAGTTTCGTTGCTGAAGCTTTTGTCCATTCGCCTGAAGCGCCCTTTTTTAGTGCAGAGACCGGCAACGGTTTTTCTGTACCAAAGCTTATTGTTCCTTGTCCATAATCATCCAGCGGGAGACTGATACAAAAAAATAAACCCAGTACAGAAGTGTCCCTGGCTGATGAGAATTTGATTGCTACAGCAGCTTCATTCTTGCTGATATCAATAACCCTTTCAGTGAAAGAAATCCCACCCAGCTTCGTACTAACTACCTGCCAACCGATACTGTCGCGACTGAATTTCGGGCTCTGCTGTTCCTTACCGGTTGCTGTGACTGATGACCATTGATTTCCTACTACACGCAAACTGGATTCAAAACTCATCAGTTCGCCCTGCACGCGAATTCCGGTAATATTTCCCCAGGCCTGCAATTCTGTTTGGCCATAAGAATCCTGAATGAATAAAGAAAAAATAAGAAGAAAAATAATAGCAAACCCTGCAGGTTTTTTTTCCCGTACACTTGCGACAAAGCATCCCGGATTTCTATTGTTTGGACATCTTAGCATACACAAATGATTTCAAAATTTTTGCTGATTCCTCAGGATAAATAGCGATCCTGTGGTTTACTACCATCGTTGAAATTGCCTGATTTGAATTTGCTGAAGCCTGTACCCTGATTACGTTTGATGCCTGCTCCGGCATATGGCAACTTGTGCAGTTATTTTTAATAAAAACGATATTGGGATCTGTCGCTATCGTACAAAAATGATTTCCCGGGGAATGACAACTCTGACAATGCTCGTTATAAACATTCACAAGTCCGCGTTCATTAACATGAGTATTATGACAGCTCGAACACTCCAAATTGCTCATCTTAAAACATTTACTTTGAGAAAGTAACTGTGCCTGGTTTCCATGTACATCAAGCTGGTGATTCCTGTCATATAGGGGTATCATATAAGTACTCAGACTGTCCCCCATCTTAAAAGCAAAACGGGATTTTAAAAGAATATTATTATTGCCTGAATGACATACGGCACAAAGATCAATTCTCTGTTGCCTGCTGAGCGATTTAAAAGGGACCATGAACATGGAGAGTTTTTCATTCGGGTTTTCCTCATGAAACTGAACGTGCGTGGCTGAAGGTCCGTGACAACGTTCACAATCGATATTGAATACCCAGCTATTGGGTTTCTCTCTGAAATCAAGCAGTCCCTTTTCATCCCTGTTTGCAAAAGAACTGTGACACTCAAAGCAATCCTTGGTAATCAATCGGGAAAAATTTAATCCGGCCAGCGCATATCCCGGACTGGAACTCCAGCGGTGAAGCGCTGTTACATATGACACTGGTAACTGATACAATGCACTATCATGCCATGACAGATAAGTTTGTCCTTTAACTGCGCCCATGACAAGGTCAAACCGGTAAGCGAAAATTTGTTTGTTGTTTATATAGAGAACCTGGTAAAGGCCTGAATCCCTCTTTTCCATCATGATACGTGTAGAATCATTTACAAAGAGTTCATTCGAATCCTTTGAAAAGTTTCCGGTGACTGAACCATCACTGGCGATACGCGTTGAAAGAAAATGGGCAGTATGGGCATACGAAGAAGAAATGGACTTGTGACATTCAGCACATTTTTCAGATCCTGCATACGCCACCCCTCTCGGATCAATGTTCTGTTTTCCATGAAAGCACCTCGTGAAAAAAACGATGGTAGAAAATATTGTCATCAATAAAAATAATTTCCTGATATGCATGATTGCAATAATCTGAGTGATGACCGCTTATTTCTCTTTTTCTCGTTCAATATTTATTTTTCTTACTCCACCTTGATTGTTGGTAACCTGAATAGACGTGACAAGCTCTCCCGCGCTCAGAAAACTGGCTGATTGAGACAAAAAAGATGAGCCCTGGTTAAGCTCCTGTTTTTGGCTCTTTCCATCCTTAAATTTGAAAACGGCAAACCTGTCACCCGGACCTACTCTGACTATTTGTTGCCTGCTGTTCAGCTCAAATAATTTGAGATCGCCTCTGTGCTGACTCGCTGCAACCAGATATTTATCATCAGCACCTTTAAATTTCACCAGGGCCTTCCCATTGCCAGGTATACACACGCCACTTTGCAGCATGGATAATGCTTTAAAACCACCTGCCCCGTCACCCTTTAAAAGCAGGCCATACAATGCGTCGTACTGGCCAATACCAACAGACGTAGAATAGTCATTTCCGTTCATGAGCACGTCCAGATTCCCGTCACCATCAAAATCATCTACAACCATTCCATTGATTGCTGAAAATTGCGCTTCTACAGGCAACGGTATCATCGTAAATTTCCCATTCCCATCATTTCTCAGGTAACAGGATTGTAACATATTGGCCTTTAGTCTCAGTGCACCGTTGCGCTGTTCGGGTGTCAGTAAATCATTCATAGTCGCAACGGCATATTTCTTATAAGTATTGAATCTTTTTTTCAGGCTGTTCAGTTGCCTGGTTATATCATCTCTGCCCTGGGCCGGAAACTCGCGCCTCACTCCAAGCTGATCAGGAAGGAATAATGAAGGAATGCCTGCAAATCTTCCGTTGTTTTCAAAATCTTTGGCCGTCATGTAAACAGGAAATGAATCGCTGGCCTGATACAATGAATTCAATCCGAGATTGCCAATGATATAGTCCATTCTCCCTGTATTCCTGAAATCGCCCGCCACGATTGAATTCCACCACCCTGACTGTCCATCCATATCCATGGAGGACGTAACATTTTTAAATTTCCCGTGCTCATTCTTAAAAAAAGTCACCGGCATCCATTCACCGACAATGATCAGATCGGTCTGGCCATCTCCGTCAAAATCAGTAAAAAGCGCGTCGCACACCATTCCTATATTTTTCAACCCCGGTGCTACTTCATCCGTAACGTCAGTAAATTTCACATGACCATTTTCTGTATCATTTCTATAAATAAAACAACTTACCGGTTTCGGATAATTCCAGGGACTTACACGACTTGAAATGAACAGATCCATTTTACCATCCTGATTGTAATCAAATGCCCTGACACAGAATTTGCTGTTGTGATTAGCCGGTAACGCAGCTGTATCTATTTTGAAATTTCCTTTTCCATCATTTATATATAGTCTGTCCTGGTAACTCTGATCACCGGACGTCAATGCATATCCTCCGCTGGTGATATAGACATCCGGTTTACTATCATTATTCGCATCAAAAATCAGAATACCCTCATCTTTGGTGACCGATGATTTATTTTTTATTTCTTTCAGTAAATTTCTCCTGATAAATTTCCCATCTGGTTGTTGAAATAAAATACATGTTGGAATATATGAGTTACCTCCTATAACCAGGTCGTCAAAACCATTCCCGTCAAGATCGCCTGAAGCAAGTGCGGGTGTATATTCTGAAAGTTTATGGGGCAGCAAATGCTGGATATCGAAATCAATAAAGTCGGCGTCATAGTGATGATAGCTGATACCGGCGGCATGGGTAGTTTCCTTGAATAGGGCGCCGGAGGCAATAGCCGGCTGTTGTAAGGAATAAGGAAAAGTTGCATTAGCTATATCTACCGTTATTACCTGGTTGGATTTCACATTCGTGAGTGTCTGTTGCTTTCCATTGTACCATTTAATTACAACAGAATCGATTAGCTGAATAGTATTCAATCCGAAATGAGCGATTCCCTGCATTGTAGACAAATAGCCACGATATGGATTATTTTCATACACCTGTTGCTTTCCATGATCATAATAAATGGTGGCAAACGCACCGAGACCATTGATATTTTTCTTATCTCCTTTGAATTTAATTTGCAGGAAGTGTTTCGAGGCTGTATCCCTGTCACGGGAGGCGTTCCGGTATAACAGGGCTTCGTCATTAATATTATTGACGACCATGTCGAGAGCACCATCATTGTCAAAGTCAGCATAGGCGACACCGTTAGAGAAGGTCGGCTGTTCTAATCCCCAGTTTGCAGTTTCATCACTAAATGTAAGGTCTCCATTGTTGCGGAAACCGTAGTTATGAAGCTTTACTTCCGGTATCTGATTCAGAATCGTTTTATTGCTGACGAGTCCTTTATTCTGATTGCGGTAAGCTATGAAGTCATGGTCTGAAACATCTTTTGGAAATCCGTTGGTAATATACATATCGCGGAACCCGTCGTTGTCAAAATCAACTATGAGAGGCGACCAGCTCCAGTCCGTTTGTGATATACCGCTCAGGAAACCTATTTCACTAAAGGCAGGTATTCCGATTGAATCATTTTCTCCTACGCGCGATCCCTGGTTCAATTGCAAAGTATTGCGTACATACTGGTATTCATATCCGAAAGCGTCGAAATTCTGAAATGTCACATAGCTTTCTGAAGCCGACATCATTTTTTTTCGGTAATTATCAGGTGGGCTCATATCCAGTTCAACAACATCAGGCAGTCCATCATTATTTATATCTATCACATCCTGTCCCATGGAATTGAAAGTGGTATGTTTAAAATAATCTTTCAAACGATTGGTAAACGTACCGTCATGATTATTTATATAAAGTATATTGTTGGAAATAAAATCGTCCGAAACGTAAATATCTTTCCACCCGTCATGATTGATATCGCAAATGGTGGCTGAATGGCCGAAGCCTTCGTATTTTATTCCTGCAGCTGCAGATACATCATGAAATACCGGGTGCCCCAGACTGCTGTCCCAATCGTTGCGATACAATCTTCCTATGCTGGGAGTCTTTTTCTGGTTACGCGTTAAGAAAGCAGAAGGATTGTCTCCATTGGAAGCTTCATTTACAGTAAGATACATATCAAGATCACCATCGTTATCGTAATCAAAGAAACTGGCCATGGTAGATTGCACATGAATATCGAGACCATATTCCGCAGCCATATCTTTGAAATGCGGGATGCCATTCTTATCGACTCCCTGATTAATATATAAAATATTACGCCTCCTCAGAGAATCCTGATAAATAGTATTGCAGACGTAAATATCCATCAGGCCGTCGTTATTGATATCAATAACAGAAACTCCTCTGGCCCATCTGCCCAGGCCACCAACACCTGCTTTATTTGTTATATCCTCGAAAACAAAATTGCCTTTATTAAGATAGAGACGGCTGGGTACCATGTTGCCGGTAAAATAAATATCGGGCAAACCGTCATTATTAAAATCACCAATTCCAACACCACCACCGTTATATATATTAACAACAGTCATCGGATTGATGGAATCATTTTCGATAATCTTATTGTTGAAGGTAATTCCCGAATGAGAATCTGATATTTTCTCGAACAGGGTAGGCTTTTTGTAACTACATGACAAAAGCCAGATGAATGGAATATAATAAATCAATACAAGAAACCTTTTCATAGAAGAATTATGAAATCAAAGGTTCAGTAAAATTAACCAGTTAAAATCCTGAAAAGAAGAAGGGGCTTCCCAAAAGAGAAACCCCTTTTTAATTGCCAACTATCAATAACCCGGGTTTTGAGATAAGTTTGGATTCAAGCCAATTGCGCTTGAAGGAATAGGCAATAGTTCATGAGTTAGTGTTAAAGCTGAATTATACAGACCATGAACCTGACCATCATGCGTTGGTCCAGGTGCAGGATTTGGAATCGGCAAAAGATTAGATTGCGTACCATAAGTAGTGTTGATAAAATCTGCAGCGTCCTGAGCACCCGCCCTGCGAAGGTCATAAAACAGGGAATATTCACCAGTCAGTTCATGCCTGTATTCACTATAGACCATTTGTAAAGGATCGGTTATCGGAGCTGCAGGAGTGCCATCATAATTGGCGCCGTCCTGCATAACCGCAGGCGAAGATCCGCCCCAGGCACGGTCCCTTACCAATTTAATGTCAGCCATTCCACCGGCTATATCACCGGTCCTGATTTTGCATTCGGCTCTGTCCAGAAGAATTTCTGCATAGCGTAATAAGATCTGATTCTGATCTCCAAAAATATTTGACTTACCATTTTGATCTGCATTGCTTCCGGTCAGATTTGGATCTCTCCATTTTTTTGCACAAAAATATCCGGTACGCAATCCATCCTGTCCGTACCATGGATTATTCAATGCACCCGCCGTATTAATAACCTTACCATCATCACCAATATAATGCACGTTACCAGCCGCAAAACTGGTATAGACCACCGGGTAACCTTTTATACCTCCCCATTTTTTTATAATACCCGGACTAATCAAAGTATCACCTGGTCCGACTATTGTCGCAAACTTGCGCAGATCACCTGGCTGATAAGAAAGCCAGAGTCCCGGGTTACCATAATCATAACCTTGCCCGGTAATTTCTTCGGGCCAGCTGAAATCGTCAATCCAGGCAATTTCACCTCCTGGTGGCTGCCAGCTTCCATCCCAGCTTTGGGAGGCGCCATTGGCATCAAACTGAACTTCAAATAGAGATTCGTCATTATTCTGATGATCGTATTCACCTACGTCGATAAAATTTGGCAACAGGTGGTAGTTTGATGTCAGCTCAGGATTATTAAAGGCAGTCAGAGCTCCCGTGTAATTTTTTAGCCACATTTGCGCAGAACCTTCAAATCCATACGCCGCCCCTTTTGTAGCCCTGCCCAGTTCACTAGGTGGAAGTGTAGTCTTTGAATCTAACAGGGTTTCTGCGTGTTGCATATCAGAAACTATCTGCATAAATACAGAGTCCTGTGTTGACCTAGGTGTTAAACCCAATGATGCAGTTCCTAATGTATCCAATTCCAGCGGTACGCCGCCGAAAGTACCTGCCAGATAATAATAGGTCATTCCACGTAAAAAATAGGCCTCACCTCTTAAGCGATCCGCCAGGGCTGGTGTGACTATTCCTTTGCCCTCTGCAGTAGTTATGATTGCAAATGCAGAGTTCGCCCTGATAATTCCGATATATGCATTATTCCATAAAGAAGGGAGCTGACCAAAAGTAGGAGTAATCTGATATTGATTCCACTGAACGTCTCCACCCCAGTTAAACCAGTCGTGGGTTTGAAAATTGGCATAATACCATAACGATTTCTTCAGCAGATCACTATTCTGATAAGTATCATATATACTGTTTATCAGTGATACCACATCCGATGATTTCTGAAAAGTAGCATCTGCTGTTGACTGAAAAGTATTGGTGTTTTCCAGAAAACTCTTGCTGCAGGCAAAAGGGGAGATCAGCGCCACGCAGAGCGTTACAATGGCTATATATTTTTTATTCATTTTCATATCATTAATGATTTGTATCTCTTTATTAAAGTGTCAGATTTAAACCAACGGTGAAAAATTTGGATGACGGATATGTACCGTTGTCTACTCCATTCTGCGTTGCATTCCCATTTTGTAAACCGATTTCCGGATCAAGTCCCGTGTAACTGGTGATCGTAAACAGGTTTTGGGCAGAAACATATAATCTTAGCTTGGTAATATGAGCCATCGACGCCATAGAGGTGGGAAAAGTATATCCTATAGTTAAGTTTTTTAATTTCAGGAAACTACCGTTTTCAATCCACGCACTGGATGGATCTGAGCTCCCGATCGCATCATCATTGTAAGATATCCTGGAATATTTATTTGAAGGATTCGAAGGTGTCCAGGCGTTTGCATAATATTCCTGGCTTACATTTTCAACACCGGCAAATCCACGATTCTCGAAGGTTTGCAGAGTATTCTGTACATAATTCAGAATTTTGTTTCCATAGACTCCATAAAAAAATAAATTGAAATCCCATGATTTGTAAGTCAGGTCTACATTGAAGCCTCCATAAAATTTGGGAATCGGACTTCCCAGGCTCGTTTGGTCGGTAGCATCCACATGCCCGTCACCGTTTACATCAGCAAAATATCTATCGCCTGGCTGATTACCCGCTTTCTGATAGTAAGGGAAGAGTGGATTTTGCTTTACTGAATTCTGATTCAACGCATCAATCTGAGCCTGTGTCTGAAAAATGCCCAGCGATTTATATCCATAAAATTCACCTACAGGCTGTCCGATATTAGTTTCTGTAAAAGTCGACCAGCTGCCTCCGCTTCCGGTTAAAGTGAGACCGCCAAAATTTGTTACAAAGGTAGTTCCTGAAGTTATGCTTGTTAGCTCATTATGAATAGCCGTAAATGTCAGTCCCAGGTTGTAATGAAAATCCCTGCTAACAGAATGACTGTAGTTCAATGCAAGTTCAATACCTCTGTTATCCATAGTGCCTACGTTTCGGGTTATAAAATTATATCCCGTTTGAGCAGGTGCAGCCAGTGTCAACAGGAAGTCCTTTGATTTCCTGTTGAACCAGTCTGCCGTGAGTGTAAGCGCTCCATGTAAAAAAGCTGCATCCATACCGATATCTGTCTGGTAATCTGTTTCCCATTTCAGATTTGGATTTGCCGGCTGAACTTGTGCATATCCATATTGGTAAATTTTGTTAAATGGATAACCCAGGTTATCGGGAGGATTGATACTTGGTCCATAGCCTGTTGAAAACAAAGCTTCGTATTGGTATAATCCAATCGAACCCTGGTTTCCTACTGCACCATAGCTGCCACGCAATTTCAGATCTGACAACCAGTCAACATTTTCCAAAAAGGATTCCTGTTTCATTTTCCATGCAACGGCGCCTGAAGGAAATGTTCCATACAGATTGTTTACGTCGAATTTAGAAGATCCGTCTCTTCTTATTGTACCAGTAATGAGGTATTTGTCATCGTAACTATAACTAATTCTTCCAAATAATGAAGATAAGGTAGCAATAGTCTGACCATTGCCTGGTCCTCCTGTGCTATTATAAGTATCGAGTTTCAGGTTAGTTACCTGCGATAAATCCCTGATCACACTATTGGGCGGAATGCCACTGCCTCCCATAAAATCATTGGTAGTTTCCTGCGCAGATACCCCACCGAGGAAATGGATAGCATTTTTACCAAATATTCTGTCGTAAGAAATAGTATTTTCCCAAAGCCAGTCAAAACTTTGATATAAGTGTTGGCTGTAAAGCGCATTCTGACTTGCTCCAGCCGCCGCGCCATACTGCTCAACTTGCCGGTCATCTTCAGGTTGAAAATAAGAGCCTGAATACATACTGATATTTACTCCGCCCAGTGTTTTGATCTTAAGACCCTTCGCCAGGGTGAGCTCGAGAGAAGAATTGCCGAGAAAATAATTGGTAACGTTTGAATATTGATTGTTTTCAATACTGTACAGGGGGTTGTTGTATTTTGATATATAAGTCCATATCGGATTATAGTAACCATAGTTACCCATATTGTCCTTTATCTGATTTGTCAACAGGTTACCACCATCCATAGTAGGAGGATTCTGAGCCAATTGAAGCAAGTTTCCGGTTCCAAATGGATTATTTGCATTCTGGTAAGAATATTTCGCGCTTGTAGAGGATCTCAGCCATGATACAGGCTGGTATTCCAAGTTAAGCCCCAGGTTAACCCTTTGAAAGAATGAACCCTGCACGATCCCTTTCTGATCATAATAACCAATAGACACGGCGGTTTGGACTTTTTCATTACCGCCGCGAATGGCAAGGTCGTAGTTTTGCGTCAGGCCGGTACGGTATAGAGCATTTTGCCAGTCGACACTGGTCAGTGAATCCGGATTGTGCCATGGTGCAAAAGATTTATAGTTCATTAATGGGTCAGAGGCTTCCTGCTGATTAGACATGGTTGCGAACTGTTGTGCATTTAATAAACTGTATTCCTTCGGTTTGCCTTGAAACGCAAGATAACCGTCTAAAGAAACCTGTACATTACCTATCTTACCTCTTTTGGTAGTAATAATCACCACGCCGTTAGCAGCTCTTATACCATAGATAGCAGTAGCGGATGCATCTTTCAATACATCTATCGACGCGATATCACTTGGATTGATGTTTTGTATGCCACCCTGGATCGGGTAACCATCGACCACGTATAAAGGGCCGTTGCCGTAACTGGCTAAACTTCCCACACCTCTTATTAATACTGTAATATTCGCTCCCGGAGCACCATCATTGTTTGTAACCTGCACGCCCGCAGCGCGACCCTGCATTGCCGCTTCCACGGAGGGAACAGGTACGGATTCAATGGTTGCAGCACCGATAGAACTGACCGATCCGGTAAGATCTTTACGTTTAACTGTACCATATCCGACAACCACCACTTCGTTCAGTGATTTGTCATTTCGATTCGAAACCATCCTGAAATCCGTAGTGCTGCCAACCTTTGCCTCAAATGAGGTATAACCGATCGCACTGAATTCCAGTATAGCGCCAGGAGCTGCATTGATAGTAAAAGATCCATCCTCACCGGTTACTGTTCCAACTGATGAACCCTTTACATGAACACTGACACCGCTGACTGCCTGGCCGGAATCTGATATTACTTTTCCCGTAAACTTTTGAGACTGCGCAACACCTGAAAGGGATGTAAGAAATATAAGTACGCTGACTATTGGGAAAACCCGGATCACAAACATTTTTACAAACTGAATATTTTTCATCATTAGTGATTATTTGCGGTTAACTAAAGTGACTAACAGCTATTAATTCAATACGAAACAGATTTATCTTCCTTAAACTATGAGTGGACATAGCAAGAAGTGTATGCAATACTACAGGGAGGTGGGAACAAATGTCGTTTTGGCATAAGCAACAGTTTTAAGCAATTGGTCGAACAAAATATATTCCGGGTGGAATATGGTCAGTTTATTCAATGATGAAGAAAAGAATATTCTGCTTCTTTATATGATCTGTCCGTATCAAATTGTTTTCAATTCGTCTCAATCTGATTTCACCGAAAGATCTATTCTGAATAAAAGTCTTATAACTCATTTCATTTTATCTGCTTCAATACTTTTTTATCCAAATTGAATTTTTGATATCCGGCACGGCTGGATCAGTTTTTTTATTCTAATTTGTGACACTAACGATTGGCTTTGTGAGAAATAAAGTAACAACCATCTTATTTGCCATTTTTGGCATACTCCCCGCAGTTCATGCCCAACAATATTATTTCAAACATTACCAGGTAGAAAACGGTCTTTCGAATAACAGCGTATCCAGCAGCCTGCAGGATAAGAATGGATTTCTTTGGTTCGGAACGATCAATGGCCTGAACCGGTTTGACGGATACAGCTTCAAAGTTTTCCAGCACAATCCTGAAGATTCAACGAGTATTGGAAGCAATTTTATACGCTGTCTAAGTGAGGATAAGAATGGCTGCTTATGGATTGGTACTAATAAGGGTATTTACCTATACCACTCTCATACTGAAAAATTCAGCCTGTTCTCAAAAGCAACTCTCGGAGATGTAACAGATATTAAAGAAGACGAAACAGGCAGGGTCTGGCTGATTTCCAATTTGAATCTTTTAAGTTACGATCAGCAGACCGGAAAAGTAAAATCCTATAAGCTGGATTCAACTCTGGGGACCGTTTCTTCTGTTGCCGTCTCTGCAGAAAATACCATATGGGTATCTACCACCTCAGGTATGATTAAAAAGTATATTTCAAAGTACGACAGCTTTATAACGTATAGTATATTAAGGAATTCCGGAGAACAACAGGGACTTCAGGTTGAAAAAATTTACCCTCTGAAAAATGGAAACCTCCTTGTTGGTACGCTCACCCGCGGTGTAAAATTATTTGATGTCATCAACAAAGGTTTTCAGGATATCGTGTGCCTGAATCCCGACAAAACGGGCATATACGCGAGGGAATTTATGCAGCTTACAGAAAATGAATACTGGATCGGAACCGAAACCGGCATTTATATTTATAATGCAACAGACCATATAACTCAACGGTTGGATAAGGAGTACGACAACCATTATTCTATTTCCGACAATGTGATTTTTACTTTCTGCAAGGATAGGGAAGGTGGTTTGTGGATCGGCACTTTTTTTGGCGGTCTTAACTATTATCCAAAACCATTTACAACATTTCAGAAATATTTTCCTGAATATAATGGTCCTTCTATGAGCGGTAACGCTATACATGAAATATGTAAGGATCATTATGGCAATCTGTGGGTAGGAACCGAAGATGGGGGCCTGAATAAAATGGATCTGCTGAATAGTACATTCGCGTCCTTCAAACCAACGGGCACGAAAGGCAGCATTGCATATCATAATATTCACGGCTTGCTTGCAGTAGGTGACAGTCTCTGGATCGGAACTTTTATGCATGGTCTGGATATCATGAATATTAAAACCGGAAAAGTGATCCGTCATTTCAATGCCGGACCAGGTCCTCACGAATTGAAAAATGATTTTATTGTTACACTGTTTCAAACCCGTTCAGGAGAAATTCTGATCGGTACCTGGAAAGGTCTCTTCAGGTATAACCATCAGTCAGATGATTTCTCGCCTGTTCCCTTTTTTGAAGCCCCGATTCAGGTCCTCTGGGAAGACGAGCAGGGAACGTTATGGGCCTGCACACAAGGCAGCGGAGTCATCTATTATAATCCGCAAACAAAACAAACCGGCTCATTATTATATGATGCGAATAATCCAAACAGCCTTTGCGAAAATCATGTGAATGGAATATTTGAAGACAGCAGGAAGAATTTATGGTTTGCAACAGAAGGCGGACTATGTGAATATCAAAAGGACAAAAAAATATTCACGCGATATACCACCAAAAACGGAATGCCGGACAATCTTATTTTCCGAATACTGGAAGATGAAAAAAATAATCTCTTTATCAGTACTTCCAGGGGGCTTGTCTGTTTAAATCCGGATAATGGTGATATCCGGAATTATACAAAGTCGAATGGACTATTAAGTGATCAGTTTAATTACAATTCAGCCTTTAAAGATTCAGACGGCCGCATGTTTTTCGGGAGTGTTAAGGGACTTATAAGTTTTAAACCCAATGAATTCATAAAAAACACCGGCATACCGCCTGTATATATTACCGGCTTCCAGGTAAACAATAATGAGCTGGCTGTTAATACTACAGGATCCACATTAAAAGAGTCCATTATTTATACAAAAAATATTTCGCTGACATACGATCAATCCACTTTCAGTATTGATTTCGCTGCGCTGAGTTATACGGTGCCTGAAATGAATGAATATTCATATAAGATGGATGGTCTGGATAAAGAATGGATTTCTCTCAAAAACAACAGAAAGGTATATTATACCAAACTGCCACCGGGCAGCTACACTTTCAAAGTGAAAGGATCCAACAGCAGCGGGATCTGGAATAATCAGGAAGCTACTCTTGAAATACTTATTAAACCGCCTTACTGGCAAAGCATCTGGGCATATCTCATATATGTTGCTTTGATTTCGGGTATTGCGTATTTGCTGATTAAAAGTTATCTCAAGCGCCTGGTTGAAAAAAACCGGCGCAGATTTGAGATGCTTGAAATTGAAAAAGAAAGAGAAATCTATCATTCAAAAATTGAGTTCTTTACCAATATTGCTCATGAAATCAGAACTCCGCTCACGCTGATAAAGATGCCGCTGGATAAACTGATGAAAAAACAAAACAACAATTCTGAAATAAACGACAATCTGAGAACCATGGAAAAAAATACCAACAGGTTAATTGATCTTACAAATCAGTTACTTGACTTCAGGAAAACCGAAATGGATAAGTTTAGTTTAAACTTTGTAAAAACGGATATCACGGAATTACTGGAAGAAACCTTTGCTATTTTTCGTGTGGCTGCTGAACAGAAAGATATCATTTTTAAACTGGAAGTGCCCGGCATTGCGTTGCAGGCCTATGTGGATCCTGAAGCATTGAGGAAAATCCTCAGCAACCTTTTCAATAATGCTATTAAATATGCGGAAACAAAGGCGCATGTCAGGTTACAGAACTTCAGCAGCGAAGACAAACTATTTAAAATTGTTTTTAGAAATGACGGATACATTATTCCATACGAACTGAAAGAAAAGATCTTTGAACCTTTTTATCGAATCAGCGAAACTGAAAAACAATCGGGAACAGGTATCGGCCTCCCGCTTTCCCGGTCACTGGCAGAATTGCACAAGGGCGTACTGGATCTCTCTCATTCAGAAAATGGAATGAACACTTTCATACTTTCACTGCCCATTCACCAGGATAAAGAATTCAAGTTGCATGCAGAAGATGCAGAAAACGAATCAGTGACTGAAATTATTCAGGCAATGGAGGATTTAAATGATTCATCCAAACGGGAAATCCTGCTTGTTGAAGACAACAAAGAGATCCTTGAATTCATCGGCAACGAATTATCGACCGATTACCTGGTTCGCAAATCATTAAATGGCGCAGAAGCGCTTGAAATTATCAAAGATGGAAATATCCAGCTGGTGATCAGCGATATTATGATGCCGGTTATGGACGGACTTGAACTATGCAAGCGCATTAAAACCAATCTCGAATACAGTCATATACCAATCATCCTTCTTACCGCAAAAAATTCCCTTCACGCAAAAATCGAAGGACTCGAAGTTGGTGCTGATGCTTATATAGAAAAACCATTTGCATTTGAACATCTGAATGCCCAGATTTCAAATCTTCTGTTAAACAGAGACAAGATCAAGGAATATTTTGCCAGCTCTCCGGTAACACATATTAAGACTATAGCGTATACAAGGGCGGACAGGAATTTTCTTGAAGAACTGAAACTCGTTATCGACGAGAATCTCACGAATATTGATATTGATGTGGAGCAACTGTCAAAGATCATGAATATGAGCAGGCCGACTTTTTATAGAAAAATAAAAGCGTTGTCCAATCTTACACCCAATGAGCTGATTCATATTGCGAGATTAAAAAAAGCTGCAGAGTTACTTTCAGAAGGCAATTATAAAGTATATGAAGTGGCCAGCATGGTGGGGTATAGTCTGCAAACGAATTTCGCCCGTGATTTTCATAAGCAATTCGGGATGACCCCTTCAGAATATATTACCAGCAAACAAGTCGAGAAAAACCTTGTTAAATAAACCCTTAAGATTTTCCTGCTTCTTGTTCTCAATGCAATTCCGGAGTTAAGAGAGATAAAGCGCAGTTTTAAATAACGGGAATGATCATAATAAATCACAAAACCAAAATCCATTTGAATTCATATCGATCTTCTTATATATTTTTTCACCCGCAGCAATAGAAAGTGGTGATGAAAAAATGGGTCCCTCATAGCAGAAACTATGGAACTCCCCGTTTTCTCCGCAGGGATCTACTCCGGCCGGAAGATCTGAAATAAATTTTTCATCTATCATTTTTCCGCACCAGGACTCATTCAGAAAACCATTGTGTATGCAGCAGGTGATGGTCTTAAATCCATCATCGATAAAATTCCTGACAAGTTGATTCGTATCAGCTTTCCAAATAGGAAATAGACAATGCATACCAATTTTTCTCATCTGCTCTTCCCGGTAGGTGCGCAGATCTTCCAGAAAAATATCACCAAAAGCTATCGTATCTATACCTTTGTCTTTGGCTTTTAGCAGCTCCTGCTTCATACAATTCTCATACTCCTCGTTGGTCCCTCCGTACACATATACTATGAGCAAGGGTATCCCGATACTCGTAGCCTGAGCTTCGATTAATTCCTCACGGACTCCGTGCATCGAGAGCCTGTGGTTGTTGCCGTTAATAGTGCTCAGCAGGAAACGGGGTTCATAACGATCGTCCTTCATCAGCTGGTGCAGTGCATAAGCACTGTCCTTGCCTCCACTCCAGGCCATGATGACAGGAATTTTTTTTCTCATATGATTTCGTGGACGGTTATTCCTGAATAGCGTTTAAACTTCTCAGTTAGATGAGGCGGAATAGAAGAATGGTCGGGATGAATGAGTGCAAAAGTCACTCCATGAATAAATTTCTCCAGGTCCATATCGTAAATCATCTGCGAGGTGGCAGCTAAAAAGGAGCATGCTTTCATCAGGGCAAAAATACTTAATCGAGTACAATAGCGATTTATAAAGTTATTTGCGTTATGAGGTTTTCTCCTGGAGAAGGGATTGCTTTCAGTGATCCCTTTGGAGGGTCAGCAAATGAAAATGAATACCGGCGCTGCGCGCCTTTACGTTTTTACTTCCACCCGCTTTTGAAAGCAACCGTTCAACGCTCGTGAAAATAAAAACGCCCCTTTTGGGGCATTCATTTCATTTGCGGAGAGGGAGGGATTCCCTATCCACGAATAAATTACTGGCAATCAAAACATATCAGCTCGAAATAACTTAAGACTCCCGAATTTGTAACCTTCAAAACCATTCAAAGTCCGCCAAACCTTTAAATCTCCACGTAAAGTTATGTAAAGTTGTCAAAATTTATTGCCAAATCCTGGATCTGCTGCAAATCATCAAAAAAATAATTTAGCGAATTGGGACACAAAGAAGTGCTTCAAGAAATTCGGAAACTTCAGCCCGTTTTTAGAAATCTGAAATCAATTGGAACCGAGCTGCAGTACTTTTTGAATCGGAAAGTAACTATGATGCAGAGACAACTTGCAATTAGATAAAATGCTACCCTTTTTACTACCCTAACGATACCTTTTTGGCTAAAGCTTAATGCGTAACCTGATGCATTAGAAAATATCAAAGTACTAGTACTATAAGCACGTAAAAAAAATTATCAGGTAATTATACTAAGGGTTAACACTTAGTCAGAAATATATTTTGATAATTATTGCAAGAAAACTCCTTTTTAGCAAATTGCTGAAAGCTTGAAAATAAAATGATTATGAAATCATACTAAGGGTTAACACTTAGTCTGGAAAATATTTATAGTGAATGATGCAGCGAAAACTCGGCATTGAAACATTTCTGAATACGAAATAAATATTCATTCGTTGAATTTTTAATGGTAAATTTAATTGAGGAATCTTTTTACAAATTTTTCTTTGCTAAGATTGCTACAAACTACCAAAATAAAAACCTCTGCTTTAAATAAATAAATGGCTACGTTATGGTGCAGTTCGGCAACTAGAAAAGAAGACTATTTACCTAACATTTAAAACTATTTTATTTGAACAAAAATATTACTCATTTCCCATTCTTACTGTCACCTGATAAGCGCCTGATCTTGAAATTTTAATGACGAATTTATCAGATTGGATATTTTCAGAATACATCCTATTTGTTTTTGTTTCTTAATCATCAACGACTTTTCTTAGACTTTTTGAGATAAAATTTTGACTTCTGCTCAAAGGAATTAAAGAGGATTCAAGCAACGTTAAAGAAATATTTAGGGTCAATAACGTGATAAGATTCGTTCTTGGTGGTATTTTAACTTTTCCTAATAAAATGATAGTTAATGGTAGATATAGCACGAAAATTACAGGAT
The DNA here is from genome assembly GCA_963735015.1 of uncultured Bacteroidota bacterium. Classification (GTDB taxonomy): domain Bacteria; phylum Bacteroidota; class Bacteroidia; order Chitinophagales; family Chitinophagaceae; genus Puia. The sequence goes on from CAVTJH010000003.1 coordinate 2,345,070, forward strand.
CTTTTCGAGTACATGTTTATTAAGAAGAATTACTGGATCATAATTCTCGTGGTCATTTTTATTTCGTGCAATAAACAAGGAGTGTCTGCAAATCCAACGGTTGATCCATGGCAAAAGTTAAATGCACCGTATATAGGCGAGCCACTGGACATGAAATTCACAAGCGCAGACACAGGCTATATATTGGGCGCAAAATATGCCGATGATTCCATATATAATATTCTTGCCTCTACTTACGATGGAGGTCAAAGTTGGAAAACCTTTGTATATAGAAATCATCAGTTCCTGACTGATACGAGTAATGGAGTTCTACAATCCATTTTTGTATCACCATATCAATCAAACATTTTGTTTGCTGGAGGCAATAATTTGCTTAGGTCAATAGATGGCGGAGCATCTTGGCTGATTGTAGATACGGTGAATAAAAAAGGCACTCCCAATATGGTTTTTTTTGATCCGGTAAATGGCCTTTCTTCTACTGGTTATGGGATTAGTCGAACAACAGATTCCGGATTAACTTGGACACTCTTTTATAGTTATTCTTCGCTCGCCGGCTTTCATTTACTTCCGTTTACCAGTGCACTTACCGGATATTTTGCGGGAGGAATAGAATTCGACGGCATGGCTGAAGGAATAATGGGCAAAACAATCGATGGAGGCAATACTTGGACCGTGTTGAATTATCCGTTCGATGATATCATCTCAGTAAGTTTTGTGAACGACAATGTAGGTTATGTCTCCATGATCACTGCCACAGGTAATATAGCTCAAACGCAGTTGGGTTCAAAGTTGATTAAAACCACAGACGGTGGTAATTCCTGGCAGATCATTCAGCAAAATCCAAATAATAATAGTGGAAGCGGTTATTACAATTTGCATTTCATGAACGAAACTGAAGGTTTTTGTACCAATAATGGAATTTTACATACTAGTAACGGCGGCAATTCCTGGCAAAAAGAAAGTGTATTACCAGCAAGTTTATTAAGTTTTCCTGATATACATACAGCTTATGCTGTGGATACTAGTGGTATTGTATATAAGCGAGAGCTCTGACAATTTACATTTTTAACCAATAAACATATTAACATGAAAAAGTTCAAGGGGGCCTTTGCATTTGCCGTTATGACACTTTTTTCTGTGTTTGTATTTGCACAGCAAGAAACTTTCTTACTCAATGATACTTCGGAAAACGGAGTAGTGAAAATTCGTCGATATAACACTTCGTTGCACCTCCATCCCTCTTCAACTGAAAAAGAACTGTTGAACAGCACACTGAAAATTGGTGCAGGGGATGAACTAAGGTTTTTTTCAACTCGTAATGATGAACTCGGCTACACTCACAATTTCTATCAGCAATATTATCAGGGAATAAAAGTGGAGGCAGCGACCTATGCTACCCATATGTTAAATGGGGATATCGTTTCGATCAACGGTGAATTTTCGAAAGTGGGCAGCCCTGTTGTTAAAGCCAATTTGACAGAGGCCCAAGCACTGACTTCAGCCTTAAATTATATAAAAGCTGACCAATATCGTTGGCAAATCCCTGCAGAAGAAGCCTCACTGAAATTGCGAAAAAATGATTCTTTGGCAACTTATTACCCCATTGGTGAAATAGTTATTTGTTATGACTATATGAAAACTCAAACTTACCGGTTGGCTTACAAGTTTTATATCAGTGGTTATTTACCGGCAAGCAGTAACTATGTATATGTTGATGCTTTAAATGGTGGTGTTGTAAATGAACAAAATCTGCTTCATGATGTAAACGTAATTACTACAGTGGCCACTAAATATAGTGGGAATCAAACCATCACTACCGATCAATTTGTGAATGGAGGTACAACAGAATTCCGGCTGGAGGAAGTAAGGGGAGCAACCAATGTAGCCATTCAGTCATTTAATTCGCAGCGCGTTCAATCTACAACTCACGTTGATTTTTTGGATTTGACCAATACATGGACCGCATCGAACAATCCAAATATGGATAATGCTGCTCTCGATGCTCACTGGGCATCAGAAAAAATATATGATTACTGGAGTACTATAAGAGGTATAAACAGTTATGATGGGTTGGAGCTGCAATGATCAGTTTTGTACATTATAATCTTCCCTGGGAAATTCTCAACGGTATTCCACAGTATCATTCGGGAACTGACAATTCATCCTGGGACGGAGGTCTACACGTAGTCGAATTGGGTGACGGATACAATCAATTTAACCCGCTTACGAGTTTTGATGTTTGTGCACATGAGTTTGGACATGGATTCACCGAAGGAGCACAGCCAGCTTTATTTGGTGCTGGCGGTATTTTAACAAATGCGGACGGCCTACATCCAGAAGCCCTTGCGCTCAACGAAGGAACAAGTGATATTTGGGGAGCGGTAATTGAAAACTGGGGCACTACGGGCAAACAAACCTGGGAGATTGCTGAAGAGGTCATGAAGGATGGAAAACCTTGCCTTCGCTCTTTGCAAAATCCTACAACTGGTGGGGACCCTACCGGAACTGCTCATAATGGCTACCCGAATACATACCATGATTCTTATTGGGATTATGGTAATGCTTCACATACCAATTCAACGGTGATGAGTCATTGGTTTTATCTTCTCAGCCAAGGAGGAAGCGGCCAAAATGGAATAGGGAATGTCTACAATGTAACTGGTATAGGTATAAGTAAAGCTGCCAGCATTGTATGGCGTGCGGAACAAAATTATTATACCGCAAATTCGCAATATACTGACGCAAGAACGGCATTACTCAATTCAGCTATTGATTTATATTGCGCAAATTCGCCAGAAGTAGCTTCGGTAATCAATGCTTGGTACGCTGTTGGAGTTGGAACACAAGCCGCCGGCGGTATGTCTATCTCAGGTTCGAATTCGATCTGCAACACCAGTACCTATTCCGCGATTAATGAGCCTACAGGCATCACTTCATTGGTATGGTCAATCGACAACCCCTCTCTTGCAAGCATCAACAGCTCAACCGGAGTCGCAACGAGAATCGGGGATGGAACAGCAAATGTGCTGGCAAATTTAACGGGAACCGGAGGCTGTGCCACAACCCTGACGAAGGCAGTTACTGTCGGAAATCCGCTGACCGGAAGTATGAATAGTGGTGGTGTCATCAATCCGATGTACACAGTCAATAATGTTCCAACTGGACCAACATTAGTAACTTTTCAGTGGCCGAACGTAACCGGTATTAATGTCCATCAGTCATCAACTAATCCGCCAGTATCCCAGACAGGGTTTATTTACTATCCCTCCAATAGTACATTTTGGTTTACACTTACTTCTGGTCAATCCATTACAGTAAGCTTCACGGGAACCGGATGCAGCGGCGCAACCGCGGCCACCAGAAGCTTCACTGTCAGCGGTCATTCTTTTATTGTATCACCTAACCCCGCATCTAGTTCAATCAATATCACATCGGCTACCCAAGGAAGCGATTTAAATACAGAGAGTGCTCAGACGGTAACAACTATTCAGGTTTCCATTTTGGATGTGAACGGTACCATTAAGAGGCAACAACAGTTCAGCAGCAATACCATTAATATGCAACTCAATGTAAGTGATCTGGTACCAGGAGTTTATTTTGTCCAGATCTCTAGCGGAAATATTAATGAAACACATCAGTTAATGATCAGTCGATAAACCACTAACTTTTCTTTAATACAGCGCTATGATTTAGTAAAATCCGGTAAGAGAAAAACTCTTACCGGATTTTATAATTTGTAAGATTATTTGTCAAATGAAAGCATTTTAATTATCGCATATTCTCAATTTTAGAACTTAAACTTTACGTTTCTCTATATTGAGGCATATTTCCAATAAGTTCCTTTAGCATGTTTTAAATTTCCTCTGGCAACACTACTGATGTTTCCAGGATAATTGTTCGTAGCAGCAGCGGCATCATTTAGACTTTTAAATTCCCTGATTTTCCTGCCTCGTGAATCGCATTGAATAACCCGCTTTGTTTTAGCTTTGAGCATCTTGATCCTGATAGCAGGATCCATCACTTTTAAATGGCTACTTTGTCTGTCCCGGCTAAAAGATAATCGTTGCTTGTCGCCGCAACTCAGTAAAGAAAGATTGTTGGGACGGTTATTAAGATCGTTGTCGTCTTTATGGCAAACCATCATGGCGTCCTTTTTAAAATCTATCGGACTGACAAAATGATGATATACTAGCCTACCTACCCCCAACGAAAATCGCGTTCCCTGAAAAATAAATATGGCTCTCACGTCGTAATAATTTCTTTTAACCAATTCGTTATAATGTACCTGTATGGAAAGGGTAACAATTCTTTCCTTTTTCCAGAAGCCTGATTTACCCTTAGGTTCTATATATCGCGCCAATGCTTTAACTCGCCCATAATTGGATACCAGGTAATATCCATCAGTACCGGAAATCTCTTCCCATTTTTCGCCGCGCAGATTTTTAAGAAGTTTGTTATAGCAGGGAAGAGCGCTTTGAATGAAATTCTTAGTCATGGGACGGAAAAGTATATAAAATTTGTAAAATGTCAAGGGTTTTTAGCGAAAGACTCTCACACTAACATGATTTATTAATAAAATCGAAACGGTAAAATCCGCTTCAATTAAAAGTCCAATTTTATATGTTGGCTTTTTCGAGATAATTATTAAAAAGAAGGTTTGGCAGGACCTTGTATCCATCGGAAGCCCTTGTCTGTTATGAATAATAAGTCTATCGGAGCTGCCACACTTTCCGGGTGCGCTTTTGATTCTATCATAATCAATTCTTCAATGGCTTTTGATGGTTGTTTGTTTAACCAGAATTCTCTAGTAAACACGATGTCCTTCATTTCTTCAGCATGCCCCATTGGAAACGGTATGAATTCGTTTTGAAATTCAGGGGAATTAAAGTTTTTACTTGCAACAGTATCCTTAATTTGAACTTGTTGATTTTTTCGAGTGGTTATAAAAAAAACTATCCTAACTATTTTGGGAATATGGTTTTCATACCCGAATAATGCAAATTCGAGTGAACGAAGTTCTTCGAATCGTTTTCGAAATAGTTTTGTGATTTTGTTGTAAATCGTTTAAATAACTTATTCATTGAGAAAAAACATTTTTAATTACATCAGATAATATATTTTCAAATGACTTTTTTGAAGTAATGGCTTTTTCTATTTCATCAACAATCAATTCAGGCTTTGCACCAGCGATAGAGTAATAATCGTCATAATGATTATGAATTTTACATATAGTGTCTGAGTTTTGATAAATTACTTTATTGGTAACCGGGTTATACAAAGTAGTCGCCATTTTTGTGTCTGAACCCACGTAAATTCCATAAGAAGTTCTTACAACAATGATCGTTGTTTGAGAATTTGAGATTTCAGGTAAGATCAAGAAAAAAATCAAAAATTTATTCAAATGCAATGAATTCAAATGATATTCTTGTCCAATTCTAAAGTGTAAACCCCAATGGAAAGGCCTCCTGATAAGGTGGCGCATATCTTTTAAGACTTGACGAAATGAAGCAAATAGAATTTCATTTGCCCGGCCTGCTGGCGTTGTTTTTTTACTACTCAATTTAGGAATTTTCGTTCTATAGATACCTTCACACTCCCGTTCGCTAGAAAACGGTGCAAAAAGGAAAGCGAACCTAGCGGCTTCTTCCCTCACCAAATGGTTCGGCATAAACACCCATCCATCCCACAGCCCCCTTCTTTTATTCCGCGTTCCATTTGGTGCCTGCCTGCGCTTGGCCGCCAGTGCTGTGCTTTCTTTTTCCCGTTTTTTCTTTTTCAAACATGTTTTTTCTGAATACAAATCAAAAGTCAATGAAACTACAAACAATTTCAATGCTGATGCTCATGAGCTGTGAAATACAACGGCGCAAGAAATCCAACCGCTCCAAATCCCCGCGCTCGGTATGGGTAATTTTCCTCAACGAAGACATCACGGTTTACCACTTTGTAAAAAAACATAGCCATGACTACATTGCCAACAAGGGGCAATTACAGAACCTCCCGTTCTTGTTCACTTTTTTGGCAAATTAATATTTTCAAAACTTCTGCTTTTGTCTGAGCCTCTAAAACCGGAGTCGCGACGGTTTTACTCCCAGCCATATGCTGGGCGTGATCGTTTTTGTCCGGACAAAAACACATCTTGCAACTTTTTTACGCTGATTGAAATTCAATTGGTTATAAAGGTGCTTTTGAAGAATGCCTTTTTATCATTTTTTCTACCTTCTTATACTTTTTTCTCATTAATTATATGATTCTCTCCTTTTATATAAATATTGATATCTATTTAGACAAGATTATCCCTGTTTGGATCTAATTCTATACTTTTTTATAATAATTTATAATTCTTAGTCCATTTTTATTTTTTTTGATTTTGTTTTAAGGAATAAAGAGAATAATCATATGGATAAATTCGATTAACTGATCGAGAATATATTTGTTAGATGCCAATCGTCATAAGCAAAAAAATTCCTTCGCAAGAATATGATAAGTGCGTCCGAATGGAACGGGAGCTTGCCGTGAACTACAGCCTAAAAAGCAACTACGTATTGTACTTGAATAGATCTGTGAAAAGCGAGGTAACATTTAGTAGAATGTTAATTGAATAAGTTTGAAAGGCTGCTAATGAAACAAGGCACAATTTGGACTGCTGTGTTTTCTGATGATGCCTGGTCTATTGCGGATTTCGCAAAAGGCAGCGATCCAAATTGTGCAGCCTGCGGCAGCATTCTAGAACTTTAATCACTGACTGCTAGTGAACGGCTAGTTTTTCTTTCAACCGCCGCATATCATCGCCTACTTTCTTATCCAGGATTTTAGCATAATGCTGAGTGGTCTTGAGGTTCCGATGCCCAAGCATCTTGCTCACTGTTTCGATTGGGACCCCATTGCTTAATGTGATCGTAGTTGCGAAGGTATGTCTTGCAGTATGGTAGGTAAAAGGTTTCTGTATGCCGCAGCAATCTGCGATCTCTTTTAAATACGCATTCATTTTTTGGTTACTGAGTACCGGCAGTAAGCGATCTGCATTGTCGCAGCTTGGGTAGCTTTTGTAGCGGTCTAGGATTTCTGTTGCCTGTGTCAAAAGGGGAATGCGTGACAACGTATCGGTTTTCTGGCGGCTGGTGAATATCCATTTTTCACCATCTACCCCGATACAAATTTCGGATCGTTTCAACTTTTTTACATCCGCATATGCAAGTCCGGTATAACAGCTGAACAGGAATATATCACGAACCTGCGATATCCTTTCCATCGAAAAATACTTCGATCTGATCAACCCGAGTTCTTCGTCGGTAAGAAACTCCCGAACCACTTCTTTACGGGCCAGCTTAAAACCATAGAAGGGATCTTTTGACAGCCAGCCGTTTTTTAAACATATGATAACTATCTTTTTGAAATTAGCAAGATATTTCATGGTGGTATTATGGTCGCAGTTTCTAACACTTCTAAGCCAGAACGCATATTGGCTCATGAATTCATAGTTGAGCGTTGTGATAGGCAGATCATCCCGGTGAAATTTCCATTGAATAAAAGAACGGGTATGCTTAAACGAAGTGATGTAGCGCTCCAGAGTTCCAGCGGCAAATCCTTTACCTACCAAAGCCGCTACCTGGTCATTATGTTCCTGAAAGATTTCAAGGATCATCCTTGGTTTTTCGGTAATACCATTCCACTTATTCCTAAAATGTTCAAGGGTAACTGGCTTATCTTCCCGGATCAGATCTTTTTGATAGTTATAAACTTTGTTGCGAAGCAAATCGAGGTAGGCATTCAAACTTCTGGCTTCTTCAAAATTACCTTTTGCTTTGCAGGAAATGGACGACCACTTATCTTTTTCGATTATCCGTTTAATGGAAATTTCCATCCGCTGTCCATCAATAGTGACCCGCAGATAAATAGCGAGTAACGAGGCGTTTTGAGATTTTGTTCTTTTGCCATAAAAAAGAACACTGAGTTTTGTGTCCATAAATACCCTTTTAACTGTTTAAAATTAGAGTCACTGAGACTGGAAGTCAAGATGTCCAAATGCTGAACTGCCTGCCTGGCCTGGGTTTCGGGAAAATTCGGGAGTCATCATACTGACAAATGGATGACTCCCGAATTTGCACCCTGAACCCTGGGTAATTTTGAACAATTCCGAAAGAGTCTAAAAACAGAAAAGCCCGTAAACCAATAATTTACGAGCGTTTGATGTGTTTTGAAATGCTACTCAGCGGAGAGGGAGGGATTCGAACCCTCGATACAAGTTTAAGCTCGTATAACGGTTTAGCAAACCGGCCCTTTCGGCCACTCAGGCACCTCTCCAATAAAGCTCAAGGCCCAACGCTTAAAGCTTAACGCCTTGAAGGGATGCAAAAATAAAGATTTAATGAACAGTTTCCGCATTTTTAGGAGTCTAAACAAAAACCATTAGATTAAAACAATAAAAGACCATCTCAAGAGTTAATTAATAAGTCCGATACCCGTAAAAAGCCCTCCATGAAAACTTTTCTGTCGGCTGTATTTGAAAACACACGCCCTCTTTCAAAAAAGCTTTTGTTTTCCTCTTTTATGGCCGGTTACCTCCTGGCAACCCTGCTCTTCTTTTTTTTCAGGCCCCAGGTGCATCACATTCTTAATTCAATTATTCAGGGATTATGAATCTGTTTATCGCCATACTAAATATTATTCAAAGAGACAGGAAAAGGGCCATCGCTCTTTTTGAACTCAAAAGGAAACTGTATCATTCAAGGCTTAAGGCTTAACGCATAACGCGAAACCCTCAACGCCTTCAAATAAAAAAGCCCACATATCTGTGTGCTTTTTTACTTTTTAATTTCCCCTTTTTACTTTAACAATCACATCGCTGCCAATTGCACTTTCTGTTGCAGTTCGGTTACATTTTCGCGAAATAAACTATCAGTGTCCATAAGATCTTTTACAGTCTGGCAGGAATGTATGACCGTGGTATGGTCCCTTCCCCCGAAATGTTCACCAATCGTTTTCAGTGAATTCTTTGTAAATGCTTTTGCCAGGTACATCGTTATCTGACGCGCCTGCACAATTTCCCGCTTTCTCGTTTTCTGTAAAAGCTTATCGTAGGGCAGATCAAAGTATTCACAAACCATTCGCTGGATGGTTTCTATTGTTATTTCCTTACTGCTCGTTTTTACAAAGTTTCTCAGCACTTTTTTGGACAATTCCAGATCTATTTCTCTCTTGTTAAGCGAAGACTGTGCCAGAAGGGATATCAATGCTCCCTCCAGTTCGCGCACATTGCTGTTAATATTATATGCCAGATATTTTACCACTTCCTTAGGCATTTCGAGACCATCATTCTTCATCTTGCGCTCCAGGATCTCAATCCTCGTTTCATAATCCGGAACCTGCAGGTCGGCACTAAGGCCCCAACGGAAACGGCTAAGCAGTCTTTCCTGTACGCCTTCCAGGTCTTTTGGAGGTTTGTCTGATGTGAGAATCAGCTGTTTTCCACTCTGGTGAAGATGATTGAAAATTGCGAAAAATGCATCCTGTGATTTTTCTGCCCTGTTAAAGAACTGCACATCGTCGATGATCAGCACATCTACGAGCTGGTAGAAATGAATGAAATCATTGATCGCATTATTCCGGCTATGGTCAATAAACTGATTGATGAATTTCTCAGAACTGACATATAATACCACCTTATTGTGGTGAGTTCTCCTCACTTCATTGCCAATGGCCTGTGCGAGATGGGTCTTCCCAAGTCCTACGCCGCCGTAAATGACGAGCGGATTGAAGGAATTGGCTCCGGGCTTTTCAGCGACAGTTTTACCCGCCCTGCGGGCTACCCGGTTACAGTCACCTTCAATAAATACATCGAAGGTATATACAGGATTCAGCTGGGAATCGATCTGCATCTTCTTCAGTCCGGGTATCACGAAAGGATTCTTCACCGGATTGTTTATGATCAGCGGGAAATCCATTTCGTTATTGGAAATCGTTTTATAACTGTGTGCGGGAACGTCCATTGTCAAAGGTTTGTTTTGCTGGTTGCCACTGTCAACCATGATCCGGTATTCAAGCCTTGCATCTTTACCCAGAATTCTACGCAAAGTCTTTGCCAATAAATTTACGTAATGCTCTTCCAGGTATTCATAAAAAAACTGACTCGGTACCTGGATCACCAAAACATTCACTTTCAGCTCCACCGGGTGAATGGGTTCAAACCATGTTTTATAATGCTGCCATTCAACTATATCTTTTATGATCTCAAGACAATTGGCCCAGACTTTTTCAAAGGTTTTCGGCATTACAAAAAAAGCAGTTTAAGGCTGGTTAAAAATCGTTTTTAAAATGTGATTTTCTAAGGATTTTAAGGGATCTGATTTTTTGCAGGGGGACGAATATCAAGATTAATTTCTGAATAAAAAATTTTTTATTAATGGTTGATTTCAGGTGGCCTTTAAAAACAAAGGGGGCATAAAAAAAATTTCTTCAGTAATTAAAAATAAACTAATTGGCTATTCATTAGCAGTAGTCCCATTAACCCGTACTTCGTCCGTCTGTACTTCGAGGCGGAAATCGATGAACCACCTTATGCCGGTTAAGGATTATAAGAGAAGGATCAACAAAACACAATAGGGACGCAGGTTTAGAAAGAATTAAAATGGAGAGGCGGAAAATTGAAACGGATGATTTAAAATATTTCTCCATATGATATTTTTGAGACGCGATTGAAGATACAGATATTTTGACAGCATTTTGTTTTAACCAAAGTTTTTTTAAAAAATAATTTAACCGTTTTCAGAGGGTTCAAATTTACCCCGGAGTAAAGCACGGTGAACCAGTCAGTTCAGAGAAACTACCTGATCAAAAATTGCACGGAAAATTTTTTTTGAAATATTCTTAGCATAGTTTTACCAACTACAAAAAAATTTAGTATTTTCTGCAAGTCCCCCTTATCCAGGATGCAAAAAAAAATTCAGATAAAGATACCTGCGGGCGGGTCGGAAAATGAACTTCTGATAAAAAGCCTTTTAGCGAAAGAAGCAGGCTGTTCTGAAAAAGATGTCACGGGTTTCTACCTGATTAAAAGGTCCCTGGACGCTCGTTCAAAATTTCCTCAGATTATATTAACAGCGTCTGTATTTATCAATGAACCTTTTCAGCCCCGCATTCTTATTCAACAAAACCTTCAGGATGTTTCACGCGCTAATAAGTCTGTCATTATTATTGGTTCCGGACCAGCCGGATTATTTGCTGCGCTCAGTCTGATTCGTTCCGGACTCCGCCCCATCATCCTGGAGAGAGGCAAGGATATCCGCGCTCGCCGGCGTGACCTTGCCAACCTGAATAAAGAAGGTATCATTAATCCCGAAAGCAATTATTGTTTCGGAGAAGGCGGCGCAGGTACTTACAGCGACGGCAAACTGTATACAAGGAGTAATAAGAGAGGTAATATCCAACGCATCCTGGACCTCTTCGTCCGGTTTGGTGCCGATGAAACCATACTCTACGAAGCCCATCCTCATATTGGAACCAATAAACTGCCTGCGATCATCGGCGCTATGCGCGAATATATTCTCGAATGCGGAGGGGAAATACATTTTAGTAAGAAAATGACCGGCTGGTCGGAATACCGGGAAAAAATCACCGAAATTCAAACGACAGATGGTGACCGCCTTATAGCTGACGCGGTTATTCTGGCAACGGGCCATTCTGCTCGTGATATTTTTCAACTGCTGCATCAGAAAGAAAAAGAAATCCACGCCAAACCTTTTGCACTCGGAATTCGCGTGGAACATCCGCAGGAACTCATCAATTCCATTCAATATCATTATTGAAGCCGGACAGTCACACCATACATCGGGTTTACCTCCAGCTGCCTATCAGCTCGTCCATACTGAAAACAACCGTTCTGTTTTTTCATTTTGTATGTGCCCGGGTGGAATCATCGCACCTGCTGCTACCAATGATGGAGAGACTAGTGGTCAACGGCTGGTCGCCATCCAAACGCAATAATCCATTCGCAAATTCCGGTATCGTGGTAAATATGGAAGAGAAAGACTGGCAGGCATGGTCAAAACATGGTCCTCTGGCGGCAATGTATTTTCAGTCTTCCATTGAGCAAAAGGCATTTGAGCTGGGTGGTGGTTCTTTCAAAGCACCGGCGCAAAGGATGACTGATTTTGTTAAGGGCACTATTTCTTCATCACTTCCTGCCTGCTCTTATACCCCGGGACTGAAGTCTGCAGATGTTCCTGCTGTTTTTCCAAAATCCATCAGTCGAAGTCTCCAAAATGCATTTCCTGCATTCGGTATAAAAATGAACGGTTATTTTACACAGGAGGCAGTTATTGTTGCTACAGAATCCAGAACTTCATCACCCGTGCGGATTCCCAGGGACGAAAAAACCCTGGCTCATCCACAAATCAGGAACTTATTTCCCTGTGGCGAAGGAGCTGGTTATGCGGGAGGAATCATGAGTGCCGCGATGGATGGTGAACGTGTTGCAGAAAAAATCGCAGAAATCTTTTCACATAAATCAATTATTAATGTCAATGCTTGAACTGTCCCACCTGAAGAAATATTTCGCTACACAGAAAGCGGTGGACGATATCAGCTTTACAGTAGAGAAAGGAACAATCTTCGGATTACTGGGACCCAACGGCGCAGGTAAAACGACTGTGATCCGTATGATTACAGGAATATTTTATCCTGATGAAGGAAGCATCATGCTCAAAGGAAAGAAATTCAATGCCGAAGAAGACTACGCACGAATTGGTTATATGCCCGAAGAAAGAGGACTCTATAAAAAAATGAAAATCGGCGAACAGGCCATTTATTTTGCGAGGCTGAAAGGACTTTCCGCCACCGAAGCTACAAAACAGGTAAAGGACTGGTTCGTACGATTTGAAATGCAATCCTGGTGGAATAAAAAAATTGAGGACCTGAGTAAGGGAATGGCACAAAAACTTCAATTTGTTATAACCGTCTTACACAGACCAGAACTTATTATACTGGATGAACCTTTCAGCGGACTCGACCCGGTAAATGCCAATCTGATCAAGGATGAAATTTTCCGCCTCGCTGCCAGCGGGTCTTCCATTATCTTCAGCACACACCGGATGGAACAGGTGGAGGAAATATGCAACCAGATCATCCTGATAAATAAGGGCAGGAAAATTCTCGACGGTTCTGTCGCCAATGTAAAACAGGAATTCAAAGAAAACCTTTACAGGATTGCAGCTGATCCGCTCCCTTCTAATTTTCCGGAGACGCTTTTTGAAGTACTTTCAAAAAACGAACAAACCCTTACCATCCGGATAAAAAATGGTCACGGCCCCAATGAAGTGCTTCGTTATTTCATTGATCAGCAGTCGACTGTTTCAGCCTTTGCAGAGTTACTCCCATCCTTAAACGAAATTTTTATCAAGCTGGTGGAAGGCACTTCCCTCTCCCGTCAGTTTCAACCCATTCAATCTTAAACTATGAATAAGATCGGCCTGATTATTCGCAGGGAATATCTGACCCGGATTAGGAACAAGACTTTTTTAATCTCCACGTTTCTTTTACCTATCATCATCGTGCTGGTTATTGCAGGGACCATTTTCCTCGCCATCAAGGGTAAGACCAATCACCGTATTGCCGTTTCGGATCAGAATGGTTATTTCAAAGACTACCTGAAAAGTGATTCGACCATATTCTTTGATTTTTCTCCGGGCATCGATACCCTTAACTATTCCGAAAAAAATTGCAGTGCAGTTCTTATTATTCCTGTACTTACAGAAGGACATAAAACAATTTACCGGCTTAAATACAAAAAACAACTGGGGCTTGCGAACATGGACGATTTGGAAAAGAGAATCAATTCAGCGATCACGGATCATTTGATATTTACAAAAACAAATATTACCAGGAGCCGGCTTGATTCCATACGGGCAGCTTCTGACATGGGAGAACTAAAGAGTTTTTCTGATGAAGGAAATAAATCCCAGGCTTCGAGTCAGGGTTTGTCGTATGCAATCGGCTATACATGCGGATTCCTGATTTACCTCCTCACATTTATTTACGGAGCCATGGTAATGCGTGGTGTAAGTGAGGAAAAAACAAGTCGTGTGGCAGAAGTGGTTATAAGTTCTGTTAAGCCTTTCCAGTTAATGGTTGGGAAAATAGTCGGCATAGGGGCAGTCGGTCTGACACAGTTCCTGCTTTGGATCGTACTGGGGATTGTTCTCTTTATGGTGGCACAGACCTTTCTGCCACATGATTTAATGCAGGAAGTGAACCATATGCAACAGGCAAATGCCATGGGAAACGCGCAGATGGCGCAGTCCAGTGAAGCGGCGCGTCAGATATTTGAATTTAAACAATCAGTAGAAAACACAAACTGGCTGCTTATCATCAGTTGCTATATATTTTATTTCACCGGTGGTTATTTATTTTATGCTTCCCTGTTTGCTGCTGTGGGATCTGTGGTGAATGAAGATCCACAGGAAGCACAGTCACTTTTATTACCTATTACAATGCCTATCATTTTTTCTTTCATCATAATGTCGATCGCCATCCAGGACCCTGGCGGATCACTGGCAGTCTGGGCAAGCATGATCCCTTTCAGTTCGCCAATCGTGATGATGGCGAGGATTCGCTTATGGAGTTCCGACTACGGTACCATACTGGCAGCTTTTATCAAGTATGGCCCTGCTGGCTGGCGGATTCTTATTTACTACCTGGATAGCCGGTAAAATTTACAGAACCGGCATTCTGATGTATGGCAAGAAGCCAACCTGGAAGACGATGTGGAAGTGGGCGTTTAAAGCCTAAAGCCTCTTCAAGGCTTAAAGCCTAAAGCCTAAAGCTTAAAGCCTAAAACTTCTTTTTGGATTCGTATTTAACTCAAAATCCATTTTTTGCATATGGTTAAGGTGAATAAAAAATCTTTTTTCAATTAAAAAAGTACTGGAGAATAGTGCCTAGGTTTTAAGCTTTCGGCTTGAGGCCTTTTATTGTATCAGCTTAACCGGAGGTGTGCTGACAGACGCACTGGAAAAGTAATAAACTCTTTTTCGGGAGAGTGGAAGAACGGCTTCATTTTGTGTTCCGCGTGCAATGGTGATTCCAATAAATGAATTACAAGGAAAAGCAGCCAGATCAGACTTTGTCAGATTATAATTTCCGTTATCGGGAACCGTCAGACTAACAGTTGATATATTGAGTGGCATTGTTGAATCTGATTTTCTGCTTAGCGAACTGAAATAGTATAACTGGACCAAAACATTCCCCCAGGTATTTTCCTGATCAGGTGTCCACTGTAACTGAAGTCCTTTGCTAATGGACAATGCGCTCGGATAACTTTCAATCGTCTCTGAGAGTTGTTTTGGTACATAAATGGAGCTGGTAACGGTATCTGCCTCATCAATCCCATGAATAGTTACAAAAACCTGGGTTCCGAACAGCTGAGAACCCTTGTTAGATTCTCCGGAAGTGAAATTATAATTATAACTATATGTTGAATCCTGACCGGGTTGAATGATCTGGTTGTTGACTGACAATGCCCGGACCGCGGTCACCTGGTGATTATTGCTGTCGATGAAAGCTGCACTAACTCCGATATGCAGTTCTTCACTGTCACTATTAGTGAGTACCTGATTGGCATTAATCAAAACGTAGTTATAAACAGTGCTGTTCTGTGTACCGAACCAGGTCCAGTTATTAGCCGGATTTGACGCTTCTTTATTGCAGGAGACCAAACTACCCGCACTGATAAGAAGCAGCAAAGGTTTATTCATCCCGTGGGCTTGAGTTGTTTCATAAATATAGCTTTTTATAAAGAATTAAAAAAAACTAACTACCCTCCCTTCTTACCTTTAAAAACTATGGAATTCTCCAACTCAATTACCCGGTTATTCGGGATCCGTTACCCTATTATTCAGGCCGGGATGATCTGGAACAGCGGGTGGCGCCTTGCCTCCGCGGTCAGCAATGCCGGCGGACTCGGCATGATTGGCAGTGGAAGCATGTATCCGGATATTTTAAGAGAACATATTCAAAAATGCAGGTCAGCAACTTTATCTCCGTTTGGCGTGAATATCCCCCTGATTTACCCTGACATTCAAAAGCATATCGATATAATTTTAGAAGAAAAGATTCCTATAGTTTTTACTTCGGCCGGTAACCCCGACAAATGGACCCGCGTCTTAAAAGAAAAGGGTATAAGAGTTGTGCATGTAGTAAGCAGTAGTCGCTTTGCACGCAAAGCTGAAGAAGCAGGTTGTGATGCAGTGGTCGCAGAGGGATTTGAAGCTGGTGGTCATAACGGCCGTGAAGAGACTACTTCAATGGTGCTGATCCCGGCGGTCGTGGATGCGGTTAAAATACCGGTGATTGCAGCGGGAGGAATAGGAACCGGACGCCAGATGTTTGCGGCGATGGCCCTGGGCGCATCAGGTGTGCAACTGGGAACCCGGTTCGTATTAAGCGAAGAGGCTTCATCTCATCCTGATTTTAAGAATTATGTGTTAAATGCAGAAGAGGGTGACACGATGCTGACGCTGAAAACCCTGATGCCGGTGAGGATGCTCAGGAATAATTTTTTCAATCAGGTTACCACCGCCGAACAGTAAGGGTGCTTCAGCAGAGCAGCTCAGGACCCTGCTCGGGAAAGGAAGGGCTAAAAAGGGCATGTTTGAAGGAGATCTGGAGGAGGGGGAGCTCGAAGTGGGACAGGTTAGCTCTCTGATCAGGAATATCCTCCCTGCGGGGGGAATTATAGAAAATTTATGGTTCGAATTTAGGAAAACGTGGGACGAACCTTTACCTTGTAAATCGCAAAAAACATGAAAATTTCTTTCTACCTCATATTCTTCGTATTCGTTTGTCTGATTTCATGTGGACTATATGCGAGCGACGGTAACCCTGAACCTTATCTTATTAAAGGACAGGTGTTGGATGCCGTAACGAAGAAACCTGTTTCTGGTGTAGTGGTTTCGGCTATGGTTCCCGGTAACCAGTCTGACCAATTATATAAAGAAGCGGTTACCGATGTGGATGGTTACTACTTTTTCAAACAACTTCCCTCCTGCCATGTCAATCTGAGATTTGAGAAAAAAGGTTATCAGAAATACAGATATCAGGAACTGATCGAGATCCAGGAAAAAAAGACCGTAAAAGTAAACGTTGAGGTTTCACCAGACAGCGATTCGGAACTACAGCCGGACGATTCAGAATACCCTTTGTTGAGGATTCTGGGTATGAAATGATTCTAAGCCCAAAGCTTAAAGCCTAAGTCCTAAAGCAATCAATAATTTAGTAATTATTATTTCCATACTCCCATACTCCCATACTCCCATACTTCATTATGATTCTCCTAAATCGATTTCGGTATTATCCCCAATATTCAGGCTCCTGCTTTCACCTTTGACTTCTGTGTCACTGCCAATGAGAGAATGTGTCAGCACAATATCAGTGAGGTTGGCGAAGGAACCGATGATAGAATCTTTTAGTATTGAATAGGTGATCGTGGTTTTTTCGCCGATAGCAACATTGGGGCCGATAATAGAATTTTTAATAGTACAACCCGAAGCGATATTGACCGGATGAACAATGATCGTGTTTTCTAAATTATGGTCCGGCGCAATATTACTTCCAAATTTCTTCAACAGTTTCGCATTCGACTCCAGCAGGGTTTCTTTTTTCCCGGCATCAAACCAGTTCTGCACTTTGAAAGACTCGAATTTCACGCCATTGTTGATCATACATTCGATGGCATCCGTCAAATTGTACTCTCCATAACTGGTAACCTGATTGCGGATATTATTTTCCAGACAGGAAAACAACGCTTCCGTTTCACGAATTTTGTAAATTCCCACGAGTGCCATATTCGATTTGGGTATCTGTGGTTTCTCAACAACACGGCTTATTACACCATTTTCTTCTATTTCAGCCACCCCGAAATCACGGGGATCATCTACTCTTTTTACCCCGAGCATGGAAACCTGTCTATCTAGAATTGGTTTGATATCGTATTCACAAATCGTGTCTCCCAGTACGATGAAAATTTCATCCTTCGCCACCAGCTCCCTGGTTTGAGAAATTGCATGACCAATACCCTGCCTTTCCGTTTGGTACACAAAACTTGTTTTCAGCTGCGGATATTTGTCCCTGACATAATCCTGAATTTTAGTTCCCAGGTATCCGACAATAAAAATAAATTCTGAAATGCCTCCTTCAAGTAACTGGTCGACGATAATACTTAAAATCGTTTTTCCTGCGAGCGGAATGAGTGCCTTAGGCTGGGTATAAGTATGAGGCCTTAATTTGGTTCCAGCGCCTGCTACGGGAATAATTGCTTTCATATTCAGTATTTGCCGTCCAGCTAAAACAAGACATTTTCGCCTTGCGCCGCTATGGTGGCTGATCCTGTTGCGGTAAAGTTCAAGAAAAACAATCAAACTAACGAAAATTCTATTTTCTGACTTAAATTAAATGTTTCAAATCAACTTCGAAATATGAAAATCGGGTTTCTGTTTTTAATACTTTATTTCATTTTAATCAATGGATACAGTCAGTATGCCGAAAAACGGATTGATTCCCTATTGAATTCTCTGTATCAGCCATCTGCTCCTGGTGCGGTGATTGCCATAGAACAGCATCACCGGATAATTTTTAGAAAAAGTTATGGTCTTGCGAACCTGGATACACCAAGACCTGTTTCCGCAGATGATAATTTTAATATCGGATCGCTCACCAAACAGTTTACAGCATATGCATTACTTGATCTTTATTACAAAGGAAAATTTTCCCTGACCGATAGCATCGGAAAATTTTTTAAACTACCAGTCCCTTTGTCGGGGATCCGGATCAGCCAGCTGCTCAGCCATTCATCCGGAATACCGGATCATTACCATTTTACCGATACGAATAAAATTAAACACGCTACAGATAAGGATGTGCTGGTGGCTTTGCAGAATGCTGATTCATTATATTTTGTTTCGGGTACACATTATCGTTATAGTAATACGGCTTATTGTCTGCTCGGTCTGCTGATAGAAAAACTTAGTGGCATGTCGTATCCTGCCTATCTTCAGCAGGAGATATTCGCACCCCTGGGAATCCGTAATGCCACTGTTTTTCAGATAAACCAGCCGATATCAAAACGAGTTGTAGGTTATGAACCCGCAAAAAATGGGAAATATATCCGGTCTGATGCCGGTGAATCTATTTTCTTTTCAACAGAAGCAGACGGTGGAATATATATTTCCATGAACAACTATTTAAAATGGTGTGAAGCAATCGAATCGGGAAAATTTTCCAATACAAATATGATCCGGTATTCCTGGAAGGGACATACACCTGTGGAATCTCATTCCGGACTATGGTATGGATGTGGCTGGTTTATACAACAACCAACCGAAAAATCACCGGAAATTATTTATCACACTGGTTTTAATGGAGGATTTACAACGGTTGTTTTAATGATCCCTTCTCTGGAATACTGCATCAGCATATTTTCCAACCGCCCCGATATTGATCTGGAAAACCTGGTCGCCAGAATCAACAGCATCCTTTCCATACCCGATAATTCTTTCATCAAATCGGGACCGCTTGAATCTTTTAATAATAGTTGGCCTATTTTTGCGCCATGCAAAGAGACCAGCTTGTTTTCGACCTCATTCAGAAAGAACTTGAACGCCAGCGACATGGCATTGAACTGATTGCCTCAGAGAATTTCACATCCATTCAGGTGATGCAGGCAATGGGAAATGTGATGACCAATAAATACGCAGAAGGTTATCCCGGACGTCGTTATTATGGTGGATGTGAAATTGTGGACCAGACTGAACAACTGGCCATTGACCGTCTGAAAAAAATATTCGACTGCGACTATGCCAATGTGCAACCGCATAGCGGAGCACAGGCAAATGCAGCGGTTTGTTTGGCCGTACTTCAGCCCGGAGATAAGATACTCGGACTCGACCTGAGTATGGGAGGTCATCTGACTCATGGATCTGCTGTAAATTTTTCCGGTAAACTCTATCAGCCTCATTTTTATGGTGTGAAGAAAGAAGACGGCCGTGTGGATTACGAAAGCATGGAAAAAGTTGCCATGGCAGAAAAACCAAAGATGATCATATGCGGCGCTTCAGCCTATAGCCGTGATTGGGACTATCCACGAATCAGGCAGATAGCTGATAAGATTGGAGCACTGGTAATGTGCGATATGGCTCATCCCGCCGGACTCATCGCAAAACAATTGTTGAGTTCGCCTTTTGACCATTGCCATTTTGTAACTTCTACCACTCATAAAACCCTTCGCGGTCCTCGCGGGTGGCATCATCATGATGAAAAAGGATTTTGACAATCCATTCGGATTAAAAGATAATAAGGGAAATATCCGCCCCATGAGTAACCTGATGGATATGGCAGTATTTCCAGGTATCCAGGGAGGCCCGCTCGAACATGTAATTGCTGCCAAAGCCATTGCCTTCGGTGAAATTCTGACCGATGAATTTACCGAATATGCAAAACAAATTATTGTGAATGCTCAGGCCATGAGTGCCTGCTTTCACAAAAAAAGGATATGATATTGTTTCAGGTGGAACCGACAATCATTTACTGCTGATCGATCTGAGAAATAAAAACATCAGCGG
The DNA here is from genome assembly GCA_963735015.1 of uncultured Bacteroidota bacterium. GTDB lineage: Bacteria > Bacteroidota > Bacteroidia > Chitinophagales > Chitinophagaceae > Puia. The sequence goes on from CAVTJH010000003.1 coordinate 2,365,679, forward strand.
CAAAAAAGCCGAGATTGCTTTAGGCAAAGCAGATATCACCGTAAATAAAAATATGGTTCCCTTCGATGATAAAAGCGCATTCATTACTTCCGGAATCCGTGTCGGAGTGCCCGCCATCACAACCCGCGGCATGAAAGAAACGGACATGAGCGTACTCGTGGATTTTATTGACGAAGCAATCAGACATGCAGAAGATGAAACTACGCTGGGAGAAATCAGAAAAAAAATAAATGTCCACATGAAGGCATTTCCGCTGTATCCGGAATGGTGATAAAATTTAATTTTTACCCTTCCTCTTTTTCTGCCAGAATAAAAAGGTTAGTCCCAGCAAGCTTAAAACAATCGCAATATCTGTCCAGGGAAATTTTCTGTTGCTAATAATGGCGTCTGACTTACCGGCAAGAATTGCAGCAGCCCAATAATAAGGCAACCTGTTTTGTTTAGATCCTTTTTGAATAAAGTCCAGCTTGGCTTTCTGCAGGGCAACATCAATAGGTAAACCATCTGCGAGATATTTGTAAAACTGTTCCGTGATCTGATAGGTGGACTTATTATCAACCGACCATAAATTAGTTATGGAAGAAGGAATGCCAAGGGATGCGAATCCACGATTGAAACTAAAAACACCTTCACCCCGGTATAATATTCCATTGCCTGTTTCACAAGCAGACAGTACGATTAAACGGGTCTGTGGCTTACTTTCAGGAATCAGATCAGAAAGATAAAGAGATGAATCGACAAAATAAATGACCGGTTCGCCCTGGCTGCTGTTATCAGAAGCATGTGAATATAACTGGATGATCCTGTAATCCGAAAACTGTCTTTGAAAATTATTCCTTGAAGCATCAGCACCAACAAGATTAAATTTGTTTTTAAAGTAGGATCCGATTTGGGTCAGTGACCGATCACTTCCATTTAAGTCAGCAAGTGAACGGCCGGAGGAATAACTGACAGGTGCCACGCCAAGGAAGTTATCAGGCCCTTTGGACGTATCTGCAGAGAAATGAGTCAGCAGATAACGGGCAGAATAAGTATAACTCACAGAATGATCACTGATAAAATAAACAGGATGGCTTCCATTCAACCCCGAAACCAAAGCTTCAAAAGGGAAGATCTTTCCGTCCGGCGAAATGATGATGCGACCATCAGGAACTGTCCTATTTTGAAAAATTAAATTATATAAATGACCAGCGGTTTTAATGTAACTATCATATTGATTGTTCAGCAAAACCGGATTTGATAAATAGGAAATATAAGAGCTGGCAGTACTGTCAAAATCAGCTTTATTTATTCTGTTAAAATATATATTCTGTCTTGTTACAAAAAGTGAATAAACAGAACTGTCCCCGGAAAAAATCTCCAGTAATGCCTGGTGATCAAGTAAGCCTTCCTTTTTAAAATCCTCTAAATTTATGAATGAGGTGTCCTGGGAATTCTGATAATATAAAGGGTTTTCCTGTTTGATTATCTGCTCCAGACGACCCAAGGCCTGTTTATTGAAAATAAGTTCTTTCTGAACATCAATATATTGATTAGAGGAAACATCCATTAATCCAACTTCCCTTTCCAATAATAAAATTTTCTTTCTTATTTGAGCCTCCTTTAAGATATCTTCATTGTTAATCCTATTATGCTGGTTCAACTGTTCATGTAAAATGACTGCACGGCTTTTTTCAAAAAAGTAAAAGGCATCGCTAAAATTATTAAGTAAGTAAGATACTTCAACGGCATGTTCGTACAGGCTGTGTATATCCATCTGCCAAAATAATCTTGATTGTATTTCAGCCTGTTCCTCTTTAATTTTAGATAACAAACGGTCGGCACTTTTATAAATCGTCAAGGCACTTTTCAAATCAAGGGGGTTCTTGTCGCAATAAAATTGTTGCAAATAGGCATCTCCTTTATCCAAAACCAATTTAATTACTACTTCAACGGTGTTTGCAATTACATAGTTTTCGATATCTGATGCCAAATCATTTTCATTAATACCCGGCTTTATTTCGTCAAAAGCCTTTTGAAAGAAATAATAGGCAGAATCAAAAATCTTCAGCCTGGTATATACATTTGCAATATTCCCAAATATGTAAAATGAATCAGAAACCGAAGCATCGGCGAGAGTTTGTTTATTTGCATATGAAAGTGCCTGATAATAATATCGAACGGCAAAACTATTTTGATTTAATTTTTCAAAATTAATTTTTCCGATTTCGCTAAGAACAGCTGCACTGATTTGTTTTGGTTTAGTTAGCATATCATAATAAAAAGCCTTTTGAAAATATTCAATGGCCTTTTTGTAATCTCCCTTGGACTCGTATAGATATCCGAATAAACTGTAAATAATTCCAGTATAATCCTTATTATTTGACTTTGCAAATTCCCTTTGTCTACTAAACAGAAAATGTTCGGCTTCTGAAAATTTTAATAATGCCCGAAGCGCATTCGCTTTATAGTAAACATAAAAAATGACATAATTCATGCTATCATCATATCTATAAAACTTATGAATGAGCGCCTCTCCTAATGTAGCCCGTTCAACACATAGATAATAATCGCCCTTGTTATAGAGATCCCTCACATTCGACTGCAGTACAAGCGATGCAAAATGATAGTTGGTATTTACTTTCAGTTCATTAGAAATGCAACTATCGATAGCTTCATTTTTGCGGGACGGCATTTTCAGTGAGTCATAATAAATAGACAGATAGTAATAATATTTATTTAAAATTGTTTTGTTCATTGAGGGGTTTCGGGCATTTGCCTGAATAATATCTAAAGATTGTCTGGTATATTGAATTGCATGTACATAGTCAGATAACCTGTAATAGGTTACACCAATATTTAAAAGGAGAAATGTATAGAAGGAGTCAATATAGACCGGGCAGTCTTTCATCCGACTCTCATACCCTAACAACTCCTTCAGTTGATTGCTATAGCTTATCGACGTGGAATTGTGCAGTAATTCGATTCTTTTCAAAACAGAATCCCTGTTTGGGCATTGCCCTGACAGGGATTCTGCAGAGATAAAAATCAGGTATAATAAAATAAATGAAAGGCCCCGCATGAATATTATCTATTATCACTCAAACAAATGTTATTCCACCGGGATTCACTTAACCGGATCCGTTATAGTTGAAATATTCTGGAACGGTGAAATGGCAGGTACAACTGGATTTGGGCTTGGAGGTGAATAACCCAGATTATTCAACAGCATTGCACACACTCCACAATTATGCGCACAGGTACATATTGTATCTTTTATAGGGGGAGCTGTACTCGCATTAGCTACGGCCTTTAAGCCATAGATCAAGGGGCCATCAATTTCATTATTGGAAATCATAAAAGTGGGAGAAAATTGCGGGAAATTTCCTTTTCTCATAGTGTAGACGGAATCCATTATAAGCTTTTCAATTGCCCTGATTGTCATATCCCTAACTTCAGCTGTAGTGTTTGGTTTGAAGGTTATAAGAACATTTACCCAATTCATAGATGTGTTACTGTCTGATTTATCCAGGGTATTCGCATTTTCTGTGCTCGAATTTTTTCCAGGATTAGTACACCCAATCTGAATTAGTATAAGCATCAGGAAAATTGAAATAAAGCACATCTTTGGGATGGTAAGAATATCGGAAACAGGTCTGGTATTCATAATAAACAATTTAAGAGTGATATAATGGTTTTAAAAATTTATGTGCGTATCGTGATTTAAACTGAATTTAACCGGCATAGGTCAGACCCGTTTCCGTTATAAAAGGGCCATGGTATAAAATATCAGTTTTGCACATGTAGGATAACCCGGATTCACATAATTGTGTCATTAATTAGTCGCATTTCTGCACGTACGGGGAAACAATTCTGGCAACTAAATTAAAAAAAGGGAATCTTAATTAATTGAACTATTTACATTCATTACCGTCAGCGGGCTTATTAAAGATAATCAAACCGGGGCAAATATTTTAAAATGACCACTATCAATAATATTTAACTCGCGTTGAAGTCAGCATCCTCCAAGCAAGGGTAATAACCACTAATTATCAGACTTCTGAATTGAGCAATTTTTAAATACCTTGTATGTGAATTAAATGCAGTTTTATGTTACAAAGAATGCAATCTGTCTGGCTACTGCTTGCAGCCATCTGTGGGATCCTCTCCATTAAATATTCTTTCTATAGTGGCAATATTGAGACAGCGGAACACCTGGCTAATTTTCAATACCTGACTGCCAGCTTTAATATCTGGATTCTTATCATCACGGTCGCGGTGATTTGTATAGCGCTGATTGATATTTTTCTTTACAAAAACAGGAAGCTGCAGGGCCGCCTCGCAATTCTGGGAATTTTATTATCTGTCGGCAATATTTCCCTGTACCTTAAAGAAGTCCACCGCTTCGTTGAACACCAGGGAAGTCATACCATCACTTCGATATTCGTTTTTGCGATTCCGATTCTATTTTTTCTCGCGGTACGGGGAATTTACCGGGATCAGAAACTCGTTAAAAGCCTGGACAGACTGAGATAAGAAAGTATGGGAGTATGGGAGTATGGGAGTATGGGAGTATAGATTGAACACTCACCCTCTCATACTACAGGTACTTTCCCGTAAAACTCTCTTTTACTTTTTTCAATCCGGCGGGAACGCCTTCGTAGACCAGGTTTCCTCCGGCATCTCCGGCGCCAGGACCCAGGTCAATGACCCAGTCCGCAGAATTAATCACATCGGTATTATGTTCCACGACGAGCACGGAATGACCCTGCTCAATGAGTGCATTGAAGGAAGTGAGAAGTTTTTTTATATCATGAAAATGAAGTCCAGTTGTCGGTTCGTCAAAAATAAAAAGAATATGACCCAGGCTCTTCCCTTTGCCCAGGAAGGAAGCCAGTTTTACTCGTTGCGCTTCACCTCCGGACAGTGTATCTGATGACTGCCCTAGTTTGATATATCCGAGTCCAACGTTGCTAAGCGGTTTTAATTTTTGCAGAATTTCCTTCTCATCCGTAAAGAATTCAAGAGCATCATCCACACTCATTTCCAAAATATCATGGATATTTTTATTTCGGTATTGTACATCGAGCACCTCATCTTTAAATCGCTTTCCGCCGCAGACTTCGCAGGTCAGGTGCACATCGGCCAGGAATTGCATTTCTACCACCTGCTCACCCTCGCCCTTGCAGGTATCACACCGGCCGCCATCCACATTAAAGGAGAAATGTTTTGGTTGAAAACCACGCAGTTTACTCAATGGCTGTTTGGAAAATAATTCGCGGATCTCGTCATAGGCTTTTACATAGGTCACCGGATTACTTCGGGAAGATTTTCCAATCGGGTTCTGATCCACCAGTTCAATCTGGCTGATTGAATCCACATCCCCTGTCACTGACATATGCATACCCACCTTGTCAGCAAACTCCCCTTTCATCTTCTGCAGGGCGGGATAGAGGATTTGTTTTACGAGGGTTGTTTTTCCACTGCCGCTAACTCCGCTGACGACACAAAGAACTTTTAAAGGAAATGCAACCGTGATATCCTTCAGGTTATGTTGCCGGGCACCATTGACATAAATAAAATGTTTGGCTTTCCTTAAATGCGCGGGAGGTTCAATTTTTAAATCACCGCGCAGATATTTTCCGGTTAGGCTCTTTTCATTTTTTATAATAGTGTCGTAATTGCCTTCAGCCACCACTTCTCCGCCAAGGTGACTGGCCAGCGGACCCATATCAATAATATAGTCTGCTTCCCGCATCATCATTTCATCATGTTCAACAACAACTACGGTATTTCCTAGGTCGCGCAATTCCTTTAATACTCCAATCAGCCGTCGGGTATCTCTCGCGTGGAGACCAATGGAAGGTTCATCCAGTATATATAATGAATTGGTGAGGTTACTTCCCAGTGAACGCGTAAGCTGTATCCGCTGGCTCTCGCCACCGCTGAGCGAGTTAGCCAGACGGTTCAGGGTCAGGTAGCCGAGACCCACATCCAACAGGGTTTTGAGCCGGTTATGTATTTCTATCAATATACGCTTCGCCACCTGCTGCTGAAAATCTGATAAACTGAGCGTCTTTGAACCAGTCTGTCAATTTGCCGACGGGCATTTCGCATAGTTCTCCCAATATGCAGGCCGCCTATTTTTACATACAATGCTTCTGGTCTTAACCGGTAACCTTTGCAATCGGGACAAACAGTGCGACCACGGTAGCGTGACAGTAAAACCCGGTATTGAACCTTGTATAAATTCCTTTCAACTTCTTTGAAAAAATCTTCAATACCGTTCACTTCTTTATTTCCTTCCCATAGCAACTGGTATTGTGCTTTTGTCAGATCGATAATGGGCTTGTGAATGGGAAAATCATATTTTTTAGAGGCCCTGATAAAATGGTCCCTCCAGGCACTTAACTTTTCTCCCTTCCAGGGTGCTACGGCACCTTCATACAGACTCAGCCTTTTATCAGGAATTACCAGATCAGCATCAATACCAAGTACCTGTCCGAATCCCTCACAGGTTGGACAGGCACCATAAGGATTGTTGAATGAAAACAGGTTAGGGTACCGGTTCTTCAAACCGCATACCATCCATTTCAAACCGGTTTGTAAAAGACAGTCTTTCTTCACCATTTATCTCCAGCTGCATCTGTCCGTCCCCTTCATAAAAAGCAGTGCCTATTGAATCTGCCAGACGATGCTGGTCGTCTTCATCAAATTCCTTTACAAGTATCCTGTCGATCAGGAGGAAAGTATTGCTTTTAGGTAACCTTGTATCCTGTTTTTTTGCTTTTCCTGTATCTGCCTGTTCTGCGAGAAGATCTTCAATCCGGACTGTCTCTTTGTTTACATAAAGTCGGCTAAATCCTTTCTGCAAAAGTATATTGAGTTCTTCGATCGTATTCCTGTTGGTATGTTGCCTGAAGGGAACCAGGATCAGGACCCTGTCACCTGCAGCTCTCTGTTGCATGGCTCCAATTACGTCCTGTACATCATGCTTTTTTACTTCACTGCCGGAAATGGGGGAATACGTAATACCCACCCGTGCAAAAAGCAGGCGAAGGTAATCGTAGAGTTCGGTCATGCTACCCACCGTAGATCGGGGAGTGCGGGTAGTGACTTTTTGTTCAATGGCAATAGCAGGGCAAAGTCCTTTAATATAGTCCACATCCGGTTTATCCATTCGGGCCATGAACTGGCGGGCATACGCGCTTAGACTCTCGGCATAACGGCGCTGACCCTCCGCAAAGAGAGTATCGATCGTCAACGAAGATTTTCCGGAACCTGATACACCGGTCACAACAATAAATTTATTGCGTGGAAAATCAACAGAAATATTCTTCAGATTATGCACCCTTGCTCCTTTTATTTGGATCGAATCCAGGGGAGTATGGAGGGTAGGTTTGGAAGAAGTCTTTTTGTCCTTTATGGTAGTTGACATAAATTGGAATGGCAAATATATTGGAAGTGAAAGAATTAGAACATCGTTTCCCAAATGTGGAAACTACGGTTGGAACACTTAGAACAATTTATTTTCCCAAAATGTTGTTTTTTCCAAAAATTGTATATCTTTAAACACTGATTAACATTTAGTAACACAATAAAATAATTTTATAGAGTAAGCACTTCTACACAGAAAAGCCAAGCGTTTCATATAAATCCAACATATATCCTATCACCTTTAAAAACCGTAGAAGTTTATGAATTCGCTACGTACGAAAACCGATCACGAATTAATCCATTCATTTCGCGACGGCGATTTACAGGCTCTTGAAGCACTCGTAATTCGCCACAAGGACAAACTGTACACTTCCATTCTCTTCCTCGTCAAGGACAAGTATCTTGCGGAGGACATTTTCCAGGATGTTCTGATTAAAATTATCGACACCATCCGTGGTGGCCGGTATACAGAAGAAGGCAAGTTCCTTCCCTGGGCAATGCGCATTGCACACAACCTCTGCGTGGACCATTTCCGCAAGGTGAAAAGAACCCCGGCCATCAAGACCAGCGATGACAGGGACATTTTTGAAGTCATCAATTTTACTGAAGACGGTGCTGATGTAAAAATCATGAAAAGGCAAAGCCATGACCGTGTAAGACGGATGCTTGACCTTCTTCCTGAAGATCAGCGCGAAGTTATCATCCTCAGGCACTATGCCGACCTGAGTTTCAAGGAGATCGCTTCCCTGACCAACTGCAGTATAAATACGGCCCTGGGTCGTATGCGCTACGGTTTGATCAATCTTCGCAAAATGATGGTTGAAAAAAGGATTGCCCTCTAACAAAATTTTACACCTTTTAAAAGGAAAAAGGCCGCCTCCCAGGAGACGGCCTTTTTCTTAAGTTCTATTTCAATAAAATATCCATTCAAAGAACTTAGGAAGTTTGACCGTCATTTTTTCGTAGAGTTGTCCCAACAATATCCCAACGATATACCAACAATATACCAACAATTGTATTCTGGTTTCAGGCCGGAACCCCCTTATTTACGATATGCAGCCAGGCCACAATCCAGCCACTGCGTAAAATCCTGAGCCTTAGGAGTATAGCCCTTAGTATAGGTCAGGATTTTTTCATCCGGGCTGATTAAGGCATACTGAGGCTGGGAAACCGCGTTAAAATTTTCAGACTGGAAAGTTGCCCATTTATCGCCCACCGTAATTATGTTCTTCTGTGCACCGTCCCGGGTAGAATAAACTGTCTGTGAGGCTGCAGGGAGAAGTCGACGTTCATCAACATATAGAGAAACGACCACAAAGGAATCAACCATCCTCTTTCTCACTTCCGGATCTGTCCAGACATTTTCTTCCATCCGTCGGCAGTTCACACAGGCCCATCCAGTAAAATCGATCAATACCGGCTTGTTCAATTTCTTTGCCAGACTGATTGCCTGTTCATAGTCTCTTAATGGCTCGACCCCTTTCTCACAGTTAACCGGGTTTTTATAAACGGAATAACATAGAGGTGGGGGGAATCCGCTGATCAGGGTCAGGTTTGCCGCCTTCGTATTGGTCAGTCCGGGAATAAGATAAATGGTAGCTATGATAAAAAAGACAAGAAATCCGATTCGTGAACTGCTGAATTTTTTAACCGGACTGTCATGAGGAAATCTGATTTTACCCATCAGGTAAAGTGTGATCAGGATTCCAATGATCACCCAGAATGCAATAAAAATTTCCCTTTTAACAAGTCCCCATTGCTCAACCAGATCGGCATTTGAAAGAAATTTTATGGCCATTGCCAGTTCCAGGAATCCCAAAACTACTTTTACCGAACCGAGCCAGCCGCCGGATTTTGGTAATGATCCCAGCCACCCGGGAAAGAGCGCAAATACCGCAAAAGGGAAGAGCAAGACCGAGACCGAAACCACCCATACCAACACTCAGCTGGATCGCCCCGCCATTGTTAGACAGTGCGCCAACGAGCAGAGAACCGAGAATGGGACCTGTACACGAGAAGGAAACAATGGCCAGCGTCAGCGCCATAAAAAATATTCCCAATAAAGTCGTGCCACCGGATTTACTATTAACTGTATTCGCGACACTTCCGGGTAGAGTAATTTCAAAGTATCCAAAAAATGAAATTGCGAACACGACGAAAATGACAAAAAAGAAAAGGTTGAGCCATATACTGGTGGAAATAGTATTTAATATCTCCGGATTGACATGATCCAGTAGATAGAAAGGCAGGCTGAGTAAAACGTATATCAGGAAAATAAAAAACCCATATAAAAAGGCATGTGCCTTACCCGAGCTGCTGCTTTTGGTAAAGAATGAAACTGTTAGTGGTATCAGAGGAAATACGCATGGGGTCAGGAGCGCGATGAAGCCGCCCAACAAACCCAGCAGGAATATGCTAAGTAATCCCTTTCCCGCTGTACCCGAATCACCACATGGACTAACGGGATGTTTCAGATCAAAACTATTAACTCTGATGCGTGAAACGGTATTCACTCCGCCCTCCAACGCTGTGTTGAATGCAAAATTCCCGGAATAAAAAGAATCTTCCTTTCCGTAGAAATAATTGAGGGATCCGAAAATACGTGCCGGGATAATTCCTTTGATCTGAACAGGCACAGAAATTTTAGCCTGCCCCGAATACAAATAAAATGTGGAATTATTGAATAATGATACGGCGCGCTTTTCAGATTTGCCTTCTGCAACAAATGGGGGCCTCAAAGAAAAAGAACTATCGGCAAATATCAGTTCGATAGATGGAGTACCACTCAGGTCCTGGTTTGGTCCGTACAAATGCCATCCTGGTTTGATCTGCGCATCAAAAACAATATTGTAACCACCGCGTTCAGTCTTTTCGGCGTGAGTCTGCCATATGACTGCGGTACTATCCTGACTATTACCCGTAAAGAAAAATATGCTTATGAAGAGAAGGAGTAAGTCCGGACCTTTTGTACATAGCCGTAATATAACTAAGGTAACACCAAAGCAGATTGCCTGTTAACTGAATGAAGGTTCCTGCTGTTAAAGATCTGTTGAAACACTTTCCGGCCATCTGTATTTCCGAGAGTTTCTGAAACGGCCCTTTCAGGATGTGGCATCAGGCCAAAAATATTTCGTTCTTTGTTGCAGATTCCTGCGATACTTCGTGTACTTCCGTTGGGATTTGACTCCGGTGTTATATTCCCTTCTGCATCGCAATATTTCCAAAGTACCTGTCCATCCGATTCCATTTCATCCAACAATTTATCATCGGCATAATATCTTCCCTCACCATGGGCAATAGGAATCTTCAGAGGCGTCTCCGTTTTCTGTTTTCATATAAATGTTCTTCCCGATAAACTGCCGATTGGCATTTCTCAACAAAACACCCGGCAGAAGATGGGATTCGCAAAAATCTGAAAGCCATTGCAAACACCCAGAACCAAACCTCCTTTCTCGGCAAACCGGATGAGCGGTTGCATCAGCGGACTAAACCTGGCTATGGCACCGCAACGCAGATAATCTCCATAAGAAAATCCCCCGGGAAGAACTATACAATCCTGCGTGGAAAACATGGAAAGATCTGTATCCTTGTGCCACAACATGATGACTTCAAAACCCAGCACTTCCTGTAAAGCAAATTGCATATCCCTGTCACAATTGGAACCCGGAAATACGATAACACCAAATTTCATTTGGAGAGTTTGAATAGCAAAGATAATTCATTAAGCCTAAAGCCTATTGGGTTATGAGTTATGATTTATGGGTTATGGGTTAGCTATTTAAGCCCAAACACCATAACTCATAACCCATAACCTAATTACGTTTAAACAAAGTAATTAATGACAATAGCTACACTAAAACACAGCCAGTGCAGGAGTCCGGCAAGAAACTTATTTTGCGGATAATAATATGCCGCAGAATGAAAAACGGCAAAAGGCATAGCAGTTACGATCCAGTTTTCATACGAACCTGCCTTATTAATAATTATCACGAAGACGGCCGCTATCAAAAAGGCAAGAAGAAGACTCCAGCTTTTCCTCACTTGAATCAGCATTTTATTCAGGTTATTCTGAACAAAAATTCCACCTATAATAAATGGAATCACCAGCAGGCTCATCGCTGCGACAATCCAGACGGATCCGGGAAAAGCAGGGAAGCTGAAACTAATATGGGGGATCAGGTTTTCCCAATGCAATTGGTGGACAAAGTACAATATGAGGATAAGGAAATAATAGGGAGATGTAAAACCGATAAAGCCAACGAACCATTCCTGTATCCTGAATGGTCGCATAATGAGGAGTGTAAAAAACAAGAGCACCAGGAATACAATCGCAGGCATATAAAGCAGAGTGGTAAATCCCAGGAGAAGACCGATATTAAATATCGAAGTAATCGGCGAGGCGTTGTTGTACAACGTAACCATCCGGTACCAGCACCATATCATGATCGAATTTAGAAGGAGCGGGGCTGAGAAATGGCCCCAGTCGGGCAACATGGAGGTTACCAGTATATAACACATTCCCGGCAGGTAATTGGCACGGGGCAGCAACTTGTGGTAATTGCAAATGCTATTGAGCAGGGTTGCCTGTACAAACAAAATTATAAAACTTAGTATAGCATATGGCAGAGGTGCATTCCCGAAAACAGAGCTTAGAAAAGTTAAAATAAAGCGGTACAGATAATTGTCTCCATCATGTAAAACCGGAAGATAGGGGTGCAGGAAAAGCGAGAATTTCAGTACCAAAGCATAAACGAACAGTATTAAAGCATTGATAGATGCCTTTTGTTTGAAAATACCAATCACCTTGGGGGTTTTAAAAATCTATTTTTGCAAAGCAAAGATAACTCCTGTATTGGCAAGGTATTACAATTTGATTACTCGATATCTGTTTTCCTATGCGGGGCATAAATGTATACCCCTTATCCAGGTTGTGAAAAGTTGGCAACCTGGTTATCTTCCCATCGGCAGCTATACTTTGATCCATTAGCAACAAAGCCCTTTTATCCATTTGATTATATAAAAAATGTATTTCTCCCCCCGTATTCATGGTTTGATAGGAGATCTGATCCCGGCCCTTCATCATCAAACTGGCTCTTCGGAATCACATTACTCCATTCCATATTATTGTTCTTGTCGAATGAAAGCACCATAATATTTTCTGCATTATACCTGTTAACTGTTCCCATTCCGTACCGGTTATATGGCGAATAGGGATTATAGTAAGGTGAATAGTAGTCAATGGGGCTCATGGGTCCGTACAAATAATCAGATCTGTTAAATGCTGTTCCACGACTGGTAGTAAATTCTGCCTCACTGATAATAATGTATCCCCCGTCTTTCTTGGGCACAATCTTCTTCATAAAATAATCGTTGAACGCGATCTTCAGATTTGATTCGGAACTCTTGGCAAGTGCCCGTAAATCTTCATTAAAAATGGTAATGGATTCCTTCAATTTGGAATCAGCCGCCTTATCCCAGATCACGGTGTAAATTCCCTCGATGTTCCCTCTTCTCTGGGTATAATAGAATGCTGAAAGCAGGTATCTGTTATTTAAATTGTCAACTTTGAGTTTCAATTCATCCAGGATCCTGTCGCTGGCTCCGATATCTCGAATGGCGAAAGTATCTGCATCCGGTCCCTTTGCAACAAATGAAACATGGGTCAGATATTCACCGCTCCCTGTCCGGGCAAATCGGGTAAATACTAACTGACCCTGATCGTCCAGTTCAAAATTTGTAAACATGTCTGCATGATCCTGCACCAGCATATTAATACGGTGCCGGTCTTGTAAAACAAGAGACTTGGTAAACAGAAAAGATGTGAAAGTATAAGTCTTCGGGTTCTTGGTATTAATCTTTAATGCCATCAGCCACTGTTTGTCCTCGCTGACGATATTAGTATAAATCTTGCCATTATTAGAGCCGCTCACCTGGGTTGTGTCCATTTCAACAGGTTCGCCCACCGTCTGACCCTGCCCATCCATTTTAAAGGCCGTCAGGTGCACTATGTTCTTTTTCTGGTATTCGCATAAAAGATAGAAGAAGTCGGGATACTGCACGAAATCAACATTGGTATATTTTTCCGGAATGAAAGGGAGCGTAACACGCTGGATCAGTTTCATTTCCGGGTTGTAAATCGAAATAACGCTTGTGGTACGGTTATTCTTGAATATCAGGATGTTTCCGGAAACCCGGCCGATGATTTCAAAATCTGTTTTTCGTGTATCGTCATCTTCGGGTTCGGAATATACAATGTGCTGGGCCTGTATGAAGATGGGTAGGAATAACAGCAGGCCAATTAATCTTAAATTCATAATAAACCACTTATAGGGATTGGTACAAAAGACAAGTTACTCAAAACTCCTGTTAGAATCTGTTAATTTCATCCTATTACCTATATCTTTGTGCCGATTGCTTTTTCACACCGCCATTGTTTGCCATATAAATAATCCCAGTCCGCTTTGGAACCATCTTAACATGCATCGTAGTGAGCAAACAAATTGACAAGGTTACAGTAGGTAACCTGGTTATTGCTTTAGGTATTATTTACGGAGACATCGGGACTTCTCCACTCTATGTACTCAACGCCATAATAAATGGTCGCGTTATCAGTGAGATTTTAATTATTGGAAGTCTTTCCTGTATTATCTGGACTCTTACTCTTCAGACTACTATCAAATATGTATGGCTTACCCTGAATGCTGATAATAAAGGAGAAGGCGGAATTTTCTCACTTTATGCTCTGGTTCGCCGTCAGCGTCGCTGGCTTGTACTTCCTGCAATGATCGGAGGCGCCGCATTACTTGCAGACGGCATGATTACACCACCCATTTCTGTTACATCTGCCATCGAAGGTTTGAGGCAATTGCCCAGCCTGAATTACATTCCCCAGGATACCATCGTCTATATTGTGTTGGGAATAATGCTGATACTTTTTTTCTTACAACAATTCGGCACGGATTCCATCGGAAAATTATTCGGACCCATCATGCTGCTATGGTTTGGCATGATGGCTGTTCTGGGTTCGGGCCATTTGCTCGATGATCTTCATATTTTCAAGGCCCTCAGTCCGGTTTATGCAATCGAATTACTGACGATATATCCAAAAGGATTCTGGATCCTGGGTGCTGTTTTTCTTTGCACTACAGGAGCCGAGGCTCTCTATTCAGACCTGGGGCATTGCGGAAAAAGCAATATCCGAATATCCTGGATTTATGTAAAAACCTGCCTGATACTGAACTACCTAGGACAGGGCGCATGGCTTCTGCATAATCAGCTGGGCAAGGTGTTCGATACGGCACATAACAGTGTCTTTTTCAGTATCATGCCGGACTGGTTCCTGATTCCGGGCATTCTGATCGCGACGGCTGCCGCCATTATCGCGAGCCAGGCACTCATCAGCGGATCTTTTACGCTGATAAGCGAAGCCATGCGGTTGAATCTCTGGCCCAAGTTCAGGATCAGCTATCCCACAGAACAAAAAGGACAGCTCTATATTCCGGCAATCAATTTTCTTTTGTTTGTCGGTTGCTGCGGCATTACCATTTATTTCCGGTCGTCCTCACATATGGAAGCCGCATATGGATTGGCCATTACTTTATGTATGCTGGCCACGTCGATTTTATTTTCCAATTACCTTATATCCCGCCGTGCCCCGACCTCATTAATATATCTGTATCTGACCGTATACCTGATCATAGAATTCAGTTTCCTTTTTGCAAATCTGGAAAAATTTCCACACGGAGGGTTCGTAACCCTGCTTGTCGGAGGCGGTTTATTTCGGAATAATGTATGTATGGTATCGCTCGCGTAAAATCAAAAACCGATATGTTGAATTCGTACGGCTCGAAAATTATATCCCCCAGATACAGGAACTGAGTACCGACCGGACTGTTCCAAAATTCGCAACCCATCTGATGTATATGACGAGTGCGAATAACCCGAAAGAAATTGAGCATAAGATTATTTATTCCATCCTCAATAAAAAACCAAAGCGTGCGGATATCTACTGGTTCGTACATATTGATACACTGGACGAACCCTATATATCCGAATACTCAGTGACTCATATTATTCCCAATGATATCATTCGGGTTGAGTTCAGGCTTGGTTTCAGGATTGAACCGCGAATTAACCTGATGATCCGGAAAGTTGTGGAGGACCTGGTAAAAAACAGAGAGGTCAATATTACCAGCCGGTATGAATCGCTGGAGAGAAACAATGTTGTTGGCGATTTCCAGGTTGTGGTGATGGAAAAATACCTGAGTCAGGACAATGAATTATCATTCTTCGAAAGAGTAGTTATGAAATTATATTTCTGGCTGAAAGAAGCCAGTCTTTCGGAAGAAAGGGGATTCGGACTGGATCCATCCAATGTACTGATAGAAAAATTCCCGCTGATTGTGTCTCCCCTTCCCGATTTAAGCCTAAAACGAATCGGGGAAAACTGACACTTTGATAATTTTAATTTTAAATCACGAACTGTTTGTAGAAGCTTGATCTTCACAATGTGGAAAATGTGGAATTGTTAAGATGTAAAAATGAAGCAATGAAATTTAAAATTTAATTTTTAATTTCATTATTAAATTGCTATATAATTATTGCAAAGCAATAATTTACAATTCCACATTTCCCACATTATGAAATGAGGTCCGATAAATTTTGTAAACGTCTTTCAGGTATGAAATAATGATTGTGTGATACCGGATGCACCGAACTATCATGCGCAAGAGCTTTTAGTTTTTTATTTTCCAGATAGTATAGTTTGTAACCGAACGGGGAGAAAAGATCAAGTAAACGTTTTCTTTCCTGCGGATCACCCAGCTCACATAAGATGATGGGCCGGTTTTTGTCAATGATCTCAAGAAATGTCTGAAATACAGCCACCTCCAGTCCTTCCACGTCACATTTTATAAAATCTACCCTGGGTAATTCACGGAAAAGCTCGTCTCCGGAAACATTTTTTACTTTTTCGGATTCCACATATTCTAGAAATGTGCTTGTACGCATAATTCTGGCGTATGCAAATTTTTTAACGTTATCAACTTTGGGAATTCCCATTTCCACAAATTCTGTTTCGCCGCCCATAGCATACTGATAAAGTGTAACGTTCCCTGGTTTTCTATTTGCGATAACACCTTTTAGTGTATTATAAAATTTCGACATGGGTTCGATCGCATAAACATGCCCGCTTTCCCCGGCCAGACGGCTCAATTCAATAGTAAAATATCCCAGGTGTGCGCCGATATCAATACAATTGTCTCCTTTGCGCACCAGGTTTTTTAAAAAATATATGTCCTGATAATCAGTTCCCAGTCGCCCGGTTTTATATAGCTTTTGAAATGAACCTGCAAGCAGCCGGAGATACCGTTTTTCACCAAGTGAAAAAAGAAGCATTTTTCTGATACGACTCATCTTAATTTAATAGCGTGCAAATGTACTAAAACGGCTTAAAGACGAAAGCTTAAAGCCTAAGAGTCTGCCTGCCGGCAGGCAGGCCTAAAACAAATTTTTTATTAATTATCCTGATGAATTGATTCAGTTTCAAAGAAGTTCATTCGGAACGAAGGTTTTCTTCGCCAGTCGAAGCTCATTCAGAGCGAAGGCTGGTTATCTGATTGGCAACCGCTGCTCTGATTGCCTGAAAACTGACAGTAATGAGGGCTATTATGATCGCAAGAAACCCTGTTAGAGCAAATATCCACCAGCTCACCGGTGTCCTGTAAGCAAATCCCTCTAACCATTTATTCATAAAATACCAACCTATCGGAGTGGCAATTACAATGGCAACCAAAACTATTCTCAGAAAATCTTTGGACAACAATCCAACTATGCTGATTACAGAAGCACCAAGCACTTTTCTTACACCTATTTCTTTAAAGCGTTGTTCAGCAGCAAAAGCGGACAATCCAAATAATCCAAGACAGGCAATCAGGATTGCGATTACCATAAAGCCCCATACAATTCCGGAAGCCCGCTGGTCTTTTTCATAGTTCTTTTGAAAATCTTTATCGAGAAATGAATATACGAATGGTATTTCGGGATTAATTCTGTGCCAGGATGTCGCCATTTTCTGTAAAACGCCAGCATAATTTGCAGCCGAAATATTTGCAATTAAATAGCTATGCCTGTTTCCCAATAATGTGTTGAATGCAAACGGTTTAATTCTATTATACAGGCTTTCAAAATTAAAATTTCTGACAACCCCTATGATTTGCATCGTATTATGACTTCCCTGGAAATCAAAATAAATTTTCCTGCCGATTGCTGTTTTTGCCGGATATCCCAAGTCCCGAAGAGCAGTTTCGTTTAATATTACATTGTTGGAATCGGCAGTAAAGTCTTTTGAAAATCCCCTGCCTGCAATTACTTTCAATCCCAAGGTTTCGAAATAGCCGTTATCAATATTGGCAAGATGAATATCTATCGCGTCTTTCACCGATTTGCCCTCGGCATAAAAAACCATATCATCTACGCTTGAAATACCGGGGTAAGTAGATCCACTGGTTACGCTCTTCACACCGGGGTTTTTCAATAGCTCAGTTTTCAGTACTTCGTAATTCTTAATGGCATCCGGGCTCTGTAAGGGCAAAATGATCTGTTGATTCTTATTAAATCCAAGCTGTTGGTTGTCCATATATTGCAATTGCCTTTGAATTATAATAACTCCCAGAATAAGGCAAATAGAAATAACAAACTGAAATACAACCAGACCCTTACGAACCGCGGCACCGGAAAAATTATTCAACAATTTTCCTTTAAGAACTGAGATGGGTCTGAATGAGGAAAGATAGAAAGCTGGGTAGACTCCTGACAGTAATCCTGTTCCTGCAGTGAGTAAAATAATCCAAAGCCATATACCCGGCTGATCAAACAGGGTAATATTCTTTTGAGTGAGATTGTTAAATAAGGGTAGCATTAAATAAACAATTAACAATGCCAGCGACAATGCAAGGCAACTCATCAATGTTGATTCACCCAGGAATTGGTATATCAGTGATCTCTTTTCTGCACCAAGAACTTTTCTTACACCAACTTCTTTTGCCCGTTTTAAGGAACGGGCGGTTGAAAGATTCATGAAATTGATACAGGCTATCAGCAAAACAAATAATGCGATGCTTCCGAGAATATACAGATAGGTAATATTTCCGTTGGGAGCGATTTCATTATCCAAATCGGAATGAAGATAGATATCTGTTAATGGCTGAATAAACAATTGTCTGATAATTCCCAATTCTTTCTGATCTTTTCCTCCTCTGCGATCGATGAATGCCTGCAGCTTTACTTCAAAATTTCCTGCATTCACTCCTTCTTTTAATTTCACGTATGTGTGAAAAATATTATTGGTGGCCCAGTTTGTTTGTATTTGGACCCAGGTGCCCACATCTCCATTTCTCATAGAGAGGAAAAAATGAGCGGGTATGTGAGATTTTATTTTTGAATCGTCAAATACTCCCTTTACCGTATAATTGAAATCGCCATATGGCAATCCTACAGTGATGGATTTATTTACCGGATTTTCGTTTCCAAATATTTTGCGGGATACCTGATTTGAAATTATAATGCTGTTGGGCTCGTTTAGCGCTGTTTGAACATTTCCAAAAATAAAGTCGTAGGTGAAAATCTGGAAAAACGTAGAATCGACATAGTACCCATTGGTTTCATAAAATATTTTTTTATCATTACCATGTTCATATTTCAGCAGCATTTTATCCAATGAGGGAAACTTAAGCAGCCTGGTTGATTGTTCCACTTCAGGCATATCCGATTTAAGTCCCCAGGCTATTGGTGCAGAGGTCGAAGCCCATGATTTGTCTTCAGGATTAACTTTTTTAACTGCCTTATACGCGATCCTGTATATGCGATCGGCATTTTTGTTTTGCTTATCATATCCCAACTCACTAAAAATGTATAATATCATCAACACACAGGTAGCTAAACCCACCGCTAAACCAAGGATATTAATAAAAGAAAATACTTTATTTCTGGTCAGGTTTCTATAAGCAATCTTTAAATAATTCCCCAGCATGATGAATTTGTTTATGAATATCTTTCAGGAGGCCAAATGAATGCCAGTTTTTTAAATTATTATAATTCAACAATTTAAAAATTCATTTTGAAATAGATTGTTCGATTTTGATACGGTATATGTACGATTATTCAGATTTCTCCGAGCATGACTTTTTCCCTCCCGATTTTCAATCTGTACTCTGCACCACATTTTAAAGCATTGTTTTCTTTAATATGACCGACCGGAAATCCATAACAGACAGGAAATTCATATTCATCAATCACATCGCGGATAATTTCATAAGCCTCCTGTCCAAAAGGTCTTTCTGTATCTTTCATTTCAGTAAAACTCCCTATGATAAGTGCTGCTGGTTTATTGAATTTACCGGCATTTTTCAACTGATGTAACATCCGGTCCACATTGTATAAATACTCACCGATATCTTCGATGAATAAAATAAGGCCTTTAGTTTTAAAGTCAGAAGGACCACCCACGGCATGAGCCAGTAATGTGAGGTTGCCTCCCATCAGTACGGCTTCCACTTCACCTTTCCTGTTAAAAGGGTGGGGCTCGCAAAAATATTCCAGTTTCTTTCCGGTAATAAGATTTCGGATGGAATGAATAAACGGATCCTCCGGGCCGGCATCCCGGAAAGCACCCGCCATCGGCGTATGCCCGGTCGCGATTTCGTAATTTGTATAAATGTGGGCATGCAATAAACTGATATCACTATAGCCTAGTATCCACTTTGGAGATTTACGGAATTTTTTAAAACTAATCCTGTCAATGATCCGACTCAGACCATAACCCCCACGTCCAAATAGAATTGCTGCTACATCCACATCGTCCAGCATCTCCTGCAAATCTTCCAGTCTTTCATCATCCGTTCCGGAAAAATAATTGGATGAAATTCCTCCGACTGTTTTCCCAATTTTAACTCTGAAGCCCCATGATGTAAGGATGTTGACGCAGGGCAGGATTTTTTCGGCTGACATATACCCCGCCGGGCAAACAATACCGATGGTATCTCCTGTTTTCAAATATGGTGGAATTGCACTGGACATTGCCGATCCTTCAATTATTAATTATCGATTGTTAATTTCACTCCCATACTCCCATACTCTCTTAAGTGCTTTCTTTAAAAACCACCCGGTCACCACTAATATTTAATTCGTGTTTAACGCCACATTTCAATGCGTAATTCGTTTTCACATGACCTACAGGAAAGTTAAAACAAACCGGATAGTTATATGCAGCCACCTGGTCCAATACGATATTGTATACGCTTTTTCCGAACTCATCTCCGGGATCATCTGGTTTAACGCGGAACGCCCCAATCAGCAAACCTTGCAGATTTTCCAATTTACCCGTTCGCTTCAGATTATAAAACATGCGGTCGATGCTATATAAATATTCGCCGGTGTCCTCCAGAAATAAAATCATTCCGTCTGTCTGCAGGTCTGATGGAGAGCCTGCCAGTGTTTCGATCGTCTTGAGGTTTCCACCAGCCAGTATTCCCTGCCCTGCGCCGGTCCGGTTACTCCGGTCATTTGAAATGGGATACTCTATCGATTTGCCTGTTAAGGCATCCTGAATAGATAAAATACTTTCCCATTGCCCCTTTTCGGTGAGATCAGGGCTTTCAGGGAAACTATTACACATTTTTGAATGAATGGAAGCAATATGAAACTGATGATTAAGTTGTGCATGAATGACCGTAATATCACTGAACCCTATAATCCATTTGGGCTTTTCTATGAATTTCTTCCAATCCAGCTGATCAATGATCCGGACACATCCATAACCGCCCCTGGCACACATAATAGCCTGGATTCCCGGGTCGTCAAGCATTTGTTGCAAATCAGATAGTCGTTCTTCATCTGTTCCTCCAAAAATAAAATCCTTCTTTCCTACGGTGTTGCCTATACGCAGATCAAATCCCCAGCTTTTCATTGTCTGTATTGACGCCTGTAATTCGTCCAGGGTCATAAATCCGGCGGGACAGGTAATTCCGATAGTGTCTCCCGGTTTAAGATAGGACGGAATTCTCCAGGGAATATTATTTAAAAGCCCGGTTGGGGAATTATGATCTGTGTAAAAAGCTGCTGCCGTCAGCAGGGGGCTGCCAAGCAGGGAACCTAAAAAACGCTTTCGCTTCATCAAATAAAGTTAACAGTTAACAGTTGACAGATGACAGCATTCAATCCAAAGATGCACATAAAAATATATCAGATTTTAAGCTTTAGGCTTTCAGCTTTGGCCTTTAAGCTTTAAGCCTTACGCTTTAAGCCTCTTTAGCGTACTTTTGCAATCTTTGCGGACGCATTCCGCCGTCAGATTATGAAAGAATACAATCGCATCCTGGTTACTGCCGCTCTTCCCTATGCAAATGGCCCCGTTCACATCGGCCATCTTGCAGGCTGTTATATTCCGGCAGATATATACGTACGATATCAGAGAGCGAGGAAAAAAGATATACTCTTCATTGGCGGTAGTGATGAACATGGTGTTCCGATTACCATCAGAGCTATGAAAGAAGGGATAACACCTCAACAGGTCGTGGATAAATATCATGCCCTGATCAAGAAAAGTTTTGAGCAGATGTTCATCTCGTTTGACATTTACTCAAGAACCAGTAATCCGGTGCATCATGAAACGGCTTCTGCTTTCTTCAGAAAATTATATGATGATAAAATTTTTGAAGAGAAGGAAATCGAACAGTTTTATGATGAAGAAGCTAAAACTTTCCTGGCAGACCGGTATATTACCGGCACCTGCCCGATATGCGGCAACCCCAATGCTTTTGGTGATCAGTGTGAACGTTGTGGTTCTTCACTGAGCCCGGATCAGCTGATCAATCCACGGAGTACACTTAGCGATGCAGTACCGGTAAAAAGAAAAACCAAACATTGGTATTTTCCACTTCAGCATTATGAGAATATTTCTCAAGGAATGGATCCTAAACGGCCATACGGAATGGAAGAATAATGTATACGGACAGTGCAAAAGCTGGCTTGACAATGGTTTGCAGCCCCGGGCCATGACGCGTGATGGCAACTGGGGAATTAAAGTACCCCTGCCGGATGCCGAAGGAAAAGTTTTATACGTCTGGTTCGATGCGCCCATCGGTTATATTTCCGCCACCAAAGAGTTAACACCGAAATGGGCTGATTACTGGCAGCAAACTGACACCAAGCTGGTACATTTTATCGGCAAAGACAATATCGTATTTCATTGCATTATTTTCCCGGCCATGCTCATGGCACATGGTCATTACGTATTGCCCGACAATGTGCCGGCCAATGAATTTCTGAATATTGAAGGAGAAAAAGTTTCTACCAGCCGCAACTGGGCGGTATGGGTACATGAATACCTGGAAGATTTTCCGGGTTGTGAAGATGTTCTGCGTTATGTACTCTGCGCCAACGCACCTGAAACGAAGGACAATGATTTTACCTGGAAGGACTTTCCAGGAAAGGAATAACAGTGAGCTGGTCTCCATATTCGGAAATTTTGTAAACCGGACTTTTGTGCTGATGCATAAACTCAGCTAAAGGAAAAGTTCCGGTTTGGCATGAGAAAATTAAAGACGCCGCTGACTGCGGAACTGATCCGTCAGATTGAACAGACAAAAATTACGGTTGAAAATCTGATCGAGCACATATAAATTCCGGGATGCCCTGTATGCTGTTATCGATCTGGCCAGAAAAGGCAACAAATATCTGCAGGATAAAGAACCCTGGAAAAAAGCAGGCAAGGAAACAACCGCAACAGAGGACCAGGAAAAAATTGACAATTGCTTATTTCTCTGTCTACAATTGACGGCCAATCTCACGATTCTGATCAATCCCTTTCTTCCTTCCACGGCCAGAAAATTGCTGCACATGATGAAAGTGGTGGAAAGAATGCTGGATTGGGAGAACGCGGGCAGAATTGATCTGCTGAAAACGGGATATAGTCTGCGCGCACCGGAATTGTTATTCAGAAAAATTGAAGACGAGGAAATACAAAAGCAAATGGAAAAACTGCATCAAAATGCAATCAAACCAATTAAAGTCATGGATGAAGTGATTAAACAGGTCCCGGAAAAAAAACCTGAAATTCAATTTGGTGATTTTGAGAAACTGGAATTACGAACAGGCATTGTGCTGACAGCAGAAAAAGTAGCAAAAGCAGATAAACTGCTGAAACTGGAAGTGGACCTCGGTTATGAAAGAAGAATCATTGTTTCCGGAATCGCCCTGCATTTCCTGCCGGAGGATATCCTGGGCAAACAGGTAGTGGTAGTTGCCAATCTTGCACCCAGGAAAATGAAAGGTATTGAAAGTAATGGCATGATCCTGATGGCAGAAGATTCTACCGGAAAGCTTGTTTTTGTAGCTCCCGATGAACAAATTGCTACCGGATCTGAAGTGAGGTGAAAAATTTATTTACAGGATTTATATTCGGGTTAGAAATTGAAATATAAACTGATTCAACTATGAAAAGAATCATTCGTAAAGTGGCCGTACTGGGTAGCGGTGTAATGGGTTCCAGGATTGCCTGTCATTTCGCGGGCACCGGTGTGCAGGTATTGTTGCTTGACCGCGCACCTGACAGAATTGAGTGCTGCAGAACAGTCAAAAAAACTTTCACTGGATCATCCTTCGGTTAAGAACCGTATTGTCAATGAAGCGCTGACAACAGCTGTTAAATCCAATCCATCGCCCGTATACACGGCAGACGTCGTTAAGCTTATCCAGACAGGAAACTTTACCGACAATATGAAAGATATTTCAACCTGCGACTGGATTATTGAAGTGGTAGTTGAAAGACTGGATATTAAAACAGGCATCTTTAATGAAGTGGAAAAATACAGGAAGCCGGGAACACTCGTGAGTTCCAACACATCAGGTATTCCCATTCATCTGATGAATGAAGGCAGATCTGAAGATTTCAAAAAACATTTCTGTGGAACTCATTTTTTCAATCCACCCAGATACCTGCGACTTCTTGAAATCATTCCAACACCGGATACGGATCCGGATGTGATTCGCTTCCTTTTGGAATACGGCGATCTCCACCTCGGAAAGACCACCGTACTATGCAAAGACAGTCCTGCTTTTATTGCTAATCGCGTGGGCGTTTTCAGCATTATGTCAATATTCAAACTCATGGACAAACTGGATCTGAATATTGACCAGATAGAAACACTTACCGGTCCCGTTATTGGGCGGCCCAAATCTGCAACCTTTCGTACGGCCGATGTAGTCGGCATCGATACGCTTGTGAAAGTTGCTCATGGTGTTTATGAAAGTTGTCCATCGGATGAAGCAAGAATTACTTTCACAATTCCGGCATGGCTCGATAAAATGATTGCAAACAACTGGCTCGGTGACAAATCCGGACAGGGATTTTTTTCCAAAACAAAAACGAGAAAGGAGAACGGGAGATATTAACGCTTGACTTAAAATCATTTCAGTATAAACCCAGGGAAAGATCATCATTCGCCGGACTTGAAGCTGCAAAACCAGTGGATGACCTGAAAGAAAGATTAAAAATACTAATTCAGGCCAAAGATAAATCAGGTGATTTTTATCGTCAGTTTCACTATGAGATTTTTGCTTATGTATCTCAACGCATTCCGGAAATCAGCGATGAAATTTATCGTGTTGATGACGCCATGCGTGCAGGATTCGGATGGGAAATCGGCGCATTTGAAACCTGGGATTTATTTGGAGTAGAAGAAACAATAAAGAAAATGACAGCGGCGGGATATCAGGTTGCGGACTGGGTAAAAGAAATGCTGGCCAAAGGAATAACCAGTTTTTACAAGATTGAAAAGGGTGAAAAATTTTCGTACTCACCAGAGAAAAAGAATTATGTTTCTGTTGTTACAGGCGATTCACACGCTTTCATCGTAATGAGGAATTTCGAAAACCAGACCATCTGGAAAAATTCCGTGGCACGTTTGTACCATCTGGGTGATGAAGTGCTGGGTTTGGAATGGTATACCAAACTCGGAACTATCGGCGGTGAAGTGATAGAAGGCATTCAGCGTTCCATCGGACTGGCGGAAGAGAAATATAAGGGCCTTGTAATAGCCAATGAAGCGCAGGACTTTTCTGCCGGCGCCAATTTGGGAATGATATTCATGCTGGCAGTTGACCAGGAATATGAAGAACTTGATATGGCTGTCAGAACATTTCAGAATACAACTATGCGTATAAGATATTCTGCCATTCCGATAGTGATTGCGCCACGGGGATTAAGCCTGGGCGGGGCCTGCGAAATGAGTCTGCATGCTGACAAATTAGTGCCGGCTGCAGAAACTTATATCGGATTGGTTGAACTCGGCGTGGGTTTAATTCCAGGTGGTGGTGGAACAAAAGAATTTGTTCTTCGTGCTGCCGATGAAGTTCATGACGGCGAGCCTGAAATTATCCCTTTGAAAGACCGGTTCTTTACGATTGCCACGGCTAAAACATCTACGTCTGCATTTGAAGCATTTAGCATGGGTATTCTTAAAAGATCAAGAGATTTTATTTCCATCAATCCCGATCGGAGAATCGCTGATGCGAAAAATGCTGTCCTGGATCTATATCACGATGGCTATACAATGCCTGTTCAGAGAACTGATATCAAAGTATTGGGTCGCTCGGCACTCGGGGCATTGTATGCTGGCATTAACGTAATGTGGAGAGGTAATTATGCAACAGATCATGATGTGCTTGTTGCGAAAAAACTGGCTTATGTGATGTGCGGCGGGGATTTGAGTGAGCCAACAGAGGTATCCGAACAATATCTGCTTGACCTGGAAAGGCAGGCCTTTCTTTCACTTTGCGGGGAAAAGAAAACTTTGGAAAGACTACAGAGCGTAATAAAATCAGGTAAACCGATTAGAAATTAATTCAAAAAAATGAAGAATATTTTACCAGGAATTTCAATTGTCAGTTTGTTTTTTATAGTTGCCTGTCACGGAAATGATTCGTCCAATTCACGAACTGAAAAAAAAGATTCATCTTATGCAATCATAGGAAAAGTGACGGGTCTGGATTCGGGTATGGTTTATATAAACCATCGTCAGTCCAAAATGACTGACTCTGCCGCATTGGACCATGGTTATTTTACATTCAAAGGAAAGGCAGATACCGCCGAAATGTGCACTATTACACTGGGAAATCAGTCAAAACGTTTCTTTCTCGAAAATGGCAAAATCTCCATGCTGATTAAAAAAGATTCACTTCGCTACGCGCTGATTTCAGGCACCAAAACTCAGGATGAATACAATTATTTTCAAGATCAGCTTAGTAAGACTGTCACCGACCAGATGTCGATAGTGGATAAGGCATATGACTCAGCCAATAGCAGGAAGAATAAAAAAGCTATGGACAGTCTCGATAAATTTTATAATGGGCTTGACCTGGAACAAAAACAACTGGTCATGGATTTTACGAAAGCAAATCCCGGGTCTTTGGTTGCTCCATTTGAAATTTATATAAACTTTTCTTATAATCCCCGTCTGGGTCAACTCGATAGTTTATATCAGCAATTGGATACAACCGTCCGTCTCAGTTATTATGGACGACTGTTGCAGGAGCTGATCGAAAAAACAAAATTGACAGCTATTGGCAATCCGGCTCCTGATTTCACATCCAATGATGCAAACGATAAGCCGGTAACTCTTTCCACTTTTAAAGGGAAGTATATACTCCTGGATTTCTGGGCCAGCTGGTGTGGTCCATGCCGGCTGGAAAATCCAAATGTTGTTAAAGCATATCATAAATATCATGATAAGGGATTTGAGATCTTTGGCGTTTCTCTTGATGATACAAAATCGGACTGGATACAGGCCATAAAGAAAGACGGACTGGATTGGACTCAGGTGTCTGATTTGAAGGGTTGGAATGCGCCGGTGGTTTCTCTTTATGGAGTTAATGGCATTCCTATGAACTACCTGCTTGATAAAAACGGTATTATTGTCGCAAAAGGATTGCGCGGAGAAGAACTGGACAGCAAACTGGCCGAGCTGCTTCATTGATGAATCTTTGATCAGGATATTTTATGGGTGAAGCCGAATGGTTAAAATCCGAATTAAAAATCCGCATTCATTCGGATTTTTATTTTTACGGTGACGCCGCTTCAGAGGAACTGGCAAATAACATAGCAGCCGACATTGCAAGTCACTGGAACCAGCCGGAAGGAGTGACGACAATAAGAAATACTTTTTATTCTGTTGAATTTATTATCAGGGGATTTTATGAAAAAGAACTGCTCCCTGAAACTGTCTGGTTTAATACGGATCCCAGAAATAATTATTTTAGAATAGAGGAGGTTTCGCCGGTACATGTATCATTTGTGGACGGCATTAAATGTAATACCGGATATTTTAAACTGGATAATCTGCTGCATAACTCCACGACTGCTGCTCATGAATACGGTCATACAATCGGTCTGGATCATCCGGAAAAACTGGATATCAGGGGTATGGGACAGCCAGGCATAATGTATCCGCGGGGAACAGTTTGTGATCCCGTTTTTCAGTATGATCCGGCAGCTGAACCACTAAAACCTGGCGGGACCATAAACCCATATACGCGAAAAGTTTTGCAATCTGATATTGACCTGCTCTATCTGCACAAATTGAGCTGGAATAAAGATGGATTTGCCGTTCTTGGAGACTTTTCCAGTATCTATCACGAGAAAAAACAGCCTCCACTTTAGTAAGGGTAAGCGCCATTATATTCACTAATTTAGCCACCCATTTATGGTTACGATACTTTCACTGAAAAATATTAGTAAATCCTATGGCCGGATACAGGCATTAAAAGAAGTTTCATTCGACGTTCCCGAAGGTTCGGTTTTTGGTATACTGGGACCCAACGGTAGTGGCAAGACCACCCTGCTGGGCGTGGTAATGAATGTGCTTTCGTCGGGTGGTGGCAGTTATAGCTGGTTCGGAAATCCACCTTCAGAAAAACAAAGAAGAGAAATCGGAACCCTGCTGGAAACTCCTAACTTTTATCACTATCTCTCGGCGCAGCGAAATCTTGAAATAACAGCGGCGATTAAACATAAACCTGTTGCAGATATAGAACGTGTGTTGAAACTGGTCAGACTATACGAAAGAAAAGATTCAAAATTTCAAACCTATTCTCTGGGAATGAAACAAAGGCTGGCCATCGCAGCCTGCCTGCTAGGTAATCCTTCCGTTCTGGTTTTTGATGAGCCTACCAATGGTCTTGATCCTTCTGGTATCGCGGAAATCAGGGAGCTCATCATCGATCTGGCTGCGGGTGGTAAAACAATTGTATTAGCCAGTCACCTGCTGGCCGAAGTTGAAAAAGTTTGCACACATGTTGCGATCCTGCAGCAGGGGGTTTTGATTAAATCAGGAGATGTAAAAACAGCTTTAAGTCAGGAAGAATGGATGGAGCTGGGTTCAGCCGATATGGAAAAGCTAAAAGATGCGCTCGACCGAATGCCCGGGGTCAACAAAGTGATATTATCCGGAAATCATTTTCAGGTTTATTTTAATTCCCCCTCACCGGATCCGGCCTGGCTCAATGCACATTGTTTTGAAAGTGGCATCGTGCTGAATTTTTTACAGCCCCGGAAGAAAAGTCTCGAATCTGCGTTCATTGAGCTCACCAATAATGTAAGCAACTGATCATGCGTAGTTTTTTACACACACTGCGGATCGAATGGTTAAAACTGAAATATTACAGGACTTTCTGGATATTATTGTCTGTTATTGTAGTATGTATTCCTGCTTTCAACTATGTGATCTACGATTTTACAGACAACAACATACCAAAAATAAATGGTCAGAACCTGCTCGGAAATCCGTTCTCTTTTCCCAACGTTTGGAGAACTGTGCCATACAATGCAGGGATTCTCCTTTTCATACCTGCCATATTAATAATTACTCTGTTTACAAATGAATATTCCTACAGGACGCATCGCCAGAATATTATTGACGGCTGGAGCCGGTCACGATTTATTCATATCAAGATCACAGAGGTTTTTTTGCTGACCGTTATTGTAACAGTCATTGTTATTCTGACCTGCCTTTATTTTGGCTTTCTTACGAGAACACCATTGCAGCCAAAAGCAGGCTGGCACGGAGATTCGGTTTGTTTTGTATTTTTTTGTTGAAATGCTCGATTATTCCCTGATTGCTCTTTTATTCGCCATGCTGATAAGAAGGGCCGGACTGGCCATGGGAATATTTTTCCTTTATATGATCGTCGAACAATTTGTGGTCGGTATCGGACGAAATAAATATAAAGTAAAATGGGTGGATTATTTACCCGAAGAAGTATCGGACCGGCTGATACCACAACCGTTTACCCGCAGGATGGTATCAACTGCCGACACCCAGCTTTGGGAAAAACATGTTCCTTTGTACCTTTTGTTAACTATTCTGTATATCATCATCTATATATTTATTGTTAGTTGGAGATTCCGTAAATCGGATCTCTGAACTGCCATTTTACAAACAGTATTCGGTAAACTAAAATTTCGATTAATGAAAAAACTTATCTGCGCTCTTGTTTTGGGCTTTTTATCAACTACCAGTTTTGCACAACCCAGACTTCCTGCACATTATTATTGGGAAAAACTTCCAAATGGACTTGGAAGTTGTTGTGATTGAAAATGATAAAGTGCCACTTGCCACCATTGAAATCGCCGTAAAGAACGGAGCCTTTACCGAAGGACTCTAATTACAATGGCCTTTCTCATTTGTTTGAACACATGTTCTTCAAAGCAAATCAGGATTATCCGGACCAGGAAAAATTTCTCAAACGCACGCAGGAACTCGGTGCCATCTGGAACGGAACAACCGGTGATGAACGTGTGAATTATTTTTTCACATTCGACAAAGACAGTCTGAATGCCGGATTGAAATTTATGAATGCCGCTATTCGGTTTCCAATATACCGGACCGAGGATATGAAAAAAGAAAGACCTGTTGTAGACGGCGAGTTTCAACGAATTGAAAGTGACCCGGGATCACAGCTATTTTTGGCATGCCAGAGAAAACTTTGGGGGAGCCTGGTTACGCGTAAAAATGCGATTGGTATTCACGAAGTGATTAATACTGCCACTCCGGAAAAAATGATGGTCATTAAAAATAAATATTATTACCCAAATAATTCCATTCTGGTTATTTGCGGGGATGTTAAACATGAAGACGCTTTTGCAAAAGCTAAGAATATTTTTGGCAGCTGGGAATCCAGTGGTTTCGACCCCATCACAAAATATCCTATTCCGGAATTTCTACCGCTTAAATCGACTGAGTTTTTTGTGATGGAATCCAGCCTGGCCCAGACTCCCATAGAATTATTCATGTGGCAGGGTCCGGATACCCGTAATGATTCGGCTTCAACTGTAGCTGCAGATGTTTTCTTTACCATATTGGGTATGAATTCTTCCAAATGGCAGCAGGCTCTGGTAGATAAGGGACTTACTTCCTTTGCGTCTGCACAATATCAGACCTCAAAATATGTGGGCCCTGTAATCGCATTCTTTCAGCCGAATCCCGGTAAATTAAAAGAATGCAATGATGAAATTCTGAATCAGATTAAACAATGGGGGAACGATGACTATTATACAGATGAACAACTGAAGAAACGCAAAAGAAATCCTGCGTCGAAATGCTATAAGGGAAAGAGAAAAACCTTCCGCTCAAGCGAGTTATGTTACTTATTCATGGTGCAGCACCGGCTTGGATTATATGACGGATTATGAAAAAAATTGCAACAAGATAACCCGCGATGATATTAAAAGATTTGTCAGCGTATATATTTCTGGTAAACCTTTCGTAGCAGGTATGGTTATCAAGTCCGGATATGAACAAGAAATTAAACGCTTCCGAGAATTTCAAACCCGGTTTCTAATTTTAAATAATAAATCATTCGTATGAAATCTTTTATAATAAAACTATCAGGCGCTTTTTTTCTAACGGCTCTTTTCCTGCCTTCCCCGGCTCAGAATAAACCGGCTTATGATATGACCGTAAATGGGGTCAAAGTAATTGTTCAGCCCAGTGGAAATGAAATAGTGGAAGTGATAACCATATTCAAAGGAGGAGTGCAGAATTATCCGGCTGATAAAGCTGGAATTGAGAGTCTGGCTATTACTGCGCTTACTGAGTGCGGAACAAAAAATGACACCAAAAACAGCTTTAAGGATAAGCTGGATAAAATAAGTGCAGAAATAGGTGGGTCAGCCGGAATGGATTATTCTTCTGTGACCCTCAATTGTATCAAAAGCGATCTGGATCAGGCATGGCCACTGTACGTCGATGCAATTACGGTTCCTGTTTTTGATAGTTCTGAATTTAGCCGGATTAAACAGGATGCAATAAGTGGATTGAAATCCCAGGCTTCGCGACCTGATTTTGCTATTTCAAAAATGGCCAAGGAAACAGCTTTTAAAGGAAAGGACTATTCAAAATCTCCGACAGGCGAAGAAGAAACAGTAAGTAAGCTGAGCGCTGCTGAAACCAAGGCATATTATTCAACTATTCTCACGCGTTCCCGTATGCTGGTTGTGGTAGTTGGCGAACTTGACCGATCAGTTATTGAACAAAAAGTTAAACAGCTCACTCAAAATATTCCACAGGGTAAGGAAGTAAAACTGAACAGGTATAGTTACGTTCCTTCCAAAAATACTTTCACCGATCAGAAAAAAGCACTGGCAACAAATTACATTCAGGGAATAACCAGTGGACCGCAACCCGGAACCGCAGATTTCAATGCGTTTGTTATTGCCATGAGAATATTTTTCAACCGGCAATTCCTGGAAGTGAGAACGAATAATGGTTTATCGTACGCTCCTCAAACCCGTTTTAATCAGGGATTATCACCTTATACCATGATTCAGGTTACCACGACGAACCCTGACAAATACATAGGTGTCATAGACAATCTTCTTGTTAAAACACATGGGGAAGGATTTAATTCAGATGAGGTAAAGAACACTAAAACCGGATACGTGACTTCTTTTTATTATCAAATGGAAACCAACTCAGCCCAGGCAGCTTCTCTAGCAGCCAATGAAGTTTTATTCAATGACTGGCGCCGCTCCATTCGGATTAATGAAGACATGAAAAAAGTTAGTGTGGAAGATGTCAACAAAGCTTTTAATAAATATGTAAAGGATTTTACCTGGGTGTACCAGGGGGACACAAGTAAAGTAAACCCGGCCCTTTATACTGCCGCTCCAAATGAAAAGAAAGTTCCCGAAAGTAAAATCAAGAATGATAATAAAAATTAATTAATGCTGAATGAGATCCCGGAAAGCAGCATCAATCGTAGGATAGATAAACTGAAAACCCTGTTGTTTCAATTTGTTTGCACTGATGTTGCTGCTTTTCAGGACTTCTTCACTACGTTCACCCAGGATCATTCGGAGAATAAAATTTGGTACAGGCATTGGAATAAAAAAACTTCCTTTCATTTTTTTTGCAAGTTCCAATGTAAAGGTTCTGTTGTTCACAGGATTCGGTGCTACCGCATTGTAAACACCGGACCAGTTTGTATTTGACATGGCTTCCAGGTACAGGCGACAAATATCTTCTATATGGATCCAGCTGATGATTTGTTTTCCGGTTCCCAGGATGCCCGCAATACCGTACCTGACTGGCTTTGCAAATTCAGGGAAAGCGCCTCCATCGTTGCTCAATACGATGCCGGTTCGCAGAATAACCAGTCTCTTTCCCAGTGTAGCAACCGGTAGTATTGAGTTTTCCCAGGCCTTGCAGGTATTCGCCAAGAAAACCCGTATCCGGAGAATCCGTTTCAATTGACGGACCTGGAAGATTTTGATTATACCATCCGATAGCTGATGCGCTAACTACCGAAACGATCTCATTGGGAATATTTTTCAATGCTTTTACAAGGAGCACACTGCTGTTAACCCGGCTATCAACAATTTCTTTTTTTCTGGCAGCAGTCCAGGGTTTATCTGCAACACCTGCTCCTGCCAGGTGAATTATATATTTCGCTTTTTGTATTGCTTCTTCATTTATAGTTTGCTTATCAATATTCCACGCTGCATAAGAAATGCCGGAAGAAGGTTTTCCGTGTGCCCCCGGATTTCTGGAAAAAATGATCACCTGGTATCCGCGGGAAACAAGGAATAAAGAAAGCGCCCTGCCGATAAGACCTGTACCACCTGTTATGATGACTGTTTCCATGGAAGCAATTACTACATTATTTCAAAAAAAATCCCTCCCGCCAAAGGCGGGAAGGGACTAAACAACTAAAAACAAAAGGTATTTAAATGCTCAATCAGGTTTCTTACCATCCAGAAAACTATTGATGGTACTGATTTCTCCCAGATTATTTTTGTCGGCTTTAACTTCATACTGACTATAGAAACTCTCTACGCTGGTAACTGTATTGTAAAGTTCCAGATTTCGGCGGATGTAGGCCGGCACAGTTTCAAACTCATTGTTCGGATCCGCAGCATTCATATTGAACGACAAATTGCGCAATTTGTTGATCCGTTCTGCTGCCCGGCGTCTCAGACCTTCTGCTTCGTCCTGCACAGCAGGTTCCTCTGCAGGCTGATTCGCCAAAGATTCCGTTTGTGTTTGATGGGCCCCAGGCACATCCGCCGCTGGAATATCATCTTTAAATACGAGTTGCATATCTGCGGAAGGATTTTCATCCTGAGCCGCATGTTTAACAGCCGCAGTAAAGATCGTGTGGTCCTTCAAAGGAAGTTCTTCAGGTAGGGATTCCGATCCTGATGGTTCTTCGTCATAAATATTGGCAGGCCTGATAAGATAACCACCTGAAGTGGTGGTGGGCACAGTCTCTTGTGAAAATATCCATTCTATTGGTTCATGCACGATCTTTTTATCCACAGGTTGTTCCATACCGGTTCTGCTTTCCATTCTTGCAGGCATTACAACTACGGGTCCGTTTTTTCTTTGCTGTTCAGCCTTCAAGGACATTTCGACTAATTTGGGCTCCAGCTCCTGACGGAGTGCAATGACGGGTTCAGTCAGCATATCCACTACCGGAACTTCTTTCGGTTTTATTATTTCCTGGACAGGCATCTGAAGTGGCATCACAATTTTTTCTTCTTTTTTAGGTGCCTCTGGTTTTCCCTGACGCTTAAAAGGATCCTTATATTCAAATCCCGTTGCGATAAGCGTTATTCCAATTTTATCACCCAGCGCGGCATCGTAACCCAGTCCGAGGATTACGTCTGAATCTTCACCTGCCTGACTAATCAGATAATGCTGAATGATCTCAACTTCATCCATAGTAAATTCAAAATCCCCTTCTGAAGAATTGATATTAATAAGTATCCATTTAGCTCCGCGAATATCATTGTCATTAAGCAAAGGCGAATTCAGCGCTTCCTCAATTGCCTGTTGAGCCCGGTTTTCTCCTGAAGCCACAGCACTGCCAAGGATAGCCACCCCCCCATTCTGCATGACTGTACATACGTCTGCAAAATCTACATTTATCTGGCCTGTGCTATTGATTACATCTGTTATACATTTGGCAGCCGTTGCAAGTACATTGTCGGCTCTTGAAAATGCTTCCTTCATTTTCAAATTTCCAAACTGATGCCGCAGTTTATCATTACTGATTACCAGAAGAGTGTCTACATAATCCTTTAATAAATGAATTCCGTCTTCTGCCTGCTGTTGTCTTTTTTTACCTTCATAGGAAAATGGGGTCGTTACAATTCCTACGGTAAGTATACCGAGGTCCTTACAGATTTTAGCAAGAATCGGTGCGCCGCCAGTCCCTGTACCACCTCCCATACCGGCAGTGATAAAAGCCATTTTAGTATTTACTTCCAGGATGGATTTAATTTCCTCCAGACTTTCTTCTGTAGCCTGCCTCCCGATATCAGGATTCGCGCCTGCACCAAGTCCCTGAGTCAGGCATGGGCCCAGCTGAATTCTGTTCGCAACACGACTTTGCGCAAGTGCCTGTGCGTCTGTATTGCAAATAATGAAATTGACTCCTTCAATATGCTGGGCAAACATGTGGTTGACTGCGTTGCTTCCACCTCCACCCACACCTATTACTTTAATGATGGACGATCTTTCCTTGGGTAAATCAAACTGGATCATAAAATAGAATTAATGGTTAGTATAGAAATTTTACAGAGCGTGATCTTCTTCTTCTTTAAATAAGTCAATGATTCCGTCTTTAAACTTGCCCCAGAAATCTTTAATGCCTTTCCGGTTTATTACTCTTTTCACCTGTCTTTCTTCTTCGGTAACAGCAACTTCTTCTCTTATGTGGTCGGGAGTTTTCAACGTACTTGGAATTTCCACCTGAACATGCGTCAATTCAAACTGTTTCCTGTTATGTTCATAATCGCTGTACCCTTTCAATATTAATCCGATACAGGTTGAATATGTAGGTTTTGCAAGTTCTTCAATCTGTCCGGATGCCAGGTGTTCATTCGGATAACCGATTCTGGCATTTAAGCCTGTAACATATTCTGTTAATTGAATCAGGTGTTTTAATTGTGCTCCGCCACCCGTCAGGACGATGCCTCCATTCAACATTTTATTATCAAGACCTACTTGTTTTAAATGATAAGAAACAAAATCCATGATTTCACTCATGCGTGCCTGAATAATATTGGCAAGATTTTTCACACTGATTTCCTTTGCAGGCATACCCCGTAATCCGGGAATCGTAATAAAAGCATTTCCCTTCGCTTCATTGGAGAGTGCAGATCCAAACTGAACCTTCATTTGCTCAGCCTGGGTTTTCAATACACCCAAACCAGTCTTAATATCGTTCGTAATATTTTCTCCCCCGAAAGGAATGACTGCGGTATGTTTGAGGATACCTTCGTAAAATACAGCAAGGTCTGTTGTACCACCTCCGATATCGACAATAGCCACACCGGCTTCGAGATCTTCCTGGCCCATAACAGCGGCAGCAGATGCAAGCGGTTGTAAAACCAGGTCCTTGGTATGCAATCCGCTTTTCTCAACAGCGCGACTTATATTTTTAATTGCATTTTTATCCCCCGTGATAATATGGAAGTTAGCTCCGACTTTAACACCTCCATATCCGATCGGGCTGATAATGTTCTGAAAATTGTCAACAGCAAACTCCTGTGGAATGACATCGATGATCTGGTCACCTGCCGGAATATATGTCTTGTATTGATCCGCTACCAACTGATCTATCTCTTTCTGAGTAATTTCATCCTCTGTGGTTTGCCTTACAATGTCACCGCGGGTTTGCAGGCTTTTAATATGATGACCCGCAATGCCGACATAGACTTCGGAGATACTTAGATTCGGATTGGAAGCATAGCAATTATCCAGTGCCATTCTGATGGCCTTAATTGTTTCATCAATATTAAGTACCTGGCCGTGTTTTACGCCGTTGGAATTTGCCCGGCCAAAGCCGAGGATCTCCAACTTGCCGAATTCATTTTTACGGCCTGCAATGGCAGCGATTTTTGTTGTGCCTATGTCGAGTCCTACAATAATGGGTTGTTCCTGGTTCATGGTTTGGTTTAATTTATTGTTGTTTTTGATGTTTATTGCCTGTTTCGTTTTGGTTTTCGTTTTCTTCCGGAAGATCATAGCTCCGCAGGTTTTGCTCTGTAACCGTATTTTTTTCCAGCGGTTTTATTTCTCTGATATTTGCAGTATCTGTTTCCATTTTCTGGGCCATGCGGATCATTTCCATTACATTTTTTCTCGCCTGAATAGAGTCAGCTCTTGAAATCAAACCCTGTTTTCGTATCGCAATTACCTGATTGGCATAAGCCAGATTAATACCTGTATATTTTTCAAATCCTGTCTGTGATATAACCTGTTTATAAAAAATAAATAGCCGGTGAAATTTATTTTCATAATCGCTTCCATCTCCAAAAACAATCATCTGGTTTCCGATCAATGGTGTCATGATAAATGTTTTTGAGGCGTTTATATTCACTTCCTGAATCTGGTTCGACCAGAATGGATCGTTATTCAGAAACTTAGCGAGGTCTCTGATCTGGTGGTCCATGGCACTGTCTTTTCTAAGTCCGAATTTCTCAGCCGGATATCCTGTAAATACAGGGAGCCTGAATGCAGTTTTTTCGGGCATCGCCATTTGAACTCCCCCGCTGTCAAGCAGATAGCTGTTTCCCGAAACCGTGAAAAATCGTGCAACCGGCTGCCTTTCCTGAATTTGGATTTTTAATTTCTGATTATTATCAAAATAAAGTTGCGCGTCCCTGATCCAGTTATTTTTCCGCAACATTCTTTCCATTTTCAACAGATCAAAGGATGCAATTTTTTTATTGGATAAGTCTTTCAGACCGTCATTTTCGAGCATGGAAACAGATTTCCTTTTTATTCAGAAACATTGCTTTGCCACCTCCATTGATTTCTATTTCCAGTCCCCTGACACAGGCTGCTGTTTTTTGCATTTATGGCTGCAATCAGTATGGCCAGTCCGGTACCGCCCAGCAGGCACCAGAGCAAAACCGTAAAAATTTTCTTCAATGGGCTCTTTATATTCATTTTGTTTTTAACAATTCAGTAAGTGGTTTTACCAATTCATCAATATCTCCGGCACCAGCTGTTATCAACAATATCTTTTCTTTGGGCTGAATACTTCGCGGCAAAAGCCAGCACATCCTTTTTACTGAGTATCTGTCTTTCGGCCTTCCGCATTTTGTTCACAATGGTTGCACTGCTTATCCCTTCTATGGGTAATTCCCGCGCAGGATAAACGGGTAATAATATTACCTGGTCTGCCTGATCAAGTGCATTTGCGAAACCGTCTGCAAAGTCCCTGGTCCTGCTGAATAAATGTGGCTGGAAAACAATCAGCATCTTTCTGTCTGGAAAAAGTTCCCTTGCACTGCTTATCAGAGCTTCCAGTTCTCTGGGATGATGTGCATAGTCATCTATATATATAGGACCTCCATCCTGCACATGGTATTCAAATCTTCTCTTTACTCCCCGGTAATTTTGAAGGGCCGGAATTATTTTTTCGCTATCCAGTCCGAGTTTCCGGCAGGCTGTGATGGCAGCGAGTGCATTTTCCACATTATGCCTGCCGCCAACCCTGAGTTCTACATCTTCCAGTTTCCCTTCTCTGCCTTCCACATCAAATACATAATTACCTGCACGAATCCGGAGATTTTTCGTATAAACGTCAGCGTTATGATCAGTAAGATGATAACTGAGTTGCGCTATGTCTCGTGTGGGTTTTGGAATCGGCAATCCGTGTTTTTGCACCAGGGTGCCCCCGGATTTTATTTTTTCGCAAATGCGAGAAATGCTTCTTTCACTGCTTCAGCCGTTCCGTAAATATCCAGGTGATCGGGATCCATAGAACTGATCACAGCAATATCGGGATGCAGTTTCAGAAAACTCCTGTCGTATTCATCTGCTTCGACAACACAAATATTGTTTTTATGACTCCAGAAATTCGTGTTGTAATTGACAGATATCCCTCCCAGGAAGGCGTTGGATCCCAGTCCACTATCGCGCAGGATATGTGCGATCATGGTACTAATGGTTGTTTTGCCATGGGTACCCGCCACACAAACATTCAGTGAATCTGCAGTAATCAATCCCAACACTTCACTTCTTTTCATCAGTTCGTATCCGTGATTCCTGTAATAGTTCAGTCCCCGGTTATCTTTTGGAATGGCAGGTGTATATACCACCAGTTGAACATCTTTTGGTATCAACTGCAGTATCGTCGATATAGGATACAGATATTCCTTCTTCTGTCAGTAATCTCGTAAGATCGGTTTCAGCTCTGTCATACCCGCTCACTCTTTTGCCCTGCAACCGGAAATAACGCGCCAATGCACTCATCCCGATTCCACCGATACCGATGAAATAAATATTATGGATATGTTTAAGATCAGCCATTGAGTATTTTCAAAATTTGAGTGGCAATTTTTTCATCAGCATCTGTGACAGCCAGTTTTCCAATATTATTTTTTAATATTTCCTGTTCGGGTTTATTTTTTGCAAGCGCAAGTATTTCGGGCACCATTTTATCACGTGCATCCTTATCCGGAATCATGATGGCAGCATTTTTTTTGACCAGGTTCTCGGCATTTACTGTTTGGTGATCTTCGGCTGCATGAGGATAGGGTATAAAAATCACCGGCTTTTTCACCACACACAATTCATACAATACACTTCCTGATCTGGAAACCACAATATCTGCTGCAGCATATGCATATTCCATTTTGGAAATGAATTCGCCGGTCCAGACCATTTTCGATTCCGCAGCGTGGGCCGCGGCCTGGGCTGAAAAGGATTTGCCCGTCTGCCAGATCAGCTGTATCTGATTTTTTATCAGTAGCGAAATACCCGAATCAATCGCTTCATTCATGGACCTGGCCCCCAGGCTTCCCCCGGTAACCAAAACGGTCGTGTACTTGGCATCCAGGCCAAAAAAATGGAGACCCTCTTCCCTCGAAATCTGGTTGGCAACAACAGTCTTGCGAACCGGATTACCTGTTTGAAGCAGACGGGCAGACGGAAAAAATTTCTCCATCCCGTCGCTCGCCACAAAAATGAGGGTGGCTTTTTTCCCAAGCATCATATTGGACTTTCCTGCAAATGAATTAGACTCATGAATAAATGTTGGTATCCCCTTAGCCTGCGCATATCGCAATACGGGGAAACTGCTGTATCCCCCCACACCAATGGCAGCTTCTGGCTTAAAGGATTTAAATATTCTCTTCACCTGCAAAAAACTTTTCAACAGTTTATAAGGAAGCGAAATATTTTTTATCAAAGAGCTTCTGTTATATCCGGCGATATCAATACCTGCAATGGGATATCCTGCTTCAGGAATTTTTTCCATTTCCATTTTACCATTTGCGCCCACAAAAAGAATATCCATATCGGGTGCCTTTTTTTTCAATGCATTTGCGATTGCCAGAGCCGGGAAATATATGTCCGCCTGTTCCACCGCCTGCTATGATTACACGTTTGCTCAATTTTTCAAATTTTCCAGTTCCTCTGCCGCCGACTTCACCTTCAATACGCTCCGCATTTCTGGCAACACTTAAAATAATTCCTATGGCCAGGCAGGTAAATAAAAAAGAGCTTCCTCCCATACTGATCAGGGGCAGGGTGACTCCGGTTACAGGAAACAGATTTACATTTACTGCCATATTAGCAATCGCCTGTATCATGAGCGTAAAACTCAGACCCAAAGCCAGAAATGCACCGAAAGCAAAGGGACATTTTTTAAAAATGCGTATGCTTCTGAAAAGAAATACCAGGTAGATAAACATAATAATGGCACCGCCAATTAAACCATATTCCTCAATAATGATTGCATAAATAAAATCAGAATAAGGATGTGGAAGAAAATTACGCTGGCGACTGTTACCCGGTCCCAGCCCTATCCATCCTCCGTTTGCAACAGCGATCTTAGCCTGGTTCACCTGGTAATTTTCATCCTGTTTATCTTCCTTTGTTCCATACATGAAATTATCTACCCGGTTGATCCATGTGTCTAAGCGAACAAGCAAACCGGAATGGGTTGATGGTTGACGGCTGACGGTTGAAGGATCTGAAGTTTTGTGCCGGATAACAGCGGCCATAATCAGAATCGCCACTGGAATCATAATGATGCCAATGGTTAGAAGAAGATGTTTGCCGCTGACCCTTCCGATGAACATCAGCATCAAACAGGTCGCCCCGATGAGCAGAGCAGTGGAAAGATTCGCTGGTGCGATCAACACGCAGACCACTGCTACCGGAAGGATCACGGGCAAAAATCCTTTTTTAAAATCTTTTATCTGATCCTGCTTTCTGCTGAGCATGTGACTGATGTACATGATCAGTGCAAGCTTAGCCAGATCGGAGGTTTGAAAAGTCATGTTTATAATGGGTAGTCGGATCCATCGGCTGCCTTCATTCAGTTTCACCCCAAAAAATAATGTATAGAATAACAGGGGAATGGAAATCAGGAAGAGGATCTTCGCGACCCGGGCATAAATAATATAGTTGACCTGGTGAGCAAAATAAATGATCATCACCCCTGTAATAATAAATGCAAATTGTTTGAACAGATAGATTTCTGTATTGCCTTTGTACATTTTATAAGCCAGCAGACCTGTTGAACTGTATACCGCCAGCAATGACATCAGTGCCAGCAGCACCACAACAGCCCAGATCACTTTATCACCTTTGGTTCTTGTACCCAGATGTTTAAAGGCCCTCATTTCTATCGTACTGTTATCCTGCAATTCTTATTTAATTATTCAATTAACATTCACTCCCATACTCCCATACTTCCCATACTCCCATACTCCCATACTGTTATAAGTCCCTGACCGCTTCTTTAAACTGATTCCCTCTGTCTTCATAATTTTTAAACAAGTCAAAACTCGCACAGGCCGGACTTAATAAAACGACATCGCCTTTGGCTGCCAGCTGAAAACTGCTCTTTACTGCATCCCTTGCCGAGTCGGTATTGACAATTACCGGTACATCACGTTGAAATGCTTCATGAATCTTGCGATTATCCAAGCCCATACATACTATGGCTTTTACTTTTTCTTTTACCAGATCGCGCATCAGTGAATAGTCATTTCCTTTGTCAATCCCACCCAGAATCAGGATTACAGGTTTTTGCATGCTCTCCAGCGCGTACCAGGTAGAATTAACATTGGTGGCCTTGCTGTCGTTGATAAATTCCACACCCCGAACCGTACTTACATATTCCATTCTGTGTTCGAGCGATTCAAAACTCTGGACAGCTTCCCGTATCTTATCCTTTCGTATTCCGATCGTCACGGCTGCAAGACCCGCTGCCAGTGTATTATACTGGTTATGGATTCCTTTCAGTGCAAAATCATAAATACTCATTTTCAGGGTTTCATTCCCTGCCTGCAGACTCATTTGTCCGTTCCTTATAAAGCCTCCCTGATTTGGTTCATGTTGCATGGTATATGGTAATGGGTTAGATTGAAAACTAAATTCTTTCATATGCTGCTGAATCACCGGATCGTCTGCACAAAAAATAAAATAATCGGTTTTCGTTTGGTTTTTTACAATACTGAATTTGCTCCTGATATAATTCTCAAACTTGTATTCATATCTGTCCAGGTGATCCTCCGTAATATTCGTCAGGATGGCGATGTCCGGTCTGAATTCCTGAATATCGTCCAGTTGAAAACTGCTGATTTCCGCGATATACCATTTTTTCGGATCTACAGCCACCTGTTTTGCCATAGAAAACCAATATTTCCCACCATTGCACAATCCAAACCGCCATGCTTACAAATATGGTAGGCCATGGAAGTAGTTGTCGTTTTTCCGTTACTTCCCGTAATGGCCACGATACGACTGTCTCCCTTATGACGATATGCCAGTTCGATCTCACTAATCACCGGAATACCCCTGTCTCTTATCCTTATTACCAAAGAACTTTTTTCCGGTATGCCCGGACTCTTCATCACTTCGTCCGCTTCCAGTATTCTTTCCTCACTGTGTTTTCCTTCTTCAAATTCGATCCCTTTTTCTCTCAGAACTGATCTGTATTTTTCCAAAATCTTTCCCGCATCTGAAACAAAAACCATGTAACCTTCTTTTGCCGCCAGTATGGCTGCTCCCACACCGCTTTCGCCGGCACCCAGGATCATTAATTTTTTGACATACTCTTGGTTCTTAAATCTTTTCTGGTTTGTGGTGGATGGTTAATGGATTACGGATTTCCCCATTTACCATCAACCGTATACCATTCTCCAAAAAAGGGCGGATCAAGGTTTTTCAAAAGCATAGATAAATACTGCACCACAATGATTAAATGGTTTATCGGATACCGATTCACCATACACCAGGTACCATCTACCATATTATCTTATTTTCAACGTCACGATCGCAAATACCACACACAGAATCGTTACAATCCAAAACCTCGTAACTATCTTGCTTTCATTATATCCAAGTTTTTGATAATGATGATGCAGCGGGCTCATCAAAAAAATTCGTTTGCCCTCACCAAACTTTCGCTTCGTGTACTTGAAAAAACTGACCTGCAATACCACGCTGATACTTTCCACCAGGAACACGCCGCAAAAAATAGGAATCAATAATTCTTTCCTGACTATCACCGCCAGCGCACCAATGATTCCACCCAGCGTCAGGCTCCCGGTATCTCCCATGAAAACAGTTGCCGGATATGCGTTGTACCAGAGAAATCCCAGACAGGCGCCAATCAACGCTCCGATGAAAATGGATAACTCACCCAGGTTAGGGATATACATGATGTTCAGGTATTCGGCAAAACGCAGATTACCGCTGGCATAAGCGAATACTCCCAGACATACACCAATCACCGCTGTTACACCTGTCGCCAATCCATCAATGCCATCCGTAATATTGGCACCATTCGATACCGCCGTAATGATAAAAATTACCATCACGATGTACAGGATCCAGGTAGCGCCGCGCAATGCAGATGGCAGAAGTTTGGAATAATTGAATTCATGATTTTTTACAAAGGGAATGGTGGTTATGGGCTCTCTCGCTTCCACGAAAAGTTTTTCCTTCCCATCCAGGATAACCCTTTTCAGACCAACTGTATCAGTGGGTTTATTATCTCCTACAAACTCCCGCCATACCTTAGTATTACTGTTGAAATACAAGGTGGCAGCCACCACAAATCCCAGTACTACCTGGCCAAGTACTTTGAACCATCCTGCGAGGCCGTCCTTATCTCCCTTTTTATATTGTATACCCTGCTGTTGTGCCATTCTTTTGGCACGCAGTTTCAGATAATCATCAATAAATCCGATCATGCCCATCCATAGCGTGCTGAAGATCATAAGACGGATGTAGGCTTTATTCAGATTGGCGAGCAGCAGCGTGGGGATCAGAATGGCAAGTATAATGATTATGCCTCCCATCGTGGGTGTTCCTTTTTTCTGTTGTTCCCCTTCAAGGCCAAGTTCGCGCACGCTTTCACCCACCTGAAGATTCCGGAGGTAGTTGATCAACCTTCTTCCGAATAACATGGTAATTACCAGCGACATGATAACGGCCAGCAGTACACGAAATGTGATGAATTGAAATAGTGCTCCACCGGGAATTTTAATACCTGTTTGTTTAAGCCAATCGAATAG
Source organism: uncultured Bacteroidota bacterium (assembly GCA_963735015.1). Classification (GTDB taxonomy): domain Bacteria; phylum Bacteroidota; class Bacteroidia; order Chitinophagales; family Chitinophagaceae; genus Puia. Next base: position 2,410,200 of record CAVTJH010000003.1, read on the forward strand.
TTGATACAACATGTTGTTGATCGGGATGTTTAAAACTGATTACCTTATCCACTTCCAAACCTATTTGTCCATCATTTCAATTACTTCTCTGAGTACTGCTTTATCATCGAACGGGTTTTTAATTCCCTTAATCTCCTGGTATTTTTCATGACCCTTTCCGGCTACCAGCACAATGTCTGCAGGCTGTGAAAGACTAACCGCCGTTTTAATGGCTTCTCTGCGGTCAATAATCGAAATAAATTTTCTCCTGGCTGCGGTGTTGAGTCCTGCTTCCATGTCCTTTAAAATTGTTCCTGCGTCTTCGGATCTCGGGATTGTCAGAAGTGAAAACCACCTGGTCGCTGAGCTTACACGCCACTTCCCCCATGACGGGTCGCTTTGTTTTGTCACGGTCACCGCCGCAACCGACCACCGTGATGATGCGTTCATCACTTTTGCGAAGTTTTCGAATGGTGCTGAGAACATTTTCCAATGCATCCGGAGTATGTGCATAGTCCACGATACCAACGATTTTTTCTTTAGGCGAAATCATATAATCGAATCTGCCTTCTGCTCCGTAAGTACGCTGAGATTTCGAAGTATCTCGGATTTTTCTTCTCCCAGGCAAATAGCCGCACCAAAAACAGCCAGCAGATTGTATGCATTGAATTCACCAATCAGCCGGAAATGCACTTCCTGATCGTTCACCAGCATTACAAGTCCGGTCAGATTGTTTTCCAGGATCTTACCTTTAAAATCCGCGGTGGTTTTTAAGCTGTAAGTATATTTTGCCGCTGCAGTATTCTGCAACATGACGCCTCCCCTTTTATCATCCACATTGGTCAATGCAAAAGCTGCTGAAGACAAACCATCGAAAAATAGTTTCTTAACACGGATATATTCGTCGAATGTTTTATGATAGTCGAGATGGTCATGTGTGATGTTACTAAAAATTCCCCCGGCATAATATAATCCGTCGATCCGGTGCTGATGAATCGCATGAGAGCTTGTTTCCATAAAAACATAATTCACACCCGGCCTCTACCATATCATGTAGTAGCTGATTCAGCGAAATCGGATCGGGTGTAGTATGCGTTGCGGGCAATGTTTTATTGCCTATATGATTCTCAACTGTACTCAACATACCACAGGTATATCCCAGGGAAGTAAATAATTTATATAGTAAAGTTGTTATAGTTGTTTTCCCATTGGTACCCGTGACGCCGACCAGTTTCAATTTTTCCGAAGGCTGGCCATAAAAGTTATGTGCCAAAAGTCCTGACGCGACAGCACTGTCTTCAACCTGAATATATGTAATGTCGTCTCTCAACCTTGAAGGCATCTGATCGCAAATGATGGCAGAAGGAAATGCAGATTCAACGGATTCGATAAACTCGTGGCCATCAGTATGCGTTCCTTTTACCGCAATAAAAGCAGACCCCCTTCTTACTTTGCGCGAATCCAGTTGAAGATCTTTTACATCAATGTCCAGTCTCCCGTGAACGGAACGAATGGCTACCTTATATAGAATTTCCTGTAGAGTCATCAATTAAGATCCAGTATAAGTTTTTGATTTTTTGATACGATGGTTCCAGGCAAAATACTTTGTTGTTTTACTTTACCGGTTCCCCTCGTGGCTACACGTATCTCCCGGGACTCCAGTAAATACAATGCATCTTTCAATCCCATACCCTTTACATCTGGCACCAGTTTCTGCTCTTCACCTTTCGCTTTTACAACAGGCTGGTTTTTTTCACGGTATACACCTGCCCATTTTTTATCATGTGTTGAATCTGAATAAGGGATCTGCAGGGTAAAGAAAACATTTCTTATTCCCTCTGAAGAACCGGCATAATAGTAAGCTGAACTGTCTTTTTTCAACAGGCTCGTATAAGAAGCAAGCTGGTTGCTGTCCGGCGAAAGATCATCCATACTCATCAGCTTATCCGCCACTTCCCGGAAAACAGGTCCGGCAACCAGCGCGCCGAGGTATTTTTTTGAGAAGGGCTTATTTTTAATAACGACAATGCATGTATAACGGGGATGATTAGCCGGAAAATAGCCTGCAAATGATGACTGGTAAATATGATCGGCGTATCCCCGATTTCCGTTAGCCACCAGGGCAGTTCCGGTTTTACCCGCAACCGGATAAAATGTATTTTTAAAAGCTGATTTTGCGGTACCCCTGGTACAAACACCTTCCAGGCAGGTCTTTAATTCTGAAAGGGTTTCGTCACTGCAGATCTTATCAATCAATACAACTGGTTGGTTCTGTCTGTCTATCCCTCCGGCATATTGAACTGAATTCACGAGATATGGTTTCATCATTTTACCATTGTTCGCAACTGCATTATAAAGTGTAAGGGTCTGAAGCGGACTGATTAATACTTCGTAGCCGAATGCCATCCACGGGAGCGTACTGGCACTCCAGGTTCTCGATTTAGGGGATTTTATGATTGGAGAAGTTTCTCCGGCCAGGTCAACACCGGTTACCTGGTTGAGTTTTAATTTTTTGAGGTGGTCAACAAATTGTTGCGGGCGTTGTGCATAATGAGCCATAACAAGCTTAGCCATTCCAACATTGGAACTATGTTCAAACGCCTCTTCCACTGTTACATCACTTACTTCCTGTTTTTCTGCATCATGTACAGTTCGCGTTCCAATCTTCCAGGTTCCACCATCGATATTCAGACGATCAGATAATCGGACTTCGTGATCTTCCAAAAGAGACATGAGAGTTGCAAGTTTGAAAGTAGATCCAGGCTCGGATGCACGTATCGCATAATTTAAATCTTCCCAATAACTGCCATCAGCCTGTCTTCCAAGATTGGCCATGGCTTTGATTTTTCCGGTAGCTGTTTCCATAACTATACAGGTGCCGTGCTCGCACTCATTTTCCAGCATCATGGACAGCAGCGCATTCTCCGCTATATCCTGTGTATTTACATCAATGGTTGTCAGAATATCCTTCCCGTTTTCAGGATCAATCTCATACCCCTCTACAGGTATATAAGTTCCCGCGTTCAGATAGCGTACCAGTCTTCTTCCATTTTCACCGCGAAGAAGACTGTCATAAGTTCGTTCCAATCCTACATTCTGTGCATTGTCGCGCGACAAACCGATGGTCCTGTTCGCAAGCAATCCGAATGGATTCAGCCTTTTACTGGACGCATCTATAATAAATCCACTTTTATTTCTGCCTTCGCGCACCAGGGGAAATGATCTGAGTTGTTTGTATTGTTCAAAAGGAAGATTGCGATGCAGGAGATAATAACGGTCAGCTTCTCTGTATCCTTGTAATAATTGTCTTTTATAAGCGGCTGTAGACTGGTCCCGGAAAAGATTAGCCAGACACAGAGAGAGTGAATCCAGGTTTTCTTTGAAACGTTTTCCATTTTTTTCCCGAAGCCCTTCGGCATCGAAATCGATATAGATATTAAAATAAGGAACCGAGGTACTTAACATATTTCCGTCTTCACTGTAAATCGTTCCTCTTTCAGCACTGAGGTCGACATATTTCTGATGCAGACTATCACTCAGCGCTCTCCAGTATTTTCCCTGCACGTGCTGTATAAAAAATACTCTTCCCAATACAGCCGCACATATCAGCACCATTCCCAGAAAACACAGGTAAACTCGCCAAAGTATATCTCTTCTAAGTTCCACCGGGTATGGGGGATATGGGTGATAAAAATTATTTCATTTTTTTTGGCTGTCGCTGAGGACCAGTGGAGGTGAAGACAGGGGTTTTAATCCAAATGGCTCAACCGCTTTTGCCAGTTCACTTTGCTTGCTGCGAAACATGACTTCACTTTTCAGGCTCTTGAATTCGTATTGCAACTCCTGAAGTTCCCTGCCCGTTTTTCCGATATCACGCACTACCCGGTCTGCGTAATGACCGTTGTATATATAAATCACTGCAAGGAAAGCGAGGAAAAGAAAAAAAGGCAGGTTATGAACCATCCATTGATAGCGGATCAGGCTCCTGGCCTTGTTTTTTTTGCTTCCGAAGACTTTCATTGTTCCAGTGTGATGAATAAAAAATTAGGGTACGATTATCATACTGAGATTTCCTAGTTCGGGATTAACTTTTTCACATTCTCGGACTAAATATTTTATATTCTTCGGTTAGGTTATTCTAAATATATTCTGACCTGTTTATTATATTTTTTCAGCGATTCTTAATTTGGCACTTCTTGCACGCGGATTCAGGCTAAGTTCTTTTGGGGCAGGCAGGATAGGCTTTTTGGTAACCGGCCGTATTGAAATCTTTGATTGGGTGGATCCAAATAGATCCCGCTCTTCTTTTTCTTCAAAATGACCAGTTTTGAAAAACTGCTTTACAATCCTGTCCTCCAGAGAATGAAAGCTTATGACCACCAGGCGGCCGCCTGGTTTCAGCATCGGCACTGCCTGTTCCAGCAGTTCGCGCAATGCGCCGGGTTCATCATTTACTTCCATGCGTAATGCCTGGAATACCTGCGCCAAATACCTGTTGGGGTTACCTTTTACCAGCTCAGCAATGGCTTGTTTAAATCCATTGACGGTGCGAAAGGGTGTTTTGTTCCGGAGACTTACGATGGTTTTTGCCAGTGTTTTTGCATTTGTGACTTCTCCATACAAACTGAATATTTCCTGCAGCTTCTGTTCTCCATAAGTATTCAGAATGGAAGCAGCCGTCAGCACTTGTCTCTTGTCCATACGCATATCAAGGTTGGCGTCGGCTCGGGTTGAAAAACCACGTGATGGTTCATCAAACTGGTGACTGCTCACACCAAGATCAGCCAGGATTCCGTCCACTTCCATGACACCATGAAGGCGAAGAAATCTTTGCAGGTGACGAAAATTGTGTCCAACAAAAACGAATCTCTCATCGGGCAGGCTATTTCTCTCCGCGTCTGCATCCTGGTCAAAACCGAACAACCTACCCTGCTTACTCAGGTGAGACAGGATCTCTGCTGAATGTCCACCTCCGCCAAAGGTGCAATCAACATAGACCCCGTTCGCCCTGATATTCAAACCGTCCATCGCTTCTGAAAGCAATACGGGTATATGATATGCGGGATTTGACTCCCTCATATAGTTCATTTATCGGGTTTGCCATTCATCACTTCATTGGCCAGGCCACTGAAATCATCCGGTGAAAAGGTTTCAAAGAACTGTTGGTACTTAACTTTATCCCAGATTTCTATCTTATTAACCGCTGTGACCAGTACGATATCCTTTTCCAGTCCCGCATGTTCCTTAAGGTTCTGAGGTATCAGCAACCTTCCCGCCCCATCCAGCTCCATCATCGTCGCGCCGTTCAAAAAATATCTCCGGAATGACCTTACCTTCGGGTCAAAATCATTCAATTTGCTGATCTGTTCAAAAATGGGCTCCCAGCTTTTCATGGGATATAAACCCAAACATTTTTCAAAACCCCGGTTTATTACAAAAGAACCCGCTTCCTCACCGGTTTGCTTTTTGAGCGAAGCCGGCAGGAGAAACCGCCCTTTTGCATCGAGCGTTACCTCGTATTCCCCTAGAAAACCATTCATTTATAATGACTTGAAGCAATGTTCTTAATAATTGACACAAAATAACACTTTTTCCCACTTTACAAAACAATTTATAAGATTTTAATTTTTCCACAGAAAATATTCTCTCTGGGATGCCCTGCAGGCATAGGTTTAACTACGCAATTCGGTTGTTACAGGCGAGAATTTCTGTGCATAACATGTTAATCAGCGTGAATAGCTGTGTATAACCTAATTTAATGTCATTCCCAAATTCATATCACGACAGTCTTTTAATGTCAGATTTCGTGTACCATTTGCCTGATGAAAAAATAGCCCGTTACCCTTTAGAGCAAAGGGATGCTTCTAAATTACTGGTTTGGAAAGCTGGCAAAATGGAAGATGCCACATATAAGGACCTTCCTGGTTTTCTCCCGGTTCCTTCCCTTCTCGTTTTTAATAACAGTCGTGTTTTGGAAGCAAGGATATTATTTCAAAAACCAAGCGGAGGTCAGATTGAAATTTTTTGTCTTGAACCAAATACATCGTATAAAAATATTACGAATGCCATGGGACAGACAGGTCGCGTGCAGTGGATTTGTTTAATCGGCGGTGCTTCGAAATGGAAACACGGAAAGATTCTCCGGAAAAAAATTGGAGAGATCATGCTGGAAGCCAGATTTATCAGTAAGAGAGCAGATGATTTTATAATTGAATTTTCCTGGACGCCCTCTCATTTGTCTTTTGCTTTTATATTGAAGCAGGTGGGTTCTATCCCGCTCCCGCCTTATTTGAAAAGGATTGCAGAAAGTACGGATACCATAAGGTATCAAACTGTGTATGCGAAAGAATCAGGATCTGTTGCGGCACCCACTGCGGGTCTTCATTTCAGCGAAAAACTTCTCCGGAATCTTTATGATAGTGGGATACACTCTTTATTTCTCACATTACATGTCGGAGCAGGTACATTTATGCCCGTGAAAACCGAAAAAATATCAGACCATCATATGCATGAAGAATTTATTGAAGTGTCTGCAACAGACATCGAAAAACTGATTTCAAAAATGAATGAACCTGTGATTGCAGTTGGTACAACTTCTTTAAGAACACTGGAAACACTTTACTGGCTTGGATTGTTGATTAGTCTGAATAAAAATATTTCCGCTGTGGATTTACATTTGGAACAATGGATTCCTTATAATCAGGCAGCAGTTATTACGCCGGCAGAGTCTCTTCATTTGTTACTGGAATGGATCCGGAAGGAGCCGGAAAAAAAGTTAATTACAAAAACGCGTTTATTTATCGTACCCGGTTATCAGTTTAAAATAGTGAAAGGGCTTATTACTAATTTTCATCAGCCTCATTCTACTTTACTACTTCTGGTTGCCGCTCTGATCGGACAGGAATGGAAAAGCGTCTATGCGTGGGCGTTAAACCATGATTACAGATTCCTCTCTTATGGCGATGGTTGTTTATTTATTCCGTAGCATCGGGCGAACCACATGGCGAAGGTTCTTATACATTCAACTCTAAACCTTTCTTCTCACGAATCAAAGGAAATTCCAAAGTAAACGTAGTCCCTTTGCCAATTGTACTGTCCACTTTAATCCGGCCGTTGTGGGCATCTACGACGGACTTCACATAACTAAGTCCCAGGCCAAATCCTTTCACATTGTGCACATTACCTGTATGTGCACGATAAAATTTTTCAAATATGCGTCGCTGCGTTTCTTTGGCCATTCCGATACCATTGTCCTCTACTTTAATCATTATATTTTTCCCGCTGCGATGCGTTTGTATGCGGATCATCGGCTTTTCCCGTGAATATTTAATCGCATTGTCAATCAGGTTGGAAATGAGATTGGTAAAATGTACTTCATCTGCCTCTGCCAGATCATAATCATCTTCCAGCTGCAGTATTACATTTGCATGTATATCTTCTAACTGGAGTTTGAAATTCTCCATTACGCGTCGGATGACATCATTGATATGAAGCGGTTGCAATTTCAACTGCAGCTCCTGCCGGTCGATCAGCGCAGCCTGCAGAATAGTCTCCACCTGTTTATTCATACGTCGGTTCTCCTCCTTAATGATCCCGCTGAAATAGGCCGATTTTTCAAAGTCATTCACCACTTTCTCATTACGCATGGCATCCACGGCCAGGGAAATTGTGGCCAGAGGCGTCTTAAATTCATGCGTCATATTATTGATAAAATCATTTTTAATCTCACTCAGTTTTTTCTGCATCAGCAAAGTTCTAACCGTAACATAAAATGCGCTGATTATGATCAGGGTAAAAAATATAACGCCAAAAATCATCCAGCGCATTTGTTTCATGACGATCGCTTTGTAGTCGGGCACCACAATGGAAAGTGTTTCAATAGGTTCGGTGCCATTGAGTTCCATGGTATTGGTTATGAGCGGTAAAATCGTCCGAAGGTTATGAATGGTATCCGTGAAAGAGGCAAAATAATTGGGCGATTTCAATTCATTATTACTTGAAAATATAGAAGAACTGAAACCTCCTCCCGAAAAAATACAAAACTCAAATTTTGTGTCTTTTAATCCACGGTAGTTAAAAGCTTTACGTAAAATATCCGACATCTCCTGATAACTAAACCGTTGCGAGATCAACAGGGGTCTCATAAGCTCCTCTCTAAACTGTTCCGAAGGCCTGTTGAATCCAAAATTTTGTGGGGACCGAAGCAACTGACTGCCGGAAAGCGCCGTTTGTTTATAGTCAATCAGTTCGCGAAAAACGTCGGTAGTTACGTCGTTCAGTTTATGATTTAATTCTTCTTCTTTGTTTTCTACCATGGTCGTTATCCAGTTCCACTGGATATAAATAATACCCACGAGGGAAACAGTGATAAGAATAAAAATGATAGTAAAATTCTTCTTCAAGAATGTCTGTATTTAAACTGAAATGAACCCTTTGCGTGTCTATACTCAGCGGGCAAATTTATTAAACAATTATCCTTCAGATTAGTTAATTTACGATATGGACAGTCCCGCGGCTGGAATCTTGCTGATCGCTGACCCTTTTTTAAAAGATCCCAATTTTAAAAGATCGGTCATTTTCCTTTGCGAACATCAAAGCGAAGGAAGTTTTGGCTTTTTACTAAATAAAACTTACGAGTACAGTTTAAAAGACCTGGTAAACAACGCTGATGACCTTGAAATCCCGGTATATTTCGGTGGACCGGTTCAAACTGATACCATTCATTTTCTTCATCAGTATCCCGAACTTATCAAGGGTGGTTATCAGGTAATTGATGGTATTTACTGGGGCGGAAATTTTGAAAAGGCCCTGGAACTCATACGTTCAGGTAAAATCAAGACTTCGAAAATCCGGTTTTATATCGGGTACTCAGGTTGGGCTGGCGGACAACTGGAAGATGAATTAAAGGAGAAATCCTGGTTACCGGCGAAGGCAAGCCACAAACTCATTTTTCATAAGAAAACGGAAGAAATCTGGAAAGACGCCATCCGACACCTGGGGGGAAATTATCTGATGATGATCAATTTTCCAATCGATCCGCAATTGAACTAAGCTGAACGCAGAACGCGTAAAGCTAAAGGCTTTTTATAATTTGCATTTCACAAATTAAATCCATAACCCATAACCCATAACCCATAACCCATAACCCATAACCCATTACACTGCTTTCGCGCCTTCAACCAAAACAGTCACACGATTGGACATCACTTCTACAAATCCACTCCTGATTTCAAATAATGTTGAATGATTCTTATCGTTCAAAACCTTGATCCGGCCGCTTTTTAATGCACTAATAATTGCCGCATGATTGTCCAGAACTTCAAACGATCCGGAAACACCAGGCAACTGGACACCATAGACTTCGTCGCTGAAGAGTTTTTTTTCGGGAGTAAGTATTTCTAGATTCATAAAAACTAGTATAAGAGTATGAAGAGTATAAGAGTATAAGAGTGACTATTTGCACTCGTATACTCTTGTACTCTTATACTAAATTTTATCCTTGAGCTTGTGCCATTAACTTCTTACCTTTTTCAATCGCATCGTCAATTGTTCCAACCAGGTTGAACGCTGCTTCAGGATAGTCATCTACTTCACCATCCAAAATCATATTAAATCCGCGAATCGTTTCTTCAATCGGTACCAGTACACCTTTCAATCCGGTAAAGGCCTCTGCAACATGGAATGGCTGCGAAAGAAAGCGTTGCACTTTACGGGCCCGGGAGACGATCAACTTATCTTCATCACTTAATTCATCCAGACCAAGAATGGCTATAATATCCTGTAATTCTTTATATCTCTGCAACACCAGTTTAACACGGTTGGCACAATCATAATGAGCATCCCCGACAATTTTCGGAGTGAGGATCCTTGAAGTCGAATCCAATGGATTTACTGCGGGATAAATTCCCAGATCCGCAATTTTACGATCCAAAACAGTGGTGGCATCCAGATGCGCAAAGGTAGTTGCCGGTGCCGGATCAGTCAGATCATCTGCGGGTACATATACGGCCTGAACAGAAGTAATAGAACCATTTTTAGTAGAAGTGATCCTTTCCTGCATCAGCCCCATTTCCGTTGCCAGTGTCGGCTGATATCCTACTGCAGAAGGCATACGACCAAGCAACGCGGAAACTTCAGAACCGGCCTGTGTGAACCGAAAGATATTATCTACAAAAAATAAAATGTCACGTCCCTGTCCTTTTCCATCTCCGTCCCGGTAATATTCAGCAATCGTCAATCCGCTCAGCGCCACACGGGCACGGGCACCGGGTGGTTCGTTCATTTGTCCGAATACAAACGTCGCTTTGGATTCAGACAATTCCTTCATATCAACTTTGGAAAGATCCCATCCCCCATTTTCCATGCTGTGTTTGAAATTATCGCCGTATTTCATAATTCCGGCTTCAATCATTTCACGCATCAGATCATTTCCCTCACGTGTGCGTTCTCCCACACCGGCAAATACGGAAACACCCGCATATGCTTTGGCAATATTATTAATGAGTTCCTGAATCAAAACAGTCTTTCCCACGCCGGCTCCCCCGAAGAGTCCTATTTTCCCTCCTTTTGCATAAGGTTCAATCAGATCGATTACTTTAATTCCTGTAAATAAAATCTCTGTGCTTACGCTGAGATTTTCAAATGCGGGAGGCTTATTATGAATGGGTCTTGCGTTTACCTTTGAAACGGGTGGTAATCCGTCGATCGGATCACCGGTAACATTAAATAACCTGCCTTTAATACTGTCCCCAACAGGCATGGAGATAGCAATGCCGGTATCGAGCACTTCAAGGCCGCGAATAAGTCCTTCAGTACCATCCATAGCAATACAACGAACACTATCTTCTCCCAGATGTTGTTGTACTTCCAGAACCAGGGTTTCACCACCCGGTTTTTTTAATTCCAGGGCGTTGTATATTTCGGGAAGCTTCCCTTTGAACTGAACGTCAACTACCGCACCGATAATTTGTTTAATCTTGCCTGCATTTGGCATATAGAGAATTTATAAATGTTACCTTAAAATCGGCTGCAAAGGTAAGAGTCCGGACCCAGAATTCCGAAATGAAAAACCAAGTATTTTTAAGAACGTCAACCCCTTATAGATGCAATTATTTCAGGTTCAGAATCGTGACGACGCCAGGGCATTCATACAGGTAAATGTGGATATCCTGGGAACCGCCCCCGGTTATATCCGGCCGCTGGACAAAGATATTGATGAGGTTTTCGATCCCAAAAAAAATAAGGCATTCCGGCACGGAGAGGCTGCCCGCTGGATACTAAGGGATGATGAAGGGCGCAACCTGGGCCGGATCGCTGCATTTGTGAACAAAAGCTACAAGACCAGGGGAGATGAATTTCCTGTTGGCGGGATTGGCTTTTTCGACTGTATCAATAACCAGGATGCAGCAGACCGCCTTTTGGATGTGGCGAAACATTGGCTGCTTCAGAGGGGTATGGGCGCCATGGACGGTCCGATAAACTTCGGGGAAAGGGATAAATGGTGGGGCCTGGTAACGGAAGGTTTTCACGAGCCGCTCTACCAGATGAATTTTAATCCTCCGTATTACCAGACACTTTTTGAGAACTATGGTTTCAAAATGTTTTTTGAACAAATCTGTTTTGGAATGGATCCGAAAAAACCCTTCAGCAAAAAGCTGATGGACCGGCATGCGATAGTCGCTGCTGATCCTTCATACCGTGCAGCACATATCAGCAAAAAAAACCTGGATCTTTATGCAGGATATTTTACTGAAGTATATAATAAAGCCTGGGCGGGTCACGGTGGTATGAAGCAATTAAAACTGGAGCAGGTGAAACATTTGTTTCGGCAGATGAAACCTTTCATGGAGGAACGGCTTATCTGGTTCGTATATCATAACGATAAGCCTGTCGCCATGTTTGCCAATATTCCAGATCTGAATCAATGGTTCAAATACCTGAATGGGAAATTCGACCTGTTTCGTAAACTGAAGTTTTTCTGGTTATTGAAAACAAGGAAGAATAAAAAATTCACCGGTCTGGTATTCGGTGTCATCCCTGAATACCAGGGTAAAGGAATCGATGCTTATATGATCGCTGAAACCGGAAAAATGGTACTCATTCTTCCATATACTGAATATGAAATGCAGTGGGTGGGAGATTTTAATCCGAAAATGATTAATATGATCCGGACGATGGCAGATACTTACCCAAGCAGAAAACTTGCAACTTACAGGTATATTTTCGATCGCACTATTGAATTCAAAAGACATCCCGTCTTATAAAACTTTATTATTATTATTGCAGACAAGAAGATTCCGGAGGCCATTGGTTTATGAATAAATTCATCGTTTCTGCCAGAAAATACAGACCGCAGCTTTTTTCAACAGTCGTCGGTCAGTCACACATCACGACCACACTGAAAAATGCCATCCGCAATAAACAACTTGCCCATGCATTTCTATTCTGCGGGCCGCGCGGTGTTGGAAAAACAACCTGTGCACGCATTCTGGCCAAAGCCATCAATTGTGAAAATCCTGCACCTGATGGAGAAGCCTGTAACACCTGTCATTCATGTATTTCATTCAATGAAGGCAGTTCCCTGAATATTCACGAGCTGGATGCTGCAAGTAATAATTCAGTCGACGATATTCGTTCACTGGTTGAGCAGGTTCGTTTTGCACCTCAACCGGGAAAATATAAAGTCTATATTATTGATGAAGTGCACATGCTCAGCTCCTCGGCATTTAACGCTTTTCTGAAAACACTTGAAGAGCCTCCGCCTTATGCAATTTTCATTTTGGCTACTACAGAAAAATATAAGATCCTGCCCACCATTCTCAGCAGATGTCAGGTATTTGATTTCAAGAGGATTACCAACCAGGATATCATGGATCACCTGCAGGAAATTTGTGAAAAAGAAAATATCCCTGCTGAAAAATCTTCACTTGAAATCATCGCCCAGAAAAGTGAAGGCTGCATGCGCGATGCCCTGAGCATCATGGATAAGATGGTAAGTTTCTCGGATGGAAAACTTACTTACCAGGACACACTCGAACATTTAAATATCCTGGATGACGGATATTATTTTAAATTACTGGAAGCGATTCGCGACCAGAATCTGTCCGACGCCCTGCTGATTTACGATGAGATAAACCGAAAAGGATTTGAAGGTGATCTTTTATTGAACGGATTTGCAGAATTCATAAGGAATCTGCTGATATGCAAGGATGAAAAAGCGGCAACCCTGCTCGACGTGGTGGAAGAATTCAAACTAAAATATATTGAAGAGGCGAAGAAGGTCGAAGCCTCCTACCTGATCAGTGCTTTAAATTTATTGGGTGAATCTGAAATCTATTTTAAGGCAGCCCGTAATAAAAGATTACACGTAGAACTTGCCATTATCAAACTGGCTTATCTGAACCAGGCCCTTCATTTGTCACTTGGAACGACAGAGATAAAAAAAGGGACTGATGCAGTAAGACCGGTAGCGTACCGGAACATTTCACCCCTGGAAATAAAAGAAAAAAAACAAGAGCATCCCACCGATGTGCTGACTCCTAAGAAAACGACGACACCAACTGTCCATACTGTGTCAGGTCCAAAACTGATAATCGAAGAACCGAAAACTGCAGCGACCGAATCTACCAGCTTAGGTGCACTTTCCAAAATCCGTCAGGAATTAGTGAATCGCAAAATATCCAAAGAAACGGATGAATTAAAATCATTGGAACCAGCCCTTTTAATGGATGTCTGGAATCATTTTACGGCTGAATTGAAAAAAAATAAAAACTCTGCTGCCCAGAGTTTTGAAGGTGCCGAGCTTCGCATTCTCGATGAACTGCGATTTGAAATATTGACAAACAATAATCTGGAGCAAAGGTTCGTCGAACAGGAAAAAAGAAAACTCTCTGATTTGGTTCAGGAAAAGTTTCATAACAAAGGCATTTCTTTTTCTATTACCGTCCGCGAACAGGATGCTGCTCACCAGCATTTTGAAAAAACATGGAGCAAAAGGGATCAGTATCTTCAAATCATTGAAATGTATCCGCTTGTAAAAGAATTAAAGGATAAACTGAAACTGGAACTCGATTATTGAAAGCCTAAAGCTTAAAGCCTAACTCATATCCCATAACCCATAACACGTACAACTTATTACCCGTCAAATGCTAAAAATCCTCTAATTTGACCCCCCCGATTTTGCATAGCCGCTGTTTCGAGTGAACTTTACAAATCTTTATGGCAAGAAATTCGACGACCCAGGTATTTCAAACCAGCTCCTCCTCCCGATGGTCCCGTTTTATTTGGAGCAGTCGCCTGATGGCTCTTTTTGTCGTTCTGGCAATTATTACAATTCTTATTACATTAACACGTGTATATACGCCCTCACTTCCCAATTTTGGTGCGCAGGAAAAAGAAGCACTGCTGGACAGCTCAAGCTGGCTTTTTAATAAAAGTAAGATCGGCCGGCAATATGGAGGCTTCAGGAAATACATCAATGAAAAAGTAGCTTACAAAGGGGGCGGCTATCCGGTTGGGAAACGCTTTAAGAAAAAGAATGGAATAATTGTACAGGCCGATTCAAGTTTCTACTCTTTCAAGAAATTTTCTACTGGTATCAGAGCGGGATTCTATGTAAACTGGTCCCCGTCATCCCTGGTCTCTCTTAATCAGAATATTTCCCGTTTAAATCTGGTTATTCCGGAATGGTTTTTCCTGGATCCCAATGCTGATACACTCTGGATAAAAATTGATACAGCCGCATTCAGCATAATGAATAAATCAGGTGTAAAGGTTATGCCTCTTCTTACCAATAATATTGGCAGCGTCTTTCGGGGAGACGTTGTGCACCGTATTCTGAATAATCCCGCAAAAAGGGACCGGCTCATTAACGATATCATCAAATACCTCGAGCAATATAAACTGGATGGAATCAACATAGATTTTGAAGACCTCGTTGAAAAAAAGAACGAAGTACTCGTACAGTTTCAGAAGTCCCTCTATGAAAAAATGCACGCAAAGGGGTTACTTGTTTCCCAGGATGTACAACCCTTTAACGAAGATTATAATTTCAAAGAGCTCTCGAATTTTAACGACTATGTTATACTGATGGCCTATGATCAGTATTCCGATGGAACAGGCCCGGGTCCTATTAGTCATCAGAAATGGATAGAAGGTGCTGTTGATGATGCAATAAAGAAAATTCCAATCAATAAACTTATCCTTGCCGTGGCAGGTTTCGGATACGACTGGAAACTCGACGATAATGATAAGGTCGTTTCTGTCGCACCGATCAGCTACCAGGAGGCATTAACCCTGGCCCGCACTTATGCTAATAGTAAAATAATATTCGATAACGATTCCTATAATCTGCACTTTACTTATGATGGTGATGACGGTGCTCCGCACAAAGTTCAATTCACTGATGCGGCGACTACTTTCAACACTATGCGTTTTGCTGAGGAATCCGGTCTTGCAGGAGTTGCTCTCTGGCGTTTGGGGAATGAAGATTCCCGCATGTGGGATTTTTATGATCATGACATGAGTAAAAACAGCCTGAAGAGTTTTGATTTTCACCTGTTCTCTACCGTGAGAACCATGATCACAGATGAAACTCCGGCCTATTCTGGTGAAGGTGAAGTGCTGGATGTAATTGGTGGTCCGACCAGCGGGAAAATAACACCTGAACTTGATACAACTGAATTACTGATCTCAGAAGAATCCTACGACCAGCTTCCTTCCAAGTGGCTGGCAAGAAAATATGGTACCAAGGACAAGAAAAAACTGGTACTGACATTTGACGACGGGCCCGATCCGATATATACACCACAAATTCTGGACATACTCAGCAGGGAAAATGTTCCCGCCGCGTTTTTTCTGATTGGAATTAATGCTGAAAATAATATTCCCATTGTAAAAAGAATTTATCGGGAGGGACATGAAATAGGGAATCACACATTCACCCATCCGAATATTGCCAAAGTCAGCCGGAAAAGAGCCATCATTGAAATGGATGCTACACGTTTATTGATTGAGGCAATTACGGGTCATTCCACAGTACTTTTCAGGGCACCATTCAATGCGGATTTTGAACCTGTAAAAGCAGAAGAACTGATTCCTGTTGCCATCGCCAGGGAGAAAAACTATCTGGATATAGGTGAATCCATTGATCCGCTTGACTGGGAACCAGGTACATCTGCGGATTCAATTGTTGCGAGGGTAATAGCACGCAAACAAAGCATGACTGATCAGAATCTGAGTGGAAATATTATTCTGCTGCATGATGCCGGCGGAGACAGTCGTGAAGCCACGGTAGAAGCGCTTCCCCGGATCATTCACTATTTTAAAGAAAGAGGATATCAGTTTACAACCATTGCGGATTTACTTGGCAAGAAAAAAGAAGACCTCATGCCTCCTGTTCCGAGGGGAAGCGGTTATTACCTGCTTCAGTTGAATTATATTCTCGCAATGACGGGTTATATAGGAAGTCATTTGCTGACCTCTGTATTCATAGTATTCATTATTCTTTCCCTTTCACGTATTCTTTTCATGGCTGTCATGGCAAGCAAACAGCGACAATGGGAAAAGAAATTCGATTTAAAATATTTCTGGAGACCAGATGGTACCAATGCGCCAAAAGTGAGCGTTATTGTTCCTGCATATAACGAGGAAGTTAATGCCGTAAGTTCCATAGAAAATTTACTCAAAACGGATTATCCCAATTTCGAAATCATTTTTGTCGATGATGGAAGTAAAGATGAAACATTCAATAAAGTTCAGCATGCTTTTGAAGGATATTCAAAGGTGCGGGTATTCACCAAAGCTAATGGCGGAAAGGCTTCCGCGTTAAACTTCGGAATACAACAATCAGACGCAGAATATGTGATTTGTATTGATGCCGACACAAAACTGCTTGCCGATGCAGTATCCAAGCTCATGATGCACTTTGGAAACGTTCAATATCACAATGGAAAGAAAGTGGGGGCTGTAGCTGGTAATGTAAAAGTGGGCAACAGGGTCAACCTGCTTACACGCTGGCAATCCATCGAATACATCAGCAGTCAGAATTTTGACCGCATGGCTTTTGCGTATTTAAATGCCATCACGGTGGTTCCTGGTGCCATTGGCGCTTTTCGCAAAAAGGCCATTGAAGATGCCGGTGGTTTTGCCACTGACACACTGGCTGAAGATTGTGATCTTACGATCCGCATGCTGCGTTGTAATTACATTATTGAAAATGAAAACAACGCGATTGCTATGACGGAGGCACCGGAAACGATTAAAATGTTTATCAAGCAAAGATTCCGCTGGAGCTTCGGAGTCATGCAGACTTTCTGGAAAAACAGGGATATGTTGTTCAGCAATCGTAACAAAGCTCTTGGCTGGATTGCACTCCCGAATATCCTGACCTTTCAGTACATCATTCCTTCCATAATTCCTTTGGCCGATGTGATCATGCTGATAGGAATCAGGTTTGGCAACGGAGCCAGAATTGGAAAATATTATCTGATCTTTTTGTTGGTAGATCTGGGCGTTGCCATCCTGGCCTTTAGTTTTGAAAAAGAAAAACTAAGCAAACTTGTGTGGCTGATACCTCAGCGTCTGGCCTGGCGATGGCTTTTGTGGTATGTACTGTTCAAATCCTTCCGCAGGGCAATCAAAGGGGAATTGCAGCATTGGGGAGTTATTAAGCGCACAGGCAACGTAAAAGAAATTCCTGCACTGCAGGGAGGGTGACCCAAAGCTGACCCTGCATTTCACGTTTTTGCCTTAATTTCGAAGTTCCAAATTTTAAAATTATCCAGTTTTATGGCTGAAGTTATTTTAATGCCGAGACTTAGCGATACGATGACGGAAGGTGTGATTGCTGCCTGGCATAAAAAAGTAGGCGACAATGTGAAAAAAGGTGATCTGCTCGCTGAAGTGGAAACCGATAAAGCAACCATGGACCTGGAAAGTTACAAGGATGGTACACTCTTATTCACCGGTACCGATAAAGGAGGCAAAATTCAGGTTAACGATCTGCTCGCGATCATTGGAAAACCTGGAGAAGATATCAGTACACTCGTGAAAGGTGGCGCTGCAAAAGCTCCTGCACAAACCGCATCAGCCGCACCGGCACCGGCTCCCGCTGCCAGTAAAGATAAACCGCCAACCGCCAACCCCCAACCGCCAACCACACTTGATTTATCCTCCATGCAGGAAGTGATACTGATGCCCCGTCTAAGTGATACAATGACAGAAGGAGTTATTGCAGACTGGCATAAAAAAGTTGGTGATATGGTTAAAAAGGGAGATATCCTTGCAGATATAGAAACCGATAAAGCAACCATGGAACTGGAAAGTTATAAAGCAGGAAAATTATTATTTACGGGAGCAGAAAAAGGTCAGAAGATTGCAGTAAATGATTTGCTCGCTATCATCGGTGAAGAAGGCAAAGTAAATGTGCAGCAAATTGTCGAAGCCGCAAAAAATAAAGGTACTGCTGCACTTCCAGCTGTCAATGCATCCGCTGCTGTGCCCTCTGCATCACCGGCAACTGAACCCGCCGAATCAGGATCTCATTCTCTGAATGGCGATAGCAGAATTAAAGCTTCTCCTCTGGCAAAAAAACTGGCTTCGGAAAAAGGAATTGATCTTTCCCAACTTCATGGAAGCGGAGATTACGGACGCATCGTTAAAAAAGATGTGACTGAATTTAAGCCTTCCGTTTCCGCGCCTGCCGCACAGAAAACTACTGCCATACCCTCCGCTCCCGCAGGACAGATTAGTTTTGAAGATGTGCCGGTTTCTCAAATGCGCAAAACCATTGCAAAGCGTCTTTCCGAAGCGAAATTTACCGCGCCTGAATTTTATCTCACTATTCAGGTCGATATGGATCAGGCAGTAAACAGCCGCGCGAAAATTAATGAAACGGCTCCTGTTAAAATATCTTTTAATGATTTTGTTCTAAAGGCCACCGCACTGGCTCTGAAAAAACATCCTGCCGTCAATAGCAGCTGGATGGGAGATAAAATACGTGTAAACCATCATGTGAATATCGGTGTCGCAGTTGCTGTTGAAGATGGTTTGCTGGTTCCTGTCGTTCGGTTTGCAGATACCAAATCACTTTCGCAAATTTCAGTGGAAGTAAAAGATTTTGCCACCAAAGCAAAGAATAAAAAATTACAACCTTCCGACTGGGAAGGAAGCACGTTCACGATATCTAATCTGGGTATGTTCGGGATAGATGAATTCACGGCTATAATCAATCCTCCGGATTCATGTATTCTCGCTATCAGCTCGATTCAGCAGATTCCTGTTGTTAAAAATGGCGTTATCGTTCCGGGAAATATTATGAAATTGACCATGACCTGTGATCATCGGGTAGTTGACGGTGCAACCGGAGCTGCGTTTCTTCAAACGCTAAAAGGCCTCCTGGAAGAGCCCCTTCGCATGCTTGTTTAATAACCGTCCATGGTTAACTAGTTTATAGTATCATCACTTTAGTACTGCTTTTTTGATTTCCATTTTCGCCAAGCAGGATATAAATACCCGATTTGAGCGGCCTGCTGTCAAATTGCATCACCTGGCTTCCTCCGGTCAGAGCGGCCGTTTTCACCGCGACTTTATTTCCATTCAGATTATATAAACTGAAAATATAGTTACCGGCCTTTTCTCCGCTCACCCGAAAGCTTACTGAATTATTTCCTGAATTGATAGCCTGCACCTGAAATCCGTTTTCAGAATCAAATGAAATCGTTTGTACAGATGAATATGAAACCACCCCGTCAAGCGAAATCATTTGAAGACGGTAAGCATAGCTTCCTGCGGGACTGTTTAGCTGATCCAGGTATTCAAATGATGCAGAAGTGTTTATCTGTTCACCATCATATTGCATAATTTTTTCAAAGTTTATTCCGTCGGAAGCACGCTCAATATTCAGTGATGAAAGATTTCCTTCACCTCCCAGCTTCCAGGAAATGTCAGCAGACTGATTTTTCGTTCCAACTTTAAAATAATCAAATACAAGCGGTAAAACTGTTGAACCATTTGCCTCGATATCATCATATACAAAACGATTCAATCCACCCGATGAAACAGTAGCATTAAATCCATACAGACGAAAAATTATTTTCGATGACATATTCAAAAAAGCTGCCCCAAGAGTAACAACAGTTGCAGGTGTACTATTGGTCGTCAGCACACCACTTGAAATATCTGTTGTATATCCATCCAGGTTGCTGCGTAGCGACCATTTGTTCGGACCTGCTCCGGAAGTACCCGTTGTACTTCTGCGAATCTGCATAACAAGGGATGAAACCGTTAATGTGTGACCTGCTGTCGGTGTAATTGAAAATTCGAGATAGGCATTCAGATCTATGCTGCCGGCCGGCCACGGTCCTTCTCCATAATAAACTGTTCCGCCGTTAAAAGCTCCGCCTGCTGCAATCGTGCTTCCAAGAGACGCATTTCCTGCCGTAGTGCTGGCAGATCCGGTTCCGGTCAATACATTGTTAAAATTCCAGTCCGCAACCTGCGCGTGGCTGACTGAAACTGACAGAACTCCTAAGCTCAGAATTAAAAAAAGTTTTCGCACAATGCTGATCTTCATAATATTGGATTAAAAACATCCTACCAAAACGAAATCTATACCATTACACAAAGCATTATGAATCAATATATTAACACTTGTAATCTTTCCCGTCAGGGGAAGAAATTCCATCGGCAGGAGTAAAAAACAGACAGGCATATATTTGAAAAAGAGAGAATCCGCCTAAGTTTCTTACCTTCTATTACTATTCGGCTAACTCTTCGACAAGATGATCCTTCGTTCTACGATCCAGTTGCTCCGTTTTCATTTCTCTTTCTTCTTAATGCCGGTTTATTGGTTTGCACTTAGCCAGGTAGTTCGACCAAATGCAGGAAGGGCTCTCCTTATTTTTATCTTACTTCACATATTAATATATCCTTCCAGCAACGGGTTCAATAGTTATATGGACCGGGATGAAGAGAGTATTGGCGGACTGAAATCACCGCTTCGGCCAACCTCGCAATTGCTTTACGCAAGCCTTATAATGGATGGACTCGCGCTTCTTCTTGGTTTTTTTATTAGCATATATTTCACACTTGCGGCAGGACTTTATATATTGGCTTCCCGGGCTTACAGTGCAAGGTCAGTTCGCTTAAAAAAATATCCGATTGTGGGTTATTTGACAGTAATAATCTGTCAGGGTGCCCTTGTTTTCTTTATGGTATACCATGGAACCGATCCATCACTTTCCCTTAACGTGCCAACGTTGGGAATGATTTCTGCATCTCTTTTAATCGGAGGATTTTATCCGCTCACGCAGATTTATCAGCATGCATCGGATGCAAAAGATGGTGTGAGGACAATCAGTGCGCTGTTGGGAATACGGGGCACATTTAAATTCTGTGGTATTATGTATGCAATCGCATTTGTTTTTTTGGCTTATTTTTTTTTAGATTCATTGGAAATAAAAGAATTTCAGATTTTTTCAACCTGTATGCTGCCTGTACTCGTATACTTTATAAGATGGGCCGTACAAGTATGGCGAAATCCTTCTTTGGCCGACTTCAGACATACCATGAGAATGAATATCGTTGCTTCCTGTTTTACCAGTATCGGCTTTATTCTTGTATTTCTGGTGAACGGGCTTTTCACGCATTAAATTAATTGATTGAGCCAGATTAAATCCATCGGAACGGCTGTTCCACAATTCAAACATGAACAGGATGAAATCCTGCATTTCATGAGTCGTATTTACGCTTTCAATGAAAAAGAAAGACGCTCGCTGAAATATTTATATAATCATAGTGGGATAGCAAGTCGTTATTCAGTTTTATCAGATTATAGTCTTGAACCCGCCGGGTGGAGTTTCTATCCGCCGGCAGAAAATCTGGAACCTTTTCCCTCTCTTGAAAAAAGGATGAACGTCTTTAACAGGTATGCTGTGGGCTTATCGGCCAAGGCCATTAATAACTGTCTTGAAAATCAGTTGGATCCACGGGAAATTACACACCTCATTACCGTTACTTGTACGGGCTTAAGCGCACCGGGACTGGATTTGCAACTGGTGGAGTTGCTTAAACTTCCCAAAAATATTTTCAGGACCTCCGTTAATTTCATGGGATGTTATGCTGCCATTCATGCACTCAAACTTGCAGACGCATTTTGTGCATCAGACCCATCAGCAAAAGTGATGATCGTTTGTACGGAACTTTGCACATTGCATTTTCAACAGCTTGCTACAATTGATAATATCACTTCCAGTTTGTTGTTTGGTGATGGATCGGCAGCGGTGTTGGTGACCGGCAATCTGGATAAGACTCCGGGATTTTCCCTGCTTGGATTTTATGGAGAAGTGATGCCAAAGGGAAAACAGGACATGTCCTGGGAATTATCTTCTACAGGATTTAACATGACCCTAAGCAGTTATATACCTGAATTGATTGAGGAAGATTTTGAAAAACTTGTAAATCAGGCCCTGGAAAAACACGATATTTCGCGTGATCAGATTACTCACTGGGCCATTCATCCAGGTGGCAGAAGAATACTGGAGGCAATTGCAAAAAGCCTCTCACTGTCAAAAGAAAAACTGGATATATCTTATAAGATACTCCGTGATTTTGGAAACATGTCTTCACCCACTATCTTATTTGTCCTGAAGGAAATACTTTCTTCCTTTGATAAAAAAAATAATCAAACGGTATTTGGAGCAGCATTTGGGCCCGGTTTAACGATGGAAACCTTTCTCATCGGTTTCAAGCCTTTAACGCGTAAGGCTCAAAGCATAAGGCGTAAGGCATAAGGCATAAAGCTTAACACTTAAAGGTTTGAGCGTTCAGCCTTAGGCTTTAGGCTTTAGGCTTTAGGCCTTATGCCTTCAACCTTCAGCCTTACGCCTTGCGCCATACACCTTAATGACATTTATATGATGGATTTTGCGGTTCGATCTTACCAGCCTGAAATGCTTGACCAGCCAAATATTCCTGCTGCTGATATAGAGCGGAATCTCTATGAACTTTCAGTTATCAACGAAAAATTAGGTGGTCATGCCTGCACCTGGAAAGGTTTTATTCAGCTCGCAAAAAAAGGAATTCCGGTGCATGTATGTGAGATCGGTTGCGGTGGTGGCGATAATCTGAAAACCATCGAAAAGAAAGCAGCAAATGGATATACCGGACTCAGTTTTACAGGTATTGATATCAACCCGGATTGCATCCAAGTTGCTGAAAAAAACAAATGGATTAATCCCGCCCGATTCTTAGTAAGCGATTATAAAAACGTTCATTTTAAATTAAAGCCGGATATTATTTTCAGTTCTCTGTTCTGTCACCATTTCAACGAAGCTGAGCTTGTGCAAATGTTACATTGGATGCATGAAAACAGCGGAAGCGGATTTTTTATTAACGATCTTCACCGTCATCCGCTGGCATTTCATTCGATTCGTTTACTTACTTCCCTTTTTTCCAAATCTTACCTGGTAAAAAATGATGCGCCCTTATCTGTTTTGCGCGGATTTAAAAAAAAGGATTTGGAAGAATTATTACAAAAAGCTGGAATTTCAAACTATACCATCCGGTGGAAATGGGCCTTTCGCTGGTTGGTGATCATTCGCTCGTGAAGACAAACCACACATATGACGTTGGAATTGCGGGAGGAGGTCTCGCCGGATTATCTTTATCCATACAACTCGTTCGAAAAGGCTACCGGGTATGCCTGTTCGAAAAAGAAATGTATCCTTTTCACAAAGTTTGCGGAGAATATATCAGCATGGAGAGCTGGGATTTCCTGTTGCGTCTGGGCCTTTCTCTCGAAGACTGGAATCTACCAATGATACATAAATTGTTTATAACGGCCCCCAATGGAGAATCCATTTCGGAGAAATTACCGCTGGGCGGGTTTGGCATCAGCAGATATAAATTGGATGCTGCACTCGCGGATATTGCAAAATTGGAAGGCGTGGATCTCTTTGAGAACACTAAGGTCTATGATATAGTCTTTGAAAATGGAAATCACCAGTTTCAAACCAGCGAAGGTTTATTTACGACCAAAATCGCCTGTGCCTGTTACGGAAAAAAAGGCAACCTTGATGTGAAATGGAAAAGACAGTTTCTCAATCATGATGAAGATCAAAATTATGTTGGTGTAAAATATCACGTGCAGGTTGATTTACCCGAACAGGAAATCGCGTTGCACAATTTCCATGGTGGTTATTGTGGCATTTCTAAAATTGAAGATGAAAAATATTGTCTTTGTTACCTCACCAGTTCTGAAAATCTGAAAAATAATCAGCAATCCATCGCAGTCATGGAGGAAAAAATACTGGGACAAAATCCTGAGCTCCGGAAATTACTGAATCGTGTCGTTGTCCTCTATAAAGAACCGTTGACAATCTCGCAAATCAGTTTTGCAAAGAAAACACAAATTGAACAACACGTGCTCTGCGTCGGGGACGCGGCTGGTATGATCACACCCCTTTGCGGGAATGGCATGAGCATGGCCCTGCATGGATCCAAAATCGCCGCTGAAATAATTCCGTCGTACCTGGAAAATCTGATTACCCGGGAAGAAATGGAAAAGACTTACCAGAAAACATGGAACAGGCAATTTAGGAGAAGACTAAGAACCGGCCGGTTGATCCAGCGGTTTTTTGGAAGCACATTCCGGTCACTCTGGCTGATTCGTATCATGAAACCATTTCCTCTGCTGGCCCGTAAACTCATCCGTCAAACACACGGTGAAAAGTTTTAATTATTGCCAAACTACCACACTACCACACTACCACACTTTGTTTTGAATTACCCAATATTTCCAAATTATTTAATAATTTGTCGAATGAAATCAATTCTACTCTTTTGCTTTATCATTTGTTTTTTTACAGGCACTGCACAGGACAAAAATCAGTTTTTTGCTCTTGATAAAAACATGAACCAAACGGTACTGGATTCTTCGAAATATATTTTGTGGATACACGAAAAAGAAAACAGCAACTGGCAATGGGATTACTATTTAACCTGGGGACCGATGGTTAAATCAACTGAATATGCCGACCACGATGGCACCATACGCAATGGCCGGTTTTGCTTATACAATACTTTTGGAAACCTCGATTCAGTCGGCGTGTATGATCATGGCAAAAAGAATGGAAGCTTTTATAAATACAGAAGCTATACAAAAGACAGTCTGGCAATTATACACCAATATGACTACGTGGAAGACAGCCTGGTAAAATCTATCAATGTCAAACCTGATAAAGGGAAAGATAAAGACACAGCAAATTCAAAGGAATCGGAATATCCTGGTGGAATCCGCGAATGGTACAATTATCTGGCGCATAATCTTCAATATCCCGATCGGGCCGTAAACATGGAGATTCAGGGTCAGGTGCAAGTACTGTTTTTAGTGGATGAAAATGGAATTGTACATGATCCGTATATTCAAAAATCGATAGAATATTCACTTGATCAGGCTTCCATCAAACTGATAAAAGATTCAGGCAAATGGATTCCAGGCATAAAAGATGGTGTCAGCGTGAAAACATATAAAATGCAACCCGTAATTTTTAAGTTGGAAAGCAAATAACTTTAAACTTTACGCTTATCCTTTTGTTATTGATTCATGTCTGCTAATTCCAAGAAAACTCTGGTTCTGGGCGCATCCGCAAATCCTGCACGCTACAGTTTTCTTGCCATCAATAAATTGCGTGAACATGATCACCCGGTAATCGCAGTTGGAAAAAGAACTGCACAGGTTGCTGATGTTCCAATTGCAGACAAAACTTCTCCAATTCCTGATCTCGATACTGTTTCGATTTATCTGAACAGGGACAATCAGAAAAATTATTACAACTACATTATTTCCCAGCATCCCCACAGGGTCATTTTCAATCCCGGAGCCGAGAATCCCGAATTTGAAATAATGCTGGCGGACAAAGGCATTAAGGTTCTTGAGGCCTGCACGTTGGTTCTTCTGTCGACAGGACAATTTTAGAAAGTATGGGAGTATGGGAGTATGGGAGTATGGGAATTCATAACTCATAATTCATACACCATAATTAAAATTCAAATATTAATAAAAGTTTGAATTTAGTAATAAGTGTATTCCCATACTCCCATACTCCCATACTCCCATCCTTTCCTCCCTTTCCCAAACTGGGAACGATTTACCTGCAATTATTCATCTGCGATTTCGTTTTTAATCAGGTGGCCACCAGGCCGCCCCCCATCCGATGAATACCCTGAAAACAATCTTAAGTGCATTTTGCCTTCTGTTTAGCCTCATGCTTTCAGCACAAAAAAAAGAGAATCCCTCTGACTTACCCTATTCAAATAAAATTGAAGTGAGTGATCAGGGTCTGGAAGCCTTGTTTCATTCACCGGAAAATATCTCTGTGGAACTTGCTCCCGGTTTTCGCATTGAAGGAACAATGGAAAACAAAACAGATCATGGGAATTCCGTGGTTTCACTGTTGATTAAAATAAAAAATGCTTCGGGCGGAATGCTCAGCATTTCCAGATACAGGGATCCGAACGGCAGTATTTATTACGCGGGCCATCTGTTAAAACTGCACGAGCAGGACGGTATGATGCTGGTAGAAAAAAATAAACGATATTTTTTTATAGAAACACAACAAAGATTCCTTGTATCAGAATGAAAAAATATTTTATCCATATTATCCTTTGCCAGCTGCTGATCCTGCATCTAAATATATTTGCGCAGTCACCGCTGCTGAATAGTTATTCTCCCGCTGCACCGACTGTGTACCTTGATTTTGACGGGGCAGTAGTGGAAGGAACCATCTGGAATGAACAGGGAAAAATAGTTGCAGCTCCGTCCGGATTAAGCGCCGCTTCCGTCACCTGGATCCATCAAAAGATTGCAGACCATTTTAAATTATTCAATCTGAATATCACTACAGATCCGGCCGTATACAACAGAGCACCAGTCCGTCAGCGTACGCATATTATCATTACACCCGATGGTAGCTGGTATGGTCAGGTATCCGGAGTTTCCGCCATCGGATCTTTTGCATGGGGAGATGATACTCCGGCCTGGGTTTTCATGAATGCCCTGGGAAACAATCCTTTTTTTATAGCCGCAGCAGCAACCCACCAGATCGGTCATACACTTGGCCTGCAACACCAGAGCCTGTATGATGGTTACGGTGTTATGATTTCAGAACTTAGTGGTGGTGAAAACAATATTTTTACCAATGAAACACCTCTGATGGGCATTCCCTTTTATAAACAGGCAGACTGGAAAGACGGACATCCGTCAACCGGGGCTCAGGATATACAAAGCGATACAGCTATGATTGCCGGTGCACCTAACTATATCGGATACCGGAAAACAGGGGATCTGACCTTTTCATCCGTGGATGCTGTAAAAATTGAAAGGCAGGAACCTGGTTCTCTCGAACTTAACAGTTCAGGCAACTATTCGTATCGGTTATTTGATATCAGCGGGCGTTTACTCACGCAGGGAAATCTGAAAACCGGATATAATGAAATCCGCACGAGCAACTCATCCACGGGTGTATTGGTGCTTCAGTGGACTGGAGAATCCAATTCAGGTGCACAAAAGATAATTAACTAGTAACATATATTTTTTTTGCTGACATGTTTTTTCGGTACATTCGAAAAACCTATTATTATATGCTTTGGCGAAAATTTAATGGCGACCTTATAGAACTACCCATTGCCCGCGAAGTAGAAAACGCCATCCGGCGTGAAACAAAAAACGGATTTCATCTTAAAGTCTGCATTGGAACCGACTCCCAGGTAAAGGGTGCTGAAACAGAATTTGCAACCGTGATTGTTTTTTTACGCGAAGGACATGGAGGATTCATGTTCATTCACAATGAAAAAACAAAAACGCGATACAGCATAAAAGAACGTATGCTGGTGGAAGTTGCGAAGAGTATTGAAATTGCGTATGAGCTTTGCCCCTTGTTCACACAATACAATGTGGATATGGAAGTTCATGCAGATATCAATACAAACCCGCATTTCAAGAGCAACGACGCGCTGAAAGAAGCCATGGGCTATATTCTTGGAATGGGCTTTGCATTCAAAGCCAAACCGGAAGCATTTGCCAGCAGTAGTTGTGCAAATAAAGTTGTGAACTAAGCCAAAAGCCCAAAGCTTAAAGCCTAAAGCTTAAAGCCTAAAGCCTAAAGCCTAAAGCCAAACGCTAAACCCATAACCCATAATCCATATCCCATAACCCATAACCCTTAACTCATAACCTATAACCCATAACCAATAAAGTCGGGGATCAATTTGCAGATGACTTCTTCCAATCCTCATTCATCTCTCCGATTAGTTGGAGTATGTCACTCCTGCCCATTTTTTTTTCGGCACTCGTAATAAAATGCCGGGGAAGAAATTGCCAGTGCTCTCTCATTTTTTGAAGAAACGCTTTCACATTAGAGGCCACTGTTCGTTGGTTCTCTTTATCAGCTTTAGTAAAAACAAGAGTAAAAGGAATCTCCCATTTCCCCATGCGATCTGCAAATTCGAGATCCAGTTTCTGGGGTTCATGACGACTGTCGATCAGCAAAAAAACATGCGCGAGAGTTTCTCTTTTCTTTAGAAAATCTTCGATCATGGTTTCCCACTGTTTGCGCTGCGACATCGAAACCTTTGCAAAACCATAACCGGGCAAATCGACGAGCCACCATTTGGATACTTTCTTTTTCTCATCCACACGTTTCTATTGTGAAATGGTTAATCAGTTGGGTTTTACCGGGAGCGGCTGATGTCTTCGCCAGCTTATCTATATCTGTGATCATATTGATAAGAGAGGATTTACCTACATTACTTCTTCCGATAAAGGCATATTCCGGAAGGTCGGTAACAGGACAGTCTTTATAAGACGGACTACTGATGACATATTTTGCCGATCGTATCTGCATAGTGCAAGTTATGATTCCCTCCTAAAGGTTAAGACGAATGAATTTATCTGTTAACTGCACCGAACGGACTAATTTTGCATCACATGTCTGAATACCAGCACGATACCATTGTTCCATTCAAAGATTCTGATATACCGAAAAAGCAGCAGGTAGCTGAAATGTTCGATAAAATTGCGTTCCGTTATGATTTTCTGAACCGTTTTCTCAGTGGAGGGATAGACAGGAACTGGCGAAAAAAAGCGATCCGCGAACTCAGTCCGATTAAACCAAGGGAAGTGCTCGATGTAGCAACCGGAACAGCAGATATGCCCATATTAATCAACAGAATTTTAAATCCTGACCGGATTACAGGTATTGATATCTCGGCAGGTATGCTGGAGCTGGGTAAACAAAAGATTGCAAAAGCCGGATTAGAGAAAATAGTTCATCTCGAGACGGGCGATGGGGAGTCGATTCATTTTCCGGATGAATCATTTGATGCCGTCACCATATCATTTGGTCTCCGCAATTTTCAAAATCTGGAGAAAGGACTTGTAGAAATGAGAAGGGTACTGAAGCCCGGTGGCAGACTCGTCATACTTGAATTTTCTAAACCGAATATGGGTCTTTTCATGCCCTTTTATAAGTTCTATCTGCGTCTCGTCGCGCCAGGAATTGGTAAAATAATTTCAGGGAATGCAGACGCCTACCGGTATCTGAATGATTCTGTAAATGCTTTTCCTGAAGGGGAAACCCTGATTAGAATCCTGGAAAAGACAGGATATAAAAACACTTATTTAAAGAAACTCAGTATGTGCATATGCACTATTTATTGCGGAAGCAGATGATTTACTGCAGAAATAAATAATCCTATCAACGCGGTAGCGAATGATCCCCTATTCTCAATAAACTGTTATTAACTGATTTAGCGGCAATTATTCTTCTTTTTGGTCGTTATTTTGATTCATTACCGGATCATAGACGAATTCATGTTCCTCCTTTGTAACTTGCAAACCGAATAAAACTATAAGTTATTGATTGACTATTACTTATGAGTAGTTTACTTTTAGGAAGGAGCAAAAAAAGACCTATCCGGATCTTTTCAGCCATTATTATCCTGACTTTTTCTATCCAGGCCCGGGCCCAGCTAAGGGACAATATTAACCTGCCCGATCACGACGATAAGTTTTATCATTTGGGCATTGCCCTTATCTATAACAATTCACATTTCCAGGTCACACCGCATCCCAATTTGCTTCAAAGCGACAGCATACTTTCTGTAAACCCCGAAAATACAGGAGGTTTTGGATTGGCTGGTATGCACACTTTCAATATAAGCCGCCACCTGGAATTCAGGATTGTATTTCCCGAGCTCATGTTCTCATATAAGAATCTGACTTATAATACTACGTTCCCTTCCGGACAGCAAACTACGGCGACCAAACAGATAGAATCCATCCTGCTTGGATTCCCATTGCAGGTAAAATTCCTTTCGGACCGCATGAATAATTTCAGATTTTATGTACTGGGTGGCGTGAATTATCAGTACGATCTTGCTTCCAATGCAACTGCAAGGAAGGCCGATGATCTCGTAAAGCTCAACCCGATTGATTTCAGCGTTGAAGGTGGAATCGGATTTCAATTCTTTTTTCCGGTATTTATTCTCTCGCCTGAAATTAAACTTAGTGATGGAATTATCAATACCCATCACAGGGATCCAAACCTGATTTATTCAAATACAATCGACAAGCTGAAGTCGAGGATGATTGTTTTTTCACTAATCTTCGAAGGCTAAGAGGAAAGTATGGGAGTATGGGAGTATGAGATTAAAAACTTTTTACTAAATCCAAATATGATTAGAATAGAATATTAATTATGAATTATGAGTTATGAATTCCCACACTCCCATACTCCCATACTCCCATACTCCCATACTGTTAGTAGTCATATTCCCTGCGAAACATGTTCAGACGAATTCCAAAAGTGTACATCTTGGAGCTTGTTTTTGTAGTACCCGCCGTAGGATCCTGGACGGTATAAGTTCGGTACATGATCGTGCCTTCCAGGAATAAATTTTCCAACACCTGATAAGACAGATAGGCCGTCGTATTTACAACGGTTGCAGGGATGCCGGATCCGATATAAAATCCATATTCCCTTGGTCTCGTATCGTAATTTTCAAGAACATTACTTCCAAAATTTTCACCGGCGGAATCAAGACCCTGGCGGTTATAGATACATTTCAACTCAATATTCCATCTGTATGCTGGCTGATACCGGAGAATACCGATGAGTTCAAAAAAGTTCGCACCGAAGGGATGTGCCAGTGGCTGATTATAATGGGACCAGTTCGCTACCGTATCGTCGTGTGAATAAGTATATGGACGCATTACATTCATTTCTGCCTGGAAGT
This sequence comes from uncultured Bacteroidota bacterium, assembly GCA_963735015.1. Lineage (GTDB taxonomy): Bacteria > Bacteroidota > Bacteroidia > Chitinophagales > Chitinophagaceae > Puia. Next base: position 2,441,472 of record CAVTJH010000003.1, read on the forward strand.
CGAGGTTCTTCACTTTGAACATATCTATATATTTTATGCCCGCCTGAAGCCCCTGTTTATTCCCCCACCAGCCATTGGAATAATGAGTTATTTCGTTCCACACAAATTCGTTGAAAAGGAGTTGCCCGTATAACTGGACCGAATGACCGATATTGGCCTTTGCATCAAATCCAACAGTGGTTTTATCCGGACTTCCAGTTTCCTGTTGCGCTGCCGGCAGGAAAATCACCGGATTCAGATAAGAAAATTCAAAATGATTTACACCCCCAAAAGCAATATTGCTGTATAAACCAAGGTTGAGCCATTTGGTTGCATTCACACTGAGGTGATGAACCACCGCATATTTTTTCGGATACAGATAATCGCCCGGCAGGTGCTGACTGGTCAGCTCCATCAGGATATTCTGATAATTTAATTTCCAGATCCGAACGTTTAATTTCAGGAATAAATACGGCGCTGCATAGTCACTCAGGAAAAGTGTACGGTATCCGTTACCGATAAAGTTTTTGTCATATCCGAATTGAACCGTAAAATATTTCCAGAATTCAAAATCGATTGAACCACGTGCATCCCAATAATCAAATGCGGTCAATGAGCCTTTAAAATATTTGAAATAACCCACGCCGGGAACAGCAGGATAACCGGATGCAAACACCCTTGTAGTAAAATAATCAGGACCGCGTTCCTGGTTATCCGTTATATAGCTCGAAAACCCTACATGGTCGCCTATTCGACCACGAAAAGTAAGTCCCTTGGTATTCAGGTAAACCTGTTCGGGATTTCCTGTCTGATCAGATAACTGAAACTGAAGAACAGGATCGACCACCAGAAAAAAATCTTTTTCATTTACTCCTAAAAAATTTGCCTTTGTTTTATAAATGGTATTCCACAAAGGATGTTTACTCGCAAAGGATTCCTGACTTCCGCTTACCCATTCACTGTTGTTCATAAGCAGGCTCTGCAACATTACCTGGTCCGTTTTTCCCAAATGATAAGCATCTACGGCAGGAGATAAATTGCTTAGGGAATCTGCATATTCCGACACATTCACGGCGACTTTACGGCTGATAGGTTTGCAGGTAAAAATATTCAGTTCCGGATTACTCTGCATTTTAATTCCAATCCGGTCCAGAAAATGTTCGTACTGGGAACCCTGGGGAAGATAGGTGGACTGAGCGAAGGCGAAGCAGGGAAGGAACAGAATTATAAGAAGCCTTGCAACGGTTTTAATAAATTGCATCATTAAGTAGTTCCGATTCCGATCCAAGTTATGCAAAATTACCTGATTAAATGTATTTCAATCGTTAATGAAGGACGCAGTTTCACGAGTGATTTACTGATTAAAAATGGTCGCATCGAAAAAATCGCGAACAATATTTCTGTTTCCTTTCCTGTAACTGAAATCAACGGAGAAAATCTTCATTTATTGCCGGGATGTATTGATGACCAGGTTCATTTTCGCGAGCCGGGACTAACACATAAAGCAACTATTTACACAGAATCACGCGCGGCAGTCGCAGGCGGCACCACTTCTTACATGGAAATGCCCAATACGATTCCGCCCGCCTTCACACAGGATTTACTCGAAGAAAAATATGCCATAGCAAAAAGGAATTCGCTGGCGAATTATTCCTTTTACATGGGTACTTCCAATTATAATGCCGAAGAAGCTCTCAGAACCAATGAAAAGAAAAATGATATCTGCGGAATAAAAATATTCATGGGTTCTTCAACCGGAAATCTCCTGGTAGACAATTACCTGACCCTTGATAAATTATTTGCTGAAAGTGAGGTATTGATTGCCACTCATTGTGAATCAGAACGCATTATAAAGGAAAACCTGGAGAAATTTCTACACGAAAACAGAAAATTGACTGCCGCGGATCATCCATTGATAAGAAACGTCGAGGCTTGTTTTGAATCTTCCCTAACCGCTGTGCAGTTTGCAAAAAAACATGGTTCCCGTCTGCATATATTTCATCTTTCCACTGAAAAAGAACTCAGTCTTTTTACAAATATGATTCCTTTGTCAGAAAAAAGAATCACGTCCGAAGTTTGTGTGCACCACCTTCATTTCAGTGCTGACGACTATGCGCGACTGGGCAATCAGATCAAATGTAATCCGGCCATCAAAGCGGCTGAAAACCGTGAAGGACTCTGGAAAGCATTGCTGGATGACCGGCTCGACCTGATTGCTACTGATCATGCGCCCCATACCTTAGCCGAAAAAGGATTTTTTAGAAATGATGCCGGTCGTCTCGAACCAATTTCCGGTGAAGGCGGCTCTTATCTACAGGCACACGCCGGTCTGCCGCTGGTACAGCACTCCCTGTTAATGATGCTGTCTTATGTAAAAAATGGAAAGATATCCCTGGAAAAAATGGTGGAAAAAATGTCGCATGCTGTAGCCATCTGTTTTCAGATTCCTGAACGGGGATTTATCCGCGAGGGATATTATGCTGATCTGGTGATGGTTGACCTGAACCGGAGTTCGGATGTGCATGCGGGTAATATATTATATAAGTGTGGCTGGAGTCCCCTCGAAGGGACGGAGTTTTCGGCTTCCATTATAAATACTTTCGTGAATGGTCACCTGGTTTATGGAAATGGGTCATTTGATGAATCACAGATGGGTGAACGCCTGCGATTTCAACGATAAGCTGCTATCGATACATTATGCAAATTGACAACACCACGTTTTCTGATCTTTCTGTTTTCCAGACAACAGACGAATATTCCATTTTCAGCAAACTCGACCGCACGAGAACTGTCGGTGGAAGAATGCAACTTTTAGAATTTTTCAATAACCCGTTCAGCAATCTGGAAAAAATCAGGCAGACACAGGATATCATCCGGATCATTAAAGAATACAAAAATGAATGGGGTCCTTCCATTTCAAATGGAACCATCATGGTGATGGAACGTTTTTATGAAACCCCGCTCAATAATATCCCCACATCATATGATCCCGTGACTGCCAGGATCTATCAGTTGTTGCACGCCCCGGACTATGCAATAACCCGTTATTCCGTTGGACATTTTGCAGATTTTATCAGGGGAATGCTTTCCATTATTTCCATTCGTGAGAAAGCAACCTGCCCTGCTCTGCTGAGCAGCCTCTTTGACCGGGTAAATAAATTGCTTGGCCCGTCCATACTTCATCATATTGCGGAAAAAACATCCGGAGATAAACTCACGCCTTCCCAGGTGGTGGAATATGGAAATTTCATCCGGAATCAATTCAAACCAGCTGCACTTGTACTGATTGAAATCTATGAAAGGTTGGATGCCTGGTATTCAATGGCCATTGCTTCAGAAGAATATCATCTGGTGGAACCGGAATTTCATGATACGGAATTCCCTTTTATTGAAATAAAGGCTCTGCACCACCTGCTGTTGCCACATGCCGTCGCCTATGACGTACAAATGAATCCGGAGAATAATTTCTTCTTCCTTACAGGAGCCAATATGGCCGGGAAAAGTACTTTTATAAAGTCCGTTGGCGCGGCACTTTTTCTGGCTCACCTTGGCATGGGTGTGCCAGCCGATAAAATGAGGACCAGTCTCTTCGACGGAATTCTCAGCAATATTAATGTCGTGGATAATTTAGTAAAAGGCGAAAGTTATTTTTTTAATGAAGTGCAACGGATCCGTAAAACCATACTCCTGATCAGCGACAAAAAGAAATGGCTCGTATTGATTGATGAATTATTCAAAGGAACCAATGTGCAGGATGCGATGAAATGCTCATCAACGGTCATTAAAGGACTGATCAAAATCAGATCCTCACTATTTATTTTATCAACCCATTTATATGAAATCGGGGAAGAATTAAAACAGTATCCCAATATTTGTTTTAAATATTTTGAGACAAGGATTGACAACGGTCAGCTCGAATTTCCGTACCTGCTTAAGGAGGGCATCAGTAATGACCGGTTGGGATACCTGATCCTTGAGAGGGAAAACGTTGTTGAGTTGCTGGAAAAACTCTGAAGAAAGTATGGGAGTATGGGAGTATGGGAGTGTGGAAGTGGCGCTGATTCACTAACTTTATTCCCCCAATTTTTAACCCATAACCCATAACCCATAACCCATAACCCATAACCCATAACCCATAACCCATAACCCATAACCCATAACCCATAACCCATAACCCATAACCCATAACCCATAACCCATAACCCATAACCCATAACCCATAACCCATAACCCATAACCCATAACCCATAACCCATAACCCATAACCCATAACCCATAACCCATAACCCATAACCCATAACCCATAACCCATAACCCATAACCCATAACCCATAACCCATAACCCATAACCCATAACCCATAACCATAACCCATAACCCATAACCCATAATGAAACTTTCTTCCTTCAACACATTACTCGCCGCCGGCCTTTGCATCATTTTTGCATCCTGTGGAAATCAGCCATCCGGCAACGAACCAAAAACACAGTCTATGGATAGCGTAAAAGCCGCTCCTTCCATTAAAACGGCGGAAGTGATCTACACGTCAAATGGTAAACAATCCAACGGATTTATTGCTTATGATGAAAGTCTCAAGGGAAAACTACCGATTGTAGTGGTTATTCCGGAATGGTGGGGGATGACAGACTATATAAAATCCCGTGCAAAAAAATTGGCTGCGCTCGGATATTTTGCGATCGACGCCGATTTATTTGGAGACGGTAAAACAGCTGCCAATCCGGATGAAGCGATGGCTTTTACCAAACCTTATTATGCCAATCCGGAGCTTGCCAAACCTGTAGTGGAAGCCGCCATCGCAAAAGCAGCAACTTTTTCCCAGGCTGATACCAGCAGGGTCGCTGCCATTGGGTATTGTTTTGGGGGATTCATCGTGCTGAACGCAGCCAAACTGGGGGCGGATCTGAAAGGGGTTGTCAGTTTTCATGGCGGACTGGGTGGCGTTCAACCTAAAAAAGGAGTCATAAAAGGTGATATCCTCGTTTGCCAGGGAGGAGCCGACCCCTTCGTACCTATGGCCGATCAGCTTGCATTTAAGAAAAGCATGGATTCTGTAGGAGCTCACTACACTTTTATTTCTTATCCGGGTGCAGTGCACGCATTTACTAATCCTGACGCAACTGCTTTGGGCCAGAAATTCAAACTGCCTATCGCTTATAACGCAGCTGCGGATTCGGGTTCATGGAAGGAAATGCAGAATCTTTTCCTCACCGCATTAAAATAGTCCGTACACATTTAAATGATAATAATTCAATTGGATATTTGTATCCTCAAATAGAATTCCATTTTGTTGTGTCGAACGACCGATTGGAAAAAGGAAATAGCCACAGGGTAAGTGGCCGCCGGTATTTTTATAAACTCTTTATCTTGTCGACTGAATATTAAGGGCAGATTCGTTCCTGAGACATACTTTTTTTTATGATAGAATATTGTCAAAAAGCTGAAAACCAGTATCATAATATTTTTGGAGATTCGGGATACTCTATTACATTTGTAGATTATATGAAATATTCAACCACGCACAGGTCATTTTCTATCTTCGTGCACCGGCGATGTTGTTGTCTATTATAGTTGATCTATCCTTCGTCCCCGTTATTTTCAATCTGATTTATTAAAACTTTTAAACGTTATTTTATGAGTGCACCTCTTCATTTTGAAACGCTTCAGCTTCATGCAGGCCAGCAACCAGATCCAACTACAAAGGCCCGCGCAGTTCCTATTTACCAGACCACCTCGTATGTATTTGATAACTCAGAACACGCAGCCAATCTTTTTGGTCTGAAACAATTCGGGAATATTTATACCCGGATCATGAATCCTACAACAGATGTTTTTGAACAACGTATCGCAGCACTGGAAGGTGGTGTTGCTGCTGTTGCTACGAGTTCAGGACAGGCTGCCCAGTTCCTCGCCCTTGCAAACATTCTGGAATCAGGCGACAATTTTGTGTCTACTTCTTTTCTGTATGGTGGAACGTATAATCAGTTTAAAGTAACACTCAAAAAATTAGGCATCGATGCCCGTTTTGCAGACGGAGACGATCCTGAAAGTTTTGAAAAACATATTGACAAAAAGACAAAGGCCATTTACCTGGAAACCATTGGCAACCCCCGGTTGAATATTCCTGATTTTGATAAAATCGCAGCTCTTGCACGTAAACACGACCTGCCGCTCATTGTCGACAATACTTTTGGAACCGCCGGATATTTGTTCCGCCCGTTTGAACATGGCGCCAACGTAGTGGTAGAATCCGCTACAAAATGGATTGGAGGTCATGGAACAAGCATCGGAGGTGTCATTGTTGACGGTGGTAATTATAATTGGGGAAATGGAAAATTTCCCGGATTTACTGAACCTTCCGAAGGATACCATGGATTGAAATTCTGGGAAATTTTTGGAGAAGGAAATCCGCTGGGTCTTCCAAATATTGCATTTGCCATTCGCGCACGCGTAGAGGGATTGCGTGATTTCGGATCTTCCTTAAGTCCGTTCAATTCATTCCTTTTATTGCAGGGTCTTGAAACGCTGTCGCTGCGCGTACAGAAACATGTTGACAATGCCCTGGAACTGGCAACATGGCTGGAACAACATCCACAGGTTGAATTTGTGGAATATCCCGGACTTGCTTCGAGCCCATACAATGGACTTGCAAAGAAATATTTACGTCATGGTTTTGGTGGCATCCTGAATTTCGGTGTAGTCGGTGAAAAAGAAAATGCTGCTAAATTCATTGATCACCTGAAACTGGCCAGCCATCTCGCCAATGTGGGTGACGCAAAAACACTGGTCATACATCCGGCATCTACCACGCACGAACAACTGAGTATCGATGAGCAGCTTGCAGCAGGCGTAAAACCAAATCAGGTGCGAATCAGCGTGGGTATTGAACATATTGAAGATATCAAGGCAGACTTCCAGCAGGCTTTTGATAAAGTGTCATCAAAACAGGCGGTAGCTGTTTCATAAAAAAAACTGTTTGTCACACAAAACATTTTCTTATCTGGCTCCTTTTGAACTGGAGTCCGGCATTGTTCTACCCGGCTATCATTTCGGTTACCATGCAATTGGTAAACTGAATAAGGAACGCTCAAATGTGGTATGGGTTTTTCATGCACTCACTGCCAACAGCAACCCGGTCGATTGGTGGCCGGGTCTGGTGGGCAGCGGACATTTGATTGATCCGGAACATTTCTTTATTGTTTGTGTAAATATGCCGGGCAGCTGTTACGGCAGTATAGGTCCGCTGTCAAATAATCCCGCTACAGGAGCTCCCTATTATCATAGTTTTCCTTTTTTTACAATCAGGGATATGATCAGGGCCTATCAGCCGCTGAAAGATTTTCTGGGTATTGGTAAAATAAAAATTGGGATTGGCGGCTCCATGGGCGGCCAGCAGTTATTGGAATGGGCCATTGAAGAGCCGGATCTTTTTGAACATATTGTTCCTATTGCAACGAATGCCTTCCACTCACCATGGGCGCGAGCTTTCAACGCATCACAAAGACATTGCATAGAACTTGATCCGACATGGAAAGATGATAATCCGGAAGCCGGTATCGAAGGCATGAAAGTAGCCAGGGGTGTGGCCCTTCTTTCATATCGTAACCAGGAAACTTATAATTTCAATCAGACTGATGTGGATTTGAATTCACTGGGTTCATTTAAAAGTGAATCTTATCAGCGTTATCAGGGGGAAAAACTGGCTGCGCGATTCAATGCTTTCAGTTATTATTTCTTATCTCAAAGCATGGATTCGCATCAGGTAGGCCGCGGAAGAGGAAGCACGACAGCTGCGCTGAAAAAAATCAAAGCAAAAACCCATCTGATAGGTATCCGGTCCGATTTATTATTTACAGAAAAAGAACAGGTCTTTCTTGCTGAGAATATTCCCGGTTCTTTTCTGTATATGATAGCATCAGGCTTTGGACACGACGGGTTCCTCCTTGAATTTGATGCCATTTCAACCATCGTTCTCAATTTAATTCAATCGGAAAACCGGTCTTCAAAATCAAGAGCTCATCCGGTTAAATAAAGAATCTGTATCTTAAAGTCATGCCGCATTTGGCGGATTGATTTTTTATGAAAGGAAAGGGAAGATTTCGCCAATACCTTAAAATTTTAGGACCGGGATTAATAACCGGCGCAAGTGACGACGATCCATCAGGAATCGCAACCTATTCCCAGTCAGGCGCAGCGTTCGGGCTGAAATTACTCTGGATGGCGCCATTCACTTTTCCTCTCATGGCTGCCATACAGGGCATGTGCGCAAGAATCGGAATCGTTACCTGCCAGGGATTAACCCATACACTTAAAAGACATTACCATCCAATCATACTCTGGATGATGCTTGTTTTCAGTGTTCCTGCAATCATTCTAAATATCGGTGCTGATATTGCCGGTATGGGCGCTGTTATGAACCTTCTTTTCCCAAAAATCCCATCGTTTGCATTTAGTTTTCTGTTCACTTTGATCCTGATCGTTACCATTGTCATTTTTCCGTATCAGAAAATTGCTGCCATACTGAAATGGCTCTGTTTATCAATGTTTCTCTATCTAATCGTTCCATTCATTGTGCATGTTAACTGGAAACACGTCCTTGTTTCAACGTTTATTCCGCATGTTGAATTAAATAAGGAATTTATTGAAATGATGGTGGCCATTCTGGGTACCACTATTTCTCCTTATTTATTTTTCTGGCAGGCAACCATGGAGGCAGAAGATGTCGAACATCAAAAGAAACAGGTGATCGTGGATAAAAGGGTGCTCCAAAATATGGCTGCCGACGTGAACTTCGGCATGTTTGCTTCGAATCTGGTCATGTTGTTTATCATTCTGACCACCGGCGTCGTACTTTATAATGCTGGTATTCGTCAGATTGACACAGTGGATCAGGCCGCCAGGGCACTCGAGCCACTGGCCGGAAAATTTTCGTATATCTGTTTTGCGTTGGGCGTGGTCGGTACCGGCTTTCTCGCGATCCCGGTATTAACAGGTTCACTTTCTTATATTCTTGCCGAATCTTTTGGATGGGAAGAAGGACTCGATAAAAAATTCAGCCAGGCCCGGCCTTTTTATATCGTTATAATTGTATCCCTAATCATAGGTCTTTTGATAAACATATTGGGGATCAGTCCGATGCAGGCCCTGATTTATACTGCCATCCTTTATGGAGTAACATCACCGGTAATGATAGCAGTGATCCTGCATATCGGCAACAATAAAAAAATAATGAGCAATTTTACCAACAGCGTATTCTCCAATATACTGGGTGGAATTACTCTTGCTTTAATGTCAGTTGCTACGATTTTACTGTTGTATTTTCAATTTAAATAGTTGCTATATTTAACGGGGACGCATATCCATTTTTATTTAAATCCACTCTGTGCAAAGAAGAAAGTTTTTAAAGGTTTCAGGATTATCTGCCGCTTCTTTTTTGTTTACGCACTTTGATCCGCTTTCAGGAAAACAAATCAGGGTGATCCGTTTCCCCGATGCTGTTTCGGTTCGTTGCGGAGGTGAATGGTTCTCACTGGAGGGCTCAAACGAAACCTGGAAACACGAAAGTATACAGGTTACCTTCCAACTGAACGCGGATGTATTGTCGCTGTTTGTCAATGCACCACAGCGCGAACTGGAATTTGTTAAGTGTACCTGGAAACAGGTTTTCCCTGGCTCTTCAAAATTTTTGTCCGACCAATGGGAAAGATCTTACGGAGACCTGAGTTGGGAACCACCCTTCGCAACAGCACCAGCCCCTGCACCGGCAACCCCGACGGCTACATCGCCAGTTCTCCCTGCGCAGGCACCCTCGTCAAAACGTTCGCCCTGGTACATGCTGATCTCGGATGGTGTATTCACGCAGGCTTATGGTGTAATGACAGGAGCCAAAAGCTTTTGCAGCTGGCAGTTCTCTCCTGAATCCCTGGAACTTTTATTGGATACAAATTCCGGGGGCATGGGTGTATTGTTGGGAGAACGCACCCTGCATGCAGCCGATATCATTACAACAGAAAACCTTCCCGGCGAAAATGCATGGAATACCGATGTCCGTTTCTGTAAGATGATGTGCCCCAACCCCAGACTTCCCGCAAAGCCGGTTTATGGAATCAATGACTGGTACTTTGCCTACGGAAATAATTCGCGGGATCTCATTCTGGAACATACCCGTACAATGGCGAACCTGGTAGATTTTCCTTCCAACCCTCCTTTCTCCGTAATTGATATGGGCTGGTCAGTAAAACCGGCTAAAACCGAAGACGAGTATTGCTGGGGTGATGACTTCACTCAGGGGAATGAAAAATTCGGTGATATGAGTGTAATTGCCAGAGAAATAACGGCATTGGGCATGCGGCCAGGTATCTGGACCCGTCCTCTTCTTGCGAATGCAAAAGACAAACCTTCCTGGCTTATCCCTGTACGTAGTGATCAGAAAGATCTGAAAGAAAGATACCTGGATCCGACGATTCCTGAAAATCTTCAACGTGTCGGAAATACGATCAGCCTCTATGAATCATGGGGGTTCCATCTTGTAAAACATGATTATACCAGCTACGATTTCTTCGGAAGATGGGGATTCGAAATGAATGAAACGATGACCGTACCCGGCTGGCATTTCCAGGACAGAAGCATAACCAATGCGGAGATCATACTTTTTTTGTACAAAACCATACGCGCCGGCTCGCTCGACATGTACCTGATCGGGTGCAATACATTCAGTCATTTGTCGGCAGGAATTTTTGAACTCAACCGCATCGGGGATGACACGAGTGGAAATGAATGGTCCCGCACGTTAAAAATGGGTGTGAATACCCTTGGCTTCCGGCTGCCTCAGCATAATAGTTTTTATTCTGCAGATGGTGACTGCGTCGGTCTGACCACAAAAATTCCCTGGGAAAAAAACAAACAATGGCTCCGGCTGCTGGCGGAAAGCAGCGCACCACTTTTTATATCTGCCCAACCCGAAGCACTGGGAGCTGAACAAAAGGACTACATCCGAAAAGCTTTTAAAATAGCTGCAAAGGTCCAACCCCTGGCTGAACCACTCGACTGGATGACAAACCCCAGGCCCGAGCAATGGAAACTTAATGGTGAACGGGTTACTTTTTACTGGACCTGATCGTCTTCCCGGTTGACCCTGCTCAGTCCTTCCTTCTCAAATTTTTAAAGCTTATATCTTATGGCTTTCCTGATAATGCCTGTATGGGTTATTATCTTAGTTGTATATACAGGGTATATTATAGGTACATTATAAGGACTAAGTCCATTAAATCCAATATTAAATTCTTATAATATTCATACAATATATCTATAATTTAGCGTTTATATAGATATTTGATGAGATGTTGACACCCTTTAGGAATAGCAGATGTTTATTTTGAAAAATTATCCATATGGCAATACTTTATAACGGAATAAATGGCCCTTTTTCCGGAAAGGTCGGAGCAGTGGTTGGCTACAAATGGAAGAATAAATCCGTTATGCGCGGCTTGCCTTCTGCCAAAAAGAGCCGCCGCCCCTCAGACCTGCAAATTCAGCAGCATGCGAAATTCAGACTGATGAATGCATTTCTAATACGGCTGACCAAATTTCTGAGTATCACTTATAGTAATCTTGCGGTTGAAATGTCTGGTTATAATAAAGCCTTTTCATACAATGTCAAAAATGCCATCGGAGGTATTTTTCCGGAATTCATGATCGACTACGCAATGATACTCGTGAGCCGTGGTGACCTGCCGAATGTACAATCACCCAATGTTTCTTCGCCGATTTCAGGGACGTTGAAATTCAGTTGGACCGACAACAGCGGAAAAGGGAAAGCAAAATCAACAGATATGGCATTCGCAGCAGTTTATAATGAAGAAAATGGACAATGGAACTACGAGTTTAACCTTTCTGCAAGAAACGCAGGTGAGTGCATTATGGACCTTGGTTCATTCAAAGCCAAGACCGTGCATTCTTATTTCGGATTTATATCCGCTGATGGAAAGGAAGTAACGGACAGTGTATATGCAGGTCCTATAAATTTATAGAAGTACTTTTTGATAAGAAGGTTTAGATCTTTTTAATGATGCCTGTTCATATGCATATGCTATAGCCAGCAACGCCGGTTCGGTATAAGGTCCACCATAGAATGAAATACCAATAGGCAAATCATGGAACAATCCCATGGGAACTGTTATATGCGGGAAACCGGTTATAGCGGCGGGCGTTGAAAGTGAAGGGCCGTTTTCATAATCTCCATTCGCAAGGTCAATACAACAGGCGGGACCATTTGTAAATCCCGATAGTGCATCCAGATTATTCGCTGCCATAATATCGAGGATGGTTTTTCTGAAGCCTGATGTGTTTTCAAGGGAATCCAGGTATTCCTTGGTATCCAATCCTTCCTTCTCTTCGCTTTCAACAAGAATTTCCTGTTTGAAAAAAGGCATCAACTTTTTTTCATTCTGAAGATCGAATGCAATCAGTTCTTTCAACGATTTAACCTGGCCGTTCGCTGAAGCAAGGTATTTGTTCAACCCGTCTTTAAATTCATAAAGCAGCACCTGATATTCGGAATGACCTAATAATTTCAAAGCATCCAGCACATCTACTTCGACAATAATTGCTCCCTGGGCTTCCATCGTTGCTATCGCAGAACGAAGAAGCGCAACGAGATCGGGGTTTTCTTTAAAATGTGATTTCTCAACACCTATTCGTTTCCCTTTTAAACCATCCTTTTTTAAAAAAGGAGTATAATCAGTTAAAGATTTGCCAGCGCTTGTTTTTGTAATTGGATCTGCTTCATCAACACCAATTCCCGCTCCCAGCAAAATGGCTGCATCCTGAACTGTCCTTGCCATGGGTCCGGCAGTATCCTGTGTTGCTGAAATTGGTATGATGCCCGTCCGGCTCCACAAACCAACAGTAGGTTTTATTCCGACGAGACCGTTTACCGAAGACGGAGAAACAACCGATCCGTCAGTTTCCGTTCCAACACTGATAGTACAAAGATTGGCAGACGTTGCAGATCCTGAACCAGCGCTTGACCCCGAGGGATTTCTATCCAGGATATATGGACATTTTGTTTGTCCGCCGCGACTGCTCCATCCGCTGCAGGAATGGGAAGAACGGAAATTCGCCCATTCGCTGAGATTTGTTTTACCCAATAATACCACCCCGGCTTTTCTCAATTGTTTTAAAACAAATGCATCTTCTTTTGCCCGGTTACCCATCAGCGCCAGCGATCCTGCTGTAGTCAGCATCTGATCTCCGGAATTGATATTGTCTTTGATCAGGATCGGTATACCGTGCAGTGGACCGCGTATCTTTCCCTGCTTTCTTTCCTTATCAAGAGCCGCTGCAATATTCAAAGCATCGGGGTTAAGTTCGATGATCGAATTCAGGGCAGGCCCGTTCCTGTCAATTTTTTCTATACGCGCGAGATAAGCCTGTGTTATTGATACAGAAGTCTGCTCACCGCTCTGCATTTTTTTTTGAAGACCGGTCACAGTTATCTCCTCCAAATCCAACACAGGAATTTTCCCCGATGAATCTATAGAAGAATTATTTTCATTTAAACTACCGCCAACCGCCAACCGCTTCGTCCGCCGAATCCCGCTGAGGCGGGAGAAGGCAGACCAACCGCCAACGGTTGTTAGACCTAAGCCAGTCAGCGATCCCTGGCGCAGAAATTTTCTTCTGTCCATAAATTTTATTTTGAATGTGAAAATAGTAATTCAACAGATTATTTCCACCCACCGCCGAGCGATCTGTATAATTCCACACGCGCATTCAGTTCTGCCCTTTGAATAAATGCAAGGCTCAACTGTGCGTCCAGGGCGGTTTGCTGTGCGGTGATGACTTCGAGGTAATCAGCCAGGTCATTCTTAAATAATAATTGCGCATTCCCCACTGCGGCCGACAGGGTGTCGGTCCTTTGTTTTGCAATGATTTCCTGTTCTTTTAATTTACTAACCTGTATCAATGCATTGGAAACTTCGATGGCAGCTGTAAGTACAGATTGCCTGAAAAGTATAACCGCCTGTTCTCTTTGCTGTTTCGCAATTTCAAATTGTGTTTTCAGTTGTCTGCCCTGTAAAACAGGCTGGATAAGGGTTCCGCCTGCAAGGCCAAACAGGGATCCCGGTACATTAAACCAGTTGCTGGCTTTTATAGATTCAAATCCTGTACCCGCCGTAAGTGTGAGTGCCGGATACATATTGGCCTGGCTTATGCCTACCTGCGCATTTGCTTTCACCAGCGACATCTCATCGGCACGCACATCCGGTCTTCTGTTTAAAATTGCAACGGGTACACCTGTAGCCAGTGAATCATTGAAATGGATATCGGTCAGACCAACGTTTCTATTGATTCCTCCAGGAAGATTGCCGGTTAGTAATTGAAGACTGTTTTCCTGGATCTGAATACTTTGTTCGATCATCGGAATTAATTGCGCAGTATTTTGCATTTGCGATTCAGCCTGTTGAATGGCGAGATAGGTAACTTCGCCGGCATCAAAGAGCAAACGGGTAAGCTTTACAAAATTTGTGGTAAGCTCAAGTGTTTTTTTTGTTTCCAACAGTTGCTGATCAAGCATGAGCAGACTGAAATATCCCTGTGCAATATCTGCAACCAGTCTGGTTTGCACGGCCTTTGCTGCTTCGTAAGTCTGGAGATAATTTGCTATACTGGCTTCTTTCTGGCGACTGATCTTTCCCCAGATATCAATTTCCCAGTTCATATTTACAGATGCGAGGTAATCGTAAGTATGATTTACCAGTCCTCCATTATTTGTTCCAAAAAGGCCGTTGTTGGAAATTCGATCATATTGCAATGAGAGACCCGCGTTAAGCTGTGGATACCATAACCAGCTGGCTTGTTTTACCTGCGACTGAGCAATGCTGATATTTCTCAATGCATATAGCAGATCATAGTTCCTCGATATGCCACTGTCAATGAGCTGCTGCAATACAGGATCGGTAAAAATAATTTCTCCACGGAATATCCGCTATACTATTTGAATCTGAGGGCTGTCCATTGGGGTTAAAAGTTTGGGGCAGCAATACGGTAGGACGCTGATAATTTTTTCCCACTCTGCAGGAGATAACTGCTGTAAGCAGCAATAAAATAAATATATACCTGTAAGGAAAAAACTTTTTCATTTTCTTTGGTTGTGATCAGAATTCTTATTCTGACCTGAGCTCATATTTCTTTTCACGAATTGGTTTTGGTTTTCCGGTCACTTTTTCCTGCCAGGCCTGGAAAATCACAAAAAGAACAGGAATGATGAATACCCCTAACAGTACTCCCGTCAGCATTCCGCCTACGGCACCCGTGCCGATGGATCGGTTGCCCAGTGCAGATCCGCCTGTGGCCCAGGTTAGTGGGAGCAGGCCGACTATAAATGCAAAGGAGGTCATCAGGATCGGACGCAGACGCAGACGACTCGCTTCGAGTGCAGCGGCAACCAGATCCATTCCGGAACGTCTTCGTTGTACGGCATACTGAACAATCAATATGGCATTTTTTGCCAGTAGTCCGATCAGCATAATAATACCTACCTGCACATAAATATTATTTTCAATTCCCGTCAGGTTGATAAAAAGAAATACGCCCAACAGACCGGTGGGTACGGAAAGTAAAACTGCAAGTGGCAGAATATAACTTTCATATTGTGCGGCCAGCAGAAAATAAACAAAGAGGACACTGAGTATAAAAATGAGTTGCGTTTGTGTTCCTGCGTTACTTTCCTCCCTGGATATTCCCGACCATTCATAGGAGAATCCCCGTGGCAGATAATTGGCAGCCACTTCCTTTATCACCTTAATCGCATCCCCGGAGCTGTAACCTGGTTTAACCGTTCCATCGATGGCAACAGAGTTGAAAAGATTAGTACGGTTTACGGATTCGGGCCCATACACTCTTTTCAATTCAACCAGCGCATTCACCGGAACCATCTGTCCCGATGAATTCTTCACAAAAATTCCATCCATGGATGCCGCATCTTCCCTGTAAGGAACATCCGCCTGAACAATTACACGATAATATTTTCCAAACCGGTTGAAATCTGATGCAAAGCTGCTTCCGTAATAAACCTGTAACGTCTCCAGAATATCAGATACCGATACATTTAATTGTTTCGCCCTGGCATTATCAATATTCAAAAGATACTGTGGATTATTTGTATTGAAAGAAGTAAATGCGAATGCTATTTCAGGTCTTTTTAAAAGTTCCTTTATAAAGTCGTTGGTTACCTGACTGAGTTTATCCAGCGGACCGCCATTTCTGTCCTGTATTATCACTTCAAATCCACTGGTATTTCCAAACCCCTGAACAGTCGGAGGTTGAAATATGAAAACCTTCGCATCCTTTACAGCCTGCATTTTTTTGTTAATCTCTTCTACAACCTGATTAATGCTCATTCTTGGAACGCGTTCCGTCTGTTCTTTCAATTTTATAAACCCTACTCCGTATGCAGAGCTGGTAATACCTGAGAGAATATTCAGGCCGCTGATGGCACCTCGTTTGTCTATCTGTGGTATTTCGGAAAGCAGGCTGTCAATTTTTTTCAATAACCACATTGGTTCTGTCCAGAGATGATGAAGGCGGAAGATTAAATGAGACAATAACAAAATTCTGATCTTCGGCCGGAATAAATCCGGTAGGTGTTTTTTTTACTTCCCAGATCGTAATTCCCAAAACAGCAGTGAGTCCGAGGATTCCCACCCATTTATGATGAATAAGGAAACTGACGACTCCGACATAGCGTTCAGTCGTTGCTTTAAATCCAACATTGAATGCATTTCCAAATCTTCTGGCAAAACTTACTTTCTTATGTTCTTCTCCCGGAACAACGTGAGCATTTTTTAAAAACAAGGCACAAAGAGCCGGACTCAGCGTAAGTGCGTTGAGTGCAGATATCAAAATCGCAATGGCGAGTGTAAATGCAAATTGCCGGTAAAAGATCCCGGCTGGTCCCTGCATGAATCCCACAGGTACAAAAACCGCGGCCATCACAAGTGTAATGGAAATGATGGCTCCTGAAATTTCATTCATGGACTGAATCGTAGCGTCATGTGCATTGAGTCCCGTTCGTTCCATTTTGGAATGCAGCCGCTTCCACCACAACGATGGCATCGTCCACAACGATACCAATAGCAAGTACCAGCGCAAATAGTGTAAGCAGGTTAATGGTAAAACCAAACAACTGCATAAAGAAAAAAGTACCAATAATGGCTACTGGAACTGCAATGGCGGGAATTAAAGTTGATCTGAAATCCTGAAGAAAAATAAAGACAACCAGGAATACCAGGATAAAACGCTTCCAGCAAAGTTTCCTTCACCTGCATGATGGATGCATCCAGAAAATCTTTCGCACTGAAAATTGTAAATGCATGTACTCCCTTTGGAAATTTAGCCGAAGCGTTTTTCATGACTTCGTCTATAGCAATCAGGATATCATTGGCATTCGAACCCGCTGTTTGAAAAATGCCGATACCCGTTCCAGGATGACCCTGTACCATCGCATTGGAGCTATAAGTAAATGCACCGAATTCTACCCGTGCAATATCCTTCAGTCTTATAATAGATCCATCGGCCCCGGCCTTAACGACAATATCCTCATAGTCCTTATTCTGGGAAAGTTTGCCTTTATATTTTATAATATATTCAAATGAAGCACTGCTGCCTTCACCGAATCTTCCCGGCGCTGATTCCACATTCTGGTCATGAATGGCTGACAGTACATCCTGCACAGAAATATTATTGGTAGCCAGCCGGTCTGGCTGAAGCCAGATGCGCATGGAATAATCCTTGGCTCCAAAAACCTGTGCCTGCCCTACGCCTGGTACACGCTGGATTTCGGGAATGACATTGATCTTGGCATAGTTCTGCAGAAATTTTTCATCATAAGCGCTGTCCGTACTGTAAAGCAGGGTTACATTGATCATGCTGTTCTGCTGCTTCTGGGTAGATATACCTGCCTGAACAACTTCTGCGGGTATCTGACTAACTGCCCTGGATACACGATTCTGCACATTGACGGATGCGAGATCGGGATTGGTGCCCTGTTTGAAAAAAACATTGATGGACATACTCCCGTCATTGCCGGAAGTGGAAGTCATATAGGTCATGTTTTCCACTCCGTTAATCGCTTCTTCCAATGGCGTCGCAACAGCACGGGCCACCACTTCGGCATTCGCTCCCGGATATACTGCATTTACACTGACGGTTGGAGGGGCGATATCCGGAAATTGCGTGATCGGCAGAGAAGTCATAGAAATCAATCCCAACATGGTGAGGATGACGGATATGACTGTTGATAAAACCGGCCTTTCTATAAATCTTTTAAACATCTTCCTTATTTTGTTCTTCTCCCGCTACTGCATGGGTCGGGTCTTCAGAAGACTATCCAGCGACATAGGTATCGGAACTATTTTGGCTCCATCGTTTAATTTGTCAACCCCTGAATACACGATCCTGTCTCCTGCTTTTATTCCATTTTCGACCAGGTAATAATTGCCGGACCTTCCCAGAATTTTTACAGATGTGCTGGTTACTTTATTGCTGTCTCCCAATACAAATACGAAAACTTTATCCTGCAATTCAAAAGTTGATTCCTGTGGAATGACGAGGCCGTCGGGCTGCTTCACAGTAATTCTTACGCGACCCGTATTACCTGAACGCAATATGCCATTTGGATTTGGAAAACTTGCCCTGAAGGGAATGGCTCCTGTTCCCGGCGTAAACTGTCCTGAAACCATTTCCACTCTGCCTTTTAGAGGATAAACAGTATTATCAGAAAGGATGAGGTCGACGGGCGGTAAATTTTTGATCTTGTCTTCAATCGTTTTACCCGGATATTCATCCTTGAAACGAAGGAAAGCTGTTTCACTCACTGAAAAATAGGCCCTCACATCTTTTACTTCTGAGATATTGGTGAGCGGGTCCGCGTTCGAAAGTGCAGCCAGGCTTCCGATCTTAACATGAATTCTTCCGATATATCCGTCCACCGGCGCTTTGATCAGAGAATAGCCAATATTTATTTTTGCATTTCCAACCATGGCATCGGCCTGTGCCACATTAGCAGTTGCTGCTTCGTATGCTGCCCTGGCAGTTTTAAGTTGTATGGGAGAAATTACCTGGTTCTGCACCAGTGGTTCCAGTTTATTCATATTTATTTCAGCACTCGACTGATTGGCTTTGGCCACGGCAAGCGATGCACTGGCATTATTATATGCTTCACGGTAAGGCTGGTCATTTATTTTAAAAATTGGCTGACCTTTCTTAACAAAAGCGCCCTCATCCACAAAAATCTTTTCAATATATCCGCTCACCTGGGGTCTGATCTCAATATCATTACTGCCTTCCAAAGAGGCTGTATATTCCCTGAATGTTGTAAATGGCCGGTTGCTTACACTGAAAACCGGAAGTATAGCGGGGGGCATTGCAGCATATCCTCCGTTCGCTGCGGGACTGCTACAGGACTCCAATGCGACGATTGCCAAAAGAACCAGTATTCCTGTATTCAGGTATTTTCGCATATGATCTTTTTGAAATAGGATTAAGTTCTGGTTAAAATGTAAGGATTGCAAATGTAATCATGAACGCAGACCTGTAAAATAATTGGAGGATAGGAAATCGTAAAATATTATGAACGGCTATTGGAAATTACAGGCATATAGCCCGGCTATTTCCAGGTCTTTCTCAGAAAACGAAGCCAGTTGCCGTGCATGATATTGCTGATGTCTGCATCGGAATATCCCCTGTTTTTCAGGAGATCCGGCAGTTTTTGCAAATCGGCAATCGTATCAAGATCATAAGGCGATTGTTCTGTACCAAAAGCTCCGTCCAGGTCGCTGCCTATGGCGATATGATTTGCATTCCCGGCGATCTGACAAATGTGATCATAATTATCAATCAGACTGTTCAAATCAGTACCCCTGGCTTTCGGAATTGAAACACCTCTTATCCAGTCTTCTGTCAGCATCCAGGCATCCAGTACACCACCAATCACTGATCCTCTGTCTATCAAAATCCTGATCTGATCATCTGTAAGCTGTCGCTGGTTTTTTACGAGTGCCCGGCAATTATGATGACTGGCCCAAACAGGTCCTTTATATATTTCCATCGCCTGACTGAATCCCAGATCTGTAAGATGTGTTACGTCTAATATCATTTTCAGGGAATCCATTTCTTTCAACAGCAATTTTCCGTCTGCACTAAATCCATCTTCCGTTCCGGTTCCTCCCGCATACCGGCCCTCGCCATAATGAGCGGGACCCAGCGCCCTAAGCCCGTAAGCATATGCTTTTTCGAGATAGGAAATATTTACCAGAGAGTCTGCACCTTCCAGGCTTAAAATATAGCCAACCGGTTTATCCCTGTCGGCCCTCTCATTATCTTCCCATAATTTTATTTGTGATTCGAGAGAAGAAATACTGTTCACCTGGATCATCTCGCCTTCTTCTGTCATTGTCCTGTACCAGGCAAGCTGGGCCTGCGTTTGAGCCCATGCCTGTTCAGGAGAATGCCAGCCGGGAGCGGACTTCCCTGTCTCACAAACCTTGCAATTTGCGTAGCAACCACGAGACCAATTTTGCCCTCTCTAAGTGCAGGCAGAGATACCGTATTCCTTTCGCGATCAGGTTTATCTTTCATTCCTTTTTCACGTTCGCGCAAATTATTAACCGGAAGCTTCAGGTCACGGTTCCATTCCATGGCATTCATGGCGAGGTCGAGGTGGGCATCTATAATAAACATGTTCGCAAATTAGTATCTTCATTCGTAAACACACGATATGTCTTTTTTGATTTTGCTTACAGGGATTCTATTACTGATTTTATTAACTACCTGGGCAAAATTAAATGCATTCCTTTCTTTTCTGCTGATCTCCATGGGTATTGGTCTCGCGAATGGTATGTCCATAGATGCGGTTACGCATGCGGTGCAGACCGGCATGGGCGATCTGCTGGGATCCCTGCTGGTGATACTTGTGATCGGTGCGATGCTTGGAAAACTCATTGCGGACTATGGAGCTGCCCAGCGGATCGTTTCATCTTTTATGAAATGGTTTGGAAGAAAATATCTCGTATGGGCCCTCGTAATAACGGCTTTTATCGTCGGGATCCCACTTTTCTACGGAATTGGGTTTGTTCTGCTGGTGCCACTGATCATCACTCTTTCTTATAAATATGATATTCCTGCGGTTTATATCGGACTTCCCATGCTGGCTTCTCTTTCGGTGACTCATGGATTCCTTCCTCCGCATCCATCACCTGTGGCGCTCATTCAACAATATCATGCGGACCTCGGTGTCACACTGCTTTATGGATTTATCGTTTCTGTTCCTTCCATATTAATTGCCGGACCTTTATTCGCAACAACACTTAAAAAATATAAGCGAAAACCACTCGCCACATTTGCGGGTAAAACTATTCCCGATGATGAACTGCCGGGTATTGCTGACAGTTTTATTACTGCCCTCCTCCCGGTTATCCTGATTGGTTCGGCCACCATACTTCGGTTAACCATGGCCGGAGATTCATTTCCCGTGAGAGTTTTTAACATACTCGGAGATCCTTCTATTGCCCTGCTGATTACCCTGGCGTATGCCATTTACGCACTGGTTTTGAAGAGAGGAAAAAAACTGGAAACCAGCATGATCTCCATGGGAGAAGCGGTTAAGGATATTTCTCTTATCCTGCTCATTATTGCAGGAGCAGGCGCACTGAAACAGGTACTTACAGAAAGCGGAACGGCGGCGCAACTGACCCATGTGTTGCAGGGCCAGCATCTTCATCCTATTCTTGCCGCCTGGATCATTGCGGCATTTATCCGCGTTTGCCTGGGATCAGCTACAGTAGCGGGACTTACCGCTGCGGGTATGATCGCTCCGATGATCGTCGGAACCCATATTAATCCCAGCCTGATTGTCCTTTCGACAGGCGCAGGCAGTCTCTTTTTCTCCCATGTGAACGATTCGGGATTCTGGTTGTTCAAGGAATACTTTAATTTGAGTGTCAAGGAAACACTCAAGACCTGGAGTGTGATGGAAACCATTATCTCGATCGTCGGGCTCCTCATGGTTGGACTCATTCATCTAATCATTACTCATTAAAAAAGCGTTATGTCTGCCGAAAAGAATTTTAAGAAACTCAACCTGGAACTACCGCCTGCACCAACACCTATCGGGGTTTATGTACCGTTTCTGAAAGTCGGTAAACTTTGTTATGTGTCAGGTCATGGTCCGCTCTTACCCGATAAGACGCTGATCAGGGGCCGTATTGGTGAAGATATGGATCCCGATCAGGGCAAACTGGCTGCGCGACAGGTTGGTCTGGCCATACTCGCAACGCTGAAACATCATCTCGGCAGCCTCAATAAAGTAAAGCGCGTGATCAAAGTACTGGGTATGGTAAATGCCCATCCCTCTTTCGAAAAACATCCTTTTGTCATTAACGGATGCAGTGAATTATTTGCTGAAGTCTGGGGAAAAGAAAATGGCATTGGGGTCAGAAGTGCTGTAGGCATGGGCAGTTTACCGGATAATATTCCGGTGGAAATTGAAGCCATCTTTGAGCTTGAATGAGCAGAAGCCTCGAAAGTATGGGAGTATGGGAGTATGGGAGTATGGGAATGAAATTTCTAATGGGTGATGAGTATAAAAGATTTTAAGATGGAAGAAAAAATCTGGTATGAAGTTGACAATATTGACGAAATAGACTCGCCTGCGTTGCTTATTTACTTGTCGAGGGTAAAGGAAAATCTAAACAGGCTTCTGGAAAAAGCTGACGTCCGGTTTTTACGCCCGCACGTAAAAACCAACAAAATTGCGGAAGTATGCAACCTGATGATGAAATCAGGGATCAGCAAATTCAAAGCAGCAACGATTGCGGAAGCAGAAATGCTGGCCATAATAAAAGCACCGGATGTGCTGCTGGCCTATCCTGTAATTGGTCCGAAAATAAGAAGACTCATCAGGTTGATAAAAAAATATCCGGACACGAAATTTTCCAGCCTCATTGATAGTACTGATGGTGCGCAGGCAGTTTCTGTCGCGTTCAAAGTTGCCGGGCTGACAGCTGACGTTTATATTGATCTGAATGTCGGAATGAACCGCACGGGCATTTTACCAGAGCATGCACTGAAACTGTACAATAAAATTGTATCTATTCCTTCCATAAATATATTGGGACTCCATGCTTACGACGGACATCTAAAAGATCCCGATCTTAAAAACAGGATTGAAAATTGCAAACGTGCTTTTGCGCCGGTGTTGAAGTTGAAAAATGAAATAGAATTAATTGCCGGTCATTCACTAACTCTCGTTGCAGGAGGGTCACCTACCTGTTTTATTCATGCTGCCGCCGGCGATCGGGAATGCAGTCCGGGTACATTTATTTTTTGGGACAAAGGAAATTCTGAACATTTACCTGAACAACCCTTCGAATGGGCGGCCCTCCTTATTTGCAGGGTTATCTCCATTCCTTCGTCTGATAAAATATGTGTGGATCTGGGACATAAATCCGTCGCAGCGGAAAATCCACAGCCCCGCATTTATTTTTTAAATGTTCCTGAAGCGGTTCCAGCGGCACAAAGTGAAGAACATCTTGTACTGGAAGTTCCTGACAGTTCGAAATACAAGGCCGGCGATCTTTTATATGGAGTGCCCTGGCATATCTGTCCGTCCGTAGCACTGTATGAAAAAGCTCATGTTATTGAAAATAACCGCGTCACAGGATTCTGGAAAGTGGTAGCGAGGAATCGTGAGATCACTTTATGAGTTATGGATTATGGGATATGGGTTGTGGGTTGTGGGTTATGGGATATGGGTTATGAGTTATGCTTTCAACATATTTTACAAATTCAATTGATAATAATTTATAGCCCATAACCCATAATTCATAACCAGTGAATAACCCATAATTCATAACCCATAACCCATAACTAATTACCGCTTTCCCATTTTATTTTTGGATTATAGTATTTAAATAAAAGTGCTGAGAGTTTCCTCGTAAGCACCCAGGCCTCATTATTATGTTCCCAGCTCTGGTCTGTATTATTCTTGGTAAATATGCTGAAGATATAAGGATGGGGTGCATTTACATATAACACTTCATTTCTGCATTCATCGAGGGCCCCGCTTTTTGAAGCTTTAAAAACATCCGGCGGTAACTGTGATATCGCATTTTCATCCCAATACTCCCTGCCAAGTGTTCTGATCATCCGGTCACTGCTACTCTGACTCAAAACTTTTCCTTCTTCAATCTGCTTCATCAGGCGGACTATCTCCCTTGGAGTGGTTTGCCCCCATCCATATATTTCGCGGTTTTTTTCGCGACCCGGCGTGCGGCTGTTTACCCGCGTATATACATAACCGAGACTGTCCATGATCTGATTAATGCGCAATCCTCCACCAGCAATTCCCTGCAATGTAAGACTCGCTGTATTATCACTTAGTGAAATGGAAAGCAACATCAGTTTACTAAGCTGGATTTTTTCACCTGGTTTAAATGAAGCCAATATATCTTCACCATGATCATAATTCAAAGTATCCTGATATATCATCACCTGATGAAAGTCAAGTTCCTTTGCCTGAATCTTGCTCATGATACCAATCATGATCGGAATTTTCACAATACTCGCAGTTGGAAAAAGAGAATCCGCATTGAAACCGGCAATCCTGTCTTTATTCAGGTCCTGAACAAAAATTCCCACTGTTCCATGAAAACCTTTCACTAACTCATCAATTTGTTTCTGGAGATCCTTGTCAGTTTTTTGCGCATGCGCGTAATTGATAATGAAGAAAAGCACGAGGGCAAATAATTTTTTCATCTGTCAATTTTTGAGATAAGCAAAAATAACACTTGCAGAAATAACGGGACAGATTCGATTTCAATAACACTTGCAGAAATAATGGAACAGATTCGATTTCAAACAAAGAGTCCCTTAACTGAATTAACTTGCATTTTTTCGTGACTCATGCAAAAATTAATGCACAAACAAATCAATAAAATCAGTTCTTCTCCCGCACTAACGGCTACCGTATACCCGATTTTATTAATGATCAGTTTTTCGCATCTGCTAAACGATACCATTCAGTCGCTGATCCCGGCGATTTATCCGATCGTAAAAACGAATTTTCATTTGAATTTCTCACAGATTGGACTCATAACCCTTACTTTTCAACTGGCAGCATCCTTATTACAGCCTCTGGTTGGGTTATATACGGACCATCGGCCCAAACCCTTTTCCCTCGCGACTGGTATGGGGTTCACGCTGATTGGTTTGATTTCCATGGCGTTTGCAGGAAGTTTTCATGTCTTACTTATTTCAGTTGCACTGATAGGAATCGGATCATCCGTTTTTCATCCCGAAGCTTCCAAAGTCGCCTATCTGGCATCGGGAGGAAAAAGGGGCCTGGCTCAATCTATTTTCCAGGTTGGCGGAAATGCAGGATCCTCGCTGGGACCCTTACTGGCTGCCCTTATTATTGTACCCATGGGGCAAATCAGTATCAGCTGGTTTTCTGTATTACCCATGATCGCTCTATTGGTATTGATTGTAGTCGGCCGGTGGTATAAACAAAACATACATGGCTTTAAACGGAAAAATGGCAGAATAGAAAATGAAAATCCTCCTCTTCCAAAAAGAAAAATCATTTTATCACTACTGATACTGGTGGTATTAATATTTTCAAAATATTTCTACCTGGCTTCCATGGTGAGCTATCTCACTTTTTACATGATTGAGAAGTTTCATGTATCCGTCCAGCACGCACAGATCTCTCTTTTTATTTTCGCATTTTCTGTTGCTGCCGGCACATTACTTGGCGGTCCGCTGGGGGATCGTTTCGGACGTAAATATGTGATATGGTTTTCAATTTTGGGAGTGGCGCCCTTTACGTTGTTATTGCCTCATGCCAATCTCTTCTGGACGGCAATTCTTACAATTGTTATTGGATTTGTACTTGCATCTGCTTTTTCCGCTATCCTCGTATATGCGCAGGAATTATTGCCGGGCAAGATTGGTTTGATCTCAGGACTGTTTTTCGGTTTCGCTTTTGGGATGGGCGGACTTGGTTCTGCATTGCTGGGTGTGCTGGCAGATCACAAGGGAATTATTTATGTTTATCAGGTTTGTGCATTTCTGCCGCTGATTGGATTACTAACCGGTTTCCTTCCGAATATCGGTGGGAGAAAGAGGGCCACATTGAAAGCGGAATAATTATTTCTTTACTGTAAAAAATAGCAACCGGCTTCCTGGTACTCCTGAATCTGAAAGTCCCTGTACTACAACAGCATATTTTCCGGGAATATCGGAGGTATAAAAGCTAATCGGCTTATCTCCTTCCGGACCGGATTTAATTTGCGGGGACCAGTATAATAAAGTTCTGTAATCAGGCATGCGGCTATCAATCTGTTCCTCCGTTTCATATTTGGGAGCAAAAAACTCCCTGGATTCTGGTATGCCCGGATAATCAAGTACCAAAGCGTGCGGATCAAGCACAATGCCATCCAGATCCCCCTGGTAGGTAATGCAGTTAATAATCCCGGGATATGCCTGATATCCGATTACATATTCTCTGTTTATCAAATCAAGTCGCTTTATCTTCATAGGATCCTGCTGAATTAATTCATTGGTATAGAAAAAAGGAACGCCGTCGATCAGGATGAGTGGTTCATCGGGGAAAAATCTTTTGACAGGATTGTTGACAAGATATATTTGAAAATTATCTCCCCGCCTGTTCACTTTCATAGAACGAACATATTCTCTCAGCACTTCCTCCATGGTCTGGAAACGTGTATAATCATCCAGCATGTATTTCTCATCCGGCGTTACATAAAATGTATTGGAATCCACATTTTGCATTCCGAACTTGCTGAGCCTGGTTCCGTCAAATACATGCCGCACCTGCTCATGAATACTTTGATACAACAAGGTGGGAGAATTAATATTCGGAATAGTAAACTCCGGCAAAACACTGCTGGAATATCTTTGCAGGAAGGGACTGTTAATTTCGATATGTGACACGCTGTCTTCCCTTGGATTGGTTTGGACAACCAGTTCCTGCGTACCATAAAACCCCGTCACTTCAAATTTCACACGACCATTCGCATCACTGAGCGTTGGCCGGTACTGCGTTCTTGTTGAAGGAACAGACAAATAAACACCTTCATAAGGTACTCCGGCACCCGTTTTGTTATCCACCAGTTTGCCTGTAATAATATGCCCATCAAATTCAGGAGAAAATTCTACCTGGAGAGACTTATGCTGTACGATATCTTTCCAGTTAAATCTTCTCCAGCCATGTGTAAGCATAAGATTTTCCATATCTGCTTCCCTGGATTTCCCGTCTCCCTCAAAATAAAAAGAAGGAGATTCTATAGCGCCGAGTTCTGAAGATAAATAGAGATAATATCTGATATCGGTTTCATCAACGTCCTGAAGTGAATCCAGGCGATAAACTGCCATTGACATATCCGCACTGGCAGGATTTCCTGACTGATCCTTTACAGAAAGGTCCAAACTTACTTTCTCCCGTATTCCATATTCAGGATTGGCAGATGTTGAAATTTCTAATTTCTTCTCCGGATATTTAAAATATAAACGTTCGCAAAGAGGCTGGCCATCATGATTGAAAACAGTGAATTGTGAAATCCCGTCTTCCAATTCGCTGCTTTCAACACTAAAGGTTAAACTATGCGCATTCAGTCTTCCTGATTTTGCAGGTAAAACGGTATGTTGACCATGTACGACCAGGTAAATATCCTGATCCTCCATATCATCAGAGGCGTGCACGTTTAATGCAATCCGTGATGCCTGATTTTTTACCAGACTTATGACATATCCGCTTGCATAAGCGGCGGGCAGTTCTTTAGTGACAGTTTCACCCTGCGGGAAACGGATAAGCGCTTTGTATGTCTGACCCGTGGCAGGCGTAAAAACAAAATTGCCCAGTCCCATATGTAAAGGTTGAAACCTCAGGATCGTATCTCCATTCTGATTCATGAGAAGGCCATCACACGGGAGCCCCCTGCCGTATGAATCGGTTATACGAAACGCAACTTTCGATTCAACCTGGCGTACAAGATTTCCTCCTTCAGGGAAAAACTGAACATCATATTTTTTTATTTTTCTCAGCGTTGAATCGGTTTGCAGGTTTTTCGTGTTGATAATCCGGATGGTTTTTTCAAAAAAATACTCCGGACTGAAATTCTTCATCCAGCTGGTATAGGCCCTGAACTTATAAGTACCGGTGGGAATATTAATTGGAATTATTATGGATCCATTTGACTCGCCCGGCTTAAGGGATACCTTTTGCTGCAACATGGGACGATTATTTCTATCCAGGATCTCGACATAGGCTATTTTACTTAAACTTGCCGGCGCATTAAAAAATGCATCCATGTAATAAATACGGAACCAGCAAATTTCCCGGGATATATAAGAATCCTTATCGGTATGTACATAAAGTTTTTCCTGGATATTCTGGCTCCGGTATTGATTAAAGTCGTTCACCATATTTTTGCCAACCTGCTCATTCTGTGAAAATGCAACTGGTACAATAAGGATGAGTTCCAGGAAAAATAAAAACAGCATCCTGAAACCTGCACTTGTACTTGCGATATGAATTTTTGTCTTCATTTTTAATTCAAAAGGCTTACGTTATTTATTGCCAGAAATCAGGTTTTACCAATGTTCCTCCCTTTAAACGGCAATCGACACAAATCGGAACTGAAAATGTTACTTTACACGGAAAACCCATACAATATACGTAGGCGTTTGGAAGATAAGTTCCGGCATCGAAATAAGTGACCAGTGACGACGCATCCAGGCCGGTGGTATCCAGTGAGCAGGATTCATAACCACTGTACACTATTGTAGGTGGAATTTGGGTTCTGTTTATAAACAATCTTTTTTCGGTTTCCGTCGAAGTTCCGATAAAGCCGATTACCGTTTCTGTTGGGTCTGCAGTGTTGTGAATATTGCCTCCGGTTTCCGAAGGCAGGGCATCAAATATGGATCCGAGTTGTTCGGTATTACGCTGGACTTTCTGGACCCATTCATACCAGTCCTGTGAAAGAACAGTTTGTTTAACGAGTATACTGTACTCGTCGATTAGTTTATCCGTATTATCATACGGCACAAGCGCAACCGGAAATTCATAAATGACATTAGAATTTAATTTTTCGGTACTTGCAATATTTATTGTAGTAGAAATATCCGAACGCCAACAAGTGTAAATCAGTTCACTATCTGTTCTTAATGCGAGGCTACCTGCGACATATTTAAGTGTTGACTCATATTTTGAAGTATATTTCCAAGTTTCATCATAGGACCATTGATAGTATCCCGGCTGAACCAGCGGATTATGCGTGGTGACATAAATGGTAACTCCATCGGAAGCTGCTGTCCAGCTGAGTGAATCGATCGGCGGTGATATATTGACCTTTGTTAAATCGGATAAATAATCTTTCCCGTTTGAGGTTTTAATATGCAGTCTGTATTGCTGTGTCGGATCTAAATTCAGGCCAGTGTCTGAATAATTACCGGTAGTGAGTTCAGACAATGGAATACTTGACCCATTGGTCGATTGAATTTCGACCTGGGCACCGGTTTCCGGAATAACGACAGGTGAATCCAATCCTGTGGATCTGGACATCTGGATATTTGTCGTTCCGGTAATATTTATAAATCCTTCAACAACCAGGAAACCTGTGGCCTGCCCTTTGATATTCGCTACATATTTATCCGTACACGACCCCAGGACAAACAACATCAAAACCCAATGTTTCATTTTCATCAGATTCAATTAAAATCTTACATTAAAATTTATAAAAGGAATCGCACTTCCAAATATGGAAAGCTGATATCCGTTTAATGCGCCGTTTTGGGAGACATAATAAACCGAATAAGGGTTGTGTCTTCCGAAAACATTGTAAACCCCAATCGTCCAGGAGTTATGAAACTTCTGGTGAACTTTGTGGTTCCCGTCTATATTCATTGAAAAATCTGTCCGGTAATAATCAGGAATACGATAAGCATTCCGTTCAGAATACAAAGTCCTGAACGAATTGTAATAATAAAATGATCCGGTAGGCAGCGTAATGGGCCGGCCTGTGGTATATGTGCTGTTCACGGAAACGCTGAACCGGTGATTCACCCTGTAATTGGCCACCATAGTGGCTGAGTTTGGCTGATCATAATTCGAGGGATAATAATTACCATTATTGATAATTTCTCCTGCATAGGGATCTGCCTGTTTTAATTCTACCCTTGAATAAGTATAACTCAGCCAGCCATTCAGTTTGCCAGTAGATTTCTTAATAAGGAATTCAATACCATAAGCCCGACCATTGGTATTGATTACATCCGTTTCAATGTGATGATTCATTATAAGTACTGCCCCGCTTTTATAGTCAAGAACATGTTCCATCGTTTTATAATAAACTTCAACCGAAGTTTCAATGGTGTTATTCTTCAGATTTTTATAGAAGCCGAGGGAATACTGATTTCCCCACTCTGGTACGATATTGGGATCGCTGAGTTTCCAGGTATCTGTGGGTGAAATGGAGGTTGTATTGGACAGTACGTGTATATATTGGCGCTCTGTATTATAACTTGCCTTGATCGAAAAATTATCGGTGAACTCATACCTGACAGACAAGCGGTATTCAGGACCCGAATATGTTTTTATAAACTGTCCCGGACCATAAGTTTTAACATCCACAACATTATCCGGTGATTTGGGAACATCCGCGGGATATTGATTTACTGATTGAGGACCCAGGTAATTATATACGGAGAATCTGATTCCTCCTTCTACAACAAACTGAGGTGTGATGGTGAATTTATCGCTCAGGTACAACGCACTCTCCAAAGCCTGTTCCTTTGCAACAGTATCAGCAGCTACCAGTGACTTGTCACCGACTGGTTCATAAGTACCGGGATGCAATGTATAATATAGTGAGTTCAGTCCGAACTCCAGTGAATGTTTGGGACTAAGGAAATAATAAAACTGGGCTTTAAAGTTAGATTGATCTACTCCAAAAGACAATTTAAAGGCATTCACCGGATTTTGAGTACTGCTGATGTCATAATTGTATTTATCATATCCTGTAATAAAAACGCCATACAATTTATCATTGAAAGAATGTTTCCATTTCAGCGAGAGATTCAGATTGCCATATCCATACGAAGTATCGCTGTTCAGGTTGAATTTGTCTCCGCTGTTATAGGCTGTCAGGTAGAGATTATTGTTTTTGTCAAACTGGTGACTGACATTCAGATTCAGATCATAAAATGAAGCCTTGCTATTTTTATATTGATCCGGCAGGAGGCCCAGGAGCCAGTCAGCATAAGTAGTTCTTCCTGCAATAATAAAAGAGGTTTTGTCTTTAACGATCGGCCCTTCAAATTCCAGCCGGCTCGTTACAAGACCAATACCTGCATTACCCGAAAATTCTTTTTTATTTCCTTCCCTGCTGGTAATATCCAGTACAGATGATAACCGGCCTCCATACCGGGCCGGAATACTACTCTTGTATAATTCCACACTCTTGACAACATCGGGGTTAAAGGCTGAGAAGAAACCAAAGAAATGTGAAGGGTTGTATATGGTAGCGTCATTGAACAGAATCAGGTTTTGGTCCGCCGAGCCACCTCTCACATTCAGACCAGTGCTTGCTTCGCCCACTGACTTTACACCTGGCAGTGTTAACAGAACACGCAAAAGATCAGCCTCTCCAAAAACTACTGGCACCTGCTTAAGTGTTTTGATATCCATTTTCTGTACCCCCATGGTGACACCGCGAATATTGCTCAGCTTTTCAGCAGATACGATAACATTCTTCAACATCATCACCTGTCCCTGTAAATCAATATTCATTTTACCATCGCCGGACAGAAGTACCTGGCGCCTTGTATCTTTCATCCCGATACTTTGAATATTAAGTATATGACGCCCTTTTGGTAACGAGATGGCATAATAACCGTATTGGTCTGATGATACACCGATCCGGGGTTTATCAATATATATGGAAGCTCCTGCGATGGATTCACCTGTTTTCGCGTCCCTCACATATCCGGTAACAAGCGCGTTCGGTGAACCATTGTTTGCTGAATTAGTCCCAATCTGGTATAGTTTATTTTCCAGGGCAGCGATCTGTGTTTTAGTATTTTGGTTTTGGTCCTCTTCTATCTCCACATGATAAGCACGGTGTTTACCTTTCGTGGAATCTAATGTAGCTGACAGGTTTGTTTGAATGAGGGCCTCTTTTGTCAGAAATACTTCGTCATGAGGCCCTATGGCATAGTTAAAACTGGTATTGGCAAAAGCATGGTCCAATACAGTGCTAAGGGGTTCTTTGTTGACAGAAAAATTGAATTTAAGACTGTCAAATAAAGAGATATCATAGTAAAAAAAATAGTCGGTCTGCGATTCAATTTCTTCTATAAGTTCCTTTATGGGTGCATCATGAAATGTGACAGTAATGAGATTCTGTGCATTTTTTTGCGCGTGTAATGCAGGACAAGAGCAGCATAGAAAAATAACTACAAGCAGGTATCCGGCAGAATATCTCATATTAATACTTCGCAATTTGGTCAAAATAGGTTGCTACCTGTATCATTGTATTGTCCCTGTCATTTTTATAATCCAATTTATTCTTCCTCATAAATCGCTTCACATCTTTTTTGTGATCATACAGGAAATTTACCAGTTCCTTTTTGGAACTTACAGGAACATAAGAATTCAGTTTCCAGATATAATAGTCATCGGTTTCATCCATATACCGTCTCAAACCTTCAGTTACCGTTATAATTTCTCTTACCTTTTTTGTGGTATATTTTAAAAGTTTAGATCTGCCTGTATAAAGAACTTCATAAAATCCACTGGCAGGAATTCCCTTGTTAAAGCTGTCTAAAAACAGGTAAATAAAATGATGACCTGCGATAGTAAATGAACTCACTCTCTCATTCACCAATTTTAACTGAAATGCCTGGTCCATCACGACCAGGTACTGGCGGTAGTCTTCGTAAAAAATGGAGAGGTTTGGGTATGGAATGCCATCATATATAACGGATCCACCCATTGGTTTTTCCGTCAGGAAATAAGCGCTTCCCATCTGAAATGTCAGATCAAATCCTGGGTATAAGCTCCCGTTAAACAACCTGGACTGATCTCCCAGCTGATCGAAATATAGCGAAGTAGTATGGGCGAGTGCTGACTGATAAAAAGTACTATCTTCCAATCGTGTTTGAGCAGTGGCCGGGTTCAAATATAGTAGAACAATTAGAAGGCAAGAGGCGGGCAATCCAAATTTCATTTCAATACATTGACTTGAAAAACAACTACCCTATATGACATGCATCATAGGGTTTTGGTTGCTTTCAATTAATTGTCAGGGCAATATAGCTATTTTTTTCAAATTAAATTTTAAAAATGAAACCTCGTCAGTTGTATATAACGGTCATGTATATATGTTTTATGTACTTTCATCCTACTGCCGGTATGTCTCAAAATAAGAACAGCAGTTTCCATGTGATTGCATTTTATACCTGTCGTGAAGACCTGGCTCATATCAGTTTTGTACACGAAGCCAATCGATGGTTTCCGAAAATGGCGGCTGCCTATCATTTCACATACGATTCAACGAATAACTGGAACAACCTGAACGAAAAATTTCTTTCTCATTACCAGGTCGTGATTTTCCTGGATACCAGGCCGGATAGTCCTTCGCAACGTAAGGCCTTTGAAGAATATATGAGGAAGGGCGGTGGATGGATGGGCTTTCATTTTTCAGGATTTGCATTAACGCCGTCAGAATTTCCGCAGAACTGGGACTGGTATCATAATGAATTTCTGGGTTCGGGTTCTTATGTCAGCAATACATGGAGGCCAACTCCGGCAGTACTACGCGTTTTAGACAAAAATCATCCGGCCACGAGAAATCTGCCTGATACCTTCCGGTCTTCTGCCAGTGAATGGTACCGGTGGTCGAACGATCTGCGCAATAATCCACAGATTGATATTTTACTATCGATCGACAGCAGCAGTTTCCCATTGGGAACAGGCCCTAAACTTTATGAGATATGGCACAGCGGATTTTATCCGGTTGTCTGGACGAACAAAAACTACCGGATGGTGTATTTTAATATGGGACATAATGATATGGACTACGAACACAAGACCAATAAAGAACTTTCCCAAACTTTCAGCAGTCAGTATGAGAATCAACTTATTTTAAACACGCTGACATGGCTGGGAAACAAACCATAGCATATTAAATTCAATTGAAATGAAAACAGTCATTATAACTGGTGCCAATGGCAACCTGGGCACGGCGGTTACAAAAGAATTTCTCGATAAGAACTATCGGGTGATTGCAACTGTTCCGACCGAAAAAGAAAAGTCGGATTTCCAGTCTCATCCAAACCTCGATATTTATTCTGTTGATCTGACAAATGAAAAAGAAACAAATGAATTCGTTCAAAAATCCATTCAGAGATATGGCAACATAGACGCAGCATTATTGTTGGTAGGCGGATTTGCTATGGGCACTCTGGCCGATACATCCGGAGAAGATCTGCAAAAGCAAATCGCTTTAAATTTTGAAACTGCCTATTTTGTAACGAGGCCCTTATTTGAGCACCTGATGAAAAATAAAAAAGGAACAATCGTTTTTATCGGTGCGCGGCCTGCATTAAATGCAGTACAGGGAAAGGGACTTATTGCTTATGGACTAAGCAAGTCGCTTCTGTTTAAACTGGCAGAATTTCTGAATGAAGCCGCCCGGGGTGTGAACGTAAGTATATCTGTTGTTGTACCCAGTACACTGGATACTGCATTGAATCGTAAATCCATGCCGGATGCCAATCCTGACAATTGGGTGAAACCTTCGGAGATTGCTGAAACGCTTGAGTTCCTTGTATCCGATAAATCCAGGGCGCTTAGAGAGACGGTGTTG
This sequence comes from uncultured Bacteroidota bacterium, assembly GCA_963735015.1. Taxonomy (GTDB): domain Bacteria; phylum Bacteroidota; class Bacteroidia; order Chitinophagales; family Chitinophagaceae; genus Puia. The sequence goes on from CAVTJH010000003.1 coordinate 2,476,420, forward strand.
AAAATTTATAACAACGCTTAGGAAAGTATGGGAGTATGGGAGTATGGGAGTATGGGAGTGGGAGACGACCAACCGCCAACTGCCAACCGCCAAGGGTCAACCGCCAGCTTGAAGAAATGAATAAGTTTTTATTACCCTTAGTAATTCGGCTACACTCCATGCCTGGGCCACACAGCCTCTTGGATGATGGGGTGGATCGCCATCAAAAATTTCGGAGACACTCCCTATGCAGGCTTCACCCAGGTGAAAAGAAAAGCCCGCAATGACAGCAATGGCATCAGCCTGAAATTTATCTCCTAAGGTTTTCATACCCGCTTCCAGATAGGGTCCGAGAAGCCAACTCCATACCGTTCCCTGGTGATATGCAGAATCGCGTGTATATGTGTCGCCCCCATAAATCCTCTTGTATCCCGGATCATCGGGTGAAAGTGATCTGAGCCCGACAGGTGTCAATAATTTTGACCTTATAATATTTATAACTGCTTCCGCTTTATTACCCTCGATTAAATGAAAGGGCAGACTGATTGCAAAAACCTGATTGGGGCGAAGGCTTTTATCCGGTCTCCCGATTTCATCTATATTATCGTATAAATAATTTCCTTCCGCATACCAGAATTTTTCGAGGAAACTTTTCTTAGCCTGTTCTGCTTTTTCATGAATGTCCAGAGCAGAATCAGATTCAGCGTTCAATAAAAGAAAGGTCTCAAATATTTTTAAGGCATTATACCAAAGCGCTTCTACTTCAACCGGCTTACCCATCCGCGGAGTGACCACCCAATTCCCGACTTTTGCATCCATCCAGGTAAGTTGTTGTCCTTGTTCACCGGCATACAACAAACCATCGCCGTCTACGTGAATATTAAACCGCGTTCCTTTAAAATGCCATTCAATGATGTCTTTTAATACCGGGAGAATTTCTTTTAAAATGAATTCCCCGTCGTGTGTTGATTGCCAGTAAGCATAAACCGCATTAAAATACCAGAGAGTTCCATCCACATTATTATATTCCGGAGGTTCGTTATTATCTGTAAACCGGTTGGGCAACATTCCCATACTTATCGATTTTGCAAATACCGAAATAATTTTCTTTGCATCTTCATACCGGCCGGTTTCCAGACAAAGCCCCGGCAGAGATATCATTGTATCGCGCCCCCAGTCCGTAAACCAATGGTATCCCGCAATAATGGTGTGCAAAGAGACAGAAACGGACTCTCCCGATTCGCCGGGTATATCGCGCTTCACAATAAACTGATCTGCTGCCAGTACCAGTTTTCGAAGGAGATCTCCATTTGTGCGGTTCAAAAGAGAAATCCTTCGGTTCTTCTCCCTTTCAAATAATGTGTCGGGATTCTTTCCGGTTGGGTCCTCTGTCGAAATCATAATGTCGAGAGCATCTCCATCCTTTAATTCCACCAGAAAAATTCCATGGTTGAACAGGTCTTCCACGTGATCCAGTCCCCGGTACTTTTCCTGTAAATAATTGAATTTGTAGTACCATTTATTTTCAGTCTGAAACGATGACCCGGGCACGGAAATATAAATATGCGGTGCACCGTCAAATGGCTGGTTGTGGAAAAGTCCGTTCTTAAAATCTATATTCCAGAAGATATTATTATAGGAATGCTGCAGCTGGTGGTATCCCCTGGCGGCAATGAGGGGCAGAAGTTGTAAGCTAAATGGACTATGCGCTTTCAAAACCTCATAACGGATCAGGGTTGTATTCTCACCGTACGCCATGGTGATAGTTTTCCGGATCCGAAGTCCGTCAATGTCATAAATCCATTCCGGGAAAAAATCCTTCCTGAAGGAACTCAGCCATTGAAAACCTGATGGGAATATTGTATCGCCATAATCATTTGTCCCCAAATCGTAATGTTTGCCATCCAGAATGATGGTTTCGTCAAGTTTTGAAACCATGAGCATTCTATCGGCCGGAGGATTAATGGCCGCCATAAGCAACCCATGATAGCGCCGGGTATTACAACCGGATAAACTGCTTCCGGACCATCCGCCAAGTGCGTTGGTTTCCAGCCATTCCAGCTGACTGGTATCTGAAAAATTCTCCAGCAAATGTTTATCCTTAAATAACAACATGGGATATTCTTAAATTTACTTACTTTATGCCGGCAGCAGTCATTAATTTTTGTTATAACATCTTTCAAAATAAATATCGACATTGAAAAATTTTATCATCTTATGCAGCTGTTTTCTGATGATCGCAGCGTGCAGAAATAATAACGGCAAGGGGATTGGTTTTAATGCGCCAACAGACACCACTTTAAAACCGGCCATTGTTTTATCTGACAGCGGCTGGGTTAGTTTGTTTGACGGAAGCACGCTGAATGGCTGGCATACTTATGGCAAAAAACAGCCGGGAACCGCATGGAATGTAGATAGTGGCGCCATTCATTTAAAACCCGGCGCTAAAAATGGTTACCAGACTGCAGGCGGAGGTGATCTGGTTTCCAACGACACTTTCGGCAATTATGATCTGAAGCTGGAATGGATGATTGCCAAAAAAGCGAACAGCGGCATCATAATTTTTGTTCAGGAGGACACTTCGAAATATAAAGAAACCTGGAACACCGGACCCGAAATGCAGGTTTGTGATAAAGACAGTAATGAGGATGCCCATAGTTTTAAACACGAGGCAGGTGATCTTTATGACTTAATCGCGTCTACGGTCATGTCTGCAAAACCGGCACTTGAATGGAACCAGGTAGAGATCGTGAGCAATAACAAGCGGCTGGATCTGTACCTGAATGACGTTCATATTATCTCCACTTCATTATGGGATGATGCATGGAAAAAACTAATTGCAGGAAGTAAATTCAGAACCATGCCGGGGTTCGGGACTTTTCATTCGGGACATATCGCTCTTCAGGATCATGGGGAAGAAGTCTGGTACCGGAATATTAAAATAAAGAAAATTGAAATGCCGAATTGATTATTTCAATTCAAAAACACCCAATCTGTCATTTCCATTTCTCCCGTTTTTAATTTCAACAGGATTGCCGGAAGGAATATAAATAAAATCTCCTTTTTTATTTAGGGATTTCCCATTTACAGAAATATCCAGGTTTGAATCTGTGAGCCTGATCATCAGAAGATCTGCCTTTCGGGCCGGTATATTAAGATTTACAAGATTCATCATAGTAAGAAGATAAGCCCGTACCGGCTTTTCATCAAACAATAATCTGAATGCCTGTCGATGAAGGGGGGAATCGACAGATATAAAATTTTTATTGGTCAGTTCAATATCCATCACGTGATATTCTGCAGTATCGCTGTTCCAAACGCGGTGTATGCGGGGTTGCTTATAAAAACCTTCAAACCAAATATTGTCATTGTCGCCTGTATTTAATCTGGCGATTTTTTCCTCGCTGATGACTTGCGACCCGGCTTTTACATTGTTAGTCAGAATTACAAAAACAGAAGGTGTGGAATGAATATGAATCATCGTGGTATCGCCGGGAGGGATATGCACATCGAGAAGACGAACATGTCCGTTTTCAAAAATATTATGGTGCCGGGGTTCCTTACTTACCTGTACCTGGGCCGCGCAAAGTGAATACAGGACTGAAAAGGGCAGTATGAGCAATAGATTCCTCTTCATAAAAAAATGTTTTCTAATTACTGTCTAATATAGTAGCTTCATAGCAATTGCAACCACGGGCACAAAAAAATTTCCTTACTAGTCCTTAAAAAAGGGGATATGTTTCATGTGCATGCTTTTAACCCTCATCCTTTGCTGCGGCAATGTGTTAATTCCTATCTGATCGTCTCAGTAGATCAGGAGGAATCGGGATTTATTGAAAACAGTCTGCTGCCACATATTACACAGAGCCTGGTTTTCGGATTGGACGAGGGCAGCACCCTGTATGATTGTAACCGATCAGAGTTCAGTGCTACTCATTTTATTGCCGGGCCCAGCGATACAATCTGCCGTGTACGATTTTATCCGGGCTTGAAAAAAATGATCGTCAATTTTAAGCCGGGAGGATTCTTCAAAATCTTCCATATACCTGTACATTATTTCAATAACCGAAGTCGTGATGCGGAAGTAATTTTGGGTGAATCATTTACAGAAGTCACCCGTAAATTCCAGGCAACCCATCTCGCGGGAAAAATTGAACTCACGGATTCCTTTTTATTAAATCAATTGCAGAGACAGAAAAAAACAGAGCGTAATATTGATGATGCCATACGGCTGATTGAAAGATTCAGGGGGAATATTTCGTTACGGGAATTAGAACTGGCGACCTTTACCACCAAACGAACACTGGAAAGGCATTTCCTCGAGCAGGTAGGATTTTATCCCAAGACTTTTTCACGCCTGGTTCGTTTTGCAGGCGTAATCCGATGCATGGAATCCAACCTGAATATTAAATGGCGGCAGCTGGCTGATGCATTCGGATATTATGACCAAAGCCATTTTATCAATGAATTCAAATTATTGACAGGACGTTTACCGCAGGACTATTTCTCCTTAAAAACGGACTTCGAAAAAATCATGCAGGTATAGATTTTGTCACTTTTTTCCAATAAAAATCATCCTATACCAGACTAGGTTTGCTGACCGGTTATTTTAATTTGAGTGACCGTATTTAACCATTAAAATTTAACTCATGTCTCAGAAAAAATTCATAGGACCTGCCAACAGGCGTGACTTTTTAGGAAAAGTCACTGGAGCAGCCGCACTTATGGGTGTAGCTTCCCTGATCAGTCCTGCTAAAGCGGAAGCCGGTATTAATAGTTTTACCGGAAATGCACCTGATCCAGATGACTGGTTTAAAGGTATAAAAGGAAAACACCGCATTGTTTTCGACTGTACGGAACCAAAAGAAATTTTCCCCTTTGCGTGGCCCAAAATCTACTTCATGACCAATGAAGCTACGGGCGCTCCCGAAAAGGACTGTACCGCCGTGGTCGTTCTGCGTCATAGTGCATTCCTGTATGCGTTGCAGGACAACATGTGGGCAAAGTATAAATTAGGAGAAATGCAGAAAGTCATGGATCCCCAAACAAAGGCTTTGGCGGTAAGAAATCCGTTCTGGAAACCCAAAGCGGACGATTTCTCCGTACCGGTTCTGGGCAATGTTACACTGGGTATCCCTGAATTGCAGTCCATGGGTATCATGTTCTGTGTTTGTAATATGGCTCTTACAGTATTCAGTGCTGTCGTAGCGGGAAACACAAACCAGCAGCCTGCAGCCGTTTTGAAAGAATGGCAGGACAACCTGATACCAGGAATCCCTCCAATGCCTTCGGGTGTTTATGCTGTTGGTCGCGCGCAGGAACATGGATGCGGATATTGTTATGTCTGAAAACCGGGAATTAAGTAGTATAATCGTATACTATGGCGCGTAAATGGCAGGCACTTTTTACCCTCCTGCTGGCAGGGGTAATAATTTGGTTTTGGCAAAAGGAAAAAACTTCAAAACCAAGGAATGCAACTTTGCAAATTCCGGTATTGGCGGTTAAGGAACCTTTATGGATCGCCCCTGATTCCAACACGATTCCCAGAAACGATTCCGGCTATTTAATCCGGTATGGGAAGAAACTAATCGGTTCAACTTCTAAATATTTCGGGCCCAGAGGCAGTCTTGGACACTATTCAAACGGCATGAATTGCCAGAACTGCCATCTGGAGGCCGGCACAAAGATCTGGGCCGGAAATTTTGGAAGTGTCGCATCTCTCTATCCCCGATTCAGTGACCGGAGGGGAACGACCGAGACCATTAACCAGCGTATTACAGATTGTTTCGAAAGAAGCATGAACGGAAAGGCTCCGGATAGTAACAGCCGGGAGATGAAAGCAATGAATGCATACATACGATGGGTGGGTAAGGACGTAAAAAAAGGGAAGAAGCCTCCGGGCACCGGACTTGAGTTGCTTGCCTATATTGACAGGCCGGCTGATCCTGAAAAAGGAAGGCAGATTTACATACAGAAATGCCAGCTCTGCCATGGAGCGAATGGAGAAGGAAAATCAGACAGTCTCGCCGGTTACTTATATCCTCCATTATGGGGTGAACATAGTTATAACAGTTCGGCCGGATTGTACCGGCTAACGAAGTTTGCCGGTTTTGTCAAAGATAATATGCCTTATGGCAGCGACTACAGAAATGAACATCTGAGCAGCGAAGAAGCCTGGGATCTCGCTGCTTTTGTAAACAGCCAGCCGCGTACGGTAAAGAAATTCAGGCAGGACTGGCCAAATATTTTATTAAAACCGGTAGACGTTCCAGACGGACCCTTTGCAGATTCTTATCCTTCCACGCAGCATAAATATGGACCCTTTGCACCGATCGCGAAATATAAAAAAGAAATCGCTGACAATACTAAAAAATAAAAACCCGCTTTCTCTGTAAATTAGTATTCAACTTAAATGCTGCCATAAAAGGATCCCAGTGGATAGCGTATTATATACAACACCGCGATTAAAAATCAGAAATCTAAAAGAAACAGATCTCGAGTCTTTTCATCAATACCGTTCCAACCCTGAAGTAACGAAATATCAGGGCTTTGATATTTTTACTAAAGAACAGGCAAGATCATTTATCTCTGAACATAAAAATAAACTGCACATTTATCCCGGGGAATGGATCCAGTATGGGATTGAAAATTCAGGCAATCACCAACTCGTGGGAGACTGCGCTATATATCTTCACCAGTCAGACTCCAGAATAGCCGAAACCGGCATCACTATTTCTCATTTACATCAAAGAAATGGCTATGCGAAAGAAACCATGATCGGCTTAATGAATTATTTGTTTCAGGAAAAAGGAATCCACCGGATTATTGAAACCGTTGATACAGAAAACCTGGCATCTATACGTTTGTTTAAAAGCCTTTCTTTCCGTATGGAAGGTCATTTTATTGAAAACATCTTTTTAAAAGGCAGGTGGGGAAGTGAATATCAGTTTGCCATGCTGCGAAAAGAATGGAAACGCCCGGTATTTGATACTAAATGATGGTTAAAACCGTTTTAAGCTGGTATTGAATATTGCCCTTTTTAAACTACCAATCCATGAAAAATCATATAGTATTCATTTGTATTGTACTGGTATGTTATTCCTGCAGTTCAACCAGTTTAATGTCACTTAGCGTAACCAAACCCGCGCCGGTATCCATTCCCCCCAATATTAAGTCTGTTGCAATAGTGAACAGAACACAGGCTTCCAACGAAACAAAAACGCTCGATGTTATCCATAAAGTTGTTTCACTGGAAACCAACGATCTTCAGTTGGCTGGTGCTCAGGCAAGCATCCAGGGCCTTTCGGATGAACTCATGAAAAATACCCGTTTTACTCAGGTTAAACCCCTGAATGGAATAGACCTCAGATCATACGGAGCCGGGGTGTTTCCTACCCCACTGCTATGGGATTCTGTGGAAAAAATTTGCAGGGAAAGCAATACGGACGCTTTGTTCGCGCTGGAGCTTTTTGATACAGAATCCAAACTTAATTATGCCGGCGGTCCCCCCAATGTAAATCTCGCAGGAGGTGCACTACCGGCGATTGAGCACCTTATGAACATATCGACGAATGTAAAAACGGGCTGGAGAATTTACGATCCCTCCACCAGAACCATTCTGGATGAATACATCATCGGACGAGATCTTTCATCGTCAGGAGCTGGTATCAACCCTGCGGTTGCGGCGTCGGCCCTGATTGGTCGCAAGGAGGCCGTTAAGGAAGTTGGAATTGAAGCGGGTCAGGCATATGCTTCCAGGATTCTACCATACTGGATCCGTGTTTCCAGAGACTACTTTGTGGGTGGAGATCAGAATTTTAGAACAGCACAACGCATGGCCCAGTCAGGCAATTGGGATGGAGCCGCACAGATATGGCTGGAGGAAACAAAAAGCGCCAAATGGAAATTAGCAGGAAGGGGATGTTATAATATGGCGATTATAGCTGAAATCAACGGTGATCTGGACGGTGCGATTCAATGGGCGCAAAAATCATATGAAACCTATAATATCCGTATTGCACTCCATTATGTTAATATATTAAGGTATCGTAAGCAACAAAATGATTTGCTGAAAAGTCAGACAGTAGCCTCCGTAAATCCATGATGAGATACAAATATTTGCGTTGTCCTACCTTTATGATGATGCAAATATTTCTGTATGAATTTAAAAGTCACTTCTTTTCAGCTTGCAGACAGCATCGACATCAAATTATTCAAAACCACTTTTACCGCTCCTATCCACTATGGTGATACGGATGAATTATTCTATATTTTAGATAAGGACAAATATCTCTACGTCTTTAAATATGGAATCGTATGTTTTCTTGGTTATTCAGAGACAGAGATGGCGGATTTTTTCAAGAGGATCGGGCCCAGTTGTAAAAACCTGTTTGATCAAAGACTCAGCGATGAATTTGATATTGAAACTGATGCTCCTGCCATAAATTACGGATATAATAAAATTGAAATCCCCTCTCCTGACGTTGATGAATTGCGCCTGATTATGCTCAACGTTTCTCAAAGCGTTGCATTGGACTACTATAATCAACAAACCAATTCACTGCTTGAGGAAACTAATTTCTATACACAACTGCTGGAAAAAAGGGGAAGGATCAATATGGGAGGCATTAAATTGAAAAAATATATCGGACGAACACTAAATCTTAAAAACAGGATTTCAGGCAACCTGTATATTTTCGATTCACCCGAAGAAACCTGGGAAAATGAAAACCTGAATAAGCTCGATATAGGTCTAAAAAAAACTTTTGACCTCCAGGCGCGTTTCCGTACCATCCAGGAAGGATTGGGCATCGTAAAAGAAAATATGGAATTGTTCAGGGATCTGCTTCAAAACCGAAACAGCCTTACTCTCGAATGGGTTGTTATTATTCTTATACTTGTAGAAGTTATCAATATCCTGATAGGAAAAAATCCAAGATGATAAGAAAAACCAATTTAATAATTTCATCCTGACCGATCAGAATATATTTTAAATTGCATGTAATATGGAATTCAACATATAATTTCTGTGAAATTTCTCTCCGTATTATTTCTGATATTTTGTCTGTTTTCCTGTAATCAGCAGCAGGAAAGCGAAAGGCTCGTTTTGCAGAACCAGATTGACAGTTTAAGGAGCAGGCTCGACAGCGCTTACAAACCAGGACTGGGAGAATTCATGTTATCCATTCAGGAGCATCACGCCAAATTATGGTTTGCCGGAAAGAATGGAAACTGGGACCTGGCTGATTTTGAAATGGGAGAAATACAGGAGACGATGGGGGACATTCAAAAATATTGTGCGGACCGTCCGGAAATCACTTCACTGCCTATGATAGAACCATCCCTTGATAGTCTGAAAACGGCTATAGTAAGGAAAAATACAGAAGAATTTAAAAGCAGTTTTATATTACTTACAAACACCTGTAACAATTGCCATAAAGTAACCAAGCATAGCTTCAATGTCATTAAGATTCCGGATCTCCCTCCGGTTACCAATCAGGTATTTGAAAAGGCAAATCCATGAAATGAGACTGACAGCTTGACCAGCCCGTAATAAATACAGGCTGGCGGCGCCGTCATCATCATCAGGATAAGGCTTAGCGGGGCTGTTTCTAAGGGCAATTAACTAATCACTTTCTCTTACCGCTCAGATAAATAATGAAACCAAAACCAATTCCAAACTGAGACAAAGTATAACTGTTGGGTAACTGAGGACTTTAACAAACCTACCCCTGCGGTCAGCTGAATCAAAACGGGTATTTGCTGGGTTGGAGATATATTTATTAAAATCCCGCAATAAGGAAAACTATGCTTTCAACATCGGGAGGAAATCACTATTAATTACCAGTGGGATCAAATTTTTTGCAGGAATCCTTAAACCAGGCGGGTCCTGTTATGGATTTTTCCTAAAATTAATTGGGTTCATCTGCAGGTATATAGTTACTGTAAGCCACCGTGACAGCCATAGGCACTCCCATACAATCTTAATTTCACACAAAACAGTAAAATACTTATCTTCAAACGACTTTCCTGAATTCTTCGCGAACGGTTGTCTTGCTATTCATTGAGTCAACTTTGTACTATGGCCATACGTGTAGCAATTAATCATAAAACGACTTATTCATACGACCGGTTTGTTTCCCTGTCTCCTCATATTTTCCGGCTTCGGCCTGCCGTTCATTCCCGTACACATATAGAAGCATATTCATTCAAAATATTTCCGAAGGATCATTTCATCAACTGGCAACAGGACCCCTTTGGAAATTATCAGGCGCGTGTCGTATTTCCTGAAAAAACCAACGAACTGAGAATTGAAGTAGAACTGATCGCCAATATGATCGTCATAAATCCTTTTGATTTTTTTGTAGAAGAATATGCGGAAAAATTTCCTTTCAATTATAAAGAGCAATTAAAAGGTGAGCTGATTCCCTATCTGGAAATAAAAGAGGACGGTCCATTGCTTAACCAATGGCTCGAAGGCATAGATAAAAGCACAAAAAATATAAATGACTTTCTGGTATACATCAATCAAAAGTTAAACCGGGATATCAAATATAATATCCGTATGGAAGCAGGAGTACAGACCTGCGAAGAAACATTATCGCTTGCACTCGGCTCCTGCAGGGATTCTGCATGGCTGCTTGTGCAGGTTTTCCGCAAGCTCGGGCTCGCTGCGCGTTTTGTTTCTGGGTACCTTGTTCAGTTAGCAGCTGATATTAAATCTCTGGACGGTCCCTCCGGTCCGGAAAAAGATTTTACAGATTTGCATGCATGGACCGAAGTCTATATACCAGGAGCCGGATGGATTGGTCTGGATCCCACGTCGGGCTTATTTGCAGGAGAAGGTCACATCCCGCTGGCCTGCACGCCGGATTATGTAAGCGCCGCGCCCGTAGTAGGAGCAACGGATCCGTGTGAAACCGTATTCTCATTTTCAAATACAGTAACGCGTATTCATGAGGACCCAAGAGTTACCAAACCTTATTCAGAGGAACAATGGGCGGCTATTCTTGCTACTGGTTACAAAATAGACGAGGATCTGCAAAGAGGTGATCTGCGCATGACCATGGGCGGTGAACCTACATTTGTTTCGATAGACGATATGGAATCAGCGCAGTGGAATACAGCGGCCGACGGAGTGGAGAAACGTGTCAGAGCACAGGATCTGATTTTCAGACTACGTTCGCAGTTCGGACCCCGGGGCATGATCCATTTTGGCCAGGGAAAATGGTATCCGGGAGAACCTCTTCCAAGATGGCAGTATGGATTGTTCTGGAGAAAGGATCACTATCCTATCTGGAAAAATATTCGTTTGATCGCAAATGAAAAAATCCAAAAAAGATATGACTGGACAGACGCGGAACAATTTGCCAGAGAATTGGCAAAACATCTGGCAGTCAGTGCAGACAATGTGAGTGCAGCTTACGAGGACATTTTCTATTTCCTTTGGTCGGAGGGGAAACTACCGTTAAATATAGATCCTCTTCAAACCAATCTGAAAGCTTCAGTTGAAAGAAGAACACTTGCCCAGCTATTGGATAAAGGATTGGATAATCCGGCAGGATATACCTTACCATTAAAATGGAATTACGACAACAGTAAGTGGCAAAGTTGTAAATGGATGCTGAACAGAGATAATCTATTCCTGATCCCTGGAAATTCACCGATGGGACTTCGCCTGCCACTGGATTCTTTACCAGCAATTGCAAAAGACAATGAACCCCAAAAAGTTGAACGAAGTCTGTTTGAAGAATTACCTGTGCTGGAGAATTTCCACGAAACGATCACGAGCCGTTACGGACTGGTATATGAACATCCCGCGCCCGCACAAAAAATAAAATATCAGGACAATTCTGCTGATGACAAAAATAAAAAGAAAATAAAGGAGGAAGAAGAAGAAATCAAACCTGTATATGAAGTCCCAGTAATAAAAACAGCTCTTTGTGTGGAGGCCCGCGAAGGAATTATTTATACATTCCTTCCACCAATGGACTACCTGGAACATTATCTCGATCTGATCGCGTCTATTGAGGCAACAGCCGAAAAATTAAACATGCCCGTGAGGATAGAAGGCTATGAACCGCCCCGGGATTACCGGATGGAAAGACTGGTAGTTTCTCCCGATCCAGGCGTCATTGAAGTCAATATTCATCCCTCTTCAACCTGGAAAGAGCTCGTTCACAATATAGATACACTTTACGAGCAGGCTTTTTTATCTCGTCTGGGTACAGAAAAGTTTATGCTGGACGGAAGACATACCGGCACGGGAGGTGGGAATCATATAACCATCGGTGGTGCACAGGCCCGCCGACAGTCCGTTGTTGCGCAGGCCTGATCTGTTGAGGAGTCTTGTTACTTACTGGCAGCATCATCCGGGATTGTCATATTTATTCTCCAGTGCGTTTATAGGACCCACCAGTCAGGCACCCCGGATTGATGAAGGCAGGGATGAAAAGTTATATGAAATGGAAATTGCATTTAGTCAGGTGCCGGATAAAGGCTTTATTCCATTTTACCTGGTGGACCGGATCTTCAGGCATCTGCTGACAGATATTACCGGGAATACTCACCGGTCAGAATTCTGTATAGACAAATTATATTCACCCGATACATCTTCAGGACGACTGGGTATTCTTGAATTTCGTGCCTTCGATATGCCTCCGAATAAGCAAATGAGTCTTTTGCAGATGCTGCTGATACGCGGACTGATTGCGAAATTCTGGAACAAACCTTACAGGCATGACCTGGTAAGATGGGGGACGGAGCTACACGATAAATTTATGCTCCCTCATTATGTTCACCAGGATATTCAGGATGTTGTAAATGATCTGAATGACGCCGGCTATCCATTCAATATGAGTTGGTTTGAACCTTTCTTTGAATTTCGCTTTCCACATTATGGTACTGTGAAAATTGCCGGCATTGAAATGGAAATACGGATGGGTATTGAACCCTGGCATGTACTGGGTGAAGAAATGTCGAGTTCCGGAACAGCCCGTTTTGTGGATTCGTCGCTGGAAAAAATTCAGGTAAAATTAAAAGGACTGAATGATTCCAGGTATGTTCTGCTGTGCAATGGAAACCGCGTTCCGTTAAGAGAAACGGGAGTTCAGGAAGAATATGTATGCGGAATACGTTACCGCGCATGGCAGCCTCCGTCTGCATTACATCCAACGATAGGAATCGACACACCCCTTAGTTTCGATATTGTGGATACCTGGAATAACAGATCGGTGGGCGGATGTACATATTATGTTGCGCATCCGGGTGGCCGGCATTATGATTCATTCCCGATAAATGCCTATGAAGCGGAGTCGAGGCGGGTGAGTCGTTTCGGCGACACATCCCATACGCAGGATGTTTTGCGGCCCGCTCCTTATATGGCAGTCGTATCACATTATATTGAACAAAACAGATTACCTTTTTTATGTGATCCGCCCGCAGCCGAGATTAATAAGTCATATCCTTATACGCTCGATTTGAGGAAAAAGCACAAATAATGTGGCTGATGTGGAATTGTAGAAAATGAACAATGGGGAAATTGAATTTTTAATGATAATGTAGGAAATGTGAGATTTATTTTAAAGCGGGTGGAAGAATCATTTGCAACTGCCGGGCTTCCCCTAAATTTTGTTTAACGAAAAAATCTACTGTCAACGACCGCCGGATCATCCAAAAATGTGACGTAGTCCCCCGGGAGGTTGTTAAAGAATCTCCCAATACGGATAATCATATTTTCAAATTATCATCTCCCCATTTAATTTGCCCATTTTTCATTTTCTACAATTCCACATCAGCCACATTATTCAGACTCACCACCTCGGATAATTTATATTCCCCGCATTCCTCAGACAAAGCTCATGAATGAACTGAAGTTTTTTTACGACAGGTTCGGAAATTACAAAAGGGTAAAAATCAGAATGACCCATGCTGCGGTTTAAACTATTTACGGCAAATGTGAGCGGTAGCCACCATTTAATGATCTGGCTGAAGTCTGTCATATCATATGGATCCTGCTGAATGCTCGCCTGTATTGATTTTGTATCCTGCACCATATCGGGCTGAATGCGGATGCCAAAGGAAAATGCTGTTTCCAGTGTATCCATCAGATGCAGATAGTGCGCCCAGGTCTCCGCCCAGTCCTCCCAGGGATGGGAAGTAGCATAAGGACTTATATAATGTTCGCTCCAGTCTGCGGGAGCACCGTTTTTATAATAAGCTTCCAGTGATTCGGGAATAATCCATCTCTTCATCTCCGAAAAGTAAACGGTACTTTTCTAACGCATCAGTGTTTTTTATAAGCGTCTCCCAGTAATAGTGTCCTATTTCATGACGGAAATGACCAAGCAGGGTTCTGTATTTTTCACCCAGATCCATGTTTATGGCGAACGCGTGCTGCTTCATCTGCTTCTTCAATATTTAATGTAATAACCCCATTGTCATGACCAGTAATTACTTTTTCTTTTGGTGATGAATCTGCTAAAAAATCAAAAGCAATCCCTGTTTCTTCATTATCCTTTTTCTTACTCACAGGAAGGCGTAGCCGAAGAAGAGAATAAACAAGGCGGTGTTTGGCTACTTCAATGTTCTTCCATCTTTTAAGATTCTCTTCACTGGTCAGCGCCGGTATCACACGGTTCAGTTCACAGGCCTGGCAATACTCCGAGTTTTGTAATGAAGGGACGAGCCAGTTACATGTCGCATATTCGGCATTCTTACAATAACGGTATTGCTCCTCTTTGTTCTGAATATTTGAGTACAAACCATCATTTTCCGGAACCAGCGTAATCAGAGAAAGTGTATTTGCATTAAAACCGAGAGAGTAACCGCAGTGCAGGCAGATATTATTTTCAAAATAGATGAGGCTGTGACAGTTACTGCAGGTATAAAGCTTCATAATGAATTTTGTCTCTTAACATCTACAGATACCGTTAATTCATGGGATCCACTGCTAAGAATAATTCCTTCCATGGGTGCAATATCCGCATAATCTCTACCCCAGCCTATGGTAATATGCTGATCTGAAACCAGGCAGTTGTTGGTAGGGTCAAAATCTGTCCATTCCATTTCAGGAATAAATACGCTAAACCAGGCGTGCGAAGCATCCGCACCGATTAATTTCTCCACTCCTTCGGGCGAAATGGTTTCGATATATCCACTGACATAACGGGCTGGTAAACCAATGGAGCGGAGACAGGCTATTGCAAGGTGTGCAAAATCCTGACAAACCCCTTTACGTTCCTGCATTACGACAGACAATGGAGTCGCAATGGTTGTATGACCAGGCTTATATTCAAAGTCATTATAAATACGCTGCGTTAAATCTTTTGTCGCTTCAAAAACAGATCTCCCGGGCAGGAAGGATAGCAACGCATACTGCAGGATACTTTCATTCCATTCAGTCATAGGTGTTACGAACAGGTATTGTTTAATGTCAATTGCATCGGCATCCACGTTTGATAGTTTCTTTTTTGCTTCTTCCAAACCGACATCAGGATAATGATGTGTTTGGGAATAGCCGGTATCCATTCTTTCTACTTCTGAAGTGACAAGTACGGTTAATTCCCAATGTTCTTTTTCAATGGAAAAATAAATGACTTTATTTCCGAAAAAATCTTCGTATTCATTGATCCGGTCTGGTTGGGGTTTAATATGTATATGTGGTATTTCTGCAAATCTGCTCTCCTGAATTGCGTGGCATGAGCCTGGCGATATTGTGACATAAACTGACAGGCTCCAGATAAGTATACGCTGTTGTATGTTCTATTGTGTATTTCACGTTTTATTCTCATCCGGTTTAACGGAATATAATCGATTTTGGCGTCATTTCATGTTTAAAAAATGCTTTCGAAATTACGCCGGGAATGGCGGAAAGCAAATGATACAACTCAGATAAGAATATTTCCAGGTTTTTGTATCCATCTTCATCAGGAGTCGCCAATTCATTTTTATTAGCCAGTTTTAAATGGGAATCTGCTTCAAATATCAATCTTTCATATTCTGTAGTGGACTGCACACCTCTGTTCTTCGGAAGATTTTTCAGGTAGGCTTTGAGCCGGACTACCTGGTAAGTCAATGACCGGGGATTATTTGGATCAAAAAGCAGCAGGTCGATGACCAGCAGGTTTTGCAGGGGTCTCCTGTATTTATACCTGTAGTTCACCAGGCCTTCGTTGCTCATCAGAACACTTTGCTGCAAATTATATTCCACCTGGTCGTTGAATTTTTTAACCATCGTGGTTTTGAGCATGGAGATGACTAAAAGGCTTTGTTCGATTTTTCTTCCAAGATCCAGCATTATCCAACCCTGTTCACGTGAAATACTTTCTCTGTTGAGTCCGATGAACGCCACCGTAGAGGTTATCAGATTATCCAGGGTATGTATCATCTGGAGATGACCATGATGAGTCAGCGGAATTCCATTTTGCAATTCTTCCTCCATTCTGCGGATTACCCTCCAGGTGTCGGTTGACCAATGGTCGCGAACTTCGTGAATCGCCTTATGAAATTGTAAAAAATTAAACATGATACCGCCGGTTCTCTTTTCATTAAAAAGAATATCCTTTAATTCTTTCCAGGGATCTGCAAATAATTCTTCTGCCTTTTCACCAATAAACCCGGGTAATGTAAAACTGTATCGTGTGAATGCTTCGAGTAGATTTCTTTCAGTCTGCCGGTTATTCTCGGTGAGCAATTTATTTCCTTCTGCTAAAAACTGCATTACTGTTCTCAGGAAACGGGCATTCCCTAAAACACGTTCAGTATATCGGCCAACCCAGAATAAATTTTCAGCTGCGTGACTTGGCAGCATGTCATTGAATGTTTCAGCCGCGCCTTCCGGGCTTTCTTTCAAAACATTTACAACACGACCT
This sequence comes from uncultured Bacteroidota bacterium, assembly GCA_963735015.1. Lineage (GTDB taxonomy): Bacteria > Bacteroidota > Bacteroidia > Chitinophagales > Chitinophagaceae > Puia. The sequence goes on from CAVTJH010000003.1 coordinate 2,493,270, forward strand.
GGTTCCGGAGAAATGATCCATGCATCTTTACTGAAGCCACCCATCTGACTGGATATATTAAAATTACCTGCATTTGCAGACGACCTGACGAGGCCACCCGCCATAGCCACATATTCGTCCTGATTACTGACCAAAAAACTTCTGAATAAAACTTTTCGGGGAACAATTTTTCCATCAATTAAAGAAGGACTCAACGAAATTTCTACTTTTTCCTGTCCTACATATACTGAAGGATTTGCTTTGATCTGTTCTTTGCAGGCTGATAGTTGACTGGCAGAAAGGGACGCGCCATCTATTGAAGAGCTTCCCGTTGGATTCCTGTGTATTTTTTTTATTACCAGCGATTGAATATTGTCCAGCACATATTGAAGTTCTGCAGGCTGGCCGCACCACCAGGAAGCAATCGTCGGCAAAATGAGATCCTCGGATAAAAAATATCTTGAGATCTGCTGAAGAAAAGGCATGAGACCCGGGTTTTCAAGGATGCTGCTGCCCAGGGGATTTGCAATACTTACATTTCCACTTCGCACACATTGTAAAAGACCGGGAATACCGAGTTGCGAATCTGATTTTAGTTCCAGGGGGTCGCAGTAAATATCATCCACACGTCGTAAAATGACGTCCACACGCTCGAGACCGCCCATCGTCTTCAACCAGACAAAATTATCTTTTACAATAAGGTCATTCCCCTGAACGAGGGTGAATCCGAGATATGAAGAAAGGTAGGAATGCTCGAAGTATGTTTCATTCTTTGAACCTGGTGTCAGGATGACAATCCTTGGATTGAGATTTTTTTGAGGTGCTATTTCATTGAGACCATTCCGAAGTGCGTTGAAGTAAGGAGAAAGATGACGGACTTTTAAACCATTGAACAGTTCAGGAATTACCCGGGTCATTGTGGTTCTGTTTTCCAGTGCATATCCCGATCCCGAAGGTGCCTGCGTTCTGTCGTTAACGACCCAAATACTTCCTGTGGTACTTTTGGCAATATCAGCTGAATATAAAATCAGCCGGTGTTTACCTGGTTGTTTAATTCCATTACAAGGCCGTAAAAACCCTGAATGGTTATAAACAAGTTCCATGGGTAAAACACCTTTTTTGATCAGGTTTCTTTCACCGTAGATATCTTCCAGAATAAGATTCAGAAGTTGCGCTCTTTGCGAAAGACCGGACTCAACAGAATTCCATTCTTCTTTACTGATTATAAATGGGATATTATCCAGCTTCCAGGGCCGGTTCATTCCGGTTGGGTCACCATAAATATTATAAGTAACGCCGTTTTCCTTAAGCAGACGAAGGGTGTCGTTATTGCGATTGCTCATTTCTTCATCACCCAGGAGAGAATAAGATTGAAAAAACGTCTCCCAGTGGGGTTTTATATTCCCATCCTCTCCAATCAATTCACCGTACGAATGATGAATGTTGAAAAAATCCCTGAAGACAGGGCTTGACAGTAAATTCGGGTCCATTTTATCCGATGGGCTAAAGCAGTCAGTGAACATCCGATTAAAAATAGGGAAAATAGGGGTTATATTTAAGATCTGTTTTCAACATCAGGCGTGAATAAAAAGATGCAGAGTATTGTATACGCAATCGCATACACAAATAAAAAATCATTATTTTAATATTTCAATTATACATTCTCAACTCATGAACATATTCAGAAAAAAGATTTCCATTCTGGTGATACTGGTCTCCCTGACTTCCACCATTACTTTATTTGGCCAGAACAGCACGAGCCTTCCGCGTAGTACACCCGAAGCTGAGGGAGTTTTATCTGGCGGAATCATCGGTTTTTTAAATGCTGTAGACAAAAGTAAAAATGAATTACATAGTTTCATGATTCTCCGGCATGGCAAAGTAATTGCCGAAGGTTGGTGGGATCCTTATAAACCCTCACTTCGCCAAACACTGTATTCGGCCAGTAAAACTTTTACATCTACTGCCGTGGGTTTTGCAGTTTCTGAAAATCGTTTAAAACTGACTGATAAAGTAATTTCATTTTTCCCGAATGACCTGCCGGATTCCATTTCACCAAATCTCGCTGCATTGACAGTCAGGGATATTCTCATTATGTCAGACGGGCAATTTCCGGAACCTTCCGCTGTTGCAACAACAATGAAGAACTGGGTAAAAGGATTTCTCGCCACTCCTATTGTAAATAACCCGGGCAGTGTTTTTCTATATAATAGCATGGGAACATTTATGTTGTCAGCCATAATACAGAAAGTAACAGGGCAGAAAGTAATCGACTATTTAAAGCCAAGACTATTCGATCCACTCGGCATAACAGGAATGGATTGGGAAGAAAATTTAATGAGTATAAATACAGGCGGGTGGGGACTTCGTGTGAAAACAGAAGACATGGCTAAACTCGGACAGTTGTATTTGCAAAAAGGTGTATGGAATGGAAACCAGATTTTACCAACAATATGGGTCGATGAAGCAACGACAACAAAAATCATTCAGCATCCTGAGCTTTCCCAGGCTAAAAAAGATTCAAGCGATTGGGAACAGGGTTATTGTTATCAGATCTGGCGGTGCAGACATCATGCTTTCCGGGCTGATGGAGCTTTCGGACAGTATATCATTATGATGCCTGACCAGGATATGGTAGTTGCCATTCAGGCTGAAACCCCCAATATGCAAAATGAAATAAACCTGGTTTGGGACTATTTATTACCTGCCGTCAAAAAGAGCAAGTTACCCGAAGATCAAAAATCATTGTATGCATTAAAAGCAAAATTAACTGCACTTGCCATCAAGACCAACACCGGAAGTTTAACTGCGCTCGCAGCGAATAAGAATCTGAATAAATATTTTATCCTGGAGCCGAACGAGAATAATTTTCAATCAGTTTCAATTCATATAAAGGATAGCGTTTGCCAATTAGTAATAAATACAAATGCAGATACTTATAATTTATATTATGGGGCGGGATTCTGGAAAACCGGACAGACAAATAAACCAGGACCATCTCTCGTGTCAGCTGCCAAAGAAAACTGGGCATTACTCTCACCGTATAAAGTAGCTTCTGCCTTCTATTGGAAAGATGACCAGACACTGATCATGCAAATGCGTTATATTGAAAGTCCTCATACCGAAATAACAACCTGCCATTTTGATGGCAATGATATCACAGTCGATATTGAAAGAAGTTTTGACTACGGATCCAAGAAAACGGAAATGAAGGGTGTCCTAAAATAGTCAATACTATTTACCGGGTTTGTATTCATAAATAATGTATCCCCAGGCCCCGATCTTACGTGGTTCACCGGTTAAGGATTCATTCTTGCCGGCAAACACATTCATTGGATTTCCAAATAGTGTTTTGTCCTTTACAGCTATCGTTTGCTCCTTGTCGGAAAAATTTAAAATAACCAAAACCTTATTGGCTCCTTTTTCGCGGACAAAGGCATAGATCGCTTTTTTATCGCCTGCATTAACTTTACGAAATGATGCATTGGCCGCAAGTGCGGAATTCGTTTTCCGAAGATTCAGTAATATCTTATAAAACGCGGCCCTGCCAAATTTCCCAAATACGATCGGATCTTTTTCGAAAAACTGAAGAGGACGCAAAACAGGTTCTTCCTGTCCGCTGTAAATAAGTGGCACACCGGATGCCATGGTTTGAGTGAATACAGCAAAAGGTGCGTGACTCCTTCCTGGGAAAGTTCCATAGTCAGCTTTATTCCAGCTGTTCTCATCATGATTGCTGGTAAAATACATTTGAATTGTATGAGCGGGATATTTTGATGTATTTTGATCCTGGATACTATCCAGCGCAAATGCCGGCCTGTCGCCCTTTGCTATTTCTTCCATCATATGAAACATGCTCCAGGGATAGATAGCATCAAATCCTGATTCAGGCAGATATGCGTTATCGCCTTCCGCCAGCATAAAAACATTTTTTATGCTTCTTAATTGAGAAATACATTTCTGCCAGAAGGGCCCGGGCACGTTCCATGCCACATCACATCGAAAACCGTCAATGTTTGAATTGAGGAGCCAGAACTTCATGGCAGCAATCATGCTGTCTTCCATCACCGGATTCGAATAATCCAACTGACGTGTATCAGACCAGTCTTTTGCCATGGCTGCTTTTCCGCTACTATCTTTCACAAAAAAATCAGGGTGTTCAGTCAGCCAGTGATTGTCTGCTCCCGTATGATTCGGAACCCAGTCAATAATTACTTTCATCCCTTTCCCGTGAATTTCGTTCACCAGATTCAGCCAATCCTTCATTGTTCCAAATTCGGGATTTAGTGATGTGTAATCGGAAACGGCATAATAACTACCAAGGGTTCCTTTCCGGTCAACCTTACTAATGGGGTTCAAAGGCATAAACCATAAAGTTTGTACACCCATCCCTTTTAGTCTGTCCAGATGCTTTGCAAAAGCTTTCAGGGTTCCTTCCCGTGTATATTGACGAACATTTACTTCATAAATATTTCCCTGCATGATCCATGCCGGATGGCCATCAATTGATTTTGATTTTTGATTTCCCGATAATGAGGTTTGTGAAAACCCAGTCAGGAGAATTGACAATTGAAGAATTAATAAACAAAAGATTTTTTTCATGTCAGGTAATTATTAATGTTTTATCCTTTCAAAAATAAATACTCCTTTCTTATTGGAAACAATAATATCCGGCAGACCATCCTGATTCATATCTTTTACAACAACCTGCAACCCTACTCCTGATTTATCATCTATAAAATGCGGAATCCACTGAGGAATTTTTCCAGGCCTGAATTCGAACCAATATAATACCGAAGGATCGTAGCCACCAGGATCCTTTCCATTATGGGCAAAGTATCGTTTACCTGTAACCAGGTCGGGATATCCATCCCCATTTATATCGGCCAGTGCCAGACCATGGGTCTCAGAAAATGCCTTACTGATTTCATGATGCTTAAAACTTATTTTTCCCTGTTTGTCCCTAAACTGTTCATGCCACCAGATACCATAATTGTGTGCAGATGCGCTAATCACATCGGCGTCTCCATCTCCGTCCAGATCCATAACATACATTTGTGAACATTCTTCTCCCAGATCCGCAGGATGAAAAAGCCAGTCGGATTGTGTAACATCTTTTGGGGCTTCCCACCACCCCTTTGTAATAATGACATCCGGTCGTCCGTCCTTATTTATGTCGCCCCACCCGAGGCCGTGGGTATAAACGTTCGTTGCCAGATCCGGGTTATTACTAATTATAAATTTCTTCCAAAGAGAATCTCCCTTTGCTGAGGGCGACTTAAACCAAATAACCTTTTTTTCGATCGGATCATTGCATAAAATATCCGGCCGGCCATCGCCGTCGATATCAACAAAAGCAGGAGATTCATTGCCGATGTGATCGTAAATGGAATGCATTATCCAATAACCCTGTTTATTCTTTGGATTTTCATACCATACTATTTCCTTTCCCGGAAAGCCAACCCGAATCAGGTCGATCCAGCCATCCTGATTTACATCCATACTAAAATCTAAAAACGAATTACTGAATGCTGTATCGGGAGAAAAACTAAGTCCCTTTACAATCTCATGTTTTGTCCAGTTGGGAGCTTCGAACCAATAAGAGCCGGCCATAACATCTGGTTTACCATCCCTGTTCACGTCTCCAATCGCCACGCCTTCCGATATAAAATCATTGGTTAAAACGATCTTTTTAAAAATCACTGAATCATTATTCCCGGCTTTTTGTCCGACCGCTTTATTCAGGATTAATAACGTAAATACCAAGAGGCATATAAAAAAGCAATCTGTGAAGCTGTTCTTTAGCAAATTCATAGATATGTAATGAGCAGAAACTAAAGGTAGATCATCTGCTGAAGAGATGGTAATATATACTATGGAATGGATTCGTCCACCAATTGTTTTAATGTAAAATAGCGTTCATTTCTATCCTTACTATTCAGATAAAAAGTCATTAGAAAAGCGCAGTAATGTTTTTTATTTTCAACCCAGGGGAAACTACCGAATAACCCGGGGCTTGTGATCCAGGCTGCAGGTTCCCCCGGCTCAGAATTTTTCACTACCCACTCCCCATATCCATAACCTAATCCTCTGGCCTCGGCAGGTGACCAGGCAATATCAATGTCTGGTCCGATCCGGTCGATTTCCATTTCCTCCACACTCCTTTCGGTTAATATTTGTTTCCCGTTGAAATTGCCTCTGTCAAGTATCATGGTTAAAAAGGCAAGATAGTCTTCGGGAGTACTGCTGGCTCCTCCGGCCGGCAGCGCCAGCTGTTTTTTTCCAAAATCAGTGTTTCTTAAATTCAGCGGTCTGGCGATTCGTTCAGCAAACAGTTCCTCAAAAGACCGGCCACTGATCTTTTCTAAAACAGCTCCTACTATCTGCAATCCGATATTGCTATAATGAAAAACCTTGCCGGGTGTTCCTTCCATTGGCAAAATGGCGATTTCATCAATCGCCTGATTCATGCTGCTGATATTTTTAAATTCTTTCAGACTTTCCTTCAACGGAGGCGCCTTAATTCCTGTAAGATGGGAGAGACATTCGCTGATTGTAATGTTCCCTTTCCCGTGTAATGTAAGAACCGGCAGATAAGTACCAACGGTGTCGCATAACCGCAGTTTACCTTCATCCACAAAAGTCATTACGAGGGCAGCGCTCAGCCATTTGCTGCAACTGGCAATCATCTGACGGGTATTCAAATTATAATCACCCGGATCTGCATCCTGACCCATTCTTTTCGCGATATATTTATATATCGATTTCTGCCGGCGGCTCATGTCATTGACAGACTTATTATATACCATTTTTCCATCCTTATATATCACAAGAATGGTTCGGCCTCCCATATCTTTTGAATTTTTATTCATCCACTCATCCAGCCTGGAAAATCCGGATTGAGCATTTCCAATAGCAGCAAGGGCGTTGAAAACCAAAATAATGCCCAGTCTTTTCAGCAATGAAGTCGTCATTTATTTTTTCGTTTGCCACCTTATCGATAATCGATAAAGCAGTCAATATGGACTTAAAAAGGCAGACAAGGTTTAACAGCTCCTCCGTTTGCTTTTTTCGGATCTAAAATTAAATGTAAAAAAGCCGGTAATTCTTACATTTAGTATTCAAAAATGACAGAATGTTAAAATCAAATATGGGCAGAAATGTATTAGCCGTTATGATATTGTTACTGACAGCCGTTAGCAGTTCTGCACAAAAAACCCTTCGCGTAGGTATTGCAGGCATGGTCCATGATCATGTTCGTGGAATTCTGAATCAGTATAAAAAAGGGGAAGTGATTATTGCGGGTATAGCCGAAGGGGACGAACAGCTTGTACTCAAGTATAAAAAAGACTATCAATTACCAGATTCCTTATTCTTTAAAAATCTGGAATCCCTGCTGACGCATACAAAACCAGATGTTGTTTTGGCTTATACATCCATTTCAGACCATATCAATGTAGTTGAGATATGTGCACCAAAAGGATTTTCTGTAATGGTTGAAAAACCACTTGCCACCACGGTAAAGGATGCTGAACGCATGGCTGCACTCTCCAGACAGTATCATGTTCAGGTCTTAACAAATTATGAAACTACCTGGTATAATAGCAATCAGCAGATATTTACAATGGTCAATTCACAACATTCAATCGGTGAGCTTAGAAAAATGATCGTTCATGACGGGCACCAGGGTCCTGTGGAGATAGGATGCAGTCCGGATTTTCTGAACTGGCTTACCGATCCAATAAAAAATGGCGGGGGAGCGGTGATGGATTTTGGATGTTATGGCGCCAATCTGATGGTCTGGCTGATGAACGGTAAACCACCCATTGCAGTAACTGCGATTACCCATCATCTCAAGCCGGCAATCTATCCAAAAGTAGAAGATGATGCAACGATATTATTGGAATATCCGGATGCGACGGGCATCATTGAGGCTTCCTGGGACTGGCCCTTTGGGATCAAGGACCTGGAAGTTTTCGGCACCAAAGGATACCTGCATGCACTCAATGGAAATACGATTCAGCAAAGGAGATAAAGATATATATGAAAATATTCAGGTAAAACCGGCTGACTATAGCAACAATATTCAGTATTTATCCGATGTGTTAAGTGGTAAACTGAATCCGGATCATGACTTATCGTCGTTGGAGAATAACCTGATTGTCGTCCGCATCTTAAATGCGGCACTTGAATCCGCAAAGGAAGGAAGGAAAGTCAAATTGTAAATTTCACATTGTTCGTACTATCGTGTTAAGATTGCAACCAGTGACTGGGCATACCATCTGGCGAGATAATCATTGGGATGAAGGGGGTTTGAGATGCAATCTTTTGCCTTTTTTCTAAGATAGATCGAATCGCTCAAAGTAGTCATATCCAGGTTTACTATTCCCTCCGTCTCCATTTGTTGAAGAACCTTATTATATCCCTGCATATTAGAAGTATAAAAAGATTTGTATTTGTCGGAATCCAGAATATAAGCAGGATCAAAATCCATATTTGAAATCAAAAGAAATTCAGTTCCCGGATTTTGCGCCTTCACTTTCCTGACAATGGTTTGAATGTACCCCTTGTATTCCTCCGGGGTTAGCCTCCAGAAATCATTCATACCAAAATCGACGATAACAAGATCAGGATGTACCGGGTTTATATAATTTTCAGCGTAGGAGGCTCCCCAGCTTACCGTAGCACCGGGTAATCCTGCATTTATCATTTCAATTTTATCGTTGTGATAATATTTCCTAAGCTCTGACGTTAACAAATCAAGCCAGGCAGGCATATATGGCGCTACATTTACATAACTGCTTACATCCTGGCCGCGCGTGATGCTCATTCCATATCCGATTATTTTTACCGGCAGCTTCGCTTTGAGTTTTGCCATGAGTGAGGGTAGTTTGTCTCCTTTAAAAAAAGGCGAAGGAGATACCCATTTATCGTGGTGGATATAGGTTACAACAACCCATTGAGATTGCAGGTTATACCATGCCAGATCATGCACATGATCGAAAGATGTATCTGATCTGAATGGCATCCCCGAATGAAACGGTCTGGTAATCAAATTGCCCATGATCGTATAATCAGTTCCGATTTTGAATTGTTTGCTGAGATCATAACTTTTTACCGAAATAATATGATCGGGTTTAAACAGTAATTTTCCCGTTGCCTTTTGTCCGTCTTTGGCATACATGAGTATCGTCTCATTATATATCGTATCCGAATTCCAAAATGGTCGCATATATTCATCCAGGTTACACAGCGGTACCTGAACTCTAGCGTGTTTGCCAATATTGAGTATTACCTGCAAACTGTCTGCATATAAATCGCCGGTTTTCGACGAATCTATACCAATACCAATTCTCGCGTAATTTGTAAGAGGTGGTGCTTCGGTATAAATTCCGGAGGCTGAGAAGTTTTGTGAATAGACAGGGTCAGTCCTGTACGCAAGCAACTCATGATTTGAGCTGTCATAAAATTTAATATAGGAATACCCTTTCTCATTAAAATAACTGTTTTTTATATTCACAGAATATTGAAGTATAGTAAAAGGCAGCACCTGCATGCTATCTATTACTTTCTCGTTTTTTGTTTTCCATTGATAACTAGCTTTTTCAAAATATTCGCCGTTCTTAATTTCAATCTTATCATCTTTAATAAGAAATGGTACCCACAGGTATCCCGAACCGGGAAGATTTGTCTTGTTCCACCTGTCGGCAAAAAAAATATATTTATTGGCCTCCCCCGTTACCGGCAATACAAAACTGCTTTGAGCGTCAAAAGTAGTTTCTGCACCCGGTCCGACGCAGGGATTTCCCATATTCACCCACCTGCCCATCATGCTGTCTGCCACCGAATACAGCGCGGCATTTGGACTCCAGCCGCTGCAAAGAGAGGTTATCAGGTAATATTTATTTCCATGCTTACATATTGCAGGAGCTTCTCTTCGCTGACCAATCAGAATGCGTATAAAATTCTTTGAAGGAGTAAGGTAGTCGTCAGACAACTGGCAAATCTGCATCGTATTGTTATTTTCAGACGCATATACAAGATATGCTCTGCCGTCGTCATCCTGAAAAAGAGTCATATCTCTCGACTCCTGTCCATTGGGTTGAAGACTTCTGTCATAAGTATAGGGCCCTTCGGGTTTATCACTAACGGCCACACCCAAACGCGCATAACTGTAATCCTCCTTATCAATATGCATCCACATGACAAACTTCTTTGTCCTTTCATTATAAATAACTTTGGGCCTTTCGATTACTCTGCCTGTATCCAGGTCATTCAATGGATTTCCGGTTACAGGAGCTAAAGCAACACCCTCGAATTTCCACCTTATTAAGTCCCGGGAAGAATAACAGGAAACACCACCTGCAGGTACACGATAATCTTCCCAGTCTTGCCCGGCAACCAGTCTGGTTGAACCATTTTTAATCTCGCCGAACAAATAATACAAATCTCCAAAATGAAGAAGGCCCGCACCGTGTGCATTGATAAAATTCCCGGCTTCGTCATTCCATGGTTCTCCCAATATCGCAGGCTTCATTGTGTCCTGACTATAACCCGACATATGAATCAGGCAGAAAGTTATGATGGCAGTAATTAGTCTTCCCATATCGATCAGTTCAAAAACTGGCGCCTATTCCTGTGACCGGCAGTGTACCCGAATTAAAATCCAAACCGCCTGTATTAATGCCGTAAAGGTTCCACAAATTTATCCCACTGTGCTGCAGTTGAGAATTTGGAAATAATTTAAAGTGATCAAATCTTTTCAAGCCGGAAGCAGATGTCAAACCCGTCATAAGGGGGCCTGAAAATTCCGGTTTTCTGTTATGTCCTTTTAATTTCCCTGAAATCATTTCTTTGCCGCTGTGTCTCGTCCAGGTTTCGAAATCGGTTTGGCCTTCTATATTGAATCCTCTGTTCAGACTCCACCAGTCATTCCCAATAAAAATATCATTGCCTATATCTCCTTTCACGAGACTGTCCCTTCCAACAAAAATATTATTATAACAGGCGAACCCTTTTCTCATGCTTAACTCAGAAAAACTGACCGCAGCCACTTTGGAATTGTAGATTGTATTATTATAAACCAGGCTATTATAAAATTGGTTAGAATCACGGGAGCTGTTCCATATGTATAATCCTGCGCCTGCATCAGAAACTGAACCATCATTAATACTTATATTAAATCTGAAAATGTTGTCGTGCCAGGGACTGGCATATAAATACTGAAAGATGCAATATCCCGCTCCCTGGTTCTCATAGGATAAACAATATTGAACAACGGAATGGGTAACACCACCATCCAAATCAAAACCACCTCCATCAGCACCACCAACAGAAGTTTTGTTCCTGTAAGAAAGACAATGTTGAATAGTCACACTGTCTGCTTCATATGCCCAGATTCCCACGGGTCCGTTTCCTATGCGAGGCATGTCCCATCCATTATTGGTTGCAGTGCAATATTCAATAAGCACTTTCGAGCAACTGCCAACTACTATTCCGTTTCCACTATGATTGGTTAAATTCGAAGGGTCTCCCGGATTATTTTCCGCACGGCAATGGCCTATATATATATTGTGATTTGACTTTTTTACAGCATAGGTTCCTTCAACAGAAATTCCGGCTGCTCCGTTTTCGAAAGCAGAGATATTCGTAACAGATATATCCTCAGACGAACTGATAAGCAATCCTGATTTTTGAAATCCGGTAATCAACAGATTATCTGCTGAAATATGGCTGCTGTTTTGAATAAGAAGACCATCATGCGTATTTCCTTTTTTTCTTCCCGATCCGATGAGTTTTAATTTTTTTAAAATTACCCAGTTTGTTTTCTGAATAATAATAGCAGATGCATTTCCAGCGTCAAGTGAAGCATAGCCGGACCCAAATGAACCGATATAGATTGTATGTAAAAAGTCACCGTTGCTATCAGATTTTAAGATCAGACTGCCATTGAAATGATGACCAGCTTCAAAAAGAACCGAGTCACCGGGATTTAAATGCACACTGTTAATCCGACTGATGGATTTAAAAGCAGCGTTCCTGGTACCCTCGTTTTTATCATCGCCCGAAGCACTTACAAAATAAGCACGGGGCTTTGACATTTCATTTTTCTGCATTTTGAAATTCACCGGCTTTAAAAAATAATAACAAAAAAAAGTCAGGGCCAATATCGCTTTGTAATAGAGCATATCAAATAATATTATCCGGAACAACATTTAAGATAGAATCAACCGTTGACAACCTTTAACATGCCATTCATACAAATAAATGGTATGCAATGGATTAGCTCTTATATATTGAGTATATCCCTGCCATGCTACAATTTGCTAATGTACTTAAAACCTACGATCAACAACCGGTCCTTGAGATAAGCAATCTCAGACTGGAAAGAAAAATTTATTGGTTGCAGGGAATCAATGGATCGGGAAAAACGACCTTTCTCAGCATGCTTGCAGGGTTGATTCCATTCAAGGGTGAAATATTACTCGACGGAATTAATCTACAAAAAAATCCTCTTAGCTATCGGCGTCTCGTAAGTTTTGCCGAAGCAGAACCACTATACCCGGAATTTATCACGGGAATTGAATTGCTTAAATTCTTCCAGGATTTACGCAAAGCAGCTACTGTTCAAACTGATCTGCTGATCAATTTGTTTAAGATGCATCGTTATTTGCAAATGCCCATTGGAACATATTCCAGCGGCATGATTAAAAAACTTTCTTTGCTGCTGGCTTTCATTGGGAAACCATCTCTCATATTGCTCGATGAGCCTCTGGCGACGCTGGATGAAGAATCAGTCCATATTATGCCAGAACTTATCAGTGCATACAACAAAGAGTTTAAAACCTGTTTTATATTCAGCTCCCATCAGCCATTTCATTCATATAACCTGGCCATATATAAAATTTTAATTGTTAATCAGTCTTTGCAATTCATCACATGAGCATTTCCAGAACTATCCTGATTAAAATACTGGTAAAGCCTTTCTATCGTCAGCATGCGGGCCTGTTTATCTTTTTATTCACTCTGATGTTCGGAGTCGTAAGTGTAATAGACGGAGCAAAATTTACGGATTATCATTTTTTCCTGATCCAGGGCATGATGAAAAACCCGTTTCTGTTTCTTCTTGTACTTTTCGTATGGCTCCTGTATGCCAAAAAATCAGAACAGTTCATTGTAAATATATTTTTACGGCCTGATTATTCTTTCCTGAATTTGCTTTCTCTGATGGATGATAAAAAGCTCTTCCGTCTGCTATTCTGGATTCAGTTTCTGCTGATATTGCCAATTGTGGTCTACGCCTTCATAATTTTTGCTGCTGGCTTTTATATGCATGAATTAGCAAAATGCCTGATTATCTTCCTTTATATAACTTCCATTTGTCTGATCAGCGCAAGATGGTATTTATATATTATTCTGAACCCTGGCAGGTTGACCTTGCCAGCCGACAGAAAACTCCCATTTAAATTCAGGGAAACTCCTTACTGGATGTTATTTGTGCGTTATATTGGAAATAATAAAAAACTGCTGTTTTCAGGAATCAAGTTGTACAGCTGTTCAGTGCTGTTCCTGATGGTAGTAAACCAGACGCGGATTGAATATGATCTCAGGATGATCATATTGTTCTTTAGTTTGGGCATATTGGGCCACGGCCTTCTCATTCATCAGTTAAGGGACATGGAAGAGACACGTCTCAAATTTTATCGCACGGTTCCACTTTCTCTATTTAAACGATTTGCTCAATACGCAATCTTATATTTTGTGTTACTGATACCTGAGTTCATAACGATATCGATACTTGCACCCCGCTATTTATACTTTAAAGATGCAGTCTTCATTGCTTTACTCAGTTACGGCATATTGCTCTTCCTGAACAGCCTGCTTTTTATACAATTTTTCAAAATGAAAGATTACCTCAAAATCCTGCTCTTTGTTTTTTTTATTGAATATTTCTCTGTCCTTTCAGGAACGAGTTCCTTGTTGTGCGTACTACTGTTTGCATCTGCAATGGCAATGTTCTGTTTCAGATATTACCAATTTGAGCGTTAAAGGTTGTTGATAAAATAACGTACCGGTTGACCGGTGTCAGGACACCAGCGTATCAAAACCGGACAGTTTTAATTGGGAATTCAAAACCAAAGTATTGACTAACAGCAATTTACTAAGCGGCATTTAGTTGGATACATAAGCGCTGAATTGCTATTTTATTTCAACTAATCTATTTGGAATGATTAAGAACTATTTCAGGATCAACCTTCGGAATTTAAAACACAATAAAGGATATGCTATTATCAATATTCTCGGACTCGCCACCGGCATAGCGGTTTGTCTGCTGATATTCCTGATTATCAGTTTTGAAACAAGTTTCGATAATTATCATAAGAAAAGTCACCGCATATTTCGTGTCCTTACGGAATATCATCATGCGGATTCAAAGGAAATATTTTATGGCCGGGGTGTGCCATTTGGCGTGCCAGGTGCATTGAAAAATTCCTTTAAACAAATAGAGGAGGTAGCGCCCATTTGGGCCGACCATAACGATCAGGTAGTCATAACAAATAGCGGTGGCGAATTAACAAAGAAGTTCAAAGAAGAAAATGGAGTTTTCTTTACCAATCCTGCCTTCTTTAAAATAGTTGATTTCCCTTTACTGGCAGGGTCTTATGAAACTCTGAATGATCCGAATAATGCTCTCCTGACAAAAGCAGCGGCTGATAAGTATTTTGGCGATTGGAAAGATGCCATTGGAAAAACATTCAAATTAAACAACACTTATACATTAAAAGTAACCGGCGTTCTTGCAAATGTTCCTTCCAATACCGACTTTCAATTCAAAATTGTCATATCCTACGGAACAGGGTACACATCCAAATTTATACACTCAACGGATTGGGACAATACATCTTCAAATTTCAGTTGTTACATTCTACTCCCTTCTAATGCATCCCCCTCCAACTTAAACAGTCAGTTAATTGCTCTCTCTAAAAAGAAAAAATCTCCTGAAAATAAAGATGTTCAGACTATTCAGCCTTTGGATGCTGTCCACTATGATACACAGGCGGGTAATCTCAGCAGCAAGACCATAAGCCATGAGCTTATCAATGCATTATGGCTGATAGCCGCTTTCATACTACTTATTGCCTGTGTTAATTTTACAAATCTGTCAACCGCACAGGCTATAAATCGGTCCAGGGAAGTGGGTGTAAGAAAAGTACTCGGAAGCAATAAATGGCAATTGCAGTTACAATTTCTGTCCGAAACATTTTTGATCGTGCTGGCATCTATATTATGTTCACTGATCATTGCATGGCTTTCTCTTCCTTATATCAATAATCTGTTGGAACTCTCCTTGAGTATCAACCTCTCAAACGGAATATCCATACTACTGTTCTTACTGATTACTTTAATTACTGTCACCATATTGGCCGGGTTCTACCCCTCAGTTGTACTTTCCGGGTTCAATCCAATCAATGCGCTAAAAAGTAAATTGGTTTCAAAATCAAACAAGGGTATATCACTTAGAAGAGGCCTGGTCGTATTCCAGTTCATCATTGCGCAATCACTCATTATTGCGACGATGGTTATAGCGAAACAAATGAGTTTTTTTACAAGCCAATCCCTCGGTTTCGAAAAAAATGCTGTTGTCAATATCCCTATTCCCACAGACAGCGCCGGGATAAGCAAAATAGACTTTCTAAAAAAACAATTGAAAGCTGTCAGTGGAATACAATCTGTAAGTTTTAACTCAAATACTCCTGTTGAGGATAACAATGACAACTGGACAAATATAAAATTTGATCATTCCACAAAACAAACTGATTTTTATTCAATTATAAAATCGGCTGATAACGAATATCTTCCGGCCTACAAACTACCCTTAATTGCCGGAAGGAATATTGAACTGTCCGATACCATTAGAGAATTTTTGGTAAACGAAATGTTTTTGAGGAATTTAGGAATCAGGAACCCGCAGGATGCCCTGAACAAAGAAATCAATCTTTATGGAAATGTTAAGGGTCCCGTTGTCGGTGTCCTGAAAGATTTTTATACAAGGTCTTTTCGTGATGGTCTTGCACCGTTAATCATAACAAGCAATAAAGGAGACTACAATGAAACATCCATAAAACTTGATTCTAAAGAGTTGACTTCCTCCATGAATCAAATTGAAAAGATTTGGGGTGAAACGTATCCAGATTTTGTTTTTGAATATAAATTCCTGGATGATAAAGTGGAAAATTTTTATAAGCATGAAAACCAGATAGCCCATCTGTACAAAATCTTTTCCATGATAGCCATATTTCTCAGCTGCCTGGGATTATATGGGCTGGCATCGTTCATGGCTGTTCAGCGTATTAAAGAAGTAGGGATCAGAAAAGTGCTTGGCGCAACGGGCTCCCATATAGTTTATCTGTTTTCAAAAGAATTTGTTCTCCTTATCTCAATAGCATTTGTCATCGCAACGCCGCTGACCTGGTATTTTATGCACCAATGGCTGCAGAATTATCCATTCAGGATTCAATTAAGCTGGTGGCTCTTCCTGGCAGGGGGAATCATTTCCATAATAATTGCATTGGCAACTGTTAGCATAAAAGCTATTAAAGCTGCTGTCGCCAATCCGGTAGTCAGTTTACGCACGGAATAAAATACAGAGCGTAAATTTTATACCAGACTATTCAAATATTCGCGTGATAACAATTCGCGACTGAAGAATGCGGTTGTATCATATTGAAGGAGTCCGTCGGCAACGTGCTTCATGGTTGTCAAAACTTGATTAAGTAAGTTCGGGCCAACACTAACCCTTGCAACACCTATTTTTTCCAACTGCTTCAGGTCGGACACGGGTTTTGAGAGTAAAACATTTATCGGCATTTCAACCTTGGCTATAATATGCGATAATTCATCGTAACTGTTCAGAACAATGGGATAGAAACAATCAGCACCGGCCAATTTGAATGCCCTGCCTCTTTCAATAGCCTCGGTCATCGCATTCTCATGAGTATTTTGAAGAAAGACATCAGTTCTTGCATTAATTACAATAGGCACTCCGTACTGAATTCCTGCCTCACGAATTCCCTCAATTTTATGGCATTGTTCTTCAACGGTATATAATCCCTGACGATTCGGAAAGGAATCTTCGATATTAATTCCGACTGCGCCATTTTCGATAAGCAGGCGGATATTCTCCTTCAACTTTAAAATGGAATCGGCAAATCCTCTTTCTATATCGACTGTAACCGGCAAGGGCACTGTGGATGCAATCTGGTTTACAATTTTTAGCAACTCAATAAACGGAATCTTTTCCCCGTCCAGATAGCCATTTGAAAGTGCAGTGGCAACGCTTGCAGTTGCTACTGACTTAAAACCCACCTTTTGCAACAACCTGGCGCCAAGTGAATCCCAGATATTGGGCAATATCAATAATTTTCCGGACAGATGCTGTCTTCTGAACAGATCGGCTTTAGCAGCCTGCGAACTTTGTGCTATCATGATTAATTTCTTTTGGAAGAACTACCAAAGTTAATTCATAACCTTAGGTTAAATCGGAAGATTTATTTTACTGCGAACATAAATGATGATAATTTAAAATTCAAACAACCGATTTGAACAACCACCTTGTATGCTTACTACTTTTTTTATCCAGTACAGGAGTATACGCTCAAATTACCAACAGGAATGATAGCCTGCAAAGTTTTAATGTTGGTTATCAATCCATTTATGCTATTGATTCAAGCCGGACATACAAACCAGGAGTGCCGGCGTCAGATAAGTTGTATTATCGTCCACTTGAAATCGACGTTTGGTATCCTGCTACTCATATGGAATTCAAGACTCCGATGCAGTATGGTGAATTTCTAAGTCTGTTAGAACAAAGGTCGAACAGGTTTCAGGACGACACAGTTTATAAAAGACTTACATCCGAATTGGCACAATACCTTGGCATTAATTTAAAAATTCCGGATACCTCATCTATCATTCGGATGAAAACATCCAGTTTTCGGGACGCGAACCCCGTCCGGCAAAAGTTTCCTCTGATTATGTATATGTCAGCCTATAATGGTATGAGCTATGAAAATCTGCATTTATTTGAAAAACTAGCTGCTCATGGCTATATCGTTACCTGCGTAACATCAGTTGGGCGTTATCCCGGTAATATGAGCACGAATATGGCTGATCTTATGGAACAGGTTTATGATGGTGAATTCACTCTGAATTATCTGACACACAGGGTTGAAGTTGATTCAACAAAAATCGGAGTGATGGGTTATAGCTGGGGTGGATTGGCTGCATTCGTATTGTCATTGAGGAACGCGGATACAAAAGCAGTTCTTTCTCTCGATGGATCTGAAATGCATTACTACGGAGAA
This sequence comes from uncultured Bacteroidota bacterium, assembly GCA_963735015.1. Lineage (GTDB taxonomy): Bacteria > Bacteroidota > Bacteroidia > Chitinophagales > Chitinophagaceae > Puia. The sequence continues at coordinate 2,511,614 of CAVTJH010000003.1, forward strand.
TCAAAAGAAGAAGACAATGACTTCGACGAATTGAGGAATTCAAATTTCTTCAAATTAAATAATTTTCATGCTCCGTATTTCTACATGGAAAGTGGATTTAAACAAAATGACCGGATGGTCGATTCGATCTTTAATATTCTTCCATCGATTGGTTATCAAAAGCAGTATATCCATTTTCCAACGGCAACTCATGAAGATTTTTCCAGTCTATCTCTACTGCAATCAAAAAACTCAGAATTAACATATAATACTACCAGGCTGAATAATCAGATCAGTAAGCTGATCCTGGGATACTTTGATGAATACCTAAAAAATAAACACCGTCTTTTATCGCAACAGCTGAACGTTATTTTTCAACAACATGTTGGCGATTCCGTTTATCCCAAAATGAGTCATGATAAAAGACCTGACTTTGTTATAAAAGGAAGGATTGTTGATTCGGATAATAAGGAAGCGCTGTCTTATGTGAACGTCGGCATTCCTGGGAAAAACATCGGAACAGTTTCACAGAAAGACGGCAACTTTCAGATAGCCGTTGATCCGCATTTAATTTCTGACAGTCTCAAAATCTCGATGGCAGGATACCAGAGCCAGACAATTCCCATTTCAGATCTGTTAAAACAGTCTACTCCGATCGTCATTCAGGTTGAAGAAAAATTTACCTGATTTGAAAGAGGTCGTTGTTACAAAAAAAACTTTACCGGTAAAGACCATGGGTAATACTACGAAGTCAAAATTTATTAGTATTGGTTTACCATTAAAATTTCTTGGTTCTGAAATTGGGGTCAGGATCAAACTGGGAAATAATCCTGTCATTTTAAAAAGTTTTTCATTCAATATATCGGACAATCGTCTGGATACGGCAGTATTCAGAATGAATATTTATAGTTTCAAAAACGGGGTTCCATATGAAAATATACTCAGGAAAAACATTCTTGTTTCGGTCGGAAAACGAACCGGGATTTATACAGTCAATTTGAATGAATATAAATTGTCAATGGAAGGAGACATATTATTATCTCTTGAATGGATTGAAGGTTCTTATTCCGGACCTGGAAATGGCGCTTTATTTTTATCGGCAAGTTTTCTGAATTCCGCCACCTGGCACAGATTAACAAGTCAGGGAGATTGGAAAAAAGCCACCGGACTGGGTGTCGGTCTGAACCTGGCTGTCCAAAAACTACCAATTCAATAATCGGGTTTATTTGAATACCAGGTTCAATGAAATGATATTTGAATTAAGATTAGTGGTTTGCGTATAGTGACCATATCTGACCTCGAGTATCCTCAGGTCATTTAAAAATATACCCCTTGGCGGCGCTATCCTGATACCAGCACCGAATAAATTACTTTTAAAAGCTGACAGATCGTAGTTGCTTGTGTAATATGTTTCTGCTGCAGTGTGGACTGCATAGGGTGCAAAATAGTTAGCCGCTGTTTGTATATAAAATCTGTAGAAAGGTGATATTGAGAAAAAGGGCGTGATTTTTACAGGTACTTCCAGATTAAAAGTATTTGAAACGATTCCCCAACTGTCAGCATAAAAACGATAATACGATCGCAGTATAATATTATCGCCCAGGAAATAATTAAGTCTGAAACCAATCGGCAATTTGAATCTTTGAGAAGGCAGGTTCTCTACTGTATCAGATCCGGCGGCTGGGAAATTATTGAAGAATACCCTGTGAAATGGTAAACCCAAATAACCACTCTGATATACAAGGTCCATTTCGACACTTCCCTGCATTCGTTGATTTATTATTTGAGAAAATGATAAGGAGGCTGTAAATGTGTTTCTTGGTCTGGATGGCACTTCTGGTTTTCGGCTTTTACTAATCACGTTTCCGCTGCTGTTGAGAATCAAAACCTCTGTTGCGCCACTCGCTGTAGTAATATATTTAATAGTGGTCGTTGTATCTGTGCCTGGAGGAACGGTTACCGCATTTGGTCCCATTTTAAGTTCACTTGGGTAAATCATTTTTATCTGATCAAAAAAACCAACAACTTTCAAACTGAATTCTCCGTTATTTTTATTTTTTTTAGATACTGAAGCGTTAATCCCAATAGAGTGATAATAATTATGTTCAGCTGAGTAGTAAGCTCCCAGGCCGAATGAAGTTCCCTTATTATCATTTTCTCTTGTCCAGCTGAGGGTCGGATAGATTCTCGTTCCATTGTTACGTGCGGTGCCGTTAGAATCAACATAGGCTTGTGAAGCAGCCGTATGATAGTCAATGCCAATTCCGGCGGACAGGGTATTTTTTCTTTGTTTTTTATCCCATCCGATAAAAGTGACGTCCAAACCATTGGCAAAATCCGTGACGTCTCCGTTTCCTTTATAGTCTGTTCTTCCACCCATGACCGCTGATTTGTCCGCCGTTTGGTCATAGTAGCTGGTAACCAGATTGACTTCGTCCAGCTTCAGCTTTTTGGGTTTATATCCCGAGCTGTCCTCCGCCTGATTCTGTGAAAATGCATGGGCCATCAACAAATACATCCCGATAACTGAAAGAGAAAGTTTTTTCATGCCGATTTTAGGTTAAGGATTTTAATTACAGCCACAACCACCGCCAGTCTTTCCGCCATTGGCGCCGGAAGAGCCCTCCCGGTATGATTCTGCATTGAGCTCATTTTTTTCAACGGTCCGGTTCGAAAGTGTCATCTCCGAATCATTGATACGGCTTTTTTGATACTCTTTGACATGTGCACAGGATGCAAGGCTGAATGTCGCCATAATCGCGAGAAAAATACCTTTCATTGAATGATGTCGCATAATAATTTTTAATTGAATTGAATATTTTTGGAAGTGAAAATGACATCATTGTCGTCCACTACAATGGCTTCAATACCTTTCATCTGGTTGATCATATTTAAGCCAGGAACGATTCCCATGATCATAACAGGTGTCGCCATAGCATCGGCTATTTCAGCATTTTTGCTGATGATGGTAACGCTCTTGATTCCCCTGATCGGAAGTCCGGTTTTTGGATTTATCGTATGGGAATATTTTTGGCCATTCACCAAAATGAATTTTTCATAGTTTCCGGAAGTCGCGATAGCCATATCAGTAATGTTAAGAGAAGAAAATATTTTGTCCTTGGCATTAGGATCAACAATGCCGATACTCCAGGGTTTCCCATCGGGTTGTAATCCCCAGGTTGCCATGTCACCAGAGGCATTTACGACTCCGCTTTTCACACCCCTATCCTTCATTACCTGTTTTGCTCTCTCCGCTGCATAACCCTTTCCAATTCCCCCAAAACCGATACGCATGCCTTTTTCTTTCAACATTACTGTAAGGTTGTTTTTATCAAGCAGTATATTTCTGTAATTTATCAACCGCGCCATTTTTTTAGCCGTGACTTTATCCGGCAGCGCATTAAGATTCATATCAAAATTCCATAAGCGCTTATCCACTGAACCATATGTTATGTCAAAAGCCCCTTGTGTGACGCGGGAAATTCTGACAGAGCGTTCTATGATGTTAAAAGTCTCTTCACTGACCCTCACGGGTTTGATACCTGCATACCGGTTAATTAAAGCTGTTTCGCTTTCTTCATTAAAAGTTGTAAGAAGCTTTTCGATACGCTTAATTTCTTCGATCCCTGCGTCTATACTTTCGATTGCCTGTTCCTCGTTATCACTCATAGCACTCAACTGAAAAAGATTGCCCATTAACTTTAAACTCTTGTGATATACAGTCTGAACACCCATCCTCTATCTGTTTGTATATATACCATTCCGGACGTCTATAATAAAATCGTCCGTAGATTCATTAGGCAAGCCTTCCCAGGTTTGCAACACTTTACCATTCGAATTCAGGAGAAGTGTATATGGAAATATTCCTTTGGGGTTATATTTATCTGCCATTTCATCATTTAATTTCTCCTGGCTGGCTGGCAGCTGGTTTTTCTTCATTCTTGGAAAGTCAGCATTTACTAAAATCAATTCTGTATCTGCCATTTCCCTGAAATTCTCAGATTCGAAGATTTCCTTCCGCATTCGTATACACGGACCGCACCAGTCAGATCCCGAAAAATTCAGCAGAATAAATTTATGTTCTTTTTGAGCTATTTTTTCCGCTTCATTCAGGTCACCATGCCAGTTTGTAAAGGAAATTATCAAAACTGGAATCAAAATCAATAAATTTACTTTCATTTTCTGTGCATTGGTACAAATGTCTTATAAAATTAGCTATTCCCATTAGGAATACGCGTATAATCGTGAATGGTTGCTCATAGATTGACCCAACCATTTTTAGTATTTTTACATCTATGTTAACAAAAGGAGAAAATATTCCCCCACGAGAGCTTCAAAATCTAATTCATGGATGTTTGAGAAGAGACCGTTCGTGTCAAAAACGTATCTATGAAATTTATGTCCCTACGATGATGCCACTTTGCCTCCTTTATTCAAGAAATCGTGAAGAAGCCGAGGAAGTGTTACAAGATGGATTTATTCAAATGTATAAATGTATCAGTCAGTTTAAATACAATGGTTCATTCGAGGGGTGGCTGCGGAGGATCATGATCAATTGTGCGTTACAAAAATACAGGGGTAAGTCAAACAGATTGAATATGATTCCCCTCTCAGAGGAACAATACCTTCTGCCTTCTGAAAATAACCAACTGGAAAGAATGACCGAAAAGGAATTGATCCGGTTGATACAAAAGTTACCTCCGGCTTATCGAATGGTATTTAATCTGTACGTTTTTGAAGGTATGAAACACCGCGAAATCGCTGCTCTGTTAAATATTACTGAAGGCACATCGAAGTCCAATTTGTCAGATGCCAGGAGAATTTTGAGAAATCAGCTGACCCCCAAATTAAAAATTGCCAGATAGGTTGTTTATGGATGAACACTTAAATAATCATATTGACAAATTATTCGGGGAGGCTCTCAAATTTCATAAAGATGTTCCCTCAAAGGAATTATGGCAGAGGATCGAAAATCACCTTGACAATGAAGACCTGATTGCGTATAAGTCCAGATTTCGCAGACGAATTCTGATTACAATTGGTTTTTTCATTATTGTTGCGGGTTTTGGAGCAATCATTTTAAATAACCAAATACAGCACAGATCTTCCTCTGCATCCATAATAAAAACTGGTAATAAAGTCCCTCTATCTGTTAACATAACAGGAAGTAATCATCAGACAGAAACTTTGACTGCAAATCTGAACCCCGCAAAAAAGAGTAGCAATACAAATCATCCTTATGTCGCGTGGCTTATTGAAAGAAATGAAGGTGGATTGCTTGCCCAGAGTTTATATTCTAGCCATGCATCTTTGCAAAGCTCTGGTGGTCACATACAAATTGACTCGACAAATTTTGAATTGCACCCTGTCTCCACGAAGTTTCCGGTTACAATAAAATCTTCATTTAATATGAATGGGAATGACCCTCTCACCGGATTGAAGGGTACTGAAAATACGGTCATCAAACCATACAACCAAAATTTCAAAAGTCGGATTTCAGTGGCTTCTTATTTTTCAAAAGAATTTGCAGGATATAATCTTTCAGATGATGATGCTACGGCGGCCGATGGAAGAGAAATAGAAAAGAGAGAAAGGAACGTATTCTCCGCTTCGGTAGGTATTAATGTAAATTACAGAATTAAAAAAAGATGGGTGATTCAAACAGGCCTCAGTTACTCCTGGTCAAACAGCATCATTGATTCTTCCAAGTCCTATGCAGTTTTAGGAAACGACGGCATTGTAAAATATAAATTCAATACAATATCAGGCTATAGTTTTCTGCAACCACTTCCTGCGATTCAACCCAAGGTCGGAGATAGCGTATATACGGCCAACGCATACAGTCAACTTCATTATTTAACTGTTCCGGTGGTATTATGCTATGGAATTCCAATGAAAAAATTCTCTCTCCTGATAGGTGCTGGTGTCAGTTTTAATATACTGACAAGTGCTACAGTTGCAACGAAGATCTATGGATTGAACTACAGTCAGGATGAATCGGCTATTCCAATGAAAGGCTTGAAAAAAATAAACTATGGTATCCTGTTAAAGGCAGAACTGGAATATCATATCAATTCTAAACTTGGGATCGATCTGATACCCTGTTTTAAGAATTCTCTGACTCCAATCAATATTCACAGTGCGCTTTCAGCATACCCTTATAATTTCGGTATAGGTGTCGGTTTATCCTATAAGTTCTGATTCCCTGTTCTCTTCAATTAATTCAGACAGTCTTACCCAACCTTTTCGATTCTGGCAGCATCCTTATTAGGCAAAACCGAGTCTATGCCGGGAAGTGCAGGAAGAGAATATACACGCGGGATCCTGTTAAATAAAATATCCAATACCATCAGCGAGTTCTTCGCAGAAATTCTGGTGGCATTCAGTCTTCTGGTTATCTCACTGCTACTGATATATTTTTTGATTCACTTTATTATCCCCGAACAGAAAAATATTATTGATAGATCCGCTTTTCTTTTTTTAAAGCCCATTACGTCTCCGGATCATACAAAAATCGCCAGGTTCATCACCTTCTTTGGAACGGGTTCATTTCTTATTCCATCTTATATAATTTTGGTTTTTTTCCTGGTAAGAAGAGATTACAAGAAATACGCTGTAATGGTGATGTTGATAGTAGTGCCCAGTTTGCTTTTAGGGTGGCTGTTGAAGGTTGTGTTTCACCGTGCACGCCCACTTTATCCATTGGTGGACGGAGCAGGTGGCTATAGCTTTCCCAGTGGGCACGCATTAGGAGGATTCATTTTCTGCGGTATAATGTTATTCCTTGTTTGGAAAACAAGCACTGGTCTTTACACCAAATGCCTGCTGACGTCGATCGTTGTTACTTTTGGAATCAGTATTGGAATCAGCAGAGTCTATCTGCATGTGCATTATGCCACAGATATCATTGGAAGTCTTTTTGTATCGCTGGCCTGGTTCTCACTTTCTTATATTTTCTTCCGGATTATTTACAAACATGAAATGTTTCACAATGTAGAATTCTATGATGCGGAAACGGGTTCTAATTCGGGCAACTATCTTTCAACAAACTGGACTTCTGATTAATGCAATTTCTTTAAAGCGTTTTTTATCAGCATTATAATATCAGGATCTATGTTCTGTGTAGTTTCATTTCAATAAAAAGGAAGATTTAATTCCATTTCGAAAGTATTTGCTATTTTCACCCTCATTACAGTTTTAACATTATAAGAATTGTCCTGCAAAAGAGGCGCTTCTTAAAATTCCGACTAAGAACTTATATCGAATTATGAAAAAAAATCACTTGTTTTTAATTGCGACCATTTTTTCCATAGCATCCTGTTATTCACCAGCAGCCAATCTATACCAGTCGGAATCAACCAAAGGAGTTAATTTCAAAAATTATAAAACCTATGCCTGGCTGCACACGAAGGATACAGCCTATACAAAATTAGCCGACAAAAAAATAGTGGAAAGTGCGTTAGCAGCGGCAGTTATACAGGAACTGACTAAAAGGGGAATGACAATGGACACCCTGAATCCGGATTGTTTATTTACTTATACATTAGTCCTGAACAAAACATATGAGGTAGGTCAGGAGCCCCCTCCCGTGTATGCTCCTCAATCTAACGCCGGTGCACTACCTGGTCAGTATAATATGTACTACTATGTGCCCGCTTCTACTGCTTATTATAATCCTGATCTTTACCAGGGTAGTATGAAAGTGACAACTTTCCGCGACGGCTCTCTGATAATTGACATGATTGACAGAAAGGAAAACAAAATTGTCTGGCGAAGCAGTGCCCAGGGTAAGGTAAATGAAAAAGACAGGAAAGGCATTCGCCCAACAATTAGTCAGGTTGTACCTGCCATGTTCAAGAAATTCCCGGTTAAGTGAATTAGGTGAATATTTGAAAAGCTTATTAAACGGCCATTTTTCTTAGTCTTTCTTTGGTAATATTCAATTAATTAAATCTTTTTCATTTGCAGATTTTGCATATATCGCATTTCCCCTCCTTATAAATTGCAAAAAAGATAACCTTCTCTATTTCCTACCCCAGGTCCTCCTGGCAATCTTTACCAATGCTGTTCCACCGAACCCGTGGACCAATTATGAATCGACTCTCCGCCAGGATAGCTTTGATATCATGAAAAATAACACTAAACAAATCGTATTGATCGGCGGCGGATACGCTTCCATTTGGGCCTACAGGTCGATTATTAATGAACTTCTGATCGAAATGATGGCAGGTAAAGTCCGGATTAAGGTAATTTGTCCGGATGAGTTTCATTTTTTTCATGGCTGGACAGCCGAAAGTCTGATGGGTATCATCGGGGACCAGAACAGAATGAGTCCCCTGTCAGATGTCCTTGAACACGCTGAAATAATTAAAGGGAAGGTAATTCAGATTGATACAGCGTCCCGAATTGTCAAAGTGGATATGAGCAATGGTCCAAAATGTAATGTTCATTATGATCATATTCTGCTTGGGTCGGGTTCCGCTGATTCTTCTTCAATCGAAGGTATCGCCGAATACGCATACCAGCTTAAATCACATAATTCATACCTGGCTACAAAAACACGAATTCAAAACCTGATGAGGCAGGCGGCCAGTGCAGACAGTTTTTCCGCACAAAAACTTCTTCGCTTCGTAATTGCCGGATGTGGATATACCGGTGTTGAGGTTGCCGCTAATCTGGCCGAATTCATTCAGGTTTTGAAAAAACAATATCCGTCTCTGCGGCATATTCATCCAACCATTTTTCTTATCAATAGCAAAGAAGAAGTTTTACCCGGATTGAATAAAGATCTCGGGCGCATGCGAAAATATACGCAAAAGATTTTGCGCCGTTATGGCATAGTAATAATGAATAATCTGAGAATTCGCCGCATTACAGACCGGGGAGCCCATTTAACTGATGGTTCCTTTTTAGAAAGCGAATTAATTATTTCAACTATAGGTCAAAGTCGCATTGTTTTAGACGGAACCGAAAAAATGGAAAGAGATTCCGAAAAAAGAATAATGACAAATTCTTATCTCCAGGTAAATAATCAATGCGGAGTATGGGGCGCCGGGGATGCAGTTAACGTCACTCATTCTGCAACGATGAAACCGTGTCCTTCGAATGCACTCTGGGCCATCAAACAAGGCGAACACGCAGGTAAAAATATCTCGAGATCTATATTGAGACAGACTTTAAAACCATTTACATATAAAGGACTTGGACAATGTGCCAGTTTAGGTATAGGCAAGGGCATAGGCGAATTATATGGCATACAGTTTACAGGATGGCTGGCCTGGATCACACGTTGGTTTTTTTTCCAGCATTTCATGCCATCAAAAAAAGTGATGTGGCGCGAGATATCCGACTGGGCCTATCTATTTATTACAGGCAAAAGAAAATATTTAAGAATAACTGAAGAAACCCGAAAAATCTCACTTAAAGGACAAGTATTGCCAGACAATTTAAATCAATTCTTTTTCAGAATTAATCGATCAAATTTTATCAGAAAATATTTTTATAACAAGCTTAAAACGTCTTTATGAAAAATAGTAAATTCAAAAACAAAGTCTGCCTGATTACAGGAGCTTCCAGTGGAATCGGTGCTGCACTGGCTCATTCTTTAAATGGCATAGGTGCTACCCTGATCCTTTCCGCCAGAAACAGGATAAAATTGGAGAATGTAAAAGACCGATGTCCATTTCCGGAAAGAATAACAATCCTGCCTTGCGATATGGAAGAATTGGAAAGTCTTCCTGCTTTTGCAAGAGAAGCGTGGGAATTATTTAAGGGTATCGACTATGTTTTTTTAAACGCCGGAATGGCAGTCAGGGATTTGATTGTAAATACAGATCTGGGAATGGTTCAGAAAGTCATGAACATTAATTTTATAAGTAATGTGGTTTTGAGCAAGGAGCTATTGCCATTCATGCGTGCAAAAAAGCAGGGTTGTTTCGTTGTAACCAGCAGTTTATGTGGAAAATTCGGCATCCCGAAACTTGGAGCATATTCCGCATCCAAACATGCACTTCATGGGTTTTTTGAATCGCTGCGTGCGGAAAATGAGAGTGATGGTATAAAAGTTACTATGATAACTGCCGGATTGGTTAAAACAGATATCACCATGAATGCGCTGAAGGGAAATGGGTCCGTCTATGGAAAAATGCAGGCATCAATTGCTGCCGGAATTCCTCCTGAAAGTTGTGCAAGGGGTATCATAAAAGCCGCCGCCAAAGGTAAATATGAATCCCTTGTTGGAGCAATTGAAATTTACAGTGTGCTGCTTAAAAGATTCTTTCCAGGATTACTCAGGATGGCAATAACCAAACATCCAATGAAAAGAATGAGAAATGCCGGACTTTTACCCAATGCCGCTTACGGAATTAGGGCAGCCATGAATTGATAATGAATAAAATCTGTTAGTTAATCTAAACCTCAACCTTTTGAATACGCATACGTATTTATATATCAAACATAGCTACAGTCATATATATGACCCATAAAAGGTTTTTCAGGAATGTTTCATTCAATGTTTTTCAAATAATTATTAACCAGATTTTCGGACTTGCCATTTTCTATGGACTGTCTAAAGGCCTTGATAAAAACATTTTTGGCCAGATTACCTGGTCATTGGCAGTTTTACTCACTTTATTTGGAATTTTAACACTCGGCATTGACCAGATAATAGTTAAAAAGATTGCCGCGGGTTACAACAGGGAATCCATTTTTTCCGCCTACATGTTTCATGTGATCATCAGTGGCAGCCTTTTTTACGGCATTCTTCTTTTGTCTTATTTGCTTTTCCAAAATAATAAACCAAATGACGCAATTCTTTTATTTATAGGTCTGGGCAAGTTTTGCATTTTTCTTTCCACCCCATTTAAACAATTGGCCACGGGAATGGAAAAATTCCGGGAGTTTTTCTTTATGTCAATATCTTCCAATATTATTCGTGGGTTATCAATTATCACATTGTTATTTCTTCATAAAATGTCCGTTCCGGGCGTACTGACCATCTTTATACTGGGGGACCTGTCGGAATTGATTATATGCATCATAATTGGTCGCAACCTTTTGCATTTCCCGCTTGGAATTCATTGGAATAGATATCGGCAACTTCTATTAATAAAAGAGTCACTCCCACAAACCGGCGTTGTAATATTTTCTGCAATCATGTCCAGATTCGACTGGATATTGATCGGGGTATTTATTTCAAGCAGCAGGCTTGCCGAATACAGTTTTGCATATAAGATCTTCGAAGTTTCCACTTTACCTCTGCTGGTTATCGCACCCATTATGATTCCTCTGTTTACAAGGTTATATAAGCAGGGAGAAAATATTAACAATATTTTCTTTTTACTGGAATGGCAGATTATTATTGCGTCTCTGATTGCACTATTGCTCAATATTTGCTGGATACCAGTAATCGATTTTATTACGGACGGGAAATATGGAAGTGTAAATTCTGAAACTATCTTTTTACTCTCGCTCAGCATGCCGCTTCTTTATGTCAACAATTATTTGTGGACCATACTTTTCGCAAAAGGTAACCTGAAACTCATTTTTTCCATTATGGCCATTTCTTTTTCAGTAAATATCGCGGCATGCAGCTTTTTAATTCCGGTATTAAAAAATGAAGGAGCTGCCATTGCTTATACAATAACAGTGGTCGTCCAGCTAATGTTGTACATGCAGAAAAAAACCATGGAATTCCCTAAAAGCAAAAAGTATTATTTGCTGTTTTGGCCATTTGCTGCCATTTTTTCCGGGCTTATTGCTTGTGTGTACTCCCCCCATCCTGTTAGCAGGTTTTCCATAGCAACCAGCCTGTTTCTGGTCACTCTCTTGATCTCAAAGCAGGTGAGTCTGAAAAACTGGAAAACTTTACAATCATTATATCAATAATTGAAGGAATAAACGCAACCCTAACTCACTGGTAACGTACCTCATTATAAGGGCAGGCAGGAGACATTATTATGCCTTTGAGCAAACGTTACAATACCGGCCTATTTCATTTAACGGGCATAAAAAGTCAGCTAATGAACACCACTCAGGGTGTACTTTTCTATAAAAAACCTGCATATGCAATAGAATGGAAACTTCTGGTCTTTCTCATCCTGATTATGGATGTTAAACTGACTGTCAAGGGACTCGCTTTAATATTTATTTTCCTTACTCAACCAAACTTCAAATTCGGATTTAACATTAAAAATTCAAGGCTGCCTCTTTTCTACCTGATCGTAATATGTGTTGCTCTTTTTGACTTTATTCTATACCGGGATTTTTCATTCAATTATTTACTGGTGGCACTTGCCGGTATTATGATCTGGGTCGCATGTATATTAACCATTCACCAGGTTAAGCTGCTCGTTGAACATACTGACATTGAAATACTTCATAATACGATAACGGCTTTTTTCATATTGAACATATTTTGTTCTCTTGTGAATTTGTCCACTATATTATTTGAAATTGGACTGCGAAATCCTTACCTGTACCAGGGTCAGTACCAAAAATATTACATCAATACCGGAGATTTTATAAAAGGAATAAGTTTTGATACTTCCACGACAAATGCCGTTATCAATTCTTTTGGCGTTATTTACTTTCTGGTCAGGAACAAATATGCGCTCGTTCTCGCCAGCGTGATAACCCTGATCCTGACAGCGAGTAATTTCGGTAACATATGTTTGAGTGTCATTCTGATCACACTATTTGTATTTAAGAGCAATCGGGAACAAAAGAGTGTAATGGTCATTAGCACTATCCTTATGATTATTTTTTATTCCCAAATATCCCCTCAGAATAACAGCTATCTGACCGAAACCTTAAATAAATTCATTTTGCAGAAAAAGGATGATTCCCCTTCACCCGCAAATTTAATTCCAATACGTATAAGACCCGACAGTCTCTTAACAGATGAAAGCAGGAAAGAGAAACTAGCCGTTTTATATTTAGATAGTCTGGAGCGTATCCGACTGGCAAACCTGGATGCGAAAAGTAAAAAAGCTGAAGAAAAACTCAGAGTCAGAATGGAAATCCCAAAAGACCCCATTCATACTCCTTCTTTTCAATGGACCAGAGATACAACTTCATTTCAAAGACGGTTACTGAGTTTTCTCAGATCCAGGTATTCACATATGAATTTCGATGTCCCCGAAGGATCTTCAGGAAAATCTTTGGCCTTCAGACAATCTTATGGCTTCCTTAAAGATCATCGTAACAAAATACTGTCCGGAGACGGCATTGGCAATTTCTCTTCAAAACTCGCATACAAAGCGACCGGATTAAAAATGGCCGGAAGTTTTCCGCCTGGTCTCACGTACCTGAGCAGCGATTTCCTATATAATCATTTCAGATTGTATGCATATTTCTCCCTGAAGCCCGCCGAATCACATTCCATCATTCATAGTCCCGCATCAGTATATGATCAACTTTTGACAGAGTACGGATTAATTGGAATAACTGCATTTACTATTTATTACTTAGGATTTTTTGGGCGACAATGGAAAACTCTCACTTACGGATTGCCGATCATCGCACTTTTACTAAGTTTCTTTTTAGTGGATTACTGGTTTGAACAACTTTCTATTGTTATCCTTTTTGAATTTCTGATGTTCCTTGACATGAAAGAGCATTCAAAATCTCACGATTATGCATGAAGCAAAAATAACAGTAATGATGCCTTGCCTTAATGCAGAGAATTTCATTTCGGATGCCATACAATCCGTATTGAATCAGACCTTCAGTGATTTCGAATTACTAATCATCAATGACGGTTCGACGGATCATACCATGAATCTGGTGAAATCATTTAATGATAAGAGAATAATAATCCTCGAACAGGAAAACCAGGGTGTAGCTGTCGCACTCAACTATGGATTGGAATATGCACAGGCACCTTATATTGCCCGTTTTGATGCTGATGATATCTGTTTCGCTGACAGACTTGAAAAACAATACCAATTCATGATTTCAAATCCGGAATGCGTCGTCGTCGGATCAGGAGCCGAGTACATAGACGATTCAGGTAATTATATTTTCACTCACTTTCCACAGGTAAATACTCATGAAGAAATTCAGTCATTGCCCTGCAATCTTTGCCCATTTATTCATGCAAGTGTAATGTATAAAAAAAACCCGATTAAAAAAATTGGATACAATGTAAACGCACACAGTTTCGAAGATCATCTTTTGTGGCTCCGACTAAAGCATATTGGGAAAATGTACAATATGCCCGAGCCCTTGATAAATGTTCGCCTGAATCCCGGATCCTTCACCATGGATGAAAAAAAAAGGTCGAGAGAGTTTCGCCGGATAAAAAATAAAGCATTAACAGAAGAAACGATAAACAAAGAAGATGGTGACAGGCTCCTGGAAATTATCAGTCATCAAAATAAAACAAAGGATAAGGAAGGTGCTTATTATAGTCTTCTGGCAAAGAAATTCCTCTGGAATAATTACGACCCCATGAAAGCCAGGTATAATATGAAAAAAGCTATCACATTAAATGCATTTGATATAAAAGACTACCTGTTATTACTTGTTTCTTATCTGCCTAAAAACATGATTTTTAATCTGTACTCAATATTTGATTCTACAAAATGATCAAAGTCGCGATGATAGTACGATCAACTTTATACTCCGCCAGAGGAGGTGACACTATTCAGGCTGTTCAAACTGCCCGCCATCTGGCCTATCAGGGTATTTCTGTTGATATTAAACTTACCAATGAAATAATTAACTATAGCAATTATTGCCTGCTTCATTTTTTTAATATCAGCCGGCCGGCTGATATTTTACACCATATCAGAAAATCTGATCTTCCATTTGTTGTCTCTACCATATTAATTAACTACAGCGAATATGATAAATACCACCGGAAAGGTTTTGCGGGTATACTTTTCAGGTATTTGTCGATGGATACCATTGAATACCTGAAAATTATTTCCCGGTGGCTGTTGGGAAAAGATAAAATTATGAGTTTGTCGTATGCCTGGAAGGGTCAGAAAAAATCAATTCAGGAAATCATTAGTAAAGCGACACTGATTTTGCCGAATTCTGCATCCGAATATGACCGCATCGGAGAGTTGTATGGTTCCCGTTCAAAATACATCATCGTACCAAATGCGGTGGATCAGAATCTTTTCAGGTATGATAAAAAAATAGGAAAAGACCCCAGGCTGGTACTTTGCATTGCAAGAATTGAAGGAATAAAAAACCAGATAAATCTCATCAGGGCATTAAATAATACAAATTATCAATTGATATTGATAGGTTCTCCGGCACCCAATCAGCACTCTTATTATCAAATGTGCCGTGATATCGCTGCTGACAATATCTGTTTTATCGACCATATCCCGCAGGAAAATCTGGTGGCATATTATCAGAAAGCAAAAGTGCACGTCTTACCCAGCTGGTTCGAAACAACAGGTCTTAGCTCCCTGGAAGCTGCTGTAATGGGATGTAATTTAGTTGTAACAGATAGGGGCGATACAAAGGAATATTTTGGCAATCATGCAGTTTATTGCACACCATCTTCACCCGAAAGCATTTTTGCAGCGGTTAAGAAAGCAAGTTCATTGCCAATCGATGAAACCCTGCAAAAGAAAATTGCTGAGCATTATACATGGCAGGAAGCCAGTCACCAGACAGCAAAGGGTTACAAAAAAATAATATATAAAACATGGGATTAAAAATTGCTATTCTCGGAACGCGTGGAGTTCCGAATCATTACGGTGGATTCGAACATATTGCCGGCTATTTGTCCAGGGGACTGGTAGAAAAAGGCCATGAAGTTACAGTATACAATTCCAGTAAACACCCCTTTCAGGGAAATCTTTGGTACGGTGTGCAAATCATCCACTGTTTTGATCCCGAGTATCTTATCGGAGTTCCGGGGCAGTTTGTGTACGACTTCAATTGTATAATGGATACGCGGAAAAAGAATTATGATATTATATTGATGCTGGGATATACCAGCAGTTCAGTATGGGGATTTCTATATCCACCAAAATCTATTGTAATTACCAATATGGATGGACTTGAATGGCAGCGCACCAAATATTCAAAACCAGTACAATGGTTTCTGAAATTGGCAGAAAAACTGGCAGTTAAAACAAGCGAATTTCATGTCGCTGACTCTCCGGTAATTAAAGAATACCTCGACAAGAAATACCTTATTAACAGTAAGTACATTGCTTACGGAGCATGCCTGAACCCTGTAAATGACGAAGGTCCATTAAAAGAATTTGGTTTAACCAAATATCAATACTTCCTATTGATGGCCAGAATGGAGCCCGAGAACAATATTGAAATGATATTGGATGGCTATTGTATATCAGATTCGAAAACAAAATTCATAGTCATCGGAAATACAGGCAACGGGTATGGAACTTATCTTGTTGGTAAGTACAAAAATGAAAGTCGCATTATTTTCCCTGGAGCCATTTTTGATGAAGCCAAAGTGATGACCCTCACAAGTTTCTGCAAACTATATTTCCATGGACACAGCGTAGGGGGTACTAATCCTTCCCTGTTGGATGCAATGGCTGCGAGAGCCCCCCTTGCTATTCATAACAATGCGTTTAACAGATCCATCATAAAAGACAACGCTCTTTTGTTTTCAAGTGTCAATGACGTTAGCGACTTAATCAATTCAAATCAGTATTTGAATGAGCTTCACATTGAAAACAATTATTCTACTATTACAAACGAATTCAGCTGGGCCCAAATTATAGATCAGTATGAGAATTATTTTATCTCGTGTTGCCTTAGGAATCGAAAGTATTATCCGTTAAAACATGAAGGAAGTATTTTATATAAATGATAGCACTGAAAATAAAATAAGTTATTTCCACTTACTTTTTTTTCTGATTGCATTGCCATTTGATCGCTTTTATAGTACGATCATTCTGGTAAGTTTTCTGGTTCATACATTGATTTATATAACCAAAAAAAAACTGTTACTTATAAACAAAACGACTTTCATACTTCAGTCAGTTTTTATTGTAAGTCTTTTTTCGGTGATTTATTCCCCATCCATTACTGGCAGTCTGAATACAATTTCAATTCAACTGGCCCTGTTTTTGTTCCCTGTCTTATTTACCGTGACCTCCCTTGATCTTTCAGCATATCGCTTACGGCTTCTTCAGGGTCTTACTCTATCTACTACATGTGCGGTTTTGTATTTATATTTCGACGCCTTCCGTGTTATACGATTTTATCACCAGCCTCTAAGAAGTCTTTTTTCATGGACTTTCGTCAATCAGAACTTCTCTCTGCCAATTAATATGCATGCAACTTATTTGTCCATGTCGCTGGTGATTTCGATTATCTATTGTTTCCAACAACTCTTTTATTTTCAACCTGCATCTAAAAAGATGTTTTTCGTTCTATGTTCTCTAATCCAGTTTGCGGGGCTGGTACAGTTAGGTTCAAAATCAGCATTTATCACAATACTGATCATAGTCATAATAGGCTTTCCCTGGTTTCTGGTTAAAAAAATAAAACGTCAGCAATTTCTTTTTTTTACTCTTGTCTTCTTTGCAGTTCTGATAAATTTTATACTGTCCTTTCAGGTTTTTAGGGACCGATACCTGGAAACGCTTAAAGTAGACTTACATGAAAATAAAACGATCGTTGAGAAAAACGGACGCGTAGACAGGTGGCATGCTGCCATGAACCTGATAAAACAATCACCTTTAATTGGCACCGGTACAGGTACTGAAATTCCACTGCTCAGGACAGTCTATTTTGAAAGGAAAATGTATGGTCCGTATCTGGCGTCCTTAAACGCACATAATCAGTATCTAAGTGTAACAATTAACTCTGGCGTAGCCGGCCTCTTAATATATCTGGCAACGATTGCCTGGGGATTTTTTCAGTCCATAAAAGAAAAAGATATCATGCTCTTAAGTTTTCTTGTTCTTGTCACGGTGGTTTCATTTTCGGAGGACTTGCTGGGAGTAAACAAAGGAATTTTTATTTATGCATTTTTCTTCCCTTTCCTTATACTTTCTGGCCATAAACCAGATTCTTAGTCGATAAGGTGGAGACAGACTGTTATTGCAAATTGATCAAAAAATATATGAGAAATGAACTTTTATAAGCGGAATTAAATGAAATACTTCAGCATCAAAAAAGACATACTCGCAACGCTAACTTATTTCAATATGTTTGATTACCCTTTAAGGAAAAGTGAAATATTCATTTTTTTAGGTCATTGTGACGATTTTCATGAGTTTGAATATGGATTACTTGAACTGCTCAGCGAATCATCCATCTTTAAAATCGGCGAGTTTTATAGTCTTCATAATAATTATTCACTTGCAGCCAGGCGTTATAAAGGCAATGAAAAAGCCACTTTCATGCTAAGAAAAGCAGATAAGGCTGCGTACATACTATCCTGCTTCCCCTTCGTAAAAGGAATTGCTGTCTCCGGCTCACTTTCGAAATATTTTGCGGATGAAAAAACAGATATTGATTTTTTTATTATTGCAAAAGCAAATCGTTTATGGATAGCCAGAACTTTTTTGCATATTTTTAAAAAGTTTACCTATTTACTGAATATGCAGGACTTATTCTGCATGAATTATTTTATCGACGAATCAGAACTCGATATAATCGAAAAAAATATATACACCGCCACAGAAATTGCCACAATACTACCTCTCTTCGGTTGTAAGATATTTGATTCCTTTTTTAAGGCAAACAGCTGGGCCAGATCGTTCTTTCCAAATAAGTATATGTACATGCCAGCGGCAAAAGACATTAAGAGAACATGGTTCAAATCTTTGGTTGAAAAAAGTTTAAACAACCGGTTTGGCAATTTCCTTGACAACTACCTTATGAACCTGACAGCAAAAAGCTGGAATTTAAAAACACGATCTAATAAAAAAGACAGTAAAGGAATAATAATGAGTATGCATTCAGGGAAGCACTTTTCAAAACCAAATCCTGACACTTTTCAGAAAAGACTGTTACAGCGGTACGAAAACAATCTAAACGAAGTATTTAAACTTTATGAACATTCAAAGTCCTATTGAGTGCCGGCGGGGGAGAAGATTTTCGAAATGAAATAATATAATAGTCACCTATATATTTCCATGGCCATTTACTTTTAACTCTGTTCTCCGTTTTGCATAAATAAGAAAATAATCCCGGATATCTCTCTGGAAATGCTTCTATATAAGATGGCGGCACAATAGTACACAGGCCCTCCATTCCCACAAGTTTGAATTTATCTTTCAGGATACGGTTTATTATCCGGGGAGAATAGTACCAGCAGGTTATGGAAATTCCTTCAATATTTGCCTGCCTCCCTTTCGAACTAAAAAAACGTCTGCCGGCTGTCTTGAATTTTCCTTTTAGCACAAGGAGTGTTTCCCAAAGGCAAAAACGGGGTAGCATTACTAAAACTGCTAACCCTCGTGGTTTAAGTAAGACATCGAAGCTGTCAAGCACAACATCCAATTTTCCGGTACAATTTAATCCTGCAAAATTTGAAAATATAACATCATATGGTCCTTTATTTTCCAGTGAATTCAATGTTGTATAAGAACAAATCTCATTCGTTATGATACCGTTTAATTTTAGTCGGGTTATTTTTTCTATCAATTTTATCTGCATTCCCGCCGAAATATCTGTGGCATGAACGTTGTGACCATTTTGGGCTAAAAAAATCGCATCATCTCCCGTGCCAGAATTTAATTCCAGAATATTACTACCAGGTTTCAAAAGTTTCATCAGATGACTTCTGACCCTTTCCCGTTTGTACTGAATGATACTATTAGTTGAATACAGTTCATCAAAAATGAGTGACTGCCTGTCAAATGCAGCCGAAGTCGTTTTTTCACTACTATAATTAATTTGACTATCCATTTGCCGGCTTTTCCAGTCTCCTGAGTTTTAGTCTGTCAATAAATGCAGCAGGCAGGTAATATAAAGCGGAAATTGCTCTTTTTATCCGTATAGAATTTATACTCACAGGCCTGGCAATTAGTTGCTTTATATTTTCGTAAGCAAGGTGTTTCCTGTAACTCCTATGAACATAGCGGTGCAATTGTTTGTAAAATGCTGGCTGATATGTATTTCTAAACATCAATGCCAATTCATCGGAATCCTTCCAATTAGTTTTATTGCCCAATTGGCTTTTTACTTTCTCATAAAAGACTGTGCCGGGCAAAGGGTAGGAAACTGAGATTCCTATTTCGTAGGGAAGTAATTCATTGATCATTGAAATCGTCTTTTCAATGTCTTCCTTCTCTTCATTCAGGTAGCCAAATTGTATAAAAAATGAAGGTTTGATCCCACATCGCTTTAATAAATGAGTGGCATCATAGATCTGCTGAACAGTAGTTCCCTTGTCCATGGCATCCAGGATCCTTTGTGATCCGCTTTCTGCGCCCATCCAGATATTTTCACAGCCAGCTCTTGCAAGGTCTCTGATATTATTTTCCTGCAAAAGCAGGTCCACCCGCCCCTGCATTTTAAATTTGAATTGCAATCCGTTCTTCTCAATTAAATCTGCAAATTCCCTGACCCAACCGGGCTTAAGGCCAAAAATATCATCACAGAACCAGATATGATCAAATCCGAACTTTTGTTTCAGCATTATTAGTTCACAGACTACATTCTGAGGACTCCTTGAATTATAACGATTCCCGTAAATAGGTTTAGCACACCAGTTACACTTAAAGGGGCAACCTCTTGTGGTTCCCATATTTAGGGAGAAATAACCTGCATTTTTTAACCACATTTCCCGATAAGGTTCCATATCTATGACATCCCAGGCAGGAAAAGGCAGTGAATCAAGATCTTTTAAAACACTGCGGCTTTTAGTCTTCACAATTTTATCTTCATGCATAAACGCAAGTCCGCTAATTTCAACATAGTCAGGGTTATTTTTAGAGCATTCATCCAGAAGTTCCAGCAATGAGATTTCTGCCTCACCAAGTAAAACAAAATCTGCGCCGGCCTTAATGTACATTTCATATCTGTCTGTGGAGTCAGAACTGGAAACGACCACTAAACATCCCCTGTCTTTGGCGTATCGGATCATCTTAAATGCAGCATCACGCATATTCTGCAGGCACATTTTTGTCAGATAGTTAAAACCATCATCATAGATGACAAAAACATCAGGTTGTACTTTTTCTAAGGAATGTGTTATCGCCTCCGGTCCTTTAGCAAACATCGTATCATAAAATGAAACTGAATACCCATGTTTCTTCAATATTGATGTAACATAAAGAGTTCCCAACGGAGCATAAGGTTTTCCCGTCGCCCATTGTTTGGGATCATAGCGCAGTAAATAGGAATGAGTGATCAGGATTCTTTTCATAAAAATGAATCTGGCTTAGCTCCATGTTTGAAACCTTTAAGGCCTAAGTAGCCTGTCATATCTGAATATATTATAGTCATAAATACATGTATCCAGTTTGTAATTTTTTGAAACAAAATCTTTTACAAAAAGTTGAATATCCTTATCAACTACACCTGTATAACCCGCTGATAATGGAATCACCATCATAGCGGGTTTGTTAGACGACAAATCGTTAAACAGGTGCTTCTTAGCATAGGCTGTCTGGGTTTCATTAAAATAAATACTTGGTGATTCCCTCTCGGAATAGACTTGTATCTGGGCGCCATATCCGGCTACAAACACCTTATCACTGGCAATCGTTTTAGACCGGATCCATAATCCGACCAGTCTTTTCAAATTCTCGCCTTCAAATGCAACGTCATTCTTACCCATCAAACCCTGACTGTTCTTCAAAGTAAAAAATTTCTTTACTGCAAATAAGGGTTCAAAAGTCTTTGGAAAAAACACAATCCACAATCCAAGCATTATTTGTTTGAAAGGAGCATGATAGTTAGCCATCAGAAAATAAACTACAAAAGCACTCATTAAAGACATTACTGGCAAAAGTTCTTTCAGGTGACTCCTGTCATACATCCCCAGGATAACTATTCCCATAAATTCACTGAAAAGCCATGTTTTAAAAAAATCGAACTTCCTGTTAAGAATAAAATAAAAGACTACTGCAGGATAAAACAAAATGAGTTCGGAATAAAAAAAACTGTCGGCAAATCTTTGCATTTTCCAGGAAGCGGAATGCGCAGTTGCGCTGCCGGCACCAAAATTATCACTAAAACCATAAAATATAAATTCATTTAGTTTTATACCTGACCATTTGGCAAGTAAGCTGAGTACTATAATGCTGGTTAAGATTCCCACAATAAATGTCAACGCTGCGAGTCTGTTTCTTTTGAAAGTAAAAATGAAAACGGGAATTATTCCGAATACTGCTGAAAACCGAAATCCAAGTCCCAATCCCGCCAACAGGCCTCCGATATAAGCATGACTATTTTTCCGATATACAATGCAGTAATACACCGCCATAATTATACAGGTAACCGCATAAGTTTCTGTGTAGGAAACATATTTCCCACCGGTTGACCGCCATAGCAGCGAAAGCCCATAAAAGCTAATAGCAACCAATCCCGCGCGACGATTCATCATCCTTTCTGCAATTTTAAAAAGCCCGTATATTCCGACCGACTGGACCGCAATTCCGACTAATCTGGGAAACCAGTAATTAACACCAAATAACTTATCTGAAATTCCAAAAACTAGAAAAATGAGAGGTGACTTATTATCAACACCACCTGAATAAGGTACCAGGCTATTTCTGATCCAGTTCCGGCCAATATATTGCCACATGGATTCATCAAACGTTAACATCATAGGCTCCGTCAGAAAAGAAATAATAAATTGCAATATCGCAAGGACAAATATTATTTGCAGCGGTACTAATTTTAAATCTTTATTGTACTCTGTTAATTGCTGCATGAGGTTAAACTTTAACAGGTGGTTTTAAATTCAGGTAACAAACACATTTCAAACAGGTTTCATTTCTATCAATATCCAGATTCTCCCTGAACTCAATAGCACTTTGACTGTTTATGATCGAATCCAGACTGCCATCTTTTATATTACCATATGAATTGTGGAAAAAACATGGTCGTACTGTACCGTCTGCTTCTATTACTGTAGACACCCATGGAGCATTACATTTTTTATATGGAAATTCATTGAGGCCATGTTGAGCAGAATAATAATAAAAAATCTTTTGTAATTTCTGAGGTGATTCTGCAATAAAATGATTTTTAAAATCCTCCGCGAATTGAACCATGATATTATCCAAAATAATCTTCATTTCCTGCAGCTCAGATTCCGTTAGCAGTATCTCCTGCTGTCTGTCCTCAGTCCAGGTAGTTTCCCTGTTAAAAGCCATGCTGCTTACGTCGGCGGGCAGGAAACTTATCGAATCCAGATGAATTTCCCTGCCGGTCCGGATAATATCTGACCAGTGCCGAAAATTCAGGCGATGAATTACACATCTGCCTGTAATTTTATAATAAGGGTTTACTGCACGAACAGAGTCAATGCCCTCCTTTAACTTAAGAAACGCACCGGAAATATTCCTGATTTTGTCATGCAGGACTTCATCACCGTCCAGAGATATAATGATATCATCCACCCAATTCAGAAGTTGGGCGGAATTCTTCTTAATAGTAAGTCCTGCGGATAACAGGCTTATTTTAATATTATGTTGCTTCAGCATTTCGCAAAACCTGAAAAACTCAGGATTCAGCAAGGCTTCTCCGCCTGACATTACAACTCTTTGTGTCCGATATTTTTTTAGATTGTCCAGCAAACCCCGGATATCGGCCTCCCTCAATTGCTTCAGATTAGAATTTCCCTTCCATATATCACACATCACACAACGGCAATTACAGGAACTGTGAGGCATTAAAATAACTATGGGCAATGTAGTTATCCTGTCGCTTTGCAAACTCCGGATACGATTGTAAGTCTGATATATTGATTGGATAGTCATAAGAAAGTAATACGGACCCAGGGAAACGGGTCATTGTTTCGGAATATTTTATTTTTAAGTTTATCCGGATCAAAAATGATTTTATAATTAAACTTTTTTAGTGAGTCAAATGAATGATGAAAATAAAATTCTGCCATAATATCGAATCCGATCGATTGATAATACTCGAGACTACGTTTCTTCGCCAAATCCAGTTCATCAGGACGGTAAAAATGACTGTCCAGGATATGTATTTCTCCATCCGGATTTAGCATAGTAAGGGCATCCGAAATTATGCAATCCAAATCGGAGAAATATTGAACTGATGCTGCAAAAACAACAATATCAAATTTTCTGTATGGTAGAAAATCTTTTAATCCTCCGGCCTCAAAATACAAATTTGCCATGCCCGCGAAAACACTTCTTGCCTGATTCAGTTCAATGCTGTTAATATCTGTTCCTGTTACCGTCGAATTTCTCATGGAAGCCAGCCTGGCCGAAAGCCACCCATTACCACATCCCACTTCCAATACGGATAAAGATTTATTCTTTTTCTCAAGATAATTAATCAACCTGCCGGAAGATCTTCTCCTCACCCGCCACTCATGATAGTGAACATGTGTACGGGCAATGAAAGGCAGTTTGGCGATCTCTTCGTCCGAATAAATTCTATTCTCGATTTTCCTGGAAGCCGTATAAACTTCTCCAAAGTTTACCTGATGTAACGCAACACCAGACTGATTTGTAAACACGTCACTTGCTCTCATATAATCCGGGAATAATCGGTTTGAATTTTCATGCTAAAACAGTCCTCCGTACCCCCCAACAATTTATAGCACTGGAAATTAAAATCCCTGAAGTTCCGGCTGACGGTATTTCCACATACGATGTAAAAGTTTAATCTCGTATGGGAATTTGTGCACATTAATATTGTATCTTATACCGGCAATCAGGCGGATGGCTTTCCTTTTAAAATTATTTAATCTTATATCCGTAACGGTTGGGAAATATCCATTTAATACTGTCTCAAAGTTTTTTATTTTATCTATCATGGAAGGTGTAAGCCAGGGTGTCAGTGGGTTTTTCCGAAGATCGAAATTTTCCCAGGCCGGACTTATCCAGTCTTCAAGTCTTTCGGGAAATTTAAATCCTTTAGCAAGGGCCTCGTTATAAAGATCAGAACCTTCAGTAGCAACAGGGCTATAAGTATATAATACTATTTCTGTTGCAGGGTTAATGCGCTTTATATTTTTTATAAAACTAATCTCAAAATCTATTTGTGCTTCCACTTCCTCTGGTGTGGGTGCCGGTGTTCCCAAAACAAATGAATATTCAGGTATAATATCGAATTTCTTCATTCGTGCAGCAAATGCTGCGATTTGTTCTCCACTCTGCGTTCCCCCTTTGTCCATCTGTTTAAGAATTTTATTATTGCCACTTTCGGCGCCAAAGAAAATAATCTTGCACCCGGCTTCGCGAATAAGGGCAAGGGTGGAATCTTTGAACTTGTGCATGGTATCGATACGTGCCATTCCCCACCAGTTCATTTTTTCAGGAAGAATCAATTTGGCAAATTCAACAGTTCTTTTCTCAGATACAAAAAAATTGTTGTCATGAAATTCAATAGCGTCTGCGCCCCATCTATCTTTTATATACTTGATATCTTTATAAACCTTGCCCGCAGATTTCGCTTTCCACCTTGCTTCGTAAGTCGGAACTACTGCACAAAATGAACAGGTAAAAGGGCATCCAATGCTGGAATGATATGCAAGGGTTCTATTTCCCAAAAACGTCTTTCCAAGATATTTATCCATAGAATAAAACTCCGTCAGTTTATCATAAGGAAGTTCTGGTAATTCATCCTGATTAATCAATTCTTCTTTTATTGTCTTAATCACCTTATCACCAGATTTGTAAATAAGATTTTTAATCAGTTCAAACGGTTTATTTTCTTCCAGCGCCTCAATAAGCATTGGAAAGCAATGATCACCCGGACCATTGATAACAAAATCGACATATCCGGAATTGAGGACTGCTTTATATTGATTCGTTGGGAAATAACCTCCCCAGATTATTTTGATTTCCGGAAAGTATTCCCGGACTGCCTTTGAGAAAGGAATCGCTTGTTTAAGCTGCGGACCAGGCATTACCGTAAAACCGATATATTTAAAATTATCTGTTTCCAGGTATTTCATTATTCTGACCAGGGGGTCTGCCTCCCGGTTGCCGTCGACTATTGCCCAGTAGTGTTTGCCTTCAACAGACGCCGCGATGTTTAGGATGGAATTAGGCACGCGGTGTTTTGCAACGGCGCTTCGTGGATTTATTAATAAAATACCATTCATAGAAATTCCCGGAGTCAATATAACTCCCTGTCTGTATGAGTACGTTTAGGGCTGCCAGCCGGTTGCAAAAAACCCTATTTAACAGGAAATTACAACCCATTTCGCCAGTATTCCGTATTCACTTTTGGAGGAGTAAAATTTTCAATTAACGACATTAGATATGCTTACATCGATTAAGAGTTTTCTACATAATTCAAGCTTTTTTGCACAGGGCAACGATGTCGTGGTCGCATATGATATCTGGTCGGAATCATATGACTGTCAGCCAGGTAACCTCATGCTTGATTTGGATGAACTGATCTTTTCGGCACTTATCAGAGATATTGAATTCAGGAATAAGAAGGTTGCAGATATTGGTTGTGGGACCGGAAGACACTGGCAAAAGCTATACGAAAAGTCCCCATCACTCCTATGGGGTTTTGATGTCTCCCCGGGCATGCTGCACCAGTTGCAGCATAAATTCCCTGATTCAAGAACCCAGCTTATTACTGATAATTTGCTTAAACCCATTCCTGATTCATATTTCGATTGCCTCATAACAACACTCACTATTGCGCACATTAAAAATGTCGAAGAAGCTGTTTATTCATGGTCAAGGGTATTGAAAGGAGACGGAGATCTCATTATAACAGATTTTCACCCGACCATGCTGACAAGAGGCGGCAAACGTAGTTTCAGATATGAACATGGAAGCCTGTCAGTTATAAATTATATACACTCTCTGGAAAAGTTGAAGAAGATCATCCATAAATATGGTCTGCAAATCATTAGAATGGAAGAGCGAAAAGTAGATGAGGAAGTTAAATCTTATTATGATGCGCAAAATGCCCTGCCTGTTTACTATCGCTTTCAGGGCATTCCGATTATATACGGATTACATTTAAAGAAGCAAGGTGCTGCTGAATAACGTAACCCCCATTAATGAGAGTCGGCCCGTCGACATCGCCATTTCCGGTGAGAAAATCATATTCATAGGAGACGCTAATAAGACGGAGTGAACCTGATCCGGTTCAAATTCATTTTACAAGTGCCACTGTTCTGCCCGGACTCATTAATTCTCATGATCACCTTGATTTTAATTGCTTTTCAGTTTTAGCGCAAAGAAAATTTGTCAGCTACACTGAATGGGGCAGATATATTCATAAAACATACAAGGACAGTATAGATGCAGTATTAAATATTCCCCAAAAATTAAGAACAGACTGGGGTGTATATAAAAATCTCCTGGCAGGGATTACAACCGTGATAAATCATGGGGCTTATCTGAAACTGGAAAATCCCTTAATTAATATTTATCAGAAACCGCAAAATCTCCATTCTGTTAAGTTTGAAAATAATTGGAAATGGAAATTGAATAACCCTTTTCTAAAGAATAAAGATTGTGTTATTCATACAGGAGAAGGATCAGATAAACAGTCATCAGATGAAATCGATCTGTTATTAAGATTCAATTTGCTGAAAAGAAAACTCGTAGCTGTTCATGGAGTGGCAATGAATGAAACGCAGGCTAAAAACTTCAAGGGTCTGGTATGGTGTCCGGAATCCAATCGGGTATTATTAAATAAACACGCACATATTGAAGCTTTAAAAGCCCACACAAATCTGGTATTCGGTACAGATTCAACCTTAACAGGCAACTGGAACCTTTGGCATCATTTACGTTTCGCGAGGTCACTTCAGCAGGTAAGCGATTCGGAATTATTCAGGATGATTACAGTTTCACCTGCCAGATTGTGGAACCTTAATAATGGCGAATTAAAGACCGGTAAAGACGCAGAGATAGTAGTCGTTAAAAAGAAAAGTGGAACTTCAACCTGGGAAGATATATTTAAGACTAATCCTGAGGATATTTTACTTGTTATCAATAAAGGAAAGATCAGGATGTTTGACAAGGCAATGTATGCTCAGTTGACAGATCTTCCTCTTAATCTTCACCAGTTTAGCCGAATTAACTTAAAAGGCGGTATTAAATTCGTTGAAGGCGATTTACCCTCTCTGGTTTCCGCCATTAAAAGCTATCATTCGAAAGTAAATTTTCCGATCGAATAATTTAGACCAGGTCATACGCTAATCCCTTTTTTCGCTGGTGCAGATAATGTAAAAAATGAATGTGAAATAAATGGGAAGATGGGGCGGCTAGTTTCCTTTCATTTATTTCCACTCCCCAAAGAAGCATATGACTTCCCAAGTTCATAGTATTTACTATTTCAATTTCCTTGTAACCAACAACCCATTCAGGGATTGGAAAATTATAGACTTCGCTTTGAATAAGACTGAATGGAAGTTTTGTATCGGATAACGGTTCCTTATGATGCTTTCCCAAGTGGTAAATGACTTCTTTGTATTCATAAGGGACCTCGGATACTACCATTCTCCTGGTTTCAATTATCCGGGCAAGTGTAACGTTAGTATGCCTCAAACCAAACACATATCTCTTGCTTCCCGGAATATCCCCGACAAGATCCATAGGAAATATATTATACCAGTTCCCCTCTTTAAAAGATATGAGTCTCACTTTTCGGGGAAAGCTATAAGCTGATGAATATGATTTTAATCTGCGAAAATCCTGCTCAGGTTTTTTGTAGTATTTATAAAAAAGCAATCGTGTTTTAAATAAACTTAAATGATGAATACCTGAATCTATAAGTCTAAGTAAAAGAAGCGTCCCATCCGCTTCATCAATTTTATTAAAAAAAACCAAATTTACATCCGCTACTATTTCAGCATCCTTTTCTGAATCCTTAAATAATATCCTGAAAAAGGATCTTTCGTCAAATGAATGAAAATTTCTGTCCTTTCTAAACCATATTCCAAAAACAACCGGATTCAGGCACAGTAACCAATGCGTGTCAGAAATATCCATTGATGAACCGTCCGCTTGCAGGTATACCTTTTCAATAATGTCGCCTTTAACCGTAACTGTTGAATACTCAGTAACAGGTATATCGCCAAATAGTAAATTCCGGAGATATTTTTTCATTTTCGTCTTAAATGTATCAAACAGAATCCAAATTGACGAAGTCTTTCTATGCTGATTAAGTCAAATTTATTTTTTATCGCATTCCTGATTTCACTGGATTTATATATAAATACCTGCTGCCGTTTATGTTTATAGTCTACAAAAATTCTCATAGTTTTTCCCGTCAGATAAGAGAATATAGTCTCCTTCATATTTGACTTCAATCTCTTTGTTAAACTGTTATCCAGCATTAATGCAAGTACTATTCCTCCTGACTTTACCGACTGCGCCAGTTTTTCAAAAAGCAACGGGATGTCAGGAATACAATTGATAACAGCGAAATTGGCAATGACCGCATCCAATTCGGACTGAAATGGAATTGTCGCATTCCAGTTTCTGAAATCAGACTTATTGCTGTCTAAAAAAAAAACAAAAGCATCAGGGAACTTATTCTTCACGCGGTTTATTGCAATTTCCCGCATAGAGTCTGAAGGTTCACAAAACACGATGTGGTATTGATGTTGAATCAGCCAGCCGAGATCCATCCCTGTTCCTCCTCCAAAATCGAGTATGCATCCTCCTTTCACGAGAGATATTAACTTTTCGGCCACTATTTCCCTGATAGTTCTATTGGCGCTGTCTTCATTCAGGATTGCATCATATTCTTCCGCAATTTCATCATAGTAAGAAATATTTAGCCTGCTTATCCGGTCGTCTAGTTCATTTTTCTGAGTTGTCATCGGAACGTTTGACGTTTGCAAAAATATTCTAATTGTCTCTAAATTGGATAATCTTAATTTCGTTACATATGCGGGTTGTTCTTTTGAGCTATAACTATTCCCAGGATATCCGTTCCCCGGAGGAATGGCTTGAAAGAATTAAATTTTATGTTGGATGGAACGAATGCCTGGCGAAATATCATACTGTTATCCGTGTTGACCAAATCAACTTTGTCGGAAATTTTAAACACAATGGTATTCAATATTACTTCGTGGATGATGGCAAAAAAAAGAATTATTTCCCATGGAAACTAAACAGATTTGTAAAAGAGCTGAATCCGGACATAGTACTGGTTAGCAGCTTTCTTTTCCCCTTACAGGTAATACAATTGAGATTTCGCCTGGGCAAAGAAGTAAAAATCATTTTACAGCATCATGCCGAAAAACCGTTTACGGGATTTAAAAAATATATTCAATACTTAGCAAGCCGGGAAGTCAATGCATTCCTTTTTACTTCATACAAAACAGGTGCTGATTGGGTAAAGAATAAAAATCTTGACGCTGAAAATAAGGTGTCAGAATTGATCGAAGTGTCCTCACCGTTTTATTCCGTCAATAAAAAAACTGCCAGGGAAAAAGATCATATATCAGGTTCACCTGTTTTTTTATGGGTAGGCAGATTAAATGATAATAAGGATCCATTAATGATGGTAAGAGGCTTCCTGAAATATTCACAATTGCAGCCAGCTGCAAAATTGTATATGATTTACCAGACAGATGAATTGCTCAATGAAATAAAAAAATTACTGTCCTTAAAGTCTCCCACCAACTCCGTTATATTAGTGGGAAAAATTCAACATAGCGAATTGTTATATTGGTTTAACAGTGCAGATTTTTATGTTTCGGCATCTCACTATGAAGGAAGCGGAACGGCATTATGTGAAGCCATGAGCTGCGGATGTGTACCACTGGTGTCTGATATTCCCTCTTTCCGAACGATTAGCGGTGACTGTGGTTTATTTTTTGAACCTGGAAATGCGGAGTCCCTTTTTTTGACACTTCAGCAAACAGACCATTTTAAAGTGGAAGAGAAAAGAAGCAGCGTTCTGGATCGTTTCAAAACAGATCTCTCATTCGAGGCAATCTCCGCTAAGTTTCAACAGCTTATAGAGTCATTATAATTATACAATTGCAGGAGTCTCATAACACTTTCACGTGCAATAAAAGGCAAGACCGGGTTGTAAAGAGCACCAGGATTATTTAGAATGGACAGTGCGGTTGACATCATTTCGCCTGTCGATTGAACAATGTGCCAATGCTCAATATCATATTGCATAGGTTTTATAAAACTTATTACATGGCAGCCTGAACTCAATGCTTCAAGGCAGGCAACACTCAGTCCTTCATAATTTGAAGGATGTAAAAAAACCTTGCTTCTCCTCATCATTGCCAATATTTTTTCATGGGATAATTCACCTGTGAGTTCAATGTTTTCATTTGATCTCTCATTTTCTATCAATATTTTCAATTTTTTTTCTTCAGGGCCCTTCCCGCACAATACTGATCTCACTTCTGGTAAATATTTTTTGATATTATAAATGACCTCAATAAATAAATTGTATTGTTTCAACGGTATCAGTGAACCTACCCCCAAAATGTCAATATCCTTTGTCACGTTTTCTGTCAGTGTAGCAGGTGGTTTAATTCCTACGGGAATGACACGACCGGGTCGGAATCCATGATTTCTTTCAAAATCCTTTTGATTGAAATCTGAAATTGCTATTAATTCTCCTGCCGCCGGCTTTATTCTGGATACAAATCTATTTTCTCTTTTAGCATCCTGTCCCTGAATCCAGCAAAAATGAGGAAGGCTGTATTTTCCCGCAAACCTGTTTCCAAGATAAGCGCATTCTCCACACCATAAACTGAGGAGACCAACTATGTTTTGATTCTGGTGTATTTTCTTCAACCTTCTCCAAATGATCATCCATTTTAAATACCGCCTGATATTCTTTTTTCTCCAACCATTAAAACTGATAACTTCATTTCCATTCCATTGATAAGTAGTATTCAGGAATGGATAGTCAAAAGCAAGAATTACAGGTTTTAATTTTGGAGCCTGCTCATTTAGTCCCCGAATAAAATCCTGAAGAAAGGGGAGGCAGGATGTATCGGTCTCATCTTTAGGAAATCCTGGTGTAAGGATAACCAATACTTTATCAACTACAGTCATCCATCAAGTTTTTTCCTTTAAGAAGTGCAGGCTCTGACAATTTGCTGGCGCGTGATAGTAAATGTAACTGAGCAGCAGGAAACAAGTGCTGCCATTTTATGATTCAACCTTGACAGGCATGCCGTATTATGTGGTATGTTTTCGGTTACTTACTTGGCAAGTACTATGATAACGATGTCGACAATCAGCAGAATGATCCCCCATGCGATCGCTGATCTCATATTAGAAAATTTCATTCGGTTAGGGTTTATTAAGGCATAATTAAGCATAATAAAGATAATCAGAAAACTAACTTTAGTTATATCTACTGTGTAAGTGGCCGAAATTATTACGCCACCGGTAGCAAATTTGAAATAAACCGCTGAAAATAAAGGATTTAACCAGTCAAGTCAGGCTGATTCTTCTCAGCTGACTATCTTATCTGTGCGATAGGCTGTTCCTTTGAACAATGCGACCAGTTCGCCTTTATCATTAAATGTTCGTATATCATATATTCCAATCCTGTTCCCAAGAAATACTTCCTCAGCTATTACAGATAATATGTCACCTGTACTTGCCGGCCTTGTAAAACTGATTGAAACGTCCAAAGCCAGGGTAATGTTACCATGCGAATTACAGGCAAAAGCAAATGCTGAGTCAGAAGCTGCAAACAGAACGCCTCCATGAATGCTATCGAATCCATTCAGCATTTCATCATTTACCCTGAAATGCAATTTGCAGTACCCTTTTTTAAATTCATCAATTTGAAGTCCCAGCCATTTAGTAAACCGGTCGCGTTTCAGCATGATTGCTAATACTCTTTCAGGGGATATTATTTGATCGTCCATATTTATATTTCTAATGATTATCTCTTAAGTCCATTACACATTTCTGTTTTCTACCTTCACTTTCCTGGAGTGAAGACTCTTCATTCAATTCATAATTCCCGGATTCAGAAGGACCATTTTGCGCTTCAAATTTTGAAATGTAATGAAGGGGGCTTTGATACCAAACATATTCATGATCCAGGCAGGGACAGAGCCACCCGGGTCTATTTCCAGGATATAAATGATATGTACAATATTTTTAGAAACAGTGTGTATATCCCACACACCCTTTGAATGAGGAATCCTGACGAAATTTTTATTTGCCGGGCGATAGCCACTATCTCCGGCTGCGACAATTCCAATAGAGCGTGAAACGGAATCAATTTTCACTTCAAACATAGCATAGAGATCCCGGTCCATTACGGGCCATGGGGCAGTAACTTCTAAATGATATACCAGTTTCAAGGGATTTATCTTTTTTATAAGTTCAGATTTACTTACAGAATAGGACCATTGCGAATACTTGTTGACATCCAATAGTATATTAAGCAACTGGTAAATATTGCCTGGCAGATCCATTTCCACCTTAATATCATTGAACTTAGAACGATCGGAATGACGTGAGCTGACCTTTATTCCGTCTTTATCTTTTTTAAGCATCCAACTGTATTGCCCTTCGACTGAACTTACCAAACAGAATAAAATAAATAGGGTACATAGGGTTTTAAAAGTTTTCATATTGCAATATAATGAAGACTTAAACCGATAGTCATTCTCCCAAATAAGGATCCCTGATCTTTTTTATTTGATAGGTAATATTTGAAAATTTCACTTCATTAGATTCGCCTGTTGGAGACTGGGCCAAAAAACCGACTTTAAATCCTTTATGTGCATCAAATTGGAGATGCCTGACCAGATACCATTTTTTACCATCCGTTGAACAATAAAGTGTAATAACATTATCGGCTTTTGCCACCTTATAAAAAACAATATTTGATGTCATCTCTACTGAATTACAGTCGTCGGAAATACCTTTGGTCACTACACTTACCACCCTTCTTGCACCGGTATAATCTTTTTCGAAACAGAATTTAATCCAGTTAAGGCTATCCTGTTTAATTACAATGGCACCTCCATCCCATTTATTTGTAAATGCATGCTCAATGGAAGCTGTCAAAACGAAATTATCATCTGCCTCAAATAACAACTTTGGCGCATTGTCAGTATTGTAGGCCACATTAGGATCCCTGAACATATCTGTTTCTTTTCCTGCTACTATGACAATATCATTACCATGAACAGAAAAACTTTTTGGTGTGTTTTCCCAAAATAACCTGTGTGGAACGGAAGTGATACTCAGGCCTTCCATTTTTTGGGCCCTGATACTTAGTCCGGATAATAATAAAACCCCAAAAAACCCGATACGTTTTAACATGGTAATATTTTAGGAATATTCAATCTGAATCATTGTAACCTGTATGACATTTCATCTTTTTTCATAAGGGGGTGGGTTTGGTGCATTAAATCCTTTTTTCTCAACTTCATCTTTAATCTCTTTAATGGCACGTTCAAGTTGAGGGTCGATGCCTTTGGACATTAAACCAAGGTCTTCCCGGACTTCAATATCGGGATCCACGCCATGACCTTCCTTAAACCAGGTTCCATCGGGATTCATCATCCTGAAAGTAGGAACTGTTATTCCACCGCCGTCAATTAGTGGAGGCACTCCGCTTATTCCGATCAGACCTCCCCAGGTTCTCGCGCCAATCAGCGGACCGAGCCCTTTCTTTCGAAAATAATCCGGGAAAGCATCGCCACCGGAGCCGCTCCAGCCGTTGATAAGCATAACCTTCGGACCGAAATTCGCAAAAGGTGGCCAGGGCCAGGTTGCTCCGTCTCTTATCGCCCAAAAAGCAAGCGGGGTCCGGTTTAGAATTTCTATGAACCGGTCGGGAATTTGTCCGCCATCGTTGAACCGTTCATCAATAACAAGTCCTTTTTTGTCCCACTGTGCATTGAACTGACGGATCAAATCGTTTTGTCCGTCAATACCCGTACTTGGTACAAATATATATCCCACTTCACCATGCGTTGCTGTTTCCACCTGTTTGCGATTCCCTTCTATCCAGGCAAGGTTCCGCAAACGGTATTCATCATCCATTGTTTGAACAACGACAGTTTTTGCTCCGTTCAGGGAAGGGGTGGTATTGTATGTTAGTTCGACCGGTTTATTTGAAAGATCCTGAAAAACTGCAAAGGGCTCCTGGGCCGTAGTGAGGGGAACGCCGTTCACTGCGAGAATATAGTCTCCTTCTTTGACCTGGATGCCAGGCTGATCAAGCGGAGAACGGGCTTCGGCATCCCAGGGAGCTCCCCTTATAATTCGTTTTATTTTATAAAAATTTCCATCAGCTTCCCAGTTAACACCTAAATACCCGACAGAAGTGTGTTTTTCATTTTCAACATCGCCTCCTCCATGATAAGTGTGCGATGAACTTAACTCGCCAATCATTTCGCCGATGATGAAGTCCACTTCTTCCCTCGTCATCGCACCTTTTAGCATTTTTGAATATCTCTGCCTGACAAGATTCCAGTCAACTCCGTGCATGGTGGAATCATAGAAATAATCCCGTTCCATTCTCCAGGCATCAGTGAAGATCTGTTGCCATTCGGAAGCAGGCTCAACCATCATCTTCATTTCTGAAATACGCAGAGGTTTTTCGAATTTCTGATTTTCTTCAGGTTTAATAATTACCCATGAATTGTCGCGATGAACCAGGATCTTCTGCCGATCAGCAGATAGCTGGAAATCGTCTACATTTCCAAGTATTGTTTTCTCTTCGCGTTTATCAATATCATAATATTTGAGAATGCCCTGTGTTTCACCTGATCCGGTATTGGGATATTTCAGATATAAAATTTTCCCCTTCGCAATATCCAAACCTGAGTAATGTCCGGCAGAGATGGGTAAAATCACCAGCCTCGTCTCCATTCCTTCAAGATCTATGCTTACCGGCTTTGCATCCGAACTGTTTTCGACATTCTTTCCTCCGGTCTCTTTCTTACTTTTTGCTTTATCCTCCTTTGCAGTATCCTTTTTTTCGGATTTGATTGACACGGTATCATTCTTCGGATATAGAATGGAAGCCGTGTTTTTCAACAGGCTGATCGCTGCAACCTGACCCGTGTTGGCATAAATGAAAGAGTTATCTATATCACTATAAGAAGGTTTAAATGACTGACTGGTAAAAAGATAAATATATTTTCCCTCAGGATCAAAAACAGGATTGCTGCAGTCATAAAAGCCATCCGTGACCTGCTTGAGTGATTTATTTTGAAAATCATACAGGAAGACAGCATTGTGATAGTTTCCCATATCCCGGGAGTAAGTGAGCCAGCGACTGTCTGACGACCAGCTGCAGGAAAAACCCTCGAGGTTTCCTTCCGAGAAACGAAGGGCTTTATCTACCTCAATAGTTTTTCCATTCGATATGTCATAGATGCGGATCCGCATGGCTTTATCGATAAATGCAATTTTTTTACTGTCAGGAGACCAGAACAAATTGTACCTGAAGCCTGCCCCGTAAGAACTGAGTTTCTTTGAATTGTTTAGTTCTTCCCCATTGGATATATAAAGTTCATATTCTCCCGTGCGGTCACTCCAATAAGCAATACTCTTCCCATCGGGTGACCATGAAGGATATCGTTCCGCCACACCGGATGTCTGCGTCAGGTTTTTAACATAGCCATTTTCTGCAGGGAGGGAAAATATTTCTCCTCTTGCTCCGATTAATACGCGGTTGCCATCCGGACTGATATAACTGTGCTGAATATACTTATCGGTACTCACGAGTTTCGGCTTCAGTGCGGTTTCATCTGTAACCACGGTTACTTTAACCTCTTTCATTTGCTGTGAGGCCAGTTCGAAAAGAAATAATTTTCCTCCCGCTTCAAAAACAATATCATCCGGACCGAGCGAAGGAAAATGGACGTCATAGTCTGTAAAATGAGTCAGTTGTTCAAACGCTTTCGTATCAAGATTATACCTCCATAGATTCATGCGTAGTTCAGTGCCGCGATCGGAAAGAAAATATATATAATTGCCACTCCACATAGGGAATTCATCTCCCGCTGTTTCGTTGGCAGAAATGTCTTCAGAACTATTTGTATTGAAATTAAAAATATAGATGCTTGCTTTCCATCCCCCCCGATATCGTTTCCAATTTCGTCCAGCCTGAGTACGAAAAGTAAGAGCCATCTGGTTCCCGTCCGGCGAATAAGAACCGAATTCAGCATAGGCCAGTGGTAGTTTTGACGCGGCACCTCCCATCGGAGAAATGGTATAGAACTGATTGAACCTGGCCTTGCCGCTCTCTCTTGAAGATGCAAAAAGAACATTTTTACCATCGGGAGTCCAGTCGACCACGCGGTCCTGATATCCATGTTCGGTCAATCGCATTGGCACACCACCCATTACAGAGATCGTATATACATCCCTGTTACCGTCATAGTTGCCGGTAAATGCAATGGTTTTCCCATCGGGTGAAAATTTCGGAAATGATTCCACACCTGGTGGGGAACTGATCTTAATCGCTTCGCCCCCTTCTTTTGAAACGAGCCAAAGGTCATTTGCATAAGAAAATACAATTTGTGTTTTCGATACATCCGGATATCTGAAAAGACCAGCATCAATTTGCGCCTTCAGTTGTACATAACCTGTTAACTGTAATAACAAAAACATTTTCAATATTCTCATAACCTTATTTTATATGGGATTATTAATCGCTACTTTTTTAATAGCTCCTTCACGGCAGCTTCTATTTGCTGGTCGCGGCCATTCGTCATCACATCATAGTCAAGACGCACTTTGATATCAGGTTCCATCTGATGATTCTCTGCAAAAACACCATCCATTGTTCTCCAGCCGCCCATTGGCATTCCGAATACGAGGTTTGGATCAATCTGAACTTCCCACCAGACAAAAGTCCCGGTACCCGCGATGGGCATACCTACTGTTTTGCCTACACCTTTCAGTTTATAAGCCAGTGGAAATAGATGCGCATCTGAATAATTCGCTTCTCCAATAAGTACGATGGAAGGTTTTGTCCATTTGTCGTAAGGTTCTGACCCAATATACTGCCCATGTGGAATAATATCAATATACTTTTTACCGTTCAGAAAATCAGACAATGGTTCGTGGATATTTCCACCTCCGTTAAACCGCGTGTCGATGATCAGAGCTTCTTTGCCAAGATCACGGCCCAGTGCTTCTTCTATAACGGTTCTCAAACTTTCGTCGTTCATTGCGCGTACATGTATATAACCCAGCCGCCCGCCCGATAATGAATCCACTTCTTTTCTTCGTGCTTTCACCCAACGCAGATATTTCAATTCATTTTCTTCATTTCGTTCGATCGGTTTTATAGTCTCCTGCCATCTCTTGTTACTTACAGGGTCGTATATGGAAAGTAATGTTAGCTGCCCTCCTTTTCGATTAAGATATTTGTAATGTTCAACAGAATCTGTGATGGGATTGCCATCAATTTCTTCAATGATATCTCCCACTTTGATTTTTGATGACGCCTTATCCAAAGGGCCATGCTCCAGTATCTCAGCAATTCTCAGTCCCTTGCCGGTATAACCGTAATCGTAATAGATGCCAAGTGAAGCGGTACGGTCGCCATTGGGAAAAGGTGCTCCAAAATAATAACAGCCGGTGTGCGAAGCATTCAGCTCACCCAATAATTCACTCAGCATTTCTGCGAAGTCGTAATTATTATTGATGTAGGGCAGGAATTTTTTATATACTTTGTAATAATGGTCCCAGTCAACACCTTGCATATCTTCGACATAGAATTTTTCTTTTATCTGCCTCCAGCTGTGATCAAAGATGTATTCTTTTTCTCCGGCATAGTCGAGCGTCATTTCGCCGCTGATGTTTACGCCATCTGATTTCCCACTTTCAGGATCTATTTTCATAATGCGGCCGTCGGCCAGCAAAAAAAGTGATTTGCCATCAGCAGAAAATTCAAGTGATGCATTATTGGATCCAAGTTTACTTAAGAATTTTCGTATCCTTTTTACGAAGGTCAGTTACCCATAAATCATATCCTTTTTCGAACCGGGCCATATAATAAAGTTTCTCTCCATCTTTGGAAAGCTCCATATCACCCAGGTCAGAGGTGTGCGTCGTGATGCGAAGTTTTCTATCTGTCAGATTATCCCAGTCAAAAACAAGGTCCTTGCTTTTTTCTGTGGTATCTGTCGCAGGCTTCTCTCCTTTCTTTTCTTTTTTGCCCAGCGCTTTTACGATCTTGGTGCTGTCCTTCGTTTTTTCTTTATCCTTATCTTCCTGTTCTTTAAGAAGGGCATAATCTTCCTTGGATAATTTGAACCGGTCAAAACTCTCTTTCGTAAAGAACATGGCATAGACATCCAGAGTAGCCGGCCAGCCCGCCTGTACCCTGGCGCCGTCCCTGGTAGATCCCCAAATCATTGCCTTGCCGCCCAGTGCCCATTTAGGTTCCAAATCATCAAATCCACTAAGTGTAAGGTTTGTCAACGGGCCCTTTCCATCTGCTGGAATTAATCCGACTTCTGTCGATTGCACTCTTTCTTTCTGGCCGAAACATACAAGGAACCATTTGCTGTCCGGACTCCATTGATAATACTGGTCGCCATCAGCATAAGAATAGTTTTTATCTGCTGTCAGGATAGTCCTGGTTTGTTTGCTTGCGAGATTGATCACTTTCAGCACTACCCTGCTTTCCAGATAGGCAATTTCTTTGCCATCTGGTGAATAGGCAGGTTGAAACTCTTCTGCTTTTGTAGCAATGACAGTCTCCTGTTTTAACACTGTGGAGGCATAAAAATAAGGTTCCTCTTTTCGGGCGATGGAGACGGTATAGATGTTCCAGCTGGTATCTGGTTCTGCCGCATAAACAAGTGACCGCCCGTCAGGACTAAAACTGACACTTCTTTCCTGATAAGGTGTATTGGTAATTCTTTTGGTTATACCTCCATCCACGCTCGTAACAAAAATTTCTCCACGAACAACAAACGCAATTTCCTTCCCATTCGGTGAAACTTTCATCTCAGTGGCGCCCATATTAACGGGCACTGTTTTGTCAACATTCACTCTGCCGTCTTCTCCAATGGTGACATTCAGTTTTTGCGGTTCACTATTTCCTTTTTTCAGGTATACTTCACCGTCATATCCAAAACAAAGGATATTATTTTTTGAAAGTGTAAGAAAGCGTACAGGGCTTTCTTTGAAAGAAGTAACTGCGACTGAAGTTGAAGGATCGCTCAGCGAACTTTTATACACGTTCATTGAAGCACTGTTCTGCTCGCTCAGATAATAATAGTCATTATCATCGTTGTCGAATACGGGATTCCTGTCTTCTCCTTTATTCGTTGTAAGCTGAGTATATTTTTTTGTCTTCACATCATAGACCCAGATATCTCTCGTAACCGATGAAGTATGGTGTTTACGCCAGTCGCTTTCATAACCTTTCAGGTCATGAAAAATGAGTTTGTCACCGGTGGAATTAAAAGTCGCGTCTATCGCAGGGATGGGCAGAAACTGACCTGATTTACCGCCTGCAACAGGTACAATATATAATTGTGGAAGCCCGCCGTCCGGGAATTGAACATTGGTCACAACATCCTGTCTGTTGGAGGAAAAGATGATTTGTTTATCGTCTGCAGTGAAGCTGCTCGGGATATCCTGGCTGGAATTATAAGTAAGTCTTTTAGCTTCCCCACCTGAAGCAGACATTACGAACACATCGAAATTGCCGTAGCGATTGCTGGCAAAAGCTATAAATTTTCCATCATGACTCCATACCGGTGAATATTCTGTAGACTCGCTGATTGTCAGCGGAACGGCAATACCTCCATCGGAGGAAACTTTATAGATATCACCTTTGAAGCAAAATAATACTGTCTGTCCGTCGGGGGAGATAGCAGGATATCTCAACCACAGTGGGTTCGAATTTTGTTGCGAATAAACAAACTGGGTGAACAATGCCAGAAGGAATACAAGTCCTGATTTTTTCATAAAAAAGAGGTTCAATAAATAAATATAAAAATTCTACCATGAAATCAGACCCTAATGGACATTTTTTTGACGAACGGGAGACTAAAATATTAGGTTTGTTTTACATGATCATAATATAATCCGGCTGCACCAAGGATCCCGCTGTTTTCCAGTTCAGACAGTTCGATCCGCAGATTTTCAATGGATTTGGTATATGCTAAAGTCCGGATGCGCTGCCACATGGTATCCCGGAAATACGGGTAAGCAAACCGTACTGAGCCGCCCAATATGATAAGCGAAGGATCATAGGTATACATAATTAATTTCATTGCATTCCCTAAATGATTACCCATTTCGCCATAAAGTTGCCTTGCCATCGGGTCTCCGGATTTTGCCTTTTCAAATACTTTTTCTCCGTCAGTATTATATACATTTTGAAAGAACTGGCCGCTGGCATAATATTCATAACAACGATCCAGATAGTCCACCATTCCAAATTCGCCCGCGCCGCAGTTAGGACCGGCGTATAAATGCCGGTTAATTATGATACCGGCACCGAGCCCCGTCCCGATGGTCAGCCCGATCATATTTTCACTATCTTTTCCTTTTCCAAAATAATATTCGCCGATGGCAAAACAATTTGCGTCATTGTTAACCAGGACAGGAATCCGGTAGCGTTCTTCAATAATTTTTTTCAGATGCACTTCCTTCCAGGAAGGAATATATTGAACATCGTAAACAATACCCAGTTTCACATCAACCACACTCGGCACACCAATACCGATGGCAGCTACGTCCTTGTCCACAAGGCTGTCAATAATAGCATAAACGTCTTTCATTACGTCTTCAACTGATCCCGAACTGTTGATTCGTTTGGAATTTATTCCTGATAATTGTGTTCCGTCGACTAAACCGCCACGAATATTTGTAGCTCCCAGGTCTATGCCGATAATCTTTTTGTCATTCATATGGGAATATTAGACTGCTGAAGATTTTTTTTCCTGCCAAACAGCCGGATCGTTTTGTTCCTGATAAGTGGTTTCGCCCAGAAGCCGATGCTCAGGATAAATCCCAGTGTCAGATAAAGAAAGCACATTCCGCCTTGTAGTCCGATGTGATCACCCAGCCAGCCGATTATCAGGGGTACAATGGCGCCACCCACTATACCCGTTACAAGTATACCCGAAAAGGAGCCATGATGTTCGTCCAGTGAATTAAGCGCCAGGGAAAAAATAATCGGATACATCACAGAAGCGAAGAATCCAACCATCGGAAATGCAAACAGCGAAACCTTGGCAGATCCAAATAAACCAGCGCTCAGACTTATAATAGCCAACACGGAGAAAAGGATGAGAACCCGGCGGCTGTCCATTAATTTCACTAATAATAATCCGAGCAACCCACCCGCCGTCATCATTCCCCAAAAATATGCGACTGTATCCGCTCCTGTTTTCTGCGGGTCATAGTTATGATAAGTATATAGAAATTGTGATATCCAGTTTGCTACTCCCTGTTCTGTTCCAACATAGCATAACATAGAAATAAAAAATAAAATAACTACCCGTTTTTTAAAAAGATCAATATGTATTTTGAGTGCACCCGCCTTCTCATCTGTTTTTAATTCCACTTTAGGGAAACGTGACAACAGCAGAATGAGAATCATCAGGAGACATATAATGGCAAATAACCAGTACATAGAAATCCATGGCAGCTGCACCGGCACATGATTGGCAAGCAGCGAAATAAAACCGCCAGGGTGATCATTATTTTTTAGTTTCAATACGATACCAGAGTAAACCAGGGGGCTGATAAAAGATGCCAGC
The DNA here is from genome assembly GCA_963735015.1 of uncultured Bacteroidota bacterium. GTDB lineage: Bacteria > Bacteroidota > Bacteroidia > Chitinophagales > Chitinophagaceae > Puia. The sequence continues at coordinate 2,554,386 of CAVTJH010000003.1, forward strand.
CCGAAAATAAGCTGAGCGAGAATTGAATAAAATGCATAATGTTCCTCACCCCCTGATGTACGGAGCAATGGATTAATAACAACCTGAAGCATGGCCATCCCACATCCGATTAAAAACAAAGAACCAACGGCTGACAGATAATTTGGGAAAACCGCGAGCATCAGAGAACCCGTGAATGCCACGATGAAAGCCGCAACCATCATTTTCTTCTCCTTATATTTCTCGATAAGCATCCCTGAAGGAATGGACATCACACCGTAGGCAATAAAGAATGCAAAGGGAAGGATCGCTACCAGCGTAAGACTCAGGCTAAACCCACTGATAATATCCGGAATAAGAGGACCGATAATATTCGTCAAAAAAGAAATGACGAAAAAAGTGAGCATTATCAAACAGACTATGTAGTAGCTTCTTTTCATATAGAACCTTTAGTGGAAATTAAATGAGGATCTAATCTTACCCTAAAATAACTAATTACTTACGTAAAACTTTTATGTATACTTTCATGGTATCAAATAAGTGAGGAACGGTAAGAGTCAGTTTGGCTTGGTTGTTATCGGAAGACCGGATATTGTAAAACCTGTTACTCATTTTAAAATTACCGAAAATCAAATGAAAAGGAAATCAGCATTCCCTGGTAAAAAATCGATCAGCCGCGGAGATTTTTTGAAGAAAACTGCCATCGCTACCGCCGCATTTTATATTGTTCCTCGGCATGTTCTCGGAGGTAAGGAATTCACGGCGCCAAGTGACAAACTCTATATAGCCGCAGTAGGAACAGGCGGTGAGGCCGAAAATGATATTCATCATTTTGCTACTGCACCCAAAAAAAATGCTGAAATAGCCTTCCTCTGTGATGTGGACGAAAGGCCTGCCGCAGCCCGGCGCAAAGAATTTCCGAAAGCAAAATTTTATCATGACTGGCGCGAAATGTTCGAAAAAGAAAACAAAAACTTTGATGCTGTAACCGTTGCCATACCTGATCACAACCATGCCATTGTCGGTCTGAATGCGATGAAGCTGAAAAAACATTTATACCTGCAAAAACCCCTGACTCATGATATTTATGAGGCCCGTGTCATTACCGAAGCAGCAAAAAAATACCAGGTCGTAACACAGATGGGAGATCAGGGATCATCCTGTGATGGCATGCGTACCATGCGTGAATGGTTCGAGGCGGGACTTATTGGCGATATTGAAAAAGTATATTGCTGGACGGACCGGCCAGTATGGCCACAGGGTATCTCCTGGCCTGAAGCAACTCCCCCTGTTCCAAAGGAATTAAGCTGGGATCTGTGGCTGGGTACGGCGCAACAAACCAACTATATTGATAACCTGGTTCCTTTCAACTGGCGTGGCTGGTGGCAATTTGGTACAGGAGCACTGGGTGATATGGGCTGTCATATTATTGGTCCGCCTTTTAAATTGCTAGGCTTGGGTTATCCAACAGAAATTTCGGGTAGTGCAAGTACTGTCTACAACGGTATTTTCAAGGAAGGAATTTACCCGGAGAGCGGACCCGTTTCCAGTTCACTGAAATTCATATTTAAACAGAGAAATGGAAAGAATGTTGAACTGTATTGGATGGACGGAGGAATTACTCCCGAACGCATCAACGAATTAAGTCCTGATTTAAATTCGAATGAAGCACTTGGTGACTGGCCTGGTGAAAATGATTTTGAAGGTGCTACATTATTTGTGGGCACAAAGGGTAAGGTCTCATGTGGCTGGGGAGGAAGTCATCCCAGACTATTACCCTTAACATTAAATAAAGACGTACATGTTCCTGAAAAATATCCACGTGTGTCAGGCGGAATGGATGGTCATTGGTGGCAATGGATTGATGCCAGCATTGCAGGCTATGGAAAAATGGAAGTTGATTCTCCATTTGAAGGATATGCCGGCCCTTTGACAGAAACTGTTTTGTTAGGCAATTTGCTTTTGAGAAGTTATAATATCCGCGAAAAAATAAAAGTCAATGATCCTGTTTATGGCAAAATGGATGGATATAAATTCAGCGGACGGTATGTTGCCCTGAACTGGGATGGTGAAAATATGAAGGTTACCAATTTTGAACCTGCCAATCAATTTATCCGGAGAGAATACAGAAAAGGCTGGGGCGAACTTTTGCTCTGAGCTATCAGACGCTTTTACTCTGATTAAAATTTCCTGCTTATAATAACCACGGCCAGGATAATATTTCCATTTTTTAGAATGAAGGCCGGCTTTTGGAAAGATTCCATCACTATTGCTCATACAATAAATTGATATTCAGTTCATTAATTTTTGGACTGGGAATTGAAATTCCTAAGAACTATCACGAAAGAAAGCAGTATATGATGAAGAGGAACCTTCTAAATATGATTGGCCAGAATAAACTGTCGGGGCATGCGGGACTAACCTTCATTATATTATTGTGTATCTGTAAAACAGGCTTTGGACAAACACACGTCCAAACCGCTACACTTTTCCAAACCACAACTGCAAACTCAATCTCAGTTAGTTTTGGTGCTGCCAGCACTTCGGGAAATCTGATCGTTGTTCATATTGACTGGGACGGACAATCCAGAAATGTTACTGCGGTGACTGATAATAAAGGGAACAGTTATGCAAAAATAAATGGCACCACGGACTGGAATGGAGCAAATTATGCAGCAGAATTATGGTATGCCTATAACATTGCGGGAGGTGCGGGAGCTATAACTGTTAAAGCAAAACTTTCAGGCAATCCTACAACATTTTCACAAATTTATATTAGCGAATATTCAGGAATTGTTTCGGTAGCTGATCCCTTGGATCAAAACGCAGTCGCTATCGGAAATTCACTCGCTGTCAGCAGCGGCTCCAAAACAATTACATATAATAATGAACTGGTATACGGGGCAAGCATTGGCGCATCCGGAGCACTGACAAAAGGAGCAGGATTTAATCTGCGTTCAGGCGCAAATAGTAATATCATTGAAGATAAAAATGCAGCAACAGTTGGTTCATATAATGCAGCATTCACAAGTGCAAGCGGTAACTGGGTTGCCCAAATGGCCACTTTTATTTCAACCAGCAGTATAATTGTGTTGCCAGTTGAACTCTTGTCTTTTACAGGACAATGCAACAATAACCAAATTGTACTGGATTGGACTACCGCTTCCGAAACAAATAATGACTATTTCACTATCGAACGAAGTGGAGATGGTACAGACTGGGAAACAATCGGAACTCTAAAGAGGGCTGGCAATTCTTCTGGCAATCAGAATTATTCATTTACTGCCAATGGAAATCAGAATACAATTTCTTATTTCCGATTAAAGCAAACAGATCTCGATGGTAACTTTAAATATTTCCATACAATTCAGGTCAATAGCTGTATTATGAACATAACAGAAGTAAATATTTATCCCAATCCCTCAAATGGATTGGCAATTTCAGGAATCGTAAATTTTAAAGAGAACCAAATCTATACCATCGAGATTTTCAATAGCCTGGGTATGATGGTAAGTCACAATTCATCCACACAGCCTGAGTTTACGATCTGCTTCCCTCACAGCCTTGTACCGGGAGTTTATTATACAAGAATTTCTTCTGCAGGTTTTTCAACCGCGAAAAGCTTTTTAGTTACCCATTAGGAAAACCAGGCATTTCTCCCATAGGTAAAAATCAAAACCTTGCAGGGAATTACAAATCATAAATAGTGTATATTTAATAGATAAACTCATTTATGAAAAAGCTCTTTTTATTAGCCCCCTTTTATGTATTCATTATTTCGGGATGCAAACAAAGTAGCCAGGAAAATGCTCCGGTTAAGCAATACACAATTGAACAGTTATATAATAATAAAAATATCAGCAGCGTTGCTTTTAATGGAGATGAATCTAAAATTTTAGTGGATGCAAATATTTCTGGCATTTACAACCTGTATGAGCTGAATATATCTGATTCCTCGATGGTTCCGCTTACGCATTCCACCAAAGAATCTTTTTTCGGCGTTGATTATCTGCCAGGAACCAAAAAGTTCATTTACAGTGCCGACCAGGGCGGAAATGAGAATGCACACCTGTACCTGCAAACACCGGGCGATAGCATTGTAAAAGACCTTACACCATGGCCCGGCAGTACGAATAGCTTTTTTAAATGGAGTGACGATAAAAAACTCTTTTTCGTGAATAGCAATCACCGGAATCCTAAATTTTTTGATTTGTGGAAAATGGATACATCAACATGGAAACCGGTTTTATTTTATCAGAATGATTCCGCCTATCAACCTGGTGTGCTGAGTTCAACCAACAGATATCTCGCGCTCACCAAGTCGATTACTACAGACAAAAATGAATTATATCTTTTCGATTTAAAGACAAAAAAAACCAAACGCCTGAGTAATGATCAGGAGGCAGTATGGAACCCGGTCGCATTTGAAAAAAACGATAGCATACTTTATTATATAACCAACGATGGCAGCGAATTCTCCTATCTGGCGAAATACAACATACACACGGGCAAGTCAGAGAAATTGTTCTCCACAGATTGGGATGTCAGCTGGATGGATCTGAGTAGAAATGAAAAGTACCGGACTATTTTTATTAACGAAGACGGTAAGAATAAAGTACTGCTTTTTGATCATGCAACCGGCAAGCCTATCGAATTCCCCCAAATCCAGGACGCCGACATTCAAGGCATTTTTATCTCTGAGACAGAAAAAAATATGGCCCTCAGCGTTGGCAGCAGCAAGAGCCCAAACAATATTTATGTTTACAATTTTGAAAATAAGCAACTCAAACAGTTAACCCAATGCCTGAATAGTGAGGTCAATCCAAATGATCTCGTAAGTGCTCAGGTGATTCGTTTCGCATCCTTCGATGGCAGGGAAATTCCATCCATACTTTATAAACCCATCAATGCCTCAAAAGACAATAAAATGCCGGCGATGCTTTGGATACATGGAGGTCCCGGAGGCCAAAGCCGGATTGGATTCAGCAACGATATCCAATATCTCGTAAATCACGGCTATGCAGTTCTTGCTGTAAATAACAGGGGCAGCAGTGGCTACGGAAAAACCTTTTATAAACTGGATAACAAGGATCATGGTAACGGAGATCTTAAAGATTGTATCTGGGGGAAAAAATGGCTGCAGGCGCAGGATTATATAGATACATCCAAAATTGGTATAGAAGGAGGTAGTTACGGAGGGTGCATGGTATTGTCAGCACTCGCATTTTATCCGGAAGAATTCAAAGTGGGCGTAGACTATTTCGGCGTGGCCAATTGGCTGAGAACATTGCGAAGCATTCCGCCATATTGGGAATCATTCAGAAAAGCTTTGTATGAGGAAATGGGTGATCCGAATACCGGAGATTCAGTCATGTTAAAAAATACTTCTCCTCTTTATAATTATCAAAAGATCAATAAGCCACTGATCGTCTTCCAGGGTATGAATGATGTGCGTGTGCTGCCGATAGAAAGTCAGGAAATTGTTGCGGGTGTTAAAAAGAACGGCGTCCCTGTAGTATATGTTACTTATGCTGATGAAGGTCATGGTTTTTTAAAAAAGCAAAACAAGATAGATGCCTCCGGAAAAACGGTACTTTTTCTGGATGAATACCTTAAAGGAATAAAAAAGTAAAATCAGGAATGAACGGACTTCGTGGGGACAGCAGAGTGGGAATAGTATCAGTTCAGTATGTCCGCAACTTCCTTGCAGATATAGGTCCTGCCCTGATATACCTCAGTTATTGCTTTATAAATTTCTTCGGGTGGAGAAACTTTGGATAAATATCCCATGGCACCGCTCTGCATCATTTTTTCAGCATAGTCCGGAATGAGATGAAAAGACAGCCCAATGATTTTTACGCCCGGACAATTTCCCCTGATCATTTGTGTTGCTTCAATACCACTCATCCCGCGCAACCGGATATCCATAATGACAATGTCAGGGCATAATTCACTCGCCAATTCAATTGCCATTTCACCGTCCTCGCAAGTTGCGATTAATTTAAACCGCGGGTCCTGCCTCAAAAAAAACTCCCATGCCTTTCTGATCAGAGGATGATCATCCACAAAAAGTATAGTAATCTGATTCATTATTAACGGCCGCAAAGATGGTGTTTTTATGAAGATTGAATCTTTGTTAATCAACTAAATACCTTTGATTTTCAACCAAAACTACCCCTGAAATCAGAGGGAGACAGGTTCTCAGACCGTTTAAAAAAAGTAGTAAAATAATTGGGATCACTGAATCCCATCTGGTGGGAAATTTGCTTTATGGGTAATTTTGTCGAATGCAGAAGGTATTTTGTCTCCAGTAATATTTTATTTTGAATTGATTCCTTGGCTGATATCCCTGTATGTTTTTTTATGAGGGCATTCAGGTGATTTGGGTGTAATGATAATTTTTCAGCGTAAAATTTAACAGAGTGCTCCGTTGAAAAATTGGAATCGAGCAAATCAAGAAACCGCTTTAAAATATCCGTAAAAGGAAAATCTGCCGACACACTCTGAGCCTGCTCAAATAATCGTTCCCCAAGTATTAAAAGTTCTAATATTTTTACAGCTATCAGCTCACTATTGATGCTGTCTTTCTGCTTTTTTTCAGTCATTATGCTTTCAAAAATGCGAATGACTTCGTCTGCCTGATCATCCTGCAAATCGATATAAGGCTGCATCGAAGGTGTCAGTAGTTTCTTGCTCGAAATAAACTGATGCGAAAAATTGTTCTGCAAAAAGAAATCTGCATTGAACAACAAAATGTATCCTTTTGTATCGGCTGCCCAGTTTTTGCTGGAGGATATTACACGGGAAGGGATTACAAAAAACGTATTCTTTTTTGCCTTGAACTTATATATTCCCGAAATTAATTCACCCTCGCCCTTTATTATAAAACAAATTCGATGGTAAGACCATCTGTTCGGCGGTGCAGCCAATCTCGAATTCGGCAGAATATCTTCATACCGGTGAATCTGAAAATTAAATTTGAATGGATAGTTTTTATCCAGATCCACCACCCCTTCATCGGCATATTTTCGTAACGCTTTCTTAAACTCACTTATTCTGTACTGATCGTCCTCCATTTCACCTCCATTTTCATATATAAGTTACCATTTTTCCATAAATGAAAGTCATTTGTATCTGTTTACAGGCCTTGTAAGACAGGTAGGTCCTCCCCCGCCTTTTATACTGATTTCATCTCCTTTATACACGAGTACTTTACAACCTTTTTTCTCCAGGGCAGATTTTGTTTTGGGATTCCCGTCTGCCATCAAACAAATTCCGGGTGCAAGCGCCAGTACATTGCAACCCATTGTTTCAAATTCTTCTTCCGGAACTTCTACAAATTGATAACCGAGATAAAGCAGATGATTACGGAATAAAATTGGCATCAGGGGAGAATAAACGACTGCAAGGTTCTTATCAACCGGACTTAAAACAGACATGAGATGGAAAACATCTCCGGGGCCTTTGTAGTGAGGCAGCGAAACGGTAATTACTTCAACTCCAAGTGGACGCAAAAGGGTTGCTAATTGTTTTATACCATCTTCATTGGTGCGATAAGTATGGCCGACGGCCAGTGTATTTTCATTCAGCCACGCAACATCACCTCCTTCGAGTGTTCCCGGAGATTTTATGGTGCCAAGTATTGAAATGCCACACGCTTCAAATGCTTTTCTTTCAGCGGGTGGTTCATTCATTCTTTCCGGCTTTCCCATATTGCAAATAATCATCCCTTTGTTGGTTGCGACGGATGCATCCCTGCAATAAACAGAATCCATATTTACAGAAGAATCTTCAGGTAAAAGATGAATTTCTGCACCATTCATTTTTAAAATGGATTGAAATGATTCATATTCCTCAACAGCGGCACTGAATGCTGGTTTGGAAAGATAATTTAAGGCTTTCCAATATTTCTCAATATGTAATTCACTTATAAATGCCTGCTGAACATTTTTAATGAACAGTGTTTTTATTTTACCGACTTCGGAGTGCGCAGTATAATTCATTTTCGTTTACCTGATTTATTTTTCGCACCGTGACTCAACCATTCTTTTTCCATATGATCATCACATAAAATGGAACACCGGCCAGTAATAGCAGCAGTCCCCAATAAACGATTTCAGGGCCCGAACCGGCAATGGCCCAAAGTGAAAACAAAAAAGACAGCGATGCCAGAACAATGGTGGAAAACCATCGGGTTCCCGACTTCAAATATTTATTTTCCAACCTGATAATAATATACGAGGCAGTAGAAAAAAGATAGGGTATCAGCACGGTCAAAGTAGTAAGTAAAATTAAAAATTTAAACTGTTCCACCAGACCCTTCGTATAATTCATCGACATTAGAATGGAAACCAGGATACTCGATATGATTATACCTCTGGCCGGAACTCCTTTTTTATTTTCCTTACAAAATACACGCGGGAACAATTTGTCTTTTGCAATAGCATAGGGCATTTGCCCCTGGATAAGTATCCAGCCATTCAAAGCGCCAAATGCCGCAATAGCTACCCCCGCACTTATCCAGTAGCGAGCACTGCTTCCCCAGATGATAACAGCCGCATCTGCAAAGGGTGTCACTGAATGCTGAAGATTTTTAGCGGGGATCATACCCATTATACTGAAACTGCTTACAATGTAAATCACGGATGTTATCAGGATACTCAGCATCGTGGCACGAGGTATCGTTTTTTCCGGATTTAGTACGCTTCCTGAAGGTATGGTTGCACATTCTATTCCAAGAAATGCAAAAAAAGTGTATGTAGCGGTAGCAGTTATCGCCGAAAAATCTGATGTTCCGCTCATATTGAATGGAATTAAATTTTCAGCTTTAAAGAAAAATAAACCACCGACAGCCACCAGTAAAAGTGGAATTATTTTTAAAATAGTTGTGACCAGTTGCAATTTTCCAGAAGTTACAATACCCAGTGTATTGATCCAGGTGAGCAGCCAGATAGTGCCAAGGCCGGTAATAACAGCAAGCAAAGTATTTGTGGCAAGGGCAGGAAAAAAAGTACTTAATGCACTGACGAATGATACAGCAATGGCTGCATTAGTGCACCAGATCGATATCCAGTAGCCCCAGGCGACCAGAAAGCCTGCAAAATCTCCAAGGCCACTTCGTGAATATGCGTAAGGTCCACCATCTGCTTTTGGCATCATCTTGCTCAAATTGCTGAACACTCTTGCCAGTAAGAAAGCGCCGATTGCGGAAAATACCCAGCCAATTAAACTAATACTGCCATAAGCTGCCAAAGCCGCCGGCATCAGGAATACGCCGGCACCGATCATATTACCAACAACAAGGGATGTACTGGTCCACAATCCTAATTTATTCTGTCCCTGAAGTTCTTCAGGCATTCGGGTTTAGTTTATAAATGTATGGTTAAGATACAATTTTAAACTTACGACGAACTGATGGATAAACGAACGTAGAAGTCAGTGTCCCACTTTTATGTAGCCCCATCCCTGCTGCTGCTTTGAAATGATTTCATAGATACCATCGGGAACAACTTCGACGCCAGGCACTAATTGCGATTTATCGATATTATTTCTTTTCATTGTCATCGCACACACTTTAAAAGAAGCTTTATTATCTGCAATTAATTTCTGCACAGCTGCCTGTTGCGGTGAACGGCCTTTTACTGCCAGATCCAAACCCTGTCCATAAATCACTACTTCGAGTTTTGCATCCGGAGAGGCGCCTGTTATTAGTCCGATTTCCCGGACTATTGCCATCTGATTTATGGTATCCTTACTGCTCATGTCAAATACAACTTTATAATTGTTAACCTGGGCATTTACAAATACTGACATCATCATGATGGTGCTGATGCAGAGAAGATTTTTTTTCATACTGAAAAATTTTAAAGGTTATTCATTGTACTGAGAAAATAATTGAATTTCGTGCCTGGATACGAAATTACACGGGATTATATTGAATCGCAAAGGAAAAACTATCTTACAAGACTTTCCTGCAATCCTGAATGGCCAGCAAAAGAAAAATTACTGTTTCAAGATGGTACCGGCTGATACCGGTGGTCTTTATTACTTATAGCCTTGCCTATCTCGATCGTGCGAATTTTGGATTTGGAGCAGCCGCTGGAATGGCCGGAGACCTGCATATCTCTTCTGCCACAACATCCTTGCTGGGGTCCATGTTTTTCCTTGGATATTTCTTCTTTCAGATCCCGGGTACTTTATATGCTGAAAATAAAAGCGCTAAAAAATTAATCTTCTGGTCACTGATTCTCTGGGGCATTTTTGCAGCAGCAACGGGCATTATCAGTAACATTAAAGTTCTGATCGTCGTGCGATTCATGGTTGGTATTGCAGAAAGTGCAGTTCTGCCTTCTTTACTATTGCTTTTAAGCAGGTGGTTTACCAGGAAAGAACGTTCCAGGGCAAATACCCTATTGATGTTTGGAAATCCTTCCTGCATGCTTTGGATGTCCATCATTTCAGGATATTTAATACATACTGTTGGCTGGCGATGGATGTTTATCTGGGAAGGAATCCCGGCCGTTCTCTGGGCCTTTATCTGGTGGAAACTAATTCAGGATAAACCGGAAGAGGCTGACTGGCTTAGCCGGGACCAGAAGGATGCCCTGGAATCCTCCCTGTTGAAGGAGCAGGAAGGTATTAAACCGGTTAAAAATTATTTAGCTGCATTTAAATCCAGGGTGGTCATCCTACTTTGTCTGCTGTATGTTTTTTGGAGCTTCGGTATGTACGGATTTGTAATATGGCTGCCATCGATCATCAATAAAGCACCGGGCATTGGGATTGTGAAGACAGGATGGTTATCCGCGGTTCCATATTTAATGGCTGTCATCGCCATGATCATTGCATCTTATTATTCGGATAAAACATTAAAAAGAAAATCATTCATCTGGCCATTCCTCCTGCTGGCAGCCTTTGCATTTTATGGTTCTTATTTAATTGGATCTGCCAATTTCTGGTTGTCGTTTACTTTGTTGAGTATTGCCGGCATGTGTATGTACATTCCCTATGGACCGTTCTTTGCTGTTATCATTGAAAATTTGCCCGCTAATGTTGCCGGCGGAGCTCTCGCCCTTATTAACAGTTTCGGCGCATTGGGTTCATTCGCAGGATCTTACCTCGTCGGTTACCTTAACGGATCAACCGGTGGTTTTGGGGTATCCTATATAGTCATGTCTGTTGCGGTATTTCTTTCGGCAGTATTGACTCTGATTGCATTAAAAGGTAACTGATGGCCGGAAGAGAATTGTGGAACTAATATGAAGGGTATCTGGAAAGTTTGCCCTCTTCAAACAACTTCCTCATTCTCTTTTTATCAAACTTACCAACGCCTGTCCGGGGTATTTCCTTCACGACCAGGTATTCCTTTGGCAGCTGGTATTTTGCAAAATGCTTAAGTAAATAATCATCAAATTCCCTGGAAGAAACAGATTTACCATCTTTAAATACAACGCATGCCAATGGCCTTTCAACCCATTTTTCATCCGGGATAGCTATCACGGATGCTTCTGCCACATCAGGGTGACCCATGAGGGATGTTTCAAGCGCCACACTTGAAATCCATTCTCCGCCGCTCTTTATAAGATCTTTCGTTCTGTCTGTAATTTCCATATATCCGCATTCGTCGATGGTTCCCACATCCCCGGTCCTGAACCATCCATCATCTGAATGAGATTTATCAATATTCATTTTAAAATAGCTGCTGATGATCCAATGTCCCCTCACTTCAAATTCCCCAACCGTTCTTCCGTCTCTTGGCGCAATTGTTCCATCGTCCTTAACAACGCGGATTTCAACACCCGGCAATTCAATTCCCTGCTTCGACTTAAGTTTTATTTTTTCTTCATAACTCAAATTTTCATGATGGGCCTGCAATCTGGAAGCCGTTACTACGGGCGAAGTCTCAGTCATTCCCCAGGCATGAAAACAATAAATGCCAAAATCTTCTTCGAATTTTTTAATATAACCTGCGGGAAAAGCCGATCCGCCAACCATATATTCTCTTAAATGCAATTTTTCTTTGACCGGGTTACGTTTTAGTTCATCATAAATACCCATCCAGATAGTTGGTACACCATTAGCGACCGTAATTTTTTCCCTTTGAAGAATATCTATAAGCAGGGCCGGCTGAAGATGCTTTGAAGGCATTACCATGTCTGTGCCGGCAAGCAAACACATAAACGGAACACCCCATGCCATCACATGAAACATGGGGCAGATCGACAGGAATCTATCTTTAGAACTTAAATTAGCAACGTTGGGCGCTATACTGGTAATAGCATGCAGATAAGTTGAGCGGTGCGAATAAAGTACGCCTTTGGGATTTCCTGTCGTACCACTGGTATAACACATGCCGCAGGCCTGATTCTCATCCACATCAACCCAGTTAAAATCCTCATCTCCTCCTGCAACCAGGTCTTCATAATAAATAATATTGGGCAGCGACGATTGCGAATATTTAGATGCATTCATCAATACAATATGTTTTACAGTTCTTAACCCGGAAGCAAAAGGCTCAAACAACCTGATAAGGCTCGCATCCAGAAAAACAACTTTGTCTTCAGCATGATTTACTATAAACTCAATCTGTTCCGGCGATAACCGGATATTCAACGGGTGGCACACGGCTCCCACTCCCGGAATAGCAAAATACAATTCAAAATGCTGATAATGGTTCCATGCAAAAGTCGCCACCCTGTCCCCTGGTTGAATGCCCAGCTGACTTATCAAAGAAGATGCAAGCCTTTTGGTCCTTTTATACATGTCTGCGTTTGTATACCGGTGCCAGGACCCATCAGGCATTTTTGAAATAATTTCTTTGTGAGGAAATACCCGGTTACCATATTCTATAATAGAATGGGTAGTCAGCGGATAATTCATCATTTGTCCATACAGCATAGTGAACTATTTTAAGTTGTATTCAGCCAATTAAGTTACTGAAAAAAAATTCACTTTTTCGGAAGGCTAAAACGCCTTCAAATAATTACTAAACTATTTGCGATTTATTTTAATATTCCTTCTTCACTTTTACAATTGTTGTATCTGTAGGAAATAATGGCACTATGTATCCTCCGGAATCAATCTGTGTTTTTGGAAATGCAGTTTGCAACGCGTTCCATTCAGCTTTCTTTACATTTGTCTGAAAAAGATACATGGATTGAAGTGATTTCAATTCCTTTAACTGTAAGATTCCCTTCGCAGTAACTTTTGTCCCCACCAGGTTCAGGTAATGCAGATTTTTTAGAGACCGGATTTCTGACAGTCCTGAATCAGTAATATCAGTATGCTCGAGACTGAGAAATAATAAATTTTTAAGAGCTGCTATTACCACCATCCCCGAATCGCTGATGTTTGTATATCCCATTTTGAGCCAGATGAGCTGGTTCTTTAAAGCCAGCAACAACTTTAGGTCTTCATTATTTATCAGAGTATCCGTTACAAAATTGACCTTAAGCCAATTACTGTTCTGTGAAACGGGAATCACAACCACACCGTGGCGTTTCATTTGCTCAATGATTGAACCATCAGCCTTCCCAACAGTACCTTCAGGTATATCGAAGAATTTCTTTTCGGGCAGATTTGTTTTTTGCAGTGCTAATAGGAGAGGTTTTATTTTGTCCGTCTGACTTATTTCTTTGACCTTCTTTCCAAAAATCGCTCCCTGACTTATCCACCATTCCAATAAATCAATCTGACTTTCCGACGGCTGGGGTTTTTCTTTGGGCGGCATATGATCTTCATTGTCGACCGGCAACAATAGTCGCTTAATCATTGCACTGGTATTGGCGTTGCCAGGTTCTATTACCTTACCATCCTTTCCTCCCTTCATCAGCAGGAGTGAATCATCCATGCGAAGTTTCCCCTTTTGTTTATTAGCGCCATGACATGAGTAACATTTAGTTTGAAGAATAGGCTTTATCACGTCATTATACGCATAAGCTTCCTGAACATTGGGAACAGGCCTGATTACCGTGCTGGCGATTGTATCCTTATCGAAGATATCGGCCAGGGGTTTACTGAGATAGTCCGAACCATGGGTTAGTGAGCCACCCAGATGTCCGGCGACAAAAATGAGGAGCAATAATATAACAGACAAAGTTTTACTTCCTGTGAAAAACCGGGGTCTTTTTATTTCTAAATATAATAACGAAGAAGTCAGCGCAACCGAAATACCCATCCACTGGTGCCAGCCAGCGATCGTTTTGTCATAATCATCATTAGTGGATAACAGATAACCGGTAATACATGATAATATCGCAGCAATCATTCCACATAGTATCACAACAGGAACGGCTTTCTTTATTTCCAGGTATTTTTCCTTATAAGACAACCATAGAAGTAATATGCCTGTTAACAAAATACCGATCGGCAAATGCACGAGCAAAGGATGGATATGACCAATAAATTCCGAAATGGTTAAAAGCACGAAAAAATATTTTAGGCCTGATAACGACTTCTTAATAGCTGCATCATATAAACGTTAACGGCCCACTGATCCGCCAAAGGCTGGCGGGTATAAGGCAATGTGGGCATATAATCCGGCGGCCCAAATTCTGTTAATACAGTCAGTGTATCGCCCTTTTGCTTTTTTAGTTCAACAACCTTGTCCCACCAGGTCAAATGAGCCTTTACTGCATGGTCCCATTCAGGTGCGCGCGGATCATTTACCTGTGGACCTTCAGGATGACCGATACGTGCATGAATATGATCCACCCTTTTCAAAGTCATATCCACTGTGTCCTTCTGATCATCCAATAAACTCTCATGCACATTGCACCAGTGTGATACATCAAAAGTAACCCGCAGATCGGGAATGGTTTCCATATAATGTTTTGCAATGGGAGCTGAATACAGTAATCTCGAGCGGTGAGTTTCATGGCAAATTTTAATTCCTGTGGATTTTGCCAGTCCGGTCGTATGTTCAATAAACGATTTGCCCTGTTCATAGGAAAAATAATCCCTCCCCGAGTGGCAATTAATATACAGTGGCCGCTGGATGGATTCTTTCGCTGCAGCATCTACCATTTGTGTAAACTGTTCAATATGCTTTTGATAATTACTGTCAGCCCCTGCACATAAAAACCCAACCTCTAATCCATGCTTTTTTAAGGATTCAAACAATTCATCCTGATCCTTTTTTTCCAGTGGCCACCAAATCTCAATGCCATCATAACCTTCTTTTTTCACTTTTGCGCAATATTCATCCAATGATCCCGGGAACCCCCAGTTAGTGGCAAGCAGTTTAAGTTTAAATGTTTCGTTCATGGTAAAATTTGGCTGTTGTGAAGACGCGATTGCTTCCAGAGATGTTAGCAGCAGCGCCGTTGTTGCAGATCCGGAAGTTTGCAAAAAATTTCTACGATTCAAAGTAAACTAAATTAGTTATGAATTTTCAGCCGGCCATAGCAACCATCAGGCTATAATATCATCTATAACTTTTCCCCGTGTATCTGTTAACCGGAATGGCCTGCCCTGGAATTGATAAGTGAATTTTTCATGATCAAACCCCAGCTGATTAAGAATGGTGGCCTGGATGTCAAAAGGTTCTACTTTGCCGCTGATTGTACTGTAACCAATTTCATCCGTTTCTCCATAAGAAAATCCTTTCTTTATGCCTGCACCTGCCATCCAGATTGTGAATGCCTCAGTGTGATGATCCCTTCCTTTGAATGGCATTTTTTTACCTTCCCTGTTTTCCATCATAGGTGTGCGGCCAAATTCACCGCCCCATACTACCAGTGTTTCTTCCAGTAAACCCCGTTGCTTGAGATCCAAAATGAGCGCAGTGATTGATTTGTCTACTTCACGGCATTTATTTATGAATCCGATATCGATCGCGAGACTTGCATCAGATCCATGGCTGTCCCACCCCCAGTCAAATAACTGGACAAAGCGAACGCCTTTCTCCACTAATTTTCTGGCGAGTAATACATTATTAGCAAAGCATGCATGTCCGGGTTTTGTTCCATACATGTCATGAATATATGCAGGCTCATTATTTATGTTCATTACTTCCGGAGCCGATATCTGCATTTTATAAGCCATTTCATATTGCGAGATACGTGATAAAATCTCGGGGTCCTTATAGTCAGCGTACTCCTGCTGATTTACTTCATTGATAGCGTCGATGGATATCTTACGTAAATCCCTGTCCATGCCATCGGGGTCATTCATGAACAAAACAGGACTGCCTTCGCTTCTGCATTGGACACCCTGATATACACTTGGCAGAAATCCGCTACCCCATACACTTTTGCCTGCGTCCGGCGTCTTACCTCCGCTGGTTAATACTACGAATCCCGGAAGGTTTTGATTCTCTGTTCCCAATCCATAAGTTACCCACGATCCCAAACTTGGACGGCCCAATCTTGGTGAACCTGTATGTACCATCAACTGCGCAGGTGCGTGATTGAACTGATCTGTAGTTACTGCTTTTAAGAAACTTAACTCATCTACAATGGTGGAAAGATGCGGCATATGTTCACTTACCCACGCACCGCTTTGACCATGCTGTGCAAATTTTGCCTGAGGTCCCATCATTTTTGGTACTCCTCTTATAAATGCAAACCGTTTTCCTTCCAGTAAAGATTTCGGGCAATCCTGGCCGTCCATCTTCATCAGTTCGGGTTTATAGTCAAATAATTCCAATTGAGAAGGAGCGCCGGCCATGTGCAAATAAATTACACTTTTTGCTTTGCCAGGAAATGGGGGCAGTTTTGGCATCAACGGATGAGCAGGATCAAACACGATGTTGTTGCCCGATGCTGAATTGCCGCAACTTCCAAGGAAAGAACCAAGTGCCAGTGCGCCCAAACCCATCGCACTCTCCTTTATGAAATGACGGCGGGTATGCATGCGCATGACAGTCTCCTCTGCCTCTTTAAACAAACGCTGATTATGTAATTCCTTTTGTGTCATAGAATTCTTCCGTAACCTGTATTAGTTTTTAGTCAATACTTCATCCAGATTTAATATCGCATTTGCAACTACAGTCAGCGCTGCAGTCTCGGCTTTCGTATCGGAACTCATTCCACCTATCATTTCGCAGGTCTTTTCCGAATCATTTTTAAATTGACCTAACGCTTTGAAATATAAATTCATTAGTGCCTGTAAACTTTTTTCGTCGATCTCATGGTAAGTTGCCCATTGATATCCTTCCCGAATTTGCTTTTGTAAATCACTACCCGAACCGCTTTCCATTCGACGTGCAAAATGTCTTGCCATGTCAATATAAGCAGAATCATTTAATGTTGCGAGCGCCTGCAATGGTGTATTTGTGCGTATCCTTCTTGCCGTGCAAACTTCACGTGATATTCCATCGAATGTAATCATGGAGGGGTAAGCAGCTGAACGTTTCCAATAAGTATATAATGCCCGGCGGTACTGCTGATTTCCTTTGCTTTGTTCCCAGTCTTTACCGTTCCATGGTGAGAGCCAGATTCCTTTTGGCTGCCAGGGAAATACACTGGGGCCATACATTGAATCACAAAATTCTCCGCTGATACACAGCGCCTGGTCCCGTATCTGTTCCGCCGACAAGCGTACCCTCGAACCTCGCGCATAATATCTGTTATAGGGGTCTTTCTGAAGTGCCATCTGTGTTATTTTGGAATCCTGCTGATAAGTGGCACTCATGACAATTCTGCGTATCAACTTTTTAACGCTCCAGTTATCAGCATTCATAAACTGATAACTTAACCAGTCAAGTAATTCGGGATGGGTTGGAAGAGTACCTTGTGAACCCAGGTCCTCCAGCGTTTCAACCAGACCTGTTCCAAAGAGTTGTTCCCATACCCGGTTCACCATTGTTCTTGCTGTAAGCGGATTTTGCCTTGATGTTATCCACATTGCCAGTCCCAGGCGGTTATGAGGTGCGTTGGCAGGAAACGGATTCAGGGATTTTGGGACATCAGGTGTTACTTTGTCGCCTTTTACGAGCCAGTTACCCCGCTCAAAAACAAAAGAGCTGCGGAACATATCCGGCGGATTATCCATCATCACCGGTGTGGTTTGTGTGTTAGCCGTCAACAGATCCTGGTACTTCTTCTTCGTCTCCACGTATCCCTCCTTTCCCTTGCCAGGTAATTCTTCTGTAAAATAAAACCAGTCAAATATGGCACCGTTATCTTCAGGCTTTTTTAGTCTGTCATTTCTGTAAGTAAAATACAGATCATGCATTCCTTTATTTACCGAAATTTTTGTTTGTGCGATTACCCAGTCATCTCCTTTTTTTGGTAATGGTATAGTTGCAATCACTGCTCCTCGGGGAGAATCGACATGAATTTGCCAGGCACCACCTGGAACATATGCCTGGTAACGGAATATGAGCTGATCTTTTTTTTGCAGGTCGACATTTTTCAAACGGCATATCGCTTTATTGCGGAAGGCGAGCCATTTGGTATCAGATAATTCACTGTTCGTAAAACTGTCACAGGTAAGTGAGTTATAAGAGGGTTGCCATGTTTTTAAGAACGTATATACTTCTTTCGCTTTTTCTTCCGATTCATTTTGCTTTAACCAGTTGACTACAGATACCAATTGCCGTTGCATGGAATCATTATAACTGCGAAGCAGCGGGTAATCAGCTTCTGTGTCCTCATCCCTTGTATTATTGAAGAAAGCCATGAATTTATAATATTCATCATGTTTGAATGGGTCGTAAGGATGGCTGTGGCATTGTACGCAGGCGAACGTAGTGCCCAATATCGCCTGCCATGTGGTATTTACTCTGTCCAGAACAGCCGCCGTTCTGAATTCTTCATTATCCGTTCCACCCTCATCATTCGTCATGGTATTACGGTGAAAAGCAGTAGCAATAAATTGATCATCGGTCGCGTCCGGCATTAAGTCGCCGGCTATTTGTTCAGTCAGGAACTTATCGTAAGGTTTATCGTTATTAAAAGCACGGATGAGCCAATCGCGGTATTTCCAGATGGATCGGCTGTCATCGCGCTCATAGCCTTTCGTATCAGCATAACGCGCAAGATCAAGCCACATGGCTGTCCATTTTTCGCCGTAGTGTGGAGATGCGAGCAGAGAATCTACCAGGTCAGCGTAAGCATGATCGCTCTGATCATTTAAGTATTTTTTGGCCAGGTTTTCGTCGGGAGTCAGGCCCGTAATATCCAGACTTACTCTGCGCAGGAGGGTATGTTTGTCTGCCTGGGGAGAAGACTTTAATTTTTGTTCATCCCATTTTTCTTCAACAAAATGATCAATATCATTCTTAGCCCAATCACTTTTTTTGCTGTACAACCCAAAGAAGGTCCTGAGCTGCGGTACGGGTGGTTCTTTTACTGATACATAGGACCAGTGTTCACCCCAGGTAGCACCTTCTTTTATCCATCTTCTAAGGATATCAATTTCCTCTCCGCTCAGCGGATTGTGCTTATAAGGCATGCGGTCCTCCGGATCTTTAAGCGTAATCCGCCTTATCATTTCGCTATGATCAGGATCGCCCGGAATGATCGCCAGTTTACCAGATTTGGTTTTTGCAAGCGCCTCTTCCCGAAATAATAAACTGAATCCACCTTTTTGTCTTACTCCGCCATGACAGGTGATACAGTTTCTGTTAATGATTGGTTTTACCTGTGTTGTAAAATCAATGGGTTTCCGGTTTGTGCTGATCATAAATATCAACCCAGTCATGATCAGAACGGACGTCGCAAGCAATGTTCTTTTCATTTACGGCACATAGAAGGTTTCAACCCAGCCAAACTTATGTTTCCTGCCTGTAAATTTAGTTTAAAAAAAGGCATTCTCTATAATTCATTCAAAAAAATAACATCCCTACATTTGATTTCCGGTCACATGGTTTTTCATTTGTATTCGTATAATTATTGACATGAAATAATGGATCTCCGCAGGAAAGTTGTTTGATTGTAAAAAATAAATTTATTAAAATGGATTCTATAGAACTGAAAAACTTACAGGCCCCCATTAAAGAAAAATATCGGGCAGAACCGCTGTCTGCACTGATCACTTTAAAAGCCGAAGGAAAAATCGGTGAAGGGATATCCTGTTCTGTTAATACGGGCCGGGCAATCATTGAAGCAGGATTGCATCCCGCGACGGGAGGAACCGGACTCCTGGCCTGTTCAGGAGATTTATTACTCGAAGCTCTTGTGGCTTGTGCCGGTGTAACATTGCGGGCCGTTTCGACTTCGATCGGAGTTGAAATAATGAATGGAACCGTTAAGGCAGAGGGAGACCTGGACTTCAGGGGAACACTGGGTGTATCCAAAGAGGCCCCGGTTGGTTTCAGATCCATCCGCCTCTATTTTATTCTTGAGACGAATGCAACCCCTGAACAAATTGCAAGCATTTCAAAACTGACAGAAAGATATTGTGTAGTATACCAGACACTGGTTAAAGGTGTTCCCGTTGAAACACAATATAAAGTGTCAAAATAAGTATGAGCTTCCGGCGACAAAAGCAAATGCGAAAAGGGCAAACACACTGTTTACCCTAATTCGAAAAACAAAATAGCTGTTGATAAGGATCAACCCTTACAATATTTCAGGCTCCCGTTAATTCGCAGTTGCAGGACTGATAACGGTTGAAACTTCGTAAATAGCATTGGCGGGGAATCCTCCTCTTTTGGCATGTTCCTTTACCAGTTCAATGTTTTCTGCTTTGTAAACACAAAATATTTTATCTGCGGTTACATAGCTGTGAAGCCATTGAATCTTCGGACCCATCTCTTTCAGGACGGTACAGGATGTTTGTGAAATCGCTTTCAATTTTTCAGGGGAGAATTGCCCTGCACCGGGTATATCCCTTTCGATTACGTAGGTTTTCAATACACTTTTGGATTTTTCGCTTACCTGAACAACGGGAGTTTGTGCGAATCCGGTAAAACTAGTAAAGAGCATGATGGCAATCAGTAAATAAAAACGGCTGGTCATCTTTTTCATAAAAAGTAATTTTTGTTTTAGGAATAAGTAAATATAGACTAGCCATTTAAAGAACCCTGTAACAAATCGTTCAAAGAATAGTAAAATTAAACCATGATGAATTGGGAAGTGATTATAGCGAATTAAGATACTCGGCAGGGAGAAGACCGAACTTCATCTTAAAACATTTGGAAAAATAAGAGGGGCTGCTAAATCCTGCCTGAAAGGCGATTTCTGAAATATTACCCGCTTTCTTACCTAATAACTTCAGGGCCTCATTCAGTCTGTAATCCTGAATGAATGCATTGGGTGATTTCCCGGTTAGCGAAATCATTCGACGATAGAATTGGGATTTACTGCAACCGAGGGGTTTGCTGAAATTATCTACTTTCAAATTTGCGTCGCTCTTAGCTGCATCTATGTAGTCCATTAAAAGAGTAATAAATTTCTCATCCGGCGGGGAAACGGAACATATACCCTTCCCTTTAATGAATGCATTTGCATTTTCGCTTTGATATAATTCCTTTGCTTCTGCCGAAACAATAATTTCCCCTTTTACTATATCGCACATTCTTTCAGCTAATTTGATTGTATCCTCGAAAAGCAGCTGCTTATTCGTTACGGGCACTCCCGTATTTAATCCTATTTTCAAATTTATTTTTCCTTTGGGATTCTCTTTTTTAAATTCCTTATTCAGTACTTCAATACCAGATGCGGCATGCACTGCTTTTGTGACCGAATTGAAAGAGACGAGATAATAGTAGTCCGTTTGTCTTACAACATTCCCATCATACTTTTTTAATATTTTCCGGATACCACTGGTGAATTTTGCGAAAGAAGTTTTATATAAAGAAGATTCGTTTAATGACAGGGAGAGACGATTTAGCGAAATAACCATAATGGTTCTGAAAGCCGGGTCATTTATAATATTTAACCCGGTATTGCGGGCTCTTTTGGGATCTTCAATTCTACCCAGGAAAGATTCAACGATACTCGTTTCCACTTCAATGATACTGTGGGGAACATCCCCATGTGCCTTACTGTGCATTTCTACAATAGCATCCTTGTGAGGTGCTTCAATTAAACAGAATGCAGTCTTCCTCTTATCGTCAAACCAATAAGTCAATCCTCTGCAGTCAAACTGACGCTGTATTTTTAAATCTTCCTGGTGCAGTTCAGCTATTTTTTCAGCTGTGACGCTTTCAGAGACATCATGTCGGTCCATGAAAATTGGCATAAATCAAATGTAAGTGACTTAATTGATTAACACATCAGCAATTAATGATCGAAATGATCATTTTTATATTTGATCCTGTGAAGGTTTATTTTAGTTACCGGCGCCACTACCAGCGGAACCTTTTCGATAACAGCCTGGTCACTGTCAATTCCATAGGCCTCATTATCGGATTGGGCGAGTTTAATGATACTGAAGTAGGTATTCAGTATAAACCCGTCCCTGAACGCAAATTCGTTGTCATAGGAAAGGAATCGTTCAAGTATTACGAACCTGAAATCATGTGATCCCGGCGTATTTAAAGCAGGAAAACAAATTTCGGGACTGATCTCTTTATCAGCGATCAATTCTTCCACAACTTTACGGAACATGACCCCTATTTTCGGTTGTATTCTGAACCCCAGACGAAAATCTATTCTCATTATTTTATTATCCAGAATATGCTCCACGCTGTAATCCATCGTGTATGGGGCATCCGACCTGTCAATATTCAGGAACCAGTAGAAATCAGCCCTCTTGGTCGTGTGACTGAAAATAGATTCTATGATCCTTTTTTCTATTTGCTTATGACTGCCGGCTTTTGTAAGGTAAACCAGGTGGGTGGCGAATTTCGGAATGCTTTTGTCATTACTGAGTCGTTCGATCAATTCAAAATAGTCTTTGATGTAAACAAACGGTAATAATTTTAATGTAATCCTTCTGGCGTTGTACCATACATACATAGTCGTAATCAGCCCGATCTCAAATACGAGGAAAAATAATCTCTTAAGTAATTTTACAATATTGGCAACAAAGAAACTTGTTTCCACACAGGCAAATACGGTGATAATGGCACCGACTATCCAGAACGGGTAATGTTTTATATATCGTAAAAAATAGAACATCAAAACAGTTGTCATCAGCATGGCCACCGTGATGGAAAATCCATACGCAGCAGTCATGGCTTCGCTTGTCCTAAAATAAAAAACAACCAATATACAGCCGGTAAATAAGATCCAGTTGATACTCGGGATATAGATCTGGCCCCTGATATCAGTCGGATATTTTAGTTTTACCCTTGGCCAGAAACCTAAGGCGATTGCTTCGCTGATCAGCGTAAACGAGCCGCTTATCAGAGCCTGGCTTGCTATAATGGAAGCGGCTGTTGCAATTAAAACACTTGGAATCAGAAACCAGGTCGGAACAATTGCAAAAAAAGGATTGACACCGTCAAGAGAATTTTTATGTTGTAATAAGGCCCAAGCTCCCTGACCCAAATAATTCAAAACCAAAGTGCTTTTTACAAATATCCAGCTTACTTGGATATTTTTTCTTCCACAATGGCCCAAATCAGAATAAAGCGCCTCTGCTCCGGTAGTACATAAAAAGACCGCACCCAGTAACCAAAAACCTTTTGGATGCCGGGTCAGAAGCTCAATACCATATATCGGATTTAGTGCAATAAAAATATGAGGATAGTGGATAATCTGGCTTATACCTAATATACCCAGCATGGCAAACCATAAAAACATAAATGGACCAAAGGAGCCACCCACTATTTTAGTCCCAAATCTCTGGAAAATAAACAGCAGTAAAAGAATTAGAAGCACGATTTCAAGTACCAGATTATTGCCGGGCATAATATGATTCTCAAGACCCTTAACCATACTCAATCCTTCAATAGCAGATGTAACGGTTATCGGAGGAGTAATAATGCCATCCGCAAGTAGGGTACCAGCACCAATTATTGCAGGATAGACCAGATTTTTGCCATATCGTCTCACTAAAGAATACAGAGAGAATACACCTCCTTCACCATGGTTGTCTGCCTGAAGGGTAATAAAAATATATTTGAACGTTGTTTGAAGGGTTAATGTCCAGAATATGCAGGAAATGGAACCATACACCAGACCTTCATTTACCTGACCGCCTTCCGTCAGAATCGTTTGCAAAGTATACAGTGGAGAAGTTCCGATATCGCCATAAATAATACCAAGTGCAATCAATAACCCTGCGACGGATGCTCGTTTATTAGGGGAAGTCATTCAGGTGAAATCTATTTGATAAAGGTATCATTTGATTTTATTATGGTACCACATTTCCCTTAAGTTTGCCATGCCCTTTCAAATATCATTATGGATATTCTGAGTGAAAGATCAGCGTTAAGTTTTCCCTGGAAAAATTGGTTGGACAGTTGGTTTTACTGGTTGCTGGCTGCAGGCGTATTAGTGAACGCCAGCGGCTTGTTGTTGCCGGTTCTTGAACCAGACGGTGCACTATATGCGACGATTTCAAAGAATATGGTGTTATCCGGCGATTACATCAATCTTCGTGTACTGGGGTTTGACTGGCTGGATAAGCCTCATTTTCCTTTCTGGGTAACCGCCCTGAGTTTCAAATTATTTGGTATTAATGCCTTTGCCTACAAAATTCCGGCATTTTTATTCTGGCTCGCCGGTGCTTATTATACTTATGCACTGGCGAAAAAAATTTATGACAAACAGGTGGCAAAGCTGTCGGTCCTGATTTATCTCTCAGCTGAACATCTGATTATTTCGAATAATGATGTTCGTGCAGAGCCCTATCTTACGGGCCTGATCATTGCTGCCACTTATTATTACTACAGGACTTACAAAGAGAATAAATGGATTTTTGTAATACCAGGATCATTATTTCTGGGAATGGCGACCATGACCAAAGGCATTTTCATTCCTGCGATGGTCTTTAGTGGATTTATTGTTGAGTGGATCATAAAAAAAAAATGGAGCGAGTTTTTAAAATTCCGGTGGTGGCTGGCAATTCTGTTATTGCTTGTTTTCATCAGCCCCGAATTAATATGTCTCTATATTCAGTTTGACCAGCATCCTGAGAAAGTAATATTCGGGACAACACATGTCTCAGGACTTCGTTTCTTTTTCTGGGACAGTCAGTTTGGTCGATTTTTCAATACAGGACCTATAAAAGGCAAAGGAGATATTTTTTTTTATATACATACAATTCTATGGGCTTTTCTTCCATGGTCGTTAATTGCTTTTCTATTACTTGTTTCAAAAATTAGAAAAAGAAGTCTCTCGGTTTCTGCTTCGTCTGATTATGTCTGTACCGGAATATTTATTGTCGGTTTCATGGTGTTTTCCGTTTCCAGGTTTCAGTTGCCCCACTATATCAACATCCTTTATCCATTTCTCTCTGTACTGGTTGCGAGGTACCTGGTTACCCTGGAAAATCCTGTTCATCAGAAAATCATCAAATATGTGCAGAATATACTATTCATTCTTTTTTTTGCCGCCTGTATAACACTTGTTATTGTCTTCGGCCTGCCGCATGTTTTAATTATTACTATCGCATTATTGATAATTGCCATTGTACTCTATCTTTTTTTTCCCGGTAATGTTTTGGAAAATATTATCGGAAGGTCTTTTTCGGCCATACTCGTAGTAAATCTGATATTGAATTGTTTATTTTATCCTGATTTGTTCAGGTATCAGTCCGGCATAGCAGCTGCTTCGTTTCTTGAAAAAAATAGACATCCCGGCGTTGTATATACTATTAGCGAAGTATCATCGGAATATGCTTTTGAATTATATTCAGCGCAACCGGTATATCAGATAAAGAGATCGGCACTGGATTCATTAAAAGACAGCGTACTTGTATTCACACCGAAAATAGAATTAGATACATTAAGAAAGGACGGCTTCACTATAAATGAAATTCGGAGTTTCCCTCATTTTCATATCAGCCAGTTAACCGGAACTTTTATTAACTATCGTACCAGATCCCGCGCAGTCGATTCTGTAACCCTGGCAACTATCTACCCAAGAATAAAATTCCAGTAAAAGTTACTGTTATTGGCCGCCAGCCGATGTCTTGCCTGCTTTCTTATCATCGTTGTTAATGCCGACCCGGTTTCTTTTTATATCGCTGTTCAATTTACCGAATTTGAAATTGAATCTCAGCGCAAAATTCCGATAGAAGATCTGATTATAGTTGGACTGATAAAAATCGGGGGTAGTTGTGGTCGATCTGAAAGTAAAAAACTGACTGTAAGGATTGTTCATCACTGCGGATAATGTCAGTCTCTTATTAAAGAAGGTTTTTGAAAATACATAGGAATTGAAAACGTAGGCGCTTGTTTTACCCTGCAGATTTATATCCCCGCTAAAATAACCTGCATCAAATCCTATCCGGTATCCCTTACCGAATTTAAATCCCATGTTTAAAAACGCATTACCCGTATATCCGTCATTCGTATAAAACTGGCCATTATAAGTTCCTTTCAGCCATACATGAGCGAGCTGGGAATTCAAACTGATACTCAGGTTTTTGACGCTGGTAAAATTTATATTCAAATTCAAACCCAGGGTCTTGTTGCTTCCCAGATTTTCATAAGTAGTTACCGTGGTAGTATCTATTAAACTTCCATTGCTGACAGCCTGCAGATGCGTTACGGTCTGGATCGAATTATTTGAAAAGGAATAACTAACACCGGCTGTCACAGAATTCTTTGAAAAAGTACTGTAGTTAAGTTCAAAAGTATGATTGATCTCAGGCTGCAGGTTTGGATTGCCCGTAGTAATAAAATTCGGATTGGATAAATCCACAAAAGGATTCAGCTGGTAAATGCCCGGACGGCTGATGCGGTCGGTATATCCCAGTGAAATATTACTGTTTTTTAAATTCCGCTGGACAGACAAAGATGGAATAAGATTATTATAATCCTGTTTTACCGTACTCGATGAAGATACAAAATCTGCATTCACAGTTGTATGCTCCAGTCTCAATCCGGCTTTTGCATTCCATTTGTCCCATTTTGCAGAGTATGAATTATAAATACTGTAAATATCCTGATCATAACTAAAATCATTCGTCTGGGATGGATTCACTTCATATTCTTTTGTAACATCATTATAGTTGCTGGATTCATAATTACTGAAATTATTCCTGAGAATTGTTTTTGCCCCGGCTTCCAGGTTTACTGTCTTAAATGGATGCACATAATCTAACTGAACGGTGTGTTCGCTGTTTCCTGCATGATTGTTTTGCTTATAATCCGGCAGATAGAAATTAAATGTATCGGAAACGGTATTGCTGACATTCTGGGTATTGGGTGAATAACTGTATTTATATGACAAAGTCAGTAACCGGTTTTTGTCCTTCCTGAATCCTCTCTGATAATTAAGAGAAGCATCCATCCCTCCGAATCCATTACTTGCATCGGACATCAGACGGTAAGCCTGGTTAATCGTTTTGGTACTGTCGTAAAAATTTGAAAGTTGATTCCCATCCTGGCTGAAATTACCGGAATAAAATTCAAAAGATCCTGTCAGCAGATTGAGACTGTCAAATTCATAACTTAATTCCGCATCCCCATACGTATGATGTGCATTGACTGTGTTAGTCCCCTGCTGGATCAGGCTGGAATTGTCAGAAAAAAAGTCCTGCTCCCCTCCGATACCATTCGTTTGTGAATGACGAACATTATAGCCTGCATATCCGGAGAAACCGAATTTCCCCTGTTTAAATGTACCGTTCAGATTAATACCAGGACCCCAGACAGTATTCAACCGGCCGTTTACGCCTATATTATATCCTTCGTCCAGTTTCTTCTTTGTGATGATATTTATAATACCCGCTAATCCTTCCGCATCATATTTCGCAGGTGGGGTTGTTATAACTTCTATCCGCTCTATGTTAGTTGCGGGCATAGCACGAAGTACATCTGAAGGGTTTTTGGCCATGAGTGCTGATTCCTTTCCATTGATTAGTATCTTATAATTGCTCTTCCCTTTTAATTTGATATTATCCGAGGCATCAACTGAGAGAAGAGGCACTTTGCGCATTAGGTCAAGTGCGTCTAGGGTGGGTGTTTCAGGATCTGCGCTGACATCATAGGTTATTCCATCGAGATCTCTTTTTATAACTGGTTTTACAGCAACCACTGTCACTTCC
This sequence comes from uncultured Bacteroidota bacterium, assembly GCA_963735015.1. Classification (GTDB taxonomy): domain Bacteria; phylum Bacteroidota; class Bacteroidia; order Chitinophagales; family Chitinophagaceae; genus Puia. The sequence continues at coordinate 2,582,421 of CAVTJH010000003.1, forward strand.
TTCATTTGTTTGCCGGAAGATTTTAATGAAACCTGACCCAGATCTGCAGATTTACCGCGGCTGATCGGAATGGTTATATTGTCGTATCCCGTAAAGGCAATAACCAGCAGAAAGTCTAAACTGTCTGTTACTGAAAATTCGAAACTTCCATCTTCTTTCGCTATAAAGTTTCTTAACGGAGCCTTGGTTTTTGAATTCTGAAGTACCAATGTTGCAAATGGCAGTGGTTTTCCGGTGGTTGAATCCACTACAGTTCCTTTCAGATTAATGGACGGATGATTTGTCTGTGCCCATGTTTGACACAATAGCCAGGACAGCAGTGCAGTTAGTGATAGTGCTTTCATGAACAGTTTAATGGATAAGGTGAAAATCCCTCTTCACGATTGGACGACCTCCCTCACAATTAACTGTTGAAATTATATCGGCTCATCGAATTAAGAAATCTTTCGTAGTTTAAATGTTTGATAAATATGATAACCGGCGGAATTCGTAGTAGGAAAGGCGAGGTCTATCTTATGAGAGTCACAATGCCTTTCTTAAAAATTTTAACCCCTGTATAAGTTGTTCCCTGAACTTCCCATACATAACCGTCCATAGCCTGGGGTCGCCCTCCGATTGTACCGTCCCATCCTTGTCCGAGGCTCGATGTACTATAGACAAGTTGCCCCCATCTATTGTAAACATGGAAAAATTGTAACGAGGAGATACCAACAGGAATTGGTTTGAATATATTATTGGTAGCAGCTCCGGGTGTGAACGCATTGGGGACAAAAATATCCGGATTTGTCTTGAACACTTTCACGTGAATGGATGCATCACCAGAGCAACCGGTAGTATCAGTGACCTTAACTACATACATGACAGGATCAGTTGCCGAGGTTAATATGGCGATCGGGTTTGGAATACCCTGATCATTAAGTCCGGTAGGCGGCGACCATAAATAGGTGTCAAAATTTGCATTACTGGACAGGGCCTGCAATTGCAATGGCTGATTGACAACGACAGAGGTGTCATTACCGGCACTTACCGTCGGGGGTGCATATACTGTAATAGTCTGAATTGCGGAATCAACGCATCCATTCGTGGAAACATATTTATAAAGAAGTGCATATTTCCCGGGTCCGGCCAGCTGGGGTTGAAATAAACCTTCCAGTGAAATCGCCTCACCGTAAAACGAAAAGGATCCGGGCAAATTGGTTAGCTCTGTAGCCTGAGTAATTACAAAAGAAGAATCATAATCACAAACGGAAGGTATGGGGCTGAATTGAACATGAGGGCTCGGTTGAACGGTAACCTGCTGGTCCGTTTCGTTTTCGCAAGTAATGCCGGAGGATGAGATCATCCGTATCGTGTAATTGGATGTATTGGCTGAAATGGGATTAGGATAGTTATGATAATATTCTTTACCCGGATATGGTGTTGTGTCTATATAGGATATCAGGGAAGAATCTCCCCAATAAATTTTCACTTTTGTAATCGATCCAAAGTCAACCGAACTCTCATTTTTTATGCCTATCGTTTGATTGCTGCACAGAGCAGGTACACTGTTCACACTAAAATCTGCTTTTGGTACAGCACCATTTACAGTAAATATTTTTGTCAGACTATCCCTGCAACCTTCGCTATTTGTGACCGCTAATTTCAACTGATAATGACTTGCAGCAGAATAGTGATGTGCAGGATTTTCCAGTATAGAACTGTTTGGATTACCAGGTTGTGCATTCGGGTCACCAAAATTCCACAGGTAAGAAAAAGGAAGCGTCGTGCTGTCACCTGTGAAAGTACTGTCATAAAATTGCGCGATAGCGTCCGTCAGACAAATTTCGGGAGTAACAAAATGAACTTTTGGATTGGGGTAAACTCTTAAAATAACACTATCTGTTGAAGCACAGCCCGGATTATCGCTGAACGAAGTTTTGACATAATACTTATAGTATAGAGAATTACTTGAATCATTCTGAACATGCACGTAGGGAGCAGATACGGTCGTATCGTTGATACCAAACGCCGGATACCAGGAATAAATATAGTTTGGATTAGCTGGCCCCCCGATCTGAATGGTATCGTACGGACAAAAACTCTGACTGTTTCCTGCAAATGAAGGAGGCATTTGCGTGTAAATGACAACATTTTTAATTGTATGCATATCTGTATATCCTCCAGTGCTGGCTGTAAATCCCAGGTAGCCTTTAAAATTAAATGTCTGGAAACCGGTTAAATACAAAGTATCATTCACATATACTTTTATATTGCCACTGTCATAAGTTATGCGGGCGTGATTGTAGTTTGGAGAACGTATAAAAGAAATCTTCCCATCCGAGTTATTCCTTGTTGGCCCATTTTCACATTCACCATATATCAGATTGTTAGGGTCGGAATTATCATCATAACCTTTGCCCCACCTGATCTCGATTTTTGGCATATTCTTATGTACAGTGTTTGGATCGAAAGGAATACAGTTATTCCATGTATCAAAGCAGACTTTTAAACCATTCGCGTTATCAGGAATACCGAGGCCACCACCATTCACAAAGCCGTTCGGAGGTACATCCAGGAAACAAAAAGCCAATCCGTCAGCACCTGTTCCGTCATACATGCGAAAATCGAATTCTGCGATCCATTTATTACACATCGAAAGATTTATGGGCTGATTATAAAATAACGCACCACTGGAATTGAATACAGCCGGGCAGAGAAGTAGTTCGGCTCCTGTTGAGCCTGTAAAATTGTTCGGACGTGCATCTCCCTGAAAAGTCCAGCCTGTTGTGTTGACTGGATTTCCGCTTAGTTGGGCAAAGACAAAATTCTGACCGAAAGTCTGATTATTTATGGAAGAAATAAAAAGAACAAAAAATAAGAATGTGAACATTCGCTTGCAAGCCAACATCACCGGGAGAGTTTCATATGGGAAAAAGTGCAGATGTTCACTCTGTAATATACATATTAACTATGACGCTGTCAATGTATGGACCTGAAGTCAGCGCCGCCATTCATTCAAGGTCATTTAAATGCATGAAGACCCAAATATTTATGTTTCCAACAAGAATCATTCTCAAAAAATGCAGTATTTTTAATGTCTCGCTTCCAAATAATAAATACGCTATATGAAAAAAGAAACTAGCCAATCTGCCGACGCTCCGCTTATACAAAATGAATTGTCCCCTGACGCACCGGGAAAAAACTCTCTTAATCGGAGGAAATTTGTTGAAACCGTGGCGGTTTCTGCACTGGGCTTTACTATACTGCCCAGGCATGTGCTGGGTGGAAAAAACTTCATTGCTCCCAGCGATAAAATAACACTGGCCTATATAGGCACAGGTACTCAGGGTATAAGGGAATTGCTGCCGCTTTTAGCCAATACACAGTTTCAGGTAGTTGCGGTATGCGATCCCAATAAGGAAGCTATCGGGTATAAAGACTGGGCTAAGGACTGGCTGAAGAATGAAATACGTAAAACCATTCAAAAATCTGATTGGGAACCCGGTGGTGATAATTCGATACCCGGCGGGAGAGATAACGGAAAATCAATTGTTGATACTTATTACGCCAATGTACATCCTGAATTGAAGTACAATGGCTGTAGTGATTACGCAGATTTTCGTGAGCTTCTTGATAAAGAAAAAGACCTGAATGCTGTTAAGATTATGACGCCAGACCATTTACACGGTCTCATTTCGATGGTTGCAATGAAAAAAGGCAAGAATGTGCTGGTACACAAACCACTTTCAAATCGCCTGCTCGAAGGAAAACGAGTGATAGCAATGGCACGGAACAGTAAAGTAATAACGCATCTGATTCCCTGGGATTCAAACGGATCTATGGAAACGGTTATGGCATGGATAAATGGTGGAGCAATAGGAACTCTTATGGAAGTTCACAACTGGACCAACCGGCCTGTCTGGCCGCAATATCCAACGCTTCCCGTAGATACACCTCCTGTACCAAACGGATTTGACTGGAATCTGTGGCTGGGACCCGAAGCTGATCGCCCTTATTCTCCCAACTATACAAACATGGTGTTCCGTGGTTGGTACGATTTCGGCGGAGGTTCCATGGCAGATATGGGGCACTATAGCCTGTGGACAGTTTTTAATGCTTTGCAGTTACAGGGGCCCACAGTTATTGAGCCTTATTTAAGTCATGTTTGCGGAATGCATGATCCTGTTCCTTTTCAAATCAACAACAATTTTTCATTTCCGATGGCCTGTTCCGTTCGGTTTAAATATCCGGCAAAGGGCTCCAGACCGGCTGTTGATCTATGTTGGTATGATGGCGGCATGAGACCTCCGATACCTGCCGAATTGCTGGAAGATAATAAAGAACTGCCTGCTGAAGGTATGATGTTCGTTGGCGATAAAGGCAAAATACTGGCAGGATTTAACGTTCAAAATCCTCAAATCATCTCTGGTAAAAAAATGGACGCTCCTGGTAAGGTGAATATTGATAAGCGCAGCCAGGTCGAACAAACCACGGCGGCTTTGTCATTATTTATTGATGCCTGCAAAACAGGAAATCAATATCCCGGCAATTTCAGAGAGGCTGAATATATTACTGAAGCCATTAATTTATATGCTTTATCATTGAGAACGGGCCATTTATTAAGATATGATCCGGTCAATTTCAAGATCACCAATAACGCTGACGCAAATAAATGGCTTGACCGGGAATACAGGTCAGGCTGGGATCCTGCTTCTATCTGATAACAACTGTAAAAGATCTAAACTTGCACAACATGAAAAAAATTAACAGGAGATCATTCCTCGGTCAGGGTACAAAAGGTTTAGGCGCCGCCTTAGTTTTGTCGCAGCTGCCAAAATCAATATTTGCGGAGAAAGTTCCTGAATGGATAGATATACCTGTCGGATTCCAGACTTTTCCCATCAGGGATATTCTGGCTAAAGATTTTCCCGGTACATTAAAAATGATGGCCGGTCATGGATATAAGCTGGTGGAAATGTGTTCACCCCAGGGGTATGCCAGTATAGGATTTGGACCGCTGGTGAATATCAAACCCTCCGACATGAAAAAGATTATAAATGATTCGGGACTTAACTGTCCCAGCTGTCATTTTGGATTCCCCGAGCTTACTGATAAACTGGATGACCGGATTGAATTTGCCAATCAGCTGGGACTTAGCCAGATGATATGCTCCACATTCTGGCTTCCCAAAACTGCGACACTCAATGACTATTATACGAGTGCGGATAAACTAAACAAGGCAGCGGAAAAGATAAAAAAGGCCGGCATGCAAACAGGATTTCATAACCATGAGTTTGAGTTTGCAATGCTCGATAATCAGTTAATTTATGATGCGCTTATGAGCCGGTTTGATCCGGATCTGGTAAAAATGCAATTCCAGACCGAGGTAATTAATCTTGGCTACAAGGCCTCCACCTATTTCAATAAATATCCCGGAAGATTTATCTCTTCTCACTTATCGGACTGGACATCAGATAAAAAAGAAGTTACCATTGGTCAGGGAATCATTGACTGGAAAGAATTCTTTATTGCATCCAAGACAGGCGGAGTTAAGAATTTCTTTGTAGAAATGAATTTGGATCACATGACAGATAGTGCAAGTTACATTCATCACCTTAATCTGTAAGCTATTCTGATACAGGATAAATAACTTTTCCTTTTACCATAGTGGTATGAATAGAAATATTTTCATCGAAGATCACAATATCAGCATCTTTTCCGACAGTAAGGGAACCCTTCCGCTCTGAAATATTCATAATGGATGCTGGAGTCAGAGTAATCATGCGTATCGCGTCGGGCAATGATATACCGGCTATATTGATCATTGTTCTGACAAGGCGATCCGCAGTCGCGACACTTCCGGCAAAAGAACTCCTGTCGGGCAGCTTTGATACACCGTCCTCCACAATTACTTTGAGCCCAGTATGTAAATTGCCGATTACACTTTCGCCAGGGGGCATGGCCGCCGCACGCATAGCATCTGTGATAAGAGCAATTTTATCAAGCCCCTTGATTTTGAGAATTAGCTTCAGCAAAGGCGCGGGAAGATGTATACCGTCGGCAATAATCTCTACACTCATTTCGTCTATAATGAATGCGCTTTCAATGACTCCCGCATAGCGAAATGCATTTCTTCGTGTTACACCTGACATACCGGAATATAAATGTGTGGCGAGCGTGTAACCGTTTTCAAAGGCTTCAATCACTTCTTCATAAATAGCATCTGTATGCGCCAGTGAAACGAGGATCCCTTTGGATTTTAAATACCGCGCAAATGCAATGGCTCCTTTCAATTCAGGAGCTGCGCTCCAGCGTTTAACAGAATCAGATCTTGAAAGGATGTATTCATATTCTCGTGGATCAGGATCACGTATCCATTTTGGGTCCTGTGCGCCCCGTTGATTCATTGCAAAGTAAGGTCCTTCCAGGTGAACACCCATGAGCTGTGCTCCAACTTTGTTCAGAGGTAATGCTTCGTCAAAAGTCTCCAGCGTTTTTATGATATCTTCCGTAGGTCCCGTGAGTGTGGTTGGATACATTGCCGTGGTTCCGAACTTCGCATGTATTTTTGCAATTTCAAGAAAGGCTTCCACCGTATTATCCATGAAATCGTGACCTCCGCCCCCATGCACATGAATATCAATAAAACCCGGAGAAATGAACCGTCCGCCTGCGTCCAGTGCGACTGCCCCTGGTGCAACCAGGTCATGGTCCGCCACAGCAGTAATAATACCGTCACTAACCAATACTGTACCGTTCGGAATAATCCGGTCCGGAGTTATTACCTGGCCGTTGCTGATTTTGAGCAGTGATTTTTTTACTTCCACCCGATTCCTGTTATTAAAAACCTTATTAATTCTCCAATTTATTCAGCAAAGCCGAAGATGATTTGTCAAGAAAACAAATGCAGTCACTATGAGTCCGCAAGATACTCGCAGGAAACATATTGGATACAGGATTTTCAAAGCAGTCTCTCACAGCCACTGCTTTTCTGCTATCGGGTACTGAACAGATGATCTGCCCGGCTTTCATAATTTGTTTAACAGACATGGTAATGGCTTCACAGGGAACATCACTGATCGATTTGAACCATCCTTCCCCAAATTGCTGTTGCCGGCATTTTTCATCCAGACGGACAACAATAAATGGTTCTTCCGTTTCAAAATCAGCAGGCGGGTCATTAAACCCAAGATGTCCATTTTCTCCAATACCCACCAGCGCCAGATCGATGTGAGTATTCCCGATTATCTTACTTAACCGCTTGCATTCTTTAATAGGATCTCCTTCTCCATTTACAAAATGCATTTCCTTTAACGGGTTAACTTTTTGAATAAACCTTTCTTTGAGATATCGCCTGAAACTCGCCGGTGAAGTTTCCGGTAGTCCGACAAATTCGTCCAGATGAAACATGGTCACCCTGCTCCAGTCTATTTCTTCTTTCGTAAGTTGATGTAAAGTTTCAAACTGACTGGTACCCGTTGCCAATGTAAGATTAGCTTCACCTTTTTTTTCAATTGCATATCTGATAATATCCGCTGCCATGTGGCCAGCCTCTTTTCCCAATTCAGCCCGACCTTCCTTTATAATTATTCTCATATCTGTTTTGAAATATATGACCCTGTTATTTCCCTGGAATTCCATTTAATTCTTTCGAAAAGGGATGAAGGCTGAAGCTGTTTTCCAGCAATAACTGGAAATCATCCGGATCGTTTATGATAACATTATGTTCCCTCGGGCTATGCACAAAGAGTACCCTGTTATTTTTAATTATTTTGCCGGTTATTGTCCCTTCCTCGGTAAGCATGTAATCGACATGCTGGTCTTTAAGCTGCAGCATCATTATGTTGCTCATTTCATCTGTACCACCGCCTTTATTGGTATACCAATGAATAAAATGGTGTGACCGGTCCTTATTTAACCAGTATAAAAATTTGTCAACCTGACTATATAGTGCGTCGAACAAAAATACTTCACGAACAGGCATCTGTCCATTTTGAAGTATATAAGCTATTACTCTGAACGCGCCACTATGACCCGCAATTAAAATATTCGAAGGTTCGGCATTATGCGGAGCAAATCCCTTTTTCTTCAACTCATTCATAACATCATTCACAAGGGACTTAAACATACCCGGCTGTTCCAGTTTTCCACCATAACTGTCTGGAGCATTCCTGGCTGTTTCAGCCAAAACGAGCACTGCATTTCGCCTCGATGCAATGAACTGTTTAGTCAGTTTGTAAAACTCAGCAGCCGTATCAATATTATTCCGCCAGCCATGGAACCAAAATATGAGGTCGATTTTTTGTGTTCGCTCCAGCCTCCTGGGAATGATTAACAGAACAGAACTGTCCATATAATGCTCTGCTCTGTTATATGGCACACTGTCGTATATTATTCCATATAACCTTCCTGTATCAGGAAAAGAAGTATGGGAAGAAGTAAAATGTATTAATCGGAATTCGCTGGTATCCTGCGCTGATGCGGAAGAGACGAAAAACAAGAGAAACAAGATTACTATTTTTCCGGTCAGACGCATTGACCGGGTAATAAAACATTGTTTTGAAGAAGCGGTTCCACTTTTCAATCAGGATTTATTATAGTATCAGGAATTTAAACAGCTCAGATGAACTATTTGCTGATTTTTTCGATATCTATGGCATTCCCGGTAATCGTTCCGGTAATTGTTACTTTATCACCTATATAACCGGATACTTTTTTAGTATCAGCGATAGTATAAACTTTATCCCCCACTACGAAGACAGGAGCATAACCTTCCTTTATGCATTTTTTTGCACAGGCGGCATGTCCGTCATTGTTCCCCTTGGCACCGCAGTGAGAATCACTTATGTATCCGGTCCAGGTACCCTTATCGGCTGCAAAGGCAGCGAAGGTGAAAAACAATCCTATTAGCAATAAATACCTTTTCATATAACAAGTTTTACGTTAAGAAATCGATTAGGCCAAGATACGAAAAATTCAGGAAAGACAATTCAGTTGCTTTCCTTTATGTCAATAGAATAAATAATGTGTAATGATTTATTTGATATACATAAAAATGGCTGAATCCAAATTAAATAAACAGAAAAACTGTAATGTACGTGAAGCTTTACTTCCAGTGAAGGGCTGATTTTCGCATTTTATAAAATGGTTCGCGGGGATCCGTACGCATTCTTTCATCTAATTGTTCAGCCAGCCATTGAAAATACTCACCCAGAAACGGATCAGGTTGTTTCTCACGTATGTCGAAAAACAAGACTTTGTATTTCTCCCAGGATGTTATAACAAAAGAACCGAGCGTTTTATCCACCAGGTCTATATTTATCAGACGCTCTGCAACTAGAATTCCAAGAGATTCCATTTCCTGCCCAAACTGTATGATGATTCTCTGTTCATTGGGAGAAAGCGCCTGCAATCCATCGCGGCTGGAAGGCAGATCATTGTTGGATATATAATGCAGCAGTTCAACAAATTCGCGTGTTTGAAATTCCCGAAGTGTCTCAAGAGTAAGACGCTCACGACGATCACGCGCAGCTGCCCGCACCTGAACGATTCCAAATATCAAACCAACTATAAATGATAAAGCAAGAGCAAGATTGGCGATGAGAGAAATTAGTTCATTCGTCATACAAATTCAGGAGTTTGTAAAATATGCCTTTGTATAAAGGTAAATAAACGCACATAAATATGCCTCCCATTGAACTTATTCATAATGAAAAAATACTAACTTGAGATCATTGTTGAATCTAAAAGCCAGCATTCATTTTTTGAATCTAAAAAGAAGAAATTTCATTCGGCTTTCCACACTGGTGGCCGGTTCCGCTGTAACTGCCGGATTTACACCTGTCAGAAATGCAAGGGAAAGTATGGGTGACAACACTGAATCATTGCATTCCATGACCGCTGATGTCGTTCCCATCTCTCCTGACGAAAGGAAAGAAAGGGTGGCTAAGGCGCAGCGACTAATGATTCAAAATAGAATGAAAGCACTTGTAATGGAAGGCGGGACATCTATGGAATATTTTACAGGAATATCCTGGTGGCCCAGCGAACGAACCATGGTAGCCATCATTCCTGCTGTCGGTGAGCTTGTATATGTGTGCCCTGGATTTGAGGAAGGCCGTTTTCGTGAATTGATAACCATCGGTAATAAAGTTTATGTCTGGCAGGAAGATGAAAGTCCCTACGAAAAAATCATGAGCGCCTTTATTGATGCAGAAATTACTTCGGGCAAAATCGGCATCGAAGAACAACTTCGCTTTTTTATTTTTGACGGAATCAGGAGAGCAGGATCCACGATGGAATATGTGAGTGGCGATCCGGTTACCATTCCATGCCGGATGATCAAGTCAGCGGCTGAACTGGCTTTAATGCAGAAGGCCAGTGATATAACGGTTGCAGCGATCAAAATTGGAATCAGTAATCTGAAAGAAGGCATTTCACCATCCGAAATCTCCGCTATTGTAAACAAAGCCCACAGACAGATGGGAGCCACTCCCGACTTTGCCCTGATTCTTTTCGGAGTTTCTTCCGCTCTGCCACATGGCAGCATAAAACCACAACAACTGAAAAAAGGAGACATCGTGCTGATGGATTGCGGTTGTAAAGTGGAAGGCTATTGTTCCGATATAACCAGAACAATTGTATTTGGTGCTGAACCTACAAAACGACAACTGGATATCTGGAGCCTTGAACAAAAGGCACAGTCTGCAGGATTCACAGCTGCCGGCATCGGGATAGCATGCGAACAGGTAGATGCTGCGGCACGCAAAGTTATCACTGACGCTGGTTTCGGCCCGGGATATAAGCTTCCCGGCTTACCGCACCGTACAGGACATGGCATTGGAATGGACGGGCACGAATGGGGTAACATAGTAAAAGGAAATCAACAAAAATTACAGGCGGGGATGTGCTTCAGCATTGAACCAACTATTTCTATTCCTGGCGAATTTGGTATTCGCATGGAAGACTGTGTATACATGACAGCAGAAGGACCTAAATGGTTCTCTCAACCCGCCATTGCTATTAATAAGCCCTTTGCCGACAGCGGCTCATAGCCGGATGATCAAATTTATTTATCATCCGGATTACAGATTCTGAAAATGAGTGCTGCCACAGAAGCCCCGCCGAAACATCCTATCAGATAAATCCAAATGCTGCTCCAGGAAGCGAGTTTGAGCATACTTATTCCAACTGCTACTGCAGGATTAAATGCTCCTCCTGATACTGCGCCAAATGCGAACGCCATGGTTAAAACTGTAAATCCGATTGCCAGTCCATAAAAACTGTTCCCATTTGTCTCTTTTGATGTAGCTACATTCAGGACAACATAAGCCAAGGCAAAAGTACCTAAGAATTCAGCGACCAGCCCTTTGGTGGAATTAGTCATTTCAACTGCCATCTCAGGCATCTTGTCATTTAATAAATACATTACCACAACGGAAGCTATGACAGCACCCGACACCTGTACTATCATATAACCAATCGCTTCCGTCAGGGATATCCTTCCGCGCAGCAGAACAGCGAGTGTAACTGCAGGATTATAATGAGCACCGGAAATATGACCACCGGCAAAAATCATCACCATTAATACAGAACCTATCGCCATAGGTGCAAAATCGCCCTTTCCTCCAATTACAACCATTCCGACGGTTAATACCAGGAAAAATGTTCCGATAAACTCGGTAATATATTTTCTCATAAAATATAATTTAGGTTTTTATAAAATTAATTCAAATTGAGTCAATTGACCCTATCCATGATTCCCAAATTTTTTGATTTACCTTCAACCGTGTTATCAATAATAGTCCGATGCTTCGTTTTTTTTCATTTTTACTTTTTATATCCCTTTACACAACTGCAATTGCACAGAGTATTGGTGAACCTGTTTTCCCGGTAAAAGACCTGAGTATTCATTGGGAAGCGATGCAGAATGACTTTCCTGGTTTGATTATTCGATATACTTTGGATGGAAAAGATCCCAATGCCCAAAGTAATATGTATAAAGAGCCCGTTAGTGATAAAGGCAAAGGAATAAAATTCAGAGCTTTCGATACAAAAGGCAGAGGCTGAAATATTGCTGACACAAAGTAAAGGGTGAACAAAACATTTGAAGTATATGATATATAGAATCATACAACCTTCAACCCATCTAAAGGCATTTATAAAAGACTATCTTTTATTGCATTTTGTATTCGATAAATTGGATTCTGTACCTGTAAAACCATTTCCCGCCAATACGCAACAAAACCTGGTATTTTATTCACGCGGAAATATTACTGCCAGAAATTCAATATCAGGTAAATCGCAAAACTTTCCCAGAATTTCTATTAACGGTTCACAAATCTCCAGGTTTGATTTTCATCTCTCACAGGATTATTTAGTGTTGTCCATAAATTTTCAACCGGATGTTTTACCAAAATTACTGAAGTCGTCGCTTACCGAATTTGTTGATGAAAGAATAGATGCCGAGTCAATATTGAATCCAGGAATTCACCGGGTGCACGAACAGATGGCAAATTCAAATTCTTATGATGAAATAATACCAGTCATTGAAGATTTTCTCTGGAAAAGAATACAAAACCTTAAAACAAATTTTGATCCCATTGATATGGTTACCCGGATGATTTCAGAGAACAATGGTATTATTTCTGTTGAAAAAATGGCAAGCGACGCCTGCCTATCGATCAGCCAGTTTGAGCGAAAATTTGTGAAGCAAATGGGATTTACACCAAAATTATTTGCACGCATCACGCGTTTCTATAATGCTTACCAGATTAAAGATCAAAATCCGGATATTGACTGGTTGAGCGTCGCACTCGAATCAGGGTATCATGATTATCAGCACCTGGTAAAAGACTTTAAGCAATTTGCTGATTCAACACCTCATTCCCTTCTACAGGCACAGGCCCGGGCACCTGAAAGAATTTTGGGTATTGGCTAGAAGATCGCTGATTTTTTACCACTTAAAGAACTGTGTCGGGACATATTTTTGTTTTGATATAATTAACTATCAAAAATAAATATATGGAACGCAGAAATTTCCTTCAAAACACAATAGCCTTATTGGCTGCTTCCGGCATTACAATACCTGCCCTGCCACAAAATAATATTTCTCTCGAAAATGGCTTTTTAGTAAAAGCATCAGAAACACGTTATAAGGAAAAAATTTTATTTAATGGAAGTACGCCTATCGATTTTAAACTATTAAGTACTGACACGGATGACCGATTGTCGGTTTTCATTAGTACAAACAACCTGAATGGATTTGGACCACCCTTGCACCTTCATCATCACTTTGACGAATTTTTTTGCGTTCTTGAAGGAAGTTTTTTATTCCAGCTGGGCGATGAAAAGGTCTCGTTCAATGCCGGCGACAGTATTTTTGTTCCTAGAAATGTTAAACATTGTTTCAATTACACCGGAGAACATTCAGGGACATTGTTTGTAGGCATGCTCCCTGGGAAGGGAATGGAGAATTATTTTACAGATATGGGCAAATTATTAGTTGGGAAAGAAATGCCTGATATGAAAGCCTTGCAGGCCCTGTACAAATCATATGATTCAGAAATAATTGGTCCCCCTATGAAATAAATTCTTAGAAGATTTTTCCCGAATTAAATCTTGTATGCAATGGGTTAAAAATATAATTTGCATGAATGAAAATAAATACGATCTCTGAATTCAAGACTTCACTTTCACTTGCAGAGCCGCCGGGCGAAGTTTCCCTGTATGAAAAGGCATTATGGTATGCCGGAAAAGGTGACTGGGAAAAGGCCCATAATATAGTTCAGGAAATGAACGATAATTTTTCCTCGCTTGTACACGCATTTTTACACCGGCAGGAAGGTGATCTCTCGAATGCGCGTTACTGGTATGACAGGGCCGGATCCCGGATGCCGGTAAATACAATAGATGAAGAATGGGAACGTCTGGTAAATAAATTCTTAGCTGAATAAGTACATCAGATTTAAAGCGCCAGTTCAGGAAATGATCATTTCAAAATCGGGATACCATATTATTGGACCGAAATGAATTTTTCTGCACAACCTTCAATACAACCTGGATTTATGGTTAGTAATGTATCGGATATAAAATATGTGGCGGGAGTAGTTCCGTTTGCTTCATAAAATGTAAAGGTGCTATCTCCGGTAACCTGATAACGATCCGCATCGTTGTATAGATGCGAAACATATGGTGACATTGTAAGCGTACCGTCTTTATTAAATTGAATAAAGCTGGTGGTCAGCGAATCTGTTGAATACCAACTTCCAATTCCCGATGTTTGGATAAATATGGCAGACAATTTCCATTTTCCCACAATATTCGAAATACCCTGCGAGTCTTTATTGCAGGCCAGCAAAGACCAAAACACCATTCCCAACACAATAATCTTTCTCATTTAGAATTTTCCAATTTGACTTCAAAATAAGTGAAAAGGTTGTATCCAGCTTGAAACTTCGTAAACTGATGATACGATTAATTGAAATCGAGATGAAAATTCAAATGTTAGTTAAATAAATTACTCTGTTCGCAAAGCAGTAACAGGATTAGCCTTTGCAGATTTCCATATTTCATAGCTTACTGTTAATAACGTAACCACCAATAATCCCAGGAGGCTGCTAATAATAATAAAGGGGCTGATCGAAACCCGGTATACAAAGCCCTGCAACCATTTATATGCCAGCAACCAGGATATAGGAATCGCAATCAGGCTGGCCATGATAAATATTCTTATGAACATCGATGCAAACAACGCAACCACCTGTTTGTTGCCCGCTCCAAGAACTTTTCTGATTCCGATTTCCTTCGTGCGTTGTTCAGCCGTGTAAGAAGCCAAGCTCAATACGCCCATAATCGTAATTAGTATAGCAAGGACTGCAAAAGTCTTTGCAAGGGAAGATATGGTACTCTCAACCTGGTACATCCTGTTAAATTCATCGCTTACAAACCAGTGATCGAATCCCGCACCTGGAAATGCTGCTTTCCATTTCTTTTCAATGGCTGCAATTTTTTCCTGGAACTTTCCGACAGGTAATTTTATATAGGTGATCTTGTCAATAAAGTCAAGATGCGGATTTAAAACCAATGGTTCAATGGGCTGGTGCATGGACCGGAATGGAAAATTCTTCACTACGCCAATTACCCGGTAAAGATGGCTGCTGTCTCTGGTATCTTTAACCATGGTACCCATCACATCATTCACGGGTTTATTCAATGCCTGCACAGCAGCTTCATTCAAAATAAGAGAATTGCTATCATTCAGGTTGCCCAATTGAAAATCGCGGCCGGCAATAAATTCAAGATGAAAAGTTTTAGGAAAATCAAATTCGACACTCAGCTGGTTCCATTGTAAATCTTTATCAGCCAATGCAGGAAACTTATACGTGTGACCAATAAATCCAAAATAATCCAGTCTGGGTAAATGATTTGCCATGGTTACATGTTCAATCTGCGGATCTTCCAGAACGGAACGTTTAAATGTTTCAAACCTTTCCTGCTGGGCGATCCCTCCAAAACGTATGGCAAGCAACTGGCTGCCCTGCTCATTCAATTTAGTCGTTTTCAGCTGATCCATTTGTTGTATGACAATTAAAGTGTAAATGACCAAACCCAGGGAAACGGTATATTGAATAGTTACCAGTGTTTTTCTTAAGAATTCTGCCCCCTTTCCCTTTATGATCTGTCCCTTTAATACTTTCACCGGTTGAAAGGCAGACAAATACAATGCAGGATAAAAACCTGCAACAAAAGTCATGAAGAGTATTATAGACCCAACTACTGCAATCATATAAGGATCCAATAATGATCCCATGGTAAATGATTTATGTGCAACCTGGTTAAATGGATGGAGAAATAAAAATACCAATAGTATGGACATTGCCAGCGCACATATTGTCATTAAAAAAGATTCGAGAAAAAACTGGGTTGCTATTTCATAACGCAAACTTCCGAACGATTTGCGCAGGCCAACTTCTTTTGCTCTTTTTACCGAACGTGCAGTGGCCAGATTCGTATAGTTTATACAGGCAATGACCATTATCATGATTGCAATGACACTGAAAATGGTGAGATAAACCCTGTCGCCATGCGTGTTGGAATTATCTTCCCATAAATTTTTTGAATCGAAATGGATGTCCGCCAGCTTAATGGAAAAAGTGCTGAATTTTGTACCATTTGGTGCAGCTCCCGGACTGGATTGAAGCATTTGACTCGCCAGTTTATTCAAAACCGAAATAATTGGTTTTATATCTGCTCCGGGTTTCAACACGACATAATTTTCAAAAAATTCAGTGTATTGGCCGAACTGGGTCCCCTCCTGGTATTCAGCAAAATGTTCCCCATAAATAGTATGCAGGGCATTCATATTAATAATATAATCCGGTTTAAAATGAGAATTTGCCGGATAATCCTTATAAACTCCTGTAACAACCACATCAACTTCACGTCCGTTGGTAGCAAATAAATGTTTTAAAGAAATAACTTTCCCCATAGGATCTTCTTTACCGAATAAATTTCGTGCTCCGGTTTCACTTATCACAATACTGTTATAGCTGCCAAACATTTTTTCTTTATTCCCCTCCAGCAAATCGAAATACAGTATGTTGTTGAAACCAGGTTCGGCCCAGACAATTTTTTCTGTTAGTACAATCTTATCCGTTTTTTTATAATTGAGTGATGTGGGATAACCAATATTATCAATGCGTGTGGTATATAACACTTCGCTGCGATTATCTTTCAGATAGCGAATGAACGAACCGGGAGATACAGTATTATCAAAGCGCTGACCATCCGGGTTTATAAATGTACAACCGATGCGGTAGGTATTCTTGATATATGGTTGCATCGAATCATAGCGCAATTCATCACTTACATACAGGAATATGAGAATCGCACTTGCCAGCCCAAGTGCAAGTCCGAAAATATTTAATAAGGAAAAGAGTTTCTGGCGCTTGAAATTGCGAAGGGCGATTAATAAGTAATTGCGAAACATGGATAAATAATTTTATTATTATTTAATAGGTGTTCCCATGTGCATGACAGAAGATAAAAGATATCTTCATATCAGGTTTCGCAATAATCCGGTGGAAGATCCGAAATCAAGTTCTGACAAATTTCTTCGGAATAAAAGTCAATTATGATAAGCGGCAGCAACACTATCTCATCCTCCGAACAGGGTGATGGTAAAATAATCGTATTTTGTTTTAAATTAGAGTAAAACAAACGATCGTGACTGTAAAGGAAATCATGACTGAACTCAGGGCCATGGGATCGGAAAGTATTAGAAAGATACTCATGAAACATGGTGTAAGAGAGCCTCTTTTTGGCGTTAAAGTGGAGCATTTAAAGGCAATTCAGAAAAAAATCAAAAAGGACTATCAATTGGCAAAAGGCCTCTACGCCACCGGAAACGCAGATGCCATGTATCTCGCAGGACTGATTGCAGATGATAAAAAAATGACCATTGCAGACCTTCAGACATGGGTACGGCAGGCTGTTTCCAATAATATCAGCGAATATACAGTTCCCTGGGTAGCCGCCGAAAGCGATCATGGATTTAAACTGGCACTCGATTGGATCGACTCTCCCGAAGAATATATTGCCGCAGCAGGATGGTCCACATTATCTATGCTGGTTTCTTTAAAAGATGATTCCGATCTGGATATTTCGGCATTGAAATCTTTATTGACAAGGGTTGTGAGAAATATTTCCACTGCAAAAAATCGTGTCCGCCATACCATGAATGGTTTTGTTATCGCTGTTGGTTCATATGTGACTGTCCTAACAGAAGACGCAATAGCTGCTGCAAAAAAAATCGGAGTGGTAACCGTCGATATGGATGGAACCGCATGCAAGGTTCCCGACGCGGTCACCTGTATTTTAAAAGTAAAAGCCAAAGGCGCACTCGGGAAAAAGAAAAAAACAGTGAAATGCTAAAAGAAGTTAATTGATAAAAGATAGTAGATTTGGAAATGAAGTATATTTTTTTTCTTTTCACAGTAAGTCTATTATCAGTTACTAAAAAAGGATTAACCCAGGATACGCTTCCGATTCCATTAAATATCGAACAGGCAATCATCAGGGGTACAAGGACAACCAAAGGAATACCAGGAAATAAATACTGGCAAAATAAAGGCGATTATGACATCCAGGTCAGCTTTGATCCTGGCACAAGACTGGTTAAAGGTTCGGAGAAAATTACTTATTATAATAATAGTCCGGATTCTCTCAGTCAGCTTCTATTTAAACTCTATCCCAATATTTACCAAAAAGGAGCCGAGCGCGATATGCAGATCAAGCCTGAGGATCTATCCAATGGCGTATCACTGACTAATTTGATGATTGATCAGGTAAATCATCCTGTAAAAATAATTCCGACAGGAACAAATTTGAAAATACCAATATCAAAATTGTTACCTGGCCATTCCCTGCAGGTTTCTCTGGATTTCTCCTACACTTTGAATATGGGTTCACATATCCGAACAGGCGCCATCGACAGCAGCGCTTTTTTTATTGCTTACTTTTTCCCGAGGATCGCGGTATATGACGATATTGACGGATGGAACAATTACCCTTATCTGGGTTCCCAGGAGTTTTATAATGATTTCTGTCATTTTAGTGTGTCCATTACCGTTCCTGATAATTATGTGGTTTGGGCCACCGGGGATTTGAAAAACAAGTCAGAAGTATTTAACCAGAAATATATTAATCGTATAGCCCAGGCGGAAAGTAGCAACAACAAAATAGAAATTATTGACAGCAGTGATCTGGCAGCAGGTAATATTACACTTCATAATCCTATCAATATATGGAAATTTGAAGCAGACCATGTGACAGATTTTGCATTTGCAACGAGTAATCACTATCTGTGGAATTCTTCCAGTGTGGAAGTGGATCCTGTAAGTAAACGAAGAACCCGCGTGGATGCAGTTTTCAATCCCCGCCACAAAGACTTCCGGGAAGTCATTGATTTTGCACGGAATACTGTTGATCTTATGAGTTACCGCTTTCCAAAATGGCCATATCCTTATCCGCACGAAACAGTTTTTGATGGACTTGACCAGATGGAATATCCGATGATGGTAAATGACAATCCACTGGAAGACCGTGTTCAATCGATCCTGCTTACAGAACATGAAATCTTTCATACGATGTTCCCGTTTTATATGGGAACAAATGAAACTAAATATGGATGGATGGACGAAGGATGGGCAACTATCGGAGAATGGTTATTGTCCGGAATGATGGATTCAACCATAGCTGATGATTACGGTATCGTTGCGTACAACAGATTTGCAGGTAAGGAAGTGGACCCGCCCATAATTTCATTAACTACCCAAATCAGTGGAGTAGCTTCCTTTTTGAATTCCTACCCGAAACCAGGTCTCGGTTATTTGTATGCAAAAGATATGCTGGGAGATGATGCTTTTTTTAAGGGTTTGCATTATTACATCAGTCATTGGAGCGGCAAACACCCCGCGCCACTCGACTTTTTTTATTCTATGAATGCAGGATCAGGAAAAAATATCAACTGGTTTTGGAAACGCTGGTTTTATGAGGATGGATATCCGGATCTCGCCATCGGGCCTGTAGAAAAACTGGGTTCTGATTATCAGGTAACGATAGAAAGCGTGGGTACAAAGCCGGTACCAGTAGATTTGACTATTTTTTTCCAGGATAATACTATTAAAAAGATTCATCGCGATATTTCATGCTGGGAAAAAGGAAACCGTTTTATTCAGTTAAGCTTTTCCACTCCTAAAAAAGTTGTAAAAATGAATCTGGGAAGTCTGTATGTTCCGGATACAAACAAGAAGGATAACATATATATTTACGGAAGTAACTGAAGCCTGTAACAGAGGACAGTTTAACGTTTGATTAAGGCATTTCATAACGACTACAGCTGTCTGAATACTGTGAAAATGCAGTATCTTCATAAGGAAGTCTGGTGATACACAAACGTCAAATGAAAACATTTATATCTGATGTACCAGGCAAAAATTAATAATATGAAAAATAGTCTTGTGGGTTTATTCCTGCTCGTTTCGGCGCCTGTATTCGCACAACTGACAGTGACCGAACAATTTCAAAAGATTGTAACCGTGGCGCAGGCTCAGCAATATATTGACGCGAATGCACCCCTCAAACCAGTTTTACTACACCTTACCAATACCAAAGATTCAACGCTTATTGATAAGAGGTTACTGAGACAAAATAAGGGTGACATCTTTTCAGTCGGTTATGTTACTTATAAGGTCCTGGAAGCATCAGATACAGTTGACTACCGGGCAAGCTATATCTTCCTTGACGGATCGACATTGTCGGTGACCGAGGTCGACAGTCTCAGGAAAATCATTGTGCAAAAAGCATCTGCCGGTGCTTCGTTCGATCAGCTCTCTGATCAGTACACAATGGATGGCAACACCACGCATGGCGACACCGGGTGGTTTTTCGGGATAGAAATGATGCCTAAAGAATTCCAGGACGCCGTTGCAAAGCATAAGACCGGTGAAATCTTTTTTGTAGATGTGTCAGAAAAGCAATGGCACTATATTGTAAAAAAGACTTACGATGACCGCGAAAAGAAAGAAATAACGGTATTGCGGTCAAACGGCAGATGAAGTCCATCAGCAAACAAAGCTATTACTTCATTCAGGCTTAAAAATCAACGGGAAAAACTGCCCTTCCATTTTGCTGCCTTTCTTTATAGCCGGTACACCATTCAGCAATGCCTCATCAGTGTTAGACTCCGTTCCGTCTGTAAATATATTGAGCACAAATGCTCTTCTTGATTTTTTGGATTTGTTTGCAAAGGACCCGTGTACCATTAAAGGGTGATGAAATGTTGCATGACCCTTTTTTAATTCAATGGGAACAGGTTTAAATTCAGCTATCTGCTGATCAGTAAGATATTTTATCAAACCATCCATGTCTCCCGCCAAATCAGGTTTTTCCAGTAAGCCCCAGCGATGACTTTTAGGAACATAGTAGAGACAGCCATTTTCAGTAGTCGCATCATCCAGCGCTACCCAACAGGTAAGGTGTTGCAATGGAACGGTCCTGGTCCAATAAGAATAATCCTGGTGCCATGCAACCACACCTCCATGATAAGCTGGTTTACAAAATAACTGATCATGCCAGAAACGAATGGCTCTGTTTCCCAGAATCTGACTGGCGGCCGTCGTAAATGCGGGATTCCATATTGTGTCGTGAAAACTTTCTGAAATACGCCACGCACCCAGGGCATGAAATAAGACAGTATCAGGATCAGACGATTCGTTACTGTGAAATTCATAAAACAATTCATGCGCAGGATGTGCGGGATCAGCAATTTCCGCTAATTCCTTATTGAGCTTTTCCACCTGCCATTCTTCCAGTAATTTTAAATCACTTATATAACCATATTCTTCAAACATATCCAACTGTTCCTTCGACAATTTGTATTGGTCCCATTCCGATTTTGCCTCAGGAATTTTAAAAAGGTTTGAAATGAGCCGATGTTGTTTTGAAAGGTCGTTCAATAAGCTGCTCATATAGTGGGATTTTAATGTTTTTTATTGTTATTATCTGATACAAAATCCAGTACCAGCGTCATGATATTACCATACAGGCCATCCGTACGTTTATAATAACTGTATCGAAGCCATATCGTGTCAAAATATAGCTTTGCTTTTTGTTTTGCAAGTATGGCTAATCTTGCATCCATGCCGGTTTCATAACTATTAAATGATGACAAGGCATAATTGGATGTGTAGAATGGCTGATTCGGATCCAACTCAAAATATGGTTTAAAATAGGAACTACCTTTTTGCGTATAAAATCTGAATGTGGGCGTCAGGGAAAACCTGGATGAAAGTTTTGCAGTAAGGTCAATCTCTATTGTATGCGCTGTGATCCCAAAATTGTCATTGTAAAACCGGTAATATAAACTTAAAATATAACGGTCAAGAACAAATGAATTCAATTGAATACCCAATGGGATCAGCCATCTTTTATCAGGCAATTTTTCGACCCTTTCAGTGCTGTCAGTAAAATATACCCTGTGATAGGGTGTTGACAATAGACCCTGTTGATAGGAAATTCCCGGGAAAAGGGCAAGTATCATTCTTTCGTTAATCGTTTGCGTAAAACTCAGACTTAGATTATAAGTATTCCGTTTGTGATTCGTAAACCATTCCTTATACCGCAATTCTGCCGGATATACGAGTCGCAATGGCCTTTCACCATTGAGAAGACCCCAGCGCAGATCATCAAAGAAACACTGCACTTCAGCGGAAAGCTCTCTCGATTTATCTCTGCTGGTAATATCTACCGACAATGCACCTCCAAGAGAAAGGTAAGCCGATTCAATGGAAAAATAACCATTCCCGCCTACAACGATATTGCGGTTCTTTTTTAGTTTTACATCATAGCCCGGTATGATATAACCCCTCTTGCTAATATATGACGCAGAAGACTTGACAAAATCGATATTATCCATGGAGGCCGAGGTAATCACATCAATGCCGGCATCAACCCAATAGGAATGCAGTGAGTCTATTGAGTGATTTATGATTGCCTCTGGTTCATATACTATCAATTTTTCCGTTCCTATTCCACCCGTTATCGCCGAATGATCACCATTCCCAATATATTGGGAGTAAACAAATTCGATCGTCGATTTTGAAATTCTTTTAATTCCATAGGGATTCAGGCTAACCTGGGAGACACCATATAGAAAAGATGTCGTGAAAAGACCAAAGCAGATATATTTTTTTTTCATCTTCCGGCTTAATTACACCCACAGCCGCCGCTGCTTTTACCATGACCGCCTCCGGATGCGCCTTCTTTGTAAGTATGCATATCTGAAGAAAGTTTATCTATATTTTTCTTGCTGATCTGCATGGCATTGTCATTTAAATAGGCACGCTGATAGGGCTTTACTGCCTTACAGGATCCAAATAATAACAGAATAAAAACAATCAGATTTACAGCTTTGAGTTTCATCAGGCAGTTTTTTTTAAGTATCTGGATCGTTCGATATTATTTGAGTAATGAACCTGATTTTGATCATCTATAATAATACAGTGTGTCCTGGGTAACTGATTTATTAAATGAAGTCCCTGACGTACACCCATTACTGTCGCAGCCGTTGCAAGTGCATCACTAAGTTCGGCATGGGGGCTTATAACTGAAACACTCTTGATCCCTGTGACAGGAAGGCCAGTCTTCGGATTAATATTATGGGAATAGCGAACTCCATTCGATTTAAAATATTGTTCATAGTCACCTGATGTCGCAATAGACATACCATCTAATTGCAACCAGAGCAAGATCTCATCCGGGTTATCAGGATTCGCAATTCCTGCCTTCCAACTTGTACCATCATGTTTAGTCCCCCAGGCACACAGATCCCCGCTCGCATTAATAACTCCTCCTGCTACTCCCTTTTCCTGCATCAGCCTCATAGTTTTGAAAGCTGCATAGCCTTTCCCAATTGCTCCAAAACCTATATACATCCCTTTTCTTTCGAGATAGATCCTGCTATTTTTTAAAAATCTGATTTTTTTATAGCCCGTCAATTCAAGGTATTTATGAATGTCTTTTTTTAATGGCATTTGAAATTCAGCATTCCTGAAATTGTATAGTCTTTTCAGAATCCCTGTTGTTATATCAAAGTATCCCTCTGTAAGCTTTGATATTCGAACGCAACGAAGTAATAGCTGATAAACTTCATCGCTTACCTGAACGGGTTCAATTCCTGCATGGCTGTTGATCATTGCCGTTTCTGAGCTCTCATTAAATTCAGTAATCAGATTTTCTATGCGTCTCACTTCAAGTATGCAATCCAGCAACAGACCATGACCTGTTTCATCTGATTCCGCGGTAACTACGAATTGAAAAGCGGATCCCATAAGTCTGGTTTCAGTTGTATATTCCTTCATTTCTCTGATAATATTAAGGCATTGTTTAATTGCTCAATAAAATGAGCAGCGTCAAAATGAATATATTCCAATGATGTAATAACCGTTTTATCTGGTTTCAGCAGCAGCAAATATGGAAAGATACCCTCCGGATTAAATTCTTCTGCCAGTTTCTCATTCCGAAGTATTTGCTCTCTGGAAAGTTTTGTCCGCTGGGGAAAATCAGCTTCGATCAGAATCAGCTTTTGACTGGCAAATTTTTTAAACGAAGAATCAGATATGATTTCACTGTTCAGTCTTTCGCAGGGCAGACACCAGTCAGAACCTGAAAAAATAAGCAGTAAGGGCTTGTTACTTTGACTTGCTGCTAAAAAAGCCCGGTCAGGATTATCAAATAGCTGGCAAAAGGATGTCTGGGACAACCCAGTTGAGGTGACAATGAATATAATAAATCTGTATAGTTTCACAGGTGGGTGTTATTGATGAACATATATCTTAAAAAAATTCTGATACGAACAGTGAGCTTTTTTATTTAAGTTAGCCATTCTTTTTTATTTACTAAAGGTTTCCGTATAAATCATTAATTTTCTTTCTTTATTTCATATGAGAAAAATATTAGCCATCCCGTTCATTTGTATCTTTTTGCTTCAGGTAAAGGCCCAGTATACAGATTCTTTAACAGTCAGAGACTATGCCAATGCAGAAAAATTTCTAAGATATAACACGCAGCCATATATCGATCATGGTGAAGTTAATCCCGTTTGGTTGTCCGGGAGTAAATTCTGGTACAGGAATCTTATATCAAATGGAGTTGAAATTAAAGTTGTCGATGCTGAAAAAGCAACCGTTGCTTCTTCGGGTGATCAGAAAAAAAACACAGACGTCGTATCAGGTCGGAGAGGATTAAACAGAAAAGCACTCATTTCTCCTGATAGCACCAAAGAAG
Organism: uncultured Bacteroidota bacterium; assembly: GCA_963735015.1. GTDB lineage: Bacteria > Bacteroidota > Bacteroidia > Chitinophagales > Chitinophagaceae > Puia. Next base: position 2,607,246 of record CAVTJH010000003.1, read on the forward strand.
CCTTCATAAAAGACTATAATTTATGGATGAAAGACCTGAAAACCGGTAAGACATCACAGCTTACAACAGACGGTGTAAAACACTTTGGATATGCTACGGATAATGCCGGCTGGAAAAAATCCGGCAACCCTATATTAAAATGGTCACCTGATTCAAAAAAAATTGCCACGTTCAGGCAGGACGAACGTTCAGCAGGCGATATGTACCTGGTATCTACGAATGTGGGCCATCCGAAACTGGAATCCTGGAAGTATCCCCTACCCGGTGACACAAATATTATCACCATACAACGGGTAATTATTAATGTGGATGCACCTGCAGTAATAGATATAAAAGTGCCTCCGGATCCGCACAGAGCCAGTCTGAGCGATGATATTGCCAGCAGCGGCAGCTTCGACGACGTTGAATGGAGTCCGGATGCTTCGCAGCTGGCTTTTGTTTCCACGTCGAGAAATCATCAGGAGGAAAAATTCAGGATCGCGGATGCGAATACCGGGATCGTTCGGGAAGTTTTCGAAGAACGGGTTCAAACACAGTATGAGTCGGGACAGGGAACTATTAACTGGCATTTTCTGCCACAATCGAAGGAAATAATTTGGTATTCTGAACGGGACAACTGGGGACATTTATATTTATATGATATGACATCAGGAAAACTGAAGAATCAAATTACCAAAGGAAACTGGGTTGTTACCCAGCTCATTAAGGTGGATCAAAAGAATCGGGTTCTTTATTTTCTCGCAAATGGCAGGGAACCTGGAAATCCTTATTTTTCTTATTTCTATAGAATCGGCTTTGATGGAAAGAACCTTACCTTATTGACGCCTGACAAAGGCAATCACAATATAAAATTATCTCCTGCGGAAAATTATTTCATCGACTACTATTCACAACCTGATGTACCTGGCATAAGTCTTCTACGGAATATCAATGGCAAACTTATTCTGACTCTTGAGAAAACAGATATAACCAGATTGGTAGCAACAGGCTGGAAGCCACCCATTCCCTTTTCAGTTAAAGCCCACGACGGAGTAACGGAACTATACGGTCTGATGTATACACCAACTTCTTTTGACTCCACAAAAAAATATCCCTGCGTTGACTACATTTATCCGGGACCACAGGGCGGGAGCATTGGCAGCTGGTCATTTATTGCATCCAGAGGGGATAATCAGTCACTGGCGGAGCTGGGATTTATTGTCGTTCAAATAGAAGGATCCAGTAACCCTCTTCGTTCGAAAAGTTTTCACGATATGAACTATGGAAATATGGCGGAGAATACATTGCCGGACCAGGTTGCGGGAATTCGTGCGCTTGCCCGTCGATACATTTACCTCGACACCAGCAGAGTTGGAATATGGGGGCATTCGGGAGGAGGATTTGCGGCTGCATGTGCCATGTTTACCTATCCTGATTTTTTTAAGGTTGGCATTTCCGAATCGGGCAACCATGATAACAGGAATTATGAGGATGACTGGGGTGAAAGATATATCGGATTACTTAGCAATGATGCCAGTGGTTCGTCGAATTATGCGCAGCAGGCTAATCAGTTGTATGCAAAAAATCTGAAAGGGAAATTATTGCTTGCGCATGGTCTGATGGATGATAATGTGCCTCCATCAAATACTCTCCTGGTTGTAGAAGCATTGGAAAAAGCAAATAAAGATTATGATCTGATTGTATTTCCTAATAGCTCCCATGGTTATGGTGCATATACATTATATATGACCCGGCGCAGATGGGATTATTTTGTAAAATTCCTGTTGGGTAAAAATCCTCCAAAAGAATATAAATTAGAAAGCAAACAGGACCCGCGGAATCCGGGAGCAATGTAAGTCTGTTTCACAGATAGACTATTTTATAAAAGCCCTTTTAATATCTCCTTTTTAATTTTTGCCACGACCTCTACGTCAGGGTCGGCGATTTCAGCAATATTATATTCAACTGATGTACTGATAACCTGAGTGGCTTCCACTAAGTTCAAATGATAGTCATTTTGTAACCATTCTAGTAAACCCGATGTGGCATTTTTCAGGGCTTCATCTAAACTTTTATTTATCCCTATTGTCATTATGTACGTGGAGTCTTCAACTCTTGGAAATAAGAATTTTGCCGTATCATTTCTGATAAGTTTTACAGTAAACTCTACATCCAGTGAGGTTTCAAGAGCATTCCCCGCCAATTCACCATCACCCTGTAAAGCATGCCCGTCGCCAATGTATAAATATGCGCCTTCATGAAAAACAGGCAAATAGATTGTTGCATTTTGTGCCATACTGCTAAAATCCAGATTACCGCCATAAGCACCCTGAAAAAAACTCAAAACCTCATTCCTTCCCAAAGAAGGAGCGACGCCTACGCAACCCAGAAAAGGATGCAGAGGAACTTTAAAATGCGACAGATGTTCAAACGCACTGTCCGGTGTGGCAAAACCCGTTTTGACATCCAGGTTCCATTTTGCAATATGAGGTTTGGGTAGAAGTTTAATGGTTGATTTTGGTAAACTCCTTGAAACAAAAGCTTCAGTGGTAAAAGCATATGACCGGTTTAATACAATCCTTGTAAATGTAACAGCCAGGAAATCTCCCGGTCTGGAATTTTCAATATAAAATGGTCCTGTTAAAGGATTCCCACCATGCTGACGTTTTTCTCCGTTCTTATCGTACCCGCCTGCATCAATTGTTTCCGTTAATACAGTATCACCAGATTTAATTTTCAGTACCGGTGGAACATTTAAAGAAAAACTATTCGAAAAGCTTTCAGGAATGAAATGAAATCTTCTGCTCCTATTGTCAGGCAATAAATTATTCTGGCAATTTGATGCAGTAGAGACAGTGATCCACAAAACTAAAAAGGCCCATTTCATAAAATATATAATTATATAAGGTCGTCCAAAAATCGCACACAATACAAATATTATTGAATATTAGTGTTTTTATTGTACTGCGGGAGAACCTGTTGACTACCACCCAGAAAATACCTTTATAATGGACATAAAGCGCAGTTTTTAAAGGCCGGATTATTTAAAGTTCACCAAAAGGATGTGCTCCTGTAACATTTTAATTTACCTTTTGCATGACTGTTTATGGATAATAAAACCGAGAATTATTTATTTCCGCTGGTATTAGTGACGAGCCTCTTCTTCATGTGGGGCCTGGCATATGGGCTTTTAGATGTCCTGAATAAACATTTTCAGGAAATGCTGGGTATAACCAAGGCCAGATCCACTCTGTTGCAAATGGCATATTTTGGCGCATACTTTCTCGTTGCTTATCCGGCGGGATGGTTAATGAACAGATCAGGATACAAAACGGGAATTCTATTGGGACTGATACTTTATGCTGCAGGTGCATTGTTATTCTACCCCTCAGCCAGCCTGCTCAATTTCAATTTTTTTCTCGTATCACTGTTTGTTATTGCAGCTGGTTTGGCATGTCTTGAAACAGCCGCCAATCCTTACATAACAGTTTTGGGTAAACCCGAAACATCAGAATTCAGGTTGAACTTATCGCAGAGTTTTAACGGCATTGGATCATTGCTGGGACCTATCATTGGGGCGAACCTCTTTTTCTCCGGAAATTCAAAAAATCTTTCCAATGTACAATATGTATACCTTTTTATCGGAGCCGTCGTCCTGATAATATTCGCACTGTTTCTCAAAATATCTTTACCCGAAATAAAAGAAGATGAATTGACGTCTGATGTCAGTCAGATTAAAAAACCCTTATTCAGGCATCCAAATTTTATAAACGCGGTTATAGCCCAGTTTTTTTATGTGGCTGCCCAGGTGGGGATCGCTGCACTCTTTATTAATTATTGTCGTGAAGCAGTAAGTAGTATTACAAATGTTCAAGCCTCCTATTTACTCTCATTTTGTTTGGTATTATTTACTATTGGACGATTTGCAGGCACTGTTTTTATGAAGAAAATTGAGCCTCATCGCTTACTTTTTGTCTATGCACTTATAGCCTCTTTTTTATGCGTAATTGTAGTCTGGGGAAAGAGCTGGATTTCAGTTTATTCGCTTATAGCTATTTTTTTCTTCATGTCTATTATGTTTCCGACCATTTTTGCATTGGGAGTTAAGGATTTGGGCCATCATACCAAAAAAGGATCCTCGTTTATTGTTATGTCTATTGCTGGTGGCGCTTTTATGCCTTATTTTATGGGGCTGCTGGCGGAAAATGCTACGGCACATGCATATATAATCCCCATGGTTTGTTTCATGGTGGTGGCTTATTTCGGATGGAGAGGATATAAAACATCCTGAATCAATACCTGTATCAGTAATGAAAAAATCTGCATTTGCAGTATCTGCCGGAATACTTCGTTAACAGAACAGTAACTAACCTTAAAATCTTCATTATAATCCAATATCATTTGGACAGATTGAGCCAAAAACTTACATTGTTAAGGATATACGATTAATTCGTATGCCTTCAACTACTTGATATGGGACCAGCGTCGTTGATAATTCTTTTTTTTGCCGCCATTGCATTTTCTGCCGGCGGAATATTGATTTCAAAGGTTTTAGTAAAAGGGTCCAGGAATCTTCAAAAAGGACAGGCATATGAATGTGGTATACCGGTTACGGGCTCTCCATGGAATCAATTCAATGTAGGTTATTATTTATTTGCCCTTATATTCCTGATTTTTGATGTGGAACTGGTTTTCATGTATCCCTGGGCAGTCGTAGTTAAACAAATAGGTTTACCGGCATTGGTTGAAATCATGGTATTCCTGTTCATACTATTTATGGGATTTTTGTATGCACATAAAAAAGGAGCATTGAAATGGATGTAGGTGATAAAAAGAATGCTCAACATGAGTTTCCCGGTGAAATTCATGAAACAGCGGGAGGGGGTATTGTTTTAAGCAAACTGGACGATGTGATCAATTGGGCGCGCTCCAATTCATTATGGCCACTGACTTTTGCCACCAGTTGCTGCGGGATAGAAATGATGTCGGTGGCTTCGGCAAAATACGATTTCTCCAGGTTTGGATTTGAAGTGGCGAGAGCCACACCACGGCAGGCCGATGTAATTATCATCGCCGGAACGATCGTAAATAAAATGGCTCCCGTTTTAAAGAGGTTATACGATCAGATGGCAGATCCAAAATATGTTATTGCCATGGGTGCCTGTGCCATCAGCGGTGGACCTTTCTTTTATAACACTTATTCTGTAGTTAAAGGCGCAGATCATGTTATTCCTGTGGATGTTTACATACCGGGCTGTCCGCCAAGGCCCGAAGCATTGTTACATGCGCTGATTACTTTGCAGGGAAAAATAAAGGCCGGTTTAACAAGAGAACAAATAAATGAAAACCCTCATTAAATCCGTAAAATAGTCTGAAGGAAGATATGCTGAAAGAGGATTTAAAATTGAAGCTTGCTGAAATACTTCCAACAATCATTTTTGAAGAAGGAGGAGAATGGTTGAATGCTTTTATTCCTCCGGAAGAATTGAATTCATTTGCCGAACAACTTCGTTATACCGAGGGCCTGGACTTTGATTACCTGTTTTGCCTGACCTGTATAGACTGGAAAACGCATTTTACCATGGTCTATCATTTTTCATCCACAATACACAGGCACAATATGGTTGTCAAAGCTAAAATCGACAGAACCAATCCTGAAATTGAAACAGTTTCAGATATATGGCGGACTGCTGAAATGTTAGAAAGAGAAGTGTATGATCTGTTTGGAGTAAAATTCCTGCATCATCCTGATCTGAGAAGACTCATCATGCCGGATGACTGGGAAGGATGGCCTTTGAGAAAAGATTTTGAAGATCCGGTAAATATGATAAAGTTGTAATAACATGATAGCAGCAAGTTCAATAATATATGATTGAGGAAATTGGAAGAACCACGGAAGGCGATTTGATAATCAATGTCGGTCCACAGCATCCTGCCACACACGGAGTTCTGCACCTGGTTATTACCCTGAATGGAGAAACCATAAAAAAAGTAGAACCGCATCTGGGATATATCCACCGTTCTATCGAAAAAATGTGCGAAAGTCTGTCTTACCGGCAGTTCATTTATGTGACCAGCCGGATGGATTATCTTTCGTCACATATAAATAATCACGGTTGTGCTTTGTGTGTTGAAAAAGGTTTACAGATTGAAGTTCCACAGCGGGCTCAATATATCCGGGTAATCATGGATGAACTTACACGCATTGCTTCCCACGAATTATGGTGGGGTGCTATGGCAATGGACCTGGGTGCATTTACACCTTTTTTTCACGCATTCAGGGAAAGAGAAACCATTACAGATATAATGGAAAAGACCTGCGGTGCCAGACTGACAATGAATTACATGGTACCTGGCGGAGTGATGGCCGAGCTTCATCCCGATTTTCAAAAAGATGTGCGAAGTTTTATTCTTCTCTATAAATCAAAATTCGAAGAATATAATGAACTGGTAACGGGCAATACAATATTTCAAAACAGAATGAAGTCAGTCGGTGTCATTTCCAGGGAAGATGCCATTTCCTACGGATGCAGCGGACCGGTTGCAAGAGGCAAGTGGCGTAATATGTGATATCAGAAAACTTTATCCATACGATATATATCACAAAGTTGAGTTTGATGAAGTGACTGAAATCGGAAGGTGATTCTTTTGCGCGCTACATGGTCAGGTTGAAAGAAATGCAGCAGAGTATCCGTATCATTGAACAACTGATCGACAATATTCCGGAAGGAGATTTTCAGGCAAAAACAAAAGCAGTATTAAAATTACCAAAAGGAGAATTTTATCAAAGAGTGGAAACGGCAAGGGGTGAATTGGGCGTTTATATTGTAAGTGAAGGTGGCACTACTCCTTACAGGATCAAATTCCGTTCACCGGGATTCTCCAATCTCTCCGCACTGGAACACATGGTGAAGGGACTGAAAATCGGAGATCTGGTTGCTGCTATGGGAACACTGGATTTGGTAATACCGGATATTGACAGATAAAATATAGAATGAATGTTTAGTTTGGAAAACATCACGCGTCTAATTCATGAATGGCTGATCAGTCATTTCAATCCAACCTTTGCATTGCTTTCTGAATTTATTCTGGTAGGTCTCGCTTCCATTACATTGTTTGCCGTACTGGGACTGAGTTTAGTATTTATGGAACGAAAAGTGGCAGCCGTCATGCAAATCCGTTTGGGTCCGAACAGGGTCGGTCCCAAAGGAATTTTTCAAACGACTGCCGACACATTAAAACTGTTGATGAAAGAAGGATTAGTTCCAGATGGCGCTGATAAATTTTTATTTACGCTGGCGCCATTCATTGTAATGATCGTTGCCATGCTGATCCTGATACCGATCGCTTTTGCTAAAAATTTCCAGATATGGGACATTAATATTGGCGTGTTGTATCTGTCCGCCGTTTCTTCACTTTCAGTAATTGGCATTCTGATGGCCGGATGGGCAAGTAATAATAAATATTCCCTGCTGGGCGCGATGCGTAGCGGCGCACAGATAGTAAGTTATGAACTTTCAGCCGGGCTCTCTGTACTTTCCATCGTAGTGATGACGGGTAGTTTAAGTATCCGTGATATTATCCTTTCCCAGCAAAATGGCTGGTGGATTTTCAAGGCCCATATTCCCGCGCTTATCTCATTTATAATTTTCATTATCGCCGTAACTGCCGAAACAAACCGGGCGCCATTTGATATGGCAGAGGCCGAAAGCGAATTAACAGCAGGTTTCCATACAGAGTATTCCGGGATGCGGTTCGCCTTGTTCTTCCTGGCTGAATACATCAATATATTTATTGTTTGCGCAATCGGTGCAACTTTATTCTTTGGAGGCTGGATGCCACTGCATATCGGACACTGGCAATCATTCAATCATATCATGGATTATATTCCGTCTTCCATCTGGTTTCTTGGAAAAACGATCGGACTGATATTTTTAATCATGTGGTTCAGGTGGACATTTCCCAGGCTGAGAGTCGATCAATTGTTAAACCTGGAATGGAAATACCTGTTGCCGATAAGTATGTTTAATTTATTACTAATGACTTTTGTAGCCATCATGGGCTGGCACTTTTAAAATATATTATGTTTTTAAAAGACTATATAAAAGATGTCTTCGGGGCTATCAGATCCATGCTCAAAGGGATGCGTGTGACAGGATATTATTTTACGCATCACAAAGAAATCATCACCGAGCAGTATCCTGATAACCGTGACACGTTGAAATTGGCAGATCGTTTCCGTGGAGAAGTGGTACTGATACATGATGAAAAGAATGAACATGCCTGTACCGGGTGTTCTGCCTGCGAAATTGCGTGCCCCAACGGAACCATTAAGATCATTAATAAGTTCGATATTACGCCTGAAGGGAAAAAGAAAAAGGCAATCGATACATTTGTTTATCATCTGGAATTGTGTACAATGTGTAATTTATGTATTGAGGCTTGTCCAACGGATGCAATTAAAATGGCACAAACATTCGAACACAGTGTTTACGACAGAAGCAAACTGACTAAAAAATTGAACAGGGATGGATCAAAACTCAGGGAGGGCATAGAATAATGAATGCATCTGTAATTATATTTTATATCCTTTCAGCTTTTATTCTGGGAGCTGCCCTGCTGGCTGTAACTACAAGAAAAATCTTCCGTTCAGCAATTTTTTTATTGTTTACACTAATCGGTACGGCGGCGCTTTTTTTCTGGATGGGAGTTGAATTTATTGCTGCGGTACAAATCATTATATATGTCGGAGGTATTGTGGTTCTGATTATATTTTCCATTTTTCTTACTCAAAAATCCGGTGATGAAATGCCAAAGCCGGTAAAGATTCGTTCCATATTTTCTGTGCTGGCATTGGTATTCGGGTTCGTATTTACTTATCACCTGATTTATGGATACGGGTTTGAACCAGCTGCGGGGAAATCATTTGACGTTAAGGTATCAGAAATAGGGATGCAAATGTTAAGTACTAAAGAACATGGCTTTGTACTGCCATTCGAAGTTGTAAGTATTTTATTACTCGCTGCAATGATTGGCTGCATCGTGATTTCAATGAAAATAAAACCGGCAGAAAAGAAAGAAATATAAGACGGATAACTATCCGGAAGAAAAAAGATAACGTTCCAGTATGAATGAGATATCAATAACTCATATACTTTTTGTAAGTACCGCACTTTTTTTCATCGGCATGTATGGCCTGTTCACGCGCCGCAATATGATTACCATGCTGATGGCCATTGAACTGATTCTGAACAGTGTAAATATCAATTTTGTCGCATTTAATAAATATCTGTATCCGGGTAAATTAGACGGGGTATTTTTTGCCATTTTCATAATAACCATCGCCGCTGCGGAAGCCGCACTGGCTATAGCAATTATAATTAACTTATACAGAAGCCATCATTCCATTGATGTGGAAGATGCGGATGAATTGAAATATTAACAGATGAGTCATTATTATTACGTTGCATTCATTCCTCTTTTGCCACTGGCTACCTTTGTGCTGTTGGGACTATTCGGCAAAAATTATTTTAAAAAATCTTCCGGTGTATTCGGAGTAGTAGCTATATTGATATCCACACTCCTGTCTCTGTATACAGCTTATCAGTATTTTTTTATCGACGGAAAGTTAAATGGCAGTTTTCAAAAAATTATAGCGTTTAAATATACCTGGCTCCAGTTCTCACCCAATGTGTCAATCGATATGGGTGTATTGCTTGATCCGATCTCCGTCATGATGATTGTCATAGTGAGTTTTATTTCGCTGATGGTGCACATATTCAGTCTAGGTTACATGAAAGGCGAAGAAAGGATCTCCACATATTTTTCCTTCCTTTCGCTGTTTACTTTTTCAATGCTGGGTTTGGTACTTTCATCCAATATCTTTCAGATCTATATGTTCTGGGAACTTGTGGGGGTTTCATCTTTCTTATTAATAGGATTTTATTTTGAAAAACCATCGGCTGTTGCCGCATCCAAAAAAGCCTTTATCGTTACACGCTTTGCCGATCTTGGGTTTTTAGTTGGAATATTGATTCTGGCATTTTACAGCGGGACTCTCGATTTCAGTACCCTCATAGACCGGCTGACTTCCCTGCAATCGCCCGAATACATTCAAATTAAATCGGCAACATTTCTGGGAGCTTCCGTGTTAACATGGGGACTTGCACTGGTCTTTATTGGCGGGGCAGGAAAATCAGCCATGTTCCCGCTTCATATCTGGCTGCCCGATGCGATGGAAGGTCCTACGCCTGTATCAGCATTGATCCACGCTGCTACAATGGTCGTGGCAGGTGTATTTTTAGTCGCCCGCCTGTTCCCCGTTTTTTCGATTGATTTGACGGCCCTGCAAATTGTAACCTGGGTGGGAGCTTTCTCTGCTTTATTTGCAGCCGTTATAGCCTGTACACAAACGGATATCAAAAGAGTACTGGCATTTTCCACCATGTCCCAGATAGGCTTTATGATGCTTTCACTGGGTGTTTCAAAATACGGAGGTGAAAACGGACTGGGTTATACAGGATCCATGTTTCATTTGTTCACACACGCTTTTTTTAAATCCCTATTATTTCTATGTGCCGGAGCCATAATACACTTCGCTCACAGTAATGATATAAGAGAATTAGGTGGCCTGAGAAAGCTGATGCCTGTAACCCATATCTGTTTCCTGATAGCCTGTTTGGCGATTGCAGGCATACCACCCTTTGCAGGATTTTTTAGCAAGGAAGATATTTTGCTGGCGGCCTTTCATTCAAACAAACTGATTTACGGAATTGCCGTGTTTACTTCTGCACTGACTGCATTTTACATGTTCCGCCTTTACTATTCCATTTTCTGGAGCAGGGATTTTCAACATCATGAAACCCCGCACAGCGAAGGAGCTTTATCTATGCGGGTACCGTTGATTATCCTCGGCATTTGTACTGTTCTGGCCGGATTTGTTCCTTTTTCTTCATGGATAACTTCCGATGGCATACCTATGGATACTCATATTGATTTAAGTTTTTCTGCATTCCCTGTTGTGATGGCTGCTGTCGGCATCCTGTTTGCCACAATGTTATACAAGACAAAAAACACAAAACCTCAGGTCATATCTTCTTCCTTGGGAGGTTTGTACCGGGCCACCTATAAGAAGTTTTATATTGATGAAATATATCTTTTCGTAACGAAGAAAATCGTTTTTATTGGTATCGGCCGGCCAGCTGCATGGATTGACAAAAATATTGTGGATGGGTTAATGAATTACCTGGCCGTTTCCACTGCAAATGTTTCTGCTCAGATCAAGGGATTACAATCGGGCAAAGTTCAGAATTATGCATTGTATTTCTTTGGTGGCATCATCGGTTTAGCAGTGTTGTTTATATACTTGCTGAAATGATACTTTGGTTATGAGTTATGGGTTATGGGTTATGAGATATGGGTTATGAGATATGAGATATGGGATATGGGTTTTAGGTTATAAAAATATGAATTATGAGTAAAAGAGTATTAAAGGATTATAGTTTCAAATTTGCAATTCAAATTATTAATCTGTACAAGTATTTGATTGAATCAAAAAAGGAATTTATACTTAGTAAACAGGTATTGAAAAGCGGGACTTCTAAAAATGACAAGAAGTACTATTCTGAAAACAAAATAAAAAAGCCCAAATCCCATATCCCATATCCCATATCCCATATCTCATAACCCATATCTCATAACCCATATCTCATATCTCATAACCCATAACCAAAATGCCCCTTACGCTGCTTATCTTAATCCCTCTCTTAACGGCATTTGCAGTCCTGTTTTGCAAAGGATTAAAACAGGTAAGGACTGTTTCGTTAATTGGGACAACTGTACAACTCATATTATCATTTGCAATCCTGATTGCTTTTTGGAAAGAACGAACTGAAGGGAATAGCTCCCAGTTTTTATTTGAACTAAATTATTCATGGTTTGAACCACTTCATATTCACTATCATATTGGCCTGGATGGAATTTCACTCTCGATGATTCTATTGACCGCTTTTGTAGTTATAGCAGGTGTACTGGTTTCGTGGACGCAGGAGACGCTCAATAAAGAATTTTTCTTCCTTCTTTTATTTTTAAGTGCGGGTGCTTACGGGTTTTTTATTTCTCTGGATCTGTTTACCCTGTTTTTCTTCCTTGAACTGGCAGTCATCCCAAAGTTCCTGCTGATTGGTATCTGGGGAAGCGGAAAAAAAGAATACAGTGCAATGAAACTTGCACTCATGTTAATGGGTGGCTCCGCACTGGTATTTGTCGGGCTGCTGGGTCTGTATTTCAACACAAATCTGAATGGAGCCCATAGTTTTGACTTGATTTCAATTTCACAAATGCATATCGACGCAGGTATCCAGAAATTATTTTTCCCATTTGCATTCCTGGGCTTCGGTATTTTTTCTGCCTTATTTCCATTTCATACATGGGTGCCGGACGGGCATTCATCCGCACCTACCGCAGCATCTATGTTTTTGGCAGGAATATCCATGAAACTCGGAGGTTACGGTTGTTTACGTGTCGCTACTTACTTAATGCCCGAAGCGGCTCACTATTATTCACCAGTCATTGTATTACTGTCAACCATAGCAATTATTTACGGAGCGTTCGTTACAATGATGCAGAAGGATCTTAAATATATTAACGCCTATTCATCTGTCAGTCATTGCGGATTTGTACTGCTTGGCATCGGCATGCTTACACAAACTTCCATTAACGGCGCCGTACTTCAAATGGTATCTCATGGATTGATGACTGCTCTTTTTTTCGCTGCAATCGGCATGATTTATAGCAGGACACATACCAGGCTGACAGCGCAGCTTGGAGGTCTTTTAAAAGTACTCCCTTTTATATCTACGGTATTTGTAATTGCAGGTTTATGTTCTCTGGGTCTTCCCGGTTTTAGTGGGTTTGTTGCTGAAGTGACCATTTTTATGGGCAGCTGGCAGAATCCGGATATATGGTATCGCCTGGCGACAATACTTGCCTGCGCTTCGATAGTGGTGACGGCAGTTTATATTCTGCGCGCAGCAGGCACAGCCATCATGGGGCCGATTACCAATGATCACTACAAACATCTGACAGATGCGACATGGAATGAGAAAATGGCTGCGGGTATTCTGATTACCGGAATCGTTGTGATAGGTGTCGCTCCTTTTTGGCTCTATCACCTGATTACCCCGGGCACAGAATACATTATTCGACATATAGGAACAGCTGTTACCCTAAAATAAAAATTATGGGAGTTGATGTTTTTTTATTGATGAAACAGGAATGGATGGTCCTTGCGATCATATTTATCCTGTTATTCATAAAGGTTGGCAGCAGGGACCGATCGAACGAAACCCTGTTGAAGCTGGTAAATATACTCCTGCTCTTAAATGTTGTTGCCGGATTCTTTGGTTTTAAGGATGGAATGCTGTTCAACGAAATGTTCAAAACAAATCATCTGGTAGTTGCAGAAAAAAATATACTCTCAATAGGTACTTATATAATTGCTTTACAATCTTACCCCTGGCTGAAACAAAATAAGCATGTCCTGGAATTCTACATGCTACTGCTTTCCACTTTGTTAGGTATGTTCTTTATGATATCAGCAGGTAATCTGTTAATGTTTTATTTAGGACTGGAATTATCAAGTATTCCGTTGGCCGCTCTTGCCAATTTTGACCTCGAAAAAAGAAAATCCAGCGAAGCTGCTTTTAAATTCATCATTTCCTCAGCGTTCTCATCCGGAATATTATTGTTCGGCATATCTCTGATATATGGAACGACAGGAACTTTGACGCTATCGGCGCTTTCCGAACATTTATATGGCAGTCCTTTGCAGATATTTGCTTTTATTCTGTTAGTCTCTGGTTTTGGATTCAAGATATCGGCTGTTCCATTCCACTTATGGACAGCGGATGTATATGAAGGTTCGCCGGTTACGGTCACTTCATATTTTTCAGTCATTTCGAAAGGTTCCGTTCTTTTTGTATTTGCGACTGTTTTGTACACGGCATTCAAACCATATGCTATAACCTGGTATAATATCCTTTTTGTTGTTTCCGTTTTAACGATGGTTATAGGTAACCTTTTTGCGATCCGCCAGGATAATCTAAAACGATTTCTTGCATTCTCATCCATCGCTCAGGTTGGATTCATTTTGATTGGAATATCCGGCTCAACACAAACCGGCAGCGCATCAGTCGTTTATTTTGTCCTGATATACACTTTTTCTAATCTGGGTGCTTTTGGCGTGATCAGTCTGGTAAGCGCACTGGCAGGAAAAGAAAACATAGAGGATTATAAAGCATTTTACAAAACCAACCCAGTATTGTCATGGGTTCTCGCCATTTCACTTTTTTCATTGGCCGGAATTCCTCCAACCGCCGGATTCTTTGGTAAATTCTTTTTGATTATGGCGGGAGCCGGACAGGGAAATTATTTACTGATCACGATTGCGGCATTAAATATGGTTGTTTCTCTTTATTATTACCTGAAAATTGTGAAAGCCATATTTATGGATTCAAATGAAAACCCCATAAAAAAATTAATTGTTCCCGCATCTCCTAAACTGGCATTGTTCATATGCATGACCGGAATTATTTTGACCGGATTGATAGGCTATGTATATGATTATATCTTTTCTATAAGTACCGGATTTTAATTTTCCATCTATGGCAATCAATCAAAATCACATTTCAGAAGAAATAAATGGAGTTAAATGTGCCATCGTTGAAAAAAATGCATCGGCTGGACGGGCCTCATTTCTGAAGCAACTCCTCTCGTTTAACAAATACACGGTTGAAATTGCCGCGACTCCACCTCCTAAAACCGCTGTGCCCACGGTCCCGAAAGAAAATGAGGAGGTTCCGTCCCCAGCTTTGCCTCCGGAAACTTTTACTGTTGGCGTTACAGATATGATGTTCAACCCCATCAATGCAATATTCGGGCGATTACTGCATACCCAGGATGGTCATGTTGTAACATTAGCGTATTGGAACCAGAAGGATAAATCATCTCATGATGAAATTCCTTACTATGAAACAAAATGAAGTTACCCGGATTCATATTCATCCGGGTAACTTCAAATATTGATTAAGAATTATTTATCCAAATCTGAAAATCGCGACAGGTCATTGACAACATTGTCGCCTACTATTGTTCCTTCCCTGAGTCCTGTATTAATGGAAGGCTGATAGTGTATCCCACCATAAAATCTGGAATTACCCGCATCCAGTGCGAATTCCCGAAATGTGTTAAAGGTTCGCGCAGGAAATCCAAGATAGTCCCAGGTATGATCGGTTAAGGGGCCAATATCCCCGAACACTGCTGTCAGTCCTTCTGCAGCCGCCGCAGAAATGACGCCATGAGCGGCGGGATACTCAGGATGATTGGGTGTGGGAATAAAAGAAGACCAGGTGGCATCCCCGATTACATTCCGGATATAGGTTACGGGTCTGACCTGGAGATAAATATATTTGTAATGAAACACCGTGATTACGGCCTCATTCAAACAGATTCCGGTAAGGGCATAAGCGAGTGCTGCCTTATCAAGCCTGCTTTTTGATTGCCTGATGGCCTGCTGTGTAATACTCATCCAGTGACCAGGTGAAGAAACACCAGGCACATCTCTCCAGAATAATGCCTGGTTCTTCTGATCTGTAGTCAGCACTTTTGACGCCTGGTATAAATCATTGACTTCTTTATAAAAATCAGATGCCGGATCTTCCGAATAGGGAATCGGCGAGCCTGGTGCATCACCATCTCCACTATTTGCAATAATGCGACGGTCATTACCCCAAAAAGGAGCAGCTGGCGGAGTAGATGGAGGTGAAGTAGGAACCCAGATACCAAAACCTACCGGAGGAGTATAGGGCATCGCATTATTTTGAATATAACCATCCGTGAGCGACCAGGCGAAAATAGCGTCAGCAATGGATTTACCGAAAGCAACAGAGCGGTTAAGTACTTCATTCCCATCTCCATTGAAAGTTGAATAAATGGCGTTTTCAAGTGAATCAATAGCAGCCAGATCAGTCGCATTTAAATTGGCTGTTGTAAAAAAACTCCTGTTGAATTCAGCGAGGGACGCATTTACACTGGCAGACCAGTCATACCTTTTATTCTTGTCTGTTTCCGGCAAACCAGACAGGCCATTGTATTTATGCTTCCAGGAAAGTAATCCGGGATCAATGGATTCATAGGCGCTGATGCCTGAATAAGCAAAGGGCCGCGCAAAAGCCCCGTTGCCAATACCTGTAGCATCCTTATAAATTCTTATTTCAAGCGTCATCCATTTATCAATCACGTCTGAAGAATAAAAAGAGGGATCGTTCCTCCCCTTAAAAGGATCACCCGATTTGTGGCAGGCTGTGAAACTCCCGCTTACCAAAATAAAAAATAAAATGAATCGAAATAATTGTTGGTTGTTAGACAAGACTAAAAAATGTTTCATAACTAAAGTTTAATAGTGAATGAATAATAAATAGATCCGTAAAATGGAAATAGCAATTCAATGGGATTCTAAACTTCTTAATTGCGCCGAAGACTAAATTATTCTCATTCTTTTACATACCGGAGCACAAATGAGTGATTCGCAGGATAATCAGGGTGGATTGCCGGAACTGGATGGTATTTTGAATGATGACAGCCTGATACCTGCAAGCTACCCTCAAAAAATGCCATCTACCCATTTGTCCTTTTATTCCCGCTCAGATTTCACTACATTATCTAATTATTAAGCATATATGTCTCAGATATTAAATAAGATTAATTTTATCCGGGAATTTCCAACATGAACGCTGACTGCAACACCATCAAATCGCTATTGAGGGTAAGAAATACTTCTTTCCTTAAAACTGTTTACCTGGTTTTTATCATTCTCGGTTTATCTTTTTGCAATTTTTCATTTGCGCAGCATCCTAATAAGAAAAAGATTAACAAACTGAATAAGGAGTTGCCTTCATTGAAGGGAAATAGCAGGGTGGACTGCCTCAATTCCCTAAGCGAAGAATATTGGTGGTCCCCACGCCCCAACGCCGATTCAATATATACATATGCATCCATGGCCTATGCAGAATCGCAACAAAATAATTATTCTGCCGGACTGGCCCGATCGATATTGAATTTAGGAGTAAGTGAAAACTATAGAAGAAATTATCCTTTGGCAGAAAACTATCTACGTCAAAGTCTAATATTGTCAGAAAATATTCATGATGATAGATTGAAGGCCTGGGCTTATATATATCTCGGGTGGGTTCTTTTCCTGAAAAATGAATATTCAGATGCAGAAGAATCATATTTAAAAGCAACCTCATTCTTTCAAAATAAAGGGGAAGATGAAGGCAGAAGTAAATTGTGTTCTTTTAAAAGCATCCTGTATACAGCCATGGGAGATTATGAAAGGGGCTTCGAATATTGCCGCATGAGCCTGCAGATCAGGGAATCTATGAATGATCATATTTGCATAATTCTTTCCTATAACACCCTTGGTAATCTTTATAAAGCGGCAGGTGATTTCGAAACAGCATTGGATTATTATCACCAGAGTTCCCAATATGCCAGAGAACATGATATTTTTTGGGATGAGAATGAACAAATTGGATCTGTATATTGCAATTTGAACAGATTCGATTCCTCTTTTTATTATTTGAAACAATCCTTACACTCCTTTCCCAAAGATCCGATTATCTGGAAGAGTCTCAGCGAAACTTACCTGGCTCATAATGAATTTGATTCTGCCCTCAAAATTTCTCTGACTCTTATAAACGGCTTCAGGAACAGCGATGATAGATTTCACTTAATGAGCAGTTTGCTAAATGCTGGCAAAGCTTATGACGGAATGAAAAAAGATTCTGATGCTCTTATTTTCGCCTTGGAGAGTGTTTCCCTGGCCCAACAGGCAGGCGCAAAACAATCAATGATTGATGGATATCATTTGCTTTCAAAAATATATAATCATTTTGGAAAATTAGACAGTGCCTTCGTTTATATATCGAAATACTCAGTACTTAAGGATTCAGTACTGACTAAAAAATTCTTCTCAAGATTAAATGATTATAAAACTTCTGCCGAATACGAAAGTAAACTGACCCGGATGGCATTATTGGACAAAGATAATAAAATCAAGGAGCAACAGATTGAGCAAAAGTCCCTGCTGAATACGATCCTCATAGGCAGTATTTTAACTTTTACGATTTTAAGTCTTGTCATATTCAGAAATATTTATTATAAACGAAGGAATGAAAAACTTCAAAATAAGAATGCACAGACGGAATTGCAACAGCAGGTATTACGCGCACAAATGAATCCTCATTTTATTTTCAACTCACTTAATTCCATTAATCGGTTCATTCTGCAAAATAATAAATCTCAGGCCTCAGAATACCTTTCCAAATTTTCCAGGTTGGTAAGGCTGATATTGCAAAATTCGGAAGGTCCTCTTATACCATTGGAAAATGAAATCGAATCATTAAAACTATATTTGGAGCTTGAAGCGCTTAGATTTGACTATCACTTTGAATATACCATTTGTATTGACGATAATCTTCAGACAGGAAACATTCAGGTTCCCCCACTCTTCATTCAGCCTTTTGTAGAGAACGCAATCTGGCATGGATTGATGCATAAAGAAGAAAGAGGTCATTTGAAAATTGAATTAATTCGAAGAGATGATATGTTATGTTGCAGAGTAACTGATGATGGCATAGGCAGGAAAAAGGCATTGGATATCAAAGACAAGTCCACATCTAAATATAAATCAATGGGCATGCGTATTACGGAAGAAAGAATTGCAGTGTTGCAACAAAAAAATAAAGCAGAAACATATGTTCAGGTAACTGATCTGACATTACCTGATGGCAATACGGGTGGCACAGAAGTGTTTTTAAAGATACCTATTATAGAGAATTAAATGAATAGCAATTGCATTAATACAAATCACTGCAATTATGATCAATACAATTATTGTTGACGATGAAGTGCATTGCCTGGATACACTAAATATTCTCTTAAATGATTATTGTCCCGAAATCCAGGTAACGGGCAAATGCATGTCAGGTAAAAAAGCATTGGAAGCAATTGAAAGAATAAAACCCGACCTTGTGTTTCTCGATATAGAAATGCCATCTATGACCGGATTTGAAATGCTCGAACAATTCGTTAAAATCCCTTTTTCTGTAATATTCACTACAAGCTACGACCAGTATGCAATCAAAGCTATCCGGTTCAGTGCCCTTGATTATTTGTTAAAGCCGATTGATCCAAAGGAATTGGCAGCTGCTGTCACAAAAGTTAAACTACAAAATGTACAGCCATCCGTTGAACAATTCCGTATGTTGATGGAACAGATTATACATAAGGACAATGGTTTTACAAAAATTGCAGTCCCAACAACAGAAGGATTTGAATTAATTCCAGCCGATCAGCTGGTACGTTGTGAAGCCTATGACAATTATACTCATCTTTATCTCAAGAATAAGACCAGGATTGTTGCCTGTCGAAGTTTAAAAGAAGTGGAAGAACAGTTACATTCCTTTACTTCCTTCGTACGTGTGCACAATTCCTATCTTGTTAACTTGAATGAAGTAACAAAATATGTCCGTGGTGAAGGCGGATACCTGGTTATGTCAGATGGGTCAACGGTGATCGTATCCCGCAGCAGGAAAGATGCATTGCTGAAACTTTTCTGAGCTTCAGTCCGAAAAATATCGAGTTACTAATGTGTCATCTTATCCATAAATACGATTCCCAATTGAAGGGACATGGCCAGGATCCCCAGGAATAAAACGAACATCGAATACTTGTTTTGGACAGATGTTTTACTCACCCTCAATAATAAATATCCTATTGCTAAGTTCAGACAAGCCCATAGCACATTAACGGTTGGCGAGGAAAGACCCTTACCTGGCGGATTTGCAAACGGTGAGGGAAATGGATCCCCTGAAACACCGTGAATAAAATGAGGAACCGTATTTGCCAAAAAAGCTCCTGAAAAAAAAGCCGCTACATAATGATACCATTTCATAAATCTGTATTTTACTTTTATGTCAACGCTCTAATATTTTTTTTGCATTACCATCATAAAGTTTTTTCAACAATTCATCCGATAGTCCGAGTCCATATAAAGGCCAGTGATAATTAAAGAGACCCTGAAGATAAAAATGTTCATCTTCAGTTTCCAAAATGCGAAAAGTGCTACGATACATATCGGGAGAAGTTCCCATATCCGTTCCATATACAAGACGGTCAGCATATTTTTCCATGAATGCCTTGGTATACCTGGGTACCGGGGAAATCTCGCCATAACGGGCGGCTATATCAGCCCAGAGGTTCGGATAACTGTCAAATAATCTCGCCAGCACGCTTAAATCTGAGCAGCAATTAGCGAGGTGACACGCAATAAAAATCGTTTTTGGATTCTCCTTTACTGCGTTCTCCAAAGAAGCAATCAACTGGTCATGGTCCAAAATTCCTTTCCTCGATAAATCAACTTTCCACGTTGCGGCATTCATCAATCCATCATTTGAGGAATCAGCTGCCTGATACATCCATGCATCTTCCGCAACATGTATGCTAACCGGCATATGTAATTCCGCACATTTTTCGAGAAGTGGTTTCATTCGCGGATCATCAATATGCAAACCATATCCTGGCACAGGCCTGGAATACAATTCCCCTAATCCCTTGTCACCTAATTCTCCGACTCCTATAGCTCCCATTTTGTGACACCGCTCCAGTTCTGCAATTGCGTGTTGTTGCCATCCTGGCTTTTCATACCCCGAATAGTCAAATCCACACCATATTTCAAAATGCTCTTTATATCTTTTGTATTTGTGAACAACGGAATCAAATCTTGCTCCTGTTGAATAGGAAAGTATCATCGTTTTGGAAATGCCTGTTTCATCCATTGTTTTCACCCAGGCATCCACTTCCGCATCAGATTTAGGATAATCATGAGAATGAAAATCTATAACAGGGTATCTCGCCTTTTCAATTTTAACCTGTGGTGTATTGTAAATTGAAACAGGATGATAATCTTTTAATTTCAAATTATTTATGTCCTGGGAAAACCCGGTTTCAGCAGCAGATAAAAATGCTGCCAGCAGACAGATTTGTAAATAAATATTTTTCAAAGTCGGTAATAGAGGATAAAAATAGGGATAGTTCTTTGAACATGGAAAATCAGATGCAGAACTGGTTATGGGTTATGGGTTATGGATTATTGGGCGAAATGTTAAATACGATTACGCCTTCGTGAAAGAAAAGCAACAATGATTATAAGAAGCCAGGATACCAGGGGGATTATAAGAAATTTAAAAGCGGGCTTTGTACCAGGTATGGTTAAAAAACCACTATAGCTGGTCAAAGCGCCAAACGTGAGAATTATTACCAGGACAAAGAATACAACACGTGCAGAATCAGACCATCGCTTGGAAGCAATATTACCCACCAGCAAAGCCATAAAAGGGGAAAGTACCCAGATTACAAAAAGTGCAACCAATAAAATAGAACTGTTATTTCTACCTGCGCGTAAAGTAAACCAAATCGAACCCATGGAACCTATTAATATCAGCACCAATGCTATAGTGCGCCAGATGCCAGTAGATTGAATTTGTTTCATTTGACACGGAAAGTTACGAAGTCAAATAAAAATAAATAAAAATGGCAGCCAATCAATATGGCGAAAGCCGTTCGTATCCGTTGTTTTCAGTTGGTATTTTTAAAAACGACATTTGAGAAAATGGCAGTATCAGTCTTGGCAGGAAGATGTGAGCAGAAGCCAATGCCTGCATAAAATGGTTTATCAAGATGCAGTTGAATGGGATCTCCCACCTGATGCATGGGTTCACCATTCATACTTACAAAAAGCGCAAAGGAATCACCGCTTTTTTTTATGCCAATGCGTTTCGCATATCCTGTAACAAGGTCTGGAAGACCCTCGCGATTGTTAGCGCGCATTTCTTTCATGAGCTTTCCTTTTCCCGGACGCCAGGCAAGGTGCAGCAATCCACTGCCGTGAAGCGCAACTACGGCCTCTTTGGAATCGTCACTAAGACTCTGTCGAATAATAACAAATGCCTTACGATCATCGTAGCCGGCCGTGTCCGGGAAATAGATATCGGCCGCAAGAAATACATCGCCAGACTTTTTAATCCAGAGATAACGGAATTCATCCCGCTGATACCATACATTATACCCGGCGGAAACAATAGTATATTGTTTAGTCGCACTATTGTAGCTGGAGGAACCGGGCACCAGCGCCGCTCCCACATCGCTCTGCCCTTCGAATATGCCTAAGGGGGTATTGCTTGTCCTTGTGGCACGATGAAAATCTGCAGGGGGCGGGACTTGTGTATGTGTTGCAGATCCTGGAAGTGCCCAATCGGGTACTTCCACTTTCGATGGCGCTGATTGTGCGGCAGACTTAAACGACGTGGCACACAGTATTAAGGCGAATAGTAAAATGGCTGGTGATTTCTTAAACATGGTAAAAAGTTACTAATAAAAAGTATTCAAATTCCGGAGAAAGTATCCATTAACATCCATGTTGTAGTAATGATGTGGTAGAAATCAATCCAAAACTTTCTTATAGCAAAGGTTTTAGAACTCTCCATACATTTTCTGCCACTATTATATGACCCTGTACATTTGGGTGAATACCATCCCGTTGATTCAGCGCCGGTATCCCGCCTACCCCTTCCAGCAGGAATGGTATCAGATATATTTTATTCCTGGCCACCAGTTGCTGAAACATGGCTTTGAATTCGGAGGTATATTTTTTGCCCATATTGGGTGGAATCTGCATGCCGGCCATTATTATTTTGGATGAAGAATATTTTTGTCTCACTTTGTCTATAATGAATTGTAAATTCTTTGAAGTTTCCGAAAGTGGAATTCCTCTTAGACCGTCATTTCCTCCCAACTCCAAAACAAAAATATAAACTGGCTGACGAAGGATCCAGTCGACACGGCTATTACCACCAGCCGAAGTTTCACCGCTTAAACCGGCATTGATTACCTGATAGGGAAGCTTAAGTGAGTCCAGCTTTGCCTGTATCAATGCCGGAAAAGCCTGTGAAGGATCGACGCCATATCCTGCCGTAAGGCTGTTTCCAAAAAAAACAATATTTTTTTTCGTCTCATTGTTTTCGTCACTGTGTTCCTTTTTCGTTTCGGACAGAACAGGTAATGACACGGTTTTCTCTGTCTTACTATTATGGTTGCATCCTAAAGACAACAACATCATAATGAACGAGCCAATTATAGCAATAACTTTACGCATGAATCTGAAATAATACCTGTCTAAAAGATATTTGAAAAACATTTACAACCAAAAAATAGTTTACCGTCGTGAATACTATTCTGAACGTCCGGAATCTCAGTAAAAATTATTCCAGTGCCGGTCACATGCTGACAGTTCTGCACAATATCAATTTTTCAGTGGAAGCCGGTTCTACCGTAGCAGTAGTCGGACCTTCGGGTAGCGGAAAAACAACACTCCTAGGTTTGAGTGCAGGCCTCGATCGATCATCTACGGGTACCGTCGAACTGAATAATATCACCCTTGACAAGCTGAGCGAAGACGAGCGGGCAATAGTCAGAAATAAGTATGTGGGTTTTATTTTTCAAAACTTTCAGCTCCTTCCAACTTTAACAGCCCTTGAAAATGTAATGGTACCACTTGAATTGCGTTCGGAAAAAAATATAAAAAACCGCTCCAGGGAATTACTGGATAAAGTAGGACTGAGTGACAGGCTTCATCATTACCCGGCCCAGCTTTCAGGAGGGGAACAACAAAGGGTTTCACTGGCTCGTGCCTTCTCCAACAATCCGAAAATTTTGTTTGCTGATGAACCCACGGGAAATCTGGATTCCGAGACAAGTGAAAAAGTAATAAAATTATTATTTGATCTTAATGCGGAAGCGGGTACCACCCTGATCATCGTAACGCACAACACGGAACTCGCAGCAGGGACCCATCGTATCATTCGCCTTAAAGGCGGAAGTATTATTTCAGATGAAAGAAAGTCATAAGCAAATAAACATACATTGGCTATTTAATATGGCCTGGCGCGATAGTCGCCGCAACCGTTCACGACTGCTGTTGTTTTTATCTTCCATAATAATAGGTATAGCGGCACTGGTAGCAACGTTTTCATTGGGTTATAATCTCCAGCACGATATTAATAACCAGGCCAGAGAGCTCGTCGGGGCTGACCTGGTCATTGACTATACCCGTCAGCCTGATCCACCAATGCAGCACCTGCTGGATTCTCTCGGCAATCAGCGCTCACAGGAACGCACTTTTGCTTCCATGATTTACTTTATTAAAAATCAGGGCACACGACTTGTCCAGGTGAAGGCGTTGGAAGGCGGTTATCCATATTACGGCAGTCTGGAGACCACTCCTGTTAATGCGGGACGCACATTTGGTTCCGGCAGACAAGCCCTTGTTGACAAAACCCTGATGTTACAATATGGAGCTGGTTTAGGCGATTCCATAAAAATCGGAGATCTTAATTTTATCATCAGCGGCATATTGAAGAAATCTCCTGGCCGGAATGAAATGTCAACCACCGCTGCACCTCCGGTTTATATTCCTCTTCGTTATCTCGCTCAAACCGGTCTTATGCAAAAAGGAAGCAGGATCGGTTATCGGTATTATTATAAATATGATTCCGCAACAGACATACAAAAACTTGTTTCAGCCATAGAGCCCAGGCTTGAGCAGGCAGGCATGGATTATGAAACAGTTGAAAGCAGGAAAAAAAATACCAGCAGGGCATTCGATGATTTTACCCAGTTCCTTACACTGATAAGTTTTGTCTCTTTGTTACTTGGATGCATCGGTGTCGCCAGTGCGATTCATATTTATATCCGTGAGAAAATGAGTTCTATTGCTATTCTGCGTTGCCTTGGTGCCAAATCCTCACAAACATTTTCGATTTACCTGATCCAGGTTGCAGGCATCGGCCTCATCGGATCCTTACTGGGCGCAGTTCTCGGTACGGTGATTCAGCAGGTATTACCGGTCGTTCTTAAAAATTTATTACCCTTTCAGCCTACAACAGCCATTTCTTTTCTGGCCATCTCGCAGGGAATCATTCTCGGATTGTTCATAACATTATTATTTGCCCTATTACCTCTTATTTCCGTTCGAAATATTTCTCCGTTGAACAGTCTTCGATTATCTGTTGAACCAACAAGGGGTATGCGGGATCCTTTACAATGGTTGCTGTATTCGCTGATCCTTTTTTTCATTGCAGCATTTTCCAGATGGCAGATGCACAGCTGGCGTAAAGCCGCAGTTTTTTCCTGTAGCATTCTTATTGCTTTTTTGTTTTTAGTTCTTGTGGCGCGCATATTGATGTGGCTTGCGCGCCGTATAATACCCTCATCCTGGAATTATCTGTGGAGGCAGGGCTTTGCCAATTTATACCGCCCCAATAACCAGACGATTGTCCTGATCATCACAATAGGTCTGGGAGCGGCTTTTATCGGAACGTTGTATTCAGTACAAAGTATGCTGATAAAACGTGTATCTCTTTCCTCAGGTACAGAACAACCAAATATGTTGCTTTTTGATATACAACCTGGCAATAAAGAGGCCATTGAATCCATGACAAAACAATACGGATTACCGGTTCTTCAACAGATACCAATCGTGACAATGCGCATAGAAAATATCAACGGCATCGATGCAGCAAGAGCATTGAAAGATAGTACCGATTCAATACCCAGGCGCGCATTTGAATCAGAACAGCGGGTGACTTACAGTGATTCAATTTCAGGAACAGAAAAAATAACTGCAGGCAAATTTGAATCTGCAGTTAAACGACCCGGCGATACAGCACATATTTCAATCGAAGACAGGTATGCATCCCGGCTTCACCTGAAAATTGGAGACCGCATTACTTTTAATGTGCAGGGCGTTCTGGTTCCAACAATCGTTGGAAGTTTCAGACAGATAGATTACCGAAGGCTGCAACCCAATTTCCGAATTGTTTTTCCCAGGGGCATTCTGGAAACTGCACCACAATTTTTTGTGCTGCTTACACATGTGCCTTCGAGTGAAGCATCTGCACATTTTCAGCAGGCCGTCGTTCGCAGGTTTCCGAACGTTTCTATTATTGATCTTGAATTAATCCTGAGTGTATTAAATGATTTACTTGATAAAATCGCATTCGTCATTCGATTTATGGCCGCTTTCAGTATATGCACAGGCCTTGTAGTCCTGATTGCATCTGTACTCATCAGCAAGTATCAACGCATACAGGAAAGTGTTCTGCTACGAACGCTGGGAGCGAGCCGTAAACAGATACTAATCATTACAAGTTTGGAATTCTTTTTCCTGGGTGCGTTGGGCGCGGGTACCGGAATTATTCTTTCCATGGCCGGAAGCTGGGGCCTCGCCAAATACAGTTTTGAAAGTTCTTTCTCTCCTGAATGGCTGCCTCTGATTGCACTATTTCTGGCAATCTCCCTGATAACTATTGTAATTGGAATTTTTAACAGTCGTGAAGTTCTTAATAAACCGCCATTGGAAATCCTCCGGAAAGAGGTATGAATTCCTGCCTCAATAAATCGTTATAGTTTTTGATTGGGTGGTATGGGCAGAAAAATAACCCAGTGCACCACCCGTAATATTAGTAGTCGGATTTGCAGGAGATGCCGTGGAATTAAAAGCACCTGTACCGGAAGACTGGCGCAGCTGCAGAAAATAATTATATACATTCTTATCTATCGAAAACATATTTAATTTCAAAACGTCGCCCTCATTGAGATATGAGCTGTCTGTCCGCAGTGTGGCACTGATATATTTTCCGTCCGAGAGACGATCATCAAAAATGAAAATTTCTTTATTGAAGAGCTGGCCGTTAATATATTCCTGAAACTGGTAATAATTGGGAACGCCGGGGGGGTCCTGGAAATTGACAATTGCATTTATACGTTTGACTCCAAATCCGCTGGTAAGTTCAAAACTAACAGAATCCAGGTTTACAGGCATGGGCATGGTAGATACCGCTGTGTAATTCTTACCCTGAACGGTTACAGATAAAGTATAAGTACGACCCGGCTTTCCTAATAAACCCTGCGTTGAATAAATTCCTGGCGTGTATTCAATCAGGCTGTCACTCTCGCCGGCATCGTCGCTGATTATAACAACAGCACCCGACACAGGGGGGAAAGTATTAGAAGCATAGAAATCGACCGTCTGATTGATCGTTATGGAGTAAGGTGCTCCCGAATCTGTAATTTCTCCCTGTATGACAATTTGCGGAGGAATCGTATTGAGTTTAAGATTCACCACTTTCTGGCACGAACAAAAAAGAAAGACTAAAATAAAAGTTATCGCAGAGAATACTTTCATTCTATAAGAATTTAAAATTATAAGTAATAGAAGGCACCCACCGGAACAACGCCCATTGCACGGCCTGCGTCTTGGTCGGATCTCCCGGATCCTGCTGAAAACTGATGCTATAAGGGTTTTCTCTTCCATAAGCATTATAAAGAGAGAAGTTCCAGTTACTGTCGAACTTCTTCGTTTTCTTACTTTGAAGTGTTACTCCGATATCCAGTCGGTTATAAGGTGGCATCCGATAATTGTTTCTGTCAACATAAACAAATGCAGCCTGCCCGTTCACTTCATATTTACCACTCGGCCAGCTTACCGCATTACCCGTATAGTAAACGAAGTCAGCTGAAATTGTCCATTTTCTATTCAGCTTATAAATTCCTACAACAGAGAGATTGTTTGTTCTGTCCTGATTAGCCGGATACCAGCTATCGTTATTAACCTGTGTAAACTGTCGCTCTGTTCTGGATAAAGTGTAGCTTATCCAACCCGTCAGTTGTCCGTATTTCTTTTTGACGAATAATTCCAGTCCATAGGACCTGCCCTTACCGAATATCAGCTGCGATTCAACATTCACATTGGCGATCAGTTGTGCGCCATTCTTGTAGTCGATCTGGTTCTGCATGTTGCGGTAATAGACTTCCGCTGAAAATTCATACTGATTTTCCTTGAAATTCCTGAACCAGCCGGCAGATACCTGATCAGCAATCTCAGGTTTTACATTATTGCTGCTGGGTATCCACACGTCAGTCGGATTGGAAGAAGTACTATTGGAAAGAAGATGCAGATTTTGAGTGGTACGTGCATACGCGAATTTAACCGAGCTGTTTTCTGTAAGCTGATAACTCATGGAGAAGCGTGGCTCGAGGTTGAAATAGTTTTTCACGATTTGTCCGGATCCATAATTTGCTGTGTCCACTGCATTTCCACTCGAATCATATGTGTAGAACGCGCCTGGACCCAAGACTGTAAAGAGTCCCGCACGCAGTCCGTAGTTCACATTCAGTTTGTCAGACACTGCAATTTCCTGTGAAAAATAAAGTGCTGATTCAAGAGCGTGCTTATCGGGAACAGTCAGGGAATTAAAATTGTCACTTTGCGGTGCAGCAGTAATAACGCCCGGAGAAGTAGTAATTCCAATTACATCAAGACCAAAATTTATCTTGTTTCCCGAGCCGGCAAAGTATTGCATGTCCTCCTTAAAATGATAGTCTTTGATGTAGGAATTGATGGCGACATCATTGTTGCCGGAGGTTACTTCAATATCATAGTTGTATTTGCTGTATATCAGCGATGTGTTGGAAAACAAACGGCTGTTAAAAATATGGTTCCATCTGAAAGTAGCGGTCGAATTACCATAATCAATCCCAAAACTATTACCGAGCCCCAGATTATCTTTTCCAAAATAGCCAGACAGATAGATATGGTCTTTGTCGCCTAATTTGTAATTCGCCTTCGCGTTGATATCATAAAAATAAAGGCTGCTGTTTTTTGTATTGGTATCCTTCGACAATTTGAGAAAAATATCTGCATATGTTCTTCTGGCACTAACGATAAATGAACCATTGTCCTTTTCAATGGGCCCTTCAACATTCAGTCGGGAAGAGATTAGCCCAAGACCTCCGCTCACCTGGTATTCTTTTGAGTTTCCTTCATTCATTTTGACATCCAGCACAGAAGCCAGTCTCCCGCCATACTCCGCCGGAATGGCCCCTTTGTACAATGTCACATCTTTAATGGCATCAGAATTAAAGGTTGAAAAAAAACCAAGTAAATGAGACGGGTTATAAACCGTAGCCTCGTCCAGCAAAATAAGGTTCTGATCTGTTGTGCCCCCTCTTACATAAAAACCGCTGCTCCCATCACCTGCAGATTGAACACCGGGAAGCAACTGGAGTGACTTCAAAATATCCTTTTCACCGAAAATCACAGGCAGGTCCTGTACTTCTTTTGCAGAAAGTTTTAGCACACCCATAAGTGGCTTGGTAACATTTTCATTCTGGTGAACCGAACTGACAACAACTTCCTGCAACATGGTGTTGCCTTGCAACATTTCAATTGACATGGAAAGGTCTCTGTTCAAATCGATTTTTACCGAGTCGGATATAAATCCAGAAAAGCTTACAATGAGTGTATAATGACCAACAGGTGCTGTAATGGAATAAAAACCATAAGCATTACTTAATGAGGCTGATTTTGGCAGCTCGAGAAGATAAACAGAAGCTCCTATTAATGTTTCACCCGTTTTACTTTCTCTGACCGTGCCACTGACAGTATGTTTGTTTTGGCTAAACCCCACTGACACTGAAAGCAGGATGACGAAAAGAAAGAACCATTTGTTCATCAGTACGGCATTTATTTTGGCTGGTCAAAAGTATCTCAACATAAGCTAATTCGCACGGCAAATGACAAAGAATGCGTTAACTTTTGCATAATTACGTGATTTGACACAACACCGTTGCTACTTTGCCAGAAAAAAAAAGTTGCCTCTTTTGAGAGGCAACCAGTCTTAACAGGAGACGGCTTATATTTAATTTTTGACGAGTTCCGTCATAGTTTCTATTTCATTTTCAGTGCTCACTTTCACTATCTTGATTTTTGATTTGCCTTCCAGATAAACAATATATGCTGTACCGTACGTTGTTTGTACTTCTTCCGCCATGTAAATGGCCAGATCAAAATACTTCGATTTTACTGTCGACCTGATATCCTTTGGCAGTTTGTCTTCGGTATAATAAATCAAAGAATATTGCCAGTGACCCTTTTTATTGTAATAGGCCCGGTCATTGAAGCCGTCTTTATTGAAATAGGATGTATAGCCGTTATTGTCATTAAACCATTTAACCTTGCTTACATCACTGAATCTGACCTGGAAATCTTTGAGTGCCCTGCCATTGACATCTTTTATATCAGGTAAATAATTGCCCTTAAATGCCAGAGTTTCCAGCGCTGCTATATTGTGGATAAATGATTTGAAGTATTTCTTGTCAGTGAACCTCACGGGCTGACCAGAATTTTGCTCGCTTACCATTGGACCCAGAGCGATATTTTCGGAAGCCCTGGTAATATTTCCAGCTCCCAGGATTAAAATAAGGGAAAGGATTAGAGAATTTTTCATAACGTAATTTTTTACTTGATTAATGTGATTAACAATTTGAAAACCTAAAAGGAATTTAGCCGTCTTTGCCGAGGCGAAACAATTCGTTCTTATATCTATTTACACGCTCCATGATTTAACCTCCTCTTTTTCTTTAATAATTTCTCTGAGTATGCTCCTTGCACGCGATAAGTTTGATTTCGAAGTTCCTGTTGAAATGCCCAGGGCATACGAAATTTCGATATGACTCCAGCCTTCAATTACAAACATGTTGAAAACAATCCGATACATAGGTGGAAGTTTCTTTACATAACTTATCAGTTCCTTATATAAAAGAGTCTGATCGGCATTTCGGCTATGATCGCTTTCTTCCCAGACGTACTCTGGAATACCACCTATTTCCAGTGTCATATTACTCTTCCTTAATTCGTCGATCGATGTATTTATGATGATCCTTTTCAACCATGACATTAACAGACGTTCCGGAAAATCCTTATCCTCGTATTTAAACCTTTCGATATGACGAAATAGTTTCACAAATCCATCATTGGTGATATTCACTGCCTCATCATAGCGGTA
The DNA here is from genome assembly GCA_963735015.1 of uncultured Bacteroidota bacterium. Taxonomy (GTDB): domain Bacteria; phylum Bacteroidota; class Bacteroidia; order Chitinophagales; family Chitinophagaceae; genus Puia. The sequence goes on from CAVTJH010000003.1 coordinate 2,638,247, forward strand.
TATATACCGGTAAGCGATTTTTAATGCATATCCATAAAAACGTTCATAAAGAATTTTCTGGCATCGTGTCTCCTTCCTTTTGCATCCTTCTATGATTTGTACTAAATCCACCGTTTTTATGTCCAATTATATTTTTCGCTTCCTTCTCAGTCTAAAACTTCCCGATCAGAAGAAAATTGACAAGAACAAAAATATTCAGATAAATGAATGTAATTATTGAGGAATCATCCATTGGCAGGTATCCCAATGTTTTCGGTGCAGATCATTTCCCAAACGGTTTCTGTCAAACAAAATGAAACAGGGAATTAGCAGATAAATCGGGTGAAGGCCGTGAATTTATTAAATTGTAGAAAATGCTCAGCGACCTTTGCTTATCTAATGAATTAGTATTTGAAGTATTCTTTCACTTTGGTTAAAAATAGTTCCTTCTTACGACGGCTAACTTCAATTTCCATGCCGTTGCTCATGATCACCGTACCACCCTCACCACGAATGTATTCTTTAACATGCATGAGATTGATAAGAAAAGATTTGTGTATGCGGAGAAATATTGTATCAGCCAGTAATCGGTCATAGTCAAACAATGGCTTTGAAATCATGATGGTCTTATTGTTGGAAAGACGAAAAATAGTGTAGCTTCTCTGGGCTTCGCAATACACTATATCCTCCAGCTTTACAATAGTGAATCCTTTAAGCGTTGGCAGACATAATCTCATTTCAAGCGGGGAACCTGCCTTGCTGATATTATGAAGTAAAGCCTCTGTTTGTCCGGGACTTCTTTCCTGCTTTAATCTCCTTTTAACACGATCCACCGCGGCTATCAAACGGTCTTCATCCACAGGCTTCATGAGGTAATCTACTGCGCTAAACTGCAAAGCCTGCAACATATATTCATTGTGTGCTGTTACAAATATGACTTCAAAATTCTTCCTGGATATCTCAGCCAGCATATCCAATCCGCTCTTGCCTGGCATCCGTACATCGAGAAATACCAACTCTGGCTGGATCTCTTCCAGTTTCAGTATAGCATTGTCCACATTTGAGCAGGTGGCTGCAATTTCCACTTCGGGGCAATTCAATTCCAGCAACTTCTTTAATGTTCGTATGCCGTCTGGTTCGTCATCAACAAGGATTGCTTTCATATTATGTGTTTGTTGTCAATTACCTTAAATCGTAAAAGTGCGCAGGTACCTGTTTTTTCATTATCCATTTCATTCAAATCAGTAATATCAAGGCAGCATCCGATATCAAATTTTTCGTTCAATATTTTAATGCGGTTCCGGATATTACTAAGTCCAACGGATTGATGTGTCTGTTTGACGAATGATTTGAGTTGTTCCGAGCGGTTTATACCAATGCCATTGTCTTCAATGGTGCAGGATATTGTATCGTCGAGCTGGGAAAAACAAATCAGTAATTCTTTTTTTCCTTCCTTTTGCATAAGTCCATGCCAGATTGCATTCTCTGCCAAAGGTTGTATCATCAGCGTAGGAATAAGGGTATCTTCAATATCAATACATTCTCCGACGATAATCCGGAACGTAAATGAATCATCAAAACGAAGTTTTTCCATCTCCAGGTAGTTTTCCAGGTGCTCCAGGTTTTCACACATGGTTGTTAATACTTCCCTGGACTGATTTAGCGTCATACGGATCATCAATGCAAACTTACTCAGGTATCTGGAAGCCCTTTGGCGTTCATTATCCAATATCATCCCCTTGATACTATTCAGGGAATTAAAAATAAAATGCGGGTTCATTTGCGTTTGCAATGCCGACAGCTGGGCTTCCGCGAGTTGCTGGTTTATAAAAGATAATTCCTTTTGTTTTATTTCCAGTGACTGCTCAGATTCTATCTGCATTATTTTATTACCCACCAGGGTTGCAATCGTCGTAAGTATCTGAACATCCCTTTCCTTAAAATGGTTTTCTTCCTGGTGTTCGGAATCAATTATACCAATCAAATCATCTTCATGAATTATGGGCACGCAGATCTCACTGAGCCGGTACATATCGTCCACCCTGTAACGGGGATCTTTCCTTGTATCAGCAACCAGCTGGGGTTCCTTTGTCAGGATTACATGTCCTACCACTCCCTGACCGGGACTCACATCAAAGGACAGATCTGAGATGGTTCTCGGATTTCCCTTGGGACCATAAGCGGCTTTTTGTATCATCTTGGTTTTATCACTGTTCCACATATAAATAATGCATTCCTCATAATTCATTCTTCCTATCAGGTTTTTTGATACATCCCAGAGAACGTCATCCACACTGTTTTTTCCTGCAAAACAGGCTGAAAAATAATTGCTGATCTGCTCCAGTTCAAACCGGTTCTTATACTCTTCCGCAATAAGTTGTTGTACGCGGGCCTTCTCCCCTTCTTTATTTCTTACGGCATTGATCCGTCTTCTATAGCCAATAATAACGAGGCCGGTTATTAGAACAACCAGTATGAAAATGAACCAGGGTGCTTTCCAAAAGGGCGGTTTAATATAAAAATTTAGCGTTTTTACCTGCTGCGGCCAGTGGTTATTTATCGAGAATAGTTTTACCTGTATGGTATGCCATCCCCAGTCCAGGTTCGTGAGGGTTATCAGGCCCAGATCATTCAATTCAATCCAGCTTGAGTCCGTATTGTTCAGCGATCGCCAGGCGAAACGGTCTTCTTCCGGATCGGTAAAATTTATCGTATTAAAAATGATAGATAAATCATTCTGACTGTACTTCAGAAGGACATCATTCACTACTGGTATAATCGTGGTATCGCGGGTGCTTATCTTTTCTATGAAAAGGGAAGGCGGAACCTTATGAGATAGCGAGATCTCAGGAGTGAAGGAAATGAGGCGGCTCCTGGCGCCAAAATAAAAACGATCCGATTGACTGTCATAATAACTCCCATTAGCCAGTGAAGTAATCGCTACCGAAGGCAGGCCATCAGCATAAGTAAATTGCTTCACTTTATAATTCCGGATATTAAAGGCTGAAATACCATTATCAGTACCCAACCAGATGTAATCATGGATAATAGGCGAATTGGTAACTGAATTTCCATCTATAATATTATTTTCCTGCTGGCGCAGATACATGGTACCGGTTGAACAATTGAATTGTATGATCTGGTTGTCAAAAGAAGATAACCATAAATTATTGAGGCTGTCCCTGTCAAGGATATACATATAGTTAAGCAGTAACCTGCTCACTTTAGGATAAGGAATAAGGGTATCCACCATTTGTTTTTTCACATTCCAGCGACAAAGACCATCGCCGGAAAGCCAGATATTTCCCTGTAAATCTTCGGCCATGCTAAACACAAAGGTTATTTTTAATAAAGGGTTGGAGTCAGTAGAGATCTCCGAAAAGGTTTGTGAAGTCCTGTTATAACGAACAAGGCTGTTGAGTTTTCCAAAAGATATCCAGATATTTTTCTTTGAATCTTCAAAGAAACACCTCGCGTTGGTTTTTTGCATCCATCCAGGCTGAACCGGAGTTTTCAATTGGCCGCAATGGTAATTTTTTTTATTTAGCCAAAGAATTCCATTGGTAGTTGCAATCCATAATGTGTCATGATCGTAAGGAAATATATTTAAAACAGAATTACTAAAGATTTTTGTCGGAGTAAATTGCAATTGCCTTTTAATATTGCCTGTCTTTTTGTCCAAAACCAGCAAACCGCCTTCATTCTGCAATCCCACAAATATGGAGTCCCCTTCAATATAAATACTCTTAATTTCATGATCCAGGAGACCCGGAGACTGTTCGGAAAGATCAGTTACGGAGAAAAAAGAATTGTGCAGATTCTGCTTGTATATTCCATCAGCCGTACCGATCCACAGGCGGCCTTCCCTGTCTTTAAAAACGGAAGTACATACATCCTTCTCAAAATACTTTATACCGTTTCCTGTTATTTGTTTTGTGCGTTTATTGTAATGCAATAAATAGAATCCATTATTCTTACATGTTATTGCCAGAAGGCTGTCATTCAGATAACTCAGTTTGCTTGTCCACCCCAGATTCGCCTTCACAGTAAAAGGCATCGGATTTGATGTGTTCGATGGAGAATATATATCTGTAACGTCGATGGTATTCTTATCCGGATTCAGAATAAAGAGTTCTTCATTCCTGCCGGACCAGGCCATTTTCATTTCTCCCATTGTATCCGTAAGCAGCCTCTTAAGATTTTCCCTTCTGGCAACATAAAGCGTATCTATCTGGTTTGTATTTGGATCATACAAACTGCCCAGCAGGCCGTTTTGCTGGATTGTAAAACCGTTATCAAGAGGGCTGACCCATCCGCCAAATATCAGTTCAATCTTTCCGACATCATCCGGCATGTGATAATCATAGCGCTTAATAAGTTTTCCCAAGTCATTAAAAACATACAAACCTGTTTTTGTTGAAAGAATATAGTTCCCATTTTTATCTTTTCCGATATCGAACACATTATTGGTCCAGAAAAAGATGGTGGAATCGCAGGGAACAATGAACTGCTTGTATCGCCCGTTCGAAGGATCATAAGCAAAGGCTCCGGCACGGGTGGCGCCAATGATTTCATTAGCAGTCCGGTGAATCCGGATCAGAATATTATCGGGTAACCACGAATTTGGCGAGCTTTTGAAAACTGACTGAAATATTTTTCCATCAAACCTGTTGATGCCTTTGTGCGTTGAGATCCAGATATAACCAGTGGAATCCTGCACAATACCCGAAATATAATTGTTCGATAAACCCTGTAACCTGGTATACCTTATAAAATTACTTTCCTCAAGATCCTGTGCCTCCAGACCTCTGCTAATAATGACCATGAATATTGACAGAAATACGAATATTCGCATTTTGAATGTTTATTGCTGGTAATGACCCGAATGAATAGCTTTATTAAAGTTAATTACTTGTTCAAATAATTAATCGGTCCCAAGGACCCGGGAACAGAGTGCCGCCTTTAGAAAAGACAGGCCTGCCGTTAAAATGTATATTTATACCGATGGCAGAATGCGGAGCCAAAATATTTTACAGACTATTTTGTTTTTGGAACCTTAAGTAACACAATTTCAATATGAAACGATCTAATACCTGGGAAGATTAAGTTTAAACGCCATTTCTCAGACTATCTGCATAGTCATTCGGCAAAGGACTTTCTTCAATGGCCCTGGCCGCCTTTTCAATATCGTAATCAAACCGGATCAATTCAGATTTTACGGAGTCTGCATTTAAAACAGTACTGTGATCATTGAGTGTTAAAATGACATACCCTCCCTGTGGATTCCCATCCTTTGGTTTACCTACAGAGCCAATATTAATAGCATGCCTGAAATGATCTTTTTCTCCTGCATCATTTAACACACGGTGATATGGCTTATGTGTATGACCAAAACACATAACGTTGGCATCCGCTTGCTCCATTATCCGATGCAGACTCTTTTCATCGCGGTCTTCAAATAAATATTCATTAATTCTTCTTGGACTTCCATGAACTAACAGTAGATTCAGCTTATCCTGATTTAATTGAAATTCAAGTTTGATGTGGGCTGGTAATGTACGCAGGTAGTCCCTTTCTTCTTGCTTGACAATCTGATTGGTATATGAAATGGAAATAGCGCCATTGGCCTTCTCCAAATCAGTCTTATAGGCGCAACCACAATCATCACTTGTCCTTCCAATTCCAAAGTCATAATTACCTGCAATAGTTGGAATATTTCTTTTACGCACTACATCGATAACTTCATTGGGCCAAATATTATAGCCCACCAGATCTCCCAAACAATAAAGTTGGTCAACCTTGCGGACATCTACATCTCTAAAAAATGCTTCCAGCGCCGGAAGGTTGGCATGTATATCACTAAATAAGGCTATTCTCATTATTTTATGTTTGTACCATTGAAAAAAATCAGATTGATTCAGGTCGCTGATTTTTTTGTAACCAAAAAATTCTCACTCAAGGTTGCAAATACAAATGACGCTACCAGTGCACCCGACACCGGTCCAAAAATATAAACCCATAGAGACTGATAATGACCTCCAATTATTGCCGGACTAAGAGAACGGGCTGGGTTCATGGAAGCTCCGCAAATAGGCCCTGCGAATAGGGCCTCAAGACCCACCGTGCCTCCAATAGCCAGCGCCGGACCCAATAGTGAATGATCCTTTTTTTGGGTGCTCGTTAAAATAACAATCATCAATAAAAAAGTAAGTATAAATTCTAAAACGCAGGATTGAATATCGGAGCCTTTGGGAATAGTAGCTCCCAGCAGCTCATTTGCGGGAAATAGATAATGCAAAATAAAACTAGCCAAAAGAGCACCCACTATTTGAGCAAGAATGTAAGGAATTAAATTTCGCCATTTAAACCTTTTGGATACGCACAGGGCAATGCTGACTGCAGGATTTATATGTGCCCCTGAAATATGACCGAATGATAAGATCATAGCCATTACGATTAATCCGAAAGTAATTGCGATTCCAAGGTGGGTTATAGCACCGTTAGATTCCTGATTAATGACGATAGCTCCCGTACCACAAAACACCAGACCAAATGTTCCCAAAAATTCTCCAGTCAATCTTTTGAGCATTGTATTAATTTGAGCAACATCCTGGCTCGCAACAAGCGTCTTTTGCCTTTTCTGCATATACTGTAACACTGAAAATACCTGTTGCGGCAGCCTTGAACTGTTCAATTTCTGTTTGAGATAAATAGTTACCTAAAATATCGTCAGGAATAGTAATAACTTTTTCTTTTTGTACAATAATATTTTTAAATCCATTGATTTCTATAAGTTCCAAATACGCCTGCCTTTGAATAGCTCCTGCTACACAACCCGCATACATTTCAGCAGCTTCCCGAATCTTTGCAGGTAATGTCCCAACCAACACAATATCAGAAATACTAAAATGTCCTCCGGGTTTTAAAACTCTTTTAATTTCTTTGAAAACGCCATCTTTATTTGGTACCAGGTTCAGAACGCAATTACTGACTATAACATCTGCGATATTCGATGTAACAGGCATTTTTTCAATATCGCCTTTCCTAAACTCAACATTATGAAACCCAAGTTTTTCAGCATTGGCTCTTGCCTTATCTATCATGGCATCCGTAAAATCAATGCCGATCACTTTACCCGTTTCACCAGTTTCTGAACGTGCGATGAAAGCGTCATTACCTGCTCCTGAACCCAGATCGATAACCAGATCACCTTTCTTAATTTTAGCAAACTGAGTTGGCAGTCCACATCCAAGACCAAGATCAGCATCCGGATTATACCCTTTCAGGCTTGTATAATCATCCGTCATTATATTATATACATCAGATGTACAACAACCCGATCCACAACAGGATGTTTCATTTCTTTCTCTGTCCTGCATCGCGATTTCACTATATTTCTGGCGAACCATTTCTTTGATTTGTTCCTGAGTTTCCATGATTTATAAATTTAAAAATTGAATAGTCGGGTTCTGTTTAAATCCAATAGCTGGCAACACTGGATTCCTTTATGAAATTTTGTATCGCTTTCTCTATCTCATCCCTTACCTCTCTTGTATGTTGCAGGATCTCCTCAGGATTGCCTTTAAGTGCAGAAGGATCTTCAAAAGACCATGCAACCCTTTTAACTTTTCCGGGGAAAATAGGACATCTTTCCGCGCTCGCACCATCGCATACAGTAACTACTGCGTTATAACGAGCACCCTTACGAAACAGATCAAATACCCCTTGTGTCCCCTTATGACTGAGATCTATTCCCACCTCCTGCATAACCTTGACTACATTGGGATTCATCTTACCCGGTTCCAATCCGGCGCTTTCACCTATATACTGACCTTCTCCGTATTTATTCAGAAAGGCCTCTGCCATCTGGCTGCGGGCTGAATTATGAATGCATACAAATAAAACTTTGTGATATGAATCTGACATAATAATATATTGATCGGTTTAATGCAATATGGCTATATAATAAATCAAAAAAATAGTTAACAACACTTGTCCCTGCCATCATAACTTACAAAAAACGTATCTAATGTCGTCTTAAACTGTTTCCATATCTTCGGATCTATACAGTAACATACGCTGGTTCCTTCTATCGTTCCCTGAATCAGGCCGGCATTTTTTAATTCTTTCAGATGTTGGGATATGGTCGGTTGAGCCAGGCCCAGTTCTTCTACTAAATCACCACATATACATGTGTCCGCTTTAATAATATGCTGAATGATAGCAATTCGGGCCGGATGTGCTAACGCCTTTAACATCGTTGCCAGTCTATTCTGTTTTTCAGTAAAAATCTCCGTCCTGGTAATTCCCATATATTTGTATAACGCAATATTACGATGAATATTAAAATAAACAAATTTATTTTTATATTATGTAATACCGTAGACTTTACCACTATAGAATGACTGCCCTGCCAGGTTAATTCTACAATGAAATACCAGATCCTGTTAATGTTCGTTTTATATATAAGTACCCTCAAGATATCATATCCGTCAATGACTTAACCTGCCTGATTCAGACCATAATGAAAAAAAGAATACCTTTGACTAACATTTGATGAAAAAAGTTTTAGCAGCCATATTAGCTTTTGTTTACCTCTCCACTTCAATGGGAGCTACAATTCATCTGCATTATTGCATGGGTAAATTGGCGTCCTGGGGTCTGATCGACCATGAAAGTAAAAATTGCACCGAGTGTGGCATGGTTAAAAATACTTCTCCTTCCCGGGGCATATCAGAAAAAATGGATTGCTGCAGGGATGAACACATGCAGATTAAAATTGACAAGGATCAAAAGTTATTCCCTTCTGAATTTTTTAAGTATAATTATCTATCCCCCGCCATTGCTCTAAACGACAATTCGGTAAAAAGTACAAAGGCCGTTTCTATTTCTGAAGCGTATCCAAATACCAATGCTCCGCCTTTATCAGATAAACTCCCGTTATTCATTCTTTACTGCAATTTCCGCCTCTGATCTTTCTTCTTCAATAATGCCTACATGCTGTTAGGCTAAGTGCCCGGTGCACCCATCGGCACTACGACTTCGTCTATCATTTTCATCTGTCCATTGGAGTGACAATTACCGATCACTACCAGATAAAATCGTAATTGATCATTCGATAATAAAACAAAAATGAAAAAACTGTTCATTCTTCTTTTCGTATTAACAGGTGCAACAGTCTCCTTTGCACAAACTTCAAAGTCAAAAATAACGGAGAGCAAATCAGACACTGCTGCGAAATATGTATACTCCTGCACGATGCACCCGGAAATAATAACAGACAAACCTGGCAAATGCCCCAAATGCGGAATGGCACTTGTGAAGAAGAAGGTTGATAATAATTACACCTGTACCATGGACCCGGAAGTGATCAGTGATAAGCCTGGTAACTGTCCTAAGTGCGGGATGAAGCTGGTCGAAAAAAAGTCGGCCACGGCAATGAAATTGTAAATGATTAATTGTTTTCCTATGGTTCATAAATTAATAGAAATATCGCTCCGCAACAGGTGGCTGGTGTTAGTCATAGCACTGGCCCTGTTAGTCTGGGGCACAATTGCCGTTAGGCAAAACCCGGTAGATGCCATCCCTGACTTATCCGAAAACCAGGTGATCGTTTTCACCGAATGGCTGGGAAGAAGCCCTCAGATCATCGAAGACCAGGTAACTTATCCATTGGTAAGCAATCTTCAGGGCATACCGAAAGTGAAAAATATCCGAGGTACTTCCATGTTCGGGATGAGTTTTGTTTATATCGTTTTTGAAGATAATGTGGACGTTTACTGGGCACGTACCAGGGTTTTGGAAAGATTAAATTATGCGCAGCGTTTACTTCCACAAGGTGTTAATCCTGCTCTCGGCCCCGATGGTACAGGAGTAGGACATATTTTCTGGTATCACCTGGATGCTCCTAAAATGGATCTCGGCGAACAGAGGGCCTTACAGGATTGGTATATCAAGTTTGCATTGCAGACTGTACCAGGTGTTGCAGAAGTAGCCTCCTTTGGTGGATTTGAAAAGCAATACCAATTGGTAGTTGATCCTGTAAAACTGCAGTTTTACAATCTCTCTATGATGGATGTCGTGAACAAAGTGAAAGCCGGAAACAATGATGTAGGAGGAAGAAAATTTGAAATAAGCGATATGGCTTATATCATCAGAGGATTAGGTTATATCAAAAACAAGGAAGACATCGAAAATATTGCGTTAACCAATAATAAGGGCATTCCTGTTCGTGTAAAAGATGTTGCAACCATACAAATGGGAGGAGATCTTCGTCTGGGAATATTTGATGCCAACGGTCAGGGTGAAGTTGTGGGCGGAATTGTGGTGATGCGCTATGGAGAGCATGCTGATAAAGTGATCGACAATATAAAGGCTAAGATGAATGAAGTGCAGAAAGGCCTGCCAGAAGGAGTTTCTTTTAAAATAGATTACGACCGAAGCGAACTCATTAAAGCCGCGATTGCAAATATCAAAGATAAACTGATCGAGGAGATAAGTATCGTTTGCATTGTCGTCATCCTTTTCCTTTTGCACTGGAGAAGTGCCATGAGTATCATCATTCAGATTCCCATTACCATTGGAATTAGTTTTATCCTGCTTAATGCGTTTGGATTGTCCTCTAATATCATGTCGCTAACTGGTGTGGCTCTGGCCATTGGTGTAATCGTAGATAATGGAATCATCATGAGCGAAAACGCTTATCGCAATTTATCTGAGTGGCAAAACAGTCATGACCCTAACTAATTCATCATGAATACAATCGCAAATAAAAAGAAATGGTGGAAACAGGATTTTTATAAAATCCCGGAACATGAACGCATGGGTATTATCGAACGGGCATGTAGACAGGTATCCCGGGGTGTATTCTTTTCAACCATCATCATCATAACTTCTTTTCTGCCGGTATTTCTTTTAACGGGGCAGGAAGGTAAATTGTTCCATCCGCTTGCATATACCAAATCATTTATCATGTTGGTAGATGCAATCCTCGTAGTTACACTCGCCCCCGTGCTGATTTCAATATTTATGCGGGGCCGCTTTAGGCCGGAAACTGCAAATCCCGTCAACAGGTTTCTTGAAAAGATCTATGAACCGCTTATTCGCGCTTGTATAAAATGGCGCAAAACAACAATTGCAGTTAACTTAATTGCGCTAGGCATCAGCATACCCATGATCATGAGTCTGGGAACCGAATTTATGCCACCACTCGACGAAGGCACGATACTATTCATGCCGGTAACTCTGCCTGATGTTTCTAACAGTGAAATGAAACGCATTTTGCAGGTGCAGGATAAAATCATTGCTTCTGTACCCGAAGTAAAATCGGTATTGGGTAAAGCAGGAAGGGCAAATACTGCAACAGATAATTCACCCATCAGCATGATCGAGACCATCGTCATGTTGAAGCCAAAAAATGAATGGCGGAAAGGAATTACCAAGAATTATATTATCAACGAACTGAACAGCAAACTCCAGATACCTGGAGTGACGAATGGATGGACACAACCCATTATCAACCGCATCAATATGCTTTCAACAGGCATCCGTACAGATGTCGGAGTAAAAGTATATGGTCAAAATCTCGACAGCATTTACGCTTTTGCGCAGGTCGTTAAAAAAGAGCTGGAAGGTATTGGCGGTGTAAAAGATCTTTATGTTGAACCAGTCACGGGTGGGAAGTATATCGATATTACCATCAAACGGGAAGAGATCGCCCGTTACAATTTAAGTGTCGATGATGTGAACGCCTTGATCGAAACTGCCCTGGGTGGCGTGCAGATCACCACCACTATTGAGGGTCGCCAGCGCTTTTCCGTCAATGCAAGATTTGGTCAGGATTTCCGAAATAATATGGAAGCGTTGAAACGTTTGCAGGTTCAAACAAATGGATTTGGACCTATCCCACTGCAGGCTGTCGCTGATGTTACTATTTCGGAGGGCCCGCCGATGATCAATTCTGAAAATGCCCTGTTACGTGGCACCGTTCTGTTCAATGTCCGCGAACGGGATCTGGGAAGTACAGTATCGGAAGCGCAGCAACGTTTGAATCAAATGATCGGCAAAATGCCAAAGGGCTATTTCCTGGAATGGAGCGGTCAGTATGAAAACCTGATACGAAGTGAACAAACCCTGAAACTCATATTACCGGTAGTGCTCCTGGTTATTTTTATCAGTATGTACTTTGCATTCCACTCCGCCAGGGAAGCACTTCTTAGTCTGATCACCATTCCCTTCGCTCTTATCGGCGGGGCTTATCTGATTTATTTTTTCGGTGTGAACCTTTCTGTGGCAGTGGCCGTTGGTTTTATCGCACTATTCGGACTGGCAGTCGAAACCAATATCGTCATGATCATTTATCTCAATGATGCCATGCAGCAACTTGTTTCTAAAAAGGGAAATTCAAGGGAAGCAATAACCAGCGAAGACCTTCGCGAGTATACTATCCGGGGTGCTGCAAAAAGACTGAGACCTAAAATCATGACAGTGAGTGTAACACTATTTGCCCTGGTTCCGATTTTATGGAGTAGTGGCGTAGGAAGCGATGTTATGAAACCGATTGTAATGCCGATGGTGGGCGGTGTAATTACTTCAGCCATTTATATTTTGCTCGTTACCCCGCTTGTTTTTTTGATAGAGAAAGAATACGAATTAAAAAAATACGGAAAAATAGAGGTTCCGGAATTAAAGCATTAGCTCAAAATTTATAAACCATGAAAAGGATCTTTGTTGTTTGTTTATTCATCTGCCTGCATCAGCTTACAGATGGTCAGACTATGAAATTAAACGATATTTTAGATAGCGTAGAACAATCCTACCCTTCCCTGAAAATGTATGATGCCGAAATTCAGTCACTGGATGCTGCTGCCAGAGGAGCCCATAACTGGATGGCCCCTGAAATATCGACCGGTTTCTGGATGACCCCCTACAATGCAAATCTTTGGAAAAATAGTGGCCCGGGAACCACGGGCATGGGTCAGTATATGATCTCGGTTGAACAAACCTTCCCCAATCGAAAATACAATGCCGCAAATGAGAAGTTCATGCGGGCCATGTCTTCCGTAGAATCTGAAAATAAAAAAGCAAACCTGAATGATCTTTATGCTGAAGCAAAGAAGAATTACAATGAATGGATAATCATAGAAAAAAAACTATTGGTGATTGATGAGGGGGATAAACTTCTTCAACTAATGATCACCAACGCTGAAACCAGGTATAAGAATGGCCTGGGAAAAGTGAGTGCATACTATAAGGCAAAAGCCGCCCAGGGTAACCTGGCCAAAACAAAGATCATACTTCAGAATGAAGCCTTACAAAAACGTATTGTATTAAATACCTTGATGAACCGCAGCAAACTAACTGAATTTTCAATTGATACCAGTTATACTGTATCTGATTATGAAAGCAAAACATTTGACAGCAGTTTATTTTATTCCGGCAGGAGCGACTTAAAAGCAATTGATCAAAGCATCCAGTTAAATTATCTCAATCAACAGGTTGAAATAGAAAGCCTGAAACCTCAATTCGGTGTTCAATTTGCTCATATGTTCGGTTTCGGAGGTCTCCCTGAACAATTCACGCTCATGGGTACTGTGAAAATTCCATTCGTCCAATGGTCCTCCAGACAAAGCAAAGCCAATGTTGAAAGCCTGAAATGGAAAGCCGTTTCCATGGAAAATCAGAAACAAATGATGGCGAATGAATATACCGGCATGGCTTACGGTATGCAGCAGGATATTGCTGCCAGGAAAAAACAAATACTGTTATTTGAAAATAACATCATACCGGCACTTAGGAAGAATTATCAAAGTACACTGTTGGCCTATGAACAGAACACTGAGGAATTGTTTGCGTTATATGATGCCTGGGAAACGCTCAATTCTTCACAACTTGAATACTTTGATGAGTTGCAGCAATTGTTAATTGCTCAGGTAAGCCTGGAAAAATTACTTCAGATTAAATGATCCTGAAATGAAAATCATAACTGCAACACATACTTTCATTTTACTGATGCTCTTTTCTGCCTGCAATAACATAGTGCAGAAAGAAAGTAAAACAAGAGACCGCTCAACATCCAACTTCCGTCGCCAATATTCCGCTCGAAATCCTTCTCAAACCAACTAATGATTTTGTGGTTGCCTCTCTGCCAGTCACAACACCACAATTAAAAAAAATTGATATACCCGTGACTGCCTATGGAACGATCGAATATGATATCAGAGGCGCAACCACTATATCAGCGCGCATTTCAGGGCGAATCGAAAAAATGTATGTCCGCTTTCGGTATCAGCCAGTTGAGAAAGGTCAGAAAATTATGGATATATATAGTCCTGAAATCCTGACAGCTGAACAAAATCTCTTATTCCTTTTACAGAACGACGCGGGTAATATATCCCTTATCCAGGCAGCTAAAGAAAAATTATTATTACTGGGTATGAGCGCGGATCAGCTTGAACAGGTGATAAAGATTGGCAAGCCATTTTACTCGATCACTATTTATAGCAATACCAGCGGACATGTGCATGAAGCAGGTATGGAACAGGATGGAGAATCTTCAACAATAAATACTGCAGCAACAGTCAGTCAGGAATTACCACTTAAAGAAGGTATGTATATACAAAAAGGACAGGCGCTGCTTATGCTGATGGATCATCATCAGGTTTGGGCTGCGCTGCAGATATTTACTTCTGATCAATCCCTTGTTAAAATAGGTAACTCCGTAAGGATCGTTCCCGAGACTAATGAATCGGCGATTATTACAGGCAAAATAGATTTTATTGAACCCTTTTACCGCGCCAACAGCAAGACGCTCACAGCCCGCGTATATTTTCACAATCATTCCATGTTGCCTGTGGGTAGTCACGTAACGGCAAATATTTACACAGATCCCTACAAAGCATTATGGCTGCCTGAGTCATCTGTTCTTTCTCTGGGTATGAATGAAGTGACCTTTATGAAAAGTTCCGGTGGTTTTATCGTTCATAAAATTATAACCGGCATTCGTTCAGATAGGCTGGTTCAGGTGATTTCAGGGATTAGCGAAAAAGATACAGTCGCCATAAATGCGCAGTATTTTATAGACAGTGAAAGTTTTATAAAATCTTCATCAAAATAAATTATATGGTAAGCTTCAATCCAAATAAATTATTGCCGATTATTTTGTCAATTATTTCCATATCATTTTTATCGTCCTGCAAAAATTCATCAACGAAAACTGCACAGTCATCTGCTGCATCTGATGTATATTATACCTGCAGTATGCATCCACAGGTAAAGGAAGACAAACCCGGTAAATGTCCAATCTGCCAGATGGATCTGATTGCAGTACCTAAATCCAGCATGAAGGAAATTAACGAAATACACCTCAATGCAGAACAAATAAGACTCGGTAATATAAAGGTGGATACAATCAGGAGTGGAAATATTGGAGATAAGATTGTGCTTACGGGAACTCTGAATTTCAACGGACAAAAACTGGCATCAGTTAATACCAGGGTGGAGGGAAGGATTGAAAAATTATATGTAAAGAAAACAGGTGATTACATTCATAAAGGTGCGCGGATTTATGATCTCTATAGTGAGCAGCTTAACAACGCAAAACAAGAATATGTTACTGCCCTGCAGGAGCAAAGCACGATCGGTAATACTCTTATTAATTATGGAGCCCTGGTGGAAAGCGCAAGAGGCAAACTGGTTTTGTGGGGAATGACCAATCAACAGATTGTCCAGCTCGCTCAAAATAAATATGTGTCAACATCTACTACTTTTTTCAGTCCGGAAGAGGGATATGTAACAGCCCTGAATGTACAGGAAGGCAGTTATACAATGGAAGGATCTACGATCTTTCAGCTTGCAGATTTGTCAACATTGTGGGCAGAAGCGCAGGTTTATACGACGCAATTATCATCGATTGATGTGAACAGCGAGGTTACTGTTCAAATTCCTGATCTGGGGAATCAAATCATCCACACAACTATTTCTTTTGTAAACCCCGAGATTAATCCTGATAACCGGATTAACCTTGTGCGTGCTACTATACGAAATAAAAATAACCTGCTGCATCCGGGATTGCCTGTGTATATAATTACCAGCGGCAGGCAACATCATTCTATTACGCTTCCATTAGGTGCAGTCTTAACTGACAGCAAGGGTTCAACAGTTTGGGTACAAACAAAGCCAGGTGTCTATTCGATCCGAATGATAGAAACCGGAATTACAGATGAAAATACAATAGAAATAAAATCAGGCTTAGAGGCTGGTGATATTGTAGTAACCAGTGGCGCTTATCTGCTCAACAGTGAATATATTTTCGAGAATGGAAATGATCCTATGGCAGGAATGAAAATGTAATAAACCCGAACCTATTCAAAAATCCTTTTAAGCTTCCGATAGGATGAGAATATTGCACCAACAAAAAATCATGCCCGGATACTGAACTAAATGCCAATAACCTATTTTTGTTCAATACATGAATAATACAAACACCGGCAGCCAACGGGCGCTGCTGCAAAGAATTGCCCGCAGCGCCATGCAGGATAAAGGATTTCTGACCGATTTCCCGGCTGGAGCAATGGCCTCACTTAACAGCTTAAAGGAATTAACTCCAAAGATCGCAGATCCCGTGCGTGATATGAGGGACCTGGCCTGGTGTTCGATAGACAATGATGATTCAGAAGATCTGGACCAGCTTTCAGTTGCCATTCCCATGCCCAACGGAGAAGTGAAAATCCTTGTAGCCGTTGCTGACGTCGATTCTATCGTAAATAAAACTTCTGTTTTTGAAGATCACGCAAATCATAATACGACTTCAGTCTATACCAGCGCACTGATTTTCCCGATGTTACCTGAAAAACTTTCGACAGATCTGACCTCACTAAAATTCAATGCTGACCGCTCCTCCATTGTTGTTGAATACGTTGTTACCGAGGATGGCTCTATAAAAGATCCTGACATCTATCCTGCTGTTGTTCGAAATAAAGCCAAACTGGCTTATAACAGTACAGGTGCATGGATTGAAGGGAATGGAAAAATACCAGATGCAATTTCATCTGTCAGTGGACTGGATCAGAATCTCAAACTTCAGAGCGGCGCAGCAAAAAAACTGAAAACCTTACGATACCGCAATGGCGCACTTAATCTGGAAACAATAGAAGCCCGTCCTGTCTTCAAGGGAGATGACGTGAGCAGCCTGGAAGAAGAAAAGATGAATGAAGCAAAGGATATCATCCAGGAATTCATGATCTGCGCAAACACCGTCACCGCCCGATTTCTGACTTCCGGAAATTTTCCATCCATCAGAAGAGTGGTACGTGTTCCCAAACGCTGGGACAGGATCGTGGAACTCGCATCAGATTGGAAATTCAAACTTCCGGCGCAACCAGATTCAAGTGCATTGGATCAATTCCTCCTGTCAGTAAAATCCTCCGATCCTGATCAGTTCCCCGATATTTCACTCACTATTATCAAACTACTGGGTTCCGGAGAATATATTGTTGAATATCCTGGCGAACAAAGCACCGGGCATTTTGGACTGGCCATTAAAGATTATACGCATTCTACTGCTCCGAACCGGCGCTATCCCGATCTGATAACTCAAAGATTATTGAAAGCCGCACTTTACAAAAACGCAGTACCTTATACTAATATAGAACTGGAGGAACTGGCGGGCCATTGTACCGATATGGAAGATGGTGCAAGGAAAGTAGAACGACAGGTGGAAAAATCCACAGCTGCACTTTTGTTAGGCGGAAGTATTGGCAGGCAATATGATGGCATCGTAACTGGTATGTCTGATAAAGGCACCTGGGTTCGGATCTTCAAGCCACCGGTAGAAGGAAAAGTAGTAAGTGGTTTTGGAGGACTGGATGTTGGGAATCACATCAGGGTCCAATTAATTCATACAGATGTCAATCGTGGATTTATTGACTTCAAGCGGATCAGTTAGCTGCCATTAATCCTGGTGTTTATCTTCAGCAATCAATTTTCTTAATTCAAATACAAGCTGCCTGTCTTTCTCCCGCAGCTTCCCGCTCCTGTCCGGTGGAAGATCCAGTATTAAGATATTGTCCTGTGCAGTTGCTTTTTTATAAAGGTTTAAAAGTTGTTCAGGTGTTTTATAAATAGTATCCTTTGTATTATAAAACCATTTCTGACTAATACATACCGTCGTTTCCCAGGGCATATAATAGAGTTTGCCATTGTGAGAAAACAATTTGGGATCCGGATCAGCCGGCAGATATGGATCACCCATCCTGAAATCACTTGGGAAATATCGGATCGGGTAACCTTCTTTTTGCATAGTTGGCAATAAGAAGGAAGAATCCGGATCAGGATTATCAGGTCTTCCGATCGACCAGTTCACTCCTACCTGACACTGTGGTGCCATCTCTTTTACTGTTTTATATATTTCTGCAATCGGCCACCGCTCACGCTTTTTTTCCCAGCCGGCATCCAGCCAGAGTTCAACAATATTTGTATACCTGCTTGTAATATCGATCAGTTCCCTGATCTGATTCAACATGTATTTATTATATGCTGTGTCCAATGAAAGGTCATTCAGGTTGCCATTCTGATGTCTGTCCCAAAGGGAATAATAAATACCCATACGGATACCATATTTTTTGCAGGCCCTTGCGACTTCTCTAACCACATTCGTTTTATTACCAGAACTGCCTACATCATAATCGGTGTATTTGCTGTCCCAGAGACAAAAGCCGTCCACATGTTTGGATACCAGTATGACATATTTCATTCCGGCCATTTTAGCCGTACCTACCCATTGGTCTGCATCAATGTTGTCAGGCTTGTAAGATGATGCGGGCTTACTTCCATCGGTCCATTCCTCATCATAAAAAGTATTAATTCCGAAATGGATAAACATTCCATATTTTCTGTCGATCTGGGCCAATTGATTGTGGCTGGGGATGGAGGAGGGAACGGGTTCTTTATATGACTGCGGGAAAGCATATTTGAAATCAGAAAAAAGAGTAAAAAGAAAAATTAAAATTCTCCTGTTCATATACTTAAAAGTAGATCTTCGCTGAATATATGACAAAATTCACCTTATTCCTTGCTGGTTATTTGTTTTTATCCTCATTCGGAAAATCACAAACTCCGAAGGATAATTCAGCAGGTAATGATTTTAATATCATCCGTTATGGAGCAATTCCCGACGGCAAGACCAGTAATACGACTGCCATTCAGCGGGCAGTGGATGATTGTCACAGGAATGGAGGTGGAAAAATAATTGTCCCTCCGGGCAACTTCGTTACTGGAACAATCAGGCTTTACAGTAATATGAATTTATATCTGGAGGCTGGTTCAATATTAACGGGCAGTGAGGACGATAAAGAATATTTACGACAGAAAGACTTTGGATTCAGTGGTCCCGGTGCAGGTAGTAAAACGGGTATCCTCGTAGCTCATAATGAAGAAAATATTTCAATAAACGGTTTTGGAACGATCAATGGGAACGGAACCCATTCCATGTATATGGACAGCCTCCAGATGGGCCAGGATTTAGGTGTGAACTATACAAGGCAGAAGAGTGATTATATGAATCCTGCATACGGACGCAAAGATGGTCCTGTCATGTGGAAGGGCAGTTATGAAGACCGTCCCGGAGTAATGATCATTTTTTCCAGTTGCAAAAATATCAGCCTCAGCAATATACAATTGAAAGAATCACCCAACTGGACGGTTGCTTTTTTAAATTCTACAGATATTAATGTGACCGGAATATCTGTTGAAAACAATATGAGTATTCCCAACAGCGATGGCATTGATATGTACGATTCAAAGAATATAACTATTTCGAATTGTGTGATTCAGGCGGGAGATGATGCAATCGCCGTTGTCAGTTCCAGTAATATCACGGCCTCCAATTGTATTTTACATTCCAGGTCTTGTGGAATCCGGGTGGGATACAATGTTTTCAATGATAACAATTCAGGTAACCTGCTTTTCAATAATATTACGATTTATGATTCCAACCGTGGTATCGGGATTTTTCAACGAAGGCTGGGGAATATGGAAAATATGATTTTCTCCAATATCATCATCAGCACCAGATTACATTCGGGTCAGTGGTGGGGGCACGGGGAACCAATTCATATTTCTGCAGTCCCCGGATTGGGAAGTAAAGAATCGGGCATCATCAGCAATCTGAGGTTTTCAAATATCACGGCTTCATCCGAGTCCGGCATAGTAATATTTGCATCAGACAAAGGACATCTCCGCGATATTACTTTTGACAACATTCATCTGACTATAAAAAACAGCCCGCTCGAAAAAGGATATGGTGGAAATATTGATCTCAGGCCAACGAATGATATTGCCCTGGGAATTTTCAGTCATAATATTCCTGCCCTCTATGCAACTTATACAGATGGGCTGGTCATCAGAAGTATGAATCTGTATTGGAGTGAAGGGCTTCCGGATTATTTTGATCATGCAGTCGAGTGCTCCTATTTTGAAAATCTAACCATTGATGGATTGCGCGAGCAGTTACCAAAAGATGGCAACGCAGGAAGTGGGTCTACGGTCTACCTTACTCATGGTGGCTCTGACAATATTGAGGATATTTCTTCAACCAATAAAAAAAAGAAACTGATCCAGAAAGAAGCAAACTTAATTTTTAAGCCAGCGGTCAAACCATGAAAAAGCTTCCGCCTGCATCGCAGCATCGAATTTATGCGGGCCAGGATGATAAGAACATTTATAACGGTCATCTGCACCTGCTTTTTTATACAATTCGGCCAGGATCCTGTCGGCCTCTTTCATTTCAGAGGGAGTGTATAAATCGTCATCCGTATCATTTAATATAAGCGTTGGAAGGGGTATGCGCAATCCAAGTATTTCAGGAAAATTCAACTCCATGGGGAGCAGAGGAACATAGACCATCCAGGTATGCGTGATGGATTTGTACAATAAAAAATCTTCCCATGTAGTCATGAATCCTACGCTAACGGCACACTGGATCCTGGGATCGAGTCCGCCCATGAAGACCGTCCTCAGGCCACCACCGGATAATCCTGCGCAGCCAACTCGTTTTGCATCTACATCTTTCAGGGAGCAGAGGATATCCAGTGCTTTCTGATCTTCTGCAAAAAAAACAGCGGGCCAGGTAGTGCCTGCACTGAACAATGATTTAGCCATGATATGTTCATGATCTGAAGCCCAGTTATTATAAGCAGCAATATTATCCGGACTCTCAGGGTTGTCATCAGTCAATCCCTTCCTCATGAATTTTGGAACGTCCTGCAGCATTACGCGCCTGCTCGCAAATGTAAAAGCATCGGGAACCAATACTACGTATCCTTTTTTTGCCAGTTCATTGGCCCAGGCAAGCCCGGAGTAATATTGTTTCTGGTGAGCAATTATTAATGGATGCTGAGCATTTTCTGTCCTGGTAATTTTTCTTTTACCAAAATATTTATTACCTCCATGATCATGAAAGGCAAGTACACCAGGAAGAGGTTTCTTCGCATTTAAAGGTTTCAGAAGAGTTGCTTCAGTAGGGCGGCCATAAGGAAGCTGCCATTGCAATTCCTGTATCAATAAACCGTCGTATACAAATTCTTTTATCACCCGGACCTCCGGTAATCCACCGATATCAGGAATAGACATTCTGTTCAAAACCTGCCGTCTGGCTTTCGGTCTCCATGATTCCACATCCGTCCATTCCGGATTTCTAAAAGAAAAAGCAGGCAATTTATTTGCTGTAAGGGATGCGGCCCAGGGCCCATAAAGACCGATCATCGTAAGCTGATCGTCAGCTTTATCACCAGAACCCTCAGGTTTAATTGATGCTGGAAAATTATTCATTGGCATGTTTTCTGCAAAACCTTTCATGATGCCGCCAACCATTCCGAGACCGGCTAATCCGGAAAATTTAAGGAAGTCCCTTCGCTTATTTTTCATTTGACTGGCTGACTTTCGGGAGATTGATGATATCAATGTAAGGTTTTTTACAGATTGTTTTTCATCAAAAGGACTACCCGGCCAACTCAGTTTTACCTGCCAGGGTGGCCAAACTCACAGCTAAAGATTAGATCGACCAGGAAATATTCTGCTAAAGCACATGGAAAGCATTGTAATTAGCCTTTAAGCCACATATAACCCACAGATAAGCCACTGTTAAGCTACAGATAAGCCAGATCTTTTAAGGAGTGGCTTATCTATGGCTATAATAAGTCTTATTTATGCCTTATATGAGCTTTAAATTAGAATCAGAGTGCTTTCCTACCATTTAATGATACTCGTTGGGGACCGAATAAACCATGATAAACGCCCTGGTCGAAGAGGGGCGGGAAATGAAGATTCGACTAACTGATGGTATAAACTATTCCACTCAGATCTTGGCTCATATACAACATAATCAGTGCCGGAAAACTTTTCCCGGCTATCTTTTTGTTTTACTTATGCTGCCTGAAAAGCCATTCCATCATCAACGGATCGCTATAAGCACCGAGCCATGAAAAATGACCTACCTCCGGATATTGGGTAAATCCCGGGTGTGCCCCTTCTTTCGTAAGCGCGACCAGCATGTCGAGGGCATAAGAAGGATTTACTGCGGGATCTTCGGCGCCTTGATAAATCCATATGGGTAAATGGGCAATCACAGAAACTTTTGAAACGTCACCACCTCCACAAACTGGGACAGCAGCTGCAAATAATCCTGGATATCTTTCTATGGCATCATAAGTACCAAAACCACCCATTGAAAGTCCGGTAATATAAATGCGGTTGGTATCTACAGGCATCGTTTTAATTAACTGATGTATGAGGCCGATTAACAATTCCATTGGTTTGCTCGGTTCCGGAAGAAGGCGCATATCTGAACTGGTTTTGCCACGCGAGAAATTCGACCATCCTATTTTTTCCGGACATTGGGGTGCAATCACAATAGCAGGATGCAGCATCATATTCTGATCCGTTGCAAAATTCATCACACCCCATTTTAATTGTGCCTCATTGTCACTACCGCGCTCTCCCGAACCGTGCAAAAAAATCACTAGCGGGTATTTGCGTAAAGTGTCCGCGTCAGGAAAAAGCATTCTGTATTTCAGCGTATCGCCTTTATCATTACCATATTTACCTGAGCCGAATCGTGAGGACTGGGAAAAACCAAATTGAAGATTCGCAATGAAAAGAAATATCAGAAGAAGACTTATTGATTGTAGGAATTTCATTTTATTGTTTTTGACTCTGATGAAAATTTAATACCTGATTTATAATAATATTCAGGAAATTTTTTAATTACCTAAATATATTAAATAAATACTTTAATCTTAGGGCCTCTTATCAGGAGCCAGAACAACGATACCATTTCTCCAAAAAATGCAATGCCGATAAAGTCTTACCCATCCTGAGCCATCCGGCATCAGCAGGATCCCGATTATTTTAGGAATATAGGACTTATCTCTGGAATAGATTTCATTCAAGCATTTTATACAGGCCCTCCTTCTCAAATAATATGCGGCCCAGTTTTAAATCCGACCAGCCACTCTTCAGTTTATATGTAAAGGCCGGAATATTGTTATTTAATTCGCATTCAATATAACACGTGGTCACTTTACCATTTTTGATTTCCTCTATTTCTTTGAGTTGGTGAAGGTGGGTGGAAATAAGGAACAGAGAGTTGGGAAATTTGACGATCCCTTTTATCGTTGCAGTGCTGATTTCAAGAGCGTCTTCAATATTTGTTCCCCTGAATAATTCATCAAAAACAGCAAAACATCTTGCTCCGCGTTCAGCCTCACTTAGCACATTTTTTAAAGCTATTATCTCTGACATAAAGTGACTGTACCCGCTCACGATACTGTCGGTAAGATTAATGGCTACTGATATAGTCGTAAAAAATGGCATGATCACTTTGGAAGCAGGTACAGCAAGACCAGTATGTCCGAGATACACGCATAAGCTGACGGCCTTCAGCAGTGTGGATTTACCCGACATATTGGGCCCTGTTAGAAGAATTACATTCCTGCTGGCAGACAGATCGTTTTTTACGGGTTTTTTTAGAAGAGGATGATAAAGACCTTCGATTGAAAAAGTCGTTTCTTCAAATGACGGGAAGATAAAACCATTCCTGACAATGCCATTACTTATAGAAAGGTATGCTTCAAATAAAAACCATCGTTTCCAGAAAGAAGCAGCCTGACCGTTCGTTACTTTTTCTGTTATTATCCCCAGTAAGCTCCGCGATATGCCTGACCTTAAGTTTCTTTTTTTGCAAAATCAGTTCATAGCGTTCAAGGTCAAATTCTTCAAAAAACCCTTTGAGCCACATCAGTTCGGTCTCATATTCGGGAGGAAAAAGTTTTATGTCAATTTTACTAAGGAAAGAACCATATATATTTTTAAACAGATGGATCAGCAGAATAAGTCTTCCCCTTTTCTGATGTCTCAGTTTCTCTGAGAAAGTGAGCTTCCACCTTACCCGGGGACCTAAAAAAGTTCCGGCAGCAAATGTTTCAAAGAAATCATATATCTCGGATAAATTAAACCTTGAAAAAGAATAGTCCTTTAGAATCTCCCGGTTACTATTGAAACCCTTCAGCACCTGTTGCATTAATAATATCTCTGACTTAGAACCAAGCGGCTTCGCCAAAATATTGCGCACTTCCTGTCCTGAGAAATAATTAAAAGTGAAATCAAACAAAGGAAGGATTTCATCTTCTATATTCAGATCATTCGTATTTGTCATTCTGTGAGTTGACATTAAATATACAAATCTATTGCGGAGACTGTAAGACAGGTAATTATGATAAAACACAAATTAACATTAGGAAAAAAGCAGTCCTGCAAAGCAGGTTCGATATATTTGTTGCCGGCTCGAAAGTGGAAAAAAAGACTGACGATATTTCCCCTGGTATTTTCACGATTCCAGGCGAGCGGCCAACTTACTGGCTGACACGCTTTGTCATTCTGCGCCTGCTGGGAGCGATTTATGCAGTGGCATTTCTCGTGGCGATCAACCAGATCATTCCTCTGATCGGTGCAAACGGACTGCTTCCTGTTGGCATATTTCTGCAGCGGGTCAGCGATGCACTTGGCTCGGCCAGTGCGGGATTTATCCGGCTGCCATCCCTTTTTTGGATCGCACATTCTGATACTGCCCTATTAACTTTCGCGTGGATTGGATTTATATTTTCCTGTGTAGTTGTGGCAGGATTCGCGAATGCACCTATACTTGCCATCCTCTGGGTACTGTATATGTCATTCGTTCATGTAGGGCAGGATTGGTACGGATACGGATGGGAGATCCAGCTCCTGGAAACCGGATTTCTCGCAATCTTTCTCTGCCCCCTTCTCGATATGCGTCCATTTCCAAAGCGGGCACCTCCGATGCCCGTCATCGTACTTTTTCGCTGGCTCACTTTCCGCATCATGTTTGGCGCTGGTATGATCAAGATTAGGGGTGATGAAGTCTGGCGAAATGGAACGGCGCTCTATTATCATTTCGAAACTCAACCGCTGGCTGGTCCGCTGAGTCGCTGGTTTCATTTTCTGCCACGCGTGGTTTTGAAAATAGGAGTATGGTACAATTTCCTTGCTGAACTCGTTGCTCCCTGGTTCATCTTCTGGCCGAGAATTGCGCGACATATAGCAGGGTCCGTGATCATAATACTTCAAATTATTCTTGTTCTCAGCGGCAATCTTTCATTTCTCAACTGGCTGACAATCGTTCCTGCTCTGGCCTGTTTCGACGACGGATTCTGGTCGAAGATTCTTCCTGCTTCTCTTGTCCACCGCGCAAAGATTGCGGCAGACAATGCCGAGCCTTCGAAATCCATGACTGCCACAGCCTGGACGATAACAGTTATAATTGCATTGCTCAGCATACAGCCAGTTTTCAATATACTGTCACCACAACAGATTATGAACACTTCCTTCGATCCACTTGATCTCGTGAACACGTATGGTGCATTCGGATCTGTTGGACGCGAGCGTTTCAATGTAGTGTTTGAAGGAACGATGGATGAACATCCTGATGACAGTGCCAACTGGAAAGCTTATCCATATAAAGGTTTGCCAGTCGCGCTTGATAAGAGACCACCACAGGTAGCACCGTACCATCTTAGATTGGATTGGCAGATGTGGTTCGCATCAATGTCTTCACCCAATGAATATCCCTGGACTCTAAACCTCATTTCGAAACTCTTACACAATGATCCCGGCACTCTTAGTTTATTTGCAGGTAATCCATTCCCCGACCGGCCGCCGCGTTGGATAAGAGCGGTTCTGTATCGTTATTCATTTGCAAAACCAGACAATCCGAAACGTTTATGGTGGAATCGGGACAAACTTGGCGACTGGTTGCCTGCTTTGTCTGTGAATGATCCGCGTCTTATTGAAGCAGTCAGGAGCGGCGAATGGATTTATTGATAAAATAGGAAGTGCCTTTAATTTGCGAGTATATATGAATGCAACCCAATGTATAAACTTTGTGTCATGTTAGAAATGATTCCATGAAACAAGTTATTTTCTTTTCTTTATGTTCGATTTTTATTTTAACCGGTTGTAAACGAGAAAATACATTTCAGGATTGCATGCCGGATGTAAAAACTGTCAATACGCTTAATAATGTTTCAGGTACGATTGTCATGATTGACAGTCCGGCGGTTTACGCATTACGTGTTGCAGAACAAATGGGTAACGCGTACTATACCCCCTGCAACCTGCCTTCATCTTTTCAAATACTTTTTTTGCAGGTGAAGGTCAGCGGCCTGGTAAAATATACATTGGATCCAGGTTTCTCTCCCCCTGGTGCACAACCGTTTGTAATAACTAAAATTGCGAAACAGTATTAGAAAATGTATTCAGTTTCAGTTCCGACTTCATTCGGTCAGGTGATATTGTTTGGTTACATATTGGATTAGATCTTCAACATCATCCTTCAGTTTCCTGTTATCTCTTTTCAGTTCATCATTATTAATCCTGATGAGCACCAATTCGGCGCCCAATTGTGTAAGATCTTCCTGCGATAAATTTCGCATCCCCTGATCAGGCAGGGAATCATGATTGAAAGCAGCATCAAGATCAGCGGGTGTAAAATGTCTGGTTAAAAACGGATCAAGAAAGGTTCGCTGGTACTGCAGGGTAATATCCTGTACAGTGTGCAATAATTCAATGTGCCCTTCGTATCGTGCGATGTAATCGATTATTCTTGAATTGGAAAACTGTTTCAGGTGCAGTTCATTTTTTATGGCAGCAACTGCCCCGAGTGAAGGATGAAATGGCCATAAACCATGAGAATTGATAGCCACCTTCAGCATCATTTTAGAATCTAATTTCGCCATAGGCTCCTGCAAAAGATTGAATAATGTATCATTACTTCTTAATATTTGTGCTTCGTCTGCATATATCGTGTCTAACTGCAAGGCATCTGCTTTGAGGTCCTGCACCAGTTGCGATGTCAGCTGTCTTACATGTTCATTGTTTGTAATTTCCTCCCTGATATTTTCGGCAATAAAACCCAGCATGACGGCAATAAAAATCATGAGCCCCTCCAGCATGTATTCTTTCCAGGGCTTGGGCTTGTGTTCCAGTTGCGGATGATGGTGTACTTCCATTTCTGTTTCGGGTGAAGGTGATGAGTGTTGGGAACTGTCTTCTTTAATCTCAGGTGCTGGCTGAATGTCACTATTTAATTCACTTTTTTCTTCCGGATCGTTGTTACCCATAAAATTCCAAAGCTATTATTTTTAATTATACAGAGCCCTGATGCAAATATTCAACATAGCAAACAGCCGGTTGTCTTTTTGCTTAGAAATATACCTTCTTCTCCTGACTGGCTGATGGTGAAAAAAGGAGATTTCCAAGTTTTGATCACTTTTTTTGTCGTTCCAATTAGACGATTTCTTTTCCCTTACCGGGAAGGATTAATTTATTTTTATGCGCATAAATTATTGTTTATCAGCTACTTATAGTGCGGCACCCCGATTGATTCATCAGGGTATCATCCAATAAAGGCTATTCTTGGCCCTCCTGATTCCCGACAATTATTTCAATTTAAACAATGATGAATTCAAATTTCATAAAAAATATTTTGACAACTGGTGCATTTCTATTTACAGTAATTTCTGCTGTTGATGGCGGACCGTCTGAAAAATATTTTGAAGGAAATGATAAAGCTCCTTTGAACAAGCATGTTAAGCTGTTTGTAAAAACTTATATTCAACAAAACAGGAAAAATCTTTACAGCATTAAGCAGCGTAGTATTTCCCCTTTTATTGTGATAGATTCTGTGTTCAGGAGTTATGGGCTTCCCGTTCAATTGAAATATCTCGCAGTCGTTGAGTCTGAATTAAAAACTAAAGCCGTTTCCAGAGTAGGAGCCGTTGGACCCTGGCAGTTAATGCCCAGGACCGCCCGTATTTTGGGACTTAAAGTAAACTCCCGTACTGATGAAAGAAAAAATTATTACAAGAGTACCCGGGCAGCGGCAAGATACCTGAAAGATCTGCACGAAGAATTCGGAGACTGGTTCCTTGTTTTCGCCGCTTATAACGGAGGTGAAGGTCCTGTTTACTCGGCTATCAAACAATCCGGCACAAGGAATTTTTGGGCACTGCAGTCTTACCTTCCTGAAGAAACAAGGGAATATGTAAAAAAATATATTGCTACCTGTTATTATTTTGAAGGGACATACAGCTCGTCACTGTTATCAAAAACCAGTGGAGTACCCTATTCGAATGGATCGAAAACCTTTACTGATTTTCAATCGCCGAAATATACCTTTAAAGATGCTCTTCAAAAAAAGAATGAGACATCAGAGGAAAAATTCAACAGAATGCTGAAGGAATCTGAATTATCTCTGCAAAGATCCAACGGTCTGCTGAATAAAAACAAATAAGTATACGCTATGATAAATTATTCCATGTTAAAGTTAATCGGCTGCATTTTGTAGGATTTTACGTTATGCCCGTTTTGAAAGGCCGGTTCCCATTTCCCCGAGTCTTTAATTATTTTGAGTGCCTCTTCATCCAGCGAGTATTCGACTGACCTTGCAATATAAGAGTCTGATACGTAGCCAGACTGATCTACAATGAAACTTACACTTACTGATCCCTGGATATTTCCACTGACAGCACGTTCAGGATATTGAAGATTTTTTTGCAGATAGCGAAACCAGCCTGCTTTTCCTCCCGGATACTCTGATTCCTTTTCATCCTTGTACGATACGGAAGAATCAGCTTTCTTTTTGTCAAGATCAATGACCTCAATAAGTGAATCATCCCGGTAGACATACTTAATCCTGAATTTCATACTGTCACCTCTCACTTTCCATGCATCACCGTTTCTTTTTCCTCTGCGAAATGTGGTCGCAGAATCGACGATGCCTTTATCATTATAGTCATATGACATGCCATCCAGTTCAGAACCATCTTTATCCCGATACCGCTCGGTTTTGATGAGAGGACCAACGAAATTGTAATAATCCCACTGCCAGCAGGTATCGTTTACCTGATGTCTGTGGAGCAAAAAATGAGCAAATTTGATTTTGGTAGGTTTCCAGTTTGCATCGAAGACGAACAGCGCATCCTTTTCCTGCGACCTGGCCGTTATGGATATGATCAGTAGAAATAAAAGGGTTAATTTTTTCATGCTGCCAAAATAGCAAAAACTTTCAGGAATAATAAACAATAGAAAAGGCCTTTAGAAAAAGGCCTTTTTATTGATTATAACCACCTGACGATGCAAGTGACCATCTTTACTGCTTAATAAATTCCTGAACTACTTCCATTTCATCGCCTATTCATTCCCGGCTTTAAGAAGTTTGATGTATTCCGATTTATCCTGATTCACTATCCGCAGAAAATAAATACCGGAAGGCAATCTGTCCAGACCATCATAATTTACAAGATTATAACCCTCGAGAAGTGCAGGTTTCTTCTGAAAAATTAATTTTCCCATTGCATCATATAACGTAATTGTCGCGGTGCCTTCGCTTACAGTCTCAAAAGAAATATTAAAAGAATTGTTGAATGGGTTGGGCCCTACTTTTATTTTATCAGAAACAATCCCACATTTTACATCCAAAACAGCTGAGTAAGAAATGGAACCATCCAGGTCAATCATTTTCAGCTGATAATAATTATTACCTGAGACAGTTGAATCATTTACATAAGCGTAGTCGCTATTATTACCCTTCGGAGTTATATTCGCAAGACTGCTGAATCTGGTTCCGTCAGCGGAGTACATGAGTTCAATAGTTTTCATATTTGTTTCTTCTCCGGTGGACCAGAATATTTTTTGAGCAGATCCCAGACAACTGCCGTTGAAATTCAACAGTACTAATGGAAGAATGGTGTTAAGCTGATTTGCTCCAATATCATTGACATTTCCACCAGGAACGGCAGTTCCCCAAAGATCTGTGGTTCCGGAATTAATTGAATAGAGTGCATTGAGATCCAAAGCGGTACTATTCGCAGGAGATGAACTACTGCTTATTTTATAGGCCTTCAGAGAAGTCAGACTATTTCCAAATCCAATTGTTCCTCCTGCCCCCGGATTGGTTAAAAGCGGATCGCTATTATATCCTGTATGACTCCCACCAACTATTTCATTACCCGTCGCAGTTTGCCAGGATGCCAAAGATGGATAATAGCTGCCCTGATAATAAATGGAAAAGGTACTGCCTGATGGCCAGTAAATGTTACCTCCAAAAAAAGCTGAATAGCCTGTTGGGATGCTTACTAAAGGCACGCCTCCTGTTGAATAAAAAATATTGTTATAAAAAGCCACATTATTGATTCCTGTAACCCAATTGGTAAAATAGACGGCACATTCATTCATGTTGGCGGCCTGAGGCGAAATATAAATTGTGTTATTAAAAATGTTGGCGCCACTCATGGTAGTTCCCGGACCTTTGAACACTCCTATACCTCCCTCATTCGTTATTCCGTCATTCTGACTAATATTATACCTCATCGTATTGTTGCTCCAGGGCCTTGCATGGTTATACTGACCCAGAAGATAACCGGCGCCGTCATTGTCGTGAGAATAGTTGTATTGCATGATTGAATTGGTCACTCCACCATCCAGATCAAATCCCGCCCCGTCACATCCTGATCCACTGTGATTTCTATAACTTTCACAGGACTGTATTATAACGTTGTTACTCTCAAGCGTCCATATACCGGCTGGACCTCCGCAAAACTGATTATTTTGTCCGTTATCATGTGCCACACTATTCTGGATCACTCCGCCATCCACCCCTTCGAGTACAATACCGCTTCCCTGATATGCCGCAGGAACAGAAGATCCGGGAACATTATAGACTTCACAATTTGAGACAGAAACATTTTTATGCTGCCAGCCAACAAGTGATTGCGTTAAAAAACCAAATATTATAATTCCGTTGTTCATTACATCATGCACGCTCAGATTACTGAGTGATAAATTCTTAAATCCTGTGAGGTTAACAGAGGTGTAAATTTTTACACCTTCTTTCCCGAAGTTTTTTATTTCAATATTGCTGATGGAAATATTGCTGAGTTTTACATCTCCCGGAAGGTCAGAATATATTAATATACCGGCACCCGTGTTGGTAGATGTATTGTTACCATCAAAAATCAAATTGGAAATAGAAAATCCCTGAGTATTGTAAGCGTAAAATCCATATGAGCCGCCTGCATTAATGGTAGCCCTTCCTGTACCAAAGGATGTTATAACAAAAATACTATTGGGGTCGTTACCGTCGTCGGCTGTCAAATTGATACTACCGTTAAAAGTCTGGCCGCCTTCAAAATACAGCGTATCACCAGGCAGAAACGCCTTGCTGTTTACTTTACTGATGGTAGCCCAGGCAGTTGCAATCGAAGTACCGTTGTTGGAATCATCGCCGGTGCTGCGCACATAATAAGCAGAACCAAAACCAATTTCACAACATACCAAAAAAAGAAGGGTAAGTGAAACCTCAAGGATATTCGATTTCTCCAGTTTGGTTGACATGGGCGGGTTCTTATATCATCATTTCATGTTGGGTACGCCTCAATGGTAACAACCGGAACTCCGGTGGTTATTATATATGAACGTGGAGAGTACAATCAGTAGTATGATGAGAGGCTATTATTCTACCGATGGCAGGAATGCCACAAACTTTATAATATATATTAATAATTGTATATGAATATGTGCATGGCGTATTAATGTAGTTTACCAATCGCATCATACATGACTTTGAAACAATTCCAGGATGTATTTTCAATGGTAGAATCGTTTGGTTGAGCCTTATAAAAATTGTCCAGATAAAAAGCTGTACGCATCCAGGTAGTTTCCATAACTCCAAGAAAACGTTCATTCATTTCCGGAGTCGAATCGCGCCTGAAACCAATCATATCATTTATCTGTGTAACGGCTATCGATGGATCTCTCCACGGACAGGTTATCACTTTGAAACCTTTCATGGCAAAATATACTGCGGTCTTATCCGCCCGCTCGTAATGCCAGTCACATATCACTACGTCTTTAGGAATCATATCTATTGCGCGGTAGGTATCATTAAAACTGGCTTCCCATATACCCAAACCAGTTGTCTTTCCATCGATCAGGCGGTCACCCCAGATCCACATTTCCCTTCCCTTCATCCGGAGGTGATCATGAACAGCCCGAACTTCTCCTGCAAATAATTCGGCCTTGTCTCTTCCGCCACAACGCGGGCAAATGTCATCGCCAATAAAGAATACTTCATCCATGCCTGCATGAAATGCGTCACTTTCAAAAACATCACAAAGCTCATCAATCACTTCAAATAATATCGGGTGCAAATCGGGATGTAAAGGGCAATAACTTTTGCAATAAAGATTATCTGAATTTGGCCAGACATATTTTTCCGGCATTTTTATGTAAGGAGTCTCATCAAACTGCGGGTATGCCCTCAACAGTTTACCAAAATGATTTGCCCATGATTGATGGCCAAGCAGGTTAATTTGCGGAATGACACGGATATTGTTTCTTCTGCAAACAGCAACAATTTTTTTAATATCTGATTTTGACAGCGCGAAACTATCGATGAGTTCCGGATGTGTTTTGAACTGATAATGATATTCTATCTGAACAACCAGTGTATTTACCTTACGCGGAGCCAGTTCTTTATCAACGAAATGAACAAATGAATCCAACCCCTCCGGTCTTGGCGCATCAATACAGAACCCGCGCATGGGAAGAATACTGTCGAGTCTTGTCTGGGCAGATATGGAATTATTCAATAACAATCCGAATAAGAATGTAAATAATATCGAAGATGAAAGCCTGATCATTTTTCAAAAATATACTATTTCCCATGATGAATTTAATTTTAGAATCAGTTAAGCGATATACATAAAAACCCTTACGAAAAACAGTATTAAGTTCTCATTAGGATTTGTATATAGTTTTTGTGAAATTCTTAGATAATCATCGTATATCTTAACAGCATTATTCACCAAAATCAAATCTATGTCCAGAATTCTACTCTCCCTCCTGATTATTTTATCCGTCTATTCTGCCAGTGCCCAATTCAGTAAAGGAGATATTCTGTTAGGAGGAGATCTCTCTTATTCAAGTAACAAATCAACATCACCCAACATCGTCGGGGAACAGAAATATAATTCCGGCGTTTTTGGGGTTTCACTGGGAAAGGCGATCAAAGAAAATGCTTTGGCTGGAATTGATCTTAATTACGATGTTTTTTCAAATACTTACATTGATCGTTCAACAAATACAACTCATGATTATGGTATTGGAGTTTTTTATCGTGTGTATAAAAATCTGGGAAAAGATTTTTATATTTTCGTTCAGGCCGGGGCAGGATACAATGGTTCAACGGGTTCAACTACGGACAGTTTAGGCAATCAATTATCCACCAGTACCGGTAATGAGGGTAGCATTTACATTACTCCTGGTATCGCATATAAAATGTCTAAAAGATTCTTTCTGGAGTTATCAATACCTCAGATATTTTCCATCGCTTATATAAGCTCGAATACCAAATCAGAATCGGTAACGACCGGCAAAAACGACTTTTTCGGAGCCAGCGCAAATCTTAGCTCCAATCCTTTAAATTCACTGGGACTTGGATTTCGATTGATTTTATAAAATACTATTCCTTTACTTTCATCCAAACGTCCTTGTTATATATAAGGGCCTGTGTAATATTACCGTCTTTATCCTTGCTGAATTGAACGGGATAGTATACTTTTTTTCCAAAAAAGACCAGATCTGTTTCGGGCCTTTACAAAGTCACTATTCGTTAAAGGGTTTTTCCAGAGTTCAGAATGTCTGTATTTTTGTTCGTGCTTTCAAAAATTGAAAAATGACAGCGTTCACTTATACTTATCACGAAAAAGAATGCAATGGAAATTTTCTGCCCAGTGACAAAGGCAAAGGCTGGATGAAAGTGATGTTTTTTGAACATTCAGCCATTATATTACCTGCAGGATTTCAAACAAAGGATAACAGAATGATCTGGGTTCAGAGCGTTCAACAGGGGGAGCCGGTCTGGCCGCATGATTTAATTCAATCTTTGGGAGAAGCTATTGAGCTGGCCACAACTTTAGTATAGAGGCATTTAATACATTACCCTGTTAAGCTGCTACAGCTGTTCCCAATTGACGCAAAACACCCCTTATTTGTCATTTTCATATAGTATATTTTTTGTTTTCCATCCGCATCTTTGTATCACTAAATAACACTAAAAACCATAAAAAATGAAAACTATAGAAGTCATTACGTTGTCTGTATCAGATCAGCAAAAAGCTAAAGAGTTTTACATGAAGCTCGGTTTTCAAATAATCGTGGAAGCACCAATGGGTAATGGACAAACCTGGGTACAATTGGGAATTCCAGGCCAGACTACCTCCATTTCACTCATGAATTTTCAAAGCATCATACTGGAAACTGACGATATGGAAAAAGAAATCCGTGAATTGAAAACAAAAGGAATAGAACTCGGAAAAGTTGATGATACTCCCTGGGGCAAATTCGCACAGTTAAAAGATCCCGACGGAAATGGCTTAACTTTTCATCAAAAATAAATTCTGCTTACTTATGTCGTTTCAGGCTTATATGGACAATATCAAAGCAAAGACAGGTAAAACACCTTCCGACTTTAAGAAACTGGCCACACAAAAAGGCTTTTTTGAAAAAGGAAATCTTAAGTCTGGCGTTAAAGCCGGAGAAATTGTAAAATGGTTGAAAGAAGAATTCGATTTAGGCCATGGACATGCCATGGCTATTTACGCCACTTTCAAAGGAATGAAATAATGGTATGGCTTTTTAATGTTATAGTTCAGGCATTCATATCAACTGCAGAATAATTGTCTATTTTTACTTTATTTTCCCAAATTCCATTTCACGTTACGCCTTAATCATTTACTATCGAAACTCTTCTGACAAATCTTTTTTCGATAAAGAAAAAATGGCTTCTATTTTCGATTGTTATTCTATTTATCATGGCCTGCCATGATGAGAAGAAATCCAATATACCGGTAGTTGGTTTTGTTGATGCATTTCAGGACAACACCATTGAACAGGCTAAGACCGGCTTTTTTGATGCATTGCGAAAAGACGGTTTTGATGAAAAAAAAGGAACCCTCAAAGTCATTTATCGTAATGCACAGGGTAATATTCCAACCCTGACACAGATCATCAAATATTTTGTGTCCCAACCGGTAACACTGATTGCAACCAATCCTTCTTTGTCTACTATTGCTGCCGTTCAAAACACAAAAGATATTCCCATTTTCATGATGGTGTCCCCGACACCCGGATTGATGAAAATAAATGACAGCTCGGGGCAGCCACCCAGGAATTTATTTGGCGTCGGGGAAACACTGGATTATATAGATACATCTTTTTTACTTATTCCAAAACTGGTTAAGCCAAAGTCAGGCCGGTTAACCGTTGGCATGATTTACAATCAGTCAGAACCTCAGTCCGTGGAATCCATGGACCGGATCCGGAAACTTGCTGCCGATAATAATATCAATCTGATCTACCTGCCTGTCAACTCCACGGCTGATGTGCAACTCGTTACCGCGTCCCTGCTTTCAAAAAATATTGATGTATTCTTTGCCAACCCTGATAATATAGTCTTCGAATCTTTTGAAACCATTATTCAATCCTGTAACCAGAAGAATATACCTGTATTTACAAGTGAAGCCGGATTGGTTGCAAGAGGTGCTTTAGCCGCTTATGGTGCTGATATTTATCAATGGGGATACCAGGCAGGACAGGAAGCCGCATTATATCTCAAAACCAGGAGTACAGACAGCCTGCACTGGGAAATGGTCACGGTCAGAAAAAAAGTCTATAATCCGACTGCTGCTAAAAAATTCAATCTTAGCATACCTTTAAGTTTCGAGCCTGTTCAATGAGCCAATTCTATTTAACGGCATTACAACTTTCCATTTGTCTCGGCCCCATGGCTCTGGGTATTTTCATTACAATGAAAATATTTAATATCCCGGATATCACGACCGATGGTAGTTATACACTGGGTGCGGTTGTTACAGCTGTTTTAATAACCAACCACTGGACAGCCATCGCAGCATTACCAGTATGCATGCTGGCAGGTGCCATTGCGGGAATCTGTACCGGCCTTATTCATACAAAACTCAGAATAGATGCACTGCTTGCCGGAATACTTGTGATGACAGGATTGTATTCAATCAACCTGACTATTCTCGGAAGATCCAATGTGCCACTGATCAATATACATACCTTGTTCAATGCCGTCTCCATTTTTGACACTGATATTTACAATCAGTTATTCGTTGCACTGATCATAATCTTCATTCTGGGTTTTCTGCTTCGTTATTTATTGTTAACTGATTTTGGTATTGCCATGCGCGCTACTGGCAATAATCCCGTGATGACCAAATCCATGGGCATCAATAATGATATTATAAAGATTATCGGTCTCGCGATTGCAAATGCACTTACGGCACTTAGTGGTTTCCTGGTTGCACAATACCAGAATTTTGCCGATATCAATATGGGTATCGGTATTGTTATTACCGGATTGGGTTCTGTTCTCATCGCTGATGCTCTCAGGATATGGATGAACGTTACAAATATCGGTCTGCAGATTATACTTGTTTTAGCCGGCAGTCTTTTATTTCAAATGGTCCTTGCATTTACACTGGCCATGGGAATTGATCCTAATTTCCTCAAACTGGTAACAGCCCTGTTTGTGCTGCTCATCGTGGCCCTTCCCAGGGTGAGCCAGCAATTGAGAAGCAGCATTTCGAATAATGCTAAAATATAAATCCTGATGATTTCGCTTCAGAAGATCAGTAAATATTTTAATAAGGGGAAACCCACTGAGGTGGTTGCTTTGAAGGATATATCATTGCAGATTGAGAAAGGTGAATTCGTGGTGATGGTGGGCGCTAACGGAAGTGGCAAAACAACATTGTTGAATATTATCGAAGGTTCTCAAATGCCGAGTGCCGGAAAGGTTGAAATTAACGGTCAGGATGTCACTCCTTTTCCTGAATACAAACGAAGCAGGTGGGTTGCCCGTGTTTTTCAAAACCCCAATAACGGCACAGCGCCAGATCTAACGATACTGGACAATTTCAGACTTGCCTCATTACGCACGCAAAGAAAAAGCCTGACAATCGGTATTGATGAATCATTTAAAAAAAAGGTAAGGGAAAAGATTGCAGGTTTAGGGATGGGCCTTGAAAATAAAATCGACCAGCCCATGGGAAATTTATCCGGCGGACAAAGACAGGCCCTGACCCTTTTGATGAGTGTCATGGATGATACTGATATTTTATTATTGGATGAACCAACTGCTGCACTTGATCCTAAATCAGCATTAATCGTGATGAATCTTGCCAGTAAACTGCACCAGGATCTCGGCATCACCACTGTTTTGATTACCCACAATTTAAAAGACGCGACATTATATGGAAACCGGCTTATACAATTACAGGAGGGAAAGATTGCACGTGATTTAAATACAAAAGATAAAACCGGTCTGTTGATCCAGGAAATATATCAGTGGTTTGAATAAACAATTTTGCCATTCCTGATTGTCATTTCACACGCAAACTTTTTTGTTCCATTTATTTTATACCCCGTATGATCGTACAATCCGACATGATTATTCAGAACACGAAGTATGGCAATATCAGCAATCGCTCCTTTTGAAATATTCCCCAGTTCCTGGTGTTTGATCTCTCTTGCAGGATTCCATGTAACAGTTCCAATCACATCCTGGATATTCATTCCGAGTGCAAGGAATTCAGACATGATTTCCAGGATATCTTTCATTTTATATTTATTGCCTGCATGCATATCTGTGCTAATTGAGTTTGGATAAAAGCCCTCTTTTATGGCAGGTATGGCCTGGGAAAAGGAAAAGCTTATTCCTCCATAACCGACATCATATAAGATTCCTCTTTTTTTAGCCTCCCACGCAAAGTCTTTCAATTTTTTGGTCCTGCTATCAACTATCGATTCCCGGCCCTTCAGGTCAGCAAAACAGTGTGTGAAAATATCTCCGGGCCGCATGTGTTTTAAAAATAATTCTTTAATGGAAAGAGGAGCGGGATTGCTTCCGAAATCAATCATCAGTGGGATATTCGCTATGTTACCTGCATTTACAGCCTCATCAACAGGTTTCCAGTCCGACCCTCTATAGTGCGCAACCTTGATTCCAACTATATATTCACGGTATTGTCGCGCTGCTATGGCTGCCTTGCTTCCATCCATATCACTTGTATCCTGTTCATATATTCCGCCTCGCATACCTGCACCCACGATATTCAAAAATGCAAATACTCTCGTTTGCGATCTGTCTATGATCTTCTTTTTAAAAACAGGAAAATCCTTCCATCCGGAGGAGCCCGCGTCAACTACCGTCGTCACTCCCGAATTAAATGAAAACGCAT
Organism: uncultured Bacteroidota bacterium; assembly: GCA_963735015.1. GTDB lineage: Bacteria > Bacteroidota > Bacteroidia > Chitinophagales > Chitinophagaceae > Puia. Next base: position 2,677,120 of record CAVTJH010000003.1, read on the forward strand.
CGGGCAAAACTGACTTTGTCCCATCGCAATAATTTCTTTCTGGATCCGGTCCATAAAAAACATGCGTATGGATATCTATGAGACCCGGTACAACATACATTCCCACGGCATCAATAACCTGACTGGCATTTTTTGGATCTATGCTCTTCGCGACTTTTATTATTTTTCCATGGTTGATAGCGACATCAAGAAGTTCGTTGATGTTGTTCTTTGGATCGATCACATGCCCTCCTTTTATAAGAATCTCAAATGTCTGGGCAAACAGGAATTGAAACTGAAATAATAATAAAAGAAGAATAACTGACTTTTGCATGACCGGTCATTTTATTCTTTATTGCAGAAATCCGGGCGGGTGTTTTAATTGAAAACCTGTTTGCTGCTGATAGGCTTTCGCAAATGCGAGTAATTCGGCCTCTCCAAAATGTTTTCCAATAAAGGTGATACTGGCCGGCATTCCATTTGGCAATATCCCGTTTGGAAGAGTAACAGAAGGATTACCTGTCAGATTGGTGATGGCCAGCTGATCCCCTGTTTCAGGCGGCGCAATAATAATATCATACCCGTCAATAACGGGATCCATCTTCTTCATGATTTGATATCGCACCCTGCAGGCATTGATATATTCAACAGCAGGCACAAAGCGCGCAGTTCTGAAAGTGTTGGGCCATCTGTCTTTTGCCTGCTGAACCATTTCATCGTCCTTTGAAGATCTGGTTAACAGATCGAATGCGGCGGCGGACTCAGCTCCAATGATTAACGAAAGTATTTCATCTCCGTGCAGGTTGTCGGGAAAGCTGAAAGGAATTAATTGAGCTCCCATTTCTCTCAACTTTTTCAGGGTTTGTTTTTCCGGGCTGCTGGCAGGCAGAGTATCTATATAGTTACTTGTATAAGCAACCTTCAATTGTTTCATATTCACTACACCAGTATAATTGAATGCAAACTGGATCGAAGAAGCATCCGTTTGATCTGCGCCGTGGATATAATAAAAAACGATTGCTGCATCTTCCGCAGATCTGCATAATGGTCCGATCTTGTCTGAGCTCCAGGCAAGCGCCATCGCTCCGGTTCTGGCAATACTACCGTATGTTGGCCTCAGACCGGTAACGCCGCAACGCATCGCAGGATCTACAATAGACCCATAAGTTTCGGTACCGATGGCAAAGGGCACCAGGCCTGCAGCAGTTGCTGCGGCTGAACCGGCTGATGATCCACCCGATCCTTTGTTCGTGTCCCAAGGATTTCGCGTGAGACCGCCAAACCAGACATCATCCATGGCTAGTTCACCCAGGGACAATTTAGCAACCAGCACAGCACCCGCCGCTTCCAATTGGGTTGCAACGAAAGCAGTCTGACTGATCATCTGATTTTTATAAGGCGGAGTACCCCAGGTAGTATGTGTTCCGTCTACGGCAAAAAGATCTTTGATCCCGTAAGGAATCCCATGCAGGGTACCGCGATATTTTCCGCTGGCGATTTCTGCATCTGCTTTTTTGGCCTGCCTTATGGCAATATCTTCTGTTATTTCAATCACACAATGTAAAACCGGACCGTATTTCTTAAGTCTGTCAATGTAAAAACGGGTAAGCTGTTCGGAAGTGATTTTTTTATTCTTTATTAAAGACGCCAGTTGAGGAATACTATAAAAAGCAAGCTGATTCTTATCGGCGGGCATTGACACCTGTTCGGGAATATCGAAATGAACGGGCATTTGTTTTCGTGGGACCTTCATGCCTGGTAAAACAGGACTAAACCATAAAGGGAATGGCATGTCATTGCTAAGATTCTGCGACTGCAGGTAATTGTAGGTTTTCAACCTGCCCGTTAAAATATCTGTCATGGAATCTCTCTTTGGCTGACTAAAAGAAAGGCCAAACATTTTTTCCGTTGCTGCAATCTGTGAGCTGGTGACAGAATCCTGTGCAGAAACCGAAATAATGGGCGTCATGCAGTATAACAAAAGATATTTTCTCATGAGTGTATTTTGTAACCAGAATAAATATATCTATTTTCCGATTACTTACCCGATAAAATCGTAAGTCGCTAACTCTTCTGCTGTTGGAATTTGAAAAGATTTGAAACTTTCATCAAGAAATGTTTCGATTTCTTCCGGAGGAATATAAAATTCAAGACGGTCTGTCTGCTGATTTCTCTTTAAAACTCTTTCTTTCAAAATCTCCCTTGAAATATCTAAATAATAGAATTTTATTATAGCGCCAACATCCTTTGCCTCATCGCGTAATTTTTCCCTTTCAGCTCTTCCCCGTGTTCCCCATTCAATGACTACGCTGATTGAATTTTGCAGCATCTGCTTTGCGATCCTCCATTGTAGTTGTTCAATCTGATCCCTGAATTTATTGCCTTCGGCTTCGGCTTTATCATTCCAGATTTCCTTGATCCATTCATCGGGTGAAAATCTAAAAGCCCCCGTAGATGAGGCAATACTTTTTGCCAACGTAGTTTTTCCCGACCCGGGCAAACCACATATTAAATGAAAAAATGGACTTTCAGCGTTTTGGAACATTGTTGAATTTACTTAGCGCCTGAGATAGTGGTATAAAAAGGCCACTATAAATCCGACAATCATATAGACTAGCAATCTGGTGATACGAAGTTTCATTTTGCCTCTGTATTGCTATAATTTTGTCCCTTTAATGAGTAAGACAGACTTTACTGACTTTTCTTTCAGGTGAAGAAATTTCTTTCGTTCTTCATCCTGATTAAAATTTTGGAAATCCTGTTCAGATTCAAACTCGACTAAATGAATTTCATAGGGCTTCACAATATTATTTTCAATGAATGATTGGTTGTCTGGTCGTACACGAATTAAAAGTCGCCCGTTATATTTTAAAATAGCGGGAATTGCAATCTCTTCAAATTGATGAAATACAGCTTCCTGTCCTTCTTTGATATAAATTAATTGAGTTAAATATATCATATTCTCCTAAAGATAATTCAAAGCCCTCTTCAAAACCGAGGCTCCCGGTCTAAAATTTAAATCGATTATCTTTCATGGAAGATAAGATCACGATTTTGTATTTGCAGCATCAAATTAAACAACGAATCAGACCGGTTAAAGTCAGTCATTGATAGAATTTATCCCGCTGGAACAAATGGGCAAGGCGCACAGATACGTTGAAGCGGGAAACAAAAAGGGAAACGTAGTAATCACTTTAGTATAACATCTGATCCGTTAAATAAGAGTCCCACTTCTACGTGATTTTTCAGGCCTTTGCAATACTAATAAGTAGTAGTTAATTTTTCAATGCTCAACCAGGACGCGTTTATTGGTATCTTAAAGTGATATTATTATGTCATAAGATTCCCTTTTTCTATTACTTAGTCAGATAGGTTTCAAAAAGATATTGCAAATCGATCCGGGACTCTGAAAAGATAACAAAGAAACCAGAGGCCTGATGCTTTTAAGTGTTAATGGCTAAGTCTTTCATTTTCAGTCAATTGAAATTATAGAATCCATAATTTCAACAGATAGCCAGATTTCGAAATCATCGTTTTCCCAAAGCTTAACATGGGAAATTTGAGAACGAACATTAAATTTATATTATCAAATTGTTACCTAAAATACTTTTATGGCCAAAAAGAAAAAGAGAGTTCAAAAATCATTAAAAAAGACCCTGCTAAAACAGGTCGAAGGAAAACTTGTCGAATCGCTGGTAGATTTTCCAAAAAAATTCGGTGAGAAAAAATATAAAAGGACCATCCACAAGGCAGGAAAAATTCTTACGAAATCAATTGCGGTAAAACCAATGAAGTCCGTTTCCAAGACTGAAGCAAAAAAATCCAAAGAAAAAAAAACTGAAACTCACGTTGAGGCCGTTTCATAATTTTTATTGTAAAGAAAAATAAAAACCCCGAATCATTTCGGGGTTTTTTGTCGGATACCATGTTCAGCAAAAAATGTTCGTAGGTTTGTTGGTGATGACAACGACAATAAGGACTGAAGCTGAATAATGTTGCCGTCTGTAACTTTATAGATGTGAAATATAAAATGAGCCAGAAATCTTATTTCCATTGCCCGAGTCTGACTCCATTACTTGGGGAAACGATCGGTGAAAATCTACGCCGGACTGTTCATCAATTTCCTGAAAGAGAGGCACTGATCAGTATGCACCAAAATTACAGAGTGTCCTACGCGATGTTCTGGCAAAAGGTTGAAGAAGTCAGCAGGGCGTTTCTCGCCATTGATCTGAAAAAAGGAGACCGGATCGGGATATGGTCGCCCAACCGGTACGAATGGGTATTGGTTCAGTACGCAGCTGCACGCATTGGTGCTATATTGGTAAATATAAATCCTGCCTATCGTATATCCGAACTTTCTTACGTTTTGAATCAGGCTGGCGTCAGTGTAATCATATCGGCTTTATCATTCAAAGACAGTGATTATAAAGGCATGATCGAAGAAGCTGTAAATTCTTACACCGGCATAAGAGAATTTATTTTTTTTGATGACAACTGGGAGAATTTCCTTGGGAAAGCATTATCGGTCAGCATTTCTCAATTGGAAGAAGTCGAAACGTCATTGCAGTTTGATGACCCCGTCAATATACAGTATACTTCGGGGACAACCGGATTCCCAAAGGGTGTTACCTTATCTCATTTCAACATCCTGAATAATGGTTATTTCGTCGGCAAACGTCTGCAGTATACGGAAAATGATAAAGTGTGCATACCTGTACCATTCTATCACTGTTTTGGTATGGTCATTGGCAATCTGGCCTGTACAACATCCGGTGCCTGCATGGTAATTCCTTCAGAAAGTTTTGACCCTATAAGGGTTCTTGAGGCAGTAGAAAAAGAACGCTGTACTTCTTTATTGGGAGTGCCCACTATGTTTATTGCAGAACTGAATTTGCCTGAATTTAGCCGCTTTAATCTTTCATCACTAAGGACCGGTGTTATGGCGGGCTCACCCTGCCCGGTTGAAATAATGAAGCAGGTGCATTTACGCATGCATATGAAAGATGTGGAAATATGTTATGGGATGACAGAAACATCGCCAGTCTCTACACAAACTCATATTGGAACGCCATTTGAAAAACAGGTGAGTACGGTTGGAACTGTTCAGGATCACCTGGAAATTAAAATCATTGATCCTGAAACGGGTGAACTGCAGGACAGAGGTAAGCCCGGTGAATTTTGCACCAGGGGATATTCTGTAATGCTCCGTTACTGGAACAACGTCGAAGCTACCAGAGAAGCTATTGATGATGCCCGCTGGATGCACACGGGCGACCTTGCGACTGCCGATGATGAAGGATATATAAATATTGTAGGCCGTATTAAAGATATGATTTGCCGTGGTGGCGAGAATGTTTATCCAAGAGAAATTGAAGAATTTCTTTACTCGCACGATGCTATTTCAGACGTGCAGGTCATCGGCGTTCCCAGTGAAAAATATGGTGAAGAAGTTATGGCATGGGTAAAATTGAAAGCGGACCGAATCGCTTCTTCTGAAGAACTGGAAGAATATTGCCGGAAGAGAATATCACATTTCAAGATTCCTAAATATTGGAAGTTTGTTCAGGGATTTCCAATGACTGTCACGGGTAAAGTCAGAAAAGTCGCTATGCGGGAAGAGTCAATCAAAGAATTGGGATTGGCTCGGGCTGCAAGTATAAAAACTTCATAGAACTTTCAAAACGGGAAACCCATCCTGCATTAACAGCCTACCCTATGTTAACAGGTTAATAAATGGTCGGGTAATTCCTTTGATTTATCACTTTATATTTAGATATTTGTCTAATTATATAATTTAAAGTAACGCATGAATCAGCTCTTCAAAGCACTTAATGATCCTACCCGTCGCCGGATGCTGGAACTTCTGGGAAAAGAGGATATGAGTGCAGGTGAAATCGCGGATCAGTTTGATATGACGAAGCCAAGTATCTCTCATCATCTGGATTTACTCAGACAGGCGGGTCTCGTTGAATCTGTTAAGAAGGGCCAGTTCATCTACTACTCTTTAAATACAACAGTCTTTGATGAGCTGGTAAAATGGATCATTAAATTCCGGCAAAACAAAAAAAAGTAAAATGAAAAAGCTACTCCAGGATATGCTTGTGCTTATTTTAATTATCCTGCCTTCTGTTTACTTACTAAAAATCTATCCGTCCTTACCACCCGTCATTCCCACTCATTTCGGGATAGATGGCAAGCCAAATGGTTTCAGCGAAAAACATCAAATGATCTGGATCATCCTGTCCACCAGCCTGCTTTCCGGAGGTGTCTACCTTTTAGTCAAAAATCTACGTAAAATAGATCCTAAAAAGACAGCATCGCTGAGTGCAGGGAATATGCAGAAAATCGCTATCGCCGTTGTTGCTTTGTTGTGTGCTATAATGATTTGCATGCTCTACTCTTCCATGCAAGGAACTTTTTCATTCAGCCGGATGTTTAATCCTTTAATGGGTATTTTTTTCATTGTGGTAGGTAACCTGATGTATAATATCAAACCCAACTATTTTGTGGGTATACGAATTCCATGGACACTTGAAAATGAAAACAACTGGCGCGCCACCCATCATATGGCCGGCAAACTCTGGTTTATCGGAGGCATCCTGATAACGATATCTGCTCTTTTATTACCAGTACAGCAAGGAGAATATGTTTTTATGGGCGGCACTCTGATACTGGCTCTGGCACCGATTATTTATTCATTTATTTATTTTAAGAAGAACAAGACAGCCCAGTAAAATATTGGCCTCTAAATAGTCCGAAGGGGGTCAGTGAATTAGCTCAAATCCTGGAACACTTACGAGCTGACCGAAATGGGAAAGTATTTTAAAATGGCGATGAGTAAAAAATAATACTCACACTCTGTGATGATCGGGCTTCCAGTTTTGAATGGCTCTTTTAATTTGATCATTGCTCAATCTTTCCCTTACTGCTCGTTCAACCAGACCGACCATCTCATGGTCAGGTGCAAATCGCAGTGCGATAATCTGAGACATGGTCAGATTTTTATCAAGCAATTTACCCGTCAGCGTAAAATACCTCAGATTTTCTTCAGCCCTGATCGCCCTGTCCTGGGCCTTTAAAGGGAAAGTACGAATCTTAACATAGCTGATTGCGAAAGCAATGGAAATCAAAAAAAACATGACTGCCTGTGACTTGCCACTGTTGTTTGAAAAGGCTTCAACGAGGTTTATTGTTGACTGAACAAGCAGATAAAGAATAATTAAGAGCAATACGATATGAAAACCCGGCACTATTTTCCTGTGGTTTTTGTAGTTCTGTTCCTGCATGAAATTGGTTTATTATGATTATGAATCGCAATGTACTCAATCGCACCTAATTTTGGGACAGTTATTACGTCTCAACTATTGTTAGTCCTTCATGTGTAATTTCAAGCTCTTCCATTAACACTTCATTTGCCTGAGCATCCAATGTACCCCATTTCACCCTGCATGGCCATGCATTCGCGAGAGCCCATGTAATAACCGGATTATGTGACTCATCCAGTAAATGTATAACCACCGTTCTCCTGTACTGCTGATTAACCTCCTGAAAAAAGAACGTTTTTTGCCACCACTTAAAAAATTCAAAGTCCCCTTTGAAAACTCCCCGTTTCAAAGTAACATTATTATACTTCGTCAGACCTGGTTGTTTGGTCTTGTTATACTTCGGACTGGACCCTTCCCGGTATTCAATCACTTCAGTCTCTGCTTCCAATCCACATATTTCAGCAAATCCCATTCTCTCTCCACCCCACTCAACTTGAAAATGAAATTTAGGGAGCGGGTAAATTTTTGTCGGATCGGTTGACATGATTTAATTTTTTAAGATTTTTTAATGAAGAAAATAAAGTCAGTATAAATTTTCAGATCATGTATTATTTTCTCTTTATACGATCTTTTATTACCGCCGCGGTAACTGAGCACAAATGTAATTTGAGTATTTTTTAAATGCCTGAAAAACGAATCATAGCTGTCTACGAATATCCTGAACTCTTTCAGCGGAGCGAGATACTTTATTTCTTTGAAAAGGTTTAATTTCCGAAGATCTTTTTTTCCTTCCAGACCCAGGATAGGCACCGACGGTTTTATTTTAAGATCGAGTACTGCAGAGTCCCCCGGATTTTTAATAACTATAAAAACAGCTGATGCATCGATCTCGAAATCTACAATGACAGAAGTTGCAGGGGGCACTATGGTTTTAGTTTTGACCATATATCGAAGCTATATCATATTATCATCATCTATATATGTTTATAATAACCGGTTAACAAAAAATTTATATATTTTAGAGATCCATCATTTATTAAATATTGTAAGTAAAAAGATGAGCAATGCAGAAAATGAGCGTCTTTCCCAATCGTCCAATAATAGAAATTGGAAAAAGTGGGGTCCTTATGTTTCTGACCGTCAGTGGGGTACTATCAGGGAAGATTATAGTCCTGAAGGAAATGCCTGGAACTTCGTCAATCACGATCTCGCCCGGAGTTATGCCTATCGGTGGGGCGAAGAAGGGATTGCCGGTTTTTGTGACAACGACCAGATATTATGTCTCGCTCCTGCATTTTGGAACGGGAATGATTCCATATTAAAAGAAAGGCTCTTTGGATTGACAAACGGAGAAGGTAATCATGGAGAGGATGTCAAAGAACTTTATTTTCATCTTGATTCTTCTCCCACCCATTCCTATTGCAAATTTCTTTATAAATATCCGCAAGCTGCATTTCCTTATTTGGAATTGCTTCAGCAAAACAAAAAGAGCCGGCTGGCTCCGGAATTTGAATTGCTCGATACGAATGTATTCAATGACAATCGTTATTTTGATTGTTTTATTGAATATGCCAAAGCGGAGATCAATGATGTGCTGATGAAAATTACGGTTTACAACCGAGGGCCTGAATCCGCAACCATCCATGTACTTCCTCATCTTTGGTTTCGCAATTTCTGGAAACACAATGCCCGATTTAATAAACCTGAGATTGTATCTGTTTCTACGAATTGTCTGCAAACAAGTTCATCACGCAATGGAAGTTTTTTTCTCTATCATGAGGGTGGTGAGCAATTGTTTTGCGATAACGAAACGAATAATCAGCGGATGTATAACCGTCCCAATGATTCCCGGTTTGTTAAAGATGGTATCAATAATTATATCGTTAATAATGAGAATACTGTTAATCTGAGAAAGAAAGGTACCAAAGCAGCGATCTGGCTTAAGGAAAGGATCAGGCCGGGTGCATCGAAAACATTCAGGGTGAGATTAAGCAAAGCAGAAATAGAGGATCCATGGTCAGGTTTTGAAGACATTTTTATCAAACGTCAGGCAGATACAGATGAATATTATGATCAGCTTGCTCCAAAAAATTTGTCCCCGGAACATAAGGCATTGCTCCGCAGTTCGGCGAGCGGGTTATTGTGGACCAAACAATTCTATTATCTCGATGTATTTAAATGGTTGTTTGGAGAACCCAATGAAACGCCACCTCACCGCATTTATAAACGAAATTATGACTGGCAGCATCTCACCTGCCGGAACATCATTTCCATGCCTGATAAATGGGAATATCCATGGTTTGCTGCCTGGGATCTTGCTTTTCATGCAGCAACATTTGTCCATATTGATCCTGATTTTGCCAAGCAGCAGTTATTGGTAGTGCTTCGGGAATATTATATGCATCCCAACGGACAAATTCCGGCTTATGAATGGAATTTCAGTGATGTCAATCCACCGGTACATGCCTGGGGTGTCTGGTATGTTTTCGAGGAAGACAGAAAAAAAACCGGCGTTCCTGATTGGGATTTTCTGGAAAGAGCTTTTCAAAAATTACTCATGAACTTCACCTGGTGGGTAAATCAAAAAGATGCCAATGGAACAGATATTTTTGAAGGCGGCTTCCTTGGCCTGGATAATATTGGTGTCTTTGACCGGAACCACATGCCGCCGGGAATTAAAAAACTTCAGCAGGCCGATGCAACCAGTTGGATGGCTATGTATTCTATCAATATGTTGCGCATTTCTCTGGAATTGGCTCAGCATAATCTGGCATATGAAGAATCAGCAGCAAAATTTTTCAGACACTTTCTCAATATCGGATGGGCGATGCATCATATCGGCAAGAAAGATATTTCTCTTTGGGATGATCAGGATGCATTTTATTATGATGCCATTCAATTTGAAAATGGCAAAAGTGAGCGTCTGCGAATCCGTTCCCTCGTAGGTATCATTCCCCTGCTGGCTGTTGAAATCATGCACAGCAAGGTATTTGAACATCTGCGGCAATTTAATACCCGGCTGGAAGTCATCAGACTTACCAGACCGGATCTGACCCGGATCATTTCTGATATTGAACACAAGAACAAGGATGGCAATTATTTATTTGCCATCATGGTAGACGACCGTCTGGAAAGTTTATTGAAAAGGCTTCTGGATGAAGCAGAGTTTTTGTCAGACTATGGTATACGTTCCCTGTCGAGATCCCATAAGGATAAGCCTTATGTTTTTGGATACCAGGGCACGAATTATTCCATTCAATATGAACCGGGCGAAAGTTCCAGTACAATGTTTGGCGGTAATTCCAATTGGCGCGGACCTATCTGGTTACCATTAAATTATTTGATCATTCATTCCTTAAGAAAATATTATGAATATTATGGCGATAAGTACATGTATGAATTTCCTGCCGGGTCGGGAAATAAATTGAACCTGAAACAAATTGCCAATCAGCTTACGCGCAGAATCCTGAAGATTTTCGAAAAGAATGATGACGGACAATTCCAGTATCATGCCGGCCATCAGTCGGGCTGGTCAGCAGATCATTTCAAAGATCATCACCTCTTCTATGAATTTTTTCATGGAGATACCGGACAGGGGTTAGGCGCTTCACACCAAACGGGGTGGACGGCATTAATAGTCAATTTATTGCTGGAAATGGATGACGGGTAGTGCAACAAAAAGCTAACTTCACATAATGAGTCTGCAATCGGATGTTGATGCATACCGGGAAGCCGAATTGCGTGAACTGCATGAAATGGAGCGGTTCTTCAAATCGCTGCCTTTCCTCTCCGCGGTCGAATATGCAGCTTCCGGCATCACTCCTCACAGAAAGATACATCCGCATCAGCGCAGGATTGGTGTAAAGCGGTTGAGGATGAGCGTTGACCTGCTGAAAAAAAACATACCGGTTATCCGTAAGGCGAAGTCATTTGCTGATCTGTTTAAGATTACGGAGAGCGTTCAATTGGAATTGAAGGGTCTTGGCGAACTGTGGACCTATGATTCAGCACTCCGCATGGCTTTTAACCGTGGTAAGACTTTTTATCCGCAGGCTGTATTTGTGCAGGGAGGCGTACTGAAAGGTGTCAAAAAGTTATTTTCTAAAATACTCGTGAATGGCCGCACATTTCCGATGAAGGTTTTCCCAAAAGAAATTCAATCCCTGAAACCATTCGAGGCGGAGGATTTTTTATCTGTCTGGGGAAAAAAATAATCGTATTCAACTAAAAATTTAATCGGTTACCGTTTTTAAATTTTGCAAAACAGTTCCGTTCTTTATTTCTTCCGATGCAGATATTAATAATAAGTCGCCTTCCTTTAATTGGCCGTAGATTTCTATCATCCCGTTTGCACTTCTGCCTGTCTTAACATCTACCCGCTGCGACTGGTTGTTTACAACGCGAATGACGAAAACACTTTCGGTTGAATTCATAACAGCCGATTTGGGCACAACAAAAGCACTGTCACTTGCCGGCAACTGAAGGTTCACTTCAGCAACCATACCCGGCAATAACTTTTTGTCGTTGTTTATGACATCCATTTCAATATGTTGGGAACGCAGTCTGTCATCAATGGATCCTGACATCCGACTAACGACAGCTTTGAATCTGTGATCCGGCTGGGATTTAACTGTAAAGCTCACTTCATTTTTATTGTTCAGATATGCCGTATACGCCTCAGGAACCGAGAGTACCAGTCGCAGTCGTTTCTGTTCCTGCAGGTTAAACAAAGGAAGCTCCGAACCTTTGCCGGCGGGTCCCACATAGGCGCCGGGATTTACATTTCTGACAGTAATGACCCCATTAAAAGGAGCGCGGATCTGCAAATAGTTTTGCATTTCCAAAATTTCTGTACGTGCAGATTGAGCAGCCAGTAATTGCGCAGAAGTCTGAATTCTTTCGGGCAGTTGCCTGTTCCAGATCGTTCGGCGATATTGTGCCAGGTGTCTTACTTGTTTCTAACAAACGATCGTAATTGGCTTTGCTTGCGAGATAGATAGCTTCACGTGATTTAATGGCAGATTCCGCACCTGCTAGTTGAGAACCCAGTTCGGGAGCTTCCATGGTAACCAGGAGTTCGCCTTCTTTTACTTCTGAACCCACATCAACGTAAAGCTTTTTGACAAAGCTGTTTACCTTGGCATAGAGATCTACCTGCTGGTATGCGATGAGTTCACCAGGAATCTGTAAGGAAGAAGACAAACGTGCCTTCTTCAAAGAAAACACCTGCGTAGAAGGAGCCTCTGTTTCTGTTTTATTCTTCTGCGAATTATCGTCGGAATGACAACTACACAATAAAACTACCGACAAAAAAATTAGACGCTGATTCATTGCTGTGTTTTTGAACTATGAATGTGATTTCTCCGATGGATTCAATCCAGGAATATAATGTGTACTGTCCTTATCTTCCGGATCAAGTGATACGGAAGCAGTAGATGTTTTTCCCTGTACCCAGGAGAATACCAATGGTAAAATAATCAGAGCGGCAAAAGTGGATGCGATTAATCCTCCCACTACAGCCCGACCCAACGGTGCAGCCTGATCTCCACCGTCACCAATGCCGGATGCCATGGGCAGCATACCCACCACCATGGCCAGACTGGTCATTAAGATGGGCCTTATGCGAAGGGCCGCCGATTCCTTGGCGCTGAGTAAAGCATTCCCGCTATGCATGCGCAAATGCTCCGCATTGGTAATTAATAAAACTGAATTGGCAATGGATACACCCACCGACATAATAATTCCCATATAAGATTGCAGATTGAGTGTAGACCCCGTGAGCAGCAGCATCGCCAATGATCCAAGCAACACAGCAGGTACCGTAGACAAAACAACCAGTGAAACTTTGAAAGATTGAAAATTAGCCGCCAGCATCAGGAAAATAACGGCAATGGCGGTAATCAGTCCTGTTTGTAAACTGCTTAAAGTGTCTGATAAAACTTCACTCAAACCTTTTGTTTCAACAGTCAAACCCCGTGGCAGTTCTCCTAAAGATTGAATCGCCGCCTTTACATCTTTCGTTGCAGTCCCCAGATCCATATTATTCAGGTTGGCCGTAACCGACAGGAAGGGAATTGCTCCAATATTGTCGTTTTCCCCATAAGAGGTATCCTGTTTCACATCTGCCACATCACCCAGCACGGGTCGGGATTCATTACTTAACACCGGGATTTCATTGATATCATTCATGCTGGTCATCTGATTCTCGGGAATCTCCACCTGCACACCATAACTGATATTGGTTCGTGGATCGATCCATAAATTCTTTTCCGTATAACGCGATGAAGAAGTTGCAGCTACCAGCGAGCGTGATATTTCATCCAGGGTCACACCTATTTGTGCTGCCCTCGTTCTGTCAATTTCAATATCAATAGTGGGATATTTAACAGGCTGTGCCAGCTGAATATCGCGCAAATAATTAATCTGCCTCAGTTTTTCAATGACTTTATCCGCATATTGTTCATTGATTTTTTTATCCTTCCCCGTTATTCTTACTTCAATCGGTGTTGGGGATCCCTGGCTGAGGACTTTATCCGTCAGCTCAATAGGCTCAAATGAGAGTTTTACCTCAGGCATAGTTTCTGCCATCTTTCGACGAAATCTTTCTTTCAATGCATCCAGCTTTTCTTTATAAGTTTCCTTTAAAGCAACCTGTAACACTGCTTCCTGCGGTCCGCTCATAAACAAATAAATAGGACTTGTTGAAAATTGTCCGGGGTGCTGACCGATGAAGGCCGACGTGACGGATATATTATTTTTACCCACCAGTTCTTCCAATAAATGCCGGGCCTTAATGGTAGTTTCTTCTGTTCTTTCTATTCGGGTGCCGTCTGCCAAACGCAACCGTACCTGAAACTGACCTCCATTTACCTTTGGTAATACATCCCGGCCAATATTACCGATCAGTATAACTACCAATCCGCAGGTGACGAGTGAATATAAAATAACAATAGGTTTTTGATAAGGGAAAATGCGGTCCAGAAAACGAAGGAAACGATTTCGGAATTTGTCAAACCGGCTCAGTTTCCCATTGCCATCATTCGTTTGTCTTTCCAGCAATTTCTTTTTCTGGTCCCAAGTATCCTGTTCTTCAGCAGGTGTAAGTCCCAGGGCCGCGAATTCTTCCTGATCCGTCAGTACATGTCCGTCTTTTGAAGAAACACTGATGATGTCCTTTCATCAGCCAGTTCGCCATGACCGGTACAAAAGTCTGTGCCAGGAAATAAGAAGTGATCATGGAGAAAGCTATCGCCATGGCCAATGGCAAAAATAAAGAACCGGGGATTCCGGTCATGGTAAAGGCAGGTGCGAATACCGCAAGTATACAGAACAGGATCAGCAGTTTCGGAAAAGCAATTTCTTTACACGCATCCCAAATGGCAAGTGCCTTTGGCTTTCCGAGGGCCAGATGCTGATGAATATTTTCAATCGTTACTGTCGATTCATCCACCAATATACCAATGGCAAGCGCCAGGCCACTCAGCGTCATGATATTGATGGTCTGATTAAACAAATAAAGAAACAGCACACCTGAGATGATGGAAGTAGGAATAGTCAGGACAACAATCAACGCACCCCGCCGGTCTCCTAAAAATAGCAATACCATCAGGCCTGTCAGCACGGCGCCAATCGCTCCTTCGGCAATTAAGCTTTTCACCGCATTGATTACATAAACCGACTGATCGAATTCGTAGGATAAAGTGACATCTTCAGGTAACAGGCTCTGAAATCGCGGAAGGGCTTTTTTCAAATTCTGAACGACTTCCCAGGTAGAAGCATCCGCCGATTTGGTGACGGGCATATAAATGGAACGCTTGCCGTTTACCAGCGCATAACCGGTAGTAATATCTGCTCCATCTTCCACCACAGCAATATCCCTCAGGTAAACATTCTGTACACCACCTTTATAAATCGGGATATCGCCAAAGTCTTTTATATTTTTAATCGTCGTGTTGGCGGGAGTAAAGTAATTGTAATTCCCTATTCTTACATTTCCGGCGGGCGTTGCCTGGTTATTATTTCTAAGCGCTTCAACAACCTGGTCTGGTGTAACATGATGAACTCTTAGTAATTCAGGATCCACTTTGATCACAACAGTTCTTACGTTTCCACCAAACGGTGCAGGAGATACGAGGCCCGGCACAGAAGTAAAAGAGGAACGCACGTACACGTTGGCCATATCCATGAGCTCATTATTGGATCGGATTTTACTGCTTAACACCAATTGTCCGACAGGCAAAGTGGAAGCATCAAAACGTAAAATAAAAGGGGGCTGTGAACCTGGTGGAAAAATGGCTTGCGCCCGGTTGGTGAAAGAAGTTACTTCAGCTGCAGCCTGCGCCATGTTAGTGCCCTGGTAAAAAGTAAGTTTAATTAAAGTAAGTCCCTGAATATTTCTTGTTTCAATACTTTTTACTCCGGACACATATAATAGCAGGTTGACATAATTCTTTGCAAAAAAAGCTTCCATTTGGGTCGGCGTAAAGCCTCCGTAGGGATGGGAAATATAAATGACCGGGAGATTAAGTTCGGGGAAAATATCAATCTTGATATTACGCACTGCATTGATTCCGAAAAAAAACAATCCCATCACAATAACCAAAATGGATATCGGCTTTCTGAGTGCAGTTCTTATTAAACCCATATCCTATTTAATTTCATTTTCAAACAAGCCAAAATCACCGGTTGCTGCTGCCTTGAGCAACAAGGCCTGCCAGACATTATTATTGGAAATATCTCTGTCAGTCTCCGCCCGGTTCAGCATATATAAAGCCTGCGTAACATCTACGATGTTTGTGAGACCGTTCCGGTACAAAACAGATTTTTGCGTATAGGCATCCGAGGCTGCTTTCATTTGGATGGGTGCTTCCCGGTAATTGTCGATCGCATATTTTATTTTTTGATCTGCAAGGGCGAGTTGCGTTTTAATCTGCTGGCTGACCAGTTCATATTCATTCTGCAGGCCCTTTGATGTCCATTCCTGCGCTGCAACTTTCTGATGCACCCTGATCGGGTTGGTCAGATTCCATACAACACCAACTCCTAACAGGTAATTACTGTTGGAAGGTTTGACACCGTCCCAATAACTATGCGTAAAGGCATCCGGATAAACCTGACTGTAATTGGCGTCGAATCCCGAACCCCTGCTCTGCAACACACCCATCAGGGAAAATACGGGATATTTAAAACGGTCGAAATATTTTTCCTGCTGCAAGACTTACGTCGATACGACTTTGATAATATTTCAATATCGGGTGTTGCTCTCCGTTATTTGCGATGGGAACATATAATGAAGCAGGAATGCGGGCAATGAAAACGGTATCCAGAAGAAATTGCTGATAAGGTATGCCTAACAATTGCGCCAGTTCGCTGGCTTGTTCCGCTTCGTAATTGATGGCATTGGTCAGTATAATTCTGGCGCTGGAGACTTCTGCATTGGCCTGCGAAGAATCCACACCAGGGTTCAATCCATTTTGTGCCCGGCTCAGTACAACCATACGTAATGTATCGGCCCGCTCCAGGTTTTTCTGCTCCGACAATTTAAGTCTCTGTGCGGCTAACAGGCTTAAGTATGCGCCGGATACCCTGACTTCCAGTTGAAATTTTTCCTGATCCAGATCGTTGGCATCCCGAACTACTTCTGCCTGGGCCACATTCACATTCTCACGCACCCTTCCAAACGTGAAAAAATCCCAGCTTATATTCGCGAGGTACAGTCCGCCAAATGCAGCGTTCCAGTTTTGTGAGAGAAAAGGTGGTCCTGAAGAAGCTACACCTCCGCCCAGGGCAATGACAGGACCAAATTGTCCGTTTGCAGTACCATAAGCCTGTTGCGCTGCCAGGTTCAGATTCGGTAAATATTCAGAGGAAGCTTCTTTTGCCGAAGCCTGCGAAGCTTTGAGATAATTGCTCTTGGCTTTTACCGAACCATAGTTGGCAATCGCTGTGTTTAAAGCCCCTTTTAAAGTCAACACCTGACTATTTGCCCGGTTTCCCGACATCAAAAACAAAAAAATATACAAAGCATATTTTGTCCCTGCACCCGCTGATAAAGAAGAAGGCTGTTTAAAAAGAAATGTCCCTGGTGATTCTGCGTTAACCCGACCATGCTTATCAAACATCGGCTCTGTGGTTTATTTTTCCAAACAATTCGTTTTAAAGTTATGTAATTCCTCATTTTACCTGCAACAAAAGTAGATCCGGCGACACCTGTTTCTTATTGTTGCGAAACTCTGTGACATCAAAAAGCAGAAAAATGAAAATTATAGTAGCAGGTTCACCGGGACATATTTGCGACCACTCGCATGAAGCGCACTAAATGCCGTATATTAGTTGCTAAGAACTCAAAGATCATGGAAATTATTTACAGAATGAAACATATACTGCCACTTCTGATGTTGCTGTCGTCAGATGTGTTTTCACAGAATAGTCTTTCGTCCGCCAAACCAGTTTTTGATCCGCATCAGTGGAAACTTGGCGTAGCATTATATAGTTTCCACGAATTGTCGCTGCCCGGCGAATTAGCAAAAGCAGATAGCGCGGGAGTACATTATGTGGAAGGTTTCACTTTTGGGAAAGCCGGACCTGATGTTAAAGATTCTTTGCTGGGACAACTTTCTCCTGAAGGAATTGCGAAAGTAAAAGCGCTGGTAAAATCTTATGGACTCAGAATGGAATCTATTTACATTACAGGAGGCAACACCGTTGAAGCCTGGAACAAACAGTTAAAACTGGCAAAGGAATTAAATGTAAAATTTGTAACTGCTGAACCTAACATTAACATGTGGGATTCTATTGACAGTCTCGCGGGTGTGTATGGATTAAAAGTTGCCATACACAATCACTGGAGAGGGATGAGCCGCTACTGGAGCCCGGATACAGTACTTGCAGCCATTAAAAATCATCCCAATTTTGGTGTATGTGCGGACCTTGGCCATTGGCCCAAGAGCGGTCTTGATCCTGTTGAATCGCTTAAGAAATTACAGGGACATTTGATAGCAATTCATTTAAAAGATATTGCTGCTGCCAATAATCCTAAACTGGTGGATGTTCCCGTAGGAACCGGAATCGTTGATTTTCCAGCTGTCTTCAAAGAGCTGGAAAGACAAAAATTTGAAGGGTATATTTATATAGAACGGGATGCACAGGATAAGCCCAGCAACCTGCCATCGGTAATACAAACAGTTAAATATTATTATTCAACCCTGGGTTTGACTCAATGAGTTACAGGTCTGAATTTCTGTACCCGGTTTCCAAGAATATCACCCACATAAATATTCCCTTCATTGTCTATTGCGATATCATGGTACCGGCAAACAGGGCCGCTATAGGAACCCGACCTCCCAAACTTAGCAACCAAATCTCCGGTTGTTCCAAACTCCAATATGTTGGATCCTTTGATGATGGTATCCATAATAATGAGATAATCAACTGCCAGTAAATGCTGATTTCTTTTGTCGATCGTCACTGAGTACAAATTTGCAAATGATTTTTCTTTCCATTCCCTCAGGAACTTTCCATTGGCGTCAAATTCCTGAATGCGATTATTCTGCCGGTCAGCCACATACACATTTCCTTTGTCATCCAGATCAATCGCGTGTGGAATATTAAATTCTCCGGGTTTATTTCCCTTCTTACCCCATTCAAAAAGATATTTTCCTGATGACGAAAATTTAATTACCCTGCTGTTACGATATCCGTCACTTACATAGAAGGAACCATCCGATGCTACAGCTACATCAGTTGGCCGGTTGAAATGCAAAGAATCGTTCCCGGGAATTTTCGCCTCACCAAACTTCATTAACAATTTACCATCATGACTAAATTTAAAAACCTGGTGAAGTCCCACATCTGTCACCCATATATTATTGTCCTTGTCGACAGTTAACCCATGTGGCATAATAAAGAGGTTGGCACCCCAGCTATTTAAGATTTTTCCGGTTTGCCTGTCAAGCACGAGTATCGTATTGGAAGAAATTAATGAGTCCGGGAATTTATCTTCCAATAATTTCCATCTTCTTCCGGGTCTGTGAAAAACAAGAATGTGCTGGCTGGTATCAATGCCAATACCACCCGGCTGACTTAATATGTAGCCATCCGGCAGTCGGGGCCAGTTTTTTACCAATTCATATTTTGGCAGATTCCTGGGATCCTGAGATTCTCCTTCGGTATAACAACCAATAAAAAAAAGTATAAGAAATATTAGTCCCAGGGTGTTTTTTTGTATAGTAGTCATTCTAATAATATTCCTGGAACAATGTACGTTAAACTGTCTTATTCGATGTAACAGGCGTCCTTTGCAAATATTGAACTAATTGCTTAATTTGAATATCCGTGTTTTGGGATACAAACAAAGTCAGATTTTCTAAAATGAGGAGGATATCATTTTTCAGGCTGGTATTCATAACGATACTTATTCCCTTAGGATCTGCCAAAGGACAGCCTGATCATTTTGCCTATGCTGTTACGGCCGTTAAAAAGGGAGGCAGTGATTGGATAGCCCTGCGTAAACTCGATACCCGCACTGGTGAGTTCAGCAATACATTAGTTAACCTGAAGGACAGCAGTGTGGCCGCCATTGCTTATGACAGAAATGGCAATCGTCTCTATTATACACCTATGAATATTGACCAGCTACACTATATTGATCTTTCCACGATGGAATCATTTAGTGTTCCGGATCAGTTCTTCAGTAAAGCGGGCGGGTATGAATCTAAAAATGCCGGCCCGATTAACCGGATGGTTATTGCTCCCGATAATTACGGATATACTATCACGAACGACGGGACCCATCTTATCAGGTTCACAACAAAGGGATCGCCGTCCCTTACTGACCTGGGAGATTTGCAGGATGATCCGCTGAATAAAGAAATGACCATACACAGTATCTGCGCTAACTCAGGAGGCGACCTGGTTGCCGATGATGATGGACATTTATTTCTGATTACAGGCAGCAACAAAGTATTTAAAGTGGACATTGCAACAAAGATGGCTTCTTACCTGGCCACTATTTCAGGATTACCGCAGAAATTTATGACCAGCGGAGTTGCAGTCAGTGAGGATGGCAAGAAATTATTGGCAGGCAGTTCTGTTTATTCAGATGCTTATTTCTTAATTGATCCGGAAACATGGAATGCATCGCCCTCCCAGACAACTCATGAAATTTATGAAAGCGGTGATCTTGCCAACAGCAATTCATTGTATACAAAAAAGGATGCCAATTCCAGTTTCTTTATTACCAAGTCACCTGAAAATCAAAACAGGATCAGGATCTTTCCCAATCCCGTGATGGATGATGTGTTAAGCATTCAATTTAATGAACTGTCACCCGGCCATTATACGATTCAGCTGGCCAGTCTGGTGGGAGAAAAGGTGGTTCAGCAAAATGCAACAGTTATAGGACAGGCACAAACAGAGATTATGCATATTCCCGGTTTTATTGCACAGGGGTTTTATTATATCCGTATACTGGATGAAAGAAATAATGTTGTGGCCACACAAAAGCTGATTCTGGAACGCTGGTAAATAACCAGGCTCACTTTAATTTTTCATTGAAAAAATCAATCGTGCGCTGCCAGGCAAGTTCCGCAGCAGCTTTATCATATCGCGGTGTCGTATCATTGTGAAAGCCATGGTTCACATTCGCATAAATGTAAACGGTATACTCTTTCTTATTCTCCTTTAGTGCCGCTTCATAAGCCGGCCATCCATCAGTCACCCTCGTATCCAGTCCTGCATAATGTAAAAGGAGTGGCGCTTTGATTTTTGGAACATCTTCAGCTGCCGGCTGAGTGCCATAAAATGGAACAGCCGCCGATAAATCAGGAATGCGGACGGCCATCATATTGGATACCCATCCACCAAAACAAAAACCAACCACACCTACTCTTCCATTACAATCCGGAAGACCTTTCAGGTAACCGTATGCGGCAATAAAATCTTCCAGTATTTTATTTTTGTCGAGCTTACTCTGCATATCCCGGCCCTGGTCATCATTCCCGGGATAACCGCCCAGCGGTGTCAGTGCATCAGGAGCCAGTGTAATGAAACCTGCCAGTGCGGCTCTTCTCGCCACATCTTCAATATACGGATTGAGTCCCCTGTTTTCATGTACAACTACAATGCCTCCCAGTCTCTTTTTTATATCAATGGGCATGGACAGTAATGCTTTCATCTTTCCATCACCATTAGGAGAATCGTAGTATATATAGTCTGATTTTAATCGCGGATCATCCGGTTTCACCTGGATCGCATTGGCATAAGCGGGCATTAAAAAACTGGTGAGCGCCGTTACAGTAATGCCACCCACAGCATACGCAGAAAGCTTTTGTATAAAGTCACGTCTTTCAATTCTACTGTGAGCGTAGTCATCATATAAGTCAAACACTTCCTGTTTGATGTCTTCTTTTCTTATTTCTTTCATGGCTATTTTTTAAGTAAAGAAAGTTACTGCAAATCGCCGGCCGTTGGCCGTCTAAAATGGCCAAATACCTAAATGATTGTGTATGAATATTTTAAAAATATTTATCGAATTGAATAGCCCGCTAATTGATTCAATACTTACAATACAAAAAGTAAACCCGGCCCATGTATCGTGCTGATCATCTTTTTATGGCCGATGCAAGCTTAAGGCGCATGTATTGTTGCAGCAGATTTGGATATATGTTATAAAGCAGATTGCAAATTGATAAGATGAGAGCCCATAATAAATAATTTTTAGCCAGCGCATAGACAGTTACTGCCGTAAAAAAAATAAACAATGCAAAATGAAATTTCTCAAAAAAATAAGTCTGATGATACCTCTTCTTTAAGGATGATTTATTTGTTGAATCAGATTTAAGATTCGGGTACTTATTTCTCAAATAACGATTGAGAAGAGCACCATTCTGAGCAAATTTGTTGACGTGTTTCACACCAATGCGTTTGTAAAATGCCGGATTCCTGCTCAGTTGTATGGCATCGAAAAATGAATTTGGAAAGAATACGGGCAGCAAACTCATTCCAAGGAGGATGAAAACAGTTCTGAGGTTTATTAATGTATAGCAAAATATTCCTACAGGCAACAGAAACAGAGCAGTCCAAATCAGGTTAGGAATCATATTGTATGCGGCAACTAACCTGTTTATTTTTAAAGATTCCCTTTCTTCAATAGAAGTCAAATTTTATTTCAATTTAGAATAAGTTTATAAGATGTGCTATGACGCCTTTTAATGGGCATTACCCGAAACGAAATTGTGCCAGGCTGATTCCAGTGCATCCGGGGAATTAATGACCGTTTAGAATAAAGTTCTTTTAAATTTGATAAACTCCAAAATCTAAAAATGCTTTCCAAAGAATTTCTTATAAGAGCAGCTACCAATGATGATATACCATCAATAAAAAAAGTAATTTTTACGTGTCTTAAAGAATATGCCCTCCCTCCTGAGGTCAATGGGAAGGACAGCGACCTAAATAATATTGAGAAAAATTATTTTTCAGCGAATGGCTTTTTCGGAGTTGTAGTAAATACAAATACTGACCTCATCATCGGCACTTTCGGATTGTTTCCAATTAATGAAAGAATCTGTGAACTAAGAAAAATGTATTTGTCAAAAGAAGTACGGGGAAAAGGTTTAGGTAAGATTATTTTAAATACTGCCATTGATATGGCAAAAGAGAAACATTATAAAAAAATTATTTTAGAAACCATATCACCATTGACTGTCGCAATATCTCTTTATAAACAATCTGGATTTAAAGAAATAGCACCCCGGGAAATAAATGAAAGAGTGGATCAGGCGTTTGAGTTTGACATCCCCTAAAGTGAAGATGGATTTGCAACGATAACAAGCCATGCATTTTATATATAATCTCGAATAGCACAACAGGCAACATTTTAAGCGGACGGAAAACTCCGATCTAATTCTTCAGGATCCAGAGGGCTTTCAATATGCCTGCAGCCAACGGCAACCAATAACCGATAATTAACAGATTAAATTGATAGAAACTAAAAATTGTCTTATTTTAATGCTTTCATAGGATAAGGTTTAATGGTTAAAAGCATTTGATTAGTGCAGCCTCCCCTCAAAAAGGAGGCTTTTTAAGAAAAATCACCTATTAACTCTCTCGCCAGCTTGAACTTACAGAGGAAAAAAGTAACTACTGATAACCGGGTAAAGGGGCGGTTGCAACCCAGCCACCGGAAGCTTTAAATTTCCAGCGGCCGGGTCACCTGATACTTTATCCCGACAAGGTTTAATGGTTATGGTATTTGGTGCCGCCTGGTACTTGCAAATGAATCGCATAAACATCATTAATATCAGACTCCTAATTCAGCACTTTTGTATGGTTTTATAGCACGATTGTACTAAATTATTGCCTGACTCCTGGCCATTAGCTATTTTTAACCAATAAATGTAATTGCTTGGGAAGAAGGAATACGATTCGTAAAATAGACTTAACCCCGTCAAAACAACTGCAGACTTTGATTGAGAATCGCCGCGTTTTCAATCTTAACAACTGTGAGCTCAACATATATGAGAGCTACCAAAAGGCGTTTGGTGTGCCATTGACTTTTAAGGACCTGGTGATCACCAGCATGGTAACCGGAAAAAAAGTAATGCATTTAGCTAATCATCCGGACTTCGCCTATCTGCCTGGCGAGACGGTAATATTGCCGGCAAATCAACCCATGGTGATTGACTTTCCCGAATCCACCCCTGACAACCCGACCCAATGTATCGCGTTAACGGTGAATTCGGATTATGTCCGGAATACGATGCAATATCTCAATACCTGCTACAATAATGGCAACGATGACAACCATGAATGGAATATTGATTTCAGCCAGTATCATTTTTCAAACGATGCAGAAATCGCGGAGACCATCAACAAGATCATTCGCAATTGCAGCAGTGGTGACAAAGCAAAAAACATCTATGCCGACCTGAGTCTGAAAGAACTGCTGATCCGTCTTGTACAGAGCCAGTATCTGAAACGGGTGGAAATGGATAAAGATGACAAGAGAAATTCCAGCCGTCAGCATTTTCTGCTCGATTATATCCACAGGAATCTGACGGAGAAATTGGGTGTGGATACTCTTTCACGCAAAGCCTATATGAGCCGTAATGAATTTTTCAAGTGGTTCAGGCAACAGTTCGGGATCACACCGTTGGAATATATAAACCGCGAACGTATTAAACTCGCCAAACAACTATTGGGCAGTCAAAATAAAACAGTCACGGAGACAGCCTATCAATGTGGATTCACAGATGTCAACTATTTTGTTCGTCTCTTCAAAAAATCAGAGGGAATTACTCCAGGTACATTTAAGGACTTTGTACTGAGGGAATCATTGGCCTTAAGCCCTTCTGTAACAACCAGCATTTCCGGACTGTAATATTATCCCTGCCAACCCAGAAAGGCGATGACCATCACGCCTGTCAAAAGTGCAGCCGCAATTAAATAGATAATGACTGTTTCACTAACGTGTAGTGATGATGGCTTTTTCATAGATTCGGACGTCATAAAATATAATTTTTATGGTTTATCTTTTATCGTTCAACATATAAAAACAACTATGATGCCAGAAAGTATTATTTTCACAAATCATTCATTATGAATTGATTATAAATAGAAAAATGGGGAATCGGATGATTAGAAAATCCGGTTAATTATACCATGAAACGAATACCTGTTTTGAATGACTTTCGCCTGTTTCCAGAGATTAACAAATTGCATTAAAAATCCCCCTGTATATCGTAAAAATCACAGGGGGATTTCAGATTCAAACCTGAATAGCGGTCTAATGAATATCAATATGCTTTCCTTCCTGTTTCTTCTTATCACTATTTCTGGGAACGTTAATTCTTAGTTCACCGTTTTTGTATTCAGCTGAAATCTTCCCTTCCATTGCATCTTCAGGCAGGCTAAATGATCTTGTCCAACTGGAATAATTATATTCACGTCTGTTGTACCTGTCATTGGGATTTTTAGTCTCTTCCTTTTGGGCGCTGACCGTTAACATTCCATTATTAACCTGAATATCAAAGTCATTTTTTTCCAATCCCGGCGCGGCAATAGACAATTTATATTCATTATCCGTCTCTTTCACATTGATTGATGGTACGTTCAGGGCGCGACCGAAATTAAAATTTGAATCGAGGGGCAAATCAAAAAATCGATCTACCCATCCGGATTTATCCCATAGTGAGGGTGTTTCCTGATTTTTTCTGCTTAAGGCATTCGTTTCCATTTTTTTTAATTTAAGTGTTTAAATAATAGAGAAAACTCTGAGCCTGACGGCTGGCCAGTAGTAAGCCCCATGGAAAAAGTTAACTGCAAATTCATTGCCATGAAAAATACCTACTTCACTTACTTTTATACCATCGAAATGAAGTTGATTTTGAGATCAGCTAAAATAGTTACCAGCATTGAAACCGAATAAAGATCATTGGGAGAATATTTACAGAACTAAAAACTCAGAAGAACTAAGCTGGACTGAGGAAGCACCTGAAATGTCTCTTGCTTTCATTCGTAGTTTTCAATTAGCCAAAACGGCCAGGATCATCGATATTGGAGGAGGTGATAGCAAACTTGCAGAACATTTGTTGACCGATGGCTTTGAAGATATTACTGTATTGGATATTTAATGGTTATTGCGAGTTACGCCGCCCTTTTGAAGCCTCAGACATTGAAACTTCCTGATTATACCAACAATAATATTATATTACAAACTTTAAAACCTTGTTATTTATGAAGCAATTTATCCTTTTTACGCTGATAGCTTTCTGCCTGTTTTCCTGCACATCATCTACAGACAAAACACCTGCTGCCGTTAATCCCTCGTCTACGGATACGACTTCTGCTGCAGACAAAACACCTCCTGCATCAGACAAAACTCCTCCCGCTGACAAATCAAAAGAAGAAAATATGGCGCTGGTAAATAAATATCTTTCCGCCATTGAAAATCACGATACGGTAACCATGGCTTCCCTCCTGGCGGATAATTATAAAGGTTATGGTCCTTCAATAGGCGATTCTGCCGGCAAGCAGGAAGTTCTGGTAAACTGGAAATATAATCTTGATCACTACTTTGCGACAATTAAATATAATCGCTATCAGAATTTCGCCACAACTATGACAAAGGACAGCGATGCGGAACCTGGAGAATGGGTTTCAAACTGGGCTTATTGCGAAATAAAATACAAGGATGGCAGAGGACCGATCCATTTATGGGTGAATTCCGTTTACAAAATTGAAAATGGCAAAATTGCGAAATCCAGAATATTTTATAATGAAGCCGATTGGCTAAGACAACTGGGGTATCACTTCGTTAAACCGCCTAAAAAGCAGCAAGGCGTATCACTCTGATTATTCAGTTCACCTTCCGAACGCTTCGCCAATGCGAAAAGTAATACTGTAATCACCTCTGCCGACGCCGGCATCAACACCGATATTTACTTTTTCTGAGGGAAGCATTCTGAATCGCAGACCCGCACCCACGCCGGGCAGCAGCTGGCTTTCAGAAATATCCGAAAATTTTGCAACTGCGGTGGCAATACCTGCGAATGCCACCAGGCCCCATTTTCCATAAAAATTCCATCGGTATTCTGACTGCAGCGTGTAAACCTGGTCGTTTCGGTATTTTCCTTCTGAATATCCGCGAATATCGTCGCCGCCAACAACGGTTTGTCCTTCAAAAGGCACATCACCGGTAGCAATATTCATGGTGGCACGCGCGACTAACACGTGGTTATCATTTGATTTGGAAAGCTTAAAGAACTGATTATAGGTAACTATATATCTTACAAATTCATAATCGCTGCCAATCCAGTTTCTGTAAAACTGGTTTTTAAAATTCAGGAACATACCGTTCGTGGGATATTGTACATGGTCGCGTGTATCGTTGCTGATTATATAACCAATATTGTTCAGGATGCTTTTGCTAACCGAATCCTGGCCCGAAACACCCGGAAAACTAAAGGTCGTGGATGCTTTGATAAACGAGCCTGTGGGACCAAAGTAAATACGTTTGAAAATATTTCGTTGCACCTGCAGCACCACAAGATTTGCTTTTGTTGAATAGTTAGAAAAATTGCCGGTCGATGTGACCGGATCTTCGAGGTAGAACTGAAAGTTTATATCCAGGCTGCCGGCTGCTGCCCGAATGCGCCAGCGATCTTCGGCAATAAAGAGTTGTGAATAGAGAAATAGTGCATAGCTTTTCTGCTCAGTGTAAATGCCTGCAATACCTGTATTGGAAGATGGAGAAATGGTATCCTTTTTATTTATTTTATAATATTTAGATACAACGGCCCCTAAAATAATGCCATGTGTGCGGTTGTAATTGATCATGGGAATGGCCGCAATACCATTAATATTTTTTCTGGATGAAGCTGAATCCTGACCATGAACAAAAACAAATGCAAAGAGCAATAAAAAAAGAGTTTTGTAAATTTTTGCATCATACACATCCATTTAATTCCTCAATACATCACTCTCATTTTATTGTCCTACTTGCTTTTCACTCCACCTACCGGAAAAGATACATAGACAAAAAACCGAGACGAAATCGATGGGTGTCAGTGGAATATTTTGGTTGCTGGTTTGTAACCCAAGTTGCAGGTTTTCTATAATCAATCCCTGATTCGCGTAAAAATAATTTGTCATAATGCCCGCGGGATAAGGAATATCAACACTCATCTTATATGCCTTCTGGCCCAGTATGGGGAAAGTACGATGATAGACAACCTTCTTCAGACTGTCGGTATAATGCAGTTGTTTTTTTGATATTTGCACCTGGCTGTATTGAGCTATTCCGTTTAATCCAAATGCCAGGAGAAACAGTATAAAAAAATATTGTTTCATTGGTTTTGATTAAATACCAAACCGGTTACCATGGTAACCGGTTAAAGCAGGCCTTATAAATTTTGCAAACTGATATTCGTTTATTTTTTCGGTGCCTCGTCTACCTTAATAGCAAGTGCTTCGGTATAAGTAATATCTACCTTATCACCGACTTTCACGCCATTCAGCTTTTGTGGGTCTCTCACTTTGATCGTCTCCTTGTTCCCTCTCGGTCCCATAAAAGTAACAGTTGGTACTTTGGGGTCGATCGCAGTGATCATAACCGTTACAGTAGTTTGTTGTGCCACACCACCTGCAGGCTTAGCACCAGGTACAGCACTTGCAGTAGCTGTCGTGGTTTTCACCCCGGTTGTACCGTGCTCCTTAACCTCGTAAGCAATCGCTTCGGTATAAACAGCTGTAATTATATCTCCTTTTTTTACCTGTGCAAGGTTCTTCACTTCGTCACCTGCAAAGAAGCTGTGCTCTTTGCCGTCTTTCGTTTTGACGGTAACTTCCCTTGTTTTCTGGTTGACCTGGACAACCGTTGCGGTCACCGTCTCGGAAGACATTACAGCCTGTCCTTTTGTATCCTGAGCCTGTGAATTAACAATGCTGAACAGGCTGATCAGAGCAGCGGCCGCTGTCGCTTTGAAGCCCTGCACTAAAGAAGTTTCAGTACTTTTTTTCATGGTATATTTTTTTATTGAATAATGACTCATTGGTGAAAGAACCAGTATCAGGAAAACATTTTCTAAAGTTAAACTAATTTGTGTCCGGGTTTGACTTAAGATATACAGTTGATTACCCTAATTACCTTGAATCAGCTGGGGAAATAATATTCTTCACCATCTACTTCGATCAGCACATCTGCCGCGCTTGGCCAGGATGGTTTAATGGTTTGCGTCTGTTCCCAGATATCAAGTTCATGCATCAATTCGTTTACCTTCTGCGGCATTTGGGAAGACAGGTCATTTTTTTCCTCTATATCGGTTTCTAAGTTAAAAAGGAACTTCTTTTTACTCTTCTTATTGATATAAAGCTTCCAGTTCTCTTTGCAAATGGCTTTGGAATAGCCATTCCGCCAATAAAAAACCGAGTGGGGATAACCTTCCCCCTTTGTCAAAAAAGGTACCAAATCAACTCCGTCGTAAATCCTGTCCGAAGTCAGGGGCGGGTTTCCAACTCAATTCGTGTTTTGAGGCAACGTTTTGCTTGTTAAAACCGTCATTGAATTAAAGCAAAAAATAGTGAGATTAAAAACCTTTCACATGGGGGCTGTACTCCTTTTACTCGCTGCGGGCTGCAGTAAAAGCAATACCCAGAATAACAGTTCAACCGAAATATTTCCCAATACAATCGGCGATACCTGGCATTATCTGGTAAAGGACACGACTATTCAGGGAAGCATGGATAGTGGTTCCATCCAATATAACGTGGATGTTCTGATCGTTGATACTGTCAGATGGTCTAACGGAATAACCGCAGCAATATGGCAATACAATTATCCGGGATGGACTGACAGTAATTATGTTTTTCAGACTGGAGATACCATTCGGTTTATGGACCGGACCAACACCTATATAGTCAGGCAGTATATAATGCCTTTTGTAACCGGTTCATCCTGGCCATATATTCCGGGAATCAGCAATGTATCCGTGATCGGTCAGAGTGATATAACTGTTAAAAATAATGTCTTCACAAACGCATGGGAGATTTATGGAGATGCCGGAATGCCCGATGCAATATTTTCTATCGATCAGTGGTTTAAAGATAATATCGGGTTCGTAAGACTTTATCTCAATCCTTCCGGTGAATTGATCCTCACGAAGCATATCCAGGACTGGTCGCTTGTAAGCTACGAGCTAAAATAAAAATCTTCGAGTTATCGCCCTTCTTCACGAACTGAATAGTTCAATAAAGCATCCGGTTGCCATCGTTGCTTCAACCCTCCTTTATTTTAGTAAAAATTTCTAATGTTTATTGTTTTGCAGGAACGGTAATTGATGGATATATGTGGGAATAGCTAAGTGTTTCGGCATTTTTTGAAACTTTAAAATTAGTATTATGAAAAAGAACAAGATAATCAGGCTGTTACTATTTGTATCGGCCATCTTTCTCCTGCCTCATTCCATGAAGGCCCAGGATGAAAAGGAAAAAGAAAAGTTAATTTCTGAAAGCAAAGAGGCAAAAACGGATTTATTAAAAACAGACGCATCCATGACTAAACTTTTTGACAACTCCTATGGCTATGTCATATTTCCAAAAATTGGCAAGGGTGCAATCATCATAGGTGGATCAGGCGGTAACGGGGTTGTATACGAAAAAGGTAAGACAATTGGCACGGCAAAAATGGAACAGGTATCGGTAGGTGCGCAAGTGGGTGGCGAATCCTACCGGGAAATTATATTCTTTGAAAATAAAGAAGCCCTGGATAAGTTTAAGGAAAACAACGTTGAATTCAGTGCCCAGATTTCAGCAGTTGCAGCCAAATCAGGTGCATCAGCAAATGCCAAATATGCAAACGGCGTTATCGTATTTACCAAGGATCTCAGCGGGCTGATGGCAGAAGCTGCCGTAGGCGGACAGAAATTTAAATATAAAACACTCTAGTTAAATATATATAAGACTCTCAAGTTTGACACCGGTTTTAAATTGGGTTACATTCGACAAAATGAAAATAAAACATTTACGGATTAATTGTTATTGGGGTTCATCCTAGTGAACCTTACAAATTTTGCAGTAGCCCATGTAAATCCGGTTCAAACTGCGGGTCAAAAAATATGACTATTTGGTAATGCGGGTACCTTTAAATAAATTCATGAATGTTTAAACTGATAAAATATTCCTAACTGGAACACCCTGTTTTGTAATTTATTTACATTGTCAAGATTATAGATATCGTTGATCCCAAGGTTATATCTCGCATCTATTCCAAATCCCGACGGAGTTAAATAACCGGCTCCTATACTCCACGAAAAATCACCGGTAGTATAACTGTTCTTAACGTCTGTTATTGTACCGCCTGATTTTCTTTTAGCACTTGCAAGCAGACCCAACTGTGGTCCGGTTTCCAAACGAAACCCATTATCAAACATATATTGCAGAAGTACCGGCAGCACAACATAATTAAACCTCCAGGTAATGTCACCATCCTGAGACTTTTGAGTGGCGCCCTGGCAGGAATAAGAAAGTTCGGGTTGAATAGCAAAATTTTTATTGAGATGTATGTGCACCAGTCCTCCGACAAATACAGATGTCCTCGGATCAAGGCTGTTGGTAAAATTATTATGCAGGCCAGTAACATTGAGTCCCCCTTTCAATCCAAATTCGGCATTTTGAGCCCCCGATTTACTGACAACTAACAGCAGGATTGCAATTGTTATTATGAGTATCTTTTTCATAATGATTGTTTTTAATGAACGGTGTATTAAGCCGATTAAAATCAAGGTCATTTATACAAAAAGCATACCCTGCCATCGCAAAAACTCAATTCCAAATCAGGATTCCATTCCTCTTATTGGAAAAATTTGATTTTAAATATTTTAATGTTCGTTGATTTTCAAACCATTAAGAATGGCATGTTAATGGTTTACCCGTAGTTCTATGAAAACGCTGTTATTGAGTCTAAGTGTCTTTTTTTCTGTTTCCATATTTGCACAACCAGCTGTATCTGGTTATACCACACCTGCCATGGATACTGTTATTCTACTTCCAACGAATTCAGTGACCCTGTCAGGCACTGCAGTTGAGGCTAATCCGGGACATCCTATATTAGATACCACCTGGACTAAAACCAGTGGACCTGCTGCCACCATTACCAACCCTTCCAACCGGATGACCACAACGGTAACAGGCCTGGTTTCAGGTTCTTATATATTTACATTAACAGCTACAGATAAGAAAAATTCTTCTTCGGCAACAGTAAAAATAACAGTCATTTCCGGAGTACTTCCCTTGCAGTTGGCGTATTTCAAAGTTTTAAGAAATGATCATGGAACACTGGTTACCTGGCGGACGGATATGGAATCAAATAACGCGCGTTTCGTTATTCAGGAAAGTACTAATGGTTCGAACTTCTACGATGTCGCTACCATTGCTTCTCAGGCAAATGACGGGAATAGCGGCACGTCGTTGACCTACAGCTATCAGATTTCTAATGATAACACACAGGCAGATATGCATAACATGTGTTTGGTTATGATCTTGCTTGCTGTCTTTGTATTTATCGGTAAATTAAAAAAGGCATATAAATGCCTGGTGTTGGGAATAGCCTGTATGTTTCTTTTTTCATGTTCTAAATCTGCAACAGTACCCGACAACGCTTCAGCTTCAACCGTAAAAGCCTTTCGCTTAAAACAGGTTGACATAGATAGCCAGGTTCACTACTCAGAAATTATCTTACTGAATTGATCAGGAGATTTGGTAAATACAATTCCTTCCTGAAAATATCATTCAAAGGGATATGATACATATTCACTTCCACAAAGCTAAAATTTATTACAATCATATATCAGGACTTCATTTCAATTTGGGTTAAAAAACGGTCGTTTTCCCGTATTATATCTCATCATTTTTTCGTTTTCCATAAAGGATCAAATCTATAGACGACCTGCCGCTTCCATAGATGAATAAAAATATCAACAGCATTGTCATCGCGAAATCTGTTCTGCCATCGTGAGCCATCGCCCAGAAGCCATGGTCAAGGAGTTCATTCCATTTAGTAGTTTTAAAGGCAACAATCATAATGATCAGTAAAGGAATGACAGCCAACCTCGTGAAAAATCCAATGATAATTAATAAAGAACAAATGATTTCGAACGCACCTGTCAGATTTGCCCAAAAGACCGGAGGGTTTATACCCAATTTGGAGAACCTGCCACTTCCAAGAAGTTCAGGATATAAAAATTTCTGAATTCCTTCAGACAAAAAAATTAGTCCGACAGCCAGACGTATCATCAATGCGGGAAAGCTTTTTGTAAATAAAATCTTTTTCATATTTCAGACCGTCTGTTGTTCAATACCAGGCATGTTCTCTCCAATCCAATTCTTCGCATATTCCTGATTCCAGCTGTGTTTCCATCTCCGATGACTCCATACCCACATTTCAGGATTCAGGCGTATTGCTTTTTCCATGTAACGGGCATATCGCAAAGTCAGCTCTCCTTCCTTCAGTGCACATGGATCCTCACACGCAACTTCTAAATAGCCATGATAGTAGCCACGCTTAGGTTTTACAATAGAGGTAAACAACACGGGTAAATTACCCGCTCTTGCTCCCTTTTCCGGACCTGACACGAACCCGGTAGGCCTGCCAAAAAAATTCATCCAGTAAGCATTATGGAGATTGCCCGGACTCTGGTCAGCAACAAGGCCCAGAAGGTATTGGGTATTTTTAAATGCTTCCATTGATTTACTCATATTGCCTGCAGCAATAAATTTATTTCCATGCCGAACGCGCAAATGATACATTAATTTTTCAAACACAGCATTGCTCAGAGGCATATATACTACGAGCACCTGGTATTTTGTGTGGCTGCCCAGAACATGATGGCCCCATTCCCAGTTAAATGTATGTCCGAGGTGAAGCTGGCAACTTTTACCGGTTTTAAATAAAGGATCAAGCACTTCCCAGTTGGCAGTTATTCTTTTTTCCAGGAAAGACCTGCCTGGCGCTTACTAATTTAATGGTTTCTATAAAGGAGTCAAGAAGATTATGATAAAATGCTTTGGCTATTTTAACCCGCTCTGCATTTGATTTTTCCGGAAAAGCAATTTCGAGGTTATTCATCACTATTTTTTTCCGGTAGCCAATTACATAATAAACAATCAGGTATATTCCATCCGAAATGAAATATAATATGCGCATCGGCAGGAGGGAAAGCAAATAAAAAAAACCGAATACAATATAATACATAGGATTCGAATTTACCAAATTGCTACATTTCAACCCAATACCTACAGATACTTAATTGTAAAGATCTGGTCAGATTGATATCTGTTCATTGTTGGAGGGAATTAGCAGCTCATATTCGAGCTCAATTTCGTGTCTCAAAGGAATGTCGTAATAGCCAATCATCGATATTGTTGGTTTTATCTCTCTTGCTTTAGTTACTGCATCCTTGTGCAGTGCTGCTAGTGACCAGTTACGTTTTTGATAAAACCTCAAAGCATTCAGATTGTCATCAGTAGTTATCAGCCACAATCTTTTTATTGAGTTTTGTTTTGCAAAGTCAGTAACCTTATTAAGTAATGCTGTTCCAACGCCAGCATGCTCCTTAAAACTGTTGAGCGAAATTATTTCAACCTCATCATTGAATTTTACAAAAGTCAAAACACCAACAATTTTGTTATTATCATTGGCCAGGTAGCCGTCCAGGTCCATATAATGGTGTATCTGTCCTTTGGTGACCATAAAGTCTGAGCCCCGATTATCACTAAGCACTTGTTTTACTGTTTCTCTGTAACTGTTATCGATATCTACAATTAATCGTTTCATTGTTAACTGACCTCCATAATAATCTTGTTTGTACCGTACCGGCCGGAAAACAATTATCCCCTAAAAGCAAATGTAATTCCAATAATTGCATAGGTCATGCTGATGTTGGTTGCTTCAAAGGTTTTACCCTGATTCTGAATTTCCCCCAATTTTGCACTTGGTGCCAGATTCATTTGGAAAAAGAGCTCCACCCCAAAAAGTTTCTTTTCTTTTCCAAAAGGTACTCTGACATTAATAGTGCCTCCCGGTATGGTCGAAGACTGTGCAGATACACTTTGATAATCTGCTTCCGGGGTATTTTTGAATATAAAAAGCGAGGGGCCAATTCCTACTTTAAATCTGGTATCCGGAAATGAAAACTGATAGCCAAGTGTAAATTGTAAAACATGATAATCGAAACTAACAAAGGAAACTCCATTATATCCTTCCGCCTTACCACCGGTTGGTTGTCCAACTACCATGTAAAGGCTTCCATATTTAGTTATTCGAGTTCCGAACATAAACAATAAGGGCTGCTTGTTCATTGTGATCGGGTAGCTTACAGGTCCAAACCAACCATTGTACGATCCATTAAAATTCTGATCTGTGAGTGCATTGTTGATTGAACTGACCGGACCACCAATACAAAATCCAGTGGAGAAGCTAACAAACCATTTGTTTGTTTCTATATTTGTTTGTGCTTTCAATCCTGCTAAAAGCGAAAAAAAACAAATCAGGAGAACTAATATCTTTTTCATGTTTTTAGGTTATTTGATGAATGAATGTTAACCTAAAAATAACCTGCTGTTAAAAGGAGTCCTAATGGCTAATTGCATTGGCTGATGCACATTTAGTCGATTCTACCAATTCGGAAGATATTAGCCATTCAAATTGGTCTTTACTGCAAATTATTAAAGTTCGTTTTCCCTTTTAGTAAATCCTGCTAAAGAAAATGAAGAAAAATCGGGCTTCTGCTAAAATTTTACTTTAATAAGTCAAACTAATTCCGGCCCCGAATTTCAAATCACTGTCATATTGCGCAGAAAGGGAAAAAGTTTTAGTGATTATATATCTTAGCCCGAACATGTATTCCCTGTCCGTATTGACCATGAAACCAAACCGTAAACGACTGGTAAAAGCAATATCCTGCCTGCTAAATTGTAAACGAATATTTCCGTCCATATCTACCCGGGCATCTGCTATAATCAGCAATGGAAGAAGGTATTGAACCCCGGCGACAGCAACATTTCGATGGTTCGAAGTATTTTCCTGACCTAACATTGATTTTCGGGAGACATCCTTTTCATGATATTGAAAATCCCAACCGATATAGGGAAACCAGAATTGCATTCTTCCCAGATATCTTCCAAATTGCCCCTGACTCTCATAACCTGCCTCGTTATTAAATCCAATCTTCCACCCGGTCTGGAACCGGTACCTTGTAGTCGAAAGTGAAATCTGGCCATCTGTTCCGTTACTTTGAAATGCAGCCTGAGCTGCCGGATGAATCATCCGGTCATCCATATAGACCATTTTCAAAGCCATAGCAGGATCAGGAACTTCCGGATTGGGTGGTGAATTCACATAAGAAAAAATTCTTCCCATCCCACTCATCATATGATATAAAATATGGCAATGGAAAAACCAGTCACCACTTTCAGTGGCGGCAAATTCAATGGTATCAGTTTCCATGGGCATGATGTCCAGCGTATTTTTTAGCGGAGAATATTCTCCCTGACCATTTAGTACTCTGAAAAAATGTCCATGCAAATGCATGGGATGGCGCATCATAGTTCCGTTATATAGAATGATCTGTACGATTTCACCTTTCTTTATTAAGATCTTGTCGGATTCTGAAACTGTTTTATTATTTATGGTCCATACATATCGATTCATATTTCCGGTCAGGTTGAAGTGTAGCGTTTTAACCGATCCTCCTGGCAGGGTGGTAGGAATATTCGATTTAAGCATTGTGTATTTCAGTGTAACTATTTTTGAAGGAGCGGTGGAAGACATGTCCATTCCAGGCATGTCAGGTGTATCAGGTGTTCGCTTTTTTGAATTGTTTAAATTCAACTCCGGGTACATCACTGCATTCATGTCCATAATCTGGTCATGCATATTCATTCCCTTATTATCCATTGTTCCGTTCATTTTTATCATGGAGTTCATCATTTCCATTCCTTTGAAATAATTTAACGGCGCCAAAACAGGAGCAGGCATTTTCATTCCTGAACCAAGCCAGAGGGAAGTCGATTTAGTTCGGTCCTCGGTGGTTGCCTTAAATTCATAACTCATATCTTCAGGAACAGTCACATCAATATCATAGGTTTCTGCAACGCCAATAATCATTCTGTCCACATCGACAGGAACCACGTCAGCCCCGTCACTGGCAACAACAGTGATTTTTCCACCGGCAAATTGAAGCCAGAAATAACTGGAAGAAGAACCATTCACAATATGCAACCTGATTTTCTCTCCGGCTTTTAATGGAGGCCCCTGGTTATCTTCCATTCCATTTAAAAGTACCCTGTCATATGCCACATCGCTGACATCCATGGGTACCATGCGTTTCCATTCATTGGTAAACTTTGCTTTCAAAAAACCTTCTTTCATAGCCTGTCCATAATTTTGAGTGCTCCTTTTTTTAATTGCATACCAATCGGTCGCTGTATGCAAGCGTCTGTCTACCTGGGATGGTTTTTCATCTATCCAGTCACTTAAAACAAGCGTATATTCTTTTTCCTTTTCCGCTTCCCTCTTCCGAAAAATGAGTGCACCATACATACCATTTTGCTCCTGCCATTTAACATGGGAATGATACCAGTAAGTTCCGCTTTGAACAATAGGGAATTTAAATAAATATGTCTGACCTGTTTTGATGGGTTGCGTAGTTAAAAAAGGAACGCCGTCATATTGATTGGGCAGGATAACACCATGCCAGTGGATGATCGTTTCTTCGGGAAGACTATTATGCACATAAATTTCTGCCGTATCTCCTTCTGTAAAATATAATGTGGGTGCCGGAATCGTACCATTTATCGCAATGGCATGTTTCGGCTTTCCTGTATAATTCACAATCGTATCTGCAACATTTAAATGGTAAACGACTGTTTCATGCGGTTGCTGTGCCTTTATGGAAACAGAGATAGTGCATAATATAATGATGAACCCTGTCTTTTTCATATCAGAAATCTTATCAAGACTGCCTGCCGCAAACTACCATATCAACGAAATTAGTGAGAGATTAGTAGCATGGGATAAGTTCACGATCTCATCAACGTTTTTGATTCATAAATTCCCGCGATTGACTAGCCTAAACTAACAAATGAGATATTTGAAATGAAGAAAAAACCCACCACCGAAGTGGTGGGCTTCTCTAAACCGGCTTATTTACAAACACATCCGGGTACAGGACAATCGGCCGTTTTAGGGCAGTCCTTCCTGGGACAGTTTGCAGTGCAGGTTTTTTTATGATGTTCCTTCCTGGCCGTTTTTACACCACCTGCAAAAGCAGTCGTGGAAAGCAATGACATTGCCAGAAGTGAAAAAAATAGATTTTTCATCTTACTTATTTAAAAAAATTGAAATAATAATTTTTGTCGGAATATAATTATAAACGAGGTGGATGCCAGCATTCTGATTGGACGGACGAAAGGCGATTGTCGTTAAACGGGTAAGTCTTTTGTTTATTCAGAGGAATGTTACTAAAAACAATTCTGGTATTTGACAAGAAAAAAAAATTGCCATAGGCACATGCGATGAAAGGGTTACATGATTTATTCCGGCAATCGTTATCCTTCTTAGGCTCACCATCCTTTTTTGAGCATAACTCCTTGTTGCAGCAGGTATCAGCTGGTTTTGATTGTCGCGAAGCAAGCAAGGGCTGCACAGTCAAAAAACAAACGAGCAAAAGATATAACAGGGCTACTGCTTTCACAATTGTAAAAATACAAATTTATATGTTAACTGTAATCCCGTTTATCAAGTCATTCAGACACCAACCTTATTACTTCTTCTTTCCATTATTACAGTATCCCGCCAGCCACCATTCATCTGTCCGATTTTTTCTCTCGTACCAATTATACGAAAACCATTTTCTTCATGAATTTTTATGCTTGCTTTGTTCTCCGGGAAAATTCCTGCCTGTAGAGTCCAGAACTGATTGGATTCGCTGTTTTCAATAAGATTTTGAAGAAGTTCTTTCCCAATTCCTTTACCTCTTGCAGAGGACGAGATGTAAATGCTTACTTCAGCTACGCCTCCGTATACACAGCGATCGGATACTGGTGTCAGCGCAGCCCATCCAACTATTTCCCCTTTGTCCAGTGCTATCAACCGGCATTTCTGAATATGGGCTCTGTCCCATTCTTCCCATTCAGGGGCAGTTGTTTGGAATGTAGCGTTCATGGTGGCTAACCCCTCTTCATAAATTCTTCTTACCTCATTCCAGTGATCAGGCTCCATCGTTTTGAATTCAATCATGGATAACAATTATATTTTTAAGCGGCGTTACCAGCAACTCGCCGGATATGATGTATTACGGAGTGAATTGCCAGAGATCTGTAATGGGAACCTGGGATAAACCAGATCCATTGCCGAAGTAACCTGTACTTCCAATAACAAAACTTGCTCCGCCCTTGCGTTGCGTAAAGAATGGAATTTGTATCCAGGTGTCGGTACTGCTCTGATACATCCAACTTTCTTCGCCACCTCCCACGATATAGCCATTGCCATTGATGATCATTGTACTGGCCTGCTCCATCGAATTACCCAGGCGCGATTGTTTTTGCGTCCAGGTATCTGCAACAGGGTCATATTGATATAAGACATTGATAAAAGCTCCATTTCCATAGTAATTAGTGCCTGTAACAAAAGCTGTCTTGTCATCCAGGGAAAAGCCAACTAACCAGGTAGGAATCTGGGTGCCGCTGAAGTTCGCTTTTTGTGTCCAGCTGTCCATTGCCGGATTATATAACCAAACGTCGGGAGAATCAATTCCATATTTATTGACGCCAAAACCAACCAGCCCGACACTACCAATCGCGACACCCAGCGCGAGATCCTGGCTTGGTCCCGGGAAATCGGTTTTCCTCGTCCATGTATTCGCCGCCGGATCAAAGGCAAACAAGTCATTCGAATTCACGCTAATCTGAGTTTCTCCCATACAAACATATGCGATATTGTTAATGACCATGGAGATTGCTCCGGTTAACGGTATGGGGCAATCCGCTACCTGGGTCCAGGCATCCGTGACTGGATCATATTGAAAGAGGTCTTTGTAGAAGGTTCCGTCATTCCCAACGCCTAAACCCATATATCCCTTATTTCCCACAGAAAAACCAATTCCCAGAAAACGGCCGTTAGCCGAATCGGGTCCGGGGATTGCGCTTTTCTGCACCCAGTGGTTTCCGCTGAGCGCTGTAAATAAATCTTTGCTGATTCCTGTCAAACCGGATCTCGTAACAGAAATATTTCCTGTAGTGACTCCCGGTGGAACATATACATACATGGACTGATTGTTCGTCGAATAGATCGTTGCCGGTGTTCCATTGAATTTCACCAATAAATTACTGGCCGAGGTGTCAAAATTTTGTCCCCAGATTTGCACTGGAATGCCCGGGGCACCAGTCTTTGGTTCAAAGTCAGTAATCACCGGAGTTTGATTGTTGTTCACAGGAGGACTGGAAGAAGGGCTATTCTTCTTACAAGACAAAACAAAACAAAGTGCAAGCGTAACACTAAACAGTCGGGATCTCATCCTCGCAATTTTATGACTATCAAATTACAATAAATAGTGAACCCGCCCCAATTGATCGGTGCAAAGCAAGTTAGAAAATCGGTGAAGTCATACACGACGATATGTAATTCGCCCCCACAATTCCGGAATTAAATTTTCAACAGGATCATGAAACTTTATTAAATTTAATTAAGCCTGCATCCAATTTTGCCAACCGGTAAATAGCCACTTAACAAACTTTATGAAAGCAGTTTACGAATTCTTTAGAGAACTTTTTGACGCAAAGTCCTGGCCTCCGAAATGGCACTGTGGGTACTGGTCAGGTTTTCACGGCTGGCTTTACATTTTGAGCGATCTGTCAATTGCCACTGCTTATTTTCTGATTCCGCTTATAATCATTAATTACCTATCGAAAAGAAAACAAAAAGTAAAATTTACATCCATTTATATTCTGTTTGCCACATTTATATTGTTGTGTGGTACAACACACTTGCTGGACGCAGCAATGTTCTGGGTCCCCATGTACAGGTTAAATGCGTTAGTCAGATTCATTACAGCAATTGTCAGTTTAGCGACCGTATATCAATTAATAAAAGTTCTTCCGGAAATATTCAGGCAAAAAAGTAATATTGAATTGGAAAATGAGATCGCCCGCAGAAAGCAGGCAGAACTGCAACTATCGGGAATCAACAAAGACTTGGAAGCGTTTGTTTATGTTGCGTCTCACGACCTCCAGGAACCATTGCGAAAAATAAAAACATTTTCACAATTACTTCATGAAAATAATTTCGAAAAATTTGATGAGGCCAGTCATGAGTATTCGAAAAAAATTATTAAATCCGCAGACAGAATGCAAACGCTTATTAAAAATGTACTGACTCTGTCTACGATCCCCGAAAATTTCGAGATGTCAGCCGTTGATGTAGCTGCAATAATTGCAGATATAAAAGAAGATCTGGAGATAAAAATATTAGAGAGAAAAGCGCAAATCACTGTAGGGGAAATTCCC
The DNA here is from genome assembly GCA_963735015.1 of uncultured Bacteroidota bacterium. Taxonomy (GTDB): domain Bacteria; phylum Bacteroidota; class Bacteroidia; order Chitinophagales; family Chitinophagaceae; genus Puia. The sequence goes on from CAVTJH010000003.1 coordinate 2,718,417, forward strand.
TTAGTAAGAGGAAATAAAGTGCATCTGACACAATTATTTTTTAATCTGATCAGTAATTCTATTAAATTTTCAAAAAAAGATCCTGTTATCGAAATTACCGCAGAGACCAAAAACTCCATCGTTTATATTCATGTTTCAGATAATGGTATTGGAATCGATTCAGGTGAAACAACAAGAATTTTTGAAGCTTTCACGAGACTTAATGCGAATTCGGAATATGAGGGCTCGGGGATTGGTTTAACAATATGCAGGAAAATTATTGATATTCATAATGGGGATATTAAAGTAAAAAGCCGTCCTGGTGAAGGAACTATATTTACAATCGAGTTGCAGGCTGCCTGATCATGCAATGATTGCATGTTAGTGAATAATTCATGACTAAGTAGGATCCGGAAATATTAACAGCACGATGTTAATTCAATAATATATATATGGGTAATAATTTCTTCGTGAATATCCAGCAGCTTGAAATGCTGGCTTTTTTTTCCGGATACCCGTTGATATATTTCCTCGTCCGGTTTCTCGCCCATAACTTATCTTTTAAAAACGGATGGGACGCACGGATTGTTTCGATTTTACCTTTTGCCTATGCCCTGATAGGCACCTTATATCTTGGCCTCCAATTAAAAAATTTATATCCTGATTATACCATTGTTAATATAAAACAGCGGATCCAACATCCTTATTTGATTATCTGGGGGTTGTTGTCAATTCTATTCTGGATACCTGCTATTTCCAAAAAACAGGTACTTAGCATCCTGCACGGCCTTGTTTTTTTCTTTCTTATACTGAAAGATTTATTTTCCCAGCTCGCAGGATTTAGCCAGGACCGGGATATTGTAAAAAATGATATGAGAATATATACGGTAAGTATATTTTTGAACCTGGCTGCCATCATATTCCTCACTTTATTGTCCTATCTGCTCACACTTCGCAAAAGATACCCGAAATCATAATCCTGCACTGCGGATCCAGCCGGGTTGTTTCCCAATGATATCATGTTCCTTAACTTATTGATACAACGGTATGATTTAAATCAGTTATCAGATTGATTACAGTCAGTAGCCCGGTACAATTTTCGGAATATTTTTACGACACCATTTACAAAAAAATTAATCATTCAAAAAATAGTGTTTATGAAACAACGCACCGAAAAAATACTTCTAACCTTATTGGTTCTAATAAGTATTGGCGGGTATATAACCAGTTGCACGCATGATAACCTGGTACTGCCACCACCTGCAACTAACACACCTGTTATCAATCGTGGCAATGGCGTCTTCCTGCCAGGGAATCTGACCCCCCTGGATACAAGTGAATGGAAGTTTGACCAGGTGCATTCCAGTGCACTTTGGTCAGGCAATTATCTGGGTGCAGCAGGTTTGCTGACCGGCAGGTTTAACGCCTTTGGTATCAGCAGTATTACCGAAGCGCAAAAAACGCAATATGTAACTACAGGTCAGCCTTTAAAAGATACTTCATGGGCTTTTTACGAAAACGATCCCACAAAAACTTATTTTTCCGGGTACGTGCAAATGAATACCTCCAACACAGGTGAACCCGGCAGGGACGGCGGATGTTATCTGGGCTATGCAGGTGCACCAAAAATTATTTCCGGTACGCAAAATCTGATCGATTCCAATATAGCCGTTATCAAAACTACCAGCGTAGCTCTTGACCCAAACAGCCCCGGATATATTGTTACAATGGTTTTGACCTGGAAGGGTTTATTATCAGCGCCTCACGACACTACTATTAATGGAACACTCTCCTATAGTAAAAGAGAAACCGTTGGGGCAGGTACGGCAAGTGCCTATGATGTTTTTGGTTTGCAATTGAACTTCAGCTTTAACTGCAGATCCTTTGGATTAACAACGACCGAAATTTCAGACGTTATAACAGTTCAGTGTAACATGAATTTCAATAATAAATAATCACTCATAAAAATTATCATAATGAAACGATTATTGATATATGGTGGACTGTTACTCTTCGTGGGTCTTGGAATGAGCAGCTGTTACAAGGATGTGATCCTCCCACCAACTTCACAAACGGCACCACCGCAGTTTGTAAGTTTTAGCGGCGACCTTCAACCGATATATAATTCCAACTGTGCTTTATCGGGTTGTCATGTTCCTGGGGGACAGGTCCCTTATTTGACGGAAGACTTATCCTATCAGCAATTGTTGGGAGGATATGTAAATACAGTTGTGCCGGAAGACAGCAAACTTTATATAGCAATCAATGGAATCATGATGCCTCATATTCCACTGGCTTCCGACAGGCAGAAAATTTACGACTGGATAAGAAATGGTGCACCGAATAATTAAGTGACTCTAAAAAATTAAACCAATGAAAAGTTTCATAAATAAAACAAAAAGGTCGCTGATATCCGGTGTTTGTCTTACGGCCGCTCTGTTAATTGTTAATAGTACGGGCTATGCACAAAATGACAGCACTGAGGCAACTACCAAGGCTGCAGCTCCTGCTAAACCCAGGCCGGTAAAAAATACATTTCAGGCCGGCCAGATTATCGACGCACAAACTGTAATGGTTCCCGTCAAAGGGACTTTTGAAGCGGATATACAGCACAGATTTGGTTCTGTTACAAACGGGTATCAGGATTTATGGGGAATTTACGGGATCGCAGATATCCGTTTGGGCTTTCTTTATACACCCATAAAGAATTTGGAAGTGGGTTTCGGTCTGACCAAGGTGGGCATGCTCTGGGACGGAAGCGCCAAGTATTCCATCGTCAGACAAACTCCGAACGAATATCCGGTCAGCCTGACTTACTATGGTAATATTGCCGTCAAGACTGTTGCAGATCCGGATAATATTCTTTTTACCTACAATTCTCAACGCTGGTCTTTTTACAATGAATTGATGATTGCCAGAAAGATCAATGATAAATTATCCGTGCAGATTGGCTTCAGTATCTCTCATCAGAATTCCGTTCCGGGCTATTACATAAAATCTGATACTACAAATGTTATTTTTAAGGAACAGAAATTTAATATGTACGCATTTTCATTTTGCACGAGGTATAAATTAACTGAAGGGACATCATTCATTTTTGACTACGATCAGCCACTCACTGCATTTGCTTCGAAAAACCCGCATCCTAATTTCGCCTTCGGATTTGAATTCAATACCAGCGGCCACACTTTCCAGTTGTTTGCGGGTAACTATACCCTGCTGAACCCACAACAGAATAGTCTGTACAATGCAAACAATCCCTTTGGATATACTGAAAATGGTACGAAAGTGCCCGGTGGTCAGTTCAATATTGGCTTCAATATCACCAGACTGTGGAATTTTTAATATGAATGATTTAATCCGGCATTTTACTTACCGGTCAGCTGTGACATCCGGAATAGTTTCGATCATTCTGCTGGTCTTCTCCTGTTCACAATCGCCCGAAAAAAATAATAAGCAGGTGGAAAAGGTTCAGGTCTCTAAATTTCGGAATATTAAAAAGCCGCCTTCCAGTTTTAATGATACAGTTATGGTTAGCAGAAAATCCGCCGTTTTTTATAATCCTGATTCCCTGCAGATGGAGAAAATAAAGTCGGTGAATGAAAAAATGATTTACGCAACGATTACCCATGACTGTTATTACCAGATGCAAAATGCGCGGAACGTGATCAGGCAATACTGGCCGCATATCCGCATTATTGAAGTGATAAAAGCCCGGTACCTTCTATTTGTGAAAGCAGATAATAGTAAAATATATATTGACCTGAATAGCTAAAAATGATATCTGTGGTTTATTTCTGTTTGATCCGAAAAAAAATCCGGAGATTGTTGATATGCCGAATATAGATACATTCCTGGGGTTTTATTTTGGGAAATAATCTGTCAGGACACAATGTATATATGATCCATATTGGAAGATCTCCTACGGTTCTATGATTAAAATCATAAAAATCCATGATCCGGGTCCTGTTTTAAAAAAATAAGATGAGCCAATTTTACAGACTTTTAATGCCGGGAAATTATAATTGGGAATTAATAAATACCTTGATGAGGAAAATGATTTAAATAACTTAAACAAAAAAACTTATTATGAAAGTTCTCCTTTTCAGCCTGATTGCAGGATTGTTTATTCTTACAGCGGGATTCAGAATTAATCAGCAACCCAAGCCCTGGCCGGTTCCTGACAAGGCAGCCAAAAACGCCCAATCCCGTCAAATCATCCTCCGAATCTGTATCCGTCCGGTAAGGCATTATGGAATCAGCATTGTTCTTCCTGTCATGGCAAAACAGGATTAGGAGACGGGACCAAAGCGGCACAGTTAAAGACCCAGCCTGAAGATTTAACGGTTGCTTCATTTCAAACCCAGTCGGATGGATCAATTTATTTTATAAAATATCGGAAGGCCGTGGAGATATGCCGAGCTTTAAGAAGAAAATCCCGGATGCGACTGATATTTGGGACCTGGTGAATTTTATGCGGACACTTAAAAAAATAATTCCGGGAAAAGTTATAATGTTTTATATGAAAGAAATTGAATCAATTCCACAGGAAGTAAAAACCAGGAGAAAATTGCTGGCAGGGATCGGATTATTATCTCTTTTCCCCTTATTCAAATCGGGGTTATTCTCAAAAAAGAATCCAGTCATTTCCTGCGCTCCTCCTGCTGAGAAAAAGGAAACCATGAAAGTTTTATCCCGTGACGGGCAACTGGTCGAAGTGGATGTTTCGAAAATAAAACGAATTCAAAGAGAAAATTTCCGATCAGGAATTACAGAACTGGATAAAAAAGTAATAAACACTAAATTCTTCAAAATGGAATACCAACGATACATCCAGGAGGGAATTTTTATTAACCGGTTTACTGGCCGGGGCCACACTTACCGGTTGTTCCAGCAAACCTAACCCGTTTGAGGACAAGGTTACCGCCATGATAAAACCTTCAGGTAAAATGGTAAAATTGCTTTCCGTAGACGGGGAGGTGATTGAAGTGGATGAAGCTTTTCTGAAACCGGTAGCTGATCTTCCGCCCGTTTCCAACATGGAAGCCCGGAAAGGAATACCGGGAAAGAAATTCGTGATGGTTATTGACCTTTCCAGATGTAAAAGTGTAAAAGCCTGCCAGTCTGCCTGTAACCATGCTCATGATCTGAATCCAGGTGAAAACTGGATAAAGGTATATCCTTTGCAGGATGCCGAACATACGGCACCATACTGGGAACCCACCACCTGTATGCATTGCGATGAACCACCCTGTGTTAAAGTCTGTCCGGTGGATGCAACTTTCAAACGGGAGGACGGAATAGTGCTCATTGACAGTGACCGTTGTATCGGGTGCCGCTTCTGTATGGCGGCCTGCCCTTATTCCACCCGGGTATTTAACTGGGGAGAACCGGAGATCCCAAAGGAAATTGCAGAAAAACCCTATTCCTGCGAAACCAGCATTCCCCAAAAAAAAGGTACCGTTGGTAAATGTGATTTTTGCGCTGACATGACCCGGAAAGGTGAATTACCACATTGTGTTTCCGCCTGTCCGAATGGAGTTTTCTTTTTCGGTGACATGATTGAAGATACGGTTACCAACGGTGCTGAAACATTCCGGTTCAGCGAACTGATCAGGGATAAAGCAGGTTACCGTTTGATGGAAGACCTGGGAACAAAACCCAGTGTCTACTACCTGCCGCCGGTGAACAGGAACTTCCCTTTTGAAGATGATGAGGATTCTGTCGGAAATAAAAAAGAACAATTAAAATCATAAACCGTGGAAATTTCAGCGAGGCAAAAAATAATTGACGATCTGCTGCCAAAGAAGTTTGGACGCAAAGGGAAGGATCTGGGTTGCTACATTAATAATCATTTGTGTTATCGGCTTAGTGGCTTATATACGACAGTTATCCAAAGGACTGGATCGTAACAGCCATGCGGGATTATGCATCCTGGGGAATTTATATTTCCAACTTTGTTTTCTTTGTGGCGATCAGCCTGGTAGGTTCACTGATTACCGCCGTACTAAGATTATCAAATGTTAAATGGAGTACACCACTGACAAGAATTGCGGAAATCATTGCTGTTTCCGCCATCACATTTGCCTCTATTATTATTGTGGTTGATATGGGCCGGCCCGACAGGTTTTATAACCTTTTCACTCATGGCCGCCTGCAGTCTCCGATCATCTGGGATGTTGTAGTTATAACAACTTATTTCTTCATCAGCCTGTTGCTCTTATATTTTCCGCTTTTACCTGATTTTAATATCATGCTGAAAGCGAAAAAGGAAGCCGGAAACCGCCTGAATAAAATGTACGCATTTTTAGGATCCTTCTGGAAAAATACCCCCAAACAAATCAGAGTCAGCCGACCGGTCCGTTCAATTATTATCAATCACTATAATTCCGGTCGCGTTTGCAATTCATACCGTAACGTCCTGGCTTTTTGCAACCACGTACCGCCCCGGATGGGACAGTACTAATTTTGGTGCGTATTTTATTTCAGGAGCATTCCTGGTGGGTGCGGGTGCTGTTATGGTGGCGATGTATGTGTTCCGGGATTCATATAAACTGGAAAAATATATTACGCTCAGCCATTTCGACCGGATGGGGAAGATAGTGGTGATGCTTGCGTTGTTATACCTGTATTTCAATATCAATGAATTTTTGGTTCCTGCATTTAAAATGAAAAAGTCGGATGAAGAACATTTGATGGGACTATTTACCGGGAGAATATTCCACGGGTTTTCTGGTTTGCCATTTCAACATCTATGTTTTTACCCATTTTGATTTTGGTCAACAGAAAGGGCAGAAGACCTTTTCCCGCATTCATAGCAGGCGTTTTGGTGGTTGTAGGCTCCTGGTTCAAAAGATATCTGATCGTAACACCCACGTTACTGCATCCTTTTTTACCAATGCATGATGTGCCTGAATCATACAAACATTATTTTCCCAGTTGGGAGGAATGGGCTATCGCGATGGGCTCTCTGGCAGGCATGTTGCTGATTGTTACGCTATTCGCCAGATTATTTCCCATTATTCCAATTCAGGAAACGATCTCAGAAACTGAAAAGAATGAAAAAGCTTAAATATTCTGCGCTGACTTTTGTATTGTCCCTTTTTATAGCCGGGATTTCTTTGGCCCAGGTTGAAAAAAACAAGTTAATCCTGGGACTCGGTTATTATAATGACAATAACCAGATGCAGTATTTAAAGGCGATTACAAAGACCAAGATCAATGGAAAATTTACTCAGGTCGGTGGGATTAAGTTAAGTTTCTATATCGGTTCTGAAATCCCGTCTAATTTACTCGGCAAGGCAAGCACCAACGATAAAGGGCAGGCCGTTTTAATGATTCCTCCAGCTGCTAAAGACGAATGGAATAAATCGCCGAAACAAAGTTTCCTGGTGATATCAGACTCTTCAAAATTATTTGATGCCGTAAATACCAGCATCGATCTCACGAAGGCAAGAATCAAAATAGATACTGCAGAAGATAGAAAAATAGTTGCCACGTTGGTTGAACAGAAAGATTCTTTATGGGTGCCGGTTAAAGGCGTTGATATGAAAATTGCCGTAAAGAGACTTGGAGGTGATTTGAATGTAAGTGAAGCGCCTACCTATACTACCGATTCACTGGGAACTGTCAATGCAGATTTCAAATTAGTGAACTTACCCGGAGATTCGACAGGTAACCTGATTATAGTAGCCAGTGTGGAGGACAATGACATGTATGGGAATATGACAACTGAAAAAACAGTTCCCTGGGGAACTTCATCAAAATATATCTCAGAGTATAACGAACGGTCCCTTTTTGCAAGAAGGGGTTGGGCACCACTCTGGCTTGGGTGGATGGCATATTCGATTATCGCGGTAGTTTGGCTCGTTTTATTGTATTTGGTTATGCAGATTCGCAAACTGAAGAAGCTGGGTGCCTGAATTAATAAATTTTAATTCTGTTCTGCCGGATCAAATTCATAAGGAACCAGGTCAGCTATTTTTTCCCATCCCATATAACCTTCAAAGAAAAGATTGGAAGTCGGCTTATAAAAACCATTTACATCGATAGATACCGGACCGAAAAGGTTAACAATTGAAACCTGTCCTTCGGGTAGCCATCTGTCCGAATAAATTCCAGCAAAACTGTAATTTTTATCCCTGTATACGGTCTGCTCCTTTCCCTTAGTATAAATTACATAAAGTGCATCCTTGAAATTCAGGGTTTTGAAATGTTCATCTTTAACATTTAACAATGAGTCGAATGAAACCTGTTTGTAATCTATTCTGATCAGATTTCTTCCTGTCTTGGATGAATCAAGCGGCATCCTGTTTTTGATCTTATAGACAGTAAATCCGCTGGCCCTGCAATTTTCTTCATAAACCGAACGAATAAATTGATGTATCGATCCGAGAAAAGCTATCCTGCGATTCATTTTCCATTGAGCTTCCTCATCGGGTGTGCCCTTAAGTTCTTCAAAAGCGGGATATCCCTGATAGATAACAGCGTTTCTGCTTTCATAATAGACGAAATTGACAAGAACGTATCTGATCATGTATCCTAAAGCCTCGTTTTTAATTATCAATACCTCATCGGTACCGGCAGTTAATTTTTCAGCTTTTTTATCAAAGAAAAAGTTCAATATCTCTGAATTGAGAATTTTGCATTGCAAAGCATTTTCTGATTCACCCAAGAACTGCTTCTTAAATATCTCCAGGTATTCCAGCCTCGATTTATCCGGTTTCACTGTCACTGCATTTAAATAGGTAACCTGCTGCTCAAGTTGAAGGGTCAGTTTTATGTTCTCATCATGAATGGTAACGTCCTTCACAACCGTTTTGTATCCAATCATCGTGATAACGAGATTATAATTTCCTGCTTTCAGGTTGCTCAAACTAAAATTACCATTTACATCACTCACAGTATTATTCATCCTGCCGGTTAGAAAAATAGTTGCTCCCCGAAGCGGCGCATTCTTATCATCTGCCACACTTCCTGATATTGAATGAAAGGTTTGAGCCCTGGAATTAAGGCAGAGCAGAAAAACTAACGTGAAAAAGATATGACTTCTCATTGTACCCGGTATCTGTAAACCTGCCTGCCAATATCGCCATTTTCATCGATACCCTCTACCACAACTCTGTAGATCCCTTTTATATCAGAATTATAAAAATTAAAGGAAGCATTGCCGTCTTTGTCCGTAATTACATCAGGTTTCCAGAAAACAGTGGTGCGCAGGTCCTGGCCTGTATTTGAAGTATCAGCTGCTTCATATTTAGGTGAGTAAAATTCCCTTGCTTTGTAAAAACCCATTACAGAGACTTGTAAAGCGTTGGCATCCGATGAATTATCCACTTCAATTTCCCTAGGATTTTTAGTGGTTATCACCAGAACTCCGCCCCCTCCATCTCCAGACGCAAAGTAATTATTTGTATTTCCCAAACTTAGAACTTCGATAGTTTCTATCTCGTCCGAATTGATTTCATTTATATTCGGCGGGCTCATTTCTACTCCATCAACAACCAGCATCATTGGCCTGGATCCACTCTGCATTGAGTTAACATTTACATCCAGAGTAGGAATTCCTCCATTAACAAACGTGACCCCGTGCAGACGGCCCATTAATTGATTTGATAAAATCCCATCACCTTTAATTTCATTGCCATGGAGTGTCTGATTTGCAAAAGCTACACCGGCCAGGTTTTCAGTATAATAGGGAATATCCTTTTTTTTTGCTGTTACCGTAACCTCGTTCAATACTTTCACCGTTTTTGCCGCCCTAAACTCCTGGTCGATTGCCATAATTTTTAAATAGGCAATCATTAAACTGTCTGGGTCCGTTGAAAGCTCATGCTCATCTTCTTTATTAACGATAGGGGAAGGGTTGCTGCTAAGCAAAATACGGGAAGTACTTTTTGCAGCCGTAATGGTAAAATGAGCGGTATCAATAAATTCCAGGTTTTTAAAAATAAACCGACCTGCTGTATCTGTTATTTCCTTTAGTTCGGGCCCCTTCCCGGCTGGGTCGCTCAATGTAACCTTCTCATTTTTTACAGGTTTGCCTGACAAAGTCCTGACGAAACCCTGTATTTGAAGAAATCTTTCAGCCTTATATTGCAACGGCGCCAGGCTGTCTGACATTATTTGTTTCCATAAGAAATGCCGGTATCCCTGGGTCAGCATCAATATGTCCAGGTTTGCAGCAACATCGTCGCCCGAATTAATAAAATAATAATTGGGTTGCTCTACATATCCGTTTAGTTCGGTACAAAGTAAGAGATTGGAAAAAATTGTGGATTCCTTATTTTCATTCGCATTGATAATGTCTTCATTGACGACGGATACTGAAAAATCACCCTGAACCGGAGTCTTCATCTGACCTCCTGCATTTAAAGAAATATTTACTTTTCCCCGTTTATCATAAACAGGCTTTTCACTCTTTACCTGTAAATTAACCTGATCCTGATTCATTATAAAAACTAAACGCTCGCTCATCGGTTCTGACTGTGATGAAAATAAAGTGATTCGCATAATACCGGAACGTAACCGCTTCTTATCAATTGCGAAATCAATATTCTCACTATTCAATTTTGCCTGAGCCATCGAAGGGGATCCGCCTGAGTATATTAGCAGTGTGATATCTTCATTCAGGTGCTCTTTCAAATAATCTTTAGTGGCCAGCACATTTATTATTGCCGTGTCCGGTGATTCATTATCAACTGACAGCATCATCCCTTTCTGGTTAGCTTTCGGCAAGTCAGTTATTGCATTCGACCCGTCCCCATAAATCAATTTTGCACTGTAAGATTTACCTTCTTCCGGTTTAAGATAAAAAAATCCCATACCAAGATGGGCAGATTGAAACCGGGTTATTTCTTTACCATCATTGTCTACAACTGTGCCTTTTACTTTTATGCCCAATCCGTTTGTTCCGATCGCTTTAAAGGCAACTTTTGATTCGACACCTGTGAGCAGTTCTCCGCCCTCAGGAAAAAATCTGATATCGGGTTTGTCGGACCGTAATTGACCTGCTGATAAATCGACCTTTTGGGATCTCTGTTTTATTGATCCTATAGGAATCATCTGATTGAAAAATGAAGTATTTCCTTCGTTTAACATCCACCTGGTATAAGCCCTGACATGATAAATTCCAGCTTGCAAAGAATCAGGCAATTCAAAGTCAGCGTATGCTGTTCCCTGTTTCAGTTTTAGCCTGACTGAATTTATGATTCTGTTCTGAGGAGTAATAAAATCTATATGTACGACCTCGCTTAAAGGAGTCGGTTTATGCAGCTCATTCATCGTCACATAGGTTTTAAAATAAATCGTGTCCCCTGCTGCATAGTATGGCTTATCGAAATGAATATAGATATTCTCCACCGGGCGATTCTTCCGCAGGGACTCTATATGCGATAAAACATTGTTGAAATCCGTTTTTCCTGACTGGGAGAAAGCGTTTTTTTGAATACTGACAAATAAAATTGCAAGGAGTAAAGAACTTCTCATAATATTAGTTAGAATGTTTTCGCTAAGACACCACTATTGAATTTATTATTTTAGTTTGGGCAAATTGTCTAATAAAGTTTTTAGTTCCGGATCATTGGATTGAGGTGCATCATAATTGATAATACGTCCATCTGGGTCGACTATAACATATTTAGGAAGCAGTAGAACTTTGTTCAACCATATCGTCATTGATAATACCCATATCATATTTACTTTGTGGCTAACGGATTGTTCCACCCTCCGACAGGTTCTATTCTCTGGTTAACTTCAGCAGGCCCCCAGGACTTTGGTTCATATTCAAAGAGAGGTGTAACCGTTTGCAGATACGGATCAACGATTCGCCATGCTTCTTCCACATAATCCTGTCGCGCAAATAAAGTTGCATCACCTTCCATGGCGTCTGTGAGAATGCGCTCATAGGCATCCTTCTCTTCCGCATCAGGGCTTCGGGCCGAGAGTATTTCCGTCAGAACTGCTTTCATCTCTTCCCCTGGCGCCATCATATTCATCCCAAATGCAAGAATAACGTCGGGACTGATTCGAAACCGCAGGTGATTCAGATCTTTCGCAACTGATGAATAAACTGTTGGTGACCGCTTCAACCGCAGCACGATTTCTGTGCAGGTCACCGGAAGATTCTTTCCCGCACGTATATAAAAAGGCACTCCCTTCCAGCGGGGGGATTCGATCATCAGGCACAAAGCAGCAAAGGTTTCCGTTTTTGAATCCCTGTTCACGCCGGCTTCAGATTTGTATCCGCGAAATTGTCCGCGAACAACATCTTTAGCTTCCAGTGTTGCAATCGCCCTGAGTACTTTGATCTTTTCATCGCGGATCGATTCACTATCAAGCCCGACAGGTGGCTCCATTGCCAAATTGGTTAATACCTGAAAAAGATGATTCTGGATCACATCCCGGATAGCACCGGTTGCGTCATAAAACGAGCCCCGGCCCTGAATTCCAAAATCTTCGGCCATAGTGATCTGCACATTTTCTACGTATTGTTGATTCCAGAATGGTTCCAACAGGGAATTCACGAAACGGAAAAAAAGCATATTGTTTACGGGTCTCTTTCCTAAATAATGATCGATGCGGTAGATCGCTGACTCCGGGAAGGTTCCCAGAAGAATCTTATTTAGCGCCTGCGCAGAGGCAAGGTTTGTACCGAATGGTTTTTCAACAATAATACGGGCACCATCAGCACAGCCTGATTTTCCAAGGCTGGTTACAACTTCTCCGAAGAGTTTCGGTGGAATAGCCAAGTAGTGTGCAGGGTGTTTTGCATCTCCCAATTCTTTGCGGATTTCCTGAAACGTGTTTAAGTTTTCGTAATCGCCATCCACATAGTGTATAAGGCCGAAAAGTTTGTTGAGTGACTCTTCATGCAGACTTCCATGTTTTTCGAGACTGTCTTTAGCACGCTCCTTCATTTGTTCAAGGGTCCAGCCCGCCTTTGCCACGCAAACGATCGGCTTATTCAATGATCCCCTCTTTATCATCGCCTGCAGCGATGGAAAAATTTTCTTATATGCCAGATCACCCGTAGCACCAAAAAATACTAATGCGTCTGAGTGTATGGTATTCATAATAAATCATTTTCTGTTTTTTCATTCTCAACCGCCTTGTGGTCACATTTTCGATCAGTAAATTTAATTGAAGTAAGACAGGGATCCTCATTTCTCTTAGTGTGCCATTAAAATTCCCGGACATACTCTCTTAAATTACTACTTTAGTGATACACTTTGCCCTGGAAATTTATGTTTTCCTTAAATCAATTAGCAGGCTCGCATCTTCCCGACAAAACTCTGTGTGTAACATTTGATGATGGTCCGGGTGAAACGCCGGACGGCGGGCCAGGCCCGAAGACTTTACTTATTGCAGAATATTTGCATAAAGAAAATATTAACGCCACATTTTTTTGTGTTGGTCAGCATATTGATCTGTATCCTTCCATTTTAATTGAATTGGACAGGCTTGGCCATTTTATAGGTAATCATACCTATAGCCATCCCTATATGACAAAATTGTTGGATACCGGTCAACACGCAAAGATTCATATGGAAATGGGTAAAACGGATGAATTGATAAGAAAACTAATTCCCGGTAAAACAATATATTTCAGGGCGCCTTATGGAGATTGGAGCCCTGACCTTTCAATATTTCTTAATAATCAATTTGAACAGGCCAATAATTACAAGGGGCCTTATTCCTGGGATATTAATACCGAAGACTATAGATTTTGGCTGAACCATCAATCCGCCAATGAATGCGCCAATGCATGTTTATCACTTATTGAGAATTGCAATCACGGTCTGTTCCTGATGCATGACTCAACATCCGATTTTGATGAGATGAGATTAAATAACCTGACATTTGAAACAATTAAAATCCTGATTCCAATTTTAAAGGAAGGTGGATATTCGTTTGTTGGAATTGACAAATTATAAATGGCCCAATGAGGAATTAGCGCCTGATTGGTAACGACGATCATACTATTTTTTATTAGTTGAAATCGCATCCATACATTTGTGATGTCAATGAATAAATTTATTCATATTTCTTCAGGGGTTTGCCTGGCTCTCATCATTTTATTAAGAATGATGGCAATGCCTATTTCACTCATTGATTATTCAATCAATAAAAACTTTATAGCATCGAATCTTTGTGAAAACAGACTGAGACCTAAAATGAAATGCAACGGCAAATGCTATCTGAAGAAGAAACTGGCTAAATCCAGCGAGAGTCAGGAATCACAAAATCAGAATGGCACCAGTCAGACAGTTGTTGATTATTGTGAGCAATTGGTGAAACACACTTTTGTTTGTCCTGACCGTCTTTCTCTGAATTATTCAGAATTTCCGTCTTCAAAAGCAAAATCAGAATACAGGAACCTATTATTTCGCCCGCCTAACGCCTAATAAGCGATATCTCCCCGTTCTCAGAATCGCGTCCATTTCCTGAAGGTTTAACGTGTTAAACCTGAAATGGCAATTTAGATATTGTCCTGTAAAAATTTCTGCATGAAAAATATTTTCACTTTCCTGTTAATTGCGTTTTCTGTTCCGGCGCTCTCGCAGCATATTATCAGAGGAAAAATAATCGACAATACCAGTGGAGAGTCTTTGCAGTATGCCGTAGTCAGTTGGGGAAATTCAAAAATCATGGTAACCAGCGATAAGGAGGGTTATTTTCAGCTAACGATTCCAAAGGCTGTTGATTCCCTGAATATTTCCATAATTGGTTATATAACACGGAATATTGGAGTCACCAAAGACACGAAACCCCTGATTATAAAAATGGAAAGAGGTCCGGTCGAGTTAAAATCAGTGATCATTACACCTGTCTCCAATAATGGTTCCTTCCACACACTCAGTGCGATTGATCTTCATATACGACCAATCAATTCAGCGCAGGACCTGCTGAGACTGGTACCTGGTTTATTCCTGGGTCAGCATCATGGTGGCGGTATTGCCGAACATATTTTTTTAAGGGGCTTCGATGCCGATCACGGAACCGATGTCAATATTTCAGTAGATGATATGCCACTGAACCTGGTATCGCAGATACACGGACAGGGTTTTTCTGATTTGCATTTTGTAATCCCTGAACTGGTTACGAACTATGAATTTGGGAAGGGTCCATATTATGCAGAACATGGAGATTTTACGACCGCCGGTTATGTGGGGTTTCATACTGCGGATGTTCTGAACAGGAGCACAATTAAACTGGAAGGCGGACAATTTGAATCCGGTAGGATCATGTCTTCTATTGATCTGTTAAGTGCCAAAGCAAAAGCACGTGGTGAGAGTGCTTACATCGCAGGTGAAGCCGCCTATACCAATGGTCCTTTCGACTGGCCACAGCATTTTAGCCGTATCAATCTCTTTGGAAAATACAATGTAAACCTGACACCTAAAGAAAGTCTGAGGGTTACGCTTTCCACTTTCGGCAGTCAGTGGCGCTCATCCGGCGAAATTCCTGAAAGAGTGGTTAAGGAAGGAATCATAGGACGTTTCGGTTATCTCGACAGTCTTCAGGGCGGCTTTACTCATCGCAGCAATATTATCGCCAGACTGACCTCAACATTGTCCGATAATTGGTTCATGCAAAATCAGTTCTATTATTCCTGGTACAATTTCTCCCACAGATACAACGATACATTCTTTGCCGATGATAGTGTAAACGGTGACAGGATGCGACAGGCTGAATCGAGGAATTTATTCGGTTACAATGGAAAAATTACAAACAAGATCTATTTTAAAAACAATATGGATCTTTCATCTTCCTTTGGTCTCGGCTTCCAGATCAACAATATCAGGAACAGCGAGCTTTCCCATATCAATGATCAGTTTCAGGTTTTGGATTACATAGGTTTAGGCAATATTCAGGAGAACACATACAATGCTTATGTTGACGAAAATCTGCGGATGGGAAGATGGCTTTTTAATGCCGGACTCAGGCTGGATTATTTTTATTTTAATTACGTCGACAAACTGAATCAATCGCTGCCATCGCAAACCAAAGCCATTCTATGCCCAAAAATCAATGTAGAATATACTGCAAGTTCTGCCATACAGATCTATCTTAAAACCGGCAAAGGTTTTCATTCTAATGATGCCCGGGTGGTTGTCGCTAATGACGGCCACGAAATACTACCTGCCGCCTATGGAGTCGATCTGGGTGTAAACTGGAAACCAATAGATCGTCTGTTTATAAATGCCGCAGTCTGGTATTTATCACTGCAACAGGAATTCGTATATGATGGAGATGAAGGAACTCTTGATCCGGGAGATAAAACAAGAAGGGAGGGGATAGATTTCTCCGCGAGATATCAGTTTAATGACTGGCTCTATGCTTTTCTGGATTTGAATTTTTCGAAAGCCAGAGATATTCAGGCGCCCAAAGGTGAAGACTATGTCCCGCTGGCTGTTCCATTATGCAGTGCCGGTGGGTTGAACTATAAATTCACCAATGGAATAAATGGTGCGTTGAGTTATCGTTATATGAAGGACAGGCCGGCCAATGCGGATAATTCACTTGTCGCCCAGGGATATTTTGTATCTGATCTGACCCTTTATTACACAAAAAAGAAATTTGAATTCGGAATAGAAATCCAGAATTTGTTTAACACAAAATGGCGCGAAGAACAATTTGAAGTAACGTCCAGACTTAAAAATGAGCCTGCACCTGTGGATGATATTAACTTTACTGCCGGAACACCATTCTTTGCCAAATTGGAGTTTGCATTTTTCTTTTAAATTATCTAGTGAAACATTTTTAAGCCGCGAAATCATATAGTACAGTATTAAAAAAATGATATCAATTGAAAAAGAACAAGAAATCAAAAATGACTGTTTCAACTAAAGTTGCGGCATTATCCATGCTCGGTATACTTGTTTTCGGAATTATTTATTTTGCCGCTGTCGCTTTTGGAGGTGAAAACAAACTTCCAGTGCTCAGTGAACCTGGTCATACAGCAAAATCCTTTTCATTTATTAATCAGGATGGAAAACTTTTAACAGAAAAGGATGTTCAAAACAAGGTTACTGTAGTAGAATATTTTTTTACTTCCTGTCCGTCCATTTGCCCGGCTATGAACCAAAACCTGAAGAGGGTTTATGATGCATTCAAAACTAATCCTGATTTCATGATCTTATCTCATACAGTGGATCCGGAGAGAGATTCCGTTCCGGTAATTAACAGATATGCAAAGAGGTTTGGAGCCAAAATACCAGGATGGCAATTTTTAACAGGGGATAAAAATGCATTGTATGAGGCCGCGAGCAAAGACTATCTTTTATCGGCTATGGATTCAGGAAATGCTAATTTCATTCATACCCAGTATGTCGTGCTGCTGGACCGAAAAAGACAGGTAAGAGGCTTCTATGATTTTACTAATAGTGAAAATATATCGAAACTGGAGTCTGATATAAAATTATTATTGAAAGACTGAGCATGCCATAATAATTTTCAATATAATTTTTTTGGTTTCACACTTTATTCAAATCGAAAGGCATCCTGCGGATCCTTTTTCCTGTGGCAGCAAAAATTGCATTCGCCAGTGCTGGCGCAAAGGGTGGGATGCCCGGTTCACCAACTCCTTTTATGGTTGGCCCGCCATCGGCAATTATATGCACTTCCACTTCAGGCATTTCATTAATGCGTACGATCGGATTATTATGAAAATTGGTTTGCTCGGTTTGGCCGTTTTTAAATGTTATGCCATTTTTTATTGCTGCGGTTAACGCCATGGTGACGCCGCCCTCCATCTGAAGGGCTACCGTACCCGGGTTTACTACCGTACCGAGATCTATTACTGCATACACTTTTTCGATCTTAATAACACTGCCTTTACTGCTGACTTCAACAACATAACCTGATAAGCCTGCAAAAAATTCATATTGTGCAACACCACGTCCCCAGCCTTTGGGCAATGGCTTATCCCAGTGGGAAACTTCTTTCAGTTTTGTCAACAATTTTTTTGAATCTGAATCTTTTGTGAGCAGCACTTCGAGCCTGTACAACATTGGGTCCTTACCTGCCTTAACCGCCATCTCGTCAATAAAGCATTCCTGTGCAAATGCAACCGTTGAACTCGTTACTGACCGCCAGGCGGCCAGCGGGATGGGAAATTCTGAAAAAACATATTCGTTCTTCATATTCGGCAACTCGTATTTCTGCGAACTGATTCCCTCGGTCATGTCAGAACTCTCGCCGGTTTCATTTCTTTTTTCTTCCATCGTCGCATCGATGGATGGCGATATTACCTTATGCTGGAAAGCAACCGGCCTGCCATCCGCAGAGAGCCCGGCTTTCAGTGACGAAAAAGTTAATGGCCTGAATGGCCCAAGCTGTGTATCATCTTCTCTTGTCCAGATTAATTTGACAGGTTTGCCGGCTGCTTTCGAAATCTTCGCCGCTTCTGTCGCATAATCATTATAAAGCCGCCTCCCGAAACCTCCACCGCTGAAAAGAATATTCACCCTGATATGATCTTTCGGAATGCTCAATGTGCCGGACAATTCGTCTTTCAATAAATCAGGCCCCTGAGAGGAAGCCCATATTTCTACGGTATCCGTTCCAGTCCATTGCGCAATGCAATTCATGGGTTCCATCGGAGAATGGGATACAATGGGGGTTTCATAAAATGCCTCCAGTTTCACCGGTGCATCCGAGTAGGATTTATTAAAGTCGCCATCTGAATGAACGACTACTCCGGCTTTGTCTTTTATGTCCCGGAGACTTTGTTCGTAATCCTTCGAGTTGAATTTATCAAGTTCCTGGTAGTCCCATTTTATTTTCAACGCCAGCCGTCCCTGGAGTGCCGCCCAGTAATTATCGGCCACCACAGCGATAGCATCGTATCTGTTCTTTCCCAGGCTGCGCTGGATTTTAAAAGTTTTCAGCACACCCTTCACTTTCATTGAATCGGCATCATCGTAGCTGATAATTTTAGCACCAAACACCGGGTTATGTTCTACTGAGGCATATACCATCCCCGGTACTTCCACATCAATTCCGTAAACGGCCCTGCCGGAAACTTTTAAAGGAACGTCGGGACGTGGATAGTTTTTACCCAGAATTTTAAAATCTTTTGCTTCTTTTAATTTCGGGTCCTGCGGGACACTCAGTTTGGAAGCCGTTTCTACCAGGTCCCCGTAAGGTATACTCCTGCCGGTAGGTTTATGATAAACTTTCGCATTGTCAGCATGGCAATCCCCCACCGGAACCTTCCATTGTCCTGCTGCAGCAGCCACCAACATTTCCTTCGCCGAAGCGCCCACTTTGCGCAGGGAATGATAATTCTTGCGTACGGATTCGCTGCCTCCGGATACCTGCTCTCCATATTCAGCTTCCCCTCCGGTTTGTACAATGGTTACTGCATCCAGCGACACTTCCAGCTCCTCAGCAATCAGGGCAGGAACAGATTGAAATGTTCCCTGTCCCATATCAGGTTTGGGATTCATCAAAGTAATCCTTCCCGTTTTTTCAATGAAGATATAAGGTGTGAGTTTATAGGATTCTGCAATATCTCCGACAGCAATCAATTTTTTGTTGCCTGGTTTGGCTGAAACACCCAGCACAAGTGCCATACCACTCAGGCCGGATAGTTTCAGGAAATTTCGCCGGTCAATTTTGGAGCGGCGATTTCTTTTTAATATTTTTTTTAGTAATAATTCAGACATACAATTTGCTTAATAAAATGATAAACGAGTATATCAACCCATCATTTCCTTTGCGTGATGAATTGCTTTGCGAATGCGGTTATAAATTCCACAGCGGCAAAGATGGCCCAGACAACGCCGCGTCATTTTCTGCATCTGTTGGCTTTGTGACGATCGAACTTTTTATTGATGACTAATATAGTTCTTTTTTTGCTTTCGGGTCAAACAGATGGAATAAAACAGGGCATCATACCGATGATCAGGTATACAATAATCATCTGAACACTTTTATACCGGTTGGAACGTCCAACTCAGGTAATCATAACCCCGGAATGACTCATCGAACTGCGTAAATGATAAAAATCAGATGTTTATACGATCTGGTTCCCTCATGCTCTTTCTATATTTATCCGATGAGTAAAAAAATTATCTTATGGAGAAAAAAGCGATAGCTGCCCTAAAAGATGTAAAATGAAATGGTATGAAAAAAATCTTTCTGTTTTTTTATTTTATCGGTAACTCATTCCTGGTTCCGGCACAGCAGGTAAGTCCTGAAATGCAGAAAAAAATAGATGACGCGCAAAAGAAGATGCAGCAAATGCAGAATGACCCTGCTATGCAGGCACAAATGCAGCGTGCGCAAAAAATGATGGACAGCCTTAATGCCGATCCAAAGACTCAGCAACAAATGCAACAGGCGCAGAAGCAATTGGATGCATTGAAAAAGACTCATCCTGAACTGGCAGGTGTCAATTTGCCTGATTTAAGCAAGTCAAAAGTGACTGATGTAAATAAAACATTGCAAAAAGTAGATACTGCTCTCAAAAGTGGTTTGGCCAACATGCAAAGTATTCAGCAAACTATCATGGGTGCCCTTCCGAAAGAAAATGTAACACGTCATGCCACGGCATTACCCGCTTTGAGGACCATCGACATAAAAGCGCTAGCGCAGGGGATCATTAGCAGTTCCACGGTGGATATGATTACAAAGCAAAATTTGAATAAGCTGGCAAAGGATACCACCATGAATGTTGCCGGTACCGGCACTTTTTATTTGTCGTTGGGACTTTCAGCAAGTGCTTCAGGTTATCTGATTGCAAAAGGAATTTTGTTGCATCCCACCGATCCGTATGCAGCCAGCGGTCTGGGAATTTATTATCGGGATGCTGGTTCTCCGGACAGGGCTTTACAATGTTTCTTCTATGCCAATAAATTGTTGCCGGATTCTATCAAATCACCCTACGTTTATGCCAATATAGCCTGGGCTTCGGCTTACTATGGTGACTTTACTACAGCCAAGACTTATTTTGAAAAAGCACTTGCTCTCAGCAGCAGTTTTCAGCCGTCGTTAGAAGGAGAAGCTACACTGGCATATGCGAAGGGAGATATTAAGGCGCTTTTCGCATGCCTTGCCAAAGAATTATTAGCCATGACCAAAACTGCCGGTGGTGGCAGTGGTGGTGACGGAGGTCCCTCCGGTGATTTCACCTCCACCTGTGGAGGTGCAGCAATGACGGAAACAATGAATAATGCGGGAAGTAAATCACAAAGCGACCCCTCCGACGATCACACTTTTGACGGACTGGGCGATGATGATGAAGGCCCTGACCAGGACCCGCCACCAGGTGGCGACGTTACCTATCCTGAAATTTTTAAACCTGTATTTGTAAATAATATAAGAGATGTACTAAACGCTATTGGCCCGGGAAGGCAGGCACTTATCAAAGGCGGCCAAATACTAGGGGATTTGAAAAACAAATACATGGGCATAAAGGCGCGGTTTTATGGGACCACTTATTTTGACGAGCATGGAGATTTGCGGCATGATCGTGATTATACAAAATTTGCCAACCTTCACGGGCAGATAAATATGCAATTTGAAGCGAGGGTGTCTTACGATATCGATGCATTTGAAAAAGACTTCGCCAACTATTTTCAACAGGTAAAAAATGGATATATCGACAGGGCGAACCAGATAGCAGCCTGCAGAACCGACGAATGTTTGTGCATCGCCTACAACCAGGCTTATACTGAAGGCAATAATTTTTTAAATAATGGCGCCACTATGTGGGAAAAGATGTTTGATAAGGTACACAGTGATATGGAATGGTATCTGAAAAACGATGCGGCATTCGTGACCCGTGTACACGATCCAAAATGCAATGAAGCATTAAACGTGACGAGAGAATTAAAAATCCGTGCGGCGATTTTGAGAACCTATGGCCGCTGGTTTGATATCATCGGTGCTCTCGAGGGATACAGTATGCTGTCGCAGACTTCAGTGGCCTGCCCTGCGGTGAAAATGGGTGTGATGGGAAGTCCCGATCCTTTTTCCAAAAGGCCAAAGCATATCAAAGAATTCCCCGATAAAAATTGTAAAGACCAGGATTACTTCATGGGAATTGGAACAATTACTGACGGTTGCACTTCTACCAAATTTACGCTGGGATTAAAATGGGGGCCTATTCAGATAGGGCCCAGTTACACGACCAACAAAGATCCTTTAACCGGTGCAGTAAAAGATCCTATATATTCTCAAAATAACAATTTTGATCACAGTTATGGCATCTCGGTGGGTGTGGGCGCAAAATTTGGAGAAGTCATAGAATTAGGTGCTACCGGAACAGTTGGAGTAAACTATGGCACCGACGGAAAGGTTACTGGTTATACCACAGGTATAGAAGGTGCCGCCTCCGTTGACTATGGAGGAATCGCTAAACTTGGCGGAAAAGCTTCACGAACCTGCCAGTGGGATACAGATTTAAATGTTACCGGATACACCAATAGTATTTCAGAAAGTGGAAGTTTAGGAGGGAATGCAAATAACTTAGGGCCGAAACAACCGGAGAATGCTCCTGGCGCGGTGGGCGCCGGTCCATCTCTCAACGGCGAGATTAGTAGTTCAAGCAGCTATGATGCCAATGGAAATTACATAGGTGGGAGCAGGTCAGCCACTGCCACCGGGCAGTTGGGTGCCACTTCCAACGACAAAAGTTACAATACTGAAATCTCAGGCCAAGGTTCAATTTTCGGTATTCAGGTTGGCCAGGTTATCGAAGTGGTAGACGGACAAAATAAAACCGGACCAATAACAGTGGATGCAAAATAGTGGCAAAGAAAAGTTGAAACCCTCTGGAGAAATCGTGCTAAAAACAATCAGCAGTCGTATCAAATACGAACAGCTCCGTATATCTGTCGTTCTTAAACTATTGGAAACCATTTAGTTGATAATTTGGCATATTTTTTACTTTGAAACGCTGCACACTCTGCCATCCCAAAAATTTTTTTAATCGAAGAGCTATCATCTTCGCTGCGCTTCGGCGATCGAAGTCAGCAAAGCAGACGCCATAAATCAACTTTCATGTTTAAAAATTATTTCAAAACCGCATTCAGAAGTTTAACCCGTAACAGGAATTATACCATTATCAACATCGCCGGACTGGCTGTTGGTATTGCCGTTTGTATGATGATCTTTATCATTATACAATTTCAAACAAGCTTCGATAATTTTCACTCAAATAAAGATCGCATTTATCGTGTGTTAACCGAATATCATCATGCAGATGCAGCCAATATTGATTATGGAAAAGACGTTCCTTTTCCAATGCCCACAGGATTGAAAACGGCTTTTCCCCAAATAGAACAGGTAGCCCCGATTTTTGCAAGCCAAAATGATCAGTTGCTGATACCTGATGATAATGGAACTATGATAAAAACATTTAAAGAGCAGAGGGGTGTATTTTTTACAAAACCTTCATTCTTTAAAATGTTTGATTTCCCTCTGCTCGCAGGTTCGTATGCCTCATTAAAAGAACCCAACAATGTATTGCTTACAAAAGAGATTGCAGAAAAATATTTTGGTGACTGGAAAACAGCAATAGGCAAAACCATTAAACTGGAAGTAGGAGGCTATATATTCGAGCACGGCACTGATATATTGAAAGTGTCGGGTATTCTTGCAACTATACCTGCAAATACTGACTTTCAGCTAAAAATTGTTGTGGCTTACGGAACAGGTGCTACCGGAAGTATTATGGCAAAATCCACCGATTGGGAAGACAGAACGAACGCTGATTTTGGTTGCTATATCATGTTGCCGCCGAATATTTCTGTTGACAATTTTAATCAACAATTAAGAGCGTACTCACGAAAGATGGAATCTCCCGACGATAAGGATAGTCATATCATACAACCATTAAGTGCGGTGCATTATGATACACAAACAGGTAATTACAGCAACAAAACAATCAGTCATGAACTGCTCAATGTATTGTGGCTGATTGCAGCATTCATTTTGTTAATTGCCTGCGTAAACTTTATCAACCTCTCCACTGCACAGGCTGTTAATCGTGCAAAGGAGGTTGGCGTAAGAAAAGTTTTGGGGAGTAATAAATTTCAATTGAAAATCCAATTCATCATTGAAACATTTTTAATAGTTACAGGTGCTGTAATACTTGCATCCGTTATTACAATTCTTGCATTGCCTTATGTAAATCAACTTTTAGAACTTTCGCTTTCATTCAACATACTGAACAATCCTGCAATTATTTTATTTCTTTTGACTGTGACAATTGTTGTAACCGCACTCGCCGGTTTTTATCCTTCTGTTGTTTTATCACGTTTCAATCCTGTTAATGCTTTAAAGAGTAAACTAACAGCAAATACAACAAAGGGAATTTCATTAAGAAGAGGATTGGTAGTTTTTCAATTCATCATTGCACAGGCACTGATCATCGGAACACTCATCATTGTAAAGCAAATGAGTTATTTTATGAATCAGCCATTAGGCTTCGATAAAGATGCCATTATAAATGTTCCTTTCCGTGTAGATAGTCTTCGCCTCAGCAGGCTGGATTATTTAAAGGAAACAGTTATTGTCAGTAAACGGCGTGCAGGCAGTAAGCTTCAGTTCCAACACCCCGGTTGAAGATGGTAATGATATCTGGAGCACATTCAAATTTGACCATGCAATAAAAGAAGAAGATTTTAAAGCTATTACCAAATTCGCCGACAACGAATATGTGCCTGCTTATAAATTACCACTGATAGCCGGAAGAAATCTACAGCCTTCTAAATACACCAGGGAATTTTTAGTAAATGAATCACTTGTGAAAAGTTTGGGAATTAAAAATCCGGAAGATATATTGAACAAAGAAATAAGTATTTGGGGCGATAAAATAAAATGCCCTGTTGTTGGTGTATTGAAAGATTTTAATGACAGGTCTTTACGCCAGGATCTTGCACCATTGCTTATTACCACAAACAACACGATGTACAACCAGGCCGGAATAAAGCTGGAAACGACAAACATTTCTTCCACACTGCAATCTGTTAAAACAATATGGGAGCAAACATTTCCAAATTTTGTTTATGAATACAAATTTCTTGATGATAAAGTGGAAAGCTTTTACAAGCAGGAAAATCAACTGTCGCAGTTGTATAAAATTTTTGCAGCCATCGCGATATTCCTTAGCTGTCTTGGGTTGTACGGTTTAGCCTCATTCATGGCGGTGCAGAGAATAAAAGAAGTTGGTATTCGTAAAGTACTGGGTGCGACTGCAGGCAATATCGTTTACCTATTTTCAAAAGAGTTCATCATACTTATTGCAATTGCATTCTTAATTGCCACACCTCTTGCATGGTATTTTATGAATAGATGGTTGCAGGATTATGTTTATCGCATCAATATCAGTTGGTGGTTATTTGCTGCAGGCGGACTTGCTGCAATAATTATTGCACTTGCAACAATAAGTTTCCAGGCAGTAAAAGCGGCAGTAGCAAACCCGGTTAAGTCCCTGCGAACCGAATGAATAAATAGATGCAAAAAAAACGACATAGAATTTTTACATTTTCCTGACAGCAGGCGGAACCCACGTCCCGTTCAGCATGTCATCCTTGGGCCAGTAAAGGCGAAGGCAAAGGTTAAAGCTGCCGGCAGGTGCGGGAAGCCAATTGCTTTCCTTGCCTTTTCCCGGCGAAACATTTTGCAGATAGAGATCTACCGAACCATCCGCATTGCTTTTCAGATTGCTTCTGTTTCCTATGGCATAACGGTTGAGTGGATTTTCAATAAAGAAACCGTCTTTGTCATACATGGTGAGTGACCAGAAACCGTTAACGGGAGGTGTTTTACCTTTATCAAAATGAATAATATATTTATTGGCACCGTCCAATGGTGTACCGGAAGAATCAACGGAACATACAGGATAAACGGCATCTTCAGGCAGATTTGCACCCAAACCTGCATAATCCACAAGAGCCCGCATGTCGTAATCGGTTCCATAATTACCCATTCCCTTGATAAAAATCGTCCATCCATTAACAGGTTTTGATCCCTTTGCCAGGGTTTCATCCATATAACCAAAAACCATTTGCGGAAGTGCTTTGAGGACGGCCTGAGTTGCAGTATCAAATGAAGAAAGATCAAATTTTCCACCAGGCGCAACACCTATTTTTGCGAATTCTGCAATGGCCGGGCTGTCGGTCGCTTTAGGCGGGTTGTTGATCATTAATTGATTTATATAATTAAAGAATGAATCAATCGGCATATTCTTTACCTGATCATTCGGCGAGGCCTTTGAAATATTTGGATCGACAGTTCCTTTCGGGGCGGTATAAGTTTTACCCCAGGCGCTGAGCGGCATCAGTATAAACTTTTTTTCCAAAGGGACCACAACTTTAGTCCCGTCTTCGGGACTATTTACCTGCGTACGACCAATAATCCAGACAGTATTGGTAGGTGCCTTAATTTCTTTCATACCGGCTGGTACGTTACCCGTCCATTTTGGCCCGGTAATTAAAAAAGTGCCGGCCTGAGTACCCGTTGTTCTTTTACCCGGTGAAGCAAAAACGTTTGAATATGCATCCAGCATTGGCATCAGATAATAACGCCCGTTTGTGTTTGGCAAAGACAACACCATGGCATCAACGCCAAGGTCGAGCACTCCGCTTGTATAATAGGTATCGGCATTTGGTCTTACAACCGCCCTGAATTTTGCATCAGGAAATACCTCGGATATTGTAAACTGATTTATAGGAGCAGCTAATCCCGGAATGGGCACTTCAACATTTGTTAAACGTTTTCTCGTAATATCCATTAGCGCCAGTGCGATGCCATAAACATATGCGTTTTTTGCAATCGCTTTTACTGAATCAGCGGGCAGGGTATTTCCCGGTGTTGATGAAGTATTTTTTGCACCTGAATTGCATGATTGCAATGCAGCCGATAATATAACAAGAGCCAAAATACAATTCTTCATTATAGATAAGTTTTTGATCGGGTAAATCCGATCGAATACAAATAAACCGAAAAGCTACAATTAAATGACTGAGTATGCACAACTGAGTTTCGTTTAACTGTTAAACATTACTAACGGTCAGCGATCAACCACCAAAAATACCATTTACTGAATAGCGCATCTACTTAATAATATTAAGCTGACTGATAGCCGTCTTGTAAAATCCCTTGCCAATAGATGCTGGCAATCCGCCAACAACCAGATGATCTCTATCTATATCATCGACCGGGTCCGCCTGATAACATGAGTCTGACCTTCTCCGGTTTTAATTTATGTAACTTCCCTTATATATCCCCGCTTCCATATAACTCTTTAATTAACCATCATGCGCCCACTATATATTTTATCTGGCATTTCACTTATCGCGTTAAATTCATTTTCACAATCTATTCCAACCATTGAAACTACTTTCAGCATTCATAAAAAAGATAAACAACAATTTGAATTTTCCCTGAAAAAAGGATATACCCTAAATGCCCTGGTAGAACAAATGGGGATTGATTTGAGCATCAGTATATATAAGAAAGGAGATACAAGCAGCCTGGCTTATTTTGATTCCCCCAATGGCGAATATGGTCCGGAGAAAATCCTTTTTGACGGACCGGAAGATGGAGATTATATTCTGATAGTAAAACCTTTGGATGAGGATACTGCTTCGGTTGGAAAGTACTCCATTCGCCAAATATCTATTCGTCTGATACCGGCCAAACAAGATACATCTTTTGCAGCAGGCTCTGAAATAGTGTTGGATCATCCGGACCCTTTGAAAATTGAAAATCTTAGAAATCTTGGGATGATATGGGGGTTTCTAAAATATTATCACCCGGCCGTAGCACGCGGTGATTATAACTGGGATGCCTCTTTATTCAGGATCATGCCCAAAATTATATCGGCCAGAACAAAAGCCGCTGCAAATGTTGAATTTGAAAAATGGGTTGATTCACTGGGAAAACCGGACAGTTGTTTAAAATGCAGCACTTCAAAACCGGATAGTACTGTGCAAATATTTCCCGACTATGGTTATCTGTTCGATAAAGAAAACCTGGATCATTCGCTGGTTGAAAAATTAAACTACATTGAAAACAACCGAAACCAGGATGAAAATTATTATGTGGGAATGGCTGAGGGAATTGGAAATCCAACCTTCGAACATGAAAATCCTTATAAAAAAATGTCTTATCCCGATGTGGGATACCGGTTGCTGTCTTTGTTCCGGTATTGGAACATTGTTCAATATTTTTATCCATATAAATATATCATTGGTGAAGACTGGAATAAAATTTTATCCGAATTTATTCCAAAATTTGTGGACGCCCGGAATGCTACGGAGTATTCCCTCGCCTGTTTAGAAATCATCGCGAGAATTCATGATACCCATGCGAATATCTGGAGCAGAAATGAGGAACTAAAAGAATTTTTTGGGAAATATATAGCACCAGCCGAGGCAAAATTTATTGAAAACCAACTCGTGGTGACCGGTTATTATTCGGATACACTACTCATTAAAGAAAAACTGAAAATTGGTGACATCATTACCAAAATTAATGGCGTGGCTGTGGCACAACTGGTAAAAAATAACCTGTACCTGACTCCTGCTTCCAATTATGAAACACAACTCAGGGACATGCCATACACGAGTCTCCTGCGTTCCCGTCAGGATTCCCTTAAATTAGAAATACTGCGAAATCATAAAAAACTTTCAATCCTTGTTTATTGCATTGAAGTCGATCGTCTCAATACCTCTATTGCTTTTAATCCAAATCCGAACGACAGCAGTTACAAAATAATAAATGGAAATATTGGCTATTTGTTCCCCGGCAGATACCATAATTGGCAGTTATCGGAAATAAAAAATGTCTTCAAAAATACAAAAGGAATTATTGTCGACATGCGGACATATCCTTCCGATTTCATGCCATTCACATTCGGAGCTTATATCAAACCTGATGCTTCTCCTTTTGTAAAATTCACCAGCGGTGATGTGAATTACCCGGGGATATTCCGATACACACCTCTCTTAAGCAATGGACAGCCGAACCCGATGTACTATAAAGGACCCATTGTTGAACTGGTGAATTCAATCACACAAAGTCAGGCTGAATATACAACCATGGCTTTTCAAACCGCACCGGATCTTACTGTAATTGGCAGTATAACCGCCGGTGCAGATGGCAATGTATCTCCTATCTATTTGCCCGGCGGGATATATACCCTGATCTCCGGTATCGGTGTGTTTTATCCGGATGGTAGTGGAACACAAAGAAAAGGGATCAAAATTGACATATCTGTCAGGCCCACCATCGAAGGAATTATGAAAGGAAAGGATGAGCTGCTTGAAAAAGCGGTGGAAATAATCAATTCAAAAACCTCTGTCAGATGAAAGAATGTAATGCTTTCATCAAACAGCCGGAATAAGATATAGCATCATGCCCATGATCAGGTATACAATAATTAGCTGAACACCTTTATACCAGTTGGAACGTCCATCACCGGCAATCATAGCCCCCAGAATGACCGTCAGGAACAACACCACAATTAATGATCGCGGAAAACTAAGGTTCAACTGACCCGGGCCAATGAACGTACTGAGAATTACCAGTACGGGTGCAATAAAAAGAGCAATTTGTATTGAACTGCCTAACAAAATACCAATGCTGAGATCCATTTTGTTCTTAGCTGCCAGTGTTACCGCAGAAATACTCTCCGCGGCCCCGCCAACGATTGCCAAAAATATTACCCCGACAAACACATCCGACATGCCGAGCACTTTTCCGGTCTCTTCAGCAGCACCCACCAGCACTTCACTCATGAAAGCAGCTAAAACAGATGCAGCCAGCAAAGTAACCAGTGCACGGGTGAGTGACCATCTTTTTTCATGTTCATTTGTGTGTTCCCCGCTACCCTGACTTTTAAAAAAATCCGGATGTGTCTTTATCATAAAAAAGAGATACAACACATATCCGATCAGTAAAACAACTGCCAGGTTCAGGTTTAGTAAATTTTCTTTGCCCGTAGGAGCTTTATCGGCCATGAAAATATGAAAACCACTTGGAATGGTCAGACTAATAACGGCTATCATCATCATCGAACTGTAAACCCGAACACCAACGGGGTTATAATCCTGATTATGAAATTTCATTCCTCCTACTAAAAAAGACAACCCCATGGCCAGTAGCAAATTGGCAAGAATTGCACCTGCCAGCGAAGCCAGCACCATTTCGTGCAATCCGGCTTTGAGGGCGATGACGGCAATGATCAGTTCCGGTAAATTACCAAAGGTTGCGTTTAGCAGACCGCCCACCGCATCACCTGTATAGGAGGCAAGTTGTTCGGTTGAGTTTCCAATCAACCGGGCGATTGGTATGATGGAAAGTGCCGCTGAGAAAAAAATCAGCGGTGCAGAAGTATGGCTATGATCGAGGAAAAGGGCTATGGGAATAAAAGCAAACAGCCAGTAGATATTCGGTTTAAGGAAATTTTTCATTGATCAGCCGATTATGGAAAGAAATGGTTTGATGTCAGGAAAATCCACCCTGGGATCATTTATAGCAACCTGTTAATTCAATCGTATCGTAGCCGTTAGTCGTTCATCTTCAGAATGACTTCCCAGCACAATCTCATAATTACCGGGAAATAAAGTCCAGGATTTTTTTTGCACATCCCATTTTTTAAACTCACTCAGCGGAATCGCAAAATACAGATTTCCCGATTCATTCGCTTGCAGATGTATTCTCTTAAAAGCTTTTAATTCTTTCAAAGGAAAACCGGGACCCGGGGGATAGTGAACATACACCTGTGCCAGTTCATCCCCATCATAACTGCCGATGTTCCTGATATTTGCGGAAAAATAAACCGAATCTTTTTCCACCACCGGCTGGCGGGACCAGGCATAGCTGAATTCCGTATAACTCAGGCCATAGCCGAAGGGATACTGGACCCTTCCCTTGAAATACCGATAGGTTCTTCCCTGCATCGCGTAGTCACGATAAGGAGGCAGGTCTTTCAGCGAATTATAAAAACTCACGGGCAGGTGACCAGAAGGAGAAGTTTTTCCGAACAAAAGATCCGCCAGGGCGTTGCCTCCTTCCTGGCCGGGGTACCATGCAAAAATAATCGCATCAGCATAAGGAGTTATAGCTGCGATGTCTAAAGCGCTGCCCCCCGTGATCACAACGATTAGCGGAGTCTTTGTTCCTTTGCGCAGAGCTTTGATATAGGCGATGTGCGCAGCAGGCAGTTCAAGATTTTTCCGGTCCGCACCACCGCTGGCGAGAAATGCGTCGCCCTCCTCACCCTCGTATACCGGTGTGAGACCGATAAAAGCAATCGTGATATCTGCATTGCCGGCGGCCCAGATACCGCCAAACCTCGTCGTGTCCTGGTAATCGCATCCCATATCATATTCAATGCGGGTATCGGGACCGGCAGCAGCGGTGATGCCTTCCACAAAATTCACGGCTTTGTCGGTGACGCCATGATAGTTTCCCAGTAGTGCATCCAAATTTGCAGCATTCGGACCAACCAGCATCATGGAAGGATATTTATTTTTATCGAGCGGAAGAATATGCTGATCATTCTTCAGCAAGACCATGGATTCAGTCGCCATTTTTCGAGCGAGACTGCGATGATAATCATTTGCAATGCTGTCCGCACCAAAATGGGCATAGGGTGAATTGTTCTCCTCATCAAAGAAACCCAGTTTGATTTCTGTAGCCAGGGTTTTTGAAAGTGACTGATTGATTTCCTTTTCGGTAAGCAAATGTTGTTTCACTGCATTCATCACATCATCCTGCAGCAGATTGCTGCAGTCCAGACTCACCCCTGCCTTAATCGCGGCAGCTGCGACTTCAACAGCATTTGGTAAAACTTTGTGACCCATATATACATCCTGGAGTGCGAAACAATCTGTTACAACATGTCCCTTGAAACCCCATTCCTTTTTTAAAATATTTTGCAGCAGGGCCTGTCCCGTACAACAGGGTTCACCGTTGACGCGGTTATAAGCACACATCACAGACTCCACACCCGCATCCACCAGTTTCCTGAAAGCATAGAGATAGGTTTCGCGCAAATCGGTTTCAGACACGATCGCATTAAAAGAATGGCGCTCAGCTTCCGGTCCGCTATGCACCGCAAAATGTTTGGCGCAGGCAGCGGCTTTCAGATGCAGAGGATCATTGCCCTGGATCCCGCGGATGAACGCGCTGCCCATAGTGCCAGTCAGAAAAGGATCTTCCCCATAGGTCTCCTGTCCCCGCCCCCAGCGCGGATCGCGGAATATATTAATATTGGGCGACCAGAACGTGAGACCCATGTATTGCTCAAGCAGTCCTCTTTTTTTCGCGAGTTGGAATTTTGCACGCGCTTCGGTGGAGATAGCGGTTGCCAATTCATATAATAATTGTTCGTCGAAAGAAGCGGCCATACCGATGGCCTGTGGAAAAACGGTGGCGTTACCTGCCCGCGCAACGCCATGCAGGGCTTCGTTCCACCAGTTATAGGCCGGAATGCCGAGGCGTGGAACCGCCTTACTCTGATAACCGAGTAAAGAAATTTTTTCTTCCAGCGTTAAAGTCTGAAGCAAGTCTTTGACGCGCTGGTCGATGGACAGCGACGGATTACGAAATGGCACTCTTTTCTGGGCATGAAGATTTACGGCCGTTGTAAAAATAATCAGTATGACAAACAATCGCAGGGACATGGTTTCTACAATCTTAAACAATTCGATGATTTGAGCGGAATGGAATCCTCCAATTAAATTTAGTTCATATTCATCTATTCAAAATTTGTCCATGCGCAGATTACGGGTCCATGCTCCTTATCAAAATCCACAAATGTATTTTGAAAAAAATTCATTTGGCTCACAACAATTAACGTTCCTGTAATCAAAGTCTGTGCGACAGTAAATTGGAAAACGAACAATTCTCTTCTCATAGAAAGTCCACCCGCAGTCTTGCTGGTAAATTTACTTTTCAGCAACCGCCACCCGTGTTAGTAAACTGAATTTGTTCTAATTAAGTATTAACCAAAGGCGCCAGACATTTCCAACTATTTTTTGGATCTTTTCAATTTCAATAGAATCATATTCAAAATAAATCCAAAAATAGCAGCCCCGACTATTATATAATTAAAAATAAGGATTTCATTTTGAGCAAACTTTTTAAGATTCATTAGCATGTTTATCAAACTGTAAACACCGCCTCCAATCCAAAAACCTATCCCATATTTCAGTCTTTCGTTATTCATTTTTATCCCGCCTTCCTTTAAGTTCATTTTCTTACGGGTAATAGATCTTGCATAAAGACCGAAAATCAAAGCCAGCAATAAGACTATGAATATTGTTAACCCTGGTTGAGATCGGGGATGCGCCACCATATTAAGATATATGGCCAATCCCTCTATTATAATAATCAGGACAACTGTTAATGTAAGATTAGGTTTCTTCATCATTTTCCTTTCTTGTGTTCCGAACCACTGACTACGGGAATAGCCGGTGTTCTCTACCACTCCGTCCAGCATATCAAAATCCGATATGGATATTTTGCACGGTATGTGCATCCCCGGATTTCACATCAAAATTATAAGTTTTGGTTTTGGATCCATCGATTACACTCGTTGCTACGATCGAATATTTTCCTGGCTTTAAATAAATGGTGCCGTTATCATTTTGGGATAAATCCCAATCGAACACTTCATTCAAATCTATATTCGTGATCCTGAGTTTGCACGAATCATCAGTCGTGAACTTTATCGACAGCTGGGCTACCCGTTTTTTTTGACGAGTTGGAATTTGATTTGTCTGCCCGGGTTTTTCTTCGGACAGGACGTCTGTTGAATTATCGTTCTGTGGAGCTGGCTCAGGATTTTTACTGGTGATTTTTACAGAGTCGGTGATTTTAAGAATTGGCTTCCCGGGAGCTGACATAACAATTGCTCTGGGAACACTATCATCCCGCAGAACATCCTCAGGTTTACTCCGGGGCGCCGATATAACGATCGCTCTGGGAACACTATCCTCGCGCAGAACGTCCGCAGGTTTAGTTGTTTGATTTACAAATTTCGGTTCGGGACCGGATGTTCGAGCCTTGCGGAAATAAAAAACCATAATTAAAAGCCCAACGATAGTCATCGCAAGGATTGAGAGTGGTACCACATTTACATTAGTTTGTTCCCGGATTGCAATGATTCCGTTGTCAATGCCCCCTTTCTTTGTACCCACATTTACTTTTATCAAATACATAGAATAGTTGTCCGGCATCTTTTCAGAAACAAACCGTCTGAAGGACCCGGTCAGGTCGATATTTGCTTTATCGTACTGGCTGACCAATAATTTGATGTTATCATCTGTTATATTTTCTTTTATGTCTTTGCTGGTGCAAAGCAAAAAATAATCACCATCCCGCACGTCCTCAATCCATTCTGTTTCTGCGTATACTGGTGAAGTATCTGTTTTTATCCCGTATGCGATAGCAGTATTCCGTATTGATTCACTGACAAGCGACTTGTCTTTGGTACTGAAAAGAATTTCTCCTTCCCGCAAATGATAAATCCGGCTATCTCCGTGCCACGACGCGAGCACTTTTTGATCATACAGAATAAGCATTGAAAAAGTTGTGACCAGATCGATATCCAAACTGTGTTCCCTGGCATACGAAATCAACCGGTCTCTCGCTTCAATTATTAATTTATCGATCAGTTCTCCGGACATTTCCCATTCGCCAAATTTTAAAACCTTCGCCGCCATAAACTGACAGAACAATTTACCAGCGGTTTCACCGTCATAGAAGCTTCCGGCGCCCGTACAAACAATGAAAACTTTATCATTCACGGTTGCTTCTCCGGCAACAGGCCAAATGTAATCTTCCTGTTTGCCCTTAATGCCAGCCTCAAATAAATAATGTGTGCTTTCAGGATTCATCATCAGGTAAATTAAGATACATTCCCGAGGGGGTATAAACGCTTCCTGACTTTATATTAAAGATATTTCCGTTTTAAATCCTTAACCCTTTTAGTGTCTATTCATGCGTTCATTAAAATCTGCCCGGCATCGGATAGCTTCTATATTATCATGGTCATATTCATAGGATTTAGTGTAGTCGCGCAGCGCATCATTGTAATACTCGACCTGCTCGTTATAAGATTTTGTCAACTGCCCCATTTTGTCAAAGCATTTTGCCCTCCCTAAATAATAATCTGAATTGGAATAACCGGAATTCAAATCAGGCTTTTTGAGCAGCTCTGTATACCCTTTAACAGCTTCCTTATAATTACCCGCGTTGTATTTCTCTTCGAGATCGGCAAGTATCCGGTAAGAAGTAGTGAGTTCTGTTATCCGGGGTTCATAAAAATCTCTTTTCCCCGGCGACAGCTCTAATGCCCTGGAGTATAAATTGATGGCCGCCTGGTAATTTCTTTTATTCTCCTCTATATGTGCCTGATCAATATATAAATTGAATCTGTCTGCCGTGTCCAATGTTTCATCCAGGCCACCGGAGAATTCGGATGGGTTTTTTGCTTCAGCAATTGCGATATCGTCCAAATAATCATTTATGGTATCGGCCTGATTGAAAAACGCAATTCTTGAAATGTATAAAAGCCATTTATTGTTATTGCCCCTTCTTATAAAAATCTCTGCGACCCGTTTCGAAGGTTTGTACGGCGTGGATGGATGTGACAAACATATATTTTTGAAATAGGAAGTGAAATAGACATTTATGAAAATATTTTTTTTGCCCTTCTTTACACGGGAAGACCTGACATCACTGATGTATACAGAATTTGAATCAGTTTTTCCATAAAAGGTATTAAAAGCATTCAGGTATTGGACAGCAGTCAGGTCGGGAGCATTCGAGGAATTTGAGTAATCAGGATCGCTGATATCATCAGCAATGGCAATCTGGTTATTAAGAAATAATTGTTTGGTGCTGTCTTTAAAGCTCCGGTCGATCAACTCCTTAATATCCGTGCTTTCAGCGCCTGCATAGGAAATAGTATTTAGCAGGTTTTTAAAGTATCTCCCTATTATAATTTCTGATTTTGCCTTGATAACCCTTACATCATTCGTATTTATAGAATCCTGGGCACGGCACAGGTGAGCCAGGCAATTGAATCCGGCGATGAAAAGAATTATCCTGTACATCCTAGTTACCACTTAATAATTTGCTCCTGTAGTTCTCCATCCCGTCAGAAGAAACTTTCTCCATATAATTAATAAGCCAACCTGAATTCAGCTCCTCCCGGATGAAATCCTCAACAGTAAATATCCACCTGCCATCCAATAAAAAATGATACTTAATCCTGGTTACGTCCATAAATTCAATGTCACCATTCAAAATAGCGTTGTAAAATTCCAGCATATTGGACCTTTTCATATAGGCGCTTTCAAAGTAATCGGATAAATTCTCTTTGTCCTCAAAAACCCTTTTCAAGGACACGAAATTTGTTCCGTTGCTGGTCGGACTGATGATGTTTGTTTTAACCTTGCTTTGAGTCATTTCTGTTACAACGATCTTTGATTTTAAGGCGCTGGATCCGATGGCGACAATCATCCATTTGGACCCTTTGTTTTGGGTCATTTCAATTTTCATTATAACAGGAATTTCAATGGAAGCGGCATTGTATTTAAATCTGCATGTCAGTTCGGCGTACCAGTCGTCTCCATAATATTTAAGATATATTGGATTTTTCTTCTTTGTAACGTCTGAAATAAAATTATTAATCATGAGGCTGTCCTTCGTCATGTTTTCATAATTGAACAAACTCAGGATCAGTCGTTGCCTGGGAATATTGAATTCGACATGATGTGCTTTGTAAACGCCCCTTATGAACGAGCCTTTTTCGTCATTGAACCGCTCAAAAAATTCATCTATTTCCTTAACCTCGTAAACAAAATGTTTCTCTTTAGAATTGTCATTAGTCGAAATCACCTGGCTGAAGAGGCGATAGTGGCAAATGGAAAAGGAAATAAAAATCAAAAATTTTACGACATACGTTTTTGTCATATCAACATGCAATTACACTTTTGGCCTTTTAGTGCCCAATATCTCAACATCTGATAACATCACATCCCACTGCTGGACGGCATTGCCCCGTAGATTTCTTTCGTAAAGAATCAGTTGGACCTCGGTCGTTTTTTTTGTTTCATCCTGATATACCAAACGTCCATCATTGTAGCCACGAAAAGTTTGTTCAAAGCTGACCAAACCATAATACTTGCCGTCGGATCCCTTACGAATATTGCTCACATAATCCACGTGAGAGAAAGTGATGACAACACGCTCGTAGTGAAGATTTCTGAATTTCTCCAGAAAATCCCGGACTTTTAAGTGTTTCTTTATATCGCTGTGTACATTGGAAACTTCTATAATGGCACCTTCAACAAATAAACCGGTGGCCTGATCCACTGCATTGTCCAGTTCAACATTTCCCGACGTTATATCACACAGAATAAACAGACAGTCCTGAAACGCTTTTATTTTTGCAAGCGCCTTTTTCCTGAATTCATCATTTGAAAAATTACCCGGCAATCCTCCTGATGCAGGCCTTACAGTATCCTTACCTGTATAACCCATAAAAACATCAGCCCCATGAACCAGTCGGGGATGATTATATATACTCCTGAATGAGCTTACAGGCAGAGAAACCAATACAAGAATCATAAGACGCGCAGATCGCGTAAAATATCCGGCTATGGCGATTCGCCAGTTCAAAAAGTATCGCATATACATTTATTTTGAATTAGAATTATTTTTATTTTTTCTCCATAAGAATCCAATCACTATTTCATGTGTACCACTGCTGACGGTATTCAGTTGGGTGGTTGTATAATCATAAGAATAGCCGAGACTAACCGTGCTGCTGATATTGACTCCCAACATTCCCGCAAATCCATCCTGATAGCGATAGGAAAATCCCAGCCAAAGCAAATCCTGGTATTGGATCTTAGCATTCAAATCGAAACCAAGGGGCAGCGGTTGTACATACCGGAACATGACAGAAGGCATCAGGCTGACGTCTTCACTAATAAATATCTTATACCCAGCCGTCAAAAACGTATGTGGAATGAGTTTCCCTGTTATCAATTCAACACCGCCCGACGTGGTTCCATTGCTGGAATTAATTGGAACCGGAACAATTTGCTGGGCAGACAAACCCACAAAGAACCTTTTATTCGATAACCAGAGACCGGCATTAACATCCGGTTCCAGCTTATTCAGATACCCGCTTCCCGCAACAGCCGGATCGACGGGATTGGCCTGTCCGAAATCTACCTCGCTTTGGTCAACGGTTATTTCCTGCACACCAACGGAAACACCAAAACTCAAACTGGTTTTGAGGCCCACCGGTATATGATATGCATAAGAGCCATATGCTGCAATCCGGTTAAGGGGACCAGTTTTATCATTCAGAATTGTAAAGCCAATTCCGGAATGGGCGGGTGGTGCAGTATACTCCATCCCGAATTGTTTTGCGCCCTGATTCTTAGCCTGAAGATCCGGGACCGTGTTCGGCGTTTCATAGTCATAAGATGTTTTTCCCAGTGGTGTATTGATGGTCAGATACAGCGTCGTAGGCGCACCATTTAAGCCAACCCACTGATTGCGGTAACTCAATTTACAGTCCCAGTAATTTTCTATTCCCGCAAGCGCGGGATTAAGGATGAAATTGTTCATCATATATTGTGTGTAATAAGGTTGTTGCTGTGCGTTTGCGCAACTCACCAATAAAAAACACGCGCCGCTGATTAAAAGTTTCTTTCCCAAAATCATCATTGTCAAATTTTAAGTTACTTAAATATGGTAACAGAACCTGCCAATTTCTTCTCATTGTTTTTCAGATCGATGATATAGTAATAAGTTCCCACGGGCAGCGGTTTGCCGTTATACGTTCCATCCCATGCTTTGCTGGAATTTTCTGAATGAAAGACAGGCTGACCATACCGGTTGAACACATCTACTGTTGCCCCTGGATAAATGGAAAGATTGGTGATGACCCATGTATCATTTATGCCATCACCATTTGGCGAAAAAGCATTGGGGACTGAAACTTTGGATCGTCCTGACACCGTAACCTGAATGCTGCCGCTGGCTTCACAGTTATTGTCATCTATAACAAGCAGTGTATATGTCGTAGTGGAAGACGGACTCGCGACCGGATCTTCAATAGTTGCATTATTAAGCCCGGCAGATGGCGTCCACTGATAAGAAACGATATTACCCGTCACCGAAACGTTCAGCGTCGTACTTGCTCCGTTAGCAATGGTTACATCCTGTCCCATGGTCAATACCGGAGGCTGGTTCACCACGATGGTGATTTGTGCAGATACTCCACACTGACCGCCTGTCGGTGTAAATGTATATACCGTACTGCCAACGGTTTCGGTGCTGATCGAAGAGGGATTCCAGGTTCCGTCAATTCCTTCCTTCGATATTATCGGCAGCGCTGGCGATAAATCGTTCAGGCAATATGAATTCGCTATGGTCGGGAAAGTTGGTGATATAGTATTTACTATTGTAATGCTTATAGAAGCTGAAGTTGCACAATTGCCCGTGGATGACGGAGTAAACTGGTAAGTGGATGTTCCAAGGGCAGATGTACTGACGGTGGCCGGACTCCATGTTCCGGTAATACCTTCCCTTGATACCAGCGGTAATGCAGGAGGCGTAGAATTATGACAGAGTGGACCAATATCATCAAATGTTGGGGTGAGGGTACTAACGATGGTAATACTTAAAGAAGCCGGATTTGCGCAACTGCCCGCGGATGGCGTAAATGTATAAGTTGCCGTTCCAAGAACAGATGTATTGATGCTGGCCGGACTCCATGTTCCGGTAATTCCTTCCTTCGACGTTGAAGGTAGTGCCGGCACTGTGGTACTCTGACAATATGAATTTGCAATTGTCGGGAAAGTTGGTGAGACCATGCCAACGATTGTAATGTTTAAAGAAGCCGGTGTTGAGCAACCGCCGGCAGACGGTGTAAATATGTACGTAACCGTTCCAAGAGCAGTTGTATTGATGCTGGCCGGATTCCATGTTCCGGGAATTCCTTCCTTCGATGTAAGTGGCAATTCCGGAGGCGTCGAATTCTGACAAAGTGGCCCGATGGGATCAAATATTGGAGTGAAACTGCTAACGATTGAAATGTTTAAAGAAACCGGAGTCGCGCAACTGCCCGCAGACGGAGTAAATGTATAAGTCACGGTTCCGAGAACGGCTGTATTGATGCTGGCCGGACTCCATGTGCCGGCAATTCCTTCCATCGATACCGGTGGCAGCACCGGAGCTCCGGTGTTCTGGCAATATGAATTTGAAATGGTTGGAAAAGTTGGTGATACAGTTCCAACGATTGTAATATTTAAAGAAGCGGGAGTTGCACAACTGCCTGCGGTCGGTGTGAATGTATATGTCGCAATCCCAGACACTGATGAATTGATGCTGGCGGGATTCCATGTTCCCGCAACTCCTTCCTTCGACGTTGAAGGGAGTACCGGCACTGCGGCATTCTGGCAATATGAATTTGCAATGGTTGGAAAAGTTGGCGATACAACGCTAACGATTGTAATGTTTAAAGAAACCGGAGTTGCGCAACTCCCCGCAGTCGGTGTAAATGTATACGTTACCGTACCAAGGGCAGATGTATTGATGCTGGCCGGACTCCATGTGCCGGCAATTCCTTCCTTCGATACCAGCGGCAACGACGGCGGTGCCGAATTCTGACAAAGCGGACCGATCTCATTAAATGTTGGAGTGAGGATGCCAACGACTGCGATATTTAAAGAAACCGGAGTTGAGCAACTGCCCGCTGTTGGTGTGAATGTGTATGTCACCGAACCAAGGACAGACGTATTGATGCTGGCAGGACTCCATGTTCCTGCAACTCCTTCCTTCGATACCAATGGCAACGCAGGAGGCGTTGAATTCTGACAAAGCGGTCCGATGGCATTAAATGTTGGAACGACGGTGCCAACAATAGTAATTTTTAAAGAAACAGGAATCGAGCAACTGCCCGCGGTCGGAGTAAATATATAGGTCACAGTTCCCGGGATAGCTGTATTGATGCTTGCAGGACTCCATGTGCCGGCAATTCCTTCCTTCGACGTTGGAGGAAGCACCGCAGCTGCGGTGTTCTGGCAATATGAATTTGCTATGGTTGGAAAAGTCGGTGTGACAGTGCCGACGATTGTAATATTTAAAGAAGCGGGAGTTGCGCAACTGCCCGCGGCAGGTGTAAATGTATATGTCGCAGTTCCAGGAACAGTTGTATTGATGCTTGCCGGACTCCATGTGCCGGCAATTCCTTCCTTAGACGTTGGAGGCAGTGTCGGTGCTGTGGCATTCTGGCAATATGAATTTGCTATTGTCGGAAACGTGGGTGAAACCACGCTAACAATTGAAATGTTTAAAGAAGAAGGGTTTGCACAACTGCCCGCGGATGGTGTAAATGTATACGTCGCCGTACCAAGAGCAGATGTACTGATGCTGGCCGGACTCCATGTCCCCGCAACTCCTTCCTTCGATATCACTGGCAACGCAGGAGGTGTTGAATTCTGACAAAGCGGACCAATGGCATTAAATGTTGGTGTAACCGGCGTGTTTACATGTAACACAATAATATTAGATACATCGAAGCCACCCGCACAAGGTCCGTTTGAGGATACGATACAACTTATCGCGTCGTTGTTGGCAAAACTGCTTCCGCTGTATGTCGGACTGTTCGTGCCTACTTTCTGACTATTTAAAAGCCACTGGTAACTGGGTGAAGTTCCAGCATTTATAGCTGTAGCATTAAAAGTGACCAGGGTGCCTGCACAAATATTTGTCGCCGAAGAAGTGATCGTTGCTGTCGGAGAAAGTGTGGGACTGATAACCACTATCGTGCTGCCCGTATCAGAAGTACAACCGTTCGCATCGGTGGCTACCGCGATCCATGTGCCGCCATACGCAGCGGTAACATTATTAAAAACAGCGATACTGGAATTTTGTGCTCCTCCCAGACCCGAGACTGGATTTGCTATAAAATAGGTTGTATTTGCTGCAGGTGGAATGGATAAAATAAGCTGGCCCCCGGTACATACAGGACTGTTTGAGGTCAATACCGGAGTCGGCGGTCTTGGTAATAAATTCACGTTTATAGATTTCGACACCGGGAGACTGCCCGAAGCGACGCATTGATCGCTGACCTGAACATTATATGTGGTATTCGTTGTCGGATTAACTGTGATCACTGAATCACCATTAAATTGCGGAAGTCCCTGCCATGTGAAATTGTAAGGAGGTATTCCATAGTATCCTCTTGCTGTCAGGGTGACCGGTGCGCCCGGGCAACTGATTAGTGGCGATGCAGTCACCGAAACAGAGTCAAATGTTCGTCCCACGAGGGTTATCGTTAAATCCTGGGAGGCTGCAATGCATGATCCGTCACAGCCATCAGGGCCATTGCAGTTTCTATAGAAATAAAAAGAAAAAGGAATATTCTGGGCACCACAAACAGGGCTGGGAAAACAACCCGCCACGCTTGCTCCGTTATTCAATAATATGCTTTGATTGGGAAATATCTGCGGTCCGGGACCTGTAGAAGTGCCAGTGTATTTTTGAGAGACACAGCTGCCATTTATTGTAAAAGAGAAAGCCCCGTTCTGACCAACACAGGGATCGTTTGCCGTAAATCCAAAAGAAAACATGGCATCGGTAAGCTTTGCCCCCGGCGGTGCAGGCACCATAAAGTCGTATTCACAGGCAGTATCCATACTGCAATCCTGATTCGAGTGTGATCCGGTAATCATGATCTGCTGCAGCGTATCCATGGACTGCACCAGGGGATCTATTATCACATCCCCAATCCTGAGCTGAGTATTTAGGAAATCGATATTGATGCCCAGTGTCAATTTGTTATGGTCAAGATAATATGGAATGAACTGATTGGAAGTTGGATTTTCCTTTTGGTAAATGACCCCTTCTTTTATATGAAAAACGGTTCCTGCACTCACACGAAAATCAGCAGAAGAGGTCAAACCATTTCCAGGGAGTCCATTGGAGAAACTGAAATTACCGGTACGCCCGTTCAAAAAAGCATCTCTGAACAGCAGGGTTTTATAAGCGGAAAATTTGTTGGAGTGTACAATGAAATTGGTTTTAATCGAACCTCTCGATACTTTCATTTCTGCGTCGATACCCGGAAAGATATTTTTGATAGCAATTCCATCATCTCCGACTGTATAGTTTGTCCAGTCAGCAATGGCCAATAAAGTTTCAGTGTTTCCGTTTGCTCCGTACAATTTCCAATCGTTGAAATAAGTTCTGCCATCAGTAGTCGTGATATAGGATGATTTTCTTTTAATATCGAACCCGACCGGATCTTGCTGGTACGATGCTTCATAGACCAATTGACCTTTTGGACTAAGCCGGGTGTCAATGGTTATCCACTGCCCGTTCTTTTTTATGTGCATGGGGCTCGATGACCGTTGTGAATAACAAATCGACGGGGTGTCCTTATTTATATAGAATTTGGAATCAATCGTCCTTTTTTCAAAAAGTTCAACCGCATTTTTATTGGGACTGTATGTATCGCCAAAATGTGCATTCGGATGGTTCAGGTAAGCTTTATTTCTTGCCCTCCATAGTTTTCCACGATCCGTATATATTCTTGTAA
The DNA here is from genome assembly GCA_963735015.1 of uncultured Bacteroidota bacterium. Classification (GTDB taxonomy): domain Bacteria; phylum Bacteroidota; class Bacteroidia; order Chitinophagales; family Chitinophagaceae; genus Puia. Next base: position 2,761,996 of record CAVTJH010000003.1, read on the forward strand.
AGCTGGTAAAGTTATTTTTTGTAACCGGTATCTGGGGACGGTTGACAACAGGTATCTGAAGACGGCTGTTAACTGGTATTTGTGGACGTATTTGCTGGGCCCGCAATTCGGAAACATTTAAAACTGCGATAAGCTCCAGGAATAGAAATATAATTATGAAAGAACCTTTCATCTTAATCGGGAACTTCTTGATAGGCAGAGTCGTCAAATGAGACCAGGGTTTAGTCGCAAAAAATAATTGGTAAGTAACGAAGGATTGGATATCTGATTCAATTTCAAAAAGAATCAGGAGAAGCTGGAATTGGATTTTTTATACCAAAGGGGCAGGCTTAAAGATACTGAGGTTATTTTTCCCCAATAAAAACAGTCTAAACTATTTATTTCTGCCCATTTGTCAGGCTACGGGTAGAAAAACAACTTCCAGGCCAGGGCAGTAAAGACTGCTAAATGCTTATTAATTCGTTAGCCAAGTAGGGGGCCAGCCAGGTCAATCTTGCTACGTTTTCCAGTTGCCAGAAATGGATCAGTTTATTCACGTTACCACCCAGCAATGGTCCCATGATATAAATATTTGGAGCGGCTTCAAATTTTTCATTGACCTCAATACCTTTTCGGGATAAATTCATCCGGCAGATATTATTATTGACCAGGTTAAACAAAAGTCTTGAAGAAGACCTGTTAAGGTCACCGGATCCACTGCAGTTAATGATCGCCTTAAAATCCACTGGATAGGTTTTCTCCTGAGACGTTTCCATATCGAGGTATTCCAAAAAATTTCCTTTATCAGTTGAAGAGATATTCAAAAAAACGCCCCTTAACAATATTACCTTTTGGAGATCGATTAATAACTGCGCTGCATTTCTGTATTCCGGTCCTGCCCTCCTGAACATATTGCGTAAGCGGATGGCATAAAAACCAAAAAAAAGCTTTTTCGCATCTTCACCTAAAACTTCCAGGAGAGTGAGTGTCTGGCTTATGATAGTTGCCACATAATCCATATTCGCTCCGTTTCGCATAGCTAATTCTATGTCGAGCGAAGCTCCATCAACCAATTGTTCTATGGTATAATTACCAGAGTGCTTTCACTTTATCCAGGTTTGGAGTGGCATGATCAGGAAGGATTTCGGTTGAAGTATAACCGGGCAATGACCCGCTGGTGGAGATAATGACAATTCTATCGATCAGTTCCCTGAACCCTGTCGTGCCCTGAATTAAATAAAGTAATTCGATGCTGCTCGCATTAGATCCGATAATTAAAATATTTCTCTCCCCAACCTCCACTGTATCACTCAGATTTCTGAGTACCATGTTTAAGTTATCACTTACTGAAGGCTCATAAATATCATTAACATAAATAGTTTTATCACCGGCCGGTTCACATATTTTTCTTACGGGTGCAGAGCCTGTCGCCACAACAACTTTACGGGATATGATCTTTGACAATGTATCGTCCGGATACTCGAGAATGATTTCATGAAGACCCTCTGCTAAAACCTTTATATCAGTGGCCTCAGCCTGTACCAATTTAATTTCAACAAGCTGTTTTTCTTCAGCAGCTTTTAATAAATACATTAATTTTTGCAACAGGTAGTTGCCAAATAAAAAACGGGGAACGTAAATAGCTTCCCATTCTTCATTCTCTATTAAAGGAAGGTTATTTTTAAGCCATCTGTCAGCAGTTATACCACCATGCTCCTGATAATAAGAGATCCAGTCTTTTTTATTGGATTTTAACCATTCAAAAAATAAGGGTCTTTCGGGTTCATAAATAAAATCATGAACACTGGTAAGGGTCAGTGCATTGATCGATGAACGGTTACCATAAGGAATACCTTTCCAGAACTCCTGGTGCTTTTCAATAACTGTAATAGTAAGTTTTTCTGTGCGAAGGGGGTTATCTAATAATTTATCCAATATCTCTATTAAAGTAACTGTACCGGCAACGCCACTTCCAATCAGAGAAATATCTGCAATATCCATTTTTCAGACTTCAGATTTTCGTAAAGTAACATTATAAGATTTTGGGTTCTTCAAAATAATAGTCGCTATGATCGTAGTGAGTAGACGAGACACCCATTAATATGGCTCCCGGGCTGAAATTATACATCATATGCCAGTCGAAGGGCTCAACAATTAAACCCTGGGTTTGATCATTTAAATAAAATTCCTCTCTTGTTTTGCCATTGTTAATGACAACAGTAAAGCTTCCATTTATACAAAATATTGCTTCTGTGGTGAGATGATGTGCATGTCCGCCCCGTTCCGATGCTGATGTTACGCCGCCAATATAGTACACGCGTTTGAGATCAAAAGGAAGCTCCTCGTCAATTACCGTTAATTGTCCCCGTTTGTCAGTAAAAGATTTTAATCGGATCATGTAGGCCATAAAGAATTCAACGGAAAAACCCCATTTGCATTATCTAACAGAGTAAGTATATTTTCATCCACGCTGATATCAAACTTTCTACCAAAAAGAGCATCTGATGCCATAATTTTTTCAAAATCTTCCGTAACAAATACCTTAGGACGGGCTCCTTTTTCAGGCCAGTTAATATAGCGATAATTATTATTGACCACCTTATCCTTAAATGGGGAGCCCATTATTATAGTTTGAAAAATAAACTCATCGCTGCCCCATGTATATTTTAAAAACCGTCTCAATTTTTTGTGTGTATCCAGATAGTTCATAACATACACTGCACATGCAAGACTGAGTGTCCAAAACGTTTCTTTGCCTACAAGCTCTAAGTCAACCGGAAATTTACGTTTGGGTACAATACGATTAATAAGGAATGCAAGCCGGTGCCTGCCCCTGAAGGGCAATTCAGTAAAATGGTATTTTTCAACTCTTGACCTGGCTTCAACCCACTCTGTATCAAATTTTTTATATAAAATAAATTCTTTGCCGATATTTTCACGAAGAAAATCAGCAATATGAGTGGCAGATTTTATAGGATAGTCCTGCCCGGTTATCAAATTTACAAAATCATATTTAATTCCGGTGGCAGCTATATGCCTGATGCCGCTCAATGCTGCCTCAACAGTGGAGTACCCTCCCCACCTGATGTCAATTCGGTGGTTAACAAAATATACATTTGGTATACTAAAAAATTCACGATGGGTTTCTATATTTATTTTTTTGTCGAGGTGAATATAAAAGTCAAATTCACCATTATTAAGGCTTGCAATAAGCCGTTTGGTCTGTTTTGGAGAAGTATATGTGATTATCAGGATAGCAAATTTCATGATTTAATATATGAAGTTTGTGGAATTAAACGCAGAAGGAGAAGGTCTATTCTTTCACCGCAAACCTCTATGAGCCAAAAGCTAAAAGCTAAAGGCACTTCATCTGAAAGTCTTTCTTTGACGAATGAAAGAAGAAACGCTATGCGGCAGCAGGCTTTTGGTTGCTAAACTAAAATACTGCCCGGACGATGAGAAACAGTCCTGCTCCGGTGGCCAGGGCGCCGATGATTTGTGCAACGCGTATAGCGGCCGGTGCGAGACGTTCGGCTGTAATGGCAACGGCTACGACGGCCATCATGCGGAGATCCATTACTCCGATGACAAGGAGAATTATAATTAACCCGAAACAGCATTGGATGCAGTGAAGGCCAAAGCGCAGACCCTGAAGCAAAGCCCCCCCTGCGCTGGCCGGCGTCACTCTGTTGCAACCGGCCTGCCGGCAACTTGCTAATTGTTTCGCCTTCCAACCGGTGAACTGGAGCAAACCGGCAATTAGGACGACCACACCGACAGCGAAAGGAACTGCGCGCGACAACTCTGGTTGTTGCATCTCTGCCGTTGCCAATGCGACACCCAGTGGAAAGACTGCTATTCCGAAAACAGTCCACCCTAAGAAGTAACCTGTTCCCACCAATAAGGATAGCCAGTCCACGGCTACCTGCGATTTTGTTCCGATGGCCTGCCGGTACCGTACCAGCATTGGCACCAGAGATGGCATCATCATCGAAATCATCATAGTGACCCACATCCCAAGGAACGACAATACCGGGGCAGTCCAATCCTTCCCAGGCATCCACGTCATCGACATTGACCAGCCACCTGGCATCAGCATTCCGCTCATGGTAGACATGGATACACTCCAAATTATTGTGACCGCCGTGCTGGCCACAAAAAGCAGCGCCGATGCGCCAAAGAATGTTTGGCCTGAGGTTCGCTGAAAAGCCATGAGTTGTGAGATTTTAAGCGCTGTGATTGCCTCACACCAACCGCAGCTTCGTTTAGCCCTTTTTATTATACTCGTCGTTACGGCGAAACCAGGTGCCACTCGTCTCATTTCGTCCCAGAGGTGCTCGATCCAGCCATTGGTATACACTCCAAAGTGCATCCAGTCCACGCGCAAAAGCAGAATAAGTGTGGAAGACGACTCCATCTTCCATAGCAAACGCGCTCATACCCGGTCTCTCCCGCGTGAACGTGGCCATGTCGGTCCCGGTCGTGGCAGCAATTTGGCTTACAGGTTCCTCGCCACGTTTTGTCATTGAGTCACCGATGCCTTGCACCTTCCATGCCGGCTCCCTTCGATAGTTATACTCGATACCGCCATCCCGCTGTTGTTCCTCGCTAAACGAGACGTTAAGGTCGGAGTTAAAGTCACTGCCGAGCGATGAAGCCCAGGGAAACGTCCATCCCAGCCGTCGCTTATACGCCTGTAATTTTTCGAGCGGGCCCCGCGATATTGCATAAAATGAGACGTCGTGGTTTTCAAGGTGGACAACATTACCATTGAACCCATCTGCGATTGACGAACAGTTGGGGCACCCTGCTTTATAGTCGGCACCGAACATAAAATGATATACGAGAAGTTGCGAGCGCCCTTTAAACAGATCTGCCAGCGAAGCGATTCCTTCATCCGTCTCAAACCTGTACTCCTTGGTTATCCGGACCCAGGGCAGTTGCTGTCGTTGCAGTGCTACTTCATCGCTGCAACGCGTAAGGTCCTTCTCCGCTTTGAGAAGATCGAGGCGGGCAGCCAGCCACTCTTCACGTGTGCCGGTTTGGTGTTTTCCAACATTTTTGCCTTTCAGCCCGGTTGTTGTTGCTGTATTATTACTCATAGTCTTAAAATTTGAGGGTTTATTCTATATGAGTTGATTATAATTTTGAAGTTGAAGGCAAAGAACATTCCAAATAAATCATTATCTATATTCCTGCCTGCCTTGCGCTGTTATTTTTTGATGAGCGAATTAATAATTGAGTCCTCCATAGGTGTTTTTAATTTGAGCGCTCCGTCGATCTGATTGTTCGGCATGGTCATCGACAAAACATATTGCTGAATCTTCCATTCATTTTCTTTTTTAACAACCACACCTGAACCACGGCAAATCTTCATTTGTGTATTCAGCAATTCATCGAACCAGGCGATACTTTTATTTTCATCAATATATATATGCCTGTCGATCGATTTGAAATCCCAGGCTTTCCCTTTGTCAAAATAAGGTTTGGCCCAGACCATAAACTGATCCTTATCCCAACGTTCAGTTGCATCTGTTCCAATAAAAATGGCGTCGCTGGTATAGTTATTAAAATATCCGGCATAATCGGCCCTGGCAGCTTCCATATTAAACGAATCCAGCATTGCTGCAATTTGTTTTTTATCGTCCTCCATACCGGCTGAATTGTTTCTGCAACCGGCAAGAAGCATACCTGTTACAAGAAGAAAGAAAATCCGGCAAGGGATGGGAAATTGAGTGTTCAGACGCATGGATAATTTTGTATTTTAAAAATACTAAATCTGGACATCATTTCCCGGCAAAAGAACTTAGTCTGCATGTACAAAAACGGGTATCAATGCCAGGAAGGCTGACTGATACGACCCGTTGGCAGCGGACTTTTATTATTTAAGTTTTTGGGTCGGAGTAAATGAATTTAAAATATTACCCTTATCGTCCAAGAAACTTAAACTGCTTTTTCCATTTGCCAAAACTTTCAGAACTATCCGCTTATTTCCAGATGTATCCATTAATGCAATTTCGGCTGCACCGTCATCCTTTCGTCCAACCCAAATTCTTTCGGGAGTTTCTATTTTGCCGGGGCGGCTATCGGAAATAGACAAGCCTGCAAACCTGTTATCTTTATCGTTTACACCTATTAAATTTACTTCCTGTTTTCCGCCGTACCTATCAAACGATAAACTCGCTCCTGAATTTACTACCTCACCTTTTTTATTTTCTGAGCCACCAAAAATTAGTCCTCCATTTTCAGAAGCCTCATCATTATAAAAAAGCATACCTGCTTGTGGTCTGTCAACCTGTTCCACTTCTTTTCCATGAACAATAACACCTGGAAGTTTTTTACTGTTTGAGATAATCATTCTTAATGTACCGTCTGGCTCAACAATTCTTATTTGCTGCGCTTGAATTTGGTCAAAAGACCTTGAGGAATTTTGGTTTCTGAGAACAAAAATAAAAACAAAAATTAGGCATAGAGTAGCCAGAATTGAATAAATAAACAAAAAAATCTGATTTATTTTTTTCATGTCTTTTCCTTGTAAGACGTTGTGAAGTAAATATAGTTACACTATAGTTAAGTGCCGGGTCAAGCTGCTGCCAGCACTCGAATTTATCATATAAGGCGCAAGACCATTTGTAGGGTGTCCGGCCGGCCAGTCGACAATAATATCGTTTGAATGGCTTTCGTGAAAACGAACCCAATCCTGACGGATGAATATTACAAAGTCGGGCGTGTCGAATATGATTAGATGTTTTTCAAGCGAGTCCTTCCAGTCGGAATACATCTTTAGCACACTTGTCATAGAATTCACTTTCGCATGCAAGTCATTCGAAAGACTGCTATTTGTTGCCTGACTGCCTGCAAAGGAAATCAGGAATACACCCAGGCACAACACGTTCGATTGAGTGTCAGCTATTCATTAGAAGATTTGATGCCCGGAATCCTGGTTTTGATGAGGGCTATCTGACCCTGATGATGTGATTCATGTTCGCAAACATGAAACCACTTACAATAATTATTTGTCGGACCCCAGGCCCAGGATTTGTCAACCATCATCATCCATTGATCATCTCTTTTTTTAAATTCTGCCAGCGTTGTTTCTCTGGTTTCCTGTAAAAGGTTCAGGTAGAAATCCAGGTTATTCCCTTTTATAGTTTTTCGTGCAGGTTCACCTAAATTCATAGCGGTCTCATATCTCTTTGCAAAACTGTCGTCCCATTTACCCCATTCAACACCTTTAAAAGTTATCTCACTGAAAATTGCATCAAGTGCTGCAAGATGATATAACAATGCTCCTATTGAATTTGCCTTATTATCCAGCAAAAAATCTAATTGTTCAGTATTCAACCCTTTCACAGATCGTACAACAGCCGACCTGCAAAAAGCCATCATTGAAACAAGCGTTCCAATCTGTGGTGAATATCCCTCCCGGGGGCCAATGATCGTAAGGCCTGGATCCGGGTCGGCGGGATGTGCAAATCCTGTTTTCGGAAACATCATCATTCCGGTTAATCCGGCCGAAACGGCCAATGAAGTTTTTAAAAATCTTCTTCTTTCAAGGATTTGCTTTGTCATATATATCGTTTAAAGTTTATTGGGTCTTTTACATTATCTAACACCTGAAATCAATAATCCCTGCTAACATTTTTTAATAGACTCCGCCTATAGTTCTGCCATTAAGTTTTGCGTAAGGAGGATTAAATCGGGGTAATTGAACCGGCACTTTTGCTGATGCACTGGTATCTGTCAGGGTTTTCAAAAATGAGACCAGTTCCTTTTTTTCTGTATCAGTGAGTTTAAGTTCTACTGGCAAGATAGTAAAGAAGGGCAGTCCGGTCATATCAGGCCGCATGTCTTTTGAGAATTTGTTTCCGGCCGCATGATCATAGAAATCCACCACCTGTTCCAGGGTCTTAAATAGTCCGTTATGCATATATGGTGAAGTAAGCGCGATATTTCGAACAGTTGGCGTTTTGAATGAAAACCGGGCAAATCCTTCGCCATTTATTTTCATCAATCCAAGGTCCGGATCAACAGCATACTTAACCGCCGAATCCCTGACAGGAACGCCGATTGAATGATTGTCTGAAACATCATAGAATGGAGGCAGGGATCCATTGAATAACGGAGCAAAATGACAAACGCCGCATTTTGCCTTTCCCATATATACATTGAATCCGTTGATCTCTTCCTGGTTTAATTTTGTTACATCGCCCTGCATATATTGATCAAAGCGGCTGTTCAGTCCCGTCAGCGTTCTTTCATAAACTCCGATCGCATACTTTACATAAGCGCGCGTAATTCCGGTCCTTTGAGTGTTTGGGAAAGCCCTATGAAAAAGGCTGACGTATTCGGGACTCGCGTTTAGCTTATCGATCACCCTGTAAAAGGAACTGTGCAGTTCTCTTACATTGTTGACAACGGAATCCAGTTGATCTTCCAACGAACCGGCCCGGAGATCCCAAAATAAACGATTCTGAAAACCGGCATTGATAACTGTGGGTGAATTACGTGGCAGGGTATCAAATTCAAAAGCAACGCTTTTAGTTTTGCCATCTGTAAATGCCATTGCCGGCTTATGACAGGATGCACAGGCTCTCTGGTTGTTGTCCGATAAAACAGGATCAAAGAATAATAATTCGCCCAGCCTGGCTTTTTCAGGGGAATAGTAAGCTTCTTTGTCGGGTGCAAAATAATCGGCATTGAACACATCCTTATCATAGATATACCTTGCATCCGATTTAAGCGCAGCGTTTTTCTTTAGGAAAGGAATTCCGAATGCAACCTGCATATCATTTAATAATCCGGATAAAGGGATCAGGTAATTTTTTATAAAATATAAGCGATTGAAAGAATGGAAGTCTTTATTATCCGCTAAATATTGTTTAGTCCCGGCATATAAAATTGCCCATTGTTTTTTAAGTTCAATCTGAGAATCCGGTAATTCATTGACGAGTTCTCCTGTGAATAACAACCAACTTTCCATTGAACCATTAAGCCCCGGTATGGCTGCTTCTTCAATAATAAAATCGCTATTGGCAATATCGATTGTACTGATTCGAAATATTTCTTTTCGAAGTGCATCGAAGAGCACAGATTCATTCATACTCTTAAGGTGATCAGCATATTTGCAATCCTGCAGTGCCTTACGATAACTGACTACTGCCTGATTGATAAATTCCCTCTGGTCAAGGGTGTCCTGCCTGGTAAAATACTTTGACAGCATACTATCCGGCTCATTACCTATCGGACCCTGAAATAACCAGGCATCAGGCAATCCATTATAAAAACCCTTTTTATCATTTTTATGAAACTGGAAGGGACCGGTGAGTCTGCTATAATAAAGCCTTGGTTCAAAATAGATGATAAAACCGGCGGACCTGCGGAAATAAAAAGCTAACTCTTCATATTTCTTCTCCCGTATTTCGAAACTGCTGTCATAAAAATAATGTGGATATGTTTGAAGGAAAGAATCTAAAGAGTTCAGCTGATTGATATATAACTTTGCGATCCTCGAAACAGTGATGGAAAGATCTTTCTTTTTTTCTGACAATGATGAAGAAAATCCGGCAATCAACAGGATCAGCACCGGTAACAATGCATTTTTTTTCATGACAAAGTTCTATTTGACCTTATCCGGCAGCGCTTCAAGTAATGCCAGATCTGCCCAATTAGTACCGGCTGCAGAGATGAACTGGCTTTCGTCGTTCGGTGGAAAACCGCTCGAGAAAAATGGTTGTATACCGTAGGACCGGGTCTGTACATACCAGGCACCTGAGGACTCCTGCGTTTTTAACAGGTAACTTATGCCTCTTTGATAAATTTCACCCGATGGTTTCGCCATCCCGCTTTCACAGAGTGCATACAGGGCCTGACCCGTAGCATAGGCGTCTGATCCGAGCGTGGTCAGTTGGGACCATCCGCCATCTGCATGTTGCATAGCAAACAATTTCTGCGCTACAGGAATTTTTTGATCATCACTGCTACCACACCATTGCATACCCAGCAATTGAAATACGATTTCCTGCTGCTGATCTGGATTTTGAGTTTCAAGCCAGTGACGGGTCCTCTCTACTAATACATCTACGCGAGGTTTTTTAGCGGCTGAAGCATAAAGCTGTATTGCACGAATAGAGAAAGCAGCACAATGTATATCGCCCGATTCCAAAGGAACCCTTCCTGATTCTGTCAGAAAACTGCCATCGGGCTTCGCCTGGCTTATCGTATAATCGACAGAAATATCTGTAAAGATATCCGGAGGATAATTTTCTGCGTGCAGACCGAGCAGTGTATAGGGTGCGTTGAAATTGACCGTCAGGAACTTGTCGATCAGGTTCGGGTTGCTGGCAAATTTTAAATTCCGGATCATCGCGTCCACCCTTTTAATTGAAAATGAATCGATCACCGGTATTCCTTTTTCTCTGGCTGACGCAGCGACCATCGATGTTAATGTTGTGTGGTGGCACCCCGCACATTTTTGACGACTGCGCTCCGTAAACAGGTATCCGCTTTTTTCCAGTATCTGTAAACTTTTGTTTACCGACTGACGGATATCTGAATCACTTACGCTGACTGGTATATTCTTCCAGCTCACAAACAGGTTCATGAAAATCATTAATACTGCCAGAGTCGAGATGGTGAGAAGTGCACGCTTTTTCATTGCTGCAGATATTTTTGAAGTAATGCTACTGTAAGAGTATTTCCTTTTTGCTTTGCAAAATATAAGGCATCGGATCCGTCCGGTTGCTTATCTCCCACCCTTGCTCCGTGTTTGATCAGCGCCATCTGTCATTTCCGGATCATCGGAATCAGACTGTTGCAATAATATCAATGCGGTAACGCCGTTTTTACTTCGCAAATTTGGATCGGCGCCATGATCCAGCAGAAAAAGAAACGACTCCCTGTCATTCGCGATAGCAGCATTCATGAGCGGTGTAAATCCGATCAACGCAGGCAGGTTCGGCTCATGCAGGTTCTGGTAATTGACATCTGCTCCATGCTCCACTAACATTTTTAATGTTGCCGGTGTACGAAATGACAAGCGCGCCATTGATAGGTACTTCGCCGAAACTGGTCGTATCATTTACTTTTAATCCCAAACGCAGAAGGAATCCTAATAAAGTGGTATCCCCTGTTGCCGCAGCATTATATAATAAAAGATTATCGGGGCTGCTGTGGAGTGGATCCGCTCCCCTTTCCATCAGAAATTGAAAAATTTGTGTCGTACCAGGCATCATGCCCAGTTTAACCAGAATGCCATATCCTTCAATTTTATGATGGATGTCTGCACCATGATCCAGCAGAAGCCTCATCTTATCCATGTCGGGCACAGATAGCCATAAAGCCGTGATGCTATCTGTGTTCTGATAATTTACGTTGGCACCATGACTGATCAGTATCGACATTTGGTCTGCTGATCCATCCAGCGTTGCGAACATCAGTGCCGAATAGCCTGACAGCGAATCATTGGCGTTTGCTCCATTCGTCAATGCTTTATTTAACTCTTCTGAACTGCCGGACCGGATCGCATCGAAAAGTTCTGTTGTTTTGGAATTCCTGAGCCCGGGAGGTTGTTGTGCCAGACTCTTATTAAAGAGAATCTGGCAAAGGATCAAAAAGCCGATGGTTAATATTTTTTTCATTTTATAAATCCGCTAGGCTAAAGTATAAATGTGTATTCGATTTTCCCTGTTGGATTAATCACCAGATCAAATTTCCCTTGTCTTTGCTTTAACCAGGGAATTAATCGTCAAACATCCAAATAAAATCGACCAAATAAAACTGAAAAGAATATTCCCTCCTCCCCATATCTCCTTCAATTTCATTAGATTTGAAAACCTTACCTGGTTCCAGCTTATGCCCGACTCATTGAAATACCTGATAGTCGACGATGATGAAATTGACCGTCTGGCCATTGAATGTGAGACCAAAAAATTCCCTTTTTTAAAAATGGTAGCCTCCTGTCCCCATCCTTTGCAGGCTGCAGAATTGATAAACAAACTTCATCCTGACGTTATTTTTGTTGATATCGAAATGCCGGACATCAGCGGTCTGGAGCTGGTGAAAATGTCCCGGAACAAATCGATGGTTCCGATATTCATCACATCCCATCCGGAATTTGCCGTCAACAGTTATGAAATGGAGGCATTTGATTATTTGATTAAGCCTTTATCCGCTGAACGGTTTGCACGTTGCGCCATGAGGCTGCGGGATTTTTTTCAGTTGCGTGACAAAGCATTCGCCTTCGACAAAGAACAGGAAACAGATTATATTATTATCAAACAGAGCTATGAAAAATACCGACTGCGTCTTCATGATATTTTATACCTGGAGGCTATGAAAGATTATACCCGGATAATGCTCGCTGGTAAACAGTATTTAGTATTAGCCCCATTAATAAATATGCTTGGAAAAATGCCTGCTCAGAAATTTGCACGTATTCACCGGAGCTATATAGTGAACCTGGACAAAATAACGGAAGTCAGCGGAAATAAGATTTACATTGGAACGACTGAGTTGCCTTTAGGTAAATTATATAAGGATTCTCTAAACGGTAAATTCTAAATAAAACGATCGTATGAAAATCATTTTTTACCGTATGATATGTATTGTTTTTTTGATGATTTATTCCGACATATTATGTGCCCAGGAACCGGATTTAACTAAACTGTCCGGCCAGGAAGAAAAGATAAATGCCCTGCTCGATTACTGTGAATCGCTCCGGCTAAACAGCACTGGCGCCGCGGACACTTATTTAAAATTACAACAGACCGCCTCGAAAGGTTTGCAAATGCTGAAACCGGAAGAATATACAAATCGCTCAAAATTCCTTTTTTACATCGCCATCGGAAACTATTATCAGGTTAAATTCGACAGTGCACAGTATTATTTTTACCAAAGCCTGGACAATGCACAAAAGGGACATAACACCCAACAGATCACCAAAGCCTGCGTGGCCCTCATTCCTGTCAATTTTCAGTTACAGCAGACTGACAAAGTGGAATCCTGTAAAAATATTCTGCAGTCGATTGCAGACACAACGCATAATGTCGCCCTCCTGCAGGATCTGGATTACGCACTGGGAAGCTATTACCAGCAAAAATCCTATTACAGCACGGCACAGGATTATTTTATTAAGAGCATCGAGCTGCGGGAGAAAGAGGTTGATACGACGCAGAACGCAAAAAAGAAATTTGATTATGCCATTCAGTGTGATATGCTTTCAAAATTGTATCTGAACACTGAAATGGTGGATAAAAGCCTGGATGCCCTTCGCAAGGGAGAACGCTTTGCATCCGTGTCGCCGAATGTGGGCAACCGGCTTTTAAGTTCATTTGTTGAAGCCTATACCAGCTCTGGAAATATTGATTCCGCTTTGTACTATGATGCCAGGTTAGAAACAGAAACCAGGAAGAATCCCATGTTTCCATCGGAAGTAGTGTCCTCGGATTTGAACATTGCATTATATTATATTAACAGGATGCAGTATGAAAAAGCTTTGCCTTTTTTGACAAAGGCAGATTCCGTTGTTACCCGCATAAAATCACCATTACTCACTTTTCAAATGCAAATGGTAAGAGGCAGGTATCTGGAAGAAACGGGAAAATTTGATCAATCCATTGAAATATTAACACCTGCCATGCCGGTTGCAAAACAATTCAGTAAGGAACTATATACGAATATTCTAAAATTCATGGCGCTGAATGAAAAAGGGAAAGGCAATACCAGGGCAAGCCTGCAGTATTATGAGGAATATGTCAGTTCACAGGATAGTCTTACAAAAGAAAAATTATCCCGGACATTTGCAGACCTTGAAACTCATTACCAGACCAATGAAAAAGAACAGCAGATCCAGTCATTGGATAAGGAAAACAGGCTCAGTTTGCTCGAATTGCAAAACGCTTCCCGTCAGCGGCAACTGCTGATCCTCGGCTTGGCAGCATTGGGGGTGATCTCACTCTTATTATACTTTAATTACCGGAGCAAGGAAAAACTCAACCAGGCACTCAATGAGAAAAATGAGCGGCTGGACCAGATGAATCAGCATCTGGCAGAAGCCAATGAAACCAAGGCCAGGCTTTTCGGAATCATTGGCCATGACCTCCGTTCTCCAATAAGTAAAATTGTGCAACTCCTGCAATTACAAAAAGAAAATTCCGAAAATTTATCGGAAGAAGCCGGAAAGCAACATGGTGAGCGATTAAAAAAAGCGTCAGAAAATGTATTGGAAACCATGGAGGATCTTTTGATCTGGAGCAAAAGTCAGATGCAAAGTTTTAATCCGCAGTTCGTTCCCGTAAAAATTAAAACGCTGATCGATCGGGAAATCGGCCTGGTGAAAGATGAGTATGAAAACGAGGGCCTGATGATTGAAAACCATGTTCCCGAAAATTTCATACAGTCGTCCGATGAAAATTTTCTAACCGTCATATTCAGGAATCTGTTGCAAAATGCCGTCCGGTATGGCGATAAAACGAAGCCAGTGAATATTGATGTTTCAGGTCAATCGATATTCATAACGAATTTTTCAGAAAAGGAAGTTGCCAGTGCTCTCAACAGACGGCTGACTGATTCTCGCGTAGACAGTAACATATCCGGACTGGGTCTTCAGATTGCTGCTGACCTGGCGGGTAAAATCAATGTACATCTTCATTTTCAACAGGATGTCCCAAACAGGCTGCAGGCTACGCTCAGCTGGATATCCCCGGCAGCCTGATCTTTTTTTAACGATTTTAAACAGGTGTTCGTCGAGTAAATCAACGAGTTTTTTTTTGTGCACTCACTTTTGCCCTGAAATCATAGCCCATGAGAGCAAAATCAAAGAAGAAATGGATTCCCTTTATTTTTCTGGTTCTTTCGATCTTTCTTTTTTTACTGGCGATGGTATTACTTATTGATTTATACCTGAATTAAAAAACCCGTTTATAATATTTCCCATTTTCGATACCAGCCGGCCAGGTTGTCAAGTTGGTATTGCTGTAAAATTTATTAATTAATACCTGTTTGACGATTTTGAAAGGCTATTCGTCGGGTATTTTAATTAGTAACCTCATATAGTATACAACTTCGAACAGAAATTAAAATCAAAACATTTTAAAATTATCATCATGAGAAAGATCATATTATTTTCTGCAACAGTATTTATTTTATTCGCACATGCAAATGCGCAGGAAACTTCACAATCCAGAAAAATTTGCATGGTATTTACAGGCTATCTGAATGTTACCGCAGATAACATGAATACTAATATCGATTCATTGATCAAAATTTATAAAGAAAATTTTTATGACAAAAATCCATTTTTCCTTAATACAAGAATTGTCAGGCACTACTATGGGCATGATAGCAGGGAAGTGTTGATCATAAGTGAGTTGAAAGACTGGGATGATATTCCAAAAGCTACAGCCAAAGGGCAGGAACTAATGTCAAAAATGCCAAATGGGGATAAATTCTGGAGCCTGATCTCTAAATTAATAACACCGGAACATCATTCAGATGAAATTTATTATGTAGTATCTGATTAAAATAAGCTTTAATAATCTGGCATGTACCTTTAATCATTAAACCTTTTATTATGAAGTTCCGATTTGTTCAGTGGAAATTCCGGCCAGTGTGACCAGTAAATTCCGGAAGAGACTGACTCATATAGACAAGAATATTCAATTGTATCGATGGTCAATCTAAGACGGAATAGAAAAGATCCGGGTCTTTGGAATTTCCACAATAGAATCAGCCTAAAAAAGCGATCATCGAAAATCATGCACATTGCAGGGAATATTTCATAAACTTTTTAAAGCTTCAATTCGTTCCCAATGTTTACGTAAACCATCATTGGCCATGGCTAAAAACTCAGTAGCTTTTTCCGGGTGATCGTTTTTAATCGTCGCAAAACGATTTTCATGATATAGAAATTCATCCAATGGAACAGAAGCTTCTTTACAGTCCACTACAAACCGTTGCCCCTTTTCCTTCAGCGGATTATAACGGAACAAAGGCCAATAACCTGATTTCACTGCCAGGTTTTGTTGCTCGTTTCCATGACACATGTCATATCCGTGTGCAATGCAATGACTATATGCAATTATTATTGAAGGGCCGGGATAAGCCTCTGCTTCAAGGATAGTCTTAAGTGCATGCACATCGTTTGCGCCCATTGCAATTTCTGCTACATATGCAGTTCCATGTGCAATCGCCTGCATGGCAAGATCCTTTTTCCCGGTCCTTTTTCCATTGATTGCGAATTTTGCACTTGCGCCTACCGGAGAAGATTTTGACTTTTGTCCTCCGGTATTTGAATACACCTCCGTATCGAGTACAAGAATGTTAATATTTTCTCCCGTGGACAAAACATGATCCAAACCACTGAAACCAATATCATAGGCCCAACCATCTCCACCAACGATCCAAATCGATTTACGTTGAAGGAATTCAGCTATTTGTAAGAGTAGTCCTGCCTCAGGTTTGTCAATTTCCTTCAACCGGTCTTTAAGTTTATTTACATTTTTTCGTTGTTGAATTATTTCTGCTTCCGTAGCTTCTGCGTTTGATAAGATTGTTTCAACAAGCGCACTGTCCAGTTCTTTGCTCAATGATTTCAACAGGGAGATTGCATATTTCCGCTTCATATCCGTTGCCAGCTTGATGCCAAGTCCAAATTCAGCATTGTCTTCAAATAAAGAGTTTGCCCAGGAAGGTCCGAGTCCTTCCCTGTTCTTCGCCCATGGAGTAGTTGGCAGATTGCCACCAAAGATGGATGAGCATCCGGTAGCATTTGCAACAATCATTCTGTCTCCAAATAATTGAGTAATCAATTTTAAATAGGGGGTTTCTCCACACCCACTACACGCACCTGAGAATTCGAACAAGGGTTCAAATAGCTGGGAGCCTTTTACGGTATTGCGATTTATTCTTGTCCTGTCCAATTCGGGAAGAGAAAGAAAGAAATCCCAATTCACTTTTTCTGAATCTTTTAAAGGTATAACATCATGCATGTCAATTGCTTTATGACCCGGTTCCGTCTTACTTTGAACAGGACAAACTTCCGTGCAAAGGGTACATCCGGTACAATCTTCAACAGCAACCTGTAACGTGTAGGATTCCAAATCCTTAAAAAATTCCTTTCCTACAGGCGCGGTATGTTTGAAAAAAGATGGTGCATCTTTTAATAATTCACTCTTATAAACTTTCGCCCGGATAGCGGCATGCGGACAAACAAAAAAACATTTACCACATTGAGAACATAAGACCGGGTCCCATACCGGCACTTGTTCTCCAATATTTCTTTTTTCGTAACGTGTGGTTGCAGATGGATAAGTCCCGTCGGCAGGAAAAGCGCTTACAGGCAACTCATTGCCTTCTCCGGCTATAATTTTCCCCAATATGTGTTGAACAAAATCAGGAGCATCGTCACTGACTGGTGGTTCAATTTCCTTTTTACCAATAACAAAAGAAGAATAATCGATCAGGAATAAATTTTTAATAGTTTGATCCACAGCCAGAAAATTCTTTTGTACAACTGACTCCCCCTTTCTACCATAAGACTTCCGGATAGCATTCTTAATATGCCCAATAGCCTCATCCTTTGGCATGACTCCTGAAATAGCAAAAAAGCAGGTTTGTAAAATAGAATTAATACGAGATCCCATTCCTGTCTCTTTGGCAACTTTAGAAGCATTGATTACATAAAACTTCAATTGCTTGTTCACTATTTCTTCCTGGATCTTTTTCGGCAGTTGGTTCCAGACTTCTTCCGTAGCAAACGGTGCATTTAGCAGGAAAGTCGCACCATATTGAGCATTTTTCAGAATATCGTATTTTTCCAAATAATGAAAATGATGGCATGCGACAAAGTTGGCTGAGTCAATCAGATATGTAGACCGAATTTTGTTTTCACTAAAACGCAGGTGTGAAACAGTCAATGAACCTGATTTTTTTGAGTCATAAACAAAATAACCCTGTACATGATGATTGGTAACTTCACCAATGATCTTAATCGTATTCTTATTGGCACTCACCGTGCCGTCAGAACCCAGCCCGAAAAATAATCCACGGAACAAATGTTGATCTTCCAGCGTAAACTTATTGTCATACGATAAACTTTTGTCAGTTATATCGTCTTTGATGCCAATAGTAAACGCATTCTTTGGCACTTCCTTTTTTAATTCATCGAACACCGCCATAACCATAGCAGGGGTAAATTCTTTGGACGCCAAGCCATAACGCCCACCGACGATAGTGGGCAATAAACCATTCCATTTGGCATGCAATGCACTGACAACATCCATAAAGAGGGGTTCACCAATTGCACCCGTTTCTTTGCAACGATCAAGTACCGCAATAGATCTCACTGTTTTTGGCAATATATTAATGAATTGCTGAACGGCGAATGGGCGATAAAGATGCACCACTACACATCCAGTTTTTTCCCCTTTGTTATTAAGATAATCCGATGTTTCGTGTACAGTTTCTGAACCTGAACCCATAATTACGATTACTTTCTCTGCTTCAGGATGGCCATAATAATCGAATAATTTATAAGACCGGGAAGTAAGTTGTTCAAATCTTTCCATGGTTGCTTCAACTATCTGCGGAACATTCCAGTGAAACTGATTACACGCTTCACGGTTTTGAAAATACACATCAGGATTTTGGGCAGTTCCACGAATAAAGGGATTCCCGGGATTGAGAGCCCGGTTACGATGTCTTTCGATGTCATTTTCATTGATCATCTCTTTGATAATCGAATCGGGTATGATTTCCACCTCATTCAATTCATGTGATGTGCGGAAACCATCAAAAATATTCAGGAACGGAACACTGGATCTTAATGTTGCTGCTGTCGCAATCATTGCCATATCATGGGCCTCCTGCGGATTGCTGCCAAACAGCATGGCAAAGCCGGTTGTGCGGGCAGCCATCACATCACTGTGGTCTCCAAAAATTGACAAAGCATGCGTAGCCAGACTTCTGGCCGCAATGTGAAAGACTGTGGGCGTCAATTCGCCGGCTATTTTGAACATATTCGGGATCATTAATAATAATCCCTGTGAGCACGTAAAGGTTGAGGCCAGGGCGCCTGCCTGCAATGCACCGTGAATAGCACCTGCAGCGCCTGCCTCACTTTGCATTTCAATGACGGTGGGTACCTCGCCGAAAATATTTGTGATATTATCGCTGCTCCATTCATCAACCCACTCACCCATTGCTGAAGCCGGCGTAATGGGATAAATAGCACAAACTTCGCTTGTCTTATACGCGATATGCGCGGCAGCCTGATTACCGTCAATAACAAGTTTTGTTGCCGTGCTTTTTTCAGAATTTTCTACTGAAATGTTCGGGGCGGTGACAATTTCCATATTGACTAATATTAAATAATTAGGATACCAAAAATTACGGAAATCAGCTGTCACTCAAACTGATCTGTATCAGCCAGAAGGGAGATTTAAATCATACGATCAAAAATAAAAGGATACAATTGATGAGGTGATAAGGATGTCTGTCACTGAAAAACAGCTCTTCGCTGCCAACGGCACGCTCCTGGAATATGGCAATGCCGTGCAACAGATCAATGGAATTGACTGGACCTACACGACTACGCAGGCAAATGCCGTGCCGACCGGTAGTAAAATCAGTGCCATCGCAACCGATGTTCCAGGTAATACCGGAACACTGGAAGTAACGTTGTAGTTTTTTTTAGCGGGAGTCTGTACCCTTGAATGGGTGCAGCTTCTTTTTTATTAGTTTCAAAATATATGAACCGTAGAAGAACTAACAGACCATCTTTAGAAAACTGTCCAGTTTATAATGGGCCGGGATAGTATCGTCGCCGGGGAGAGGATGGAAGGCATAAAGAAGTAGTAGTTATAAAAGTTTGCTTTGTTCAACTCCATGTCGTATTGCCGCTTCAAGTATATCCATATTTATATCCTTTAGTGTTTTGAACTTAATGCAATACCCGGTCACGCTTGCTTTGCCAAGCTTTTTCCCATAAGTTTTGGCCAGGTAAGTCTTGTCTTTTAGACCAAGGATATAGACAGAGATTCCTGTTGTGTTTGCACTCAAACCAATTTGATAAAACTCTCTGGTTGTTCCGTCAGCATATTTTATTGTGTAAAATCCATATCCGATATTGGGGTTAGAAACAGTTTTATTTTCGTTGTTTTTACCATCGAGGAACCATAATTTACATCCCGGCAATGACTGTAGTATGAACCTGTGCAACTCCTGCATGTCACGGTGTTTTGGTTCAGGCTGGCTGGCAATGTACTTTTTGATTTGTTCCTGTACGCTCATATGAAATGAATGGTTGGTTACTTTGCTTATTCAAATCCCGCTTTATTTTTATCCGTTGGTTTTCAAGTCAGACTGTCGCCACTGGGTTGCCGCTAACAAGGAGCGGTTTCTTAGAAGCGGTCAGCCCGCCACCCGCGAGGCGCGGGACCGCTGTTAGCGGTAGTTGTTCTTATTTCTTCGTCAGTTTGTATCTCAAATGTGTTGTCAGGTTTGATGGTATTACTTCTACAATTTGAATATCATATTTGTCTTTGTCAATGCCGTCAAACAGTCGGATACCACTTCCTAAAAAAACAGGGGCAATGTGAATGAAAAATTCGTCCACAAGCCCTGCATTGAGAAATTGTTGAATAGTATTCGCACCACCTTGTATTCTTATGTCCTTTCCTTTGGCTGATTGTCTTGCTTTTTCTAATGCACTTTGTATTCCGTCATTGATGAAATAAAAAGTTGTTGTCCCCTTTTGAACCCAGGGTTCCCGTTTTTCGTGTGTCAGAACATAAACATCTGCTTTGTATAAATCTTCTGCCCAATGGACTTCGCCTTCTTCAAACATTCGTTTTCCCATAATGTAAGAACCTGTTCTTGCAAACACATCATCAATTAATTTACTGTCTGCACCGTATTCTTCACCACCTTCCATATTGATGTTTTTCCAAAATGCTTTTTGTTTAAACATCCACATGTGGATTTTTGGTGAAACGCCGCCCATTGGGTTGTCCGGACTTCTGTTATCGCCTGCGAAAAAGCCATCGAGTGATATTCCGCTGTCAAAGATAATTTTGCTCACAATTTTTATTTATTTATTGTTTTTCAAAGTTAATTTTTGCCCGTTGGTTTGATTGTTCAATTACCGCTAACACTCAAATTTATGTAATAAGGTGATTCGTCTGTAATGATATCAACCCTGACACATTGTTGTTTGGCTTTATCCATTTTGTATTGTTGCCGGGACGTCTGGTTTTGATGGAAATCAAAACGAATGCTTAAAAGGGAGTGCCTCGACCCCCATAATAAATTGACCATCAATACATTTGAATATCAATGTTTAAATGGTCAGTCTCATTCGGAATTTAGTGGTCACACTGCTCGGAATTTCCATCTAATGCATTTCGCTTTCTTTTAGCTTTACAAATCTCCTATGTCGATTTTGACATGTCCATGCACACGCTCAAATAAACTTTTACAGAGATGATTTTTATTTTCCTGCTTTCTCAAATTTAATGAAGGTGATACTTGCAGATGGCAATTCAACATTTCCTGCATTTACTTTTTTCCCTTTTATAAAGGGCAACATATCATCTTTGCTCAATTTTAAATCTTGTCCGTTTAATTGTACATTGTCACCTTTCAAGTTACTTGAAGTCAAAGTGTATTGCTCACCGTCGGAAGGGATACGAATTGTAGTCGATGTGCCATTCGCGTTGAGAACTAAAAGCGTTATTCCATTATTATCCCCTTTCGTGTTGTGCGCAAATAAATAAACTCCTGGCGCTCCTTTATCGGCTTCATATACTTTTGTTCCCATCAGTTTAGCCCATAGCAATGCAGCCCAGTAATTTGGTTTTGGAAAATGTGTGTCCTGGTCAATAAGACTGTACTCACTTGCCGCAAGAGTATTGTGCATAACCACTTGAATTCCGCTTTTAGCTAAAGAACCAAGCTGGTATAAATAGCGAAAACAATCCAGATAAGTAGCAGCGAAAGGGTCTCCGCCTTGTGAAGCTTCTGCTGTCTCAGTAACCCATACAGGTATACCGGGATTGTATTCATTTCGCAGTCTTATATAATAATCGGCAACTACATCTGTTCTTTGTAACCATTCAGGATCGAGTGCATTTTTCGCTTCAATTGAAAATGGACCACCTCGCATTACACGCATTGACATAGCTCCGTAATAATGATAAGAAAAAATATCAAAGAGTGGCTTGGGTTCGGCAGCCATCAATGAATCTGTTGAAATAAAGTGCTTCAGCATTCCAGCAAAGGACTGACCCGGAATTCCTTCCGCAGTTGATCCAGGACCAATAAGCAACATATCGGGGGCTTCTTTTTTTGCCCATGCTTTAAAAATAGCTACATCTTTTGCAAAGTTGCGCCCATTATAATTTGTATCTACGCCTCCCGCAATAGGTATAGTAGGTTCATTAAAAAGTTCTGCCCCCGCAATTTTTCCGCCGATGCTTTTGGTATAGTTTATAATTTTTTGTGCCTCCTTCGCTGTCCAAACTCCACCTGAATCTCTTACCCCTTTAGAAACAGCAAATGAAGTAACCAGTTTAGAATTAGTAGCCTTTACAAAATCAATAACTCCTTTCCATTGGATTCTGGTTAATGTATTTACAAAGCCTTCCGGCGCTTTTATTTGAGGACTATCATTATTCTGGAAGTAAACTGTATTTGTCCATGAACCGCTTACACGTACATAAGCAGGAGCAAGCGCTTTGGCTAAATTCATCAATCTTTTATCTGCAAGATTTATGGGAGGAAGCTTTCGAAACATTTGGCTCCTGTTCGAAAAATCAAATGATGATGTTGATGATGGCAAACTGTCCATCGTTTTATAAGGTCTCCAGAACTCGCCTCCAACCACTTCAGCCATCTCCACATTATAGGATTGATAACGTTCATCTACGCTTCCGAGATATTTCATTTCTTTCAGTTTGACTGTAATAATAGTAGTATCCCCGTTATAAGTTGTGCCAATACCATTGGGTGCGCCCCATCCACCAAAACCTAATACGACGGAAATGCTTGTCAAGGCAACAACAAATAATGTTAAATACTTTTTCATATTTTATTGTTTATTGATTGAATGTGTATGTCGTCTAAACAAGGTGAACTATTTCTTAGAGAGGGTTTTTTGATTTAAAGATAAGTTTTAGTCTTTAATTTTATAGGGGAGCTGACAGGGGGCTGGTACAAAAATGGATCGTATCCTTCTGTATGATATGGTATCATAATGTATGATAAGGTATCATTGCGTATCATCAGGTATCATACGGTATCCCCGCAGACGCGGGACAGGCATTGTGACCCATAATCTGTCCACGAAAATCAGGCAATTCACAGAAACAGGAATTAGTAACAGATTAGTAGTCCCGCCTTCGGCGGGATAAACTTCAAAAAGAAATTGCAGGAAATAAAACGAATGAGAACCACAGTCAACAGCTGACAGCCAACCGTCAACCGTCAACCAATGGCTACTTCCCGATACAAAAAGTATTGTCCCCCGATTCCAGTGGGTTTGCTGGGAATTGGTGACGGATTGGTAACTAATAAATTGATAAGCTAAATTGTTGAAACCGGTGAATCATTATTTTGCATCCACATGCCTGCTAATTTATATGTTAACGACAGTACAATAGCGCCTGTAAACAACCCGATAAAACCCGAAAGCATAAATCCGCCAAGAGCACCAATGAAAATTACCAGCATAGGCACTGGTGCTCCCTTACCCATTAATAAAGGCTTAAGCACATTATCACTTAATCCGCAAATGAGAATTATTACAGCCCAGATGGTGGCAGGTAAAGGTTCTTTTACCGAATAGATATATACTATTACCGGAATGGCTACCAATGCCCCAGGCAACTGCACAAGCGCCAGAACAAAAACCAATAAAGCCCACACACCTGCAAATGGAACACCTGCCAGCACAAAACAAATTCCCATAATTACAAATTGGATGAATGCAACTCCTAAGATTCCTTTGGCAACGTTACGTACTGTTTGAATGACTACTGTTGTGTACTCCTGACTGTTGTTACCTAATAATTTTTTCATAAATATCCCGATGGCTTTTTTAACCGAATCGGCATAGGCAAATAATACGCCCATTATGATTATGGATAAACTGAACATCATTATGTTTGAGAATAATCCACGCATGGCGCCAACAAACTTTTGTGTGGCTGATACTATTTGCGCCTTATACTTTACAACTCCCGATTCCAAATTTGAGTTTAACAAACTCCATGCATTGTAAATTTTTTTTCCTACTATAGGCCAGTCGGCAACTTTAGCATTGGGTGGAGGTATTACCAGGGTTTTTGAATTTATGGCTTCTTTAAACCCCTTGATTTCACCTATGATGGATGTGATCATAAATATGGAAGGCACAAGCATTATGCAAAGCAAAACGATGGTGATCATACTGCTTGCGACCGCTTTCTTTCCCTTAACAGGTTTCAGCACGATTTTAAATAAAGGATATAGTGTGATGGCAAGGATAACACCCCACAAAAGTGTCATTGCAAAAGGCAATACAATCATGACACTCCAGGTTATAAGTAAAGCCACCATGATTAGTTTAATGAACAGGTCAATGGTCTTTTGTTCTGTTGATGCATTACTGACTTGTGTGTTGTCCATGGTAGTAGAAGTTTGGGTCTAAAATTAAAGGCAAAATAAATTAGAAAATTCGGGGATTTCCCGAGGCCTTACGAGCCAGACATCTTTTCCTGTATTTTGCGAAGTTTTATCCAGGTACGTCCGGTGAACTCACTGGGTTTTGGTGATTTCACCCATCTTCTCCCTCATTGAATTTCAACTTCTTGCGTCAGTCGGTACATTTTGTTCCTGCAACGGTACCAAAAGTACCGTTCCACAATTCCAGTGGGTTTCAGCGTAATTAGTGACGGATTGAAAACGAGTTTACGTGGGTCTCATCCATCTGGATCAATTTCTCCTTTTTATCTGATGTAAACTTATGGTATTAATGATTCTCCTATGGCCGGTTAGCCTCGCGACACTCTCGCATCTCGCTCTCAAATGTTTATTCTTACCATATTTCTCAGATCGTCGATTCTAGAAGAGGCCCCAGTGGTTTAAAGGCCTGATTGATAATAATAATTAGCAATTTTTAATCTCCCTAGATAGGTATCCATTTCACTATACTTATCATTTTTCTTAAAATTGAAATAGATAAATAGTCTAATATTTTCCTCAAAGTTCGATTCCATAAAGGCCGCAGGTGTCCCGTTTCAGAGCAATAAGTAATAAAAATGTCTCCTATCGCACCCTTATCTCACCTTAATAACAACTTTACCCTTTGCACGACCCGTTTCCACATAAGTCATAGCTTCATTTGTTTGCTCAAACGGAAACACTTTATCTATAACAGGCTTTATGACACCCGACTCTATTAGTTTTGTAATCAGATTCAATTGTTCGCCTTGTGCTCTCATAAAAAGAAAAGAAAAGTTTACACCCAGTCGTTTTGCTTTTCTCCTGATTCCAGCACTCAAATATTTTAATATTATTTTCAAAAACCAATTCGCTTTAATTTGCCGTCCAAAATCAGGGTCGGGTGGACCAGAAATAGACATTACTTTCCCACCAGTCTTTAATACTTTCAGCGATTTCTCAAGTGTCTTTCTATCCTGACTATTCAGCACCAAATCGTAATCTTTCACTACGTTTTCAAAATCCTCATTTTTGTAATCAATTACAATATCTGCACCCAAACTTTTTACCAAATCAATATTTGAGGAACTTGTTGTTGTAGCCACATTAGCACCCAAATGTTTCGCCAACTGAATTGCAAATGTACCCACGCCACCTGAACCTGCCTGGATGAAAACTTTCTGCCCTTTTTTCAGATCCGCTTTTTCAATGAGTGCCTGCCAGGCAGTCAAACCGACTAACGGTATTGATGCGGCTTCTTCCATAGACAGGTTTTTAGGCTTAATGGCAGCATCACCTTCATTCAAAGAAATAAATTCTGCAAAGGTTCCAATCCGATGATCTGCAGCTCTTGCATAAACCTCATCGCTAACTTTGAATTTGCTAACATTTGAACCAACTTTTGTTACAACACCAGACACATCATGTCCCAAGGTAAATGGAGTTGCATAAGGCAAAAACATTTTGAATTCACCATTTCTGATTTTTGAATCCAAAAGGTTCACACCTGCTGAATGTACCTGAACCAAAATATCAGCTTCTTTTAGAACCGGTTCTGCCATTTCAGTTAATAGTAATTTTTCTTTTTTACCATAGCGTTGAACCTTAAATGCCTTCATTATCTGAATTTTATCTTTTTTAGCGAAAAATCCAATACACTTTATACAAACCCATCATGATACTGAAATATTCCTCCATGCCCGAAATCCTTATAAACTATGATCTCAGATTATCAATATTTGCATACGGAGTTTCTGTTGCCAATGCATTGATTGTCATTTCCTGAATTTGTTAATATTTTTAATTACTGAATTTTCAAATGTTTTATATGAAAAATACTGTATTGCAGGGAATAAAGAAGACCCTTTGCCAACGGGATGATTAAAATTTGGGTTTTCACTTTCAACCAATTTCAAAAGAGTTCCAATAACAGGAGTTGGCTCTTCTGATTTTGTAAATAAATCTTTTGTATAATCTTCAAGCTTTGTGCGATATACGTCGTAATCACTTATTTTATTTTCCGCAACTACAGAGTTAGAAACTATATTGGTTTTGAAACCCACTGGCTCAACCATACTTACTTTAATATTAAATTCATTTAGTTCAAAACGCAAAGCTCTGAAATAACCTTCAAGGGCATGCTTGGAAGCAGCGTAATAAGCACCGCCTGGAAGACTGATTAATCCCATAATAGAACTTAATGTGATTATTTTGCCAAAACGTTGTTTTCTAAAATAGGGCAGCAACTCATTAGTAAGTTTTACAGTTCCCCAAAAGTTGGTTTCCAGTTGTTTCCTCCCTTGTTCAATGCTAGTTTCTTCCGCAAGGCCTGATAAATAAAAACCTGCATTGTTTATCAACACATCCAATTGCTTAATATGTTTGAATAATTCCTTTCCAAAAGATTCAATTGAATCATCGTCGGCAATATCCAACGCCAATAATTTAAAAGGCAGTTCAGCCTGATATTTTTGTGGGTTACGGCTTGTACCGATTATATGAAAGCCGCTTTGGTGAAGCTTGTTGGCGATGAGGAGACCAAAGCCTGAAGAGGCCCCGGTTACTAAAATTGTTTGTTCCATTTCATATTGTTTTGTAATTTTACTTGCATATTGCAAGTGCAAATATATAACTTACTTGCAATTTGCAAGTGTTTTTAAAATATTTTCATGAACAAAATCAAAAAAAGATCGGATTGCCCTGTCAGTAGTTCGCTTGATATATGGGGGGATAAGTGGTCTCTGTTGATTATCAGGGACCTAATGTTTGCAAAAGAGTGCACTTACGGCGACTTTCTAAAAGCCCCGGAACGTATAGCAACGAATATTTTGGCTTCAAGGTTACTGGCACTTGAAGAAAACAAGATCATTGAAAAATTAGATCACCCGGAGAGTAAAGCAAAAGTGTTATACAGGTTAACCAAAAAAGGAGTTGACTTACTCCCTATAATGATTGAAATAAATTTATGGGCTGAAAAATACTTTCCTATTCCGGCAGACAGAAAAGCAATGTTGAAAGAAGTTAAAAAAGATAAAGCAGGATTTATTAAAGCAATGACGAAAGAATTGGTGAGTTAGCCTGATTAGACCGGATAAAACAATACGGTATTGTTAGGTATCATACCGTATCCCCGCAGAAGCGAGACAGGCATTGTGACCCATAATCTGGCCACTAAAATCAGCCAATTCACAAAATCAAGATTTAGTAACAGTTGAGTAGCAGAAAGAAGTGATATTCGTTACAACTGATAATAAATTGGTTTACTTGTTTTCAACTATTGAATTTTATTGAAAATAAAACCTTCCCCTGCCCGGCGCACTTTAAGTTGCACAATTTTGTTTTGGTCATTATGAATAAAAATATATCGCAACAATGGATTTCCAACAAGATAAAAAACGTAGTCACTTTCACAAATAAGTTCATTCTTTTTACCACCAAACCGCTGTATATAGAGCTTTGCGCTATCCTGAAAAACACGATATCCTAATGTTTCATTAAGTTCATATATTCCTGGAATCTCGTTTATAATTGGTGCAAAGACTTTTTGTGCCTCGGGAAAATTAGGTTTATCCAGGGCTGCAGAACTAATTAAATGCCAATGATTATTCTTTTTAATCCATGTATCCGTTTGGCAGATCTCTGTCAAACGCTTCTGCCCAAATGCTTCTAACAGTAGATCGGCGGTATAACAAAACACGATTACGTTAGTATGAAATTTAAAGATGGGATTTGTTATTGTTTCAGATACTTTATAATAAGAAGGCGGCACACCAATTCCCTTTATAAACTCCTGCTTTGTTTTTACTGAGCCATTTTCGCTTGTTATCAGACAACTGTCATCTAAATACAAATTCCAGGCAGTCGTATCACCTACAGCAATGCCGTTAACCAATTGCTGGGTGTAAAAAAGTATTGAATCTTTGTTCGTAGTTTGAGAGAAGGCAATAGGGCTAAATAATATAAATCCAAGTAATAACAGAACTGCATAAATTATTTTCATCATGGGATAAATTTTTAATACAAAAATGCCTTTTAAACGTCTTTCCCTTAAAAGTGCTTATTAAAATAATTTCCGGATACTGAATTTACGCCGTAATTTTTTTACGGTATCATATCGTATCATTACATATCAATAGGTATCATACCGTATCATAGTGACCCATAATCTGGCCATCAAATAACAGAAAATCAGAAGAACAAGATTTAGTAACAAAAAGCCCTAAGGATTTAAACTGCTGAAACAAAAGAAGGTTCATTGACAGATAGAGAAAAAGTAACTGAAAGTAAAGCAGGATCCATCTTCTTTTGGCTTATGTCGGAAATCCGGACATTCTACTATTGAAAAATCATAGAGGATGCAGGGGGAACAATGGCAGCAAAAAATAAAAAGCTGCGAATAGCGTAAGAGGTGATTCCTCCTTAAAATTACCGCCTTACCATTACATAAATGATAAGATACCTGAAATTGATCTGTTACGTTTATTTACAACCATACACCAAGGCAAGCGTGCCGAATGACGATCCAAAGCAGCCGTTCCTTAGAAGTCGCTTTCCAATGTTAAATATTTCAACTAAGTTAAATATAGGCCACCATCCATTTTCCCCTGACAATTCAATTCGGTCATGTTGTTCGCGGGAAAAGAAATTCTACGATACATATTTGGTACAAAAAGCATATATTCATAAAATACCTTAAAACTTAACTTGTCTCGATCAAACAGGTGCAGGGGACTGGGACTATTAGTGTGAACTGATCCGACAGCTGGCGAATGGAAATTCTTAATAATTGTTATGAAAAAAAACTATTTACTTCTGCTTGTCATTTTAATTGTACAAACTTATTCCTGTAAAAAAAGTGGAATGGTAAGTACAATAAGTACAGGCCCTGATGTTTATGTAGCTGGTTCTGCGAATGGTTTAGCGGTCTACTGGAAAAACGACAGCGCAGTGTTCCTGGGTGGGACTAATCTGATTGGCATTTATGCTTCCGGGAATGATGTATATGTAGGTGGTATTGCATCTACGGACACAAGTAATGGAGCGACCTATTGGAAAAACGACAGTCTTGTTACGACGACTAATGGATCTTTTCCTTCGCCGGTATTTGTAAATTCTATGTTTGTATCAGGAAATGATGTTTATCTGGCAGGTTCTGGAACTGTACTTATGCCGGATTTCAGGCATGTAGCGATGTACTGGAAAAATGGGGCCACCATTATTCTACCTGACGCTGGCGGTGACAATGCCTCTTCCATTTTTGTTTCCGGAAATGATGTATATATTGCCGGTAACGGTGGAACGAGTTATTGGAAAAACGGCAATTCTGTGGTACTTGACAGTACAATTGGTTCATATGCCAGCTCCATATATGTTTCCGGAAATGATGTGTATGTTGCAGGTACCGTATATAATGGAGCCCATGAAATTGCAGAGTATTGGAAAAACGGCAATCGGGTAATTCTTTCGGATACTTCCCGAAATGCCATTACAACATCCATATTTGTATCCGGAACTGACGTTTATGTGGCAGGTTATGAAAGTAATGGAACCCATAACGTCGCGAAATACTGGAAAAACGGAACCTCTGTAAGTCTGACAGATGGTTCTCAGGATGCTTCTATAACATCCATATATGTATTCGGAGATGATGTTTATGTAACCGGAATTGAAAATAATGGATTCGCTGTTGATAAATATTGGAAAAACGGGAAACCTGTAACACTGTTCAATCATCTTGCAACTAATACATACACCACGTCCATATTTGTAAAGTAGATCTCAACAATGCACTCCTGTACTTAGAAACTTTTCCCATTTAATGTTTCATATGCATCTGTTAGGCCTGAACTTTTAAGTCCAATTTTTCAGGTCACTCTGATTTCCAATATTAAGGCAAGTGAAGTTTTATCCCAGAACTTCCGGTGAGCTCACCGGCTATTGGTAATTTCGCCGGTCCTCTCCCTCTTTGGCTTTCAACCACTTGTGCATATCGGCACATTTTGTTCCGTGACGATACAAAAAGTACTTTACCCCGATTCCAGTGGGTTTGCCGGGAATTGGTGACGGATTAGTAACAAATAATTTGTCTACTACTCTTCATCCTTTTCTATAGGCATATCTACAGTATCAAAAATCATGGTATTCATTGATATATCAAACCACTCAAGGAATAATATGTAAGAAAACTTTGGAAATTTCCCTTCGTCTGTATACCAGGCAGTCAGTTCATTAATAAAAATATCAGAATAATTCAATTTTAAATACTTTTCAATCGCAGTTTCTATTACATCAACTTCTTCGTAATCAGGGACCAGATACACGTGGCAGTCCTTTTGTAATTCTTCAAGAGATGTGTGAACAGAAAGTTCAATTTTATTCAGCCAGTCCAGAAATGGCTTTTTCGGTTTGATTACAACGGCACATCGGCAAACAAGTGGAAATTGGTCCATACGGTTTTACTTTATTAACCGCCTAAGTTTTAGACGTTATCCAAATATTTCCTGAAGGAGCTGATCTTTTGTTTTGGCAAAATGTTTTGCAATATCAGCTATAATTGCTGACAGGGTGCCTATTTTTAATGGGTCGTAGTTCGGGATGGTAATATGGTGTTGGCCATTCTGGGTAGTAGTTAACCGCAGGTGGCTCTTCTTTTGCCATCATCGAAGTGACATTGAACCGCATCTACAACGGCTTCTTTTAATGCAGGTATTGTATCAGCCTGGGTAAATATAGATACCCCCAGTCCCTTTGCTATATAGCCTCCTTCAGGACTTTCTTCAACCATGAAAATAACTTCTTCCACGTATATAGGTTTTAAACAAATTTACCTCTAAAAGTTGAAGTATAAAACTCCTCTAAAAACGTCGAAACCACCCATTTATTAGCACTCCGTTACTTTCCACCCAAGAACTTCCGGTGAGCTCACCAAGTCCTCCTAATTTCGCCGGTTTTCTCCTCGTTGACTTTCAATCCTTTGCGCAAATGGCTACTTTGAGCACTTTTACGATACAAAAAGTATTTTCCCGCGGTCTTAACGGGATTCTCACTCAGTTTCATCAATCCATTTTTCGAAGTCACTGGTGAGTTTGGTAAGGAATGTGGTCGTACCCTTTTTGCGGGAGAGCATTTCCTGGTATTTTTTGGTGTAGTTGCCCAGCTTCTTCTGAAATGTAAACTGAAAAGTTTCGATGACGTCTTTCAATGTGGCACTTCCAAAATAACCTCCTTTCACGAGTGCATAGCTGAGCTCAACAAGCTCTATCGTGCTGCCCGTCCACTTCAATAGTCTATAATTATTTCCTGCAGCACCCGATTTGTCTGATTCACGCTCAGCGGAAAGCAGACTCAACTCATCGTCGAGTTTTTTGTATGCCATAATCATTGCAACCTTACAACAATAAGCCGGACAGTATCGCGGATCGATCATCGTGTCAAAAAGAAAAACCGGTTGCCGGCGGTATGGACCTGATCTCAGAAAATAAAACCCATCAAGATGCGTTTCCCCGCGACTGCAGTATTCATAAAAATCCATATTGTCGTTCAAAAATTCGTCTATCCTGTTTTCCAGTCTCCTTTTATATTCCTTTTTCGAATTACGTGTGCCGATCTGTTCGGAGGTTTCCAATCCGGATTTCTCGGAGTAATAGATCCAGATCGACAAAAGAGGCGGAAGAACAGCTTTGTAAAAAGAAATTTCTTCTGATGTTTCTGAAAATTCATGCGTGACTATCTGATCTTTCAGAGATCCTATTGTTTCCTCAATTAATATCAACCGCTGATCGGGAAAAAAAAGATCCCGGGGTAAGAGATCATCCAATTTTTCCAGTTCGCATAAGAGTTTGGCTTGGGCTTCTTTTATCAGGTTAACCATCTGCGTTAGTTAAGGGTTATCTGTTCGCACGATCATCCGGACCAATGAAATTGCTACTATTGCCCAAAGCATCCAAATATTTATTTTATGAAATTCATACCAAAAAACCGGGGAAAAAAACCTGATCTCAGTGATGTTTTTCTTCCAAATTAATGGGAAAAAACCGGGACATTTATCGGGCTTTTGAGACCCGGCTAAGTATTTACCCTTAGTCCATTTTAATTTAAAAAAATAGTTCATAGAAAACCGGGATAAATGAAAGCCTTTTCGTGATGCTTTTATTTCTTGAAAACCGCCGTATTTTCCTCATTGAAAACCGGGAATATATACTTTAGCAAAACATGAGTCTGGAATTAAACAGAAAGCTCGTTGGAGGATTCTACCGGAAGGAAGAGGGAGCCCGCGCAAAGATATTTTACATGTATTACCCTGAAATGCTGGGTTATGCCATCAGGATATCTGATGACATGGTCTATGCTCCGGGTTTTGTTACGGATGCATTTATGAAATTATTGGACCATGCGGAGCGGTTCGACACCATGCAGAAAATCAGGAGTTACTGGTACCTCATTACAAGAAATCTGGCCATCGCTCACAGCAAAAGTCATGAGAAGATGAATATGGAACCTGTTAATGTGGAAGAACTGCCGGACAAATCCGGAACGGAAACAGATGAATGTATTGCCGGTTCCGTATTCGACCGGCTGGTATTTGAATCCGTTGAAAAATTACCGCGTAAAAACAAAGCCGCTTTTAAACTTCATTATTATGAAAAAAAGTCAAATGCTGAAATCTCCGCCATATTGGGAATGAATGAAAAAACTGTTGGCAATCAGATCCGCCTGGCGAGGGACAGGCTATCGAAAGCCATAGAGCCGAAAAAGAATTTACTTTACAACCTGTTAGTCAATCTTTTTTTATGAACAACATTGCAATTGACAATGCAGACCGGATTGGCGTTTTGATATTCCGTTATTTCAGAAATGAAATCAGCGCAAAAGATCAGAAAGAACTGGATATCTGGAGAAAAGCATCTCCGCAAAATGAAAATGCATTCCTTGATTCAATTGATCCGGATAAACTGCAGGCCCGTTTGTCCAGGATCTATGAAACTAAAGAAGCTGCCTATCTTAAAATAAAGAAAGAGCGACCGTTTAAGAAGATAAGACGCGGCATCTTCATGCTGAAACAGGCAACACGCGTGGCTGCAGGTGTACTGGTGATAATAATAGGATATCTGCTCTTCCAGAATATGTTTATAAAAAGATCGGGCAGTAAATTCCTGGGGGCCGTTCTTATTTCCTCAAACGGAGTAGCAGAGGATATGGATGATTTTCATCGCGGTAATCTGGCAGCGAAAGCGGGTATCAGTTTTGAAGATGGTAAAAATGGTGAATTGGTTTATATAGTCGGCGTAAATAAAGAAAAACCGAAAAAGGATTACTTCGGATTGACTGCTTCTTTCAAAGAAGCGCTTCCGCTAAAACTGCCAAACGGCGTTCAGATTCTGCTCAACACCAGATCAACGATAAAATATCCGGCCAATTTTACCAACGACTCCATCCACCTGTTCATAGAAGGTGAAGCATGGATTAATATTCCACAGCAGTCGTCACAGGTTTACCAGATAATCGCGAACGGTATTACCATACAAACGGCTGGCGCCGAGTTGAACGTTTCGGCTTATCATAAAGACAGCCTTGTCGCGACCATACTAAAAGGCAGCGCAGTCATAGCAAATCCGTCAACCGTCCCGCATGAGCGGGATCAACCGTCAACCATTACTGCGGGAGAACAGGAGATACTTACAAAAAACAGTATGACGATCAATTCATCCACCGACAGTTTAAAAGTATTGGCCTGGAAGAGAAAATTATTTAGTTCATTTCAATAAATATCAAATTGTCATGACAATCTGAATATATATTCAATCACTTTTAAATTTTAACAAAATGAAATGGGGAAATTTTGATTTTCACATGTTTTCAGACGACAAAACACTTATTCTATCACAGGTTAGCACAGACACTGAAGAATGGGATGAAGTCGCAATGGTACGAGACTGGACATTAACCGATGCCTTAGAGTCCGAACTCGATCAATTATCCTTGTTATATAAAGAGAAGGGATATCTGGAAATTACAGAGACTACTGTTGGTGATAAAATGAAACTCATCATAAAAAGCAGCACCAGGAAATATGAATTCAACTGTGATAAAATCGAAAAAGAAACAGAAACGTTTAAAAACATTGATTTAGAAGTCAGAATATCCTCAAAGGACTGCGAATTAGCAAGTGTTTATTCGGAAAACGATGATTTAAAACGCAGGTTAGATCAAACGATTCTATTAGTAAATAAAGAGTTGACGACTCTAAACAGTCGTATCCTTCAGGATAACACGGCCAGCAGCTACCTGGCAGCGGACGCGGTATATTGTTTTGATGTAATCATGAGAATTAAAACGAAACTCGAAAAATCCTACAAACCAATGGCTAAAAGTCGTCATAAACTGACCCAGCTGTATTTGTAACTTTTGCCGTTACAATCAAAAACCCCGTCCTCCTGCCGAAGCAGAAGGAACGGGGACCTATACACGATAACACCTTACGGGATGTTATTTCACGTCAGATTCGGTGGTAACCTGACTCACACCACTCAGCACAGTTCCCGCAACAGCGAGATATCCGGCGATCGTAGTTACGATCGCGGGTAAGGCAAGGGGCGCACTAATGATGGCAGCACTGATGGCAGCCAAAGCAAGCCCGATGTTTCTCAGCTTTTGAAAGAACGTGGGAGTTGGAGATACTATCCTGTCAAGTAGATTCATGAGGATCTGATTTGATGTTAAGAAATATCCCGTCGTGCTGGTCAGGCGCTCCGTAAACCAGGCTGGTCAGGGTTTCCAGCGCCAACCTGGAACGGGCCCCTTTTCCAACACCGGTTATTAACCAAACCGGGGCAATGCAGCCTTTCAGTTCGTGCAATGCATCATTTGCCGGATGGATGAGTATACATTCGCGCTTCGATACATTCATTACCTGCAAATGCCGGCCAAACTTCGGGCTCCATCTTTTAACCAGTTCATACCTTCCCTCCGGTATACAGGAAACACCTGTTTGGTTTTGCCTCCAGGGAAGTTCAATGCTGTACATCATCAAACGATCCTGATATTGGATTTTGCCATTCGTTCCATTGGGATAATATATTCTGATCAGCTCCAGTTCCATAGTTAAATTTTTAAAGTGTTACACTGAATGTGGTTGCATTGCCGGGCAAATCCGTTGCAACTGCCGTGATCTTTGATCCCGCCGTTGCTGCATTTGCCACAGTTGTCGTGTACAGCCAGTCTGTATTTTCCTGCATTACTGCGGCTCCGGTTTCAATCAGATCGCCCGCAGCGTTATTGATAGTAACCGTTACACTGTTCACTTTAAAATCGTCGGATGCATCCACGAGAATGGTGTTGCCCACAACTCCCTTGTAATTATCCGTATCGATTTTTGTAATGACCGGTGCACTGAAAGCATCTTTCAACGCAATGTTGAATGCTGACTGATCTGCTGCGGTTGCCGCGGCTTTATACATAGCCCTGGTTGCTGGATCTTTGACAGCTTTTTTTGCGTACGCCGCGCTGGATTGAAATTTCTTTCTCACAGCTAATGCCTTTTCAGACGGTGGCGCGCTGCTTGGTACCAACAGTTTCGACACGATTGTTTTCCCTGCGCGCTGACGAAAAGTAAGTTCCCTTCCGATTGTGCCGGAGAAACCTTTCGTGGTGAGCGCTCCTTTTGTTGTAGCCATTTTGTTTTTTAAGAGAATGAATAATATGACCATTTTTTTTTCATCGATCCTATATCGATCTTATACCGATCCTATAAGCAAAGAATTCATAAAAAAACAGTCGTTTACTTGTTTTAAAAAAATCCGGTCGGGGGCCCGCTCGCCTGACTAGTATGGTTCGCTATACCTTCCGGACTTTACAAATATGTACCCCTGAAGAATCTTTTTTTCACAGTGTTATCACAGCCTGTGAAAAATAAATATTGGACCGGCGATGGAATGAAGACGGCCATTTTCCACCCTTTTTTCCGAAAAAAGGAAGTTAAAACCAGTAAAAACCGATGAAAAACGGGAAGAAAATCCATCGAAGATTTTAAAAAATATTTTTCACAGGCTGTGATAACACTGTGAAGAATCATTTTCAACGGACTACATATTTGCATCCTGACCGGTCAAAAAAAAATCAAGTTAGTCCTTTGAAGACCCCTTCTGCAAATGCGGAAGTAAATGGCTCTCCCTGCCTTGATCAGGCGGGAGAGTTTTTAAAAATTAATTTATTCACCAATTAAAAATTAAAAAATGGCAAGAGTTAGAAATCCTCTTTTAAATGGCGTGAGCGGCAGAATCGGAAACCTCGTTTTCAGAACTTTCAACGGGAAAACATTTGTCTCGGCACGTCCTCAAAGAAGCAACCATGAACCCACCGAGAAAAAATTGGCTCATGAGTTCAAATTCAGTTTTACGCAAAATTTTCTTAAACCCCTGGCTGTTCTATTCAATCAGACATATAAAAGCAGATCGAAAGGACAAGCCGGAATAGTACAGGCGTTTTCTGACAACTTTAAAGAACTGGTTACGGGCGAACATCCGCGGCTTAGCATAAACTTTCAGAAACTCATTTTGAGCCGTGGAACTGTTCCGCTGCCAAAATCTATACTCGCCGCATCCATCAATCCCGGACATATAGATTTCATCTGGACCAATGATGGTGAAATCAAACCGACAGATAAGATGTTTGCAGCAGTCTATTGCGAAAATTTGAAACAATGGGTTTTTGAATCAGATGGCCCGGCCCGTAAGCAATGCAATTTTTCCCTGGACGTCTCGAAATTCAAAGGACATCCAGTACATACCTATATCGGTTTTATATCGCAGACCGGCCGTACGGCTTCTGATAGTTATTATGCAGGAATGGTGAACGTTAGTTGATGAGTTATGGGTTATGGGTTATGGGTTATGAGCCGCCCCGTAAGGCGGCTTTATGTATTTTAAAATAGTTGCAAGAGCAGGGAATGCTTTACATCGCTTAAATTTTTTGGGGGGCCTCACTTCAATTCGTCTTTTCCATTGTAGTAGATTTAGTGATCATTAAAAGGTTACCAAGGCCTGACGTATCTATAATATTCGTTGTTATTGAAAATCAAAAAACTACTAAACTATCTTTAGAAAACTGTCCAGATTATAGGGGGTCGAGACAATAGGTGCATCATAAGGTATCATATCGTATCATTAGTGCCCATAATCTGGCCACCTTAATTATGCAATTCAAAGAAACAGGATTTATTAACAGATTAGGAGTCCCGCTATTGGCGGGATAAACTCCAAAAGGCTACTAAAGGGCACGCCTACGCTGAAGCTTCGGCGGGCGAAGCAGGGAACGCGCATCTATAGTGGATAGGTCACTTTCCGATATAAAAAAGTACTGTACCCCGATTCCAGTGGGTTTGGAAGGATTTAGTAATGAATTAGTATCCGATTTTCGGGAGAGATTAAAAGTAAAAAACCAGCTATTCTAGGAGATTATTCAGAGAGACTATTCAATAAGTCTTTAGCGGGAACTGATTTGAAATTTCCATATTTATCCCCAACCACCAATTCTTCGTTATTGGCAGCACTTGTTTCTACAAGTTTTCGGAAAGCTTTTTTTAAACCCTGTAAAACTCTCTCAGACAATTCTGAAATATCAGTTCTCCTATTATCCATTATACTTGCTTTGCTTGACGATTATACTCCAAATATCGTCATTTTTTACCATTTTTTCAGTATTTATCCCGCCTTGAGCGACTACAATTGAAACCGAAGTATTGTCAATTACCATCCAGTTATCGCAAGACGGAATATACAATTTAAACAGGTTGGAAATACTCCGATAGTACCTGCGTTCAATGATATCCTTTGGTATATTATGACCACCTTTTCGTACCCGCTTTGCAACGCGGGAGACGGCAAACTCTGGTGAACTTAACCAAAAATATAATAAGGAAATTTCATATCCGGACTTTCGGGCAATTTTGATCAGTGAAATATAGGATTTTGCCGCTAATGTCGTCTCAAATCCAAAATCTATTTTCTCTTCAATTAATTGATGTATTCGATTTAGCATGATTCTTCCCGCCTCAAATGCAACACTCTCAGGTTTAAAGGGTGAAAGACCTGCCGCTATGCTGTCTGCATTCACAAATTCCTTACAGTTTAGCATTTCAGGGAGTATTGTATAACTGGCTGTTGTTTTACCTGCGCCATTACATCCTGCTATTATATATAGATTAGGCATTTCTTTCAAATTCTTTTAAATCGCAGAATAAATATTAAAAATCATTTCCCGTTTACCCAACTCGCTCGTCAATAAGTCCTTTCCATAACATAAATCCCTTTTTCATATCAGAGTAATCATGCAAAACACGGCTAAAGTTTACAGTTTCTTTTGCTAAATAATGCTGACGCCCATTCTTTTTGATTTCTCCTATCATACTTTCTATATCGGTCAATGTTTCTCGCAAGGCTTCCCTTGTTTTCTCTGTGTGCCATATATATGTGGCTTCCTCTGTATCCAGGGTTTCCCAGACCACATGGTACTTATTCTCACCCGATAGCAGAAATAAAAATGAAAACGGTTGCAAAACAAATCTCAGCTTTAAGACTTTCCCTTCATGTTTAGAAGAAAGCCATTTCAGTTGAAGAAAATGCTTTGTCTTTTTAATATTCAGGATATCATTTATTAAATCCTGCTCTGAAGAATACATATTTCTGTAAGAAGATTGATATTGTCCCAGTAAATCTTCAACGGTATTCGCCTTACTTAATAGAGATTCATCACTTGTTTTCAATATCTGCCTTTTGACAAATTCAAATCGGACACTTTCAATTACAGCTGTATTAATATTGCTGATATCCTCTGATTTGGCCGAAAAGGAAGAAACCCCTTCGGTGGAGTACCTAACTACTATTTCCACCGTGACGAGTTTTTTCTTCAATATTTTACTGAAATAATTCTTTATGGCTTCAAATTCTGGGCGGATATCGGGGTTAGGGATTTCAAAAGTAATTTCCTGATTAATTTCCTCGATATAAATTGAGAATGACACACTCCCGTATAAAAAACTGATTTTCCAGAAAGGAACTTTCATGGTTTTCAGAACAACATTTTCAATAGGTTGTCTCACTTGTTGGTTTATTGATAGTCGCAGTCCTTGTTGGACTGATGGCATTCCCTTTAGCACAACTGCTCTCAAAAAAGCGGCCGTATCAATTGATCTGAATTTTATCCTTTCGATGCCTGGAAAATAAAAGCTGTTGATCCGGCCCTTTTCTGAAACACTTACGGAACAATTGTAATCCATGATCTCGCAAACCAGTTCACCTTCTTCATCACTATATTTTATTACCCTGACTCTCCAACGAATATCAGGTAAAAACGCCTCTATTGGTATCGGCAAATCAAGGCATTCAATCGGAAATTGATTTTCCTTTGAATAAATATAAAAACTCCTTGATTCAAATGATAAAACTAATTCTTCATACTGCTTCAACTGGTCATTTTTCACCAACTTCCGATAATACCTGTTCCGTTGCTTAAAAAGATTTTCCAAATATTCAATCTTCCGATCCCTGTAATCATATATGACTGGTTTTATAATACTCCGCTGCACCCTGCCAATGTATTGAATAAGCTTTCCCTCAAATGAAAAAGGATATGCCAACACCAGACAATCGAGCGCGTCAATATCTGCTCCTTCGCCCATAAACTGGCCTGTCGCAATTAACACCTGAAAATTTCCATCTTGGATTTGTTCTTGTTTCAATTTTCTTGTCTGCGCAGAATCATCACCTGTAAGTACTATAGTTTCTGCACTGCCTTTCAAATATTGATATAATATAGCAGTATGTGCCTTTCTTTCAGTCAGTGTAAGAACTTTTCTTCCTGCAGCCACTTCCCTTTTAATATCATCCACAATAAGCTCATTTCTTGAAGTATCGTGAATGAGTATTGGAAGAAGCGTTTCAATATTATCTGTTTTTGAATTGAAAGGAGTACGCAGGCTCGTATTCCGGATAATTACGGAAAGTTGTTCGTTACGGCTTGATTCATTTTCAGGAAAATTAATCTCATAAATAATATCACCAAGGTGGATAAACATCAGCTTTTCATCCCCGTTTTTTCTCTTAGGCGTCGCTGTAAGGCCATATGCGTAATATGAATGAAAATCCTGAATCGCCGCACGAAACGTTTTAGCCGGGATGTGGTGGCATTCATCCACTAAAATGATTCCAAAGGCATGATGTAAACTATCAGGCAAATCAGATCCCAGTAAACTTTGTATCATTGCCACTGTAATCTCGTGACCAAGTTCACACCTGCCACCTTCAATTTTTCCAATCCTGAATTTTGGTATTCCAAAAAAGGATTCTATCCGTTCAAGCCACTGATCGAATAATTGCTTTCGGTGAACAATAATTAAAGCCGGCTGTTTTTTACCCTCTATTATGGATAACCCTATAATGGTTTTCCCTGATCCCGGAGGAGCGACGATTACACCAAAGTCTTTTATATTTGTTACCGCAAGAGCGACCTTCTGGTATTCATACAAAGAAATATCAGATTTGAATCCTATCTCCTCCAACTTCTTCCTTTCATCCTTAAACAGATAAGGAATATTTTTCTCCCTACAGAATCGTAGAAGTTTTCCAATAAAGCCCCTTGGAATAACGACAAAATTATCCTTTTCTCCAAGTGTTTTAAAAAAGGCTTCCGTCTGATACGTGGACTTTCCCGCTTTCTTCCTCATCAGAAAATCCGCGTTCATAAAATTCAGATTGACTTTCAGGTATTCTATAAGTTCCTGGGTTAAATGATGTCGCGGAATAGTAATCAAATTATTTAGAGTGATGTGTATCTTCCCATTAAAAGATGGTATCGGAGGAGTTTCAATTGAATCCCGGCTATTCGATTGAGTAATGCTATTAAAAACTTCATTTAGTTTAACAGCCGGAATTTTTTGAATGTTTTGCAGTAAGGACCATTGGTCATCAAACGGTTCCAAACTTATAGGATTGATAAAACAGGTATTGCCATTTGCCATTGCCTTTTTCTGAAAAGGCAATGCAATCAAATTTCCGAGACCCTTGCCGGAATGATTATCCTGATTTGGAAATAACCTGTCGAAATTTGAGCTTGCATTTATGGCCGAAATGATTCCCACATTGGCTAATAAAGTAAGAAATATTTTCCTGCTTTTGTAAGCCGGATAAGGCTGATCGAAAAACATCCAGATGTGCGCTCCTTGGCCGGATCTGGATCTTTCCAGGTAAACAGGTAATCCATATTTTTTGCATTCAGAGATAAACTGCTGGCATTCCTCCGCCCAGTTTTTCCTTTTAGAACTTCCCTGATCAAAATCCGCGGCGATAAACCAGGAAGTATTATCCTGTAATAACGGATAAATCCCAATTATTTCCTTTCCAGATAAATGTTGATTCAGCTTATCATCTGTCAATAACTGATAGCTCTTGTTATGGAAATCCTTTAGAGAACCACCCTGAGTTTTGTGTTTCGCATACTCGTTCCAATTCAAATCATAGGCTGGCATATAACCTGCTTTCCCTTCTTTTTCCCAGCGTACCGCAAATACATCTTCTCTTCCCTTAAAAAGAGCCTTTAAAATACCAAGCCGATCCACCATTTATATTGAATGGTAAGACGCAAAGATAAAAAATGAAGTGCTTTCAGAACATTTCAATATGATTATACATTACAAATTCGAACCTGATTATTTAGATTTATTTATAGGAAGTGAAGTTTTATCCAAGAACTTCCGGTGAGCTCACCGGCTCTTGGTGATTTCGCCTGTCTTCTCCCTCGTTGATGTTCAATTTATTATGCAAAAAGTCACTTTGATTTCGCGTCGCACCATACAGTATAAAACGGTATCATACAGTATCATTATGTATCATTAGGCATCATACTGTATCATTGTGCCCCATAATCTGGCCACCATAATCAAATAATTCAAAGAAACAGGATTTGGTAACAGATTAGTAGCGAATAAAAGGCCACTAAAGGTCACGCCTGCGGCGTGGTAAACTTCGAAAAGCAACAAAAGGCAAATGAAATAGAAAGTGAACCCGCGTCAACGGTGGAAAACGTACATCTATCGCGGAGTGGTTACTTCCCAATACAAAAAGTACCGTGGTCTGATTCCAGTGGGTTTGCGGGGAATTAGTGACAGATTCGTAACTAAATATTAAGTAATTTTCTTAAGCCATATTCATTTTATGTGCCTTGAGTTGGCCTACATTTTATCATACGCTACTCCGGTCGATTTGCCCATAAATACAAGGTTCCAAATCATGATATTACCCGATAGATTTACCACAGTTATACTGGTTTTCTGTCCTTTGACCAACGGAATATTCATTTCTAATGCATTTCCAGAAAGTGAATAATTCCCGGAATGAACTATCTCCTTTCCACCTGATGTTACTGTACTGGTATACGTGTTGTCCGATTTCATTTCAAGAATTTCCTTATACCCATTTTCTGCGGACGCCAAGTCATATTGTTTCTGGTATTCATCAGAAACGAATACCTTCTTACCCGTAGATTTGTCAAAACTGAATACATGCGATAAGTTTCTCTTCCATTTACCAACGACAGATTGTGCACCGCATATATCAGGAACAAAAAACATGTACGCTAACATCAGTACAAATACAACGGATCGACTAAATACTTTTTTCATTTTTAGTTTTTAACTCCAATTAACTCTAAATCTTCAACTATCTAAAGCCATCTCCTTACATGCTGCCTGTAATCCATATATTCATTTCCAAATTTCCTGGCCAAATACTTTTCTTCACGCTTAATAACGTATTCCTGCACGACTAACAAAAGCAACGGTAAAAGAATAATATTCCACCAGTTTCCCATCAGGCAAGTTAGTCCCAGATAAACTAATACAAGGCTTGCATACATTGGGTTACGGGTAGTTTTATAAATTCCGGTTATTTGTAATGACTCGGCCGCTTTAATAGTTACAACCGTGTTCTTAGTCCTGATAAACTGATTAAGACTCCTTATCATAAAATAAAGTGCAGGAACAAAGAAAAGGATACCCATAAACTGAGTCAATTGCTTTTTAAAAAATGAATCATCGATTGCTATGTTTTTTTGAAGTAAAACTGCACCAGCGAAAATTGCTGCATATATTAATGGAGGTGGAATATATACTCCCGGATGATCTTTCATTTTCATATTTTGGCATTTGCTGCCGGTTGAAGAAACCCAAGTTGAGCCAATAAAGCGAAACGATCAGGTACACCCCAATGCTCTGTTATTTGTCCGTCTTCCACTTTAGCAATATCCATTACATCAATTGAAAAATCTTTTCCACTTGCTTCATGACCCATAAAATAACC
Source organism: uncultured Bacteroidota bacterium (assembly GCA_963735015.1). Lineage (GTDB taxonomy): Bacteria > Bacteroidota > Bacteroidia > Chitinophagales > Chitinophagaceae > Puia. The sequence continues at coordinate 2,806,017 of CAVTJH010000003.1, forward strand.
AGTATGTTTACCAGTAGCTTTGTAGTGTACCCAAACGATATCGCCATTGATGCTGTAATTAATTAATTCATAATTACGGTTAGAAAAAGCATTTGCCAGGCTGATTATTGCTTTTTTTAATCCTTCTTTGCCTCCCTTCATGCCAAATTGATGTTCTGAACAATTGTCGCTCATCAACTGGTCAACAACATACAAATCTGCATTACCAAAGCCTTCTTCTACCACCTGCCTTAGAATAGTCAGTTTTTCGTTTTCCATTGTTATAATTATTTTTATTAAATACTCATTCCGATTATTGGCGGACCGAATAAAAACTAAGGAATAACCTTAGGGCCTATCCTGATGAATCAAAAATAACAACTGAACAATCATTGACTTAGTAGAAAAACGACATTCTAGCCGGTAGGAAATTCACTGTATCCACTTGAAGGCTGCAAATAGAAACGACTGGGAGGAAATTCTGCGAACTCTTTGAACTCTTTAAGCAGGTGGGAAGAATCCGTATAACCACACTCCAATGCGATATCCAGCCAGCTTTTTTCACCACAACTGTTCTTTAATTTCATGGCGTACTCAAAACGAACTATACGGATAAATAGCTTGGGCGAAATACCAACCCTTGTGATAAAATTCCGTTCAAATTGACGGAGACTCAGGCAAGCCATGGCAGCCCATTCTTCCTGCTTATGAATATTCAAAGGATCGAGCATTTGGATGGCAACGTCATCTATTGCTTCCTGCGCTCGGCAACTGGCATCAAACTTTGCCTCAAGGAATGAGCAAACAGTTGCGATCATTAAATCGTATGATAAACATTGTCTTAATTGAGACAGGATTAAAAGTACTTCTTCACCCCAGAAAGAAGTGGCATCCACTCCGGTATTTACAATTTGTTGCATATTGATCCCCAACAACCGATACGTTCCTGTAGGATTAAAGGCAACTTTGATCATCAGGTGGTCTTTACCGAATATCAATCCTGAGGGCTTGTATTTTGGTCCGGTAACCACTACAGGTGGAACAGGTATTTCCACTTTTTCAGCCGGAACTATTTTTATCGGATCATTTACATAGAAATAAAGATTCTGTTCTGTGTTAGCCAGGCAGGTAATAAAGGGTCGGGGAAGGTCTTTTTCATCCTGCCATTTTATTTGATGCACTTGTAATTCCCTTATCAGGCTGCTGAGATGCGGTGATGGCCGATAAGTTTTAAAATAAGGCAACTGAACTGATTTTTATAAAGATATAAATTCACCATTCAATGCAACGCGGATTTTATGGATAGAATGCCAGTTAGTGAAGTTTTATCCCGGAACTTCAGGTGAGCTCACCGGCTTTCGGTGATTTCGCCTGTCTTCTCCCTCGTTGCATTTCAACTTCTTGCGTGGGTCGGTAGATTTTGTTTTGCAACGATACAAAAAGTACTGCATCCGATTCTAGTGGGTTTGCGAGGAATTAGTTAGTGACGGATTAGTAACAGGTTTTTTATACGATTACCTTAAAATCGGAAACATTACAAAACTGGAATTGTACCACTTTATTTTTATTGATTCTCCCGCATCTTTGATGGTTTCATTACTAACGTCATTTCCTGTACCATAATTTATCTCCCAGCTCGGGTTCTTATTTACTCCTAACATTACAACAATCCTGCTCCCTTTTTTAAGTTGCCTGCATGTAATAAATGTATGGGTGAGATGGATGGTTTCCATTTTACCGGGTTGCAATAATTGTCTTCTGGTTCTGTCTTTCGCGTAACTCGCCCTTTGAACATTTTCATTCAGCGCGAAATATTTTCCATCAGGTGTTTGTTCATATAGATCAAGAACCAGGTCAACGTCTTTTTTATTTATTGTCATATTTACGGAGGCTTTTAGCGCACCGCTGAGGACATAAGGTTTATCTAAAGGTTCGCTCACAAAAACCAGTTTTATCTTTTCTGAATTCAGCGCGGAATCGATCAACGAAGGGAATGGATCAATATCACCGTCTTTGAAATTGACTTCAGTTCTGTCTTTGAGGTCTACTGTCTGTTCAATATATCCGGAAGTTTTTGGTTTAGTCTTCAAAAGCGGATACCGGTTACCATTCGGATTGTTTCCCAGAAAAAAGACAACAGAATCATTATGCATTTTTTCCAGTGAACTTACGTGCATCCACTTGTTTGCACCCATCACTTCAAAATTTACCCTGTCCTTCAATATAGCAGGCAGGCTGCTGTCTTTTAAAATATGATCAAACCATTGAAATACGATGTCGATAATGGGAATACTGGCTAAACTGTCAATTTTGTAACCTTCCAGCTCACCTGCTGGCTGCCATTGCGAACCACCATGGTCGTAAGGCCCGATAAGTAAATAGTAGTTTGGGGTTTTGTTCCATACATGATATTGTTGATAATAATACATAGCTCCAAGCTGATCATCATCCCAGTAACCGGTAGTTGTCAAAAGAGGAATATTAATTTTTGCGAATTCCTCTTTTTGCGGCGTCATTTTCTTCCAGAAGCTGTCGTAATCTGGATGGTTGAGCCAGCGCTGAAAAATTGGATCAGGTCTTCCTTCCAGTGTATCCAGGGAGCGAAAACTCTTTCCGTTTTTGTACCAGCTTTCATAAAGCCCATGCCATTTCTTTGTATCACCAAAACCCGATTCGTCAGTTAATTTGGTGTCCATTACATAATGCAGCCATTGCAGCATATAACTCATATAGATTCCATTCTGCATCGGATAATCTATACCTGCACCAACCGATACCTGGGGAACAGCTGTTTTTAATGCAGGATGCATGTATTTCATTGCACTCCATTGGGCAAAGCCAAGGTAACTTCCACCGAACATTCCGACCTTGCCATTACACCATGGACTGCTTACTTATCCAGTCTATAATATAATATGCATCTCTTGCATCGTGTTCAAGTGGCTCTATTGGATCAGGACTCAGACGTTTTCCGCGCGTATTGGCTACTATGCCGACATACCCTTTTGAAGCGATGAATTTTGTATAGAAGGGATCCTGCCCGGCGTAAATATTATACATCATTATAACAGGCTGCGGTACGGTAATTTTTCTGCTGCGAGTGACAGTCAAAGAAATCAAACCTCCATCCGGCATTTTAACTAAAACGCTGTCATCTTCGATATACTTTTCATAGTCAATACTTGCCAACTCAGCTTTACCGAAGCTGATTGTGGCACTCATTACTTTGTAAATGCCATAAGATTTGCAAAGATCCAATGCTTCATTTATAGTTAAGCTGTCTGAATCTTTTACTCCTTTAATTTTTGTATCCAGATCATTTTTGTATTCCGAAATATCTCCATTAAAATAATAAGATATATTTTCCTGTCCTTTTTCAGTTAATGAACCATAATCCGATTTAAATTTTGTCTGGTAAGCGGTTGAACTTATTTTATTATTCTCCAGGATTGGCTTCCATTAATTCGCAATAGATTCTATAATGAAAACCAATAGGATCCCAATAAAGCCGTATCATTAATATTCTTGCAATAGATGCTTGTTGAATTTGTTCAATGATATTTGCCGCGGAGTCATATGACCGGGTAACAATTTGCAACTTGAAGAGATTATAATAATACTCTGCCTCATCCTTTTCCCTGTATTTTGTAATCAGCTCCTTTGCAAGTTCCGGAATATGACGAGCCAGACGTAATGCTATCACTGTAATATGTTTTTGGAAAATACAGTTTTTGTGCGAATGACGTAAGAGTCATGAATAGAAGACTCATTTGTAATAGATATGGGATTATTCTGCAGATGACTTTATTTCGATTTCTCAATAAATATTCAGGATAGTACCTTACAGTCAGGAATGGAAGTATAGGCTTCTTCATGAAAAAGAGCTTTAGCAAATAAATTTAATCTTTCCACAGAAAATATTATCCAAATCAATCCTGATTTTTATGATTCTCCCACATTAGAATTGCTTTCGACCTGACCACTTCTATATATTTAGGGAAGTTTTATCCCGGTATTTCCGGTGAGCTCACCGGCTTTCGGTGATTTCACCTATCTTCTCCCTCGTTGACTTTCAACCTCTTGAGTAAATGGGTACTTTTTGTTCAGCATCGATACAAAAAGTACCGTCCCGCGATTCCAGTGGGTTTGCGGGGATTTAGTGACGGATTAGTGACGAGATTAGCCTTATACCAATGCTTTTAAAAGCAATAATTAGGTATCATTAGGTATCATTGTGCCCCATAATCTGGCCACCAAAACAAGCAAATTGAAAAAACAGGATTTAGTAACAGATTAGTAGCGAATAAAAGGCTACTAAAGGCCACGCCTGCGGCGTGGTAAACTTCGAAAAGCAACAAAAGGCAAATGAAATCCAATTAGGACATGCGTCAATCGCGGGAAACGCGCATCCAGTGCATGATGGTCACTTCCCGATACAAAAAGTACTTTCCCGCAGTTCCAGTGAGTTTCAACGGAATTAGTGACGGTTTGGTGAAGAGTTTACATAACGTTTCACTAGAATTACTAAAAATTGGGAAACGCTAATCGCGAATCGCCCTGATTTAAGGGGAGCTTACGAACGCTTCTTCACCCATTGTTAAGGTTAGAATTTAATTTGCGAAGGCATCTTTTGATTATTTAGAAGGCAGAGGAAACTTGGTCCACCTCATCAGATTATGATTAAAGTTGAATATTCTGTTACCAACCAGAATGTTCTATAATTGTCCATATTGGGCTTTTACTTTTATTAATTTATCTCCCTTAAATTGATATTCAATATAACCAATACCATTTGTCGGTGTATGAAAATAATTAATTCTAAAGTAGTTTTTATTTTGAGATATTTTCGTAATGAATAGATTACTACAGTCCCATTTTATAAGGTCTGAATCATTCTTTGGTATATAAATTCCTTTTATATACTTTTTGGTTACTACTATGTTTTTCATTAAGTACTGGTCATGAGTAAAATAGCCCAATGTGTCAATAACATAAATCGTATCACACTTTTTACATGGAATGACATGCTTGCAAAAATCAGAATCATTCATAAGAGCTCTTAGTAGTTTATTATTATCAACCTGACAAACGCAGCCCAATGACGCAATTATAGCCAAAATAGAAAGTAGTGATTTTTTCATGATTATTTGATTGTTACAATAATATCGGGATTTTCATTAAGCTTTGAATTAAGAAGATTTTGAATAACTGAAGGAAGTGTAGGAATATCCTTTTTGTCATCATCGTTCTTACTTTTCTCACGAATAATTTTTTTCATTTGTCCAAAAGCACTTTCTCCAATTTTCCCTTCAGACTCCTCAGTCTCCCAAAAATCACCATTGTGATATACTTCCGATTCAAAGGCTGCCCCGACTTCGCCAGAGGTTCCACTTAATGTGCCGTCTTTGTTCCAGTAATTTGTGGGATTATCTGCTGCTGGTGAACCGTCCGACCAGTCACCATAGTGAACTGATTCATGAAGTATAGTACTTACTAACGCAAGTAAGGCAGCCTGCCTATCTTCAGGACTTGCTTTTTCTAATTGTTCTGCTAGTTTTTTGCTTATTTCAATCGGTTTGCCTACACCCCCTTGGTAGTGGCCCACAGCACCAACTAAACCACCTGGATTGTCTACTTTTGATCTTCTTTCTTTCCAATCTTTTGTATGCCAAGATCGTTGTCCTTCTTTGAAATCAGTCCAATATTGTGCTTTTGCGAATTCAAATCCAATTTCGCCATTTACCAACTTGTCCCTTAGCTCTATGAGTTCGCTATATGTCAACATATCAATTCTTGGCTTATTCATTTTTATATATACCGTAAGTTAAACTTGCTGCGAACACTCAAATTTATTTTATAAGGCGCTTTGTCTGTGAAGATATTTACCCTGATTTACTGTTGTTTAGCGTTACACATTTTGTTGCCTTTAGGGATATTGCATTGAAAGCCAATCTGTAAATCTTTCTAACCATGCATCACACGGAATATTTTGCTTTTTCATTATAAACCCGTGCCCTCCTCTTTCGTATATGTGCAATTCAACAGGTTGATTAGCTTCTAACCATTTGGAATAGATTTGAACACTGTTGGCGGCAAAACCGTATTCGTCATCACTGGCACAAGCAATAAAGATGGGTGTCCTCACCGATGGGACTTTTGAACCGATTATATCATTGGCACAATAAACAACTGACACAAAATTTGGGCGGCTCTCTTCCAAAGCATTGTAGGCTACCGACATCGCAATAGTTCCTCCGGCAGAAGAGCCCATGAAGCCTATTTTGTTAGAATCAATCTTGTATTCTGCTGCATGTTGGCGGACATACTTCATAGCCGTTAATGCATCCTGAAGTGCAAGTTTTATTACAGGTGCACTCACCGAATCCAACATTTTAAAATTCTTTGTTTCCATCATTTTGTTATAGTACGGATGAGCAGGGTCTTCGTGCACCAACCGATATTTTAAAACGAAGGCAGTTATTCCTTTTTCATTTAATTTTTTTGCTACGGCAGTCCCTTCAAGGTCATAAACGAGGTAATGAAAAGCGCCACCCGGTGCAATAATAACAGCAATGCCATTTGGGTTTGAAGGAACAAAAGCCGTTAAAGTCGGATCCTTTACATCTCTTAGATAACCTCCTCCTAAATTTTGCTCTTCCCAAGTCCAGTTTTCAGAACCGGGAGCTTTTCCAGAATAAAGTCGAATTACTTGTTGTGCCTGCACCTGTGCAAGTCCGATGAGAAAGACAAGAACTGTTAATACAAAAAGCTTTTTCTTCATGTAAGGTGATTATTGAATGACGCACAACGCTCAAATTTATGATATAAGGAGCTTCATATATAAAGATATTTAACCGATACATGTACCGGCCCCTTTTAAACCGGACAGTTTTTTAAAGATAATTGTAAATAGTTAGTTTCAATTAATTGGACTTTTACTGAAAGGCCCTATCCAGCTCTACCTATAAGTTTATTGGAATGTCTACTTGAAGAATAACAAGAATAGCATTCCGGATGATTTTTGCCCAGGCGAGGCAGGCAATAATTGACCAAGGCATTTCTGAAGATGTTGCTACTGATATCACCAATATGGAGACTTCTTTGAAAAGTGGCATTATGAATTACGAAATCAGAACCAAAGAGAATTCCTCAAAAACTACAGCTGAATCTTTTACAAAAGAGGCATTTGCGCCGTTTTATAATGCTCTTTATATTTTAGACATCAAAAAATCATTAAAATGGAAAAGAAAATAAACAAGGCGGAAAAAGGTCGCCGCTATTGAATTAGCTCCTAAAGGTATCCGTGTTAATGCGGTTACACCTGGGCCAATTGTTTTCATGTTTTTTCAATTTTTTTTTGATTTATGTTATTTGATAATTTGAGGGGCAGAGTCCATGTCAGGTTACCTCGTCGTTAGCAGTGGAATCACATAAGGCATTTTCAAGACCCATTTTTTATAAACCGGTGAATTGCCCGATCAGCGTTATCTTGAAATGAAATATTTTTCAAATCAGTGTAAAAAGTGCTCTGGTCAACCACGTCCCCTGATAACTTGCCCTCTTTACTTGCATAAAAAACGCCACTTTTATATCGCTCATCCGAGATGCCATCTACAAAGCGTTTTGCACCTACTTCCAGCTTATGCACCATTCCTCCCATCAATGGGAATACAACAGGCATCATAAAATACTTCAACATAAATTTCATTGCCGGGGGAAGATTATTTGGTGCCTGAGTTCCTTTTGTGTTCCCGGGACTCACAACAACAAATTTGAGGTCAGGATATTTTCTTGCCATTGATAACATCCACATGGTTGCTGCATATTTGACATATCCGTATGCTTGCAGTTACATCAAATTTATTACCAAAATATGATCCGTCAAGAACAGCAGCAAACTCATCTACAGAAGAAGTCTTCATTGCAACCGGTTTCATTCCGAGCATCTTTACTCCCGGTACAGCTTCCGCACTGGCTAATAGTACTGCTTTTTTTAACTTATCATGTTTAATTAATTCCTCCACTAAGATCACATGACCTAAAATATTCGTAGCAGCTAAGTCATTCATACCGGAAGGCGTAATTTTCGCAGCCGTTTTCCCCACCATTCCACCTGCATTTAAAATTACTGCATCAATAGGTTCCTTTATTTTTTCTACTGCTTTTCTTACAGAATTTGCATCCGAAACATCTCCAATAATAATTTCAAAGATCTTTTTTCCCGTTTTCTCCTCAAGGTCTTTTTTTGCTGCCTCGGCTTTCGCTTGATTTCTGCAGAAAAGAATTACCTTTTTTGTTTCTTTTTCAATGCTAACTGGCGGGCAGTCTCTTTGCCAAGCCCAATATTTGCTCCGGTTATTAATATGACTTTCGTTCATTTTTCTATTCTTTAATTAAAGTAGTTATATAAGTTATGTGTTTAAGAATTTGATGAGTTAATTGTTCAATGCAGAAGGCGTGCTTTAACGAATTTTAATTCGATAATGCAATATTACGACATTCGTAATTAATAGCTAAAATTTTTTTGCCCTTTATTTTTAAGCCACTATTGCGTCAGCAAGTTTACTGATGTAGTTGATCAATGTATTATGCTCTTTCTCGTTGAAGCGGGAAAGGACTTTTTTTGTCCTTGCTTTCCTTCGTGTTAAAAACGTTTCGTAAGATTCCAGACCTTTTACACCAAGACCAACCTTCACCACGCGCCTGTCTTCATCAGAGTTATGACGCACCAGGAATTTATTTGCAACAAGTTTATCTGCAATACTTGTAAGCGTGCTTAACGGCGCTTTTAGATTATCTGCTATCTCGCTCATTTTGACACTTTTATTCTGTCCTACAAAGACGATTATCATTAGTTCCTTTTCATTGACATCTCCGCATAACTGACAACAATGCTCCGACTCGCATTTTATTGCACTGGTCAGGCTCAACATGGCAGAAACAAACTGGTTCATCTTATCATCCTTCGCTGACATGGTAAATTATTTTATCTGTGTTATTAAATGCTGCAAAGTTACGAAGTTCGAAATAAAATAACCAGTCTGCCAGCGCTGTATAAATTTAATAATACACGACCAATGTCTTGTGGAACAATATTAATTTTTTCTATTGTCGGATCAAAATCCCGTATCAGGGTTGCATTGAAGGATTTATCTTTTGCACGCAGGCCCTGGAAAGAAAGTCGGAGATATTCATCAACAAGGCCGTTGACATCAGTGGGACCCTTCAGCCCTGTGCTCGCCTTTGAATGTTGCAACATGCCTTTTACGATGGCATCGGCACGCCTGCCATGGTGAAGAATTTTCTTTTCATTTTCTATTATGCTAGTGGAAATCACATTCACATCTTCGATATTTCCTTTTTTGATTTCATCTTTCATTTCCAGCAACAATTCATTGTTGACTTCCGAAAAATTATTGATGAAATTCAGTGGGTTCTGTATTTCATGAGCAATGCCGGCTGTCAGCTCGCCAAGGGATGCCATTTTCTCGGATTGAATAAGCAGGGACTGGGTTGACTTCAAATTCTGCAAAGATTGTTTTAATTCCGCAGTTCGTTCTTCGACCTCGATTTCCAGCGCTGCTTTTTGCTTTTCCATCAATTGACTTCTTTCTATCTCTTTTTTCTTGGCAAGACTTTCCTTATAACGACGGTAATAAAAAATCGAGGCAAATAAGAAAACTAAAATACCGAAGGCCCAATACATCTGGTTACGCCGCTTTTCAAGAGAATCCAATAGTCCCTGCTTCCGCTGCTGTTCTTTTTCTGATAAGATCAACAACTGTTTTGTCTTATCTGACGTGGTGATGCTATCCTTTGCAGTAGTTGCAATTTTGTAATAGTAAAGGCTCTCTTTATCATTTTTGCCTTCATACAATGATGCCAGCATTCCGGCGGCTTTATAGGTACTGTTAAACTGATTAGCCTCTTCAGATATATCGTAGGCGATTTTGGCATAATAAAGTGCAGAGTCAGGTTTAGCTTGGCTTTTATAAATACTGGCAATCCCCGTGTAGGCATCTACCAGATTGGCATTACGATAAAGGGCACTTCCTTCAAAGGCAGTAACAGCTTTTTTGTAATAATATAACGCGGAATCTGGACGATGCAACTTTTCCTGTATAACACCTAAACCATATATTGAAAACCCAATATTGGGAGTATGTATGGCTTCTGCTTCCTGGTAAGTTCTTCGCATATAGATTAAAGCTGAATCCAAATGACCGATTTCAATATAATGATTGGCTATATAATTGCATAGCTGTGTTATTCTAACAAGATTTTTTGGTCCTTTCCGCTAAATGCAAGCCATTGATACCATAGGTGATGGCTTTATCATATTCCTTACCCATGTCATAACTAACAAGTGCGACAAAAGAAAATTCACAAAATTTGTCATCGTCGTTAATTTGCTGGCTCAGCTGAAGACCGGCTAAACTTGTTTCCAGCATCTTTGGATAATCGTTATTTTTATTATACCCACGAGTAAGGTCGTATAAGAAATACTCTCCTCTTCGGGTCTGTTTAATTTTTTAGCAAGTGTGATGCCTTCCCGGGCATACCTGATTATATCCGTTGCGTTATTTTGTTGATCAGACATCTGCTTCAATAATGCAATCTGTCGTTCTACGTTGGAAGTTGCTTTTAAAATGGTACTCAGGCTGTCCTCTTTGTTTTGCTGTGCAGGCAATATGGTTATCCTAGCAATAAAAAAGTAAAAAGGAAATACTTTTTCATTAATTAAGCTTCTTTGGTTTCATTGTTCGTTTCCGTAGCTACCTTCTACGAGTTTGGATATCAATTTACTTTAAGTAGATCAAATGATTTGACTTTTAAACTTAATAATGGTCAAGCGAAGTTTTATCCAAGTATTTCCAGTGAGCTCACCGGCTTTTGGTGATTTCGCCGGTCTTCTCCCTCGTTGGCCTTCAAGGCTTTGTGTAAATGGGTACTTTTTGTTCCGTGACGATACAAATAGTACTGTCCCGCGATTCTAGTGGGTTTGAGCGAAATTAGTGACATATTAGTAACAGCTGATGAGAATTACCTACGAAAATTCCAATTAACGTAACTTTCCTTATATATCCTCTCTTCTAAAAACACTTAAATTAACCCTATGCGCTCCCCCTGTATTTTGGTTGGCATTATACTTATCGCGCTGAATTCATTTTCACAGTCTATTCCAACTGCGGAAACTATTTTCAGCATTCATCAAAAAGAAAAACAACAGTTTGAATTTTACTTACAAAAAGGGTTTACCCTAAAAGCCCTGGTAGTGCAAATGGGAATTGATTTGAGTATCAGCGTTTATAAAAAAGGAGATACAGTCAGGTTGGCTTATTTTGATTCCCCCAATGGCGAAAATGGTCCCGAGCCTGTACTTTTTGATGGACCGGATAGTGGAAAGTATATGCTGGTAGTAGAACCATTGAAGGAGGATACCGCCTCTTCGGGAAAGTACTCTATTCGCCAAATATCTATTGGTCTGATTCAGGCCAAACACGATACATCTTTTGCCGCAGGTTCTGAAATAACTTTGGGCGAAATGACCCCATTGAAAATTGAAAATCTTACCAATCTGGGTATGACATCGGGCTTTTCAAAATACCATCACCCGGCTATAGCCCGCGGTGATTACAATTGGGGACGCCCGTCTCATTCAGGATCATGCCGAAAATCATATCGGCTACAACAAAGGATGCTGCAAATATTGAACTGGAAAAATGGGTTGACTCCTCAGGAAACCGGATGTTTGTTTAAAATGCAAAGCTTCAAAACCGGATAGTACGTCACAAATATCTCCTGACTATGGCTATCTGTTCAACAAAGGAAACCTGAGCCCTTCCCTGATTGAAAAATTAACTTATATTAAAAACAATCGAAATCAGAATGAAAATTATTATGTGGGGATGGCTGATGGGGTTGGTAATCCAGTCTTCGAACATGAACTCCTTATAGTAAAATGTCTTATCCCGATGCAGGATACCGGCTATTGTCTTTATTCCGGTATTGGAACATCATTCAGTATTTCTATCCGTATAAATATATTATTGGCGAAGACTGGAATAAAATTTTACCCGAATTTATTCCAAAATTTGTAAGCGCCCGGAATGCTACGGAGTATTCCCTCGCTTGTTTAGAAATCATCGCCAGAATTCATGATACCCATGCCAATATCTGGAGCGGTAATAAGGAACTGAATGAATTTTTTGGCCCATATTCAGTACCAGTCCAGGCAAAATTTATTGAAAACCAACTCGTGGTAACCGGTTATTATTTGGATACATTGTTCATTAAAGAAAAGCTGAAAATTGGTGACGTAATTACTAAAATTAACGGTCTCCCGGTGGAGCAGCTTGTAAAAAATAATTTGTACCTGACTCCTGCTTCCAATTATGAAACACAACTTAGGGACTTGCCACCCAAGACCCTCCTGCATTCACACCAGGATTCCCTTGAATTAGAAATAATACGAAATCATAAAAAAATCTCAAACTTTGTTTATTGCATTGATGCCCATCATGTCAATCTTTCTATTGATAATGATCCAAATCCAACCGATAGCAGCTATAAAATAATAAGCGGAAATATTGGCTATTTATTTCCCGGTAGATACCACAATTGGCAGTTATCGGTTATAAAGAAAGCCTTTGAAAACACAAAAGGAGTGGTTATCGATATGCGGACATATCCATCAGATAGAATGTGGTTCACATTCGGCGCTTATATTAAACCAACTTCTTCTCCATTTGTAAAATTCACTAATGGTGACGTGAATTACCCCGGTACATTCCGATATACGCCGCTCTTAAGCAATGGAAAGCCGAACCCAGCGTTCTATAGAGGACCCATAGTTGAATTGGTAAATTCAATCACACAAAGTCAGGCTGAATATACAACCATGGCTTTTCAGACCGCACCGGATCTTACCGTAATTGGCAGTATAACCGCCGGTGCAGATGGCAATGTATCTCCTATCTATTTGCCTGGCGGTATATACACCCTCATCTCCGGCATCGGAATTTTTTATCCTGATGGCACACAAACACAAAGAAAGGGTATCAAAATTGACATATCCGTCAGGCCCACCATCGAAGGAATTATGCAAGGGAGGGACGAGTTGCTGGAAAAAGCGGTAGAAATAATCAATTCAAAAACCTTTGTCAAATGAAAGAATACAAAGTTTTTTACCTGGATAGTAACCATTAGCCAATTCAATTAACGTTATTCCCTCCCCTATACCTTCCGACTATTTTCATCGATTCTTTTGAGGTATATTCATTCCATCATTCTAAAGATCGTCGAATTTTGAAGAAGCCTCAAGGGTTTAAACTGCTGGAACAAACTGAGATTCATTAACAGACACAGAAAAAGTAATTCCTGGAAAAGAAGGTTCCTATTTTTAGCTAACGTAGGATATCCAGACGTTCTATTGTAGAAAGATCGTGGAGGTTGCAAGGGGAATGAACAGAAGCATTATAAAGCATGTATTTATTTACCTTCTGATAATTTATTCAACAGTTTCCGGGAATCTACTACGAGATTGGCCCTATTATTATGGCGCGCAGAATGGCCGCGTAAACGTTATTCTTTTCTATAGAAAATTGTGCAAGGTAACCCTGAACGAAGCCGGCGTGACCTATAAAGTCCAACTTATGATATCGACCAAGCATAAGGCCCGAACGCATAATACCTGCTACCCGGGGGGCGTAACCTGCATTTCCCGAGGCTTTCCGGATCGAGCAGAGGTGTATTTCCCATCAGCGCTATTACAAATTTTGCCAGATCAAGGGAAGTGGAGTAATGCCGCCACAGGGCACGTTGTAACCACCCAATGCGCTGTCTTTACGTTCCTGCGATGAGGGGCTTTCGTTTATTTCATTTTCTAAATTCTCCCTGGGACTAAAGAAACCCTCTGCAAGGTCGGCCATCTTATTTTCGGGCACCGAAAAAAAGGTATTATCCATATGCAGCGGTATAAATATCCTTTGTTGAACCATTTGAATATATGGGACACCCGAAGCCCGTTCGAGGGTTAGCCCAAGCAGGGCATACCCTACGTTAGAATAATGAAAACTGGTTCCTGGGCTAATGTTGAACGAAGTATAAGGGATGCAGGATAATAACTTAGTTTCCCATTGGTCCACAGGGCCCCGATTCGCACCAGGCATATCCGGCCCGCGTTCCAACCCGGAAGTATGCGAGGCCAGTTGACGTAGGGTGATGACTGTCTTATCTGAATAACCTTTCAGGGATTTTATTTCGGGCAGATATTTTTCGACAGGGTCATCCAGCTTTACCTTTCCTTGTTCTACAAGTTGCATTAATATAACAGCCGTAAATGTTTTGGTAATAGAACCAATACGATAGATGGTGTTGGTGTCTGCGGCAATATTCTTGTTCCGGGTTACATAGCCAAACGCAGCCGCCCATATGACCTTGCCGTTTTTTATTATCGCTGCGGATATGCTGCCATGAACGTCATCCTTTCTAATATCACTACTTAGCCGATTACCAAATTCTGCAATTACACTGGAATCTCTGGAACTCGCCTGGCCAGCGCAATTTTGATATGGTGCAATTAAAGCACTGATAGACACAAACGCGATGAATAAGGCTTTTATTTTCATGATCCGTACTTAGATGAAACAGCACATAATATTGGATTAATAGCGAACAAAAAGGTGAATATATACTCATCAACCCGCCATATAATCAATGCAACGTTGGCTGAAGTTATTTTCATCTTCTCTGTATTTCCAAATCATCTCCTTTATTGGATTTTTGGTAATTTCATTTCTTTCATAACATTTATAACAGCTTTCATACCGCAGGTAGTTAAAGTAATCAGTCTTGCAAGTCCAACATAATAATTTTTGGTCCAAGTCCATTTTAGCAGCACACCTTTTGCAAAATGTCAAAACATTTTCAAGTTCAATATATTTTAAGTGGAGGTCAATAGAAATTAAAAGTGCTTTTTTACCAATCGCCTTTTCATTTTTTTCGTAAAGTGTGCGTTTGAAATCCAAGATCATTTCTTTTTCAATTTTTTCATTTCTGATCGTTTGTCACTTGTTCTTCATTTGGAAAAATCGTCTTAAATACTTCGTTGTATTCAAGGGTTGTAGCTTCGTCAAAATCAATCTTACATATTTCACAGAAATATTCAGGCTTCATTGTCTTTCGCTTTCTAATTCTTATCCATTTACAACGAGGGCAAGCCTCTCGAATTTTAGTAGTTTTATCGTGAAATTCTTTGATTTCTTTATTTGTGATAATTGGATTTGGTAAAGCAGCAGATTTCAGAAATTCACTGAACAGAGACTTAAACATCTCATTGCGAATCGTTTTGAAGTCAATGGGATGTGTCAAATGTTGAGCTACCATGATGCCTTCAGTATTCTTGCATTGCTCACATTCGCTTTTGATAATGTTATCTCTTTTCTTCACCCAGTCTTTTGAATGCCAAGGCTTAGGGAATTTCTTTATCTCCTCAAATGCATCACTATAGCCAATTTCATCTTTGGTTAGTTTATCTCTTATTTCAAAAATGGTCATACGGTCTTCTATAATTTTAGCCAACACTCAAATTTATGATATGAGGGGCTTCGTCTAAAGATATTTACTACAAAATACAATTGTTTTGGTTCCCATACATGGTTTCCCTTAGGAGCCCTGGATTTTCACCCTAACACATGGTATCATTGTGTATCATTCTGTATCGTCACAGATTAAAAGCGAAGAAAAGAAAAACAACACATAGCCAATGTTTCAATATTCGGCCCCTACTTATTGGCAATAACAATGCTGCCTGCAGGCTTTTGTCATTTTTGAGCTTGCAGCCAACTAATTGTTTGTTTGAGGGTCTGCAATACTTTCCATGAATGTGGATGTTTCCTATTATCAGGCTTTCTATAACCTTGATTAATTGTTGTTACCAAAATAGCCTTGTCATTACCTAATCTTCTTAACTCATTAATCATTGCAGCCTGGTCGGTGACGTTCATATATGTATAGTCATAGCCTCTTTGGTTGAGCCACCATTGAATATCAGGTTCTGATATAATCATGATTGGCGTTTTGACCAAAGGCTTTATTGCCGTTTGTGTTGAGTCAAAGTAAGAATATGGCGAATTATTGTAAAAGCTTCCCAGCGCTGTTTCCGGCGTTCCGCCCATTTCCTTTTTTATTCTGTCTATCATGTACGTGACCTCACCGTTTGTTTGATTAGGGTGAAAGTCTTACAACCCGCTTGGCAGAGTTATAAAACCGTTCCCAATCAAGCGGTGGGTCAACTGCAAAAACAGCTTTGGGTTTTATGGCATAATTATTTTGCACAGCTAATTCCGAAAATTTCACCACACAAGTTCCACCTATAGAAAAACCACCGATATACAAATCTTTTCCCTGTAGTTGATATTTGTTAACAGTAAGAGTTATCATGTCTCTCAATGATTCTTGTGAAGCTGGGTCACTTCCAAAGAACAAAGGCCCCGTTTTCAAAATCGGTATGATTGTTAATATACCTTGTTGAGCAGCATATTTGGGTAGGTCTGTTTGTATTAAAACGTCTTGCGGTGAAGCACCAAATCCGTCCAATAAAAACATAAATGCTTTAATTGGTTTCATGTCAGGTACAACAGCGATATACATATTTGCAGTGCTGTCTTTTGAATCCAGATAGACTGTCTCCAATTTTTGCCCCAATGAAATTGCTGAAATAAAAAATGTCAGAATGAGAGATATTAGTTTATGCATAGTTGGGTGTCATTAAGCTTGCAGGCAACACTCAAATTTATGATATAAGGGGCTTCGTATATAAAGATATTTACCCGATACACTATTGTTTCGAGTTATACATTTTGTATTGTCGTTAGTACGTCAGGTTGTTTTCCCATAGGAGAACTGGATTTTCACCGTATCATACGGTATCATTGCGTATCATACCGTATCATTAGTGCCCGTAATCTGGCCACCAAAATCAAGCAAATCATGAAAACTGATTTTAGTAACAGATTAGTAGCAAATAAATGGCTACTAAAGGCCACGCCTACGGCGTGGTAAACTTCGAAACGCAACAAAAAGCAAATGAAATACCGTGAGTATGAATGTACTCCGCAGGGAACGCTCATCTATCGTGGAGAGGTCACTTCCCGATACAGAAAGTGAAATGCGTTGATTCTAGCGGGTTTCAGAAGAATTAGTGACACATTGGTAATGTAGAATAAGCAAGTTTTAGTAAACAGATCTTTAGTAAGGGATAATCAAACATTGTAACACTCACTATTGAAGAACACACTTTCTTTTAAAGCCTAACAGGTGCTGACCGGTTCAATAAGAGCTTTTGGATTTGACTTTATCCGGCAGCGCTTCAAGTAACGCCAGATCTGCCCAATTGGTGGCGGCTGCAGAGATGAACTGGTTTTCGTCATTCGGTGGAAAATCGCTCGAGAAAAAAGGTTGTATGCCATAGGACCGGGTCTGGACAAACCAGGCACCCGTGGGCTCCTGGGTTTTTAGCAGATAATTCAAACCTCTTTGATACAGTTCATCTGCAGGATTCGCTATTCCGCTTTCACATAAAGCATACAGTGCCTGACCCGTTGCATACGCATCTGATGCGAGTGTGGTTAGTTGTGACCATCCTCCATCTGCACGTTGCATAACTATCAATTTATGCGCTACCCGAAGTTTTTGATCATGACTGCTTCCGCACCATTGCATTCCCAATAACTGAAACGCGATTTCCTGTTGCTGATCGGGATCTTGTGTTTCGAGCCAGAGACGGGTCTTCTTTACCAACGCATCTACACGAGGTTTTTTAGCAGGTGACGCATAGAGTTGTATGGAACGGATGGAGAAGGCAGTACAATGGATCTCGCCCGATTGCAAAGGCACTCTTCCTGATTCTGACAGAAAACTGCCATCAGGCTTTGCCTGACTTATCGTGTAATCGACCGATATATCTGTAGTGATATCCCGAGGATAATTTTCTGCGTATAGTCCGAGCAGTGTATAAGGCGCATTGAAATTGATAGTCAGAAACTGGTCGACCAGATTCGGGTTGCTGGCCAACTGTAAGTTCCGGATCATCGCTGTGACCCTCTTTTCTGACAATGAATCGTTCACCGGGATTCCTTTTTCCCTCGCTGACGCAGCGACCATTGCGGTTAATGTTGTATGGTGGCATCCGGCACATTTTTGCCGGCTTCGTTCCGTAAACAGGTATCCACTTTTTTCCAGTAGTGAAAAACTTTTGTTAACCGACTGGCGGATATCCGAAGGATTTACGCTGACAGGAAAATTCTTCCAGCTCACGAACAGGTTCATGAGAATCATTAGTACTGCCAGCATCGAGATGGTGAGGAGTGAACGCTTTTTCATTTCTGAAGATATTTTTTTAATAACGTTACAGTCTGAGTATTTCCTTTTTGCTTTGCAAAATATAAGGCATCGGATCCGTCCGGTTGCTTATCTTCTACCCTTGCTCCATGTTTGATCAGCGCAAGTGTCATTTCCGGATCATTGCAGTCGGACTGCATCAATAATATCAACGCGGTGACGCCGTTTTTACTTCGCACGTTTGGATCGGCGCCATGATCCAGCAGAAAAAGCAACGATTCCATGTCGTTACCGATGGCAGCATTCATGAGCGGTGTAAATCCGATCACCGCCGGCAGGTTTGGCTCGTGCAGGTTCTGGAAATTTACATTGGCTCCATGCTCCACCAACATCTTTAATGTTGCAGGCCTGCGAAATGCAAGCGCCCCATTAATGGGCGCTTCGCCGAAACTGGTCGTATCATTTACTTTTAATCCCAGACGCAGGAGCAATCCAAGCAATGTAGTGTCCCCTGTACCTGCAGCGGAGTACAACAAAATATTATCCGGGCTGGTGTGGAGGGGATCAGCTCCTCTTTCCATCAGAAACTGAAAAATGGCTGTTGTACCAGGTATCATGGCCAGTTTACTCAGAATGCCATATCCGTCTATTTTATGATTGATATCAGCACCATGATTCAGTAAGAGGGTCATTTTATCCAAGTCCGGCACAGCAAGCCATAATGCGGTGATACTATCTGTGTTCTGATAATTTACATTGGCACCATGACTAATCAGTATCGACATTTGTTCCGCGGTTCCATCCAGCGTGCAAAACATCAGAGCCGAATAACCCCTCAGCGAATCATTGGCGTTTGCTCCGTTCGTCAAAGCATTGTTTAATTCATCTGAACTGCCAGACCGTATCGCATCGAACAGATTCGTCTGCGCACGAACGCTAAAGCAGACGATTTGCGCAGCGGCTAATAGCAGAAAACAAGAACGATTTAACATGGGTGTTACCTAATGATATATAAAGAACAGGTTTTCCCGACAAAATCCATGGTATAATCGACAGAAATAGTCTTTAAATCGACTAACGTAATATCTGATTTTCGGATTCAGTTTATTTCTTACCGTCTTATTTCAACTGGAAATATTCGGGGAATCATCATAGATCTACAGTTAGCGGTATTCTTGGCACACCATGAAGTTGGCTTTGGAAGTATGCGAATGTCCCGACCCCCTATAAACTGGACAGTTTATAGGGGGTCGGGACATAATCACCTGATTTTAATTGACCCGACAGACCTCAGATATGAAAGCTGCTAAAAATGTTGCCCGGAGAAATCATAAATACATGACTTTTTGCGTTCTTTAATATGCTGAGGTCTGATAATCTCTTCATTTACTGCTTTGGAATGTTGCATTGTCATTATTCTTATCCGGCTCGTTGATAAACCTAAATTTCCAATTCTATGGAAGGCTTGTTACTTCACTCAGGGAGCTTTCTGTCTCCCCGTTACTGCTTACTAGCCATTTTTCTCCTGCTGCTCAGCATCAATTCTATACAGGCAAAAACAGCTGTTATCGGTGGAGGTTCAGAATGCGTAACCGTTCCTGAAATGACCAGGTCTGCGCCAAGCCAGCATCCGTCAAATGTACCGCCCATCGCAAATGCCGGACCTGATCAAACCATCACGGCGCCTGCCAGTTCAGTTTTTCTGACCGGATCTGCATCTTATGACACCGATGGAACCATCGTTTCATATTCCTGGGTGTTGGTTTCCGGACCGGGCTCTGTGGTTATAAGCAATAGCAATAAGGTAATCGCAGGCATTTCCGGTTTAACTCCCGGTTCATATACTTTTCAACTCACGGTGACCGATGACAGCGGGGCCACCAGTAACGATTCGGTTAATGTGACGGTAAATCCGGCTATAATTATTAACCAGTCGCCGGTTGCTATAGCAGGATCGGACACTACGATTTACCTGCCTGACAGCAGCTTTCAGTTGAATGCTTCGAATTCTTATGATCCGGATGGGAATATCGCTTCATATCAATGGCAGGAAATCAGCGGGCCAAATACTGCCGTCGCTTCATCTATGAAGGGCGCGCAAGTGGATCTCAGCGGTCTGGAGGATGGCATCTATCAGTTCCAGTTAACGGTTACTGATAACCAGGGAGCGAGTTCGACGGCAACGATAAATATTTCAGTGGTTAAAAATTCCGGCGCTCCGGATCAGTTCATCGTATTTCCAAATCCCGCACAGGATATTCTCAACATCCGGATAAACAGTTCACAGAATGGAACTATCCGTACGGTGGTTTATGATATGATTGGCAGATTGGTAATGGCCGATGAGGCACAAAAGTCGGTGGCCCTCTATGAAAAATCGCTGGACGTGAGCGGTCTGGCTACCGGCATGTATTCGATACAAGTGAATATAGCGAACATGAAATCCCTGGTAACCAAATTCACCAAAAAATAGCCCGATTGAGACAGTAAACTCCTATAGCAGGGTACGGACCCTAATTCCATTTTCCCGAAATGAAGTATATTGGAAAAAATGGTGGGTCAACATCGCCTTTTTTTCTAAAATATACCTGAACCGAAAATTAGCCTGATCATACGGTATCATACCGTAACATTGATGCCTATAATCTGGCCGACAAAATCAAGCACTTCACAAAAACAGGAATTAGTAACAGATTAGTAGCGAACAAAAGGCTACTAAAGGCGAAGAAAAGCAGATAAAGGCGAATGAAATCCAAATAGGACATGCGTCAACTGCGGGAAACGTGCATTCAATGTATGTTGGTCACTTCCCGATACAAAAAGTACCGTCCCGCGGTTTTAGTGGATTTGCGGGTAATTGGTGTCGGATTAGTAACAGATAATTTGTGAGATTTATGGGATTCGGGGCTTTCCGATAGCATTCTCATTGAAACTCCCACAGGAACCATCATATCAAACAGCTTCAGACTTAAACAGCCTATGTATAGGATGTACAGTTTCACAAAAAAGTAAAATGCCCCCTGAAATATTCAGAGGGGCATTGATATTTTGGCTATTCCAAAACGCTAGTTTTGCAAATTTATGCTTCCGACATTTCCTCCCAGTTTTTTCGCTATCACCCAACCCGTGTCTATGGATTCCTGGTAGTGAATTCCACCGTACAGCCGGGATATACCCGATTCTTCTGCCACACCAAAAATGGTGGTATACGGCCTTGATGGAAAACCCCGGAAATCATAAGTATGATCTGTAAAACTGAGATTGTTACCCAATACTTGTGCCACAGCTTCCATCACGGATCCCGTAATCGTTGCATGATTCGCCGGATATTCCGGAAACGGAGGCGTAGGTATAAAAGGGAGCCAGTTTGGATCGATCACTTTGCGGATATAAGTTACAGGCCTGAGCCGGTTATATTCATATTTTGCAGTAAAACCTACAATCGTTGCGTCCCGTTCAGCAATACCTGCTTTGGCGTACACTTCAGCGGCTACCGCCAAACCAACTCCTTTTGCAACTAATATCTGGTTAATCACACTAAAATGATGCCCTCCGGGAGTAAATCCGATTCCGTTTCCCTGATCAACAAAATAATTAGCCAGATTTTTTTGTTCAGTAGTCAGGACCAGGCTCACGTCGTAATCATTTTTTACCATTTTGTAAAAATCAGAGCCGGGTGTTTCTGAATAAGAATACGGAGGCGGTAGTACAACAATGGCGGCATTATCACTGAATAGGAATCGGGCTGTTGATAGGTAAGGCATAGTACCATTCGCAAATGCAGGAGGAGTTGGCACCCAGGCACCCGGAAATACCGGCGGTACATATCCTGCATTGGAAGGATTAAAGTTATCTGTCAGATACCAGTCATGAATAGCGGTGGCCACACTGCGTCCGAATGCCTGGGAACGGGCAAATACTTCTGAATTCTCACTCGTTTTGGCCTTTTGATTATAAACATTTTCCAAAGAATCAATGCTGGCCAGGTCTGCCGGTGTCAATCCTACGTTAAAATTACGAAGCATGCTTGCCATCACCGCATTGGCATTGATCACCCAATCATAGCCCATATTCTCCACATGTGGCATTTCAGGCATTTGATTCAATTTGGTGGAAAGGCTTACTAAATTCTTATTTTCGCCACGGACGGCTTCATATAAACCGATTCCCAGGTATCCGAATTCTACCGGGTTCATCGTCGAATTCCTTTCCAGCATAAACCGGAGTTGTAATCCATACCAATCCAGTGCCACCCGGGCATTGGCTTTTAAGTTTTGCTCAGGATTCCCCATTTTTGTAAACTCATTCAATTTCTGACAGCTGTTGAAAGGTTATGATCAGTATGCCATCAAAGCCATCCGGTTTAGTGCACTGGATTATCTACTGAAGCCTATTGAACCTAAAGAGCTGATCATTGCCGTACAAAAGGTAGAAAAACAAAAAATGCATCCGTCTGCTGAACAATTCCAGATGCTAATGAACCAGATACAGCACAAAGACACCAGTTTTACCAAAATTGCAGTACCCACTGCAGACGGCTTTGAATTAATTACCGCCAATCAACTGGTACGCTGTGAGGCTTATGATAATTATACCCATCTTTTCCTAAAAAATAAAATAAGGGTTATTGCCTGCCGGAGTTTAAAGGAAATGGAAGAACAGTTGCGTGATTTTTCTTCCTTCGTTCGTGTCCACAATTCCTTTCTGGTTAACCTGAATGAAGTGACAAAATACATCCGGGGTGAAGGAGGATACCTGATCATGACAGACGGTTCAACGATAAATGTATCCCGATCATTGGGTATCGTCAAGTATCATACTGTATCCCCGCAGAAGCGGGACAGGCATTGTGACCCATAATCTGACCACCAAAATCAAGCACTTCGCAAAAACTGAATTAAGTAACAGATTAGGAGTCCCGCCGTTGGCGGGATAAACTTCAAAAAGGCTACTTAAGAAAAAAAGTGCTTTTAGATAATGAAACATCTGTAGACTGTCAACTGCCTACTGCCATCAGTTTTACTTTCCGATACAGAAAGTGAGGAGTACCAATTTCTGTTAGTTTTCCAGGAACTTGTAACGGACTAGCAAAAATTATATGATATATATTTCCCAGCATATAAGGCAATCTCACGTAGGGTGTAAGTATGCTGTTTCAAATTTTCTTTATACGATTCATATAAAATAATCCACCCAAAATTGACATCGGTGTAAAAATAAAAATAGCCAGTATTTGTGTCCACCGATTGCCTTCTGATTTTATAAGTGAAAATGTCGCAAATCCTGCAATAATAACAGCTAACATATAATTTAATTTCGGGTTTGACTTTGCGATCAGTTGCGTAACAAATCCAGCAACAAATGAGAAAACTGATCCAAACATTATTGTGACAAATAAAAAAATAGTAGATGGATTTGAGTGAGGATCTTGCCTTGAAATTTTAAAAAACGCAAGTGAAGTAGCCACAAAAATTGAATAACCAGCGATGATACTAACAATTTTTCTAATCATAACTTAATCCATTTTAGTCTGTACAATAAGCAATCATTTCAAAGTGCTTGAGGTAAGGTAATAAACGTGATGTTATATAGGGAAGAGAACATGGAAAACGCAGGAATAAATTTAAATACAATTCAGCAAATTTAATAAAAGACGGAATTTAGAGCTGTAAATGTAGATTTGTCATTCCCAATCAAACCAATTATGATGAAAAGAAAAACAATGCTGTTATGGATGCTGGCAATTTGCTTTTTAAACGTTTCCGCATTTTGCCAAACTGAAGATCCATATAAAAGCCGGTGAAGGGATTGCGGTTACTTCTACTGATAACGGGAAAGTCAGAGGCTATATTCATAACGGAATTTTCACTTTTAAAGGAATTCCTTATGCGAAGCCGACCGGTTTACTGCTCCCCAAAAACCCAAAGCCATGGAATGACGACCGGAGTTCGATGAGCTATGGGCCGGTTTGCCCGACCGATACCGACTACAACGGTGAACGATGCATTTGAATTCGCTTTTAACCACGATCTGGGCTACTCCAATGAGCATTGCCAGACACTGAATGTATGGACACAAAAATTAAATGACGGTAAAAAACGCCCGGTCATGGTTTGGCTGCATGGCGGCGGCTTTACGGCCGGTTCATCTATTGAGCTGCCATCCTATGACGGGGAGAATCTGGCTAAAAAAGGTGATGTCGTTTTGGTTTCTATTAATCACCGCTTAAATGTTCTGGGTTTCTTAGACCTGTCAGCATATGGCGATAAATATAAAAACTCCGGAAACGCTGGCCTGGCCGATATCGTTGCGGCATTGCAATGGGTAAAAGAAAACATTGCGCAATTTGGCGGCGATCCTGATAATGTAACCATCTTCGGGCAGTCGGGCGGCGGCGGAAAAGTTACCTGTATGATGAATACACCCAAGGCAAAAGGGCTATTTCACAAAGCCATCGTAGAAAGCGGCAGTTATATCACTTCCTTTACGGACAAATCAGTTTCGCAGCGTGTAGCAGCGGCATTGCTCGATGAGTTGCACTTGCAGCCATCCCAGGTTGACTCCCTTCAAAAATTACCTTATGATCAATTGAATGCTGCCGGTAACAAAGCAATAAGAAAGGTGGCATCGGAGTTAAAAAAAGAAGGAAAGCCGGCAAATGTCGGTTGGAACGCAGTACTGGATGGCGAGATGTTCCCGAATCAACCTGCGGATTCCAGCTGCCATGGAACTTTCAAAAAATATTCCATTCCTGGTGGGTACCACCAAGAATGAGTTTGCAGCTTTTGCGCCAACACCGAAGGGTCAGACAATGGAAGAATGTGAAAGTCATTTTGCAGAAAAAATATGGTGACCAGACCGACGCTTATATGGCAGCGGTGAGGCAAGCTTACCCAAATACCAGCAAGCCATTTGAATATAATGATATCGAATTTGGTTTTCGCTCACTAGCCATCAAACAAGCCGATCAAAAATCCGGATTAAGGGGCGCGGCACCGGTTTATATGTACCTGTTTACCTGGCAGTCCCCGGTTAACGATGGCCGGTATAAGGCTATGCATTGCATGGATATCGCCTTTCAGTTCGATAATATCAGGCGATGTGAAGAAATGACCGGCGGCGGTAAGGATGCTTACACCCTGGCTTCGAAAATCAGCAGCGCCTGGATAAGTTTTGCGCGACTGGTAATCCAAATACACCGGGCCTACCTAACTGGCCTGCCTACACGTCTGAAAACGGCGCAACGATGATCCTGGATATTAAATGTGAAACCCGCAATCACCCGGACGCTGAATTGCTGAAAATTGTCAACGCTCCAAAAAAACAATAATTCCCGCCTGAAATTTCCCAGTCGTTTATTTAGTTCTTTTGTGGCATGGTTGAATTCTCTTAATGCCAGGGCAAAAATTGTAAAGATCACTCTGGGCAACCCCAAAGTTCGGCGGCATATTGTCCATATAAAATTGGGCGTAGCTCTTATTTTCTGCAGTATCAACCTTAATTAGCCAATCCCACTACTTCCTCCGGTGATAACTGCGATTATTTTATAAACCGGTGAATTGCCTTATCAAGCGTTATCCTGAAATGTAGTATTTTTCAAATCAGAATAAAAAGTGCTCTGATCAACCAAGTCTCCTGATAACTTACCCTGTTTACTAGCATAAAAAATTCCACTTTTATATCGATCATCCGAAATGCCATCTACAAAGCGTTTTGCACCTACTTCCAGCTTATGCACCATTCCCCCCATCAATGGGAATACAACAGGCATCATAAAATACTTCAACATAAATTTCATTGCCGGGGGTAAATTATTTGGTGCCTGAGTTCCCTTTGTGTTCCCGGGACTCATAACAACAAATTTGATGTCAGGATATTTTCTTGCCATTGACAAGGTCCACATGGTTGCTGCATATTTGACATATCCGTATGCTTGCGTTACATCAAATTTATTACCAAAATATGATCCGTCAAGAACAGCAGCAAACTCATCTACAGAAGAAGTCTTCATGGCAACCGGTTTCATTCCGAGCATCTTTACTCCTGGAACAGCTTCCGCACTGACTGATAGTACTGCTTTTTTTAGCTTATCATGTTTTATTAATTCTTCAACTAAAATTACATGACCTAAAATATTCGTAGCAGCCGAAGTCATTCATGCCGGAGGGCGTAAGTTTCGCAGCCGTTTTCCCAACCATTCCACCTGCATTTAAAATGATTGCATCAATAGGTTCCTTTATTTTTTCTACTGCTTTTCTTACAGAATTTGCATCCGAAACATCCCCAATAATAATTTCAAAAATCTTTTTTCCCGTTTTCTCCTCAAGGTCTTTTTTTGCTGCCTCGGCTTTCGCTTGATTTCTGCAGAAAAGAATTACTTTTTTGTTTCTTTTTTCAATGCTAACTGTCGGGCAGTCTCTTTCCCAAGCCCAATATTTGCTCCGGTTATTAATATGCTTTCGTTCATTTTTCTATCCTTTAATTGAAGTAGTTATATAAGTTATGTGTTTAAGAATCTGATGAGTTAATTGTTCAGTGTAAAAGGGCGCACTTTAATTGCATTTTAATTCGATAGTGCAATATTACGATATTCGTAGTTAATAACTAAATTTTTTTCCCCTTATTTTTAAGACACTATTGCGACAGCAAGTTTACTAATGTAATTGATCAATGTATTATGTTCTTTCTCGCTGAAGCGGGAAAGGATTTTTTTTGTCCTTGCTTTCCTTCGGGTTAAAAACGCTTCGTAAGATTCCAGACCTTTTACACCCAGACCAACCTTCACCACGCGCCTGTCTTCATCAGAATTATGACGCACCAGGAATTTATTTGCAACGAGTTTATCCGCAATACTTGTTAGCGTGCTTAACGGCGCCTTTAGATTATCTGCTATCTCGCTCATTTTGACAGTTTTATTCTGTCCTACAAAGACGATTATCATTAGTTCCTTTTCATTAACATCTCCGCATAACTGACAACAATTCTCCGACTCGGATTTTATTGCACTGGTCAGACTCAACATGGCAGAAACAAAGTGGTTCATCTTATCATCCTTCGCTGACATAGTAAATTATTTTATCTGTGTTATTAAATGCTGCAAAGCTACGAAGTTCGAAATAAAATAATCAGTCTACCAGCTATCATTTACCGATACAAAAAGTACTGCCCCCGATTCCAGTCGGTTTGCGGGGAAATGGTGATGCTTTGGTAACAAATAATTTAAGCAAATTAGTGCGACACAGATTTATGCTCCACCGTACCAATTGAATTAGCATACAAATTCCGATATAATCTCCGGTCATAAGTAGTCTTCATAAAACTATCTATTCATTTCATTGATAAGCCTGAAAACCTGCGCCCGATGCCGGTTTGTATGAAAACTTAAAAACTCGAAACGTTGCTGAAAATCCATAGATCCTGAAATAGGGTGAGGACGTGCCTGTAACCTCAATTCGTCATTTTTTAAATGACGGCCAAATGATTCGAGTACCTCCTGAAGACTATTCAACGAATTACACCAAAAAGACAGTGGGCCACCCAATCGTGGTGCTGCGCCAGGCGGCACTTTTTCATTGGGTTGCCAAGTAAGCTTAATGATTTGTTCGATTGGCATATCTTGATGAATTGATTCATATTTCCGCTCCATTTTACCTTCCCTTATCGCATCAATACTTTTCCACATACCAAGGATTCCGCCCTGTTCAGCCCAAAAAAGATGTTCAGTAATCTCAACCATATTCCATACCTCGGGTGCAGGTTTCCATTGAGCCTGCACCTGTGTATAGCATTCTATTTGATTAATATATTTTTTGCGCGCAATTGATACATCCAGAATGAGCTCCTCAACCTTATTCATAATTTAAAATATTTGGCGTTGATTAAAGAGAGTGGAGAAATAAAATTAATCGTAATTGTCAGATTAAGTCTTAACAAATTCATTTAATTCCTGTAGGATTCAACTTCCAAGAAGATCAGATTATCGAATTTGTTTTTTATTGAGGTTACAGAAAGTTTTATCCAAGAACTTCCGGTGAGCTCACCGGCTCTTGGTGATTTCGCCTGTCTTCTCCCTCGTTGACTTTCAATCCTTTGCGCGAATGGTCACTTTTTGTTCCGTGACGATACAAAAAGTACTGTCCCCCGATTCCAGTGGGTTTGCGGGGAATTGGTGACGGATTCCTCTAAAAATAAACGTATACAATAAAATAGTAAAATTCCTCTTCGTTCTCTCTCGAACAAGCCTGTGTCCTACATGTATCTAATGCATTTGGCATTTGATTTATTTGGCGAGGCCTCCCGCAACGGCTTTGTCGTTGAAAATTGAATAGGAGTTTTCTCTTTGTATTTATCTAATGCATGTCGCTTTCTTTTGCCTTTGCGAATCTCTTATGTCGATTTCGACACGTCCGTGCACACGCTTAATTAAACTTTTATAGAGTTGACTTTTTATTTTCCTGCTTTTTCAAATGTAATGAAGGTGATACTTGCAGATGGTAATTCTACATTTCCTGCATTTACTTTTTTCCCTTTTATAGCAGGCAGCATATCATCATTGCTCAATTTTAAATCTTGTCCGTTTAATTGTACATGGTCACTTTGCAAGTTATTTGAAGTCAAAGTGTATTGCTCACCGCCGGAAGGGATATTAATTGTAGTTGATGCTTTATTCGCGTTGAGAACTAAAAGCGTTATTCCATCATTATGCCCTTTCGTGTTATGCGCAAATAAATAAACTCCCGGCGCTCCTTTACCGGCTTCATACACTTTTGTTCCCATCAGTTTTGCCCATAACAATGCCGCCCAGTAATTAGGTTTTGGCAAATGTGTGTCCTGGTCAATAAGACTGTATTCACTTGCCGCAAGAGTATTGTGCATAACAACCTGAACTCCGTTTTTAGCTAAAGAACCAAGCTGGTATAAATAGCGAAAACAATCCAGATAAGTAGCAGCGAAAGGGTCTCCGCCTTGTGAAGCTTCTGCTGTTTCTGTAACCCATACAGGTTTACCGGGATTGTATTTATCCCGCAGCCTTATGTAATAATCAGCAACTACATCTGTTCTTTGTAACCATTCAGGATCGAGTGCATTTTCCGCTTTAATTGAAAACGGACCACCCCGCATTATACGCATTGACATAGCTCCGTAATAATGATAAGAAAAAATATCAAAGAGTGGTTTGGGTTCGGGAGCCATCAAAGAATCTGTTGAAATAAAGTGCTTCAGCATTCCAGCAAAGGACTGACCCGGAATTCCTTCCGCAGTTGATCCGGGACCAATAAGCAACATATCGGGGACTTCTTTTTTTGCCCATGCTTTAAAAACAGCTACATCTTTTGCAAAGTTGCGCCCATTATAATTTGTATCTACACCTCCCGCAATAGGTATAGTAGGTTCATTAAAAAGTTCTGCCCCCGCAATTTTTCCGCCGATGCTTTTGGTATAGTTTATAATTTTCTGTGCTTCCTTCGCTGTCCAAACTCCACCTGGATCTCTTACACCTTTAGAAACAGCAAATGAAGTAACCAGTTTAGAATTAGTAGCCTTTACAAAATCAATAACTCCTTTCCATTGGCTTCTGGTTAATGTATTTACAAAGCCTTCGGGCGCTTTTGTTTGAGGACTATCAGTATCGTGGAAATAAACAGTGTTAGCCCATGAACCGCTTACCCGTACGTAAGCAGGAGCAAGCCCTTTGGCTAAATTCATCAATCTTTTATCTGCAAGATTTATGGGAGGAAGTTTTCGAAACATTTGGCTCCTCTTCGAAGGATCAAATGCTGCTGTTGATGATGGCAAACTGTCCATCGTTTTATAAGGTCTCCAGAACTCGCCTCCAACCACTTCAGCCATTTCCACATTATAGGATTGATAACGTTCATCTACGCTGCCGAGATATTTCATTTCTTTCAGGTTGACAGTGATAATACCAGTGTCAGCGTTATAAGATGTGCCAGTACCATTGGGTGCGCTCCATCCACTAAAACCTAATATGACGGAAATGCTTGTCAAGGCAACAACAAATAACGTTAAATACTTTTTCATATTTTATTGTTTATTGATTGAATGTGTATGTTGTCAAAACAAGGTGAACTGTTTCTTGGAGAGGGTTTCTTGATTTAAAGATAGGTTTTAGTCTTTAGTTTTATAGGGCAGCTGACAGGGGGCTGGTACAAAAATGGATCGTATCCTTCTGTATGATATGGTATCATAAGGCATGATAAGGTATCATTCCATGCGTATCATCAGGTATCATACGGTATCCCCGCAGACGCGGGACAGGCATTGTGACCCATAATCTGTCCACGAAAATCAGGCAATTCACAGAAACAGGAATTAGTAACAGATTAGTAGTCCCGCCTGAAGGCGGGATAAACTTCAAAAAGAAATTGCAGGAAATAAAGCGAATGAGAACCACAGTCAACAGCTGACAGCCAACCGACAACCGTCAACCAAGAATTATCTCCCGATACAAAAAGTATCTCTCCCGCGGTTTTAGTGAGTTTGAGAGGAATCAGTGATGGATTGGTAACTAATAAATTGATAAGCTAAATTGTTGAAACCGGTGAATCATTATTTTGCATCCACATGCCTGCTAATTTATATGTTAACGACAGTACAATAGCGCCTGTAAACAACCCGATAAAACCCGAAAGCATAAATCCGCCAAGAGCACCAATGAAAATTACCAGCATAGGCACTGGTGCGCCCTTACCCATTAATAAAGGCTTAAGCACATTATCACTTAATCCGCAAATGAGAATTATCACAGCCCAGATGGTGGCAGGTAAAGGTTCTTTTACCGAATAGATATATACTATTACCGGAATGGCTACCAGTGCCCCAGGCAACTGCACAAGCGCCAGAACAAAAACCAATAAAGCCCACACACCTGCAAATGGAACACCTGCCAGCACAAAACAAATTCCCATAATTACAAATTGGATGAATGCAACTCCTAAGATTCCTTTGGCAACGTTACGTACTGTTTGAACGACTACTATTGTGTACTCCTGACTGTTATTACCTAATAATTTTTTCATAAATATCCCGATGGCTTTTTTAACCGAATCGGCATAGGCAAATAATGCGCCCATTATGATTATGGATAAACTGAACATCATTATGTTTGAGAATAATCCACGCATGGCGCCAACAAACTTTTGTGAGGCTGATACTATTTGCGCCTTATACTTTTACAACTCCAGATTCCAAATTTGAGTTTAACAAACTCCATGCATTGTAAATTTTTTTTCCTACTATAGGCCAGTCGGCAACTTTAGCATTGGGTGGAGGTATTACCAGGGTTTTTGAATCAATGGCTTCTTTAAACCCCTTGATTTCACCTATGATGGATGTGATCATAAATATGGAAGGCACAAGCATTATGCAAAGCAAAACGATGGTGATCATACTGCTTGCAACCGCTTTCTTTCCCTTAACAAGTTTCAGCACGATTTTAAATAAAGGATACAATGTGATGGCAAGGATAACACCCCACAAAAGTGTCATTGCAAAAGGCAATACAATCAGGACACTCAGGTTATAAGTAAAGCCACCATGATTAGTTTAATGAACAGGTCAATGGTCTTTTGTTCTGTTGATGCATTACTGACTTGTGTGTTGTCCATGGTAGTAGAAGTTTGGGTTTAATAAATATTGACCTCCTCCCTAAAATTAGAAGCAAAATAAATTAGAAAATTCGGGGATTTCCCGAGCCCTTATGAGCCAGACATCTTTTCCTGTATTTTGCGAAGTTTCATCCAGGTACTTCCGGTGAGCTCACTGGGTTTTGGTGATTTCACCCATCTTCTCCCTCATTGAATTTCAACTTCTTGCGTAAGTCGGGAGCATTTTGTTCAGCACTTTCGATATATAAAGTACTATCCCCCGATTCTGGCGGATTTGTTGGGATTTACTGACGGATTAGTAACGACTTTACGTGGGTCTCATCCATCTGGATCAATTTCTCCTTTTTATCTGATGTAAACTTATGGTATTAATGATTCTCCTATGGCCGGTTAGCCTCGCGACACTCTCGCATCTCGCTCTCAAATGTTTATTCTTACCATATTTCTCAGATCGTCGATTCTAGAAGAGGCCCCAGTGGTTTAAAGGCCTGATTGATAATAATAATTAGCAATTTTTAATCTCCCTAGATAGGTATCCATTTCACTATACTTATCATTTTTCTTAAAATTGAAATAGATAAATAGTCTAATATTTTCCTCAAAGTTCGATTCCATAAAGGCCGCAGGTGTCCCGTTTCAGAGCAATAAGTAATAAAAATGTCTCCTATCGCACCCTTATCTGACCTTAATAACAACTTTTCCTTTTGCACGACCTGATTCTACATAGGACATCGCTTCGTTTGCTTGCTCAAATGGAAAAACCTTATCCATGACCGGCCTTATGACACCCGACTCTATCAGTTTTGTAATTTGACCCAATTGTTCGCCATGTGCTCTCATAAACAGGAAAGAAAAGTTTACGCCAAGTCGCTTTGCTTTTTTCCTGACACCTGCACTTAATATTCTCATTACAATTTTTAAAAACCAGTTGCTATTAATTTGAATTGCGAAATCCGGGTCGGGCGGACCAGAGATAGAAATAACTTTTCCATCGGGTTTTAATATTCGCAATGATTTTTCAAGCGACTTTTTATCCTGACTGTTCAGCACCACATCATAATCTTTCAGTATGTTTTCAAAATCATCCTTTCTGTAGTCAATGACAACATCTGCACCCAAACTTTTCACCAAATCAAAATTTGCAGCACTTGTTGTTGTAGCCACAGTTGCACCAAGATGTTTTGCCAACTGAATGGCAAATGTTCCTACACCACCTGAACCTGCCTGTATAAAAACCTTTTGTCCCTTTTTCAAATTTGCTTTTTCAACAAGTGCCTGCCATGCCGTTAAACCAACCAACGGAATGGATGCTGCTTCTTCCATTGAAATATTTTTAGGTTTCAGGGCAACATCATTTTCATTCATTGAAATAAATTCTGCAAAAGTACCCATCCGAAAGTCGGCAGGTCTTGCATAAACCTCATCACCAATTTTAAACTTGCTTACTCTTGAACCAACTTTTGTTACAATACCTGCCACATCATGCCCCAAAGTGAATGGCGGTTTGTACGGCAAAAAGATTTTGAATTCGCCATCTCTGATTTTGGAATCTAATTGGTTCACACCTGCCGAATGTATTTGTACCAATACATCATTTTCTCTTACAACAGGTTCTGCTATTTCGGAAAGGTGTAATTTTTCTTTTTTACCGTAGCGTTTAAATAAATGCTTTCATTTTTTATTTTTTAGTCGCTTCTTTCAATTTGTTAATATTTTTAATTATTGAATTTTCAAAGGTTTTAAATGCAAAGAACTGTATTGCAGGGAATAAAGAAGACCCTTTGCCCACGGGATGATTAAATGTTGGCTTTTTACTTTCAACCAATTTTAGAAGAGTTTCAATTACAGGAGTTGGTTCTTCTGATTTTGTAAATATATCTTTTGTATAATCTTCAAGTTTTGCGCGATACCCGTCATAATCACCTATTCTATTTTCCGCAACCATGGAGTTAGAGACAATATTGGTTTTGAAACCCACTGGTTCAACCATACTTACTTTTATGTTAAATTCATTTAATTCAAAACGCAAAGCTCTGAAATAGCCTTCAAGGGCATGCTTGGAAGCAGCATAATAAGCACCGCCTGGAAGACTAATTAATCCCATAATAGAACCTACTGTAATTATTTTGCCAAATCGTTGCTTTCTAAAATAGGGCAGCAATTCATTAGTAAGTTTTACAGTTCCCCAAAAATTGGTTTCGAATTGTTTCTTGCCTTGTTCAATAGTAGTTTCTTCTGCAAGTCCAGATAAATAAAAACCTGCATTGTTTATCAGCACATCCAATTGCTTGATTTGCTTGAAAAATTCCTTTCCAAAAGATTCAATTGAATGGTCATTGGCAATATCCAATGCCAATAATTTGAAGGGTAGTTTGGATTGGTATTTTTCCGGGTCACGACTTGTTCCGATTACATTATATCCACTTTCGTGCAGCTTGTTGGCGATCAGGAGACCAAAGCCCGATGAAGCCCCTGTTACTAAAATTGTTTGTTTCATTTTTTTTGTTTTGTAATTTTACTTGCATTTTGCAAGTGCAAATATATAAATTACTTGCATTTTGCAAGTGACTTTTAAAATATTTTTATGAACAAAGTCAAAAAGAGGTCAGATTGCCCTGTTAGCTGCTCCCTTGATATATGGGGAGACAAGTGGTCGCTGTTGATTGTCAGAGACCTGATGTTCGCAAAAGAGTGTACTTACGGTGACTTTCTTAAAGTCAGCGGAAGGAATAGCCACCAATATTTTAGCTTCCCGGTTGCTGGCGCTGGAAGAAAACAAGATCATTGAAAAATTAGACCACCCGGATAGTAAAGCAAAAGTGTTATATAGGTTGACCCGAAAAGGAATCGACTTACTTCCCATAATGATTGAAATAAATTTATGGGCTGAAAAATATTTCACTATACCGGACGACAGAAAGGCAATGTTGAAAGAAGTGAAAAAAGATAAGGCAGGATTTATAAAAGCAATGACTAAAGAATTGGAGAGTTAGCCTGATTAGACCGGATAAAACAATACGGTATTGTTAGGTATCATACCGTATCCCCGCAGAAGCGAGACAGGCATTGTGACCCATAATCTGGCCACTAAAATCAGCCAATTCACAAAATCAAGATTTAGTAACAGTTGAGTAGCAGAAAGAAGTGATATTCGTTACTACTGAAAATAAATTGGTTTACTCGTTTTCAACTATTGAATTTTATTGAAAATAAAACCTTCGCCTGCCCGGATCACTTTAAGTTGCACAATTTTGTTTTGGTCATCATGAACAAAAACATATCGCAACAATGGATTTCCAACAAGATAAAAAACGTAGTCACTTTCACAAATAAGTTCATTCTTTTTACCACCAAACCGCTGTATATAAAGCTTTGCGCTATCCTGGAAAACACGATATCCTAATGTTTCATTAAGTTGATATATTCCTGCAATCCCACTTATAATTGGAGGGATGACTTTTTGCGCCTCGGGAAAATTTGGTTTGTCCAAGGCCTCAGAGCTGATTAAACGCCAACGGTTATTCTTTTTAATCCATGTATCCGTTTGGCATATCTCTGTTAAACGCTTCTGACCAAATGCTTCTAGCAGTAGATCGGCAGTATAACAAAACACGATTACGTTAGTATGAAATTTAAATATGGGGTTTACTATTGTTTCAGATACTTTATAATAAGAAGGCGGCACACCAATTCCCTTAATAAACTCCAGCTTGGTTTTTACCGAGCCATTTTCGCTTGTTATCAGACAGCTGTCATCTAAATAGAAATTCCAGGCAGTCGTATCACCTGTCGCAATGCCGTTAACCAATTGCTGGGTGTAAAAAAGTATTGAATCTTTGTTCGTAGTTTGAGATAAGGCGATAGGGCTGAACAATATAAATCCAAGTAATAACAGAACTGCATAAATTATTTTCATCATGGGATAAATTTTTAATACAAAAATGTCTTTTAAATGTCCGTCCCTTAAAAGTGCTTATTAAAATAATTTCCTGATACGAATTTACGCCGTAATTTTTTTACGGTATCATAAAGTATCATTACATATCAATAGGTATCATACCGTATCATTGTGTACCTTAATTTCGCCACTAAAATAAAGAGTGTCTCAAAAACAATATTTAGTAACAAAAAGCCCTAAGGATTTAAACTGCTGAAACAAAAGAAGGTTCATTGACAGATAGAGAAAAAGTAACTGAAAGTAAAGCAGGATCCATCTTCTTTTGGCTTATGTCGGAAATCCGGACATTCTACTATTGAAAAATCATAGAGGATGCAGGGGGAACAATGGCAGCAAAAAATAAAAAGCTGCGAATAGCGTAAGAGGTGATTCCTCCTTAAAATTACCGCCTTACCATTACATAAATGATAAGATACCTGAAATTGATCTGTTACGTTTATTTACAACCATACACCAAGGCAAGCGTGCCGAATGACGATCCAAAGCAGCCGTTCCTTAGAAGTCGCTTTCCAATGTTAAATATTTCAACTAAGTTAAATATAGGCCACCATCCATTTTCCCCTGACAATTCAATTCGGTCATGTTGTTCGCGGGAAAAGAAATTCTACGATACATATTTGGTACAAAAAGCATATATTCATAAAATACCTTAAAACTTAACTTGTCTCGATCAAACAGGTGCAGGGGACTGGGACTATTAGTGTGAACTGATCCGACAGCTGGCGAATGGAAATTCTTAATAATTGTTATGAAAAAAAACTATTTACTTCTGCTTGTCATTTTAATTGTACAAACTTATTCCTGTAAAAAAAGTGGAATGGTAAGTACAATAAGTACAGGCCCTGATGTTTATGTAGCTGGTTCTGCGAATGGTTTAGCGGTCTACTGGAAAAACGACAGCGCAGTGTTCCTGGGTGGGACTAATCTGATTGGCATTTATGTTTCCGGGAATGATGTATATGTGGTGGTATTGCATCTACGGACACAATAATGGGCAGACCTATGGGAAAAACGACAGTTTTGTTACGACGACTAATGGATCTTTTCCTTCGCCGGTATTTGTAAATTCTATGTTTGTATCAGGAAATGATGTTTATCTGGCAGGTTCTGGAACTGTACTTATGCCGGATTTCAGGCATGTAGCGATGTACTGGAAAAATGGGGCCACCATTATTCTACCTGACGCTGGCGGTGACAATGCCTCTTCCATTTTTGTTTCCGGAAATGATGTATATATTGCCGGTAACGGTGGAACGAGTTATTGGAAAAACGGCAATTCTGTGGTACTTGACAGTACAATTGGTTCATATGCCAGCTCCATATATGTTTCCGGAAATGATGTGTATGTTGCAGGTACCGTATATAATGGAGCCCATGAAATTGCAGAGTATTTGAAAACGGCAATCGGGTAATTCTTTCGGATACTTCCCGAAATGCCATTACAACATCCATATTTGTATCCGGAACTGACGTTTATGTGGCAGGTTATGAAAGTAATGGAACCCATAACGTCGCGAAATACTGGAAAAACGGAACCTCTGTAAGTCTGACAGATGGTTCTCAGGACGCTTCTATAACATCCATATATGTATTCGGAGATGATGTTTATGTAACCGGAATTGAAAATAATGGATTCGCTGTTGATAAATATTGGAAAAACGGGAAACCTGTAACACTGTTCAATCATCTTGCAACTAATACATACACCACGTCCATATTTGTAAAGTAGATCTCAACAATGCACTCCTGTACTTAGAAACTTTTCCCATTTAATGTTTCATATGCATCTGTTAGGCCTGAACTTTTAAGTCCAATTTTTCAGGTCACTCTGATTTCCAATATTAAGGCAAGTGAAGTTTTATCCCAGAACTTCCGGTGAGCTCACCGGCTATTGGTAATTTCGCCGGTCCTCTCCCTCTTTGGCTTTCAACCACTTGTGCATATCGGCACATTTTGTTCCGTGACGATACAAAAAGTACTTTACCCCGATTCCAGTGGGTTTGCCGGGAATTGGTGACGGATTAGTAACAAATAATTTGTCTACTACTCTTCATCCTTTTCTATAGGCATATCTACAGTATCAAAAATCATGGTATTCATTGATATATCAAACCACTCAAGGAATAATATGTAAGAAAACTTTGGAAATTTCCTTTCGTCTGTATACCAGGCAGTCAGTTCATTAATAAAAATATCAGAATAATTCAATTTTAAATACTTTTCAATCGCAGTTTCTATTACATCAACTTCTTCGTAATCAGGGACCAGATACACGTGGCAGTCCTTTTGTAATTCTTCAAGAGATGTGTGAACAGAAAGTTCAATTTTATTCAGCCAGTCCAGAAATGGCTTTTTCGGTTTGATTACAACGGCACATCGGCAAACAAGTGGAAATTGGTCCATACGGTTTTACTTTATTAACCGCCTAAGTTTTAGACGTTATCCAAATATTTCCTGAAGGAGCTGATCTTTTGTTTTGGCAAAATGTTTTGCAATATCAGCTATAATTGCTGACAGGGTGCCTATTTTTAATGGGTCGTAGTTCGGAATGGTAATATGGTGTTGGCCATTCTGGGTAGTAGTTAACCGCAGGTGGCTCTTCTTTTGCCATCATCGAAGTGACATTGAACCGCATCTACAACGGCTTCTTTTAATGCAGGTATTGTATCAGCCTGGGTAAATATAGATACCCCAAGTCCCTTTGCTATATAGCCTCCTTCAGGACTTTCTTCAACCATGAAAATAACTTCTTCCACGTATATAGGTTTTAAACAAATTTACCTCTAAAAGTTGAAGTATAAAACTCCTCTAAAAACGTCGAAACCACCAATTTATTAGCACTCCGTTACTTTCCACCCAAGAACTTCCGGTGAGCTCACCAAGTCCTCCCAATTTCGCCGGTTTTCTTCCTCGTTGACTTTCAATCCTTTGCGCAAATGGCTACTTTGAGCACTTTTACGATACAAAAAGTATTTTCCCGCGGTCTTAACGGGATTGTCACTCACTTTCTTCAATCCATTTTTCGAAGTCACTGGTGAGTTTGGTAAGGAATGTGGTCGTACCCTTTTTGCGGGAGAGCATTTCCTGGTATTTTTTGGTGTAGTTGCCCAGCTTCTTCTGAAATGTAAACTGAAAAGTTTCGATGACGTCTTTCAATGTGGCACTTCCAAAATAACCTCCTTTCACGAGTGCATAGCTGAGCTCAACAAGCTCTATCGTGCTGCCCGTCCACTTCAATAGTCTATAATTATTTCCTGCAGCACCCGATTTGTCTGATTCACGCTCAGCGGAAAGCAGACTCAACTCATCGTCGAGTTTTTTGTATGCCATAATCATTGCAACCTTACAACAATAAGCCGGACAGTATCGCGGATCGATCATCGTGTCAAAAAGAAAAACCGGTTGCCGGCGGTATGGACCTGATCTCAGAAAATAAAACCCATCAAGATGCGTTTCCCCGCGACTGCAGTATTCATAAAAATCCATATTGTCGTTCAAAAATTCGTCTATCCTGTTTTCCAGTCTCCT
Source organism: uncultured Bacteroidota bacterium (assembly GCA_963735015.1). Lineage (GTDB taxonomy): Bacteria > Bacteroidota > Bacteroidia > Chitinophagales > Chitinophagaceae > Puia. Next base: position 2,845,452 of record CAVTJH010000003.1, read on the forward strand.
TTTATATTCCTTTTTCGAATTACGTGTGCCGATCTGTTCGGAGGTTTCCAATCCGGATTTCTCGGAGTAATAGATCCAGATCGACAAAAGAGGCGGAAGAACAGCTTTGTAAAAAGAAATTTCTTCTGATGTTTCTGAAAATTCATGCGTGACTATCTGATCTTTCAGAGATCCTATTGTTTCCTCAATTAATATCAACCGCTGATCGGGGAAAAAAAGATCCCGGGGTAAGAGATCATCCAATTTTTCCAGTTCGCATAAGAGTTTGGCTTGGGCTTCTTTTATCAGGTTAACCATCTGCGTTAGTTAAGGGTTATCTGTTCGCACGATCATCCGGACCAATGAAATTGCTACTATTGCCCAAAGCATCCAAATATTTATTTTATGAAATTCATACCAAAAAACCGGGGAAAAAAACCTGATCTCAGTGATGTTTTTCTTCCAAATTAATGGGAAAAAACCGGGACATTTATCGGGCTTTTGAGACCCGGCTAAGTATTTACCCTTAGTCCATTTTAATTTAAAAAAATAGTTCATAGAAAACCGGGATAAATGAAAGCCTTTTCGTGATGCTTTTATTTCTTGAAAACCGCCGTATTTTCCTCATTGAAAACCGGGAATATATACTTTAGCAAAACATGAGTCTGGAATTAAACAGAAAGCTCGTTGGAGGATTCTACCGGAAGGAAGAGGGAGCCCGCGCAAAGATATTTTACATGTATTACCCTGAAATGCTGGGTTATGCCATCAGGATATCTGATGACATGGTCTATGCTCCGGGTTTTGTTACGGATGCATTTATGAAATTATTGGACCATGCGGAGCGGTTCGACACCATGCAGAAAATCAGGAGTTACTGGTACCTCATTACAAGAAATCTGGCCATCGCTCACAGCAAAAGTCATGAGAAGATGAATATGGAACCTGTTAATGTGGAAGAACTGCCGGACAAATCCGGAACTGAAACAGATGAATGTATTGCCGGTTCCGTATTCGACCGGCTGGTATTTGAATCCGTTGAAAAATTACCGCGTAAAAACAAAGCCGCTTTTAAACTTCATTATTATGAAAAAAAGTCAAATGCTGAAATCTCCGCCATATTGGGAATGAATGAAAAAACTGTTGGCAATCAGATCCGCCTGGCGAGGGACAGGCTATCGAAAGCCATAGAGCCGAAAAAGAATTTACTTTACAACCTGTTAGTCAATCTTTTTTTATGAACAACATTGCAATTGACAATGCAGACCGGATTGGCGTTTTGATATTCCGTTATTTCAGAAATGAAATCAGCGCAAAAGATCAGAAAGAACTGGATATCTGGAGAAAAGCATCTCCGCAAAATGAAAATGCATTCCTTGATTCAATTGATCCGGATAAACTGCAGGCCCGTTTGTCCAGGATCTATGAAACTAAAGAAGCTGCCTATCTTAAAATAAAGAAAGAGCGACCGTTTAAGAAGATAAGACGCGGCATCTTCATGCTGAAACAGGCAACACGCGTGGCTGCAGGTGTACTGGTGATAATAATAGGATATCTGCTCTTCCAGAATATGTTTATAAAAAGATCGGGCAGTAAATTCCTGGGGGCCGTTCTTATTTCCTCAAACGGAGTAGCAGAGGATATGGATGATTTTCATCGCGGTAATCTGGCAGCGAAAGCGGGTATCAGTTTTGAAGATGGTAAAAATGGTGAATTGGTTTATATAGTCGGCGTAAATAAAGAAAAACCGAAAAAGGATTACTTCGGATTGACTGCTTCTTTCAAAGAAGCGCTTCCGCTAAAACTGCCAAACGGCGTTCAGATTCTGCTCAACACCAGATCAACGATAAAATATCCGGCCAATTTTACCAACGACTCCATCCACCTGTTCATAGAAGGTGAAGCATGGATTAATATTCCACAGCAGTCGTCACAGGTTTACCAGATAATCGCGAACGGTATTACCATACAAACGGCTGGCGCCGAGTTGAACGTTTCGGCTTATCATAAAGACAGCCTTGTCGCGACCATACTAAAAGGCAGCGCAGTCATAGCAAATCCGTCAACCGTCCCGCATGAGCGGGATCAACCGTCAACCATTACTGCGGGAGAACAGGAGATACTTACAAAAAACAGTATGACGATCAATTCATCCACCGACAGTTTAAAAGTATTGGCCTGGAAGAGAAAATTATTTAGTTCATTTCAATAAACATCAAATTGTCATGACAATCTGAATATATATTCAATCACTTTTAAATTTTAACAAAATGAAATGGGGAAATTTTGATTTTCACATGTTTTCAGACGACAAAACACTTATTCTATCACAGGTTAGCACAGACACTGAAGAATGGGATGAAGTCGCAATGGTACGAGACTGGACATTAACCGATGCCTTAGAGTCCGAACTCGATCAATTATCCTTGTTATATAAAGAGAAGGGATATCTGGAAATTACAGAGACTACTGTTGGTGATAAAATGAAACTCATCATAAAAAGCAGCACCAGGAAATATGAATTCAACTGTGATAAAATCGAAAAAGAAACAGAAACGTTTAAAAACATTGATTTAGAAGTCAGAATATCCTCAAAGGACTGCGAATTAGCAAGTGTTTATTCGGAAAACGATGATTTAAAACGCAGGTTAGATCAAACGATTCTATTAGTAAATAAAGAGTTGACGACTCTAAACAGTCGTATCCTTCAGGATAACACGGCCAGCAGCTACCTGGCAGCGGACGCGGTATATTGTTTTGATGTAATCATGAGAATTAAAACGAAACTCGAAAAATCCTACAAACCAATGGCTAAAAGTCGTCATAAACTGACCCAGCTGTATTTGTAACTTTTACCGTTACCATCAAAAACCCCGTCCTCCTGCCGAAGCAGAAGGAACGGGGACCTATACACGATAACACCTTACGGGATGTTATTTCACGTCAGATTCGGTGGTAACCTGACTCACACCACTCAGCACAGTTCCCGCAACAGCGAGATATCCGGCGATCGTAGTTACGATCGCGGGTAAGGCAACGGGCGCACTAATGATGGCAGCACTGAAGGCAGCCAAAGCAAGCCCGATGTTTCTCAGCTTTTGAAAGAACGTGGGAGTTGGAGATACAATCCTGTCAAGTAGATTCATGAGGATCTGATTTGATGTTAAGAAATACCCCGTCGTGCTGGTCAGGCGCTCCGTAAACCAGGCTGGTCAGGGTTTCCAGCGCCAACCTGGAACGGGCCCCCTTTCCAACACCGGTGATTAACCAAACCGGGGCAATGCAGCCTTTCAGTTCGTGCAATGCATCATTTGCCGGATGGATGAGTATACATTCGCGCTTCGATACATTCATTACCTGCAAATGCCGGCCAAACTTCGGGCTCCATCTTTTAACCAGTTCATACCTTCCCTCCGGTATACAGGAAACACCTGTTTGGTTTTGCCTCCAGGGAAGTTCAATGCTGTACATCATCAAACGATCCTGATATTGGATTTTGCCATTCGTTCCATTGGGATAATATATTCTGATCAGCTCCAGTTCCATAGTTAAATTTTTAAAGTGTTACACTGAATGTGGTTGCATTGCCGGGCAAATCCGTTGCAACTGCCGTGATCTTTGATCCCGCCGTTGCTGCATTTGCCACAGTTGTCGTGTACAGCCAGTCTGTATTTTCCTGCATTACTGCGGCTCCGGTTTCAATCAGATCGCCCGCAGCGTTATTGATAGTAACCGTTACACTGTTCACTTTAAAATCGTCGGATGCATCCACGAGAATGGTGTTGCCCACAACTCCCTTGTAATTATCCGTATCGATTTTTGTAATGACCGGTGCACTGAAAGCATCTTTCAACGCAATGTTGAATGCTGACTGATCTGCTGCGGTTGCCGCGGCTTTATACATAGCCCTGGTTGCTGGATCTTTGACAGCTTTTTTTGCGTATGCCACGCTGGATTGAAATTTCTTTCTCACAGCTAATGCCTTTTCAGACGGTGGCGCGTTGCTTGGTACCAACAGTTTCGACACGATGGTTTTCCCTGCGCGCTGACGAAAAGTAAGTTCCCTTCCGATTGTGCCGGAGAAACCTTTCGTGGTGAGCGCTCCTTTTGTTGTAGCCATTTTATTTTTTAAGAGAATGAATAATATGACCATTTTTTTTTCATCGATCCTATATCGATCTTATACCGATCCTATAAGCAAAGAATTCATAAAAAAACAGTCGTTTACTTGTTTTAAAAAAATCCGGTCGGGGGCCCGCTCGCCTGACTAGTATGGTTCGCTATACCTTCCGGACTTTACAAATATGTACCCCTGAAGAATCTTTTTTTCACAGTGTTATCACAGCCTGTGAAAAATAAATATTGGACCGGCGATGGAATGAAGACGGCCGTTTTCCACCCTTTTTACCGAAAAAAGGAAGTTAAACCAGTAAAACCGATGAAAAACGGGAAGAAAATCTGATGAAGATTTTAAAAAATATTTTTCACAGGCTGTGATAACACTGTGAAAAATCATTTTCAGCGGACTACATATTTGCATCCTGACCGGTCACATTTATTCATCAATTAAAAATTAAAAAATGGCAAGAGTTAGAAATCCTCTTTTAAATGCCGTGAGCGGCAGAATCGGGAACCTCGTTTTCAGAACCTTCAACGGGAAGACATTCGTCTCGGCACGTCCTCAAAGAAGCAACCATGAACCCACCGAGAAAAAATTGGCTCATGAGTTCAAATTCAGTTTTACGCAAAATTTTCTTAAACCCCTGGCTGTTCTATTCAATCAGACATATAAAAGCAGATCGAAAGGACTAGCCGGAATCGTACAGGCGTTTTCTGACAATTTTAAAGAATTGGTTTCGGATGAACATCCGCGGCTTAGCATAAACTTCCACAAACTCATTTTGAGCCGTGGAACTGTTCCGCTGCCAAAATCTATACTCGCCGCATCCATCAATCCCGGACATATAGATTTCATCTGGACCAATGATGGTGAAATCAAACCGACAGATAAGATGTTTGCAGCAGTCTATTGCGAAAATTTGAAACAATGGGTTTTTGAATCAGATGGCCCGGCCCGTAAGCAATGCAATTTTTCCCTGGACGTCTCGAAATTCAAAGGACATCCTGTACATACCTATATCGGTTTTATATCGCAGACCGGCCGTACGGCTTCTGATAGTTATTATGCAGGAATGGTGAACGTTAGTTGATGAGTTATCCCGCACGTGCGGGATGGGTTATGGGTTATCCCGCGCAGGCGGGATGGAATTTGAGCCGCCCCGTAAGGCGGCTTTATGTATTTTAAAATAGTTGCAAGAGCAGGGAATGCTTTACATCGCTTAAATTTTTTGGGGGGCCTCACTTCAATTCGTCTTTTCCATTGTAGTAGATTTAGTGATCATTAAAAGGTTACCAAGGCCTGACGTATCTATAATATTCGTTGTTTTTGAAAATCAAAAAACTACTAAACTATCTTTAGAAAACTGTCCAGATTATAAGGGGTCGAGACAATAGGTGCATCATAAGGTATCATATCGTATCATTAGTGCCCATAATCTGGCCACCTTAATTATGCAATTCAAAGAAACAGGATTTATTAACAGATTAGGAGTCCCGCTATTGGCGGGATAAACTCCAAAAGGCTACTAAAGGGCACGCCTACGCTGAAGCTTCGGCGGGCGAAGCAGGGAACGCGCATCTATAGTGGATAGGTCACTTTCCGATATAAAAAAGTACTGTACCCCGATTCCAGTGGGTTTGGAAGGATTTAGTAATGAATTAGTATCCGATTTTCGGGAGAGATTAAAAGTAAAAAACCAGCTATTCTAGGAGATTATTCAGAGAGACTATTCAATAAGTCTTTAGCGGGAACTGATTTGAAATTTCCATATTTATCCCCAACCACCAATTCTTCGTTATTGGCAGCACTTGTTTCTACAAGTTTTCGGAAAGCTTTTTTTAAACCCTGTAAAACTCTCTCAGACAATTCTGAAATATCAGTTCTCCTATTATCCATTATACTTGCTTTGCTTGACGATTATACTCCAAATATCGTCATTTTTTACCATTTTTTCCGTATTTATCCCGCCTTGAGCGACTACAATTGAAACCGAAGTATTGTCAATTACCATCCAGTTATCGCAAGACGGAATATACAATTTAAACAGGTTGGAAATACCCCGATAGTACCTGCGTTCAATGATATCCTTCGGTATATTATGACCACCTTTTCGTACCCGCTTTGCAACACGGAAGATGGCAAACTCTGGTGAACTTAACCAAAAATATAATAAGGAAATTTCGTACCCGGACTCTCGGGCAGTTTTAATCAGTGAAATATAGGATTTTGCTGCTAATGTCGTTTCAAATCCAAAATCTGTTTTCTCTTCAATTAGTTGATGTATCCGATGCAGCATGATTCTTCCCGCCTCAAATGCAACACTCTCTGGTTTAAAGGGCGAAAGCCCTGCCGCTATGCTGTCTGCATTAACGAATTCCTTACAGTTTAACATTTCTGGGAGCACTGTATAACTGGCCGTGGTTTTCCCAGCTCCATTGCATCCCGCTATTATATATAGATTAGGCATTTCTTTTAATTCGTAGAATATATATTAAATATCATTCCCCATTTACCCAACTCGCTCGTCAATAAGTCCTTTCCATAACACAAATCCCTTTTTCATATCAGAGTAATCATGCAAAACACGGCTAAAGTTTACAGTTTCTTTTGCTAAATAATGCTGACGCCCATTCTTTTTGATTTCTCCTATCATACTTTCTATATCGGTCAATGTTTCTCGCAAGGCTTCCCTTGTTTTCTCTGTGTGCCATATATATGTGGCTTCCTCTGTATCCAGGGTCTCCCAGACCACATGGTACTTATTCTCACCCGATAGCAGAAATAAAAATGAAAACGGTTGCAAAACAAATCTCAGCTTTAAGACTTTCCCTTCATGTTTAGAAGAAAGCCATTTCAGTTGAAGAAAATGCTTTGTCTTTTTAATATTCAGGATATCATTTATTAAATCCTGCTCTGAAGAATACATATTTCTGTAAGAAGATTGATATTGTCCCAGTAAATCTTCAACGGTATTCGCCTTACTTAATAGAGATTCATCACTTGTTTTCAATATCTGCCTTTTGACAAATTCAAATCGGACACTTTCAATTACAGCTGTATTTATATTGCTGATATCCTCTGATTTGGCCGAAAAGGAAGAAACCCCTTCGGCGGAGTACCTAACTACTATTTCCACCGTGACGAGTTTTTTCTTCAATATTTTACTGAAATAATTCTTTATGGCTAAACAGGGGTAAAGCAAAATAAGCACTACAAATAAGGTATTAAAAAAGCCTGTAAATTAGGGTATTATATGGGTTTTCTATCTGGTTTTGGAACTATTGCAGCGCAGTGGTTACTTTCCGATACAAAAAGTACCATCCCGCGATTCCAGTGGGTTTGCGGGGAATTAGTGACGGATTAGTGACCAATATCATACCGTATCATTCTGTTAAATAGTCAAGTGTCATACTCGGCAATTTTTTTAATTGTCGCGTATTGTGGATAAGGTTTTTTATGTTGTACAAAAATGCCGGTCTATCTTGTATCCAAGTAATAAGTTCGTCTGTCACTTGCTTCCTCTCAAATTCCCATCATGTTCGCACTTTTCATTACTTACTTGTCTAAATTGCTTCAGTGCTTTGTCAAAGTTAGAGGCCAGAGCATTTAAAACCGCAACCTCGTATAGTTTCCAAGTATCATTTCCTTTTGCCTTGCCCACAGTTCCAGCATATGTCGGGTATCCGGACATTGAATTGAAAGGTCGTGGAAGTTGCCATGGGTCACGCTGGATATTTGCTTAATATAGTTACTGTTGCTGATATAGCTTCCATCCAGCCACGTTTTTAGCAATGCATATGTTGTGCGAAGTTGCGTATTGTGTTCCCATTAGCGTTTCATTTTGTTTAGTGAAAGATTGCGAAAGTCTGCCTAATTTTCAATTACCTGCAGATCTGTAATAATGATCAAGTTGTTTCGCAGCAACTTCAGCACCGTCGCGGCGAACCTGCTCGGAAAGCGTACGAGCTCTGCTTTGTACATCCGGAATGAATACTTCTGCCAGTGATTCCTCCATTAATTCCCTTGTCATTGTAGCGTAGGGTTTTGTGATCCCAAGCCCCAGCTCTTCAACACGATTGCCCCAATAAAATTGATCGCTGAACATCGGTGTGATGATTTGTGGAATTCCTGCACGAGCCGCCGCCGCAGTAGTGCCTGCGCCGCCATGGTGGATGATGGCAGTAACCCGCGGCAACAGCATGTTGTAATTAACCTCATCAACAGCGATGCAGTTTTGTGATTCCTCAAGGATGTCAAGAGCTGCCCAACCTTTCATGACAATAATCCTTTTACCGTGGGCACAAATAGCTTCAACAATGTGACGAGCTATATCTCCCGATGCAGGCATGCTTCCGAAGCCTATAAGGACTGGGGGTTCTCCATTTCCTAAAAATGTATTTAACTTCGCCGGAAGGGGAGTGTCATCGGGAAGAACCCATGTGCCGGATTGAAAAATGCTCCTTTTGGGAGTAGCTGGAACGGGGGCAAGTGTGGCATCAGCAGCAAGCCAGGTATGATCTGTGAGAACATAGTCGAGCACGTCACTAATGGGAGCCATGCCCAGACGATCGCGGTTCTGATTGATACGATCTAACGCTCTTTCGTTCCAATGCCTCGAGGTGTTAAGCCACTGCTCCTCGATACTTAAGGTAGTGGGTGTAGGTGGATTCTGGCCCGGGGCAGGCGGTGGAGCGATAGATGACGATGGTATGGCAACAGGAGCGTAGACTGCGGTTATACAATAGATGCCCATCAGTTCGGCAATCGAGGGTGCGGCATACTGATGTGCGTTGGCGCCGATGATAACATTACAGTCTTTGGAAGCGTTGCCAATAGTATCGAACTGATCCCTGATAAGATCGGGCATCGACGCCCGCATAAGCTTTAATTCCTCGGGTGTTAACTTAGATGAAGTGGCCGATTTTTGCGAGGGCATTCGCATTTCGACTCCCATTGGTAAGGCGTCGAGCCCGAGGTTTCGGGCCCAGTCCAAAAAGTTTGGGGATATGCACATCCGAACTGAGTGGCCATGTTTCCGCAGTTCAAGCGCCAAGGCAAGTGCAGGCTGGACATCGCCGCGTGTCCCAACAGCAGAAATCAGTATTCGCATATATTTCTCCTTAATTTGTCTTTGTCGTTGTTCATTCCTTCATCATAAAAATGCATCCTTTGTCGGAACGCGTGTTGTACACGTATTGATCACGTCACGTGCAAACACCCAATTTCGCACAACGCCATCGCATTGGGGCCGTGCCGGCAATAGAATTCCCACTGCTGACTTGGCTGTAGATTTTGTTTACCCACGGCCAACGTACTAAAGTTAAATAGAATTCCAACTACATAAATAGCCTTACTCAGTCGGCATAGCGCCAAAGCAAATGTTAGCGGTAGTGCTGCTTTAGTTTCGCTGTAAATGAGTCAATTGTTTCTCTAAGCTCTTTTTCAGTCTTTGGAAATTTCGTTGAATAGTAAATGCAGTCTTGGTAAGTCATATCTAAATAGTCAGATGTCAGTTTAAAAGGGACTTCAAAGCCATTTGGTAATTCTTGGTCTACGCCAACAGTAAGTAAGAATATTGATTTCCCTTTTAGTTCTCTGCCCGCATTTTTTTTCATCGTCACCAAATCTGTCAATCGGTCAAAAAATGTTTTCATTAGTCCACTCATGGCATACCAATAAACCGGTGTCGCAAATACGATAACTTTGTGTCGCAAAATTTCGTCTACAATTCTCAAGAAACCATCGTTGTCTGGGTAGTTATTGGAATAGTCGAAATATGAAATATGAAAATCCAAAAGGTCAATTTGTTTGTGATCGATCTTAGCAAAAACTTTATCTAAAAACTTTCTTGTATCGCCGTGCTTTCTTGCGCTGGCTATAATTACTAAAGGTTTTGCAGTCATACATGATCATTTAGAATAAATGTTGCTACAGCATTACCGCTAACACTCAAATTTATGATATGAGGCGCTTTGCTTGTAAAGATATTTACCTTGATAAAATGCTGTTTAGAAGATCTCACACACGATTTCCCTTAGGAGCCATGGATTTTCACCGTATCATATGGTATCATTGTGTATCATACGGTATCATACCGTATCATTGTGACCAATAATCTGGCCACCAATTAACAGAAAATCAGAAGACCAGGATTTAGTAACAGTTTAGTAGCGAATAAAAGGCTATTAAAGGCCACGCCTATGGCGTGGTAAACTCCGAAAAGCAATAAAAGGCAAATGAAATATAATTGGGACATGCGTCAACTGCGGGAAACGCGCATATATCGTGGCTTGGTCACTTCCCGATACAAAAAGTACTGTCCCGCGATACTAGTGGGTTTCAGAGGAATTAGTAACAGATTAGTAACGAGTTTTTAGGTGCTATTTGTAGTGTTCCGGGTCAAAAGATTGCATTCTTCATTGATAGTTATCACCGGCCCATGTAGAAATAGTACTATTAGCCTTTACCTCCCGGCTATTTTCGTCGATCGTTTTCTTGGTGTATTCTTTCCCTACTGTCTCGGCCCCTTATAAACTGGACAGTTTTCTAATGGTAGTTTAGTAGTTTTTCATTTTCAAAAGGGCCCGATTATATTTTTTCCATGTGGATTCGGGACTCTGACGATTTAGCGAGCCGTGTCGTCTTTTTTCATTGTACCATTTGCAATAGCGGTCGATGATCATTTGAGCATGGAAGATCGATTCAAACTCGAACCGGTCAATCACTTCTCTTTGAAGGTTTGAATGAAGTGCTTCGATATAGGCATTGTCCTCGGGTGTTGCTACATGCGAGAACTCCTGTAAGATGCCTTTATCTTTTAAGTATTCGCGAACGGCCGTAGCGATGAACTGTGATCCATTATCATTTCTCAGTGACATTCCTTCGGTTTTATAGTCAAGTAGCATCAGTGACAGCATGACCCAGGACATCTCCTTTTTTAATGCTGTGCCTGAGCATGTGGATCAAAACTTTTCTGCTGTAAATATCCATCACCGTCAGCAGCAGGGCATTTCTGCCGGTTCCATGCACATGGACGTATTTTATATCCATGGACAGGTATTGCAAAGGGCGCTCAGGCCGAAGGCTTCTGAACCGGATAAAATTCCTTTTAAAAGGTTCGACCCGTATTCTTGATCCGTATAACAGTTTAGATTCTTTCATCAGCCTGTAGACTTTCTTGTGATTAATGATCCAGCCTATTTCTTTAAGTTCAGCAGTCATATTCCGGTATCCGTAGCAACAAAATTCCTGTGACAGGGCCTTCTCTATGTCTTTTACCACCACTGCATTTTCTATCAGCTCACCATTCTGGTTCACACTGTGTGTACTTGGCCTTATTCCTTTGGACGCACCGGACTGCTTGTAATAAAAACTGTTTGGCGATAGCCCGAACCACTCCAGCAAATGGCGTTTCCCAATACTGCGAAGTGCATAGGTTCTCACGAGCCCTTCAACCTCCGCTCGTAGGCCTCGTTTTTTTTTAATAACTCTGTCTTGAACTCCAGTTCCAAAGCCTGGTTGCCAATGATCTTTTTGAGTCGGGCATTTTCTTCCTGCAGTGCCCTGACTTCCGGATCTACCTTGTGATACTGCGGCTCTAATAACCGCGCACCTCCCTGATTGAATTGATTCTTCCACCTGAGATAAACGGAGTGAGAAATGTTGTGCTTGCGAAGAGTCTGAGTAGCACCGTTCTGATCAGCTTCCTGGAGGATTTGAAGTTTCTGTTCCACTGAGAAACTTCTTCTTTGTTTTCCCATAACCTAAATTTAAGTGACTAAATGGATTTACTAATTTAGTCTAGCCATTTAGGGGGCTAAGACACACCTTAGTCTGCTCCATTAATAATAAGTTGCCTTGACCATACAACCAGTAGTAAATTTCTGCCCGGTTATTTGCATACAGGTATTCTTATTGTACTGTTGGTGTACCATTTTATTTGCAATGGTATTTTGGCATCGTCAATAGTTTCATCGCTTACGTCTTTACCCGTTCCATAATTTATTTGCCATCGGAAATTATTATTGATGCCTAATACAACAATTAACCTGCTGCCTGCACTAATTTTTTTGGAAGTGAAATACGCATTGTTGACGGGGACAGTTTCAATTTTACCTGGTCGCAGTAGTTGCCTTTGGCTTCGATTTTTAGTATAGCTGGCACGCGTAATATAATATCTTGGCAATACTCTAAAATATTTTCCATCAGGCATTAATTCATACATATTTAACAGTACGTCCATATCTTTTTTGTTAATACTGGCTTTTAATTCGCCAACAATAGAGCCGTTAATTTCAAAAGATTTGGCAAACGGTGCCGAAATAAACGACAACCCGTTTGTTGCATCCAGAGAACTGTCAATAAGGTCAATGGGAGGGTTAGAAGTATCACTCCGGTCTTTAAGATCCACTTCCTGTCTGATAAATTCTATGTTTGAGGGTGCCTGTGTATCCAGCCTATAATGGCGGGCTACTCGTACATTACTTAAATAAAAATTAATCGTATCGTTGTTCATTTTACTTAATGACGGCACGTGTTTCCATTCATTGGCACCCATCACTTCATAACTTATTTTGTCTTTCAAAAGAGCAGGCCTGGCGCTATCTTTTAAAATATAATCGAACCACTGGAAAGTAAGATCATAAAAGTTGATATTGGCAACGGAATCTATTGTATATCCCCAAAGCTTTGAAGATGGAACTTCGCTTAGCGGACCAACATGGTCATAAGGCCCGATCACTAAATAATGTTCAGCATGCTTATTATACAAATAATGTTGTTCAAAATAATACATGGCACCAGACTGTGCACCATCAAAATATCCTGTAATGGTCAATACCGGGATATTTATTTTTGCAAATTCGGTTTTATAGGGAATCATATTTTGCCAATAAGTATCATAACCCGGATGCAACAGCCATCGCTGAAATATTTTATTGGGCCTTCCCTCGATAGTATCTAAAGAACGGAATGATTTACCGTTCGCATACCATTTTATAAACGTGGAATCCCAATGCTTTTCGTTATTGAAATCATCATCATCTGTATTTTTATTGTTAGTTACCCAATGTATCCACTTAAGCATACCATTAAAAAATACGTTATTTAGCATCGGGAAGTCAATACCCGGACCTTCAGCAACTTGCGGGATAAGAGTCTTTAAAGCAGGATGAATTTTCTTTACTGCAGCCCATTGGCTGAAACCAAGATAACTACCTCCAACCATTCCCACTTTACCATTGCTCCAGACTTGTTTGCTTATCCAGTCAATAATATCATAAGCATCATTGGCATCGTGCTCAAATGGTTCTATTTCCTGTGGACTCAATCCTTTGCCTCTTGTATTGGCTACTACGCCCACGTAGCCTTTACTTGCGCAATATTCTGCTCTTTCTTTGTCGTAAGTCCCAATGTATATATTGAATATAAAAATAGCAGGTTGTTTAACAACAACTCCCTTCTTTCTAACGACTACTGCGGAAATGATTGCTCCATCTCTTGTTTTAATAAGCACACTATCTTCAATAATAAATCGCTTATCATCCTGTTTTGCCAGTAGTAACTTTGATAAAGGCGCCACCTGGCTATAAACATTATACGAGTTATATGCCCTGCAAAGCTTTTTCGCATCATCAAAACTTATGCTGTCCTTGCCATTTTGATTGCTTAATAATTTATAAAAGTCATCGTGATACTTTTTGATGTAAGTGAATTGAAAGGTAATATCATCTCGTGCATCCGGAATTGACTGCACAGGTAAGGCATCAAACAAAAAATTAAAAGTAAAAGTATAAGCATCAGTTAACGAAAGCTGCTTTTCAGCTTGCATTATTTTAGCAGAAGCAAATGCATTTCCCTGAAAACCTATTCCTTTAATGCTTAAGGTATCAGCATTGTCCATCTTGTAAAACGTGCGTAATGAATCCAGGCTGCTGTTGGCCTCAGCGTATTGTTCTGCTGCCATTTGAAGATCACAGAGATTATCGAAATAAACTTTTCTATCTCCTTGTTTATAAACGGCTATTACCTGTTTTGCCAGTACGGGCATGTATTTGCCCAATGTAATGTTGTCTTTATAATACTCCTTCGGGAAATAAAAATTTTGCCCGGATGAATAAAGTGCGAAAAAAATGGAAGCAATGGTTAATAGCTTTTTCATATCATTTTTGTTTTATGAATCCAACAGCAGCCATTGAACTTGATATTGTAAGCGCTTCCTCTATAAAGATATTTACTTTGTTACACTGTAGTTTAGCGTTATCCATTTTGTATTGTTGTCGGGACGTTCGATTTTGAAGGAAATCAAAACCGAAGCCTAAAATGGGGATAGTTCTTTGATTTAATGCATCATTTATTTCTATCACATACTCAAACCCACAATAAATATATCAAATTTCCTCAATGCGTTTTATTCCGACAACTCTCATGCATGTTTTCCCTCAGGAGCCCTGGATTTTGTCCCTATCATACGGTATCATTACGTATCATACCGTATCATTAGTGCCCATAATCTGGCCACCAAAATCAAGCAATTCACAAAAACAGGATTTAGTAACAGATTAGTAGCCGCCTTTGGCGGGATAAACTTCGAAAAGCAACAAAGGCAAAGAATATCGAACGAGGAAATGCTCCGCCAACCGTCAACCGTCAACCGATGTGTTACTTCCCGATACAAAACTTCCCAAAGATCCAGGAGAGTTGTTCTTCATTGGTGATTTCACCGGTGATCTCTCCGAGATAAGTGGAGGGCGCGGCGAATATCGGAGGAGAGAAGATCGCCGGGTAGATTGTTGTCGAGACCGGCGCGGATATCCTGCAATGCGGTGGCGACTTTTTTCAATGCTTCGTGATGACGTGCATTGGTTACGACGGTTCCTTCGCGCATTTTTTTTCCCTGCAGCACACGGTTCACCAATGCGCGTTTTAATTTGTTGATTCCAAAAGAAGTTTTTGCTGAAATAAAAATCAAATCCGTGATTCAGAAAATTCACGCCAGAGTCTTTCCGTCGTGAAAATAAATCTGTTTTATTTCAATACGCGGCATGAGTTTTTCCTTTTGCAATCACACTGCAGTGTTTTCATCACGATATTTCGGTTTTCAATTGACGATGCATCCAGAATCTCCAGCACGATATCCGCCTGTTCAATTTTCTCGTGCGTCTTGTCCATTCCCATCTGTTCAATGCTGTCTGAAGTATGTGCGCGGATCCCTGCCGTATCGATCAGCCTGAATTCGATGCCTTCAATAATTAATATTTCTTCAATCGTATCTCTCGTGGTGCCTGCAATATCACTCACGATCGCGCGCTGTTCATTCAGTAAACTGTTCAGCAAAGTTGATTTGCCTGCATTGGGTTTTCCGACGATCGCCACCTGCACGCCCTGGCGTATCACGTTTCCGTATGCAAAGGATTCGATCAGTTCCGATGTTACGCGCTGCGCTTCTTCAATCAGTGTATAGAATTTTTTCCTGTCCGCAAATTCCACATCTTCCTGTGAGAAATCGAGTTCCAGTTCGATCAGCGCGGAGAACCCAGCAATTGTTCCCGCAGTATTTTCAGATCATCCGCAAATCCGCCGCGCATGGTATGCAATGCTGAAACTCGTGCCGCTTCAGAATGGCTCGCAATCAGATCCGCAACGGCTTCCGCCTGTGTCAGGTCCATCTTGCCTTTCAGAAAAGCCCGCTGCGTAAATTCACCTGCACGCGCCATACGTGCTCCGTGATGTATGCAGGCTGCGAGAATTTTTTCTTCGATATGTACCGAACCATGACAACTGATTTCCACCACATCCTCACCGGTATAGGATTTCGGTGCACGATAAATGGAAATGACAACATGATCCAGAACCTCTTCCCCGTTTTTCAACAATCCGACATGCAAGTGTATGCGAAGCCTGTTTCGACAGATCTTTGGAGGGAAATAAACCTTTTACAATTTTAATAGCTGTCCGGCCCGCTGAGTCGGATCACCCCAAGCGCTCCGATACCGGGAGCGGTCGCGAGTGCTACGATGGTGTCGTCCCAGCCGGTTAGTTTTCCTAACATATCTGCAAATATAGTTGACCGTTGGCGGTTGGCGGTTGGCAGTATGGTCGGTCATCGGCTAACGGTCAACGGTCAACGAAAATACCCGGGAACAATTCCCGGGTTCGCATTTTAATAATCTTCCACTCACCATACTCCCATACTCCCATACTTACTTATTGCGCTTCCAGTTTAAAGTTAATCGGCTGGCTCTTGTATGATTTTACTTTACGTCCGTTCTGAACAGCGGGAGTCCAGTGCACCACTTTTCTTGATAACACGAACCGCTGCATCGCGTAGTTCAGTGAGGACCGCTGACGGCTTCCACATCACTCACTTCACCTTCCTTGTCAACGATGAAACGCACAACTACCTGTCCCTGAATTTCATTGCACTGACGGCTTCGTCGGGATATGCAAGGTTCTTCTGCAGATAACGCTGTACCAGGCTGCAATACCACCGGGATATTCAGATTCGATTTCCACTTTGGTAAATGTTTTATCGTAATCCGTATTATCCTTCGGTGCTTCCACAACGCCTTTATTATCTGCAGGCGGTGCTGTAATATTATCATCCTTGATACCTTCCTGGTTGGCATTACCAATCTTGGTGTCTTCCAGTTTTTCCACTTCAGGTGGTTTTTCTTCAGCCTTCACTTCCTCATCCTTTACAATCTTAGGAGGTGTGAATTTCGCCATTTCGACCTTTGGCGGTGGCTTCGGCGGAGGAGGAGGTGGCGGTGGTTCGTTCTTTTTTTCTTCCTTCACATCTTCCAGCTGAACATCCTGCACTACCGGTGCGGCCACTTTGTTCTTTCCCTCGTAATTGCTGATAAAGTATCCAACAATCAGGGCCACAACAGCTCCCAGCATCACCAGCATTGCAGTACGCAGACGTTTATTATAGGTCTTACGCAGATCGTAAGCACCATATTCCTTGTTTCTTCCATCGAAGATGATATCAAGGACATCTGCGGTTAATATTTTGTTTATTTCCATGATGGACTATTTCTTGTAATGATTCAATTTAATGAAATTTCCACAAAAATCCAGACCCTAATTTATCCCGTTGGCCTTCTCCGTCGCTTTGATATAATTATATTCGACCGGCGATATATCCACCATCGCATATCGTTTCACGCCGTCGATGGTCATTTCATCCAGGATATTGATCGTGTTCTTATACGTGGCATCGACAGTGGGTTTGATAATCACCACAAAATCCTTGGGATCCGTCCTTCTCTTTTTGTCGACCACGATATCGCGCATATTTTTAAAATCCGTCGCTTTCAAACCAGCGGCACTATCTCCCTCATAATAATAGATCATGTCATTCTTGCCCAGCATCAGGGTAATAACCGCTGAATTTTTCACCTTATTCTGCTCATCCGGATTTTTTACATCCTTTGGCAGGAACAAACGCATGGCCGTTGGCTGGCTCATGGTTGTGGTAAAGATGAAAAAAGTGATCAGCAGGAATCCGAGATCCACCATCGGGGTCAGATCCACCCTGGTAGAGAGCTTTTTTCCTTTTTTGACGCCGGGGCCTTTTTTATGGCCGCCGCCGCCCGAGGTATCCATTTCTGCCATGTCTCGTTTTTTTTAATGTTAATTATTCAACTGCCTTCGTTCCCGTTGCCTGCTGTGCCTTATACAGTTCCGAACCCAGTGGTGGCGGAACAGGACTCGTAACAACCTGGAATTTCATGAGGTCGTTCTTTTTCAATGCGATGATCACTCCCTGCAAGGAAGGATATTTCGACGCATCATCGCCCTTGACCAGAATATTCATCTTTCTTCCCTGAAACGCATCCTGCGCGGCCCTGAACCAGTCGATCATTTCATTGTTCGTACTGTCCACCGCCGGAATGCCTGGTTTAACCACATTCCTCAGTTGTTCCGGATTCTTATCCAGGTATGATTTCAGCTGGCTGAAGGGAGCGCCGATATATGCATTTGGAATGTTTACGAAATTGGCTTTTTCTGCATCCGATAAACCGATATTTTTGGAAGTATTGATCGCTTCGATCATGTCTTTCTTCTCAGCCTAACATTGGCATCAGAAACGGACAGATATACTTTCCCGTCTTTATCGATGGTTACCAGTACAACATCTTTTTCCGGAGCAGTCTTGGTCGACACCGAACTCGGTGTAATTACAGACAGTGCTTCCGGCGGTTTGAACTTGGTGGCCAGGATGAAGAAAGAAAGCAATAGGAAGGCCACGTCGCACATCGCTGTCATGTCGATGTTCGTGCTCTTCCTGGGTAACTTTGCTCTTCCCATATTTTTTCTTTTATAGATGCTGATTAATTCGAAATTCCATAAACTTGGTTGATGGTTTATGGTGGATGGTGGATGGAAAATCCATAAACCATAAACCATTTACCATACACCTATTTATAAAGTGACGCAAAACTTTGTGTCAAAGTGAATCCGCTTTCATCAATACCATATGTAATACCATCGATCTTGGTGGTGAACACATTATACATAATGATGGAAATGGCCGATGTACCGATCCCGAGGGCGGTATTGTACAGGGCTTCAGAAATACCCTGGCTCAGTTTGGATGCAGCTTCACCTCCTCCACTGTCACCCAGGGCAGCAAATGAACGGATCATTCCCATTACCGTTCCCAGCAGTCCCAACAGGGTTGCCACGGAAGCGATGGTAGAAAGAAATACCAGGTTTTTTTCCAGCATGGGCAGTTCAAGTGCCGTGGCTTCTTCCACTTCTTTCTGAATGGCCAGCACTTTTTGTTCTGTATCCAGTTCGCTGTTTGTGATCATTTCTTTGTATCTGCGCAGACCGGCTTTCATTACATTTCCGACACTTCCTTTCTGACGATCGCATTCTGCAATGGCGCTGTCAACATTTTTATTAGCCAGGTGGTATTGCACTTTGCGGATGAATTCATTGATATTTCCACTTCCGGTAGCTTTGATAATTGTCAGAAATCTTTCAACTACGAAAGTTAAGTACGGTAAGCAGGCAGCCAATCAAAATCGGTACAATGATCCCTCCGAGGTACATACGCGAAAGGGCAGATCTTCGCACCTTCGTGGCTGGGCCAGAAACCACCATTGAGATCGGGTTTGGTAAAATTACTTGGATCACCTATCAGAAATCTCCAGATTAAAAATCCAATAATTACACAGACCAGAGGGGCCATCCAGGAAATAGAATTGCCACCCTTCGCAGGTTTGTACACTTGATGCAGGTTTCGCTGCAGCCGTTGCAGTCGGTCTTGTTTCAGCCATGATCGTTTGTTTTTAGTGTTTAAGAAAAATTTAAAAAATATGGTAATTATATTAAAGCGAACGGGATGCTTTTAAAACCTTTTCAATAGGAAATCCGGTGTGCATGATTTTTCGTAGGGAACACAATATAGTAAATTTCCGGAATGCCAAAATGTAAAATAGTTATTCTTTCCATTTAATTCATTTGCAAGCAAACCGTTGCCTGCATTCATTCTGCATAATAAAAAAATCCCTGTTACTCGTAACGCAGAGCCTGTATAGGATTCATTCGTGAAGCTTTTAGAGAGGGATATATTCCGGCCAGTATTCCAACCCCGGTACAGATAGCCATTCCAAGGAAAAGCCAGATCCATGGAAATACAAATCCGGTATTCAGTACCAGCGAAAAAACATTTCCGATCAGGATGCCGAGGAAACTTCCAAAAACAGCGCCCAGCAAACTGATCAGGATGGATTCATATAAAAACTGCATGCGGATGCTGCCCTTCCTGCCACCGATGGCTTTGACCAAACCGATTTCCTTGGTCCTTTCGGTTACAGAAACCAGCATGATATTCATTAGACCCACGGCGGCCCCCAGCAGTGTTATGGCCCCGATCGCAATGGCGCAGACGGTTATCAATGACAGGTTCGAAAGGAGCTGTTCCACAAACCGGTCGCTTTTATCAATTACAAAATTGCTGGCATCGGTTGTATTTATTCTCCGGATGGGACGAAATACGCCTTCGGCTTCCCCGATTGCCAGATCTCATCTGGTTCACATCGGGTACTTTTACCTGTATATTGAAAGAAGGCGCCGGATTGAAGAAGTTAACGGACCCGCTGACGAAAAAACGTCTTACATTATTATAGGAAGTGATGACCACATTATCGAAGCTTCTGCCGATGCTGGACCCTTTGGACTCCATAGTGCCGATAACCCGGAAAGGAATGCCGTTGATTTTGATTATTTTTTCTATGGCACGTTCAGGATTTCCGCCGAAAAATTTCGTTACCAGGTCACTTCCTATGCATGCATACATTTCTGCCGGATTCCACATCCAGTTCATTCAGCGAGCGGCCCGCATTCAGGTGTATATCCGTTGAGCTCGGCGTAATCCTCATCGCCGCCGGTGACCTGTACGGTCGGATTGGTTTTTGAGCTTCCAAGCGAAACGATATTGCTATTGCCTCCGCGGAGGCTCAGGGACACTTTTGAGGGGAAATGATAATTCTGCTTGAAGAGTTCCGCCTGGTCCTTGGTAATGGGTATCTTGTTATTGGATTTCTTTTCTTTCTTTGCGCCTTTTTTTTCTTTTGTTACCTGATTGTTATTTCCGAAAAACTGGTAGTCCTTATAATGGATCGTAAATCCGTTGGCACCCATGGAGGCAAAACTCTCCGTGAATTTCTGTTTCATTGCGTCAATGGCAGTATTGATACCAACCAGGGCCATGATACCGAACGCAATAATGGCTACAGTAATACCTGTGCGGAGTTTATTACTCCTGACGGTACGGAAAGAAAGTGAAAGAATATCTGCTAATCTCATTAGTGTCTGGAATGCAGGGCTAATTTAAAGCTTCTTTACAGACTTACAACCGGTAATCCGGAATCAGATGTAAATAATATATAAGCGGTCGATGAGCCATTGCGGGAATACACCTAAGACTATGATGATCAGGGCAAGCAGAACAAGCATTCCCTGGAATACCGGGCCAATTTCCAGTTGCTGAGCCACACCTTCCTTGAAATACATGGCCTGGATCACCCGGAAATAATAGTACACGCTCACGGTGGCACAAAGCAGGGCGAAAATCACCAGCCAGAGCCAGGAGCCGGTTTGCATAACAGAAGATATCATATAATATTTTGCCAGGAATCCTCCTGTTAAAGGAATACCCGCCAGTGACAGCAAAAAAATCGTTGCCGTAAAAGCTACACCGGGATATTTCCGTGCCATACCATTAAAGCCATCGAAACTGTAGTCCTTCATTTTGACCAGGATGGCAAACAGGCCGATGGTGGCAATACTATAAACAGTGATATATAAAATGATCCCTTCCTTGGCAAGTATATTCAGTGTGAGCAGAGACAGGAGCATGAACCCGACCTGGGCGATACTCGAATAAGCGAGCATTCGTTTAACACTCTGCTGGAATACCGCCGTAATATTTCCGATGAAACAGCGTGGTCGCCGTAATGATGGCAACATAAATCTGCCATTGGGACTTCATATCGAAAAATGCGTTCGCAAACAATCGTATAAAAGCAATAAAAGCCCCTGCTTTGACAACCGTGGCCATAAAGGAAGTAATCACAGTGGGTGCACCATCGTATACGTCAGGCGTCCAGAAATGAAAGGGTGCCGCGGATACTTTAAAAGCCAGGGATATCATCAGCAGGATCAGGCCCGTTATCATCATCGGAGATGCAACGGATGATTTAACCGGTGCCAGGTCATCCAGAAAAAAACTTCCCTTTGCGCTTGCCCCATATAGAAAAGCGATCCCCAGCAACATGATCCCGGTACTGAATGCGCCCATCAGGAAATATTTAAGGGAAGCTTCATTGCTTTTTAGATTTCGCTTTGTCGCTGCCCGTTAGTATATAAAGCGGGATGGAAAAAATTTCCACTCCGATAAATAACATGAGCAGGCTGTTGAAAGAAGTGGCGATGGAAATTCCACAGAGAACAAAAAAGATCAGCGCAAAATATTCACCCGGATTAGATCCGATAGCAGCGATGTCGCGGCCATTGAGCAGAAAATAAGCCAGTGTGCAGGCAAAGACAATACAGTTGACCAGCAGACCGAATACTTCAAAATCAAGCATGTTGTGGGTATCTACCGGGAAAAAATGATACCCGCTCATATCAAGCACAGCCATGACCAGAGAGGAGTGCTGCCGCCAGTATGGCCAAAGCCACAATGGAAGAATTCTTTTTCAGAAAAATTCCGCTGAACATCATGATCACTCCTAAAATAGCCGATGTTATGATTGAATTCATAGCTTACTGGTTCTTATTTAGGGTTTAACGTACATTTTTGAAAGCAGTGCGTCCACTGAATTCTGTGTGAGCCGGAACAGGGGTTCCGGATAAACACCCACAACTACTATCAATAACGACGATGACTCCCAGTACAAATTTTTCGCCTGCCCTGATATCTATCGCCTTTTCCGTTAGTGCATTCGTAGGTCCATAAAAAACACGCTGCACCATATTCAGCATATAAACGGCCGCCAGGATAATCGTCATCGCAGCCGTCACGGTGAATACCACATTATATATGGTTGCTTTGGAAGAATATATTCCGCTGAACATCAAAAATTCTCCGATGAATGCATTGGTAAGTGGTAATGCGATATTGGCGAGCGCAATAATCACCAGCATAGCCGTCAGTACCGGTGCCTTTGAAGCCAGTCCGCCGAGTTCGCTGATCTTGCGGGTCCTGAATTGTTTTTCGATCAGGTACACCACGATCCACAATCCGATGATATTGATTCCGTGATTGAACATCTGGATCATCACGCCCTGTATGGCCGATTCCGTTGTTGCAAAAATAGCGAGGCACATGAGCCCGATATGTGCGATGGAAGAATAGGCAACCATTCTTTTCAGGTCATCCTGCCTGCATGGCAATCAGCGAGGCATATATCATTCCGATGATGCACAAGCATCGAGACCGTATCGCCCCACATATAGGTAGCCATGGGAAGAACAGGTGCCAGCCACCGCAGCAAACCGAATATGCCCATTTTTACCATGAGTCCGCTGAGCACCATGGTCACTGCCGTAGGTGACTGTTCATAGGTATCCGGCTGCCAGGTATGAAAAGGAAAGATGGGCATCTTTACAGCGAAAGCAATAAATATGAACCAGAATAACCAGGACTGTGTTTCTGCGGGTATCAGCAGGTGTGCCTGGTAAAAAGCGCTGAGTGCAAAAGAATGATCCCTGGTATGAAAATAAATATAGATGATCCCGATCAGCATCATCAGCGAACCGAGAAAAGTATAAATGAAGAATTTAAATGTCGCCGCAATTCTTTTTTCACCGCCCCATTGCGAAGCCAGGAAATAAACAGGTATCAGGGCCAGCTCCCAGAAAAAATAAAACAATAAAGCATCGGCCGCCAGGAAATACGCCGAGAAGTCCGGCCTGCGACAATAACATCAGCCCGAAAAAATTATGCGCTTTTTTATACTCTTCTTTCCAGGTTGAAATAAAAATTAAAGGGAAAGCGATTGCGGTGAGCAAAGAAAGTATCTGGCCGGTTCCATCCAGACTGATGGCAAAATGACTATTCAGCGAACCCATCCAGGGCACATTAAAAGAAAGTTCCCTGCTATCTCCCGGCAGGCAAATACCTACAACAGACACAGTTAAGGTCAGGATTGAGGCAAACAAAGCCCAGCGTTTGGCAGCAATATCCTTCAGCGAGAATCCGATCAGACCCGCAAGCAGCGGAATCCCGATGAGTAAAACAGGAACCATAATTTTTATTTTCGCAAAAACAATTGCACAACAAATAAGAGTATCGTACCAATGACCATCAGCAGCACATATCCGCCCACCTGTCCGCTTTGCAGATACCGCAATTGACGGCTGCTATATTGAACCAGCCGTCCGGTACCATTCACCAATCCGTCGATCAGTTTCTTTTCGATTATCTGGTCAAAGAAATCACCCAGTTCATTCAGCGGTTCCACAATCAGCTTATTATATAATTCATCCACATAAAATTTATCTGCCATCCATTTGGCAAATCCTACTGGCTCGCCGAGTTCAGGTTTTTTGCTGAACCTGGATAACGCGTAGAGTACCATGGACACTGCCAGCAATGTTGATGTACCCATGAGCATCCATTCAACAGATGCCGGAATTTCTGCTGTTCCTTCACCACCCAATACAGGACTGAGAAAATGAGCCAGAAAATTTGAGTTTCTTATAAACAGTTCGGGTATCCCTAAGAATCCTCCTGTCACGGCGAGTACTGCCAGAATCACCAGCGGAATCGTCATCGAAGAAGGACTTTCATGCAGGTGATGTTCCTGATTTTCTGTTCCCCTGAATTTTCCAAGAAAAGTTGTTGCGTATAAGCGGAACATGTAGAAAGCAGTAATCATCGCACCTGCAACACCTATAATAAAATACACGGGGTTTTTTCCGTAGGCTGCAGTCAGGATTTCATCTTTTGAAAAGAATCCTGAAAACGGAGGAACTACCGGAAATGGCGATACAGCCCATCAGAAAAGTAATATGGGTAACGGGCAGATATTTTTTTAATCCGCCCATATTGCGAATATCCTGTTCACCGCTCATTGCATGGATTACAGATCCGGCGCAGAGGAATAAGAGGGCCTTGAAGAAAGCATGCGTCAATACATGAAATACCGCCTCGGTATAAGCACCCACACCGAGACCAAGAAACATATAGCCCAGCTGACTGACGGTAGAATAAGCCAGTACTTTTTTAATATCATTTTGTTTTACTGCAATCAATGCCGCGAGGATGATGGTGGCAAGACCTGTTATCGCAACAACGGTCTGACTGACCGGCGCGAGGTTATATAAAACATGGCTGCGTGCAATCATATAAATACCGGCTGTCACCATGGTGGCTGCATGGATCAGAGCTGAAACCGGTGTGGGGCCGGCCATCGCATCGGGCAGCCAGGTATACAATGGAATCTGTGCGGATTTTCCTGTGGCGCCGAAAATAATAATAATGTAATGGCGGTGAGTACACCCGGTGGAAACCGTAGGTGCCGCCTTAAATACCGCATCGAAAGAGACAGAACCAAACTTACTGATGATAACAAAAATCGCGATCAGAAAACCAACATCACCGATACGATTCATCACGAAGGCTTTTTTTGCGGCGTTATCGAAATCGATATTTTTAAACCAGTAACCGATAAGCAGATAAGAGCAGAGACCAACGCCTTCCCATCCGATAAAGAGAATAACATAGTTCGATCCCAGCACCAGGAGGAGCATAAAGAAAACAAAGAGGTTCAGGTAGCAAAAATATTTTGCATAGTCGGGCCCGTTTTCATCTTTCATATATCCGACAGAATATACATGGATCAGGAATCCGACACCTGTGATAATGAGTAAGAACAGTGTGGACAGCGGATCTACAAGAAATGAAAAGGGGATGCTGAGATTTCCGGCATGAATAAATTGAAAAAGGGTGACAGTGACGGGTTGAAAGCCTTCCTGTTTAACCTGAAAGAAAATCCCCGCGCTCACAATAAAAGAAGCCAATATCATAGCTGAGCCGATCAGTCCGGACATTGATTTAGGAACCGACTTCCTGAAAAGTCCGTTTATCAAAAATCCGATCAGCGGAAACAGCGGGACGAGGTAAACGTAATTTGACATTATTGTAAAGCTTAGCCCAAAGCGCTTAAAGCCTAAAGCCTAAAGCTTTTTTTAATTGTTAATTATTAATTCATTTGCTTCTTATACTCTTATACTCTTATACTCCTATACTCCTATACTCCTATACTCCCAGACTCTTTTACTTGCTTTAAGCTTTAGGCTTTAGCTGCTTTCGCTTTAATGTTTTAATCTATTTAAAAAGTTGACGTCCACAGAATGCGTATTCCGGTACATCATGGCGATGATGGCCAGTCCCACGCTCACTTCAGCAGCGGCGACCACCATGATGAAAAAAACAAAAATCTGTCCGTTGATGCCTGCATTCGGATCCGACATAGCGGCCGATACATGATGCATTTTAGAAAAAGCGATCAGTAATAAATTCACGGCGTTGAGCATCAGTTCAATGCACATGAAGATGATGATGGCGTTCCGGCGCGTCAGCACACCGGCAACACCGATGCAGAATAAGTGCTACCGACAGAAATATATAGTAATTAATGGGCATCGTTTCTTTTTAGTATGGGAGTATGGGAGTATGGGAGTATGGGAGTGAAAATCATTTTCCAAATCCCGAATTAACAGTTCTCATTTTTATATTTTTATTAAGATTAATTAATTTAAGTGTCCCAGCTCCCTACTCCCATACTCCCATACTCCCATACTCCCATACTTTCCTCAGTCTTTCTTCCCTATCACCACCGTCCCGACCATTGCGCTCAGAAAGAGAACACTACTGATCTCAAAGGGAATCACATATTCTTTAAACAGCACCATACCCAGGTTATGAATCAGGCCGATGTTTCCTTTGCCGGTCTCGGCGATTCGATTGTGGAGGTCGGCTTCTTTCAAGGATGCCACGAGTACAAGTAATAATGCGCCGCCGCCGATTACGCCCGCGATCTTCAGCCATTTATTTTTTTGCGGTTCGGTCTCCGCATTCAAATTCATCAGCATAATTACAAAAAGAAAAAGCACCATAATGGCACCTGCATAAACGATAAGATTTACGATGGCCAGGAACTGGGCATTGAGTAAAACATAGTGACCTGATATCGCGAAGAAAACGACGATCAGCCACATCACACTATGCACAGGATTTTTACTTACCACCATCATGATGGCGCTGAATAAAGCCAGTATACTTAAAAACCAAAATAGAAATTGGGTTGCGCTCATCAACTATTTTTTTCAGGTCTGTTCCCTCTTGCTTTTGCGTAAGCTTCGGGCTCGGTCAATGGATTGGGTATCAGCAATTCGGGTTTGCCGTATATAAATGTCTTCCTGTTGTAGTTGGATGGCACCATGCTTTCTGATAAATACACGGCATCCTTGGGACAGGCTTCCTCACACAATCCACAGAAAATACAGCGCAGCATATTAATCTCATACCTGACTGCATATTTTTCTTCCCTGTATAAATGTTCTTCTCCGGGCAATCGTTCAGCGGCTTCCATCGTAATGGCCTCTGCAGGACAGGCGACGGCGCATAGACCGCAGGCCGTGCAGCGTTCGCGACCTTCTTCATCCCGGTTTAATACCTGAACACCACGGAATACCGGACTGAAAGGTCTTGTTTGTTCAGGATAGTTAATCGTTGGCTTTTTTTTGAAGATATGACCGAATGTGATGGCCATACCCTTGAAAATTGCCGGTAGGTATAATCTTTCCCAGAACGTCATCGGCTTTCGCCCGACCTGCTTTGATTTTGAAGTCAGTGCCTGCATAATTTTCGCAAAATTATTTTTATCATACCAACCGGCCAAATCGTTTATCGTGGATCGTGGATCGTGAATCGTAGATCGATTGACGATAAACGACTAACGATACACGAATCAAAAAAGTCCATACTGCCGGTACAACACCACAAATCCTGTTATCAGCATATTCAATATTGCCAGCGGGATCAGGGTTTTCCAGCCAAGTTTCATCAGCTGGTCATACCGGAACCGCGGAATCGTCCACCGTACCCACATGAAAAAGAAAATGAAAACACAAATTTTTAGAAACAGACTCAACACTTCGAGTCCTGCCAAAAGATTCTGTCCATGGTTGATTCCAAAATTTGCATCATTCAGAAAAGGTATGTCATATCCTCCCCAGAAAATCGTCGCCATCACCGCACTGCTGATAAACATATTTACATATTCAGCAAATAAATAAAAACCCAGTTTCATGGATGAGTATTCCTGGTGATACCCAAAGTTCAATTCACTTTCCGCTTCCGACAAATCAAAAGGAGTGCGATTACATTCAGCAAAAGCACAAATAAGAAAAATTAAAAATCCGAGCGGCTGATAGGCCACATAATACGTTTTATCCAGTTGCTGACCGACGATCGTTTGCAAACTCAGCGAACCCGTCAGCATGAGCATCGCGATCAGTGTCAGGCCCATGGCCAGTTCATACGAAATAATCTGAGAGGCTCCGCGGATTGCAGCCAGCAAAGAAAATTTATTGTTAGATGCCCATCCGCCAATCATTACTCCGTAAACGCCCATACTTACCACACCGAAAATATAAAGGATACCAATATTTACATCAGCGATCTGAAGCGGAATCTCACGTCCGAATGCATGAATATTTCCACCCCAGGGAACGACCGCACTGGTCATCATGGCTGTCAGCATGGCGATGCCGGGCCCCAGTATGAATAAAAATTTATTGGAAAGATTGGGAACGATTTCTTCTTTCATAAACAATTTCAGTCCGTCTGCCAGCGGTTGCAGTATACCGAAAGGACCTGCGCGGTTTGGCCCTCTCCTGTCCTGAATAACTGCCGCCACTTTTCTTTCTGCATAGGTTTCATACATGGCCACAAGCAGGGACACAGCGAGGATAATGGAAATAAGAATCGCCTTTTCAATGATCAGAAACCAGTCTAACATTAGAAATATGTGCATTTTTTCTAATAAAATTTCTTGTACATTATATAATGTCTGAGATGATTTGCAAATGAGATAACAAATACCGCTGCAATAAATCCGGTAAGTATATCATTCCATTTTCCCGGTTTCACAAAAATCAAACATATAACAGCGATCACAAGGACCATATCGATCCTGAAAAGCTTATTATAGAAAATCATGAATTACCATTTTTATTAAAATTAAAATGATCGTTTTTGAAATCGACAGAATGCGCCGGTCCCTGAATTTCAGAAAGATCAATTTCCGGTCGGTTCACTTCACTCACACTATGAATATCCATTAATAATTTCGGTGCTCTTCCATCCATTACTTCCGGCATTACTTCCTGTGGTTTTACGGTGCCAACATAATGTCCGGCCGAAATCACAGAATGACGGCTGATCAGGGTCGGGCCTTCCAAAACCCAGTCGCTCGTTTTCTTTTTTTCAAAGCGACATTCATTACAAATAAAATCCTTCACTTCACCCCACTGATCCTTCCGCGCCGTGACGCGGTATACTTCTTCACCCCTGTTCCAGAGGGTAACTTTCCCTGAGCATTTGGGACAATCGCGGTGTGCGTCCTGTGGTTTCAAAAACCAGACACGGTTTTTAAACCGGAAAGTTTTATCCGTAAGTGCACCTACAGGACAAACATCTATTACATTTCCTATGAAATCACTTTCCAGCGCCTTATGAATATAGGTAGCAATCTCTGAGTGATCGCCGCGGTCAAGAATTCCATGTTCACGTTTTTGTGTAAGCTGGTCAGCCACATATACGCAGCGAAAACAGAGAATGCAGCGCGTCATGTGCAACTGGATATACGGACCGATATCGTGTTTTTCGAAAGTGCGTCTTTTAAATTCGTAGCGCGTGCCCTCAGTACCGTGCTGATAACTCAGGTCCTGCAGCGAGCATTCACCTGCCTGATCGCAGATCGGACAATCCAGCGGATGGTTAATCAGTAAAAATTCCACCACACCTTTGCGTGCATCCAGTACTTTTTCACTTGTAATATTTTTCACGACCATACCATCCATCACGTTTGTGCGACAGCTTGCTACCAGTTTGGGCATGGGCCGCGGATCCGCAGTGGATCCGGCAGCGACTTCAACCAGGCAGGTCCGGCATTTACCACCACTTCCTTTCAGTGTGGTATAATAACACATAGCCGGCGGAGCTACATCACCGCCGATTTTGCGTGCTGCATTGAGGATGGATGTACCGGCCTCCACTTCGATTACAATATTATCGATGGTGACTTTAAACATTTTCTTTTCTTCGGCCATTTTTTCTCGTTTTGCGTAT
Source organism: uncultured Bacteroidota bacterium (assembly GCA_963735015.1). Classification (GTDB taxonomy): domain Bacteria; phylum Bacteroidota; class Bacteroidia; order Chitinophagales; family Chitinophagaceae; genus Puia. The sequence goes on from CAVTJH010000003.1 coordinate 2,875,430, forward strand.
ATCGTATATCGTTTATCGTGTCGAAATTGCGTGGTCGATGAGCGATCTGCGATAAACAATATACGATCCCTTTATACAGCCGCCACCACAGGTCTCCAGCGGATCTGCATAGTGGGCGAGCCCAAAATTTCTTGTCTGACTTTCTTCAGGATTCAAAATATGCCATTCGAATTCATCCCTGAAATGACGGATTGCTGCGGCCACGGGCCACGCAGCAGCATCACCAAGAGGACAAATCGTATTCCCTTCAATTTTACGCTGAATATCCCAGAGCAGATCGATATCGCTCATCTTTCCTTTTCCTTTTTCAATATTCATCAGGATTTTTTCCATCCAGCCCGTTCCCTCGCGACAGGGAGAACATTGTCCGCAGCTCTCATGACGGTAAAAGCGGGCCAGAGTAAGTGTATGTTTGACGACACACTGATCTTCGTCGAGTACAATAAATCCGCCTGAACCCAACATAGAACCCTTTGCGAATCCACCATCAGAAAGACTTTCATAATTCATAAGTCTTTTTTCTCCCTTTACAGTTTTGAGTAAGAGATTGGCCGGAAGGATAGGAACAGAGGAACCACCAGGTATGCATGCTTTCAGTCTTTTACCATTTGCAATGCCACCGCAATATTCTTCGCTGTAAATAAAATCTTCTACGGAAATCGTCATGTCTATTTCGTAGACGCCCGGTTTATTTATATTCCCGCAGGCAGAAATCAATTTGGTGCCGGTGGATTTACCAATTCCGATTTTTGCGTATTCTTCTCCGCCCAGATTTATAATCGGCACGACGGCGGCGAGTGTTTCTACATTATTCACGACTGTTGGACGATCCCATGCACCCCTCACTGCCGGAAAAGGAGGTTTGATACGCGGATTACCACGTTTGCCTTCCAGGCTTTCGAGCAAGGCAGTTTCTTCACCACAGATATAGGCACCTGCGCCACGATGCAGATAGATCTCCAGGTCAAACCCGGAGCCAAGAATATTCTTACCCAAAAATCCATTTGCCTTAGCCTCGTTAATCGCAGTTTCAAGGATATCGATGATCCACGCATATTCTCCGCGTATATAAATATAGGTGACATGACTTCCGAGCGCATAAGAAGACACGATCAATCCTTCAATGAGCAGGTGAGGGAGAAATTCCATCAGGTAGCGATCCTTAAAAGTGCCCGGTTCACTTTCATCTGCATTACAGACCAAATGACGTGGTATGCCTTCAGGTTTAGCGATAAAACTCCATTTCATGCCCGCAGGAAATCCTGCACCACCACGACCACGCAGACCACTTTTTTTCACTTCATCAGTGACCTGATCCGGCGTCATTTGTTTCAGAGCTTTTTCTACAGACTGATATCCGTTTTCGCGCCGATACACTTCGTAACCACGTATACCCGGTACGCCTGCTTTTTCCAATAATAATTTTCTGCCATTTATGTAAATTAAAACTCTTTTGAATCAAATCTGCTTTCATCCCGCTTAACTCAGGATTCAAAACTTTTCCGAGACTTACATACTTTCATACTTTCATACTCTTAATTATTAACGAAGCGAACTTCCGGCATTCTGCTATAATCGAATCAATTTTTTCTTTTGTCAGGTGTTCGCGATAGGATTTTCCCAATTGCATCATCGGTGCATAACCGCAGGCACCGAGGCACTCTACGGTTTTCAACGTAAACATTCCATCGCTGGTCGTTTCACCCGCATTGATTCCTAAAGTTGTTTTTATATATTGAATGATTTCATCACTGCCATTGATCATGCAGGGGCCGGTCTGACAGACTTCAAACACATATTTCCCAACAGGCTTCAGGTTGTACATGGAATAGAAAGTAGCTACTTCATATACTTCCACCGGAAGAATTTTGAGTAATTCCGCCACATAATCCATTGTTTCAGTGCTTAGCCATCCGCCAAAATGTTCCTGCGCCATGTGAAGCACGGGGAGGATGGCAGATTTTTGTTTGCCTTCGGGATATCTTTCGATCAGTTCTTTAACCTTCGCAAGTTTTTCCGGCGGAAAGGATAATGCACTTAGAGACTTTTCCAACGTAAGATTATTAGTTATGAATTATGAGTTATGGGTTATGAATTTAACTCTTATACTCCTATTCTCTTATACTTCACTTTCACACTCTCACACTCTCACACTCTCACACTTTCCTAAGCATCCATTTCTCCGGCGATCAGGTTCAGGCTACTCATCGTGAGTACAGCATCGCTCAACATGGATCCCTTTGTCAGTTCTGAATAGGCCTGATAATAAATAAAACAAGGTCTGCGGAAATGCAGGCGATATGGCGCCCGGCCGCCATCGCTGATCAGGTAAAATCCCAGTTCGCCATTTCCACCTTCCACGCTATTATAAACTTCACCAGGTGGAATTTCAGTTTCACCCATCACGATTTTGAAATGCCAGATCAGGGCTTCCATCTTTGTATATACATCCGATTTGTCCGGAAGAAAATATTCCGGAACATCCGCATGATAAACTTCTGCATCGGCGCCTTTGAATTCCTGCACTTTCCGGTATGCCTGTTCAATGATTTTTAATGACTCCCACATTTCCTGGTTACGTACGAGGAACCGGTCATAATTGTCACCGGATTTCCCGACAGGAATCACGAAATCAAAATCCTCATAGCTGGAATACGGGGTATGCACGCGGACGTCGTAATCAACACCTGTTGCACGAAGATTAGGTCCCGTAAATCCATAGTTCAACGCCCGTTCAGCACTTATGCCGCCGGTACCGATAACCCGGTCCATAAATATCCGGTTGCGCGTAAAGAGTTTTTCGAATTCCTTTAATACATCAGGATATTCTTTCAGAAATCTTTCCAGTTTTTCAAAGACGGTTGCATTAAAATTTCTTTCAAAACCTCCGATGCGTCCCATATTAGTGGTGAGCCGCGATCCGCAGATCTCTTCGTAAATTTCATAAATCAGTTCGCGGTATTGCATCACATATAGAAAACCTGTGAAAGCACCGGAATCCACACCAACCACCGAATTACAGATCAGGTGATCGGATATGCGCGCCAACTCCATAATAATGACACGCATGTAGTCAACGCGCTTCGGTGTTTTGATATGGAGCAGTTTTTCGCAGACCAGGTGCCAGCCCATGTTGTTGATGGGAGAAGAACAATAATTTAACCGGTCCGTGAGGGGAGTGATCTGGTAAAGAGGTCTTCTTTCAGCAATTTTTTCAAATGCCCTGTGGATATATCCGACCGTTTGTTCAGCGGAAACAATTCTTTCACCGTCAAGTTCCAGAATATTCTGGAATACACCATGTGTTGCCGGGTGTGTGGGACCCAGGTTCAGCGTAGTGGTCGTTTTCTCGATACTTCCTTCGGGAAGCTTGATGTGGTGCTCAGTCATAATACAAGTATGGGAGTATGGGAGTATGGGAGTATGGGAGTGTAGAACTCAATTCCAATTCCCGAACTGACAACTACCATTTTTATATTTTTAATAAGTTCAAAATTCAGTGTCAAAGTTGCATACTCCCATACTCCCATACTCCCATACTCCCATACTTCCCTCCTATCTTCCAAACATCGCATCATCCTTATCAACTCTCGTCTGATCTTCCAGCGGGTATTCCTTTCGCATGGGGAAATAATTCATTTCATCCACATTCAGGATTCTTTTTAGATTGGGGTGCCCGACAAAATTGACTCCATAAAAATCAAAAGTTTCCCTTTCCATCCAGTTTGCGGATTCAAATAATTTAGTAGCCGTGAATACATCCGGTTTTTCAATATCCGTATATACTTTATAGCGGACACGTATATTGTCGATCAGGTTATGCAGGTGATAAACCACGGCAAGTTCCCTGCCCTTTTGATTTGGATAATGAACCGCAGTCAGATCCGTTAAAAACCGAAACAGCAACACAGGATCGTCATAAAGAAACTGAAGTATTTTCAGGTTTAGATCCTTCGGCGATTCAAAGGTCAGCATGCCATATGGTTCTTCGAAACCGACAACCGAATCGCTGAATTGTTCCTGCAGTCTTTGTTTTATGTACGCGTTGTCCATCAGAAGAGTATGGGAGTATGGGAGTATGGGAGTATGGGACTGAAAAACTCATTTTCAATTCCCCGACTAACATCTGTCATTTTTATATTTTTAATATAGTTAAATAATTTAAGTGTCCGAGTGCCACACTCCCATACTCCCATACTCCCATACTTCATTTGATTCCATAACTATTCATCAACTCCTTATACTGTTCACCGTTTCTTCTCCGGAAAGACTCTTCACCTACCAGGTCCTGGATACGCAAGAAACCATCCAGGATTCCTTCCGGTCTTGGCGGACAACCCGGAACATATACATCTACAGGAATGATCTGATCAATTCCCTGTAATACTGAATAAGAATCAAAAATGCCTCCGGATGATGCACATGCACCGACGGCCATCACCCAGCGGGGTTCAGCCATCTGAAGATAAACCTGTTTTAATATAGGGCCCATTTTTTTGGCAATCGTACCCATCACCATCAGAAGATCGCATTGCCTGGGTGAAAATCCAAGGCGTTCCGCGCCGAAACGACCCAGGTCATAATGGGATGCCATAACGGCCATGAATTCTATTCCACAACAGGAAGTGGCAAAAGGCAGCGGCCACATGGAATTCTTACGTGCAAGTCCGACTGCATCACTCAGTTTGGTGGCGAAAAAACCATCACCCGTATGACCGTCTGGCAGTATCTACAAAGCTGATACTGTTTTTTGTATCTGCGGGAACCGTATTCACATTAAATCTTACAGGTCTTGCCATTTTATATACTTTAATTCATCCGGAAATCCGCCAGCAGACGCCTGCCTGCTGGTAGTCGGGGATGACACGTATTATAACAATCGCCGAAGTGCCGGGGTTCATCCAAATTCAGTCTTCCCATTGCAACGCGCCTTTCTTAACGATATATATAAATCCAATCAGGAAGAAAAATACAAACAATAAAACTTCTGCAAATCCATACCATCCCAGGGTTCTGAAATTCACTGCATAAGGATAAAAGAAAATCACTTCGACGTCAAACAGCACAAAAAGTATGGCAATCAGAAAATATTTGATGGCCATTGGCTGACGGGCATTACCCACCGATTCAATGCCACTTTCAAAATTTTTTAATTTCTCTTCAGTTTTCCTTTTGGGACCCAGCAAATGTGTAACACCCAGCACTAAAAAAACAAAGGCGCCTGCAAAGAGTAATTGAATGGCAATTGGTAAATAATCACTTACACTATTTGAATCAGAAACCAGGTTCGTTGACTGCAGGAGAAAATGAGTCATAAAAAAGATTCCATTACCCGACAAAAGTAATGCAGGAGGGTCAGATTTCATGGGAATGTTTTGATCTCCTTCATTCAATAAAAAAGCCCCTGAGGATTAGTCCGGGGCCTTAGAATTTTTTTGATCCATCTTACTTACTGGTAGATCCTTTGGGTCTTTGTTTTGGCGGAGCAGTTAACATTGCCAATACTTTCTGAGCAGATGCATTCGTCGGATCCACTTCCAGAACTTTCTGCATATTTTCAATCGCTTTTGCCTTGTCTTTCTTTATATCATTGTAATAGCTTGCCAGGTAAAAATAAGCGCCTACTATTTGTGATTTGAATTGTGCCGAGTCAGGAGGAACCTCTGGCAAAACTGGCAAATTTCATGTAGGCATCTACTGCCAGTCCCTGTGAATTCACGCTGTCATCCTGTGCCTGTTTGCTTCTTGCACACCAGAGATATCCGAATACCTGTGTTGGATATCTTGGAATATAAACTCCGCAGAAGATACTATCAGCTGTCTTATAATTTCCTGCCGAATAATTCGCGGTGCCATATCTAAAGAGGTCTGAATAGGTCGGATTTTTTAATGAATTATATACTGCACCCGAAATATAATGCAGCTGCCGGTTTGTCGTGCATTTCCTTTGCAAGATCAAGCGCTTCGGTAGAATATTTCATTTTGTCTGCGTCCAGCGTATCAATGCAATGGCTTTAGCATAATATTGAAAGGCCATACTGCGGGTAACTGAATCGGACAGTTTGCCATATATTTTACCAAATTCTTCATAGTCAGTACTCAGGATAATGGAAGAATCGGCCTTGGCCAGGAAATTTGCCATCGCTTCCCTGGCAGCAGTATAATCTCCTAAGGAATCGGATGCAAAAGCCACCAGTTTATACATGCGTGGATTTACATTGGCACCATATTGCCCTATAAGCTGCTGCGCCCTCGGTACGTGCTTCTGACACTTTCCCTGAAACATATAGCATACCTGCTTTCATATATTCCAGGTCTGCGCCCTGATCCGAATTTGCGGTGTATTTATTCAGATAATCTGCCGCTTTATTTACGTCCCTCAGATACCAGTACAGGAAAAGCTGCTCATATGCAGGAGCATACTCGGGATCCATTGTGATGGCAGACTCAAAATCGGGCAGAAAATATTCACGGTTATTCTGTGTAAGATAAATGATGCCAATTTTCATTTCTGCTTCGGCGAGTTTTGGATTCAGGTCCAGTGCTTTCTGATAACTCTCTACAGCATTGCCGCCATCCAGCAATCTCCGATATGCGTCACCCAATAATACATACGTCTCCGGATCATTAAACCGTTTTACCTGAGTAGCCATATTTAGTTTCTGAATGGCATAATTCGGGTCCCCGGCTTTTGCGTCAATGTTCGCATAAGCCACGGCATTTAGAACATTGATGTCTTTTTCTTTTGTAAGACTGATCGCTGTCTCAAAACGCTGACGGGAATCTGTTTTATTTCCATATAGTAATTCTATATGACCCATGCCTACTAAAAGCAGAGGTGCATTGCCGTTAGTAGCCAGCATTTTCTGGTACAGTGCTTTTGCGCCTGCCGTGTCCCTTGTGTCCCTTCGGTGAATCATGGTTTGTCCAAGCCAGTAAACTGCATCGATATTATTCGGATTGGCATTCAGTACTTTTTCAAATGCTGCCTGCGCACTTGCATACCTTTCATAGTACAGAAATTGTTTTCCTTCTTCTAAAGTCTGTGCCTTCACTGTACCACCTAAGAAGGTAACCGTCAGTAACAGGCTGGTGCTAAGTGTTCTCATTCTGGATCTCTGTTTATTATTGTATAAATATATCTAAAAACTGATTATTGCGATTCCATATCGACATTACGAACATCAAAATTCATGCGTGCAGGCACGAGATAGGCTCGCTTAAAAATAAGCTGTCCTCTTTCATATTCTAAAAAATTAACGAAATTATTTCCCACCCCGCTAAAATTTTCTTTTAGAATATAATACAATCCACGTACCATGGGGTATTTTTTAAATACGATATTAGCCTGATATGGATAAACAAAAGGCATGTCTGTACAACGGTCGCATCGAATTGCTACTACCTTCACCTTTTTCAGAAAGGCCAGGTCCATGTGAATCTTCCTGGTCCCCAATCCAGCTTACACCAATAAAACCAACGGCGTTGTCGTGATCGGCGACATATGAAATCACCTGGGGGCTGGATTTAGCAGCTATTACATTTTTCCCTAATGTTTTTCCTGGCAGTAGAGAATCCAAAACATAACGAACCGTACTGGTTTCTGAAACTCCGTCCATAACTGCTTCACGCTTCATTTTATCATTTCCTTCCAGCAACGCTCGCACATCATCCATGCTCATTAGCGTATCCCTGGAATTATTGTTAACGACCAGAGCACACCGCATCAAAGGCCAGGATTCCGGAAATGGCCGGTGTTTTCGCTGTGTCGTTAAAATAATGCTCTTCGGGAAGGCTCAGTCCGCGGGTAATGATAATCATCCGTGTACTGTCATTGTATAAATCTCTCAGGCAGGCAGTTTCCGATTTATAATCTACCAGAACATGAGCATCGGGAAAGGAGCTTTCAAATACTTTGAGCTCGGAATCGATCACGGGTTTAAAAGATTCGTCCACACTTATATGTATAGTGCCCGATGTGGGAGTTTCCACAGGAATTCGAGGACCGGAGTGGCAGCCTGAGAATAACAGCTCTGCAACGGCAAATAAAATGAGTGGAAAACATCTATTCAGCATGTTTCATCCTTCTTTAAAGATTAGTTAAAATAATTTTTTTTGTACCCCCTGTAAATCCGAAATGATCCATAGAGAATACATAGTCCCGCAAAAAAATAACGGAATTTATCGTCAATATTAAAAACAACACCGAATTTGGCGGAAAGGAGGAAAAAGATACCGAGGCAAACGATAATCGCGCCCATTCCATAGTCCATAATGGACCTCCTTGTTCTGTAACCTTTGGCACGATTATCCAGATCTTTTTCTTCGGGCATGAGCATTCGTTTATAAGCAAAAGGCAAGATAATCAAAAAGTTTAAAGCTTAAAGCCCAAAGGTTTTGGTGAATGGTTTATGGTAGATGGTAAATGGACAACCCCCATACAACCATCGACCATATACCATCAACCCCTATTCAGAACTTACAAAATTAACGGGCAGATCAAAATACACGGCCACATTCCGTTGATTCTGAGAGCCTGGTTTCCAATCAGGCATTTTCGAAATTACTCTCTTCACTTCAATATTGAAAACTGCGTCTGCCGCCTGAATAATCTCAATATCCCTCACCCTGCCATCGGCACCCACCACAAACCTGGCAACTACATGGACAATTGAACCAGGCTCCAGGCTGCTTTCAGGCATGCGAAGATTTCTGTTTAAATATCTTTTCAAGGCTTCGATTCCACCGGGAAATTCAGGCATAACTTCAGCGGTTCTGAAGACTTCCGGTTTGGTTTCGGCCGGCCCGGCTGCCTGTTTGGCTCCGTCAGATTTTGAATTTCCATTACCAGCCGGTTCGCCATTGTCATTACCACCTGCAAGTGCCTTTTCTCCAATTGCGGACTGTCTCAAGTTCTTCAATATTTACTATGGGCTGGATGGGCTTATCCGGGGGAACTATAAGCGGAGGCGTATTGGGAACGGTCGCGACAGGAGGTTTAGGTGTTGATGGTCTCACTGGCGGAGAAACAGGTTTTGGAGGTGGCGTTAAATCTACGGGTTTAAAATATATGTCCGGAGTTAGTCCCATTATTTTGACCGCAGGGGTGGTATGAAAATACAGGTAGGAAGCCGAACACAGAATGACGGCCGATAAGGTGACTCCGATTGAAATATATAATCGCTGCGCGTAGAATTTTCGCAAAGGATAGGCTCCGTATAATTTATTCCTGTTTTCGAAAAGTATATCCAGCGGATCAGCTTTAAGCATGTCGATTGGTTCCATAAAAAATGTTTTATTGGATGAATGAATCTGTATAGAACCTGCGCAGCTTACCTGAGATGCCGGGTGAAAGGGATTCCATAATTCGGTTGGCGGTTGGCGGTTGGCGGTTGGCGGTTGACGGTTGGCGGTTGACGGTTGGCGGTTGACGGTTGGCGGTTGACGGTTGGCGGTTGACGGTTGGCGGTTGACGGTTGGCGGTTGGCGGTTGGCGGTTGGCACCTGCCTGCCGACAGGCCGGGTTTGCGACCCAAGCACTCCCATACTCCCATACTCCCATACTCCCATACTTGCTTTTATGTTATTTTTGCAGGCATGAAAATTTTAATGGTCTGTCTGGGAAATATTTGCCGCAGCCCGCTGGCTGAAGGAATTCTGGAATCAAAGGCGAAAAAACATGGGCTTTTGTGGGAAATAGACAGTGCAGGCACCAATAATAGTTACCATATCGGCGAGGCACCGCATCCTCTTTCTCAAAAAGTTGCGAGACTCCATGCAGTAGATATCAGTCAACAGGCTGCCCGCGCATTTGTGGCTGACGACTTTGACCGGTTCGATAAAATTTATGCCATGTCATCCGATATACTGGGTCACATGAAAAAAATTGCGCGTAAAAAATTCAGACCGGAAAAGACCGACCTTATGTTGAATGAAGTTTACCCGGGAGAAAATCTTGACGTGCCCGATCCCTGGTACGGTGAGGAGCCCGGCTATCATGAAGTTTACAAAATGATTGATAAAGCCTGCGAAAAGATTGTTGAAAAATACGGATACCTTAAAACCGCCTGACCATGAGTAAACCCGGATTACCACAGGGTACGCGGGATTTCGGAGCGGAAACTGTGCACAAGCGCAATTTCATATTTGAAACGATTCGTTCAGTTTTTGAATGTTATGGTTATGAACCGCTGGAAACCCCAGCCATGGAAAATCTGGATACCCTGCTTGGCAAGTATGGAGAAGAAGGTGATAAACTGATTTTTAAAATTCTTAATAACGGCCTCGACCATATCTCGAAAAAAGAAACGGCGCGCGCGGCATTTGAAAATATTCTAAACGGTAAAAATGAAAAGGCTATCACGGAACGTGCCCTGCGATACGATCTCACTATTCCTTTTGCCCGGTACGTTGCCATGCATCAATATGAGATCAGTTTTCCCTTCAGAAGATTTCAGATGCAACCGGTCTGGCGTGCAGACCGTCCACAAAAGGGTCGTTACCGCGAATTCTACCAGTGTGATGCTGATGTGGTCGGAAGCAATTCACTCATCAATGAAGTTGAACTCGCCCAGATCTACTTAAGTGTATTTGAAAAGCTGGGTATTGATGTGGAATTACGCCTGAATCACCGGAAGATTCTTGCCGGACTGGCCGAGTTTTGCGGCGGCGAAACGCAAACTACAAATATTACCACAGCCATTGATAAGCTGGATAAAATCGGGATAGGGAAGGTGAAAGAAGAGCTGTCCGAAAAAAAACTCTCCCGTGACCAGATCGAAGTGATTGATAATTACCTGCATATAAAAGGGAGCAATTCCGAGAAAATTCAGCAACTTATCTCACTCATTCCGAATAAACATACGAAGGCTGGCATTGATGACCTTCAATACATTTTGAAATTTTTTTCAGGAACAGATCAGAAGAACAGTCACCCTGATAAATCAGTTACCATGAAAGAATCCAATAAAATTGTATTGGATTTCTCTCTTGCCCGCGGACTGAATTATTATACCGGGATTATTTTCGAAGTTTTTGCAAAAGGTGTCAGCATAGGCAGTATCGGGGGTGGCGGCAGGTATGATGACCTCACAGGGCTTTTCGGTGTACCAAATATACCAGGTGTCGGAATTTCATTTGGAGTCGACAGAATTTATGATGTAATGGAAGAATTAAAACTTTTTCCACCGACTGTTCAGCGATCGACACAGGTGCTCTTCTTTAACCTGGGAGAAGAAGCTGCCTTAAAAAGTTTTGAACTCATGCAGGCACTTCGTCAGGGAGGGATTCGTTCTGAACTATATCACGAGCAGGCCAAATTTGACAAACAATTTAAATACGCCGAAAAGAAACGAATTCCTCTCGTCGTCATTATCGGTTCTGATGAACTTCTCACCAGTATTGCAAAAGTCAAGGATTTAAAATCAGGTGTACAAACACAGGTGAGGTTTGAAGAGATCATTTCAATTATGAGATATGGGTTATGAATCAGACCAACCCTTCTCATACACCACCGCCGCACCCTGACCCACTCCTACACACATGGTTGCCAGACCGTAGCGGGATCCGCGTCTTCTCATTTCATGTATTAATGTAGTAGAAATTCGTACGCCACTGCATCCAAGCGGATGCCCCATTGCAATGGATCCGCCGTTGACATTAACCTTCTGAAGGTCAAGTCCAAGGTCATGGATACAGGCGATGGATTGGGAAGCAAATGCTTCATTCAATTCTATCAAATTAATGTCATCTAAAGACAAACCAGCGCGATAAATGGCTTTTTGGGAAGCAGGAACAGGACCCAATCCCATAATGGCAGGGTCCACGCCGGCCACACCCATTGAAACGACAGTAGCCATCGGCTGCAGGTTATAATTTTTTACGGCTTCCTCACTGGCCAGCAGGATAGCAGCTGCCCCATCGTTGATTCCGGATGAATTACCTGCGGTTACGGTCCCATCTTTTAAGAAAGCAGGTTTGAGTCTGGATAGTTTCTCCATAGAAGTCTCCCTTGGGTGCTCGTCACGTGTAAACCAGGTGACGAGCTGATCCTGCAAAAGTTCAACTGCTACGATTTCATCATTCCATTTTTCCGCAGCAAGGGCCGCAAAATATTTGGTCTGTGATTCCAGGGCAAATTCATCCTGTGCCATCCTTGATATTTTCCAACGCTGTGCCACATTTTCGGCTGTTTCACCCATTGAATAAGGGTAGTATTGATCGGTAAGTTTTTTATTAGGAAAACGCCATCCAATAGTAGTGTCTGCCACTTCCATCTTCCGACTGTAGGCAGTAGTTGATTTTCCCATCACGAAAGGTGCCCGCGACATACTTTCAACGCCTGCGGCGATATACAGATCACCCTCTCCGCACATGATCGACCGGGATGCATCCATAATGGCCTGGAGTCCTGAAGCGCAGAGTCTGTTAACTGTGGATCCTGCTACTGAAACCGGCAGTCCTGCCATTAATGCCGCCATACGTGCAACATTGCGGTTGTCTTCCCCCGCCTGGTTCGCGTCTCCGGCGATCAGGTCTTCTATTGCTTCGGGATCGATGGATTCATTTCGGACCAACAGAGCGCGTATAACATATGCCAGAAGATCATCAGGACGAACTGAGGCCAGTCCGCCACCATATTTCCCGATCGGGGTTCGTACTGCGTCTATTACATAAACTTTTTTCATTTTTTCAGATAAGGAAGTAAAGATAAGATAAGGCAAGTATGGGAGTATGGGAGTATGGGAGTATGGGAGTATGGGAATTGTTTTATTATTTATGAGTTATGGGTTATGGGTTGGAATCCTACGCCATTTCCCCGCCAGGCTTCTCGAGCAAAGAAGTGATTCGGGCGTCAAAACACTCCCATACTCCCATACTCCCATACTCCCATACTTTCTTAAGCATTACCTTTGCGGGTTCATGAAAACAGATAAGACAAATATCCGGACTCTTTCGAGGTCCGAGATTGCGGAATATTTTGAGGATTTAGGTGAACCTAAATTCAGGGCTGGTCAGGTATATGAATGGATCTGGCAGAAACACGCATTTCAGTTTGATGATATGACAAACCTCAGCAAAGAATTGCGCGCCAAACTTGCCAAAGACTTTTCTTTCCCTTCACTTCGGATAGATACAACACAGGTTAGTTCAGACGGAACGGTGAAAACAAGATTCAAAACCTTCGACAATCATTTTATTGAAGGTGTTTTGATTCCTACGGATGAACGCAGAACGGCCTGCGTTTCTTCGCAAATCGGATGTTCGCTCAGTTGTAAATTTTGCGCAACCGGATATATGGAAAGGGAAAGAAATCTCGATTTTGATGAGATTTATGACCAGGTTGTCATGATAAACCAGCAGGCTGAAAAGACCTATGGGAAAAGACTTAGCAATATCGTATTCATGGGCATGGGTGAACCCCTGCTCAATTATAAGAATGTGCTAAAGGCTATTGACAGGATCAGTTCAGCCGAAGGACTAAGTATGAGTCCACGACGAATCACCGTTTCCACAGCGGGCGTGGCAAAGATGATCCGTCAGCTGGGGGATGATAAAGTAAAGTTCAAACTGGCACTTTCCCTGCATGCTGCCAACGATAACAAGCGACATGAAATCATGCCCATCAATGATACGAATAATATTCGGTCGCTGATTGATGCGCTGAATTACTTTTACAAGGAAACGGGCAATGAAATCACTTTTGAATATATTTTGTTCCAGGATTTCAATGACAGCCTGAAAGATGCAGATGAACTGATAAAAATCTACCGTCAGGTTCCGGCTGACCTTGTGAATATTATTGAATACAACCCAATTGAAAACGCGATCTTTTCCAAACCGGAAGAATCGGTGGTGAATATTTTTATGAAGCACCTCGAGAAAAATAAGGTGAATGCAAGACTTCGAAGAAGTCGCGGAAAAGATATTGATGCAGCCTGCGGGCAGTTGGCCAATAAAAACGCTTCACCCCAAATGCCATGAAACGCAAAACAGATAATTTTAATAAATTTTTCAACCGCAAAAGAACCAGTGCAGTAAAAGAAGAAATCCGCCAGGAAAAAAAACTTGTCAAAAAAGAAAGACGCGAAGCAGTTGACCGTCATTTTGAAGAGAAAAGAAATAAACGCGCAACGGCTGTATCCCTAAACGCGGATTCTGGTAAGGGTCCGACAAGTGAACAAAAAGAAAAACTACGGTTCAATAAAACAGCTTCTGCTCAGCAGAATAAAAATAGTTCGCCTCCAGGGAACAGAAGTACTTCAATTCCGAAGAATAAAAACATATCAGCACCTGAGAGTAAGGATGCATCTTCTGAACTGAATAGCGAAATGATGCTTCCTCTCAATAAATACGTAGCGCATGCCGGCATCAGTTCCAGAAGAGCGGCAGCCATCCTCGTCAAAGAAGGAAAAGTAACCGTAAACGGTATGGTCATCTCAGATCCCGGAACAAAGGTATTATACACCGACACCGTGAAAGTAAATGGCAAAAAAGTAACTGTATCCAGCCATTTCGTTTATATTCTGCTGAATAAACCTAAAGATTTTCTTACGACAACGACAGATCCGCAGGGAAGAAAAACGGTTCAGCAACTGATCAGTAAAGCTACACGAGGAGAGAGTATATCCGATCGGACGTCTGGACCGGAACACATCCGGAGTCTTACTATTTACCAACGATGGAGATCTGGCCCAGAAATTATCACATCCGAAAAATGAAATGAAGAAAGTGTATCATGTTGGTCTTGATAAGCCACTTACCAAACAGCACTTTGAAAAAATCATGGGTGGCATTGAATTGGAAGATGGCCTGGCAAAAGTTGATGAAATGGCCTACGCTGATCCAAAAGATAAAACACAGATTGGTCTGGAGATTCATAGTGGTAAGAACCGGATTGTACGCCGCATATTCGCTGCGCTGGGATATGATGTTAAAACACTCGACCGGGTAATGTATGCAGGACTCACTAAAAAAAATGTACAGCGTGGAAACTGGCGTTTTCTTACTGAGAAAGAAATCCGCGCATTAAAATATCTGAAATCTTAAGCCTCCGGCTTAAAGCCTTAAGCTCAAAGCCAAAAGCCTAAAACTTAATGTGGAAATCATCAAAACTGATCTGACAACTGACAGTCATCCGTCAACTACCAACCGCCAACCCTGCCTGCCGCAGGCAGGCGTCAACCGCCAATCAAATGAAACTTCCGGAAATACTGATAGAAAATGATGATTTCATTGCACTGAATAAGCCAGCTGGTCTATTGAGTGTACCGGACAGAACACAGTCTGCCCCTTCACTCAAAGATTTACTAATTGAAAAATATCAGCAGATTTTTACCGTACATCGTCTCGACCGCGAAACCAGCGGTGTAATTGTATTTGCTAAAACTGCGGATGAACATCAGCATCTTTCCGTTATTTTTCAGGAACGCCGTGTTGAAAAAACTTATTACGGAATCGTTTGGGGTGTTCCGGCAAATTCCTCCGGGATCATTGAATTTCCCATACAGGAACATCCGGCAAAAAATGGCACAATGGTCGTGCATCGTAAAGGGAAAGAAGCATCCACCGGGTTTGAGGTGATAGAAGATTTCGGTAAATATTCATTGTTAAAATTTGATTTGTTTACAGGACGTACCCACCAGATTCGTGTACATATGAAAGAAACCGGCCATCCTGTTTTATGCGATCCATTATATGGAGATGGTAAATCTGTTTTCGTCTCTTCTCTTAAAAGAAATTATAAACTTGGAGAATTCGAGGAAGAAAAACCAATTCTCAGTCGCCTGGCATTACATGCATCCAGACTTTCCTTTCACGACAGGCACGGAAAACTTTTTACCCTCGAAGCAGAAATGCCTAAAGATTTGAGAGCACTCCTTAGTCAGATGCGAAAAAGCCTAAGGCCTAAAGGCTAAACCAAGTATGGGAGTATGGGAGTATGGGAGTATGGGATTTGTCACCGGTAATCCCTGCCAGCCGGCCGGCAGGTGTAAACTTTCAACAAAAAAGCACTCCACGAGAGAGTGCCTGTGAAAAAATGAGTATGATTTACTTAAATATTCGGCTGTGGTGTATACCTTAAATAAGGTTTTACAACTTTGACGCCTTTGGGAAATTTCTTGATCGCGTCTTCAGTCGAAATAGCCGGTACTATAATTACATCTTCTCCTTCCTTCCAGTCAACCGGTGTTGCTACACTGTAGTTAGCAGTCAATTGAAGAGAATCCACCACGCGCAAAACTTCAACGAAATTTCTACCGGTAGAAGCCGGATATGTGATGATCAGTTTTACTGATTTATCCGGACCTATCACAACCAGTGAACGAACGGTTGCAGTGGCTGATGCATTCGGATGAATAAAATCATATAATGTGCTTACCTTTCTGTCATCATCAGAAATAATGGGAAAATCAACATTTACCTGCTGTGTTTCATTGATATCATTAATCCAGCCATGATGACGATCCAGTGTATCAACACTCAGGGCCAGCACTTTGACGTTGCGTTTGGCAAATTCATCTTTCAATGCAGCTGTTTTACCTAGTTCCGTTGTACAAACAGGTGTATAATCGGCAGGGTGTGAAAACAAAATTCCCCATGAATTTCCAAGAAAATCGTAAAAGTCAATTTCGCCAATAGAGGTTCTGGCTTTGAAGTTGGGAGCGATGTCCCCTAAACGTAAACTCATTGTTATACAATTTAATTATTAGAAAAAATCCTGTAGAAGGATTACAAATATATTCATTCTCTATTGATTAAGTAGACTTTAAACAAATTTTCACGAATCTGTTTTCTAAACTGCTGATTTACAGGGGTAAGATCCCAAACTATTGCGGATATAATCTGCCTGACCGGGGGCCGTTTCGGGTCGTTTATTTTAAGGTCAGGTTGCATGTAATTTTTATATTTATCCGATGGAATGGTTTAACAGCAGTATTGCTCCACTGAAAGATTTGCTTGCTTTTTTGTATAAAAAGTCCAAGACAAACGACGTATATAAGAAGCAGGTTATCATAGAACTCCGCGATAACCTGAATGTTTTCAAAAATGGATTTATCAACCAGTCACCCTACGATACAATGATCGAACTTTTATCGAGGGATGCCATTCAGGCCGCCATCAAAGAAAATTTCTCCTTTAAAAAACTCAGGGCGGGTACGATCCATGTATCGGTCATTTATGATGAAAGAAATAAAAAATATGCAGGCTGGACAGCAGAAAAGCTGGTGGATAAAATTGACGAGAAAATTGTGGAGCTCAAGAATATCAAAAAAATGAATCGTGATACGGTTCAGGATGTACGCAATAATATTTCGCTCATGATGAGTAATCTCTATTTTCGGATGAAACTACTCGCCGATTTTATAAAATCTGAACAAAAGGAATAACCTGGTTAAAGCCAGCCACATGTTCATCAATTACTTCAGTAATTTAAACGCGTGTGTCCATTGATTTCTCAAAAATCCAGGAAGACACCAGAGGATACATAAAGGTTCAATAGCCCTTGCAGATTCCACGAGGCCCATATCCTCCGATTCCCATCCAAAACGATCGAGAATCGAGCTCACCTGTTTCTTTGCCGGCTCGTCATTGCCACAGATAAACATAGTTGGTCTGCCTTCTTTGAACGAAGGTTTATACATCAGGTCATTACCAACACTATTAAAGGCTTTTACAAAATTTGCTTTGGGAACAAGCATCTGCAAATCCTCCATCAGTGATCTTTCGAGGGAAGTTGTAAATTTCAGCACACCTTTTTCAGGCGCCCCGGGCGCAATCGGATTTGTGACATCAATGATGATTTTCCCTTCAAGATTTTTCAGACCACAGGCTTCTACCGCCTGAAAAACCGCGTGCCCTGCTACTGCCAGCACCAACAGTTCTCCAAAAGCAGCGGCCTCTTCAAAGCTTCCTGTTTTTGCACCAGGGTTTTCTGCTTCCCATTTTTTTACAATTTCTTTTAATGGATCACGACTACCCAGTTTAACTTCAAATCCTTCAGTAAGAAATGCCTTACCCAGGGTTTGCGCAACTTCCCCTGACCCGATGATTCCTATTTTCATTTGAATACATTTTTTATTTGATACTTTTTAGAATGATCTTTTGGTAGGCCGTTAGCGAACTCGGCACACTCTCACACTCTCACACTTGTTTAAGCCTATCCTCCTGATGTTTCCACAACTCCCAGAATATCGGACTTCTGTTTTTCAATTCATCGAAACTGCCTTCGTCTGCAATCCGCCCGTCTTTCAATACATACACATAATCAAAATAGCTCAATAAATATAAACGGTGAAGACTTGAAACGACTGCTTTGTCTTTACATTCCTCAAACATTTTCTTATATATCTGCACTTCTGTTTTTGGATCCACACTGCTGGTGGGTTCATCCAGTAAAATAATATCACTGCTCCGGGCAGCCAGGATACCACGGGCTAAAGCCAGTCTTTGTTTCTGTCCGCCTGATAAGTTAACTCCTTTCTCCATAATATTTGACTGAAGTCCCCTGGGAAGCTGTTTCAATACGTCGGTGAAATGTGCAGTATCGCAAACTTCCAGTATTTCCTTCTCCTGAAAGGGGAGACCCAGTGTAATATTGTGTTCGATGGTATTCTCAAATATCTCCGGTTCCTGCGGAAAGAGGGTAACAGAATCGGCAATTCCTGCAGCATCAAATTTCTCTTCATCCACTTTTATTTCCGCACCAGGCTGGGCTTCATACAAACCTCTCAGCAACGCCAGTAGTGTACTTTTGCCTGATCCGCTTTCCCCGATCAGAGCAATTCGCTTTCCTTTTTCAATCTGGATATGAATATCATGCAGTGACTGCGCTTCTTCGTCGGAAGAAAATTTTTCCTTATGAGAAAAATTTAAATTTCTGATCGTGATGGTCTGCCAGTAATCCGGAAGTTCGGGAGCTGCATCAGGCAGGTGTTGTTTTTTGTACGCTTCGGAAATAAACCTGGCCGTTTGCACATTGGTGTCGAACTGAAGAATCTGTGTATACTGCCACGCAATATCGTGAAATACACTGGTAAACTGATTTACGAATCCAAGAAGGGCCACAAGGTTACCTACCATGAAAATTTTTCCAGGTTCATAGTGCTGATAAATATAACCTACAACAGTTATTACATAGATCAGGGCTACCAGGGTATCTGCGATAAACCATTTCCATTCATTGATCCGCACCGTGCGCATGAAAACCTGGAATATGTCCCTGACTTTTTTCAACAAGCCATTCTCCATTCTTTTTTCCAGCCTGAGTGTTATGACTGTATTAATATTTGAAAGGCTGTCGAATAAAGTGCTGGAAACAATATGTTCCTTTTCATTCGTCTCATCAACGGCTTTGACGAGTGGTTTATCAAACTTAAAGATTACCCATACCGTTAAGAATCCCATCAGCACGCTAATGCCGCCGAATAAGGGAGAAAAGATCAGCATCGCGATGAATGAAGAAAAAAACTTCGTCAGTGCATAGAGGTACATAAAACCATTCTGAAAAAATTCCTTCAGTGCTTCGTAAGCTTTTCGGATACGATTGATGGTAGAGCCGCTGTGATGATCCTGATGCCATTTTACCGGGAGGTGTAATGTCTGGTGGTATAATTCCATTAGAAAATTCCTGCTTAAATTAAATGCAAGCCGCCGTTCCATTACACGGGCCGGTCCATGAAATCCCCACTCCGCCAATTTCAGCGCCATAAAAGCGATTGCATATATCCATGCAAAGTGTAGCAGGTTATTGCCATTTTTTTGTAATGAATTGATGAACCAGCCATAGATCAAAGGATATAAAGTAAAAACGCAGCCGGAAAGTATAAACAGGGAATAGACGAATACATATTGTTTCTTTTCCTGACGGGCATATCGCCAGGCCGTTTTCATTAATGATATGTAGGGATTCGCCATGCTCTGATAGGAATAAGGCTTGCGTATATAAATTCCGCAAGAGAATGAATTGTTATTACTATTCAAACTTAAGAAAAAGCTTTAGGCTTTAAGCTTTATGCTTTACCCTTTTATGTTACTTTTACCTTATGGCAAATCCTAATCTGAATGCTGATAATAAGCTGTCCGGAACCGCGGATAAGGAATTTGAAAATAGTATTCGTCCCGCGGCAATCCGCGATTTTTCGGGCCAGCCACAACTAATAGAAAACCTGCTGATTTTTATACAGGCTGCCAAACAAAGAGGAGAAGCCCTGGACCATATACTGTTCCATGGTCCCCCCGGTCTTGGCAAAACAACCCTGAGCCGAATCGTTGCCAATGAACTTGGCGTGCAGATAAGAGAAACTTCAGGGCCGGTCATAGAAAAACCAGGTGATCTGGCCGGATTACTCACCAATCTCGAACCCAATGATGTGTTGTTTATTGATGAAATTCACCGGCTGAGTACCGTAGTGGAGGAATATCTCTATTCAGCGATGGAGGATTACCGGCTGGACATTATGATTGATACAGGGCCCAATGCCCGCAGCATCCAGCTTAGCCTCAACCCATTTACACTGATTGGCGCCACTACCCGGAGCGGTTTGCTGACGGCTCCGTTATTGTCGAGATTTGGAATAAAATCAAGGCTCGAATACTATGACCATGCCACACTTCAGAAAATCATACTGCGCTCCGCCTCCATACTGGATACAAAAATCACTTCGGATGCTTCAGAAGAAATTTCAAGACGCAGCCGCGGCACGCCGCGGATAGCGAATGGTTTGCTCAGAAGGGTGCGTGATTTTGCGCAGGTGATAGGCAATGGTGTTATTGATATGGGAATTACCAGGCATGCACTGCGGGCCCTGCACGTGGATGAACATGGTCTGGATGAAATGGATAATCGTATTCTTTCCACTATCATAGAAAAATTTAAGGGTGGCCCCGTAGGACTCAATACCATTTCAACAGCAGTCGGGGAAGAATCCGGAACGATTGAAGATGTATATGAACCCTTTCTTATACAGGAAGGTTTTCTAATGCGCACACCCCGCGGACGTGAAGCAACACCAAAAGCCTACCACCATCTGGGAAGAAAACCCGCATCTGAAGGAGGACCAACTTTATTTTAAGAAGAACCATCATCAGAGGCTTAAATTTGTAATTCATTTTTATGAAAGCATTTTCCGGTTTTTTGGAAACATTGATCTTGCTTGGCTCTTTGCAGGGATTTATTATCTCAGCCGTACTTTTTTTCTCCAAAAATTCCAGACAAAGCAATCGCATTCTGGCCGTTCTGATTTTTCTGATGTCACTTGCCAGTTTCAATTTATATATGACAGGATCGAACTGGTACAGTCATACTCCCATTATTATTTTCCTTTCCAACTTCATTCCCATGATCATTATCATGCCCATGGGACCTCTTATTTATTTTTATATCCGCTCCTTCAGCGATCCTGCATTCGTGTTTAGAAAAAAATACCGCATTCATTTCTATCCGGTTCTGATTGATTTGTTTCCATACCTGACTGCCATCTTTTATGTTACAGGACTGATATTTAAATTTCTTCCTAAAAACGATGCAACCTGGGGACATTTTATAGATCAATATGATGTATATTCTGATATACCACGCTGGCTGTCGATCAGCATTTATTTATGGGTCGCAAATAAATACCTGAAAACATCTTCCCTGCCAATACCCTGGTTAAAACAATTCGTGCGAATGTTCACTGTATTCCAGGTGATCTGGCTTTGCTACCTGATTCCCTATGTGATTCCAAGATATTCAAATAAGCTCCTGGATTTTTTTGACTGGTACCCGGTATACATCCCCATGTCTATATTAATTTATTGGCTGGGCATCAAAGGTTACCTCGTATCTCAGGCTCAAAATGAAAATCACAGGAGCAGAAAATCTTCGCCTTTGGACAAACAACTGAGTGAAGACCTGGTTGACCGTATTAAAAAGGTTATGGAAGAAGAAAAACTGTGGATGGATCCCGCGCTTAACTTATCCATGTTGTCAACACATACAGGCATTCCGGCCAAAACAATTTCTGCTGTGCTTAACCAACACCTTAATAAGAGTTTCAATGAATTCATTAATTCTTACCGAATAGCTGCCATAAAGTCAAGATTACTTTCTTCCACAAATAACAACCTCACTATTGCAGGCCTCGCTTACGAGTGCGGATTTAACTCACAGCCTACTTTCCAGCGCGCTTTCAAATCCATTCAGGGAGAAAGTCCGAGTGAATTCATTTTAAAACACTCAGATTCTGTTAAACTGCCGGCTTAACTGTAATCAAATCCGGATTTGAATAGGGAGGGTTCTATAAAATCTCAACCTTGCGCCTGTTATAAAAGAATCCCCATGAAGAAAATATTCCTTTTTTGTGTGATCCTGTTGGGCGTTATCTCATCTTATGCGCAGGACAATAAGTCAGCCGATTTTACCGGTAGCTATCAGATCGAATTTTATCCTGCCAGGAAACTGAGAATCTACCGTGAGAACAAAAATCTCATGCTGGAGATTGTTGGTCAGGGTAAAACAGGGCTAACTCCATTAACCGGAAATACATTTTCTGTAAATGGACTGCCAAATTCGACTATTGAATTTATTCAGGACAGTCTTGGGAACACGATAAAATTCAAATTAATTCTAAAGGTTCCAACAGTTGAGTGGGATAAAATTTCACAGGATAGCGCTATTGCAGATGCTACTCCTGAAAATCTGCGTGCTTATGAAGGAAGATATGCGGCGAAACGAAATGTTTATCTGAAAATAGATATAAAGGCAGACTCCGGTCATCTTACTGGTCAGCTTGCAGGTGAGACGATCCTTGATTATTATCCGGTAAGCCCGAATAAATTCATTTTCAAAAAAGATGATTTCAGTACGGTATATCAATTCAAGGCGGATAAAAAAGGCCATATTAACCGGATCTTTTCGACGGATTCTGGGCCAATTGTTTGCGTACGAGTCACGGATAGTTCAACCTCACAGATCTCTCCCAAACATAATTTCACTTTAAGGACAGGTTTTACGGAAGCAGATACGCTAAGGGGCAAACTGTCGCCCATGCGAACCTGCTATGACGTTCTGTATTATGATCTGAATATAAAAGTGGATCCTGATAATAAATTCATAAAGGGCAATACAATTATCCGGTTCAGATCGGTCAGTGATTTTAATCATTTGCAGATCGATCTTTTTAAAAATATGCAAATCGAAAAAATAGTCTTCCATCAAACAAACCTCATTTACACCCGAAAATTTGATGCAGTTTTTATTGAATTTCCGGAACTGATCAAACAGGGTACGGTAGGGGAAATTCAGATTTATTACTCAGGCAATCCTCAATTGCCTGACATAGCCTCATTATCCGGAGGATTTATTTGGGTACAGGATAAAAACGGAAAACCCTGGATAGAAACCGTCGTTCAGGGATCGGGTGCAAGTCTCTGGTGGCCCTGCAAAGATCATTTATCTGATAAGCCGGACAGTATGCATATTACGGTGACTGTTCCATCCGGACTTGACTGTAATATCAAACGGGCAGTTTCTGGGGAAAAAAACATTGCCGGGTAACCAGGAAGAGTTTAAGTGGGGGGTCAGTTACCCGATGAATAATTATAGTGCGGTTCTCTATATTGGTGATTATGTCCATTTTTCTGATCAGTTTGTGAGCACTTCGGGAAATTTTCCATTGAATTATTATTGTTTGTCTTACCATCTTGATTTAGATAAAAAATTCGTTCAAAGGGTAAAGCCTCTGCTGACACTTTATGAAAAAGACTTTGGTCCTTACCCGTTTCCACGCGACGGTTATGCTTTGGTAGAATCGCCGTATGGCATGGAACACCAAAGTGCCGTGAGTGCGGGAACGTTCACTAATCTCGGTGATGGCAAACCGGTAGATTCAGCAGGTCACGTCATTGAATTCTGGCATGAGACTGCCCATGAGTGGTGGGGCAATTCTGTAACCTGTAATGATATGGCCGATTTCTGGATACACGAATCCTTTGCCAGTTATGCGGAAGTGTTATGTTTTGAAAATTTTTTTGGTCCTTCACACGCAGCGGAATATTTGAAAAAACAGGATCCGGGAAATAAAGAACCCATCATTGGTTTTTATGATGTGAATGATTTTCACATGGGAGATATGTATTCGAAAGGCATGCGCATGATTGCCACTCTTAGGGAATCGATCAATAATGATTCGCTTTTTTTCTCCCTGCTCAGAGGAATTCAATCAAAGTATAAATATCAGTCCGTCAATACAGCGGACATCATTTCCTATTTCAATAAAGGAACGGGTACAGACTACACTTATTTGTTTGATCAATATCTCCGCTATGGTGCCATTCCGAAACTGACAATCTCTGAAAAAAAATCCGGAGAAGACCTGATTCTTAAATTTAAGTGGAATGCCAATGTTGCCAAATTCGCACTTCCGGTAAAAATTATATATACCGATAAAAAAGAAATCTTTATTTATCCGACTACGGAATGGAAATCAATAAAACTGACAAATACCTCATCCCGGGATATTCGGATTGATAATGTCTATTCTTATTTTGATATAGAAAAAACGGAATGACTGTGGGTTATGAGATATGGGTTATGGGTTATGGGTTATGAATATAACTTTTATATTCACATACTTTTTCTCCCATACTCCCATACTCCCATACTTGCTTTAGGCTTTAAGCTTTAGGCTTTAGGCTTTAAAAAGGAAAATCCACTTTGAAGCTGATATTCGTTCCCATATTGTAAATACCGTGATAGGGTCCCGGGCTGTTAGGATAGGGTTCAAAATATTTCAACCGGCTAAGGTGGTCCTGGTAAATAACATTAAAAATATTATTGGCGAGCAGATAAATATTGAAAATTACTTTATCCTCCTTATTGGTGAAACCCGCACCCACTCCGGCATTGATCAATGTATATCCACGGGTGGGTGTTTCCGTATTGTCCGCCAGATAAACGCGGTTCTGAGGGCCGGAAAATGCTGCCGCTACTTTTACAAAGCCATTGACGAGGTGAAGATTCTTATTTGTAAAATCGTATTGCAGTTCTGAAAGTGCGCGCAATGGTGGAATATCCGGCAAATACTGTGTGGAATCAGTTACCGGTTTGCCAGGGGAAGAAAGAAGGTTCCCATACACCAGCGACAAACTATTTTCAAAATGCAATTGTGGTATAGGGTGAATATCTATACTAACTTCTCCGCCATACAGAGCAGCTTTGCCCTGCCGGTACTGGTATACATCATTCCCCTCTCTGGTTGAATCTGATCCATCAACACTCAATATTTTTTCATTGAAAATATAATCTGTTATCTGGTTATAAAATATACTGAAGTTGATGACCGCAACTTTAGTGTTAAAATTTACACCCAGATCTTCCTGAACATTAAATTCAGGATTGAAATCAGGATTGCCGACCTGATATATCCCGGTGCCGGGATGAACACCATTGGCGGAGATTTCAGAAATATTAGGTGAGCGGTATCCTCTTGAAATATTTGCCTTGGCCGACCATTTGTTGGAAAATAAATATGTTAAACCCAGGCTTCCTGAATATCCCGAAAATACTTTATGGAAATAAGGGAATGCCTGATAGGCTCCCACCGTATCGGGTCCATAAACCGGCATATCATAGTCAATGCCCTTGGAAACAGTGTACATCTCGTCGTTCGTAAATGAACGGCTGTCGAATCGTATACCTCCGACAATATCCAATTTATCAAAAGTCTTTTTGACCATTGCAAAGGGACCGATATCAAACTGATTAAAAGAAGGAATGATAAATTCTGTTCCATTCGTAGATGTGTTTTGCTGATACATTCCGTTCAATCCGGTAGTAATATCCCAACCGTTAAAAGAAGGGAAATAATATTTCAGATCATAAACATAGGAATTCAATTGCAGGAATAATCCCGGAACGTCTGGTTCCTGCGGATGACTGTATTCTCTTCTCACACTGCGTTCAAATCCAAGATTTACTGTAATTCTTCCGGTGCCCAGAGCAAAATTATTGGTTGAGTATATGTGGTAGAGTTGCACATGCTGATGCAATGGAGTTATCGCATAACTATGCAGTTCTGCATTTGTGACGATCGGCCGGTAAGTGTCGGAGTCCGTTATTTGCTTTGTAAATTGTCTTGTAGCTGAATCGCGGCTCCCATCGGGAATTTCCTGCAGATCATCGAACAGTGAAAAATTCAGGTGTGAGTATCCAAAAGCACGATGCAGGCCCAGTGACACTGTTGCATCACTTTCATTGAATGCTGTATTATAAACGCGTCCGTCAGCTCTGTCTGAATAATTACTTGCTTCTTTGTGTGATATTCTACCCATCCATTCGAAACCATTTTTTGTTCCTTCCAACATTCCTGATCCGCCGAAGAGTCCGTTATTCGTTTGAAATTCGGCAAGCACATCACCCTGAATTTTTCCTTCAGGTGCCGGAGGCGTGGGAATCAGATTTACGACACCAGCCAGGGCATCTGATCCATACGTCAGGCTCGCAGGTCCTTTAATTACTTCCGCGTGATCAACACCATACTGATCCACTTCTATACCATGTTCATCTCCCCATTGCTGTCCTTCCTGCCTGACTCCGTCGTATAAAGTAAGAATCCGGTTAAAGCCAAGTCCCCGGATAAATGGTTTTGAAACATTGGGACCTGTTGTGAGCTGGGTCACGCCAGGTAATTTGGCGATTGCATCTATAATATTCGTACTCAGATTTTCAACGATGGCCACATGATTCATTGTTACAATGGGAACAGGGCTGCGTTTTATTTGTGTGGCTTTTGACATTCCCGTAATTACAACCGGGCTTTCTTCCGTGTATTGGACACCGAGGCTAAAATCCAGCACCGCTTTTTCCGTGATGGTTATACTTTTTATTTGAGTGGAATGACCGATCGCATGAGCTTCTACCAGATAAGTGCCGGAAGGAAGATTTGCGAACCTGTAATTTCCATTTTCATCAGCCGATGCACCGAGTTTCAGGTCGGCTATATAAACTGTGGCATTCGGAAGACCCTTGCCTGACGCGCTGTCAACCACTTTTCCCGAAAGGGTACCTATGTATCCGGAAAAATGAGGCTTTTGGCTGGTTTGCGCGGGAGAATAAAAAAAATATGCGTTAAATAAAATGAATAGTAATAATGGCTTCATTGCTTTTGCTGTTTCCGTTATTTACAGGTTTACCTATAAAAAAAAAGTACCCGCCAGACTTTAAGAACAGAAATCAGCCGGAGGTCCGCGACTTTCCGCATGAGATAAATATAAAGAGACAATAGAGTGCAGTGATTCTGAAAAACTCAGAGGAATTGAAGATAAAATTATTGGAATACCAGTTTGTACGCCAGGCAGAAAGGGCGCTACGACCACGAGGTCATCAACATGACAATGAAAACCCGAAGCGGCAATCTGCTGAGCAGGAATGCTGACGGATGATTGCGCATCCTTATGATTAGCCAGCAGATCGTGCCAAAATCTTTTTGGTGTAACACAAAAAGAAAATAACAGCAGGGAAAATGATGCTAAAAAATGTTTTATAAGAATAGAATCTTTCATATGCCTAAAGCTCAAAGCCCAAAGCTCAAGGCTTTATTATTAATTAAAAATAAAATCTGCTTGTTACTTAAATCCATAACAACTAACAACTGACAACTGACAATTAACAATTTTCAATAATTCCCGCAATCCCCTGTCCTCCGCCAACACAGGCCGTTACGAGACCATATTTTTTATTCAGTCTTTTCATTTCATGTGTGATCTGAATGGTAAGCTTTGCCCCTGTACATCCCAGAGGATGTCCCAACGCGATGGCACCCCCATTTATATTTACAATATCCGGATTGAAATCCAGTTTACGGATTACAGCGAGTGCCTGACTTGCGAAAGCTTCATTCAGCTCGATCAGATCGATCTGTGCCAGATTCATGCCTGTTTGTTTCAATACTCTGGGAACCGCTTCTACCGGGCCTATACCCATAATGCGCGGATGAACCCCCGCACTCGCGCAACCAACCAGACGCGCAATGGGTTTCAATCCAAGTTTATTGATCATGGTCTCACCCATTACAATAACAAAAGCGGATCCGTCGCTGGTCTGGGATGAATTACCTGCCGTTACAGAACCATTCAGGGCAAACACAGGTTTCAACTTACCAAGCGCTTCCATAGAAGTATCTCTTCGCGGTCCCTCATCCGTATCCACCATATATTCCCGCTGTTGCTTTTTACCATTTTTATCCAGCAGCACTTCTTCAACTTTGACTGGTAAAATGCCTGGTTTAAAATATCCCTGTTCAATTGCACGAATAGCTTTTACATGAGACTGATAAGAAAACTGATCCTGGTCACTACGACTCACCTGGTATTCCTTTGCAACAGCTTCTGCCGTAAGACCCATATTCAGATAATAGTCGGGATCATCTGTAGCAATCGAATAAGCAGGTGCAACTTTCCAGCCAGCAGTCGGTACCATTGTCATACTTTCAGTTCCGCCGGCTATAATACAATCTGCAAGTCCACTCCGGATTTTTGCCGTTGCAATCGCAATGGTCTCCAGTCCGCTCGCACAATAACGATTTACTGTCATGCCCGGCACACCGATTCCAACTGCTCTTGCCGCTATTATGCGGCCCACCTGCAGACCCTGTTCTGCTTCAGGAACCGCATTTCCGACTATCACGTCATCCACCTGTTTGGGATCTAATTGCGGAACGGAGGCAAGCAATCCCTTTATAACGGTAATGGCCAGGTCGTCGGGCCTGTAAAATCGAAATCCGCCTCTTTTCGATTTGGCCACCGCGGTGCGATAGCCTGCTATGATGTACGCTTCCTGCATAAATAGATGATTCGTGGGTTTTCAAAGGTAAAAATCTTCAGCCAGTATCCGCCGATCCCAACTGTTAAAGTGTTTTATCTTTACAACGTTTATGTACAAATGGCTTCGCTCCTTATTGTTCCTTTTCCCTCCGGAATCCGTCCACCATTTTTCCATGTTCATATTAAACAGGATTTCCGCAACCAGTCCTGGTCGCTATTTTCTGAGAAAGATGTTTTCCGTAGAAGATCCTTCACCTAAAAAAAACTTCTCGGGCCTCATTTTCAAAAACCCGGTCGGACTTGCCGCCGGATTCGACAAAAATGCTCTTTATCTTCAAAGCCTCGAGACACTTGGTTTTGGTTTTATAGAAATTGGCACTATTACTCCCCTTGCGCAGAACGGTAATCCCAAACCCAGGCTTTTCCGCCTTAAAAAAGACAATGCGCTGATCAACAGGATGGGATTTAACAATCAGGGGGTGGACAAGATAGTGGCGCGCCTGAAGAAATGGAAGGAAAAACCAGCTAATTCCGGGAATAGTCTTTTACGTATCGGAGGCAACATCGGAAAAAATAAAATGACTCCGAATGAAAATGCGTGGCAGGATTATTTAATCTGTTTCGAAAAATTATTCCCCTGGGTCGACTATTTCGTGGTGAACGTGAGTTCGCCGAATACACCCGGATTAAGGGAGCTGCAGGAAAAGGAATCACTACGAATGATTCTGACACAACTGCAGGATTATAACAGCAAACAAACGCAGAAAAAACCACTGTTTCTTAAAATCTCGCCTGATCTGAGCATATTGCAACTTGACGATATAATTGATCTGGCAGCAGAAATCCAGCTGGATGGTCTGGTTGTAAGTAATACCAGTATTTCCCGAGAAGGACTTCTTTGTTCAGATGAAGAACTAAAACGAATCGGAGCCGGCGGGTTAAGTGGTGATCCTCTCAAAAAGAAATCTACAGATCTTATACGGTACATTTCCAAAAAAACTAACCACTCAATTCCTATTATAGGTTCTGGCGGCATTCGCTCAGTCGCAGATGCACGGGAAAAAATAGAGGCTGGTGCCGGATTGATCCAGATCTGGACGGGATTTATTTATGAGGGACCGGGCCTTGTAAGGAAAATTTTAAAAGCCCAAAGCCTAATGCCCAAAGCCTAAAACCAATAAATTATTATTTATCAATTATCAGATATTAATTGCACCTGTTAATTAAAAATCGATAATCATACTCCCATACTCCCATACTCCCATACTTGCTTTCAGATTTTAATGAAGTTTAAGTAAAGCGGCAGCCGCTACAGCAGCGGTTTCCGCGCGCAGCCGATTTTCGCCCAGCTCAACCGCAATAAATCTGAATTGCAGGGCCAGCTTAATTTCTTCTAACGTAAAATCCCCTTCAGGACCAATCAATATTAGTTGTGAGGAAAGATCTGGGTTGATCAGTTCACTCAGTTTTCTTTTCGCACCCTGTTCACAATGAGCAATAAATTTCTGGTCGGCCTGCACCTTTTCAACAAATTCAGAAAAGTTTTCAGGTTCGTTCAAAACGGGCATCCAGACCTGCTGAGACTGGATCATGGCACTCTCCAGAATACCCTGCAGGCGCTCCTTCCGGAACTGCTGCTTTTCTGTGCGCTGACATTTCAACGGAAAGATTTCGGAAATACCAAGTTCAGAGGCTTTTTCAAGAAACCATTCGAAACGACTCGTATTTTTCAACAGGGAAAGACCAATTTGTATTTTTCGTTTCGGAGATTCCTGTATTTTTTTCTCTTTAATATTAACTCCGCAGTGTTTTTTATTCGCATCACGGATAACCGCTACAGCAGAAAGGCCCTTTCCATTCGTCAGCCGAAGATCTTCACCAGGCTGCATACGCAACACCTGTACAATATGACGCGACGAATTTTCATTGAGAACAAATTCATCCGCCATGGTTGCCAAGTGAGCAAAATAAAAAAAAGGACTGGCCATTACGAAAGTTAATAAGAAGGGGACCGGTTAGAACGGATCTTCATCATTAAATGGAATATCGTTCATTTTGCTGCCGGCCTGAATATATAGTTTAGGACCACCCTGTTCATCGGGGGGTACGGGTTTCCAGTTTCCCCCAGGCGGTAAACCGTTGAAATCAGATCCTTCATCGTCGACAAATTTTTGAATATGAAGCAGGGCACGCAGTTTGATGGTTTCCAGCGATCCGTTTCTGTGTTTGGCAATTCGCACATGGGTCTCTCCTTTATTGCTTTCCCCGAATTCGTTCGCTGTGATATCATAATATTCAGGACGATACAAAAACATAACCATATCAGCATCCTGCTCTATTGCACCGGATTCACGAAGATCACTGAGCTGAGGCATTTTATTGCCTTCTTTTCTTTTTTCCACTTCGCGGCTCAACTGCGACAATGCAATAAT
The DNA here is from genome assembly GCA_963735015.1 of uncultured Bacteroidota bacterium. Taxonomy (GTDB): domain Bacteria; phylum Bacteroidota; class Bacteroidia; order Chitinophagales; family Chitinophagaceae; genus Puia. The sequence goes on from CAVTJH010000003.1 coordinate 2,906,665, forward strand.
AGGGACCTGTAGTTCTTTGGCGAGGCCTTTCAGGTCACGTGATATTTTGCTGATTTCCTGTTCGCGGTTTCCATTCCGGTTATCACCGGTTCCACTCATCAGCTGCAGATAGTCGATGATGATGAGTCCGACATTGTGTTTATTTTTCAGCCTTCTGCATTTGGCGCGCAATTCAAAAATATTCAGGGCAGCCGAATCATCGATGAATATCGGTGCCTGTGCCAGGCGTTGTATACCCTTGGCATAAAGTTGTTTCATTTCATGTTCTTCCAGTTTACCCCGGGAAATTTTTTCCAGCCAGATTTCACTTTCGGCCGACAGAATGCGCTGTACGAGCTGACTGGCGCTCATTTCCAGACTGAAGAAACCGATAGGAGTCGGCTTGACCGGATGAAGCGCTGCGTGGCGGGCCAGATTTAACGCAAATGCGGTTTTACCCACTGACGGACGGGCAGCGAGTATAATTAGGTCGGTGGGCTGCCATCCATAAGTTATACGATCAAGAGAACTAAATCCAGAAGGAACACCGGAAATATCGTCATTTTTATGACGCAGATCCTCTATGCGCTGTATCGTTTTCACGAGTACGGTGTCAATGCTGTCAAAATTTTTGCGGAGATGGTTATTGGTAATTTCAAAAAGTTTCGATTCAGCATCATCGAGCAGGTCGAATACATCCGTACTGTCTTCATAGGAATCACTGATTATTTCACCGGAGATACGAATAAGTTCCCGCTGGATGAATTTCTGCAGAATGATGCGGGCATGAGCGTCAATATTAGCTGCAGAAACAACAGAATTAGTCAGACGGGTAACATAAAAGGGCCCTCCGGTCATTTCCAGTTCTTCACGAAAGCGGAGCTCTTCCACCACCGTCAGCATATCTATCGGCTGGCTTTTTTGAGCAAGAGATTGCATGGCCAGATAAATGCGCTGATGGCTCTCAACATAAAAACATTCCGGCTTCAGGATTTCAACTACAGTATCAAAAGCCGTTTTCTCCAGCATGATGGCACCCAAAACTACCTCTTCCAATTCCCTCGCCTGAGGGGGAACTTTGCCATACATCATGGTGCTAATATCAATCGGCGATTTGCGTCTGAACTTACGGTCTTTGTTCAAATTGGTGAGCTCCATGTATCAACGTGTATTTGTATGGCGCCGGGCGCCAGTCAGCCTTAATTAAGAAATTGTTACTTAATGAACCAAATATTACTAAACAGTATTGGGAGGGCGAATATAAAGCCCATTATTTCGAGTAAAATATGTTTTCATTTTTTTATTTTATAAAGCACCCATGCACATTCTTATTAACAGTATTTCCGGGGATATACACCATTTCCGCCGGGCTATCCACAATTTAAAAAAGTTTTTCGCTTTCTGGCGAAGGAAATACACACTTGCTGTGTACAAAGATTTATCTGCAAATATTTTGTTAAGTAAAAAAGAAAACATTACGGCTTATAAAAAAAATTCCCCCGGAGGATCCGGAGGGAATATAATTTTTTAACTCATTATAGTCTTTCTTTTACTGGTTTGTTTCCTTCGGTTGGGGTTTATTTTCTGGTTTTGGTGAAGGAGTATTTGGTTTAGGTGCTGGCTTATTATTCGTTGATGAGGGCTTATGCCCCTGATTCACGTTATTCTGATTATGATTTTGATTTGATTGTGGACGACCGGTCGTTTGTGTATGATTTACATTGGAAGGTTGCACTGCCTGGTTATTTTGATTTTGGTGTGCATTCGTTTGTGAATGTCCCTGTCCGGTGCTATTCATATCAGGGCTCGCACTATGATTCGACTGCGCTGATTGCTGGTTTGTATTGGGATTCTGATTAACCGGCCTTGTATTATTCTGACGGTTATTTGTGGGTTGATTATCGGCAGGATTTTGCAATGCGGGCTGGTTGTTTGCATAATTTTGTGTCGCCGGCCTATAATTATTTGCCTGGTGGTTACCTGAAGGATTTTGCGTTTCAGTTCTTACAGGTTCCTGTCTGTTCTCAGGTTCCTGTCTGTTGTTATGTGCGGACTGGGTACTATTAGAGGATGTTTGACCGGCAACCGGATTTTGAGCATTGTTTGGATACTGTGCGGAGGGATGCAGATTATTAAAAGATTGATAATGTGCGGGAGCAGGTGCCTGTGTTGATGGTCTTCCTGCTGCATCTCCGCGGGCCGCCGGTGTCGCGTTTACGCGTGGCTGATAAATCGTGTATTGTGTACCAGAAGCTCTTTCTCCGGGAGTATTTGCTTCCCGCAGCTGTACCTGTGTAAAATTATTTCCACTTGCCCTTCTCACTTCATTTGGATCTGGTCCGGGTGCAAAAGCATAACGGCTGCGATTCGTTCCACTATAGTTATTTATAATGGTTGTGTTGTTAATAATGGTTACGTTTCTGCTGGCATCCACATTGTAGTTATGCCATCCGGGTGTGCCGATGTACTGCCTTGGAACAAAATTCCAATAATTCGCTGGCGGGTTATAATTAGAAAGCGCGACATCGACCGAAACCCTGGGACCTAACGGAGCCCATCCATAATAATCCCCACTTCCCCTCCAGCTCACCCAGGCCGGAGCCCATTCGTTTCCGGGTACCCACATCCATCCATATCCGCCTTCATAAAACCAGCGACCGTAATGGAAAGGTGCCCATCCCCAGTTGTAGTTGGAGGACCAGGTCCACCCGGCATCTGTATAAATCCAGTTTCCATTGGTGGAATAAGGTTTGAAATCCGGACCTGCATTTGGCATCCATACATATCCATATCCGGGATAGTTGATCCAGTTTCCGTAAGGAGACAGCTGGTCATAAAATGACTGGTAAGTCAGGTCTTCGACCGGAGCAGGGGCCGGCTGATAATTATCCGACTGAACCACTACATGTGTGGGTCCGCAGGAAGCGATCAATAAGCTGGCTGATAATAAGAAATATAAGTTTTTCATGTTTTGCAATTTCATTGGTTATTCATACCTGTATGAAGGATGTAAGGGTTGAAAGTATAAGATATTTAGAACGATTAACATTTAATTATAGTCTGTTTTAACTAAAATCTTGCCAGTTCAAAGCCTAAGCTCAAAGCCTAAAGCCCAAAACTTAATTTAAATAATAGATAAAAGGATTGCTGTACTGACTATTTCATTGCAGTAACACCTTGGTTTCTGATTACCACATTAGTTTTAGACCTTAGGCTTTAAGCTTTAGGCTTTGAAAATCTATCTTTGCGACAAAAGTCTCCCACTCAATGACCATCAGTTATAACTGGCTCTGCGACTATTTCCCGGAAAATCTTACACCGAAACCCAGTCCTGAACTGATTTCAAGAATTCTCACTTCAGTCGGACTGGAAGTAGAATCGTTGCATCCATATGTTTCAATCCGTGGAGGTTTGGAAGGACTTGTTGTGGGGGAAGTAATCTCTGTCGAGTCACATCCCAATGCAGATAAATTGAAGATTACTCAGGTAAATATTGGTTCTAAAGAAAATTTACAAATCGTTTGTGGCGCCAGTAATGTGGCGACGGGTCAGAAGGTATTAGTTGCATTGGTGGGTTCCACACTGTATCCTGAATCTGGTGACCCGCTGCAAATAAAAGCTGCAAAAATCCGGGGTGTGGAAAGTCAGGGAATGATTTGCGCAGAGGATGAAACAGGATTGGGTAAAGACCATGCAGGAATCATGGTTCTTCCAGCAAAACTACGGGCCGGGCTGGCCGCAGCGGAATATTTCAAACCCTATAAAGATTACATATATGAAATCGGCCTTACACCCAATCATATGGATGCCATGAGTCATATAGGTGTGGCGCGTGATCTTTGCGCTTATCTTTCGCATCAGGATAAAAAAGATTACCGGGTTAAAATCCCGGTCAATCCGACGAATTCAACCGAAGAAAAGGGCAGGGAAGTAGTTGTGGAGCTGAAAAACAGGAAAGACTGTGCCCGATATTCCGGATTAACTATGACGAATATACGCATAGCTGAATCTCCCCAATGGATGCAGGAGAAATTAAAAGCTATCGGCATCAGGCCCATTAATAACGTAGTTGACATTACAAATTTTGTATTGCATGAAACAGGACAGCCGCTGCATGCTTACGACGTCGATGAAATAAGGGGAAACAAAATCATTGTACAAAAATCTTCCTGCCGGAACGAGTTTTATTACGCTTGATGAAAAAGAAAGAAAGCTGGATGCAACAGACCTGATGATTTGTGATGCAGAAGGTCCGATTTGTATTGCGGGCGTATTTGGCGGATTAAACAGCGGAATTAAAAATACGAGTACGGGTTTGTTTTTGGAATCTGCCTGGTTTAATCCTTCTGCCATAAGAAAAACTTCCTTCCGTCATGGCCTTCGTACCGATGCAGCCATACATTTTGAAAAAGGAATGGATATTTCAGGAACCGTAAATGCCCTGAAAAGAGCGGCCAGCCTTATCCGGGAATGTGCAGGCGGGAAAATCAGCTCCCCCCTTCAGGATATATATCCTGAGCCTTTCCCAAAAACACAGGTCCTGCTTAAATATCATTATCTCAAAAAACTAAGTGGCAAAAATTATCATTCCATTGCTGTAAAAAACATTTTGGTGGCCCTGGGGTTTGATATTCTGCGTGAAGGTCTGGATGACCTTCTGATTGCGGTTCCTTATCACAAACCCGATATACAATTGCCGGCTGACCTGGTAGAAGAAATTATGCGTATCGACGGGTTCGATCATATTGAAATACCGGCAAACATAAATATCTCCCCTTCAGTTGAAGCCGGCCATGACGCAGGAATCGTTGCGTGAGAAAATTGCCGGTTTCCTTGCAGGAAACGGCTTTCATGAAATTTTTACCAATTCTATCACTAACAGTTTTTATTTCGCTGAGGAAGAACTGGTGACCGTGGTAAAAATGATCAACAACCTGAGTGCTGAATTAAATATCATGCGACCATCCCTGCTGGAGACCGGATTGGAGAGCATTTCCTGGAATCTTAACAGAAAAAACAACGACCTGTGTTTTTTCGAATTCGGGAAAACATATGAAACCAGCGAGCCTGGGAAATACAATGAAATTAATCACTGTTGTCTGTATCTGACAGGTAACCGGTATGCTGAAAACTGGAAAGAGAAACCGGTCGCTATGGATTTTTATTACCTGAAAGGAATCTGTGTAGCCATATGCAACCTCGCTGGGATAAGCGGTCAGATTTTCCCATCAGATCATAACAAATTAGCGGGCGGAGTTGAAATCCGACGTGATAATAAAAATATTTTGAGTGCCGGTGAAGTGGATAGCGCCATTTTACGGAAATTTGATATTCGCCAACCCGTATTTTTTGCTGATATTTATTGGGATAACCTGGTGGATCTGGCCGTTGAAAAGAGTGTAATCTTTACTGAATTGCCGCGACAGATTCCCGTCAACCGGGATCTGGCACTGATTGTAGAGAAATCGTTGCCCTTTGAAAAAGTTGAAAAAGCAGTAAGTGGATTAGGCCTCGAGAAATTGCGCAGGGTACAATTATTCGATATTTTTGAGAGTGAAAAGTTGGGAAAGGATAAAAAATCAATGGCTATCAGTTTTACTTTTCAGGATAACGAAAAAACCTTAACAGACAGGGAAATAGACGGAATGATGAGCCGGATAATGAAAACTGCGGAAGAAGAATTAAAAGCCGAGATCAGAAAATAAGCTTAATTAATTTATCAAATATCTTTTTCATGACACAACCTGAAATACAACTGAAAAGAGTGCATGAAAAAATACTGCTGTTGCTGAAGCAATATCAGGTCTTACAAAAGGAGAATGAACGGCTCAAGGATGATATGAAAAAAATGACCCTTCGCTATGAAACTATTTCCCATGAATCGGAAAAATACCGTCAGCAGGCAGAAACACTAAGGTTGACGGGCAGGGGTATGGAAGAATCTGACAAAAAAATGCTCGAAAAAAGGCTAAATAAATACGTCAGAGAGATAGATAAATGTATCGCCCTGTTGCAGGAATAATCAATTTCAGACGCGCTTAACCAGGCGCATTTTCATTTCATCGGCTCCCTGGGAAACTTCAAGGGTATATACGCCGTAAGGAAGTTCATTCAGTCCTTCCCAGTCAAGAAACTGCTGGCCAAAACTTAATTCTTTCTGTAAAACGCTGCAGATAATTCCGCTGTCATCTTTTAAAACAGCTCTCAGTAATGATTTTTGTGTCTGATTGATCTCTAGACTCAGGCGATCAATGAAAGTCGGTGATTTGATCTTTAGGAACATAGGTACTGGATTTGGATTGGATTAATGAAACTTTGGTCCCGGGTAAAATTCTTCAAAACATCTTATCTTCGAACAAACCTTCCCGGGGGTAATTTTAAAGTTAAAACAAGAAAACGAGACATGCAAGAGCTTATACCAATAAATATCGTAATAGGTGACCGGACCTACCGGATCAGGATAAAACCGGAGGATGAAGGTGCCGTAAGGAGCACCCTTAAAACTATAAATGACAAAATTATCGAATTCAAGTCCCAGTTTGCCGGCAAAGACATGCAGGACTATGTGTCGATGGTTGTCCTTTGGTTTGCAACCCAGACAGATCCCCAATCTGGGAATCATTCTTCCGATGAATTTTCGAATATTCTCGGGAAACTGGAAGAACAGCTCGATAAAGCCCTGACCTAGCTTCAAGAGACCATCGCCTTCTTAAATACCTTATCTTCGCTACCCATCCCCTTAGTCTTATGGATGATAAAAATATGATTCTGAACATTCTAAACTCAAGTTTCCATGGATTCAACCATTATATCCATCATAATTGCTGTCATATGTCTTGCCGTTGGTGTCCTGGCGGGTAAATTTATTTTTTCAAAGAATACCCGCAAACAAATTGAAGACGCCAATTTACAATCACAAAAAATTCTTTCAGATGCCCAACTTTCTGCCGAAACCCTGAAAAAAGAAAAACTCCTTGAAGCAAAGGAGCGGTTTGTGCAGTTGAAATCAGAACATGAAAAGGAAGTGCTGGAAAGAAACAGGCGCCTTGCCGATTCTGAGATCAGGATTAAACAGAAGGAACAGGGTATTGCACAGAGGCTGGAACAGCTTGACAAACAGGTTAAGGAAAACGACACAATCAAAGAAAACCTGAACCGCCAGATCGACGTGGTAAATGTTAAACGCACTGAACTTGAAAAACATCAGGAAGAGCATATACGCAGACTGGAAAAAATTGCAGGCCTTACGGGAGAAGAAGCCAAAGCACAGCTGATCGAAAGCCTTAAGCAGGAAGCTCATACCCAGGCCCTGGCACTTCAGCAGGAAATCATTGACGACGCAAGGCAGAAAGCCAATAAAGAAGCCCGCAAAATCATTATCCAGAGCATCCAGCGGACGGCGGCAGAACAGGCAATTGAAAATTCCATCACCGTATTCAACCTCGAAAGTGATGAAATAAAGGGTCAGATAATTGGCAGGGAAGGAAGAAATATCCGGGCCCTTGAGGCCGCGACCGGCGTAGACCTGATTGTTGATGATACACCGGAAGCTATCGTTCTTTCTTCATTTGACCCACTTCGGAGGGAGATTGCGCGCCTTTCCCTTCAGCGGCTGGTGGCAGACGGCCGTATCCATCCCGCCCGTATTGAAGAAGTCGTCGATAAAACGAAAAGACAGATTGAGGAACAGGTAATAGAAATAGGAGAAAGAACTGTTATCGAACTTGGCATTCATGGCCTGCATAAAGAACTTGTAAGGATTGTTGGAAAAATGCGTTTCCGTTCATCTTATGGTCAGAATCTTCTGATGCACAGCCGGGAAGTAGCCAATCTCTGTGCTATTATGGCTTCGGAGCTGGGACTCAATCCCAAGCTGGCAAAACGTGCTGGTTTATTACATGATATCGGTAAAGTGCCCGACGAGGAAACCGAGCTTAGCCATGCATTGCTTGGAATGAAGATCGCCGAAAAATATGGTGAAAATCCGGCTGTTGTCAATGCCATCGGAGCTCATCACGACGAAGTTGAAATGCAGTATGTGATTGCACCCATTATACAGGCCTGTGATGCTATCAGCGGTGCCCGGCCCGGAGCCCGCCGCGAGATCATGCAGCAATATATCCAACGGATCAAGGATCTGGAAAATCTTGCACTCACTTATCCAGGTGTGGAAAAAGCTTATGCTATCCAGGCTGGCAGAGAATTGAGGGTAATAGTTGAATCTGACAGGGTCACTGACGGCGACAGCGATAAACTCAGTTTTGAAATCGCCCAGAAAATTCAAACAGAAATGACTTATCCCGGCCAGATCAAGGTTACCGTAATACGTGAGAAACGAGCTGTAAACGTGGCCAGATAGTACTGGAACATTAGTTTTTGATTTTACCGGAAAGCTTGTTATTTTTGCATCCCAAAAATCATGTTATGAACGCGGCCATTGCATTCGTCCACGAACAGCTAAGTACCAGAAAAGATCTGCCTAAGTTTAAGGCCGGAGATAATGTGACTGTGAACTATAAAATTCTGGAAGGTAATAAAGAACGTATCCAGAGCTTCAAGGGAGACGTTATCAAACGCCAGGGTACAGGCCTGACGGCAACTTTCACCGTAAGAAAGATATCAGACGCCGTTGGAGTTGAAAGAACTTTCCCTGCATTTTCTCCCAATATTGAATCAATAGCTGTTAATAAAGTGGGCCGGGTTCGCCGGGCAAAACTTTACTTCCAGCGGGATCGCAGCGGAAAGAGTGCCCGTATTAAAGAAAAGAGAATTATTTCCTGAAATAAATCAACTGTTAACGACAAGGCGGACTAATAACGGTTCGCTTTTTTTATTCCCAATAGATTACCTTTGTCACTCAAACAACAAGCATATGTTCAGCAATTTTCTGCAATGTTTTTTTCTGCTGTCTGCACCTGGTGGTTCAGAATGGATACTGATCATCCTGGCAGTTTTAATTCTTTTTGGTGGTAAAAAAATTCCGGAGTTTATGCGTGGTCTGGGAAAGGGAATGCGCGAATTCAATGATGCCAAGAATAATGTGAAGAAGGAATTTGAAGATGGTTTGAATGAACCTCCAAAAACCAACACCACTTCTACCACTACTAACAACCCTTAGGATTCTGCAATTTTTGATTGCTGATCCCGCATTTATTTATTGTTCTTCTTCTCTTCCATACATGAATATCAGGAAGCCCTGAAAAAGGGTTCCTTTTCCTGCCGTGATGCTGTTTCGTATTATCTCGGACGCATTCGACGATTGGGTCACCTTAATGCATTTGTGCACCTCTATGAAGAGGAAGCATTACAAATTGCCGACAAACTTGACGTAGAACGTAATGACGGAAAGAAATCCGGGAGACTGCATGGAGTGGTTATCGGGATTAAGGATGTTATTTGTTTTAAGAATCATCCTGTCACTGCCGGATCTAAAATCCTTAACGGGTTTCAGTCTCTTTACAGTGCTACAGTCGTTGAAAGACTCATCAGTGAAGGTGCAATCCTGATCGGGCACCTGAACTGCGACGAATTTGCCATGGGTTCCAGCAACGAAAATTCCTTCTATGGACGTGTTAAGAATGCGCTCGACCCCGATAAAGTTCCGGGTGGATCTTCGGGGGGATCAGCGGTGGCTGTTCAGGCCTCATTATGCATGATTTCGCTTGGCAGCGATACAGGCGGTTCTGTTCGTCAGCCGGCGGATTTCTGTGGCGTAATTGGCCTTAAACCGACTTATGGAAGGGTATCGCGTTACGGATTGATCGCCTATGCCTCGTCTTTCGATCAGATAGGAATATTCGGAATTAATATAGAGGATATCGCCCTGGTTCTGGAGATAATCTCGGGTTTTGATCCCCGTGATGCAACTTCTTCCCGTAAGCCCGTACCGCAATATGCTGAGGGCTTAAGGCTTAAGTCTCAGGGCTTAACGCCCGTAGGTCAACGGTCAACGGTCAACGGTCAACGCATTGCTGTTTTAAAAGAAGCTCTCGATCATCCTTCGTTGGATCCCGAAATCAGGTCAAAAATCCTGGATTTCCTCAGCGATCTCCGGTTAAAGGGGCATCTTATTGAAGAGATTTCCTTTGATTTGATGGATTATATCGTCCCCGCTTATTATATACTGACAACTGCCGAAGCATCCTCCAATCTGTCCCGTTTTGACGGTGTCCGGTATGGGCATCGGACTGCAGATACGGATGCCGGATTTCCTGAATTCTATCAGGAAACCCGGTCCGAGGGCTTCGGAAAGGAAGTAAAAAGAAGGATTCTCCTGGGCACTTTTGTGCTAAGTGCAGGTTATTATGATGCCTATTTCAGTAAGGCCCAAAAAGTGCGCGAAATTTTAACAGAACGCACCAAGTTGATTTTCAATGAATTTGACATAATTCTCAGTCCCACGGCTCCCACCACGGCTTTTAAATCCGGCGCAAAATCTTCAGACCCGGTAGCCATGTATCTCGCTGATTTATATACGGTTTATGCAAATCTGGTTGGTATTCCGGGCATTTCGTTGCCACTTTTTACCCATACAAACGGCATGCCTTTTGGGGTGCAGGCTATGACAAACCAATTTCGTGAATTATCTTTACTGCAGGTTCTCGAATGAACTGATGCAGCAATATAAGTCCTACGAAATTCCGACTTTATGAAACCCGGACTATTCTGATCCGGAAAATTCAATCCGCAATCCATCCCTTGAAAAATTTATATTCCGGATTTCCCGGTTTATAAATCTTTAAGCATTAAAAGATGAAAAGACTTTTATTGTCGGGCATTGCCTTCTTTGGATTGCTGATGTGCAGCCGCGCGAATGCCTTAAAAGTCGACAAGACTTTTGTTGCCCTGCATATGCCGATCGACACCAGTGACGTGAAAACTGGCATAAATGACCTCTTTCTGGCTTCTGTGAGCGGGACCAATGGCGCTAAATTAAATCCCCGGGCTATTAATTACGTACAGGATTTTATGATCCAGAACAAACAGGAAATGGATGAGATGAAGTCCTGGGGACGTCCCTATTTTCGCCTGATTGATGGTATTCTTACCCAATACGGCCTGCCTTCCGAATTGAAATATCTGGCAGTCATTGAATCCAATCTTAAACCCACGGCTCTTATCCTGGGCTGGCGCTGTCGGTCCCTGGCAGCTTATGCCGGCTACTGCCCGCGTGCTGGGCCTCAAAGTGAACAGAAAGGTGGATGAAAGGAAGAACTATTATAAGAGTACAAAAGCTGCTGCTGTTTATCTCCGTGACCTTTACACCGAACTTGGCGACTGGCTGCTCGTAATTGCAGCTTATAATGGTGGTACAGCCAATGTATACCGTGCCATAAAAAAGAGTAACAGCCGTGATTTTTGGCAATCTACAATATTACCTTCCTGCAGAATCCAGAAATCATGTAAAAAAATTCATTGGCACCCAGTATACTTTTGAAGGACAGGGTAGCGTCACCACCCTGACAAAACAGGAAGCGACAGACCAGCTTTCGGGATCAGCCATGTACGTTTTTAATCGTAACCTGAATAAGGAAGAACTTGCCGGCGCAAAAACGATGAATGTGTCGGGGAAATATTTTTCAACGGTAATCTCCAAATATATTCTGATGGATGCAACTGAATTTAACCGTTACAACCCCGATTTTGATAAAGTGATGGCGAGTGCGAATAATAGTTATGATCTGAAACTGCCATCTGATAAAATGGATCTTTTTGTTTCCAACAAATATGAAATCCTGAATGAATCCGTTCAGCGATTGCTATCAGAGGATGTGGTGATGAGCAACAACAAATCAGTTGCAAGCATTTCTCAAAAATAACTTCAAGGGGCATTTTTAATAACCCGTCCCGCTTTTAGCGGGACGGGTTTTTTATTATTCCTTCGAATGTGGCGACTTTTAGCAGGCATTCTTCGTATTCTTTTTCGGGATCACTGTTGACCGTTATTCCTGAACCAGCAAAATAAGAAAGGTGAAATCCCGGCTTATTATAAAGAAGGCTGCGGATAACCACATTGAAATCAAAATCCTGATTGGGTTTTACATACCCAAGAGCTCCGGAAAATAGTCCGCGCCTGGTTTTTTCATATTGCTCAATGAGTTCCAGAACACGTTTTTTGGGCGCTCCGGTCATTGAACCCATTGGAAAAGTCCCGGCTATCATTTCACTCCAGTGCAAATCCATTCTGGGTTTTCCGACAATGGTGGAAATCATCTGATGCACCTGGGCAAAACTGTAAATACCAAATAATTCGGCCACCTGCACAGAATCCGTTTCACAGATTCTTGAAAGATCATTTCGCACCAGATCCACTACCATAACATTTTCAGCACGATCTTTTTCGCTCGCTGCCAGTTCAGCTCTGAGGTTTTCATCATGTTGTTTATTCTCCGTATCCCTGGCAGAAGTCCCTTTAATGGGCTGAGATAAAATGATATCACCCCTCCTCTTTAAAAATCTTTCCGGACTTGCACAAATCAGAAATTTTTCATCAACACTATAAAATGCAGAAAAAGGGCTGGGTGAAATCCTGTTCAGATCACGGTAAAGAGTCAGCGGATCGAGATCAGCCGACTCCACGAAAAATTCCTGGCAGAAATTGAGCTCATAACAATCGCCACGCAAAATATGCTCACGGATTTTGTGAATGATTCCAATATATTGATCTTTTGAAATCCGCGTTTGAATGATGGACTCTCCGGACATTTTTTTTTGTCTGAAGGAAGACCCGTTTTCAATTTCATTCATTACTTCCTGATGATGATCTCCGAATAAACCAATTTGTATTTCATGAGGAAGAATGATTACGATGACCTCCGGAACAAAAAAAAAGAGATCAGGAAACCGGATGTAATCCGGAAGAAGTGATGGCGATGCTTCTGTTTCTGATTTTAAGTCAAAAGAGAAATGACCAAAGAGCCAGTCGTCGTGTAACAGGGAGAATTTCTTAAGCTCGTGGAATGCATTTCCCGCTTCAGCCTGCAAACGTGTTCTTTCTCCCACAGCCACCAGGCATTCATAACTATGTTCCCCCGAAAGGTATTGCTGGTTATCCAAAAAAGAAAAGGTATTAAACCGGGCTGACCAGTCTAATACCTGTTGTTTTATTTTATACAGATCAGAAAAGGGAAATGATGCAAATTGGCGTTTGGCCATGCCCGTTAGGCTTATTAAAAATCCTCATCTTCATCTTCGAATCCATTCTCATTAAAGAGATCCATATTTTTGTATTCATCATCCAGCCCCAATTCATCCTCTTCGCCCTTGACGGCCTTCTTCCCGCCTGGCGTGGATTTTTTGGTTTTTGAACGGGGGACGTCGAATTCATCAAAATCAGGATCCCATTCCTCCTCTTCTTCTACTTTATCCCATTCATCGATTTCTTCCTCTCCTTCTTCATCGTCGTCATCTTCATCCTCATCCGATTTTTTTCGTGTTTTGGATGCAGTTGCCTTAAGGCCTTTCTTAGCAGCAGATTTCGGAGCTTCTACCTCGTCCTCATCGTCGTCTTCGTCATCATCATCTTCTTTGGCTTTTTTAGAAGACGGCTTAGCGGTTGGTTTCGATGAAGCAGGTCCGGATTTTTTTAAACCCTTGCTCTCCTTATCAGATTTTGGTACCATGTTCCAATAAGATTAGATTGTAAAATTTCAGCGAAGTTTTTAAACCTCCAAATTTTTTTAGTAAGAATTTGCGATTCTCCCGGATGCCTATTGTTTTTCTATCAACTGGTCACGCCCGGGACCGTTTGAAATATATGAAACGTTAACTTTCAAGTAGCTGTCTATAAAAGAAATATACAATTTCATTTCTTCAGGCAGCGAATCGAAGTTTTTTATTGTCGTAATATCCTTTTTCCAGCCCTGAAAAGAGGAAAGTACCGGCTCAATGACCTGCTGCAACATCTGGAAAGGTATCTCTTCAGTTTCTTTCCCCGCAATCCGGTATTTGGTACACATCTTCAGATTGTCAAAATCATCCAGTACATCTGCCTTCGTCATCACAAGTTTCGTCACGCCATTGATCATACAGGCATAACGCAATGCCACCAGATCGATCCATCCGCATCTTCTGGGTCTCCCCGTTGTTGCACCAAATTCACTGCCAGCTTTACGCATCAGGTCTCCGGTTTCATCCAACAGTTCAGTTGGGAATGGTCCGCTCCCTACACGTGTACAATAGGCTTTAGTTACGCCGATCACTTCGCGTATCTGCTGGGGAGCTACTCCGAGTCCTGTACACACGCCGGCCGATATGGTGTTTGATGAGGTGACAAAAGGAAATGTTCCGAAATCCACATCGAGCATACTTCCCTGTGCACCTTCGGCCAGAACTTTTTTACCGTTATTTAATTTTTCATTGATGAAATACTCGCCCTGCACAATTTTAAACTGGCGCAGGAATTCAAGCGCATCGAGAAATTCTTCCTCCATGGCAGAAACATCTTCCTGGAAATGGAGCCCGTCCAGTAATTTCTGATGTTTCAAACGTAAACGAATATACTGTGTAGTGAAATTTTTGTCAAGCAAATCTCCTACGCGAAGCCCGTTGCGCCCTGTCTTATCCATATAGGCGGGGCCGATACCTTTTAAAGTGGATCCGATCTTTTCATTTCCTTTTGAAAGTTCTGAAGCTTTATCCAATGCGCGGTGCGTTGGCAGAATCAGATGTGCGCGTTGTGCGATGTAAAGATTTTTACGAAAGTCAATGCCGAAAGATCTGACTGTTTCACATTCTCTTTTGAGAGTGACAGGATCCAGCACGACACCATTACCGATCAGGTTGATGGTGTTCTCATGAAAAATGCCCGATGGAATCTGATGGAGAACAACTTTCTGATCATTCACGTATAAAGTATGACCGGCATTGGGTCCTCCCTGGAATCGCGCAATAAGATCATATCGGGGCGCAAAATAATCAACGATCTTGCCCTTCCCTTCATCTCCCCACTGCAGTCCTAGAATTACATCTACCATCAATCTGATTTTTTAGAAGGGGCAAAAGTAACTATGAATTATGAATTATGAGGTTAATGAAATTATTTACTTCTCGTATCAAACCGGTCAACTGAATGGATGCCGTTGAGTTGTTTCAGTCGCCCGACAAGTTCATCCAGTTCTTCTTTATCGTGCACGTATACCTTAATGCTGCCTTCAAATAATCCTTCCTTGGCTTCCACGGTCAGTGCATTGATGTTGATCCTCAGCTCTCCTGAAATCAGGTTGGTGATTTTATTGATAACCCCCACATCATCGAGACCGACAATGCGAACACCCGTGAGGAATGAAATTTCTTTATTCTTTGCCCATTTAGTTTTAACAACGCGATGGCTGTAGTTTGACAACAGACGCGTGGCATTCGGACAATTCGTACGGTGAATCGTAAGTCCTTTGCCGGTGGTAACAAATCCAAAAACATCGTCTCCCGGAATGGGTTTACAACAATTAGCAAGGGTATACACGATTTTATCACTGCTCTCGCCAAAAATGATAAGCTCAGTATCCTTCCGCGGACTTGGTGAGAAATTTATTTCAGGCTTGGTTTCAATTTGTGTTTTAGGCGGCCTGGGAGGTTCCAGCCTGTCGCCGAGCAGCTGAAATTCTTTCAGCTCTTTCAGGTCGATATTTTTTACCGCAACCTGATAAAAAAAATCGAGTGAAGAATTCAATTTATAAAAATTTACCAGCACTTCTGTATTGTGCTGATTATATGCCGCACCGAAATTTTCAAGTTTTTTCTGGACCATATATTTTCCCTCGTCTGCGATTCTGCGTTTTTCCTCCCTGAGCGCATCCTTTACTTTGCTCTTGGCCTTTGCGGTAACTACATAATTGATCCAGTCTTCCGTCGGTCTTTGTTTACTGGATGTGATGATTTCCACCTGATCACCGCTGCGTAGTTTATGACTGATGGGAACGAGTTTATGATTGACTTTTGCACCGATACATTGTTCACCTATTTTACTGTGGATGGAGAAAGCAAAATCCAGGGCCGTTGATCCAAGCGGAAGCATTTTTACGTCGCCCTTCGGTGTATACACATAAATTTCTTCGGCAAGAAAACTTGTTTTGAAATCCTGGAGAAAATTGATGGAATCATTGTCCTCCATGGTCAGCACTTCACGGATCTGGTGGAACCAGTCATCAAAACGGCTTTCGTCGCTGGCACCTTCTTTATATTTCCAGTGTGCGGCAAGACCCTTCTCAGCTATTTCGTTCATGCGTTTGGAACGAATCTGGATTTCCACCCATTTTCCCTGTGGTCCCATAACAGTAGTGTGCAGAGCTTCATACCCATTTGATTTGGGATTGCTCAGCCAGTCACGGAGTCTTTCGGGTGAAGGAGTGTATTCGTCAGTAATAATGGAATAAACTTTCCAGCAATCTGCTTTTTCCCTTTCGGGCGGGGAATTGATTATGATTCGGATTGCGAAGAGATCGTATACCTCTTCAAATGAGACCCCTTTCTTTCGCATCTTGGTCCAAATGGAATGAATACTCTTGGGGCGACCATGAATTTCAAAATCAAAATGCGCATTCTCCATTTGTTCGCGCAGCGGTTTAATGAATTCGTTAATATAACGGGACCGTTCGCGTTTGGTTTCAGCAAGCTTTCTGGCAATTTCCTTGTATTCTTCCGGCTCGAGATATTTCATTGCCAGGTCCTCGAGTTCGGTCTTGATATTGTAAAGACCCATTCTGTGGGCAAGCGGCGCAAAAACATAAACCGTTTCGGAAGCAATTTTGAGCTGCTTTTCACGCTTCATACTGTCAAGCGTCCGCATGTTGTGAAGACGGTCTGCCAGTTTAATCAGGATCACCCGCGGGTCGTCAGTGAGGGTCAGTAAAATCTTCTTGAAGTTTTCTGCCTGCTGGGAGGCATTTACGTCGATGACGTTTGAAATCTTAGTGAGCCCGTCAACGATACGGGCTATTTCAGCACCAAAATCACGTTCGATATCCTCCAGACTGATATCCGTGTCTTCAACCACATCGTGAAGGAGGGCACAGATCGTGGAGCGCACGCCGAGGCCGATCTCTTCGACGCATATACGGCTTACAGCGAGGGGATGCAGAATATAGGGTTCACCACTTTTGCGACGCATAGTCTTGTGTGCCTCAGCCGCCATTTCAAAGGCATTCCGGATATGCTCTTTGTCGCCCGCTTTCAATTTAGGTTTCAGAGAGCGCAAAAGGGCCCGGTATTCCCTCAAAATCAACCTTTTTTCCTGGTCTTCCGTTAAATTATACTTAGGAATAGCCGCTACAGTCTCCATTCTTACGAATTTACGATAAAAAACCTCAAGCTCAGGATACCAGGGCTGCCTAAACCTGCCGGCAGGCGGGCTCAAAGGAAAAAGCTTAAAACATACTAAATAATAGAGGGCTTTCTTCTGGTTTGCTTAAGGTTTCAGCCTGTATTGGTTCGGGGCGGTTACGAGGTTTCTTCGCAAGTTCTTCGAGAGTTCTTCGGGAGTTCTTCGAGAAATCAGCCAGTATTCCCCTAGTAATCCCGAAGGATTCTCGAAGGAATTGAGGAATAAACAGAATAAACCGGTATTGAAAGAACGAAAGTCAGCCTTTTACCGAATTTGCTTATTTTCGCGTTCCTAAATAATCTTTAGGCTTTAGGCTTTAGGCTTTAGGCTTTAGGCTTTAGGCTTTAGGCTTTAGGCTTTAGGCTTTAGGCTTTAGGCTTTAGGCTTTAGGCTTAAGGCTTTAGGCTTTAGGCTTTAAAGCGGGTGTGGCGAAATTGGCAGACGTATCAGACTTAGGATCTGACGCCGTAAGGCATGTAGGTTCGAGTCCTATCACCCGCACAAACCCTCCGTATTGATTGATGCGGAGGGTTTTGATTTTAACTTCTTGCAAATTAATACCATGATCATCAGAAAAGTCTCCCTTTTGCTTTTATTTTATTCGCTAATCGCCGGGCGCATGTCAGCACAGCAGGGCGAAATGCTGATATACCATCCCATTCAGACGGATAAAGAAGGGCATATTGTACCCTGGTATAACGCAGATCCCGAAATCGCTTACGATCATGACCTGCATATGATCTGGAATTTCTGGTTCAATATGCGGAGGGACCTGAACGGATTGCCCTATTATATGAACCACCAGGTTTGGAATAAGGATTTCGACGACCCTCGCGGTATCGGTGGCGACCAGTTTATGATGGCGATGTCTTCCTGGCGTTTATGGTATGCATACACGGGCAACGAAAACGTAAAGAACAATATCTATTTTCTGGCAGGTTATTATTTAACACACGGCTTATCACCGGCAAATTGCAAATGGCCGAATATCCCTTTCCCATACAATACACTTATTTATTCGGGCATCTATGATGGGGACATGCGCAACGGGAAAGACGTGGCTCAGCCAGATAAGGCAGGATCATTTGGCCTGGAGCTGGTTCATGCCTACAAAATAAAAAACGATCCCATATTTTTAAACGCCGCAGTTAAAATTGCAAACACACTTGCGACAAATGTAAAAACAGGGAATTCAGATTACTCGCCGCTGCCTTTCAAAATAAATGTATTCACGGGGAAAACTGTTATGCTGAATGTGCAGGGTACCGGATCTGGCAAATCTACTGACACTGCCGGATACACGAGCAATCTTACACCGACGCTTCAATTGTTTTTCGATTTAATCCAATTACATGCAGGAAATACAAGTGCCTATAAAATTGCAGCCGATAAAATTCTGGCATGGCTCAAAAAATATCCAATTCAAAATAACAAATGGGGGCCATTTTTTGAAGATGTGGGAGAGTGGAGTCAGACACAGATAAACGCAATGACCTGCGCTCGATACATGATGGAACATCCACAATATTTCCCCGAATGGAAAACAGAAGTAAAAAAAATTATAGACTGGGTGCACATCAATTTTGCCAATGATAAATGGAAAAAATATGGCGTCGTTGTAACGAATGAACAAACGGTTTATCCTGTTCCCGGAAACAGTCATAGCGCCAGACAGGGCGCCGATGAACTACTGTATGTTTCTTTAACAGGTGACACCAGCCTTTATTCCAACGCTATACGTGAACTTAACTGGGCGACCTATGCAGTGGATACCGACGGGAAAAATTGCTTCCCTACAGATGAACCCTGGCTAACGGATGGTTACGGCGATTATGTGAGGCACTATCTGCGTGCCATGGCTACATTTCCTGAACTCGCACCCGACGAAGATCATATCCTTTCATCCAGTTCCGTCATACAACAGGCAGATTACAAAGGATTGTTTAAAAAATATCTGAGAGTCGAATTCGATCATCCTGATACCAGCAAAGTACGCTTATACTATCGCTGCTTTGATAACGACGGAACAGAACTGATCAAATTAAAAACAAAACCTTCAGCAATACTGTTGAATGGTAACCCACTGAAAGAAATCTCAGGGGGGGAAGGTTTTTCATGGACCGTATTGAGTAAAGGTGGCCTCTTGACAGTTAAAAGACAGAAGGGAAATAAAGTTGTTATTGTAGAATAATCAGATGAGTGGTTGATTAATAAAACTTTGAGCTTCCAGACAAATGCTTTAGCCCTTTTTCCGTAGTTTTGCAGCCCGTTTACTGAAAAGTGATGGTCATTGGGCCAACAGTCATTAAATAATAATATTATGAGCACGGTTACCAGAGAAAATATCGGACTGCTGAATGATAAGATAGTCGTGAAAATTGAAAAAAGCGATTATCTGCCATCTTTCGAGAAATCGCTGAAGGAATATGGTAAAAAAGCGAATATTCCAGGTTTCCGTAAGGGTATGGTTCCTACGAGTCTGATCAAGAAAATGTATGGAAATTCTGTATTTACTGATGAAGTACTGAAAACCGTTGAGAAGAAGCTGACCGATTATATGAGCACTGAACAGCTGGAAATATTTGCCCAGCCACTGCCTCTGCCGGAAAATGATGCGAGCAAAATCAATTTTATTCAGCCTGATGATTATTCTTTTTCTTTTGAAGTTGGACTGAAACCAACATTCAATTTACCTGAGCTTTCTTCACTTACACCTACCCGTTATGAGATTATCATCACCAATGAAATGCTGAACGATGAAATTGAAAGACTTCGTCAGAAAAACGGCAATATGACAGAACCCGAATTTGTAGGCGGTGACGAAAATGTTTTAAACGTAACTTTCCAGGAATCCGATGCTTCAGGCGTTTTAGTTGATGGGAGTTCAGCCAAAAGACAACTCGCTGCTGGTAAAATATTTTGCGCCCTCTTTCCGCTCCCAGCTGTTCAATAAAAAAGCCGGTGATGAATTTATCATTCAGCTCTTGACTGCATTTGAAGAAAAAGAAAGAGCCTGGATATTGCAGGACCTCGGTTTAAATAAAGAAAATTCCGATGATGCTGAAAAATATTTTAAAATGGTAATTGTAAAAGTGGGTTTGCTCGAAAAAGCAGAACTGAATGAAATATTCTTTAAAAAAGTTTATCCGAACAAAACCATTGAATCAGAAACAACATTCCGCGAATTGGTAAAACAGGATATGGCTGATCAATGGAAAGCTCAAACCAGCAATAACCTGCAGCATACCCTCTACCATGAGTTGCTGGAAAATACCAAAATTGAGTTTCCGGAATCTTTTCTGAAACGCTGGCTGCTTAACGGTGGAGAAAAACCAAAAACTCCGGAAGAAGTTGAAAAAGAATTTCCAACTTTCGCCAACGCATTAAAATGGAATCTGATTACAGATAAAATTGTGTACGGAAAATAAAATTGAAGTCAAACCGGAAGACATCAAAGACGCTGCACGCAAACAGCTTTTCTCTTATCTTGGCGGACTACCTCAGGGTGACGAACAGCCCTGGGTGGAAGAATATGTAAATAAGATGATGCAGGACAGAAGATTCGTGGAAGAAACATATCAGAACCAGCGTAACCAATAAAATGCTGCAGTGGATCGAAAATCAGGTAAAACCAATAGACAAAGCGATTACGGCAGAAGAGTTCAGGAAACTCAATGAAGAACACCAGCATCATCACCATGAATAAATGAATGATCCCGCCGAAAGCGGGATTCTTTATTTATCTGCAACTCTGTCAGTTTTTTGGAAGTTTAAAAGTTTGGACGGAGATTTGAAAGGTAAATCCTGTCTGGCAATCCATCCTCAAGAAAAAATAATTCTATTATGCACCATGGCTCCGAATTTGAAAAATACGCCGTAAAGCATCTTGGCCTTTCCAGTAATACATTAAATGGTTATGAAAAATACCTGGTAACGGGACTCACTCCGAATATCATTGAGGAACGTCCCATGAATGTGGCTGTGATGGATGTTTACAGTCGCCTGATGATGGACCGTATTATTTTCCTGGGTTATCCGATCAATGATGAAGTAGCCAATATCATTACTGCACAATTGCTTTTCCTGGACAGTACCGACCGCCATCGCGACATACAAATGTATATCAACAGTCCTGGCGGATCAGTTTATTCGGGGCTGGGTGTATACGATACCATGCAATATGTGACTCCTGATGTAGCTACTATTTGTATCGGCATGGCGGCTTCCATGGGTGCTACGCTGATGTGCGCAGGTACGAAGGGAAAAAGAACAGCCCTGAAGCATAGCCGTGTGATGATGCATCAGCCCAGTGGCAGCATCGGCGGTCAGGCAAGTGATATTGAAATCACTGTTAATGAAATCAGAAAATTGAAGAAAGAACTGTATGATATTTATGCATTTCATACAGGAAAAACTTCCAAGCAGATTGAGAAAGATTCTGATCGTGATTACTGGCTGACAGCCGTTGAAGCCAAAGAATACGGACTGGTGGATGAAGTACTTGTTATCAATCCCAGAAAAGAGAAAAAAGAAAATTAATATATTCTAAACGCATACCATGAAATACGCCAAATACCCTGTCAAATATTACCGTCTGGACGATGAACCTTCCGAAGAAAAAGAAGACAAGCCGCAAACAGATCCGGGTATGCTGATGAAAAAGCTGGAGAAGTATTTCTTTGAAACCCGTACTGTTCAGCTGTGGGGACCGGTAGATGACCGCTCAGCAAAAGACATCATCAATAAATTTTTGCTGCTCGATGCTGATAAACCGGGAACAGAAATTCGATTCCTGATCAATAGTCCGGGCGGCATGGTCACCAGCGGCATGGCGATCTATGATGTAATGAAAATGATGAAAAGCCCTGTCAGCACTGTCTGTATCGGACTGGCGGCTTCCATGGGATCCATACTGCTAAGCGGCGGAGTAAAGGGCAGGACGATTTATTTATCCCCATGGAGAAGTAATGATCCACCAGCCAAGTCTTGGAGGTTATATCCAGGGTGTCAGTGTGGATTTGGAAATCCAGGCAAAACAGACTAAAAGAGTTAAGGAGATCGCTGCCAAAATACTTGCCGAAAACTGTGGCAAGAAATATGACCAGATCATGAAAGATTTTGACCGGGATTACTGGATGGATGCCAAAGAGTCGGTTGAATATGGCATTGCGGACGGGATCAGCACGGAATTGTAATTCAGGCCTAAAGCATAAAGCCCAAAGCCTAAAACTTTGAGGCTGATTTTACCAGTCAATCCCTTTCGGATTATTAACTCAATTTGCTAAATTTCAATAAAACTAAGCATAAGTTTTAGGCTTTGGGCTTTGGGCTTTAAGCTTGGTTTTCGTGGATAAGTTGATTAATTTTACGCTTATTTAGTACGAATGGCAAAAAATACCCTTCATTGTTCTTTTTGCGGCCGGAGCCGGGATGAGGTGAAAATTCTCATTGCAGGCCAGGAAGGACATATTTGTGAAAACTGTGTGGAGCATGCACAGGAAATCATTCAGCAGGAGCTGATTGTTCGTGACGATGCCTCTCCTACTTCGCAATTTAAACTTACTGTCAAAAAGCCCATCGAGATCAAGAGGTTTTTGGATGAATATGTGATCGGTCAGGATGAAGCAAAAAAAGTGCTGGCAGTCGCTGTCTATAATCATTATAAAAGACTGCAGCAGAAAGTCACTGAAAATGATGTTGAAATTGAAAAAAGCAATATCATCATGGTGGGTGAAACGGGCACCGGTAAAACCCTGCTTGCAAAAACGATTGCCAAACTACTCAATGTTCCCTTTGCGATCGTAGACGCTACTGTATTTACAGAAGCAGGTTATGTGGGTGAGGATGTAGAAAGTATACTTACCCGTCTTCTTCAGGTTTGCAATTATGATGTGGTGAGCGCTGAAAGAGGTATTGTTTATATTGATGAAATCGACAAGATCGCAAGAAAGGGCGACAACCCTTCCATTACCCGAGATGTGAGTGGAGAAGGTGTTCAGCAGGGACTACTCAAACTATTGGAAGGAACCGATGTACTGGTGCCACCACAGGGTGGCCGAAAACATCCGGAACAAAAACTCATAAAGATCAACACGCAAAATATTTTATTCGTCTGTGGTGGAGCATTTGATGGCGTCGATAAAATCATCGCACGCAGGATTAATACCAATGCCATCGGATTCAATGTAAATAAGGAACATCAGGAATTTACGCGCAAAAATTTATTACAACATGTGAATGCACCTGACCTGAAATCTTTTGGACTTATCCCGGAACTGCTGGGTCGTTTACCCGTTGTGACTCATTTGAATCCGCTTGACAGTGTCTCTCTCAGATCCATTCTGACAGAACCAAAGAACTCACTGATCAGGCAGTATAAAAGATTATTTGAACTGGAAGGGATCCAGCTGAGTATCGAAGACGATGTGCTGGATTTCATGGTGACCAAAGCAGTTGAATATAAACTCGGCGCGCGCGGACTTCGCAGTATTTGTGAAAGCATATTGACAGATGCGATGTTCGAACTTCCTTCTTCAAAAGAAAATAAATTTCATCTTGACCTGGAATACGCCAGAAAGAAATTTGATACGAGCAAGATGAGTCTGCTGAAAGTAGCTTAATGCTCAACGCCTAACGCCTAATGCTCAAAGCATAAAATCACTTCTTTAAAAATTTTATTCCTATCCGAATATGAAAGAGTTGCTCGATAAATTAAAAGCCGAAGGATTAACAGAAGCGCAGGCCATCAAGGCTGTTGAGATCATGAAAAATTTCGCCAAATCGAAGTTCCCTTTATTCGGCGGCGCGATCGATAAGATTTTTGATAAATACAGCAAGCAGGCGGAAGAAGATTTTATGCCTTGAAAAGCCGAAAGCCAAAAGCTTAAAGCTTAAAACCTTTTCGTAATTTAATTTTCCGGAAATAAATATCTGTCAACTGCCAACCGTCAGCCATTCAAGACTTCACGCGCAATAACAATTTTCTGAATTTCTGAAGTGCCTTCTCCAATCGTGCAGAGTTTGCTGTCGCGGTAATATTTTTCAACCGGAAAATCCTTGGTATATCCATAACCACCAAAAATCTGAACCGCATCAGTGGCGGTCTTCACGGCAATTTCACTGGAATAATATTTAGCCATGGCAGCCTCTTTTGTCATGGGTAATCCCATGTTCTTCCTGTATCCTGCCTGTAGGGTGAGTAAATCTGCAGCCATTATCTCTGTAGCCATATCTGCCAGTTTGAAAGAAATAGCCCTGAAAGGACGAAATCGGTTTATCAAACTGGTGTCTCTCTTTGGAATATTTTACGGCTGCTTCATAAGCTCCTTTGGCGATTCCCACGCCAAGTGCTGCAATTGAAATCCTTCCTCCATCCAGTACTTTGAGGGACTGCTTAAATCCATCTCCAACATTACCCAATCGATAGCTGTCAGGAATCCGGCAATTGTCAAATATCATTTCGGCAGTTTCGCTGGCCCGCATTCCAAGTTTATTTTCCTTTTTTCCTCCGGTGAATCCGGGCGTTCCGCGGGGAACAACAAATGCCGTTGCATTATTTTTTTCCCTTGGCGCGCCAGTTCTGGCAACAACAACGGTAATATTACTGCTGATACCATGAGTGATCCAGTTCTTGGTTCCGTTAAGAATCCATTCGTCGCCCTTTTTTACCGCCGTGCATTTCATATTGGCTGCATCACTGCCGGTGTTAGCTTCGGTGAGACCCCAGGATCCGATCCATTCACCCGATGCCAGTTTGGGCAGATAGGCTTTTTTCTGCTCCTCATTACCGAAAGTCAGGATATGGCCCGTGCATAAAGAATTGTGTGCGGCGAGACTAAGTCCGATTGAACCGCAAACTTTAGCAATCTCTTCGATGACAAGTATATATTCTATATAACTCATTCCGGCTCCACCATATTCTTCCGGAACCACCACGCCCATGAGTCCCAATTTGCCCATGGCGTGCATTACTTCAATGGGAAAGTGCTGGGCTTCGTCCCATTCCATTACGAAAGGTTTGATATGCTGTTGCGCAAAATCCCGGGCCATAGCGGCTACATGCCGGGAAACTTCGTCTAATTCAAAATCCATATAATAGGTTCTGGTAAATAAAAAGGGCAACAACCAGGGGTTGCTGCCCTAACAGCAAACAATCGTTCGAATTGCTTAAACCAAGGCTCGTTAAACCATTAGCAAGTTACAAAATTTTTTGAATAAATACTAACGATCGTTAGTTTTTTTTGGGGGCAACTATAACTGATTAGGGACAGGTGTGAATTTCACTTTATTTTATGCCAAAAAAAAATTTCTTTAAAGAAAATGATTATGTAAACCATTATAATCGCGGCAACAAATAACAGAATTGTAATTGTCGGACGTTTGAAATAGTAGTCGTAAATGGTATTAAAGAAGGTTGCAAACAGGGTTGCTGCTAAGATAATTACAACAATCCTTAACATTTTTTTATTTGAAATACTTTTCATTATTTCTTCTTTGCTGGTTTCTTCTCTTACTCAGGTACGGGTTTATGCTCTGTGCTGACAGTATTGTAAATACCGTCAAAATCTGCCTTTCACGATTAAAAAGTGCAGCAACCAGTTTAATATCTTCAAATTACCCGAAATAAACCGCAGAGAAATTTATTGCACCAGTCATTGAATCAATGACTTCAACACCATCCATACCGATTATGGCTCTGACAATCAGATGCCTTGATAAGCCGGGCAATAATTCGTCAAGCTTCTCAATTGTAATCGTATAACCGTTCTCTGAATACTCATATCCGTCAGAGTTTTTGATAGCCTCAATTATTTGCTCAGATATTTCCACCTGGTAAAATGCTTTGATGGGAACGTCGGCGCGTTGCTGAAACCAACGTGTCAAATTTAATGCTTTAAATAATTTTGAAAATGAACTATCGAAGGAACGCCGGGGTGGCCGGGCAGTTGTCGAAAAAGAATCAGGAACTTCCTGACTGCGTTCTCATTTACTCACTACTCACCGTCAGGTAGGGTTTTAATTTTTCAAATTTTGCCTGGTCCATCTGCGCGAGCTGCAGGAGTTCGTCGACAGACTGAAAGCCGCCGTGTTGCATGCGATATTCGATGATGGCCCTCGCAATCTGCCAGCGGATATATGGATGAGACTTTAATTTTTCTTCAGAAGCTAAATTTATATCAATCTGATTCAAAGTGAATGTACTCAATCGCAGAACGGGTTTGATTTTCTGAAATACAGAATCCGGTAGCCCAAAAGTTTCTGCTACCTGATTCACTTCGTAAAAGCCGCCCAGTCTTTCCCTGAAATGCACAATTCGTGAGGCTAATTTTTCGCCAATGCCTGGTAACCGCGACCAAACTGTGGAGTCAGACTGATTGATATCTGTGATACTGTATTTTTTTACCGGATATGTGAATGCTCCTGACGAACTAACATGTGAAACAGAGTCCACTTTTTTTAATTCATGAACACTAACAGAAGATTTTATGTAGCTGCCGGACTGTTGCCGGAAATTATCGGGCGAATTCTCAATTCGTGTATAAGGCAGGAGACGCTCATAGTCGGAATTTTGAAGGCCATATAACTTTTTCATATCCTCTGGAATCCGAAACCGGCCGCCCTTTTCTGTATAATGAAGGATAGTCTGAATAAGTTTGTCAGGCAATCCGAGGCGTCGCCACCCCTCTGCATTTAAATTATTAGGATTAAAATAAAACAAACTTGCTTTTAAGACACTGTTATTGTTCAGGTCCGATCCGCTGAATGTATCTTTTTGATGAAGGTCAGGACGCGCATATTTGACGGTGTTCTCATTTGCATTTTTTTCGCGGGATTCGAATTGAAGGATCCCCTTCTTCATTTTTGCAGAAGCATCCGGATCAGGCTGGCCTACAGAAGGCCGGAAAAAATAAGGGAGTATAAATAATATACCAATTATCAGAAGCAGAAAAAGAACGCCAATGCGTTCTTTTCTGGTAAAAGTCAAATACCCACGGATCATTTCCCACATACCTTTTACTGATAAAGATAAAACCCGGAAAAGGCAAAGAATATACCCTTAAAGTGGAAAACCTGCTATCACATTACCGTCCAAAGTCTGTTTTATTATTTTAATAATAATAATATCTGCGTGGCGGCGGTGGCGGATTATAATAATGTCTTTGAGGTTTTTGATAAACTGGAAGTTTTTTCCCCAGACCAATTATTAGACCGACATTGAATCCAAACTGGAGAAGTCCGGGGCCAGTATAAAAGTACCCCTGAGGATAACCCCAGCCACCAAAATAATATCCGGAACTGGGTGGCACTGTACCCAACAGGCGGCCACTGAGACGGAGACCGAAATGAGAACCCATATATATATTCGCTCCGGCCTGAAATCCGTAGGCGAAACTGGCATTGCTTGAAAAAGTGTTAGGATGGGGGGTAAATATGGCGGCACCGAAGTCAGCCCCGAAAAATAAAGCACTGCGGGATTCGGGAAGCGTAAAGCTGGAAACAGGACCAGCCATGATGTAATTTATTCCTGCGGTGGTCTGGTAAATGGGCATATCACCGGGCAGGGCTCCATAATTATATAATTTTGCCGGCACCTGCATTCCATTATACATCATTTCGAAACCGAAATGACGGTTAAAATTGAACTGGAATGAACCACCGAAATTATAATCCGCATCAACCCGGCCGAACGTGTTACCGAAATTTAGCTGATCGGCAAACGTATATCCGAACTGTGGAATAAATTCAATGGTTGACTGCGCCATACCGGCCCTAATCATACCGCACAGTAAACCAGATAATAAGACCAGTTTTTTCATACAGCATAGTTTTACTAATTGTTATAGACGAAAGTTCTTTAAATAGGTTTAACGATGAATGGGGAAACCTTGTTAAAGACTTGCTAATTAAAGCTTAAGGATTAACACCCAAGACTTAACGCTTAATGCTTTTAGAATATTATTTGAATTCTGAAACGATCAACCGTCATGGGTCAATCATAAATGTCAATCCGTCGTAAGCAAGATGCATGCCTTCCGGCAGTTCAGGCTCCACATCTGAATGTTTGCCAAGCTGATGGCTGATATGCGTAAAATAAGCCACAGGAACTTCAAGATTGCGGGTCATTGCGATAGCTTCTTCGATATTAAAATGAGAAATATGAGTTTCCCAACGTAACGCATTCAGCACAATGATCTTTGATCCGCGAATCTTTTGCTTTTCTGTTTCGTCAATCCGGTTTGCATCCGTGATATATGTAAAATCTCCAAAGCGGAAACCAAGAACAGGCATCTTCAAATGCCACACCTGTACAGGCACTACTCTGATATCACCTATCATAAACGGATCTGTTGCGATAGTATTCAACTGGATCTCCGGAACCCCGGGATATCGAAAATCTGTAAATGCATAGGGAAATTCACGGATAATTACTTCCTGAGTCATGTCGTTGGCAAAAACAGGCATTGGCTTTCCTGAAAAGAAATTGAAGGCACGTATGTCATCCATTCCGGCAATATGATCCTTATGCGGATGCGTAAAAAGAACGGCATCAAGTTTGGTAACATTCGCTCTTAGCATTTGATAACGAAAATCCGGCGTAGTATCGATTACAAGGCGTGTAGTGGAAGATTCAACCAGAATACTTGAACGAAGTCTTTTGTCTTTTTTATCTGTGGAATGACAAACCGGACAGGGACAGGCGATCATGGGCACCCCACCGCTGGTGCCTGATCCAAGAAAACTGATTTTTATAGAAGGAAATTGCACAATCAAAAATAAATGAAACCTGCCAATCAGTTCTGCGGCCGGAGCAGGCTCTCCAAAACCCTGCGGCTTTCAGGTGCTAGCGATTCGGGATCGAAACTGAGTTGAGGAAGAATATCAATTAATGTATTGATCCTGCCTTCCAGCGCAAGAAATTTATTCAGGACCAACACTTTTTTCTCTTCCAGAATACAATATCCACTCTGAAAATTTCCCCGTTCATAACGAATCACATATCCTGTTTCATGCAGTAGTTTTTCTATTTTATCAAGTGTGGTAACAGTATATTTCATTTTTCAAAGTTGCTTAAAGACCGGGAAATTGAACCATTCTTTTATCCACAATATCGACGGCTGTTGACCGTTGGCGGTTGGCCGTAATTTCTTGCACTCCCATACTCCCATACTCCCATACTCCCATACTCCCATACTTGCTCTATCCTTTCCCCACCATTTTTATAACCGGAACAATCATTTCTTCCATGCTGACGCCACCATGCTGGAAACTATTGCGGTAATAATTCGCGAAATAATTGTAGTTGTTCGGATAACATAGAAATCCGTCTCCACGGGCGAATATGAAGGAAGAATTGATGGTGGGAACCGGTAGTCCGGCCTCCTTTGGATCCCGGAAAGCAAGTACTTCTTTCTGTTCATAATTCAGATTGCGTCCATGTTTATATCTCAGGTTGGTAGTCGTCTGTTTATCACCAATTACTTTATATGGCGTCTTAACCCGCACACTGCCATGATCTGTAGCAAGCACGACGGTAATTTTCTTATCCGAAATTTTTTTCAGCGCCTGATGAAGTGGTGAATGTTCAAACCAGCTTGTCGTAATGCTGCGGTAACTTGCTTCGTCACTGGCCAGTTCTTTGAGCACTTCCATTTCGGTTCTGGCGTGACTCAGCATATCCACAAAATTATACACGATTATATTCAGGTCGTTGTTCATGAGATTCAGGATATTGTTTACAAGGTCCTGGCCCGCCTGATGATTGAGCACTTTTGTATAGGATGTTTTCAGATGATCCAACTTCAGCCGCTTTCAATTGCGCACGAAAAAACTCTTCTTCTGCCAGGTTCTTTCCTCCATCCTCGTCATCATTTTTCCATTGATTTGGAAATTGAGCCTGAATATCTACAGGCATGAGTCCCGAGAAAATCGCGTTACGACAATACTGGGTTGCAGTCGGCAGAATACTGTAAAAAGTTTCTTCTGTCTGAATCCGGAAGCTTTGGGCAAAGACCGGTTGTATCGCTTTCCATTGGTCGAATCGCAGGTTGTCGATCAGTACAAAAAATAGTGGCTGCCCTTTTTCCAGGTTGGGAAAAACTTTATTTCGAAGAAGATTGTGACTCATCACTGGTGTGTCCGTTGCTTTAGGTGATACCCACTTTGAATAATTTTTAGAAATAAATTTGAAGAACTCCGTATTGGCTTCCTGTTTCTGGGTCTGAAATACTTCCTGCATTTCGGGACTGTTACTTTTTTCCATCTCCAGTTCCCAATACACAAGTTTTTTGTACAGGTCCATCCATTCGGTAAAATCCGGATTGCTGTTAAGCGTCATAAACAGTTCGCGGAATTGCTGCTGGTAGGCGCTGGTAGTGGTTTCGGCAACGAGTCTTCTGTTGTCTATTATTTTCTTGAGACTGAGGAGCACCTGGTTCGGATTTACCGGTTTTATCAGGTAATCTGTAATCTGACGGCCAATGGCTTCATCCATCAGATTTTCCGTTTCATTCTTTGTTATCAGCACAACAGGGATCTGTTGGTTCGCTTCCTTAATTTTCGCAAGGGTTTCCAGTCCGCTGATGCCTGGCATGGTCTCATCAAGCAGCACAACGTCCACAGGATTTTCCTTCACAAAATCAATTGCGTCAAGTCCGTTTGTCATTGCTTTCACTTCATAGCCTTTATTTTCCAAAAAAAGGATATGCGAGTGCAGACTGTCAATTTCATCATCTACCCAAAGTATCTTTCCTAAAGGCATAATCTATTATTTCGAATTTCTAAAGATAGTTTATCAGTCAGTCATTCCTAAATTTGGATCCTCTATTGATTTTTTTTAACAAAACATCATGGGCTCAGGTTCTCAGAAAATCATCAATGATCCCGTTTATGGATTTATTACGATCGACCATCCGCTGGTACTCGAAGTAATCCGGAATCCTTACTACCAGCGCCTGCGCAGGATACAGCAGATGGGTCTTGCCAACCTGGTGTATCCTGGCGCCGTACACACTCGTCTCCATCATTCGCTTGGCGCTTATCACCTCATGGGAAATGCATTGGCCGTATTGAAGGGAAAGGGTATTTCAATTTCCGCGGAAGAAGAACTGGGTGCAAAAATGGCCATCCTTCTGCACGATTCGGGACATGGTCCTTTTTCACATGCGCTTGAAAAAAACCTGATAGAAAACCATGAACATGAATCCGTTTCATTGCTGATCATGCAGTTGCTTAATAAAGAAATGAATGGGAACCTTTCTGAGGCTATTGAGATTTTTACAAACAGACATCCTAAAAAATTTTTGCATCAGCTGGTTTCGGGACAACTCGATGTAGATCGAATGGATTATCTTAACCGGGACAGTTTTTTTACCGGTGTTTCAGAAGGCGTGATTGGTTATGACAGAATCATTCATATGCTTACAGTGCACGAAGGAGAATTGATGGTGCAGGAGAAGGGAATTTATTCGATTGAAAAATTTCTGGTGGCACGGCGGCTTATGTACTGGCAGGTTTATCTGCATAAGACTGTAGTGAGTGCGGAAAGTATGCTGGTTAAAATCATTCAGCGCGCGAAAGAAAAGGTTCGAAGCGGATACGTTTTATTATCCGGTTCCGAATCTCTTGATTTTTTTCTTTCCCATAGTCCGGAGGAACCCTCAGAATGGCTCGGAGCATTCAGTCTTTTGGATGACAATGATATCCTGAGTGCATTGAAGATCTGGATGAAAAACAGTGACCCGGTTTTATCTAACCTGAGCGCCATGCTGATCGACCGGCGTTTGTTAAAAGCCAAACTGCAGGCAGAACCTTTTGACAAAACCCAGGTTGATAAATATTTGCAGCGCACCGCCCGTATTTTAAATATTTCTGAGCAGGATGCTGCTTATTTCGTATTTACCGGTGAGCACACCAATACAACTTATAATCCGATGGATGAAAAAATTAATATACTTTTCAAAGACGGATCTGTGCGGGACATTTCTCAGGTTGACAATGCCCTGATTCACAGGAGTCTCTCAACGGCGGTTAAAAAATTCTATATTTGTTATCTGACGGGAGAATAAATTTAACGACATCATTCCAAATTTATTTCTATGCAATTTTCTGCCGCCCAGATCGCTGCGTTGATCAATGGCAAACTGGTGGGTGATCCGGAAGTGATGGTTAACAATTTCGGCAAAATTGAAGAGGCACATGCCGGGCAGCTGGCTTTTCTTGCCAATCCGAAATATGAAGAGTTTTTGTATAGCACAAAGGCTTCGATCATTATTGTTAACGACAGCCAGGTTCTGAAAGAAAAAATAAATGCCACGCTGATCCTTGTTCCGGACGCCTATCTCGCTTTTGCTTCGCTGCTTTCCAAATATCAGGAGATGATGAATCAGCAACTAACGGGAATCCAGGAGCCTGTTTATATTTCCCAGTCGGCCGTCCTGGAAGAAAACGTATATGTAGGCAGCTTTGCGTTTATCGGCAACAATGTCAGGATCGGAAAAAATGTAAAAATCTATCCTCAGGTTTATATAGGAGATGACGTTTCGATAGGCGATTTCTCCGTCATCTATCCAGGTGTCAAAATCTATCATCGTTGCGTAATCGGCAAACAGGTTACCATTCACGGAGGGGCTGTTATTGGCGCAGATGGTTTCGGGTTCGCGCCACAGACTGATGGCAGTTTCAAAAAAATTCCGCAGATGGGCAATGTAGTGATAGAAGATTTTGTTGAAGTAGGCTCGAATGCTACGATTGACCGGGCGACTATTGGTTCAACCCTGATAAAATCAGGTGCCAAACTGGACAATCTGATTCAGATCGCACATAATGTGGAAATTGGCAACAATACCGTAATCGCCGCCCAGAGCGGTGTTTCGGGCAGCACTAAATTGGGGAAGAATGTAATGGTGGGCGGGCAGGTTGGAATTGTCGGGCATATCCAGATTGCTGACGGAAGCAAAATTAATGCTCAGAGTGGTGTGACAAAATCATTGAAAACACCGAACAGCGCAGTGACAGGCAGTCCCGCGTTTGAATATACAAGCGCGCTTCGTTCACAGGCCGCCGCACGAAAATTACCCGCCTTCGAAAAAAGGATTATTGAATTGGAGAAGCTTATTCAGCAGCTGATGGCGGAGAAAGTATAAAACAAGTATGGGAGTATGGGAGTATGGGAGTATGGGAATGGATTTTAAAACATATTAATAACAATTGATAATTGATAATTATTTCAAATTATTCGCATTCAGACTAAATCATTTTTATGGCCGATCAATCCTCTTTTCTCAGTGCAATAAAAACGGGATATACTTTTAAAACTGAATCCGTGAAAATCGGAATCGGCATGCTGGATGACAAACCCGTTGCAGGTGCTGATATTAATCTTCCACTTAAAACGATGAACCGGCATGGACTGATTGCGGGGGCTACCGGCACGGGTAAGACAAAGACGCTACAAATGATCAGCGAGGCCCTCAGTAATGCCAGTGTGCCGGTACTGGTCATGGATATCAAGGGAGATCTCAGTGGCATCGGTGCTGCCGGAACGGTGAATGACAAAATAAAAGAGCGCTGTGCCAGTATTGGCATCAAATATGAACCACAGGCTTCGCCGGTGGAATTCATGACCCTGAGCAACGAAAAGGGCGTTCGGTTACGCGCCACTGTTAGTGAGTTCGGTCCCATTTTACTTTCCCGCATTCTTGAACTCAATGACACACAGGAGGGAATGGTTGCGATGATCTTTAAATACTGCGACGACAATAAACTTCCACTTCTCGATCTGAAAGATTTCATTAAAGTGCTTCAGTATATTTCAAATGAAGGAAAGGCTGAGATCCAGCAGGCTTACGGACAAATTGCCACGACTTCCACCGGTACCATTTTGCGGAAAGTAATTGGATTGCAACAACAGGGAGCTGATGTTTTTTTTGGCGAGAAAAGTTTTGAGGTAGCCGATCTCATGCATATCTCAGACGACGGTCGTGGTATGGTTAATGTTTTACGCGTGACGGATCTACAGGATAAACCAACGCTTTTCTCCACTTATATGCTGCAGATGCTTGCAGAACTATATGCCACATGTCCGGAAGAGGGCGACGTCGAAAAACCCAAGCTGGTTATATTTATTGATGAAGCACATCTTGTATTCGAAGCAGCCAGCGATGCTCTTCTGAAACAAATTGAAACGATTGTAAAACTGATCAGGTCAAAGGGCATTGGTATATTCTTCTGTACGCAAAATCCGACTGATGTTCCTTCCGGTGTACTTGCACAACTGGGTCTGAAAGTGCAGCATGCACTTCGCGCATTTACGGCTAACGATCGGAAAGCAATTAAGCAGGCTGCTGAAAATTATCCAACCAGTGCATTTTACAAAACGGAAGATTTGATTACAGGACTCGGTATTGGCGAAGCGTTGGTGACAATGCTGGATGAAAAAGGTGTTCCCACCCCACTTGTGCATTGCATGATGGCACCACCCAGAAGCCGGATGGATATTCTGACACCTGCAGAAATTGATGCCATCACGGCAAAATCCAAACTGATTCCCAAATACAATCAGGTAATTGATAATATAAGTGCCTATGAAATCCTGACGCAAAAACTACAGGATGCGGCAAATAAAAATCAAGCTGCTCCGGCAAAACCCGGTGCCAAACCTGAGCCATCCACGCTGGATAAAATTCTGAACAGCGGTGCCGCCAAACAGGTGGAAAGAACTGCAGCAAGTATGATTACGAGAGGTCTGTTAGGCGCATTGGGTCTCGGAGGTCGTAGCAGTACTTCAAAGAAATCGGGCTGGTTTTAGGCATACACCACAGACGATAAGCCACAATCCATTATCTTCTTCCGCGGCCAAAACCTCCTCCGCCTCCCCATCCCCCGCCACCGAAGCTTCCTCCGCTCCGGCCTCCGCCTCCAAATCCTCCTCCGCCACCCCATTGACTTGCGCCTGCATTGCCACGCTGACGATCCGAAGCAGCACTTGACATTTCACTGGAAGGAGCTCCTCCTGACTTGGAGAAAGACCCGTTGCCCTGACTTTTAAGAGCAGATGCCTGAGAAGTATATTGTGATGAAGAAGCAGGTTTAGTATTGGATGCCTGAGACCAGCCATTGCCGGTGCTTTTGTAAACATTGCCATCTTTAGCAGCATACATATCTCCGTTAGCAGCTTTTGCCACACCACCACTGCCATTTGGTCCGCTTCCACCAATGGCTGCTGCTCCATTTGAATTTCGTGCGCCGGCAACTGTCTGACCGTAATCATTTGTAGCATGTGCCGTCTGAGTCGTCGTTCCGTGACCGTTGTTGTATACGGAAGTTCCTGCCTGACCATAAGCACCTGAACCCTGTCTCGTAGCACCGGACGCTCCTGTATAAGGATTATATGCCTGGCCCGCACTCCTTGTGCCGTAAGGCGTCGAAACAGATGCTCCTCTCGTCATTGTACCTGTATACGGATTGTAGGAATGACCTACAGAAGCAGACCCGTAAGGACCGTAAGCCGTGGCGCTGCGGGCATATGTACCTGTATAAGGATTATAAGATGCATGATAACTCACACCTCCATAATACCCATAAGGGTGATAAGCATATGCACCGTAGGTCATAGCTCCGGCATAGCAGATGGGAAAACCAACCGGAGGATAATACATATAAGGAGGATAATAGTATCCGGTTCCGGATGCAATAATGAGCCCGACTCCTGCTCCTACAACAAATGCACCCATATAACCTGCCGTATAACTAGCTTCGATAGTTCCGCTTGTATTTACGGTTTGTGTTACATAAGTCACGTTATAAACAGGCGAACTGGCTGGTATGGTATAGATCACTTGTGGAACGGAAGTGGCCAATACCCAGGGACCCTGCGCAGTTGAAGCGACATACCATAGACCGGAGACGCAGGCATAGTATGAATTATTATTCACCACGATTACCTTTTCAGTTGTATTCTCAATATAATACAGGCTTGTACCCTGGATCGCTACCATTTTAGGCTCTCCTGAATAAGTTATGGTTACCGGCGGAGCAGCTTTTGGATCAATTGAAGTTTTGGTCGGTATCTGTGCAATCATGACTGCATCAGCGGCTTCGTCTGTTCCCGGCACTGAAGCAAGTACCCCTGAAACAGGGCTCGAAACTGGAATATTTGCAAAATCTGCTGGTAAGTCAGGTGTAGCATAAGTCCATGGCCCATTTAGACCCGGTGCGCTGAACCACCGTCCCGCAGCCAGGTAATAATATAGGTTTGTAACATTGGAATAGAAAATACTGTTGTTGGTATTTGTAGCATATGTCAGGCTGGTTCCTGCGATAGGTGTGAAATCAGGAGGGCCCTGAAACAGAATAATTTCTGCAGGACTTTCAGAATAAAATATTTTGGGCAAACTACTACCCGACTTGCCGGGAGCCGGGATGGATCCTTTCAACACATCCTTCCAATGATCATCTTTAGTCAGACTGGTTAGCGACGAAGGAAGTTTGGAAGTAAAATACCATGGGCCGGTGAGCTGACCTGCTGTCTGCCATTCCACATCATCAAACAAATAATATTTTGAGGATTTATTATCAAAGAACACTGGCCAGTTTGCATTGAACACATACTGAATGCCACCTTTAGTGCAATCCGCAATCCCCGGCTGTCCTTCGAGTTGTAGCAGGATAGCGGGTGTGTTGCTTACGAAAATAGTCGGGGGATCATTTTTAACTGTGACGGCTTGCGCCGGATTCTGTTTTTTGGGTGTGCAGGCTACAATTCTTTCCATCGAAACATTAACGGTTTTTGTAACGTCGATAAAACTTCTTACGGTTTGTCCAAGAGATGCAGCTGTGGCTTCATCCATCCCGGGGAAATGTACACCTGTTACATTCAAATTATAAATGCTGACCATATGGTTGTAAGTATCCACATTAGTCGTGGCATCAATATATAAAACACCGACTACCTGCTTTGCCTGATATGGAGTCAGCGCAAATGCCATTCTGAATTCAATTGTCTGGTATTGCTGCCAATCTGCAACCTGAGGCATATATAACACGAGCACAGAACCGTTATTCGTTAATTGTCTTGGCCATCCGGGATCCTGTGCCATAACCAAAGATGAGAAGGCCAGGACCAATACGAGCGGGTGAATTAGCTTTTTCATAAAATCTGTCACCAAAGTTAAAGCTGTTCATCCGTAAAAATGTCTGAGACCAATGAGTTAACGGTTAAATTAAAGTCTGTTAATGAATCAGAATAACAAACCCTTTTCTGAATTCAAGAGCTTTAGTATCGGTACTGCGATAAGTAGCCATCCAGACATATGTTCCATTGTCTGCAGGCATTCCATTGTAAGTTCCGTTCCAGCCAAGTCCAAAATTAGAGGTTTGATAAACCAGCTTTCCATATCGATCGTAAATACGGAGTAAATACTCCGTCATATTACACGGATGAAGTGGCCTGAATGAATCATTTACCCCGTCATTATTGGGAGTAAAAGCATTGGGTAACGTGAGTTCGCAGGCACAGGCCTTCCGTGCTATGTGTACTGTAGCCGTATCATATCCGCATCCGTTCATAGCAATTACCTGATACAAGCCGGAATCACCCACAACATAAGTCATTGCTGCACTTCCATCCTGCCAGGCAAATTCGTTTGCATTCGTCTTCACGCGTAAAACAAATTCTTCACCGATGCATAAAGTTGTGTCTCTGCCAATATCGAGTTTCAGGCTGTCATTGAAAGTAACATTGAGGCTGTCTTTATATATACACTGACCTACCTGGGCTACCACACTGTATGTTCCCGGCTCATAAACATAATAAGTAGATTGTTTGGTTTGATTCTGGTCATCTCTTTGTGGAGGATCTGCAACCCAATTATAAGTACCGATTCCAAAATCTGCATCCAGCACAAGTGTAGCACCTTTGCATATTGCTGTATCATGAAAATCAAGATTTTTATCTCCACGATAACTGACCTGAACGGTGTCAACTACTTCACATTGTCCGGAGATAGTTACGAAGGACCAGTATACACCCGGATTGCTAACCTGTATGGTTTGCGTTTGTTCACCCGTACTCCATTTGTATGCAGAAGCGCCGGCTACATCGGCCGTTAAAGGATAAATTTCTTTCGGGCATAACAATGTGTCCGGTCCCAGACTAAATGGGGGCGCTGAAATGGTTGAATAAGTAATATTGGCTGTATCGCTGAAAGTTCCGCAACCTGGCACGGTGACGACAGAAATATATTGTCCGCCGGGTGACTGCGTTTGAAGCTGGCCCTCTGTTGCTCCCGGAATCACGATTCCATTTAATTCCCAAATGTAATTTCCATTTTGTGTGGATGCGTTCAGCGAAAGTGCATCTCCTGCACACATTACATGATCATCGCCCAGTTTAATATTTGGCAGATCACTGAAGAAAATACCGATGGAGTCTGAAACGGCACACCCGTTGATTTCAACAGTGTACAATCCCGTTTTAGAAACTTTGAGTGTTCGGGAAGTCGTAAGGCTGTCATCATTCCATTGATAATCTGCTCCCGGAATATTTGGACCTGTAATAGTGGTATCCCCTTTCTCGCAGAGATAGATATCCGGACCAAAGTTATAGTTCACCGGAACTACAACGAAAATGGTGTCTTTCAACAAACTGGTATCGCCGGCTAAAATTACCATTAAGGAAACCGGATAGTTGCCCGTGGCTGCGTATAGATGTGAGGGGGTCTGCACACTTGACGTATTATAAAAGCCTGATGCAGGGTTCCCAAAATTCCAGAGCACTTTGTCGGGAAAACCAATACTGTCAAACAGGTTAGATCCGAATTCGATCTTATAGTTTACACAGGTTGAGTTATAGCTTATACTATCTTTCTGCGCCCGACCCGCGAAAAACAGTAAGCAGGTAGTCATCAACGTTAAAAATATATATTTTGTTAGTTTACTCAATGTGCGGCTTTTATCATGGTCCTCACTTGCTGTGTCGTCCCATTTTGTAAACGTGCATAATAAACACCGGCGGCAAGACCGCCGCCATAAAATACAGTCGTGTATTCGCCTGCGGTGTAATCAGCGCTTACAGGAACGGCCACCAGTCTTCCCGAAACATCAAATATTTGCACCATTGTATAACCACCTGCTGTTTTGAATGTGATAGTAGTTGAATTGACAAAAGGATTTGGGTCGTTCCGGATAAGTTTGTCGCCTAATATGTCCTGGTTAGGAATTACGCATGATGTTGTTTCCAATAATGGCAGATACTGGTAATTTTTATAAAGCATTGTAGTTATATCCGTAGGATCCACGCAGAACCAATCACGCAATACTGTGGCATACACTGATCTGAAGTCATATTGCATTGGAAGAACAGAACTTGAGTCGAGTGATGAAGGAAGATCCGGTGGGTTACCCAATACGCCTTGTTTAACGGGCTCACCAAAAAGAAAAACCGGCTGGGCCGCTCCATGATCTGTTCCGAGACTTCCATTGGAAATTATCCTTCTTCCGAATTCTGAAAAAGTCATTCCGATCACCCGCTTGGAAATGCCCAGCTGTGTTAAGTCAGTTTGAAATGCGGATATGGCATCAGAAACATTTTTCAATAGAACTGCATGGTTGCCCGTCGCAGTATTACCAGCCTGAACCTGCCCACCGTGGGTATCGAAACCACCCATGCTAACCATATATACTTTTGTTTTCAAACCGCCCGAAATAAGTTTGGCAACCGTTTTCAACTGTGCAGCGAGATCGTTATTTGAAGGATAGCTGGCCTGGGAACCCGCTTTCGCAGCGGCACTTACGATCACATCCGCATATTTATTTGTCTGACGTGCAACCGTTCTCAGATAAGTTAGTTCGGTACCCATAGGAGAATTGGGAACGGGATCTGTCGTTGCACTGATAAGATTATAAAAATTGATATCTTCCGGAACTGCCATTGCCGTGAAGCCGCCCGGGCCCATAAATGTTTCTGAAATTATTGACCCGATTTGTATCGCCAGTGGATCCGGCATTGTTGCATTGGGATATCCGATCGGAAAATTTTCATAACTGGTACTTAAAAAACGACCTGCCCAGCCGGTAGAAAGATACTGGTCAGAATCGGCGCCCGTTAACCAGATGTCTGCTGAACGAAAATGAGATTCATCCGGTTCAGGGTATCCTACGGAATATAATACAGCCAGCTGCTCATTGTTGTACATCTGCTGCATGCCGGTCATAGAAGGATGCAGGCCCGCTTTAGAATATCCACTAAGAGGAAGAATTTTATCTTCCGGAATGGCAATATTCTTACGCAGATTAACATAATCACTATAATTCACAAGTGGTACAACTGTATTCAAACCATCATTTCCACCAGAAAGCTGGATAATAACAAATGCATGATCATTGTCAGCCGCTCCGGCAAGACTCTCAAAAAAACCGGCAGCTCCAAATGCTTTCACAGTATAGCCATTTACCAGTGAAGGAAAGATGGCGGTAGCCGGGATCATATTTTTCAAAAAATGACGTCTTTTCATAGAATTGAATTCGTATTATGAAAGATGGTATTCAGGAAGATTCATCAGGTATTTGTAAAGTGACTGCAACCTGTTGAATACCGTTCCTTTTGCGACGGGATCAGTTGGATTAGACAAATATGTTGTCCACGCGGAAGTCCAGTAAGAATCAGTTGTAAGCCCACCAAGCAGAATGGTTTGTTTCAAATTCGCGATCGTGTCGTCTGCAAGAGGCACACGATATAAAATATCCAGTGATTCACTGATCAGTAAATTCGGATCATCCGGGTTTGCGAGTGAACTTGCGAAAGCCAGGGGATCAATGATGAGTGGAACCATATTCATCATGTCGCCGGTTGTAATCATCTGATCCGTGAACGCATTTCTTTCGGTATAAGTAACAGAATTGATCCATAATTCGTGATACGCAGTGCCCTCATAATAGGCATACCATCCGGCTACTTCAGGAATACGCAGGATCTCCTGCTGCAACAATGCCGTTGTTTGCAATATCATTTCCCATGCACTATAGCAGGAACCATTATCTGTGGGGTCAGGCATCTTCACCTGATATTCGCGCATCAGTCCAAGTACAAAATCCAGTGGGCTTTTGATGAGACATGCGCTGGAGTAAGCCATATTAAAAAAATGATCACTTTTCAAAAGAACAGACATTACAGCAGTGATGTCATAGCCGCTGCTGCGAAAAACCTGCGCAAGCGGGCCAATAATATTTGCTTCTATATTATCATCAATTACATAGTAAACGAAAAAACGGTAAATTTCCCTGCAAATGAATTTGGCAGATTCCTGCGTATTGAAAATCATGCTCAGCAGGTCATCAAGCTCACCGGCACCTGAAGCCCCCGAACGGCCCGTTATGATGGTACTACCATAAAAATTTGAAAAGGCCTTATTCTGGTCGTCGTGGTCTACAACGTTAAAAACATAGTTGAAATAACTGTCGACCGAATGACCCGTCAGTACGCGCGCAGCGGCTTCCACGTCGCCCTGTGTATAGAGCGAAGCAGGTCCTTTACCCACAGTATACAGTTCCTGAAGCTCTCTTCCATAATTTTCATTGGGAGCCGTTTTTTTATTTGTATTGCCATTCAAATAACAGAGCATGGCCGGGCTCAGCGTCATGGATTTCACCAGTTGTTTAAAATTTCCCAACGCATTAGCCCGCAAAATCAGATAATAATCATACCAGGGGCGGGCAGGTATATCAGTAATATGCAATAAAGAATCTACTGCAAAATGATTATGCCAGAAGAGCGTAAGTTTTTCATGAATACTTCTGCTCTCATTCAGCATCTGACCTATCCACCAGCACTTGAGTGAATCCAGTCTGTTTGTATTCATTACCGTATCCGGAAAGTCAACACCTGTATTGATCCATGTATCCCAGGCCGCAACGCCGGTTGGATCGGTATAGCCATTGGAGCTGTAAGAATTTAATGGAACTGTGG
This sequence comes from uncultured Bacteroidota bacterium, assembly GCA_963735015.1. Classification (GTDB taxonomy): domain Bacteria; phylum Bacteroidota; class Bacteroidia; order Chitinophagales; family Chitinophagaceae; genus Puia. Next base: position 2,948,922 of record CAVTJH010000003.1, read on the forward strand.
ATGGCGCTGCTGTTGGTATGAGCAATTGATCAACTGCCTGCGACATATCCAGCGCAAGAAAATAATTGAGGTCATCAACTTTGGCACCGAACAGGGTTCTTTTCAGCAGATGCACTACTTCAGTAGTAGTCCATTCGCCAGTGTACTCATCTAAGCCATCTGCTAATGCAGGATTACGGCCAGCAGTTTTCCCCTCGCGGGTGAGCGCAGGTCTTTCCATGTTTTGGTTGTTTAAATGGGTTCGGACGGACCTGTTTGAATAGCAATTAGTGTTCCAAAAACGGCCTAATTTTGCATATATCAAATTCAAAACATGGAATTCCGGATCGAAAAAGATACAATGGGCGAAGTAAAAGTACCTGCTGATGTTTATTATGGAGCGCAAACACAACGCAGTATCGATAATTTCAAAATTGCCCAGGACCGAGACCGGATGCCCAAAGAAATCATCAGAGCATTCGCGTATCTTAAAAAAGCAGCCGCTCTTACAAATGCAGATGCCAGTATTCTTTCTGAAGAAAAATCAAACCTGATCGGCAAGGTATGCGAGGAAATCCTGGAAGGCAGTCTGGATGCGTATTTCCCGCTGGTCGTTTGGCAAACAGGAAGTGGGACGCAGAGCAATATGAACGTCAATGAAGTGATTGCCTACCGGGGTCATGTGTTGCATGGAGGTAGTCTCACTGACAAAGAAAAATTTCTTCATCCGAATGATGATGTCAATAAATCGCAATCTTCCAATGATACTTTTCCTACAGCCATGCATATTGCCGCGTATAAGATACTAGTAGATATTACGATACCTGGTATCGAAAAATTACGAGATACCCTTTTGGCGAAGTCAAAAGAATTTATGCGTGTAGTGAAGATAGGCCGCACACATTTTATGGATGCAACACCTTTAACAGTTGGCCAGGAATTCAGCGGTTATGTATCCCAGTTAAATCATGGTCTCAAGGCCCTCAAAAATACTCTTCCCCATCTGTCCGAACTGGCGCTCGGAGGTACCGCAGTTGGCACTGGTATCAATACCCCGGAACATTATTCAGAAAATGTTGCGGCTCATATTGCCAAACTCACAGGCCTGCCTTTTATTACTGCAGAAAACAAATTTGAGGCCCTTGCCTCGCATGATGCCATTGTTGAATCCCATGGCGCTTTAAAGACAGTTGCCGTAAGCCTCATGAAAATCGCAAATGATATCCGCATGCTGGCTTCGGGACCTCGTAGTGGAATCGGTGAACTTTCAATACCTGATAATGAGCCGGGTTCTTCCATCATGCCTGGAAAAGTAAATCCTACGCAATGTGAAGCGCTCACAATGATCTGCGCGCAGGTGTTGGGTAATGATGTTACCATCAACATCGGAGGATCCATGGGTCAGTTTGAACTGAATGTTTTTAAACCCGTAATCATTTATAATTTTCTTCACAGCGCGCGACTGATTGGTGATGGATGTGTCAGCTTCAACGATAAATGTGCTGCAGGGATTCAACCAATCGAAGAAAATATCAAAAAGCATGTGAACAATTCCCTGATGCTGGTGACGGCTTTGAATACAAAAATCGGATATTATAAATCGGCAGAGATAGCACAGAAAGCCCTGAAAGAAGGAACCACGCTAAAGGAGATGGCGGTTAAATTGGGTTATGTTACACCGGAACAATTTGATGAATGGGTGGACCCGATAAAAATGGTGGGAAAAATTAGTTAGGAGTAATGGGTTATGGGTTGAATTAAAAAATAATTCATAACTCATAATTCATCCCATAACTATTTAAGGACTAATATTTTTAGAGTGGTCACATTCACGCCATTACCATCCAGCATTTTAAAAACATAAAGGCCCTGTGGAATATTATCCAGTCGTACCATGAAATGACTGCTGTTATAAATTTCTGAAAGCAGAATTCTTCCGGAAACATCATATAGGAAAACATGAAAAGGTTCCTGAAGCAGGTCACGGCATAATACCTCCAGGTGATCCGTGGCGGGATTTGGAAATACAATGGTCGTATTAACTTTCTGTTCCTTCGGAATGGGTGGCGCAGGCACTATTGGAAGCGTTTGCAAATAAATCATACGGAGTATATGGCCAGGAGTTTTCGTTGCCACCTGACTTCCGGTAAAACCACCGGTCGGGCCTGAGGTAGATCCGGTGCTGTCAATAGCAAGAAATAAGGTATCGCCCGTAGGTGCAATAGCAAGATCACGAATCCGGTAGTCATGTAAATAGGGAATCGTATCCGTAATCTGGGCTGTACTGGAGCTATCGACTGCAGACCCGTCTGACTTGAGTTTCAGACGATACATACCCAGCTTTAATGACGTAACCAATAAGGAATTCGTCCATCCGGGAATATAAACCTTATCATAGTAGTCAATACTTGATGGCGCAATAGTTGGCCAGGTATAGTTAGAAGAACTGCTGGAAGGAATCTGATTTCCACTCACATTAAAAAAAGAAAACAAGGGTTCAACGACATTATTGGAGTCGCAAAAACCGTGTTCATTATGAATTATCTGGTTGGCGAGTTTGTCATTGTTGGGATTCGCATCTGTATCGTTATAATTGTCGTCACACATCCCGGCAACTTTGGGCCATCCATAATTTTTTCCGGGGGTGATAACATTTACTTCATCATCTGATTTATCTCCATGTTCAGAATTATATAAAATATATTGTGAACCGATATGCGCCCATACCAGACCCTGTGCATTCCTGTGGCCGTAAGAATAAACCGCATTTACTTTACCGGATACGGAATTCACGAACTGGGTTATCATTTGGTATCCAGGGGCTGTATGCTCCATCGTCGAGATCGCCGTCTACTTCTGTATTAAGTCGTAAAACCTTGCCTTCATAAATATCTTTATTCTGTGCATTATTGGTTCTGAATCCATTGTTAAATTGACCTGCACCCTGATCGCCAATAGTATAATAGAGATGATATTGCCCATCACTTTCCGGAACAGGACTTATTTTCAGTCTGCCTGAATTATGGTCATTACTTCCCATGAGTCCGTCAATGACAATTGTTGGAGAACCTAAAGTATGAGTGACGGTGTTATAAGTGTACCGGAGAATTTTTGTTTTATAATAACAGGGTTGATTCGCTACTGAACCTGCACCGGCGCAACTACTGTTATTGGGAGTTCCACTGGTTCCATACATGTCATATACAAGTGCGAGATAAACATAAGGTTTTCCGCTGAGCAGCAATGGATGAAGGGCAAGTCCCATTAAACCTCCCTGCGGGGCAGGATATCCATTTGGCATATTATAATAGTCGAAAGTAGCCAGGCTGCTTAAATCAAGCAGAACACGGTTCCCTTTGTCTCCGGGATGAATTTTCCATACCCGGTAACGGTGGGCTTCAGTAATCCAGAGTGAATCATCAGGACCATAGGTTATCTCCCAGGGAAAACTCAGCCCTTTGTTATGTGAAGGGATATCGTATAAGGGATAAAGAGTATCAATCTTAAAAAACTGGCCATTAAATGAGACGGTCTGGCAATATCCGATAAATGACAATACAAGGCTCGAAAGTACCAGGAGGAACTTTTTCATCGGTATCGGATTTGATGATCCGCGCTGCCGGACCATCTATAAACATACAAAAATCCGCTATAGGATAAAATAGAAAAAGCCCCTTGATTTCCTATCGTAAAAGCACGTTTCTAATAAGCCAAAAGCTCAAAGCCTAAAGCCGAAAACTAATTTTAAATACTAAAGACCAGTAACAATTAGGACTTTATACGGGTTGGTTCAGGTTTTAGAATTCAGTCTTTAAGTTTAATCTGTCTTCGTTGAGGCTTCAGCAGACAGGAGCGTTAAATGCTCAGAATTATTGTCAGTTTGTATGCCAGTGTTTTCAGGAAGCTTCTTCACAAAGCGCTTCTGAAAAAGAAACAGAGCAATGACGCCGATTGATATGGAAGCGTCGGCAATATTAAATACCGGACTAAAGAATTCAAATTCATCCCCGCCTACAAAAGGAAACCAGTGTGGATAGTGTGTCTTAATGATGGGAAAATAAAGCATATCAACAACCCTTCCGTGAAGGAAACCTGCATATCCATGAGCAGGGAAAATTCTCGCCACATGATCATACGTACTTTCTTCAAATATCAATCCGTAAAACATACTGTCGATCAGATTACCAAGAGCGCCGGCGAAAATAAGTCCTGCACATATGATATATCCGTTGTGATAGTTTTTACGAATAAGGGTATGTATATAATAAACACCAAAAATTACAGCAGCCAGCCGGAACAATGTCAAAGCCATTTTACCCAGGTTACCACCAAATTTCCAACCCCATGCCATGCCTTCATTTTCCACAAAAAATAGTTGAAATTTTTTCCCCAGCACATGAATCCCATTGTCAAAAGGGGACACGGGTGACCGGTAATAAGCATCCCAGGTGTGACTCAGGGGCATATGTGTCTTTATCCAGATTTTGAGCGCCTGATCGGCCAAAATAATCAGCAATACGATTAAAATGATCTTTTTTTCTTTCATAATGAGCCGCAAAGATAACGAGTTAAGAAAAAACGAATCCCTTTCAAATTGTGAAACCTTTATTCAAAATATACCCTCTTTACCCGCTGGGAAATACCAGCCAGAATATCATAAGATATGGTACCTGCCCATGAAGCCAGTTTTGTTACGGATAGTTCCTTCCCGAAAATAATCACCTCATCGCCTTCTTTTGCATCCTTAATTTCTGATATATCTATCATGGTCATATCCATACTGATACTCCCGATCGTTGGAACCAGCCTGTTCTTATATAACACTTTGCCAATACCATTCCCCAGTATGCGCGGATAACCATCAGCATAGCCCAAACGAAGGGTTCCGATTTTTGTTGGGCGTTCAGCCAGTCCCCGCCGGTTATAGCCCACGGTCTCACCTCTCGCAAGCAGTTTGATCTGTGCAATGGTTGTTTTCAATGTGCCCACTTCTTTTAAATCTAATAGTCCGGAAGAAGCCGGGTCAATCCCGTATAATCCTATCCCGAGACGAACCATATTTAGTTGAAGCGCAGGATTTCTAACCAGGCCCGCGGAATTTGAAATATGCTCAATGAAGGAATATCCAAGTGATTCTCTTATCCGGCCCGACATCGATACATACCTGTCAAATTGTTCCTTGGTAAAATCATCCTGTTGAGCCTCCTCACTCGCTGCGAGATGACTGAAAACAGATTGTACATGAAAAACAGTTCCTTTTAATTGTTCAACTAACCCCGGAATATCCGAAGCAGAAAATCCCAGCCGATTCAATCCGGTTTCCAGTTCAATATGAACCGGGAAATGACTGATGCCCTCCCGCTGCAGGAGTTTTTGTAAGGCTTTTAATCCGCGGAAAGAAAAAATAACAGGTTCAAGCTGCCATTCAATGAGTGGGGTCAAAGCGCTTTCCTCCGTGTTCATAACGACGATGGGTAACCGAATGCCAGCTTTTCTGAGGGATATACCCTCGTCTGCAAAAGCCACGCCCAGGTAATCTACCTTATGAAATTCCAGCAGCCGGGCGATCTCAAAGCCTCCTGTTCCATAAGAAAAGGCCTTAACCATGGCCATGATTTTTGTAGAAGGAAGCAGGATCTGCTGATATTGCTTCAGGTTGTGGGCCATGGCATCGAGGTTTACCTCCAGCAGGGTTTCATGTACCTGCAACGATAATAGCTGATCTATCCGTTCGAAACCAAATACCCGTGCGCCTTTCAGAAGAATGGTCTCATCTCTGAATTCCATTGCAGGGAAAGCCTCCAGAAATGCATCTGTGTTTTTAAAGAAAATCATTTCCTTTACACCGGTATCATTTAATGATGCCGCAACTGTCATCATTTGTTCTCCCACTCCAATCAACCTGTCGACCGGGTATTTCCTGAGAATTCCTGCAACTTCATAGTAAAGCGACTCTGGTTTCCTGCCTGTTTCCAGAATATCGGACAAAATAAGTGTCCGCTTCGAATGCTGTTTCTGCTGAAATAAAAAATCAAGGGCCATGGTCAGTGAGCTGATATCCGCACTATAACTGTCATTGATAACCGAACTATGATTAATACCTGACTTCAGCTCCATACGCATGGTCAGCGGATTAAGCCTGTTCATACGTTTTTGTAGTTCGCTCACGGCAATATCCAGGCGAAGCATAGTTCCGATACAGGTCAGTGCATTCTGAATGGATGCATTATCCTCAAATCCAATTTCCAAAAAAATGGACTGACCTTTATAGAAAAGCGAGATGGCCGTACGGCCCGGGAATTTTTCTATCTTCCTGATCTGAACAACGGCGTCTTTTTTTGTACCGATGGAAATAAGTTCCAATGCAGGGTGCCGCGCATGCCATTCAAGGATAGATTTCTCAGGCTCCTTCTGATCGCAGGAGAAAATCAGAGCAACGGATTGTTTGAAAAGCTCCAGCTTTTCACGGATTTTAGTTGCTGTATTTTCAAATCCCTGATCATGTGCTTCGCCGATATTTGTAAAGATGCCAATTGTCGGTTTTATCATTTCTTCCAGATAATGCATTTCACCTTTTTGTGAAATACCGGCTTCAATCAGGGCCAGAGTATGTTGCTCATTTATCTGCCAGATACTTAACGGCACGCCAATCTGTGAATTGTAACTACGCGGGCTTCTCACAATCTGAAACCGGTCTTCCAGCAGCTGATTCATCCATTCTTTCACAATGGTTTTGCCATTACTGCCGGTAATTCCGATAACGGGCAGATCAAATTGCTGACGATGAAATACCGCCAGCATCTGGAGCGCTCTCAGGCTGTCTTTTACCAATATAAAATTGGCATCCTGATAATCTTTCAGACCAATCGTATCGTAAATAATGAAATTTCGCACACCGCGGAGATAGAGATCCGGAATAAAATCATGTCCGCTGCGCCTGTGGCCATATAGTGCAAAAAATAATGTGGTTTCGGGATAATAGAGACGCCGGCTATCCGTGAGTAATTGCTCAACAGGAACATCCTGATGTAATTGCAGGAGCGTTCCTGAAACGATGGAAGCGATATGTCGTATTGAATATCCCAGATTTTTAAATTTATGAAATGTGTTGTCTTTTATCCCGGATCAGCGAAATAAAAATGGAACCGCCGATACAAACCACAATACATACCAAAGAAACAAAAGTTGATACTTTAACATGAATAAGTTCGCTCGTCATTTTCAAACCTACAAAGACCAGCACCGTAGCAATTCCTTTTGGAAGGAACCGGAATTTGTCTACTGCTCCCCGTAAAAGAAAAAACAGGGAACGAAGTCCGAGAACAGCAAAAATATTTGAGGTGTAAATAATGAGGCGGTCTTGTGTTATTCCAAACACTGCGGGTATTGAATCAAGGGCAAAAACAATATCTGTAGTGGCAAGCAGCACGATTACAACAAATATTGTGGTATAGAATTTTTTCCCGTTCCGGTGAACAGTAAGTTTACCATTCCCGTCGTCCGGCACGAGTGGCAGAAAATATTTAAGAAAGCGGTAGACCCTGTTTTTTTCCAGGTCTTCATCTTCCTCCTTTTTACTGAAGAACATGGTTAGGCCTGTATAAATTAATATGACACCGAAAATATAAAGCAGCCAGGAAAACCGGCTCACCAGTTCTATACCCGCGGTAATAAAAATTATACGGAACAAAACAGCCAGCAGGATACCGATCAGTAAAACACGACCGAAAAACTTTTCATGAATATTCAGAAATGAAAATATCAGGATGAACACGAATATATTGTCAATACTCAGACTCCATTCCATGAGGTACGCACTCAGATATTCCAGTGCTTTTTGCTGACCGTCATAAATAAAAATAAAAACCCCAAACCCAAGTGCAAGAATTACCCAGAAGAATGTTTGCACCAAAGCTTTTCTGAGTGTAACGATCGCACCCTTTTTACTGAGCAGACCTAAATCGAATACCAGCGCAAGTATAAGCGCGGCACCAAAAATGAGATAAGTAATCTGTCTGTGATTCAAATGAAAATGGATATTAAAAACTTCAAAATGAACCGGTGCTGTATTTTCTCTTTCTGATATATTGAAAAATCAGTCCGCATACAATGATAACCAACAGCGGCGAAGCTATATTGATTAATTGCCAGAAACTCCGGTCGTCTTCAGTTTTTTCAGGATCGAGCAAACGAAGCGAGTAGTCTTTTGAACGGGATTGCAATATTCCAGAAGGATTTATGCAATAGTCGATGCAATTGCTTAGAAATTCAGCGTTGGCAAAAGTATAGTTGATGTCCTTGCTGAATCCCAGTGGGAGCGGGCCTCGTTCACTCATATCATTCATAACCAGGTCACCATCTGCACAAACTATAATCCTGGCGTCTCTTACGCCTGATTTCAAAAATGGCTGATCATAAACCCGCGCAAAACTATCTGCCAGGGCAGCCGAAATGCGGTTCGCGTAGAGTGATTTAAACTTTCCTTCCAGTATAACCCCTACAGGTATGGCCGATTGCTGGAACTCTTTGGGATCGCTGGCTGTTTTGACCGTTTCAAGCGATATCAGAGCCGGCGTTGACACCGTTCTTGCATTGGGAGAAGTCTGTAATAAAAACGTTTTGGATATATCAGTGGCCTTTACAGTGTCGATGGAATTAGCAAATTTTGAATAGAACCGGATCCAGGTTTTTGGTGATCAGGGAAAAAGGGTTACCGTCGAGTAGGGGATAATATGGCCAGGGGAGCAACTGAAACTGAGGTTTCCCCCCTTGTTCGCCCACAACCATATTGATACTGGCACATTGAAGATCTTCTACCAGGTCCTGATTGATTCGCACACCATAATGGAAAAGAAGATCATCGAGATTCAGACCCCGGTCGAAAGCGATGGTTTCCCTGGAAACACGAAGGCTGTCCATTTCAGCATATAAATTGTCAATCATACATATCAGACTGCCTCCGTGCATCACATACTGATCCAGTTTTCGTTTTTCGTCATCCGAAAATTTCGTTGCAGGTTTCACCATAATCAGCACATTAAGACCTGGAGAGATAACCGGAATGCTATCCAGCGGAACAATTCCGAATCTGAAATTTTCGCGCAGGTATTGGATCAGACTGTACTCGCGAAAATCAAGTGGTTCTCCATTTCCCATAAGATAACCGACAGAAGGCAGGGTATCGGTAATGAGTTTATCGATAACACTGGCGAATTTATATTCAAGCAGGTTCTCTGCATTTACATATAATTGCTCCGGTGACTGACCTTCCCGACTTCTTTGCACACCTTTTAAAAGATCCACCGGCAGTGAACGGTCCCTATATTTCACTATAGCAGCGGGGATAACAATTCGCTGGCTCTGTTCTTCTCCTTTTTTTGATTGTGCGACCTGGGTCATGGGCTGTATGCCCATTTTTGCAAGGGAATCCAGTAAAATGGCGCGACTGGTATCGTCACCGCCTGCAACCGGATCAATAAGCCTGTAATGAATATTTCCATCCGCATACTCATTAAACTCCTGCAAAAGATCTTCGGTACTGTTGCGCAGTTTTCGTAAACCTGATTTAAGATTTCCTTCCAGTAAGACGTCGATATTTACCTGTTCGCGGATTCGCCCCAGCATATTTTTAACCGGTCCGGTCAGTGTATATCTTTTTTCGCTCGTCATATCGTAACGGATATTTACATACGAAGCGAGGATGTTCAGGAGAATAACCCCAATCAATAAGTAAAACCAGCCGAATCTTGCATTTGATAATTTCAGCATACCGGTTTATCTTTTAAACAGGTTATTCCTGGTAAGGGTTAGAAAAAATGCGATCACACTAATAAAATAAACCAGGTCACGTATTGTAATTACTCCCCGGCTCATATTTCGATAGTGAAAATCAATTCCGATCATATCTATATAATAGTCAGCCCCGGCAGGTAAAGTAGATATACGGCTGATAGCATGAAAACCCGTGTAAATTAAAAAGCAGGTAAAACCCGCTGTTATAAAGGCTACAATCGCATTACTGGTAAAGCTGCTGCAGAAGAGAGAGATGGAAGCGAAGACCGCTGTTAGAAAAAATAATCCAATATAAGAAGCCATGGTGGCACCCAGATCCATACCCGATTGCGCAGCCAATTGCTGAACTGAAAAAAAATAAATCCAGGTGGGAAGGAGGGATATCAGGATTACAAAAATAGCGGCAAGATATTTCCCGTTTACGATCTGCCAGTAAGTAAGAGGTCTCGATTGCAGTATTTCAAAAGTTCCACCCCGGAATTCCTCAGAAAATGAACGCATGGCAATGGCCGGAATTAAAAGGAGTAGGACCCACGGAGCGAGATCGAAAAATTTCTCGAGGCTGGCATAACCGAAATCCAGTATACTCGTATCAGGAAATACAAATAAGAGGAGGCCGGTCAGAAGCAAAAAAACGATAATAGCTATGTAACCTGTCAAACTGCTGAAAAACTGTCGGAATTCCTTTTTACAAACGGCCCACATAGACGCGAAAATAAAGATATAATTGTTTGCAGCATCTATGACGGTTAAAATCATATATTCGCCACCGCTTTCAATGCCTCCGGATTGGCTGACCTTATCTGAAATTGCCACTACTACTTGCTTAGAAATTCCCGCTTCGGCGGGAATTTTGTTTTGACCATCATTCCAGTATAGCAGATTGTTTATTGTGGATCGATTTACGATCTACGATAAACGACGATGATCATTAAGTTTTAAGCTTTTTTAATCTACTCCTTTAATAAGCTGCCTAGTTATCATCTGATCACCGTAAATCACCTGCAGTACATACATACCTGTTTGCAGACCGGCTGGTTCATTCATTTCTATATGGTTAATTCCTTTGTAGGCCGTCTGATGACTGCTCATCAGCCTTCTTCCATATGCATCGAATAAACACAACTGAATATTATTGTCATCCGGTACAGTCATATTGAATGATATCGAATGATTGAACGGATTAACCAGGCCGGAAATATTCAAAGCAATTATGTTACTACTCAGCAGAATGATTTTACTGTAATTATGGATATCCGTTGTCAACAATCTCTATGCGGTAATAGGCGTCTCCTGATACAGGCACCGCATCATAATAAGTATAACTGTTACCCATACCCGGAGAGGCCGTTCCGGTAATGGTGGCCAACGAGTGGAAATGAGCACCCGCGTCATCACTTCTTTCCACCACAAAAACAACGCTCCCCGTTTCGTCATAACTCGTCCACTGAATTCGGGCAAGTCCTCCATTCTGTAAATCGCCTTTCACTGAAATCTGCGTCGGCAACGTGACTAAACAGTTTACTGTACGAACTATCTTGGGTGAAGATGTTATGAAATTACATCCTGAATTTAAAAGATTACCGGGTGTGGACGCGACAGTGAGACGATAGATCAGTGTTGTATCCACACTGTTTAACCTGTAATACCGGGTTACCAGGTACTCATATAACCCGGTAAGTGGATTAAAAACCGGAGTTGCGGAACCATTTGGAGCAAATCCCAGGGTATCCAAACCAGGCGAAGTCCATGTAACTCCGTTGTCAGTACTTTTTTGCAGTACCCATTCCGTATAATTTGGAAAGTACGCAGAAACTTTAAACCGGACCGTATCATCTGCTCCGCGGCAAAGTGTATCTGGTTTATTAGGTGTCAGTGAAATATTCGGAACACAGCTGGCTACGGCGATATCGTCGAGTGCCCAGTCATTACCACCACCACCAGGCGCATTATTACGCACATAAATGATCATGCTGGTTTGTGTGGGACCGGTCAGATAGGTAAATCCTTTTTGGATCCACATTCCGGTATATGGCATATCACCCGTCGTATAATAGTCATTTCCGTTTACATTAAATGTAAGATTGGGATGAACTCCGGATGAGTCGCCGGGGCCCGTTGGAATAAATCCTGCACTGGCCGGGCCTTTCCCATTAGAGTCACAGGCACAGTGAGAACAAATATTTCTAAACCATGCAGAATACTGATAATAAGTATTTGGACATAAGTTATTGATCGTGTCCAAAAAAGTAATCCCTGGTTTATAGGATGAGTTGATTACCGCCATGTAACCTCCCGTGCCATTTACCGTATCCGCGGCCGGGTTTCCTAACAGGGGATTTACAGCTCCGGTATGGTCCCCAATAATATCCCAGACCCCAAATACACGATGAGAATATGCAAATCCCGGGATATTCGGATCAGGTATCGGCCAGGTATTCAGTGTTGTATATCCGGCTGCGCCTGTACTTGTATTGTTGGAAATACAATAATAATAGTCGTTTGGTGTATTGGGTCCAAATACATTGTAGATATAGTTGTTTGATATTTTTGAAGAAGGTACGCGGTTTTTTGCTTTACCCGAGCCGAACGTACCACCGAATTCGGAGGTAATTGTGTTATTTGAAGAATTCGGGCAAATACCCAGATTCTTGAATATCATAACTGAGTCCGTCGGAAAAGTAATTGAAGTCAGGGAAACACCGAATGGATAATAAGAAATCGTACCTCCACCCATATTTATCTGGGTTCCATATGCACCCGTTACCTGAACACGGAATGTTGCAACCATAATACAGGTTGCGCCAAAAAAAGAGGGTTTGTCATTATATGTTATGCGACCTCTCCTTGTTGCTGTAGCTGTCGGAGCATTTTTAAATCCCAGATTGATCCGCACATTGGTACCTCCGGTAACTCCACCTGCATCATCACCAACCGCGTCCGTAAAAGTCTTGTAAATATGACCTTCATTGGTCAGGATAGCCAGTGAACCGGGAATATAAGTAGTATTTGCTGGTACGATGTCGAAATAAGCGCAACTGTCAGCATAATCGTTTACACCGCTTCCCCCTACTACAAAGGTTGCACGCATTTCAAGAATGTCGCCGGGCTCAACTGTACCACCGGATGCCCCTTTGGTAATGTTTAAATAGCTCTTTCCATAGTCAATTTTAAGCTGTGCTTTGGCCGGAAGGGCACAAATAGCGGAAATTAAGGAGCTGAGGATTATCCGCGAAAATATTTTTCTGCGTGTAAAGGTTTTCATTGGTTCGGACTTTTCTGGGTGATCTGATCACCAGAATCGGATTAGACGTATTAAAAGTAATATCCGATCCATCCAATTCAAATAGTAAATGTACTTCGTAGAGTTAAGCGTCTGATTATCAAAGTTTAAAGCGGAGAATTCCAATACATAGACTGGGATGATGAAATATAAGTATCAGATAATGAAATACTTATATAAAATTACGGGAAATGAAATATTTTCGACCGGTAATTTGGTTTGGTCGTCGGAAATGTGCTTTTTAAGGGTAAACACTTAGTGCGTCTTTCGCATTAAGCCACTTGAGAGACTATACAGCAAAACTCTCCCCACAGGCGCAGGTTCGGCTCGCATTAGGATTATTAAAATAGAAACCCTTTCCGTTTAACCCTTCTGAGAAATCGAGCGTGGTATTTACGAGATATAAGAAGCTTTTTAGGTCGGTGACCACTTTAACCCCGTTATCCTCAAACTCCTGGTCCATAGGCTTTTTCTGGTTGTCAAAGTCCATTTTATAACTCAGACCTGAACAACCCCCGCCGATTACTGAAACGCGAAGGAATAATCCAGACTTATCCGCAATGGGCGATTCCTCCATCAGTCGTTGGACCTTCTCTTTTGCTTTATCGGAAACGAATATCATATTAGCAAAGTTACTTCTAAATGCACAAAGATTAAAAACCGGAACGATTTCCAAAACTTCCTCTGATAATAACACCCGCAAGGATGAATAGTTTTCAAATTAAAAAAACTGAGTATCTTTTGAAGCCTTAGTTGTAGTCTTTAATTTTTATATTTCAGGCATTCATCAATAAGTTTATAAAATGCACAAACTGGAGCATATTGGAATCGCTGTAAAAAGTCTTTCTGATTCTATACCATTGTTCGAATCCTTGCTGAATACAAATTGCTATAAAAAGGAAGCGGTGGAATCAGAAGCGGTCAATACTGCGTTTTTTTCAGTGGGAGACCAGAAAATTGAATTACTGGAAAGTACCGTTCCCGACGGGGTTATTGAAAAATATATAAAAAAAAGTGGTGAGGGTATTCACCATATAGCATTTTCCGTTGAAAATATTGAAGCCGAAATGGAAAGACTCACTGCCGCCGGTTTTAAATTGCTGGATGACAGACCCAGGCCCGGCGCTGACAATAAACTGGTTTGTTTTTTACATCCGAAAACTACCGGCGGTATATTGGTAGAACTGTGCATGGAAAAACCCTGAATCCGACAGCGAATAACCAAAAATGAAAATCTTACTTCTGGGCATTTTATTTTTTGCAACCCAATCCGCAGCAGCTCAGCAGACTGATTCAACGGCTCCGGTGGTGAATACGATTGGATTTTCCTCCACAGAAATAAAAGCCGGATCAATTTCATATTTTGCAGATTCTTCCGGTCATTCCGAAATAGACCGGATTCGTCAAATATCCTTTCAAATTCCTTTTCATTCTTTTCTCCCTGTTTTTTATAAATCACCTGCACATTACACTTTCTGGTTAAAATTTGAATTATCGAATCTCGCCGATAGTTCCGTGTTTATTTACCTGAATTGTGGAAAGAATATTAATTATACTGACCTTTATTTTATTTCTGGCGCACACCCGGTTCAGCATATTCAGGGTGGAATTCTCCATAAATTTCCTTCGGATCTTTCGTTACTCGAACAGTTTACACAAACTATCCGCTTACAATTATTACCTCTTCAAAAAGGAACGGTTTATCTGAAACTGATTCAAAAAACCGAAACCTTCAGTTATACGGGTATTAACCTTTATAACGAAACAGGGTTATATCAAAAACTGGGTGAGCGCTCCTTCTGGCATCAGCACTTTGTTATTTTTCCACTGCTATTTCAGGGAATTTTAATTTGCCAGCTGCTGTATGTATTATCGCAATGTCTTATTACAAAACGCAGGGAATACTTATACTACTTATTTTATCTGCTTATTATAGCTATTTATTTTCTGAGCATGTATGAATTTAGTTTTCAAACCAGATTCTTTTTTGCACGTTTCCCGTCACTGAGTATCTATCTGAACAAAATTCTACTCATGCTTCCCTATTTCTTCTACTTCCGTTTTATTCGCAGCTTTCTGGATATTCCGGTGAATTATCCGGTTATGAATAAGTGGATTGTGAGGATAGAATATTTCCTGCTTGCCTACATGGCTTTTAATCTGGTTTTTGTAATGATAACCTTCAATTTAAAACTGGAACGGGAATTGTTTACGTATATTTTACTGGTATTATTTATTATATCTGCTTCTTTTATTATTTATTTATTTAATCAGAAGGATCCCCTGATTTATTTTATTATTTCAGGAAGTTTTTTTGTAGGATTGGGAAATATCATTGGGCTGATCCTCGATTATCTTGAAAGCGAGAAAATCACGCACCTTTATCCGGACACGCTTATTTTCAGCCAGATTGGGATAATCCTGGAAATTTCCTGCTTCACAGCAGGGCTGAGTTACAAAAGCATGAGAGCCGAAAAAGAAAAAATAAAAAGCCAGGAGAATCTCATTGAACAGTTGAAAGCGAATGAACTTCTGCAAACAAAAATGCAGCATATCCGCAATAAAATCGCCCAGGACCTGCATGACGATATCGGGTCAACATTAAGTTCGATTTCAATTCTAAGTAATCTTTTGATAAAAGAAAAAGACTCCAATCAGACAATTTCGTCTATAAAGGAAATTAAAAGACAGTTCCATCTCCCTGATGGAAAAAATGGATGATATCGTATGGAGCATAAATCCCAGAAATGATTCACTTGAAAATTTGCTTTCGCGCATAAAGAGATTCGCAACCACGCTCTTTGAAGCAAAGAATATTGATTATGAAATTTCCATCCAGGAAAACATCAACGAAGTGAAGCTGCCCATGGAATGGCGGCAGCATATTTATCTGATTCTGAAAGAAGCAATCAATAATCTCGTAAAATATTCGGAAGCAACAAGGGCAGCCCTGCAGGTAAAATACCAGGATGACCTCCTTGATTTGTTTCTACAGGATAATGGAAAGGGATTCGACAGTACAATGATATATTCCGGAAATGGTTTGCTGAGTATGAAAAACAGGGCTGATTTGATGGAGGCCGAACTGATTATCAATTCTTCCGTTGGCAAGGGCAGCCAGATTGTCTTACGTATAAAAATCAAATAAACATCCTATTGTTCCGGCACAGATAATGCTTCAATTTTGATATAATGATAAAAGTTGCCATTGTAGAAGATAACGAAGCCCTGCGCAAAAGCCTGGAAAACCTGTTCAATACTACTGAAGGCATGAAGTGTGTGCTTTCCTTAAATAACCTTCTGAATGTTGTAAGCGAAGTGGGGAAGGCCCAGCCTGATATCATCCTTATGGATATCGGACTGCCTCACATATCGGGTATTGAAGGGGTCCATACCGTTAATTCGGTATATCCCAAAATACTGGTGATGATGTTTACCGTTTTTGAAGATGATGATAAAATTTTCGATGCCATTCGCGCCGGAGCATCCGGTTACATATTAAAGAAAACTCCATCGGAAGAAATAGTGGAATCCATCAAAGACCTGTATCATGGCGGTGCACCCATGAGTGCCAGTATTGCCAGAAAAGTGATCCAGTCTTTTCAGTCGCAAACTACTCCCAGGATGCAGGATTTCAACCTGACTGCGCGGGAAACAGAAATTTTATACTCACTGGTTGAAGGCTTTAGTTATAAAAAAATAGCCGAAAAACATTTTGTAAGTATCAGTACCATTCGCACCCATATTTGTAACGTCTATCACAAACTTCATGTAAACTCCAAATCGGAAGCAGTTGCCAAGGTGCTCAGGCCGAGGTAAAGTTTATAAATCAGATATTCATCCGATAGATATCATCCCCATTTATATTTTATTTTGAAAAGTAAAGTCTCTGTTACCGGACACCATTCCTAAACCAACCAGTTTCAAATAAAAGCTATGAACAAAAGATTCCTCACCGGGCTGATTGCCTGTATTCTTTTTTCCATGGCAAATGGCCAGGTCAATAATCCCGGCCAGGTTGCCAATGATGCTGCCACCAACCAGGCAAATAACGATATGAACAACGCCGCCAATAAGGGCGTCAACGACGCAGAAAAAGGCATCGGCAATTTGTTCAAGAAAAAAAACAAAGCTCCGAAGACCGATTCAAGCCAGTCATAAACAGAATTCGACTCAACCCGCCGCCGGCACATCAGCTGCTACAGCTTCGCAGAGCCCTTCTCTGCAGGCCTACGATAATTATGATTTTGTTCCGGGTGAAAAAATCATTTTGTCTGAAGATTTCACCGGTGACATGAAGGGAGAGTTTCCCGCTCACTGGCATCTCTGTTATGGGCAGGGCGTAGTCACTGATTTTGACGGAAAGAAAGTTTTCGCATTGACGGAAGGCGAACACGGTGACAATGCTGTTGTCATGGAACCGAGGATGAAAAAGAAATCGGGATACATGCCGGCCAATTTCACAGTTGAATTTGATATGTATGTACCCAGGGCAGCGAATGCTGATGACGATATAAGGAGTCACTGGGTCGGGCTCAATTTCTACGGTACGGATGAGCTTTTTGACAGTTATTGCGATTTATCCGTTTCCCCGGAACTAATGGAATTCTATACATCTCTCATATCAGACGGCTCCAAACAAATTCCTGATGGACTTAACAACGAAAACTTTTGCAACAAATGGCATCATGTGGCCATCGCCTATAAGGATAAACAGATGAAAATTTACCTGGATCAAAACAGGCTCTATGTTGTTCCGGAAGTGAAAGATGCCGGTATCAATAAATTCGGCATCCGTGTTACAGGAAAATGCGTGGTTACCAATATCCGTCTTGCCGAAGGTGGTGGCATGATCATGCTGGGACAAAAATTTACAGACGCAAAAATTGTAACACACGGAATCAATTTCGACGTGGACAAAGCTGTCATAAAACCCGAGAGTATGGGTACGCTGAATATGATCGTTCAGATCATGAAAGACAATCCGGATATCAAATTCGATGTGGAAGGATTTACTGACAATTCGGGTGATCCGGCGCATAACCTTACCCTGTCACAGAATCGCGCAGACGCTGTAAAAGCACAGCTGATAGCTATGGGGATTAGTCCTGTGCGCCTTACCAGCAAAGGGTTTGGGGAAACAAAACCCATCAGCGACAATAACACGCCTGAGGGAAAAGCAAATAACCGCAGGGTGGAGTTTGTGAAACTTTAAGCAATACAACGCCAGTCACTCGCCAATGTAAAGAGGGTAATGGCATATGCCAGCGCTGCATGGACAGACGGTGCCAACCAATACCGGGATCTTGAAAATGCCGGGAATAAAAAATGCTCCTGAAGAAATTCACCCGATGATACGAATGCTATTTTCTTTCCTGCTTGCCATTACCTGCTACCCGTTATTTAGCCAGTGTACATATTTTCCAGCTGACTGCCCGTCGGACCTGCAGTTACCCGATTCTGCGGACCGGTTCGGGAATCCTGTAGTTCCGGCTGAAGTCAGCATGGAAATCAGGCTGCACGATTTTCTAACAGAACTGATGCAAAATGAATCGGAAAAAAAAGGATGGGAGGTTTATCAGTATGATGAATCTGCAGGTTCTGGCTATTTAAATGCCGAAAGGTCAGGGCCGCTCGCGTACCCTCTGCGACCGCCACATAATTACGAGATCAGTTTTGTTATTATAGTCAATATGGATTCGTTCCGTGCATGGAAGGAATGGAACAAGGCTGGCAGCGAGAAACTGATTGCGCAAATGTCAAAAATGAGAACGAAAGATGATTTTATTACGATAGACAAAATGCAGGACTCCCTGAAAAAAGAAACGGAAAGATTCAGGAACGCATCCATGATCCGTGTAAAATTTGAAATCAATAATGAAAATGCGATCGCTTCTTCCATCACGGAAAATATACACCGGACCGCAGAGCTAAACATTCCCCATGCCGCGCTGGCTTTCCGGCTGCACAATGACAAAACAGACGAGCGGGCTCTCTTTGACATGAACCAGTTCACCCGCTGCGATGACTTCTCCTTTATTTTGTTTGGAGACTGGAATACGAAACCGGATGCCTATCAATACTACCGTCCGGCATACCATGCGGACAAAAAAAATACGGACCTCGTTACGCCAAAAAAAATTTCATCCGACAAAGTCCGGACAATTGTAATGCACATTGAAGGGTCGCCGTTTTATATGAATCAGTTTCTCGAATCATTTGATTCCGGAAAACTAAACGGCCTTATAGTTCATTAACATCGATGAAGACCCTCTTATTTTTTACTGAGTTTTATTTGATCGCAAGCGACTATTCCTTTTAAGCTTTGCGTGAATGGTAGTGACAACCGGAGAAATTTTAGGAGATCCCCTCTTCCGAATCAATTTTATTAAGTCCCAGTTTGTCCATTGCCAGCTGTGCTGCTATCTGGCTTGCATCTTTTTTGTTATAAGCGCGTCCCTGGGAGATGAGTTCTCCGTTTACAACTGCGCCGACAGTGAAGAGTCTGCGGCCGCCTTCCATATGTTCGTCGATGGTTTCGAATTCCAGATTCTTGCCATTCTTATTAGCCCAGCCGTACAATTTATTTTTATGATTGATCTCCAGGTTTTCGAGATCTTCCATAAACAGATAAGGCTGGATAATCCTTTCCATCACCCATTGTCTTGTCTTGTCGTACCCCTTGTCTAGATAAATAGCGCCCACCACGGCTTCCAGCGTATTGCCGAATATCTGGCTCATTTTGAGTGAACCGTCGAACTTATTGAAATATGAAATTTTTCGAAGGCCCATTTTAACCGCTATATCGTTGAGCTGAACACGGTTTACCATTTTACTCCGCATTTCAGTAAGAAAGCCTTCTTCTTTATATGGATATTTTTTAAAAAGAAAATCTGCTATGATGGCGCTGAGAATCGCATCTCCAAGATATTCGAGCCTTTCATTATTCTGGTCCGAACTTTCCCTTACAGAACGATGTGTCAGAGCGGTTTTATACAATACTGCGTTTCCGGGTACAAAACCCAGAACATTCCGCAACTGTTTGCGAAAAGAAACTATCGAAGAGTCGGTCTTAAAAATCCTGTCTAAGAATCCCACAACACTAAAATAAGATAATTCGGGGAAAGAGAGAAAGTATGGGAGTATGGGAGTATGGGAGTATGGGAGTATGGGAGTGAAACACTAAATCACATTTATTTTTATTTACACAATGTTCATAGTGTATTTGGATTGACTGAAATGTTATAAGTTATTTTTTCATTCCAACTCCCATACTCCCATACTATGTTCTATATTTCTTCACGATCACGCAGGCATTATGTCCTCCAAATCCAAATGTATTACTCAGTGCGGCGTTTACAGTTCTCTTTTGTGCCTTGTGGAAAGTAAAATTGAGACGGGTATCTAGTTCGGGGTCGTCTTCGAAATGATTAATGGTAGGAGGAACAATATCATGGACAACACTCATCATACAGGCGATAGCTTCAACGACACCTGCCGCACCCAGACAATGTCCTGTCATGGATTTGGTTGAACTGATATTAGTTCTGAATGCATTTTCACCAAACACATCCATAATGGCTTTCACTTCTGAAACATCGCCGAGTGGCGTTGATGTACCATGGGTATTAATATAATCAATATCAGCTCCAGTCATACCCGCATCACGAAGGGCCGCATTCATTACATTCTTAGCGCCTCTTCCTTCAGGATGTGGTGCGGTTATATGATGGGCGTCTCCGGTAGCTCCTGCACCGGCGATTTCACAATATATCCTGGCGCCTCTGGCTTTAGCATGTTCAAGTTCTTCCAGGATCACTGCTCCTGCACCTTCTCCGATCACAAATCCATCGCGACCCTTATCATAAGGACGGCTCGCGGTTTTGGGACTGTCATTGCGTTCACTCAGTGCTTTCATGGCGTTGAAACCACCAACGCCCGCTTCAGTAATTACACTTTCAGATCCGCCAGTAAGTATAATATCTGCCATACCAAGACGTATAAGATTAAAGGACTCCATCAGGGCATTTGTGGAAGAAGCACAAGCGCTGACTACTGCAAAATTGGGTCCCCTGAAACCATGCCGGATTGAAATATGACCCGCTGCAATGTCAAGGATCATTTTTGGAATGAAAAAAGGATTATAACGGGGAACACCATCGCTTTTAGCAAAATTTCCGACTTCGTCCTGGAAAGTATTGATGCCTCCGATGCCACTTGCAAATACAACACCTACGCGGTCACTATCAACATTTTCATTTGTAATACCTGCATCCGAAACAGCCTGGTCACTGACACCAAGTGCCGTTTGAGCAAAACGATCCAGCTTCCGCGCTTCTTTTTTATCCAGAAAAAGAAGCGGATCAAAGTTCTTCAACTCGCAGGCAAAACGGGTTTTGAATTTTGAAGCGTCAAAAAGAGTTATTAAGTCTGCACCGGAAACTCCATCCAACAGGTTCTTCCAATAATCATTCAGATTATTTCCGATGGGAGTGAGCGCACCGATTCCAGTTACAACAACTCTTTTAAGTTCCATTTTACCAATTGCACGGAAAATAAATAATGTGATAAATCCGCTTTCTCTGCCCGGAAGCTTTCGAAAAGCGGATCAACGAAGAATAGCGCAGCACAAGAAACTTCTTATTTGGCGTGTTCTTCCAGGTATCCGATAGCCTGACCAACCGTAGTGATGGTCTCTGCCTGTTCATCGGGAATTGAAATATTGAATTCTTTTTCGAACTCCATAATCAATTCAACCGTGTCAAGCGAATCGGCGCCCAGATCGTTCGTAAAAGATGCCTCGTTTGTCACTTCAGCTTCTTCTACTCCTAACTTATCCACTATAATTTTTTTGACTCGTGTTGCGATGTCTGACATTTTTGTAAATTTTAGTTTCGGCTGCAAAAATATAATTTTTGACTTAAACACAGTCAACAAGCTATTTCAATTTTATTTTTTGATTTGGATTATATACCGGAATTTGCGATTTCCGCTCGATGTTTTCATAAAATCAACCCCACAGGCATGGCTCTCAAGCAGATAGACTACGGATCCCCTGAATATGAGAAAATGCTGCGTTTGCGCAATGATCTCCTGAGAAAGCCTCTGGGACTGAGTTTCGACCCAAAAGAACTGGAAAAAGAGAAAGATGATGTGCTTATTGGAGCCTTTGAAGACGAAAGGATGCTGGGTTGCTGCCTGTTGACCCGTATCAGCCCCCAAACCCTGAGGCTGCGACAGATGGCTGTATCAAATAATCTGCAGGGAAAGGGAATTGGTCGTGCTTTGATGATTTTTGCTGAAAATATAGCCCGGGACATGGGATATGAGATCCTCATGATGCATGCTCGCGTAACTGCCATCGGTTTCTATGAAAAACTGGGATATGTGAAAAAAGACGGACAATTTATTGAAATTACCATTCCTCATGTGGTAATGGAGAAGCGGCTCAGGTAAAACTTAGTATAGGAGTATAAGAACATAGGAGTACGGCAATCAATCCAAAATAAATATTCTTATACTCTTATACTCTCATACTCCTATACTCTTATACTCTTATACTTTTATACTTTCCTCCTCCACGACCGCCCCATGCATCCGCTGCATAAATTCAAGTAAGTTCTTCATGGAATTCATTTCGCTCAATACCAGCATAAATAATTTTCCATTCTGTCTGAGCCTGGCCTGTTTTGTTTGCTTCTGAATATAATCAAGGATATTTTTAAATAATTCCGAGTCGAAATATTTTGAATCAGGCCGGTTGATAAAATAAAATTTCACCTGTCCGTTTTTGAAGATCAGCTTTTCAAATCCGAGTTCCAGCGCCATTCTTCTGATTCTCACCGTATCAAATAAATCATTCACCTCATCAGGTACAGGACCAAACCGGTCTTCCATTTCTTTATGAAAATGCTGAAGTTCTTCTTCTGTTTCGCAGTTATCCAGCCGCGTATACAACGATAATCTTTCGGTGATACTCTCCACATAAAGATCGGGAATCAGAATCTCCAAATCTGTATCAATGGTACAATCGGCTACTTCCTGCTCCTGTTTCGCAATTTCATCCTTGAATAAATCTTTGAATGAAGTCCGTTTTAGTTCTCTGATGGCCTCATCCAAAATTTTCTGATACAGTTTCAAAACCCATCTCAACCATAAATCCACTTTGTTCTCCGCCCAGCATATTTCCGGCACCCCGGATATCCAGGTCACGCATGGCTATCTGAAAACCGCTGCCCAGATCGCTGTGCTGTTCCAGGGTTTGTAATCTTTTACGTGCATCGGACGGCAACGTCGCGAGAGAAGGAGCCAGCAGATAACAAAAAGCTTTTTTATTGCTTCTTCCCACACGCCCGCGAAGCTGGTGTAAATCGCTAAGTCCGAACTGATGTGCATTCTGAACGATAATAGTATTCACATTCGGAATGTCAACACCACTTTCCACTATATTGGTGCAAACGAGCACATCATATTTTCTGTCTATAAAATTTAGTATCCTTTCTTCCAGCTCATGACCTTCCATTTGTCCGTGCGCATAGCCGATACTGAGATCGGGACATAGTTCCTGCAAAAGAACAGTCATTTCTTTCAGGCCCTGAATCCGGTTGAAAATATAAAATACCTGGCCTCCACGCTCTACTTCAAAATATATTGCATCCCGGATAAAATCCTCGTTGAAGATTTGCAACTCTGTCTGGATCGGCTGGCGGTTGGGAGGCGGGGTATTAATGATACTCAGATCCCGCGCCCCCATCAAACTGAACTGCAGGGTTCGTGGAATGGGCGTAGCTGTGAGTGTAAGACAATCCAGATTGGTTTTTAGAGTTTTGATTTTCTCTTTATGCCCCACACCGAATTTTTGTTCTTCGTCAATTACCAGTAACCCCAGATCTTTGAATTTTACTTCTTTGCCTAAAATGGAATGAGTCCCGATAATGATATCCACTTTCCCATCTGCCAGTTTTTTGCAAGTATCTTTTTTCTCTTTAGCCGATTTAAAACGGTTTATATAATCCACAGTCACCGGAAAATCCTTTAGTCTGTCTCCAAAGGTCTTATAATGCTGAAAAGCAAGAATCGTCGTGGGCACGAGTATGGCTGCCTGCTTCCCGTCCAGACAGGCTTTAAACGCAGCACGGATGGCAACTTCGGTTTTACCAAACCCAACATCACCACATACGAGGCGATCCATAGGTGAAGAAGATTCCATATCTTTTTTCACGTCGGCTGTCGCCTTACTCTGGTCGGGCGTGTCTTCATAAATGAAAGACGCCTCCAGTTCCGTCTGCATATAATTATCCGGAGAAAATGCAAATCCTTCCTGCGCTTTCCTTGCCGCATATAGTTTGATCAGGTCAAAGGCAATTTCTTTTACGCGTGTTTTGGTTTTCTCTTTCAACTTTTGCCATGCATCACTGCCCAGTTTGCTCATTTTCGGAACACTTCCATCCTTGCCTGTATATTTTGAAATTTTATGCAGCGAATTAATATTGACATACAGTATATCGTTATCCTTGTAAAAAATCCGCACCGCTTCCTGCAGGTGTCCGTTTACCTCAATTTTCTGAAGACCGCTGAATACACCGACGCCATGATCAATATGGGTGACATAGTCTCCAGGCTGTAATTCACGCAATGTGCGCAGGGTAATGGCCTTACTTTTATTATAGGCCTGTTTTATTTTATACTTGTGGTAACGCTGGAATATTTCGTGATCAGTATAACACACCACTTTCAGATCCTCATCGATAAACCCTTCATGAATGGAAGTAGCTACGGGTGTAAATTGTATGCCTGACCTGAGGTCATCAAAAATAGAATGTAGTCTTTCGAGCTGTTTAGGGTTATCGGCAAAAATATAGATCCCGAATTTTTTCGATTCCCAGTTTTCAAGATCGGCTATAAGTCGTTCAAAGCGTCTGTTGAATGCGGGCTGGGGACGAGTATGAAATTCAATCGTGAAAATTCCTGGTCTTTGAATGGGACCGAATTCGACCAGGTGTCTCCATTTTGGGACTTCCTCAATTTCATGAGGTCTGATGAAATCTTCCGATGATACATTTTTTACAGATGTCCCTTCGCCGGTTTCAATGTCCCTGACACCACCGGACCCGAGAAATGCCTTCAGGTCATTTTCCAGAACCTCGATCTTTTCACGGATGAATCTCTGGTCATGCATCCAGATAACTGTATTTTCAGGCAGAAACTCAAACAATGAAACTTTTTTTTCTTCCGAAAAATGAGTTTCAATATTTGGAATAATATTTACCTGCAGCAGACGCCTTTCACTTAACTGGGACTCCGGATCGAAAATGCGGATAGAATCCACTTCATTTCCAAACAATTCAACCCGGTAAGGTTTTTCATTTCCGAAAGAATAGATATCCAGGATACCTCCGCGTAATGCGAACTGCCCGGGTTCGTACACAAAATCCGTTCTTTCAAATCCATAACCCACGAGGGTCTCCATCAGTTCTACAGGTTGAATCGATTCGCCGGACTTTAAACGTATCATGTTGTCGGCCAGGGTTTCCGGTAGAACGACTTTTTCAAAAAGAGCCTCCGGATAGGTTACGATTATCTTCTTGTTGCCTCCGCCACTCCATCGGGAAAGAGCTTCCGTCCGAAGCATTACATGACTGTTG
The DNA here is from genome assembly GCA_963735015.1 of uncultured Bacteroidota bacterium. GTDB lineage: Bacteria > Bacteroidota > Bacteroidia > Chitinophagales > Chitinophagaceae > Puia. The sequence continues at coordinate 2,974,620 of CAVTJH010000003.1, forward strand.
TTCAACTCCTGCCAGGTCTTACTATTTTTAAAGGAGGAGGGAAAATAGAAAATATCAAGCGCCCTGGTCAGATTTTCCAATGAATTATGGAAATAAGCCGAAGTCTCTGCGTCTTCAAAAACCACGACATGGTTGAGCTGGCTGCTGACCGGAAGGTTAAAAATGGCAGCTATAATGAAGGCGGGAGACGAACCCTGAAGGTTTTTCAGCAAAATGTGCTGGGGCTGGGACATAGTAAGCCTGTCCGCCAGCTGAAAAAGGCGGGATGAATGTTCGTACTGATTCAGTAAAACCTCATTGCTCATTCCGTTGCGCAAAGATACGAAGAGAGTATGGGAGTATGGGAGTATGGGAGTATGGGAGTATGGGAATGAAAAACTTTGACACTGAAATTAATCAAACTTGTAAAAAATATAATAATGAGATTTGTTAGTTCGGGTTTCAGTTTTGAGTTCGTCACTCCCATACTCCCATACTCCCATACTCCCATACTTCTTAATAGACTGCATCATAGTCAATGTTTACATTGACCTGGGTGACCTTATGGGGAACGACCTTTACCGGGGCAATATGGCTGTTTCCGTCGAAATTATTCGCGTAGTATAAAGCATCCTTTTTGGTAAAAAGCGAGTATTCTCCAGGAGGAAGGGACGCAAAGAAATAACCAGTTTCGTCCGATACCACAGTTTGGACCAGCCTGGTGCTGATACTGCTGTAAAAAGCGGTTTCACCCTGTTTGGTAACCTGGCTCAGACTGGTCAGTTCATAGATATATAAAACGGCTTTTACTCCTTTGGGAGGACTTAGTTTAACATCAGGAGATGGCATCCGGTTACCGGATATCCGGAATATATATCCTTCAAGACCCGTTTTTTTACCCTGACTATAAACCGAGGTCAGTGCAAAAGGCAGATTGAAAGCGAGAAGCAGTATTGTTTTTTTATATGACATTTTCAAAACCTGAACCGGGTAAGTTATATCAAAAAAGACTGTGCTGTACTAAAAATGTGTAATTTTAAAAGCTCTTTATCATTTAAGAAAATACATGACACTTAAGAAATTTGTACCCCTGTCACTGGTAGTTTTATCCCTTTTTTCAACAGCCCAATCACAGGTTTTCACGAATACATCTGCACTGCGGGATGGAGCACTGCGGGCGCAGGTTCAGTACCAGGAACTTAGTTCCAGGTTGTCAAGACTGGCCAGACAAAAAGGCTGGCCGCTTTCCATTACCCTCAAAAAAGGTACCACGGCGATTTTATGTGGCATTAGTCCTCTCGGTTTGCCCCTTTATGTTTCCACATATGACAATATTATTTCTGCAGCTACCATCGGAACCAACCAGTTATGGCCCGGCGGAAGCACTGGTCTGAATCTTACCGGATCCACCCCGCGCTATGAAGGGTAAAATTGCGTTGTGGGACGGAGGCCGGGTTTTAGCGACCCATCAGGAACTGGCAGGCAGGGTGGTTCAGGTAGATAATCCTCCGGCTCTGAGCGACCATTCAACCCATGTATCAGGAACCCTGATTGCCTCAGGGGTCAATCCGGTGGCTAAAGGGATGTCGAACGGTGCCCTCCAGCTGCAGGCTTACGATTATAACAATCATCTGACGGAAATGTATGCCGCATGCTCCCAACCTGTTGATTTCCAATCATTCTTACGGTGCATCTGGCCGGATGGAATTTAGATACGGATAATAATCAATGGCAATGGCTGGGCAATCCGGGGGATCACATAGATTATAAATTCGGATACTATGATGATCAGTCCCAGGTTTGGGATTCCATCGCATACAATGCGCCCTATTATCTGATAGTGAAATCCGTCGGTAATAACCGCGATGTTAACGGTCCTGCAGTTGGTCAGCCTTATTATAGATACAATACAGCCGGTAACCTTATACCAGCCGGAAATCGTCCCGCCGGAATCAGTAACAATGACGGATACGATATTATCCCTACTTATGGCATCGCAAAAAATATTATTAGTGTTGGAGCTGTATATCCAATTCCGGGAGGATACAAGTCACCTGCCGATGTGGTGCTTGCAGAATTCAGCAGCTGGGGACCTACCGACGACGGCCGAATTAAACCTGATCTGGTAGCGGATGGAATCAATGTACTCTCGTCTATAAGCACTTCCAATAATGCTTATGCTATTTTTAGTGGAACCTCCATGTCCTCTCCGGCTACTGCCGGCTCCGGATTCCTGTTGCAGGAATATTACTACAGGCTTCACAATGTTTTTATGCGTTCAGCCACGCTTGAAAGGCATATTGATCCATACGGCAGATGAAGCAGGTCCGGCAGACGGACCAGACTATCAGTTTGGGTGGGGACTGATAGATATGCCAAAAGCTGCAGCAGTGATCACATCTAACAATACTGACCAGCTGATCCAGGAAAATAATCTTACAGATGCATCGGGCACTTATTCTGTTCCAGTCGTTGCTTCAGGTAAGGGACCCATCACTGCAACGATTTGCTGGACGGACCCTGCGGGTTCGGTTGATGAAGTTAATGTGCTGAATAATCCGGCCCGTAAGCTTGTAAACGACCTGGATCTGCGTGTGACGGGTAATGGAAATACCTATATGCCCTGGGTACTGAACAGGCTGAGTCCCGGCCAGCCCTGCCACCCATGGAGACGATACGCTTAACAACGTGGAAAAAATCGTGATCCCCGCCACCGTTCCTGGCAAACCATATACAATATCGGTTTCACATAAAGGGACCCTGCGTAATGGATCACAGGCATATTCACTGATTGTAAGCGGCGTGGGAAGCTCTGCTTACTGTACTTCTGCACCCACAAGCAGTGCAGGTACACGAATAGACGAAGTGAAGCTTAGTAATATAGATGTAATCAATCCTTCGGGCTGTACAACTTATACAGACAATACGAATCAAACAATAAACCTGCAGTCCAGCCAGTCAGTTCCCTTCACAATAAATCTCGGCAGCTGCGATGCCACTACCGCTTCCAGGGCCGTCAAAATTTATATCGATTTCAATAACAACGGTACATTTACTGATCCCGGAGAAGAGGTAGCAGGTAGTCCGGTACTTTCAGGCGGAAATATTTCATTTACCGGGAACCTTCAAATTCCCAAGGGAATGACGATTGGCAATAGTACGCGGATGCGTATTGTTGCCCGGGAAACTACTGATACATCCACTGTTCAACCCTGTGGCAGTTATGGAAACGGGGAGACACAGGATTATACCGTGACTTTTATTGCTTTGACGAATGATGTGAGTGTGAGTGCCGTAGTGGATCCGTTGCAGGGATCCTGCCAGACAGATACTCAAAGGGTTTCTATAAGAATAGATAATTTAGGGACGGCTTTGCAGATCAATGTTCCCATTTCACTGAAAGTGATTTCAGGAAATACAGTGCTGGCTGATGTGACAACAGTATATCCCGATACAGTTCCGGCACTGGGCTCAGTGATTTATACATTCCAGGCCGCTTATTCGCCCACCGCCGGGAAAACTTATATAGTACAGGCAGGAACCGGTCTACCTGGTGACCAGAACCCGTCAAATGATACGATCACTGATACACTGACCGTTAGCGCCGGATCTGAAACCGTCACGGGCGAGGCGGAAATATGCAGTACCAGTAACCCGCTGGCCGGATTAAAAGCAAATCTTACCGACAGCACTGATGCAGTATTATGGTTTGACAGCCCAACATCCATAGCGCCGATTGCATCCGGATATCAGGCGACAACCACAGATATTCCTTCAAACAAAACTTATTATCTCGGTCTCAATGAAATGAGCGGATCGATTGGACCAAAAACAAAAGCAGAATTTGCCAACGGAGGATACAATTACTTCCAGGGCAATTTTATTAAATTTCACAATGACGTTCCTCTGACGATCGCTACTTCAAGATTATATGTGGGTGCGGGTGGTAAAGTGGATTTCATTGTTGCGGACCTTGCAAACTATGATTCCTGTACCGGATCATTCAGCTATTTCCCGATTTCTGAAAACGTTATTGACGTATATCCGACAACTACCAATCCTTCGAGGGTTGCTTCGAGTGTCAATTCACCCAGTGATACCGGTGCAGTATACCTCTTAAACCTGCCGGTACCGACACCCGGAGATCATATACTTATTGTAATTGGAGAGGATAGCGCATTTTTATACCGAAGTAATAATATTACTTCAAATCCTTACCCACTGGGAATTCCAGGTATATTCACGATTACGGGAAATAGTGCCATCGATGTATCGAACTGTAAAGACACAACATTCTACCAGAAATATTATTATTTCCTCTATGATACACGAGTGACATTGAATAAATGCGCCTCTCCGCGCGTGCCGGTAGTTGCAACTACGCCGGCTCCTGTGTTGATTTCAAGGGTTGGAAATCTTTTGACCAGTAATTACGCCTCCGGAAATCAATGGTATTATCACGACACGCTGATAGTTGGAGCAACAGGACAAACAGATACGCTGCATGCTCCCGGCAACTATAAAGATGTTGTAGTCGATAGTGTGGGATGTTCCCTGGTTTCTAACGAATACATATATACGCCAGGCAACGATATCGGCCTCGCGGTAACACCAAATCCGAACAATGGAGTATTCACCATTCAATTATATCTTACAACAGCAGCAAATATGGATTATCGGGTTCTCGATATGAACGGCCAATTGCTGTATCAGTCGAATAACCCGAATTTCCAGGGAGCATACAGTAAAACGATCAGTCTCGGTGCTGTCAGCGCGGGGATGTATGTATTGCAACTGGAAGTGGGAAGTAAGAAATATGTACAGAAGATCATGGTGTATTAGGGTTATGGGTTATGAATTATGAGTTATGGGTTATCTTAGTTTTGTGAACACTAGGTTATGCCTTAATTCATAACCCATAGTCCATAATTCATAACTCAATAAAATGGCTCTTCCCTGGCAGACCGGAAAAGTAATACGAATTGAAAATGCCACTGCATTAACACGCCGCTTTTGGATTGAACTCGTTTCCGGACAACCCTTTCAATTTGAACCGGGTCAATTTGTAACCCTGGATCTGCCCATTCATGAGAAGCCTTCCAAACGCTGGCGCAGTTATTCCATTGCTTCCTGGCCCGATGGAAGTTCTGTTATTGAACTGGTGATTGTTTTACTGGAAGGCGGAGTGGGTACTAAATATCTTTTTGAAGAAGTGCATGTGGGATCTGAACTGACCTTGCGCGGACCTTTGGGATCATTCACACTTCCTGATCCCATAGAAAAAGATCTTTTCCTGGTATGCACAGGAACAGGCATAGCACCATTTCGCGCTATGGCCAATCATATTCTGAACCACAATCTGCCGCACCGGGATATCTACCTGATTTTCGGATGCAGACGACTGGGTGACGCTTTGTATCAAAAAGAAATGGAAGAACTGGAAAAGAACCTGCCGGGTTTTCATTATCTGCCGGTTTTTTCGCGCGAAATCCCTGAGAACCATAAACACCTGATCCGAACGGGTTATGTGCACGCTGTTTATGAAGAAATATGCAGGAAGAAAAATAATTTGATTCTTCCCGATTCAGGCGCGATGGAATATCCTGCGTCTTTTTATTTGTGTGGATGGAAAGTTATGATCGACGAAGCAAAGAAGCGTATTATAGATCTGGGATACGATCGTAAAGCTATACACCTTGAACTGTATGGTTAGTTATGGGTTATGAGTTATGGGTTATGGGTTAAGGTGATGAGTTAATAATTCATAACCCATAATTCATATCTCATAACCAGTTAAAGTCCAGACGCCGATTGCTGTTCAATATTTTTCTTCGAAAGAAGTTGTTTGCGAAGGGATATGTCCGGAACCTTTTTGGAATTGACTTCCGGCTTCTTTGTTTGGAGTCTTCATTGTAATCACAGGACTCTTGATATCCTGCATCTGCGATTCCATGTTAGATGTTTCGCGTTCAAGTTCCAGTATGTGTTCGTAATTATTGAGGATTTCTCTTTCAAGCTCTTCAATTTTAGCCCTGCACTTTAAAATCATTTTTGCTCTAAAAGCAAATCCGGCTAAAACTGATATACCAAGAATAGATGCAAGCAGGTAAATATTAACCGTAACCTCGTTGGTAATCATGGTGATAGTTAAATTATAAAAATCGTTCAAAGGATCTTCAGCAGGTACTTCGCTGGTGCAGGATTAGCTTTCCAACGGGGGTTTATCACGCAATTGGAGGTTATTCCCAAAATTAAGGGTTCCCTTTCAAATTAAAGGTTCCCATTCAATTAAGTTTTATAAAATTTGTTTTTCCACAATTTCCCGGATAGTATTTATGGGAATTCTTTCCTGCAGCATGCTGTCGCGGTGTCTGATTGTTACCGTCTGGTCTTCCTTTGTCTGGTAATCGACAGTAACGGAAAAAGGGGTACCAATAGCATCCATTCGACGGTACCGTTTGCCAATAGTATCTTTTTCCTCATAAAAACAACGGAATTGTCCGCGGCATTCAGCGAGAATCTCTTTGGCAATCTCAGGAAGACCGTCTTTTTTAACCAGGGGCAGGATGGCCAGTTTTACGGGTGCCAGTTTGGGCGGAAACTTCAGTACAACCCGGCTGTCTTTTTTTTCCGCAGTGCTCAGATCTTCTTCCATGTACGCTTCACTCAAAATCATCAGAACAGTACGATCCAGACCAATGGATGTTTCGATTACATAAGGAATATAATGCTGGTTCAGTTCGGTATCGAAATAGGTAAGTTTTTTCTTACTGTACTCCTGGTGATTTTTCAAGTCAAAATCAGTTCTGGAGTGTATGCCTTCCACTTCCTTGAATCCCATCGGGAAAGCATATTCGATATCACAGGCCGCGTCAGCATAATGTGCGAGTTTAACGTGATCATGAAAACGGAATTTGTCTGCTGAAATTCCCAGGCTCAGGTGCCATTTCATCCTGGTTTTCTTCCAGTGTTCGTACCATTCTTTCTGTGTGCCAGGGCGGATAAAAAACTGCATTTCCATTTGTTCGAACTCCCTCATGCGAAAAATAAACTGTCGCGCAACAATTTCATTTCTGAAGGCCTTGCCGGTTTGCGCAATACCAAAAGGAATTTTAAGGCGGCCGGTTTTCTGAACGTTCAGAAAATTAACAAATATCCCCTGCGCAGTTTCCGGTCTGCAGATAAATTTCACTGGCTTCCTCCGACACGCTCCCCAGCTGCGTGGAGAACATGAGGTTGAATTGTCTGACATCACTCCAGTTTGAAGTACCACTGACAGAACATCTGATTTTTTTTTCTTCAATTAATTTTTTTAGTCCGTCGAAATCACTTTTAGCAAGCAGATTGTCCATCGCAGCGATCAGCGCCTCAGCCTGATCTTTTTTACCCACCGATTCCAATTCATCTGCATAGGCTTCGATGAGATGATCAACCCGGTATCGTTTCTGACTGTCCTTATTATCAATCATGGGATCACTGAAATTATCCACATGTCCGGAAGCTTTCCAGGTTGTCGGATGCATAAAAATTGCTGCATCTATCCCCACAATATTATCCTGCAGCTGGGTCATGCTCTTCCACCAGTAATCCCGGATATTCTTTTTTAATTCACTGCCGTACTGTCCGTAATCATATACTGCACTGAGTCCGTCATAGATCTCACTGGATGGAAATATGAATCCATATTCCTTACAATGAGAAATAATTGCCTGAAATTTTAGATGGTCATTTGCCATAATGGCTGCAAAAGTAAGGAGAATGGATAACTGGAAGCAACTCCTTCGTGGCCATTGTAGTATTTTTGAGGATATGCCGGCATTGAAAAAATGTCTACCTTATGTAAGCTTCCTTATTTTACTCTTCGTTTCCACCGGTACACGGGGCCAGACAAAGATTTTGAGTGGTGTCATCCTGGATGTACAAAGTGGAGAACGTGTGCCTTTTGCTTCCATGAGACTGGATCAGAGCGTGGTTCTGGCAAACTCAGTGATTCTGCAGGAGGATTTACCTTCCGTTTTGAGCAGTGGCCCCGCGATACACTGGAAATTTCTTATGTGGGATTTCAGACCTATTCCCTCGCGTTGAGTGATTCACTCTATTAGTCATTCAAAAGGCGACAGCCTTTTTGTTGTTGTTAATCTGCAACGCGGAAATTATATTAATGAAGTTGTCGTCAGCCGTAAAGTGGATTTCGGACTTCTGCTATGGCGAAAGATTGTAAAACACAAAGAATCGAATGACCGGTACCGTTTTCATAATTTCTCTTATGAGCTGTATAATAAGCTGGAGCTGGATCTGAATAAAATAAACAGGGACAGAATGGAGAACGTTAAACTTCTCAAACCATTTGGTTTCATACTGAACAATATTGACAGCAGCGAGGCGAATCCCTTTCTTCCCATTTATATTACCGAAACACTTTCAGATTACTATTACGAACGCGATCCGACAAAAAGACGCGAGGAAATCAAAGGAAGTAAAACGGTAGGGCTTAACAATGAAAGTGTGAGCAAGTACCTCGGAGGCATGGAACAGAATATTGACTTCTATAATAATTTCATTCCTGTTTTTGATAAACGTTTTGCCAGTCCGCTCAGTAATAACGGTGATTTCTATTACCGGTATAAAATTGTAGATACACAGTATGTCAACTCACGCAGGCTTCTGCATTTAATTTTCACGCCAAAAAGAAAAGGTGAAAATACTTTTGAGGGTGACTGCTGGGTACATGACTCCAGTTTTGCCATTCAAAAGATGACTCTCCGCCTCGGCCCGTCAGCCAATGTGAACTTTGTTCAGGAGCTTACACTCATTGAAGAATTTTCCCTGATCAATGATACAACCTGGTTTCTTTCGAAAGATAAATTCGTAGTTACGCTGACGGCATTAGGAAAAAACAGGATGGGAATGATTGGAAGGAAAACCACTACTTATAAAAATATTGTTTATAACGATTCTTCTGTTACGCGGGTTCTGGAAAGAAATAAGATCCCGGAAGAAGTAATATTCACGGCGAACGCGCGCGAAAGAACGGATTCATTCTGGTTACGGTACAGACATGAAGTGCTTAGTAAAGACGAGAAAGCCGTTTATAAAATGATGGATACGCTCATCAAAATGCCAGCGTTCCATACTTATGCCAATGTCCTGAATTTTATCGGTACCGGATACCTCAACATCGGAAATTATGAGATCGGCCCATGGTACAATTGGATTTATAGTAATGAATTACAGGGTTTTCGTCTAAGATTTGACCTGGGTACCAACAGCGGTTTCAACAAGAACCTGACCCTCCACGGTTATCTTGCTTATGGATTTGGGGACCAGGTATGGCATTGGGAAGGCGACGCCCTGTATATCTTCAAACGAAATCCGAGAATGTCCCTCTACGCTATGTTCCGTCAGGACCTGGACTACGGACAACAGTATTATGATGAGATTACGAGCGATAATATTTTCGCCATTGCCGTCCGTAAACCAGGCATCCCCATTAAATTTATCAACCTTACGGAACAAAAACTTGAATGGTTCAAAGAATGGGTGAACGGATTTTCATTTACACTCACGGCAGATCATAAGGTTTATAATCCGGAACTGAACCTGGCACCGATTAGTGATTTTGAAAAAGGACCCGGCAACCCGATGAATGGTTTTGAAATGGCCATTAATCTGCGCTTTGCATTTCTGGAGAAATTTTTTGAAACAACATTTTACAGGACAAGCCTGGGCAGTGAATATCCGATCATTGATGTAAAATATACGCATGGATTTCCCGGTGTACTTGGCAGCACACTCACCTACAATAAACTTTTTGTGAGTTTATCTGATGTTGTGAAGGTTCCACCCATAGGAACTGTTTACTATAATTTATTTGGGGGAAAAACCACCGGGGTACAACCATATCCCTTTCTCAATGTGGCACCCGGTAATGAAACTTACTATTACAATAAATATGCATTCAGCCTGATGGATAAATATGAATATCTGCATGATCAGTTTCTGGGGATTCAATTTTGAACACAATATCGGCAGCGGCATATTTCGATTTGTACCCCTCACCAGAAAATTGAAATTCCGTCAGTTTTATAATGTCAAATTATTATGGGGACATTTATCTCCGGAAAATATTGTTTATAACAATAATGCGGATTATACATTTAAGTCACTCAACGGGCGGACTTATATGGAACTTGGTACCGGTGTTGATAATATTTTCAGATTTTTCAGGGTCGATTTTATCTGGCATATTCTGCCTACAGGCCAGAACCTGTCTTACATCCAGAAGTTCGGTGTGTTCGGAAGTTTCAGGTTTACGTTTTAGTTTGATATGGAGCAGGGAACTGTTGTTCGATTAAATCGCCGGATCGCAGACTTTTGCCGCTACGCCTTTTAAAACGTAAACGTATAACCGAGAAATAAAACATAATTAGCAAAATGGCCTGGTGTCGTGAAGTCCGTCCCCGTTATCTTGCTTGCCTCGGCATCTGTTGGGGCTTTTACGGTAGCACGGGCAACGGGAATCGTAACAAAAGCATATAAAAACGATTTTTTAAATTTATACTGCAGTCCCGGTTCAATAGAAAAAATGTAGCCTACTCTGCGCAAGCCATCGCTTTTCCCAATCAGGTCATAAGCAGGTACTCCTTCGTACCGGAGACCTAAAGCGCCAACCAGCCTGTCCATTGTATAATCCACCCCGGCCCGCATTGTGTAAGAATCCGGCACGCTGTTTACATCAGTTCCGGTAGCCGATGCAAGGGCTACAAAATTAGCTGGTGCATTAGGAAAAAGACTGTACGTACCATTTACATCCCTGGGATTAATCAGATAGAAGAAATTTCCATAGATACTCACTTTTCTGTTGAAAATATAATATCCATTGAGCTCCGTAGTAATTCCCGTTCCGCCATCACCTAACTGAATCGCCACATTGACAGGTGACAGCATTTTTAGCCGCGTGATTATTCGGATCATAATAAAAATAATCCTCATAATTATAGTTGCCCGTCGGAAATTTAATTCCCAATCCTACCTGAATATTACCTCTCTGCAGTTTTTGATTATTAAACAACCATTTATAAACTGTAAAACGCATATCACCAAGTCCAAAATCTGAAGTCGTATGCTCGACGCCCGACTGATGTTCCAATGTACTGGTAATACTGTTTGCGGATATCGGCATATCCAGCGCGATCGACCAGCCGTTATCAAGAATCCTGGTAAGTTCAAAATTCATCATGTATTCGTAAAGATGTATCCCGTCGTCAGGTTGCCTGACTTTCCCTGAATACACTTCGAAAGCATTAAAATAACGATTGTTGATATCCAGGGCCCATTTATCTCCCGATTGTCCGTAACCCAACTGCGCAAACTGGCCAAATCCCGAAATATTGCGGATGGCAATGCACCCCTGAGAGTGGACTTTATAGCAAAACAAAACAGATGCTGCGGCAATCAATAACTTTTTTTTCATCACAAAGGGTTTAGAGGTTTCCCTAAAGTTATCTCTCGTGTCTGAATATAATTTAATTTGAAGACGAGCAGTTGATTTTATTCTGTGAAATGCTTTTGTTGTCGACGAATGACAAATGTCTCTATAGGAAAAAAGGCCTGAAAAGGCCCTTTTTCATTGCTTAAGATTCGACCAATACTTCAGATAAAACTATTTTTTAATGACGTGAGATTGCTTTGCACAAGTAACATCAAACTGCCAGACTTCTCCCATTCCGGGTGTTCCACCATAACCCCAAATGGAAACGTATAATTTATTGTCCGGACCAAAAGTCATGGCTGTTGGCAAATTAAGTCCTGAAGCTATGGTTAGCCTTTCTCCGGAAGGATCAACCCTTATGATGTCACCGGCTCCAGGATTCGGGAATGGAAATTCCTACGGTGTTTTCAAGAACATACAATCCACCAACTTCATCAAAAGTGACTCCAAGAATAGCGGAGAAGCCGGTTGCAAAAACGCTTAATTTTCCGTCAGGAGTAAGTTCATAAACATTCGCCGCCCCCTGGACAAAAGGAAATGGCGTAAGGGTTCCAAAATAAAAATTCCCGTTGTGATATACCATCGAAGTCGGTCCTATCCAATTGGTAGCACCAGGATAGGTCTTGGAAATGTCTATGATTCGCTGGATGGATCCTGTGCCGGGGGATATCTTGTCAATTTCCTGTTGATTGGGCTGCGTGATATACAATTGTCCATTCACACTCACCATGCTGTATGGAGTTCCATCCGGTTCAAAATCAGCCGGGTCAGGATTGGCAACCGGATTATTCATTAGGTAATTGCTGATGTTTGCAACCATACTCCAGGTCCCATCATGATTCACCTTAAATACCTGATTAGGAATATCCGGCACTCCATGAGAGCAACCTGCGCCGGTAAGAAGCCCATAAAGAGTATGGCCGATAAATTCAACATCCGCAACACCGCTCACATCACCTCCAGTCGCAGGGTTTGTGGTACTGGATGGAAGATGATTAACGACCGTGGTCCTCTTGCCTTCCCTATCAATTCTGGAAATTCTCGACCCCGTATCGCTTCCTGTATAAGGGCCAGCTCCCGGGACCTGCATACAGGTGGTACTCATAAATGTCCCACCTACGCCGCCCTCTGCAACATAAAGATCTCCATCAGGACCAAATTTTATACCTCGCGGATTATTTAGACCGGTAGAAAATATTGAAGAAGTGATGACCAGGTTATCCGGACTGCAATTGCATAGTGAACCAGGCGAGTTCTTCACGCAGGAATTTAGAAAAATAAGAACGGTAATTACAGCTCCGAGTTTCAGGTAGATTTTACTTTTCATAAAAAGGTCCTTTTAGTGATTTAGAATTGGTTAAAAAATAATGTTAAGTGAGTTAGGTAGCTTTCTTAATGTTGTTTGGTAAAATGACTTGATGAAAATAAAAAGACTGGGAATTACCAAATGTTTTAATCGACGTGAAGTCGGATTTCAGGCGCATATTGCATTTAATAAATCCGGGAGTCCTCATAGTCGATAAATGCCATTGGTCGACTAATAACTACATTTCGTAACTCATTGACCAGATTAGCCCTGAATCTGTCTATTGTTGTTTAATTTTAAAAAGGAAAAATTTTGTGAAGGGATACAATTTTATATTTTCCAACAGTCTCATATATCGTTTCCTGAGGCATATTGCATTCTGGACAGTATTCATTTTTCATTATAGCACACAGAACATACTTATCGGTGGGACTCATGAGGCTTTGCATTTTCGCAGTTTTCCCGCCCTTTTTCAATATGATATTTTTTTTATCCCTGCCTTCCTGATCACAACCTATTTTTTTATGTATGTAGTGATACCCCAATTTCTTTTTCGAAGGAAAATTAAGTGGTTCGTTTTATCAGTTTCCGGCCTGTTAATTCTAAATATAATTGCCGCATATTTTACCGGAATCCTCTATATACATGCATCTACGGGGCTTCCTTATGAAAAAATAACTTTGGACTCTAATAAGTATAACACAATCGTAAACGGATTTTGGATTCCGCTTATAGTGATGGGCTTGTCAGGCGGGATCCGGCTAACCAAAAAATGGATATTGCAACAAAAAGCAAATGACATTCTGATTAAACAAAAAATATCCAGGGAATTAAAACTTTTGAAAACACAGATTCATCCGCGCTTTCTTTTTAATTCACTCAATTCGCTGGAAGACAAATTAAGGAAGAAGGAAAACGACTCTCCGGGTTTTATTCTAAAGCTGGCTGATATTCTGAGTTATATATTATATGAAAGCGAAGGAGATTATGTTTTAGTTGAAAAGGAAATTGAAGTGATCAGGGAATATATGGCACTTCAAAAAAATAATTTCCCGGAAACATTACAAACCAGTTTGGATATTAGTATTCCGCCATCAGATCTGTACATTGCGCCTCTTATCCTTTTACCCTTTCTTGAAACCAGCTTCGATAACCTGACAAATAAAGAAGATTCCGGTAAAAATGTAACTGTCACCATCAAAGCCAACAATGAAACCCTGTTTTTCAGTCTGTCATGCTTTGAAGAAAATGCAACGGATAATAATTTTTCCCAAAAACCCGGTTGGTTGGACATTACTAAAAGAATTGAAAATTTATATCCGGACAATCACCAGCTCCTGTTAAAGTCAGGCAGTGAAGGAATTCAGATTGAATTGCAATTAAATATGATCAGATCACTTAATAGCAGAGATACCACTTCATTAACACCAAATTTGACTTATGAATTCTCATGATTTGATTTTTTCTGACAAAACAAAGTATAAAATTCTCAGGCATGGGTTATTCTGCACTTCTATCCTGTTATATAGCTTCCTTCGAATTGGAATCATGTACCCGGTTAGTACTTTTTGGGCTTCATTTGCATCTTATTTTTCATTTACATTATTCTGGGCAACTTTAATACTTTTTTTTAGTTACGTAACCGTCTACATTTTCGTGCCGAAATATCTCTACAAAAAAAAATACATTTTATTCTGTGTTTTCATGTCTTTATTTGTATTCATTTTGTATATGATCAACACCCTTCAAAGCTATTACCAGGTAAATAAAACTTTTAATTTAATAGCAGGAATCAGCTCACGTGACCTTTTCCAGATCGGTTATTTCATTCGGCTGATGGGAAACCCTCCCCTGGTCTGCGGACTATTATTGTCTCTGAAAAGCCTAAAAAACTGGCAGATAAAAAAAACCGAGAACGAGTCACTTACGCGTGCAAATACAAATGCGGAGCTTCAGTTATTAAAATCCCAGATACACCCGCACTTTCTGTTCAATACCCTGAATAATATATATTCCTATTCACTTAGCAATAAGACGGAAGCCTCCGGCCTCGTTAAAAAATTAAAACAGACGGTGCACTATATGATTGCTGAATGTAATCAGGCTTATGTTCCGCTTAAGAATGAACTGAATATGATCGCAAACTATATAGAGTTGGAAAAAATCCGGTATGGAAACCGTTTAAGTATGCAGGTGGAGCTGATTAACCCTGAAGGAAATCATCTGATAGCTCCGCTGTTAATGATCCCATTTGTTGAAAACAGTTTTAAACATGGAGTAAGCCAGATGCTTGAACATCCGCGTATCAGTTTAAAAATTTACGTTGATGGTAATACCCTGTATTTCTCTCTTCACAACAGTAAACCTTTAATACCTGTTAATCAGGGCCTCAGAAAAGGGATCGGTCTTGAAAATGTAAGAAAAAGACTCGATCTTTTATACCCTGGCAAACATTCGCTTCTTATTGAAACGGCTGACGATACTTTTTCCGTACAAATGGAAATATCACTTTCAGAGTATATATTGTTTGAAACGGAATCTGATATATTTTCAACCACTGAAAACAACAGAAATATGTCCTATGCAATCCAATAATAAAATAAACTGTCTGGTAGTCGATGATGAACCTCCGGCGCTGGAGGTCTTAAAGAAATATATTGAATCTATTCCTTCTCTATTCCTCGCTGGTATCTGCGGTAACGCCGTTGACGCTCTCGCCATCATCCAGCAACAACCAATCGATATACTTTTCCTGGATATTCAAATGCCGCAGATTCTTGGTACTGATTTTATCCGTACTCTTACAAACCCGCCGAAAATAATATTTACTACGGCTTATCGTAAATATGCAGTGGAGGGATTTGATCTCGATGCGGTGGATTATTTACTCAAACCCATTTCATTTGAGAGGTTCCTGAAAGCCGTAAATAAAATTATGAAAACCTCACTGAAACAAGCATCATATCCCGATGGTTTAACAGCCGGCGAAAATGAAATCGCTAATACCCATATACATTTCAGGGCCGACAGGAAAATATTAAAAGTAGCCCTGGACGATATTCTCTACTTTGAAAGTCTTAAAGATTACATCAAAGTCGTAACTAAAACCAAAACGATCCTGACCAAACATTCCATTTCCTCCCTTGAAGAAAATCTGCCGGAAGCCGGTTTTCTGCGTATCCACAGATCCTATATTATAGCAGTCAATAAGATAGAATATTTCACCAATGAATTAGTCGGAATTGGTAAACAGGAATTACCTATTAGCCGGATGTACCGTCACGAAGTTGAAAAAGTATTAAGAAAGGAATAATACTTACAGTCATTCTGAAATGATCCCGTTATTCAGGGAAATCTCCCAATTAAATGATTGTTTACAATTATCCATTTCAACCTGGCGGGATCGATGCGACCTTCATTGGCATAAACAATTTTACCACCTGGTTCTACAAGTATTGTATATGGTAACTTTCCATTCCACAACGGATTCAGTTTCCTGATCAATTCAGATTTGTTATCCTCATTAAAAAGATAGTTGGCATTAGATGCCTGCTGCAATTGCAAAAATTTAAACACACTATCGCGTTTATTTGGTTCGTCCAAATTGATGCTGATAAATTCGAAATCACGATCTCTGTACATCCTGTTGATGGAAACAAATTCCGGAAATTCTATTATGGAAGGCTCCGAACCATACGACCAGTAATTAATCAATCGCAATTTATCAGAAGAGTTTTTCATTATGTTTCCTAAACTATCCGCATCAATCATCTGCAAGGAGACAGGCTCTTTAGCCCACGCTGCTCGTACCTTTTCAACCAGATCCTTTTTTTCAGACCATTTAACTGAGCATCCAAAAACCTTTGTCGTTTTTACGGAAACATCACGATGTTCCAATAAAGCATCAATTGCATTCCGGGTATCCGTGTTTTGTGGTGTTTTGAAAGGGCTTTCCGTATCATCCACCCTGCCTTCATATCGCAATTTTCTTTCTTTATCGAATACAAAAACATGAGGTGTGGCAACCGGCCCATAAGCCCTGGAAACAGTTTCTGTTTCCCCATCGTACAAATATGGAAAGTTGAATTTCTTTTCCTTTGCTCTTATCTTCATCTCGTCATATGTATCTCCCAGGTCCGAGAAATCAAGTTCATCCAAACGAAGACAGGTCGGATCGTTCGGCATGATGGCCACAACTGCTACCTTCTTAGGTGCATAGTCGGAAGTCATTTTGATAATACGATCTTCATATGCCTGGGCCGTCGGACAATGATTGCATGTAAAAACAACAACCAGAACCTCCGCGCTTTTAAAAGAAGCAAGGCTATATGTTTTACCGTCTACACCGGGAAGTTTAAAATCAGGAGCCGGCGCCCCAATCTCAAGGGTCTTGTGTTCATCTTTGGGCAGGGTTATAAATGCGGATGGTAATAAAAATGCACAAACAAATATAAAAATCAGAATAATTCTCATATCAATCCTTTAATTGGGAGGATCCTGACAATAATAAGATTTCAAGAGGACTTCAGTCAGCGATATAGTCTGAATTAAAGTACTCTATTTTTTTTGCAGGATCTATACCCAGCCAGACAATACCTCCAAATATAAGGATGCCTGCAATAAGTAATACCGGCATGTTGTAACTATGTGTAACGTCGGCAATTTTTCCAAAAGCTACCGATAAAAAAAAGGCTCCTGTCTGACCTGCAAAGTTCATCATTCCTGTCATTGTGCCAGCCCTTGATCCACCTATATCAACGCAGGTTGAAAACGCGGTAATGGCAAAGAATGAGTAACAAAAATAACAGGCTAACAGGAATGCTACTGCCATGGAATTGCTGGAGGTTGTTGCTGTTACCGCCAGCAATAAACCTGATAATCCCAGAGACATTAAGCCAATACATCGTCGCCCGAATGCCAATCCCTTTTTCTTTACCATCCAGTCATTCAAAAATCCTGAAAGTAAAGCTCCCGCCATGCCAAATACAAATGAATACGAAGTGGCCAGTTTCATATAATTTTCCGATAAATGTCTTCCCTGTTGTAAGTATATCGGAACCCATGCCACAAAAAAATAAAGCCCCCATTGGGAGCAGAAGAAACCAATAAGCAACGCCCAGGTTTTCCAGCTTCTTAGAACAATTTTCCATGGAAAGGATTCTTTATGGTTCAGAAAGCGACGTTCTCTTTCTATCAGAATAACCTCCTCCTTAGAAATTCCCTTCATTTCGGACGGTTCATTTCTAAACCATAACCAGCATACTATTACCCACACCAATCCAATCAGACCATTTACAAAAAAAGGAGCTCTCCATCCATAGTGTATCGCGACTGGCACTACGATCAAAGGAGCTATAGCCGCACCGGCATTCTGACCGATAAAAAGTGCCGACATACTCCTCCCTCTTTCAGCCATCGGAAACCAGCGGCCAATGGTGCTCGAACTGGTTGGATAAGCGCCTGATTCCCCGATTCCAAATAAAAAACGAACTAACAGCAATGAGGTCAAACCCGTAACGGCGCCGGTCAGGGCAGTAAACAACGACCATAATAATACGATTCGAATGAATACAGCACGCTGTCCTATGCGGTCAGTCAACATTCCGGAAGGAATTTCAAATATCGCATAGGCAAGCGAAAACGCTCCCACTACCCAGCCAAATTGCGTATTGCTTAAATGAAATGCAGTTTTTATTCTTACACCAACCAATGAAATACTTACTCTGTCCAGATAGGTTATCAATATCAGGAATAATAATAAAATCAGAACGCGACGGCGGTAAGGAAATTTTTTAATCATTTAATAGGATTAAGATAACTACCTTTTAGCTTAAAAAGGCCATTCCATGTTAAGAAGACAATTTATCAGCAATTCTGCTAAAGCATCTGCATCAGCGCTTTTATTTTCTTCAGCTATTTTTAAAAACGATCCTCTGCTTGAAAAAATTGGTATTCAGTTCTTTTCCTTACCTAAGATGCTGGATAGTGACCTTAAAGGAGCGTTGTCCATGCTTTCAAAAATCGGTTACAGAGAAGTTGAACTGTATGGTCCATACCCCTTCAGCAACCCTGCTGCGATAGAAAGTTGGAATGCTGTTACTCCCTCACTGGGTTTTAAAGGAAGCGGGTATTTCGGTCATACTGTTGTGGAAATGAAAAATCTTCTCCAGGATAATGGCTTTTCTGTCCCCTCTATTCATACCGACCTGGACACACTTCAAATGAATATGAATAAACTCGGTGAAGCGGCCCGGGTATTGGGAAATACCTATGTTGTGTTACCGGCAATACCGGCAGAAAAAAGAAAAACGCTGGACGATTTCAGGAAGATGGCGGAAGCTTTTAATAAAATCGGTGAAGAGGCAAAAAAGGAAGGTATTAAATTCGCTTATCACAATCACGGTTACGGGTTGAAGGAAGTCGATGGCCAAATTCCGTTGGAACTGATATTTGCCAATACTGATCCTTCCCTTGTTTTCTTTGAAATGGATCTATACTGGACAACTGCAGGGGGTGCGGATCCGATTGCATTGCTTGATAAATATAAAAACCGATATCCGCTCATTCATGTAAAAGACATGATAAAGAAAGTGCATTTTTCAGGAGATGGCGGGGACCCCAAACAATGGATCGAACTGTTTCCCTATATGACAACAGCAGGTAGCGGTGTACTTGACCTGAGATCAATTATCGTCAAAGCAAAAGAAAACGGCGTTAAACATTTCATCGTAGAACAGGATATGGTTAAAGATCCTGAAGTTGCTC
Organism: uncultured Bacteroidota bacterium; assembly: GCA_963735015.1. Classification (GTDB taxonomy): domain Bacteria; phylum Bacteroidota; class Bacteroidia; order Chitinophagales; family Chitinophagaceae; genus Puia. The sequence continues at coordinate 2,994,161 of CAVTJH010000003.1, forward strand.
TTAAAAAAAGTTTTGATTACCTGTCTTCATTAAGCTAAAACAGTCCGGATATCGGATTCAGGCGCCTGAAAAAATACTCTCAGAATAAATTGCTCAGGACAATCTGACTTTCTTACTGCTGACAATATATACCGATAAAATGGCCGACACGAAACTGGTCATTGTTAGTAAAGCCGAAATATCATAGTGAGCCTTCATGAAAAGTTTGCAGCTTACGATGCCTGCTACTGTAATAAGTACAAGCATAGACAGGGTAAATAGAGTTTTCATTTTCAAAAATTTAGTTGTTTACAATTATTTTCGCTTCATTCAACAGCGAATACTCTATAATAGACCGGTATCGAAACCCGGGGTTTAAAGCAAACCGGTGGTCGAATTGTTATCATTTTGTTAGAGGTTTTTAAGGGTCATTTGTTTCCTATATTCGTGAAAAAATAATGGGTATTGCAGACAAATTATTTCATATGAAAAACGAAAAAGCTACAGCTAACTTAAAAGCAGGACAGACTTTTTTGGAAGCCAACAAGCAAAGACCTGGCGTAATAGAATTGCCAAGCGGTTTACAATACGAGGTTATTACCAAGGGAAATGGCACCAAACCATTGGCACGCGATAAGGTTACCTGTCATTATCATGGAACCCTGATTGATGGTACCGTGTTTGATAGTTCAGTAAAGCGCGGACAACCAGCTACATTCCCTCTGAATATGGTTATCAAAGGTTGGACAGAAGGTTTGCAGCTTATGGAAGTAGGCAGTAAATGGCGTTTCTTCATCCCGCCTCAACTGGCTTATGGCGAAAGGCAGACAGGCGCTCATATCGGACCAAACAGTACATTGATTTTCGAAGTGGAATTGCTCGGAGTGAATTGATCAGCCATCAGCTCCGATTTAGAAAAGGTTGCAATTAGTGAAATCTAAAAATCATGGCGACTAAGAAATTTATCCGAAACACACCCCATGGTTTGTGGAAAATATAGATGAAAGAACATACCCGAAATGCATCAGGCATTTCGCAGAATAATCCGGCAGATTTCTTCTATTTCTGAAAATGAAATGATTAGCGGAGGTGCAATGCGCAGACAATTAGAAGCAAATAAAAACCAGTCGGTGAGCAGCCCGTCGCGCACACAGGCATCAATGATGCGTTTATTGGTTTCAAAATTTTCAAATTCCACTGCAATGAGCAAACCCGCCGAACGAACTGCTTTTATGGACGGATGAACCAGTAATTTTTGAAATAGCTTTTCTTTTTCTGAAACCTCTGAAATCAGATTTTCATTCAACAAGACTTTCATGGCTGCGAGTCCTGCGGCGCAACTGAGTGGATGACCGCCAAAAGTACTGATATGGCCTAATACCGGCTGATTCGTAAAATAATCCAGGAGCGTTTTTGAAGCAATAAAGGCGCCGAGTGGTAGTCCGCCACCAAGTGCCTTGCCAAGTAAGATGATATCAGGTATGATCCCGTATTGTTCAAAGCCCCATACAGAACCCGTTCTGCCGAAACCTGCTTGTATTTCATCCAGGATAAGCAGGACACCGGAATCATCGCATTTTTTTCGCAGGGCACTCATCCACTCTATCATTGGTTTTATCACTCCGTTTTCCGCCTGAACGGTCTCCGCAATTACGCACGCTGTTTTTTCGGTAATCAGTTTAAGATCCTCATGATTATTATATCTGAGATGTAATATTCCCGGCAGCAGCGGTCTGAATGCATTTCTCCAGTACTCATCTCCCATGAGACTAAGTGCGCCCTGTGTGGAACCATGATAGGATTTTTCAAAACCAACAATCTCCGCTCTCCCGGTAACCCGCTTGGCAAGTTTCATCGCGCCTTCAGTTGCTTCCGTACCTGAATTGGTAAAAAAAACAGACTGCAGATTTTGAGGCAGGTGCGACGCGAGAAAGTATGCATATTCAACCTGCGGACTCTGGATCAATTCTCCATAAACCAACACATGCAGGTAACGATCCGCCTGATCACGGATAGCTTTGACTACCTCAGGATGGCGATGGCCCGTATTACAAACACTGATACCGCCAATAGCGTCGAGATATTTTTTCCCCGAAACATCGTACAGATATTGTCCCTCAGCACGAACAATCTCAAGCGCAAGAGGAGATGGGGAAGTCTGACCGAGGTGTTTATAAAATAATTCGCGATGATTCATTTTATTGGTTGGCCGTTGGCGGTTGGCGGTTGGCAGTTTTGATAAAAATGAAATGGCTAATTTTTAAAATTAAATGCAATATAGTTCCATCTTTATTGTCAACTTACAACAGTCATCTAAGAACCGCCAACTGCCAACTGCCAACCGCCAACCGCCAACCGCCAACTGCCAACCACCAACGAAATGCCTTAACTTAGTGTAACCCCAAAATAAAAAATATGCCTGTGATTCTTCCTGTGAAAGGTATTTCGCCCGGATTTGGAAAAAATGTATACCTGGCCCCGAATTCCACCATCGTCGGCGATGTGGTAATCGGAGATGACTGCAGTGTATGGTTTAATGCGGTAGTACGTGGCGATGTGAACAGTATCAGGATCGGAAACAAAGTAAATATCCAGGATGGATGCATCATCCATTGTACCTATCAAAAAGCAAAAACAATCATAGGAAACAATGTTTCCATAGGACATAATGCCATTATCCATGGATGTACGATCCAGGATAATGTTTTGATCGGCATGGGATCTGTTATTATGGACGGTGCAGAAATCGGCAGCAATTCCATAATCGCAGCCGGAGCTGTGGTACTTGAAAATACAAAGGTTGAGCACGGTGTTATTTATGGCGGAATTCCCGCAAGAAAGCTCAAGGATATCCCTCAGGATCTCATCCACGGGGAAATTGAAAGGATTGCCAATAACTATATCCTTTATGCGGACTGGTTTCGTAACGCGTAATGCTTAATGGGTTATGGGTTATGAGATATGGGTTATGGGTTATTGACTGAAGTTTATATACATAAACTCTTGATAATTAATGACAAACCGTTCATAACTCATAATCCATAACCCATAACCACAATTCATATCTCATAACTCATAATCCATAACCCATAATCTTCGTTATATAATCAGCCTGTAAATACGGCTCATCGAAGATTTTATGCAATTCATCGAGTTTCAGGTCTATTGATTGCAATTGCTGAATCTTTTTTGTAGGTTTAATTCGTTAAAAAGTATCCAATGAAAACAGGTAAAAACCTTCTCGGTCTAATCGTGCTGAGCTTCTTTTTCAGCATTATGTATTCCTGTAAAGCACAATATGGCTGTCCATCCAACGGTAGAAACGTGGGTGCTGAAAGGATATTGAGCGGAGAAAAATTACCTAAACCCCCAAAATTTAAAGTTTAATCCATGTACTCTTTTATAAACCAGTTAAATCCCAACACTATGAGCCTTACCCTACGCACCGATTTCGGTTGTACCGAAGCAGTAATAGACGACGATTGCGGCCTTAAAAGATTTTATGAAGTCGCCAATATTTTATCAGACGACCTGGACGTAAATTTCAACCACAAAACCGATGATTTTGATTCACTGATGTGGGACTTTTCATTCAAAGGTCATGTGCTCACCCTGCATTACAATATCTATACGGGCATTTCAATTTATCCCAGAAAATTTCGTGAAGCGCCCAGAAGAGACAATGATGCAGTCGTGGAAGTTGCACGATTCCTGGAAGGAAAGCTTTTGATCCATACTGCCAACAGGCTGGCTTCTTAATAGCTTTTCTCTTCAATAGAATCGAGCATCATGCCATAGCTCACATAACGTTCTAACGATATCTTGCCCTCTTCGAGGGCTTTTTTTATGGCACAACCCGGCTCGTTTATATGCAGGCAGTTATTAAACTGACATTCATTCAATCGCGATCGCATTTCTGGGAAATAATGGGAAAGCTCCTGTCGTGGTATGTCCACCAGACCAAATTCACGGATGCCTGGTGTATCGATGATATGAGCATTTAGAAATGGCAGATCGTACATTTCGGCAAACGTGGTGGTATGAATTCCCTTGCCGCTCCATCCACTTACACCCTGTGTTTTTAGATCCATACCAGGAACGATCGCGTTGATAAAAGTAGATTTCCCCACACCTGAATGTCCACTCAGCAAACTGGTTTTATTGCGCAGGATTTCTTCCACTTCTTCGAGTCCCGTTTTATTTTCCAGACTCATCAATATCACTTTGTAACCAACCGATTCATACATTTCCCTTCGTTCTTCAAAAAGGTCCATTTCTTTTTTCCGGTAGATATCGCCCTTATTGAAAATGATGATGGAAGGAATATGGTATGCTTCTCCTGCAACCAAAAACCTGTCGATAAATCCCTGTGATGTTTTCGGATCCTTCAGCGTTGCAATCAGCAATGACTGATCGAGGTTTGAAGCGATGATATGATGCTGGTATTTATTTGCCGGTGACTGGCGGTTGATATAATTGTTCCTTTTTTCGATCCCCGTTATCATCATGCCTGATTCTTCCCCACCCACTTCTACTTCAATATTCACCCAGTCGCCCACTGCAATCGGGTTGGTGGATGTAATGCCGTCAATTTTAAAAATCCCTTTCATTCGGGCCATCAAAACATTTCCCTCAACGGTTTTTACCGTGTACCAGCTGCCGGTGGATTTATACACTCTTGCACGCATCAGGGAAATTTTCTAAAAAAGGTAAATCTTAATATCCATTCCAGAACTATGAACAGTACCGCCGCCAGTACAAAGGGGAAAAATTTTTCTGTATAATGGGTGAAGGTCTTCACTTCAAATTTTGATTTCTCCAGACGGTCGATATCTTTATAAATGGAACCCAGACTTTCATTATTCGTGGCACGAAAATATTTACCCCCCGTTTCATTGGCAATCTGGGTAAGCAGTTTTTCATCAATACTCACTTTTTCCCGCTGCATGATTACACCACTGCTGGTTTGAATGGGTACCGGCGCAAATCCTTCCGTACCTACGCCCACAGTATATACGCGGACTCCATACGATTTCGCAATTTCCTTTGCAGAATTGGGATCCACACAGGCCTCCGTTATTTTCTCCATCCGTGAGCAGTATAATTACTTTGCTTTTTGAGACCGAAGAACGAAGGCGCTCCACACCTGTTGCCAGCCCGGACCCGATTGCCGTACCATCTTCAAGCAAACCACTCTGAACATTATACAGCTGTGATTTTAATACGGCATGATCCGTAGTCAGGGGGCACATTGTAAAACTTTCGCCGGCAAAAATCACGAGGCCCATCCTGTCTGTTGGCCTGTTATCAATAAATTCCGCCACAACCTGTTTGGCAGCTTCCATTCTGTTTGGAGTGAAATCCTGTGCCAGCATACTTCCGCTGATATCCAGACAAAAAACAATATCAATACCTTCCCCACTGGTCATCTGTTGTTCGCTGCCTGTTTGCGGACGTGCCAGTGCGATGATAATACATGACAATGGCAAGCATGCGGAAAACAAATAAAATGTGACGCAGCAATGTCCTCCAGGTTCTTCCTTTTCCAAATGCACTGACACCTGAAACCAGCATACTGCCCTGCACGCGAATGGGTGGGCGCAGGTAAAAAAATATCAACAGCGGAATCACTGCGAATAGTGCAAAGAACCACGGTTTAGCAAAATGAATATTTGAAATCCAGTCGTACAACACTTTCTTTTTATTTCAATAAAACATAATTAATTGGGTTATGAGTTATGAGTTATGGGATATGAGTTACGATGGATAAAAACATAACTCATATCTCATAACCCATAACTCATAACTCATATCTCATAATCATACCCATAACTCATATCCATAACCTTCTACTTGGCATTTACATTAATAGTTAAAATCGCCGATCGAATGACTTCCAGATTATTCTCATTCTCGTAAGGACCCGGAACATATTTCGCAAACTTTACAAAATCACCCATGCGCAATGCCGCAGACAGTATTGGAAAAGATTTCCCTGTCCATTTTCAGATCACTCAGACTTAGAATCATCTCCTCACTCGTTTTTTCCATAGTTATAAGGCCCAGCTGTCTGTTCAGAAAGATCCGCAGCGTATCGTTCATTCCGGAATAATATTTTTTTACTGAAGAAGGATCGTCATGCAGCATTTTCTTCAGCTGATCCAGGGAAGCCAGCGCTTCATCCAGCGGTGAAATGCGGGAGGTGTCGGGTTCTTCATCATATTGTTGGTAGTTGGCGGTTGGCTGCTGGCGGATAAAATAAATAAATAAAACCAGCGCTATCAGGGTTATCGCTCCCAGTATATATGGAATATATTTTACATCAGGGTTTTCTATGTCGATTATACTCTTAATGTCGTGATAGTCCTGTGCAGAATCAACTTTTCCATAAGAGACTTCCACCGCCAGAGAATCTGTTTTATAGGTTTGTTTACCAATAATAATTGGGAAAGCAGGAATATACCGGGTACCTGAATCATAACTGGTAAGCTTCCATTCCAGATGATAAGTAGTACCCGTAGCCGAAATCAATGAATCCCGGTTTGCTTTTTCAATCAATTCAAAATGTGGAATACTGTCAAACTGAGGTAACTGGTTTCCTGACACCATCGGAGACTTCACGTCAATGCTCAGCCGGATCGGTTCGCCAATAAGGATCTGATTTTTGTCGATGGAGGCTTTGATCTCAGGAGTTTCCTGTGCCAGCGCTGAAAAGCTGCATATAAGCAGTATCCCGATACAAACGATATAGGTGAGGGTCTTCGCCATCGGCTATGCAGGTCGGTTTCTGCCTACAAAAAACTTCTGCAGAATTTTTACATAGTCTTCATCTGTACGCATGTGGAGCAGGTCCGAGCCCGACTTAAGAAATAAGGATTTACAGAGTTCCGTCATTTTAAAAAAGGATTGCTGATAATAATTCCGCTGGTCATAGTCCGAAGTATCCACCCATTTCATAGCGCCTGTTTCAGCGTCTTCCACTTCGATGAGTCCGGCGTCGGGTAACACCATATCCATTTTATCATACACTTTAATTCCGATCAGGTCATGTTTTTTTCCTGCAACACGGAGTGCTTCCTCATAACTATCGTCCAGGAAATCGCTGAGTAAAAATGTGATGGTCTTTTGGCGAAGGGTATTGTTGAGAAATTTCAGTGCCTGTGAAATATTTGTTTTTTGATGCGCCGGCTCAGTGATGAGCAGGTCGCGCACCATATGCAGAACATGGTCGCGTCCTTTTTTCGGTGGAATATATTTTACAATTTTATCGCTGAAGAAAATCAGGCCAACTTTATCATTATTGTTTACTGCAGAAAAAGCCAGCACTGCACATATCTCTGTGATGAGGTCCTTTTTCCTGCCCTTTACTGTTCCAAATAAAGAGCTGCCGCTTACGTCGACCAGGAGCATCACAGTGAGTTCTCTCTCTTCTTCAAATAATTTACTATAGGGATGGTTGAATCGGGCCGACACGTTCCAGTCAATAAACCGGATATCATCGCCAGGGTAATACTCCCGCACTTCACGAAATGCCATGCCCCTTCCCTTAAATGCGGAATGGTATTCGCCTGTAAAAAGGTGACGCGTGAGTTTTTTGCTTTTTATTTCTAACTCGCGGACTTTTTTTAATATTTCGGCAGTTGTAAGCATTTTCGTATATCGTGAATCGTTTATCGTTTATCGTATGAATTATCACTTTTGTTTTAGATAATTAATAAATCCAGTTATTAGTTGAATATTACTTTCCAAAATCGTACTTATTTTATGATAACATGGATCATCTATAATTTTCGTCATTAATGCAATACTTAGTAACGTTTCCAATTCATACGCTGATCCTCTTGAAATATGCAGGAATTGAATACAATCTTTATTATAATTCCTTCCCAAACCTTCAGCAATATTACTTGGTATAGAAACGGCTGCTCTATTCGTTTGAGATATTAATCCATATTTCTCTTCAACGGGGTATGACTTAGTTAAAATGTATATTTCTCTTACTGTTTCCATTGATAAATTCCAGACGTCTAGTTTCTTATAACTGATCATAGCAAAATTTTTATGCTACAACCTTATGCATTAACCTAAATTAATTACCCACTATCAATTCCTTATCCTCGATAAACGATAAACGATCCACGATTTACGGAACCTGTATCGCCCTCAACACCTCATCAATAATATAATCAGCATTCAAATTTTCGGCTTCGGCTTCATACGTCAGACCGATGCGGTGACGCAGCACATCTTTTGAAACGGAGCGAACGTCTTCGGGAATCACGTATCCTCTTTTGTTCAGAAATGCATTGGCCTTGGCAGCAAGCGCCATGTTGATGCTGGCTCGTGGCGAACCACCATAGGAAATCATGGACTTCAATTTTTCGAGCCGGTAATTTTCGGGATTCCTGGTGGCAAACACAATGTCGAGAATATAATTTTCGAGTTTTTCATCCATATATATTTTACGCGTCAGCTCGCGCGATTCCAGTACTTCCTGCATGGAAACCACCTGCTTAAGGTCTGGTTGTTTACTACCGTTCATATGATTCCTGATGATCAGCTGTTCTTCCTGTTTGGAAGGATAGCTGACGATTACTTTCATCAGGAAACGGTCCTGCTGCGCTTCGGGCAGAGGATAAGTCCCTTCCTGTTCAAGCGGGTTCTGTGTTGCCAGCACTAAGAAAGGTTCTTCCAGAATATAGCTGCTGTCGCCGATCGTGACCTGTTTTTCCTGCATGGCTTCGAGCAGGGCACTCTGCACTTTGGCGGGGGCCCGGTTGATCTCATCAGTCAGAAGGAAATTGGCGAATATCGGTCCCTTCCGAACTACGAATTCGTGTTTTTGCTGGTTGAAGATCATGGTACCAATTACATCCGCAGGTAGCAGGTCGGGTGTAAACTGGATCCTGCTGAATTTTCCATGAATAGTCTGGGCGAGAGATTTAATGGTAAGCGTCTTTGCCAGTCCCGGTACACCCTCAAGCAGGATATGACCGTTGGTCAGCAGACCGATCAGCAGGCGGTCGAGCATATAATGTTGTCCCACAATGACGTGGGCTATTTCGTCCCGTATTTTATCAATAAATCTTGCCTGAATCTGTATTTTTTCGTTTAGTACCCTGATGTCTTCCGCCGTATACATGGTTTTAAAAAATTAAAATGGAAAATGGAAAAGTGAAAAGTCCAAGGGTGAATATGCCTGTTTAAAAATCTGCGTAAAAATAATGAATTCGGTGTTCAGGAGGCTGATATACCTGTCCGTTTATAAAAAGCTGCAGAAGATAGTCATTTTCACATTTGTTTCACAACTGCATTCTGACTGTACGTTGATTCTTTATTAGTTAATTTTAGGTTGGAATTCACACAATAAAACCCGTGAATTTGAGTTACCCTTATTCATAAAACATTATGATTATGCGTAAAATTCAATTAGCAGTAGCAGCTTTGGCTATTTTTATAATGTTCTACGCCTGCAAGAAATCTAATAACTCTACATCGAATGCCAGAACAGTGCAAAATTTCTCCGGGTAATTACAATTTAACCGCATTAAAAGCCAGCATACTCGGCGTGACCGTAAATCTGTATGATTCCTTACCGGCCTGCGAACAGGATAACGTAATTCAGCTGAATGCAGACCTGACCGCCCAGTTTATCGATTCAGGTACCAAATGTGTACCTCCGTCTGATTCGACCGGTACATGGAGCCTTTCTTCAAATACAGACACTTTATATGTAGCAGGCAGTGCAAATTTTATCAACATCATGGGATGGTACAACTCTGGTATTAACAGGCAACCAAACGTTAGTGGTTTCCAGGCAACCGTTACGACGACACTGGTTAAGAAATGATTTAATTTAATTATGAATCATGGGTTATGAGAAATGGATAGTTAATTATATCCCATAACTACATAACCCATAATTACAATTAATAACTCATAATTACGAAAGGTATTTCCCCACAATCGGCATCCTCCTTCCCATACCAAATGCTTTTGAACTCACACGGATGATCGGACAGAACTGGTTTCGTTTGTATTCACTGGTGTTCACCAGTTTCAATACTCTTTCTACCAGCGCCTGATCCACACCCATCGCAATAATTTCGCGGGGGCCCTTTCTTCTTTCTATATACAGGTATAGAATTTTGTCGAGGAGATTGTATTCCGGCAGACTGTCACTATCCTTCTGATCGGGACGCAGTTCTGCAGAAGGCGCTTTTTTCAATATTGAAGCTGGAATAATTTCTTCATCCTGATTAATATAATTCCGCCAGAGCATAGACCTGCATTTTATACAGATCTCCGATCACACTTAATCCGCCGGCCATATCGCCATAGAGCGTTCCATACCCGGTAGAAAGTTCGCTCTTGTTGGAAGTATTCAGGAGTATATATCCGAATTTATTGGCGATCGCCATGAGCAGGTTACCCCTGGTGCGGCTCTGTATATTTTCTTCAGCCACACTAAAAGGAAGATCCTTGAAAATAGGATGTAAGGGAAGAAAGAAAACTTTCATACACAGGTTGAATTGGAATAATATCAAATGGATTATTTAGATTTTTTGAAAGAGCGAGTGCATCATCCACCGAATGACTGCTGGAAAATCCGGAGGGCATAGCAATGGCCCGTACATTTTCACTGCCCAGGGCGCGACAGGCAAGAGCCACAGTGACAGCGCTGTCAATCCCCCCGCTGCTACCAATAATTGCTTTCTGAAATCCCATTTTTCCAAAATAATCACGGACTCCCAGTATCAAAGCTTCATGGATCTCCCGGATATTATTTCGCCGGGTGAGGTAAGGAATGATTTCATCCGGCTTCAAAACGGAAGAGGAAGTAAAAAGCGGAATGTGTTTATTCACCGGCCGGTACTTTGTTTCCGTATCGATGATCTGGAAATCTTCTTCAAACACTTTTAAGTGATGTGTGCAGTTGCCATGCGCATCATAAACCACGCTGCCGCCGTCGAAAATTATTTCAGTTTGTGACCCTACCGCATTACAATAATACATCGGTATTTTGTACTTGAGTACATTCTGGCGAACCACTGCACGGCGATCTTCTTCATGATCATAGTCAAAAGGAGAAGCAGAAATATTGATCATCAGGTCCGGATGCTGGGGCATAAGCTGATCCATGGGACAGACCTGGTATAAAGGATTGCTACCAAGATTCCAGATATCCTCGCATATCGTCAATGCAATACGTTTACCCTGAAATTCAATCACATTCCATTGAAGCCCAGGTTCGAAATAGCGGTTTTCATCAAATATATCATAAGTAGGTAAGCAGGTTTTATGCGCCACTGCTTTCACTTCATTATCATGCAGGAACCAGGCGGCATTAAAAAGCCTTTTCCCGTTCGGATACTGATTAGGTGCGGGGGAACCCACAATCACGCCGATTCCGGCACTATGTGGTTTGATCAATTCGATGCTGGCATAACAGCGGGCCAGGAAGTCTTCGAATTCCAGGAAATCGCGCGGCGGATATCCGCAAACTGACATTTCAGAAAAAACCGCAAGGTCTGCGCCGCCTTCTTTCGCCATCCTGATACCCTGGATGATTTTTTCAGTATTGGATTCAAAATTTCCAATATGATAATTCTGTTGAACCAGCGCGATCTTCATTTTACAAATTTACTGCTAAGGCCCGGAATACTATCTTGCAGGGACTAACGTTTCTATCCGGATGAAAAAAATTGTTTACCCTGTTTTTATTTTGTTATTTCTAGGTTGTAATACAGGTAAAAAAGCGCCCGACGTTTCTTATATTCCCATTACGGTTCATGTTGAACGATTTGATCAGGCATTGTTTGCAATCGATACAAATCATATTGAACAGGCACTTCTGGACCTTGGCAGGCAATATCCTTATTTTATCAATGATTTTGCAGTAAATATTTTAGGAACAGCACCTCTGTCAGATACCAGTGTTCAGGCCTACTTTGCATTCCGTCGTTTCGTCAGCAGTTATATGCCCGTAAAGGATTCGCTGGATCTGAAATTCGGTCCCGCCGAAGGCGGGATGACCCCCATCGAAAAGGGATTGCAGGAAGGATTTCAGTATATGCATTATTATTTTCCAAAATATAATCTTCCACCGAAAGTCGTTTCTTATATCGGACCCTTTGATGCACCTGGTGTCGCATTGACGAGATATACGCTGGCCATCGGTCTGCAATTATATGCAGGTAAACATTTCCCTTTTTATCTGAGCAGTCAGGGACAGGAACTTTTCCCCGTATATATTTCCCGACGTTTTGAACCCGAATATGTAGTACCAAATTGTATGAAGGCGCTCGCTGAAGATTTGTTTCCCGATCAGAGTCAGGGAAAACCACTGATTGAACAAATGGTTGAAAAAGGAAAAAACTGGTGGCTGATTGATCAGCTTTTACCCGAGATGGCCGATAGTCTGAAGACAGGATTCACAGAAAAGCAACTCAAATGGTGTCTCACTAACGAAGGACAGATCTGGAATTATTTCCTGGACCAGAATCTGTTTTCCCTCGAACCGGATCTGATCAAAAATTATATTGGCGACGCACCTTATACGCAGGGTATGCCCGATGCTTCTCCGGGCAATATTGGTCAATGGGTGGGCTGGCGTATCGTACAAAAATATGCATCCCTTCATCCCGATATCACTCCGGAAGAACTGATGAAAACCCCCGACCGGACAATTTTTGATGAAACAAAGTATAAACCGAAGTAGTAAATGGTTTATGGTTGATGGTGTATGGTCAATGAGTTTAATCTAGATTCAATTGAATATACGATTAACCATACACCATCAACCATACACCATCAACCATAAACCATCAACCGCCTTTGTTAACCATTCGCTAATTGAAAAATAAGCATTAAATTTGCCGTTCAATCACGCTGATATGCCCAAGCTGAACAGCTTTCGGTGGAGCTTGGAAAGCGAGCCGCACAAACCAAGAACCAAAGAAATTATACATAAACATCCTGAAATCAGGACCCTTATCGGCCGGAACCCCTGGACTTTCGGCGTGATCCTTCTCTGTGTTGCTTTTCAAATTACCCTTTCGTGGTTCCTGCGCGACGCATCCTGGTGGGTTATTCTCCTGGTTGCCTACCTGGGGGGCGCTTTTGCCAGCCACACTTTGTATGTATGTATTCACGAAGCTGCCCATAACCTGCTTTTCAAGAAACACTTTTACAATAAAATTTCAGCCATCATTGCCAATCTTCCATTGGTTTTTCCAAGTGCCATTTCCTTTCAGAAATATCACCTGAAACACCATTCCTATCAGGGCGTGGAAGAACTGGATGCAGACATGCCCTATCGCTGGGAAGCAAAACTGATTAATAATTCCGGTTTCGGGAAAGCACTCTGGCTTCTATTCTACCCTCTTTTTCAGATGATCCGCCCCGGAAGGATTAAGGAAGTTTCCGCTGATGGACAAATGGACGGTGGTAAATATTATTGTGCAGGTTATTTTCATGACCGCTTTTATTTATTTCTTCGGATGGAAGGCAACCGCGTACATAACCATGAGTTTCTTTTTTTCTGTCGGTCTTCATCCACTCGGCGCCCGCTGGATACAGGAACATTTTCTCACCCATGGCGACCAGGAGACAAAGAGTTATTATGGTTTGATGAATACCGTGAACCTGAATGTGGGTTATCATAATGAACACCATGATTTCCCTTCAGTGCCCTGGAACAAATTACCCAAGATCAAAAAATTCGCCGGCAATTATTACGATTCGCTGGGCCATCATACTTCTTATACGATCCTTCTTTTTAAATTTCTTTTCGACAGAAAACTTTCTGTCTATTCCCGCATGGCGCGCGATAATCGCGGATCTAAAGTGAAGACTTCAAAAGTTGAAAAGGCTGAAAGTGAGAGCTAAAGGCGTAAGGCGTAAAGCTTAAGGCGTAAGGCTTAAGGCGTAAAGCTTAAGGCTTAAGGCGTAAGGCGTAAAGCAACGGGTAAAATATTTCGAAGATCCGAATGGCAGGAAGGCATGAGGGATGGCCGGCCTGACTTTCCCAATGGATTCTTGCATTAAGGCGTCGGCGAATGGGCAAAGCACTCTCACACTAGCTTTAGGCTTTAGGCTTTCAGCTTTAAGCTTAGGAGGGGAAACGCAATCCTGAACCATGAACTGTATTTCTCAGGGTGATGTTTAAGGTCATTTTCAATATCAGCCATTGTACGAAAACAAAAATCCTTTACTTCTTTTTTGTCCGGTTCGAATGCACCCAGATGGGTTCCTGTAAACACATGATCGAATTCATATTCGGTGAGTCCGTTGTCGAATTCAGTGCGGTAAATAAAATCGAAGACTTTATTGAGCGAAGTAGCAATCCCCATTTCTTCTTTCAATCTTCTGAGTGCTGCCGTTTCAACATCTTCTCCGGGACGCGGATGAGAACAGCAGGTGTTCGTCCACATACCCGGACTATGATATTTTCCCATCGCCCGCTGCTGTAAAAGCATTTCACCCTTACCATTGAATATAAAAATGCTGAAAGCCCTGTGTAAAAGGGCTTTTCTGTGTGCTTCCAATTTTTCTATCGTTCCTGTCTGTTCGTCCTGCTCATTAACCAGGATCACTTCTTCAGTATGCATTTTGAAATTCTTAATCCTTGTTAAGCCTAAAGCCCAAAGCTTAAAGCCTAAAACTACTTAAATAGGCCAAGTTATTGATCTATCAATGACAATGATTTGACATCGGTCAACCGTTAGCCGCCAACCGCCAACCAAATTAGAATTGTTGTATCTGCGATTTCAAAAGTTTGCGCGCAAAGTGTATGCGGCTTTTGATAGTTCCCAAAGGTTCCTGCAGCATATCTGCAATTTCATGATATTTATATCCGTCAAAATAAAGCAGAAACGGATTCCTGAATATTTCAGGCAGACCATGAATGGCTCCCTGGATATCTCGGATTCGCAGATTGCTTTCTGCATTACCGGTAATCACGGCCGACTGACTGTTGTTTAACAAATAGTCATTCGGAGAAGCATCAAAGATTGTTTTCTGTTTTGCGCGGCGGCGGTAATTATTAATGAAAATATTCCGCATGATCGTATACAACCATGCTTTGATATTAGTACCGACGTTGTATTTATCTTTATTGGCTATCGCACGGTATAATGTTTCCTGAAAAAGATCCTTCGCTTCTTCGCTATCCCTGGTTAAAGTGATCGCAAACGGCTTCAAAAATTCAGCATTAGTTACCAGCAGCTGGTTGAATTCAAGAGCACCCATAATGTCAAATAGTTTACATATAGTAAAGATAAAAATAATGCCAAGACGGAATGTCAGGATAATGACAAGCGGAGAAATCTTAACATTGAATTTATCCGGCCAATCGGTCATGTTCCTTACAGCCGGACTGACATTAGATGAAGGATTTGAAGGGAGTAGGCCAGGCGGTGGAGCGGATGGGTTATGGGTTATGGGTTATGAGTTATGGGTTATGAGTTATGGTAGGGTTATGGGTTATGGGTTATGGGTTATGGGTTATGGGTTATGGTTGATTGTGTATGATGGATGGTCGCAGAAAGATACCGGCAGGTGCTAAATCGTAGAGCGAAAACCGAAAGTTCTAAATCAGGAGTCGCAGATAGATATCTGATTCACGATTAACCATATACGAATACCAATAGCCGTTAGTAACTAAGTGTTAACCATTAGGAGAAAGAGTAAGCGTTGGGTATTCATTTTTAATCTTTAAGTTTTAATATTTAACTGTTAAATAAAATTCGTCAAAAATAAATTTTTGTTTTCATACTTAAGCCTGGCCTTGAGCCTTACGCGTTAAGCGTTAGGCTTTAGGCTTTAGGCTTTAGGCTTTAGGCTTTGGGCGTTAGGCTTTAGGCGTTAGGCTTTAGGCCTTAGGCTTTAGGCTTAGGCCTTAGGCTTTAGGCTTTGGGCTTTAGGCTTTAAGCTTTAGGCTTTAGGCTTTAAGCCTAAATAACCGGATTAAGCAAAACACCTTCATCTAACAATCGGTTAACAGTATTGGTAATGGAAGAAGAGGCACGCAGAATATTGATGTGCCGCATGTTGTGGAGATCTGAACCTAAAAGACTTACATATTTCTTTTTGATGAGATATTGGGCAAGCTCTTCCTGCTTTTTCCCATAATAACCGCAGAGCGATAACAGATTTAACTGGAATATGCAGTCCATATCGTGCAATTCGTCGTAGGTACTTTTGTGGGCGCCAAAGTATAAATAACGTTCCGGATGGGCGATGATTGGCTGGTACCCCTTTATCTGGAGCTGAAATAAGTTTTTCTTTCAGGTCCATCGGCTGGCGTATAAAAGAGAATTCAACCAGCACCATATTTTTATGGATGGTAAGAAGAGGTATATTTTTTTCAATAAGTTCTTCCACATGTTCATCCAGAAAATATTCTGCAGCGCCTCTGAATTCGACCTTCATTTCCAGTTCCGCCAGACGATCACGTACAAGTTGCGCCCCATTTTCAATGATCTCATGGGTATTTTTATACATCTCCCATTGGACGTGAGGTGTGGCAACGAATTTGCGGTAACCCAGATCGTACATCGCACGGATCATCACAATGGATGATTCCAGATCCGTTGCACCATCATCAATTCCCGGAATCAGATGGTTGTGCATGTCCGTAACCAGGCCGGATAAATCAGCGTGCTCTATTTCTTTCTTCTTAAATAATCCAAACATATTTGTTGGCGGTTGACGGTTGGCGGTTGACGGTATAGTTGTTTGTTAAAAATTTGTGTTTGAATGTCTTATTTGATTTTGAATTCAACACTGGAAATCCGCCAACCGTCAACCGCCAACTGTCAACGCATTTCAAGGTATTCCTCATACACCATCCGAATCCCTTCCTCCAAAGGAATCCTGGCCGTCCAACCCATGTTTTTTAATTTGGAAACATCCAACAATTTGCGCGGCGTGCCGTCGGGTTTGGAAATATCTTTCCGTATTTCGCCCTTATAATCAGTAATTTTTTTTATGAGATTTGCCAGTTCAAGGATACTGAGATCTGTGCCTGTGCCCACATTTACCAGTCCGGGCTCATTATAATTTTCCATCAGGAAAAGGCAGGCTTCAGCAAGATCAGTCACATGCAGGAATTCTCTTTTCGGTTCTCCTGTTCCCCAGATAGTCACAAAGGGCTCATTATTTATTTTAGCTTCATGAAATTTCCTGATCAGCGCGGGAAGAACATGTGAGTTATTCAGATCATAGCGATCATTTGGTCCATAGAGATTTGTGGGCATTACAGAAATATAATTACAACCATACTGCGCACGATAAGCATCGCATATTTTGATGCCTGCAATTTTTGCGATCGCATACGGCTCGTTTGTGTGCTCCAGAAGGCCCGTCAAAAGATATTCTTCTTTCAAAGGCTGGGGCGCCATTTTAGGATAGATGCAGGATGAACCGAGGAACATTAATTTTTTAACACCGGATATCCAGGAAGCGTGAATAATATTCGCTTCGATCATCAGGTTTTCATAAATGAAATCCGCCCTGAATGTATCGTTGGCCAAAATGCCACCCACTTTCGCGGCAGCAAGAAAAACAAGATCTGGTTTTTCTCTCTCAAAAAAAGAATCTACTGCTGACTGATTCCGAAGATCCAGTTCCGCAGAGGTTTTATACACCAGGTTGCTGAACCCCTCCTGCTCCAGCTTTTTTTTAATAGCTGAACCCACCATACCCCGATGACCCGCGATGTATATTTTATCTTTTTTGTTCATGCTTTGTGAGGCGTAAGACTTAGGGTTATGGATTATGGGTTATGGATTATGGGTTATGGATTATGGGTTATGAAATCCACTCCCATACCCCCATACTCCCATACTCCCATACTTGTTTTTACTCATGCTGATTCTTAATCTCAAAACCTGACTCTTTCAAAATCTTTTCCCTGCGGAAAAGTTGCACATCGGCATGCACCATTTCCTTTACCAGTGCCGCCAGATCATATTTTGGTTCCCAGCCTAATTTCTTTCTGGCTTTGGAAGCGTCGCCGATCAGCAGGTCCACTTCCGTCGGACGATAATATTTCGGATCCACAGCAACGACGATTTTCCCGATCCTCACCTGAAAATCGGGATTGCTGCATGACACAACTTCTGCATGTTCTTTTTCATGTTCTCCTTTGAAAGCGAGTTCAATACCGATCTCTGCAAATGCCATTTTTACGAAATCACGGACGGTCGTTGTTACACCTGTGGCGATAACAAAATCCTCCGGCTCTTCCTGCTGAAGGATCATCCACATCGCTTCCACATAATCCTTCGCATGGCCCCAGTCACGGCGCGCGTCGAGGTTTCCGAGGAAAAGTTTTTCGTGAAGCCCAATCCGATCTTCGCTACGGCACTGCGTAATTTTCCTGGTTACAAAGGTTTCTCCGCGTATCGGAGATTCGTGGTTAAATAAAATCCCATTGGCTGCAAACATATTATAAGCTTCGCGGTAGTTAACCACCGTCCAGTATGCATACAGTTTGGCCACCGCATAAGGTGACCGCGGATAAAACGGTGTTGTTCTCTGACTGGGGAACTTCCTGAACCAGTCCGTATAATTCAGATGTGGAAGCCTGATAAACTTTTGTTTTCTTAACGAGGCCAAGCAGTCTAACGGCCTCCAGTACCCGCAATATCCCGATCCCATCGGCATTGGCAGTATATTCAGGTGTTTCAAAACTCACATGCACATGACTCATCGCTCCGAGATTATATATCTCATCCGGCTTTGTTTCCTGGATGATACGGATCAGGTTGGTGCTGTCGGTCAGATCGCCATAGTGTAAACGAAAGTGAATATTCTTTTCATGAGGATCCTGATAAAGATGATCAATACGCTCCGTATTAAAAAGCGAGCTCCTTCTTTTAACACCATGAACTTCATATCCCTTATCCAGCAGCAGTTCGCTGAGATAGGCTCCATCCTGGCCTGTAACGCCCTGTTATCAGTGCAACTTTCGACATAGTTATTTCTTTAAGAACTGCGTAATCTTGCGCAGTGGTTTCAAATATAATGTAAAAAAATAAGGCTTCAAACCGTTGATCCGCCATGCCTTTCGGTCCTCACGATTCGCACGTATCCTGTTCTTTAAAGATAAAGTACTGACACCACCGGTTCTCATCTTTACAATGAACTGAGGAATATAGACTACCCGCATATGTTGCTTTACAAAAATGCGCAGCATCATTTCATAGTCAGCCGCCGAATGCATATGTGTATTATATAATCCAACCTGGTCATAAACCGATTTCCTGACGAAGAAAGTAGGATGAGGAGGCATCCAGCCCCAGTAAAATGATTTTTCGTGATGGTCACCCGATTTCCATGTGCGGGTAACCAGTGATGTGTTTCTTGCATCCACATACTGGAGATCAGCATAACATGCCTGCACTCGAAGGATCCTCAAAAGTCTTCACGACTTTTGAAATCACGTGTTCATCTGTATACATGTCATCCGAATTCAGAATGCCGACAATATCACCTTTTGCTGCCCTGATACCTTTGTTCATTGCATCATAAATACCATCATCTTTTTCTGAAATCAACGTTGCACGATGTGGGTATTGCTGTACGATCTCCAGGGTTTCGTCCTGCGAATGTCCATCCACGACAATATGTTCTATATGCGGATAGTCCTGCTCTTCCACGGAACGCATGGTATCAGCAATCGTGTTTGCGCTGTTGAAGGTGGCTGTTATGATGGAAACGAGCATTTGGTTGACGGTTGACGGTTGGATCGGTGGATGGTGGATGGTGGATCGAGTTGGATCAGGTTGAGCGATTACGCTATAGCCTTAGGCCTTAGGCCTTAAGCCTTAGGCTTAACGCGTAATAACGCAATTCTCCAGCACCAGCATATCCATAGTCGTTCTTAAAAAACAATCCAGTGCGTGCTCGGGAGAATTGACGATCGGTTCGTTTTCGTTAAAGGAAGTATTCAGCAATATCGGTATGCCGGTTTTTTTTCTGAAGGTTTCAATCAGCTGATAATATCGGGGCGCGGTGTCGCGATCAACAGACTGCAGCCTGCCGGTACCATCCACATGGGTCACAGCCGGAATCAGGGATTGCTTCTCCTTTCTGATCGGAAATACTTTTTCCATAAACGGCACGTCATCATTCACTTCAAAATATTCGTTCACATATTCTTTTAGAATGGACGGTGCAAAAGGACGAAAACTTTCCCTTCTTTTTATTTTTGAATTGAGAAGATCCTTGGCGTCAGTACGTCGCGGATCTGCAATGATAGAGCGTGCACCCAATGCCCGCGGACCGAATTCAGCGCGTCCGTTGAACCAGCCCACTACACCGGCACTGACCAGACGATCCGCGATGATGTCATAAATTTCAGACTCCGGATAACGCGTATATTGAATATCGCGTGATTTCAGATAGATTTCAATTTCTTCATTACTGAACCTGCTTCCTGTAAATGCAGAATAAACAGGCAGCCTGTCGCGGTTGTTTTAATACCTGGTTGTAAACATACAACGCTGAACCCATGGAAATGCCGGCATCATGACCTGCTGAAGGAATATAAATATTTTCAAATCCTGTATTTCTGGTGAGTTTGCCATTGGCCACGGAATTCTGTGCCACACCGCCTGCAATGCAAATATTTTTCATTCCCGTCTTTTTATGCAGGGCATTCAGAATATGAAAGATGAGCATTTCTGTAATTCTCTGAACAGAAGCACCCAGGTCCTTATGATATTGAGTCAAAGCCTCATCCTTTTTTCTCTCAGCCCCAAATTGCTGCACCATGTAAGAGGAAAATAAAGGAGCTACAACGGGTACATGATCTTCACCGTATGAAATGATTCCGCTTTTGGCGGATCTGAAATATTTTTGATTGAGATGAAATAATCCATCTTTATCAAAGATCAGCACGTCTTTTAATTTCTCAACATATTTCGGCTCACCATAAGGTGCGAGGCCCATCACTTTATATTCATCTCCATAATGCGGAAAGCCCAGCAGTTGTGTGAATGCAGTATAAAATAATCCGACGCTATCCGGGAAATCAACGGAGTCCAGTACTTCCATCTGATTTCCACGGCCCGACAGCCGTCATCGTCGTTGTAAAATCGCCCGATCCATCTATGGAAAGAATAGCAGATTCATTAAATGGAGAAGCAAAGAAAGCAGATGCCAGGTGACTGCGGTGATGTTCTACATGATGTATTCTCGATTTGAATATATTTTTCGTCGATCGCAGG
Source organism: uncultured Bacteroidota bacterium (assembly GCA_963735015.1). Classification (GTDB taxonomy): domain Bacteria; phylum Bacteroidota; class Bacteroidia; order Chitinophagales; family Chitinophagaceae; genus Puia. The sequence goes on from CAVTJH010000003.1 coordinate 3,015,379, forward strand.
ATCAAGGATTTTAAATTCTGTTTCCAGAGAAGAGACTTTTTTTGCATTGGAGATCCGGTCCTTCACTGCACGAATCCACCACCGGGATTTTTCAACAGAAATAAAATCTTCCGTGCCAGCTTCGCATAAGGATCACGACCGATTGCAATATGATCCACTTCGTGTAAGGAAATGCCGGCTTCCCTCAGACAAAATTCAATCGCCAGCGAAGGAAATCCCGCCCAGTGTTTTACACGCCGGAATCTTTCTTCCTCTGTCGCGGCGATCAGCACTCCGTCTCTAAATATCGCCGCAGATGAATCAGCGTGATAAGCGTTTATTCCCAGTATAATCATTCAATAATTTTTGTGTTAGAGCCTAAAGCCCAAGGCCGTAAAGCTTAAAGCTACGTTGAGATTCGAAAACATTCTTATACTCCTATAGTCTTGGCTTTAGGCTTTAGCTGCTTATAGCTTTAAGCTAAACAGTTCAACATATCTCGTTCTTCAAATTAAACTGCCCGACATGCCTTGCCGCAAACTCCCTGCTGGCGCGGCTCCAGCTGTCGAAGGCAGACTGGTCCCATTCTGCCCGCTTCCATGACGAGCATTCAGCCAGGCCTTAGGATTTTCCAACGGAGAGATCCCAGCCTGTCAGCTGGTTCCTCAAATTGTGCCAGGGCGTTTTGTCGCTGATGAGCACCGGCCTTCCGGCAGACAAGGATTCAAATATGGCATGTCCGAAGTTTTCACCTGTCGTGGGCAAAACAAAAAAATGATTTGCACTCAAGCGTCCCGATTACCTGCGCGTGTGGCAGGGGACCATGGTAAGAAACTTTTATATGTTCCGGAAGCATTTTGAATTATCTTTGCTGCTTCCTGCCAGTAATCTTCATCTTCCACTTCACCGTAGATCGCCAGTTCGAGACGAACCGTATCTGGAACATCTATCCAGAAGCTCCGAGGAAAAATGAAATATTCTTTATCGCCATGATGCGCGAAATAAATACACATCGAAGGCTGCCTGTATTTTTTTGTATCGAAACAGTCTCCGATGGAAGTTCAGCCGAAAAATTAGATATCAGTTCCACCTGCTGCGCCTGGGGAAAATAATGCAGGATATCTTTTTTCTCCTGTTCGTCTGTTGCGTGAAAATAAATTTTCTGCGGAACCTGTAAACGGTTCAGCAGGGAGATGAATAATTTCTTCCTGGTTGATTTCGATTTGATGGCTGATTCGCGCAGCATACCCCTTGGTGACAAAATGATCTGCGCCTTTATTTTTTCTCTCCAGACAATGATCAGGGGCATAAGACTGAAACGAAAAGAATACATGCTGTTGAGGTAAATAAAATCCGGTTTTTCAGATTCGATAAGATTCTTTATCAGCGAGCCTCTCAGAGATTTCCGTTTCGCATAATACATCCGTATACCGGGTTCACGCGGTAATCCACTGGTTCGCCGGAATACCCGGATAAGGTTTTGATTCTCCCAGGTCAGTATCTGATAGTGATCACTGAAATCGAATACAGTTCATGCATTGCCGAAATAAAATTCCTGGTAGACTGTATCGGTCCGCCTGCTTTATATCCCGGCTCATACCAATCTGTAAAAAGGAGAATATGTTTCAGTGGCTTAGAAGTTTTATGGGTATGAGTTATGGGTTATGGGTTGTGGGTTATGGGATATGGATATGAGTTATGGGATATGAATTCTCAACTCCTAGTACTCTTATACTCTTATACTTGTTTTAAGCTTTAAGCTTTAGGCTTTAGGCTTATACGGAATTCTTTTCCAGCCAGTATTCCAGTACCACAAAAAGCCAGATCTGCTGCCAGCGGATATCCGGATCTCCCGATAAAAACCGGCTCCAGGTTTTCTTCAGATGATCCCCCTGAATAAAATCTCTTTGAGATATATGGTTTATATCTCGTTTCACAAAAGCCGCGGAGTTCATTTTTCATCCATTCCTTCCATGGAAATAAAAATCCCTGTTTTTTTCGGTGAACAATTTCATCGGGTAACAGAGGCTTCAAAGATTCTACCAGCAGGCTTTTCGGATACAACGGAACCTTAAACGAATCCGGAACCGACATCACAAACTCAACGAGATCCTGGTCAAAAAACGGTTCCCGGATTTCCAGGGAATTGGCCATACTCATCTGGTCCGTATCCTTCAATAATGTATTCTGTGTATAGCCGATGTATTCTGCCGCAGAGACCTGACTATAAAAAGGCAGTTTCATGAAAGAACGGATCTCTTTGCAATCAGTTGTTTCGCCAGAGTCTCACGGTTCCGATCCATTCAAAGAAGTCAGTTCCTTTAATGCAGCCGGCGAAACCAATTGACGGAGTATGGGATAGGCATTTTCAATGGCGGGTGAGTCCCTGTCCAGAAACTGGCGCATCCTGTCTTTTTTTTCTCCACTACCTAATAAACCCGACAAACCATTTCTTAAGACATGAGGTGTTTTCCAGATCCAGCTTTTTTTCTGAAGATTTGATATAGTGTTCGAAGATGGGGTAACCCACAAATAATTCATCGCCTCCCACACCCGAGAGCGCCACCCGCATCCCTTCTTTGTGAATGGCCTTCGATACAACATAGGTATTGATGCCGTCACCGCTGGGTGTGTCCATCGCATCCAGTGCATTCGTCAATTCTTCCAGCATCACTTCCGGTTTCATGCGGACCTGCATATGCCGGGTATTGAATTTTTTTGCGATGAGGTCTGGCATATTTCGATTCGTCATAATCTGATTCATCGAATGAAATGGTAAATGTATTCGGAGAAACATCACCCGGCTTCCACCATCAGTCCGACGACGGCACTCGAATCAATACCACCGGATAAAAAAGCACCAACCGGCACATCACTCACCAGGCGGCGCCTGACGGACTGCAGCATCAGTTCCTTTACTTTATCCTGCACATCTTTTTTCTCGGTGAAATTGAAATCGTAATTCTTTGCAACCGGATCCCAGTACTTGCGAGTTTGTATCATTTCCGTTTTTAACGCGCATCCAGGTGCCTGCTTCCATCTGGCGGATCCCTTCAACAGGTGAGAATGGAAAGCCGACAGACTGATACCGGAAATATTCCGCTATCGCCGTTTGATCTATTCGGCGATTTGTTTTTCCGATGGTTAAAATGGCGCGTATCTCAGATGCGAAAATGAATTGCTTTTCATCATGATAATAATACAATGGTTTTACACCGAGGCGGTCACGGGCGATGAATAATTCACGGTCCTGTTTATCCCAGATGGCAATGGTATACATGCCGCGCAGACGGGACAGGCAATCAGCGCCCCATCGTATATAACCTGCCAGGATGACTTCTGTATCTCCGTGCGTGCGAAAAGGATAATCATTTAGATTGCGGTTTGACTTCCGCATAATTATAGATCTCGCCATTGAAAATAATTACATATCGGCCCGATGCGTCCTCAAATGGCTGATTGGCTGTTTCGGATAAATCAATAATAGAAAGCCGCCGGTGACCAAAGGCCATTTCTTTGTCCATAAAATATCCCTCTGCATCAGGACCGCGGTGACTCATCGAATCCGTCATGCGCCTGATCTGATCCGGCTGAACGGGTTCCTGTCTGTTTAATATGCCTGCGATGCCACACATATCAGACTGCTTTTCGGTTCATCAGTTCTATATAAAGATCTGTATATTGTTTGGCCACTTTTCTCCAATTGAAAACGCTCCACATTCTTAAACCCTTTTTGTACCAGTTCATTCCGGTAAGATTCATTCGCAATTATCTTTTTCAATCCGTCACGAATGGATTCTGCCTGGTAAGGATCAACAAGGCAGGCGGCTCCTCCTGCTACAGAGATCATGGGCTCAAGATGGCTGGTCAGCACAGGCCGGCCGGTTGCCTGCGCTTCAATGATGGGCAGGCCAAATCCTTCATAAGTAGATGGGAAAAACATGATATCCGCCTCTGCATATATGTCGCGCATTTCCTGTTCTGATAATTTATTCAGTAATCGGTATTTAATTTTATTGACCCCCAGGTTAGCTGTCTGCCTTTCATCCGGATATCCAACAATCAGCAATTCAACATCCAATCCCTGAATAGCATCGATTGCCCGATACAGGTTTTTGTTGGGTGCAGTACCGATAAATAAAAGTTTGGTTAAATGATCGCTAAAAACTTTTTGTATCGGTTTGAACGATGGATCAATAAAATTTGGGGATGACCCGGATCTTATCGGGAGAACAATTCGTAAAAAGCAGCAGGTCTTGTTTCGTATTCTCAGAAATGACCGTAACAGCGTCTGCCCTTTTTACCGGGAGCTGGTACCAAAGCCAGCGGATGATCCAGTGGCGTGGATTGGTTTTGGGATAATGATGAAGCAAAACACAATCGTGGATCGTGAGGACGTTAACGTTTTTTCTCTCGCATCCGAGGATTGTATAATGTGCATCGCCCGTGATATGATTGATATCAGTCTGTGACTGGCGGACAAATGCAATATTTTTACGAAGCCTGGTGAGCTTACTTGTAAAAGGAAGATTCAGCTCCCTTACAAAGAAATTGCCGTTTGAAATTTTCGTGATCTCTGTTGCCACTGCATGGAATAATTTTTCCATGCTGAAGTAGATCGGATGGGGGTGGCGAAAAAAAAAAGAGAGCGTTTTCATTACAAATCGTGTCTAAAGGCGATACGAAATATCTTAAACACGAACCAGGTAAAAATAAGTCCCTTAACCAAGGAGCCCATTGTGGTAAGTAAATCTGTCTCTACCCCTATTGCAAAATAAAAAAGAAATGGAACCCAGAGAATTATAGTAGGTCGTTTTTCCGAAAATTTCAAAATCAAGGAAAAAATAACATTAAAAAATAACCCATAAAAAAACATATAAATGACTCCTCCGAATTTATCAAAATTTGCATAAGCTTCCCCAAAAGGACCAATATTCATGCTGTATCCTACCAGGTTGTATCCCCAGAAACGCTTGAGATTGGCTTTACCCCCTGCTTCCGGTTTCTCTGGCCAAAGAAACCTCGGAACAATGGCGGCTGCCACAGAAGTTGCAATCGTTTCACCATATGCAAAATCATACTTATTCGGAACTTTTTTCATTGTTACAGCAATAAGCCAGCCCTGATTCATTCGTACTGCTGTCAGGAATAATTGTTCGGGGGCTATTATTTTAGTCGGATCCAGAATTTTTTCCGTAACCAATTGAGCATAATAAACCGGATCGGCTCCCCCGCTTCCATTCCAGATTTTTCCACGATATTCTATCTTCACTGATTGTATAATTAATATCGATACAATTCCGCCAATTGCAATTCCAAATTTTTTTGCAAAAGATATTTTTTTACCAAGCAGTATCAGAGGTAGGGTACAGGCCAATATGAAGATAAGTTCCCCAAACATACCCTGAACCAGGGTTTGTGCAATCATGAGTCCGATAACAGAAAGAATAATAACCTTTTTATGTTTGTTGGGAGAATACATCACATAAAAAACACCTACGAATGTTAAATGAGCCATCAGATAAAAAACCTGTTTAAGGTTTACTGGTGAAAGAAAATCCAAAAGTCCCGAAATAAACCCTACAGCAATTAATATCAAACCGGTCGTTTGTTTGCTTCGAAGGTTTATTATTACGTTCTTCATGTATATAAGCGGATCACTGTTAATTTTTAACTTGCCCAGTGGAATCCGAAGTCCTATAGCCAGTGCAATAACTGCCGGAACCATAAATGAAAAATAATCATCGGATTCTATGGGCATATATTTTACCCAGATAAGAGCAAGGGCGTTATGCCTATTATACTCATGATAGAATATAATGGGCATTACAAGACAAGTAAAAGCTGCTATGATATTGATAAGCTCCAGAATGACGATTCTTTTTCCAAGGGTTTCCAAAAAATCCAATAGAAAATAAATTAATATTGTTATCGAAAGATTTTCCCATACAGAATAGTCAGTCACAAATAACAAGAGTACTAATAATGATATACAAAATATGAATATTGTCTTTCTCAATTATACTTGTCTTTTTCGGTTATACCTTAAATAATATTCAATTTTCATTTATCAACTTCTGCTGAAATAAAGCATCGAATATTTGCTCGCAATAATATGGAGAGGGATTATATTTAAGTCCTGAATGATTGATGGCAGACTTCAAATCGAATTTATTGAGTCTATCTAAATTTACCGGTATTATTTTGGGAGAACAGTCTGTTCTTGCATATAAAAGACTGCCGGTCATTTTTTCAGAAAACCAAACGTCCAGATCCACACCCCAAATACTCAAATAATTTGTTCGGGGCATTGTAAACGTAATTAGGAATATGGCCCTTATATAATATAACGCCCACATCGTAAGCCGGCAAGGTTGCAGGCAAATCCTCATAAGGAATATATCCTTTAATATGCACGAAACGCCATTTTTTTTGGGATATTATCTTTTGCAACTCACTTGTATCCTGGTTAGAGTAAACATCAAAAAGAACGCTGCCATTTTGCTGATCTACCCACTCACAAAATTCTTTGATATAAAGAGATTCTTTTCCGATGGCCCCGAAATACACGATTCTTAGGGGGAATCCAATAGGTTCCTTTTTTTCCTTCTGCTGAATCCAGCTCTTTGGGGGATAATAGGGGAAAATATAAGTTCTACCATCTAAAATTAAACTGTTATCCTTTAAAAACAATTGCATTCTTTTCTCATTGGTATGTAAAAGGGTGTCGACGATTTCATATAACTTTTTCTCTCTGCGATGTATCCACTTAACCATCGACGGGCCATTCCTATATTCCGCAGGAGACATATATTCATGGTAATGGATAAGCAACTTTGTTTCGAAATTCTTTTTACGTCCGAAATACCAGCAGACCGGTAGCGCGGAAATTGTTTCAAAATACCATAGCCATTTTGGATGGATTTTCCTCAGGCTGATATATGTTTTATAGTAGAATGAAAAATAATGCCGATAACGTTTAAATACAGAAAAACTTGGATTAATAATACTATATCTATTGATGATAATATTTGTATTCTTCCCGATATATTTTTTTATCGTCCCGTTCGTACTATTTGTAAACACATACACATTCTTGGCAGGCATTTTTTCTGCCATATAATTCAATAAGTTGATTACGGGTGGATAAAGTTCAATGGGATTAAAGTGAACAATTACAATGGCATTCTTATCCATCAGCGCTTGAAAAATTGATAGAGTTGATTCTTATATTTTTTAAAAAAGACGGAAGGTACCACGAGGGCGCCTAAAGAAAAAAATATATACCGGCAGAGGATGCCCAACCTGTTCATCCAATTCAACAAATTATAATTTTGATTCCGAAAGGGGTTCAGTCCTGTAACAATCCCGACTGCTTCGGGAAGAGCCTTATTGGATTTATAATCCAAAATCCAGTGTGGAAGTGTAACGGAATATATGCGTACAAATACTTTTCTGAGAATTGCCTGATCCAAAACACCTGCATCGCGAAAAGCGCTGATCAGAACATTGATAACAGAGGGTAATCCCCCATCGACAACTTTATAATCACTCCATTTTCTGGCAATATTGTCCTTGTAGGAAGACCTGGGTTTTCCTTCCATTTGAAGGTCTTTCAGTACCAGCGGCTTTTTGATGGAAAAAAGCCTGCATCCATCCGCTACCATCAGACAGCCCAGGTACATTTGAGCATAAATACTTCCGTCGTGTTTGCTTGTATTGTATTTTTCAAAAGTCGATTTCTTATAAATTAGACCTCCGACAAAACTGAAACAGCTGTAATTCTTCAAAGCCACATACTTACCTGATCCCAGCACCTGAGTCTCCATTGCACGTTTCACCACTATACCTCTGTTATTATCTTCTACAAAATTTGAGAAACCCAGTTCCGGATAATCATTTTTCATCAGAAAATCCGCCAGAAATCTGATACTATCCGCCTCATAAATGGTGTCATCATTACCAATCACAAGGCAATAATCACCTGAAGCAAGCTCCATGCATTTCCGGTAATTTCGGTCATAGCCGAGGTTTATTTCATTCCTGCTGAATACAAGGGGGTACTTATAATGTTTCTGCAACGCTTCAATAACTTCTACTGTATTATCTTCAGATCGGTCGTCACTGATGATCACTTCTATATCCGGATACTCCTGTTCTTCTATCTGCTTCAGGCTTTTTGATAAATAGGCAATACGGTTATATTGGGGAATGCAAATAGATATTTTCATGGATACTACAAATGTTCCGATAACAGCTGGTATAACTGTTTGCTGCGACAATTATAACTATATCCCGACTTTTCGGATCTGACTCTGGCTGCCAGTTTAATCCTTTCAACGATTCCTTTATTCCGGTTCAGGAAATCCAGTTTATCATTGAGTTCTTCTACTCCGTCAAAAAAAATCGCTTCTTTATCTTCTTCAAAAAAAAACTCCTGTTCTTCCGTACGGTTTGCGACAAGCAGGCCGCCATATCCAGGTACTTCAAAAGTTCTCATATTGTGAGATCCCTCTTCAATATTTTGCCTGCGTAAAAGGTTGATGACACCCGCAGCATTATTTATAGCTTCTTTGTATTCTTTATCATACAATGGCCTTCCCCGATAAGCCGCAGCTATAGATTTATTTTTTGTTCCATGTGAGGACCATTTTTCATCACCGTATATGTGAAGGTTACCCTCATGAACTTTGCCTAGCCAGGCCATTCTCTCCCTATCCCATGTACCAATGAACAGCCATTTATTTTCATAAACAGAACCAATTGACCTGAGTTCTGAATCATCTGAATCGTCAAAGCCGAAGGGTATCACATAGCTGTCCACTTTCCAATCTCTTTTCAATTGCTCGCAAATATTTTTGGAGTAAGTAAAATAAAAGTTATAATGAGATATACTTTTCAGTATATGACCATTCCCGCTGCCCGACGAATAAAATTTAAAAGGATGGTCAGGATTATAACAACATAATATTTTTGTATGTTCCTTTAGTGATTCAATTGTTGACTCGTACAATGTCAGGCCCTTGAAAACCAGGATCACGTCAAACTGTTTATTTAATAAAAATTGAAATAATTTTTTATTTATCCCTTTTAAAAAAAAACTTCCATCTATTTTATTGATAGCCTTATTCAAAATGGAATGGGCAATGGCAGAATAATAATCATGTGCTATATCAAAACAGCTGCAATCGGCGCCTGCCATCTGCAATCCCTTATAATAGTAATTTTCAAGAGCTCCCTTATCAAATGCTCCCAAAAGGAGGATCTTCATTATGGTTTAATAATTGAAACATTTATTTATCAAAACTGAAGTCCTCCAGTTTTTTTCCCGGCGGAACGCAAAAAATACTTCCCCAGATACCTTCAGGCGATGGGTGAGTTTTAGTCAAATCTTCAATCAAGTCAAATTTCAATTTCCTGGATGTATCGAAACTATAGGCTTTATAATCATTGTCCAGTAGAAATTTCCCCACTTCCTGATCCTGTTCCGGGCTATGAAGTTCGATGATCATCAGGGGAAGATATTTTTTTACGCCCATGGAAAACCCTCTAAGACAGGGCCCTTCTGCTCCCTCAATATCTATTTTAATAAAAGCAGGCCCGGGATTTCCCTTTTCGATAAAACTATCTAAAGTGATGCTTTCCACTTCTATCTTCTTTTCATTTGTGTTTGTTTCTGTGGAAAGATGACCTTGTTTATGATGCTGCCCGATAATAAAAATTTCCACGCCGTTTTTGTCGGAAACGGCTGCATGTATATTCTGGTAGTTATTGATATTATTTATCGTGTAGTTCTCCACGAGCTCTTTAATATTTTCTTCAAATGGTTCAAAATTATACAGCTTGCCGTTTTTCCCCACCAATTGCACCATCAATAAACCATGCAAACCATTATTCGCGCCGAGTTCATACACAATTTGTCCCGGTTGAATTACACTGGTCATAATTTTTTGCATGGCAGGCTCCCATTTCCCAATAAGTGGCGACCACAAGGAATTCTGCGTCAGTCTTATCTTAAAACCTTTTAAATACCCGGACCTGGTTTTCTGGATAGTCCCCAGCGGCAGGAAAAAGTTTTGAATTTTTTGCTTTGTGGTTAACATGGGTAATTAGATTTGAGTTGCAACTCTATCCTATCCAGTTGTTTTCTGTATGTGTTATTTTGCGCGAAAGATTTACGTTGATTTATTAGATCGGCAGAATTCCATTTTTCCAGATCAGCAATAGTATCGCGAAAGAGGACAGGCAATGTTTTATTATTCATCCTGCTTGCAGTCATTTTGATCAATTCAGGATATTCTTTATAGGTTGTAATATTATTTGAAATAATCACGTTACCTGTGCTCAAGTATTCCATTACTTTATGATAGTTGGTTCCTTTGCTTTGATCTAATTGAACATCGTAACAAATGAGGAAAGCGTCCATACTGTTCAACTCCCTTGCAAGATCTTCCATTTTCAAAACCCCATGAAACACCACATTGGCCAGGGATTTTAATTCTCTAACGAATGTTTCGGTTGCTGCATCGTCCATGGCCCCGATATTCGATTGCGCAATAGTATGACTTCCATAAAAATGAAAAATAACAGCAGGGTTCTCATGAATGATCTGCAGCAGGATCTTTCTGTCCAGGTCGGGCCTCATCAAATTTCCGGAGACGCCGACTTTTATATGATCATCCGATACATTCGAATTAGATTCCACATCTAAGAATTCATCCGCAAGTCCATGATTAATAAAGTATGATGGTATTCCGTAACGCTTATACTTCTCCAGGATTTCATTTGTCACAGAAAACAGAATATCTGCACTCAGTCCTGCAAGTATCGCGTTGTTGTCGACCGGTTCATCTACCGGATGAAAGATTTTAAACAGTTTCTTTTCGAAGAATGTCAATGGAAACAAATTTCCCAGATCGAATGACCAGATAAGATCAACCGGTCTGGGAATTGTTTCCAGTATTTTCCTGATCTGTCTTTTGACCAGTATATTATAAAGGCTCCTGGAATGGAATTTTAAATTATAGGGAAAATATAATTGCTGGTCAATAATAAAAAGATTCGGATAACCAGCTGATGCTTTTATTTTAATCCTGTCTCCACTCAGGCTCCATTGGTGATTGTCAGGCGGATTCAGATAATAGACCTGGTTGCCTTGTTTTGCCAGTTCAATGGCATAATGATGTTTTGCAAGCATCATTTTTCCCCAGGACTGGGGAGAAATGATCAGTATAATTTTATTGGAGAGAAAGGCTGCATCCATTTACATTGATAGTTTAGAACCGGGATGCAAAAAAGGACCTGATAGAATCTGCGACATAAACGATCATTTCTTCTGTCAGTTCCGGGTACATGGGCAGGGAGAGGATCTGATCCTGCAATTCAGTGGCTACCGGAAAGTCAGTTGGTTTATACCCGAGATATTTATATGCCGGAAGATTGGGTAATGCTGTTGGATAGTGCACAGAAGTTTCAATCCCTTTTTCAGATAAATAATCAACGAGCTTCTGCCGGTGCCCGCAACGGATCACATATAAGTGCCAGGTGTGTTTGGTATCGGGACGTTGTTTGGGCAGCGATGATTTCGGGAATATTCGCCAGCCATTTATTATACCGGGCAGCATGTTGGATTCTCTTTTCAGTCCAGTCCGCCAGATGAGGAAGTTTACACATTCAGGATGGCGGCCTGTATACCATCCAGACGACTGTTAATACCTTCTATTTTATGCTGATGCTTCTTTAAAGCGCCGTGATGCGAATACATTCGTACATTTTTCAGCCAGCGCATCATCATTCGTGATTATGCAACCGGCATCTCCATACGCGCCAAGGTTTTTCCCGGGATAAAAGAGAATTGAACCGGCGTGACCGAATAAACCAGCGCGTTTCCCCTTGAATTCAGAAAAATGTGATTGCGCACAATCCTCAATCAAAAAAAGATTGTGCTTATCACATATTCTTTTAATCTTTTCAATATCACAGACCTGACCCTGCAGGTGAACGGCAATAACTGCCTTCGTAAGTGGCGTTATTTTTTCTTCCAGCTTGCTCTCATCCATACTGTAGTATTCAGGATGAGCATCTACAAATACAGGTCTGGCGCCTGTCTGCGTAATGGTTTCCGAACTCGAGATCCAGCTATTGGCTACGGTTATTACTTCGTCACCGGGACCGATGCCCATCATCTTCATCAATATATACAGTGAATCCGTCCCGTTTCCGCAACCAATTACATGTTTAATACCATATGCGGCAGCAAAGTTCTTTTTCAAAATCAGTGACAAAAGAGCCACCTATAAAAGCAGTCTTGTCAATCACTGAAGCGATGGCGCTATCTATCTCAGCTTTGATCGATAGATACTGCGCTTTAAGATCTACAAAAGGAATTTTCATGCAACTATTTATTTACGAGGCGCGCAGGATTACCCGCATAAGTTCCAGGCTCAGTTATATCTTTCGTTACTACCGCACCTGCGCCAATCACTACATGATCACAAATATTTACGGGAAGCAGGGTTGCATTGGATCCAATGGATACATGATTTCCAATGTTGGTTTCACGCCATTTATTTTTGTCTCCTCCAGCCGGGCCACCTTCCTTAAATACATCATTGATAAACATCACACCATGACCAATAAAACAATGATGTCCGATGGTAACCAGTTCGCAGATAAAACTGTGGGACTGAATTTTTGTATATTCCCCAATGACCACTCCTTTTTGAATTTCAGTAAAGGGTCCTATAAAACAATGGTCACCAATGCTGCACCCATAGAGGTTGACAGGTTCCATGACCTTTACATCCAGTCCGAACTGAACATCCACGATGGCTGTTTTTAAAAGAAGCGGTTTATTCAGGACTCACTGTTTTTCTTTGCCTCCGATAAATTTTTTCAATGATTTCAACCGTCTTCAATCCCTCCATACCGCTGGTAGCAATCGTTCCATTTCCATTCAGTACACTCACCAGGTTTTGATACACTTTATCGTGGTTCGACATCGATCCAACATACTGGCCATAATTATTTGGAGGATTGCCCGGCGGCAGATCGCTGATCGGTTCACCTTCCAGACTCTGGTACTCCAGTTCATTCAGATACTGTCCGCCGATCTTTATCGTTCCCTTTTCGGCAAAGATCGTTAGCGAGCCTTCCATATTTTTTTTATACGCATTCACTGTATAATTGATCGTCCCGATGGCGCCGTTCAGAAATTTCAGGATCACTACACCTGTGTCTTCAAATTCAATCATACCCTGGTGATGAAAATTTCCGTGTAAATGCCATACACTGATTTCAACATCCCCGACAAACCAATACAGCAGGTCGATAAAATGGCTGAACTGTGTATAGAGCGTACCTCCGTCGAGATCCTTTGTTCCCTTCCAGGAGTTTTTATAATAATCTTCGTTACGGTTCCAGAAACAATTCAGCTGCACACTATAAATTTTTCCCAGTCTTCCCTTATCAATCAGTTTTTTAACGGCGTCCACCGGCGGGTTAAACCGGTTTTGCTTTGACGATGAACAAACGCTTATTGGCTCGTTCAGCTGCATTGATCATTGCGGAACAATCAGAAACAGTGAGCGCCATCGGTTTTTCACAAATACATGCCGACCTGCTTTCAAAGCTTTGATACTGTGTTCGGCATGCAATCCATTGGGCGTACAAACGGAAACCACATCAATTTCCGGACATGCTGCCAGCATGTCATCGAGGTCATAAACCATTTAACTCCATATTTGTCTCCAAGTGCTTTGGCTTTGCTGATATCGGTATCACAAACGGCGACCAATTTCCTGTTATCTGAATATGTTCTGCATGACGTTGTGCAATCCGGCCGCATCCGACGATTGCAAATTTATCCTGTACTCATTTTCCAATTCCCTTCTTTAATGATTTTCTAAACGGCGCCGTTCTGATCAGCATATTCATATATCGTCTCTTTCAATTTTTTGTCGATCTTGAAATCGCTGGTGCCTGTTGAATCGGCAGGTGCATGATCTTTTCAAATTCCTCTGCGACAAACCAAATTTCTTCAATACATATTCTTTGTCTGATTTCAGTTGAGCGGGATCATACAGAGGTTTTTGCAGATCTTCCAACGCTTCTTCCCTCGTCATCTGTCCGGAACAAATCAAGTGTGGATAAATGCGCTTTCCTTTTGTCGATATGAAATTTCTCCGGCAAAATATACGCCTGGTAAAATTTGGTAAACTGCGATTCATAGTGCTTTCCGCCATAATCTCTCCAGCCGAGTTCCCTGGTTATGATTTCCTTTACTTCTTTTTTATTATAAGGAACATAGTTGAGTATGGAAACCGGGTCAGTTTCAGTAGTCGCTGAATAATAAACATATTTCTTAAAATCAAAAGTAGGATAGGTTTTAATCTTTCTTTTTCCGAAGTTGGAATGAATATCTTTCAGATTGGCAAAATCCATTTTATTGTACAGCCAGGATGGCGGCATGATAAATTCTGTTACGATATTTGTTCCGCTGATGATATAACCGGTCTTATGCTCTTTCGCCAGTTTATACATGGAGGCAAAAATCGCATGATCGGATACCACTTCAATATCCACCACGGAGGCACACAGGTAGGCCAGTTGAATATCCCGGAATTCTTCCCAGTTTATGACCAGGCTGTATAAATCAAACCCCAGTTTCGTAATAATATTTTCAATATTTTTTACCGCCAGTTCGGAATCCCATCCATTGTCGAGGTGCACCGCCAGCGGTCTAAGGCCATGTTGTTTTGCCAGCCATGCAACATAGGTACTGTCTACACCACCACTCAAACCAATCAGACAATCGTATTGTTTACTTTTACCTTCTGATTTAATCCGATCACCAGTTCTTCCAGTGTCGGGTACGTTGCGGCTCTGGAGCAAATTGTCTGCTACCTCCTTTTATAATCGTAATAGTAATTGCAATACCCTTTTCATCAAAACGAATATCAGGATCAGCAATATTGTCCATGATAGTGACCGAACATCTTGAAACTTATCTTTTTCTGATAGAACCATAATCCCTCTGTTTTAGCCAGTCGTAATACTGTTTTATTCAATTCCTGTTGTGAGGGTAACTGATCAGCACGGCGCGATGTGGCCGCTGAAAAACAAACATGCTTCCTGCGCCACTGCGGATGCTCCATGCGACACAGCTTTTGAAAAATCCTCGGTTTCAGACGCCCCGCCCAGCGCAATAACGGGAATGGATACCGCAGATGAAACTGCATGTATAAGTTCTAGATCATACCCGCCGAAAGTACCGCTTCTTTTTCTATCGCATTCACTACCATTTCTCCTGCTCCGGCATCCTGTACCTGTTTGGCATAGTCAACCGGGTCGGCCGATGTTTTATCACTGCCATTGAGCAGGTAAACGCGGTAGCGACCCAGCCCGTTCTTTTTTTACATCAAGAGAAACCACTACACTTTGACTAACCGACAACTTTTGCTGCTTCTGTAACTAATTCCGGGTGGTGAAAAGCCGAATAATTTAAAATTACTTTTCGACTTCCTTTGATGAGTTCAACAATCTCCGTCCACAGTTCGTTACGCCACCTCCATATGCCATAGGCATAAACGCTCCACTTGCTATTTCCTGAATTTTACTGATGTCTGGTCTTTTCTTTTGGGCTGTCGCGCTGATATCCAGTATAGCGATCTCGTCGACTTCTTTTTCATTAAATATTTTTACTGCATTAATCGGATCACCTACATATTTGTAGTCTTTAAATTTTACCGATTTAACGAGACCCCCGTTATACAACAATAAAACAGGTATCACCTGATTCTTTTCATGAAAATCGGTTCACAAAATTAGAAAGCAGTTTCATTCCGTACTTATGACTTTTTTCTGGATGAAACTGTACACCCATAATATTATCATGTAGCAAAGCCGCTGCGAACGGGTAACCATAATCGGCATACATCAGCACATCGGTAGCTCATTGTCAAGTACAGCGTGGTAAGAATGCACAAAATAAAATCTTGGTTTGTCGCCAAGATCGTGAAGCAGGGGAGATGATTTGCAAGCCACAACGTCAGTCCAGCCCATATGTGGTATTTTCAAATCACCCATTTTTTCTCTTTTAAATCTAACCGCTTTGCCTGATATCCATCCCAGACCGGGTTCAATACCTTCTTCTGGCTATTTTCCATTATTATCTCGTAGCCCGGACCGCAAGGCCCAATTAGGTAATCGCTTCTTCTAAAACTTTCGAAGTGACCAGCGGTCTTAATCCGGATGCATTGAATTTCTGCATGCAATGATCAAACGCACCAATCCCCGGAAGAATGATTTTATCTGCTTTTTCTATCGTTGCACTATCCGGACTGACTACCGATTCAAACCCGGCCTTCTTCAGCATGTTTTTAATGGAGGCCAGATTACCAACACCATAATCTACTATCGCCAGCATCAGTTCATCTGCATCTTAAAAATCTTACAAAACCTGTTAAAAGTTAAAACACGAAAATAAACAGGTTCGTATTCCAGATCTCCTTTTAAAAATCGATCAAACCTGTTTAAAAGCTCATCACTGAATATACCTGTTTTTGATATTGCCTCTTCCAATTCCATTCTGACAATCTCCTTGTTTTGTATTACCCAAGGTTCATCAGGTGCTGCAAATCCCATTTTGTCTTTTCTTAGTCTAATTGCCTCAGGCATTTCTTTCATTGCCTTCCTTAATACATATTTAGTATATCCATCTCTAAATTTAAATTCAGAAGGCAACCCAATTACAAATTCTACAAGTCTCGGGCATAGAAAAGGTAACCGCGATTCAATAGAAAACATCATTGAATTTCGATCTTCAGAGTGCAACTGGTAAGGAATGCTTGAATACAATATCTCCTGTATACTTAAGTCCCTGATATCGTCAGCGTTAAAAGCAATTAAATATTTATCTGCAAATCCCTGCCATTTTTTTCTCAGCCAGGGATAATCATTCCTCCCAAAAAAGCTTTTCATCGTTGTTAGCAATGGATATAAATAAGCTGACCTGATGAAGTTTGCCATTTGCCTGAACACAGAAATATTAAAATGATTCGCCTTTTGCTTTAATAATCGGTAAGCATCTCCCGGCCTCCGGGCTCTGAGCAATTCTCTATCCTAATGATAAAAAATTCCGGGTATCCGCAAAGATATTCATCAGACCCTTGCCCATCCAACATTACGATCTTCCTATTTTCAGCCGCCTTCTTAAAGACGTTGAATTCCGAATAATGAGATGCTGTACTGAATGGCTGGTCCTGATAATAAATCATCTTATCCATATGAGATTCACTCAATAATTTATCAAGATCAGGGAAAACCTTCAAAGCAGAAAATCCTGTCTCCTTTGAAACAAGATCACTGAACTGCTGTTCGTCATATTTTTTGTCAATATAACAGGATGTGACTGTAGCAAAAGAGTCATTTGCTAAACCCGCTGATTGAATAGCCGTGACTATGGATGTACTGTCTATACCTCCGGACAGGCAGCTACCCACTTGTACATCCGAACGCATACGAATGCGAAAATACTATCCATAAACAATTTTCGAAATAGCAGGATTACCTCCGGTTCACCTATTTGCTGCCTTTTGCTTGCCACATCAAGATCATACCATTTTTCTATTCTATATTGGTGAATTGAAAGATTATATTTCAAATAATGACCAGCCCTCAGCTCATTCACTCCTTCAAAAAATGCTTTTCCGAGTAATTGAGCCAGCCATTGACTAAAAAATTTACAGCTATTTCATTATTTAATCTTGGCGTAAATTCCTTGTTCGCAGTAAACTGCTTTATTTCCGAACCGGCCAATAACCAATTTGCAGTTTGAGTAAAATATAAAGGTTTTATTCCAAAGTGGTCCCTGCACAAAATAATTTCATTTTTGTAAGTATCAAAAATTGCAAAGGCCCACATCCCGTTGAATCTTTCAAAAGATCCGGTACCCCATGCTTCATAAGCTGCTAAAATGATTTTATTATCAGTAGCGGTTGAAAAATGATATCCTAATAATTTGAAATCTCTAGTTCGAGATAATTATAAATTTCACCATTATATGCAATCCATAAATTTCGCCTTTGCATGGGCTGATGACCAGCCCTGCTTAGATCTATTATTGAAAGTCTCCGATGTCCTAATGCAAAATTATTACCAAAATAATATCCCTCATCATCTGGCCCCCGGTGCTGCACCAAATCATTCATGGCCTTTATTTGTTCCGGAAGAACGTTCTCATTCTTTAAATTAATTGCAATACTAATACCACACATATTAAAAACTATACATTAAGACATCTCTTTCTATATTCCTCAAACTTATCCGACTTTATATATCCATTATATTCATTCTTATTTCTATACCTAAGACAAAGTGCGGGATCAAGCTCTCTGATTATACGTGCGGGGTTGCCTGCAATAACGCAATACCCTTTTTCAAAAGATTTAGTCACAATAGCGCCCGCCCCTACAATAGTATGGTCGCCCAATTCAACTTCAGGCATGATAACTGCACCCATACCTATCCAGCAATATTCACCGATGATGAGTGGTTTACCCGGAACTTGTTCTCTTAGATCATATAAGTTATGATTACCACTCATCAAACCTACATTGGGGGCGATCTGGGTATAATTCCCAATATAAATTTTATTCACAGCGTGTATGTAACATCCGGGGTTAAATCCTGGGCATGTATCAATACCAGCGTGCACATTTTTTACATAGCTGATAATACTTCCAGGATGCATTGGCCAATAAGCTTCTCTGTTAAAGCCCAGAACCTTTTGTATAAACCATATTCTAAATGTAATTGCAGTTTCTGTACCAACAGTCTCTCTTATAAATCTGAAATATGGAAATGAAATAACGATTCTTACAAGTACGTTTGCAAAATATCTAAACAAAACAAAAGGGTTTCGTATTATTTTTTTGATCCTTCCCAGCTCTTATAATAATGAGGGTCTAGAAAATAACTTATTAAACTTTATCAGCATTCCAATAATATTCTCCTTCCGATTTTTTCTTTTTAAAAGAAGTTTCACTTCTCGTAAATCTTTTTCATTTAGTGGGCAATCCGGATGACCAAGTGCAGTCAATAAAACCTCTTCTCGTAGTTGCGAATAATTTTTCTTTGCATACTCTGTTTGTGATTCCTGTTCAGCGTGTATTCGGTTCCAATATGAATCAATTGGAATTTTTACCATTGAATAATTCCTTGCAATTTTAAACCAGAATTCATAATCACCAATCATTCGTTTTCCTGAGAATCCACCTATTGCATTAAAAACATCCCGTTTAATAAATCCTGAACCAGGTGCCCTGTCGAAAATGGTTATATTTAAAGAAGTGTTCCAGGTAAATCTCCCTGGGTTGCAAAAAAACTGGGCAGGCTCTATCGTTATCCGGAACAGTTCCAAGTCCAAAACCAGCTTCTGGAAATTTCTCACAAAATTTAATATTCAATTCAAGGCAATAATAATACAATGCGTCGTCAGCGTCCAGAAAAATAATATATTTCCCTTTTGCATGGCTTACAGCGCGGTTCCTGTTGGGGTAGTCACCAAGGTTCTTCTCATTTTCAAAAACCCTGATCCTGACATCTTTCTTTTCATATTCCCTTGCAATAACCACCGTGTTATCTTTAGAAACATCGTCGCATATTATCAATTCCCAGTTTTCATAGGAAGATGGCAAGTACACTTTCAATCGCTTCACCAATGTATTTTTCCCTGTTGTAGGCTGTCATTAATACACTAACTAAGGGCTTCTCATTCATAAAATCAAGGTTTAGGCGCCTGGACAAGATGATGATCAATATTGTTATATAAATATTCCGGCTTCATGTTTCCCTTGTTCAAATATTCCAGAAAATGATTTGTTGCTTCGTCAATTATCATTTGAAATCGTATTTCTTTCCCGATCCAGTATAATTTACGCCTGAAAGAGGTTTTCTTTTCCTTAACCATCAAAGAAATAATTCTCTTTAGTAATTGCATTGTACTGCCCCTTTTCGGTACATAATCAAAAAGAGTGAAAAAGCTGTAAAATTCTGTCAGGGTTCGGTTAAACAAATAATCTTTATCATCTGTATGATAGTGAAATACCTTTGCCTTCGGGTTATAACATATTTTAAGACCCGCTCGTATCGCATCCTTACACCATGCCATATCTTCACCAAAACTGATTTGCCGGAAAGGAATCTTTCTGATGACTTCACTTCGATACATTGCACAAACATTATCCCAGCTGCAAACCTTTTTTTTCTCATTCGGCAAAAGCTGGTCAAATATTTTAACATCCTTAAATTGATAAAAGTAAATCTCAGGGACTGATATGGGTCTATCCCAATTAAAGGGGCTGGTATTCGGCAATTCGGGGACGACCTGTGAGCCGCAAACCGCAGCTATTTCTTTGTCACTGAAAGAATTAACCATTTGTTCGAGCAAGGTGTTCTTTTCCGGCAATGCATCCTGCACAGTCATTAAAACGTATTGTCCCCTACTTAGTTGCACTCCTAAATTCCTTGTCAACCCATGATTGAAAGTCTCTGGTTCAATCTGGTAAATCGTCACATCATATTTTTTACAAATTTCCAGCGAATTATCTGAGGAACCGGAATCAATTACAATAATCTCACACTCATTAAAAAGTGTTTGTAATGATAAATTTTCGAATAAATTCTTAAGCCATGTATCACCATTCTTTACAGGAATTACAATCGAAATAAGCGGGGTACTCACGCGATAATTGGCAATTTAATTTTTAAGGCTTAGTAATGCTTCAGTTATTCGTTTATCCCAGGTTGCGTTTTTCAAAAATTGTTCGACTTTAAAATTATCCATCTTCAGACTTTTGCTTTTGATGCCTACCAAATTTGCATTGAATTCCGGAAAAACGTTAGACAACAAGAGCAGATTTTCAAAATCCTCCTGTATAGTCGCATGATATTCTGTGCAAACTACTGGTAGCCCCGCAGCCAGATATTCATAAACTTTCATACTATCTCCATCAAGAAATGGCTCCTGTACATAAAATCCAAGTCCCGCATGAAACCTGGGTAATAAACGGGCTACTTCGTCTGAAGATTTCTCTCCCCATAAAAAAACATTGCTATAATTTTTGAGTTTTGAATAAGTAAGATTAAGAAATGGAGTCCCTATAATAACAAAATCAATGTCGGGGTTGGCCTCAATTATTTGAATAAACAGGTTGTAGTTGACCCAATTTGATAAAACACCACAATACACCGCGGTAAATCTTTCCAGCTTATTTTCTTTTTGCATTGCAAACCTTGAAAGATCAATTCCATTCCTAAGCCTGTACGTTTTCCTTAACCGTTCGGAAGTCAAGGTGAGTATGGATTCAACACACCAACAACCAACTTTGGTCGCAACTTCCTTCAGTAAATCCACCAACCATGGTTTGTCTTTCGGGGGAACATAGCCGGATTCATCTATTATATTATCATCAGTATCAAAACAAATTCAATCTGAAAATTCTAATTCCTTAATCCAATCCCTGATTAAATATATCCAGCCGAGGATTCCTTTCTTCGAGTAAATATGCTTTAGATACCCAAAATAAATCCTGTTGAACAAGTTATTTAAAAAGGTTATTTTATACTTTCCGAACACAAATAATTCAGAAAAATACACATCTTTTATTTCTCCTTTACAAGGCTGGAAGTTCTTAAAAAGTGTTTAAGAAATTTTTTCCGGTTAGCCTCAGTAAAGGAAATGACCTGATCTATAGAATCAATTTTAGCAAGGGTCTTTAATATAATCGTATTCCTACGCTTATAACCGATAAGTTTCAACTCCATTGCCGGCAAGTCGGCGCCAAAATAAAAAACCACCATCTTCTATAACTTCTTTACAAGATTTTTTGCTCTTGTTTTCAAATATACCAGGCCGTTTGAAAATGTAAACGGCGCAGAACTCCAATAATTTTATTCTTCTCAGTAGTCTATGAAAAAAATAATTCTTAATTTTTATTTCTTCCCTGATTGCTTTTTGTGATCCCATAATGCGATAGCGCCTATCCAACTGTAATTCCTCAATCCAGTTCTGAATATTTTTTTCAATGCTATAATCCTGCGCTAGTTTTATAAGCGTTTATCCCTAAAGAAATACGGTATTCATCATTTTCGAGGTCAATAAAGGAATGTACCCAATCACTTTCCGTTCGGCAGACAATTCCGTTTTCATTTTGTTTAATGATATCCTGGTAGGAAGGTTGGGGTGAACATAAAACTGGCAGAGATAAAGCCATAGCCTGCAATAATCGATTAGCTGATTTTGCCTGCGAGGCTTCCCCTTCGTTAAATACAGGTAAAGCAACTACGTCTGCTTTAAGTAAATCCAGAAAAAAATTTGGGTGCCATTTAATATCGGCATCCGGATGGTTGGAAATCGTTACCAATTTCCATTTTTCCAGTCTTTTATCCGATCCAATTATCCGCCTTAATTTCTCAACGTCTTTCCATTTTTCTTCACTACCCTCACCAAACCAATAACACATTAGTTTATCGGAACTTCTTTTTTGCCCGGCGAGCTAAACGACTCAGGCGAATCTTCAATATAAGTCGAACGAATACCTTTTGATGAATATAGTTCTGATAGACGTTTCGAAGTACAGATCACTAAGTCCATCATTTGCGCTACCTGCGGAGAAAGGGGCAAGTCACAATCTATCAGAACTAACTTTACACCCAATTGACTCAAATCATTGAACAATGGAATATTTATTTCATTTTTTATCTTCTGAAAAATAACAATATCACCCTTTTTAAAAAATCTCCTCAAATTCCTTATTTCTCCTTTGCTGTGGGGTATTTTTTCTTCAATTGCAGACGGTGTATATGCCAAAACAGAATGATACCCAAAGATCTTTCAATTTTTCATGTACAAGAAGGCCATGAATCCTGGAACTGGCTATGTATCCAGGATTTCCAACCAGGAACCAAATAATTTTGTTGGCTTGAATTTGCAGAATTAGAGAAAACGTTTAACCACCACTTACTTAACTTTCTTCAAATAACCATTTACGTTGAAAGTTGCATTTTTTTCAAACATATCAGTTAGGGTTCTGTCAATAATAAACTCATCATGTATTGTTAAAAACTCATCAATCGCCCTCAGTGGACCACCATTAAATTTTTTACCCATCTTCAATTCAGAAATAATCCCGTCTTCAACGATCAGATATGAATTAAGAGTTACATTAGATCCGAATTTATTCATAGCGCCTAAAGTATCTTCATAAGTATGCGACCCATCTTCAATAATCATGATCGTATTATGATCTTTTATTAATTCAAGATCATAACCCTGATAACCATCCTCGAAAATTTTAATTCGGGGATGTTTTTTTAATAACTCATCGGAATAACCTTTTAGAATATCGATGGTATGGACTTCCCCTTTCCCGATGATATCGAGAAGATCGGCAAAATATAAAGCAGTACCTCCTTTGTTAGTCCCTATCTCTATAACTGAGATCCGGCTTCAAATCAAATATCATCATCTGATAAATAACATAGTCGAAGGGGCATTTTATCGCTTTAACGCCCCGGTAGGTAATCAAATGATGGCCATTGTATAAAGAGTTTACATCAAATTTAACCGGTACATTTTTCCCAAACATTGAATTTATATTTTACAGGAACAAATTTATTACCCTGGCAATATTGGCTTTTTACAAACAACTATCTGGAACCCATTTCTTATCTTTCCAAACTCATTCGCGTTATATTGACCTTTGTACTCTTCGATTTTTTTTTCACCATATCCTGTATAATGATATATATCCCTCTTTTTATAGAGTAGTCTCTTCCAAAAACGCTGTAGAATGCCTGGTCCGGCCAGTTTAAGGTCCAATTGGGTAAAAATTTTATCTATCATAAAGCCATTATCAGTTAACACCTTATGAAACTCGTTGAAGCCCCATTCCTGCACATGAAAAGGATTAAGAGGTTTTGTATCTAATCCCAAACCGGAAACCGGCGTTGAAACAAAAAAATGTTCCACCAGGTTTCAAAGCATTCCAAATGTTTTTTAAAAAATCATTTACAATTGAATATGTTCAATCGTTTCGAAACTTATAACAACATCAAACTCCTGATTGAAATGAAAATTCGTCCCATCCATTTCCCTGAATGATATTTTTGGTCCCCCGTACCTATGTTTTGCATAACGAATGGAATCTGCACTGATATCACCGCCCATTACAGATTTTGCATGACCCTTATCAGCAAGTAATTGAGACCCTTTACCAACGCCGCAGGCAATATCCAATACACAAAGATCT
The DNA here is from genome assembly GCA_963735015.1 of uncultured Bacteroidota bacterium. GTDB lineage: Bacteria > Bacteroidota > Bacteroidia > Chitinophagales > Chitinophagaceae > Puia. Next base: position 3,039,669 of record CAVTJH010000003.1, read on the forward strand.
CTGACATAATTTGTGGCAACATCATATCTGCAAAGATGATCCTCATCTTTATTTAAGCCGGTAAACATGGGCACCCATCTTTCGGCTTTGCCATTCAATGCAATTCCCGCTAAAGTATCAAGTTCAAATTTTGTACAAAACAGCTCTTCCCTGAGAACATCCAAATCAGTCATTTTATCATCCACTTTTGATTTACTAAAAAATGTCCGTAAGATTCGTCAGGCATGTACGTACTATAAAAGGCCAATGGAGCCACTTCTATAGATATTCCTTCTGAGATGTAATCACATCGTTGATTCCCGTCCCCGAAAATAACAAATGGCAAATAATAAACATTCGGTTTCAGGTAGAAATTTTCAATATCACATAGCACTGTATTTTCCCCCTGCCTTAATTCCAATAATTCATTGTTATATTTTGTAAAGGGTGTAAATAGCCGGTTACCATATTTGTCGTTAATTCCAAACGCAACATGCACTTTTCTCCTGTCAACATTGGAGAAAATATTGAGCTCAAAAGTGCACGCAAGACCCGGTTTTAAATTTTCACCGGAAGAGCTGTAATACCTAAAGCCTGAAAAATAAATCTCCTGGTCCTTCTTGATAAAAATATGGTTTTTTATACCGCTATTCAGGTATTCGTTAACTATAAGTTCAGTATTTCCAAATCCGATATTCCTACCATTCGTCAACAACAGGGCTTTATTGCAAAGCTGACTTATCACTACTACATTGTGACTCACAAATAAAACTGTCCTGCCATCATTCTTACTGACATCTTCCATTTTTCCCAGACATTTTTTCTGAAACTCTGCATCACCGACCGCCAGCACTTCATCGACTATTAATATCTCCGGTTCCAAATGGGCAGCAACTGCAAAAGCGAGACGTACATACATTCCACTGCTGTATCTTTTAACGGGTGTATCAAGAAATTTTTCAACTTCAGCAAAAGCTACAATTTCATCAAATTTTTTCCGTATTTCAGCCCGGCCCATTCCCAGAATTGCACCATTTAAAAATATGTTTTCTCTTCCAGTCAGTTCCGGATGAAAACCGGTTCCTACTTCCAAGAAAGCAGGCTACTCTGCCGCTTATTGTAATATGACCTGAAGTGGGTTCAGTAATTCTGCTTAGAATTTTTAGTAGGGTAGATTTGCCTGCGCCATTTCGTCCAATAATTCCAAGCCGGTCACCTGGATATATTTCAAACTTGACATCCTGCAGAGCATAAAACTCTTCCGATTAGGTAAGTAACCCGTTTTCTTCCCACCTTCTGTTAACCTCTTTACTTTATTTGTTATTATTTCCCTTAAAGATTTATAGCGTTCCGGTAGCCTCATGAGAAATAATAAATTTTTTAGAAAGGTTTTCTACCTTAATTATTGGTTTCAGCATCATCTTTAAATATTATCGGCGAAAGATTTTTCGGTTTTCCGGAAATAGCGAACTCCGATATAACAAAAAACAGGAATTACTGAAACAGGAAAGTAGAAATCCTGGCCAGTACATTTTCTGTTCCCCAAGAATGCACCATCGAAAACCATCTATTACTCCCACCATTGGATTCAGGGAATATAGTAGACGCCATTTTTCAGGTACTACCGAACTACTGAAACCAACCGGAGAAATATATAGTCCGAATTGAACAATAAAAGGAATGATAAACCGGAAGTCGCGGTATTTTACATTTAATGCAGTTATATATAAGACTGATTCCAAAGGATGCCAAAAAAGCCAGTACAATAAATAAGGGTAAAGAAAAATTTGCAAGGAGGGAAGAAACTTATACCAGAAAAAGAGCATCAGCTTAATAGCAAATGAAATAGCAAAATCAACCAAGCTCACAATGACGGAACTCGCTGGTATTATCATTCGCGGGAAATAAATCTTTAGTTATCAGGTTTGTATTACCTAATCAGACTGTTGCTTGCTTCAGACAATGCATTTGCGAAAAACTGCCAGGGTAACATGGCTGCATATACCATGATCGCATAAGGAGCAGTACCTTCTGTAGGGTAATTTAGCCACCCGGCCAAAAATAACAGTAAAAATTATCATGGTCAGTAGTGGCCGGAGTATACTCCATGCAGCCCCAATTACCGTTTGCTTATATCGAACCTTAATATCCCTCCAGCTCAGAATATAAAATAGCTCCCGATATAACCAGAGATCCCGCCAGTAATTTTTTTCCGTCCTTCCTGGTTCTATAATTAGTTCGGGCACACTGATCTTTGATATCTGACATTAATTCTTTGATAAATTATTATTATAAAACTGATTTATCCAAACCATTTGCCCCACCACCGGCCTACCTGTTTATGAATGGGAACCATTTTCTTTTTTGCCGGCTTTTCAAAATATCCTGATTCAATACCATATCCATATCCACCATAATATCCATATCCGCCATAATATCCGCTATAATAACCGCCTTCCAGTTTCACATCATTTAAAATAAGGCTTAATCCCGGAAGTTTTTTTTCCTGGTAGAGATCTTCCACCAGTCTCAAAATTTTCCGATAAGTATGACCCATTCTGATTACAAATAAAGTACAATCGGCATATTTACCCAATGAAATGGAATCACTTACCAGACCAACCGGAGCCGTATCCATGATGATCACTTCGAAATTTTCCCGGACTTCCGCCATCAGTTCATCCAATTTCGGATCCAGCAACAGTTCAGCAGGATTGGGAGGAATGGGTCCGCAGGGAATCACATACAAAGATTCAAATCCCGGAACCTGCATAACAATATCTTTAAACTGCGCACGCCCGATAATATAGTTCGTAATACCCATTTTACGTTTCATATTCAAGGCTCTCCATCACTTTGGGTTTTCGGATATCAAATTCCATGATCACGGTTTTTTTTCCGCTCAGCGCCAGTACCGATCCCATATTGATACTGACAAAAGATTTGCCTTCCCCACTGAATGAAGAAGTAACGAGGATGGAAGGATTTTCCTTTTTAACCGTCATGTACTTCAGGTTGCTTCGCAGAATGCGGAATTGTTCTGCTACGAAACGACGGCTGTTTCTTAAAACAACCAGGGAAGATTCATCATCCGAATGTCCGATTTCTCCCAGTATGGGTGCATGGGTTCGTTTTTCCACGTCTATCCGGTTATTCACTTTGTCCCTTAATAATTCTTTGATTGCAATTACACCAACCGGAATCAGTAGACCAAAAATCAGGTACGTACTGTAAATTTTATTTTTATTCGGACTAATCGGCATTACCGGAAGCCAGCGCCGGTTCAACAACTGTGGAATTTGAAATGGTGGAGGCAGAGGAAATAGATGTTTCCAATTTTTTCTGAAGAAGAAACGAATATAGTTCTTCCAGTATTTTTTGTCGCCTGGCCACATTTCCCAATTGAAGGGTTTTACCCGGCATTGATCGCAGTTTTCCTACCAGGCTTTCATTTTGCTGAACCAGTTTCTTCCGGGCAATGTCATATCCGTTCTTTACATTGTTCAACGCTTCTGAAATATCGCTCCTGATTTTTTCCAAGTGAAGCATCATAAGCCTGGATCAACGGATTATTTTCCGTGGTTGTTTTTAAATTATTGTCCCTTTCCAGCTGCAATTTATTATATTCACTGATCCTGGTTGCCAGATGCAGGTTCCTCAATTCCCATATTGATCGGAACCAGTTTCATGTATGTTTTTCGGATCATTTATATATTTCTGAAGCAGGTTGGCAACCGATATTTTGACGTCCATGGCATCAATACTTGTCTGACCCAGTTCTGCATTACTCAAGTACAATTTGGACTGTTCCTCCACATCAAACATTTCATTTGTTACCCGGAAATTCCTAACCCTTCCTTCCAGGTTGTTCAGTTGCGCCTCCAGCGTATCCAGGTTCCTGTTTATAAAATTCAGACTGTTGATTGAAATCCTGTTTTTATCTTCAATATTCAGGGAGTCATAAACTCTCATGAGGGCATTCAAAAAATTCGTGCCCAGTTCGGGATTCTCTGTTTGAAATGAAAGATCCAGGATGGTGGACTGATCATTGGTCTGTGTGATTTTAACGGCGCTTAAATATTCATTGGCAACATGCAGCTGCGGATTGATGTGAAAAATAAAAAACCGGGCTTGCAAAATTTTTGAGATTTACTGCTGGATTCCGAATCAAAACAATCTTATTGCCCTTTAGGTCCAATATTTCACCGAATGAATGTGTGGCTGTTTCTTTTCCGATCCTGAACTGCTGTTCATTCAAAATAGTAATCTGCAATCCAAATTCATCTGCTTCCATACCGTCATTAATAATTTCCAGACTAAACGGGGATTCAGGATATAATAAGCTGGTTCTCACTTTACCGATATTATAATAACGGGTTGTCAAGGTGAATATTTCTAACCACCCTTTGCAAAACAGGGCGGGATGTTAAAATTTGAATTTCATTGCTCAGGTTCTCTGTTCCGGGTGTCATCATCAGCGCATCAAAGCGATCCCCTTTACCTCCTGCAGATTCCTGATTATTAATCAGCATGGATGACTTGTACTAAATATATGGGTGTTGTATAACGGATATTCAGCCATGCAAGTACAAGTGCGAGTAGCCCCGCAGATAATAATCCAGGGAATGATATTTAAGATTTTTTAAAACAAAATCCCTTGGTCCCAGTTTCCAGGAAATTTCATTGGAATTGGATTCCGGGTGAGTTAAGCCATTTGAAGCTTCAGGCATATATATTCAGATTCATTATTGGACGAAAAATACTATATACAATCGCAAAGGTTGAAATAATAGCAAGTGCAATGGATAATATTACGCGCTGTAACAACATCATTTGCTGCAGCTTTTTTCTTGGTCGGTTCAAAAATGACGATATCATTTTGCTGTAAATAAAAATAAGGTGATGCCATAATCTCCGGTTTCCTCAGATCCAGCCAGGCAAATTCCCTTTTATTATTATTTTCCCGGATAATAAATACGCTATCCCTGTCTGGCATAAAAAGTCAGGTCGCCGGCCATCGCAATCGCTTCCAGTATATTGATTCGTTCTCCTGGTATGTGTAATGATACCCGGGCTGGTTCACTTCACCCATCATCGTAAACTTATAATTCAAAAACCGGATACTGTAATACGGATTGTTGAAGAAAAGGACTTAGCCTGGCATCCAGTGTATCTTTTAAAGCTGCCTTTGTCAATCCTTCTACTTTGATTTTACCCAGTCCCTGAAAAACAATATTTCCATCTACATCCACCTGGTACCCGGCGGCAGATGGTGAAGCACCGCCACTGATTGCCGCAGTCAGCAGCTCCGCCAGAAGCAATCAACTGAAGCATTTGACGCAGCAATCAGAGATTGATTATAAATTTTAGTCGCTTCCGGGTTATCACTGAATACGATAATACTTAAAATATCACCTTTGCGAATGACGGGTTCAACCGGATTGATAACACTCAGTTTCGCCGTATCAAATTTCCCCTGCATCAGGATCATATCTCTTCGTAGTTGCCACATGAACTCAAACTATGCATAATACCAAAACCCGATAATAGCGAACAGAAAATTTTTCATCAAAGAGAAACGATGCATGCTTAGTGTGTAAGGGTTGACAAATTCTTTTTATCTATTGAAGCGATCAGACTATAACCAATACTTTCGATTACTACTTTCACCCGGTTGCCTTCAATCTTTAATATCTTGGCTTCATGATCCATAAATAATCCCTGGCGGATCGTTACCCTGCCATCTTCTTTCAACTGGATCGGCTCAGCCAGCACGTGTTCATATTCATTCAAAAACTTCCGGATGGTCTCGATCTCCTTTGCCGGAATAATCGCCGGCTTACCCTGCCAGTACACAAAATTCATTACCCCCGCGGTCATGCGCACTTTTGTGCGTTCCTCTTCATTCACTTTTGCAAACACATAAGATTTGAACAGCGGCTCTTCCACCGTTTTCATCCGGTCGCTCCATTTCTTCCGGACCTTGTTCAGAGGGCAGTAGGATTCAATTTTCTTTTCAGAGAGTAAGGAATGCACTTTTTTCTCCCAGCGGGGCTTCGTGTAAATCGCATACCAGTGGGATATTAACGCCGACAAGGTAAATTCATTTTAAATAAATTACGAAAATGCACCAATTCAGTGCAGAGCTTCGCCTTCTCAGTCACATGCCATATCTTGCAACCGGTTAATTATCAGAACAATATTTTTCGCCATCCACTACTACAAATCCTGTTCCCTGCCATCAAACGCAAAGGGTGCAGATAGCCATTTCGCGATGACTTTCTGCACCCTCCCAAATATTTTCCGTTCCAGATATGTAGAATACGCCCGACTCTGAATCACAGGATTGATTAATTAAGCGCAAGCTAATCTTAGTTCATTGAATTCCATTCTATTATCTGAAATGCCCAACCACATTCAATGGAAAAATGCCGCGTTTGCAAATATAGTTGATTTTCAGTCTAACAAATTTCGATTAATCCATATAAGATTGGGCGGATCAGCCCTATAATTTCCTGTTATAAATGTCTGTAAATCAAGGATTTTGAGTGAAGTGAAGTTTCAGAACAGGCTGGCCTGTGCCCCGGGCCTCTGGAAATGAGTACAATCCAGCTCCCATCTTTCGGCATTCAGACCATAGATTTTGCCGTATTTTTTATACTGCTGGTTGACCAGTTCGGCGATATTTCCCTCACCCCGCATGCGGGTACCCCAGCGTGAGTCGTTAACTTTTCCATCATGTGAATTTTCGATCATATGCCAGACTTTATCTGCCCGGTCGGGATAATTTTTAAAAAGCCAGTCATGAAACAATAGTTTGATCGCACCATTCAGCCGGATAAAAGTATAGGCTGAAAAACTTGCTCCGTTTTCACTGGCTTCTTTCATGATGCGCTGCATTTCGTGTTCATTCAGTCCGGGAATCATCGGTCCCAGCATAACACCAGCTCTTACACCAGCGTTGCTCAGTTCACGAATAGTTCTCAATCGTTGGGTAGCTGTTGTTGTGCGTGGTTCCATTTTCTGCCGGAGATCTTCATTGAAGGAAGTGATGGAAACCAGAACCGAGACGAGTTTTTTTTTCGCCATCTCCTGGAGCAGGTCCTTGTCGCGCAGCATGCCCGCATTTTTTGTGATCATTCCCACGGGCTGGTTGAATTCATTACACACTTCCAGCAATCCCCTGGTGAGTTTGTATTTTTTTTCTGCCGGCTGATAGCAATCCGTATTGCCACTGATGCTGATGGGCACGCATTCCCATTTGGGATTCATCAGAAATTTCCGGAGCAGTTTCGGCCGCATTTTTCTTTACGATGATCTTGCTTTCGAAATCCGTGCCTGCGCTGTAACCCCAGTATTCATGCGTGTTTCGGGCATAGCAATAAATGCATCCGTGTTCACAGCCCGCATAAGGATTCATGCTGTACCACATGCCCACGTCAGGACTGTCCACTTTGTTGACGATGGATTTTGCTTCCTGTTCTATGTATTGTGTCGGCGCATTGGATTCCGTCCAGTCGTCGACAGATTCAATATGTTCACGCGTTTTTTCTTCGCGCTGAAATTTGTTGCGCGTATTGATTTGCGCGCCGCGGCCTTTTTTGTAGTCCATTTCTCATTTTATGTTGGCGTTGGCAGTTGGCAGTTGGCAGTTGGCAGTTGACAGTTCATTTGAATTGTCCAACCGCACTGCCAACTGCCAACTGCAACCGTCAACCAAACAATTCTCCCTGCTTAATAGCTAACAGGCAAATTCTGAAAAGCAAGCCGCTCCACGATCTGCCAGGCTTTTTCATTTGCGCGTCGTTTGAGAAGCAACATGCTTTCTGCAATAAATCTCGCGGTGAAATGACGATGTGCATATTCCTGCCATCCGCTTTCATATTGCCAGGGCGCGAGTTTGGATGCGATCATAATTTGCGGATCATCGGTGAAATATGGTTTGTGATCATTGTCGGGTTTCAGCAATCTCTGAGACTCTTTGATTTCACGAATCAGATCTTTTATTGGTTCACGTGAAATCACCTGGATAAAAATGGAATGTGTCGGATAGGATCCAAAATCTTTCATCTCTACTTTGACCGGATGAAATCCCATCGCGATAGATCTCAATCCGGTTTGTCACTCTTTCTTCCATCATTTCCAGCTGACTGAATCTTGCCAGCATCATATGAGGTTTTCCCCAGACAGCCTGCGGACATTTGAATTTTTCTGCGAATTCTTTTTTTATACCCAGAATTCTTTTGCGCAGGTCTTCGTGCGGCGACAAAACCAGCATGTATTCGTTGAGCCGGTAACCCGGCATGGTTTGAATGAGTGTTTCCATTTGAATCAGTTGACGGTTGGCGGTTGGCGGTTGGCGGTTGGCGGTTTCTTTAACACAATCAACACTTATACCAACATCAGATACTAATATATTTAGTACAAATATACTAAATTAAATAGTATTAAGTTGTGCGTTTAATTTCATTTTGGTACTTGTAACTAAGCCATCTTTACTTACCTGACCCCATTGCAGTCTCATTGTTTGGCTATTGCCTGGCTAATGAAACCTCAAATGAGTCTCGAAGCACGTTCACTGTAGCCAGCCAATACCCGCATAAGCTGTCTTGGTCCCGAGAGAGCATTAAGGTGGCATGGAGACGTCATTGAGGGTAATTGTCCCTATAAGGTCCCTAATAAAGGTCCCTGTAAAAGTTTTTATTCGTAGTCACTTCGGAGGCTCCGAAGTGACTACGAAAGTCCGGCTGAAAAATGATACATATTTGTTTTCGGTGACGAGAATATGATTTCTGAATTTCGAACACCATTCGTATCAAAAACGGGCAATTTTGATTACCGATTGTTATGCAAAAACGTGATATTCAATAAGATATAATTCTGGCACTTTGTTCGTATATCGTGTATCGCAGATCGATAAACGATCCACGATTTACGATCAACGGTTAATTAATGAAAAATGATTAAAAACTACATAAAAGTCGCCCTCCGCAATCTGCGCAACAACAAAGCCTTTGCTTCGCTGAATATCATAGGTCTGGCGATCGGTATGGCCACGGCCATTATCATCGGATTATGGGTTTCAGATGAGACGAGCTATGATCACTTCAATCCGAATCATGAAAAGCTGGCGAAAATAATGATCACTCAGGTAACCAATGGAGATTACTTCACCGGAACTACCATTGCCATGCCTCTCGGATTTGCAATGGAAACAAAATATAAGGATCTGTTTAAAAGAGTCGCCCTGGTATCTTTTCACGATCTGCATATTCTGGGAACAGGCGATAAAAAAATTTCCGGACGTGGAATATATGCACAGGAAAATTTCCCGTCCATGTTCGGACTGACTATTCTGAACGGGAATATTCAATCACTGAATGATCCCTCCTCGATGATGATTTCAAAGTCACTCGCTGTTTCATTGTTTGGAGATGAAAATCCTGTGAGCAAAACGGTTTTGCTGGACAATAAAATGAACATGAAGGTGGGCGCGGTTTATGAAGATCTTCCTGAGAATTCGAGTTTCGCAGGAACCACCCTGTTGCTTCCTTTTACAAATTCACAAAATAGTTATCTCGCAACGAATACGAATTGGAATGATCACAACGGCGAGGGCTTCGTTCAATTGAATGATAATATAACTGCTGCCGAAGCGACAGAAAAAATAAAAAATGTTCCGACTGCGCATATTCAAGGCTGGCAGGAAACGGCCCTGGTTTACCCGCTGGATAAATTGCATCTCTACGGTGAGTTTGCAAATGGAAAACCTGCCGGCGGAAGAATTCAGGTTGTTGTTACTCATGGGAATCATTGGCGCATTTGTGCTCTTTCTTGCATGTATCAATTTTATGAATCTTTCCACAGCGCGCAGCAGCAAAAGGGCAAAGGAAGTGGGTATTCGAAAAACAATTGGTTCATTGTCCATTCATCTGGTCGGACAATTCCTGATCGAATCCATACTGTTAACATTATTTGCATTTATGATCGCACTGATCTTGGCGCAACTGTCTCTTTCTTTTTTCAATGATTTGTCGGGCAAACACATGCAAATTCCTTTTTCCAATCCTGTTTTCTGGCTGATCTGTATTGGATTTACATTATTTACCGGCATCCTCTCGGGCAGTTACCCCGCATTTTATCTTTCAGGATTCGAACCAATCAAAGTGCTGAAAGGTGCGTTCAGGGGTAGTCGTTATAATTCCATTCCACGCCAGGTGCTGGTAGTATTACAATTCACTGTATCATTAAGTCTGATCATCGGAACCATTATAGTTTACCGCCAGATTATTTACGCAAAAAACCGTCCCACCGGCTATACCAGGGAAGGGCTGATCACATTGCCATTGACAGATGCTCTCAATGGGCACTATGATGCACTTCGTGAAGACCTGCTGAGAACCGGCGCCGTTACTGAAATGTCCGAATCATCCCAGCCCATCACGCAGTTTAACAATAATAATTCACTGGATTGGCAGGGCAAGGATCCGAACCTGGTGGTTTTTTTCAGGAATGTAAATGTTACGACGGAGTTTGGAAGAACTGTTGGATGGAATATTATGCAAGGAAGGGATTTCTCCCGCGCCTATGCAGATTCAAATTCGATGATCCTGAGTGAGGCCGCCGCAAAAGTTACCGGTTTTAAAAATCCGGTTGGCCAGATCATGAAATTCGGGGGAAAGTCATACACGGTCATTGGTGTCGTAAAGGATATGGTTACAAATTCTCCCTATGATCCGGTCGAACCCTCGATTTTTCTGGGAGACGGACACATGAGTGTTATCACGATCCGTTTGAAAGCAGGAGTGCCCGTGCACAATGCCATGGCAGGCATTGAAAAGGTTTTTAAAAAATATAATCCGGCGAGTCCGTTTATGTATTTTTTTAACGATGATGCCTACGCGAAAAAATTTGTTGCCGAGGATCGCATTGGAAATCTTTCTGCCGTATTTGCAGGTTTGGCCATTTTCATTTCCTGTCTCGGTTTATTCGGGCTCGCCTCTTTTGTTGCGGAGCAGCGCACCAAAGAAATCGGAGTGCGCAAAGTGCTGGGAGCGAATTTAATTTCTCTCTGGGGGATGTTGTCCCTCCAGTTTGTAAAGCTGGTGCTGATTTCACTTTGCATTGCGGTTCCCATTTCTTATTATGGAATGAATAAATGGCTGCTTAAATTATGAATACCGCGAAACCATCTCCTGGTGGATCTTTGTCGTCGCCGGGTTCAGCATCTTACTGATTACTTTAGTGACGGTAAGTTTTCAGTCCGTCAAAGCGGCGTTGATGAATCCGGTAAACAGCTTGAGATCTGAATAACGAGCAAGTATGGGAGTATGGGAGTATGGGAGTATAGGAATGTGAATAAGATATTCAAGTTAGAAGTGAAACCCATAACCCATATCTCATAACTCATATCCCATACTCCCATACCCCCATACTCCCATACTCCCATACTTTCCTCAGGGTCTTTTCACCCTACGCGGGATTTCTTTAAAAATTACTTTACAAAACTTTTAGCATGTAAGAATAAATTAATTGGATTTAGGAATTATGAATGTTGAACAATATCTGACTTCGTATGATAGTTCAAATCTTTCTTATAAATTCCAAAGCATTGGTCCAAATGGAATCATCAATAAAGTTGTATTATTCAAAAATATGAATATAAGAAATGGAAATTTCTATACTTTATCATTGGGTGACTGGAATGAAACCCATGAAAATATAGATTACTATGCAGTTTCAAATAACTGTGATACCGTGAAAGTTTTGTTTACTGTAGGGCAAATAATATTGGAATTTGTAAATCATTTCCAAAATGCAAACATATTAATTGTCGGATCTTCAATGTCCAGGACAAGATTATATCAAATGGCTATCGCCCAAAACATTAAAGAAATCGACAAGCTATTTGAAATAGAAGGGTTTAGAAAAGGTCATTGGGAAAAATTCAAAACCGGAATAAATTTTGAAGGCTTTCTTATTAGTTTAAAATGAAAATAATGGTAATTTTATTTAAATCCATAAAATATGGCATCCGCTTCAAGTAAAAAATTATTAAAAGATTTGCATAAAAAATCAAAGGCCTATTTTAAAATTGATAACAATATGCCGGATTTTAGTAAAGACCCGGCTTTTGTTGCAAAACATGAGATGGCTGAAAAATTTATAGCTGAGCATGGTCTTCCGGAATCCTTCAAGACTGGGGCTAAATCTAAAAAGTCAGTAAAGGTTAAAGACTCAAAGCGTAAAGCTAAACACCTAAAGCCTAACACCTAACACCCAACGCCTAACGCCCAAGGCTTAACACTCAACGCTCTTCGACCGCCGAAACCTGAGAAGGCGGTTAACGCCTAACGCCAAACGCTCAAGGCATTTCAATTTGATCACACTTTTGATTTCATGCGAACTTTTATTTCTAAAAATAAATAAAGGAAGCTTTAGGCGTTAAGCGTTATGCTTTAAGCTTAAAACGGTTTCCTTTTTTAATTCCCGCAAAAGGATCTTATTTTTTTAGTATAAATTCCCAATCAATTACTACAGAAGGCTGCCTTTTCTGATTTTTTGCAAACCGGCGCCCGCCGGATACATTCTATCTAAGATAATTATTGATTTGCGCAGATTTGAATAATCTGTCAGCAAATACCCATTAGGAACAGGGATACTCCGGGAATATTTTTGAATTCTAAAATTAACAAACATGAAAAAATTAATCTCTACGCTGCTGGTATGCATCACGCTCATACCACTCGTCAACGCACAACAGGCAAAATTTGGATTCACTGCAGGCGGTACCATGGGCTGGCAGAGAAACGAATCAGAAATGGGTGTAACAAGTACCAGTGGTACGCTCGCCGGCTTCAGCGCCGGTGTGGTCGGTGACATACCGGTTGGAAGCAAATTCAGTTTTCAACCGGCTCTTTCTTTCCTTCAAAAAGGACAGTCAAATTCTGATCAGGGAATAGATTTAACCATGAGGTTAAACTATTTGGAAATGCCCCTGAATTTCATTTACAGGGCTCCCGGAACACATGGTCATTTTATTGTGGGCCTCGGCCCTACTTTTTCTTACGGTTTATCAGGAACTGCTACTATTACTGAAAACGGAGTGAAAAGCAGTGGTGACGTCCATTTTGGCAACTCGCAGGAAGATTTCAAGCCCTTTGAAATGGGCGCCGATATCCTGGCTGGTTACGAATGGAAATCCGGCTTTTTCCTGCAGGCCGTTTATAATATGGGATTCTCAAATCTTTTTCCTTCCGACCCTCAATATCCTAACGATCCCGAATACCTGAAAAACAGTTATGTGGGCTTGAAGTTTGGATATTTTTTGGGACATAAACATTAGAAGCTTAAAGCCTAAAGCCTAAAGCCTAAAACTTTTTGCCGATTTAATATTTTTATTTCGCTCGATCTCACTGTCAAGATCAGATTATGAAAACACTCTTTTTAAAAGGGTGTTTTCACAATTTATATTATTATCTCAAAATATATTTTACAAATGATTCCCATATAAGTTATAAACGTTCGGAAATGGAATACTATGAATTTTGAGCATTATTCAATTATTCCTGACAGCTCAAATCTCTCCTATAAATTCCAAAGCATTGGTCCAAAGGGAATTATTAAAAAAGTTGTTACTTTCAGAAAAATTATTTCGTCAAATGAAAATTATTATAATTTATCATTTGGCGATTGGGATGAGAAGAGAGGAAAAGCGGACGATCGTATTACTTCAAATAACAATGATACCAGAGTAGTCTTATTTACTCTGGCCAAGATAATATTACTTTTTAGCGCTCAATTCCCACATACACATATACTAATTATCGGATCCACAAGATCAAGGACAAGATTATATCAGATGGCCATTGCAAGAAATATTATTGAAATCGAAACGCTTTTCCATTTACAGGGCCTTAAAAATGGTATTTGGGAAATATTTAAACCCGGAATAAATTTTGATGCCTTTCTTATTAAAAGCAGGGAAATAAAATTGTAATTTCAATTAAATCTATCAGGCATGAAAAGAGTTAAGATGACTAAGGCGTTAAAAAAAATATTCAAAGAATCTTATCCGATCGAAATGAGTACGGAAGATTTAAGTAATGATCCGGTATTTTTAGCAAAACATGAAAAAGCAGAAAAATTAATTGCTGAGTTTGGTATTCCGGAAGCATTTAAGATAAATGCAAAGGCTGAAAGATCAAGGCGTAAGGCTTAAAACAAGTATGGGAGTACTTTGCCCACCAGAGCGCAGCGTAGGTGGGTGGGAGTATAGGTTATGAAATATGGGTTATGAGCTATGAATTATGAGATATGGGTTATGAGGTATGAATTATAAAATCCATAACTCATAATCCATAACCCATAACTAATTAAGGACGCTATTCTCCTTCACAATATCAAGACCGTCGATTTTTTTTATTGCATCCCAGCCTCCGATGATATTATGGAGATTGTGGATGCCCTGCCTTTTGAAGAGTGAGCAGGCGATAACGCTGCGGTAACCGCTGGCGCAGTGTATATAAATATTATCAGAATCGTCGAATTCGGCCATGGTGCCGGGATCAGCTAAGTGTTTCAAGTGGAATATTCCTCGCCGCAGCCAGATGACCATCGGCGAATTCTGTTTCTCTGCGCACGTCCACGACTTTCAGTTTCGAATCGTAGGGCAGGTCCATCGCAAGTTCATCCGCATCGATATTCACGATGAGGTCAATGGGTTCTCCGGAAGATTTCCAGTTTTCAAATCCGCCTTCCAGGTAACCGCCCATCTGAGCAAATCCTACGCGCGCCAGTCTGACTACCGTTTCCTTTTCTTTTCCCGGATCTGTTACGAGTACAAATGGTTTGTCGAAGGGAAGCAGGCTTCCCGCCCATTCAGCAAAACGTCCATCCAGTCCGATGCATATCGAACCGGGAATAAATCCTTCGGTGAATTCGGCAGAAGGGCGCGTATCCAGACAAATCGTATCGTCGTCCTTTATCAGTTTTTTAAAGGCTTCTATGTTTAAAGGTTTCAATCCGTTTTCCATTATTTCATCCAGACTCTCGTATCCTTCTTTATTGATGCGCGCATTGACGGCAAAATACTGCGGGGGAGTATTGAGGCCGTTCGTAACAGCTTTGACAAACTCTTCCCTGGATTCTGCGAGCAATGCATAATTAGATTTTCTTTCGTCACCCAGGGTGCTGTAGGTATCAGGACCGATATTTTTTCCGCAGCTGCTTCCTGCGCCATGAGCGGGATAGATGATCAGGTTGTCTGGCAGTGGTTTGATTTTTTTCTGAAGTGAATCATATAACATGGATGCCAGTTCTTCCTTTCCCAGGTTGCCACTGCTGAGATCCGGTCTGCCGACATCTCCGACAAAAAGAGTATCGCCTGTAAAAATCGCATAGGGTACTCCGTTAGGATCGCGCAAAAGATAACAGGAAGATTCGACGGTATGTCCGGGTGTATGCAGTACTTCGATGGTCAGTTTACCCAGCTTAAAAATCTCCCCGTCTTTGGCCCGGTAGATGGGGAACGAGGTTTCTGTCTCAGGACCATAAATAATAGGTGCTCCTGATGCCTGGGCCAGATCGAGGTGACCGCTCACAAAATCAGCGTGAAAATGCGTCTCAAAAATATATTTAATGCGGGATTTCCTTTCTCTTGCCAGGACCAGATATTCCTCGATATCACGCAGCGGGTCGATGATCGCTGCCTCACCGTCACTTTCAATATAATAAGCCGCTTCACTTAAACAGCCGGTATAAAGTTGCTGGATATACATCTTCAGTTCTTTGTACAAAATTACCCCTTTTTAGGCCCAAAGCCTAAAGCTCAAAGCCGAAAACCAATATAAGCCTAAAGCCTAAAGCTCAAAGCCGAAAACTAGTATAAGAATTTAAGAGTATGGGAGTGAGAGAATGGAATTAATAATTCATAATCCATAACCCATAATTAAACAATGTTTTAGGCTTTAGGCTTTAGGCTTTAAGCTTTAGGCTTATATTGGTTTTAGGCTTTAAGCTTTGGGCTTTAAGCCTGTTGCTCGTTTGATCACCTCTGGTGATCAAACGAGCAACAGATGAACTGTTTTCATAATATCACTAATGCGCTCGGGGTTGATGGTATAGTGGATGAATTTGCCGTCACGTTCGGTTTTGACGATACCGGCACGGCGCAGGATGGCCAGATGCTGGGAGGCGACTGACTGCTCCAGCCGGAGGTGGATGTAGAGCTCAGTGACTGTCAGCTTTTTATGCTCATCCAGGATGCGTACAATCTGTTGTCGGAGTTTGTGATTCAGCGCCCGCAGGATCATCGCGGCCTTTTTCAGATTAATAAAATCCACTTTAACGGCAGTTTCTTCTCCTGCCTGGGCATTGAGAATCATCCAATAGTTGCTGCTTGTACCACTCATACAGGTCAATAGGTTGAAGGTTCAAAAAAAATATCTGTATTGGATTCTAATCATTCTCGTATAACAAGCAGAGTTTATAAAGAAATCGTAATATAGAATATTTTCTCAATAAGTGAAGAATTCTTTCAGATAAAACGGTTCGGAATAAACCGTATCTGCCCAGTTTTCAGCTATAAAATCCTTCCTGGGCAAGCGTCGCAAAAGCCTGAACTGTACTGGGTTGTTGCTCGAAGATGGCGGATGGGGAATCTGAAATTTTTTTCCATTTTTCTGCTCCCGATCCGAAGAAAACGATGAGGTTTTCCGACAGGTATATTTCAAATGCATTTTTATCTAATATCAGGGCTTGAGGAGGGAGGATCACTTTGAGATCGTTGGCGGTTGGCGGTTGACCGTTGGCGGTGGATCGTGGATCGTTGGCCGGTTGGCGGTTGGCGGTTGGCGGTTTCTGGCTTTAGGCTTTCGGCTTTAGGCTTTAGGCCTAATCGAATATAACAGCCGTAAAGACTTCATCCCTCCGCGCGTCGATCATCGGGCAGATCAGGGCTCCCTTTTCTATAGCCACATCCCGCATGGATTCTGCCATTACTTCCAGGGTATTCCGGGTGATCAGCGGGATCTTTAGTGCGTAGCAAAATCCCTTTGCCGCTGCCATCCCCACCCTCAGACCGGTGTATGAACCAGGTCCGGCAACCACCGCGACAGCCTTCAATTCAGCAAGGGTTATTTCGGCCTTAACAATCAGTCGCCCGATCGCCGTGTGCAGCCAGGACGCGTGTTCTTTGGAAATTTTATTTTCTTCCCAATACAAAACTTTTCCCTCTTTTGAGAGAGCGACTGTTGCGGTTTCCTGGGAAGTATCGATTAGTAGTAACATTTTATTTTCGTTGGCCGTTGGCGGTTGGCCGTTGGCGGTTGCCGAATCAATTTTCAAATTTGTACAGTATCATTCCCCCATTCAATTTCCCCTTTCTCTCATTCATTACATTTCCGTATCAGGCACATTAATCAGCGATTGAGCTAATTCATACAAATTATTTTTTTCAGACAGTCTTTTCAGCAAATCAGCAACTTTCTTTTCACCAATTAATGAAGCCCATTCAAACGGTCCATACGGGTATCCTGTTCCAAGTTTCATCGCAAGATCTATGTCTTCTTTAGAACTCGTCCCGGCTTCCCAGGTAAAATATGCTTCATTGATGATCATTGCAACGATTCGCGCGGAGACAAAACCAGGTTCGTCCTTTACAAATATCATTTCATCCCCGAAGATCTGACGGGCCATCTCCTGCATTTCCTTATTCGCCGCAGCTTCTAAACATTTTCCTTTCAAAAATCCTGGCCACCCGTTAATACGGATAAAATCCGGATGGATATCGCTCAGTGTTTCTGTCACCGCATTTACCATCACGGGTTTGGGGAGAAGTGAGCTGAGGTATTTTATTTTTTCTGCCGAAGGCACAAACTCAAAATCAATATAAGCATCGGCGGTATGATTCGCCCATAGAGAATTATTTTCTGAAAACACGAGTTCATGTTTTTGGAAAAAAGGGGACAAAGCGATTTCTTCCTTCTGCAGATCGCTGGCAAGAACGGCAAGGATCATGGTTCCGTTCTTTAAGTGGCTGAAATAAATTGTTTCAGGAAACGCAGGTCATTTTGTGAATAGAGGCGCAGGTCGTTGATGCGGTATTTCAACTGACATATCCTTTCCATTCCCATTCCAAAAGCGAATCCTGTATATTTATTTGGATCGATATTAAAATTCTGAAGCACTTTCGGATGAACCATGCCACTGCCGAGTATCTCCACCCAGCCACTGTGTTTACAAACATTACATCCGGTACCACCGCAGATCAGACAGCTGATGTCCATTTCCGCACTGGGTTCCGTAAAAGGAAAATAAGAAGGCCGGAAGCGGATCTTGACTGTTTTCCCAAACATCTCCTGCACGAAAAAATAAAGCGTTTGTTTCAGGTCCGCGAATGAAACATTTTCATCCACATACAATCCTTCGCACTGATGAAAAAAGCAATGCGCCCTTGCGCTGACGGTTTCATTTCTGTACACACGTCCCGGACAAATAATCCGTATGGGTGGTTTTTGTTTCTCCATCACGCGTGCCTGTACATTGCTGGTGTGGGTGCGCAGGAGCCAGTCCGGATTTCTGTTCACATAAAAAGTATCCTGCATATCCCGAGCCGGATGATCCTCAGGAAGATTCAGTGATGTGAAATTATGCCAGTCATCTTCTATCTCCGGACCTTCGGCCACAGAGAATCCGAGTCTGCCGAAAATTTGTATGATACGGTTCCTCACGAGGCTGATCGGATGTCGTGATCCTATATTGATCGGATCGCCGGGAAGGGACCAGTCCATTTGGTTGGCGGTTGGCAGTTGGTGGTTGGCGGTTTCTTTTAAAGATTCATATTTGGATTCGGCGAGCTGTTTGAATTCGTTGAGGATCTGGCCGAATTCTTTTTTCTTTTCAGCGGGAACATTTTTCATTTCCTGGAAAAGATTTTTCACGATGCCCCTGGTTCCCAGAAAACGGATGCGGTACGCTTCGGCAGCTTCTGCTCCATCGGGTTCTGTGCCAACGATTTCCTTCCTGTAACTATCCAGTTTTTCCAGTAATTCTTCCATGCCGCAAAGATAAAAGGAAAAACAAGTGTAAGTTTGTTTCAAATCGTGGTACATGTTGTACAGTCTGCATATCCTTGACTACCTCGACCCGGTAAATACCCGGGAGATTTCCAATGATGATGAATATAAAGACGGTCAGGTGGGGAAACTGATTCAGGTTTATGAAGAAGATTTCCCCGACCTGCTGCAGGCCGATCTTGTCCTGATCGGCTGCCGGGAAGAACGAGGTGCCCGGCGTTCCAGGACCCTTCTCAGCGGACCGGATACTATCCGCCGCCAGTTTTACCAGCTCTATCACTGGCACACCGAAATACGGATCGTGGATGTGGGAAATATCAAGACCGGTTCCACACTGGCCGATACCTATGCTGCGCTTCGCACGGTGATGAACGAGCTGATCGGCCTTGGGAAAACCGTGATCATCCTCGGTGGTTCGCACGACCTGACCCTGGCGCAATATCAGAGTTATGCGAGTCGCAAGAAGCTGATAGAAGTTGCCTGCGTGGACGCACTGATCGATATCAATATCGATTCGACACTCAAGAGCGAAAATTTCCTGATGGAGTTGTTAACGGATGAACCGAATTTTATCTCTCATTATAATCATATCGGGTTCCAGAGTTTTTATGTGCACCCGAGGATGCTGGAGACGATGGACAAACTCCGGTTTGATTGTTTCAGGGTAGGAAAAGTGAAAGAAATTATTGATGAGATGGAGCCCGTGCTGCGCAATTCCAATATGCTGAGTTTTGATGTTTGTGCTATCGCCCATGCATATGCGCCTTCCAACACCCTGTCGCCCAACGGACTTTCGGGCGAGGAAGCCTGCGCCCTTTTGCGTTTCGCCGGACTGAGTCCCAATATCACGAGTATCGGCATCTACGGATATATTCCAGAAAATGATGAACACGAACTCACGGCCAAACAGATTGCGCAGATGCTCTGGTATGCGGTGGATGGAAGAAACAAGGGACAGCGTGAAGCGAATCTGAACGATAAGGAATATTTCGTGGAATATCATACAGCTTTCGCAGAAGTGCAGACGGTATTTCTGCAGAGCAAAAAAACCAATCGCTGGTGGATGCAGCTGCCCGATCAGAAATATATCGCGTGTTCATACCATGACTATCTCCAGGCCAGCAGCAATGAAGTGCCGGAGAGATGGCTGCGGGCGCAGGAGAGATAAGAAAGTATGGGAGTATGGGAGTATGGGAGTATGGGAGTATGGGAGTATGGGAGTGAATTTAAATTCAATTCATTTGATTCTATTCTGTAAGAAAAATGCTTTTGGCTTTAGGCTTTGGGCTTTAGGCTTAAAGAGGCTTTCGGCGTTAGGCTCTGAAAAAGTTTTCGGCTTTAGGCTTTGGGCTTTAGGCTTAAAGAAAGTTTTTGGCTTTAGCCTTTGGGCTTTAGGCTTAAAGAGGCTTTCGGCGTTAGGCTCTGAAAAAGTTTTCGGCTTTAGGCTTTGGGCTTTAGGCTTAATGAGGCTTTGGGCTTTAGGCTTAATGAGGCTTTCGGCGTTAGGCTCAAAAAAAGTTTTCGGCTTTAGGCTTTGGGCTTTAGGCTTGTCAATATTCCTCTTCAACAATTCAACACTCGGACAATGCTGCGTCCCCGATAATTCAGCATTGAAGAAGCTCGTTGAAACCAAAGAACTCAGTACGGCGCTGGTCGGCGTATATGTCTACGATGATTCATCCAAAAGAGAAATCGCAGACTACCAGGGTGATAAATATTTTGTGCCTGCGAGCAATACAAAATTATTTTCGCTTTATGTGGGAATGAAATATCTCGGTGATTCGCTGGTTGGTATTCGCTATTCTGAAAATGATACGGCTGTTTTTGTTTATCCCACCGGTGATCCAAGTTTATTGCATCCCGATTTTCAATCACAGCCTGTGATTGATTTTCTAAAGAAAACTCATAAAAAGATTTACCTCATGGACGTTGGTTGGATGGAAAATGCGCTCGGCGTCGGATGGGCCTGGGATGATTACAATGAGGACTATGCGATCGAGCGCAGTGCGTTTCCTGTTTATGGGAATTTCATCCGGTGGAACCAGCAAAATTCTGCAACACGCAGTAATGCTGCATTCGGACCAACAGCCACCGTTTCCAGTTCACCGGAAATTCCCTGGAAGGTCAGATTCAGTACCGATAGTATTCCTAAAACATTTCTGGTTCAAAGGTTAATGGACTCGAATGTTTTTATTATTCGTTCGGGCAATGAGCCCAATATTTCACAGGACGTCCCCTTCATCACAAATAATCTGAATGCTGCTGCTGAATTGCTGCCTGATACGATTGGTAAATCCGTTTATATTTTCAAACCCCAGATGCCCGTTGTTGACATGAGCAAGGGTTGGCATACGACTATTTATCCCTTACCACCCGACTCTGTTAATTCAAGGCCGGCAGATTCGGTATTTATTCCAATGATGCACAGAAGCGATAATTTTTTCGCCGAGCAAACCTTACTGATGGTAAGTCAGCAAAGGCTTCAATTTATGAATGATGAAGATGTTATTAAATTACTAGTGGATTCTATATTAAATGGCCCTCTCGTCGATCTTCCACAGAAGCCTTCCTGGGTGGACGGCAGCGGACTGAGCAGGTTTAATTTATTCAGTCCAAGGGATTTTGTGAGTGTACTCATCAAATTAAAAAATGAATTCGGAATGGACCGGATGAAAAAGATTCTGCCAACGGGTGGCAGTGGCACATTGAAAAATTATTATCGCGCTGACAGCAACTACGTGTTTGTAAAAACCGGTTCACTGACCGGCGTATTATGCCTCAGCGGATTTATCTACACGACCAAAAATCATCTGCTTGAATTCTCCATACTTGTCAACAATCACAATGGTGGAACCTCCGCAATAAGAAGAGCTGTGGAAGCCTATGTTGAGTATTTGAGGAAGAATTCTTAGAGAAATTTAATCAGCCTGAAGTTCTTTAAGATATGGATTATATTTTTCGAGAGGATATGGTAAATAATATCCATGGATCATTTCATGATTTAAGACACTAATCTCCATATGAAGTCTCATTGTAAAATTAGCGCCCGGATAAACTGGATCTCCTTCATTAAAAGCACATCTTATAGTATCAAAAGCCGGGCTTAAATTATCACTTCGCGATTTATGTAAATGTTTAAAAACTGCGGAATCTAATTTCCTGTTCTCATTCTCATTTTTTGGCAACGTCTTTCCGACTTCTTCGTAAATTCTACTAAGTCCCAAATAAGCTCTTTTTAAAATAATCAGGGATTCCGGCTCGATCAAATTCAAACAATTCCCTAATTCAATAATAGCGCCAATTACGAACGGTGTTTGTATAGGAATTTTATTGAACTGTTTTCTGGTTGAGCTTTCAATTGCATATTCCAATGCCCTTAATGGGTTCTGTTCCCAGAAATAAATTCCTTCCCCTAACCAGTCCCAAACATTTGTACTTGGTCTTAATTGAGATCTACCATTTATAATGTCTAAGCCAACACTTTTATCACAACTATGGAAGCCAGTTACCTGAAAGGGAGTATGCTGTGCCAAACTATTTTTCCTTTTTTGCGGGCTTCCTGATTGGTTTTTTTTGTTCAATTAGTCCAAGTTCAACCAAATATTTCATTGCCGATGCTTTCGATTTAGTTGCTCTTTCGGTACTCTTGTCAAGTGCTTCAAGCGTTTCCTCAATTTGTTTACGAAGGGCCTGTTCTGAATTCATTACCTATAAACTCTAATGAAAATCAAAATTAATCTAATTTGAAAGCAAAAAGCAGGGTGTTTTCACGGTGCCTGTTTAAGAATTAAACTTTGTATCAAAAAGATTTTGGACTCTGTCTTCCTTCTAAAGTCAGGTGTTTTTGAGTTTCGGGAGAAACGGAGTAAGGCAATAAGATTTGAAAATTAAGTTAAACATTCCCAATGATCGGATTGGGATTTCTGTTCACGGAATATTTAAATACATCGGGGCGCGCATAGTGTCCGGCGACATCGAGGCTCCATTTCGCGTGGGCGTTAACAGCTAAATCAATTTCTGCATAAAGGATATCTTCTTTTTTATGCAGCGGGCCCGCGATAATTTCTCCTTTTGGATTGATGATGATACTGTCGCCGGGATTGATCCATTCCTTTGAGGAATCGTATTGCTTTTTGAATTCCATCTCTTCCGGAATATCGCTCACCTTCATGGGCATGCAGGCACCCAGTACATACACGGCTCCTTCTTTTGCGATATGTCTTAATGTGGAGATCCAGGCTTCGCCATAATCCCATGTGGGTGCAACGTAGATCTGTACGCCGCGTGCATACATAAAATATCGCGCGAGGGGCATATAATTTTCCCAGCAGATCAGTCCTCCCAATTTACCAATAGATGTATCATATGTTTCAAGAGTACTACCGTCGCCCATGGCATGAACCAGTCGCTCACCGGAAGTGGGGACGAGCTTACGATGTTTTCCCAGAAGTTGTCCGTTGTCGTCAATATATATGATCGTATTATAAAGGCTGGCACTGCTGGCTTCAGTATTCCGTTCATTGATTCCCATGACGACGAATATTTTATTTTCACGCGCCGTATCGCAAAGATGACGAATGGAATCATCGCCCATCGATATCGAATTATTCAGCAGTGCCTCATATAAAGGATGAGTCAGGGATTTTTTCCCGGGAGCGTTTGTCCAGACCCATTCAGGATATCCCGGAATAAATGTTTCAGGAAAGACGATCAGTCTGGCTCCATTTGTTGCTGCTTCACCGATAGCTGCAACTGCTTTTTCAACAGTGGCATCCCTGTCGAGAAATACAGGTGTGATCTGTGCGATGGAAACTTTTAATTTATTCATTGGAAGAAAGTTTTTTGTTCGGAATCGTTGGCGAATCGTGGATCGTAAATCGATTGGCGATAGGCGGTTGACGAAACTCTTTACAACTTATGGACAGCAAAGCACTCCCATACTCCCATACTCCCATACTCCCATACTTTCCTCAGGCCTTGCGCCTGAAAACCTTCTCCAGATATTCCTGTTTAAATTCAATAAAAACAGGCTTACCATTGGGAGATGTATTTGGCTGCAGGCAGCGGAAAAGATTTTCAGTGAGGGAACGCATTTCAGTTTCCGAAAGAACGGTACCGGTTTTAATGGCATGTTGCCATGCGAGGGAGCGGATCATTTTTTCCTGGAGCGAATCTGTTTTTTCATTTCCGGAATGTTTACAATGCTCCAGTAAATTTTCAATAACTTTTTTCTCATTGCCATCTGCATGTCCGGCGGGTACTCCCTGTATAATAAAACTATCCTTACCGAATGGTTCAATGGAATATCCCAATGCCTGCAATCCAGGCAGCAGTTCCTGCAGTAAAACGGCATCAGAAGTTGAAAGGGTCAGGGTTTGAGGAAATAATCCGGGCTGCGTCGCCAAAGGTTTGCCACTCAGGGCGAGCATAAATTTTTCATACAACACCCTTTCGTGTGCGGCCTGCTGATGTATCAGCAAAAAACCACCGTTGGTCTCACAAATAATAAAAGTATTCTGTACCTGTGTTAAGCGGAACTGCTCCTCGTGAAATAGCGGATCTGAGGAGAATCGCGCATACAGGGACTGAAAGGACAAATTATTTTCAGTCTGCCTGTGTTCTTTCTCTTCTTCTGATTCGTTTTCAATAAATGCATCGGTATTCTCAGGCCGGATAGTTTCATCCGAAATTATTTCTTTGGAAACCGGACGCACCGGCAATCGTTGCTGCAAAATTCAGATCCTCCATCTCACGGTTTCTCCAGTGTACCAGGTCGCTGTTATCGGATGGTTCAATAAAATGCGCCTGATTTTTTCTCGTGAATGTTTTAAAAAGTGTGGAAGATTCAATTTCTGTTTTCATTTCTTCCGTAAGAGGCTTATTGATCGCATCGAGCTGCTGGATACCAGGGTCCAGGTCGAAATCCAGACTGGGCGTAATGCTGAACTGCGCCAGTGCATGTTTTACGGCTGACTGCACAAACGCGTACACAATTTTCTCGTCTTCAAATTTTATCTCCTGTTTGGTCGGATGCACGTTGATATCCACACGTGAAGGATCGATTTCAATGAACAATACATAGAGCGGAAAACTATCGCCCGGAATCATTTGCTGAAAAGCTGTCATGACCGCATGATTCAGATAGGCGCTTTTTATAAAACGATTGTTCACAAAAAAATACTGATCGCCACGTGTGCGTTTGGCGATATCGGGTTTTCCGACAAAGCCCGTGATATTGAGATAGTCAGTATTCTCCTGAACCGAAACCAGTTTGGAAGTATAATTGTTGCCAAGGATCTGTACTATTCTCTGTTTGAGCGTTCCTTTTTCGAGATGAAATATTTCCTGTCCGTTGCCGATTAGAATAAAACGTATATCCGGAAAAGAAAGCGCCACGCGGATGAACTCATCCACGATATGTCTCATTTCTGCCGCATTGCTTTTGAGAAAATTCCTGCGGGCAGGCACATTGAAGAAAAGATTTTTCATCGCAATGCTTGTCCCGTTCGGAAAGGCAACGGGCTCCTGCCTGTTTACAAAACTGTTCTCAATTTCGATGAAGGTACCGGTCTCATCAGCGGGTCTTTTTGTCCTGAGTTCCACCTGTGCCACCGCAGCAATAGATGCCAGCGCTTCACCCCGGAAACCCATTGTCCGAATGCGAAAAAGGTCCTCGATATTACGGATCTTGGAAGTGGCGTGCCGTTCAAAAGCCATGCGGGCATCAGTGACACTCATGCCCCGGCCGTTGTCAATTACCTGGACAAGTGATTTACCCGCGTCCTGGATAATCAGCTTTATCTGGGATGCGCCCGCATCGATAGCATTTTCCATCAGTTCTTTCACGGCACTGGCGGGCCGCTGGATCACTTCTCCCGCAGCAATCTGGTTCGCAATATTATCCGGCAACAGTTCGATCAGGTCATTCATCTTCAAGGCCTTATTGTCCGGGCAATTTAGTGGAAAAAAATCTCTTTTTCTTTTGTAGGTTTGACTGAGGTCGATGACGCCTGCTTGTCGAAAGCAGAGGTTATGGATTATGAGTTATGGGATATGGGTTATGGGGTTATGGGTTAGCATATGCACCTACTCATAACTCATATCTCATAACCCATAACCATAGATCATCATCATAAACAATCAACTACAGCGTTAAGCTTTAGGCTTTAAGCGTAAAAATCCATTATGAAGAAATTCCTGCCCCTGATTCTGCTCGTTTTTTCCCTTTCCCTTCAAGCGCAATACAACGTAAACCTGCCTGCAAATCACTGGGTTGACTCTGTCTATAATACTTTAACTGATACCGGTAAAATTGCGCAGCTGATCGTAGTGAGGCTCTCATCTGTTGATGCCGCGACGGGGAAAATTACCTTTTATGACCAGCAGGTGGAGGCGGATATCCGCAGGTTCAACGTGGGTGGCATTTGTCTTTTTCAGGGCGGGCCAAAACAACAGGCCGCATTCATCAATCATTTTCAGGATATCGCGGAGACGCCTATATTATTTTCCATCGATGCAGAAAACGGACTGGGTATGCGGATGGACAGTGTGGGTGCATTACCGCGCCAGATGATGCTCGGTGCTATTCAGGATCCGCAACTCATTTACCAATACGGACAAACCGTTGCCGAGCAATGCAAACGCATGGGAATCCAGGTTAATTATGCACCTGTGGTCGACGTGAACAACAATCCTGATAATCCTGTCATTAACGATCGTTCATTCGGTGAAGATCCGCACAGGGTCGCACTACTCGGCATACAATATATGAAGGGTCTGCAGGACAATGGGATTCTGGCTACGGCCAAACATTTCCCCGGACACGGTGATGTATCCGTGGATTCCCACTTCGACCTTCCCGTAGTAAATAAAAGTCGCAGGCAGCTCGATACGATGGAACTGTATCCTTTCAAAAAATTAATTGAAGCTGGCGTCGGAAGTGTGATGATCGGGCATTTATTTGTACCAGCAATTGATTCACGCGAACATCGTCCTTCTTCCATTTCAAATGCCACCGTTACAACCCTGCTTAAAAAGCAAATGCAGTTTAAGGGCCTGAGTTTTACCGACGCGCTGGAAATGAAAGGCGTGAGTAAATATTTCCCTGACGGGGATGCGGCCGTTGAATCCCTGATTGCAGGAAATGACATGCTTTGTTTACCGGGCGATGTTTTACTCAGCATCACTAAAATATTCAAAGCCATCAAAGAAAAAAAACTTAAATGGAAGGATTTGAATGAACACGTGAAAAAAGTACTGACTGCAAAATATCAACTGGGACTATCGAACTGGCAACCTGTCGACACAGCTCATCTTATAGAAGATTTGAACAAAGACGTTCCTGAACTTTATCGCAATGTGGCTAAACAGGCCATCACGCTGGTGCGCAGAAGTGACCGTCCTTTTCCCGGTCCTCCTGCAAAACGCGTCGCTTATATTGGATTCGGACTCACTGACGACAATACGTTCAGCAAAAGAATGCGGAATGATTTTCATGCGAATACTTATTATTTCGATTATGGATTAGACAGCGTCAAAGCGGCGGCGGCTTTCGAATTACTCCGGAACCGTTATGACAGGATTATTATCGGGCTTCATAATATAAACAGATATCCGGCACATGATTTCGGTATCAGCGCGGCTGCACTTCAGCTTCTTCAAAAACTGGATCACCAGGTCGGTGCGGTCACTTTTGTTTTCGGAAATCCTTATGCACTGAAATATGTTTGTGACGCTACCGTACTGGCGGAGTGTTATGATGACAATGATATTACTCAGGCAGTCGCAGCAGACTGGCTGAATGGAAAATTTCTGGCGAAAGGACATTTGCCGGTTTCTGTCTGTAATGGACTCAGGGCCGGATTTGGAATTACATATCTCCGTGGTGCACTGCCGGAAGTGCCACCTGAGTCCCTGGGATTCAATCCGTATAAACTTCAACGCATCGATTCAATCTGTAAACGCGCCATTGCGATGCAGGCCGCACCGGGATGTGTAGTGGTGGTTGTGAAAAATGGCCAGGTTGCCTATGAGAAATCATTCGGCACCATGGAATATAACAAACTCGAACCTGTATATCCTGAAACCATTTATGATCTCGCATCGGTAACAAAAGTCTGTGCGACGACAATTTCTGTAATGAAATTATATGATGAAGGAAAACTGGACCTCCATAAAACTTTGGGAGATTATCTTCCGTGGGTGAGAGGGAGCGACAAAGATTCATTGAAGATCTGGGACATCATGCTGCACCAGGCAGGCCTGAAAGATTTTATTCCATTTTATGCTGAAACGATTACCAGGGATAAAGACGGCATTCCTCTTCCTGGCATTTATTCTTCTACTGCAGACAGTCTGCATTGTATTCGTGTGGCAGAAAATTTATACATACGCGGCGACTGGGAGGATACGATGTACAAAAGAATTCTGACGAGTAAACTGGGACCGACCGGAAAATATGTCTACAGCGACAATGATTTTATTTTCATGGGAAAGATCGTGGAGGCACTGAGCGGGCAGACGCTGGATCAATATGCGTATACAAATTTTTATCAACCAATGGCCCTTTCAACAACAGGGTTCAGACCAAGAGAAAGATTTCCGGTGAACAGGATAGCTCCTACCGAGCAGGAAGTTCCTTTTCGCCGGCAGTTATTGCGCGGCGATGTGCATGATCCTGGTGCTGCCATGTTTGGAGAAGTGTCGGGTCATGCAGGTCTATTCAGTGACGCCTACGACCTGGCCGTGATCATGCAGATGCTGCTGAATGGCGGATCGATTGGCGGTCACCAGTATATTAAAAAAGAAACCATCGAATATTTTACGGCCTATCACAGTGATATCAGCAGGCGCGGTCTCGGATTCGACAAACCCGAAAAAGACAATGCCACGAGAAAGGAGCCCTATCCCTGTGCGGCTGCTTCTCCCCTGACATTCGGACATACAGGATTCACCGGAACCTGCATATGGGCGGATCCCGCCCAGCAGCTCGTTTTAATCTTTCTTTCCAACCGTGTAAATCCTCAGGAAAGCTCAAAACTTTCATCCTTAAATGTGCGTGGAAATATTATGCAGGACATTTATTTGGCGCTTCAATAAGGTTGACGGTTGGCGGTTGGCGGTTGGCACGGTTGGCGGTTGACGGTTGGCGGTTGGCGGTTGACGGTTGGCGGTTGGCGGTTGGCAGTTGGCGGTGGATCGTGGACTATTAATGAACAACGATCGTTCGCAAGCGGACAGTTGCGTCCCATGAGCTTCCATTTAAAAAATTGATTTACAGTAAGCTATCTTATTGGCATTTTCTTGGTGCATCAATCCGTAATCAACCAGGCGCAATCAGTCAACGGTCAACCGCCAACTGCCAACCGCCAACCATCCAACCGGACCAACCGCCAACCAAATTCAATGCTAAAGAACTATCTCAAAATCGCCTGGCGTAACCTGATAAGGGATCGTCAGTTTACCTTCCTGAATCTTTTTGGTTTATCCATTGGCCTGGCCTGTGCCCTTTTTATCTGGCTATGGGTCAGTGATGAATTGAACATGGATAAGTCCAACTCGAAAGACAGCAACCTTTACCAGGTGATGCAAAACATGAAGGAGGAGAACGGCATCACGACAATGGACTATACAGCCGGGCTGCTGGCCAATGCGCTTAAGACTGAAATGCCCCAAGTTGAATATGCTGCAACAGTGATCCCGGCTTCCTGGTTTTCAAGTCCTGGTATTATTTCCGTTGGAGAAACACGTATTAAAGCGGGTGGTCAGTTTGTGAGCAAAGAATATTTCAACATTTTCGATTGTCATTTTATTCAGGGCGATTATCAAAGACTTATTTCGGATAAACAATCCATTGCTATTTCTGATGAGCTTGCGATGAAATTATTTCATACAACAAAAAATGTGATCGGCAAGTCTGTTGAATGGAGTCAGAGTGAGTTTAACGGATCTTATCTGATAACAGGAATTTTTGAAAAGAATCCTGAAAACGTATCTGACAAATTCGACCTCTTATTCAATTTCGATCAGTTCATTGAAAAAAGACCGGGCATGAAAGACTGGGGCAATAGTGATCCCAGTACTTTTTTGATATTGAAGAAGGGAACAAATATTGACCAGTTCAATGCCAGGATCAAGGATTTTATGCATGGAAAGGAAAAGGATTCAAAAAAGACTTTGTTTGTAAGGAAATTTTCTGACAGGTATCTCTACGGAAATTACAAAGATGGCGTGCAGGCAGGTGGAAGAATATCTTATGTAAAATTATTCTCAGCCATTGCTCTGTTTATATTGGCCATCGCATGTATTAATTTCATGAACCTGTCCACGGCCAATGCATCGCGCAGAATAAAAGAAGTAGGTATAAAAAAAGTGGTAGGAGCCGGAAGGGCAACACTCATTCTACAATATCTCGGCGAATCCGTCCTAATGAGTTTTTTATCAGTCATTCTCGCCGTCTTATTAATTTATCTTTTACTTCCGCAATTCAATTCGATAACCGGCAAGAACCTGGTTTTTGAATTCAGTACCAGGGTAATTCTTACAGTTTTAAGCATAGCGCTTATAACCGGGATCATTGCAGGAAGTTATCCTGCGCTGTATATCTCGGGATTTAAACCTGCGCTGATTTT
The DNA here is from genome assembly GCA_963735015.1 of uncultured Bacteroidota bacterium. GTDB lineage: Bacteria > Bacteroidota > Bacteroidia > Chitinophagales > Chitinophagaceae > Puia. Next base: position 3,070,354 of record CAVTJH010000003.1, read on the forward strand.
AAAAGGCAGTGTAAAAACTTCCATCGGAGAATTATGGATGCGGAAGGGTCTGGTTGTGTTTCAGTTCACTTTATCTGTGATTGCGATCGCCGCCGTATTAATTGTTTACAGGCAGGTAAATTATATTCAGACAAAAAACCTGGGCTATAACAGGGACAATATTATTGACTTCACCATTCCGCTGGAAAATGATTCGGCTTCTTTCGTATCAGCGATAAGTTTTATTAATGGACTGAAAAATATCCCGGGTGTTGTAAATGCAGGAAGCCATTACCATAACCTGACGGGAGATCATGGTGGTATCGGCGGATTTCAATGGCCCGGAAAGGATCCTTCGAAAGACATCGATTTTGCAAATCTTGAAGTGGGGAACGGTTTTTTGCAGACAGTTGGTATTAAAATAAAAGAGGGAAGAAATTTTTCCGATAATTTAAATGCACGGAATGAAATTATATTCAATGAATCGGCTATTGCAGCCATGGGACTGAAGGATCCGGTGGGGAAGAAAATTAAATTCTGGAATCAGGAGAAAACGATAGTCGGAGTTGCCACCGATTTCAATTTCGAATCTTTGTATCAACCTTTAAAGCCCTGTTTTTTCCAGATGTTTCCTGCGATGCCAAATGTCATTGTAAAAATAAAAGCGGGCGTCGAGCGACAAACCATAGAACAGGTCAGGAATGCCTATGCCTCATTTTATAAAGGGCTGCCTTTTGATTATAAATTTTTGGATGAAGAGTACCAGGCCCTGTATGTTTCTGAAAACCGTGTAGCTGTATTATCGAAATATTTTGCAGGACTGGCGATTCTTATTTCCTGTCTCGGGTTATTCGGCCTGGCTGCATTTACAGCTCAGAGAAGGCAAAAAGAAATCGGAATTCGTAAAGTTGTCGGCGCTTCTGTCAGCAGTGTGCTGGTCATGTTGTCGAAAGATTTCCTGAAGCTGGTTTTAGTTGCGGTGCTCATTGCGTTTCCATTGGTATGGTGGATTATGAATGATTGGCTCAGCAGTTTTGCGTATCGTGTTCAGATCGGTGCGGATATATTTATCATATCTGCCGGATCCATCATATTAATTACCCTGATAACGATAAGTTTTAAATCCGTGAAAGCGGCTATTGCGAATCCTGTTGCCAGTCTTCGTTCTGAATGAACGAAGACTGCCCAAAGCCTAAAGCTTAAAGCCTAAAACTAGTAAGAGAGTGTAAGGGTGTGAGAATGTAAATCGATTAACGAAATACGATCAACGGCCAACGGCCAACGGCCAACCGCCAACGATTCTAAATTGTTAAGCCTAAATCTAAAAAGCAATGTTGTTCAATCAAATCAAATCAGCTTTCAGGAGTTTATCAAGGTACAAGGCCTACAGCATATTCAATATCGCCGGACTGGCTGCAGGCATAGCCGTTTGTATTCTGATCGCTACGATCATAAGATTTGAAACAAGCTTCGATGATTTTCATAAGAATAAGGACCGTCTTTACAGGGTACTTACGGAATACCACCACGAAAATTCGATACAATATGGTGACGCTGCACCTCAGCCTTTACCATCAGTTATTAAAAATGAATTCCCTGAACTGAAAAAAACCTCCGGGATTTCCTCTTTAGGTAGTAACCAGTTGTATCTATTGGATCAGAATGGCAAAACGATTAATAAGTTTCTGCAGAAAAAAGGAATGTTTGCAGTGGAACCTGACTTCTTCGATATGTTCGATTTTAAATGGCTGGCAGGCAGTCCATCTGCTTCACTCTCTGATCCCCTTTCTGTTGTGCTTACAAAGGAAACAGCGGATAAATATTTCGGGAACTGGAAAAAAGCCATTGGCCAATCCATAAATATTAGTAAGTATGTTGTAGTAAAGGTTACAGGTATCCTCGCAAATCCTCCTCCTAACACAGATTTCCAATTTAAAATTATACTTCCTTATAAGCTACTCGGCCTTTCCAAATCCAGCGACTGGGGCAGTTCTTCGAATAGTCATGATTGTTATATAATGCTTCCCCCCGGTATGACAGAAACTTCGTTCAATCCAAGGCTTAGGGCAATGTTTAAAAAATACAGACCTGCTTGGGATAAAGATGAACTCGTTATTCAGTCACTCAGCCAGGTACATTATTATGATCCCGTTAGTCATACCGGTAATTTCCTGGGAAGAACGATTGCAAAATCATCCCTAAGGATATTATGGATGATAGCGGCTTTTATACTCATTATTGCCTGTGTGAATTTTATCAACCTGGCAACGGCTCAGGCGGTTAATCGCGCGCGGGAAGTTGGCGTAAGAAAAGTATTGGGTTCTGGAAAATGGCAGCTCAGGAGGCAGTTTTTACTGGAGACATTTATCCTGGTCATGATTTCGGTGGCACTGGCCCTGGTTATTTCTTCCCTTGCAATTCCCCCGGTAGCCGGAATACTTGAACTACCTCTTTCATTGGGATTATTATATAGTAAGGGAATGTTATTATTTTTCCTCTGGATCATCCTTATAGTAACTATGCTGGCAGGATTTTATCCATCCGTGTTGCTTTCCGGGTTCAATCCGATAGAAGCGTTGAAGAGCAGCCTTACCACAAAGAGCACCAAAGGCATTTCACTCCGTCGCGCACTTGTTGTTTTCCAGTTTATCATTGCCCAGGGTCTCATCATCTGTACAATCATTATGATCAGGCAGATGAACTATTTCAACAACCAGTCGATGGGTTTTGATAAGGATGCAATTGTAGATGTGACTTTCCCGGGCGACAGCGCATCAAACAGTAAAATTGACTATCTGCGTTCCAGTCTTCATGCCATTCCGGGTATTAAAAATATAAGTTTTAATTCCCAGCCTCCCGCAACGGACGATAACAACTGGGTTGATTATAAATATGATCATGCACAAAAATATAATGGTGAATATTGCATCATAAAGTGGACGGATCCTGACTATCTCAAAACTTATGGACTTACGCTTGTAGCCGGAAGAAATTTCAGTTCTGACACTGCCCATGAAGTGATGATCAATGAAAGACTGTTGCGGGATCTGGCGGTTAAAAGACCAGAAGATGTTCTCAATAAACAAATGGATATTTATGAGGTAGCGGGTCCGATTGTCGGTGTGGTGAAAGACTTTAATTCCACCGGATTTAAGGATAAATATTCGCGGGTTTTCTTCGCGCCTTATAAAAACTATGTATCATCATGTGGCTATAAAATTGAATTCGGGAATGGCCCGAATCACCTTGAAAGCAGTTGAGAAATTATGGAACAAGACCTTCCCCGATTATGTTTTTGAGTACCAATTCCTGGATGAATCCATTAAGAATTTTTACAAGCAGGAAAGCCAGCTGGCTGCGCTCTATAAAATATTTGCAGCGATTGCAATTTTTCTCGGCTGTCTCGGTTTGTACGGTCTGGCGTCCTATATGGCAGCTCAGCGGATTAAGGAAGTCGGTATTCGAAAGGTTCTTGGCGCATCCATCGGCAGCATCGTTTATTTATTCTCAAAGGAATTCATTGTCCTGATTTCCATTGCTTTCCTGGTTGCCGCTCCCCTTGCCTGGTATTTTATGAACAACTGGCTACTGGATTATGCGTTCCGGATCAATATCAGCTGGTGGATTTTTGTTGCCGGTGGACTGATGTCCATCATAATAGCATTGGCCACTGTAAGTTATCGGGCTATCCGAGCAGCGGTGGTGAATCCGGTCACTAGTTTGAGGTCGGAATAGGGTAATTCGTTTATCGTGAATCGTATATCGTAAATCGATCAACGATAAACGATACACGATCAACGAAAATAAAAACGAACTATGTTTAAAAACTATATAAAGATCGCCTGGAGAAATTTATTCAGGAACAAGGGGTTTTCCACTACCAATTTACTTGGTTTAACCATCGGCATGACCTGCACCATGCTGATTCTTTTCTGGGTGCAGGATGAATTATCGTTCGATAAATTTCATTCCAACTACAAAAACATTTACCAGGTTATTGCAAACCGTGATTTCAAGAATCAGATTTTTACTGACAGGAATATGGTTCTTCCTCTGGCTTCTGCTTTGCAGGCGGCCTATCCTCAGATAAAAAATGCGGTGGTAACAACTTATGATGAAAAGCATGTCCTCACAAACGGAGAAACAAAACTCAGGAAAACGGGATATACTGTCAGTGACCGGTTCTTCAATATGTTTTCATGGAAATCTTGGAAAGGTGATCCCTCCTCTGCCATCAAAGACCCTTCATCCATTATATTAACAGAATCCGCAGCAAGGGCATTTTTTGGAAATGCGGATCCGATGAATAAAATACTGAGAGTCGACGATAATTATAATTTAAAAGTATCGGCCGTTATTGCTGACCCGCCAGGAAATTCTACATTCCAGTTTGATTTTATAAAACCGTTTGATTATTCCGATGAGAATACAAAAAGGTCCATGAATGAATGGGAAAATTCATCCTGGATGGTATATGTTCAGCCACAGCCCGGCACAAACATTTCAGTACTAACAAAAAAAATCAACGAGTTAAAGAGTCAGCACAGCCCTTATGATAAGGTAAGTTCGTATTTCCTCTTCCCCATGAGCAAATGGCGGCTCTATAGTGATTTTAAAGACGGTAAGAATACGGGAGGTATGATTGAATATGTTCGTTTATTTTCAATCATCGCCCTGATCATATTGCTGACAGCCTGTGTGAATTTTATGAATCTCTCTACTGCCCGTTCGGAAAAAAGAGCAAAGGAAGTGGGCATTCGGAAAACGTTGGGATCTGAGAAACGTCAACTGGTATTCCAATTCCTTCTGGAATCCATGATACTCGTGCTGATCGCTTTTATTTTCTCCCTGTTCGCCATTTATCTTTTACTGCCAGCTTTCAATCTGCTGGTAGAAAAGAAACTGACTTTGGATATACTTAAACCGCTTTTCTGGGCAGTGTCTTTGGTTATTATTTTATTTACAGGAATCATTGCCGGCAGTTATCCTGCTCTCTATCTTTCTTCCTTCAATCCTGTAAAGACACTTAAAGGAACTTTCCTGGCCGGGAAAAAAGCGGCATTGCCCAGGAATATACTGGTTGTTGCCCAGTTTGTGGTTTCGATCCTGTTGATATCTGCCACTATTATTGTTTTCCGCCAGATACAATTTATTAAGAACAGGAACATAGGTTATAATCCGGACAACCTGATTACAATACCTTCTTCTCCCTTAGTAGATAAAAATTTTACAGCCATTAAAAACGAGCTCCTGAAAACAGGAATGATACGGGCAGTTGCAAGAACCGGTTCACCCATAACCCAGATACAATGGCGCAGCGGTGCTCCCGATTGGAATGGAAAACCGGCAAACACTGCCCTTATTATTTCATGCATGTCTACTGATGTTGATTTCGTGAAAACGATGGGTATCAAAATGCTGGAAGGAAAAGATTTTTCCGGCATGCCCATCGATTCAACTTCGGTAATTTTAAACAGAGCGGCTGTAGAAGCAATGAATTTAAAAAATCCGCTGGGTATGGAGTTAAGATATGATAATCAAAAATTTCACGTAATCGGTATTTCAGAAAATGTGGTTATGGAATCGCCTTTTCAACCGGTGGACCCGATGATGATATTTTTTGATCCGCATAGTTCAGGGGCTGTATATATAAGGCTGAAAGAAGGTGTTCAACCACAAAAAATTATTCCATTCATTGAAGCCGTATCTAAAAAATACAATCCTGCTTACCCGTTTGAATACGGGTTTGTGGACCAGGAGTTTGGTAAAAAATTCCTGACTGAAGAACTGATCAGTAAAATCACAAATATTTTTGCCGGTCTTGCTATTTTTATTTGTGTTATCGGTCTGGCCGGACTGGCTTCCTTCACTATCGAAAAACGTTTTCGTGAAATCGGTATTCGCAAGGTCCTTGGTGCCACCATACAACAGGTGTTGATGCTGATTTCAAGGCAATTTTTGAAACTCGCGCTGATTGCTTTTGCCATTGCTGTTCCACTTACCTGGTGGCTGATGAATATCTGGCTCGAAAAATATACATATCGGATTACCATCAGTATCTGGCTGTTTGCCGGAGTGGGGGTGCTGATACTGCTGCTGACCCTGATAGTGGTTAGCCTGAATACCCTTCGTGCCGCAGTGAGCAATCCGGTTGAGAGTCTCAGGTCGGAGTAGGCTGAAGGCGTAAAGCGTAAGGCTGAAGGCAGTTAAATTATTGGTTATGAGTTAGGGATTAAGAATTTCATTACTAACTTTTAAATCTTGCTCCAATTCTTACCAATTATGGGTAAATATTAATCATTAACAATTAAAAAGCTCTAAGCCTTACGCCTTACGCCTTAAGCTTTACGCCTAATATATTATCTTTGTAAACTATGTCAACAAACCCTAAAGAGACGATTCTAAAAGATGTCGTTATCAAGTTTGCCGGGGATTCAGGAGACGGAATGCAGCTTACCGGCAGCCAGTTCAGTAACAATACAGCCCTCCTGGGTATCGACCTTGCGACTTTTCCGGATTTCCCTGCGGAAATTCGTGCCCCTCTGGGTACGCTTCCGGGAGTAAGTGGATTCCAGCTTCATTTTTCAAGCGAACATATATTTACGCCGGGTGACGAATGTGATGTACTCGTTGCCATGAATGCCGCGGCACTGAAGACTAACCTGAAAAATCTGAAGAAAAGCGGAAAAATCATTGCCAATCTGGAAGGCTTCGATGTCAAGAATCTCCGGCTTGCGAATTATGCAGACGGTGTAAATCCATTGGAAGATGGCAGTCTGGAAAATTATGAACTAATCCTGATAGACGTAACCAAATTAACGCGTGAGGCTTTAAAAAATTCCCCACTTGGTGCCAAAGAAAGGGACCGGGCAAAAAATATGTTTGTGCTGGGCTTCCTATACTGGATGTATAACCGTGACCTGGACAGTACGCTGCATTTTCTAAACGAGAAGTTTGGAAAAAAGCCTGTTATCCTTGAAAGTAATATCCTCGCACTGAGGGCAGGTTTCAACTACGGCGAAACGACAGAAGCATCCCATTCTACCTATACCGTTGCAAAAGCGAAATTACAACCAGGCACCTATCGCGCGATCATGGGAAATCAGGCACTCAGTTACGGACTGATCGCCGCTTCCGAAAAAAGTGGTCTGCCTATATTTCTGGGATCCTATCCTATCACACCAGCCTCCGACATATTGCATGAACTCAGCAGACATAAATCTTTTGGTATCCGTACTTTCCAGGCCGAGGATGAAATTGCCGGAATAACTGCGGCTATCGGTGCCAGTTATGGCGGGTCGCTGGGCGTAACCACTACTTCGGGACCGGGTATGGCCCTGAAGGCTGAAGCGATGGGGTTGGCCATGATGCTGGAGATACCATTGGTGATCTGCGATATACAAAGAGGCGGCCCGTCTACAGGACTTCCTACGAAAACAGAACAAAGCGATTTATTGCAGGCGTATTATGGCAGGAATGGAGAATCTCCCATGCCTGTGATTTCGGCTTCTATGCCCAGTGATTGTTTTGAAGTAGCTTATGAAGCAGTGCGCATTGCCGTACAGCATATGACGCCGGTTATTTTGTTAAGTGACGGATATATTGCAAACGGATCAGAACCCTGGAAATTCCCGAATGCAGATCTGCTACCTCCGATTGAAGTAAAATTTAAGACCAAACTGGATGATGGTGAGACACAGTTCCATCCATATATGCGGGATGAGAAAGGTGTAAGGCCCTGGGCGATTCCCGGCACAGCAGGCCTGGAACACAGGATCGGTGGCCTCGAGAAACAAAATATTACGGGTAATGTAAGTTATGACCCCGAAAACCATGAATTAATGGTAAAGCTGCGTCAGGATAAGGTGGACAAAATTGCAAATTATATTCCAGAACAGAAAATTGACAGCGGTCCGGAGAAAGGTAAATTACTGGTGATCGGATGGGGATCCACCTTTGGTTCGATTAAAACAGCCGTAACCGATTTACAAAATGAAGGACTCTCTGTTTCGCATGTACATCTCCGTTATATACGTCCCTTCCCGCGCAACCTTGGTCAGATCATCCGGAATTTCGAAAAAGTGCTGATCCCCGAACTCAATAACGGGCAGCTTATTAAAATCATACGGGATCAGTATTATGTGGATGCCGTCGGATATAATAAGATCATGGGCATACCATTTACACGGCATGAATTGAAAAAGAAGATGAGGGAGATGATTGGTTAATGGTTGGCCGTTGGCGGTTGGCCGTTGACCGTGTATCGTGTATCGCTTATCGTGAATCGATTCCCATACTCCCATACTCCCATACTCCCATACTCCCATACTTGCTTTAGGCTTTAAGCTTTAGGCTTTCGGCTTTTAACGCTGCCTTCCTGGTCAGAGTGGCGGTTTTATGATTGCCGGTATGGCTCCAGCCGGGCGGCATGAACAGGTATAAAAACTTATTTTTAATCCCAGGGGCCCGGGCGACATCTTTTGCCAGGTATACAATTTCCCCGAAATAGGCGTCTAAAAAACTATTCTTTATCATGGGCCTGGTAATCCCGTATTCAACAGGCACACTGTCATATTCGGGCTGGTAGGTTCCAAAAACGCGATCCCAAATATTTAAAAGATTACAAAAATTAGTGTCCATATAAAGTGGATTCCTTCCGTGATGAACCCGGTGATGAGATGGTGTGAGAATAAAATTAAATAAAGGTCCGCATCGCGCTTTCTTACCCAGCGTTTCTCCGATATGAATAAAACCACCCCAGAATCCGTCAATAAACATGATCAGAAAAAGCAGGGGCGGGTTTACGCCGAGCAAAATACATGTGCTCGTTCTGATCACATCTGCATAGGGAGCTTCCAGAAAAAAATGGGCATAGGAAACGGCCAGATTCATATTCTCGGGAGCATGGTGGGTACTGTGCAGGCACCAGAACAACCTTACTTTATGTGCAAGGAAATGATAAATAAAATGTCCGAATTCCCAAATGATATATCCATAAATAAACCAGTACCACGTAAAACTGGTTTTAAATATTGCATGGGATGAAAGCAGTCCGATGATATATGCAACAGCTGCAATTGAAATAAACCTGCCGATGAATGCATTGATAACATAAGAGAAGAAAGGAATTTTATAGTCAATTATTTTAAACTTCCTGTACAGGCACGCAATCAAAAATTCAAACACCAGGACGATTGGCAATATGGGCCCGACTATTGACAGAATGCCATTCAGGGTTTTTAATGCATTGTAGTCGCCGGACTGAATAATCCGTATTGCTTCCTTCAGACCAAAAAAATCAGTCGCCCAGTCCTGAATTGAGTGGATGATATCCATAATCAAAAATAAAATTCCATTAAATAAAGGAAACAAATAATTTTTGCCTTCACGATCATTTTCAGAAGATCCTCAGAGATTTTCCAAATGAAATTGAACTGGTCGTTTACTGATTTTGATACTGCAATGCTCGCTCGTATATGACCTTTGGAGATTCCTTTTTCCAATTCTTTTTTCCGGATCTGAATCATTTCGTCGACTCGGCTATTTACTTTTTCGGGTACGCCTATTGAACCTGATTCATCTGATTCTCCATTTCCCGCTATGTGATTAACCTGCAGATCCGGTCTTTCCACTTTTGACCTTGAAGTTATTTCATTGTCAGATGATTTCAATCCGTCTATTGCTTCGTCGAGATTCGAAATCACCGCGTGAATTACCGGCAGGTATTCCGGTTCAGGTGCGGGTGGGGATTTGACGAATACAAAACCGGCGAGGGTTGCAATATGAGTCGACATCATATAATTAAATACCACGAACTCGTGATATGTTGCCGCATTCTTCTGTTTGCTCCTGGGTTCCGCGATCATTCTGTTTAACGCATCTGAGATATTAGCCAGGGCAACATAAGCTTCTTTGCGTGACAATTTATAGGTGTTGACAGGTACGGCCTGTCCGGTGAAAAAAGAACTGACATCGCTGAAATAATTTTTATTTGCTTCCAGCATTTTCTGAAGATAATCCCCAAACTGTTTGTATGCCCATTCCGGAGAAAACAAAATGTTCGCCATCAATGCGATGGCAGAACCGATGGCAGTGTCTATTACGCGATCGATAATGAGTACCCTGAAATGATTTGGGTTTAGTATATACAGAAGGATCAGTATATAGGGCGTCATCAGCGTTACAAACAATAAATATCTGGTCCGCATAAAACTATAAGCCAGCACCATCAGGATAATCATGCAACCAATCATAACCTGTCTGTCCTTAATCAGGATCAGAATGATCGCACCGATTCCAACGCCGGCCAGCGTTCCCAGCAACCTGTCCCTGTTCCGTCTTTTAGTTATACTATATGCAGGTTTCAAAATGACAATGATCGTAAGCAGGATCCAGTATCCATGACCGAATGGCAGGAAGGCTGAGATAATAAATCCGATTGTTGTGGCAAATGAAACTCGGAGGGCATGGCGAAAGATATTTGATTTCCAGTTGAAATTATCCAGAAAAACTTTCGCGTCGATATCCTGGTGCGTGACAAACTGATCATAGTTCTGCACGCGGATATCATGCTTTGTATCGATCAGGTCGTATGCTGTGTATTGTTGAATGGTATGAATCCGTGAAACAAAATCCTCGCAGGCATTGACCAGGGCACGCAGTCCGATAAATCCTTCTACATTCACTGCTGATATTTCCTTCGCCTGAAAATCTTCAAATTCCTTTTTCAATTTTGCAAGCGCTTCCTGCAAGACGGTCATTCATTATATAGGGTTTTCCGCTTTTTAGTGCGATTCCCGTTTCGTTCAATTCTTTTGCGAGCAGCGAAAGAAAATTCTTGAATAATCTCGAGGATACCGGAATTATCGAAATACTGATGAAAAAGTTTATGATGTAATTGAAGGCTCATCACCCGTTCAAAAAGATCATTTGATGTCTATAAATATCAGCAGTGTTACGCGACCGGTATTGGTTGATTCCTTTACGATATCCCTGCTTTTATAAAGCAGTTCCCTGACCAGATTTTGTTTGTCATTTATTTCCGCCTGTTTTTCCAGCAGAGCTTTATAAATACTGTCGTAATCCGGATCCTTTTCATAAAAAGCTGTATCGCGATAAAATATAATCACCGATAGATTGAATCAGATCACCCAGTGCCTGCTGGGTTACTTTGTACGGACGAAAACTATAGAGCGAAAGACTGAGCAGCATATACCAGACGTCCACCGCATAAGAATATATACTGCATTTAATAAGATGGCTTCCATACCGGTACGATGCGTCATATTCAACACCATTACAAATAATCCGGCGAGTCCTATGGATCCTGCCCTGGCACCATATACGCCGATCATGGAAAATATAAAACAAAAAATGGCGATCAGTAAACCGTTGCGACTAGCTGAACCAACAGCAAATCCCGTAAGCAGGGATGCTATAAAAATGACAGCATTGCAAACCAGCATGGCATTTTTGCGATGCAGTACCGGACCGGCATTGTCAACGATCGTAACACATACCGCCCCGATCGACATGGTAATTCCGATATTCTCGTGATGAAGGTATGTACCGATGATCGTGGGCAGCGTTAAGACCCACAGTGATACGAATACCTTCGCTGAGGTAATAACTGTTTATGAAACTTCGGTATTGTGTTCTGTAGTCCACTTCGTGGGCCTAAAGCCTAAAGCTTAAAGCCTAAAACTTTATGTTTAAGTAATATAAGAGTATCAAGTCTGTGAATGGAATTCATAATTCATAATCATAATTCATAATGAAAAAAATTCGGCTTTAAGCTTTCGGCTTTTGGCCTATGTTAGTTTTAGGCTTTAAGCTTTAGGCTTTAGGCTTGAAAAGTATTTACAAACAGGACGCACTCCGCAGACATCGCATTTCGGATTCCGGGCCACGCAAATATAGCGGCCATGGAGGATGAGCCAGTGATGGGCTTTATGAATGAGCTCTCTTGGAATATATTGAATCAGTTGTTTTTCCGCTGCGAGTGGTGTTTTTGCTCCGACCGTTAGTCCGATGCGTGCAGAAACGCGGAACACATGGGTATCGACCGCCATATTGGGTTGCTGATCTATTACGGACGTAATTACATTGGCTGTTTTTCTGCCAACACCAGGAAGTTTCATCAGTTCTTCGACCGTGAGAGGCACTTCTCCCTTAAAATCCTTTAACCAGCATGTTGGCCATGCCGATCAGGTGTTTGGTTTTGTTATTGGGATAGGAAATGCTTCTGATAAAGGGAAATACCTCGTCAAAATGGGCTTTTGCCAGGGAGACCGGGTCCGGGGAAATGGGCAAAAAAGGCAGGGGTGGTCATGATTTACCCGTTTATCCGTGCACTGGGCAGACAAAATCACGGATACCAGCAATTGATAGGGATTGTCGAAAACAAGTTCTGTTTCGGCCTCAGGAGCGTGTTCACTGAACCATGCTATAACAAAATCGAATCGCTGTTTCCGGGTCATTTATGATAATGGACCGAAATTAAGCTAAAATCAGGCGGGAGGAATATCAGCCCTGCGGATGTTGTTTCGATGGCTGTATCACGCGCATATTGAAGCACACGCAAAACAACCTCCATTCGGGGAGCAACTACTTGTTTTTCTATATCTAATTGATTAACAGAGGCTTGTAATTCTTCCATTTGTTCCCGAAGCGTCCAGTTTTCTGCTAATGCAACCTGAATGGCAGATGTTAATTCGGGGGAAGACTCTTTATACAAATACCGTAAAAGATCCTCCGGTGTAAAGAGTGTCATAGGCGAAACCATTTGAATGTCCAATAATCAGAAAGCAGTAAAAAATAATCCGTCCGATAGTAAAAACGTCATTCCGGTTGCGTTATTGCGTTAATTATCAAAAGTTTTCATCAATTCTTCTCAACCTAAGGATTTTTCAGGCTTAAGGCCGTAAAGCGCAAGGCTTAGGGCTTTATTCAGGCTTAAGGCATAAAGCGTAAGGCTCAAGGCTTTTATCAGGCTTAAGGCCTAAAGCAGTTTCAAGGGAGGTCGCGTTTGAAGTCTAAAGATGTTTCGGGCAGTCAAAGTCCGCAAAGCGTTTCAGACCTAACGTTCAATAGATAAACGCTTTTAGCTTAAACTAATTTAATCTTTTGGTTTGGGGGAACGATCAGAGGATACAGTTGGCGGTTGATCGGTTCGGCCGTTGGCAGTACAATAGCGTTTACGTGCGTCGGCAGTTGATACCGTTTCGCTTTAGTGCCTTACGCCTTACGCCTTGCAGGCTTTAACGCCTCAAGCTACTTTACAACGAACAAGATCTTCATTGTCACGTTTCATCAGGTATTTCTCACGAGCGTATTTCTCCAGTGTTGCGGGATTAGATTTAAGCTGGTCCAGCTCTTTACTGACAGTCACGAATCTGCTCTTCGAAATACAATTTTCTTGCTTCCAGTTTATGCAATTCTTTTACGTGCCGGAAATGTGTCGTGATAAAATCCCGATCATCAATAAACAATACCCACACTGCAAAGCAAAGTGCCGTCAGTACGTATTTATTTTTTAACCAGGAAGGAATTTTGTCGAAGTACTGTTTCATTGTTGCGTTGATGGTTGACAGTTGACGGTTGATTCGACTCCCATACTCTCATACTCCCATACTTCATCTTTATGCTCTTATACTTTGGAAAATAAAGCTCCGGTTTATTTTCCAAATGTAATTTTTCCCTTTGGATAAAATGCATTTTTGCCCAGTTTTTCTTCGATACGAATCAGCTGGTTGTATTTGGCGATCCGGTCTGTACGACTGGCAGATCCGGTTTTTATTTGTCCGCAGTTCAACGCAACGGCGAGATCCGCGATGGTCGTGTCTTCTGTTTCACCACTGCGGTGACTCATGATCGTATTATAGCCATGATGCTGTGCCAGTGTTACGGCATTGATCGTTTCTGTCAGAGTTCCGATCTGGTTTACTTTCACGAGCAAAGCATTGGCTGTATTATTATCGATTCCTTTCTGCAGTCTTTCCACATTGGTCACAAATAAATCGTCACCCACGAGCTGAATTTTCGATCCCAGCTCATTGGTAAGGTTTTTCCATCCTGCCCAATCGTCTTCTGCCATGCCGTCTTCGATGGAAATGATCGGATATTTTTTCACCCAGGAAGCCCAGAATTTTACCAGCTCATCGCTGCTCAGTTCCTTTTTACTGCTCTTATGAAAAACATATTTTTTCTTTTTGCCGTCCCAGAGTTCACTGTTGGCCGCATCCATGGCGATAGCGATCTGTGATCCGGTTTTATAACCTGCTGCCGAAATGGCTTCCAGCACGGTTTCTATGGCTTCTTCATTACTCTGGATATTCGGTGCAAAGCCGCCTTCATCCCCTACATTGGTACTGAATCCTTTCTTCTTCAATACACCCTTTAGGGTATGGAAAATATCAACACCCCAGCGTAGACCTTCACTGAAGGAAGAAGCACCGACAGGCATGACCATGAATTCCTGGAAATCAATTTTATTATCTGCATGAGCTCCTCCGTTCAGGATATTCATCATCGGCATGGGCAGTGTTACGGCATTGGTTCCGCCAACATACCGGTATAAGCGGAAGTCCGGCTTCCTTAGCGGCCGCTTTAGCAGCAGCCAGACTGACGGCCAGCATACCATTGGCGCCAAGTTTTGATTTATTCGGTGTTCCGTCTGCAGCGATCATCGCTAGCATCCAGGCCTGCCTGATCTGACACTTCAAATCCTTTGAGTTTTGTAGCGAGGATGGTATTTACATTTTCAACTGCTTTTAGTACACCTTTCCCCTGGTATATTTTTTTATCACCGTCACGCAGTTCAACAGCTTCATGAATTCCGGTACTGGCACCGCTCGGAACAGCTGCCCTTCCCATGAATCCGGCTTCGGTATGTATATCTACTTCAACGGTCGGATTACCACGGCTGTCTAAAATTTGTCTCGCAAAGATCTTTTTGATGCTACTCATGAGTGATGGTTTTTGTAAGTCCTCTGAAAATATCTTCCAGGCTCCTGTTTTCAGACTGCAAAGAAACAATGTTCCAATTATTTTGCAAAGACAGTGTGAGCAATTGTTTTTTTAATAATTCAGGATCTTCCGCTTCCAGTTCCCATTCAAAGTCACTCGTTTTGCGAATTCCCCTGAGCTGATCGAGTCCCTGCACATGCTTCGGCGGCAATACTTTCTTTCAAAATGACTTTAATGAATTTACCCGTTTGCTCCTGACGCAGCTTGCCCAGGTTATTATCGGCAATGATTTTCCCCTGGTGAATGATGATTACGCGGTCGCAGATGGCTTCCACTTCCTGAAGGATATGGGAAGAAAAAAGGACCGTGCTGTTTTTACCATAGTTTTTAATTACGTCGCGGATCTCCACGATCTGATTGGGATCAAGGCCGGTGGTGGGCTCATCCAGGATCAGCACTTCGGGTGAATGAATGAGTGCAGCGGCCAGTCCCACGCGTTGTTTATACCCTTTCGAAAGTTGCGAAATTTTTTTACCGGCTTCCGGGCGCAGGCCAACCTGATCGATAGCTGATGTGATTTTTTGTTTTTTTGATGTGAAGCCTGTGAATGTCGGCAATAAAAGAAAGGTATTCGCGGATATACATATCTCCGTAAAGCGGATTGGATTCGGGCAGGTAACCCGTTATTTTTTTTGTCTGGACAGGATAATACATTTACGTCAATCCCATTCAAAAATGCCTGTCCCTTACTGGGTTTCAGGCAGCCGGTGAGAATTTTCATGGTAGTGGATTTACCAGCACCATTCGGCCCCAGGAAACCAACAATTTCACCCCTTCTTACTGAAAATGAAATATCGTCGATCGCTTTTTGTTCCCCATAAATTCGGGTAAGATTTTTTACTTCTATGGACATTCTTAGCTTAAGGCTTAAAGCTTAAGCGCTAAACTACGAAGCGAAGTGTCGGAGAACTATATAAGTATGGGAGTATGGGAGTATGGGAGTATGGGAGTATGGGAATTGTAGTTCGAGATTTTATTGAATATACTTTTTTACAAAATATATTTAGTTAGTATGAATTTATTATTCACACTCCCATACTCCCATACTCCCATACTCCCATACTTTCATACTATCCCCAGATCTTTCTGTATCTGCTCAAGCGTGCGACCCTTTGTTTCGGGCATCACCCGCCAGATAAAGATCAGGGAAAGGAACATCATGAAACTGATAAAAGATAAATGAGTAAAATCCGCCGTTGGGACTGCCTTCTACAATGATCGGGAAAAGTCCATGCAATAATTGCAGCCATGATCCAGTGTGTGAAACTTCCCAGCGACCCTCCCTGTGAGCGAACAGAATTTGGAAATATTTCTGAAATAAATACCCAGATGACGGCGCCCTGGGAAAAAGCAAAAAATGCAATAAAGCCGATCAGGTATACGATCACATATTGATTAGCTGAACCAGTGCTTCGAAATGCATAAGCCGTCAGCCCCAGAAAAAAGATCATGCCGATGGCACCGGTAATCAGCAGAGTTTTTCTTCCCACTTTATCAATAATGGTCATGGCCAGGAAAGTAAAAAGCAGGTTGGCTCCCCCGATAAATACGGGTTGAAGATAAGAAGCAGCGTGACTAAACCCGGCCATTTCAAATATCCGAGGTGCATAATATAGAATGGCATTAATTCCTGAAAGCTGGTTGAACATGGCAAGAAGCACCGCATATAAAATCGGTTTACGGAATTTCCCGCTGAATAATTTTTCATCCGGCGCCTGTTTTAAAGCAGCTTTCGGTGTATGCAGTAATGCATGCTCTTCATTAATCACCGTCTGCAGCGTCCGGCTCACCGGTGCGTGCAAAAATGCGTGCGGCTTCTTCATCCCGGTTATTCAGGATCAGCCAGCGCGGACTTTCAGGAATACTGCGGAGCAAAAGGGCAAAGAGACCCGCTGGTACAACCATGATGCCCACCATCCAGCGCCAGGAATCTTCTCCGATATGAAGGAATGCGAAATTGGTTAGATAGGCCACAAAAATACCGTCACAATATTCAATTGAAACATACCTGCAAGACGTCCGCGCACAGCCGCGGGAGCGATTTCAGAAATATACATGGGACCAACTACAGAAGAGGCGCCAACGGCAATACCTCCAATGAGACGGAAAATGATAAAGAGAATCCAGGTAGATGTAAGCGCACATCCCATAGCGGATATTAGATACATTACTGCGATTACCATAAGTACTTTCCTCCGGCCATAACTTCTGTGCCGGCCAACCTGCAATTATGGAACCGATTACGGTTCCGATCAGGCTTGCAGCAACTGTAAATCCCTGCCAGAAATGAGCTCAGGGCCCAAAGCTTTTGAATGGTTTTTTCCGCACCGGAAATAACAGCGGTTTCAAATCCAAATAAAAAGCCACCCAGTGCGGCGATCAGCGTACAGCGGAGGAGAAAGGAATTAATTTTCATTCAGCAATCGTTATAAGAGCATAAGGTATGAAAAAAATACTCACTAAATTTAGGGTTCAAACGATTGCAGCCATATGAGTTTCCCTTATCAGATCAAAAGTTTTGACGATTATCTGGAACAATATAAAAACAGCATCGAACAGCCCGAAATATTCTGGGGCAGTGTAGCCGAAAATTTTACCTGGAAGAAAAAATGGGACAAAGTGCTGGAATGGAATTTTAAAGAACCCCGCGTGCGCTGGTTTGAAGGTGCAAAATTAAATATTACTGAAAACTGCCTGGACCGACACCTGGCTGATAAAGCCGATCAGCCTGCAATTATCTGGGAACCCAATGATCCCTCTCAAAAAAACCGGATACTCAGTTACCGGGAACTCTATATTTCTGTTTGCCGTTTTGTTCAGGTACTAAAAAATAACGGTGTCAAAAAAGGCGACCGGGTTTGCATATATATGCCCATGGTGCCTGAACTGGCCATTGCTGTGCTCGCCTGTGCGAGAATGGGAGCGATTCATTCTGTGGTCTTTGGTGGTTTTTCAGCTCAGAGTATTGCCGATCGCATTGAAGATGCAAAATGCAAAGTTGTTATTACAGCAGACGGAGGTAACCGCGGACCGAAAGATATTCTTCTGAAAGCGATGATTGATGATGCCCTCCGGAAGACGGCCCACATTCAAAAAGTAATCGTTTATAAACACCTGGGCAATGAAGTGAAAATGATTCCCGGAAGAGATGTATGGTGGCAGGAAGAACTAAAAAAAGTGACACAGGATGAATCACCGGCTGAATCGATGGATGCTGAAGATATGCTCTTCATACTTTATACTTCAGGTTCCACAGGAAAACCCAAGGGAGTGGTGCACAGTTGTGCCGGATATATGATTTATACCACCTACAGTTTTGTAAATGTATTTCAGTATAAACCAGGCGACATTTATTTCTGCACGGCTGATGTGGGCTGGATCACTGGACATAGTTATACCGTGTACGGACCTCTTTGCGCAGGAGCGACAACGATCATGTTTGAAGGTATTCCCAGTTTTCCCGATGCGGGCAGATTCTGGGATATCGTAGACAAATACAGGGTGAATATTTTTTATACTGCACCTACGGCAATCCGCAGTCTCATGGGATTCGGGACTGACCCGTTAAAGAATAAGAGTCTGCAGTCATTACGAGTTTTAGGAACAGTTGGTGAACCCATTAATGAAGAAGCCTGGCATTGGTATGACGAACATATCGGCCGTCATCGATGTCCAATCGTGGATACCTGGTGGCAGACGGAAACAGGCGGTATCATGATTTCAAATCTGGCTGGAATCAGCAAGGGTAAACCTTCCTATGCCACACTTCCGCTGCCGGGCATTATTCCATTGCTTGTGGATGAAAATGGACGTCCGATACCAGGATCCGATGCTGGAAAGGATGGAGTATTTCATAAAGATGCAAGAGGTGATACCGATTTCAGGCAATCTCTGTATCCGCTTTCCATGGCCTTCCATTATTCGCACTACTTATGGCGATCATGAAAGATGCAGGTTAAATTATTTTGCTACATATCCTGATTTATATTTCACTGGTGACGGGGCTCTTCGTGATGCAGAGGGAAATTATCGAATCACAGGCCGCGTGGATGATGTATTAAATGTGAGTGGGCACAGGATCGGGACGGCTGAAGTTGAAAATGCCATCAATATGTATCCTGATGTTGTGGAAAGTGCCGTTGTTGGTTTCCCGCACGATATCAAAGGCCAGGGTATCTATGCATTTGTAACTTTGAATCGTAAGCATCATGTTTCAGGAGAAGATAAGTCGGGCGTATCTAAAATGGTAAATCAGGTGATTGGCGCTATTGCCAGGCCCGATAAAATTCAATTCGTTTCCGGCTTACCAAAAACACGAAGCGGAAAAATAATGCGACGCATATTGCGCAAAATTGCTGAAGGTGAATTGGAGAATCTGGGAGATATCAGCACGCTGGTAGATCCGGCGGTTGTTGAGGAGATTAAAGAGGGAAGACTTTGAAGTATGGGTTTTGAGTTATGAGTTATGGGTTATGGGTTATGGGTTATGGATTATGGGTTATGGGTTATGGGTTATGGGTTATGGGTTATGGGTTGAAAGTTAATCCATATCTCATATCTCATAACCCATAACTATTATTGCGCTTTCTCCTCCTTCATTATCTCTACCGTTGTACCGATAGGAAGCATATCGTAGAGTTCGTCAACATCTTCATTTTTCAGTGAAATACAACCGTTGGTCCAGTTCTGGTATAAGTCAACAGCCATATCATCGTGAGGCCATGTGCCGTGGATTGCAATTCCACCACCGATTTTTGCATTTCTTGGAATGAGCCCTTTAGCTTTCCTCTCATTAAATTTATCGATGTCCGATTTAGTCGGGAAATCAATCAGCATCATTTTATCCCATTTCTCATGGGGTCTTTTGGAAGCAATATGAAAGGTTCCTTCCGGCGTTTTGCGATCTCCTTCCATCATTTTATCATCAAGGGATTTGCTCCCGAATACGGCAGGGTAAGTAGCGAACCAGCCATCATCGTCATAAACTTTCAACTCATAATTCGATTTTACAACGACTACATAAACCTGTCCGCTGAGCTGCCTGTGAAAAAAACGTTTGCTTGAAGTTCTGTTATCTGTTTCACGAAATCCCAGCAAACTCACTGCGGTCATACCTGCCAACAGCATTTTTTGAAAATTCATAGCACGGAGTTTATTTTTCAACGCTGGCAGATACTCATATATTTTACATGTTTATAATTTTATGATTTCATTCCAAATCTGATTTTTTTCCACTAAAGGGAATAATGCTTAAAGCTTAAGGCTCAATGCTTAAAGCTTAAAGACGAAAACCGGTATAAGAGTGTGAGAGTGTGAGAGTGTGAGAATGGAATTCATAATCCATAATCCATAATTAATAAAGTTTTGGGCTTTAGGCTTGTATTAGTTTTCGGCTTTAGGCTTTGAGCTTTAGGCTTAATTACTGAGTCTGATCCCAAAATTATAAGGAACCTGGTCCAGCCCCTGACTATTAAATATACTTTTTGTAGCCAGGGAACCATAGAGTTTTACAGGTCCAAGCTGGACTTCCGCAATCCAGGAAAGTTTCCATGGATTTAAATCAAAGTCGTTAAATGTTTTGTGCTTGCCAAACTCATCACTGATAAGTTTTTGACGGGATGAATAGAGATAACCTGCACTTATACCCACTGAAATGCCGAAACCTTCTTTAAGGCTTGGTGTAAAATTAAAATTGATCATGAATGGAACGGTAACATAATCTGTCGCCAGTTTATTCTTACTATATGAAATTGTATCCATGATCACTTCCGTCGGATTTATGAGGTATTTAATATTTGTTTCGTATCGATAGTTATTTAATTCTATACCCAATCCATATTTCAGATTTACAACGTGATTAATCAAATTAAGCCGCTGCATAAATAACCAGATATTCACATCAACTGATTTGTTATTTTTCAGACTAAACCAGTATTCCTTGCTTCCGGGTGCAAAAGTCTGGGCAGTTGTTCCTGAATAATTCGTTTTGTCAGTATAATTTGCAAATCCGAGATCCACGATCAGCCAGTTGGTGCTGAGATTGGAAGGCTTCGCATGATTATCCCAATGATGCGGCGGCATGGGCCACGGCATATTATGCCAGCTGTGCATATCATGCCAGTGATTCCTGCCATCACCGGAATCTGAATCATTTCCCTGATGCGTAACAGTTGTATCGCTGCTACTTTTCAGACGGATAGAATCATTTTGGCTGAATCCCTTCATAACTATACATAGTAATGCCAGGATAGTAAAAACTTTCTTCATTTTAATGCTTGTTTTTTAGTAACTCAATTGAAAAACACTTACACTTACTTTTCTCGCGTTTTCAGATTTATCGTTGTCAGGAGTCTGTTTGGTTAATTTTTTAAAGAACCCTGTGATGGATTTATTCTGATCATTCAGAGCAACTACGCTGATGGCATTGTCGCTTTGAAAATCCTGATCCTTCAGATCAGATTTTTCATAGGCAGGCATATTACTCTTCGATGCAGTAGCTGCCAGCACCAGCACCGGGGCCTGCTTACCAGGCGGTGCAGAAATCTGTTTGGGATCATTACCCGCCCGTACTCCTTCAGGCTGTATGTCTGAAGCAGCGTTTGATTTTTGCATTACTGCTACAGCTTCATCCGAACCAGGAGCGGTTTTCAAGATTCCATTTCCTGTTTGATCTGGAGATAAATCATTAAGGGCTGTTTCTGCAGGATTATTTTTTTCTGTCTTTCTTTTCCCCCCGCTTTGAGATGACTGTTCACTTTTTTTTGTTATCCCTTTTTCACTGCCGGCAACTATCTCAACCTTT
This sequence comes from uncultured Bacteroidota bacterium, assembly GCA_963735015.1. Classification (GTDB taxonomy): domain Bacteria; phylum Bacteroidota; class Bacteroidia; order Chitinophagales; family Chitinophagaceae; genus Puia. Next base: position 3,092,162 of record CAVTJH010000003.1, read on the forward strand.
TGTAACGGGATATTATTCACTCTTTTAAAACCGTGGTTATTAATACTCAAATCAGGATCTACGGAATCCTTCCTGATACCGACCGGAACGTTAATTATTTGAGACTGGTTACTATTTACAATCTCCCTTTTACGAGCATTGGAAATCTTCGTTAAAATAAACCAACCCGCAGTTATCAATAACAGGATAGAAACAGCGATCCGAATCCAGAATATTGGAATGACTCTTCTTCTTTCTTCTTTATGAAAGAGTAACTCTTTATGTTCATATATTATCTCCTCAGGCAAAAGAACGGTATGCTGGAGCAGTTCGAATTCCTTTTGCAGATCAGCATTTTCACTTAGAAACTTTTCGACTTCCACCATCCCGGCAGAATTCAACTCCCCGTCCAGGTAGAGCAGAAAAGAAGTTTCATAATTGTTCCGGTTGATGTCCATGGCCAAATCTTTAAAGTACATTTTCTACACTCACGAGCAGTTCCTTTAATATCAGTCTCGCACGGTGCAGGGTCACTTTTACCTGCGTAATATTTAAATCCGTGATTTCAGCAATTTCTTCATAAGAATATCCTTCATAATCTTTTAGCAGAACCAGCGTTCGTTGTCTCTCATTCAGCCGGCCCAGCGCTTTTTCCAGCACTTCTTTCAATCTCTGGGACGCTCTCGATTCCGTTTCCCGAAGATCCGGCAGTGATTCGCGAAATTCAATCCTGCTGTTTTTTCTGTTTAAATCGATCATCTTATGATATCCAATAGTAAACAGGTAAGATTTGCTTTTCAGCGCATTTACTTCTGACCGGTGTTCCCACAATTTTTCAAACGAAGACTGGACCAGATCACGTGCATCTTCCACCTGCCGGGTAGATTTCAGCATGAACCGGTAAAGTCCGTCTGCGTATAACTTCACACAGTCATTATAGTCCTCCTCCGTCATAAGCCATTACCGGTTGTTTTCGTCCATTGTAATACGATTGACTCTCTAAAAAGTTACAAAGCTTATCTTTATCCCGCTAAAAAACTTCTTATGAATGAGCTTTTTGTACAGCGGGTGTCAAAACAGCTGGATGAAATACGCGATGCCGGATTATTTAAAAATGAACGTGTTATAAGCAGCAGGCAGGGTGTTGAAATTATCGTCAACGGGCGCAAAGTCCTGAATTTCTGTGCGAATAATTACCTCGGCCTGTCTTCCCACCCTGCCGTGATCGAAGCCGCCCATAAGGTACTGGATACACGCGGATATGGCCTCAGCAGCGTACGTTTCATTTGTGGCACGCAGGATATCCACAAGGAACTTGAAGAAAAGCTTTCGGAATTCCTGGGAACCGAGGATACTGTATTATATGTCGCCGCTTTTGATGCCAATGGTGGTGTTTTCGAGCCGCTGTTTGGCGAAACGGATGCCATCATATCAGATGAACTCAATCACGCTTCGATTATTGATGGAGTGAGGTTGTGTAAAGCGCGGCGGCTTCGCTTTAAGCATAATGATATGGCCGATCTGGAAGAACAGTTAAAACTGGCGGCTGATTGCCGTGACCGCATTATTGTTACAGACGGATCATTCAGTATGGACGGGACCATTGCCCAGCTCGACAGGATTTGTGCGCTGGCAGATCAGTATGGTGCGATTGTCATGAGTGACGAATCCCATTCTTCCGGATTCCTTGGTAAAACGGGTCGTGGAACACACGAGTACAGGAATGTGATGGGCCGTGTGGATCTTATAACAGGCACTCTTGGCAAAGCGCTGGGCGGTGCGAATGGTGGATTTACCAGTGGAAGAAAACAGATCATTGAGATGCTTCGCCAGAGAAGCCGGCCTTATTTATTTTCGAATAGTCTGGCTCCTTCCATTGTTGGCGCATCGCTTGTAATCCTGGACATGCTGAAAAAAGATACAGGACTCCGCGATAAACTGGAAGAGAACACAAAATATTTCAGAGCACATATGAAGGAAGCGGGCTTTGATATTAAACCCGGTGATCATCCGATAGTACCTATCATGCTTTATGATGCAGTGGTAGCTCAGGAATTTGCAGCCAGACTTTTAGAAGAAGGAATTTATGTAATCGGATTTTTCTTTCCCGTTGTACCCAAGGGTCAGGCACGTATCCGGGTTCAATTGAGCGCGGCGCATGAGATAGAACATCTGGATCGGGCGATTGCGGCATTCATTAAAGTGAGAGATAGCGTGAAGAAAGTGTGAGAGTATGGGAGTATGGGAGTATGGGAGTGAAAAAATTATTTTTCACTATTTCCAAATTATCGTTCTCAAATGCTCACACTCCCATACTCCCATACTCCCATACTCCCATACTCCCATACTCCCATACTTTCTATGATTGCACCGCAATCATACTAATCTCAACATTCACGTTCTTTGGTAATCCACGAACAGCAACGGTTTCGCGGGCAGGAAAATCTCCGCTGAAATATTTACCATATACTTCATTTACCGATGTGAAGAGTGCCATATCTGTGAGGAAGATGGTGGTCTTCACCACGTTTTTAAAATCCAGTCCGGCGGTATGCAATACAGCGCGCAGGTTATGCATTACCTGGTGGGTTTCTTCAAAAATATCCGTGGCTTCAATGGCTCCGTTTTTTGGATTGATGGCGATTTGACCTGAAATGAAAAGCAGATTTCCGGCCTGCACGGCCTGGTTATAAGGTCCGATGGGCTCAGGTGCATCCGATGTGATTATAATTCTTTTTTCCATACCTAAAAATAGTGGTTAATTGTTAATGGTTAATTGTCAACGAAAGTAAAAAGTTCTTTAATCCTTATAGGGTTAGTAATAAGCCTTCATTTACATTTCAGCGTTAACAATTAACCACTGACAATTAACAATTACCGAAACGTATCTTTATACTATGGAAACAGCTGTTTGTATTGCCGGTGCGGGGACCATGGGCCGGGGCATCACACTGGCTGTTGCCAGTCACAGTATTCAGGCCATTTTATATGATCTGAGCCCTGACATCATTTCAGACGCCGCGAAGTTTATAGAAAAGGAACTGGAACAGGGAGTCATAAAAAAAAGGATACACGCAGATGATAAAGAAAACATTCTGCGCCGCATTTTATTTACTACATCCATTTCTGACTGTCGTGCTCCCATCATCATCGAAGCCGTTATTGAGAAGATCGAAGTGAAAGCTGCACTTTTCCTTGAGCTTGAACGAATCAACAAAAAAGAAACAATTTTCGCAAGCAATACTTCGTCCCTTTCGATTACAGAGATCGCCGGGCAAACAACTTTTAGAGAAAGGGTCATTGGAATTCATTTTTTCAATCCGGCCGACCGGATGAAACTCGTGGAGATCATCAGGACAAAATATAATTCAGATGAAATCGTAAACCGTGCTGCTGCATTTGTGCGTCAGCTTAAAAAAACATACGTAGTCTGCACCGATGCGCCTGGGTTTATAGTAAATCATGTGGCCCGGCCGTTTTATCTTGAGGCCCTGCGTTTAGCAGAAGAAGAAGTGGCGGATATTTCCACAATCGACAGGATTATGGAATCAGCAGGATTTAAAATGGGTCCTTTTCATCTGATGGACATGATCGGCAACGATATTAATTATACAGTTAGTTGCTCCCTTTATGATTCACTGGGCAAACCTGCAAGACTCAAACCTTCAGTTTTACAGAAGAATATGGTGAAAGAAGGCAACCTCGGAAGAAAGACAGGGTGCGGATATTTTCAATATGTTAAATCCGAAAGAGAATGATTTTCGTAACCGGAGGAACAGGTTTTCTGGGATCGTATATTCTGCAGGAACTTGTGTTGCAGGGAAAACCGGTTCGGGCTTTACGGAGGAAACCTACCTTTCCATTTTATCTTCATCCCGCGCTTTTGGATAAAATTTCCTGGGTGGAAGGTGATGTTCTTGATGTAACCGGCCTGATGGAAAACCTGAAAGGTTGCAATCAGATCATACACGCAGCGGGATTTGTTTCGTTTATCCCATCAGATAAAAAAAAGTTATTTAAGATAAACATAGAGGGAACGGCTAACCTGGTAAATGCAGCCATTGATGCAGGGGTCACCGATTTTATTCACGTAAGTTCCGTCAGTGCACTGGGTAGAAATAAAAATGCCAAACCCATCGATGAAGAAATAAAATGGCCGGGTAATGATGGCCAGTCGAATTATGCGGTCAGTAAATATTTTGGCGAAATGGAAGTATGGCGGGGTATGGGCGAAGGTCTTTCTCCCCTTATTGTCAATCCTGCTACCCTGTTAGGTTATGGCGATTGGAATCATTCGAGCTGCGGCTTGTTTAAAACAGCATACCGCGAACTTCCCTGGTATATGGGTGGGATGAATGGCTTCGCTGATGTGGAAGATTCAGCGCGCGCGATCATCGCCCTGATGAATAGCGGTATCCGTAATGAACGGTTTATTATAAGTGCCGAAAACCGGAGTTACCGTGATATTTTCAATACAATGGCAACGGGTTTCGGCAAAAAGCATCCTGCCAGAAAAGCAGGACCGTTTTTAGCGGGAGTAGCCTGGAGGAAAGAAAAAATAAAGTCGCTTTTTACGAAGAACAGACCTTTGATAACAAAGGAATCGGTGGCTATTGCAGCTACGCAAAGTTCGTATGACAATCGTAAGTTGCTCAGGGCACTCCCTTCATTCCATTTCCGTTCATTGGAAGATTCCATTTTTGAAGCCTGTTTAAAATATGTTAAGAATCCACAACCGCTATAGGCCTAAAGCTTAAAGCCCAAAGCCTAAAGCCAGAATATGATTGAGAGGAATTACATACTTCTATTCGCGGGGTTTCGTTATAGTTATAATATTTATTTAGATCAAATTTGCACATTTCCAAATAAGGTTTTAGGCTTTGGGCTTTAAGCTTTAGGCCTTAAAAACGATTATCATGCGCACCATCCTATTTTCATTGTTGGTTATTTTTATTTCACTGATGTCATTCGGTCAGGATAAAGTATTCTATATACACGGAAGAGTACTGGATGAAAAAACAGGTTCATCGCTGGCAAATGCGTCTGTATTTTGCCAAAATACAACTACAGGTACCATATCTAATAATGAAGGTCTTTTTACCATGCGCCTGGCGAATGGGGGTTATGATCTTGTGATTTCATATACCGGTTACGAAACGCAGGTTTTGCGTGTCAGCAATTCGACTAAGGATTCTCTGATTATTCAAATGAAAGAAGAAAGTAAAAACCTCGGGGAGGTAGCAGTTACAGGTTCTGCGCTCGTTGCTGACGGCTGGAACAAATACGGACAGTTTTTCCTGGATAATTTTATTGGCACCACATCGAATGCGGCCCAATGTACGATAGAGAATAAGGACTCGATCAGTTTTTATTTTTACAAGAAACGTAACAAGCTTAAAGTAAAAGCCAAATCGGAGATCATCATCACAAACCCGGCGCTGGGATATAAAATACGTTACCAGCTGGATTCATTCGTGAATGATTACAATACACATATAAGCAGTTATACCGGTTATCCGCTTTTTGAAAATCTCACCGGAACTGCAGATCAACAGGCAATATGGTCAAAGAACAGATTCCAAACTTATATCGGATCACGATTGCATTTTATGAGAAGCTGGTATGACAGTACCCTGAAAGAAGAAGGATTCCAGGTTGAAACACTGAATGCACCGGAGTCGGATAAAGGAACTCTTTTGGAAAATCCATATGATTCAACAATTTATTCACTGGATAGCGGAACTGTGGATATTAATATAAATGGTCGAATCCGTGTCACCTATTCAGGGCATGTTCCGGATAAAAATTACCTGATTCAAAATCATTTTCCCCTGAATGCAAAAGTGCAGGTATCAGCGCTGGATATTCCTACCGGGTTTTCAATTGAAGAGAACGGCTACTTTTTTGAACAATCAGAAATTACCAATATGGGCTATTGGGCATGGAAGAAGGTAGCTGAGCTGGTTCCCTATGATTATAATCCGGAGTAAGCCTAAAGCTTAAAGCCGAAAGCCTAAAACTAGTATAAGAGTATAGGAGGTGTGAGAATGGAATTCATAATTCATAGTTCATAATTCATAACCCATAATTAAAAAAAGTTCTACGCCTTACTGATTTACAAGCCCGAATTCTCGCTTCGGTCTTTGACTTTCTGCCAAAGTTCAGGAATACGCTTTATCCAAACGAGTTCACGCTTTTTAATGGATGCATCTTCAGCGGGTGTTCCAAAAAATACTTTATTCTGTTCGATGGATCCGCCAACACCACTTTGTGCAAGCACAACTACATTGTCACCGATGGAAAGTGTTTTACTTACGCCCACCTGGCCCCAGAGAATAACCCCGTTTCCAATCTCAACAGCTCCGGCAACTCCTACCTGCGCAGCGAGTAAACAATTCTTACCCAATACGGTATCGTGACCGATATGAATCATATTATCCAGGCGGGATCCACGGCCAATAATTGTATCTCCACTCACACCCCTGTCGATCGTGCACGATGCACCAATCTCTACATCATCTTCAATTACTACACGACCACAACTCAGCATTCTCTTATACCACGATTCCCGATTCTTATTGGTGTTATAATAAAAAGCATCAGACCCGATAACCGTTGCGGCCTGAATCACAACATCATTTCCAATCACGCAATGATCCATGATGGTCACGTTCGGATGAATCATGCATCGTTCTCCGATCTGTACATGATTACCAACAAAGACACCCGGATAGATATATGACGTCTTCCCGATTTGTGCATTCGGACTGATTGACTGCACCGCGCCTTCAAAGGGGCGGAAATGCCTGACAATTTTCTGATAAGCTTCAAAGGGCTGATCAACGATCAGTAGTGCTTTATGCGGTGGACATTCTACTAACTGATTGATGATGATAAAAGAAGCTTCGGATTGCAAACATTTTTGATAGTACTTGGGAGTGATCAACAAAAACAAGATCCCCTTTTTCTACTTTATGTATTTCATTAATGCCGGTTGCTGAAGCCCCGGTATTTCCAATAAGCTTTGCGTCCAGAAATTCTGAAAGCCATGATAACGATACAGGCGAAGGAAACTTCATTGGGCAAATTTTGCTCAAACCTACATTAAAGTGCTTTTCCACACCCTAAAAAAAATTGTGCATAAAAAATGTTGGAAAATTTTTCGGTATGGACAAAATTATTTCTAATATTGTGTAGGGATATTTATGTCCCTGTACTTACTAACCCATCCAAATAGTAAAAGTCTCGCCGCCAGCGGGGCTTTTTATTTTTCAGAATCTTTTTCAAACCCTTTATTCATCAGTGTTTCATTGAATTTGTTTGAATAAATATTATATTATATACAAACCCTTTCAGGTGCTTTCGCAGTTCACACCCGAAAACAGCAAGGCCTGCCTGAAGGATTTTTTTGAGGTACCCACAGATGTATACCCGGTTGGCCGACTGGATTACGACAGCGAAGGATTGCTTTTGTTAACAAATGACAAATCCTTAAATCACCGCTTACTTCATCCCAGTTTTGCACATGAACGGGAATACAGGGTGCAGGTGGAAGGCCTGATAACTAATGAGGCCCTGCAATTACTTTCTTCCGGGATTACTATTAATGTGGATGGAAAACCCTTTCGCACTGCAGTGGCAAAAGCATCCCGCCTTCCGGAACAAATAATTATACCTGAAAGAAATCCACCCATCCGTTTCCGTCAGCATATTCCAACGAGCTGGATCAAATTAATTATTACAGAAGGAAAGAACCGTCAGGTTCGCAAGATGACAGCAGCAACCGGTTTCCCAACTCTTCGTCTCATACGATACAGGCTTGCAGGTTTAACAATTGATTCTATGTTACCCGGTGATATGATCGACATGAATCAAAACGATAGTATACGGTAAGCTCGGACTACTCACGCACATATAATTTATTACCTTTCAGGCATAAACAGAACAATATGGTTAAATCTATGACTGGTTTTGGAAGGGCAGAAGAAACGGTGGGTGACAAAACCTTTCTGGTAGATGTAAAATCGCTTAATGGAAAACAATTCGAACTTCAGCTAAAACTTCCCGGTTTTCTTAAACCCTATGAATTTGATATCCGCAAACTGCTTTCAGACAAATTGGGCCGCGGATCTCTGGATTGTACTGTCAGTCTCAAACAGACGGGTAATGCAAAACCCGTAAGTATTAACACCGATCTCGCAAAAGCTTATTATGAAACACTTGCCGATTTATCCCGGCAACTCAATCAGGATCCTTCCAATATTTTAAGCACACTGCTGAAATTACCCGAAGTGATAACGCCAACAGGTGATACACTTACCAAGGAAGAATGGCAGCAATTCAGCAAAGTGATAGAAATGGCGATAGAGGACCTGAATCAGCATCGGCTTAATGAAGGCCGTGTACTGGAGGAGGAACTTATTCTGCGTATAAATAATATCAGCTTCCAGCAGGAAGAAATCCTGAAACTACAACCCCTGCGCCAACAGAAAATACGTGAAGGACTCGAAAAATTATTGAATGATCATATAGGAAAGGATAACTATGATTCCAACCGTCTGGAACAGGAAATGATCTATTACCTGGAAAAGATTGATATCAGTGAAGAAATGGTCCGGCTTAAAAATCACTGCTCTTATTTTAAGGAGGTACTTGCAGAACCGGAAGACAGCAAAGGGAAAAAGTTATCTTTCATACTCCAGGAAGTTGGCAGGGAAGTCAATACCACAGGTTCCAAAGCCTATGACGTTAAGATCCAGAAATGCGTGGTTCTCATGAAGGATGAATTGGAAAAAGCGAAGGAACAAATCCTTAATGTGCTATAAAGCTTAAAGCCTAAAGCTAAAAGCCCAAAGCCTAAAGACAAAGCTGGATAAGTGAGATTATAACTCAAAACTTACGGATAAATTTTAAGACCGTCGACAATTTGATACATGCGAAAGAACTTTGTCAGGTTCATCCCAATACTTTTTAATTTTGAAAAAAAACTGTTAGTGAAAAGACCCTTATTGTTCCTGGCTTCGTTCATTTTTGTATCTGCCTGCAACTGGACCACCGGTGTTTTTGAAAAAAATCTGGAATTACATGACCATGAATGGCCTTCTTCAGTAAAACCGGATATTTCCTTTGATATTACTGATACGGTTTCAACATATAATATCTATATCGTGATTCGACATACTGATGCCTATCACTTTAATAATATGTATGTGCGCATGACTGTAAAGGAACCAGGTGCCACTTCGGGAAAAACAGGAGATTATGACCTGCAACTTGCTACCAACAGCAAAGGCTGGATCGGAACAGCCATGGATGACATTTACGATGCCCGTCTTCTTATCCAGCCAAAAACAAGGTTCAGGAAAGCAGGAACCTATCATATTACTCTGGAACAACTCATGCGGGAAGATCCCCTGAAAAATGTTTTGAGTGCGGGATTACGAGTAGAGAGAGAACAAGAATAGTATGGGAGTATGGGAGTATGGGAGTATGGGAATGAAGATATTTATAAACTAACTTTCATGCTTTTGTTTATCACTATTAGTTATCAAATCATTTCACACCCATACTCCCATACTCCCATACTCCCATACTTGTATTAAATATGGCAATACATCTGAATAAATATACATGGCCCAATCGAGCAATTGTCATTTGCTGGCTGCTGCTGTTTTATGTTTTGGCTGCCCTGATCTGGTGGTATATCGCGCTAAACCTTCAGAATAATCAAATGGCATCGGACAGATTGGAACTTCTTAACCGAAATGATTCCCGCTATGCAGAAAAAGCTGAAAAAATTAATAGTGACCAAAGACGGCTGGCTACAGCATACAAAAGTGAGGGCCTGACGTTTATTATAGTCATCCTGGCAGGTGCTGTCTTTTTGCGAAGTGCTGTAATGCGACAGATCCGTATACAAAGGCAACAGCAGAATTTCATGATGGCCATTACGCACGAACTAAAAACACCGATTTCTATAACAAAACTGAATATCGAAACCCTGCAAAAATATCAGCTGGATGAATTAAAAAAAGAAAAGATTCTTAAATCTTCTCTGCAGGAAATCAACCGACTGAATACACTGACAGGAAATATCCTTGTATCTGCCCAGCTTGAAGACGGATCTTACCTTTTCAACAGGGAAGAACTCAATTTTTCTCAGGTTGTCACAGGTTCCTGTCAGGATTTTCATAGCCGTTTTCCGGACAGGCTATGGAAACACGAATTGGAAGCGGGACTATTTATTTCCGGTGACCCACTGCTCATGCAGATTCTCGTAAACAACCTGATTGAAAATGCTGTAAAATATTCGCCGCCAACATCTGTCATTTCCATAATATTAAAGAAGGATGGAGACCAGGGAATTATGGAAGTAAAGGATGAAGGGCCAGGTATTCCGAAAAAAGAACATCGGCGTATTTTTCAAAAATTCTATCGTGTTGGAAATGAAGATACCCGAACGGCTCAGGGAACCGGCCTGGGTCTTTATCTGTGCCGTAAAATAACGCAGGACCATAAAATGCGTCTGCAGATTTCGGACAATCAACCGAAGGGAACTATTTTTACGGTTCGTTTTAACCTTTTGTCAGTATGACGGAAAAAGTCCGCAAATCCATCCTGCTCGTTGAAGACGAAGAAAATCTGCACGATGCACTCCGGCTCAACCTGGAACTGGAGAATTACCAGGTCACGTCAGCGCACGACGGAAATGAAGCTTTGAAGGCTATCAGCAACGAATATTTCGATCTGGTGATTCTGGATGTGATGCTGCCAGGTATAGACGGTATTAGTGTGGCAGAAACTATCCGCGTTCAGCAAAACCCCGTTCCTATTCTCATTCTCAGCGCAAAAATAAGTAGCGCCGATCGTGTGCTGGGATTGAAAAAAGGTGCTGATGATTATTTAAACAAACCTTTTAATCTGGAAGAGCTTCTGTTGCGGGTACAGAAACTGATAGAAAAAAACGAAAGATTTCAGGAGCGCAATACGGTAGCTGATAAATATATTTTTGGAGCGAACCGCATAAATTTCAAGGCACAGGAAGCGTTCAATAAAAAAAATCAACGTTTCCGCCTCAGTAAAAAAGAAACAATGCTGCTTAAGCTGCTGATAGAAAATAAAAATGAAGTGGTAAAAAGAGAGAAAATTCTGCAATCTGTATGGGGTTATAATGTGTACCCGAATACACGCACGATCGACAACCTGATCCTGAACTTCCGAAAATATTTTGAAGATGACAGCCGGAATCCAAAGCATTTTCATTCAGTAAGAGGGGTGGGGTATAAGTATACTGAGTAGAACGAGTATGGGAGTATGGGAGTATGGGAGTATGGGAGTATGGGAATAAAGATATTAAAAAACTAACTTTCTTACTTTTTGTTTATCATTGTCAATTTTCAAATTAAATCATTTCACTCCCATACTCCCATACTCCCATACTCCCATACTCCCATACTCTCATGCCTGCCTCAGTCTCTCACATATTTCGCCGGCTGAACTAAGAATGCGTTGCATATCGGAAGTACTGAACTCCGGTGTATATAATTTCATCTCGCATTCATTCAAAACATTTTTCAACTGTATGATTTCTTCGTCGCTCCAGCCCTTAGCGCGCAGACCGCTGGCGATATTTAATTTATTAAGTTCGCTTGGATGTAATTGCAGTTTGTCTGAAACGGCTTTCCAGATCGCCCGGTTGATGGATGTATAAAAATTTGTGTAGTCACCCGAAGCCAGGAATTCTCTTGATACCTTAAAGGGATCGATAACGGGGGGAGTCTTTTTCGCTTTTTCCAGTTCAGCAGCCAGTCTGGCTTTCTCCGCTTTTAATAATGCGTTCTTTTTTATTAGTCTCAGAACAAAAACAGAAAAGATTATAAGCACCAATAATGCCACCGCCCACCACATATATTTTGTCCAGTCGGTAACTGTCCCGGTTGCAGGAACTGTCGCAATATTTGAGTGTATTTTTTTCTTTGTATTATTTATCTGAATACTCACAGGATCAGTCTCAATTGTTTTATAGATCCTGGCAGCCGGGTCAAAATAACTCATCTTAACAGGCGGGAGAATATATTTTCCAGACTTTGTGGCAATAAAGCTATAAGTAAAAGTCTTGGAACCGCCCAGAGGTGCAATAGTCTTATCAATATTTTCTTTACTATTCGCATCAAAGGATTCAATTTCCCCAGGCCAGTTTATAACGGGCGCATCGATCACCGGAAGATTGCCGGTTCCATTTAATTCTACATTCAGGTTAACAGCATCTCCGGTATCCGCTTCTTTTGCATCCAGGGAAGCACGAATGGAATATTTCCCCACGGCTCCATTAAAGTCTGCAGGTTTGTTTTCATCCGGAAGAGGCTTTACATGTATAGTGACGGGTTTACTATCTAACACGATATGCTGGGTGAACGGAGTGCCGTTTACTTCAGGTTCAAACAGTCTGTCCAGCAAACCCCCCATACCCTGGCTGGCTTTCTTTTCGGAACCTGCATCTGCTCTGATCAGATAAATATTGTTGTCAAGCTCTACCGGATCCAGGGTTACATCACCCGGTTGAAGCGGAATCAGTTGGGTTTTCCGGATAATATGTACAGAAAAATTTTTACCATTTATCTTTTCGACTGAAACGTGGTCGTCTGAAGGATCGATCATATCGTAGACACTGAATCCATTCAGGGAAGGCTGATGAGTAACACGTGAGTCCGAATGCAGGCGGCTATATAGTTTATAAGTTGCCACAATGGGTTCTCCGAGGTAACATTCCGTTTTACTGAGTTCTACTTTTAAAAAAAAGTTCTTTCGGATTTTGTCATCTATACTTTCTCCGGGCCTCACCACTTCATCCATGTCTACGGGAGGCTGTGCGGCTGGCCAGGAAGGGTCAGGCAATGGATTGAATCCAGGTGGCTTCGCATTCCCTTGCACGGTCTGATTATGTACGATGATCTGAATTGAATTAGAATGCATTACCTGTCCGTCTACTGTGGCTGTAGCTGGTTTTATAGTCAGGGTACCGGTTCTCTTAGGTTGCAAAAGGAAAATGATTCCCTTATACTGCGACATATTGCCATTGGTTATGCTCATGCCGGTGGATTGGTTCGGGCCCTCCACGATAGTAAAATCTGACAGATCGGGTGTTTGTACATTCCCGATCTCCCTGGCATTTTCAATAATAAATTGAACCTGGACATAATCCGCTTTACCTATTTCCCTGGCACTCACCTGGGCGGTAAAACGCAATTGTGCCATGGCCGGACTCAGCATCAGGCAAAGCCAGCAGAAAATCAATATTCTGTAATGTAAAAATGATCCGATGGTATTAAAATTTATTATTCTTTCCAGGCATTGCAAATATAAAAACAGCGAAAGCTCAAAGCCTAACGCCTAAAGCCTAAAGCTTTCATAATTTAGATGCTGCATTAATAATCAACGGCCAACGGCCAACGGTCAACGGTCAACGGTCAACGGTCAGCGGTCATAGATCACCTTCGAGCGGACGGATTACGAGTTCTTCCACAACAGCCTGTGGTGAAAGTTTGGAGATCTGAACAATAGTATCTGCGATATCTGAAGGCTTCATAATTCTACCGGGTTTTACGCCGCTGGCGGCCCAGGAGTCTGTGTATACGGCACCGGGATAAATGCAGGTTACTTTGATAGAATAAGGCTTCAGCTCTTCACGCAGATTTTTTGAAAATCCTGTGAGTGCGAATTTGCTGATACTATAAGATCCTCCGTCAGGGTAGGCCTGCAGCGCTGCTATAGAACTGATATTGAATATATGGCCCGACTTTCGATTCATCATGGAAGGCAGCAGTGTGCGGGTGATATAATAGGCACTGAGCAAATTAACCTGCAGCATCTCTTCCAGCTGATCCTCAGGTTCATCTATAACTTTTCCTGGCTGAAAAGTACCCGCATTGTTTATCAGAATATCAGGCTCGACTCCCATACTTAAAACCCAGTTCCCAAAGTCCATGGCGCCCTGTTTGGTACCCAGATCAAATGGCATAGCCTTTATAACCTGATCGGGATATCGACCCATCAGGGATTCAAGCGCGTGATATAACTTTACTTCATTCAGCGATGTGAGGTATAGATCATGCCCTTCCCTCGCAAATGCTTCTGCCATACTGAACCCAAGCCCCCGTGAAGCACCTGTAATTACGATTTTCATCTGCGCAAATTTACATCTAAAGCCCAAAGCTTAAAGCTTAAAGCCTAAAGCTTTTGTATTTAGTAAATAGTTCATTATAGATGGCGTATTCATCTTTATTTGAATTCCTTAACTCCTATTTACCATACACCAGAAGTTTTAGGCTTTAGGCTTTAAATTGCACCATGCGCTATAAGCATCTTTTTTTTGATCTCGATCACACACTCTGGGATTTTGATACCAATAGCCGGGAAGCATTGCATGACCTTTATCATTCACTATCCCTTGCAGAAGCCGGAGTAAATGATTTTGACCTGTTTCATAAAATTTACCTGGGTCATAACGAGCGACTCTGGGACCGATACCGGAAGGGACAAATGAAAGTAGAAGAGCTGCGCTGGAAAAGGATGTCCATGACCCTGCTTGAATTTAAAAATGGCGACGAATCTCTTGCAAGAAAAATGGGTATTGAATTTCCTGAATATATTACCAACCAAAAAAGCGCTTTTCCCTGATACAGTTGAAGTGCTTACTTATTTAACGGAAAAAAAATACAATCTTCATCTCATTACAAATGGCTTTGAAAAAACTCAGCATCATAAGCTTAGAACGTCGGGTATTGATAATTTTTTTCTGGAAGTAATTACTTCTGAGGGGTCAAATAGCCTGAAACCTCATGCAGAAATTTTTGAATATGCGCTGATAAAAACAGGAGCCGAAAAAAGAGAAAGTATTATGATCGGTGATACACCGGATGTGGATATACTCGGAGCCTGCGAAGCGGGAATCGATCAGGTTTATGTAAACCACACTGGCAGCAAAGAGCCGGTGAAAGCAACCTATACGGTCTATTCTCTGAAGGAGTTGATGGAAATTTTTTGAGAGTTATGTGTTATGGGTTATGAATTACCATTCCGCAAGTACAGTCACCCCGCCTTTCACCATTTGATTGAGTCCGACTTTTAATGCAGTACCAGGTGGAAGCAGTACATCCACGCGGGATCCGAATTTGATAAACCCCATTTCAGCACATTGCTCTACTTCCTGTCCCGGCGTAAGATAATTGACGATGCGTTTGGCGACTGCGCCGGCAATTTGTTTTACGAGGAGACTGCCCATATGATTTTTTATAACCACGCTATGACGTTCATTCTCTGTCGAAGATTTCGGGTTCCATGCGACCAGGTATTTCCCTTTGTGATACTGACTGTAAATTACTTCCCCGCCTATCGGATTCACATTTCGGTGAACATTTGCGGGACTCATAAAAATCGATACCTGCAGACGACGGTCGTGAAAATATTCCACATCAGTAATTTCTTCAATCACGACGACCTTCCCATCAGCCGGGCAGATAATATATTTTTCACCGATAGTCGGAGTACGAGCGGGCACGCGGAAAAAAGATATAATAAAAAGCAGAAAAGCTGCACTGATAAAAAAAATCACCCAACTAAGCCAGGAAAGATGAATACTTATAAAATAAAAGGATATCAGGTTGATGGCAGCAAATACAATCAAACAGAGAGCAATTGTTTTATATCCTTCTTTGTGAATAGTCATTGGAAAAATGCGTTAAGCGTTTTGTTATTTGCGTTTGAAGCGTCTGCTATAGACAGATTGTTCGCTGGCAGGCAGGCTTCATGCAAACATAACAATGTAAATCCAGATGAATGGTGTGGCAAAAAGCAGAGAATCGAAACGATCCAGAAATCCGCCATGACCAGGCATAATGTGACCACTGTCTTTTACGTCCGCGAGTCTTTTTAATTTGCTTTGCAGCAGGTCGCCTATGGTTCCGGCAATGGCAGCGATAGCAGCCACAATCATCCACTGAAATACGGTTTGAAATTCAAATCCACTACTAAAATAATATCCAACTGCTCCCATTGCTATTACAGCAAAAATAAAACCGCCGATCGTGCCTTCCCATGTTTTTTTGGGTGAAATAGCTGATAAGGGAGTTTTGCCAATGACCGATCCGACGAGATATGCCATGGTATCATTTACCCACAAACTCAGTATGATCGCGAGCACGAGCAATTTATTTACCGTTTCTAGAGCCCTGCCTGGATAAAAAGTACGCAGGTTCATGAGTAAGCCAAGGCTGAGTGAAATATAAATCAGGCCCAAAACTGAATACCCCATATTACGCAGATAGGTTTTACGGGTATATAAAATTTCTGCAACCGGTAAAATGAAGAGAAACAAAAGGCCGCCATATAGCCCGGCGTTGTGCAATCCCGTATTTCCCACGTCACCATCAAAACCAGGCCGGCTGCAAAACATCATGATACACCAGCCGGCAATCATTACCCCATATTTTTGAAAGGAACTGATTTCTGCATATACATGATCAATTTTAGCAAGTAGTTTTTGGTATTCATACCAGCAGCCAAAATGTATAATGGAAAAAAGAATAAAAAAACTCAGGGTATTCCAGAGCAGTCCGAATAACATGACTGCGACAAACACCAGTGAAGTCAGTGCCCGTATTCTGAAAGTGACCGCCTGAAGAGCCATAAAGTGAAGTTACGTAAATGGTCATTAAACCTGATGATCCTGATTATCTAGTAATCTGCTGTCGGTCAAGCGCGGAAACTCAGTAGCATAAGTAGTTGTGGAATTTTTTCTAAGATGTTTCACCAGAAATACTACAGCCGCCAGACAAGCAACACCCAAAAAACTGAATGGCAGACTTGAACTGCTATTTGAATCCAGGTCGGCAACTTTGAAATAAATGAGTACAATATTGATTGTATTAAAAATAAAATGGCCCAACATGGAAATATATATACTGCCACTGTACCAGTATAATGATCCCAGGATAATACCTAACGCCATGCGGGGCAGGAATCCCATAAACTGCATATGAATAGCTGAAAAAAGGAAACCGGTAAAAATAATTCCCGGCCATGCTGACTTGAATATTTGTATAAAAAGTTTTTGGAGGACACCCCTGAAAAAAAGTTCTTCACCAATTGCGGGCAACGCACCCACCAGAATCACAGGCAGTAGAAGGTCGGCTGGCTTCTTCATAGATAAAATATTATCCAGCATGCCATTTACGTCTGTCTCTCCGTTCTCAACCCACTTCTGTGTTGCCTTTGGCAATATATGCACTATTGATTCATTGACAGTTGCGAGTAATGCTACCATAAAATACCCTGCAATCATGATAATTAGTCCGAGTATAATAAATGAGTTTTTCTGAGGTGGTTTCATTCCCAGGTATGCCAGGGGATGCTGGATCCGCCAGGTAAGCAAACACAAGTGGTGGCAGGAAAAAAATTCCGAAGAATTGAACGATCAGCAACCCCTTGATCACTCCGGCAAGTTCTGGACGTGCATAATCTGATGGACTCATGGAAGCAATCTGCATGACGCTCAGATGATTGAAATTTGCTACGAGACTAATTCCCACGGCAGATGCCACAAAGACAATACCGCCTGTCAGTAATCCAAATATGATTAACTGCATCCAGGCCGGTTTGTTCCGAAGATAAGTGTGCATGCGAGGACTTCCGGCTACGCTTTTTAATAGGTATATTTGCGCGGGAAGCTGTGCGAAATTAAGCATCCAGGCTTCATTTTCAACATGTACGAGCCCGTATAAAAAAATTCCCTGCTTTAGATGTCTATTCAGATCGGAGAACATATTACCCTGCCGGATTTCCCCCTGCTCCTGGCACCCATGGAAGATGTGAGTGATCCGCCATTCCGCTATGTATGCAAGAAATACGGAGCCGACCTGATGTACAGTGAATTTATTTCTTCGGAAGGTCTGATCCGTGATGCCATCAAAAGTAAACAGAAACTGGATTTTTTTGAATATGAACGACCATTTGGAATCCAGATTTTTGGAGGAGATGAAGATGCAATGTCGCTGAGCGCCCGTATCATTGATGCAACAAATCCAGATCTGGTAGATATAAATTTTGGTTGTCCCGTTAAGAAAGTTGTTTGCAAGGGAGCAGGCGCAGCGGTGTTAAAAGATGTTCCGGCCATGGTTCGTCTTACAAGGGCAGTCATCAGGTCTACCCGATTACCGGTAACTGTTAAAACCCGGCTCGGATGGGATGATGATTCAAAAAATATTGAAGAAGTTGCCGAACGTTTACAGGATGAAGGCATAGGCGCACTCACCATCCACGGCAGAACAAGGTCACAACTATATAAAGGAGATGCAGACTGGACACTGATCGCCCGGGTTAAAAATAACCCGCGCATACACATTCCCATTTTTGGTAACGGCGATGTTGACTGTCCGGAAAAAGCCCTTGAATATAAAAACAGATATGGAGTGGATGGCATTATGATTGGCCGTGCGGCCATCGGCTATCCCTGGATATTCCAGGAGATTAAATATTTTTTAAGAACGGGAAATCATCTTCAGATGCCATCTCTTGAAGAACGAATCGATGTGATCAGGCAACATCTGCACCGTTCTGTAGAATGGAAAGGTCCTGTACTTGGTATTCTTGAAATGCGAAGACATTATAGCAATTATCTGAAGGGAATTCCTCATATCAAGGAAGTCCGCAATCAACTCGTTCAGAGAGGTAGTCTTGAGGAAATAGAAGCAATATTAGAAAGCGTAAAGCTTAAAGCCGAAAGCCTAAAACCAGTATTTGTTTGATACGGCTGAAGGTTTAG
Organism: uncultured Bacteroidota bacterium; assembly: GCA_963735015.1. Lineage (GTDB taxonomy): Bacteria > Bacteroidota > Bacteroidia > Chitinophagales > Chitinophagaceae > Puia. The sequence continues at coordinate 3,110,958 of CAVTJH010000003.1, forward strand.
ACAATAATTAATTATCAATTGTTAATTGTAACGTTAATCGCTTATTTGATTTTAGGTTTAAAAAATCAAGAAAACAACGTTAACAATTAACAATTAAGAACTAACAATTTGTAGGTTTTAGGCTTTCGGCTTTAAGCTTTAGGCTTTTTGACTGAATTCTTCCAACTGCGAAGTATACCTGACGGCCCGTTTTTCAGCGATGAAATCCGCGATGAAAAGTTCTGCCGCCATCAGTGTGAGTGTAATTCCGAAGCCAATCCAAAAAGTCTTCCCGTTCGGGTTCCGGAAAAGAATGACCAGGATCAAACCCGCAATAAAAAAACCGATTTCAATCAACCTGTAGATCAGGAAATTGGTGTTGACTTTTCGCATTCGCGTCAAGTTCAATTGTCTTAAGCTGATCGGGATGCATATCATATGCATATACCTGGCTAATACGCTGGTCATCGCTTCTTACATAAACTGTATATCCGGCAACTGCCTGAACAAGGCCCAGAATCAGCAAAGGAATTGCTGCTCCCCGGTAACCCTGCGACTTTACAGTAAAATAAAAAATCAGGGCCAGCAGGATTGCGGCTATACCGATAACAAGAAAAACCAGGCTTTCCTGTTTTTCAGATATAAAATATTTTTCAATATCGGCTTTACTTAGCATGACAATTCAGCGATTTAAATATAACCATATCCGTTTAGTTTTGAGCTTCTTATTTTTGCAAAAATTGTTTATGTACCGTTTTCTGCTGATTGCCTTTCTTTATTGCACGTTGTCCGGTTGTTCAACGAATAATGTAAAAGAAGATGAAAGTCTGAAAGTATATTTTGATTCAGCCGGAGTCACAGGTTGCTTTGGTTTATTTGATAACGGGCAAAATAATTTCATCATCTACAATCTTTCCCGCTACCGCGACAGTTCCTATACGCCCGCTTCCACTTTTAAAATCGTGAACTCACTCATTGGTATACAGACAGGCGTCATCAGTGATGAAAACATGGTGATCAAATGGGACGGCATAAAGAGATGGAATGAAGACTGGAATAAAGATCTCACTATGAAAGAAGCGTTTGCCGTTTCTGCCGTTCCTTATTACCAGGAAGTGGCCAGGCGCATCGGACACGACACCATGAAACTTTGGATCGATAGTCTTGGGTATGGCAATCGAGATATCAGTGGTCCCATCGATTCTTTCTGGCTCAATAACCATTTGAAAATAAAACCGGATGAAGAACTCGGACTGGTTAAGAAATTATATTTCGACCAGCTTCCTTTCTTTAAACGCACCCAGGAAATTGTGCAATCCGTGATGTTGCGTGAACAGAATTCAAACTATAAACTATATTATAAAACAGGATGGGGTTTCCCGGAAAAAGGAGGGGAATTGGGATGGGTCGTTGGATGGATCGAAGAAAATAAACATCCCTATTTTTTTGTTCTTAATATTGAATCCACTGTTCCAGACAGAGTGACTAAGGTTCGTATCAAACTGCTCAAGGACATACTGGCTCATTTAGGATTTTTTAACGGAAAGAAATAAATCGCCCGACATGTGTTTGTTATCTTGCGGAGGGTGGTTGGTTTATGGGTTATGGGTTATGGGTTATGGGTTATGGGTTATGGGTTATGGGTTATGGTTTATGGTTTATGGTTTATGGTTTATGGTTTATGGTTTATGGTTTTTAACGAAATAACTGCCAATCAGAAATTAATCATTAATAATTGCTCTTGCATTTTCAACATCCCGAATATTTTATTGGCCTGATCCTGATTCCGATGCTGATCTTCCTGTATTATCGTTTGATCAGCTGGAAGAAAGGCCTCGGTAAGAAAATCGGCGATCCGGCACTTGTTTCCCAACTGGTGAAAGTCTTTTTCGGCGAAAAACTTTCTGCTTAAATTTATTCTCATTTGTGTTGCAGTTTTCTTCCTGGTTGCCGGATTGGCAAACCTGCGGGCACGGGGCAGCGCAGAAAATATTTCAAGGCAGGGTGTGGATGTGATGATCGTACTCGATGTCAGTAAAAGTATGCTGGCACAGGATGTAAAACCAAGTCGCCTTGATAAGGCAAAGCAGCTCCTGTACCGTCTTGACGGACAGGCTGCAAAATGACCGTCTTGGCTTGATTTTATTTGCAGGAAGAGCCTATATGCAGATGCCGCTGACAACCGATCACAGTGCAGCAAAACTTTATATCTCTGAAGCCGGCCCTTATGCCGTACCTACACAGGGAACCGTTTTCGCAGAGGCCCTGAATATGGCAAACAGTTCATTCAACCAAAATGAACATAAGTACAAGGCAGTTGTGCTGATCTCCGATGGAGAGGATCATGATCCCGATGCGTTAAAAGTTGCAAAACAAATGGCCGATGATGGCGTTATGATAAATACGGTGGGTATCGGTTCGCCTGAAGGTTCCGTGATCATTGATCCCGAAACCAAAGAACCGAAAAAAGATAACCAGGGAAATACAGTCATTTCAAAACTCAATGAACAGGAGCTGACAGGTATTTCAGATGCAACCAATGGAATTTATATTCATCTTGAAAACCTGGAAGACGCCACCATCACGCTGACACAACGGTTGGACAGTATTGAAAAGCGGGCATTGTCAGACTCGGAATTTATCAATTTTAAAAATTATTTCCCCTGGTTTATCGGTTTGGCAGGGATTCTGCTCATCATTGAATTATTCATTCCTGAAAGAAAAAGAAAAATTGCTTAAAGCCAGGTCCGTCATATTTATTCTGTTGTCGCTGTCCATTGGTTCTAACTTACGGGCTCAGACAACCGATGCGCTGATCCGACAGGGGAAACCATTTTTACAATAAACAGGAATATGACCAGTCGCTCTTCAATTATGAAAAAGCATTAAAAAAATCACCGGGAAATCCGGATGCTAATTTTAATCATGGAGATGCTCTATACCGGAAAAGTGATTATGAAAAGGCTGCAGCGATCTTATGATGATGTCTTGCAATCTAAAGCAGATGAGAATACCCGGCAGGGCGCTTATTACAATAAGGGTGTTGCCATGATCCGTCAGAAAAAAATTGACGAAAGCATTGATGCCTGGAAAAATGCCCTTCGCCTGAATCCTGCCGACAGTGACGCAAGGGAAAACCTGGTAAGAGCTCTGCAGGGAAAAAAAGAAACAGGAACAGCAGGATCAACAGAACAAAAAAGAAAATCCTGATAAGAAGAAATCAGAAGACAAGCAAAAGAAGGACAAAAACCAACAGGATAATAACCCCAGACCCCAGCAAAGTAAACTGACCAAACAACAGGTGGAACAATACCTCCGTTCTCTGGAACAAAGGGAAAAAGATGTTCAGGATAAAATGAACCAGAACAAGACACATACGCTAAGCCAGCCGGACAAGGACTGGTAATACAAGTATGGGAGTATGGGAGTATGGGAGTATGGGAGTGAAGTCGCTTTTCGTAATTTTGCATATACTTTCATTATACGTTTAATGCAGTTATACACAGATTCATTGACATCTTATAAAAGGCTGTATACAGTTCCCGTTACTGTGGGGGATCTTATTTTGGGTGGCGATGCGCCTATCCGCGTGCAGACTATGACTACATTCGATACCATGGATACGGTCAAAACCGTAGAACAATCGATTCGCTGTATTGAAGCCGGTGCAGAACTTATACGTATTACAGCGCCCAGCAAGTCGGAAGCAGAAAACCTGCTGAATATTAAAAACGAAATCAGGAAAAGAGGATACAGAACACCACTGGTGGCTGATATTCATTTCACACCAAATGCAGCCGAAATAGCAGCTCGCATTGTGGAAAAAGTTCGTGTGAATCCGGGTAACTACGCTGATAAAAAGAAATTTGAGTTTATTGAGTATAGTGATCTGGATTATCAGGAAGAAATTGAACGGATACGGGACCGGTTTATTCCGCTGATCAGGATCTGCAAGGAATACGGCACTGCCATGCGGATCGGAACCAATCATGGTTCACTGAGCGACCGCATCATGAGCCGTTATGGTGACAGTCCTATGGGTATGGTGGAAAGCGCTATGGAATTTCTTAGAATAGCAAGAAGTGAAAACTATCATCAGATTGTATTAAGCATGAAATCCAGCAATCCGCTTGTAATGGTAGAAGCCTATCGCCTGCTGGTAAAAACCACGCAGGATGAATTCAACCTGATATATCCCCTGCATATCGGGGTAACGGAAGCAGGTGACGGCGAGGATGGAAGAATCAAATCGGCAATAGGAATCGGCACTTTGCTTGAAGACGGTATTGGCGATACCATACGGGTATCCCTAACCGAAGATCCAGAATTCGAGATCCCTGTTTGCCAGGATATCATTGCGCGCTATACTTCCAAACAAAGTGGATCAGGCATATTACCGGTTTCAAAAATTCCCTATTCGCCTTTTGAATACCAAAAAAGAAAAACCAGCACTGTTTATAATGTCGGAGGAACGCATGCCCCCGTTGTCGTTGCAGATTTTATGAATGATATATCCGTTACAACAGAATCGCTTGAGCGCATCGGATACCAATACGATATCGTTATTGATAAATGGAAAATAGCAGATGCTGCGGCAGACTATATATACACCGGAAATAAGATCCTGGATTTTGAGCTTCCGGGCACCTGCAAAATAATTTGCGACTACGAAGCCTGGGCAAAGCTGGATAAAAAGAAAACCAAAGCAGGTGAAGAAAAATATTTTCCTTTATTTACCCTGGAGCAATTAAAGAAGGCTGCCTCATTGTCGTCGTCCATGAATTTTTTAACTCTCAATTCAAACAGGGCAATATATTCTGAACTTTTTAGTCTGTTTGAAAACATCCCGGGACTTGTTCTTGCTCTTTATTCTGATAATGAAAACCCTGTTTTAGACACCAGGCGCTTTATGATAGAACTGATGAACAGGAACCTGGAGATTCCCGTAATTCTGGTTGTGGAATGCAAAGAAAACACCATCGACCGGCAGCTAATTCATTTTGCTGTGGAGGCTGGTGCTTTATTGACCGATGGAATGGCCGATGGGATCTGGCTGATCAATGATCCGAAAAAAATAGTAAATGACCAGATCAGTGGTAGAACCTATCTCAACGCGAATAACAATCACCAGTTTTTGAACAATACAGCGTTCTCCATCCTGCAGGCAGCAAGAACAAGAATTTCAAAAACAGAATATATTTCATGCCCTTCCTGTGGAAGAACATTGTTTGACCTGCAGGAAACAACAGCGAAGATACGTTCGGTTACCAGCCATCTCAAGGGGCTTAAGATAGCAATCATGGGTTGTATTGTAAATGGTCCTGGAGAAATGGCAGATGCAGATTTTGGTTATGTGGGTAGCGGCCAGGGAAAAATCACATTGTATAAGGGAAAGGAAGTGATGAAACGCGGAGTAAACAGCGAAACGGCTGTTTCAGAACTGGTCAGTCTGCTGAAAGAGAATAATGTATGGGTGGAACCGGATTTTCATAATGTGGTTAATGTGGAATTGTAGAAAATGAAAAATGTGAAAATGGAATTATTAATGATAATGTGAGAAATGTGGGATTTACTCGGAGGAATTGAAGATTCATTTTCTAACCCAAACCTTGGGTCTGTAAAATGAACTGTGTCAAAAAATAATTTTGTTCAAGTTTAAAAGAAGCGGTGACGGCTCCATTCAAAGAGCGAGGCGCCGCTTCTTTTTTACGGTCGCCTGTCATAGATCCGTTTTCATTCTGTCACCAAATATAATTTTTAATTGCGATGCGGATGTCCACCTCCACCAGTTATGTAAAGGAGCTGTCCATTTTTGACTGATACGCTCAGTAGCCAGATACATCAGTTTCAGTAAAGCCATATCGCTTGTAAAGACGCCCTTGTTTTTAGTGACCTTTCTGATCTGACGATGGTAACCTTCAATGGTGTTGGTCGTATAGATCAGCTTGCGGATGCCGGCAGGGTATTTAAAATAGGTGGATAGTTTAGACCAGTTTTTTTCCCAGGAACTGATGACCATCGGATATTTCTTATTCCATTTGTCTTTAAGTTTTGCCAGTTCATCCAGGGCAACAGCTTCGTTGGCGGCGCGGTAAACCGGTTTCAGTTCCGACATGAACACTCTCTGATCCTTGCTGGCTACGTACTTCAGGCTATTGCGGATCTGATGTACTACACAGGTCTGAACTTCGGTGTTGGGAAAGATGGTGCGGATCGCTTCATCAAAGTCTTTCAGACTATCTATACAGGCAATTAAAATATCCTGGACTCCCCGCTGCTTCAGGTCATTGATCACGCCAAGCCAGAAGTTAGCACCTTCGCTCTGGGATGTGTATATGCCCAGCACATCTTTCCTTCCATCTTTATTGATGCCTAAAACATTGTACACGCACCTTGTCACAGTACGACCTTCTTCTTTCACTTTGTAGAACATCGCATCCAGCCACACAATACAATAAAGTTCTTCCAATGGACGCTGCTGCCATTCTTTTACCAGTGGGATTACTTTGTCTGTGATGGCGCTGAGGGTAGTAGCGGAGATATCTGTATCGTAAGTCTCTTTGATATGGGCGCTGATATCGCGAAGGCTCGTGCCCAGGCCGTAAAGCCCGATGATTTTATCTTCGAGCGTCTGAGCCATAATCGTCTCGCGCTTCTTTACCATCTCTGGTTCAAAAGTTCCTGACCGGTCACGCGGAGTGCTTACCTCAATATTGCCCGAAGATGTTTTCAGGAGTTTTCTTCCTTTACCATTTTTCCGGTTGCCTGAGGAGCGTTCTTCTTCATCCAGGTGGCCTTCCATCTCGCCCTCCAGAATCGAGTTGATCATGTCTTGAAGAAGAGGCGCAAAAGCGCCATCTTTGCCATACAAGGATTTACCAGTGCGGAACTGTTCCTTTACTTTTTGTTTGGCCTTTTCATAGTCGAAAGACTCTTGCTTTTCGTTTTCCATTTTACCGTGTTTAAAGTTAAGATTTAACTCTTGACACATTTTATTTTACACTCTCCAAACCTTTCCCTGAAGATTGTTTTTGGCGAAAAAATATTCAATTCAAACATTTCATTAAAAATTCAATTTTCAGTTTTACCACATTAGCATTAATAATTCCATTTTCACATTTTTCATTTTCTACAATTCCACATTAACCACATTATACTTAAGCCTTTGGCTTAAGTATGTGCGCTCCGGCTCCTATATTCATCACATAGCAATCCGGAACCTTACCATACTGCACCTGATATTTGAGCTGGATATCCCGGATAAAATTTTCTGCGGCGCTATGCTCTACCAGGGTAATGATGCATCCGCCAAAACCTCCGCCCATCTGCCTTGCGCCTTTTATGCCATTTAATTTTCTTATTTCTTTCACCAGAAAGTCAGATTCCACACAGCTTACTTCATATTTAATACTCAATCCTTCATGTGAAGCATACATTAATTTTCCAAAAGCGTCCAGGTTATGATTCTTCAAATGATTGCAGCCTTCGAGAAGACGCTGATTTTCCTCAACGATAAAATGGCATCTTTTATAAACCACTTCATTCAACTCCTTTCTGTGCATTTCAAGTAGCTGGGGCTGCAGGTCCCGTAAAGAAAGAATAGCTGGTTCATATTTTTTAAGAATGGCAACTCCCTCTTCACATTGCTGCCTGCGTAGATTATATTCCGAGGATGCCAGCGAATGACTCACCATGGAATTCACGAGAATAATCCTTATATCAGGGAAGTCGAATGGAATATATTCGTATTCCAGGCTGCGGCAATCCAGTTTCATCAGGTGACCTGCTTTACCATAAAGACTGGCGAAGGGATCCATGATACCACATTGAACGCCGGCAAACCGGTGTTCTGTTTTTTGAGCGCTTAATGCAATTTGCATTCTGGTTAATCCCAATTGAAAAAATTCATCGAGTGCCAGACCGAATGCAGAACAAAGTGCAGCAGAAGAACTCATCCCGGCTCCGACCGGCACATTACCTGAAATAAGGATATCCATACCATGCGGCAGTTTTTTTTCAGGCATGATCATATAAATCATTCCCAATAAATAGGTGGGCCAGCCTTTTACGGGATGCATATCTTCCAGTCCGAAGGAATAATTCTCTGCAAATAAAGGAGCTACAAGGTTCAGTTTTTTATCCTGATTGGCGGCCAGAGCGACGTAGATATGTCTGTCGATAGCGCCCGGAAGTACAAATCCCTGATTATAATCCGTATGTTCACCAATGAGATTTACCCTGCCCGGCGCAGCAGTAATCTGGCAATCTTTTCCGAAATATTGTTGAAATTGCCTCTCGATATCCATTATCATTCTTCGAAAATTAAAAGCATTTTAAATGTCCTTTACAATAACACGCGAAAAGGATGAGGACCTGGACCTTTTACAGATCACTGATTTTACAACTGGTATCCAGGTAAGGGTCCTGCCAGAATCAGGTGCTCTTTTACATGAATTCTCCATTCCGTTAGGAAATCGCAGAATCCAGGTTATAGACAACTACAATAATCTTGCTGACCTGAAAAAAAATCTAACATCCACTTTTAAAAGCGCCAAGCTTTCTCCATTTGTCTGCCGTATTTCAGAAGGCAAATATAAATTTGAAGGCAGCTCCTTTGAATTTCCCGACAAATTTAATGACGGTTCTTCAATACACGGCATTCTTTCTGACAAACCCTTCACCGTACTGGAGAAAAAAGTTCAGGACGACCAGGCATTTATTTTGCTTGAATATCATTATAAAAAAGAGAACCACGCCTTTCCTTTTGAATATTTAATAAAAGTAAAATATACATTAAAAAATGCTGGCAGGCTTTGTCTGGAAACAACGGTAAAAAATCTTTCTCCCGGGCGCATACCCATGGCCGATGGATGGCATCCCTATTTTAATCTGGAAGGAAAGGTAAACGAATGGTTATTATCGTTCCATTCCCGGAAAAATCTTGCTTTTAATGAAAAGCTGATCCCGACAGGGCATTATATTGAAACAGATAAATTTTATAAGCCCACATTGATAGGCAGTGAAACTTTTGATCACTGTTTTCTACTAGAGCAGGACTCTGGTATTCCCGCCGCGACCCTGGAGAATCCGGTAAACGGACTTCGATTAAGTTTTTTCCCAGACAAAAGTTATCCCTATCTCCAGATATATACACCTGACAACCGCAGAACTATTGCAATTGAAAATCTGAGTTCTGCACCGGATTCATTTAATAACGGCCTGGGTCTGATAATTTTAGAACCCGGCGATTCACAAAGTTTTAGCGTGATATATCAATTGGAATTCCGGTAAACATGTACCTTGCCTCATAATATTTATTATGAAAAAACTGAAATACTTTCTTTGCGTTGCGTGCATGTTCCTGTTGGCTGGCTGCTTTGAAATTAATGAAGATATAGATGTGCATGCTGATGGTTCGGGAGTATATTCTGTTCATACGGATATGAGCCAGATTCTTCAGGCCATGCAGAGTTACCTGGGTAAGGACGAGATGGATAAACAAATGCCTGACAAGAACATCGATACCACAGTCATGATGAGGACAATACTGGATACTTCCAAAAACATTTCAGCAGAAGACAAGGCCCTGGTGAAAAACGGTACTGTCCATCTCCTGCTGAACATGGAACAAAAACAATTTAAAAGTGATATCGTCATCCCGTTTAAGAATCTCGGGGACTTGCAGAAATTGTATAATTCCATGAATAACCAGTCTCTTGGATTTAATCAATTGTTCAAGGGCATAGCAGGTAAACCCGATACTACTACTACGGCGGGAAATGACAATGGCATGCCCGATATGAACCAGTTCAATGCCATCTATGATTTTCAATGTCATGACGGTCTCATTTCAAGGAAACTGAATCCGGAAAAGTGGAAGGCACTGCAACAGAATCCGCAGTTCGCGCAAATGAAAGATGCGGGTAATATGGGCATTTCAATTCCGTATACTTTAACCATTGTTATTCCAAGACCCGTCAAGAAAATTGATAATAGTCTGGCAAAACTTTTTCCCGACAGGAAAAAAATCATTATACAATATAATCTGATTGAAGTATTTGACAACCCCGAAAAGTTCGAATACACCATTGCTTATTAGGAAAGAAACATGCTAAGAAAAACGGATTTCCTCGTTGTCGGATCGGGCATTGCCGGACTCACCTACGCACTGAAAGTTGCAAAAGCGCGTCCTGATAAGCATATTCTGGTTATTACAAAAACGATTGCCGACGAAACCAACACGAAATATGCGCAAGGTGGAATTGCGGGAGTCACAGATTTTGAACATGACAGTTACGAAAAACATATTGAAGATACATTGGTTGCAGGAGATGGATTATGCAATCCAAAGATTGTGGAGATCGTTGTAAAGGAAGGACCGCAACGTATACAGGAAATGATTGAGTGGGGCGCAGAATTCGATAAAGATGAGGAAGGATCATTTAAAAAAGGCAGAGAAGGCGGTCATTCTGAATTCCGGATCCTTCACCACAAAGATGTTACCGGAATGGAAATGGAGCGTGCTCTGCTTCAGACTGTCGCACTGCAGAAGAATATAGAGATTGTCAAACACTGTTTTGTCGTAGATATCATAACCCAGCATCACCTGGGTTATCTCGTTACAAAATCTACTCCCGATATCGAATGTTACGGCATTTACGCGCTTGACATGCGGGAAAACCGCATCATAAAAATTTTATCACGTATAACTGTATTTGCAACCGGAGGTAACGGGCAGGTATACCGTACCACAACCAACCCTGTGATAGCTACGGGTGATGGAATCGGTATGGTATATCGGGCCAAAGGAAGAATTGAAAATATGGAATTTATCCAGTTTCATCCAACTGCACTCTATCAGCAGGGTGTTAGTCCTTCCTTCCTGATTACAGAAGCGGTTCGGGGAGACGGAGGCATTCTGCGGAATAAAAACGGAGAAGCATTCATGGAGAGGTATGACGAAAGAAAAGACCTTGCCCCGCGTGATATCGTTGCAAGAGCCATTGACAATGAAATGAAAAAAGCGGGTACCGAGCATGTGTATCTGGATTGCCGCCGGATGGATATGAAAAAATTTGTGGAACATTTTCCGAATATCTATGAAAGGTGTAAATCAGCGGGTATTGACGTGGCGATCCATATGATTCCTGTCGCACCCGCGGCCCACTATAGTTGTGGTGGAATTAAAACCGATGAATGGGGCCAAACCTCCATTCGTAATTTATATGCCTGCGGCGAATGTGCTTCTACCGGTCTGCATGGCGCTAACCGGCTCGCAAGCAATTCCCTTTTGGAAGCCATGGTATTCGCGCATCGATGTTATCTGGACAGCATTGAAAGAATTGAATCTCTGGTATTCCGTGAAGATATCCCGGATTGGAACGCTGAGGGTACGACGGCACCGGGTGAAATGATTTTAATTACACAGAGCATAAAAGAACTTCAGTTACTGATGAGCGACTATGTGGGGATCGTACGGACGAATATCCGACTTAACCGCGCTTCAAAAAGACTTGATCTTCTGCATGAAGAAATTGAAGCGCTTTATGAAACGACTTTAGTATCACCACAACTTTGTGAGGTTAGAAATCTGATCACCACCGGCTACCTGATTGTAAAAGGAGCGCAGTTCAGAAAAGAAAGCCGTGGTCTTCATTTTAATACTGACTATCCCAATAAAAGTAGTCTGGTACAAAATATTGTACTTTGATGAAGGCCATGATACTTGCCGCCGGACTGGGTACGCGTTTTAAACCGTGGACTGATCAGCATCCCAAAGCACTCGCCCTTGTAAATGGCAAGACACTGCTGGAAAGAAATCTACATTATCTGCAATCATTTGGCATTAAGGACGTGCTGGTGAATGCGCACCATTTCGCGGAACAGATCAGACACGCTATAATTGTAAATGACGGATGGGGGAGCAATATTACGATCAGCGATGAGTCGGATGAGGTATTGGAAACAGGAGGCGGATTAAAAAAAGCCGCTTCGTTTTTTGATGAAGGTCCCTTTGTTCTGATGAATGTCGACATACTGACTGACTTCGACCTTGGAAAAATGATATCATTTCATCGGGAAAATAAACCACTCGCGACCATTGCTATAACTAACCGGAAATCTTCGCGGTATTTTCTCTTCGATAAAGAGGACAGGCTTTGCGGATGGCGCAATACGAAAAACGGTGAGGAAAAAATATCTATCCCTGGTTTCGCACTGAAAGAAAAAGCATTTAGCGGTATTCACATAATTTCACCAGAAATATTTCCTCTTATGCATCAGCAGGGGAAGTTTTCAATCGTGGATGTATACCTGGAGCTCGCCGCGACCCATCGCATAATGGGCTACGATCATTCCGGATCAAAACTGGTGGATGTAGGCAAAACAGAAGCGGTCGCTATTGCAGAGAAATTGTTTTTATAGTCATTCATTCTTCCAATCTTTTGAATCCTGCTCGATATGATGCAGATCAATGCTGACGCCGAATTTATTTCTCAGATGACGCGCCAGTGAATCGGCGGCATAGACGCTCCGGTGCTGGCCACCGGTGCAACCAAAATTTACCATCAGACTTTTAAAACCACGATTGATATAATCTTCAACAGAAATATCCACCAGATCAAAAACGCTGTTTAGATATTCAGGCATTTTCGTTTGCTGCTCCAGGAAATCCATTACTTCCTTATCTCTTCCTGTTTTAGATTTAAATGCATCCAACCGGCCCGGATTCAATATGGCACGACAATCAAAAACAAAACCTCCGCCATTGTCGTCTGTGTCCGGAGGAATATTCTTTTTATAGGAGAAGCTGTTGATATGCACGACCAGCGGCGTATCCGCATTCGCGCGGGGAGGTATAAACCGTTCGATAATCTGATCTTCCACTATCAGGTTCAAAATTCTTCCAAACTCAGGAACCTTCTCGTCCATGGGATGCTGATGCAAAAAAGAACGAAGGTTTTTTAGCCCAAGTGGAATGCTGACGAGGAAATGCGCCTTTCGTTCAAACAGTCCGCGGAACCCATATGCTCCCAGCACCTGCATGATCCTTATTAGAACATATCCATGATATTGTTGTACAAATTCTTTTTTATTGAACGTTGATCCAAGCTCAGTTTCCACACAATCCATATAATATTCCAGCAGCCCCTGCTTCCATGCGTCGCTCAACTCTGCCTTTGCCTGCCATAACATCGATGCCACGTCATATTGCATTCCTCCCTTCATGCCTCCCTGGTAATCGATAAAATGTACTTTGTCATTTTTAACCAGGATGTTACGGCTTTGGAAATCACGGAACATAAAATATTTAAACTTCGTATCGCCAAGACGCGAGGAGAATGTTTCAAAATCCGCAATCAGTTTTTCCTTGTCATAAGGAAGTTGAAGCGTATCGAGAAAATAATATTTAAAATAAAGCAGGTCGCTCATGATGGCCTTGATTCCAAATTCGCTGGAAGTCAGACACCAGTTTTCATATTCCATTCCTTCATCACCTCTGATTTGCAGATGTGCCAGTTCTTTCAAACTCTGTCTGAACAAATTATATACTATGTCCGACGGACCAAACTCTTCGAGCCTGTTTAATAATGAAATGTCGCCGAAATCTTCCTGAATATAAATTGTGCCTTCATTATTTACAGCGTAGATCGCCGGCACCGGACATCGTTTAGATTTAAAATGCCGGCTGAATCTTATAAAGCTCAGATTCTCTTTGATGTTGATACCATAGGTTGCTATAAATGATTTCGTGCCTGTAATAATCCTGTAGTAAATGCGGATGCTTCCTGATTGTGGGATCTTATTGATGGAAAGAACAGGCTCTTTGCTATAACCGGCAAACAGTTCGCTGATAGACTCGTTAATATGATCCATATAATTTTATGAAACTACAAAAAGCTAGTCAATCACCGTTATCTCCGGTGTTTCTGCCGGTTGGCGTTTGAGGGTGCTTTCCTGGTGGGCAGCAATCAGTTCAGCGAGGAGGGCCGTCCAGCCTGTCTGGTGACAGGCACCAAGGCCCATGCCGGTATCTCCGTGAAAATATTCGTAGAATAAATTTAAATGTTCATTCCCGGGTTGCTGATAGAACCAGTTGTATTTCCCATACTGCGGAACACTACCGGATTCATCCGGCTGGAACAGACTGATCACACGCTGGGTGAGAAAATCTGCCACATCTTCCAGGTTCATATAACTACCAGAACCTACCGGGCATTCCACTTTCAACGAGTTACCATAAAATATTCCGTATTTACGAATGGACTGTATGATCAGGTAATTGATCGGCATCCAGACGGGTCCCCGCCAATTTGAATTTCCACCAAAAAGATTTGAAGTGGAATCGCCCGGGTCATACCTGATATTATAATCAATATTATCTATCCTCACTGAATAAGGATTTTTCTCGTGGTATTTAGACAGGGCCCGTATTCCACCCGGAGAAAGAAATTCATCTTCATTCAACAGTCTTTCAAGCAGACTAACGAGACGGTCGCGCGGAACAAGAGAAAGCAGGATGGTATCTCCGTCCGTTTTTTCTTCATTGGGCCAGAATTTATTATTTTTCAGGCGGTAGTTTTCAAACCAGCTGATCCTTTTTTGAAAGTCCGAGAGCTTATCCAGTTTTTTCTTTTCAATTATTGAAACTGCAAAGAGCGTGGTGATTCCTACGATTGAATGAATGCGAAGTTGCAGGGGAGCAGATCCCGCAATGGCCAGCGTATCATAAAAGAACCTGTCCTCTTCATTCCACATACCCTGTTCATTCAATGCTTCCGCAATTAAAACAAACTGTTCAAAGAACTTGGTGGCAGTATCTTCAAACGTTATGTCTTTCATGGCGATCTCCAGTGCCATATCCATCATATTGAGTGCATACATGCCCATCCAGCTGGTGCCGTCTGCCTGCTCGAGCTGCATTTGTCCGGGGAGTTCGATGCTCCGGTTAAATACTCCAATATTATCCAGTCCCAGGAATCCTCCTTCAAACATATTGTTTCCGTTTGGATCTTTTCTGTTGATCCACCAGGTAAAATTGATTAGCAGTTTCTGAAAAATTCTTTTCAGGAATTCAATATCAAACTGACCGGTTTTTTCCCTTCTATGCGATATACCGACAATGCAGCCCAGGCCTGTACCGGAGGATTCACATCACTGAAATTCCATTCATAAGCAGGTAATTGTCCATCGGGTTTCATATACCATTCCCGCATGATCAGCAGGAGCTGGTTCTTGGCAAACACCGGATCCACCATGCTCATGGGAATACACTGAAATGCCATATCCCATGCAGCATACCAGGGATACTCCCATTTGTCAGGCATCGCAATGATGTCCTGATTTTTCAGGTGTTTCCAGTCATGATTACGGCCAAACTTTTTTCCATCATTCACCGGAGAAATTCCATCGCTGCTGGTAAGCCATTTCTCGACGTCGAAATGATAATATTGTTTGCTCCATAATAAACCCGATAATGCCTGCCTCTGTAATAATTTGAATTCGGGAGCTGTCGCAGGATGAAGGATTGCTTCATAAAAAGCATTTGCTTCCGCCTTGCGTGCTTCAAAGATTTTTTTAAATCCGATCGTGAAAGGGTTAGAGACAGACTTGTTGGACAGCCGCAGATAAATACTTTCTGATTTACCACCCTCCAGACGTATTTTATAAACCGGAGAAAACTTGGTGCCGTTTTTTCTTTTTCGCAGTGCGTTCAGGTTCTCTCCCTTAATCAGCGCAGAATGAAATGCATCTTTTACACAGGGCGACTGATTGGGCAGGCCTGTAACTTTCTCTGTATTCGTTTCATTTTCTGTAAACCATTTATCCTTCGGGGTTTGAAAATATAAATAGTAGTCGCCAAGACGGTGATGCGAAGCTTTTACTGAATTCTTATTGCGCAGGCTGATATCGGGTTTCACTTCATCATCTTCATTCCATTTATTGTAGAACCACAGTGTGGGCAGCACGGTGATATCGGCCGCCTTATTAAACCGGTTTGTTACTTCGATCCTTATATAAATATCATTGGAATTTTGTTTGGCATAGGTTACATGTACATCAAAATATTCATCGTCATCGAAAACGCCGGTATCCAGGATTTCAAATTCCGGTTCCTGTTTTGAACGTAACCGGTTTTCCTGCAGAAGCTGTTGATAAGGGAAAGCCTGCTGAGGATATTTATACAGGTATTCCATATAATAATGTGTTGGAATATTATCAAGGTGATAATATAATTCCTTCACATCTTCTCCATGATTACCCTGGTTATTTCCCAATCCGAACAATCTTTCTTTCAAAATATTGATCCTTTCCATTCCAAAGGGCAATGGCAAAACAGAGGTTCTGAAAAAAATCCGAGATACCCGCGAGACCATCTTCTCCCCATTCATATTTCCTGCAATGAGCATGATCATAGGGGAAATAATTCCACGCATCCCCGTAGGGACCATAATCTTCTCTTACTGTTCCCCATTGCCGTTCACTCAGGTATGGGCCCCACTGCTCGAGTGGTATTTTTTTAAAAGAATTTACGATTAGTCTCTTCTGCTCAATGGTCATAAAGTGGGGATAAAATTACGGATTAGTTATTTAATGAATTTCCGAAGCAATCCAAATATGGTATCGTTTTTGAATTCAGCTAAGTGAGGGAATTTGTTATAATCTTAAATTATTAAGATATGGGAAAGTTAAGTGGTAAGGTAATAGCCATTCTCACCGAGAATGGTTTTGAAGAAACTGAATTAACCAGCCCAATGAAAGCATTAAAGGACGCGGGAGCAATTGTTCAAATTGTTTCACCTCAGAAAGAAAGAGTGCGCGCATGGAATCACGACCACTGGTCGATTGATCTCAAGGTAGACGTTCCGCTAATCGAAGCAAACGTAGATGATTATGATGCGCTCGTGATTCCCGGAGGTGTAATGAATCCAGACCAGATGCGTTCGAATCCCGATTGCATAGATTTTGCCCAGGAATTTCTGGAGGAACAAAAACCCGTAGCGGCTATTTGTCACGGACCGCAGCTGTTGATTGAAACAGGAATGCTCCGCGGAAAAAATATTACGTCTTACCCTTCTATCAGATCAGATCTTGAAAATGCCGGTGCACATTGGCTGGACGTTGAAGTAGTAACTGACAGCGGTCTTACCACCAGCAGGAGTCCAAAAGATCTGGAAGCTTTCAATAAAAGAATCATTGAAGAATTTGCAGAAAGCAATTACGCCAGTTCATTTGTTTTGTAATTCTATCCGTTTATATAAAGTCCGCTTATCGTGAAAAAGAACCACTTACGGGTGGTTTTTTTATTGGTATTTCGTTGACAGATTATAAAGAATTTTTTCTGTAGCGCTGTCGAATGGCCGGTAAGAAGAATCCTGCAGCCAGTGACGTCGAAATGAGGAGATTGCGGCTACACTGTCTTTAATATTATATCCGATAATGCGCAGGGCCTCGTAATCATTAAAACCAGCCGGCACGACGACACTGGTTGTATCGTCATACCAGACTCCAAAACCATGATCTGCCAGTAGTTTCCAGGGAAAGCGCCAGTTGGGATCTACTTTTCTGCCAGGTGCAATATCACTGTGACCAATAAAATTTTCCTGTGGAATTTTGAATCTCGTTTTCAGTGAATCAAGCAGTATGAGGAGACTGTTCATTTGGGGATCGGTAAAAGATTCATATCCGTTATTGTCCAGCTCAATACCAATGCTGGAAGAGTTGATGTCAGAATTATTTCCCCATTTACTTAATCCTGCCTGCCAGGCACGCAGGTAATCATTCAGCATATGATGAACCGTGCCATCTTTACAGATTACATAGTGGGCACTCACCTGGGTTCGCTGAATAGTAAATGTATGCAGGGTTTCCGGGCATCCGTTCTGAGCCGTATGATGAATGATTACAAAATTTGGTCTCCGCAAATCAAAATTGACCGTACCGATAAAGGGAGAATCCTGCAAGGGAAAATAATCTGCCGGCGGCTGCTGGATCTGCTTTGCCCAGATCTTTTACCTGGTTCTTATACATTTTGTTGGATTCTTTGTAAGGATTGTGGTTGCAACCAAGAACGAGAATACAGAAAACAGGAAGGATTCTTTTTGACATGATACAAATTTAAGGCGCAGAGCGCAAGACTCAAGGCTTAAGGCTCAAGGCGTAATTCTTAAGGCTTAATGCCTAACGGTTAAAGCTTGACGCGTAACGCGTAAGGCTTAAGGTCTAACGCGTAACGCACGATGACGGTTGGTGGTTTTTGTAGTTGGTATATAGTTTATGGGAGTCCATCCACAATTCACCATATGCCATTAACCAATTCTTTAGGCTTTTGGTACTAATGGCAGAGGCATGCTCTTTGCATCAGTGGAGGAGGTGGAAAAACGATTATTCGGAGTCATATTGACCATATTGGGTATAGTGGGCCTCATTTTAGCCGCTTACAATTTTGTCCAGGGGAATACCTCAACAAACCACAGTGTTAAGTCAGTGGTCGTTTATGGCATTCTGGGATTACTATTCTTTTTTGCCGGTGTAGGCCTGATCAGGAGTACGCGGGATCTGACAAATCGGAGTTAGTTGGATGATGGTTGGCGGTTGGCGGTTGGCGGTTGGCGGCAAATAGTTCTCACATTACTACATTATCATCTCCACATTTAATTTCCTCATTCTCTCATTACCAGACTTCCATATTCGCCACATTAACGCTCCAGGCTTTAAGCTTTTTTACATATTTCGACGATACTGTCCGCCTACTTCGTAGAGCGCGTGGGTAATTTCTCCGAGACTGCAAAATTTTACGGTTTCCATGAGACGGGAAAAAAGATTTTCGTTTTGCACAGCGGCTTTCTTTAAATTCTGAAGAGCAGATGAAGATTTTTCTGTGTTTATTTTTTTAAACTGGTTCAGGTTACTGATCTGCCATTGTTTTTCTTCTGCAGTACTTCGGATGATCTCATTAGGAATGACAGTTTTTGAGCCTCCGTTTTTCAGGAAGGTATTCACTCCGACAATCGGCAACTCTCCGCTATGTTTGCGGCTTTCATAGATCATGCTTTCTTCCTGTATTTTATTTCGCTGGTACATTCTTTCCATCGCACCGAGCACTCCGCCCCTTTCCGTGAGTTTGTCGAATTCTTTCATCACGGCTTCTTCAACCAGGTCCGTCAGTTCTTCAATCAGAAAAGATCCCTGAATAAAGTTTTCTGTTTTTGCAGTTCCCAGTTCACGGTTGATGATCAGCTGGATAGCCATGGCGCGACGAACACTTTCTTCAGTCGGAGTAGTAATGGCTTCATCATAAGCATTCGTATGAAGCGAATTACAATTGTCATAAATCGCATAGAGAGCCTGCAGGGTGGTGCGGATATCGTTGAAATCAATCTCCTGTGCATGCAGGCTGCGTCCGCTTGTCTGAATATGATATTTTAGTATCTGGCTGCGCTTATTCGCCTTGTATTTATATTTCATTGCTTTGGCCCAGATACGCCTTGCCACTCTGCCGATCACGCTATATTCCGGATCCATTCCATTACTGAAAAAAAAGGAGAGGTTGGGAGCAAACTGATCGATCTGCATACCGCGGCTCAAATAATATTCCACATAGGTAAATCCGTTGGCCAGGGTGAAGGCCAGCTGTGTAATCGGATTGGCACCGGCTTCGGCGATATGATATCCGGATATGGAAACACTGTAAAAATTTCTCACCTCATTCTCCTGAAAATATTCCTGCACATCGCCCATGAGTTTCAGTGCGAATTCAGTAGAAAAAATACAGGTGTTCTGCGCCTGGTCCTCTTTCAGAATATCTGCCTGCACCGTGCCGCGTACCTGGTGAAGTGCTTTGGTTTTTAGCTCCCGGTAAACATCCGGCGGCAATACATCTTCTCCACTTATGCCAAGTAATTTCAATCCGAGTCCATTGTGTGTTTCAGGCAAACCGGAAGATTCGGCATCCTGATACATGGGTGCTTTTGTATCTGCAAATTTTTTAAGCAGCATTTCATTGACTTCATTCCACATTCCCTTTGCCGTAATATATTTTTCACATTCCTGGTCGATGGCCGCATGCAAAAAGAAAGCGAGGATCATCGGCGCCGGACCGTTAATGGTCATGCTGACGGATGTCCCCGAATCGCAAAGATCAAATCCGCTGTACAATTTTTTTGCATCATCGACCGTACACACGCTCACTCCGCTGTTTCCAACTTTTCCATAGATATCCGGGCGCGGATCAGGATCCTCTCCGTATAATGTGACGGAATCAAATGCCGTGCTGAGCCTTTTGAAATTCTGGGAGGCTGACAGATAGTGAAATCTTTTGTTCGTTCTTTCGGGAGAACCTTCACCGGCAAACATCCTTGTCGGATCTTCAGATTCACGTTTAAGAGGAAATGAACCTGCGGTAAAGGGAAATGAGCCAGGCACATTTTCCTGGGCCTGCCATCTCAGAATGTCGCCCCAGTCTTTATATTTTGGAAGAAGAAGTTTGGGGATACGTGTTCCTGATAAACTGGTCGTATAGAGTGACTGCCTGATCTCCTGATTTCTTACATGATAAATATATTCATCAGCTTCGTAGGATTTTATTTTATCCGGCCAGTTTTTTATCAATTTGCGGCTGATGGGTGTAAGAAGCTCTTCAAAGTGTTGAATTCTTTTTTCCAGTTCCTTCAGGAGAGTTTGATTGGTATTTTCTTTTTTCAATTCATCCAAAGCACCCGATAATTTATATAAAACAGAAGCTATGGCAGACTGATCTTCCACCAGCTTATTGTATTCTGCAATACTTTCATGAATTTCTCCCAGGTAACGAACACGGGCCGGTGGTATGATCGACTTTTCCCAATGGCCATTCGGTTCCTGATGACGGAGCTCAGATAAAAAATGCGTGCCGGAATGATGATCAGCTAATTTTATCAGCCGCATAAATAAATCCTGCGTACCCGCATCGTTAAACAGAGAAGCCGTCGTCGCAACGACCGGAATTTCCTCATCCCTGGCATTCCACTTTGCATGATTGCGCTTGTATTGTTTGCGTACTTCAATCAGCGCGTCTGCAGCACCGGGCTTATCCGATTTATTGATGACAACAATATCAGCATAATCCAGCATGTTAATTTTTTCCAGCTGGCTGGCAGCTCCATATTCAGGTGTCATTACATATACCGAGACATCACAAAAATTCATAATGGACGCATCACTCTGACCTGTACCTGCAGATTCCAGCAGGATCAGATCGAATTCTGCTGCGCGGCAAATGTCCAGGGCCTCACGCACATAAGCGCTGAGCGCCACATCCGTTTCTCTGGTTGCCAGGGATCTCATATAGGCCCTGGGTGAATGAATACTGTTCATACGGATACGATCACCCAACAATGCGCCACCAGTTTTTTTCTTGGAAGGATCAACTGAAATGACTGCAATGGTTTTTTTTGAAAATCCATTTAGAAATCTTCTGACGATTTCATCAGTCACACTGCTTTTTCCTGCACCGCCTGTGCCTGTGATACCTATTATCGTTGGCGGTTGGCGGTTGGCGGTTGGCCGATCATCGTTGACTGATAACCGATAATCGATGATCGCTTCACCATTTTCAGCATGTGTAATTGCGCGGGCAATGCGGCGGATTTCTTTGTATTCACCGAGCGGGAGTTGTCCGTTCCAGTTTTTTTCAGCGGACCAGAATATACTGTTGTCTGATTGGATTGTTTTTTCAGTTTCGCGAATCACTTCATCGATCATTCCTTCGAGGCCCATGGCGCGACCATCATCGGGAGAATAAATACGACTGATTCCGTGTTCCTGCAACCATTTTATTTCTGTGGGAAGTATGGTCCCGCCACCTCCGCCAAAAATGCGGATATGGCTGCAGCCGCTTTCATCCAGTAAATCCCTTAGGTATTTGAAGAATTCTATATGGCCACCCTGATAAGATGTGATTGCAATGGCCTGTACATCTTCCTCGATGGCTGCTTCGGCAATTTCATGAACACTGCGATTATGACCGAGATGAATCACTTCAACACCCTTCGATTGTAAAATCCTGCGCATGATATTGATGGCAGCATCATGACCGTCGAAGAGCGACGTGGCAGTTACAATTCTTAATCGCTGTCTGGGATGATTCATATTCGAAAATGACTCATCAAATTTAGCTTAAAAAACTAATGAGTGTTAGTTTTTGGTTGGGGCAACGATAGATAACCCCAATGAGTTGAAAATGTAATTAACAGGAGATTTCATTCTGCTTTATTATAGAATCGTCGGTGATATGTCCACAATATCTATTATTTAGGTCGGAAAGAAGATTGTTTAGTCGTTTTCAAAGGCCGTTATTTACAAGTTTGGACAAGTAGGAATTAATTCAATTTTCTTACCATTCTGGCAATTGAAGAATCAATCATTGATGTATTCCAAATATTCATATTCATATCCATAAGGTAACGAAGGATCATTTCCTCACTTCGATTATTTTTACTTAGTTGAACCTTGCAGAGTGCCAACAAACCAATTTTTGTTATTGTATCCGATTTTAATATTTCTTTATTCATGGAATCAAGTTGTGTTCCCATATAATTCACTTCATCCTGATAAAATCCGATACTATCGGTCCTTTTTTCTATCATAGAATTAATAAATTGTCCCTGAACTCGCGTAAATTCTCTCATATAGATAGAATCATCTATTATCAGCTGATGTCTTCTATCTATAGAATCAATTCTTATTACTCTGAATGAGTCTAAAACAACAGTTGAATCACTCTTTTTTAAACGTGTTTGGAAGATTGTTTTTAATTGGTCAGACACACCGGGAGACTTCGTATTACAGGAAAAAAGAAAAACGCAAAACAGAAAAAAAAGCGTCAATACCCTGTTCATATGAACTATTATTTCTTCAAAGTTGGTTTCTTCTCTTTCTTGTATTCGCCCTTAGATGAAGTGCTTAAAGCCTTTTTTATAGATTCTTCAGGGCATATTGATTTTGATTAGAATGTCGTTTGGATTTCCTTTTTAAAGGTACTAAAAGGCCGTAACTTCATATTTATAGCAAAAGAAATGAAAAAGTTCAACTTGAGAATCTTTATGATTGCCACCGTAATAATGGTGCTATTAACTTTTGTTAGCTGGTCTGGCTTGGAAGCGCTTGATACACCGGATAGAACTCATACATTATTGGGTCTGGCAGGAAGATTATGGACTGTTTTTAGATTTCCTCTTTTTACTTTTTTCTGGAATTTCATAATCGCCCAACAAAATATTCTTGTGACTTCAGCGGCAATATTCATCAACTGTGCTTTTTATGCTGTTATAGTTGAAAGAATTTTTTCTTTATTTCATAAAAAACAGAAACCTCCATTGGTCTATAATAGATAGTGGAAACCGGCTAAGAAGAAACAATAAAAAGAGGTGAAAGATTTAGAAAATCTACGCTATGGCAAAACTCATTTATACTTCAAAAAAGGGCAAAAGGGAGGAATACAGGCTAGGATTTTATATGCGGCGGCCGTTAGTTATGTCTATAATCTTAATTATTATTATAGTAATAGTTCGCGGACTATTGAAATAAATTGAGCGTTATGTATGGTTAGTCCGGACAAATGAGAATTACCAGGCAGATATTTAAGTTATCCCTTATTGGGATTTAGATGGCCGTTTAAAAACATTTTTTGCAAAATATCCGGTGTAGGCGCCGATAAATGCTGGTATCAGGGCAATTAAAGAGCCGAAATTGTGGTTTGAAATAATGTTAAATAATGGAATCCAGATACCTGCTGCCAATGCTATTAACCATGGTTTTTGAGGAGATAAGAGCCCGCAAATAAAAGCAGAAATCAAAATCATCAGCACAGAAATTCCGGTATCATCCCAATGTGGTCTTGTATCTATGTAAGCAACAGACAATCCCAAAAGAACAGCTATTGCCAGGGAAGTTAAAAACAACGGTTTCATTGTTATTTATTTTTGTTTGAATAATCGTTTATGCGTTACCTGATTTATTCAGTCGCCGTTTTATTTACCAGCTCTTTTGAATGACATATGTTCCCGCATAGGAATCATGCAGCGACCTTCGCTGATCGCTGGTAAAAAATGCAACACAATCTGCAATAGTTAAAACCAAAACAATTCCGTTAACCCACAGTATAGCGGGGTTGGTAGAACTGACATAGCTCTCAAACTCTTCATAACCTGATATGGATTTAAAATCTGCGGAGAAATAGCTTCTCATCGTCATTATTGCAATCAGGATAGATGGCAGGTAATAATAGCTGACCCTTTTCAATTCCTCCTTCAAAGTTACTTTCGCGAAATTATATCCGACTACAATTAACCCGGCAGCCATTTTGCCGACTGTTGCTCCGTACTGGTACTCCATAAAAGGCTTATAAGAAAATGAAATGATACAGGTTAGCGGATAAATAAAGGGAATTTTCCAGGTTGTTATATTTATGTATGTCACCGGAATGGTGATGACTGCGAGAATTATGCCATCCAGAATCAAAGCACCAAATCTTGGCCAAAAAGTGGCAAATTTAATTTCCGCTTCAGGAAAAAGAGGCTCATCGTCTGTCTGCATTTCAGTCATATCGGGGAGGGTTAGGTGTATTAACAGAGCACTACCCATAGGCGACTAAGTCCGTACCAAGTCCATTAAACAATGGACTTCGTATGGACTTGGTCCGGCTTTGGTAGCTCTTTGTCAGGAATGAGCCCCTGCTCTGATTGGGTTCACCTGACTTATAAATTATGAAAAGACTTCTTCTTGTAGTCCGGAGGTTTGATCGGACATTCAGTTTTGGCCTTTTTTGAATTGCAGGCTCCTGCATTATGGGATCTATATATAGGTTTTGAAGTTTGTCAGTAATATCTGTCTTATCCATTCCCTCTTTGAGCATCTTCAGGGCTTCGCCGGTTAACAACCGATATAGATCATACTCCTTTTTCTCTTTGGGAATCTGGTTATAGAGGGCAGCTGCAATCGGAGAAGCTTCCTTCATCCGGTTGCCGCTCTGACGGAATCCTTCAAAAGCAGGGTCCTTCTTAACCCTGACTCCTGTCAGCGGTGTGGATTTGCGTATTATATTGATGCCATGGGACATATACCCACATATCCCGTCGCGGGTCCCGATAAATGGTGTATCTCCTCTTTTGATCGCCATGGCAGACTTAAATTAACTTAATTATCCGGTTTCTAAAAGCAAGCAACGGGCCAGTTCCTGACCTGATGGATGAAAAACGGCCCTGCTCACCGATTATTTCCCTTCTGTTCACCTATTAAGTAAGGAAGATAAAGCGCAGTTTTCATTGATCGCGAACCAGGGGACTAAATTCAGAAGTTGATGGACTTAGATTTGAGGGGATGGACTTTATCGGGCCGCTAATGGACTTAATTTTGTATGAGCTACATTAGCTGGCACGAACCTTTTCATGTAGTTTATTCTTAACGTTTTGAAATAAGCGCTGGTATGCACATAGACTCCGAGGTCCATTTCTGGAAATATGAAAAATCCCTGCTTAATCAATTTATCAGGAATAATAAATTATTACAGCAGGATTATCTGCCTGAGCATTTAACCCTGAGCCTGAACCGGAACAAAATGGATGGATGTATCGCTGTCGCAGCAGAATCTGCAGAAGTCGAAACTCGTTTTCTCTCCGAGCTGGCTCTTACACATCCCCTGATTGCAGGTGTGATCGGGTGGATAGATTTATATGATCTGAAGGCAGTGGACAAGATCCTGGAATTTCAGCAATATGATCATATACGGGGATACCGGGTTGAAATAAGCAGGGATGAATTTCCATCCGGTGAAGTAATGGAAATAGTTGCAGAGAATCAATACAGTCTGGATATTTCAACGACTATCGAAACCGATACAGATAGTTTATCATATTGGATGAATGACCTGCCGGATCAGCATTTTATTTTAAGGAATTGTGCAAGTCCTGATGCCAAAAAAGCACCTTCCAAAATCTGGGCATCCACCATTCGCGAACTTGCTAAAAATCAAAATCTTTCCTGCAAGCTGTCGGGGTTATTTACTACTGGGAACTGGAAGTCATGGAAGCCGGCTGATTTTTATCCCTTCCTCGAAATTCTTTTTGAATCATTCGGTATTGAAAGACTGCTCTACGCAAGTGAATGGCCATTTCTCCAGCTCGCAGGAATTTACGTGCAATGGAAAAGTCTGATCGGAAAATTTCTCGAAAGATATAGCCTTGAAGATCAGGAAAAAATATTTGGAGAAAATGCAGTGCGGATCTACCGGCTGTGAAAAATAATTAACTTGGACCGATGAAGATAAGATTGCTCGTTCTGCCGATACTGCTTATATGCGCATTATTTCAAAAAACTTCTGCTCAGAATTCCACAGTAGTTGATCCTTGGGTAATTACCGCTTCTTCTCCGGATCCTTCCAGTTATTACGGCGTTACTGTTGCCAATGGAATGATCGGTATCGTATCCTCTCCACTTCCATTCCAGGTAAAAGATGTGGTACTTGCCGGTGCATACGATTTATACGGACGTGGCCGGGTAAGTAATTTTCTGAAAAGTTTCAACCTGCTCAATATGCGTTTTGGTGTGGACGGGGCTGATATTTCTTCAAATAATATTTCTTCGATGAAACAAACGCTGAATATGCAGCGTGCCAGTTTCACCACTTCATTTAATTACCAGGATAAAGCATCCATCTCTTATACTTATTACGCGCTGCGTCAATTGCCATTTACTGTTTTAATGGACATCACGGTTCAGGCAAAAAAAGATATTGAGATTGAACCTGCCAGCATAATGGAAGCTCCCGATGCTTTGCGCGATGTACAAAATTATTATAATGAAATCGACCGGCCCCATGTAGTGATTTCACTCCTGACATCAACTGCGAAAAGCCCCACGGGTAAATTACTGATGGTCGCTTCCAATACTTTTCTATTTACTGAACCGCACGGACAGGAGCCTCGTCTTATTCATGAGATGTGGGATAATAATATGCACCTGCTGAAATTCAAAAGAAAAATAAAAGCCGGAGAAACTTATCGTTTTTCCATCGCAGGTTCTTCCATCACATCCGCCCATGATGAAGATCCCCTGAATGAAGCAGAGCGTCTTACGATTTTTGCGAAACTGCAGGGAGCGGACCGTCTCATTTCTTTTCATGAAAAAGCATGGAGTGATATCTGGAAATCGGACATCCAGATAAGCGGTGATGAGCAGTCGCAACAGGATGTACACAGCATGCTTTATCATCTGTACTCATTTACGAGGGAAGGAACATCTTTAAGTCTTTCGCCAATGGGTATCAGCGGACTGGGATATAACGGGCATGTATTCTGGGATGCCGATTTATGGATGTTTCCGGCCCTGCTTGTCTTACATCCTGAGATGGCGAAATCAATGATTGAATACCGATACGAACGTCTGGATGCAGCGAAGAAAAATGCTTTTTCACACGGTTACAAAGGTGCCATGTACCCCTGGGAAAGTGCGGCCAGCGGTGTGGAAGAAACACCGGTCTGGGCATTGAGCGGGCCATTTGAACATCATATTACGGCCTGTGTCGGGCTGGCGGCCTGGAACTATTATTGTGTAACGCAGGACAAGGAATGGCTCCGCGAAAAAGGCTGGCCGGTCATTTCGGCGACAGCAGATTTCTGGGCCTCGAGGGTAGAGAGAAATGGTCCGGGTCATTATGATATTAATAATGTGGTGGCTGCCGACGAGTGGGCCGAGAATGTAGACAACAACGCATTTACCAATGGCGCCGCTAAGGTATTACTGCAACACGCCACGGAAGCAGCAGGTATACTCGGATTAAAAGCAGACCCCGACTGGATGCAGGTTGCAGAAAATATTCCCATCCTGCAAATGAATGGTGTAACCCAGGAACATGCCCAGTATAAAGGAGAAGGAATTAAACAGGCTGATGTAAATCTGCTGGCTTATCCTTTAAAACTCATCACCGATCCGGTCCAGATAAAAAAAGACCTGGTTTATTATCAGTCGCGCGTTCCAAATCAGGGTACCCCTGCTATGACGCAGGCCGTTTTTGCATTATTATATGCACGTCTCGGTCAGGGCGATACTGCCTTCCATTTTTTTAAAGACGCCTATATTCCAAATCTCAATCCACCCTTCAGGGTTATTGCGGAAACCAAAGGAGGTACCAATCCGTATTTTGCTACAGGGGCAGGGGGTATTTTACAGGCTATGATCATGGGATTTGGCGGATTGGATATCAGATCAACCGGTATAGTACAGATCCCTTCCAGTCTCCCGAAGGGTTGGAAAAAGCTCACTATCACAGGTGTTGGCCCGGATAAGAAAATTTATAGTGTTCAGTAAAAATTAGTAATTTGCCGTTGACTGTGAAGAGAATTGCTGCCATACTTCTATTAGGTTTACTCATTTTTAACTGGGTTGGATACCAGTTGTACACATCTATTTTACAGGATCAGGCAGATAAAAACCTGATCGCTAACCTGGATGAGAATAACTATTCTGACGCTGACCTTATTTCCATTAAAGTACCTGCTGTTCATCTTTCTTCCTATGTAAATTCAAAGGAATTTCAAAGGGTGGATGGGAAAATTGATATTGAAGGCATACAGTATAATTATGTAAAGCTCCGGTACATTGACGGGAACCTGGAGCTTCTTTGCATTCCGAATAAAACTTCAACAGGTATTCAAACTGCGAGGGACAATTTTTTTAAACTGGTGAATGATTTGCAACATCCGGGCCAGTCAAAAAAGTCCGAACAGCATAGTACCGCTTTCAAAGGTTTTCAATCAGGATTCTATTCAATCGAACAGTCATTTATAATGCAGGATATGACTCTTGTAAGCCTGAAGGCAACGGATCATTATCTGCTGCAGATACCAACTGTTTATCTCACACGCGCCGGGCAACCTCCGGACTTCATTTAAATTTCCGGACTACAAGTATTTTATCATGCGTTGTGCGTGATAATAATTTCGTTTTTCACCAGCGCATTTCAGTGAAATACCTGTAATCGTTTTTTCGACATACATATTAACCCAGGCTGGTTAATCAGGTACCATTGATCATTAAACTTTTCCAAATAGTAAATCAAAACTTAACAAGCGAAATGAAAAAGAAAACAATATTCCAACTGACGGCGACCCTGGCGATTTGCCTGGTTGTTACGCTTGCAAAGGCACAAACCGTTGATGATGCCATCATGATGAATAAGAAGCAGTGGTGTAACGGTCTCACCTATATGCATTCAAGCTGGAATCAATATTGGGAAGGAACCACGAAGAGAAGTAATCAAAACCTGGGAACCGTAACAACTCAGTCGGTCATGTTTATGAGTGCTTACGGCATAACCGATAATCTAAATGTTCTCGTCAATGTTCCCTATGTGTGGACGAATGCATCAGCCGGCACGCTGGATGGAATGAAAGGTTTCCAGGATATTGATGTGGATCTTAAATATGAATTCTACAAAACAAAAATCGGGAAGGGGGAACTATCGCTGATTGGCCTCATGGGTTTCAGCACGCCCATGACGAATTATGAAAATGATTTCCTGCCCATGTCAATCGGATTAGGCAGTACGAATCTATCCGGGCGACTTACTGTCGATTATCAGAACGGAATTTTCTTCACTACATTATCCAGCGCCTTTGTATACAGAAGCAATGTCACGGTCGACAGAACTTCTTATTATACCAATCAGATAAATTATACCAATGAAGTGGATATGCCCAATCAGCAGAACAGTAACCTGTTTGTCGGAATCCGCAAATCAAACCTGACCGTTCAGGCCCAGCTCATGAACACGTATACCTACGGAGGTTTTGATATCCGGAAAAATGATATGCCTTTTGTAAGTAATCAGATGAACATGACTTCCCTGGGTGCACATATAAAATATTTTCTTCCTTTTGTTGCCAACCTCGAAGTCGTTGCCAGTGCCGACTATGTTATTGCAGGAAGAAATGTAGGTCAGGCACAAACTTATATGGGTGGCTTTTTTTATATCATCAGTTTATAAACCGGCAAAATTATTATCATGAAAAAATTACTATTGTATACTTCTGGTTTGATCGGATTCATGCTGATGGCTGCAGGATGTCAGAAGGAAGTTATGAACCGCACTTCGAATCTGCCTGCGCTTGATCCTGTCAATCTGGATCTTACTGCCGGTACCTGGAGAACCGTACTGTTATCCAGGCCGGACAGTTTCGCCGTAGCGGCACCTGTTGCGACCAGTTCACCTCTTTACCAGGCAGACCTGTTTGAAATTAAATCACTCCAAAAAAATATTACAGGAGATCAGGCAAATACTATTAAATACTGGGCAGCCGGTGGTGTGTTGAGATGGAATGAAATCATGCGTGGCCTGGTTGCTAAATACAACCTGCCTCCTGAAGCTAATCCGGATACGAGCTACCCGATTCCAAGCTCTGCGAATCCTTTGGCATATCCGCTTTTCCCATTCTCAAACCCGCCTTATGCAGCCAGGGCATTTGCCTATATCAGCGCGGCTCAATATGATGCACTGGTTGCCTGCTGGCATTATAAAACATTGTATAATCGCGCGGCCCCTTATAAAGTGGACTCCACTGTTGCAGCTTTATATATCAACAAAACAGATTTGCCGTCATATCCATCAGAAGCTGCCGTGCTGGCCGGTGTTGCTGCTGAAATGATGAAACTTTTGTTCCCTGATGAAATCGCAAATATTCAGGCAAAATTGGTTGAACAGGAACAGGCAACGATTTTGAGTGGCGCAGCCACAAGAGCGGATATTACCGCCGGCGAAACCTTGGGCAGACAGGTCGCGGAACTTTTTATTGCCAGAGCGAGAGGTGACAATGCCGGTAAATCTGTTGGCACACCAGTGGACTGGTCAAATTTTGTTACCATCACCGAAAGCCAGGGATTAACACCCTGGTACAGTCTGGAAATACCCCAGCGCCCTCCGATGCTTCCGTTATTTTACAAAGTAAAACCATTCTTATTAGACTCTGCAATTGTTGTGAGTTTACGTCCTGCGCCACCTCCTGCTGTCGGATCTGATGAGATGAATAAAGATATAGCAGAAGTAAAAAATTATATTAATAATCCTACCAGGGAAAATATGCGCATCGTGCAATATTGGGCCGACGGCGTAGGCACGTATACTCCTCCCGGACATTGGAATGCGATAGGTGCAGAAGACTTTGCAAATCAGAATTACAGCGAAGTGCGTTTTGCGAGAAATATGGCATTGCTGAATATGACAGAGATGGATGCTGCCATTGTATGCTGGGATATCAAATATCATTATTTCAATCCAAGACCGACACAGCTGGATCCTGCCATCAAGACGTTGACAGGTATACCGAATTTCCCTGCCTACGTATCTGGTCATTCAACTTTCAGCGGAGCTGCCGCTGCCATCCTGGGATACCTGATGCCGGCCAATGCCGCCAAATACAATGCCATGGCGCAGGAAGCTGGTTTAAGTCGTCTGGTGGGAGGTATTCATTACAGAATAGATTGTGAAACCGGACTTACCGTTGGAACCAATGTTGGCAACTACGCCATACTGCGCGCGCAGAATGATGGGGCCAACTAACTCTTTTGTTATATGGTTTAAGCAATTAGACCCTTCGATTCTTCGCGGGGTCTTTCTAAAAAAAAAATAAGAAATGCAAAGTTCGAATAACACACTTAGAATTCATTACACTCTACGAGTTGCAGCGGCCATGTGTTATATTGGACATGGTGCATTTGGCATCATAACCAAACCCATCTGGTGCAATTATTTCGCACTCTTTGGAGTTGACAGGACTACGGCATTTCATTTGATGCCGGCGCTGGGATCTGTGGACATTTTAATGGGCATCATCCTTTTGTTAAGACCCATTCGCGGCATCGCTGCGTGGCTTATATTTTGGGGATTTATAACTGCGTTATGTCGCCCGCTTTCCGGTGAACCCTTTGCTGAATTTATTGAGAGGGCCGGTAATTTTGGTGCTCCTCTTTGTCTTTTGCTGCTGGCGGGTGGAATTAAATTAAATTTCCGCTGGCTTTTTTCCACCATTCATCCCTTTGAACCAGTAGATGAGAAATCACTGATCAGGGTAAAAACGACATTGCGAATAATCGTATTTCTTTTGCTTGTCGGACATGGCTGGCTGAACCTGATACAAAAACCAGGGCTGATAAGTCAGTATTCGGCGCTGGGATTTTCCAATCCGGTAAACGTTTCAATGCTCGTGGGCATTTTTGAGATCATGGCAGCAGTCGCCGTACTCGTGAGACCTGTAAGGCCGTTGATTTTTATTTTTCTTGTATGGAAGATGGGTAGCGAATTATTCTATCCTCATTTTGAAATCTTTGAATGGATTGAGCGCGGAGGAAGTTATGGCGCATTACTGGCACTTTGGTTTTGCCTCGATCCCTTTTATACTTCGACAAATAGTTTTATGAAAAGAAAACTGTTGACGGTTGAACGATGAACGATATAATCAATAGTCATAAGCAATAATAAAATCCCTGCGATTCTTCGCGGGGATTCTTTTATGCAGAAGGCTTAAGGCTTAAAGCGTAAAGCCTTTTCAATTATGAATTATGGGTTATGGGTTATGAATTTTATCTCTAACTTGAAAATCACTTATCATACTCCCATACTCCCATACTCCCATACTCCCATACTTGTTTTAGGCTTTAGGCTTTAGGCTCAGATACTGTATCTTTAAAATCAAATTAACCCCCTGATGAAGCCCCTTTATTTCCTGCCGTTAGTACTACTCAGTATTTGCGTACGAGCCCAGTACCTGCAGCCCCCTGCTCCGGATAAAATTTATGGAGATTTATTTATTGATGTGCAGATGCAAAAAGTATTTCCTGACGGAAAAACTTTTGTCGACTGCATTCCGAAAAGAAAACCTGCAGACATCATGTATGATTACGGACTTCAGAAGGGACCCAATTTCAACTTAAAGAAATTTGTTGAAGATAATTTTGAAATCCCCCAGGCCGTAGCAGCTAATTATAAATCCGACACAGCGGAAGATATTGTTACGCATATTAAAAAATTATGGGTGGTATTAAAAAGAAACCCTGATAAAGAAGTGGAAGGAAGTTCACTGCTGCCGCTTCCAAATCCCTATATCGTACCTGGTGGAAGATTCCGGGAAGTATATTATTGGGATTCTTATTTTACCATGCTGGGATTAAAAGAAAGCGGTGAAATAAAAATCATACAGGATATGGTAAGCAATTTCGCTTACCTGATTGATACTTACGGCCACATTCCCAATGGGAACCGCACATATTATCTGGGCCGGTCACAACCACCTTTTTTTTCCTGTATGGTAGAACTTCTGGCAGGCATTCAGGGCGACAGTATTTACCAGAAATTTCTTCCGGCAATGGAAAAAGAATACGATTTCTGGATGGAAGGCGCAGACAAACTAAAAGACGGGGACGCTTACCGCCGGGTCGTGCGCCTCAAAAATGGAGACCTGCTGAACCGGTACTGGGACGACAGCATGGTACCCAGACAGGAAAGCTGGAGGGAAGATTATATGACCGCCGAAAAATCAGGAAGGAATAAAATTGAAATGTATAAACACCTGCGGGCCGGTGCTGAAAGCGGGATCGATTTCAGCAGCAGATGGTTTGCAGATCATAAATCAATTACCACAATCCAAACGACTGATGTGTTGCCGGTTGACCTGAACAGCCTCATGTACCATATGGAATGGACGATTGCCAGGGCCAAACTGATTAACGGGGACGAAGCTGGTGCAAAGCTTTTTCGTGAAAAAGCTGAAAAAAGGAGATTGCTGATAGATAAATATTTCTGGAACAACAGTATTTCCTTCTTCACTGATTACCAGTTTAAGACGAAATCGAAGCTGAATAATATTACACCGGCCGGTCTTTACCCATTTTGTTTTATCAACGAACAGCCGGATTATTTAAGTCTTCTTGGGCGTAAAGTTGCGGCGGTTTTGGAATCCAAACTTCTTAAAGACGGCGGTTTTGTAACTACTGTGTATAATACCGGAGAACAATGGGATGCTCCCAATGGATGGGCTCCTTTGGAATGGATGATGATCTGGGGGCTGGATCGTTGCGGACAAAAGAATCTTGCTGCCACGGCAGCAAAAAGGTGGATCAAATTAAATATTCATGTTTATAAGCAAACCGGAAAACTAATGGAGAAATATAATGTTACAGATCTCAGCAAAGAAGCAGGCGGTGGAGAATATGGCGGACAGGATGGATTCGGGTGGACGAACGGGGTATTGCTGAAACTGATCAGTTTGTATGGAGCTCAGTAGCAATTATTAATTATTATGACGGACGAATACTTCATGTTACAGGCGCTTAAAGAAGCAAAAAAAGCCTTTGATGAAGGGGAGGTTCCCGTAGGCGCGGTCGTTACCATGAATGGAAAAATCATCTCGCGGGGTCATAACCAGGTTGAACGTTTGAACGACCCGACAGCACACGCTGAAATCATTGCCCTCACTTCTGCATTTAATTTTCTTGGTTCTAAATATTTACCTGACGCAACCATTTTTATCACGGTAGAACCCTGCCTGATGTGTGCCGGGGCCCTCTACTGGAGCAAAATCCAGAAAGTCGTATATGGAACTCCGGATATAAAAAACGGGTATAAAAAATATGTGGATCCCTGTCCTTCACTTGAAGAAATCGGTATCGCACCAAGACCATTTCATCCAAAGACCATTGTGGTGGAAGGAATATTGGCGGATGAATGCGCAACTATCATGAAAGAATTTTTTAAAGCAAGAAGGGGATAATCCGAAAAACATTCAAAATGGCCTATTGAAGATTGTTATATTGATAATCAGAATTTAACAATTAGTAAAAAATTGTCCCTTAAATTCCACAACTTATTTTTCTCAGAAATTAATTTTTATCTAAGCCAACTGTTTAATTTGTCAAATTATTACATGCTTTTCTTTGGAGTAATCAACCTTAGATCAGTAATTTTGTTATCCTTCAGCAGAATCTGATTCTATTCATCAAAAAATAATCACTATGGCTTTTACTTTACCTGCACTTCCATATGCGCCGGCTGCCCTCGAACCGCATATTGACGCATTGACGATGCAGATACATCACGATAAGCACCATCAGGCATATGTCGATAATCTTAATAAAGCGATTGCGGGCACACCTAACGAAAATAAATCACTGGAAGAACTGGTAGGCATGGCCGGAAAGCTTACCCCGGCCATTCGTAATAATGGCGGGGGGCATTGGAACCATAGCTTTTTCTGGCTGATTCTGGCGCCTGAAGCCGGTGGAAAACCCTCGGGGAAACTTGCTGAATCCATTGATGCCGATTTTGGATCATTTGATTCGTTTAAAGAAAAATTCTCCCAGGCGGGCCTTGGTCGTTTTGGAAGTGGCTGGGCCTGGCTCGTAGAACAGGATGGTAAATTGCTGATTTCATCCACACCGAACCAGGATAATCCGCTAATGGATGTTGCCGAAGTTAAGGGCACGCCGATTCTGGGCGTAGATGTATGGGAACATGCATACTATCTCAAATACCAAAATCGCCGTGCAGAATATCTGACCGCTTTCTGGAATGTTGTAAACTGGAAAGAAGTCAATAAAAGATACGAGGCTTCCCTCTAGAATTTATTTCGTGATTTGATTAACTTCAGATCCCGTCCCGCCAATGGCGGGACGGGATCTTCTTATTTAAATAATAAATATGAAAAGTAAATCCAGCGTACTGCTGTGCCTCGTTCTTTTTTTAAATGCCTGTACTTCCCACCAGAAAAAGATTTTGCTGTATGCCAACAGTAACATCCAGGTTGATGATTCACAAAAAAATATCACAGTCACGGAAGGGAATTCCCAGGTTGAAAAGGAATTAGATTTTTCCGGTTCAAATCCGGTGGTATTGAATATTACCGGTCCGCAAGGACATTATACGCTGGAAGCCAAAGAAGATGGATTCTGGCTCGCCAACTTAAAATCAGACACCATATTAGGCAGCTTGCAGCATACAGGAACTGCCCCGCATACACGGATCACCCAGGAAGAATTAAAACATCATTTAGACAGTTTAAACCAGTTCGTAAAGGGTATTAATGTTTCGGCACAGGCAAAGAATTATTTTATCCTTCCGAACAAAATCGAAAAGATTTCAAATGTTACAAGTGTAAAAATTTTCGGACCCTTCACATCCATCCCAAATGACTTTGATGCTGGTTCGGTTTCAGAAATCTATAAATTTTATAATATCTCTGAAGTAAATACCATTATTCAAAAACTAACGGAGATGAGTAAGTACAAATATGAGAAGGGGGATGAGAAATAGTATGGGAGTATGGGAGTATGGGAGTGAGGGATATTAATTAAAATTATACTTTTAAACTCCCAGACTTTTTACGTCCATATTTCCATATTCCTTCACTCCCATACTCCCATACTCCCATACTCCCATACTCCCATACTTTCTAGTTAACCGGATCATGCCCATGTCGGCCCCATGGATGACAGCTGGAAATCCGTCGAATCGCCATCCAGCCTCCTTTGAACAGTCCATATTTCTGGAATGCCTGGATTGCATAAACCGAACAACTGGGAGTAAACCGGCATCTCGGACCGAGCCAGGGTGAAATTACCAACTGGTAAATCCGTATTAGGAAAATCAAAGGATAGCTAAGTATTTTCAGTATGATCTGCATGTAAAATCCGTATCAGTTTACTTAAAACCTGCTTCATAACCACCGAAATTTCCTCGTAAGAAATTATTTCTCTGCCGGTATAAATCAAAAACAAACTGAGTCTGGTTTGGTTTTTCAGCATCAAATTTTCCAGTTCTTTTTTTTGAGTTCGATATGATTCCCTGCTTAGTCGCTTGATCCTGTTTCTGTCTACCGCCCTGGGAAAGTTCTTAGAACTGACTGCAAATCCGGCTTTAACTGAACCTTTTCCCGGTTCGGCCAGGTACAGTAGCCGAAAAGGAAATTGGGTAATTTTTTTTCCGGTTTCAAAAAGAAAATC
This sequence comes from uncultured Bacteroidota bacterium, assembly GCA_963735015.1. Classification (GTDB taxonomy): domain Bacteria; phylum Bacteroidota; class Bacteroidia; order Chitinophagales; family Chitinophagaceae; genus Puia. The sequence goes on from CAVTJH010000003.1 coordinate 3,147,957, forward strand.
AATTTGTTTCCGGCATTTTAGCCGTTCAGACTTACCTAATGAATATGGTTTATTGCTGGTCATTCGACGTCTTAAAAATAAAGAGCCCCTTTAAAGGGGCTTGATTTTTTTATTAAATTGAAAACTATTTTTTTCGTTGACCGTTGACCGTTGACCGTTGACCGTTGAGCGTTTGACGTTTGGTGTTAAGCTTTAAGCTTTAAGCGTCAAGCTTACTTACCTCCCGATTCATCAGAAACAGAAAGTTTGGCGCGGCCCTTGGCGCGACGACTGGCCAGCACTTTACGTCCGTTGGCAGTTTGCATACGTTTGCGAAATCCGTGAACTGTTTTGCGGCGGCGTGTGTGTGGCTGGAATGTGCGTTTCATTGTATTATTTTTGTCTCTTAGTGCCTGATAATCAGTATGTTCTCTATCATATCATACCCAACTTCAGCGCTCCCTTATTTAAAGGGAGGGCAAAGCTAAAGAATTCCTCCCTTATTGCCAACAATAAGACTGCTTAATCAATAACTGACAGAAAAATAGCCGGTAGTTATGGTTATGGGAGTACCACTTGTCAGAGGGCTGGCGATAAAGCTAAAGTTTCCGATGATCCTTCTGGCCACCGTATCATTTGAAATAATGGTCAGAGTACCATTATTCTGAGACAGCAGCGTAATTGCAGAACTCGGGTTATATACACCATAATATGTGCCTGTTGCAAAGTCCATATCATAAGAACCGGGTGTAACTCCCTGGGGCATACCCAGGGCAATATCTTCTACCCCATCGGAAGAAATACCGGCCATAAATAGTGTGCCATTTGTTATACTGGTAACAACCTGTGCGCTATTGAATTGAACGCCTCCTACTGTTGCCTGCAGTGTATCTGACGTCGAAGTTGTTATTCCTGATGTATCGACACTATAAGGCACCAAATTAAAAATTCCGGCGGTTATGGATGTCCGTGAGTTATCGGTAGGGTCAATCAGCGTAAAACTAAAACTGCCAGTCACCAGATGTTTAATTGAATCAATACCTGAAATGGTTACAATGCCTCCTGCAGCGCCAGTATTACTTATGAAAACAGCAGATGTGTTTGTCAGGAGATTAGAGCTTATAGCTACCGGAACAGACAGTGCATTAAAAGTGTAATTACCCATTTTTAGCTCCGGTAAAATCATCGAAATCTGCACACCGGTTTTACTTAGCCCGGCTATGGAAAACCCGGTATTACTAAGGAGGGCCAGCTGCAGGCTGTCAGCATTCCATTGGGTTCCGTCTATGGTTGCATAAAAATCTCCGTTTAGAATTTGTGTTCCTGTAGTGGTTTCTTTACTCAGTTCTTTGGAACATGAAATAAACGAAAACAAAACAGCCATCAAAAGGCAACCAGATATAAGAGATTTCATAAGCAGGTTTAGATTTACGGGGAGTTGTTAAGAAATCATTACAAAAATACTCTTTCCGATTTGACATCTTTATTATAAAAATATCCACCATGAAGGTCAAAATCTGCACAATCATCAGTGGTATAAAAAGAAATCCGGGCCTGCTTGCTGCAGCGGGCTTCTAATTCCGGGTGGTTTCTCAAATATTTTACCAGGCTTTCTGCGACTATGTCCCCCTGTGCGATGAGTTGGATATTCGCGGGGAAATACTTCCTGAGCTTGTTCATCAGGAGAGGATAGTGGGTACAAGCTAATAAAACTGTGTCAATATTCGAAGACTGGGAGAGAAGTTCATCTACATATTTCTTTACAAAATAATCTGCACCGCTTTGTTGATGTTCATTATTCTCAATTAATGGAACAAAAAGAGGGCATGCCTGTTGAAATACATTTACTTCAGGGAAAAATTTCCTGATTTCCAGCACATAAGATTCCGAATTAACAGTTCCGCTGGTTGCCATAATACCTACATTCCCGGTTTTGGAAAGAAGACCTGCAATTTCGGTTGTGGGGCGGATCACGCCCAATACCCTGTTTTTAGTCCCGGATTCAACAAGATCCTGTTGCTGGATGGTGCGCAATGCCTTAGCAGAAGAGGTGTTGCAGGCAAGGATTACAAGAGGGCATCCCCTGGAAAAAAACCATTGTACAGCTTCTCTTGTATACTGGTATACGGTATCAAATGACCGGTTACCATAAGGTGATCTTGCATTATCTCCCAGGTAAATATAATCGTAAGCAGGTAGTTTTTCAACGATAGATTTCAAAACGGTTAATCCGCCATAACCTGAATCAAAGACTCCAATCGGCTGTGAAGAGGGCATATATAAAATTAATCAACAAAAAACTAAAAAGGTCATCCCCGTTTAGAGATGACCTTTAATAATTTACAATTCAAAATTTATTTCAATCCCAGCTTTTTCTTCACCAGTGGCAGCAAATCGTCGGCAGGTGGTGATACAAGAAGTGCATCTTTCAGAAACACATATGTATATCCATTTTCCCTGGCAACAGTCTGCACAATATCAGACGCTTTCTTCTGAATGGGAGCCATCAGATCCTGTTGTTTCTGCTGATAGAGCTGACCGGCCTGCTGCTGATAACCCTGCAATTTCAAATAGAGCTCACCTAATTGTTTTCTTTTAATTTCAAGTTGTGCTCTTGTGTATTTGGCAGTATCCTTTGATGAAAGCAAACTGTCTTTTTCATTAAATTCGCGTCTTCATGTCTTCGAAATTCTGATTCAGTGCAGACTGATAGTCCTTCATGGACGAATCAGCTTTTTTATACTCAGGCATACGCAGTGATCATTTCGCTGAGGCTGATATAACCAAATTTTGCTCTGGGCCTGCAACTTGTTCCCGGCGAGGGTAAGAGTGGTTGCTACTAATACAATGGCAACAATTTTTTTCATAATTGCTTTCTGTTTTCTTTGTTTTGTTAATAGTTGATTTAATAATTATTGTCTACTTAACCCCCAGTTCCTTAAGAACGTCGTCACTCTTATCCAGCTTAGGGTCGGCAAAGATAACAGTAATTCCTTCACTTTTATCTAAAATAAAGTCATACATGCGGTTGACAGCAATTTTTTGAATCGCGTTATAAACCTTATCCTGCACAGGTTTGATCAGTTCCTGGCGTTTTTTGAATAGATCCCCTTCAAAACCAAAGCGTTTACGTTGCAGGTCCCGCACTTCTTTTTCATGGTTAAATAAATCATCCTCTCTTTTTTTCTTCAAATCATCGCTCAGCATAACTTCTTCCCCTTCATAATCCTTATACATTTTATCGAGAATGACTTGTTTATCATCAATTTCTTTTTGCCATTGGGCACTGATCTGGTCCAGTTGTTTCTGTGCCTGTTTATAGTCTGGCATTTTATCCAGGATATATTTGGTATCCACGACGGCATAACGTTGCGCGGAAGCAACAGTACATATGATAAATGACAGGGTAAATATCAATATAAATTGTTTCATTTGAAAAAGATTTAGTTAGATTATTCAGGTTCTACGCCAAGCATAAAGGTAAAGCGGGTCGCATTGCTAAGTGAACCATTTTGAATTCTGTCAAGTCCGATCGCATAGTCGAAACCCAATAATCCAAACATGGGTAGGAAGAATCGTAAGACCAACCCCCACGTCCCTGCGCAAACGAAAAGGATTGTAACTCTGATAATCGTACCAACCGTTAGCCGCTTCAAAAAATGTTTCGCCGTAAATCGTACTGCTCGGATTGGTAACAAATGGATAACGCATTTCCAGCGTGTATTTGTTAAACATTGTAAAGAACTGGGTTGCGCCTGTTTGTTCCGGGTTAATTCGTGGATCCGAATTCTGGTAAACCGGATATCCTCTTTGTGAAATGATATCATAACCCAGCAGACCGAAGTTATTGGTCAGACCCGCATCTCCCAACTGGAATCTTTCAAAGGGAGAAAAATTCGTTTTCACTGTTATACCTGCCCATGAATCCCATATTTAACACCCGCATACAATACAAACTGCCGGCTTTTATCAGCGCCCATCGGTTTTCCAATGGGTAATATACCATTGACTGGTCAGTCGGAATTTGGTGTATTCAGGTAAAGTAAACTGGTCCTGAGTAGTGTTATAATTCGATCTAAATAAGGAATACGGCGGTGTAAACTGGGCACTGATCATGAAATTTGACCCGTGTCTGGGGTAAATCGGCTGATCGACGGAATAGCGTCCCAGTCCCACTTTAAAGCTGAGGTTATTGGAATAACCATTTCGGAAATCAGGCGAGAACAAGGAATAATTCGTCAGATCATATAAAGTATAATTCAAAGAATAAGTCAGCGTAAAATAATCATCCGGCCATTGCAATTGTTTTCCCAGAGCGACTACCACTCCAAAATTTTTGAGTGAATTTGTATCACTGTAAGCATATTTGGAGGTAGTATAATTATATCCTCCGGTACGGAAAGCGCTTCGGTAAAGACTTACTGTCAAGTGAATTTCTTTTTTTACCTCCCAGCCAGGGTTCGGTGAAAGAAAGATTATAGGACTGATAGGCTTTACCATTTGCCTGAACACGCAGACTTAGCTTCTGTCCATCGCCCGTTGGTAAAGGATCCCAGGCAGATTTCTTCCAAATATTATTGATGGAAAAATTATTAAATGTTATTCCTACTGTACCGGTCACACCGATCCCTCCACCCCAGCCTGCAGAAAGTTCCAGCTGGTCGGATGATTTCTCTTCCACCGACCAGTTGATATCGACGGTTCCGTCTTCCTGGTTGGGTACAATATTCGGTACAACTTTTTCCTGGTTGAAATAACCAAGACTTACTATTTCGCGCGTGGACCGGATGATATCCTGGCGACTGAATTTTTCTCCGGGTATGGTGCGCAATTCCCGCCGGATTACATATTCCTTTGTTTTTTCATTCCCTGCGATGGTCACATTTTTGATCGTTGCCTGAGGACCTTCCACCATTCGGATTTCAAAATCGATCGTATCGTTATACACTGCTGTTTCAACGGGATCAATCCTGAAGAACAGATAACCATCATCCAGGTAAAGATCACTCACACCGCCACCTTCCTGTGATAACCTGTTTGCCCAGTTTTTTATTCAGTATATCCAGGTTATATACATCTCCTTTATGGATACCCAGTACAAGTGAGAGCACCGTATCAGGATATTTGGTATTTCCTTTCCAGGTTACATTACCGAAATAATATTTCTACACCTTCATCCACCTTGATAGCAATATTCAGTTGTTTTTTACTGTTATAAAACAGGGTATCAGAAACAATTACTGCATCGCGATATCCGAGAGAATTATAATAATCGAGTATTTTCTGCTGGTCATCCCTATATTTTTTTTCATTGAACTTTGCAGAGCTGAATAGTTTAAAACGGAAATATGGATCCAGGAATTCCTTGGACTTTGAGTAGGAAAGAAATCCCTGCTCATCAATATATTTTTTAAAGCTCATGGGATTAACCACCCCGTAGGAAGAGGAATCTTTAGCAGGGTAGAGTGTTAATTTGGTCACTTCCTTGGTATCATCCATTTGTTTCTTCAACCTTTCAGGAGAGATTGCCTTGGCTCCATAAATGGTAATCTGGTTGATGCGGACTTTGGTTCCCTTCTCAATATCAAAAGTCAGCGATTTCGGAATTTGGAGTTTTAGGATCGCGTTCTTCGGTAATCGTTACTTCCACTCCCTGAAATCCCTTCTCAGCATAATATTTTTTAATATTTTCGTCCGCGATCTGTTTCATGTTCTCAGTGATAACGCGGCCTTTGATCAGTCCGGTTTTAATCTTCAGTTCGTCTGATTCAGATTTACTGGCACCTTTAAAAGTGAAATTTGTCAGGCGGGGCCTTTCTGTTACGTTGATTTCAACGTATAATTCATTGCCTGTGATCTTAGTAAAATAAATTCCAATATTTGAAAACAGATTCTGGTTCCAGAGTTTCTGGATGGCCTTACTGAAATTATCGCCTCCCGGAATCATCACTTTATCACCTATACTAAGGCCTGAAACAGAAATCAGCAGGGATTCATCAAGGTATTTTGTTCCGGTTATTTTAATGCCCGCGATGACATATTCTTTCGGTGTTTTTGAATTTTCAAGCGCCAGTAATTCGGGATCTACGGAAACAGGATGAGTGGTGTCTGTAACCACATGATGAGCTGTGTCAGTAACCTGCGCCTCAGCAACCGTCATTTTCAAGTAAGCAGAAAGTAAATAAAAAAACACCAGTCAATAAACTTCGTAGCATCCGGGCGGGTTTTTTAGAGCGGCAAATTAAGGGGATTAATTAAAAGTGTTTGTTAAAATACAAGCTGCATCAGCGCTACAGCATATTTATTCTCAAGCATTTCTGAAGGATTGAGGGTCCTCAGCCCAGCTGCTCACTGGTTTTACCAAATCGCCGTTCCCTGCGTCTGAAAATCAAGGATAGCTTCGTAGAGATGTTCTTTTCGGAAATCGGGCCAAAGTACGGGTGTAAAATATAATTCAGCATAAGCAAGTTGATATAAAAGAAAGTTACTGATCCGGTGTTCTCCACTGGTCCTGATCATCAGTTCAGGGTCGGGAAAATTCCGGGTACAGAGATATTTTTGAAAACAATCCTGGTCAATCATTGCAGGGTCCAGCTTACCCGATTTTACATCCATTCCAAGCTGTCTTGCTGCCTCTCCCATCTCCCATCTGCTGCTGTAACTCAGGGCCATTATCAGATTTAACCCTGTATTGGTACTGGTTTCAAGAATGGCCTCGCCAAGAACATTCATTGTCTTTTCCGGAAGCATTCGGGTATTCCCTATAACATGCAGCCGGATATTATTTTTATTCAAAGTGGGCACCTCCTTTACGAATGGTATCCACCAGCAATTCCATTAAACCACTAACTTCCTGAACAGGTCGTTCCCAGTTTTCTGTTGAAAAGGCATATAAAGTCAGATAATTCACTCCTAACTCCGCACATGCTTCCACTGTGATCCTGACACTTTCCACTCCATGATAATGTCCATAAAGCCTATCCTGACCCTGCATTTTGGCCCATCTTCCATTCCCATCCATTATGATGGCAATATGTTTGGGCAGTCGTGCTGGGTTAATACTGATATTTCAAAGACTCCATGCCCGTTTTTGAAGGGCACGAAGTTAATTGTTAATGGTTAATTATTAATTGTTAATTCCTGTAAAATAAAGACTCTCTGTCAGTCATCTCCGGTAGCCGGTTATTAGGCATTAAACGTTAGGCGTTAGGCATTAAGCTTATTTAGCTGTCGGACAGCGATAGGAACTTATATTGAAGGAAAACATGATTTCAAAATAAATATAGCTGTCGTTCTGGTTTGAATAACCGCGCTGACGTCCCTGGATGCCGATTGGCGGGCTGCCGGTTTCGTAGGACCGGTCCTGCAGAAGTGCAGCTACTGAAGGGTCTCCATTGGGAAGTGTGGGGAAATTGCTGATCCCCGCATAGGTTTTACTCACATCGTCCAGGTAATCTGTCGTGGTAAAATTATAGACTGCTTCAATGCTGACGTTCATTTTGGGATTGAGATTATATTTATAACCGAGCCCAAGGGGAATATAAGCCGCTATATTATTATATGGTTTTCGGCCATCATATCCGGCCGACTGACCCTCTGTACCCAGTTCCCGTAGATAGTATTTCTGACCATCGAGATATGCATAAGGGTCAAAACTGAACATCCCTATGCCAAATGTGAGGTATGGGGTTGCGCGATGGTCACCATCTCCCGGAATGAATCTTAAAGAAATTAAAATCACCCTGAAAGCCCAGTTGCCACAGAATTGGTGTTGAAACTCAGGTTTCTCCTGAGGTCAAAAGCGTTTTGGGTATTATATGCATCTGAATAACCCAGCTGAGAAAACTGACCTTCTATCCGAACAGCAATATAGTCAGTGATTTGCTTTCTGAAGAACAGCCCCAGCACAATTTTGGGTGTATTGAAATGCATGTCAGGGTTTAGATCTCCAAAATACTGGGATGTTCCTCCCATAATCCCAAATTCTCCCTGATATACATAGCTATTATCAGGTTGTGCGCCAGCCCGGAAAATCAAACAAAAAACGGTTACACCAACCAAGAAAAATCTTCTCATACCCGCAAAATAAATGATATTCTTTCGTCCGTCCGGCGAAATGTTACAGCCTAACGAAGTAAAAGACTTTTTCTTATAAGAAAAATGTTAATTCCGCTGATCCAGGCCCCATGATAATTTATTCCGCAGTGTCTGCAGAAAATTATTTTCGTTTAATCTTACCAGGGAGACATTAAATTTTTCACGCCGTACAGCAAGCTGAACATTTTTATCAACAATTTCTTTTCTTGAATCCAGTGCACAAAGAAAATTTTCAGCCCTCCCTTCCACTTCAAAAGAAATAATATTATCATCAGGAACTACGATGGGTCGCACATTCAGGTTGTGTGGTGCAACCGGATTAATCACAAAACTTCCTGATTCCGGAAATACAACCGGGCCTCCGCAACTTAACGAATAACCTGTTGAACCTGTAGGCGTGGAAACAATCAAACCGTCGGCCCAATAGGTATTCAGAAATTCTCCATTAAGATAAGTATGTATTTTAATCATGGGTGAAGTATCTGTTTTATGAATAGCAAACTCATTCAAGTCCGTAAGGCACTTCTCCAAATAATGGTTTACTCGCATCCAGATGAATCAGTGACCTTTGATCGGCTACATAAGTTCTGTTAACCAGTGCTTCCACAGCCGTAAGCATATCTCCTTTCCCGATGCTGGCCAGAAATCCAAGACGGCCAAAATTGATGCCGATAACCGGTATACCTTTATCTCTGACAAAAGCAATGGTATCTAACAGTGTGCCATCACCACCCAGGCTGATTAAGAAATCTACGGACTCATCCAGGTCGTCCGAATGACGAAAAAATAAAAGGTCCGGTGGGAATTTGAAAACATGATTGATGCGTTCAAAAAATGGTTTGTAAATAATCGGTTGAATTTTCCTCCGGTGAAGTTCATCGAGCAACTGCTGTACTTCGCCTCGTTCAGATTCTTCTATGATCCGGCTGTATATGGCTACTTTCATCCTGTTAAATTAAAAGTATCATCTGTTATTTTAAAAGTCGTTTCGGATATGAAAAAATAAACCTTTTTCTCCTAACTGGTTAATGCTATATTCTATCCGGAATACAAAATCATAAAAAGTTACTATATCAATGCCGGCTCCATAAGTATATAACATCGTATTCTGCAGACTATTCAGGTTATTGTACTGGTTGAACACATACCCCAGATCAACATATGTTTTTACATAGATTCTGAAAGGAATATGATCGTGAGCGGTATTTGGAAGGAAAGGTATATTGAAATGAGCCAGTTCCCGCATCACAGTGTTACGATCAAGGAGCAGTCCGACACCATCTACGACATATTTCTCCAGGCCCCGCATATAATAGTCTCCATAACCCAGCAGTGACTGATTGTAAAAAGGTTGTTTGAAAGGAAGACGAAGCAGGCCGAAATTCTGGGTAACGAAATACATTTTAGGAGCAAATGAAAATGCCTCCGTTGAACGGGCGATCAACTGCGTCATATTCATATCTGCAGAAATTCCCCTTTGCAAAATACTTGATTCAAAAAGTATTCCCCTGGTCGGATAGGGAACATAATCAATATTATTATAGTTAATGCTGTAAAAAAACTCAGGATAAACAACTGAAAGGCTGATTATTCAAAAAATAATTCGGATTTATCATAAGCAGAGTGCTGTCAATCTTCAGCTGATTAAAACTAATCCTGAAAAAATGTTTGGTACGAATGGCAGGCCTGTAATAATAACGAAGAGAAAAAGTCAGCTGGGTTTGCAAATATTTACCGGCATTCTGAAGGGTGTCGCGCGTTTACAAATACCTGCTGATTATTTGTTGTGATTGCATCCACCTGCTCTTGACCGGAGATCAGGAATCCGCCTCCAAAACCATGAATCAGATTCTTGCCTGTATTCGGACGGTCGTAAGCCAATTCAATTTCCTTTGAATAACCCCGTGATGAGCCAGACACGTAAATTATCATTTCTCCCGGTAAAATTATATTGGGAATATTTTAGTCCATAATCAAACCGTGCTGAGACTATAGCCCTGCTGGGCCCAGGCTGTGAAGTTCCTGTCGACCGGTCTTACATAAGGCAGAGGAAAAATATACCATCGTTCTTTTACATCAATATTGATATCTGCTGTATATCCGCGGAATTCTTTGAGGGAAATTGTTACTTCATTAAAGAGTCTGGTATTAATCAGGTGCTCGCGCGCCGCTGACAAAATAATAAGTCAAGCTGCTGAAGCGTTAACGAATCCCCCGGTTTAAATGGAAGTTCCCTGGTAATGATAAATGATCTTGTAACCTTATTGCCACTGATAAAAATATTTCCTACTAAGTATAACTGGCCCTGTGTAGGGGGGATGATAATAATTCCGCTGGGAAGCGTATCGGGTTTGGAAATGGGCAGGGTATCGTTGACCGATGACCGATGACCGTTGGCCGTTAAAGATTCTGCATTAGGCTTTAAGCTCTGGGCGTTAAGCTTCAAGCTTAAAAATCCGATCATCAGAATAAAGAGCAACAGATATTTATCCGATTTTCGGATCATAGGCTTGTTCCGGGGTCTTTACATGGATATCATGCGGGATGAATCAAATGCTCAGATAATTCATCAGGTGATTATAATTGTCTGCGCAATTCATTTTCATATTGTTCTTCTCCAAAATAATATTTGATTTTATATTCATATCGCTGGAAAGTAGCGATGATATCCGAAACTTCCATCTTGTTAATGCGGAGGGTGATATAAAAAGAAGAATTGAGTGGATCAAAATAAGTATTCAGCTGTGTAACCTGGGCGTCATTTGTTTCAACCAGTTTAATGATTTCTGAAAAAGTAAAATTCACCCTGTCCATTTCCAGAACAATGATGGCGCCCGGATCTCCTGCGCCTATGATCTTATCGGTCTGGCGAAGTAAATCCAACGCCGTAATAGAGCCAAGGTATTCTGATTCCGGACTCAGAACCGGAATCAGCGTCAGCTGAAATTCACTGAAAACATGCAGGGTATCGAGCATATGTCCGACGCTCTGTACGGATGCATGACTGAAAATAGTTCTGTAAACTGTTGATGGGAGCCTCGTCAGAAGGAGCATCCAGAAGACTTTCTTCACTCAGTATACCCAGTAATTTCTTTTCAGAAACTACTGCCAGATGGGCCACATGATGATCCATCATGATCTCTTTTGCAAGTTGAACACTGTCTTCCAGGTGCAAGGCTGGAATTCCGTCTGATAAAATTTCAAGATTTAACACAGCAAGGATTTTAGTGATAAGATCTTATCTGTCTCATGCCACTGCTGCAGGTTCGTTTAATTTGGTCAGAAACTGGTGTAATATCACATTGAATTCGGCAGGAACCTCCATCATAGGGGCATGTCCGCATTTGTCAATAAAATGCAGTTCACAATGAGGTATCAAACGTTGGAATTCTCTTCCTACAAAAGGAGGTGTGATACTGTCATTTGCTCCCCAAATCAATAACGTGGGTTGTTGAATTTGATTGAGTTCTTCACCTAAATTATTTCTAATGGCACTTTTCGCCAATGCGATGATTTTAATGGCTTTTATCCTGCTGTTAACGATTTCATATACTTCATCCACCAATTCTTTTGTGGCTGTTGCCGGATCATAAAAAGTCAGTTCGGTTTTCTTTTTTATATATTCATAGTCGCCACGTTTAGGGTAGCTGTCGCCCATGGCACTCTCAAATAGTCCGGAACTTCCGGTAAGGATGATCGATTTAATCCTTTCCGGATGTTTGAGGACGTGGAGCAAAGCCACATGACCACCCAGGGAATTACCCAGCAAGTGAACATTGCGGTAATTGCGGTTTTCTATGAATTTATAAACGAATTTCTCCAGACCCCCCACCGACGTATGCAGTATATCCAGCTCAAACAAAGGAAGCATGGGAACCACCACCTTATAGTGTTTCCGGAAATACTCAATAAGGTCAACAAAATTGCTGAGTGCCCCAAATAAGCCATGCAGCAATACCAGGGGTTCTCCCTCGCCTTCTTCAATGAACCGGAATTTATCCACCTGTTTGATCTCGTATTGCATCTAACTATTAAAATATATCCAACAAAATAATCGCTAAAATAAACGATTTACTGCAAAAATCACGGCTTTTAAAACCTTAATAATCTTTTCATTACAAATGTACGACAACTGAATTACACGGTTGTTTGCGCTTTATGTGTCATGATACAATCAGGGATCTGATCCAGCCATGTTCACACGGTAATCCGGTGTATCAGTGAATATCGTGCGCGATCTTTACCAAAAAAACCTTCCAGCGCAATGAACATATCCTGTCCGAAGGGAATAAATCCTGTAATAAAACGAATGACTGCCGGTCCAAAGGGAGCAATCAAATGATAAAAATGGGATTCATGCACAGCATGCTTTGAGATGATCTGCATTTCGGTGCCATAGAACAGAATAATACTGTAAACAGACAGATATAAAATCAAAAATAACAAAATGCCACCCAATTTGTTCAGCCATTCAAGCAATACCCATTTGATCAGTTTCTCCAGCAATCTTCCCGACCCAGGAAATAATCAGAATAATCAAAATAAAAATAAGTATGAAAGAGATGACGGGTAACCAGCGGGTAGTCATATGCAGGTCTGATTTCATATGAGTCGCCACCACAGCGGACAATTTTACAGCCGCTGCCAACCCGACTAATCCGCATACCAGTGAAAATAACGAGAGAATCAAACCCTTTCTCCATCCCCTGAGAATGGCAAGTACCAGAATGATAAAAAAGAAGATGTCTATCATGCGAATACTAAATTAAGGCTTAATAAGCTTAACGCTTAAAGCCTAAAGCTTAAAGCTAAAGCCTAAAACTTTTGCTACATCAGAAAACATTTAAAAAATCATCCTCCAACTCCCATCTACCATTCACTGTTCTCCAACAACCATCATTAAAGCGTTTAATCTTCATCGTTATACATTTTAACCAATCATCATTCTGGTGGTCCTGCGTTTCATGTTAAGCAGATAAGAGAGTTAGCTACGTGAATCAGGCTTCCAAAAACGGGAAAATCTAAAATTATTTACTCTGTACTTGCATTTGTGAAATCTGTGTTTAATCTTTGTTATATCAACCATGATCTATATCTGTTGAATCGTATCCAATCTCCTGCTGAGCATTCTCAAATTAACTTTTACTGGTTTTAAACGATTCTTCCACTCCTCTGAATTACGTGTACCCAATAATGCCTTGATCAGCCCCGATCAATCCGTAATTTATTTCTTTACATACCTAAACCGTGCATTATGAAAGCGATCTTTACCCTTGTATCCCTGTTTTTAATTATAACTACCTGCGCAACCAGTGCCGTACTTTATCTGAATGAGAATTATGGTCTTTCAGCCGCTCTTTGTATTGTCTGGATTATCTCACTGACCCTTTGGATCAGATCTGCCGGCATGATTATGCATAATAATAAGAATACGACGCAGAACGCTTAACGCCCAAAGCGCAGGGCGTAAGGCTTAAAGCTTAAAGCTTGACGTATAAGGCTCAAGGCATAAGGCTTATTGATGAACGTTTGACCACTGTCCAGATTGGAAATTGCACGCAATGTCATATAGGAAATATTTTTGGACGGTTAAACTGAGTTAATGGTGAATGGTTTATGGCGGATGGATATGATCCGCACTCCCATACTCCCATACTCCCATACTCCCATACTTTCTTCTATTGTTTTAGTACTTTATATTCAACTCGTCTGTTGATTTCACGTCCGGCAGGGTTATCTTTTCCATCGATGATTTCCGGCGCAATCGGACAACATTTACCCATAGCTTTGCCTTTCAGCTGATCTCTTGAAACACCTTCTTTCAGGAGATAACGGATACATGCATCCACACGTCGCTGCGCAAGTCTGAGGTTATATTTTTCACCCCCGATTCCGTCAGTATACCCTTCTACCAGGATGACCATTTGTGGATTCTTACTGAGAATTTTTGCCAGTGAATCCAGATTGTCATGCGCGGAATCACTGAGTACTGCTTTTTTGTATGCAAAGTTCCCCACGTGTGATGACCTTTCCAGTGATTTCAGCAACTGGTCAATTTCTTTGCGGGGACTCTTAACAGATTTCATACATATGGGCTCAATCATCATAGAATCCGCTCCCGGGTGCGTCTTCAGATTAAAATCCATGCCTGAGGGTTCATAATCCGGTCTTGTAACACTGATCCGGAAATGAGCAGAATTATGCAATTCGATTGCATAACGACCAGCTGTATCTGCTTTATATTTCCCCAGCAGACGGTCATGGTGATGAAGATCAGTAATTGTCAATAAGACATTTGCCAGTGGTAAATGCGTGTTGCAATCAATTACGGTTCCGTTAAGATATTGGGCATTATTTTCCTTCACTTCAAAAAGCGACAGGCAACATTCAGAAGACCTGTCAGAGCTGATCCATCCTGTGTTCCAGACATTATCTTCATCCGTTCCAAAATAATACAGGTCATCCTTTGATGAATTCAAAGGAGCGCCGGCATTAACAGGTTTTTCCCAATCACTCATACTAAAATTCCCCTGAGCATAAAAAATGTCAAAGCCGCCCATACCAACATGACCATCGCTGGAGAATACGAGCGTTCGTGATTTGTCGTGATAGTAGGGCGCTTCTTCATCACCACTTGTATTAATTATGTTACCCAGGTTTTGCACTTGTATGACTTCGTGGTTACTATCCAGAGAAGCTTTCCACAGATCATATCCACCCGCGCCACCCGGACGATCAGAAGAAAATAAAACATAACGCCCGTCGGTTGTAAGAAAAGGCTGCGCGCTGTTTGATCCTTCCTGATTGAGTGGCTCCGGTGCTCTTACGGGTTCTGTCCATCCTTTTTCAGTCAGGTGACTTGTATATATGTAAGAAATAGTCTGATTATTTTTCTTTGTCCACCTTGTAAAAAACATAAACTTACCATCATGACTAAAAGTAGCCATCCCATCATGTACGCCTTTACCTGTCGGAATATCCATTTGGTCAGCATCCTGTCAGCGGATTATCGGAATTCACTGATTCAAATAATGTATTTGTATATTCTGTTGTCCCTTCGTCGGATTTTTCCGGCAATACAGATGTAAACACCACGGTATCATCTGCTCTTTGAGCCAGTGCATATCCGGAAGCGGGATCCTTTCCCTTTCATTTCATTTAAAACAAACTTATCATTTACTCTTTCCGATTGTAACTGAATAAACTTAAGATTTTCGAGTTCCCTGTCCGCTTTTATCAACAGTTCATCCATCTGGGTATGTTTTTCTAAAAATGCAGTTATCTGAACAAGCGCCTCTGCGTATTTCTGATTTGCGCGAAGTGTCACAGCATACCAAAATCTCGCATCCGGATAAGCTTTTTCAGAAAAACCAATGGATTCCATATAATATTTTTCTGCTTTCTGATAGTCGTTGATCAAACGGTAGCTCTCGGCAAGATGATAAACAGCTTCCTGGTGCGGATCCATATTGGTTTTGCCTTTCACTTTCTTTTCAATCGCAAATGGAGTTGAGCGGGGTCTGGAGTTTTTTTCAGTAGCAAGGTATTTTTCAAAAACCACAGAAGCTTCGTAATAATTTTTTTCTTTAAACAGGTTTTCTGCCTGGTTAAAATATCCGCTTCCGTTCTGTGCATGAACACACGGAATTATCATGAGCAATGATGCAGGTATTTATCAGAAATTTCGTAATTGATTTGCTATTCACCTTAAAAAGTTTTTTATAGGATTCGATTTAGCATATTTTTTAAAACCGCGGACACCAAAACCTTGGCACTCCTGTATTTGATTTTCTTTTACCTACATAGGAAATAGAAAATTCCAGACTATTACCCTTACTGCCTGCCGCACTTTTTGCAGATGCATCCACATCATAACTCATACCGAATGTGAGGCCTTTATAATAAAATCCCGCAAAAGGCACGATCGCGTCAGCGATTCTATAATAAGCACCAAACATAACGTCCGTGTTTTCACCGGCGTATGCCTGAAGATAAACACCTCCCATTTTTTCCTCCGCATCTCCCTGTTTCATGTAGAGTAGCAGTGGGTACTATTGACAACTGATCAGACGCTGTGATCCGTACGCCAGCCTGAACACTGTACCTGACATCCAGTTTCGACTGAGTCTGATCCGATAAAAACGGATTAACGGGCTGCGTAATATGATAGGCCGCAATGCCTCCGAAAAAACTGGCAGTTTGATTCGGTGTGGCATCATAATAAGCGATACCGGCTCCGGCGTCAAATGAAGTAACCTGTGGTTTTAAAAATGTTTCATTAGAAGCATTAGAAGCATCGAAGCCCACTCCTGAAACCCATTGGCTTCCAAATTGCATTTTCGTGATGTCGAATTTCCTGCTGATAAAACCTATCTGCATGGCCATGACCAAATAGTGATCCGCATTACTTCCAAATCGTACACCTGTATAAGCAAAAGTCAAATAACCATTCGTAAAACTATAGGCCCCATCGCTTGAAACCTGGTTTACAAGGTTAAAACCAATATTTGCATTTTTATTTGTCGTTTTTTCTCCCGAAATGCCGCGGGTATTGAGTGTATTGCCATACTGGCTTCTCCAGATTGCAGATACACGATAGTCGCCATCGAATGCACCGGTGAATGCCGGATTCATCGTCATCGGCTGAATATAATATTGAGAAAAATGCGGATCTACCTGTGCACGCACAGTTTTTCCAACAACACAGGCCAGTATGGCCATCCAGCAGATTCTTCGTGAAATATGTTTTTTCATATAGATTAAATTTTATCACGTCTATTGGCGTGACACATTTTATCGGATCAGGTTTATTGTTCCTTTTCGCTTAATGGTTACATTATTATAGAATGTTACTTTCGCCACATAAACATATACACCTACTTCCTGCGGACGACCATTCCATGTTCCATCCCAACCACCCTGCGCATTTTCAGATTCAAAAATTAGTTGCCCCCATTGGTTGTACACGCGAAGTATCACTTCTTTTACAGAGGTTCCATATATTTTGAATATATCATTGTTGCCATCATTGTTCGGCGAAAATGAATTCGGTATAAAGAAATCTTTCAGATTTGCATCCACCACAATATTGAGTGTTGCTGTATCCAGACATCCTGATGTGGATTGAGCAATGACGCTGAATGATGTTGTCGTATCATTTACAACTATATTTTGTGTCGTCGCAGTCTGGTCAGTGAATAATAATGTCGGTGACCATGAAAGGACATTATATGTGAAGTTCGCCGTTGTCGTGAATGTTGTATTTGTTCCTGCGAGTACCGGATCAGGGTTTGCAGTCAGTGCAATGGTAAATGGTTGTACGGCAATATTTACTGTAGCAGTATCCATACATCCGTTTGGTGAAGTCGCCACTGCCAGATACACTGTACTATCCAACGGTGTTGCGGTAACCACGTTTCCAGGTCCGACGCCCGGCCAGTCAATTGTATTTCCGGGTGAATTCGCGGTAAGTGTGATCATAGTGCCCTTACATATATCCGTTGCAGAGGCAGAAGCAGTAACGGTTGGTTTAGCAAAAATGGTAACAACTACAGGTTGTATATTAGACGAACATCCTGTGATAGGGTCAACACCTTGTATATAATATGTTCCACCGGTACCTACTGCAGACGGACTCGCTAAAGGAATCGTTCCCGCATTGTCCTGATAATAATTAAAGTTTAATCCAGCCTGGCTGCCGGTTGTGACTGCCGGATTTGTCAGGTCGATTGTTGCCGGAAAGCAGGTACCAGCCGGATTATTCACAACCAGCGACGGGTTTTTGATAACGACCGTAGTAGAAGTACTGTTATTGCAGGTTCCGTTTGTGAAATTGTAAATGACCAAATACGCTCCCTGCGAACTTGCGGCCAGGTTAATATCGCCCGTTACGGGATTCAGGCTAAGTCCACCCGAAGAAGCAAAAGTACCTCCGCCAGCACCCGTCAGGCTTACAATAGCCACTCCATTGGTACAATAAGGTGAACCATTGTAAGAAATGGTAGCCGTTGGCAGCGCATTGATCCTGACAGTTGTAGTAGTAGTGTTGGTGCATGATCCGTTTCCGAATGTATATGTAACGGTATATAAACCAGCGGTGCTTCCGGTCAGATTTATCACACCTGTCGACGCGTTGATTGCCAGTCCGGCTGTTGAGCTATAAGTACCGCCTCCCTGTCCCGCCTGCGTAACCGTAGCAACTCCTACAGCGCAGTAAGGGCTGCCTGCATAATTTATAGTAGCAGTAGGAAGGGCATTGATTGTAATATTAGTAGTCACTGTATTACTGCATGTGCCGTTGCTGAAAGTATAAGCAACTGAATAAGTTCCGGGTGTACTTGTCGACAAATTTATGTCTCCAGTGACTCCATTGATAGTTACTCCTGGTGGTGCTGAATAAAAGCCACCAGCCAGACCAGTTTGTGTAACTGTAGCTGTTCCTGCCTGACAATAAGGACTGCCTGCATAAGTAATCGTCGCCAGCGGAAGAGCAATGATGCTGACATTTGTGGTAGTTGTATTACTGCATATTCCATTAGTGAATGAATAAGTAACAGTATATGTGCCGGGAGTACTCGTGGCCAGATCAATATCTCCTGTTGCGGCATTAATATTCAAGCCTGCAGTAGAGGTATAAGTTCCGCCAGCCTGACCTGTTTGTGTGACAGTCGCCGTACCCGTTGCGCAATAAGGACTTCCTGCATATGAAATGGTCGCTGCCGGAAGTGCATTGATAGTTATCGAAGTCGTAGCCGTATTACTGCAGGTTCCATTGCTGAAAGTATAAGTAATGGTGTAAGTTCCAGGTGTGCTTGTAGGTAAATCGATATCGCCTGTTGCAGCATTTATGGTAATTCCTGCCGGAGCGGTAAATACACCGCCAGCCTGCCCCGTTTGAGTAACAGTCGCTGTTCCTGTTATACAGTATGGAGTGGCAGTATATGCTATGGTGGCAACCGGAAGTGTATTGATCGTAACTGAAGCGGTCGTCGTGTTGCTACATGCTCCATTTGTGAATGTATAAGTTATAGTATAAGTTCCCGGAGTACTGGTTGTAAGATTTATGTCTCCCGTTGCGGCATCAATGATAACACCCGCAGGTGCAGTATATGCTCCGCCCGCCTGGCCAGTTTGGGTAACGGTCGCTGTACCCGTTGCACAATAAGGGCTTGCGGCATACGAAATAGTTGCAGTTGGAAGTGCATTGATAGTTATTGTAGTGGTAATAGTATTACTGCAGGTGCCATTACCAAAACTATAAGTAACCGTGTATGTTCCTGGTGTACTTGTGACTAAATCGACGTCGCCGGTAGCTGCCGTAATATTGAGTCCTGCAGTAGAACTATAAATTCCGCCAGCCTGTCCGGCCTGAGTGACAGTCGCCGTTCCGGTTGCACAATAAGGGCTGCCGGCGTAAGAGATGGCTGCAGTTGGCAGGGCATTGATTGTAATACTTGATGTAGTTGTGTTACTACATGTTCCATTACTGAATGTATATGTTACAGTATATGTTCCCGGAGTACTTGTTGCAAGATTTATGTCTCCGGTGGCTGCATTTATTATTACACCGGCAGGTGCAGTATAGGTTCCTCCCGCTGTTCCGGTCTGTGTTACAGTTGCTGTTCCGGTTGCGCAGTATGGTGATCCGGTGTAAGCAATTGTTGCCGGTGGTAATGAATTGATAGTAATCGATGCCGTAGTTGTGCTACTACATGTTCCGTTGCTGAAGTTATATGTAATAGTATAAGTTCCGGGAGTACTTGTTGCTAAATTAATATCACCTGTTGCTGCATTAATATTTATACCTGCAGGTGCAGTAAATGTTCCGCCTGAGGTACCTGTCAGGGTTACGGTTGCAGTGCCGGTTGCGCAATATGGAGAACCAGTGTAAGCGATTGTTGAAGTCGGCAGGGCATTGATCGTAATGTTGGTCGTCGTTGTATTGCTGCAGGTTCCATTCGTAAACGTATATGTTATCGTATAGATTCCAGGTGTACTGGTTGCCAAATTTATGTCTCCTGTCGCTGCATTAATATTTACACCAGCGGGAGCAGTAAATGTTCCGCCAGCTATTCCCGTTTGTGTTACTGTTGCTGTTCCTGTTGCGCAATATGGTGAACCGGCATAGGCGATGGTTGCAGTTGGTAATGCAGAAATTGTTATGCTGGTTGTAGTCGTGTTGCTACAAGTTCCGTTGCTGAACGAATAAGTTATAGTGTATGTTCCAGGTGTACTTGTTGCCAGATCAATATCTCCTGTTGCAGCATTAATGATAACTCCCGCAGGTGCAGTGTATGTTCCTCCAGCAGTCCCCGTTTGAGTTACAGTTGCAGTCCCTGTTGCACAGTATGGTGAACCAGGATAGGAGATTGCTGCTGTTGGCAATGCATTGATCGTTATGCTTGTTGTTGCTGTGTTGCTGCAAGTGCCATTCGTAAATGTATATGTGATGGTATAAGTTCCTGGCGTGCTGGCCGGTAAATCAATGTCGCCGGTTGCTGCATTTATAACTACACCAACAGGAGCTGTATAAGTTCCACCCGCCTGTCCGCTTTGTGTTACAGTAGCAGTACCGGTCGTACAATATGGTGAAGCAGTATAAGCTATTGTTGCAACAGGAAGCGCATTAATAGTAATGTTTGTGGTACTCGTGTTGCTACAAGTTCCGTTACTGAATGTATAAGTTATTGTATAGGTTCCCGGGGTGCTGGTCGCGAGATTTATGTCTCCCGTTCCAGCATTTATGACAACACCAGCTGGCGCAGTAAATGAACCGCCGGCTGTACCGGTTAGAGTAACGGATGCGGTTCCGGTTGCGCAATACGGGTTGCCAGCATAAGAGATGGTCGCTGCAGGAAGAGCATTAATCGTTACCGATGCGGTTGTTGTATTGTTGCAGGTTCCATTAGTGAAACTATAAGTAACCGTGTAAGTACCGGGTGTGCTGGTTACTAAATCGATATCACCTGTAGCTGCTACAATATTGAGGCCTGCAGTAGAACTATAAGTTCCTCCAGCCTGACCGGTTTGCGTTACTGTTGCTGTTCCCGTTGCGCAATATGGTGATCCAGTATAAGTGATGATTGCTGTTGGAAGTGCATTGATAGTTATTGAAGCAGTCGTCGTGTTATTACATGTACCGTTTGAGAATGTATATGTCACTGTATACGTGCCGGGTGTACTTGTTGCAAGATTGATATCTCCGGTTGCCGCATTGATAACAATTCCTGCTGGTGCAGTATATGTTCCACCAGCTGTTCCGGTCTGAGTTACAGTAGCTGTTCCGGTTGCACAGTAAGGACTACCCGTGTAAGCAATCGATGCAGTCGGTAGTGCATTTATGGTTATGGATGTAGAAGTTGTATTTCCGCATGCTCCATTGCTGAAATTGTAAGTAATAGTATAAGTTCCGGGTGTACTGGTCGCGAGATTGATATCTCCTGTTGCGGTATTTATAACAACTCCTGCAGGTGCGGTGTATGTTCCCCCTGCTGTTCCGGTCAGGGTTACTGTTGCTGTGCCGGTAGCGCAGTACGGTGAGCCTGCATATGATATAGTTGCAGTCGGGAGTGCGGTGATCGTAATTAAAGTAGTTGCAGTATTACTACATGTCCCATTACTGAATGTATATGTTACAGTATAGGTTCCTGGAGTACTTGTCGCAAGATTTATGTCTCCCGTTGCGGCATTAATAATTACACCTGCAGGAGCGGTATAAGTTCCTCCGGCTGTTCCAGTTTGAGTAACATTAGCGGTTCCTGTAGCACAGTAAGGTGTTCCTGAATAGTTGATCGTTGCGACTGGTAGAGCGTTGATCGTAATTGAAGTAGTTGCCGTATTACTGCAAGCGCCCGTTGTAAATGAATAAGTAATTGTATAAGTGCCCGGTGTGCTGGTTGCTAAATTGATATCCCCTGTTGCGGCATTGATTACAACTCCCGCTGGTGCAGTGTATGTTCCTCCTGCAGTTCCAGTCTGAGTAACCGTAGCCGTTCCCGTTGCGCAGTATGGTGATCCGGTGTAGGAGATCGTAGCTGTCGGCAAAGCAGTAATGGTTATAGAAGTTGTCGCGGTATTACTACATGCTCCAACTGTGACACTGTAAGTAATCGTGTAAGTTCCTGGAGTACTTGTCGCAAGATTTATGTCTCCCGTAGCTGCATTGATAATCACACCGGCAGGTGCAGAGTACGTTCCTCCGGCAGTACCGGTTTGAGTTACAGTTGCAGTTCCATTTGCGCAGTATGGTGTTCCACTATAGGCAATCGTAGCTGTTGGTAAAGCTGTAATGGTTATCGAAGTAGTTGCAGTATTGCTACATGCTCCAACCGTGAAGCTGTAAGTAATAGTGTATGTGCCAGGTGTACTGGTTGCAAGATTAATCGCACCGGTTGCAGCATTGATAATCACACCAGCAGGAGCTGTGTATGTTCCTCCAGCACTACCAGTTTGGGTAACAGTAGCAGTGCCCGTTGCGCAGTATGGTGATCCGGCGTATGCGATCGTAGCGGTTGGCAAAGCTGTGATGGTTATACTTGTTGTTGCGGTATTACTGCATACTCCAACCGTGAAGCTGTAAGTAATCGTGTATGTTCCGGGTGTGCTCGTTGCCAGATTGATATCTCCGGTTGCTGCATTGATCACAACGCCCGCTGGTGCGGAGTACGTTCCTCCGGCTGTTCCTGTCTGAGTAACCGTTGCTGTTCCCGTTGCACAATAAGGTGAACCAACGTACGAAATAGTTGCTGCTGGAAGAGCATTAATTGTAACATTTGTTGTTGCAATATTGCTACATGCACCAATCGTAAATGAATAGGTTATTGTGTAAGTTCCCGGTGTACTTGTCGCAAGATTTATATCTCCGGTCGCTGCATTGATCGCGACACCGGCAGATGCAGTATATGTTCCTCCGGCAGTACCAGTCTGAGTTACTGTTGCTGTTCCTGTTGCGCAGTAGGGAGTTCCGGCGTATGCGATCGTGGCTGTCGGAAGTGCGTTGATCGTTATTGATGCAGTGGTTGTGTTGTTACATGTACCGTTTGAGAAAGTATATGTTACAGTATAGATTCCGGGTGTACTTGTTGCCAGATTGATATCTCCGTTGGCAGCTGTTATACTCAGGCCCGCTGTAGAACTATATGTTCCTCCTACCTGGCCCGTCTGTGTTACAGTAGCTGTGCCTGTTGCACAATATGGACTGCCCGCATAAGATATAGTTGCAACAGGAGGCCCATTGATAGTAATCGAACCTGTCGTTGTATTGTTACATGTTCCGTTTGTAAATGAATAAGTAATTATATAAGTGCCAGGTGTGCTCGTTGCTAAATTTATATCTCCCGTCGCTGCATTTATTATTACACCGGCAGGTGCAGTGTATGTCCCTCCTGCTGTTCCCGTCTGAGTTACAGTTGCCGTTCCGGTTGCACAATAAGGACTTCCGGCATATGAAATGGCCGCTATTGGAAGCGCATTAATAGTAATAATGGTTGTAGCTGTACTACTACATGCCCCGACTGTGAAGCTATAAGTAATTGTGTAAGTTCCAGGTGTGCTTGTTGCAAGATTTATATCTCCGGTTGCAGCATTAATGATAACACCCGCAGGTGCAGTGTATGTTCCACCAGCAGTTCCGGTTTGAGTTACAGTCGCAGTTCCGATTGCACAATAAGGACTTCCCGCATAAGTGATGGTTGCAACAGGAAGTGCAGTGATTGTGATACTTGTCGTTGCAGAATTACTACATGCACCGACTGTGAAGGAATAAGTAATAGTATATGTTCCAGGAGTACTCGCAACTAAATCAATATCGCCCGTAGCAGCATTGATCACGACTCCCACAGGTGCAGTATATGTTCCACCCGTAGTTCCTGTCTGAGTGACTGTAGCCGTGCCGGAAGCGCAATATGGACTTCCAGCATAGGCGATCGTCGCAGATGGAAGTGTAGTAATTGTAATTGACGTGGTTGTTGTATTACTACATGTTCCATTACTGAATAAATAAGTTATAGTGTAAGTACCAGGTGCACTTGTCGCTAAATTGATATCACCAGTAGCTGCATTAATATTTACACCGGCCGGTGCAGTGTAAGTGCCACCTCCTGTTCCGGTCTGGGTAACTGTTGCAGTGCCCGTCGCACAGTAAGGTGATCCCGCATATGCAATCGTAGCGGTCGGAAGAGCATTAATTGTGATAGAAGTGGTTGTAGTATTGCTACATGTTCCGTTTGAGAATGTATAGGTAACGGTAAATGTGCCAGGAGTACTGGTTACAAGATTTATGTCTCCAGTTGCAGCATTGATCACAACTCCTGCTGGTGCAGCAAATGTTCCACCGGCTGTTCCGGTTTGAGTGACCGTCGCAGTTCCAGTTGCGCAATATGGTGATCCACTATATGCAATCGTAGCTGTTGGTAACGCCGTAATGGTTATCGAAGTTGTTGCTGTATTACTACATGCACCAACCGTAAATGAATAGGTTATTGTGTAAGTTCCCGGTGTACTTGTCGCAAGATTTATATCTCCGGTCGCTGCATTGATCGCAACACCGGCAGGTGCAGTATATGTTCCTCCTGCTGTTCCTGTCTGAGTCACAGTTGCCGTTCCGGTTGCACAATAAGGACTTCCGGCATATGAAATGGCTGCTATTGGAAGCGCATTAATAGTAATAATGGTTGTAGCTGTATTACTACATGCCCCGACTGTGAAGCTATAAGTAATTGTGTAAGTTCCAGGTGTGCTTGTTGCAAGATTGATATCTCCGGTTGCAGCATTAATGATAACACCCGCAGGTGCAGTGTATGTTCCACCAGCAGTTCCGGTCAGGGTTACTGTTGCTGTGCCGGTAGCGCAGTACGGTGAGCCTGCATATGATATAGTTGCAGTCGGGAGTGCGGTGATCGTAATTAAAGTAGTTGCAGTATTACTACATGTCCCATTACTGAATGTATATGTTACAGTATAGGTTCCTGGAGTACTTGTTGCCAGGTTAATATCGCCAGTCGCAGCATTGATTATTACCCCGGCTGGTGCAGTGTATGTACCACCGGCAGTTCCTGTCTGCGTTACAGTTGCAGTACCTGTTGCGCAATATGGCGAGCCACTGTATGCAATCGTAGCAGTTGGAAGGGCAGTAATAGTTATACTTGTTGTAGTTGTGTTGCTACAAGTTCCATTACTGAATGAGTAAGTTACAGTATAAGTTCCGGGTGTGCTGGTTGCTAAATTTATATCTCCCGTCGCAGCATTAATCACTACTCCTGCAGGTGCCGTGTATGTTCCGCCTGCAGTGCCGGTTTGCGTTACTGTTGCAGTTCCTGTTGCGCAATAAGGCGAGCCACTGTATGCAATCGTAGCAGTTGGAAGAGCAGTAATTGTAACATTTGTAGTTGCAATATTGCTACATGCACCAACCGTGAATGAATAAGTAATTGTATAAGTTCCAGGTGTACTTGTCGCAAGATTGATATCACCTGTCGCAGCATTAATAATAACACCTGCAGGAGCAGTATACGTTCCTCCTGCAGTGCCGGTCTGAGTTACTGTAGCAGTCCCGGTTGCACAATAAGGTGATCCACTATATGCAATCGTAGCTGTAGGTAACGCAGTGATCGTAATACTGGTGGTTGCATTATTACTGCATGCTCCCACCGTGAATGAATAAGTAATAGTATAGGTTCCGGGAGTACTTGTTGCAAGATTGATATCGCCTGTTGTAGCATTAATCACAACACCTGCAGGTGCAGTATATGTTCCACCCCCCGTTCCGATTTGAGTTACAGTCGCAGTTCCGGTTGCACAATAAGGACTTCCCGCATAAGCGATGGTTGCAACAGGAAGTGCAGTAATTGTGATACTGGTTGTAGCTGTATTACTACATGCACCACTGGTAAAGCTGTAAGTAATCGTGTAAGTACCCGGGGTACTTGTTGCCAGGTTAATATCGCCAGTCGCGGCATTGATTATTACCCCGGCTGGTGCAGTGTACGTTCCACCCACTGTTCCTGTTTGAGTAACTGTAGCTATTCCTGTTGCGCAATATGGACTACCAGCATAAGAGATGTTTGCCGTTGGAAGAGATGTAATTGTTATCGAATTTGTTGCATTGTTATTGCAGGTTCCATTGCTGAAAGAATAAGTAATCGTGTAGGTACCAGGTGTACTTGCAGCAAGATTGATATCGCCTGTTGCAGCATTGATCACAACTCCGGCTGGTGCGGAGTATGTTCCTCCGGCAGTACCGGTTTGAGTAACAATAGCAGTTCCTGTTGCGCAGTATGGTGAGCCAGCGTAGGCGATCGTTGCTACCGGAAGCGCGTTGATCGTGATTGATGCAGTGGTTGTGTTGTTACATGTACCGTTTGAGAATGTATATGTTACAGTATAGGTTCCGGGTGTACTTGTTGCCAGATTTATGTCTCCCGTAGCGGCATTAATGCTAACACCTGCCGGAGCTGTGTAAGTACCACCAGCCGTTCCGGTTTGCGTAACAGTAGCTGTGCCTGTTGCACAGTATGGTGAGCCAGCGTAGGCGATCGTGGCTGTTGGTAAAGCTGTGATGGTTATTGAAGTAGTTGCAGTATTACTGCATGCACCGACTGTGAAAGAATATGTTACGGTGTAAGTTCCTGGTGTACTCGTGGCCAGATTGATATCTCCGGTAGCTGCATTTATCACAACTCCTGCTGGTGCAGAGTACGTTCCTCCGGCAGTACCGGTTTGCGTAACAGTGGCAGTACCTGTTGCACAGTATGGACTACCAGCATAAGATATGGTTGCAACTGGAAGTGCATTGATCGTGATTGATGCAGTGGTTGTGTTGTTACATGTACCGTTTGAGAAAGTATATGTTACAGTATAAGTTCCTGGAGTGCTTGTCGTCAGATTTATATCTCCTGTAGCTGCATTTATAATCACACCGGCAGGTGCAGTATATGTACCCCCGGCAGTTCCGGTCTGAGTTACATTAGCAGTCCCTGTTGCACAATATGGACTGCCGGCATATGAGATAGTAGCAGTCGGTAAAGCGGTGATGGTAATACTTGTTGTTGCAGTATTGTTACAAGTTCCGTTAGTGAATGAATATGTAACGGTATATGTTCCAGGTGTGCTTGTTACTAAATCGATATCACCTGTAGCTGCTACAATATTGAGGCCTGCTGTAGAACTATAAGTTCCTCCAACCTGACCGGTTTGAGTTACTGTTGCTGTTCCTGTTGCGCAGTAGGGACTACCGGCATATGATATCGTTGCTACAGGAAGTGCATTGATCGTGATTGATGCAGTGGTTGCGTTGTTACATGTACCGTTTGAGAAAGTATATGTTATAGTATAGGTTCCGGGTGTGCTCGTGGCAAGATTTATATCTCCCGTAGCCGCATTGATTACAACTCCCGCAGGTGCAGAGTACGTTCCTCCCGCTATTCCCGTCTGTGTCACAGTAGCTGTTCCTGTAGCGCAATATGGACTGCCGGCATATGATATCGTTGCAACAGGAAGTGCATTGATTGTGATTGATGCAGTGGTTGTGTTGTTACATGTACCGTTTGAGAATGTATATGTTACAGTATAGGTACCAGGAGTACTTGTTGCAAGATTTATATCTCCCGTAGCCGCATTGATAATCACACCTGCAGGTGCAGAGTACGTTCCACCTGCTGTCCCGGTTTGCGTTACAGTAGCAGTGCCTGTTGCGCAGTATGGACTACCCGCATATGATATCGTTGCTGTCGGTAGTGTATTGATCGTGATTGATGTAGTGGTTGTGTTGTTACATGTACCGTTTGAGAAAGTATATGTTACAGTATAGGTTCCGGGTGTACTTGTTGCCAGATTGATATCTCCCGTAGCTGCATTGATAATCACACCGGCAGGTGCAGTATATATCCCTCCCGCTGTTCCGGTCTGCGTTACAGTAGCAGTTCCCGTTGCACAGTATGGTGAGCCAGCGTAGGCGATCGTCGCAGTTGGAAGTGCATTGATTGTTATTGAAGTAGTTGCCGTGTTACTACAAGCACCTACTGTGAAAGAATATGTTACGGTGTAAGTTCCCGGAGTACTTGTTGCAAGATTGATATCTCCGGTCGCTGCATTGATCACAACGCCTGCTGGTGCAGAGTACGTTCCTCCGGCAGTACCGGTTTGCGTTACAGTAGCAGTTCCGGTTGCACAGTATGGACTGCCAGCATAAGATATTGTTGCAACAGGTAGTGCAGTGATCGTAATACTTGTTGTCGCTGTATTGCTGCAAGCACCAACTGTGAAATTGTAAGAAATTGTATAAGTTCCAGGTGTACTTGTAGCAAGATTAATATCTCCTGTCGCTGCATTGATTACAACGCCTGCTGGTGCGGAGTATGTTCCTCCCGCTGTTCCGGTTTGAGTTTCAGTCGCAGTTCCGGTTGCACAATAAGGACTTCCCGCATAAGTGATTGTTGCAACAGGAAGTGCAGTGATTGTGATACTCGTCGTTGCAGAATTACTACATGCACCGACTGTGAAGGAATAAGTAATAGTATATGTTCCAGGAGTGCTTGTCGCAAGATTGATATCTCCTGTTGCAGCATTGATCACTACTCCGGCAGGCGCGGTATATGTTCCACCAGCAGTTCCGGTTTGAGTTACAGTCGCAGTTCCGGTAGCACAATAAGGACTTCCCGCATAAGTGATTGTTGCAACAGGAAGTGCAGTGATTGTGATACTCGTCGTTGCAGAATTACTACATGCACCGACTGTGAAGGAATAAGTAATAGTATATGTTCCAGGAGTGCTCGCAACTAAATCAATATCACCCGTAGCAGCATTGATCACAACTCCCGCGGGTGCAGTGTATGTACCCCCGGCAGTTCCTGTCTGCGTTACGGTTGCTGTTCCAGTTGCGCAATAAGATGAGCCAGCGTACGCAATCGTAGCTGTTGGAAGTGCTGCGATAGTTACACTTGTTGTGGTTATGTTGCTACAAGTTCCATTACTGAATGAGTAAGTTATTGTATAGGTTCCTGGTGTGCTGGTTGCAAGGTCAATCGCACCAGTCGCAACGTTAATAATAACACCGGCAGGTGCAGTATATGTTCCTCCTACAGTACCGGTCTGGGTAACCGTTGCAGCTCCTGTTGCACAGTATGGTGAGCCTGCATATGAAATAGTTGCAACTGGAAGTGCTGTGATGGTAATACTTGTTGCAGTTGTGTTGCTACAGGTTCCGTTGCTGAATGAATATGTAACGATGTATGTTCCGGGTGTACTTGTTACTAAATTGATATCACCTGTGGCTGCTACAATATTGAGGCCTGCTGTAGAACTATAATTTCCACCAGCCTGACCAGTTTGCGTTACCGTTGCTGTTCCGGTTGCGCAATATGGTGATCCACTATATGAAATCGTAGCTATTGGGAGAGCAGTGATTGTGATACTTGTCGTTGCAGTATTACTACAAGCGCCGCTTGTAAAACTATAGGTGACAGTATAAGTTCCGGGTGTGCTGGTTGCTAAATTTATATCTCCTGTTGCAGCATTGATAACAACGCCGGCAGGTGCAGTGTATGTTCCACCTACGGTTCCGGTCTGTGTCACAGTAGCAGTTCCTGTAGCACAATATGGTGATCCACCGTAGGCAATCGTAGCTGTCGGTAATGCGGTAATGGTTATCGAAGTAGTCGCCGTATTACTACAAGCACCAATAGTGAAAGAATACGTAATTGTGTAAGTTCCAGGAGTACTTGTTACAAGATTAATATCTCCTGTTACAGCATTGATAACAACACCGGCAGGTGCAGTATATGTTCCACCTGCAGTTCCGGTCTGGGTAACAGTAGCAGTTCCTGTTGCACAATATGGACTGCCAGCATAAGAAATGGTTGCCGTTGGTAGTGCTGTAATTGTTATCGAAGTTGTTGCAATGTTATTGCAGGTTCCATTGCTGAAAGAATAAGTAATCGTGTAGGTACCAGATGTACTTGTTGCAAGACTGATATCACCTGTTGCAGCATTGATCACAACTCCGGCTGGTGCGGTGTACGTTCCTCCGGCAGTTCCTGTTTGAGTAACTGTCGCAGTTCCTGTTGCACAATAAGGTGAGCCAGCGTACGCAATCGTAGCTGTTGGAAGTGCTGCAATAGTTATAGTTGTTGTAGTTGTATTACTGCAGGTTCCATTACTGAATGAGTAAGTTATTGTATAGGTTCCTGGTGTGCTGGTTGCAAGATTTATGTCTCCGGTTGCACCATTAATAATAATACCTGCTGGAGCAGAGTATGTTCCACCACCAGTTCCGGTTTGAGTTACAGTGGCAGTGCCGGTCGCACAATATGGTGATCCAGCGTAGGAAATTGTTGCAATGGGAGGCCCATTAATAGTAATCGAACCCGTCGTTGTG
Organism: uncultured Bacteroidota bacterium; assembly: GCA_963735015.1. Taxonomy (GTDB): domain Bacteria; phylum Bacteroidota; class Bacteroidia; order Chitinophagales; family Chitinophagaceae; genus Puia. The sequence goes on from CAVTJH010000003.1 coordinate 3,178,402, forward strand.
TTGTTACATGTTCCGTTTGTAAATGAATAAGTAATAATATAAGTTCCGGGTATACTAGTCGCGAGATTGATATCACCTGTAGCAGCTGTTATGCTCAAGCCTGCAGTAGAACTATAAGTTCCGCCACCCTGGCCAGTTTGTGTAACCGTTGCAATTCCTGTAGCGCAATATGGTGAACCTGCATAAGTAATTGAGGCCACCGGAACCGCATTGATCGTCACAACCACCGGCTGGATATCAGAACATCCAGAAGCAGTCGTTCCCTTGATATAATAAGTTCCATTCGTGGCTACTGCATTAGGTGTACCCAATGCAATCGTGCCAGCTGCATCCGTGAAATATGTAAACGTTAATCCTGGGGTGGATCCCGCTGTCACTGTAGCAGCTGTGAGATCAACTGTACCAGGGGCACAAACTGCGGCAGGGTTCGTAATCACTATCGTCGGCTTCGCATTGATTGTTATCGACGTCGTGGTTGAGTTAGTACAAGTTCCATTTCCAAAACTGTAAGTAACTACATATGATCCTATGGAACTAGCGGCCAAATCAATAGCGCCTGTTGCGGCATTCAAACTCAAACCCGCTGTGGATGTATATGAGCCTCCGTTCTGTCCCGTTTGAGTTACAAGGGCAGTTCCCGTATTACAATAAGGGTTGCCGGTATAAGAGATCGTTGCGGGCGGCAGTGCGTTAATAGTTACTGATGCGGTAGCGCTATTACTACAAGCTCCACTAGAAAAACTGTATGTTACGGTATAAGTACCGGCAATACTAGTTCCTAAATCGATGGCACCTGTTAAAGAATTTAAACTTAAACCTGCTGTAGAGGCATAGGTGCCACCACTTAGTCCGGTTTGGGTAACGTTGACAATTCCACTTACGCCACAGTATGGACTACCTAAGTAGTTAATTGTTGCTGCCGGTAATGCATTAATAGTTATTGGTGCTGTTGCTATATTACCACAAGTGCCGTTAGTAAATGTATATGTTATGGTATAGGTGCCCGATGCACTTGCGACAAGATCTATATCTCCTGAAGCTGCATTGATCACAACCCCTGCCGGTGCCGAGTATGTTCCGCCTGCAGTACCGGTCTGCGTTACTGTAGCAGTTCCCGTTGCGCAGTAAGGACTGCCGTCATATGAGATGCTTGCCGTTGGAAGAGCAGAAATTGTTACAGAAGTTATTGCCGTGTTACTACATGCTCCAATAGTGAATGAATAAGTAATGGTATAAGTTCCTGGAGTGCTGGTCGCTAAATTGATATCTCCCGTAGCTGCATTGATAATCACACCAGCAGGAGCTGTGTAAGTTCCACCCGCTGTTCCTGTCTGAGTCACAGTAGCTGTTCCTGTTGCACAATATGGTGATCCACCGTAGGCAATCGTAGCAGTCGGTAATGCAGTGATGGTTATCGAAGTTGTCGCCGTATTACTACAAGCTCCACTAGTAAAGCTGTAAGTAATAGTGTATGTACCGGGTATACTTGTTGCAAGATTGATATCGCCCGTGGCTGCATTGATCACAACTCCCGCAGGTGCAGTATATGTTCCACCCGGAGTTCCAGTTTGAGTAACCGTAGCAGTTCCTGTCGCGCAATATGGCGATCCTGCATATGATATAGTTGCGGTCGGGAGTGCTGTGATCGTAATTGAAGCTGTTGCTATGTTACTACAAGTTCCATTACTGAATGAATAAGTAACAGTGTAAATGCCAGGCGTACTTGTAGCAAGATTAATGTCCCCTGTTGCAGCATTAATCACGACACCTGCAGGTGCAGTATATGTTCCTCCCGCTGTTCCTGTTTGAGTTACAGTTGCAGTTCCTGTTGCACAATATGGTGATCCACCGTATGCAATCGTAGCTATCGGTAACGCTGTAATAGTTATCGAAGTAGTTGCGGTATTACTACATGCCCCGGCTGTGAAGCTGTAAGTAATTGTAAAAGTACCAGGTGTGCTGGTTGCAAGATTAATTGCGCCAGTCGCCGCGTTGATTACAACTCCGGCAGGAGCAGTATATGTTCCTCCCGCTGTCCCGGTTTGGGTCACAGTAGCGGTTCCTGTTGCACAATAAGGTGAACCCGCATAAGAAATAGTAGCGACAGGAAGTGCGGTAATGGTTATTGATGTTGTTGCAATATTGCTACATGCACCGACTGTGAAGCTATAAGTAATGGTATATGTTCCCGGAGTACTGGTCGCTAAATTTATTGCACCAGTCGCCGCGTTGATTACAACTCCGGCAGGAGCAGTATATGTTCCTCCGGCTGTCCCCGTTTGGGTTACAGTCGCAGCTCCTGTTGCACAATAGGGTGAACCCGCATAAGAAATAGTAGCGACAGGAAGTGCGGTAATGGTTATTGATGTTGTTGCAATATTGCTACATGCACCGACAGTAAATGAATAGGTTATTGTATAAGTTCCAGGGGTACTTGTTGCAAGATTGATATCGCCTGTTGCAGCATTAATAATAACCCCTGCCGGAGCAGAGTATGTTCCACCAGCAGTACCGGTCTGCGTTACAGTTGCAGTTCCTGTTGCGCAATAAGGGCTTCCTGCATAAGATATTGTTGCAACGGGAAGTGCAGTGATCGTAATAGAAGAAGTTGCCGTATTACTACAAGCTCCACTAGTAAAGCTGTAAGTAATTGTATAAGTACCAGGAGTGCTTGATGCAAGATTGATAACACCAGTTGCAGCATTAATCACAACTCCTACAGGAGCAGTATATGTTCCACCAGCCGTCCCGGTTTGGGTTACTGTAGCTGTTCCTGTTGCACAATATGGTGAGCCAGCATATGAAATAGTTGCAACAGGAAGTGCATTGATCGTGATAGAAGTAGTCGCTGTGTTACTGCATGCTCCAACAGTGAATGAATAAGTAATGGTATAAGTTCCCGGCGTACTGGTCGCTAAATTAATTGCACCTGTCGCCGCATTGATCACTACTCCGGCAGGTGCTGAGTAAGTACCTCCTGCAGTGCCGGTCTGAGTGACAGTTGCAGCGCCTGTTGCACAATATGGACTACCTGCGTAAGATATCGTTGCAACAGGAAGCGCTGTGATCGTAATACTTGTTGTTGCTGTATTGCTACATGCACCACCAACAAATGAATAAGTAATTGTATATGTTCCGGGAGTGCTTGTTGCAAGGTTAATTGCACCGGTTGCCGCATTGATAACAACTCCTGCTGGTGCAGTATATACACCACCAGCTGTACCAGTCTGCGTTACAGTTGCCGTTCCGGCTGCACAATATGGACTTCCTGTGTAAGATATCGTTGCAACAGGAAGTGCTGTGATTGTTATCGAAGTAGTTGCAGTATTACTACATGCTCCAACTGTGAAGCTGTAAGTAATTGTATAAGTTCCAGGTGTGCTGGTTGCAAGATTTATGTCTCCTGTTACAGCATTGATGACAACACCTGCAGGCGCAGTATATGCACCTCCTGCCGTGCCGGTCTGCGTTACAGTAGCGGTGCCTATTGCACAGTATGGTGATCCGGCGTAAGTAATTGTAGCTGTTGGTAAAGCATTAATTGTGATTGAAGTAGTCGTTGTGTTACTACATGTTCCATTACTGAATGAATAAGTTATAGCGTAAGTACCAGGTGTGCTGGTAGCTAAATTAATATCTCCAGTAGCTGCATTGATCACAACTCCTGCCGGTGCCGAGTATGTTCCGCCTGCAGTACCAGTTTGAGTTACAGTGGCAGTTCCCGTTGCGCAGTATGGACTACCGGCATAAGAGATTGTTGCAATAGGTAGTGCAGTAATAGTAATCGAAGTTGTCGCCGCATTGCTGCAAGCGCCACTTATAAAACTATAAGTAATCACATATGTTCCTGTTATACTCGTTACTAAATTAATCGCACCTGTAACTGCATTGATCACAACTCCTGCAGGTGCAGTATATGTGCCCCCTGCAGTGCCGGTCTGAGTTATGGTTGCTGTTCCTGTTGCGCAATATGGTGAGCCATTATATGCAATTGTAGCAGTCGGTAAAGCATTAATAGTAATTGAAGTAGTGGTTGTATTACTACATGTTCCATTACTGAATGTATAAGTTACGGTATAAGTTCCAGGTGTGCTTGTTGTAAGATTGATGTCTCCTGTTGCAGCATTGATTATAACTCCCGCAGGTGCAGTGTATGTTCCACCTGCAGTTCCGCTCTGGGTAGCGGTTGCGGTGCCGGTTGCACAGTATGGTGAACCAGCATATGCAATTGTGGCTGTTGGGAGAACATTTATAGTAATCGAAGTAGTTGCAGTATTGCTACATGCACCGCTTATAAAACTGTAGGTAACAGTGTATGTACCAGGTGTGCTTGTTGCCAAATTAATATCGCCTGTAGCTGCATTGATCACAACCCCGGCAGGGGCTGTATATGTTCCTCCCGCAGTTCCGGTTTGAGTAACCGCTGCAATCCCAGTCGCACAATAGGGTGAACCCGCATAAGAAATAGTAGCGACAGGAAGTGCGGTAATGGTTATCGAAGTGGTTGTAGTATTGCTACATGCTCCTACTGTAAAAGAATATGTTACGGTATAAGTTCCTGGTGTACTTGTAGCAAGATTTATTGCTCCTGTTGCTGCATTGATCACAACGCCTGCAGGCGCAGAGTACGTTCCTCCTGTTGTCCCTGTCTGAGTAACAGTCGCAGTGCCCGTCGCACAATATGGACTACCGGAATAAGATATCGCTGCAGTTGGGAGAGCAGTGATTGTAATGGAAGTAGTTGCAGTATTACTACAAGCTCCACTAGTGAATGAATAAGTAATGGTATAAGTTCCTGGAGTGCTGCTCGCCAAATTAATATCGCCAGTCGCAGCATTAATCAAAACTCCGGCAGGTCCAGTGTATGCTCCTCCAGCTGTTCCGGTCTGTGTTACTGTAGCAGTGCCCGTTGCACAGTATGGACTTCCTGCATAAGATATCGTTGCAACAGGAAGTGCATTGATCGTAATAGAAGTAGTCGCTGTGTTACTGCATGCTCCAACAGTGAATGAATAAGTAATGGTATAAGTTCCTGGAGTGCTGGTCGCTAAATTTATTGCACCCGTTGCCGCATTGATCACAACGCCTGCTGGCGCGGAGTACGTTCCACCTGCTGTCCCGGTCTGAGTTACGGTTGCTGTTCCTGTTGCGCAATAGGGTGAACCCGCATAAGAAATAGTAGCGACAGGAAGTGCGGTAATGGTTATTGATGTTGTTGCAATATTGCTACATGCACCGACTGTGAAGCTATAAGTAATGGTATATGTTCCCGGAGTACTGGTCGCTAAATTTATTGCACCCGTTGCCGCATTGATCACAACGCCTGCTGGCGCGGAGTACGTTCCACCTGCTGTCCCGGTCTGCGTTGCAGTAGCTGTGCCAGTAGCACAATAAGGTGATCCCGTATAGGAAATTGTCGCCGTAGGTAAAGCAGTAATAGTAATCGAAGTAGTTGTAGTATTGCTACATGCTCCTACTGTAAAAGAATATGTTACGGTATAAGTTCCTGGTGTACTTGTAGCAAGATTTATTGCTCCTGTTGCTGCATTGATGGCTACACCTGCAGGTGCAGTGTAAGTTCCCCCAGCAGTTCCTGTCTGAGTCACTGTTGCTGTTCCGGTTGCACAATAAGGACTGCCTGCATACGAAACCGTCGCCGTCGGTAAAGCAATTATAGTAATCGAGGTAGTTGCTGTATTACTACATGCACCTACAGTGAATGAATAAGTAATTGTGTAAGTACCAGGTGTGCTCGTAGCCAAATTAATTGCTCCTGTTGCAGCATTGATAATTACACCTGCAGGCGCCGAGTATGCTCCTCCCGCAGTTCCTGTTTGTGTAACGGTTGCAGTTCCTGTAGCGCAGTAGGGTGATCCCGCGTAGGAAATTGTTGCCGTTGGTAAAGCTGTAATGGTTATACTTGTTGTCGCCGAATTACTACATGCTCCAACTGTGAAGCTGTAAGTAACTGTGTAAGTTCCCGGAGTACTGGTAGCTAAATTAATTGCGCCAGTCGCTGCATTGATCACAACACCTGCAGGGGCTGTATATGTTCCACCAGCGGCACCAGTTTGCGTTACAGTCGCAGTGCCCGTTGCGCAATATGGACTACCTGCATAAGATATTGTTGCGGTCGGAAGAGCAGTGATTGTAATACTTGTCGTTGCAGTATTACTACAAGCTCCACTAGTAAAGCTGTAAGTAATTGTGTAAGTTCCAGGCGTGCTGGTTGCCAGATTAATATCTCCTGTTGCAGCATTTATAATAACACCTGCAGGTGCACTGTATGTTCCCCCTGCCGTTCCAGTCTGGGTCACAGTAGCCGTTCCGGTTGCACAATACGGCGATCCAGTATATGCAATCGTCGCTGTCGGTAACGCTGTAATAGTTATCGAAGTCGTTGCCGTATTACTACATGCACCAACAGTGAATGAATAAGTAATGGTATAAGTTCCTGGAGTGCTGGTTGCAAGATTTATCGCTCCTGTTGCGGCATTGATAACAACTCCGGCAGGTGCAGTATATGCACCTCCTGCAGTACCGGTTTGCGTTACAGTTGCGGTTCCCGTTGCGCAATACGGTGAGCCACCGTACGCAATCGTAGCTGTCGGCAATGCGGTAATGATTATTGAAGTCGTTGTAGTATTGCTACAAGCGCCGGCTGTGAACGAATATGTTATAGTATATGTACCTGGTGTACTTGTCGCTAAATTTATCGCACCAGTCGCCGCATTAATCAAAACTCCTGCAGGTGCTGAATAGGTACCTCCTGCAGTGCCGGTCTGAGTGACAGTTGCAGTACCCGTTGCACAATAAGGACTACCTGCATATGAAATTGTTGCCGTTGGTAAAGCAGTAATGGTGATCGAAGTAGTTGCAGTATTATTACATGCACCAACAGTGAATGAATAAGTAATGGTATAAGTTCCTGGAGTGCTGGTCGCTAAATCAATTGCGCCGGTAGCCGCGTTAATAACTACTCCAGCTGGCGCCGAGTATGTTCCGCCCGCTGTTCCTGTTTGGGTAACTGTTGCTGTTCCTGTTGCACAATATGGTGATCCACTATATGCAATCGTAGCAGTCGGCAATGCGGTAATTGTTATCGAAGTTGTTGCAGTATTGCTGCATGCTCCAACCGTAAATGAATACGTAATCGTATAAGTTCCGGGAGTACTTGTCGCTAAATTTATCGCACCGGTCGCGGCATTGATCACAACGCCTGCAGGCGCAGAGTATGTTCCTCCCGCTGTCCCGGTCTGCGTTACAGTAGCAGTGCCTGTTGCACAGTAGGGTGATCCGCTGTAGGCGATCGTAGCTGTTGGTAAAGCCGTAATAGTAATACTTGTTGTCGCTGTATTACTGCATGCTCCCACTGTGAAGCTGTAAGTAATCGTGTATGTTCCTGGCGTGCTCGTCGCCAGATTAATATCTCCGGTCGCTGCATTTATAATCACGCCGGCAGGTGCTGTGTAAGTACCACCTGCCGTTCCGGTTTGGGTAACAGTAGCAGTACCTGTTGCGCAGTAGGGTGATCCGCTGTAGGCGATCGTTGCTGTTGGTAAAGCTGTTATGGTTATTGAAGCAGTTGCTGTGTTACTACAAGCTCCAACTGTGAAGCTGTAAGTAATCGTGTATGTACCAGGAGTACTTGTTGCCAGATTTATATCTCCCGTCGCTGCATTGATGACAACACCTGCAGGGGCAGAGTAAGTGCCTCCTGCAGTACCAGTCTGAGTTACAGTTGCTGTTCCTGTTGCACAATATGGTGATCCACTATATGCAATCGTAGCAGTCGGCAATGCGGTAATTGTTATCGAAGTTGTTGCAGTATTGCTGCATGCTCCAACCGTAAATGAATACGTAATCGTATAAGTTCCGGGAGTACTTGTCGCTAAATTTATCGCACCGGTCGCAGCATTGATGACAACACCTGCAGGCGCAGAGTAAGTGCCTCCTGCAGTTCCCGTCTGAGTTACAGTTGCAGTACCCGTTGCACAATAAGGACTACCTGCATATGAAATTGTTGCCGTTGGTAAAGCAGTAATGGTAATCGAAGTAGTTGCAGTATTATTACATGCACCAACAGTGAAAGAATATGTTACGGTGTAAGTTCCTGGTGTACTCGTCGCTAGGTTGATCGCACTGGTCGCGGCATTGATCACAACGCCTGCAGGCGCAGAGTATGTTCCTCCCGCTGTCCCGGTCTGCGTTACAGTAGCTGTTCCTGTTGCGCAGTACGGTGATCCAGCGTATGCAATCGTAGCTGTTGGTAAAGCAGTAATGGTTATTGAAGTAGTTGCAGTATTACTACATGCACCAACTGTGAAGCTGTAAGTAATCGTGTAAGTACCAGGAGTGCTGGTTGCTAAATTAATAGCGCCAGTAGCTGCATTGATAACAACACCTGCAGGTGCTGTATATGTTCCTCCCGCAGTTCCGGTCTGCGTAACAGTAGCTGTTCCTGTTGCGCAATATGGACTACCAGCGTAGGATATAGTGGCTGTCGGTAGCGCAGTAATAGTAATCGATGCAGTTGCCGTGTTACTACAAGCACCAACCGTAAATGAATAAGTAATAGTATAAGTACCTGGTGTGCTGGTAGCTAAATTAATAGCACCTGTTGCAGCATTGATGATTACTCCTGCAGGTGCAGTATATGTGCCTCCCGCTGTTCCTGTTTGGGTAACTGTTGCTGTTCCTGTTGCACAATATGGACTGCCTGCATATGATATCGTTGCAACAGGAAGTGCAGTTATAGTAATCGAAGTGGTTGCAGTGTTGCTACAAGCTCCAACTGTGAAAGAATAAGTGATGGTATAAGTTCCAGCCGTACTTGTCGCAAGATTGATCGCACCGGTCGCGGCATTTATATTCACACCGGCAGGCGCCGAGTACGTTCCACCTGCTGTCCCTGTTCTTGTTACGGTAGCAGTTCCGGTTGCACAATACGGTGATCCGGCATACGAAATTGTAGCAACTGGAAGCGCTGTAATAGTAATCGAAGCAGTCGCCGTATTACTACAAGCTCCAACTGTGAAAGAATAAGTGATGGTATAAGTTCCAGCCGTACTTGTCGCAAGATTGATCGCTCCTGTTGCTGCATTGATTACAACACCACCAGGTGCTGAGTATGTTCCTCCCGCGGTGCCGGTCTGAGTTACGGTTGCTGTTCCTGTTGCGCAATAAGGACTGCCAGCATATGAGATGGTTGCAACAGGAAGTGCAGTAATGGTTATCGAAGCTGTTGCAGTATTACTGCATGCACCAACAGTAAAAGAATAAGTGATGGTATAAGTTCCGGGCGTACTTGTTGCGAGATTAATCGCGCCGGTGCCCGCATTGATCACAACTCCGGCAGGTGCAGTATATACCCCACCAGCTGTTCCGATCCGAGTAACAGTTGCAGTACCAGTTGCACAATAAGGACTGCCTGCGTATGAAATTGTCGCTGTTGGTAAAGCAGTAATAGTTATTGAAGCAGTCGCCGTATTACTACAAGCTCCAACCGTAAACGAATAAGTAATTGTATAAGTCCCGGGGGTACTGGTTGCAAGATTAATCGCACCGGTACCAGCATTGATAACTACTCCCGCAGGTGCAGTATATACCCCACCCGCTGTTCCGATCCGAGTAACAGTTGCAGTGCCTGTTGCACAATAAGGACTACCTGCGTATGAAATTGTCGCTGTTGGAAGTGCTGTGATTGTAATACTTGTTGTTGCCGTATTACTACATGCGCCGACAGTGAAACTGTAAGTAATGGTATAAGTCCCAGGTGTACTGGTTGCAAGATTGATTGCTCCCGTCGCTGCATTGATGACAACTCCGGCAGGTGCCGAATATGTTCCACCTGCTGTTCCTGTTTGAGTTACTGTGGCAGTTCCAGTTGCACAATACGGTGATCCACTATATGCAATCGTTGCTGTCGGAAGTGCGGTGATGGTGATACTGGTTGTCGCTGTATTACTACATGCTCCAACCGTGAATGAATAAGTAATTGTGTAAGTACCAGGTGTACTGGTCGCAAGATTGATTGCACCTGTAGCTGCATTGATCACAACTCCCGCAGGTGCGGTGTACACTCCACCGGCCACGCCGATGCGGGTTACAGCAGCATTCCCGGTTGCACAATAAGGGCTTCCTGCATAAGATATCGTTGCAACTGGAAGCGCAGTAATCGTGATAGATGCAGTTGCTGTATTGTTACATGTTCCGTTTGTAAAGCTATATGTAACTGTGTAAGTTCCAGGAGTACTGGTAGCAAGATTAATTGCACCGGTTGCCGCATTGATAGCTACTCCTGCTGGTGCTGTGTATGTTCCTCCCGCGGTGCCGGTCTGCGTTACCGTTGCCGTTCCTGTTGCGCAATAAGGACTGCCGGCATACGATATTGTCGCCACAGGCAACGCAATAACAGTAACTGAAGTGATTACAGTGTTAATACAATTTGCACCAATGGTTGTATAAGAAATCGTGTAGGTGCCAGCTGTACTTGCTGCTAAATTAATTGTACCCGTTCCTGCATTAATACTCAATCCGCCCGAAGAACTATAAGTTCCTCCTGTAGTTCCTGTTTGGGTAACAGTTGCTATACCGCTGGCACAGAAAGGACTTCCAGTATATGAAATGGTAGCCGGAGGAGCATCATTTAAACACAGATCAAAACTTCCCGCATATCCGGCATAGTTATCTACGGCTATATAATACGTGTTCCCCGGTGTAAGTCCTGATGTACCTAAACATAAATCAACGGCCCCTCCCTGGTAGTTCTGACAGGCTACCTGCGTCAGCGTCGCATCATAGATCGCTACAAAGGGATTGCGCAGTGTCTCCCCGGCACCACTAACCTTCACCTGAACATTGATAAATCCGGTGGCCGTCGCCGTAAACTTGAACCAGCGATTATTATTCGGTCCATTACTCCAGCAGGTCCCTTTTGCATCATCAGGTGTCGCAAACTGTGTCGTATATACTCCGCCCGATGTGCAGGCCGCATCGATCTGCGCCGTCACGTCCTTGGCTCCCGCCGGAAAATCATAGTCCACCACATCACTCAGACACAGATCAAAACTTCCCGCATACCCCGCATAGTTATCTACGGCTATATAATACGTGTTCCCGGGTGTAAGTCCCAGGGTACTCAGACTTAAATCAACAGCCCCTCCCTGATAGTTCTGACAGGCTACCTGTGTCAGCGTCGCATCATAGATCGCTACAAAGGGATTGCGCAGTGTCTCCCCGGCACCACTAACCTTCACCTGAACATTGATAAATCCGGTGGCCGTCGCCGTAAACTTGAACCAGCGATTATTATTCGGTCCATTGCTCCAGCAGGTCCCTTTTGCATCATCAGGTGTCGCAAACTGTGTCGTATATACTCCGCCCGATGTGCAGGCCGCATCGATCTGCGCCGTCACGTCCTTGGCTCCCGTAGGAAAATCATAGTCCACCACATCACTCAGACACAGATCAAAACTTCCCGCATACCCCGCATAGTTATCTACGGCTATATAATACGTGTTCCCGGGTGTAAGTCCCAGGGTACTCAGACTTAAATCAACAGCCCCTCCCTGATAGTTCTGACAGGCTACCTGTGTCAGCGTCGCATCATAGATCGCTACAAAGGGATTGCGCAGTGTCTCCCCGGCACCACTAACCTTCACCTGAACATTGATAAATCCGGTGGCCGTCGCCGTAAACTTGAACCAGCGATTATTATTCGGTCCATTGCTCCAGCAGGTCCCTTTTGCATCATCAGGTGTCGCAAACTGTGTCGTATATACTCCGCCCGATGTGCAGGCCGCATCGATCTGCGCCGTCACGTCCTTGGCTCCCGTAGGAAAATCATAGTCCACCACATCACTCAGACACAGATCAAAACTTCCCGCATACCCCGCATAGTTATCTACGGCTATATAATACGTGTTCCCGGGTGTAAGTCCCAGGGTACTCAGACTTAAATCAACAGCCCCTCCCTGATAGTTCTGACAGGCTACCTGCGTAAGGCTCGCATCGAAGATCGCCACAAAGGGATTGCGCAGTGTCTCCCCGGCACCACTAACCTTCACCTGAACATTGATAAATCCGGTGGCCGTCGCCGTAAACTTGAACCAGCGATTATTATTCGGTCCATTACTCCAGCAGGTCCCTTTTGCATCATCAGGTGTCGCAAACTGTGTCGTATATACTCCGCCCGATGTGCAGGCCGCATCGATCTGCGCCGTCACGTCCTTGGCTCCCGCCGGAAAATCATAGTCCACCACATCACTCAGACACAGATCAAAACTTCCCGCATACCCCGCATAGTTATCTACGGCTATATAATACGTGTTCCCGGGTGTAAGTCCCAGGGTACTCAGACTTAAATCAACAGCCCCTCCCTGATAGTTCTGACAGGCTACCTGTGTCAGCGTCGCATCATAGATCGCTACAAAGGGATTGCGCAGTGTCTCCCCGGCACCACTAACCTTCACCTGAACATTGATAAATCCGGTGGCCGTCGCCGTAAACTTGAACCAAACGTTATTGTTAGGTCCATTGCTCCAGCAGGTCCCTTTAGATTGATCAGGTGTTGCAAGCAGGGTTGTATACAGACCCCCTGATGTACAACTCGCATTGATTAGTGTCGAAATATCAATTGCACTTGCAAAATTGTCGTTAGAAGGAGGAGGTGAAAGAAAATTATCTTCAGTAAAAAGTGATTTTGTAACAGAGCCTGTCGATTCTGAAAAATCTTTAGCTTGGTTCTGTGAAGGTGATGTTAGAAAATCATCACCAGCAAAGAGAGATTTTATGGTAGAGTCTAACCTGTCTGAAAAGCCTTTAGCTTGGCTCTGCGTAAGTGCCGACAATATGAGCAATATGCACAAAAACGCAGTGTACAGGTTCTTCATCGGTATCCGGCCTAGATTGGTTTTACTAAGCCTATCCATTCTGGATAAAGGCTATTGGGATTTTAGTTTCCGCTTCAGAATCACAACCGGTATACCACTATGTAAAAATCTAACAGGTAGTTAGTTAGGAATTTGCTCTACCCGGAAATTTCCAGAAATGGGAACATCCTTCTGTAATTGAAGCTTAGTTTTGATAGGGTTCGGATAACGTGAAATTAAAAGGTAGTCTGCGTAATGGTTTTTACTTAGCTACCTACGTTTTATAATAACAGATAAAGCATGAAAATATTGTCAATCAATGACCTGCTTCAGCATTGTTTTTTTATGTCAGCCAGTATTGACCGGTATTTGAAAGAATAACCGGCTTAAATCATGATAATTATTGATTTATAAACATCCCTGAAGGACATAGATACCGGGAATAAATAGAAACATCGGTATCAGTAAAAAGCTAGAAATATCCTTTCATTTTTTGGCCACTTTGGGTAGACCAGATTTGGACAATATAACCCTTACCCACAGCCGAAAAGTATTATTTGCCGATATTCTTCAAAAACAAAAAGGGCGGTCCCATCTTCCATGACATAGAAGATTTGATAAAACTTGGACCAATAGAAAAATTTCCCAGCAGGATATCTATTTTACCGTCCCCGTCGAGATCACCGACATCCATAGTCAACCATCTGCCGAGCTGTCCTTCAGGTAAAGTAAATGGCTGGAATTCAAAATCGCCTTTATTTTCAAGATAGACAAATCCCTCCTCGGGCTGCCGTGTATAATCTGCAAAAAAAGAAATGGTAGCGATATCAAGGTCACCATCCCCGTCAAAATCCCTGGCCATCGCTTTATAACACCCATTGATAGGGAAGAAATATTTTTGTATAAAATGATTCTGACCGTCATTCAGAAATATATAAACGCCGTGATAAGGCTTTAGTACCTGGGAGTAGTCCGCATTGTCCCCGCAGGTGTATAGAATATCAGGATATCCATCATGGTTAAAATCATCCAGCTCAAAATAAGACGACCCGTAAATGGGTGGAAATCCCAGTATTTTCTCCTGACTGAATTTTCCATGTCCCTGATTGGTAAATAAGAAGATTCCTTCATCACCCTGGGCGAACAGCACCCATATATCTGGTAATCCGTCATGATTAAAATCATTAATATAGGCCTTTATGGCACCTGGAACGGCACGCATAATATGGCGCAGAAATCTTCCACCTCCTTTATTCTCCATCCACGAAAGAGATCCCGCAAGATGACCGAACTCGCAGACAAGGTAGTCGGTAAGTCCGTCCTGATTCAGATCAACAGCCGTGATTTGAACTGGCCTGGCTAGTGAATCAAAAATTGGAATGGAATCAATTTTCATTTTTTGATTTACGCCGGTAGTTATTGCCAGGCCTTTCCCAAATTTGCCATTATTCGGGTTTAAAACGCCGATATCGCAGGCGATCATGGAATCCTGTCGAAAGTCGAGACCAACCACAGGACCGGTTACGCTTACAGAATCTACCGGATAGAGTTTTTCATTTATACGATACAATTTCTTCCGAAGTGCATCTCCTATTAAAATGCTGTGTTTCCTATTGACCGTATCGATCTGGATAAGGCAGGTAGCTGGCTGGTCATATTTTAATGCCGGCAACTCTGCCTTAAATAAAGGCAAACCAATTTTAATGGCCTCCTTACGTTGCTGACCAGGCAATGAATCGGGTGAAGTAGCAATATAATAATCCATCAGGTACTGCCATTCCGCAGGACTTAGTAAAGGCTTGGAGGGATAAAAATCCTTGCTCAGATTCTTGTCATACCTGCTGGATGGATATATTTCAAAGCCGTGATTGAAAATACCCAACCTCGGGCCCATATAAGGCAAAGCATCTTTCTCCCAATGCTTTGAATCGAGCAGGGAAGGATCAGGCAGGTTGTGACATCCCTGACAATACAAAATAGACAAAGATTCACCTTTCTTTATTTCAGCATCAGTAATTTCGGGATGGGTGCTGTTGCGATGATAATTTCTGCAACCTGAAGTAAAAATAAATATGGATAGAAATACCTTAGAAACAATATTGTTCAAAAACCATTTCAATCAAGTCTCAATTTATCATTTTAATAGCGCTCAATTAAGTATTTAAAACGTGATTGTAAGGGTTGATTTATCAATATAAAA
Organism: uncultured Bacteroidota bacterium; assembly: GCA_963735015.1. Classification (GTDB taxonomy): domain Bacteria; phylum Bacteroidota; class Bacteroidia; order Chitinophagales; family Chitinophagaceae; genus Puia. The sequence continues at coordinate 3,193,474 of CAVTJH010000003.1, forward strand.
TTAATCCTGCTACCTATAAAAACCCTACTGAATCTTTACTTTGTGCGTTTGTCCATGGCTGTCATAGATTTCGACGCTTTCAACATTCTTATCAAGATTTAAAAAGCGGCCAGACTCAGAGAGAAACGAAGATCCATAATAAATTTCCTGTTTTCGTGTAAGACCATTTTTATATTTTAATAAAGCGCCTACATCCGACGGTCCTACACGGATTGTCCTGATATCTTTTTTCAATTCAAAAATCTTTAATGGTCCTCTGTTCTGTCCGGCCGCAAGCAAACATTTGCCGTTGGCGCTTTGCAGTTTGACCAGGGCTTTACCATTTCCCGGGATAAAGATGCCACTTTGCAGAATAGACAGGGGGGTAAATTTACCTTTACCATCTCCTTTGAGATAAAGTCCGTTCAATGCATCATACCGGCCCACGTTTGGCTCTGTGCCATAATCATTGGCATTCATCACCAGGTCAAGATTTCCGTCGCCATCAAAATCCTCCGCTATCATACCATTGATGGCTGAAAACTGTGCCTCGGCGGGCAAAGGGGTCATAGTGAATTTCCCGTTCCCTTCGTTATGAAACAGACAGGTCTGTAAATTATTTGCAGTAAGTATCAAAGCGCCCTTACGTTCATCGTCTGTAAGAACCTGGCTCATTTCAGCTACTGCATATGATTTATACGTTGGAAATTTTTCCCTCATGGCGTTGATCTGTTTGAGCAGATCATCGCGGCCCTGTGCAGGAAATTCCTTCATTTTCCCGTTCACATCAGGAAGGTATAACGAAGGAATCATATCATAAATACCGTTTTTATCAAAATCTTTCGCATACACCCTTATGGGATATTCATCACTGGCACGGTAAAACGAATTCCTGCCCAGATTGCTCACTACATAGTCAATCTTACCATCGTTGTCGAAATCACCTGCAACAATACTGTTCCACCATCCTAATTGATCGGCCATTCCTGTACCTGCTGTAACATTTTTAAAAGTTCCATGATCGTTTTTTAAAAAGGTAACTGGCATCCACTCACCTGCAAGAACCAGGTCCATCCATCCGTCATTGTCAAAATCGGTCCAAACTGCATCGCAGATCATCCCCACATTGACAAGATCTTTGGCGACTGAAGTTGTTACATCAGTAAATTTAACCTGGCCATCTTTGGAATCATTCCTGTAAATAAAACTGGAAACCGGTTTCGGATAATTTTCAGGATCTACACGACCTGAAATAAATAAATCCAGTTTGCCATCATGATTAAAATCCGCTGCCCGTACACAAAACTTACTGGTAAAGTTTTTTGGAAGTGCAGTAGAGTCAAGTTTAAAATTTCCTTTACCATCGTTGATATATAACTTGTCCTGATAAGCCGGATCATTATGTTCATTTTCGTAACCACCGGAAGCAATATAAAGATCAAGATCACCGTCTCCGTCTGCGTCAAATAACAAAACCTGAAGGTCATCAGCTAATTTATTTTTGCTAATCTCTTCAGGCGTCAGTGCTTTTTGAATGAAGCGGCCATCTGGTTGTTGTAGAAACATCTGAGCACTGTGAAATGCGGAGCCTCCCACAATCATATCTTCCAGTCCGTTTCCATCTATATCGCCGACTGCGATCGAAGGGCCGTATTCAGAAAATTTATGAGGTAATAACTTCTGGATATTAAAGTCAATATAATCCCGCTCTTCCTGCGTAAAATGAATCCCAACTGAATCAGTGACATCTTTAAACAGAGAACTTGATGCAAATGGTTCCTTTGCAAAAGAATAATTGAGACCAGCATTTTTAATTTCGACAAGTAAGGACTGGTTTGCCTTGACATTTCGGATAAGTTGCATTTTACCATTTGGCCACTTAACGATGACTGAATCTACATTTGATCTGTTACCCAATCCAAAATGAGCAATGTCCTGAATCGTTGAAAGGTAACCACGGTAAGGAGTATTTTCATATACCTGTTGTTTCCCGTTGTCATAGTGCAATTCTACCCAGGCTCCGATACCATTTTTATTGAGACTATCTCCGGCAAACTGAATTTGCAGGTAATGATGATTATCGGGATCTCTTTCCCTTGACATATTCCTGTAAATGTGTGCCTCGTCATCGATATTGTTTACGATAAGATCGAGATCGCCATCATTGTCAAGGTCCGCATAGGCGGCGCCGTTAGAAAACGAAGGTGCCATCAGGCCCCAGTCCCCCGATACATCTGTAAATGTCAGGTCTTTGTTATTTTTAAATGCAAAGCTGTGAATTTTTATCTGTGGGATCTGGCTTAATATCATTTTTTTGGAAGCCAGGTTAGTGGCCTGGGTCCTGAAATTGATAAAATCATGGTCATTTACATCTTTCGGATATCCATTTGTCATAATGATATCCCGGTAACCATCATTATCGAAATCCGCTACGAGTGGTGTCCAGCTCCAATCAGTAGCCTCAATACCACTGTAATAACCGATCTCACTAAATATGGGATCGCCAATGGAATCATTTCCGTTTACCCGCGGACCCTGATTAAGCTGCAAACTGTTGCGTGCATACTGGTACTGATAACCGAAATATTCTGTATTCTGATAAGACCTGTAGTTATTTGGTCCCTGAAATAGTTTTTTGCGGTAATTATCCGGAGGGTCCATATCCAGCTCCACAACATCCGCAAGGCCGTCGTTATTAATATCTTCAATATCCTGACCCATGCCGTTGGCTGACGTGTGTTTGAAATATGATTTGACTTTATCTGTAAAAGTTCCATCGTGATTATTGATATACAGAATATCGTCACCCAGAAAATCATTACTAACATAAATATCTTTCCAGCCATCATGATTTATGTCCGCAATCGTTACGTCATGACCAAAACCCTCGGTAGTAATTCCCGCCTGTTTCGAAACATCTGTAAATACCGGATGTTTGAGAGAATCATTCCAGTCATTGCGATATAACTTTCCGGTGCTGGGAAATGAGCCATCAGTAACAATGGGTTTGTAAACATTGGCATTATATCCTTTTGGAATGTCATTAACCGCAAGATACATATCCAGGTCACCATCATTGTCATAGTCGAAGAAAGCTGCCATGGTGGAATACAGGGTATCCCCCAGACCATATTCTCGCGCCATTTCCTTAAAATGGGGAATGCCGTTTTTATCCAACCCCTGGTTGATATAAAGTAAGTTCCTTCGTTGTTCCGGATTATTTCTGATAGTTGCGCAAACATAGATATCCGGCCAACCGTCATTATTAATGTCGACTACAGAGACTCCGCGACACCATTTTCCTTCTCCTTCTACTCCGGCAGTTGAAGTAATGTCTTCAAATTTAAAATCACCCTTGTTCAGGTATAATTTGTTTGAGACGGTATTGCCTGTAAAATAAATATCAGGCAGTCCGTCCCGGTTGAAATCGCCAATTCCTACGCCTCCGCCATTATAAATATTAGTCAGATCCAATGGATTGATGGAATCGTTTTCGACAATCTGATTGTTAAAATGAATGCCTGAATTTGCAGAAGAGATTTCGTCAAATAATGTCTTCTTGTGGGTACATGATGAAACAAAATAAACCCCTGTAAATAAAAAGAGCCATCTCACTAATCTGATAAACGATCGCATAAAAGATAATTCTCCGATTCAATGTATGAAAAAAAAGAATGAAGCATTCGTATTGGAATGTTATTTGTCAGCCTTAATAGAAAGAGGCAGGGCTTTTGACCCTGCCTCTTATTTTCGGTTTTTAAAATCTCTATTTATTAATAACCAGGAATCTGTTTTAAGTTAATAGTTCCCCCTGAATTTTCAGCATCTATCTGACCCTGTGGTATCGGGAAATATTCGGCCTTCCCTGTTGTAAAAGTCACACCCTGATACTGTGCAGGATGAAGCGGAGCTTCTATCGCAGCGTACGCGTTCAAAGTAGTAGTCATATAGTTGGCTGGAAGAAGCGGGTTGCCTGCAACCTGCCATCTCTGGAGGTCAAAGAAGCGATGCCCTTCCTCAGCCAGCTCTATTCTTCTTTCCATGATAATTGCATTCATAGCAATTGTCCCGGTAGAAAAATATCCCGGAGGATACGGCGCAATTTTGTATTTATCAGCTAGTATTGTACCTCCTTTATAAGTATAAGAAGTTGGGTCAAAGGTGCCGTTCGAGTAAACCCAACCCAAAGAATCTGCTGCTCTGGCACGAACTAAATTTACATCAGTTTCTGCCAGTGCCAGATTACCTGCCACGGCAGCACATTCTGCATCCCATAACAAAATATCCGCAAAACGAATCAGGTTAACATTTACTGCAGCAAGTTCAACATTCGCCCAGTTACTGGAGGCATCAGACAAAGTTCCCTGAACTCCCTTAGCATACGAATCCTTTTTTGGGCTGAAGTGACCATCATCCCCCGGGCTACGAATCCAAACATCACCAGGATGCGGACCCCAGTCAAAGAAAGGAACTCCTTTTCTGCCCATAATGATGTCGATTCTCGGATCAAGGTTACCCGCGTAAGCCGCAGGTGTCTGATCGCTAACATGTGGAGCAAGATTAAAAGTACCAATTGGCAATGGAAGACCGTTGGCATCAGTTTTACATGCATCTGCAACATCCTGGGATGGATTGTCAAATCCGCAACAGGCACCCGGACCACCGCCATAAGGGAAGTTCAGGTTGTCCCCAAAAGCTTTTCCGCCCGCAGGACCTGAACCATCGTTTACAGAAATTTGAGCAGCAAACACAGATTCTGAACTGTTTTTAGCTCCTTTATCGGGATTAAAATTCTGTGCATAGTTTGGCTGAAGGGCATAAGGTGTTCCGAGGGCCGTAACTCCACTTGAAATCAGCTCATCCAGCAGCGGCTGAGCCTGGGCATATTTTCCTTCAAACATGTATACTTTGGCAAGATATGCCTGTGCTGCCCATTTATTAGCTTGTCCCGGAGCTGGCTGGATTTCAGGTAAATAAGTCATCGCGTATGTAAAGTCCGCTTCAATCTTTGGCCATATGTCTATGTACCCGGATGCATCGTTATTAGGAACATTAATGTTGTTATTAGTAACCGTAATGTTTTCATCTACATAAGGCGGGTACCAGAATATTTTTCTAAGTTCGAAGTGAAAAAATGCACGCAGAAACAAGGCTTGAGCTTTAAAATCAGTTGTGTCAGCAGGAGAAATATCAGTAGCCAGGCGCATTGTACGTATGACATCATTAGCTCTTTGAACTCCATCGTACATAGCCGCCCATTTCTGAGCGAGATATGGATTGTTTGTAACTGAAACCCATTGCTGAAGGTTTACGATATCACCCTGATCTGAGGAAGTGGATCCTTTATATGCGTCATCAGCGCAAACACTACCGTATGTCCAGTTATCTGCAGCTGATCCCCAGGCTCCTCCTTGCGAAGTACCCTCACCAGTAAGATCGGAATATGCCCCGATTAATATACCCTGTACACCTGCACTGGTTGCAACTATAGATGGACTCAATACACCAAGAGGTGGCTTATTCAGAAAGTTTTTTCCACACGCAAATAGCAGGGCTAATACAGCCAGGCCACCCGGAATTAGTAGTTTATTATATTTAATTCTTTTCATATAGCGGAAATTTATTATAAAGTTTAAGGCTCATGATTAGATTATTAATTCGTTAAATATACCAGTTCAGTTGCTTAAAATGTAAGATTTACTCCTATAATATAAGTCTTCTGGTTCGAAGGGTAGTTCCCAAGATCAATGCCGATATTGGTCTGATCGTTGAGGTCGGAACCCTGTAATTCCGGATCCAATCCAGTGTATTTAGTAATTGTAAACAAATTCGCTCCGGAAACATAAACCCTCAGTCTGTCGATTCCCGCCTTACGAAGAATTTCAGGTGATACCGTATACCCGATATTCAGTGCTTTTAACCTTAGGTAAGATCCGTCTTCAACATACCAGGAGTTAACCTGGGTTGAGTTACTAAATGAACTCGTAGTAGTGATCTGAGGATACTTCGGATTCAGGTTTGTCGGCGACCATGAATTAGTAATCAGATCAGATTTGACAGCATCTTCAAACACCTGTGGAAAACAATTCCAGTATTTCACGTAGTTAAATACATCATTTCCATAAGATCCGTAGAAGAAAGCAGAAAAGTCTAATTGCTTCCAGGTTGCACCAATATTAAATCCATAAGTGAATTTGGGGTTCGGATTGCCGATATAGGTTCTGTCATTAACATCTATAGTTTTATCTCCGTTGATATCAGCGAATTTAAATGCTCCTGGAGCGGCACCAGACTGGGTTGGAGAAGCGGCAACATCTGCGGCATCTTTAAAATAACCTATTACCTTATATCCAAAAAATGATCCAACGGGCTGCCCTGGTTCCATTCTTGTAAAAGCTCCGATACGGTTTGATCCCACATTTGTAGCGGAATAATATGCAAGTCCGGCAGGTAGGCTTAGTACTTTACTAACGTAGTGAGTACCTGTTAATGTCAAATCAAAATTAAAATCTTTGTTGACCTGGTTGTGATAGTTAAGTGAAAAGTCAACTCCTGTACTCTGAATATCACCAAAATTTACATAAGGAGCAGTGGCACCACCGCCGGTATTCGGAAGTGTTTCCTGGAATAAAAGACCACTGACTTTTTTATTGAACCAGTCAGCAGTTAAAGTGAAATGGTTAATAGTAGCATCGATACCTACATCGGAAAGTATGTCAGTTTCCCAGGTAGTATAGGTATTTCCAAGATTGCTGGAATAAAAACCCAGTACAGAAGAAGTAGAAGTTCCGTTTATGTCATAATACGAGTTAAATGCTGAACTTCCGTATAAATCGTATGGGTTTGTGGTTGGCGTGTTGGAAAGGTTACCTGATTTACCCCAGCTACCCCTTATTTTCAGGTCTTTTAACCAGGTCGTATTTTTCAGGAAATCTTCCTGAGAAATTCTCCATCCGGCAGATATTGACGGGAAAGTTCCTGTTTGCTGGCCAGGAGCAAAAAGAGATGACTGATCCCGGCGAATTGTACCACTCAACAGGTATTTATCCTGGTAATCCAGATCAACTCTTCCAAACTGGGAATACAAAGTGTTTTGATAAGGCAGGTAACCAGCAGAATTATAAGTGGCGCTGGCAACGGCCTGAATGGCAGGGTTACCAGTGCTAAGTGTCCAATAATCCGGATTGGTTGAAAAATAATCCCCACTCTGTCCCTGTAAACCTCGACCATAAAAGCTCTTGGATTCTGTTCCAATCAGGGCTTTTACTCCGAGATCACCAAAAGTCTGATTATAAGTCAGCGTATTTGTCCAGATCAATGCAGTATTATACGACGCCCCTTCTGTAAAAACATTCCCTGCTGTACTACCTTCTGCGTTTTCATAAGGAGTGTATTGGAAATAATAATAATACGAATTATCATAAGTACCACCCAAACTTGTTTTGAAGTCGAAATGCTTCGCAAAGTCTACGTCCGCGAATATGTTACCGTTAATCTGCACATCATTACCCAGATTATTTGCTCCACGTTGCTGATGCGCCACAGGGTTTCCTGAGTTATTGATAGTAAAGGAGTGCGTACCTGCATAATTTCCTGCAATATCATATACGGGAATCAATGGTGGAATTTGGTAAGACTCTGAAATCGCGTTGCCTTCATTCTGATTCGAGATTTGGGGATTTTGTTTAAAGAAAATGTAAGCATTTTCTCCAAACCTTATATGGTCTTTTACATTGAATGTAGTATTCGCTCTTACACTGTATCTTTTCAGGTAAGTGTCGATCAATGTTCCCTGCTGATCCAGATAGGAGAAAGAAAAATAGTAGGAAGACCGGTCAGTGGCCGCACTGGCTGAGAGCGTATGCTGCGTCCAGGGTGCTGGTTTAAATATTTCATGGAACCAGTCTGTGCCCATTAAATTGGTTTTTGTGATCTGGTTATTTGGAATATTATAAGTAGTAGGATCCTGAAGTGCCGTATAGTTAGGATTCGGTGTTCCTGTTGCATCACTATAAGGTTTTGGTGTCAGATAAGCTGGAAGTGTGGGAGGAGCATATGTTGCTCCACCCTGTCCAAACCAGGTGTTACCTGGTATTGTTCCGGTATTGTAAGACTGTAGCCAAAGTACGTCTGCGTATGTCTGGCTGCCTGCCAGATTAAATCCATTTGGCAATGGTTGTTGTGTTCCATAGAAACCGTCATAGGTGATGGTTGGTTTTCCACGTCCCCTTTTGGTTGTAATAATTACAACACCGTTGGACCCCTGGATACCGTAGATAGCAACTGCACCAGCATCCTTCAGAACCTGAATGCTTTCAATATCATCCATATTCAGGTCATGCATGCTGCTCTGAACGCCATCCACGATTACGAGCGGATCAACATTACCGATAGAAGTTACACCCCTGATGTGGATATTGCTTCCTCCACCCGGTGAACCGGAATTGATAACCGTAACACCGGCTGCCTGACCTTGCAGCAAAGCTTCTGTGCTGGTTCCCGGCACCTCTTTCATGTCTTTAATATTCACTACGGCAACCGCGCCCGTAATGTCCTTTTTCTTTTGAGAGGTATAACCTGTAACGACCACATCGTTCAGCGATGTAGCAGAGATGGAGAGCATAATGTCTCCAACACTCGTCCCTGTTACTGGTACGGTTACCGACTCAAATCCTACAATGGTAATCACCAGGGCACTCACTTTTTGAGAAGAAGTGATGGTGAAAGTTCCATCCGATCCGGTTAAAGTGGCTGACTTGCCTCCCTTTACCTGTACTGTCGCTCCTACAACGGGTTTCTTGTCCGTGCTACTTAAAACACGGCCAGAGATTGATGTTTGAGCGAAAAGACTTAAGCTAAGGAAAAGAAGGAATGCGGTATTCAGCCCCGCTAGGAGTTTAAATTTAGTTGGCATAAGCAATTCGTCTTTTGGTTTAACGATGAGAAATTTATAACCAAATTTAAGATTTCCTAAATGCTGACCTAATTTTTTTTTAACTTTTAATTGTAGATTATTATCCGACTTCAACCGGATGTATCAAATTTAAAATCTTATGTGTTAAAAGAACATATTATCCACGCCGGTTCCAAAAACTTGAATTCAGTTTTTTTGATTTTATTTATTTTGCGGTTATGTTTAAAATCACAAGAACCTTTTTCGCGGTAACATTATCAGGTATCTTATTCTCTTCCTGTGCTAAAAAAATAAGTAAAAAGGATATTGAAGAAAGTTTGAAATCCTCCATGGGCCTGTATTTGAACCATCAACCCAGAATTGATACGTCACGGGTAAAATTCAACGTACTGGAGGTCATTTATTTTGAAGATAAAACATTCTACCTCTGCAATTTCAAAGTAAATATGAAGGAGAAGAGGGTTAACCAGATTTTTGATACCACCGGAACCATGTCCGCCAGGATCTCCAAAGATTTTAAGAATGTCTCCCGGACCGACTAAAAAAAATAAAATAACCGCAATATTCGGGTTGCCCTGGGGTTCGTGGCTCCTTACTTTTGGGTATGTATGATTATCTACGCATAGAACAGGCCATTCGCTTTATCCGTGAAAATTTCAGAGATCAGCCTGACCTTGACTTAATAGCCCACCAGGTTCATCTAAGCCCCTTTCATTTTCAGCGTTTATTCAGGGAATGGGCAGGTGTAAGTCCTAAAAAATTTCTTCAGTTTACCAGCATTGAATATGCAAAACAGCTTCTTCAGGAACAGAAAACCCTGGCTACTGTGAGTTTTGAAACAGGCTTATCGGGCACCAGTCGCCTGCACGATTTGTTTATCCAGGTTGAAGGTATGACACCTGGAGAATACCAGCAGGGTGGAAAAAATCTGCATATATATTATAGCCGCGCTGAAACTATTTTTGGAAATATATTAATAGCATCTACCTGTAAAGGTATCTGCCACATTTCTTTCATACGGGAAGGTTCCGAATCTCCCGAGACTGAGATCATAAATCGCTTCCCTGCTTCACTACTGGAGCAGAATACAGATTTACATCAACAACAGGCTCTCAAACTTTTCAGGGACGACTGGTCTGACCTGAACCGAATTAAATTGAATTTAAAAGGAACGCCTTTTCAGATCAAGGTATGGAATGCATTACTGAATATACCGATGGGCTCTTTAAAATCTTATCATCAAATCGCAACTGAAATCGGTGATAGCCGCGCGTCCCGGGCAGTGGGTGCAGCCATTGGAAATAATCCTGTTGCATTTTTAATCCCCTGTCACCGGGTTATTACTTCTTCAGGAAATCTTGGCGGTTACCATTGGGGCATCGATCGTAAATCAGCGATCATCGGATGGGAAGCAGCTTTCAAAGCCCAAAGCCTAAAGCTAAAAGCCTAAAACCAGGAACGCCTGTCGGAATTCTCTCTTTGGTGCCTCTTTGGTCTCTCGGAATCCGAGGCAGCAATGAGGGAGCAAAGAGGGCCCATCTGGATATCATTGAGTTAATATTAGGTGCTAAAGAGGTAATTTTACCGTACAATAATCACCTGAATGAAGCCGGATAATTCATTTCTCCCAAGATTGCAGCTTTACTTTTATTTAATGGGCATGTTGACACTGCCGGGAATTCTTTTTTCCTGTAGTCAGAAGCCAAATCATGAAACGACATCTCTGGTATCGCGTAAATCCGATTCAGTTAAGAAAAAGTTTACAGCTGACATGGTGGATAATAAAAAAGATCCTTCCTGTGGCATGCCGGTTACTGCCGGTATTGAAGACACGGTTCATTATGAAGGTAAAGTCTATGGATTTTGTTCAGACGAATGCAAGCAGATATTCCTGAAAGATCCAAAGAACCTTGCAAAAAATGCAGTGATGAAAAACTAAATCTTCGCTTTTTTATTTACCTAACTTATATGCGTATCCGAGCATTAGTGTTGCAGCGCCCGTATTGTTCTTACCATCAGCACTTCCCTTTTGAATATTGAGAAAGCCATAGTTGCCACCTGCTTCAAAAAATATTCTGTCATGACGACTCGCACCCAGAAAGTATTCTATTCCGACACTTCCATCCACACCAAAATTCGTGGTGTTCAGCTGGTCTTTGATATCTGTTGTCTGGTCAAAGTTTTGAGATCCTACGGGCAAAGGTTCATTACCGCCCGGATCTAAATAAATATCACTGTTTCCGCTGGTGACCTGTTTAGCCGAAAGCAAAAAACCTACGTAGGGTCCCACAGCTACTGAGATACGAAATTTCTTTTGAGCGTCTGTATACCATCCGAATTTTGCGAGTATAGGAATCATCAGGTAGTTGAGTTTGGCTTCACTATTGAAATTCGCATACAGATAAGTAGGGGCCTGCATACCTTGCTGTTCGAAATATTGGGCCAGTTCTGTCGGAGTAGGCATGGCCTGCAATCCGTTTTTCTTTCCGCCCTGAGATGAATATTCAATTGTTGGCACCAGCGAAAACAGGCTGTTTACATGGTATTCACCAAAAACTGCAAATTCCGGTCCTAACCTGGAACTATATCCGGTGTTAAGTGGATTATTGTCAGAACCACCTCCTGTCAGGTTTGGGATGCTGATACCACCCTGAAGGCCCAGATCCCACTGCGCTTCTGCCTTAAAAGAAAATAGAAAAACAAAGGACAAACCGAAAATTGTCTGAATGGAATTTATTTTCATGATCATTAATTTAATAAATGGTCAGATTTACAGCCGTCTTTACAAAAGTAAATGGTTATCAAAAATAAAAAGCAATATACAGACATAAAAAAAACCATTCGGAAGAATGGCTTTAAAGAAGGGATATTTCTCGGTTATTCATCCTGTTTATGTTTCAGCACTTTCGCCTCCACGTAAAAAATGGTTTCTTCTGCGATATTTTTCGACTGGTCGCCTACCCTTTCCAATCTTCTGATAATTGATAAATTAATCAGCGACTGATAACAGTCCTGCGGATGACTCTCCAGATATTTGACTGTCGTTCCGGTTGATTCGATATTGATCCTGTCGAGAAATTCATCTTTCTGAAAGACGCCTCTCGCCAGACTGGTATCTTCATTCTCGAATGCGGTAAGTGTATCGTCCAGCATGTTGATGGCTTCATCGTACATGCTGATAGTCTCTGTCATTTTTAAGAGTTCGGGGTTAAATGGTTTATCCGCACTTAAAATATATTTTGCCACACCTTCTGCAATATCCCCGATACGTTCCAGGTTGGAGTTGATTTTTAATACCGCCAAAACGAAACGCAGATCCACTGCCACCGGCGTAAGCAACGCAAAAATGTTCTCACAATCGCGGTCTATTTTTAATTCGGAACCGTTTACTCTTTTTTCTCTTGATACCACTTCACGCGCGAGATTTTTATCAAAATTGACCATCGCAATATTTGACTTAACCAATTGTGAATGCACCAGGCTCCACATATTGATTACTTCTTTTTTTAATTCCTTGAGTTCTATTTCTAATTGTGACATAACAAAAACTTGATTAAAGGTAGACCTAACTAAATCTTCCGGTTATATAATTCTGGGTGCGCTTATCCTGCGGATTGGTAAACATCAGTTTGGTATCATCATATTCTACCAGCTCACCCAAATAGAAAAAAGCCGTTTTGTCGCTGACTCTTGCCGCCTGCTGCATATTATGCGTAACAATGACCAGTGTGTAATTTTTTTTCAGCTCGTGCAGAAGTTCTTCGATACTTGAAGTGGAGATCGGATCAAGCGCTGACGTGGGTTCATCCAGCAGCAATACTTCAGGTTCCATGGCAATAGCACGGGCAATACACAGTCTTTGTTGTTGTCCGCCTGAAAGAAAAGTACCCTTTTTATGCAGTGAATCTTTGACTTCATTCCACAGGGCTGCCTTGGAAAGTGATTCCTCTACTTTCTGATCTCTTTCAGCTTTCGGAAGCTTCATACCGTTCAGTTTATACCCCGCTATAACATTATCATATATACTAAGATTTGGAAAGGGATTGGGCCTTTGAAATACCATCCCGATTTTCAAACGCACAAATATGGGATGCATTTCATAAACATTTTCATTGTTCAGAATCATTTCTCCATTACTAGTAGCACCCTGGATCAGTTCATGCATTCGGTTTATACAACGCAGGTAAGTCGTCTTCCCACAGCCGGATGGGCCCATCACAGCAACGATGTTGTTTTTGGGAATATCAATGTTGACATTCTTCACCACATGGTTGGTTCCGAAATAGGCATTGAATTTCCTGCTTTTTATAATTGTACGTTCCATCGTTTTGTTGTCAGCTTTGTAATGATATTTAAAAGCAATACTGTAAATAATAAAATCAATGCGGCACCCCAGGCCATGTCATGCCAGTCATCATAAGGACTCGTAGCATAGTTGAAGATCATTAAAGGAAGGCTTTGCATGGGCTTACCCAGGTTTATATTCAAATAGGGATTCCCAAATGCCGTAAATAAAAGAGGTGCTGTTTCACCGGCTATACGCGCTATGGATAACATGACGCCGGAAAGAATTCCGCTGACACCACAAGGGACAATCACTCTTAATATCACTTTATGATAAGGCAGTCCGAGTGCAAGGCCTGCTTCTTTGAGTGAGAAAGGGATGAGCTTTAGCGTTTCTTCAGTGGACCTTATCAGGATAGGCAACATCATAATGGCTAAGGCAATACTTCCCGAAAATGCAGAGAAAGTGCCAATGGGTTTTACAACCCAGAAATACACTACGATTCCGGTAACAATAGAAGGAACACCCTGAAGCACATCCACTGAAAGGCGACTCCAGTAGGAAAGTCTGCTGGTTCTGTTTTCGCTTAAATAGATGCCACACATTACACCTAGCGGAATCGCCATAACGGCTGCAGTAAGAACAATTAATATAGACCCGATCAGGGCATTTGCAATTCCTCCGCCGGTTTCGCCAACAGGTTTAGGAATTTTTGTAAGAAATGTCCAGTTAATTTTTGTGATACCCTCCCTGAATATATAGATGATTATGAAAATCAACGGTATCGTAATCAGGAAAGCCAAAAAGACAATCAGTGCCTGCATCCCCTTGCTTTTAGCAACGCGATATTTTACGTTTACATCCATATCTTATTCGTTTGTAAACCTTTTTATAATTCGTTTCCCGATCATATTAATTACCACCGTTACAAGAAATAAAACAAGACCCAGTTCGATCAGCGCAGATAGATATACAGTATGGTCAGCTTCTGTAAATTCGTTGGCAATCACACTGGCCATAGTATTTCCCGGTGCAAAAATGCTGGATGGGATCAGACTCGTGTTACCGATCACCATGGTAACAGCCATTGTCTCACCCAATGCTCTTCCCAGCGAAAGCAAAATGCCGGCGAACAATCCGGATTTGGTATAAGGCAGGATTACATTTTTAAGTACTTCATAACGGGTCGCGCCCAAGGAATATGCTGCTTCCTTCAGTGGTGAAGGTACGAGTCTGATCATTTCACGGCCCAGAGATGCCGCATAAGGAATGATCATTACAGCAAGTATAAGTGATGCTGTAAAAATGCCGATACCATATGGCAGGATACCAAGTTTCGTTTCCAATGTCGTACCAACGGTACCAGCACGAGCAAACCCCAGAATCCATAAATTACTGATGGTACCGCTGCAATCAGCTCGACAGTATTTTTCAGGAAATTAGAAAGCCAGCCCTTAGGATTATATTCTCCAAGATAAACTGCAATTGCAAAAGAAAACGGAATAGAAATTATTAAAGCAAGAAAGGAAGTCAGAATCGTACCTAGTAAAAATGGTGCGGCTCCATATATGTTATTGACCGGATCCCAGGTCGTCCCCCATAAATATTTCAAACCCAGTGATTTGATGGATGGAACAGACTCTATAATGAGTGTAAGTAATATACCCAGTACCAGAACGACCATTGCCGCACCTATAACAACAAGCGACCTTTTAAAAAGCGATTCTGCCCTGATCTGGCCGTTTGAATTCTTTCTCTTTCTGATACTCTTTTGGTCGTCCATACCCTGCTCAATTGTAAGTTGTTAGTTGTTAATTGTCAACGCTAACTAATATCATTAACAATTAACAACTAACAACTGACAATTCTATAAAATCGGTTTCCCTTTATAAGTGGCAGATTTCAAAATTTTCTCAGCTACTTTTTGTGCTTCTTTTGATAAAGGTGCATAATTTAAAGGCGCCGCGAAAGTTTGTCCTTCATGAATATTCCACCAAAGGAGTTTTAAGAGTTTACTGGCCCTATCCATTGAACGGCCATTATAATTCTGGTCTTTGTAGATGATTGCCCAGGTAAATCCGCTGATCGGATAACCGTCTGGTGCGTCTGTATCTGTAATAAAGATTTTAGAATCATCTGGCAGTTTGACATTTCCGGCAGCTGTAACAGAAGCGAGAGATGGTATTATAAAGTTACCTTTCTTATTTTTAATTTTTGCGTAATCCATTTTATTTTGGAGCGCATAGATCAGCTCCACATATCCAATAGCTCCAGGAGTTTGTTTTACCAGTCCGGATACACCTTCATTTCCTTTTCCTCCTAAACCTGCCGGCCAGTTAACAGCACCACCACTGCCCACTTTTGTTTTCCACTCCGGACTTACCTTGGATAAATAGTTTGTAAAAATATTGGTAGTCCCGCTCCCGTCTGAACGATGAGCAACCAGGATCGGGAATGCAGGAATATCAACTCCTTTATTGATGGAAATAATTCTGGGGTCGTTCCATGTCTTGATTTTTCCCAGGAAAATATCAGCAATGATATCCGGTGTAAGATTAATTAAATTATTATTTCCGGGCAGGTTATAGGTAATAACAACCGCTCCCGAAGCCTGTGGAATATGTAATACCGGAACACCGATTTTTGCTGTTTGCTCATCATTTAAAGGACCGTCTGATGCACCAAAGTCAACAGTTTTATTGGTAAGCTGCAAAATACCACCACCTGAACCGATACTCTGGTAGTTTACCTGAATGCCTGTTTTCGAATTATAATCCGAAAACATTTTCGAAAAGAGGGGATAGATAAATGTGCTGCCTGCACCCAAAATAGTTTTATCGTCTGCCTGGGCCGAAACTTTTGTTTGAACACCTGCCAGAGCAGTTATTAGCAAAGCAGCGGCCGCAAGGCTTTGCTTAAATGAGATCAAATACTTTTTCATAATTTGTTTTTTAGATATCTGGTTGCCTTTAGGGCAAATTAATAAATGGTGATGCTACTCCTTCCACAATAAGTTTATTCTCTTTTAAGGTACACGTCAGCCTAAAATTCATTTTTCAATAACAGACTAAACATTTAATGATAATAGGAATAAGTCGGATAAGCAAACATTTTCCCGAATGTGAAATAGAAAGTCAACCGGTAAACAAGATCATAATCATTGGCAGCTTTACCCACCAAATTGGCCTGCTGACCGATGTATTTATCATACCAAATATTTGGAATGAAGTGAATATTTTTGGTCGGCGTAAAATCAAAGCCCGCTGACAAGAATCTTTCTTTATTATTGGGCTCATAAGAAGTGCTGATAGTATAAAGGGTGGCATACTTTGTATACTGAGTATTATTATACATCGTATTCGGATTATACATATCGTACCGGAAAAATAATTTAAACGTACTGCTTACATTATATTGTGCATAGAATGAAGTACCTGTTGCCCTGCCATTAAGCGTGTCTTTTACTGCACCGTTAATTCCGGTTTCAGCATTTTTCAATCCATTTATATAAGATTCAACACCAGCAACTAACTTAGGTGTGGTCCAAACAACGGCTAGTTTTGTCATTTGACGGGCAGCTTTGTTGAGTTCTCCAGCACTCCAGTTTTGTCTTTGATAATCGGCATATAAGTCAAAAACAAGTCTGTGATTTAAAAATCCAATAAAGGCATCTCCATAAAACCATTTGTAAACAGAACCAGTAAGATTTTGGGGCTTATCACCCGTACCATTAGCGGCCAATAAATCGTATCCATAAAAGACAGAGTTATTTTTGGAATTAAATCTTCCCTGCAAAGCAACTCCAAAATCAAATGAAGGAGTCCTTCGTATATCTGTAATGGTCCTCTCTACCGGTCTTGAATAATTGAATAGGTACTCAGTCATATAAGGAAAAGCCGGAGTGGGTTGCAGACCAAAAACAAAATCATTTCCCTTGAATAAAAAGTCGTGCCAGCGCACATTGGCAAATTTAATATATGGGACAAACTTATTATTCACCAGCAGGTCGCCTGTAGGGAAATCATCCTCAGCTGCCAGCAGAAATTCAGTGGAAAAGGTTTTGTTTATATTATAGTCAAATCCAATGTATATCCGGCGGAACTGAAATTCGCTTGTTGATTGTTTTACATTGGTGTACTGGTTGTTTCCTCCCCTGTTGAGGGAGTCCGCATGACCTTTATAAAAATAATCACCAAATATATAGCCCCATATCCTCGCAGAATTGGGCGTCTTCGCCAGAAAGGCAGAATCATTATTGATTAAGTACTGGGCATCTGATGAATTGTAGAAAAATACTGTAAGAAACAATAGAATGATAATTCCAGGTAGCGTTTTGGTGAATCGACGTCTCATAGAAGTTTGTTTTAAGAATTGATTTGGTAGCAAAAGACGTTAGCTCCTGTGAATGGAATGTTAAGTGAATATGACCAAAATGTTAACAGATTCCCGTAGAGCTTTTCATCCGCATGGAAACAAACTGTTTACAAATTCTTAATAATTTGATAACCTGAAAATGCGGCTAGAAAAACGGGACACAGCGCATGGTATATTTGGAATAAACCAGCGTTTAATTTACCATGCAGCGATATTCAGAAAATCAAATCCGGGCCTTCTATTCTGAATTCAAGAGTCATAAAAAGTATGCCGATAAATTAGCATTATTTGACCGCTTGTTTGGCATTATTCCATTGTCATTTCCGGAATTTGATTCCCACCTCCGATTCTTCTTTGAAAAGGAAAAAACGGAGGAGCTCGCAGAGATTTATAAAAATGAAAGGAATAATCCGGGCCTGACCGAGCGAAAATATCAGTTTGGGGAAATTTTTGTTTTCAATATCAAACCGGCTAATTCAAACAATGCCGCCTACAGTAACTATATTTTATCCAGTTTTCTTTCGCGTCAGCCCGTATTTGAGGAATGGATACGGCAAAATAAATCTGAGGAACGCCCCATAGAATTCCTGCTGGATGAAGCAAATGGAATCATAAACAAAATTGAACATAATTTGCTCAGTGAGTATGACAAAAGTTTCAGGCTCCAGTGTATGTCAGTCTTTTACAAGGGATTTCATGATGCTTTCAGCAGCCGTGTGAATCTGCCAGATAAAAAACGAAAATTTATTGAGCTCTTTTTATACGCACAGGGAATTATGTATTCCAATTATATTAGTTCTTTAAAATGGTCGATGCAACATCCGGATAATTTCGTCGACTTGCAAGTAATTGAGAATCTTGACATGCAGGGTAAACTTAATCTGATGAACGAGCTGGGGATTATTGATTTCTTGAGAACCAGGTTTTCTGGTACTGACGATACTTCATTTGAAAATAAAATAGCAGAAAGCCTCTGCCGTTTAATGGGCGAATTCCCGTGCCAGAAGGAATCGGTTATCAAAATTCTTTCATCGATAAAAGTCAAAGGCAAACAGGACATTCAAAGACCATTTCTTCCGGTCTTCAATATAAAACCTGGGATCTGATGTTAAGAAAATAAGAATTTAAACTTATACAGACAAACTCTTGTTCTGGGCCATCTGCGCATCGTGCGTATCCAGCACTGATTTTAATTCCCTGTTCATTTCCGGAATTCCGAATTCAGGAGAATTTAATTCAGCTTCTTCTGAATAGGACTTATCATACCATTTTCCGTCTGAAGCGGTCTTGTAGAATTTCAGTTTTAATTGTTCGCCTTTTACCGGGCTGTCGAAGAAAATATAATACTCAACCAGGGGTAATTTGTCAACAGATACAGTGTACAAACCTTCACGCAGGATAACCAGTGAATATGGTGATTTCCTAACCTTCGCCACCCTGTTTACTATTGGAAAATGGAGTTGAAATTCTTGTTGCATAAAGGAAAACTGTTTGTTAAACACATGCAAAATAGGTGCGTAATCCCACAACCTATATTAATTTAATGTTACCAAATTGTTTCCCCGGGAGCGATTGAGTCATTTTCCAAGTAATACAATTCTATACAAAAAGTTGACCACACAAAATGACGCAGGGTCAGTTTCCGTATTTAATAGGTTCAATATCATACATTTAATCAACTCTGTCAAATTGAACCTGATCAACGCTAATATTTAACGGAGTTTCCAATGACCAAGGCTTCCCGGTTTTATATCATCTGCGGCTTTTACTAACAATGTATCACCTGTTTTCAGTTTACCAAATATTTCAACACCAATGTCGGTATTGATTCCCTGACGTACATCAACCCAGTTTGCTGCGCCTTGCATCACTTTGATAACAAATTTTCGTTCAAGAGTAGTTGCAATGGCCGACGAGGGTATGATAAATGATTGCCCTTTTCGTTCTAAGTCGATCCTGGCATTTACAAAAACACCTGCTTTTAGCATATGATTGCTGTTATCCACTTCAAATTCCCAAAGTTCGGTTCGGGTAACCGGATCAATTGTTTCAGTTTTGCGCGTAAGCATTCCGCTAAATTTTTGTTCTGGATATGCGTCAACACTAAACTGAATGGCGCGACCATTACTGACAGCCGCGACATATAATTCAGGAATCGCTACCCGAAGCCTAAGCGTCTTATTGTATTGCACCGTAAGTATCATCGAGCCGGTCCCAACCAGGGCGCCAGGATCGGCTTTACGGGCTGTGACTACCCCGTCAAATGGAGCCGTGATATAGAGATAACCAGAAACCTCTTTATATGCTTTAGCCTGTTGCCGGTCTGCTTCGTAAGAAGCACTGTCAGCCTCCATCTGGTCGCGGATGTTTGCGAGATCAACCGGTGCAACAATACCGGGAGAAGGACTTTGAGAAGCTGCGAATAACCGCTCATAATTATCCTTACTGGCTGACCACTTTGCTTTTGCGGCTTGAATTTCCGCCTCTGCATGCACAAATTGAGTATTTATTTCGGGTGCTTCGATAACGGCAAGAGTTTGTCCTTTACGCACGCGGTCTCCGATATCTACATTCATGGTTTTCACAAAGCCTGAAACTTTAGCATAGAGATCAGTTTGTTCATAGGGAATCAATTCGCCTGGTAATTCCACCGACTTTTTGAGTGTATCAGCTTTTAATATGAATACCGGAATAGTGTCTATACCAGAGACATCATTTGAAACAGAATCCATTTGGTGATTCCCATTATTTCTGCAACCAACGAGAAATATAATGAACAGTATTGCAGATATAAATCCGAGCAATATATTTTTTTTCATTTTATTTAATGTCATAATTTTTACTATTGGGATCATCCGGATCCAATGATACCTGACTAAATGGTTTTCTTCCGGCTACCCATTGGTAGACATGTGGCAGAAAAAATAATACTCCGGCAGCGGAAAAAATCATTCCTCCAATAACTGCTTTCCCAAGTGGTGCTGTCTGGTCACCCCCTTCAGTAAGTCCCAGTGCCATGGGAATCATGCCTGCAATCATCGCTGCACTTGTCATTAAAATGGGTCGCAAACGATTGGCGGCAGCTTCCATATTTGGCTGTAGCGCATTATTTTTTCTTGCAAACTCAGCGCTTGTAATAAATAATATCGCATTGGCGATTGCAACTCCCACCCCCATGATTGTTCCCATATAAGATTGAATATTCATTGTTGTGCCTGTTATGAAAAGCATAAATAAAGAGCCCGCTATTACGGCTGGTATAACGGATAATGTTACCAGGGATATTCGGAAAGACTGGAAATAAATTGACATACCTAAAAAAATGACTACGACAGTAACCAGCAAACCGTACTGAAGATTTTGAAGAGTCTGTTGAAGAAGTTCCGGCTCTCCCCGTAAAAGTATTTTAGCTCCATTCGGCAGTTTGCCCATGTCATTTATAGCCAGACTTACTTTTTTGAAAACTGCACCTATATCATCATTTTCTGTATTAGCTGTTATAGTTATATAGCGTTGTTGATTTAGTCGATCGTACTCACCCGGAACAGTTACATGTTTCCAGGAAGCTACTTCATTTAAATAATGAGTATTACCATCATTTCCGGATGAAATGGGAATTGCTTCCAACTGGGAAGTACTGTTCATACGATATTGCGGATACTGAATCTGAACCTGATAGGCTGTGCCCGTAGTTTTATCGAGCCAGTAACTCGGTGTCGTAAAGCGACTGGAAGAAGTAGCAGCCACCGTTGAATTGGCAATTTGCGATCCGGAAATACCCAACTGCCCTGCACGTACCCGGTCAATATCGAGACGAATGGCCGGATAATCAAGAGGCGTGGCAATTTGCAAATCACGAAGGGAAGAAATACCTGATAATTTCTGCAATAATTTCTGGGCCGTTTTTTTGCCCTCTGCCAGATTTCTGTTTACGATTGCAATCTGAATGGGATTTGTATTTCCCAGAGTCAGAACCTGTTCAACAATATCTCCAGGTTCAAAAGACAAACGCGCTTCAGGTATTTCTTTTGCAACTATATTTCTCAATTTTTCACGAAATATTTGAATCGGAATTACACCCGTTTTAAGTTTAATTCTGGTAACTGATTCATTTGGACCACTGGTCCATAGATGAATCAGGTTTACGGGATAACTGGAAGGTTGCGTACCAATAAATGCGGAAGTTATTTCAATATTCTTTTCCCCTGCGATACGAGCGGAGATGTCTAATAATTTTCTGGTAGCATCTTCCGTACGCTCAAAGCGTGTGCCTGTTGGCAACCGCAGTCTGACCTGCGTCTGACCACTGTCAGTCCTCGGGAAAAGCTCTGTTCCGTCGATATTAAAAAATAAAAATATCAGAGACAAGGATATTCCAATAAACAAAACAGTGAGCATTCCATAGTTAAAATGAAAGTGCTTGCCGGCATATATATACCGGTCTTTAAAGGAATCAAAATAGCTTTCCCTTTTTTTCCCCGGATTCTCTTTCAAATGATGTTTCAATATCCAATTGGAAACTACAGGAACGAAGGTCTGGGATAAGAGGAATGAAGCAATCATCGCAAAACCAACTGCAAGAGATAGTGGAAGGAACATCGCCTGCGGTATTCCATTCATGAATATGGCCGGTACAAATACAGCAAGAATACAAATCAGTATCAATAATTTAGGGCCGGCAATTTCCTTACAAGCATCTGTAATGGCACGCGCTTTTTCTTTGCCCGTTTCCATATGGCGATGTATATTTTCAATTGTTACTGTTGCCTCGTCTACGAGGACGCCTACAGAGAGTGCGAGGCCACCCAGGGTCATAATATTGATCGTTTGCCCCGTGAGGTAAAGCAAGATAGCTGCACAAAGCAGCGCCAATGGAATTGTCATTATTACTATCAGTGAACTACGTATATCGCCCAAGAAAAGTAAAACCATCAAACCCGTAAGGATTGCACCTAATCCTCCTTCAAAAAGCAGACTTTTGAGTGAATTGATGACATAGCCCGACTGATCAAACGCATAAGTTACTTTAATATCAGACGGAATAGCAGCCTGCATATCAGGCAATGCAGCCTTAACTCGCTGAACCACATCCCAGGTGGATGCGTCTGCACGCTTGGTCACCGGAATATAAACCGAACGCTTCCCATTGATCAGCGCATAACTGGTTGTAATATCTGTTCCCATGCTTACACTGGCAATATCCCGGATATATACTGCAGGACCGCTGTTTAATTGAATAGGAATATTCTGAAGGTCCTGCAGGGTTTCAATAACACTGTTTTGCGGTGTCAAATAAGTTGTATCACCGATATTTAAATTCCCGGCCGGAGTAATTGAATTAAATCTGATCATCGATTGAACCACCTGGTCGGGAGAAAGATTATATTCCCGCAGTTTTTCCGGATCTACTGTCACCAAAACTGTTTTTTGATTACCTCCGAAAGGCGGAGGTGCTGAAACGCCGGGGAGCGTGGAAAACATGGGACGAACACGAAACAAAGCAAGGTCCGATATTTCTCCCAGGGAGCGATTTTCGGAGCTGAATACCAATTGCCCTACCGGAACACTGCCCGCATCAAAGCGTGTTATAAAAGGTGGTACAGTTCCCGGTGGCATAAAGGCTCGTGCCCTATTCACGTATCCAACTACTTCAGCCATCGCCTGACTCATGTCTGTTCCCTCGTTAAATTCTATTTTTATAAGGGCCGCCCCTTGAATACTTTTGGAGTCCACATATTTAACGCCAGTTATATACAGGAAATGGTATTCATAATATGAAGTCACAAAACCTTCCATTTGATCCGGAGCCAGGCCACCATAAGGTTGTGCCACATATACCGTGGGAAGTCCGAGTCGTGGGAAAATATCTATTTTGGAGTTACTAACGGCCAGGTATGAAAAAAAAACAATAGCAAATACCACAACAAGGATGGTAACCGGATGTCGAAGTGCTGAAATAATTAGTTTATTCATACAATACAATAATTATTTTAGCTGATTTGTAAATATCTTCAAATCACCCTTTGAAACGCTGATATCAAGTAAAGAAATCCATACCTGTAAGTTGGCATTTGCTTCCATCACTTCAGCATTTAATAATTGATATTGTCCAAGTGTGAGGCGCGTAAAATCAACCAGACCACTACTGTAACTAAGTTTTAATCCCTCATACGCGTATCGGGCCGCCCTTGATAATACCGGGGCCTGGTCTGCAACCATAAGATTTTGCTGGTAATTGGATTGGGCTGTTTCAATTTGCTTTTGCAGATTAATGGATATCTGTGCCAGTTGTAATACATCCGCGTCCAGCTGGGAATGATACTGCTTCTTTTGGATATTTATTTTTGAGAATTGAAGAATTGGAATACTTAACTGAAGCCCGGCTCCGAAATTATTTCTTGACAAGGACCATCCATAGGATTTATCGATCGTGCCATTGGCTTCAACACCGGAACCGCGGGCATATGCATTTGCCCAAATATCGATCTTAGGACGCCAGGCACGTTCTATTTCCTTTAAATTCGCCGCGCTGACTGCTACCTGCGCCTGATAATATTTATAATCAGGATTTTGAATAAATCCGCCCGCTGTGTCAGGCATCGTGGGCAATTCAGCTGCCAGTAAGCTGTCAGATAATTCAAAATTTTCAGGCACTCCTGATAATCCTGTTAATCTTTGAAGTTCGAGCATCTGTGCATAATAAAGACGTTGTGTATTTAAACGATCCATCTCAGCCTGCGCAACTGCTGACTGAAATTGAACGGTATCAAGCCCCGGACGTAACCCTTCCTTTGCCAAAACGAGAGATTGCTGAAGACTTACTTTCGTCCTCTCCAGATTTGCTTGTTGACTGCCGAGCAATTTTTTGAGATAGACTAATCCGAGATATGTAGTGATGCCCAGAAACTGCTGTTTAAATAATTCTTTATTATAATAACTGCCAGCCAGTTGAAATTGCGCCGATGCTTTGTCAACGGCTGCCTGCCTTTGTCCGAATGTTAGAGGTGTCCACTGAAACAGTGCTGCCAGAGCGGTGCCTGGAACAGGTGAATAAGAATTTCCAGTAGACGAAGGGCCTGTAATGGGCATCATCAACCCGGAATAACTCATGCCGGTAATATTATTATATGTTGAATATCCTGCCTGGTATCCGGCTGTAAGATCTGGTACAAGAGAGTTTTTGGCAAGATTTATATCGTATTGAGCCGCGGTGGATTGTTTTTTTAACGATTGCAATTGCGGTTGCCCCGACTGAACAAGGTCCAGCACGTCTCTAAGGGACAGGATATGCTTTTGTGAAAATGAAACCTGAGTAAAGGCAGTCAAGAAAAAATAAATAAAAGAAATTTTTATTTTAATGTTATGATAGCCTGATATTTTCATGCATTGTAATGATTACATTTAAAGTGAAGCATTGGAGACTCCTTAACCAACAAAATTGAACGTAAAGAAACCTGATTAATGGTACTTTTGAAAATATTATGGTTTTATTGATTATTAATTTCCTATAATTTTCAATGGCGTTCGGAAGATTTTTTTGTTTCTTATTTGATCTTAGATATCTACAATGTCTTTGAAGTTACATATTAAAGATAAAAGTGATGATAAACAGTATTTGAAGGTGGCCCCCTTTAGAAAGAATATAAGGAAAACAGAACCTCATATACATAATAGCTATTTGGAAATTATTTATCTCACACATGGTAAAGGATTCCATTCAATCGATAATAGAAAAATTGAACTGAAACCACCCGTCTTATTTTTCATCCGACACGAGCAGGTTCACCATTGGGATTTGGATAATGATACTGAACCTGAAGGATATGTGCTCATTCTGAAAAAACTTTTCTTCGATAAGAGCCTTGACGGAGAATTGAAACGGCTTCTGTCTAAAATCAGTAAAATTTCATGTGCCTTTCTGGAGGAAAATCCAACTATTACTAAATTGTTTGAGTTGCTTGTTTGTGAAAACGTTACAGAAAGTGACCATTCCTTTGCTTTTTCAGAAGGATTGGTGAAAAGCTTATTTGTAAAAATAGTGGAGCTTGCAGATCCTTTTATTAAACAGAGTCATCATCAAAAAGAATTGTATCAGTCATATACGGAACTGTTAAATCGGGATCATCCAAAAAAAAATAAAATAGCCTGGTATGCGGGCCTACTAAATACAACCCCCCAGAACCTCAATACTGTTTGCCGGAAAGAAGTTGATAAATCAGCTGCCGATGTGCTGGCTGAATATCTAATTGATGATGCGAAGCGTTTATTGGCTTATACGGACAAAACGATATCTGAAATATCTTTTGGTTTGTCATTTAAAGACCCCAGTCATTTTATTAAATATTTTAAAAGATATACTTCCTGCACTCCACAGGGATTCCGTACAATTCACAGATAATTGGTTCCATGGTTTTACAATAGATAAGTTTAACTAAAAACATCTAAATTGGATTTAAAAGTAATTGCTTCACCTGAACCACTTATAAATTTGATATTCATGGATATCCAGGTTTCCAATAATATTGAAAACAAACAGTTTGAAGTTCATCAGGATGGCGAAACAGCAGTACTGCAATATCGTTTTCATGACGGGAATATCTGGCTCATGCATACAGAAGTCCCCAAAAAACTGGAAGGGAAGGGTATCGCGTCTGCGCTGGCACGTTTTGGTCTTGAATGGGCAAAAGAAAACAACATGAAGGCAAAAGTTCTGTGTCCCTTTGTGGCCATTTACTTAAAAAGACATCCGGAGTACAATGAGTTTGTCGTAAAATAAAACGTCATATAATTTAAACCGAGCCACGTCTGATGATTTCAAAAAAAACTGCGATTCGTTTGCTGATCTGTTCCCTGATAATGTCCGGCACTCGTTTCTTATATGCTCAGCCGGATTCGCTGGTTATTCCATTATGGAAAAACGGGGCGCCCGGTTTTGAAAACAAAAAGAATGAGCCTGAGGAAGCTAAGGATTACTGGGTAAAAAACATCAATAATCCTTCTCTCACTGTTTTCTTCCCGCAGCCCGAAATTGCAAACGGAACTGCAGTCCTGATTTGTCCTGGTGGCGGTTTTAGACTCCTTGTGTTTAAAGCTGAAGGTGTTGATCCTGCCAAATTTTTAAATAAACTTGGTATCACAGCTATTATTCTGAAATATCGATTACCCCGGGAACTAAATTCTCCCTATTCATTGGATGTACAACCTGCAGAAGATGCAAACCGCGCTATACGTCTTATCAGAAGCCATGCTCAGGAATGGAAAATTGATGCCAGTCGCCTGGGTATGCTTGGTTTTTCGGCGGGTGGAGAAGTGGTAGATGCTATTGCATTTGATGCCGGAAAAGGAAATCCAAAGGCTGCCGATCCAATCGATCGTTTGAATGGACGGCCTGATTTTATCATTCAGATTTATCCCGGACCCTTATTTATTCCTGACCGGGTCCCATCCTGGGCTCCCCCGGCCTTCCTGATAGCAGGCAATGAAGATACCTGTTGCTCTGTAACAGTAATCAGCCTATTGGAGAAATACCGATTGGCCAGGGTTTCCGTTGAAGCGCATATAATTGCCCATGCCGATCATGCCTTTAATATGGGATACAGGTCCGATCTTCAATCCATAAAATCATGGCCTCAGTTGTTAACCAACTGGCTTGCGGATGCAAAGTTGATAAAACGTAAGGGGTTATGAGATATGGGTTATGAGATATGGGTTATGAGATATGAGTTATGGGATATTAATACGCAATACACCAAAACCCATATCTATCATAACCCATAACCCATAACTCAAATAACCCTATTTCGTATCTAAAATAAGCGATGCTCCTGCTTTCCCCATGATAATCACTTTTGCATTGGGCGATTTTGCTACTTCAAGCTGCGCTTTGATACTTTCATATTGTAACTGACGGTCAGTTAAACTTTCACTGATGATTCGCTGGTAATCGGAAATTCCCTGGGCCTCCACTCTCTTGCGTTCAGCTTCCTGTCTTTCTTTCTGCAACACGAATTGCATTTTCTGTGCGTCCTGTTCTGCAGAAATTTTTTGCTCAATACTTGTTTTTACTGCCTGTGGTAAGGTAATATTCCGGATCAGCAGCTGTTCCAATAACAATCCTCTTTTTCTGAAATCTTCTTCAATACTTTTATAAATTCTTGTCTGGAATTCATCGCGTTTAGTGGAATATAATGAGACGGCATCATAGTATACGGCATTGTCCCTGATCATGGTTCGGGTCAACGGGCGAACAATTTTATTAGTGTAATCGATTCCGGTACTTCGCAAAATATCAGGGGCTGAAGAAGGTATCACTTTATATAAAACTGTAAGATCTATTACGACCTCCAGTCCGTCTGAGGTGAGTACCCTTATTGCATCATCTCCTTCTTTGGCTCCTTCGTCTCGAACTGCACTCATAGTATAATTTTCTGTTTTTATATCCAGACGCTGTACATCAATCAGCGGATTTATCAAATGAAGACCACTGGAAAGCGTTGTATTCCGGACACTCCCGAAAAGAATCTGAACACCCACTTCTCCTGTACCGATCTGAACAATACAGGATGAAAGAATTCCTATAAGGAATAGAACAAAACCGATTGCTCTTATATAAACTGCATATGGAGAAAACGGAGACATATTGCGTCGGACCACAAATCCGATAATAAGGATCAGCAATCCTAAAATAATCAGGGTCATTTTAAATTTAATTTCATGAAAAGGTAATACATATCCGTTGACGGTTGGTCCCGCCATATGACCGTTGAGCGGTTGACCGGTCTGTTCATAAAAAAAGTTGCCCCCTTTCGGGGGCAACGGGTTGCAGAGGGGTAAGGGTTAATATGTTATTATTCCTTTGTGAGTTCCTGCATGATATCCATTTCTCCATCTTTACTCACTCTTAAAATCTTGATATTTGATTTGTCTTCGACGTGAATCAGATATGCCATGCCTTCTGTTGTTTGAACTTCTTCAACGAGTGTGATGGCAAAATCAAAATAAGTAGATTTTACAGTTGCCCTGATATCTCTGGGAAGTTTGTCTTCGCCATAGAAAAGGAGTGAATACTGCCAGCGGCCTTTTTTGTCATAAAAAGCTCTGTTTCCATAACCATCTTTAACAAAATAGGATACAAAGCCATTGTCATCAGTAAACCACATGGTGTTACTGGCTCCGTTGAACCGGCCCTGGAAATCCTTGATGGCTTTGGCATTGATGTTTTTGGCATCCGGACTATAAGTGCCCATAAAAGCGGGACTTTCAAGTGCTGCCAAATTGCGAATGGAAGAGCGAAAACTTTTTGTGTCATTGAAAGCAACAGGGTTTTCAGAATTCTGCGCGTAAACGCAGTTGCTGAGTGACACTATGGAAGTGAATCCAAGTGACAACGCGATTAGGGTTTTTTTCATTTTGTAAGGTTTAATTGATTTAAAATTTTGATCTGAAGAATGAGGCAGTGCAGTTTCAACGCACTTCCCGCACAACTTCATCACAGGGTTTTGAATAATTGGCTGCATGATTAGGGTAAGGATGTTTGTTATTTGATTCCGGAATGTGTTGTAAATGATTTATCGCAGGAATTTGAACGAGGGAAACAGAAAATACTGAACGAGTCCATTTTTTTCTTAAATTGGATGAAAGTCCCCACTATAATGGACAGCGCTGGTTCTTTTCGTTACACAGACCAGGAAATAATAGAACAGCTAAGGCAAAGTGGGATTGATAAAAGAAGGAGTGAAGAGCAATTATTCAACCGGTTCTCCTATTTTGTCCGGGAAGGTATGACTAAACATGCCTTATCGGAAGATGAATCATTTAATGCCTATTCCGATACGATTTTGGCCGTAATTGAGAATATCAGAAACACGCATTTTGAAGCCCGGGCCTCCCTTAAAACCTATCTCTACCAGATTTTCCATAATAAATGTGTTGACCTTCTCCGGAAAAGAACGACTAATAAGAATAGCGTGCACCGGCATGAATCCATTTCAGACAGGTTAATGCTTTTATCCGATACAGCAAGGTCAGTGGTTCAAAAGCTGATAGACAAGGCTGACTGGAGCCTGCTGAGGGAAAAACTGAAGGAATTGGAAGATAAGTGCCGGCAGCTGCTGATGTTCTGGGGAGAAAATTATAGTGATAAGGAAATCGCCTCCCTCCTCAATTATAAGACTGCTGATGTAGTAAAGACAAGCAGGCTCCGTTGCCTGGAAAGATTGCGAAAGTTGTATAAAGCTGAATAGAGAAATGGACAACACTGATTATATAGAAAGTTATTTCACGAATGAGCTGGTCCCCGACCAGGCAAGAGAATTTGAAAAAAGAATTGAATCAGATCCGGATTTTGCGTCAGAAGTAGCTTTTTATCTGAGTGTGTTGAATGTTTCCAGGGAAGTCGCACAAACAGAAAAGAAAGAGTATTTTAAAAAACTTTATCAAAACAATTCCGCGGAAGATCAGATCCCTGTAAAGAAAATTGCAGATAAACGTCCTCTCAGAAAATTAGTATACTATATCGCCGCAGCAGCAGTTGTATTGGGTATCATCTTTGGAACTTATACATTTACCAATTCTGTTTCTCCACAGCAACTGGCCAGCCAATATGAAAAAGATAATTTTCAAAATCTTCCGGTGACCATGGGCAACAACCCGGACAAAAATCAGGCAGGATTGGATTTATATAATAAAAGAAAGTTTACAGAAGCGTTATCTTATTTTGAAACACTCCTACGATCAGATACAACCAATTTTAACACTGTTATGTATGCCGGACACTCCGCCCTCAAACTAAAAAAATATAATGAGGCTTTAAACTGGTATAAAAAATTAGAAACCTACAACGGATATTCAAATCCCGCCGTGTTTTATCAGGCGCTCACTCTCATGGATCGCAATCAATCCGGCGATGTAGCTAAGGCAAAAGACCTGCTTAAAAAAATCGTTCAAAACGACCTTGACGAAAAAGAAACCGCACAGGAATGGCTGAAGAAAATGAAATAATCAAAGTCTCGGAGCAACAGGTTTATAAGGTTTCTCAAAATTATTTGCCCCGCGGGTTCTGAGTTTGCGGCGATATACTTTATCACCGGCCGTCATGTAAAGAACATCAAAATGTTCGCCTGCAAAACACAAATTGGAGGGCTGACCCGCCGGAATTGGTATGATCGCATTTACGCGACCTGCCTGATCCAGAACCTGAATCCCCATGCGACTTGTAACATACACTCTCCCCGCTGTATCACATCGCAGTCCATCCGACCAGGCATTATCGTCCTGATCTCTCACATGCAACCAGCCATAACGCTGTTTAAAACCAAGTTTCCCGTCAGCCTGAATCTTATAAATCCAAACCCAGTGGGTAGCGGATTCTGTGACATACAACTGTGTCTGATCAGGAGAAAGTACGAGCCCGTTTGCAAATTTCAAACCTTCATCCACCACCTCCTTTTTCCCACCAGGCCTTATCAGGAATAGCTTACTTGGTTTTTCTGTTCCATCCGGAGAAGTAACGTACACATTTCCATTGCTGGCTACCACAATATCATTGCCTGGAATACTATCTGCAATGATGGACTCTTTTCCTGCCGCATCATACGCAATCACCTGGTTTGTCGCACCGGCAATAGTATAACGTCTTCCATCCGGGCCGAATGAAGTTCCACTCGCACGTTTTGCATTTAAATTAAGCTCAGTAAGTTTTCCATCCAGGTCAATTTTATAAGTTTTCGAATTGGGTATGTCCTGAAAAAATGCCTCACCCTTATCATTCACTGCTGCACCTTCAGTAAACTTATAATTCTCCCCAACCAGTTGCCATTCCTCTCCTGGAATTAAAATATCATTTAGCATCTGATTTTTTGTTGCTCCAGTTTTAATTTCCAAAGGCCAATCCTTCCATAACCATCGCATAGCCCCAGGAAAAATTGAATTGCCCATCTTTCCATTATGCTGACCTTCTCCCCAAACATGCTGGACAGAATATCCCGAAAATATCAGTGCGCGCTCCATAGTCTGATTGGCCATCCACCAATCGCCCGCATAAATATTCAGGTCGTTAGAACCGTCCTGCAGAAATATTTTTATTGGCTTGGGCTCAGTCTTCCTTATCAGCGTGGGATATCGTTCGGCGCCTCTTAATCCAATATAAGTTCCGATAGCCGAGAATACTTTTGAGAATTCAGCCGGTCTTTCCCAGGCCACCGTGAATGCGCAAACTGCACCGCTGCTTGATCCACCGATTGCCCTATCATTGCCGCTTCTGGAAAGACGAATCGGCTTACCATCCCTGGTATGTTGTTTTTCGACCTCGGGCAAAATTTCATTCAATAAAAATCTCGCATAGGCATCCCCTAGTCCGTCGTATTCAAAACTACGGTTGAACCGATTTAGAGCACTCGCGGGATCTGAAGCCTTTACGATTCCCGGTGTAATAAAAATGCCAATCGTTACCGGCATTTCCTTACCGTAAATCAGGTTGTCGAAAACTAGTCGGCGCATTCCATTGGATTCCATCCTGGTTTACATACACACAGGCGGGATGATCCGGATTGTATTGAGCAGGTACATAGATCCAATAATCGCGGGTTGTACCCGGGAATATTTTAGAACTGTCAAAACTAAGTTTTATCAATTCTCCTTTTGGAACACCGGGGTGTTCAACAGAAGCCGAATCGACGGCATAAATCTCTGCCGGCAATTGTGAATAAGCTGAGAACTGATAAAGTAAAAGAATGGCAAGGGATATTTTTTTTAACATACATTCTGTTATGATGATATGGTCACTCTGCTTTTCCAAATCTTTGAAGCGGCAAAAGCAAAAATTCCCAATACCAACCCCGAAACCAATCCTATAAAAGGACCTGTGATAAGCATCATAATCCTGGGGTGTTTCGGGAGGAACATCGTTCCCATCTGCTCTATTTCCTTAGGATGATTAGCGGCATAAACATGAAATAAAAGAGCATGTAAGCCAGTGATCCAAACGCTGTTTGCAAGACCCACAAAAAGTCCGTGCAGGAAGAATTTTTCTCTGCAATTCCTTGCGATCAGGTATGCACAAATAATAAAAATAGCAAACCAGAAGTATGGTTCAATATTAGATGGGATCCAAAAAACAGTACAGATACCCATGGCAAGACCGAAAAGTGAAAGTTGAAAGATCAATTTCCAGTTCATAAAAATTATTTTATAGATGAACAATCGTTAAAAGGGAGTCTTTCTAAAATTACAATGATTTTGGACACGTCCTGTTTTCCTATACTCAAATACGACAATGGTTTATTAAATTATTCATATTCATCCCTTTATTCGGGTTTGTCGTAAATCACAAAAAGACACTATTTCGTCCGGGTTCAGAGATTTATTATCTTCAGAAACTGAACAGCCAAACAGATGAATACCTTAATACCTGCCAGGATCAAATCAATTGATCTCTTAAGGGGCCTTGTCATGATTATCATGGCACTCGATCACACCAGGGATTATTTTAATGCAGATGCATTTTTATTCGATCCGATGGATTTACAAAAAACAACTGTCCTCCTTTTCTTTACCCGATGGATCACGCATTTTTGCGCGCCTGTATTTGTCCTGCTGGCCGGCACATCAGCTTTTATATCAGGCCAGCGTAAAACAAAGAAGGAATTATCCGGATTTTTATTCAAAAGAGGATTATGGTTAGTCTTCCTCGAGCTTACCATCGTAAATTTCTCCTGGTTCTTTAATATTCATTTTACATTCTTTATCCTGGCCGTTATCTGGACCCTGGGTATCTGTATGATTTGTCTGGCCGGATTGATCTACCTGCCCAAAAAAGTTATTCTCGCCATTGGAATTATTTTGGTTGCAACACATAACCTCCTGGATAAAACACATTTTTCCGAGAACAATGCAATGGGTTTTATCTGGGGATTTCTGCATGATCAGAAATTATTTCACCTCAATCGTTTTAATATTATGATGGTCTATCCCATCTTACCCTGGATTGGTGTTATGGCATTGGGTTATTGTTTGGGAGAAATATTTGCGAACGGATACGACGCGAATAAAAGAAAAAGGATATTGCTCGCCATCGGTTGTGGTTCGGTGCTTTTATTTGTTATCCTGCGAAGCATCAATATATATGGAAATATAATTCCGTGGAAGTCACAGTCATCACCCATTTTCAGTTTTCTTTCCTTCATTAGCATTTCAAAATACCCCCCTTCGCTGGATTATGTGTTATTGACCGAAGGAGTTGCTCTGATTTTTTTAGCCCTGACGGAAAATATTTCCAATGGTCTCACAAAATTCATTTCCGTATATGGCAGGGTACCGCTGTTTTATTACATTATTCATATTTATCTTATACATATTATTGCCCTGATGGCAGCAGTATTGACCGGGTATTCCTGGACTGACATGACTTCTTTTGACACTTTTATCAGTTATATGCCGAATTTAAAGGGTTATGGATTTGGCCTTGGCATTGTTTATATTATCTGGCTTTCAGTCGTAATATTAATGTACCCACTTTGCAGATGGTACGACGGATATAAATCCAGCCACAGAGGCAGATGGTGGCTGAGTTACCTCTAGTAAAGCAGGTTCTCAAATTTATCCATTCGCCTGAATCTGATTGAATCAAAAATCAGGACCGATCCCATTAATATACAAAACACCCCGATTATTTTAGTGATGTCACTGGCATGATGTAAAGGCATATATATAATCACAATGCCCGAAATGCCGGAAAGAATTCCAATAATAAATATAAACGACCACCCGCTATTATTTTTTTTTGCCAACAGGGAAACTGCAATCTTTATGATCCCCAGCAAAAAAATGCAGGATCCGAACAGCAGGGTGTATGCAATGAAGGTCAGGAACGGATTAAAGATGAGAAGAATACCAAAACCAAAATCCACAATGCTTTCTACCCTCATAATTATTTTTTCCCTTTTAAATGTTATATGAACATAAGAAGAAGCCAACTGAAGAACCACTCCATTTAGTAGTAGTACAATACCAGAAAATCTTACAAGATTTACATAAGAATTCAGGGGATCTGCGATACAAAATATTCCAATCAAAATAAATGCTGCTCCTGTAATTCCTAATAATAAAGCTGTCCTGTTTTTTTTCATTGCATTCTTATTTATTTCAGGAGATAACCTGTGCAAGGTAATTATTACTTCATCTTTAAGAAACTCTCGTGGTAAATTTTGTCATCCAACAATTCGATAGCTTTGAATTAAATAAGGATTACATGAACCGGGGTAATATCCTGCTGATTGATGACGAAGAAAAACTGAGGCATTTATTAAAACGCATCATTGGACTGGAAGGTTTTTTGGTATTTGAAGCGGATTCTCTGAAAGCCGGACTTCGGATTTTAGAACGTGAAAACATCCAGGTCATTCTTTGCGATGTTAAACTTCCGGACGGCAATGGTGTAGAGTTTATCGAAAAAGTAAAAACAAAATACCCGTCGGTAGAAATTATCATGTTAACAGCTTATGGCAATATACAGGCCGGCGTGCAATCTATAAAGAACGGTGCTTTTGACTATCTCACAAAAGGAGATGACAACGATCGGATCATTCCATTACTTGACCGTGCTATGGAGAAAATCAGGTTGCAAAAACGGGTAATACAACTTGAGCAGCAGGTTGAAAAGAAATACACTTTTGAAAATATTTTGGGTGAATCAGATTTAATTCTCTCAGCTGTTGAACTGGCCAAAAAGGTCGCCCCAACTGATGCGACTGTATTATTGCTGGGTGAAACGGGGACAGGTAAAGAAGTATTTGCACATGCGATCCATAATGGCAGCAGGCGTGCAGGTAATTCATTTGTCGCGCTGAATGTAAGTTCATTCAGCAAGGAGCTGCTTGAAAGTGAATTGTTCGGCCATATGGCAGGATCTTTTACCAGTGCTTTTAAAGATAAAAAAGGACTGATTGAAGAGGCGGATGGTGGAACTCTTTTTCTGGATGAGATTGGAGAAATGGCTTTTGATCTCCAGGCAAAATTATTAAGGGTGCTGGAAACCAGTGAATTTATCAAGGTTGGAGATACCAGGTCAAGCAAGGTGAATGTTCGCCTGATCACAGCAACTAACAGGGATTTGCAAAAAGAAGTGGATGAAGGAAAGTTCAGAGAAGATCTTTTCTACAGACTGAATATTTTCACTATTGAACTCCCCTCACTACGTGACCGGAAAAGGGATATTCCAATACTGGCTAATTATTTTCTTAAAATGTATTCTTCCAAAATCAATGGCCATGTAACCAGCATGAGTAAGGAGTTTACAGACCATTTAATAAATCATGACTGGAAAGGAAATATCCGGGAGTTAAAAAATGTTATGGAGAGAGCCGTAATATTAGCCACCGATAGTGAACTTACCGTTTCCAGTCTGCCGATCGACTTCCTTACGTCACGGCAGAAAGGTCAGGCATTATCTGCCTTTGAACTTTCAAGTATGGAAAAACTTCATATCCAACGTGTATTGAATCATACACACGGAAATAAGATGGCAGCTGCGAGGTTGCTGAATATAGGCCTTACTACTCTTTACCGAAAAATCGAGGAATATCAGTTAAGCTAAAAAACAGGTCCCCTGTAAAAACAGGCGGCCTGTTTTTAATCAATAAGCAATGGTACAAACCACGCCATATTAATTACTCAATAACAACCGATCTTAACGATTGCTTTTTCACGTGTTTTATATCAAATGATATGCCTTTTGATTTTTTGAATTCCGGAAACAATCAAAAACTCAATGCTATAACGGATTTCAGGGTTTATCTTTAAAAAAACTATGAATTTATCGTTACTGCGAACCAGGTATGTCTTTTCATTTTGAAAAATGACCACACCAAAATGAAAAAAATCCTTTAATTCGGTTTCCGTTTATTTAACTGCTTAAATTATGTAAGTCCTTATCTATCCTGACTTTCCACGGATCTCTTCCTTCCTTGCAATTATTAGGCATCCCGTTTGAAATCTCTGGTTATAAAAATGTCTGGGAAACAGTTTTAATCATATTACAATATGATCAAAATCATTATAAATCGCAGACAGAGAGGTTAGCTTCAATTAATTAAAACAGAAACTATGTTACTAACGGTCATTTTAATCGTTGCAATCTTAATCGGTTTTGTAATATTTTTTAAATCCATCGATTTCTTCGACAAAATTTAACCACAATGACGATTCTATTCATTTTATCGATCCTGGTTTTTGTGTACTTATGTTATGTACTAATCAAACCGGAAAAATTCTAACTAAAAAAA
The DNA here is from genome assembly GCA_963735015.1 of uncultured Bacteroidota bacterium. Taxonomy (GTDB): domain Bacteria; phylum Bacteroidota; class Bacteroidia; order Chitinophagales; family Chitinophagaceae; genus Puia. The sequence goes on from CAVTJH010000003.1 coordinate 3,230,303, forward strand.
TTAACCTGTCATGAATACAGAAATTACTGGGGTGATCGTGATGTATGTGATTATGGTGCTTCTGGCCATTCCCCTGGGCCGTTATATCGCCAAGGTTTATGAGGGTCAGAAAACCTGGCTTGATCCGGTACTGGCACCCATCGATAAATTATTTTTCAAAGCCAGTGGTATCCATCCTGAAAGAGAAATGAACTGGAAACAGCACATGCTTGCCCTGCTGACCATCAATCTGGTCTGGGCACTCTTTTCCATGTTTATACTGATGAATATGAGCTGGCTTCCCCTGAATCCGGATGGAAATCCTTCCATGACGGCTGACCTCGCATTTAATACGACCATCAGTTTTGTGTCCAACACAAACCTGCAGCATTATTCCGGTGAAACCGGTGTTTCCTATCTCGGTCAGCTGACCCTTATGTTATTCCAGTTTGTTAGTGCCGGGACAGGCATGGCTGCCTGTGCCGCGGTTTTTAATGCCATGAAGGAACGTACTACAGACAAACTGGGGAACTTTTATAACTACTTCGTTAAGTCATGCACCCGTATATTATTACCACTTTCCATCATCGTTGCCGTCATCCTGGTTTTCAACGGAACACCTATGACGTTCAAGGGAAAGGATCAGTTCATTTCCGTGCAGGGAGATACGGTTCATGTCAGCCGCGGACCGGCAGCTGCTATGATTGCAATAAAACAACTGGGTACCAACGGAGGGGGTTACTACGGCGCCAACTCAGCCGTGCCGATGGAGAACCCAAACTATTTCACCAATATGGTTGAAAACATTTGCATCGTACTGATTCCGATCGCCCTGGTATTTGCTCTTGGACACATACTAAAACGTAAAAGACTGGCCTGGGTGATCTTCGGAGTGATGACGGTTGGGTTTTTAATTTATGCCATCCCCTCGATTTATCTGGAAATGAAAGGAAATCCTGCCATTGGTCACCTCGGCATCAGCCAGCCATTGGGAAGTATGGAAGGGAAGGAAGTGAGGTTCGGACCCGCAGCTTCTGCATACTGGGGTATTACCACTACGGTAACTTCAAACGGATCGGTGAACTCCATGCACGACAGCTTCACCCCGCTCACCGGTATGTTTGCCATGCTCGGCATGATGGTAAATAACTTTTATGGCGGCGTGGGTGTAGGCTTCCTGAATTTTTACATATATATAATCATTGCTGTCTTTATATCCGGACTGATGGTTGGACGTACACCGGAATTCCTTGGTAAAAAGATCGAAGCAAAGGAAATGAAGATAGCGACCATCGTTGCGCTCCTGCATACATTTTTGATTCTGTCTTTTACGGCCCTCGCTTCTTATTTATTCGCCCATAACCCGACGGCTTATGCCGGCTGGCTGAATAATCCGGGAAATCACGGTTTCTCCGAAATGCTATACGAATTCACTTCCTCATCTGCCAATAACGGTTCAGGCTTTGAAGGTTTGGGAGACGGTGTTCCATTCTGGAATATTGCCTGTGGGACCGTGATGTTACTTTCCCGCTTCCTGCCTATCATCGGACCTGTCGCCATAGCAGGGATCCTGGCCAAAAAGAAGTTTATCCCTGAAAGCGCCGGAACGCTGAAAACAGATACAGGCACATTTGGTATTATGGTGTTTGCAGTCATTGCCATAGTAGCCGCGCTTTCTTTCTTCCCAGGTCTGGCACTCGGACCCATTGCTGAATTTTTCGCATCGAAATAAAAAAAAATAAAATGAAACGCATTAGAAATACCAAATTGTTTGAACCGGCGCTGGTAAAAGAGGCACTGAAACAATCCTTCATAAAACTGAATCCGCGTTTGATGGTACACAACCCCGTAATGTTTACCGTAGAAATCGGTACGGCTGTGATGATGGCTGTCTGTATATGGATCATCACAGGGAATAAATCACAGGGGAGTCTGGCATACAACCTGATTGTATTTATCGTTCTACTACTCACCCTGCTCTTTGCCAATTTTGCGGAAGCAATAGCGGAAGCGAGGGGTAAGGCACAGGCCGACAGTTTACGTAAAACCCGCGAAGACACTCCGGCAAAAAAAGTATTTCCAGTGGGAGAAATATTTGTGGATGAAGTAAAAGTAGTCCCATCCTCCCAGCTGAGAAAGGGTGATATTTTTATTTGTGAAACAGGTGATACTATTCCCATGGACGGAGAGATCATTGAAGGTATCGCCACTATTGATGAATCTGCAATTACCGGAGAAAGTGCCCCGGTTATCCGGGAGTCTGGTGGTGACAAATCAAGTGTGACAGGCGGAACAAAGGTATTAAGCGATAAAATAAAAGTTCGTGTCACAACTGAACCCGGTGAAAGTTTTTTGGATAAAATGATTGCCCTGGTTGAAGGCGCTTCCAGACAAAAGACTCCAAATGAAATTGCATTGACAATCCTTTTAGCCGGATTCACCCTGATATTCGTAATCGTATGTGTTACGCTGAAACCATTTGGTGATTACGCAAACACACCTATTACTATAGCTGCTTTTATTTCACTATTTGTCTGCCTTATCCCGACAACGATCGGTGGTTTGCTTAGCGCAATCGGAATTGCCGGAATGGACCGGGCCCTTCGCGCCAACGTGATTACAAAAAGTGGTAAGGCAGTTGAAACAGCAGGTGACCTCGATACATTACTATTGGATAAGACAGGAACCATCACAATAGGCAACCGGAAGGCTACTCATTTCTGGCCTGCAAATGACGTTGAAGAAAAATCATTTATCGAAGCCTGTTCCCTGGCTTCTATGGCCGATGAAACACCTGAAGGTAAGTCCATCGTGGAACTGGCTGGCGTGAACAAAAATGGATTCAACAGCAACGGAGCAAGGTTTATAGAATTTACTGCTGAGACAAGAAGCAGCGGGATTGATCTGCCAAGCGGCGTCAAGATTCGCAAAGGGGCTTATGATGCCATAAAACATTTAATGGATAAAGTAGGAACCCGTATTCCCGTGGAAACAACTGAAAGAGTAAAAATTATTTCCAGTAACGGAGGCACCCCTCTCGTAGTGAGTCAAAATGAAAAGGTGCTGGGTGTAATAGAACTTCAGGATATTATTAAACCCGGTATTTCCGAACGTTTTATTCGTTTGCGCAAAATGGGCGTTAAGACTGTGATGGTAACAGGCGACAATCCCCTGACAGCGAAATACATTGCAGATAAAGCGGGAGTTGATGATTTTATCGCCGAAGCCAAGCCCGAAGACAAAATGAATTATATCAGAAAAGAACAGCAGGGTGGTAAACTGGTTGCCATGATGGGAGACGGAACAAATGACGCTCCGGCACTTGCCCAGGCGGATGTTGGTGTTGCCATGAACAGCGGTACGCAAGCTGCCAAAGAAGCAGGAAATATGGTGGATCTGGACAATGATCCAACCAAACTGATCGAAATCGTTGAAATAGGAAAACAACTTCTGATGACGAGAGGAACGCTCACAACGTTTTCTATTGCAAATGATGTGGCAAAGTATTTTGCTATCGTACCCGCACTCTTTATCGTTTCCATTCCAGGGTTGCAGGCACTTAATATTATGCATTTGCACAGTCCCGAAAGCGCGATCCTCTCTGCCGTTATATTTAACGCCATTATTATTCCTTTGCTGATTCCGCTGGCCCTGAGGGGCGTTGCCTACAAACCGATCGGCGCCAGTGCCCTGCTCAGGAGAAACCTGCTGATCTATGGATTCGGAGGCATCGTCGTCCCTTTTATTGGAATTAAATTAATTGATCTACTGATATCTGTCTGGTTTTAAAAATTATTATCATGAAACTACATATTATACCTGCTTTAAGACTGACCCTGGTATGCATCCTGTTCTTCTGCGGAATATATACATTGCTTATCTGGGGAATTGCGCAGGCAAGTCCCGGTAAAGGCGATGGCGTAACCGTTTCCGTAAACGGAAAAGTGGTTGGGTATGCAATCGTAGGACAAAATTTCAGCGCCGATCAATACTTCTGGAGCAGACCTTCCGCTGTGGGTTATAATGCAGCCGGCAGTGGCGGCAGCAACAAGGGGCCTACAAATCCTGACTATTTAAAAGATGTAACTTCAAGGATAGATAGCTTCCTGGTTCATAATAAAACTGTCGACAAAAAAGATATTCCCTCTGAACTTGTAACTGCTTCGGGCAGTGGGTTGGATCCTGATATTTCCCGTCAGGCTGCCTACGTGCAGATTACGCGTGTTGCAAAGTCCAGGGGAATTTCGGAGGAAGCCATAAAGGCGATTGTTGATAAACACATCGATCATCCATTACTAGGAATGATGGGAACAGAAAAGATCAATGTGCTCAGTTTAAATATCGACCTTGACCAGGCAACAAAAAAATGACCAGTGGTCAGTCAACAGATGTTATGCCTGAACAGGAAAAAAATGCCGAACAGTTCTTAAACCTGATCCGCCAGTCGAGGCGGGGGAAATTCAAGATCTATATCGGCATGAGTGCGGGTGTTGGAAAAACTTTCCGGATGTTGCAGGAATCCCATACCCTTCTCAGAAACGGGGTGGATGTGAAGATCGGATATATTGAAACCCATGGAAGGAAGGAAACACATGATTTAATGGAAGGTCTTCCGGTGATACCAAGACGGAGATTATTCTATAAAGGAAAGTCACTCGAGGAAATGGATCTTCAGGCAATATTGAATCTGCACCCTGAAGTAGTAGTTATAGATGAACTGGCACATTCTAATATCGAAGGCAGTAAAAACGAGAAACGCTGGCAGGACGTTATGGAAGTACTGGATGCTGGCATTAATGTAATTTCTGCGGTGAATATCCAGCATATTGAAAGTCTGAGTAAGGAAATAAAATCAATTACCGGCATTGAGGTAGCAGAAAGAATTCCTGACAGTGTGTTAAAGGCAGCTGATGAAGTCGTAAATATTGATCTGACGGCTGATGAACTGGTCGTTCGGCTGAGGGAAGGGAAAATCTACACTCCTGATAAAATTGAAACGGCGATGCGGAATTTCTTTCAACCAGAGAAAATCCTGCAGCTGAGAGAACTCGCATTAAAAGAAGTGGCATCCCAGGTAGAACGAAAAATAGAAACTGAGCTGCCCCGCGGATCTCATCTCAGGCCGGAAAATTTTTTAACCTGCATTAGCAGCAACTATGAAACAGCAACCAAAATAATCCGCAAGACAGCAAGGCTTGCCACTTACTATCATTCCAAATGGTACGTATTGTATGTTCAGACTTCGAAAGAAGATGGAGACAAAATTGGTCTTGCTGCCCAGAGACACCTGATCAACAATTTTAAACTGGCCACAGAACTGGGAGCTGAAGTCATAAGGGTCAAACAAAACAACGTGGCTAATGCCATTATTCAGGTAGCTGAAGAAAAGTCGATTACAACTGTCTGCATTGGCAAACCGCATTTAAATTTATTTAAAATAATCATGAATACAGCCATATTTAATCACCTGCTGAATAAACTGTCAGCTGCAAATATTGACGTAGTTATTCTATCATAACAGCATTATGCGATTAAAAACGAAATTATCCTTAAGCCTGGTTTTCCTGTTTATTGTAATCCTTCTTTTCGGGATACTGGGAATAGTTAATATAAACATATTAAGCAGGGAATTCAACCAGGTTTTGAAAAGCAATCATGAATCCATTGTGTACAGTAACAATATGCTGAAGGCACTGGATAAGGTAAAAATTCAAAAGGATGCCATTTCGGTTTTTGAGGAAAACCTGGTTAAGCAGGAGGCCAATATTACTGAGGTCGGAGAAAAAGAAGTTACCCAGGAATTACGAAAAAATTTCAATGAACTAAAACAGGACCCCTCTGATTCAACCAAATATCCGGAAATCAGGGCTTCCCTTAGTCAGATCCTCGATTTGAATGAAATGGCGGTCGTTCGTAAACATAATCTGGCACAGCGAACAGCCGATAATGCCAAACTTTGGCTCACAGCCATATTCACCATACTTACACTCATCTCGTTTACTTTCATATTTAATCTTCCGGGTATCATTTCAAATCCCATAAAAAAATTATCAGAAGGAATTAAGGCAATTGCGGATAAAAATTATTCGAAACGCATCGTCATTCAGCGTGAAGACGAATTCGGAGAACTGGCAAACTCATTTAACGATATGGCAGCCAGGCTGGATGAATATGAACATAGTAATTTGTCCAAGATCAAATTTGAGAAAAGCCGGATTGAGACCATTATTAACCAGATGCGCGATGGCATCGTCGGCTTGGATGATAAGCGAAATATTTTATTTCTCAATGCCGTTGCCGAAAAACTGCTTGGAGTTAAAGAGGCTTCGATCATCGGTAAATATGCTCCCGATTTTGCATTGACGAATGACCTCATGCGGACACTTCTTAAGGAAAATACTGACAAGGAAGAGTTAAAAATATTTGCCGACAATAAAGAAAGTTATTTTAGTAAGGATGTCCTGAACGTAACTAGCAATAATGTGGTTATCGGACAGGTTATCGTTCTCCGTAACATTACGCCTTTTCATGAACTGAGCGAAGCTAAAACCAACTTCATTGCAACTATTTCCCACGAACTCAAAACTCCGATCTCGTCAATAAAACTCAGTGCCCAGTTACTCAACGATGGCAGGGTCGGAAAGATCAATGACGACCAGAAGGAATTGTTAGACAGCATTGAGGATGACAGTGACCGGTTGCTAAAGATTACCGGAGAACTTTTGAATATGACGCAACTTGAAACGGGGAAAATCCAGCTGAAGGTAATGCCAACCTCTCCCAAAATGATTGTAGATCAGGCATTGCAGGCCGTACAATTTCAGGCGAATCAACGCAACATCAGCCTCAATCTGAAATTGGATCCAGTGCTTCCACCTATTCAGGCAGACGCGGAAAAAAGCACCTGGGTATTAATCAACTTTCTGACAAATGCGATAAAGTTCTCTTCAGAAAAAAATGAAATTGATATATCGGTAAATAAAAAGCCTGACGCAGTTAGTTTCACTGTTCTCGATCATGGCAAGGGCATAGACGAAAGATATTTACCTAAAATATTTGACCGCTATTTTAAAGTGCCGGGGTCGCATGAAAGAAACGGAAGCGGCCTGGGACTTGCTATATCTAAAGAATTCATCGAAGCACAGAATGGGAAAATATGGGTTGAAAGTGAAGTAGGCACGGGAAGTACATTTGGTTTCAGCCTTAAGATAGCAGAAGACAATCTTTCAAAAGCTGCTTTAAACTAAGAAATAAAAGGTTTTTTATTGCTATACTTAAAAAGAGCTTCAGACTGATGCTCTGAAACCCTTCTCCTAGTAGGACCCCTGGTCAGGTTCTGCTGATTATCAGTAAACATTTAAAACATACAGCAATGGTTAAATACATCAAACTGCTTATTATCGCGATCGGATCTTTTGTTTACGTGCACGGACAGGATTCAACTAAAACAGCTGCAGCTCCGCCGCCCGCTAAAGTCGATTCGGTTCCGCCTTCACCGGCAACCACATTTTCAGGCTCATTGGATCTTTATTACAGATACAATTTTGCCAATGCCCCTAGTTTTAATAATAACTATACCAGTTTTACAAATTCTCAGAATTCATTTGAACTGGGTATGGCAACGATCCGTGCCGACCATAGCTGGTCCAAAGCCGGAGTGACGGTTGAGCTTGGATTTGGAAGAAGGGCGCAGGAATTTTCCTACAATGAGGCTTATCAGGGGGGAACCATTGGTGCACCACCTACTCCTTATTTTTCCCTTGCTAACGTAGTGCAGGCTTATGTCTACTATAATATTACTGACAAAATCAAACTGACGGCAGGTAAATGGGGAACCCATATAGGTTACGAAGTGGTAGATGCTGCAGCGAACCGGAACTACTCCATGGGTTATATGTTCTCTTATGGCCCATTCTATAACATGGGACTAAAGGCCGATATAACACTTCCAGGGAAAAGCGCTTTCATGGTAGGTGTTTCAAATCCTACGGATAATTCCACCACATTGAGTCAGAATAAAATGTTCATTGCCCAGTTTTCTACGGCTACACCAAACAGCGCCTGGAAATTTTATCTGAATTATCAGGGAGGAACAACCAGTGATACCTCTTCACTAAATCAGTTTGACCTGGTAGTTACAGGAACTATCTCTCCGAAATTTGGCATTGGATTCAATGCTACTGATCAGACACGCAAATATACTTCCGCAAATGTAAACTGGTGGGGAGCCGCTCTCTATCTTAACTGGGATCCCAGTTCCCTGTTCGGTCTGACATTGAGAAGCGAATATTTTGATGATACGGACAATGTGGTTACACCTGGAAGTTTCACGGAATTTACTTTGACAGGCGCATTTCATTTGGGAAAACTGACTTTCATGCCCGAACTCAGACTTGATGATTCAAAAAGTTCAGCCTTCCTCAAGCATGATGATACACCGACTAACAGCACATTCAGTGCAATTTTTGCAGCGACCTATGTCTTTTAATAAACGAACACATTTAGAAACTTAAACTAGCCTCTTCTTAGATATGTATTCTGATCTATTCATTTACTCAATTTCAATCAACAAGACTATGTTATTCTTAAAAAACATAATCAAAACATTTACGCCGACTATCTGCGTTCCATTATCAAAATCGTAAAAATGTAAACTGGACTTGGAATTTTTCTAGGAACAATACTTAGGGGTGACACTTATAGCGCCCATGAAACTTCGATGATGAATTCGATCAATACTGTTTGAACGCTGGTTGTTGCGTTCTTTGTTTTTGGCATTCAGACAGGTTTCATCATGCTGCAAGCTGGATTTGCCAGCGCCAGAAAAAACAGTAACCGTTTTGAGATTCCTATTTCACTATAAAAGGAATTGCACAAAGCGATCAGAAAGCCTATGGCCTGGACAGCTCGGATACAATTATAGAATATTCTCCATTATTTGTCGAACAAAAAGACAGTCTTCCGCTAAAAAGAGTGTTGACATAGTATCTACTCCAATTCACAAATGAGTGCTTCATAAGGCCTGAGTAAAATATCCGGCTGCTTTCTTTTTATTTCAGGATTATCATTATAATTTGACAACAGAATATTTTTAACGGTCATTCCAATATGAGCCTGTGCCTCTGCAGCTGAGAAATTTAAAAGTATAAGAAACTTTTTCCCTCCTCCTTCTCTCGTGTAAGCATATACTTTTGGATTGTCTCTATCCACCAACCTGTACCTACCATAAACAAGTGTCAGATTATTTTTCCGCAGATGCACAAGTTTTCTGAAATAGTTCAGACAACTGTTTGGATCATTTTCTTCTATCGCTGCATTAATGTATGTGTAATTCGGATTTACCCTGATCCAGGGAGTTCCGGTTGTAAAACCGGCATTTACCGAACCATCCCACTGAAACGGTGTACGCCCATTGTCTCTGCTTTCAAATTTTTCGAGTTCCAAAAATTTCAGTGTGTCCGCATGAATGTCTTTTTGATGTTGATACTCATTGATAATTGACATATCCCTGTAATCCTGAATTTTATCAAACCGTATATTGGTCATTCCCAATTCATCACCGTTATAATAATAAGGCGTGCCCCGCATTGTCATAATAAATGTTGCCAGCATCTTAGCAGACAGCTCTCTGAAAGGCGGACTATCATTCCCAAATCTGCTCACTAATCTTGCCTGGTCATGGTTGGACAAAAAAATGGATAACCAGCCATTTACAGCGAATGCACTGTCCCATCTGGTGAATACTTCTTTAAAATGCAACAGGCTATATCCTTCTGGTTTAGCAATATCAACCCCATCAAATGCATAGGCCATATTCAATTCCCTGCGATCCGGATCAACAAGATCATGTGCGTCTTTAAATGAATTACCTGCGCCCTCAGCGACACTCATGACATCATACTTACTGAAAACTTCCCGGTTCATTTCCTTCAGGTAATCGTGAAGACGCGGTCCCATAGCATAATACAATTGAAATCTTTTCTCGTATCCTGCAGGGAAAACCGGAAAACTGGTATCTTTCGCTGTAAACTGAAATGCATCCAGCCTGAACCCGTCAATTCCTTTGTCTGCCCAAAATTTCATGATATCATATACTTCCCTTCGGAGCTGCGGATTTTCCCAGTTCAGGTCGGGTTGCTTTCTTGAAAAATAGTGCAGGTAATAAGCATTGGTTGTCGAATCAAATCTCCACGCATCGTGGTTTACATCAAACAAACTATACCTGGGCGGTGGCGTACCTCTTTCCGCATTCCACCAATGATAATAACTACGGAAAGAATTTGTTCTCGAACTCCTGCTTTGTTTGAACCATTCGTGTTCATCGCTGCTATGATTCACTACGAGATCCATAACCAGTTTTATACCTCTTTCATGCATGCCTTTAACCAGTGAATCAAAATCGGCCATCGTGCCGAAATCCTTCATAATATTCCGGTAATCACTCACATCATATCCATTGTCATCATTCGGGGAACTATAAATCGGATTCAGCCAGACTACATTTATCCCTAAACTTTTTATATAGTCCAGTTTGGAAATAATGCCCCTGAGATCTCCGATCCCGTCACCATTGTTATCTTTAAAGCTGCGCGGATAAATTTGATAAACGATTGCCTCTTTCCACCATTTTCTATCCTGCCCATCAGAAGAAGATTTCATCTGAGAAAAACTATCCGGTGATTTAAAAAGAATTAACGCGATTATGTATATCGAAATCGAAATGTGCCTCATTACCACGAATTAATACGTATAAAGTTAAATCAGGAGAATTCATCACGAATATAAAACCTGCCGGAAAAAATAAACGGCATGAAGTCATGCCGTTTACCTGGTGCGATTTCAAAAAAATTATTTCTTCATGGCAGCATTGATAGGGACCCTGTCAAGATATTGGATAACCCTGTCTATCTTATCATTGGCATCGAAGTGCATATCAGAATGTATCCATTGGCTCATGCTCTTGCCTGTTTTATATTTCGATGTAACCTGGTACCAGCCCAGCAACCAAATCCCTGGTTGTTCAACACTCTGGGGTTGATTTATTTTTATTGGTAAAAAGATTTGATTCCTGAAAGTGATAGAATCAATCACTGCTGTCCTTCTTTTTTTCCAATAAGCAGCGATTGCGGCCTTGCCTGAAAGACTATCTCCATTGTTCCAGACATACACGGCATTGTCAGCAAAACTGGCCATCCAGCCATCTATGTCACCTGAAGACAATGCGGCAAGCCCCTTTTTCCCGATATCTGAATACTTCGGATCAGCAAATTCAGCAGGTTGCGGTTTTGCAGGAGCAACTGCGGCTGAGTCGGATGTAGTTGCGGCATTGTCCGCAGGTTTTGAATTCGTACAGGCAAAAAATAATGAAGAAATAAATGCAATTGACAGGAGTCTTTTCATAAATGAAAATTTTAAAGGTTAATTAAAATCACGGGGCAAAGAAAGCAGGGGAATTGCGGGGGGTATGAATAAGCGATAAATGTATGATTAACGCAGATCTTCCGCAAAAAAGATTATTGATTGCTTCCGAAAGCCTTGTTGATGGCTTCTGTGCGGTTTTGCACATGCAGCTTCTCATATATCCTGTGAATATGCTGCCGGACCGTACCCGTAGTAACGTTAATCTTGTCTGAGATTTCCTTATATAATAATCCCTTAGCCAGAAGTTGAAGAATTTCACTTTCACGCGGAGATAAAATGTCTTTTGTGTTATCCAATTTCCCGGTATGCAATCTGTCAATCACCTTTCTGGCTATTTGTGTGCTCATGGGTGAGCCACCTTCATGGAGTTCAATCAGAGAATCGGTGATTTTTGAAAGGGCAGTTTTTTTTAAAAGATATCCATTGGCACCTGCCTCCAGCGCTTCAAATACTTTTTCGTCATCTTCATAAATAGTGAACATGATAAATTGTGAATGTGCACATTGTCTTTTTACTCTCCTGATGCAATCAATTCCGCTCATTCCCGGCAGGTTAATATCCATAATTACGATATCTGCATCCCAGGCCGGTAAAAATTCAACTGCTGATTCAGCATCAGGATAAGAAGCGAGTACTTCAAAGCGATTGTCCAGGGACAGTAGTGTCTCCATACCTTCCCTGATCTCTTTAATATCTTCTACCAGGCATACTTTAATTGGTTGCATCGCATAAAATTACCTGCGTCACAAAATGTTACCAATATAACTTAAGTTATACATCCAGCGGAACGGTAATTTCAATTACCATACCCTGTCTGTTATACATTTTAAAACTACCTCCAATGGATTCTATTCTTTTTCGCATATTTCGTAATCCATTCCCCCCTGTTCCTTTTCTGATTTCAGGGCTTCCGATTCCTTTACCATTATCCCTGATCATAGCAAAGAGGCCGGAAATACTTTGAAAATCAATTTCAACCCTGGAGGCTTCTGAATGTTTTACAACATTGTGAAGGCTTTCTTTAATAGTAAGGAAAACATTTCTTCTGATTTCCCCGCTCACAAATATATCCGGTATATTTTCAGGCAATTTAATTCCACACTGAATTCCATTTTCCTCGCAATATTCCATTGCATAAGAACGAATATAAAAAAGAAGATCCCCCAGCGTATCGTTTTTTTCATTCATGGCCCATACTATCTCATTCATCTTATCAATCAACTCGGAAGAAGAAACCAGGATTTTGTCAATATCATTCTTTGTCACATTACTTATGCTATCGCGTTTTACTTTTTCTGAAATAAACCGGATGGAGGATAGTCCGGCACCCAGATCATCATGCATATCGGTGGCAATACGTGTTCGCTCTTTTTCAATCGCCTGTTGTTTTTCAAATTCTCTTTGTTGTGCACGGATCCTTGTATTCAGATACCCCTTTGATCGCTACCCAAATCAGAAAACCCAACAAAGCAGCCATGATCACCCTAAAGATGTTGGTTTGCCAAAATGCTTTTTTAATTTCAATAGTAAGCGTCTTCATAAATGGGCTGACCTGTCCCTTCACATCAATAACCCTTAATTGGAAATTGTATTTACCCGGAGGCATTTTACTGTAGCGGGTATAATGCGTTGTTCCGCTTCTTATCCAGTTTTCGTCATATTTATCCAGCTTGTATTCGTAAATACCGGATGCCGCATGCTGAAAACCAATACACGAAAAATCAAATGAAAAAGTGTTCTGGAAATATTCCAAATCTACTTTTGAAATTTCCTGCGGGTTGGCTATAAAACTCTTTGCAGAATCATTCACGAACATATTTATTAACTGGGCCCTGGGAGGATAAATGATATCCACCAGTTTTTCAGGATAGAATGAAACCAATCCGTTCTTTGTACCCACAATACATTTCCCTTCGGGAGTAAGAACCATAGAGCTTTCATTGAATTTATTGGACGGAAGACCATCTTCATCAGTAAATAAACGGCCTGTCTTTTCCGCGACGGAATAATAGTAAAGACCGCTCTCACTAAACAGCCAGATTTTATCTTTTCCCACTAAAACATTATTTATTCCCGTAAACGGCATTACTTCGTTGATGGGAGATTTTTCAACAGTAAAATTACTTTTATTAAGAATAAACAACCCCTGACTCGAAGCAATATAATTACCCGCTCCATATTCAAAATATTGTAAATACTTCCGGTGAAATTTATTTTCTTCTTAATCCTGTAATCTTTGTCTCCGGCCGATGTGCCCAGAATATATAAGGTGTTACCAATGTCTTTTACGTAAATATTATTTTCCTGGTCCTCGTATATCATATCAAAACTTCTGAATGGCAGGTCGTTCAATTCAGAGAATGGTTGAATCGTCTCATGTCCTTCACTGCCACTGATCCGGTAAAGGCCACTCATGGTAGAAAAAAGAAAAGAACCGTCATGAAGCCTGATCATCATATTTGTCCAGTAACTGCCAAACAGCTCATCTGACAACCGGTGGTAGTCAACCCGCTTCATCCTGTTGGTAGCAATATTATACCTGAACAGGCCCCTGTCTGTTAAACACCATGCAGTAGTACTATTATAGAAATACAGCTGGTAAAGGGATCCATGGTATGGTTCTCCATTGTCAAGTATTGTTTTCCTAAATTCTTTGACCCTCAAGGTGGAATCCAGCTTCCAAAATCCACGAACATCCTGCAGGATACACCAGATATTTCCATTCAGATCTTCCCCTACCCAGAAAACGTTGTTTTCCTTCTTCCATTTATCCATTTCATCTTTGGAAAGATATTTTGAAAAGAACCTGGTTTCAACGTTCGCATAACTGATCCCGTTACCGTAACTCCCGCACCAGATATTACCGACCTTATCAAAATAAAGGGAAACAATATTGTTGTTGCATATACTAAATGGGTCTGTCAAAAAATTCCTGAAATTATCAACGAATTTTTTTGTTTTTGTATCGAAAGTCAATACACCATGACCTCCTGTGCTCACCCATAACATTCCCCTGGGAGATAATGTTGCGTACCTGACCTCGATTACAGGTGTATTGCCCTTTTTATTATACAGCTTATAATTATGTGAAACGGGATTCAGTTCGATAAGTCCTTTGGCAGACGACAACCAGGCCGTGGTATCATTTTGATAGAACACATGAAAGATCTCGGATGGTTCTGCTCCATCCTTTTCCTTTTTAAAAAAATTCTCCTGAAGGACCAGGGAATCATTCTGAAAAATATAGTGCGTTGTACCAATACTCAGATAGGACCATATGTGTACTGCGTTGGTAACCGGATTAACATTTAACATCCCGTCAACGGCATCCGTCAGGATAACCTTCCTGGTTTTTTTTGTCTGTGTATTGAATATTCTGATGGCTTTTGATTTGGTATCAATTAACCACAGGTTGTAACGGTCGCTGAACCCCAGCAATACACAATAGCCATCCTCTGTATGACCATCATCCATGGTAATACCAAAATGAGTAAAATCGTTATTAGCCCGGTTATACAGATCTATTCCTGCATCGTTGCCGATCCATATTAAATGATCAGAGTCTTCCAGGATGCGGGTAATAAAATTCCCTCCGAGTGTCCCTTTAATTTTATCATCGTGCTGAAAGTTAATCGTCCGGATTCCATCGTATACCGTAATGCCATTACGGGTTCCCAGCCACATATATCCCCTGCTGTCCTGCAGGAAATGATATACAATATTTTGGACAAGACCGTTTTCTACGTTGAGATGCTTGAAATTATAATAGGGATTATACTGCTGACTGAATCCAGACAGCGTGAAAGAGGAAAAAAGAAAAATCAGGATTGTATTGAAAGGGTGAGAGCGCATGGCATGATTCAAAATATTCCCGTAATAAAGAAAAATAATCCAATACATGAAACGCCCAAACTTATAAACCAGAGCAATCTTTTCTTAGTGAGAATAGCAATGGCAGAAATGGCAATGGAAATCTGGAACATCGTAACGGCTCTCGCAAGAACCGAATGATGTTCGAGGTGAATATGAGAAGCATCTTCAGATTCCCTGGCGTCCTTTTGAATTTCTGCCTGTTCAGATTTGTATTTCGCGCTGCGGACATCTTTATCCGGACTGTTTGAAAGAGATAAAATTTCATCTTTGATCCCCTTCGCCTGATAAAATGCCCATTTGTCGGATGCACGGATTTGTTCAATGACAGCTTCATCGGCATGATGGCCTGCCAACAGGCTTGCCATAGCTGCGAATACAGCCATCAGGGCAGTTGAAATGGCAATGGCCATTCCGCCGCTTTTCTCATTTTTTTCAACTTCTTCCTTAACTCTTTCTTCTATCGTTTCATGTAGACTTTCCGTAGGTACTTCTATCTCTTCCATAAGCTCAGATTTTTATTTATAAATGTAAACTTTTCTGCTTATTTATAACGTTCACCAGCCTTCTCATCCCGCTGTCAGCCGTTAACAATTTAGCTGCAAAAAACATTTTTACCTTTATCATCATTCATAATTTCCAATGGCATGAAACCAAATATCAACATTCATCCGGGGAAAATCCTGATCGAAGATTTCTTAAAACCCTTGAAAATTACAGCATACAGACTGGCCAAAAATACTTCGATCCCTCAAACAAGGATTTCCGAAATTATTAAGGGTAATCGCAGAATCACAGCGGATACGGCACTCAGGTTCTCTAAATATTTTGGTAACTCTCCTAAGTTTTGGCTCGGACTCCAGGATGATTTCGATCTCGAAGAAGAAAAAATCAAAAAGGATCAGGTGCTGAGTAAAATCAACCATTATTCTTCCGGGATAGTTTAAAAAAAACGCTTTACAAATAAATATCCCGTTTCCCCATATAGATTGCAGGGCTCGTAAATAAGGATTAGCCGCTTGAAAATATGATCTGTTCCCCCTGATAATACATATAATATAAATAAAAATATGTAACTTTCTTATTCACTAAACCAACTTGTATGGACTCCAAAAAATTATTAATCGGCACATTGGTAGGGGGAATTGCCCTGTTCCTTCTTGGTTATTTATTTTACGGCCTGCTATTGATGAACTTCTTTACTCAGCATTCCCACGCACCTGCGGGGGCTGACAAAGCCATGAGTGATATTATATGGTGGGCATTGATACTGGGTAATTTTGTAACCGGCGCTCTGCTGACTTATGTTATCCTGAAAGCGGGTAATGCAAGTTCCATTGGGAAAGCAGCCGGGATTGCTGCCACAGTCGGATTACTAACGACGCTGGGTACAGACTTAGTCCGTTATGCGACTGCAAACTCTTTTGACCACACTGCTTTGCTTGCTGATGTGGTGGTGTTTACGATTATGACCGCAATAACCGGTGGAATTATTGGAGCCGTACTGGGAATGGGGAAAAAGAAACCGTAAGGCAGTTTTTCTGATTCTGTTAAGCCAGATACTGTGAACACAGATAAAATCTTCACGGTTCTGGCTTTTTATTTTAGAATATTTTTAATAAGTTACTGTCAGTAATCATCGATGCGAAAGATATCTGTTCTTCTGATAAGCATTTTTCTTGCCGGGAATGCCAGGGCCCAGCAGAATTTTAACGACAGTATCGCAAATAGTCGCAACAATATCACTGAAAAAGCAATGATCATCCTTGGCAGCTGGGCTGCGGTCAATATTGCTTCCGGTTTTATAATTGCAGGTCAAACTCAGGGCGAATCAAAATATTTCTGGCAGATGAACGCCTATTGGAACCTGATTAACGGGGGACTTGCCATCATGGGATATATGAATGCCCGCAAAGCGATGGCCCGAAAATATGGTCTCGCAGAAAATGAATCAGCACAACTTTCCATGGAGAAATTATACGCTTTCAATTTCGGTCTTGATCTGGCTTATATCGCCACCGGTTTTTATCTCAGGGAGAAGGGGACTAATAATACAAATCAGAAATCACGGGATCAGTTTACAGGTTATGGAACAAGCATTATAGTTCAGGGCGGATTTCTTCTCATTATGGATGGCATTGTATTAAGTCTTCATCACAAAAATTCAGTACGGCTCAATAAAAAAATCAGGGGGCTTGAACTCGGGGCAGGACCAAACGGGCTGGGATTGAGTTATTCCTTTTAATTTGATTAAGGGAAAACGAATTTTGAACCGATTGTCAGACTTCTATTTGCAGACAGTTATCTAAAAACAATTTTAAAATGAGCCAAATCCCTTATTCCAACATTGACTGGAAGAGCGTCCCAAAAATAAAACATAAAGGAGAAAAAGGAACCGTCTCTTCGAAAACCATCGATTATCCCGGATTGCGTTTAAGAATTGTGGAATATTCAGACGGATATCTTGCGGATCACTGGTGTAGAAAAGGGCATATCGTTCACTGCCTCGCAGGCGAACTCATTAATGAACATGAAAACGGAGATAAATTTATATTGAAAAAAGGCATGACTTATGTGGTTTCAGATGGGCTGAGTTCCCACCGTTCCAGAACAAAGAAAAAAGTAAAATTATTGATTGTGGATGGTGATTTTTTAATTTGAGACTATGATTCATTGTATCAGGACAAATTCTGAAAATAAATATTTCCAGGAGCTCGTAAGAGAACTCGATGCGGATCTGAAAATACGTGATGGAGCAGACCATTCCTTTTATTCCCAGTTCAACAAGATTGATAAAATCAAATATGCAGTCGTGGCATTTGAAAATGAATCGGCTGTTGGATGCGGAGCCATTAAAGAGCTCTCAAAAGATTCAATGGAAGTCAAACGAATGTATGTACCACCAAAAAGGCGCGGACATGGAATTGCAACTAAAATTCTGAATGAACTGGAATCCTGGGCCCTTGAATTGAAATATCCCGGATGCCTGCTGGAGACAGGAAAAAAACAACCCGAAGCTATCGAACTTTATAAGAAAAACGGATATAGGATAATACCAAATTATGGTCAATATGAGAATGTCGAAAACAGCGTGTGCTTTGAGAAAATACTGGTTGAACAATTCCTTAAAAGTTACGATGCTCCCGTACCTGAGCTGGCTGCGCAGCTAAGGCAATTTATCAAAAAAGAAATTCCCGGAATTGAAGAGCAATTAGACATTAAAGCAAGAATAATAGGTTACGGATTTGGAACAGGATATTCGGGAATGATCTGCACTATCATTCTTTCCAAAAAGGGTGTCAAACTCGGACTGTACAAAGGCGCAGAATTACCAGACCCGGCCCGTTTGCTGCAAGGCTCGGGAAAAGTACATAAGTATGTCGAATTGAAATCCAAATCAGAAATCCAATCCACACCTCTCAGAAATTTAATTCGGGAAGCTCATACGGCTTATCTAAGGAGAAAAACAAATAACCAGAAAATAAAATAAAAAATTACGTCGAAGCGGCCAGCCGGTTTGTCGAAAATAATTCACAGATAGGCATGAGTAAGGTAGTTTTACAGCATCAATAACCCATCCATAAAGCCCCTACCTTATGGAATACGATAATGACAGAATTGTAAAAGGTACCTATAAAGAGGAGGTGTACTGTTGGCTTGTATTCGTATTAATAAACCCCCTGGTTAACATCCTGGGAATTTTTCCTTATCAGAAAATAGCGTGGCTTGTATTGCCTGTAATTGCATTGCTGTTACTACCCCTTTACATGCTTTACTCGAGGTTGATTGTAATAAAATTCCTCTTCAAAAAGAAATACCTGATTTTCGGTCTTCTGACAGTCCTGTTCTATTTCCTGATGCTGGGCGTGCTATTTCCTCTCCATAAAATTGCCCAGTCTGTTGTAATGGGCCCCGGGCAGTACTATTTCTCGTTCTCAAACACCAGTATAGTCAGGGAAACCTCCTGGATTATTATAAATATCCTTTTGACGATTGCGCTTTCCTGGTTCAGGAAAAAACTGGAGGAAGAAGAAACGATGGAGTCTCTTCAAAAAGAAAACACCTATTATAAAATTCGTTATTTCCGGACACAACTGAATCCTCATTTTCTGTTTAATACACTGAACAGCATTTATTCTCTAAGTCTGAGCAAGGCTGATAAAACGCCTGAGGTAGTAGTCAGACTCTCCGACATAATGCGCTTCCTGATTTATGAGTGCAATGAAGATAAAATTCCACTTGAAAAGGAAATTGAATTCATCAGAAATTATATTGAAATAGAAAGAATAAGATACGATGCTGATATTCAATTTAACGTGGAAGGAAGTACCGAGGGCGTAATGATCGAACCATTCTTGTTTATCTCCTTTATTGAAAACGGTTTCAAACATGCCATAGATCATTCCTTTGCAAAACCATTTATTTATATAACCCTGAAAGTAAGTCCTGAACAAATTGCGCTGAATGTAATCAATAATACCAGTATTGAACTTGAGACACAGGCAAAGAAAATGCAGGGCAGAGGTCTGGTAAACAGCAAAAGTGTTCTTGAATTACTTTATCCGGACGCATACGCCCTTGATATCATTCAAACCGAAAAGAAAGAAAGGAAGGAAAGTAAGATGAGGTTAAAAAATGCCCAGGAGAGACTTCAGCGACTTTATCCCGATACACATACACTGGATATCATCCTGAACAATAATACATTTACGGTATCATTAATTTTAATAACAGGCGTACTTGATAAAATGTATCATTATAGAAGATGAACGACTGGCACAGGATGTGATAATAACCCATTTGCAGAAAGCAGGCCGGTTCAATCTTGTTGGTACTTTTCGAACAGCGCCTGAAGCTAAAAATATCATTGAGAATGAAGAAATAGATCTCATTTTCCTTGATATACAACTGCCCGGTATGACCGGCCTGAATTTCCTGCGATCATTATCCAATCCGCCACTGGTAGTATTTACAACGTCTTATCCTGAATACGCCCTCGAAAGTTATGAATTCAATGTGATCGACTATCTGCTCAAGCCTATTTCTTATGAAAGATTTTCCAGGACAATCGATAAGATCATGGATGGCAAGATCTTTAAGACTGACGCCAACGATATTAAATCATTGCGTCGTGAACATATTTTTATTAAATCAAACAGTAAGTTTTTAAGAGTCAGCTTTTCGGAAATTATTTATATAGAGGGGATGAAAGACTACCTTAAAATTCACACAAACGAACATACGATCGTTACTCACCAGACCATGGTAGAAATGGAAAATATCCTCCCACCCGGACAATTCATCCGGATACATAAATCATATATTGTTGCGGCTGATCAAATCAAGGCAGTATTCGGAAATTCCGTAGACATGGGAAAGATCCTGCTTCCTATAGGACTCAACTATAAAGACAGGATCATGAATTTCATAGCCGGCAAATCGCCCGAGATATAATGAGTAAATGCAGAATGGAGAACTTTCTATTTACTTAAAAAATGTTTTGCCCGAACCAGCTCGGGCCTTGTTGAATTAAATACACTTTGATCAATTAGTTGCCGGTAGTAAAATTCTGCTTTCCCTTTGTCACCCGATTTTTCCGCTGCCAGTCCCGCTCCATAAAGACCATTGAAGCGGTTCGGATTTATTTTAAGATCTTCCTGGTAAGCTTCCAATGCTTTTGAATAATATTCCATTTCGAATAACATATCTCCTAATAATTCCCTGGCGGGAACAACCTGTCCGGGTGTCACTGGATGTTTTTCAGTAGCATCTTCCATATCAGCCGCCGATTTCATTAGATCCAGTGCTGCTTTCTTTTTTCCTTCTTTAAAAAGAATCAACGCACTCGATCCTTTGATCTGAATTTCAACCTGGTTCGCTTTATAAATATCCTTTTCTGCTAACAGGCTGTCATGTAAAATATTCAATTTTTCCATTTCCAGCCTCGCTGAATCAATATTCCCGATATGCACAAATCCAATCAGCCTGGTATAATGAAAGATCGCTTTTTGCCATGGGAATTTTCCCCATGGAAAATCAACCGGGTAGATTTCAAGATGTGCAGCGTCATTCCACATTTTGTTTTCAATCAGGTAGCGCGAAGGGATCGCGGCAAACGCATATGCATCTTTAAAATTTACAGGATAAACATCCTGGATGGTTTTGAGATAATCGTATTGTTGCTTTGCGTGAATTATATCGCCTTTTTGTAAATAAGCATAAACCAGGTAATCCATTCCGTGAAGTTCTTCATCCCAATGTCCCTTTATGCCCGCACCCTCCGCATAACACCTTGCAGAAGAAGTAGACATCAGGTTTGACTTTATACTCTCATCCCATAGACCTAACCTGGTAAAAATATGAGATGGCATGTGCTGAGCATGCGCGGAGGAAGGTGCAATGGATGCGTATTTCCTCGCTGCCGGTAGAGCCAGTTCAGCAAGGCCCGGGTAATCGTAAGTGTGAATAATATAATGAACTATCCCGGGATGATCTGGTTCATCAGGATAAAGAGCATTCAAAATGGCTCCGGCTTTTTTTTGATTGGTATATGATTTATCAGTGGGATCAGCGGCTGCGTCAAGAGATAAGGCGTAAAAAATTGCCGCTTCCTTATCCTGCGGATATTTTATATAAATACCTTCCATTGCTTTTTCAAAACGGATGCAACGGGTGAGATGATCCGTTTTATCCGCATCTTTGAAATACATTCCAATCGCTTCTATATAACCGGATTCTCTTTCTGAAGGGCGGCCAAGTGATCTGGCTATTTCAATCGCTTTTGCTCCCTTTTCAAGTTCCGGCCCGGTAGATGGTGTCCAGAGGGGGTGAAAATTGCACATAGCCACGCCCCAGTATGCCATGGCACAGCCAGGTTCTTTGTCAATTATTTTTGCGAAAACTTTCTCCGCTTCATCATATTCAAATGAATGTAAAAGGGCTACTCCCAGATTGAAGTCATCTGAAACTTTCTCTGAACAGGAAATATCAAACTTTACAGAACCAAATTTTTTGTCTGGAGGTCCGCAAAGAACAATCTCACCTCTTTTGAGGTTCAATGCATTTATATCGCTTTCGGATGCTTTTTTATTTCTCCTTGCACAGGATACTAACAAAAGAACAATGAAAAATATAAGCTGTCCTTTCCTGAATAAATTTTTCATAACTAAAAATCAATTCTCAGGTATAGGTACGTGAATAACTCAAAGTACATACTGCTTATTTATAAAAATTATATAAATCATATTTATTTTTTGCCATAGCGTAAACAGGCAGCTGCCAATATTTTACTTAAACTTATATCATATTAAAATAAATCACATGTGAATTAATTGTATATATTTTTATACTATTTTTATATTTATGCTGAAAATATTGGTAATTAATATATTTTTAGGCGAATAAACTTCAAATATGACAGTCAAAGCTCTCAAGAACACACTTCCTTTTATGACTCTGTTGCTGGTCTCGGTCATTGCTCTTTTTACCCCGACGCTGCCCAATTTTGATGATGGAAAGTATAACATTGCTGACATTGCCTGGGTGCTGGTTGCAACGGCCCTTGTATTTATAATGACCCCCGGACTGGCTTTTTTCTACGGAGGCATGGTAAACAGGAAGAACGTTCTTTCTACCATGATGAAAAGTATTGTAGCAGCTGGCGTAGTTGGTGTTTTATGGATCGTTGTTGGGTATAGTCTTTGTTTTGGTGCAAGCGAACATGGTATTATAGGCAACCCCTTCACTCATTTGTTTTATAAAGGAGTAGCTTCAGGCACACCCTGGAGTGGCGCACCTACGATTCCAAAATCCCTGTTCGCAATGTTTCAGCTGATGTTTGCGATAATCACACCCGGTCTGGTGGTGGGTGCGATTGCAGAACGCATGCGGTTTATATCTTATGTATTATTCACAGTGCTATTTAGTCTTTTAGTGTATGCTCCCCTTGCACATTGGAGCTGGCATCCGGATGGTTTTCTGGCAAAAATGGGAGCACTGGATTTTGCCGGAGGAACCGTGGTGCACATTTCAGCGGGCTGTGCTGCACTGGCTGGTGCACTGGTATTGAAAAGAAGAAAAAGTCATATTGCAAAAATTGAAGGCAAACCAGCTAACATTCCCTATATATTGATCGGCACAGGACTGCTCTGGTTCGGATGGTTTGGCTTTAATGCCGGCTCAGCCCTGGCCGCTAACTCCCTGGCCGTATCTGCTTTTTCAACAACCAATACCGCTGCAGCCGCTGCAGGATTATCCTGGATGTTCTTTGAAGTGATGCGCGGAAAAAAACCATCCGTAGTTGGATTTTGTGTGGGCGCTGTGGTCGGACTGGTTGCCATTACTCCGGCTGCGGGCTTTGTCGCTATTCCTCAAAGTATATTTATAGGTGTGATAGCTGCCATGATCTCCAATCTGGTTGTCAATCTGAAATCTAAAACCAGTGTGGATGATACACTGGATGTTTTTCCATGTCACGGCGTCGGTGGTATGGTAGGTATGCTGATGACGGGCATTTTTGCCACCAAGGCCGTGAATGCAGCGGGAAATAACGGATGGGCATATGGGAACCCGGGTTTTTTTCTCACCCAGTTAAAAGCAATGGGTATAGCTGTTACTTACAGCTTCTCTGCGTCATTCCTTATTTTCAAGTTCATCAACTTCATTGTGCCTTTACGTGTAAGTGATAAAGAAGAAGCGGAGGGCCTTGATGCAAGTCAGCATAATGAAAATTATGTACAGGGAACGCTGCTGCTTGGAACACCCGATGGTTTGCAGGAAGTGGAAATTGCAAATCCCTGATTGAATCTTTAAGTTATACTTACGATTGCCGGATATCCAAATTCTGTTTGTTTTTTAGTTTAGTATGTTGATGCTAAATTAAAAAGGAAGCTGAATTGCTTCCTTTTTTCATAAAATATCAACTATGTTCCGTGGTCTGGTCAGCCGCAGAATGGAATACCTGATTAGTTCAGGAACCATTTGTGGAACTTCAGCAATCTGTTTCTTATTAACCAGGTATATAGGACCTGAAGCGGTTGCATTTATTCTATTACTTGCCGTTTCCATCATTGCCATGTTTTTTGATATCCTTCCCGTATTGCTGGCGGCGACACTCAGTGCGCTTATCTGGGATTATTTTTTTCTCTTGCCAGGATTTAATTTTCGTGTTCGGAAATACAGAGGCGAAGATCATGTTGTCCATGTATTTTGTGATTGCCTTTGTGAGTGCCGTGCTGACTTATAAAATCCGGCAAATAGAAAAGATCGCCAGACAAAAAGAAGAACGCATTGAAAATATCAGACTATACAATACGCTGCTCAATTCATTATCCCATGAATTCCGGACACCACTGGCATCGATTATTGCAGCTACAGATAATCTGATGACTTCCCCTTCGCTGGTTTCAGAAGAAATCAGATCCGGTCTTTTAAATGAAATATCCATTGCCTCTTTCAGACTGAACAGACAGGTTGAGAATCTCCTGAATATGTCCAGGCTGGAATCAGGATTTCTTAAAATAAAAAAAGACTGGTGTAATATTAATGAGCTGGTGGCAGGAGTCCTGCAACGCCTGGAAGAATCAGTAAAAGATTTTAAAGTAAATATCGAAATACCAGAAAATTTCCCGCTGTTTAAATTGGACTACGGACTCATGGAACAGGTGTTTTATAATTTAATTTATAATGCCTTTCAATATACTCCGGTAAATTCCCAGGTAAAGATTTCTGCTTCTTATAATGAATCATCCCTGAAAATAACTATAGAAGATAACGGCCCCGGCATCCCTGAAAATGAAATACCAAATGTGTTCGATAAGTTTTACAGGTTGAAGAATGTATCTGTCGGAGGAACCGGACTTGGCCTTTCCATCGTCAAAGGATTCATTGAAGCACATGACGGTGTTATTGAACTGAGTAACAGAGATCACGGAGGAGCCAGGTTCACCATGAATATAACTACTGAACGTTTATATAACCTACCCAATGACAAATCCTAATCGTGAGATACTGGTTATTGATGATGAACTACAGATCCGCAAATTATTGCAGATCACTTTACAATCTCATGGTTTCTCTGCAGTACTGACCGGCAGTTCTTCAGAAGGATTGTCTGCAGCAGCTAATAAATATCCCGGTTTAATCCTGCTGGACCTTGGCCTGCCGGACGAAAATGGCCATGAAACCCTGAAGAAAATCAGGGAATGGTCTACCGTACCCGTCATCATTCTTTCCGTACAAAGCAGGGAAGAAGACATTGTAAGCGCATTGGACAATGGAGCAAATGATTATCTGGTAAAACCGTTTCGCACAGGAGAGTTGCTTGCCCGGATCCGAACAGCGCTAAGAGGGTATGGCAGTGAAGAAAAAAGTGCGGTATTAAAGTTTGGCAGCATGGAACTCGATCTTGCCAATCATTCCGTGAAAATGAGCGGCGAATTACTTCAACTGACACAAACCCAATATTCCCTGCTGGTGCTTTTTGCAAAGAATGAAGGGAGAGTTCTGACCCATCAATTCATCCTAAGGGATATTTGGGGAGAAGAATATGTTAACCAGTTGCAATATCTCCGCGTATATGTTGCGCAACTCCGCAAACACCTGGAACAGAATAACACGGGATCTGCATATATAACGACAGTTTCGGGCATCGGTTACCGGTTTGTTTGTAAACAATCAGATAATTAGAAACCAATAGGATTTCCAAAGTTTTGTTACTTTATGACGAATTATCATTTTATTTCGCCATGTCCGGCATTTTCATTTTGCAAATCCAACGAAAATATAATCTGATGAAAAATAAATTGGTTCTCCTTCCCCTGGTGTATATTTTGACCTGTTGCGGATGCAATTCACCAATTCAGCAACCGATTGTTGTTTCGACCGATACCATTGGTAAGGTAGAACTGTATGATGCCGGTGATTCAAATATTATCGATACTAATGCCAAAGTGGAAATCATCGGTAGAAATTATAAATGGTGCGAAGGACCTGTATGGGTGCCTTCAAAACAAATGCTGCTCTTTTCAGCTGTACGTGAAAACAAAATATATCGTTGGGATGGGAAGGATACACCAGTTGCTTACCTGACACCTTCAGGATATACTGATACAGCTTTTCGCGATGGAGAAAACGGATCCAACGGACTGGCACTGGATAAAGACGGGAAATTATTACTCTGCCAGTCCGGAAATCGCCAGGTAGTCCGGATGAATGCACCCCTGGATTCTCCCGCACCAAAATTTACAGTTCTTGCAAAAGAATATAAGGGAAAGAAATTTAACAGCCCCAATGATCTTGTAGCCGACAGGAATAACAATATTTATTTTACTGATCCCATTTATGGATTACCTAAGCATGAAAATGATCCTACAAGGGAGTTAAAATTCGAAGGTGTTTATAAGATAAGCAGTTCCGGTAAACTCAGTTTGCTGATCGACAGTATTTCCAGGCCGAACGGAATTGCCTTATCACCCGATGAAAAAATATTGTATGTCGGCAGCAGTGATGAGCACACCAAATGGTATGCATACCAGCTGGACAGCAATGGAAATATTCAAAGCGGCAGAATACTTCTGGACGGCTATGCGCTGAAGGAAAAAGCTAAAATAAAATCAGGCGCTGATGGTTTCAAAATAGACAAGTATGGAAATATCTTCAGCTCCGGACCGGACGGCATTAACATCATATCTCCTGCCGGTAAATTATTGGGACTGATCAAAATTTATAATAAACAAACGTCGAATTGCGCCTTTAACGAGAATAAAGATGTTTTGTTTATTACTGCTGATGATTGGGTGCTAAGAGTCAAATTAAGATAAAGCGATCAATCACCGCTGGCTGGTATATTCGATATTTTTAAGCCAAAATAAACATCCTGAGCCTATTATTGGCAGATTGATCCTATTTTCAGGCCATAATTTATCAAATGAGCCCATTATCGTTCCACCTTGAGCCCAACATATAAAATGCCCCGGCTCCCTTTCCTTTGTTGAACTGAATAATGTGCAGACCGACCAATTCCTGGAGATGGCGGGTGGCCGTTGCCTTGGATACATCATTCATTTTCTGGTAAATGTTATTGGTGAGCTTTTTATTCTGAATAATATATTTCACGGCCCGCAGCTGGGAATCACTTAAAGGGAGTGCCAGAAGGTCTGTCTGTACAGCTTCCGGAATTTCGGGCATAATTCCTTTTTCGGAATCGTATAAACTCATGTAATCCTTTATGGCAGCGTGATATACAGAACAGCTGTCCCCCTTACTGTACCTGGCACTCTTTTCAGGGTCTTTCATTACAGACTTGGCAAATTTTACTGCTTCTGCGAAGCGGTCCCTGCCTTTGGTCTGATTTTTGGACGGAATCACAGCAGACATATCGGGATACTTACAGGCAAATGTTCCATTTTTGGTAGTTCTGTAAACGAGCTCCTTCCCAATGGCACCCTTCATTCCCTTCGTGAGTACGTTGTTAGCTTTTGCCAAACGATATAGTTTAGGGTTCTAAAATAGTCATTTTTAATTATTCCTGCGTTATTCCTGCGTTTTTCCTGCGTTATTCCTTCTTAATGAATAAACCGATCATATCCTATGTAGCCGCGGCTCGAACGAAATTGTTTTTGACTATTGGAAAGCAAAATCCACAATCTTAAATGTTTCCCCTGTTTTACAAGTATCCAAATGCCATGAATTTCCCACCCCATCTATAGAATATAAAAAACCAACTGATAAGTCTGAGCTTTCATCGTCAGGTACTGTCTTTGTAATTATTATTTTATTCGCCGCATTTGGAATCTCTCTTATTTTCATGGGGGCCAGTTCTGAGTCCAACAGAATTTTAGTTTTTGTTCTCATTAACAATGAAAATGTTATATAGGTATTATTGCCAGAAAAATCATTGTTTGTAAATAATTCATACTGGATTTTTCTGGATGTATTCAGTGGTGAATGTTCTGCGGATTTGGTGCAGGATGTTGCTATTATTAGCAACAATAAAAATGCAAATGCCGGAGATGTTCTCATAAATATAAATCGTACATAATAAAACGCAAATCACGTCAAACGGGTTGCGCGATTTTCAAATATGCCCCGCGGGATTGATGAATAACTATAACTTCAAAGTACTTATTTACACGGTTCAACTCGCCTAATTAATACTTGAGCATATTAGCACCGTTATATGTGTAACGTTAAATTGTCTCAAAACGTCCAAGATATATTATCTATTATCTAAACCTTCCTGAGCTGAAAGGGATGCGTTCCCATTTTAGTTCAGCGAACCAAATAGAATTTATGCACGGAATTTTTATACCCGCTTTTCGATACCTGTTAGTTACCTTATTTCTTCCTTCCTCAATCATTGGTCAGGATCTTAAACCTTATCCTCCTCCGGGTAAATTATTTGATGCCGGTGGACATTTAATGCACCTGAATATAAAAGGAAATGGAAAGCCTGCTGTCATATTTGAAAATGGCAGTGGTGATTTTTCATTTATCTGGGATCTTGTCCAACCTGCTGTTTCTAAGACTACCACGACTGTTTCCTATGACAGGGCGGGTTATGCATGGAGCGAAGAAGGACCGTTTCCCAGGACGGGCAAACAAATTGCCTTTGAACTTCATACCGCGTTACAGAATGCGGGAGTAAAGGGGCCATATATTCTGGTTGGTCAGTCATACGGTGGTTTTCTCGTAAGAACTTTTGCAAGATATTACAGTAAGGAAGTGGTCGGTCTTGTTTTAGTAGATGCTCTGAATGAAAATGAGAAAATAATAATCAATAATCAGGAAATACGTATTCGTGAAATGGCGAAAGGAAGAACCGCGCCGGAGATACAAAATATCTCAAAGAAGAGTATTGACACCTCTGTATCAAAAGAAAATAATCCTCTGGCGTCAAATACATCTATAGAGCCTCCGCTTGACAGGCTTTCTCCGGAAGATCAGAAAATGCAACTGTGGGCACAAACCCGGTATAATTATTTCAAAGCTGCCAGTGGTGAAATGGACTGGTCACCTGAAGATGTTGCCGATATGTATTTTAATAAAGGGAAACCAGCTTACATGCTGGGCAATATTCCTTTGATCGTAATTTCAAAAGGAAAGGGAGGCTATTCTGGTATGCCGGATTCTGCCGAACTCGAAAATCAGCGCCTGGAATTGCAGGAAGAATTAACTCATTTATCAACGAACAGCAGGCATATCGTAGACAGAAATAGCGGTCATAATATTCATCTTGAAGATCCTGCTACAGTTATTAATGCAATAAAAGAAGTCATATATGCTTATAGGACAAATACTAAACTGAAATAGAGGATTAAAGATCCTATTCGATATCATAGTTTCTTTTCAGAAACCTGATAAATCCCGCTAAATAATCAAGATGCCCTTTTAACCTGATATTGTATCCACTAATTGCGCCTTTGTATATCCAATAATTATTATAAAGCAGGTACATTTTATCCACGTCCTTAGATATTAATACAGGTATATCTGAGGGTATCCTGATTTTTGCTTCATATTCCTGAAAAAATTTGCCGGTAAGAGTACAATCTAAAATTTGCCTGAAAGAAGTCATTGTTTGAGTATAATAATCAATAACAAATCTTTCCTGCACTTTGATGTCACTATTTTTAGATTCATAAAGGGCAATGCTATCGGCAACCCTGTTTGTTTTTATCAGGGTGTACCCTCCCGCGTTTCTTAGCTGCACAAGGGTTAGATCATTGAACTGAAAGAGGTGTAACTCGAACGTGTACTGAAGTCCGTAATAAAATATAGAGTCCTGAACCGGAATATTTACAAAATTATTTTTCGATATTTTCAATAAAGAGTCAATCCCCCTTAACTCCAGATCATTTCTTTCTATCAGACCTTTCAGTTCTGACGTATCATTTTGTATATTGTTTATCAATCCGACTATATAATCCCTTTCCCGGCGTTTTTCTGAAATTTTTTCCCTGATTGTTTCGGCAAAAAAGCCAAGGGTCACAGCTAAAAATATCATCAGGAATTCCAGAAGATACTCTTTCCATTTTTTCATTTTATGATGCAGATCGGGGTGGTGGGGGACTTCCATATTTTGGATTATTTATTCTTCATTGCCTTTATAATTTTATCGGTACGTCTGTCTGCTCTGGAATTCTGTAACGAGATAACTGCCCATATCGCTGCAGGAATCCATCCGATGAGCGTAATCTGCAAAATCAAACAAATAATTCCGGTAAATATTTTTCCCCGAAGAAAGAATGACAGGAATGGAAAAAATATTGCAATGAGGGTCATATATAAGTTTTGAAAAGGATATTCTTTTGTCCACTATTCCCCTGCAAAGAAATCAATTTTTAACAAAAATAGAAATAATACCCCTGTTCCGCCAAATGGTTGCAGGATTTTGTCTATCGGGTAAGCTTTAGTTGGTGGATCTTCCATGTGGCAGGTCTCATTGCGATTCTGATCGCACTGGTCACGGTGAGTTTTCAGGCAGTGCGGGCGGCGATGGCTAATCCTGTCAGGAGCCTGAAAACAGAATAAGGTTTTTTTACTATTATTTAAACAAGCCTGCCTGTAATTTCGTACCAAAAGAACCCTCTTTCAATTGTAAATAGTTGTTCTTGCCCTGGTCTTTTTCAATTTCTACCATGCCGGACAATTGCACATTCTCCATTTTTAAAAAATCATTACTTATTGCTTCATCCCCACCGTTACCTGTTGTTTTCAAATTATTTGAAAAGATGCAATCATGTATTTGATAGTGGTGTGCACTGCTATCTTTTATCCAGGCCGTCCGGCTGTTTGCAATAACATTATGATGAAATTCAAAATCATCGCCAGTTTGGTCTGTTGTCCATACGCCGCTGTAATTAGCTTCATACACCAGACAATATCGCATGGCATTGCGATAGCTTGTTCCATTCTGTGCGTTCCAGAATACAACAGGATTTTGACAATTGTAAAACACACAATGGTCCAGCACTAATCCGTTACCGTTGGCGATGACTGCCACGCGAATTGGCAGTACATCCACATTGCCGGCAAACAGACATTGAGTTACTACCAGGTCTTCCAAATTCTTGCCATCGCGCCAAATGGGATAGTACCGCTTGTTTTGTCTGCCATCGATGTAATAATAATCCGGACTTCCGGTAAAACGCAACCCCTGAATAGTTACATGGCTTGCTTCTATTTCCAATCCCCTGGATTCTTCACCGTCACCCGGCGTTGGCGTGCCAGCAATTGTCGTTGTAATAATCGGCATGCGTTGTGGATTCCAATTTGCATCATTGGGCAATACCTCTGCCCGTATTGTCAGCCGGTTTTCTTCAGAAAATTTATTGTTTTTAAAAAGTGCTGTTTCACTTAAAGCGTAAACCCCTTCTGAAAGAATAATGGTAGTTGCCTCTTTGGTGGTGCTGGAATTAATTCGTTTTGCGGCTTCCCCAAGTGTTTTTAAAGGTTGTGATTGCGAACCGGTGTTTTTATCATTACCGGTTTTTGCATTGACAAATAATTTTTCTGCCGTAGCTATTATAGATGATATTGATATCATCAATAAAATAAATAATTGTCTGACCATGATCAATCAATTTTTTTTGAAAACTTATGAGAATTAAAATTTCAGGAATTTGATGAAATCGCTTTCATACCACAACAACAATCTAGATAGAAATCTTTCGCGGCTATTTGAGTTTTTCCCAACGGAGGGTTCTTTTTTCCCAATGGAATGCCAGGGGCACAAGACCGATAGCTCAGTGAATATGCGAGACCCCTGTCTAATTTGTTGTAAATTTACTTTTTTAAATTTATCATTTGCCATATATACCCATCCGGACTCAAGCTAGATTGAGAAAGCGTAGCAGTATGTTCTGTCAGATTTGTGATCATATAAAACCCGGAATATACAGTGGTACCATAATAACTATATCCATTTTCGTAAAGTAAAAAAAACTGAACCTGGTTGCTTGCTACCATATTGTATTTTTCTCTGAGATAAATCGCATCTTCCTTATAATATAGATTTCCGTCACTTATAAAATCGAAATAGTCGTTGGGTTTGCCAATATAATTTGAACCCACAGGCAAACCAGTCACAGGCGATTCATAAGATGAAGTATCATTAACAATCTGCCATTTCCCTACTATTGAAATTGTTTGATCTTCTGTTTTAGTACATGAGTTTTCAATCAAGATGAATGATATCAAAGAAAAAATAACGAATATATTTTTCATTCTTATTTTTCACTTCTGATCCTCAAACCGGGTGTTGCCGGTTGCCTTGCATTTCGCAAGGTCCAGATTCCACGCCGAAGTAACGAAGAATGGTGTAGCACCCTTTGCATCCTTATCAGCATAACTGCACAAAATGGTTCGGGTTTCACCAGGTGCCAGTTCGATATAGTTGTCGCTAAAGAGCACCGGCAAAATATCATCGCCTGACTTACCTTTTAATGCGCGCAGGTGCACCTGGAAAGCTACTGTTTTGCCCGTGTTGGTAATGATTACAGTATGCAAAGTGCTGTCATATTTTTTCCCGGTCGTGTACAACATCTTCAGTGAAGTTTTGCCGATATTTTGCAATGCAGAAAAATCGGTATATCCGGTCTGTGGCGTCATATACCATTTTGATTTCACCCAATCGAGGACATCAGGTTTTACAGACAGCCAATACCAGTTGATACTTTTCACATCGCCTTTTGCATCGTTGAGTTGCAGTCGCAGGAAATAAGTATCTGAAAGATCATTGATCTGCGGTAATACAAAACATTTTTGTATGCTGTCGGGTTCGACACTTGTAGTAATGTTTTTGGAATATTTCAATGCGCCATCCAGATTATAAATATCAGCTTTGGCTTTTAGCCCGGAAAATTTTTGCAGCAACGAGTTTGTAATGTCCACTTCGTTGTTAGCATAAGAATACATTATGTGAAGAGGTTCCATCGATTTTTTCATGCCGAAGTAAGTACCGGCAGGATACAGGTAATAATCGTAAGTATGCCAGATAAGGCCTGGCCAGGGGTTGCTGCCCATCCACTGCACCACGCCTGTGGCTGTGTGATATTTATGCAGACCATAGGATTCCATCATGGCGCGGTGTGACTCGTAATTTTGTGCCTGTGCTTTAGCGATGTAATCTCTGATATCCGTTGCTTTCCCGTAACGCCCCTCCAGTGCATCATTAAAAACCTGCGTGTTGCCGAAGGTCATGGTACCACAATGATATTTCCAGGATGCTGTAGTGAACCACAGTGAATCTTTTGGTATGAATTTTATCAGGCTTTCGTAAGGCGGGATCGACGGCCCTGGTGATATCTCCGTTGCGAAGCTCCACGCGCCGCCATGTCTCAGTGCCGTATCGGTTTCCCAATAAATAGGTGGCACCCATTCATAGGGGCCAGCCATTTTTACACCGCTAAAACCGGAAACTTTCGATTTGCTTGCGTCAGCAGTTGAAATAGTCGGGTTGGGCCATTTCAGCGATGCTTCAATTTTCAGGTAATCCTCTTCAACGGTTGAATCGCGCGGTGGCATATCGCTGCCATTGAGCCATACCATCAGGCTTGATTTGTTTCGCAGCCAGAGCATCACACTGCTGTCGGATGCCATCGCCGACGCACGTTTGGCCGCGTCCCAGTTTTCGGGATATTGCCACGCACCGCAACACATCCAGCCAGTCATTACCAGCATACCGTACTTATCGCAGAGCGCATAAAAATGATCATCCTCCATTTTCCCTTCTGAGCGAACGATGTTCATATTCATATGACGGTAGAGGCGGATCTCCTGCTCCTGGCGTTCAGGTGAGCGACGTTGAAAAATATCCGGCGACCAGGCTGCACCCCTTAACACAATCCGTTTGCCATTCACGATAAACACACGCGATTTGTTATCTATGAATTGTGATGTGATCTGGCGAATGCCGAAGTTTTCTGCAATGGTATTACTCACCAGATTATCATGCGCCACTGAAAGCTCAATATGGTTCAGATTTGGTTTTCCGTATTGCCATGGCCACCAGATGTGAGGATTTCTGATATTGAGTTGCGGAAAATCAGCAGGGGTAAAAGTTACTTCGGCAGTTTCATGGGCATTCAAATGAACTTTCTTTTTGAAATGGATTTCGGAATTGATCTTACCTCTTACCGTTACATCCTGTGGTTCAGCTGTGTAATTAATCACAAGCGCATCGACAGTGAGATGGGCTACGTCCAAAGATGGCAGATCGAAATTTGTAGTCACCAGCGGATACCGGATACCGACGCGATCATAGGTTTTGATCTCTATATTGTTTATGATCCCTGCATTATAATCTGGAGGATAATGTATCCAGTCTGCATAGTCAATCGCCAGATCACCACCATGTTTTTGCGGGTTGACGGGACGTTTGATTTCCAGGGCAAGTGTGTTGACGCCCGTCGTTATAATATTTTCAGAAATATTCAATTCTATGATACGATAAGGATTTACAATCTTGTTTGAATCGGCAATGAGCACGCCATTGAGCCAGACATTTGCCTTGTAGTTAATACCATGCAGTTTAAGCACCACTTCTTTCCCTCTCTCCGAATTTGGTAACGT
This sequence comes from uncultured Bacteroidota bacterium, assembly GCA_963735015.1. Classification (GTDB taxonomy): domain Bacteria; phylum Bacteroidota; class Bacteroidia; order Chitinophagales; family Chitinophagaceae; genus Puia. Next base: position 3,265,145 of record CAVTJH010000003.1, read on the forward strand.
GAACTCCTTGCGAAACCACCATGTTGAGTCAAGCCTGGGGTCATTCAGCTTCTCGAAGTTCATATCATAAAACGGATCGAAATCATACACTTTATTTGACAACAAACCGGCGATGACAGTGGTGGGGACACTGACTTTGTACCATCCCGACATTTTATATCCCGGAAGTGACAGGATCGCGCCTTTATCAGCAATCCTGGTGGCCGACTGCATCTGCCATCCGTCTTTTAATATCATTTTGAAATGTTCACTGCTTTGCGCGAATGCCTGCGCGATCGTGACCAACGATATTACTGTTAAGCCGATTTTTTTCATGATTCTTAGTTTATGAGCCCGATAGTAGTGCGTTTGTTGTATTGGGTTCTACCTGGTAGAGCACAAAGCTGCCTTTCTCATCATGCTGAACATTAGCTGTCTTCGCGGTTGTTCCCTGACTCACAGTTACCCTGCTCCATTTTTCAGGAACATAGGTTTTTAGCGTAAGAGGAAGATCGTACATCGTTTTGCCGAGCGAATGAGTGAGTGATACACTGATCTTTCCGTCTTTTTCATTAGCCTTTACCGTTGCATGTTCACGTTCGCGCATGTACTTTGTGGCGTCACCGAAAGTTGCGATCCAGAGTTTGTCTTCCCTGTCTTTGATATATTTAAAATATTCTTCGAGTTTCGGGATCGGTGTCCATTCCCAGCCGAGACTGTCGATACCATGAAACACAAGTACCAGCCACATATCTTTATTTGCGTAAGTGGTATCCACCCATGATTTCATCAGTGACAATGGTGTTTTGTGAAGTGGACCACGCTGCCATTGAACATAATCCTTATCTGTTGGATGAGGGAGTTCCTTACTCGCACGATCGATCTCTTTCAAAAATGGTTCAGGCATTCGGTTGCGAAGAGCGGGATAAATTTTGTAAGCAATCTGCATTACGCGGTCGTCTTCGTAGCCATAGGGGACTTCCGTAGAGAAAGTGTATTTGTCGCCCAACTGGTTTTTGATTTCTTCTTTACTTTTCTCCAATTCATAACGGATATTGGCTTCATCCAAACCGGGCATGGTGGCGTGTGTGATGGAATGACTCGCAATTTCATATCCTTCGCCTGCATCTTTTCTGAAATCATCCCAACCCGATCCCATGGCTTCCTTGTATTCCGGACATGGTTCGTATCCTGGTTTAAAATCTCCTTTGCGAACTTTGGCGTACAGGCTGTCCATCAAATGAAAAGCCTGTTGCTTTCTGCCCGAAGAATACAAACCGCCTGCACGGGTATGATATGAAATGGTTCCCATATAGCCAAGATATCCCGCAGCCGAACATCGCTCCAGAAAATTATTCTCATCGGTTGGGATAGTTGCTGATTCTTTAATGATCACTTCTACCGGCCGGCCCACAAATTTACCATGGGATGTAGAGCCGGTAATCGGACCTGTGATGACAAAAAAAGTTGCGGTCATTTTCAACCGCTGCATAACTGGCAATGCGCGGGTAAACTGGTTTCTGGATGCGTCATCATAAGTAATAGATACTGCGCCATTTTTGTCGTATTGCCATTTCGTAATTGTAGTACTGCCGGTTTGCGCCATGCACAGGCCGAAAGATAAACTCAGAGCAGTAACGGATATCAGAAGCCTCGGGTAATGTAAGAAATTCAGATTCATATGGACCATGAATTTATTGAAAATTTGCCGATTTATCGGGGTATTTCTTCCATCAGAATTTCATTTCCTGCTTTATCATAATAAGTACAAGTCATTTTTTCAAGAGAAACAAACCATTTCTCAATTCCTGTTTCAGCACAATGCTTGCAAAAAGTAAAATAATCTGTCTTCCCCTGTTGATGAATTTTCAGGTAATGTTCAAATTTTATTTTGTCGCTGGAATTGGCAATATGCTTGTCTTCATACATAAATGATGAGGAAGTCCTGTAGTCATCTGCTCCAAAGTATTGAGTGTGGCTGTCTTTTACCCAGGTTTCATAGGATGTAACTCCCAGGGCTTTAATTTCCCGGATGTATTTGGGAAAGTCTGCTCCGGATTTTACTTTGCTGTGAGCCGCTTTGATTTGTTCTATTGTAAACATCTTCTTTGATTTTATATTGTTAAACGATTTATTGAATTTCGCAAAGGCAATGTCTGGAATAATTAAAGGAATTACCGGTATCATTCCCTTTGTATTCTGCATTACGATTACAATGCAAAAATCAGAAACTGTCAGATGGTGAAATTGTAAAAAATCGTTTTTCTACAGGAAGCGCTTAAATTTTTCGGGGCTGTCGCCCGTATACTGCTTAAAGTCTTTGATAAAGTGCGCCTGATCAAAAAAATTGTTTTCGTAGCAAATATCCGTAAGCGATTTTGTGTTGCTTAAATTATCAAGTACCGTGTTAAAGCGAACAATGGATGCAAATTTTTTGGGTGTTGTCCCTACCAGTTTTCTGAATCTTTTTTCAAAAGGACTCTGGCTTATAAAAAGTCTTTCGTTGAGTTCTTTGATCCTGATTTTTCCTTTTGTCTCATAAATTATTTTTACGGCTTCAACAATCAATTTGTCTTTTTGGATGTCTTTGAGCTGGGAAAGCAAAAATCTTTCAATAACATGTATCCGTTGTTTGTCTGTGTGAGCAGAAGCTAATTTTTCTCGGGTTTCTCTTACGAGGCTTTCATCGAAAATATGTTCAAGTGAAACGCTCAGATTAAATAGCTCGTTTGCCGGATGTGAAGCAAACTGCGCAAAACCGATTTCAGTAAAATAAACCAAAATGGTTCCGATGCCTGCCGAGTTCCTGAATATTTTATAACTATCAGATATCCCCGTAATACCTGCTGTTGTTAGTTTGTCCTCCGTTTCACCTTGAATATTTGTAAGTTGTCCTCTGTATTGAAACCCCATTACCAGGCCCGAAGAAGGAAATACTTTGTATTCCGTTTTGACATCATTTTCTGATACCACAAAATATTTGATATAAGGCTTTAATTGAAGTGTCGGTATGAATTTGTCAAATCTCATTTTGTTAAAAGGCGGGGTCTCTGCAAAGGTCGTTTTAAAAACCATCTCATTTTTCGTCGTTATTAAATGTCTTTAATTCTGTAGACCTGTGCAGCCGTGGTTTGAACTATTTACATTCAGATCCTGCAATTCTTGACCTTCTTTGTTTTGAATATCAACGAATTAATTGGATTCGGACAATCATAAAATTCATCCCTTGGTGCAGGTGAGGAAAAATGTCTGTAAATTAGGAGTACTCATCAGTTCATGTTATTCTGGCTCTATTGAAAATTATGATGATTTCGCTGTAATACCTACCCCGGCACAAACCATGGTATTATGCAAGACCTGAATACTGAACCACAATGGAAAATCTGGGAAAAATTTACATTCAGATTCCTATTTCTATTCCTGGGATTTTTTCTGCTTAACTACGAGCTCGTTTCGTTATTCTTAACCTTTTATTTGTTCGATGAAGTATCCATTATTTATAAACCTTTTGAAAAACCGTTGCATTGGTTAGACCAGCATTTCTATCATACAGGATATGACCCTAAACTTCACTCAAACATACCCAGTGACAATCATTACGGAGTAATATTTTATATTTCAATTGTCATTCTGTTCTTATTACTGGCTTCTGCATGGAGCATTGTTGACAGGCATAAACCAAACTATAACAAACTCTATTACAGGTTTAGAATTTATATCCGCTATATGGTTGCGTCAATAATGATCGGGTATGGAATAAATAAACTGATTCCCATACAGATGTCTTACCCTGATGTGTCGGAACTCTTAAAACCCATGGGCGAGCAGAATCTTTTCAGCATCGCCTGGAATTTTGTGGGCATTTCTCCGGGCTATGAAATCTTACTGGGGACCTGCGAAATGATTGGTAGTCTCTTACTGATTTTTCGCCGCACATATATATTTGGTGCGTTATTTATGTGCACCGTTCTGTTCAATATTGTAGCAATAAATCACTTTTATAATATTGGGGTCACGCTGTATTCGTCGCTTTTGTTAGTCTCTGTCTTATTCCTTCTGATACCATTTACTAATAAACTGATACAGTTTTTTTTCTACAACCGGAACACATCCCTTCAGGAAATGGAGTATCCCTTTGGTAAAGCCTGGAAGAGATATATTTTTATAGGGTTGGGGGTCGTCTTTGTGGGGGGAACTATTATTATATCTATTGTCAATGGATACAATGCTCACCAAAGACAACTGACCAATAAAAAAAATCAGCGGCTCTATAATATTGAATGGTTCGTAACAAAGGATACTATTCCACCTGTTTTATCTGATACACTGCGTTGGAAGAGATTTGCTCTTGTTGGCAGGCATACCGCTGTAATCTACAATATGAAGGATAGTGCCGGTTCTTTTGATTATGATTTGGACAGTAATAAACATATATATACACTACACGATGACACTGATTCATCCAAATGGGATAAACTGCTACTTTCATCCCCTCAAAAAAATAAATTTGAATTTTCTGGAAAATGGAAAGGAAATAATGTACATATTATGATGGAAGAAATGCCAATAGACAGCATGACGCTTAACAAAGAAAGAGTAGTATTTGTACAGGATTAGTGATGAAAAATCCCTGGGTTTTTATGAATTAGCACATTTTACACCAAAGTAAGGATGGATAAATTTTTACGCAAATACTTTTCGGGGCTTACAAAAAATTCAGTATTTCTTGCCTTTGCCTCACTTTTTTCTGACATCTCCACGGAGATGCTATATCCTATTATTCCTATTTATTTAACACAATACCTTAAAGCAAGTGGCAGCATAGTCGGAATCATTGAAGGAATAGCTCAAGCCGCTCAGTATACCATTCAGGGATTTTCAGGATGGTTGTCGGACAAATTGCAAAAAAGAAAATCCATTGCATTGGTCGGTTATATTATATCAGCCATCTCAAAACCATTTATCGGAATTGCCCACATGTGGACGGGGTCCTTTATTGCAAGAGTTGCAGACCGGTTAGGCGCCGGCAGCCGGGCTGCACCCAGAGATGCAATGGTCGCTGAATCAGTAGAACCACAATATAGAGGAAAAGCGTTCGGACTGGAAGGTTTTGGCGACAATCTTGGCGCTTTTCTGGGACCTCTTCTTACCATATTATTATTCTTTTCATTAAAACTCGATATACATTATATTTTCTATCTCGCTATTATTCCTGGATTATTGTCCGTGTTGATGATTTTTCTGGTGAAAGAAAAAACAAATAACAAAATCAATTCTGAAATCAGTTTGCACTTGCGGAATTTCCCAAAACCGTATTGGAAATATCTCCTGGTGACTGGTTTATTCGGAATTGGCAATTCTACCAATGCTTTTCTTATTCTCCGGGTCAGGGAAAAAGGTCTTTCACTGATTGACACTATTCTTGTATATGCTTTTTATAACCTGGTAGCTGCTATCATCTCCTATCCTGCCGGATTACTATCAGATAAATTCGGAAGAAAACCTTTATTGCTTGTCTCTTTCATCATTTTTTTTATTTCTTATACCGGGTTTGCTTTTGTCTCAAATATTTTTCTTATAAGTGTTTTATTTATTTTCTATGGACTATTCCAGGGTATATACAGGGCAACAGGTAAATCGTTCGCCTCTGATTTTGTTCCTCAACACCTGCGTGCAAGCAGCATTGGGTGGTATTCTACGGTTGTTGGGTTATCGGGACTTGTTGCCAGCATAATTGCCGGATATCTTTGGGATAAAGTGAGTCACACTGCGACTTTTGTTTATGGTAGCGTATTCTCTTTTATTGGAATAGTTTTTTTAATGATCCTGATTTCTAACAAGCGTTCCGCAGACAACTGATGGCTTATCGATTAACAATTCCGAAAAAAGAATAATTTTTTCAGCCAATCACTTGTATCAATGAATTAAATACTTTCGGTATCACCATGACTTTATTACCGATCTTCAAATTATTAATTTCGTCTTCGGTGGCTATGATTTTAATGATGTTATTCAGGAAAAGTATACTAACAATGTATACAATATCATTTTTCTTTAAGTCAATTATTTCACCCGCAACTTCAAATTTACTGCTGATTCTGGGTTCTGAAAAAACATCCCCGGGTTTGCCCTGATTTTTAATTTTTCCCTCATCAAGAATAATGACGTTATCAGAAAGTCTGAATATTTCAGGAAGATGATGACTTACAAATATCGTTGTCTGTTTATAATATTGATGGGCTTTAAATATATAATTTTGTAATTTAAGTCTCATCTCATCATCCAAAGCAGAAAGGGGTTCGTCTAATAAAAGAATTTTTGGCTTTCGGGCAATGGCCCTCGATAGTGCTACCCGCTGCTTCTGTCCCCCGGATAAATTTGCAGGTTTGATATTTTGCAAATTTCCAAGCTCCATTAATTCCAATAACTCGTTTACAATTTTTCTATCATCATTTTTCTGAAGAGCGAATTCGATATTTTCCCTTACAGTTAAATTGGGAAACAGTGCATAATCCTGAAATACAAAACCAATCGAGCGTCTTTGTACAGGAATATGAATTTTCCTTTCTGCATGATCCCAGATTTCATTTTCCACTTCAATAAAGGAAGTGTCTGCTTTAGTAAGTCCGGCCAGTATACGAAGAATAGTTGTTTTGCCGGCGCCAGATTTACCAAACAGCGAGATCAATTGACCTTTCTCCAGATTGAATGAAACATCCAATGGCATTTTACCTTTTGCGGTATCCAGTACTTTATATGCCTTGAACTTTATCATCAAAAATGATTGATATTACGATTTCTATTGTTAATGAGATAAACGCTCAAAAGAATTAATAACGTAAACGCCAGTAATATTGCTGCATAAATATTTGCATTGTGATAATTCATTGATTCAACTTCATCATAAATAGCGATGGATACTACTCTCGTTTCTTTGGGAATACTTCCGCCAACCATAAGCACAACACCAAATTCCCCCATTGTGTGTGCAAAAGTCATTACAATTCCAGTTAATAAAGATGCCCCGATATTGGGAAGCAATATTTTAGTCAGTGTAGTAAATTTAGATTTTCCAAAAGTAAACGAAGCTTCTTTTAAAGATGGCGGTAAATTCTTAAACCCTGCTAAAACAGGATTTACCATAAATGGCATACTGTATAAAACTGATGCAATAACCAAACCTTCGAATGTAAATACCAATCGCAAATTAAAATATTGGCCAAGCAATTTGCCAAAAGCATTTCCAGGACTGAAAGCAAGTAATAAATAAAATCCCAATACAGATGGGGGGAGAACCAGTGGCAGGGTTATGGCTGCTTCCGCAATCGCTTTAAACCTGAATTTGCTATAAGTAAGCCAGTAAGCCAATGGAACGGCAATAACAAATAAAATAATTGTTACAAGGAATGCCAGTTTCAGGCTGAGCCATAAAGGAGAGAAGTCAATCATCTGGAGACAGGCTTATTTCATTGGTTTTTACAAGTGCAATTACGTGATCATTTTCTTTTAAATTTAATTGCCGGCATGCATTGGCTGTAATAATTGAGCTTATTATGGTTTCATTAAAAAAAAGATCAACCTGACCTAATATTTCCCCGATTTTCAGTGAACGAATTTTACATGGAAGACGATTTTGAATACTGATTCTCATTTCAGAATCTTTTGAGATAATTACCTCTGTTTCCTTAAAATATAGTTTTACGAATTCCCCTTCAATCAACCAATCAGCAGCCTGAGCATTTTCCAAAACTAAAGAGGTAAAAACTGTATTATCTGAAGTTTTAACTTTTACCAGCGATAATCCTTCACAGGATTGTATTTCTGCTATGGTACCTCTTAACTGATTCATTTTGCTTTTTGAGAAAACCCAAAATAGTTTAAAATACTGACTGTAGTTGATGAAGAAATAAAATCGTAAAATTTATTTGCTGTCGAATTTCCACCCGCATGTTTCAACAATACGCAGGATTGTTTCAATGGGGTATGGCTCTGCTCCGGAATAATATAATATTTACCGCTTTCACTTTTCATAGTGGGAGATAATGCCAGTGAAAGGGCGACAATGCCAATATCCGCTGCGCCTGTCGTTACAAATTGTGCTGTTTGAGAGATATTCTCTCCAAACACTAATTTGCTTTGAATCTTATCGTATAAATTGTAATACCGCAGACTCTCTTCGGCCCGTTTTCCGTAAGGAGCATGTGTCGGGTTTGCAATGGCAATTTTGCCGATACCGGCATCCAGTAATGTTTGCATTTTTTCTATGCCGGGATCAGTTTTATCACTCCAAAGTACTATTTGTCCGATACCATAGGTTTTTATATTACCAATAGTTAAGTTATTATTTTTTAATTTATCCGGGTAATCCATATCTGCAGAAAAAAATAAATCAAAAGGCGCACCATTTGAAATCTGCTCGAAGAATTTTCCGGAAGAACCATAAGTGACTTCTATATCCGTTCCGGGGTTTTGGGTTTTATATACAGTAACAATCGAATCCATTGCAAATTTCAAATCAGCTGCAGCGGCAATGGTAATTTTCGATTGTTGCCGAAAGATAGCAAAAGCTGACATTCCTGTTAAAGCAGCCAAAACAAAAATCAAGTGCACTTTTTTCATCGATAAATAATATAATGGTTAAACGTCACTTGAAATTAACTCATTGTTGCACGATATTCAGTAATTAACCTGGTCAGTTAAAAGTAAATCCGATCTGCAAATTCAATCCAATTGATGCAGGCTGGCTATTTCCAAAACGGGCAGGGAGGGATATAGAGAACCAATAATCCACATCTCTTGTCCGTGCATATACCTTGTTAAAGACTGGCGTGATGCCATAGCGACCCTGCGTTTCAAATGCCAGGCGGGGTATGAAATTGAATCCATTTTCGAACCGAAAAATGGGACCTGGATCAAACAGCAGGTTGCTTGTCTTCGAAGTAGCCGGCTTGTCAGAAGGTTGAGACCATTGTACTGATGGAGTAATTTCGAAGCTAAAACCAAATTTTTTACTATAATATACATTCAGACCAACGGGGAAACCGACGGTGGTGGCTTCCTGAAATTCCCAGGTCGTTTGATTTTTATCAATCTTCACCCAGGGAATAATGAAACTCATATAGCCTTTGACATACGGATAGTTTGGCACAGATACCTGCGCCTGTGACTGGGCATATAGATTTCCTGATGCTGCCAGATAAATAAAGAGCAGCGTGTTGATTAGTCCCCTTTTCATAAACTGGTTTTATTACTGAAGAATTAATTACAACCAGGTGACGTTATATTCCTGAATATATAACGGTATTCAAAAAAAATTCAGGCCCCTCACCATAACATCAGCCGTTTAGAAGTTTACCGGATTCTCTTTCCAGGAAAGCTGTAAACCGTTCTCTCAGGAGATGGTGGAAAGCTATCAACTCCCTCGCTTCGTTTGTAATCTCAGACCCCCCGCCTCTTTCACCACCGGCATGCAGGATGACAAGTGGCTGACTGGCCTGAGTATTAAGCATTGTAATCATCTCCCATGCTTTTTTATATGACATATGCATCTGTTTTGCAGCCTTGTTTATGGATCCGGTCTGGTCAATTCGCTGCAGCAACTCTGAACGGCCCGGGCCGAAAAACCCCGTCTCATCAAGTTCTATCCATAAACTTCCGTTTATCTTATACGATCCTTTCTTTTTTAATATATGCTTAATTGATTTCGCCATACCTCTTCGTCTCTTAAATTAAATCATATTTTGGATATAGACATTTTCATTTTGCGGCTCTTTAATTTCGAAAGTGAATAAAAACACCAGTTCTTCTCCCGTAAGCCATTAATTCGGTATATTAAAATTAAGATATCTTTCATTTCCTTAATCCCAGTAACAAAAACAATCTAGTTTTCGGTTATAGTTCTGAGTACTTTGAAATTTCAATCTTTTAATTACCATTCAATCGTTCTTTATAAAAAAACCTACAGGTTTTTTTGTCATGGTTATTTCAAATATTCATCAAAAAATATTGAAAGGTTAAACAGGCAGTATCTGCAAGCTTCAAGGCGATGATTGAGAATATTATTCTTCGCAGCCAATCATCCCCGGTGCCGGAAACCCTGTTGATCACAAAAATGGGGTTCTGCAATTTCCCTTTTTCACGATCGCATATTTGTGAGATCGCTTGGAATAAAGTTACCGGATGCCTGTTTGTTTTACAGTTTGCAGGAAGTAAGACAAATGGCAAGAGGTAGGCCAACAAGGCAAATCCCGAATTTTTTGGTGGATTTAAAAGCTTTATAAATAGCTATATAAGGTACAGACAAAGTCTACCAGCACATTCATTCGAAATTTTGAACCCCGGCCCGCGAATTATAACCCTTTTACAATCGCCAGCGACTTTTCAACATGGTCAGTAGGTGAAATATGGTCGGTTACTGATGAAAAGACTGCTACAATTTTACCTCCCTTATCAATAACAAAAGTGGTTCGCGGAATGAAACCGTGTGTGAGGTCCTGGCCTTTGAGGTCTTTAATCCCAACCTTTGCAGCTGACATGGTCAGGCCGTATTTTGCTGCAATTTCGCCTCCGGGGTCTGAAGCGACAGGGAACTTGCCTGCACAGTATTGCGGATCGGAAGAAAATGCATTCAGCCGCTGAATATCGTCTGCTGATACACCGATAATGGTAGCTCCCGCCGTTGTAAATTTATCCTTGCTTTCGGCGAAGGCATGTGCTTCCGCATCACAGCCGCCGGTATAGGCAGAAGGATAGAAGTAGACTACAACGGGCCCTTTAGCAAGAGCGTTTTTTAATGAGAAATCAAATTCACTGCCGGCCAGACTGGCTTTGGCGGTAAATACAGGCGCTGCATCTCCTTTTGACAACATCATCGATTGGGCAAAGCCAATCCGGGCTATCAGGAGTGAAAAGCTGAAGACTAAATAAAATGAGTATTTGTATTTAATGAACATGGCGGACGTTTTGACTTATTAATGAATGGCGTTGCCATCAAATTTACGATAGTCCTTAGAAAATCAACTCATGCGTCATCAAAATTTTACTGTATGCCCGGAATGGAAATTGCTCAATTTCTATTTTTGATGATTAATTACCCTGATTTTCTAATTTACATCGATTCGATTTTCAGGGGGAGGTCACATTGGAGGCATTAAAAGGGTGGAGGTATATAAGAAGCGGGAGTTGATCTCTTCTCACACAGGTAGACGCAAATTCATTTCTAATTGCATTCTCCAAGGTATTAATACAAGCTCGATAATATTGATGAGTGGACATAAATCCCTGAAGGTCTTTCAGGGATATGTCAGAATAAACCAAAAGCAAAACGCTGAGGTACTGGGTAAGAATGAATTTTTCAACTGGCTTTTACAAGGTCGAAATGCGCATTCAATAAAAACGAATACTAATAAATAAAATTCTTCGCTTCCTGGAATTTCCGAAGACTTAGATCATTCTATTCCGTTGCAAGTTGACCATTATTACAATTGAATATCAATGTATAAATCGGTCAGCCTAATCCGGAATTTAGTGGTCATCCCGCTCGGAATTTCCAGTGAGCAAAGAGAAACAAATTTCATTTGAGAAGAAGCGATCGAGGAACTGGCCCGCAAGTATGAATTGCGGCCCTCACTGGAAAAAACGCTGATAATTTAGGTATGTCAACAATTTGATACCCTTATAAATATTTGGTATATTCGAATTGCCCCACTAAAGCGTCAGTACATTCCCAATAAGAATCCATTACAGAGCACAGAGGGGAGCCGGACCCCAATATTGACAACTGGTATGGATTTCGAAAAAGAGGCAATACTTCACCGATTACCAGGAAATTTTCCTGGTATATCAAATTTCTCCAATGTTAAGACTTTGTATTTTTGGCTCACCTATTTTGTCGTTACTATCGTGCGTGAAGTCAGCGATGAGCCCGTCCGATCTATCTGCAACGAGTCCCGACTCTCTTGTGAGGATTGGAAATATTACAGGCACCTGGATTCTGGACTCTTCCCGAAATTATCAAGTTTCACTTAACCCAGACCCACCCTGGGTTTTGGTGGATAGCCCAACTCTCGTGACAATTGAATTCAAGGACGATTCCTTGTTTGGCTACAGCAATAATTATCACTGGAAGTACGATAGTTTTGACCGGTATAAAATGAACGATACAGTAAATTTTTCGATATATTCTACAGCTAGGCTAACGAATTTTAATATTCCTAATCAAGCACTATCCGGCAAAGTACTCAGTGATCACGAAATAGAACTCACCTATTTTGGCATTGATCATGGAACTCAGGAAAAGTATAGCCTTAAGAAATAAGTACTTGTATGACGTCAAAAGAAAGTGTACTTTTTGCCAGCGAGTATTTTTCAAGTTTAAGTTAGTAGATATTTTTTAGTTTTTTTAGGATGGATAAAGAAAATATAATAGAACAGGAAATGTATCGAAAGGCAATTGAATTTATTCCCCAAAGATATCCGAAAGGTTGGGGTGGTGTTGCAATTATTCATACTGAGGATGACCAATACCTGAGTAGTGTGGCTATTGAAACCGCGAATAGCAGTGTAATCTTATGTATTGAAGTTGGCGCGATGACAGAAGCTCATAAATTCAATGTAAAAGTTACTCACTGTTTGTGCGTAGTTCGTGATGATGAAAACAGTCCATTTAAAATTCTCACCCCATGTGGTGTATGCCAGGAACGCTTGCGATTTTGGGGAATCGATGTAAAGGTTGGGGTAACTACCGCTGACGACTCTTTAAAGTTTGTTTCTTTAAATGAATTACAACCATATCATTGGACAAATGCATTTCCGACAGAAGAATTAGAACATTCCGGAAAACCCAGGTTTTAAATGAAAATTGTAGCCCTGCGCAGTCACAGTTCGAACTTTCTGATACTGGATTTAAAAAATCTCTCCATGCTATAAATTGACATACAACTTTGGGTATGCCGTCATTTCGTTTTGATATACACTAATTCTTTCGCCATCCTTAACATACCATCTTTTATTAAAGGATAGGAATCAAAATTAGAATTGTCGTTGCCTTTATAACTACAGCCAGTTCCATAAATTATTTTCAGCGTCTTGTCCTCTTTATTGTACCAGTAAATATAAAACCCATTAATTGTTATATGATGATTTGCCTGCAAATTGCCTACCCAGTTTTTCTTTTCGGGCATGCCTATAAAATTAATCAAACCACCAGAACTATCTGTTAAGTCACTATGTGAATTCATTGAAAATTCAATAATATGTGCTCGTTGGCCATCAATTGTAATTTCTTTTGCATCTATTTTTCTTTTTGGGATTATTAAAGACGTCGACGTAAATCCATTCGGGTCTTTCATTGCATATAGCCATGAAGACTGGTCAAGCACGCCTATATATAATAACTTTGTAATCGGTTTTGTGTCGTCTGTATTGATATCTTCATTCGGAAAATCAAAAAGTTGATCTTTAGCCTCAATAATATAAGTACCGAACCATGCTTGATAGTACGTAGATTTGCAGTCGCTTCTCTGTGAATAATTACTATCCCTTTGGGGTTCTCCAAGAGAATAATAATTAACTCCTTTTAATGAAATGCTTTGCCAAATTTCATTCATATCCTGACGCGCAAAAGGACTCCAATCTCCCACTGTTTTTAATGCTGAAGGTTTAACACCTGTAACTAATTCCTGCTCAGAATTCATCTGATTAGTCATAGCAATAAATTTGTCCAATTTTGAGGATTGGCAAATTGCTGATGCAAACGCTAAATTATTCAGCAACAGGAATAATAAATATCGCATATGATTTATTTTATGTTTCTAAAAAGCATGAGTAGTTTCTGACTTGCCGTTGCGATGGCACTTTGAAACTGAAAGTTCATCGCCTAAATCTAAATAAAAAAAATATTAATGAAGTTAATTACATATATTGAAAAGAATAGCGTTCGCCCGATATCAACCGATAATGCAACAAAAACCGATTGCAGTTCCGTTTATATGCAAATTAATTTTTGCTTTTGTGAAGGCGCTTCAAATCTTGATCCATCAAAAATCAAATTACGGCCGATTTACTGTTTTGATTGCAGTTAAATTTATTTATCCTTTTAAACATAAATATGGTATTCCGTCAATTATAGTAGACTTCTGTAGCCGCGGTATTTATGTAAGAAAACACATAGTGCAGGTATGTTGCGGTCACCCTGAAAGGGGCCGCCGTAATTTTAATAAGCGATAACGTGGCGTTTCGCAATTTGTAAAAATTAAAACACTGCACTATGCGTACTACAAAATTGCAAAAATCAATTGATTTCAGCGGCCAAAAGTTTTACCTGGGCCTTGATGTACATAAAAAATCATGGTCTGTTACAGTCCGCTCTTTAAACCTTCATTTAGAACATTTTTCACAGCCCCCTTCCCCAAAGAGCTTGTTAACCCATTTAAAGGACAAATTCCCCGGAGGCAAATATTATTCAGCCTATGAGGCAGGCTTTTGTGGTACAGGTATTCATGAGCAATTATGCAAACTGGGCATTGACAATATCATTGTTCATCCAGGCGATATCCCTTCCACCGACCCATAGGAAAGAAAATCTTCAATATTGGGAGGTATTTTTTCATTGATATAAATATACAAAACATTCTATAAAAGCCGGGAACAAATATCACGGAATCCTTGCAATAAATAATAAGAATATGAAAGAAATATTTATAAGTCTATTAATTTTTATTTCATCAAACACAATAGCTCAACAAAAAATCGATAATGATAGTAACGCCGTTAAATCAATTGATTCAATCGTTAAAGAAGTTTTAAAAATAATTTCAGGAGAAAAGGGAAAGAAACGTAATTGGAATGATTTCAGAAAATTATTTTTACCCACTGCATATTTTATTGTGCTTAATAATAATGATAGCACTCCAAGACCTATTGATACATCAACGCTTGAACAGTTTATTGGCTCAATGAATGATGATTATTACAATAATGGTTATCTCGAATTTGAAATTAGCAAAATAGTAAATGAATACAACGGTATCGCAAATGTGTTTCAAACTTTTTATGGGAAAGATTCTGAAAATAGGGAGGAAAAGGGAATCAACAGTTATCAATTAGTTTATTTTAATTCTAGGTGGTGGATAGCTAATATTCTTTGGACAGGTGATAATAATGGTGTTAAGGTGCCAAAAAAATATTTAAGGAATTAAATATTACGTAGTACTTGTAGATGAAATAAAAATAATTAAGAATTTTCAAACTGATATATTGTCAAAAATTGAAAGTCTTGATCAATTCAAATACCAATGCTCCTATCCTCGGTACTATCAAATCATTAGTATTGTTGCTCTGAGGCAGATTTTCGTTGCTATAACTTCGCATATCCTAATGTTTCAATGTCCTCTTTTTTATTTGTTAAATGCGTTTTCCCGTTGGTTAATATGTAAAGACTGTCGGCAATATCCAGAATGTTTCTGAACATATGGTCAGTAATGAGCAAGCCCTTGTATTCTTTTTCTTTTATGAGAAGTCCCTTTATCTTTTCTATTTGAATAGGGCTTAAATATGTAAATGGCTCATCCAACATACCAAACAATGATTTTGATTTAATTATAATATAGATTTCAATTAACCTTTTTTCTCCTGCAGAAAGAGAGCTTATAGACGATTTATTCAATAAAATGAATTCAGGAAAAGCCTGTATAAATGGTTTATAATCGAGATCAAAATCTTTAAATACTCTTTTCACTGAAAGAAATCCGGGAATGAAATTAAATTGAGGACAATAACTTATAAGGTTAGGTTTTTTAAAAGCTTCATATTGGACCAAATCATCAATCCTGACAAATTTTTCGGTTTTTAAAACTCCATAAATGATTTGCATCAGGCAGGTCTTACCTTGCCCATTTCTTCCCAAAAGTCCAGTAATACTTCCTGTTTCGCATTTAATATAAATGTCGGACAGAATCTTTCTGCCGTCAAATTCAAGTTGTACACTGTCTACTTCCAGCTTATGACTCATTTGAATTTATATGTCTGGAGAATGAAAAAAATAAACAAGAAAAAATCAATTGTCAGGGTTGCTGTCCAAAGTAAAACTTTTGAAATCCCTAAATTCCGATAATAGTAGAATTCTTTACTCTTATATCTGTTAATGAAATAGATGGTGAGTGCCAATGTTGTCAGTTTTAACCAAAAAAGAACAACAAATATGCTCATGCCGTATTCCTTGAATAGAATAATACTACATCCGGTAATGGTCAAAGATGCAAATAAGAAGCTTCTGTAAAAAGTCCAGATAAGCCGAATAGTTTTAATCAGCTTCATGTTTAAATCTTAAGCATTGAGTTAAGTTCGCATCACATAGGAGGTATTTTTTCTATCTCTGATCTCCTTAACATACATATATAAAGTAGAAACTTCGGACTTTTAAGAACAGATCCCTTAAAAGAATATTAGAATTGGAGCTACCAGGCTATAGGAAAATTGAACTAATTCTTGTCGGTTTTGCTTTCTACTTTGGACAATTGTAATAATAAAGAATTATTATGGCTTACAAGATTCCATTTCATTTGTCTGTTATTGAGAATATTAACCTTAACAATCAGTGTATCCTGCTTTGATCTGGCTGGTCTTAACAGCAGTACAATGTCATGGAAGGCACTGTCATATATATAAGTTCCCCTTGGGTATTTTCGTTTATCGATCATGTAGGGATTAGAACTTATGAATATTGCCCCGTTTTTTTCAAAGTATATATTTTCCCATGCTGTAGAATCAGTGAGCCACGCATTGGATTTTAAAGTGTCATTATTCCGGATCATTTGATCAACATGCCATTTACCAACAAGGAACAGGGGTTTATCTGTATACACAAAGTGATAGATTAATCCCAAGGGATATACTACCACAAAGATTCTGAGCAGGACTTTGACAAACCCTAAACGTATTGCAGGAAATGTGTAGACAGGTTTAAATAAAATGGCTTTAATATCTTTCCAACGGAAAACCAGGAGATAAACCAGACCCAGGGTGTACAAAATCGAGTATAAAAATGGTAATGCGCCGATATTATAGAACAAGTTGATCAATAGGATATTCAACATCACCGGCAACAAGATAAAGGCGCCCAACAGTGTAGTTCGCCGGAATAATAACAGCACAGACCCGCCAATCTGTAATATTGCAATAATTACAGCCAGGGCATAAGAATGTCCAAAATAATTCCATGTGAGGTCAAATCCTGAAAGACTTTGGACGAGACTGTCATTCGCTGAGATCGATTGATAGAATTGAGCTTTTAGAATTTTGGCAAAACCGTAGGTGCAAATTGAAGCAGCCAGCCAGTACCGGACGATTCCGCCAATCCAGGAGCGTAATTTCTCGGAATTTATTTTTCCCTTTTCCTCTTTTCGCTGCCATATAAAAGGATAAATGATGCAAAAAAAAAGTCCGGCAAACGTCATTACCGGATTTAATAATCCGAAAATCCAGGGTAATGATTTTAGAGGAAGAATGAGCACATTGTATCCGTTATATATGGCTGTAACTACAAACAGGCAGTCTATAAATTTGATAAA
>CAVTJH010000004.1:0-1190906 GCA_963735015.1 uncultured Bacteroidota bacterium
ATCAACATACCCCTGTTCAGTAAAGAACCTTGCTGAATCCAATTGGTTTAATATTTCATAACTGTCACCTATATTAATTTTACATTCCGTTAGATGATAATCATCATTTTCGGAAGTGGAAATATTTCTTGCCTTTAAGGTATATTCTAACGATTTCTTTTCATCGCCCTGATCGGAGTAAAGATTACCAATGTTAATAAGAATTCTCACTTTCAGATTTTGATCATTGATAGTTTCCAACATTTTTAAAGATTGAAGCATTAGTTCCAATCCTTTGGCATCATTTCCTTTGGCAATCAATACCGTCCCTATACGAGCTAAGCATTTTACTTCTCCTTTTGGAAAATGTATTTGCTGTGCTATTACTAATCCCTGTTGTGCTAATAGCAAAGCAGTGTCCAGCTTCAATTCTCCATATTCAGTGCTAAGCTGTTCCAGCTGAAGGCAACGTGCACTGTCTTGCTTTTCATTTTGCAATAAATGCTTCAGACTGTCAATCGTATTAGTTTGTGCATACCCAGAATTTATTTGCACAAGCCACACAATCAGGAAGATGCAAATATTATTTTTCATATAATTGTTTTGAGAAAGGGACGCTATTGTAAAAGGGGAAATTTGGATGAGAATTCCGTCAGCACTTAAATTTACAGTATAGAACAGGCAACTAAAAATATTCTGTTAAAAAACTTACTAATGATAAAAACCCGTTTAAGGGTTTCTGAAAAATTTCCTTTATCTTTTCAAGTTATCAGTAGACCTGTGTAGCCGAAGTTCGAACTTTTGGCAGGCTGATCTGATAAATATCTACCTCTTATAACCTGCGATTCAATTAATTAAGGATTCCAATATTGCTCAAGATTTACATTATTAAAAGATTCTTGAAATTCTACTCCTTTATTTTCTGCCAAGTCTCCAGGCTCAAAACTTTATCATTGATAGTGTCAAAAAATCTGATTGACATATCTTTCGGATATACAAAAAAGTTGAAATGAGTGACATATGACATTCCATTATCCTCCCAAACTTTAACCCAATAATATTTTCTAATGTTGGTTGGCCTTTTGCAAATAACATCTGCCAAATGTCTGCTCCCTTTTGAGACATCTTCTACATACTTTGCTTGCCTTACTACCTTCGGAATTTTCAATATTGTATCCAGAATGTTATCTTCTAACTTCTCCACTTGCAAATTATTCTTAGTCTTATTTTGATGAGTTCCTTCCTGAGCATCAACAAAAAAAGGAAGTGTTAATGCTAATATTAAAAATATATTTATATTTTTTCGCAAATAGTTTTATATAAAGAATTTGGATCTCTTAGAATTAGTACACAATATCGCATAATAAAAAAGATCGCTCAACAATAGTTTGGCACGATGCGAAATTATGCCGACACAATTTTGAATGCTCTTGCTATTCCGGAAAAGCTAACAAGTTTCTATTAGAATTGAATTGTCCTTCAAATTTGGAATCTATATAATGGTCCGCATTGCCAGTTGCTTTAATATATTTTGTTGATAACAATATGCCTTTCGATGTTAATAATTGCATTCGACAGTCTTGAATGTTTTTTAAAGAGAGGTTTCCTTTTTTATTTTTGCTTATGTTTTTTATAATTAATACCTCGGATGGAATTAGAGTTAATTCTTCAACGTTTAACTTTGCATGGACGTTTGGATATATAAAATAACTAATTGGCTTTAACCCAAAATTCTCATAACGAGAAACTTCTTCTGCTACTAATTGGTTTTTTATTTTTTTAATCTTAATTGGTTTATTGGTCAGATTTTCTAAAATAAAATAATCAAGAGAGTCGAGTAAGACATACCTAAGTTTTCCTAACAAATAACTTCCTATTTTAAGAGCACCAACAGAAGTACTATCAAGTCTTTCAAAGAATAATTTATTTTGGAGTTGTATTTTAGTTTTAAATACTGTGTCTATATATAATTGGCTTTGCTGCATTTTACCACCGGAATCAAAAACATAATTTTGTCCGAGTACTAAATTTGAAAAGAGAACTATTAATATGATAAGTAGAATTTGACGCATATTAATTGTTTCCAACTTCCAGGGCTTTCTGCTTTGCTAATATTCTGAATTATGTCAGCCTGGAACTGAGGCCGAATAAAAAAATAATGTGGAAGTTAAGATATCAATTTAAATTTATCTGTTCAGTCTGAATTGATTTGTTTTGTTCTGTTACTTATTTCATAATCTGCAGACCCAAGTAGCCCAAGTTCGAACTTTTTCAGTTCTGATTTGAAGGTAATTTGTAATCTTTAATTGAGGGAACCCCGGGTAGCTCATAGCATGGCCAAGACGCATTAAATTAAATAGTTATCTTGGGCAATACTGCACTAGGCTAAGGTGTTATATATAAACTATGGGAGTTATTAAATTCATTCTGTTTTCTATTATACTACCAATCTCCTCATTCTGCCAAAGTAGATCCTTTGAAGTCTTTGGTACTATTACGGGCAACTACAATAGTAAAATGTATCTTTTTTTGAGGGTAATTTCCGACAGCGAGACAGTATTAGTTCTGAAATAAAAAATGGTAAGTTTTATTTTAAAGGGAAGACCCTTATGCCTATTCAGAGCAGGCTTCATATGGACCAACGTTCATATATTGAAGACATTTACCTTGATAACAGTAAAACGTATATTATATGTACTACTAAAATGAGCGATTATGATAAAGGAAAGGATACTTTAAATATGCTTTCAGTTTTAAGTGTTAAAGGCTCAAATACTGATAAACTAAAAACCGATTTTGAATTGTCGTTAAATACTCTAAATAAATCAAACGTACCCGATGAAGAAAAAAGGCTAGAATATTATCACAGGCTTTTTGCCTTTATAAAAAGCTATCCGAAAAGCAAGGTAAGCCCTTATTTATTAGGTAAAGCAACCCTTCTTTCGTATTCCCAGGTGAGAGAACTTAATTCAATGTTAGATACGTCACTCAATAACACATTTGAAGCCAAAAGTGTCATGGGCTTGCTCAACTATTTAGATAAATCTAAGAACAGTGCCATTGGTGTGGTTTTTCATGATTTTATATTAAAAGACAGTAGCAGTCATGAAATAGACACAAAACAATTAAGAGGAAAATATACCTTGATTGTATTTTGGGCATCATGGTGCGGACCGTGTCGGGCAGAACATCCTGCTCTAAATATTCTTTATAAAAACTACAAAAACAAAGGATTTGAAATGATAGGTGTTTCTCTTGATAAGGACAAAGAAAATTGGACAAAGGCTATTGTGAAAGATCAGTTAAGCTGGACACAAGTAGTCGACATGAATGCTTTCGAGGGAGAAACAGCAAAATACTATGACCTCGAAGGTATTCCCGCAAATTTTTTGCTTGACAAAGAAGGCAAAATACTTGGTGTAGACTTAACACCAAAAGAAATTCAGGAAATAATTGAGAAGCTCCTTTGATTTAGCCTTCATTATAAGAATGGATTTTGCAATTTTGTTGTTCCAAACGCTGGTAGACCTCTGTAGCCGTGGTTCAAACTTTTTGCTACTGGATTTTGCAAGTCTTAACTCGCTCTGATTTGACATTCAATATATTAACGAACTTTGCAAGGTCAAAAAACAATTCTTAATTAAGCAACCTAAAAGGGACCTTACAAAGATCAATCCCTATTCAGATCTCAAATTCATTACTGGATTTGCTACTGCTGCTTTTATCACCTGGAAGCTAATCGTTGAGGTAAGACCGGGCTTTCCTAAAATCAGTTTTCCAACTCGGACTACCAACATTCAATACTTCGACTAATATAATTAGTAAATTACATTTTGTCTTCATTTAAAATTTTATCGTGATTATATTTCCGGATAGCAACATTTTCGCTCATTTTAAACCCATTGAGAATTGGAATTGGAAAGATATTATCGATCAGCCATTTCAGATCGGGTTATCCATGAGTATCATTAACGAACTGGATAAAATAAAATATTCGGCACCATCAAATAAAGTAAGAAACAGGGTTCGTGATTTCATTAATAAACTGAAGTCATCCAAGGACTTCAAATTGAATGGAATTTCTTTCCTGAACTATGGCTTTACCTGGGATGAAGCTTTTCTTTCAAAATTTAATCTGGACAAAGAAAACAAGGATGATAATTTTCTCGGGTCTATATTGAAATTTATAGCAGATAATCCCACAGAACAAATTTTAGTTCTATCAGACGACTATGGAGTTCAGATGAAATCCGTTTTACATAAAATTCCTTTTTTAGCGTCCCCCGACAAGTATCTGGTGCTGGATGATGACAAAGAGAACCAGGAGATAAAAAAACTATCTGTTGAATTAAACTTATTAAAAAATCGCCAGCCGAAACTGGACTTTCTTTTTAGCAATGGAAAAGAATTTTTTAGTACTTCCATAGATAGACCGCGCCCGATCGTACAGCATGAGATTGATTTGAAGATGAATTCAATAAAAACCGAATATCCCATTCTGGTTATGGATAATGAAGAGAAAGAGGAGGAAAATTCATTAAAGATTTTGCGAAGGGGGTTTAATTTATTTCCTAAAACTCCGGAAAAGATTGAAAAATACAACGCTGCACTTGAATCGTTTTATTCAGAATATGAAGATTTTCTTAAACAAGAAAAAATTAGGTTCTATAAAGATCAATTGACGATATCCATTCATCTCGAGCTTTCTAATATTGGGACCTTGCCGGCAGACGATGTAGATATTTATATGCATTTCCCCGATGGTTTTATTTTGTCGGAAAACAGGCCATCTGAAAAGCTGAAAAAGCCTGAACTGCCGGATTTGGCTGAATTTCAAATGGCGATGCCGAAAGTAAGTCGTTTATTCAATCCGATCGCTTTTGACTATATGAAAGGTAAATTGAAACCAGATTCTGGTAATTTTTCGATAAAAAAAACGAACAGCTACGATGTGCGTCAGCATTTAATTAGTTTAAAACATAACGAACAGATCTCTATAAGGACTCTGTATTGCACATTCAACAATTATGAAGAGGCAAAAAATTTCAGTATCGATTTTAATATTACTTCAGGGAATATTGTACAAAAAATAACTGGCACCCTACATGTAGTGATAAACAAAAAAGGATGAACATTAAGAATGTGATTTTCGGATCCGTCAGAGAATCAGCGTTGGGATTTTGGCTGAGTGCAACAAAGAGGGAGAAATTTTCCTACAGTGATGGGTTGCATATGAGTTTCGAATGCAATTGGCAAAATAATTTTACAAATGCAGAAGAAATCGCAGTCAACCATTGCAGTATATTTTGCAGTATGGGAGAATGGAATACGCTTGTTACCGATATTTTAGACGATAAGAGACTTGATGGCTTAAATATTGAACACCCTGCTAACAGCGACGCATTATTTAGGTTTTATACAAAGTTATTTCTTGTGTTCTCTGAAATCATGACAGATTTTCAGGACGTATTAAACATTCTGAGAACCGGTAGTTTTGATTTTCCAAAGAGAATAGAAAATGAAATCTCCAGGAAGATGTTGTCTGCATATCTTGGGTCGGAAGATGAACTTCAAAATTGGTTTGAATTTGTAAATAATATATGCAAGCATAAAACGAAGAACATTCATTTGTGCAATCATCATATAAAATATTCTTTTGAAGATGGAGACAATGTATGTGACAAGGATAACTTTATTCATTTATATAATGTAAAAAATTATATTCTGGATTATCAATCGATGAAGAATATAAAAAGACTTGATACGGTTTATGTACCTTCTCTTCAAAAAATTCTTTCGATTATAATTTTGGGTTACCAGAAAGTTGATGAAGAGTTCAGGAAGGATGCTGAGAGATTTGGAAGGTTTAGGGAATTATTTAGTGAAGTCTCTAAGACACCGAACTTTGAACAAAATGACTAGGTAGCTTCTTTTTGCAGTTGTGCGATTTGAAAAGATCTCTTTAGTAAGAACCCCGATTGTCAACTATGGAGGCAATCGCTAATTTGTGAAACATTTCTGATGGATATTATACCATATAAATATTTCTCCAATCAAAATGACATAGATAAAATTTTATCCTTAGGTTATCAGATTAAATCTGATGATTCGATCCCACTGTATATTTTTTGGGGGAGTGAATTTCCCCACTTTTGTGATGTATGTATTGAGGATATCAATTACAATCATCCTGAATTTTTTCTATCGCGTCCTCTTTGGTTAACATATAGTCGTCAATCCAAAATCTGCAGTCGGAGTCATGCGTTTGATTATATAAATCCTTAAACCCAAAAGAATTCAGGCTGCCAGTGATCTTATCATTGATATCTGGATCAGTTCCGCCAAACCATTCAGCAACGATATAGCCACTGGAATTCTCGAGAATAAAATAATCGCATGATGGTTTTTTATATACAACCGTAGCCACACCATTCGAACCCACATCATTATTTCTGGATAGTCCCGGAACTGAAATCGAAGAATGATAGGAGTGCTTTTCCAATTCCTCCAACGCTGAATTTTTCTTTTCTAGATCCACCTTTTCATCTTCTGATTCAGCCAGATCTTTTTTAAGCTTTTCCATCTGGTCTTCTAAATTAGAGATTTTAGATGCCTGAGTAATCGTTTTCTGATAACTTATCAAAAACAATGCGGATATAATGCAAATGATAACCAAAAGCAAAGCAATGATGATTGTGGTTCCTTTCATGAATTTCTTAATAGATTTAACGAAGAAAGATTGCGCTATCCTGAAATTGTTCAAAGGAATAATCTTAACAAGATATTTGTCAGATTATTACTATCCCATTTGCCCCCTTAATTAGTATTTGTTGTTTGCATATCCTGCTATCAAAAATCCTATATTAAAAACGCCAAGAAATGCTTCTAATGAAGTCAATGCTTTCAGCCAGCCTGTCGGACTAAAGTCTCCATAACCAAGTGTAGTAAAAGTAATTGTACTAAAATAAAAACTATCTCCGAAATCAAAATTCTTTGCTCTAGAAGTATTAATTGAAATTAAGTCTGTATTTAGCCAATAAATAAAACCAAACAGAATAATTATTCCTAAAGATAAATAAATAATTCGATGCGGTTTACGTCCATACTCCCAATAGTAAAAACTTAAAGATTTTGTAAGAAAG
This sequence comes from uncultured Bacteroidota bacterium, assembly GCA_963735015.1. Classification (GTDB taxonomy): domain Bacteria; phylum Bacteroidota; class Bacteroidia; order Chitinophagales; family Chitinophagaceae; genus Puia. The sequence goes on from CAVTJH010000004.1 coordinate 7,122, forward strand.
TCCCAGCCTTTTAATCTCTTTCGAATCAATTCATTTTCTCGAATGAAATAAAATTTGGCGATATCGTCATCACCCTGACTTTGATATATTTTTTTAAAAGATTTATAGCCAAAATAATTATTGTCGACTATATTAGGGTCTATTTTTATATGTGTGTCTGAAAGTACACAATCTTGAATAATAGGATTAAAGTTTCCTCCAAAAATATTAATACTATAAAGCTTCGAATTAATGAAATCTCCTGAAACGTGACAATCGTAAAAAGTCCATTGTTGTAGTTTGGAATTGGTCAAACTAAAGTTAGTAACTGTACAATGTTCAAGAGTAACAAGTGGCATATTGAATTCATCGGCAATCATATTGTCACAAGCACAATACGAGCAACTAAGATTGCCCAATTCTCCAAAGCTTATATCGCCAGTTAATATTAATCCGCATAAGTTTACAAATTCCATTTTCTTGCCTCTGTTTAGTATCCTATAACCATCAACCGGAATAGGAATTCCTCCCAATTTTAATAACTCAAAATCACTCTTATAAGCGTAAACATCAGCATGAATAAAAACTCTTTCCATCTCATGATTCGGAGCGCTTCTCGAATTGATATAAAGAATTTCTTGATATTTATCTTTTGAATTAAGCCAGTCCAAATACGATGTAAACTTTTGAATTAATTCAAACTTATATGTAGTATCAAATTGTTTCTCTTCACCCACCATTTTCTTGTAACCTACAAATATACTTTCCTTGTTATTCCAGGTTTGTCTAGTTAAATACAGTGTTTTATCTTTTTTAGATAACTTCTTCTTTTCCAAAAAAGGAGTGATTATGCCAGACTTAATTATGATTTCATTTGAAAGTTTATTATCTTTTTTCCATTCTTTAAAAAATAACAACGACTTGTCGAAATGAGCTAATAATACTGGGAAATCATTTAACCTTCTCCACTCAATAAACCTCTCCTCCGACAAAGCCCATAATTCGAGAATATCTGGTTTAGGATTGTTTTTTATTTTATCAAACAATTCTAAGTCCTTTGTTTCTCTGTCTTTAAGCATTTGTTCCCTGTCCTTGTTCATGTATTACAAAATTTCCTGGTGTTATACATCCTTGTCGTTCAAAATACAATCATACAAATTTGATATATTCTAAATATTCGGTCAAAGTCAATATTTTATATTTATGTCCCGTTACTTCTGCCGCCTTTAATATTGCTTTGTCATGTGTAACAAAGTTAACCTGACTAGTTTGTATTTTTTGATCACCTACACTTAACATTAAATGAATATCCCAGATAAAATTTACTCTACTGTCATCAAATAGGTTATAGTTGCTACCAATCAACCTCATATAAACCTCTTTATAAAGTCCAATAGATCCATTGAATTGTGTTGCAAATTGTTTTGCTCGGGGGACTAGATTAATCGTTGGGTCAAATTTTTCGAGACTATGTTCAACCAGTAACAAGTAGATTCTCAACATCATTCCTACACCCACATGTATGGAAAACATGTCTGAACGTAAATAAGCAATATATTCCTTTCTCTTTCGGGGGTCGTTTGCAAATAATTGCCAATTGGTAGAAGAAGGGTCGATCTTTCTGATTGCATTTTGTATATCTGTTGCAAAATTTATCTCTGTTTGATATACATGGTCTCTAATTTTCTCAAGTATGTCTTTGTACTTTTCAGTCGTTGCAACTGTTGGATTGGCAGAAATAGCAGATGCTATTTGTCCGATTGCAGTCACTGTATCTTCTCTGCTTTTTATTATCTTCTGAAAAAATAAAAAACAAAGCATTAATTCAGGGTCAACAAGAGTTCTGAATTCTTTATCGTCTCCATTATGCAGATAAAGTGCTTTTACTGCTTTTAAACATCTATCAAAAGCATTATCAATAGGATCAGCTAGATGAGACAATAGTTCATATAGAACAATTGGATTTATAAGGCTTATTAAACCACTCTCTTTTTCAAGTTCTACGACCTTGTGAGTTTCGATTTCAATTTGTGAGAAACTTTTTCCTGAAGAAAAATGGCGATAAGCGTTAGAATCAAAAATGACTATTTCTTTCCCTGATAAGTCCATTTTATAAATCTAGTAATTTAAATTTTAAAATTCTTGAATTGTAATCACAACATGAATTACAATGCGGTATTATAAACTGTTATATTACGACCCTAAAATTTTCAAACATTGAAAATCAAAATATTGCCATTAACATTTGACATATGAATTTTGGCTAAGAATTCTAAATTTTATTATAAGAATTCAATCAATGAAGTAAATCGGCAATCAAGTAATAACTATAAGTACATTAAAATTTAACCTTCCAATCCATTGTTCGAACTTTTACTACATTATTTGTCAAAAAAGTGCTTCTTTTTTGGCCGTTTTTAAGCAGAAAATATTGATGTTTTCGAACGCTTTTTAGTACTTCACCCTTTCAGGGTGGGGAATTATTTTGAAAGTTGTAAACATTTTATTCGTACATTGCTGTACGAATATGAAAATTACCGATTTTAAATTGGATAATCTGGCAGGGGGAAGCCTCCTGGCTGACTTGTCAAAGGACTATTGGGGAACTGTTTCGAAATTGATGGAATTGGTTTTACCCCAATTTACTATCAGCGAAGTAGGCATTACGCACCGCTGGATCACCCATTGGGATGATCTCGATCTCATCGACAATAGACGCGAGGGAACTGAATGGCGACGATTTTCTTTTGTGGAATATATCTGGCTGCGGATTATCGTTCGTTTACGTGAATTTCAAATGCCGCTTTCTGCTATCAAACAGGTAAAAAAATTTCTGTGGCAACCACTGAACCTCGAAAGTTTTCAGCAGTTAAGTGAAGAGAATTTGCAATACTTTGAAAAAGGAGTTTTCCCATTACCAGAGAATAAAACTTTAGACGATTTCAGAAAGGAATTAAAAAATGTTTTTCAGAAGCAAAAAAAAGTATTTCGATACCTAAACAAATTGTTCTGGATGATTTTTGTCATGCAAATTCATAAAAAACCTATTTGCCTTTTGATAAATCAGAAAGGCACTTGTGGATCAATTTTTCTGGCTGGTGGAGAAGTAACAGAATTAAGTTTGAATATCCTGGCTGACGAAATACCTAAAACTGATTTTATCTGTTTGAATTTGTACAGGATACTTCAGGAGTTCTACGAAAATGATAAAATTGATAATACCGTAATCCAGAAAATTGCCGTTTTAGGCGACAAGGAAAAACAAATTCTTGAATTGATTCAAACGGGTGACTTTAAGGAAATTTCTATCAAACTAAATGACAATAAAGAATATTTGGTGGGGGTTAAACGAAATAAATCCATTGACAAAATAACAAATGAAGTCAACAGTATAATTAACCGGAATAAGTATCAGGATATAAAACTGGTAACTCAGAAAGGCAAGATCATTTTAGCTGAAGTGACTGAGAAAATTAAGATTTAAAGGGATAAGCACTGTAGACGACAGGCTATTGGCAGCATCCGGGGGAGACGGTAGACGACTACTCAACCGGCAAGCGTAACAGGTCGTGAAAAAACGGGTTCAGGATGAAAAGCAATACAAACATCCACAACGTCAGAGAAAGGGGAAATTTCAGCCATCGCGCGAGGTTATAAAAAACAATCCGGAGGCAAGGCGGGAACAGATTCGTTCCTTCGCCTCGATTATTGTCAACATATTGATTTCAGATATTTCAAAGTAACAGCCATGAAACAAATCATTTCCCCCGCCTTGCAGCAGTTTAGTAAACAGTCAGAAACAGGCAAACAGCGAAATACCTCCGTTTGTGTGATCTATACCCGCGTATCCAGCAGGGAGCAGGCAGAGAATAACAGCAGTCTGGAAAGCCAGAAAAGGTATTGTACTGAATATGCAGCGAGAAAGGGATACAGGGTTGCCGAATATTTTGGGGGGACTTTTGAGTCTGCGAAAAATGATGAACGCAAGGAGTTTAAAAGGATGATTGAATTTGTCAGGAAGAACGGAGGCATTGATACCATTTTGGTTTATTCATATGACAGGTTTTCGAGAAGTGGAACCAATGCTTCTTACCTGAGTGAGGAACTAAAAAAAATAGGAGTCAAGGTTATGGCTGTATCTCAGGAAGTGGATACAAACACCCCTTCTGGAAGGTTCCAGCAAAATATCTTCTATCTATTCGGCCAGTTCGATAATGAGCAGCGAAAGGATAAGGTTGTTAAGGGGATGATTGAAAATATCAGAAACGGTTATTGGGTTGGGGCAACTCCTTTTGGTTATACTAACCTGAACAGAAAGGACAAAGCAAAAAATCACAACTATTCAATCAATCAGGACGGAGAGTTATTGAAGAAAGGATTTCAGCTAAAAGCAGATGGCAACCTGACAAATAAAGAAATAGTATCCCATCTGAATAAAATAGGCTGTAAGATCCATTACAAATCATTTGTAAGGGTTTTATCCAATCCATTTTATATCGGATATATCGCAAGCTCCCTAACTCCAGGTGAGTTATATAAAGGAAAGCATCCGGCTTTGATTTCAGAAGAACTTTTCATGAAAGCAAATGGCGTGATCAATCAGAATCCTCACAGTGGTATATCGAAAGAATTTAAAACTGAAGCATTACCTCTCAAGGGATTTGCAAAGGACGAAATTTCCCTATCTCCTTTTACAGGATACAAACAAAAGGGAATTTATTATTACAAAACCCGCCATGAAGGAACCTGTGTAAACATCAATGCAGAATATTTGAATAACCGGTTTAAAGATAATTTGAAGCACTTCGAATTTGAAAGTGGTTCAATGTCGGAATTGAGAGAAAATATATTGGAGCTTCTTGAAACTGGTCTTGAAAGCAAAATAAAAGAGCAGCTACAAACAAAAAAGAAATTATCTGAACTGGTTCACAAGATCGAAAAACTGGAAGAACGATTCGTTCAAGGGGAGGTTGACTCTGCTTTATTTCAAAAGTTCAGTCAGAAATACCAAACTGAAAAGACTGAATTGGAGAAATTGTTACCAATAACTGAAATCAACAGTTCGAACCTGATTCAGATAGTTGAAAAAGGATTGAATATTGCCGTGAACCTCAATGAAACATGGGCTTTGAGCCGGTTTGATGATAAAAGGAAACTACAAGCCCTTGTGTTCCCTGAAGGTATATTGTATAACAAGCAAAAAGACATAGTTCGAACTCCCAGAATCAATTCAATTTTTGCTCCTATTCCAATATTGTCGGGCATTTTAAAGAACAATAAAAAAGGGCTACTTCATAAAAGTGACCTGAATTCTCATCTGGTAGTCCCGCCAAGAATCGAACTTGGATCTAGAGTTTAGGAAACTCCTATTCTATCCGTTGAACTACGGGACCAATTTTTTTAAGAACACTTTAAGCAGGTGTTGAACAAATGGACCCGCTTAAACGGAAGGTTGCAAAAGTAAGATTTTCTGAAACAAGAATTGCTTTCCCCCTAACTTCATATTTCAAAATACTATACATGAATCGTTTATTAAAATTAACCGGTTTTCTTTTTATTCTTTGCTTCTCTCTGCAAAGCCGGGCTCAATCAAAACCTAAGTTCAATCATCTCACCGTTTATGTGACAGATCTCGCGCGTGCAACAGAATTTTACAAAAATGCGATGATGCTGGATACAATTCCTGAACCCTTCCACGATCACAGGCATACCTGGTTCAGAATTGGCGCACACAGTCAGTTGCATGTGGTCAGTGGTGCAAAGGAAGATGTACCGCACGACGTGAATATTCATCTGGCTTTTACAGTTGAATCCCTTCCGGATTTTATTAAACACCTGGAAAAATTGGGTGTTAAATACGGAAATTTCGGGGGTGAAGTGAATAAAATTGCCCTGCGTCCAGATCAGATTCAACAGATCTACCTGCAGGATCCGGATGGCTATTGGATTGAAGTAAACAACGACAGATTCTAAAGCTAAAGCGTAAGGCGTAAGGCTTAAGGCGTTAAGGCAAATAAGCGTGACCTTCGCAGATCGTTTAAACTAGGCTATCTTTGCAGCCCAAATTAAGGTTATGAAGTTCTATAGTCTGGTAATAAAATATCGTCTTTATATAGGTCTTGCCCTGATCGCCATCGGTGTTATCACTAATATATACAGCAGTTTCTGGCCCGCCTTCCTCGCATATCTGATAGGTGTGATCCTCATCTTTGGCCATTTTTTCTTCGGTCCACTGCGACTTATACAGGAACATATGGAATCGGGAAACCTCGAGGGTGCAGAGAAAGTTCTTTCTACTATTAAATTCCCCGGCCTTCTGTATAAACCTATCCGCTCTGTTTACTTTACCCTCAAAGGGAATATTGCTATGATGAAGAATGATTTTGACGGCGCCGAAATCAACATGCGTAAAGGCCTCGACCTGGGCATGCCTATGAAAGAAGCCGAGGGGGCCAGTCTCCTGCAAATGGGAATGCTCGCCATGCAGAAAAATGATATCAGGAAAGCAGAGGGTTTGATACGACAGGCCATCAGCAAAGGTTTACCGGATAAGGAAAATCAGGCTGCAGCATATCTGCAGCTCTGTTCGATCATGATGACAAAAAGAGAATTCCGTGCTTCGAAAGAATTTTTCAGGAAAGCGAAAAATCTGAAACCAACTACCCCGCAGATCGTTGATCAGATCAAACAGATTGAGAAGTATATTTCGAGGATACCTGGTTAAGCTTAAAGCCTAAAGCCTAAAGCCTAAAGCCTAAGCCTAAGCCTATAGCCTATAGCCTATAGCCTATAGCCTAAAAATTTTTTAGATAGAAACTTTGGCTTTCAGCAATTGTTTGAGCAGCGTAAAAGATTGTTCCTTTTTTTCGAGAAAATCAAAAGATCCATAGCGGCGCTGGTTTTCGTTGCTGTATACTTCCTTCTGGCTTGAAAATAAAATCACGAAAATAGAAGGATCGAATTTCCGGATCTCCTCCAGAGTTTCCAGACCGTTTATCTCACCATCCAGATTATAGTCGAGCACGACGATAGAAGGCTTACGATGTATATTGGCGAGACAATGTTCGCCGGTTGTGTAGAAAAAAAGAGGGCCACCAAAGTCCTCCAGTTCGCGGGCGATCAATTGCTGATAAAGCAAATTGTCCTCTACTATAAAAATGCCCGAAGAAGCTTGCAAATGCATGATTTAATGAGTTATATGCTTTCATTCCGAAAAGAATGCCGGATTTTATATTTCATTAACTCCTTCATTTTCAAAAATTTATATTTCTGTGCGCAGAACAGTCCTTCCCGATTTGGGAAATGCCATGTGTATTTGGGAATCTTGTGGATAAGTTGAACGGAAGGTGTCTGGATAAAACATGAATATCGGAATACGCCGGAAGTAATTGAATGTATTGTGAATTTGTTCGATATCATTCTTTAGCTATTATGAACGTATCAGTTTACTTCGCGGCGTAGTTGTTGAATACAAACAGAAACTACAGATTCCACCTGGCGCACCATATTGGGCATGAGATCCAGATGCTCCTGATTTTTTGCATTCATTTCAACAGACCTGATCTGATCATGGATCGTGCGAATGCCCATCGAATCCACAGTAGATTTTAATTTATGGGCCATCTTGGAAACCTGTTCCCAGTTTTTTCTTTCTGTTGCGTCTACGAGTTCCTGAACATTCTGTGGAACAGTTTCAATAAAGAGCAGGATCATTTTTTTTATAAAAGCCTTGTCACCGCCTGATACAGATTGTATCATGCTGAGATCATAAAGTTTATTATCTGTCGAAGGAGAACTTTTTGTTTCATCCATGATGCAGGGGCCTGAATTGCTTATTATAATATCGAGCAGATGGGCTTCTACAATGGGTTTGGCGAGATAGTCATCCATACCAGCTTCCTCATACTTCAGCAGGTCCTCTTCCTGGCAATTGGCCGTTATCGCAATGATAGGAATGGCTGAAATCAGGGGATCTTCCAGGTTACGGATATTTACGGTTGCCTGTATGCCATCCATTTCAGGCATTTGCACGTCCATCAATACGCAATCAAAGATTTGTTTTTTTACCTGCTCCAGGGCCTCGGCTCCATTTCTCACTATTACAACCTGTGCACCACTGGATTCGAGAATATGCCGGATCAGATGCTGATTCATTTCAACATCTTCTGCAACCAGGATGGTTTTCCCAAACAGTTTTTTATCTGTTTCTACGGCATGCATTATTTCATTTGTTTCTACGGCAACACGCATCCCCTCTTACTTGCTTTTCAGTTCGCCATTTTGTATCATACGGTAGATCGTACTCTTTCCGATATCTAATTTCCGGGCTACCAGCAGGACATCCTTATTATACTTATCGAGATAATGTTGTATGATCTGGCTCTCAAATTCTTTCAATGTTGTTTCCCTGTTCAGTAAATCATTGATACTTGTGGATGAATTCAGCGTGATATGTTCGGGCAGGATATTTTCTTCATCACTCATCACCACTGCGAGCTCCATTATGGATTTCAGTTCGCGCACATTTCCGGGGAAAGGATAGGAAATCAATTTTTGCTGTGCTTCAGGACTGATCGATTTTCTGCTGATCTTATTTTCCTTACAGAATGCATCCACAAAATTCTTTGCAAGAATTGCAATGTCATTTCCTCTCTCACGTAAGGGTGGCAGCAAAATGGGTAAACCAATTAAACGATAGTAAAGATCTTCTCTAAATGATTTATTTTTTACTTCTTCCAATAAATTTTTATGGGTCGCTACAATGATCCTCACATTGATGGGCAGTACATTATTTGCACCTACACGTGTGATTTCTCTTTCCTGCAAAACGCGTAGCAGCTTGGCCTGCAGGTTAATATCCAGTTCACCGATTTCGTCCAGAAATAATGTCCCCTTATCTGCTTCTTCGAATTTACCAATACGTCTTGTAACGGCTCCTGTAAAAGATCCTTTCTCATGTCCGAAAAGTTCGCTCTCCAGCAATTCCTTTGGAATCGCAGCTACGTTTACGGCAACGAAGGGAAATGTATGCTTATCTGAATTATAGTGAATCGCTTTAGCGACCAGTTCCTTACCGGAACCTGTTTCACCTGTAATTGAAACCGTGATATTTGTTTTCGAAGCTTTTTCAATAAGCGCGAAAACCTTTTCCATGGGTTCGCTGTTACCAACAATGATCTGTGAGAAATCATATTTGCGGCCCACCTGTTTTTTCAGGCTTTCCACTTCCTGTTTCAGGTTGCTGATTTCCCGCAAATGCAGGATGCTGTTCCAGAGACGATCCTTGGTATCATCATCTTTTACGATGTAATCAAAGGCACCGTTCTTTAAAAGATTAATGGCGGTAGCTACGTCTTCCTGACCTGAAATGATAATGACACGGATGTCTGGATTAAATTCCCTGATCTTCCTTAATACTTCCGTACCATCACTATCCGGTAAGGAATAATCTAAGGTTACAACATCGGGAACTTCATGGAGGTGCGCGAAGAAATCACCAGGTGATTCAAATCGTTTAACTTCATATTCCGGATTCAGGGTTAAATAATGTTCCAGCATGGAGCCGTACCACATATCGTCTTCAACAATGAAAACTTTGAACGACTGGTTGTTCTTCATATTTAGGATTATATCGGATTATACTCGTGTATAACGTGAAAAGAGGAGGAATAATATTCCGAAATCAAGAAAGTTTCCAACTTTTGAATGACTTTTACTATTGAAAATGAACCAAAAAGACGTCTTTAATACACTTTATCAGCATCTCAACCCTGAACAAAAACTGGCCGTAGACAGGATTGAAGGGCCTGTAATGGTTATTGCTGGTCCCGGAACGGGAAAAACGCAGATACTGGGAGCCCGCATTGGTAAGATTCTTTTGGAGACGGATACCAATCCCGGGAATATTCTCTGTCTCACTTTTACTGATGCCGGCGCTATTACGATGCGTAAGCGTTTGCTGACTTTTATCGGTCCCGATGCTTATAAAGTCAACATATATACTTTTCATGCTTTTTGTCATGATATCATCCAGGACAATCTCTCACTTTTCGAAAAAAACAGTCTGGATCCGATCTCTGAGCTCGAACAGGTACAGCTTTTCAGGATTCTTGTAGACGGATTTCCCCAAAAACATCCATTGAAACGCTACCGGAGCGACGCTTACTACGAAGTGAAAAATCTAAGTTCTCTTTTCAGCACGATGAAAAGGGAGGGGTACACACCCGCATACATAGAAGGAAAGATAGACGAATACCTAACGGATATACCTACCCGCGATCACTATATATATAAGAGAAACGGGGCTGGTTTTAAAAAAGGTGATACTAACCAGGCAAAACTCGATGAGGAGATCGAAAGAATGGAAAAACTGCGCGCTGCCGTTAACGAGTTTGACCGTTATCAGATGCTGATGCGCGACAGGGGCAGGTACGACTATGACGATATGATCAACTGGGTGATACAGGCCTTTACAAAGAACGAAGATTTGCTCAGGCGATACCAGGAAAAGTATCAGTATATCCTCGTGGATGAATACCAGGATACCAGTGGCACGCAGAATAAAGTGGTTGAGCTGCTCATCAATTTCTGGGACAATCCCAATGTGTTTGTTGTAGGCGACGACGACCAGTCCATCTACCGCTTCCAGGGAGCGAATGAAGACAATATGATTGATTTTTATGAAACCTACAAAAAGGATCTGCTGAAAGTTGTGCTGATACATAATTACCGGTCCACACAGCCCATTCTGGATATTTCAAAACAACTCATAAGCAGGAATACCAGCAGGCTGATTTATAAAATGGACAATGTTTCCAAAGACCTGGTTTCTTCCAATAAAAAAATCTCTTCCATTACGGACCAGCCACTGATCCGTGAATATGAATCGGAGAGAGCTGAAATGATCAGTATTGTTTCACAGATCGAACAACTGATTACCATCGGTATCAAACCTGGCAAAATCGCTGTCATTTACAAGGAAAATAAATACGGGAATGAACTTCTTCCCTATTTCAAACTTAAGAATCTACCGGTCTACAATAAGCGAAGTATCAACCTCCTGGAAGATCCCCTTGTAGGCCAGCTTCTCCTGCTAATCCGGTATCTGGCTTCAGCTCATGAATATGAAGTTCCATTTAACGGGGACGAAATGCTTTTCGAGATTCTTCACGCAGAGTGGTTTCATATCCCTGCCATTGAAATAGCAACACTCGCGGCCGAGGTCTCCCAAAAGCACTACTCCGAAAAATCTTCCCTGCGCAAATTATTGAACGACAGATCCATTCAATTACCACCGCGGGATCTTTTCTCCCAGGATAAGCAGCCAGCATTAACTTCCGCAGGAAAAATACTGGAATCCCTTATAACAGCTGTTTCCAACAAAACCCTTCAATCTTTATTCGAAAGTATCTATACCGAAACGGGACTGCTTCAATTTGTAATGCAGCATTCCGAAAAACGACAGATGCTGGAAATACTGACTGCTTTTTTTGATTTTGTCAAAGAGGAAACGCGGCGCCAGCCAACACTCACGATCCAGGAACTCGTAAACCATCTTGATCTCATGGAGAAAGAGGAAATTCCTCTGCCCATGGTAGAAGTGAACGGAAGTGCGGAAGCCGTAAACCTGCTCACGGCACATGGTTCAAAAGGATTGGAATTCAGTCATGTATTTTTTGCCAGCTGCAACTCCCATATTTGGGAAAAGAAAAAAAAGCCAGGCAGTGGATTTCATTTCCCTGATACGATGTTCAGAACGGAACCCAATGAGGACGAGGAATTGCGAAGGCTGTTTTACGTGGCCATCACGCGTGCGGAAACCCATTTATATTTATCTTTTTGCCGATTTCGAAATAATGGCAAGGAGGCCGAACCTTCCTTATTTATTGAAGAGATCCGCAGTGGTTTTGATCTTCCTGTTGAAAAGATGGTATTATCTGCCGGCGAACTCAGCAATTTTCAATTTCTTCTGTTAAGAGGCGGACAACCTCCCGAAATGGAAAGAATTGAAGCAGATTTTATCGACCGCGTGTTGGAAAAATTCCAGATGAATGTGACGGCGCTGAATAATTATCTGCATTGCCCCCTGGAATTTTATTTCAAAAATCTTATCCGCATTCCTTCTCCTAAAAATGAAAATACAGAATTCGGATCTGCCGTTCACGATGCGCTGGAAAAGCTTTTCAGATATATGCAGGATAATAATAACCGCTTTCCTGAACTTTCCTTTTTTATTTCATCCTTCGAAAAATATATGATCCGTCACCGCGAAAGTTTTACCAAAGAACAATTTGCGCGGCGCATGGAATACGGAAGAATCGTTTTACCTGCCTATTATGAAAAATATATTCCTTCCTGGAATAAAATCGTGAGTATTGAAAAAATTATCAGCAACGTAGCCATCGATGGTGTTCCCGCAAAGGGCAAACTCGACAAACTGGAATTCGATGGTAAGATGGTAAATGTGGTAGATTATAAAACCGGGAATCCCGAAAATGCCAAGCAAAAAATCAAAGGACCATCTGAGAAAGATCCGCTGGGCGGCGACTACTGGCGGCAGGCTGTATTTTATAAACTGCTGGTGGACCGTAGTGCCTTTGGATGGCAGGTGGTAAGCACCGAATTTGATTTTATAGAACCGGATAACAGGAAGAATTACAAAAAAGAAAAAATTATCATTAAGCCGGAAGATGAAGTCATCGTTATAAACCAAATCAGGGAAACCTGGGAAAAGATCCGGAACCATGATTTTTATACCGGCTGCGGAAAGGAAGATTGTCACTGGTGCAATTTTGTAAAGACCAATAAACTGGATATCAGTGCGTCGATCGCTGAAGAAGAAGAGGAACATCAAAGTTTATAAAATCATAAATCTGTATAAATTCCGCTTCCCTCCAGTAAGTTTGCAGACTAAGCACATGAAGCGATTCATCCTTTTTTTCCTGGTCTTTCTTGCCCTGATGCGCGTTCCTTTTATTTCAGGTTGTGCAAATATCGTCCCACCTACGGGCGGTCCCAGGGATACACTGCCACCGGTTCTGTTGCAAGCTGTTCCTGAGATGCACGCACTGCATGTAAATTCCAACAAGATCATATTGACATTTGACGAGTATATTGACCTGAAAGATATCAGCAAGAACCTGATCGTTTCTCCCATTCCCAAACAAATGCCGACGGTAACTTCCCATCTGAAAGTTATCACCATCACTGTAAAAGATACTCTTCGGCCCAATACCACGTATGCATTCAATTTTGGGAGGGCCGTCACCGATGTGAATGAAGGAAACGTGCTGAAGAATTTTAACTATGTTTTTTCTACCGGAAATTATATTGATTCGCTCCGTTACAGTGGTCGCGTGATCATGGCCAACACAGGTAAACCCGACAGCACGTTGATGGTCATTCTGCATTCCCATCTGGATGATTCTGCTGTTTCAAGGGTGAGGCCGAGATATATTACACGCCTTGACAGTGCAGGAAATTTCACATTTAATAATATCAGGCCCGATATCTACGCATTGTATGCCTTAGAGGATCAATCCGGCATGCATGAATACACATCCAAGTCGCAAATTTTTGCATTCGCTGATAGTCCGGTTAATCTGATGGTAAGTACGGCGCCACTCCTATTGTATGCGTATGCAGATACGAGTAATTTAAAAAGACCAAAGAAACCAGTAGCACCCGTGTCTGTTAAAAAAGAAAAGGAAGACAAGGAAAAAATAAAACGACTTATAATAACCGCTAATATTCCGAACGGTCTGCTGGATCTGCTCAACCAGCTTGAATTAACTTTTGCCGTGCCCATCAGGGATTTCGATTCTACAGAAGTCCGGTTAACCAATGACAGTTTTCAGGATTTCAAACAAATTCATTTTGAGTTTGACAGTACCAGTAAAAAGTTAACCATATTTCATCCATGGAAAGAAGATACCCGTTATCATCTTATTCTGCAGAAAGATTTTGCAGATGATACTCTCGGCGAGAAATTATTAAAGATTGATACGATAAGATTCAAAACTAAGGCAGAGTCTGATTATGGAAATCTCCGCCTTCGTTTTAAAAACCTTGACCTTAACAGACATCCTGTATTACTCTTTATTCAGGGTGAAAAGATATTCAAGTCCTCCCCGATTGGAAGATCGTTGCGATATAATAACAAGCTATTTGAACCCGGAGATTATGAGCTCCGTATTCTCTACGACACAAACCAGAATGGTGTCTGGGATCCTGGCGACTTCTATCAGCACCGACAGCCGGAGATCGTCGTGCCCATCAGGAAAAAGCTTTCTGTCAGGGCAAACTGGGACAATGAAGTAGATATATCTTTGTAATTTTGTACCATGCAATTTTCATCGGCTCTGTTGGAAACGGCGGTAAATGAATTCGCCAAATTACCAGGCATAGGTAAGAAAACGGCTCTCCGGCTGGTACTTCATTTATTGAAACAGGACCCTGCCGCAGCAAAGGCATTCGGGGAAACTATCCTGAAAATGCGGCAGGATATCAGGTTCTGTCATCGTTGTCACAATGTGGCCGATGCTGATATCTGTTCCATCTGCGCCAATTCGATGCGCAGGAAAGATATGATCTGTGTCGTGGAAACCATAAGGGATGTGATTGCCATAGAAACCACCCAGCAATTCAGCGGTACCTATCATGTATTGGGGGGAGTCATTTCTCCGCTGGATGGAATAGGTCCCGACCAGCTTGCCATCGATTCACTGATCGACCGTATTCAGAAAGAAGGTGTTACAGAAATCATATTTGCTCTCAGCCCGAATATCCAGGGCGATACAACTATATATTATATACAGAAAAAGCTGGCAGCCTTCCCCGTTAAAGTCACTACTATCGCCCGGGGTATTTCCTTTGGCGGTGAATTGGAATATGCCGATGAAATGACTTTAGCGCGGTCAATATCTAACAGGCTGCCTGTTGAAAGCTATGTTTCACATAGATGACCGTTGGCGGTTGGTCCCGCCTTGCGGGAGCGGTTGGCGGTTGACCGTTGGCAGTCTATTTCATCATCATAACGTGAATCGATTCCCATACTCCCATACCCCCATACTCCCATACTTGCCTAGGCCTTTGGGATTTACTACATTTTGCAGTAACTTTGCATCTCATCAGGCAGATTTGTTTATTGTTCGGCCTGACAGATGGAAGATTAACTGAACTAATAAACGCCAGGTAAGTCCTACATACTTTTCCTTCCGTTTTCAGTAAGTCTCTTCTGTCATTCCCCGTTAACAGTCTGCATTTAAATTGGAGCATCATGTCAAATATTCAATCGGCATTGGAATCCCGTATACTTATCATAGACGGTGCTATGGGAACAATGATCCAGCGATATAAACTGGACGAAGCAGACTATCGCGGTGAACGCTTTAAAGACTGGCCGTCAGACCTGAAAGGGAATAACGACCTGCTTTCGCTTACGCGCCCCGATATTATTGGCGCCATCCACAGAGAATACCTTGAAGCGGGTGCAGATATTATTGAAACCAATACTTTCAGCAGCACAGCCATTGCCCAGGCCGATTACAATATGCAGTCACTGGCTTATGAATTAAATGTTGCATCTGCCCGAATTGCACGAAAAGCTATTGAAGAATTTAATAGGCCTAAAGCCCAAAGCCTAAAGCCAAAAGTTAACGAAAAGCCGGTCAACGATCAACGATCAACGGCCAACGATCATATAACCACAAGTCAAAAATATGTAGCCGGCGCCATCGGTCCGATGAATAAAACCTTGTCGCTATCACCAGACGTTAACAACCCTGGATTCAGGTCGGTAAGTTTCGACGAAGTTTCCGATGCTTATTATGAACAGGTAAGAGGACTTGTGGACGGAGGAGTGGATCTTCTCCTTATCGAAACTATTTTCGATACACTGAATGCCAAGGCAGCCATTTTTGCTATCAAGAAATATTTCCGCGATACAAAAAAACAGCCTCTTCCCATTATGATCAGTGGCACGATCACGGATGCCAGCGGAAGAACCCTGAGTGGCCAGACCCTTGAAGCCTTTTATACTTCCATCGCACACGCGAGACCACTCAGCGTAGGACTTAATTGTGCATTGGGCGCAGCAGAAATGAGACCTCATATTGCAGAACTTTCTAAAATTGCCAGCTGTTATACATCCGCTTATCCGAATGCAGGATTGCCAAACTCTATGGGCGCTTATGAAGAAGAACCCGAAGAGACCGCACATTTTCTGGAAGAATGGGCAAGAGAAGGTTACGTAAATATAGTGGGAGGATGTTGCGGTACGACGCCGGAACATATCAGGCATATCGCACGGCAGGTAAGAAATATTGAACCGAGAAAATTGCCTGTTGTGGAAACAGCAGCCTAAATCAGTTTTATTAATGAGTGAAGAAAACATCATATATCCCTATCTCAGGTTGGCTGGTCTTGAACCATTGGTGGTTCGTCCTGAGACAAATTTTGTAAACGTCGGGGAGAGGACAAATATAACGGGCTCTAAAAAATTTGCGCGACTGATACGCGAGAACAAATATGAAGAAGCACTTGCCGTTGCGCGCCAGCAGGTCGAAAACGGCGCCCAGATCCTTGATGTAAATATGGATGATGCATTGCTGGATGGCGAAAAAGCCATGACGCATTTTTTGAATATGGTCCAGAGTGAACCCGATATCGCGAAGATTCCGATCATGATCGACTCTTCTAAATTCAGTATCATCCTGGCGGGTCTTAAGTGCGTTCAGGGAAAATGTATTGTCAATTCCATATCGCTCAAAGAAGGCGAAGAGAAATTTATTAACCAGGCAATCATCTGCAAAAGTTTTGGCGCCGCTGTGGTTGTGATGGCATTTGATGAAAAAGGTCAGGCGGACACTAAACAACGTAAGGTTGAAATCTCACACAGGGCATTCGAAATATTGACCAAACAACTTGATTTCGATCCACAGGATATCATTTTTGACCTCAACATATTTGCAATTGCGACTGGTCTTGAAGAACACAATAACTATGCGGTAGATTTCATCGAAGCAACGCGCGAAGTAAAGAAGATGCATCCTCTTGTAAAGATCAGCGGAGGTGTTAGTAATTTATCTTTTTCATTTCGCGGCAATGAAGTAGTTCGGGAAGCGATGCACAGTGTATTTCTTTATCATGCCATTAAAGCCGGCATGAGTATGGGCATTGTAAATGCAGGACAGCTGGTGATCTATGATGAAATTGAACCCGGACTTCGTCAGCTTTGTGAAGATGTAATCCTGAACCACAACAATGACAATAATGAATCCACTGAAAAACTACTGGCATTTGCTGAAACCGTAAAGGGGAAAGCAAAAGAAGAAAAAAAAGATGAAAGCTGGCGGCTGACTTCTGTGGAAGAAAGACTCAAGCATGCGCTCATAAATGGAATCACAGAATTTATTGAAAATGATACCGAAGAAGCCCGCATGATATATGACAAACCACTGGAAGTGATTGAAGGTCCGCTGATGGCCGGGATGAATGTTGTGGGAGATCTGTTCGGAAGCGGCAAAATGTTTCTTCCCCAGGTGGTAAAGAGTGCCCGCGTGATGAAAAAATCTGTAGCCGTGCTCACACCTTACATTGAAAAAGAGAAACTGGATAACTATAACAGGCGGAAGGCAGCAAGCATTACGGGGAATGCAGAAGAAGAAAAGGGCGCCGCAAAAATTCTGCTTGCTACTGTGAAAGGTGACGTACACGATATCGGGAAAAATATTGTAGGAGTGGTGTTGGGTTGTAATGGCTATGATATCATCGACCTTGGAGTGATGGTGCCAATGGATAAAATCCTTGATACCGCCATAAAGGAAAAAGCAGATATCATCGGACTCAGCGGTCTTATTACACCTTCATTGGATGAAATGGTATATGTGGCCCGCGAAATGAAGAGAAGAAATCTGCATCTTCCATTGATGATTGGCGGCGCCACTACATCCCGCATGCATACGGCCATCCGAATTGCTCCTGAATATGAACAGGGAGTCGTTCATGTGCTGGACGCATCCAGGAGCGTAACTGTAGCCGGCAGTCTTTTAAATGAAATGCTGAAGAAACCGTTCCTCGAAAATATTGAATCTGAATATATAAAACTGAAAACAGATTTCAGCAATAAAAAATCCGGTAAACAATTATTATCCTACGATGAGGCCAGGAAAAATAAAACAAAAATTGACTGGACCAGATTCGATCCTTACAAACCTGGTATGACAGGCGTGAAAGTCTTTGACTCCGTTGACCTGCAGGAAATTTCAGCATACATCGACTGGCAGCCTTTTTTTATTGCATGGGAAATGCACGGAAAATTTCCGCAATTACTCAGCGACGAAATAATTGGTGAAGCAGCAACCCGTTTGTATAACGACGCCAGGGCGCTGTTGAAAAAAATTATTCATGAAAAATGGCTCACACCAAGAGGTGTGATTGGAATCTGGCAGGCAAATGCAACAGATGATGATACGGTCACTGTTTATCCTGAAACTTCTGAAAATAATTCCACTGTATCCAAACGGCATCATTCCAAATCAGGGCAGGAATCAATCCGCCTGGAATTCCTTCGACAACAATCCAAAAAAGCCGCGGGTCAGTCAAATATTTCCCTGGCAGATTTTATCGCGCCCGCAGAAACAGGCAAGACTGATTATATAGGTGCATTTTCTGTAACTATACAGGGAATAGAAAAACATATTGAGCGGTTCATGGCTGAATTGGATGATTATAATAAGATCATACTACAGGCGCTTGCCGACAGACTCGCGGAAGCATTTGCTGAAATGCTGCACAAAAAAGTGCGTACCGAATTTTGGGGATATCAAAAAACTGAGCAGCTTACCAACGAACAACTGATAAAAGAAGAATATTCAGGAATCCGTCCTGCACCCGGTTATCCGGCCTGCCCGGATCATACTGAGAAATATAAACTGTTCCATTTACTGGGCGGAGAAAAAACAACGGGCATTACCCTTACAGAATCTTTAGCCATGTATCCGGCATCATCTGTGAGTGGCTGGTATTTCGCAAATCCTGAAAGTAAATATTTCGGTGTCGGAAAAATCAATAAGGACCAGGTAGAAAATTATTCCTTAAGAAAAAATATGGATGTTTCTGAAATTGAAAGATGGTTACGTCCTGTTTTGGAATATGATGCATAATTAACAGGTCAATTAAAAGAATGATCGTAAATTGCGGTCTGAAAAATTACGCCATCCAGTATGTGTAACCGAAATTTTGTGTGCAGGAGTTTCTTTATTTTATTGTTTCTAACACCGCTAATCAGCCTGGCCCAGACATCGACATCTGAAGCGCCGGCTGTACAAACTAACAACGTAAAGGTTAAAACCGGGAAAAAAAGATCAGGCGAAATCTATTTTTCCTGGGGATATAATACTGAATGGTATACGCACAGCAACGTAAAAATTGACCAACCTGCACTCGGAAACGATTTTACATTTGAAGATATCAGCGGGCACGATCATAAGGGTTGGGATGAAGGGGTTTTTAATAAGGCCATTTCCATTCCTCAATATAATTATCGCTTAGGTTATATTTTCAACGAGAAAAAAGGCCTTGGGGTTGAGATCAATTTTGATCACCCGAAATTTATTTTCAGTGATGGTCAGATGGTTCATATCAAAGGAACATATGACAACAAACCTGTGGACAAAGAAGTGCTTTTTGCATCCAGTGCACCCGGATCGACAGATAGTTCTTATTACTATCTGAACAATGGCGCGAATTTTTTATTATTCAACATTGTAAAACGCTGGCATATCTGGACAAACAAAAAACAAACGATCAAACTGGATGGATTGGGGAAATTTGGTGTGGGCCCTCTTATACCACACGTGCAGAATAAATTTTTTAGTCAGCCTCCAAATGATCCTCACTTTCAGTTGGGCGGGTGGAACGTTGGCGCAGAAGGTGATTTAAAATTTACTTTCTTCCAATATGTCTATCTCGAATATGGGAACAAACTGGATTATGCCCGTTATTCAGGTTTGAAGATTTACGATGGAACAGCAAAGCAGGCGTTTGGAACCTATGAAATGATTCTCAGTCTCGGAGTTACGTTCCCTATTGGTAAAGTGGTTGATTAAGCCGAAAGCCTGAAAAGGCCCAAAGCCCAAAGCCCAAAGCCCAAAGCTTAAAGCTTAAAGCTTAAAGCTTAAAGCCTAAAGCTGTTTAATCATTAATTCCACTCATATACTCTTATACTCTTATACTCCTATACTAGTTTTAGGCTTTAGGCTTTCAGCTTTCGGCTTAAAAGGAAATTCCTTTTCAAATAACCACCACAGGCTTTTGCGTTTTTTAAGAAGATTATAATTACTCGAGATGTAAGTCTTTATATGATTCATTGCTTCATCCAAATCATCAGTAATCAGAAGAAGTTTAAGGTCATTTTCCATAATCGTCTCTTCGTTCTTCATTTTTTTAAACATGTCTACCAATGGTGCATAGTATGATTTCCCATAAAGAACAACGGGAAACTGAGTGATGGATTTGGTTTGAATTAGGGTAAGTGTATTGAATAGTTCATCCATCGTGCCAAAGCCACCCGGCATCACAATAAATGCATAGGAATATTTAAGCAACATGGCTTTACGAAGAAAGAAATAATCGAAAGTGATCCATTTATGCATGTATTTATTCGGTTGCTGCTCCATTGGAAGACGGATATTACAACCGACAGAATTGCCGCCGTTTTCAAATGCACCCCGGTTCGCAGCTTCCATGATACCGGGACCACCGCCGGTCATCACCGTGAATTTCATGGCAGCAATGCGTTTCCCGAAATCCCGCGCTACTCCATAATAAGGATCGCCTTCTTTAAATCTTGCAGATCCGAATATTGTTATGCAGGGCCCGACAAAATAAAGAGCCCGGTTGCCGGCCAGGATCTGGCAAAATACCTTCCAGGCAAAAGCAAGTTCCACTCCGCGGCTTTGCGGTCCTTCCAGGTACAAGGGTCTTTTAGATGAAATGACCGGTTGGGCTTTTGACATATGTTCATCGTTCTTTAATAAACAAGAAGTAAATTACGTATCGAATATAAGCAAACAACGGGATGGCATCTGTGCGAATTATAAGTTATAATGTTAACGGTATACGCGCCGCAATAAAAAAAGGATTTATCGATTGGTTAAAAACAAATCCCGCGGATATCATCTGCATCCAGGAAACGAAAGCAGAGAAAGACAATATCGCGCATGGAGAAATTACGGCACTTGGATATCAGGATATTTGGTTCAGTGCACAAAAAAAAGGATATAGCGGGGTGGCCGTATTTACCAAAATAAAGCCCGACAAAATCCAATATGGTACCGGCCATGCAGTAAGTGATGAAGAGGGAAGGGTTATCCAGCTTGACTTTGGCGACATTCACCTCATTAATGCATATTTTCCTTCCGGCACAACCGGCGACATCAGACAGGCATTTAAATATCAGTGGCTCGATGAATTTTATCTTTACCTGAACGGACTCAAAAAAAAATATCCACGGCTCATACTATGCGGTGATTATAATATTGCGCACAAAGAAATTGATATACACGATCCGAAAGGAAATAAAAATTCATCAGGGTTTTTGCCGGCAGAAAGAGCATGGATGGATAAGTTTCTTGAAAATAGCTGGACTGATAGCTTTCGAAAACAACACCCCGAGCCGCATCGCTACAGCTGGTGGAGCCAACGGTTTCCATCAGTAAGACTTAACAATAAAGGATGGCGTATCGACTACATCTGCGTAACCAATACGCTGGCTGACCGGGTACTGCGTACTGATATATTTCCGGACATTAAACACAGCGATCATTGTCCGGTCTTCCTGGAGTTGAAAAAGTAGTGAGAGCAATTTAGCTCCTAGGTTGTGCACTGTCTGTGGAAAAAAATAAACAGAATTCATGGATCACCGAAATGCTGTATATTCCCTGTAAACTCTGTATCTGCGTGATTTTAGTGTTCTATGGAAAGAGGCGTTTCAAGTATGCCCTCTGCGATACATTATCAGTTAACAATCAACAATTAATAATTGATATTTACCTGAAACCCTTATCTGTGCTGAATTATGTCTGATATAAGTGTACTAAAAAGTTTTGATGGAGATAAAAAGCAGGTATATTTGCCGGTACAAAATATTACACTATGAACAAAGCAGAATTAATTTCAAAGATTGCCGAAGATGCCGGCATTACAAAAACTCAGGCCAACGATACGCTCGATTCATTTGTTGAAGCGGTTGCTAAAACGCTGAAAGGCGGTGGGAAAGTTACACTGGTAGGTTTTGGAACATTCTCTGTTTCAAAAAGAGCTGCCCGCAATGGTCGCAACCCACAGACTGGTGCAGTAATAAAAATCAAAGCGAAAAAAGTAGCAAAGTTTAAAGCTGGTAAGGAATTGTCTGCCAAAATGTAATTTGCTGTTCGAATCATTTCTTTAAGAGCTCCGGTTATGTAATTATTAATTAGCCGGAGCTTTTATTTTTACTGATATTTACACTCTTAATAAAATATTATGGGTAAAGGAGATAAAAAGACAAAGAAGGGTAAAATATTCAAAGGGTCATTTGGCAAAAGCAGACCGAGGAACGAAAAGAAAGTTGTGGTGAAGAAGAAAGAAGCTTAGGAAAGTATGGGAGTATGGGAGTATGGGAGTATGGGAATGTGGAGGATAAAAAATCTAATTCAACTTTCCCACTCACCGCCAACCGCCATCCGCCAACCGCCATCCGCCATCCGCCATCCGCCAACGTTTCTAAGGAGCGAGTCTTTCAATTACCCAATTACCATTTCCCTGTAAAGTATACTGGAGGCGGTCGTGCAATCTGTTTGGCCTGCCCTGCCAAAACTCAATCGTTACGGGTCTTAACAGGTATCCGCCCCAATGGGGTGGTCTCGGGATACCAGTTTCTGAAAATTTCTTTTCCAGCTGATTCGCCTGCTGTACAAGCCATTCATCACTATCGATGACTTCGCTCTGTGGTGAGGCCCAGGTTCCAATCTGACTACCGGTAGGTCTTGACTTAAAATATTTATCATTTTCATCCTGGCTGAGTTTCTCAACTAGTCCTGTGATTCGTATCTGCCTCTCAAGTTCCTTCCAGAAAAAAACCAGACATGCTCTCGGATTTTCCTGCAGCTGTTTTCCTTTGAAACTTTCATAATTCGTGTAAAATTGAAAGCCATCTGAATGAAAGCCCTTAAGCAAAACAATACGTGCACTTGGCAATCCGTCTGCAGATGCAGTAGCAAGTGTCATGGCATTCGGTTCAATAATATCACTGTTCAATGCATCATCCCACCAGCGTTGAAACTGCTCCATTGCATTTTCTGCGACGTCATCCTTATTCAAACTGTGGAGTATATATTCTTTTCTTAAATCAGCAATCCGTGTCATTGCATAAAATTAAAGAAAGTATGGGAGTATGGGAGTATGGGAGTGTGAGATGATCAACGGTGATCGGTCAACTAAATAATTGGCTTCCCTGTGCCAGGAGGTTCTTTACGCGCGGAGCGTGAAAGGAAAGATTCCATCTCACTGATCCGTCTCAGTTGACTTTCCATTTTTTTATGTTGTTCAGAAGCTTCCTGTAAATCCCTGTTCAATTCTTCCAGGAACAACATTTTCTTTTGATAAAGTTGTCGTTGGAAATTAGCTTCTTTCAGTTTGTCTTCAGTATCCGCAAGGATCCTGCTCAGGCGTTGGTTTTCTTCGAACAAGGCCATTTGTTTACCCTTTACTTCGTCATATTCCCGATTTATTTTAAAATAAGATTCCTGAAGCTGATCGTATTCAATTCTTTTGCTATGAGGTTGATCCAGGTATTGTTCCAGTTTACGTAGTTTCTCCTGCATTTGCGTGAAATCAGCATAAGCTTTATCCATACGCTCATTCATTTCCAGGACCAGTCTTTGCTCCTGCATAATCCGGTTGATCTCGGCATCTTTTTCAGCAAGCTGCCTGTGCATACTGGAAAGCTGTTCATTTAAAACAGCATGTTGTTGCTGAAGATCCTGGAATTTCTTTTCCGATTCCTTGAGCATCTGAATCTGCTGAAGCAGTTTGTTGATATGCTGATTGTATTGAAAAAGATTTTCCTGCGCGACCTTTAACTGATGTAAATAATCATCAGTAACGGTAAGCGGCTTAACGAGCGCTTCTGTACGCGAATATTTTTCTTTGAGAAGGTTCAGCTCTTCACGCAATTCTTCTGTTTCAAGATGGTATATCTTTTCATTCTCTTCTGATTCGGAAAGCCTGTCGCGGAGTTGCTGCATGGTCTTCTCCTGAATCTCCATATCCGTATAATACTTCAGTTTCCAGTTGTCATTATCGTTTATACCTTCAGCAGGCGGAATTGATTTTTGACTTCTGATTGCATTTCGAGATGTCCAGAAGTAATGTATTGTGAACCCCAAAATGAGTGCGCCCAAAAGAAATATTATTATTTCAGGCAGTCTGACGGTTAGGGTGTAACCAAGTATTAGGGGTAATGTCTTCATATAGTCTGGTACTCAGAACAAAGGATTTCCCGCGGACCAGGGCTGGTGATTGATGGGATACAGGATCAGGGGAAGGAAAATCGTAGAAAGCGGTGATTTTCAGCGTTACAAAATAGGGATATCCCTGCATAAATACAAGCTGGGCCTGAATTTAAAGTATAAATACTCAACTAAGCCGTCACCAGGGTACCTACCTGATCGCCAGTGATTACCCTTTTGAGGTTTCCGGGCTTATTCATGTCAAAAACGATAATTGGGAGGTTATTTTCCATACAGAGGGTAAAGGCCGTCATATCCATCACTTTCAGGTTGCTGGTAATGCATTCCTGGTAGGTAATAGTGCTGTATTTCCTGGCGTTTTTGTCCTTTTCCGGGTCAGCTGTATAGATCCCGTCTACCCGGGTTCCCTTTAAAATGACGTCTGCCGTTATTTCTATCGCCCTCAGCGATCCTGCGGTATCAGTGGTAAAATAAGGGTTTCCCGTCCCCGCACCGAAGATAACCACCCTGCCTTTTTCCAGGTGTCTTATGGCACGTCTGCGTATATATGGTTCAGCGATCTGTTCCATTTTTATCGCACTTTGCAACCGGGTAAATACACCTATTTTCTCCAGGCCGGCCTGCATGGCCATTCCATTGATGACGGTGGCCAGCATGCCCATATAGTCTCCGTGTGCCCTTTCAATGCCTGTTTCTTTCTCATTCATACCCCGGTAAATATTACCTCCACCAATTACGATAGCTACCTGAACTCCAAGATCCACGATCTTTTGAATATCTGCCGCATATTGTGCAATTATAGCATTATCAAACCCAAAATTCTTATCTCCCATCAGAGCCTCACCAGATAATTTCAGGAGAACACGCGTATATTTTGGGAGCATATTTCTTTTGATTAATGCAAAGAAAGAGGAAAAATCTGATCCGGCCTATGGCTGAAGGAAAATTGAGAAAGCAAAAAAAATCCCGCCTTTTAGCGGGATTTTTTCTTAGCCTAACTGAACTCTTTTGAACTGGGTCACCTTCAATCCGGGATCAACAGATTTCAGGTGATCAGCCACCGTTTTTGAAGGGTCTTTTACAAAAGCCTGAGCTGTTAATGTATTTTCCTTAAAGAAAGCATTCAGCTTTCCAAGTGCAATTTTATCGATCATTTCATTTGGTTTGCCGGCCATTTTCGGATCATTTCGAATCTGGTCTGTCACGATGGCTTTTTCTCTTTCAATCATTTCAGGAGAAACTGAATCCTGATCTACGGCAACCGGATTCATAGCAGCTATCTGCATGGCGACTTCTTTTCCTGCTTCCAGCGCTGGCGCCGAATTTTTATTCAGTCCTACCAGCACGCCCATTCTAAAAGCTCCGTGGATATATGAAGAGACGGCCTCAGCACTTATTCTCTCAAACCGTGTCAATTGAATTTTTTCTCCAATTTTCGCCACCTGATCATTGATCTTATCTGCCACCGTTGCATTTTCCAGTTTGGAGTGCTGCAATTCTTCCAGAGATTTTACATTGTTCCTGATCGCGACATCCATGATGCTTTGTGCAAACGCAACAAATTCAGCATTCTTCGCTACAAAATCTGTCTCACAGGCAAGTGTGATTATTAGACCTGTTTTATGGTCTTCAGTTGTTTTAGCGATGATCACACCTTCTTTTGCTTCGCGGTCACTGCGCAGCGCAGCTACTTTCTGACCTTTTTTTCTCAGGTAATCAATTGCTTTTTCAAAATCCCCGTCACTTTCAACAAGGGCCTTGCGGCAGTCCATCATGCCCGCGCCTGTTACCTGGCGGAGCTTATTGATTTCTGCTGCTGTTATAGTTGTAGTAGTTGACATCTTAAATTTTTTTGATTGATAAATATCCAATCTTTCAACTTTCAGCTTTAAGCTTTAAGCTTTAAGCCTTGGGCTTTAGGCTTTGGGCCTTGGGCTTTAGGCTTTAAGCCTTGGGCTTTAGGCTTTAAGCCTTGGGCTTTAGGCTTAGCGCGCTCCTGTTCGACGGCCGGTATTTGGAATACGTCTTTTTGGTGCACCTGGTGTTCTGGCCGTTTTTTCTCCTCTTCCACGGCTGGCTTCTACTTCAGCTTCTGCCTGGATACGTGCTGCTCTCTTTTCATTCTCATCACTGGTCACTTCTTCCACATCTTCGTCTTTTGCAGCCTGTCTTTCAGCAAGACCTTCTGCAATCGCCGCCGCAATGTAGTTTACGATGATTGCGATGGATTTGGTTGCATCGTCGTTTGAAGGGATGGCGAAATCGACCTTGTTTGGATCTGAATTAGTATCTACCATTCCAAAAGTGGTAATTCCAAGTTTTTTTGCTTCTGCCAGTGCAATATGTTCATGCCCAATATCGATCAGGAAAAGCGCGGCGGGTACACGACCAAGTTGGGCGATACCACCCAATACTTTTTCCATTTTATCTTTGTCACGGGCCAGTGTAAGACGTTCTTTTTTTGTAATGCTGTCGAAAGTTCCGTCTGTCAGCATTTTTTCAATACTCTGCATTTTCTTAACACTCTTGCGGACCGTGTTGAAATTCGTAAGCATACCTCCAAGCCAGCGTTCAGTAACGAATGGCATGGTTACTCTTTTAGCACATTCAGTCACAATTTCCTTTGCCTGTTTTTTGGTGCCGACAAACATGATCTTTTTACCGGATTTAGCAATCTGTTTCAATGCAGCAGATGCTTCCTGGAGACTTTCCGTGGTTTTATTCAGATCAATGATATGAATGCCCTTCTTCTCCGCGAAGATGTAAGGCAGCATTTTCGGGTTCCATTTCTTCTTCAGGTGTCCGAAATGCACACCGGCTTCCAATAACTGTTGCTGAAGTGAAGTATTTTGTTCCATATGATTAAACTTTTAGACCGGTCGCGGAACCAGACTTTCAAATAATTTGAATAATATAAATTAACGTTTGCTGAACTGGAAGCTTCTTCTGGCTTTCTTACGTCCTGGCTTTTTACGTTCTACTGATCTTGGATCACGACGAAGCAAACCTGCAGCTTTCAATGCCGGACGGAATTCAGGATTTACTTCCAGCAGGGCGCGGGCGATTCCCAATTTGCAGGCTTCAGCCTGACCCTTGATTCCACCACCGGTTGCATTAACCTGGATATCGAATTTATCAACAGATTCGATTGTCTTCAATGGCAGATCCACCTGATTTTGCAAATAGGCCAGAGAAAAATATTCCTTGTAATCCTTATCGTTGATAGTGATTTTTCCACTGCCCCTTGTGAGAAAAATGCGCGTTACTGCTTCTTTCCTTCTTCCTGTGGCAAGTTTTTGTTTTTCCATTATGAAGAGAAATTTAAAATTTTAATTCTTTCGGCTGCTGTGCACCATGAGGGTGAGCAGTGCCTGTGTAAACAAACAGCTTCTTGTACATTTTACGTCCAAGTTTGTTTTTTGGAAGCATTCCTTTAACAGCTCTTTCAAGTATTGCTTCGGGTCTCCTTCTCATCAGATTTTTAGCTGTCTCTTCTTTTTTCCCGCCCGGGTAACCTGAAAAATTGATATAAATTTTTTCTTCCAGTTTGTTTCCCGAGAACACCACTTTTTCTGCATTGGTGACGATCACAAAATCGCCGCAGTCAACGTGGGGAGTATAATAAACTTTATTCTTGCCGCGAAGTATAGCTGCTATACGCGCGCACATGCGGCCAACGGTTTGATTAGTACCATCCACAACGTACCAATCACGTTGCACGGTAGCCTCGTTCGCATGTTTTGTGGTGAAATGTAATTTGCTCATGATTCTGTTTTTGATTTACTACCGCTATCCCGGTAGTTTATTTAAAGGACGGCAAAGGTAGGGTGATCTATTGCTTATTCCCAAAGTTTCCTGCCCTATTTTTTATAGTTACCTTTGTAACAGGTTGATTTTCAATAAATATTTTGACTTGATTTTATAATCCTGGTGTTATTTTAATCCGGGCAGATTGAAGAGACAATTAATTTTTGAATTGGATCACCATTGTACTGTCGTTATTCCTCGCGAGTATATAAGCATCTTTACCTTCGACATTTATTTTTTTGATATGTCTCACTTCACCCCTGATCTGGAGTCCGTTGAGGCTTTCAGTGCTGAAAGATCCGTTACCATGGTTTATTAATATAGTCCCGAAGTCTGCATCGTACCTGCCCATCTGAACATTATTTTCATAATAATTTCCAACAAGTAAAATATCGGGTAAACTGTCGTGATTAGCATCTATTACTACAGCATCACGGTATGAAGACAGCTGTGCCTCCCATGGCAGGGCCACCACATCAAATTTTAAATTACCACGGTTCATCAAAACCGCATTTGAAAAATAATTGGCCGTTAATACATCTGCCTTATCTAATTCATCACGGGGAAAAATATCTGTGAAAGAGGCCTTCGCAAAATCTGCTGCATAAAGAAATTTCTTATTCAGGCTGGGCATCTGTTTCTGCAGTTCATCCTTATTTGCAAAAGGCAATTCACGACCATTGACATAATAAGACAGGATCTGGTCCTTCTTGCCATTTCCATCAAAATCATAATAATAAAGGCTTACAGGTTCTTTCTCTGAT
The DNA here is from genome assembly GCA_963735015.1 of uncultured Bacteroidota bacterium. GTDB lineage: Bacteria > Bacteroidota > Bacteroidia > Chitinophagales > Chitinophagaceae > Puia. Next base: position 36,184 of record CAVTJH010000004.1, read on the forward strand.
GCTTTTAACCGGCTGTTTAACCCGAGGTTACCAACAATAAGATCTATTTTTCCATTATGATCCAGATCAACCGGCATTATAAAATTCCACCAGCCTTTTTTATCAGTCAGTTCTTTTTTTTCGAATGAGCCGTTATGATTGATGAATGCAACAATTCCACCCCATTCAAGTGACAGAATCAAATCTTTTTGTCCATCCTGATCAATATCAAACCAAATTGCGTTAGTTACAAATCCGATATCTGAAAGACCCGGAGCCAGCTTATCAGTAACATCAAGAAATTTTCCCTTTCCGTTATTCAATAAAAGATACGACCTGGGTATCTGACCGTATTTTAACGGAACTGATCTTCCTCCGATAAATAAGTCGGGATAACTGTCTCCATTAATATCCGTCGATACCATACAAACGGAATTAATAAAGAGACTGTCAAACGCCCCCTGGTCGCGTTTGAAATTTCCCTTACCATCATTCATAAAAATTCTTGGACGCAGACGATCATCCTTTCCGCTATATTCATTTCCCCCGTTGGCAGTGACCAGGTCGGGAAAACCGTCGTTATTGATATCTGCTGCACAGGAAGCAACATATTCATAACTGGTATCTGTTTCAAATGCCGGTTGAGCAGTCTTCAGAAACTTACCGGACTTCTGCTGAAGATATACGGCGCTCTTTCCATTTTTTGATGCCCCGATAAAAACATCATCCAACCCATCGTGGTTGAAATCTGCAACAGTGAGCGCCGGTCCTTCTGTCGACAACATATGTGGCATCAATGGTTCAAGATCGAATTCATGAAAAGAATTCTCTTTATGTTTATATTGAATGCCTGTTTGTGCAGTAATATTTTCAACCGGTCTCGTAATATTCCTGTGATAATTTTTGAGCAGTTCATAATCAAATTTCCTTAGTCCTTTTTGGTAATTGAAGCTTATGATTGTGTCCAGCGGTTCGAGTCGGATGGGTTGACAACTATTGTCTGGCCATATAAGAAAAGCCGAATCAACTTTCGTTTTATCCAGCCCGATATGAATGGGAATTTCAGAACTGGATAAAAAACCTCTCACAGGGAATTTTTCGTAAGTGCGAATGCCATCATTTGCATACACTATAATTTTAGAACCAATGGCATTAATATTCTGGACAGATCCTTTTAATTTGATTTCAACATATGCTTTATCCTTTTTGTCCGCGCTTTTATTTTCATACAGCATGGCAGGTTCATCGATATTATTTACCACTACATCTAAATCACCGTCATTGTCAAAATCCGCATAAACAGCACCGTTAGAAAAGGTGCTTTTATCATTGGCAATCTGGTCTCCCAGGTCAGTAAATTTTATATTGCCTGCATTCTTAAAGAATTTATTGGGTATTTTAATTATAGGAGACTTGTCTATCAAATCAAGATCTTTCAGATCCCGGTTAGGCGAGAGCATTTTTTCCTGTATTTCCTGGTTGGAGATGAAATTGATAAAATCAATATCATTCATCCGCCTGGGAATTCCATTCGAAACAAACAAATCTTTTAATCCGTCGTTATCAAAATCAAACCATAACGGCGACCAGGACCAGTCCGTCGCAGCAATACCTGCATAAAGACCCACTTCGCTAAACATACCATTTCGCCTGTTATATTGAAGATTATTTCGGGTATACTGATAATTAAAACCGAGACTGATTTTAAGATTAAAAATATCATAGGTATCCTCACCTTCCGATCTTTTAAGAATATAAGGATCGTATGGCAGCATATCCATGGATATGATTTCAGGGAATCCGTCATTCGTCACATCTGCAACATCTACACCCATTGTGTAGCGGCTTGTGTGCATCACTTTGTTATTGAGTTCATCTTTGAAGGTCCCGTTACGCTGATTGATATACATGTAATCATTCTCGTGAAAATCATTCCCGATATATATATCCGGATAACCGTCCATATCAATATCAGCCACAGTAATTCCAAGACCATAGCCGAGTATGGAACTATTGATTCCAGTTTCTTTGGTAACATCGGTGAAATGGCCATTTCCATCATTGCGGTAAATATGGTCGCCTGAACCCGTAACTTCTTTATTCAGAAGATCGCTTCGTACACCATAAGTCCCGTTTTGATGTATAGAGTGATTTAGTAAATACATATCCAGATCACCATCTCCGTCATAATCAAAAAAAACTGCCTGCGTACTAAACCCGGAAAAATCCAACCCGTATTCCTTCGCTTCATCCTTATAGTAAGGCACTCCGTTTTTATCGATACCCTGGCAGATCAGCAACTGATTCCTGCTGTGAAGAGACTCGTAGTTTCCAACCCGGCATACATAGATATCAAGCAGTCCGTCATTATTAATATCCACCACAGACACGCCTGTCGACCAGCCGCCATCTTCCGGGATCATTGCTTCTTTGGTAACATTCTTAAAAGTAAGGTTCCCTTCATTTAAATATAATTGGTTGTCACCCTGGCTGGCGGCAAAAAACAAGTCGACTTTACCATCATTGTTAAAATCGCCGGCACCCACTCCGGCACCATTGAAAAAATACATATAATCGAATACATTGAAATCCTGTGAAGGTGTCAGCTTATTGGCGAAATGGAGACCCGTGCTGTTATCATCTTTAATTTCGAATAAAGTCGGTAAGGTTGGTTTTTGTTTGCAGCCGGTGACCGGCAGGAACCCATATAGCAGAAGGAAAATATAAAAGCGAACCCCTTTGAAATGCCTCATAACCGCACAAATTATTCAATATTACTTATGTTTGTCGGACTTTCTGCTGAAGAAATCTTAACAATCTAAATGAAAAAACGTGTTGCTGCTATTCTGATCGCTGTTGTGATCCTTGTAATCTTCTTTTCCCTCCCTGTTTCAAAAAAGACCAGCACTAGTATTTCCGCCAGTTTTGATAATATGATGCCCCAGGTCATTAATATAAAGAACTGGAAAAACTGGTACCCTGCCATTAAAGAAGCGTATAAGAATAATCCATCGGGTTACAGCTTTTCTGAAGACAGTTCTAAAAAAATATACACAATCACCACCCCGGGTAAGAAATATATCATCCACGCGATTACCCCTATGGCTTACCAGGTGAGAGAAGTAAACGACAATTGGGAGGATATTTTTGCTTTTTCTGTTTTTCCCGGTGATACACTTGGCAGGATGATAATAAATACAGAAAAAAAGAGCCCGCTCCTGTTTGCAATTTTCGGTAAGAATAAAACAGGCGACGTTGCTATAAACGGGCTTAAGTCTTACATGGAAGACCCGAAATTATTTTACGGATTTAATATAAGGCCAGGTACCATCAGGGATTCCGTTATTGCAAGCACAGTTTTAAGGACCAGAAATAAAGATGTATTTCTTAAAATTCAGGGCGCTTACCTGAATCTGCTAAATTACTTAAAGATCAATAATCTTCTGAAAGCCGGGCATGTGTCGATCTCTTATAATCCCATATCAGATGATTCAATCCAGATAACTGTAGGCATACCCGTTAATAAACCGGCGGCCCCGGATAAAGAAATAAATTGTTTATTGCTGCCTGCAAAAGGGAATGTACTTGTTGGAAACTATGAGGGCAGGTTCTCAGACAGAAAGAATATTTATCGCGCCATGTCGAAATATCTCACGGATCATGCGCTTGCAGTACCTGCAGAATCTTTTGAAAGGTATTTAAATGATTCATTACCTACGTCTGACAGTTCCATGATCGATATCGAATTTAATTACCCCATTTACTGATCAATACCAATCAGGAATTTTTATGGCTGATATTCAATTACACCCACATCTATCGCATTGGTGCCCGTACCTGCAATATAGCCCTTGGTATAAATCGTTATTATACTACCCCCGGGGATATAAAGCTGACCCTGAAGTACAATGTTTGAAGTACCGGCTACAGAAGATATAAAAAAATAAGGGCCGGGGTCGATATTAGAAAATGTCTGCGCATTTATTAGAGAATTGAAATCATTTGGTATATAAGCACAATTGGAAGATACTTTAAATCCGTTGGCACCTGCATTAAGATATGCCCACAGATCCAACGCCGGAGCATCGGGCGAAAGATTTAAGAAACGTATCTGCGCCTTAGTAGAATCAGGCTTTCCGACGTAATCATGTAAAAAAACGGTAGTTAGCTGCCCGTGATGAATGGTATCAGTTATAAAAACAGAATAACTATTGCCGGGCTCAAATTTGTCCTCATAATTACCGAATATATCACTGCTCCCGGACAAACCAAATCCCAGTTGCTGATAGCCTGAAGAAATATTAATATAGGGCAGTAAGGTGGTATCCGGATGGTAGGGATTCGCATTATTTATATAAAAAGCATATGCAGTTTGGCCAAAAGAGATAGGCGCGTTCGGCAATGAAACAAGCTGTTTATTTATGTAAAACTGTAGATTTGAAACTGCTGGTGAAGCATTGGTAATTGAAATACGGGAAGAATCTCCAAGAGGGTTTTGATATATAATATTTACTTCTTTCCTGCAGCTTATTAAAATAGCCATCCCACAAATCAAAACTGCATTCAGTATCAAATTACCCTTTCTCATAGCAATACAATAAAAAGATCTGGCAACAGATGAATATACGAAAATCTTTACATCATTTCTTCAAACCACCAGTCATATATTTTTTAAATATCTGAAGCGAGTCATTATTGCGCGCCATTAAAATGTAATTGCCTTTGACAGTTGTTATTTCCTTTACATCACGAACTTCCCCTTTAACAAACAGACCACTAACAGAAGGTCTGATATAATTGAAACTGTGCTCAGCGTTTCCGTATAGTGTAACGCCATAGCTGGCGTCATAACGTCCCACTTCAGGTTTTAATCCATAGAAATTCCCGCCTAAAAAAATATCTTTAAAACCATCCCCGTTTAAATCAGCCACCAAAATTCCAAATGCCGGGGAAATTTGTGCCATTTGCGGCAAAGGCTCCATTTTAAAATTTCCCTTCCCGTCATTATAGAATACGCAACTCTCCGTTTGCTGAACAATGAGTTTTTGGGCATGTTCTAATTCACTTTCAGTAAAAACTTCATCGATCGATTTGCCTGCATAGTCAATATATTTAAGAAACTTCTTTTTCAGATAGGGGAGTTGTGCCACCAGGTCACCCCGCAAATTAAATGGATAGGACTTTCCATCCGTTTTATAATAAGCTGCAATGCAGTCTGTTTGCCCGTTTTTATCAAAATCATCAACGAATAATCTTGCGGGGTGGCTGCTGTCAGCCCTGATCTTTGAATTAGTCCCATTGTTGCCGGCAATAAGATCAGGGAAACCGTCGCCATTGACATCGGCGATAGTCAGACAATTCCACCAGCCGGAGGATCCGGCCAACTCTCCCGTCTTTTCAAATACGCCATTAACAAATTTTAAAATGGTCACCGGCATCCAGTCGCCTACAACGACGAGTTCTTTTTTCCCATCACCATCCACATCACTCCATTGCGCATCAGTCACCATTCCAAGAGTATTTAAAGTAGGTGCGATTTTATTTGTAACATCTTCAAACTTCCCATGGCCCAGGTTATGTAATAATTTACTCGAAGGAATTATTCCGTACGATCCTGGAATACTTCTGGCTCCGATAAATATATCAGGAAGGCCGTCCCCATCATAATCACCGGTTCGCGCACAGGATGCATTTAAATAAACGGTAGGCCAGCCTGCAGCCGCGCGGGTAAAATTTCCCTTCCCGTCATTGATATAAAGGCGCGGCATGGAAGAAAGAGATCCCAGAGGTGCCTGATTGCCCCCGGATGCAACAACGAGATCAAGATCGCCGTCTCCGTCTGCATCAAAAAATTCAGCTCCTACGCTCTCGTAATCCTTATCCTGCATGAATGCAGGCTCAGGTCGTTGTACAAAATTACCGTTGGGCAACTGAATAAATAGTTTAGCGGTATCTCCAAAGGCACCCCCCATAAAAAAATCTTCAAGTCCGTCTCCATTTACATCTCCGACCGTCAGCTTCGGCCCTTCGGTGGAAAGCATTTTCGGAATCAGCTTTTCTATATCAAAATCTATAAAGGGATTTTCTTTATGGTCAATATTTCCGGAAATAACAGAAGTAGTAATGTTTTGAAATAAAGCAGGTTTGGGAATTGCTGGTTTAAAAATACCGGTTGCATTTTTTTGATGGAGTGTTATTGTTGTATCAGCAATTATGTTTTTAATTTTTTGTGTCTTCAGATTGGGCCAGCGGACTTCCAGACTATCCACCAGTTTTACATTCCCCAGACCGAAGTTCAGTACTGGTTCAACAGAACTTTCAAAACCACGACTGGGCATTTGTTCCAGTATTTGCTGGCTGCCGTTTGTATATATTGTAACCCTGGAGCCAAATCCAAAAGTATTTGGTGAAATGCCCTGTAATTGTATTTTCAGGTAATGGGCATGCAATTTTTCGGAGGCCATGTTTCTGTAAATAAATGCCTCTTCGTTTTCATTGTTTACTACCAGGTCCAGGTCGCCATCTCCATCTAAATCTCCATAGGCTGCGCCATTACTAAAACTGGGAGTTGCAAGTCCGAGCTCCTCCGTCTGATTTTTAAATGTCAGATCCTTTTGGTTTATAAAACCATAATTAGGAATCGGCGAAGACGACATTTTTGCCAGAAAGTTTTTGAAATCAAATCCGCCACCCCTCACCTGTTTAATAGCCTCTTCACTGCTGAAAAAATCAAGAAAATCCTGGTTCGTCAGATCTTTACTGATTCCATTACTCACAAAGAGGTCTTTCCATCCATCGTTATTAAAATCAAAACTCAAAGCACCCCAGCTCCAGTCTGTAGCCTCAACGCCCGCCATAGCGGCTATTTCACTAAATGTGCCGTCCCCATTATTCAACTGTAATGCGTTGGCAGAAAACTGGTGATGAAAATCGTTTTTCAGTTTTGCGTTGTACACATTGTAATCGTCAAATTTTGTAGTTGTCTTTAATCTCAGGTCCCCTTCGGGTAACATATCGGTTGTAAAAACATCCAGCCAGCCATCATTATTAATATCAATCATATCGGAACCCATGGAGGCGTAGCTCATATGCCCCATCGCTTCATTTCCTACTTCTTTGAAAGTTCCATCATGCTGATTGATGTAGACATAATCTTTTTCAAAAAAATCGTTGGACACATACATATCTTCCCAGCCATCATTATTCAAATCACCCACGGTTACTCCAAGACCAAATCCTATCTCACTGCCATAGATATGCGCCTGTTCACTCACGTCTGTAAAATGCCCGTTATCATTTCTGTAAAGACGCTGGCCACCATTAAAATTCCTTGTATTGCGGAGGTTGCGGTTGAGTCCAAAACTCTCTATTGGCCGGTAACTGTTGTTCAGGATAAAACAATCCAGGTCACCATCATGATCGTAGTCAAAAAATACTGCCTGTGTTGAAAATCCTTTATCGTCCAAACCATATTCATGGGCCATTTCTTTGAATGTTCCATCCTTCTGGTTAATATATAATTCATTGGCCCTGTCATCGCCTTTAATATCTCCACTATTGCATATATAAATATCGAGCCATCCGTCACCATTGATATCTGCCATGGTAACTCCCGTATGCCATTTATGAATTCCCCTTAGACCCGCTTTATCCGTAACATCTTCAAAATTCCAGTTTCCTTTATTAATATAGAGTTTACAGCTGCCTTCGTTGGACGTGAAAAAAATATCGGGTTTACCGTCATTGTTTACATCACCGATGGCTACCCCGCCGCCATTATAGAAATTCCGGTATTTGAAAACATTAAAATCTTTGGAATCTGTAACTGCATTATTGAAAGTGATACCTGTCTGGGAAGAAGGCATCATTTGAAACAGCGCATCTTCTTTATTTATTTTCGTTGCTTTTTCCTGTTTGCATTGACAAAGAAGAAAAAGGAAAACAAGATATCCGGTGAAACGATTCAATTGGTTCATAAAGTAACGATACGAACAAAAAACAAAAAAGAAGTAGCGTAAAGTTCACTACTTCTTTTAAGAATAAATAAAACAATATAATTACCAGCCGGAATTAATATCCTGCGTTTTGCTGCAAATTCGAGTTTGCTGTAATTTGCAGAGAAGGTATTGGAAATACCATCCAGTGGTCATCGGGATCTGCGGCTTTTGCACCAACAGTTCTTGCACCGGTAAAATATTTAATACCATCTGTAACTTCATATCTTATCAAATCATCTCTTCTAACTCCTTCGTAAGCCATTTCTCTTCCCTTTTCCTGCAAGAGAACAGGGAGTGTTAAAGATGCCAGTGCGTGCGAACCATTACCATAGGCTCTTGCTCTTAACATATTCACCAGATTCAGGGCATCAGCAGCGTCGCCTCCGGACCTCAACTCAGCCTCAGCCTTGATAAGGTAGATCTCTGCCAGGCGGAATATCACAAAATCATTGTCCATATCGGAAGCATTCTGTCCGGAAGAAGGAGAAGGGAAATATTTTATATTCCTTATCCCTGCCAGGCGTCCTGCCGGACTTGCATCAGAAAACAAAGTGAAATTTGGATTGAAAGCCAGGTTAGCTCCTGTACCCGCATCTACAACATAGTTTGCTACAGGTCCTGCAACAGGAACATTTTGATAGGGGGGATAATTATAAGCTCCTTTAAATTGCTGACCTATCAGCCACTGCCCGGAACGCTGGTCATTGTAATTTCTTAAAGTATAAGAACCGCTAACACTGTAAGTGGAAGTTGTGTCATAGGAATTATAGAAGTCTGCCTGTGCGCAGAATCCGTTCCAGAGATTATTTCCGGTTGACATTCCAAAAGCCAGATAGCTCTGGTAATGTAAAATGGAGTTTTCCCAGTTGTTGGATTTATTATTGATATGATCACAGGGGAATGCGAAAATATTTTCTGTGCTCGCAGGTCCGTTATTCGGCATGAAATTGTCAAAGTAATCACTCATTAGTGAATAGGGACCTGCCATCACTGAATCGCAATAATTAATGGCCATCTGATAGTTTGGTTGACCAGCTGTATAAGCTGGACCAGGTGCACCGGTAAATACGATGGCATTCAGATAAAGTCTTGCCAGCAACGCGAAGGCAAAATATTTTGTAACCTGTCCGTATGTATTGGCACTTACTTCAGAAGTCAGGTTAGGTATACTTGATGTTAAGTCGGTTATGATAAAATTATAAACATCTGCCCGTTTTTGAGTACCCGGTGTGCTGCTTGTAGTAGTATCTGTAACAATGGGGATATTGCCAAAAACACTCATCGCCAGATAGTAGTAATAAGCCCTTACAGTCTTTACCTGCGCTAAAATTGACGGCAATGAAGGCGGAGCAGGAGATAAACCGTTTACTGCAGTAATAATCAGATTGCACTTACTAATCCCGCCAAATACATCCTGCCATCCACCATTCCAGTTGCTGTTGGTTGGTTCATAGGAATGGAACCAAAGAGCGTTCCAGTGTCCGGCATCACCCCAGTCACTACCTCTGGTTGGCACTACCATTTCATCCGTCACGCCTTCCACCATATTCGCAATATCACCGCCTATTGCAGATAGACTATTTATATTGGAGTAAGCTGGAGCAACACCTGCTGCAACTTCCGCCGGAGTTTGCCAATACGATGTGGCGGGTATTACACTATACACATTTGTTTGCAACTTGGTACATGACAAGGTTGCTAACAGACACAGGCCGGCAGCAAGCAGGTATCTGTTGGTTTTATTTATTTTCATAATTAATAATTCTTAAAGTTGATAAAATCGATCCAATTTATTTAAAAGTTACGTTCACTCCTATAGTATATGAATGTGTTTTCGGATAAAAACCATCTCCGGAATAAGCAGCATCTATATACTGCTGGTTACCTGTGGCACCACCCTGTGAAAAACTATTCGCAACACCTGATGAACTTAGTGCATTTTGCAATGCATTCGTAGTACCGCCCGCAACCCTGATTTCAGGATCCAACCCTCTGTAACTTGTTAAGACAAATACGTTGTTGGCTGCGAAATAAACCCTGAGATTTTGAATCTGGCCCATCGGTTTAAACGTATAGGATAAATTTAGATTATCCATACGCAGGAAGGAAGCATTTTCCAGCCAGTGGTCTGAAGCCTGCGGACCATTGGTAATACCATTGGTTAACGCTTCTACTGTACCGTTGTTACCTCCGAACCTGTTAATATTATCCAACACCATTCTTGTATTATCAAATATTTTCGCACCATAAATACCCCTTAAGAACATATTCAGTCCCCAGGCCTTGTATGTAAATCCTAAGTTGACACCATAATTGAATTTGGGAGCCGGGTCCGTATAATAGTTCAGGGCTTTCAATACATCGGTAGTTGTGCTGCCTTTTGCTGAATCATACATTTCCTGTCCTGCACTGTTAAGTCCTACATAGTGAGGCATCCAGAATACATAAGGTGTATAACCTACTGTCAGGTAGGTAAGTGGAGCGGCGCTCAACCCTCTTCCTTCTGCGCTTCCTTCAGGTACCTGGTCTGTAGAAAGTGAATAGGTGGAAACACCATTGCTATAGCTTCCCGCTAAACTTGTTATTCTTGTTTGTACTGAACTAATCTGACCACCCAGTGTGAAAGAGAAGTCAGCCGTATGAACCAGCTGGTAGTTTAAATTAAATTCAACACCCTTATTCGACATCGCACCGACATTAGCTAAAGAATTATCTACAACAGCACCGGGACTTGGGAATGGAATGTTATAAGTATACAGCAACTTGGTAGTTAAGTCGTTAAAATAATTAAAAGCACCAGTCAGGCGGTTTGACAGGACCGCAAAATCAAATCCTATATTTCTACCTGTTCTTACTTCCCACTGCAGGTTAGGATTGGCATTCTGGGACGGGCCATATTCTGTTAACCAAAGTCCTGAAGATGCGTTGTAATAAGAACCAACATTGCTATAAAGTTCAAGTTTTGAATAGGCGCCAATGGCATCCTGGTTACCAGTCTGACCCCAGCCTGCATTTATTTTCAATTCATTTAGCCAGGAAATATTTTTCATGAAGTCTTCATTACTGATTCTCCAGGCTACAGCAGCTGACGGGAAAAGACCCCATGCATTGTTAGCACCGAATTTTGAAGATCCGTCATCACGTATACTGGCAGTCAGGAAATATTTTTGATCCCAGTTATATGTAATCCTGCCGATATAAGAAATCAGCATAGATTCATCTCTTTCAGAGTATGCATGCTGGAATTGTTGCGGAGCTGATTGTAAATTCCATGCCCCGATAGAATTCAGCAGTAAGTTCGAGGCAACGGGTCCGTTTTGATTATTTTCAAAAAGATTGTATTCGTAAACGCCGGTAAAAGTGAAATTACTTTTCCCCCAACTCTTGGCATAGTTAATATGGGCATTCCCTTTTTTTGAGTCAATATTTCCGGTGGCTAATGCACCTACGTTGGAGTTTCCAACACCTTCGAATACCGGTTCAAAATATTCATACTGCGCATTAAACTGAGAACTGGAACCTAATACGCCGACTTTCAAACCTGGTATTATTTCATAATCTGCCAACGCATTTATAATCGTGAAATTCTCAGTAGCATTCTGTGTTTCCTCTGCCTGCTGCTGAACCGGGTTTTGCAGCGCAAAATCGCTATAAGTAAAATAAGATCCGTCAGGATTTTTTACCGGATAGACAGGAGGCGAACTGTATGCCTCGTAGAAAATATTATAGTCTGTTAACTTTCTTTTCGTTTGTGAATTTATAATTCCAAATTGCAAAGTCAGCTTATCATTCAATGCTTTTTGCTGGGCGGTAAACCTCAATCCCAGCTGATTTCTGCCTGAATTCATAACGACACCCTGCTGACTCAGATAGTTAACAGATCCGCGATAGCTAAATCCATTACTTCCGCCTGAAACGGAAACATTCTGGTTCGTTGAAACCCCAGTCTGAAGTAAAGCTTTCTGCCAGTCTGTGTTTCCACCATGGTCATAACCGGTTATTGCGGTATCAATAGCTCCGGGTGTAGCACCCTGTGATGTAAGCAATTGCGTATATCCCTGTTTCCATTGCGCTGCATTGGCCATATCGTACAACTTAGCTACGTTATCTATACTTACGGATCCATTGTACTCTATGGTTGCGCGCCCGGATACTCCTTTTCTTGTATTAACAACCATTACTCCGTTCGCACCACGTGAACCATAAATGGCAGCGGCTGAGGCATCTTTTAAGATATCAATGGAAGCAATATCGCTGGGTGGAATATCCTGAAATGTAGCCGGATCATCTAAGGGAACTCCATCGACAACTATCAGAGGAGTCTGGCCGCCGGATAGAGAAGTCTGGCCCCTTAATCTAATAGTAAATGCCCCGTTAGGGTCACCACCGGGTTGTGTTACCACAACACCTGGTACCTTACCTGCAATGAGCTGAGCAGGATTGGCCAGGTTACCTGTAGTAAAATCCTTGGATGAAATCTGTGATACTGCACCTGTCAGATCCTTTTTACGGGCGGTTCCATAGCCGATTACTACCACATCACTTAAGGACTGTGATGAAGTAACCAGTGAAACACTTACAGCGGTTTTCCCTGTAATATCAATTTCCTGCTGGGTAAAGCCGACCGAACTTACAATCAAACTTTTTGCACTGGCTGGAACTGATAACGAAAATGCCCCGGCAGCATCGGTTGTAGTCCCACCTTTTGAAGTACCTTTAACGGACACTGATGCACCCTGAACCGGTGCTCCCTTGTCGTCAACAACTGTTCCTGTAATTACCTTGGTCTGAGAGAATGCTAACTGTGTAAAGGATACACAAATGAGGAGGAAAGATATCCTCTGAAGCAATCGGTTAATGGTCATAATCAATGGTTTAAGCAATTAAGCAGCTAAAATAGCATTAATTATGCAGAATTTAACAAAAAGGGCAAAAAAATATTGGTGCAAAAAAAATGCTATTGATAGCTTAATAACCATCAAGACAGGTAACATCAATTAAACGCTGCAATTCGATGGGGGGTTGCGTCAGAAGTCAAGACGCATAAATTTCCTTCCTTCTTTAGTTTTATATTTTACATAGTTGAACTTATACAACTTGCCCGGACGGTGAGGTACATCATATTCCATTTCATTTGTATCTTCCAGGACATCCATTGAAAAGAATTTCTTCCTGAAATTCCTTCGGTCGAGTTTGATCCCCAGAATAGCTTCATACAGATTCTGTAATTCACGAAGGGAGAATTTCTGAGGAAGCAGGCTGAATCCCAGAGGATGTTCCTGAACTCTTTTTTGCAGCCACTCGTGACAAACATTTAATATCAACTGGTGGTCGAATGCCATATCCATTTCCGGACTTAGTTTATGCCAGTGAAGTTCATTATCAGTTTTCTGCAAACGATGCTGCTGTATATTAATAAGAGAACAATAAGCAATGGTCACAACCCGGGCAGCAGGATGTCGTACCACGTCCCCAAAACTTTTCACCTGTTCCAGGTAAACGTCGTCCATACCTGTTCGCTCCTTTAATATCCTGTATGCAGCCTGATCAAGATCCTCATCCCTGTGCACGAGATCTCCCAGCAGCGACCATTTACCTTCAAACTGTTTTAAATCTGATTTGATAAGGAGAACTTTGAGCTCGTTTTCATCAAATCCAAAGATCACGCAGTCTACCGAAATTCCTATCAGTCCGTCGCTCTCAAGCTGTTTTAAAACAACCCTGATATCTTTCCTCTTTGACAGTTTTTCCGTACTCATACTCTTAAATTTGTAACATCTATTCAGCGCTCTAAATATAATCCAGATCCGTTAAACTTTGTTCTGACTAACTTTTTAACTATAAAACTCACCTGCAGCTCATCCACCGCTCATAAAATACTTTTTCAATATTCATCCGATGTTTAACCTGGTAACCGATAAATACGATTCTTCGAAAAAAAAGTTTTAAATCGCAGATATGTACTCTCCTGATCAGACCCGCAAACTGCAGGACCTTAGTAAATCCATGCTTCAAAAGCTGAAACAAAAAGGCCTGAATATTAAGGACCTGACTTCTCTGCGTCAGGTTTTGGTATTTCATGAATATCGTTACTATATACTAAATGACCCATTGCTTTCTGACACCGAATATGATACCTTGTATAAGTCACTTGAAAAACTGGAATCTGAAAACCCGGAATTAGTTACCCCCGATTCTCCCACGAGGCGCGTGGCTAAAGAACTCACTAAGAATTTTCCAACAGTAAACCATCTGGTACCCATGCTTTCACTGGAAAACTCCTACAATAGTGAAGATCTGGTGGACTGGGATCGAAAAGCGCGTGAACTTACAGGGCTTGATACTATTGAATATTGTGTAGAACCCAAATTCGATGGAGCCAGTATTTCTCTTATTTATGAAAATGACCTGCTCATTCGCGGTGCAACCCGTGGGGACGGTGTACAGGGTGATGAGGTAACTACCAATATAAAACAAATCCGTTCCGTGCCTTTATCGGCTGAATTTTCACGCTATGGGATTGAGCAGGTCGAAATCAGGGGAGAAGTGTTGATAAACAAAGAAAATTTTGCAAAATACAACAGGCAGCTCGCGGAGCAGCATCTTGCTCCCCTCGCCAATCCCAGAAACTCCGCCGCAGGATCGTTGAGAATAAAAGATCCTGCGGAAGTTGGACGTCGCCAGCTGGAAGTTTTTTTATATCATATAAGTTATTATTCTTCATCAGAAAATCTTGACATAAAAAAGGGTGAGACGAGCAGCCCGCGCGAAGCGCATGATCCAAAATCGAAAAAAGCTCCCCATACCCACAGTGATTCATTGGAAATGTTATGGGATCTTGGCTTTCGAAGTCCCAAAAAAGAAAAAAAAGTATTCAAAGGAATAGAGCCAGTCATAGAATATTGTCTTTCGTTTGAATCCGGTCGCGACAAGCTTCCATATGAGATTGACGGCATGGTGATCAAAGTGAACGATTTTGCTTTGCAGGATAAAATGGGCATGACTACGCACCATCCCAGATGGGCCATTGCATTTAAATTTAAAGCACGCCAGGCTACCAGTAAACTGCTGAAAGTGGAATTTCAGGTAGGTCGAACGGGAAGTATCACGCCTGTAGCGAAGATTGAACCAGTCCCCATTGGCGGCGTGACCGTCACATCAGTTTCATTATTTAATGAAGACGTCGTAAAACAAAAAGATCTCCGGATAGGAGATTCTGTGTTGGTTGAGCGTGCAGGAGATGTGATCCCCTATATTGTTAAGCCCCTCGCCGAACTACGTACAGGAAAAGAAAAGAAAATTGTATTTCCCACTCATTGCCCTGCATGTGGTGATGAGCTGGTGCGTGTACCCGACGAAGCAGTTCTCAGATGTATAAATATTAACTGCCCCGCGCAGGTGGTCGAAAGGATTATTCATTTTGTTAGTAAGGATGCCATGGACATTCGCAGTTTTGGGGCTGCCAATGTTCAGAAATTTTATGAGCTGGGATTTCTAAAAGATGTGCCGGGTGTTTACCAACTGCCTTTTGATAAAATTGCCGAACTGGAAGGATTTGGAGAAAAAAGTATTCATAACCTTCAGACTGCCATAGAAGAATCCAAAAAACAACCGCTTCATCGTGTGATTTACGCCCTTGGTATCCGATACGTTGGAGAAACGACGGCCAAGACGCTGGCAAAAGCTGTGAAGTACCTTCCTGGATTTTAAGAATTTTTCTTTGGAAGAATTGGAGTCGCTCGAAGATATAGGTCCAAAAGTTGCCGGAAGCATCGTCCAGTTTTTCGAAAACAAGGATAATATTAAAATGCTCGCAAAACTGGAGAGTCTGGGACTTAATTTCCACAATACCCGTTCCGAGCGTTCAGTTACGGGTAGCCTGGATACCCAGAGTTTTCTTTTCACGGGTACACTGCATGAGATGAAAAGGAGTGAAGCAGAGGCGCTGGTTGAAGCGCAGGGCGGAAAGATTTTAGGGGGCGTCAGCAGTAAACTGAATTACCTTGTTGTTGGTGAAGATGCAGGATCTAAACTTGAAAAGGCGAAAAAGATTCCATCTATCCGAATTCTTACTGAGAAAGAATTTCTACAATTTATCGGGACGGCAAAGGACAAGTAAGCCCTGATTCAGGGCACCATGTAAGGCGGACCGGAGCATCTTGAATTTTTCGTGTTTTATTAGCTTTTGTTTTTTGTAACTTTAGTAAAACCGAAGCCATGATTAAAAAAATTCCTGGCGAAACCTGGAAACCGCTCATGTTCCCTGGTTGGAAACAACTTCGCAAAAAATACGCGCTTTCCTCAACAGGCCGTGTGGCCAGTTATTACGATGACATATATACTGATGGCAAGCTACTGAACGGGTCAGTTACCACCGGCTACAAGACACTGAACCTGCATCGCCCCGGAAATAATGGAACGCTTTACCTGCACAGGGAAATTGCACGTATGTTTGTTAAGAGAAATTCGCCCAAACAGAAATTCGTGATCCACCTCAACCATAATAAAACAGATAATTCCGTAAAAAATTTGAAGTGGGTCAGTCTGGACGATATGATTCTGCACCAGCAGAAAAGTCCCGCCAAACTCGCCTACAAAAAAATTCAATCCACAAAACCCGTCGGTTTAAAACTCACGGCAGCCCAGGTGAGGTCCATCAAAAAGACACTCTCCAGCCGCAGCCGCCAGCTGACTATTAAAAAGCTGGCCGATAAATACGGAGTTAGCGAAATGACGATGTACCGGATCAAGAGCGGGGAGAATTGGAGTCGAGTCTAATTATGAGATATGGGTTATCATTTGGGTTATGAGTTATGGGATATGAGATATAGGTTTTTCAACTATATTAGAAAGGCTTTTCGGGAAAACAAACAATATCATCTTTATCCTTCTAGATTAACCCACATCTCATAACTCATATCCCATATCTCATAACCCATAACTCATATCCCATAACCACACCCACATCTAAATAAGTCCCTTAGTTAACAGGTATTCTGCAATCTGAACTGCATTCGTCGCTGCTCCTTTGCGAAGATTATCGCTAACGATCCACATATTCAGTGTATTGGGTTGTGTTTCATCACGCCTGATCCTTCCTACAAAAACCTCGTCCCTGTTATGTGCATCTTTGGGCATGGGATACTCATGTCTGGCAGGATTATCCACTACTACAACACCGGGAGCTGCCTCTAAGAGTGACCTTACTTCAGCCAGATCAAAGTCTTTTTCAAATTCAACATTCACTGCTTCGCTATGTCCGCCTACTACCGGTATGCGAACTGTCGTTGACGTAACGCGAATAGAATCATCGCGCATGATTTTGCGGGTTTCATTTACCATCTTCATTTCTTCCTTTGTGTACCCGTTCTCGAGAAAGACATCTATCTGGGGTATAACATTGAGATCGATGGGATATTTATAGGCCATTTCACCATGGATACCCTGACGTTCGTTCATAAGCTGGTTCACAGCTTTTACACCAGTGCCCGTTACACTCTGGTAAGTACTTACAACAATCCTCCTGATTTTATATTTTAAATGGAGCGGGTTCAGTGCCACGACCATTTGAATGGTGGAACAATTGGGGTTGGCAATAATTTTATCTGCAGCAGTCAGCGCATCGGCATTTAGTTCCGGTACCACCAGCTTTTTTGTGGGATCCATTCTCCAGGCAGAGGAATTATCTATAACCGTAATGCCTGCTGCCGCAAATTTTGGCGCCCATTCAAGAGATGTGCTACCCCCTGCAGAGAAAATGGCGATAGCCGGCTTTGCCAGGATAGCATCCGTTACGCTCACAACAGTCCATTCCTTATTATTGAAACGAAGTTTTTTA
This sequence comes from uncultured Bacteroidota bacterium, assembly GCA_963735015.1. Classification (GTDB taxonomy): domain Bacteria; phylum Bacteroidota; class Bacteroidia; order Chitinophagales; family Chitinophagaceae; genus Puia. The sequence goes on from CAVTJH010000004.1 coordinate 53,998, forward strand.
CCAACGGATTTTTCAGAGGCGACAGGAATCAGTTCTGTAACCGGGAAATTTCTTTCTGCCAATACTTCGAGCATTTTGGTACCTACCAGCCCGGTAGCACCCACAACAGCAACTTTCATTGTTTTTTACAGTTTTGAATTATTAAAAATCAAAAAGCCTTCCCTGGTCTGGGAAGGCTTATATCTTGAATATACAAAATGTCAGACACCTTCCCCCGTTAAGGGCTTCTTGGTGTTCTTCTTTGTATATGTTGAAATCACGTTCATTCCGGGCGTAAAAATAACCTTCCATTTTTTTTAAACCAAATTATTTTTAAGAAAAAGTGTTTTTATGCTGACGCGAACTTTCGTTTATAATCTTTTCTGTTTGATACTGCCGTTGTTTTCACCAGCTCAAAGTCGCTATGATATAGTCATTACTGAATGCCTGCCTGACCCGCTACCTGCACTTGGATTGCCCGGGAGCGAATTCATAGAACTGAAGAATTGTTCGACCCATGATTATAATCTGCACAACTGGAAAATCAGCAGTGGTAACAGTTCAGCAACCATTAAAGCAAATTACATTCTAAAAGCTGATAGTTTCTTAATACTCTGTCCTGCAGCCTCAGCAGATGAATATGATCAGTTCGGGGCCACCATTGGAGTTAGCGGATTCCCTTCACTTAACAATGATGAAGATGATATTATACTCAGTACGGATGCGGGTTCAGTAATCCACGCCATTCATTATGATAAAAGCTGGTATGAAAATGACCTGAAGGCAAAAGGAGGCTGGAGTCTTGAAATGATTGACCTCACCAGACCATGCTCTGGAAAAGAAAACTGGACTTCGAGTATTTCAATTTCAGGTGGTACACCAGGTCATACAAATTCAGTAGATGCAAAAAATCCGGATGATCAGTCTCCCTCCCTGATTCAGGCCATTACCAAAGATTCTCAGAATCTGATTTTGTTATTTGATGAACCAGTCGACAGTTCGTCCGGCGCTTTCTTATCAAACTATTTCATTTCGGATGAAATTGATTCTCCTGATTCTGCCTTTTCGGTGGCGCCATTCTTTGACCAGGTTGCTATTCATCTTAAAACCCCATTGGGGCCAGGAAAAATATATACCGTTTCAACTCAGAACATTGTGGACTGCAGCGGTAATGAAATCGGACTGAACAATACATGTAAAACGGGCTTACCTGAAAAAGCAAAAACCGGGGATATCATTTTCAATGAAATTCTTTTTAACCCCGCACCTTATGGCTATGACTACCTGGAACTATTTAATCGGAGCTCCGGTATAATCAGGTGCTCTGAATTATTCCTTGCAGGAAAAAACACAGACGGATCCCTGAAAGATCCCGTTTCCATTATAAAGGATGAAAGAAATTTTTTCCCGGGAGAGTATTTGTTGCTAACAGAAAATCCTGACTGGGTTCTTCAAAATTATCCGATGGCTGTTAAATCACAAATGCTGACTCTCACCACTATGCCTTCTCTGCCAGACGATCAGGGTAAAGTCGTTCTGTTAAATCAATCAGGTGAATCATTGGACGAGCTGGATTACGATCATCACTGGCACTCACCGCTGCTTGCAGATGAATCTGGTGTATCGCTGGAAAGAATCCGACAGGATCTGCCGACAAATCTCGCGTCCAACTGGACATCCGCTGCGGCGACCACAGGATATGGGACGCCAGGTTATAAAAATTCAGAATCTTATTCAGATAGCGGGGACAATTATCAGATTTCCGTTGAACCCAAAGTATTTTCACCAGATCTCGACGGCTACCAGGATTTCTGTTTTATTCATTACCATTTACCTGTTGCAGGTTATATGGGCAGCATTTCGATTTATGATGTTTCAGGAAGAAGGGTGTGTACACTTGCAAACAATGTTATATGGTCAGTCAGTGGAACTTTCCGCTGGGATGGCCTGGATGATCAGCAGAACCTGCTGCCCACGGGTCATTATATTATATATGTGGAATTGTTTTTACCAGACGGAACTGTCAGGAATCAGAAACTCGTTTGTGTGTTAGCAAGACGCAGATGAAGTATGGGAGTATGGGAGTATGGGAGTATGGGAGTGATTCTGAATTACTAACTTTATACACCCAATTTTTTAGGCTTTAGGCTTTAGGCTTAGGCTTTAGGCTTTAGGCTTTAGGCTTTAGGCTCTTAGGCTTTAGGCTTTAGGCTTTAGGCTTTAGGCTTTAGGCTTTAGGCTTTAGGCTCAAACCAATGCTATATCAAAATTCACAAGATCAATGAACTGCCGGATGCGGTCATCGATTTCAACTTTACCGATTTCCTTCAGTCGTTCAGGGCCAAATTTTTCGACACAAAATGAAGCCATGGCAGAACCAACTATAATGGCGGTTTTCAAATTTTCGAATGAAATATCTTTTGTTCGCGCGAGATGTCCCATGAAACCGCCTGCAAACGTATCGCCTGCACCAGTCGGATCAAATACATCTTCCAATGGAAGCGCAGGCGCAAAGAAAACCTCATTGGCATGAAATAATAAAGCACCATGTTCTCCTTTCTTGATGATCAGGAATTTTGGCCCCAGTTGTAAGATTTTTCGTGCCGCTTTTACCAAAGAGTATTCACCAGTCAGCTCGCGCGCCTCAGCGTCATTAACCATCAGCAGGTCGACCATGCGCAGGACCAGCTTCAGATCTTCCACTGCACTACTGATCCAATAATTCATCGTGTCCATAGCTATCATTCGGGGGCGGGTTTGCATTTGACGGATTACACTTATCTGTGTTGCAGGATGAAGGTTCCCCAGCATAAGAAATTCTGAATCCTGAAAACTTTCCGGAATAAGAGGATTGAAATCCGCAAGCACATTCAGATCAGTCACCAGTGTATCGCGTGTATTCATATCCAGGTGATAACGACCGCTCCAGAAAAAGGACCGTTTATCTTTTACTCTTTCGACGCCTTCAAAAGAAACGCCCCTTTCTTCAAGTGCCCAGACTTCCGTTTCGTCAAAGTCGTTGCCAATGATGGATACAAGATTTACGGGCTTCACAAAATTTGCAGCCGCATAAGCCACGTAAACTGCCGAACCTCCAACGATGCGTTCTCTTTTGCCAAAAGGAGTTTCTATGGCATCATAGGCCATACTACCTACACAGATTAGTGACATATAATAATATAGATAAAAAATATCCGGAAAGCCGGTAAAACGCTGCAAACCTACAGGATTTTACCAAAACCCATCCCTGACTTATTTAAATTATGTTACTTAATCCACCTGATTCAGGTAAGAATTAACTTTGGAATGAGAAAACCTGGGTTTTCAATAACGATGAAACAATTATTAATACTTCTGTTTACAGTGTGTTTTTCCGTTTCGGCTATTGCACAAACGGAAAGATTAGTTATCCCCTGGCCAGAGAACTGGAAAATTGAATCTGAAGAAAAGACGCGTACGATGAGTATGGCAGAATTGATCCCGGGTAATGAAAAAATAGATAGTTGGACAATTATTGGTACGACGACAATATTTAAGGATAAGGAAAATACACCCATTGAAACGATGATGAACATAACATTCAATGAAGCAAAAAAAAATGCCATCAATCCGACACTCACTTTGTTTGATAAAAAAGTAGACGGGAAAAACCCCTGGATACTATTTAAAATTGAAGCCGGGGGATATAAAAACTCCAAAACCCCGGAGTCCCGGTTATTTTATTTAATAGAAGGTGAAACTGCTCTTTACTCCAATTTTGTGGCGATTAAAGAAGCCACTTTGTCTAAGGAATTTACTGACCGCTGGACCAATGTTTTCAAATTAAGCCAGTTCGTTAAGCAATCCCGATAAATGCTTCCGCTGCTCTCTAACCTTATTTCATTCCGGCATCCCTGAAAGGCCGATATGAGAAACTAACGCGTTCGTTTTACCTTTGGAGACCGTATGGCAAAGATCAGGAGTAAAAAGAACAGCAGTAAAAAAGATACTATTATAGAGAAAGCTTCCAAGCTCTTCCGTGAAAAAGGTTTTGGAGCCGCGTCCATGAGAGACCTCGCTGAACACGTGGGTGTCGAAGCTGCCAGTCTTTATAATCATATCTCGTCGAAGTCAGAAATTCTGCAGGCCATTTGCTTTAAGGTAGCCAACGATTTCCTTTCACATCTGGAAGCCGTACAGGCGAGTCCGGAACCCACGCTTAAAAAACTGGAACTCATCATCCGTTTTCATATCCGGATGATGATGGATCAATATGAATTTGTATATATCTCAGATCATGAATGGCGGCATCTCCCGGAACCTTATTTATCAAATTTTCTGAACCAGCGCAGAAATTACCGGCGTAGTTTGTCCGACCTGATTGCTCGCGGAATTGAACATGGTGAAATGAAAACCATTGAACCTTATGTTGCTGTACTGACCCTGCTTTCCGCCATCAGTGGTATAGAATCCTGGCACCGCTCCAGGAAAACAATTCCGCGGGACGTATTGGAGAACAATATGGTGAAATACCTGATTGAAGGATTAAAGAAATAAAAGTGGCAAAACATTTTCGTCCCCTAAGGATACTGGATATACGGAATGAAACGCCCGACTGCCTGTCGGTTTCCTTTCATATCCCGGATGAATGGAAAGAAGAATTCCAGTTTAGTGCCGGCCAAAATGTTACGCTTCGCACGAGCATTGGGGGTCAGGAAGTAAGAAGGTCATATTCCATTTGCAGCAGCCCTTTTGAAAATGAATTGCGTGTCGCGATAAAAAAAGCAGATCAGGGCTTGTTTTCTTCACATGCTCATACTCATTTCAAGCCATCACAGGTCCTTGATGTGCTGGCCCCGACCGGAAATTTTATTCTGCCACTGAATTCAACAAATAAAAAACATTATGTAGCGTTTGCGTCAGGCAGTGGTATCACACCCATCATTTCACTCTTAAAGACGATTCTGATAGAAGAGCCACAGAGCAGATTCACACTGATATATGGAAACCGCAGCAGGAGTTCAGTGATTTTCCGTGAAGAACTTTTAGCCTTAAAAAATGATTTATCCCGACCGGTTTCATCTGTTGACAATTTTTAGTCGCGAAAAAATGGATGCGCCCATATTTGAAGGACGAATAGATGTACAGAAATGTGAATTGATTTTTAAACAAATTATTCCGCTGGCTTCAGATCAGGAATATCTATTGTGCGGTCCTTCTTCAATGATTTTTTCTATTCGGGAATGGCTGATGATTCAAAAGGTTCCTGAGAAAAAAATCCATTTTGAATTGTTTGCAGATCCGGGTGAATTGAGTACAGCTATAAAAGAAATCAAATCTGAGAAGAAGGAACCTTCAGTAGAAAAAAGCCAGGTTACTATCCGGCTCGATGGTGTATCAACAGAATATCAGATCCCTGCTGATGGTCCCACGATTCTCGAAGCCGCCATCACGCTGGTGCTGATCTTCCTTATGCATGCAGGGCGGGCGTCTGCGCCACCTGCCGCGCCAAACTGGTAGAAGGAAAAGTCACCATGGATCAGAATTACGCACTCGCCGATGAAGAACTCGAAGAGGGATTTATTTTAACCTGTCAGTCACATCCCGCTTCGAAGAAACTGGTGATTGATTTTGATATACGATAAAGAGAAACTTATCTTTCATTTGTATCTGCTTTTTTTTGGGTTGGCAATAGAACGATTATTTTCTCCAAGCAGGAAAAAATCAAAAATTCCGACTGTCCTTGATAAATCGCAGTTATCAGGAAATAGTGATTTACCTCCAAATAATTTCATAACTTAAGTGATCAAATGAGCATCCAATGGGTTATAAATTTTCTAAACAAATGAAAGAAATTATTTCATTTAGCCGTGAAGAAGCAGAACGGCTGGGAAATGATTATATAGGCACAGAGCATCTGTTGCTCGCCTCGCTCCGGGATGGGGAGAATGCAGCAGTTCGCATTTTGAAAAGTTTCAAAGTCGATATAAAAGAAATGCAAGATGAAATTGAATTGTCTGTCAGATCAAATAAAGGCCATAAAAAATCATTACCACTAAATGTCAGTGCTGAACAAACAATACATGGTGCAGTTACAGAAGCAAAAACTCTTAAGAGTAAAAAAGTAGAACCAGAACATTTAATTTTGTCTATTCTCAACAATTCAACTACCGCGCCTGCAATTTTAGATCATATCCGGCACAATTAATTCCATTAGCCAAAAACAGGAAAAGAAACCAGCAAAGAAAAAGTAATGGCCAATACACGGTATCGCAGATCGTTAATATTTATATCATTGCTAATGGTACTATTTTCATTAAATAACGCATCTGCCCAAGACAAAAATTTAGTTGTGCGAATAGCAAGGCTTCAGATAGATTCGGCCCAAATGGATGCCTATAAAGCGGCGCTTAAAGAGCACGCCGAAACAGCTGTCCGTGTTGAGCCCGGAGTTTTGAATTTATATGCCGTGTATGAAAAAAATAACCCTACGCATGTAACGGTATTTGAAATATATGCAAATGAAGCAGCGTATAAAGCACACCTTCAAACTCCTCATTTCTTAAAATACAAGTCCGGCACAAAGGGTATGGTTAAGTCTCTCGAACTAATTGAAACAGTCCCTATTGCACTTGAAACAAAATATAAAAATTCGAATTAAGGCAAATACTTTTTTATTTTTCCACCTGTTCCAACCCGTGTATCTTTTCTTCGCAACAAAACTAACAGGCGTTAGTTTTGTTTATTCGGAATGGCGTAATTTGCAATATGTCTGTCAGGGAACAGGAAATATTTGATCAGAAAATTGACCAGGAGATCCGCATTGAGCCGAAGGACTGGATGCCGGACGAGTACCGGAAAATGCTGATCCGTCAGATGTCGCAACATGCGCATAGTGAAATCGTGGGCATGCTTCCTGAAGGAAACTGGATCACCCGCGCACCTTCCCTTCGCAGGAAAGCAACGCTTATTGCCAAGGTTCAGGACGAAGCGGGTCATGGACTATACCTCTATTCTGCAACAGAAACACTTGGCATCACCAGGGAAGAAACCATCTCACAATTGCACGCTGGTAAAGCAAAATATTCTTCCATCTTTAATTATCCCACATTAACATGGGCGGATATCGGTGCGATCGGATGGCTGGTAGACGGTGCCGCAATCATGAACCAGGTACCCCTGTGTCGCGCTTCATATGGACCTTATGCACGGGCGATGATCCGCATTTGTAAGGAGGAAAGTTTTCACCAGCGACAGGGATTTGAAATCCTTCTCACCCTAAGCCGCGGAAATGAAGCACAGAAAACAATGTGCCAGGACGCCATCAACAGATGGTGGTGGCCCTCACTGATGATGTTTGGTCCGGGCGATGATGCTTCTCCGAATAGTCAGCGAAGCATGCAATGGAAAATCAAAAGATTCAGCAACGACGAGCTTCGGCAAAAATTTGTGGATGTCTGCGTGGAGCAGGTAAAAACTTTGAACATGCAGTTGCCTGATCCTGAAATTCACTGGAATGAAAAAACAGGACATTATGATTTCGGCGAAATCAACTGGGAAGAATTCTATGAAGTATTAAAAGGCAACGGACCTTGTAATTACGAAAGACTGGAAGCACGGAAAAAAGCACATGCTGAAGGTGCGTGGGTTCGTGAAGCCGCAGCCGCATATGCGAATAAAAAAAATTATTCATCCAATACCATTATGAATGGAAGCCTATCCGCATACTGAAGACTGGCCGCTATGGGAAGTATTCATCAGGGCCCGCCAGGGACTGGATCACAAACATGCAGGTAGTCTGTATGCTGCCGACGCCCAAATGGCGATCGAGAATGCACGGGATGTTTATACACGTCGTAATGAAGGTATCAGCATCTGGGTAGTGGAAAGCAAATACATTCATGCTTCGAATCCATCTGAATCGGATTCATTATACGATCCCGCCAACGATAAAGTATACCGGCATCCCAGCTTTTATGAACTTCCGGATGAACTAAAAAACATTTAGTCTATGGATCTCCTTTCAACTTATATCATACACCAGGCTGATAATGCACTGATCCTTGGACATCGAAACAGCGAATGGACAGGGCACGGACCAATACTTGAACAGGATATCGCTCTTTCCAATATTGCTTTGGATCTGGTCGGACAGGCAAGAAATTTTTACCAGCTCGCAGCGTCCGGAATAAATGAAATAGACCCCGGTCAGCAAATCACAGAAGATGACCTCGCCTATCTTCGTGATGAGGGTGAATTCAGAAATTTTATTCTCGTCGAACAGCCCAATGGTGATTGGGCGAAAACAATACTTCGTCAATTTTATTTCAGTACCTATCAATTCCTGCTATACAATCAACTTTTACAAAGTCAATATTCCTGAGATTGCTGCAATCAGTGAGAAATCAATAAAGGAAACCCGTTATCATGTAAAATGGAGCAGCGAATGGGTACTCCGGCTTGGAGATGGAACTGAAGAAAGCCATGCCCGAATGCTGGAAGCGTCGCATACTTTGAATCCCTGGATATCTGAATTGTTCCTGCCGGCGGATTTTGAGTATGAAGCTTCCGCATCCGGCGCAGGTATTTTGCCTGAAATATTAAAAGATGAGTGGTACTATCGTGTAAACAAATTATTTGAAACCGCTACTCTGCCAAGAATTTCAGTCAGAAAAAAAACCGATGCAAATTCTCTCCGGGAAAAAAGGAATTCATTCAGAACACCTTGGTTTCTGCTGGCAGAAATGCAGGTTCTTCAGAGAACTTATCCCGGCGCCACCTGGTAGGAAGAAAGTATGGGAGTATGGGAGTATGGGAGTATGGCAATAAAATTTATAATTGGTTTTGGATAACTATGACTAAAGAACAAATCATATCCATTTTATCAGAAGTAAAAGATCCGGAAATTCCGGTGCTGAGTATTTCAGACCTGGGTATACTTCGTGATGTTGAAATTAAAGATGAGAAAATCAGCGTTCTGATTACTCCGACCTATAGTGGTTGTCCGGCAATGGAAATAATACAGGATGATATCCGGACCGCACTTGCAAAACATGGTTTGGGAAATATAGAAATTAAACAAGTCCTGTCGCCGGCATGGACTACTGAATGGATGACTTCTGAAGGAAGAGAAAAACTACAGGCATATGGTATTGCAGCGCCAGCAACAAGGAACCTGTTTATTGAGTGGAGAAGACAAGCCGGAAAGCTGTCCTCATTGCCATTCCAAAAATATAGAAATGATCAGTCGTTTTGGTTCCACAGCCTGTAAGGCGCTTTACCGCTGCAAGGATTGCCTCGAACCATTCGATTATTTTAAATGCCATTAAACAACTTCTTTATATGTCAGAGATCCTGTTTGAATTAAAGGGAGATATTGCCTGGCTCACATTGAACCGCCCTGAAAAACTAAATGCTTTTAACCGCAGTATGGCACTCGAATTACAGGATCAACTGCTTGCATGCGACGAAAATGACTCTGTTCGGGCCGTGGTTCTTACTGGTGCCGGACGTGCATTCTGTTCAGGGCAGGATCTCTCGGAATTTCCTCCGGGCCAGGTGCCTGAAATTGAAAAAGCCATCGATGAAACTTATAATCCGATCATTCGTTTGTTAAAGACTATTCGCAAACCCGTGGTTTGCGCTGTGAATGGAATTGCAGCAGGTGCCGGAGCCAATATTGCACTGGCATGTGACATTGTGGTGGCGATTTCATCTGCGTCTTTCGTTCAGGCATTTTCGAAAATTGGTCTTATTCCTGATTGTGGCGGTACATTTTTTCTGCCCCGGCTGATCGGTCTGCAAAAAGCTACAGCCCTGATGATGTTGGGAGATAAGATTTCCGCATCCGAGGCAGAACGTTTGGGCATGATCTATGCCTGCTTTGAAGAAACTGAATTTGACCGAAAAGGTTCATCAGATTGCATCAACACTGGCAAGACTTCCAACAGTTGCACTGATGCTCACAAGAAAAGCTTTGCTGGAATCATCAACAAATAATCTGGAAGAACAACTGGAACTCGAAAAAAAATTCCAGCAAAAAGCCGGAATGACAATGGATTTTAAAGAAGGCATAGCCGCTTTTTTACAAAAACGGATACCTGTTTTTAACGGCAGATAATTAGAAAAATTAGTCTGTTATAAGGCTGCAGCTTCTTTAGTATCAGCAGAGTTAAGATTCATCGGCAGTACAGTTGCCTTACTGATCTTTAATGATTTTTCAAGGGTTACATATTCCGTCTGCAGTTCAAGGATCTGCGCGTGATTATATACGATCTCTTTTCTAAGCTCTGCAATTTTATGCTGCTTTTTCTTTAACTGACGGCTCCGCAGATAATAACCCGTAAACATGGCTCCTGATATTATGAATATCAGGCGTAAGAACATTCAGGGTAAATTCAACATTAAGCATAGAATAGGTTTATAGGGTTTTAATGATTACTTGATAACTTCTTCGATCCGGCAAAGTTTTCCGTCCTGGTTCATTCCTTCCACCACAATCCGGAATTTATTGCTGATATCATTATTATAAAATACAAAACTCATTTTACGATGTGATTTATCAAGACGAAGTTTCGGGTTCCAGTACAGGGTTGATCTGAAATCTGTCGCCTGGTAATCTTCCATTTTATTTTCGTCATATTTCTGCTGATAAAATTCTCTTACCGGCGTATATCCTTTGATCACCGCAAATCCCGGTTTTGTTATCCAGTATATTCGCCTGGTCCAGAGCCTGACGGCTGGTTATAGCCAAAGTTGGAAGTCCTTTCTGGTTTGTTTTAGGAAGAAACTTGATGAATAAAACATCTTTCATGCTGAAGGATTTCAAATCATCCATCGCAACGGGTGTTCCATCAAGGGTTATATTTACATTACTGCGGACCGCGAAACTGTTTACTTTATAAGCAGCCAGTCTGCCGTCACCCGCAGGTGCATTTTCCTTTAGGGTTGCCGGGAAGCGCAAATCAACAAACATCGTATTCAGATAATGTGCCGTGTTCTCCGAATTCTTACTCAATGAGTCCATCTGTGGTGTCACCACATAACTCATAGCCGTAGAAGGAATGGAGTTATCATGTATTTCAATAAGGTTGCCGTTCAGTTCTTTTTCAAGGATCACATCCGGCACTTTCATCCACGCAAACGAAGGCTCATCTGCTTTTGCCGGCGTTAACGCAGGAAGCAGGTCTGAATACAAACTGATTTGTGCGTTATTGTTCAGTTTTGAAATATGATTGAACTTATATACGACCTGGACGGAATCATAAAAAAACAAACCACCCTGTCCGAATTTACCATCGCTGTATACGGGAAGTTTGAGCAGGTTTTTCTTCCGGTCGCGTGTAACCAGCAGGAGCGCCATCGAGTCCTGGTTATCCAGGTTCGTACCATTTCTGATTTCCCCTTTAATAGATAGAAATCCTGCATCTCTTGGATATTTTAGTTCGGGGAAATTTCCTGAAACAACAGTTTCCCAATTGAATCTTCTCCAACCATGAGTAAGAAGTAAGAGATTCAGGTGTTCATTCGCATCTAAAGGGTTAGACAGAAAAGATGCTGCATCAGGAATAGATCCCTTTCAAATCGCCCGCTATTAAGAGATCAGAATAAATATTTATGCTGCTGTCATATCCCAGACCGGCATCGGTAACCGAAATAGAAAGATTCGTTACAAGGCTGTCAGGTATTTCAAGCGAAATTTCATTGCGTGCTCTTTTATTCAGGCTGATTATTTCTTTCTTCATCAGAATCTTCGCATATGCTTTCTGGTTATTTACAAATACAACCCTTTCAGCCAGGGGCGACATATTACCGTCAAATGCCGTTAATTGCATAACACCACAGGGAAAACCGTTCGTATTCACACTGGCTTCTGCCACATTGTTCACGAGCCTGAGACTATTTCGATAGACTACTTTCTGATCAACCGTTCCGACAATAACAATTTCATTAATGTTACTTGCGTCTGCAGATTTTTCCAGTCTGTAATGAAACTGATCGTTATTGTATGGATCGACCTGCAGAACCAGGCCGTTTGATTTTGCATCTGGCAGCGGAGTTGTATGCAGTTCACCGGATTCATCATTCCAGTAAGCTAAATAGTGCTCTCCGGTCATGGGTTTAAACTTTACCCATCCCATTCCATTGTAAGTAGTATAGAAAGAATCGATAAAAATATTTTTAGCAGATTTTATCACACCGCTTACCGTAGAAGGCTTGTTATGCTGGTTCAGTGCTTCAAATGCAAGAATTGATGAAACCCCATTAACGAGATCTCCTCCTTCAGGAAAGAAACTGATGGAAGTCTGCAATTTATCTGGTGCCTGTACAGCCCCATCAAGCGGCATTAGAACCGGAATATCTTTGTTGAACAAATACGCATTGTCGAAATTCAGCATCCACTCGGTATAAACTTTTACATGCAAAACCCCGTTTTTTACCCAGGATGGTATCTTAAAGAAACTGCCTGCACCCCCTTCACTTATGGGAGAGACGCTGTGCAGCAGAAGTCTGCCGTCAGCATCGGTCCAGTCAAAATATAGATTTTTGCTAACACCTGAAGGTCTTCCATCACTCAGCAAATACGCTTTCATCCATACGGTTTCACCCGGTAGATAAGTATCCTTATCAAAATGGATGTGAATTTTTTCCTGCGGGTATTTGCTATTATAAATGCTGAGTGAGGAATCGATTGACTGGCCAAATGAGCTGCTCAGGAGCAGGCCAATGGCACAAATGAGTAGGATCAGTCGGTTCATTTCAAAGGGTTTGGATTCTAACTACTAAAAACAATATCTAACTCAAAAAGGGGGCAGTATAACTGGCCCCCGTTTCTTAATTCTTGTAATTTATATTAACCATTGATGACATTACTATGCGTCAGATAATTAACAGTCGGATGATATATAAACAAACAACTTCCGTTCTTAATAGTCTTGATAATCTTAGGGCTCATTACGTTCGGCATTGCTGCACAACCCAGACTTCTCCCCATTTCACCGTTATCTTTTAAATATTCCGGAGTTATGTAGTCAGAACCATGTAATACGATATGTCTCTTTGCTGCCAGGTCATTATAACCTTTTTCAAGACCCTGTACCTTTAATGACAGTCCGTTTCTTCCAAAATAAGTTTTTGAAGTAACGAAAAATCCAAGGCTGCTTTTAAATGAATTTGCTCTGTTTGAAAATGAAGTGGCATATTCAACACCTGAATTCATACCGTGTGATACGTAAGTGTTGAACAATAATTTTTTGTGCGCCACATCAATAACATATAATCTCTTGTTGCTTGAAGACTGTGTAAAATCACAGACAGTAAGCACATAAGATTTCTTCAGTCTGCCCTGTTTCAACAGATTATGATATCCTCTCCAGGCATATTCAAAGGCCTTTTGATTCAATCCGGACTGGTCAAGCTTCATTGAATCATAAAGAGTAAGCGCCTGCTTGATGACCATTTTTACTTCAAAGGCTTTTTTGACAGCGGCGCTTGCGTTGAAATCCGGCGCTTTTTCATCATCAACCACTTTATCGGTAGTTGTAGCATTCATTTCCGGACTGCTGTACTTAAAACTTTTAAAATTATTATTGGTTAATACAGGAATATGGTAAGTAGCCGCTACAACAGCGGTGCTCGTAGAGACTTCAATCTTTTTGTGGTTGCTGGTAATCAGCACGGGTGAGGTAATCACCAATAGCGACACACTACTGGTAGATACGAGTTTAGACAACGTTTTCATGACGCAGGATTTAATAAATTTTCAAAAGGTTCGTTTCGGATCATCTGGTTATTCACCAGTTGGCTCTTCATCGGTACTACACAGGGAACAATAAATTAATTCTCAAAGTTTTGTTCCAGTGCGATACTAAGGGATTACTCTTAGCAGTATAAACGACAGCATTTGTTTCATATTGTATTTTTACCAGGCATACTATCGTAAAACAAATATTGCAATTTTACTATTCAGATCATAACTTTTTCGACGAAAAAACAACAGTAAAATCTCTTCATTATAGTAAAGAACTGAACATATAAATTCAAGGTTGGTACCAATAAGTAAAATGATATATCGGGGTGTGCAAAATAGAGCAATACCAGACTGATTTTGAGAGGTTTAGAAAGATAATTAAATTGATTACCCGGGTGTTGTTTTGCAGCCGTATATACTAATTCCTTCCACCATTTGGAATTTTTTTCCAAAATAGAGAATGAATTAATGTGCACTCTTATCCGAACTTGTTTTGATAGCAGAAGATTCTGCCCTAGAAACCAGCAAATCCAGCTTTTCATTCACTGCTCTCAACTCCTTCAACAGGATCCAGAATGCATCCTGGCTGCCCTCGTTTGCTGCACTGATTGTAGGTTCCAGCAAAGAATAGGGTTTAGAACTTTTTAAGGGAGTATCTGTAACTGATGACGGGGCGCTTTGAATTGATTCCAACTCCAGGTCCTCATGAAGAAGTTCCTGAACACTGACATTGAAATATTCGCCTAACTTCATAAGCTCTGCCAGACTGGGCTCACTTTTTTGATTTTCCCAATTGCCAATAGTATTCGCCCGCTTATTAAAAAGAAGGGAAATCTCATCCTGATTAAGGCTTCCCTTTTTTCGTAAAAAACGAAGGTTTTTGGAGAATAAACTCATAAAATAAGGGTTATAATATTTATCAATTTATTTGGGGTATATCAATTATATTGCTATTTTTATTTCACTTCTATCATAAATATAAGATTTTCATTCTGATTTCCTATATTTTATTGAGATATCAAAAAATAGGAATGCGTTTCAAACATATACAAATTAAACATATATCAATAATAGCTTATGAAACCTATATTGTCTCAAACAGCGTCCGGACAGATTCAGGACCTTAAATCGATCATTAGGGAAATCGTACTTATATCCGATCCTGAGAAGATCTTTTTAATGTCAGCCAGTTTTGAATGCGTACTAACAGAAAGTATTTATTTAAAAAGTACGATTCAGGAAGAGACAGGCAGATATTATAATTTATTGCTGTTGTCCAATGCGGAGCAGAATAAATCCCAGGTGAATAACGAGGTTGCACTTCATAATCGATTTAGGGATAGAAACCTGCAATTTCAGGTCATGGATATCCATAAATTCAATCAGGATTTAAAATCCGGGGATGAATTTGCGAACTTTGTCATCGTTAATGCCATGCTTTGGCATGATAAGGAACAGGTTCCTTTGGAATATCCAAATGAGGGATATAAATAGTTATACATTAATTGACCGACGCGTCAAAACCGGTAGGCTATTCCTGTTGAAGGCGACAGTTTTTTCTATTCATACAAAGAATAAACTGCAACTTGCGGCAGTTTTTGATTATGCTCAATTTGACAATACTTATTTTGACGGGTTTCCTGATTGGCATGTTCGGAACACTTATAGGAGCAGGAGGTGGATTTATCCTTGTGCCCATCCTCATTCTTTCCCATCCTGAATTGAGTCCCGAAACAATTACAGCAATATCCATCGTGATCGTTGCAGCAAACGCCATTTCAGGATCCATCGCATATGCCCGCTCTGGCCGGATTGATTACAAAGCAGGATTATTATTTGCCCTGGCTACTATTCCGGGTTCGATCCTGGGCGTTCTGTCAACTCAATTCATTCCTAAGAATATTTTCAATATCCTTTTTGGACTATTATTGATTGCCCTATCTGTCTATCTGCTATTAAGACATAACAAGCCGGTCGCTCCTATATCAGCCGATACGACTAAGAGAAGATGGAAGCATCATTCACTGGTTGACAATAGTGGCATTACATATAACTATACTTATAACCAGACAAGAGGAATCATCATCAGCATTATCGTTGGCTATCTGTCGCCTCTCCTGGGAATCGGAGGTGGAATTATTCATGTGCCGGCACTTGTGCAATGGCTGCGTTTCCCTGTTTTTATTGCTACAGCAACATCACATTTCATTCTTGCGATCATGGCAACTGTAAGTGTAGCCGTTCACGCTATTAAGGGGAGTTATAATGATCCGAAAATCCTGCATATGGTAATCGGATTGATTATTGGCGTTATCCCAGGCGCACAGTTAGGCGCGTGGCTGTCTCACAAATTGCATAGTCATACCATCATCCGCGTTTTAGCCGTTTGTCTCGGCCTGGTTGGTATCCGCATTCTTTTAAGCTGATGAAGGGTACGGATTAATTGTCTCTTAATCCTTCCATGAAGAGATAAGGATCGATGGAAGCCTCTCTTTCTTTTGGACCGGGAGTTTCATAAAAATCCAAAGCCAGAAATGATCTTGTTTCATGTATCTGCCAGAGCCAGAGCTTTTTTTTTGTATTCAGCGTAATATCCAATTCAGGAATTAATTCTTTTACAAGTCCGTCCCAACATGCTTTTTCCAATTGTTCTCTTGCACTTAAACCTGCTGTCCCCTCGTTTTTATCAGCCCATTGCCTGTGAGCAAATTCTGTGTCGGTGCTTAAGAGTATTTCCTGTTGTGTAGAGAACGGTTCCATATAGGTAGGTTTAGGTTCTATATATAAGACGCAAAAAAGTACAAAATGTAAACGCTGCTGATCGAAAATTTTGTTAATAGCTGATTTGTTAACTTAGGTATTTGATTGCACCAGATGAAGAAACTTATTTTCTCCTTTATCATTTCGGGAATTGTCACCTGTACTATTATATCCTGCGGTTCCGGTAAACTAACAAATACAATT
The DNA here is from genome assembly GCA_963735015.1 of uncultured Bacteroidota bacterium. Lineage (GTDB taxonomy): Bacteria > Bacteroidota > Bacteroidia > Chitinophagales > Chitinophagaceae > Puia. Next base: position 70,670 of record CAVTJH010000004.1, read on the forward strand.
GCTACAGATTCTTTGTCCATAGCACATGGACAGATCCTTTTCAACCAAAACTGTAGTGGCTGTCATGGCTTTCGTCAGAATGGTATCGGTCCCAACCTTTCCGGTATTACTGTAACTGATTCTTTAAGCTGGCTAAAGGAATTTATAAAAGATCCGAAAGGAATGGTTGGATCCGGTGATTCCCATGCAAAGGAGATTTTAGGAACTTACCATTCCATGATGCCTTCATTTCCCGGTTTAAAAGAAGACCAAATGGACCAGCTGATTTCTTTTATGCATACAAAGAAAGCAGGCAAAAAAGAAAAAGAAGATCCCCTGGCAATTAAAGATCCTATTCCGGAAAAAATCGAAGCTTCCGATATTCAGGTGGACCTCCAACAATTTAACCAGCTGCCTCCCAGCAGTGATAAACAGCCGCTTACCCGTATCAGTAAAATGGATTGGGTTGCCGCTGCAAAGACCTGGTTTATCCTGGATCAGCGTGGTAAACTTTACAAACTGGAAAATCAAAAACCTGTAGTCTGGCTGGATATCTCCAAATGGAAACCGAATTTCATTAACCAACCCGGACTGGCTACAGGTTTTGGATGTTTTGCTTTTCATCCTGACTATGCCCGGAATGGAATTTTTTATACTACTCACAGTGAAGCCGCCCATTCAAAAAAAGCAGATTTCTCTATTCCGGATTCCATTAAACAAACCCTTCAATGGGTACTATGCGAATGGAAAAATACAGATCCTTCTTCATCTGAATTTAAAGGTACCTGCCGCGAACTGATGCGGATTGATATGGTGTCAGGTATTCATGGTGTGCAGGAAATAATTTTTAACCCACGGGCAAAACGGGGACGTGACGACTATGGTAATCTCTATATCGGTGTGGGTGACGGTGGTTGTGCTGAAAATGGATATGCTTTTCTTACCCGTCATCCTGATAAAATATGGGGAAGCATTTTAAGAATAAATCCTCTGGGTAATAACAGTAACAACGGACAATATGGTATCCCAAAGCAAAATCCATATGCTAACAAAAATGAATCTGCCGCAGTTCGCGAGATTTATGCAGATGGATTCAGGAATCCAAACAGGATCACGTGGACGCATAAAGGCTTAATGCTGGCTACCAATATCGGACAGGCCAATATTGAAGCCATAGATATCATTTTGAAGGGACATCATTACGGCTGGCCCATTCGCGAAGGAAGGTTCGTTGTGCATCCTGACAGTGATATCAATAAAATATATCCTCTTCCTCCGAATGACAGCAGTTTTAATTTTACATACCCCGTGGCTGCCTTCGACCATGATGAAGGAAATGCCATAGAAGGAGGGTTTGAATACGAAGGAAATTCGATTCCCGAACTCAGAGGTAAATATTTATTTGGCGATATCCCTTCCGGCAGATTGTTCTGTATGGACATATCAGATTTGAATTCGCGAAAACCAGTCGCTGTAAAAGAATGGTTTGTTTCACTGAATGGCAAACGTCTGACTCTGCGGGCACTCTGCGGACAAAACCGCGTGGATCTTCGATTTGCAAAAGATGAAAAAGGTGAAATGTATATTTCCACGAAACCGGATGGGAAAATTTATCTTCTGAAGAAGTTCTCAAATCCTAAATGAACGTACGTTAGATCTATCCACATGCATTAAAAGGATATCTTCAACGACAACGCCACATAATCAGATTTGTAAATCGTAGAATTTCCCATCGATAATCTTTCAGGTTGCAATGCGAGTTTTGCATTTATCCTGTTTTGCTTCGCAGCCGTAAAAAATATTTTGCTGCTGATAGCAGTCAGTGATCCCAATACGATCAGCCACACGCCGTCACTACTGGGACTTACATAATCTCCAAACAGATTTGCCTGCAGGTTTTTTCCCGCGCCAACTACTACCATGGTCATTCCTGAGCTCAATGCTACAATACCGAGAATAGTATTCGTCGTTGCTTTTGCTTTATACATTTTATTAAGATCAAGTGGGGTCGGTGTTCTTATCGTGTCTATGGCTTGTTTATACGCCAGATGACTATATGCCGATTGTGCACTGACAGGCTTCACCATTACCAGTTGAGTAAATAATATTAGCCATCCAAGGCTTAAAAATTTGTTTAGTAACGGTTTCATAAACATTCATTTTAGGGAGTTATTCAATTCTGACTTCATGAGTCGAAGATATTCCCGTAGCAAGGCCATTTCTAATGGACAAATACTTTGAACTCCTGTTATTAAGCAGTAAATACCATAAGGAAATTCGACAGAGTAGCGACTTGGTCAGAATTCGCAAGAAATGAAAACATGGCAGCAGGCAAAAGCAATTATTACTAAAACCAGTGGGACCGGTTCTCAGTATTTACTAAACAAAATAAAAAAAATCCCTCCGTCTGGAGGGATTCGAGTCATGTAAAATCTATTTCAGGACAGATTGGGGCCGATCTTATTTTTGCCTGACATATCTTTCAATATTCAATCTGTTCACACCGAGCTTATCAACTTTTTCAACCCCGGTTTGTGTCAGTGTATCATTCTGAATCAATATTGTAAAAGCAAAATCATTCCCTTCCCAGGCTCTGTCGCTGCAGAATTGCAGGTGTTCAGTATATAGACTGTCTGCCAGTGTATATGTTCCGGCACCTGATGTATAAAAAGCCAGGGAGTCCTTCCCCTTTGTCAGATCATGACCTACGAAAGCAAAATTTGAAGCATTGATAATCTTCAGAAATTTTTTGTTTTTGGTATAGTCCGTTACAATTGTGTCCTTACCCTGAATGGTGGTACCTGAAATCAACTCCCAGGTGCCGATCATTGGATTTGGAGGAACAGATGGTTTGGCTGTGTTGTTATTTGATTCGCATGAATAAAGTGTCAGAAAAAGTAAAGCATAAATCATTCTCAGTTTCATTGGTTATCTTTTATTTAGAAGGAAAGTTATGAATTACCTGGTTATAGCCTTCTGAAAATAAATCCACCTTTTTTCAGGTAAAGACGATATTATCCGAAGGGTGGATATGGGATTGCCGTGACAGGTGTCCCCGATAGTCCAACGCTTGACAGGCTGGTCGCGAAGGATCCCGGGATATAACAAAAGTTATTTTTCAGAATTTAATTTGTCCCATACAAAAATGATCAGGATTTTGTAACTTTTAAAGAAAACAACATGAAAAAGTTAATACCCCTGTTGCTGTTTATCAGCCCATGCCTTGTCATGGCACAGATTGGCCTTAAAGCAGGTTGGAATTATACAAACGTTACAAGCGTTTCTTCTATAAACAGTCAGGCCAGTTCTGGTTTTAATGTCGGTGCTTTTTTTACAACTCCTTACAGTAAGATTCTTGGCAATAAAACTGAACTCGTTTATTCAAAACAGGGATATGATTATTCAACGGGCAGCGTTACAGGGAAAGTTAACCTCCAGTATATTATGCTGCCCGCGTTTTTTTGCATTAATATAACCAGGTTTTTTCAAATTTATGCCGGAGAAGAAATGGGATATCTCATTAATGCAACTGCCGACAGTACCAGCACTACAAATTCCGGAATATACGGTCAATATAATCAGATCCTGAATTATTATAACCGCTTCCAATTCGCACTGGGTGGCGGAGTTGAAGTGCATCCTGTTTTAGGATTGCTTATAGGCGCCAGAATCAATTTCAGTCTGACCAATTTATACAGTATTCCCAGCACAACTGCACCTACAGAGCCACCCAGTTTCGTTCCGACAGTAAATGTAAAATCCAATCTCTTTCAAATTTATGCTGGTTGGAAATTTGGGAAATAATAAGATCAGTTAAGTCCGGCAGAAATTCAATGTAACGAGCTGACTACTTTTTGAAATATGATGAGGATCAAATTAGTTTCTGAGTTGTCAGAATTAGAAGGGATAAAATACTTACAGGATCAAAATTTAAAGAAGAACCTGTCATCCTACGATGCGGATACAGAAGGTTTTGTTACTGCAGAATATTCTATTGATTTTTTACAAAGCCTCCACGAGAAGAGCCCTTCCATAATTGCAAAAGATGACGGTCTCGTAATTGGATATGCGCTGGTGGCTTTAAAGTCCATCAGGGACCAGCATGAGCTTTTAGCAGATTTGTTTAACAACATTGATAAGATTGAATATAAAGGGCAATTGCTGAAAAACTCCAGCTATGTCGTAGTCGGGCAACTATGCATTGCAAAGAACTATCGCGGGTTGGGTCTGGTTCAGCAAATGTATCAGCATTTTAAAACCAGTCTGTCCGGGAAATTTGAATATTGCCTGACAGATATCGCTAATAACAATCCCAGATCGTTAAAAGCGCATCTTAAAACAGGATTCCATGTTGTCGATACGCTGCATTACGGAGGCATCGACTGGGATATTGTACTTTGGGACTGGAACGCATAAAAATATTAAACCATCATTTGTTTCTCTTCACTAATATCTATACTATAAAATCAGCGAGCGATGATTTTGTTGCCCTTCTTTCCTAAAATTGAAAATAAATAAATGCACTGCTGGCATTCTGACTCAGCATGATTAAAACGATCATCGCCGACCAAACCAGTCCCAAAAGCCACCAGGGTGTCTTACCGGCGACCGTTAAAGCCGTTGTATTTCTCATCATCCAATGTGCAATTACCAGTAGCGGTATAATGATGCTCACCTTATAAATTTCCAATGTCGTCAGTATGGGTGCATTTTTAGGATTGTTGATAAACATGGAATGCAGCATTCGCCATGCAGAAGTAAAATCATTGGCTCTGAAGAATACCCAGGTAACATTCACGAGGAAAAAAGTGGCTAGTACATTGAGAAAATTTCTAAGGTTCCTGGGATGATTAATTTCCGGAGGAAAATAACCTTCTGCGGTCCTGCTGGTTTCTGGTATAAAAACCTGAGAGCTCTTCATTTTTTTCATATCACGATACCCTTTTTCAATCCACAAGTACAAACCATGCAGTGCTCCCCAGACTACGAAAGTCCATTTCGCTCCATGCCAAAGTCCCCCAAGCAGCATGGTGATCATCAGGTTTATATATGTCCTGAATTTCCCAGCCCTGTTCCCGCCCAATGGAATATATAAATAATCCCTCAGCCAGGACGACAGAGTAATATGCCACCTGCGCCAGAAATCAGTAAATCCTATGGCCGCATAGGGATATAAAAAATTATTTGGTAACACAAAGCCCAGGCAAAGTGCTGCGCCTATTGCGCAAAGCGAGTACCCTGCAAAATCGAAAAAGATTTGCCCTGAAAAAGCGAGTACTCCCATCCATGCATCTAAAGACTGCACAGGTGATGCAGCTCCAAACGCATCATTTGCCGGACCAGAAAGCATACCATCCGCTAAAAATACTTTCATGAATAATCCAAGCGTAAGCAAAAACAATCCCTGGAATAATTGCTGCCTGTTCGCCTTACGTGGTGATTCAAATTGAGGTACCAATTGTGGTGGTCTGACGATCGGTCCGGCAACCAGGTGAGGAAAGAATGTTACAAATAAAGAAAAATTCAAAATCGACTCTACCGGTTTGCTTTTCTTTTTATACATATCAATCGTGTAGCACAAAGTAGTGAACGTATAAAAAGAAATTCCGGCAGGCAATATGATATTTGGTTTTGCGGGATGAAAATTAAAACCGATCGCATTCACCAGGAAAGTAAAATTCTCCAGCAGGAAGCCCCCATACTTAAAAAAACAAAGCATACCCAGATTCCCGATCAGGCTGATAACAAGCAACAATTTTTTCTTGTGCTTGTTTTCCTGCGTATACAATGCCCTGCCCACGAAAAAATCCACTACCGTAGAGAGCCACAGCAAAAGAATAAACGGAGGATTCCAGGCAGCATAAAAAACATAACTGGCAATAAGAAGATTGATTTTTTTTGTCTTCCATGAAAATGGAAGATTATGCAAAATCAGAACGATAATAAAAAATACAACGAATGTATACGAGTTAAAAAGCATCGCTGGGTTGTTAGGGAGTTATGAATAATTATATTGAATTCGATTTCTTATTAAAAGTCCATCCTTTATCCTTTTGAAGAATCTCAATTAAACTTTTCGTATAAATCACGACATCAGCGGGTTTCAGGTGTGACCATTCAGGACAAACAAAATGTGACAGGGAGGGATAATCGGCGTAAAAAATACCCGGACAACCGGTAACTGCCAATAGCTTGTCCCAAAATTGTGTTCTCGGAAATCCTTTCATTTCATTTTCCAACATAGGACCACTGGAAGGATTTCTTATAAATAGTATTTGTCCGCCCCTGCTTCTGATTTTGTCAGTCGCAACTTTGATCACATGTAAAAAGGAATCCAGCTTACCCGGGGAAGGAGGAGGTCCGGCCATCGCTCTTCCCAAACAAACCCAAATTCCCTTCACCCTGTTTTGCAGGCTGGTATCTGCAACAAATCTGGGGGTCATGTGTGATTGCCTGGTAAAACTTGTTCTATCAAAATCGGGGGGAAATATTGGCCCGAGAAAAACACCATGCCTGGAAGGCAATGGGAGTTGATCCAACATTGCGTTCATGGAATAATTATCCTGATCCAGGAAAACAAACTGCGATTCAAGAACATGATTAACCAGGAAACTAAAACGCTGCGTCGGGGTTATCTTTTTAAAATAGTTTATCTTTTTATCCGTCGCGACGTCCGCGGGGGAGAAATCAGAAAAAAATAATCCTTCAGTAACACCGATAACCAGGTTGCCTTTAAAGTTTTTATCATCTGCGAGATCCATCAGGTAAGGAACAGGATCACTGCCTACATTTGACAGTTGTATGGCGTGATTGCCGGTAATAGTTTGCCAGGTAGGAATATCCAGATCAAATTTCATTCTGGATGAACCGATAAATACCGTTGATTCGTCTGAAGGTTCGTACACCATTCCTCTTTTGTTCGCCCACATCGCTTCATTGTCATCATAAGAAATGGCATTACCCTGATGGCGTAGATGAATTTCCCAGCAAAGCATTGAAACGAAAGAAATTAATAAGGCTAATAAGCCAGCCCGCTTTAAATTGTTTGATTGCATATGTAGAGGTTAAAAACTAATTGAAATTCCTTTCGGGTAGCGAAATCAGGACTTGGCTATTCTCTTTCATTTTCCACTGGCGGGTTCCAAGTCTTATAAAAAGATATACTAAATAAAAACCCTTACAAATAAAACTTTGTAACCGGCGGTTATTTTTGTAAAATGTACAAAGACTGAATTTTCATATTATGAGGTAACAAATTGAAGTTCAACTCCTTCCAAATGGTCGATTGCTCTTATCGTTTCCTTTTGACTGGTTATTGGAAATTGGTAGTTTATTCTCCTTTTATCATTCATCTACCACTCAAAAGCCTATTATTATATTCTGATAATATACCGCTTATATAAGCTACATAAAGCGCATTTTGGTCTGATGAAGACCTCTTATTGGGAAATATTAAAGGGCGACCTTTCTGAGGTAATATTCTAACTTTGACGACACTGACTTGGTACTTATATGGGCAAATTTTCTGAGAATATTTCCAGGGCACACCAGGACTTCATCAATGAACAACACATCTTCTTTGTAGGAACAGCGCCACTGAATCCTGAAGGAAGAATAAATGTTTCTCCCAAAGGTCTGGATTGTTTCCGGGTATTGAATGAAAACAGGGTAGCGTATATGGATCTTATTAGTTCGGGTAACGAAACTTCTGCACATACTCTGGAAAACGGACGCATAACAATCATGTTTTGCTCTTTTGATGAAAAACCAAATATCTTAAGGTTATATGGGAAGGGGTTTACCGTGTTGCCAAACACTAAAGAATGGGAAGAATATGCTCCATTTTTTGAAGTTTATGCAAGCACCAGGCAAATTATAGTAGCCGAAATCGATCTGGTGCAAACCTCCTGCGGTTTTGGCGTGCCACAATATGATTTCAAAGGCAATAGAGATTTGCATTTTCAATGGGCTGATAAAAAAGGTCAAATAGGATTGGAAGAATACGTGGTCGCAAATAATTTACAAAGTCTGGATGGCCTTCCCACTCCGATAAGTTTAAATAGAAAATGAACTTACAACACTACTGCTGAATTCTCAATATCCGACCCTTGCTCGTACAGGCCCATCCATTATGAATATCCAGAAAATACATACCGACAAGATAATCTGAGCCCGATTTGCAATTCAGGCTCCAGGTTTGTCCTCCGTTCGAGGTCTTATAAATGACCGTCTGTCCTTTATAAAATCCGGTATTGGTATCCACAAACTTTACCACATTAATTGCATTGTTATAGGAACCGTCGATGGAGTCCAATAGCACATTTTGCCAGGATTGACCCCCATTGACTGTTTTCATTATTCCTGACTGACATGCATAAAATCCTATGTTCTTATCTTGAAAAAACAGTTGATTATATGCCTGGCGATATTGATTTACGGGCAGGATTCCGTTTTTGTTTTGCCATGTTTGACCTCCATCAACCGTGGATGCAAAAGTTCCTGATCCGGTGGCCACAAAACCTGTATCCTCATCTAAAAAAAAGGGATAATAGCCCTGAGGCGTACCGGTATTACCGAGAACAGTCACCCAGCTATTGCCCGCGTCTGTGGTTTTTTTTAAACCTCCTACGCTATCATCTCCATAAAAACCCACGGTGGGATCTACAAAGAATAATGTCAGTCCAACGGTAGTGGGCAACGTTTTAACCGTCCATGAATTTCCGCTATCGACTGTAGTAGCAAGCCGAGAAGAGCCTTGCGCAAATCCGGTTTGCGGATTTACAAAAAATAAATTTAAAAAGTTGGTGATCTCTGAAGTGTTTGGAATAGGTGCCCAGGTCAAACCACCATCATTCGTCTGGTATATTTTATCGCCCAGGGTAAACCCTCTGGAGGTAGAGGTAAACCATATATCCGAAAGAAATTTACCGGATATGATACCAGCAACATTCCAGTTCATTAATGAATCGGGTGGCAGGGGATAAACGGGAGGAATGTAATTGGATTTCCGACAAGACAAACCTGTTATGATCAGAATAAAAAAAACAAACAACCTTAATCTCATTTCCCGGAATGTTTTTTCTTAAAATAGTACCTGGCCCCTATATTTATCCCCACAACATCAATAAATTTCAAAGTGCTTATAGTATCGCCAGTCATTGGGGTGAGCTGATACCGATAGTATGGTTCTGCAAAGAGAGAGAATTTATCATTAATCTTTTCTTCAAAATTCACTCCCAGGTATAAACTCACACCCGTATTAGTTTTAAAAAAACCATGAGGCCAGGTAGTTAAATTAAAAATGGCGCCTCCGTTAACAGTAGTTTTTAAATTATCCTTGCCCATCGTATAGCCGGCTAGAACAGGGAGATCTAATCGCACAATGTGAAGTGGATTTTCCGGGCTGCCAACTGAATCGCCAATAATAATTACCTGCGAATACTGAATTCCGGCTTTGATAGAAAAATGTTCACCAAGTGTCCTGTTTAGTTTTATGCCTATCGTATAAGAAAGTTTTGATTGTTCATTTTCAAGTGGAGGAGATACAAAAGGATAGTCCGGAGAAGCATATAGGTCTAGATACCATTTTCGCTTGTTCGATTTGTTTATTGTTTCAGTCTTTTTAAAATCTTTACCCTGCGAAGAATCAGTAATAGTCATTTTTACAACGGGAGTAGCCTCTTTCAAAAAAGACTTTTTACCCAGACTGTCATTTTTATGTTCTATGTTATTTTCTTTTACAACATTGGAATCTGCTTGAACAGAGGAATTTGTTGAGGCAGATTGAACCCTAGATGTATTTCGAGGTTTGGATGAAACCGAATTGTCCTTAGCATTATTTTTCGCCTGGTAAAAATTATCCAAATAATTAATCTGCGTTTTCTCTTTTTTGTTCGTCTTTTTATTGGCACTATTTATTTGAGATAGCTGCATTTGATCCTGACCAGAAGGTAAATTTGATACACTACTTTTAATTGAGTCAGGAACAATTGTCGTTTGTTTAATTTTCGAGCTATTCATTCCAATTGCAGAATCTGATCTCTTTTGATTAAAAATAAAATATCCTCCAGCTAATGCCAGTGATAGAACAACAACCGCAAACATCCTGAAAAAAAACAACCAGATCATTCTGTCCCGTTTCCTTTTTTCCAGGATCCGGTCCCACATATCTTCAGGCACGGATGAAGAATGGTCCCTCAACCGTTCACTGAAAATTTTATCCATTTGACTATCTGAAATCATTAACCTGGAATTTTTTGTGATAAATGAATCTTGTCTTTAAGTATCGCCCTCGCTTTCGATAACTGACTCCGGCTTGTCGCTGTTTTTATTTTCAGCATATCTGCGATCTCGTCATGTGTATAACCCTCGATAACATACAAGTTGAAAATCATCCGGTATCCGTCAGGCAATTGATTTATAAGTTTCAGCAGATCTTCTGTATTCAACTCTGAAAGAACACTAATGTCTTGTGAGACTATCTCATGTTGATCATTTGCTATTCCTATAATTGTCGCCTTTCTTTTTTGAAGAATCTTTATTGCAGCATTTACAGTAATCCGCTTCAACCATCCTTCAAATGAACCGGTGGATTTGAAGTGATTTATATAACTGAATATCCGGATGAAAGCTTCCTGTAACATATCCTCTGCCTCATGCTGATCCTTCCCATAGCGACGGCAAATAGTCATCAGTATGCCCGCATACTTTTCGAAAAGTGCATGCTGGGCAACAGTATCCTTTCTTCTGCAACCCTGGATGAGATCGGTTTCGTTCAACTCCCTGATTTTAATGAACCCTACGGACCTAAGATATGAAAGGCGGTAAAAACGTTGCCTGGATAAATCGCGATCTTCTTTAATTGTTAAGATTGTGGTGGGAGTTCGTGCCCGAAACCCTCGGACGCCTGGCAGGGGCCAGGAAAGTCAGCCATTGTGCGGGCTATCAATTGACTTATCGGATTGTGGCAAATTTATAAGTGAGGTATACAGAAAAAGCACTGTTCCACAAATTGTAATCGTATCCGGAATATGCTTTGATCAATCCATTGCTAATGCTGGACGTTAATTGGAATTGTTCCCATTCAATTCCGCCAAGAATATTATACCCAAGATCGTATGGACTAAAAGTAGGGTTAGTCCATTCGGCAGAGACTCCGTTTTGAAATTTGATATTATTGTTTAAATTCTGGCTCGTTATACCTCCACCCTCCGTAATTAATTGCCCATTTTCTTTAGCCCATAAGCCTCTTGAAAAATACAAGCCGGCTCCTCCGAAAACCTGAACCGCTTTGAAAAGATTGGTTTTATATATGAAGTTCACAGGAATATATAAATAATATAATCGTATGGTAACATCCAAATACCAGTCTGGACCAGGATTGTAAGTTTGTCCTGAAATATGACTTCCATTCCCGAAGTACAGCAATGCTGGTTCAAGGAAAATCTTTTTACCAATAGGGATTTCTGTCCCCAGGCCAACATGAAAAGAATTTATTGAAGAATACTGTAGACTTATCCCAGAATTGTGTTCATAATTTTTGAAGGGCAGCCTTCCTATATTCGACAGGTTCACATCGTTATAGCCCACAAACGCCTCCAGATTAATTTGCCCGAAGCTTGAATTGATTGAAAACAAAAGCGCGCAGAAAATTAGTTTTTTCAAATCGCTGTTTATCACATTGACAGGATAATGAAAAAGAACGTTGCCCGGAGTGGAATTTAGTTTAAGGAATAATTACCAGTCTTTTCCCTTCGAGATCCTTTCTTAACCAGGCTTTTTCAATATCAGCAAGGAGCACTTTTTCAATATCCATATGCAGCTTGTTTTCTTTTATCCATTCCCATACCTGGGTGGTTCCGGCTGAAATCTCTTCCGGTGCAACAATTCCCAAACCAGATAAAACCAATCCCGATGTCCGCAGCATTTCACCGGTTACATAAGCGCCTGCACCCGCCATGGTACCAATGGGTATATACCGGATTCGTTTTTTGGGTAGTCCCATATCTTTTGGAACAAATGATTTCATCAGTATTTCGGCAGGATGCCCCCACAGAAAATCAATCACAATATCATAACCATTTTCGCCCTTTTCCTTTTCAAATGCTTCAAGAACCATTTCATCCGATTGCTTTAAGTCTATAGTTGCATCTGCGCCCAGACTCTCCAATAATTTCAAAGATTTATCATTCCTCCCGGTCCCGATAACCCTTCCTGCTCCCAGCATTTTCGCCACCTGGATAGCTATCCTTCCTGAAACCCCGGTTGCTCCATTTATCAATACTGTTTCTCCTTTTTCAAGTTTAGCACTGTATTTCAATGGCAGATAAGAAGTAAGTGCTGAAGGCGGAATTGCCGCAGCCACTGCCGCGTCAATTCCATCGGGAATCGGCACAAACTTTTTAATGACAGCCTTTTCTGCAAAGGCACCATAGGGAGATCCCATCATGTAAAAACCAACGAGTTTGCCATCGGGTGTCATGGCTACTCCTCTGTGCCCCACAATGGAAGGAAATTTAGGATACATATTCCTGCTGGAATAGTGTTCTCCACTGGCTACTCCCTTTTCAAAGTTTTCCAATACAACGGCTTTCACATGGACAAGCACTTCCTCTTCTCCTGGAACCGGATCGGTAAAATCTTCGTAACGTGGTGTTGCTCCGAACTTAGATATTACAGCTGCTTTCATAAATTTCTTTTCTGCAAATTTCATCATTCATACAGATTTGGAAGTTTACAAATGATAATTTATCATTTCGCCAGCCTGTCAATTGCGAACAAAATGTTCGTTATCGGACAAAATTTATATGCAAAATCTCACTAATCTTTTGAACCCGATCTCATTACGTTTGGCATCCGGCTTGAAATCTATTGGCCAAACTGAAGGATATGGATACCGCTCTGCCGGAATATGTGATTCTGAAAAAGAAACGAAAAATTATTATTTCAATTCTCGCAACGGTTCTCATTTTCCTTACGGGAATCTGGCTGGTGCGCTTCTCTTTTAAATCTTCCATCAACAAATCAGCATTCACAACTGCGGTAGTAGAAAAGGGAAATATTGAAAATACCATCAATGCTTCCGGAGAAGTATTGCCGGAATTTGAAGAAACCATCACCAGCCCGATTTCCGCTTCTATTCAAAAAGTGATCAAAGATGCAGGCAGCAAAGTACAGGCCGGTGAATCCATCCTTACTCTTGATAAAACCGCTTCTGAGACGGAATATAAAAAATTGGAATTTCAACTGGAGTCAAAACGCAATGATATCAAAAAGCTGAAGCTTCAGCTGGACAAAAGTTTTTATGATATCAAATCCAATAACGATATCAAACAACTGAAAATAAACAGTCTCATGGCGGATGTCGAAAATGCGAAACGCCTGCTAAATGCCGGTGGTGGCACAAGAGAAAGTGTAGAACAGGCCGAGTTAAACTTAAAGGTCGCGAGATTAGAAAAGCAGCAATTGGAGAATGAAATAAAGTCCAAGCAGCAGACCATGCAGGTGGAAATGAAGGAAGCGGAAATTGCTGCGGATATTCAGGAGAATGATCAGAAGGAACTGGAACGCAAACTACAACTTGCGAACATTGTTGCCGGCCGCTCCGGCGTAGTTACCTGGGTTAATAAAAATATAGGCTCTACCATAAGGGAAGGCGAATCTCTTGCACGCATTGCGGATCTTGGAAGTTTCAAAGTAGTGGGAAGTCTTTCTGATAATTATATTGACCAGCTGTATAATGGAATGACCGCTATCATCCGCATTAATGAAACTAAAATGCGTGGGAAGGTTGTGAATATCTACCCTGCTATCCAGAATGGCATTGTATCCTTCGAAATAACATTGGATGAACTGAATAACAAATTGCTTCGCCCGAATATGAAAGTGGATGTATTCCTTGTTACATCCACACATAATGATGTATTGCGTGTTGCTAACGGCGCTGCTTTCAAAGGTTCTTCAACTCAGGATGTTTTTGTTATACGTAACGGAAAAGCGGAGCGTAAGACAGTTCATATCGGCATGACCAATTTCGATTTTGTGGAGATCAAAGACAATCTGCAGCCGGGAGATGTGATCATTACGTCAGACATGAGCGAATACAAAAACACAAAGGAAATTACAATAACGAACTAGCAATTGAAATCAGCATCGCGATGAAACTACTTTTCTCTTTTATATTTCTTTTACTGGGTTGCAAAATATCTGCACAAAATAATGATACACTTGTATTAACTCTTCAACAGGTTGTGCAGATGGCCAAAGAAAAATCAATCGCGTCAAAACAGGCAATCACTACAAAAGAAACAAAATACTGGCAATGGCGGACTTACCGGTCTAACTACGAGCCGCAACTATCGTTAAATGGTTCGTTGCCGGCATATACAAAAACATTTAACCAGGTTATACAACCAGATGGCACCATCCTGTTTCAACCTGTTCACTACGACAATTCGGCGCTTAACCTTTCATTCAGCCAAAGCATTGCTGCAACAGGGGGAACGATTTATGGCACCACCCAGCTGCAACGCTATACGGATTTTGACCAGAAAAATACTTTATACAATGCCCTGCCTTATGGGATTGGTTACAACCAGCCGCTCTGGCAATACAATGCTTTAAAATGGGATAATAAAATCGAGCCTTTAAAATTCAACGAAAGCAAGCAGGCCTATATTGAATCCATGGAACTGGTTTCCATTAATGCTACCGGATATTTCTTTGATTTGTTGCTCGCACAGGTTAATCTTCACATAGCAGAAACCAACCTGGCCAACACTGTTAATATTCTGCGCATTGCAAATGAAAAATTACAGCTCGGTAAAATATCGAAAAATGAAATCCTTCAATTGCTGTTAGAACAATTGAATGCTAGAAAAGCGGAGGGTACAGCGAAACGTGATATGGAGATTGCTACGCTGAATCTGCGTTCCTATACCGGATTAACCAGTTTAGAAAAGATTTCACTCGAATTGCCCGCTGCTACAATTAATATGAGTGTTGAAACAGAAAAGGTATTATCTGAAGCCTACGCAAACCGGTCCGATGCAATTGCTTTCGTACGTCAGGCTACAGAAGCAAAAAGAGATGTGGCCAAAGCCAGGGGAGATAACGGTTTGAACGCCACTTTAACTGCCAATTTAGGATATTCCAAAAGTGCTCCATCTATCGAAAATGTCTACCAGAATCCCGAAAACCAGCAATTGTTGCTAATGAGTTTTAATATTCCCATACTTGACTGGGGCAGGGCAAAAGCAAGAATAAGAACTGCACAGGCAAATCAGCAACTCACTGAATATACTATTGAACAGAATAAACAAATATTCGTCCAGCAGATCGTAACCCAGGTCACTCTTTTCGAAATGATGAAAAATCAATTGGTACTTACCGCGGAGGCAGATAGTATCGCCAGCGAGAAATACCAGATTGCGAAAGACAGGTATGTTCTCGGCAACCTAAGTATTACTGATTTAAGCATTGCATTCCAGGAAAACGATCAGGCAAAAAGAGATTATATATCTGCACTCCGGGATTTCTGGGGCGCGTATTACCAGTTGCGATATTTATCATTATATGATTTTGAAAAGAATGAAAAAATAACCTACAAATAAATTACCATTCATTACACTTAAAAAATTAGATCCATGATAAGTCTACAGAACATTCAAAAAGTTTATCGTACCAACACGATTGAAACACTTGCGCTCAACAGCATCAACCTGAACATTGGGAAAGGAGAATTCCTTTCTGTTATGGGTCCTTCGGGTTGTGGCAAAAGTACTTTGCTCAATATCATGGGATTGCTGGATGCCCCTTCCAAAGGGGATATCAAAATCGGCGACCAGAAACTGGATCATATGACTGACAAACAACTGGCGCAATTCAGGAATAAAAAACTGGGCTTTATTTTCCAAAGCTATCATCTCATTAATGATCTGAAAGTGCTGGATAATGTGGCGCTGCCATTGCTTTACAGGAACAGTTCAGAAAAAGAAAGAAAACAATCTGCATCAGAGGCCCTGGGAAAGGTCGGATTGAACAATCGCGTAAAACACTTCCCTACCCAGCTCTCCGGCGGACAAAAACAACGCGTTGCCATTGCAAGGGCCATCGTTGGCGGCCCGGAAATTATTCTTGCAGATGAACCGACAGGAAATTTGGATAGTGCAATGGGCGGTGAAGTGATGGATATTCTTTTGCAACTCAACAAATCAGAAGGCACCACCATAGTAATGGTTACCCATGATGAGAATATGGCGAAGAAGACGCACCGTTTGATGAGATTGTTTGATGGATCGCAGGTCCAATAGGCCGATATGCCCTTTTTTATCAAGTCGATTTAACAAATCCAGTTTATGCTTAAAAATTATTTCAAAATCGCAATCGCCGTATTAAGACGCAGAAAATTTTTCACCTTTATCAGCTTGTTCGGTATCAGCTTCACTTTGACAATACTGATAGTGTTAACAGCTTTTATTGATAAAGTCGTGGGCGATAATTATCCCGACAGGAAACGCGACAGGTCATTATATGTTAATAGATTGCAGGAAATCGGAACAAGAAGCGGAGGCATAAATTCGAGTTCAGGAGGAATGTCTTTTTATTTTCTGAACCACTATGCAGGTAGTTTAAAAATGCCCGCAAAATTGGCTATCTCTTCTAATTTTAACAGCACCAACACATATGTTAATAATAAAAAAATAGTAATCAATTATAAATATACCAATGCTGACTTTTGGGATGTGCTTGATTTTGATTTTTTGGAAGGTAAATCATTTACCAAACAACAAATAGATAACGGGGAACGCGTTGCCGTAATTTCCGCGGAAATCAAAAAAGAATATTTTGGAGACGTGGCATCAGTGGTTGGAAAATATATTGAAGCTGATAATGTGCGATATAGAGTGAGTGGAGTAGTAAAAAATGTTCCGATAACATTGTACATGATTTACAGCGATATTTATTTGCCTTACACCGTTTCAAAAACAGATTATAACTACAATGGATATCGCGGCAATTATACTGGTATACTGCTGGCCCGTTCAAAAGCAGACATTACAAAAATCCATCAGGAATATGAACAGATGGTAAGCAGGCTGCCAATGGAGAGTAAGGATTTTGATAAAATATTCAGCCATGCAGAAACATTTATCAAAAATTATGTAAGTACAGGTGATGAAGAAAAGTCAGGTGTTGCATATGCGATTACGGCGATTGGCATATTTGCTTTATTGGTGATGCTGCTTCCTACTTTGAATCTCGTCAATATAAATGTTACGCGTATTATGGAACGTTCATCCGAAATAGGTGTGCGCAAGGCATTTGGGGCATCTTCCAAAACTTTGATTTACCAGTTTATTGTCGAGAATCTCATCCTCACCTTTTTAGGAGGATTAATTGGAGTTTTATTATCAAGTGTCATACTTCAGATTATCAATAGTGCAAATCTTATCGACAATCTTGAATTGTCGCTGAACTTTACAGTGTTATTTATTGGTTTATTAATCTGCCTAGTGTTTGGCCTGTTTTCGGGAGTTTATCCCGCCTGGCGCATGTCAAAATTGAATGTGGTAAACTCCTTGAAAATGCAATAATATTCAATAACCTTTTAATCAAAAATTATGTTCAGGCATTTATTTAAGTTGATCTGGAATAAAAAGAAGCAGAACTTTTTATTGATATCAGAAATGTTCGTGTCATTTCTTGTCATTTTTGCCGTTTTTACATTACTCGTATATTATTATCAGAATTATAGGACACCCATGGGAATTGATTATGAAAATGTATGGGTTGTTAACTACACCAATTCATATAAAACGGAAAATACGGATTCGCTTACATTGTTTTACGAAACGCTTCGGCAAACCGTAAAATCCTTGCCGCAAGTAGAAGAAATAAGTTTTAGCAGTGAAAATTTTCCTTTTTCCATGTCAACTGATGGTGATGGATTAGTTTACAATAAGTCACGTGAACAGGTTGACGTATTTAGCGTGGAGGATAGTTATAAAGATGTTTTAAAGATTAAGGTCCTTGATGGTCGTTGGTTCGATAGCCAGGATGCCGTTGCAAAAGAAAGACCTGTTATTATAAATGAAACGTTGAAGAAAAAATTATTTGGCAATGAGAATCCAGTTGGTAAATTGGTTAGGTTTGATTATGACGAAAAAACAAAAGTAAAAGTCATTGGTGTAGTAGAAGATGCTAAGGTAAAGGGGGATTATGTTAAAGTAGATCCGGGTTCTTTTGTGAGGTTGGATACTGGTTCATTTCACCGGCTGGGTAATATTTTAATTAAAGTTACACCGGACGCAGATGCAGCTTTTGAAGGGCGCTTATACAAAGCCATATCTAATTATATGAAAAATTCAAATATTGAAATTGAACATTTGGCTAATAAAAGAAAGAATATAAATTATTTCAGCCTTGTGCCCATGATCGTGCTGTTGATTGTTGCCGGTTTCCTGATTGTGAATGTAGCGTTGGGGTTGTTCGGCGTGCTTTGGTACAACATTAGCAAAAGAAGAGGTGAGATTGGTTTACGCAGAGCGATAGGTGCATCCGGGAAATCGGTGTCTGTACAATTGGTCAGCGAGTCGATGATTCTAGCAACATTGTCCCTGATCATCGGGTTGTTTTTCGCTGTACAATTTCCTTTACTCAATGTATTTGATCTGCCCGCTGGTGTTTATCTGACCGCCATTGTTTTATCTGTATTATTCATTTATTTATTAGTATTTATCTGTTCCCTGTACCCCGGGAAGCAGGCTGCCGCCATATACCCGGCGGTTGCGTTGCATGAGGAATAACAGGGACTACAAAATACGTTAAATTGCCTGCTACATTATGATACTGATAATTGATGATGACCACGCTGTAAGAATTTCGCTGCTCTTATTATTACAGCAGGAAGGTTATACATCAAAGGGCGTCTCTTCACCAAACGAAGCCTTGGCCTGGCTCAATCATAATGAGCCTTCCCTTATTATTCTGGATTTGAATTTTACTATTGAAACATCCGGAGACGAGGGTATTAAATTATTAAATCAAATCCGGAAGGCTCATCCTCTTGTTCCCGTCATTCTCATTACCGGATGGGCGACTATAGAGCTTGCAGTTAAAGGAATGAAAGCTGGTGCCAATGATTTTATTAATAAGCCCTGGAGCAATGAATATTTACTGCAGTCTATAAATACACTGCTGAATCTCCAGGAAAAAAAGACGGAAAAACTCAGCCGGATAAAATTGGATGACAGGTATCAGTTACAGCATATTATAGGTGAACATCCGGCCATGCTTGAAATATTAGAAACCATCGGCCGCATCGCTTCAACAGATGCATCCGTTCTTATCATGGGAGAGAGCGGTACAGGTAAGGAATTAGTGGCTGAAGCCATTCATCAAAATAGTCTACGTCATAATAAACCCTTTGTAAAAGTAAATCTGGGTGGCATTTCCACTTCATTATTTGAAAGCGAAATGTTCGGCCATGTACGGGGCGCCTTCACGGATGCAAAATCAGATCGTATCGGGCGATTCGAAATGGCGAATAAAGGAAGTATTTTTTTGGATGAAATTGGTGACCTCGATCATAGCAGCCAGGTAAAATTGCTGAGGGTACTGCAGGACAGGACCTACGAAGTGCTGGGAAGCAGCAGGGCAAAAGTTGTGGATGTAAGAATAATATGTGCTACCAACAAGAATCTCACTGAAACAGTTGCTGAAGGTGCATTTCGCGAAGACCTGCTTTACCGCATTAACCTCATTACAATAAAGTTGCCTGCGCTCAGGGAGCGGGCCAGTGATATTCCCCTGCTTGTAAACTTCTTTGTCGACAACCTGCGTGAGATATACAACCGCCCGAATTTATCAGTTGCACCCGGAGCCATGAAATGGTTGCAGCGACTACCATTGCCTGGCAATATCCGCCAGTTAAAAAATCTTGTTGAACGTACGATACTCATTACCATAAAGGATCTTCTTGAAGAAAGTGATTTTCAATCCCAGTTAGAAACCACGGTCAAAAAGAAAGGGAATTTGCAATTGCCGGACGTTGGTAATCATACGCTTGAAGAAATGGAGATACAGATGATTCACAAGGCAATGGGATTCCATAAAAACAGGATCACCAAAGTAGCCAAATCTTTAGGCATTACACGCAGTGCATTATACCGGCGGCTGGAGAAATATAATATTCCCTACGATGAAGCTTCGGACTAAATATATTTTGTTTGTCGCTGTATTGCACATCGTTGCATTGTTATTATCATATTTCATTTTCGATAAAAACAAGATCTTCTTTATTGTTTCCGAAGCTTTCATCATTTTATCATTAGTCATATCCTGGCAGCTTTACTATGAACTGATCCAGCCCATCAATTTATTGATGCAGGGAGCGGATGCTATTAAGGACAGAGATTTCAATGTGAAATTCTTATCAACCGGGAGATACGAAATGGACAAGCTGATACAGGTGTACAATCAGATGATGGACGAGTTAAGACTGGAACGGACAAAGCAGGAGGAACAACATTTATTCCTGGAAAAACTGATCAATACTTCACCGACGGGCATATTAATTTTGGATTTCAATGAACATATTCACCAGGCAAATCCCAGTGCCCTGCAATTACTGGGTGTTGAAGAAAACGAAGTGCTGAAAAAATCTCTGGATGAATTGTCCCATCCTATAATAAAACAGATAAAGCAATTGCAAACGGGCCATTCAAAAATGTTCACCATGAACGGAGCTGTTTCTTATAAGTTACAGAAGTCACATTTTATTGACCGGGGTTTCCCGCGTCATTTTGTAATGATTGAAGAACTGACAGCTGAAATACTTGAAGCAGAAAAGAAATCATATGGGAAAGTGATCCGCATGATGGCGCATGAAGTGAATAATACAGTCGGTCCTGTTAATTCCATTCTGCAATTTACCCTGCAGACGCAGCAACATAGTGATGAATTGGCGAATGCCATTCAGGTGGCCATTGACCGCAACAACAACCTGAATTCGTTTATGCGAAATTTCGCTGATCTGGTGCGCATACCCGTTCCCTCGAAAAGACCTGTTCATATTATTCCGTTGTTGCAAAATGTGACTGACCTGATGCAATTAAGGGCAGGAGAAAAGAAAATAAGTTTTCACTATGAAAATCATAATGATGAATTTGTTATTCATGCAGACATACAGCAAATGGAACAGGCATTGATTAACATTATCAAGAATGCGGTTGAGGCAATCGATGAAGAAGGGGCAATCACTATCATCACTCAGACCAACCCAAAACATCTGATCATACGTGACAGTGGCAAAGGGATTTCCCCGGGATTTGAAGAATATCTCTTTTCACCATTTTATAGCACCAAAAAAGACGGACAGGGTGTGGGTCTTACAGTAATTAGAGAAATACTGTCAAATCACAGTTTTGATTTTTCACTGAAGACCATTGCTCCGGGAATAACTGAATTCAGAATTAATTTTGAATAGCGGTTGGTCGACTGGTTGACATACTACTATTATCAACATCGTATTTTTTTGCAATGGCTTTCACAACATCGCCCTTTTTAATAGAAAAAGGTTTGGTGTACAATCGGTTTTCAACAAATGCAGGAGTAGAACCATCAACAGTATAATAAATGCTGACTCCCTGCATAGTATTTGTCAATGAAACAGTGTTGCCTTTGATAGTTATAACAGGCTTTGGAATCCTTATATACTTTTTAGTCCTGGCGTCTTTGATTACACCCTTCCAATTCAGACCAAAACCAAAGTCATAGACATTCCCGGCCCCATCTCTATAGCAAACCATATCATGGGGTATATCTTCATTTTGCTCTTCCACAGTTTTCATGTCAGCAGGCATTTGATAAGGCAGGAGACCTGAAGGTTCTGCAACACCAGTTAAAATATCAAGGATGGCCTGATTCTGAACACCAAAATTTACTACAATGGCATTTACCTCTTTTTCAAATTCAGAAAATACCATTGGATTTGACAAATTCACAACCACAATCACGGGTTTACCCTTCATCGCCGCTTTAGTATCCTGGATCGTTTTTAAATCCTGAAGATTACCGGCAGTATTGCTTTTGCCTTTGTAGGTTCTGTCTTTTACATTCGGTTCTGAGGGATCGCCTGCCGCAATGCTGTGTTCCCTTGCATCAGTGGCCGTGTACGGTCCGTATTGCAGCGAGATCGGAATATAACCGCTGCCTCCTTTTTTAACATCGTCTGCAGAATAACCCGGACCACCGGACGGGCTGCTGACAAAAACAATGGCGTAGTCTGCATTGGAAGGATCAACGGTTACCTTAAAATATTTTTTGATCAAGTCCTCCTTTACCGCATCTTCATATCTTTCCTTTGAAGGAGGTCCGAAGAAACCCTGCATAGAAGGAAAATATTTTTTGGGCAGGTAAATGGTTTTACCTTTTTGCAACGGCAGTATGTTATTTTGATTTTTCAGCATGACGATGGATTTCAGTTGCGCATCATAACCTGCCTTCATAAATTCAGCATTGCCGACAATCTGTTTGGAGGTTTCCACATTTAAATAAGGATTTTCAAAAAGTCCGACCCTGAAAATATTTTTAAGCAGCCTTACTGCTGATTCTTCAAACCGCGCACGCATAAAGGCTTCGCCATGTTCGGCAACACCCATTTTATAAGCTTCAATCACCGGGCCGGCCGCATTGTTTCCGCCAAACTGATCAACGCCGGCCATCAGGATCTTATAGTGTCTCTCCGCAACTGTTTTCGTTTCCATGCCCCATGACTTCCCCGCAAATATGTCGGGCGTTTTACCTTCATCGGCCGTCACACCCCAGTCCGTACAAATCACTCCATCAAAACCATATTTTTTTCTTAAGAGATCTGTGATCAGGTATTTGCTGTAACTGTTGCCCCCGTTCTCACCGTTCTTATCCCGGTTATACGAAATTGTATAGTAGGGCATCACTGCAGAAGCCTGTTTTGTTTTGCCGGACAATTTGAGCCCTCCATCAACAAAGGCAATCAGGTGTTCATCGAAATTATTACCCGGATACACGGCAAATTTCCCATAAGCAAAATGGGCATCACGTCCACCTTCTTCAGGGCCGCCACCCGGCCAGTGTTTTATCATGGCGTTTACACTATTGTATCCCCATCCTCCGGAAATTTCACTTGTTCCGGTGGAAGTTTGGAATCCGTCCACATAGGCTCTCGCCATATCTGCATCAAGTTGCGGATCTTCCCCGAAAGTGCCGTTAATACGCACCCACCGGGGTTCTGATCCGAGGTCAATCTGTGGAGATAAACTGGTAGTAATACCCAGCGCGCGGTATTCTTTTGCAGCGATTGATCCAAATTGTTGCACTAAGGCGGGATCAAAAGTTGCAGCAAGACCAATTTCGCCAGGCCATTGTGAAATTTTACCTCCCGCACCTGCTGTATATTCTACACCTGAATTCGTTCCGTGCCGGGGATCCGAGCTGTTGTTCGCCGGTATCCCGAATCCGCTACCCTCCACCAATGCCTGAACGTTATTATTCCATTGCACCGCGACTTCCGGAGACTGAACCGAGGTAATTAAAATATGACGCAGATTATCTTTTAATAAAAATGATTTTTGCTGATCTGTGAGATCCGACGCTTTTGCACTGTCGGGATTAAATTTCTTTCCGTTATAGGTTGAAGCGCCCCCCGGTCCCATCGCCATTGCCGGGATTGCCTGGTGTGCACTATAAAGCATGAGACCGGCAATCTGTTCAACAGACATTTTTGAAGCAAGGTCTTTTGCTCTTTCATCTACGGGCAAACGCCAGTCTTCGTATTTATCGAGTTTGCCGTTTTTATTCAGGTCTTTAAAGGAGAGTCCTCCGATGGTGAGTATCCTGACGCCTGACTGGCCAGAATATCCTAATGTCGGACCGTTAGGATTTTTCACGAGAATAAATCCGGGGTCCTGTTGGTCACTCTGGTTTTTTAAGTTCTCAGAGTTGTTGCTAGTCAGCATGATCCAGGAGCTGCCTGTCAAAACAATACTGACTAACAATATGGTCTTAATGCTTTTTCTCATAAAGCTGGCTTTACATGGTTGATTATGAAAATAGACTGTCACCATTAACTTTAACAAATAAAGCGACAAGAACTGTATTCACTGCGACCAAACTGCAATCTTTTTCTTTAAGTTTCAGGGCATTTTTATGAAAGTAAGGGTGAATAAAGATATTGACAAAGTCAGCAACGGTTCGATATCGCATATTTCTAAATTATACCCGTATGGCGGCAGACACATTTAAAATAACAATACATATGGTTTCGAGTCTTGACGGCTATATTGCCAAAAAAGACAATAGTGTTTCGTGGTTTGAGACATCTGATCACTACGAAAGCGGAGTTACTGAACCCGATGCAGCAGAATTTCTCAAAAAAATAGACTGCTACCTGATGGGTTCACGGACATATGAGCACGCTCTGGATCTTTCAAAATCTTATGGGTGGGTTTATGGAGACATACCGACTATCGTGCTAACGCACAG
The DNA here is from genome assembly GCA_963735015.1 of uncultured Bacteroidota bacterium. Taxonomy (GTDB): domain Bacteria; phylum Bacteroidota; class Bacteroidia; order Chitinophagales; family Chitinophagaceae; genus Puia. The sequence goes on from CAVTJH010000004.1 coordinate 95,171, forward strand.
AAAACTGCCGATTGACAGACCGAACATTGAAACCTATTCAGGAGACTTAAACAAACTTGTAGTTGAACGGCTGAAACCTAACTACAAAAATGTCTGGCTTGTGGGCGGTGCCATGCTTACAAAAGAGTTTATTCGTTTGCACCTGGCGGAGGAAATAAGGCAGTCAGTTCTCCCCATAATACTGGGAGACGGGGTGCCGTTTTTTTTCCCAACAGGACAGGAACAACCATTGCACCTGAAAAATGTGACAGCCTACAGAAGTGGAATAGTGGAACTATGTTACGAAATAATAAAAGATGAAGGCGCAATATTTGGTTAATTGCTCTTTCCAAATCAGGAGTGTATCAAAAGCAATATTTTTTAGGCTCAACATCTTCTGACATAAATTTTGTGTTAGCGGCAGGTATAAAAAGATCCAAAGAATTTCAGACAAAAGATGTGAAATGTTTAAAAAATTTATAGACAATAAAAAGTTGGGCGGAATTAACTGCACCATTTGGAAAGATGGACGAGTCATATATCAGGAAAGTCATGGATACAGGAATTTGGAGACTCAAGAATTGATGACCATTGACACTATTTTCAGAATTGCTTCAATGACAAAACCAATTACTTCAGTACTCGCAATGATGTTATACGAAGAGAAGAAATTAAATCTGTATGACCCGATAACGAAATGGTTTCCTCAATTCAGGAACATGAAAGTCCTGAATAATCAGACTGGGGATTACGAAGATGCAAACCGGCTCATTACCATTCTTGATTTACTGACACACAGGGCAGGTTTTTCTTATAGTGGATTTCAGAAAGGAAAGCTTAAAGATGACTACGATAAGGCTTTAGGAGGTGACATTGATACAGAACTTACAAATGAACAATGGATAAATGGGTTGGCCAGTTTATCCCTGGTAAATCAGCCGGGTGAGTTATTCAATTACGGCAAATCTACTGATCTGCTGGGTATACTCATTTCAACCATTGAAGGAAAAAAACTAGGCAAAGTGATGGAAGAAAAAATATTCACTCCATTAGCAATGACAGATACCTTTTTTGACGTTCCAAATAACAAAAGAAACAGATGTGCGTCAAATATTGGATACGACGAATCAGGAAATTTAGTAAATCTGGAAACCGTTCCATTAAAAATGGCTTTCAAAGAACGCCCCCCCGATTTAGAATTTGAAGCAGGCAGCGGGGGACTCTGGTCAACCATCGGCGACTATTTAAAATTTGCAGAACTTTTTGTTGAAAACGGAAGTTCAGATGGTAAGCAACTATTAAAACCGGAAACGATTCACTTCATGTGTTCCAATCAACTGACCGATTATCAAAGGGAACATTCAACATTACTGGGTTCGGCAATGTTTAGAGAACATTATGGCTTTGGCCTGGGGCTTGCCGTAGTATTGAAAGAAAGCATATATGGATCAATGCCCTGTGCGGGCTCAATTGGCACTGTTGGCTGGCCGGGCGCATATGGCGGATGGTGGTCAGCAGACCCAATAAAAAAAACGATTTCCATATTTCTGACACATAGTATGACTGAACCAAGACAACTTGGCCAGGGCATCGGACTTGAATTATATGAAGCCATTGACATTTTCTCGAAATATAGCAAAGAGATTGTTTAACCAGTCGGTAGCGGGTGATAGCAAAGAACCGGCAAAAGGCGCATGCCTATATAACCATTTGCTCCGGAAAGTAGGATTAACATGATCGTTATGGATTTCCTATTTACCTAAAACAAAACATGAACAAAACCAGCGAATATATAGTCTAACCAAACCGTCCTTTTTTTAACTCATTGCTTTCATTTTCTACAATTTTATTTTCCATGAAATGGCTGGCTGGTATTTGCCCACATACATTTGGATTAGTCCGGCATTTTCTTCCATTTTAAGACCTATTGAGGATTGAATCGCCTTTAGTTTGTTATCATGAGCAGAAATAAACAAAGGAATACTTCCTACCATAAAGACTGCACCCCCAATCATTAATATCTCCGGAGCATTGGAAGAATTGGACGACGACCCGATCGTAATAATATAGAATGAAGTCTCGGCAGCTCTGACAAAAACGCCTGTTAACAATGCCGTTGCTCCCACTCCAAAAATTATCCAACCGGCCGTCTTCTGCGATTTGCTTTTCCCAAGGTAATATTGTTTATTTTTTATTATGCCGGTGGGAATTTCCTGGGCATAGGTGCAAATAACAACGGTCATCAGGAGAAATAAGCCACATAACCTTTTCATAACTTGCTTTTTAATTTAAGATCCCAAAAAAACAAGCAAAAACCAATGATCTTCGTTATGGAGTAGAATGACAGTTATCATTGCTAATGACTTTAATTGTATTCCGCAGTTAACAGATCATGTAAAAGAAATCGACTGGGCAACAAAAACGAAAGACGGTCTTATATTGAAATAATAAAAAGCTATCGATACTGTTCATAGATATCTGTTACTATGAGTGAGGTCAGGATTGATTGGAAAACTATTAGGGGGTAAACTGACCAGGAAATAAACATCACTCTCCTTCTCACTCGGATGTTCATTCTGTCATACCTAACTCAAAAAGTCAAAGAGACAATGCCGCCACTATCAGATTTCAATATCAAAATAGACGCTTTCTTTTGTTGACATTCCTTAACAAAATATGCTTGTAAATTGCCTGGAAATAAAAAAGCACTTACAGAGTTTCCTTTGTAAGTGCTTGATTTTCAGCTCCCCCTGTTGGACTTGAACCAACGACCCTCTGATTAACAGTCAGATGCTCTAACCAGCTGAGCTAAAGGGGAATCTCCCTTCCGGTTTTTCTGGAAAGGGCTGCAAAAATACGATTTTTGTGGGTCCGGCAAAATCAGAATTGAACTAAAAAAAGAACATTATTACAACTCTTCTATTAGACTATCCCGCCACATTCCTTCTGCATTTCTGCCCATGTTGTTCGCATTTCTTCGTGTTTAGTACGCCGCTCTTCGTGGTTTCTTCGTGAATCCGCGAAGAAACCGCGATGAAACACAAAGATTCTTCGCGGATTCACGAAGAATCGTCGAACAAATATGACTGGAATGTGGGGAGAATTGCTAACCAGAGCCAGTAAGAATTTAATTTGGCACTAATCTATGGCTTTTGGAAGATGATCGAAAGGCTATCAGAGTATTCCCAAGTTCCTACCAACAAGCTACCATCTCCGTACGAAGTCCGTTAAATGACGGACTTCGTACGGAGATGGTGATAATCAGTCAGCCTTTTGATATATCACTGATCCGGATCTAATACAGGAATTCCGTTCTGTAAGGAAATCTTTCCTTATAAAGTTCCTTCACCCTGCTAATCAGCGCATCCCTCAGACCGTCGACGTTCGATCGTTCGGTCGCAGATACAAACACACAGGTCGCCTGGGTTTCTCTCTCCCATCTTTCCTTAAGCTCTTTCAATAATTCTTCCTTAGTACCTTCTTCGAGCCAGGCATCGAAGTTCAATTCCTCATACCTGTCCATCTTGTTAAAAACGTAAATCACGGGTTTATCAAAAGCATTGATTTCCTGAAGTGTTTTGTTCACCACGCCTATCTGTTCTTCATATCTGGGATGGGATATATCAACTACGTGTAATAAAAGGTCTGACTCCCTGACTTCGTCCAGCGTGCTCTTGAAACTTTCTACCAGGTGATGGGGGAGTTTTCTGATGAACCCTACCGTATCGCTCATCAGAAAAGGCATATTCTCATAAACCAGCTTTCTTGTGGTGGTATCAAGGGTCGCAAATAATTTATTCTCTGCAAAAACATCGCTCTTGCTTAATAAATTCATCAGGGTTGATTTGCCCACATTGGTATATCCGACAAGCGCAACTCTCACCAGTTCTCCTCTTTCTTTACGCTGGGTCTGTGCCTGCTTATCAATTTCCCTGAGTTTTTTCCTGAGCAGCGTAATTTTATCCCGCACGATACGACGGTCAGTTTCAATTTCCGTTTCACCGGGACCTCTTGTGCCGATACCGCCTCCCAGCCTTTCCAGATGTTTCCACATACCTCTTAGTCTCGGAAGTAAGTACTGGTACTGGGCCAGCTCCACCTGAAGCCGCGCCTGTGCGGTCTTGGCCCTTCTTGCGAAAATATCGAGTATCAGGTCCGAGCGGTCGATGGTTTTAGTATCCAGTATTTTTTCAATATTGGTGATCTGGGAGCCGGAGAGTTCGTCGTCAAAAATCACAACACGGATATCTTTCCCCTGTATATAGGACTTAATTTCTTCCAGTTTACCTTTCCCGATAAAGGTTTTACTATCTGGGTGAGCCAGCTTCTGTACGAATTTCTTAATTGTTTTTGCTCCTGCAGTTTCGGCCAGAAAGGCGAGTTCATCAAGGTATTCGTTCACCTGCTGTTCGGTCTGATCCTGCCGCATCACTGCCACTAAAACAGCCTTTTCTTCGGGCTGCATGATATGTCGCTCTAATGCCAATTCGGTGTAATTTGTTTAAAGATAAGTCCGATTTGAGTTATGGGTTGGGTTATGAGTTATGAGATATGGGTTAAATATACAATAACTCATATCCCATAATTCATAACTCATAACCCAACCCATATCTCATAACCCATATCTCATAACCCACTAAAGTCCACTAAGAACTATCCCAATCGAATAAGGATTGACGGTTGGTCCGGCGCCGCTTATGATCAACGGCGTAAGTTGCAGCTGCCCGAATATTCCGATCCACCCGTAACTGACGCGAGCTGTTCCGACAATGCGGCCGCCGTTGAAATATCTCTTGGAGCTTTGTTTTTCGATATAAGCGTTCTCCAGCTGGCCTGCGGCATTTTCAAGGTCTTTTCCTTTTGTATATGCGCTCATTAATATTCCTGCTTTAAATCCAAGGGCGATCTTCCAGCTCTTGTTGGTGTTCTCCGGATGAAAGGCATAGCGAAGTTCCAGGGGCACTTCGAGGTTAGTGAGGACAAGCTTATATTTTTTGAAATGATCTGTTGTCGATGTATTTGGAAAAGCAAGTGTCGCATTACCCTGCGCCGCCACCAGCACTTCTGTCTGGGCGAAAAATATATTGCTGGCATCTACCCCGATTCCTGCGCCTACGCTGAAATGAGGGTCGCTTTTAAAAGGGAAGTCATACATGAAATAAAATGCGAAACCGCGGGAAAAGCCCGAAGTATTCATCGTATCGGTTTTGCCTATCCAGTTATCATAACTGAATTCAATCATAAAATGATCGTTGGCGCGGTTCGCGAGGTTCAGCGAAGCATAAGTTGGTTTTTTTTCTCCTGTTTTGGTTGTGTCGGACTGGGCAAAAACAGCATGACTCAAAAAAATCAGCAATGCCATGCTAACGGGCTTCTTCATATTTTCCATTGAGTGACAAATGTATTAGCCTTCAGGTTAATAAAAGGTTAAACCAATCAATAAAAAAGGCTCATAGCCATGGCCGTGAGCCTTTGAATTACAATGTGTTTTAAATAACGAGCGACCTGTGGACCCTGCTGGGCTTGAACCAGCGACCCTCTGATTATGAGTCAGATGCTCTAACCAGCTGAGCTAAGGGTCCCGCCTTTTCAGGCAGCTGCAAAAATATAGCTTTCAGTGTCAAGATGAAAATATTCTGCATCCTCATCTTTTAAATGCAGCAAATAATTCCCTCAAATGGTCAATCAATACGTGGTTAATTGTTAACTTGTCAGTCCCCGCCAAACCTTATTAAATGCCATCGATTGCTGCTTTGCGAATAAAATATCTTCAAACAAGGATCTGCCGGTTTAACGACCAGCTCGCCTATAAGGAATTGTTTACCGGTTTTTATCCTTCTCTTATCCAGTTTGTTTCGGGAATCATTAAATCGCACCAGTCAGCCGAAGAAATCGTTTCCGATTTATTTATGAAGCTCTGGGAAAAAAGGGAATCGCTGGAAGAGATCAGTAATCTGAGGGTTTATTGTTTTGTATCGGCCCGCCACCTTAGTATTAACCAGCTTGAAAAACAGAAAAAGCATCGTCACACCGATATTGAAAATTATAAGAGCCGGCTCGTTAACCCTTCTCCCGATCCGGAAGAATGTATGATCAGTGCTGAAATGCTCCGGAGAATTCATGATGTGGTGGAGGAGCTGCCCCCGCGCTGCAAGCTCTCCTTCAAGCTTGTAAAGGAATATGGCTTTAAGTATCGTGAAGCCGCTGAAATACTGCAGGTTTCAGAAAAGACCATCGAGAACCAGCTCGCCATCGCTCTTAAAAAAATCAGCAGCTCCATTCATTTCGATATCGGACGAAGCATACCGGTAATCGCCGGCTATCGTTAAGAATTTCTCCCCGGCGCCTGCTCATGCCAGTAATTGATTCAGTGCACAATGCACTCCCACCCGCCATCTCCCGCCAAGGCGTGATTCGGATGCGTGTGACAAAATTTCGGTGCCCGCACACACTCCCATACTCCCATACTCCCATACTTTCTTCAGCAGCCTTTGGGGGTAAAACCAAAAATTCCTGTCCTACATTCATCTTTCTCTTTGCATGGATAACGAACGCGTATGGAATCTGATCGCTAAAAAGCTGGCTGGTGAAGCCTCGGCTGGTGATTTAAAGGACCTGGAGTCCATCCTGCGCCTCGACCCGGATCTCCATTATTCCCTTGAAGCATTGCATGATATGTGGAAAAAGAAGTCCTGCCAGGAACCTGAACAGGCAGAAATAGCTTTTCAAAAACATATGGACAGGATGTATGCTGAGGGCATCGACATGGGCGCGATGGGTAATAATTCATCTGTTGAAGAATTTCCGAATTTCCCGCGTCGTTTCATGAATTGGAAGAGCCTGGCATTTACAATATCAGGATTTTTCCTGCTTACACTCGGATATTATTTTTATAGCGCACGTAATTCGAACATCATTTCGCAAAAGCAGGTATGGGAAGTCGTTACACGAAACGGATCTAAAACAAATCTTCTGCTTCCCGATGGAAGTTCTGTATGGCTAAATGCCGGCAGCCGCCTTAGCTATGATTCCCTTTATGGTACCAGATTGAGAGAAGTCACGCTGAGTGGCGAAGCGTATTTCGACGTAGTGAAGAATCCGGCTAAACCATTCATTATTCATACCGGGAAAATAAATATCAAAGTACTGGGAACCGTTTTTGATGTGAAATCTTATCCCGGAGAAAAAACCATGGAGACCAGTTTGATCAGGGGCAGTATTGAAGTCAGTTTCCCATCCATGCCTTCAAAAAAAATAATCCTGAAGGCAAACCAGAAATTAGTAATTGACAAAACAGAAATCATTTTAAATACCAGCAACCATAAGACACTGCCTGCACAAATGCCTCTGATCAGCATTCAATATATCAGCAGGGTGGGATCGGACAGTCTGATTGCTGAGACCGGCTGGATGCAAAACAGGTTATATTTTGATGATATGTCATTTCAGGAATTGCTGAATAATATGGAAAGAAAATATGGCGTCACTTTTAAACTGGAGGATTCTGCGCTGGCCGCCCTGCATTTTACAGGAAGTTTTAAGGATGAAACGGTGACCCAGGCGCTGGACGCGTTACGATTAACTGCGGAAAAATCAACTGCAGATTTTAAGTATGAAATAAAAGGCAACCAGGTTTTTATTTATAATAGTACTCAGAGTGTTCAATCAATTCAGCCAAAATGAAAATCTCATCATTTATGAAATGTAGTTTACTGCTGGTCTTTATTGCATTGCTGCAGTTTACGGCTAAGGCTTCGGGTCAGCCGCCCGTTTCCATCCACATGAAAAATGTGGAGATCAACCAGGTTTTTGCAACACTTGAAAAGGAAACCGGATATCATTTTTTATTTAACAGCAGGCTCGCAGGTATTCATAAAGTGGTAGATGTGGATGCTGACAACGCGGATATCAGTGAAGTTTTAAGAACCATTTTTGCCGGCACAGATCTTCAATACAAATTGCTTGATAATAAACTGATCGTAGTCAGCTCAACCGATATGGCCCAGGATAAAATCATATCCGGGAAAATTACAAACGAAAGTAACGAACCTCTTGCGGGCGTTTCCATCATTGTAAAAGGACAATCAAAAGGTACCGTATCCGATTCAAGTGGCGCCTTCACGGTTTCAGTTCCGGATAAGGGTGTGCTGGTAATTTCTTACATAGGTTATATTACCCAGGAAGTGAATATTCAAAATCAGACTGAATTAAATATTCACATGGTACAATCTTCCAGTACCATGGACCAGGTAGTGGTTGTGGGTTATGGTACACAAAAGAAAATTGATGTGACAGGTGCTACTGCTACCGTTAAGGGTTCTGTTCTCGTTAAGCAGCAAATATTAACCGCAACACAGGGATTACAGGGCCAGGTTGCCGGCGTACAAATTATTGGTAGTGGTCAGCCGGGAACGCAGCCTTCAGTAAGAATTCGTGGTACGGGATCCATTATTGGAGGCGTGGAACCATTGTATGTGGTGGATGGAATCCTGACAAATGATATCACCAACATCAATCCTTCCGACATCATAAACGTGGATATATTAAAAGATGCATCATCCACCGCTATATATGGATCAAGGGGTGCCAATGGCGTAATCATCATTACCACGAAAATGGGAGCCGCCGGAGCCATGAAAATTACGTATACAGGTAATGTAGGTATTCAAACAGCAGCGCATCTTGTTCCAATGGCCAATTCAACTCAATATGCAGCTTATGTATCCGCCGCAACATACGGACTGACCACCGTTACTCCAACGGGTTACTCTACGGACTGGTATAACCAGATATTGAGAAATGCCGTTGAATCCAATCATAACGTCTCGCTGTCAGGAGCCAATGATAAAGTAAAATATCTCTTCAATGTGGGATATGCCGACGATGAAGGAATTGTAATTAACAATGTATATAAACGTTTAACCGTAAGATCGAATAATGAATTCAAATTAGCGAAGCAATTGAATCTCGGAGTTTACATTGCCTATTCCAATGAAAACGATCAGATACCAAACCTGGGAACGGCATATAATAATGCGTATCGTGCAGCGCCGATCATTGCAGGACAGGTGAATGGTAAATATGGTAATACATCATTATACCAGAATGTTGGTAACCCGATCCTGGATATCAACAATCAGAATAGTAAAACACTCGATAACCGGCTGGAAGGAACAACTTTTTTAGAATACAAACCTGTTTCGTGGTTAACATTAAAAAGTACACTTGGTGCGGACTGGGATAATAATGTCAATACTGTATATGATTATGCTTTTGCCGCAGACACGAACACATTTATTACTGCCGGTGGAAATCAAAGTAATTTATACAGCAACCTTGGTGTAAATTCTTCCAATTCCTTACACTGGGTTTGGGATAACACCGCTACTTTTAATAAACAATTCAATAATCAAAATCTGACTGTCCTTATCGGTACCACATCAGAAGAGAGAACAAGTTCTTTTAACTACGCTTCAGCAAAAGGTGTTCCGCCCGAACCAAATTTGTGGTATATACAAAATGCAAATTTTACTTTGCCCTTTTCGGTGAATGGCGGTACGGTAGGACAAAATTTTACGCGAAATTCCTACCTGGGCAGAATAAATTACAGTTATGACAACAGGTATCTGCTGACTGCTAACTTCAGAGCGGACGGCTCTTCTAATTTCCCTGCATCCAACCGATGGGGATATTTCCCTTCCATCGGAGTAGGCTGGATTGTATCTCACGAAGATTTTATGAAGAACCAGGATATCTTCGATTTATTGAAAATCCGGGGCAGTTTTGGTAAATCCGGTAATGATGTTACCGATGCGGGAACTGCGGGTTACACAAGTACATTGCTCACAGGTCTTCCTTACTACTTCAACGGAACAGCTGTATCAGGAAGTGTTCCAAGCTCAATCGTTGACCAGAACCTGCAATGGGAAACTTCAAAGGAATCTGATGTGGCCGTTGAATTCAGTATTCTTAAATCGAGGTTGAGCGGTGAAATTTCATACTATAGTAAGGTCACTTCGAATTCATTAATCTATGTATTGATTCCATCCACGCTCGGAAGTTATAATGCCTCGGGAAATGCGGGATATGTTTTGACCAATGCGGCATCAGTTCAGAATAAAGGATATGAATTTTCTCTCAACTGGAGAGACAGGACAAGTAAAGATTTCTCCTATTCCATTGGAGCGAACTTTACATTAAATCAAAATACCGTAGTTGGATTGAATGGAGGTCAGGCGTACATTGACGGCCCCATCGGAGCTGACCAGCCATATGTAACCAGAACAGACAACGGTCATCCCATTGGAAGTTTTTATGTTCAGAAAGTTTTGGGCGTTTTCCAAAACCAGGCGGAGATAGATAGTTACACAGATAAAAACGGCGTATTACTTCAGAGCACTGCTGTTCCCGGTGATTTTAAATACCAGTTCACAAATGGGAAACTGGATTCCGTTTATGCGGGATCTTACCAGCCTAAAGGATATTATGGAGTAAATATCAGTGTGAACTATAAAAATTTCGATTTGTCTGTGATCGGTTATGGTACGGAAGGAGGTGTTATTTACAATGGCAAGAAAGCATTCCGGCAAAGTCTCCGCGATAATGTTGAATCAGCCACGGAGCAAAATATGTGGACCCCATCCAATCCTACCAATTCCGAACCAAGAGCCAACGGAGGCAGCCTGCCGGCTTCAACTTATTTTGTTGAATCGGGCTCTTTCTTCAGAATTAATAATCTGAATATTGGTTATACAATACCTGCAGCGGTGTTGGCAAAAACCAACGTGATAAAAAGTATACGGGTATATTTTTCCGGACAGAATATTGTGACAATAACCAAATATTCCGGATTCTCTCCTGAAATTCAGGCATTGAATCCGCCAACAGCGACAAATCAGGCACTGCCGGTTACTTCGAGTCCGACCAACGCAGGGATAGAATTGCAAGCCTATCCATCTGTAAAGACATATTCTATGGGACTGAATATTGATTTTTAAATATGAAGACTGTACAAAAAATATTATTTGTATGAAAAAGATAGTCATTGGCATACTGTTTTCGGGGATACTTTTTTTGGGCTCGTGCTCAAAAAAATTTCTGGAAGTGCCAACCAATACACCTACTCCCACCAATGACCCCACTGCAGCGCAGGATTATGTAACTGCTGCATACAGCAGTTTAATATTTATTGATGCAGGGGGAGGATGGAATTATGATACGCATGGTGTAAGTTTTATTGCTGCAACCAATATTATGTCGGATGATGCGGATAAAGGAAGTTTTTTGTTAGATCAGCCGGGAATCAATGATCTGGATAATTTCACTGAAACATCCGCAAATACTTTTGCGGCAGCATTGTGGAGTGGATATTATGCAGGTATCGCAAGAGTTAATAATGCATTGAATGCAATTGCAGTTGCCGCAATAGACAGTACGACGGCCAAAAGATTAAGAGGAGAAGTTTTATTTATCAGAGGTTATTATTATTTTAACCTGGTCAGGTTTTTCGGGGGAGTTCCCATTGTTACCTATGTGCCGAATGGTCCGAGGGCGGCCGTTTCCGATACCACACTTGAAACAAGGGCATCCGCAGCAGACATATATAATAAAGTTATTATTCCAGATCTGACCTATGCGATGAACAATCTTCCTCCGAAAGGACAGACTGATGTGGGGAGAATTACAAAAGGTGCCGCAGAAACACTATTGGCCAAAGTAAATATGTATCTGAAAAACTGGCAGGCGGTTCAGACCTTAACAACCGATGTAATAAACTCAGGATTATACAGCCTGGTTCCCGATTATTCAACCATCTGGAAACAGGAAGGAGATAATAATGCTGAATCCATTTTTGAGATTGAAACGGGTGAGTATTCAGGAACAGATGGCGGGATTCCCTTATATTCTGAAATGCAGGGACCAAGAAATAATGGAGGAAACTGGAGCAATCCGACTTTTCCTGATCCCACAGGTGACAGAGGATGGGGATTTTGTACACCAACGCAGGATCTGATCAATGCTTATGAACCAGGAGATTTGAGAAAAGCTGCTACCATCATTACCGTAAATCTGAGTTCACCTACGGGTTATGGAGATACACTGTGGGACGGTTATGTAATTCCCGTTGGCACACAAAGTGCTACTTATAATTATAAGGCCTATCATAGTGAAAAACTGGAACCTTTTTATACAAACAGGGATCGCGAAATAAAAAATGTTCATATACTCAGGTATGCTGAAGTCCTTTTGATGAATGCTGAAGCGGCAACCCAAATAGGCGGTGACGCGTCTACACCCCTGAATATGGTGAGGGCCCGAGCCGGCTTACCACCGGCTGCTGTAGCTGACCAGAATGCAGTCTGGCAGGAGCGAAGGGTAGAACTGGCAATGGAACACGATCGGTTTTTTGATATTGTCAGGCAGGGAAGGGCTGCCGTTGTAATGCAGGCCAATGGGAAAAATTTTAAAGCGGGGGTAAATGAACTATTGCCCATTCCGGGCACGCAGATTGCTCTTAGTGGGGGAAAGTTGATCCAGAATCCGGGGTATTAACGAATTCATAACTATTAAAAATGATTCTTTGCATACTTTTTATATGAAAGACGGAATTTATAGAGTGGTTTAAATTTTTTTAATAACGGTAGTAAAACAAACTTTTAAATTAAAAAACAATGTGTATGAAAAAAGTAAAAAGTAAATTTCAGTTTTTGGCTTATACAGTCATGGCACTGACTGCTATAGGCCTCGGATCATGCAGCAAATCATCAAGCGGCGGGTCCACAACACCACCACCGTTAGGCGGATATGTTTCATCCGATTCGGTCGCGTCCAGCAACCTGGTACTGTATTGGAATTTTGATGGTAATGCGAATGAAACCAAGATGGGCATAACAGCAACTTCAAATGCGGTAACATATACAACAGGTGTAAGAGGCCAGGCATATCAGGGAGGTGCAGGCGCTTATGCTACTTTGGCTATTCCTACAGCAGATACAGCGGCCCTTTCCACCGGGTTGGGTAGTTATTCCATTAGCTTCTGGTACAAAATGCCTTCCCAACAGGCAGATGGAGATCCCGGAGGAGTCTTCTTTTTATCCGGAACCAATACCCTGAACGAATTGATCTATGAATTCGAGCATTACGCTCCGGTTTCTGGTGACTCAGTTAATTTTCATAATGGATTTACCAACCTGGGATCTGCCGGCTGGCAGGGCTTTACGATGGCTGCCTGGGATACTTCAGGTATCGCGAAATGGGTTCATTTAACTGCAACATATGATGGAACTTCTTCAACCTATGTCGTATACGAAAATGGTACGCCAATCTATAATGCGTCTGCCTGGGGTTATCTACTGTCTAATGTTCTTTACCAGGGACCTAACAGCCCTCCCGGATCTGATATTACTCAGGGACCAATCAAGTGGACCGGAGATGCGCCTAAAACGATCTATATCGGAACATGGCCGCCCACCTTATATGGTGTATCAGCAACGCTCGGTGCGAACGGATGTTTCCTGGGCAACATTGATGAATTGAGGGTGTTTAATAAAGCCCTTTCCCAACAGGAAGTTGCCGGTCTGTTCCTCAATGGACAGGCAGGAAGATAATTTTATAGATATTCAAAATAAGAAAGAGGCTGCCCTTTAAGGCAGCCTCTTATATTCCTACCCTGTTAATTCCCGCTCCATCAATCCCTGATTAGCCAAAATTTCTTAGAATTGCTGTCCTCCCGGTTTTATTAAATCATTCATTAAATAAAATTCCCGGGGATGCTGGATCCTTGATCTCTTTATGAACATGAAGACATGCAGGAGAATATATAATTTCTTTGACACTTACGCGATATCCATCGTTGTATGCAGTTTCCTATTTTCCTGTTCAAATAAAAAAAGTTTGTTTACAGAATTAGAGCCGGGTAAAACAGGAATTCATTTCACTAATTCAAATATTGACAGCGATACACTCAGCATTCTTGATTATATATACTACTATAACGGCGGTGGTGTAGCCATAGGAGACATCAATAATGACGGATTGCCGGACATATTTTTTACTTCCAATACCGGAGGTAATAAATTATATCTTAATAAAGGCAATATGCAGTTCGAGGATATTACAGACAAGGCCGGTGTTACAGGATTAAATGAATGGACGACGGGAGTTACAATGGCTGATGTAAACGGAGATGGTTACCTGGATATTTATGTCTGTGCTGTCTCTAACCATACTCCCGATAAAGAGTTTAACAAGAATGCTCATACATTTTTTAAGAACTCAAAAAACAAACTCTTTATCAACAACGGTAATAACACTTTTACCGAGGAATCTAAAAAATGGGGTCTTGACGTGGACGGGTATAATACACAGGCCGTTTTTTTCGATTATGATAATGATGGTGATATGGATATGTTCCTGCTGCAGCATTCTGTTCACCAGACAGCAAGTTATGGGGATACTTCTTCAAGAAGCAGTTATAGTGAAGTGAGCGGTGGAAAACTCTTTAGAAATGACGGAGATCATTTTACCAATGTCACAAAGAGTTCGGGAATTATCAGCTGCCCGATCGGATATGGACTGGGGGTCGGTGTAGCTGATCTTAACCAGGACGGTTATGATGACATTTATGTAAGTAATGATTTCAACGAAGATGATTATTATTATTTAAATCAGGGCGACGGAACTTTTAAAGAAATAAATCGTCTGGCTTTTGGTCATGAATCCAAATATTCCATGGGGAATGATATTGGCGATATGAATAATGACGGATGGCCCGATATCATGACGCTTGATATGCTGCCGGAAAATGAGAAAGTATTGAAATCATCACAAGGTGATTTCAATCTGAATATTTATAATTATCTGAGTAAAGCCGGGTTTAATACACAGTATACAAGAAACTGTCTTCAGCTCAACACCGGAAAGGGAACCAAGTTTTCTGAAATCGGTTTGTATGCGGGAGTTTCTGCAACGGACTGGAGCTGGAGCCCGCTGATTGCTGATTACAATCTGGATGGGATCAATGATTTATTTATTTGCAATGGCATTAAAACACGACAGAACGATCTGGATTATCTCCGGTTTTATTCAAGCATCAATGCACAAAGTCTGCGCTTAAAAGGAGACAGGGGAGCTGATAAAGATTTATTAAATCACGCACCTCCGGGTCCCTGGCATAGTTACTTGTATGAGGGTTCAAAAGAAATAAAATTTACAGACCGGTCCTATGAGTGGGGATTTAATAAACCTTCCTTATCACAGGGCGCAGCTTACAGCGATCTGGATGGTGACGGTGATATTGATTTAGTCGTTAGCAGGTTAAATGAGCCAGCCGGTATTTTTGAAAATAATTGCCGTCAGTCTTCTTCTCCGCCTGGTTACTTATCTGTCAGGTTGAAGGGACCCGGGAAAAACACGATTGGTATTGGATCAAAAATTTTCCTCTATTGTAATAATCACCTTCAATACCAGGAGCTCCAATCCGTGCATGGATTTATGAGCAGCAGTGATCCTGCTTTTCATTTCGGATTAGAAAAGAAATCCATGGTTGATTCTATGATATTAATCTGGCCCAATAACACTTTTCAAAAATATTACAATATCAAGGCAAACCAACAGATAAAAATAGCGTATCAAAGAAATACTACAGACACGATTATTAACTACCGCGATTTCATAAATAAGCTGCTTATAAATCCTGACGATTCTTTTTTTACAGACATAACTGCTAAGTCTGGAATTGACTACTGCCATAATGAGGATCTTGCTTTTGTAGATTTCAACTACCAGCCTTTTATTCCACATGAACTCTCTACACTGGGTCCTAAAACTGCCGTGGGAGATTTGAATGGCGACGGGCTGGATGATTTTTTTATATGTGGTGCGCACGGCCATCATGGAGCGGTATACCTGCAGCAAAAAGATGGCAGCTATAAAAAATCTGCGGATTCCTCCGTATTCGTAAGTGATAATCTTTGCGAAGATGTAGATGCTGTATTTTTTGATGCCGACGGAGATGGTGACCTTGATCTTTATGTTGTGAGCGGAGGAAACGAACAAGCCATTGGTGCCCCGGAATTAAACGACCGCCTCTATCTGAATGATGGAAAGGGAAACTTCAGTAAATCAAAAGGTCTTCCTGTTATATCCGGTAATAAATCTGTTGTATGCGTTGCCGATTTTGACAAGGATGGCGATATGGATATTTTCGTCGGTGGCAGATCTGACTCCCGGTATGGCAATATCCCTCTATCTTATCTTTTACAAAATGACGGGAAGGGAAATTTTAGTATTTGTACGGACAGAATAATACCCGGGCTGTCAACAATTGGAATGGTAACTTCTGCTGCGTGGACGGATATTGATAAAAATGGCTGGCCCGATCTCCTTATCACCGGCGAATGGATGTCGCCGGTTTTATTCCTGAATGATCATGGAAAATTCACCAGGACCAACTTAACCGATGATGATGAGTCATTAAGAGGCTGGTGGTTCGGCATGGAGGTTGCCGACCTCAACGGGGATGGATATGATGATATATTACTTGGGAACTATGGACTGAACAGCAAACTGACTGCCAGTAAGGAGTTCCCGTTAAAAATGTATATACCACAATATTTTGGTGAACTCCGGTTTTCTAATCAGCTTATCGCTGTTGCCAAAAATGGAAAATACTACCCTTTTCTTTCAAAAGAAGATCTTGAAAAACAATTACCCTTTTTAAAAAAGGATTTTTTGACCTATGAAAGCATGGCAGGCAAAACCATGGAGGAAATATTCGGAGACCGTTTAAATAATGCAAGGGAATTTAATGCAACAACGATGGCCTCAAAAATGTTGATCAATGATGGTAAAGGTCATTTTGCTGCTAAGGATCTGCCTTATTCCATGCAATGGTCGCCTATATTCGCATTTGCACCATATGACTATAATAATGATGGGAAAATGGATATATTAACGGGAGGTAATTTCTATGGGGTGGAACCCTACGAAGGGAGATATGATGCTATGGCGCTGTGTTTGTCCCTTGGTGATGGCAAGACAAATTTTAATAACCTGATTCAACATTCGGGTCCGTTAAAGATTTCAGGAGAAGTGAGGGATATCCGTTTAATTCATGTTAATAAAAAACCATGTCTGCTGGTGGCTAAAAATAATGAGCCGCCGATGCTTCTGGAAATTTCAAATTAAACTTTATATAAATAACATTCATTGAAAAAAACTACTTTACTATATTTCGCAGTGATTACTCTTTTTTCGTGTAAGAAAGAAAATAATCCGACACCTCCTGTGGTCAGTCCTTTTGTTTTAGTAAAGGCGGCGATTAACAACAGCACAAAAAACAGTCTGAATTTTTATAATATCAACTACAGTCCTATTATAAAAATTTCCTTTTCAGCGCCGGTAAACACTTCTTCTGCTCCTTCAAATGTTATCTTAAGCGGTCCGGGTGGAATCATTCCTGGTAATTTTTCTTATTCAAATAATGACAGTACGATAAACATTCAACCATCATCCACGCTGAAGCCCTTATCCAATTATACTGTTACGGTTTCACAAAATTTACAATCTGCTGCTGATTCGCTGTTAAAAAAGAATACCTATGTATATTTCGTAACACAAATAGATTCGACAGATAAATTCCCGCAGATATCCGATAGTGCGTTACTCACATTAGTTCAGCAGCAAACGTTTAATTACTTCTGGGAATTTGGCCATCCTGTTTCAGGTCTCGCAAGAGAACGCACATCTTCTGGTGATTTGGTTACCACAGGCGGCAGTGGATTCGGAGTTATGTCAATGCTTGTCGGCGTTCAGAGAGATTTTATCACCAGGTCAGATGCCTTAACCCGTATCACAACAATAGTCAATTTTCTCACTAATAAAGTCACTCGTTATCATGGTGCATTTCCTCACTGGCTGAACGGGGCAACAGGTGCAACCATGCCTTTTAGTCCGCAGGACAATGGCGGAGATATAGTGGAAACATCCTACATGATTCAGGGATTACTATGTGCAAGACAATTTTTCAACAGCAGTACGGATACAAATGAAATCAATCTGCGCACTGCCATTAATAATATATATAATGGCGTGCAATGGAACTGGTACAGGCAAAACGGTCAGAATGTTTTGTACTGGAACTGGAGTCCCGACCAGGGTTTTGTGGTGAATGTCCAGGTCGGCGGCTGGGACGAAGCGCTTATCACCTATGTGCTTGCTGCTTCTTCAAATGTTGATTCCAATACGATTCCGAAAATTGTTTATGATAACGGTTGGGCGCATAATGGTGGAATGAAAAATGGAAAAAGTTATTATGGTATAACACTTCCTCTGGGACCTGATTATGGCGGCCCGTTATTCTTTGCACATTATTCGTTTCAGGGTATCAATCCCAATAATCTTACGGACGCTTACGCCAATTACTGGACCCAGGATACTGCGCATGCGAGGATCAATTATTTATATTGTGTCAATCATCCCGGTAACAATGGTTATAGCAGTTCCTGCTGGGGATTGACCGCAAGTGATATACCTAATGGATACACGGCCAGTTCACCAACAAATGATGTGGGTGTGATCGCTCCAACTGCTGCTGTTTCATCACTTCCTTATACACCAACAGAATCGATGAATGCTATCCGGTTTTTTTATTATACCCTGGGAGATAAACTCTGGAGTCAATATGGATTTCTAGACGCATTTTCGCTTTCCAGTGCCTGGTTTGATTCTGATTGCCTCGCAATAGATCAGGGGCCGGAAATTGTTATGATCGAAAATTATCGTTCGGGTCTTTTATGGAACCTTTTTATGAGCTGCCCTGAGGTAAAAACCGGGATGAAGAATCTCGGATTCACAAGTCCGAATCTGAACTAAATGGTTATGCCTTATTCTTTGTTTAAAAAAGGAATTTTTAGCTGGCTTCTACTTTCGCTTTCTATATTTTCAATTGCGCAGGTTGCGACACCCGTTGAAGAAACCGAGTCTAACATTTCGTCGGTACACCGTCAACCGTCCCGCACGGGCGGGACCAACCGCCAACCGATTTCCGACAGTGCCCTGCTCGATCTCGTTCAAAAACAGACATTCAGATATTTTTGGGATTTCTCGCATCCTGTCAGCGGCCTCGCGCGTGAGCGTTCCAATAAAACTCCGGCGTATGGCAATGAAGTTGTCACCATCGGTGGCAGCGGATTCGGCATCATGGCGATCATCGTCGCCACCGACCGTCACTGGATCTCCCGCGATACCGCAGTGAAACACCTTTTGAAAGAAGTCAATTTTCTGCTAAAAGCAAACAGCTATCACGGCATTTTCCCTCACTGGCTAAACGGAGCGACAGGGGTGACCATTCCCTTCTCAAGGAAAGATGATGGCGCCGATATTGTTGAGACTTCTTATCTTTTTGAGGGATTACTCTGTGCCCGTCAATACTTCAACCAGCAAAACCCGCTGGAAAATCAATTGAGAAATAAAATTAACTGGCTCTGGACAGGTGCTGAGTGGAACTGGCACCAGCGTGATCTTGGAAATTCTCTTTACTGGCACTGGAGTCCCAACAATGGCTGGGCCATGAATTTCGAAATCCGTGGCTGGAATGAATGTCTCATTGTATATGTACTGGGTGCTTCTTCCAGAAACTATCCAATTACAGAAAATGTGTATCATAAATGCTGGGCCGTAAGCAATCATTTCATAAACGGAAGATCTTATTATGGAATTAAGCTTCCCCTTGGATTTGATTACGGTGGTCCGCTTTTCTTTGCGCACTATAGTTTTATGGGATTGGATCCGCACGGACTGAAAGACGAATACGCCGATTACTGGGAGCAGAATTATAATCATACCCTGATCAATTATAAACACTGTGTGATCAATCCGAATCATTTTAAGGGATATGGTGAAAATTGCTGGGGACTAACTGCCAGCGATACGTATGACGGATACAATGCGCAATCGCCCACCAATGATTTTGGCACGATTACACCGAGTGCCGCGCTCTCTTCATTTCCCTATACACCTGAATATTCGATGAAAGCGCTGAAGCATTTTTATTACGACCTGGGCGAAAAGATCTGGGGTAATTATGGATTTGTTGACGCGTTTAACGAAAGCAAAAACTGGTATGCTCAAAGCTATCTCGCCATTGACGAAGGTCCGATCGTAGTTATGATTGAAAACTACCGCTCAGGTTTATTATGGAAACTGTTTATGCAAATCCCCGAAATTCAAAACGGTCTGAAGAGACTGGGATTCCAATCGCCATACACAATGAAGTAAAAAATTTCATGAAAAATAAGTTACTGCTGGCTCTTTGTTTAATTGCTTTTGTTACGAGCGCTATGGCACAGCAAAAGACTTATTGTAATCCTTTAAATATCGATTACGGTTACACGCCCATTCCGAATTTCTCTGAAGCAGGAAGACATCGTGCTACAGCAGATCCGGTAATCACGATGTATAAAGGAGACTATTATTTATTTTCCACCAACCAGTGGGGATACTGGTGGAGCAGTGATATGCTGAACTGGCATTTTATCCGTCGCTCTTTTTTAAAACCTTACCATCATGTGTATGACGATCTTTGTGCGCCTGCCACACTGGTGCTTGGTGATACCCTGCTGGTAGTCGGTTCCACCTATTCAAAGAATTTCCCCATCTGGATGAGCACCAATCCAAAACAGGATGAATGGAAAGAGGCCGTGGATTCATTCCAGGCCGGAGCGTGGGATCCCGCATTATTTCTTGATGACGACGGAAGAATTTATTTATATCATGGTTCAAGCAATCTGTATCCTATATACGGATGGGAAATAGACCATAAAACTTTACAACCCATCGGCGAACATAAAGAACTCATCAAACTGCACGACGATATCCATGGCTGGGAGCGCTTCGGCGAATACAACGATAATAATTTTCTCAACCCGTTTATTGAAGGCGCATGGATGAATAAATACAAGGGAAAATATTATTTACAATATGGAGGACCGGGCACAGAAATCCGGGGGTATGGCGATGGGGTTTATACATCCGACCATCCCATGGGACCTTTTACTTATCAGGCGAGCAATCCCTTTTCCTATAAACCCGGAGGGTTCGCCCGTGGAGCCGGACATGGATCCACCTACCAGGATCCATATAAAAACTGGTGGCATGTCTCCACGATGGTCGTGAACATGAAAAATAATTTTGAAAGAAGGATCGGCATCTGGCCCGCAGGTTTCGACAATGATGGAGTATTGTATTCCAATACGGCTTTTGGCGATTACCCACAGTTTTTACCTGCTGAAAAAAAAGACCATATTCATGGAAATTTCACTGGATGGATGTTGTTGAATTATGATAAACCAGTTGAAGTTTCATCCACATACGGCGGATTTTCTGCTAACAATGCTGTGGATGAGGACATCCGGACATATTGGTGTGCTGCCACGGGAAATGCGCATGAATGGATTCAAACCGATCTTGGAAAAACCAGCACCGTCTATGCTGTCCAAATAAATTATGCGGATCAGGATGTGGATTCGTCCTTCCTGGGAAAGATCCAGGGCATCTATCACCAGTTTATCCTGTGGGAATCCATGGATGGAAAAAACTGGAAAATACTTGTCGATAAAAGCCACAACAGCACCGACGTTCCACATGAATACCTGGAATTATCAAAACCAGTTACTGCGCGGTATTTAAAATTGGAGAATATACACATGCCAACCGGTAAATTTGCCATCAGTGGTTTGCGTGTCTTTGGAAAAGGATCGGGAGAAAAACCAGATACCGTAAGACAATTCATCGTGTTGCGCAGTGAAAATGATTCCAGGAATGCTCTTATCAAATGGTTTACAGTTAATAATGCCACAGGTTATAATATTTACTGGGGTGTCGCACCCGACAAACTGTATAACAATGTGATGGTTTACAATGACAACCAATATTATTTCAAACCGATGGATAAAGGCAGAACTTATTATTTTTCCATAGAAGCATTTAATGAAAACGGGGTTTCTGAAAAAATAAAACCCATCCAGGTGGTGGCGACTGAGAAGCAGCCTTAAATTGTCCCTGTTCTGTTAAAAAAGCGTCCCCTGAAAAGAATATATCAACAATAATATACATGAAGAAAATTTTAAAATTCCTGCCGCTACTGATTGGCATTTTTATTAGCAGTCATTGTCTGGCTCAGCCTTTTGCAGATGAAATAAAGGAATTTAAAAAACAGGACGGTATCAATCCGCCTCCGGCCAATGCCATTCTCTTTGTTGGCAGTTCATCCTTTAGAAAATGGACCGATGTAAGTAATTATTTCCCCGGTTATACAATTATCAATCGGGGTTTTGGTGGTTCAACGATTCCGGATGTAATATTCTATGCGCCTGAAATCATTATTCCCTATCATCCTAAACAGGTAGTCATTTATTGTGGTGATAATGATCTGGCATCTTCCGATGCGGTAACAGCAGATACAGTATTTGAAAGGTTCAGGGTGTTGTTCGAATTAATCAGGAAAGGTCTTCCCGGAGAAAATATTTTATTTATTTCTATAAAACCCAGCCCCAGCCGTATCCGCCTGAAAGAAAAAATGGAGAAGGCAAATCTGCTTATCCAGACTTATCTTTCACTGCAACAGCATGCAGGGTTTGTAGATGTTTATCACAAAATGCTGAATCCTGACGGATCAATAATGAAGGGCATTTTTCTTGAAGACAACCTGCATATGAATGCCAAAGGGTATGCTATATGGCAAAAAGCGATTACTCCGTATTTACTCAAATAAGGCTTAAGGCCGAAAGCTTAAAGCCTAAAACTTCTTTTTAGAACGCCGATAATACTTTATAGTTATATTTTTATCAAAATCTTCGAACATGAAAAAAATCCTAACGATCTGCATAGCATTTATTATTGCCGGAAGCATACAGGCACAGGATGCTAAAATGGATGCTTTTATCAATAACCTCATGAGTAAAATGACCATTGATGAAAAAATAGGTCAGCTTAATCTCGTAACCCCGGGTGGTGCCGTAACCGGTTCGGTTGTCAGCAAAGATGTTGATGATAAAATCCGCAAAGGCATGGTAGGCGGTTTGTTTGGGATTACCGGACCAGATAAAGTAAGACAGGCGCAGGATATCGCTGTAAAAAACACTCGTCTGCATATCCCGTTAATATTCGGTCTTGATGTTATTCACGGACACAGAACAATATTCCCCATCCCGTTGGGGCTCTCATGTTCCTGGGATACTGAGCTGATTGAAAAAAGTGCGCGAATCGCTGCAAGGGAAGCCAGTGCCGACGGATTAGCCTGGGCCTTTTCACCGATGGTAGATATCGCCCGTGATCCACGCTGGGGAAGGGTTTCAGAAGGATCGGGAGAAGATCCCTATCTAGGTTCCGAGATAGCTGCAGCCGTCGTTCGTGGTTACCAGGGAAAGGATTTGCGCAATACAGAAACGGTAATGGCCTGCGTAAAACATTTTGCATTGTACGGAGCCGCCGAAGCTGGCCGAGAATATAATACCGTAGATATGAGCCGTATCAAAATGTACCAGTACTATCTTCCTCCATATAAAGCGGCCATTGACGCAGGTGCAGGATCAGTAATGAGTTCATTCAATGAAATTGATGGTATACCGGCCACGGGTAACCGCTGGCTGCTCACGGATCTCCTTCGTAACCAATGGAAGTTTAAAGGAATGGTAGTATCTGATTATACAGCTCTTAATGAAATGGAAGCGCATGGTATGGGCGATCTTCAAACCGTAGCTGCGCTGGCATTACATGCAGGGCTGGACATGGATATGGTAGGTGAAGGATTTCTTACCACACTGAAGAAATCATTGCAGGAAGGAAAAGTAACGCAGAAAGAAATTGATCAGGCCTGTCGCCGGGTATTGGAAGCAAAATATAAACTCGGATTATTTACGGATCCCTATGGAAGAATGAATACTGAAAGAGCAGTAAAAGAATTACTCTCGGGAGACAATCGCAAAGCCGCAAGGGAAATTGCTGAGCATAGTTTTGTGCTTCTTAAAAATAATAACCAGGTTCTTCCACTAAAAAAATCAGGAACCATTGCACTGATAGGACCTCTCGCAGATAATCACCGCAATATGCTGGGCACATGGAGTGTTTCGGGTGATCCTTCGAAATCTGTATCAGTACTGGAAGGAATAAAAAATGTAGCGGGCTCCGATGTGAAAATCATATATGCAAAAGGTGCAAATATCTCTGATGACAGCATGCTTAGAAAACGCACGAATGTATTCGGTCCGGAGATCGAACCCGAAAGCAGAACTGCCCAGGCTATGCTGGGAGAAGCTGTTACGGCTGCCGAAAAATCAAATGTGGTTGTCGCTGTGCTGGGTGAAGCAGCCGATATGAGCGGAGAGTCATCCAGTCGCGGTGATATATCCATACCTGAAAGTCAGGAGAATTTATTAAAGGCTCTTGTAAATACCGGCAAACCCATTGTGCTTGTACTTTTCAATGGCCGCCCGCTGATATTGAACTGGGAGAACCAGAACCTAAGCGCCATACTCGATGCCTGGTTTGGCGGAACAGAAGCAGGTAATGCGATTGCCGACGTGCTTTTTGGAAATTACAATCCTTCCGGAAAATTGTCCATGACCTTCCCTCTGAACCAGGGACAGATCCCCATTTATTATAACGCTAAAAATACCGGACGTCCTTACATGAACGATGGTAATTCAAAGTTCAAATCAGACTACCTGGATATGTCAAATGATCCACTTTATCCATTTGGCTATGGTTTGAGTTATACTAAATTTTCTTATAGTCCGGTTACACTTGCAAGCAAAAATATTTCAACTACTCAGCCGGCGCATATTAAGCTAACGGTCACAAATACCGGAAACTACGATGGGGAAGAAACCGTTCAGCTTTATATAAGGGACCTGTTCGCATCGGTTACACAGCCTGTTAAGGAGTTAAAGAAATTTCAGAAGGTTTATCTGAAGAAGGGAGAGAGTAAGGAAGTAAGCTTCACACTTACAACGAATGATCTGAAATTTGTGAACAGTGATTTGAAATGGGTGTACGAGCCCGGCGCTTTCAAAGTCTTTGTGGGCGGCAATTCGAGAGATGTCGTAGAGGCGGATTTGATGGGGAAATAAGCCAAAAGCTTAAAGCCGAAAGCCTAAAACTACTTTTTAGATCTCCGCTCATTTTAAAAATTTTGAATTGAATATTTAAATAGTTTTAGGCTTTAAGCTTTGGGCTTTAGGCTTAAAAAGTTTTAGGCTTTCGGCTTTAAGCTTTTGGCTTATAATATGAAAGACATCAAAAATATTATATTCGATTTGGGCGGTGTAATCATGGACATCGATGTGAAACAGACACTTCATGCCTTTTCAGAATTGGGATTGAAAAATATCCATGAATATTTCGGACATGGCTTTGCCGCTTCTTTTTTCAGCGACCATGAGACTGGAAGGATCTCTGATGATGATTTTCTGAAAGAAATAAAAGACCTGCTGAACACTGAGGTAAGTCACGATGAATTAGTTGATGCGTGGAATGCCTTGCTCCTCAGGTTTCCACCTGATCGTATTGCTCTCCTAAAAGAACTGAAGTCAAAATACCGGCTGTTTCTGTTTAGTAACACCAATGCCATTCATTACAAAAAATTCAGTGAGATCTACCGGGCCTCTTTCGAAGGAAATCTGGAGGATCTTTTTGAAAAAGCCTATTTCTCTCATGATTTGGGCCATCGGAAGCCCGATCTGGGCGGTTATGAGCAGATCATTCGTGAAAATCAGCTGGATCCAAAACTGACTCTTTTTGTAGATGACGCGCTGATGAATATCGAAGGGGCGATAAAAGCAGGACTGAAAGGGCTCTACTTGCCGCCGGGATTGTTTATTACTGATATACGCTGGTGAGTTCGTTGACCGTTGGCGGTTGGCGGTTAGCAGTTTTTCCCCACACTCCCATACTCCCATACTCCTATACTTGTCTTACTTGATTTCCTCAAAATCAATGTATTCCCCGACTTTTGAAGACCCTGAATTCGAGCTTTTCTGCTGGCCGTTGGCGGTTGGCCGTTGGCCGTTTTGACCAGCGAAACCCTGAGAAGATGGGTTGGAGGAATGGCCGTCCTGACCAGGTTGTTTATTCATATTTTGAAACTGCTGGCGCATGTGACGGGTAGTCCGGAACAGAGGTATCAGGAACCCCCCTATGAACCGGTAAAGAATGTAGCCCAGCAGGAATAGTACAAAAATATTCATGGACAACAAATTTACTAAAGACCCGGCAAATACCCTGTTAAAAAGAGCCCGTTATTTAATGGTCATATTTGGGAGGAATCGAATAAATCCATTAAATTTGCAGCCGGTACAGTGAAACAAAAGGAAGGGAACGCAATCGTTCCCTTCTTCTTTTCATATGGATAAGGAAACCCAAATTGAAAGCATAAGGCATTTCATCGAGGAAATTCTAAGTGAAGAGCCAATGTATTTCCTGGTTGATCTGCGGATAAAACCAACAAATAATGTAAAGGTTTTTCTGGATGGCGATTCTGGCATTACAATTGAAAAATGTGTGCAGGTAAACAGAAAGCTTTACAGAAAACTCGAAGAAGAGGGTTTTTATCCGGACGGTGATTTTTCGCTGGAAGTTTCTTCGGCCGGATTGGATGAGCCTTTAAAATTGCTGCGACAATATAAAAAGAATATTGGAAGACTGGTCGAGGTTGAACTCCTTGATGGCGCGCAAAAAGAAGGTCAGCTGACAGAAGTGAATGAAGATGGTATTGTACTGGAAATTAGCTCCCGAAAGCATTCCAACGGTAAAATGCCTTCGAAAAAAAAGGAAATAAGTTCTCATAGTTATTTATTCAACAATATAAAATCAACCAAGGTCCAGATTGTTTTTTAACTGGACATAAAAAGATCGGTTATGGCAAGTATCAATTTAATCGAAGCTTTCCAGGACTTCAAGGAAGCCGAAAATATTGACCGTCCTACCATGATGAAAGTGGTGGAAGATGTTTTCAAAACGCTGCTGCGTAAAAAATACGGCAGTGATGAAAATTTTGACGTAATTGTGAATGCTGAAAAGGGTGACCTTGAAATCATGCGCAGACGCACCATAGTGGAGAATGGCGCAGTGGAAGATCCGCTGGCCCAGATTGCTTACAGTGACGCCGTCAAGCTGGAACCGGATTACGAAGTCGGTGAGGATCTGTACGAAGAAATAGAGATCCTCGATTTTGGCCGCAGGGCCATCCTGGCAGCAAAACAAACACTTGCAAGCCGAATCGGTGACCTGAAAAAAAACGTATTAGTCAAGAAATACAGCGAGCGGATCGGCGAGATTATCAGTGCAGAAGTATACCAGGTATGGAAAAAAGAAATATTGCTGCTTGACGAAGAAGGCAATGAACTGATTCTTCCCAAGTCAGAGCAAATACCTCAGGATTATTTCAAAAAAGGAGAGAGCATTCGCGCGGTAGTAAAGAAAGTAGACATGAAAAACAATTCTCCTGTTATCATACTTTCCCGCACCAGCCCTTCTTTCCTGGCCAAACTTCTCGAAATTGAAGTACCAGAAATTTTTGACGGTTTGATTGTTATTAAAAAAATCGTGCGGGAACCAGGTGAAAGAGCCAAAGTAGCCGTGGAAAGTTATGACGATCGGATCGATCCGGTAGGTGCCTGCGTGGGTATGAAGGGAAGCCGTATACATGGAATTGTGAGGGAGCTGAAAAATGAAAATATTGATGTTATCAACTATACCAATAATATTCAGCTTGCTTCTGCAGCGTTCATTGACGCCTTCCAAGATAACAAGTATGGATATAGACAGCGAAAAGATGCATGTAAATGTCTATCTGAAACCAGATCAGGTGTCACTTGCGATCGGAAGAAAAGGTGTAAATATTAAACTGGCTCAGGAGTTGACAGGATATTCCATCGACGTATTCCGTGACAATGAAGGTGAGACTACAGAATTTGATATCGACCTGGATGAATTCAGCGATGAAATTGAAACCTGGATTATAGATGAGCTGAAGAGAATTGGTTGTGATACGGCCCATAGTGTGTTGGACCTTTCAGTGGAGGAGCTGGAACGCAGAACAGACCTGGAAAAGGAAACCATCGAAGAAGTTCGCCGGGTACTTAAAGAAGAATTCGAAAAAGAATAATCCTGAATCATGATTTTATGATCAAGGTTGTTCTTCATGATAAACTACTATTAAAAAAGGCATGACGGCGGTCCATGGACGGATCGTCAGTTCATGGACTCAATTCATATGGCAGAAACGACAACACCACGTTTAATGGCAGCAGCCAAGGAATTCAACATCGGCAAAGAAACGCTGGTAGATTTCCTGGTGGGCAAAGGATTTAGTAAGGATGATCTGAAACCAACAGCAAAGCTGACCGATGACATGTACCGGTCACTGCAGCAGGAATTTCAGGGAGATAAAGTCGCAAAGATTAAGAGTAATCAGATCGACCTGCCGAAAGGCAGTGTGGAAGCGAAACGTAAGAAAGAAGACGAAACCGTTCTTTTCCGGAAAGAACCCAAGAAAATTGTAAAGGAAGAACCAGTTGCGGTGGAGGAAGTGAAGGCGGTAAAAATAGAAGAACCAAAAAAAGAGCCTGAAATTATTAAGATTGAGGCCCCGCATTTAGAAGGAGCCGAAAATCATTGATAAGATTGATTTATCACAGATTGATTCTTCCACCCGGCCCAAGAAGACGGTTAAGAAAAAAGCTTCCGAAGAAAAACCGGTCGAGCCGCCGGAGGCTGTGCTTCCATCTGTTTCGGAACCTGAAGCAGCAATTCAGGAATCGAATGAAGCAGACATCCATAAGTTGGACGAATCGACCATCGAAAATATTTTAGTAGATAAGATAGAAGGCCCCAGGATTCTTGGGAAAATTGATCTTCCACCTGAAACGGAAAAGCCTAAACAGGCCGACGAAAAAAGAAAAAGAAAACGCATCCCGATTGAAAAAAGGGAAGGTGGTAGTAACAACGGCAAACCTTCGGGAACAGGAACACCTGTTCAACGCGATCCCACACGTCCAAGCAGTGGAGCGAAACCCATTTTACGCCGTGATCTTCGTTCACCTGCCAGCAGTACGAACCGAAGTGCTGCGAGTCCCCGTGATCAGAAAGAAATAGATAAAAAAGAAATTCAGGAAAAAATCCGCGAAACACAGGCCAAGCTGGCCGGAACAGGAGGCCGCGGAAGAGGAGTCGAAGGCAAAATATCGTCGCGCACGTCGTGAAGAGAATGCAGAACAAAGCGGAGGTGAACAGCAGGAAAGTACCAAGCTGCAGGTTACAGAATTTATCAGTGTGAGTGAACTGGCTAACCTGATTGATGTGAGTTATGCGGATATCATCAGCAAATGTATGAGTCTGGGCATGATGGTTTCTATCAACCAGCGACTGGAAGCAGACGTCATAGAACTGGTAGCTGGTGAGTTTGGATATACCGTGGAATTTATCGGCATTGATGATGCCCTTGAATTGGAAGAAGAAGAGGTTGTAGACGGACCGGAAGATCTGGTACCACGTTCTCCTGTTGTTACCATCATGGGACATGTGGATCATGGTAAAACCTCACTGTTGGATTTTATCCGCGTAGCCAATGTAGTTGCCGGTGAAGCAGGAGGTATCACTCAGCATATAGGAGCCTACCAGGTTACAACTGCCAATGGCAAGAAAATTACATTTCTGGATACGCCGGGCCACGAAGCTTTTACGGCGATGCGTGCCCGTGGTGCCAAAGCTGCCGATATTGCAATCATCGTGATTGCGGCCGATGATGCCATCATGCCGCAGACCAAAGAAGCCATTTCTCATGCACAGGCTGCTAACCTGCCCATGGTATTTGCCATTAATAAAATTGATAAGGATGGAGCCAATCCTGAAAAAATAAAAGAACAGCTGGCGGGTATGAATATCCTGGTCGAAGACTGGGGAGGTAAATATCAAAGTCAGGAAATTTCAGCCAAAAAAGGTCAAAATGTTGACTTACTTCTGGAAAAAATACTGCTGGAAGCTGAAATTCTCGATCTGAAATCCAATCCCAACCGGGAAGCTTCAGGTACTGTGATTGAAGCTTCACTGGATAAAGGAAGAGGGTATGTTGCAACCGTGCTGGTTCAGGGTGGAACTTTGAAAAGCGGTGACCTGGTTGTTTCCGGTCAGTATTTTGGACGTATCAAAGCCATGTTCAATGAAAGAAATAAAAAAATTGAAGATGCACCGCCTTCATCTCCGGTATTATTGCTCGGATTGAACGGTGCGCCGCAGGCTGGAGAAAAATTCAAAGTATTTGCGGATGAAGCCGAAGCCAAGGAAACAGCCAACAGGCGTGGTCAGCTGGCACGTGAACAGGGTATCACGAACCAAGAAACATATTACGCTGGATGAAATCGGACGGCGACTCGCACTTGGAAACTTTAAGGAACTCAACCTTATCATCAAAGGCGATGTGGATGGTTCAGTAGAAGCCCTGAGCGATTCCCTCCAAAAACTTTCTACTGAAGAAATCGCCGTTCGCGTGGTTCATAAAGCAGTTGGTGCGATTACTGAAAGTGATGTATTGCTGGCTACTGCGTCAGATGCTGTAGTAGTGGGATTTAATGTGAGAGCATCCGTCCAGGCAGGAAGACTTGCCGAAAATGAAGGGGTTCAGATCAAGACTTATTCCATTATCTATAATGCTATCGAAGAAGTAAAAAGCGCCATGGAAGGAATGCTGGAACCCAAGATCCAGGAAAAAGTGGTGGCAAATGTCGAAATACGCAATGTTTTCAAATTTGACAAGGCAACAGTTGCCGGTTGTTATGTACTTGACGGAAAAATATACCGAAATTCCAAGATCAGACTGGTCCGCGATGGTATCGTGATTTATCCGGTTGGTGAAGGTGCAACTGCGGAACTTGCTTCACTGAAGAGATTTAAGGATGATGCCAAGGAAGTGCCTTCGGGTATGGAATGCGGACTGGTAATCAAAAACTATACGGACTACCATGTAGGTGATATCGTCGAGGCTTATGAGGAAGAAGAAGTGAAGAGAACTTGTAAGCTAAAGCCTAAAGCTTAAAGCCTAAAACTCTTTTTTAGATCTCCGATCAGGGCGCAATGCCTTAAGTTTAAAAAATTTATGGCTTTAGGCTTTGGGCTTTAGGCTTTAGGCTTTAGGCTTAGAAGGTTTTGTTAAAACCCCGCCGACGGATACTCACAGAAATGAATGAGCGTATTTTTGAATGTCCAGATTTCCGATTATGAAGAAATTGATTTTCAGCTGCTTTTATGTTGATGCTTGTGTCTTCTACGATGGCTCAGCAAAAAGTAGTGGCTGATAAAATTGTAGGCATTGTTGGTGATAAAATCGTTCTGAAATCTGAAATCTCCATCGCCAATGAAGATATTAAAAGACAGGGCGGTCAGGAGCAGGATCCTTGTACCATTCTGGATGGGATGCTCGTGCAGAAAGCCCTGGTTCTTCAGGCTGAGAAGGATTCAATCCCCGTAACAGAAGAAGAAATTGACGCTGAAATTGATCAGAAAATCCGCTATTTCGAACAACAGTACGGAAGTAAGGAAGCCCTTGAGCAAATCGCCGGAAGGACTATTTATCAGATGCGGGAAGAATTCCGCCAGCCCATAAAAGAACAGCGCATGGCGTCGGGCATGCGTAATAAAATAGTTGATGGTGTTAAGATCACCCCGACGGAAGTAAAAGAATTTTACGAAAAGATACCTAAGGACAGTCTCTTGTTTTACGAGTCCGAATTGCAGATCGGCCAGATCGTTGTCTATCCGAAGGCAAGCCGCGACATCGAAGTGCTGGCTATTGATGAGTTGAATGAGTATAAAACGGAGGTGGAAAACGGAACCAGGAAATTTGAAACGCTGGCTTCCTTGTATTCAGATGATCCGGGAAGCAAGGATAAAGGCGGTATGTATCAGATCAACCGCATGGAAAAGCAATGGGATCCTGTTTTTCTGGCTGCTGCATTCCGTCTAAAAGACGGCCAGATTTCGCCTGTCATCAAAACCAAATTCGGCTATCATATCATACAAATGGTTAGCCGTAATGGCGATGATGCTGTTATTCGTCATATACTTCGCATTCCGCAAATCACTGAAACGGAATCCAAAGAGGCCATCGTTAAACTAGACTCCATCCGTCAGCAACTGGTTTCGGGAAATATAGAATTTGGTGCAGCGGTTGCAAAATACAGTGATGATGAAAATGCCAAATTCACGGCTGGTATCCTTTTAGCCAGAGACGGGTCAAATTATTTGAAAATCGACGATCTGGACAAAGACATGGTTCTGCTTCTTAAAAAATCTAATCTCAGTGCCGGACAATACTCAGAGCCAACCGTATTTACAGATGAACGAGGTAAAAAAGGCGTTCGAATTATATATCTCATTTCCAAGTCTGAACCTCACAGGGAGAATCTGAAAGGATGATTATAACAAAATCGCCCAGCGCGCTTTAGAACAGAAAAAGAATAAAGTGCTGCAAACCTGGTTTCAGTCCAAAATCTCTACTTATTACATTATGATCGACGGGGATTATCGTAATTGCAGTAATCTTACAAAATGGCAAACCCGCCAGTTTACCAGCTCGAATTAATGAATAACCCGACTCTGGAAGTATATTTGAACACAATATTTAGATTTCCATTCTGTTATAGTATATTAGAAGTACGTAAAATTGAATAATAGTCTGGAATTTGGTTAACGACCACTTGAAAACAGCGGAAATGATTAGTATTTTAATTGCAGATGATCATAAACTGATCAGGGAAACCTGGACATATATCCTGAACAGTGATTCACGTTTTAAAGTAATTGGAAGCTGTTCAAATTCTGAGGAAGCAGTAAAGATGAGCAAACAAATGCATCCCGAATGTGGTGCTGATGGACATCAATATGATTCCTTTTTCGGGTATCGAAGCTACACGTCGAATCAGGGAAGTTTCCCCGCAATCTTTTGTCATAGGTGTTACGATGCATTCACAGCCTTCGTACGCAAAAAAAATGCTGCAACAGGGAGCAATGGGATATGTTACAAAAAATTCATCCCGTGAGGAAATGTTCAATGCCATTGTTGAGGTGTCCAAAGGAAATAAATATTTATGTGAGGAAATCAAGGAACTTATGAATGAAAGCAAGCTGGATCCAGCTTCTCTTTCGGCCATAAATTCACTTACTGAAAGAGAAATGGATGTGGTAAACCTGATCGTTCAGGGAAGTCAGTCCAAGGATATTTCCACGAAACTGAAAATTTCAATTAAAACTGTTGAGGTACACCGCCATAATATTTTTAAGAAATTAAAACTCAAAAATGCTCTGCACTGATTCATTTCATGAACAACAGCCCGATCACTATGTAATACCCGATATTTCCTGATTAAATCTGCCTGGTTACCAGGGCTTTCACATCCCGTACAGTTCTAATCTTTCTCCGGATCAGTCGTTTCTTCTTTTAGTCAAATTCGATTACCTTTGCGCTTCACTTTCGTTCGACAGAGTTCATTGGACAGATGTTGGATTCAAAAAAACGAAAATTGAGTGTCGGAATTCTGTTTCCGGCGCCCCAAAAAAGAAAAAATTGAGCGACGAAATTAAACATGAATGCGGATTGGCATTCATCAGACTTCGCAAACCTTTCTCCTTTTATCTCCAGAAATATGGTACGGCATTGTATGGCTTAAATAAGCTTTACCTGCTCATGGAAAAACAACATAACCGTGGTCAGGATGGCGCGGGAGTCGCTTCTGTAAAATTGAATATTGAACCCGGTCATCCATTTCTTCATCGGATACGCAGCAACAACAACCAGCCTATTGCCGATATATTTTCAAAAATCAATGATGAAATAAAGGATCTTGAAAAATACCAACCCGATATTATCAAACATCCGGGACTTTTAAAGGGTCATATTTCTGTAATGGGTGAACTCCTGCTTGGACATCTCCGTTATGGCACGCAGGGAAAAAACAATGTTGAATTTTGTCATCCATTCATAAAAAGAGATACGATCCCGGCCCGTAATCTCGCACTGGCAGGCAATTTCAACCTGGTTAATACAGACGAACTCTTCGCATTAATAAATATTGAGCCCGGTGAATTTCAAAAACAAAGTGACCTGGCAGCCATGATGGAAGTAATCCATCATTTCATCGTTCAGGCAGACGAAGAAATGCCGATGGATCTGGACATTAAGAGAATTTTACAAAGAGCACTTCCACTTTTCGACGGCGGTTATACGGTGGGTGGTCTTGTTGGAAACGGAGATGGATTCGTTTTCCGTGATGCACATGGCATTCGTCCGGCATATTATTTTGCGAATGATGAAATAATTGTTGCTGCATCAGAACGTTCTGCGATACGTACGGTTTTCAATGTAGCCGAAAATGAAGTGCTGGAACTCATGCCCGGAAATGCGCTGATTGCAAAATCAGACGGCCAGTTTTCCGTGGAACAAATTATACCTGCAAGGGAACGCCGCGCCTGCAGTTTCGAACGGATTTATTTTTCCAGAGGAAGTGATGAAAAAATTTATCGCGAACGCATTGCGTTAGGATATAACCTGAGTGAACAAATCCTGAATTCTGTTGATCACGATCTGAAAAACAGCATATTCTCTTTTATTCCCAATACGGCTGAAGTCGCATTCTACGGCATGTGGAAAGGACTCGATGATTATCTGAGGAAAATAATGATCGAGCGGATCCTTTCCTGGGGAACTGATGTGACGGAAGAGAAACTTTCGCAGATGATCAACCGGAAAATCAGGATTGAAAAGATTGCGACGAAGGATGTTAAGATGCGCACATTCATTACGGCGGATGCCAGTCGCAATGAAATGGTTCAGCATGTGTACGACATTACTTATGGTACTGTTCAGAAAAACGTGGATACCCTGGTAGTTATAGACGATTCTATTGTTCGCGGAACCACGCTGAGAGAAAGCATTGTCCGGATGCTGGCAAGACTCGAACCGAAGAAAATTATCATTGTTTCTTCTGCACCCCAGATCCGTTATCCGGATTGCTATGGGATAGATATGAGCAAACTGGGAGATTTTATTGCCTTCCGTGCAGCTATAACGCTGATGCATGAACGAAAAAAGGAAAAATGTCTTGCTGACATGTATCAACATTGTAAGGAACTCGAGCGGATGGGCCAATTACACACAGAGAATATTGTCCGCCAGATCTATAAACCTTTTACCACACAGGAAATCTCCGATAAAATTGCAAAACTGATTACCCCGCCGGATATTCATACTCCGGTTCAGGTAATTTATCAAACCATCGAATCTCTTCACAAAGCCTGTCCCACCAATACAGGTGACTGGTATTTCACCGGCAATTACCCGACACCCGGAGGTAACCGCGTTGTCAACAGAGCTTTTATTAATTACATGGAAGGGAAGAACGTAAGAGGATATTAAACCTGAGGTTTAATAATATGGGAAATGTGGAATTGTAGAAAATGAAAAATGTGGAAGTTGAATTATTAATGATAACGTGGAAATAAAATTCGTAGATTTCTCTTTGAATCCACCTAATTACTGCCTTTAAAACGACCTCCCCGTTCCATAAAACCTGAAAAAATTATTTCTATTTACAATTTAAATTCAGGAACCAGGGTCGACAATAATTTCACAAATTAATTTTCCTATCCCCACATTATCATTAATAATTCAACTTCCACATTTTTCATTTTCTACAATTCCACATTTACCACACTAGATAAAATAATAAAAAAAGGTCCCCATAAAAGGGGACCTCTAAAATGATTTCGTATGAAATTAAGTTTATCCTTTGTGCTCGAGCAGGTTGAAGAACTGATCAAGCTGTGGCAGAATCACGATTCTGGTGCGGCGGTTAGCAGCACGGCCTTCCTTCGTATCATTAGACATTAAAGGAACATATTCCCCACGACCGGCAGCGGTCATTTTTGCTGGCGGAATTCCGTAAGTTTTAGCGAGGATACGTACTACAGAAGTAGCGCGTTTGCAGCTCAGATCCCAGTTGTCAACTAAATCAGGATGTCCGCGATATACTTTGTTATCAGTATTTCCTTCCACCTCAAATTCTACATCAGGCTGATTCTTAAGAACCGCAGCAACTTTCGCAAGTACTTCTTTTGCGCCCTTTGTTACAACAAAGCTTCCACTTTTGAAAAGCATTTTGTCTGAGATGTCGATAAATACAACACCCTTGTCAACTTTAATATTGATGTCGGAATCGTTTCCGCCGACAGCGCCTTTAAGATTCATGACCAGAGCCATATTCAGAGAATCCTTGTGAGCCATGGCAGACTGCAGATCGCGGATATACGCATCTTTAGCGCCGATGTTCTCCAATGATTTCTTAATACTTTCTGCCTGTGAACTGGAGATTACAGACATATCTTCCAATTGTTTCAGGGCCTGAGTGTTGTTTTCTCTGAGGAAAGCAACTTGTTTATTAAGTTCGTCTACTTGTCCCTGTAAGCCTGGTGTTTTTAGAAGTAAGCGAAGCCGTTGCATCGTTGCAAGTCTTCAACTCACCCTGGAGTTTTGCATATTCTGCGCTAAGGGAGTCATAGCGGGCCTGCATTTTGGCCTGCATATCCTTAAATTTTTTGGTGCTCACGCAGGAGAACATGAATAGTGACGAAACTGCGAAAAGTAGAATGTACCTAAGCTTCATAAGAATCATTTTAAGATAAGTTAATGAATAATCGAGATGCTATAAAAATATATAAGGCAGATAGCAATTGTTGTACCAATCCAATGCCAGTGCTTAATTTCTTTAATAAATACAGTTTTGATGAATACGAAATAGGGATGCATAAGGTAGGGCGAACAGGCTGAAAGCAGCTTTAGTGGGGCGAAGATATGCGAAAAAATAAATTCCCATGCATTTCTGTCCCGAAAATTATTTGGATCTATTTTCCTTCACTAATGAATTGCTTAGCTTTAGCTACCTAATTTATCTGCATGAAATTTTCTTCATACGTATTTCTACTGACCTGTTGTATTTGTATGTCCTGCAAGCTGATGCATCCCAACCGGGCAATAAAGGACAACAGAGCTTTTGGGCGTGTTCTTAAAGATTATTACAACGACCGAATGAGATATTTTCCGGTGGAAGCGACCCAAAACGGCGATAATCGCTATAATGATCAGCTTCCGGTAGATTTTACGGACAGTTACATGGATACCCTTCATAATTTCTATCAGCGTTATCTTGACAAGATCCTTGTTTTTGATCGGGAGAAATTTAACCCGAATGACCAGTTAAGCTATGATATTCTCATCTGGGAGCTTAGGACTGACCTGGAAGGCATTGACTTACATCTGGCGATCAACAACATAACGATGCCCAATATCCAGTATATGCCTTTTAACCAGTTCGAAGGCATTCCTTTATTTCTTGGGCAAATGGGCAGTGGGAGCGGCATACAGCCTTTTAATACAGTAACTGATTATGATAACTGGGTAAAAAGAGCCAGCCAGTTTGGACCCTGGACTGATAGTGCCATTACATATTTCCGCAGGGGACTGCAGAACGGGTATATTCTTCCACGTTGCCTGGTTGAAAAAATGATACCCGAAATGCAAAGTATGATAACGCCCGATTATACAAAAAGCATTTTTTATACTCCGGTCAACATGCTGCCCGGCGGAATAAGTGATGCTGATAAAGCAAGGATTACCAATAGTTTCGCCAGTCTGATATCCGGCGTTCTTGTTCCTTCGTATAAAAAGATGGCTGATTTTCTTCAGCAGGAGTACCTGCCTAAAAGCCGCGGGAGCATTGGCTTTGATGCTTTGCCAAATGGAATAAAATTATATGAATTTCTGATCCGCTATTGGACAACAACCTATAAAAGTTCTGAAGAAATATATCAAACCGGTTTATCGGAAGTTAAAAGAATAAAAGAGGAAATGGAGGAAATAAAAACGCAAACTGGTTTTCATGGCGATTTACCAGCTTTTTTTTCCTTTATGAAAAATGATCCAAGGTTCATGCCTTACAAATCACCGCAGGATGTGCTGAATGCATTTAAGAAAATTCAATCAACGATTGAACCTAATCTGAAAAATCTTTTTATTCATACTCCGAAAATGAAATTTGAAATCCATCAGACTGAAGCGTTCCGTGCAGCCAGCGCCAGCGCGGAATATATTCAGGGAGATCCGGGCGGCTCACGACCAGGTATATTCTATGTTCCGATACTCGATGCCACGAAATTCAATACCACCTCAGGAATGGAATCCCTTTTTTTACATGAAGCGATTCCTGGTCACCACTATCAGAATTCTCTTCAACTTGAAGACACATTGCTTCCCGCATTCAGAAGATTTTTATGGTACGGAGCTTATGGGGAAGGTTGGGCATTGTATTCAGAATCTCTGGGCAAAGAGTTGGGCTTATATACCGATCCTTATCAATACATGGGTGCGCTAGGGGATGAAATGCACAGGGCTGTAAGACTGGTAGTGGACGTAGCGATGCATGAGAAAAAGATGACACGGGAACAGGCCATTAAATATATGATGGATAACGAAGCTATCAGTGAGCAGGGAGCAACGGCTGAAATAGAAAGGTATATTGGCGATCCCGGGCAGGCGCTGAGTTATAAAACGGGCGCCATGGTAATCCGCGAACTCAGAACGCGATATTCAAATGAATTAGGAAACAGATTTGATGTCAGAGCATTTCACGACGAAGTATTAAAAGATGGCTGTATGCCATTGGAAGTATTCGAAAGAAAAATGGAGACCTGGGAAATGAATCAGTAGATTTTTAGTTTACCTGCTTCATAAATAGGAAGAACATTTGCAAGATTGGGTTCCAGACAATAGCGAATATCTTTTTCCAATCCATAAGACATCAGGCGGTTAAAATGCGAAGCATTATTTGCTTTCATGAAATCAAAAAGATTTCCTGCTGCTTTATTATAGAGGTTCGCGGCAATATGTGAAGCATCACATTCAATGTTGAATTGTCCACGTACTCTTTCTATCAGTGCACCGGCAAATAATGTGTCTTCAATATTTATCCGATCCTTCCAGGCAGCGCAGGCCAGGATAACATTATTTTTTTGCTGAAGAAGATATTCTGTTACCGCATCCAGATTTACAAAAGAGCCCGTCACGATTTCACGCGCTCCTTTTTCCAGCGCCATATGGAGCAGGCGTGTTCCATTGGTGGTGGTAAGGACCAGGATCTTTCCGCTGATAAAAGGATGGTTATATTCGAATGGCGAATTACCATAACTAAGACCCTCAGCGATTTTCCCATCTCTTTCTCCGGCAGTAACACAATTGATCTGACGGCCCAGTTCGATGCATTTTGCCACACTGTCAACCGGCACTATATAACGCGCACCATTAAACAGTGCAGTTGCAATGGTGGATGTTGCCCGCAATACATCTATGATCACTACGGTTGCCTGAGACGCATTGTACAAATCCAGTAAGGCAGGTGACATCGAAGTATATAGAGAAGGTTTTGCGTTTGGCATCGTAAAATTAAAATCGATAATGAATGATCCTGTTAAAAGGAATCCTCTAATTAAGACAGAAACGGAAGTTTGACAACACGGGCATGTAAAAGTTTATCCCTGATCTTAATATAAATCTTTGTGTCGGGGCTCGAAAAAGTATCCCGGACATAACCCATCCCAATGGCTTTATTTAAAGAAGGTGACTGAGTACCGGAAGTAACTTCTCCAATCTTCATTCCTGAAAAATCCTTTATTTCATATCCGTGGCGCGGAATCCCCTTTTCCATCAATTCAAATCCCACCAGTTTTTTTTGAATTTCTTCCTTTTTCCTTTTTTCAATCTCCTCCCTTCCTATAAATGGTTTTGAAAGACCGCGTTATCCAACCGAGTCCTGCTTCCAGAGGCGAAGTCGTGTCGTCAATATCATTACCATATAAACAATAACCCATTTCTAAGCGCAGGGTATCCCTGGCAGCTAGATCCGGCAGGTTTGAGACCCATCGATTTTCCTGCAGCAAAAATGGTGTCCCAGATTCTGGATGCAGAATCATTTTTGTCTTCGAAATAAATTTCGACGCCACCGGCTCCCGTATATCCTGTAGCACTGATAAGGACATTATCCACTCCGGCAAATGATCCCTTCACAAAGTTGTAATACTTCAGGTTCATCAGATCCATGGATGTCAGTGGTTGCAGTAATCCGGTTGGCATTGGGTCCCTGTACTGCAAGGAGACAGGTTCTGGAAGATATGTCTTCCATCAAAACAGATTCTGAATTAAACCTGCTGATCCAGTTCCAGTCTTTTTCAATGTTAGAAGCATTTACCACCAGCATATATACTTCTTTCTCGCGTATGCAATAAACCAGCAGATCATCAACAATGCCGCCCGATTCATTTGGAAGACAACTGTATTGGGCCTTCCCGTTCGTTAATTTGGAAGCGTCATTGGAAGTTACTTTTTGTATAAGGTCCAGGGATCCGGGTCCTTTCAAAATAAATTCACCCATATGACTTACGTCAAAGATGCCCACATTATTACGAACTGCCAGATGTTCGTCGTTAATCCCGGAGTAACTGATCGGCATATTAAACCCGGCGAATTCAGCCATTTTTGCACCCAGCGCCAGGTGTTTATTGGTAAAAGGCGTGTTTTTCATATACCATTTAAAGATTTAAGAAACCGAGCGCGAAATTAAAACTTGCGCTTGCAGGCAGCCAATAAAAAAATGGTCCCGCCTGCGCAGGACCTATATCTATAAAAGTTGTGCTACTCAGCTCATGCTGGTTAATAAAGCCAGGGTTGGAATGGTTTCAGGGGTCTTTTTTTCAATAGTACCTGATGGATCCGCAACCTGTAATGCTGCTGAATTGGCTGTTTTTGGTTTATGATAACGATAGTCTCCATTTGGGGTTTCCTTTTTTCTTTGTACACTATCCGCGGCTTCTTTACGTTCAGGCGCTTCTTTCTTTTCAGCTTTTTCCTGCCTTTCGGGATTTTCAGGTTTTTCATTGTCGTAGGTTGAATTTCTTCCTGATCTTTCCAATCCGTTTGCTGTCATTGTATATTCCACTTCCGTATCCCACGAATTCGATTCATCATTATCAAAATCGTCATTCCAGTCAATGTTGATACCACTATCTCGCCAGCGTCTGGTATTCATATTAAACCATTTGTAATCATCCAGACTGCTCTTTAAAAGAATTCTTTTGCCGACAGGCATTTCAATTACTACCAATACCTGCTGATTGCGGAATTGTTGTTTTGGCGTTATGTCAAACCCACGTGAAAGCGTGAGCAGGCTATCATTTTGTTCAATCTGGAAAGTCTATTTGTGAAGCCAGGTTACGCGCTTCTGCTGTATTGTTACCGCGGCTGAGTTTTTCGCGGTGTACATGCCAGGCACTGTCCTTACTCCTGACAACATCAACACGAACAGTACTCAAAGTCAGACTATCTTCCGTTAAATTGAAGAAAGGACCTTTGTGACGCCAGTTTATCCCCATCCAGTCTGAATCGATATAATAGGGTTTAGAGTCATCTACCTTCACAATCAGTTTTCCGTTTGCAGGTGCTGTTATTTGAACATCATCACTTACACCATGACCTGGTACTGAAATGTCTGCTGATCGTAGCAGCCAAAACAATCAGGCTGATTAAACCTATTACCCAAAGACCTCCGAAAATATATCCCAGGTAATTACTGCCACTTCTGGCTCCGATGATGCGGCGAATCAGCCAGGTCAAAAGACCAACTACCGGTAGTACAAGGAATAAAAGGAGTACGGACCATATCATTATATTCTGCCAGAAACCCGTGAATAATATAATCTTTTAAAGGAAGGACAATGCCTCCGGAAAAAATAACTCCAATCAATGCTGCAACCAGCGCAAAAGTTATAATGACAGTTATGAATAAAAAGAAAGCCTTAAAAAGTACACCGATTGCGTGTCCGATACCTTGTCTCGGTATGTTTACAGAAGAAATTTCTTTTCCAAGATTGCCTGATTTTCTCTTCATTTCGTCACCGAACTCCTGTGCCTTTTCTTTCATTTCCGCTCCCACTACCGTTGCTTTCTGTTTGAAACCTTCCAGGTCGCTCTTAATTGTATTTTTGATGGAAGCAAGGTCAATTTTCTCTCCGCGCATTTCGAGTTTTTCGGATGCAGTTACGGCTTCAGGCAAAACAATCCAAAGAATGATATAGGTGATGAATAAAGTACCGCCAAAACCTCCCGTAACAAATACAGGTCCATCATAATCAAACCATAAAGAATGGCGGAATACAGATGTGATCAGTCCTGCAATTAACGGTAAACAAAATATCACACGTGGAATCCATACTTCAATATTAAAATATGCTGCTAACCCGCTTGCAACACCTGCAATCACTCTGTGGTCGGGATCCCTGAAAAGTCTCTTTTTGATTTTTGTAACCATGGATTTTGGAGGAAGGGCAACCCAAAGAATTAAATAAAGCAGTAATGCTGTTCCGAAACTGCCCAGAATAAGTACTGCATAAATGATACGCACAACAGACGGATCAATTTTCAGATATACAGCAAGACCTCCGCAAACTCCACCCAGCATTTTATCGTTTTCGGAACGATACAAACGTCGTGGTTCATCGGCAGTAGCTTCTTCTGCAAATGATGCAGTTTTACTGTCGGTATTACCATTCGTGCCTGTAGCTTTTTCGTCCTGGTCAAAATCTTCCGGACGACCCATGCTGGTAATGATTTCATTGACGTCTGCATCTGTGATGCAAACGGCGCCTTTCTTGAGCCGGTCAGAAAAAAGTTCCGCAAAACGATTTTCAATATCATTTACGATTTCATCGGCACCTTCTTCATCTGCAAAATGTTTTTTCAAACTCTCAACGTATTTGCGCAAAATATCATACGCTGATTCTTCAATCGGTATGACCCGGCTGTGAAAGTTTATGTTGATGATCTTTTTCATTGTATGCTAATTTGGAGATTGTTAAGGTTTGATTTCCTGGATTTTCAGATATTCTCTCACTTTTATTTGCGAGCGCATCTACTGCGTCTGCGAGTTCTTTCCATGTCGTTTCAAGTTCCCGGTAAAATGCCAGTCCCTTTTCTGTAAGGGAAAAATATTTACGAGGCGGTCCTGAGTTGCTTTCCACCCAACGGTAAGTAAGCATGTCCGCATTTTTCAACCTGGTAAGCAAAGGGTAAAGGGTTCCTTCAAGAATGTTCAGATTCGCTGATTTCATTTCTTCTACTATGTCTGAAGGATAAGCCTCTCCACGCCGGATGATGGATAGGATACAGAATTCCAGAATTCCCTTGCGCATCTGGCTCTGTGTGTTTTCTATGTTCATGGTCTAACTTTTAAAATGAATGATTTCCGCTTGCAATACAAATATAAGGAGAAATTTAGTACTATGCAAAACAAAGTACCATAGAAGAGTCAATACTTCTTATAGTCAGTTTATGTAACTAGTTGTACTTTAATAGTTTATCGGAATAAAATATTTTTAAAAAATTTATTTTGAAAGATATAAAATGGATATCTAGCATGGATGGATAGCTGTTCCTGTTTAAAACAGGATAGCAGTTAATTTCTCAAACGTTTGCTGATTAATAGCTTCCGGGCAGCGGTTTTATCGACTACTGGAATGGCTTCACAACAGTCTTACATAAGCTTCAGAATAGTCCGGCAGGAAGAATCAATTTATTTGAGAAAAACTTAGCAATGCCTTAACGGCGTTAAGCGTTAGGTCTTACTCTTTAAGCTTAAAACTCTGCATTCTTGGGAGTTCTTGGGAAAGGAATCACATCACGGATATTGGACATGCCGGTAACAAACTGTACCATCCGTTCAAATCCCAGTCCAAAGCCGGCATGGGGAACAGTTCCGAAACGTCGTGTATCCAGATACCACCACATTTGCTCAATGGGAATATGCATTTCCATCATTCTTTTTTCCAGCATTTCCAGTCTTTCTTCTCTTTGCGAACCACCTACGATTTCACCAATGCCGGGAGCAAGAATATCCATGGCTGCAACCGTTTTGCCATCATCATTCTGTCGCATGTAGAATGCCTTTATTTCCTTTGGATAGTCAGTATACGATTACAGGTTTCTTAAAATGTTTTTCTACCAGCCAGCGCTCATGTTCACTCTGCAGATCTGTACCCCAGGATAGATCATATTTGAATTTTTTCTTTTTATGAGCAGGTGATTGCAGCAGTATATCTATGGCCTGTGTATAGGTGATTCTCTCGAACTCCTGACTGGCAACGGCTTCCAGCTTTTCAATCAGTCCTGTTTCACTTCTTTCTGCCTGTGGTTTTTGTTTCTCCTCTTCTGCCAGTCGCTGGTCAAGGAATTCAAGATCAGTCCGGTTATTCTTTAATGTATAATCGATCAGGTAACGCACAAAAGACTCGGCCAGATTCATGTTATCTTCCAGGTCGTTAAAAGCTACTTCAGGTTCAATCATCCAGAACTCAGCAAGATGTCTCGCCGTATTTGAGTTTTCGGCCCTGAATGTGGGACCGAAAGTATATATATCAGAAAATCCCATAGCAGCCAGCTCTCCTTCTAATTGTCCGCTCACTGTCAGATTGGTCGCGCGTCCAAAAAAATCGTCCTTAAAATTCACTTCACCTGTTTCATTTCTCGGTGTATTGTCAAAAGGCAGGGTGGTCACTTTAAACATTTCTCCTGCTCCCTCGGCATCGGAGGCGGTAATAATAGGTGTATGCAGATAAATGAATCCACGCTCGTTAAAAAACTGGTGCACTGCAAATGCCAGTGCATGACGCACGCGAAAAACCGATCCAAAAGTATTCGTCCGAAATCGTAGATGGG
Source organism: uncultured Bacteroidota bacterium (assembly GCA_963735015.1). Taxonomy (GTDB): domain Bacteria; phylum Bacteroidota; class Bacteroidia; order Chitinophagales; family Chitinophagaceae; genus Puia. The sequence continues at coordinate 140,007 of CAVTJH010000004.1, forward strand.
CAATTTCCCGCAGGAACTCAAGGCTGTGTTTCTTGGGCTGCAGCGGAAATTTCTCCGCGATCACTGAGTCCCAGGATATCCAATTTTACAGCTTTCAGCTCAACCAGCTGACCTTTTCCCAGGGAAGGCACCAATTGCCCAACCGCCCGTACAGATGTACCCGTTGTTATCTTTTTAAGCAGATTTTCGTCAAAAGACCCAATTCAAGGACTATCTGCAGGTTTTCATTGGAGGATCCGTCATTTAAAGCAATAAACTGGTTATTCCTGAGTGTTCTGACCCATCCCATTACGGTTATTTCCTCTTTTCCCGGCGACATCCCGAGGACATCTTTGATTTTGACATCGTTTGTTGAACATTTGATATATTTAGGCTTTCGGTTGAATAAAGAGGGCAAAGATAATCCTTGAAATATTTTTTTAGATTTTCCGTTTTTATGTTATCATTGCAGCGGAATCAGGCTGATTCGTTCTTATCCTTTGCTCGCAACCGTCAGTTTTAGTCATTCCGCTCGTCTTTAATCAAAATACATTCACAAATCCTTTTTCTACAGGTCAGTTCTGGAACTGCCGTAATTCTCAAGTTTTATTATGTACGACATACTCCAATTAAACGACATGCTCGTTCCCGAACTGCTCGATATTGCTGAGCAGTTGAAGATCCTCAACGCCAAAAAACTTAGATAAGCAGGAACTCGTTTATAAGATATTAGATAAACAGGCGCTCACGCCCAGCGAAAAATCCGATGGTGCTGACGGAGATGATAAGCCCAAACGCAAACGTATTGTAAAAACAACAACGGCCAATTCCAGCGAAGAGGCGTTTGTGGAAAGTGGCGATCCGTTACCAAAACTTAAAAAACCGGAACCAAAAAAAGATCTTAAGAAGAAAGAAGAAAAGCCCATCGTAAAAAAACTCCGAAGGAAAGAAGACGAAGTAGCCTGAAGAAGCTCAGGCGCCGGTTGAATTTCACAAACCCCAGCCTCATCCAAGACCCGAACACCGCGTATCAGCGTCGTGATGAAGAATCAGAAGCAATCTGATGAATCAGAAAGTTCCCAATCAGACAATAACCAGAACGACAAACCAGGAAAACAGGAGTGAAGAAAATGGATCCTCACCCGAACAAAACTCGTCCCGGGAAATGGAGATCAGCAGCAAAAAGTATATCCGCAGCGCCGAAATGAAACATTTCAATATCGAATTTGACGGCGTTATCCAGGCAGAAGGTGTTTTGGAAATGATGCCCGACGGATATGGATTTCTCCGCAGCAGCGATTATAATTATCTCTCTTCTCCGGATGACGTGTATGTTTCTCCTTCACAGATAAAATTATTCGGTTTAAAAACCGGCGATACTGTTTATGGATCTGTTCGTCCTCCAAAGGAAGGTGAAAAATATTTTGCTCTTCTTAAGGTGGAGACCATCAACAATAAATCTCCGGAAGATGTGAGGGATCGTGTTCCCTTCGATTATCTGACTCCGCTTTTCCCTTTTGAAAAACTAAATCTTTTTGTAAGTCCCTCTGATTTTTCAACCACGAATTATTGACCTGTTTACACCCATCGGCAAGGGACAGCGCGGACTGATCGTATCACAGCCAAAAACAGGCAAGACCATGTTACTGAAAGCAGTGGCCAATGCCATTGCCATTAATCATCCGGAATGTTATCTGATGATTGTGCTGGTGGATGAACGTCCGGAAGAAGTTACCGATATGGAACGATCTGTTCGGGCAGAAGTGATTGCATCCACTTTTGATGAGCCTGCTGAAAAACATGTAAAAGTTTCTACAGTGGCATTGCAAAAAGCCAAACGTCTTGTAGAATGCGGTCATGATGTGGTGATCCTATTGGATTCTATTACCCGTCTTGCGCGTGCCCACAATACGGTTGCGCCTGCATCAGGCAAAGTGCTGAGTGGTGGTGTGGAAGCCAATGCCATGCAAAAGCCCAAACAGTTTTTTGGCGCTGCACGTAAAATTGAAAATGGTGGCTCTCTGACGATTCTTGCAACTGCCCTGATTGATACAGGATCCAAGATGGATGAAGTGATCTTCGAAGAATTTAAAGGAACCGGTAATATGGAATTGCAGCTGGACAGAAGACTGGCCAACCGCCGGATATTTCCTGCTATTGACCTGGTTGCCTCTTCAACACGTCGTGATGACCTGCTGCTCGAAAGAGAAATCCTTCAGCGTATGAACCTTCTGCGCGTTTATCTCAACGATATGAATACGGAAGAAGCAATGAATGAATTGCTGAAACGTATGCGAGGCACAAAAAGCAATGAAGAGTTTCTGGCGAGCATGAACTCTTAAATTAGTTATGGGTTATGAACTATGAGATATGAGTTATTGAATTCAAAACCCATAACCCATATCTAATAATTCATAACTAAAAAATAAGATGCTCCCGGTGCTTAATCTTCGTGTGGGTCAATTCAGTTACAAGCTGTACTCCGGTTATTGATTTGACGGAATTCATGATTTCAGTCAGCAATTCATCGCATACCGAATCTCCTTTCAGCAGCCAGAAAAAATCAAGATGTTTGAATTCAGGCAATAAAAATTCCCCGTCAAACTGATTATTGTAGAGGTAATGAGTAAGTGTTTTATGCGGCTCAGGGCATTCATATACTGTAAAATAATATTGTCTCTTTTTTCTTATCATCGGTATCTCAATCTGGTTGGTTATTCTGAAGTCAAGCCGCATCTGGCGATTCAGTTGCCAGCAGAAACGATAACCTTTTAATGGTGCCACAATACCAAGGAGCCGGGAACTGTCAAAAAAGTCCCCCTCCATATTTTCCATATCCAGCTTCAGCGACTTCATAGGTTTATTTGAATTGAACTGGTGCCTTCATGTCCTCCTTACCCCTGAGAAACTCAACAGTTGTCTGATCACCGCGGTTAAATTTTGACAATGCTTCCATATAAGTTTGCAATGAGATCACAGCATAATCACCCAGCTTAACAATAATATCTCCCGCTTTTAATCCTGCTTTTTCCGCAGGTCTTCCTTCGCTGATTGCATCAATGCGCAGACCGCTTCCGGAAAAACTATAGTCGGGCATGAGACCCAGGGTAACATTAAATGCAGGTGCTACACCAAATTGTTTATCCCTTGTTTTTGCAAAGGCCGGTTTGTTCATTCCATCCATCTTCTGGGTAATATCATAGATCAAATGGATAACCTGCATCTCACCTATATAATTTATTTTATCAGGCCGGTCTGAAGGTTTATGATAGTCCGGATGGATACCGGTAAAGAAAAATAAAACGGGAATACTCTTCAGGTAAAAAGAAGTGTGATCGCTGGGCCCGGTGCCGCTCGAGTCAACATTTAGTTTAAATATTTTCTTGTTCAGCGTGTTGCTTATTAAGATCGCCCCATTGGGGAGAAGTGCCATAACCGCCAATGGTCAAGACATGTGTACTGTCATTCAGCCGGCCGATCATATCCATGTTCACCATATAACTGATTTTCGAAAGGGCCACCGGAGAATGTTCTGTAAAATATTTTGAACCAATCAGTCCTGATTCTTCGCCCGAAAAAGCAACGAACAGATAATTTGTTTTCAGACCCTTGGTTTTTTTCAGCAGCCTCCCCAGTTCCATAAGTGCCGCAGTTCCGCTTGCATTATCATCAGCACCCGGATGAATCATTTTTTCTGTACCATGGTATAAGGAATTTCCATCTTCTCCATAACCGAGATGATCATAATGCGCCCCGATGACAACAGTATATGGTGCGCCATAATCCAGCATTCCAATCACATTGTGGCCCCATCGCTTTTTCTCCTTCATCTGTACGTCAATTGCCACATCGAGTGATTGAGAAATGTCTTTCAGATATTTTTTTCTTCCTATCTTGGTTACATAGAGAGCCGGAATTTTTTCAGGGCTGATTCCTTCTGCAGGATCAAAAACTATTCCATCGTCCGTTTTTGAGCTATTGTAAAAAATAACTGCAGTGGCGCCCTTGCTTTCAAATAATCTCGTTTTTTCGCGCAGAAGTTTTTCCATATCAAAATGCGGATTTGAATTAGCGGCTTCCACTACTTCCTTCAGATCGTAAAACCAAGGGGACCCGCTTTCCTGTAAAGCGATAGCCGGAGAGCCATCCACTTTTCCGACAGCACTGAATGGCAAAGGAATAAATTCTGTATTCAGCATGAGGTCAGCCGTGTTTATTGTAAACCGTGTATGACTGATATCCCTGCCATCGTATATTTCGAATCGCTGCAGATATGTTCCACTGTCTCCAAGTGGCTTGAGTCCTGCTTTTATAAAGGACGCGATAATATAATCTGAAGCAAGTGCTTCTCCGGTTGTGCCCGATCTTCTGCCCTCCAGCTTGTCATTTGCCAGGGACCCGATGTCAGTTTGAAGCTCTTCAACGATTTCTTTATCCGCCTTGCGAAGTTTCTGGGAAATGGCGTAGGGTAAGAATGTCTGGAAGAAGATCAGAAATAGTAGAATGCCTCGTGACATGAAGTTCATTTTTCGAAGTACCGGGTACAAATTTATCGTGGCGATGCCATTTCCGTATACTATGAAATTACAGTTACTTTACAATATATATCCTGTATGCATGAAAATTGTTTTCACCATTTGCTTTTTTGTTTTTTATCTGAAGGTGTTTTCCCATACAGTGATTACAGGTTCGGGAAGCGGCTCCGTCATTCAAAATGATATGAGTGGTCTGAAATCAGGCGATACGCTGGCGATACGCGCCGGCCTTTATGAGAAGGGTGGTTCTTTTTCTGATCTTACAGGTATTACAATTATCAACTACCTGGGTATTGTAGAATTCGGAAAAACCGTAACGCTGGGAAATCTCAAAATGGTTTCAATTTCCGGCGCAGGGAGGAAGGGCGAACTGTATGGTATTCGTTTCCAAAATTTTAAGGGCGATGCATTTGAACTCCTGGCTCCCTGCAGTTCTCTTTCACTTTCTTATTGCGAATACCGCAACCTGAATGGTTCGGCTTTCAATGCCAGCCGGTTTTTTATTACCTATACAGGAAATATTTCCACGTTTGCCCTCTATAAAACTTCATTTCAATATCAGAAACTGGTTCATTCCGGTTCTCTCTTTACAGGCAGCTGGGCAGCGAATGCTCTTTTTCAAAATGTAGTTGACAGTATCGCCTTCCTGCATATAAAAGTGGATTCAACAAGCAGTGATGTTTGTCAGGTAATCGGCCATTCCATTTACCGAATGCTGGCCAGCCATTGGCAGATAACTGGTCCCTGTCCTAATGGCAAACATGACGCTGGTATATTTCAGACCTCAGGGAATGGCACTGTTTGTAATGTATATCGCAGGGGCGGATGGGGTTATCTCTGGCGTATCTGGAATCTGGGTCTTAACGGCCGTGCGGACAGCTATTTATACAATTGTATTGATCTGAATACTGACAATTACGGAACCATTGATACCAGGATAGAAGCATCAGATACGACGACCGGATACGAAATTCCTTTTATCAGAGGTGCAAATATGCATGTCCTCAATAATACCATCGGCAATAAACGAACTGTCAATTATGTTTCCCAACTTGTTATAGCAGGAAACTTTTGTTCAGAAAAAGGGTACCTGCTCGAAGTGAGAAATAATCTTTGTTTCAACACTGTCTCAACAGGTTCAGATCCGATCATCAAACAAAACACGAGTGATAAACTCAGGGATACCAGCAACAATCTGTATGTCTTTGATCCTATAGGTACCGGAGTACTTCTGGACACCATTCTTTGTTACTTAAATCCGACCGGTTCCGCCATTGACAGGGCAATTACCTTGACATTTATCCCTACCGATATAGATGGAATATCGCGACCTACAGGCAAATCCTCGGATATCGGTGCCCGGGAGTTTAACGGCACTCCAGTAACCCCTGGTTCAAATCATGGAGCCGGGCCTGAAAAATGGCTGCTCCCTGCAATGGTCTCCCTCCTATTGGTGGTATTCATCCTTTTTTACTGGAAAAAGGATCAGAGAAAGCGCCGTAAGACCGGTGATTTATTCCGGAACTCCTCTTTAAACATGAGTTAAAGCACTCAAATCTTTCATGTCATAATAATTTTCCTTTACTTTTGCAGATTAGCCTTTTCCGAACCAAATACCGGGTATCTGGCTAGTCGAAAACAGAAAAGTTGAATGGCCCTACCGCACCTTATTAAATACGTATACACGAACGGAACCGATGAAGTTATCCGCCGGGGAAAGAAAATCCATGGCATAGGATATGTAGAACTCATTGAATACGATGACTTGTTCGAATCGGTCACTTTCCGTATTAAGGACGACAGTTATTCCACCTATTATAAAGTTTTTGTTCAGAAATTCCGGGATGCAAAATCGCTTTCGGTTCGCTGCAGTTGCCCGTACAATCTCGGTGATATTTGCCGGCATGAAGCAGCTGCACTGATCCAGTTGCAGGAACTACTTGACCGCAACATGCTAAAGGCGGAAGAGATCAGGTATGATCAGTCTCATACTGTTCTTAAAATGAAATCGATTGACCTGAAGACCATCCGGCTGCTTTGCTCCCGGGAAGTATATGAAGAAGCGGGAAAATTTCTTCAATCCAAAAAAGCAACCATCCTGCAGGCCGCTGATGAAACAGTAAAAGCCAGTGTCGAGCTGGATGGAATAAAATATCCCGTTCTTATCAGGAAAAATGAAGAAAGGAATTTTGATACCAGTTCGACATATCCCGACACTGATCATCCGCTTTGCCTGCCCAAAGTAATTTTATTTCTTCAGCTGCTTCAGGCACACGGATCTTATTATTTCGATAGTATTCGTAATTGGGATAAGGAAAAAAATAAACTTCTGGAAGCATATGGCTATTCCCTTTCCGATGATCTCGCTGGAAAATTCGAATTCTCGTATAAAGATGGTAAGCCTTTTCTCCGCGTTTTGGATATCTCCATTAAACGTGTAAACCCGGCCGCATTATCAAGGCCGAAGCCCGAGTACGAAAAAGAAGTTGCGGAAGAAGTAATGGAACCGGAACAAAAAGCAGGTTCTGTTCAACGGCTCGGGGTTGTATTTAATTTTAATCACGATTCTTATCCTGGCTTCCTGCTTGATGCTGTAAGCGGGGAAAGCAATGAACAGCAAAATGCTTTTGTAGGAAAGGTTGAGAAACTGGAGCTGGCTAAATTCGTAAATACTGAAAAATTTAATGAGCCCGACAGGCAATTGGTTTTTTCACTGCGTAAAACCCAGGAACAGGAAGTAAATAAATACCTGAATCGAAATTCCCCTTTCAGCGGGATGTGGGAAAATATTATTCATACTGAGGGTGAGGAACTGCCTGATGATACCAAGGCGCTTATCATCGAGTATTTACATCCCCGTTTCCGGAAACTATTCAGTGAATTGCATGAAAATCCTTTCATCTTTTTTCTAAATGGCCATAAACCATTCAAGACAGCCAATCTTCAGTCTGTAAATCTTTCACCTGACCCTGTAACTCCTTCGTTTAAAGTTTCCTCCAATAAAAATAATATTGAGATAAAGGCTTTTACAAAAATTACAGGACAATCTATCGATCTCACCCAAAATAAATGCAATAGTCAGGTCATATTATTTTTGAATAATTTCCTTTATCTATGGGAAAAACCAGAAGATATCGCTGTCGTTTCCAAATTCAACGATGGCAAGCTGGTCATTTCAAAGTCTGACTGGCCCGAGCAGCTGCGCAGTTTTGTAATTCCCCTGCAGAAAGAATATCATGTAGAATTTGAAAGCGAATTAATACGGGAAGTGAAAAGCGGTGATCCTGAAAGAAAAATTCTTTTACAGGAGAAAGGAGACTATTTATTATTTCAACCCGTCTTTTCATACAAAGGATTTGAAACTACTTCCATTGGTAAAGACCAGCTGGTAGTACCGGACGGCGACAAGGTATTGCTGATCCAGAGAAACAAAGAAAAAGAATCAGCTTTCATTAACCAGCTTCAGTCTCTTCATTCACAATTCATTCAGCCACAGGGTTCCTCCGGACTGGCATTGCGGGGAAGTGATGTGTTGAAGAACAACTGGTTTTTTCTTTTTATGGATGCCATGCAGGATATGAAAGTATCGGTACATGGTTTCGATGCATTGAAGAATTTCCGATTTAATACTTCACGCCCGCAGACGAAGATCCATATCAGCAGCAGTACTGATTGGTTCGATGCAAGGGTGGATATTATATTCGGCGACCAGAAAGTTACTATTTCGGATGTTAAGAAGGCATTGGCCAATAAACAACAATTTGTTCCGCTCAACGATGGCACCCTGGGTGTCTTGCCGGATGAATGGGTTAAAAGATATGCATTGCTCTTTCGTGTGGGAGAAGGCAAAAGCAATGAACTCCGGTTGTCGCGGTATCATCTTAGCGTGATAGACGAGTTATATGAAAACAGGAATGAAGAAGAACTGATCATTCATCTCGAGAAAAAATACGAACAGCTCAAGGAATTTAAAAAAATTAAAGAGATCGATCCGCCTGAGCATTTGAAAAACATCCTGCGGCCATACCAGGTTCATGGATTTCACTGGTTAAATTATTTGCACGAAGTAAGCTGGGGAGGTATTCTCGCCGATGACATGGGATTGGGAAAAACTATTCAGGCACTTTCTTTCCTTCATCATTTTAAATATCACTATGGAAAGCTTCGCGCACTTGTCGTTTGTCCCACCACACTTATTTTCAACTGGGAAAATGAAATTAAAAAATTTGCTCCTGAACTAACGTATCGGATTCATCATGGCGGAGAACGCCTGCGTAATAAGGAAGCGCTTAATGATTTCGAGGTCATCATCACGACTTATGGTACACTGCGCAGTGATATTAAACTGCTCATGGATATGCCCCTCGATTATGTGGTGCTGGATGAATCCCAGGCAATAAAAAATCCTGCCAGCAAAGTAACTAAAGCCGCCTGCCTGCTTGCGTGCAAAACACCGGTTATGCATGAGTGGTACACCGCTTCAGAACAATACATTTGACATATTTGCGCAGATGAATTTCCTGAACCCGGGCATGTTGGGAAGCATTGAATTTTTCAGGCAGGAATTCGCAATTCCTATAGACAAATTCGGTGATCCCGACAGGAAGGACCACCTGCGAAAATTATTATATCCCTTTATTCTGCGCAGAACCAAGGAGCAGGTTGCCCGTGACCTTCCTGACAAAACTGAAACGATTTTGTTTTGTGAAATGGAAGATGAGCAACGCAAAGTCTACGACGCTTACCGGAACGATTACCGTGATAAAATTCTTGGTACCATCGAATCTCAGGGTATTCAGAGATCACAGCTTACCATTTTGCAGGGCCTTATGAAACTCAGGCAAATCTGTGATTCACCAGCTATTCTGAATGAAACAGAAAAATACCCGAACCATTCCATTAAACTGGACGAGCTGGCAAGGGAAATATCAGAAAATATCGGAAACCACAAAGCCCTGGTATTCTCTCAATTCCTGGGCATGCTGGCCCTGATCAGAGATAAACTGACCGAACTCGAAATTCCATATGCATATTTTGACGGCAGCACCACTGCACCTGACCGTGAAAAAGCTATTCGCGAATTTCAGGATAATGACAGTTGCCGGGTTTTCCTGATTTCACTCAAAGCAGGAGGAGTGGGTCTAAATCTTACAGCGGCCGATTATGTTTATATCGTGGATCCCTGGTGGAACCCGGCTGTCGAGCAACAGGCCATTGACCGTACGCATCGTATTGGTCAGACGAAGAATATTTTCGCTTATCGCATGATTTGTAAGGACAGTATAGAGGATAAAATTTTAATGCTTCAGGAACGTAAACGTATCCTGGCCAAAGACCTGATTGCGGACGATGACGGCTTCGTTAAGAGTCTGTCGCGCGAGGATGTTGAGTACCTGTTTAGTTAGGCCTAAAGCTGAAAGCCCAAAGCCGAAAACTTCTTTTTAGATCTTCGCTCATTTCAGAATAAGCAGGCAGAAGGCGTTTTACCAGTTTTAAGGGCTGAGCTTTTGGCTGATAAAGGTTTTCGGCTTTGGGCTTTCAGCTTTAAGCTTTAATATATAATTACCTATTTCCCAGGTGAATAGAGCGCCAAAACGACAGTATTTTCCCTATTGCATCTCCCTTTTTTTTATGTTAATTTAGTTCTCAAATCCATTGCTATGAGAAGCACTATTTTAACCTTTGCTCTACTGTTGAACGCTGCGTGGCTTTTTTCCCAGGAAGATGTTTTCTCCAACAAAACGAATATTGCTCTTGAAAAAGTGATTCGCGACTATCCAAACCGTTTTCATAATATTCGTGGTGAAATGATATCCCAGCACGCACAGATGTCAGAATATAAATCTACAATATCCGTTCCCGGTGCGAGCTATTGCAGTATTCTGAAATATACAGTCGCTAATAATGATGTCTATAATTGGAATTGCACCACGTTCAATACACCAAACTTTATGCAGGCACGCGCAAAGTTTAAGGAAATCTATGATCAGATTGAAAATACCATCATTAAAATTGAAGGACAAAAACCTTTTATTCTGAATGCACAATACCGCACGCCTACTGAACTTCATAACACGAACTACATAAGTTTCGAATTGCTCCCGGCTGTCGATGAAATGAGAAATCTGAAGATCGATCTTAGCCTCGAAAAAGAGTCGAATATCTGGAAAGTAAGATTGAGTGTTTATGAAGGAGAACGCAAGTTCAATGGTTCGACTGCGGCAGTACAATAAAGCTCAAAGCAAAAGGCTCAAGGCGTAAAGCTTTAATTAATTTGCAACCGTAAAATTAAAGCAACGGTCAACGGTCAACGGTCAACGATTAACGATCAACGGTCAACGGTCTCAGATCATACCAGCAAAACATACTCCTTCAGCACCGCTTCAATCTCTTCGAGCTTAAATGGTTTTGAGATATAGTTATTCATTCCTGCATCAAGACAACGTTCCTTGTCTCCTTTCATCGCATCTGCAGTCAGGGCAATTATGGGAATTTTTGACTGGGATGTCTGCATCCTGCGTATTATGCGGGTGGTAGTATATCCATTCATCTCCGGCATATTTACATCCATAAAAATCAATACCGGATCATAATGTGGAAGGGATTCGATCACTTCCCTGCCATTCTGCATCTGGATGATGTCAAAACCCATTCTCTTAAGAACTTCAGAAATCAGCATCATATTAATCGGATCGTCATCTACAACCATGATACTTGCCGACTGGGTAATTCTTTCAATGGACTCAAATGATGGATGCAGCGAATCATTCTGCATATTCTTTTCGAAAAGCGATAATAGTGTGCTGTTGAGCTCATGTAATTTTACAGGCTTCGAAATAAATTTATTGATCCCCGTTTTATCTGCCTCATGCTGGTAAAGATTTTTTTCAAGGGAAGATAACATGAGGATAAAAGGCTGACTGACGCCTGGAATGGATTCCTTGATTTCCTTAACCAGGTTGATGCCATCCATACCGGGCATATGATGATCCGTTATGATCAGATCAAATGGATTTCCTGATTGTCTGGCAGATTCAATTTTTAATAATGCATCCTTTCCATTGGAAGAGGTTTCGCAATATATCTGAAAATAACCGAGGGTCTCTTCCATCAGGTGCAGGTTGGTGATATTATCGTCTACTACCAACACTTTTTTTAATAACGGCTTTGGCTGAAGCTGTATTTCCGGCTGGTCATTTGCTACTTCCAATGGCAGACACAAAGAGAATGTGCTTCCTTTACCCGCTTCACTTTCAACGGTAAGTTCACCGTGCATGAGTTCAGCAAGACTTTTCGAAATGGCCAGTCCAAGCCCGGTTCCACCATATTTCCTGGTTGTAGAATTATCGGCCTGTGTGAAACTTTCGAATATTTTTTGAAGTTTGTCTTTTGGAATACCGATGCCGGTATCTTTTACCTGGATAATAAAATTCAGATATTTTTTCCCCTCGTGAAAATATGTATCACCCTGTTTGCGAATGGAAACATATATCTCACCTTCTTTCGTAAACTTTATAGCATTTCCCAATAAGTTTACAATGATCTGACGGATACGTACCGGGTCACCCACCAGCTGGGAAGGAATATCATGATCAACCCTGTACAACATCTCAAGTTTTTTCTCAAATGCCTTGAGCGTTAAAATATCCATAGTTTCTTCAACAAGTTCGTCCAGTTTGAACAGGGTATTGTCGATATGTAGTTTGCCCGCTTCTATTCGTGAGAAGTCAAGAATATCATTGATGATTTCCAACAGACCATACGCCGACTTTTTTACGTTTTTCAGATAATCACGTTGTGTCTTTTGTAATTCTGTCGTGAGTACCAGGTCTGTAAACCCGATGATCCCGTTCATCGGAGTTCGAAGTTCATGACTCATATTGGCCAGGAACTCGCTTTTTGTTCGGCTTGCGGATTCTGCAAGATCCCTTGCCTGGATGAGTTCGTCTTCAATTTTTTTACGTTGTATCGCTGCGCTTAGTGAAGAAGCAAAAGACTGGAGGATAGAAAATTCCCCGTCTGTCCATTCTTTTTCTTTTGTGAATTCATCAAAACCAACAAAGCCCCAAAAAAAGTCATTCACAAAAATGGGTATGGATAAGGTGGCAGAAACATTCGCCCTTTCAAAAATATTCAGAAGCCGTTTGTCTGTTTCCTTCCACCGGTAACTTACGAACGGGTGATGTTCGATAAGCGGCCGAACAATCGGTTCAATGGTTTCGAAGTTCAGGTTAATCATTCGGGGATTATTCAGTCTTGATTCAATTCCGTCGGCATTCCATTCATGTGTAATCGAAGTGAACCATTTGCCCGTCTCTTCGTCAAACCTGTTTTTGAAAACATAGACGCGGTTTATCTGAGTCTTTGTACCGAGGATTTCAATACCTGAAGAAATTGCCTGGTTAAGATCTGTATTACTGAGCAACAAATGAGTTGCCTGTGAAACGGCGTAAAGCAGCTGATCTTTTGTTTTCAACCGTTCCTGTGCGATTCGTTGTCCCGTAATATTCCGTGATGTACAAACCAGTTTAATTACTTCATTATGATCGACGATGGGTTTAATAATTGTTTCCAGCCATAGATAACTCTCATCTTTTTTGCGGATACGGTAACGAATGATCAGCGACTCCTGATCCTGAAGGCTCTGGTCTTTTTCCTGCTTGAAAAATTTATGGCGGTCTTCGGGGTGCACATAGTCCAATATGGCTGTGCCAATCACTTCTTCCACATCATAGCCCAGTACATGGGTTAAGGATGGTGAGAGGTACCATATAGTGCCGTCGGCAGCATGAACGCTGATAATATCTTCTGAATTTTCCGCGAGCAGACGGAATTTCTGTTCGCTGTTCACCAGTGCATTCTCCGATTCCTTTTGAGCCGTAACATCCTGGGCGATGCCAAAACATCCATTCACATCCAGTACTTTTCCTTTAAGGAATAAATAGCGCATCCAGCCCTGGCGCGTGATGACACGAAATGAAAATGAACTTTCGTATCCTATATTATCACGATTGAGAAATATTTCCCCAAATTCATCTTTTGCTGTATTGAAATCTTCAGGAACGACAAATTCTTCCAGGAAGTCTTTCAGCAAAAATTTTCCCGAAGGATTTTCCTCCACTACAAGAAGTTCTTTGAATTCATTTCCGAGCACGATCTCCTGTGTTTCAAAGTCTATCTTCCAGGATCCCATTTTTGCATAAGTCATGGCATAAGAAAGAGTCTGTATAGCTTCTTCCTTTACTTCCTGCGCGATTACTTTGTCGGTAACATTTAATCCGATCCCCTGTATTTCTTTCACCTGACCGTTTTCATCGCTAAGGGCCAGAAATTCCCAATCTGTCCAGACGAAACCACTTGAATTCTTAAATGGTTTACGGATCAGCAATTTCACAATCTTACCCGGGTTACTCCAGCATTCATTGGCTACTTCCCTGCAGCGGATCATATCCTTTGGAAATATAGTACCCAGAAAAAGTTTATTGATCACTTCGTCTTCCTCATATTCAAAGGCTTTTAGAAAAGCCTGGTTAGCGTAACTGAAATTTCCCTTCCTGTCGATGCGAATCAGGTAATTCGTTTGTGACCGGAGCAGAGAATCCAGGTGTTTTTTTTCAACCTGCAGCTCATTCTTTGCATTTTGAAGATCGCGGAAATTGGTTTCCCCACGTTTAAATGCAGGTTCCAGTACAAGGATGATCAGACATATAATAGCAACAACCAGTGAAAGAAATTTTCCAACTTCAATGGCAGATGATTCTTTATTTTTCTCGTTTAAGAGAATGGTGAACTGATTGGTTATATCCCGCATAAGAGGTAAATACTTCGCCTCGCTTTCAATCAGGCGCTGCAAATACAGACGTTTATTTATACGGAAAATGACAGAATCTTCCTGGCAAATGTCCTGACCGATATTTTCAATGCTGTTATAGTAGGGATTTACATAAGAAAAGAGGATTCGAATATTGAAAACATGTGCAGGGAGGGGTGTTTTTGACTGTTCTACCCTTTTTAGCAATTGCTCCTGTTGATTTTTGAACAGAATAAGTGTTGCAGCCAGACTATCCCTTATTTGCCGGGTTTCAGTTTCGCCATATAGTCCCCCGGCTATTAAAGCAGCCTGTGTAGAAATAACCTGGCTGAGTGTCTGCTGCCTGCCTGAGAGTGACCTCGCTACTATAAACTCTTCATTTTCAGCTGATTTTTTATTAACCAGATAATAAGCAAAGAAATTACATAGTAAAACGGTGGCAAATAAAACAATGGAAATACGTACCAGCTTACGGAAGGGGCTCTGCATAGTAAAGGATTACCTCCTTTAACGCATAAATCGTGATTTTACTTATGAATAGCATCTAAAAAAAACCCTTAATAAGCCTAAAGCTTAAAGCCCAAAGCCTAAAACTTTAATAAGCCCAAAACTGGTTTGATTTTTAATGCTTTCTTTTCAAAACGATCGGAGATCAAAAAAGAAGTTTTCGGCTTTGGACTTTAAGCTTTAGGCTTTAATAATCGATTATCTGCTCTTCCATGAAGGCGGGTAATTCCCGAAATTCATATTGTTGATTTCTGAGCTGGGGCTTAAATCCCGCTTCTGTTATAGCTGCCTGAATCGTTTTACTTGTAAAGCGGTGCGGTGCACCTGCCGCACTGACTACATTTTCTTCGAGCATAATGCTGCCGAAATCATTGGCACCGGCATGAAGACAGAGTTGGGCTGTTTCTTTGCCAACTGTAAGCCATGAAGCCTGAATGTTTCTCACGTTGGGAAGCATTATACGGCTCATCGCAATCATTCTGATATATTCTTCTGGTGTGGTCAGATTGTGCACACCCCTTATCCTGGCCAGCAAAGTATCTGCGTCCTGAAAAGTCCAGGGAATAAAGGCAAGAAATCCTTTTGCATCTTTAGGTTTCTCCGACTGCACTTCACGTATCTTCACAAGGTGTTCAAATCTTTCTTTTATTGATTCGACATGCCCAAACATCATGGTGGCTGAAGTTGTAATATGTTGCCTGTGTGCCTCACGCATAATGTCCAACCATTCCTGTGCGCCACATTTTCCTTTACTAACCAGGCGCCTCACCCTGTCCACCAATATCTCAGCACCTGCCCCCGGAAGTGAATCCATTCCAGCCTCGCGTAGCGCAGTAATGACTTCTTTATGTGATTTTTTTTCAAGCTTGCAGATATGGGCAATTTCCGGAGGTCCGAGTGTATGTAATTTCAATTGAGGATAGCGGGATTTTAGTTCGCGGAATAATTCTGTATAAAAACTTAATCCAAGTTCCGGATGATGACCTCCCTGTAATAATAACTGGTCGCCGCCCCAACGAAATGTTTCCTCGATTTTTCTAATGTAGGTATTGATGTCCGTTATATATGCATCCGGGTGACCGGGAATTCTGTAAAAATTACAAAACTTGCAATTTGCAATACAAACATTGGTGGTATTTACATTCCGGTCGATCTGCCATGTCACGATTCCATGTCCGACCTGTTTTTGTCTAAGATGATCTGCAACATACATAAGATCCGCGAGCGGTGCTTCATTGAACAGTGCCACACCTTCTTCGACAGTCAGAAAATCAAATTGCATAGCCTTCGCATACAGACCCGACAAATCCATTATGAAATTTATTTATTAAATGATGAATGTGGAGCCATCATATTTGCTTTAAGCTTTGGGCATTGGGCATCAGGCTCAAAATACAAATTTAGGTCAGCCTTTTCTCAAATCAATATTTATATAAGCGGATGGAAAAGCTGCTAAAAATACTGTAGATTTATAAAGTAGGTTTAGTGAAAATCTATACCAAACTAACGACCGCTTTTGAATTATGAAAATCACCAACAAATCGAATTCAGTTTGTTTGAAAACATCCGTGCGTAAAATATTCAACAGTTTACTCCTGACGCTGATATTGTTTACCAGCGTTCATGCACAAAAAAATTCAAATTCCCAGTCAAGATTAATAACCCAGATTCCGTTCACCACTTTTACCGGCGGCGTAGTCGTTGTCAGGGCGCAGCTGGTGGGCTTTCCTGACACCCTTAATTTTATTATGGATACCGGAAGCGGTGGTATTTCGCTGGATTCTATCACGTGCGTGCGGCTTAATATAATACCTGTACTGACTGATAAGTTTATCAGCGGTATTGGTGGAATCAGACAATTGAGATATGTCAATAATCGAAGTCTGCTCATTGGAGGCTTAAAAGTTGACAGTTTGAATTTTCATGTGAGCGACTATGATATACTCAGTAGCGTTTATGGTGACCGTATTGATGGAATCATTGGTTTAAGTTTTTACAACAGATACATTGTAAAAATTGATTACGACAGCAACCAGATGTATGTTTATTCCAAAGGAAATTTTAAATATGCAAAGGGTGGCTTCACAATAAGACCGAATATTGTTAACCTGCCTATAGTAACCGGCTCGCTCCGGGATATCAGAAATGTGAATACGAGTTTCTATTTTGATACCGGAGCCGGTCTCTGTCTGCTTTTAAATTCAGATTTTATAAATGACAGTTCGATACTGAATCCGGATAAGAAGCCACTTCCCACCCAGGCTCAGGGTATGGGCGGAAAGGCAAATATGAAGGTAACGACGATGAAAGAATTCAAACTGGGCCCTTATAGGTTCCGGAATATACCAACCCATATTTTCGACGATGCTTTTAATGTTACTTCTTATCCTTTTCTGGCAGGACTGATTGGCAATGATGTGTTGCGACGTTTCAATATCATTTTGAATTATGACAAAAGAATTTTCTACTTAACCCCCAATTCACATTTCCGGGATCCCTTTGATTATTCGTATACCGGACTCGGCCTTTATTGGATTGAAGGCGAGATACGGGTCGGGGATGTAATGCAGGATTCTCCAGCCGATAAAGCAGGCTTCAAAGTTGACGACGTTGTAATTGGTATTAATAACAATATGTCCCAAAACCTCCAGTTATATAAATCCATGTTGCAAAATACCGGCGAACGGGTGAAAATCCTTATTAACCGCCCTGGAGGAGGCGGTATGATGGAGCTTAACTTGAAAGTAAAAAGCATTCTCTGAATTCTTTCATACCGGTTATTGAAGTCTTGTTACCTTGCACTTCTTTTAAATTAATTGAAAGACGAATCCATGCATATTGATTATAAAAAATATACACTTGGAAATGGCTTGCGTTTTATTGTACACGAAGATCACACTACACCCATGGCGGTGCTCAATGTTCTTTATGATGTAGGCGCACGTGACGAAGATCCGGGTAAAACCGGCTTTGCCCATTTATTTGAACACCTCATGTTCGGCGGATCGGTAAATATTAAGGATTTTGAAGGGCCCCTGCTGATAGCCGGAGGAGAAAACAACGCATTTACCACCAACGACCTCACAAATTATTATATACAGTTGCCAGCCGAAAACATAGAAACTGCCTGCTGGCTGGAGAGCGACCGGATGATTTCACTGGCTTTTAGTGAGAAGAGTCTGGACGTGCAGAGAAAAGTCGTCATAGAGGAATTTAAAGAACACTATATAAATCGTCCTTATGGCGACGTTGCATTTAAGTTGAGGGAGCTGGCTTATAAAAAACATCCCTACCGATGGATGACCATTGGCCAGGAACTTGCACATATTGAAAATGCAAAACTGTCCGATGTGAAAGCATTCTTCCAAAAACATTATTGTCCGGCAAACGCCATACTTGTAATGGCAGGAAATATTCAGGCAGATAAAGCTTTGGCGCTCGCGGAAAAATGGTTTGGCAATATCCCATCCGGAGAAAAGTATATACGTCATCTTCCTGTTGAACCGAAACAGGAGGCTGCCCGATTACTCGAAGTTAAGGCGGATGTACCCCTCGATGCATTGTACAAAGCGTTCCATGTGGGTTCCAGAACGGATAAATCCTATTATGCCATGGATCTGATTGGCGAGCTGCTTGGAGGTGGAGGATCTTCCCGTTTGTTTCAAACCCTCGTAAAAGAAAAAAAATTATTCAGCAATATTGAATGTTATCATTTCGGATCTTCTGATCCGGGTCTTCTGTTAATCGAGGGTAAGCTGATAAAGGGAACTTCAATGAAAGTTGCCGACGAGGCGATCAGGGAAGAACTGGACAAACTAAGTTCAACGACGATAGAAGAAAAAGAATTGATGAAAGTTAAAAACAAAACGGAATCCGCTATCCTGTTTGAAGATATGAGTCTGATGAATCGTGCATCAAATCTGGCAATGTATGAGCTGATGGGAGATGTTGCATATATGAATACAGAACTCGATAAATACCTGGAAGTTACAACCGCCGATATCAGGAATCTGAGCACTGCTATATTTGAAGAAAAGAACGGCAGCACCCTTTTTTATTACAGCAATAATTAACTATCGAATTTGAACCATATGTTGAATCGCAAAACGGCGCCGGAAATTATCGACGCTGTAAAATTTCAGTTAAGTCTTCCGCCCAATCGTAAAATTTCTCTTCGCAACGGAGTGGACGTTTATCTGGTGGATATGGGAACCGTGGATACGCTGATGATGAATGTCGTTTTTTATGCTGGAAATTGTTATGAGTCTGAAAACCTTGTTGCCGCTGCAACAAATTTTCTGCTTAAAAGTGGAACGCGCTCCAGGACTGCTTACGAAATCAATGATTATTTTGAATACTATGGCGCTTATCTGAACCGACAGTCCGGTCATGAAACTGCAGAGATTAGCCTCCATTGCATGAAAAAACATTTTTCTGAATTGTTGCCTGTTGTTTCTGAGTTGATTGCCGAATCTGTTTTTCCTGAAGAAGAGCTCGCCATCTACATAAAAAATATGCAGCAAAGACTCCAGGTGAACCTGCGTAAAAATGATTTTATTGCAGGTCGTCTGATCGATGCTTATTTGTTCGGCCCAACCCACCCCTACGGCAGATTCAGTTCTTTGGAAGATTATGCGGCTCTCCGAAATGATGCAATAAAAGATTTTTATAATAAATTTTACCTGAATGGCCGCTGCGTGATTTTTGTTGCCGGCCCTCTCCCGTCTGATGCACAGCAGCTGATTGAAACACATTTTGGAAGTCTCCCGTTAACAGGCTCGGTAAAACCACCAATGGAAAATACAATCATTGTTCCGGCCTCAGAAAAAAAATACCGGGTTACCAATGACCCCGAAAGTGTTCAGGGAGCGATCAGGATAAGCCGGAATTTCCCAAATCGCCATCATCCTGATTTCCAGAAAATGCAGGTACTGAATAATATTTTAGGAGGTTTTTTTGGCTCAAGACTGATGGCCAATATCCGGGAAGACAAAGGTTATACTTATGGAATTCATAGTTATTTGGTCAATCTCATACAGGAAAGCGCGCTCATGATCTCTACCGAAGCAGGAAAAGACGTAACTGAAGATACTATCCGGGAAGTTTATTTCGAGATGAAAAAGCTTCGTGACGAACCAGTACAGGAAGAGGAATTAAAGACTTCAAAGAATTTTATGATCGGCACCCTTCTCGGTGACCTGGACGGACCTTTTCAGGTTGCGGGTCGGTGGAAAAGCCTGGTTTTAAATGATCTCACAGAAGAATATTTTTATCATGGAATAGAAACCATAAAAAATATTCAACCGGGAGAATTACATGAACTGGCCAATAAATACCTAAATCCCGCTGATTTTTATGAATTGGCGGTATTTTAGTTGAGCGGATTCAGTATTTTCACAGAATTAAAATTTGCAGTTATGAATATCATTCTAAGAATCATCATTTCTGCCATCGTTGCTTTTGCATTATCATATATTTTAAGTGGTGTGCATATTCAGTCTTTTGTCACTGCTCTTATTCTGGCTATCGTTCTGGGAATTCTTAACCTCTTTGTAAAGCCTATCCTGATCATTCTCACATTACCCATTACCATATTCACTTTTGGCCTTTTCCTGTTTGTTATTAACGCACTGATCATATTGCTGGCCGCAAAATTCGTTAACGGCTTCCGCGTAGACGGGTTTTGGTGGGCCCTCCTTTTCAGTCTCCTTCTTTCAGTACTGACTTCTTTCCTTTATAAAAAATCAACGCAAAAAGTAGCTTGATAACAGGTCCCCTGCTTTTATCAAAATAATACGGGTTGTATGTTTTTTGACCGCAAAGATTTTTCTGATCAGATCTTACTTGACCTATACCGGACCCTTCTTTTCCCGCGACTCATAGAAGAGAAAATGCTGGTGCTTTTACGTCAGGGAAGGATCAGTAAGTGGTTTAGCGGAATTGGTCAGGAGGCCATTTCGGCCGGGGTTGTTTCTGCACTTGCGCCAGACGAATGGATCATGCCACTACATCGCAACCTGGGCATCTTTACGGGAAGACAAATACCACTGCACAAACTCTTTTTACAGTGGCAGGGAAGCGAAGAGGGATATAGTAAAGGGAGGGAAAGGAGTTTTCATTTTGGTTCCCGCGAGCATCATATATGCGGTATGATTTCGCATCTGGGACCGCAGCTGGCATTAGCAGACGGGGCATCATTAGGGTATAAATTAAAAAATCAACAAAAGGTTACTGTGGCGTTTACGGGTGAAGGTGGAACAAGTGAGGGAGATTTTCATGAAGCGTTGAACCTGGCAGCTGTTTGGGATCTGCCTGTTATATTTATTATTGAAAACAACGGATATGGCCTCAGCACTCCGATCAGGGAACAGTTCCGCGCCAGCCGTCTCGCTGATAAGGGAATTGGTTATGGAATGGAATCCGTACAAATCGATGGCAACAATATATTAGACGTCTATGATACCATCAGAGGAGTTCGTGCTTATTGTATACGTGAACAAAAACCTTATCTGGTGGAGTGCATGACTTTCCGAATGCGCGGACATGAAGAGGCAAGTGGAACAAAATATATTCCGGCTGAATTGTTCGAGACATGGAGTAAAAAAGATCCGGTTCTTAATTATGAAAACTGGTTGAGAGAAACAGGAATATTGAATGAGGAAAAAATTAAAGAGATCCGCAGTGAATTCCGGACAATCATCGAAAGTGCTGTTGCGATAAAAGAAAAATCTGTCGTTGCAGATACTGAAAAAGAACTTAAAGATATGTATGCGGAAATACCGGAATACAATGTCCCTGAGTCTTCAAGTATGAATGAGTTGGTACCGGCTCCTACAAAAAGATTTATTGACGGGATACGGGACGGCCTGTGGCAGAGTATGGAAAAGCACGACAATCTTATCCTGATGGGCCAGGATATTGCAGCTTACGGAGGTGCGTTTAAGATTACGGAAGGTTTTCTCGAAAAATTTGGAGTTGAAAGGGTACGCAATACTCCTTTATGTGAAAGCGCTATAGTGGGTGCCGCGCTGGGATTATCCCTGGAAGGATATAAATCGGTTATGGAAATGCAGTTTGCCGATTTTGCTGCTGTCGGATTTAATCAGATCGTAAATAATCTGGCCAAAATTCATTACCGCTGGGGACAAAACGCCGATGTGGTCATCCGTATGCCAACAGGTGCTGGTGTCGGGGCAGGGCCCTTTCATTCCCAAAGCAATGAAGCCTGGTTTACGCATGTGCCCGGTCTTAAAGTGGTTTATCCTTCTACCCCGGCCGATGCAAAAGGTTTGCTGAATGCTGCGATACTGGATCCCAATCCTGTTTTATTTTTTGAACATAAGGTATTGTACAGAAGCATCAGCGGGCCACTTCCTGAGACATTATTATTATACTGAAATCGGCAAAGCAAATCTGGTTAGTAGCAGGAACTGAAATCAGTATCATCACGTATGGTGCGGGAGTGCACTGGGCCCTGTCGCTGGCAGAATCAAAACCTGAAATTTCCTTTCATATACTGGATCTGCGAACGCTGCTCCCACTGGATTACGAAGCTATCAGAGAAGCCGTTGCAACAACAGGCAAGGTGATTGTATTGCATGAAGATACACTCACGGGTGGCATTGGTGGAGAAATCAGCGCGTGGATCGGAGAACATTGTTTCGAACTGCTGGATGCCCCGGTGTTAAGATGCGCGTCTTTGGATACTGCGATTCCGTTTAACATTGATCTGGAAAAAAATTTTCTTGCAAATGTTCGATTATGGCAGACTGTTGAAAAATTACTTGCTTATTAAGCCTTAGCTTTCGGCTTCAATGATTGTCGTTAGCTTTAAAAACCCGAAGGAAATTTCCACCCAGTATCTTCTTAATGTCTTTTTCACTGTATCCTCTTTTCAGTAACCCTTCTGTGATTTTAGGATAGTCTTCAACGCCGTCAAGGCCTTTGGGAGAGGAATCGATGCCATCAAAATCAGATCCCAGTCCGACATAGTCCACGCCCACCAGTTTTACAATGTAGTCAATATGATCCAGCAGCAGTGAAAGAGGAGGCCGCATATTTTCAAATTCATCTTTATATTTTTCAGAGAAATAATCACGGATCTGGTATTCTGATTTTTGTAAGGCTGCCATTGAATCGTGTTCCACTTGATGCAGTTTTATAAACGCTTCCATTTTTTTCAAAAAGGTTGAGTCCAAAAAGCCTGAAAAGAAATTTACCTGGATCACTCCCCCGTTTTTTGCTATGGCCCTGATCTGATCGTCTTTCAGATTCCGAAATACCGGACAAAGGGTATATACTGAACTATGTGAAGCAATAACAGGTTTCGTCGTCGTTGAAATTACATCCCAGAAAGTTTTCTCTCCTACATGTGAAACATCTACCATCATTCCCAACTGATTCATTCTTTTTACTACTTCTTTACCAAAAGAATTTAATCCATAAGGTGTCACTATAAATGTATGCTGGGTTTCATCCATAGCAGACGTGGACCATGAGGTACTATTGTTCCAGGACAAGGTCATATAACGAACACCCCGTCTGTAAAAACTGTCCAGGTACTCCAGATTGTCTTCAATCATATGACCACCTTCAACACCCGACATACACGCAATCTTATGATCTTTTACAGCAGCCATGAGTTGCTTATAGGAATAAACTATTTGCATGCTGCGGGGATTTCTGCCAGCTATAGCATAAAGAGAATCTAGTTCCTTGTTAGCATAAGCAAATGCTGATCCTTTCCCAAATTGACCATCACAGAAAATGGAAAATACCTGCACCTTTACTCCGCCTTCCTGCATTCGTCTCAGGTCGGACTGGGTAGCACCTTTCAGATCTGTATCAAAGACCAGATGGCGCTCGACAATCTTACTCAAAATATCATTGTGTGTGTCTACCAGGATTCCGTCAAAATGAATTTTTTCATATGACTGTGCTTTGGAAATGGTTTGTATCAACAACAGCAAACAGATAAGCGAATACCTCATAATTTTGAGCATTAAATAAATCTCCCTAAAAGTAAAACATTCAAAGCAATGGATCTGGAGACCATCAGAAAATATTGTATTGAAAAAAAATCCACAACAGAATCTTTTCCATTTGGGGAATCCACTCTGGTATTTAAAGTATGCGGGAAAATATTTTTATTGATGAGTCTGGACAGTGTTCCGCTGCAGTTCAATGTAAAATGTAACCCGGAAAAGGCGGAAGAATTTAGGGAAATTTACAGTTCGGTAATTCCGGCTTTTCATATGAATAAGAAACATTGGAATACGATAATCCTGAACGGCCAGGTGAGTGTAAAACTGATAAGGGAAATGATTGACGATTCTTATGCGCTGGTTGTAAAATCTCTCCCAATCAGGGAAAGAAAAAAATTCAACATTTAAAGATAGTACCGGTTACGTTCAATTTCTTCCTTCACCGAATCCGGTACCAGAAAGCGTATGGATTTACCTTCCTTCAGAATATTACGGATATGAGTAGACGAAATTTGTAAAAGGGGTGCCTCCAGTATATGCGTCCTCGCTTGCTTGTATTCAGGGATAATCTCGAATCCTGCCCGCACATAGATGTAAAACTCTGTGTTTCTCAATAACTGCTCGTAGTTTTTCCAACGTGGAAGGTTTTGATAACTATCACTTCCCATAATGATGGAAAAATCATGTTGCGGATATTTTTCGTTTATATAAGTAAGTGTGTCGATAGTATATGAAGGTTTGGGCAGCTTGAATTCGATATCGGTTGCCCTTAATTGGTTTTCTCCTTCTATGGCGATTTTAATCAGGAATAGACGATGATATTCGTTTAGAAGTCCTGCCGCCGGTTTGAGAGGGTTTTGCGGAGATACCACAAACCATACCTGGTCGAGTTCCGTGGATTGTACAACATGGTTTGCAATGATCAGGTGTCCATGATGAACCGGATTAAATGAACCAAAATATAATCCAATTTTCATATAATATATTGTAAATCAAGTCATTATATGGATTATGCGGGGATTGGATCGACAAATATATTATCCGCTTCGTCAAGACGAAGGCTAAGCTGGTAGCCTGCTACTGCAATAGAAATCGGATCTCCCAGTGGAGCTATTTTTTCAACCTTAATGATTTCTCCAGGCACACAACCCATCTCCATAAGCTTCAAAAAAACATCATTCTTTTCAAAGGAGTGAATTCTTGCGCGTGCGCCTGTTCTTAGCTCAGAAAGTCGTTTCATTGTAGGAACAAAAGTAGTTTTGTTGAGTCAATCGCTTTTACGATTTTCGGAAATGACATGATTAAAAAAAAGCCCATCGTTCATTTGCATTTTCTTTCAAAATTCAGCC
Organism: uncultured Bacteroidota bacterium; assembly: GCA_963735015.1. GTDB lineage: Bacteria > Bacteroidota > Bacteroidia > Chitinophagales > Chitinophagaceae > Puia. The sequence continues at coordinate 165,172 of CAVTJH010000004.1, forward strand.
TTGACTCCAGAGGAAAACTTAAGGCATTTATAACCTCGGGTCTAAAAAAAGAAAGAATAAAGATCGAATCAATAAATGTCGTTTTTTGCGATGATAATTACCTGCTCAAACTTAACCAACAGTTTTTAAAGCATGATTTTTATACAGATATACTTAGTTTTCGGCTTTCTTCTCCCCGAAAGCCGCTGATTGCAGAGATTTATATTAGTATAGATAGAGTCAGGGATAACGCTAAAAATCTGAATTCCTCATTTAGAATGGAAATCCACCGGGTAATTTTCCATGGAATACTCCATTTATGTGGCTATAAGGATAAATCACCCTCAGACATTAAGAAAATGAGGTTAATGGAAGATAAATGGCTAAGGCTTTACGATCTGCGATCTCAGACTTAAAAATAATCACGTATGGCTGATTTGTTCCACGTGAAACAATTATCAGGATAATTAAGCTTCGTTTTATCCTTCTATAAATCTGTTTCCACTATACAGACTTGATACGGATAAGAAAATACTTAAGTCCTGCGGCTATAGTACAAACTAAGATCATTTGTTTCACGTGGAACATAGCATAAAGTCCTTTTGAGAGCCGATATAATAATTTTACAAAAAGCGGTATGCTCTTAAAGAGTAATTTTGCCGCATGTTTTCAACATATGATGTAATAGTTGTTGGAGCTGGTCATGCCGGCTGCGAGGCTGCAGCTGCCGCAGCGAATATGGGATCTAAGGTGCTGCTTATCACCATGAATCTTCAGACAATCGCCCAAATGAGTTGCAATCCGGCTATGGGAGGCGTCGCGAAGGGGCAAATAGTTCGCGAAATTGACGCAATGGGGGGTTATTCCGGCATTGTGACTGACAAGAGTATGATCCAGTTCCGTATGCTAAACAAATCAAAAGGGCCTGCCATGTGGAGTCCGCGGGCACAAAACGATCGTATGCTTTTTGCTTCTACCTGGCGGGAAATGCTTGAAAAGACCCCAAATGTTGATTTTTACCAGGATATGGTCAAAGGATTAATTATTGACAAGGGTACTGTGCGCGGGGTTATTACGGGCATGGAAAATCATATCCATTCTAAATCTGTGGTTCTAACAAATGGTACATTTCTAAATGGCATCATACATATCGGTGAAAAACAATTCGGAGGTGGCCGGATGGCTGAAAAAGCAGCAACCGGAATAACTGAGCAACTCACACAACTTGGATTTGAATCCAGCAGGCTAAAGACAGGAACTCCTCCCAGAATTGACGGAAGGAGTCTGGACTATACAAAGATGGAAGAACAAAAAGGTGATGAAGTTCCCGTAGGCTTCTCCTATTTAAACATTCCCCTCCCGAAAAATCAAAAAAGCTGCTGGATAACATATACTAATCCTGTAGTTCATGATATTCTTAAAACCGGCTTCGACAGAAGTCCTATGTTCGCCGGAAGGATAGATGGGATAGGTCCTCGGTATTGTCCCAGTATAGAGGATAAACTCAATCGCTTTTGCAGATAAGGAAAGACATCAGCTTTTTATTGAACCTGAAGGGTGGAATACAGTGGAAATATATGTAAATGGTTTTAGTACTTCCTTACCGGAAGAAGTCCAATACGAAGCTCTTCGTAAAATACCGGGCTTTGCAAATTTCAAGGCATTCCGCCCTGGCTATGCCATCGAATACGACTATTTTCCTCCGACCCAGCTTAACCATAGTCTTGAAACCAAATTGCTAAGCAATCTCTTTATGGCTGGTCAGATAAACGGGACTACAGGATATGAAGAAGCCGCATGCCAGGGGCTGATGGCAGGTATAAATGCACATCAAAAAATCAATTTTCTTGAGCCGGTCATCCTCGATCGTAGTGAAGCATATATTGGTGTGCTAATAGATGATTTAATCAGCAAAGGGACCGAAGAACCTTACAGAATGTTCACTTCGCGTGCGGAATTCCGTACTTTATTAAGGCAGGACAATGCTGACACACGGCTTACTGAAAGAAGTTATTTGATTGGATTAGCATCGAAAGCCCGTCTGGATGCCGTAAATATCAAGATAAATGAGGTTGAACGGATAATGAAAATTCTGCAAAATTCTTCTGTTGATCCCGCTGAAACTGAAGAATTATTAAGCGAAAAAAAAATTATCTCCGCTTCTCCAGAAACAAAAAGCTTCCACCCTCCTTTTAAGGCCCTCCCTGGCTATAACCGATTTAATGGATGGAATTCCTTCCCTCAATGAAAAACTCCAGTCATTCGGTCCCTATGACCTCGAGCAGGCAGAAATTCAGATTAAGTACGATGCTTATATCAGGAAAGAAAAGGAATTAGTAAACAGGATTGCACAACTTGAACAGCTTTCCATACCCGAAACATTCGACTATGACAGGCTCTCGGCACTTTCCATGGAAGCACTTATAAAATTCAAAAAAATTAAACCCCGCACGCTCGGACAGGCGAGCAGAATCAGTGGCGTGAATCCCACGGATATTCAGATTCTGATGGTTTTTATGGGCAGGTGATCATAATCCAAACTGCCTGCTTATTTCAAGCATCCTTTCAATAGGCTTTCTGCTTTTCTCCAATAATTCCACGGACATATTTATTTCAGGCGTTTCATATTCCATGCACAGGTAAAGCTTTTCAAGAGTATTTAATTTCATATAGGGACAATCATTACAGGCACAATTTGTTTCAGGAGGTGCCGGAATAAATATTTTATCCGGTGAAGAAATTTTCATCTGGTGAAGTATACCGGATTCTGTTCCCACAATGAATTCCTTTGCAGAGCTGCTTTTCGTGTAATTCAGAAGTGCCGTAGTAGAACCAATAAAATCAGCCATTCTCAAAATAGGTTCTTCACATTCAGGATGTGCAATGAATTTTGCCGATGGATGACGCGTTCTTAATTCAGTTATTTTTTTTACACTGAATATTTCATGCACAATACAGGCGCCATTCCACAGCAACATATCACGACCAGTTTTCTTTTTCAGATAGGCACCCAGGTTTTTATCAGGAGCGAAAATTATTTTCTGTTCTGCCGGCAGGCTTTCAATAATTTTTTCTGCATTAGAAGAAGTACAGATAATATCACTCAGCGCTTTTATTTCCGCCGTACAATTTATATAAGAAATCACCAGATGTTCAGGATGGCTTTCCCTGAAAGTCCTGAACAACTCTGTTGGCGCAGAATCAGCCAGAGAACATCCCGCATTTAAATCCGGCAATAATACTTTTTTATTTGGATTTAATATTTTGGCAGTTTCTGCCATAAAATGAACGCCTGCAAATACAATTATCCCGGCCTTCGTGCGTTCTGCTTCCTGAGCAAGACCCAGGCTGTCACCGATAAAATCAGCTGCGTCCTGTATATCGGCATCCTGGTAATAATGGGCAAGCAAAACAGCATTTTTCTTCTTCTTCAAGTTTTTCGATGGCATCAAAGAGATCCAATGACGGATCTACGGGAACATCCAAAAACCCTTTTTGATTTACACGCAATCTTGCCTCCTCAATGTTGATAACTGTCATAGTATATAATAATACATTATATATTTAAATAGATCTATTATTATTATAAGGCGGGTTATGTGGAAAAGCGCCCATAAAAACGACTCTTTTTCAAATATTTTTTATTGTACACAGATATAAACATACTCTCCACAGACCGCGACTCAACCTGCTGTTGAATTGCCGCACTATTCACATTACATCAAAGAAAAAAGAATCTGGACAAATACTTAATAACAGGTTTCAAATTAAAAACCGAACAAATGACCATTTGTTCACGACAAAATTTAACAGAATCGATAAATATCATTCTCTACTCAATCCTTTCACATAAAACCCGGATGAATCAGGGTGTTTTTCCACCAGGAAAACCAGTTATACCCAAAGGGTTGTGCAGCAACGTTCCACTGATATCCGGTTGTTTCACGGTTTTTATAAAGCTATTTAACCATATCTTTTAAAGGTGTAAAGAAATGCCATTTCAATGAGTACAGGTGCGCGTTTGCGTGTTTTCCACAATTTGTTCATAACCATTTTTCAGCTATTTTTGCAATCCTTTTAAAAAACGGACTATATATATATGTCTATCATTCAGAAAATAAGAGATAAGGCAGCTTGGCTCGTATTCGGCCTTATTGCAGTGAGCCTGATTGGATTTCTACTTATGGACGCTTCAGTCGGCAACCGGCGTATGGCGGGATCGACTTCAGGTACTATAGGTGTCTGTTAATGGAGATAAGCTGGATTTTGCGGATTTCCAGAAACAGGTTTCTGAAAACGAGGATCGGTATAAGAGTCAGGGCTATCCGGTGAACGATATGCTGACCCAGAATATCCGGGAAGAAGTCTGGAAGGAATTTGAGGATAACGCCGTACTTGCAACAGAATACCAAAAGCTGGGAATTGAGGTAAGTGATAAGGAACTGAATGATATGCTGGTCGGGCCGAATGCCCTGCCGGAAATAAAAAGGGCTTTTACTGATCCGAATACTGGGATATTTGATTCCCAGCAGGCTGCAGCCAAGATCAATCAACTCAGGACTATCTACAGGTCAAACCGCAAAACCGATCAAAACTATGCGATAGCACAGAATTTCTTTGAACAGGCGGTTCCACAATTCATTAAAGCCAGGCAAAGAGAAAAATACATTTCCCTTGTCGGCCTCAGCACATATGTTCCAAAATGGATGATTGAAAAAACCAATGCGGACAATAGCCAGATTGCATCGATTAATTATGTAAAAATTCCTTACCAGACGATTCCTGACAGTTCAATAAAAATATCAGAAGCCGAAGTTCAGGCCTACCTGGACAATCACAAAGCCCAGTTTGCAACAGGAAGAGTCGCGCGCCATTAGTTATGTAAGTTTCAGTGCTGCTCCGACATCCGGCGACAGTGCTTCTATATTCCAACAGGTTCAAACTTTGAAGCCGGAGTTTACTTCAACTACGGACGTTGAGTCATTTCTGGCAAGAAACGGAACAGAAACAAATTTTACTGACTCTTATGTTGCCAAAATCCAAACTAACGGGTCCCCGGAAAGATTCCATCATAGCTTCTGTAAAAGGTGCAGTAATCGGGCCCTATCTAGATGGAAATAATTTTGTCCTGGCCAGAATCATGGATATCAAAACACTTCCCGATTCTGTTCACGCTCGTCATATCCTGGTTGGTCTTGTTGATCCCAAAACGAATCAGCCGAAAATGGATGACAGCACCGCTAAATTTAAAATTGACAGTTTAAAATCACTGATTGATAAAGGACAGCCTTTTGACAGCGTAGCTTTTCATAATTCCGATGATGAGTCAAGTCGTATTAAGGGCGGTGACCTGGGTTATTTTGGCCAGGGCCAGATGGTGAAAGAATTTAATGATTACAGTTTTAGCGGGAAAAAGGGAGAGATGAAAATTGTGAAGACGCAGTTTGGATATCACCTGATAGAAATCCTGGATCAAAAGAATTTCGAGCCAGCTTATAAAGTTGCCTATTTCTCCCGCCGGATTGAACCAAGCCAGGAAACAGATCAAAATGCTTCCGGACTTGCCAGCCAGTTTGCAGGCGAAAACCGGGATAAGGATTCTTATGATGCAGCAGTAAAAAAAGAAAACCTTCGAACCTTCAATGCTCAGGATATTAAGCCCGCAGATTTTAATATTCAGGCCCTCGGTTCAAGCCGGTCTCTGATTCGCTGGATTTATGGTGCGAAACTGGGAGAAGTATCCGAATCTTTCCCTATTGGAGACAAATATGTTGTTGCGATAGTTACTGAAATAAATCAAAAAGGCACCATAAGTCTGTCAAAAGCGCGGCCAATGATTGAGCCGATTTTGAGAAATCAGAAAAAGGCTGAGATCATATCAACGAAAATCGGCACGTCTGCTAGTTTGGAATCAGTTGCTTCGATAACTGCACAGACCGGTTAGTCATGTGGACAGTCTCCAGTTTTCGTCTCCTTACATTCCAAATGTAGGTCCGGAGCCAAAAGTTGTCGGATATTCATTTGATAAACAATTGACGGGAAAGGCGGTTTCGTCACCGGTAGGCGGGAACGAAGGAGTTTTTGTGTTGAAGGTTGATAATATAAGTGCCAAAGCAAATTATAATGTAGATATAGAACAGGCGAGACATTCTATGTTGCAATCTCAGGAATCCCTTATTCAGCGTGCCGGTACGGATGCGCTAAAGAAAAAAGCTAAAATTGAGGATGACCGCGGAAAGTTTCTGTAAAAATGTATTTAAAAATAAATATGAAAGCGGGGGAACCCGCTTTTTTGGTTTATGGTACCTGGTATCTAGACCATACACCAAGTACCCCTGCATAATTCTTATCTTTGCAATTAATATTATGTCCGAAGAAATAATAAATAAAATAAGCCAGAGCGCATTGTTAACGCTGGATCTGGAACAATTCTTTCCAAAAGAAAGAATCAGCCTGTTTGATTTGAAACCGTTTCTTTTTATGGAACTGATTTTAAAAGAAAAGGATTTCAGAACAGCATTAACTGCAACCGACTGGACTATTTATAAAGATGAAATCGTCGGGGTGTATTGCTCTGCAGATGTGGTGATTCCGGTATGGGCCTATATGCTCGTCACCAGTTATTTGCAGCCGTATGCAAAGGAGGTGATCATGGGAGATGAAGCAGCTGTATTGCGTCAGGTAATTACGAATCGTATCCATGCAATCAATCCCGAAGACTATAGAGACAAACGGATTGTTGTGAAAGGATGCGGTGAGAAACCTATGGGAGAGTTCGCTTACCTGGAAATAACAAAGATGCTGCGGCCTTTAGCCAAATCGATTATGTATGGCGAGCCTTGCAGTACAGTTCCGGTTTTCAAAGCCGAAAGCACAAAGCCCAAGGCCTAAAGCTTTTTATTCCCACACTCTCACACTCTCACACTTTCTTTAGTCCAAAGGACTAAAGAAGAGTGTTTTTCAAAATCAGCGTAGCAACAGAAAAATAAATAACTAATCCTGTTACATCTACCAATGTGGCTACAAAAGGCGCAGACGATGCAGCGGGATCGGCTCCAAGCTTTTTGAGAATGATAGGCAACATGGAGCCCGAAAATGTACCCCACAAAACAACACCCAGCAGTGAAAATCCCACAGTCAGCGCGACCAGGAACCAGTGTTCTCCATAATTGTAAAAGTGAAAGTGTTGCCATAGGAATATACGCATAAACCCCACAAGCCCCAGGATTGTGCCCAGCACTATGCCGGAAAAAACTTCCTTTCGCATTACATACCACCAGCTGTTGAATTTAATCTCACCCAGGGCCATAGCACGAATGATAATCGAAGAAGCCTGCGAACCAGAATTTCCACCACTGGAAATAATCAATGGAATGAAAAGGGCGAGTACTACGGCTTTGCTGATTTCTCCTTCGAAAAATCCCATCGCGGTTGCAGTTAACATTTCTCCCAGAAAAAGGATTACGAGCCAGCCAGCTCGTTTTTTTACCAGATGACCAAAGGAGATGGTAGTATAAGGCTCTTCCAGAGCCTCGGATCCACCGATTTTTTGTATCTCGGCAGTATTTTCTTTTTCTGCAAGTCTTAATACATCATCCGATGTAACAATTCCAAGTAATACTCCGGATTCATTTATCACCGGGAGGGCGAACCGGCTGTTGTTTTTAAATATCCGGATCGTTTCGGTTTGTGCATCGTTAACAGAAAGAGCGATATACTGACGATCCATCAGTTTTTCGACAGGAGTGGATGGATCGACTATTAAGAATTCTTTGATATTGATATCATCTATAAGCACACCATTATCATCTACTACAAAAAGAAAATTCAGCGTTTCGGCTGCACGTCCCTGTTGACGAATAATATCCAGAACCTGTTGCACAGTATCCGCCGATTTTATGGCCAGATAATCGGGTGTCATCAGGCGTCCTACGGAACCTTCAGGGTAACCCAGGAGTTTAAGAGTTTCTGCACGTGTTTCAGGAGCAAGAATTTTTAAAAGCTCTTTTACTGCATTACCGGGAAGCAGCCCCAGAAAGGCTGTTCTGTCGTCGGGTTGCAATGCGTTAAGCAGCTCTGCGGCCTTCTCATCAGGCAGAGATTTAATAATTATCTCCTGTTTTTTTCTTCTCAGAAATTTAAAAACACGAGCCGCATGAATGATGTCGATATGCTGGAACAATTTACCGGCCCATTTCGTATACCGGTTTGCAAACTCAATAATGTCCCTGGATGAGAGCTTATTTAACTTTACAAAATCCGTAATGCGGTTATTCTGCAGCAGATTTTTAATATCCTTTAAATTCGGCATTGCTTTCATTGATCTCCCAAAGTTCTGAAATTCGGAATATAATTCGCCCCGGTCGCTCTATATTTCAAAAACCTCACCCCTGCTTTGATTCGAATAACTGCCTACGGCAGCATGCGTACCTGAGCCATAAAATTTATAACTGTATCGTTTTTTATTATTTGATATTTCTGTCATAATTGATTTCCAGGATCGGTGAGCGCTTTCACAATAGATAATTTGCTGAGCATCTGTCTCACAATCCGATGTCTGTATGTTTAATTCTGCCAGTCTGCGATTCCAAAATTCTTTTTCTTTCAGGTCTCCATTAATAAAGACCTTGCCCAGGTGTTTTGATTTTCCTGTTGATTTTTTAATAAGGGACCGGAGATGGGATAGGGTTCTGTGCATTCTGACCCCCAGGTGTAATAAGAGCATTTGTGCGGATGACATGTTTTTCTTAAAATGTTTATTCATAAACAGATCCATTGCTTCATAAAATATTTTTATATGGTTAAAGTCCTTTTTTGTGCTTTCTCCTTTGAAATGAATGATAGTCGTATTTGATAAAAAATAATTCTGGAATCCTGCCTGTCTGATCCGAAAGCTGAGGTCAATATCTTCTGCATACATAAAAAACTGTTCATCAAATCCGCCAGTGATATCCAGCACAGTTTTTTTGATCATCATAAACGCTCCGGATAAAACATCGACTGCATGTGAGGCCCTTTCGTCTAAATGACCCATATAATATGCGGAGAAAATTTTTGAATCGGGAAACAACCGCGTCAATCCGATCATCTTAAAAAAAGAGGCACCGGGTGTAGGGAATCCTCTTTTGGATTCTCGTAAATATTTTCCTGTTCCATCGATCATATGAAGTCCCAGCGCCCCTGCGTCCTGTACGGACTTAAAAAAAGACAGACATATTTCCAGGCTATCCTCAGCCATAATGGTATCCGGATTTAAAAACAAAATAAAATCACCGGAACATCGGGAGACTGCCTGGTTATTCGCTTTTGCAAAACCCGTGTTTTGTTTATTGAGGATAAAATGAAAGCCCGGAAAAAGAGGAATTAAAAAATCAGGGCTTCCATCCGAAGAGGCATTATCAACAATATAAACTTCAGTCCGGCCATTGGCTATTGAGCTCCCCTCAATTGCCTTTTTTAATGAGGAAAGACACTGTTCCAGAAAAAATTTAACATTGTAACTTACGATAACAACAGAGAGAATCATCCAGACTTCATTGACACGAAGTACGATTTTTTCAGGTATCCGGCAAAATGTAAGTCGGGGTCATTAAAAGGGCTGCCGATGCTTTGTTATATTTGCAAAATGTTAAAAACCACATTAATCAAAGCAGCAGAACGAGCGGGAGCTATCCTCAAACAGTTTTATGGAAGTAATTTTCAGGTTTCGAACAAGGAAGGTGTAAATAATCTCGTTACTGAAGCAGATCATGCGGCAGAAAAAGCGATCATGGAAATTATAAGGGGAGATTATCCCGATCATTATATCCTAAGTGAAGAATCCGGCGATATGCCGACGGATTCCACATATAAATGGATCATTGATCCCCTGGATGGTACAGTTAATTTTGCACATGGTCTTCCGATTTGTTGTGTATCCATTGGTCTGGAAGAAGAGGGGGAGATGTTAATGGGAGCAGTTTTTAATCCTTTTTTTGATGAGTTTTATTTCGCACAAAAGGGGTACGGAGCTACTTTAAATAATCAGGTGATCCATGTTTCTGACGAAACCAGTGTTGAGAAGGCCTGTCTGGTAACAGGATTTCCTTATACCTACCTGGAGGAGCCCAACGGTCCGCTGGAAGTTTTTTCCAGGTTAATCAGGAAGGGAGTTCCTGTGAGACGACTCGGATCAGCCGCTATGGATCTATGCTGGGTAGCTGCCGGAAGGTTTGATGGCTTTTATGAGCACAAACTAAATGCCTGGGACAGTGCGGCCGGCTTTCTTATTGTAAAGGAAGCTGGTGGAAAGGTTACGGATTTTAGCGGAGCAGCTTATTCTCCTTACCAGCCGCAAATTGTGGCTACCAATGGAAAGATTCATGCGGAATTGCTAAAATGGATATCAAACAGCTTGCCGAAATAAACCTCATCAATGAATAAATGAAATGTAATGGAACCCCGTACAGAAATCTCTTCGTTAGGTGAATTCGGACTGATAGATCATCTCACCAGAAATATTGAAATTAAAAATGCATCTACCGTTCTTGGGGTGGGCGACGACGCGGCAGTTATTGATCATTTTGGAAAACAAACGGTTTTTTCTACGGACCTGCTGATTGAAAATATTCATTTTGACCTTATTTATACACCGCTTATGCATCTTGGGTATAAAGCGGTCGTTGCCAATCTGAGTGACATATACGCAATGAACGCGACGCCTACACAGATTCTTGTTTCACTTGGCTTCAGTAATCGGTTTAGCCTTGAGGCGCTGGACGAATTTTATGAAGGGGTATACGCTGCCTGCGATAAATATGAAGTCGACCTCGTAGGTGGAGATACTTCTTCTTCTCAAAAAGGATTTATAATCTCGATTACCGCTATAGGTGAAGTAGCTCCCTATAAATTTGTACAACGCTCTACCGCAAAAAAAGGAGATCTCATATGCTGTAGTGGTGATCTTGGAGCTGCTTACCTGGGCCTGGTCTTTCTTGAAAGGGAAAAAAAGATATTTCTTGAAAACCCGAATGTGCGTCCTGATCTTGAAGGAGAAAAATATGTGATTGGCCGCATGCTCAAACCCGAAGCTTCTAAAAAGACGATTGAGTTTTTTGAAGAACAAAAGATCATACCTACTGCGATGATGGATATCAGCGACGGGCTGAGTTCTGAAATCCTGCACATTTGTAAACAAAGTGAGCTGGGTTGCGTCATATACGAAGAAAAAATTCCGATCGCTGATGCGACTCGCAATGCGGCATATAAATTCGAAATGGATCCGACTGCCTGTGCACTAAGCGGGGGGGAAGACTATGAACTTCTTTTTACAGTGAAGCAGGAAGATTTTGAAAAACTGGTATTAAACGAAAACATTAGCGTTATTGGATATATGACCAGATCCTGAAGATGGTAAAAAGATTTTTACTAAAGGAGGAAATAAATTTGACATTACAGCCCAGGGCTGGAATGCATTTACTAAATAAGCATTTTGAGAATGATCCGGGAAGTGAAAACTAATGTGTGGATTTGTGCAATTATTAGTCTGGGTGTTTCATGTACGTCGTCTAACAATACTTATAATCCACAAAAAAAATATTCGCCTGCAGTTATCCAGGCGGACTATACACTGTTTCGGCGTATTCTTGAAACGACCCATCCCAGCATATACTGGTATACTACGAAAGACAGTATGGACTATTATTTTGAAAAAATAGGTAAGTCTCTGAAAGATTCTATGACAGAGATTCAGTTCCGTGACAAACTGGCCTATGTAATTTCAAAACTTGACTGTGGCCATACCACGATGAAAAGCTCGAAATCATTTAGCAAATATGTGGATACGGCTTCTTCCAAAGCGTTTCCATTCGCTATGAAATTCTGGTCAGATACTATGGTGATCACAGCGAACCTGAGAAGAAATGACCCGATATTACAAAGAGGCACTGTCGTTAAATCTATCAACGGTTATGACGCACATGCACTGATAGATACTCTTTTCAATTATATCACGACGGATGGTTATAGTATGAATGGAAAATACCAGAGCCTCAGTACCGGATTCTCGTTCGCTAACCTGTATAAGAATGTGCTCGGACTTACAGATTCTTTCAATATTAAATATATAGACAGTACGGGCAATGAAAGCCAGGCGTGGGTTCAGCCTTATGATTTTAAGGCTGATACCATGAACAAAAGTTCTCTGAACCATGGTCCGCCAGCCAAGGGAAAAGGCTCAAAGAAAAAAAAGGAAACTCCTTTCTTTTTTTATTCATCTGCAAATCTCCAGCTGGATACGGTTATGAAAACCGGGTTTATGACAGTCGCCACATTCGACCGGTCGAACCACCTGAGGAAGTTTTTCAAAAGTTCATTTAAAGTCATCCATAAGGAGCAAATAAAGAATCTCATTATTGATGTTCGGTCCAACGGCGGAGGGGATGCCGGATTGTCTACTTTGCTTACCAAATATATTATTGATCATAAATTTAAATTGGCAGACTCTTTATATACTGTTAAGCCTCCTTCGGAATACAAAAAATATATGGAGAAAAGTTTCTTATACAGCATGCTGATCTCTTTAGTAACCAAAAAAGAAAGCGATGGCAAATACCATTTCAGGTATTTTGAGAAACATTATAATTCACCTAAGAAAAAATATCATTACGACGGGCAGGTATTCATACTGATCGGTGGGAATTCATTTTCAGCCACAACACTGTTTGCCGGTGATCTGAAAGGACAGAAGAAATGTAACCCTTGTTGGAGAGGAAACAGGCGGGGGCTTTTATGGGAACACTGCCTGGATTATTCCGGATGTCACGTTGCCGAATACCGGTCTGCGCTTCCGCCTGCCACGTTTCAGAATGGTAATCAATAAAGATCGCATCAAAAATGGAAGAGGAATTATGCCGGATGTGTGGGCTATTCCTTCCGCAGAAGCCATTCGCGATGGCGTTGATTTTAAAGCTATGAAAGTTAAGAGAGCTTATCGAACAGCAGGATGCTTTGACTAAACATGATCCTGAAAACAAATGAATTTGGGATGAAAACATTTGTTGATTTCCTGCCTGATATTTTTTTCACTGGCTGCCAAAAGTCAGGACTCACTCCAACAGGCAAGACTAAAATCACTACAAGGAAAGATTGCAACTTTCTCTGTATTCGCAAAAAAAGATTCACTTTTTTTGATTTGCTTCTGGTCAGCATCCTCTGAAGAAAGTATTACTGAGTTGAATTCAATAAATTCGAACCTGGAGAGATGGCAAAAGTTAAAGCCTTTTCGATTCCTGGCCGTTTCAGTTGACGAAGGGAAGGCTGCTAACAGAATGAGGCCTACCTATAATATGAACGGATGGACTTTTGAAGTATATGCAGATATATATGGAGATCTCCGCAGGGCTTTGCATTCAGATAATTTTCCACAGAGTATGATAGTTTATAAAAACGACGTTATTTATGAACAGTCTGGCTGGACAGGCGGAACGTGAAAATTATTTAATCCAAAGGTTGCTTTCAATGAAAAACTGAAGCAACCAGCTCAAGAGTTTTTTTGTTGATAATATTAAAATCGGCATATTGCCCGACCTGTATTTTTCCCAGGAACGGATCTTTCAACAAACCAGCGGGATAAGCAGAACACATTTTCAAAGACTCCTCCACTGGTATGCCTGCATTCAGAACTGCATTTTTAAAAGTGGATATCATCGTCATGCAGGATCCTGACAAAGTGCCGTCCGGTAAAGTGTAGCGATTGCCTTGAAATATGTGGTGATAATAACCCTCTTCTATGGAGGTAACTGCATCAGTAATAAAAAATAACCGCTCTCCCATTATTTTTTTGCTAATTCGTACTGAGGTAAAATCAACGTGTACCCCGTCACAGATAATACTAGCCATAACATTGGGGTCATCATAAATGGCACCTACCATTCCTGGCTCCCTTCCCTGTAAAGGAGACATAGCATTGAAAAGATGTGTGGCAGCTGGGACTCCCATTTCGAATGCGTGACGAGCCTGGGAATACGACGCATTGCTATGTCCGGCCGAGACAAGTATGCCATTGTCTATTAATAAGGCAATGACATCATCATCGCACTGTTCGGGTGCCAGCGTAATCATTTTGATAATACCTTTTCCCCTTTCCAGTAAAAGATGCACTTCATCCAGGGTGGGTCTTTTGATAAATGATTCAATGTGTGCTCCTTTTTTCACTTTATTGATCCATGGGCCTTCCAGATGAAGTCCCAGCAGTCCTTTCTTTCCTGAAGTTATATATGAGCCCACAGAGTCTATTCCCTTTAAAAAATTTTCTATTGAATTGGTTGCCATCGTAATTAAGAAATGTGAACAGCCTCCTGAAACACAATATGCGTAAGTGGCTTCCAGTGATTCCACATCCAGGGAATTGGAAAATAATTTTCCATTACCACCATATAATTGAAGGTCGATAAAGGCAGGTGCCATCATGCACCCCGGGAAAGCCTGAATTTCATCTTCTGATGTAAATAATTCCCTGGGCAGGATACTGGTTATGATATTATTCTCAGTTATAAGAATATGGTTTCCCAATGTCTCATTTCCCGTAAATAGCTCGTCAGCCTGGAAAGCCTTCCTCATAATTTATGGTTGAATAAAAAACTCGTCTGCGTCACGCCAAAAAGGATATTTTGATCTGACTTCTTCCAGATTATCACGATCCAGCGTATGCGAAAATATATCTTCTTCTTCTTTCAGTATTTTTAGCGGCTCACCCAGTGGCCCAACAATCATAGACTCCCCCGTATACTGCAGGCCTTTTCCATCACACCCTGTGCGGTTTACACCGATCACATAGCATTGGTTTTCTATAGCCCTTGCCTGAAGCAGGGTTTTCCAGGCATGACTTCTTACAGAGGGCCAGTTCGCTACTACGACCAGGAGGTCATATTCAGGTTCTGAGCAGGAAATCCGCGATTTGGACTGACGCGACCAAACAGGAAAACGGAGGTCATAGCAAATTATCAGGTTGACTTTCCATCCATTAACAGAAGCGATAAAGCGTTTTTTCCCCGAGCTAAAATGCTGGTCTTCTTTTCCATATGCAAATAAATGCCGCTTATCATAAAATCCCGATTCGCCATTCGGCAGCATCCAGATCAGTCTGTTGTAATAGGTAGTATTTCCATCCGTGTCCTCTTTCGCCATGATACTCCCGGTAATAATTGCCCCTTTTTCAGCAGCAGTGTTCCGCATCCAATCTACAGTCTGGCCTTCCATAGTTTTCCGCCAGGGATTCCTTATTCATGCTAAAACCAGTGCTAAACATTTCGGGTAGTACAATGAGTTGCGTCTTTTCAGGAAGCCCTGCAATTTTTTTTTGCAGCATATCCAGATTTGCTTTCTTATCCTCCCAGTGAAGGGAAGGTTTGTATTATTGAAATCCGGAGCTTTGACATATAAAATGGTTAATCTGACGCCGATCCGGTTCTATTCTCTTCCGGAAAAGACCATGTTTTGATGAGGGCAGGTTCGAAACCCTTTTTGCAAAAGGAATTGCTGCCATTTACTTTTCCTGACAAAAATATTCTTTTCAGACTGGAGAGATGCCCATTTTTTTGCCGCTACTCGTTGAAAACCGGACTCATATTCGGACTTCATCCAATGCATTCAGGGCTCTGTTAATGCAAAATTCAGAAATCCCCCGTTGCCGGAGTTCATATCGAATCTTTTGTGTACCCCAGCCCTTGATACGTGATTTTCCTGAGGCAAACTGCCGGGCGAATCTTTCCTCATTGAGATATTCTTCTTCTATCAAACGGGCAATCAGCTCTTCCACCTCTTTTTTAGGTAATCCGAGGGAATAGAGTTTTTGTTTGACATCCGAATGACTGCGTTCCTGGTATCCGCAAAAATGTTTTAATTTATTCAGAGCTTTTTCGGGTGAAATTCTACCCTGGAGAATATGATGGACCGGAGGCTGTCATGGTACCAAATATAAAAAAATACACAAGTTATTCTAAGGATATTCACCCTTCTATATTCGCTTCGCGGCTCTACGAAAAAAATCAGTAGTTTCGTCCCAAAGACCCGATTCATGAAGTTTATTGTTTCGTCCTCGGCTTTACTCAAACAATTGCAGCAGATCAGCGGTGTAATAAGTGCAAATACCGTTCTGCCCATACTGGAAGATTTTTTATTTGATGTGGAAAAAAACAAGCTCACCATCGTTGCAACTGACCTGGAAACTGTGATGAAAGTGCATATGGAAGTTGAGGCGCGAGAAATCGGGAAAGTCTGTATCCCGGCAAAAATTCTGCTGGATTCACTTAAAAATATTGCAGATCAGCCCCTGGCTTTTACAATCGACAAACAGTTTTCTGTTGAAATTACCAGTGATAACGGTAAATACAAAGTGATGGGGGAAAACCCGGATAATTTTCCAAAGGATCCTTCTGCAGATGAAACAACTTCATTTGAAATTCCGTCTTCAGTTCTTGCCACTGCTATCAATAAATCACTGTTCGCTGTAAGCAATGATGACCTTCGTCCGGCTATGACAGGTGTGTTGGTGGAAATGAGCCCCTCATCCATTCAGTTTGTGGCTACCGATGCCCATCGCTGATCACGTTATAAAAGGTCAGATATTTCAAGCAGTAAGACGGAATCTCTGATTGTTCCAAAAAAGCCGCTTAATCTTATTGAAGTCGGCATTGCCGAACTTCAGATGAACAGGTCAAACTCACTTACAACAGCAATCATTTATTTGCGAATTTTGGCGGATTGCAAATGAGTTGTCGTCTGATCGATGCACGTTTCCCTGATTATAAAGTGGTGATACCATCAGACAATCCTTATAAACTGACGGTTAACCGCAGTGACTTTCAGAGTGCACTTCGCCGGGTAAGTGTTTTTAGTAATAAAAGTACTAACCAGATCGTACTGAGTATACATGGCAGTGAACTGCAACTGGCGGCGCAGGATATTGATTTTTCTTTTGAAGGAAATGAAAGAATGAAGTGTCAGTATTCCGGAGAGGATATGTCCATTGCCTTTAATGCGCGGTTCCTTATAGAAATGCTGAATGCAACTACTTCAGATGAAATCCGTATTGAATTGTCCACTCCGACAAAAGCCGGAATAATAAAACCGGTGGAACAGGAAAAAGCAGAAGACCTGCTTATGCTGGTCATGCCATTGATGTTAAATAGCTAAGATGGGATTTAATTTTTATTACACAAGAACTGGAAAGGTTTCAGTTCCTGCTGTCTTACTACACGCTGAATGTGACGTGTTCCCCTTAAAATTTTGTAACTGTTGAGATCAAAAACTTCATGCGCATCGCAAAAAGTTTCAAGCGTTTCGTACTGGAAAAGAAGATCGTTTAATTTTTCGAGTTCACAGGCCATGAACTGCTCAGTGACAAATTCGTCTTTCATTAGAACAAGTAGATCTCTGTCCGGTGTTTTCATTGCAATTAGATTTTAGTATCCGACCATACCCTTATTGACGCCGCAACCACATTTTTTGCTACTGCCTCCAATGTGATTGCTGGAACTACAACTCGCGCTTACAATTGTAATCATAATTAATAAAAAGATCAATAGGGTAAGCGGATTTTTCATAGATTTCTTTGCTACTAATTTATAAAAATTTACGGTTAATTGCAGGTTTTTGTCCCAGTTTTAGAAAATTAACATGATTCAAAAAGAGCCTGTTTCTGTGCTCATTGCACCCCTGGATTGGGGCCTTGGACATGCAACGCGTTGTATCCCAATTATTAAAGAGCTAATTCATCAGGGAGCAAGGGTAATTGTCGCAGCCAGCGGGTCACAGAAAAATCTCCTCAAAGAAGAATTTCCCCTTCTTGAGTTCATTGAAATACCGGGATATGAAATTCGCTATAAAAGGGGCTTTCTGCTGAAATGGAACCTTGTCATGAGGATTCCGGCTATCCTGAAAAAAATAAAAAAGGAAAATAAATGGCTGGAAGGGATCCTTGAAAATCGTGAAATTAATGCCGTAATTTCTGATAACCGTTATGGTCTTTTTCATAAGGCATTGTATTGTGTATTTATCACGCATCAATTAAGCATCGAATCCGGATTGGGGATATTACGAAAGTGTTGGCGGTTGGTCCCGCTTGCGGACTGTTAGCCGCTGGATTGATAAAAAGATCCTTAAATGGAATTACAGCTTCATCAGGAAATTTTCTGAATGCTGGGTACCTGACTTCCCTGGAAATCCTTCTTTAGCAGGAAAACTTTCGCATCCTGCACACCTGCCGCCTGTTCCGGTAAAGTATATTGGCATTCAATCGAGATTAATAAAGGAAGAAAATGCGGCCATTCATAATTGCTTACTCATTCTTATTTCCGGACCAGAACCTCAGCGAACAGAATTTGAAAATATATTCTTAGGTCAGCTTGTTGGATTAGAATGCCAGGCAGTTTTGGTAAGAGGTTTACCAGGTTCCCTGCATTCTCCGTTCCTTTTATTCGGGATGGTTTGAAAATTTACAATCATCTTCCTGCTGAGGAATTGAATGAACTATTGAACAGGTCAGAATTTATCGTTGCGAGAAGCGGCTACAGCACGATCATGGATCTGGTAAATTTAAAAAGAAATGCCATTCTTGTTCCAACTCCCGGACAACCGGAGCAGGAATATCTCGGTCGCTATATGCACGAAAATAAATGGATGTTCAGCGTTCCACAAAAAAAATTCAATATCGAAAATGTTTTAAGTGAATTTAAAAAAGCAGAACTGGTAACACCTGAAATTGCCAAAATCTTCGTTGCAGAATACGATACAGGAATTCTCTGAGAAAAGATAAAAGATAAACTAATCAGCGCCTCTACTCGGGTTTGTAAAAGAACAAACAGGAATTTTTTGTGATCGTAAAATCTTTCCAGGATTCAATCGGAGAAGTCACTGCAAATACACTACAGGTCGGCATTTGGCTGATATGGGTAAGGGTGAGGGAAGAGGCAAAATCTGTAATGCCCGGATTGTGGGAGAATAGAGCAACATGGTCATGCTCATCACTTAGTCCATGGATTAATGTTAAGAAATTTTCAGGCGCAGCATGATACAAAGAGGGAATGAAAACGATTTCTTTTAACTTACGGTTATACTCAGCTACAAACAATTCAGCCGTAGTTTTTGCCCGTACCGCGGGACTGGATACAAACAGATCAATCAGTATCTTTTTTTTAAAAAGTTTTTTACCCATTTCAGATGCTTCCCGAAATCCCCGTTCATTTAAAGGACGGTCAAAATCTGAAGGCAAACTGAATGAATGCGAACTCTTCGCGTGTCTCACCAGTATTAAAGTTTTCATGTTCTGAATAATTAGTATGAATAGATTTCCCGGATTATTGCAAATAAATTGAAAGATCCTTCATTTGAATGTTCAATTTACCAGTGATTCCGTGAAATTACCAGCTTGCTAAAATATTCTATGGTAAAAAATCGGGCCAGAAACGTGATTTTTCGTGGACTTTTACGAAATCATGCCATTTATTTTATTTGTTTCATATACAATAAAAAACATCCATTAAATCATTGTATAAATGAGAATCAAATAATATTTTAGTATTTGATCCGTTTTTGAAATACCCTTGAAAAACCCAACCATGCGAAACAAATATCGTGTGTTTTCCGTAGCCTTGTTATTGTCATTCTCACCCATTTTACATTCCGGTAATGGGCTGATGGCGAATCCAATCAAAAAACATCCGGCTCCGCGTACACTCTCCCGCAATTCTATTGAATTTGAAACTGAAGTGAGTAATTTGTATTGCGAGATGAACCTGGAGGAATCAGGACTTCACCGCGAAGTGTTTGAATATGCATACAAAGGATACCTGCGTCTCCTGGACGAACACAAAATCACTAAAAGTAATATCATTACAATTTGTGATTTCAGTCAGTCGTCCAGAAATCGCCGGCTGTATGTGGTGGATTTGGAATGCAGGAAAATACTCGATTAATACTTATGTAGCTCATGGACGCCGTTCCGGGGGTGAGTATGCGAATACATTTTCAAATAAGTGGTTTTCTCATAAAAGCAGCCTGGGTTTTTATGTTACCGAATTGACTTATACGGGGAAACATGGTCTGGCATTGAAGATTCACGGACTTGAAAAAGGGTTTAATGACAAAGCCGACAGGAGGAATATTGTTATACATGGTTCCAAATATGTCGGGGAACAATTTATTACAATCGAATAAATTTAATGGAAGGAGCTTTGGTTGTCCGGCCGTCCCTAACGAAGATGTGAAGGAAGTGATTGAGGACATGAAGGGAGGTTCCTGCTTCTTTATTTATCACCCCACAAAAAAATACCTGACTGGTTCAAAAATACTGAATGGTTAACCGGACGTAAACTCCGATGGTTTGAAGGTGAAAAAGTCCAATTTAGGTTCGTACCCTATGATTGGGCTTTTCTTTTTAGAATAACCAGGCTAAGGATTGCGCCAGTATTCCCACTAAGAATCCGCTGATCATTTCAAATCGGTTATGAGCGCCAAGGATAAGACGGGATGAACAAACGACTCCGCCAGTGAGAATAGGAATTGACAAATAGAGTCCGGATGTATAAACATCCTGACGACTAAAAAGAATCGAAAAAGCGATGAGCCCGCCCATGGCTACGGCATGCAGACTGACTTTATAAAAAATCGTGCACATCCAGGCGCCGCACACGGCGAGAAATGTGCCAAGTACAAAATGTGCTGCGACAGGTGGCGTGTCCGGCAGGTTTCTGAATACATAACTGGCCCAGAAATAAAAAAACATCGTTACGATGAAGCCTACCAGTCTGTCCTGGCGATTTTCCAGAGAAAGGTTCTTAATTAGTCTGAGACGCCAGGCGAGAAACAAACTAATGCATGGAAAGAATACAGTAAATAATATAATGCTAAACATCCGCAGGTTCTTAAAATGCGGATCCACTCCCTCAAAAGCTGACGGATGCACATAGATCAGGAATGCGAACACATATGAACTGATCAGTAGTGGATGAAACAGGATGGAAAAAAAATGCGCAAGAAAACGAATGCTTCCTGATGGATGAGATTCTATTTTAGTAGAGTCTGTTGAATATTGATGTGCAGGTATGTTCATTGGTTGGCAGTTTACCCGCCTAGCTACCGCCAGACGGGATGCGGCAGGCGAGGCGGATGACGGTGTTTTATTTCCGGCGTAAATTATAAAAAGTTTTAGGCTTTGAGCTTTAGGCTTTAGGCCTCTATAGTTCCCTTCTAAGTCGTGCAACAGGAATATTCAATTGTTCACGGTACTTTGCGACTGTACGTCGGGCAATATTATATCCTTTTTCCTGAAGCAGTTCAGTTAACCGTTCATCACTCAGGGGTTTCTTTTTGCTTTCATCGCCTATAAGATCACTCAGAATTTTCTTTACTTCGCGGGTAGAAACTTCTTCTCCGCTGTCTGTGCTGAGAGATTCACTGAAGAAAAATTTCAATCGATATGTGCCAAATTCCGTTTGTACAAACTTACTGTTTGCCACGCGACTAACTGTAGAAATGTCCAGACCGGTTCGTTCTGCAATGTCTTTCAGGATCATCGGTTTGAGGGAGGTTTCGTCGCCGGTAATAAAAAATTCATGCTGATAATTCATGATGGTCTGCATGGTATTGATCAGTGTTTGCTGCCTTTGTTTGATCGCATCGATAAACCACTTTGCCGCATCGATTTTCTGTTTGATGAATAGCACAGCTTCTTTTTGTCTTTTATCTTTTTTTGAACCGCGGTCATAATCTTTCAGCATATCTCGGTAGCCATCGCTGATTCTCAGATCAGGTGCATTGCGTGAATTCAGCGTTAGCTCGAGATTACCGGCATTGTTAAAAATAAAAAAATCGGGTACCACATATCCTTCCCCTTTGCCGGAACCACCGAGATTGCCACCTGGCTTTGGGATTGAGTTTAATGATTTGCCTTATAACATCCCTGAATTCTTCTTCTGTAATATTCAGCCCACGCTGGATTTTATCGTAGTGTTTTTTTGTGAATTCATCAAAGTACTCGGATAGTACACTGATGGCAAGTTCCACGCTCTTAGCCTCTGTTTTTTTTCTTTCCAGCTGTAGCAATAAACATTCCTGCAAATTGCGGGCACCAACACCCGGTGGATCAAACTGCTGAATTCGCGTTATGATGGACTCAACTTCCTCGTTTGTACTTTCTATGTTTTGCCTGAAGGCGAGGTCATCCACGATCGAAGCAGTTTCGCGACGCAGATAACCGTCGTCATCAATACTGCCAACGATCTGTTCGGCAATCCTGCGCGTACGGTCGTCCAGCTTTAACATGCCCAGCTGATCCAGCAGCAAATCATAAAAACTGGTTTCCAACTTGTGAGTTACCGACTGTTTATCTTCAGCATCCGGATAATTTTCATCCCTGAGTTTATAATCGGCCACATCATCATCGTGATCATTTACGTATTCGCTGATATCAATGTTGTCATATTCGTCCTGTGTTCCTTCAGGTTCAAATTCTTCTTCCGCAGTTTCAAACTCATCCTTGGAATCCTCCGTCAAACCATCATCATGGTCATCTTCAGCTACTTCAAGTGCGGGATTTTCTTCCAGCTCTTCCTTGATTCGTTCTTCAAGATTGGCAGTAGGTACCTGCAGCAGTTTCATGAGCTGAATCTGCTGGGGAGATAATTTTTGGAGTAATTTCTGCTGTAATGATTGACTTAATGCCATCTTTGAGGGGTTAATGTCGAAAGGGGCAATTTGAAAAAAATCTGCCCATTCCACAAAAATCGCGCCGTAAATTTACATACATTTATGAAGAATCGGCCGGAACGTCTTATTTGTTTTCTTGTTGTCTGGTTGACAATGTTTTCCTGCATTTCGGGGAAGAGCCAGATTTTATTGAAAAAGACGGAATTGACTTCAGATTTTAAACATTTGTGGTTACCGGGATCAAATGCAGAAGCCGGGCGAATTCAGGCAAGATTATGGAGCCTGCACGACCATTTGGACCAAACACGGGGGATTATATTGGCAAGAACCTTCACAGGACAAGATATATTCTATTCCTTCAGATATCTATTATATACAATCAGGGTTCTTCTGCAAACGGGAATGGGAACTGGAGAAAGTCACCCATATACCTTTCCGGATCAGGCTAGGCTCTCTTGCTGATTGTAACGCGCTTGAGGGGAAGCATTAGCCATGACTTCATTAATTGCTCCCGATAATTTTTGAGCTTTTTCATGCAATTGCGCCTCTGTCCACGACAGATTTATGGCAGTACTTATACAGCATCCCATCACTTCATCGCTTCTGCTGAAATCCTGTGTATTGAGCTTTTTAATGGCAGTAATCTGATCAGGACTTAAAAGATTAAGGGTCTTTTCTGTCTTCAGATGATCCCAATTGCGGATATAATGCCAGTTGTGCTCGTACCAGTAGAAATTCCCGCCGAAGATCTGCCTCGCTTTCATTTCTGATACGACAGCTTCGGTCAGCTCGCGGCTGGGCATGAACCAGCTAAGAAAAGTATGACTGTCACCATCAGGATCGGGAATAGTAACGGAATTTTATTCCCGGAATTTTTGCTAATTCCCCCTGTATGAATTGGTGATTTTTTTTCTGTATGGAAAGAAAAGTGTCCAGCTTGCGGAACTGAGCTAGTCCGACGGCAGCGTGTAATTCCGAGATCCTGTAATTATATCCGATGAATGGATGCAGTTCTGCGCCGCGGTCATTTCCTGTATGGTCGTGTCCGTGATCTGTATACCCGTCACAATTTGTATAAATTTTTTTATTATTAGTTAAAACGGCACCGCCTTCGGCACAGGTAATGGTTTTGACGAAATCGAACGACAAGGTTCCTGCATCGCCAATAGTACCAAGATATTTTCCTTTATAAGAAGCTCCTATACTCTGACAGGCGTCTTCGAGTAAAAGAAGTTTATGATCGCGACAGATCTCCTGAATTTTATCCATATCCGCCATACCGCCACACATATGCACGGGCATTATACAGCGTGTTGCGGGTGTTAATGCTTTTCGCACGGAAACAGGATCCATGGTCAGTGAATCATTTACATCAACCAGAACGGGTATGGCACCCACACTGAGCACGGCTTCAAAACTGGCTACAAATGTGAAAGAAGGCATGATTACTTCATCACCGGCCCCAATGCCCAAAGCCGTGAGTGCGGTTGTAAGCGCAGAGGTACCACTGGAAGTGAGCTGCGCATATCCGCAATTCAACCTGGCGCACAGTGCCTGCTCCAGTTCACGGGATTTCCAGATACCTTTACGTGCCGCATCAAAGCCGTATCGCATGAGTATTCCGGTAGATAAAACATCGTTTACTTCTTTACGTTCTTCTTCACCAAAAAATTCAAATCCTGGCATGATTGGGTATGATTATAGATGTAAATCAAATATGCTACCAAAGTTAAAATCTTTTGTACTGATGGCCTTATTATTTGCTTCGCATTTCGTGATGAGCGCCCTGATTAAACCAGCCGCTGAATCTATTAATAAAAAATCCTGGTCAGTTTCAGATCTTGAAGGGAAATGGTATTTGCAAAGCGATCCGGTAAATGACTCTTCGAATAATCGCATTCCTGAAATTCAGTTCGATATTAAACAGAACAGGTTTTCGGGAACTACCGGATGTAACCAGATGTCTGGCAGTTTTATTGCTGATGACAGTACCTTACACTTCAGCGACAAAATGATCACGACCAGAATGTTCTGTCCTGGATATGACGAACCATCTTTTCTGCAAAATTTATTAAAAATTGACGGATACCATTTTAAAAATGGCTGGCTCATGCTGACTTCCAAAAACGTTGTGATCTTCAGGTGGATCCGTAAAAAACCTGTCCGTGTATAAAACCCTGAAGGGCAGGGTCAATTAAACTTTCATGGAATAATTTATGCTCGTGGTTCTGCCAGCGGCAGTTCGTAAATTGCAGGCATGCAGGATTATATTAATGGGTTGAATGAAGCGCAGAAGGAAGCTGTTTTACATATTAACGGGCCCCTGATGATTATTGCAGGTGCCGGCAGTGGAAAAACCAAGGTTCTTACTACAAGAATTGCCCATCTTCTTGCTAATGGAGTGGACGCTTTTAACATTCTGGCCCTCACTTTTACCAATAAGGCGGCCAAGGAAATGAAGGAAAGAGTCGAGCGCATTCTTGGCAACAATGAAGCGCGAAACCTATATATCGGCACTTTTCATAGTGTCTTTGCCAGGATTTTAAGAGCCGAAGCTCCCAAACTTGGCTATCCCCATCATTTTACAATTTATGATACTGATGACGCGAAGAGCGTGGTGAAAACTGTGGTGAATGAACTCAACCTGGACGATAAACATTACAAACCCAATATTGTATATAACCGGATCTCCCAGGCAAAAAACGGTCTGATTACTCCCACAGAATATGCAACTGATTATTATATCCAGCAGGAAGATACGAGAAGCAACCGCCCTGCTATAGCACAGATTTATGAAGCCTATGCCAAACGCTGTTTTAAAAACGGCTCCATGGACTTTGATGATCTTTTACTGAAGTTTTATGAACTTTTGAAGAATTTTCCGGAGAGTCTGCACAAATACCAGCACAAGTTCAAATATATCCTGATCGACGAGTTTCAGGATACAAATCCCGCACAATATGAAATAATTAAATTATTGGGTGCAGTCTATGAAAATGTTTGCGTAGTGGGTGATGATGCGCAGAGTATTTACAGTTTTCGTGGAGCGACTATTGAAAATATCTTACAGTTTCAGAAAGATTATGAAGATGTAAAAGTCGTGAAGCTCGAACAGAATTACCGGAGCACGCAGAGCATCATTAAGGCTGCCAACGAAGTGATCAAACACAACAAAGGTCAGATTCCCAAAAACCTGTGGACGGAAAACACAGAAGGTGAGAGGATCCGACTCGTACGTACGATGACTGACAATGATGAAGGAAAATTTGTTGCCGACACTATTCAGGAACAGAAACTCCGAAATCATTTTAATAACCGCGATTTCGCAATTTTATACCGCACAAATTCCCAGAGCCGCGCATTTGAAGAAAGCCTGCGCCGAATGGCTATTCCATATACCATATATGGTGGCATAAGTTTTTATCAGCGCAAAGAGATCAAAGATTTTATTTCATATCTCCGCGTAATTGTGAATCACAATGATGAAGAGTCTTTAAAAAGAATCATCAATTTTCCTGCCCGTGGTATTGGCAAATCCTCACTGGATAAGGCTGTTCTGATGGCCAATGAAAAAAATATTTCCATGTGGGAAGTACTGAGCAATGCAGCTTCCATGGGATATAAATCCGCCACACTGGACGCCATTGAGCAGTTTGTGCAGATGATAAAAAGTTTTGCGAGTATGCTGAATACGAAAAATGCATATGAGGTGGCAACCCATGTCGGAAAACAGACGAATATTGTAAGGGAATTGTTCAATGATAAAACTACGGAGGGTCTTGCCCGTTATGAGAATATACAGGAACTGCTGAACAGTATTAAAGAGTGGGTAGATAACCAGCAAAACCTTGCAATAATAGATGAAGACGGGATATTGATCGATACAGCGGATATACAGGAAACACAAAAAGGACAGGCCGGACTCTCGGGCTATCTGCAGCAAATTACCCTGCTTACCGATACTGATCAGAAAGATCCAAATGCTGACACAGTAAAGCTGATGACGATTCACGCGGCGAAGGGACTCGAGTTCAGTTGTGTGTTTGCTGCCGGTTTGGAAGAATCCCTTTTCCCCAATGCAATGTCTATTAATACCAGGGAAGAACTTGAAGAAGAAAGACGCCTTTTCTATGTTGTGATTACAAGAGCCAAACATAAACTCTGGATTACATATGCTAACTCCCGTTACAGGTTTGGAAGTGTTATTCAAAATGACCCCAGCAGGTTTATAGAAGAAATCCCGGAGGACCATCTTGACCGAAGTTATGCGGGAGGAGGTATAAAGAATCAAATCGGATCCTGGGGGAGCCGTTCTGCGCATAGTCGTCTTAACCGTGGTTATGGATCCAATGATGAATCCTCAACAAAAAGCCAGGAACCATCCAGACCGAGCTATATTTCCTCAACTGCAAAGTCGCCTGCACCGGAGCATATTCCCTCCCTTGATTTTGCGCCAAGTGATACAACGGATCTTTCTGCCGGTGATAAAGTGGAACATCAGAAATTCGGATTTGGTGAAGTGCTCCGCATGGAAGGATCGGCACATAATCCCATAGCAACGGTAAACTTCAAGTTGGGCGGTGAGAAAAAGATAATGCTGAATTACGCAAAACTCAGAATAATCAAGGACCAATAAAGATTGATCCGATAACGTTCGTCTAACAGCCTGCAGGGAGCATGCCCTTGTCAGATAAGAGGAGGGTCTCTATAAGGTCCCTATATTGTCCCTGTAAGGTCTCTGCACCTGTGGTCTATTTTAGCTTTAAAACTTCACCGACTGTTTTCTTTTCACTACCAGAATATATTTTCTTGCCAGAAATAATAACGGGTCTTTTCAGAAAAGTATATTCCTGAAGAATTAAATCGCGGTAGTCTTTCTCTGTGAGTTTTTTGTCCTTAAGCCCCATGGATTTGTATTTGAGGGCTCTTCTGCTGAATAGCGCTTCATAACTTCCCATCAGATCTTTCATTTCATCCAGTTGCGCTGCTGTGATTTTTTCCTCTTTAATGTTTTGAGATGTATATCCTTTTTTAAGAAGATCTGCATCTTTGATAATCCTCTGACAAGTACCGCAGGTGGCAACACAGTACACTTTTTTCATTCGAAAGAATTATTTGGTTAATAGTAATTTTTGGAATTCCAGGGAATCGCCATTAAAAACATCGAAGTCGACAATAGTGTAGCAACCGTTTACACGCCCTTTTTCATTGTGCTGCCAGAAACTCCAGTTTCTGTATATACGCGGCTGGGAAGGTTGTAAATAATGCGCGGCCCATAAGAGATAACCATCAAAATCATCTTTCAGGTATTTTTCATAAAAATCGACATTAGTATAGATAATGGGTGCGGTTCCGTAATAGGTCTGTATAGTTTGAAGCCATTCTTTTGCCCGCTGTCTTAATTTGTCCGGCGGGCACACCATAGGTTTGTTCGATATCCAGCACCGGAGGAAGATCACCTGGAAGGAGGGTTACTGAATTGATAAAATTTTCCGCTTGTGCTTTTCCGCTCTTTGTAGGCAGGAAATAATGGTAGGCACCCCTGATTAATCCGGCTTCCCTGATTTTTTTCCAGTTTCTGCTGAACATCTGGTCCTCATTTCCCAAACCCTCAGTCGCTTTTACAAACACAAAGCTGATGTGAACATCCTGCACCTGCATGTTTTTTACCAATTGCCAGTTGACGGTTTCCTGGTATTTAGAAACATCAATGCCGTGAACAGCATAATTGACGGGAATGTCAATGCCGAATTCGGGGTATTCTACAAATGAAGTTTTTTTCTCAGATACCCACTGAATAAGGATCACAATCAGCATGATGATAATGGCGGTACTGAATATAAAAACGATAATCTTCCAGATCCTGCTCTTCTTTTTGGCCATTATTATAGGTAAACGTTTGCAAATATAATCAGCCGATGGCTGATATTCCGGCTTCGGCTTCCGGCTTTCCACTTTTAAAACTAATTTTACAAAGGATATGGCAAATTTCAATCTGAATGATTCAATTAATCTTTTTTCCAAGCTAAGTGTCCGGCGCTTTTGGAACGGGATCCTTGTCTTATCCAGTTATTATATAAGCAAGTGGACTCGCAGACCAATTCAATGGGGAGTTCCTGTATCTATTTCTGTCGAACCAACCACCAGTTGTAATTTAAGATGTCCTGAATGTCCCAGCGGTCTCAGGTCATTCACACGCCCGAGAGGGATGCTCGAAACAAATTTTTTCCGACATGACGATCGACCAGCTGGCACCGGATTTACTTTATCTCACATTTTATTTTCAGGGGGAGCCCTACCTGAATCCGGATTTTCTTGAAATGGTGAAATACGCAAGTTCAAAAAAAATATATACTGCTACTTCTACCAATGCCCATTACCTGAGTGATGAGAATGCGCGGAAGACGGTGGAGAGCGGTCTGGATCGCCTTATCATTTCATTGGATGGTACAACACAGGACGTGTATAGCCAGTATCGTGTAGGCGGTGAACTTGAGAAAGTAATAGACGGTGCCATTAATATTGTTAAATGGAAAAATAAACTGAATAGCAGAACCCCCTATGTGTTTTTCCAGTTCCTGGTTGTCAGGCCAAATGAGCACCAGCTTGATGAAGCAAAAAAACTGGCGGCGAAAACCGGTGTAGACGGTATCCGGTATAAAACCGCGCAGATATATGACTACGCAAATGACCCGAACCAGCTTATACCGGAACACACCACACTGTCGAGATATAGAAAAAAGTCTGACGGGAGCTATGAATCGAAAAATCTTTTGCGAAATCATTGCTGGAGGCTCTGGCATTCGCCCGTAATTACATGGGACGGACTCGTTGTGCCCTGTTGTTTTGATAAAGATGCAAAACACAGAATGGGTGACCTGAAAAATAAATCGTTCAAAGAAATCTGGAAACAACCGGAATACCTCGATTTTCGCAGAAAGATTTTAAAGGGCAGGGCTGAAATCGATATTTGCGCTAACTGCAGTGAAGGAATAAAGGTCTGGGGGGACTGAAGAAAGTATGGGAGTATGGGAGTATGGGAGTATGGGAGTATGGGAGCGCTGTGCCGACTTGCCACGAAAAAGCGGATAAGGTGACTTAAGATTATCAAATTACTTTATGACTTTAGAGAAAGAGATTCATCAGCAGGTTTTTCATTCTGAATATCAGAAATCTACCATCAACCTTATTTATACATTTAACTGGCTGAATGAAAAAGTGAATAAACTTTTTGAACCCTTCGACATTACACAGCAGCAATTTAACATATTACGCATATTGCGTGGAGCCGGTAAACCATTATCTACATTGCAAATCAGGCAAAGAATGCTGGATAAAATGAGCGATACGAGCCGTATTGTGGACAGACTCATAAAAAAGGGACTGGTTAAAAAATCAATCTGTCGACGAAGACCGCCGACTGGTAGACATATTACTTACGGACAAAGGAAAAAAACTATTGCAGACTATGGATGGACTGAATGAAGAAATGGAATCGATATTTAAATATCTAAGTATAGAAGAAGCCCGCCAATTAAATATTCTTCTTGATAAAATAAGATCGAATGAAAATGGTCCTGAGGAAAAATCTGCTGAAACACCTGCTACCAGCTAGACGCCTATGAAACGATTCTTTTTTGTTTTTCTGTTATTTTGTTTCCACTTTGCTTTTTCCCAGCCTAAATATGAATTCAGGGCGGTGTGGGTTGCAACCGTTGAAAATATCGACTGGCCAGACCGCGATGATTACGATATTGAACAACAAAAAGCTGAATTTATTCGCCAGCTCGACATGCATCAGCGCAATGGTATGAATGCTGTGATTGTTCAGGTGAGGCCTGCTTGTGATGCATTTTATCCTTCCACTATTGAGCCTTGGAGCGAATGGCTAACCGGTAAGCAGGGTAAAGCGCCAGTACCTTATTATGATCCGCTGGAATTCATGATCAGCGAAACACATAAAAGAGGAATGGAGTTTCATGCCTGGTGTAATCCTTATCGAGCCGTATTTCAGATAGCCCACACGATAGTTTCTTATAAATGGGTTGGTCACAAACGTCATCGCATTGTTACCCATATTAAACAATCATCCATATCTCCTGACCATGTAAGTAAAAAACATCCAGACTGGATTATTACCTATGGGGATACGAAATACCTTGATCCCGGCAATAAAGATGTTCAGATATACGTCAATTCTGTCATAAGGGACATGCTCAGCCGGTATGATATAGATGCCATTCATTTTGATGATTATTTCTACCCCTATAGGATCGGGAATGTTGAATTTGCAGACAATAAATCTTTTTTGAAGTATGGCCAGGGTATGGATAAAGAGACCTGGAGAAGAAGCAATGTGGATTCGATCATCGTTATGCTGAGACGCACAATCAGCGAAGTAAAAAAAACCTGCAAATTCGGAATCAGCCCGTTTGGAGTCTGGAGAAATCAGTCCAGGGATTCTCTCGGAAGTGATACACATGCTGGCCAAACCAACTATGATGATCTTTATGCAGATATCCTGCTATGGTTAAAGAATGGCTGGATAGATTATGTTGTTCCGCAGTTGTATTGGGAATTTGAACAGAAGAATGCGCCCTTTGGTATTTTGCTTGACTGGTGGAACAGAAATCATTATGACCGGCCTTGTTATATTGGCCTGGGTATTTATCGTGCGGGTTCCAATGTATATTGGAAAGATAAGAACCAGCTTCCGCGCCAGTTGCGTGCCATACGAAATTTACCAGGTATCGGGGGTCAGGTTTATTTTAGCAGTGTTTCATTTTATAGAAATTCTTATGGATGGAACGATTCGTTGCGCGAAAATTTTTATAACTACCCGGCTCTTATTGCACCCATGCCATGGATCGATAGTATTCGGCCATCCATTCCCGTGGTGCATTGCAGCAAGAATAGTGATTCTTTAATTTTTAATTTTGAAAAGGGAAAATTTTCAGATACGCTGAAAGGATTTGCGATATACAAGGCAGAAGACGCGTTCAATATTGATTCTGCCCGCGTGTTTCAATTCATTCCAAATAACCAGACGGCTCAAATGGTGTTCGTCCTGAAAGATTTGGCGAATCAACCCCCGAGCCGGTTTTTTGCTACGGCCATAAGTAAAACAAATAACGAAAGTGATCCGATACTGATTTATCCTTTGAGCACCGTGGGGCCTGTGCCGTAATTCGTGGTTTATGGTTAATGGTGTATGGTTTATGGAAACACCATCTGCCATACACCATTAACCATATACCAAAGGAGTTTTAGGCTTTAAGCTTTAAGCTCTAGGCTTTGGGCTTAAAATGGTTTAAATTTGAAACGAACTATCATCACGATTCTCAATGGCGTTAATTGACGTACAATTACCCAATTCTCTTGCGCGGGCTCTGCGTTTGCCAAAAAAGTCCCCGAGACGCCAGCAAATGAAAGTCCTGAAAAAATTATTGAAAAAGGCCCGCTTCACAGAATTCGGTCAGAAATATCATTTTGACAGCATCATGATGAGCCGTCATACGGTTAAGAGCTTCCAGGAAAATGTTCCGGTATTTGACTACAATAAGATCTATAAGGAATGGTGGTATAAAACGCTCGAGGGGAAACCAGATATCTGCTGGCCGGGCAAGATAAAATATTATGCATTGAGTTCAGGCACGTCAGAATCGGCCAGCAAATATATTCCGGTTACAAACGATTTACTGCGGGGGAATCGAATCGTAATGGTGCGACAGCTGCTGAGTCTCCGAAATTATCAGGGAATCCCGGTAAAAAGTATCGGTAAGGGGTGGCTGATGATTGGAGGAAGTACTGACCTTCAGAAAGGTCCGGGATATTATGAGGGCGACCTTAGCGGAATTTCCGCAAAGAAAGTACCTTTCTGGTTCAGTCCATTTTATAAGCCCGGAAAAAAAATTGCCAGAACAAGGGACTGGACGCGTAAACTTGAAGAAATAGTTGAGCAGGCTCCACGATGGGATATAGGATTTATTGTTGGAGTACCTGCGTGGATACAAATGTGTATGGAAAAAATCATCGAGCGGTATAACCTGAAGAACATTCATGAATTATGGCCGAACCTTGGATTTTTTGTTCATGGAGGTGTTTCCTTCGAGCCATATAAAATAGGATTTGAAAAACTATTGGGGAAGCCTATAACATATATCGAAACCTATCTGGCGTCAGAAGGATTTATTGCTTATCAGGACAGACAGGACGAACGAGGACTTCGTCTTGTAACTAATCAGCATCTTTTTTTTGAATTTGTACCATTCGACAACAAAAATTTTGATGCAGAAGGGAATATAATTAAAAACCCGGAAGCACTTGAGATCCATCAGGTGGAAGAGGGTCGTGATTATGCGATTTTGATCAGCACAACTGCCGGTGCCTGGCGTTATCTTATTGGTGATACGATCCGGTTTACAGACAAAGAGAAAAGCGAAATCATTATTACGGGTCGTACCAAACAATATCTCAGCCTCGTAGGTGAACATCTTAGCGTAGATAATATGAATCAGGCCATCCAATTTGTTAGTGAGGATCTGAATATTTCAATCCCTGAATTCACTGTGGCTGGCGTTCCTTACGGACTTTTCTTTGCACATCAGTGGTGGCTTTCTTCTGATTCTGACATAGATCCGTCTCTCCTTAAAGCTAAACTGGATGAAAATCTCAAGCGCCTAAATGATGATTATGCTGTAGAAAGGAAAAGCG
The DNA here is from genome assembly GCA_963735015.1 of uncultured Bacteroidota bacterium. Taxonomy (GTDB): domain Bacteria; phylum Bacteroidota; class Bacteroidia; order Chitinophagales; family Chitinophagaceae; genus Puia. The sequence continues at coordinate 198,547 of CAVTJH010000004.1, forward strand.
CACTCAAAGATATTTCGGTAAAAGTCCTTCCTCCTGAAATATTCATAGATTTTATGCGATCCATCGGTAAAGAAGGGGGGCAGCATAAATTTCCCCGGGTTCTGAAGGGTAAAATGTTAAAAGACTGGCAAGCCTTTTTGGAAAGGGAAAATGTGAAGGCGCATTATTAATTATTTATTAAAATGAGAAATTTTATTCAATTTTCCGGAGCTTCCATTATTTTTCAATCGCCGGTAAAATTTATATCGCATGGTCGAAGCCATATTGAAAGGATTAGCGCTCGGAGTTGTGCTTGCACTATCTGTCGGCCCGATCATTTTCACCATCATTAAGCAAAGTATTACGGTTGGTCACAAGGGCGGCCTCAGTTTTGTTGCCGGCGTTTGGTTAAGCGATATTATACTGGTTGTACTCAGCAATGTTTTTACGGAATGGGTTGCCAGGTTACTTGCGTATCAAAAAATGATCGGGTATGCCGGTAGCAGTTTTCTGATCGCTATGGGGATCTATTTTTTCTTTTTTAAAAAAGTCCATATAAAATCCACAGCAAACCTTCAACATGCCGATCATTTAAGAATAAGTGAAATGGTAAGGATCTTTGCTTCAGGATTTATAATTAATACGCTCAATCCGGGAGTGCTGATTTTCTGGCTTGGAAATGCCACCGTACTTTCGCTTACACATACGCTTAAACAAAGAATCGTAATCTTTTCAGTTTGTTTGTTGATCAATATGAGCGCGGATGTTGGAAAAGTAATGATGGCAGGTAATTTGCGCAAAAAACTGACAGTTCATAATCTTTCCATCATCAATAAAATTTCCGGTGCCATCCTGATGGCTTTCGGTATAGCATTGTTATATGGCGTAGTTTTTCTTGAACACAGACCGAAATGAAATAGTAGGGTAGCTTTGTTTTTAATTATGAAGAAAATCATATCGGCGATATTTTTTCTGATACCCATGATCTGCCTTTCTCAAACAGATGTATTGATTCTTCAGAAAAATGGGAGGAATATTAAAACATATGCACCTGGCGATGGACATCATGATTCATACAGTATATGATCAATGGCTTGGTGGAACACTTACGGATTTAAAGAATGATAGCGTGTATATAAATAATATTCCCTTCCATGTAAACGAAATAGACGGAATACGAAAGGATTTTTCAAAATTACATTTACAGAGTGGGGGAACGATACTGATCATTGCAGGGGTTGGCGTGCTTGCTCTTAATGTGATTAATGGTTTGTATACTAATGAACCTGCGGGTTCCTGGATCAAAGCCTCAGGATGGATTACAGCCGGTGCTTTTATCATTGCAGGAATTTTAATGAGATCCGCACGATATAAAAATTATCCAATCGGTAAAAAATATACTTTGCACTATCTAAACCTCCGGCCGAAAAATACACCAGCTGGCAATACCGTTGAATACACCTGAACCCGCAAAGCAACCTGATGCCCATTAAAACAAAAGGAATTGTTCCCAGAACCTGGAGATGGATCAAACGGATCATCCTCTTTTTATTTTTATTTCAATTTTTTTATATTTTGATTTTGAAATGGGTTAATCCTCCTTTCACTATTACACAACTCAGCAGTCTTTTTCATGGATATGGGTTAAAAAGAAATTATGTTTCCATGCAGGCCATTTCGCCGTATGCCAAACTCGCGGTGATCTCATCGGAAGATCAGCTCTTTCCCGATCATGATGGATTTGATTTTAAATCCATCGAAAAAGCCATGAAGCATAATCAGAAAAGCAAGTCGCTGCATGGAGCCAGTACGATTTCACAGCAGGTAGCTAAAAATGTTTTTCTGTGGCAGGGCAGGAGCTGGATCAGAAAAGCACTGGAAGCATACTTTACATTTATGATTGAAGAAGTTTGGGGTAAAAAAAGAATTCTTCAGATGTATTTGAACGTGAGCGAAATGGGAAAAGGCGTTTTCGGAATTGATGCAGCAGCTCTTCATTATTTTAACAAACGTGCAAAAACTTTATCCCGAAGTGAAGCTGCCATGATAGCAGGCTGTTTGCCAAATCCAAAACTATTTACTATTCGTCCTCTCTCCAGGCACGTAGCTACAAGATATCCCTGGATACTGAGCCAGATGTATCATCTTCAGGATGATCCGGATATAATTAAGCTCTTACAATAAGTGCTAACGCTTAATGTAATGGATAATGGATATTGACATATTAAATCGATTAACAATTCAATTTTCAACTCTTCGAACTCAAATTTATATTTCCATATTTGCCACACTAATAAAAGATATCGCTTTCTGCAATCTTTCATCATAATCTCCTGTGATATCGAACCAGGGAGTGGTCTGATTAATCATAAGATCCTTATACATGTGGTAAAGGAATTCGCGTGATTCAAGATCAGGATATTCCCGCAGCTCATCTGCTACCCAGGGAAGATCCGTATTGCAAAGAAGATAAATGTCATATTTTCTTTTTACAATTTCATCCAAAATAAAAGAATGACATTTCCCAAAAACATATTCGCACCATACTTTCATGACATACATATCTGTATCAATAAATACCAAAGGGGTTTTCAATGAAGCAGTGATGCGGTCTTCCTGCTCCAACTGTACCTTTTGCAATAATGAGAAGGTCATCATATGTATAAGGCCTGTTTAATCCGGTCAATATATTCCCGCGCATATTCAGGTACCCATTTGGTTTTATAATGTGCAGCCAGCTGTTCACAAAGAGTACTCTTACCCGTTGATTCAGGACCGATAACCACAATTTTTTTAGGCAGCGGCATACTTGAATTTTTTTTCTCCAGGTAATATAACCCATTACTGCAAGGATCAGAAAAACCAGGTATTGAAAACTGGTAAAGACGAGATGTTTATAAAAATTGAGAGGAATGGAAGCCAGATCGGTAATGATCCACCAGGTCCAGTTTTCGAGTTTCTTTTTGTTCATCAGCCACATACCGGTAAAAGCAGCAGCCCGAAGTAAAACTGTCTGCAACCGGGACGGTGCTGTCGGTGAACCGGCTGAGAAGAAAATATAAAATGATCCAGCATATGGAAAAAAAGATCAGACTGATTTATCCAGTCCTTTTTAGTGGAAGCCGTAATGTGTAATATGGTTTTTCCATCCGTTTTTCGTGACCACATCATCCATCCGATGATGCTCATGACGGTATAATAGAAATTAACAGATGCATCTGCATAAAGACCATGCATGATATACAGCGAAATGAACATGCCTGTACTGATCATGCCGACAGGATAAACCAGAATATTTTCTTTACGGGAAAAAATCACACTGGCGATACCGGTAATAACAGCGATAAATTCAAGCCAGGTGGTTTGATGGATGTCGCTGAAAAATTGCGATATGATTTGGTGCATTATTCTGCTTCAGCAACCACTTCCCTTACTTCGGGAATCATTCTCTTCATCATGCCTTCGATACCTGCTTTCAGGGTGATCATGGATGAAGGACATCCCGAACAGGATCCCTGCAACATCAGATTGACCACACCTTCGTTGTAACTTCTGAATTGAATAGCGCCACCGTCCATTTCGACCGCGGGCTTTACATAACTTTCGAGAAGCTCCTTGATTCTTTTTACCACGTCGTCATCATCCGCACCAATAGCATTTCCATCTGTATGTGCAACAGTAATTTCTTCTTCATTGACGACTGGTTTACCATCTTCCAGGTACTCTTTAAGAAATTGGCGGATGGAAGGGATTACATCAGCCCAATCTGTATCCGTGGTTTTGGTCAGCGTAACGAAATTGCTGGCAATGAAAATACTCTTGATGAAAGGAAATCCAAACAACTCAATTGCCAATGGGGATGGCTTGGCAGACTCAACATCAGGGAAATCAATGCTTTTACCCGGATAAAGAAGTTTGTTTGCAACAAACTTCATGGTTTCGGGATTGGGGGTCATTTCAGTATAAATGCTGATGACCGGATTTCCTGTTTTAATCATATTGCACAGTTTTAGAGTGCAAATTTAATCCTTTTAGGCCTAAAGTCTGCTTTAAGCTTCTGGCTTTTCATATCCAAATGCTTAAAACTTCGTAAGCGCCTTAACAAGCCAAATATGTGAGCAGGCCCGGAATTCAAATACTTCGTCATTTGCTACTTTTGCAACTGTTTTTGACCCTGACATGGTTGTTTTTATGAAAATTCCTGATAAAGCGAATATTGAAAAAATGAGCAGAAATGATCAAAATAAGGGCAAAAACGAGCAAAATAAGCTCATAAACAGGCCAAAACTGCTTTGAAAGCAGAAAAAACATACCTCCGGAAAAGAGCAAAAACGGTATTGAACTACGGTGATGACGTATAAATCCATTACGCAGGGAAATTAATCCCATCAGCAAGGCAAGCAGAATCATACCGGATTCAAACCAAAAATTATGGATGATATTGACCCCGAAAACCGATAATCCGGTCAGGAAAACGGGAAGAACAGCGCAATGAATAGCGCAGGCAAGGGAAGCTCCAATTCCAAGAAAATCAGCGTTGATCTTTAATTTCATATCAGGATCTGCAAAGATAGACTTTAAGGTAAAACTTTCTGCTCCCGGTCTGGTGGATTAATTTTGCCCAATGAGTAAGAAAATATGGTTTTATTCTTTGTTTTTCCTGGTGTTGATTCTCGCGTTTTATTTTATGCTTACAAAACTCATCCCTGGTTTTGGAAAACAGGGATTGCCCCTGATAAATAAAGTGCAGCCATTTTCCTTTCTCGATCAGAATGGCGACAGGATTACCAACAAGGATGTTGAAGGCAAAGTTTATGTCGCAGAATTTTTCTTTACTACCTGTCACGGTATTTGTCCTAAGCTAAATACCAACCTGATGTCTGTTTATAAAAAATATAAAAATGAGGAGGATTTTAAAATTCTGTCCCATACGGTGGATCCAACGACAGATAGCGTAGGCGAGGTTAAAACATTATGCAGATTCGCTGGGTGTAAGTGCACCCGAATGGATATTTCTGACTGGGTTAAAAGATTCTTTATACCTGGCCGCAAGACAAAGTTATCTCCTCGATGATCCGAAAAATAATGTTTCACCGATTGATGAACAGTTTATTCATACACAGTTTTATGCACTCGTAGATAAAAAAGGGTATGTGAGATCCATAGTTGACGGACTTAAAAAAGAAGAGATCGCTGAAATGGAAAAAGATATTGATGAATTATTGAAAGAACCCGGAAATTAATAATTAAAAAAGAAAGCCCCGATGTGGAAACACCGGGACTTTTGGTTAAGGCTCTGATTAGTAGCTATTTTGAAAAAGAATTTCTGAAGGGTTTAATGCAAATATATAGTCCTGTATCCAATCGGGCAAGAAACTTCACTACCATTTTAGTGGTATTTCTACGATAGCAACAGATGTTAAATACTTGTTATACAAATCTCAATTCATTAGTTCCTTCATTTCCACTTCTACAAAATCCATAAGCTCTTTTATATAGGGTCCTGAAAAATCGAATTTCAAGCCGGCAGTTTCATATAGTTCAGGCAGTGTTTTGGTTCCACCCAGCGAAAGCGATTGAATATAGTGATCCAGTGCAAGCTCTTTGTTTTTTTTAAATTGTTTCCACAAGCCGATAGCTCCCAGTTGGGCAATACCGTATTCAATATAATAAAAGGGTACTTCGAACAAATGCAATTGTTTTTGCCAGATATTTTTTTGATAAATTTCAAGCCCTTCCCAGTTAATAATTTTAGAGTTAAATTCATTATAAATACGATACCAGTTTTCTGTACGTAGTTCCAAATCGTGATTTGGATTTTCATAAACCCAATGTTGAAACTTATCAATGGTCGCGATCCATGGGAAAATGGTAATGACCCTTTCAAGCTGTTGAATTTTTGCCCGGCGCAGATCTTCGGGATTTTTGAAATAAATCTCCCAGTTTTCCATACTGAAAAGCTCCATTGCCATGCTTGCCACTTCAGCAATTTCCATCGGATATTCCTTAAATGCACTTAGTTCAAGATGATGGGAAAGAAAGGAATGGACGGCATGGCCACCCTCATGTACCATCGTTGTAACGTCATGCATTTGTCCTGCCGCGTTCATAAATATAAAGGGAGCGCCGGTTTCCGCAAGAGGACAGTTATATCCTCCGGGCGCTTTACCAATCCTGCTTTCCAGGTCAAAGCGATTCATTTTCTTCATGGTGAGCAGACAGTCAGCAAAGAAAGGACTGAGTTCCCTGAAACATTGAACAGTTTTCTCCAGGAGTTCATCACCAGTTTTAAATGGATTCAATGGTTGCTGATTGGCAGGTTCAGCATCCACATCCCAGGGTCTTAATGTATCGAGACCCAGTTTGTTTTGTTTGTACCTGTTAATAATTTCAACCAGGGGCAATACATATTGCTTAACAGAATCGTGAAATCGAAAGCAATCTTCTTTTGTGTAGTCAAATCGCCCCATTTCTACAAACTTGTAATCACGATAGTTGACGAATCCTGCATTACGCGCAATTTGATCACGTCGTTTAACGAGTTCGGTAAACAGGTTGTTGAGCTGATCTTTATCTTTCAATCTGCGTTCCTGCACTTTTCGATACACTTCTTCTCGTAAAATACGATCTGGATTTTCGAGAAATTTCATTGCTTGTTGCAGGGTATATTCCTGATCGCCAACCATTATGGTCATCTTACCTGAGATGGCTCCATATTGTTGACTCAACACGCTTAGTTCGGACTGTATTGGAATATTTTCCTCGCGAAAAAGATCAATACTTTTTTTTACTGAACGCAGGTAAGTAAAATATTTTTGTTTATCGAGGGAAGAGGTTAAAGGAGAATCTATTAGTTTACGATTCAACTGATCAGCATAGGGCTGGATTTTTGGCTGAATCTCCATCATGAAATAAGTAAAGTTTTCCCGCAGGCTTTTATCTTCTGTATTACAAGTCATTCGGATGTGGCGCCAGGAAACGTCTTCACTAATAACAGCTTCCAGTTCGCTCATGTCTACCAGCCATTTCTCAAGATCATCTGACGTTTTAAGTGGCCTTTCAGCAAGGTCCACAAAGAAAGACTCAATAGAATTCCAATCGCTTACAACAAAATTTTCAGGAAGAAAAACACGAACGCGGCTTTTCAATATTTGCGGATAAGGTCTTTAGCATTAAATCTATTTTTTGGGTAGGATTTTCGACTATCGCGTTGTTTGTATATTAGATTTATTTCTTTTTTGCAGACTGTTTTTTTGCTGCAGGTTTGGCTGCGGATTTTTTGGTAGTCTTTGGTTCTGTTTTTTTAGTTGTCGTTGTTTTTTTGGTTGATTTTGCTGTTTCTTTTTTTTCAGCTTCTTTTTTAGATTGTTTTATTTCAGCCACTTTCGGTTCAGCAGGTTTCTTTGCCGGCTTTTTATTTTCAGCAATTTTCACTTCTGCTTTTGTGACAGGAGACGATGCTTTTTTTGCAGGTTTTAATTCTTTCACTTCAGGTTCAGTAGCAGGCTCCTCTGCTTCTTCGGCAACCGGTTCAGACAATTTGATTTCAACCTGATTCTTTGAAAGAACAGAAAACCATTTCACCATTTTTTTCAGATCGCTTGTATAAACGCGGTCAAAATCCAATTCAGGATATACTTTTTCAAAATAGGATTTTAGTGCAGACGCTTCCTTGTCGTCTGGTAATTTTTCCTTGCTGGCTTCCATGGCTTTTAGGATATCAACCAGATTCACATTGTGACGGGTTGTATACACTTCAATGCTTTCAAGGTGCGAAAACTGATGTACCCGGCTGGACACGAATCGAGTGCTTTTATCATCCAGTGAACGCACAATACCACCGTCTGACTTACTGCTGATCAATTCATAAAGACCCGGAAGTCCGGTTATAGCAATAATCTTGGAATATTCCATAATAATAGAAGACTAGTTTTAAAAGTGGTGCAAGTTAAACATAAATGTGGAACCAAAGAAAGTATGGGAGTATGGGAGTATGGGAGTATGGGAGTGTGGGACTCATATTCAATCCCGAACTAACGAGTCTCATTTTATATTTTTAATAAGATCAATTAGTCAAGTGGTTGAGTTCACACTCCCATACTCCCATACTCCCATACTCCCATACTTTCCTCTGGTATGATTTTTTCTGCAACTTATAAATACTTAAAAATCATTTTATGGAAAAATCAAAAGAAGTCATTGAAGTTTTGAATGATCTGGTTATGATTAATAGTGATCGCATAGCTGGATATCAGCGTGCCATTAAAGAATTAAAACCCGGAAATGAAGACCTGAAATTGATTTTCGATCGGATGATCATCGAAAGCCAGCAAATTAAGTCTGATCTGGCTAACGAGATATTGGTTTTGCACGGGGATGTAGAAACAGGGAACCAGCGAAATGGGTAAAATTTACCGCGCCTGGATGGAAGTAAAAGCCGTTTTTACGGGAGAAAGCAGGCATACGATTCTCTCAAATTGTGAAATGGTCGAAGATGCAGTTCAAAAAGCATATAATAAAGCGCTCGAAACTAATCGTCTTCCTGCATTTTTGAGAGAACTTTTAAATAGCCAGCAGGAAATACTCAGGTTTTCTCATAATGAGATCTGGAGTTTGAGAAATCAATATGCCTGGTAAAACAAAGATTACTGATATCAGTGATGAGAAGGATGGGATTGACGTCACAAAAGATTTAAGGGGGCCAAAGTAAAAGACCTGGTAATTTACCAGGTCTTCTTTTTATATTTTGAAATTTATTATGTTTCTAGTGTCTGCCACCGCCCCCTCTTGAACCACCTCCACCGGATGAATGTGATCCGCCGCCCCCACCTCCGCCGGAAGAACGTGATCCGCCACCTCCGCCCGAAGATCTGTAACCACCGGAAGACGGACCAGATGGGATCCTTTGAAAATTCTGGGAAAGAGATTGCCCACGGCTCCGATTCATCTGTTGGCGTTCCAGATTTTGCATGACCCCGGGCCTTGCATTATTAACGGGGGACCATGTCCTGTTCTGTCTTTGCTGCCAGTTGTTGTTTGCCTGTGACCGTTGATAAATATTGCCCTGGCGATCAGAATATATAGATGGGCGTGATGAGCCATTTGACAGATTTGATCCATTGCCGGGATGACCTGAAGTTCTGTTAGAACCATTCAGATTACTATACCCGGTATTTCCAGACCTTGTGCCTGTACCATTACTTCCCGGAGTAAGGTTTCCACTCCTGTTTGATGTATTCGTGGACGGGCGGTTATAGTTCATAGTTCTATAAGCAATTCCATTGGCACGATTGTAACTCTGACTGGTGACCCCGCTCCTGTTCCTGTAAACATTATTCGCATAATTTACATGGACACCATTATGTACATAGAAATTATTTCCATAGAATCCATAAGGTTTATAGCCCCCATGCCAGCCACCCCAATAGGCGGGATGATAGTAAGATGGGCCCCACCATCCACAACCTCTGCCTATCCATATCCATAACCGTATCCATAACCAAATCCCATACTAAACCAGCCGGCGTTATAACCCCATCCGAAACCCCATCCAAAATAGGGAGTGTAACAGAAGTTGAATCCCCACGACCATGGTCTTGGATAATAATAGGAACCATACCAGGGGTCATAGTAGAATCCTGTTCCGTAAACAACGGTTGGACCATATATATAACTATTAAGATAGCCTGGAGTATATCCGGAATAGACATAATCCGGATCTACATCATAGATGTTTACGAATTTGGCATTGTAAACCGGATAATTAGGTGGTATCAGATCAACGTCCACAGGTCTCACGGTACTAACAGCCCAGGGTCCTGTTGCATTATCTGAAACAAACCATACACCATTATCCACGACATAGAAACGTCCATCACCGCCATTGCGTAAGACGGTTGAAGAAGTATTTACAGCATATTGCAAATTAGTTCCCTCTATATCTGTAAACTTTGGACGACCATCATAAGTTACGTCTGTAGTCGTTGTGTTACGATCCACTTTGGCTGTCTGCGGAATTTGGGCATCCATAACAGCATCTTTAGCAGCATCTGTTCCTGCTACACTGGCCAGTACATTGTCTTTCGGTGATCCGGGAGGGATTCTGGCGAAATCACCTGGCAGATGGTCAGCAGGAATATAATTCCAATCATCTGAATTAAGGTTTTTAGTCTGGTACCATCTTCCTGAAATCAGGACAAAATACTCTTGTGAGTTTTCGTCCATAAAAATATCATTATCTGAATTGCTAACATAAAGCAGATTTGTACCCTGTATCGGCGTAAAATTGGGTTCACCATTGGATTGTATGAGTTCTGCCGGCCTCGAACTTACGATGATATCGGGAATTACATTGGTAGTCGATGATTTACTATTGTCTGCCTGGTTATTCTGTGATTTGCTGTTAATCTGATTTTCAATGTTGTGAATATTATCCGGTACTACCCCATTTGTATATTCATATGGTCCGGTTGCAGCAACGGAAACATACCAGTGTTTCGAACCGTAGAGATAAAAACGGCCATCATTATTTTTTATAATAGTAAATGGCGTGTTGACTACCATATCAGCGTTAAGATCTTTATTGAACTGAAGTTTTGGTTCGCCATCTATCAAAACGAGCATGGAAGGCTGGGTTACTGAAAATTACTTTCGGGGGTTTGTTAGAGATACCCTGGGAAATTTTTGTTTCCTGCTGGTTTTCGTTTAATGTTGCTACTATCTCATCCAGAGAAATAGGACCGGCTACTGAAGGAAATTGAGATTCAAGCGCATCGTCAATATAATCAATTGTATCCTGGCCCTCTATGGCTGGAATCCGGATAGAAGTAACGTCAAGACTATTTATCACCAATGTACGGTTGTCTCTGTCGGTTTCAACTTTAGCGGTACCCCAAAATGCACCAAAAACCGGATCATTACTTCCGTTTCCAAGTATGGAAATGGCAGACCGGAACATCAGAATATTGCCCTTAAATGATTCAGGTTCAGGCTGATATACTTTAATCTGTGTTCCATTACTGGTATTGATCAGTTTTGGCCATTCATCTGCCCGGCTAAAACCAAATGCCAAAAGACAAATTGAAAGCAGGAAAAAATTTGTAATGAACTTTTTCATATGTTATGAGTTTACTAGGTATTAACCAATCGCCTAACGCTTAACGCTGGCTGTTTATTTAATATGGCTATACAGTTAGACATTTATATAACCTCAAAGTATAATGGACATGTTACAATGAATTGTTAATTAAGCGAATTTAAGCGTAAGGCTAAATGCCTAAGGCTTAAGGCCTTTCATAGCGATTTTGGTGTGTACCAAAGATTGACGAATTCCTGATATAACCCGTTCACAATTAATGCGCCTCGAGCCAGTTGAGGCCAGACCCTATTTCGGCCTCAGCGGGAACTCCGTTGGGAAGTAGTAAGGCTGATTGCATACATTCAATAATAATTGGTTTGATAATTTCAACTTCATCCCGATGTGCATCAAAGACCAGTTCATCATGTACCTGCAATAACATTTTTGACTTGAAACGATTTTTTTTGAAAGTTTCATGAATGCTGATCATCGCCATTTTGATCATATCCGCGGCAGTTCCCTGGATGGGTGAATTGATGGCATTCCTTTCTGCAAAACCCCGTACGGTAAAGTTGCCTGAATTAATATCCCTCAACCAGCGCTTTCTGCCCATAAGTGTTTCCACATATCCGTTTTCACGCGCAAATTGGATTGTGTCGTCCATATATTTCTGGATGTTCACAAATTGCTTTTTATAATTGTCGATGATTTCTTTTGCTTCAGATCTGCTGATTCCAAGATTATCTGCCAGTCCAAATGCACCCTGTCCATATATAATTCCAAAATTCACACTCTTGGCCCTGTAACGCATTTCTTTAGTAACTTCTTTTTCTTCCACACTGAAAACTTTTGCTGCAGTGGCGCCATGAATATCTTTTTTTTCTTTAAAAGCGAGGCACATATTCGGATCGCCACTGATGGCCGCCACAATACGAAGCTCAATCTGCGAATAATCTGCAGAAACCAAAAGATAGTTTTCATCTCTGGGCACAAACGCTTTTCGGATCTCGCGTCCCCTCTCCGTTCTTACAGGAATATTCTGGAGGTTTGGATTGTTGCTGGATAACCGGCCGGTAACTGCTACCGCCTGTGCATAACTTGTATGGACCCGACCCGTTTTTCGGTTAATGATGGCTGGTAGTGCATCTACGTAAGTGGATTTTAGTTTTGTGAGTTCACGATATGCGAGTATATCGTCTACGATTTTACTCTGATGTGCCAGTTTTAATAGTACATCTTCACCAGTAGCATACTGACCCGTTTTAGTTTTTTTTGCTTTGGGATCGAGTTTTAATTTTTCAAATAATACTTCACCCAATTGTTTGGGTGATGACAGGTTGAACCGGACGCCTGCTTCCCGATACACATTAGCCTCGGCAGCAGCGGCTTCTTTTTCAAGTTCCTTTGAATATTCCTTCAGAAAATCCATATCTACCCGGATGCCTTCAAATTCCATGTCTGTCAGTACTTTTACCAGTGGGTTATCAACTTTTTCAAAAACCTTTCTGACGGATTTTTTATCGAGGAGTGGTTGAAAAGCGTTTCTGAGCTGCAAAGTAATATCCGCATCTTCAGCAGCATATTCAGTAATTTTTTCAATAGCAACATCTCTCATGTTGCCCTGACTCTTTCCTTTTTTGCCAATCAGGTCCTCGATTGGAACAGGTTCATATCCCAGGTATTGCGCGCTTAGCAGGTCCATACTTCTTTTTCCTTCCGGATCGATCACGTAGTGTGCCAGCATGGTATCAAAAATTTCTCCTTTTAACTCGATGCCATACCATTTCAACACCAGCATGTCATATTTAATATTATGGCCGATCCATATTTTATCAGGTTCTTCGAAGAGCGGACGAAACTCAGACAGTATTTCAAGAGCAGCTCTTCTATCAGGTGGTATAGGAACATAATAAGCTTCACCTGGTTTCCAGGAAAAGCTGAGTCCGACCAGGTCGGCATTATTGGCGTCAATACCTGTAGTCTCTGAATCAAACGAAATTTCAGGTTCTCCCATCAACAGTGTGATCAGCGAAATTCTTTTTTCGACAGTATCCGCACAGACATAATTATGTTTTGTATTTGAAATATTTTTTTCGGCTTGTACTGTAGCCGCTGTTGTTTCTTCTGCCTCCACGATGGTTGGTGTCGCTACTGCATTCCCGAAAAGATCCTGTTGCACACCTTCCGGTATTGGCTTTTCACCATTGGCTCCCGGCAATTCTTCTCCCAGTATTCTTTTTGCAACGGTTCTGAATTCAAGATCTGAAAAAATTTCGCGAAGTGTTTCCCTGTTCCAATCTTTCAACCTGAAATCCTCTTCATGAAACTGAACAGGCACATCCGTAATGATCGTGGCCAATTTCTTGCTCATGATCGCCAGATCTTTTCCAGCTTTTACTTTTTCTCCCAATGCGCCTTTGATATTTTCTGCATTTTCCAAAACATTTTCCAGCGTGCCATATTCTGCCAAAAGTTTGGCGGCTGTCTTTTCACCAATGCCTGGTATGCCGGGAATATTGTCTACTGCGTCACCCATAAGTCCGAGGATATCGATGACCTGCGGTATCTTTTTTATATTCCATTTCCCAAGTACTTCATCCGTTCCCATAATCTCCACGCTGCCGCCCTGGTAACCGGGTTTGTAAATTTTAACTTTCTCACTTACCAGCTGGCCGTAGTCCTTATCGGGAGTAACCATAAATACTTCATAACCTGCTTTGGCAGCCTGTTTACTAAGTGTGCCGATCACATCGTCAGCTTCATAGCCGTCAAGTTCCATAATCGGAATATTGAATCCCCGAACAATTTTCTTGATGTCGGGAATAGCAATTATGAGGTCTTCCGGTGCTTCCTGGCGATTGGCTTTGTAATCCGTAAAATCGATATGACGGTCAGTTGGGGCTTCTGTATCGAAACAAACCGCCATATGAGACGGCTTCTGATTATTGATGAGTTCAACCAGTGTATTGGTAAATCCAAATTGTGCATTGGTGTTTTTTCCTTTAGAAGTGATACGTGGTGCACGGATCAAAGCGTAATACGCACGAAAAATCAATGCCATTGCGTCGAGCAGAAACAATCTCTTGTCCATAATCCATCTTAGTTTTTCAGTTCCGTTAATTTCTTCTGAAGCGAAAACATATTATCCCGGAGTCGCGCTGCTTCCATGAAATCCAGGTCTCTTGCTGCCTTCTCCATTTCTTTTTTTATTTTAGAAATAGCTTTTTCCATCTGCGGGATGGTTTTATATTCGATATCCTCTTCCGCTGCAACGCTTATAAGATCCTGATCGCCGGCGATTGCATACGGATTTCTTTCATCAAATCCTTTGATGTCGAGAACAGAGGTAGATGCGAATACATCCTGTCTGGATTTTAAAATAGTTCTCGGCGTTATACCATGTGCTTCGTTATATTTCACTTGTTTTTCTCTTCGACGACTGGTTTCATCGATCGTGCGCTGCATGCTCTCTGTCATTTTATCCGCGTAAAAAATAACAAGGCCCTCAACATTGCGGGCAGCCCGTCCGGCTGTCTGTGTTAACGAGCGCTCATTCCTTAAAAATCCTTCTTTGTCCGCGTCAAGGATAGCTACGAGTGAAACTTCAGGCAAATCCAATCCTTCCCTCAGAAGGTTTACACCCACGAGCACGTCAATTTCACCAAGCCGCAGCTGGCGCAGGATTTCAACACGCTCGAGGGTATCCACTTCACTATGTATATATTTCGATTTGATGTTGAGGCGCTGCAGATATTTGTCCATTTCTTCAGCCATGCGCTTCGTTAGTGTTGTTACGAGCACGCGTCCACCTTTATTAATACGTTTGTCAATTTCGTCCAGTAAATCGTCAATCTGGTTTACACTGGGACGAATTTCAATGGGCGGATCCAATAAGCCCGTCGGTCTTACGACCTGCTCAACTACCACACCACCGCATTTTTCGAGTTCATAATCACCAGGTGTGGCCGACACATAAATAGTCTGATCTGTCATCGATTCAAATTCATGAAAATTAAGCGGACGATTATCCAATGCAGAAGGTAAGCGGAATCCATAGTCTACCAGTATAAGTTTCCTGCTCCGGTCACCTCCGTACATACCGCTCACCTGCGGGATTGTCTGATGACTCTCATCAATCACACATAAAAAATCTTTGGGAAAATAATCGAGTAAGCAGAACGGTCTTGTACCGGGTCGCCGGCGATCAAAGAATCGGGAATAATTTTCAACGCCATTGCAATAACCAAGCTCGCGGATCATTTCAACGTCAAAATTTACTCGTTCACTTAATCGCTGTGCTTCTATAAATTTTCCGGTGCTTTTGAAATAACTAACCTGCGCAGACATTTCATCCTGGATCTCTGCGAGAACCTGGGTTATGAGATCTTTAGGGGCCAGATACAGGTTAGCAGGAAATATGGCGGCGTTATCCATGGGCATAATGCGCTTACCGCTCGTCAATTCAAAACTTTCGATCTCTTCAATCTCGTCACCGAAAAATGCCACACGGTATCCATAATCAAGATAGGGAAGATTGATATCTATAGTATCTCCCTGAACGCGAAAACTTCCCCTTTTAAATTCATATTGGTCGCGTGAATATAATGAGTTCACAAGTGCATGCAGGAATCCCTGTCGTGATATGGTTTGACCTCGTTTTATGCGGACAATCCCGTTTTCGAATTCTTCAGGATTACCAATACCATAAATACAACTTACAGAGGCTACAACAATAATATCGCGCCTTCCACTTAACAATTGCGTTGTGGCCTGCAGCCGTAATTTGTCGAGCTCCTCGTTTATGGACAAATCTTTTTCAATATAAGTGTCACTCACGGGCATATATGCCTCCGGTTGATAATAGTCGTAATAGGAAACAAAATAGCCCACTGCATTGTCGGGGAAAAACTGTTTGAATTCGCCATAAAGTTGGGCGACCAGGGTTTTATTATGTGTAAGAACCAACGTGGGTCTTTGAACCTGCTCTATGACTTTCGCGATAGTAAAAGTTTTGCCGGAACCCGTCACTCCAAGAAGGGTTTGATATTTCTCCCCTTCTAAAAGACCTTTCGTCAGCTGAAGAATGGCTTCCGGTTGATCACCCGCTGGATTATATGTTGAATGGACCCTGAATTCCATTTTCTTCTGTTTTGGGGAACTTTAAAGTTACAAATTTTAGGTCTAAGAGTGCTGACAGAACATAGCAGACGATAGTCAGTTTTTGGATTTTGAATGCTGAGAATTAAGTTTTTTGCCAGCCTTATTAAATGGATCCCAGGTTATTTTAATTTTACCATCATCTCCCCATTTTGCACGAAGACGGGCGCTGACGCCTGTTTTGCTGAAAATACCTTTATTGACTAATACGGAATCCTTATTTGTTTTCAGGTTGCTGAGTGGAACCTGAATACTAAGATCCGGCCCCGTCTTCATGTTATATATGCCTTCCACGAACATAGTAAGCACAGAAGATCGGATTTCCATCCGGTTTACAATAATACTCTGACCGTTTACTTCGAGGAGGTCGTGCAGGTCCGCAAACTGGATATCAGAAAAATTCCTGTTCTTAAATACAGTTTGAGAAATTTTTTGAATGGGCTCAAAGTCCGTAAGTTGCCCATCATGCAAGTTAAATTTTACAAAGCCCTTCATTTCACCGGGAATAATTTGTGCATTTGTAGTTACGGCACCACTCATAGTAACATCAGCTGACATGGTGCCGGCGATATTTTTGTCGGTGGGGGATTTCAAACCAAAATTATTGAAAGCACTAAATATTTTACTTACATTAATATCTGTCAACTGTGCCTTTAATGAAAATGGATTTGAAGCGGGCAGATTTCTTAGAATACCTTCCAGAGAAATATTACCATTAGCATGCTGCAGTTGGATTTTTTTTAAATTGATGGAATTTTCATTCAATTCCATATATGCTAGTACGTTATTGGCGTAGAATTTTTTATACACCATTTGTTTGGCGTTCAGGTTGAGATTGAAATTTGCAGTTTCAAGAAAGCTGGTGAAATTTGTTAGTGACTGATCGAGTGTAGATTTCTTTTTCTTAATTGGCAATTTAGAATTTTTCAGTTTGAGATAAGAAATGAAATCATTAAGATTCAATTTATTTGAATGAATGGTCCAGTCAATATTGAGTTTATTGTTTTTCTGATTGATGAGATAAAAAAAATTTTTTGCCTTTCCATTCATTACCAGGTCTGTACTGCCTGTATTGACATTCAGGTTATCAACTATCATGTCCTTTCCTGTAAAATGAATGATACCATTGCCGTTCGTGAACTTTAGATTTCTTGGGATATAGACTATAGAGGCGGAATCCATATTAAAATTTCCAAAAATCATTCTCAGGCTATCATAATTTTGTTCCAGTGACCCACTGTACGCCATGTTAATTCTACCCGATCCACCGGTAAACGCGAGGGTATTTTCTTCAAAAATGCTGTTGATATTTTCCAGGGAAAAATCAGACAATATATTCAGGTTCATCAGAGGATGGATAAGATTATGGAAGACAACAGAATCACTGCGAAATTCCAGTTCATCCCATCGTCCCTTCAGGGCTGAAAAATGCATGACGGTATTTTCATCTTCATGCCCCTGGCCTTTAATCTCTTCATTGTTGAAAGTTGCAGTAAAAGAAGCATTGTTAATTACCGATATGGGAGTAGTGATAGTCTTGTTATCCACTTTTAACCTTAAATGAATTAATGGAGTTTTGTATTCAGGCTCAGTATTATCGAGTGATCCCGTAAGATGTGTAATGGATTCGGAAATATCATAGGGGGCAAGTTTGAGTCGTATATTTTTAGAAAGAAAGGACGCCGCCTTTCTGAAAGGTAGATTTTCAGTTTCCCATGATAGCATAAATGGTGCGGGCACTTCTGCCAGAAAGAATTTGCCTGTAAAAATAAAAGGCTGCTTATCAACATTCAGGTGTATTTTCTCAAATTGAAGTATTTTAGAATTCCCGTTAAAACGTATTTGAAAATTACCCGACACATTTTTTCCTTCGAGAAAAGGGCCCTTTTCCTGATTGAAAGTCATTTGAAGAACGTTGCAATTCAGATCAAGATTGATTTTCAAACCCTGTTCTTCTTCGTCAGCGACTGTACTTGCTTCAAGTTTTGGAATATCAAATTCAAAGATTTTACCATCGCATTTCTTATCTACAATTAGATTACCATCTCTGACCTCCAGTATGGGGTAATCAGTAATTTTAGTCAGGGGTTTTTTTGGAGACGACTTCTTCTTGAAAACAGAAGTATTGGTATATCCGAACGTATCTGTATAAAGGTAGATATGAGGTCTTTCCATCCGAACCCTTCCAATACTGATTTTGCCAAAGAAGAGTTTGAATAAGTCTATTGTTGCATATACTTTGTTCGCAGAGATCAGGTCATGGTGATGTCTGTACCAAAGGCTGTCGCGAATTGTAAGCGTATCGATCGTAAAGGCGAATCTTGGGAAACTCTGATAAAAGCTGACGCTGATATTCGCGATTTTGAGTTCTCCGCCATTTAGTTGTTTTCTGGCCTCCGTCTCAATATACGAAATGACCTGTTTCCTGTGAAGTTTCAGATAGGTCCTGCCGGCAATGAAAATTGCCAAAATCAGCACGACCAGAATTACCAGTACCCTCAATCCAATTTTAAATACTTTTTTCAATCGATCAGGTTATATTAGCCGGGTCCTCATCTGGTATTATCAATAGCCGATTAAAGTTAGGAACTATGAATTATCTGGGTAGTCTTTTTACATACAGGGAATAATCAGGCTGGATTACTTCATAATCCTGATGCATAAGGGGCGAAGTGAGAAGAAAGTCTGCAGTTGAGCGATCACATGCAAAAGGGATATTCCAGACTACGCCGAGACGCAGGAGGGCTTTGATATCAGGATCATGAGGTTGGGCTTCCATGGGATCCCAAAAGAATATAAGGACATCGATTTTTCTTTCTGCTATCCGGGCACCGATCTGCTGATCTCCCCCGAGTGGCCCACTCATAAACTTGGTAATTGAAAGTCCCAATGCCTTTTCCAGCATTTTACCCGTGGTGCCTGTCGCCAAAAGGCGATGCATGGAAAGAACAGATTTATTGTAAACAGCCCATTCAATAAGCTCTGTTTTTTTATTATCATGGGCAACCAGAGCGATCCGTTTGCTGGCAGCCATTTTGTAAATACTCATATTGCATGTTTAAGCGCAAGTTAAGCCTTGTTTTGAGCCTGATATCTAGGGCGAAGGAGCTTATGCAAATCCAAAAAAGTTAAGGAAAATTTCAACCAGGCCTGGCAGCTGCCCAACCCGGGAGAAAATTAAAATGAGTATTTAAACTTTTCTTTTGCGATGCAGTCAGATCGCCGAACCCATGTCCATACTGGATTTTATTTATTTGAATGCATGATGGAATTGTCTCGTCGGTTTAATGATCATTAAATTCAGAAAAGAATTTTTTAGGAACGGCATGGTTGTTGTTAACAGCTTATCCACATTTACTATCCCATGAAGGTACTTCAGCTATGGCTCGCATCAGCATTATTATGCGTTGCAGCAATGGGCCAGTCTCCAGGTGATCATTCCGGTATGACAACTTCTTCCGATGCAAATCCGGTTTTAAATTTTTTTACTGTGACTTCTCAGGATGGCCATGCAATTTTGCATTGGACGGCTACTGAGGTTAAGCCCGAAGATTTTTTTATAATAGAGAAAAGTTTGGATGCCATCCATTTCGAGATGTTAAGTGCGATGGATGCCTCAGTTGGTTTGGATTCGGTCTATTCTTTGGCAGACAATTCCAACGAAACAGGAAATGTTTTTTATCGTATACGCATAACAGGCAAGGGGGGTAGGGAAATCTGTTCGAAAACTGTGAATTTGAATTCCAATCAGGCAACTGATTTTCGGTTTTATCCCAATCCGGTAGATAAGCTATTAATTATCCGCTCTTCGCATGCCTTAAATATACAGATAACAGATATGTATGGGGCCGTATGGTTTGGCCAGGAAGTGGATGCAGGTATGCAAATTGTTAATGTTTCAACTCTGCGAAACGGGAATTATATCCTGAAAGCAACAGATAAGGCAACAAATTCAGTGATTACTGAACAGCTTGTAAAAAATAATTAAGGAATCCCGGGTAAATAGACTGCCATGTTGCGGATGTGGATGTTTACGAGTATCTTTACTACGGTTTTTCATAGGATATTGGATTTTAAAACGGGGTTGAATTTTTATTCTGACCCCTTTTTTATGCAAAAAATAAGGCTGCCTTTTCAGACAGCCTCTATACTTACCAACCCAAGATTTCAAAGTCCTAAATTATTTCTCCGCTACCACGCCTTCCTGGGTTTCTTTAATTTTCGCGCGGATCTTAGCTTCAATTTCCGCGGCCAGCTCCGGGTTATCATGTAACAACTGACGAACGGCATCACGGCCCTGTCCTAGTTTATCCGATCCATAACTGAACCAGCTGCCGCTCTTTTGCACAACCCCCAATTCAACACCCATGTCGATGACCTCGCCCATTTTTGAAATTCCTTCGCCGAAAATGATATCGAATTCTGCGCTGCGGAAGGGAGGCGCCACCTTATTTTTAACCACTTTTACCTTGACATGGTTCCCAACGGCTTCTTCACCATCTTTTATCTGAGCCATGCGGCGGATATCCAGGCGAACAGATGCATAGAATTTTAAGGCATTACCTCCGGTTGTCGTCTCGGGATTTCCAAACATCACTCCGATTTTTTCACGGAGCTGGTTAATAAAAATGCAAATAGTATTAGTCTTACTAATGGTAGCCGTCAGCTTACGAAGGGCCTGTGACATCAAACGGGCATGAAGCCCCATCTTGCTATCACCCATTTCTCCTTCCAATTCGCCTTTAGGGACCAGGGCAGCAACAGAGTCTATTACTACTACGTCCAGGGCGCCCGAAAGAATGAGACGGTCCGCAATTTCCAGAGCCTGTTCACCATAATCCGGCTGGGAGATCAGGAGATTATCCACATCTACACCCAGTTTTTTGGCATAGTTGCTGTCAAACGCATGTTCGGCATCAATGAAAGCACACATCCCTCCTTTTTTCTGCGCTTCGGCAATCACATGGGTCGCAATAGTTGTTTTGCCGGAAGATTCCGGCCCGTAAATTTCTATCACCCGGCCACGTGGTAAACCACCAATACCCAGGGCAACATCGAGACCGATGGACCCCGTGGATATAAATTCCATGGGTTCGGTACTTTTTTCATTCATCATCATCACACTGCCTTTTCCAAAATCCTTGTCTATCTTATCAATGGTTAATTTTAACGCCTTTAATTTTTCTGTGTTTGACATTGGGTAATTTTTAGTCGTTTAAAGTAGTTGATTCTTCAAAGCTAGGATAAATAATTTATACACACTAATTTTTTTAGTAAAATAAAACTAATTAATTTGGTGGCCCGTTTTTGACTCGTCACCCCGTGTTTTAAATTTCCGGCCACCTGGATAAACAGAGCCCGGCTCCAAAAGAGCCGGTTCCGCCTCTGATACTACAAAGAGAATGAAATTTGGAACCCAAGTCAATACCCGAATGTGGTAAATTTGAAAGATGAACCGGATCGACAGATTATTTGGAATTCTTACTTTACTCCAGTCCAAAAAATTTGTAACCGGTGAGAAGATCGCAGAGAAATTCAATATCAGCGTAAGATCAGTTTACCGCGATATCAGGGCCTTAAACGAGCAGGGCATACCGGTAAGTTTTGAACCACATCGCGGTTACTTTATAGTCAATGGCTATTTTCTGCAACCCGTTTCCTTTTCTACGGAAGAAGCCAATGCACTTTTATTAATGGAATCCATCGTATCTGCTTTTGCTGACAAATCCATCCAGCAACATTATTCAACTGCGCTGACCAAAATAAAATCTGTACTAAGATCATCCCAGAAGGATTCGGTTGAACGGCTGGCTGAAAATATAAAACTTCAGGTACCTGTTTGTTTTGTTCAGAATTTTAATTATTTAACAAGTATCCAGCAAGCCATAAGTTCTCAAAAGATTCTCGAGATAGGCTATACGAATAAGCAGGAGGAAGTTTCAGTTCGAAAAATGGAACCCATCGGTCTTGTATTTTATGCACTCAGCTGGCACCTGATCGGATGGTGTCACAATAAAAAGGATTATCGCGATTTCCGTGTTTCCCGTATTTTAAGGCTTCAGTGTACGAATGAACCCTTTACTATTCAGAAACATATACCTCTCGATGATTATATGAAATTGCTTCCCGTGAAATATTAATTTTTGCACTGCCATAGGGTTGTCAGTAGCGTGTGTTTATTTTGGGCTATAATAATAAATAACCATGAACACGATTACCAAATTTTTCGAAAATCAACTGAGAGAAGAAGCAGAGATAACCCGTAAAATGTTGAAAATTATTCCTGAGGATAAATACGACTGGAAACCGCATCCAAAAAGTATGACTATCCAAAGACTGGCTGCACATCTCGCCGAATTACCAGGGTGGATACCGATGGCCATTAATACCGACGTTCTTGACTTTTCAGCAAATGATTATAAGCCGACCCCCATTGCAAACAATGCTGAATTACTTTCGATTTTCGAAAAAAATCAGAAAAAAGCAGAGGAGGCCTTGCCTAAAACTACCGATGAATATCTTCAGAATATATGGACGATGAAAAATGGAGATCAGGTTTTCCTCTCTTTATCGAAACAGGATGTTATTCGTATGGCTCTGTCGCAAACCATTCATCATCGCGCACAAATGGGTGTTTTTCTTCGCCTGTTGAATATTCCCATTCCGGGATCTTACGGACCGAGTGCAGATGAAATGGGATTATAAGCTTAAAGCGTTGACCGCTGGCCGTTGGCTGTTAGCCGTGCATCTAGGGAAAACAGTATGTTAAAGTAAGAATAGGATTAAACTTCGGTTTTATAGTCAGGTCTATAATATGTGCTAAAGCACGTAAAAATAAAAATCTATGAAATCGAAATTATTATTCTCCGCACTTTTTGTAGGATTTCTTGCAATCGCAAATATTGCCATGGCCCAGGATGGTAACTTTGCAAAAAATCATCCACGCAGGGCTGAAGTCAACCAACGTTTAAATAATCAGGACCGTCGTATCAATCGTGATGTAAGAAATGGTGATATGGGCAGACGCCAGGCAAATCGTCTTCATCAGCGTGATCATCAGATTCGCAGGGAAGAAAGAAGGATGGCATACAGACATGATGGTCATATCACAAGACGTGAACAAAACAGGTTGAACCGACAGGAAAATCATATGAGCCATAGAATACACAGAGCGTAAATAACCTGACATCGGAATCTTAACAAGGTCATCAATTTGAATCCACCATTTTTGGTGGATTTTTTTATTGTAAGATTTGACCAGTATCTTAAACTAAGATTAACTTATACTATAATTGATTATGCAGAAAAATGAAGACCCTGTACACAATTCACTCCAACGTGTCATTGGACTGCCTACTGCCATTTTACTTGTCGCAGGTTTGATGATAGGTTCAGGCGCTTTCAAAAAGATTGCACCGATGACTCAGTCGTTAATGAGTGAACCCTATATTCTGTTGGCCTGGGTAGTGGCGGGTATCATCACGATTTTCGGCGCGTTTACATATTCCGGACTTTCCAATATGACAAATGAAACCGGGGGAATTTATGAATACCTGCGTCTGATTTACGGGGATTTTATAGCGTATCTGTTGGGCTGGACTTATTTCATTATTGTTGGTACAGGCGCCATTGCTGCACTGGCTTATATCTTCTCCCAATCAGTCGATGCACTGGTTCATTTTCCAATCCTGTTCCCATCTCTTCAGAACATTTCAATAGCAAATTTTATTTATCCATTCAGTGGTTTATCCATCAAACTACTTGCGTTGACCATGATTATCTTACTGACCTGGCTGAATATCCGGGGAGTTTCATATGCCGGCAGACTGAATAATATTGTGACGGGGGCAAAGATCCTTGGTATACTCTTACTCATCACCGCGGGCGTTTTTTATGCAGGTGATCCATCCCGGATGCTGCAGGGGAATAACTCATTTAATATACTCACAGGTCCGGCGCTTTTTAGTGGATTTTTTGGTGCCCTGCTTAGCGCTCTCTGGGCATACGATGGATGGGCCAATATCACTTTTGTAACAGGTGAGATTAAAAACCCTGAACGGAATCTGCCTTATGCAATTATTGGTGGCGTTGGCATCGCAATGCTATTGTATGTATTGCTGAATTATGTCTACATGAAAGTTCTTCCAATGAATCAACTGGCTTCCATTCCGGAAAACAAAATTGCTGCAGCTGTGGTATCAGAAACATTATTTGGCAGGGCCGGAGCCTCGTTGATTGTAGTACTGATCATGACCTGCACGTTTGGTGCTTTAAATGGATGTATCATTACTTACCCGCGAATCAGTTTTCGAATGGCGCAGGAGAAAGTATTTTTCAGGAAGGCTGCCCTCGTACATCCTGTTTTCAAGACACCACATGTGGCCCTGATTTATTCCTGTATATGGAGTTGTGTGCTGGTAATTACCGGCACTTTCGATCAGATAACCAACCTGGTTGTTTTTTCTACCTATCTTTTTTTTGGTTTAGCTGCAGCGGGTCTGATTAAAATGAAAATCCAAAAGAAAATTACAAAAAGAGTAATTGGCTATCCTGTAGTTCCTGTAATAATTATTTTATTCTGTTTCACTCTCGTTATAAATACCCTGATTGTTCAGGCCCGTGCAACTTTATTCGGATTATTATTGATGTTCTCAGGGGTACCATTTTATTTTTGGTTCAAAAAGGAAAAACAAGTGTGAGAGTGTGAGAGTATGGGGCCGCCAACCGCCAACCGTCAACCGTTATTCCGTACGCAGGCTCTTCACCGGATTCGCTATCGCAGCTTTAATTGCCTGAAAACTTACAGTAATCAAAGCAATAATGATGGCTGTTAAACCAGCTAGTGCAAATACATACCAGCTTATATGAATTCTGTAATCAAAACTTATCAGCCATTGTTTCATAAAATACCATGCAATAGGTGAAGCGATAAAAATGGAAATGATCACCAGTGTTACGAAATCCTTTGATAGCAATGCCGCTATATTTGAAACGGAAGCCCCTAATATTTTACGGACACCAACTTCTTTAATTCTGCTTTCAGCCATATAGGTTGCCAGACCGAACAGTCCCAGGCAGGATATAAATATGGTCAGACCTGCAAATAAACCCGCCAATGTGCCTATCAGCTGTTGATCACTGAATTTTTTCGCATATTCCTCATCTATAAAATGGTATTCGAATGGATATGCAGGATTGTATTTTTTAAGTATTTTTTCTGTTGAAGCTAAATTCTGCGCTGTAGTATATTTATTATTAAACTTTATATTCATCACATTACTGCCATATTTCGGCCCCTTAAATATAATCGGCCTTGTTTTATCATAGGGAGATTGCAAAATAAAATCTTTAATGACGCCGACAATATGCCAGTTAATGGGGTCATCAAAAACCAGCTGACCGATCGGGTTTTTAAAGTTCATGATTTTGGCTGCTGATTCATTAATGATACATGCTGTAGAATCAGTTGGATATTTATTTATATCGATATCACGTCCCTGCACTAATTCCAGACCAGCGGTTTTTACAATTCCGCCATCTGTGGTCGACCGGTCAAAAGTCGGTCTGGTGTTTGGATCCTTTCCCTGCCAGTTTAAACTCATTCCGGAACTCCAGCTCTGAGTGAGCGGTGCCATTGTCTGGCTCACGGCAATGGCTGTTCCTGAATTCATCAATTCATTCTTAATGAGCTGGTAATTTTTAGGAATATCACCTTCTATGAATACATACACAAGATTATTCTTATCATATCCTGCACTTCTTTCCTGGGCATATTTTATTTGTTGAACAATTATGATAGTGGAAATCACAAGTATTATGGCAAATGTAAATTGAGATACAACGAGTATTTTTCTGGGTGTCACCAGTGCATTTACCTTTTTGAAGGTTCCTTTTAATACGGCAACAGGTTTGAAGCTCGAAAGGAAGAATGCAGGATAACTGCCCGCGAGCATACCGGTAAACAGAACGAATCCAATACTGATCAGCCAGAAATTAAAATTGGTGTAATCAATGTATAATTGTTTTTCCGTCAGCTGATTAAAGGCAGGCAGACTGAACTGTACAATGATCAGGGCAACAATTCCGGCAATGCCTGATATTATAATTGATTCAATAAGAAACTGTCCGACGAGGGATTTTTTTAATGCACCCGCTACTTTACGAATACCCACTTCCTTAGCGCGTTTTTCACTTCTTGCTGTAGACAGATTCATGAAATTGATGCAGGCGATAAATAATATAAAGACAGCTATGAGCGTAAATAATCTTACCGTTTCGATTCGGCCGCCAACTGGTTTTCCGTCTGTAAACTTTGAGTATAGCCTTAACTGACTTACCGGATATAAAAAAGATTCATCCTTAGACCTTCCTCCCGAATACTTAATCACTATATTTTTTATTTTAGAATTTACATCTGCCAGCCTGGTATTGGGTTTAAGAAGTACGAAAGTTCTGATAGAAACATCGGTCCAGTCAGAATCCAGATATTTCTTTGATTCAATGAATGCAGACGAGTTCAGAAATTCAAAATCGAATTGAGTATTGTTGGGCAGATCTTTCAAAAGGCCGGTAACTTTGAAATTTTCACTATTGTCAAACCGAACAATTTTTCCAATCGGGTCCTCGTCTCCAAATAATTTCCTGGACATCTTTTCCGTAATGACTAAAGAGTAAGGATCATTTAAAGCAGTAGAGGCATTGCCTTTTAATAAAGGAAAACTGAACATCGTAAGAAATGAAGGATCAGCCCAGGTACCTGTAGCCTTCAGGACTTTATCGCCATATCCGAACAATATGGACGAATTCCAACTGATGCGTGCCGCATTTTCAATTTCAGGATAATCACTTTTCAGTGCGGGTCCCATCAACTGGGGCGTCGGCGGTCCGGTTTGTAAAGCTCCGTCATAAATACTATTCTCCCATACTTCATATAAGCGGTTATTTTTTTCGTGAAATCTGTCATAACTTATTTCATTTTGAACCCATAATAATATGAGTATGGCACTTGCCATACCGATAGCGAGACCACTTATATTGATAACAGAAAAGCCTTTACTCCGAAGAAGATTTCTTAAGGCTATTTTGATATAGTTCCTAAGCATATATTTTCCTTATTATATTTTCAAAATTGTCATCGTTGACCGTTGGCGGTTGGCCGTTTTTCATTTCCACATTCCCATACTCCCATACTTCCATACTTTCTTCCTATTCCGCTCGCAGACTATCAACCGGATTAACCACCGCCGCCCCGATTGCCCGAAAACTGACTGTTATAATTGTAATTGCTATAGCTAATCCTGCCGCCAGTAGAAATATGCAGGCACTGATATTTGTTTTATAGGCAAAATCCTGCAGCCATTTATTCATCATATACCAGGCAACCGGTGTTGCGATAATAAAAGCAATAAACACAAGTATTATAAAATCTTTGGACAGAAGCGAAACGATATTGGCAATGCTGGCACCCAATACTTTCCTGATACCAATCTCTTTTGTTCTTTGTTCAGCAGTAAATGTGGCCAGACCTAAAAGGCCAAGACAGGCAACGAAAATAGTTACGCCTGCAAATACGCTCAGTATAAGACCGATTTTTTGTTCTGACTCATATGAATTATTAAACCTGTCATCAAGGAAAGTATACGAAAAAGGAACTTCTCCTTTAAGGTCATTCCAGTTTTTTTTCATCGTATTCAACAGCCCCGCTATATCCTTTGTATTTGTTTTCACTATTAGATTTTCATTATTATTATTCAGAACCATCACAAGTGGGGAGATGGCCTCGTGGAATGATTTGAAATGAAAATTTTTAACTACGCCAATAACATGATATGTCACTTTTGTTCCGTCGTTATCCGGGCGCGTTAAATTATGACCCAGTGCATTTTTATTCCAGCCAAAGGCTTTTGCCGTTTCTTCATTGATGATTATTCCGGTTGAATCCGTGCCAAACGATTTCGAAAAATTCCGTCCCTCTGCCATTTCCATTCCAAGTGTTTGGATATAATTATAATCAACATCGTATCGCAAAGTTTTCACAAGCTGATCGCTGTTATTATCATCATAGATCATGAAGTTGTTATTGTAAGTATTTCCTGCCGGCAGATACCCGGAAGAAGAAATACTCAACACGCGCGGATCCTGCAGAAGTTTTTGCTTAAAGGCCTCCAGATTTTTACCCAGCCAATAAGCTTCCTGTACTATCACTACCTGGTCTTTGTTATATCCCAGTTTTTCATTTTGAATAAAAGAAAGCTGTCTATGAACGATAATTGTACCTATAATCAGAACAATGGAAATAAAAAACTGGAAGACGACCAGCCCGCTGCGCAGGCTAACAGTTTTACCCATAGACGCAAGTTTTCCTTTCAGAACAGTAACCGGCTTGAAGGATGAAAGAAAAAAAGCCGGATAACTTCCTGCCAGGAGACCTGTGACAAGAGCAAAAAGTAAAAGGCCTGGCAATAACCAGGGATTGCTCAACAAATCAAATGACAGATTTTTCCCGGATAG
Source organism: uncultured Bacteroidota bacterium (assembly GCA_963735015.1). Lineage (GTDB taxonomy): Bacteria > Bacteroidota > Bacteroidia > Chitinophagales > Chitinophagaceae > Puia. The sequence continues at coordinate 227,270 of CAVTJH010000004.1, forward strand.
TTTATTTAAAAATGGTAATGTCCAGAAGACAAGTATTAAGGAAAGCAGGAATGCAAAGAATGTCAGCAAAAGGGATTCCAACAAAAACTGGCGTACGAGCTGACCATTTAATGATCCGAGCACTTTTCTGATACCGACTTCTCTGGCTCTTTTGGAAGCACCTGCCGTAGAAAGATTCATGAAATTGATACAGGCGATCAGCAACATGAAAATGGCGACGACACTGAATATATAAACATAGCGGATATCGCTTACAGGACCCAGTTCCAGGTTGAGATCCGAATGAAGATGAATATCCTTCAGGGGTTGAAGGTAAAGGCCCAGTTCATTGCCCTTCTGCCGGAATTGTGTATACGTCATCCCCATGGCCTTCTGTAACTGGCTACCCATATATTTTTCAACGTCTGCCGGAAGCTTGGCTTCCAACTTTTTATAGTCATACCCTTTAGGAAGAACGAGGTAAGTATAATATTCAGAAGTCATCCAGGAAAACTCCCTTGACTGAGGAAAGCTGGCCATGGAAGCAAATAAATCAAAATGAAAATGCGAGTTCACAGGCATTTCACGCATGACGCCAGTAATTTTATAACTGGAATTAAAGTCTTTGAATTGGAGAATTCTGCCAATAGGATCTTCATTACCAAAATATTTTTTTGCAACTGATTCTGATATTACAATGGTATTTGGTTCTAGCAATGCCGTTTTCGGATTACCTTTTAGAAAAGGAAGTGTAAATACTTCGAAGAAATTGGAATCAACATAGGCAAAGGCATTTTCTTTGAAAGTTTTGTCTCCATATGTGATGCGTGGATTACCATAATTTCTCAACCTGGTGGCTTCCAGTACTTCAGGATATTCCGATTTTAATGTTTGTGCTACCGGAGGCATCACCATCGCCTCTTTCATTTTTTGGCCTTGTATCGAACCCCTGAATACAACGCGCACAATCTGGTCGGCTTTTTTATTAAAACGATCGTAACTCATTTCATTCTGCACATAAAGCATGATTAACAGGCAGGTTGTCATTCCAAGCGTTAACCCGAATATATTGATCGCAGTAAAAAATTTATTTCTCAATAGACTCCTCAGACCGATTTTGAAATAGTTCTTAAGCATGTTTTGTTATTTTCGAAATTAATATCATTTATGAATTGCAGTTCTTGGTTGCCAGTTTTCCTCTTTCACTCCCATACCCCCATACTTTCCTTACTCGCTTCTCAGGCTCTTCACCGGATTTGCAATCGCCGCTTTAAAAACCTGCAGGCTTACTGTAAATAATGCGATCAGGATAACCAAGGATCCGGCCAGACCAAAAATCCACCATCGTATTGGAATATGATAGGCGAAATCCTGTAACCATTGATTCATAAAAATCCATGAGATTGGACTCGCCAGTAAAATGGCAATGGTCACCAGCTTCACATATTCAACAGAAAGCAATGCCATCATCTGATGAACGGCTGCACCCAAAACCTTCCTTATTCCTATTTCCTTCTGTCGTTGTTTTGCTGAATAGGAAGAAAGACCAATTAAACCAAGACAGGCCAAAGCAATAGCCATTCCGGCAAATACATTCAGTACTTTCCCAAGTCTTAGTTCTGATTGGTATAGTGTGTTGAAGTCATCATCCAGAAAATGATATTCGAAAGGTCTGTCTGGTACAAGTCTTTTCCATTTTGACTCCAGAAAAGAAATCGTTTGAGGAATATTGCCACCTTTCAATTTTAGCATTAGCGAATTTGCCCTGGCCTCAGGAAATAATACCAGTGGTTTTATGGGCTGATGCATGGATTCGAAATTGAAATCCTTTATTACACCTCTCACATAACCAGGCCTGCTGTCATCCAAAAACATTTTTTTCCCTATTGCCTGCTGGGGAAGCCAGCCCAGCTCCCGTGCTGCAGATTCATTCAAAATAAAATGATATAAAGGATTGGTGCCAGAAGGAGATTCTGCGTCTTTAATGTCCTGTTCAGATAAATCAGCTCCTGCGATCAGATGTAAACCAGTTGTTTTTATAAACTCATTGTCAACCCGGTCTGCTGTTACGGCAATCTGCTGATTCGGCGGCATCAGGGATGACCGCATATTGAACCCGCTCTGAATATCAACTGGCGTTCTTGCGCAGGCAGAAATACCGGATATATTTCCACCAGACCTGAACTCCTGTTTGATTACCTGAAGTTTACCCAGCATCTGCTGGTCAAATGGCAGCACCAGCACCTGATCACGATTATACCCGAGGTTTTTATTTTGAATAAAACTCAATTGCTTTTGCATGATAAAAGTGGACGCAACAAGCAAAACTGAAATGAAGAATTGGAATATGATCAGAGATTTCCGGATCCATTGACCAGAGCCGATATTTTTAAATGAGCCTTTCAACACTTTTACCGGGATAATATTGGATAACAAAATGGAAGGATAGCTGCCTGCCAGCAGGCTTACGAGAAAAGTCAATACAAGGGCTCCAATTATAATATCGAATGAAAATAATGCGCGAACCGGAATTTGCTTTGCGGTAAGGCTGTTGAAAAAAGGAAGTAAAAAATAGGCTGCTACAAAACTTAATACAACGGCAATCAGGCAAAGAATGGTGGATTCTCCAATGAATTGCCAGAATAATTGTCCCTTGCCTGCGCCAATTACTTTGCGAACTCCCACTTCTTTCGCGCGTTCAACCGAGCGGGCTATACTCAGGTTTACATATGTAAAACAGGCAATGATCAATAACAGGAGTGCCACACCTTCCAGAATATAAATGTATTTAATATTGTTATTAGGCTCGAAACCGCCATATTCTGAATACAAATGAATACGCATGAAAGGTTCCAGATAATACTGGATGCTGGCTCCCTGACCCGCCATTTCTTTCTTCATGAATCCATTTATCTTTTGTTCCAGTGTTTTCGCTGACTCGGGATTTTTGAGTAATAAATAAGTAGTGTAGTTAGCATCCCAATAAGTCTGCTCTTCACCCATGTCAAGCGAAGTAAAAGATGCAAGAAAGTCGAATTTGATCTGGGAGTTTTCAGGATAATCCTGTGTCATTCCGGTAACCAGATATGGGACACTGTCTGAACCAACCTGCACCAATTTGCCAATGGGATCCTGATCACCAAAGTAACGGTGAGCAGTTGATTTTGTCACTACAAGCTGATGAGGTGCCTGCAGAACATTTTGCGGATTGCCCTCAAGGAGTGCCAGGGAAAACAATTTAAAAACACCAGAGTCAACATAAATGAATTTCTTTTCATTCAGAAGTTTATCCTTATATCGGATCACACTTGGAATTTGAATCATGCGCACTGCATTCTCTACCTCGGGGAATTTCTTTTTCATTGTCGGAGCAACTTTCATGCTCGTGAAATTTCCTTTTTTGGATGCTGAACCGCCATCAAATGAATATTCCATTATAACCCTGAAAATCCGGTTACCTTTTTTTTCAAAGCGGTCATAGTTAAGTTCATTTTTAATGTATATGCCAATAAGCAGGCAACAGCATAAGCCTATCACCAATCCCAGAATATTAATAAAGGAAGAGGATTTGTTTTTATAGAGATTTCGAATTGCTATGAGGAAGTAGTTTTTAAACATATATCGCAGGATATCTTATAACAACCAACCCAATGCCGGTTTATATTTGGTTATTAATCAATTCATTATATTAGTGTAAGAAGATATACTGTACGTTTTTGTTACATAGATCGTCCATTAATGAATTATTCCCCGGATTGTCCAATTGCCGTTTGTTCACTTGTTATAATAATAAGTTCCAAATGGAAACAAGAAAGGAGGGACCTTGAAAATGGGAAAGTTATACAGGCTGGTAAATCTATTGCTGATATTTTTACCATTGGCAGCCCTGGCCTTAATAGCCGGATTCTTTGGTATTATCCTTTTTGAATTTCAATATTGGAAAGCAACATTATTTAACGAATAAAACAAAAAGTTATGGACGAATTTATTTTAATTTTCAGACATGAGGACGGCAACAAAGTAGCTTCACCAGAACAAATCCAAATTTGGATGAAACAAACAATGGACTGGATTGGCAGTATTACTGCAAAAAACAAGTTTGTAGGTGGCAACGGTTTGCTTTTTCAGGACGCCCGGGTTGTACGACACAATAATTTAGTAACCAATGGTCCCTTTGGCGAAATCAAGGAAACGATTGGTGGTTATATTATGGTGAAGGCGGATTCTCCCGAAGAAGCAGTTGAATTTGCAAAGGGCTGTCCGGTTTTACAGGGAGAAGGAAATAGTGTTGAAGTAAGGAAACTTGCAAAGCGCGACGGAGTACATTAAAGCCATGGGGCAACAGGAATTAATACCGCATCTGTTCAGGACTGAATACACCAAAATCGTTTCGGTCCTTTGTAAACAATTTGGATTCGACCAGATAGAAATTGCAGAAGATATATCGAGCGATACTTTCCTCACTGCAAGTCAGATCTGGGGATTTAATGGTTTACCTCCGAATCCTGTTGCCTGGCTTTATAATGTAGCGAAAAATAAAGCTAAAAATCATTTGAAACGCGACGCTCTTTTTCAAAAGAAAATAGGACCTGAATTGAAAAGCGACTTTATTGAGGAATATGAACAGGAAATTGATTTATCTCCGCAAAATATAAGTGATAGTCAGTTACAAATGATGTTTGCTATTTGTCATCCTGTCATTTCGCAGGAAGCTCAGATCGGATTATCCCTTCGTATACTTTGCGGGTTTGGGATAGAAGAGATAGCAGATGCTTTTTTAACGAATAGAGAAACCATCAACAAGCGCTTATTTCGTGCAAAAGAAAAACTTCGGGAAGAAAAAATAAGAATAGAACTCCCATCCTCCTTTCAAATTGAGGAGCGAATAGAAACAGTACTGACAACTATTTATTTATTATTTAATGAAGGATACTATTCAGAGTGCCAGAATACCACACTTCGCAAAGATTTTTGTCTTGAAGCTATGCGTTTGTGTATCATGTTGATTGAAAATAATAAAACCAATAAACCCTCTGCAAATGCCCTGCTTGCTTTAATGTGTTTTCACACATCGAGGTTTGAAGCACGAATGGATGAAAACGGCCAACCTGTTTTGTATGAAGAACAGGACACCAGCCTTTGGAACCAGGAATTGATCAGCAAAGGAGCATATTATTTGAAATGTTCCGCAAAAGGAAATGAAATCTCAAAATATCATCTGGAAGCGAGTATCGCGTATTGGGGCACACAAAAAACGGATAGTAAAGAAAAATGGGAAAATGTATTACACCTCTATGACCAGCTGTTGCAAATGGAGTATTCTCCGATAGCTGCACTCAACAGAACATTTGCACTATCTAAAGTAAATGGGAAAGTGGAAGCTATCAACGAAGCCGAAAAGTTAAAGCTGGCCGATAACCCATTTTATTTTAGTCTTCTGGGTGAATTATATACAGGAGTAAATAACGAGAAAGCAATTCAAAATTTTAATAAGGCACTTGCAGTTGTAAAGACAAATGCCGGCCGACAGACCATCCAAAAAAAGATGGATCTTCTCTCATGACCATACCAGCTACCTAACTTTCGTTCTATTGACTTCTGTTTATCGTTTTCATAGCTTGCTATTACATGAAACCATTAACCCTAATCCTTATACTTTTTATTTCTGCATTTTGTGCTGCCGCGCAATCGAACAATTCAGGGGCATCAGGTACGGAGATTTTAAATCATATTTATTATTTCCGGCCTGATTCACTGATTGCTTTGGAAATGACGGATGGCCAAATGGAATCTAAAACCAAGGCATTGGGTTATGGTGGGAGTGAATCGGGAATCGTGATAAATGGAGATAAATCGCCCTTACGTATTAAATCAGGAGATTCGATACGTTTTGCAATTAAGATGGGTACGATTTTGATGGATCCGACCATGACGATCAAATTATACAGGTTTGATTTTAGAAAAGGTAAAAGGGAAGCGATATTAAGTACTCAGGGCGGGCCATACAGTCATGCAAAATCTACAAGCAATGCAAATGAAATTACTCTTAATATAGAAAAATCCGGATCCGATAATTTTATGATGACTCCTGCATCCAGGCTGTCTCCGGGAGAATACGGCTTTATGAATATGATGTCGGTAAAAATGCAGGGCAGCAGGACGCAGATCTATACCATATATGCATTTGGTGTTGACTGACTATTCCAGCGCCCGCATAACCCTGCCGTAATCATTATCGTTGCCGATCGTTTTGGCTGCTTTCGTATAAGCTGCTTTAATGGGATCTGTCCTCGGCATTTTCTTCGCAATTTCTGACAGCGTATTTGCTTTATCCATATCGGAGCCCAGTGACGATGACTGACTGATCAGGATTATCCACTGATTTTCAGTAATTGGATTTATACCAAGTAATTTGTTATAGAGGTTCGTTTTATCCATATCAGAACCCATTTTGGAAACTAAAATCGCCAGACTATCAAAAAGGGAGTCTCTGATCAGACCCTTATCGATCAGTTTTCCATAAAGATTGGCTTTATCCATATCAGACCCCATACTATTACCAAGGTTTAAAATAATGATTGTGTTTTCCGCACTCAGGGAATCCTGATCAATGATATGGTCAATAGAATTCATCTTGTCCATATCCGAACCCATTCCTTTAATGATGTCAAAGCATGCAGCTGCGATGGCAGGATTTTTAAACTGCGTGCCAGAGATTTTATTCAAAAACTGAGACTTATCCATATCTGAACCCAGCGATTTTACTTTTTTCACAATAAGTTCCTTTGTTTCAGATGGAAGCGAGTCGATTGTAAAAAGACGGTTCAGATAGAGGATCTTTACAAAATCTGGTTTTACACTATCCATTTCATTAATCAAAGCCTGACTTCCTCCTTTCTGATAAACACGTTCCATTCTCCCCTCGGCATCATAACCCCAGTAAATCATTTCTTTGATGGCCTTAGCCACTAATACTTTACCTTCTTCATTTAATGGTATATCTTTTTTGCCGTCATAGATCTTGTATTCAATTTCTCCCCTCATGTCGCTTTCGGCCTTAACCTTAACATCATTCAGACGGAATTTAAAATATCCTCCGGGAGAAATGGATTTGAAGCCGGATTCATCATCCAATAATTGAAACTTTCCCAGGTAATTTATCTCTTCATAAAAATTATCTGACTTAATAACCATATTACTTTCAGACAGGCCTCTTCTTTCCCTGTCCTTACCGGTCCAGTGGAAATAGAAACGAATGGTAATCAGACAAAAAGCTATCAGAAAAAAAATCAGTTTCATTTTAAATTTTTTTATTCATTAAATACCGCCAACCGCCAACCGCCAACCGCCAACCGCCAACCGCCAACCGCCAACGATCATCGATCCCCATCCTGCCTTGTAAAATAATAATACGCTCCAAACCCAGCCGCAATACAAAACGCAATGATCGCCAGCGAATGAAGTCCGAAGGGACTGGTAAGCATAAGCAGTAAAAAAGCAATACCTATGGCGACCATGATAAAAAACCATTGCAGGATATAATTCTTGTTTTCTTTTTTATCTGGCTGCAAAAGTTCCTTAACGATGTTTTCTTCGGTGTTTTTATCCAGCATCCTGTTTTTGATCCGGGCTGTCATGCCGGTTTTAAAAATTTGCAGGATAAAGGAAGAAATAATGTAAATGGCAATCAGCATCGTGCCTATATGCAAAACATCAAACAGGAACTCCCTGTCTTTGAAAGGTTCGAAATTTTCATGGTCCTGCGCCTGCGAAGCTATAGCAAGCAGAGAAACGAAGACTGTTAAACTTATTTTTTTCATTTTGATTTCGTTGATTAGTTATTAGACCGGTATGTTTATAGAATGTTCCGGGAATCAATTAAAATTTAAAAGATGCATCTGTTTAAGATATTTTTTATATAAGGATAGAATTTTAAAGATGAGGATCCCGGTCGTACTGATGATAATAGAATAAATGAAAATGGGAGGAATATCAATAAAAGTATTCAATATGATCTTTCGGTATATATAAACAGGAATGGCTATGCAGACGCAGGTGAAAAATATCAGGAACCCAGCGATGATATCTTCTGTAGACAGGCGTCTATGGGTTTTCGGCAGTTTAGACAATATGAGTTCCTGCAGATTAAAATCAAATGCAGGCGCTGGTTGTTCTTTTATTTTTGAAAAAAGCATTTCATAGATTGAAACCTCTGCCTGACAATCAGGGCATGAATCAATATGAGCAATTACTTCCGGATTAGAATCCGGTTTAGCCAGAGAGTATTGTTGTATTTCCTTTTCGGAAGGATGAATATTATTCATAGTGCCTCCTTTTGATATTTAGCCAATAAATTTTCCTTTAGCATTTTTCTGGCGCGAAACAGGGAACTTTTAATAGTTCCTTCAGGCATACCTGTGATTTGGGATAGTTCAGCATAACTCATGGATTCATGATGGAACAGGGTGATCAGCGTTTGATAGAGGGGTGGTAAAAACTCGATTTCTTTACGAAGAATGCCAGACAGTTCTTTTTGGGAAAGCTGGTTTTCTGAATGAATGCCGACTACTGCATTATTACATACTCTTGCATCCGTCGTTTCGAACATTTCTTCATCCTCATGCAGATTACCCGGCAGCACAAATTTTTTCTTTTCTATCCAGGATAGACAGGAATTATAAGCAATCTGGGCAATCCATGTGGAGAGTTTGGATTGAAATTTAAATCCCGAAAGTTTATGAAAAGCTTTCATGTAAATATCCTGTGCCAGGTCCTTGCGGTCTTCCGCAACGGGAATCAGTTTGAATACGATCTGGGCCACCAGGGTTTCAGTATTTTTTATAATGATCCCGAATGCGCGGGTATCCCCTCGTAAAACCCGGTCAACCAGGTGTTTGTCAGCGGGATTATTTCCTGTAGTATGGTTCACGCCTAATATCAGACAGGCAAGTTGCAATAAAGTTCCAGAAAATCAGGAGTTTTTAAAGAACGGCATTACAATCGGGCACTAAAAAGGCAGGTCGTCGTCATTATTTGTATTTTCCGGTCCTATATTGCCGGTGACTTTTTCGGCGCTGGTTGAAGAAGTACTACCAGCCACTTCTATTTTCCAGGCTTTTACATCGGTATACCAGCGGCCATTGAATTCCCGGCTTTCCACATCAAAATCTATTTTTAACATGTTACCTGGTTGAAAACTGGTCGTGTCAATTTTATCACCCCATACTGAAACACAGATTTTTTTAGGATAAGTTGCTTCCGTTTCTACAATGATATCCTGTTTTTTCCACTGTCCGTTTTTCCCGGTTCCTGTCTGCAATGGAAGAAGTTGAACGAGTCTGGCTGTGAGTTGCATATGGATGAACTTAAAATGTCAACAACAAAACTAATTAAATTAAAAGTTTTTGACATTCAACTTTATCAACAGGTAATGCTCATTTCCCTTTACTCTGATCGTAATTGATTGACAGGATTAAGTATGGCAGCTCTGAGGATCTGATAACTGATCGTAAGTAAGGCAATCATCAGAGTGCCGATGCCAACCATCACAAACACCCATCCTGAAATTTGCGTTCTGATATCATATCGCTGCAGCCATTGGTGAAGAGCATACCAGGCGACGGGTGTGGCAATCAGGCAGGAAATGATGACCAGTTTTATAAACTCCGATGAAAGCAGTTTCCAGAGATTTACCACAGAAGCTCCCAGCACTTTTCTTACAGCAATTTCTTTAGTACGCTGCTCAGCGATATAGGAGGCCAGTCCGAATAATCCAAGACATGAAATGAAAATTGCAAGAACACAAAAGACAGTTGATATATTTCCGATATGTTCTTCGTCTGTAAATTTTAGATTGTAGTTATCTGCGGTAAATGAATAGTCGAATGGCGTATCCGGATCATAAGTATTAAACACCTTTTCTATTCTGGATAATGCCTGAGTTGTTGAAACGTCCTTCTTCAAACGGATCAATGCAAATACATTCCTGCGGTCGAAGAGCGTAAAAAAAGTTGGATCAGCAGATTTATAAGGAGATTGCATGATCATATCTTTTACGACACCAATGACGGGATTGTCTTTATTACGCCAGTGAATCACCTGACCTACCGGGTTTTTCAATCCGGTAAAACTAACTGCAGCTTCATTCAAAATAAATGCGCCACTGTCAGCAGGAAAATCCCTTGAGAAATCCCGGCCGTCCAGTAATTTCCAGTCCATCGTTTTTCCGTAATCATAGCTTACGAATACAGTTCCGATAATGGCCAGATTATTCGGATCCTTACCTTTCCAGCTATAACCCATCATGGCATTCCTGACTTCCGTAGAAGGGCTGGAAGATTCAGCTGCATTTTCTACTGCACCTGTCTTTAACAGGTCATTTCGCAATGCATCAAAGTGTTTTTTCAGCGATTCAGATTTCATTTCAGTCATTATCAGACGCTGGGTAGAATACCCCGAGGGTCTGTTTTTGGCAAACTGAATTTGTTGATAAACGATAATGGTTCCTATGATCAGCGCCATACAAACAGTGAACTGCAAAACGACCATCACTTTACGTGGAAGAGAAGCCAATTTCCCAACTTTGAAATTACCTTTAAAAACTTCGACAGGCTTGAATGCGGAAAGGAAAAACGCAGGGTAACTGCCAGCCAAAAATCCCGTCAGACATGTAAATCCTAGTAAACAGATCCAAAAAGGATATTGAAGGAAGGGGATGAATAAATGTTTCCCGGCCAGAAGATTAAAGGAGGGGAGAGAAATCAACGCAATGATCAGAGCAATGATCAAAGCAATAAAAGTCATCATCATTGATTCTCCGATGAACTGAAGAATCAGGTATCTCCGTAAAGATCCCATAGTTTTCCTGATGCCAACTTCCTTGGCTCTTTTCTCACTTCTTGCCGTGCTAAGATTCATGAAATTGATACAGGCGAGTGACAATACAAAAACGCCCACAATTCCGAATAACCAAACAAACTGTATACGTCCTTCCCCTCTTCCATTTTCACCGTTGAAATTGGTGTATAAATGCCAGCGATCCATCGGATGGATCATGAGTTCTTCCCAACCACCTGTGATATGCGGTTTTGTGAGATTTTTTATTTTAGCCGAAATGCCGGCAAATGAAACATTATCCTGCAGCTGAACGAATACCTGGAAATGGTGATCGAGCCAGTCATCGTTATGTGTTGTACCTGCGTTATTTTTATTTTCCCATGCTGCCAGAAATTGAATACCCCAAAAATTAGAATTGAATGGCAGGGTCTCATATACTCCTGTAATCTTTAAATCAAATTCCCTGTTGACAGAAATGATTTTATTTATCGGGTCATCATTTCCGAACAGGCTTTTAGCCAGAGATTCGCTGATCAGTATGGATGAAGGATCAGCGAAATGATCGTAACTCCCTTTGATCATTTTCAGGGTGAGCATAGATGGGAAAAAAGATTCTGCCCAAAATCCGGATGCATTGATTTTTTTATCGCCAATCATCAGCCCGGCATTTAATTCCCTTGTCAGAGAGCTAAGTTTAATTTCATCGGGATATTTATAACGTAAAGCCGCTGCAATAGGAACAGAGGAAAATTCTTCGGATGTGGTTTCTCCATTGAAAGTTTCAATCGAAACAATCTCTCCCAGCCTTTCGTGATTTTTATGATAATGATTGAAAGAAATCTCATCCCATATCCACATTCCGATGAGTAGGGTGACGGCCATGCCGACGGCCAGACCCAGAATATTAATGGTACTGAAGACCTTGTTTTTAAGAATGTTCCTTAACGCAATCCTGAAATAGTTTTTTAGCATGATCCTAAATAAATCAGGCAAATATAATTATAACTAATTTGTTAGTTAATGATTATGGTGATATATTATTATGGAATTTTGTAAAATGATGATCTTAGACGGGTAAGGAATAATATGTTATGGCCAATTATTCAAAGTATGATATACGATCGAGGAATAAGATGAGTAAGCGGATGAGGAAGAACCTGGCTACGCATCCCTTTGTCATAATATCCATAATTGCGGCGATCGCTGTAACTGTCTGGTCAATAGCATTTTTAATATTGTAGGATGGTAGTCGACCCGGATGTAAAAACTGCGCTTTATCTCCGTATTACAATAAGGTTCAAGATAGACTCCAAGCGTATTCCAGGTATATTCAAAGGGCTACCGGGACACGACCAAGTCCGTACCAAGTCCGTTAAACAACGGACTTGGTACGGACTTGCCAGCCTACAGTCAGGCCTTTGTCAGGGATGTCAACCTTATTTTTTTGCAATAGAGGTTCTTACTTTCAGAAGTAGCAGATCATCCACATCTGTATAATACCTGTTTTCAGGATCTGATTTGATCTTTTCTAATAGTGGCATTGCCTTTTCGGGTTCAAGGTTATCCAGATAACCCATGGCCAGGTAATATTCAGCAGCATCCTCAAAAAAGTCGGTTTTTGCTTCCTGATTTGCTTTTATCAGCGTTTTAAATGTTTCAATCGCTTTTTCCGCTTGGTTTTTCTCGAGATAAGCAATTCCTGCCAGCAAGTATTCTTCCGGGGTTGGCGAATCCACGCTTTTGAAATCCTTGATCACGGAATCCATATCTCCTTCATTATAAGCTACTTCCAGAGAAGAATGAACAGCAGAACCTCTCAGGATGAGACGTTCATATCTGCGATAGTTTTCGCTGAACAGCTTTTTTGGATTTGCATTTATATATAAATACAAAGCACAGGACAGGGACATAAATACAAATGAGGCCAATGCACAAAAAATGATTGTCTTGAGAGACAGAATCGGGGTAAAAATTTTCATAAAAAGACGGATTAGGGTATTTAAATACTGAGCAATCCGAATCTTTCCGGGTATTTAGACGTGTATAGAATTAGTAACTGCCGAAGGAAATTTCGTAACCATTTGACTACCTTTTTTCGGTAGATTTTCGGTGAAACATTAGTTTTTTATTCATTTTGAGTTCAATTTCGTCCGGCAAATATGATCGGCTATGCCTGAAATATTTTTATAGGATAAACGTCTACAGAATTGACAAGATTTTTTTGTTGAATATCAACATTTTATATCATGGGGAATAAAAAAGCAAAATTAGAGAAGCCAAAACAAAAAGGACCTGGCTTATCCAGTCTTATGAAGCCATATAAGAGTATGATCGTATTGCTCATCTTTTTGGCCTTACTAAGTAATGGGATCAATCTTATTTTGCCCAGGATCATAGCCAGTGGGATTGATGCTTATCCAACTCATTATGTGCTCAAGAAGATTATAATTGAGTTTCTTGTTGCATCTTTTATCATTTTTATTTTTACTTATCTCCAAAGTATTATTCAGACAAATACTGCCGAACGTGTCGCAAGAGATCTCCGCTCAAAACTTTCTTCCAAAATATCCATTCAGAGTTATGCCTTTATAGAAAAAACCAATCCTTCCAAACTGCTGACAAATCTGACTGCAGATGTGGATTCTGTTAAGTTATTTATTTCGCAGGCTATAGTAACAATTGCTTCTTCGCTCATAATTATTATCGGCGCCTGTTTCATGCTTTTCTCCATCAATTGGAGACTTGCATTCGCCGTGATCACCATTATTCCTATTATCAGTATCGCTTTTTATATGGTGACGAAAAGAGTGCGACCCATTTTTATGAAAGGTCGTGAGATCATTGATCGTTTGAATAAAGTAATTAACGAAAGCATACTTGGTTCTGCACTTATTCGCGTGATTAATTCTCAACAACCTGAATATGAAAAATTCCTTCAGGCTAATGATCAGGCAAAAAGCCTGGGACTAAGTATACTGCGTCTTTTTGCATGGCTTATACCCATTATTGTCCTGACGGCAAATTTCGCCGGAATTACCATTCTTGCGCTTGGTGGACATTTTGTGATCAACAATACCATGACAGTGGGTGATTTTGCTGCATTCAACAGTTATCTCTCCCTGCTCATATTTCCCATTATCCTGATTGGATTCATGAGCAATGTGATCGCTCAGTCATCTGCGAGTTATCAGCGATTACATGTAGTGCTGGATTTGCCGGATACTACGGATAAGGGGACAGTTAAAGAACCACTGACTGGTAATATTACCTTGAACGATGTATCTGTTGTGTACGGACAAAAGCCTGTTCTGAAACATATTGGATTTTCTGTTGATGCTGGTTCTACACTTGCAATTATCGGCCCCACAGCTGCTGGCAAATCGCAATTGCTTTACCTGTTAACAGGATTGATCAAGCCAAATGAAGGAACCGTACTCTTTGATAACAGAAATATTGATGACTATAACAAAGAGAATTTTTACAGTCATGTTGGATTTGTATTCCAGGACAGCATTATTTTCAATATGAGCATTCGGGAAAATATTGCATTCAGTGATAAGGTCACGGATGAATCTCTTGCGAAAGCTATTGAAACCGCTGAGTTAAAAGATTATATAGATTCCCTCCCGAAAAAGTTGAATACAGTTGTATCAGAGAGAGGAACAAGTCTTTCAGGCGGACAAAAGCAGCGCATTATGCTGGCAAGAGCTCTGGCAATAAATCCCCGGATACTGCTGCTGGATGATTTCACAGCCCGCGTAGATACACAGACTGAAACTAAAATATTACAGAATGTGCGGCGAAATTATCCGGGCATCACATTGATTTCGGTTACGCAAAGAATCGCTACCGCAGGGCAATTCGACCAGGTGATCGTTCTGATGGAAGGTGAGATCGTTGCATCCGGAACGCACAATGTTCTGATGAATACAAGTACGGAGTACGTGCAGATTTATCAATCACAACAAAGCACACATGAATTACAACCTCAATGATATTTCTGTAAAACAGGAGAAAGCATCGAACCTGCGCATTCTTCAAAACCTTTTACAACTGATAAAGGAAGAACGAAGGAATTTATTCTTTGCTTGTTTAGCTATCCTGACCAATTCCGGACTGACCCTGTTGAATCCGTATATAATCGGACATACCATTGACAAATATGTAATGCACAAAGATTATCATGGTGTATTGATGAATGCGGGATTGCTTGTTTGTATTGCCCTGGTTGCATTTGGAGCAAGCTATACACAAACAAAAATGATGGGTAGTATCAGTCAGCGGATGTTGTTCAAACTGCGAAATACGGTTTTCAATAAACTTCAGGAATTACCCCTTGCATTTTTTAATCAGAATAAAGCCGGTGACCTGATATCACGGATCAATAACGACACGGATAAGATAAATACTTTTTTTTCGCAGTCACTCATGCAGTTTATCGGTACGCTGGCTACGATGACAGGTGCCGGTATTTTTTTGCTGGCCATAAATTTTCGTCTGGGCATCGTTACGCTGGTACCGGGAATATTAATTTTTATTTTCACAAAAATGACTTCGCAGTGGGTAAAGAAAAAAAATGCGACCAGTTTAAAACGTACAGGGGGACTCAGCGCGGAGATCCAGGAAAGCCTGAATAATTTTAAAGTCATCATTGCTTTTAACCGCAGGGATTATTTCAGGAAACGATTTGAAGAAGTCAACGAGCTGAATTATAGTGCAGCTAAATCGGCAGGTGTTGCGAATAATATTTTTATTCCCATATATGGTTTTTTTGCAAGCACCGCCCAGTTAATAGTACTGACTGTAGGCATTTACCTGATTTCTACGGGTCGCTTTAGTATTGGGCTGCTGGTCAGTTATCTTGCTTACGCTACGAACTTTTATAACCCGTTGCGTCAGCTGGCGGCACTCTGGACAAATTTCCAGGTGGCGATGGCCGGTGCAGATCGTATATCTCATGTATTGAATATGGAATCCAACCTACCTGTAATAACATCGGACGGTTCTTCCGTTGCTCAAACGATGCATTCAGTGAACGCATCGAATGGTTCTCCGGGAACTGACGTTCTGGTCGAATTCCGGAATGTGCATTTTGGTTATGACGAGGGAAAGAGAAATTTTACATAACGTCAATTTCAAGTTGGAAAGAGGCAGGACATATGCACTGGTAGGACCGACCGGAGGGGGTAAAACAACCACAGCATCTTTGCTTGCGCGTCTATATGATCCTGTTGAAGGTGAAGTCAGACTCGATGGCAGGGATATTCGATCCTTTGAACCGGGAGAACGAACGCGAAGAATTGGATTCATTCTTCAGGAACCCTTTCTTTTTACGGGAACAGTTAGGGATAATATATTGTATGGTAATGATAAATACTTCGGATATACGAATGCACAATTGGAGGAAGTGATCAAAACTGCCAGCCTTCAAAGATTACTTGCCAGTTTTGAAAACGGACTGGATACGGATCTGAGTTCCGGCGGTGAAAGTATCAGCCTCGGGCAGAAACAACTTATTGCTTTTATGCGGGCTGTTTTGAGAAACCCTGATTTACTGATTTTGGATGAAGCAACCGCAAACATTGATACGATTACAGAAAAGATCCTGCAGGATATTTTGAACAGACTACCCACATCCACTACGCGAGTAATAATCGCCCATCGTTTAAATACTATCCAAAACGCGGATGAGATCTTTTTCGTGAATGCCGGTGAAGTAATCCGTGCGGGATCATTCGATCATGCGGTGGATATGTTGTTGCATGGGAAGCGGGCCAGCTAGTATTCCTTAACTTTAATATTACTTTTTTGAGAACATGCAAAGACGGAAATTCATCCAGGTATCTGCAGTTGGTGCTACAGCCATCGTGATTACAGGAATAAACTGTAAAAGCAGGCATCTGGCTTATTATAATGTTTTGGACAAACCCGTTCAATTATCAGGCATCTGCGATTTAAATACAATCAGGGAAATCGGGAAAGCGTATCGTCTGCAAACTCCTTCAGAAACCGAAGCTGATAAACTTGCTGAATTATTGTCGGTGGATTCTGCCGGGAACCCGGTTTCTTCTTCTACTGACGATTTAATTATTAAGAATCTTCTGAATCAAAAAATTAAGCATGATTTTGAAACAGACAATACAGTAATTGTAAATGGGTGGGTTCTTACTAAAACAGAAGCCCGGCAGTGTGCCCTCCTCTATGCAGTTGATCAATAAACATATATATGCATGTAGACGCAAGACTTTTGGAAAATAATTCGCTGATAGAAGGTGATATTTGTATTGTAGGTGCAGGTGCTGCAGGTATAAGTATGGCTCTTGATTGGAACAATTCGCCATTCAAAGTGATTCTTTTAGAAGGCGGGGGATTTGAATACGATCCGGAAGTCCAGGATCTTTACAAAGGTAAAACAACGGGTCAGCCATATTATCCTCTGATGTCAGCCCGGTTACATTATTTCGGCGGTACTACCGGTCATTGGGCAGGCTGGTGCTCACCACTCGATCCCATTGATTTTTCAAAACGAAGCTGGGTAGAACACAGTGGGTGGCCCATCACGAGAACAGACCTGGATCCGTACTATGAAAGAGCCCACAAAAAATTAGAACTCGGACCATATAATTATGATTTGGCCTTTTGGCAAAAGGGAGATCCTGCGATGACTCCACTTATTGAAAGGGATTCAGTCATAAAGAATAAAATGTGGCAGTTCAGTCCCCCTACAAGATTTGGGACAAAATATAAAACGGATATTGTACAATCGCGAAATATTCATTTGTATACCTATGCAAATGTTGTCAATATTCTTACTAATGAAAATGGATCAGCGGTCAGGGAAGTGGTTGTAAAGAATTTTGCAGGCAGGCAGCACAAGGTCAGGGCTAAATATTTTATTCTTGCCTGTTGTTCCATACAGAATGCCAGATTATTACTGGCGTCCAACCAACAGTCGCCGAATGGCCTGGGTAATAACAATGATCTGGTTGGAAGGTATTTTATGGAACACCTTGAAATCAAGTCCGCCGAACTTTGGCTATTCAAACCCTCCCCGTTGAAATTATATAAGTATGAATTTGGTGTTACGAAGGCGAGGGCTGAATTAGCCATCGATTCAAAAAAGCAGGAAGAGTTTAATATTTTAAACGGCACTGTTTCGCTAACGCCTTTGGATATTGCCAAAAAAATGAAACCAGCTATTGAAAGATGGAACCAGGACGATCCAAGAAAAAGCGGCGATCGTTTTTTCGGAGCATATGGCAGGGCCTCTAAAGAAGTAGTGGTCCCTGGATCTGGCAGCAAAAGCTACCAGTGTTTCACCAGAATCGAACAGGCTCCGAATCCAGATTCGAGGGTAACCCTGGATACGGAAAAAGATGGATTAGGAGTTCCCCGCGCCCAACTTCACTGGGAACTTACACCTCTGGAAAAAAGAAGTTTACGAAAGATCTATGAGCTGCTTGGACAGGAAGTTGGCAGGGCCGATGTCGGCCGCGTAAAATTGATGGATTATCTGATTGACAGGAATGATAATTCATGGCCTTCTTTTACCGGTGGAGGCTGGCATCATATGGGTACAACCCGTATGAGTATTGATCCCAGGCAGGGAGTGGTGGATCCAAATTGCAAAGTGCATGGTATTTCCAATTTATTCATGGCAGGTGCTTCCTGTTTTACTACCGCCGGTGCTCCGAATCCCACGCTCACACTTGTAGCACTAACATTAAGGCTATCTGATCATGTAAAAGAAAGATTGAAAAAGAAAACCTAAAATAGGGGCAGGAATTACCGTTCATAGCATAAACCTTTCAGCAACAGGGGGGAATGGGTTAACTTAGCTGCTTTGCTTTATACCCCTGACTGCGGATCAGAATTAAATCGATTGCTATGTTTATAAGAAAATATATTTCTATTTTCCTGGCCCTGTTTATCTGTTCAGGTATAGCTTACAGCCAACAGGCACCTGTTACGCTCGACAAACTCGCAGGAAATTTCATCAGGAATCTGCGCAATCATCCTGAAGAGAAAATTTTCGTTGGAACAGATAAATGCTTCTATTCTGCCGGTGAAACTATTTGGTTTAAAGCTTTTAGTCTTGATGCACTCTCCCTCAGACCCCTTCACGAGAGTAAAAATGTATTTCTCGACCTCGTTAGCGATAAGGACAGCATAATAAGTCAGCTTATATTAAATGCTCAGGAAAATAGAACAGAGGGCAGTATTGTATTACCTACCTATTTAAAGGAGGGATATTATTGGATAAGGGCTTATACCAGGAATATCCTGCAGCAGGACAGCAACAGGATTTTTGTGAAACCAGTCTATGTTCTCAATGCAGGGAATCCGGATCCGAAGTCGCTTACTGAAATAGCAAATAAAACAGCTGTTGAATCAGAAGATACCAGTGCACCCCTCCTTGTATTTTTTCCGGAAGGAGGTTCTATAATTGCGGGAACAACAGCTACCATTGCGTTCAGGGCCCTAAATGCCAGGGGCGAGCCACTGGAAGTATCAGGGTGGATTACAGATACTCGTGACAGTATCGCGACAACCTTTAAAACAAGTATACCTGGGTTAGGGAAATTCAGCTTTGATGCATGGAATCCAAGAAAATATTTTGCTCATATAAAATGGAAAAATAACCGGGATATCACCTATCCATTGCCACACATAGATCAGTTCGCAAGTCAGCTTTCATTGACAGAGCAAACGAGTCAGAATTTTAAATTCAGAGTATCCTTGGGGGATTCCCTCTATAATAAAAACAAGAAAACATATCTGCTGGGAATCAGTCGTGATAGTCTTTGCTTTGCTGCGAGCGGGACAAACATGTATGATGTAATCATTCCAAAAGCGAATTTCCCGGAAGGCAGAGCAACCCTCTTTCTATTTAACGAAGAAAAGCAGATTGTCAGCCAGAGATCCATCTATATAGATACCGGATTAACAAGTGTTGCTACAAAAACAGACAAATCTGTATACGGCGCAAGGGAAAAAGTAAAGTTGGATCTAAGCGTCTCAACGGCTGAGGATCGACCCTTAGGTGCTTTATTTTCTCTCGCGGTAACGGATGATCATTTCACTGCTCCATTACCAGAACGGGAGGTCTTCGCCAGCTTTAATCCCGATAATGTTCAATTACCAGACCCAGGATCATCTACAGCTCCCGGCTGGGAGGATAAATATTCTCCACAGGAAATTGACCTGATCATGTTGATGCAGAAAAAACTTTACACTGACTGGAAATTTGATGAGCCGATTGTGCAGGCAACTTCACCTTCTTCTGATCCTGACAGCAACCTGTTGGTCATCAGGGGAAAAATTGAAAGCAAAAACGGTCAGCCTGTCAAAGGATGTTTGGTATATCTGCATTCAAAAAAGAATGCAATTTTTCAAAATGATACAACGGATGAACGTGGTCATTTTCTGTTCTATGTCGGGGATTTTGATGACGGTGAGCAGTATAACCTGAAAGTAACAAACCTGAAGGGTAACGGAATAGAGGGAAAAGTGGTACTTGATAATTCTGCCTACCCAAGATTCAATACACCCAGAAATCTGAAAAAGAAATTTGATTTATCTGAACAAAACGTCGTCAGGCATTTCAGGTCCCGCCAGCTGGATTCCACTTCATTTGCAAATGGAAACAGTTCGTTGAAGCCGGTCACAGTTAAAGGAACAAAATCGGGTGCAGGTTATGACCAGAGTAAACGGGTCAGTCCAAATTCTTACATTATCCCAGGCGAAAGTTTGAGCAATGGCGACCCCAATGCGCTTGTAAATGCCATTAAAAGTGTACCAGGATTGAATACAGGCATGAATTCGGTTTCGATGAATGTTGCAGGCGATCTGTCCATGAGTAACAGCTATATGGTCATCCTGGACGGAATTAACTATAGTGGCAGCGCAGGTGGCGATATAATTTCATCCGTCAATCCACTTCAGGTAGATTTTGTTGAAGTCCTGCTAGGACCTGAAGCTGCTTATTACGGCGTAGAAGGATCAACCGGTGTGGTTATCATTAATACAATCAATAAAACCAGAGAAGTTACATCTGTAGATGATAAGGGTGCGGCAACCATATTTCCAAAGGGATATTTTAAAGATCTTGGATTCCCTTCTCCTGATTATGATAAAAAAGAAAAAAATAAAAACGCTTCCTTCACTGACCAGCGGACCACAATTTATTGGAAGGGAGATTTACTTACAGACAACAATGGGAAAGCGGGCGTTGTCTTTTTTACTGCAGATGCACCTGCGACATATACGGCAAGCCTGACAGGAGTAACTGTAACCGGCGAATTGGTTTACAAACTAATTAAAATTAAACATCAGTAGTCTTGGTAGTAGAAAGACAGCTAAGGACAGTTATTCAAAACTCTCTTTCTATATTACGCCTGTAATAGATGCTCTATGCAGGTTATTTTAGGTGTAATATTCCATTTTTTCGGAGGTTTCGCTTCAGGAAGCTTTTACATTCCTTATAAGAAAGTGCGAGGCTGGTCATGGGAAAGTTTCTGGATTATCGGAGGTCTTTTTTCCTGGCTTATTGTTCCTCCCCTCGCAGCATGGTTAACTATACCCGGCTTCGCTGAAATAATAAAGAGCACATCTGCTGCCACACTGGGCTATACTTATCTGTTTGGACTACTTTGGGGAATCGGAGGACTGACGTATGGATTGGGAGTCCGTTATCTAGGAGTTGCTCTTGGCAGCACAATCATCTTAGGACTTTGCGCGGTTTTTGGTTCCATCATTCCTTCCGTTTATTACAATTTTTTTCCGAAGGAAGGGAAGGACAGTTTTAGTATGCTCCTGCATTCACATTGGGGGCAGATGGTTTTATCGGGAATTATCATTTGCGTTGTTGGTATAATTGTCTGTGGAAAGTCGGGAACTATGAAAGAAAAACAATTGTCCAAAAGTCGGGACATTGTAGAAAATAATAAAGACTACAAATTTACTTTAGGAATTATTGTTGCTATTGTTTCGGGAGTTCTCAGCGCCTGTTTTAATTTTGGTATTGAAGCAGGGAAACCGATGGCAGATACCGCCAATATCATTTGGAAAACTGCTCACCCTGCTCAGGGTAATTTTCTTTTCCAGAATAATGTGACCTATATTATTATTCTGTGGGGTGGGTTAACTACCAATCTGATTTGGTGCGCAATACTTAATTATCGGAACAGAACATTCGGAGATTATATAAATCACAAAAATCCGCTCCTTAAGAATTATTTGTTTTGTGCTCTTGCCGGAACAACCTGGTTTCTTCAGTTCTTCTTTTATGGAATGGGTGAAAGTAAATTGGGAAACGGAGCCAGCTCATGGATTCTTCATATGGCATTTATTATTCTGACTGCCAATATCTGGGGTTTATTATTAAAGGAATGGAAAGGGCTAAACCGAAAGACGATTCTTACCCTTATTGCCGGGATATTAATTATTGTAATTTCTATTCTTGTCGTTGGGTACGGTAATTCAATTAAACAGGGTTAAAAAATAATTTACAAAATGTCAATCAACACAACTCAGTTCAGACATGTGAGCTACTTATGGAGCGAGGCTAAAGCGGCTGAACTTGAAGGAGATGAAGTAGCATTATTAATCTACCGCTCTAATTTGCTGGGAGCGGATTTGCGGTTAACTAATTATGGGGGAGGAAATACATCGTGTAAGACGATAGACAAAGATCCGCTGACAGGAAAACCGATTGAAGTAATGTGGATCAAAGGTTCCGGAGGTGATATTGGAACTCTTAAAAAAAGTGGACTGGCTGCTCTTTATCTGGATCGCTTAAGGAATCTTAAAAATGTATACCGTGGACTTGAATTTGAAGATGAGATGGTTGAACTTTTTAATCATTGCATTTTTGATTTGAATTCCAAAGCTCCGTCAATCGATACGCCCCTTCATGGTTTTCTTCCATTTAAACACATTGATCATTTACATCCTGATGCCGCTATTGCTATTGCGGCCTCTAAAGATGGGAAGCAAATAACCCAAAAACTTTTTAATGGTACTATTGGATGGGTGGATTGGCAACGTCCCGGTTTTGATTTGGGGTTACAATTGAAAGAATGTCTTGATCAAAACCCCGGAATAAGGGGTATCATGTTAGGGTCACATGGATTATTCACCTGGGGAGATTCGGCATATGAGAGTTATATCAATACACTTGAAGTCATTGAAATCTGCGCGGATTATCTCGAAAGTAATTATGGAAGAAGAGGTCCTGTATTTGGCGGGCCCAAAATTAAAAGCCTGGATAAGGAGAAACGTAAATCACAAGCCGTTTCACTGGCTCCGATACTGAGGGGTTTTTGCTCATCTGCCACAAAAATGATCGGTCATTTTACAGACGATGAACGCGTGCTCGAATTCATTAATTCTAATGACCTGAGCAGGCTGGCGCCTATGGGAACCAGCTGTCCCGATCATTTCCTGCGAACCAAAATCAGTCCGCTGGTTTTAGATCTTGCAAATGATGAAGATCTGACAGATTCTGTTATCATTAAAACCAAAATATCGCCTGCATTCGACGCATATCGTAAAATGTATGCTGATTATTATAATTCCTGCAAAAAGGAAAACAGTCCTTCTATTCGTGATGCGAACCCTGTGGTGATATTATATCCGGGTGTAGGTATGTTTACTTTTGCAAAAGACAAACAAACGGCCAGGGTTGCATCGGAGTTTTATATAAACGCCATCAACGTAATGAAGGGTGCAGAAGCAGTTTCTGGGTATACATCGCTTCCCCGGCAGGAAGCGTTTAATATCGAATACTGGTTACTCGAAGAAGCCAAGCTTCAGCGGATGCCGAAACCAAAACCTTTATCAGGGCGCGTCGCTTTAATTACAGGAAGCGCAGGCGGCATTGGCAAGGCAATAGCGAAGAAGTTTGTCCAGGAGGGCGCTGTTGTAGTATTAAATGACATGAATGCAGAACGTTTGGAAATAGCCGCTGAAGATTTTAAAAAGCAATTTGGCAAGGATTCTTTTACCACTGCTGTCCTGGATGTAACAAACCCTGCTCAGATTAAAGAAGCTTTCGCCACCGCCATATTAGCTTTTGGAGGTGTGGATCTTATTGTCAACAATGCGGGCCTTTCGATATCTAAAACGATCGGTGATCATACGGAAAAGGATTGGGATCTGTTATATGATGTATTGGTTAAGGGTCAATTCCTGATAACACAAGCTGCCGTGGATGTCATGAAAAAACAGGATACCGGCGGTGATATTATTAATATTGTAAGTAAGAATGCTTTGGTGAGTGGTCCTAATAATGCGGGCTATGGAAGTGCAAAAGCAGCTCAATTGCATTTAAGCCGTTTAAATGCAGCTGAGTTGGGAATTGATAAAATCAGGGTGAATGTTGTTAACCCCGATGCAGTTATCAGTGATAGTAACATCTGGGCAGGCGGATGGGCAGAGGGTCGGGCAAAAGCGTATGGCATTGCAGTCGAAGAATTGCCTGAATACTATGCAAAAAGAACTTTACTGAATGAAACGATTTTACCAGACGATATTGCAAATGCCTGTTTTGCTTTTGTAAGCGGGATGCTGAATAAATCAACAGGCAATGTACTCAATGTGGATGGGGGAGTTGCGGCTGCTTTTGTCAGATAATTTAAACGAGTGTAATTCATAAATGAAATTCAGATGCGGTTAGATAAACATACTTTGGAATCGGATAATGAAAAGCTGATCAAAAAACATCATTGTCAGTTAAAAAATATAATGTCTGAAATTCCGGCGGCTGAAGTCATCATTCAAAAATTAGATGAATTCAACATTGCCATTCCAAGCTGGGCTTTAGGAACCGGAGGCACAAGATTTGGACGTTTTTCAGGAGGTGGAGAACCCCGCAATCTCGAAGAGAAGATTGAAGATGTCGGAATAATACATGCATTGAATAAGTCCAGTAATTCTATTTCTCTGCATATTCCCTGGGATATTCCCGACAATGCACCTGCAATGAAAACACTGGCCGCACAAAATGATTTACATTTCGACGCGGTCAATTCCAACACTTTTCAGGATCAGCCTGATCAGAAATACAGCTATAAGTTTGGTTCTCTGCATCATGTGAATAAGGCAGTTCGGGATCAGGCTATTGAACACAATTTGGAGGTAATCAGATACGGCATTGAATTAGGATCAAACGTCTTATCCGTTTGGCTTTCAGATGGATCTAATTTCCCTGGTCAGCTGAATTTCAGAAAGGCATTTCAAAATACTTTGGAATCCCTGGAGAAGATATATCAGGGCCTGCCTGAAAATTGGAAGTTGTGGATAGAATATAAACCTTACGAGCCGAATTTTTATTCAACTACGATTGGTGATTGGGGGCAGTCGTATATGCTTGCTACCGAACTTGGAAACAAAGCAGGCACCCTCGTTGATCTGGGACATCATTTGCAGGGAGCCAATATCGAACAAATCGTTTCATTACTCCTTATGAAAGGCAAACTGGCCGGCTTTCATTTCAATGACTCAAAATATGGAGACGATGATCTGACTGTTGGCAGTATCAATCCTTATCAGTTATTTTTAATATTCTGCGAACTGGTGGAAGGCATGGATGCACGCGGAATGAATCATGCAAAAGATTTAGGCTGGATGATTGATGCTTCACACAATGTGAAGGATCCGATAGAGGATCTGATACAGTCTGTCGAAGCGATAAAGATTGCTTACGCCCAGGCACTTCTCGTTGACAGAAAGGCATTGGCAGGTGCGCAAAACAGCAATGATGTTACAATGGCACAGGAAATTTTGCAACAGGCATTTCGGACAGATGTTCGTCCTCTGCTCGCCGAATCGAGGATTAGACTGGGCGGCGCTATAAATCCATTATACTCTTTCAGGCAACAGCAAATACGGAATAAACTGGTCAAAGAACGAGGGCTTAAATCAGTTGCGACCGGATTATGAACAGGGTACCGGTCATAGCGATATTCGATATTGGAAAAACGAACAAAAAGCTTTTCTTATTTGATGAGAATTATAAATTGGTATTCGAGAAGTCCGCACGATTTGCAGAAACAACAGATGAAGATGGTTTTCCCTGTGAAAACCTCGAAACTTTAAGGCTGTCGATTTTCAATTCATTGAAGGAGATATTCAGCCTTGAGAAATTTAAAGTACAAGCCATTAATTTTTCTGCCTATGGAGCCAGCCTGGTTTATGTAAATAAAACTGGGGATCCCTTAACTCCGCTATATAATTATTTGAAGCCTTTTCCGAAGGAATTAAGTGAAAGGTTTTATGCCGACTGTGGCGGCAAGGAAGAATTCAGCCTTCAAACAGCTTCGCCGGTTTTAGGAAGCCTGAATGCCGGTTTGCAATTATACCGGTTGAAATACGAGAAACCTGAAACTATTAAAAACCTCCGGTATGCTTTGCATTTTCCCCAGTACCTGAGTTTTCTGCTGACGGGTAAGTTTTATTCTGATATGACAAGCATTGGAAGTCATACTGCTTTATGGAATTTTAATCTGCATTCATATCATGATTGGATTTATAAAGAAGAGTTGATCCGGTATTTAGCGCCCATTGAAAATTCAAATAAAACATTTCCATCCGGTCCTGAATATAAATGTAAAGTTGGTATTGGCCTGCACGACAGCTCAGCTGCACTAATACCATACCTGGTAAATTTTTCAATGCCATTTATTCTTATTTCGACCGGGACCTGGTCCATCAGCATGAATCCATTCAATAAAACACCGCTCACTGCAAAGGAACTTAGGAATGATTGTCTTTGCTATATACAATATAATGGAGAACCTGTTAAGGCTTCCAGATTACACATTGGTCCGGAACATGAAAAACAGGTAAAAAGAATCGCCGAACATTTTAACCAGGACCTGGATAAATACAGGGATATAACATTTAATCCTGAATTGATAAATTCACTCAAATCAAATATTTCCGGAACTGTTCAGACAAACGATGGTTTCAGTTTTCAAAAGAGAAATCTTTCAGATTTTAAATCCGATATAGACGCATATCATCAGCTCATATTGGATATTATAGACCTGCAATTTATTTCCACCCGGCTTGTAATCGATAACTCAGAGGTGAAGAAAATATTTGTGGATGGCGGATTCAGCAACAATAGTATATTCATGAATTTGCTGGCCAATGCATTTCCGGATCAGGAAGTTTATGCGGCATCCTTGGCTCAGGCCAGTGCTTTAGGTGCTGCGCTGGTTATTCACCAGGAATGGAATCCTAAACCCATCCCCGCTGATTTAATAGCACTGCAGTATTATTCCACGAATAAAACTACTCTTATATAAGACTGCTTCTATAAGGAATTGCGAAGGGTAACTTTAAAGGGTATTTCAAGATATTCAGGTGTACCCGATAAAACCATTTCTGCGGCCTTCACCCCCATCATTCTAAAATCAGTTGAAATAGTAGTAATTCCATCCAGTATTATTTTCTTCAGGGGCGTTTCGTTATAAGAAATAACCCCGATCTGATCTCCGATTTTTAATTCCTGGGAAATTGCTTTTTCTACCAATTCAACAAGATCGTCCTCCATTAGACTAATGTAGACTGTTCCCGGGACCAGTGAATCCGTCTTTACGTCATGAATAATTTCATACTCAAATGCATATTGTCTGCAGAAGTTTTTAAACCCTTTTAAAATATCTTTGGTATGATAGGTTGTTTCGGGAAATATAATTTTCAATGTATTGAACCGGCTCAGTTTTTGAACCAAGCTTTCCAGTGCAGAATATATATCTTTTTCGAAATTTTCATATACGGCTGAGAAACGTCCGGTGACGCCTGTTACCAGCTTATCCATTAAAATCAGTTTTTCTTTGGGAATTTGGTTGATTACTTCATGTGCCATAGATGCATTTTCCAGGAAATGCGGAATGATAACAAACTTTGCATAGTTGTCTAAATTTTCAGAAACCAGTTTCCTGAAAATGGTAAAATCGTTATTATAGATATAGAAATCGATAGCCCCCTTGTTTCCGAGTGTTTCTGCAAAAGCGTCGTAAATGATTTTCTTATGACTGCTTAATTTATTGAATAAGAGTAAAACCTTAACTGGCTTATTAAAATTCGTATCAGATATAAAATACCCTTTCCCCGGAATTGATTTGACAATTCCCATCTTCTTTAATTCATTGTAAACCCTTTCAATGGTATTTCGGGAGGTTTCCAGCGCTATACTAAGATCATTGATAGATGGAAGGATATCATCCTTTTCAATTTTGCCGTCTTCGATTCCTCTTAGCAGGGAGTTGAAGAGTTGCAGATATTTAGGCGTTATAGAGTATTCGTCGAATTCAATGATTTTTAGATAGTTCTTCATTGCGCCATTAACTATCTGCTAAATTAAAGACAGTTCAGGACAGTTGTTTCCAATTTATAATTTATGTTTAAGCCGGAGAATTTTAACTGACAATAAAATACGCTGACGATTCTTTACAATAAGCACACTGCATATGGAAAACTCTAGTCGCAAATCTGCCGGTTTATTAAAATTATTTTTCCTGGTCTTTATCCTGTTTTTATTTCAGGGAACCTCGCTGGCTCAGGTTAAATCGGGATCAACAGATAATCTTAAGAGGTCTTTCATGAATCCACCTAATTCAGCCAAGCCCCGTGTCTGGTGGCACTGGATGAATGGAAATATAACCATCGATGGAATTTCAAAAGATCTGACATGGATGAATCGTTCAGGTATCGGTGGCTTTCAGAATTTTGATGCAGCGCTCGCTACACCGCAGATTGTAAAGACGAGATTGACATATATGACTCCTGAATGGAAGAAAGCTTTTGAATTTACTGCAAAGCTGGCGGATTCTTTGCATCTGGAAATGGCAATAGCTGGTTCACCCGGATGGAGTGAAAGCGGAGGACCATGGGTTAAGCCTGAAGATGGAATGAAAAAAATCGTTTGGACGGAAACACGGGCAAAAGGGGGAGAGTCAAATATTAGTTTAGCAAGACCTCATGGAACTACGGGACCATTTCAGAATATCCCATTGCAACCTGGATTTGGGGAAACAGGTCATAAGGAAAGCGCGGTTTTTTACAAGGACATTGCCGTTATAGCTTATAAGCTGCCGGAGGCCGATAAATCTTTAAGTGATTTGCATGTAGCGGTTAGTTCAAGCGGGGGAGACTTTAACTTGAATCAATTGACCGATGGAGATTTGGATATAACTAATCTTTTGCCATCTGACAGTGTCAAAGGATATGCATGGATTCAGTTTTCATTTCCCCAACCGCAAACCATTAAAGCTGTGTCCATGGTCGGAGGTGGCGACAAAGGGCCATTTGGGTTATATGGAGAATTTAAAGATACACGGAGTCTTGAAGCAAGTGATGATGGAGTAAATTTCAGAAGGATCTGTTATATACCGGCGGGAAATGTATTACAACAGACCATTTCATTTCCGGGAGCCACAGCAAGATATTTCAGGGTAACCGTGAAAAACCCGCCTGCTCCGTTCAATTTCGGATCCATCATGGGAGGCGGGGGAGAGAAACCAAGACCTCCTGCGGGAACTAATATTGCGGAGCTGGTAATATATCCGGCATCCCGCATCAATATGTTCGAAGAGAAAGATGCATTCGCGCCTGCAACGGGTTTATATGCTAAGGCAACTGCAGAAACAAATGATGTTGTACTTGCGGGTGATGTCATTGACATAACTAATAAAATGAACCTTGATGGCTCATTAAACTGGACTGTTCCGCCAGGCAACTGGAATATCATTCGTTTAGGATATTCACTTTTGGGAATTACCAATCACCCCGCTTCTCCCGAAGCTACAGGTTTGGAAGTTGATAAACTGGATCCGGTTGCTGTCAGGAATTATTTCAATAATTATCTGGATCAGTACAAGAGTGCAACCGGCGGCTACATGGGTAATAAGGGCGGATTAAAATTCATGGTAACTGATAGCTGGGAGGCAGGTGCGCAAAACTGGACCGGCAATTTTTTGAAGGAATTTCAAAAGCGTCGCGGATATAGTATGTTGCCCTGGGTGCCGGTACTTACCGGACATGTGGTGAAGAGTTCCGGAGAAAGTGAACAGTTTCTCTTTGACTATAGGAAAACCCTGAGTGATATGGTTGCCGAATATCATTATGACGCATTAACAACTATTCTGGCGGAACGTGGTATGAAACGATATTCCGAATCGCATGAAGACAGACGTGCATTAATCGCAGACGGTATGGAAGTAAAACGTACAGCGGCCGTGCCCATGTCGGCCATGTGGACGCCAAGTGTAATGAATGGAGGAGACCAGACAGATTACGAAGCAGATATAAGAGAGTCTGCATCGGTTTCACATCTCTACGGTCAGAATCTTGTAGCAGCAGAATCTTTAACTGCATTCGGACCCGGCGGTAACGCATGGTCGTATTCTCCCGAAAAACTAAAGCCAACTGCAGATCTCGAACTGGCCAACGGCTTAAACAGGTTTGTAATTCATACATCCGTTCATCAGCCAACAGATGATAAAATTCCCGGTCTGGGCCTCGGGCCATTCGGACAATGGTTCAACCGGCATGAAACCTGGGCGGATCAGGCAAAAGCATGGACAGTTTATTTGAGTCGCAGCAGTTACATGTTGCAACAGGGAAAGTTTGTGGCGGATGTAATATATTATTATGGAGAAGACAATAATATCACTTCTCTGTTTAATAAAAAACTCCCGGCCATTCCTGAAGGTTATAACTATGATTTTGTTAATTCAGATGCGTTGATCCATCTGCTAAGTGTAAAGGACGGAAAGATTATTAGTCCGAGTGGAATGAGTTATCGGTTACTCGTGCTGGATAGTAATGCCATAAAAATGCCATTACCAGTGTTGCGTAAACTGAGGGACCTGGTAAAAGCCGGCGCAGCTGTCAGCGGCGTGAAACCTGAAGGAACGCCAAGCTTATCAGATAACCAGTCAGAATACAATGATATCATGAAGGAAATATGGGGAAAACCAAATCCCAGGGTTATGACCGGAAAATCTTTGGATGAAGCACTTAATACATTAAATATTGCACCGGATTTTACATACAGCAAACCAATGTCAGATACCAGGGTTTTGTATGTGCATAGAAAATCAGCCAGCAGTGATATCTATTGGGTAAATAACCGGAATAACAGAATTGAAAAACTGGAGACCACATTTCGTATACAGGGTAAGGTCCCCGAAGTTTGGCATGCAGAGACAGGAAAAAGTGAACCCGTGTCATACAAGATAGCAAATGGCGTTACAAAAGTTGCTTTGAATCTGCAGGCAAATGATGCCGTATTTGTTGTGTTTAAAGAAAAAGCACTAAAACAGTCTGTCACACTGGCTCCTGTCATTGAAAAATCATTGGTAACCATAAGTGGCGACTGGGATCTGAGCTTTCAGAAAGACCGGGGTGCGCCTGCGGGAATCAAAATAAATGAACTGAGCTCATGGACTAACAGTACGGATCCAGGCGTCAAATATTTTTCAGGTACCGGTACTTATACAAAGACATTTAATGCTTCGTCAAAATGGTTTACAAAAAATAGCCAGCTTTGGATGGATCTTGGTGATGTGAAGAATCTGGCTGAAGTAATCGTAAATGGAAAATCGTTGGGCATCTTATGGGAAAAACCATTTCAGGTTGATGTGACCAGGAATTTAAAACCGGGTGTCAATACCATTGTAATAAAGGTTACCAATCTTTGGGTGAACCGCTTGATTGGTGATCAGCAACCTGGTGTTACAACGAAAATTACTTACACAACAATGGCATTTTATAATGCGAGTTCTGCCCTTTTACCTTCAGGTCTCTTAGGACCGGTGCAAATAATTTCAAAATCTAAATAACTGAATAAAAATATTCCAGGTAATTTTATTTTGTCGGATACCAGTTACGTAAGCGAACTTCAATATTTTTATCTCCTGCTTCAACCAGGGCTTTAAAAGCATTGATATCACTTAATCCGTCTTTACCCCGGTAATGATAAGGATAAACTATCTTAGGTTTGAATGCCAGGACTGCATCCGCTGCTTCTTTAACATCCATGGTATAAGGCAGGTTCATGCAAATAAATGCAACGTCTATATTTTTCAAAGAACGCATTTCGGGAATCCCCTGCGTATCACCTGAAAGATAAATAAGCTTACCTCCAATTCCGAGCACATAACCATTGCCTCTTCCTTTTGTATGCATTGCCGTTGGGCTCTCTGGAAGATTATACATTGGTATTGCGCGAATGGAAATACCGGATTGCTCAGTTTGATCGCCGTTTTTAAGAACAATAAAGTGAGTTTTATCTGCATCTGGTAATTTATCAGCCACAACCTGTGGCACTACGAGGAGTGTGCTTTCTTTTTTAATTGCATCGATGGTTTTTATATCGAAATGATCGCCATGGATATCCGTGATGAGGATAATATCCGGAGGGGTGAGGCCTTTATAATTATCAGCGCCAGAAGGATCGGCGTAAATAGTTGTTCCGTGTACTGTCAGGATCAGACTTGCATGTTGAATAGGCTGAATAGTAAGCGGACCCAACTTTGTATTTTCAGTATCAGGCGCGCTGCGCTGGGCATTCGCGGATAACAATGCCGGAGTAAACAGCAGCAAAAGTAAAAAAGATTTCATAATAGATAAATTAAGTATCATAAATATACAGCACCCTGATCATTTTTTAAATTTCCATTTTACTAGCAGTTTTGAAATATAGGATAATAATGGATCGATGCTTTCGCGTGAGGTTTACGATAAAAGTTCATTCGTTTTGATATAAATAAAAAATCTGATTTAAGCTACTTCTTTTTGATTTTCCTAAGGGCAAACCCTTACGAGTATGATTTAATATTGGCATTTAATGATGTTTCAAATCAATAAATAAATTTACAATAGAACAGATAGATGGTTTTATTTATATTTGATAACTTCTCAACCTGTATTATGCTTGAAATACGTCTTCCTTCCATTCTATCAATCATCATTATTTGTGTTTTATTCTCCTGTACAAAAGAAAATGTTGTAGGACCTGCTGGACCGCAGGGCCCCAGTGGACCTAATGGCGATTCAACTGTTTCGGGAACAGTATTCGGAAAGGTAATATTATATGATTCTCTTGGGAAAGCTTTAGCTGATAATAGTGGTGCGACAATTTTATTTGAAAACGCTTTTCCGCAGGTTTCGGTTGTTACAAATGCAGATGGTTCTTTTACTTCACCTGTTATATCTGCTGGCATTTATAATCTGAGCATTTCTAAAGCTGGTTTCGGTACTATGAAGATGCTTCACTTTCAGCATACAGGCGGGGTAAATCCTACACAGGCTGGTTTGATTCCTGTAGGTGCAAAACAATCTTCCTGGTTTGATATTAAAAACCTCAAAGTTGATACGGTTACATCTAATAATTTTCATTACATGTATATTACAATCACTTTAACTCATCCTCAAATATTACCTGTTCCAGAAGTTGTAGTTTATTTCAGCCACGCTCCCGGGTCTGGAAACGCAAACAACGATTATACATACCGGACTAATTTTTTTCAGCAGGATGATTCAACACTAGTCTTTTCACCTTTCGATGTTGATCTGACGCAATTCACGGATAAATTTAACAATACCAATTATGTTTATATATCTGCAGCAATAGACAATCCTAAAATATTTACTTATACAGATTCTCTGGGTAATAGTGTTTATCCAGCAGCTGGTAATCTAAGCAACGAAGTAGAAGTTTACAATAATTTAAAAAATTAACGAATGTCTGGTAAGTTTTTATTTGCATCCCTAATGATTTTTGCAATGACTTTGGTTTCTTCTTGCACAAAAAGCGCAGAAGGAATTCAGGGCTCCGCTGGTCCGGCAGGTAATGCAGGTAAGTCGATCACTGACCTGCGAAGTTCTATAACGGGTTATGTTCTTCCGGTAAATCAATTTACCGTAACTGATACAGTGCTTGATTCAATAATTGTTTCAACTGTAATGGGGGATTCCGCGTTGAGCGTTCTGACTGATAAAACCGGTAAATTCATCCTCCCCAATCTCAAATCAGGTACTTACCGGATAATGTTTAAGCGGAATGGTTATGATTCTGTTGGTCGCAACGTTAATCATAGTGCGGGAAACGAAGATCAGTTTATTGATATCATCCAGATAGATGGAACACAGACAACCGCCATCACAGGCCAGAATATGCAACTCCTCTTAAGCCCATTTGATAATGTTACAAATTATATTGATATGGTTACAAGCATAAGCGGCCCGCTGATTACAAGTTCCACCATGCGATATATGGATGTTTATTTTTCATCATCCCCCGGTTTAAATGCGCATAATTATTTATATATGACTAATACGTATACACACAATGAAGGAACAAACCAGTTTGAAACACAAATCTTTTTTGCGGGTACTAATATCAACAGCACTCGTTTTAATGATGGTGATACTGTTTATATGAAATCATACATTGTACCACCCTATTCATTTGATACATCCTGGTTCGATTCCAATTCATATCAAAACATTTCTTATCCTTATGTCGGTGATTCTTTATCCAACTATTTTATCTGGGCCAACTAACCGTATATGTCTAAAATATCTGCAATTATTATTTTAATAGCGATTTTCTGTTATTCTTGCAAAAAGGAGACAGGTGTTGCTGGTCCCGCAGGACCCGCTGGAAATTCAGGTCTTGATGGAAGTTTGCTTGATACCGGAACCATTTCTGGTAATCTGGCAATATATAATGAGTTTTCGTGGCCGATGCAGGACTCCAGTGGAGTGACGGTTTCACTTAATTTGGGCGGAGTCCAGCACACTGCAACGAGTGATGCTTCTGGTAATTATTATTTTCACGGTCTTCCTTCCGGGACTTATGATCTGACTTATCAAAAATCTAACTTCGGTACAATGAAAGTGTTTGGAGTAACCCACTCGCCCGGAAGCAACTTAAACACATCAGTACCTGAAGTCTATATCCTTCAGAACCCCGTAAAAACGGCCGTTGACAGCATACAGATTGTTTCAACCTATTTTTATGTAATAGTATATATCTACCTGGATACTTCCTCTCTTTCATATGTCCAATATCAATATAATTTTGCCTTGCTCATAGGGAACAATCCGAATCCGGACCCTTCGAATACAAACCTTTCACCCTTATCACAATTTATCACTCCTGATGGAAATGGTGCATATACACTAGTTGTGGACAAGTCTAATCTGGGAGGAAATAATCAGAGCAGCGGCCCCTATTATATAACTGTCGGAACTTACAACAGGAATGTTCGTGCATACAATAACCAATCTTCATTTTTTGATACAGGCTACGGAGGATATTATGTAGATCCTTCGAATGGAAAATATGTTTATCCAAATCTGAAATTGTCGCCGAATACGGTCCTGGTTCAATAGCATCGGCAAAAATCTTTATAACGATTGATATACTTCTGTGCAGTGTGCTATTAATTCTTAGCTATGAGAATTTCTCTTAATAATTTATTTATTTCCTCCGCATGCGACATGACCAGAACATGACCGCCTTTTGATATTACATGGCTTTATCCAGTCAATAAAAACTGCCTCGTAGCCAACGGGTAAATGTATATTTTTAAAGATTCGTCTGTCGGCAGCAATTCCCGCTAAAAAGTAAACTTTCACTTCACCATTTAACTTGTTCAATATAGGAGTTGAGCTTGTAGTTGGTATTTGTTTTAGAAAATTTTTAATCCCACATAAAGCTGTATGGTTCTTGTTTTCCAGGTATCGGCGTCGTTTATATTATTGATATTGGTGAAACCGTAAACATATCTGATTCCTCCCCTAAACATCAATAAATTTATCTGGGCACCTGCAATCATTGAAAAGTCACCTGATTTAAAAGCGTTTATTCCGTTGGTTGTTATTGAACTGTTATTATTTAATAAAGTCCCGAACTGGGGACCAAGCTGAAGGCTCAATATCGGCAGAGGAAGCTTATAAGTCAGTAATATCGGTATATTCAGATATTGAAGTTTTATGTCTTTGCTATTTATGCCTTCTGAATAGGCATCATTAAAATTACTGGCAGTTTGAGACGTGATCTGGCTGAACAAAACTTCCGGTTGAATACCCCAATTACTTGTAAAATTAACTTCTGCGAAAGCTCCAGCCATAAAACTCCAGTTAAAACCGCCACTAAAAGAGTTTCCTGTAAGCAAACTGTTATTGGTTCCTGCTTTAATCCCTATATGCAGGCCCTGGGCCTGAATTTGAGAATAGCAAAATATGATTAGAAGGAGAGCAAAGACTTTTTTCATGATTAGCTTATTTTTCCTGAGTAGAATCATAAGCTTTTTTGTATTCAAAAATCATACCCGGGGTAGTAGAATATATTTCTATCTGAAATTTCTTCCCTTATGGAAAATATCCTGCTGTATGCTTTCCCGTTCCTCAGCTTTTTTCACCTGAGCGTGGGCTGGGATAGAAGTTTCATCTCCCCTGGCCAAAGTAAGGACTGGTGGATTTTCTTCCTCAGTAACTGTAAGATGACGAAGTAATTTAGTGAGATTATAACAGCGCTGAACAATAACATGGATTACCTCGCCTTCTATCTGAAGTTTGCCTTCCACCATCAGTAATCGTGATTGTAGTATTTCTTTACGGAACCTGTCGAACAGGTTTTCAAAGACGACCAGGTTGGCACAGCCAGTTTCATCTTCTATTGTAATGAAACATACTCCTGCTGCAGTTCCTGGTCGCTGCCTTACAAGCACCAGGCCAGCTACTTTTACCAATTCCTTATCATGATGCATACTTAATTCTGCATTCGGCAATATGTGTAGCTGTTCCAGTTGTTTACGTACAAAACTAACGGGATGTGCTTTTAATGAAAGTGATGTAGCAGCATAATCATGCACCACATGTTCAGAAACCTTCATGCGCGGTAGTAGTATATCTTTTTCAGAAGATGGATCGGCAACCTGGCCTTCATATAATCCAATAGGTTGATCAGCGCCTGTAGAAATTTCCCATAATGCCCTGCGTCTGTCGAGTCCCATGGAATTGAAGGCATCCGCATCGGCTAATTTTTCCAGTACCGATTGAGAAATGCCGGCATCTCTCAATGAAGTAATAGTTGAAAATTCTTTTGTTCGTGCTGATATCAGGGTATTCATGTCTTCCTCTCTTAATCCTTTAACCTGTCTGAACCCCAGACGGAGAGCATAGTATGCACCTGAT
The DNA here is from genome assembly GCA_963735015.1 of uncultured Bacteroidota bacterium. Lineage (GTDB taxonomy): Bacteria > Bacteroidota > Bacteroidia > Chitinophagales > Chitinophagaceae > Puia. Next base: position 264,305 of record CAVTJH010000004.1, read on the forward strand.
TTTTCTTCCAGTTTATTATCCCAGTACGAAATATTTACATCCACGGGCCTGACTTCAACGCCATGTTTTCTTGCATCAATAACGATTTGTGCAGGCTGGTAAAAACCCATCGGCATGCTGTTTAACAAAGCAGCTGCAAATATATCCGGGTAGTAATATTTTAACCATGAAGAAACATACACTAACTGAGCAAAGCTTGCAGCGTGACTTTCGGGAAAACCATAACTTCCAAATCCTTCAAGTTGTTTAAATACACGGAGGGCATATTCTTCTTTATATCCTTTTTGAATCATGCCATCGATTAATTTTTTTTTGAATCGGGTAACCATTCCTTTGGCCTTAAAAGTTGCCATACTGCGGCGCAATTCATCGGCCTCAGCGGGAGTAAAACCCGCTGCCACTATGGCGATCTTCATCGCCTGTTCCTGGAATAATGGAATACCCAGCGTACGTCCAAGTATTTCTTCCAGATCTTTGGATGGATATTCCACTGGTTCTTCTCCGTTGCGTCGGCGCAGATAGGGATGTACCATGTCACCCTGAATCGGACCGGGCCTCACGATCGCCACTTCGATAACCAGGTCGTAAAAACTTCGTGGTTTCAACCTGGGTAACATCGATTGCTGTGCACGACTCTCAATCTGAAATACGCCGATCGTATCAGCGTGACAAATCATTTCATATACCGATGGATCTTCCTGTGGAATATTGGCCAGTGTGAGATCCAGTCCATAGTGTAATTTTCCAAATTCAAATGCTTTCCTGATACAGGTGAGCATACCCAGAGCGAGTACGTCAATCTTAAGAAACCCCAATGAATCTATATCGTCTTTATTCCATTCAATACAGGTTCGGTCAGCCATTCGCGCATTCATAACCGGACATAGGTCTGAAAGTTTTCCTTTCGTAATTACAAATCCTCCTGTATGCTGACCGAGCTGTCTCGGGAAACCCATGAGTTGTTCTGTTAGTTGTAATGTCTTTCGAAGAAGTTTATCATTTGGATTCAGTCCCTGTTCTTTAATATTCTTTCCTTCAAACCATTCAGGAGTAAATTCCCATACTGAATTCGATATCCGGTTTAATGTATCAACCGAAAGCCCCATGGCTTTTCCAACATCACGGATGGAACCTCTCTGTCGCTCCTGAGTAACAGTTGCAACAATAGCTGCATGATCACGTCCATATTTCCGGTAGATATATTGTATCACTTCTTCCCGGCGCTCATGTTCAAAATCGACATCTATATCCGGCGGTTCATTTCGTGCAGAAGAAATAAATCGTTCAAAAAGCAAATCGAATTTGGCAGGATCTACTGAAGTAATACCAAGACAGTAACAGATGGTCGAATTCGCTGCTGAGCCCCTACCCTGACAAAGTATATTCTGCTCTCTGGCGTATCGGACAATATCATAGACCGTAAGAAAATAAGCAGCATAATTCATCTCCTCAATAAAACCCAGTTCATGCAGAATTGCAGTCCTGGCTTTCTGCGGAATGTTATCACCATAACGGTTATATGCACCTTTCCAGGCCAGCATAGTCAATTCCTGTTGTGTCGTTCTTCCATTCGTGGTTAACTCTTCCGGATATTCGTATTTCAACATATTAAGATTGAACTGACAGGATTCAGCAATTTCCTTTGTGTTACGAATAGCTTGTGGATATTGACGGAATAGTCTTCCCATTTCACCTTCATTTTTCAAATGTCTCTCCGCATTTTGATGAAGCCGGTAGCCGGCAGTCTGAATAGTGCATTTTTCTCTTATACAGGTTAGTATATCCTGCAATTGACGTCGAACAGGATTATGATAATAGGCATCATTAGTTGCTACCAGTGGAATATTCATTCGTCCTGATAACCGGGACAATCTGAACATCTGTTTGGCATCGTCTCCCATATAGCGACGGGTAATTGCCAGATAAAGTCTGCGACCAAATACTTCGTGGTATTGATCTAATTGTTTCTCGAATGAAGGATCAAAATCAAAAACTGTGTTTAATGTATCCGGAGCCACTGCTATTAAGCTTACATCCTTAAGCTGATGATAAACATCTGCCTTGTACAAATGACATTCTCCTTTTTCTGCCCGAAGATTACCGATTGTCAGTAATCCGGACAATTGCGAATATCCATACTGGTTAGTCGGGAAAACTAATAAAGATAGTCCGTCTAAAAGATCAATCCGACACCCGGACAACAATCGAATATCCATTGATTTCGCGGCCACATATGCCCGCACGATGCCAGCAAGACTATTTCTGTCTGTGATTCCTATTTCCTTATATCCGAAAGACGCTGCCTGCTCAACAAATTCTTCCGGATGTGAAGCACCACGAAGGAAACTAAAATTTGTTGTGACTTGTAATTCGGTGTATTTCATAAATGACTATGCAAAAAAGCCATGCAGAAACCATTTTGGGCTTTTGTCTTCACTATAATGACCTGAGCGAAATAACCAATATCTTCGACCTTCTTCATCTTCGACAGCATAATAATCACGAAGAGGTCCGTCCTTTATCCACCATTCCTGTTCGATCCTTTCAGGTCCGTCTGCTTTTTCGATTTTATGCAACTTGCCCTGCCATCGGAAATGCATTGGAGGATAATCAGGTATGGGGGCCGTTACCTCGATTGAATGGGGTGGATTTAAGAGATGAATGGGCCTGGATCTTTCAATTTTCCATGAAGTTGCCGACGATTCAAAAAGTGATACTGCTTCTTTAAAGGACTTTTCTGGTAGATAATGTTCCGCGGGTAAATAGCGGTGGATAATTGATGTACCAAAACGATTGGTGAGTTGGTCCATCAATTCAGATACCCAGGGATTTTCCAAACCTGCAGTTTTATCCCAGATTTTTTGTTGACTTGCCAGACATTTTTCCGTCTGCGGTGCTTCTATTATAAATAGTTCAATGCCTAAGTCAGGTTCTATCATTGAAATTTTATCTTCAAATAATTTAAATAGATGTATTTCATTGTGTGTGGCACGATGTGTCCCGACTTCAATTTTTTCTATTTTACCATCTATGCGAAATCCTGTGAATACTAATTTCCGGATTCCCAAACCTACCTCTTGAAGTTTCCTGCAAATTATTTCGAGAAGACGTTTAAGGGCTATTTCAATTCCTGTAGCTGTTACAATTGGTTCAAGGCAAGGCAATCTTTCCCGCCACGGATCCACAGGTAAAACAGGAGTGATGGGTTCTTCTTCATTTCCCAAAGCCTGGTCCAGTTTTAATATGAAGTTTTTTCCGAAACGGCGGCGTAATGCAGAACGCGGTATGTTCATAAAATCACGAACCTTATGAAGCCCAAGCTTATGTAATCGTTCAATTGAATCCGTATCCAGCCTTAACGATGAAGGTGGAAGAGAGAGCAGGGCATCTGTTAGTTTCCCTCTCTCAACAATAGGTGCAACTCCACCAAAGTGCGCAATTGCCCAAGCCATACCAATCGTATCTGCCATAGTTGCGCGAACCTGGTAACCTCTGTTTTTTAAACGCAGATTAATGTCTTTGATGTAATTCATTTCTCCGCCCCAGAGATGAGCGCAACCTGTTACGTCCATGATGATTCCATCAGGCAGATCAATCGCAACAATATTTGTATATCGTATACACCATTCGGCTATGGCTTTTAGTAATTTTTCAGATAATCCAGGCGGGTCATCCAATACTTTTAAGGAAGGAATGACAGCTTTTGCATCTGCAACTGTCATACAGGTTTCAATGCCCATATTCTGAGCTATTTCATTTACTGCAGTAATTACCATCCTTCCATGATTGGGCGCAGATAATACAAATGCATTGTTACGAAGTGCAGGCTGACGGATAGTAAACCAGTCTGTTTTCAACTGACAAAACCATATCGTAACAAAACGTGCCATCTCATCCTGTTTTTCTTTTTGGCTCAGGTATTATGGATGGAATTATTTTAGTAACAGGACATAAATGTTCTGCTGCCCATTCCAGTTGCCAGGTTCCAGGTTTCCCATTCCGGATTTTTAAGAGTTCCACATTCCATCTGGGATAACTTAAACCAGGTAAATCGTTAAATGATTCCGAAGGCAGAGGTTTAATTTTCCAGCGCGAAACACATGCATTAGTATTGAGATTACGCGGATTGGAACGAAGAATTAAACCAGTGACTTTGCTTTGTTCAACCGCTAATTGAAATCTTCGGGTCGTTGTAAAGCTTAAATCAGGGATTTCACCAATGACTGCTGAAAGTCCGTCGCACTTCAAAGCTTCTTCCATTGACCAGAGTAAATCTTTTTCTTTATGGAGATCGATAAAGAGGACCCGTTCAGGTTCAATTCCAAATATTTTTAAAGCAGGTGGGAAAACTGTACCTGAAGAAACTATCCACACTGCTGCACCACCATTTTTCACTAAACCACCGAGCAGGGCTGAAATAAATCCAGTCGTTGCCGCCAAAGATTCATACCCCATACTTATAAATTCATGTACTGCACCCAAAGGGAAACTGCCTGATGGGAAAGCTTCATTTAATAAACCCAATCCAAGTCCCTGATCATTTCTGCCGCAAATAGGTCTTAATCCTTCCAGTGGAAGAATTTCCCTTTTTAATCGGGTGATTATATCTTTTTTATTTGGGGACATGGACAGATATTTATTAATCTCAGTTCATAAAAATGGACAGAGGAAAGAAGCAAATTACTAAATAAATTAGCAATCAATGTATTTTTTAACTTAAATATTTAAATAAAAATGAAGAGTTTTTATGAGAATAATGGATAAATGTCTTAAATTTATGGACAAATGTCTATATATGATAGCGACAGCAGAAAGCAACCTGGCTATAACACTTGACAGAAAAACAGAAGTCATGCTGAAGGCGATTCGCGGGAATGGTAAAGCAGTAGAATTGAAATTAAAAGGACGGATCAGTTTTAGAACATTTATATCAGATAAAATGCTCGTTATAGATGTAATCCGTCGTGGGGTTCCTTATTCATATTTTAAGGATATTCAGGAAATAGCTCCGTTCAGATCTGAAGACTGGTTAAGTCTTCTCAATATATCTTCAAAAACTCTTCTCAGATATAAACAGAATAATCAAAAGTTCAAGCCACTGCAATCGGAAAAAATCATTGAGATGGCAGAAGTTACACATGCTGGTCTGGATGTTTTCGGCAATATGGAGAAATTCAGATTGTGGCTGGATACTCCGAGTTTTGCTTTGGGCAATTCAAGACCATTGGATCTTCTTAAAGATTCTTATGGAAAAGAACTGATTCTGACCGAACTGAATAATATCAACTATGGAATCCTTGCCTGATGAAAGCCTATCGATTGTCCCGGGCTGCTTTTGCCAATGACCTTACTGGTGCGGGATCTTTTATTAAGGGAGCTCGGTGGAATTCAATCGGAACCGAGATGATTTACACTGCCCAAAGCAGAGCGCTGGCCATGGCAGAGATTATGGTTCATTTTACGGCTGCCATGGTACCTGCAGATTATATGATGGTTACATTGGACATTCCGGATAATTTAAACATTCAACATTTATCCGTTGATGAACTGCCACAATACTGGAATGTTTTTCCTTATTTATCTTCCACTCAGCTTATAGGGGATTCCTTCATTCAGGAAAATAATTTTCCAGTACTACGTGTGCCTTCTGCAGTAGTTTCGGGTGAATTCAATTATCTATTAAACCCACACCATCCGGAATTCAAAAGAATTTCCATCGAAAAGACGGAAAAATTTCCATTCGACTCCAGGATTTTCCATTCTTTATAATATCAATAGATTGTCCATAGGTTCCAAACTTTCTAAAAAAATATTAAAAAAGATTTGCGCAAGTGAATACTTGCATATATATTTGTGCAAGCAAATGCTTGCCTAAATCAAAATACACATGGAATTAAGAAGGGATGTTTTTCAGGGAATTGCCGACCCCACCAGGCGAGAGATTATTACACTGCTTTCAAAAGAATCATTAAACCTGAATGCAGTAGCGGAAAATTTTGACATGAGCAGACAGGCTATCTCACTTCATATCAAAATCTTACAGGAATGCGGACTGATTCTTATTAAGCAGGAAGGCCGCGATCGCTATTGCAGTATACAACCAAAAAAACTTACTGAAGTGGCTGACTGGATCGAACCTTTCCGAAAGATGTGGGAGGAAAGGTTCAATAAAGTAGATGATATTCTTAAAAAATTAAAAACTAAAAAACATGGAAGATAAAAACAAAACAAAGGTTATCGCCGAACCGGGCAGACAGGAATTTTTTGTAGTCCGGGAATTCGAAGCGCCAAGGTCATTCGTATTTAAAGCATTTTCAACTAAAAAATTACTCGAGGAGTGGCTCGGATGTCTGGGAATGAAAGTGAAATACGAAATATTTGAGCCAAAAGCAGGTGGTTCATACCGGTATATTGCCACGATGGAAAATGGAACATCTTTTGGTTTTCATGGCGTTTGTCACGATTTTTCTCCTCCGGAAAGAATCATCCAGACTTTTGAATTTGAAGGGTTACCCGAAACAGGACATGTAGTATTGGAAACTACAAAATTCGAAGAACTTCCTTCGGACAGAACAAGAGTCACAGTCCAATCAGTATTCCAATCAATAGCGGACAGGGACGGCATGATTGCTGCAGGTATGGAAAATGGTGTGGCAGATGCACATAACCGTCTGGATGATTTGATTGAGAAAAAACTTCATTCAGCAGTCGTATGATCATCATCAGAGATTATGCAAAGACCATTGTAGTGCTGGATCGTCGGACTGTTCCTCTGAGCCGGTGGGTAGTCAAATTTCTTTGCAGGGTAATCATAATATCCTGTAGGATTTTATAACGTCTAAAATAAGACAAATGGAAACTAAATTTAAAACGGAAGTCTTGAAAGACTTACCGAACAAAAGGATTGCTATCAGAAGAGAATTCGATGCTTCGCCTGATATGGTATGGAGAGCCTGGACTGAAGGTAAATTACTGGATCAATGGTGGGCTCCCAAACCCTGGAAAGCAAAAACAAAATCTCTGAATTTTACAGATGGAGGAAATTGGTTATATGCAATGTCAGGTCCGGATGGAACAACTGTCTGGAGCATAGTGGAATTTAAATCCATAAAGCCGCATACCAGTTTCCAGGCAGTTAGTTTTTTTTGTGATGAAAACGGAAAAAAGAATACTGATTTCCCATCAATGCACTGGAAAAATGTTTTTATTTCCGCCGGCGCACACACAAGGGTCGAAGTAGAAATTAGTTTTACAAAAGAGGCAGATCTTGAAAAGATAATACAAATGGGCTTTGAAGCAGGATTTACAGCAGCACTTGAAAACCTGGATGAATTGTTAGCATAACTGAATAAGTGCTTTCTATTTTGACGGCTCCTGATACAATCCCAGAATATTTCCTGAAGGATCACGAAAGTGTGCGGTTATTTCCGGTGCGTCCATTCCCACCGGTTGAACTATTGTTCCACCGTGATCCTTTACTTTTTGCATAGTCACTTCAATATCATCCACCATAATATGGACGAGCATCCTTATTTCGTCGGAAGGCTTTCGATCGGTTCGCCAGGTCCCGCTGACCTGTCCCACACCATCATCGAAGGCTATGGATCCATCGCCTCGTCGGCGAATTTGCCAGCCAAACACAGCATTATAGAAACTACTTGATTCATCTACTTTTCGGGAAGGCAGTTCTATATAACAGATTTTGCCATTGCCAAACGTCGGACCAGAATTATCGCTCATAACATTTAATTGAATATTAAATCATATCATTTTCTTCAAGACTGAAAATTTCTTCCACTGATTTTCCAAAAACACGCGCAATCTTTAAAGCAAGTACAGTAGATGGAACATATTTATTGCTTTCTATTGTATTAATGGTTTGTCGGGATACACCCACCTGCTCCGCAAGCTCTGCCTGAGTGATGTTTTTTATAGCGCGTTCTATCCGGATATTATTTTTCATAGCTTGGTGTCATCCGATTTAACAGAACGGTTAAGTTTGTATAACACCCATTGAAAACGTAAAATAAAAAACAAAAGAGGCAACCAGATATTGAGCATGAGAATATGTTTGGAGTCACTGCCATGTGTAAAAACCAGGCTGAAAAGAAGTATAGCATAGTTCAGATAAATTGCCCAGCGAAGTGAGTCGAGTCGCAACTGAACGATTTGTTCATCCTCAATTTTTTCTTTTGAAAAAGCAATCAGAAACAGTCCCACTAATACCATCAGCGTTGTTCCGATAAAGAATAAATGCGGTGGGGAAAACAATGGCGTTTCAGAATCGGGGGATGTAGGGTTATTATGATCGTATCCGCCAGGGTAATGAGCGTCCCATAATAATTTTATCGGTATGTGTATGAGTACAAGGACTATTCCGATAAACCGGCTGTTATAGGGGAAAAGGTATCTTGGTTTGGCCATTTTGTCAAGTTTACGTTACCAAATGTAATGTATACTTGACATAACTTCCAAATTTATTCAGTGATTCGCGGTTTCACGAAGAATCTTCGAATCAATATGATTGGAATATCAGAAAATTAATGCCTGAAAGTTGTCGATATTGGCGCGCCGGGTAGCAGGCGTTAAGCTGCAAAATGGCCGGGTTTCGTATCCATCTTAACAAATCCCCCTAAGTGATTTTAATAACTTTACTAACAATCTTTTTTTATGAAGACGAAAATACTTTTCATCATATGGTTGTTTAGCTTTTTTTTTCTGACAAATTTTACGATTGCCCAATCACTGCCACAATATAAATTGCCGGAAAGCTTTCAATTTGACTACGAAGTTGTACAAGGGCTTAGGCACAATAACAATTTCCCAGATACTTCCATCATTCATTTTCTTTATTCCAGAAAAGGCGATTATGCGGCGGCCAGGTTCAATAATAAAGGAAATTTGAAAGGGAATCTGTCAGTCATAATAACAATCGACGGCACAGGTATTATTTTTAATGAAAGTAATAAAAGTATAATCATTATCAGTATTCGAAAACTAATCTCGGACCTGTCAGGCATAACGAAATGGATACGGATGGACAGCCTCATGGCCAATATGCGAAGAAAAACTGATGGAAGAGATTTTCAGTCTGTGAAAACAGGTAATACCAAACAAGTTGGTGGCTATACTTCTGAAGAATACGGTATATCAGACAACAACGGACACAGAGGTTCAGTCTGGTGCGCAAAAGTTGATTTCAATACACAGATGGATTATGTCCTTAGTGCGATTGGTGGAAACTTGGTTAAAATGATGAGTAGTAAAATGACTACTCATCCATTAATTCAGGCACTGTTGCAACCGAAGACACTAATTACTGATATTGAAGTGGGAGATACAGCAGATGGTCATAAAATGAAGATGCATACTTTAAGTATAAACCAAACCTCTTCTATTGTTTCGACCTCTGGTTATTTGGTTAAAAATTATAGCAATATGAGCCTGCCCGATATCATTCAGGCGGAAATGAATAAAAGAAATAATTGATCTGAATTTGAATTATGGATCTTTAGTTATTTCTTTTGAAACGTGCTTGAACTTGTTTCGACTCAGGGTTTTGATAACATCATCAAACGTTCCGGTTTTAGGTTTTCCGGTAACTACTACCCAGGAATCTCTCAGGACTTTGACATTTTTCTGTATGTAATCATTGAATTCTTCAATAGTTTCTGCTTCAACAGGCTTGTCATTATAATATGCATTTATCCTGGTACCTGCAGAAATGATGAAGTAAGTATGAACCGTATTTTCTTTGGGACGTTTAGCTGAATCGGTGCTCTGGGAATAACATTTTATTCCACCCATACAAAACACCATCAATATCACGAATTTGTTCATAATATTAAATCATGACAACAGGCGTATTGTTATTAGTGGGGCTAAAAAATAACGGGCAAAACATGATTCTCCATCATGCCGGGCTAATGTTAGTTCCATTAGCCCGACACTTGAGGAGCAAACACTAACAAATAATTATTTTTTTGCAGAATCTACCATCTTCTTGGTAGTGTCCATCATTTTTTTGGTACTGTCTGCCATCATCATTTTTGAAGAATCAGCGGCAGCTGCAGCGGTGTCAGTTTTTACAGTGGCAGCAGAATCAGATGATGCAGAAGAACCAGATCCGCTACATGCGGCAAAAGAACAAATAGCTAAAACAGTCAATAATTTTTTCATAATAATGATTTTAAATTTGATGGATAACAGTTAATACCCTTTTTGGGGAAAAGTAACCCGGGAATCATTAAAATATTTGGTAATCCTTAAGTGTTGATATCCAATATTTTATAATTTAAAATGTCCGGATTAGAGACTGGAACTGTCTTCCAGGATAGAACTATTAATCCCTTTACCAGTATTGTTTGATTTTTTTTCGGAGAAAGGTAACGCTGCGTTCCAATTGCTTCATTCCTTCCATTCCATCTTCAATGCTTATCCATCCATCAAAATGTACGCGTGTAAGCTCAGTAAAAATGCCATCATAGTCGTTCAGTCCCTTTCCGATTTCTCCATGGCTAAGTCGTTTTGCATAGCCGGTCGCAGCCATTTCTTCTTTTTGAAGGTCTTCAATGGTTCCTCCCAAAAGAAAACGATCGCTCGCATGCATTGTCACCACCTTTTCAGAAACACGCTTCAGCAATACGATTGGATCTTCGCCCGCGAGGTAAGCGTTACTGGGATCATAGTTAATGCCGAAGTTTGGATGATTAATCCTGGCAACTAACTGACAGAACACATCCATCTTTTGGGCAAACTCCGGATACTCCCAGAAATCATCTTTATAATGATTTTCCAGGGTTAACGTAATGCCACGTTCCTCTGCATAAGAAAGACAGGCCTGGATGCTTTCTGTTGCGATCTGTATACCTTCTTCAACAGAAAGACCGGGTCGTCGCTGCCCTGAAAGTATCCGGCAATAGGATCCCCCCAAAGCATGGGTCATATCTATCCATTTCTTTTCTTTTTCAATTTCTTTTCTACGAAATGATTTATCGGGATGCGTAAAATCGGGTGAGCAACACATCATTGGAATTACCAGCCCGTGATCCTCTGCCTGGCGCCTGAATGGTAACCATTTCTTTTCATCCTTCATTTCCAGGAAACCAGCGTACCACTCCAGCCCATCGATATCAAGTTCTGCGGCCAGTTCGATCCACTCAGATACCTTCATCGTTCCGTCTTTGCAGAGTGCCTGCATATAAGCCTTTGGGAAAACAGCTAATCTGGGCACTGAAATATTTTATTTATTATTTTTTTGATTGACTGGAATTGTGCTGGCGTCTTTTGGCGGATTTCGTCCAATGAAAGGATGCTGTTCCAGATCGACTACCTGCCCACTGACAGGTCCGCATTCATCAGTCAGCCAATAAATGGCAGCCGCTGCTATTTCTTCGGGCAATAAAATGCGACCCGCCGGAGCATAAATACCTGGTAGTTCCTTATACCAGTCTTCTGGCAGACCGTGTTCCTTCTTTCTATTCTTTTCTGTTTCGGTTAAAACCCAGCCAGGATTAATCTGATTAACCCGCACACCATTTTCCCGGTTCAGGGTATCACCCAGGTTGCGGGTTAAGGTCATGAGACCCCCTTTTGAAATACTATAAGCAAGAAGATTTGGTTCTCCGCAATAAGCATTTACAGAACCAATATTTAGAACACAACCCCGCTGTTTTGTTAAATAGGGGAGTGCCGCCCTGATTAATGAAAAAGGCGCAATCGTATTTACTTCAAGCATGCGTCGTAAAAATATTTCATTCGTAGTATGAATATCAGAAGAAGCAACGATAGCCGCATTATTTACGATAGCATCCAGCCTGCCAAAGACGCGCACAGCTGATTCAACCAGACGTAACGGAGCACCTTCATTACTTATATCTTCAATGTGCAGCGTTGCATTTTCTTTTCCAAGTAAATTGATCAGTTCATTGCCCCATTCTTCCTCCAGTCCGTTAATGACGACTTTCGCACCCTCAGCAACACAACGTATGGCAATTGCTTTCCCAATGCCTGTGGTACTGCCGGTAACTATAATAACTTTATGGAGAAGTCTCATTTTTTAAACTGGTTTTAGTACACTTTTTACGACCTCCCCTTTATGCATTTTTTCAAAAGCTTCATGCCATTCGGTAATAGGCCATATGCCACCAATGATTGGTTTTACGTCCAGCATTCCATTGGCAAGTAATGAAATTACTTTTTCCCAGGTGAGCCAGTTATGGCTGAAACTTCCCTGCAGCGTAATATTCTTCTGCACCAGGAGATCCAGTGAAAAGCCAATAGGTTGTTTACCCCAGCCAACTTTGGTAATCTGTCCATTCGGTCTTACCAGTTGCAATGCAGTTTTTAATGTAGCACTGACACCTGCTGCATCAATAATAAAATCGGCACCAAGTCCGTCTTTACGCAATGCCCATTCCCCTGCGTCACCGACAATTGTTTCGCATCCGTATTTCTTCGCAATATTCAGTCGATGCGTATCTGCTTCCAATCCCACAATGGCCACTTCCGCACCGCGCAGTATGGCGACAGCAGCACATAAAATCCCAATCGTACCGGGACCCATCACTATCACGCGATCTCCGGGCCTGATATCTGAATTGACCGCTACCGAACTGTATGCCACACAACATGGTTCCGTTAAACAGGCGTGTTCAAAGGGAAGATGATCCGGCACCCTATGCAGGCATCTGGCGGGAACACAAACGAATTTAGTCATGGCACCATTCACACCATATCCAAAACCTTTTCTGTCCGGATCTAAATTATACAATCCAATTCTGGACATCGGACTGTTCTGATTAATAATAGCCGCAGTTTCACTTACCACCCGTTCGCCTTCTTTCCATTCGCGAACTCTGCTGCCAATAGCTTTGATATATCCGCCAAATTCATGGCCCAATACAACCGGATAATTCACGGACCAGCTATGGTCTGATGTCCATTGATGAAGGTCGCTGCCACAAACTCCTACATTAACTACTTCGAGCAATACATCTTCTTCACCGATCTGCGGCTTTTCAATTTCTCTTATTTCTACAGATCCTTTTTCCGGTGCAAAATTTACGACTGCCGCTGATTTGATTTTTGTTGTCATTGACAGACAATTTTAATGAAACTCAGAAATGCATGTTTACTTCTCCGTATGCGTGTATCTTTTTGCATATTAGTCTCAGTGAATCTTCCAGATTACCATCGGCTGTCTTAAAAGCATCCGCATCGATCGTGAGAGGTGCGCCTAACACAACCAGTGGTGCTCCATAGGAAGGGCACATGATAGCCTGTTCCAATGACAATCCACCAACAGCCTGTACGGGTATCTTTACAGCCCGAACTACTTCTCTCAACTGATCCAGCGGACTGGGCATACGTTTTCCCCCGGCATCGATACCACGACGTTCATCATATCCAATATGATGAATCACAAAATCACAGCCAAGATCTTCCAGCCATTTGGCAGCTTCAACTTTGTCACTGCATCCCAGATTATCACCCATTATTTTAATTCCAAAATCAAGCCCTGCTTTTACGACACATTTAATAGTCTCCTCATGAGCCCGGGCCATTACAACTACATGAGTCGCGCCGGCTTTAGCCATCATCTCAGCTTCAAGATAACCTCCATCCATTGTTTTGAGATCCGCTACAAGTGGTATTTTCGGAAAAGCTTCACGAAGTTTTTTTACGCCATTTAATCCTTCTGCTAAAATCAGTGGTGTTCCAGCCTCCAGCCAGTCAACACCTGCACGAATCGCCATGGCAGCGGTTACCAACGCTTCATCTATATTGGTCAGATCGAGTGATATTTGAACTATGGGCTTCAAAATATAAGCGTTTAAATGGATTCAAAATCTTTCGGAGCGACAGTTATTTATTTTAATTCCCTGATTCATTCAGGTATTTCTTTATGATCGGGATTTTTTTGAGCCTGGTACAAAGATCATGTAATAAATGATTCTACAATATCTCTATAATATTTACAGGCTCGTAATTATTTTAGATAGCTTTAGAAGATTGAAAAAAAGTTATTTAACCGGCTGTTATGAAAAAACTCCCTTTCTTTTTATGTGTATTGATAACTACAAGTCACTGTAACAGCCAGACGACCTCCGACAAACTGGATACGTTGATTTCTACATACTTTCATCAAAACTCATTTAGTGGTTCTGTGCTCGTAGCTCAGAAAGGCACAATTCTTCTAAATAAAGGCTATGGGTATAAAAATAAAAATGAAGGGACACTCGACGATGCGAATACCATTTTTCAGATTGGTTCCATTACCAAGCAGTTTACTTCTGCAATTATTATGCAACTGGCTGAAAAGCATGAGCTGTCGATCCAGGATAAGCTCTCAAATTATTTTCCTGACTATCCGCATGGCGATTCGGTTACCATTGAGCATTTGCTAACTCATACTTCCGGTATTCACAACTATACGAATGATGCGGCCTTCATGAAAACATCATCGGAGCATCCTGTTTCGCGTGATAGCTTAATTGCACTCTTTAAATATAAACCCCTGGATTTTGAGCCGGGTTCAAAATGGAGCTATAGCAATTCAGGTTATATTTTACTGGGTGCCATCATTGAAAAAGTAACGGGGAAATCCTATTACCGCGTGGTTCGGGAAAATATCTTCCAGCCGTTGGGTATGTCGCACTCAGGCTTTGATTTTACGGATTTAAAATCTGGCGACAAAGCCACCGGGTATTCAGATGGATCTTCTTCTGTCGCAGCAGGGATCGTCGATTCTTCCGTCTCATTCGCTGCAGGTGCTATTTATACAACGACAGGTGATTTATACAAGTGGGACCGGGCATTGTATACAGATAAAATAGTAACCCAGAATTCGCTGCAAAAAGCTTTTACTCCTTATCAGTCTTCGTATGGATATGGTTGGGGAATCAGTTATGCTTATGGTAAGAGGAATATCGGACATGGTGGCGGTATCACCGGTTTTGTTTCTTTTATTTCCCGTGTTCCTGATGATGAGATATGCATTATTCTGTTAAGCAACTGGCCAACTGCCGTCCTTCCTAAAATTGCAGGAAATATCAACAACCTGCTCAATGGCAAAACGCCTGACTTGCCGGTTGTAAGAAAAGAAATCAATGTGCCCGCAGATACACTGAAGACTTATTTAGGAGACTATGAGTTAGCGCCTGCATTTCAAATTATTATTACGATAGACGGCGAAACACTCTCAGAACAGTCAACAGGCCAGGGGAAAAACGCATTGTATGCCGAAAAGAACAATTTATTTTTTCTCAAAGTCGTGGATGCACAGATTGAATTCTTCAAAGGACCTGATGGTAAAACGGATCACTTGGTACTCCATCAAAACGGTCAAGATATGGTGGGGAAGAAGGTCAATAACCCATAAAATAAAATAATTTTATAGAATCACAGGTTTTTGCCAGCTGTAAATATGTTATAAATATGAGACTATATAGTACGATATTATATAATGCGTAAAACGATGTACTGATTAGTATTCTGGCAGTTATTTTGTTATATAGCTATCGTTAATAATCCAATACCTAAAAAACTATGAAACGTAAAATCCTCAAAATTACAGGGATCACCCTGTTCGTACTTATCGCTTTAGCAGGGACAGCACCCTGGCTCTTCAAAGGGAAAATTAAAAGTCTCGTAAAATCTGCTGCCAGTAAAAACCTGAGGGCCCATGTCAATTTCTCCGACATGGATATTTCCTGGTTCAGGCATTTCCCGGATATCACAGTCGGGCTCGACAGCCTGAGTGTCACTTGCGTAGGTGAATTCCAGGGAGATACGCTGATATCGGCAAAGCAATTTAATATCAGATGCGATATACGAAGTCTTATTTCTGGTGACAGTATAAAAATTTATTCTTTTGCGGCCATAGAACCCAGGTTTCATGCGCTCATAAATAAAGAAGGCCATTCCAACTGGAGTACTATTAAACCAGACAGTTCATTGAATGAAATTGCGGGTTCTTCAGGGAGAACATTCGAACTGGAATTACAACGATATGCAATTCACAAAGGATTTATTGACTATCAGGACGAAAGTAAAAATATCCACGTTCAGATAATCAATCTTGAACATGAAGGAAGTGGAAATTTTAATTCCGAAACATTCATTCTTTACACGAAAACCACAGCAGATGCTGTCAATTTTGATTTCAATGGTGCCATCCCATTAAGACTTACTGCTAAAACCAATATTAATCTTGCATTTCATGTTGAAAATAAAACACACACTTATTCCTTTAATACCGACCAGGTATCGCTCAATGATCTGAAATTACATACGGAGGGATTCTTCCAATGGATCAACGATAGTAGTTACAGCATGAACATCAAATTCAAAGCTCCTTCCACGAAATTCAAAAATATACTTTCAATGCTGCCATCTGTTTATCAGAAAGACTTCGCAACTATTGAAACAAACGGGCAGGTTAATTTAAATGGATTTATAAGAGGGAAATATGATGAAAAACATTTTCCTGCATATCATACCAATCTGTACGTGACAGACGGTTATTTTAAATACCCGGATCTTCTGGTACCTGTAGGTAATATTCATTTAGGGTTTCAACTGGATAACCCCGATGGTATCGCAGATCATAAAACCATCAATATTTCTGAGGCTCATGCAGTGATAGATCATGATACGGTGGATATGCACCTGTTGGTAAAGAATCTGGAGACTAAACCATTCATTGACTTCGCCCTGACCGGAAAACTTGATCTTGGAAATATTACACAATGGATGAAATTAGAACCCGGTACTAAATGGGATGGTTTAGTAATTGCCAATATCCATGCAAAAGGGAAAATACCTGAAAATGAAAAACAGAAAAAAGACTTGTTTCAATCATGGGGTGATTTCGATGTTTCGGATTTTTTATATTCATCCAGGGCTTATCCTGGTGGAATTGCTTTAAATGAACTGATCATGTCATTCAATTCTAAAAATGTTGTGATCCAGGATTTGAAAGCAGCATATCTAAAAACGCACTTAGACGTAACCGGCAGTTTAAACAATCTTTTTGATTTTGCACTAAGGAACAAACCTTTGAAAGCTTCGATTGAATTTAAAGCGGATGAACTAAATCTCAGAGAATGGATAAAAACGAATAGTAATGGTTCGGGAAATGGAATCGTCATTAATAAGCCATTTGTAGTTCCAAACAATATTGACTTAACGATACATGCCGGAGTTAATAAATTTCATTTTGATAACCTGGACCTGCAAAACCTTTCCTGCAATATGTCGATATCGGATCAGTCTGTTCAGCTCAGCCACGTTGTTGCGAAAGGTATGGATGGTGACGTGAATATTGATGGTACGTACTCCACATTGGAAAACCCGGATTATCCGGAGTTCGCTTTAACATACGATGTAAAGGGACTGGATATTCAAAAAGCTTTTTTTGCTTTTAATACCGCTCGCAAAATAATGCCCATAGCGAAGTTCATTAAAGGAAATGTCAATGCACACATGAGCATGAATGGAAGATTGAACGATGATATGACGGCAGATCTTCAGACAATACAGGGAGAAGGGAATGTCGAGATGCTTTCCGGATCTATGAAGGACTTTGGTCCCCTGGATAAAGTTTCACAATCATTCGATATTAATGAATTGAAGGATATTCCTTTAAATAATACCAAAGCGGATTTTTCATTTAAAAATGGCAGGGTAGTCGTAACCCCGTTTGTCGTTCATTCGAAGGATATTGAAATGAACATTAATGGTACCCACGGTTTCGATCAGTCGCTTGACTATACCATTTTAATGAAAGTTCCGCGCAGTCAGTTAGGCAGCAAAGGAACTGTTTTTGTAAAGAACGTGGTGACACAGGCTGCTGATAAGGGAATACCGGTTGAATTGCGGGACAACGTAAGTATGAATGTAAAAATGATTGGAACAATCAATAGTCCTGATGTAAAAACAGATATGGATTCAGCTGTCGACGATGCTGCAGTTGACCTGAAAAGAGAAGTGAATGATTTTGTAAAAGCCAAACTGGACAGTGCCAGACAGCAGTTACATCATTCTTCTTCATCCAAAAAACAAATATTTGTTCAGGCTTCATACAAATCGAAAGCAAAAAAATCTTCTAAAAAAACACATAAAACAGCTTCATCTAAAAGATCAAAAAAGAAGCATAAGAAGCCATCGAAGAATTATCTGACTAAGAATTAACTCTTAGTCAGATAACTATTTTCAGTTATCATAGCAACTTTGGTTAGTTCCCATACCATTTGAATTCACCCGACCATTTGTAGAAATCGGCAATTTCAGCCTTATGCGTATTCAGCCAATCCGCTACGTCTGGATTATTAGAAGAAGTATAAGCGATATAAGCAAAAGTTGTCAGGTAACCTTTATTATTCATCTCCGTAAAGTAAGGAACATAATAGTCCCAATAGAAACCAGTATTATTTTTTTTAGGTTCAGCCAAAAATCCACAAAGGGAAGTAAATTTTCTGATGAATTTCTCAACTTCAGTTTTATTAACATTAGCGGTATCATAGTCGAGTGCCGAACTGAGTGATAGCATTAATTCCGCGGAAGAAAAATCGTCCGTCTGTTTTTTCTTCTTTGCGGCAAACATTTCAGGACTGATGCTTACGGTAACATCGTTTTCTTCTGTTTTCGTAACATGAGCCTCGACTATTTTCCGCAGATTGTTCAGATTTCCCGCGGCCCGCTTGCTGCCGGGCTCCAATATTAAGAAACGGCAGAATGCCAGCAGGGATGGAATTTTATTGCTATTAAACAGTAGGAGACCAATTGCATTGTTTGAACTGGCGTGATTGGGATTAAGAGATACAGATTTTTGGAACGAAAGGAGAGCATCATCTGTTTGATGTAATTCATTCTGACTAATCCCTTTATTATAGTACAGTTGAAAATAATCCGGGAATAACTTTATTCCCTTATTATAGATATCGATGGATTTATCTGCTTTTCCAAGACCGTCCAGCGCATTTCCATAGCTGACATAAACGGTTTTTAAAACCGGATCTCCAGGATGGGTCTTAATAGCCCTTTCAGAATAATTGATCACTTCATCGAATTTTTGAACGGAAAAAAAACTATAAGATATTTCAGCTAAAGCAAGAACATTGTCCTTGTCGATTTCCAATGCCTGATTGTATAGTGAAATGGCGGAGTCAACTTCGCCTTTGTCTTGTAAAGTGACTCCTTTAGAGACAAGTTTGTCTGCGATGTCCTTTTGCTGTCCAAAACCCAAAATACTGAAAAGCGAAAATGACAGGAGCAATACTACCTTCTTTAACTGCTTTTGGGTGTATATGTGCAATTCCATTATAAATATTTTAAGTTATGGAATAACAGGATAGTAATTGGATGCAAAAGAATTGACAATTACATAAGTAAATGTCGGTATGGTTTAAAAATATAAATGAGGTACCTGAGATAATTCCTTTGGTGCCGTGAGATGTCTGGCCGGGTTCTCATACCGGACTTTAATTTGACCAGTAATTCACTGTTAGTTACCGGATCTTGGGAATCAATCGGTTTTTTGTAAAAGATTATTTATCTTCTTCACTTAAGGCCTCACTCAGCTTCCCTTCGCCGTTTGCCTCCCATAACCTTTTCATCGGCTGGGTCATATTAATGTTGTTCGCCGGATTATTGCTGTAAGTGAGCACGGCTACCATGGCATTGACTCCCACGGCGTTCTGATCTTTAGAAGAAGCCGGGTTTTCCAATGCATATTTCGACATTGCCGCCATATAAAGGCCCATCAGATCCGATTGATTTTTGAAATACCTTGTTTTAGATTCCCCAAACGTAAAACTATAATCCGGCGTTCCGGTCATCCACTTCAGGATGAATTTTACGCAGCGAATGCGTGACTGGTCATCCTTACTAAAAGGCATTGACAAGACGTAAACTGATGCCCGCAAAACGGAGGGTTCGGCGGCTTTGTATTCTGAAGCCCGACTTAGCGGAATTTTAGTAAAATCAGGAAGTTGCTGGGAGTAAGAAGGGACGGCGGCGAGGCCAAGCAATAAAACAGCTATATATTTCATATTGGAATTGCAAAATAGAAAAATTAAACAACTTTAGACAAAAGGATAATATTTAAATCCAAACCATCGATGAGTCATTGCAACCGGACATACTCTATTGAGAATGTTTTTATAGCGTTGCAATGATAAATAATCTTGGGAAAGGCAAAAGAACTGCGCCGTCAGGATAAGCCGGATATGCTTTACTTACAGCAACTTTGTATTGTTTAATGAATTCTGTTCTTTCATTTTCCTCCAAGGGATTCAAAAAAGGCTGAAGCCCTGTCCCCTTAAACCATTCCACAATCGCATCTGGTCCACCGGCAAGCGGGTGGTAATAGGTAGTTCGCCATATATCCAGTTTTGATACGATCCCCCGCAATTTTTGAAAGTACCAATCGATCGTTTGCCTGTCCACCCGTTTTGACGAAGCTGCAAGTTTGTCTTTCCATGGTCCCGACGAGGCAATCTCCCGCATCAATTGGTGCGAGGGCTCCTCAAAATTATCCGGCATCTGAACCGCAAGGCTGCCCCCTGGCGAAAGTTTGTTGATCAGCGCAGGGAATAGATTATTGTGATCGGGTACCCATTGGAGGGCGGCATTCGCGAAAATGATGTCGAATGGTCTTTTCTGTTCCCAGTGAGAAATATCGGCGATCTCGAAATTTATATCGGGCATACGCTTACGCGCAGCTTCGATCATGTCTGCTGAACTGTCCATGCCCGTTACATGGGCGGCAGGATATTTAGCACGAAGCAACTCGGTTGAATTGCCCGGCTCGCATCCAATATCTACGGCGGTTTTGACAGTAAGTGTTGGAATATGGGCGAGCAAATCCAGTACGGGACGATTGCGTTCACTTTCAAATTTTGAATATTGTTTTGCGGACCAGTCCATAAATACAGGGAAGTTAATATTAATTAACTTTAAGAACGGGAATCAATATTGGTTACCTGACTTATAAATACAACGATCACTATCTCTGGAAATTCAATTGTTAGATCGATTTTTTTAATTTGGTTTCCATAACGGATATTTCATAAAGGGAAAATATTAATTTATTTTATGGAAAATTTTTTTAAAGATAAAGTAGTCTGGATAACCGGCGCTTCATCCGGTATCGGCGAAGCTCTTGCTTATGCATACTCCTATAGAGGTGCGAAGTTGATATTATCGAGCAGGAGGCAGAACGAACTGGAAAGGGTCAGACAAGCATGCAGGGTTCCTGAAAAAGTTCATATTCTTCCCCTGGATCTTTCCGACATTCCTTCACTGGATACCAGGACTGAAGAGGCCATCTCGTTATATGGACATATAGATATTATGATGCACAATGGCGGCATTTCCCAGCGGTCCCTGATCGTGGAAACGAATCTGGAGGTGCATCGAAGGGTAATGGAACTGGATTATTTCAGCTACGTCGCTGTTACAAAGGCCCTGCTTCCTCATTTCATAAAACAAAAATCAGGACATTTCGTAGTAACGAGCAGTATCATGGGGAAAATAGGAACGCCCATGCGCTCAGCCTATGCAGCTGCCAAGCATGCACTGCATGGATTTTTTGATTGCCTGAGAGCGGAAGTATCATCTTACAACATCAAAGTAACCATACTAACGCCCGGGTATATACGCACGAATATTTCCTATCATGCCCTTACTAAAGATGGAGCAGGACTGGGAGTCCAGTCCAAAAATATAGATAACGGACTTACACCAGGACGGGCAGCCGTGCAGATATTGAAGGCCGTTGAAAAAGGATCTTTTGAAGCCTATATCGGAAAATTCAGTGGCGAAAAGGTCGTACTATGGTTGAACCGTTTTGCTCCCGGTATGGTTATAAAAAGGGCTACTAAGTTTGGCCCGAAGTAATATCATAAACCAGTCAGGATGAAAAAAACAACACTCCTCCTCTTTCTTTCAACATTTTATTTTACCGGTTCCTACTGCCAGTTTTCTCCCGGATATTTTGCACTTAAAAATATTTCGATGATCGATGGTGTTTCAAAAGAAGTAAAGAGTCACTATACTATTATCATTCGTAATAATCTTATTGAAGAAGTGGGACCGGTAGAAGCCATTACTATTCCTGATTCTGCAGTTGTTTTTTATTATCCGGGAAAATATCTGATACCAGGTCTGATTGATTCCCATGTGCATCTTGCAACCGAGCCCACAGTAGAAGATAACCGGATTCGTGCCGAAAAGGATTTGAAAGAAATGCTGCTGTCGGGCATCACTTCTGTAAGGGATATGGCAGGAGATGCAAGGGCCCTTGCCAGTCTTTCAAGAGACGCGAAACTGGATGAAATTATTTCTCCGGATATTTATTATGCGGCTCTTATGGCGGGCCCGGCTTTTTTCAAAGATCCACGAACACACCAAAGTACACAGGGTGGAGTCGCAGGTGAAATGCCTTTCATGAGAGCTGTTACGGATTCCACAGATTTACGAATAGCTGTTGCGGAAGCGAGGGGTACAGGAGCGACAGCAATAAAATTATACGCAGAACTGAGCGGCTCGCTGGCAAAAAAAATTACCACAGAAGCGCACCGGCAACATATGCTTGTATGGAGTCACGCGAATCTTGGAGAAGCTTCAGCGCTGGAAGTTATTAACGCCGGAGTAAATTCAATTTCACATGCTGCCATGGTTTCTGGCTGGAATTCAAGGAATATACCTCCGGAATGTTTGGTGGCCGGACGAAGCAATATTTTTTGGGATAGTATTTTCAACCATTTGCCTGTTGCAGATTTAATAAAAGCGATGCAGATAAATAAAACTATTCTGGATGCCACCGTGCTAACTTATAAGGAAGCCGGATCGGACTTTTCAATGCCCGAACAACGCAGGCTTGCATGGTTTGCCCTATATGAGATCGGCAAACGATTTACTATACTTGCCAGGGAAAAAGGCATCATAATTTGTTCGGGCACTGATCTGGATGATAAAAAATTTGTACAGCGGGAAATGAAATTACTGGTGAAGGAATGCTCCTTTACTCCTATGGAAGCTCTGATTAGTGCCACTAAAAATGGCGCACTTGCTATTGGCATAGAAAACACAACCGGAACTATTCAAAAAGGAAAAATTGCCAACCTTGTTTTGCTTTCCGCCAATCCCGCGGCGGATATTGACAATATTGACAAGGTCGACCTGGTTATTAAAAACGGAAGGATATTCAATACAAAAAATTAGATATGGAATTTTATGTCACAACATGATTTTCATCTTGGCAGAACATCCTTTGGGGATATAGCTAATGCCGGCAGACTGATGACCATGAAAGAGGCTCATCAGCTGCTGGAGGAATGGGTGCCAAATGAAAGACTGCGATTACATATGAAGCAGGTGGCGGCACTCATGAAAGCATGGGCCATTGAAAAAGAAGGAGCTGATGCAACTACGGCACAGTCTTGGGAGCTGGCTGGTTTGCTTCATGATGCCGATTGGGAAAAATATCCAGCCAATCATTGCAGGATGATCATTGAAGAGTTAGAGCGACGCAATATTGATCCGGCAGTGATCCACTGTATTGCTTCCCATGGGCCGAAATATTTTGGCGTGGAGCCCGAATCGAAGATGGATAAAATGATCTATGCATTTGACGAACTCTCGGGATTTATTCATGCTTCAGCATTGATCAGGCCAGCCAGATATGAAGGGATGGATGAAAATTCAATTCTCAAAAAGCTGAAAACTCTATCTTTCGCGGCACAGGTTAATCGGGAGGATATAACAGACGCGATTAGCCGGATAGATCAAAGTCTGGAAGAAATCATCCGGTTTATATTAGAGCACCAGAAAAATGTGCAATAGCTATCCCACTAACTGGCGCTATTTATTAGTTGCATTAACACCGGAGCAAATTCGAAAGGCATTATATTTTCATAAGAAACACGCAGCCGGTCAGTTAAAATCGTAAGTATCACTTTACCTGAAAGTTTGTTTTGTTCTATTGTCGGCCTTAAAATCGCGTTCACCTCCTGCATGACTGCAAGGATTCCCTGATCCTCGCTGGGTTGATTGTAGTTGGAAATTTCTCCTTCAAGAAAGGCAAAAGAAGATTTTATGATTTCCATAGTATCACAAAGAAAAGCATTCTTCGAATACGGGAAAAGGGTGAAATAACCCTAATTGCAGGGTGATTTAACGTGGAGTGTATTGCTGCCATTAGAAACCATATAGCATGACTCATCAAATCGTTTCATCTGAAGATTGTGCAGGAGTTGTTGCATGTGAACCAGGGCATATTGTTGTCTGGCGTTATTATTTTCTAAAGTGATTTTACCCACCCACATCTGGTCGTGGAATTCTCTGAAATCTGGTATAGCTGAATTCAATTCAATGGGCTTGCCGCCGGCGGATACCTGCAACAACAGAAAGGTGAAGTATGACATATGAAGTACCTGACTCATCAGGAAATAACGTGCATGATGATATTCGGTCACATCTTCATCAAAGTATGCTTTTAGATAATCTTTTTCTTCCTGATTACTCCTAACCACAAAATTCCCTATAAGCGCGAGATCCATATAACGGTCATTCAAAAAAGCGGCCTCCCAGTCTACAAACCAGGCACGCTCTCCATCATAAATGATATTTTCCGGTTTAAGATCATTGTGACTTGAAACCATATCATGTACATTGCGGGGATAAACACTCGTAATTCTTGTGTACAGGTGGAACAGGTTTTCTGTCAGGTTTTCTGGTAGGATTTTCTTTTCCTGAAATTTTCGAACTAACCCATCCACAAAATCAAACCAATTGACCCTGTAAGGGAAAGGAGCCAGTGAGTGCAATCGCTTAAGAGAACCGGGCAACTTTATCCTGGCATCGCTTATCTTAAAAGGTTTTGGTTCTACAAAATCGGTGATTGAAATTCTGTCTTCAATACCTGCATACCAGATCCGCGGAGCAAGTCCAGCCTCCGCTGCAGGTTGCATGCATCTGTAATAATGTGTGGGGTCGCCCATGGCATCTGTGCGGGTAATGATGCGTAGCAGGTAGGCTTTTCCCAAAACAACTATTCGATAAATGAGTGCAGATGAAAGTCCGGCGGTCAGTTGAGTAATATCTTCGAATTCATTTACGCCGAATGCGACTTGAAATGCATTTTTGACAGCACTTATTTTTGATTCCGGAATCATAAAAATTATGTATGATTGTTATTTGCAGGATCAAATATATAAGCACATTTATGTTCACTGCAACAACAAAAAATATATTTTTATCACCGAACTTTATTAAGAATACGAGTGTTGAAAAATTAGAACAGGTTTGTATTCTACATTCTGACTCCCACAGACAGGTATATCTCGACTGATAAGATTCTATGTATGAAATACGTTTTATTTGCTTTTGCCTCAGTTTGCGCCTTTCAATCTTTTAGTCAGGATACTACTAGCAATATTTTGAGGTACAAGGAGGGTTATAAGAAACTTCAAAAGACGTTATTCTTTTACATAACAGAGAATTACAGCCTGGATGCAGTAAAACATAACATATATACAAATCTTAACATTACAATTGATAATAAAGGAGGAATTAAATCTGTCAATATGATTTCCGTTAATGACAGTTCAATATCAAATGTGATTTATAAAGCAATTTCTCTTACCGACGGCAAGTGGGTGAATTTTACCAAAGAGAATCAGATTTTAAATCTTTCGATAAATTTTATCTATATATCCAGTGATTCAAAAGTGAACGAAATTCCGTTTATATTTTATCCAAGTTATTTTGAAGATGGTCATTTGAAAAAGATTGTCCAATATGGTCCAATTAAAATAAATTTTTACCCTCCGGTCAGATAGATAATTTTAATCTTTTCAGATCTTGACTACTTTAGTAGTATTGGCATATCATTTTTTAAGCTGATAGCTGGGATCTCCCGTCTGCCACAATAGAAATGCATCCTGATCAGCAAAATTGTTATAGGTTACTAACCGGTTCTCGGTGAAATGTCCGTTATTTAAATCTACTCTCAGCAGAACTGGTTTGTCGGATCCCGTAGCGTTTTGTAAAGCACCTGCGAATTTACCAGGTTGCCAGGGCGCCACACGGGCATCATTGATACCAGTTGCACAGAGTACGGCGGGATATTTTATTCCTTTTTGCACATGATTTAATGCATCCATTTCAATCAGGGCCATGCATTCTACGGAATCCTTTTCTGTTCCATATTCCTTACTATTTGCAGGTCCGTCTGTTCCATATTCCGACCTCAAAGCATTCGCGTCACCCACATTGCAAACAGCCGCCGCGAATAAATCCGGTCTTGCTGTTATGGCGCGTCCTATTAATATGCCACCGGCACTTGTACCGGTTCCTGCCAGCCTTTCTTTGGAAGTGTAACCGTTTTTTACAAGATATTCAGCGCAGGCAATAAAATCTTTCCAGGTATTGGGCTTGGTAGTTTTATAGCCTGCCAAATGCCAGTTTTCCCCTTTTTCACCACCCCCTCTTACATGAGCATATGCAAGAACAACTCCCTGGTTTACCAATGCCAGGTTCATGATAGAAAAATATGGTGAATAAGAAATTCCATAGCACCCATAACCAGTCAGGATACAACTCTGGTTGCCATTGAGGACCGTGTTTTTCTTGTATAAAATGGACAGAGGAACCATCGTACCATCATGGGATGCAACTTCTACTTCTTTCACTATGATATTTTCTACGCCAGGATACTGAACGGCTTCATCAAAATTACTTTTATGATATTGATCCGTCTTTGCATTAAAATCATATAGAGAGTAGGGTTTGTTCCATGAAGTAACGCCAATAATTGTTGAATCAGTTTTATAACCTGAAAATGCAACAGTAACCTGCCCCTGCAAATCCTTTATTACACTTTCATAGGCGGCCGTCTGAAAGTTATATCTAACCATATTGTTATTTATGCCATCAGTGAGTGTGATCATCAGGTAACTTTTTGTACCGCTGATATCACTTATTTTGTTTTTGCCTTCCTTATAAATGGTTACAGCATGATCTATATCAGGCGATTCAATACTGGTTTTGGTAATCTTATAATTGGGGGCATCCTTATAGGTAAGCATGTATAAATCCTTTCCGTGCGTAAATAAATTGGTGACCTTATCTTCTTTTTTAAATAACAGTTTCCAGGGAATGGTCCTGTCCCGGATGCTGGTAACTGGTGCGTAGTATGCTCTTAGTTCAGTTGCGGCGGTAGCGAGAAAACCGATCAGATATTTTTTTTCATCGTCAAGCACCAAAAAACAAATATCTTCAGGCGCAATGGGTAACTGATTATATTTTGCAGCAGAGAAAATTTCTAAATCAGCTGCTCTGTCGGTGCCGATAACATGAAGCATTGATTTTAGGTTCAGGTGAAATTCGACAGCATCTTCTTTGAATGAAGTATGTGCCGTATATAAGAAGGAATTGTCGTTAACCCAGGCTGTAACGCCATATAGGGTAGGAGCCAGCGAATCTTTATAGAATTGTTTAGTAGCAACATTCATTATCCTTATAGTCGCTACTTCGCCGCCGCCTTCTGCGGTTTCAATAGTAATATTCTTCCCATGAATGGATGGTGTAAAGTTTTTAATGTTAAGTGTATGTCCTTTGATAAAATTCATCGGGTTAAAAAGTAAAATTTCCTTACCATCCATATTCTTTCTATAGTATAAACTGGCTACCGGATCACCTGCTTTCCGTTTTTTGTAAAACCAGAATGAATCGATAAGTACCATGCCGGAATAAGAAGTACTTTGTAATTTATCAAGGGCAACGAATTCATTAAAGAGGCTGTCTCTGCCTGCAATCTTTTTTAAAATCCCACTACTAAACGCTGCCTGCTGAGTAAACCAGTCCTGAACTGATTTATCATCAATATGCTCCATCCAGCGATAGTGATCCGTAATTGTCTTACCGAAATAATTGTTAATGCTGTCCTCCATTTTTGTTGGCGGATATTTCCATTGTGCATATACGGTGGATCCCATGAAAAGGACAAATAGTAAACCGGTCATCTTTCTCATAACGGTGAGGTTTTAGGGATAATGTGTATTAATTTTGTATCTTTTATCATGTAATATTAAAGGTATAACAACTTTTTACCCGACCATTAAAAACATGAAAAAGACGGTGCTCCTGATACTGGCCGGTAACTTTATGTATTCAATTATTTTCAGCCAAAGCCACTTACCATATAAAAATGAAGATTTAAAAATCAAAAATTTCGGTAGAAGAATTGTTGAATTTGAATCATGGAAAGAGCCCGTAAATCTTCGAAATGTGAGAAGCGTTGAGGTTGTTGACAGGAGGCCAGACACCATAGCAATAGGCTTAGCTCAGAGAAGCATACAAACGCCCTTTTTTGTTATTTCACAGGGAACCTTTGGCTATGATGCGCAACAATTTTTGAATTCATCCATCAATTTTACTAAACCTGATTCTTTTTCAGTCGTAATGGTCATTAGGAAATTCTGGCTTACCGCTGGTCTTGACGAGGAAATGGAGCAACAAATAAAAAATACGGACATAGACAGCGGTTCAAAAAAAATCAGCAGTGTACTGGCAAGGATGGAGTTTTATTTGAAAAGGAGGACAGATTATTTTGCTTTGTACAGGTTTGATACAACGATCGCCAGAAATTCATATGTTTCTAAGGATGCATCAGGATTAGTGGAACAGGGGCTGATATCGTCCTTATCAAAATTAAAGGAGATGGAATCGAAATATCAATATATCAGTGAAAATAAAAGAAAATTTAGCTGGGATGAGATTGAAGCTCATAATCGGAAACAATTTGATATACCAGTTTTGAAAGACAGTGCACATGTCCGGGGAGTATATTTTTCTTTTGAGGAATTTAAAAACAACAGTCCCGGTCAGCGGGATTTTGAAGTGGAAAAAGATAAACTGATAGATTTGATTTTTATTAAACAGGCTGATGGGAAATCAGCTCCTGTAAGAGATACCTGGGGATATTGTGATGGTAAAAACATGTATATAAGATCAATGGAAAATTATTTCCTTCTTCAGCGGGAAGGAAATTCATTTTATGTTTACGGGGCGAAAGAATTTAAACATAAAAAAGTGGCGAAGGATCCAGGCTTGCCCTTAGATTCAAATGCAACGGTTGGGGGAACTACTCATTATACAAATCAGCTGCAAAAGACATCTAAAAGACACCTCTCTCTTGAACTCAGGCCCTATGAGTTGGACTGGGACAATGGGGAGTTGAACTAAAGAATGTTATTAGAGTAAGCGCAAAAACATATTTGAATGAATGAGATTTCATTATTTACTACCTTTTAATAAAAAGTGGACCCGATCCGAAGAACTATGAGAAAATTTATTATCCTGTCTATTTTTTTGTTTTCATTGTCAGGTGCTTTCAGTCAGACGCCAAAACGCGATTTGACGATATCACATTTGACAGGAGACTTTTACATTTATACAACCTATGGTTCTTATAATGGCAATCCGGTTCCTTCAAACAGTATGTACCTGGTTACATCAAAAGGGGTAGTATTGTTTGATACACCCTGGGACAGTACTCAGTTTCAACCTTTATTGGATAGTATTAAAATGAGGCATAACAAAGAGGTTGTCCTATGCATTTCGACACATTTTCACGAGGACAGAACTGCGGGTCTCGAATATTACAGACGCAAGGGCATTAAAACCTTCACTACAGAACGAACGGACGAACTCAGTAAAGCAAGAAATGATAAGCGGGCCGAGTTCTTAATGTATAAAGACACAACTTTTATTGTGGGTCACCATTCATTTCAAACTTATTATGGAGGCGAGGGGCACACACCGGACAATATTGTTATATGGTTCGGCAAAGAAAAAATACTTTATGGTGGATGCCTGGTGAAAAGTTCGGAAGCAGAGGACCTTGGAAATCTCTCTGATGCAAATGTAAAAGAATGGGCCTCTACCATTAGAAATATTCAGCAAAAGTTCAAAGATCCTGCCTATATTATACCAGGTCATTTGGATTGGCTCAGCAAAGAGTCATTAACGCATACATTGGATCTTATCCAACATTTCACCTCTCGTTGATAGTCGGTGGAGGAACAATTCCGCACATTCTTAAATAAACTACTATTTGTCCGTAATGCTCATTTGCATGCGTTAAAGCATAAAATGCGAGGTCAAGTCTGGATAAATTTCTTCCTCTGAATTCAATCGTGTTCATGGCATTTTTCTCAGTTACCATCGAAATGGCTTTGCGTCCTTCATCAAATGAACTTTTTAAATATTTAATGATATCAGCCTTCGTCCTGATTCCTGCCGGCCCGTTAACGTCCTGAATATCGGCACGGATTGGATCGCCGGTAATGGCGCTCCAGATAAGAATATTGTCAGTTGCCAGATGCATGATTTGCCCTGCGAAAGTTCGGACTCCTTTAAAGTCGCTGTTTGGTATATGAAGATCTTCAGGCGTAAAATAGAACTTGTCTTCCGGCATGGCCGCTGCACTTGTTAAAATATCACTTTCAATTTTATTAAACTGCCTTTCAATGGAACTTGAAAACTTAGGGGATGGCTGGCCAATACAAACACTAAGCAAAGCAAACCATGAAATGACTATTGCAGACAGGCTTTTGTGATGAAAGAACATAGTTGAATAATTTATTGTGTTTTTATCCATTCATAATGACCATTCTGGCTGACATTTATTTTTGTAACCTTGCCATTTTCTGTTATAAATTCGCAGTGAGCATCCAGTATATTTTTGAATTCAAATTTTGTTTCAGACTGGAACACCATGGGGAATATTTCCATATCTGAAGCTTTGGCAAATAACCGGTTATTTTTTTTCAGCATGATAATAGTCCTGCTGGTGTCTATAGACAGTCTATAAACCCCGACATATTTATCAAGCGTTTTTGGATCGACTGTTACGTCGGACTGTAGAGATTTACCCAGGGCGACGCTTGAAATATTCACAGACAACTCATCTATTGACGCGGTTCCGCAATTACATAGAATGGCAATAAAAATATCTTCAGAAGGGAAATAAATTTCATCCGTCCTAAATCCGGGTATCCCGCCACCATGTTCAATGGATTTTATACCCTCAGATGTTTTAAGAAACCAGCCATAACCATAATCTGTTGAAGTTCCGTCTTTCAATTTAAATGATGTAAATGCTCTCTGCAAAGTCTCCTTTTTAAGTATCTGATAAGTGTATAGTCCTTTATGCCATTTAAATAAATCATCAACATTGGAGATGAGACCGCCGGCAGCGTATTCAATGGTCGGGCTCCAATAGTCTTCATTTTTATAAACCGTGTCGTCCTTCTGATATCCACTAACCCGGTTGGGTATTATAATCCCTGCGCTGTCAAAATAAGTATGAGTCAATCCCAATGGTTTGAGAAGATTATCCTGCACATAGCTTTGATAACGACTGCCTGTGATTTCCTCAATGATATATCCCAACAAATAATATCCGGAATTGCTGTAAGAAAATTTAGTGCCCGGTTCAAATTCCAGGGGATAATTTTTGAAACTGTCGATAAGTTGTTTGGGTTTGTAATCCCATCTTTCCATATAAGAATTTGGATAATCGAGCTGCATATAATCTTTGATGCCCGATGTATGTGTCAGTAAGTTTTCTATGGTTATCGTGTGACCTTTTGAAGGGAAGTCGGGAATAAATTTCTGCAGACTGTCATGAAGCGAAATTTTGCCCTGTTCAACTAATTGCAGAATGGCGACAGCGGTGAATTGTTTTGTGATGGAAGCCAGATTAAAAACCATATCCGGAGTCAAAGGAACGTTTAACTCAAGGTCAGCGCTTCCATAGGCCTTTTTGTAAATGATTTGTCCATGTTTTGCAACCAGTACTTCGCAACCTGGTTGTAATTGACTAAACTGCTTTGTAAGGAGTTCGTCGATTTTATTTTCGATGGAAGGGGCCTGTCCTGGAGAAGATTTGACAATAAGAAGACAAAGAATGAAATAAATATATGATTTAAACATTGCTTAGGTTGATAAGTTGTCAAATAGCTTAAGTCGAACACAATCTCAAACCCGGCGTCAGTTTTTAATGAGGCTCCAGAGGTATGTCATAAGTCGAATTAAAAGTTTTTGAGATTGTCATAGTATCATCCATTTTCGGAGTTAATGTGTCAAACATCCTTCTTATATACCAGCCCGAGTCGAGTAATTGCCTGGAAAGTATAGCATATTGAAAAGTATTTGGTGCATCAGGAAGATAACGTGTCAAAATAGTAGTATCAATATTTGTACCTACAAACAAATTTCGGAGAAAAAGCTCACCATAAGTTGTGGTGACATCAAGGTATAGTGTATCGTAAGGATTTGAAAGTACTTTTAAATTTATTCTCGCATAATTTAACTCTCTTGCTCTTAGTGCGACGTTGTTTAACTGATGTGAATAATTGAAGGGATATAAAGGATGAGCAACGTCTACAACATAATTATCCTGGCTTGTATAACCGCCATAAACCACATTGCCGATGGCTAAGGCATAGTCAATACTATTGCCTTCCGCAGAATATTTTATTGAAAAGTTTCCATCTATGTCTGAAACTGTCGAATCGAGGGGGCCGACATCATAATAAACTCCATAGAAATTAGAATGTGCTCCATATAGGTAAATCGTGGCATTATATAATTTCTTGTTTTTGACTGAGTCTATGACAAATCCACTGGCTTGAATCAACTGTCCTTTGGGGATGTCCTTTCTGCAAGCAGTCAATGCAAGCAAAGCAGGAAAAACGAAACTGATTATAATTTTCTGTCGTATCATATATGTAAGCACCAGCACTTAAATTATACAATAAAACTCACTTCAGTTAATCACCCGAAAATAGATTACCCTATACTTATCCAATTAATAATTCCAAAATTTCGGTTTCCCTTAACGTTGGTCAATTAATCTTGAACTACTTCATTTTATTATTGCGGACTTTGGGAAGTCCGCAACCTTCCCGTAATTACAAGCATACTGACAAGATAGACGAGGACGGCGATCCACAAAACGGACTGAAAGCCGGTCATCATACTTAATATAATAGCTATTACAGATCCTATTACTGTAAAAAATCCATTTACACCCCAGGCCCAGGGAATTAATGAAGGCGCTTGTCTGCTGATAATATCGATGCCGGTAGGGAAGGGCATACCTAATAAAATACCCAAAGGCATGATCAAAACTATGGCGAGTATTATCCGCGCTGGCATGGATAAGGCAATGGCCAGCCTTAATAATGAGGGAAGAAAAATACTGGCGAGCAACAATAAAGAGGACAAAGCAATTATGGAAATACGCAATATGCGAATCGGACTCGATTTATATTTCCCCGAAATAAAAGCGCCCGCACCTGTAAATAATAAGAGCGCTGAAAGCACGATCGCAAAAGTGTAAACCGGTTCACCCAACAGCAAACTGAATAACTGGATCATCACTATTTCAATAAAAATGAACCCTATGCCTAATCCCGAAAAATAAAAAAGAAATGGAAATATATTTTTTACCTGCAAGCCGGTCGATGAATAACGCCAAAGGGGTAAAAGAATAGCGAGTGCAGATATCAGTAATACCTGGATCAGTAAAATGATCAGGCTCACTTCTGCAATGGGCTTATCTTCCAGGGCCATCCTTCCCATTTTTTGCTGTGAGAAAATATCTTTGAATGCCTGGAAGTTTAATGCAGACCACCTTGTATGATGATTAAAAAAGGGCTGGTTGTCGGTGGCAGGTGCAATTTCAAAAGGATAGTTTTGATAAAAAGCGGAAAGATCTTTCGCCGTCAATACTGAATCATAAATATTTTTAGCAGGACTGAAGGGGTCGTATAACACGACAAGTG
Organism: uncultured Bacteroidota bacterium; assembly: GCA_963735015.1. GTDB lineage: Bacteria > Bacteroidota > Bacteroidia > Chitinophagales > Chitinophagaceae > Puia. The sequence goes on from CAVTJH010000004.1 coordinate 298,168, forward strand.
TCGGATCTTTTTTTGATGGATTAATAAATGCATTCATGGATGCCACCTGCTGCGGTGTTAAAGCAGTTTTGCTCATTACAAAAATGGAATAAAAGGACTTCCTCCCGTTATTTACGTTGAGATCAGGTTCTGTATAGGTAAAAGCAAAGAAATGCCTGGCGGGGTCTGTAATTCCTTTTTCTTCCAGCACTTCTCTGCCGGTTGAAAATAGTCTGGGCAACTGAAATTCTGGTCGGGTAAAATAAATCATGCCACTGTCATTAAGATGGTCATAATAATCTTCAAATGCCTCTTTGGTCAGAACATAATTTTCTGAAAGACTCAATGCACCAGATGCAATCGCAGCATTACTGATAGTATGCACAGATATAATCGCATCATATTTGTCATTCGTGGAACGGACAAAATTCCTGCCTTCTCCTGTAACCAGCTCCACCTGCGGCTGCTGAAAGAGATCGCTCCAATATGCATTATGAAGAACCACATCATTGATAATCGGATTAATTTCCACGGCTGTTACTTTTTGTACACCATGGTGTAAAGCATCCAGCACCTGGCTACCGCATCCACTCCCGATGACCAGTACGTTTGGGTTTTTTTTATCGAGGTAAGCCAGGCAGGAACTATACAGTGAATCTGCCGGATATTTGGCCAAAACCGTTTTAGTATCCGGCTTCATGTCAAAATCAAGTCCGGTAGCTGCTGTTCCCTGGTCGATGATAAATGTTGGAGATTTTTTTGAAGAATCGATATCACTTTTTTCAATGTATAAATCTATCCTGGAAAAAGTATTCCACTTTGTATAAGCCGGTTTCATTTTGCTTGCCGACATTCTTTTGTTTGAGGTGATATGCAATGGAACGAATTGCTCCGCATGCAGGGAAATGAAAAGGGTTGCTATAAGTATGACGGAAGAAAGTACTGTGAAAGATTTAAAATATTTACCAAAAAACAAGATGGCCGCTAATGCGGCAAAAGGCGCCGCAAAAAGAACAGAACCGCCGCCACCAAAATAAGACATGGTAAAAACAATTGCAAGGCAACCCAGCGCTGCTCCTGCGAGATCAAATGCATAGAGCCTGTGAATGTTCGACGGAAATCGCGTAAATAATAAGGAGAGGGCAAGACCTGCAAAAAAGAACGGAACAGAAACCACCATATAGGTTAACGGCATATATAAAAGCTGCAGCCTGTCTGTATATAAACTAAAAGGATCGAAAGGAATTTTTTGCAGGAGCCAGAAGCAGCCAATTACCGATAGACAAAGGCAGATACTTATCCATCCGAGTGTTTTGTCAAGCTGATAATCCTCCCGGAATTTTTTCCATAAAGAAAGCAAGACTCCTGAAACGCCGAAACCCAATAATGCCGTTGATATAATCAGAAAACCGAAATGATACCAAAGCGTGACAGAAAAAACCCGCGTTAGGGAAAGTTCAAATAACAATGTTGAAAAGGAAATGAAAAAGATTCCAAAATTGTATTTCGGATTGGATTGCATAAAAGGTTATTATAGTATACTAAATATACCAAATCCGGGAATGACTAGCTGTAAAGAATGGAAGTCATATCAGTTCAAGTATGTATATTCAGGTTTCCATCGTAAAACCCAATTAACCAATTTTGAAAATCATTTAGCGACGATTATTTATGAAAAGTTCTGCAGATTTTCCTGATTCCAAAAGTCATTATCAGATCCTTGATGGATTACGTGGTGTCGCCTCCGTTCTGGTAATCGTTTTCCATGTATTCGAAACATTTACCGGCGGCAACCGCTTTATACAGATTATCAATCATGGCTATCTTGCCGTAGATTTCTTCTTTGTACTGTCCGGCTTTGTGGTGGCTTACGCTTACGATGACCGCTGGGGAAAATTAACCCGGTGGGATTTTTACAAACGCCGCCTGATACGCCTGCAGCCCATGGTTGTAATGGGCTCCATCATCGGTGCTGTATTTTTCTATCTTCAGGTGAGCCCTGCGTTCCCGCTTATTGCCGGTACACCGGTATGGAAGATGCTGCTGTTAATGTTCATCGGCTGTACGCTGATCCCTGTTCCCATTTCAATGGATATACGAGGCTGGCAGGAGATGCATCCGCTCAATGGGCCGGCATGGTCATTATTTTTTGAGTATATCGCCAATTTCCTGTATGCGGTAATTGTGCGTCGTTTCTCTAAAATATTACTTTCAATTTTTGTGTCTCTTGCGGGCTGTATGATGATCACTTATTTGCTCTTTGGAACTCAGGGAGACCTGATCGGTGGATGGTCGCTGAACGAGGCCGGACTTTTTGTAGGTTTTACAAGGGTATTGTATCCTTTTTTCGCCGGCGTATTACTTTCGCGTATCGGTAAATTCATACGTGTGAAAAATGCATTTTGGTGGTGCAGTGCCCTTATCATCATTTCCATGGGCATACCCCGGATTGGCGACGCGCAACATGTATGGATGAACGGAATATATGATGCTTTCTGCGTGATTATAATTTTTCCGATCATCGTTTCAATCGGTGCAGGCGGCATTTTACATAATTCACGGTCAGCCAGAATAAGCAAATTTCTCGGAGACATTTCTTACCCGCTTTATATCACGCATTACCCGTTAATTTATATGTACACAGCATGGGTAGTCAATAATAAGATACCGCTTGGCGCCGAAGGCATGCTGGTGGGGCTGCTGCTTGTGATAGTGAGTATTGCACTGGCTTATGGTTGTCTTAAACTATATGACGAACCGGTGCGTGCATGGCTGACAAAAAAATATTTGATAAAGAAAAAATAGTTTTAATTGCTGACCGGTTCACAAAAAATGATAATAAAGATGTCGTACCGCAATTCGTTCTCAGGTTCGTTTTGTAATTATCCCCAGTAAACTCACTAACAATATAAATAAGACAAGAATTATTGATATGATCTGCCATGCTTTTTTTGGTTTTTCATACCAATAAAAAACAATCAGGGAAAACAACATGGTTTGCGGAATGACTTCCAGATATCCAACGACCTGCTTTCTAATTGGTATTGTGGTATAAATAAATCCTTCAATTGAACCAGGTGCAGCAGCTGTTGTTGAAAGTATCGATAGCCCAATCAAAAGCCCCCATAGTTTTAGCCAGCCATATTTTGTATTCAGAAGAATATCCCTAAATGGCCAGAGTACCATTGAAAAAATAACTCCCCTGATCAATTGTAAGGCAGGTCCGGCTGCCACTGCAATTGAATTCGTTGGTTTCATGAAATAAGAAAAGGGGGGTGTTTCAAAAAGATCCCGATAATCCAAAAAATAAAAAGCCAGCGCCCCTGCGAAAAAATAAGTTATCACATGAGCAGAAGTTATTCTCCAGCAGAAAGTTCTGAATAGGTTCATAATTAAAATTAAGACACTACCCACTGTTGCGTAACTGATAACACAAATTTAAGATCATCGTAAGCGTCACTGCTGAAAATGTATCACAAGCGAACATATCCGGTATCAAAACCGTGCGCAGCCAACAACAGGATTTAAATTATGAGGTTGATTAGTAGTCTTTTAGAAGACTGGCATTTTCTTGGCAATGAAAGATTAGACTTCCACTTTCCAACAAGAATATAAGATTCATGTTTAAAAACTATTTCAAAACTGCCATCAGGAATCTCACACATAACAAAGTATATTCATTCATCAATATTGCAGGGTTGAGCATAGGACTTGCCTGTGCCATGCTTATTATCCTGTATGTTAAAGACGAGGTTAGTTATGATCGTTTTCATAAAAATGCAGACCAGATTTATCTGGTTGCCGTGAAGGGTCATTTTAGTCGCGGTCCAAATAACTTTGTGAATTATATGAGTGTTTCCGGCTATTTGCAGGGCCCGAAGTTTAAAGCTGCCATTCCCGAAATTCAGGGCTTCGTGCGTTTTCAGGGAAATCATATCGATATTAAGAATGGGACCGATATCATATCACAGGGGGTAAGTTATGTGGATTCTAATTTTTTCTCCATGTTCTCTTTCCCATTACTGAGCGGTAATCCGAAGACCGCATTGCTCAATCCTCATTCAATGGTTCTCTCAGAGGATATGGCTAAAAAGCAATTTGGAAGTACGGATGTGTTAGGTAAGACGATGCTTGTTAAAAACAATGATGAATTTCAACCCTATACCATAACAGGCGTTTCGAAAACTTGTCCCCAGAATTCTTCAATAAAATTCGATGTTTTATTGCCCATCAATGTATCAACTGAAGAAGAGGCAAAAACCGACAATTGGTCCAGTTTCTTTTTAGGCACTTTTCTAATGCTTTCACCAAACGCAGATTTAAAATCTGTTGAGGCAAAGATGCAAAAAACTTATGAAGCAGATGCAGCCGATATGATTAAGCAGCATAAGAATGATCCGGCTTGGAATTTTACATACATACTACAACCGCTTACTGATATACACTTAAATAAAGAAATTCCGAATCAGCTTTCCGATGTAAGCAACCCTGTTTTTTCTTATATCCTTTCTGGTATAGCATTACTTGTTTTGTTGATTGCATGTATCAATTTCATCAATCTTACAGTCGCTCGTTCAATAAGCCGCGCGAAGGAAATAGGAATCCGGAAAATGTCAGGAGGAGACAGGAAACAACTGATCGTACAGTTTCTGGGCGAATCATTTCTTTTAAGTTTTGTAGCATTTGGATTAGCTATAGTTTTTGTTGCGGCGCTATTGCCAACTTTTAGTAGTCTTTCGAATAAAGCGCTTAAACTTTCCTATTTGATGGATGGCAAATTGGTCATCAGTTATATTGTCTTATTCTTAGTCACTGGTCTGTTGGCTGGTTTTTATCCTGCTTTGGTATTATCAAAATACAATCCTGCGGAAACTCTTTATGGAAGGTTTCACCTCGCGGGTAAAAATTATCTTCAGAAATCATTGGTCGTCCTACAGTTCTCCATCGCTTCGTTCCTGATAATCGCCACACTTACAATTTTCTCGCAATTTAATTTTCTCACTACCGGGAAATTAGGTTATGATTACAGCAACCTGGTCTTAGTGGAAAAGATGAACTTAAAACAGGACGAAGCCACCCTGTTGAAACAGGAACTTCTAAAGTATCCCGGCATTGTTGATATGACGGCAAAAAACAAATGGTTTTCGGGTACGACCGGGAAAGTGAATGGGGACAAGGAAATGCAATTTTCATTTGAAACAATAGATGAATCTTACCTGCCTTTGCTAAAAGTCCCCGTGATAAAAGGGCGAAATTTTTCTGCTAATATTCCAACAGATTCAAGCCGGTCAGTCATAGTAAATGAAACATTTGTGAAAAGGGCTGGCTGGAAAAATCCGATAGGACAGCAAATTGAATTCTGGTCCAAAAAATATAATGTCGTTGGAGTTGTAAAAGACTATCACGCTGAACCCTTAAACAGCGAAATAGCCCCGAAAGTATTGGTGATGTGGCCGCCTTTCGCAATGGGAGTTGCCTATATAAAAATTAATCCCGATCATAAACAGGCAACGCTGAATCAAATTCAAAAAGTATTTAAGACATTATTCCCTAACAATCCCTATAGTTATACTTTTAAGGATCTTGAAAACCAAAAAAATTATGAATCAGAAGCCAGGTGGAAACAGATTATGCTATTCGGCGCTCTGCTGACCATTTTAGTTTCCTGCGTTGGACTCTTCGGACTGTCAGTATTGTCGGCTGAAAAGCGGACCAAGGAAATTGGAATCCGAAAAGTATTGGGGGCCTCTGTCAATAAAATAGTTTCCATTTTATCAATGGATTTTTTAACACTCGTCGCTATTTCTCTGGTTATCTCAATTCCATTGGCCTGGATGGCTGCCAGTAAATGGCTTCAAAACTATCCATACCGGATTACGCTGAGCTGGTCGATTTTTGCAGTTGGATCTATGCTGGTCATACTGATAGCAATAGCAACTGTAAGTTTCCAGGCAATAAAAGCTGCAGTTGCAAATCCGGTCAAATCACTCCGAACGGAGTAAGGATTGATGAGGTCCCGCTCATGGCGGGATAAAGAGCCTGGAAAGATTAAGGATGGAATAGGATAGTGCAAACCAGGTTTCATCGCCTGATGGAATAAATAAGCTCATCTATATATTCTCCATTCTTATAAAGTGCTTTTTCAAATTTTCCTTCAAGCATAAACCCTGCTTTTTCAAGAACTCTTTGCGATGCTTTGTTTGTTCCGAAGGGTCTTGCGAAAACCCTGTTTATATCATAAGTATTAAATGCAAAAGTTATCATTTGTTTTACTGCATTAGTCATAATGCCGTGACCCCAATATGGTTCCGCTAACCAATAACCAAGCTCTGCATTTTTTCTGTGAATATCATCCTGCGGATGAATGCCTATGGCACCTGCCGCTTGTCCGTCGATGTCGATGGCGAAAATATGAATGGGGTCGTCTTTGCCTGCATATTCTATAAATTCTCTGCCATCGGTTTCAGTATATGGGAAAGGAATTTTGTCCGTCATATTTTTTGCAATATTCCAGTTATTGATATATTTCACTAAAATGTCTAAGTCATTCAGCGTCCAGGGTCTGATTTTTAATTGCATATTAATGCAGATTATTTTAGATGGCGCAACGCGATTTAATACATTCAATTTAAATTATTTCATTAAAAAGTCAACCATTTTTAATTCTCCTTGTAATATTAAGTCCCCCGCGGATCGTGAGGGATTCGGCTTTTTTACGAAAACTATTGTAGTATGAATTCATTGAAACCGGTGACTTTGAATCCCACCAAATTGAAGGTGGAAGTCTGGAGCGATATCATGTGCCCTTTCTGTTATATCGGAAAGCGGAACTTTGAGGCAGCACTCAGGAAATTTGCCGGTAGGGAACATATTGAGATTGAATGGCGGAGTTTCCAGCTCGATCCCACGATTCCTGAACACAGTCCGGTTAAAGAAAATGTGTATCAATACCTGGCTGATAAGAAAGGCATCAGTTATGAGCAGTCCGCTAAAATGCACGAGCGGGTAATTCAGACAGCAAAGAATGCCGGACTGGATTATCGTTTTGACAAAGCGATCGTAGCGAATTCTTTTGATGCGCACCGGATGATCCAGCTGGCGAAAACCAAAGGACTTGGTGATGCTGCTGAAGAAAGATTATTTCACGCCTACTTTACCGAAGGCAAAGACTTTGGCGATCATGATATACTGACATCGATCGGGAAAGAGATTGGTCTTGCCGAAGAAGAAATTAAGGACGCGCTGGTCAGTGATGTATTTGCTGAAAAAGTGGAACGGGATATTCAGGAAGCAAATGATATTGGTATCCAGGGTGTTCCGTTTTTTGTATTCGACCACAAGTATGCCATTTCCGGCGCCCAGGCACCTGAATATTTTTTGCAGGCATTGAACCAGTCTTTTGGTGAATGGGAAAAAGATCATCCTGTTGTTGTGGAAGAAGGAGCGGTCTGTAAGCCAGGTGAAGATTGCATATAAAAATAAAAACTTTATGAAATATAATCTGCTCGGAAAAACAGGACTCAAAGTTTCTGAACTCTGTATGGGAACCATGACATTTGGAGGAAAGGGTTATTTCAAACCGATTGGCACGCTGGGGCAGGAGCCAATAGACGCACTGATGACGCGGGCCATCGACGGAGGAATTAATTTTATTGATACGGCGAATGTATATTCAGAAGGATTGAGTGAAGAACTCACCGGTAAATCCATTCGCAATCTCGGTCTCCATCGCGATGACCTGGTACTCGCCACTAAAGTGCGCGGGAGAATGGGCGACGGACCCAACGACAGCGGCCTCACCAGAAAACACATTATTCAGCAGGCAGAAGCAAGTCTTCGCAGGCTGCAGGTGGATTATATCGATTTGTACCAGATCCATAGTTATGATCCAATAACTCCTTTCGAAGAAACACTTTCAGCCATGGACGATCTGGTCCGTTCGGGAAAAGTGCGTTATATAGGTGCCAGCAATTTAGCAGCCTGGCAACTGATGAAGGCACTGGCAATCAGTGATTCTCATCGCATCGCGAAGTTTGTATCTCTTCAGGCATATTATACGATCGCTGGTCGCGACCTTGAACGAGAATTGCTGCCCCTGCTCAAAGATCAGCAAGTCGGACTGATGGTCTGGTCGCCACTGGCCGGCGGACTGCTAAGTGGTAAGTACAGTCGTGACAAGGAAAAAAATGCAGAGGGTCGACGTGTCAATTTTGATTTCCCACCCGTGAACAGGGACCGTGCCTTTGATATCATTGATCAGTTACAAATCATGGCCAAATCGAAAAAGACAACCGTCGCCGGTCTCGCACTGGCCTGGTTGCTTCATCAGTCCGCGGTTACGACGGTGATCATCGGTGCCAATAAAATGGAGCAGCTGGAAGACAATTTGAAATCTGTCGACCTGAAGTTTAGTGCTGAAGAATTGGATCAGCTGGATAAGATCAGCAAACTACCCGCAGAATATCCTGGCTGGATGCTCGAACGCACTGGCGGGGACAGGAAAATACAATCTTAGCCTGACAAATTTTCTGACAGATCGTTGCAAATAAATTCCTGATGCATGATAAACAATAATTTTGTGTTTATATGCTGACTTATTCATCCATCGGTTCTACATCCAATCATGGAAAGAACCGTATTCACAATGAAGTGAAATTGGTAATTATTAAAATAATTCATACGATTGTCTGGGTATTTTTCAACACTGTCATATGTTATATGCTGTATGCCGTCATTGTAAACAAACTGGACAGGTGGCTGTGGATTGGTTATCTGCTTATTGGTTTGGAAGGCCTCATCCTGGTAATTTTTAAATATTCCTGTCCATTAACTATCATCGCACGTAAATACTCGATTTCATCTAAAGACAATTTTGATATTTATCTTCCCAACTGGTTGGCAAAACACACGGTAGTAATTTATATTTCTATCTTGGTAGTTGTGACTATTATAACTATTTATCAACTGATTAAATAACCGGATCCAGATAACCCCTAGGGATTCATTCTGCTAAAGTATTCAGCTATAGATTCATTATTTGCTTTTACCCTTCCTTCGCTCATACCGAAAGTAAGTTCAGTTTTGCCTTCATTCATTTGGCGGAATACAGATTCTACGAAATCGCTGACTGCAGGATGGGCATCGTGTATTCCTTTCCCGCCGAGGTCTGTGTTCAGGGCCGGCGGTATCATTTCAATAACTTCTATGTTGGTTGCTTTCAAATTATGTCTTAAAGAAACTGTGAACGAACGCAGAAATGCTTTTGTAGCGCAATAGACGGGTACTTTTGAAAACGGTATGAATGCCAGTCCTGATGTAACATTAATAATAGTGTTAAATGATTTCAGGTTCATAAACAGTTTTGTCAAATGAATAGGAGCCAGAATATTTATTGCAACTTCTTCATTGGCCTTTTGGAAAAAATTGTTGTCTGAAATGCTCATCCAGTTTTGAATGCCCGCATTATTTATAAGTACATTCAGATCACCGTGGTTCTCTGCAATCCAGTTATACAGACCAATACGATCTGTTTCCAACGACAAATCGCATGTTTTTGTAATTACCGGGGGAAGTTTGCCTGCAGCCTCCTTCAGCGCCGATTCGCGCCTTCCACAAATGATAACGGTGTTGTTTTCCCGAACAAATCGTTCGGCCAGTCCAAAGCCAATACCAGTCGCACCGCCGGTAATTAGAATTTTGTTTCCTGCTAATTTCATAAGTTATATAATTATGTACGTTTGTTATTCCTGAATGTTTGTTTGGGCATTTTTACAAAGGTCGAACATACACGAAATTACGCGTTAAGAAGCAGCGCATAATAAAAACGGGTGCAGAAGACTGAATGCAAGGCTCGATCTTTATCAGAATTCAATATTCCGCTGAGCATTGCAATACCTTGTTCAGTAAAGGCATAAGGCAAATATTTGTTATAACGTCCTTTATCCTCAAAGGTCACAATTTGTGACCTTTGAGGAAATTCGACCAAAACTAGCGCTATCTTATAAAGAGGAGAATATCTGCCGACCTGACTCCAGTTCAGGACGAGCCATCTAATATATTTTCTGTAATCTCCATTCCATCACCTGAGAAGTGAATGGTTCTTATATAGGCTCCGTCTTTTATTTTAATGTATAATTCTTCTCTTTCCAGATTAGTCAGTTCGGTAACCATCATAATCTTGCAACCGGGAAATTTTTTTAACAGGATTGATTTCCGATTCATGTCCAAATCATTAGCCAGATAGTATTTTATACAACTTTCAAAATTGCCGTTTAGTTTATAGTACACCTTTACAACCGAATCACCTTCATTACAAAGAGCCACAAAACCATGCTTTTCCTGAATCCACGTTACCTCGGCTGAGGGAGAAAAATTTTTAAGAAGATGTCTTGCTGCGGATGTATTGACTTCATTCAAAAGCAATACTCGTGAACTGTTCATGTCCGACGGCTGCCCCAGAACATTCATAGTTAGAAACAACAGCGAAAAATACAGGAACAGCAGCCCTTTTGCCGGAAAGCGGCAGTAATATATGGGAGGCTTCATGGCTCAATCGTATTAATTAATGATAAGTTAACATTAAATTAATGATTAAGTCATTTTGGAGTAGGATAAACTTATGAAACCTGGTCCGGGAAGATTGGAACGTCGTCAAAGTAGGTATCCCCATTTTGACCTTTTCGATTTAACCACCAGCCAACCGCCAACCAATATTTTAATTGTCGAGCAGCCGCCTGTGATAATTGATCTGTCCTAAATGATATGAAAGATGGGTGGACAAATGAATCAACATATATTCAACAGATGTCTTCTTCTCAAATACCAAAATGGGGAATTCCTCTTTCAAGATATTTTCATCCAGGTTGCTGAGAGTCAGATTTACTACCTGAATTGTGTTATCTATTTTTTCAAGTAATTCCTCACGCGGTACATTTTTTAGTGAAAACTCCGACTCCCGATTCCTAGTATAGTCTGTTTTCCCGATTGCTTTCCCAACAAATGCATTCAAATTACCAATCAGGTGGAGACAAAGATTGCCTGCGGAATTCCTGATATCATGTTCAACCTTCCAAAGGTTGGTTTCATTCGTATATAATTCAATTTCCAGTCTCAGTTTGTTTAAGTCTCTCGCAAATAATGTTTTTAATGTTTCAATGATCATCGCTGTAAATTTAAAATATTGAATTGATTGCAATTTAGAAGAAGAAACCTGAAGTTGGAACCGGTCTGACAAGCCCGTTCCTGATAGTCAACGATTTGGAGAGAAAAAGGCATAAAGGATCCAGCGTTCCCCAAACAAGTTCTATTATAATCAATTTTTGGTTTTCCATTCAAGATACAGGCTTCCATCGTACTTTTGTATCATCTCTTGTGACCGCAAAATGGCACCATGCTCGGCGATACCTTACAATTGGATAAAGAGAGCTATCAACTCCTGATAGAAAATGTAAGGGATTTTGCAATTTTCATGACCGATGAGTCCGGATACATTATCAGTTGGAACAAAGGAGCCGAATCTATTAAAGGATATACTGCGTCTGAGATTATCGGCAAACATATTTCGGTTTTCTATACTCCTGCTCAAATTGAAGAAGGCGTTCCCTTCATGAATTTGCAAATTGCAAGGGAAAAGGGACGATTTGAAAGTGAAGGCTGGCGCATCCGAAAAGACGGTACTAAATTTTGGGCGAATATTGTCTTTACAGTTTCGAAAGATTCCAGCGGTAATCTGGTAGGATTTGGCAAGATTACGCGGGACATGACCAGGAGAAAAACGATTGAAGAGGAGAATAGGCGACTGAATGCTGTACTGCAAAATCAATTACAAAAAAGCCAGTCCGAAATTTTGGACTATAAACATGCCCTGGATGAATCTTCCATTGTAGCCATTACAGATCAGAAGGGTATTATAAATTATGTTAATGACAATTTTTGCAATATATCAAAATATTCCAGGGAGGAACTGATCGGTCAGGATCACAGAATCATCAACTCGAAATATCATCCGAAGGAATTTATACGGGATCTCTGGACTACAATAGCCAATGGTAAAATTTGGAGGGGAGAATTAAAAAATCTTGCGAAAGATGGAAATTTTTATTGGGTAGATACCACTATCGTTCCCTTCCTGAATGACAAAGGAAAACCTTTTCAGTATGTAGCCATAAGAAGTGATATTACACAACGAAAACTTTTTGAAGAGCAAATTCTGACCGTTAATGAAGATCTGGAAAGGAAAATAAGAGAAAGAACTTTGGAATTGACCAAATCACTGGAGCGTGAAATGACATTAAACGAAATGAAATCACGTTTTGTTTCCATGGCTTCCCACGAATTCCGGACTCCATTGACAGCAATTCTTTCCAGCATTTCTCTGGTTGAACGATACAAGACAGAGGATCTGGATGAAAAACGGCAAAAACATATCGACAGAATCAAATCATCCGTTCGCAATCTTACTGAAATACTGGACGATTTTCTGTCGTTAGATAAACTTGAACAAGGGAAAATTGAAATTCATAACGACAATTTTAATGTCCGTGAATACATTGAAGACCTTATCGATGAAATGGATGGTATGCTAAAAAAGAAAAATCAGGAGATCGTTCTATTATATCACGGTCCTACCGAAGTAAAGCAGGATAAAAAAATACTGCGTAGTGTACTGTTGAATCTTCTTTCAAATGCTGTAAAATATTCACCTGAAGGAAAACAAATACTGGTTACCGTTAATGAAGATCATCGAATGGTTTCTATCAGTGTCAGGGACGAAGGAATCGGAATACCAGCAGAAGCCCAGAAACACTTGTTTTCAAAATTCTTCAGAGCAGAAAACGCTGCCAATATTCAGGGAACAGGACTGGGCTTGAATATTGTTCAAAAATATGTTGAATTGCTGGGAGGTAATATATCCTATTCAAGCAGGGAAAATGAAGGGTCAACTTTTACTTTCGAATTTCCTAAAGTGGGGAAGTCATAACCTAATCATTATCATATACGAAATTGACCAAACTCATCTGAAATCGAAGATGAGAAAGCTATTTTTGTTCAATGTCGAAGAAGAAAGTGTTGATTATTGAGAATAATAAGGAAATAAGGGAAAATACCACGGAAATTCTGGAATTGAATAACTATAAAGTGCTTTCTGCCAAAACGGGCAGCTCAGGATTTGATCTGGCGAAACAATTTTCTCCAGACCTTATTCTTTGTGATATTATGAAGCCGGAAACGGAAAGCCGTATTTTTTTTAAGCATGCTTCCCAGGATGAGACAATTCTTAAGATTCCCATCATTTTATTTTCGGAACATTCGTCCAGTTCAGAGGTTGGACAATCCATGCTATTTTCAAATTCATTTTTATTAATTGAACCTTTTGAAGAGAAGGGTTTGCTCAGAGCCGTTGACCAAAGTTTAAATCAATTATGAAAAGTATCCTGGTCATTGATGATAATTCAGATATCCGGGAAAATATCATTGAAATACTCGAATTATCAGGTTATACAGTTTTCTCCGCAGCAGATGGTAAAGAGGGAGTCGAAACGGCTATTAAACTGAGACCAGACCTCATTATTTGCGACATCATGATGCCTGAGCTGGACGGTTATGGCGTTTTACAGATGATCAGAAATACCGAACATATGACAAATATTCCCTTCATCTTTCTATCAGCCAAAGCTGAAAAAAGCGACTTTCGTCAGGGGATAGAATTGGGTGCCAACAATTATATTAAAAAGCCTTTTGATGATTACGAATTGATCAACGCAGTAAAAGCGGAGATCGGCTGGTAGCTCTACGGCCTAAGGGTATTTACTTAGATATCTGATTCACTAAAACGTCTTACATTTAAAAAGGAAAATCCTGAAACCCCATTACCCCCATGTCTCTCTCCGTCTCCACGCTCGTTTATAAATATAATCCGAAGGGTTTCTCAGATTATAATAATTCATTATGAATTCAATAATACGAACAAATATAGTTTATGAAGTGACTGATTCCTTTGAAGCGACCAGGGCGAAAATGAGCCAGCTACTCGTAGAGCATGAATCGGGTTCAATGAAAGAAGACGGTTCGTTTACTTACAAGATCAAATTTATTTTAAGTCCTGGTTATTCTTCTTTTGGTGGCGATAAACAGATCGTTTACGCTAAGGGGAAGCTGGAAGCAGATGGAAGAAAAACACTGATCCACCTGTCGGTTACTCCCAATCTTATATTTGTTTTTTTCGTTTTATTAATCTTTCCAATAATAAGTTTATTAGCCATTCATGACAACAAGCGTTTAAATCCGGAGGAGCAAAACAATATTTGGATTATTGTTCTGTTTTTTCTGTTATTCTATGTCGTATTGTTTTCCATGATCCTTATGAGCGTTTTTTTATTGAAACGTAATTTTGAAAAAAGATTTGACTTGTCTGGAAAGAGGAAATGACTGGAATATGTATTTGGCAACCATTGACGATATCTATTAGCACTGTTTGCACTATTTAAGCTTGAATTTGAATTTTACAACATTATTTCTCGGATGATCTTTAAACAAATTAGGAATTCGGATTGCGGGGGACTTAAAGACTTTGTTTTTAGTTGTGCTATTGCGACCTGGTCTATTTTTTGAATGTATTGGAGTAGAAGACAATGATCTGTCTGAAGACTGTGATCTCCTGGGTATTGCACGAATTTCGTTGTCATAAGTTATTGTGCTTATGTACTCCCCTCCATTACTGTTATTGTCTTCCCCATAACTGTTCTTTTCCTTTTCCTGATTATGATTATTGTAAATGAAAACGGAATTTGTCCAGCCACCGGAATCGGAAGGATCCTGTACAGGCACTTCACTTCCGTTTTTCCAGTATAGAGTCGCCGGTTTGCCCTGCATAAAAGCTCCCTGTAATCCTTTACCGGCTATGTAAATGTTATTGTCCTGAACAACAATTGAATTGGCCATTGAATAATTGGAACTGTCAGTAATGGCCATTGGGTAGCCGTTCAGCCAGTATTTTGCAACAAAAAAATTACCGTCCTTAAGTTCGGCTCCGGCTGCATATACACTGGTTCCTGAAATAGTTATAGAATTGGCCCTGGCATAATTTGAACCATCTGTGAGATGGAAAACGGTACCGTTTTTCCAGTATTCAGCAACCATATTTCCATTCATTCCAGTCATCTCACTTCCCGCTATATATACATCGCTTCCTGAAACCGCTATTGAATAGGCATGCGCATCTCTGGAACCGTCGGTAAGAGACATGGATTTTCCATTCTTCCAATACTTGGCAACATGATTTATTCCATTATATTCATCACCCGCCACATAAATATCATTTCCTTCAGCAATGATAGAATATGCTACAGCATTTCTTGCCCCGTCAGTCAGCGAAACAGCATTTCCATTTTTCCAGTATTTTGCGATCATGGATGTGGAGTCGCCTTCGTAACCTGCAACATAAACATCATTCCCCGACAGAGTGATAGAATACGCGATCGACGGACCGGTACCATTGCCAAGCGGAACTGCGATCCCGTTTTTCCAATATTTCGCGACATAATAAGATCCGTTATATTCATACCCTGCAACAAAAACATCCTCACCTGAAACAACAATTGAGTTCGCTTCCGCATAATTTGTACCGTCCGTGAGAGTTACCGCATTCCCATTTTTCCAATAGGTTGCTTTTGGATGAATACCATCTCCGGTACTACCTGCCAGATAGATATCGGGAGCATCAGTTTGATTATTTGGAGGCTGGGTTTGTTCCGAGTAATAGTCTTTACTGCAGGAGCAGAATACAATGGGTATTACAAAAAACGGGGAAACCAATTTCCTGAAAATATTATTTTCGTGAAATGGTTGGGAATGGGTTGATTTATTGGGTATCATGGGGGGCCATTTTAATATCGCATTGAGTTTATGAAGATAATTCCCTTGAATCCCCATCCCCAATTGATATTTACTAATCGACTTTAAAACTAATTGAAGGTTGCCTTTTTGAAGAAAGTTAACATTTCATTTAACCTCTCGTCGCAAAAACCCCCTGAACTTTTCTGTTTATTGCCGGATGCTCATAAAATAAGTTGTTGCATTTGCAATATTTACTAATCAGGGACAAGGACTCCGCCATTGATTTTTTAATGCCTGATATAAACAGAAGTATTGGGAGCAAGACAGGGAGGAGGAGAAACCAGAAGTGTGTCATTGGAAATAGTATAACTGTAGTATTGTACTTTTCCACTGGTTAATAATGCGGGAAATTTTTGGGAAACGCAACCGGCATTTAGCGTAGTAAGTTGAAAAGTTGTCGTGTCCACAATCGGTTGTGCAAGTAGTACTAATGGGCTATAAAGTAGTAAACTGGGAACATCACCGGTAGAATCATTATGGGTTACAAACAAAGCTCCATTATCTTCGAACAACAGGGACCTTTGGACGCCGTTCGCTGCGGTAATGACTGACCCGCCCATATTCGAACTTACCCAGACCCAATGCCCAACGATACCGGAATTGTCTACCGATGATCCACTCTTATAACAGGATTCAAGCAAAAAAATCATAAATAACAGTGGAAGTAACCTGAAGCATTTGATCATAAGGTTGTTTATAATACGACAATTATTTTTGGAATAGGGTTGCAGCGATTTCTAAAGTAAGTTACGACATGAAAAATAGAAGTTCGTTTATTCACCGTGATAATAATGGGATTATGGGTTTATGACTAAATCCCGTAAATTCGGATATGGCGGATTACAGGCTGGATCGAAATGCGTTTAAAGGACAGACCTTTGAAGAAGCTTCTAACCATACAGGATATTACAAAACCCTTACGTGGCAGGAGCGACTTCGCATTACCGCTTATTTGAATAGTATAGCTTTTAATTATCCCGAAAATAATCCGCCCCGGTTAGATAAATCGGTGTTTAAAGTAAGATCAAGAATCAGGTAATGGTTAATATCTTCAATGAGGATTTCCGGGATTTTATATCAGCACTAAATGATAATGGGGTAAAATATATCCTGGTAGGTGGATATTCAGTCATTCTGCTTGGCTATTCGCGCACTATAGGGGATATGAATATGGTAAGAATGTCTCTACAACTTCATACATCCCCGATTCGAATTTTGAAATAGTAAGTGCCTGGTTCAAATAAGGTGAAGCGTCGGGATTATTTCGCATTTTTTGATAGTCTTCAATGCTTCGCCATTGAGCATACATGGTAACTTTAGTTCCGTCAATACTTCGGTGAAGACTTGATGAAATGAATCCCTGCATTTTTCGTACACTGGTTTCAGTCGCTAATGTCAACAGTTCTACAAGCTGTTGCTGGTTAACCGGGTCAACCGTAAAGACGTTTATTAATGTGAGTATTTTATTGTCTTTTGAAATGGTTGTCATAATGTCTTCAATCGATATGAATCACCACACAAATATAAAGGCTACCCTTTTATTTTCCCCTGAGATCGTCAATCATAACGGTAATCAACAGTTATTCTGGGGAGTATTGTAAATTTATAAACGGTTATAATAACTGCTAAGAATATTTGGAGCATTAATCTTTAAACCGATTATCATGAAATTATTCTGCAAACCCATCCTGGCATTATTCGTTGTGTACTGGTCATTGCCGGTTTATTCACAAATAAGTTCAGATAGTATCAATACACGGATTGAAGATATTCGCTCACATTTCACAAGTACTGATCAGATGACTAAGGATCTCCAGGATCTGGCTAGGCAATACCCAGCTGACTCGTTGTTGTTATTGGTAAAAAAGAGTTTGACATTTTATAACACCTATTCAAATCCAGATTCAGCTCTAGTATATGGGATGCAGGCATTAAACCTTGCAAAGAAATTGAATTCAAAAAAAGACATAGCGGAATCTTATCAGGTAATCGGAGAAGTATTGCGCATAATGGGAAATTATCCAAAAGCAGTTGAATTTACATTGAAGGCACTTCCACCTGCAGAAGAATTGAAAGATACTGCCTTATTGACTTTGTCTTATAATCAATTAGGTGTAGCCTATAACGGAGACGGGGACTTTCAAAACGCGATACACGCTATTTACAAGGCATTATCATATATAAATAACCCAAAGAAAAATTATGACGATTCAGCTTTAACTGAACTATCAGATGTCTATCTGGCCGAAGTGTATTCAGCTAAAAATAATCTTGACTCAGCATTATATTTTGGAATAAAAGCGGAGATTATGGATGGCCTGATCGAAAGGAACTGGGGCTGGGTATCCCTTCAGCTGGGTAGAATTTATTCGAAGATGAAAAATGAACATCAGGCATTATTATATTATAATAAAGTATATAATACACGTTGGTTGAAGGATTCCATTGATTCATATAACGGATTGGCAGGACTATTTTTATCCATCGACAAACTGGATTCCGCCATACATTATGCGAATAAAGCGTTATCGAAAGATATATCCCACACTTATCTTCCTGAAATGTTAGAATCATCAGACTTACTTTCAAATGCATATGAAAAAGCCGGTAACAAAGACAGTGCACTGAAATATTTGAAACTGAATGTTTCATTAAAAGACAGCATTTTTAACCTGGCTAAAGTTCGTGAAGTGCAAAGCCTGAGTCTGGAAGAACAACTGAGGCAACAGGATATAGCTGAACGGGAAAGAAAAGCAGAAGAAACACGAGTCAGGAATCTTCAGTTACTGGCTATCGGTATTTTTATTCCGATATTCTTTATAGGGGTCCTTATTCTTAGCCGCACGAGAGTGAAACCCCGCGTTGTTGAATTTCTCGGCATCTTAAGTTTACTTCTCTTTTTTGAATTCATCACAGATCTGATCTATCCCTATGTTAGTCAGGTGACAAATGAAAATCCGATATGGGAAATGCTCTTTCTTGTAATTCTGGCCTCTTTGCTGGAACCCCTCAACTTTAAACTGGAACACTTGGTGAAAGAACGTCTGGTTCACAAACACGTACCCGTGCCCATACCTGTGATTATTGAAAACAATTCAACCGAAATTGAATCAGAACAAAGTATTTAGAGTATTAATTAATTAAGCCACCCTAATAAACACTCTGAAAAGAAAGGACTCCGGAAACCAACACAATGTTCGAACTGTTGTGAACTGAAATATTATTAAAAGTTAACGTTATAATTTTGTTGGTGAAGTTTTCATACAGACTGTCACCCACTTTACCTGTTGATGCATAGATCTGACCGTTACCGTCATTTACTGACATTGTACACTGAGTACTATCCTGCAAAACGTCAATCACCTTATAAGTGTAAGTGTGAGTCACCGTTGAAAAAAAATCTATATTGATCGATTTTTGCTGATCAGCGGTCAGACAAACAAAATGCATATCATTTGCTGCCGAAACTGTGGCGCCGCTATCTGAAACTCCGTTTATTGTCCAGTGACTTAAAGGGAGCGGGGCCTGGGTACTATTTTTTTTACAGCTGAAAAGACCGGCCAGAGAACCGGCAATTATTAGAAAGAGAAAATATGTTTTCATATAATAAATTATTTTTTTACCACTTTGTTATATGCTGAAATAAGCGCCTCCATGATTAATTCCTTCGGCAGTTTGCCAAGCTCAAAAGTTGTTGCTCCTTTTTCACCCCATTTGTTAGCCACCGGATAAATCTTGCCAACACTCATCTTACAAAATACCCGCTGTTCTTCCGGTGTCAGAAAAATATTAGCCGTATTATTTTCCGGCAGATAAGTCGCAAACATCCGTTTTCCGGTAACCTTAAAACCTATCCTGTCGAAATGCGGCGTTTGCTCTGTTCCAGGAAAAGAAAGAGCCATTTCTGTAAATATTTTTTCTGTGATCATTCATTCGTTTTCAACCTGGCACCGATGTTCGCGGTTTGAGGATGCGTTGGTGTTTTATGGCTGGCGACCGGGATAATTTTGCGAGCTGATCTGAAGGTTATTATAGGCAGAACAAAAATAACCAATTATCCTGCAATAAGTAACTTCCATTTATAAAGCGGACATTAACTGCATCATTTTCGGACAATCCCCTGATGATAAAATTATAATTAGTTGATTTGTACAACCATATAAGAATGGCATTTGTTTGGCTGTAAATGAAACACCAAAAGATAATTCCATGTTACAGAGCTTCCTGAAAATAGCTTTTAGAAACTTTTTCAAACGTAAGGGATTTGCTTTGATGAATATTGCCGGACTGGCAATCGGCATTACCTGCTGTCTCCTGATATTCGAATATGTAGCGTATGAGAGGAGCTACGACAAGTTCAATGAAAAGGCAGACAGAATTTTTCGCGTACAGGATGAAGAGTATCAGAATGGTCGGTTAGTGGTTCCTTGTGCAGCCGCCATGCCCGGTGTAGCACCTTTCATGAAACGTGAGTTCCCTGAAGTGGAAGAGGCCGGCCGCTTAAGAAAGGTTGAACTTCTATTGGGGAATGATGTGCGTAATATTCACTTTAAGGAACCAACAGTTTATTACGCCGATGAATCCATGATCGATATTTTAAATATTCAATTTGTAAACGGAGATTCCAAGACGGCTTTGTTACAACCTGGAAAAATAATTATTTCTGAAGAAGTAGCGCGGAAGTATTTTGGTGGTGAAAACCCCTTAGGCAAAATATTATCTGTTCATTCATCGGGGAATACCCGTCCACTGGAAGTAACCGGAGTCTTTAAAGACTATCCATCCAATGCACACCTGAAATTATCCGTTATTGTTTCTTATAAAACGTATAGCCAGGTTATTGGAAGTTATGGTAATCCGGATGATGTGCTGGAGACGAGTTTCGGCTGGACAGACTTCTATACTTATATACTTTTGCGAAAGGGAACTGACCCGAAAAGGCTGGAGACCAAACTGCCTGATTTTATCGACAGGCACTATAATAATTTACAGGAAAACAAGAGTGTGGGTGACCGTTATAGTCTAAGCCTGATGCCTTTGAAAAACATTCACCTTTATTCCCACTATACGGAAGAAGCGGAAGCGAATGGCGATGGACAGTCAGTAACTTTTTTATTCCTGATCGCTTTTTTTATTATTTGTATCGCGTGGATAAATTATATTAATCTGGCTACGGCACGTTCTTTGGAACGCGCCAGGGAAGTGGGTGTTCGAAAAGTACTTGGTGCATTGAGGGGAGATCTTATAGGACAATTTATGCTTGAAAGTCTTTTGCTGAACCTGATCGCCCTGATCGTAGCAATCATCATTACACTTTCCATCAATCCATTGTTCTCAGAACTCAGCGGCCGCTCCTTACCTTCCTTATTAAATATTCCTGCAGATTACAGAGAATATTTTTTGATATTGCTTTTAGTCGGAATTTTTCTTTCCGGTATCTATCCTGCACTGGTTCTTTCGCGTTATATGCCTGTCACTGTACTGAAAGGAATATTCAAAAATGCGGCCGGAGGACGGTGGTTGCGTAAAGTACTTATCGTAGGACAATTTGCAGCTTCTATTATTCTGATAGCAGGAACGATGATTGTTTACCGTCAGATGCACTATATGCAAAATCAGGATCTGGGTGCGAATATTAATGAGACCGTTGTAATCAAAGGTGCTTCCGGGGGGCTGGGAGATTCTACGTATCGTGATGTGTACACTGCGTTTAAAGATGATATACTGAAATTGCCCGGAGTAAAAACTATTACTTCTTCTTCAGCAATTATGGGAGAAGAAATTTTGTGGTCCACAAACTGGAACAAGATTCGTGGCGGAAGCAAACAGACCGTTAATTTATTTCACCTGGGCGTGGATGAAGATTTTATCGGAAGCTATGGATTGAAAATGATTGCAGGACACCCTTTCTCGCGTGCTTCCAAAGAAAATCAAAGAAAAATAATATTGAATGAAACAGCGGTGCATGCTTTGGGTTTCTCATCACCACAAAAAGCCATAGGGGAATTAATATCCGGCGGCCAGAATAATATGGATTCTATGGAAGTAACCGGAGTGATTTCCGACTTTCATAATGAAGGTCTTCAAAAAGCCATTCAACCACTCGTGATTTTTCCCAACCGCCGAACACGGGAAAATTATTCCGTGAAAATAGAAGGGAGCAATGTTGCGTCCACGGTTGCTTCCATCAAAAATGTCTGGGACCGGCATTTCACGACAGATCCCTTTGATTATTTTTTCCTGGATGAATTCTTCAACCGGCAGTACGACGAAAACCGTCGATTCGGAGCGGTGTTTGGTCTTTTTGCAATACTCGCCATTACGATAGCCTGCTTTGGACTGCTTGGATTATCGGCCTATAATGTTTTGGAAAGAACAAAAGAAATAGGAGTGCGAAAAGTATTGGGTGCTTCCGTAAACAACCTGGTATTTGGTTTGTCGAAAGATTTCCTGATACTGGTTGTCATTGCTTTTGTTGTCGCCATTCCCATCACGGCCATCGCCATGAACAGCTGGCTTCAGGGCTTTGCTTACCGGACTGGTTTGCCCTGGTGGATATTTGCTTTGGCAGGATTGGTTTCTATTGTGATTGCTCTCTTGACGGTGGGTTATCAGGCACTAAAAGCCGCGCTTGCGAATCCGGTCGAATCACTCCGAACGGAGTGAGGAATGATCCTGGTTCACCTCCGAATCCCAAGTTTCGCGGGCGAAGGCGGAGCTGTCTATGCCAGTTTACGTTTTGAAAGGTCACAAATTGTGACCGCAAAAATATCCGGGGTAATAAATACTTATGCCTCAATAACAGAGGATGGCTTTACAACTTTAAGTAATTCGTCTCTTAAAAATACCTTTAAACTTAAATCTTCATCGAGTTTCGGCCAGTGAATGCCTGTGCCATTTCCTATTATCTTATAATTTAGAACTTTAACCCTCGTAGCTTTTTTCAAAGTCGGGTAAGAGGATAAATTTGTTCGGATAACAAATCCGGTATTCAAAATAATATTCATGATATTAAGATTGGGATGAATATCCAGTTTTTTAATACGCAGATTATTGGAAAATATCATTTTTTCAATTGAATCAAAATTATTGCTGTTATTGATTAAAGTATTCATTCCATTTTTCATTGAACAGAATCTTATTAACTGCTATTGTTTGTAAAATTACTCTTTATTCGGAAATCTTGAAACCTGTCCAATAAACAACTTTAACAGGATCCAGCCATGCTTTTCCAAACGCTTTTCCCTTTCCAAAATGTACATGAGGCGGTTCATCATTTTTCATGCTGTAAAAGAAAAAGCGAATGCCCTTTATAGTTAGTAGTGTTGGCATTCGGCTAATTTATTTTCAACATTTTTCAACTATCTCCATGTGATGATGATAAATCAATCAAAATGTAAATCATCATTTAATGGTTTTTAAAGTCGGTTCACCCTTTATGTAGAGTTTTTAAACGTATTAGAATTAAAATAAAAAGGGTATTTCCACTTATGTTGAAAATGAAAAGTTGTCTCTGCCCGTCTATGGAATAAGTTTTTTCTTATCAGTTCAACTCCTACACATAAACAAACTTCTCAACATCCAAAACTGATTCTCCGTCAAACCTGTATGCGGCAAGATGTCCTTTCTTGGCGACGCTGTAGTCCAGACAACAGATATTGTCTCTGTAGAGCATAGGATTTCCCCTTAGCCAATAATGACCAAAGAAAACAGGGATATTGTCTGGTTTATAGTAATTGGTATTTTTTAATAAGGATAAATCAATGGGCATCTCATCCAGATCAAGCATCGGCTCGATACTTATTTCGTTGTAGTTTAACCTGGTTGGGTCCTCCCACCATTTTATCCTCATTTCCTTTCTTTTCGTTCCGTCCTTGTCGGTAAAATAATGGCCCTTTGGCAACCTGATTTCCTTTCCTTTTAATATGGTTTCAATTGCATGATAAAAATCAGAGCCTTTGATGGACGATTGTTCAATCAGTTCGTCTGATAGTTTGGATTGGAATAAGTGATGCCGGAGGAAGCTGATACTTGAATTGTCCCAGGCTGCATGAACAGCGCGGAAAGAACTGGTTTCATAAAATAATGGTAGAGTTTTGAACCAGTCAAGATAATCTTCGTATTCATCCTGCTTGTTCTGGAATTGCCTGAGTGTCTCATAATGCTGGATAACATTTGCAATAGAATGTTTCCTTAAATGACCACCCGTTTTGTTTTTTGTATGAAAACAGAGTGCGTTGTATTCATGATTGCCGAGTAATGCAACAGCGTTATCACTTTCGACCATTGCCCTGACAATGGCCAGCGTTTTTTTGATCTTCGGACCTCTGTCGATATAATCACCCACAAACAACACCTTTCTTTCAGGATGTGCATATTTTTTCCCCTCATTTTCATATCCGAGCTTATGCAGTAATTTTTCGAGCTTATCTGCGTGGCCGTGAATATCTCCTATGAAATCAAACATATTTTTATTTTACTCCTCTTCCCTTTACAAAGGCGCTTTGCTTAAATTGGGCGATATGCCTTCCATGATGATAAATATCAAATGAATTTACATATCTAATTTTAAACACATTGTTCGAAGGAAGTTTTTTTACTAGCTACCAATGAGTCAGTCGCTTTGCCACCTGTTAAGGTCGGAAACATCCGCAATTAAAATGATTCCTGATCGTTTCAATCCCGGAACAGGTATCATTCAGATATAAATAAATTCAGTTCACTGGACGAATACTTGAATGTAAATGTGAGAACTGCAACTATTCAAAGAAAGAAATCTTCCAATCCTTGAAAAGCTTTCTGGACACTCTCGGGTAAGATCACCCGGACGTTTAACTCTTTTGAACGCACAATAATCCTTTTTACCCTACGTTTCAACATTTATCCCAGGATTTATTGGATCGCCATCACAGTTATATCTGAGCCCTGTCAAACGGCTATCAGTAGGCTATTAAGTCCGTACCAAGTCCGTTGATCAACGGACTTGGTACGGACATGGTCCCTTACTGGTATTGGTCTGACAGGATTCAGGTATGGAGAAGAATTATCAAATCTTAAAACTCATAACATGGCAAGACAGCGCGACTCAAAACTGGTAGGTACCCTCGGTAATGTGATTTTCTACAATTATCGTGGCAAGTACTGTATGCGAACCAAACCGGTATCCGTACATAGAACTAAAGCATCAATAAACAGCGGTCTTAACTTTGGGAAAGCAAGTAAAATAAGCAGTCAGATCCGAAGAGCTGTTGCATCCATCAACCCTGCAAATTCGGATATGCGGGTTTTGTACCGTCTTACAGCAGCTGTGAATAAATTCATCGCATGGAAAGGGAAGATGGAAGCTGCCTCCATAAAAATGCCTAAAAAACTACCCTTTATTTATGGATTCCAGTTCAACGATCAGGCGGATCTGGGCAGTTTCAGAGACATCCAGCCAACTTTGAAATCAACTGAATCAGGGCTTGCCGAAATAAGCTTGCTTCCATTGATCCCCACTCAATCTTTGCAAGCGCCTTCCAGCACCAACAGCATTTTACTCAAAATGATTCTTTTGGGTGTGAATTTGGAGCAAGCAGAAACCAAACTTCTCGGAAAATCTGAACTGGAAATTTCCTTTTCTGGCGAACCGTTTCAACCGCCGGTTATACCTATACCAGATTCTTCAAAACTCCGCGACCTTACGATCCTGGTCATGGCCGTTCAGTATATGGTAAATAAAAATGGAGAGATTGAATTACTCGATAATAAAAAGAAGTTGCCATGTGGGGTGGTGTGGGCAACGTCGATTTAGGACTTCAGGCAGGTCACGCAGTCTGTCAGGGTAAAATTGTAGCAAGTCCATCCAGGAAAACTGTGTAAATAATATTTAGTAATAAATGCAAGCGATCTAAAAATAATTATTGAAAAGACCTTAATGATGGACTGCAAAAATATATAACAGCAATTCCTGCAAAAATTCGATCTGTAAATCTCAAGAATCAATTAGGGGTCGGCTGATGAGGGAATTAATTTAGTAATGGCAAACCAACAATCATCTTCATCTTTAATTTTCAATAATATGAACCAACATAAATATCGCTATGAAGGAATTCTTTACATCATTGCCGCATTTGCACTCCTGGCTGCCCTGATAGCTTCCTCCTCCTGCAAAAAGTCAATGTCGAGTATTTCGACGCCACCTCCCGTTCAGGACACAGATGTGAACACCACAGTAAATGGAGATACCACATGGGAGATCGGCGGATCGAATTATCCCATGTATTCTGTGGGCAATTACCTGGAGTACCCAACCGATTCAGTCTGGCTTATTCCCTACAATTTGAGACCTGTAATCGGAACTTACCATCTGGCACCGGATACTGTAAAGAAACAACTGGCCATCATGTACAACAACGGACAAAGAAAAATTGCACTTGATCTCTGGTATTCAGATTTCAGCAGGGACTTCAACCTCGTGGACAGTCCCTTATATGGCCATGTAGTGAGTGCAACCATGGGGAAACTGATTCCACAGCATGAACAAAATTTAATCAACCTTCTAAACGATATTGTTAGCCAGGGCTTCAATCAGATCATGTTCAGATTCGACACCCAGGGAGATTCGGACCCAAGAGGATGGACCAGCTGGCAGGAAGATTTATATCTCAAAAACTGGAGTTTTGTTTCCAGTACAAAAGCCACCATTAAAAAAACCCTCGAGGGCAAACCGATAAAAGTGCTCTATGATCTGGATGGTGAACTTGCGGGACTGACAGTGGGCCAGACAGAGGAATATTTTCAACGGATGTGGGGGGATTATGTGAAGAATTATGGATCTCACAACTGTATAGGATTTTCCTTCGCTGTTTCACCGCCGCGTGATTTTGCGAATGCCATTGCATTATATGATAAGGTTGGTAAACGTCCGGATATATATGGTTTTGACATTTACGGCGATGAGTACGGCGGCCTGCAACATCTTCAAACTGAACTTCAGGCAGCCGGCGATGGAAACAAACCGGTTTTTATGGAAGAAGCTTATTATAATGATCAGGTGGCCGACCTGGAGATAAAGCAGGCGAGATCCGTCTTGCATATGAATATCCTTTTTATCATGCAATGGCCCGAACAGCGAGGAGCGGTTCAGCAGAATTTTTCTGTTCAGTTCCCGGCAGATTATTCAGCTTATTTGCAATGAATCGGAACCAATCAATTTTGCAGTGCCGCAGCAATCTCAGTATCGTTAAACATTTCTTCAATCAGTTTCTTGAATGCTTCAGGCATATACTCTTTGTATTTTCCCGGACCCCAGGCAACGGATCCGCCTAAAGCACGTTTGCCACTGAATGTTTTTTGTTTTATCAGATCACCCTGTTGACCATAAACGCTTATTTGCAAATTATACATGAGGGATGTTGCTCCATATCCGTCGGTATAAAATTGCTTACAATCGATCAGGACCAACCGGTTGCTATTTGTTTTTTTAAGCTGGGTCATTATCAGCGACTCCTTTTCACTGAACGAGGTAATGACACCTGTAACGGTACTTCCCTGTTTTGTCAAAGAAGAAGCAATTGACGAAGTCATGTTATCAATAAAGGGCCTTCCATTGGCAGTTCCCATAGGATACGCAATGCCAGTGCCGGAACGGGTATAACCCACAAAATCAGGTTGACGACTTCCATCTGTAACCTGTTCTCTTTGATCCCAACAGGCCAATCCGATTTTTTGTTTGAATGCTGGAACATTTGCATATACACCTTCATACTCCACTTTCCTGGAAACTGCGCAACTCACCAATAAGCATAGGGCCAAAAAATAAAGGGTTCTTATTTTCATGTCGGTTGTTTCATACAAGATATCAATTTATTCATTGGGATGGAACCAAGAACCGCTTAAGTCTGGAACTAAGTAAATACACTTAGATAAAAATAAAACGGTTATTACTATAGAATTGTAAATGCAAGTATTATATTTATTGAACCCTTTAAAGGCTCATGATTTATTCTAACGGAAAGCCCCTGGCAGGAAAAGTTTTGATTAGTTTTTTAATGTGCAATTGTTTCCTGCAACTTTCAATTCAGGCTCAGGTGAAACACACCAGGCCGGCTGTCGCTAAGCCGCAAACTCAGATGCAGACGGCACCCGATCCGCCAAATCCATATGCAGAGATTGATAAAAAAGCATTGTTGCTTCCTGATTCCCTTACAAGATCTACGGAAGCGATTGCTGCTTATATCAAAGTGAATTTTCACTCGAACGAGGATAAGGTCCGGGCTGCTTTCATATGGGTCGCGAGTAATATCCGGTACGATGTGCCCAATATGTATGCGATCAATTACTATGAAAAAAAGGAAGACAAAATTGCCAAACCCCTGCAAACGAGACAGGGTATTTGTGAAAACTATGCTGTCCTGTTTACAGATATTTGTGAAAAAGCCGGCATTCCCGCATTTGAAGTAATGGGATATGTAAGACTAAACAACCAGGTTCAGGACATTTCTCATGCCTGGTGCGTTGCAAAGATCGATGCGAACTGGTATCTCTTTGATCCGACCTGGGCTGCAGGTTATATAATAAACGGAGCATTCGTCCCTAAAATAAATAACATCTATTACAAAGCGATTCCTTCGAATTTTATTCAGGCACATATGCCATTCGATCCTCTCTGGCAGTTGCTTTATCATCCGGTTAGTTTTACTGATTTCAATAAGGGGATAGTCAAAGAAGATTCAGGCAAAGCGTTTTTCAACTTTCCGGATTCCATCGCTGTATTTGAAAAACAAGACCAGGCAGACCGGGACCAGTCCTCCTACACGAGGATAGATAATAATGGCCCAAGAAATGCACAGATATTTAACCAACTGTTGTATATCAGGCAAAATATTGAAGCGACGAAAGTAAATCAGTACAATGAAGCAGTTGCAGACTACAACGATGCTATTGCCAGTTTCAATGTATTCATCCGTTACCGGAATAAACAGTTTACTCCAATGCGGCCCGACACGGAAATTCAGGCTCTCCTTGATTCGGCCTCGGGTCCATACAACAGGGCAAAAAGAAAACTTAGTCAGATTAAAAATCCCGGCGCTAATATTCAGAACCTGATGGAGCCCATGCAAAAACAGATGAATGATTTTTCTGATCAGCTGGAGGAGCAGGAAGTCTGGCTGGCTAAATATTTCTCCAAGGGAAAATCAGGCCGGAAAAGTATGTTTACAAAAGTCACCTGGTTTGGTATTCCGGTGAATTAAATGGTGCCGGGAATTAATTACAAAACATGTGCTTTTTGTCGCAACATTTATTTCGTGAGAAAATGTCTTAGCTTACACAAGCGTAGTCAGCTGTTATGTAAATAATAACGTTAATTGTAAAAACATTCGTTATGAAAAAATGGATCTTGTTCTCAGCAATCCTGCTCACGCTTACTGCATTCCGGTACAGCAAATCTTTTGCACCTGCATGGGTATCCCTGTTCGACGGCCATTCGCTGAACGGATGGAAAGTGGGTGAAAACGCCGCAACGTTTTCTGTAAAAGACGGCGAGATCGTCGTGCATGGTCCCACGGCTCATTTGTTTTATGTGGGTGATTATAATAATCATGTCTTTAAAAATTTCGAATTCAAGGCGGATGTCATGACTTATCCTGGCGCGAACTCTGGTATTTATTTTCATACGCAATACCAGGAGAGCAGCTGGCCCAATACAGGATTCGAAGTGCAGGTAAACAATTCACATACAGACTGGAAACGAACCGGCAGCCTTTATGATGTTGTCAATATAAAGGAAGTATATGTGAAAGACATGGAGTGGTTCACGGAATACATAAAGGTGGAAGGGAAACACGTCATCGTAAAACTCAACGACAAAACGGTGGTGGACTATACCGAACCTGCTGATTACAAACCCGCGCCCGGACAAACAAATCATTTTCTCTCCTCCGGCACTTTTGCCTTGCAGGGGCACGACCCGAAAAGCGAAGTGCATTTCAAAAACATTATGGTGAAGGTTCTGAACTAATAGAAGGACTTTCCACCAGTACAGGAATCGGCACCGGTTTATCAACAAGATGCTTTTTTACCCAACTTTCGATTCCAAAATTGAGTGGTTCCAATGCAGCGGCAATTAGCACGAGAATCAGCATTTCGCCGATGGGCCGGTCATTGGTCCAGTCGCTGATATAGGGAAAGATCAGATCGGTGATGAATTCAAAAAAAAGAAGCAGGTCAACGATTGCGAGAAATTCAACAAGTCTTGCCTTTACCTTGATCCTTCCGAGGAAGAGCACGAACAGAAAGAACACTGGAATGAATATCGCGATGGCGATTAGCTGAAGATTTCTCACAGATGCTTCATGTTCTTTTTTCCTTTCATCCTGTAGTTCCTGCTGCCTGTTGTTCTCATCGAATGTCAGGTTTTCCATTTCCTGCACTTTTTCTTTATTGAACAAACTGTCTTTGAGTGCTACGCTGAGTTCCAGATATTTCAGTGCGCTGTCGGGTTGATGCTTTCTTTTGTAAAATGCAGCGAGATAATCACTGGTTTCCGATTGTCTGGAAGTCAGCATCGATGATTGAGCCACATTCAGTGAAAGCTGCCCGTACCATGTTGCAGAATCGGGTTTGTTTTTTCTTTCAAATAGTTGTGCAAGGGACAGTGCCGCTTCGCAAGTGCCTTCACTCTCCGGATGCGACACAAAATAGGGAAAGGCTAACTTGTAATTCATAAACGCGAGGCTGTCCTTATGAAGTTCGAAATATCCATCTGCGAGGTTCTCGTGACCGTATGCGATCATCTGTTCATCATGTGATTTCAAAGCCATCTGATAAGACTTTTGTATATAAAAAAGACTGGAATCATACATCTTCATCAATTCATAACCTGAAGATATTTGTTGATAAAGACCTGCCAGGTTGGAAAAGTCTGTTGTACTCTTATGCAGGTTCAGGGCTCTGAAAGCATAGGCGATGCAATTCTTTCCATCTTTCTGGAAATAATATACCGTACTGATTTCAGATACCGCGTACGAAATAAAAGCCTGATCGTTCTTTTGCTCTGAAATTTTCAGGCTCTGCAGTCCATATTCCAACGCCTTAGGATAATTTCCCATCTGCCGCAATGCAAAACCCATTTTTATTAAACCATCGGCTTCGAAAAGCTTATCACCCAAACGGCCGGCAAGTATATACTCCTGCCTGCCGAAATAATAGGAAGAATCAGGATTAAAATATGAATAGCCATAGGCCAGATAACTCATGAGTCTGAGGGCATTCGTATCAGGTTTACTTTTTGAAAGCAGATTGCGCACACTGTCAAGGCTGGATGACTGGCTCCAGGCGGCGCTTACGCAGATCCATGAAACAAGTATCAGGAGGAATTTTCTCATGGTGAAGGTTTGTTCCCGAATTTACAAAAGTTGAACTGGATATCTTGCCTGAGGCACAGGAATTGCACTTACCTTTCCCATCGTTATGCCTTTGACAAATGAGCATGAAGAATAAAATAGAGAAGCGGCTTGTAAAAATTAATGGGTTCCTCAAATCCGACAGGGAACCCACACATGAAACCATTCATCAGTTGAGGGTGGATGTAAAACATCTGGAGGCCTTCCTTGAACTCATGACCATTCAAAATAATTTTAGTGCCCGGCCAGGAATTCCGGATCGCCTCGGGAAACTTTTCAACGAAGCCGGTAAACTACGAAAGCTCGGGCTGGAGATAAGTGCCATTCGCTCGATCTCAAATAATTACAGCCTCTCCAAACCAACCTTGTTTTTAGAGCATCTGAAATCTTCTGAAAAGAAAACCAGTAAGAAGCTGTGCAATACATGCAGGCCCTTTCCTGCATTCAAACCAAATGATTTTGCAAAACATCCGGACTCCAGATTATCCTCAATTACATGGAAGAGGTTTTTGACTACCTGTGCTTCGACCATGCTGGATCTGTTGGCACAGGATATTATTTCTGATATCCGGTCCCTGCATCATATGAGAAAAATACTGAAATCAATTTTATATGTTCTGCCCCTTTGCAAAAAGGACTCTGAACAGGTTCGGGTATTTTTAAACACACGCATAAAGCTTATAAAATCCGTTGAGTCGAAAATAGGATCCCTACATGATACCGATTTCTTCATCAACTGGCTGGAAAAGAAACATAACATAGAACATGGCCCTGAACAGGATACCTTAAAAAGAATAAAACAGGAATGGCAGAGCGATATGGTGCGTACGACGAAGGAACTTCAACCGCTGATACCTGTGATCCGGCAGTTTGCCCTCGACCTGAAGGATCAGTCAACAGTTGATTTGAATACCGTGATACCGGTATCAGTCTGAAAAAACCGGCCGCCTGTTCTCTCCTGGTTGCTTTTCTTCCGGAACAGAACTAATGAGCCCTTTTCGTCTTAACTGCTTTTCTCGCAGAAGCAGACCGATTTTCTGAAGTTCCTTTTTTGGCAGCAGATTTTGCCTGACCCGAAAGGGCCTTCTTCGACACAGATGAAATGGGTTCTCTTTTCAGCGCTTTCACTCTTGCTCTCGACCTCGTCCGGGATATGGGCTCATGTCTCAGTGCTTTTTCAGATTCATGTGCCGCATTCATACGGGTTTTCTGAGACACCGTTCCTTTTTTAGGCGGGTCGAGTTTCACACCAGCCCTGCGTGCTTCGGATAGTCCGATGGCGATCGCCTGTTTTGCAGATCTTGCACCGTGTTCGCCTCTCCGGATCTTTTCTATTTCATCGTGCACGAATTCACCAGCCTGCGTACTGGGTGATTTTCCTTCTTTCTTATCTTCCAGGGCTTTGTCGATCGTCGATTTGTCTGGCATTTTCTAAATTTTAATTGTGAATAATATATTTGAGCTTTGCAATTGATATGCCAGCCCCCGACATCGCGAAGGCAGGTAAATTGTTTCATGTAACCGGTGACTTCAAATGAAGAATAAACTAAATAAAACACTCGCCGATCTGCCGGAAAAAATACCCCACTATCTTCTTGAGGACAATGGTATTTTCCCGAATTCTGTTCTGCCTGTTTTGCTTTACAAGGCAGCATTTGCATTACCAAATGATCATGCACCTGGAATTATTGAAGAGGTATTTGATGAGAATAGCTGGTACAGCTCGTGGCGAAACGGTATTCATGATTACAACCACTATCATAGCACGACCCATGAAGTGCTGGGCGTTTATTCCGGCCATTGTCATGTGCTGTTAGGTGGAGACAGCGGTATACAATTATTATTGGATAAGGGGGATGTGCTGATTATTCCTGCCGGCGTGTCGCATCGTAATATCGGAGCAACCGCCAACTTTAAGTGTGTGGGAGCCTATCCTGACGGTGTTGAATTCGATATTAATCTTGGAAAATCAGGAGAGCGGCCTGGTACGGATAAAAGAATAAAAAAACTTTCAGTTCCCCGGATGGATCCGTTATATGGAGAAAGCGGGCATTTGCATAAGTACTGGGGAAACTAATAGGCGATACTTGTACGAATTTTCCTAATCAGACCGGATGCATTCATGTTGATAATAAATAGTCCTCTGCAGTAATAATTGTTATGTTGGCGTGCTTATAGTCTTTAAGATTTCTGGTTATCAGTGTATCTAAATTGTTTTCAATAGCGGTATAGTATTGGATAGCGTCTTCGAAGTCTTTAAATTCTGAATTAAGGGCAAGATCGATAATCTTTTCATCAACGCTCAAAACGTGCACCAGGACTTTAAATTTATTTAGTATTCTTCTGGCATTTTTTTGTGAATATTGTCGGGACAACAGATAATTTAAATTGCTAAATGATAAAGAAGAAACATATAATTCCAACTTTTCTTTGTCTGCCAAAGTAAACAATTGTGCGGCGTGCGCATAATGTGGTAGTCTCTCTGATAATAAATCCAGTGATATATCAGTATCGATAAAAATCCTATCCATTAATTCTTTTGATATTTCCCAGACAGATAATCAGAAAAACCCTTTTTATGATTGAAATCCTTGGGCATTTTTATGACTCCTGATAAACTTTTAACCAACGGGGAAATGGAGGTCTCATCCTTTTCCTGCAGGGAAGCTTTATTAAGATAAGCTTCGATCAGCTTGGATAGACTTATATTTTTCTTCTTGGCATATTTTTTTGCCTGCTCAATTACTTTCTTGTCCAGTGAAAGAGTGAGTTTGGTATCCATATCTTAAGATTACGTACAAAAATAAAATAAATATACGTAAAACAAATTATTTTTGCAAACTTTTGAATTGAGCCCTCTCTTATCTGATGTCCTCCCTCCTGGCAAGTAGTAAGGAGTCATTTTCAATTTATTATCGGGAATTGAGCAATTGTTGCCGGTTGCAACCACTTTCGTACATTCATAAAAAAACTTCTGGAACACAAGGCAGAATATTTAACAAATCTTACGCCATTAAGGGGAATTGCTGCTTTACTTGTTGCCTTGTTTCATTTTGAGATGGCAATTGCACGCTTTGTACCGGCAAAGCTGACCATGTTTTTTGAGAAGTGTTATTTGATGGTCGATCTATTTTTTATCATGAGCGGGTTCATTATACTTCATGTATACAAGGATGATTTTGCAAATCGTTTCGAAATAAAATCTTTTAAAAAATATATCATAGCCAGGTTCGCCCGTATTTACCCGCTGCATTTCTTCGCTATGTTGTTGCTGGTCACACTGGTAATAATTTTTTCACCTCATGGAACTTATCCCAATGCAATAGAAAACCCATGGGCCATTCCAACTGGATTTCTGTTGCTTCATTCTTATTACATACATAATATCTACACCTGGAATATACCTTCATGGAGTATCAGTGCAGAATGGGCGGCTTATTTATTATTTCCTTTTCTGGCTCTGTTCCTGAATAAAAAGAAACTATTTGCGCTGATCATGTTTGTCATATCTATAATCTTGGCATACGTTTCCATCATGTATTTCCTTCCAAGAAAAAATTTCATGTATCCGTCAATACCAGTTCCGCATAACCTGAACACGACCTATGATTACGGCTTTCTGCGGGGAATTGCCGGCTTTATGACAGGGATGCTTGTATATAAACTGTACCAATGGGCTTCCCTAAATAATAAATTTCGGAAGGATATCTTTTCGGTAACAATAATATTATTGGTTGTCCTGGCATTGCATTTCGCTATTAGTGATGCGTATTGTATTATTTTATTTGCAGCTCTTGTATTTGGTTTTGCCCTGAATAGCGGCTATCTCCATGCGTGCTGCAATAACAGGTTTGCGCAGTATGTAGGGAAAATATCTTACTCCATTTATATGATGCAGATTTTTCTTCAGGAACCTTTCTCAAAGGGCCTGCGTTTACCCGGCGTGGTGGGTTTTGGCAGAGGGAAAATGAATATTGAATTTGTAAGCGGGTTGGGATATTTCTTTATATACCTGGTTCTTTTATTGGCGATTTCGTCGATAACCTACTATACCATTGAACAGCCATGCCGTAAATGGATTAACAGGCTGGGCAGTACCATTTAAGTTAACTCATTTTTTTGAATTCACTCTGAGCGGAGACTGTTTTATCCCGCCAGGAGCGGGATCTCATCACTCCTCACTCCGTTCGGAGAGATTCGACCGGATTAGCCATCGCTACTTTGATCGCACGTGAACTCACCGTAATCATGGCTATAAATAAAGCAACCGCCCCGGCTATCACATATATCCACCAGCTGTTATGAATCCTGTATGCATAGTCCTGTATCCATTGGTTCATAAGATATCCTGCTATCGGTGAAGCGATAATTATTGCAATCAATACCGGTTTCATGAAATCTTTTGACAGCATCGTTACAATGGCACTCACATTGGCGCCCAGCACTTTTCTAATTCCAATTTCTTTTCTTCTGTTTTCTGCTGTGAGTGCAGCCAGTGCGAACAGACCAATACAGGAGATGAAAATACCAATGCCCATGGCCTGGTACACAAGCTGCGAAGTTTTTTGTTCTTTGTCGTAGAAATCTGCAATGGCATCGTCGTAAAAACGATATATGAATGGCTGACCGGGAAATATTTCTTTCCAGACCTTTTCAATATTGTCCATCGCATCTGTGAAATGACCGACGTCTTTTCCAAGGGTCTTCAATTTTATGCTGTAGGAATTCTCATTCGCAGGAATCGAATACATCACCACTGGCATAATTTTTCGATTGAGTGGTTGTAAGTTGAAATCTGATACTACGCCAATTACCGGAACGGGATATTGGTGTCCTTTGAAATCCGGACTTCCCGTCGACAGGAACTTACCGACTGCTTTTTCAGGAGACTGGAAACCCATCATTCTGGCGCAGGTCTCGTTGATAATCACTGCATGTGCGGTATCTCCTGCAAAGAAATTCCTGCCTGCCGCCATTTTAATCTGGTAAAGTGGGATATAGTGTTCATCCACCTGCCTCAGGTTCACTCCAATATTTATTGTAGTAGGACCGTGATAAATACAGGGCATCGTGGCGCTGCCATGCACAGCCGGAGGCAGATCATCCATACTTATGTTTTCTACGCCGGAAATATTTCTGATTCTTTCTGCAAATAATTTCTTCCTGCCTACAGAATCCCACCCATTCGTGTTAAGTGTTATGATGGCGTCCTGTTTAAATCCCAGATCTTTTCTGAGCATGTAATGAATCTGGTTGCCAATAAAAATACTGGCAATGATAAATATCAACGAGATGGTAAATTGAAAAACGATCAGTCCCCTCCGGAAATGATCACTGAATCCGCCTTTGATGCCTGTTTTACTTTTCAAAGCGTTGGCAGGTTGGAAAGAAGAGAAGACCAGACCTGGATACAGGCCCGCCAGGACTGTGGTAATCGCGAGCAGTGAAATGATAAACAATATCGTTTTCGGGTCCAGCAAATTCGGCAATATTCCCTGGGGAACAAAAGAGGGAAAGTCAGCAAGAAGGGGTTTAACAATCAGCAACGAAATAATCAGCGCCAGTAAACCCATCAGGAATGTTTCCGTCAGAAATTGAAATACGAGTCCCACTTTGCTGCTGCCCAATATTTTTCGTATGCCCACTTCTTTAACTCTTTGCAGAGACTGAGCCAGGGAGAGATTGACAAAATTGATGGCTGCGATGATAAGAATAATGCCTGCGATTACCAGAAGTCCATATAAAGTTGAAAGATTGGCCTGCTTTCCATAATCCATATGGTATATCTTGCTATAATGCAGATCAGATAGTGGCTGAAGATAAACCCTGTAGGCACCGGGATCCCAGTCAAAATGACTACCCACAAGCGCGGACAGTTCTTTCTCGAGAGGGGCCGTAGTTTTTCCCTTTTCGAGTTTTGCGAATGTCTGTACGTGTGAATCCCAGAAGGTCCAGTTAAATGATTGCATTACACCTCTCAGGTATCCTGCATCGATGGTGCTGTAAGAAATGAAATCGGTGAAAGTAAAATCGGTATTGCCTTTCAGTTCCTATACAATTCCGGCAACGGTTGTTTTAATGGTATCATCATAGATCACCTGTCTGCCGATGAGGCTCTCCCAGTCAGTGCTGCCAAAATATTTAAGTGCTTGTTTTGTGGAGAGAACTACCCGGTAAGGTTCTGTTAACGCAGCAGCAGGATTACCTACAAGCCACTGGTAGTTGAAGATTTTAAAATACTCCGGTGCCCCGAATATCAGATCGTTGTTATTTTCAGCGTCGCTCACTTTGGGAAAATGTTTGGGTTCAGAAGCAGGAACGGGTATCGTAACCGTAGCATTATAATTATGAAAACAGGTGATGGTCTCAATGCCTGTCAGCTTCCCTTTCGCCGCGGCTGCAGTGGGCATGGGGACGGCAGGGCTGTAACGTTGGTCCCCCGTTCCACCAAAATCAGAAACCAGCCGGTAGATCCGGTCTCTGTCGGCATGAAATGTATCATAACTCAGTTCATGCTGAAGGATAAACCAGATGGCAAGACTGGCGCTGATACCGATGGCCAGTCCAAAGATGTTTATTACACTGAGTCCTTTGGATTTTACAATGTTCTTCCAGGCAATTTTGAAATAATTAAATAACATGAGGATGGCCGTTTAATTTACGTACGATGCATCTGCCAATATTATTCCATAAAATTATCTATGTGTTAATCAATTCGATAACACAGGAGCCGTTTTTGTACTGACCGGTTTTGATACATTCCTGTCCGGTTTGGGTAAATAGCTAAAGCGGCATTTGCCTCTGTAAAAATTCAAAAAACATGTAATTTTAATACAATAATAGTATGGATACAATTCTAGCTCCGGTTGATTTCTCTGACGCCTCGACGAACGCCTTGTCATTTGCAGCAGAACTTTCTAAGAGAACTTCTGCCCTTCTGGTTATAGTAAATATAATTCAGAAAGGGCAAAATGAGGATGAAGCAAAGAGTAAGTTGGAATCTATGGAGAAAGGTCTAAAAAAATCCATCGATTCTGAATTAAAATGTGAAATGGTTCTTGCACACGGGAATTTTATCACTGCGCTGAAAAAAATAATAGAAGTTCACCAACCCGATCTTATTGTAATGGGTACAAAGGGAGTAAGTGGTTTGAAGAAACTATTAATCGGAAGCAATACAGTGAACGTGATATCGAAAACAAAGTTGCCGGTGCTGGTCATTCCCAAAGTGGCGCGGTTTAGGAATTTTTTTAAGAAAGGGAAGAACAGGATTGTTTTGGCTACGGATCTTGATTCACTGGAAAATGAGAGCGCACTTGGCATTCTAAAGGAAATCGCCATGTTAATTATTGAACCGAAAGTCAGAGTGTTAAGTGTGAGGTCGAAAAATGCAAAGCTTACCGATGTAAAAAGAAAGGAGCGCGAATTTCTTCTTTCCATTTTCAATCCTGAAATTGAAAGTGAACGCATTACAATCTTCAGCAATAGCGTGATTGGCGGGATTAATTTTTATCTTAATCAAAGAAGCAGGGACACTGGTTTATTGGCGATGATTGCCCGGGATTCAGGTCATCTTATTCAAGAACATTATACAAGAGAAATGGCTTCGCATACCCATTTGCCACTGCTGGTTTTGCATGATACAAAGATTTGATTTCCATATCTAATCAAAATACCTTTATACAGATAGAATATATTCCCGGAGGTTTCACAAATAAAATAATTATCATGAAAAAGCATCTGGTACATTTTGTTTTTAAAACTCTTTTGGCATTTGTATTCATTTCCGTTTGTACTTCGGCGTCGGGTCAGACAAGTAGTAAAGACAAACAGCTGGTTGCAGACAGCAAGGCCGGCATCAAGGATTTTATTCATACAGACTCGCTCATGAAACGTCTCTTTAGCAGTGCGTATGGATATGTTATATTTCCAAACGTAGGAAAGGGAGCTATAGGTATTGGAGGAGCTTCGGGCGGAGGGACAGTATATGAAAAAGGTGCCATTATCGGCAAAGCGCAAATGACACAGGTTACCGTCGGGTTCCAATTTGGCGGTCAGGCCTATAGAGAAATAATATTTTTCGAGGAAAAGGGTACTCTTGATAAATTTAAAGAAAACAATATTGAATTCTCAGCGCAGGTTTCAGCAGTAGCTGCCAAGGCAGGCGCATCCGGCAACGCAAAATATGCAGACCACATAATGATTTTCACTCAACAAAAGGGTGGCTTGATGTATGAAGCTTCCGTGGGCGGACAGAAATTCAAATACACGCCATATACAAAAGAATAGCAGGCAGCCATGAATTAGAAATACCTGCGCAGATTAACAATGCTTGCCTGTCCTGCATCCGGCCTGATTATACCCTCCATTGGCCTGGCGAGGTCAATGGTTATATAAAGTATTATTGCAGCCATAAAGGCAAATGCGAAAATGACAATCCATTCCTTTTGTTTAATGGTGGGTGTTGTAAAACCTCCGACAAAACAAACCGCCAAAGCCAGGACAATTAGCGTAATTGAAATCGGGCTTGGGATTCCGGCACCCAGCAAAGCCTCTCTCTTGACGCGGATGTCAAACAAATTGATCAGGGCTGTGGCCATGTTTTCCGCTGTAATACGCATTTCGGGTCTCTTTGTCAGCTTAACGGTAGTTGCCCATAGATTTGCTGAAGTCTCCGAGATCTCTTCCGTGTTTTTTTTAAATTTGATCTCATCGCCGGCATAGTCATAATAAGAAATCCTCTCCTCAAGATATTTCTGCAATTCTGTCCTGTAAACATTTCGGATGCTGTCCGGAAAAAGATCAGCCCTGATGATTGTGTTTCTTAAATAATTGGCTTCATCCACTATCATACTCCTCAGGTTTTCAAAACGAACGCCTGATTGTCCAAATGAAAATGCGAGAATGAAACCCCATAATCCGAACAATGCACCCAACAGGGAATTAATTCCACCCTTGGTGTCCCCTTCCTCCGATCGCCAGAATCTCTTCCGCATCTTATTACCCAGTTTCACGGTAAGAGGCATCAGAATAAGCAGAACCAGGCAGATGATTGTAGCATCAACCCTGGAAAAGATTGACCTTTCCATTTTCCCTATATTTTATGCAATTTAGTTCCATTAATCGTTCTACGTACAATGAATCAATTTCACCGGCCATGGCCTGCTGAACCAGATTTCGAAATTTAAGGGTGGATAACAGAAGTCAATGGTACGTCTTCGAAGATTGTCTAATTTTAAATTACGTAATAAGCGTAAGGATATTTTCTAAAAATGAGGCGATACAACTGAATGGAAAAACAATCAATAAAACTACGACAAATATATTTAGCCATAAGTGCCATCGTTGCGTGGTTTGCAGTTTTATCTCAGTTTTACATCAATTTTGCCGGCAGATCGATTCCGGTATTTGAAGTAGTTATTCGATTTTTTAGCTATTTCACTATTCTTACCAATATTCTGGTTGCTTTTTGCTTTACCAGCCTTTTACTGAAACCGAAATCCAGACCAGGATGGTTCTTTTCACAACCCGTCGTGTTAACCTCTGTAACAGCGTATATTGCTTTTGTTTGTATAGCTTACAACATACTTTTACGACATTTATGGAATCCGGAAGGACTCCAGTTAATTGTAGATGAACTACTCCATGTATTTATTCCATTGATATCTGTTTTGTATTGGTTGATATTTGTTCCCAAAGCCGGATTGCAATGGAAAAGTATTTTGCCCTGGACGATATATCCCATTGTTTATATACTGTGCGTCACAATCCGGGGAGCACTCTCGGGATTTTATCCTTATCCATTTATTGATGTAAGTGGCCTCGGATATTTTAAGGTGGTTCGAAACGACACAGGATTGATTGTTGCATTTTCGCTGCTTTCAATATTGTTTGTCGCAGTTGGAAAATTACTGAGTAAAACTTTTCGCTAATGTCTAAGAATGTTTTCATAGCCACATCGGAACCTTATTGCGGTAAATCAATCATTGTGCTGGGGTTGGTAAATATGCTTTTGGGAAAAACCAAAAAAGTGGGTTATTTCAAACCCATTATCGATTCTGATCCCAAAGAAAAAAAAGACGACCATATTGCTACCGTTACGGAGTATTTTAGTCTTTCCGAAAACTATGAGGATACTTTTGCTTTTACACGTTCCCAGGCATTGCAGATGGTACAGAACAGAAGCCAGGGAGAAATGATTGATGTCATAATCAGTAAATTCAAAAAACTCGAAGAGGCCTATGATTTTACAGTAATTGAAGGGAGTGATTTTGTGGG
Source organism: uncultured Bacteroidota bacterium (assembly GCA_963735015.1). GTDB lineage: Bacteria > Bacteroidota > Bacteroidia > Chitinophagales > Chitinophagaceae > Puia. The sequence goes on from CAVTJH010000004.1 coordinate 339,705, forward strand.
AGAAGGAACTGCTTTTGAATTTGATGCCAATATTTCAATAGCGAAAAACCTGGCCGCTCCGGTTATCATGGTTATTTCCGGCGAAAATAAAACAACTGCCCAGACAGTAACATCTGCCATTACGGTCATTCAAAATTTCCGGGCACGTGAAGTGCAGGTGCTGATGGTTGTGGTTAACAAGGTAAATGCTGAACAGGCAGAAGATGTGAAACAACTGCTGACATTACAACTCCATGGAGAAATTATTGTTTCCGTAATTCCATTAGAAAAAAGTCTGAAAAGTCCCACCATGGGCGAAATAAACGAAAGCCTGGGCGGCAAACTTCTTTTTGGAGAAGATCAGCTAGGCAACCAGGTTGATCATTTTGTCACGGGTGCCATGCAGGTTCCCAATTTTCTGAATTATTTAAATGAAAATGTTTTAATCGTTACTCCGGGTGACCGCGGAGATATTATTATCGCCGCCTTACAGGCAAACCTTTCTACAAGTTATCCAAAGATTTCGGGTATTGTGCTTACGGCGGGTTTTGAACCTGAAGAACCACTGATGCGCCTTATTAAGGGTTCGCCATCTATTATGCCCATCATTTCCGTAAACACCGGCACTTTCGAGACTTCGGCAAAACTTGGAGTCATACAATCAAGGATGACACCCGGCAACAGGAAAAAGATTCAACTCGCTATTGATGTTTTTGAAAAATATGTGGATGTAAAGTCTTTGGATGAAAAGATGATAACATTCAAGCCGGAAGGAATTACGCCGCATATGTTTCAATACCAGCTGACGAAATGGGCAAGGAGTGAGATCAAACATATTGTGCTCCCCGAAGGGAATGAAGACAGAATATTAAAAGCAGCGGCGCGTCTGATCGATCAAAAGATCGTAGAGCTTACATTACTTGGCGACCCTGCTGAAATAGCAGCATCGGTAAAACGACTTGGCTTAACACTTAATCTGAACAGAATAAGGATAATAGATCCTGTTAAATCAGAATATTATGAAGATTATGTTCAGACATTTTATGAATTGAGGAAGCATAAAAATGTTGAACTTGAAATGGCAAGAGATACAATGACTGATGTTTCATATTTCGGTACGATGATGGTTTACAAGGGACATGCGGATGGGATGGTGTCCGGTGCTGTGCATACAACGCAACATACGATAAGACCTGCACTTCAGTTTGTTAAAACAAAGCCTGGCATTTCTGTAGTTTCTTCAGTCTTTTTTATGTGCCTGCCGGACCGTGTTTGTGTTTTTGGAGACTGCGCTGTTAATCCAAATCCCACTGCTGAACAGCTTTCAGAGATTGCAATATCCTCTGCAGAAAGCGCTCAGCGATTCGGCATTGAGCCGAGGGTTGCAATGCTCTCTTATTCCTCCGGCACTTCAGGCGAAGGTGAAGATGTTGAGAAAGTGCGCAGGGCAACAGAGATAGTGAAGCAAAAGCGACCTGATTTGAAAGTGGAAGGACCTATCCAATACGATGCAGCCGTTGATCAGGTGGTAGCCAGTCAAAAATTGCCGGATTCTGAAGTTGCGGGGAAGGCAACCGTGCTGATTTTTCCCGATCTTAATACAGGCAATAATACGTACAAGGCCGTGCAGCGTGAAACAGGTGCACTGGCGATTGGCCCTATTTTGCAGGGATTGAATAAACCCGTAAATGATCTGAGCCGCGGCTGCACCGTGGATGATATTTTCAATACAGTTATAATTACTGCCATTCAAAGTCAGCAGAAGTAAAATGAACATCTTTGTCGTAAACTCAGGAAGCAGTTCCATCAAATATCAGCTTTTCAAAATGCCGGTGGAAAAACCAGTCTGCAGTGGACTGGTGGAAAGAATCGGGCTGGAAAATTCTATCATCACGCATAAAATATTTTTAGACCATGACGAGAAAATAATAAAAAAAACTGTAGATCTGTCCGGTCATGAAGAAGGATTAAAAGAAGTAGCGGCATTATTAACTGATGCTAAAACAGGGGTGATAAAAAAACCTGGTGAAATTGAAGTAGTCGGTCACAGGGTAGTTCATGGAGGTGAAACTTTTGCTGCTACAACGATCATAACAAAGAAAGTTAAAGAAGAAATTAAAAAGCTTTTTCCACTTGCACCATTGCACAACCCGGCAAATTATCTTGGTATCGAAGTAGCCGAAAAGATTTTCACGAAAGCAAAACAGGTTGCAGTTTTCGATACGGCATTCCACCAAACACTACCAAAAAAGGCATTTGACTATGCTATTCCGAATTCTTTTTATACGGACCACCATATAAGGGTTTATGGTTTTCATGGCACGAGTCATAAATATGTAAGCCGGAAGGCCCTGGAATATTTAAACAGACCGGAAGCCAGACTGATCACTATGCATCTTGGAAACGGGTGCAGTATGGCAGCCATAAAAAATGGGAAATCGGTTGATACCAGTATGGGCTTTAGTCCACTGAGCGGATTGGTGATGGGAACCCGTTCAGGAGATATCGATCCTTCCATAATTTTTCATTTGATCAATCAATTGGGTTATGACCCTGAGCAGGTGAACACCCTGCTTAATAAACGGAGCGGAATGCTGGGACTCACAGGGTTTAGTGATATGCGCGATATTGGTAAAGCTGCGCAGGAAGGAAACAAGGATGCAGAATTTGCGCTCGAAATCTATGCATACCGGATAAAAAAATATATCGGCTCTTATGCTGCTGTGCTGAATGGCCTGGATGCCATTATATTCACGGCAGGCGTGGGAGAAAATGATGTAAATACCAGGCAACGAGTCTGCAGGGAGATGCAATGGCTGGGAATTCATCTGGATGAAGAGAAGAATAAGATGGCGTCAACTGTAATCAGGGAAATAAACTCTGGTACTTCCCCTGTAAAGATATTGGTTGTTCCCACCAACGAAGAACTTGAAATTGCGAAACAATGCTACGGACTCTTGCAGAAGTGAATTCATCATTTGTTAGATAGGATATTGTAAAGCATGATGCGAGAATGTATTTCAAACGAAACGGAATTTGAATGAGAGATTAAATCATTGTTTATTGTTTTTGTGACCTCAGGTAAAAAATTGAATGCACAAAAAATATATACTTTCAGTAATCGCACTTAGTGTTTCCGGGTTTGCCTTTTCACAGACGTTTATGCAGGGAATGGGTGTCAATCTTGTAATGCAATCCTTACCTGGTTACTCAGTTAAGCCGGTGGTAGGCATAATATATTCACCGAAATTTAGTTTTTTCGAAAAAGATCATTCATCAGTGTCCATAGGAGTGCCACTTAGCATTGCTTATGCCGGCATTTATAATACCCAGGCTGGAATAGAGAACAACACAACGATTTGGTTGATGTTAGACGCACCTCTGATGATTAATTATAACTATGGGGCTGGATCTGATAAAAAATATCCGGGTAAGTTTGGATTTTTTGTTGGTATTGGTTACGGATATCATTCTAACCCATTCACTGATAATAGCGGTGATGATGTTGCCTACCCTGAAAGTGGTTTTGGGCCCGTATTTAATACAGGACTTCGTATCGCGAGGGATCGACATCATATCTTTGAACTTCGCTTTTCTTATATGAAAGCGATGGATGTTTCTAAATCGGATATATACAGTATTGGTGCAATTTTTAACTGGTAAATCCATCCCTAAGGATTCAATATCTTATTCCTTTATTGCTGTACAAATAAATTTTACTTAAAATGAAAAGTAATTTGGGCAAATCTTTTTTATTTTTCGTGTATATGTTAAGTGCCTTCACGGGCTATACTCAGAGCAAAACAATTGACTCGCTCTTTAAGGTTTTACAAAAGCAAAATAACGATACCAGTAAAGTGAACACCTTATATGCGTTATGCGAGGAGTTTCGATATGTGAAAAGAGATTATGCAATGGCCTCGAAATATGCCCTGGATGGATTATCTCTTTCAGATAAAATCGCATTTAAAAAGGGTAAAGGAACTGGATATTTTAAATTGGGTCAGATAAATTACAGTCGGGGTCAATATACCGATGTGATTAAATATTTTGATTCTGCTTTAAGCATTTTCACGGAATTAAATGATAAAAAGGACATTGCAAGTACCTGTTTATGGACCGGATATAATTATTATGATCAGGGTTTGTATTCAGACGCCCTCAGCAATTTTAACAAGTCACTAAGTCTTTTTCTTGAATTGGGTGACAAAAGGAAAATTGCAGAAAACTATCTTCGACTAGGATACTGTTACGAAGACCTGGATTCTTATGGCGATGCGTCGGTGAATTTGTATCAGGGTTTAAAGTTTCTTGAAGCAACAGGTGATAAGAAGCAGATAGCAGATGCACTCCATTTGATAGGTCTGAACTATATGAACCTGAATGATGATTCGGATGCCCTAAGAAATCTTCAGGCCGGATTAAAATTGAGAATAGAGTTAAACACCCGGGCTGATATGGCACAATCCATGAATGCGATTGGAGAGTTATACACAAGCATGGGTAAATACACTGAAGCTTTGAAATATGATTCTGATGCGCTCAGGATTTTTAGTGAACTGGTAACCTCTGCCCCCTGGGGAATACCAATGACCCTTTATTCTATAGGAGAGAACTATCAAAAGCTGGGTGAAAGGGCAGATGCTTCCGGAGATAAAGATGAAGCTGCGAGGAAATTCAATGATGCACTTTCATCTTTCAAAGAAACACTAAAATATTATGAAGGAATAAAGAACGAGGGCTCGGTTGCGATAGTGAACAATGAATTAGGTTTCACATTTATTAAGTTGAAAAACTATTTGGTTGCAAGATCATGTTTTGAAAAGTCTTTGCAACTGCCTGCAAATAGCGGATACAACAATCTTTTCAGGGACAGCTACTTAGGACTGTCGCAGTTGGACAGTATAAGCGGGAACTACAAACAGGCTTATCTACATTATAAGAAGTATATCATCTATCGTGACAGTCTTGTAAATGAGGAAACTTCTAAAAAATCACTGCAGGCAAAGATGTTGTATGAATCCGGAAAGAATGAAGAGATTGCCAAAGCTGCGGAACAAAAGAGGAAGGCTGAGGAAGATGCAGAACGCAACCTCCAGCTTACAGCCATCGCAGTTTTTATTCCCATATTCTTTATTCTCGTACTTTTCCTGGGTCGGATAAAAGTTAAGGCGCGTTTTGTGGAATTTCTGGCAATAATAGGATTGCTTATGCTGTTTGAATTCATTACTGACCTGATCTTTCCATACATCAGCGATCTGACGAATGATAAACCCGTATGGGAAATGTTGATACTGGTAGCCATTGCAGCTTTGCTGGAACCACTTAATTTCAAATTCGAACGATGGGTAAAAGTGCATCTTGTTCACAAGCCTGTACATGTGCCAATACCTGTGATGGTAGAAAGTATTTCAAATGACCCTGAAGCAAAACAAAATATCTAAATCAAACGCAATATTGAAAACTTTCCGGAGTATATCATGTTAAGATTTCTTGCTGAAGAATGGGAAACTATCTCATCACAATTTGTGATGACATCTTCTGCAAGACAGTTGTCACCAAACTCTCTCGATACCGGGCCGATAAATTCAGACGTCAGATGCAACATTAAAAAAAATCGTGCGTCTTATATTCAATGAGAATCCGGCCATGTACTGGTCAGATTCGGACAATTTTCCAATGCTATCTTACTGTATCCTATTGACTGGCAATATTTTATAAATCTGGCACTTTGTTGGTTTCGATAATAGAGAGGGCAGAATAATTGTTAATTGTCAATTGCTTTAATTCAGTTCATCGACATATATTAATGATAGGACAACCAAAATTATTTGGATACAAACGATCTGCGTTAACAACTAACAACTAACCACTAACAAATAAAATCGTGTTTAAGAACAATTTAAAGATCGCCTGGAGAAATCTGCTGAAAAGCAAGACATATTCTTTTATCAATATCGCGGGACTTGCAGCTGGCATGGCCGTCGCCATGATTATCGGCTTGTGGATTTCTGACGAACTTTCCGCCAACAGGCAGTTTAAAAACTACGAATCGGTTTACCAGGTAATGATGCATCAGACCTTCGACGGGAAAAGGGGTACACAGACTGCTCTTCCCTATCCTCTGGGTGAAGAACTGAAGGCCAAGTATCCTGATATGAAAGGCGTGGCCATGTGCGACTGGGGGCAGAATCATTCCCTGGTGTATGGTAATAAAAAGATCAGCAAATACGGACATTATATTGGTGAGGATGCAGTAAACATGTTTTCCCTGAATATACTCAGCGGCGACAAGAATCCCCTGCATGATCCGCGTTCCATTGTATTGACTGAAGAAACGGCGAAAGCACTTTTTCCAAATGAAAATCCCCTGAATAAAATAGTCAGGCTGGACAACACGGTAGACCTGAAAGTCACTGCCGTGGTAAGCAAACTGCCTAAAAACAGTTCTCTCCAATTTGATTACCTGATACCTTTTCAATTGCAGGAGGCAATTTATTCCTGGGTCAAACAATATCATAAAACCAACTGGGGAAATAATTCCTGGCAGATTTTTGTTCAGCTGAATGATCATGCTACTGAAAAAGCAGTTGATGCAAAAATTAAAAATGTGGTGATCTCACATTTTACAGATGAGAATATGACCAAGGTCATCAAGCCCGAAGTGTTCATTCATCCCATGTCCAAATGGCGTTTGTACGGCGATTTTGAAAATGGCGTAAATACCGGTGGCTTTATCAAATATGTTAGAATGTTTGGCATTTTGGGCCTTGTAGTGTTGCTCATCGCCTGTATAAATTTCATGAATCTGAGTACCGCCCGCTCAGAAAAAAGAGCTAAGGAAGTGGGTGTTCGCAAAGCGGTCGGCTCAGACCGTGGGCAATTGATCCGCCAGTTTCTCAGTGAGTCACTTTTTATTTCTTTTCTATCCTTTCTCTTCGCCCTGGGCATTGTGGCCCTGGTACTGCCTTATTTTAACAGGCTGACTGAAAAGGAAATGAGTCTTCAGCTCGGCAGTCCACTGTTCTGGATCATCATGATTGTTTTTACATTGCTCACCGGTTTGCTGGCGGGCAGTTACCCTGCATTTTATCTTTCATCTTTTAATCCCGTCAACACACTGAAAGGAAATTTGAATATTGGCAGATCGGATGCATTGCCTCGAAAAATATTAGTGGTTTTACAATTCGCCAGCTCTGTCATATTAATGATTGGTACTACCATCATTTACCAGGAAATTCAGTTTGGCAAAAACCGGCCGATCGGTTTTGATAACAGGGGGCTGATTTCTGTGGACTGGTCGGACGATATCAGTAAAAATTATGAAGCATTGAGAGCGGACCTGCTAAGCTCTGGGGCCGTTGTTTCCGTATGTCAAAGTAATTCCCCACCCTCTGATATTTTCAGTAACAACGACGGATGGGAATGGAAGGGCAGTCAGCCGGTTGAAAAAACCGTGATCTTTTCTACCATCGCTACCGCATACGACTATACGAAAACTATCGGGATCAAATTAATTGCCGGCAGGGATTTCTCACGGGATTATGCTGATTCCAATTCAGTTATTCTGAACGAAGCGGCGGTAAAACGGATGGGATTAAAAAATCCGGTGGGAGAGTTGTTGAAATGGAATGATAAAAAAATGACTGTGATCGGACTGATACCTGATATCCAGATGGAGTCGCCCTTCCGACCGATTTCACCACTCACCATCATTTTCAATAAAGAGTGGGTAGGGTTCGTAAACATCAGGATGAATCCAAATATGTCAGCATCGGCAGCCATCAAAAGGATTCAGCCCATTTTTGACAAGTACAATCCGGCATTCCCTTTTAATTATCGTTTTGCCGATACAGAATATGCTAAGAAATTTAATTATGAAGAACTGGTGGGCAGCCTGGCTGCCATCATCGCTGTGATCGCGATTTTTATTTCCTGTCTGGGACTTTTTGGTCTCGCTTCTTTCACAGCAGAACAACGCGTTAAAGAAATAGGGGTGAGAAAGGTATTGGGTGCCAGTGTGCTTAGTCTCTGGAAGTTGCTATCGAAAGATTTTGTAAAACTGGTATTGATTTCCTGTGTCATTGCTGTACCGGTCGCCTGGTATTTTATGAATGAATGGCTGAAAGACTATAAGTACAAAATCGATATCGGCGCCGGCGTTTTTGTAATGGTGATTGCATTGTCTATCGTCATTACCTTGATTACGGTGAGCTTCCAGGCTATTCGGGCAGCGACGGCTAACCCGACGAGAAGCCTAAGAACAGAATAAGTATTTACAAATAGTGCAATCCTTTGAATTGACCAGCGTCGTGAGACGGTTTTAGCGATCCAAGTTTCTGGATAAAGCGGTCCAAAATACCTGATATTTGGGGTGTTTATAACTTAGTAGTACCTGAATTATTTTGTAATTTCATGGTATGCAGAAACGCGGTCATATTAAAGCCAGGACAATCTCTTCCACCGCCAAGCCAAGATGAAACTAAGCATATAAATTTGATTAGTAAACAAAAAAATATGCAAAGGAAAGTGATAAATATTGATCCCGAAATTTTAGGGGGTACTCCTGTGTTTTTTGGAACAAGAGTTCTAATTAAAAACCTTTTTGATTACCTGGAAACGGGTGATTCTATCGAAACATTTCTTGCAGATTTCGATAGTGTCCGTAAAGACCAGGTGATAAAGGTTTTAGAGATGTCGCAGAAGTTAATCGAAACCTCATCAAATACACTCGATGAAAATTTTGCTTGATGAATGTGTAACAAAGCGTTTAAAAGAGCATTTGAAGGAATTTGAGTTTTTCACCGTATCGGAAGCAGGTTGGAGCGGAATAAAAACGGAATGCTGATGTCTCTTTGCGTCGAGAATAATTTTGATTTACTTCTAACTATCGATAAAAACATTATTAATCAGCAGAATATCTCAAAACACAAACTAACTGTTGTGGTCTTAGATTCTGCGACCAGTAAACTTGAAGCGCTTTTGCTTTACCTTCCTTCTTTTAAAGCTCAATTAGCTAAATTCGAAAAAAACAAGGCATATGTTGTTGAGAGATAATACCTGCCAGACAAACTCAGTTCAACCCCCTGTACTCATTGGGAGTGTATCCAACCTTTTGTTTAAACAAACGGGTAAAATGCTGCGGATACTTAAACCCCAATTCGTAGGCAATCTGGCTGACTGATTTGTTCTGGTCAAATATTTTTTCTTTCGCCAGGTCAATTACTTTAGATTGTATGAACTCATGCGCTGTTTTTCCGGATTCTTTCTTTATAAGATCGCCAAAGTAGCCTGCTGATAAATTCAATTCGTTTGCACAATAGGCAACGGAAGGCAAGCCGATTGTCTGCGGTTTATCTGTCTGAAAATGATCGTTCAATAAATTCTCAAATCTTTCCAGAATGCCTTTATGTAGATTTTCACGGGTAATAAACTGCCGGTCATAAAAACGAATGCAATAATTCAAAAACAATTCAATGTTCGATACAATTAATCTTTTGCTGTGCTTGTCGACAGCATGTTCCAGTTCAAATTTTATTTTTGAAAAACAATCCAAAACAATTTTCCTTTCGCGCTCAGACAGGTGAAGCGCTTCATTCGACTGATATCCGAAAAAAGTATAGTCCTGAATATGCCGGCCAACAGAAGTGCCATGTATTAAATCAGGATGGAAAATAAGTGCAAACCCTTTGGGCTGATAAGTTTCTCCATTGCTGTTCACGCCCGCAACCTGTCCCGGTGCGAGAAAAACCATCGTTCCTTCCTGATAGTCATATGTATTCCGACCATAAATCAGATCGCCGCATTTCACATCTTTTAAGAATATGGTGTAAAAACCGAAATACATCCGTGAGCCCTGTCTCGGGGCTGCCTTAGACAGGTCGACAACACTCACCAGCGGATGCAACGTTTCGTTGTTATTGAAAACGTTATAATCGTTGATTGTTTCAAACCGTCGCAGATTGTCCATATAATTCGTTTTTTCAGGTTCAAAATTAGGGCTTTATTCATCTTTTACCAGATAAACGCATCCTGATCGGCAATAATGGTAGATCAATCCGGAATCTGTATACCATCCGGGACGGAGAATGCGAAGACCTTTATCCGGTAAAAGAGAACCTTCTGGTTAAAGCGCATAACTGATGAAGAATACCAGGCAGCAAAATAAACGGCTTAATAAATTTTTAAATGATAATAATATGAAATTGCACATCTTCGGAATGATTTTATTAATGACCGGTGCGCTTTCGTCCTTCGCACAGCCAAATGAATCCATTAAAACTTCTGCGAATAACACACCTGAACAACAGCAAGTCATCAATCTTTCAAAACAGAAATGGGATTGGATGTCAGACAAAAATGTAGATTCCTTAAATGTTCTGTTTGATGACAAATCCATGTTTATTCACATGGGAGGAAGCTGGGGGAAAACACAGGAACTTGCAACCATTAAGAGCGGAAGTATCTGGTACAAAAAGGCCGGGGTTTACGCAGTCATCGTGAACATCATTGGCAATACGGCCATCCTGTTAAATGATATTGACCTGCAGGCAGTGGTGGGAGGCAGAGAAGTCACAAATCCTTTTATGGTGACTGAGGTATATGTCAAAGAAAATGGCAAATGGAAGATGGGCTCACTCACTTTTTCCCATCTGCTAAGGCCGGTTAAAATGAATAATGATAATAATAACCAGCTGCAGCATTAACACCGGAAGGATTGTTCTTCGAACAGGAGATAAAGAATAACAAAAGGTTTATTTTTAAAAAGTATTTCATGTGTTGGTTGGTTGGTGTAATATAGTCAGGATTGTTGTAGATTGGATGATAAATGTGGACACATGAAATCTGTCATTATCACAGGAGCCAACAGGGGCATTGGCCTCGATGCCACCCTGGCGTTTGCAAGAGCCGGTTATAAAGTTTTCGCTACCATGCGCAACCCTGAGAAGGCCGGAGTCCTAAAGAGTAAATTGAAAGAAGAATCTTTGAACATCACCTTCACAGCCATGGATGTTGATTCAGATGCGTCCGTCAAATATGCATTCGATTCTATTTTGCAGGAGAACGGTGCTGTTGATGTTTTGGTAAATAATGCCGGCATTGAACGGCATGGTTCCGTTGAAGAGCTGACGATAACAGATTTTAAATCAGTAATGGAAACAAATTATTTTGGTGCCCTCCGTTGCATTAAAGCTGTGCTGCCTTCCATGCGTGAACAGCGCAATGGCTGTATAATAAATATTACATCTGTTTCGGGCAAGGTCTCCACCTCGCCGTTAGGTGCTTACGCAGCAAGTAAATTTGCATTAGAAGCGATCAGTGAAGCACTTGCCATGGAGGTGAAAACTTTTAATATTCGCGTGGCTATTGTGGAACCTGGAATCATCGATACAGATATGGCAAGAGATATCGGTCATGGCAGTGACTCTATTTATGCCCATGTTAGCCGCTTTGGAGCATTATTTGTCGCGTCGCTGAAAACACCTACTTCAGCAACGCTGGTTGCAGATAAAATTTTAGAAATCGCCGAAAGTGGAACCTGGATACTCAGGCATCCTGTAGGCCCCGACGCTAAACCTCTTCTCGAGAGGAGGGCTACGATGACTGATGAGGAATGGATAGACCGGGGTACCATAAGCGATGAGGAATGGTACAGTGGAATAGAACGTGATTTCGGTGTGAATACGAGACCGGCCTGAGATTACGGAAATATTTTTTAATTGAACCACACTGCATAGCCCTGTCTTCGTAAATCCAGCGCAAGTTTTTCTTCCATTAACAACGCCTGATCCCTGGTCATCGGCTTTTCATTGATATGTTCGTATAGGCTTGGACGTAAGTAGATGCCGTATTTCTGAACAATATTGGCAGACAGCTTGTGACCTTTCCTGTTTATATATCCGGTTTTATGTTGCCTGAGCCGCTCAGCCGGAGTCTTGCTCGTCATGCCCACATACAGGCATTCGAGCACTCCGTTAAATTGTGGATTGGCATTTCGGAATTTTGTGTTTTCTGTAAAAACTCGTTTTGAAAGCTCTATGACATAAACCTGATACCTCATCCGGTTCAACAGTTTTAAATACTAATGACCTTTAGTGGTTGCATCAAATATTCTGCAAAAATTACCGCCACCTATTTTTCCGATTTCATCTTCAGTGAAACCGGTTTTTAGCATGGCATCAACAACAGCGTAATAGAAACCAACTTTTTGGTCAGCCCACGCTCCATTGGTGCGCTCACCGATTCTGCCGCGATTATTACCACCACCCTGCGGAGGAGGATTGCCTCCTGGTTTAGGACCTGAGGAATCAGGAGCTCTGTAAGCGGGAGTCAACTTAGTATCTGTACCTATACATACATGATCAATTCCGACAACGTTGGCCATGGCTTTAATATTCTGAGCGTACTCTAATGGTGTATCAGACAGGTGAGTCCATACGCCAACGACACCACCGGCATCAGAAACAATTTTTGCCTGCTGCTTACTGATAAGTCTTGGGCGCATCATGTTGGCCATGGACGCATTCTGTCCCAACTGAGTATCCAGACCGGTATGAGAAATGATCACGGGCTGATTTGATACTTTTAGTGCCGCGTCTATAGTTGTATTGCTGGCATGTGTGAGGTCTATTAGAATACCAAGCTTATTACATTCCTTGATAACGTCCGATCCGAAAGAAGTCAGGCCACCCCATTGAGGCGGGTTCGTGTAAACGTCACCCAGAGGCACAGACGCATCGTGGTCGTGAAGTAGTCCGAGTTGTCGCAATCCACGACCATACGCTATTGACAGCCGATCCAAATGACCTTCGAGAAAATGACTGCCTTCAACAGATTGAATGACGGTCGGTATTTTTTTATCATGAGCAGAACGGATATCCGCAAGGTTCAGGGAGCGTTTCATGTTATTGTTTTCCAGGATCCTGTCCATCGCATTCAATCCGTTTGTAAAGCGATTATAAGCATCACCTGGATTGAGCAGCGGTTGATAGTCTACGGCGAATACCATGCAGATAGCAGATAAGCCAGACTTCTTCATCTCGCCGCCCAGGTCAACGATTGGGCCGGGTAATTCAATTTCGCTCAGAGGAACATCAATATGATTATGCGTGTCGGTTCCAATCGTTTTTGCTACAATCGCATCTACCCTTGGGTCATATTGATCTGCAGTTTCATCTTCAGCAAAGCACAACAAAGGGCTCAGCGTAATTGCTGCACCTGCTCCGGTTAAGCCATTGATAAATTTTCGCCTTGACCATTTCATATTGTTTTATAAAGATACATTTTCCAACAGCTTATTTTTCTGCGGATTGAAAGGTCATGTATTTGAGGCTTTCTTCTTTGCAACGCCCGCAATAACCAACGCAATTCCACTATAGGCAAGTGCTAAAAATGCGCTGGTAACTTCGCCTTCCATATCAGCAGAAGGAGAAGTAGATCACTCCGGGGATGTGGATGATGATAAACCAGATAAAAATCATTGTCCCCAGAAGAGTGGCGATTAATCCCGTTTTGATTTTAAAAATAATTGCAATGCCTGAACCCAGTAATGCTGTACCGGCGAAATAGGTCCAGAACATCGGGTGGGTTATCCATGACGGGACCATGGTTGACACATTTTTTGCGAATTGAAAATGAAGAATACCGTAACAGATGATTGGTATGGCAAAGAAAATGACCCCGAAAGGTATCAGCTTTCCCAAAAATCTGTAAAGGGGACCTACATTTCTTTCGGAATAGCAGCCGGCAATTAATAATGCGCCGCCGGCTAACTGTAATTCTTTCTCTGCATTCTCCCATTCCGCCAGATGTTTATAATTTGAGTTCACCATAAACTCATAGGGAACAAAGCAAAAACAAAATATCAATAGAAGCACCGCCCCGAACAGAAGAGAAACCGTCCTGATTTTTTTTTCGAAAACAATACATGCTCCAACCAGAATAAACAGGATTCCGCAAATATAAGTGAGCGCCACAGGACCCGGGATCAGGAAATGTTGTGGAGGAAATAACATGTACGGAAAGCTTTTATAATAAATAGTCGGAAACCCTATTCCGGCTATAGATACACCATAAAAAACGCGGCCTGTGTTAGTCAGATTCCACATAAAGATTAAATGGTTTTATTTTCTGATTGGGATGGAGAATAAAATTAATTGATTTCCCGCTATTGCTATTTTTACTGAATTATAATGTCAACTATATGAAAAAATATATGCTTGCATTCTTCGGAGGGAATATGGCACTCCGATACGACAATCTCGGAAAGGCGGAGTCGCTTGATCAGACCGCGGAAGTCGCAAGGTCATCACCAATTATCAAAAATGGCGGGTACGTCCTGGCACGCCCCTGCGGGGAGATGAAGTAGGGGGATCCGGGCTATCCGGCTATTCCGGTAAATATTCACCAAATAAATTCCAGTCCATGCTGTTTCCCCAGACGACTCGCGTTAATCTTAGAAGAATTACCGCTCAAATAAGTATATCGTTGATCTTTATAACTTTTTGCAAATATTGATATATTTATTATACGGACGTTATTCATCTCTCAACCTCCTACTCATGTTTAGAAATTATTTAAAAGCCGCCTTCAGAAATCTCTGGAAAAACAAGGGATATAGTTTTTTAAATATCGGGGGACTCGCCATCGGCATGGCATGTGCGGGGCTGATCTTTTTATGGGTGGAGGATGAACTTACGTTCAATCATTATTTCAGCAACAGGGATAATCTGTATAAAGTAAAAGACCAACAGACATACGACGGTAATACATTTACTTTCGACCCCACACCGGGACCCTTTGCTGCCGGGATCAAAACAGAAATACCGGGAATAAAAAATACTGCCCGTACTACCTGGGGCAACAGTGTGTTATTCTCTTTAAAAGATAAACCCATTTATGAACAGGGGCTTTATGTAGATCCTCCTTTCCTTACAATGTTTCAACTCCAGTTTACCCAGGGAAATGCGAAAACTGCATTTACACAATTGCATTCGCTGGTAATTTCTGAAACGATGGCCAATAAGTTCTTTGGCGGTGGAAACATAATCGGTAAAACGCTGAAGGTGGATAACAAAGAGGATTATGCAATAACAGGCGTATTTAAAGATCTTCCGAAAAATGTTTCATTCAATTTTGAATGGCTTGCAAATTTCAAAATTTATGAGGACCAGAATAAATGGTTGCAGGGATGGGGAAGCAATGGAGTCAGGACCTTTGTGGAAACAGCGCCCAATGCAGATGTCGTTGCCATCAATAAAAAATTGTACGGCTATATTCAGACGAAACAAAGCGAAGCATCTGCGCGGATGTCCATCTACCCCATGAACCGCTGGAGAATGTATGACAGCTTTGAAAATGGTAAGGAAGTTCCGGGAAGAATAAAATACGTGAATCTTTTCAATGTGATTGCATGGATCATTCTCATCATTGCATGCATCAATTTCATGAACCTTTCTACGGCACGGTCAGAACAACGGGCGAAAGAAGTGGGTGTGAGAAAAGTAATGGGAGCAGGTAAACGAAAACTGATCGGTCAGTTTATAGGTGAATCTATATTTACTTCCATGATTTCTTTATTGCTGGCTGTTGGGATAATATATATTTCTTTGCCCGCATTTAATATTCTAGTTGAAAAGCAATTGTCAGTCAACATTTTTAATCCAGTTCATATTGGATCTTTACTGTCCATCGCCCTGATATGCGGACTGATCGCAGGAAGTTATCCTGCCTTCTATCTTTCCTCCTTTAACCCGATTTATGTTTTCAAAGGAATAAAAATAAAAAGCAGCGGCAGCGCCGGGATGATCAGGAAAAGCCTGGTGGTCATTCAGTTCTCCATCTCAGTTATATTGATCATTTCTACCATCATCATTTATCTGCAGATATCCCATGTAAAAGACCGCGACCTGGGTTACAATAAGAATAACCTGGTGTACATGTTTATGCAGGGTAAAATGAAAGATCATTATGCAGTAATAAAAAATGATTTACTGGCAACAGGATTTGTTCAGAATACTGCCCTGAGTAACAGCCCCATATTGGAATTATACAGTAATACTGGAGATTTTTCGTGGGAAGGAAAAGATCCTTCCCGGCAGATCCTTATTACTGTGGAAGGTGTGAGCCAGGAATATATGTCCACCATGGGACTTCATATGAAAGAAGGCAGGGAATTTTATCCCGGTTCTAAAACTGATAGTAGCAGTGTTATCATCAACGAGACACTAGCGGGTATCATGAATAAGAAATCATTGGTAGGCAGTATTATTTCAGGGAATGGAGCAAAGTATACGGTGGTGGGCGTTGTAAAGAACTTTGTTTATGGGGACATGTATGCGCCTGCCGCACCGCTCATGCTGCTTTCGGATACATCCAATTGCAATATTTTAACCGTCCGTTTGAAAACAGGTGCTCAGCTTCCTGCAGCGCTGGCAAAAATAGAAACGGTTTTAAAGAATAACAATCCGGGTTATCCATTCGACTACAGTTTTGTTGACCAGGAATTTGGGACATTTTTTAAAACAGAAACGCTGATCGGACAATTGGCAGAAGTGTTTTCAATCCTCGCCATATTTATTTCCTGTCTCGGGTTGTTCGGTCTTGCCGCTTATACCGCTGAAAAAAGAAGCAAGGAAATTGGCATCCGAAAGATCCTGGGTGCCAGTGTGCAGGGCATAGCAGGACTGCTTTCCAAAGATTTTCTCTTACTCGTCTGCATTTCATGTCTCATTGCATTTCCGATCGCCTGGTGGATGATGCATAACTGGCTGGAAGGATATAAATATCGCATACAAATCAGCTGGTGGATTTTTATTGGCGCAGGATTGCTGGCTGTCTTTATTGCGCTTTTCACCGTCAGCTTCCAGGCTATTAAAGCAGCTGTTGCGAATCCGGTGAAAAATCTTAAAACTGAATAATTATGAATTATTAGTTGTGGGTTATGGATGATAGATTTTGAATATTAAACATTCATAACCCATAATCCATAACTCATAACCAAAATTCGCCTGGAGAATAATTTTCAAAACAACGGATAGCTAGTCGGCAAAGGATTAAGTTGTTGCGAAATAAGTGCCGTCAATTCGGGAAGAACTGACAGCTCCACTTCACCATAAGCTCCTTTGGCGGATTCTAAAAGCGCCTGCTGCTCTTTCATCCACTGATCTGTAGGTTTTGTACCTGCCTTGAGAAAATCCATAGCCTGCAGACAGGCTGCTGAAAGTGCAGATAAATTTTTCGAATGCTGCATGATTTCTTTTGCTAATGTAGAAGATTCGAATAAAGGTTTCAGCTGATCGTAAGAAGATGTCCATTCCTTCAGTTGCTCCCGAACGGCCAATTCGGAAGGAACACTTTTTGCTTTCAGATATTCAGACACATTTTTTCTGAATTCCCATTTCACCTGTGGATCGACCCAGGCGATATCTGCTGCGCGAATAAGCGGTGCGGATTGATAGGAGGCTGATGCAGGAAGCGAAATGAATCCGAACAATCTTTTATAGCCTTTGACAGGTGTTAAAACATCCATGAGTCTTTTTGTATTCTCGTAACTGTATCCGGCTGAAAACCTGAGTACCATCCTGTCATAGTTACTGATATGAAGTAATCCAACTTCTGATAAATGGTCGCTGGTGATAAATAACCTCCTGTATAAATCCATTGGATCAGATACTGTGTTTGATGACCAGAACTTTTCTGCAATGGCCGCTGCGCGCGGCCAGATACGTGTTTCGATATTTTCAGCATCGGCAATCTCGGTCCATTGCGCTGCCTCTCCGCCGAGGATTTTTTCTGTAGGGAATTCCAGATTATAATGAATATATGCGGGCATAAACTGATCCAGGTAAAGTCCTTTGGAAAGAATTACCGGATTTCCCTGTGAAACAATTTGATGGACCAGAGTGGGAGCCGACATAGGCTGCCAGACCTGCACGAGGACATCTTTAGATAGATTTTTTGAGAACAGTTCGTCCCACCCAATCATCTTTTTCCCATGTTTAGATACTAACTTTTGTACGCGACTAACAAAATAAGCTTGTAGCTCGTGCGTATTGGCGATATTGTTCTTCCTCATGAAAGCAACGATGGCGGAATCCTGTTTCCATGCAACACCATTATTTTCATCAGCCCCGATATGAAATAAGGGGCAGGAAACAGGGAAGACATTTCACCGATAAATTCGTCCAGGAATTTGTAAACAGATTCTTTAATCGGATTAAATGTCGGGAAGGGAGTGGACTGAATCGTTTGCATCAGCTTCATGGGACTCATGGGTTCGCTTCGGTCTATTTTATACGGAGAACCCGGTTTATAAGGACCAGGCTTTGTAGCGAGCTCCGGATATCCCGCGAACCAGCTGGTGGAATGACCCGGCATATCAAATTCAGGTACGATCATAATGCCCAGTTTCGCTGCATAGTCAATAAGATCCCGGATCTGTATTTGCGTATAGTAGTCGCCGTTAGATCCTTTGGACTGCAGTTTTGGGAATATCTTCGACTCCACCCTGAAACCCTGATCGTCTGATAAATGCAGGTGCAATACATTCATCTTTACCGCAGCCATGGCATCCAGATTGCGCTTTAGAACATCGATCGGAATAAAATGACGACAGACATCGATCATCAGTCCACGCCACGCATATCTTGGAGAGTCCTCAATGTTTACAAGCGGAATGAAAAAGCCCGATTCATCATTGCTGAGTAATTGAATAATCGTCTGCATACCCCTCAGCGCGCCAATGGTCGTTCCTGCTTCCAGAGTGATCCGATTGCTGCTAACCTGTATACGGTAGGATTCATCCATGCCAATTTGCATTCCTGTTTTTTGCTTAACGCTGATGATCAAAGATGCTGTGTCGCTATTATCCTGTGGTGCCATGAATTCCTGATGAAAGAAAAGACCTGTTCTTCTGTTTAAGGTCTGAAACATACGGTTTACTGCGAGGTAGCAAACGGTATCCGTCGGATCGGCTTTTACAGCGACTGTAAAACCAGAGGATATATTAAATCTACCTTCCTGCATGCTCACGGTTTTCGGAATGGGCATCAGGTTCAAAGTATTCGAAACCTGGGCAACTGCAGCAGATGAAATGCAAATGATAAACAGAAGAAAAAATGCGCGCATAATGATCAGTTATTTTTTTTGTATGAATTCAGTTCCTTTAATCCCTTTTCCGTGCAAATGCCCCGGAGATAAACAAAGACAGTCTGTTGAGCGAGCGTGTCTGCTGATAATCTTAGATTCTTGTATTGATCGGTTCTTGTGATTGAACTATAAAGGATTGTCATGGCTTTTAGCGCCAGGGAGGGATTCAGGCCTTTAATAAAATAACCTTCCTTTACACCACCATTAATCAGTTTTACAATTGTATCTGAAATTTTGTTTTCGTATTTTTTGAGAATTCCATCCTGCAGGGAAGGATAATAATAATTGAGATCGTGGTAGAAAGATTTAGCTACTCCAAAATCGGCGGCAATCGTCTGGTTCCAGATAGTGGCCATGGCCTGAACAGCATTGGGACATTTTTCTATCGATTCCAGCAATTCCCTGATCTGTGTTGAGTAATGCAGGGCCAGGCATTCCTTCAGGAGATCTTCTTTATTTTTAAAGTATTTATATACGGTCTTGGTGGATATCCCGAGTGGTGATACCAGGTTTTGAACGGTCATCTTTCTTATGCCATGCCTGAGAAAGCCGGCCAAAGATATTTTAATGATATCCTCCCTCATGCCATTGGAAAATATAGATACAATTTAATTTTCCACGCAAATGTAGTGGAAAATATATTATCATTTATATTTTCCCTGAAAATATTTCTAAAACCGATAGCTTGTTCTGTTAACTGGTAAATTGACCTATGTCTTCTTCCATGCCTCAGGAAAATAACATTCTCCGGCAGATAGTAAAGAATTACTTTTTTAAGCTTTGCCAGGAACTAATGATATTTAGTAAATTGAATTAAAAACTGATTTGCCGTATTCGGGTATCAAGGGGAATTACTGTCCTGTACATGAGGGAAGACTTTTTTTTCTGAAAGAAGGCAGCGGTCCTCCTATCATTTTTATACATGGGTTTTGTCTGGATCTTCGGATGTGGGAAAGACAGATTAACTATTTCTCCAAAAAATATACCTGCATTGCATTTGATGTGCGCGGATTTGGAAATTCATCTGTAACTGGAGATCAGCCCTATTCAAATCATGAAGATCTGAATATGCTTTTGAGTTTTTTGGGTATTAGTGAACCAATCATCCTGGCCGGACTTTCCATGGGTGCAAGAGTTGTCGCCAATTTTGCACTGGTATATCCCAAAAAAACCAGGGCAATCATTTTTGCTGATGGTGCCATTGACGGATTTCCATTTAAGGACTTCAATCTAACTTATATATATACTGCAGGGAAGGAACTCGGGATACCTGTCGCGAACAGGATGTGGCTTGATCATCCGATATTCGGACCCGCAGGTAGAAATGAAGAGGTAAAGCAGAAGCTGACAGAAATGGTGATGTCCTATTCGGGATGGCACTGGATTAACAAGAACCCCATAATAAATCTCACTCCTCCGGCAACCGAACAATTACACAAACTAGCCGTGCCGGCTCTTATATTGGTTGGTCAGCTCGAGATTCCGGATTTTAAGGCTCTCGCAGTTTTATTGAACAGCCAGATAGCAGGTTCTTCTTTAATTGAAATACCCGGGGCTGGTCATATGAGTAATATGGAATCGCCGGAAATATTTAATGATGAGATGAATAATTTTTTGAATCATTTTTAACGGGGGCCCTGTGGTGATTGTGCCATTGTAGAAATCAGTGGCTCGGCTGCCAGTAATATAAAAACCAAATATCTCATTTGCCTCCATTAAATTGATCAACGAAACCCAAAGCTCGACATAGAACAAATAGAAAATCCAACCAGCAGAAAGACACCAATAACCAACAGAGAAGTTTTAACTGCGACCCGGTTTTTCAGGTACAGAAAAATGAGAAGAAACGGAAGGTTCAATAGCGATATGAGACAAAGAGCCGTCCCGATACCAAGTGAGCCGCCAACAATACCTCCGCATATTCCAAGTGCGAGCAATAAGAACCCATTAACGATCAGCATGTTTTTATGCAACTTCATATCACAGCCATTTTAGATATTGCCCTTTCTGCCTGCAATTGTTTCAAATAGATTTCTTTTTCATCGCGATAGAAAAGATTCATCGTTTCAAATGGAATCAAACGGCCATCCTTATGCACGATATGAACACAACTCTTTTTGATCGCCCGTACATCAAAATCATATGCATCAATAAATCGCATGATGATGATTCGAAACAGATTGTCGTAATTCAGTCCGGGTGCAGATACTTGGGGAAGGCAACATAATAATTGCCCCATATTTTCTTCTACGCGGTCTACAGATATGCCGGTGCTGAATATCTTAATGAGATGCTGATGAAGTTCTGTGTCCTGTTCATACACGATGGTATTGCGACTGTTGTTCAGCAGGTGAGCCGGATCGATGTAACGCGTTAGAGGAAAAACTTCTCCGGCAAGCTTTAATGCATAAGCCATTGCCAGTGCATCGGGATTGCAGGGAACGGGAATGATATCATTGGGCTGAAAGATTTTCGTCTGCTCCAATATCTTTGTCCTGACATCCGTCAGTGTGATTCGGTCGGTCGCAGGATCAAAATGTTCATTACGACCCGCAACCTGTACAGGCTGGAAAGTAACTCCACGCACGCATAGCTGTTTCAAGCCAAACTCAATGATCTTTCCGATCTCATCGTCGTTAAGACCCTGCTGAAGGGTGACGACCAACGTAGTGGAGAGATTGAGCGCATTTAATTTTTCGAGGGCCTTCATGCGAATGTCCGTCAGGTCCTTACCACGCAGACTTATCAACGTCTCCGGTTTGAAAGAATCAAACTGCAGGTAGATTTCAAAATCAGGTGCATAAGTGGCCAGTCGTTCTGCGAAACCAGCATCCTGCGCGATGCGGATGCCATTGGTGTTGACCATCAGGTGACGGATGGGTTTTTTCTTTGCGATATCCAATATGGTAAAAAAGTCAGGATGGATGGTGGGTTCCCCGCCGCTGATCTGTACCACATCAGGATTTCCTTCATTGGCTACGATGATGTCGAGCATTCTTTCCACTTCTTCTACTGTCCTGTGCCTTCCATAATGCGGAGAGCTCATGGCGTAACAGGTTGGACAACTCAGATTACATCGATCGGTGATCTCCACAATCGTGAGACAACCATGCTGTTCATGATCAGGGCATAGACCGCAATCATAAGGACAACCATAGAGCGATTGCGTGTTGAACTTCAGTGGCATTTCTGAAGGCTTATTGTAATTACGGATTTCTTTGTAATAAGGAATATCGGTTGCAATCACCACTTTGGAAAATCCGTGATGCGGACAACTCTTCAGCATAAATACTTTGCCTTCTTCAAAAATTATCTTGGCATCTACACGGCGCAGACATTCCGGACAAAGACTCTGCGTAAAATCATAATAGATATAGGGTCTTTCTGGCATCAGTTATTTATTTGAGGAGAAAATTTTTCGCGGATGAGCAGTATATAAAGATAATACATGAGACCGATCAGGCAGGCTATTTGTATACTCGAAAGTCCGGACGGCCAGTTAAAATGCGGTTTTATAAAATCCAGCAGGAACCGGAACACCAGGTAGGAGATTATGAAGATTTTAAACAGCATGCCACTTTCCAGTTTCCTGTTTTTTTCAATCAACACCAGGCATACCCAAAGGCCTGCAAGAAAAATTATTTCATAAAGGGCCACAGGATGTCTCAGGTAATTATCACCGAGATACATGCCCCAGGGAAGGGTAGTAGGAATTCCATACGTCTCTTCATATATACCCATGCTGAAACAACCGATCCGCCCGATAATCATGGCGAGTAATAAGGGATATACAAAAAGGTCACCTGAAGAATTTTTCTCTCCAATGATTTTCTTGGTAAGCTCTACTCCCAAGAGACCGCCAAGCAATCCACCTAAAATAGTTTTGTTCTGGTAAAACTCCATCAGCAGGTTACCCGATTTCAGGAGTTCAGGTGGATTTTCAAAGCCTCCCAACAGGCGGCTGCCTATCAAGGAACCGAAAATAGCACCGATGAATATCCATGACCTGTTATCAGTGGAGATCGGATCGCCTCTTCTGTTCTTAAGGAAAAGAAAATATCGAAATCCTGCAAAATATGCCAGCAACTCGAATATGCTGTGCAGCAATATGCTGCTATGTCCGATGGTTATATGGTAGGGGAAGGTCAAGCGGGGATAAGATAGGAAAGATTCTGTTCAGCAACTCTAAATGTGGGGTTAAATCACTCTTATAGAAAGGGTTTTTATAACAATTTTATAAATTAATATTCTCGGATATTCAATGACTTAAGTTTTCCCTGAAATTTGAGTGTTTGTCGTCTAATTCAGGAGTTCCCGTTTTGGTAACTTTAATATACCTTTACATAATAATCGGACTGTTTTGAGAGTTATTGCTAAGAAATGCCTGAGAGATTTTTGGTCCGTATACCCAGATTGTGAACAACAATTGAAATCATGGTATCGTGAAGCTGAAAAATCAAAATGGACAACGCCTAAAATTATTAAAAAACAATACCCTTCGGCAAGCGTACTTGAAAACAACCGCGTTGTGTTTAATATTAAAGGCAATCATTACAGGTTGATTGTAAGGATTAATTATGATTATGGAATGGTATGGATAAGATTTGTTGGTACCCATGCTCAATACGATAAGATCGATGCAAATAAAATTTAAATAATGAAAATCAAACCTCTAAAAACTAAGAAAGACTACAATCTTGCAATGGCAAGGCTTGAAAAAATCTTTGATTCAAAACCAGGTACACCTGAGGGGGATGAACTTGAAATTCTGGGAATTTTAATAGAAAAATATGAATCAGCACATTATCCAATTGATTTCCCGGATCCTATTGAGGCAATCAAATTCAGAATGGAACAACTGGGCTATAATCAAACTGATTTAGTTAAAGTGATCGGATTTAAAAGCAGGGTAAGCGAAATCATGAGCAGAAAAAGAAAATTATCCCTTGATATGATAAGAAAGCTAAATAGGTCATTAAATATCCCAACTGAGGTTTTAATTAAGGAATATTAAATCCTGATTTGCTTGGATCAAAAGTCATCATCTTCGTACGCTAAATGTATCGAAAACGGACAACCTGGTCCGGCGAATCAAAAATCTTATCTGACAATCAATTCATTAAATTCAGGCATTGTTTTCGAAGGTTTCATTCCTGCCATTATTCTTTTTCAAGACTTAATAGTAACTGAATAAATTTAAGTCATTAGCCTACGCTTGAAGTGAGGATATGATCTGGAACTTTTTTTAAGTTTCCTGGTCTAATCTTATACGCAAGCAGGTACATAAATTTATTGGTGCTAGTTTGTTGGTTATGGATTATGAATTATGGGTTATGAATTATAAGCTACTCATAATCCATAACTCATAACCCAAAATAAAGAATCTATGCTTAAAAACTATTTCAAAATCGCCTGGAGAAATCTGTTTAAAAACAGAGCCTCTTCCTTCATTAATATTGGTGGACTCGCTGTCGGGATAGCTGTCTCCATGCTTATCGGTATCTGGATCGCAGATGAGTTGTCCTTCAACAAATATCATCAAAACTACAATCGCATAGCACAGGTAATGCAAAACCAGAATTTCAGCGGAGATGTGCATACTGAAAAAGCGATTGCCATTCCATTGGCTACTGAGCTCCGCACTAAATATGGGAAGGATTTTAAACATATTGTTTTATCCTCATGGACGAATTCTCACCTCATTTCTTTCAACGGAAATAATTTCCTGAAGTCCGGCAATTTTATGGAGCCGGATGCACCTTCCATGTTAACCCTTAACATGATCAAGGGCTCAATTGATGGCTTGAAAGATCCCTCTTCGATTTTAATATCAGAATCTTTGTCTGAATCGCTTTTTGGTAATGAGGAACCGGTAGGTAAAATTATTACTGTCGACAATAAACAGAGTGCTAAAGTTACCGGCGTTTATGAAGACCTTCCTTATAATACTTCATTCCGCGATGTTCTGTTTATTGCCCCATGGGATATGTATGTTTCATCAGACGAGGATATTAAAAATGCAAGAACAGACTGGGGTCAAAACGGATATCAATTGTTTGTAGAGATCGCCGATAACCAGGATAAGCTTAAGATCTCAAAAGAAATAAAAAATGCTAAACATGGCAATATAAGCAGGGAGGAAGCAAATACTTTAATACCGGAAATATTCCTGCAGCCTATGAGCCGCTGGTATTTGCATTCAGATTTTACAAATGGAGTGAATAGTGGCGGCAGAATTCAATATGTCTGGATGTTTGCCATTATAGCTTTTTTCGTATTGCTGCTTGCCTGCGTCAATTTCATGAATTTAAGTACAGCCAGGTATGAACGACGGGCAAAAGAAGTAGGAATTCTAAAGGCACTTGGATCTTTACGTGGTCAGCTGATCTATAAATTCTTTTGTGAATCATTGTTAGTTGCAGTTTTTTCTTTTATGCTTGCCTTGTTCCTTATTCAGCTTACCCTTCCTTTCTTCAATCAGGTGGCTGATAAGAAAATGAAAATATTATGGGGAAATCCTTTTTTCTGGTTATCCGGCGTTGGGTTTAGTATCCTAACCGGCTTAATTGCCGGAAGTTACCCGGCCATTTTTTTATCATCATTTCAGCCTGTTAAAGTATTAAAAGGAACATTTAAAACAGGCCGCTTTTCTACCATTCCGCGTAAAGTGCTGGTAGTTCTGCAATTCACGGTTTCAGTTATTCTGATAGTGGGTACGATCGTCGTCTTCAGTCAAATTCAATATACTAAAAACCGTCCCATTGGATACGATCGCGACAGGTTAGTTTTAATGAGAATACATACGGGGGACTTGTATAGTCATTTTGATGTCGTGAGGCATGATCTCCTGCAGTCGGGTCTTATCACTGAAGTCAGTGCATCACTAAACCCGATAACCAGTTTGGGCAGGCAAGTAAGTGGTTTCACCTGGAATGGGAAAACCACTGAGATGAATGATATGTTTGCGGTGGTTGGAGTAACGCCTGAATTCGGGAAAACGGTGAACTGGCAAATAATACAAGGAAGAGATTTTTCGAGAAATCGTCTAACAGATTCATCTGGTTTGATTCTAAATGAAGCGGCCGTGAAATACATGGGGCTTAAAAACACCATTGGAGAAATCGTAAACTGGAATAAAAAGTATACTGTGGTCGGAATTGTAAAGAACATCATTGTGGGATCGCCATATGAACCCGTGAAACAGGCTATTTATTATATTGATCCGGAACTTGGAGGAACAATAAATATTAAGGTCAATCGTACTGCAGATTTCAGGGATGCACTTAACACCATCGCAGCTGTATGCAAAAAATATGCTCCTTCATCTCCATTCGACTATAAAATCGCTGATGAAGAATATGCCAAGAAATTCAATGAGCAAGAACGTGTTGGTAATCTCGCTTCGGCATTTGGTATACTTGCTGTCTTTATTTCCTGTCTGGGTATATTTGGATTGGCATCATTTGTGGCAGAGCAGCGCACAAAGGAAATTGGCCTGCGCAAGGTATTAGGCGCTTCTGTATTTAATCTTTGGTATTTATTATCTGCGGAATTCGTGTTGCTGGTTGGCATTTCATTGCTGATCGCCACACCTGTTTCGTTTTACTTCATGCATAACTGGCTTCAGAATTATACCTACCGGACCAATATTTCCTGGTGGATTTTTGCAGTTGTAGGAATGGGAGCTATGGCAATTACACTTCTTACAGTTAGTTACCAGGCAATAAAAGCAGCAGTTGCGAATCCTGTGAACAGCCTTCGTTCTGAATGACTTTATTTATTAAATCAATAATTTGGAATCCATGGCTATTCCGATCTAAGACTCTTTACCGGGTTTGCCATGGCCGCTTTGACGGCCTGTAAACATACTGTGATCAAAGCAATGAGTATGGTTGACAATCCGGCCGCTACGAATACCAGCCAGCTGATATTTATTCTATATGCAAAATCCTGCAACCAGCTATGCATTGCCCACCAGGCTAAAGGAAATGCGATGATGGGAGCAATGACAACTAATTTCAGAAAATCAACAGACAATAGACCTACAACACTTAATATGGATGCTCCCAGCACTTTTCTTACGCCGATTTCTTTGGTACGCTGAACGGTAGTGAAGGCTGTTAAAGCAAACAAACCCAGGCAGGCCAACAGAATCGCTGTGGTTGAAAAAAAACTGAATAACTGGCTGGTGCGGTTTTCCACCTTATATAGCGCATTGTAATCATCATCCAGAAAATGATATTCAAACGGACGATGGGTTACCCGTTCTTTCCAAACTTTTTCTAAATAATTCAAAGTGCCGGCAACATCTTTCCCAGAAATTTTTACAAATAACTGACTGGTATATTGGGTATCAAGAAATATCATTAGCGGCCCGATGGGTTGATGCAATGAAGAAAAATGAAAATCCTTAACGACAGCTTTAACGGTTCCAGGAGAACCTTTTTCAATTATTCTGCCTATGGCCTGCTGTGGTGTCCATCCTATCGCCTTTGCTGCCGATTCATTTAATATAAAGGTGTACCGGTAGTGCTTATAGTTATCTGTTGTATCCATCGGGTGCATGTCCGCCGCGCTGAAATCCGTTCCTGCGATGATCTGCATACCCAGGGTTTTTACAAAATCCTGGTCAGCAGGAATACAGTTGATTGGTAAATTTTTTTGTTCAGTACCCTTGTCGACGTGGATGCCGTCTCCCCATTGAACAGAAGTGGGGTTTTGGTTGGCTCCTGCGACTGCAATTATATGCGGGTTAAGACTGATAGCCTTTTTTATTTCATCATAGTAGTGATGCATCTGGTAGTCCACGGGTAATACGACAATATGATCTTTATCGAAACCTAATTTTTTATGTTGAATAAAAGACAGCTGTTGCAGGATAATGATGGTAGAAATGATAAGAAATATGGAAATCACGAATTGCATAACGATTAGTGATTTTCTCAATCCGCCACCCGAAGAAGAAAGGCTGAATCCGGATTTTAATATGCCGGATAATTTCGCATTGGACAACACCAAAGCTGGGTAGAAACCAGCCAGTAAACTAACGGCCATGCCCAGCGTAAATAATGACAATAAGGACAATGGATAAAACAGAACAGATGCCGTCAATGATTTCTCAGTGAGTTGATTGAATAATGGTAAGAGTTTAATACTGGTCAATAAGGATAAAAGCAAAGCAATGAAAGTGAGCAATGCCGATTCACCCAAATGCTGCAGGAATAGCTCCATTGGACCGGCGCCTAATACTTTGCGGATGCCGATTTCACCGCTCCTGCCTGCAGACTGCACCGTTGCAAGGTTGGTATAATTGACACAGGCTATGAAGAGTATCAGTAATGCAATAGCTGCCAGAATATAGATATATGTAATATTTCCGTTTGGCTCGAAACCATCGAGTGAAGAATAAAGATGTACTTTTTTCAATGGCTCCAGGTGATAGGTGAGATAGTCATTACCTTCTACATTGGCCTCTTTGCGCACCAGTGTGGTCTTCATATAAGATGAAACCTGTTCCTCCAGCTGTGGTATCTGATTTGCACGATTTAATAGAAGATAGGTGATATCATTGGCTGTCCACCACTCTTCCGTTTTAGATTCGTCGAGGCTGGTGAACGATGCAATAAAATCGAAATGAATTTGAGAGTTTCCGGGAGCATCCTGAGCAACACCGGTCACTAAAAAATTATCGCTATTGGAAATCAGCAACGTTTTACCAATAGGATCGTCATTACCGAAATATTTCTTAGCCATACTCTCTGTAATCACCAGTTGATGTGATGCACTCAGAGCAGTAGCGGGGTTCCCATTAATTAATTTGAAAGAAAAGATGTTGAAGAAAGAAGAATCGGCGTACAAAAAATTTTTTTCATTAAATACTTTGTCCCGGTAAGCGATCACCCTGGGATGTTTAAATGTGCGTGCAAAAGCTGTAACCGAGGGAAAAGTTCGTTTCAATTGTGGTCCTACCTTGGTGCCGGTTTGAGCGAGTTTTCCTATTGTACCTCCATAACTGTATTCCATGGTAACGCGGACAATCCTGTCGGCATTTTTATGAAACCTGTCATAACTCAGTTCACTTTCGATGTACAGGCTGATCAGAATGCAACTTGTAATACCGATGGTGAGTCCGATGATATTGACGAAGCTGTATAACCTGGTCTTTTTGAGGCTTCGCCAGGCAACTTTAAAATAATTTTTAAGCATTGAATTTTAGTGATTAGTTGTAAGTTGTTAGTTATGAATAGAGCTTAAAGTTTCCAGGACTAAACAATAACACACAGAAAATGCCAGAGATTTAAATCCTTTGTAATCAATAATTTGCTAATAGCTGTATGCGTGAGGAATGAACGTTTTCGTTACAATCGTTCATTAATTATGAACACAATAGAGATTCAACATTATTTTTCAACAACTACTTTCCCTTTTTATTTAATTTGAGATTTCAAGATACCAACCTACTTCATGCGAATCATCATTATATGCACCTTGCTGTTGCTTTTTGCAAAACAAGCAATCTGCCAGCATTTTGATACCGTTCATTTTCAAAAAAATACTGTAATTCTTGGGGCCTATGACGATGATGCGATTATTAAGCAGGGTGATAGTTTGGTTTTGAAAAATGAAATAAAGGAAGCTATAGAAAAATATACGATGGTTGTCGAATTATCACCATTAAATGAAGAAGCCGTTTCAAAAAGGGCCTTTGCTTATCTGCAGTTGGATATTTATAAAAATTCATTACTGGATTATAATACTGCAATAAAAATTAATGAAGCAAATTACGTTAATCTTTCAAACCGAGCCTTAGTTAAATGGTATTTAAAAGATTATTATGGAGCAATCGATGACTGTAATAAAGCTATAAAATTGAATTCAAAATATTGGCTCGCTTATTTTCATAAAGGTATTAGTTACTTTGAACTTGATGAATATAGAAAAGCTATTGATTGTTATGATATGGTGATTCAAATGGATCAGCATTATTCAAGAGCATATTTTAACAGGGGTAATGCGAAGTTTGAGTTGAAAGACTCAGCAGGCGCTTGTGATGATTGGTATATAGCCAATTTAATGGGAAGTAAAATGGCCTTTGGCATGAGAGAAAAATATTGTAAATAAGGCTTAGATATTTTATATGTGCCTTATACATGTTTCGAAATATATGAGAATCAGTTTCTTAATTTTGATAATTCAATTAATCTCAGCTCCATCGATTTTTGGACAGACGTCTAAAACCATTACTTACTCAAAACAGGAGAATAAGATTATAGATACAATCATTAAGCTCAAAGAAGTCAGGGACAGAGCTAAATATGTATTAGATCAGTCTAAAGGCAAGCGACATTTGCAGTATGGTATCTGGGGGAAACCCGCCAATAAGGAACCTTATTATTGGGTAAAGGTTATGGAAGACAATGGGGATACCTATTACACACATTTCAACTTCTATGTGTACCCAAAAACAATGGCAATAAAATATTTGGATACCAAGAATGATGAAGTCTTAGATCTTAAAACCTGGAGAGAACGAGGAAGTAAATGAAAAATCGGAGTGTATGATCGAACTTGTCATCGATGCCCGCAATGCTGCGATCAGTGAATCGATGAAAGTGAAACGCATTCTCCCTTTCAGACTGCGCAGAATGGTTGGCCCGTTTATTTTCATGGATCATGCGGGTCCCATTACAGATCTGCCTGCGAAACCTTCATCACTCGATGTATTGCCCCATCCGCATATTGGTCTTTCAACCGTTAGTTATCTTTTCGGCGGACAGGTCACTCACCGCGACAGCCTGGGTGTGGAGCAGATTATTCGTCCGGGTGAAGTAAACTGGATGACGGCTGGTAGGGGGATCGCCCATTCTGAAAGATTCGAAGACCCTTCTGCTTTGAAGGGAGGGAATCTTGAAATGATACAGACCTGGGTGGCACTCCCGGAAAAAGATGAAGAATCGGCTCCGTCATTTAATAATTACACACCGGATAAGCTTCCGGTATTTACCGATACAGGTGTCTGGATGCGGCTTATTGCAGGCGATGCCTACGGACTGATGAATGATGTGAAAACAAATTCACCGCTGTTTTATCTGCATGTGATGTTAAAACAGGGAGCAAGTTTTGGTCTCCCGAAAGAACATGAAGAGCGTGGATTTTATATTGCCAAAGGAACTGTGGAAGTATCGGGAAATATTTATCACGAAGGACAAATGCTGGTATTCAGTAAAGGTGTTGATCCGCTTATCCTGGCAAAAGAAAATACAACCCTCATGCTGTTGGGTGGTGAGCCATTGGGCGAGCGCTTTATATGGTGGAATTTTGTTTCTTCCCGCAAAGAACGCATTGAGCAGGCCAAAGAAGACTGGAAGCAGGGCCGCATCATATTGCCTCCAACAGACAATAAAGAATTTATTCCCTTGCCCAGCGATAAGTCAAGACCATCCGATCCACCGAAGCCAGAACCACTTTCCTGATAAGCTGCTTTTTATTTGGAAGATTTTATTTTTCTTCGATGTTTTCTATTTAAAAGTCTTGTTGCGAATTCCTTTGGAAATGCAAATACATAGAACAACAGCATATAGAGAACGATCGCCGCAGGAATCGAAATGAAGCAAACTAAAAATGCGAATAACGTATAAATGATACTATAGCTATAAGTTAGTTTGACACAACGAAAAAATTCCCTGTCGTCTTCGTCAATTAGTAACTTCCTGTAGGGATATGCGCAGAGCCAATAAGATGCAATGGCAATCATCAAATAATTAAATCCAAAGACGGCCAATGCAATACGGCCTTCCGTTCCCAGATATTCAGCAAGAATCGCAGTTGGGAAAGGTGTAAACGTTATTATTAATAACACGAAGCCATTTAACCAGGGAAGGTTGCTGTCGGTTTTTTTATATAACTAAATACGTGATTATGATTAATCCAGCATACGAGAATCGTCAGGAATCCAATTAAAAAAGCAAGAAAGGGTTGCCAGTGTTGGAGACAGAATCCAATCAGACTCTCGCCGTTTTGCGGGTGCAACAGCGAGATCAGCTCCAAGACCAGGATGGTGATTGCAATGGCAAAAACGCCATCACTGAATGCCTCCATGCGGGCAGTTTCTTTCGTGCCACTATGGGCAGACTTATTCGAAGAATGCATGAAGTGGTTGTTTGCGGGTAAATATCATCAACACTTCATAAAGTTAGCGCAATCTATATAACAGTCATTCTATCCCTGATTTGATTTAAATCATGTAATTTAAATTTCTAAATAAACAGCTATGTCCATCCGACTGATTTGTATTATCCTTTTAGCAGGAACCGGATTTTCTTCTTTCAATATTCAAAAGAATAGTCTGGATATCGTTAATACCAATGCAGGATCTGTTTCGGGAACAACCA
This sequence comes from uncultured Bacteroidota bacterium, assembly GCA_963735015.1. Taxonomy (GTDB): domain Bacteria; phylum Bacteroidota; class Bacteroidia; order Chitinophagales; family Chitinophagaceae; genus Puia. The sequence goes on from CAVTJH010000004.1 coordinate 372,224, forward strand.
ACAGTAATGGTGATATCCATATTTTCAGAGGAATACCTTTTGCTGCCCCTCCCGTTGGTAACCTCCGATGGAAGGCGCCGCAACCAGTTCTACCCTGGAGTGGAATAAGAAAGTGTAATGCTTTTGGCCCAAGCCCGATGCAGGGTACTCCCGTTCCATTCAGTATGTGGTCTGAAGAATTTTTGATTCCAAAGACGCCGATCAGTGAAGATTGCCTGTACCTGAATGTCTGGTCGGGAGCAAAATCCTCTAATGAAAAGCGGCCTGTAATCGTATGGATTTATGGTGGCGGATTTGGCAGTGGCGGTGCGGGCGTACCCATTTATGATGGGGAAGCCATGGCGAAAAAAGGAATTGTATTTGTAAGCATTAATTATCGCGTGGGCATATTTGGTTTTTTCTCTTATCCTGAATTAACAAAAGAATCCGGAAGAAATGCGTCTGGTAATTATGGGTTGATGGACCAGATAGCTGCGCTTCAATGGGTACAAAAAAATATTGCTGCATTCGGTGGTGATGCGGGGAACGTGACCATCGCAGGACAATCAGCCGGATCATTTTCGGTTAACGATTTGGTAGCATCACCGCTTGGGAAGGGGTTATTTCAAAAGGCAATCGGGGAAAGCGGAGCAAGTTTCTCAAGTACAACTACAACGCTGCAAATGGCTGAACAGGCGGGGATCGCAGTTGCAAAATCTTTGAATGCGTCTTCTCTTGCAGAGTTGAGAAATATTCCTGCCGATGATTTATTGAAAAAGGCAAAAACAACTTCAAGGCCTATTGTTGACGGATATGTTTTACCGGCAAGCGTCTCGGATATTTATGCTCAGGGTAAGGAAAACAAAGTTCCGTTGCTTACCGGCTGGAATGAGAATGAAGGACTTTTATTTGGTTCTGTAAAATCAGCGGAACTTTATAAAAAGGACATTAATGAAAAATATGGCGCAAGGGCCGGAAGTGCTTTAAAATTTTACCCTGCAGATAATGATTCGATTGCAGCACTCTCTCAATATAAACTCTCCAGCGATGTTATAATGGGCACTCAAAACTATACCTGGGCAAACCTTCAAAGTGATCAGGGTTCGAAAGTGTTCGTTTATCGTTTTGCCCGTAAAGTACCCGGATATGGTCAGTATGCAAAATATGGTGCATTTCACACGGGTGAAGTCCCATATGCTTATGACAATTTAAAATTTGTAAACAGGCCCTGGGAAGCAGTCGATCACTTACTTGCAAAAATGATTTCGTCATATTGGGCAAACTTTGCCAGCAAAGGAAATCCCAATGGCAGCGGACTTCCTGAATGGCCGGTATATAATTCGAGAGACAAGAAAATACTGGTATTGGATGTAAATATCAAATCAGTGAAGCTACCTGAATGGGCCGCGCTGGATTTTTTGATTTCAGCCCAGAACGCCAAATAATATTATGTGTTCATGGGTAAAAATTAAAGTATGTTTTTATTCTGACGAAGCCAGCACTTTATCATAGAGATGTTTAAGCTGGGTATCACCAAACCCATAAATACTTTCCCTTTTCCAGAATTCTCTGAACACCGTATGAAAATCAGCAGGGTGAGTATGTATTATTTCTTCTAGAACTTTTTCAGGCCTTCCCTTTTCTCCTTTATTCGGAAAGCGATCAATATGTGCTTCAACGACTTCCTGTAAATAAGGAAATCTGGATGACTGATTTTCTGAAAGAGTTTTTAATTCTGCAAGACTCGCATTTTTATATGCTTTCCAAAGTTGTTTGCCCAGTTGAATATCATTTTCAGTAAATAATATCCGGTCATTAAACGCTTGTTTCAACTGATCAGTCGTGGCTCGTCCAAATCCATTCCAAAAGTTCTTATCATTCCTGGACAGAAAGGAAGAATATACAGCATACACCTTCTTTTTTATGGGCAGGTCGGCTATCAGGGAAAGTACAAACCACATATTGGCCTGACAAAACAAATCATATTCAAACCAAAGATTAAACTCGGTGTTGTCGGGAGCATTTAAAATCTTATCAAATTCCGTTACTACTTTATCGTAATATTCTGCAGCGGGAATTCCAATATAAGCTGCCCTTGTTTTCCAGAATTCCGCCAGATCATTTCCCTGCAGATCGCCATCAATAAGGGCTTCGTGGTCGATGATTATTTCTCCGTCAAGATTTGTCGATGGAAAACTTTCTGCGAGTGAGCCCCCATTCAGAATATGCCAGATCATATAGAGATCTTTAATTGAAAGTTACAAAATGACTTCGCAGTCTTGCGCAGGGCAGACTTTGCTTAACTTAATTTCCTGTACCTGGTGCCAATATAATCAACGAAGTCGGGTTCGATTCCCTGTTTGCGCAGGATGGTTTGCATCTGAGCCCTGTGATGAATGGAATGATAATTTAATTGCAAAGCAATATCTTTTGGCGTGGCGGCCCACATAACGCCGTCAAAACCTGTGAACGTAACCTCTTTTGATAATTCTTTTTCTGTTTTTGAGTCAATATAAGTAAGCCAGGGGTTTAAACTTTTTGTCCATTCAGCTTCCAGATTGTCGAAATCATAAACCGGTTCCCACCAGCTCATTTTACCTGCATTAGGATCCTGCAGAACTCTCGCCATCCATTTATACTGGCAATTGATCAGGTGACTGAATAATTTTATGGCTTCGGCATTGTCGTTGAGAAGCCTGATCTTGCCCAGCAATTTTTTGTTGGTCTGATCATTGTAAAGAAAAGTGTCCGTTAAATAATCATTCAGTTGCATAGGTTAAAATGTACGGGGTATGATTATTTTATCAGCTTGAACCAGCGGACAGTAGGCGGACTGTCCACTCCGGCATCTGTCATAGTCTTTTTCAAATCGGGTGAAGCCATTCTGGCTTTCGCTTTTGCCATGTCACTCACTTCAAATAAAACAGATACGGTATTGGAGTCATAGAGATTGCGGGCAATTCCGCGTTCTATCAATCCGTTGGATTTTCTTGTGGCTTCATCCGAATCGTAAGCTTTTAACCAGGCATCATAATTTTTTACATGATGGGAGATCGCCAGGCCATCGGTGAATTGTAAAGGAGAATCATTGACGCGTACGAATTCAGCATAGGTAAATGCAGGGGGAGCGCTGACACCCGCCTTCTTCATTGCCTCTTTAGCGCCGGGAAGCGCATAAAAGGATTTTGCTTTTTCTACATCTTCAATCTTGTCGACAACAAACACTTTATTGGAATCCTTTACATCCCTGCCAATCACATAATGCGAAATTCCATAGGTATTACGCAATGAATCGCGATTAAAATATTCGGCCTCTGATTTCGCAAAATTTTTCACGTTTTGCTGGAGAATAACGACTTTGAATGGATTAAATACAGGCTTTACTTCAGCTGCAGGGGCGGCAACGGCCGCAGTAGTGTCGGCCGATTTTGTTTCTTCCTTTGCAGGCCCGCTATTGCATGATAATAATAATGCAGCAATTGATAAGGCTGGTAAAACCGATATCAGTTTCATTGTTTTTTGTTTTGAATGAGTAAATAAAATTTCAGAGGGTATTTTGAGTATTTGGTTTTCTAAGGAAGGGAGTAAAAATGGATTTGTAAATTACCATATTATTTCTGGTGAACAAAAACTATTCAACCTGTTACTTATGATATAGATTATCGGTAACTTTTTCCATCCATTCGACCATTTTACCGTCGAGTTGTTCCTGGATAGCGATATGCGTCATTGCTGTAGTAGGAGTCGCTCCATGCCAATGCTTTTCACCTGGTGGGAACCAAATAATATCACCCGGATGAATTTCTTCGATCATACCACCTTCGCGTTGTGCCCATCCGCATCCGGCAGTGACAATAAGTGTCTGACCAAGCGGATGAGTATGCCAGGCTGTTCTGGCGCCTGGTTCAAATGTCACGCTGGCACCGGCAACGCGTGCCGGGGCGCTCGTCTGGAATAAAGGGTCTACACGCACAGTACCTGTAAACCAGTCGGCGGGTCCTTTCCCGGAAGGCTGTGATCCAATTCTTTTGATTTCCATAATGATTTCTTTTTATTTTAAACAAATTTCAAATTTTCCTATGGAGCTAATTCGCCATTGCTTTGTGGTGCATTCTGAATTCAACCAGGAGCCGGACGAGTTTCAATCAGCCATTACGACGGGTTACTAAAATTTTCAAAATGAGAATGAATTTGTTATTTAGAATGCGTAAAGTAAATATTTTATTTTCGGATATAACCTGACGTTAGTATACATATTGCGGCAAAAAGGAGCCCCTAAAGGGGGCCCTGGCTGAATGAGGTTGCTACAAAAAAATTAACTATTCGCTGGCGTGGTTTGCATTCATAGCCTCCTGCAGTTTTTTTATATCATCCGGCGAAAGTTTCGGACGGTCTATAGTAATCGTGACTTTATTCAATTTTCCCGTAAAGGTGAAAGGTGGAGAATATTCGTCATCTACCGGCGTAAGCGTGTCGGAACCAATATCGAAACTTTCATCCCACTGCAGGATCATAGGAAGTGTCTTGGGCATCGTCTTGGTTTCGATCACCTTGCCATCAACTTTCAGTGTTCCTGTGCCCGGGCGTCCGACACCGGAAAAGTTGTTAAAGGCCAGTGTTCCCGGGCCCATACCATCGTATTTAAAATCGTATTCAACAACATGTTTTCCTGGAGTCAATGCATCCGTTCCTGTCCACTTAACCCTTTCCAGGTCGACAAGGTTCCAGACCCATACGGGTTTTCCTTTCAGCAGATAGAATCCCCAGCCGGCAAAACGGCCACCTGACGTTGCAATCATGCCTTCAACACCCCCCTCTGGTACATCAATATCTGCTTTTATGTTGAAAGAAGTGTTGAGCAGGAAGGGTGCATCTCCCTGTGGCAGACCGGTCATCGGATGGGTATAAACAAATTCCGTACGTCCGGCCGTGATATTCGGACGGGGTGCTACAATCCTCGCTGCTACGGAAGCATCCAGGGGAAGCACTTCATATTTTTTAGCTTCCGACAGGAAAAGATCCTTCATCTGTTTCACTTTGCCGGGATATTTGGCGGCCAGGTCATTGGTTTGTGAATAATCGGTATTCAGATCGTACAATTCCCAGGTCACATTGTTGAGCGGATCGGGATTCGCTGCCCCAAATGCATCCCATGGTGCGCGGATCACTTTGGTGCTGGCCAGCCATCCCTCGTGGTAAATGGAATGATCACCCATCATTTCAAAATACTGTGTTTTGTGATGGGTGGGTTCATGCGCATTCGTTGCGTCGAAAGTGTAGGCAAGACTGGTACCTTCGATGGGCGCCTGTTTTATACCGTCTACATATTCCGGTGCTGCCACGCCTGTCACATCAAGGAGGGTGGGAACAATATCAATGACGTGCGAAAACTGATCGCGGATCGCACCAGTATCTGAAATATGACCCGGCCAGGAAATGACCATGCCCTGCCGTACACCGCCAAGGTGCGAAGCGATCTGCTTGAACCAGGAAAATGGTGTGTCGAAAGCCCAGGCCCAGTGGGCGGACATATGATTATAAGTTTTTTCAGTACCCCAGACATCATAGTATTTGGCCAGTTGTGCCTCCACCGGAATCGCGACACCATTAAAGAAAGCCACTTCATTCGGTGTTCCGAATAATCCGCCTTCGGCACTGGTACCGTTATCGCCGGTGATATAAATGATAATGGTGTTGTCAAGCTTGCCCATGTCCTGAATGGATTGCACAACGCGCCCGATTTCGTAATCGTTGTATGCTACATAAGCGGCATACACTTCAACCTGTTTGATGAAAAGTTTCTTTTCATCCGGCGTGCATTTGTTCCATTCTTTCAGCATGTCAGAAGGCCATGGAGTAAGTTTGGTGTTCTGCGGTATTACTCCCAGTCTTTTCTGGTTGGCAAATATTGAATCACTTAATGCATTCCAGCCATTGTCGAAAAGATGCATGTTATGAATCTTGTCGATCCATTCCTGGGTGGGTTGGTGCGGAGCATGTGTGGCACCCGGTGCATAATAACAGAAGAAGGGTTTATCTGGTGCGATCTGATTCATTCTGTTCAGGTAGTCGATGGCATCATCAGCCATAGCCGTTCCCAGATTCCATCCGGGATGACCCTGGAAGGGATAAATCTGAGTGGTATTCCGGAATAAATTGGGTTCCCACTGATTGGCATCGCCCCCTATGAAACCATAAAAATATTCGAAACCCATCCCGACGGGCCATTCATCAAAAGGTCCTGCCTGGCTGGCATCGAAGGCAGGTACATTGTGATCTTTTCCGAACCATGAAGTTGCATATCCATTTTCTTTCAGAATACGTCCGATCGTGGATTTATCTTTTGGAATTACACTATTGTATCCCGGGAATCCTGTGGACTGCTCAGAGACAACACCGAAACCAGCGGAATGATGATTGCGTCCGGTAATCAGACGCAGCCCTTGTTGGAGAGCAGAGCGCGGTAGAGTGAAACTGAGTATAGCGGAGACCGGAACGTGCGATCCTGTCGAGCGTAGGTGTCGGGATCACGCCACCGAATGTACCTGCTACTCCATAACCGGCATCGTCCACGAGGATCAGCAATATATTGGGTGCACCTTTTTTGGGTACAATCCTGGGAGCCCACCAGGCTTTTGATTGTAATGCGCCGTCCTTGATTTCACCTCCGAAAGGCGGATCTGGTGCAGGTATCTGCTTTCCACTGATCGTAGTGGTTGCATTTGGACTTCCAGGCGTGCCGGTTGTTTGTTGGGCATTGGCTACAAATACATTGAGCAGGGTCGCCATTATCAGTAACGAAAAAACAAAAAAGGTGTTAACATTTATTTTCATGGCTTTAGTTTCGGCCAAAGGGAAAGCTAATCCTGCCTAATAAGAATGATTAGAATACAGATGCGATATGATTTTAATCAGTAAGCAGGGGAGCAACAACATGATTATGACGGGCCAGTCATTTGCCATCTGGTGAAATCCCATGGTCATCCATGAGTTGATAAATTGACCTGGTATTAATTTCAGTTAAAGCCTTTGTAGCCAGGTCAAGCTTGTACATGTTACTTCTGAAGTTGACAACAAGGTAATTGTCACGATGCCAGTTGGGTCAGAGATATAAATGATATGTCGTGATTATTCATTCTTAATAATTACAGGGCTCTGGAATATCCGGTCCGACGTTATGCGATTGCAGATATGACTAAAATCACGTTTTGCAATGATCATTCTCAACTTTCGTTTTCCGGTCTCCGCATATATTTAACGAATCTGTTTATCACACTGGGAGTGAAACAAGGACTGGTTTATAATTTAATTATGACAAAGGAAGCGGAGAAAACCGCTTTTTATATAACATGGACACATTCGGTCCGGTTTTACGCCCTGATTTAATTTTTAATCAAATAGTCAATAATAATTTATGAAAAGCAAATTTACGGTCATCATCATGGCAGTACTAACCTGCTCCTCCGCTGCAATGGCACAAACAGATATCAAGGAACTGATTGGTATGATCAAGAAAAATCTTGCAGACAGTAAAAAAAGCATACAACAATATGAATGGATTGAAACGACCACGACGTTTCTGAAAGGGGAACAGAAATCTGTTAAACAAAACCAGTGTTATTATAGTGTAGACGGGAAACTGACCAAGGTTGAAACCGGAGGGAGTACCGCTTCCAAAACACCCGGCGGATTAAGAGGTAAGGTTGTGGCCAATAAAAAAGAAGAAATGGCTGATTATATAAAAGCGGCCATTGCCAAAATCCACACTTATCTTCCTCCGGATGCTGCGAAACTTCAACAAATATATGCTGCCGGCAAAGCTTCCATTCAGGTGCTGGAACCGGGTAAAAAATTTAAAATCAGTTTTCCCGATTATAATGTGCCGGGGGACTTGCTATCGATATCTATAGATAAATCTGCTCAGAAACTAATTTCTGTGGATGTCAATACCTACATGGACAAGCCCGACGAAAAAGTTGTCTTTGGTGTTACCTACAGTGATCTGCCGGACGGAACACAGTTTCAGGGATCCACAACCCTCGATGCGCAGGCCAAACAATTAAAAATAGTTATAGTGAACAGCGGCTATAAAAAAGGTGCCGGTAAATAAGCGCAATAAGGAAGACCAATCAACCTTCTGGCAGAACTGTTGTTAACAACCAGGGGGTTTATTATTTGGTTAGCATAAAGTTGACTGGTTGTATAGCTGGCATTTTTGTTTTAACACCATAAATAGTAGCTGACTCCCATACAGGGGACTCCCTGATTACACGCATCGCTTCATTTGCCAGGTGCGAATCAACCTCCGCTTTATTTATCACATTAATATCCGAGATACTGCCATCTTCGGATACTACAAATGATACCATCACTTTCACAGATGCATTATCCTGACCCTTGGGAATTTTGATATAGCGTATTGACAGGGAAGAGTTGAGATTGTTTTTCAGATATCTTTCCCAGGCAATATCGCCTCCGCGAAATTTTGCTTTCTGAAGAAGCACAGCATCCAGTACATTTTTCTGTGGTAATGCAGGCAAATCGAAAATATGATCGTCGACAGCTTTCTGATCAATGCGCAGGCAACTGTCGGTAATACTTGCTCCCAGGTAATCCCTTTTGCTATATAACCAAATGGCCGTTCCAATTTCTCTTATCAAAACATTTAAATTATCAACTGTATTATCCTTTTCGTATTCGGTGTTCAACTGCAATGCGTCCGTATACAGGAATAAAACGCTGGAAGAACTTTTCTTCAGTGTGATTGACTTACATGGGAAACCAACTATGAGAGATCCGGAATCAGATTTTACGACGTCTGTAACACGTGAGGTATCGGAGGAATACTCCCGGAAATAAAGTGTGTCGATATGCCTGAATTTTATATAACATCTTTTCGATTTGCCTATATACCAGGCTTCATAAAACCCGAGTGTTTGTTTCATATTTCCATTCCGGATATCAACAACCAATTTGTCACCATTTGCCGCGAAGAGTAATTTGTAGAAGTCATCGCCATAATTTTTTGTTTTAGAACTGACGGACACCTTATAGGTAATTCTGCCTTCGAAATCTTTTTTTTGTGAATTTGCGCTGAAGAATAGACAGGTCAGGACAATCGCGAGGGATATTTTTTTCATGTTGATTTGATGCGTGGTAAATTTCTTGTTGATGGGAAACCTGCTTCTCTAAACCGCTTCTATATAAGGAAGATAAATAAATATATCCTGATAACCCCACTTCCGGCAACAGCGCGATACCTGCATTGAAACCTTCGTCTCCCAATTTTTCCATGTTCATCTTGTTTCCATTTTTAAATTTTAAAGATTTGCTTTTGGGTAATCATTTTTATACAAAGAGGATATATTTCATGAAAATTTATTGGAGTCTGCTAATTCCCAAATTCTCCCTTTTGTGCAATTCAGGATTGTCGACCAGCGTTGAAATAAAAGCGGCAATACTCTTTCTTGAGATCGCCGGTCCTGTTTCAGGTTCAGTTTTTTGAGTGAGCGCATAATCTTTGCAAGACTGCCTGTTGCTCCGATGATGATAACTTTTTTCATATCATTATTTGACCGAATAGCTTACAAAAGCAACCTTTTTACTATCCGGACTCCATGATGGCGTATTAATGGTGCCGGCTCCGCCATAAAATACTGGCGTTATATCTTTAACAGCTTTTGTCCCGGGATCCATCAAACGGAGTTTGACATTTTTACCGAATGGGTGATTTTGTTTTTCGTCGGTAGTATAAGCTATGTAAGCAATCCATTTATTATCTGGTGATGGGTGTGCAAACCAGTTGGCATTTTCATCAAAGGTCATTTGTTCTGGTTGCGAGCCATCGGCATGCATCCGCCAGATTTGCATGTGGCCGGTACGGTATGAATGGAAATAAATATACTTACCATCCGGAGAGTAATCGGGTCCGTCGTCCAATCCGGGGGTGTCAGTAAGTCTTTTCACTGGTCCGCCTTCCACCGGTATCGTGTAAACATCCAGGTTACTGAATTCACCTCCGCAAAAGGCTAATGTCTTGCCATCAGGGCTCCATCCATGCCAAAAAGAAAGATCCCCTGAGGTTATTCTTTTTGGCTCTCCACCTGCGGCAGGTACGATATAAACTGAAAATTTATAAATTTTTTGCGAGAGGTTGAGTGTATCCGTATTTGTTATTGCCAGCCATTTGCCATCTGGTGAAATCCCATGGTCGTCCATGAGCCGATGAATTGACCCGGTGTTAATTTCAGCTAAGGCTTTTGTAGCCAGGTCAAGCTTGTACATGTGACCTCTGAAGTTGACAACAAGGTAATTGTCTCGATGCCAGTTGGGTGCCTCGAAGTCTCCTTTAGCAACAAATACCGTATCGATTTTTCCTGTTTTAATATCAACCGTCTGGATATAGCTCGTCGTGTCGGATTTACCTTGTGCATTTACCGGCACTGAGAAAATAAAGCATAATAGCATAAGGCCTGCTGGTTTAAAAAAAGAAAGCAAACCAGGAAATTGAAATGATTTGATCATATCTGTAAGATTTGTTTTTATAATTTTTTCTTTAAGCTTCCATAAAGAGATGACATTATTATATCAGAAAAACAATAATACATTCGATGCAGGTAGCTGAATGTTGTCTGAAATTACTAATAACTAAAAAATTAAAATGAAAAATAAATTCCTGGCGTTTCTGACGGTAATGATGGCAAGACGGAATGTCCTAAAATCGGGAAAGCTTAAATTAGAAGTATTAATGTTTTTCTGAGCAAAAAGATTCTGCGTCACCGATCTTAAAAGACATAAAATAAAAAAGTAAATCTTCATAGCATTTATTGGTGTCATATTTATTGATCAGATGACTGGCGAAAGGCCTGGTAAAATTGCATCCAACGTGAAGCGTCGACGATGGCAGAGTTGATTTCCTGATATTAATAAGTTTTAAGTTTTAATTTGTCGTCCATAAATTGTTTGATAAAAAGTCTGGAAACGAATGGCAAAAACATGAGATTGGTAAAAGCATTTCGTAACCATATGCCAAAATTGCTTTTAGGCACTAACGACTTTGCAAAGGTTTTAGCTATTTTTTGTTTACGGTCAATAAACGGCTTGAAAATGTTTTCGTATTGCTCAAATGCAATTGTATAATTCCCGTTAGCATTCTTTAATTCTCCTGCAAGAATATATGCGCCTACGATAGCAAGCGTCGAACCTTGTCCGGATAGCAAGGAAGGACAATAACAGGCATCACCGACCAACGTCACGCGGTTCTTCGACCAATGATCCATCTGAATTTGGCTGACTACATCAAAATAGAAATCTGGCGCTGTATTAATTTTCGATAATAATTCTGCACACTTCCATCCGGCTTGCTCAAATTCATGACTCAAAATCTCCTTTTGCTTTTCCACGTCATGATTATTGTAAGACATTTTTCGTGGTGAAGTAAAAATGAAGAATGTTGCTGTTTTGCGTTCGTTAAGAGAATAAACTGCTGCCTGCTTACAAGGAATATTGTATGTCAGAAATGAAGTGCTATTAAGAATATCGTCTTTGATAGTGTACGAAGCGGTATAATAGCCGTAGTATTTTTCAAACTGCGATTCGTCGCCAAAAACCAGGTTTCGCACATTTGAATGTAGCCCGTCCGCACCCACAACAAGGTCAAATATGCGAATCTCACCACTGTCAAAAGTTACAACTGCCCCTTCCTCATTTTGATCAATTTTACGGATGTTGTCTCCGAAAATAATTTCAATATCTTTATCAAGATGATTGTAGATAACCTTTGATAAATCGCTGCGAAGTAATGTGAAAGCATGCCCGTTCATCATCTGTTTGAGTTTTCGATAATTCATTCCACCCTTTTGTTTGTTATTTTCATCAACAAAAGCAACTTCTGATATATTCAGGTCAGCCTTTTCAAGGTCGGGCACCATCTTCATTCTTTCTGCTACATCAAATCCTGCACCCCAGAAATCAATGGCATATCCTCCTTCCCGAAGTTTAGGTGCGATTTCCACGATGGTCGGATTAAAGCCGAATTTTTTCAGCCAGTAGGCAAGCGTCAGACCTGCTATCCCCGCGCCAGATATTAAAATGTTATTGTTGTCCATTGAGAATGTCGTATTAGCATTATCTAAAGCGTTCATGTATTGGAAGAGTACCTTGATAAAATCAGCAGCAGATTAATTAATAATTTCTCCTTTGTTATTCGCCAGCTTTTCGTGCCATTTTTGGAGTTCCTCAGGTGTTAGTCTTACCCAATCTGTTACTTCTCCAACGATTTTCAATTGTGCCTGACTACGATATGAGCGTGTCGGATTGCCCGGAAATTTTTTGTCTGTAACATTCGGGTCATTTTCAAAACTCCCTGTAGGTTCAACGATATAGACATGTTCATCTCCATCACCTTTTGCTAATGCAGCAGCAAGTCCCGCCCCATTAACCAGGGCTGTGAAATAAATGTGATTCATTTTGAGTTCAGATTTGTAATTAGAACTGCCCCCTGCTGTCAGCAGATCGCCGACCTGCAAATCTGCTTTCGTTCCATGATAAAAGGGGCCCTTGTCAGAAGGATTATCCTTAACTGAAGTTGCCAATTCATAATTCTTTTTTGCCTTTTCAGGGTTGCCTAAGTCATCATAGCATTTGGCAATGTTTAAATACAGAGAAGGGAAAGCACTCTTAACAGTGTCGTTATTTATTTTTAATGCAAACTGCAAAGTCGTTTCGAGCCATTTTAATTTGTCGGAAACTTTTTTTTGATGTCGGGACACATAATGGGCGGCAATAAATTTTTCAAGGTCGTTTGTCGCTTCGTTCCAGGCTTGAAGAAATATTCTGCCAGCTTCCTCAGGTTTACCTTTTTCTTCCATGGCCATACCTTGAAGACAGAGTTTAACGATATGGTTGTTGGGGTTGAATTCCACTTCTGATTAATGTTTTTATTGAATATTGTAGTATCAGTTTAGTTGCAGTCCTTCGCCCATTGAAGTGCCACACAATGACCAAAGCACTCTTAATCAGATTTAATAATACTTGCATTGACATTGACAGGTATGCCACGCAGTAATGTTTGTAATACTATGCAACTCCGTTCTGTCGTTTTTATCAGCTTCTCTGCCAACTCTATAGGCACGGATTTGAATACAGTTATTTCAATTTCAAGACCCATGCTTTGAAATCCTACCGCCACATCCTTATCTACCATTAGCGTGCCTCGCACATCTACATCGGCTGTAGCTATCACTCTGGTTTTAATCAGGCTAATCTGTAGCCGGTTAGCAATCATTCTGAGGGCAGTATCAAAACAGGACGCCAGTGCAGCGCAGAGTAAATCTCCTGAATTTGGAAAGTCGTGATAGCCGCCAACAGCTCTATGAACACCTACCGGGAAATCTACTTTGAGCTCCTCATTTATCGTAACCGTTGTATGAAGCGGGTCGTCCAGGTCTTTTCCTTCTATAATAGCCATGTCAGTTATCCAGGCTGCTCCCGGGTTCTTAATATAATCAGCAATTAACGGTTGCTGGCGTTCCTTTATGATTGAGTTGTTAGTCATGATCGTTATGAATTTAACTAAGTAAACAGATATAGAGTCCTAAAAGCTTAATGAGAATCGTAAAAAAACTGTTAACACACAAATTTAAATTATAAAGTGTTGTGTTCAGGCTTGGGCCTCTCTTTTTCAACATCATCCCGTTTATAAAATTCAATGGTTCGTCGTTGTTGTGTCGAAGACCAGTCGACCTTTTGGCGGAACTGTTGTTAACAACAAGGGGGGTTTATTATTTGGTAAGCATAGATTTAACTGGTTGTGTGGCTGGCAATTTTGTTTTAATGCCACAAATAGTGGTCAAGCACTTTAATAATCTCGTATTTTATTTCATCTTTTGACATGAACGGATTTGTTATAAAAATGCAAACTTCCTGGTTTTTTGGAATGCCCAAAAATTAGCGGCTAACGTTCGAGCTTGGCCATATTGCGACACACCAATGTTGTGAGGCGTTTTTCCTGAACTCAGAAAATCTGTAACCTAATTGCAGGTATAGTTAAGGGTTAATTTAGCCTCATCATCTTCTGCAAGGCTATCTATGACATCGTTAAAAAAATGAGGATTGGATGCCGATGCCGGGCCAATCGCAAAATCCGAGAGGTATTTTCTAGTCTTGAAGTCAAACCTGGCGAATGTGGCATTTAGCAAAGTGTCCAAATTTACTTCTGAATTTGCCGACACAGATAATCCGGTGATGACATGTTGGAATGCGCCGGTCAGGTTGCTCGCAAAAATGGTAAAACTATCTGTGGGGATTATAGGGGATATAGAATGCACATGCATAATAACGGTATCTACCTTTTTGCATAAATAGATAGGATCAAAGGTGGTTTTACTATCATAAGGAAAATTAGTCATAAATATTCTGGGTAAGTTGCTGTTGGTATAATTAAATAAGTCGACTGGATTATTATTTGATATTGGGATGCCCAGAAAAGTTCCATCGCCCTGCGTAAATTTAAATACAAAATGCCCCTGATTGTCGGTAACGGCTTCTGCATAGGAGGACGAGACAGCTATAGCTATTGGAGCTCCCGGACTCCCGCTTTGAATTAATGTGAGGGAATAGTTGCTTACAGGATTAGGAATAGTATTACTGAACAATAATGTTCCTGATATATTATAGGTTGTCTCTTTCTTGCACGCATGCAGGCACATTATCAAAAAAAATATCAATATATACTTCTCTGTTCCAATTAAAATTCGCATTTAAGAAAGTTAAATCAATTTTAATAATTAATATCAGAGAGATTTATTTTTATAAACATTCTTTAAGGCTGTCCGCCGATATAAAACAAATGCGAAGTTGTGTGCAGACGGGTTTTTAGGCAACTGCTTTTCTGTCCAGGTCGCTATAAGGATAATAACCTTTTTGTCTTAGTAATTCAAACAGTTCCTTACTACCATGTTCTCTTGCGAAATCCATCTCGCTTTTAAATACTTCCATACACAAAAGGAGGTGATGTTTTCTGTCACCAATTTTAAATTCTTTATTATCCGGTTGGTAAATGTCGAATACTACACATTTATTTTCTTCGTCGTCGCTTGGTACTTCACATGTGTCACCTGGTTTTAAGACTGCCTGAAATGAATAATTTCCAATCGTCGTAAAAATTCCGCAAATTCGTCTCTCTATTAAATTAAAGGGAGTTTCATTTTTATCATCTGAATTATAAGAGTGTTTTGTAAATGCAACAAGTTCATAAGTTCCAAGAGAGTTTGGCTTTGGGCCATTTCCATCAGGGTCCAAAAGTTCCATAGTCGCAAAACCTGTACCTACGACATGATTTGGGAAATAATACATGTCAACAGCTCCTCCAACTTCGAATGGAATGATAGCATGTCCTACCATACTATACATTTTACCTAAAACGTTTTCAAGCCCCTGCTCTTTTAATTCATAATCTTTGTCATATTTTTCTTGTGAAAATTTTTCAACTGGCTGTTCATTTGAAACTTTCTCTTCTTTCTTTTGTCCACCGAATAGTTTTTTAAAAATACTCATAGTTGTATATAAGGTTTGTCTTTAGGAGTACTACGAATTGGTCGCACACAACGTTCAGGACTTTATGGTATTGGGATTTTACCTTCCGTCTGCCCGGAACTGATGCTAAATTTATAATTAAAGTTTCATTGTTTTTTCTCAGGTTCAAAATGATTGTCCTGTTGAAACTACCATATCGTATTTATTGACGAAATTTAAAGATAATAAGACAGAAATTATATGAGAAAAATAGTCGTCTTATCCATGATTACATTAGATGGAGTAATGCAGGCGCCAGGTGGACCAAAGGAAGACACGTCAGGTGGATTCAAATATGGCGGTTGGACCGCACCGTATGGCGATGAAATGTATGATAAAGTGGTTCGAAAAGAGTTGGAACCTGCCGATTACCTGTTGGGGAGAAAAACATTTAAGATATGGGCCAACTACTGGCCCGAACACGGAGATTTCTGGCCGGGTATTAATGAAGGCACAAAATATGTGTTTTCCAAAAACATGAAAAAGTCGGACCCGATGATTACCGGTTGGAAAAACTCAGTACTTGATAAAAAATGTGGCAGATATCAAAAAGATCAAAAATTCAAAAGGTGCTGACATCCATGTTTGGGGAAGCAGTGAGCTCGATTCAGCTGTTACTTAAGCATGATCTTGTAGACGAACTCAGACTCAAAATTCACCCCCTCACTTTGGGTAAGGGAAAAAAACTTTTTGACAGAGGAACGATTCCGGCAGCATTTACATTAACGGAGAGTATTGTTACAACAACCGGAGTTATCATTGCCAGTTACAAAAGGGCTGGAGAAGTTAAGACAGGTACTTCCGGAGTCTGAAGCGAAATAAAATGTAGCTGGAGACCTTAACGGTTGAACGGTATCATCCAACAAGGCTCAGCATCTGTATCAAAATCGTGCAGGTCAATTTTCGTACGCTTAACTAATTCGTTATGCATCAATATGAAATGATTTTGGTCTTTTTGTTGTTGGTAAGCATATAATCTACTCTTATGCTTAAAAATTATTTCAAAATAGCCATTCGCAGTCTTCAGAAAAATAAAACCTACTCGTTCATCAACAGCGGTTGCGAATCCCACGAAAAGTTTACGTTCGGAATGAGATATGGGTTATGGGTTATGAGATATGGGTTATGGGTAAAAAAATAGCTCATAATTCATATCCCATAACTCATAACCAAAATAATAACCCATAACCCATAACTCATAGACATAGCGAATAATCATTAACTTTATTGAAACTTTCTGTATGAAAATCCACCTCCTGCTTCTGCCATTTGTGACGGTCTTATATTTGCACAGTTCGGCACAATCGAATTCCGACCAGGAAAAACAGACTAGTTATCAGAAACTTAAACATGGGATCGATGCCAAACAATTTCATTTTTTAGCCTCATCAGCTACCGGTTCCAGAGGCAAGACGGCCCAGTTAACCGGTGCTTATTTTGTATTTATGGGTGGAGATAGTCTTACTGTGGCATTACCTTTTTTTGGAACGTCAAATTCATCCGCTGGTCACTATGGAGCATCAAGTGAAGATGCGGGAATAAACTTTCATACGCACAAATTCACCTATAAGGCGGATACCACAAAAAAAGGAGGCTGGGAAATTACCATTCAACCGGAGGGTCAGAGCTCGGCAAGCAAAATTTCTTTATCCATAACCTCATCAGGGACTTGCAGAACCATCGTAAACAGCAGCACGCGGTCGACTATGTCATTTAATGGAAAAGTCCTTTCAAATTTTAAAGATTAGGAAGCGGCTTTGTTTACTTCAAACGCTTCTCTAAATTTTCTAAATATTGTGTCCATGCGCCGGCACAACCGTTGTAACTTTCAATTTTTGGAATCAGTCCTTCATGCGTGAAGGTTACTTTCGTCTTACCGGATTGATTTGTAATATCAAAACATATTTTGGTGCCTATCCATTCATCCCGCTTCTTCAGAAAATTCAAATTACTTTCCGTTACGAGCCAGGCAATTCTTTTGTTTGGTTCTGCCTCTATTAATCTTTGTTTGGTATAATGTGCACCGTTTCCTGCTTTAAATGTAAACTCATCATTCAATTTACTGCTGTCTCCTTTTATTTGTTCACCATATAAACCCATCCACCAACTGCGCACGTCAATCAAAGTCTTAAAAACATTTTCAACAGATTCAGAAGTTTGAAAGTTGAAACTAAATCCGTTTGTTTTTTTACGATCATTCAGTTTCCATTTTTCAATCAGTTCTTCATTAAATGCTCCGTCCTTGTCTTTTGGAGTTGGTTCACCTTTGCCTGTTACAATCAATTTATTTAAGCTGTTGGTGATAAAACCTGTCCATGCATCAAAGCAGACATTGTAGCATTCATCAGCAGGCGTTAAACCTGTCTGTGTAAATTGAAGCTGTGTATTCTTTCCTTTTTTGCTGATGTCAAAAACAATTTCATCACCTTTCCATTCAGAATCATCATTAATAAAATTGAAATGATTTTCCAACACCTGCCAAACCACTTTTTTGCCTGGAACCAGTTCTGTAATTTTTATTTTGCACATATGTACATCTTTATAATGATACAGAAACAATGCATTCAGTTTATCTGTATTGCCATCAATATTTTCTGACCACCATCCACGGACATTATTAACTGCCTTAAAAACATCCTGGGGTGCCTGTTCAACCAATATCGTTGTAGTGAAATTTTCACTTTTCATTTTAATTGTGATTTATTCCGGTTGTAAAGTTAAAGTCTATAAATGTATTGTAAGATGTGTAATATGGACTTTCTAAAGGGTTGTTTTGGACCTGATAAAGATTTAGATTTGATGAAAATATTTGAACTATGAAACACATTACCATTCTTGTGCCTGATGGACAAAGCGACCTGAGCACAGTGGCAAGTATTGTGGGTGCGTCCGAAATATTTGCTGAGGCAAATGCCTGTTGGAAGAGAAATGGGAAAAGAGAATTGTATAAAGTGGAAATAGCAGGCATTTCAAAAAAAGTGGATTATAATGAAGGCTTAATCACATTAAAACCGCAAATCAATATTTCTGCTATTTTAAAAACCAACCTGATCATCATCCCTTCCTCTTTGGTTCGCAGTTATAAAAATGCAGGGAAGGGGAACCAGTTATTGATGGACTGGATTGAACAGCAATATAAGCAGGGTGCAGAAGTAGCCAGCCTTTGCTCAGGCGCGTTTATGCTTGCTTCATCCGGGGTGCTTGACGGTAAAAGTTGTTCCACACATTGGGCATTTGCCAATACATTCAGAAATATGTTTCCCCAAGTCAATTTGAAAGAGGAAAAATTGATTACCGATGAATATGGCATTTACACAAACGGCGGAGCTTATTCATTCCTGAACCTGATTATTTACCTTGTTGAGAAATATTTTGACAGGCAAACCGCAATTTATTGTTCAAAGGTATTTCAGGTAGACCTGGATAGGAATAGCCAGTCCCCTTTTGCTATTTTTTCAACGCAGAAAAATCATGATGATGATGTAATTAAGGAAGCACAGACGTACATTGAAATGAATTTCCATGAAAAAATTTCGGTGGAAGATTTATCTGCGAAGTTTGCTGTTGGCAGACGTCATTTCGACAGGCGATTTATCAGAGCAACGGGTAACACACCCTTGGAATATTCACAACGTGTAAAAGTAGAATCAGCAAAGAAAGCCTTTGAGACAACCCGAAAAAATGTGAGTGAAGTAATGTATGAAGTAGGTTATTCTGATACAAAAGCTTTTAGGGAGGTATTCAGAAAAATTACAGGCATGTCTCCGTTGGAATACAGAGATAAGTATAATAAAGAAGCTATGGTTCTGTGAGACAAATTTAATTCTAATGTCCGTTAAAAAAGTCCAGCATCAGTTTTAACGTGCCTTACGAATGCATGCGCTCACCATTGAATCTTTTGAGAAGCCTTTTCGCAGAACATATCAAAATCGTTCAGATCATCCGACTTGAAATCTCAAAAATTATTCATCAGCACTCTTCCGGTATTCAAAATGTCTGCGATAGAATGATGCAGAACGTATTCCACCGCGAGTGGATTAAAATTAATAGCAAAGAAAGTTGAAATAGGTTGTCTGGGCATCAGTTTAGGCTTTGTTTCCAAACCCATAAGTGAAATGGAAGTTGTTATTCATTGTTGACTGGCTATTTGTAGACTTCGCTTTGATGTGGTACCCAACATTGGGGTCTTGCGTCCTAATGCCAATTTATTTACGAAAAGATTTTAAGACCGCCAGAAAATCCGGGTTGACTAACGAAAATGTTTCTGAAGTTGTGTCTAATATAAGTTGAATCCCTTTATCGCCATTTATAGCATGAATTACATATACAATATGTGTCAAAGAATTGCCATCCACATAAGAACCTTTGTATCCTACAGCGTTACTAAAGTTGATTATACCATCGCCATTTATGAATGTTTGCGCCACTTTGATGTCCATGTTCGCCCTTTTATTTATTGAATATGTGACCACTTCTGTTTTTGGAGATATTTTTTCGATGATAACAGCGATATTTGGTATTATACTTCGGTTTGATGAGTCTATAATTGGGTCTCTTTTAAATGAGTAGATAATATACCCTTTTTTTTCCTGCCGGGGTTGCAAGTGCCATACTGAATCCGGGACGTTGAATTTAATATTGGCTTCTTTAAAAAAATAAGTTGAGTCTGCTGCATTAGAGCTGTTTGCCAGGAAATTAGCACAGAATAATAAGGCTAATTGAAGAAATAATTTCTGCATTAATAGGGATTAAAAATTGCGGCTATCCTAAAGTTAGGCACATTCCATTAGTTCAAATGATTCAGCCGCCACATAAGGTTGTCCGTAATTGTAATTGTCTGGGAAGTCAACGCTGCCAAAGAAAAGTATGGATAACTGTCTATATTGCTCAGTAACATTTATTGTGTACTTCACACCATGTCGTTCGCCCTTACAGGCAATGTCAGCTCATTTTATTATGAGTTCCTATTCCGCTGATATTCACGCGAATGTATCCGAAATAAACAACTAAAACAGTTTAGCAAATTGGTAAATTACTTTACGAAATCAGTAAAGAACTATTATATTGGCAATGGAAATCAGGGAAGTCATATCTGGCTTACTAACAATAATTATTTATGAAGAACAAAATAAAACGGAATAAATTGACTGATGCGGAAATCGCCAGTGCTTATATTTATCCGCAAGTGTTAAACAAGAAACAGCAGGCAGAAGCTAATATTCAACTTGCAGAAGCCAGGTTAAGATCCCGCGCTAAAATGACAGTTGAAAACAAATTGAGCTTGAAACTTATGCAGTTGAGACTGCAAATGGAAAAATATATAAATGCTGCTGATTTTGAAATAGAAAAAACATTCGGTTATTATCTTAAAGAATACTTACACCTGATAAATGTAAAGAGGAATGTTTTCGCTCATGATATCAGCATTCATGAAACCTTACTCAGTCAACTGATCAACAACAAGCGTTCTCCAAATGAAAGTATTATGATCCGTTTGGAACTGCATTCCAACAATGTTTTTCCTGCAACAATATGGCATCGTATTACAGAAAAGGGGAGAGGCTATGCTTTACAGACTGATAAAAAGTTAAGGCAAAAAGAAAGGGCAAAAGTCAAAAGACGACTGGTGGTTGCTCAATAGTTCAGACGTTATGATTTTCACAGAACAATGACTATTTTTTTGGACTCTCCATATATTACTGAAATTCAGTAAAAAGTGCCATAATTGAAGTGAATGGTATATCGTACCACTGAAATCCGGGTGTAACTTTGTGCTATAATCAGTGAATATGAGAAGGGATGAAATTCCTGTTTATGATATCTGCAGCTTGTCATCAAAGGGAAGCGCTCCGGATATATTTTTGGCAGAACGTTTTGGACACTATCTGAAAAGACATAGTCCGGAACTGCATCGCGCTCATCGCCATGACTTTTACCACCTGGTGTTATTTACAAAAGGCTCCGGGAATCACACCGTCGATTTTACGAGATTTAAAGTGAGGCCCTTCGAAATGTACTTTATGATACCCGGCCAGGTGCACAGTTGGGAATTCGAAAGTGAAGTGGATGGGTATATCATTAATTTTTCCGAAATATTTCTTAGAACTTTTCTGCTGAACCCCAACTATCTCGAACGATTTACTTTTTTTGATGGAATAAATGAAGAGGGGGTACTCCATATTCCGTCTGACAATCAAAAAGAACTCATAGAACTCTTTGAAGCGATAGTATCTGCATTTGAGAATAAAAAAGATATGGATCTGATACGGTTACTGCTTCTTGAAATATTTATTACCGTCCAGAGTATGAAAAAGGTTAATCCCAAGCGATTGATCCCTGAAACCAAACTTGTTTTACTAAGAAGTTTCCGACGTCTTATTGATCAGCACTTCATTGCCTTGAAACTTCCAAAACAATATGCTGAATTACTGTATGTAACACCCAATCACCTGAACGCTTTATGTCAGAATATGGTGGGGAAATCAGCAGGCGAACTTATCCGGGACCGTGTATTACTCGAAGCAAAAAGATTGTTGACGAATGCAGAGTTGAACGTTACTGAAATCGCTTACACCCTGAACTTTCAGGATAATTCTTATTTCAACCGGTTTTTTAAAAAATATACAGGTTTAACACCCGAAGAATTCAGACATCAGTTCATCAATAAAATATAAAAATATGCTAACCATACAAAACCAATCAGGTCTATTGCAGGGCCGTGAGGAATCCAAACCTTCCATGATTCTTCAACTGGTGAAATGTAAATGTCCCCGATGCAGGCTGAGTAATATGTTTTTGGAAAAAAATCCATGGAAGCTGAAGAAAACGATGAAGATGGTAGAATCCTGTTCTGTTTGCGGTCAGTCATTCAACCCTGAAGTCGGATTTTATTTTGGTTCGGGTTATATCAGTTATGCGTTGACTGTGGCATTTTCTGTTGCAACGTTTATTGCTTTTTGGGTTTGCGCAGGCTTCCCATTGTATCAGGAGAACATTATATGGTGGCTGGTTGTCAATGCTGCATTACTGATCATTTTACAGCCTTATATCATGCGACTCGGAAGAACTGGCTGGCTTAGCTTTTTTGTACGATATGACGCAAACTGGCGGATGCATCCACCTGCAGAACCGGAACGAACCAATAAGGATCAGGAGAATAATTGGTGAAGTCAAATTCCACGAACTCAATAGCCTCACTGCCTTAAAACGGCCATCATCGTTAAAACGCATCAATAACTTTCATTTCAACTCCCAATAGGAAATCTTCGTGAAGCAGGACGTAATGCCCAGGACCCAATAGTTATGCATAAGAAAATAAAAGGCGGGACCAAAGGAGCAATACCATCGTGTATAAATAAATGGGAAGCGATCGCGCCGGCATAGAGGAGAAATGTTCCGAAATATGCCCATTCCTTTAACAAACGCAAGCCAGGCAAAACAAAAATCGGTGCGGCCAATAAAGTGCCAATACCTTTTATAATGAGGAAATAAGAGGGGAAACCGATTTGCTTCATGATCCCCAAAGCATAACCTTTATTGAGCCAGTTAAAATCCCATGTGGCACTCAATATGGATTCAAATGCGAGATAGCCTGTTAGTATCCAGTAAACTATTATTTTCCCTTTGGACTTCTTTGGATTTATAACGTTTGTCATTTATTAAGTACGATGCAAAAATCATACTGATATTTTTCCTTCCGATATAAGGCATCTGAAATAGCCGGAGTTTCCTTTAAATGCCGGGAAATCGATGGAGTATGTGCCGACACATCTCAGAGCGGCATTTGTCAGGGATCAAATTTTAGTTATTCCGTTTCACGAAAACCACTTCAATTTCGACAGATTTGAATGGCAGTGAAGTGATTGGATGAACTTCTCCTTCATGTTCTTCGTTGGAAGAGCCGAAAGTAAGTTTACAGGTGGGGTAATCTTTGGTAAGATCAACGGATCCATAAATGGTGCCATCCATGTATTTTGCGGAAACTGCGGGGAAGACCTCCTCAAGAATGTTATCATTTGAGATATACATTTCATAAACCTGACTTATGGCAGCTCCTGATTGTTTTATTATCCATGTAAGGTCGCTGGTATAACTCCAATTATCTTGTTTAACCCAGTTACTGTCGTTTATCGACATGGTGCTTATAGTCAGCGTGTCGCAAGTTGTGCAGGGAGGCGGGTCGCCAATGAATGAGTCTTTCCTGCATGAGATTGAAAGTGACAAGATAAATATGCAGGTGATAGAGATGCATATAGAAATCAAATGTTTCATAGTGGTAGGTTCAAGGGTTAATGATATTATTGCTCTTGTTTTATGGATCGAAATAATAACCCGGGGGTAAACAGCCTATGTGGAATTTGAGAGCAATATTTTACGATCAGATACTGTAAAAATTACTAATAATATTCAAGTGCAATTTCAAAACTATACTGGTAAATTAATATTTAAGTAAACTACGTGCGACCCGATCGATTGGCATTTAGTATATAAATGTTTTTCCGTCGGCGTAAAGTCTCGCACCCTTCCCTTTCGACATGGAGATAACTTCAGATATTCATATGAATATAAATGTCCGCATCTAAGAAATAATTCAGGCTGACTGTTTTCTTCCCCTGGAAGAAGGGGTAGATATAATAGTGCCGCCCAATTCTGCTTCCAATTTCGCAATTGTTTTTAAAGTCAGATTGTGATTTCCTTTGAGCCATTTATTGATCTCCGAAGGCTTTTTATCCATCCTGTCTGCTAAATCCTTTTGAGTCAGACCTTTCAATTGCATCAGTTCATGAATCCTTAGAACAATATCAGTATATCGGCGAACAAAGATCTTTACCTCTTCCGGTGTTTCTGATAATATTTTTTTTGCTATTTTACTTCTCATAAGATTATTTAAAGCACTATTTCATCCCTTCCATCTGCGGCAACAATCTTTCTATTTATGATATTTATTAATATTTCTTTTTCCTTTAATGCTTCATCAATTCGCCTAAAGGTATTCACTTATAAGTTAATTTGCAAGGTTTATATAAAAGTATCCAGTCAAATTACCCATCTTGCACTTAAAAGCAATTTTATAAATTTTACTTATTCAACGACTCATTAATCTTCCTGAGCAATGCTTCTTTGAGTTTATCTATAATAGTAGTGTAGCCTTTCTTTCGTTGAAGGAATTCCTGATAGGTGCTTGTTACATTTCCCAGATCTACGTTGAATGTATATTCAAAACATCGGGTGATTGCTTTCAGTTCTGCTTTTCCATTGTTAAATACACCGAGTTTCCAAAGTGAATACGACAATTCTGTAAGCCCGTTTTTAGAATAGGTCCATTGGAGCTTCTCTATCCCGGGGTCTGGAACAGATACCGAAGGTTTGTTTTCCAAAAGGTGCCTGGTCAGGTTGTGACCGAGATTTGTAAATAATAGTATCCGGAGTTGTTCGAGTGACTGGTGGATTTTATCCAGCTGCTCTTCGGAAGAAGTGGTTTTACGGTTCACGGTTTTTGAATTTTTTGGTTGATATAAGGAATTAAATCGATTTCAAATTATGTGTTTTCACCCTTTTAAAATCTTTTTTATTTTGACCAAAATCGTGGGAATTTCTTCTTTGTCAAACGATTGCATTATTTCAAAACAAATAAAAGAATATGATTTTCTATCATAGGAAGAAACGGCTGCCACACGATTGCACCGTTCAATTTATTTAATGGACTAAGGGTTTTTATGTAGGAAGATTGCATACCCCATATGATAACGGTAATTAAATAAAAGAAATAATTGTTTTCACGTAGGAAGAATGGAAGTTCATACGATAGCATATTGTTCCTAACCTCATAGGAAGATTGAAATCTTATACGATAACATTATTATACCACAAACTGGTAGGGGTTTGAAAAAGATATTGGTATTGTATGTAAGTTTGACTCAACCCTTATGCACCACATTTCGAAACATCGGATTGTCCCTGGTTTTAATGAAAGGGAGAAGATAGCCACCGAGTGGATATATAATAATTACCAGGCACCTGTTCAGGTAATCGTTCAGAGAATTATGAAGAACGATTCCCAAACAGAAGACCTGGTAGCGAAAACCTTTGTTGCCCTTCTTGAGCACGAGCGGCCGTTCGAAAGCCTAAGAAAAATTCAATATTTCCTGTACAATGCAGCCAGGAATATTTCAGTGGATCAACTGCGACGTCAACGAACGGAACGGGTCCATTCCGACGATCTGACTGATCATTATCTATATATCGAAGAGGAGACTGTGAAAGCAGCGGAGCAGAGCGCTGCCTTCTACCATCTGATTCAAATGGGCAAGGATATATTATCTAAACGATGCAAGGAGGTTTTTCTACTCTGTTATATCGATCAGCTGAAAAACGCTGCCATCGCCCGAAAACTGAATATCAAAAAACAGACGGTAGCCAACCTGAAGATCAAAGCCTATGATAAACTAAGGAAAGAAATCGTTGCAACGAAACATTCCTACCTGATGGACCTGCTCGGACTATTACTTTAATTTAAAAACCATATTATGTACAATCCCGAAAGAATTGCCCAGCTGTTAATGCTATATACACTGGGGAAACTAACTCCTGCGGAACAGACAGAGCTAAATGTCTGGCGCAAGGAGTCTCCCCGGAACGAAGAACTTTTTCAATATGAGACCAATCCTCAAAATATCGCGCTTACTTTCAACAGCATTGCTGAAAAAAAGGAACCGATACTTCGGAAAATAAAAGCAGCCTATCCAAAACCATGGGCTGATAAAATCAAGACTCTCTTACCGAGGATATATTTTCCCAGCTGGCTTGAAGTCGCAATATATATCCTGATTTTCTCCATCGGTGGTTATTTTATTTATGATAGGTGGGATAAAAGCAGGATCAAGCCAGGAAGTTACCAGGCGAATATTCTGTCATTTGATGGAATTGACCGCGCATTGGAAGATGGTGCACGGGGATATGAACTTGGACGAGCGGGTACCAAAATTGAAAAAGACGAGTTCGGAAACATGGTTTTCGCCGTAAAAACTGATAAGGCCGCTGCAAAAAACAAATACAATCTTATACATACGCCAAGAGGTGGCTTTTATGATATCCGGCTTCCCGATGGGACGCTTGTATTGCTAAATGCCTTAAGTTCTATAAGTTATCCGGCGAATTATACCAGGGATACCGTTACCATTGAACTGAAAGGAGAAGCGTACTTTGAAGTGAATCGTGCGACATCTCATCCATTTATTGTACAGGTAAAACCTGATCCCAACGCACCGCGGATGTCCAAAAATAATACGGATTCAACGCCACATCTTTTCGAAGCGGAGGTTTCCCGGGGACGATTTAATATAAATGCTTACGAGGATGAACCTTTTATAACCACAACGATGATCGAGGGAGATGCAAAAACCAGGTTTGGTACTGAGCAATACTTTCCGGAAACGAAGTTATCTGCTGGAGACCTGGCTATGATAATAGATCAATCGACCTGTCTTACCACAAGTGCAGATACCGCTGAAGCAATAGCCTGGAAAAATGGAAGGATTTATTTCAAGGAAACGGCCATACGCATCGTAATGAATGCCGTATCCCGCTGGTATAATGTGCCTCTTGTTTTTCATGACAGTATTCCGGAAAGGCCCTTCAATCTGGATGTATCGCGGGATGCCAGTATACATGAAGTTATTAAATCACTCATTCCGCAGGGTCTGTACTGTTATATCGCAGATGGAAGACTTCATATCAAGAACCGATATTAACTATGTTTTAGGGTTAAAAATTAAAATTCAATATCCAAAAAAAGGCCCCACCCTTCATCAAGGTGGGGCCTTCTCATCTCCCGGATTACCGGGACCAGCCCCGGATTACCGGGACTAGGACTGCTGACCCGCGACGGTGACCTGGCTCACACCACTCAACACGGTTCCTGCAACTGCGAGATAACCTGCTATCGTTGTAACGATCGTAGGTAAGGAAATGGGTGCGGCTATGATCGCTGCACTGATTGCAGCGAGTGCCAACCCGATATTTCTCAGCTTTTGAAAAAACGTAGGCGTGGGTGACACGGCCCTTTCTATCAGATTCATAACATCGATTTGATGATTAAAAAAATGGGGTCGCCCGTCTGAAAAGCATTCAGCGTAAACTTTACAATCTTCGCCAATGCTTCGCGTGACCGGCAACCCCTGTCTTCACCCATCAACATGGAAACCGGTGCAATACAACCTTTCAATTCCAGGATGGCATCATTCGCCGGATGGATGCAGATATCTTCCCTGCCCGGCACATCCATCACCTGAAAATGCGCTCCGAAATGTTCATTGTTTCTTTGCATGATCCGGTATCTCCCTTCGGGGATACACGAAACCTGTGTGTGGTTGTTTTTCCAGGGGAGCTCAATACTATAAGTAAGCAGACTGCCCTGCGAAAAAATCTTACCTGGAGTTCCTCCGGGATAATACATTCTGATCAATTCGAGTTCCATAGTTTATCGGGTTTTACGGATTAAGGAAGGGTTATTTCCAGTGTTCCGGTATTGCCTGGCATATCCGTAGCGGTGGCGTCGATCTTAGAACCTGAGGTTGCAGGATTCGCCACTGTAGCGGTATACAGCCATCCTGGTTTATCCGACTGCAATACAGCGTTGCCCTGTTCAACCAGGACTCCCGCTGCATTGTGAATCGAAACCGAAACCGATTCCACTTTGAAATCATCCGTTGCATCCACCGTGATGGTATCTCCGATGGCACCATGATAGGTGTCGGCCGTAATGCTGTTCACAACAGGCGCTTTGAACGCATCTGCCATAGCCACATTAAAAGCCGTTTGTCCACCGATGACACCAGCCTGATACAAAGCTTTCGTTACAAGATTCTGTATTGCTTTTGTTGCATACGCGATACTTGCTTTAAACCTTGCCCGAACGGATAGCGCTTTAGCGGATG
Organism: uncultured Bacteroidota bacterium; assembly: GCA_963735015.1. GTDB lineage: Bacteria > Bacteroidota > Bacteroidia > Chitinophagales > Chitinophagaceae > Puia. The sequence continues at coordinate 400,711 of CAVTJH010000004.1, forward strand.
GCGGATTCGACGTTGCTCTCCGGAGTTTTCCCACGAAGGTTTTGCCTGCGCGTTGCCTGAACGTAAGCGTCCGGTCGATGGTTCCCGAGAACCCCTTGGTGACGATATTGTCTTTAGCTTCTGCCATTTTGTTTTTTTTGTGATCATCTCTGCTTATTTATATAAGTCTTATATATCTCTTATATAAGTCTCAGTTTAATTGGCGAGAAATGATCCCGTTTTTTAAATTTTGTTTCTGCAGGGGGCCCTCACATTCCTTACTAGTATCAGTTTGTGATTAACCTGCGTTGGTATTTAAACACCAGAATTTTTAAAATATTTTGTAGTGTCTTCACTTGTCTCCTTGTGGCTTTAACTGGCGCACTTGTAATCATTTCCTCCTCTTTTTATCTGGGATAAAAGTTTTTCCTAAAGACTCTCTTCATTTTGGTTTTGGAGTTGTGAGAGTAACTGATAATTGATTTGGATAGTCCGAAAATTCCCAGTCTGAGTAAAGGCTAGGAAAAATATTTTAGCAGGAAGTGGTTTTATATTTCCGTGTATTTGAGAGAACTAAAATTGACATTGAAAAAATCTTTCCCAGTTTGAAATGAGACTGGGAAAAACTATTGGAATTCATATACATATTTGATCTGTCATAAGGGTTAAAAAAATCCAGTACTTATGAAAACCATTCCGTCCAAGCCCAGCCCCTGCACGTGCGGGGGTGGGCTTTTAAAAAATTGAACCTATGAATAACATATCTGAAGCGAAGCCAGTAAACAACGGCATAGTCGAACAAGGACAGGAAGATAAATGGCTCGACAAACAGGATATTCTGACCAGGTTGCATATCAGTGGTCGGACTTTACAGCGGTGGAGAACTAAGAAGATCTTACCCTTTACCCGGATGGGAAAAAGATATTCTATAAGGAGATCGACTTAAAAAAAATATTGAATGAATACCAACGCAGGTAATTATAAAAATTTCAAAAATCACCAATAAAAATTAAAATCATGGCTATTATGGGCAACGGACCGTTGAGTGGAATCAGTGGACCGAGTAGGAGATTTTGTCTTTTTTCGCGTAACGGTAAAACTTTTGTAAAAGAGTATAAGAAAAGGTAAGGCAGAAACACCCGGCGCGCTGGAGGTACAGGAAAAATTTAAAAGGATGATGCAATTTCTAAATCCTGCAAGATCTATTATCGGTTTGATTTATAAAGGAAATCATTCAAAGATTAAAAACTTTAGCGAAGTATTTGCTGAAAACCGAAAGAAAGCGATTTACGGCGGTTATGACAACATTACCATTGATTATTCTAAAATAGTTATTAGTATCGGCGATTTGTCTGCAGGTGAACAAGTCCTTGCAAGTCTAACTTCCCCTGGTAATCCTTGAAATCAGCTGGAAAAACGTTCCGCGGTAAGGCTGGGGTCGAAGTTTGACGACGATGCCTTTATAGCTTGCTTTTGCGAAGAATCGTGTGACTGGGTCTGTAAAACCAGATAACAAAAAGAAGAAATGAAAGTTACAGGCTGAACGTTGAATCGTTCCAGGGGAAAACTAATACATGTCTATTTTGGGTTTACTTCCGATTTCTTTTCAATGAACTCAGACAGTCTTTACCTGGGGAAATATTTTGTTGATTCTCCAGCCTCATCGCATCTATAAAAACCAATCCTTTGAAAAATCCTTTCTCAAAAATTTAATTATCAAAAAATCAAAACAATGAAAACCACCGAAAAAAAATCCAAAACAATGGAAAACGAACAATTGACCGAAGAAAACAGATCAACCGGAGATTAACCTGGAGTCAGGCACTGTAGTAACGCAACGCAAAAGACCCTGTGTGCCCTCGCGTTTCAAATTTCAGTTGAGGACTATGTTAATGACCAAATTCATGAAACCTCTAGAAGATTTCATGGACCAGTTAAACAGTGTCAGTTTCAAAAAGATCCTCAGACAGAATGTTCGCAATTGTTACAACTGCGACTCACCTAAACTGCGATCGACTTCAGCAAGTTGTTGTCACCCAGGGGATCCTACCCTTGCACCAGGCATATCCGTGTCATCTCCCAAAGAAGGTAAAATCCTTTTCAAGTGGACCGACGACAGCGGCATCGGCAAGAGCAGGGCCAATGACCAGGTTTTTATCGCCCTCTATAGTAGGCAGGCCAAGAAATGGGTATTTAATCTCAATGCAGGTGAGCGATCAAGGGGTTACTGCAGGATAGACGTTAAGTGGTTCACCAGTAAGCGGCTGCAGGCCTATATCGGATTTTTATCGACCGATTATATATGGGTATCCGACAGCTTTTATGCGGGGGAGGTGATTGTATTTTGAGAATTATAAGTTAAAGGGTTGCTGAAGAGTGGCCCTCATTATTTATATATCCAACTCCATGCCTTCACCGATCGCCTGCACAAGTTCATAGTCATATTTCTTATCCTCTAAGCCAAGAAACTGAACCCATATAGTACGAGACTCTTTTGTAAGCCAGCCGGCAGGACCGATGATTAGTGTCTCTCCATTTGCCAAAGTGATAATAAATGTAGATTTGCGTTCTTTTAAGAATAGCTCATACTTTGCTTGAAACTTAACACTGTTATATGTATATATAAATGTTTGCACAATTTCAATTCTTGCACTAAATATTAATTTGGTACCCTCACATGATTGTAAAAGGGCGCTAAATTCCTAGGAACTTCCAAATTTTCAATGCGAAAGACCTTGCTCTTTGAAGCTTATTAATTCGTCCACCAATTTGACAAATTCCTATTTAATATGTTTTTTTAATAATTAAAGAAAAACGGCAATTTTCTAAAAATTACTTTCTATAAAACGAATTCATTTTACTAATTCACCTTGTAAAATCTTCCTTCAGGTGTCGCTCTGTACCAACAATCTCCAGCAATTCTACAAGTTTTCTCAAAAGTGACTTCAGCGACCTCCCTCACAGCATTGTTAAATTCGGCGGCAGGCAAAGTCGCCGCACCCCTCATAGGAGGTGCTCCACCTAAATAAGAGTTCGACCGAGTTGCTCCTGAATTTAACCTACAGAATTTTACATGTGGATTAGCATCAAAAATATTTTTTGTCGAAAACCGAAGTATCACAGGATTTTCATCTGCGTATGTCCTAAAATGTGACCATAACCGGACTACAGTAGGCCACATAAATACCCTGTCATTTAAATGATATAAAAAATCACCGATACTCCAGCCATCAGTCAAACATTTTGCTAAATTTATTTCTGATATTGGCTTTTGATCTCTAATAAAATGAGGTTCCCCCCCTATCATTATTTCTACATGTGCTGACCTTCGTTTTCGCAAAATATTTTCATATTCTGTGTTATTAGCTAATCGAACCAACTCATTTGTACTGTATAGTTGCCCTTTTTTTATAATATTAGTTGCATTTTCTTTACATGTCAAATGATAAAGAAAGGGGCGTTCCTTAATAAACTTTTCTATATCCATTAAATCCAATTTCTGCGGTCAATAACGGCCCTGTAATCAAATGTAGTTCCTATCAATGAAACTTTAACCCCTGCACAACTCTCTATTTCTTCAATAAATCTCCTCGTTTCATCTGTAAGTTTATCGTAGTGTCGTACACCTTCATTCTTAATCGAAATATAATCAGTGAAAGTGAGTGCAATATCAGTGGGCGAATTTAATTCACAAGCCTGCCGAAAAAGCGACCAGCTAAATTCCGCAATTCGCCTATCCTTTTTTGTCGTCGTAGTTTTCTCGCGCTTGATAAGGTCATCGACATTTTTTCCTGAACGATCCGCAACAACTTGCATTGAAATTTCATTGCTTACAAAGGGTCCGGAATGTTCCTCCGACACGAATAGGATATGTTCTTGTGACCATTATGATCTTTCTAACCCTACGTGGTGATATACCTGCTTCAGAAAGAGTGCCTCCAACGGTGGTATCACGGGAGGTCACTCAGGGATAAATTCCATGAAATAAACTCAAGCCTGTTCCTTGTGTCCCTTCAAGTAAAATCTTTTTGTTATCACGGTACAACTTTTCCAACTCCTCGCCAGTACACCCTAAAAAACCGCGAAGTTCCTTCTCAAAATTTTTTGCTTTGTGGGCGTCTTTCCCTAGTAGTCTCGAAATTATATTTCCCGCAGTTGCCATTCCAACACCCTGCCCCGTGGAACTTATAATATCCTTCACCTTATTTCCTCCTCAACGTCTTTTTTGGAAATGATAACAGCGTCCTCATCGATCACTAATCTTCCTACTTCTACTCCGAAGTGCGGATCTCCTCCAGGATTTTATCAATATTAATTATCGCACCAGGCCCAATTAGCAGTTTTGCTTTTGGTGACCTGTAGGTACCCGAAGGCAACAAGTGGAACACATGATTATATGGTCTCGCAAAGACCGTATGACCTGCATTTGGACCACCAACTCTCATTAAACAATCATAACCAGGTGAAATATGGCAGCAATCTGCCCTTTTCCTTCAGACCCAAATATCGACCCCCGACGATCACATCGACCAACTCATTGTGCGTCGGCGGCAACAATCGGAAATAACTTGTTACCCTCACCAGAACATCTTCAGCATTACAACGGTCAGTGTCTATAACAAGGTCGGCCTCCCTCTCTAGGTTCCGTACCTGTTGTTCAGTTTTGTCAGATTTATATTTTTCATACTTTGCCTTCTGCTCTTCTCTTGGAAGGATTGTAATCTCACCGCGCTCAGAAAAAAAATCCCTTTTTAGTGTTTCCGGCGCCGCTTTTAGGTGTATATGAAATACAAAAAAACTATATGCATCCCTAATATGTTGTATCTGTTGTAAGATCCTTACAGAGTCAATTAAATAACAACTACTCTTATCGAAGTCCTTGCCATAAACATGACCAAAATAATCAAGTACCCATTTACCTCCACCCTCATTATCTAACTTTTCGCCATAGCTCTGCAAAAATGCTCTGTCAGGTTTTGCTCCTTTTAATTCTTTTTCGGCAAAATAAGCAAGACCCTCGCGCGTCTTACATCGTTTGAAGTCGAACCTTTCCTCCAGTTTGTCGGCCAGGGTTGTTTTTCCGGTACAGATTTCGCCGCTAAGCACAATTACTATTTTCCTGTCTCCCATGTTGAATCTTCTTTAAATATGGTTAAGTGAGATCTTTGTTTAGGATTAAACGATTTGCCTGGCAACAAGTAAATATTTACTTTAATATCAAAATTCACCAACTCGTCATGGATCATACCAATGATAATATGCCAATCACCGCCTGCCTGACCTGCGCCGATCGCCGGCATATGTACTGACGCCTTTAGATCATGCGCCCTTTCTCTTAGTGCTATAAGACATTTACGTAACTCAGGATATTTGAGTAACACTTCATCGCCTTTTGGCCTAATACCGTTTTGAGCTAGCATTTGAAAAACATAAATGTTGCTGTTTACCTCTATCAATTGACTATTGCCAAGTATAAAATCCTCTTTATTAGATTTCCATTCCTCCAATTTCTTTTTTATGACGGGATAATTTTTCGCCAATGACAAGCCAAAACCGAATCCTAAAGCACCATAACTATTTACCACTTGAGCAATAATCATTTTCCCCTTCCCTCTCGGTTTTGTGGCATCCCCGTACTCCAGCACGATTTTCCATCCGGTCTTTCTTTTGCAAATAGATTTGGAATTAGCAATATCCCGACCCTTGATTTTTTATCTCTTTTGTACGGTGAGATGCCTATAGCGTAAGCCGTAAAATTCCTATTTTTAAATACCGACCATTCCGCTGATTCTCTACTCGTCCAACCTGGCGAAACGCACTCATAAACACACGAGTTTTCAGGAATCTCGATTAAATCAGGTAATGAGAACGACAAATGCCTCGACGATTTCCAATAATCAATTACAATTTTGTCTGGGCTTTTAAAAATCCCAATTAGGATTGCGCAGGGCCTGTCAACGACTTCAGTATATCGAATGAAGACTGATTCTGATAGCGTCATATACTTAAGGAATTTTCTCAATGGAGCAAAACTTATTGAATCCCTAAAAACATTAAAAGCAAGCTTGCATAATGAAGCTCAAGAACTTTATTCTAAGTTTATTAACTATGAATTGCCTGTTGTAACCATAAAAAATCGAGAAAAGGCGGAAGTAGGAATTATATTTGAACGGATAAATAATACAGGAACTAAGTTAACGACTCTCGACCTAATGACGGCTTGGACTTGGACTGATATTTTCATCTTTTAGAATCAATTACTGATTTGCTAGACGAATTAGAAGAGAAAAACTTTGGAGACCTTACTCAAAATATACTACTACAGGCAATTTCTGGATTAATTCAAAACGACACAACTACACAATCAATAACCAATTTAACCGGTGAACAGGTAAGGGATAGTCGGAAATTATCTTGTGAATCACTTCGTAAAACAATAGATTTCCTTTGGACAGATAAATATGCTCACATCAAGATTTCTTGCCTACTCAACAACAAATAGTACCGCTCTGTAAATTTTTTAGTATTAGTGGCAGTTTTACCGCAGAGCAATATAAAGAACTAAAAAAATGGTTTTGGAAAACATCGTTTTCAAATCGGTATTCAACTGGTCAAACAACTAAAAAACTGAATTCGGATATAGAAACTGTAATTGGTATTAGAAAAAACAATTTCCAATATTCTGAAGCTGCAAAATACTCCGTTACCGCAAATGAACTTGTTGAAACGAATTTTTCAAAAGCCAACTCAATTACAAGAGCATTTTTACTTTTAATGGCACAACATAGACCTACAGATTTGATAAAAAATACTAATATTGATATCACACAAGCACTTTCAAAATATAACCGTAACAATACCATCACATATTTCCAAGCGCTTTTTTGAAAAAACAAGGTTTCCCGCACAGTAAAATTTTCAGTCTTGTTAACTTTTGCTTTTTGCCAGCGGACTCAAATAAAAAAATATCCAAAAAAAGTCCCTCAGACTACTTTTTTAATATAATCCCACAGGATGAGTTTAATAATATTTTAGGAAGCAACCTCATCCCACTTAAAAAAGAGCTTTATCAAACAGACAATTATAACGACTTTCTACTGAAAAGAGCAGAATTAATAATTAATGAAATAGACAAAGTGACTAACTAGAAATGATGTTGAAATTCTTAGTCGAATCTCCGCCTGAAATAGCCAGGAAGGCTGCAATACCTTTATTGCTTTCTATTCAGTGAGCACTAAAATCCCCACAATGCCTGGGTCAACTTTAACATATAAACATTTATCTAATTCTGCCTGCGAAATTCATTTAAATCCAAAGTCAAGTATTTTGAAATCTCAATAATCTATTATTATTTAAACGGACATCGGTATCGCAATTAAAAATTATATTTGGAAGGAAGGCTTCATAAATAGTAAAGGATTTGGCGTAATTTGAATCGGCAAGGCTTATCCCAGATGATTCAATGACCAACCAAACTCCCGAACAGATTGCCCGAGATCTTAATTGACAAGCAACTTGTCGCTTGTGGCTGGGTAGTCCAATCCAAGGCGCGTATTAATCTCAATGCTGGTGTTGAGGAATGGCTGTACAGGAATACCAGACGGATATCGGACCAGCAGATTACGTGCTTTTTGTTGATAAGAAACCGGTGGGTGTGATTGAAGCCAAGCGCTCGGAAGAAGCAGTTACACTTAACCGTCCATGAAGAGCAGTCTGAAGGATATGCCAAAGCAAAACTTAAATATTTAGAGAATAAACAGCCGCTGCCATTTGTCTATGAAAGTACCGGAGATGTAACGCGGTTTACAGATTACAGAGATCCGAAACCCCGATCGAGACATGTCTTTACTTTTCACAGGCCGGAGACTTTCAGAGAATTGTTAAGACAGGATAAATCTCTATAGAGGTCGTTTGCAAGATTTGCCGACTTTACCGGTGCTAGGATTACGCGATTGCCAGATAATAGCGATCAATAATCTCGAAAAATCTTTTAAAGACAATCGGCCTAAGGCGCTAATCCAAATGGCCACCGGATCATGGCAAAACCTTTACTGCTATCACATTTGTCTACCGCTTATTAAAATATGCGAAGGCTGGCAGAATTCTTTTCCTGGTTGACACGAAAATTTAGGCGAGCAGGCTGAACAGGAATTCATGTCCTTTGTCCCCAATGATGATAACCGCAAATTCACGGAACTCTATGGGGCGACTCGTTTAAAAAGCAGTTTTATTCCTCCGGATAACCAGGTGTATATATCGACCATTCAGCGAATGTATTCAATATTAAAAGGAACGACCCTAGATGAAAGTGCTGAAGAAGTCAACCCCAATGAATATATTTCAAAAGAGCCGGCGCCAGTTGTGTATAATGAAAAAGTCCCGATCGAATTCTTTGATTTTATCGTGATCGACGAATGCCATCGGAGTATCTACAATCTCTGGAAACAGGTGCTGGATTATTTTGATGTCTTCCAGGTCGGACTAACCGCCACACCAGATAACCGGACATTCGGATATTTCAACCAGAATCTGGTTAGCGACTATGGTTACGAGAAGGCGGTGATCGACGGTCGTACTCGTGCCTTACAATGTATTTACCATTGAAACTGAAATAACTAGGCAAAGGAGCAAAAATTAAGATTGGAGAAAAAGTAGATACTCGTGAACGATTAACTCGTAAAAAATTCTGGCAAGCGATTGAGGAGGATTTGGAATATAGCGGGAAACAACTGGACAAGGATATTGTCAATCCAAGTACGATCCGAGGGATAATACGAGCGATCAAGGAAAATCTGCCTTCAATGTTTCCAGACCGTATTGATGCAGATGGAAAATTTGAGGTTCCGAAAACTTTGATTTTTGCCAAAACCGATTCTCACGCTGAAGATATCATTGAAATCGTAAGGGAAGAATTTGGAGAGGAGAATAAGTTTGCAAAAAGATTACTTATCGAAGTGAGGAGGATCCGAAGTCTGTTTTAAGTCAATTTCGAAATGACTATTATCCTCGAATTGCTGTCACCGTTGATATGATTGCTACGGGTACAGACATTCGTCCCTTGGAAGTGTTGGTTTTTATGCGTGATGTAAAATCCCGAAGTTATTACGAGCAAATGAAAGGTCGCGGCACTCGTACCTGCTCACTTGAACAGCTGAAATCCACCGGCACACCTTCTGCAAAATTTACCAAGGATCATTTTGTAATCATTGATGCGATTGGAGTCGAAAGCTCACAAAAAACAGATAGTCGGCCTTTGGAGAAAAAGCCCGGCATGAGTCTGAATGATCTTTTGAATAATATAGCCGTGGGCAATACGAACGAAGATATTCTAAGCACTTTGGCAAACCGCCTGATTCGGTTGAGATAAACAGATCAATGAAAAAGAAAAGGCAACTTTTACACAGCAGGCTGGAGGGTTTACCATTAACCAGGTTGTGTCGGCAAACTCCTAAATGCGTATGATCCTGATAAAGTCGAAACCTTATCACCTAAACAACATCAAAGCCTTATTGAAGAAGCGGTCGCGGTATTTCACAATCCAGAGTTAAGGAATTATATTACGGACATTCGCAAAAAATATGACCAGATTATTGATACTCTCAATATAGATCAAATCAAAAATATCGGGTGGGTTAAGGATCAGGAAGCAGCAGCATCTCAGACCATACAGGATTTTACAGCATGGATTGAAACACATAAAGACGAAATCACTGCTCTGCAAATATTTTATGGGCAGCCATATCAGACGCCGTGAACTAACTTATAGCATGATCAAAGACCTTGTACGAAAAGATAAAGATCGAAAAACCGGCACTCGCTCCGCTTTTGTTTGGCAGGCTTATGCACAGTTGAAGCAAGCCAATGGCTCAGCCAAGAACGAGCTAATCGCTCTCGTATCTTTGATCCGGAAAGTTTGCGGTATTCGACTCCAAACTGACTGTCTTTGACAAAACCGTAGACAAAAACTTTCAGGATTGGGTATTTAAGAAACAAGCCGGTGACAACAACCAAGTTCAATGAAGATCCAAATGCAATGGCTCCGAATGATCAAAGATTATGTCGCAAGCTCGTTCCATTTGAAAAAGAAGACTGGACTCGACCCATTCAATAAACAAGGAGGTCTGGGAAGAATGTGGCAGTTGTTCGGATGACGCACTGACGAAATTATTGGGGAGTTAAATGAAGCGCTTGCAGCTTAATATTAAAAATTATATTTCACTAAAATAAATGAGCGATAAAAAGGAATTGCCAAAAGAATGGAAATGGGAAAAACGTGGTTATGCAGTTCAAATCTAGATAATTTGAGAAAACAAATTGATTCCTTCGGAAAGGATAAAACGAAATAATGATTAAGAAAGAAGCTGATCTTTTCCATATATGGCGCAACTGGTCAAGTGGGTTGGATAGATGGTTTTCATAAGATGCGTGAATATATTTTGATGGAAAAGTGGCGCTTAGTTTTTAGATAATTTTAAAACTAAAGCTTACAAAATCCGTGGCAAAACTTGGGTTAATAATCATGCCCACATTCTAAAAGAGAAAAATAACTTCTCAGTTAATGATTATATACTTCACTATTTAAATTCGATCAACTACAGGCCATTTGTTAATGGAACAACCAGGTTAAAACTTACAAAAGGGAGTTTAGTTGAAATACCAATACCAATACCTACAATTAAAATTCAAGAAATAATTGTACAGTAAAATTGAAGAACTTTTTAGTGAGTTAGAACAAAGGAATTGAAAATTTGAAATTAGCACAACAACAACTAAAAACATATCGTCAGTCTGTTTTGAAATGGGCGTTTGAAGGTAAATTAAACAGTGAAAATAATAATCTACACCGCCTCCGTGAGGGATGGGATATCAAATGGATTAAAGAAATTAGTGCGAGAGTAACAGTAGGGCACGTTGGCTCAATGAAAACAGAATACATTGAAAAAGGGATCCCATTTTTACGCGGCCAAAATGTAAAAACAAATAAATTTGATAGCAACGGGATGAAATATATTTCCAAAGATTTTCACAAGTCACTTGCTAAATCAAAGTTAATTCCCGGCGATATCTTAGTAGTCCGATCAGGAAATATTGGAACTAGTTGTGTGGTACCCGATTATTCTGGCGATTCTAACTGTTCTGATTTAGTGATTATTAAAAAAAGTCCTCTAGCAAACAGTTCAAATATATAGCCTATTTCATAAATTCTGTAGTTGAAACAAAAGTATATGCGCAAAAAGTAGGAGTAGCACTTGTTCATTTTAATACAAAATCGGTAGCAAATTTACAAATTCCTATTCCATCTTTAAATGAGCAAAATTTAATTGTTTCTCTAATCGAAAAAAGATTAAGCGTAATTGACAAAATAGAAGAAGTAATTAAAGAAGGTTTTATCCAGACAAATATATTAAAGCAAAGCATTTTAAAAAAAGCGTTTGAAGGAAAATTAGTTTAAGACACAAAAAATGGCTGCAAATAATTCAAACAATTCATCAGGTATAGTAAGTAAAATCTGGGCATTTTGTAATACTCTTAGAGATGATGGAGTTGGATATGGAGACTATCTTGAACAACTTACCTATCTCTTATTTCTAAAGATGGCGGATGAATATTCGAAGCCACCCCATAGCCGAACGATGCCAATTCCAAAAACTTATTCTTGGGATACCTTGACAAACAAAAGTGGCAGTGAGCTTGAATCCCATTATAATAAACTTCTGAGAGAATTGGGAAAGGAAAAGGGCATTCTTGGACAAATATTTACGAAGAGTCAGAATAAGATTCAGGACCCAGCAAAACTGTTCAAACTTATCGCATTGATCAATGCGGAAAGCTGGGTACTGATGGGCGTAAAGGACAAGGGAGATATTTATGAGGGTCTACTCGAAAAGAATGCGGAAGACACTAAAAGCGGCGCCGGACAATATTTCACTCCCCGAGCTTTGATTAAAGCTATGGTTGAATGTCTTAGGCCAGAACCAATAAAAACGATTGCTGATCCAGCTTGCGGGACGGGTGGATTCTTCTTAGCAGCATATGACTGGATTACCCAGAATAATGAACTTGACAAGGCGCAGAAGAAATTCTTAAAATATGACACATTTGCGGGCAATGAGATTGTTGCAGGTACGCGCAGGCTTGCTTTGATGAACCTCTTCCTGCATAATATCAGTGATATAGATGGGGCGACCATGATCTCACCCAATGATTCTCTTATTGCCACATCCGAAATCAAATATGATTACGTCCTTGCCAATCCACCCTTTGGTAAGAAGAGTTCCATGACTTTCACCAACGAGGCTGGTGAGCAGGAAAAAGAAGATCTTACATATAATCGCCAGGATTTCTGGGTGACTACCAGTAATAAACAGCTCAATTTTGTACAACACATTAAGTCCATGTTGAAAACCACTGGTTTTGCTGCTGTGGTATTACCCGACAATGTACTCTTTGAAGGTGGCGCCGGGGAAACGGTTCGCAAGAAACTCATGGAGACGACAGATCTCCATACCATATTACGTCTCCCAACCGGAATTTTCTACGCCAACGGTGTAAAGGCAAATGTGCTTTTCTTTGACGGAAAACCTTCTGCAAAAACACCCTGGACAAAGGAAATTTGGATCTACGATTATAGGACCAATGTCCACCATACACTGAAGAAGAATCCACTTAAACCGGAAGACCTTTCTGACTTTATCAAGTGTTACAATCCCAAAAATCGAAATAAAAGAAAGGAACTCTACAGTGAGCAAAATCCTGAAGGTCGTTGGCGGAAATTTTTATATGAAGAGATCATCGCTCGGGATAAAACTTCTCTTGATATCACTTGGTTAAAGGACGATTCCTTGGCAGACTTGGATAACCTGCCAGATCCTGATATATTAGCACTCGAGATAGTTGAGAATCTAGAAGCTGGCCTAGAAAGCTTCAGGGCGATTATTGTGGCTTTAGGAAAATAGTTTCATCAATGAAAGTAAATGCGAAATCCCAAATGGCATAGAGATGAAATAATTCTCGCACTAGATCTTTATTTCACTAAGGATCGGGGAAGTATTGATAGCGGCAATCCCAAGATTTTTGAATTAAGTAAAACCCTGAATGCTCTGCCACTTTTTTCTGACAGGCCTGATCGTGAGAAATTTCGCAATACAAATGGTGTAACTCTTAAAACTATCAAACTTCCTTGCTTTTGACCCAAATTATTCCGGTAAAGGAATGACAAGTGGTTCAAAATTAGACAAAGAGGTATTCTTTGAATTTAAAGATCAAATTGAAAGTTTGCATTCTATCGCGTCTCAAATAAAGACGATAGCAGCTAACCCCAATTTGAAAGAAAAAATATATGAAATTGAAGAGGACGACCTGACCAGAAAAGATACTGTACAAGAAGGTGGAATACTTTATAAGCTTCATAAAGTTCGTGAACGAGATCCTAAGATTATCAAACATAAAAAGGAACTTGTTTATCAGTTAACAGGAAAATTAGCTTGCGAAGCTTGTATACTTGAGTTCGAAGAATTTTATGGGGAAATTGGAACAGGATTTATTGAATGCCATCATCTTACTCCATTGAAGACCTTTAATGCTGTAAGTGTAACTACTTTAGACGATCTCGCTTTGGTATGCTCAAACTGCCATAGGATGCTTCATGTAGGAATCGATAAAATATCAGTCGCCGATCTAAGAGATATGATTAAATATGACCGGGTCCCAGATATTCTGCTTGACATTCTAAACAAGAAAAGGCCAAGTTTATCGTTTAAAAGAAAAAAGCAGTTTTGGAAGCTCTCGATAAATCCTTACGATCATTCAGAAAATGTGCAAAAAGGATACTTATTCGAACGATGGGTGGTAAGTAAGTTTCCGCAGCATAAATTTCTACTCCAGGAATGGCGGAGTGATAAACATTTGGTGACATTTATCCTGTATCAAGCCGAAATCCCGATTTGGTTTTCAGGATGTTTACTTCCTCACCACAGAAGATGTTTTTTGCTATTGAATGCAAATGGCGAACGAGAACCTACGAAAACTGTGTAGAATGGTCGACTATAGGTAAGAGGGTCGTATATAATAAATTCAGAACAAAATTAAAGATGCCTCTTCATGTGGCTTTTGGAATTGGCGGTACTCCTGATAGTCCTGAAAACACATATCTTATACCTTTCGACAAGATTAGATACTTCGATTTCATTGAACAGCGATTGCTGGATGAATACAAATGGCCAAAAGATCTTCTCGATCTTAAAAACTATATTACTAAAGGTTTTCGTTGACCACAATAGTTATTCAATTTTTATTTTGTTTCGCTAACTAGTTTATATTTTTCGGAAGAAAATAGACAATCCCTACGTGAATAAACCCTTGTTTTAGGGTGATTTAACCCTTCTTTTGCCTGTTAATTCTGCTTTACTTTGCAGTATGAAAGAAAATAATACAACTTCATTTTGCTTCGAAGAGGGTGAAATTTTTAATCATAATTACCGCAGCTGGAATATGCAGGACAGTTCAGGCATATATAGGATCGAAACGATCCTGAGACCTGTGATAGAAAAAAACAAACTCTCTGGTAAGATTGAATTGACCATACTAGAGAACCGCGCACGCATTAACTATGTGAATATTCGTCCCCTGGAGTCCGTACCTGTTCTAATGGAAATGATAAGGGCGGCCGATTAAATACTGAATATTATTAACTGCCAATGAAAAGGTAGTTACAATGTCAAAATCGCAGACATATAAAACATTTTATATCAGGACTTAAAAAAATAATGTAATGAATACTTACCAGTACCAGGTTTTACGATTCCTGCCTGATAGGGTTAGTGGTGAATTTGTGAATCTGGGAGTAGTCGTATTTGATCCGGGTAAAATGAAATTAATCAGTCATTTTTATCCAAAAATAACCCGCACTTCTTCATTTTTCCCCACCATCAATAGTCGCTATCTGTCTTCGACGATAAAATTTCTTCAAAAGGCATTTGACTCATTGAGTGCAAAATTTAATTCGGAACACCCATTTGAAAAAATTGGATCTATCGACACCATTACGAAAAGCATTTTACCGAAGGACGACAGTTCCTTATTTTTTACCCCCGAAAGTAAAATGCTGGAGCTTTCTCTAGAAATTGCGGCAAATGATTTATACGAACAATTTGTTTTGAAATACCTGAGGAGGAAGAAATTTTTCTTGTATAAATGAATATAACTGGCTAACTAACCAATAAACTATTATGGGGCTATTTGATCTTTTTAAAAAAACCAAGCTCGAACTTTCACCAGAACAGGCAATCAGGTCTTTGATCGATGACTTACCCAATATTATAAATCACATGGGCTATTTGAAGAATGCATTTATTTTTTAGATCATCGTGATTGGGGATCCGCACTTGTCAGATTAATTGACTTAGCATACGAGAGTGGGCACTACTTTTCTGATGATTTCTGGCTTGGACTCGCGAATGTGTCCAGCAAAATGAAAATGACTGAATATTCAAATTTTTGCAGCGATCAAATTAAATTAACCGGGAACAAAATAAACTGGAAGATCACTAAAGGCTCAACTGTAAATAAAATTGATGATACTCATTATGAGCATTATTACTCTCAAAAAATTAAAGATGGCTGGAATGAGAAACGAAGAACAAAAGACAATCTTAAAAGTTTTATTCATGAAGAGGGCTTTCATATTACAGGACCCAATCGAAGCGGAACAATCTACTATATTTCTGAAGGAAGAGTCTTTGAAATTTTCTGGGAATTGTTTAACGGTCAACCTTTTGATATATCACTTTCCTTCGACAGTTTAGACAGTTGGGCATTGCCGACTAAACAACTATTGACAAGTGAAGAAAAAGGAGAAATAAAAAACTAAGCTCTTAGGCTGGCTTAAAGAAAAAAACATAAACACCTCAATATAACTTGTTGCAGATCAAATTTAAACTTACCCGTTTTGGCTGGCTTTTCCTATATTTAATTAGTAAAAACCGAGGCCGTTAAACATGTCCTATATGTTTAAAACCTATCTCAAAATCGCTTTCAGGAATTTATGGCGATATAAATCTTTCTCCTTTATCAATGTATTGGGGCTGGCGATTGGAATGGCCTCCTGTTTTCTTATTTTTTTATATGTGCGGTTTGAATTCAGCTATGACAGCTTTCATAAGAATGCTGACAGAACCTACCGGCTTGTCGCCGACATAACCAATTCAACAGGAACGCATCCCGGGTACCAGACCTCCGCACCCATGGCCAGGTCGATCAAAGCTTCATTCCCGGAAGTGCAGTCCGTCACAAGAGTGATCCCGGCCGATGTGCTGGTAGTAAAGGGCGATATCAAATTTCAGGAACAAAATGCCCTGTGGGCCGATTCTTCCTTTTTCTCCGTTTTTGATTTCCCGCTAAAATACGGTGATCCCAAAACGGCACTCATAGAACCGAATAGCCTTGTATTTTCAGAAACAGCAGCACGCAAATATTTTGGTAACACAAATCCGGTGGGTCAGTCCTTACTTCTTTCCGGTCTTAAATTGCACGCCAGGGTAACCGGCGTAATGAAAGATATTCCGGAGAACTCGCATATTAAAGCAGACATGCTCATCTCCATGTCTACCTACACTCAATCGTTTCAGCCGGATATCGAGCCTGACTGGAACGCTTTAATTTATTATAGTTATCTGCTGCTGGAAAAAGGCGCAAATCCAAAAAAACTGGAGGCTGGCTTCCCTGCCCTGTTAGCGCGTGATGCCAGCGCTTACATGAACAAAGGAAATCAGCAGTATACAATGTTTTTAGAGCCCCTTAAAGATATTTACCTGCGTTCATCACGTGGAGCTCCCGAAACAGGGAACCTTCATAACCTGTATGTCTTTTCCCTGATTGCGATTTTTCTCCTGCTGATCGCCTGTGTAAATTTTATCAATCTTACTACTGCACGATCCATGGAAAGGGCCAAAGAAGTAGGGATCAGAAAAGTATCGGGGGCCGTAAAAACACAACTGATAACACAGTTTTTAATGGAATCATTGTGCATATCCCTGATCGCATTGGTGATCGCTATATTCCTTGCTGGTTTTTCTATTCCTTTTTTCAACCAGGTTGCAGGCAAAACAATATCAACAGGAATTTTTGAGCAGTCTCGTTCAATAGGGTGGCTCCTTCTGCTTTCAACAGGCATTGGTCTGCTTGCAGGAATATATCCGGCATGGGTTCTTTCCTCTTTTAATCCCATTTCAGTTTTGAAAGGAAGATTTGTCTCAGGGTCACGGGGTGTTATATCTGCGAAAGATGCTGGTGATGTTCCAGTTTACCATTTCCATTGCGCTGATGGTGGGTGTGATCGTAGTTTATTCACAGGTCCATTTCATGCGTAGCCAGCCATTGGGATTTAATAAAGACCAGTTGATGGTACTGGACAATGTCTATCAGGATATTCCGGCGTTAAAGCAGCAGTTATCTGAGATCCCGGGTGTTTTAGCCCTGAGTGCTTCTACATCCGTACCGGGAAAAGATTATAATAATAGTATAACAGACCAGACTTCCATTGAAAATAGCAGGGGAGAAATTCAGCATGATAATATCGCTACTTATAATGTTGACTACGATTTTATAAAAACTTACCAGATCGGACTGGCTGCCGGCAGAGGCTTTTCCAGGGATTTTCACACCGATTCTCTTCATGCGCTGATCCTTAATATGACCGCCGTAAGGAATCTGGGGTACAGTTCAGCTGATCAGGTTATCGGTAAGCAGTTCAACCAGGAAGGAACGATGGGAACCATCATCGGTGTGGTGGATGATTTTCATTTTCATTCTCTCAAAGAAACCGTGCAACCGCTGGCGCTTCGCACGGGTCTGGATTACTGGCAGTTTATGACGCTGAGACTGAGCACCAGTCAATTTGCCTTCAACCATAAAAGCGATCAGGGAAAAATGGGAACAAACGCATACCATCAGGCCATTCAATAATTTCTTTTTAGATCAGACATTCGATCAGAAGTATCGTTCGGAGGAAAGATTCGGCAGTCTGTTTTCTGTTTTTTGTACTGCTCGCTATTTTTATTTCAGGGATGGGTTTATTAGCCCTCGCATCATACAGCACCCTGCAAAGAAACAAGGAGATTGGAATCAGAAAAGTTTTAGGGCGCTTCGGTGCTTGGAATCGTAACACTGTTAACCAGCGATTTTATTAAATTAGTGATCATCTCATTTGTGATCGCCACTCCTTTGGCCTGGTATTTTATGAATTCCTGGCTGGAAGATTTTCCCTATAGAATTCAGATCGGCTGGTGGATGTTTGCCTCAGCAGGAATGGCAGCCATCATCATCGCATTGGCTACTGTTAGTCTGCAGGCAATAAAAGCTGCGTTGATGAATCCGGTCGAATCACTCCGAACGGAGTGAGGAGTGATGGGTTATGGGTTATGGGTTATGAGTTATGAGATTCCACTCGTGGCGGGATAAACACCTTACGCTCAGTGGAGGAATAGGGTACCCGGTTTGGGGTATTCGTCTTAAGCATACTATTTCGTAGTCTTAAGGATGAAACTCCCGAAATATTCACTCGAAGCTGAGAAGTCTTTGATGACTTTTGAATTTACCAGCAGTGGACCCAGGGGCCAAATTAGGAAAATTGTAAAATACAGCGAGACCAGTCTTAAGGATGTATATAATCTTTCCTTTGGTGACAAAAAACACTCAAGTGTGGAAATTGATGATGAGGCAGTTTCCAATAATGCTGATAGCAATATGGTTCTTACAACTGTTGTTTCGACAGTTTACGCATTTACAAATAAATATCCTGATGCCTGGATCTTTGCCGCGGGTAGTACCAAGTCCAGGACAATGAATGGGTAAAATTCGAGAAAGACACGGAATATGGCGCGTTTTTAGTTAAAAGAATATTATTGTAAATTTAAATTATGAAAATCAAGAAACTCAATAAGAAAAAAATTCCAATCGTTACGATTAACAACTCGTTGGAGAAATATAAAAATGAACCTTTATTTCAAGACAAGGTTGACAAAGCAAACGAGGTGCTTCGCAAAGTCGGACTTCCGAAGAAAAAGAAGCGAGTAAGCTAAGGTGTGCATTCACATTCTATCTAGTGATATGCAACATATGAAAGTACATTCAGTTACTTATATATGCTCTAGTATAAAAGTTGGGTCTATTTTTAATTTCTTATAGGCATGTTTTAAAAATTCCAGGTCAGGCTTTCTTTTGCCGTTGAGTATCTGAGACAATTTGGGTTTGCCGACTTCAAGTATCTCAGCCATTTCACCCTGAGAAATCTTTTTCTCCAGCATAACCAGTTTTACCATATCCGGCAGATTATTCGGCGTGTAGTTGGGTCTTAGCCCTAGAGTTTCATCCTCAAACAATTCAGCAGCCTCGGCCATCCGTCGCACTCTTTCGAGTTCTGATTTAGTCAAATTAGCTTCTCCCTTATTCATCAGTTCATAGATGTCAGCCATGGTTTCATGATATTGCTTTTTAGAAGTGATAACAATTTTCTTTTTCATGGTTTAATTTTTGAAAGAAACCGTGCTGGCGTCTATTAAATTATATTCCTTATGCGTACCTATGAATACAATAAAAACTGTTCTTACTTTAAATAATATTAGTGCGATCAGACGATAATGATTCCCCTTAATATTGAAGACATACCGGTCATTTCCAACGGAATCAACACTATTAAATGATTTTTTCATTTCATTAAAATTCTTCCAGTCATTTTGTTTTGTTATCTCATACCAGTTATCCAATGCATTCTCCGAATCCGGAAATGACTTTATAAATGATTTAAGGGTGGATTTAGCTATGATTACCATATCATTCTGCCGTTACAAAATTAGATCATTTATTTCATTTATTGAAATTTATTTCAATAAATGAAATAGCCCTTAAGGGGTTTTACAAATGTTAGAAGGATTCCAAGTTAAACTGTCCTTTTCAAAATAACATAGGTAAAACACCTTATTGAGGCAGGTTACCCGGTTTCGGGTATGCGTTTCAAGAAACAGGAATTGACTATGAAGCATTTTTAGTTCAAAGAAAAAACAGTAAATTTAAAGTATGACTTTCAGGGAACACAATAGAAGGGAGACTTCACTAATTACGATTGACAAATCCTTGGAGAAATATAAAAAGCAGCCTTTATTTCAAGAAGGCGTTCCGACAAATCCGTTTCGTGGCTTTCCATTCATATCAACGCAATGGTATTATCCGGGGACGGTCCTCTAAGAAAATTTTGTGAGTCCAAAAAATTAGAAGTCAGGGGTATGATCTGGCTGTTTGATACTTTTTTGGAAAAGCAACTGATTGTTCATTCCCATGCAGTTGAAAAGATGAAACAGCTAATTTTGATCAATAGCAGACTGCCAAAGGAAGAATGTGAAAAACGGATGAAGGAATGGTTGAAAATTTAATTTGTAATAAACTCAATTAAATTTCAACAGACCCGTCATTCCGTTCTTAAACTACCTGTCCCGCCAGGGGCGGGATCTCATCACTCCTCACTCCGTTCGGAGTGATTCGACCGGATTTGCCAATGCCGCCTTTAAAGTCTGAAAGCCGGATATAAATAGAGCGGTTGTCAGCATACCCGCTCCACTGAGAGCGAATATCCACCAGCTGATGCTGGTGCGGTCGGCAAAGTTTTCCATCCATGTATTCATTGCCCACCAGGCGACAGGAGTAACGATTACAAAAGCAAGTAAAATAAGCCATATCATCTCGGAAGAGAGTAGGGTTACCACCTGAACTACTGATGCACCAAGCACTTTTCGCACGCCAATTTCTTTCGTACGCTGATGGGTAGTGTAAATAGCCAGTCCCAACAAACCCAGGCAACTGATGATAATCGATAAACCGGTAGCCCAGCCGAGCAAAGTTGAAGTATGCTGCTCGGCGGTGTATAATCTGACAATGCTTTCATCAAAAAAACGATAGTCGAATGCATCATCAGGATAAACTTCCTTCCAGGCTTTTCCGATGCCTGCAATAGCTTGTTTCCATTCATCACCCTTCGCCGTTTGCGGCTTCAGGGCAATATGAAAAGTGCCGGTAAAATTTGGATCGCTTGTGGTAAGTATCGCAAGCGGCGCTATTCCCGCATGCAATGATTCCTGGTAAAAATCACTGACCACACCAACCACCTGCATGCGCTTATCTCCGTTAAAATTATCGATCGTTTTACCCACTGCTTCATGGGGATCATGAAAACCTATTCGCCTGGCAAAAGTCTGATTGATGAGCATTGCTTTATCGATATCGCCGGGCTGCAGATTGCGCCCTGCCAGCAATTGAATATGATACAATTTGATATAATTCGAATCGCCGAATTTTTCAGCCAAATCCTCCACTTTGATTTCTTTTTTGCCGTCCCTGTAGACTCCATCAATTGAATTCGTAATGTCGGAAGTCGGCGCATCGTGACCCTCGCTAACCATTTCAATTTGTGGTATGGCGTTTAACTTATCCATGAACAGCCGGCCACTTGCTTCCTGCCTGTTCTTCGAAGGTGAATTAACGAGGAGAATGGCATCCTTCTTAAATCCAAGATCTTTATTTAAAGCATAATGAATTTGCTTGCCCACCAATACGGTTGCCATGATAAAAAACTGGGCAATCACAAACTGGGTAACCGTTAAAGATTTGCGCAGCCACGCATTGCGCGTCATGCCACTGTTTCCAGCTGACTGGTTTTTGAGCACCAATACAGGTTGATAACCCGAGAGGATGAGTGCCGGATAAAACCCCGATAGCAGACTCACCACGATGGTCAATCCCGCAAGAAAAATAAATATATCGGGTTGATTGATCATGTTGGCATTCACGCCTGCGGGAACAAATCCACTAAAAAGTTTCAAAATGAATGGCGCCAGTGCAACGGATACAACCACAGCAATCAGCGTGACAAAAAAAGTTTCGCTCAGGAACTGGAGGATCAACTGGCCCCGGCTGCTTCCCATTGTTTTCCGTATCCCAATCTCTTTGGCCCGCTGTACCGATTGCGCCGTCGTTAAATTCACAAAGTTGATGCAGCCTAATAACAATAAGAATAACGCAATGGCCGACAGTTCATACAAAGTTGTTTTATTCGCCACTCTTCCTGCACCGAATGTTCCGTAATTTTCATTGAAATGAATATCGCTCAATGGTTGCAGATGGAACGTGTGCGTATTGCCTGTTTGATCCGGTCCTGGCTGATAATTCTTTTTTAATATTTCCTCCAGTTGCTGTTCGATATGAACTGCTGAAGTTTTTGGAGACAGCTTTACAAAAAGTTGCGCATTGTAATTCGTGCCGCCCCAATTGTGCAAACGCAATTGGGTTTTCAGATCTGCATTGGCAAAGGCTGTGCTGTAAGATATAAAGTCATGAAAACTAAGATCGGTATTCCCTTTCAACGGTTCAACAATACCCGAAACAGTTGTTTTAATGCTATCATACATAATTGTTTTGCCTGGTACCTTTTCTAACGGGAGCGATGGGAAATATATTTTTGCCTGCGCCGAAGTAAGAACGACCTGGTAGGGTGCATTCAGTGAGGTTGCTGCCGAACCGGCAATCCAGGTCATACTTAAAAAGTTTAAAATAATTTTCATCGGTAAGGACAACATCCTGCTGGAGTTTGATTTTAGTTTCAGGAGAATTGTTATAATAGCTGACGACATTCGGTTCCGGCAATTTTAAAATAGGCGCCGCTGTCTCCATCCCGGAAACATCCGTCTTAATAGCGCCGAACATCGGTCCGCAGAGACCCGGGTTGGAAGCCGGCAATCCCTGGTAGGTGTAGTTGGTTACCACCCGGTATATGCGGTCGCCATCTTTGTGGAACTTGTCGAAAGTAAAATCGAAATACACGATCAGGTAAATGACTAGTGCGGCGCTGATGCCGATCGATAAGCCGAAAATATTGATCAGTGTAAATAACTTATGTTTCCAAAAACCACGGAAAGCGATTTTAAAATAGTTTTTTAGCATATTCAGATTTTGTGAGAGTTTGTACTGCTTTTATCACTAATAGAACGCCAGACTTGCACGTGATTAATAATCAATACAATAGGGTTTTGATGCTTGGTCCGACTGTTCTATTCTCGTACACTTGTGTTCTGATCAGGAACAGAGGTAAATTAAAGAGAGATATCAGGAAGCCGAATGAAGATGTATCATCATGGAAGACGAATGCATCTCGCTCAAATTAAATGAAGCGCCGTGGTACAGGTTGGAAGAGTGAAATTTCTTTGAGATCACAAATTGTGATCTCAAAAGTTGGATCCTCAAAGATCACAAATTGTGATCTTTGATTGGTTTTCTAAACCACATTTTACGTAGAAAATATCCGCTTTATTGCATTTCAAGTGAGTGAAAAAACCCCGTAAAAAGGGTGTAGTGACTTTGACACCATATTCATGTTGATTTATATTTAGTCTAATATTCCATCAATCAAATGGTTATAGTCTCCTAACTGTCACTGTATGAATAAGAAGGAACTGTTAAATATGCAAAAAGGACTCAAACGCCAACATGCGGAAGTTTCCAAATCTAAGCAGGCTGCCAGGAAACTTTTACTTGATTTAAAGCTCATCACTCCCAAAGGAAATTTAACTACGGTTTTTAAACCTGTTCGGTAATGTATACTGCCAAGCCGGGCTTGCTTATCGGTTTTCACGGCTGCGATAAGACTACCAGGATAAAATAATAAATAATCGAACTGTGCTGAGCAGCAGCAAGAACGATTACGACTGGCTTGGGAATGGCATGTATTTCTGGGAGAATAATTTCCAACGGGCTTTTGAATTTGCACAAGACCTTCACTCAAATCCCAGAAAAGGAAAGTCGCTCATTAATCTGTTATAGAAAATCTCCATAATTACAGATCAAAAGGAAAACTTAGGCCATTTGATTCTGCAAGAGGTGTATTTATAGAGGGAGATCCTCTATATCCCAATGCGGGGTCGTTCGAAATAATAATGCTCAGTCAAACAAACCTATTTCCGCAAATTTCAGCCTGTACTTTCCGCATTTAGGGCAATAGTTATTTTTTCTTTGCAGGTATAGAGGCTTATATGAAATGGGTATATCTTTTATAAGTCCTTTTTT
The DNA here is from genome assembly GCA_963735015.1 of uncultured Bacteroidota bacterium. Lineage (GTDB taxonomy): Bacteria > Bacteroidota > Bacteroidia > Chitinophagales > Chitinophagaceae > Puia. The sequence continues at coordinate 424,792 of CAVTJH010000004.1, forward strand.
AAACATACCCTTTACAAAATAGGGAATCTTCCCATCGCCTTCCAGTTTATTCAGATTGGCACTTGTAATAGTCAGGTTCCTTCTTTCAACGACTTCTACAAAATCATTAATATCAATATGAATTACGTTTTTACTTTGAAGATCAAGGGCAGGAAAATAGAAAATCCCGGGAAGCATTCCGGAACCAAGATAGATATCCTTCTTTGCATATTTACAGTTATCACATTTGCATTCAAGTATTTGTCCCATGAACTGAACTTGATCCACCCGGTTATTAAAGTCTGATTGTTTAAATAAAACGTCAAAGAATCATTTTAATTGCAGATGTTGACATCCACTACGAGAGGTAAAAAGTTATATTTGCGCGTCTGGCTTAATCAGGATACCCATGATAGAATCCCTTCTCATACTCGCATGCTTTCTTCTGTTGATCATACTTGTAGTGGTCATCGCTTTTCGCAATAAGGGCGATTCGGAAATCCCTCAGTTAAAAAATCAGGTCTCCGAAATATTATCGGAACTTCGGAAACTGGAGTCGAACCTGAAGGAAGATTTCAGGATCAACCGTTTGGAGATTGGTCAGATCGCCAGGGACAATCGCGAGGAATTAAATAATACCCTCAAAAATATTACGGAGCAAAGTCAGACCGCACTCAGGGATATCAATAAAACACTCGAAGAGAATAATAAAAAGAACAGAGAAGATCTGACTCAAAATCTGAAAGACTTTGGACTTACGCTGGCTTCCTCTTTCGAAGGTTTTCAAATCACGTTTGATAGAAATGTGCTTTCATTCAATGAATTGCAAAAAGAGAAATTCGCCCAGCTGGAAAAGAAGCAGGACGAAATGATCCGGAATACAGAAACTAAATTGGAAAACATCCGGTCAACCGTAGAAGAAAAACTCGAGAAAACATTGAGTGAGCGGCTGGGGCAAAGTTTTGAAACCGTGAGCAAACACCTCATCGAAGTGCAAAAGGGGCTGGGAGAAATGCAGAACCTCGCCACCGATGTGGGCGGCTTAAAGAAAGTGCTGAGTAATGTAAAACTCAGGGGTGGTGTGGGAGAAGTGCAGCTGGCGATGCTGTTGGAACAGATACTGGCGCCCAATCAGTACGAGGCTAATGTGTGTACAAAAAAAGGAGGCAGTGATCCTGTGGAATTTGCGATTAAGTTGCCAGGTAGAAGTGAGGACGAACTTCAATTCGTGTATCTGCCCATCGACGCCAAGTTTCCGAAAGATGCATACGAGCAATTGATTACGGCCTATGAGAGTGTGATCCCTGACGATATTGAAACCGCGTCGAGAAATATGGAAATCACGATTAAGAAAATGGCGAAGGACATCCGGGATAAATATATCGATCCGCCAGGCACGACTGACTTTGCCATCATGTTCCTGCCATTTGAAAGTATCTATGCAGAAGTGATCCGTCGTTCGGCGCTGGTTGATCAGTTAAGAGATGAATTTAAAATAAGCGTGGCGGGACCTACGACCCTGCTTGCGATTCTCAACAGTCTGCAAATGGGATTCAGAACACTGGCCATCCAAAAACGCAGCGGCGAAGTGTGGAATGTGCTGGCCAACGTAAAATCTGAATTTGATAAATTCGGCGGGATGCTGGAAAAAGCGCAAAAGAATATCCAGGTGGGTTTGAGTAATCTGGATGAAGTTGTCGGAACCAGAACAAGAGCTATTCAACGTCAGCTGAGAAAAGTAGAAACCCTTCCCGCTGCAGACATGAAAGATATATTGCCTGAGTTGCCGTTGGAAGGAATAGAAATTAAAGAATAATTTAAACAATATATCGCTTGCGCATACCATAGTTACGCACCAGTCTGAAGTATTACCTTATTAAATATGGCTTCATATTTTATTGTATCTAAATATACAAACGGGAGTTATTATATTATATAAGTAAAAGACCTTAGACCCCCCATTTATAAGTAAGCTATTGCATTGGAATTATAAAAGACTTATAATTGACAAATAATATTCGATAAAGAGAAAAAATAACTATGAAGAAATTGTTATGCATTCCACTTTTATGTATGTGCACAATGGTTGCAAGCGCTCAAGTTCAGGTAGGCGCGAAAGCCGGTCTTAATGTGGCCGATATTAATGCCACGGGTCTTGCACCCAATTCATATATCAATTACAGTTCCAAAATAAATTTCAATGCGGGGTTTCTGGTTACTATTCCACTTTTCAAATCTTTTCTGCTCCAACCCGAAATTTCATATTCCGGTCAGGGAGCAAACAACATATTCTCGGGCGAATCTCTGACAATCAGTTATAACTATCTGAACTTTCCGGTACTTTTCAAATACCAACAGAGCTCAGGATTTTTTGCAGAGACGGGTCCGCAGATTGGGATTCTGCTGGGTGCCAACGAAAAAGGAGGTTACCAGGGAACTGTAGATCTTACAAACGAAATCCAGCCCATAGATTTTTCGTGGGCATTTGGAATTGGCTGTAAATTTAAAAAACCTGATATTGGTTTCGATGTCAGGTATAATCTTGGACTGACTAATACAGAGGAAGGTGGCACATATGTGAATGGCGTCGCGAAGAACAGCGTATTTCAAATTGGCTTATTTTATATGTTCAGGAAACACTAAATAAAACATGTTCACTGTTGCGACTTCTTGGAATGCCGGAAATAGTTTTTTAATCCGATGAGCATGCAATTATCAAGACCTCTAAGGTCACAAATTGTGACCTTAGAAGGAGCAAGGGCAGTTTGTTGAATCAAGGGTGTTTTTCTATATCGACCATGGTGATTTCACCATTTTGTTATTCATCGCTTTTTTATAACTTTGTAATATGAGCAAGAAGGAACTTCAAAATATGCAAAAAGGACTCAAACGCCAACATGCGGAAGTCTCCAAATCTAAGCAGGCTGCCAGGAAACTTCTACTTGATTTAAAGCTCATCACTCCTAAAGGAAATTTAACTACGGTTTTTAAACCTGTTCGGTAATGTATACTGCCAAGCCGGGCTTGCTTATCGGTTTTCACGGCTGCGATAAGACTACCAGGAATAAAATAATAAATAATCGAACTATGCTGAACAGCAGCAAGAACGATTACGATTGGCTTGGGAATGGGATGTATTTCTGGGAGAATAATTTCCAACGAGCTTTTGAATTTGCACAAGACCTTCACTCAAATCCCAGAAAAGGAAAATCACTCATTAAAATTCCTATCGTTTTAGGTGCAGTCATAGACTTAGGATTTTGTCTTGATTTATTGGAAAGGAAATTTATAGAACTGACCCGTCAATCTTTTGATACCCTTAAGACCGCATATCAACAACTCAATTTAACATTACCGGAAAATACTACTTTGGGGCCTTCAAAATATCTGCTTATCCGCAAACTGGATTGCGCTGTTATAGAAAATCTCCATAATTACAGATCAAAAGGAAAACTTAGGCCATTTGATTCTGCAAGAGGCGTATTTATAGAGGGAGATCCTCTATATCCCAATGCGGGGTTTTATGAAAAAAGTCATATTCAACTCTGTGTACGAAATCTGAATTGCATTAAAGGATTTTTCATTCCCCGGGAAGAAAATGCTGAATGGATTGTTCCTTGAGCCATCTAACTGAAACGTATCGTCAATAAGTAAAGCATTTCACTTAAATTACTTGAAGCGCCGCTGTATAGGGTGGAGGAGTAGTCATCAGGTTATCCTCTTTTTTACTTCCAAAAAAAACGGTACAAAAGAGGGTTGTTTACCACCATTGATTTGATCAGTCTGGAATACATTTGATTATCCCAGTTATCATGAATGAGAGATACAAGGAGTTAATTAAATACCAGACAGAAATACTAAGGGTTTTGTTCGTTATTTTTTTTGCAGTTGCAACGGGAATCGTCTCCTTGTATAAAAAGGGCAACTTAACTGTGTATGAGTGGAAATTGTTCCTTACAGGATTATTGGTTATTTTTGGTGTAGTGGCAGTAATCATTAAATTGGATCGTAAAATTAAATCCGAAATTAATAAACTACATTAAAAATGGATTCTGCAACAATTGCACTGATTTTAGAATTCATAGCTGTTGCGTCATTCCTTTTAGTTATTTGGAATTCCATCGACTCCGGTATTGACGATGATAAGGAATTGAAAAGTGGAAAACAAGGTTAAGAAATAAATTGCCGGCTGAGATCTCCGACTTCCGAATATCCCCGTTTTGAGCAATCAGGTAACAAAATAATTGCAGGTCCGAAATTGATAAACTACTATAGTGATGGATGGACAAACAATTGTACTGATTATTATATTTATTCAGGTCGCTTTATTCCTTTTAATTATTTGGAATTCCATCAACTCTGGCATTGACGACGATAACGGCAATAATTTTGATTCGCTTGAGAAAATGATATTTTCCAATAAGTTGCGTATTAGGAAACTGGATATTCATCCTGATCTTAATATAATGAACATCATTTTGAATACCGGGTTTGTTATCAGAACAAATTTATCTTCTTACCCGACTTTGAAAAAAGCGACAAGTGGTAAAGTTTTAAATTATAAGATCATTGGAAATGGTACAGGTATTCACTGGCCAACACTCGATGAAGATTTAAGTTTAAAAGTATTTTTAAGAGACGAACTGCTTAAGGTCGTAAAACCATCCTCCGTTATTGAATCTTAAATCTGGTAAATTCTTGTTGATCAAATTGAAAATCGGCGAAACTGTTCAATTCAGACCGGGAGGACATTCCATGAAGGGTAAAATTACTTCTGGACAATTGGTAACCGTAGAAGTGGTGGGTCAGCGTCGTCCAGTTTAATAAATAAGTGACGTAGATCTACTGGAAATTCCGGGCAGTGGGATCCATGAATTCCGGATGAGAGTGACTACAATTGGTATTGATATTCGAAAACTGCTAAAAACGTTGCCCGGAGAAATCATAAATACATGACTTTTTGCGTTCTACAAGATGCTGAGGTTTGATAATCCCTTCATTTACTGCTTTGGAATGTAGCATTGCTAACTTCCAAGCCGGTCCGGCTCGTTGATAAACCTAAATTTCCAATTCTATGGAAGGCCTGTTACTTCACTCAGGGAGCTTTCTGTCTCCCCGTTACTGCTTAGCAGCCATTTTTCTCCTGCTGTTCAGCATCAATTCTATACAGGCAAAAACAGTTGTCATCGGTGGAGGTTCAGAATTCATACCCGTTCCTGATATGACCACGTCTGCACCAGGCCAGCCTCCCCCAAATGTACCGCCCATCGCAAATGCAGGACCTGATCAAACCATCACGGCGCCTGCCAGTTCAGTCATTCTGAACGGATCAGCATCTTATGACCCCGATGGAACCATCGTTTCATATTCCTGGGTGTTGGTTTCCGGACTGGGCTCTGTAATTATAAGCAATAGCAATCAGGTAATCGCAGGCATTACCGGTTTAACTCCCGGTTCATATATTTTTCAACTCACGGTGACCGACAACAGCGGAGCCACCAGTAACGATTCGATTACTGTGACGGTAAATCCGGCTATAATTATTAACCAGTCACCGGTTGCTATAGCAGGATCAGACACTACGATTTACCTGCCTGACAGCAGCTTTCAGTTGAATGCTTCGAACTCTTATGATCCGGACGGGAATATTACTTCCTATCAATGGCAGGAAATCAATGGGCCAAACACTCCCCTCGATTCATCTATGAACGGCGCGCAAGTGGATCTCAGCGGTCTGCAGGAAGGAATCTATCAATTTCAGTTAACGGTTACCGATAACCAGGGAGCGAGTTCGACGGCAACGATAAATATTTCAGTGGTTAAAAATTCCGGCGCTCCGGATCAGTTCACCGTATTTCCAAATCCCGCACAGGATATTCTCAACGTCCGGATAAACATTCCACTGAATGGAACTATCCGTACGGTGGTTTATGATATGATTGGCAGGCTGGTAATGGCCGATGTAGCACAAAAGTCGGTGGACCTCTATGAAAAATCGCTGGACGTGAGCAGTCTGGCTACCGGCATGTATTCAATACAAGTGAATATAGCGAACATGAAATCCCTGGTAACCAAATTCACCAAAAAATAGCAATTGCAGCGATATGATTCTGACCGGGCTACCTGACGGTGAGAATAGTTTTCCCGAAATGAAGTATATTTAGAGACTACTAAATATGCTATATGAAACCTACCAGTCACAACAGCCTCCCGGCTGAGGAAAGTACAAAGACAGTTTCAACAGATCCTGACACACCAAAGAATTCTCTTGATCGCAGAAAATTCGTGGAGATCGATGGCGGCATCGGCCATTGGATTTACCATCGTTCCGCGCCATGTGCTGGGTGGCAAAAATTATACTGCCCCAAGTGATGTGATCACGCTGGCCTATGTGGGCATCGGCACACAGGGCATTCGCGAACTCCTTCCGATGCTGGCCAATCCACAGATCCGTGTCGTGGCAGTTTGTGATCCGAATAAAGAGGCGGTTGGTTATAAGGACTGGGATATCGACGGATTGAATGATGAAATCCGGAAAGCCATTCGTAAGCCTGATTGGAAGCCCGGTGGCGACAATACCATTCCGGGTGGAAGGGAAAATGGAAAATCCATCGTCGACAATTTCTATGCGAATGTTCATCCCGAACTGGGCTACAAAGGCTGCACCATGTATGCAGACTATCGCGAACTTCTGGATAAAGAAAAAAACCTGGACGCTGTAAAAATTATTACGCCCGATCATTTGCATGGTTTGTTTTCCATGGCGGCGATAAAAAGAGGAAAACATGTTATGGTGCAAAAGCCAATTTCCAACCGCCTGCTCGAAGGAAAGAAACTCGTTCAGATGTCACGCGACAGTAAAGTGATCACGCATCTGATTCCCTGGGATTATAATGGATCCATGACCGACGTCATGACATGGATCAATGCCGGCGCCATCGGAAACCTGGTGGAAATACATAACTGGACGAACCGGCCCGTTTGGCCACAGTACTCGCAGCTGCCGGAACCCGCGCAGGTTCCTGCAAGTCTGAACTGGGATCTCTGGCTTGGCCCCGAAGCTGAGCGACCCTATTCTCCGAATTACACCAATATGGTTTTTCGTGGCTGGTATGATTTCGGCGGCGGTTCGATGGCGGATATGGGACACTATAGTTTGTGGGTCGTATTTAAGGCCCTGCAGCTGACGAGTCCGACGATCATCGAACCCAATCTCAGTCATGTTTGCGCATTGCACGATCCCGTGCCTTACGAAATAGAAAATAATTTTTCCTTCCCCATGGCCAGTGCCGTACGATTTAAATATCCGGCCAATGGCTCAAGGCCAGCGGTAGATCTTTGCTGGTATGATGGCGGCATGCGGCCGCCAATACCCATGGAGCTGCTGGAAGAAAATAAAGAACTTCCCGAGGAAGGAATGATGTTTGTCGGTGATAAAGGAAAAATTCTCGCCGGCTTCAATATCCAGAATCCGCAAATTATTTCCGGCACTAAAATGCAGCCTGCTGCTGTTGTACCGGATAAAAGAACCCATGAAGAAAGGGCCCAGGCTGCGCTCACTCTTTTTGCTGAAGCCTGCAAATCCGGTAAACAATATCCGGGAAATTTCAGTGAAGCAGAATACATCACGGAGGCCGTCAATTTATATGCACTTTCTTTAAGAACCAGGCGAATGCTGAAATATGACAGCGCCAATGTGAAGATCACAAACTATCCGGAAGCCAATGCATGGCTGTGCACGCAACTATCGCAAGGGCTGGGACCTGGATTCTATTTAATCTTTAAAAATAAATCATGAAAAATTTTAGCAGAAGATCATTCATCAGTAAAAGCGGAATGGGACTGACTGCCTCAGTGGCTCTATCCGGACTTTCTTTTCCTGCCTTCCTCAAAAATATGGGTCTCGTGATTGAACAGCCCTTCGGTTTTCAAAGCTGGATTGTTCGCGAAATGATCGCGAAAGATTTTCCGGGCACTTTGAAAATCATGTCATCTGAAGGTTACCAGCTGATTGAAATGTGTTCTCCGGAAGGTTATGTCGATTTGGGATTTGGTCCGCTGACAAAAATAAAACCAGCGGACATGAAGAAAATCATCAACGATGCAGGTCTCAGCTGTCCCAGTTGTCATTTCGGTTTTGCAGAACTCACGGATCATCTGGATGAACGCATTGAATGGTCTAAACAACTGGGATTGTCTGTGATGGTCTGTTCAAGTTTCGATCTGCCAAAGACTGCCGTGCTGGATGACTGGCTCAAAGCGGCCGACAAACTGAATAAAGCCGCAGAAAAAATAAAAAAAGCCGGAATGATTACGGGCTGTCATAATCATCAAATGGAATTTGCCAAACTGGACAACCAGTTGATCTATGATGCACTGATGAACCGGTTCAATGCCGACCTCGTTAAAATGCAATTCCAGACCGAAGTGATTACTCTCGGATATAAAGCCTCCACCTATTTTAATAAATATCCGGGACGATTTATTTCATCTCATTTATCCGACTGGACTGCGGATAAAAAGGAAGTGCCCATCGGTCAGGGAATCATCGACTGGAAGGAATTTTTTGCAGCCGCCAAAACCGGCGGCGTCAAATACTTTTATGTCGAAATGAGTTTCGATACCATGGCGCCGAGTGCTGCTTATCTCAAACAGCTTACGCTCTAAAGCATGAGGAAATTCATTCTAAAAGCGACAGCGGCGATGGTGTGACAATGGATTATGGTGGCGAGAGAACAGCGTTGATCAACTCTTTCTTACTAATGGAATTTGAAGATTTGTCGGCCTGTTTTCTTCTTTATCAAACCCACGTCCATCTACATTTCTGGCGCCCCAGAAAAGCATATCATTAAACAAATAAATTAAATCAAACTCTTTAAAATTTATCCCTTCAACCAGACCGAAAGGCGCAAACGTTTTTCCAAAAATACTTTGTGTGACGCCGACTTCCCATTTATCATAACCATTCCGGGCGACCTTGTTCAGAACATCTGAAAAACCAGATAGTAACGGAGTAACCTCATACGCTTCATCAGCAGTGAAGTCTACTTTTTGTGCACCATCGGCGATAGGATGATCGCCACGCCAGTTGATGTGGCCCCTGATGAAAATTTTGGCCAGTGGAATTTTGCCATAAGGATCAGCTGAATTGATAATTGTCAGTTCGAACTGATCGTTCTCCGCATATTTGAAATCACGTGTCAGGTAGAAGGGTTTGGCACTGCCATCTTCGTTTTTTACGGCACTTGGACGGATCTCGGGAGCGATGCTTATCCATTTACCCTGTATTGCCTTTCTGGTTTGTTCAATATTCATTTTTTTGATTATTAAATGGCCAAGCAATACATTTATGGCAGCGTTTATTTTTTGCTCAAAACCAGATTATCGCACCTGCTATTTTTCAAATCCTTTTCTCCCCATTGCTGTATCACATCGATCACCTGCATGAATGATTTTCCATATTCGGTTAATTCATATTCCACCCTTGGCGGAATTTCAGCATAAATTATACGGTCGATAATTTTATCCTCTTCCAGTTCCCTCAACTGATTTACCAGCATTTGTTTGCTGATGTCCGGCATCACTCTTTGCAAACTGCTAAATCTGTTTACTTTATTATTAATAGCGTAAATAACCAACACCTTCCATTTGCCACCAATCCGGTTCAAAAAATGAGTAACACCACAGTTGTGGGGGTTAAAGTCTTTATTTTTTCGTTTATTTTCCATTGGTCTGTAATTATGTACTATAAATAAAAATATGGACTACATTCAAAAAATAAACAAAGATAGCAGCTTCGTATGTTAATAGAAATCCACATCTTGTTATGGCTAAAGATTCATTACCAGACATCGGTACTATCGCAACAGCTGAGATTGACGGACTTTCCATTCGATATGCCCAGTCCGGAATTTCGAATGGCATACCCATACTTCTTACTGCACCCTGGCCGGAAAGTATTTATTCTTTTCATCACCTTGTACCAGACCTTGCCAAAGAACATCAACTCTTATTAGTAGATCTGCCCGGTTTTGGTCTATCACAAAGTCGGTTTGACGTCATGTCGCCCGAAGCAATGGGCGATTTTATTATCAAACTTCTCAATCATTTTGGTATAAGGCGAACACACGCTATTGCTCCTGATGTGGGCACACCGGCAATTCTGTTCACGGCTTCGAAACAACCGGAACTGTTTGAAAGTTTGGTTATAGGCGGCGGTGCTATGCGGACAGATTATGCAGAGGGCCCTTTAAAGGATCTCATTTTTTCACCAACAGGATCTTTAACGGAGATTGGTGCGGATGGTGTGAAGTCTTATTTAGAACAGGCGGCAGTATTGACACCGCCAGCCATCATTGAAGATTTTCGAGCGGCCTCATCAGGTCGGCGTCTCGATGAAGCAACACAGTTCGTGCGTGGATACATTCAGGACAGTCCTAAACTTGAGCCCTTACTGTCCAAAATAAATATACCCACATTAATAATTTCGGGAAAAAATGACAAGATAGTGCCACCGGTAAACGGGCAGTTTCTTGCAGAAAGGCTCCCAAACAATCGTAACATATTGCTAGACGCAGAGCATCGCATCTGGGAAGAAGCAGCAAAAGAATTCATGGAAGCAATTGTATCATGGGTTAATGAAGATTACCATTTACCTGCGAAACGGTAAAGTGAACACTACTCCGAACTCCTTTGCGATCAATTGTCAACTTACTCCGATCTTAAACTCTCCACCGGATTTGCAATTGCTGCTTTAATCGTCTGAAAACTTACTGTTACAAAAGCAACAAGCAAAGTGAGAAAACCCGCTGATACAAAGACCCAACCATTTATGATAGTTTTGTAAGCGTATCCCTGCAGCCATTGATTCATCGCATACCAGGATATAGGGAAAGCAATTAGAAGTGAAATAACTACGAGTTTCAGGAATTCCTTTGCCAGTAAAACAACGATTCCAGTTTCACCTGCACCCAACACTTTGCGTACACCGATTTCTCTTCCGCGTCGCCGGGTCGCAAAAGCTGCCAGGCCAAATAACCCCAGACAGGAGATCAAAATAGATAAAACTGAGAATATATTGAAGAGTTTACCCATTTTTGATTCAGCCATGTAGAGATGATCCAGGTCCTGGTCGACAAAACCATACGAGAAGGGACTATTGCCATAGATCCGTTGAAAGGAATTCTGCAAGGATGCGAGAGTCTTTTTTACAGTGCCGGAATCTGTGCGGATCACGAGGAAGTTTCCAGAAGTTCGATATCGTATGATCAAAGGTTCAATTGGTTGATGTGCCGGTCTGGTATTAAAATCTTTCACCACTCCGAGGATTATTCCCTCATGCCCTCTGAAAGTGATCATTTTTCCCACCGCTTCGATTGGATCCATTTGCATCATTTTAACGGCGGTTTCATTTACAACATATTCGCTATCGCTTCGTTTGAATTCTTCCGAATAAAATCGCCCCGCCAGCATACTTATACCAAAAGTTTTAATAAAATTTTCATCCACGTTCAGCCACTGAGCGATATTGAGGTTTCCATCTTTCATTCCACGCCATGTAAATGGCGCTTCTGTTTCCAGGCTTGTTGGCAAATCACCTGTGATCGTATAATCTCCGATCTGCGATGACTGACTCAAAGATGCTCTTAATGCATCCGAATTTTTTTTCTGATCACCCGATTCAGGAATGGTAATATATAATAAGTTTTCCCGGTTAAATCCAATATTCCGATCATGCAAATAATGTAACTGATTATAAACAACTATAGTACTAATCATAAGAATGACTGATATGGAAAATTGGAGTACAACTAATCCATTTCTTAAAAAATTGCTCCTGCCTCTAAGGATTTGACTGCCTTTCAACACCTTTATTGCATTGAATGAAGAAATATAAAAGGCGGGATAAACTCCGGCAAGAAATCCTACCAGTATTGTTATGCACAATAATTTTGCAATTAGCTTAACGTCAAACAGATTCAGGGTTATGGATTTAGAAGACAGCTCGTTGAAAAATGGCAATGCAATATAAACGAGTATCAATGCCAGAATCAGCGAGATGGAGGAAAGCAATATCGACTCCCCAATAAATTGCGTAATCAATTGCATTCTCCGTGCGCCTACCGTTTTGCGCAGCGCTACTTCTTTGGCTCTGGTACCTGACAAGGCTGTAGCCAGATTCATAAAGTTGATGCAGGCGATGAAAATAATAAATATAGCTACCAACATAAATATGCGCACATATTGGAAATTACCCTGGCCATCCACATCATTTCTGTAGTGGGAATGTAAATGGATATCGCTTAGGGACTGCACAAAAATGGATGCAGCAACTGCCTGCGTATGGACAATTGACTTATTCCGCATGGTATTCAACTGCTTTTCTATTTTCTTTATGACTTCAGTATTCGGATTTACCTGGTCAGTCAACTGAAAATAAACATAGCTGTCAAAATATCTCCATGGTTGAGGATGTTCAATCTGCCGGTCCCAGTTTTCAATCGGCAACAAAAGATCAAACTGAAGATGCGAATTAGAAGGAATGTTTTTCAGTATACCTGTTACCAGCAACGTGCTACTATCGATTTTAATCGTTTTACCCATTGCCTGTTCCAGGCTTCCAAAATATCTGATAGCCGTTGCTTGTGTTAATACAACCTTATCAGGCGTCGACAAGGCAATTGTTGCATTTCCCTTTAGTAAAGGATAATTAAAAACCCGCAAAAAATTACTATCTACATAATACATATGCTTTTCATTGAACTTGCGGTAGCCCACTTCAGCAATGTTTTGAAATGGAATAACGCGTGTTGCATTTTTTATATCAGTGATCTCGCGTTTTATAGCTGCCGCGAAAGCCGAAGGCACTTGTGCCGATTCAATATCCCTGACCTGACCTGTTAGTCTGAATATCCTTGCAGCGTTGGGAATGAATTTGTCATAGCTTAATTCATCCTGTGCCCAAAGAAAGATCAGGATGCTGCAAGTCAGGCCTGTTGCCAGCCCGAATATATTCAGAACTGTGAACAACTTGTTGCATCGCATATTGCGAAACGCAGTCTTGATTATATTTTTGAACATTGTATGGATTTTGTTCAGTACCAGGATCTAAATGAGTGCAAAATACCTGTAATTGAAGATATAACTAAATATTTAGTTAATAAGTTTTCCTTAATTAATAAACCTCTGATGGAAATTCCGGGTATTGAAATCAATGATTTCCGGATGTGAGTGACTACTGCTTTTATTGATGTCCGAGTCTTCGGAATTTACAGTTACCTTAAATGCCAGTTCATTAATCCCCTCCGATTGACGGATTGACCGCTATAAGATACCGTCATAGCAGCAATTCGTTTTTGTTTGAGATAAATTTACACGACTTATTATAATCATCATGCGATGCATATCTTTTTCGTTGACAATAACCCTTTTAAGTATATCATTTTTTTCAGACGGGCAATCGCTGCAAAAGGGAAAAAGAGTAGACAGCTTATTTTCAACCTGGACCAATAAACGAGCCCCGGGTTATGCCATTGGTATAACGGAAAACAATAAGCTTGTTTATCAAAAATATTTCGGACTGGCTAATTTGTCATTTGACGCTCCGATAAACGAGCAATCCATATTCGACATTGGTTCTGTGTCAAAACAATTTACTGCTGCCTGTATTGCGATTCTCCAATTTCAAGGCAAGCTGTCCATTAACGACCCCATCAGAAAATATTTGCCCGAATTCCCCATTGCTTATTCAAAAGTTACTATAAGTCATCTCATTTTTCATACTGCCGGGGTAAGGCAATGGGAAATGTTAGAAATGCTGGCGAATAAAAGTCTAAAAGACTTTTACACAAACGATATCATCCTCCAGTTACTTAAAGATCAAAACGGACTGAACTTTGAACCGGGTGAAAAATATCTTTACAGCAACGGTGGTTATATCATGCTCGCAGAGATAATAAAACGGGTAAGCGGAAAAAGTCTTAAAGATTTCGCACACGCAAATATTTTTCAACCTTTGGGAATGAACAATACTTTCTTCGTCGATGACAAACAACAAATAATTAAGAATGAAGTGTCCAGCTATGGAAGAAACGATGATAAATCATTTTTTCATTTTGTTGATCATAATGACTCTTACGGTGGTAGCAATCTGCACACTACCATAAGTGATTTAAGTTTATGGCAATCCAATTTTGCGAACAACAAATTAGCCTATGGCAACGATTTAATAAAACTACTTTTGACCCAGGGAAAATTGAACAATGGAGAAACGATTGATTATGCCTTTGGAATAGAAACGGGAAATTACAATGGTATACCGTGCATATCTCACACGGGCTATATATCCGGATTCAGAACACGTATGGTTATTTTTCCTGAGATCAATTATTCTGTAACTTTTATTACCAATATTGCCGAAGATATACACTCTGACAGTACTGCATTTGATATTGCCAAAGCTTACAATCCGCAGTATTTCCTGAACAAAAATGAGCCACGCAAAAGAAAGAAAAATTCAACCGTTGATATTCCGCCTGACCAACCCATGATGCAATATAAATACGCTCAACGGGAACTTAAGCAGTTTGAAGGTTTGTATTACGGCAGCGAACTAAACAAGGTTTATAAGATAAAGCTTTCTGACAGCACGCTTATTTTACAGTTAGATGATGATGAATTATCATTGGTTGCAAAAGACAAAAACAGGTTTTCCTTTCAGGAATCCATGATTCTCTCTTTCGACCTAACCAATAATAATAGTGGCTTTAGTTTGGACGTTGGAGAAGATGTAAAAGGACTCAAATTTATCAGGCTGAAATAAATAAGATATGGATGCGATTTGCTCACCATCCTCGATTTTACTCCGATCTTAAACTCTTCACTGGATTTGCGTTGGCTGCCTTGACGGATTGGAAAATGATCAAGAGTGCCGTAATGGTTCCCAGAATTAGAATGGAAAACAGAAAGGGTAAAATGGTAATATTTATCCTGTAGGCGTATCCGTTCAGCCATTTATGTATAATCACATACGCTATCGGACATGAAATGGCAGCGGCCAGGAGAATGATCAGTAAAAATTCTTTGATAAACAATGCCATGATGCCTGCGACCGAAGAACCCAATACTTTACGGATGCCGATTTCCCTCCTGCGTTTTTCGATACTCAAAGAAACCAATCCAAATACTCCCAGTAAAACAATAATGGCAGCAAGAGCTGTTGCCGTATAAGAAGCCTGCTTCAATTGTATTTCTGTTTTGTAAAGATTTTTCAGCCGGTCGTCCATGAAGCGATATTCAAATGCCGATCCGGGTAACAGAACAGACCAGTTCTTTTGCAATGTTTCGATGGCTTTGCCCAGATTGCCGGGCCTGACGCGAAAAGACAAAAATCGGTACTGGTTCATATAATTCACATGGCAAAAAATAGCGGGAGATATGCTACCCTGCATAGTTCCAAATATAAAATCTCTCGTAACACCAATGATGGTAAATATGGTACCATTGAATCCCTGAAGCTTTAATTGTCCGCCGATGGCGCTTCCAGCATCCTTCCATCCCAGCGCATGAACCGCCGATTCGTTGAGAACAATATTTGTTGAATCACCGTTCATATCCGGCGTGCTGAAAAACTTACCTGCTTTTAAAGGTATTTTGAAAGTGGTCAGGTAGCTGGCATCTGTTTTTAACATGAGAACCGATATGGCTTTGGTTGAATCCTGCCCCGGCCTGAAAGCATTGGGCACGTCACCGGCATTCCCATCAGGTATTTCATAGGAGAGACTGACATTTTCCACGGCCGGAATTTTCGCAAACTCGTTTCGAACGGTTTCCATATGCAGAACGCCTTTGCCGGTCCAGTCCCTGGGTACCTGCGCGGAAAGGATGTAGGATTTGTCATAACCCAGGTCGCCGTTCAGGAAAAAATTCACCTGTCTGGATATCAATATCGCCCCTATCAGCACAATGGCTGCGATACTGAACTGGAAGGCAACCAAAAATTTTCGCAATACTATATTTTCTTTTACGGAAGTCAGTTTTCCTTTAATCACTTCCACAGGTTTCAGATTAGATAACACGAGGGCCGGATAGAAACCTGCAAGCAGGCTTATCAATAAAACGAGCGCAATCAATAAACCGTAGATGTAGAACGGGAAACCGAATAGTGACGGAATTTGTGTGTCTAGTAAATTCATTAATGCCGGCCGGAATATTTCATATAAACCTAAAGCGAACATAGTGGATAGAACAACAAGCAGGAAGGCTTCGGTCATGAATTGAATAATCAGTTGCTTCCGCATGCCACCCAGCACTTTACGCACACCTATTTCTTTCATTCGCGCAGAAGCCTGGCTTACGGAAATATTGATGAAGTTGACAATGGCCATGAATAATATGAACAGGGCGATCAGAGTTAGTGTGGAAAGCATTTTTCTCACCAGCCCATTATTCGCCTCCAGATAATAATCCTTCAATGGCACGAGAATTGGTTTCATCTGATCGCTAATACCCAAGGGAGTATTCTGTTTTACCAAATGCCGCATGATCTTTTCTATCTCTGCTGGATGAACTCCCTTTTTCAATTGTACATAACCTATGATCCAGGGATTACTCCAACTGTCGATGACTCTGCCGAAAAAACCGATGCATGCGGCTGAAAGAAATATGGTGTTCCGGTTATCATCATTGATACTGATAATTGAATTACGCGGTATTTTTTTCAGCACTCCGGCTACGAGAAAATCATGCTTGGTGCCCGAAAAACTTCCTATTGATAATGTCTCTCCGATTACGTTGGTTCTGCCAAAATATTTTATGGCTGTTTCTTCAGTAATTACCGCAGAGTATGGGTCATTCAATGCAGTTCCCGGGTTGCCATACAAAAGCGGCAACCCATACATGGACAGCAGCGTGCTGTCGCCAATCTGAATATCTTCCCTGAATACCTTATCTCCCTTGGATACATTGGATGAAATGCCATCCCAGCGGTAATAGTTTTCAATCAGATTAGGGTATAGATCCTTCAGGGATCTTGCCAGCGCGCCGACAGTGGTTAAATCAAAACTGGTGGCATCACCCCAGTTGCTTTGAATGATGTATTGATTTTCTATGTTCCGGAGATTGTGATTCACTTCAAATTCATTCCAGACATAGGACCCGATAAGGAGCATGAATGCGATTCCTACGGCAAGTCCAGCGATATTGACGGCCGCATAAGAACGGCTCTTAGTAATATTTCTCCAGGCTATCTTCAGGTAGTTTTGGATCATAAAATCAATTGAAGCGACTGATGAATAAAATAATCTGGGTATGCAATCTTAGAAATTAATATTGAATTTTTATCGAATAAGGGACTATTTAACAATTTGCCGGAAAAATAGGAATATGGAATCGTTTGGAAAACAATGCAATTTTTTCCAGCATTTTAAATATTTTACTCCGATCTTAAACTCTCCACCGGATTTGCAATTGCTGCTTTAATCGTCTGAAAACTTACTGTTACAAAAGCAACGAGCAAAGTGAGGAAACCCGCTGATACAAAGACCCAACCATTTATGATAGTTTTGTAAGCGTATCCCTGCAGCCATTGATTCATCGCCTACATGGATATAGGGAAAGCAATTAAAAGTGAAATAACTACGAGTTTCAGGAATTCTTTTGCTTGTTAAACAACGATTCCAGTTTCACCTGTACCCAACACTTTGCGTACACCGATTTCTCTTCCGCGTCGCCGGGTCGCAAAAGCTGCCAGGCCACGCCGAATGCCGTTTATCTCAAGCAGCTTACACTCTAGAGCTTGAAGAAAATCATTGTGGTTCCTGGTTGGGAATTGAGTGAGACTTCATAGTTTCTATTACTATCAGGAAGATGAGGGGGTCTGAAAAACGATTACATGGTAATCCGGCCAGGAAGCGGAATCAGGACAAGTTGACCGAATCAGTAAAACCAAAAGAGATTCCTATGTTCTCCAATGCTCTAATCAGGATGCGCGTTGAACTGAGTAAAGAGAATCTTAGCGCCAGTGCCAATGAAGGAAACTTTACGAGATATTGGATCAGCCCACCGGAATTTTAAACGATGGAGGAAAGCGTGGCCAAGATAAATTGATATAAATAATCTGTTTTGAATCCTTATCCATGAAAACGAAAAATCCACTTATATTAAACTAATGGCATTGCATCATAAGTTTTGCCATTTAATAAACGTCCTGCTTTTTTCTTATTAGTCCCCCCCCACTGTTTGAAGAAAAATTTCGTGTTGGCTGCCGCACATTGTTCCTGAATATCAAGAACCCAGTCTACATTCATTGGCCTTGGTTTCTTCCGCTCTCGCCACCTACTATTACCCAATCTATTCCATCAAGTGGCATATTTTTTAAGGGCCCTATTAGAGGTTCGCAGGAAAGAAATTTTACCCTTGCATCTGTTAGTTGCAATAGTTCAATTCGCGACGCAACTTTATGGTTTTCGACAGAAACCCCCATCCATATATTATGACCCCAATCTAATTTCTTATGATGCTTGAGCAGAACATCCGCTCTTTTGGTTAAAATTTGATATATATGCGGCGTGTCATTCATTACATTAAATACTTTCTGAATAAATTCGAGAGGTACATCTTTGTGAAACAAATCGCTCATGGAATTCACAAAGACAACTTTCTGGTGTTTCCAAGTGTATGGTACATTCAGAGAATCTTCATGCATGGTAAGTTTGAAATTGTTTTTGTATTTATCGATGCCCATCGCATGTAAACGATTCGCCATTACTTCTGCGTAACAAAATTTACAACCAGCTGAAACTTTGTTTGCACCCAGTTGTCGGATTCCAAGTCATCTCCGTCCATTCAATGTGCGATTGTGCCATTAAAATAATTGTTGTTGAGAAATGTGATATTTTTGTATTTCCTGAAAAAATTTGTTCCCTAGCGAATGTTTTGAATAAAAAGCTAAATAATACAATGCTAAATTGTATTCTTCGGCGTCTACTTTGGGTTTTAAACCTTCACTCTTAACAATATAGCCTAAACGAACCATATTTTCGTCGTAGACTTTTGCTAGGTATTTGATGAAATCACTTTTACTTACATCCCGATTTTTAAACATTTCGCGCCAGTTCTTTTTACCTAGAAATAATTCAATCTTCGAATTATTTTCATCTATATAGTAATTAAAATTTCTGTTAGCATCCATTAAAAGTGCCAAAAGTATTAGAAAATCAATCTTGCCAACCTTTGAAAGTTGCTCAATTGTTGAAAAATGAAGATTCAAGGAAAATGGATCTACAAAACAAAAACTAATAGTTTTTTGACCAAGAGATTGTATTATCGCAATTACCTCATTCGAAACACTATTTGAATCCTGCTCAATAATGAAAATCCGATCTTCTTTTTCCGGATAATCGCGTATAACTCGTTCCTTCAACGCTCCAATTCGCTGCGGATCCAATTCGCAAAAGATATAATGAGTGAATGGTTCAGGAATAGACAACGAAATCAAGGCCGATGATTTCAATATTTTGTTTCGCCCCTTGATGGGCGCATAGCCAGCTCCTGCAAAAAGATCGATATAAACTCTATTTTCAAATTTACCTTTGATTCCTTTGGCAAAAATATTGGCATAGGCGCCCATTAAATTGTACTTTTTCTCCGCCCACGGTCCAACGGGATCAGGCAAATACAAACCATCATCTATGACTTGGATTATTGGGTTAAACCGTGGCATAGTTGAAGATACTAATATTTTTAGTATTAAAATAACTTTCTCTACATCTTTTCAAGTGAAAATGGTATGTTCGTGGGCTTAACGTTTATCTTATAAAGATGCTCGAGGTTGCAGCCGTGCCCACATTTTACTAGAGATGCACATGATCACTACAGACAATTCGGATTTTCAAATATCTTGAACCCAGAGTGAGACATGTCCATGACGCGAGATCAGTTCACAAGCATTTTATATATCGCTATCAGTAATTTTCATCATTAAAAAGTGGGTTTTCATATCACTTCCCCTCTAAATACTTAAATTACACAACAACGCCTATACAGATGATAAAGGAGACGATAACTTTCGGACTGAGAAATATCTAAAATGGAAATTAGTCAGTTTAATAAATATCCTTGGTTCGGCGATAGGAATTACTTCTGCTTTCTTTATGATTATTTGGGTTATCAATGAATTTTCATTTGATAAAAATACACGAGATTATAAAAACATTTACCTGGTGGGCTGGTCCAGCAAAGACGGAAATAACAAATGGGACGGCTCTTCTTATCAACTGAGTCTATCTGCTGTTCAAAATATACCAGAAGTCGTTTCTGCCACAAAATTTATCTCCGCAGATCCGGATCATAAAACAATACATGTACAAAACCGTGCTTTTGCATTGGAAAACGGAGTGTACGTCGACAACAATTGGTTCCAAGTGATCAAATATAAAGTTCAAAAAGGGACACTTTCAGGTTTTTCAGATTTTGGGAATGGAGTCGTTATTTCCGAAAGTTTGGCCGTCAAATATTTCGGTAACGAAAATCCGATCGGCCAGACTGTTATCATTGACAGTTCCACATACATAGTACATGCGGTTGTTGAAGATCCGGCTACCAACAACAGTTTCAAATTCAAGCTATTTCTTTCCGCAGCCCTTCATTATAAAAAACCTATAGGGTCGAGTACTCAGGATTCATGGAAAATATTCGACTGGTATACATTTATTAAAACAAGGCCGGGCGTTTCTCCAATTGTTATTGGCAATAAGATATCAGGTATAATTTCACAAATGAATAAAGATGGTAATTCAGCCGGTTTGGTCAGGCTGGATGAAATACACTTTAATACTGATGTGCGTATTCCTGCTTTGCAGCATGGGAACAGGAACACCGTTTTTATATTCCTTTCATTGGGTTTGTTGATTCTTTTGATCTCCAGTATTAACTATGTCAACTTTGTGACTGCCAGCGCCAGTCTGCGATCTAAAGAGATATCGGTTAAGAAAATTTGCGGCGCAGGCAGACTCTCTCTTTTCTGGCAATTTTTATCGGAATCCCTATCATTAATTTACTGTCGGCGTATTACGATCATTTTGGTGTTATGCATACTCCCCTATTTTAACAGATTTACCGGGTATGAGTTTTCTGTTTTGTCCTTTTCATTTTGGGTTGAACTCCTGGCTATTTTTGGAATCACGACATTATTAATGGGCATTTACCCGTCGGTAGTGTTGTCTTCCATCAGTTACCTCTCTTTAAACAGCACCAGGTACACAGCCCTGAAAGGCGCGGGTTTGCGGAAAGCGCTTTTAACCTTTCAATTTATTGTTTCCATATTATTAATTGCCGGAGTTATCGTGATGGTTCGTCAGCTGAAATTTATGAATACCGACGGACTTACATTTAACAGATCTGAAATTGTTTCTGTGCCTATAAATTCAGAAGCCCTGAATAAACTTGATTCGAGAAAAAAGAAGATTTAATAAACTTATTGAGAAATCAGTTAATGCAGCGTGCTGACATTGAAAATGTAACAGTTAGTAGTCAATCTGTAATCAACTTAAATATGTCGATGTCGGGTACTGAAGACTCGGCCGGAAAAAAACAGGGCTTTGATCCTACGATATACCCTTTTTTTGTAGATCCAAATTTCAATACCGTTTTCAATCTCACTTTATCAGAGGGAAGATGGTTTGACAAAAACCTCCCTACAGACCGTCACAATTATATTTTAAACGAAACCTCTGTAGCAAGCTTGGGCCTGTCGAAAGCCATATATTGGACAACCCTTTGCCGTTTTCGGTGATACTGGTAAAATAATTGGCATTGTAAAAGACTTTCACTTTATTAATTTCTATGAGAAGATAGCACCGCTTGTAATGATGGACCGACCCGGTTCAGGTGGTACTTTCTTCATTAAAATGAAATCGGCAAATGCCCGGGCAGTCATGACTGACATTGAAAAGATTTGGACCAACACGTTCCCACAGATGCCGTTTGTGTTTCAATTTCTGGATGAAAGTTTCAATCAACTATACCAGGCCGAGTTAAAGAGCTTTGCGCTCATTGGTTACTTCTCCTTTATTGCCATAGTACTTACCAGCATTGGCCTGTACGGACTGGTCACTTTTACCCTTAAGAAAAAAATAAAAGAGATAGGAATCAGAAAAGTGCTGGGCGCATCGGTAAAGAATATTGTTGTGTTGCTCTCGAACGAATTCATCAGGTTGCTGGTCGTCGCCTGCCTTATTTCATTTCCTCTTGCCTGGTGGTCCATGAATAAATGGCTCGAAGGCTTCGCTTACAGAATTTCACTTAGCGCTTGGATATTACTTTTGGGACTGCTTCCGGTGATATTCGTTACCTGTTTGGTCATTAGCTTGAGAGTTTTTCGAGCTGCTAGTGAAAATCCGGTGAAGAGTTTGCAGGTTGAATAGGTTGCAATAATTTCAATAGAATATTTTAAGAAAATAAGAGCTTTGCACTCCAACGATTTTATCAGTTTTAAAACTTGCTGCCTTGCAGAAGTGTAGATTATTTTGGATTTGCCTTACCCTTCCTGCTTTAAAGACCATGAGAGGAGCTTATTTTTTTGTCGTTGGCGGCGTGTAGTCGCTGGGGAGGAAATTGGCGACTGTCTCGGTCTTTGCCCAGACCCCCTTCAATAACAGGATCTGCTGCGGGGAATAACTTCCATTTTCTTCGATATGCAGCGGCAGGGGAGAGGTCAGTTCCATACTGGACGAGGGATGAGGGATTCCAAGCTGAACATGGGCGACCGTAAAGACGCCGGTAAAATAAAACGACCGGGTCCCATCGGCATTAATGGTCAGGAGAGTGCCATAGTTATTCAGTGTACGAATAAAATAATCGGGCTCGTGAAGTATTTTCCGGTAGTAACGGATGCTATCGGAGGAGAATCCGCCTGCACTGGCAATCGACGGATTGTAGACCGCTTTTACCCGCTCTTTCTCTGTATTTATTTTTTTCACCTGATGTAAAATAAGAAAACCTTCCTCGTGAAGCCGGTCCTGGTATAAGCTTCGCATGAAGTGTATCAGGGAGCCAAAATACACATGCTGTCTCGCGCTTTCCCATACTTTCTGTTGGCCCTCATATGTAGGTGTCATTTTCCTGAAAAAAAGAAAGCCATTGAACTTTACCAGAGGGTCGGAAAAGTCATAGCTGAATTCTCCAAAACGGTATTCGATCGTATAGCCAAGTGCTTTGTTGACGATGTTCAGGGGTTCGACGGCGTTGACGACAAGGCGCTTGCTTTTTCGATTATAATGAAATCGCAGTACATCTTTGTTTTCTATCGTACAGGAAGATGCGTTATCCGTTGTGCCGATAAAATAATCCCAGAATGTTCCACCCCACTTATTCCAGCCATTCTGAATATCGGGTATGACGGTGACAGCCGCCAGCTCGGATGCCCGGCTATGAAGAGTTACATTGAGGTTGGATGGAAGATAGCTCGTGTTGATCAATGTCTGGAAAGTCGTGTAGCCTATGGCCGAGATGATGAGCTGATAGCCGCCAGCCGGTATTCCGGCGAGGAGGAAACTGCCATCGTCATGAGTAGTAGTACCTATGGACGTAGCGTTCAGAAAAACACTGACAGCGGCAATGGGTTTGCCGGTCGTGGAATCTGTTACCGTTCCTGACAATTCATAGATCTGGGATTGAGCGGTGAGTCCCCTAACGATAAGGAAGGTTATGAAGAACAATTTTCCGACTTTCATTGGCTAACGTTGTTAAGCAGTAAAGTAAAGGTCTGGCGAAAAATTCGTCAATTGCTGCTGGGGTGGATAATATTCGCGGCCATATAAAATAAAAAAATTTAGATGGTACTTCATTTTAATTTCCAGTAATTTTTGGTTTAAACCAGGTTGTGTCATAAGTATTACCTAAATATCCAAAGGAATCCAGGGCACCTGAAAAAGTATAGTATAGAGACGAAATATTCTTAATTCTAATTACAATCACGTGAGCTTTATAAAAAGGAAGCTCCTCGTCCGATATTTTTTTAGTGCATCGCAAAAATTTGACATAAAAGGATGAATCATTTTGCCAACTAATTCTCCAAAATGAAGTGCCATTCTCATTAAGATTAATTTCTTCCTGGGAAGAATCCTTCCGGACAATAAAGAATCTATCTGTGGAGTTTTTAGCATAAAAGTAAAATTCGCCGTTTTTAACTTTTGGCTCACTACGTACATTTTTCTTTGCATACAAAGAGACATGTTAAAAAATAAAATTGCCATTAAAACTTTTCTCGTTTTCATAAAGGCAAAATTAATCACGCAGTAGGAAAACTATTGTAACATTTTTGTAATGGAAGAGTAAATTTCTCCAATTGTCAAATTTTTTGCAATTATTATTCCTTTTGAATCTATTAAAATATTGTAAGGAATAACCGATATATCATAAGTTTTTGAAATTTCTCCATCTATGGAATTTTGATCAATTAACTGAGGCCATTTTAGCTTATCATGTTTTATTGCTTTTTTCCACTCGGCGGCATTTTTATCCAAAGAAATTCCAAGAATTGTTAACCCTTTATGCTTGTAAACCGAATAGATATCATTCAGTACCGGATGCTCATTTCTACAAGGGACACACCACGAAGCCCAAAACACAATAAGTGTACATTTATTTCTAAATTCCTTTGTGTCAACATCATGCATCCCCGTATTTTTTAAGGTTACATCATGAAAAGACGAATCTAACATTTTACTTCTCTTTTCTACATGATTTATTAATGATAACATCATTTTGTACTCATACGTTCCAACAAGAGTTGGGTCAATAATATTTTTCAATGTGTCCAATTGCAAATAGTTCAAAAATGAACTTCCTGAGACTAAATATGGACTAACAATTGAACTTGGATATCGTGAAATAAAATGATATAGATCCTTGAAGTAGATATAGCGATAGTTTTCTTCTTTTTCGTCTATTAGGTTACTATTGAAATCAAATATTAGATTTTGAAGAGTTGAGCCACTTACCCCTTGGATAATAAATTTATTTAAAGTGTCACGGCCATCGTTTTTAATTAGTAAAGAGTCAGTACAAAAAATAATAGTACTGGTATCATCAATGTAAACGTCACCAATATATGAGGTTTGACCCATATGTAATCTAATCAATACGGGAAGTTTTGATAACTCTTTAAAATGAAATTTACCGTTCGTTATGGTTGAACTTATGCTATCCCTATTTTTAAAATCATTTTCGTAAAACATATAGATTTTGCCATCATAGCTGCCGGAAAGGGTACCTGAAATATCAATAAATCGTTTTTGTGCAAAACTTGTCGAAAAAACCACCATGAAGAAATAAAGGAGGTTCAAAGATTTATTCACGAAAATGGTTTTTAAATATTGCTGATATGCTATGTTAAAATTATTGGTTATAAGCGTCTAATACTATTATTGGTCGATTTTAAATGAAATAGAATAATGCAAATCTTCTAATCCCAATTAAACCTGATCAATAATAAATAAAATGATGCCAATATGGCGTCAGGAGGATTAGTGTTTTTCAACATTTAACTCTTTGCTGTCCTGATCCCAAAAATAAATACTATACGTTTTGAATTGATTATATTGATTCCAGATCAATAAATGTAGTTTGGTATGAGATGCCGCCGTTTTTAATCTGAGTGATTTTATGCAGTCAGAATATTAACGCACTGCTTAGTTTACTTTCAGGATTTTAACCGTCTTATTGATTCCCGATTCAGCGCTATACATTTTCACAAAATAGTATCCCGTTGGTAGTGCAGACAAATTGATGGTTGTACCCTGTTCTGTAAGATCCATCGCCGTTACTACAGGTTGCCCCTGGAGATCTGTGATGGAAATATTGAGGGAGCCTGAATTTATTTTCCACTTTAATGTCAGATCTGTAGTCACCGGATTGGGATAAAGCCTGGCATGCTGTCCATTACCCAGATCGATTTCATCCGTCAAATTTACAGTGTAGCCGGATGACATATCACTGGTACATCCATTTTCTGAATGGGTAACATTATACAAACCATTCTGAACCGGTGCAAATGTATTATCGGTCGCACCTGATATCGCCACGCCATTAAGATACCATTGGTTACCGGAGTCCAGACTTGAAACCAGTATATTGTCTGCATTTTTTGAAATAGAAGGAACGGGAACAGAGATTACATTTACAGAGATGCCTGAATCAGAAGAAGTGGTTATGCCATTGGATGTGGTCGTTACGGAATACAAACCACTTGCTAACGGGTGCAATGAGTCGGCCGTTGCTCCTGAAATCATAATGCCGTCCTTGTACCATTGATTATTGGATTCAGCGGTGGAATTAAGTAAGAAGGAACTATTATTACAGATGGTTGTGGACCCTGTAAAAACAATCTCAGGCATAAACCGGAATCCGGAAATTGTACCGGTACCTGAAGCAGATGTGACGGTTACCTCTCCGGATGCGCCGCCATCTACCACTGCGTCAATTTCATTGGCTGAGACTACCTGGAATGAAGTGGCAGGAACACCACCAAAACTAACAGATGTCGTACCGGTAAATCGCTTGCCTGTAATTACAATGGTCTTTCCTTTGAAACCCAGCGTATCAGATATCGAACTGATCAACGGTGAACCGATATTATTTCTTAATACAGTAACCGTATTCAATAAAACATTGACGGCAATCAGATCGGGTCTTCCATCCCCATTTAAATCACCTACATTTCCGAATGTGTCAAAATTGCCCGTTGTAAAATTAACTACTGGTGATAAAGCAATCTGACCGCCTCCACTATTATTCTGCATAACAGATAGCTTCCCATTCTGGCCATTACCTGTAGAAATATCCGGTTTCCCATCTCCATTGAGATCGGCAAAATATATCGAAGTGGCGGTCGAGGGACTGTCCACCCGGTTAACCAGGTTGATGGAACCAGGATAACTTATGTTTTTGTAAAAAGAAATCGTAGATGTGTTATAATTCTCCACGGCCAGATCCAGCTTCCCATCTCCGTCGAGATCACCGGCACGGAGGGTTCCCGGATTCTGCCCGACCTGATATGGAACAGGAGGGGCAAGCGATATCACTCCGCCGGAACTTATATTTCTATATACGTTAACTTCGGAATTTGAAAATTCGCTGACGATAATATCCGGCTTTCCATCATTATCCATGTCGGCGACAATCACATGATCAGGATGATTAAAGGAAAAATAATCAACGCCCGGAGCAAAACTGAGTGTACCCGAACCAATAGAAGTGTTCTGCAAAATGGAGAATGTTCCTGCATTGCCACTTGTTAAGATTATATCGGGTCTGCCATCCCCGTTTATGTCAGCGATAGCAACATCAAGGGTCCCATTACCGGTTTGAATATTGATGGCTGCATCGAAAGAAATAATTCCATTCTGGCTGGTATTTCTGAAAACGGAAATTGTACTAGAGTCACCACTATCAAAATTGGCGACTACGATATCAGGTTTCCCATCTCCATTCAAATCTCTAACAGCAATATTAGTGGGGTCTTTGCCTGCGTTCCAATCGGTATGTGGGGCAAATGAAAAATTTCCACTACTGCTATTGTTTTGCAAAATGGAAATATTATTGGAAAGGGCATTGACAGTTATCAGATCGGGTTTGCCATCCTGATTCAGGTCACTAACGGCCACGGCTACCGGATAATTGCCTGTATTGAAATCACCGGCGGATGAGAAAGTATTTGCTGATATCAGGCTGTCTCCGCCTGAAAATATTACACTGAATGGCAAAGAACTGTAAGTGGTAAGATAATTCGTAGTGACAGTGATCAGATCATATACTGCTCCGGCCGGGACAGTTACCTGCATGCTGGTTGGAGAAGCTGAGTTCACCACGGCCCTCACCGGTCCAAAATAAACGATATTATCAGAAGGGGTCGAACTGAAATTATTTCCGTTAATCGTAATGGTTGCGCCGACGGTATCTGACACCGGAAAAAAAGAAAGTGTGCCTGGTATGCCGCCATAAGCGAATCCATGCAGGGTGTCATTACCGTTAGAAGAAATAACGGATACATCGCCGCTGGCTCCTGTTCCCAGGACAGCTTCAATCACAGAGTCTGATTGTATGGAAAACGCAGCTGCTGTATCTGTACCAAATGAAACAGATCCAACACCTGTAAAATTTACCCCGCTGATTTGGATTGTATCACCGGCACTGCCATGATTCGGGTTGAATTGATAAATCAAAGGGCCTTTAAAAATAAAGCCCGTATCTGTCGCGGTACCATAATTTGTAGTAACGGTAAGATTTCCACTGGCGCCACGGCCTACAATAGCGGAGATACCGGTTGATGAGTCGACAACAAACGAAGCTGCGTTGACACCGCCAAACTGAACTGCGGTCGCGCCTGTAAAATGTTTACCCAGTATCGTCAGCTTCGTTCCGCGGATTGCAGTATCGGAATAAAAGCTATCAATGATTGGTGCAAGCGTATCACCGATCATATTTCTCAGAATAGAAATTTTATCGTCGGAAGAATTCGCGGTGATGATATCGGGACGGCCATCCCCATCGAGATCTGCTGTTGCTGCTATCAACGGTGCGTCTCCCACCGGAAAATCCACATGGGTTTCAAAGTCGATATTGCCGATCGTACTTCTGTTCTTCAATACAGAAACCGAATTTCCAAAACGATTAACTGCTATCAGTTCTGGTTTAGAATCTCCATCCATATCACGGATTGAAACGTCTACTGTATAGTTTCCGGCTGCAAAACTCTTTGGCTGATCAAACAAAAGATTCCCCAATGTGCTGATATTTCTTAGAACGAGCACTCCGCTGGGATTTCCTCCTGTTGCAGCGATATCCAGGTTGCCGTCACCATCCAGATCTCCAATTGCGAGCGTAAATGCACCAGCCAGTGTTGCATAGGACACCGGCGATCCGAAAGAAAAACTACCGGGTGTGGAATTATTTTTAATTACATACAGGGAACTGTTGCTTCCTTCCGTGGAAACAACCAGTTCAGCCTTGCCATCCTTATCCAGATCACCTATTGCAATTCCGTAAGGATTGCCAGGAACCACAAGGTTTGTCATATTGATAAATGAAATGGAACCAGGAGTACTAGTATTTTTATAAAGCGTTATAAAACCGGTACCGTTATTCGCAATCGCCAGGTCAGGTTTTCCGTCTCCGTCGAGATCTCCGATGGCTACACTATAAGGACCATATTTCGTAAGATATAACAATGGCTCGTCAAACGAAATGACAGATCCGGAACTGGAATTCCTGTATACCGAAACCGAACTGTCGCCAACGCCGTTGGTGACTACAACGTCGGGTTTTCCGTCGCCGTCGAGATCACCGACTGCTGAGCCCTGCATATCCGGCGGCATAGCGGGAAAATAAAGTGGAGATGCAAAACTGATCGATCCATAACTGCTGGTATTTGTAAGCACAGTCACCTGACTTGAACTTCCCCTGGATACAAAAAGATCCGGTTTACCATCACCGTTAAAATCTGCTGCCACCACGCTATGAGGATAGATTCCCGTAAGCACATCCATTTTGGGAAGGAATGAATTGCTGTTGTATAAGCTGTCAGGGTTTTGGGCAGACAGCTTAACAATGAACAATAAGCAGCTCAGGAAACCAGGAATAGATTTCATTGGTTGTCAGGGAAAGGGTCAGGGTACAAGATAATAAAAATAACTTCCGGATGAAATGCGGGATAACTAAGTAAAAACCCTAATCAAAAAACCATGCAAGTAACTAACCTGCATGGTTTTATATTTTCCTGGTGTGGGGCGGACTAACTCGTTTACTCTAATTTGTTTCTATTAATGATGATCTGCATTTGGTTGCATTAGATTTCAGCAACCTTGTTGAACAAAAAGATGCAACTGCTAATCGCTATTCAGTCGCTCGAGCATAACAGTAAACCGCATGTTGGCAACAGTTCTGTTAAACTAAGAATTTACAATGGATGTCCAATGGCAAACCAGCTAAGTGTAAAAACTAAATAGAGTGACAGGGCGACGACATACGGCGTAAAGTTTAATCTTCTTTTTTTGTCTGCAATAATTAATATAAAAAGTATTAAAGCTCCAACAGCAACAGCAATAGTATGTGTATAAACTTGTCTCATCCCGAACCAATAACCGAGTGTCCTGCCAAATGTTGGTGGTATGAATTCTAAAAACAGGCATATCATATAGCGCATATGAAAAGCGATATTTCCTTTTAAGACATTAATTATCGCAAGCAGGTAATAAATGACAATAGATAATAAGCCGGTGAAAGAAGTAAATAGCGATTTAAGGCTTTGCGCATGAGTCATTTTTTGCTCTATATATTCATGATACTGTTGTCGCATTACACCAAGGCATGTCATTATGACTAACGGGACTAATAAATAAGTAACCCTTCCGATGATCTTATGTGCTTTATATTTTTTATAGCGAATGAGTATGGGTTGAGCAATTAAAATCAGTGTCCATAACATCAGCGTGATTGTATGGATATGAACAATGGTCGTTACAGATTTAAATTCCGGGAATAAAGAAAAATAAGGGTAATAAAAACCGAGAAAAATGAAGACTATCAAAATCAAAAAATAAAGCCCGATATTTCTGTAATATGTCTCCACTTACTTATTTTGAAAATAATTGCTGCCAATGTACTAAAGATCAATAGAATTCCAACTACTGAAATTACTTTACCCAGCCGGCATAGCACCAATGCAGGTGTTAGCAGACGCCGACTTCTGTCAGGATTCCCGAAATTGTTTCTGCTCTGTTGAATATCATAAAATGACCGCCATCGTTGATCAAATAGTCAACCTTTGCATCTCTGATTGGCAGCACCCTGTCCTTACCCCCATGAATTCTGACGATCCCAGGTGGGCTTTCAGTTCGATTCCATTTCAGAATGGAATCAATAGCCCATTTCGAAAAATGTGGATCTGTGTGCCTCATTAATTGATTAAAAAATAAACTTTCGTCTTTTGTCTCAACGCCAGAAAAAGAAGATATAAAACGGGGGACGCTGTCTGGTTTTATAGACGGAATCAATTTATTAATTCTAATTCTGCCTGCAAGGTGATAATACCAGGGCAGTCCATACTTCGACGAAATACTTGAAATTAAGATTGTCCTTTGCGGCTCCAGTACACTCGCAATTTCTGTCGCAAGCATTCCACCAAAAGATAAGCCTATGATGCAAAATGTTTTGGAAGTATCGATATCTTCTGCCAATCGAAGAGCATACTCTTGCAATGACTCCTTGGCTTTTGGAGTGATCCAATCGAGATAATGAATCTTTACTCCTTTGCTGAATGTCAAATTTCTAAACACAGTTCGGTCGGCCCCTAATCCACTTATTAAATAAACATCCACTTAAACACCGTTTTTGCTGCTGGCTAACACTCAAATTTATGTTATAAGACGATTAGCCCGAAGAAATTTGTATCCCAGACGCCTTTTCTGTTGAGGAATAAATATAAGGCCGCTTTACGGGGCAGGCCTCTCATTACATATCAACATCCTGGAAACATCCTGAGCATCGCACTGTTTTAGGACAGAATCTGTATCATATCCGAACAATTTCGCATGGTGTCTTTTTAGATAGTTTTGAAAATCAAACGATCACGAAGCTGGCACTTCATTAGTTATGAGATATGAGATATGAGTTATTGTTTGTGAAAGTTGAAGCAATATCAACCCATAACCCATATCTCATAACCCATATCCCATATCCCATATCCCATATCTCATCCCTCACGTGCGGGATAACCCATAACTCATTACCATGTTTCGTAATTACGTCAAAACTGCCTGGAGGAATCTTATAAAAGATAAGCAGTTCAGTCTGCTTAACCTGTTAGGTTTATCAACTGGTTTGGCTTGTGTATTGTTGATTTTTTTATGGGTGCATGACGAATTGAGCGTTGATAAATTTAATGCAAATGACAACCGGTTATATCAGATACTGAAAACAGCACCCATGGCTGATGGTGGTATTGATACCTATCATTCTACGCCGGGTTTGTTAGGGCAGTACATGCAAAAAGAATTGCCTGAAGTGGAATATGCCACAGTTGCCCGCCCGGAAACAGGAATTCTTTCAGTGAACAATAAAAGTTTTAAAGCAAGCGCTCAATTTATAGATCAGAATTTTTTCAGGGTATTTTCTTATACAATCGTTGATGGCAGCGCAAATGGTTTTGCATCGAACAAATATGGCGTGTTGCTGTCTGACAAAATGGCTTTGAAGTTATTCAACACAACGCAAAATATCATAGGTAAAACGATTATGTGGGACAAAGGAGCGTTTACCGGTTCCTATATGGTATCTGGTGTATTTCAATCCCCCCCATCCAATGCAACTGATCAGTTTGATTTGTTTTTCAATTACAAAATGTATCAGTCAAAAGAAGCAGAAGGTCTTGCTAATTGGGGAAGTAATAATCAATATACTTATCTCCTTTTAAAGAAAGGAGTTTATGCAGATGCATTCAATAAAAAGATAAAGGATTTTACAAAAGAAAAAATACGACAGTTTTATCCCGGTGATAAAAATTTGCTTCATTGGGAAGGGGACATTTTCATTCAAAAATATTCCGACGAGTATTTGCACGGTAACTATGTAAATGGAAAAATAAGCGGAGGAAGAATTGAATATGTAAAACTGTTTTCCATAATCGCCCTTTTTATTCTGGTTATTGCCTGTATTAACTTTATGAATTTGTCTACGGCGAAAGCATTCCGGCGGATGAAAGAAGTAGGAATTAAAAAAGTGGTGGGTGCCAGTAAGGGTTCTTTAATACTGCAATACCTGGGAGAATCCATATTCATGGCATTTGCCGCGTTATTCATTGCATTGTTCCTGGTTGATTTGCTATTGCCGGCATTCAGGGACATTACAGGCAAATATCTTACGCTTCAGTTTACTGCCGGTTTTGTTATCTCAGTTGTTTTGATCACGCTTATTACCGGATTGATTGCAGGCAGTTATCCTGCTTTTTACTTATCTCATTTCAAACCTGTATCCATTTTAAAAGGCAAACTGATTACTTCATCCGGCGAAAGCCGGATACGTAAAGGACTGGTAGTTTTCCAATTTGCTATTTCTGTTGTGCTGATTGTTTCCGTGCTGGTGGTTTACCAGGAAATGAAATTAATTCAAACAACCAATCTGGGTTACAATAAAGAGAATGTAATTCGTTTTTCGAATGATGGAAACTTAAAGAAAACCACTGCTCCTTTTCTTACAGAAATAAAAAAATTGCCAGGAGTTGTGGGTGCAACTGCTGAAAGTGGGGACCTCTTTGGACAGGCATCACACAGCGGCGGCGGAATAGATTGGGAAGGTAAAGATCCGAATCTTGGAATAGAATATTATGGCAATGAAGTGGGAGATGATTTTTTTGAGACGATGAATTTGCCTATGGTTGAAGGAAGGGCTTTTTCGAAAGCATTTGCAGACAGCTCCAGTGTAATTTTTAATGAAACGGCGATCAGGACTATGGGTTTAAGAAATCCGATCGGTAAAATAGTTTCATTGTGGGGAAAAAAGAAACAAATTGTAGGTGTTGTAAAGGATTATCATTTTAAATCGTTGTATGATAAAATCAGTCCGGCTTTTTTAGAATATAATCCAAATGCAGATTATACGTTGATTCGAATAAAAGCAGGAAACGAAGAACAAACCATTGCCGGTATAAAAAATCTCTTCACTAAATTCGATAATGGACTTGAGTTTAATTATTCTTTTTTAGATGATGATTATAATAAACTTTATGCGTCTGAACAACGTGTTGCTGTATTATCAAAATATTTTGCAGGTATTGCTGTAATTATTTCCTGTCTGGGTTTATTCGGCTTGTCTGCATTCACCGCACAAAAAAGGCAAAAGGAAATTGGTATAAGAAAAGTGATTGGCGCTTCTGTAAGCAATGTTGTTGCGATGCTTTCAAAAGACTTTTTGATGCTGGTTTTAATTGCATTGTGCATTGCCTTTCCTGCGTCGTGGTGGCTGATGAATAACTGGTTGCAAAGTTTTGCTTACCGGATAAATTTAACACCATGGGTGTTTGTTGTTTCAGGGTTTTCTGTGGTATTGATTACTTTAATCACCATCAGTTTCCAATCCATTAAAGCGGCGGTAGCAAATCCGGTTGCCAGCCTTCGTTCAGAATGACTTTGTCTGAGCTCCTTCGCTATCTCACCCGACACCTGAACAATCCGTTTTGACAGTAGCTGGACAGCTACTTCGATCAGTTTTTGCGATGTGATTAATCATTTCTTCCGTGTTTTTTTAACTTTATATCGTCCGCCTCCCTGCGAAACAAATTCACTTAATTAACGCATATGCAATACGATATTATCTGTTGTTTGATTTATTAATTCTCTAACTTGGTAATTATTACTCTTGTTTTATACAGTTATGACCACATTACCCCTTTTGTGTCCTTTATCAACATAAGCGTGTGCTTCAGCAATTTTCTCTAACGAATATCGTCTGTCGATAACCGGTTTTATCTTTCCCGCCTCCATTAGTTCTTTTAGAAAGATTAAATCTTTGGTTCTTTCTTTTGGTGACCTCATGCCGGTAGCCGCAATCCTTGCCTTTTTGCCGCCGAAAAATGAAGTCCATATTACATGAGGGAAAATCCCCAGCCCAATGCCAGATTCAAGAAATATTCCTTCTTTCTTTAACAATTTTTTGCATCGCGAAAAACTAATCTTGCCTACTGTGTCAAAAATAATATTGTAAGTCTGCTTGGTTTGGTAGAAGTCCTCCTTTTTGTAGTCAATTACATTGTCGGCTCCGAGAGATCTCACCATCTCCAGGTTTCCAGTGCTGCACACTCCAGTAACTTCTGCGCCAAAATACTTAGCAACTTGCACCGCGGCCGCACCTACACTCCCGGACGCACCATTAATAAGAACTCTTTGTCCGCTCTGAATTTTTCCCTTATCACGAAGGAAAGGTAATGCTGTTAGAAAGCCATCAACGCCGGAGGCGGCCTCTTCATAAGTCAAGTTGACTGGTTTTATAGCCAGTACTCCATTTTCAGGTAAACATATATATTCAGCATTTGCACCAAAGCCAGGACCTGCAGTACCAAAAACCTTATCACTGTTTTTAAATAATTTCACATTTTTCCCCACAGCCTCAATTTCTCCGGATAACTCTTCTCCCAGTGTAGTAATTTTTGGTTTTCTGATACCAGTGAATATTCTTATAAATAATGTTTCGCCTTTTCGAAAAGTGCATTCCGTTGCGGTTACTGTAGTTGCATATACTCTTATCAGTACTTCACAGTCCTTAGGAGTTGGCTTTTCTACCTCTTTTAGCTGAAGTACTTCGGGCGGTCCGTAAGTTGTATAAACAACCGTCTTCATCCTGGCTGAATTCATTTTTAAATTTTTGTCTATGACAACTCAGTAGATGGGATATTGAAAAGAGTATTTGATTCTCAATCTTTAATGGTAGATAACGTTCTTTGCAATCGCGATGTGGGGAAATCGGAAAACGTCGGTACGGCTACTGATTTTGATTATTAATAATGTTCAAATTAAGCTTTTTTGCTGAATAGAATTCTGTCTGACTAAACAAATTTTTAAGCTAAGGACTAAATGATGAATAACAATATTAGCTATCCCGAATTTCACCAGGACTTATGTTAACTGCTTCCTTTGATTATCTTAAAATTTTGCCATTCAATATATTCCGGCAATTCTAAGATGAGGTACATACCCTCTCCATTAGGATCATAAGGTGTAATGTACCAACATCTTAAATGGTCTTCTCAACATGAATCACGAAATCGCTACCAGAACTTTTATTTTCTAAAGAACGAGTAGACCTGTGTAGCCGCGTTTCGAACTACGCTTTTTTCGATTTTACCAAAATCTATTCGTTTTGATTTTCAATTCAATTAATTAGCTCCTTGAAAGGAACATTTTTCATTATTTTTAAGTGTACTATCGGGAACGAGCTTAGTTTCAATCACTCTCTAAACTTGATAAAATCCTTAAATTTACCACGCCTTTATGTTAATAACACAATTAGTTAGTGTGATTTTATCTTTGGGATTCAATGAATCGGACTACACATCTACCTGAGTTATAGTCAATTATTAATTCTCGATAATTTCGGCCAATTAGCTACTATGTGAATACCCAAACGTCAAATCTAATAATTAGTAATTTTTGGAAACGAATACCATCCGTGATAAGAGCAGTGGTAATGGGTCTTCTGGTTGCACTTATTGGTATTACTATATGGAATATTGATTTTGAATTCATTCAAACCCCGTGGTCTCTTCTTATTATGGCCATAATCCTTTGGGTGTATGTGAAATATTTTAGCGGCAGCTGGTTACAGAATAATAATGCCGAATTCAGAAGAAATAATTTTCGAAAAATAAAATTATCAGCTGCACAATGGAAACTGGGCTTAATAGGAGCTATACTTTTTGTGGTTGTTTTCCAATCCAGTTTTGTAGTAACATTTCGTTTAATCAAATTCCCTGAACAAGAATTTAAATCACAATATAAAATCTTAGAAACTTTACCCAGAGCTTTAGCTTGGTTAACAATTCTCGTAAGTTCTTTAGTAGCTGGTATTTGTGAAGAAACTGGTTTCAGGGGTTATATGCAGGTTCCAATCGAAAAGCGCTATGGTCCTTTTTGGGGAATTCTTATTACTTCACTGTTTTTCTTTCTGTTGCATCTTGACAAAACTTGGGCACCACTTATTACGATGCATATCTTTTTTGCGAGTGCACTTTTGGGACTTCTCGCATATTACTCAGGTTCTCTTCTACCTGGAATAATAGGACACACGATTATGGATATTTTTAATTTCTCTTATTGGTGGTCAAGTCTAGCAGGAAATTTTGAATGGAATCCAATTCATGAAACAGGACTAGATACTCATTTTATTATTTGGCTTTTAATCTTTTTAATTGCTTCTGCGCTCTTCTTTTTTATAATAATCAAATTAAAGAAAGTTAGCAGTACGCTAACCTGAAAAGTTAGAAAATTTTTGCTAATTAAGATAAATCCAGTCCTTCCCTCCACAGCACTCAGAAAGAATTCTTTCACAGTGACATTCACATTTTCAATTTGTTAAAATTATGGGGTAGACCCGGTAGGAATCGAACGATGAAAAAAAGACACTCACGAAATTATCGCAAATGTCTTCTCGTGGTGTGGGGTGAGATTAACCCGTCTGATTCTTTTATAAATTGTTCTTCTTTAGCTCACTCACGGCATGGTCAGCAGCCCTTGCGGTAAAAGCCATATAAGAAAGTGAAGGATTTTGACAGGCGGCAGAAGTCATAAAAGATCCGTCGGTTACAAAAACATTCGGCGCATCCCAGACCTGGTTCCATTTATTCAGCACACTGGTTTTGGGATCCTTGCCCATACGTGCTGTCCCCATTTCATGGATGCCACGACCCAGGTATGGATTATCATCAGACGACTGAATATGTTTTACTCCCAATGCCTCCATCATTTCGATGGCATCATTGAGCATATCTTTACGCATTTTCTTTTCGTTCTCTTTTATTTCCGCATCAAAGGCCAGCACATTGAGTCCCCATTTATCTTTTCTCGTTTTATCCAGCGTCACTTTATTTTCATGATAGGGAAGTGTTTCACCGAAGCCACCGATTCCAAAAGTCCATGGTCCCGGTTCGCTGAGTTTCTCTTTTAAATCCGTACCAATCGAATATTCCGATCCGGCATTTTGATCCCAGCCCAGGCGACCGCCTCCACCCTGGTATCCAAAACCACGCAGATAATCGCGTTTGTCGCCAAAGAAATTCCTGTAGCGGGGAATATAAATTCCGTTGGCTCTGCGGCCATAATAATATTTATCCTCATACCCTTCAACGATACCACCTGCAGAAACGTCCAGGTGATGGTCCATCACATTGTGACCCAGCTCTCCGCTGCTGCTGCCCAGTCCGTCGGGCCAGATATCCGTTGCAGAGTTCATCAATATCCAGGCGCTGTTGAAAGTGGAGGCATTCAGGAAAATGATTTTTGCATAGTAGGTGTAGGTTTGATTTGTCTGTGCATCCAGCACTTCCACACCGGTAGCTCTTTTCTTATCCTTATCATATAAAACTTTGGTAACAATGCTCCAGGGACGAAGGGTAAGGTTCCCGGTTTTCATCGCTGCAGGAAGTGTAACCGATTGTGTGCTGAAATAGCCGCCGAATGGACATCCAAACCAGCATTTATCGCGATACATACATTGTCTTCCGTCCAGGGGAACCGTGGCATGACCGCAACGGCCGATGATCATTTTTCTCGATGATTTATAGTGATCTTTGAAACGGGCTGAAAGATCTTTCTCCACGCAATTCATTTCCATAGCAGGAAGAAAATGACTGTCGGGCAATTCCGGCAAATGCTCTACGGAACCACTTACGCCGGCAATTTTTTCAACATAGGTGTACCAGGGTTCAATATCCTTATATCTTACCGGCCAGTCGATGGCGATGCCGTCTCTTGCATTTTCTTCAAAATACAAATCACTCCAGCCGGTATGTTTGTCTGCCCCATAGTAAGGAGCGGCCTCCCACATGATAACCCCGGAACCAGTCAAACCGTTTTATTTCTGTGTAGGGAGAATCCTGATCGTTCGCCCACCAGGAAAGATTTCTTTCATTCAGCGGGTAATCCCTTTTCAGTACAGGATAATTTTTTATCATCTGCTGGGTACGCTCACCCCGGTGCGGATAATCCCAGGCTTCCTTCGATGCTTCGGTGTAATCTTTGATGTGTTCGATGTCCATTCCGCGTTCCAGCATGATGGTTTTCAAACCTTTTTCAGTGAGCTCTTTAGCAGCCCATCCACCACTGATGCCTGATCCCACCACAATCGCGTCGTAAATATTATTTGCCATATGACCTCCTTATCCCCTGAAAAAGGGGTTTTTAATTAATATAACCCTCTCAAATTGAAATCTAAGGTAAGATGCAATTTTTAATTAGAATAACATTCCTTGCATTGCAACATTCAATTCTACATTCGCGCTACCAAAAGCTTTTTTATAAATGATGTCATTTTTATTTGCATTCAAAACAGAGATCCCTGGTTCCTCCGGTTTGAATTGAGTTGCAATTAAACTATCAACAGAGTCTGTCAGGTCAACCGGATCGACAGTTTGCGCATTGATGCTTGAATGACCTAATAAAAAAATGGTTGTAAAGGCGGTAACGATATTTTTCACAAACATATCAATTGTAAAGTGTCCAGTAGCATGACGCACCATATTTGAGGCAAACCTTTTGTTGTATGCAGCCTTTATGTAGTTTACACCCGGTTAATTATATAATTGTATTTGGTATTATTATTCGCCGGGAACTATAACTGGGATTTTGATAGCTGTTTTTTGCAAACCTGCCTTTTCAGCTTTTACAATCCCATCAAGACGGATTGTCATCCCTTTTTCTCTCGTAAATTCAATGTCAATATTATGGTTTCGATAACGGATGTTTTTTAAAGAAAACGATTTCCAGCCCATATCAATCGGATCGATGATCAAATTATCTGATTCCTGCGGAGTGATTCCTGCAACATGTTGCATTACCAGGTCAATCCATGAGGAATGGTTATAGTCAAGATTTTCCATGAAAGGATCGCCAGTATGAGGATCATAACGTTCTGCAATATTTGGCCTCTGAACATCGCCATTGGGAAAGTGCATTCGGGTATACCGGTCGAAAAGTATTGCTGCTTTTTTGCATAGCGAAGAGTCAAGTGTTTTAGCAGCC
Source organism: uncultured Bacteroidota bacterium (assembly GCA_963735015.1). Classification (GTDB taxonomy): domain Bacteria; phylum Bacteroidota; class Bacteroidia; order Chitinophagales; family Chitinophagaceae; genus Puia. Next base: position 464,550 of record CAVTJH010000004.1, read on the forward strand.
CACAATGTCCCGTCAACAACATGGCAGGTTGTACGAGGCCAGGTTGCATAATTCCAATACGTCCAACCAGTTTTCTGGAGTTTGGCATATTTTTCATAATCAAACGGGAGCGATGGCAGAGGATATTCTGACCAGAAAGTGGCCGGGTTAAAAAGGTGCTTCAACATCGGCAGGTGTTTTTGTTCTGCTATTTTCGCCCAGAAAACATAAAATCCCGTTGTGGATTTAACCCGGGATTTTTTTTGTACGATGGGCTTTACATCATAGAAAAAACTATCATCTGCATCCCACATCACCGAAAGAATTTGAGTGCGTGTTCTTTCACTCATTTTTGTATAAAGCTTTTCAGTTGCTGTGTCGTTCAATAATTTGGCCAGACTTGCAGCGGCGCAAAAGTTTTTATAAGCATAGGTTGTCTGATCAACTGTTGCCAGGCGATGGTCTTCTGTGCCATAGTAAATGCGATAGAGTTCATCAGCCGTTTGTGGCCAGTGTAAATCAGGATCAGTTACAACTGCGTTTCGGATTTTTTTAACCAACTCCATATCCTCAACTGACTTTGATCCATCCGGTGCATAGGTTCTGCCGCGCTCATTCCGAAACATTTCAGGTATCGGATCAAAATAAGAATAACGGGCAGTCCATTCCTGTCCGGCCGAATTGCTCCAAGGATAAGTTTCGTAAAGCCCGTCTTTGTCAATATCAAATAAACGCTGGTATGATTGAAGGTTACTGAGCATTTGCGGCCATACTTGCTTCAGCGTTTTTTGCCCGTCTTCCGGGTGAACAAGTAAGGTTCCCCTAAATGCATCAACGGCATAATTCTGATAAGGTACAGATCTACCCAAACCGTCCTGGTTGCTTTCATCACCATCAATTCCCCAATCCCAGATGTGGTTCGAGAGATAACCGTCGTTGAGATTTTCCGGAGAAAAAAACTCTTTTGTAGTTGAAAGCGCCCAATCAGGATTTCTCATCCACCGGAGTTCATCAACAGAAATACATGATCCTGAATAGGAAATAACCCCATCGTAAGCTACTGTACCCTCACGGGGTGCCGGGTAATAGAAATGACCCAGTTGTGCAAAAATCATTTTTGTATAAAGCGACCACCACCGATAATAATACAGTTTTTCGAAATAAGGATCGCTGCACCGGAAGCTGGGAATTTCCTGGTAAAACCATGCATTCCAATCCTGGCGAACTGCATCAGGAATATTGGACGAGGCTTTCCAGCGATTTACTGCCTTGTTGGCCAACAGTAAGTCTGTACCGCTACTCAATAAAAGTGTTAAGGATTTTTGTTCCCCCGGCCTAATGGAAATTGCATAGGTAACATTATAACTACTGTCGAGTAAATTCACCTTATCAGGTTTTAAAGAAGAGCCCAGCACATAGTGAATGGGCTGTGAAACTTTATCACTGTAAGGAACTGTTGAATACAAGAAACCGGCATCATCACTCTGGCCAATGTTGATAATGCCCGGGAGCATACCTGAAAACGAAGCATGTATTGAGATTTCCCTTGACGAATTATTTTTCCACACCAGTTCCACTCCTGCTACATCATCCCGGGTTATAAAAACTCTGCGGGAAATTGGTGAATGAGAAATATTTGCTCCAAGAGGAGGCATGGCCTCTGTCATTTCAATTCTGTCGGGATTCCATGAACGAACACTACCAGAGGCCCAATCGAACAATCCCTTTTCTTTCCATTGTTGAACGAACAATACTTTTGTTTTCATGGGTTCAATAACCAAGGCAACGTTTCCACTTCCCAGAAAATTTTTATCGGAACGACCTCCAAGATATTCACAAATATTTCTAATCGTATCATTTTGTGAGTAAGCGCTGAGTATCCAGCAAGGCAAAAGTTGTACTGAGAGAAATAATATGAACAGCTTTATAAATTGATTTTTATACATTATTTGCTTATTCTTTATGTTACACAGTATTTTAAATCTAATTCATTTCGTTGGTATGTCACAATACTTGATTGAAACAAGTTGTTTAATATTTTTTTTCCTGGTCATTTCATTTAGCTGAGAGGGTAATTCTGGGTTGTATACAACGTTGAAGCATTTGTGAAGGCATGGCAATAGCCATTGATCAGCCTGGTACAAATGTTGAGTAGCGAAATGTCGGCTTGAACAAAAGATGATAAGAATTACCGCCATTCAAGTACTCCTGGTCAAGCCATGCTTTTAAAAATGCATATGTTGTGTGTTCGTGCTATTGTCAATAAAGCAATTCCATTAAATCTTCATTGTAATTAAGCGAAGTTATTGTCCAGCCATTGGAACTTTTATAAAGTGTAAAGTCAACTTTTAAAGGATATTTTTCAAACTTTAAAATATAGAACCGCTTTTCAATAAAGTCTTTCACTTTGTGGTCAGTTATGAATTCTGGAGAAAGCATTTTACCATAAGCAGGAAAAACATTTTGTGATTCATTTTCGATTGTCACTTGTAAGGTGTCAAGTTTTTCTGGTTCTAAAACAGAGTTCTGTTTTAAAAGTTGAATTGCGTCTTTAAATTGTCCTTTACTAAAATCTTGCATAAATGAATCGCATATTTTGTCAAGTCTTTGTTCGTCACTATCTGTGGCTTGATTTTTTTGTCCACAAGAAACTAATAGGAAAACAAGAACAAATGCAGTCAAAAGTTTAGTCATTTCAATATTTAAGTTTTGATTTTTAAATCGTATCCAAGCATGACACACAACGTCCAGGGCTTTATGCTGTTGGGATATTTACCAATGTCCTGCCCGGTACCGCTGTTAAATTTATAATTAAATGTTCATTGTTTGCACTAAAGTTCAAAGATGCTGGTCAAGCCCAAACTGAAGACTGGCTTTGCTTTTAGCTGATGTTTGTTGGTCAAGCCCCAATAGCATAAAACCCCTTGTTAGCCACCGGATTATTATTCAATTCTTTTCTATTAATGCGATCGTTTTTTCCAAACCTTTTGAGTCTGTTAGTTTTTTTGCTATCTCTAATGCGTTTTCTTTATATTTTTTATTGTTTACACAATCATTAATTGCGCCTATCAAAGCAGAAACTGATATCTTCTTAAAATCACAAGATTGTGGCCCCAACCCTAATTTGACAATTGTCTTACGGTTCTCAAACTGGTCAAACATATAGGGAAAAGCGGCCTGGGGAACGCCTGCTTTTGCTACGGAGGCCATAGTACCGCTTCCTCCGTGATGTATGATTGCAGCCATTTTAGGAAATAACAATTCAAACGGAACATCATCAACATACAAGATATTAGATGAAGAATTAATGGTTGCCAGTTCTGACCATCCTCTTGATATTATTAGTCTTTGGTTTGTTCCCTTTGATGCCTCTTCAAATATATTAGTTAACTTATCAGGATTTGATACCGGGTTACTTCCGAAACTAATAAATACAGGAGGTTTTCCTGATGCTATAAAGTCTTCAACATCTTTGGCCAACTCATGTAGTGGAGGTAAAAACATGTAACCTGTTTGCTTATATGTTGCCCTTACACCTTCTTGAACTTTATTTAATACAATATCGGAAGCAACAATAATATCATTACCTCCAAAATATTTGGCTACATTTTTTACTTTTGCAATTCCTGCTTCTTTTCTTTTTCTATTTATGGTGCTTTTCAATAGTTTATTTAGCACTGACATGCCTATTTTAAATTTCAGGCGTGAAAAAAGTGAACCGGCCTTTCCCGGGCCCAATGCCGAAGGATAAAATATTATTAACCGAAAAGGAACTTTGGCGATTTCTGCGGCAGACCTTACACCAAAAACAATCCCTGTAGCCAATACTAGATCTGAACCCTGGATAATTTTAGGAAGAGACTCAATTTGTTTTTCTGTCTCCATCTTTATTTTTTTAGCAGACGAAAAACTATCCGGTGATTTTTTATTTGCTGCATTTATTTTCATTTGCTCTTTTACATTTGGACCAAAAGGCAGGAAAGGGCAATTGTAACTCGTAACCAGTTCTTCATTTTCCGGATTAGCGCAAAACAATACTTCATGTCCACGTTTTATCAATCCATCTGCTAATGCGAGCATGGGTTGAACTCCTCCTCTTGTATCATATACAAAAATAGTAATCTTCATATCATGTAATTTTATACTAAAGGTGGGGCAAAAAGGTCGGGTAGAATTTGATATTAGGTCAAATAATTGAAGCTCTGATGCGGCTCAAAGTTTCCTGGGTAACGTCTAAAAATGAGGCGACGTGTTTCAACTTTGCCTTTTGCATAATTTCGGGAGCAAAAGCTAGCATGGCATTATATTTTTCCTTCGCTGTCATTAACTTAAATCTATAGTTAACTTCATCAATACCGGCAAGAAAGTATCTTAACTGCTTTGTATGAAATTTAGCAAACAGTGGATATTCATCCAGGAGTTTTTGTTCGTCATTAAAAGAGATAGAATAAACCACAGTATCCTCACATGCCTGCAAATATTCATATGCAGGTTTTTGTTCAAAAAAACTGGGCATAGAAGTAGTCATTTGATTGCTGCCATAAAACCAAATAGTTACTTCCTCTTCGTTGTATATAAAAAACCTGCGTACAAAGCCCGATTTTATAAAGAATACCTTTGTGCAGATTTTTCCTGCTTCCACAAGTAATTCATCTTTCTTGTATACTTCTTCTACAAATAGATTCTGTACAGCCTGTGCTGTCTCATTATCAAGTTTTTGAAATTTATTTATATAATTCAATAATTCTAACATTTTAGTGCGGTGTCTTTTTAAATTGGTGGCTAACGTTCGTGCATTGGGGCTGTGCACCTAAATTTATGTTATAAGGCGTTGTGTTCAGTAATTATTGCCGGTAATTTACTGCTGATTAGAATTATACTTTTCCCATTGTCGTTGGGACAATCCGATTTCAATAGGCTTTTCATATTGTCGTCAGGCCTCCTTTTTTTTGTCATCCTATTTATTGAAAATTCAGCGGTTCGTCGTTGTCGACTCCATTGTCATCTGTCCCCGGTATAGCGGTTGGCTTTTTATCCAGCATCAGGATCTGGTCGGCGACTATTTCCGTAACATACCGTTTCCGGCTCTCCCCGTCTTCAAATTGCCGATACCTGATCTTACCCTCAATATAAACCGGACTTCCCCTATGCAGGTATTGTCCGGCCAGCAAGGCAAGCCCGCGCCAGACAATAACCTTCTGTTGATATCATTGGGATATCCGGCATAGGTTTTACGACTCGACATGGAATAAAGGAAATATACGAAGTACATAAAATAAAAAAGCCTCTGACTTTATCAGAGGCTCTGTGGTGTTATCACCAGCAAATTAATTTTTGAGACACCAACAGATCCAAAAGGTATAATTTCCTGTTTGAGAATGGTTCCTTCCCGATTGTACATCGCCATAACTTTTGAAATAGGCTTCACTGAAGAAGAGTTATCCTGGCTGAACAAATGAAAGGGTATAAAGAAAAGTAAAAATATCTTTTTCATGTTTGCTTATTAATTGGTAAATAATATTCAATTGAATGGTATTTTTAGAAAGCCTGTTAATTCAGTTTGAAAGATTTTACAAGGATCTGCTGCAATGTAATCAGACGTATCAAAGCATTTAAATGAGAATCATCATAACTTCCTGTGACTTTAATCATGATGCAAAATAATAAATATCTGCAGGAATAACATCCCGGTAAGATGCACCATTAAAATCATACCGCTGTTGAGAATTACTGATTTACTGATTTAATCACTTTTATCGCGATTGCATCAGTGTAAGTAATATCAACAACGTCTCCCACTTTCACCCCAATAAGATGCTGCGGATCTTTTACCTTAATCGTCTCAGTCTCTTTATAAGGTCCCCTGAAAGTGACCGATGGAACACTGGAATCAATCGCGGTAATTGTAGCTGTGATGGTAGTTTGTTTCTGGACGTCCCCTGCCGGCTTCGCACCCGGCCCGGCCGCTATGGCTGTATCGGAAACGGCAACTCCGGTCTGATTTCCATGTTTCCTGACCTGGTATGCAACCGCTTCGGTGTACACAACGGTAACCGAGTCTCCCTTTTTTATCTGATCAAGATTCGTTACTTCCTTACCGGCAGTTAAGATTTGCCACTGGCCATCACCCGTTTTTATCTTGACCTTTCGCGACTTCTGATTAATACTCACTACTTTTGCGGTCACGCTTACGGGTGCTCCTTCGTCAATGATCGTTGGATTCTGCGCCATTGCATTTGTCGTAACCAGAAGGAAAAATAGTGCGTGGAATAAAATCGATTTGATTCCGGGTTGTCTTTTTATTTTCGTGTTTGTTCCCATTTTAATATTTTTATTCATCAAAAATAATTTCCTGCCAGCACTCCAAACTTTGAAAGCGGCCGCTACAACTGGAAATAATTGCTGAATTTATTTTGGCCGCCACCCGTCATTTTCCTTAACTACTAAACTAATTTTTCCCGGGTTTTCCAAAACAGATTTAAATCAATCCGGCGGATGACTTTGCTCATGCTGAATTCGGGGAGCTTTAATGATATTGTTATATGAATAACAGCGGTCTGGTAAACATCCCATTGAAAGTTTTACGGTTTATCACTCACAATTATTATATAAGATGCATACAACAGTCATCATATTAGGAATTATTCACGTGGCCATCGTCATTTTTACAATTATCCGAATCCTGCTGGATACACACTCCACACCCAAAACACTCGGCTATTTGTTAATCGTTATCCTGTTTCCCATTATTGGGGTACTTTTTTATTTTTCGTTTGGTATTAATTACCGGCATCTCAGTTCCACCAATAAGGGGATCATGGCACAGCGGGAACTGGATATACAACTTTCCAATGATCTTCCGGACAATACCCAGGTCCTTCTCCATGAACAAAAAGAAACCATCGGTCATTTTTCACCCCTGGTTAGTTTTTTGGAAAACCTCGCCGGTGATCAACTGAGTGAAAATTCATTCAGGTTGTTGGTAAACGGTGAAGAGAAATTCCCGGAAGTGCTGAGAACGCTTGAAACGGCCAGACATTTCATTCATATGGAATATTATGACTGGGAAAATGATATTCGTGGAAATCAGATCAAAGAGGTATTGCTTCGAAAAGTAAAAGAAGGACTACAGGTTCGGGTACTTTATGATGACTATGCCAGCCGGAAGATCAGGAAAAATATTGTCAGGGAACTTAAAAATGGCGGTGTTAAAATTTACCCGAAAATAAAAGTAGGATTTGTCTTCGTTGCCAATAAAGTAAATCACCGGGATCATCGGAAAGTAATCATCGTGGATGGCCTGATCGGCTTTGTGGGTGGGATCAATATATCTGACCGGTACGACAATTCTATTGATACAGGCTTGTACTGGCGGGATACCAGTGTGAAATTCACAGGACCCCTGGCCAAAAGTATGCAGCGGCATTTTATCGTGAGCTGGAACTCCTGCCAGGACGAAAAACTGGGGTTCACCAAAGATTTGTTTCCGGAAGATTCACCCATCGACAAAAACGATACTGAAGGGTTGGGCCAGATCGTTGCAGGCGGTCCCATTTATCCCATGTCGAATATTATGCTCACTTATTTTAAAATTTTTACCCTGGCGAAGGAAAAGCTCTATATCACCAACCCTTATTTCCTGCCCAGCGACAGTATCCTGGATGCGTTGAAATCAGCCAGTATCGGCGGTGCGGATGTACGGTTGCTGATGCCGAAGAAATCAGATTCAGCCATTGTGGGCGCGGCATCCCAATTTTATTATAAAGAGCTGCTCCAGGCCGGCGTAAAGATTTACCTCTATAACAAAGGATTTGTACATGCCAAAACGGTTGTGGCGGATGGTTTTCTGAGTGTGGTCGGAACAGCCAATATGGATATCCGGAGCTTTGACCTCAATTTTGAGATCATGTCGGTGATTTATGGGGAAGACTTCGGCCGGCAAATGGAAGCTGCATACCTGAACGATCTCAAAGAATGTACCGAACTTACCCTTGCAGAATGGTCAAAAAACGGGAAAACGAAACAACTGGTGATCAGCCTTGCCCGGCTGATCTCCGCATTCCTGTAGACTGATCTTTTATTTTTTTGAATCAGGAGGAATCAGGGAAAGATGGCCCTTGCCATATAACCTGTTATTTTGGAGCATCTGTTCCGTAGTCATGGGTATATACTGAATTGAATCCTTCCTGGCAATCAAAATCTCCATAGGATCAGAATTTGGCACATACAAAACAGAAAGCGTGAGCCATTCCTCATTTTCTTCAATGATAAAAGCCGGCAGGTACTGGTCAGAAACCAAAGCAAGCACAGGTTTCCAGCCCGACCTCGCCGTATCCACCTTCAATTTCTCGTCCGCCATTACTTTTAAATAGTTAAGCGGCGGATATATTTTAAGAAGGAGATTCTCAAGTTTGTTTTTGTATACGGAGACCGAAGGCAGCAGGGCAATCCATCCCAGAACGAAAACCAGGATGATGATGAACAGGATAGCGAGCAAAGTAATCGCGACTTCACCTAAATCATTTTGCATGCCCAACTTATGGGCAATGGGAGTAATGACCGGTTTTAAAACGCCGTCCAGTTTGAAGAGGACATAAGAAATAGCTGCAAGCACCAGGGTGATGACCAAACCCAGCCCGAAGGCTGTTTTTATTTTAGTTTCTTTCATAATAATTAATTTTCTTCGCCCGTAAGAAAGGAGTTGTCTCGCCTAAGATACCGTGGATATGGAATCAGGCCAAATCAGCACGTCATGCGTAGTTCCTGTATCGTTCTTTTGGTTACTGTTTTCTCCCCCATTATGATTTTTGCACAGGATTCAGTTCAGGTTGCAGTTAATCGCCCCAAAAACAGATTCCCTTTCCCAATGGTCTTTTTCCGCGGAAGGAGATTATTATATTTTCCCGTCAGACCAAAACATCTTTATGGTGATAACTACTGCAGACAAAAATATGCTGCATCTGGAGGCGCGCTATAACTATGAAGACCGGAATACGGCATCGGTGTTTGCAGGTATGAATTTTTCTTTCGGGAATCAGTTGAAATTATCGCTGACACCCATGGCAGGATTGGTGTTTGGGCGGTTGAACGGGGCAGCGCCAGGTCTGGAAACAGTGCTCAGTTACAAAATTTTCAATTTTAATTCCCAGTCTGAATATCTGTTTGACTTTTACGGATAAAGACAAATGATTTCGCATATACCTACCTGCAGCTGGGAGCCACCATTTTGAAGAAAGTGAATATTGGAATGGCGGCGCAAAGAACAAGGGCTTACCAAACTAACTTCGATTTGCAGAGAGGAGTTTTTGCCGGGTATTCATTCGGACAATTGAATGCAACCTTTACCTGGTTCAATCCGTTCACAGACAGTTATTTCTTTGTGGCAGCGCTGAGTTTCAATTTCTAATGGAATAAAATAGCCCGTAAAACGCAAGCCATCATTCAGATGTTCTCGTCCTGCCCGATCCCTGCATTTTGCAGACTCATCCTTTTATCTTTTTGAAGCAGAAGCTATCAATGAAAGATGGCCCTTTCCAAAAAACCTGTTATTGTGGTGCATTTGTGTCGCAGTCAGGGGTATCAACTGAGTAGCATCTTTCGGGACAATCAAAATTACCATGGGATCAGATTTTGGGACGTACAAAACGGAAAGTGTAACCCATTCGTCATCTTCTTCAATAATAAAAGCCGGCATGTACCGGTTATCAATCAGCGCAAGAACCGGCTTCCAGTCGGCCCTCACCGATTCCACATGTAATTTCTCATCCGCCATCATTTTTAAATAACTGAGCGGTGGATATATTTTAAGAAAGAGGTCCTCCATTTTTTCCTTGTAACGGGAAAATGAAGGCAGCTCCGAGATAAATCCAAGGGCGACAACCAGGATAATAATGGCGAGGATGGCAAGAAAAGTGATCGTTAATTCTCCAAAAATGTTTTCCATTTGCAATTTATGGGCAATTGGCGTAATTATTTTTTTCAAAATACCATCCACTTTTATTAAGATATAAGCAATAACTCCGATCACCAGGGTTAGGAATAAACCCATGGCCAGGTTTGTCTTGGTTTTATTGGCTTTCATGATCATTATTTTTTTTGTTCTTGAAAATAGGGTGTATCTCCTAAGGTACCATGGATATCACATCCCGCAAAATCACGATGGTCATGCGGAGAATGTTTACATACAAACCATTTAGGGTATCAAACCATATTTCAATAGATGATAATGATAAAAGTCATTCTCAGTGGTAACTTTTGTCATAACTTACGATCAGGCTCCGGATTAACTTTATATCCTTTGAAAGGGAATATATGGGCCGCACTGAATAGGCAATTATGAAATCTTCAAAACTTTTTAAGTACCCGTTATTTATTAACCAATTAAATTCAAAAAAATGGCAACATTAAAAAGAAAAGCCGCAAAGAAAGCAGTTAAAAGAGCAGTAGTAAAAAAAGCAGTCAAACGCAGGGTAGCAAAGAAAGCCGTGAAGCGGGCTGTAGCAAAAAAGGCAATCAAACGCAGGGTTGTAAAGAAAGCAGTTAAAAGAGCAGTAGTAAAAAAAGCAATCAAACGCAGGGTTGTAAAGAAAGCAGTTAAAAGAGCAGTAGTAAAAAAAGCAATCAAACGCAGGGTTGTAAAAAAAGCCGCAAAGAGAGCGGTTGCAAAAAGAGTAATTAAAAGAGCAATTTTGAAAAGGGTGCTTCTGGCAAACGCAATGGAAAATGCACCCCAGTCATAAGGAGAATTATTTTTTTGGAGATTACACAGACCCGTCAAAATTTAAAGTTTAGGACCATCGGTACCTGGCTTAAATTTTGACGGGTTTTTTCTTCCGAAAAGCCGGACCGCTTCGCTGTTAAAGTGGTAAAGTTTGGCAACCGGTATGCGTTTAACAAGAAAACGAACAGCAAATGTTGCCAGTAATGCTCCGATAACCGGACCAATCCAATAGATCCACCATCCCACCCAATAACCCGAAACGACTGAAGGACCCAGGCTACGGGCAGGATTTGTGCTCGTTCCCGAAATGGCACTTTCCAGGTAAACCATAATGGAATAAAGAACGGGAAACAACGCAGGTGTATAAGGCCGAAGTCGCCTGGATGCAAGAAACACAGCCAGCAAACAGAGCATGATAAATGTAGTCATGATTTCACCCAGCAATACGATTTGCAGCGAATAACCAACACCGGGCATCGTCGCTCCGAATTCCACACTGCGACCCATCGGACCCCAGGCCAACAGGGGCAAACATCCAATAATGGCTCCGGTTAGTTGCCCCGAAACATATCTTCCGGCTGTTCGGATATCTATCTTGCGCATCAGCAAAAATGCGAATGTGACAACCGGATTGAGATGCGCTCCACTCACTTTACCGATGCGGGAAATGCTGATCAGCGCACCCGTGGAACCAAATAGAAAACCGGTAATCAGCCTTCGAACTCCGATATCAGGCAGCACCTGAAGGATCGGACTGCCGGTCCCAAACATAAAAATCACAATGGACAAAGCCACCAATAACAACAGTGCCGTGCCGATGAACTCCGCCAGGAATATCTGCCAGGTGTAGCTTTCCGTCTTCTTTTTTCCCATCGTGTTGAAGGCTTAATCACAATAAAATAATATTCCGGCTTTTTTCAGACCTCAGAAAACTGAATGATCACTTTAATATCATCTGGTCCCCGCTGCAGGGCTTTTGCAAAGTTTTCAGGTTTTTCAATCCTCGTGATCAGACGGGCCAGCCAGCTGCGGTCCGCGCGGGCCAGGAATTGTGCGGCTTTGTACCAGTGTCGCTTATTGGCATTGACGCTACCGACAATCACATTATTATTTAATACAGCCGACGTAGCCACATCAGCGACGGCAGCGGATGAAATGGCCTTACCTCCATGTCCGATACCAGTGAGACAAACGATCCCGTTCGCTCCGATTTTCTGAATCGCATCTGCGATCACCGTTCCCACACCTGTACATTCGATGATGGCATCCGGTCTGAAACCCAGATTCATGATACTGCCCGTATGGTAAGTCGCGCCAAGAGACTTCACCAGCTCGGGCTTGATCCCTGTTTCGGCCATATCCAGCACATGCACATCAAGCCCGTGTATTTTTGCGAAAAGGGCAGCCAGCAGGCCGATCGGCCCGGCACCGGTAACTAAAATATTTTGCGGTTCCCAGAAAGAACGCCGGCCGATGACGGCAATTTGTTCCAGTGCTTTTGTAATCACGGTGGCCGGTTCAAGCAGTACACCGAGAATACCCAGCGTCGGATCAATCTTAACCGTGTATTCAGGTTCGATCCTCCAGCGTTCCGACATGAATCCATGAATCTCTTTGATTCCACGTTCGGTATATAAACCGTTACGACACATATCCCATTCTCCCACTGCGCAATTCGGGCAGGGAACAGGATCCGGCCGGCGAACAATCCCCACAACAAGGTCTCCTTTTTTTAGTCCACCCACACGGACCCGGATCCAGCACACGGCCAAGAGATTCGTGACCAAGTACCAGGTGTTGATGACCGTTAGGCGCCCAGCCATATTTACCTTCCACAATCTCCACGTCGGTACCGCATACACCAACCGCGACGGCTTCCACAAGTACTGAACCTTCATTGATATCCGGTTCCGGAATGTCCATATATTTTGCAGATCCCGCTTTTTTAGGTTCAACTGTGATTGCTTTCATATATTCTATTCATTAATTTTTTAAGAAATGACCACCCAATATTTCGATCAGCACCCATTTTTATTAAACGATTACAACTTATCGAATCTACATTGGAATGTACCAGGAAGAATACTTATTCATGTGATCAGTTTACCAGCTTTCTAAACTCGAAACAATGAAAATTCCATGCTGTTATATCCAGGTAAAGTCCACGGGATAAAAGCTCATTCCCATCGCGCTCATAACTAATTTCACTCATCAGATCCTGCAACTTCCAGCGGTCTTCAGCCAATGCCAGGACCGGAAGCCGCACATAGCATTGGCTTGCGTAGGGAGCATAGTTAACACAAACCACCACCCGGTCTTCTTCCGATAGCTCCCAGGCAAAGGCCAGAAAAGAATCATGGGAATCATTTCCTGTCCAGGCGGGTAAACATTCCAGCAAACGCCAGTTCCCGTTTCGGAAAATGGGTTTTTCAAGGATACCGAGGAGATCAGTGTAAAATTTTTGTAAATCCAAATCCACTGGCTCGTGCGGAGCGCGGATCAAATGAGGTGAGATGCGCTTTTTTCTTCCTTCAAATTGTCCCTGATGAAATAATTTTAAACCAGGACATAAAAACGTAATCATCGCTGCCGCTTTATGCGTATTGATTTCAAATGACTCCGCTGCGCGGGGTTCATCATGATTTTCCAGAAAACGGGCCATCTTAATCTGGTAATTAAAATCCGCATAAAAATGTTCCCGCACAGCCTTCGCCTGGCCAAGGCGCAGGCGGTCATAAAGCCGCTTATCATAAGTATAATCGAAACCTTGTTGCAGGAGGGTCCATTCCATATCCCAGTACACTTCTGCCATAAATAAAAAGTCAGCATTTTTTTCATGAACCTGGTTTGTAACGATGGGCCAGAACGGTTGCGCCATCCGGCCCCAGGTTTTTTCAAAGACCTCCGGAAGCACAAGCATCGCCATATCACACCTTACGCCGTCGCATTGATCCGAAATACGCAACAGTTCATTCTTCATGGCTTCCACGGTTGCCGGATTACTATAGTCCAGCTGCAATGTATCAGGCCATCCGGAAAAATACGGGTCCCGGCCGAAGGCTAAGATCAAATCGCCCTGTTGGTTTTTGACTCTGGTATAATTCTGGGGATTTTTCTCGAGGTCTTCCGGCGTCCCGGATACAAAATAATCCGGATGTTCTTCCACCCAGGGATGATCCGGCGCCATATGATTGGGCACAAAATCGAGCATCAATTTGAGGCCGCGATCGTTAAGGCGTTTACGCAGTCTGAAGAGGGCAGCGTCTCCGCCCATATCAGGATTTACGGTATAGCCAGTGATAGCAAATCCCGAACCGCCGATATCATCATCGCGCAGATCCGGTAATGTTTCTTCGAATTCACGACGCCAGATTGAATTTTCAAGGGAAATTTTTCTAGCTGCCTGGCCGGTTTGCCACACACTCAGAAACCAGATCCAATCAAATCTGGTCTCCGCAAGCTGATCAAGGGCATGGTCCGGAATGTCATCCAGTGTTGCCCGCCTGTCTAAGCTCTGTGAAATTTCTGTCAGCCAGACCCTGGTGTTCACCTGGTAAAGTGAGGGGTTTTGAGGATTATTCACTGTTTTTCATTTAAATGGTTTGTGTGCTGACTTTTTTCTGTGCCAGAGGTTTCATACTTCCCGTCGCTAAAAAAAATTCCTTGTCCAGTTTCAGTGCATCTTCAGCAGAACCCATAGCGAACCAATGCATGGTCTGAGCTACCGAGGCGCTCCAGCCGGTCTGATGGCTGGCACCGATACCTGACCCATTATCTCCGTGATAATATTCATAGAACAATATATAATCTCTCCAGAATGGGTCATCCTGAAATTTTTGAGCATTTCCATAAACGGGTCTTCGCCCGGATTCATCACGCAGGAAAATATTTGAAAGGCGGCGGGATAATTCTTCAGCGACCTGCCAGAGATTCATCAGCTTCCCCGATCCGGTGGGACATTCGATCAGGAACTCATTGCCGTAATACATAAAATAATTCAAAAGTGCCCGGATGATAATCATATTGACGGGCATCCAAACCGGCCCGCGCCAATTGGAATTGCCCCCAAACATGTTCGTGTCGGACTCCCCGGGTAAATAACCAACACTGTATTCCTCTTGTCCTGCGCGAAATACAAAGGGATGCTCAGCATGTATTCTGGATACTGCCCGGATGCCGTGCGCACTCAGGAATTCTTTTTCGTCAAGCATAATGGTCAGTACCCTGCGAAGGTTTGTTTCATTCAACACCGAGGCCAGATACCTGCCATTATATCCCGGCTTATAGGAATTATGGATGAACGCCGTCAGCTCAGGCCGGCCGGCAACAAATTTGCGCATGTCCTGTTGAATTTCAGGAAACTTTTGCATGGCATCCTTTTCAAAAACAGAAACCGCGCATAAGGGAAGGAGTCCTACCATCGAACGCACTTTCAGGCGCTGGCCGCCGCCGTCCGGCGTGCGAAGCACATCATAAAAAAATCCATCCTGCTCATCCCACATGCCCCCGTCTTCATCCTTGCCGATCATGGATGATGCGATCCAGAAGAAGTGCTTCATTAACTTTTCTGTAATGCTTGCATAGGCAGGTCTGGTCTGAGCCAGCTGCATGCCAATCTCCACCATGTTCTGGCAAAAAAGCAACATCCAGGCAGTACCGTCGGCCTGTTCCAAATGTCCTCCGGTAGGTAACGGAGCACTCCGGTCAAACACCCCGATATTATCCAGACCCAGGAAGCCGCCCTCAAAAACATTTTTGCCATCCTGATCCTTGCGGTTGACCCACCAGTTAAAATTGAGCAGCAGTTTATGGAAGGATCGTTCGAGCCATTCCTGATCTCCCTTACCGCGCTTTGCCTCTTCCAGAAAATAGCTGAATATGGTAGACCACGCGTGCACCGGCGGATTGACGTCGCCGAAGTTCCATTCGTAGGCCGGCATCTGACCATTTGGATGCTGATATTCTGTGCTCAACATCAATTCCAGTTGGTCTTTTCCAAAATCTTCGTCAACCAGCATCAGGGAGACCACATGAAAAGCCAGATCCCAGGCAGCAAACCAGGGGTATTCCCACTTATCAGGCATGGAAATAATATCTGCACAATCCATATGGCGCCATTGCGCATTACGTTTATTCACTACTCCTGACCTGGCGGAATAACCTGCGTGTCCCCTGGCCCATTTGTCAACATCATAGTTGAAAAACTGCTTTGTCCATAATAATCCGGCCAGTGACTGTCTCATCACATTGGTGCCGTCAGGCCCCAGGTTAGATGGAATAATCTCTGCATAGAAATCATCTGCTTCTTTCAAACGCATTGTGAATATTTCATCAAAACGACCACCCATTCTTGCTGACAGGTCCGCTGTCGCGGTTGATTTATTTTCCCCGTTTCCCTTTATCAAACGCAGCCTTAAAGTCTTGGATTTTCCAGCTTCAATATTCAACGGATAATATGCCGCCATTTTTGTTCCCGTTTTATCCGGGTTTAAAACATTCTTCTGATCCAGAACGATCGCATTATTGATACCGTCCTTTACATAGGGATTCACATTGGGCACGCCCACAAGCCTTCCTATATTCGTTTCATTATTGGTAAACAGGAACTCTTTTGCACCTTCGGCGATGAAAAAATATTCTCCCAGATTATTTTGTGTAGCCAGTGCCAGCCCGTATTGTTGATCCAGGCTGATCTGTTTAATTATTGGAATACTTTCGGCCGGGTTATCCTGCCAGCAATTTCGGAACCAAAGGGTAGGCAACATATGCAAAGCCGCGTCTTCCGGTCCCCGGTTAAATATGGTTATGCGGATAAGGATGTCTTCCGCCGAATCCTTGGCATATTCCACAAACACATCGAAATAACGATTGTCGTTGAATACGCCGGTATCCAGCAATTCATATTCTGGTTCATGGCGTCCCCGCAGGCGGTTTGTGGTAACAATATTATCGTATGGATAGGCTTGATGCGGATATTTATACAGGTATTTCATATAGGAATGCGTAGGTGTTGAGTCTATATAGAAATAGTACTCTTTAACATCTTCGCCATGATTACCCTCACTATTCGTTAATCCGAACATCCGTTCCTTCAATATCGGGTCCCTGCCGTTCCACATCGAAAGAGCAAAGCATAAATGCTGTTTGTCGTCAGAAATTCCGGCTATGCCATCTTCTCCCCATCGATATGCACGCGAACGGGCATGATCATGCGGAAAATAATTCCACGCGTCCCCGTTTTCACTGTAATCTTCCCTTACCGTTCCCCATTGGCGTTCACTCAGATAAGGGCCCCATTTTTTCCAGGAGATTTTTTTTGCCTTAGACTCCTGCAATCGAATTTGTTCTGTATTCATACAATCGTTTTTGAATCATCTTATTTAATAAATATTGCTATTGATTCTGTTTCAATCCGGGTACAATTATTCTTCAATTATATATGTGCTCTAATATCGAAACAGTTTTCATAAATTTTATAGGTTGATCAGCAGGCGCAGACCCAGGAAATTTGCATTTCCCTCTGCCGCTACCGGATTAATGGTTTGAAAGTCTGCTCCCAGGGTTAACCAGGGAACAATAGAAAAATTATAAAAAATTTCAAACCCCTGCTCATCACTGAGGGGAAAGATGGACTCATAAGCCGCCTTAAAATATTTACTCAGCTTATCATAGTAATATCCAAAACCCCAATTGTCCCGGCTCCTGCCTGGTATTAAACCCTTGCCACCTATTCCTCCAAAGGCAGACCAATAGAGCTTATTGGGATTGCCGTCTGAGATACCAAACTGTCCGAAGAGTCCTACATTTTCTTTGGGATTCTTATCCGACTGATAGAGATACTGGTCAAACAAATAAGCAAAATAGTATCTTGAATTTTTAATCCCGGCAGTGCCGGGCGGTGTCTCTGGCAAAATGATATCACCCGGATTTTTCAGGTCGGTTCCGGGTTGCGTGCTGTAAAGTGCAACGAATCCCTGGTGACCCAGGAGACCGGCGATGATAACAGGAAAATCCACACTCCCGCGGAAAGTGACTCCATCACTAAAAGGTTCTTCGAAACCGGACTTGCTCACCTGGTTGGTGGGGTCATAGATCCAAAAACCAAAATTGGCAGTCTTGGTTTTAACAGCCAGCAGCGCTCCAAAAAGGTAGGGCGGCACCGTGCCGCTCGGCGGCGCAGCGAAAGTGCAATTCCAAAACGCGTTAATTCCGCCTCCGCCTAGAAAAAGTTTATTTGAAAAAAGATCAACCATATCAATTTTTCCTAAAGTGAGAAAAACGGAACTACCCATCTTTTGTACAAGGTAAACGCTCGTCAGATCATAGGCATTGGGTCCGGATAGTCCAGGGAAAAACAGAGCTGTGTTCACGGGAATCATAGTGCCCGATTGTCCGTTCACGCTGTTGCCAAAATTGTATTCGGCATGAACATTCAGGGAAAGTCCCTTCCAAAGACCCAGTTTGTTCAGGTCCACATTCAACAGAAGGTCAGTCTTTGCGCCGTATTCAAATCCCAGATTGCCCTGCCCTTTGGTAAGCCCCTGGTAAAACTGCGTAAACCGGAGTTTAATGGTAATACCATTTTCTTTTAGCCAGCTGCGGGCTCCTCCCCAGTCACCTGTGAGGTTATCACGCTGCAACCAGCCTTGCGTTGGAGCACTGGTATTTACTTTAGGAATTGTATCGCCGTCAGCCTTCAGGGCGGGCATAAATTCCTGAGCTTGCACGGAAGTAAAACCGGCAACAACTATTAAAAACGTTGTTAACAATAACCGCTTGATTCGGTCAATCAATTTGATAAACTTAATTTCCAATGCAGATTATTTATTTCATCATATCCGGATTGTTCCAGCCGCCGGACGGATTCATTTGCTGTTCAGCTTCCACAGGTCCCCAGGTGTTTGGCTCATATCCAAATACAGGACTGGTCGTTTTTAAATAGGGATCAACAATTCGCCAGGCCTCTTCCACATAATCCTGCCGCGCGAATAAAGTTGTATCCCCCAGCATGGCGTCAGTGAGTACACGCTCGTAAGCATCCTTTTCATCCGTGCCGGGAATTCTGTTCCATGTTATCTCCGTCTGATCTGCTTTCATCTGGTCACCGGGGGCCATCATGTTCATCCCGAAAGCGAGCAGTACGTCCGGACTGATTCGAAACCGCATGTGATTATAGCCTTTTGCAATCGAAGAATAAACTGTAGCAGATCTCTTTAAGCGCACTAGGATTTCCGTGCAGGTTGTTGGAAGGTTTTTACCGGCACGCAGATAAAACGGCACTCCCTGCCAGCGCGGGGAATCGATGCGCAAATGCATAACGGCAAAGGTTTCTACTTTCGATTCCGGATTCACTCCCGGCTCTGATTTGTATCCGACAAACTGCCCCCGGACAACATCAGAAGATTTTAATGTCTCAATTGATTTAAGCACTTTGATTTTCTCATCACGTATGGATTCGCTATCGCGTCCGGACGGTGGTTCCATGGCCAGGTTGGTCATAACCTGAAAGAGGTGGTTTTGCATCACATCCCGGATCGTACCGGTAGCATCATAAAATGCACCCCGGCCCTGAATTCCAAAATCCTCGGCCATCGTGATCTGAATATTTTCCACCCACTGGTGATTCCAAATCGGTTCCAGCAGGGAATTCACGAAACGAAAAAAAAGCATATTGTTAACCGGCCTCTTGCCTAAATAATGGTCTATGCGGAAGATCGCTGCTTCTTCGAAGGTTCCTAAAAGAATACGATTGAGTTCCCTGGCAGATGCAAGATCAGTCCCGAATGGTTTTTCTACAACAACGCGTGCGCCTTCAGCACAACCAGATTTTCCTAGGTTGTCAACAACCTCCCCGAATAAAACCGGCGGGATGGCCAGGTAGTGCGTAGGATTTCCGGCTCCTCCAAGTTCTGTTCGTATTTGGTGAAACGTATTGAGATTCCCATAATCGCCATCAACATAATGCAACAGGCCGCAAAGTTTTTCAAAAGACTCCTGGTGCAGACCTCCATGTTTTTCCAGGCTGTCTTTCGCCCTGGCTTTCATTTGCTCAAGGTTCCAACCCGATTTGGCAACACAAACGATGGGTTGATTCAAAAAACCACGTCTGATCATCGCCTGCAACGAAGGAAAAATTTTCTTGTAGGCTAAATCGCCCGTAGCTCCAAAAAATACTAAGGCGTCCGATTGTGCAGTATGCATGATATACCTCCTTTCTAATCTTGCTTCTCATGGTGCCCTCCAAACTGGAAGCGCATCGCTGAGAGCAATTTGTCCTGGAATATTGACCCTCCACGTGATGAAAAGCGGCTGTACAGTGCCGTTGTGAGGACTGGTGCCGGAACGGCTTCATCGATCGCCGCGTTAATGGTCCATCTTCCTTCGCCGGAATCTGAAACCCTGCCCGCAAAATTTTTAAGATCGGGATCTTCTGCCAGTGCAGCAGCAGTTAAATCAAGCAGCCAGGACGCCACAACACTGCCGCGTCGCCAGAGCTCCGCGATATCAGCCAGGTTAAAATCATACTGGTAATTTTCAGGATGGCGCAAAGGCGTGGTCTCCGCATCCAACTCATGATTCTCCTTTCCGATACCTGCGTTTCTCAAAATTCCCATCCCTTCAGCGTAGGCAGCCATCAGGCCGTACTCAATACCATTGTGTACCATCTTAACAAAATGGCCGGCACCGTTGGGTCCACAATAGAGATATCCTTTTTCAGCTGTACTGACCCGTTTCTCACGGCCAGGAGTAGACGAAATATCACCCCGGCCGGGAGCGAGTGTAATAAAAATGGGGTCAAGATAATCCGCGATCTTCTTTTCACCACCTATCATCATGCAATAACCGCGTTCAAGGCCCCATACTCCCCCGCTGGTACCAACATCAGCGTAATGAATGCCTTTGTTTATTAGTTCTTTTGCGCGGCGTATATCATCCACATAATAAGAATTGCCCCCATCAATAATCATATCTTCTTTCTCCAGGAGAAGTGCCAGATCAGTGATACTCTGGTCTACAACGGCAGCAGGAACCATCAGCCAGACTACCCGCGGTTTGTCAAGTTTTTTTACGAAGTCCGATAATGAAGAAGATCCAATTGCCTTATCGTTTATTAAATCATTCACAGCTTGCTGAGTGCGATCATACACCACACATTGATGACCTCCCTGAATTAGTCGGCGAACCATATTTGCACCCATCCGCCCCAGTCCGATCATCCCGATTTTCATTATATTTTATTTTATACGTTTAATCTTTCATGTTCACATTATTCCAAATTCTTAAACCGCCGGCTGCAGGAAAATGGGTAACCAACCGCCAGGTCCCCGACACTTTTATTTGGTATCCTGCCACAGGCGAAAGCCGCCGGTAAATGAAAAACTGTTATTCCCCAATCGGCATCCGGGAGGAAGCGAATTCAACTTTTTAGCATTCCCGCCACCAAGGACCACATCATCGGGATGGAGAGCAGCAATCAGTCGGGCAACAGCGAATTCCAAATTTTTCTGCCAACCCTTTTTACCCAGTCGTTTCAACCCGCCTGCACCTATGTATGTTTCGTAAGTGCCTCGCTTATACGGCAGGTGAGCCAATTCCATGGGCACAACTACGCCTTCGGCTACAATGGCAGAGCCCAGACCGGTTCCCAGTCCAAGAAACAACATGATCCCATGGTCGTAACTCCCCAATGCCTGCATGGCTGCATCATTCATTATCCTGACTTTGCGCTGCAATGCCGCTTCAAAATCAAACCCGACCCAACCAGCACCCAGATTATGCGGCTCTGTAATAATTGCACCATTTTTAACAACACCGGGGTAACCGATCGAAACCACATCATAGAGCCAGTCCTGGGTTTGTTCCTTTATTCCAGCCACCATAAGTGCCGGCGTCATTACCGGCCCGGAAGGAAAACGGCGGGATTCATTTTGGCCCGTGGCCAGCATCTTTACATTTGTTCCGCCTACATCAACGGCTAGTATATTCACGGTTTACTTTTTTATCTTAGGAAACTTTCTGTAAGGTTTCATTCCTTTGTCGCCTTTATTCTATGCTTCACTATTGAAGATGAATGCGTGCGTCCGGGAAAGCATTCCACCAGATACATTCCGTGCCTTGAAACCATGTTGCAAAAGGATACGTAATGCAGAAAAAGCCCGCTGACCAGACCGGCAAATCACCTGGATTTCCTTGTCGCGCGGCAGTTCGTCAAGGTGCGCGCGAAGTTGCCCCAATGGAATATTCACCGCTCCGGGTATGCTTTCCACGGCCAGCTCTATAGGTTCGCGCACATCCAGAATGAATCCGTCCTTCGCCGTGTCCCAATGACTGATCGGCATATCCCCCCGAAGAATATCTCCTGCAACCATGCCGGCAAAATTGAGCGGGTCTTTCGCCATTCCGAACTGCGGTGCATAACACAGTTCTGCTTCTTCCAGGTCGTAAATGGTAGCACCCATCTGAAGCGCCACAGCCAGAGCACTGATCCGTTTGTCAACCAGGTCTTCACCCAATGCCTGGGCACCCAGCAACTTTCCATTTGATTTCCGAAAAAGGACTTTCATGGCAATTGGCCTTGCGCCGGGATAATAACCGGCATGTGAATTCGGGTAGAGATATATTTTTTCAAAATCCTTATCTCCAAGCCTGTTGAGCGTTCTTTCGCTGGCACCTGTCCAGGCTGCGGCCCCACCAAAGAGTCCAATGATCGAAGAACCCTGGCTGCCGCGAAATTTTGAATCCCTCCCGGCGATCACATCCGCTGCAATGCGGCCCTGCCGGTTTGCAGGTCCCGCCAGTGCAATCAGGCTCCATTCACCGGTTACAAAATCTCTGACTTCAACCGCGTCGCCGACGGCGAAAATATCCGGGTTACTCGTACGCATATGTTCATCCACACGTATACCACCACGATCACCAATTTTCAGCCCGGCCATCTTAGCCAGTGTGGTGTCCGGACGTACGCCGAGTGAAAGAATGACGAGATCGGCAGGATAGGTTTTTCCAGACTTAGTCAGGACATTTATGGTATTATTTTCAGCCTGCTGAAAACCCGATACGCCGTCGTTCAACGCCAATTGGATACCGTGTTGTTCCACATGCTCCTCTACAACCCGTGCCATTTCCGGATCGAGTGGCATCAGGATCTGATCGGCCATTTCCACAATTGTGACTCCGAATCCGCGATGAACCAGGTTCTCCGCAGTTTCAAGACCAATAAAACCGCCACCGATTACAACTGCCCGGGGTTTTGGCCTTACGGTCTGGAATCCGGAGTAGCTGCTCATTCCGGTCAGGAACAAAGATCCTTTGTCAATCCATTCCCTTATCGCCCGTGCATCCGGCACGGTTCTTACTTCAAAAATTCCCGGAAGATCTATTCCCGGTAAGGCCGGACGGATCGATGGTGCTCCAGGCGACAACACAAGTTTATCATAACTTTCAACAGTCACTACCCCCGTTGTAAGATCTTTTAGCTGAACGGTTTTCTTTTCAGGATCTACACCGATTGCCTCACAGCGTGTGCGGCAATCCACGGCGAATTGTTCGCGAAAAGTTTTTTCACTGGCTACCAGGAGACTCGATTCTTTTTGGATTACATCACCTACATGATATGGCAATCCGCAATTCGCATAGGAAACATAGGGACCCTTTTCCACCATGATGATTTCAGCATATTCATCCAGCCTGCGCAACCTAGCGGCACAGGATGCGCCACCGGCTACTCCGCCGACGATAATAACTTTCTTTTTTTTTGTTATGTCCTGAGATTTCATATAAATGTTTTTAAGTCTGATAAGATTTAATGGATGAATTTCAAATCTAGTGTATCTGTGGGGCCAGTACTGATGACATTGCTTTCCTGTCTATATGATATTTGTCACTCTGTTTAATGACAACGACTCTTTAGAATTTGTGAGTTTGAGGGAATTCAGTGGCATTTTATGAATAAGCGATATCACCAATTGATATATTTCAGTTATTGAATTTTTTTATACCATATATTCTCTATTTCATTTTTAAAAAATCATTTCCCGGGTAGTGCATTTGTAATCGACAAATGATCGTCCAGTCATTCCTTGTTCTACATTTTAGCAGTTTTAGATGGAGTAGTCCCGGTTGTACTTAAATCAAGTTTTTTGAATAGGTTGAAATTCAGTGAAAAGTAGAAGATGTTTGCCTTAAGTCCAGCATAAGGTTTATTGCCGGATGCATCAGTATAATTTTCGTTGTTAAACTCGCTTAGGTAATACTTGAATTTCAGATTGAACCCATAGGGGAACTGAACGCCTACAAAAAAGCCATCCTGGAATAGTACTTCGCGACTGCTGAACCAGCCGGTAATTTTGCTGATCTTATCACCTCCTTCAAAGGTTTTCTCTTTATACAAAAACGGCAATTCTATTTCATATCCCGCATAGGCAAAAATACCGTTCAGATTTCCAAATTTTATTCCAACCGGAAGCGCGAGGTTGTACGACCGGAATTTCTTTTTATATATAGTGCCGCTTTCAGGATCCTTGTAACCGTCGAATATATATCCCACATTTCGTATAGCCAACCCGGTAAACAACCCAACGTGACTGGAAATGTCTTTGTTTAACATCGCCTGGATATTAAATACCGGCGCCCACCGGATGGTTGAGTTTGGCGTGGCGCCGTTGTAATTAATATTTGCAAACGAAAAGATAGACTCAAATCCGGCGGTGATATAAGCCTTATCCTGACCTAAAGCTGATAAGCCCACGATCATAAAGGTGGAAAAGGCCACAACTAAACGTTTCATTTACTTCAATTATCTTGTTTGAAAATAATATTACCGTGTCGAATGCAGCTCGCATTCATTGGGTTATTTTTTTGTCACTTCATCCACTTTGACTGCAACAGCTTCTGTGTACGTGATGTCTACCACATCACCCACTTTTATACCCTGAAGTTTCTGTGGGTCTTTCACTTTGATGGTTCTTGTATTTCCTTTAGGTCCTTTTACGAGTAACAGAAGGTACGCTAGGATCGATCGCAGTAATCGTAACCGTTAACATGGTCTGTTGTGCCACTACACCGGCAGGTTTTTCGCCCGGTGCGGCAGCTACACCTACATCAGTGGTTGTTAAAGCGGCAGTACCGTGTTTCCTCACCTGGTAGGCTACAGATTCTGCATACTGGACCGTGATCTTATCACCTTTCTTTACCTGCGCCAGGTTTTTAACTGCGCTGCTGGCAACGAAACTATAGGTCTGGCCATCGTCTGTTTTGATGGTCACCTCACGTGTCTTCTGGTCGATCTTGGTTACGGTAGCCGTCGCCGTTACAGTAGCCACAATCATGGAACCCTGGTTATCCTGCGCCTGAACACCGGTTGTGAACATCATTACAATCATTGCAACTGCCGCGATCACTTTTAAAGGCGGCAACATTTTCATTCTGAATTCTTTTTTCATGACTTTAGATTTAAATGTGAAAAATTGGTATTTGATTAGATGTATTTATTTTCCTGAGCCCAAATGAAATGATCACATTGGCTATCCCGTTGATCAGGAGTAAAACCCCAAACCAGATCACCATCGTCAGTCCCATAAAAAGAGGGTTGAACATCAGTACCCAGGCAAGGAGAAAGATGAGTATACCTGCAATCATCTTCAATCCTCTGGATTCCTTGCTGGAAAAAGCATCTATAAAAAGAAAAATCCCATAGATAGCTGCCCAGAATCCGATCAGGAAGGGAATGATGGAGACGGTCAGGATGGGATTATTTATAACGATTAAGCCCAGTATCAAATCAATGACCCCTTCAAAAGTTCTCCATCGCCAATCCGGATTCAGCTTTCTTCCCGCGATACCCAGACCGATGGCGATAATACCTGTTATCACCAGACCAATGCCCAGGTAAACGGCTACGCCTAAAAGGGTTGCTCCGGGATGATTAAATACTAAGATGGCCAGTAAGATCATAATGATCCCTTTGATCAGAACCATGTACCAGTTTTTTGTGATTTGCTTTTCCATAAAAAATGTTGAACGGTTAAAAATTAGAGTTTGCCGATAATTGGAGAACACAGGGAACGGTGGCAGGGATTTTAGAAAGCTCAGATACCATCTCTGATGGTAGCCGTCTTAAAGGAAATTGGATTTGCTGAAAATGCCGGATTAAGAAGAAGCGATATGGCGATATGCGAACGGATAGTAGTCTAATTACATGCCAGTAATAAAAACCGCTATTTTTTACAAGCTCTAACTAACTGACAATGAGCTTTAAAAAAATATGTACCTGGTCAGATATACAGAACATAATCAAAATGAAGGTTTACAGGATACCGTAATAAATCACGAAATGTCGTTAGTGAATTTGGGAGCCACCTGAGTCCGGACTTATTTAAATAATACAGTCAATTGCAAATTCCTGAGTATACTTGCATAAGAATTAATGTGAAGCCCGGTAATTCAGATGACTTTGAAGTTATCTGGCCGGCGATCAGATACTGACGTTTATTTTCATACATACTTACTGCAGCCACAAAAATGGAATCCGTTCAAGTTCTGATAGCACTCATAACCGCCGGCGTATCGCTGGCCATGGGTCTGATCTACCTGTTCACAGGTCTGCACAAAGATGCTGACAAAGCCGACCTGGTTTTTGGTATCATGTGTATCTCCGTTTTTATTTTCTTCATTCTACCGCCTGCGGGATTTATTATCATTGATAAAGCTCCCTATCCGGCCCAGATCATAATCAAAAGGTTATTCAATTTTCTAAATGGTGCAATGTTCCCCTGGTTTATTTACCAGTATTCCGGATACGGCCGGAGACGGATTCCCATTTTTGCTGATTCCATTTATCTGGTTGCTTATATTTTGATGGCTTTTACAACGCATGATAATAATCAGCCCCTATGGGTTTCACTGGTACTGTTACCCATGACGCTTACACTTTTCTATGGTTTACTGGCTGCCCGGTTTCTAATGAGGTCCGGAAAGAAAAACAAAGGATTCTGGTTTTTAGTCGCCATGATCGTTTTCGCCTTCTTTTATCTGCTCACGGTTAGCTTTCAGTTTGCAGGTAAATATTTTATCAGCAACTTGTTCCACTCAAAAATATTTTACCCGATCAGCCTGTACCTGCTTCCTTTTATGCTGATTATGGGGGTTCGCTTAAGAGAGGATTCCCTCAGAAAGTTCTCTCTCGAAAAAATTATCCTTAAACGGGATATACGCTGGCATTCCCTGCTGGAGCATATGCAGCTGATCGTTCTGGAACTGGATATCGCGGGCAGGATCAGATATATCAATCCCTTTGGCGTGCGGATTCTTGGCTATACTGCTCCTGTTGATTTGCTGAACAAAGACTGGTTCAGTCATTTTTTACCTGTTCATGAAGCTGTAGTAACCAAATCAATCTTTGAACAAGCGATGGTTCAGCGGAAGGAAGTACCCTATTATAAAAATGATGTGCTGACCAGTTCAAATAAATGGATTCGGATCAGCTGGACCAATGTTTTGGTGTACGATGACCTGGGAAATTTGAATGGCGTACTGAGTATCGGGTCGGATGTCAGCAATGAAGAAAATGCCTATAAGGAAATCGCTGAATTGAAGGCGGCTTTGGAAAAAGAAAATCTGATATTAAAGGGTCACCCATTAGAGGAAATTGTTAATGGAGAAATTGTCGGGAAAGGACAGCCGATCTCATATGCCGTTGAAAAAGCCCGGCAGGTTGCCGGATCCACAGCGACCGTTTTGCTGGAAGGGGAAACCGGAGTGGGTAAGGAACTTTTTGCCAACCTCATTCACAGCCTGAGTCTCAGGAGCAATATGCCACTGGTAAAAGTAAATTGCGGTGCGCTGCCGGCTGAATTGATTGAAGATGAATTATTCGGTCATGAGAAAGGTGCATTTACAGGTGCTGTTCAGCCCAGGAAAGGGCGATTTGAACTGGCTAACTATGGCACCATTTTTTTGGATGAAATCGGAGAACTGCCACTGTCCCTTCAACCCAAATTATTAAGGGTTCTTCAAAACGGAGAATTTGAAAGAATCGGCGGCCAGCAAACCATTAAGGTAGATGTACGCATTATTTCTGCTACCAATAAGGATTTGGAAAAGGAGACAAACAATGGAAGGTTTAGGGAAGATCTTTACTACCGGCTGAATGTTTTTCCGATTACCATTCCACCACTGAGAAGGCGAAAAGAAGACATTCCTTTACTCGTTACTTATTTTTTAGAAAGGATAGCAAAAGAACATGGTAAAATCATTGAAAATATTTCTAAGGCCGATTTAAACAGGCTTTGTTCTTATGCATGGCCCGGAAATATAAGGGAACTGAAAAATGTTATTGAGCGCTCCGTGATTTCTTCTACAACTGGTACGCTAAAACTGGACTGGTGGACCCATCATGCGGTTTCGGACAATAACCAAAGCCCGATTCAATCCGGCGTATCACTGGAAAAAATAGAAAAAGAACATATACTTCGAATACTGAATGAGTGCAACTGGAAAATAAACGGCAATAACGGAGCTGCTGAAAAACTATCCATGCATCCCAATACGCTGCGGTCAAGAATGAAAAAATTAAATCTCACCCGTGCTGCCAATAGCGGGAACTTCCACAACGATGCCCATACTTAATTCCATTGCGCTTAACTGTGTACTAACAGGTGCGCTCACGACATTTCGTGATTTATCACGGTATCCTGTAATTCGGTAGCGGCGTCCCAGCCGCCCGGACCTTAGGCAAAAATTAATTTTAAAGCTCATTGTCAGCCGGTTAAGGCCTGTTAAAAACCTCAGTTTTATTTATTGGCACATATTTGGAAAATGTAAACCCGTTCGATTGAGCCTTCAGTATCCTCCAGAACCGACATTTCCGGAAACTCTGGTTTGCATTAAAAAAACGGCGATGAAAGAGAACACAGTACATTGTTTAAAAATGTCCGGAAAGATTCCTTTGGGAAAACGTAAGGAATTTGAACAAACGTTCAAGTTTGTTTCCAACCAATTGTCCCGTCATTGTATAGAATTCAATCTCTGTTCGGATGCGCTGATCCCGAATCAATATCATTTCCTTTCCATTTGGTCAACCCGGGAATCTCTGGACGATTTTTGCTGTTCCAATGAGTTTCATTTGTTGGCCGGTGTATACAAAACACTGGGGATATTAGAGCACAGTGAAACCCTTGAATGGACAAACATAAAACCGATTGGTATTCCTGATATCCGCGAAAAATAATTCACCTGATCGTCTGTACTTCCCCACCGGTGAATCTAACCAGGGAAAAAAGTGATGAAAATGGATAAACAAGAAAACAAGACGAAGACCGCGACAGAATTTAAATCTTTTATTTATCTAACCTTATACTTTACTGCGTTCTTCGTCGCACTTGCAACATATAAGAGGCTGGTTCTCGCTGACCATGGAATATCCATCGCTGAATATGGTATCTCTGTAGTTGAAGCATTCATTTTGGCCATTGCTCTTCAGATTGGTGCCTACTTTCGCATCGGATCGCGCCTAAATAACCGGCCCCTGATCATCCCGGCTTTATATAAGGCCCTTTGCTTCATTGTCCTCATGCTGGTTCTTGCGCTAATGGTAAGACTCGCCAGAGGATGGTGGTCGGGAATGAGCATCGATGACCTGTTGAAAAATGTTCTGACCGAAAAATGGATTATTCTTTCAAGGGGTGGAGTGATCCTGTTTTTCGCCCTGATCCCTCTATTTGCGTTCCGGGAAATTAATCGCGTACTCGGGGCAGATTTTTTGCGCAAACTCTTCTTTCGGAATAGATCACGAAACGAATCCGTAACGGCTGACCTTGATCCTGCTTTCCAAAAACCTTAAATAACCATGAAACTAAACTGGCAAAAAATCAAGACGAAGGCTAAAGCCGAATTCAGTCAATTGTTTCTGATAACCATTTACCTTACGATACTTTTTGGTGCGCTGACTACTTACAAGCGATTTATTTTGGCGAACCATGGTATTGACTTCGCTGAATACGGTTACTCCCTGATCAGTGCGTGGGTGATGGCTAAAGTTCTCATGATAGGGAACGCTTTTCATATCGGTTCCCGGTTTAATGACCGCGCCCTGATCATACCCGCTTTATACAAAGCTATTTGCTTTAGTCTTCTTGTATTGGCATTGGCTGTCATTGAAAAACTTATCCGCGGATGGTGGGCAGGAAAGAGTACGTCAGCCATTCTGGAAGCATGCGCGGGCCCTGAGAAGTGGGCCATCCTGGCTCGGGTGATGATGTTATTTTTCGTACTGATTCCATTCTTTTTCTTCTGGGAAACCAATCGCGTTCTGGGCGGAGACGTTCTCCGTAAACTCTTCTTTAAGCCAAGGATTGCCGGAACCCTTACCCAGTAGGGGTTTCGTCATTTTTTATACCCAATTTTCGAAACAGCAGACCATAAAATTTCAAATCAATAAAGAATACGCGCCTGATTCCTTCAACTTCAAGGCGTTCCCGCTTTCTTCCATCCAACATCTAAAAAATACCTTTGTTTCGCTGGAGATTATGATCGTTCGATCGATGACATTGTTCGAAAATGTAGGGCGTTGAAAATGGATTATCCAGCCATGCTGGAGATTTTGTTGAAGTACAATATTGAAACGAAACACAGAACTGAGTTCATACTCTGTTTTTCCATGATGAAAATTGGCCGGGTTTGGTCAATTAAAAATGGTGTAAAAACCTTGGAAGAGTATGGATGTTGGATCGGTTCGATTGACGGATTCAATCAGTTCCAGGAATGTCTTAGCTTGGTTCAAAAGACAGATCTCCATGCGATGATGAAAGATGCATTTGGTAAGGTATTAATCAACCCGGAGGATCCTGGCGTGAGCGGATTTTTAATATCCGTTTCTAATAATACCAGTTTTTTTGAATACGACAGTTTTATACAGGCTTATTTTCCAGACAGGAGATATGATGAAAATTCACCTTACCGAGTTGGTAAAGGTCATTTTGTACTCACTTATGGAACAGCAGCAGAAGGTGGCTATAATTTAAATTTGATGCCCTCCTCATGCGATCATGAAGTTCTCCCCATTCACATTTTACAAGGAAAATTCGGCGTCATTTACATATCGGATCGCGGCGGCTTAATGCATCCGAAACTCATTCGGGATGTAAATGAAGAAGCATTTATTGATTTATTAAAAAAGAAATATGCCATTAATGTTGGATACCGGACCTCATAGACAAACAATTTATGCGATCCCAATCGGGGCTAAAAATCCCGGATATCCTGCCGGTAAAAAAAACTTCAACCTGTATAGCTATCTAATGCCAAGAGGGAGCATCGGATTGTTTGGAAGGCATTTCGGTGACAATCCAGCCAGGAAGTGATTAGCCTCCTCAGCCTCTCTCTCATTTTTATATTATCGTTCTTAACGAACATGCTTTTGAAGAAAATTCATTTGCGTTCAATCTTTCTTTAGAAAAACACAAAGCGCCATAGAGACAAAGACGCCATCTCAAAATCACAAATATCTGGAATACTAATGCTGTCCCCCTAACTGTACTCCAACAAATAAAAAAGCCACGCAAATTATTCATTTACATGGCCTTATCTTTTTATTTTGTGGTGTGGGGCGGGATTGAACCGCCGACACAAGGATTTTCAGTCCTTTGCTCTACCAAGTACCAGCCTGAGTTTCAGTGCTTAACCCGGTCTTTGGGTCAACAGATGAGTCAGTAATTCACTGTCTCATGTTCTCTGAACCAGTAATCTTCAATCCCGCTGAGCTAAGTTCCCGGTGTTATGTGGTTGTCTATATCGACGGTAAGCGGATCCGTATTTACAACGGCAAACCCCTGGGTATCGTTTGTAATCCGAATCACAGCACGTCTCTCCCTGCCAGGGATAAAGCACTGCGGTTCTTATGTCACCACCTGAAAATGAAACTGAGTAAAGGGTGGAAGCCCAACCAGGACAAGTTGACCGGATCTGTAAAACCAAAAGAGATTCCTACGATCTCGAATGCTCTAACCAAGGTGCGGGTAGAACTCAGTAAAGAAAATCTCAGCGCCTTGTACGAGCGGGATTTGCTGTCTCTCTGTGATCACTTCTTGAAGTATTTAAAACGAAACGGACAGGTTGATACTCCGGTCACCAAAATCGGTGTAGAGACCATCAACGGTTTTTTACAATGCTACAAAACGACAGCAACCAACTACATGAATCGTAGACGCACGTTATCCTCATTGTTTTCACGACTCGTCACAAAGGATCTGATACCAGTAAATCCCGTACAACTAACTGGGAAGCTTAAACAAAGTGCGTATTTGAATCTCCCATATAAAAAGAAACAGTTGCGAGAAGTACTTGACGAGATAAAACAAAAACACGATCAGCTTTATCTTTGTTGTCTCCTCGTCTACGGGAGCCTTTTAAGACCTCATCAGGAGGTGCGATTGTTAAAGCGCGGATCTTTTAACGAGGACCTCACGGTGATTAGTTTGAGCGGTGACCAGAACAAGAGTCGTCGAATACGGAGCGTTCACATCCCAGGATATGTTCATGATGAACTCATAAAACAAGGTGTAGACCTGTTGACAGAGGACCGGAATATCTTTAGCCGTACCTCTTCTCCATTCAACATGTCTTACTTCAATACTGCCTGGTCAAGAATAAAAGAGGATCTCATGGAACGTGGGATCGTTTCACAAAACCACACGCTTTACTCATTCCGACACACAGCTGCGGTGAACATGTATCTGAAGACAAAGGATCCTTATAAGATACAACAAGCGTTTGCGCACAGTTCGTTGCGGGTAACACTGTTGTATTTGAGAAACCTGGGTTTGGTTGTAGACTCTTCTTTGGAGGACCTGCCGGATTTATGATGTTCTTTCGATGACCCTACAGGGATCAGTAATAATCTGGGATTTCTTCACTTGTAGTCTCGAGTGTTGCAGTATCCCCTTTACTTCAGTACATTTAAACCACCACACTAAAATCTGTTCTATATGAGAATCAACCAATGGCTGCCTTCCATCCTTGTCCTCACACTGAGTTGTCATTCACCCTCTGTTAAACCTGCTCCCGTACCCACGAAAGCCGAGGATACAGCAAAAGTCATTTCCCATCTGCACCATCACCATGAAAATGACTCGGCAGTGATCCTGAAGACTCATCTGAAAGACACCACGTACGCAACCGGAAACATTATCCTCTTCCTTCGCCCGGATGATGACAGGTATGCGGAGTTGGAGAAGGTGACCGAGGACGAAGGAGGGGATTTAGACGAGGATTTTGGAGTCGGCATCAGTGCTACTCAAGACAGCCTGAAAAAAAATGACCAATATAAAGACATCAAGGTCCTGGTATCTACCAAAAGATACATTTACCTTAAAGACTGTAAAGATGGACCACTGATCATCGATCGGGATACGGTTAGCTATGGATTCATCCTTTCAGCCACAGGCAGACCGATCGCTAAAACCTACAACAGTGTGCATAGTGGAGACTATCTCATGGAACTCGACGAATATTTCTCCTCGCATTGATCCCCCGTTTCTTATGGAGGTCCATAATCTTCATTTTTCGAAGTTACAATAATGTTGGACCAACACTGTCCGCTGTAACTCCCGCAAAAGGAATGTGATCCTCCAGGAGATGTGAATCTTTCATGGTACATATCGGTCTTGATCCCACATGTTGTTCCACATAATCCTCCACATGTTTTTTGACAACAGCTGTTAAGGTATATGGTACCAGGACAGAATCATGGACGGTAACCAGGACACTGCCAGGGTTGTCTTTTAGAAACGATTCAACCGCTCCTTCCAGGAAGATCTTCGCTTCTGCTCGCTGCAACAGTAACGCCAGGTTTATATATCCTGTTTCTTTAAGGAGTTTAGTGAACAGAAAGAAGTTTGGGAACAAGCTCTCCAGAATTGTTTTGTAGCCCTTATACTGGATCTTGCGAGGATCACCGAAGAGTTCATTCATTATCGTACTCTTTGCTGTATTCCGGTCTTTCAGTAAGTCATTACCCTTGTCGTCGAAGTATTTATTGGAGTGAGCCTGGTACAAGACATCGTAAAGGGTACCCTTAGAAGCTAAACTTAAAAAGTTTAGACCAGATGGTTCATCTGTTTCTGTAACCAAAACGGCCAACAATAGTATAGAGCCCTCTCTCTTCCCTGGGACCGCTTCTACTTCTTCTCTTACCCCTGCTACTTCTGTCCTTCTCACACCTATTCTCCTGCTTTTGGTCTTTGCGCTCGTACTGAGTAGCTTTTTACCGGATACCGCTACCATCACTTCCTGAAAGTAGTCAGACTGTTCCTTCAACTTGAGCACCATGTTGTGGTCCAGGTCGGAAATGTGAAGTTTATGAAGTTGGATCTTCATACTATCCCACAGTTGTCGTTGAGCCAGTACCTGCATGAAGAACGGTTGTGAGTTTTTGATGTCTACCTCTACCACCGGCTGTCCGTTGATGAGTACAAACGGTCGCAACTCTTTCATAAGCCTGACCATTCGGGTGTGCAGCCGGTTACCCATACGATCCACTTTTTCACTGTAGTCTCCGGAGTTTATCGATCTGATATTAACTTCTGCTTCGTCAAACTTCTCTTTGATATTGAGTAGTTCTTCTGGATCAATGGTTGAATTCAACTCTGCTTCTTTCATCTTACTGAGTTCCGCGAAAACTGAAGGATGCAATGTGACAGCTGGGAGTTGAAGAGCTTTCTGCGTTGCGGAACTTTTGATGTTGAGGATCCGGGTGAGGTCGCTGCTTTTCTCTTTGAGTTGATTTATCCGTTCCACCATGATCTTATCAGTGATTCTATAATCGACCCATCGTCTTTCTTTAAACTCGTTGGTCAACTTGTACCCGGTGCTTTTCACATTGATCTTATATCCCCTGGTAAGGAGGTATTTTCTTTCTTCCAGGTACTTGAAGTACATTTTTTCATTCTTACCAAAGAGCTCTCTTCTGTGATTTACATGGAAGGGCGCAAACCCGGTATTCGAGATCTTACCTTTTGTCACTTTTTTAGAATGCTTTATTTTCAAGTGATGGATCACCAGCGCGAAGGTGTCTTTTGCTCTTTGTTTGGATACGCGCAGACCGGATGTTTTCAAGAATTCAAGTGTGATCGTGTCCAGGTCAATACCCTGGGGTACCTTAATGTCGGTTGAGTATATAGAGCTCATGCTGGTGTTTTCGATCGTACGGAAATGGAGACAAAACTATACACAAATGGGAAAGAGACGATATCAACTTATCAACAGCTGTGGAATCAATTGTTGATAGTCTGGAATTATGATTGAGTTCCCTGTCCCGGTTTGGGAACTTTCTCTTTGGATCGGCACCATCCTTCCAATAAGTCCATCACACATCGTGTAATCTCCAGCATACACTCGGTCGCATCAATTTTCGCTTTATCTGGTACATTTCTGTCTGTTTTACCAACCGTGTATCCGATGAGCTGCTTCTCCGGGTCAACGATCCTGACAGAGTTCATAACATGTTGGGGACTGAGATGAACGTATCCTGAAGTGGTTGTGTAGACTTTATCAATCCACTGGTGATTTAAGGAAGCTTTCTCTTTGAGATATCTGTCGGTCATTGGTTTCTTGTCCCTGTCCGTCATCTCACTGATCTTGATCCCCTCATGGAAATTCTTAGCGAAGGTTTCCGGGTCGTCAACCAGGAACAGTGCAGACAGTCTGAGATAATTATCCAGGTGTAGTCTGACCAGATGAGCAGCAGCCTGAAAGTTGAGCGTTCTGATCAGAGTCGTGAAACCGTAGGTCAGAGCGAGAGATCTGTCGATGACTCCAATACATAATAAGTCACTCTTGAACCGACCGGTGCCGGGTTTCACAATTCTGTCGAAGTACTCATTGAGAGGTCTATCCACATTGTCCAGGTCCGAGAGAAGCCCTCCAATCTTGTCCTGGTTGTTTGTCATATACCAAAAGTATCAGTTTTCCTGGAAGGTAGATCGCGTGAGTGATGCACAGAAAACCAGTTATTTCATGCAAGTTCAGCTCCCACCAAATCCCAGGCTTCCTCATAGTAATAGATAGCTATAGTTCGAACTACACTTCATCATGTTGGTGTAAACCACCAGATCTCTGAAGACGCAACAGCTCGTCGTTAAATGACTCTTTGTATTCCTGTGGTAATACCAGGTACTTAAACGCATCTGCCAACAGTCTGTGGTTTATTTCTGAGACTAATTCGTCGTTCGTTTTATGAATACGGTTAGGTTTAGCCTGTCTTAAAGGGTTTAAACTACGTTCAGATTTTGGGTGAGACAGAAACAGACAATATTTTGGAGAAAGTGGAAAGTACACTTCAGTATCCCAGCTAATTAACCAGTCGTGGTTTCCTTGTTTATCGATGACAACCGGAAGATCCGTGGTGAGCCACTTTGCATCACCCTGTGACGCCAAAATAACAGCGGAGAAACTTCTCAGTACGCTTACAAAATGATTGGTCACGATACCTGTTATGAGTTGAAGTTTTTTATCTGGTGGTACTCCGGTTAAAGCCAGAAGAATCTCTTCAGGTTCGTGGTCTCTCTTCAGTAAGGTAATTTCTCTTACGAACTTCACCCGAACATCTGGATCTTCCAATAAAAAAGCATACTCCTCCCGAACAATCTCTGCTCGACAGTGCGTTAAACTTACAAAGTGGCGCAGAATATCCTCGTGTTTTTCGGTCAGCCGTTTTTGGTTATCCAGAGTGTCAATTACCATATCGAACATACCTTCCACCAGGGAAGCTGTTGTTTCGTAGTGCCTGCGTTCAACGGGATCATCAGTTGGTAGATCAAATTCGTTCACGGTTACAGTAAAGTCTGACACCGATATATCTCGGACCTGGTTGGCAAGCCTGTCAAAGACTGTAACGCAGGGGACACCATCTTTCACAAACGACCATCGTTTAAGATATGTACGTGGTAGCCGGTGTTGTCTCTGATTCTCATGAAAATCCATCTCCTCTGTTTTCTACAAAGTTACTTTTTTCTTTCGGGGAGAGCTTGTGACGGACATCTCACTAAGAACCCCCCCACACCGTTTTGGCTGGGCTCATCACCCTGGTCAGAATTGACGTGGTTGCACCAAGCAAAGAGATTTATTATCTTAGAGTTTATGACGTACCGCTTTCAACTTTTGCTCCTTGTTACCTGGTGTTTCTCTTCCTGTTCTAACGAACCTTCAAAAGTTGTTAACCCTGAGCTTATAAAGAGTGATCAAATACGAAACGCGCAGCTGTTGGACACGGCTCTAAGTTTTTCTGGTGTTTGGGTTAACGAAGCATATATCAACAAAATAAAAGTTAACCGGTCACCCAGACTTTCTCAAAGTAACGAGAAAAGTTGTATTGTGATACCTCTCAAAACTTTGATGGTAACAAGAATGATCTATGGGTTTCACGACGGTGGCGGAGAAGTGATGTTTGTGAAAAACGGAGATAGCTACTTATTGTGTGATCCTGTGTCGAAGAAAATATATGATAGCGTAACGATTATCTCACAAACCCGAATCAGGATCGGAGATCAGTATTTTTACCGGCTCAAACACCAGGATACAACGATGAACAACCTGGGTGTTTTAGAAGAGATTCTTTTTAAAGGTCGTTATCGAATGACTAACGGAAACGAGGTAGATTTTTTAGAAGACGGGTCTGTAAAAGGACTTGACAGCTTTCAGGTTTATTCACCGTCGATTGACTACACAACGGATGCCAGGGATGTTGATCATATGCTACTTGGACTGTCGATGAAGAAGGTGCATGACTTTGGTTTCCTGTTTAATAAAGACACCCTTCATATTTACAAAGTGACATGTGTCGAGTATGACTCTGCTTCTCATATGTGTGAAAAAGAAGTTTTAGGCGACCAGGTATATGAACTGACAAAGCTCGATCAGTAGGAAGTGGAGATTTGATCGGAGTCTTCTCATGATCAACGGGTTGATCCAAAAACCTGAGTCAACAGATGAGCCAAACAAGGTCGAAAAAACCTACTTTTAGAGAGTAAAACATATTTCTTTAACCATGACGAGTCTGTTGATCTAAAGACCAGAACAAAGCGTCGAAACTTTTATCTGGCTTAGGTTCCGAGCACAAAAAAAGACCACATTGCTGTGATCTTTTCTGTGGTGTGGGGCGGGATTGAACCGCCGACACAAGGATTTTCAGTCCTTTGCTCTACCAACTGAGCTACCGCACCGCCAATTGTCCATTTTCAGGACGGGCTGCAAAAATAGGGGAATTTCAGCATTTTGGCAATCAGGTATGGGGATAGTTTTATTGGGATCTGGGCGCTAAGATTATTAATAATTGATTGAAAATTTTACCCAAAAAGGAGGGATGCTTAGAATTCCCAGCCTTCAGCTGCTGCGCACAGAGTCTTCTAATATCGGAGAGACAGAGCGCAGCAGGTGTGTCTTTGCTGGGAATTCTAAACATCCCGACGACCCCTACATTCCATACGTATTCAAAAACTTAATCCTCATCAGCTTCAGCTGCTCCCAACTATAATTACCGTCAGCGAGCTCCTGTTGCGCGAGCTGCAGGGAAGAAGTTTCGCAACCCTTGAAATAATCGAGGATTTCGTCCTGCTCAGATTCGTCGAGCATTTCGTCGATCACATAATCCAGGTGAAGTTTTGTTCCGCTGGCGGCAATGGTTTCCATATTCTCCAGCAACGCGTCGAGGCGCATATCTTTATTTTTGGCAATAGTTTCCAGCGGAATCTTTTTATCCATCTGCTGTATGATATAAACTTTATTTATGCTCTTATTCGCGACAGTCTTCATCACAAAATCGTCGGGCTTTTCAATATCGTTTTCTTCTACATATTTCCCGATCAGCTCAATAAAGGGTTTTCCATAGCGGATGGCCTTACCCTTCGAAACGCCCTGGCATTTTTCGAGTTCCTCTAATGTAGTGGGATACATGGTTGACATATCCTGAATGGAATTTTCCAGGAAGAGCACGAATGGTGGAAGTCCCTTCTTCTTCGATTCCTTCTGTCTTAGTTCCATCAGCATCGCAAATAATTTCTCATCGCTGGCAACAACTTCCGGGACGGCTTCTGCGGGTTCTTCATCATCTTCTGCATTCGCTTCTTCAAAAGCATTGTTGAGTACGATCGGGAAGGATCTCGGCTTC
The DNA here is from genome assembly GCA_963735015.1 of uncultured Bacteroidota bacterium. Taxonomy (GTDB): domain Bacteria; phylum Bacteroidota; class Bacteroidia; order Chitinophagales; family Chitinophagaceae; genus Puia. Next base: position 503,405 of record CAVTJH010000004.1, read on the forward strand.
TTTAAAAATTCCTGGCCCTTCTTTGTTATTTTCAGCACGCCGTATTCTTCAATATCTTTTACGAGGAGGTCACCGAGCAACATCTGGCGTAATACAGTGTTCCAGTAATATTCTGTTTCGTCATTACCTATGGCAAACTCAGGAAGATTTTCGTGACGGAACATCATGAGTTGCGGTGTCAGTTTTCCGACGATCACATTTACCGTATAGTCGGATGCGAATCTTTCATCCAGTGCCTTGATTACTTTGAGTGCCTTCACTACATTGTCCTTCGCTTCCACTCTTTCTTTCGGATGGCGGCAGTTATCACATTCGCCACAGTTCTCATCATTATATTCTTCGCCGAAATAACTCATCAGCACTTTTCGTCTGCACACACCCGTTTCGGCATACCCAACAGTTTCATTTATAAGCTGTGCACCCACTTCCCTTTCAGAAAGAGGTTTGTCCTTCATGAAATGTTCCAGCTTTGCAACATCTTTGTGTGAATAGTACAACACACAAATACCTTCGAGGCCATCGCGACCGGCACGACCTGTTTCCTGGTAATAGTTTTCGATGGACTTTGGAATATTATAATGAATTACATATCGGATATCGGGTTTATCGATGCCCATGCCGAAGGCGATGGTGGCTACGATCACCTGCACGTCTTCATTCATAAAAAGATCCTGTCTCTCCGCGCGCAACTTTGAATCCAGTCCTGCGTGGTAAGCGACGGATTTAATTCCATTGGCCACGAGCATATCACTCAGCTCTTCCGTCGTTTTGCGGTTCAGTGTATATATGATGCCACTCTTGCCCTTATGTCCGAGGATGAATTTCACAATACTCCTGATCGTCTGATCCTTCTTTACCTTGGGCTGAATTTCGTAATAGAGATTCGGACGGTTGAAGGAAGAGATAAAAATTTCCGGATCACGCAAGGAGAGGTTCTTAATGATATCACTTTGTACTTTTGGGGTAGCCGTGGCCGTTAGAGCGATCACGGGAACGTTAGGATTCACTATGTCCATGATCTCACGAAGGCGACGATACTCCGGACGGAAATCATGTCCCCACTCAGAAATACAGTGGGCCTCGTCCACTGCGAAGAAGGATATTTTGAGATCGTTGAAGAAAACCAGGTTCTCTTGTTTGGTGAGGGTTTCAGGTGCTACGTAGAGCATTTTGGTATGTCCGCCGAGGAGGTCCTTATGAACTTCTTTGATTTGTTTTTTGGTAAGGGTGGAATTGAGGAAATGCGCCACATTATCTTTCTCGCTGTAACCACGCACCAGGTCGACCTGGTTTTTCATCAGGGCGATCAGAGGACTTACGATAATGGCCACGCCCTCGCTCATCATGGCGGGTAACTGGTAGCAAAGAGATTTGCCACCGCCCGTGGGCATGATCACAAAAGTGTCTTTTCCACTTAATACAGAATTGATGATTGCACCCTGGTTCTGTTTGAACCCATCGAATCCAAAATGTTCCTGGAGATGGGTGAGTAATTCAGGATCTACTATTCCGGGACCTTCGCTTTCGTCAAATAGGGTTGTCTTTTTTGATATGGGTTTTTTCTTAGCGGTTGTTGCCATGCTCAATTATTTTCCTTCACACAGTGTAAAGTCTTAAGTTAATCAAAATATAGGGAATGGTAAGCAAGCGTTATTTGGCCGGCAGGTCATTTCCGGGGTTGGCGAAGTTACAAAATATAAGGGGTCGCCAGGGCCTGAATTTGTTAAAAATTCCCGATTGCGGGCTTTACAGCCCTTTAGAAAGCTCTAAATTTGCACCCATCCATGACGAAAGGAAAAATACGGGCTTCCGGCCTGAACATCATTCAGAAAGAGGCTGCAGCTATCTCAGCGCTGGAGGCCTATATTAATGAGTCATTTACCTCCGCAGTGGAGCTTATTGCCAAATGTAAGGGGAGATTGGTGATTAGTGGTGTCGGTAAGAGCGCCATCATCGCCCAGAAAATCGTAGCCACATTGAATTCCACGGGAACACCGGCAGCTTTCATGCATGCTGCCGATGCCATTCATGGCGACCTCGGCATGGTGAGTGAAGAAGACATACTGATGATCATCAGTAAGAGTGGTGAAAGTCCGGAGATCAAGGCCCTGCTTCCTTTATTGGCCCGCGATAAAAACAAACTCATCGGAATGGTCGGGAACAAGGATTCCCTTCTGGCGAAAAAGGCAGATATATTTTTAAATACAACGGTATCGGAAGAAGCCTGTCTGCATAACCTGGCACCCACCAGCAGCACAACGGCGCAGCTCGTGATGGGTGATGCGCTTGCCATTACACTGATGGAATTAAAAGGATTTGGCACGAAAGATTTTGCACGTTTCCATCCAGGAGGTACACTGGGGAAAAAACTCTACCTCCGCGTGAGTGATATTTATGTTCACAATGCAAAACCCGGGGTAAGTGTCGGAGCTTCGCTGAAGGAAGTGATCATGGAAATGACTTCCAAGAGGCTGGGTGCAACGGCTGTTGTCAATGATGCGCAGGAATTGCAGGGTATCATCACCGATGGAGATCTGAGAAGAATGCTGGAGAAAAATTCTGATACTTCGGCTGTGCATGCACGTGATATCATGAGTTCAACACCAACCACGATTCAAAAAGATGCGCTGGCAGTGGAAGCATTGGAAATTTTAAGATTGAAAGATATCAGTCAGCTTCCTGTGATGGATGGAAAGAAGTATGAGGGGTTTATACATATACATGATTTGGTGAAGGAAGGAATAATTTAAATCGTTGGCGGTTGACGGTTGGCAGTTGGCGGTAGATGAACGAAAAGGTCACTATTAAAATCAATCAACCTGACAATATAAAAAGTCCGCCAACCGCCAACTGCCAACCAACAGTAAGAGAATTTTACAAAACGAACTTATGAACGAACACCAGTATGCGGTAATTATGGCCGGGGGAATCGGAAGTCGTTTCTGGCCCATGAGCAGACAGAATTATCCGAAGCAATTCCTGGATATTCTAAATACCGGTCAAACCCTTGTCCAGGCTACCTTTCAGCGTCTGACTGATTTTATTCCTCCCGAAAATATTTACGTTGTCACTTCCGTCGAATACATGCATATTGTCGAAAAACAATTGCCCCATATACGAAAGGAAAATATTCTTGGTGAGCCTTCACGCAAAAACACGGCTCCCTGCATCGCCTATATTTCTTTTAAATTAATGCAGAAGGATCCCAAAGCGCTGCTGATCGTCGCCCCCGCGGATCATATGGTGCTGGACAGGATTGCGTTCAAGAAAGTTTGTCTCGAGGCCCTGAGTTTTGTGAACAAACATAATGCGCTGATCACGCTCGGCATCAAACCACTGCAGCCGAATACGGGTTATGGATATATCCAAAGAGAGTTGCAGACGGTGACGGATAATGTTTATAAAGTAAAAACTTTTACAGAAAAGCCAAATCTCGAACTCGCGAAGACATTTCTTGCCAGCGGTGATTTTCTTTGGAACGCCGGGATATTCGTCTGGCAGGTGAAGAATATCATCAAGGCCTTCGAAACTTATCTTCCTGAAATGTATGATGTGTTCGTGGCGGAGAAAGATGCTTTCAATACACCCGAAGAGAAAAAAGCCCTCGAACATATTTATCCACTGTGCACGACGATCTCCATTGACTTCGGTATCATGGAAAAAGCGAATAACGTTTATGTGATTCCTTCGTCATTTGGATGGAGTGATCTCGGTACCTGGAACAGTGCGTATGAAAATCTTGAGAAAGATGAACTTGGCAATGCGATCGCAGGAAAGAAGGTAATGGTGATAGATGCCACGAAATGTATTGTGCACTCCGGAAATAAAAAACTGATCGTCCTCCAGGGTCTCGAAGATTTTATAGTCGTCGATACACATGATGTGCTGCTCGTTTGTAAGAGAGAAAAAGAGCAGGAGATAAAAGATTATGTGGCAGAAGTGAGGAGGGAGATTGGGGATGAATATTTATAAACGTTAATCGTGTATCGTTAATCGTTTATCGATCTGCGATCCACGATCTGCGATAAACGAATCATGAACTTACACAGCAAGCTTCCTAATATTGGCACAACCATCTTCACTGTAATGAGCGGGCTGGCGACGAAGACGGGTGCGATCAACCTGGGACAGGGATTTCCTGATTTCCCGATGGATCCGGGGCTGGTGGAACTTGTGGCGAAAGCGATGCGTGACGGATTCAATCAGTATGCGCCGATGCCTGGTCACCCGCCATTACTTGAAACACTGGCTGCGAAAATTGAATCACTTTACAAGCATTCAGTCAATCCTCAATCAGAAATCACGATCACTCCTGGCGGTACTTATGCGATTTACACGGCGCTCAGTACGGTCCTTCAGCCAGGAGATGAAGTGATTGTGTTTGAACCCGCTTATGATAGTTATATCCCAAATATTCTGATGAATGGGGCCGTCCCTGTTACGGTTCCGCTGGAGTATCCTTCTTACAAAATTGACTGGGAGAAAGCGCGCAGGGCGAGGACAAATAAGACAAAGGCGATCGTTTTAAATTCACCGCATAATCCGACTGGTGCAGTGCTTTCGTCAGATGATATCGAAGAACTGCGTAAGCTGGTCCATGATACCAATATTTTTATTGTTTCGGATGAAGTGTATGAACATATCATACTCGATGGGAAAACGCATCATTCCATACTCAGGTATCCGGATTTGATGGAAAGAAGTTTTGTTTGTTTTTCACTGGGAAAAGTCTTCCATTGTACCGGATGGAAACTCGGATACTGTGTGGCGCCGGAGCTGCTGACCAGGGAATTCAGGAAATTTCATCAGTTCAATGCATTCAGTTGTTTTACTCCGACACAGGTTGCATTGGCCGCTTTCTTAAAAGAGCCTTCGCATTATTTATCTCTTCCTGATTTCATGCAGGAGAAAAGAGATTTTTTCCAGGAACTTATGTCGGCTACGCGATTCCGTGCGCTGCCCACCTATGGTAGTTATTTTCAGATATATTCTTATAAAGATATTTCTGATGAACCCGATGCAGCATTCGCAAAAAATCTCGTCGCCCGGTGCGGTGTTGCAGCAATACCTGTATCTGCATTTTATCAGTCAGGGAAAGATGATAAGGTGTTGAGGTTTTGCTTCGCGAAGAAAAGTACTACTATTGAACTTGCGGTAGAAAGGCTTAAAAAGATATGAGTTATGGGATATGGGTTATGGGTTATGAATAATGAGCAGATCATATCTCATAACCCATATCTCATAATTCATAACTCATTCCGAACGTAAGCTTTTAGTGGGGTTCGCAATCGCTGCTTTTATGCTCTGATAACTCACCGTTAATAAAGTAATGAGAATTGCACCCAGTCCGGATACAGCAAAAACCCACCAGGAGATTTCAGTGCGGTACTGATAGTTCAGCAACCAGCGATGCATGAAATAATAAGCAGTTGGCGTTACGATGGCCAGTGAGATGACAACCAGTATCACAAAATCCTTCGACAACATTCTCCAGAGATTAAATACGGACGCGCCCAGGACTTTTCGCACACCGATTTCTTTGGTGCGTTGTTCTGCGACAAAGGATGCGAGTCCGAATAATCCGAGGCAACTGATAAAGATTGCGAGTGCTGCAAAGAATGTGGACAGCTGGCCGATTCTTGTTTCAGCTGCAAATTTTGCGGCAAACTCACTGTCGGCAAATTTATATTCGAAAGGTGTTGAAGGAATATATTTCTTAAATACTGTTTCCACTTTGGCGATAGACTCCGCCGCACTTTTATTTGGATTTAGTTTTAGTTCGATCCAATTCACATTATTCTGATCCATCGTATAAACAGCCCGTCTGACTGGGTCATAAGGAGATTCCATGATCATATCTTTGATAACCCCGATTACTTTGTAATAACTCGTGCCTGCATCGTTGGTCCATTTAATTGTTTTTCCTATTGGATCTTTCATTCCCATAAATTTTGCAGCGGTTTCATTTAGGATAATGCCTGATGAATCCGTCTTGAAATCTTTAGAGAAATCTCTTCCGTCAATGAAATTCCAGCCGACTGTTCTGCCGAAATCCTGAGATACCGAGATGGTCTCAAATTCACTTGATGTGGCTGGATCTTTTCCTTCCCAACTGAAACCATCGCTGGAATTATAGACATCAGTCAGGGGACTGGAGGATTCCGCGAATTCCGTCACTGCTCCTGAATTTTCCAACTCATTCTTCAGCAAATCATATTTTCCGTAGAAATCGGGTGTCTTCATCTGGATCATCATTATTCCATTCCGGTCATATCCAATGGGACGGTTCCTGGTATATTGGATCTGATTATAAACTGTGATGGTGCCGATGATCAGCGTAAGAGAGATGGTGAACTGTAATACCACTAATATTTTTCGCGGAATAGCAGCGAGCCGTCCTGCTTTAAAAGATCCTTTCAATACTTTGATGGGCTGGAAAGAGGATAAATACACCGCGGGATAACTCCCGGAGATGATGGCAGTGAAAATTGAAAAAGCAATACAGGCGATCCAGAATAAAGGTGATGCCCATGGTATTTGCATTTTTTTATCTGCCATCTGGTTGAACCAGGGAAGAAAGAGTTCGCTTAGTAAAAGAGACAGTCCGAATGCGAATGCCACAACAAGAAGGGATTCAACAAAAAACTGACTGATCAATTGTTTACGGAGGGAACCGATGGCTTTGCGCACACCAACTTCCTTTGCGCGTTTTTCAGAACGGGCTGTACTCAGGTTCATGAAATTAATGCAGGCGAGCAGTAAAACGAAAATGCCGATGATACTGAACAGGCGAACATATTCAATCAGTCCTCCTGTTTTTATTCCATTATCCCAATGTGATCTCAAATGCCAGTCCGCCATGGGATGCAGGAAAACTTCTGCTTTATATTTTTTATCTTCTGGTGCCTCACGCTTAAATTTAGAGCTGATGATATTTCTGTCAACATGATTGAAATCAGTGTTGCCATTTATCTGGGCATAAATAAGAAAGGAATTATTATCCCACTGATCAATTGCTTTTCCGATCCAGGTTTCGGAAGTAACATACAGATCCCAAGTGCCAATAAAATTAATATTGTAGAATTCCGAATTATAAGGGAAGTCCTTGTAAACACCGGTTACTTTTACATCCAGCTTATTTCGAATCCTGATAATTTTGTTCAGAGGATCTTCATCTCCAAAAAATGATTTTGCAACAGATTCCGAAATAAAAACAGAACGCGGATCTTTTAAATCGTTACGGGTACCTTCGATCATATTCAGGGAAAGCATATTTGGGGCATCAGATTCCATAAATGTGCCTCTCTCACTCAAATTCTTATTACCCGCAGTTACAATGGTACTTGTTGGCCAGGAAGCCATGACAACATATTTGAAATCGCTGCCGTAATTATTTCTCAGTTCCTGTCCTAAGGGCCGCGGCATTCCCACGAATGCAGAAACTACTCCGTTGTCGGTCCGTCTCTGCATCACCTGCGCAATTCGGTCGTAGTTTTCAAAATATTTGTTGAACGACAATTCATCCCAGATCCATAATCCTATTAACAATGCAACCGCCATCCCAACGGCAAGACCGCTGATATTGATAAAGGAAGAAGCCCTGTTCCTGAGCAGGTTTCTCCAGGCAACGGTTATATAATTTTTTAGCATCCTTTTTGATTTTTGGTTGGCGGTTGGCGGTTGACCGTTGGCCGAATGCGCCAAACAAAGTGCCACCTTAATAACTGTGTATGAATCAGTATGTTATTATAAATATTTTACACTTAAACTGTACGGTTTTGAAACAGGACTGTACGGTATAATTGTCAATGATTAATGGATAATTGCTATGTTGAGATCATAAATGGAACAATTTAAGCAATAGGTAGTCTTATCAAAGTATAACTCTAATTAAATACAAAAATCTTTTTATAATGCCATGTTTCCGGAAAATCATATTATTCTACTGCTTCATTTGCATTACTTCTATATCAGCATTTAGCCAACCCAATAATGAATCCTTCAGGATAATACCGCAGGTTCAGTTAAGACAGGATTTCATGTTCATGAGAGATACATTAGAGAAAGTACATGCCGGCTTGTATACTTATAAGACCAAGGCTACTATTGACAAGATATTTGACAGCTGTTATGCAAGTATCGATGATAGCATGTCTGTTTTTGATTTTTATGCGCTGACTAGATTTGTATTGGCCGCCATTGAAGATGGCCATACAAATTGCAGATTGCCCAGAGAAGTTCAAAATGATTATATTAATAATATAAAAGTTTTTCCTGCAATGGTTTTGTTTATAAATAGGAGAGCTTATATTTTTTGTTGTAAACAAGATACAAGTCTCGCTGAATCAGAATTAATTTCCATCAACAACCATTCGATGGATGAAATCACAAAGCGTCTGTTTGATTATATATGTTCGGATGCCGGTATTCAATCCCGTAAAAACTGGGAGATGCCCGAAGACTTTCAACTATTATATAATATTATCTATGGTGTTAAGGACAACTATGATATTCGATATAAAACAAAAGCCGGGGAAATTCGGACTGCATCCATACATGCTGATTATATAAAAAATATTTTTTGCAGCAATCCATTCCCGAGACCAAAGAAATATCTTCAGTTGAACTATATATCTAACAAAACTGCAGTGCTCACCCTGAAATCTTTCTTTGATGGATTTCTGGAACAGACGGGAGAGAACTTCAGTCATTTTTTAGATTCATCTTTTACAGATATCAGAAAAAAACAAATCAAAAAACTGTTGATTGATGTTCGCAGCAACCAGGGCGGCAATGATGGTAATGGTGAAATGTTGTATGCTTACCTGACGCAAAAGCCATTCCTGTATTACGCATCTCAGGAAACAGTTTCGGAGAAATTTCCGGAAAAGGATCATCCCAATTTAGGTATTCAGCAACCTAAGGAAAATAACTTTGGCGGGAGAGTATATATACTGATGAACGGTCGCAGTTTTTCGGGTGTCGCGGAATTTTCTTCTATAGTCAAAACCGATAATAGGGGCATATTTATAGGGGAAGAATGTGGCGGCGGGTATTATGGAAATACTTCGGGAGAAGAAGCGATGGTGAGTTTGTCAAACACCGGAATTACTGTTCGGATTCCGATGGTTAAATACAAAATGGCCGTGAAAAAGATCAGTAATAATGTCAAGGGTATATTGCCCGATTATCCATTTTACTTTACAATCAGTGATATTGTTGATAATAAAGACGGGCAAATGGAGTATGCGTTGAAAATAGTGAGGGAGAAATAATATATGGCTATGAATTATGGATTATGAGTTATTAACAATTTATTTCAAGTACTTATATTTAAAAATTAGCATAAAAACCGATAACCCATAATTCATAACCCATAAATAATATCATTCAGTTTTAAGACTCTTAGTGGGATTCGCCACCGCTGCTTTAATCGCCTGGAAGCTCACGGTTATCATGGCGATGAGAATCGCGATGAGACCTGCCATGGCGAACATCCACCAGTTAATTGGAACACGGTAATTGAATCCCTGCAGCCATTTATTCATCGCCCACCATGCAATGGGTATTGCGATAATGAAGGAGATTAAAACCAGTTTTAAAAAGTCCTTCGACAAGAGTTGCACGATTCCGGAGACGCTTGCTCCCAGCACTTTTCGGATACCGATCTCTTTACTTCTTTGTTCGGCACTGAAAGACGCGAGGCCGAACAGGCCAAGAGATGAAATAAGGATCGCCATCAGCGTAAACGAATTGATAATGTTTCCCAGCGTTACTTCGGATTCGTATTGTTTTTGAACCACATCATCCAGAAACTGATATTCGAAAGGAACAGATGGAAGGTCCCTATTCCAAATCGCTTCTATTTTTTTCAGCACTGATTTATAGTTGTCGCTGTTGACGGCAACTGTTAATTTATCGAAATAATCTTTGTTTGCTTCATAGTCCAGTTCCAGGGGTTTTATTTCATTGTGCAAAGAGCTATAGTTGAAATCCTTCATTACTCCGATGATTTCCATAACGATCATCGGTTCAGGTTTATACTCAGAATAAATTTTTGTTCCCGGAGCATTTTCCGGTTTTAGTCCTAACCTTCGGCACAGTGTTTCATTGATTAGAACGCGTGCCGAATCGCCAATACGGAAATCACGTCCCGAAATCAACTGAATACCATTCGTTGTCAGGAAATGTTCATCGGTGGACAAATTCTGTGCGTCAATGGATGTTTTCATATTGCCACCGGGAGGATATACACCGTGATCTCTTTCGATAAATTGTCCTAGGTAATAATTCGACATGGTCACTCCTTTAATTTCAGACAACTCCTTAAGGTCGTTACTTAGTGCCGGCATTTTCTTTTGCGACTCGTTGGTATAAAAATTGAAAATCAGTTTTTGTTTCTTATCAAAACCCAGGTCTTTATTTTTTATGTAGTTGAGCTGACTATAAATAATAATGATACTCGTGATAAGAACGATTGACAACACAAACTGGAATATTACCAGAGTCCTGCGAATGCCTGCTGCGGATACCTGGTTGGAAAAATTTCCTTTAATGACTTTGATGGCCTGGAAGGCCGAAAGATAAAATGCAGGATAGCTGCCAGCTAAAAACCCTGTCACAAGCACCAGCATTACCAGGAATATCCAAAGCTTATAATCTCTGAATAAAGTGAGATGAATATCTGCCTGTGTTATCTGATTAAGCCAGGGCAGTGCAAGGATGAGCAGGGGGAGCGCGATCAGGATTCCTATAAATGACAAGAACAATGACTCTGCGAGGAATTGTTTGATCAGCGAATGTTTTTCAGCACCGATTACTTTCCTGACTCCCACTTCCTTTGCCCTTTTAGAAGCGCGGGCCGTAGAGAGATTCATAAAATTAATGCAAGCGATTACTTGTATGAGTACAGCAATCAGCATCATGATATACAGAAAAGAAGTGCTTACAGGTGTAATCAGGTTGTGCTCCAACCCTCCTGTAGTCTGCACATCGAGAAGTGGTTGCAGGTGAATTTCTTTTTTCATACCCATTGCCTTCATCTGTTCGCCACCATATTTATTAAGAAAGGCAGGAAGTTTCTTATCCAGTGCGGTCACATTGGCGTCGGGTCTTAGTTTCACATATGAGTAAGCATAATTATTTCCGGCCCATTGGGTATTATTGTAAGTATAGCCACCCATGCCACCACTATTCATAGCTAAGAAAATATTTCCCTTAATCTGGGTTTTCCCAAGGCTTTCATCGATAACTCCCATCACTTTGAAATTGTCCTTGCCATATCCGTTTTCAATGATGATGGTTTTCCCCAATGGATCTTCAGATCCGAAAAGTTTATCAGATACCGGTTTTAGCAACACAATAGAATAGGGAACCTTCAATGCATTAGCCGGGTTGCCATAAATAAAATGGTATTGGAACATATCGAAAAAAGTGGAATCAGCATAAAGGGCATTGTCTTCGTAGAATGATCTCTCTTTATAACGAAGGAGATTTTTACTGACACCCAGGGTGGAAGTGATCCTCGTGTATTGAACTACTTCACCGAAATCTTTCTTCATCGTTGGTGCGATTGGTGGAGAAGACGTGCCACCATTGTGCTTGTCACCTGCCAGATCTGTTGTAGTAATGATCCTGTAAATATTTTTTGCATCAGGCTGATGTTTGTCAAAGCTGTATTGGTCCGTTACATATAATATGATGTACACGCAACAAAGCGTACCCAATGCCAGTCCGAAGATGTTGATAAAACTATAGGTCTTGTTCTTAAGCAAAAATCTAAACGAGGTCTTGAGATAGTTTTTTAGCATACATTTTTCATTTTCAAATAAAGACCATAGTTGTTAATTGTTAGTTGTTAGTTGTTGGCGTTGAAGGTTGAAACGTAAGATAATTGTCGATTGATTTCAATAATGTGATTTACAACTTATAACTAATAACTTACAACTATTCCGACCGCAAGCTTTCAACCGGATTCGCACTCGCCGCGCGAATCGTTTGAATACCTAATGTTATAAGTGCGATCACCATCATCAATAATGTGCTCAATGCAAATACCCACCAATTTATTGACGTTTTATATGCAAAGTTTTCCAGCCATTTATTCATTGCCCACCAGGAAAGCGGAATTGCAATCAGCGAAGCAATAAGAACCAAACGGAGAAAGTCTTTTGACAAAATGGAAACGATATGGCCCACGGAAGCACCGAGCACTTTTCTGATTCCAATTTCTTTGATCCTGAGATTGGTTGTATACATTACTAATCCGAGAAGGCCCATGCAGCTTATAAAAATGGCGAGACCGGTTGACCATTGTAAAAGATGAGAGATGTCCTGCTCACTCTTGTAGAATTTAGCGATGCTTTCATCCACGAATGCGTAGTCAAAATCTTCTTCAGGGAAATACTTTTTAAAAGCTTTTTCTATTGCTGCGATACTTGCTTTCCAGGAGCCGGTGGATTGTTGCGGTTTCAGAGCGATATGTAAAGTAAAGCTATTGCGCATTTCCGAAGAGAATGCCAGGGGCTTTATGGAAGCATGTAAAGATTCCTGATTAAAATCCGCCATCACTCCCACAATGGGCTTCCCATTGACCTGTTTATTTAGAATATCAACCGGTTTATGAAACCCTAAAATATGCAAATAGGTTTCATTCACCAGGTATTCTTTGGTTGTATCGCTGGCCTCTACATTTCTTCCTGCCAGAATATTAATATGATAAAGTCTTAGATAGTTGGTGTCGCCTGATTTTTGTCTTACATCTGTTTGAATTTCTTTTTTCCCCTCTATGAATTTCATATTTTGGGCCGACCATCCACTGGCCGATGGAGCATCATTTCCAATGCTCAACATTTCGATACCTGGCAAGTTTTTGATTTCTTCCGCGAGAAGGAAACGACGATGGTCAGGTTTATCCCAAAAGTATGGGGTATGGACATTGATAATAGCATCTTTTTTAAATCCCATGTCTTTATTCAGCAAGAAATTTATTTGCTTTACTGTAATGATAGTTGCCATGCAGAAAAACTGAGCAATTAAAAACTGGGATATGGTGAGTCCTTTTCTGAGCCACGCTTTTCTGCTTTGTGAAGAACCGGAATGAGCCTGGTTTTTGAGAACGAGCACGGGCTTAAATTTAGTCAGAACCAGTGCGGGATAAAATCCGGCCAGGAATGTGACAATTAAAGTCAGCAGGAGTAAGAATCCAAGGAGAGAAGGTTGTTGCCATATATCAAAATGCAGATCTTTTGGAATAAAATCTGCAAAGACTTTCAGCAGGAGAGGTGCAATCAATATGGAAATGAGCATGGAGATAAGGGTAATAAAGAAAGTTTCTGTAAGAAACTGTATCATCAGTTGGCTGATAGAACTGCCCATAGTTTTGCGAATGCCGATTTCCCTGGCACGCTGGGAAGCCTGGGCCGTGGTAAGATTTATAAAATTGATGCAACCCAATACCAGTAGAAAACCGGCGACTGCCAATAGTCCGTACATGGTCGGTTTGTTCGCAATATGATCGCTGTAAACACCATAGTCACTATTAAAATGAAGATCATTGAAAGGCTGCAGTTTGTAGACTGTGGTCGTATTGAATCCATTCGATCCCTTATCATTCTTTTTCAGAATTGATTCAAGCTGGTTTTCTACAATATTTACGGATGCATTTGGTTTTAATTTTAGAAAAAGCTGACTGCCACTGTTAACATAAGACCATTCACCCCAGGTATAATTTTTCTTCAGTCCGCTGGATGGTATGGTAGATTGTGAAATAAATTCTTTGAATATAAAATCGGTGTTGGCTGTCTGATTCTTAACAATACCTGAGACAGTCGTAACGACGGTATCGTCGTATACAATTTGTTTTCCGATTATTTCCGAATATGGCATTGCAGGGAAATAGATTTTCGCTCTGGCTTCTGACAGAACCACTTTGAAGGGTTCGGACAGAGAGATTTCCGGTGAACCAACCAGCCATTGGTAGGGGATCAGTTTAAAATATGCCTGGTCAGCAAAGATGATATCTTCCTGATGATTGATCTGAAAAGGTTTTTCTCCGTCTTTTTTTTTGATAGTTACTTTTCCGTTTCCGTTGAATTGATGAAATCCCACACTTTCCTCAACGCCGGGTACTTCTTTTTTTGCCGTTTCGGCCATCGGCGAAGCAACACCGGAAAAATGCATCGGAGTTCCGGAAAAAGTCATGATAGTAACTACACGATAAATCCGATTGCTGTCTTTTTCAAACTTATCAAATGTCAGATCGTAATGAACGATCAGAAATATTACCAGGGCGCTGCTGATACCAATGGAAAGTCCCAGTACATTGATCAGGGAAAATATTTTATTCCTGATGAAATTGCGGTAGGCGACGTTGATATAGTTTTTTAGCATACTCTTTATTTAGAATTATGAGTTATGGATTATGAGTTATGGGTTGTTAATCTTGGTTATGGATTATAAGTTATGGGTTATGAGTTATTCAAGAAAACCCATAACTCATATCCCATAACCACAATCATCTCATTCAGATCGTAAACTAGTGACAGGATTCGAAATGGCTGCTTTGATCGCCTGATAGCTGATGGTTACAAGTGTTACAGCAACAGCTATCAATGTTGCTACAATAAAAATCCACCATCCGATACCGACACGATATGCAAAATTCTGGAGCCACTTATTCATTCCCCACCAGGCGATTGGAAAGGCAAACAGCGACGCGATGATGACCAGTTTCAGAAAATCTTTGACAATCATGTTAACGATGACCGGAACATTGGCCCCCAGTACTTTTCTTATGCCGATTTCCTTTGTCCTTTGTTCAGCTGCATAAGTAACCAGTCCGAATAAACCAAGGCAGGCAATTATTATGGCGAGTATTGAAAAAGTGATTGATATTCGTCCAACCTGCTGTTCACTGGTGTACAATCTGTTAAACTGATCGTCCATGAAACCAAAGTCAAAAGGCTTACCTGGTACCATTCCCTTCCATTTTGATTTTATTACTGAAATAAGGGAAGGAATATCGGAGGCATTGATTCGAACGGAAATATTGTCGTTATTTTTCCCGAAACGTAATACCAGTGGAGTTATCATATCGCGTAATGAATTAAAGTTGAAATTCCTGATAACACCAATGATATGGTATTCATTCAGCTTCTTGGTTTTGAAATCACTGATTTCATACAATTTTTTATTTAGTACGTTTTTGGAGGTTAAGAATCTTGCTGCCGCTTCATTGATAATAATTCCAGACGAATCTGTTGGGAATTGCAATGAGAAGTTTCTGCCGTCAATCAGTTTCATACCAAGCGTGGGGATATAGTTTTCATCTACCATCCATACTTGCGAGGATATGGCAGATTTGGGATCGAGAGCAGGTGAAGTAAAAAATGCATCATTATTTCTATCATAGTCAGTCGGCAAAAAACCAGTCATGGTTGCATTTTGTATTCCGCTTATATGCAGGAGTTCATTTTTGAATGTGGCAGACTGGTCTGCGAGAACATTGGTCCCGTTAATCACCAAAACCTGGTTTCTGTTATATCCAATATCTTTTGCGCGGATGTAATTCAGCTGGTTGAAAATGACGATGGTTCCGATAATCAGAATGATTGTTATAACAAATTGGAAAATAACCAATCCGTTCCTTAACCAGGACTTCTTAAATCCTGATGTCAGTTTGCCTTTTAGTACTGCAATGGGTTGAAATGAAGATAGAAAAAAGGCAGGATAACTTCCTGCAAGAAGACCGACAATCAACATCAGTATGACCAGTGATAATATCATGCCCGGTTGAAATATTGCACTTAACCTGATAGATTTACCGGCGAGTTGATTAAAATATGGCAACAATGACCATGCAATTATTACGGCAAATATTAAAGCGATAAAACTGATGAGCACGGACTCAGATAAAAACTGGTTTATCAGATTTTTCCTGAGCGATCCCAGAACTTTTCTTACGCCTACTTCTTTAGCCCGATTAGATGAGCGGGCAGTAGAAAGGTTCATAAAATTTACGCAGGCAATCAGTAGTATAAATAAAGCTATGGCAGAAAATATGTATACGAACTGTATATTGCCATTGCCATCCAGTTCTGCTGTTTTATTAGATTTCAAATGGATGTCAGTCAGAGGAGTCAGGCTTGCCCTCACATATCCGCCGCTTTTTTTAAACTGATCCAGGGTCATATTTGTCACTCCCTGCAGTTCCGGTCCAACATACCGATCCATCATTTTATTCAGATCTGAATTCAGCTTATTTAAGTTAGTGTTTTTCTTTACAAGAATATAAGTATTCCAGTTTTCACTCAGCCAGTTATCGTCCCTGCTGGCAGGATTCTCTGCAGTTGCAACAAAAATGTCAAAATTGAAATGAGACTGGGATGGTATATTCTTAATTACACCCGTGATTTTATAATTTACTGAATCATTAATGATCATTTCTTTGCCGACTACATCTACGGTGTTGAAATATTTTTTAGCAATCGTTTCTGTTATAACAAGGGAATGGGGTTCTCTTAATGCAGTTTTGGGATCACCTGAAATCATCGGCAATGTGAAAACATCAAATAATGTTGAATCTCCATAGGCTACCCGGTCTTCACGCAGGTTTTCATTTCCTTTTTTTATCAGCAGGCTGCCGTGCCATTGAATACGGGTATATTGTTCTACCTGTGGAAATTCTTTAACCATGGTAGCGCCCAATAAAGCCGGCGCGACGGCAAGATCTATATGATTATCTCCAAACTTGACTTCGTTATTTACCCGATAAATCCGGCTGGCATTTGTGTTATAGCGGTCATAGCTCATTTCGTCCAGCACATATAAAAGAATCAGCAAGCAGGTAGCGATACCTACGGCAAGCCCGACAATATTTATCGCAGTGTAAAACTTATTTTTAACTAAGTTTCTATATGCTGTTTTGAGATAGTTTTTGAACATTTTATTAATTATGAATTATGGGTTATGAGATATAGGATTTGGGTTCTATTTACCTCAACTCATATCTCATATCTTATATCCCATAACCCAATAAAAATGCCGTCTTGTAAATGCTTATTTACGAATCTATTATGTAACAGTTGCAGAATAAATATGTACGGATTCGATACAGAGGGTGTACGGGTTTTATGGGTTATGAGTTATGGATTATGGGTTATGGGACATGAATGTTTAATGATTCAATACCCATATCTCATAACCCATAACTCACATCTCAAGTTACAATCCAACCATCGCGTTTTCCGACCGTACTTTACGGTCTTTGCGAAGGAGGTACTTCGCATAGACTATTTCGCTCATGGTTTTATCCTGGAGCTTGCTTTCGAGCCAGGAGATGATGTCTAGGTAAGCAAAAGAGCGTGTTTCGATATGGTTATATTCCAGGTGTTTGATCTTACTTAGCAATCTTTCAAGTTCGGGTTTGATATCCCTGCGTGAGATCTGAAAACTCTTCCTGAGAAATTTAAACATTTCTTCTTCCACCACAGTAAGGTTTTTCATTTTTGCCATGAAACGATAAACGGATTTAGTCAATGATTCCATGAGTTCGTAATTGCCCAGTTCATAATGTGCCAGCAGATGAACCAAACGTGCATAACACTGGAGATCATATCGCAGATCCACATGATCGTTTATGATCAGATGCAGGTAGTCGATTGAAGTGTTATAGTCGCCGCTTCCAAAATACAGCGTGGCGATTTTGTAATTGAATACGAGGATCCGGTGATGATCGATATAGCTTGCATATTCCTTTAGTTTCTCTGATATTTCCGGAACCAGGAGCAGTCCTTCTTTGAATGTTCCTGTCATCAGGTGCCAGTTAATTTTAGCCAGGTTTATATACACCCAGGTATGGATCCGGAAATTATCGTGGTGCTGACCCAATGGAGAGCTATAGTAGTCTTCAAATTTTTTCAGGATTACCTGGAATTTGCTGAAATGACGAAGATCGAAAAGAGCATTCAGCAGATTATGCATGCCCTTAACATAGTGACCTGTTTCGACCGAAATCATCAGGGGTTCGTTCTCAAACAGGTCGACCCATTTCTGTCCGTACCGATAATACATGATGAAATCCTGTCGGATAAAAGCAAACCAGCTATAACTCTGGTAGAGATAGAGCTTCTCATAAAAATCATCGAGGTTGGATGTGTCAGGAAGAGTATTTTGTTTGAAAAACTCCCTTAGTTTTTTTACATCCGCTTCGTTGCGGGCGTGACCATTTTGCACATACCAGCGATAGAGTAGCAGGGCAAGATTGGAAAGTCTTGTAACCCGGTCAATATGATCGCTGATCTCACGCGCCTCTATCGTGAGCTGCTCTGTTTTCTCGAGGGTAGACCGTGTTATATGAAGTGTTTCTATTTTCTTTTCAAGGGAGAGGAGTTGTGCTAGAAAATTCAGTTTATTATTTGCTTTAGCAATTTCCTTTGCTCTTTCCAGGATCTTCAGACTCTGATGTTTCAGTCCTTTATTATATAAAAGACGTGCATTGTCCATGTGTTCACTCAATTGCAGGTCGGTATTTTCTGTCGTCTTGAGCAAGCGGAGGCTTGCAAGCAATTGCTTGTACAGATGCGTTTTTAAATTCGAGAGCTGGGATTTGGTAAAAGGCAGTTTTTTCAGGATGAGCTTTTCATCATAATCCTGCATTTTATCGAGTGCATCAAAAAGTTGAACGATTTTAAGGTCCTCGTTACCCGAACTCCGCTTGATATAGAGCTTGAAATGCCGCTTTTCCGACTTTTCGAGTGAATGTATGAGTTGAAATAATATATCTGTTGAACGGTTGGCCATCATTGATAAATTTTGCTGAAACTGCGTCCAGGCAACACTTCCACCAAAAGATAAGCAGTTTTGACATGATTAAAACAAGAATAAGATGGTTTGAAATGAAACCTATGCCCCCTTAATTTTGTGATACTAAGAGAGAATAAGAACACAGCAGGCAATCGTTAGTGTAAGAATCGTTAGAGGTCTGGAAGGTTAAACTGCAGTGTTCCAACAAGTTAGAATACTACGTCTTTTCATATGGCAAGCAATCGTTAGAGGTCAGCTGTTTCTACAGCCGACCTTATTTTTTTTCGGCTGGGGCAAAGCTACGTCAATAATTCTTATTTACCAATAACTTTCTCCATAAAGCTTTATAAATCAGCCTGTTCCAACTAAAATGCTTAACGCTTAACGCCTAACGCTTAATGCTTTTTTTTAATAAAAGATCCAATAAAGCATGAGCTGTAGTTTGAATATTCCATTTTCTGGTTTTACAGGATTTCTGAAGCGTTAAGCTTTAGGCTTTAAGCGTTATCCGTATTACGTATTTTTGGCTTTAATGAAGCTTAAAATCGTCAAATTTATCAAGGACTTCCTGTTATGGAGTGGCATTTTGCGCATTTTCTCTGTTTTCAACCGCTTATTTTTCTTCCTTCGGAACTTTAATATGCTCAGGTCCTGGATTGCCAGGGCGAATCGAACCGATCTGCTGATCAACGACTTCTATTCATTGAAACGGGATTATCCCAAGAGATTCAAACTTTTTGAAGCGGTTTCGGACAAATATGGACTGGATAAAAAAGATTTGCTTTATCTGGAATTTGGTGTGGCCTCAGGGAGTTCATTTTTCTGGTGGATGAAGAAAAACAACCATTCGGACTCTGCATTTAGAGGTTTTGACACTTTTGAAGGACTGCCGGAGGATTGGGGAGGATTTAAGAAGGGAGCCATGGCCTTTGACCAGAAAGAAGTGAATGACGGACGTGCAGAATTTATTCGCGGCATTTTCCAGGAAAGTCTTCATCCTTTTATTGAATCGAATAAAATCCTGCTTCAATCAAAACCTAAAATTATCCATCTGGATGCAGATCTTTTTTCTTCCACCATATTTGTGCTCTCGCAGTTATATCCTTATTTAAAGAAAGGAGACATTATTTTCTTTGATGAATTCAATGTAGCCAATCACGAGTTCCTTGCTTTTAAAATATTCACTGAATCGTTTTATGTGAAGATGATACCTGTTGGAGCAGTGAATAATTTTTACCAGACAGCTTTTGTAGTTGAAGGATGATAGTTGACGCATGAGGGGTTATGGGTTATGGGTTGATTAAATCAAAACCCATATCTCATAATCCATATCTCATATCTCATATCTCATAACCCATAACCCCTTAATTAGCTTTTAACGCGTCTGTCGCTTTTGTACGTAAAACAAGCCAGACCCTGGCGCCGATGGTTAAACCACAGATCAGGAGCACACCTATAAAAGATATGATAAGAGAGGATGAGCTTACGCCGACATTGATCCTGAATATTAAATCCATCAACAGTTTTGATAATGCATAGCCCCCATAACAACCAACTACTGCGGCAAGGAGAAATATCCAGAAATAACCTTTCAAAACAAGCTTGAAAATATGTTTGTCTTCAGCGCCCACTACTTTCCTGATTGCTATTTCCTTTGATCTTTTTAATACGTTCAGTGATACCAATGCGAACATACTTGTTGCTGCCATGAGAACGGATATCAGAGCGAACCAGCGAAATATTGTTGCGATGCTTTCATTAACGCTTGAGGCTTCAGATCCGATTTCGTCCTGATAATTTCCCCTGAAAGGTTTCAAGGGATAAAGTTTTGACCAAGCTGCTTTTACATCTGCGAATACACTATTGAGTGACCCTTGTTTTGCTTTAATTACGATTCGGGAATATTTTGCAGGATCCGCTGAAACCATGGCTACGGGCTGAATGGGATCAAAAAGTGTTTCCTGCGTGAAGTCATTCAGCACACCAATTACTGTGCATGTAGTTGTATCGTTTATCATTACTTGTTTTCCAATGGCCTGTTCTGGTTTCCATCCAAATCCGAATGCAAGTTTTTCATTCATTATAATGGACTTTCCGATATCACCTCCGCCTTCTTTGTTAAAATCTCTGCCGGCAATCAGTTTCAATTTCATCAGGTCAATATAATTTTCTCCGGTTTGAAGAAATATACTTTCATTTTTTATTCCTTTGGCCTGAAGGGGTAAGCGATAGTAAGAAAAACCAATATTATTGACAGTACCTGCCAATTTTTCAATACCCGGAATTTTGCTGAATGCGTCACGGACAGCAGTAAATGAAGATTCATTTTGCAAATCCACACCGATTACATTTGCCTTTTCGTAACCATAGTTATATTTATTTTGGAATGTCGAATTACGCGAGAATGCAACACCTGCAATAACTGTAATGAATGAAATGGCAACCTGTAATCCAAGTAATACGCGCGAAAAAAGATTAGTGCCACCAAATTTCACTGAACCCCTGAATATATTTGACGCATTAAAACCGCTTATATAAAATGCAGGATATGCTCCGGCTAGTAAAGTCACTGTCAGGAGAATCAAACCAAGGGAAGCAAGCAATGTATAATCTGTGAGATATTGTGCCTCCACTTTCACATTTCTAAACATGCTATTAAAAGTAGGCAACCAGAAATTATTGAGTATTATAGATAATCCGACTGCCAGCAAAACAATTAATGCGCATTCCATTAATTGCTGAAAAATAATCTGGCTTAGTGAGCTGCCCATCACTTTTCTGATACCCATTTCTTTAAGGCGCCGGTTGCTTTGTGCTACCGAGGTATTCGCAAAATTCAGGCAGGCAGACAGGAGGATAAGAATTGCCAGGACAAGCGGACCATAGGTTGCAGAATCTGATGGACGCCGGCGCAGGGCGTTATTTACTACATCAAACTCATTGGATACATTCGAAAACGGATCCAGGACAAATGACTTCAATTGTATATCCTGCCTTGCAGAATGTTGTAGCGGAACATATTTTGCGAATTCATGAGCTAGTTTTGGGGCATCCATAGGATTTGTCAGTTTTACAAATACTGCGTCTGAAAACCATTCCCAACTGTCATTTCTGATTAATGTGCCATCAGGCTTCAGCTGGTTGTCATTATTAGTAATCAATTCAAACTGAAAAGAGGAGTTTTCCGGTGGATCTTTTAAAATGCCAGTAACCTTTAGCGGCATTTTAAAAGGTTCGTCGGAATAAAATGTCAATGTTTTTCCAATGGGATCTTCATCCCCAAAGAACTTCTTTGCAGCCTTTTCTGTAATCAATACAGTAGAGTGATCATTAATTTGATTAGTTCCGCGGAGAAGGGGGAAATTAAAAAATTCAAAAAATTGAGGGTCCGTAAAATGCGCCTGTGCTTCGAAAGGATCGTTTTTGTCTGCCTTCACATTGAGTCCCCGGCTGTCCCATCTGACCGCTTCCTTCACTTCAGGAAACTCATTTTTTGCGATCCGGGCCAGGTATTCAGGACAATAACCTTTCAGAAAATCATCACCGGCAGTTCTTGTAATAACACGAAATATATTTTTTTGATCCTTACGGAAATTATCAAAACTGAAACTGTATCGGTAAGTTTGAAGGCCCCAGACTATGGAGGCAATTCCTACCGCCAGACTGACAATATTTACCAGTGTATATAACTTGTTTTTCCAGAGATTTCTAAGGATGATGGTGCAGTAGTTCTTAAACATGTTAGTCTAATTATGAATTATGGGATATGGGTTATGGGTTATTGATGCTTAAAGGACTTTATTATACTCTCACACTCTCATACGCTCACATGTGCCTTACGCTTTACGCCTTAAGCCTATTCTCTACGGTGCCAAACACATGCCGGAGTGAATCATATGATTATCAATGAATATAATTTAAAAAACAGGGTTAACCAGTTTGATTTTGATACAGAAACTGTACGGTTATGATACATGTTTATTTTTCATATTGCTATTTCGTTGTAAATCATTTCCATTCTATTCCGGCATGTATTTGGGTGGTTTAAAAAAATGAAAATAGTCTGCCATGATCCTGCACTATATCAAAATTGCTTTACGAAATCTTTCAAAGCAAAAAATTCTGGCTTTTATAAATGTATTCGGACTATCAGTCGGCATCGCCTGTTTCAGTCTTTTTTTGCTTTATGCGGTGAACGAATTCAGTTACGATCAGTTTCATAAAAATGGAAATGACATTTATCGTATAATTCAGTGGTATGCCGGAGATAAGGATCGTGGACCCGGTGGTGATGCTTCTTCTAATACACCCGTCGGTCCGGCCATGAAACAGGATCTGCCAGGCGTTGAAAACTTTGTTCGTTTTCAGGATGGCTGGGGAGAACATTTTGTAAAGGTGGATAATAAAGTAACCCGCCAGCCGGTATCTTTTGCCGATCCTCAAATACTGACTGTATTTTCATTCAAGCTGATTGAAGGTAGCGCCAGTGATGCGCTAAAGGATCCGCATAATATTGTTCTGACGCGTGAAAAAGCCGTGCAATTGTTTGGTACAACAAATATTATCGGGAAGAGGATAGATATCAAAATGAATGATCAGCAGGAACAATTTGAAGGATTCAAAGTGGGAGGTGTTGTTGAGAACATTCCCAAGACATCCACTATACAGTTTGATCTGCTTGGAAATTTTAATTATGTGTTAGCTACCGAAGATGGCAGGGCAAGCGCCAATAACTGGAACATGACGATTGGAATTGAGACTTACGTGCAGTTACGGAAAGGGAGCCATTTAATGAATGATCAAAAACAAATGGAGGGGTTCAGGCATAAATATTTTGCCGATGAAGAAGCATTCATGAAAAAATCAGGGAGATGGAATGTTAAAGATCCTTATCCATTCAGTTTCAAATTGCAACCTCTTCGGGATATGCATACCAGTGTTAATGTGGACTCAGGAGCGCCCGGGAGTACCACCAACCCAAAAAATCTATGGATACTCATCGGGATATCAGCGGGCATTTTACTTATTGCATGTATCAATTTCACCACTTTGGCGATCGGGCGTTCGGCTGGTAGAGCAAAAGAAGTGGGAGTCAGAAAAGTAATCGGTGGCGGCAGAACAAAACTGATATATCAGTTTCTTACTGAGTCAATGCTGCTGAGTATTTTCTCCGGGGCAATCGGATTGCTCCTGGCGAATCTATTGTTACCCTTCTTTAACAGGATGTGTGGAAGGGAATTGAGTTTTTCATTCAGCCAGTTTCCACAATTGTTCTGGATTATGACAGCACTTATATTCCTGGTAGGGATCGTAGCGGGAAGTTATCCAGCGTTGATACTTTCCGGATTCAGACCGGTTGATGTTTTAAAGAGTAAGATCAAATTAGGCGGCTCCAATTATTTTACGAAATCGCTGGTAACTTTTCAATTTGTTCTTTCGATCGGACTGATCATTTCAACCCTGATCATTTTCGGTCAACTGCATTATCTACGCACTAAAAATATTGGGCTGACTAAAGAAAATGTACTGGTTATTAATGCGGGAGGACTTGATACTAAAAAAATATATCCTCTATTCAGGCATTTATTGCAATCACACAAACAAATTATCGGAATCGCGGGATCTCAAATGGGATTGGGAGAAGGACAGGGACAAATGGGAGGCGGGTATAAATATGGCGATAAAGAATTTGGTTCAATCGAATATCCTGTAGATCAATATTACCTGAAATTAATGGGCATGCATTTGATTGCAGGAAGGAATTTTAATTTGTCCATCGCGAGTGATTCCACGAGTTCAGTTATCATTAATGAGACGCTTGCAAGAAATATATTGGGCACGACCCCGGAAGATGCCATTGGGAAGCAATTTAACGCAAGGGGGAACCAGGTAAAAACTGTAATCGGCGTAATTAAAGATTTCAATTTTGAAGCTTTGAATCGGGCGGTCAGGGCGCAGTTGTTTACTATGCCCGGTGATTTTGCGCCCAGTCAGATTTTTGTCCGCTTTCAGCCTGGAGATCCAGCTGATGCCATTGGATTGCTGCAATCTGCCTGGAAGAGTTTTGTTTCTGATTATCCTTTCAAATACAGTTTTCTTGATGAGGATCTGGACCGCTTTTACAAATCAGAAGAAAAATGGAGCAGCATTGTGGGATGGGCTGGTGGTATTTCTATTTTTCTCGCCTGCCTGGGTTTATTTGGTTTGGCTGCATTGGCGGCAGTAAACCGCACAAAGGAAATTGGCATCCGAAAAGTGCTTGGGGCTTCTGTGACGGTCATTGTTCGTTTGTTATCAAAGGATTTTATAGTACTAGTAGTGATTGCGCTGCTGATTTCTTCACCCATAGCCTGGTATTTCATGAATAAGTGGCTGCTGGATTATGCATATAGAATTAATATTTCCTTGTGGGTATTTGCGATTACCGGAGCCGTCACGATATTCATTGCATTAATAACCATAAGTTTTCAGGCAATAAAAGCGGCAGTGGCGAATCCGGTCACAAGTCTTCGTTCAGAATGAACGAAGACTGCCTAAAGCTGAAAGATTAAGGCAAGTATGGGAGTATGGGAGTATGGGAGTATGGGAGTATGAAAGGATTGGTTTTTGAAATTGATAATTAATAATCAATAATTGATAATTAGTATAACATGTTTAAAAATTATCTGAAGGTTGCGCTTAAAAATTTCAGCCGGAACAAAATATTTACGATCATTAATGTTTTAGGTCTTTCAATTGGACTTAGTGCTGCATTGGTCATTTTTCTGATTGTTAAATACGACTACAGTTTCGACCGGTTTGAAAAAAACGGAAAGAGGATTTTCCGGGTGGTGAGTAGTTATAATTTCTCGGCGGGCAATCCTGGTTACACACGTGGTGTGCCGGCTCCGCTGGCAGAAGCCGTTAAGAAAAATGTCAGCGGGCTGGACCAGATTGTGACTTTCAGGTATTATAGTAATAACAAACTCGAAGTACCCGCATTACATGAAGCAAAGCCATCTGTTTTTAAAGCGCAGGAGCATATTATTTTTGCAGATGAGAGTTATTTTAAAATGCTGCCTTACAAATGGCTTGCCGGATCTCCACAAACTGCCTTGCAGGGACCAGGGAAAGTAGTCATCAGCGAGACGAGAGCCAAACTTTATTTTCCGTCATTATCTTTCCCGGAAATAATCGGAAGAAAAATTGTGTACGATGATTCGATTACTACGTTTGTTTCTGGTGTCGTAGCAGACCTTAAGCAACAGGGGCATACCGATTTTAATTTCGAAGAATTTATTTCCCTGCCTACCATTCTAAACAATTACGGTATCAGGGCTAAGTTCAATTGGGATCAATGGGGATCAACAACCAGCGATCAGCAGTTATATCTTGTTCTCAGCAGCGGCTTAAAAACCGAACATGTGCAAACAGGATTAAATAAAATATTTGAAGATAATTTGGGAGCTGATGCGAAGAAAAATAATTATACCTGGAATTATCATTTGCAACCGCTGGATGACATTCATTTTAATAATCAATACGGTGACTTCGGAATACCACTTGCAAACAAGACCACGTTAATAAGTCTGATATTAGTGGCCGTTTTCCTCCTGGCACTTGGCAGTATTAATTTTATCAACCTGAGTACAGCGCAGGCATCACAAAGGGCCAAAGAAATTGGTATTCGTAAAACAATGGGAAGCCTGAAATACCAACTGATACTGCAATTCCTGAGTGAAACATTTATCATCACATTATTTGCTTCGTTATTATCATTCGCGCTTACGCCTGGTTTGCTGAAATTATTTTCAGATTTTATACCTGAAGGACTTCAGTTTTCTTTAAATGATCCTTTTCTTATTCTGTTTTTGGTATTACTTGTAATAACCGTCAGTTTGTTAGCCGGATTTTATCCCGCGGCAGTTCTTTCGTCTGCGAAGCCAATACAGGTTCTTAAAAACCAGGCGTCTCAGGGCACAGCCAGAACAAGAGGTGCGTGGATAAGGCAAACGCTCACCGTGGCGCAGTTCATTATTGCCCAGGCCTTCATTATGGGAACATTTCTGGTTGGAAAACAAATCCGGTTTATGCTGGACAAAGATTTGGGATTCAGCAAGGAGGCAATCATCAGTTTTAATACGCCTTACGCAGATACATCTGCTTCCGAAAGATATTTTCTGTTGAATGAACTAAAGAAAATTCCCGGAATTAATCTCAGCAGTTTGGGAAATGATGTGCCTTCATCTTGGGGATGGTGGACTACCATATTGAAATATCAAAACGGGAAAAAAGATATTCAAACGGTGATAGAGTTAAAAGCCGGTGATACAAATTATTTAAAGCTTTTTCAAATCCAACTACTTGCGGGGAGATATTTGCAACCTTCAGACACCACAAAGGAAATTCTGATAAATGAAAACTGTATGCATTTTCTGGGTTTTCAAAATCCGCAGGATGTAATTGGTAAAATGGTCAAGTTTGACAATAAGATGGTTCCTGTTGTAGGTGTTATGAAGGATTTTCATGCGCATCCTTTGAGTTACAAAATTGCGCCTTTAGCTTTTTGCCAGTCCATCGATAATTGCCGCGAAATAATTGTTGCTTTGAAACCGGAAATAACTAAAGGTTTTGCATCTGCAGGGGCATCAGGAATAAGCAAAGAAAATAATTGGAAAGAAGTTATAGCAAAAATGAAAGTTGCATTCAATAAAACATACCCTCAGGAAAATTTCGATTATACATTTTTTGATGAAGAAATTGCCAAAGCATATGGTGAGCAGCAAAATATTTCAAGTCTTTTGAGATGGGCAACCGGTCTGACGGTCTTCATAAGCTGCCTTGGATTACTGGGATTGGTAATTTATACTACCAACCACAGGGTAAAAGAAATCGGTGTTCGCAAAGTGCTGGGTGCTTCGGTTGGTCAGATTGTTTCTATCTTATCAAAGGATTTTATTAAGCTGGTTGCCATCGCCTTTGTTGTGGCAACGCCCATAGCCTGGTGGGCATTACATAAATGGCTTGATGATTTTGCATTCAGAACCGAGATAAGCTGGTGGGTATTTGCAGTGAGCGGACTCGGGATGATTGTAATTGCCTTAATCACTTTAAGCGTGCAGACAATCCGTGCTGCCATGGCGAATCCCGTTAACAGTCTTCGTTCAGAATAGAAGACTCAAGAAGTATAAGAGTATAGGAGTATAAGAGTATAAGAGTGCGTTCTATTTTCCCGTACTCCTATACTCTTATACTTGCCTCAGCAGCTGATACGCAATCAGGCTCGCCACGTAAGCAAGTCCTGTCATGTAAACCAGTTGAATGATGGGCCATTTCCATCCACGGGTTTCGCGCTTTACGACTGCGAGCGTACTCATGCATTGCATAGCGAAGGCATAAAAGATCATCAGTGAGACGGCGGTTGCCAGGGTATATACTTTTGTTCCATCCTGTCTTGTGGCGGACGCCATTCTTTCGCGAAGTGTCTGGGGATTCGCATTCTTACCACCTTCCACGCTATATAATGTTGCCATCGTACCAATAAAAACTTCTCTTGCGGCAAAGGAAGTTATCAGTGCAATGCCGATCTTCCAATCATATCCAAGTGGTTTAATAACAGGTTCGATTCCTCTTCCTAAAATACCCGCGAATGAATTTTCCAGATGTTCAGCATTTTTTGCTTTCATTTCTGAAGCAGGAGCATTGGCATATTTTTCATTGACAGTAAGCATGCGACCCTTTGGACCATAACTGCTCAGTGCCCACAGTATCATACTTATTACGATGATGACCTTACCCGCGTCACGGACAAATATTTTTGCTTTGCTTACCATGGTGATGGCTACATTATTCCATCGTGGTGCCCGGTAAGTAGGCAGCTCAAGTATAAAAAAGCTCTTTTCTTTTGAATGAATGAACCTTTTGGCAACATAGGAAACGATAAGCGCGGCGACTACTCCCATCAGGTACAAACCCATCATCACGAGCCCCTGCATATTAAAAAAACCCCAGACATCTTTATTAGGAACGGTGAGTGCAATAAGCATGGTATATACAGGCAGCCTGGCGCTGCAGCTCATCAGCGGTGTTATCAAGATGGTTAGCAGCCTTTCTTTTTTGTTTTCTATATTCCGGCTGCTCATGATAGCGGGAACTGCGCAGGCGAAGCCACTGATCATCGGCATCACGGATTTGCCATTCAATCCTACTTTGCGCATGAGCTTATCAGTTAGAAAACTGATGCGGGCCATGTAACCAGTATCCTCCAGCACGGTGATGAGTCCGAAGAGAATCATGATCTGCGGAATGAAAACCAGGATGCCACTAAGTCCTGCAAGCAGTCCGTTGACCATCAGATCGCGAAACCATCCGTCAGGCAGCTGAGCCGAAACCCAACTCGTCATTTTTGTGAGAGACCAGTCGAGCCCGTCCATGGGAAAACGGGCAAGCCAGAATACACTTTGAAAAAGAAAAAAGAGAACTGTGAGTAAAATTACATAACCCCAGACACGATGAAGGAGAATATTATCCAGCCTTTCAGTGAACAATGTTCTTTGGAGAGGGTCTGGTTCTGAAATCGTTTGCTGCATCACCTGTCGGATGCGGTTATATCGTTGCAATATTTCTTCAGCCTGAACACGGGTATGATTAAACTGATTTACTTCTTCAATACTTTCAATGCGGTGATGCATATCCTTGCTGAAGCCGAAAGATTCGTGATTGATCAGATAGTGCAATGCCTTGTAATCACTTATTTCAGGCATTACCTGTCGCATTTGTGAAACGGCATCTTCTGCTAGGGCACGATTGGGGATAAAATCACGAATAGGTGCTTTGTACAGTGACTGAGCGCGCTGTGCAAGAATTTTTTTCAACTGAACTATTCCCTTATTCTTGCGTGGATTTACGGGTACGACAGGGACTCCAAGTTCCCTTTCGAGGCCGGGAACATCAATTTCAATTCCTTTTTTAGCTGCCAGGTCCATCATCGTCAGTGCGATGATCACTGGAATTTTCAGATCAATGATCTGTGAACAAAAAAGCAGGTTTCTGCGCAGGTTGCTGGCATCGACGAGCAGTATCACCATATCGACTTTGACGTCATCATCCTGGTGAAGCAATACTTTATAGGTCACCCATTCGTCAGAGCGCTTAGGATATAAACTATAGGTTCCGGGAAGGTCAACAATCTGAGACTGATAGCCACCGCCGAGGTCGCTGGAACCGGTTTTTTTATCGATGGTGACACCTGGGAAATTTCCGACTTTCTGGTGAAGGCCGGTTAGAGCGTTAAAAAGAGAGCTCTTCCCACTATTCGGATTGCCAACTAGACCAATATGTATTTGACGTTTATTCAATATTTAAATGAGGAAGCAAATTTAGAGTTTCGGGATGGGATTCACTTACGATTTGCGGAAGGAGATTATTTAAGTATGGGAGTATGGGAGTGTGGGAGCGTGGGAGTGTGGGGAATCGCAGATCGATCTACGATACGCGGTCAACGACCAACCGCCAACGGTCTTCGTTTAAATGATCCACCCCAGCAGCAAACAGATCATCACAATGACCGGAGAAGGTAACTTGCTGTATAACAACAGGATAAAAGTTAATATGGTGACACTTATATTGAGCCAGATCATAAGTGTTGAACCCAGCGTGAAATCCTTCATCATATACAAACTACTGGCTACCATGATACCCACTACGACCGCATTAATTCCCTCCAATGCGCGGTAAACAGTCGCATATTTTTTCATATTCGACCAGATTGGGAAAAAGAAAAGTACGAGTAGGGCGCTTGGTAGAAAAATGGCGACGGAACCTATAATACATCCCATAACCTGGGTAGAAAATCCCATATCCTTCATTGCAATACCACCCATGTAGGATGAAACGGAGAAGACGGGACCAGGAATAGCCCTAACAAATCCCGCGCCTGTATAAAAATCATCTTTATTAATCTTAACGATATTTGGATTTCTCTCTATGAGTTTCTGCGACTCCGGCCGCGCAACGAATTGTTCATACATGAAAGGAATAAGTACCTGTCCTCCGCCAAAAACCAGGCTGCCGAAGCGGTATGTATTTTCAAACAGATTAATGGGTCTTCTGTGAGGCCAGTTATTTTTCCTGGCCAGTTCACTGGAGGCTCCCGCAAGAATAAAAATAATAGCGAAGAGCCAGATATTGGCCCATTTAATTTTCTGTGTAATCACTTCTGTTTGAGGAATGCGCCTGCTGCTGATATTGGTGATCAGTCCCCCGAGTACAATCACGATGGGAAAAATCCAAGGTGTTTTGAAAAGTAGAAATGTAGAAATGGCAGAAACAGCCATTATTATATGTGTAATCGTATTATGGACAGAAATGCGAAAAGCCTTCCAGGCAGCAAAAGCGATAAATCCCACCGTCATGGGTTCTACAAATCTGAAAAGCTGCAGACTTCCGTTTTTATTGTTTATATATTCTATAAAAAATGAAAAGACGCCCATGAGTGTGCATGCAGGCATGATCCAAATAATGAGTGTGATAACCGCCAGTGGGATACCTCCACGTTTATATCCGATGAGTATAAGGGTTTGTGTCGAAGAAGCGCCAGGCAGCAATTGACAAAATGCATTGTAGTCAATCAACTCTTCTGCTGTAATATCGTGCCGGCGGTTTACAAAAGTTTTCATCATCATACCCAGATGACCCTGAGGACCACCGAATGCGGAGATGCTGTGTAAGAATACTGCCTTTAAAAATGGAATATGACGAAGTAATTGCATTCATCTACAATTTAAAGCTTAAAGCCGAAAGCTTAAAGCCGAAAGCTTAAAGCCGAAAGCTTAAAGCCGAATGCCTAAAACCTAAAACAAAAAGTTCTCTGGATCTGATAGTCTGATATATTTTGTTTATGGTGTTCTGATATTTATCTATCAGAAACTAAGACATCATTGTGCATTTTACATTTTGCTTTGGGCTTTCGGCTTTAGGCTTTCGGCTTAAAACGGTGCAACAGGAATAGAATCTTCCTCTTTCTTTCCAGGCAAATAATGATAACTCAAATGCCTTTGATAATCTATATAAGCGAGTTTTATGTATTCAGCATATTCGTAATCGGTAGCAAGTTGGGTAAACTGGTATGAAGGACGATAACGGCGCATGAAGGAATCCTCTACATCCCCGTCCAGATGAGTGATTTGTTTTACGATATATCGTGTGAAGCGGTGATCAATGAATTTGTCCTGCTCATCAGCAACGAGTCTTTCCTGGAATGCAAGTAATCGGCGGTTTCGCTTGAAACGGAACACATTAATGATTTCATCCAGATCAAATCCAACTCCTCCGCCAACGGAACCATCCGTAAGTTCAAGTCCTGGTTTTTTGTAATTAAATATTTTCTCATAGTCTTTCCGGTTCTGAAGAGAGTCCATATAATAGTTCCTTGGCGCTACACGTACTTCACTCAGTTCCGTGGGTTTAACGTGCAGGGCAATATCAAAACCTGTTGTGGAATTCATCATGAGAACAGGAAACATCTGGGTGGCGCGGCCCAGATAGGAAAATCGCAGGGAATCGGACTGATCAACGCGTATCACGTAATTGCCGTTGGAATCTGTGGTGGTTCCGGAGCCACAACTACAAAGCACTGAAACCCCGTCGAGCGGCCGCGTTTTATACATATTGAAAACGGTACCGTGGATGGTAACCTGCTGGGCAGTTGACTTTACCGAGCAGAACGCAAGCAATGTGAAGAAAATCGTCTTTCTTAAATATGCGTAGAAACGGACCAAAAGATGTTTTTAATAAAATAATGTAACCGAATATGGGTTATGGGTTATGAGTTAAGCTTTAGGCTTTAGCCTTTAGGCTTTAAGCTTTGAAAGAGCAAAATAGGATTTAGGAAACAAACAATTATGGATTAATTGTTAATTGTTATTTACAAAGGATTCCAGCCATCTCGCAATTTGTTCAGGATAATGCCTGTATTCCAGAAAATGAATTTTTTTTGCCAGGGTATCAGCTGTTTCATCAGGTTCAAGATGGATACGGGTCTGGAAAAAAATCCTCCCGTGATCATATATGTCATCCACATAATGAATACTAATGCCACTTTCCCTCTCGTGTGCCGCGACGACGGCCTCATGAACTGCTGAGCCATACATGCCCTTTCCTCCATAGTCAGGCAGAAGAGCAGGATGGATATTCAGGATTCTGTCGGGGAATTCACGAATTATTTCAGACGGGATTTTCCATAAAAATCCTGCCAGGACTATAAATGAGATATCCCTGTATCTAAATTCCTCGATGTAATGCGAACCGCGAAAGAATTTTTCTTTCTCAGCAAGAAGTACCGGTATGCCAGCCTGAGCAGCAATCTCTAGTACGCCCGCTCCAGGCCTGTTGCAAAGGATCAGCGAAATTTCTACGTGCCGGCCACGGACCAGATGAGATGTTTCATGAAAATACCGAATGATCTCACGCGCATTTGTTCCTTTTCCCGATGCAAAGATGGCGATTCGGATTGGCGACAATTCTTGCTTCATAAAAAATTTAAAACGGCTGGATGAAAACAGTTGTAAAGATGTAGTAAAAAAATGGTTTGAAATCGTGCTGTTTCAGGCGTAGAAATTTTGCTGAAATCAGATGACAAAGCAATGACATTCATTTTAAAAAAAAATACATAATCCGCTGAAATGCAGGCCAGATAAGGGAAAAAAAATTTCAAGCAGGTTGGTATATTGTTAATTTCATGGCTTACTTTTGCAGCCAACCGAGATGATTTTTCACATTTATACACCGAATGTATATATGCATCATTACAGACTAAGTGCTTTCCGGATATCCTTTATTTTTCTCCTCACTGTATCCTTCATTTTTTTTGGGAATTCTTCAATGGCTCAGGATGGAAAGGCCTTATTTCAAAGCGATTGTGCTTCCTGCCACAATCCGATCAAACAGGTTACCGGTCCGGCTCTTAAAGGGGTGACTGCACGTGTGCCGGATCAGAAATTACTGCATGCCTGGATTCGCAATAACGCCGCTGTACTTGCTTCGGGGAATAAATACTTTAATGATCTCTATGTTCAATTCGGCAAGACGCCTATGAATACATTTCCATCACTTACAGATGGAGAGATCGATGCGATTCTGAAATATATTGAAACCTATCCCGAACCTGGAACGGGGAAGAATCCAAACACAGGTCCTTCTAGCCAGGTTGAAGAATCTGATAATAGTTTATTATATGGTATACTCACACTGATCCTCGCAGTGATTATGCTGGTTCTTCTTCAGGTAAACAGCAATCTAAAGAAACTTTCTGACGATAAATCGGGAGTTCCTTCCCATGAACCTATTCCATTTTACCGTAACAAAGTGTATATCACGTTCCTTGTACTGGTGCTTTTTGTTGTGGGTGGATATTATGTCGTTCAGGCTGCGATTGGTCTTGGCAGACAACAGAACTACCAACCCGAACAACCCATTTTCTTCTCACATAAAGTTCATCCCGGTACCAACCAGATCAGTTGTTTGTATTGTCATGGGGGTGCCTGGGATTCCAAAATGGCGGGTGTTCCATCCCTTAATGTTTGTATGAACTGCCATGCTGCCATTAATGATTATAAAGGCGAGCCTCTTTATCGCGCCAATGGTAAGGAAGTGGATGCCAATGGGGAAATTCAAAAACTTTATTCCTATACCGGCTACGATCCCAAATCTGGTAAATACACAGTACCAGGAAAACAGATCGAATGGATAAAGATCCACAACCTGCCGGATCATGTTTATTTCAATCATTCACAGCATATTCGTGCAGGTAAGGTACAATGTCAGACCTGCCATGGAAGCATTACGGAAATGAATGAAGTGAAACAGTTTGCTGAACTCAGCATGGGGTGGTGTATTAACTGCCATCGCACAACAAAAGTAAATTTCCCGGATTCAGCGGGGAACGGAAATAAATTCTATAGTATTTACGAGAAGTTCAACCATAACCTTGCAACCGGTCAAATGGACAGTGTGACGGTTGAAAACATAGGAGGCACCGAGTGTCAGAAATGTCACTATTAGAAAGTATGGGAGTATGGGAGTATGGGAGTGCTTTGCCCGCCGAAGCAAAGCGTAGGTGGGTGGAACTGAATCACACTCTGAAATATTTAGTTTTCAAATTTGAATTTCAATGAGCGAAAAAAAGTACTGGAAAAGTTTTGGGGAACTGAATCTGACTGAATCTTATCTAAAGGATCAGGAAAACGAATTCAGAGAAGACCTTCCGGGTTTATCAGACGATGGGAAGGGTATGATGGATTCAAAACATCCGCGCCGTGACTTTCTTAAATTCCTTGGTTTCAGTACAGCTGCCGCTACTCTTGCAGCGAGCTGCGAAATGCCAGTGAGACATATTATTCCTTATCTCAATAAACCGGAGAACATGGTTCCCGGTGTGGCTGATTATTATGCAACTACTTTTGTTTCAGGCGGTGACGTGGTGCCGATTGTTGCAAAAGTGAGAGACGGCCGGCCTGTGAAACTGGAAGGGAACGAATTATCCGACGTTACGAAAGGAGGTACTTCAGCCCGCGTTCAGGCTTCAATCCTGGATCTATATGATACTGCACGTCTTCGTTACCCGGTTCAAATGGTACAGGGCGTTCCACAGGAAGTCACCAGTTTTGAAGCTTTCGATAAGCTTGTGCTGGATTCCATGGCCGGACAAAATGGAATTACAGTCCTGCTAACACCGACCATTACTTCTGTTACTACAAGGCAGGTGATTGCGGATGCACTATCGAAATACCAGGGAAGCCGTCATGTTGAATATGACGCAGATTCGTTTAGTGGTATGCTGCTTGCCAATGAAGCATCCTATGGAAAGAGAGCCATTCCATCCTATCATTTCGACGATGCTAAAGTGATCGTGAGCCTGGGCGCCGATTTTCTTGGTACCTGGTTATCTCCGATTGAATTCGCGAGACAATATGCGAAGGGAAGGAAGATTGACGAGAAGGCTCCCGCCATGAACAAACATTATCAGTTTGAATCATTCATCAGCATGACCGGGGCTAATGCTGATGAACGTTTTACACATAAACCTTCTGAATCTGCCGCCGTTGCTGTTGCCCTGCTTGCTGCACTGGGTGGAAGTGTATCTGCATCTTCTCTTCCTGAAAGCTTAAGAGCCGGCATTAATAAAGCAGCCAAAGATCTTCTTGCAAATAAAGGGAAGGCACTTGTCGTCTCTGGTTCCAATAATGTTGAGGTACAGACTGTTGTTAATGCGATAAATGAAGCGATCGGAGCAAATGGCACTTCGATCACTTGGGACACAGTTAATCTTACGCGTCAGGGAATTGACGGTAATTTTGCAACACTGGTTTCTGATATGAACCAGGGCAAGATTACGTCTTTACTTATTTATGATGTAAATCCTGTGTACGACAATCCACTTTCAAAAAATTTTGTCGCAGGTTTAGCAAAGGTCAAAACCACTGTATCTTTTTCCGGGCGACTTGATGAAACTACTGAATTGTGCAAATACATCCTGCCTTCCCCACATTTCCTGGAAAGATGGGGTGACGCAGAATCCAGGACCGGAAGTATTTCCATGATGCAGCCAGTGATTGCTCCACTTTTCAGGACAAGGCCATTCGAAGACTCACTGCTCACCTGGTCTGGCGGTAAAATTTCCTACGATAATTATTTCAAACAATACTGGACTGCCAAATTAGGTGGCCGTCAGGGATATGAGAAAGCTCTGCAGGATGGAATAGTGGATCATATTTCCGCTACCGCTCCGACGGTGAGTGCCACTGCACCTTACTCAAACGGAAATGTATCTGCAGCTATTACTGCGATTTCCTCCATGAAAAAAGGAGGGACTTCTGAACTTGTTTTATATCAACAGGTGAATATGGGAACGGGTGCGCAGTCCAATAATCCCTGGCTGCTGGAATTTCCTGATCCGATTACCAGAGCGACCTGGGATAATTTCGCGATGGTATCACCCAATTTTATTAAGGAACAATACGGCGTCGATCTAAGTGATCATAATCAATCGGACAGATTCGAATCCCACCCTGATCGCGAGATTGTACTGATCAAGGCTAACGGAATGGAATTATCAATTCCTGTAATGGCGGTTCCTGGTATGCCGGAAGGTGTTTTTGCTATTCCGGTAGGTTATGGAAGACAAAGTGCAGATCCAAAAAATACAGGTTCTTATATCGGACGTGCAGCGGTGGATGCAGGCAAAAATGTATTTCAGCTGGTCGTAAATAATGGTACAACAAATGAATGGTTTGTACCAGATGTGAGTTTTAATAAAACGGCTGACAAATATAAAGTAGCACAGGTGCAGATCCATGGATCTTATGAAGGCCGCACATCTGTGATCAAGGAAAAGACGCTGAGTGAATTTATTAAAGAGCCGGATGAGATCCTGGATGACAGAAAAAAAGAACTTTCCAAATTCGGGGGATTGGATGATTACACCAAAGAAGGCACACTTTATCCATACTACGATAAACCAGGTATTCACTGGGGCATGTCGATCGATCTGAATTCATGTATAGGATGTGGTGCATGCGTAATAGCATGTCATGCCGAAAACAATGTTCCCATGGTGGGTAAGAATGAAGTACTACGGTACCATGATATGCACTGGTTACGCATTGACCGATATTTTACAGGAAACCTTTCAGATCCAAACAGCATTGAAACGGTTTTCCAGCCGATGCTCTGCCAGCATTGCGACAATGCCCCCTGCGAAAATGTTTGTCCGGTTGCGGCCACCAACCACAGTAGTGAAGGCCTGAATCAAATGATTTATAATCGTTGTATCGGTACAAGGTATTGTGCGAATAACTGTCCTTTTAAAGTGAGACGATTTAACTGGGCAGATTATACAGGGGCAGACAGTTTCCCGAATAATCAGGATCAGAATGGCGTTGGTAAACTGAACGATGCGGTATTGATGATGAATGATGACCTGACCCGTATGGTATTGAATCCTGATGTAGTAGTACGTTCAAGAGGGGTAATGGAGAAATGTAGTTTTTGTGCCCAGCGTTTGCAGGATGGAAAGCTGAAAGCGAAAAAAGAAAACAGGGTACTGACCGATGGCGATGTGAAAACGGCCTGCCAGCAGGCCTGTCCGACCGAAGCCATCGTATTTGGAAATGCTAATAACAGCAAGAGTGCGATTGTCAAAATAAGGCAGGAGAATGAACAACGTTTATATCATGTGCTTGAAGAGTTACACGTTTTGCCAAATATCAGTTACCTCGCTAAGGTCCGTAACCAGGATGCTGAAGCGAAAGCATAACAAAAAAAGTTATAACCCAGT
The DNA here is from genome assembly GCA_963735015.1 of uncultured Bacteroidota bacterium. Taxonomy (GTDB): domain Bacteria; phylum Bacteroidota; class Bacteroidia; order Chitinophagales; family Chitinophagaceae; genus Puia. Next base: position 541,521 of record CAVTJH010000004.1, read on the forward strand.
ATGGCTTCATTAAAATACGAATCACAGGTTAGGCCACCGTTGGTAGTAGGTGATAAATCCTATCACCAGATATCGGCAGACATTATCCGGCCGATTGAAAATCGTCCGTCTAAACTCTGGTGGACAGGATTCCTCATCTCTGTACTTCTGCTTTGTTTTGGGATTTTTTCCGTTACCAGAGAAGTAATTTATGGAGTAGGACAATGGAACCTGAATAAGACGATTGGCTGGGCATGGGATATTACCAACTTCGTTTGGTGGATTGGTATCGGGCACGCGGGAACCCTGATCTCTGCCATCCTTTTATTATTCAGACAACAATGGAGAACAGGCGTAAACCGCGCTGCAGAAGCGATGACCATTTTTGCGGTAATGTGCGCGGGTCAGTTTCCGATATGGCATATGGGTCGTGTGTGGGTTGCATTCTTTTGTCTTCCTTATCCAAACACCCGTGGTGCACTTTGGCCGAATTTTAATTCACCGTTGCTCTGGGATGTATTTGCGGTATCGACTTATTTTACTGTTTCCTTATTATTCTGGTATTGTGGATTATTACCGGATCTCGCAGCAGTGCGTGACAGAGCCAAGTTGAAATGGAGAAAGTTTTTTTATGGTGCCGCTTCGTTCGGATGGAGTGGTTCAACGAAACACTGGCAAAGACATGAAGCTTTATCCCTTGTACTTGCCGGATTGGCCACACCTCTTGTACTTTCAGTTCATACGATCGTATCTTTTGACTTTGCAACATCCGTAGTTCCCGGCTGGCATACCACCATCTTCCCGCCATATTTCGTGGCTGGTGCGGTGTTTTCAGGATTCGCCATGGTGCAATCTTTATTAATTGTAACGCGAAAAGTCCTTAAGCTGGAAGAGTATATCACGATCGAGCATATCGATGTGATGAATAAAATCATTGTACTCACAGGCTCCATTGTGGGGATAGCATATCTGACAGAACTTTTTGTTGCATGGTATAGCGGAAGTCCGTATGAAAGTTTTGCATTTCTGCAAAACCGGGTGAATTTATTATCCCCTTACGGATGGGCTTATTATATCATGATGGGCTGTAACGTCCTTTCCCCGCAGATATTCTGGTTCCGGAAACTCCGTAGAAATCTGACAGTTACATTTTTCATGTCCGTCATAGTGAATATCGGGATGTGGTTTGAGCGATTTGTAATCATCGTTACATCCATCTACCGCGAATATCTTCCAAGTGGCTGGAGCACCTATTATACTCCGACAGTTTACGAGATTGGATTTTATCTGGGAACCTTCGGATTGTTTTTTACCTGTTATTTCCTGTTCTCGAAATTCTTTCCCGTCATTGCCTTGTCGGAAATCAAACATATTTTGAAGAAGGCAGGCGATAATTATAAATCGAAGATGGGTCCCGAAGAAAAAGAAACGCCCGAAGAATTTGCGCATGAATATGAACATGCCCATTAAATATCTGCTAAAGCGATTATATGGCTATTAAGAGATTTGTTGTTGGAAGTTTTGATGATGAAGCAGTTTTGTTTTCTGCCGTAAAAAAAGTTCGTATGGCGGGCTACAAAATTTATGATGTGTATACCCCTATGCCAATTCATGGTCTTGACCACGCGATGGGTTTAAGGGAGACCAGTATACACACTGCCGGATTCCTTTACGGACTGGCGGGAACAATCACTGCGTTGAGTGGGATAAGTTATGCATTGGTATTCGACTGGCCTATTAATTTCGGAGGCAAACCGCATTTTGCATTGCCTGCCTGGATCCCTATTACTTTTGAACTTACCGTATTATTTTCAGCTGTTGGAATGGTGCTTACATTTTGCTATCTCTGCCAGATGGCTCCGTTTGTAAGGAAACATCATTTCAGTCTTCGGGCAACGGATGATTTATTTGTAATGGTAATTGAATGCACATCAAAAACCAACGAAGTTGATTTGCAGGCTTTTCTAAAATCAACAGGAGCGACGGATGTACATATACAGAATGCAGAAACCGGATGGTGGCTCGGATCTTATAGCAAGAACATCCCATCAATAGATAACGCAAAAACTATTCTGGCATAACGAAATGAATGTTGAAATGCAGATCCAAAAAAAATTGATTCTTTTTTGTTTGTCGGGAATATTACTGGCATCCTGTGGCAGCAGTGTTCAAAGGGATACGGGAAGAATATATATGCCTGACATGACATATAGCCGTGCTTATGAAACCTATGCGATGACACCGGAAGAAAAAGAAATTTTATTAAAAAAGGGGATTCATTTTAGTAATATTCCTGTTCCCGGAACGATGAAACGCGGCGCACTTTTTCCATTCGAAATACCGATGGATTCCGTTGCCGGGGATACAACAAATTATGCAGCTTCCAAACTGGTCAAAAGTCCTTTGACAGGATTGGATGAAGCAACAATGGTGGAAGCACAACGCCTGTACCTTGTGAATTGTGGAATTTGCCATGGGACTAAACTGGATGGAAACGGTCCGCTGTATAAAGGTGGTGATGGTCCTTTCCCGGCTAAACCCGCAACACTGGTGGGAGATGTTAAATATGAATCGATGCCTGAAGGACAGATGTTTTATTCTGTTACTTATGGCAAAAATAAAATGGGGAGTTATGCTTCCCAGTTGGATACAAGGCAAAGATGGATGGTGATTGCCTATATCAAATCGAAGCAGGCAGCGTCGAAACCGTCGGTATCTGATTCAACAGGAAATAAAAAATAAGCATAGCAGTTTAAAATTATAACGAATGTCTTCGATTAAAGAACGGTTTGAAATTCCTGCTGGTTTCAGGATGTGGTCATTGGGATTGATGGCCGCAGGGGTTCTAGCCCTGATCATTGGATACTTTGTATATGGCAATGGTGACGAAGCGCACCAGACCCGCTTTTGGGCTACTCTTTTACAAAACAGTGTTTATTTTTTACTCGTAGTGAATGCAGCCATGTTCTTTTTTTGTGCCGTTACCCTGGGTATGGGAGGGTTTGCATTAACCTTTCGTCGTGTAACTGAAGCCATTTCAGCCTGCGTACCGATAATTGGTGCAATAACATTTGTGATCCTGATGAGCCTCGTGCTGGGCCATAAAAGTGTTATTTATGAATGGGTTGATAAATCGGTAGTTGCAAAAGATCCGATCCTGAATGGCAAGAAGGGATTCCTGAATCCCACTTTTTTTACAATCTGGACTATCCTGACGATTGGCCTCTGGACAGTAATCGGATATAAAATGCGTAAAATCAGTCGTGAAATCGACGACCATGTTCTGACTGTTGAGGAAGGTAAAAAGTATATTTATAAAAACACGGTTTGGGCAGGTCTGTTTATCGTCTGGTTCGCCCTGACAGTTGCTTCTACCATACCCTGGTTATGGCTGATGAGTATCAACGCACACTGGTTCAGTACAATGTACAGCTGGTATACATTCGCAAGCACATTTGTTGCCGGTGTTGCACTCATTACACTGTTTGTCATTTATCTGAAAAACAAAGGTTATCTGGAATATGTGAACAAGGAACACCTGCATGATCTGGGCTTATTTCAGTTTGCTTTTTCTATTTTCTGGACCTATCTGTGGTTTTCCCAGTTCATGCTTATCTGGTATGCGAACATTCCCGAAGAAACCACTTATTTTAAGCCCCGGTTTGAGGGTGCTTATACAGGTATTTTCTATTTGAATCTGGTCATAAACTTTCTGGCACCCCTGCTGATTTATATGCGCAGAAGTTCCAAACGCAACTACGCTGTATTAACCATTATGTCTGTAGCTTTGCTGTTTGGTCACTGGCTGGATTTTTACCAGATGGTTTTTGCAAGTCTGTTTCCGGATCATGTGTCCTTGAACCTCTTTGATATTGGTATTGCTGCGGGATTCGTGGGACTGATCATTTACCAGACAGGAAACGTGCTGGCACGTTTTCCTATTTATGCAAAAAATCATCCGTTTTTTAAGGAAAGTATTATTCATTATACATAGTTGATATGTCTACCTTTTTTCTGATTGCGATTTTATTGTTGGGTTTTGTGATCACTTTTCAGATTGCGAAAGCTAGTGAGTATGTAGGTATTTTGAAAGGCGAAAAGAAAAATAATGAACAGAATAACCGGATCAACGGATTTCTAATGATCGTTTTTCTGGTCCTGGGTCTTATTGGGGTTTATTGGTGCAACGAATTATTCAAAGGAAAAATTCTGGGAAAAGCCGCATCGGATCACGGCGAGAAAATTGACACGATGCTGTATATCACGATCACCATTACCGGTGTCGTATTCTTTATCACACAAATTCTTTTGTTTTGGTTTTCATTCAAGTACCAGTATTCAGAAAAAAGAAAAGGGTATTATTTCCCTCATAACAATAAACTGGAGGTTATCTGGACTGTAGTTCCCGCCATTGCCCTGACCGTATTGGTAGGCTTTGGTCTGATGTATTGGTTTCAGATAACCGGAGAAGCACCGAAAAATGCCATGGAGGTGGAAGTTACAGGGAAGCAATTCAACTGGATCTTCCGATATCCGGGGAAGGATAATGTTTTCGGTAATAAATATTATAAAAACATCAGTGATGCGGAAAATAATTCCCTGGGTTTATTATGGGATGATCCAAAAACGCATGATGATATTGTTGTTACCAATACCATGTATCTCGTGGTGAACCAGCCGGTAAAACTGATTATCAATTCCCGCGACGTGATTCATGATGTAGGTATTGTAGCATTCAGAATGAAAATGGACGCAGTACCGGGCACACCGACGACCATGTGGTTTACACCAAAGTATACCACGCAGGAGATGAAGAAAATGACCGGCAATCCGGATTTTGAATATGAGATTTCCTGTGATCAGATGTGTGGCAAGGGACATTATTCAATGAAAGGAATTATCCAGGTAGTATCACCGGAGGAATTTATATTGTGGCGCGCGAAACAGATTCCCAACTATGCTCAGGTGATGAAGGATAAAATGCCTTCACCGCCGGCTACAGATTCTGTTAAAACTACTGCTGTGAATATGCCTGCGAAGTTGGTCGCGGCTAATTAAGCGTCAGGCATTAGGCGTTGAACTTTAAGCGTAAAAGGATTAAAATAAAGAATTAAATTTTTACTGATGAGTACTGATTCAACGATACATGGAACTGGTGAGGTAGTCGTTTCTCACGACGCGCATGACGCGGGTCATGAAGTCCATCATCATAAAGAAACATTTATCACGAAATATGTTTTCAGTCAGGATCATAAAATGATCTGTAAACAATTTCTGATAACTGGAATAATCTGGGCCATACTCGGTGGATTGATGTCGGTTTTATTCAGATTACAGCTGGGCTATCCGGATTCAACCTTTCCCTGGCTGGAAGATGTACTTGGTAAATGGGCTAAGGGCGGAAAAATTCAACCCGAAGCTTATTATGCCCTGATAACCATGCACGGAACGGTGCTTGTGTTCTTTGTGTTAACAGCTGGTCTTAGCGGTACATTTGCAAACTTTCTGATACCACTTCAGATAGGAGCGCGCGATATGGCTTCACCATTTCTGAACATGCTTTCTTACTGGTTTTTCTGGATGGCAAGTGTTGTAATGCTCACTTCGCTATTTATTGAAACAGGTCCTGCAAGTGGTGGATGGACCGTATATCCGCCTTTAAGTGCATTGGGAGATGCCAATCTTGGGTCGCAGGCAGGTATGGACTATTGGATTACTTCCATGGCGTTGTTTGTTGTTTCGTCCCTGCTTGGTGGCTTAAATTATATAACGACCATCCTGAATATGCGAACGAAGGGTATGAGCATGACAAGACTACCCCTGACCATCTGGGCGATTTTATTTACTGCCATATTAGGCGTTCTTTCTTTCCCCGTACTACTTTCCGGACTTATTTTATTGTTGTTTGACCGGCATGCAGGCACCAGTTTTTATTTATCTGATATTTTTATTTCTTCTACACAGAAAGCGCTTCCGAACGAAGGGGGAAGTCCTATCCTGTACCAGCATTTATTCTGGTTCCTGGGTCATCCGGAAGTTTACATTATTATCCTTCCGGCCATGGGCCTTGTTTCTGAGGTGATGGCAATCAATTCACGCAAACCGATATTCGGTTACATGGCGATGGTAGGATCACTTATGGCGATTACGATTCTGGCATTCCTGGTATGGGCGCATCATATGTTTGTTACCGGACTGAATCCTTTCCTCGGATCTGTATTCGTATTGCTGACCCTGTTGATCGCAGTGCCCTCAGCAATTAAAGTATTTAACTGGCTTACCACTCTATGGCGCGGGAATATCCGGTTTACACCTGCCATGTTATTTGCGATCGGATTTGTGAGTATGTTTATTTCAGGAGGACTGACTGGCGTATTCCTCGGTAATTCAACACTGGATATTCATTTGCACGATACGATGTTTATCATCGCGCATTTTCATATTGTAATGGGCGTATCTGCCTTCCTGGGAATGTTCTGCGGAGTTTATCACTGGTTCCCGAAAATGTTTGGAAGATATATGAATAACACCATGGCCTACATCCATTTCTGGGTCACATTTGCGGGTGCTTATCTGATATTCTGGCCAATGCATTACGAAGGACTGGCGGGTTTGCCAAGGCGTTATATGGATTATTCAGGATGGTCTTCTTTCAATCAGTTCGAAGGTCTGAACAGATTTATTTCAACCGTTGCCATGATAGTATTCGCCGTGCAACTGATGTTTGTATTCAACTTTTTCTATTCAATTTTCAAGGGAAGAAAAGTTATTACTAAAAACCCCTGGCAGGCAAATACTTTGGAATGGACTACACCAATTCGCCCGGGTCATGGTAACTGGCCAGGAGAAATTCCTGAAGTCCATCGCTGGGCCTATGATTATGGTAAAGATGGAAAGGATTTCATACTACAAACTGAACCACTTGGAGCCGATGAACAGCACCATTAGTTCAGGGGGTAAATCCTTTATATTGAATTCGCCAGAAAATATAAAACAATCCGGTTCATTTAAGATTGCGGACAAGCTGAAAGATTACATGCTGCTGGTTAAATTTAACCTGAGCTTCATGGTCGTTTTTTCTGCGGTCATCAGTTATCTGCTGGCTCCGAAAGTAAAGTTCTTTGACTGGAGAGCAATAATACTTTTGTTTGTTGGTGGAATGCTCGTAACCGGAAGTGCAAATGCAATTAACCAGGCCATGGAAAAGCAGACGGACGCAATGATGAAGCGTACTGCAGGTCGGCCGGTTGCATCGGGCAGGATGTCGGTGGCTGAAGCCATGTCGTTCGCTGTGATTTGTGGACTGGCTGGTACGTTATTATTATGGCATTTTAATTTTTTAACAGCTCTTTTATCTATAATCAGTTTATTCTTTTATGCATTTATATATACACCGCTAAAAAAAGTAAGTTCAGTAGCAGTATTAGTCGGAGCTATTCCAGGCGCTATGCCCTGTTTGATCGGATGGGCAGCAGGAAATGATAGTTTGAGCGCAGGTGGCTGGATACTTTTTGCTTTACAGTTTTTCTGGCAGTTCCCACATTTCTGGGCCATTGCCTGGATAGCTCATAAAGATTATAGTTCAGCAGGATTTAAGTTATTGCCGTCAGGAGACGGGCAAACAAAATATTCGGCACTGCAGGCAGTAATTTATTCGCTTCTTCTTTTACCTGTTGGGTTCATGCCATATTTTAATGGCATGAGTGGCGGGGTAAGCCTGATAATTGTTCTGATAGCAAATATTTTTATGATAGGACAATGTGTCCGTTTATACAGGGAGATGACTGTTCAGGCGGCCAGAAGGGTGATGTTCAGTAGTTATATTTATCTCCCGGTGGTTCTCTTGGCTTTGCTGATTGATAAAGTCGCAAATTGAAATTTTTGAAATGACTCAGAATCTCGAACTTAATCGTGTGGCTGATCAAAATAATAAAATACATCCCCATAAATTTATCTTATGGGTTGGCATCGGTAGCATAATCATGATGTTTGCCGGCCTTACCAGTGCATACATCGTAAAAAGAGAAGAGCCTGGATGGACATCGTATGTTACACCGATTGCTTTTTATTATTCTACCGGCATTATAATGATCAGCAGTCTGACAATATTTTTGGCAGGAAAATCATTCCGTGAAAGACGAATGATCCGGTATAGGAAGCTGGTGCTGGCTACTGCCTTCATGGGAATGGCTTTTATGTTATTGCAGTGGCTTGGATTCAGGCATTTATGGGAAAGCGGAATTACATTTCACGGTTCAGGAGCAGGTCAGTTTTTATATATTATTGCAGGGTTGCACGCCCTGCATGTGTTCGGAGGAGTAATTGCCCTTTTCGTTACATATTTCAAGGCAAGAAATACACGGATACGGAGTTATAATATAGTTCCGGTAGAAGTGGTATCGACGTATTGGCATTTTGTAGATTTGTTATGGGTCTATCTGTTCATTTTCTTTTTAATGGTGCAATAAAGTATGCTTATTGTTAGATAAATTTGTGAACCTGTTCAAAACAATCTCATGGCACATACAGTTCCAGTAGGACAAAAATGGTGGAGTGGAGGCAGGAGTCCCTTCAATGTGGAATATGGGAAACTCATGATGTGGTATTTCCTCATGAGTGATGCCTTTACATTCGGTGCATTCCTGATTTCTTATGGAACCATTCGTTTTTCTTCGAGTTCCTGGCCCAACCCCAATGAAGTGTTTCGAAGTTTTCCGGTTATTGGGGAAATGTCTGTGCCTCTTGCATTTGTAAGTCTTATGACATTTATCCTGATTATGAGTTCTGTTACCATGGTTATGGCAGTTGGAGCCGGGCAGGCTCAGGATCGTAAAGCCGTGATGAAATGGATGTTCTTAACGATTCTTGGCGGCCTCGCTTTCCTCGGCTGCCAGGCATGGGAATGGACGCATCTGCATTCAGAAGGAGCCTGGTGGGGAAGAAATCCATTTATGAATATCGATGGTACGCAGTCCTCAACAAATTTTACGAATTTCTTTTTTACGATTACAGGTTTTCATGGATTTCATGTATTCTCAGGGGTGATCATAAATACAATTATGTTGATTAAAACCTGGCGTGGCGATTTTCAAAGGACAGGTCATTACCTGATGATTGAAAAGGCCGGACTTTACTGGCATTTTGTGGACCTGGTATGGGTATTCGTGTTCACTTGTTTCTATCTGTTATAATTTTAAACGAACGAGTATATGAGTGCTGCAAGCCCAACATCAGCGGATTTCGGAAAAGATAAAAGTTCATTTGATACCAAGGCAGTCTGGAGGACGTTTTGGATCCTGCTTTGTATAACAGTGTTTGAGCTTCTGATTGCAATTATTTATTATGAAACACATTTTTTCCCGAAGCATATTCTGAACGGCGTCTTTATAATTATGACGCTCGCAAAGGCATTTTTTATTATTGCAGAATTTATGCATCTGGGTCATGAGATCAGGAACCTTGTCATGACGATCGCCATACCCGCATGCCTCTTTATTTGGTTCCTTTTGGCATTTATGTGGGATGGTAGTTCCTATCATGACCTGCGCATTCGGTATGATAAATATCAAAACGAGCAGAGCAAGACGAAGGCAAAACCTGTAGAACATAAGGAGGAGGGGAAGAAACCCGGAGTGGAATAGATAAACAAGTTGGGATGGAGTATGGGAGTATGGGAGTATGAGGGTGCGAAACAATTATATTAATTAACCATTGCTCTGCGATGGTTTTTTTATCTAAAAGAAATTCAGTGAGCAGGAAAGCATTGACAGCTGTTTTGTTAGCGATTATGGTGCCTGTAATCTGTTACCTGATTGTAAAAAGGGCGAGTGATCGCACTATAGGCATGCCGGGGAGGTTCTATTATGACAGTGTTATTTCTGTAATAAAGGATGGCAAAACAACCTATGATACCCTCTGGCATTCTGTACAGGACTTTAAATTTCAGAATCAGTTAGGCAGAACTGTTTCCATGTCCGACCTGCCGGGAAAAGTGATAGTTGCTGATTTTTTCTTCACAAGATGTCCTTCCATTTGTCCCAGGCTGACTGCCAACATTAGAAAACTTCAGGATGCATTATCGACGAAGGATCAGTTCAAACAATTGAATCCGGCCTTAATACAATTTCTTTCTTTCAGCGTGGATCCCGAACGGGATTCTGTTCCGGTATTAAAGGCATACGGTAATAAATTCGGAATAAATCCGGATGTCTGGTGGTTGCTGACAGGCCCCAAGAAACAGATTTATGATTTTTCGATGAATGAATTGAAACTGGGTCTGGCTGACGGAGAAGGTGTTGACTCAAATTTCATCCATACACAAAAGCTCGTTTTACTCGACAAACAACACGTAGTGAGAGGATATTATAACGGGTTGGATAGCGCTGACATGAATAAGATGGCGAATGATATGGTTTTTATAATGCTGGAGAAAGATAAAAACTATGTGTCTCCCTTAAGTGAAGTGAGGCCTGTCCTTCCGATTGTCATTTTCATGCTGGCGGCAACAGTAGGTGTGGTTGGATATTTATCGAGAAAGCCTCGGGTTCAAAACTTTGAGACTAAAGCATAAAGCTACTGATGAAACAAAGAAATCTCACATTACCAATCATTGTCGTTTCCATTACTATTCCACTGGCGGTTGCATTTTTGATTCTTGGGACACACGCGAAATTGAATGTTGGATTTAATACGGGTAACCTGCCTTTATTTCACGCCATTCTCAATTCGACAACGGCCATTTTACTGGTGGCCAGCTTGTACTTCATAAAAAATAAACGGATACGTGCGCATCGGGCGGCGAACCTCACAGCGGTTGTATTAAGTGCGATATTTTTAGTTTCTTATGTCATCTATCATAGTACGAACCCTTCTGTAAGATATGGCGACCTGAATCATGATGGTTTGCTCAGTGCAGATGAAAAAGTTCATGCAGGAAATTTAAGGTATGTCTATTATTTTATTCTGAGCAGTCATATTATTTTATCTGGAATTATAATTCCGCTTGTGTTGTTTACTTTACAAAGAGCTTTTCAGGAAAAATTTGACAAACATAAAAAGCTGGCGCGTATCACCTGGCCTTTATGGTTTTATGTGGCCGTTACAGGTGTCATTGTTTATGTTATGATTAGTCCGTATTATGTCTGAAGAAAGTATGGGAGTATGGGAGTATGGGAATGCGAATGAATAGAATTTGGTTAATGATCAACTGTCATTGATTGGGCGGAGTCTTATAAAATCTCCTTTGCCGGATCCCAGAACTTCTCATTGAAATTGACAATTACATCATTCTTTACCTGGATACCTTCTTCTTTCAGGAGCTTTTCCATTTTACCCGGTGGCTTGAAATGATGTTTGCCGGAAAGTAATCCAACCCTGTTTACTACACGGTGCGCGGGTACGGTTGGATTTATTTTATCTGCACCATTCATCGCCCAACCCACCATACGCGCAGAAAGTTTTGTGCCGAGACAGGCTGCAATTGCGCCGTAAGATGTTACACGTCCGTATGGTATTTGTCGCGCAACTTCATACACCAACTCAAAAAAAGACTCTTCTCTTTTACCTGATGGATTGACTTTTCTAAGATTTGATGCTGATTTATCGCGGGCAGCCTCTTTGGTTTTCTTTGGTATCATATTAAAGCGATTCGGCATTTTCGATTTCCTTCAACAGTTCCTTTAGTTTCATATCCGGAACTGGAATTTGTTCTTCCGGCAAAGTAAAACATAAATAAAAGACCTTTTTACTCTGTGCAATATCAAGTTTCTCATAGTGTGTTTTAATATTTATCTCGGGAGAATTTGCTTCGCGTTTATGAATATCCTCTGAAATATCGTGAATATCCAGATTATAGAGATCAGCCATCAATTTGGTGAAATGAAATAAAGCAGGAGAATCCGTTTTCAGATGAATGTGTCCGCCTGGTTTAAGAATGGATTGATAGAGCCGGAGAAAGCGTGGGTGTGTTAATCTTTTTTTTGCCCTTGAAGTTCGGAGATGCGGATCGGGGAAAGTAATCCAGATTTCACTGACTTCATTGGAAAGAAAATAGGTATCGATTTTATCAATCTGCGTGCGTAAAAATGCAGCATTATAGAAATTATTTTTCAGGCATTCAAGTGCGCCTGAATAGATCCGGTTTCCTTTCAGATCTACACCAATAAAATTTCTTTCGGGATGAAGAGCAGCTAAACCTACGGTATATTCTCCTTTCCCGCAGGCAAGTTCCAGCGTAATCGGATTTTCATTTTTAAAAAAATGCTTCCATTTGCCCGGCATTCCTTCCGGATATTGAAGCACATTTTTAAAAGTATGTATCGCCTCGAATCGTAGTAGTTTTTTGTTGCCCATACCCTGGCAAAAATAAGCCTAAAGCATAATTAGTTCTCAGATGTTGCGGGGAAATGATTGACAGTTTGAATTTTACGTGATTTAAGAGCAGTGATAGCCAGGTTCCTGTCGACCAGTCCTTCTATTAGTAAGACTGCACCCAGCAATCCTGATAAATTTTGAGACATGGAAGTAGGCAGACCTGTATAATTTAGAATTACCTGGAAGGAATAATTTCCGATCATTCCCTGGGTAGCAATTTCCCAATATTTATAAATGATGCCAATAAAAAGTGTAGCTGAAATCAACACCAGGTAAGCGAGTAATTTTGACATCCGTATTTTGATTGTGCAGATCATATAAAAACAAAGTCCCAGAAAAAAACTCATTCCGAAGTGAGCAGAAAAATGAACTATTTTATTATGATCGGAAAGGGAATCCGGTAAGAGTATTCCAAAACAAATAATACCTGCCGCCAGCACAACGAGAATTAATTTTTCATTAACACTATATTCATTTTTCATAGTCACGATATTATTGACGGAATGACGAAATCCGTGCCAGATATCTTTGTTTAAAGAACATTAACTTAAGTGCCTGCTGTTAACATTTACAAAAGATAATAAGCAGTATCCGGGGGGAGCCTTTGCCTTATAAGATGGGTGTGAAGAGAAATAATAGAAAAACTTATCTGATCAACATCACTGTGCCCTTAAGGGACTGACTGGCTCCGGTTTGATCGGAATAATGAATTGTCCATACATAAGCGTCCATGGGTTGAGCAAGGCCTCCGAACGTACCGTCCCATCCCTGAGACGGATCGGAACTTGAAAATATTTTCATACCATGGCGATTATAAATGGATAAGGAGAATTGAACCGGAGGATAATTGTATCGTATTCTGAATACATCATTGTGTCCGTCTCCGTTGGGCGTAAACGCATTGGGAACAGACAAACTATAATTGCATTTCTCATAGTTCACAGTCTTTTTAAGTTGCAAACTTCCACAGGTGTTCGAAACTTTGACGGAGTAATTACCAGAATGAGTCACGACATAATAAGGCCGTGTTGAGCCGTCTTGCCACAGGTACTGAAAAGAAGAATCGCCTTCCGGTTTTAATATGATGTTCCCTCCGTTACAAGCCGTCGTATCTGCAGCTCCAAGTAATGAGGCCGCAGGAACAGGAGTCCAATGCAGAAATACAGAATCTGTGTTTAGGCAAACACTATCGTTTTGCACTTTACAGAAGTACCAACCAGTTCCATAGCTGCCCGAACCGGAAGTTACGTTGAGTGTTGAAGCCTGTCCGGAAGATATTAAAGTATCGTTTCTGAACCACTGGATGGAAGATCCGGCATAAAAACTTGCAGGTTGCATTTGAAGATTGAAAGAACGAGTACAAGGGGTACCTGAAGAGATACTCAACACCGGCTGTGGAACACTGGATACAAATAGCTGTATATTATTCAGGAAATAGGAATAGTTAATTTCAAAAAATGTTCTTCCCTGGTAAACAAACGAGTCTAAACCGGCATAGACTGTGTCACAACTCGGGCCTAAAACAAGAGCTTGAATGTCCTGACCCGGTGTAAACATGATGGAAGTATTGACCCAGGTACCAGGTGCACCATTAACCCTGACGGATCCCAGTAAATTCCATCCCACGCGTGAGGGACAGCCAATGATTGGTGAAGTGGAATTTAAAATTCCACAGTCAGATTCACCGAACAAACTAAATTTTTCCTCAGGTAAAGATAGCTGTGGCCCAAGAAAAATTCCATTGGACATTTTAATAACCGTATCTCTCTGCTTTCCAAATCCCACATTGAAATTTAACCTGTATAGGGAATCTTTATGTAAAATGGTTTTCGTGCAGGTAGCCAGATATGATTTATGAAATGGGTAAACATAATAAAGACCCCCAAATCCAAAATCACTTACGGCTGCAACACCATTTCCGCTGGGTATAGGCTGGGGAACAAACGGATATAAGCAAGTATTGGGAATTACCAGAAATTCATTCAGGATGGTGCTATCCGGAATGATAAAATCTGTACAGGCATTCAGGAATGCTAAGGGCACTTCATTTGTCGGACTGGTCCAACCCGGCACCGAGTTATATCCAGATGTGCATGGCACCATGTTATTTTCGAAAGTTGGGTTACTAATGGCATTGATCTGTCTGGTAGGCATCTGAGTACATGTGTCCTGACTGTAAACATCAACCAATAACCAAAGCATCCATATTAACGACAGACTTTTTTTCATCGTGTTGTTTGCCTTTAAAAGATACTTATTCTTAACCTGTATTCATCGTTTTGGAAAGGATTCCGTTTAACTAGTTGGCTTTGGATTTATACCGGAGAAGCTACCGGGAATTGAAAAATGAAATCGCAGAAATACATGAAAGTCAATTGGATCATCAGCTAATGAATAAAATATCCTCCAGGGAGTCTTTATTCTCCCAATTTAAGAAAAACTAATACCGCCAAAAACGTAAAGTCAATGCTTAAATCAAACTTAAACTTACTGCGTTTTAGAAAATTTAAGTGAGAGCCTAAACAAGTTTAATACGTAATTATTTTGAAAATGGTTTAGACAATCGATTTACTTTCTTTCCAACGAATCAATCTGAAAGCAAAAAACCCTTACAATGTAAGGGCTTTAAATTTCTCGAAGCTGTAGAGGGAGGATTCGAACCTCCACGAGGCAGTTAGCCAAGGCACAATGTTAGTGGTGGTCAACCCCAGTCGGCCACGCTTTGCAGCGAGACCGGCATTATGCGATGTTTATCCTGTGATCCCCACCCCCGAGACAAGAGGGCATGTCTGCCAAATTTCATCACTCCACAGTATTGTCAGGGCTTTTCAACCGTTGACTATGCAATATTAAGGCAAATATGCCAATCTGTTGCACAGATACTAACATTTATTTTGAAATTTTTGATAATATTTAAATAATAACTATATTTATTAAATATTATTAAAACAATCATTCAAAATGAGCGGTAAATTTAACTTAGATAAGCTGGATCTGCAAATAATTCATGAGATGATGGAAAACGCTGAGATTTCATACGCCGATCTCGGTAAGAAATTATTTGTTTCAGGTGGTACGATCCATGTCCGCATAAAAAAACTTCAGGAGTTCGGTATAGTCACAGGAACCAAACTAAACGTAAATCTCAAACACCTGGGGTTTGATGTAATTGCTTTTATCGGAATTTATCTTGAGAAGAGTTCCCTGTATGATTCCGTTGCAAAAGATTTACGCAAGATTCCGGAGATTGTGAGATTGAATTATACAACCGGTAATTACAGTATGTTCGCTGAAATAGTTTGTAAAGACATTAACCAGCTTCGTTTTGTTCTACACGATGAGTTGCAGAAAATCAAGGGTATTGAAAGAACAGAAACATTTATATCGCTGGATGAAAGCTTCAACCGGAATGTACCGGTTTATAAAGAAGCTTAATTCAACAAAGATACAGGCGATGTACAGACGTCAAAAGACCTAAAAAGACGCAAGATCACGTGAGATGGGATAGGCTGCAAGGAACAGGCTGTCGCCTAAACAGAATTGCGGATTCTGAAATCATATAACGTTCTCCCCAAAGCTTCATTGCCTTTTATGAGAGGCCGATGAAGAATTTCCAGGTAGAAAACAATTGCTCAGACCTTCACATTTAATGCATCCCTCAATCCATTGCCCAATAAATTAAATGCCAGCACCAGGAGCATAATGGCGATACCGGGAGCGAGGGCGAGCATTGGATTATGTGTAATGATAAAATTATAATTTTCTTTAATCATTAGTCCCCAACTGGGTTGCGGAGGCTGGACACCAATTCCTAAAAAACTCAAGCCTGCTTCTATCACAATAGCTGACGCGAAATTAGATGCTGCTACTACTATTACCGGTCCAAGGATATTCGGAAGAATATGTCTTAGAATAATCCGGCTATCTCTAAAACCCAATGCAGTGGCGGCTTCGATATATTCCAATTCCTTTACTGCGAGCACCTGGCCACGAACTATGCGCGCCACATTTACCCACATGGTTAAACCAATTGCAATAAAAACCTGCCAGAAACCTTTGCCGAGAAGAAGAGTAAGAGCGAAGACCAACAATAAAGTCGGAATACTCCAGATCACATTGAGAAACCACATGACAAGCTGATCTGTTTTTCCACCATAGTACCCTGCAATGGCACCCAGGAAAATGCCAATACTAAGCGACAGGACAAGAGTTATCAAACCAACGGCGAGACTCACTCTCACACCAATTATTAGCCTGCTAAGGATATCACGACCATACCTGTCGGTTCCCAGCCAGAAAATCTTATTTCGGATCAGGAGACTATCATTCACAGGAGGATGATAAAAAGCCTCTCTTTCGCTGATACCTTCATCAATAAACTTTTGAACTATTAGACTGTCGCCTTGCTGCATCCAGGATGAAACGGGTGTAAAATCATAACGATCATCTTCACCCGATATCAGACGTTTGATAATAGAAGCTTTCGGTACCAACTGTTGTTTTTTGATCAGTAAAAAACTTTGATGATATCCCGGCTTTTGTCCCCCGATTTCAAGAATCATCCTATTTGCATACGGAGTATGGTCGGGTGCAAGCAGGTAAGCAAAAACGGCCATCAGTGAAGCAAGAGAAATTATGATCATTCCAAAAATGGCTCCGGGGTTTTTTTTCAATCGGCGCCAGGTATCAGCCTGTATGGAATCATTTTTGTTCAATATGCTATTTCACTTTTCGATTTTTCCATTCGTATCTGCCAAAACTACCAAAACTACCTGCAATCACGGTATAGAGAATATGAAACGGCTCACACAAAGGAAAATATTTCATCAGTGATTCCTGCTGAAAAAAATGAGCGACTTTTGATACAAAAAAATATTCTGAAATAGTTTTAAATGCCAGGAGAATAAGAAGCCAGCGCCAGTGTCCGTAGATGAAACAACTTATGAAAAGCAGGATTAAACTGGCATTTACCAGGAACACGAGCCCCAGGGTCAGAAACGTTGCCCCATGCTTATAATGAGAAATTTTACTTGCCCATCTGATGCGCTGATTAAAAAATGCTTTTATATTTTCAGCAGAGTCAGTACTTACGATTGCACGCTGATCCTTTATATATCCTGATTTCCCCGGAAATCCTGCCTGTATTTTTTTCATCAGCAGCATATCGTCACCTGAAGCGATATGATCTATACCAGTAAAACCGTTCACCGCATGAAAGGCAATCCTGGTATAAGCAAGGTTAGCGCCATTGCACATAGGGTAAAGGTTTTTATAAACAGCAGCTCCCGTTATTCCCTGTAATGAAATGAAGTCGAGTGCCTGAAACACCGAAAGCCAGGATCGATTTGTAACAATTTTCACGGGTGCTGCTATAATCTGAAGATTTTCTTTATTGTAAGCATATACGAATATTTTAATCCAGTGCGGGCCCATAGTGCAGTCGGCATCGGTGCAGATAATCAAATCGCCGGTTGAATGAGCAATTCCAGTTTCTATTGCTTTCTTTTTATATGAATTCAGGTTCTCAGAACCGTAATCAGAAAGTTTTAAAAGCTTGCAATTCAGTTTATGATCAAGTACAATAGTAGCGGTCCCATCTGTTGAATAATCGTCTACAACAATGAATTCTGTAAATTCTTTCGGGTAGGACTGATTGAAAAGCGAATCCAGACAATTCCCGATGCGCAAAAATTCATCCCTCGCCGGAATGATAACCGAGACCCTTACAGGTGGGGTTGATATAGGTAAATCAAAAGAATCACCTGAAACCGGAATCTGGTCCCAGATTCGGTGATAACAGAGTATCAGCAGGGCATAGACCAGCAGGAGGATACCCGTAAAAATAAAAAGTGGATAAATCACTTAAAGTCCATTCAAATGGAAATATACGTTGATGATGTTCATCATTATCAGAATTAAAAGGCCTCCAAAATTTGAAGTTTCCAGACAAATAATTACTTTTATATAGTTGTTTAACTAACTATATGCCAAACAACCAATTTAAAAAGGGTGAACTTTATAGCTTTGTAACCGGTAAGGCATCCATTGCTATTGCGCGTCGGCTGCAAAAAAAGTTTAACAGCGCCAGTCTCCCTATCACGATTGAACAGTGGAGCGTTCTTTATCATTTGTGGAAGCAGGATGGTCAGAGTCAGCAGGAACTTTGCAATGCAACTTTTCGCGACAAACCCAGCATTACCCGGCTCGTGGATAATCTCGAGAAATTGCAACTGGTAAAAAGAGTGGCTTCTGAGCAGGACAGGAGGATAAACCGGATCTGTCTTACGAAGACTGGCCTCAAACTTCAGGAGCAGTCTATGATGCTCGCAGAAAATACTTTAAATGAGGCTTTGGAAGGAGTGGCACCTGAAGAAATTGATATTTGCAAAAGCGTTTTGCAATTGGTTTATGACAATTTGAAATAACAATCATAAAATTTCAGCAAATGGAAACATTAACCAGTAAACAAACAGAAATTAAGGGAGGAGAATGGCTGATACGTGAATCGGAGCCAGCAGATTGTTTCATCCCCGAAAATTTCTCTGAAGAACAGCATATGGTAAAAGATATGTGCGCTTCATTTCTGGATACGGAAGTATTGCCCATCATTGACAGGATCGATAAACTGGAAACGGGTTTAATGCCTTCACTGCTTGTAAAAGCAGGGGAGCAGGGTTTGCTGGGCACTTCCATCCCGGAGAGCCTGGGAGGTTTGGGAAAAGATTTTATCACAGCCACACTGGTGAATGAGGGATTAGGTGGCGGATATTCATTTTCTGTTGCACTTGCTGCGCATACCGGCATTGGAACCCTTCCGATTTTATATTTTGGAACAGAGGAACAAAAAACAAAATATATTCCGAAACTCGCCAGTGGCGAATGGAAAGGCTCTTATGGATTGACGGAGCCGAACAGCGGAAGTGATGCGCTAGGCGCGAAAACGACAGCTACCCTTTCAAAAGATGGTAAATTTTATTTACTCAATGGGCAGAAGTGCTGGATAACCAATGGAGGATTTGCAGATGTATATATAGTTTTTGCAAAAATAGACGGTGAAAAATTCACTGCATTTATTGTAGAAAGAAATTTTGAAGGATTTACCAGGGGACAGGAAGAGCATAAAATGGGCATCAAAGGTTCATCGACTGTACAACTCTATTTTCAGGATTGTAAAGTGCCGGTAGAAAATCTATTGGGGGAGATAGGTAAGGGCCATATTATTGCTTTCAATATCCTGAATATCGGTCGCCTGAAACTTTGTGCTGCTGCAGTTGGTGCTGGTAAACGCGTGGCGGGAATTTCTATTGAGTATGCAAAAACCCGTGAACAATTTAAAACCATGATTTCAAATTTCGGGGCCATCAAGAATAAAATTGCAGAGATGGGCATTGAAATCTGGGTTACAGAATCTGCTTTATACAGGGTGTCGAAATGGATCGAAAACAGAGAAGAGGAATTACTTGCTGAAGGGAAACCTTTTAATGAAGCGGCTTTAGGTGCTGCGGAAGAATACGCTATTGAATGCGCATTTTTGAAGGTATTTGGAAGTGAAATGCTTGACTTTGTAGTAGATGAAGCAGTTCAGATCCATGGAGGAAATGGATTCAGTGACGAATATGCTGTTTCAAGATCCTACCGCGACAGCCGCATTAACCGGATTTTTGAGGGGACGAATGAAATCAATCGTCTCCTGAGTGTTGATATGGTATTGAAGAGAGCGATGAAAGGAAGGCTGGATATTTTAACGCCTGCGAAAAATGTTGCTAAAGAACTGGTAAGTATTCCAGATTTCGGATCAGCTGATGATACTCCCTTCGCTTCAGAAAAAAAACTTATAAGCCAGTTTAAAAAAGCAATTTTGCTTACTGCCGGTGCGGCTGTTCAGAAGCTCATGATGAAACTGGAATCTGAACAGGAAGTACTTATGCATATTGCAGACATGGCTATGATAACATTTCATGCGGAATCTGCACTGCTGCGTGTAATGAAACTGAGTGCCACTAAAAATGAAAATGAATTAGCGTTTGAGCTTGATATTCTGCGAACATTCCTCTATGATTCGGCTGACAAAATGGATAAACATGGAAAGGATGCCATCAACGCATTCGCTGAAGGTGATGAACAAAGAATGCTTTTGATGGGGTTGAAGCGGTTTAGTAAGGCAAGTCCTTATAACAGTAAAGAAGCAAAAAGAAGGATCGCGGATAAACTTATTTCGTTGGGTAAATATCCATTATAAGCCTAAAGCCTAAAGCCTAAAGCCTAAAGCCTAAAGCCTAAAGCTCAAAGCGAGTGAGGAAATATTTAAATTAAATCCGAATCGGCCAACGGTCAACCGCCAGCCATCAAAGAACGACTTCTTAAAAATAAAATATAGAATAATGGCAGAAGAAATAAGAAATATTTTCATTCATCATGTATATTTCTGGCTGGCGGAACCTGGCAATACCCGTCATAAAAAATTATTGATCGAAGGCCTGAAAAAACTTTCGGATGTTACCACAATTCAACGATTTCATATAGGTGAACCTGCAAATACATCCAGAGATGTTATAGATTCATCATATTCTGTTTCCTGGATCATAATTTTTAAAAATCCTGCCGATCAGGACAGTTATCAGGTTGATCCTATTCACCTGCGTTTTGTTGAGGAATGCAAACATTTATGGAGTCGTGCGGTAGTTTATGATTCGGTGGATGCATCTTAATGCATTAAGCGTTAAGCCTGGACGCTGCCGCTTCATCCATAAAAAAATGTAATTCACCCTGCGTGGGAATGATTAGCTGTGAAGGATACAAATCCGGATTCTTTTCACCCTTCAGCACCTGATATATTGCGTTTGCTTTTTCGCTGCCACTGATCATGAAAACGATATGGTCAGAATGATTGACAATATTTTTTGTAAGTGTAATTCGATGCATATTTTGTGCTTTCAGAAAAAAGCTGGTTACCCATAATTTTTCTTCATGTACTGCTGGTGTGCCTGGGAAAAGTGAAAGTGTATGACCGTCATCTCCCATCCCAAGCAAAACCAGGTCAAAAGTCCGGGTCGGTAAAACATCGGTTCCAAAATAATTATAGAGTGATTCCGCATATTGGCGGGAGGCTTCTTCAGGCGGGAGGCTTGTATCCATTAAATGAATCTGGTCACGGGGAATATCCACTTTATTAAGTAAAGTATCAAATGCCATGCGGGCATTATTTCTCTCATCATCAAAGGGTACAGCGCGTTCGTCTCCCCAGAATACATTTATTTTTGACCATTCTATTCTTTCTTTATAGGGTGAAGAGGCCAGCAGTGAATTTAATTTTTTTGGTGTATTACCACCGGAAAGGACAATGCTAAAACTGTTTTTCAACCTGAAGGTTTCTTCAATCAGGCTGGTGATCCATTCTGCGAGTGCCAGACTCAATTGGTCGATGTCTTTGAAAACTTCGAGATTCATAAAATTGGTATATGGTTTATGGCGGATGGTTTATGGCGATTAGTGAAAGCATGACAGAAAGATCCATCCACCATCTACCATTAGCCATCTACATTACAATCCACTGATGGCCATCTCTTGCAATCAGAGCCTCGGCATCTTCCGGTCCCCAGGATCCTGGTGAATAGTTCGGGAAATTAATGGGGAGTCTGTTTTGCCATGCTTCCTGTATGGGCATAATTATTTTCCAGGCCGCTTCCACCTGATCCTTTCGCATGAAGTTGGTGGCATTTCCTTCCATGACGTCGAGCAGGAGTGTTTCATAGGCTTCAGGTTCATTGCCATCATATTCATCCGTATAACGGAAAATCATATCAACCGGATTCAATGTCATGAATTGTCCCGGGCGTTTGGATTGAAAACGAAGACGAATATCCATTTCCGGCTGAATGCTGATCGTGAGTCTGTTTGCCCGCCATGTTTCTGCCGCTTCAGGGGGAAATGCATAACTGGGCGCGGGACGAAACTGAACATTGATGACCGTTGTTTTTTCATGCAATCTTTTTCCGGTCCGGATATAAAACGGAACATCCTGCCAGCGCCAGTTGTCAATGTAAAATTTAACAGCGGCGAAAGTATCCACTGTTGATTTAGGGTCCACATTTTTTTCCTCACGATATGCAGGAACTTTCTCACCTTCCATCCATCCAGCTTCGTATTGGCCACGGGCGGCATATTTGCCGACTTCATCTTTGGGAATCTTCCGGATGGCGTTCAGCACGTCCACTTTTTTATTTCGGATTTCATCGGCATCGAACGAAACGGGTGCTTCCATTGCAATCATGCATACCAGTTGCAGGATGTGATTCTGAACCATGTCCCGCAGGGTTCCCGATCCTTCAAAATATGCACCCCTCCCTTCCGATCCAACCGTTTCTGCAGCGGTGATCTGCACATGGTCAATATAATTGCGGTTCCATAAGGGTTCAAACAGGGCATTGGCAAATCTCAGGGCAAGTATATTCTGAACAGTTTCCTTTCCGAGGTAGTGATCTATACGATAGATTTGTTTTTCATCGAACAAATTCATCAGCAGATTATTCAATTCCCGGGCACTCTCCAGGTCATGACCAAAAGGTTTTTCAATTACAATCCGGGTGTAGGCTTTATCATTTGAAATATTTTCTTTGCCCAGTTTTTTTGCGATATCCGGTACAAGCTGGGGGGCAACGGCCATATAGAAAATGATATTTGGATGTTCCCCGAATTCTGCTTCCTTTTTTTGAACCAGTTCAGATATGGCATTGTATTTCTCGTCTTTTTCCGCATCCATTTTCAGGTATGAAATATGATTGGAGAATAATTGCCATTGACTTTCGGCAACATCTTTTCTTCTGCTGAATTGTTTTATTCCATCCAGGAGACGGATTCTGTAATCTGAATCCGAATAATCTGTTCTGCCAATACCGATGATGCTGAATTTTTCGGGCATCCAGTTATCAATAAAAAGATTGTAAAGAGCGGGAGAGAGTTTTCTGAAATTCAGGTCTCCGCTTCCTCCAAAAATAAAAAGGACGGTAGCGGAGGGTCTTTTATGATTTTCCATATATTTTTTTAATTGTCAAAGGAAGCCCACTCAGTGTGGAAAGTGCCGCTCATATCTATTCTTTGATAAGTGTGTGCGCCGAAATAATCTCTTTGAGCCTGAATAAGATTAGTTGGGAGGAACTCACTTCGGTAGGCTTCCAGGTAGCAAAGGGAAGTCATTAGCGCAGAAACGGGGAAGCCCGTTTGTGTAGCGTGGATAATCACTGACACCAGATTGTGCTTTTTTGCCTGTAATAAACCCGCAACATCTTTATTAAGTAAGAGATTTGGAAGGGTGGGGTTTTCCGTAAATGCCTTGTAAAAAATATCAAGCATTGCCGAACGTATGATACAACCGCCGCGCCATATGCGCACTACTTCAGGAAGCGGGATGTCCATTTTAAGTTCGGATGAAGCTTTGAATAAAAGAGCCAGTCCCTGTGCATAACAAATAATCATTGAAAAATAAAGAGCATCCGCAAGCTGGCTAATGAATACTTCATCAGGCACCGCAATTTCCTGGGTTCCAGATTTATAAAGAACGGATGCCTGTTTGCGTTCGTCCTTCGCTGCCGAAAGATCCCGCATAGAGACGGCAATATCAATAACCGGAACAGGAATGCCAAGATCCATGGAATCCTGTGATGTCCATTTTCCTGTACCCTTGGCTCCTGCTTTATCGAGGATCATATCCACGAGGCGGTTGGTCGACTTATCGTCGGGCTGCAAAAATATATCACGTGTAATTTCAACAAGAAAGGATTGCAATTCGCCATCGTTCCAGCTTTTATAAACCTTATGCAATTCATCATTAGAAAGGCCCTTCCCTTTATGCAGAAGCTGATAAGTTTCGCTGATCAGTTGCATGATCGCGTATTCAATTCCGTTATGAACCATTTTGACATAGTGACCGGCGGCCCCATTACCCAGATAAGCCACGCAGGCACTTCCATTCACTTTGGCTGAAACAGCTTCCAGTATTTCCTTTACTTTTTCATACGCTTCGGTATCTCCTCCCGGCATAATACTGGGACCGGACCGGGCGCCATGTTCTCCGCCGGAAATTCCAATACCCATGAAATGAAATCCCTTACTACCGACGAAATTTACCCGGCGCAAAGTATCAATATAGTGAGAGTTACCGCCATCAATAATTATATCTCCGGGTGATACCAGCGGAAGAAGGGAATTTATAACATCATCAACCGGTTTACCGGCAGGCACAAGCATCATTATTTTACGTGGTTGCTGCAGATTCCGGATCATTTCTGCAAGGGTGTTAACACCTTTTACGATTGTACCAGTGGTAGCTGATTCCTCGAGTAGTCTGGCTTTCTCCTGGTCCATATCAAAACCTATTGCCTTAAAACCATGATCAGCCATATTGAGAAGCAGATTTCTTCCCATCGTGCCGAGGCCGATCATACCAAAATCAAATAAATTGCTTTCCATACATTAAAAATGAGCGTAAAATTAGGCATTTTGAGATATACTGGCTGCATGCCGTTTAGCCTGAGACTGAGGGTATGGGATCAGCCGGATCATTTGTTTTTCCGGGGTTGCCGTGCCGGCAATATGCCAAACAATACAAAACCGGTTGGCCAGCTTAGTACCGTGATTTTTTTCTGTGGAAGAAGCGTGTCAGAATAAAATTAGGTGGGATTAACTACCCGGATGTTCCTTACCATGGTGACAGGTCATACATTCGACGGTTGGAACAAACTGACCCTGTTCATTTTTATTATAACTGAAAAATTTACTATTGATTTTATGAGTCATCTTTATCATTTTCCTCGCGATATTTTTTTCAGGTTTTTCATCGCTGGCAAAATCAGGATGGTGGTTCGAAGTGTCCTTTGAAGGTGCATGACAAAAAGTGCAATGTACTCCCAATGCGGCCTTAAAATTATCCATTATCTTATCCAGGTCTTCCGGACTGATATCTTTAGGTAGAACTTTCAGGTTTTTGAATTTACGCTCCGCCGCCGGTTTGGTTGCAGCGATACCAAATGCAATAAAAAGACCAACAAGCAAGATAACTATCGACTTCCTTCTAAAGATCATATGCCTGATTTTGATACCAAACTAATAAAAATTCCGGAAACAGAGCGCCATTTTTATCTATTTTCAAGTCTTCAATATGAAAAAACAACCAGCTATCGGATTTATTTTTATCACATTATTCATTGACGTAGTCGGCTGGGGACTCATCATCCCCGTAATGCCCCAACTGATCGCAGGTTTGAAACATATTTCGGTAAACGAGGCGAGCAGGGATGGTGGCTTACTATTGTTTGTATATGCATTCATGCAATTTATCTGTGCACCAATATTGGGGAATCTCAGTGATCAGTATGGCAGGAGGCCGGTACTTCTTTTTTCTTTATTCGGATTTGGAATAGATTATATTTTCCTGGGATTCGCTCCGAGTTTTGGATGGTTGTTCATTGGCCGAATAATTTCCGGAATTACCGGTGCCAGTTTTACGACTGCTTCAGCCTACATAGCTGATATCAGTAATGAAAAAACACGTGCAAAAAATTTTGGTTTAGTCGGCGCTGCATTCGGTCTCGGATTTATTATCGGCCCGGCCATTGGTGGTTTACTCGCGGTCTGGGGTATACGAGCACCATTTTATGCAGCGGCTATTCTTACATTATTGAACTGGCTCTATGGATATTTCATTCTTCCGGAATCACTATCCAAAGAAAATCGACGCAAGTTTGAATGGAACAGAGCCAATCCGATGGGTTCATTACAAAATCTGAAAAAGTATCCATTAGTAGCGGGCTTGATTTTGGCATTATTCCTTGACTACCTGGCTTCTCATGCCATTCAAAGCAACTGGAGTTATTATACGGCATATCGTTTTCATTGGACGCCAAAAACGATCGGTATTTCGCTGGCTGTTGTGGGAGTTTTGGTTTCGTTTGTGCAGGCAGTGCTGATACGTGTAATAACTCCTAAAATTGGTAATGACCGGAGCATTTATATTGGCTTGCTTTTATGTTCGATTGGAATGTTCTTGTTTGCAATGGCCAGTCAGAGCTGGATGATGTTTGTTTTTCTGGTTCCATATTGTCTGGGAGGCATTGCTGCCCCTGCACTGCAGGCAACTATTTCGGGTAATGTTCCTCCCGATTCTCAGGGTGAATTACAGGGATCTCTCACCAGTTTGCTGAGTTTAACATCTATTATGGGCCCTCTTGTAATGACCAATCTCTTTGCTTATTTCACTTCTGTTCAGGCGCCCGCTTTGGTTCCTGGTGCACCTTTTGTTTTAGGAGGTATTCTGATGCTTTCAAGCAGCATTGTGGCATTTAAATCTTTAAGACAAAGTTGATAATTGATTTATTTGATGTATATTTGCACCGTCTTAAGTTGATCAGCATTTAGTAAGTGAACAAACATTCTGCTACACAATCTTCAGTACGGTTAGTTAGTCGCCTTTACTCCTGCTTTCAGTCAGCTTGTATTTTTATCATTTAATTTTTTATTTAAGTATGAACATTTATGTTTCAAATTTAAGCTTCAACGTAACCGATGAAGACTTAAACGAGTATTTTGCAGAGTACGGTGAAGTTTCATCTGCTAAAGTAATTCTGGACAAATTCACACAGAAATCACGTGGGTTTGCATTTGTTGAAATGGCAGACGACGAAGCTGCCAAGAAAGCAATCTCCGAACTGGATGGTGCTTCAGTTGATGGCAGGACCATCAACGTATCAGTAGCTAAACCGCGTGAAGAACGTACCGGCGGAGCTGGTGGCGGAAACAGAGGCGGTGGCGGTGGTAATTTCCAGAAAAGAAATAACTACAGTAATAGCAGGTACTAACCTTTTTTAGTAGAAAGCCCCGTTCTTGCGGGGCTTTTCTTTTAACAGGATTTTTTAAAGTCTATTTCTGCCACCCGCCCTTATGCCATCTATATCCCTTGCTGCCGTTCTCCCAATATCCTGATTTCCAGGTATGACCTTCTCTCGGACGTTGCCATGACCCCTCGTGCCAGCGATAATTACCTCCGCTCCATTCCCATTCGCCACCGATCCAGACATAATCTGGTCCCGGAGCGGCCGGCCTGACATATACTAAATCGGCAGGTCGGGTTGTTACATATCCGGCAGTACAGGCCGCCAGGAACATACTGGACAGGAGGATGAATGATAAAAGATAATTTTTCATTTTTTAACTGTTTATATGAAAAGAAGGCAAAAGCTGTTCCACCAAACGGAGCCAGAAGTTGTAATTTGCAGTAATTTGATTCGAAATGATAACTGAGACCCCCGCAGCCGCACCCCTCACTGCCAAAGACTTTATAACTGATCAGGAAGTTCGCTGGTGTCCCGGATGCGGCGATTATTCCATACTTGCCCAGGTGCAAAAAGTGATGCCCCAGATTGGTATTCCCCGTGAAAATATTGTTATAATCTCAGGTATCGGCTGCAGTAGCCGCTTTCCTTATTATATGAATACCTACGGCATGCATTCCATTCACGGAAGAGCAACCGCAATCGCTTCAGGATTAAAGGCAACGCGGCCGGAGCTTAGTGTTTGGATAGTTACAGGCGACGGAGATTCGCTCAGCATTGGAGGAAATCATACCATTCATTTGCTTCGCAGGAATTTTAATGTAAATGTTCTTCTGTTCAATAACCAGATCTACGGTTTGACCAAAGGGCAATATTCTCCAACATCAGAGCAGGATAAAGTTACTAAGTCTACACCCCTTGGTAGCATTGATCATCCTTTCAATCCACTGGCACTGGCCATGGGGGCTGACGCAAGTTTTCTTGCAAGGAGTATGGACCGGGATCCAAAGCATTTACAACAGATGCTGATGAGAAGCAACCAGCACCATGGCTCATCGTTTCTTGAAATCTACCAGAATTGTAACATTTTTAATGACGGAGCATTTGAGTTATTTACTGAGAAAGGTTCCAGACCAGCCGAAACGCTTTTTGTTGAACAGGGTAAGCCTTTGATTTTTGGTGCGCAGCAAAATAAAGG
Organism: uncultured Bacteroidota bacterium; assembly: GCA_963735015.1. Taxonomy (GTDB): domain Bacteria; phylum Bacteroidota; class Bacteroidia; order Chitinophagales; family Chitinophagaceae; genus Puia. Next base: position 569,892 of record CAVTJH010000004.1, read on the forward strand.
AATACGTCTCGATGGTCTTAAACCCATAGTTGTTGAAATTGGAAATGGGTTTTCTGCGGAAGATTTATGGATACACGATGAAACAGATATATATAAGGCGCAAACACTTGTACGTATGTTTGACGAACCGGTTCAGGAATCACATTTCCCGCGACCCTTTGGTGTATTTTACGTAAACCAGCGGCCCTGCTATGAAGATATGCTCAACATGCAGCTGGAAGAAGCAATAAAATCGAAGGGCAAAGGTAATTTGAATAAATTGCTAAGCGGAAGGGAGACGTGGACGATTAATTAACAAGGATGTTATTAAAAGTTCATCCCGAGAATCCCCAGGAGAGGTATATTCAAATAATTAAGGAATGTCTTTTATCGGGTGGTATTATTATTTATCCTACTGATACGATCTACGGGCTCGGTTGTGATATTTATCAGCAGAAAGCAATCGAGAGGATATGCAGAATTAAACAAATCGATGCTCTCAAGGCCCGGCTCTCTTTTGTTTGTTATGACCTGAGCGATTTAAGCATGTATACGAAGAGTATTTCCACTCCACTATACCGCGTATTAAAAAATCATCTGCCGGGTCCCTATACATTTATCCTTCCTGCCAGTAAAGAAGTTCCAAAAATTCTCAAAAGCAGGAAGAACAGCATTGGCCTGCGTGTTCCTGACAACCTGATTGCGCGAACTATCGTGCACAGTCTCGGCCATCCGGTATTGAGTACTTCTTTGCCTGGTGAATTGGTAGAAGAGTACACAGATCCGGAAATTATTTATGAACAATTTAAAAATCTGGTAGATATTGTAGTAGATGGCGGATTAGGCAATATGATTCCGTCAACAATTATCGATTACACTTCGGGAGAAGCAGAAGTTGTGAGGAAAGGAGCTGGTGTGTGGGAAGAAGATTAAGGCAAGTATGGGAGTATGGGAGTATGGGAGTGTGGTAGCAATACTGATAAAATCAACGAATTTTTTCCTGAAGGTGCTTTTTCACATGGTCAAACCATTCATCCCTGAGAATTGAAAGTATGATCGAATCCCTTCTTCCATTTTCAAGTGGCATATTTTTACGAAGAACACCTTCGACCGTGCAACCTATATCTTTCATTGCCTGAATGGATTTATTGTTCCTAAAATCAGCTCTGAATTCCACTCTCTCCATTCCCCATTTTTCAAAAGCAAAATATAACATTAGCATTTTGCAGTGACGATTTAAACCTGTACGCTGGAATTTTTTTCCATACCAGGTGTACCCGAGTTGAGTAGTGGAAAAAGCACACTGAATATCATAGAATCGGGAACTTCCCGCATATTGGTTAGCCTGCTTATCATAAATAATAAAGGGATATTCATTCCCTGAAAGTTTTCCCCGGAGAGCATTTTCGATATATGCAGTCATTCCGGTTTCTCCTGCAGCACTTATGGCGGAATACGTCCATATTTCCGGTTCATTCAAAGCAAAAGGCAAAAGAAACCCAAGATCATTCTTAAGCAATGGTCTCAGCAGTACTCTTTCATCTTCAAGCTCAAGATCCCCGGGAAATTCAATCATTGGTTTTCGATTGGATTATTTTCAAAGATTGACAACTGGCTGGGATCAATATTAAAACTTTTCCGGTGATAGATACACAAACCATGGGAGGCAATTACGCTCCGGTGTTCGGGAGTGCCATATCCTTTGTTATTAAACCATCCATAGTGAGGAAATTCGTCATGTATATGCTGCATATATTCATCCCGATAGGTTTTGGCAAGAATACTTGCGGCGGCAATGGAAGCATAAATGCCATCACCTTTGATTACACACAGATGTGGGATTTTTTTATACTTATAGAAAATATGCCCGTCAACTAATAGAAACTGAGGCTGGGTTCTTAATTTTTTTATAGCCATATGCATGGCTTTGAATGACGCTTTAAGGATATTGATGTTATCAATTTCTTCATTACTTACCTGTGCAACAGCATAGTCTAAGGCATTTGATTCAATATATCTTCTCAGCTCAAGTCTTATATCAGGTTCCACCTGTTTGGAATCATTGAGCTCGGGATGATAGAAGTCAGTGGGTAAAACGACAGCAGCGGCGAAAACGGGCCCGGCAAAAGATCCCCGGCCGGCTTCATCGCAGCCTGCTTCTACTAAATGTGAATGATGATATGCTTTCAGCAAGTATATTCTTTTATCAAAAATAAAATAATACACGAATGAACAGAAGGTTTCATGCAAATACTTATCAACGTTGTGGACAACAAAAGTTTTCATGGGGGGAGCCGATAGAAAAAATGACTTTAGCGGGTGAGGATGAATTATTTTTGCAGAATGGTTATCTGGAAAACAAAATCAGTCAACAGCGCCGTTGCATATTGGGTCCTTGCAGGTACTGGAATGTTAATTATTCAGGTTATGCTGGGTGGAATAACCCGCTTAACTGGTTCCGGGCTTTCCATTACGGAATGGAATGTGTTCACAGGTGTTATTCCACCTCTCAGTGCAGGTCAGTGGTCAACAGAATTTGACAAGTACAAACAGACACCCCAGTTTCATTTATTAAATGCGGAATTTACCATGTCGGACTTCAAATTTATTTTTTTCTGGGAATGGTTTCACCGGTTATGGGCCAGACTGGTAGGTGCTGTGTTTATTGTAGGTTTTATTTTGTTGCTGTATAAAAGGAAATTAAAAAGCGAAATGATCATGCCCCTGCTCATTTTGTTTTTGTTGGGTATGTTGCAGGCCATTATCGGATGGATCATGGTGGCCAGTGGTTTGAGCGGGGATGCGATTTATGTGGAGCCAACTAAGCTGGCCCTGCATTTTATTTTTGCGATCGGCTTGATTTCTTATGCATTTTGGTTTTCTCTTAAACTTTTATTTCCTGTCACCCGTTTCAGGAACCCACGCAGGATATGGATCTTTACGATTGGTCTGTTATTTTTGGTTTTTGTTCAATTATTGTTTGGAGCCCTTATGGCGGGTAATAAAGCAGCAGCCGTTGCACCCACATGGCCTGAAATCAATGGAGACTGGATTCCCGGTAGTCTCTTTCGGCAAAAACCATTCATGCTCAATTTTCTAGGTAATAAGATTACAATTCATTTTATTCATAGAAACCTGGCTTATCTCATTTTTCTGGGAATAAGCATCTGGACACTCCAGCTTTTTAGATCCGGAATCATACGCAGTCAGCGGATGCGTCTGCTTATGCCTCTAACTCTCGTAATAGTACAGATCCTGCTTGGTATCCTGGTCTTAATTACGAGTACCGGCATCGTGGCTAATCATTGGGTTGCTTTTGACTGGTTAGCCCTTTTACATCAGTTGACCGGTATGATGCTCCTCTTCAGTCTGATTTATGCGATATATGTTTTAAGACCTGCAATGAAGTAATTTTAGTCGGGTCTTTCCGTTAGGGTATGGTTGCGGAATGAAGCCGATTTTGCTATTCAATTAACCTTTATTTATATTCTGGTGGAATGATACGATACCTGAAAGCAGTTTATTATTCTTTTCCAATTCAGCTGATACTACTTTATCTGAAAAAATATCAGCTGCTCCTGCTTTTTTGGGGAATCCTTTTTTCCACTATTCATGGGGGCTTCATGCATTCATTTGGTGCCGATGCCTTATTTCTGGCACCCGAATACCTGGATAATGTAAATGCACTGAGTGGTGCTATCGTGGGCGCGGCAGCTGGGGCCTTTATCATGTGCTGGAACGTAACTACGTTTATTCTGTACAGCCGTCATTTCAGGTTTCTGGCAACTACCACACGTCCCTTTCTGAAATACTGCACAAATAATTTTATTCTGCCAGGGATACTGCTTGTATTTTATTTTTTTGAAGCCATAGATTTCGACAGTACCAAAGAGTTAATGACCAATAGTGAAATTGCATGGCTGATCGCCGGGTTTCTTACAGGGTTTTTTTTGGTCATCGGACTTTCCCTTTTATATTTTTTTGAAGCAGATCGCACAATCAAGAGGCAAATGACTCCGTTGATTGCAAATCCAAAACTTTTCAAATCGCAATTCAAATCGAAAGATGTTCAGCTGAATAATAGCCGACTGATCCATGTAAACTGGTATATGAACGGACCTTTTTCTATTAAACAGGTGCGTGATGTTTCTCATTACAGTAAGGAATTTATTGAAAGGATTTTCAGCCGCCATCACTTTGCTGCCATTCTTTCCATTTTTATTGCATTTCTTTTTTTAGTCGTTGTTGGTTTTTTTATGGATGAACCCGCTTTTCAGCTTGCCCGCTGCTGCCAGTATATTTTTGTTTTTCTCGATCCTGCTCGCGGTATCAGGTGCATTTTCATACTTCCTCGAAAGCTGGAGCATTCCATTTCTGGTGCTGCTTTTTATTGTATTGAATATCCTATATCGATATGAAGTGATTGATCCGACCAACAAAGCATATGGATTGAATTATACAAACAAAACTGAGCGACCAGCGTATGACAGGGAGCATTTACTCGATATGTGTTCTACAAAAAAAGTGGAGACAGATAAGGCTCGTATGATTGAGATACTGAACAATTGGAAGAAAAAGCAAAAGGAAGCAAAGCCGCTTTTATTAATTATCAATACCAGTGGGGGCGGAAGCCGCAGCGCCGCATTTACCATGAATATCCTTCAGAAACTGGATAAGCTGAATGACGGCCATCTGATGGATAAAACCTTTATGATCACCGGGGCTTCGGGTGGGATGTTTGGTGCTGCGTATTTCCGTGAACTTTCGCGGATGAGGGAGTATAAAGATTCCACCATCAATCCTGATGATAGAAAATATACAGATGCCATTTCCGGCGATCTGCTCAATCCACTTTTTTCTTCCTTTGTAGCCCGGGATCTGTTTTCACCTGCACAAAAATTTTATGTGGGTAATTACGAATACATCAAGGACCGGGGATATGCATTTGAGCAGAAACTAAATAAAAATACAGGAGGAGTGCTGGACAGGCAGCTTCGGGATCTCGCACCTGATGAAGCCGCGGCAAGGATTCCGCTCATGTTATTCAGTTCTGTCATCACGCGGGATAGCCGCACCATGCTTATCAGCACCCAGCCCATAAGTTTTTTAATGCGGCCCGTTTTCGACAGTAACCGGATTAAAACCATCGATCCGGATGCTGTAGATTTCGGAAGTTTTTTTTACAAACAGGATCCGATGAATGTTCGCATGTTAACCGCACTGCGAATGAATGCAACGTTTCCCTATGTTTTGCCGAATGTTTGGTTGCCTTCGGAACCTGTGATCGATGTCATGGATGCAGGATTCCGTGATAATTTTGGTGAACAGGTGGGTATTCGATTCGTAGACGTTTTTCGCGACTGGATAATTAAAAATACCAGGGGTGTTCTGCTCATTCAGATTCGCGACAGGAAAACCGGTGGCTGGGAATATCCATTTGAATCAACTGACATCACCGAAATCATTACGAAGCCACTCTTATTACTTCAATATAACTGGTATAAAATGCAGGAATATAATCAAAACGATCTCCTGAGTGTAATGGAAGGATATATGGGGAATGATTTTTACAAAATGACTTTTCAATATGAACCGAAATTGGCAAATGAAGGTGCAGCCCTGAATTTTCACCTGAGCCGAAAAGAAAAAATAGATATTGCCAATGCAGTAAACAGTTCTCTTAACCAGCAGATTTTTAAGAGTGTGGATGAATTGCTGAATCCGTAGAAAAGCCTAAAGCCTAAAGCCTAAAGCTTAAAGCCTAAAACTAGTTTAACGTCTATTACTTATCATAAAATATTTCGGGGATCTAAAACGAAAGTTTTAGGCTTTAAGCTTTAGGCTTTAAGCTTTGCGAGGTTGTATCAGTTTGAAACAATTCTTAATAATCCTGATTTTAAATTCCGGGCTGGTTTCTGTCGGGTCACCGTCGATATGCAGCGGTGCATTACCCGGGTTACGGATGCTTATCTTATCTGTTTGCAGGTAAATGATATTTTTTTTGTCGCCATAGTCCAACATAGGTATGGGTCTGTTATTACCGGATACCTGTAACAAGACAGATAACGGGCAGGCTGATCTTATTCATTTTTTTAACGATCACAATATCAAGTAAACCGTCAGACATACTGGCTTTTGGTGCAATGGTGAAATTATTCCCAAACTGATTGCTATTGGCTATGCTAATAAAAAAAGCATCTGTTTTAATAATTCTGTCTTTCAAGTTTTATCTCGAAAGGATAGGGTTTGGATTTAAAAAACTGGACGGTTGAAATCCGAATATAAGTCTGCAACCCCCTCGTTTTCTGTTTTGCAAATTCATGGGCTACCTGCGGCGTCGAATCCGATTCCGCAGAGCATACAGGAAAATTTTTCATTGATATAAAATGAATCTATCGAATTTGGCTTCTCCCCTGAAAATCAAATCGAGAGCGCGTCCGGTTTGTCTGGGAATTTTTGCTGCATAGAGCAAGACCGTTACCGGAACCCATCGGAAGGATGCCAAAATTTACCGGTTACTCCCAGCAAAGCATTCACCACAGCATTTACCGTACCATCACCTCCTGCAAATCACTACATCTGTAATGCCGTCTTTCATGATTATCTGCTTAAGATTTTCATAACTCCCGTCTGCTTTTGAAGGAAGAATTTCAAAATCAATTCCTTCAGCCCGGGTTTTACGAACAATCAGATCCTTCACCTGCGCCTTTTTTTTAGTGCCGGAGATGGGATTGATCAGGTAAATAATTTTGCGGTACATGCACGCAAGTTCAGTTAAAAGAAGAATTTCATAAAAGAATTCGCTTTCTTTCTTTATCCAATGGTTTTAGTTTCCGAACTTGGACTCCCACAAGAGATACTTAAAATTTCAACCATGACGATTGCCCCAAAACAAAGATTTCTGGCCCTGGATGTATTCAGAGGTATGACGATCTGTTTTATGATCATTGTAAATACATCCGGAAGCAGGTTTACCTATTCTCCTCTTGAACACGCGAGCTGGAACGGATTCACGCCAACCGACCTGGTATTCCCTTCATTTCTTTTCGCCGTTGGAAACGCGATGAGTTTTGTCAGTAAAAAATGGAATACTTCAAGTCAGTCTGAGGTACTGGGGAAAATATTCAAACGAACCCTTATCATTTTCCTATGCGGATTTTTATTGTATTGGTTCCCTTTTGTTACCATGGATAACGCAAATCATATTATATTTGCCCCATTTTCCCACACACGCATCCTGGGCGTTCTTCAACGGATTGCTCTGGCTTATTGTATAGCGTCACTTTTAATTTATTATTTCAAGCCTGGAACAGTTATCAGCATATCCATTTCGATCCTCCTGTTGTATTGGGCATTCATGATGATAGGTGGCGATTCGCCCGATCCTCTGTCCATGACTGGTAACCTGGGTTATAAGATTGATATGTGGCTGATGGGCCCTAATCATATGTACCATGGAGAAGGAGTTGCATTTGATCCGGAGGGTTTCTTATCTACACTGCCATCGGTAGTCAATGTGACATTTGGTTATTTTGTCGGGAAGTTTATACAGGAGAAGGGAAAAAGTTATGAAGGTCTTGCCAAACTCCTGCTTGTTGGATTCGCTCTGATCGTGATTGGCTATTTCTGGGATCTTTCATTTCCTATTAACAAAAAATTATGGACAAGCTCTTTCGTGGTCTACACTGTTGGGCTTGACTGTGTGATTCTTGCGTCTATTATTTATGTGGTCGACTTTCTTGGAAGAACAAAATGGACTAATTTTTTTACTGTTTTTGGTAAGAACCCGCTTTTTATTTATCTCCTGTCAGAAATTGGCGTTACAATTTTGTATATCATTCAGGCCGGACAGGGTGTGAGTTTTTATAGCTGGCTTTATCAGCATATTTACCGTCATGCAGGACTTTATCTGGGTTCCTTGCTATTCGCCATATCCTGGATGCTTTTCTGTTGGCTGATAGGCTTGTACCTGGATAAAAAGAAGATTTATGTCAGGGTCTGATCAGCATTTGAAGCCACAAGGTTTATAAATTCCCGTCGACGTTCCATACTGCGGAGCGCATCACTTCGTTATACCGATAAAATAGCATACCTTTGCGCGTCCAAAAACAGGGCATTGTGCCGTCGGCTTAAAGTAAGAATATTATGGAGATCAGGAACATCGCGATCATTGCACATGTAGACCACGGAAAAACTACGCTGGTTGATAAGATATTACATGCCACAAAAGTTTTCCGTGACAACCAGGAAACAGGTGAGCTGATCATGGATAGCAATGATCTTGAAAAAGAAAGAGGTATAACCATTTTCAGTAAGAATGCTGCGGTAGTATATAACGGCGTAAAAATAAATGTCATCGATACTCCGGGTCACGCTGACTTCGGTGGCGAAGTGGAAAGAGTACTCAAAATGGCTGACGGTGTATTATTACTCGTTGACGCATTTGAAGGTCCCATGCCTCAAACCCGTTTTGTTTTACAGAAGGCACTGCACCTGAATCTTCGACCCATAGTTATTATTAATAAGGTTGACAAGCCTAATTGTCGTCCGGAAGAAGTACACGAAGCCATATTTGAATTATTTTTCAATCTCGATGCAACTGAAGCGCAGCTTGATTTCCCAACCTTCTATGGTTCGGGCAAAAATGGCTGGTTCAACGATTCACTGACTCCGGGTACTGATATCATTCCTTTACTGGATGGTATTATCAAATATGTTCCTGCCCCTGTTAAAAATGAAGGACCACTGCAAATGCAAATCACTTCCCTGGATTATTCTTCATTTCTGGGAAGAATTGCGGTCGGTAAAGTGGCTCGCGGATCCATCAAAGAGGGCCAGAATATTGTATTGATGCAAGCGGATGGAACAATCAAAAAATCGAAGGTAAAAGAACTTTATGTTTTTGAATCCCTGGGTAAAAAGAAAGCAACAGAAGTGCTTTGCGGCGACATATGTGCGGTTGTCGGATTGGATGATTTTAATATTGGTGATACAATTTGTGATATCGATAATCCGGAAGCCTTACCTGTTATCAGTGTGGATGAACCTACGATGAGTATGATGTTTTCCATTAACAATTCTCCTTTCTTCGGAAAGGATGGAAAGTATGTAACATCCCGCCATTTGCGTGACAGACTTATGAAAGAGACCGAAAAAAACCTGGCCCTTCGCGTAGAAGATACTGGTAGTGCAGATAGTTTTCTTGTATTTGGTCGCGGTATTCTCCATTTGGGTATTCTGATTGAAACCATGAGAAGAGAAGGATATGAAATGACGGTAGGTCAGCCACAGGTTATTGTAAAGGAAATTAATGGAAAGAAATCAGAGCCTTTTGAAGTACTCGTGGTAGATGTGCCAGATGAATTTAGCGGCAGAGTGATCGATATGGTAACAAGGCGTAAAGGCGAATTGCACGTCATGGAAACCAAAGGGGATATGCAACACCTGGAGTTTGAAATTCCTTCCCGCGGTTTGATAGGTCTGCGTTCGAGTATGCTTACAAATACCGCCGGCGAAGCAGTTATGGCACATCGGTTTCTTGACTACAAACCCTGGAAAGGTCCAATACCCGGCAGAAGCAATGGTGTGCTCATTGCAAAAAATCAGGCAGCCACAACTGGATATTCAATTGATAAATTGCAGGATCGCGGTTCGTTTTTTGTGGATCCGGGAGAAGAAGTCTATGTGGGTCAGATTATCGCGGAACATATTAAACCGGGAGACCTGATCGTAAACGCAACAGAAGGAAAGCAGTTGACAAATATGCGTGCCAGCGGCAGCGACGATTCAGTTCGTATTATTCCAAAGATCCAGATGACTCTTGAAGAATGTATGGAATATATTCAACAGGACGAATGTATCGAGGTAACTCCGAAAAATATCCGGCTTCGCAAAACCATTTTGGATGAGGATACGCGCAAGAAATACCAGAAAATGCTGAAGACTGAGGAAGTAAGTTAAAAGCCTGAAGCCGAAAGCTGAAGAATGCTGGAACTTAAGTAAAATAATATTTTAAGGCACCTTCTGGTGCTTTTTTTATTCATTTATATTAAGATCGGATTAATATTAATTTTCAAATTCTGAGATTAGTTTTAGGCTTCAGGCGTTCAGCTTTAGGCATACAAAGCGTAGCTTTGCATTAAATCAGGGGTTATGAAAAGAAAACTTGGTTTTTTAGTTATTACGTTTATCGTTCTCTTCTGTCTGAGTTTCCTCGCAAGCCAGGCTCAATGCTCGATTTGTACCCGAACGGTTCAACAAATGGGGGAAAGGCCTGGAAAAGCATTTAATGCCGGGATTATTTACCTTGCTTTCACACCACTTGCCATTGGAGGAATTCTGGGTTACCGCTGGTGGAAACAGAATCGTAATTTCCAATAGATTTATTTTCGTTTGGACAAATATTCAAAAGCGAAATCGTAAATATTAAAATTTTCAGATCGCAGTTCTGTCTTTATTTTATCCAGCAGTTCAGACTTATTAATTTCCTTCATTTGATCTGCTAATATCAAACGATAAGCTTTTTCTGCAAGAATAAGATACTTCTGTTTATCAGTCGGTCTCCCCCGCTTTTCAATAGACTTTAAGAGCCTGTCTACACCTTTGCCTTCTGTGGCAATCGTTTCAATGATGTCAACACGTTTTGGTCCCAGATGAAGTGCCGACTGCAAATTCTTAATGAATTGCTTTGTTCCGGGATTATCTGCCTTATTTACTACAAAAAGATCTGCAACCTCCAATACCCCTGACTTCAGGGCCTGAATCTCGTCTCCGAATCCAGCCATTAAAATCATGACAGTAAAGTCAGCAATGCTAGCGATTTCCAGTTCACTTTGTCCCACACCAACTGTTTCGATCAGGATATAATCGTAAGGTGCTACCTTAAGAAGATCAGTAATTTCAAAAATTCTCGGATGTAGTCCACCCAGTGAACCTCTTGATGACAATGATCGAATATATACGGAGGGATTATCGGCCCATTGATTCATCCTCACCCTGTCGCCCAGAAAAGCTCCATGATGAAAAGGAGAAGAAGGATCTATACAAAGAACGGCTGTTTTTTTTTGCTGTTTTATAAGTTCCTCTATGAGTGTATTTACCAGGGTGCTTTTACCAACCCCCGGAGGTCCTGTGATCCCTATGACGGGTGTATTAGAGAAAGGTAAATTTCTTAATAACTCATCTGACCCTGGTGCCTGATTTTCTATTAATGAAATGCATCGGGCCAAAGATTTAATATTACCTTTCTGTATTTCCTTAAGGAAGTTAAGCAGCATATTTGGAATCGATAGATCAGTATTTAAACGATCAATTTTAATTTTTTCGCTGCATTCTGCGGCGTATTTTTGAATTTTTCATGCCATCACAAAACAGATACAGTCCAAAAAATTGGGAAAAAGTCCCATGTCCTTTTTGCGGGTCTGCTGAATATTCAATTTACGAAAGATTTGGGAGTGAATTACAATACACTTACGTTTTGTGCCGTAATTGCACACTGGTATACCAGTCACCCCGGCCAAAGTATGATCAGGAATTTATCGACTCTGCATATGCTTCTTACTATCAGTTCAGCGAAAATATAAAATTGGAAGATAATACTGAGATTCTTCACTCTTCAGTAAACATGTTTAAAGAAGAAGTGGAAAATTTGCTGAAGTATGACAGCATTCGTAGCAATGTGCTGGATATTGGCAGCGCAATGGGAACTTTTCTGTTTGCCGCGAAACCTTTTTACAAGAAAGCGGTTGGTTTGGATGTGTCCGCTGAAATGGCCAGTTTCGCTATGAAAAACGCAGGTGTAACTGTTTACCTCAAACAGTTCAATGAATTTACCTATGAAGAGAAGTTTTCTTTGATTCATATGAGTCATGTTATTGAACACATTCCGAATCCTGTTGAATGGCTAAAAAAAGCGCGAACGATGCTAGAAGACGGTGGTGTATTGGTAATAAATGTTCCCAATAAATTTTCAATGAGTTTCAGGTTTCAGCATTTTTTTTACAAGACAGGGTTAAAAAAGCAATTTTCCTCTGCCTGGAAAGATCCTACCAGGGTACCTGACCACTTATATGAACCAAATGTGAAAAGCATGTTTAGATTATTGAAAGATAATCGCTATGAAGTGCTGGATTATTTCAGTTATAGCCGTAGAGATCCGGTTTCCAGGCACTCTATTTTTTCAAAACTATTTAACCGGTACCTGCATAAAGGCAGTAACCTTTCTTTCCTTGTCAGACCATTGAAGTGAAACCCGGTGCCAATGGGGAAATATTGAATTAATTTCGATGAGGTCGCAGATTATTATGTGGTCAGATAATTTTATAGTTCCTGAATTCAAATAGCCTCCTCCCCGTTTTCTTTTCAATCCAATATAAAAGCCTTTCTTTAAAAGAGAATTTTTTTTTCGAAATATCAAGGTTGATATTCCAATTTTTTTCTTCAATTCGTTTCTGCATCACTGCAGGATGTTCACTTTTAAAATGCATCAGGGAATCGAAATTATTAAAGTCAAATAATTCACCTGTCCTCCTTTCAATATTCGTGGGATCGTCGATAGTATCTACCCATAGTTCCTGAATTTTTTTCAGTTTCTCTTTCATTTTTCGTGGGTTTTTTACCCAACCATAATGATAAACCATTGCATCCACCGGTTTAACATTTATTTTTTTTAATCCGCGCCGGAATCCCTGTGCATCTCTGTATGCATGAATACCTTTGTCATTCCTTATAATACGCACTTCTTTATGATACCATTTGCGACTGTCTGCCACATAATCATACGTGCCGTAGAAATGCAGGTAATTAAAAAGTAAACCTTCCACACGTTTGTCATCTTTATATAATAAGCAGGTTTTGCGAATGGTTTCATGATATTTTTCATGAATTATTTCATCTGCCTGAATATAAAAGGCCCAGTCACTATCCGGAGATATAAGTTGAAATGCTTTATCCGTTTCGACCGCCAGTACTACTCCGCCTTTTTTCAGATTTTCATCCCAGACGGAGTGGTGAATTTTGAGTTTATCCGATTGAATAGAACGAATTAATTCTTCTGTATTATCCTCACTTTTGCCAACTAATACAATCATCTCGTCCACTACGGGTAATATAGATGTGATTGCCTCAACGATGGGATAATCATATAATACAGCGTTCCGTACAATAGTAAAACCGGATATTTTCATAATGTTATAAATTCTGTTACATCCCGACGAAAGATTGCTATTCGCAAAGAAAAGATAAATAATATGATTCCATCAAGAGTGAGAACGGGTAATGACTAAAAATGGTTGGTCAGAGCCTGGATATTATTAGTATTATATATTTAAATTGCAGGTTCTTTTTGTACCGATGACAAATTTCATTCCTATATTTCCGTTAAATGTGGTTCTTTATCCGGGGGAAACGCTCAACCTGCATATTTTTGAACCCCGGTATAAAGAATTAGTTAAGGAATGTTTTAGTAGTAGTAAGCCTTTTGGGGTTCCTGCAATAATAAATGGCCATGTGGCTGAGTTCGGAACTCTTGTCACCATCGTGGAAATTGTAAAGGAGTATGAAAACGGTGAGATGGATATTATTACGAAAGGGACTGATGTTTTTCGTATCCTTGAGATTATTAAAAAAATTCCTGATAAACTTTTTAGCGGCGCCATTGTGAACTATCCTGAAAATTCTGAAGTGTATCCCAGAAAAGACCTGATGCAGGTAGTTGTTAAGGCGATACGTGAGCTTCACAGAATCCTGAATATCAGCAAGGACTTTCATAAACCGGATGAAGAACTAAGCGCGTATGACCTGGCTCATCACGCAGGATTATCGATTGAAGAAGAATATGAGTTACTGGGATTATTCCGGGAAGAACAAAGACAGGAATACTTAAAGAGACATTTGGGAAAAGTATTGCCGGTTGTAGCAGAGATGGAAGTTTTAAAAGAAAGGATTATTCTGAATGGTCATTTTAAAAATTTATCTTCTTTTAGATTTGAATAAGATAGCTATCGACAACCGAATAGATTGAACATCATGCCCACTACCCTCTGTTTAGATTTTGGGAATACCAGGTTGAAGTGGGCTGTTTTTTCCGAAGGGGAAATCCGGCATAACGGAGTGTTTCTTAATGACGGGTTTGAAGACTTGAAAAATATCATACTAACATTCAGGCCCGATCGAAGTATTCTTTCTTCCGTAGTCAATCATCCTCCAGAAGTGGAAGAATTATTAGAAAGTAAAACCAGTTTTCAGAAACTGGACCATCGTTCCCGGGTACCAATAACGACACCGGTGGGTAAACCGGAATCGATAGGCGCGGACAGGCTGGCTCTTGTTGTGGCAGCTGCCCATTATTTTCCCGACAAAAATAACCTTGTCATTGGTCTGGGCTCAGCTATAACTTATAATTATATAAACCGATATCATCAATTCATAGGAGGTAGCATTTCGCCGGGCCTTGAAATGCGATTCAAGTCTCTTGAATTTTATACAGCTAAACTCCCATTGGTTAAGCCCCACTGGAATTTTCCTTTATGCGGATATGACACGAAAACCAATATACAGTCAGGTGTACAATTTGGGATAGCGAAAGAAATTGATGGGGTCATTGAAGCGTATGAAGACCGCTATGAAAACCTGAACGTTTTAATCACAGGCGGGGATGTAAATTATTTCAAACCCTTTTTGAGGAAAAAGATTACAGAGGACCCGGATCTTATATTTAAAGGACTCTACGTAATCAGTGAATACAATTTTTCAATTTGAAATCTTTCCGGAAATACAAGGTATGCGTGTTATATTTTTTTGTGTGTTTATTGTTTTCTGCCTGCGAAAATAATATGCAGACACTTCCCAATTTCCGCCAGAAACAAATCAGCGTGGATGAAGGAAAACAAATAACTGCTTACCTGAGTGAAAGCTCCAAGGTAAAGGCCAAACTAACTGCCCCATATATGCGAAGGAATGAAATGGATTCACCTTATGTTGAATTTCCAAATACCCTGCATGTTGATTTTTACAATGATTCTCTCATAATTGAAAGTGTCATGAATGCGCATTATGGGAAATGGCGCGAGCAGGATGGCAAAGTTTACCTGAGGGATAGCGTTGTGGTTATGAATATCCTGAAAGGGGACACGCTTTATTGCAAGGAACTTTGGTGGGATCAGAAAGCAGAGAAATTTTATACAGATAAGCCGGTTCAGATCCATAAAGCCGGCGGAACCATTTTATATGGTACCGGACTCGAGGCACCCCAGGATTTCAGCGGGTATACTATCTTCCAGATCACGGGCCCTTTTGCTTTCCCTGAGAATGGAATGCCCAAAAATTAAGCCCAAAGCTTAAAGCCCAACGTTTAAAGCTACAATGGTTATCAGTCATCTTTATAGTAAGGTCCTGGGAATTAAAAAGCCCTGGAATACTCCAGGGCCTCGAATGTGTTTGTACTTAACCTAACCGTTACCAAGTTGGTCATCAATAGGGTACAAATTTTAACACTTCATCGGATTTGGTCTTCTCGTGGAATTTGGATTTTAACTGTCTGTGATCGGGCTCTTTTAAATGGTCTGGTCGGTTTCATAGTTAGCTTTTCGAAGGAATTGGATATTTACCATTTAATCGTGCCTCTATCACTTTGACGATGTAAACATACAAATCGCATAGGCCGTATCAAGCGGGATTGCGCTCGATCTCCTATTCTCAGCTTATACTGCAAAAACTGGTAAAAATACGATTCGGACTCAAGGCTTAAAGCTTAAAGCGAAAGGCTTTTCATTGATTGACAGTAAGTTACTCAAAATTATATTTAGTAAAAAACCATTGAATAATCATGGCATAAGGCAAATAAGTATTTACCCTTAGCGTTTTTTGACTTGCAGTTTTGGCCTTTAGGGTTTTAACCTTACGCTTTGCCTTAGTCTTCAGCTTTGCGCCTTGGGCTTTAAGCTTTCCTCCGGTCTCATTTGAGGAAACAGCAAAACGTCCTGAATGGAAGGCTGACTTGTAAGCAGCATCGTCAGCCTGTCAATGCCGATCCCAATACCGGCTGTTGGTGGCATTCCGTATTCCAGAGCCCGCAGAAAATCGTTGTCAATGAACATGGCCTCTTCGTCACCTCTCTCCATGAGTTTTACCTGTTCTTCAAATCTCTCACGTTGATCCAGTGGATCATTCAATTCAGAATAGGCATTAGCGATCTCCTTGCCATTGATGATTAGTTCAAATCTTTCCACCAGTCCGTTTTTAGATCGATGCTTTTTGGTAAGAGGGCTCATCTCTACCGGATAATCTATGATAAATGTTGGTTGTATATAGACGGTGTTCACTAGTGGCTCCAAATAATGCATCAATAAGTTTTCCTTTGCCCATAGTGTTATCAGCCGGAATATGAAGTTGCCTGCATAAATCTCTAAGCCCTTCTTCATTCATTGCCGATACATCAGATCCGGTGGCCTCCCTGATTGCATCGTAAATGCTAATTCTTTTATAAGGCGCTTTGAAATCCAATTCCTTATCACCAGCCAACACGATCGTTGTTCCGTTGACAGCCATTGCAACCGTTTCCAACATAGACTCTGTCGTCTCCATCATCCAGAAATAATCCTTGTAAGCAACATAAAATTCAAGTATGGTAAATTCAGGATTATGCGTCCGGTCCATACCCTCATTCCTGAAATTTCTGCTGAATTCATATACCCAGTCGAATCCTCCGACGATCAGCCTTTTCAGATATAATTCATTTGCAACTCTTAAATAAAAGGGGATATCCAGGGCGTTATGGTGAGTGATAAAAGGCCTGGCTGCCGCCCCACCGGGTATGGTTTGCAATACGGGCGTATCAACTTCGAGCGCACCTTTTCCATTCAGGAAATCACGCATACTGTTGATCATTTTTGTCCTCTTTATAAAAATCTCCTTCACCTGCGGATTTACGATCAGGTCTGCATATCGTTGACGATAACGGAACTCCGGGTCAGTAACAGCATCAAAGGTTTCCCCTTCCTTTTCTTTGACGATTGGGATAGGCCGCAGGGCTTTTGATAAAAGGGTCAATTCCTTAACATGTACAGATATCTCACCAGTTTTGGTAATGAAAACGATAGCCTTTCACACCGATAATATCGCCCAGGTCAATCAGGTGTTTCCACAATTTATCATAGTTTGCTTTGTCATCTCCCGGTGCGATATCATCCCTTTTGATATATAATTGGATCCGGCCACTGCTGTCCTGAATTACTGCAAAAGACGCTTTTCCCATATCCCGAATACTCATGATGCGCCCTGCCAGACATACGGATTCAAAATCAGCTTTTTTTTCTTCCGTATAATTGGATTTTATAAAAGCAGCATGAGTATTTACCGGAAAAGCAGCGGCGGGGTAGGCGTCAATGCCCATTTCCTCCAGAGATTTCAGCTTTTCCCGGCGGATGAGTTCCTGTTCAGATAGAGAGTGATGAGACATGAGGTCTGGTTTCTAAATTCCCGCAAATGTACATGTTAAGCCTAAAGCTTAAAGCCTAAAGCCTAAAACTTATGGTGGATCATGGTCCATGTATCGTGTGGCGCTGATCAAATAACAATAAATCATAAGAGAAAACCAGCCAACGGTCAACTGTCAACAGTCATCGGAATAAGGGCTGGTTTTTAACGTGTTTTGACCTATTTTTGCCGGATAAATCCCAGGAAAATGAAGTTTGAAAAGATTCACAATAAGGGACAAGCACAGCTTTTTCGTAACAGCTATATGGAAATGCTGACTAAAACCCATCCATTGGTAATCTGGGGGATCTATCTGCCCGTTATCATTTATTTTATATATCTCAGTCATTTCCAGCTTGATTTCAGTTATGTTGCTATATTATTCACTTTTGCAGCCGGGGGATTTTTTTGGACTTTCTTCGAATACCTGATGCATCGTTTTGCTTTTCACGCTGTAGCTGAAAGCGAAACAGCCCAAAAGTTCATTTATGTAATGCATGGTAACCACCATCATTTCCCCAGGGACAAGGAACGCCTTTTTATGCCACCGGTACCCAGCATTATTATTGCTTCAACCATTTTTGGGATTATGTACCTGGCCATGAAAGAATATGCATTCGCATTTTTTTCCGGATTCATACTGGGCTATCTGTTATATGGAAGTATGCACTATGCAATTCATGCATGGAACCCTCCATTTAAATGGATGAAACCTCTCTGGAGAAACCATCATCTTCACCATTACAAGGATGATCATAAAGGATTTGGTGTAAGTACTACATTCTGGGACCGTGTTTTTGGCACCATGTTCGACCTCAAAAAAGAAAAGGAAGACAAGGAAAAAGTGCGGGAACTGATGTATTAATATTTTTCCATCACACCGAGTCCGAATAAAGCAAAATCATATTTCACAGGATCGGTTTTATCCATTTCCCTCAACGCCAGCGTGAGTTCCATTGCAGTTTCCCAGTCTGTGTGCTTCCTTTTAATCAGACCAAAACCTCTGGCAACGCGGGATACATGCAGATCGACCGGACAAATCAGATCTGCTGCAGATATTTTTTTCCAGAGGCCAAAATCTACTCCCCTGTTATCTTTTCGTACCATCCAGCGCAGGTACATATTGAGCCTTTTGCAGGCTGAATTTTTTTCAGGACTTGCGATGTGTTTCCGGGTTCTGCGGGGTGCATCCTCAAGTGAGAAAAATCTATTGTAAAAAACAGACAAAGCCATCTTTACATATTCACGATCTCCCGAAATCTTTTTTTTATTATCAGGATCAGGCAAAAAAGCAGTTTCCAGGGAGTCTGAGTTCCTGTAATGTTCCTGTAAAAAATGTATGAAATATAAAAGATCCGTTCGTTGAATGTTCGGTGTTTGAATCCCATGAGGCGTTTCAAATCAGAGGCGCAATGATTTTTGATGAAATCAAACGGTTCTTCATCCATTGCGCCCATCAACTCATTTGATTTTTGAATGATGGTGGTCCGGTTGCCCCATGCAAAAACAGATGCAAAAAGTCCTGCGATTTCTATATCCTGCTTCCTGCTGAAACGATGAGGAACTGAAACGGGATCCATTGCAATAAAGGAAGGATCGTTGTATTGAAGTACTTTCTTTTCAAGAAAATCCTGCAGTTCCTTTTTGTCCGGGAATGCTTTCATATTTTTTAACCAATTGCCTGATCCAGGTCTTCTATCAGATCATCCGGGTCCTCAATACCAACACTAAGTCTGATCAGGCAATCACTGCAGATCCGTTTTTTATCCGTTCTTCTTTGGGAATAGAAGCATGTGTCATGTAGCCGGCTGACTGATCAGCGATTCAACGCCACCCAGACTTTCAGCAAGTGAAAATAAGCGAGTGGCTGATAATACCCTTTTGGTTTCTTCTTCCGAATTATTTTTTAATTCGAAGCTGAGCATGCCGCCGAATCCGCGCATTTGTTTACTGGCAATGGCGTAACCCGGATGGTCTTCAAAACCACACCAGTAGACTTTTTCCACCTTCGGATTTTTGCGAATCCAGTGTGCGATTTTTTCTCCGTTTTCACAATGTCTTTGCATACGCAGTTCCAGCGTTTTTATTCCTCTTAATACCAGGAAACAGTCCTGCGGGCCAGGAACTGCGCCACAGGATTTCTGTATGAAATATAATTGTTCACGTAAAGAAGGATCATTCATCATTAAGACATCCGTGTATCACATCGCTGTGTCCTCCCAGATATTTTGTTGCAGAATGAATTACAATATCAGCACCCAGATCGAGCGGATTTTGGAGGTAAGGGGATGCAAAAGTATTGTCGACGCAAAGAAGGAGTTTTTTTTCCTTGGCGATGGAAGCAACAGCAGCCAGATCCACGATATTCATCAGCGGATTGGTGGGCGTTTCCGTCCAGATAAGTTTTGTTTTTTCATTTATGAAGGGACGGATATTTTCCGGATTCTGCATATTCACATAGTGAAAATGAATACCTGTTTTTTCAAATATTTTGCTGAAAAGGCGAAAAGTTCCTCCATACATATCATTCGCTGCTATTACTTCATCACCAGGAAGCAGGAGACGGATCACGGCGTCAGAAGCCGCCACGCCGCTGCTGAAAGAAAGAGCGAAGCGTGCGTTTTCAATGGAAGCCAGTGCAATTTCCAGCGCTTTTCTTGTCGGATTTTGTGAGCGGGCATATTCAAATCCCTTATTGTTGCCAGGCGCCGCCTGAACAAATGTGGATGTCTGGTATATAGGAGGAATAATCGCGCCCGTAGCCGGGATCGGGTTCCATACCTGCATGAATCACGCGAGTTGCAAATTTCATAAATATTAGTTTTCGAATTGTCAGCCGGAGTTACCAGCTGACAGGTAATTGTACTTCTTTATTGTCCCATCCGATCATCAGGTCAGTTTTATTTTTTTCCTTTCCTTCAAAACAAATGGTAAATACTTCAATGACATCGGGCCTTGTAATTACTTTAACGTCGGTGCGAAGTACATCTTTTTTTGCATCGTATGCAAAAGCACCCCACGTATCCGTTTCACGGTTCAGCACAAGTGTCCATTTATCAGTCGACGGGATCGCATACAGTGTATACCTTCCTTTGGCCAGTTTATTTACCGTCGATTTTTACATCGCGGAAAAATTCAATTTCCGTGGCTTCATTCGCGCCCATTCTCCATATCATGTCGTAAGGGACCAGGTCACCGAAAATATTCCGGTTGTTTTTTTGTGGTCGTCCATAAATAACGCGTGCGATTAAAGGTGCATCTGATTTATGCTGAATTTTAAGCACAGGATAGTCTACCGGATAATAACACATATCCATAGGTGATTTGTCCAGCGGGGGCAATGTTGTCTGTGCAGCGCAGACGCCCGTAACCAGTAAAAAAACAAAGGCAGCAAAAGCAGGATTTCATAATATTCATGGGAGGCAAAATTATATTGAAAGTTTATCAATTGGCGCGAAGGTAGATTAGTTCGTTAAATGCAAAGGTTTTTACATGAGGAAAGAAAAATTCATAGCTCATTTTTAACTCTTCATAGTGTTCAATAAAAGCCTCAAAAACCGGTTCCGGATCATCTATATATTTTGCCCGCCGGCAAAGACCCTGGAAGCTGTCTGATAAATTCCCTGAGTAGACTGGTAATGCAAAAGCCAGTTTTGCTCTCTCATATAAAAAAAGAATTTTTTAAATTTTTCTGGCAGCCACTCTTCATAAGACGCCAGCTGAACATAGGTATTTTGGGTGAAAATAGCCAGCATACCTTCTTCAAATTCATAGGAATCATTGGCCAGGAAATGATCATAAATAATATCCACAAAACTTCCGGCATATAAACCCGCTGTCGTTTTAAGAAATTGCTTCGCCTGTCGGGTTGCAGGATGGGTATCCGTATATTCATCTATTTTCCGGTGAAGGGTAATACCCATTTGTATACGTTCAGGGTAGTCAAATTTTTTTTTACCCTTGACAAAATCACTGATCATATTACCCGCCAGAATATCAGGATCTCCGAAAGATAAATATGCATGGGCCAGGTAGTTCATTTCGATAAAAATACGTTTTTAAAGCCCAAAGCTTAAAGCCTAAAGCCCAAAACCTGGTAAAGGTTGATCGTTGAAAACTCGAGAATTGCATTTTCAAATGAACAAATTATCAAATCTGCTTTAGGCTTTTGGCTTTGGGCTTTAAGCTTCAAATGAATTAATTTCGCCTTCCACATAATAAAATCATGAATAAAGGACCAGTCTCCAGTTATATTGCACATCACTACAGACATTTTAATGCAGCCGCACTTATAGACGCAGCAAAAGGTTATGAAACCCACTTAACTGAAGGCGGGAAAATGATGGTAACGCTGGCGGGTGCTATGAGCACAGCGGAACTGGGAGTTTCACTTGCCGAGATGATCCGTCAGGATAAAGTGCATATCATTTCCTGTACAGGCGCAAACCTGGAAGAAGATATCATGAACCTGGTGGCTCATTCACATTATAAAAGAGTACCTAATTACAGGGATCTGACACCTCAACAGGAATGGGAATTGCTGGAACAGGGTTTAAATCGTGTAACAGATACCTGTATTCCGGAAGAAGAGGCGTTCCGGAAAATTCAAAAACATATCGTCCATTTATGGAAGGATGCCGATGCAAAAGGTGAACGATATTTCCCTCATGAATACATGTATAAACTTTTGCTGAGTAAAGTAATGCAGGATGGATATGAAATCGATGTGAAAGACAGCTGGATGATTGCAGCTGCAGAGAAAAATCTTCCGATCGTAGTTGGCGGGTGGGAAGACTCTACGATGGGCAATATTTTTGCATCCTATATCGTAAAAGGTGAACTTAAAGCAGGGACGATGAAAAGTGGCATTGAATATATGGTTTGGCTTATCAGACTGGTACAGAAAAAATTCAGGTGGAAAGGGAATTGGATTTTTCCAGATTGGGGGCGGTATAGCGGGTGATTTTCCAATTTGTGTTGTTCCTATGATGTATCAGGATCTCGAATGGCACGATGTTCCCTTCTGGAGTTACTTCTGCCAGATATCAGATTCTACTACTTCTTATGGTTCATATTCCGGTGCAGTGCCCAATGAAAAAATTACATGGGGTAAACTGGATATACATACTCCAAAATACATTGTTGAAAGCGATGCGACCATTGTGGTTCCACTGATATTTGCATGGATACTGGGCTGGTAATATTCAAAGAGTATCAGTTTGAAATATCGATGAATGGTAACCGACGACGGTTGAACAAATTGTCAGATGGAACATATCAAGATAGCGGATGACCGTTTTAAAATAATATGGGCTTTAAGTTTAAGAAATGAAAAAGCTGGGAAACTATGTAACAGGAAGATGGGTCGAATGTCAGGGAGATCTGCAAATACTTTCAGATGCTGTTACGGGTACACCTCTTTACCAGGCAGGGACAAGCGATCTGGATTTTCAGGAAATACTTCAATACGGCAGGGAGCAGGGAAATCCTTCATTGAGAAAGATGACCTTTCATGAACGAGGCAGAATGTTGAAAGCACTGGCACTGTATTTAAAAGACATCGGGTCGAAAAATTTTATCCAATAAGTTATCAAACAGGCGCTACCCGTGCTGATTCATGGATTGACATCGAAGGTGGTATCGGGAATCTTTTTTCCTATGCATCCCTTACGAAGAAAATTTCCCGACCAGTCTTTTTGCACGGATGGTGATCCGGTGGATCTAAGCAGGAACCATAGTTTCATGGCCCAGCATATCCTGGTTCCTAAAGAAGGTGTCGCCATCCACATAAATGCCTACAATTTTCCTGTCTGGGGAATGCTTGAAAAAATTGCAGTGAACCTGCTGGCGGGTGTTCCGGCCATTGTAAAACCAGCTACCTGTACCAGTTTTTTAACGGAGGCTGTTGTCAGGGAAATCCATGCATCGGGCATACTTCCCGAAGGTGCTCTGCAATTGATTTGCGGCAGCACCGGAAATCTTTTGGATCTTCTCAATGCCCAGGATACAGTCACATTTACAGGATCAGCGTCTAACCGGCCTCAAACTGAAATCAAATCCTTCAATACTAAGAGAAAATGTTTCTTTTACTATGGAAGCGGACTCACTGAACTGCATTGTTTTGGGTGCAGATGTGAAACCCGGAATGCCCGAGTGGGAAATTTTTGTTAGAGAAGTCCGAAGAGAAATGACTGTAAAAGCCGGACAAAAATGCACTGCCATCAGACGGATTTTTGTTCCGGAGAATAGTATGGAAGAAATGAAAAAATCCATCTCTAAGGAACTGGCACAAACACTGATTGGAAATCCGGTGAATGAAAAAGTCAGAATGGGGTCACTCGCGGGGCAGGATCAACGCAAGGAAGTAAAAACACAGGTACAAAAATTACTTGCCTCATCAAGGATCATTTATGGATCACTCGATAGCGTGGAACTTGTGGATGCGGATATTCTTAAGGGTGCATTCATGGGACCGATTCTTTTAGAAAATGATAATCCGTTTAATGGCGGCGCTCATGATATTGAAGCATTCGGACCTGTCAGCACTTTGATGCCTTACAAAGACCTGGAAGAAGCGATCCTGCTCTCAAAAAAAGGAAAAGGTTCGCTGTGCAGTACGATCGTCACGTCATCCGACCAAACTGCGAAAGAATATGCAGTAAATGCGGCTACTTATCATGGTCGAATACTTGTTCTGAATCGTCAGGATGCCAAAGAAAGTACCGGGCACGGATCACCACTTCCCATGCTTGTTCATGGTGGTCCCGGTCGTGCAGGCGGAGGTGAAGAAATGGGTGGAACCCGTGGAGTAAAACATTACATGCAAAGATCGGCTATCCAGGGTTCACCGGATAGTATTACAGCGATAACTTCCATTTACCAGGCACATGCTGCACAAAAGATCGATGAGAAACATCCTTTCAAAAAGTATTTTGAAGAACTTCAAATCGGAGACAGTGTTCATACTCAACACCGCACAATAACGGATGCTGATATCAGCCGCTTCTCAGAAATTAGCGGAGACCATTTTTATGCACATATGGAAAACGAATCTTTTGAGGATACCATGTTTGAAAAACGCGTTGCACACGGTTATTTCATATTGAGTGCCGCGGCCGGATTATTTGTGGATGCCGCCAAAGGACCCGTCCTTCTGAATTATGGAATTGATGAATGCCGATTCCTGAAACCGGTATATGCAGGATCTACAATTGCAGTTCGTTTTACCTGCAAGGAAAAAACCAGCCAGGATCAAAAAGATATAAATGATATTCCGAAAGGTATAGTGAAATGGTATGTGGATGTAT
The DNA here is from genome assembly GCA_963735015.1 of uncultured Bacteroidota bacterium. Taxonomy (GTDB): domain Bacteria; phylum Bacteroidota; class Bacteroidia; order Chitinophagales; family Chitinophagaceae; genus Puia. The sequence goes on from CAVTJH010000004.1 coordinate 594,650, forward strand.
TTGATGAAACCGGTGAGTCGGTAATGATAGCTACCATACTGACAATGGTCAGAAAAAAATTATAAGATATGCAGGAACAAATTCCGGGCTATGTAAGATCGGAAAGACATGGATCAGCAATGGTTATTGAATTCTTTCACCCGCAAAGTAATTCTCTGCCGCACAGTCTTCTGACAGATCTGGCAAGACAAATACACGGTGCAGGTCTTGATGATGAGATCAGGGTGGTGGTTTTGCGATCTGCAGGAGACCGGGCTTTTTGTGCAGGTGCTTCTTTTAATGAACTTTTGCAAATAAAGACCAGCAGGGAAGGCGAGGATTTCTTCACCGGATTTGCCCATGTGATCAACAGTATGCGGAAATGCCCGAAGTTTATTATTGCACGGATACATGGAAAATGTGTCGGAGGCGGAGTTGGTATAGCAGCAGCAGCAGATTATGCGATTGCCCTGACCGGAGCTGATATTAAAGTTAGTGAACTGGAAATCGGGATTGGTCCTTTTGTGATTGGTCCTGCGCTTGAACGTAAAATCGGACTCTCCGCTTTTTCACAACTGACGATAGATGCCGCATCATGGCGTACTGCTGAATGGGCTAAAACCCGTGGACTTTATTCAGAAGTTCATATGAACATGCAGGAACTCGATGAATCCATACAAAGGCTCGCCAATCATCTGATTCGTTCAAATCCACAGGCAGTAAGAGAGATAAAAAAAATACTATGGCAGGGAACCGCGCATTGGGATCAACTCCTTTCTGAACGTGCCCAGATAAGCGGAAAACTTGTTATTACTGAACATGCGCAAAAAGCGATCGCTCTTTTTAAAAAAGCCTGAGGAAAGTATGGGAGTATGGGAGTATGGGAGTATGGGAGTATGGGAGTATGTGGAGTATGGGAGTATGGGAGTATGGGAGTATGGGGGTATGGGAGTGAACCGATTCGATTTGCAAATTAATAAGTAAAATAGTTCAGGAGTTTTTTAAAGTGATTTCACTCCCATACCCCCATACTCCCATACTCCCATACTTGTATTATTCCGCTCCCAAATCATTATAGGTGTATAATTGATCCAGGGAACTTTCAGATGTCATCGTAAATATTGTATTGAGCAATCCGTCTTTCAATCCATATACCAGCCCGTGAAGATCAGGACCCTGGCGGTGTTTCCAGGCGCGCTGGATGATGGAAGTCTTGGCAAGATGCAGTACCTGTTCCTGCACATTGAGTTCAGTCAGGCGGTCTTCTCTTTTCTCCTGATTTGGAATAGCTTCCAGTTCGTCGCGGTGCAGGCGGTAAACGTCTTTGATATTTCTAAGCCACATATTCAGAACCTGTTTGAAATCGTGGTTGGTCATGGCGGCCCTAATGCCCCCGCAACCATAGTGACCACAAACAATTACATGTTTTACTTTGAGGTGGGCTACGGCAAATTCCAACACGCTGAGCAGGTTTACATCCGTATGGACAACCATGTTGGCGATATTCCGGTGAACAAAAATTTCACCTGGCTTAGTTCCGGTGATTTCATTGGCGGGTACACGACTGTCGCTGCACCCTATCCATAAAAATTCGGGGCTTTGAATGCTGGCGAGGGTTTTAAAATATTCGGGATCTTCTTCTTTTTTTTTGGCTGCCCAGGCTTTGTTTTCAAAAAGTAATTTATTTATGGAGTTCATAAATTATTAGTTATTATTAATGAGTACTTGCTCCCGCATATTCACGAATGGTTTACCGATCATATATCAGCTGATCTCCTCAAATTGTACAAGATATTTATTTTCATCATGAATAACCATTTTGAGTAAGCCAATGACGATACCACCCACCATGCTTTCTCATAAACTTTAATGGTTAAAATCGTGAATAATCAGTTCCGTGAAGGGCGCATGATTAAATATTCAAACCTCCGCAGACGCTGATTACCTGTCCGGTGATATAACTGCTCAGATCGGATGCAAGAAATAAAGCAGTATCTGAAATTTCTGCAGCACTACCAAAACGGTTAAGTGGAATTTTAGCCAGGAACGATTTGGCTCCCTCTTCATCTTTAAGGTAATGCGTCATATCTGTTTCCACGAATCCGGGTGCAATTGCATTACAGCGGATATTTCGGCTTCCCAATTCGTGAGCAACTGATTTTGTAAATCCAATAATACCTGCTTTGGAGGCTGCATAGCTTGACTGGCCTGCGTTTCCGCGGATGCCAATGATGGAACTCATATTGATGATGGATCCTTTTTTAGCTTTCATCATTGGACGGATTACCTGCCTGGTCATATTGAAAACACTTTTCAGATTAATTTCCATGACTTCATCCCATTGCGTGGGATTAAGCCGCAGCAACAAACTATCTTTGGATATGCCAGCATTGTTTATGCAAACATCGACGGTTCCGTGTTCTTCCAAAACGTCACTTACAAATTTTTCGCTGTCTTCATATGATGCCGCGTTACTCTTATATGCTTTTGCTTTGACACCAAACGACTGCAATTTTTTTTCGAGGGTCCTCGCTTTTTCTTCACTGGATAGAAAGCTAAAAGCAATATGTGCGCCCTGCTCCGCCATCCTGAGTGCAATGGCTTCACCGATTCCGCGTGCTGCGCCGGTTACAATTACTATTTTGCCTTCTAAAAGTTTCATTTCATTACATTAAATATGCTCAAATATATAAACTGAAAAGTTTGCAGGTAAATATAAATATTAATTTAAGCCTTTCCGGTGAACCATGATTCTGATTAATAGAAAGAATTTATTATTATTTTCTCTGGCTGCAGAAACATTTCTTGGCAGCTACGGGCTCCTGATAGGAGGACAGACAAGTATTGTTTCTGTTTTATATCTGATGGCAGGCTTAGGTTTCATTTTCGCTGTGTTGAAACTGCCGGCTGCCCGGCTTCCCCGGCTTAAAGAATGGAAACGGGAAGCCTCTCTTAAGATGCCAATTTTTATATTCATGTTTTTTCTTGCGTTTATTACTTCCCGTTACTGGCTCGATCTGATTCCCCTGGATCCTGATTTTGCAGATATGCTCCCGGTTGTGAAAGTGATGAATGAAAGGTTTCTGCATGGTCAGTGGAGGCAGGTATATGATCCAATCCCGGAAATATGGAACGGAACCCGCCCCATCTATCTGCCGGCAATGTGGTTACCCTATCTTTTTGCTGTCGTATTAAGAGTGGATATTCGCTGGGTGACAGTTGTATTGGTTCTGACCAGTTTTTTAATCATTTTGATTCTTATCCAAATTAAAAAAAACAAATATTTTGGTTATGGCCTGATTGCGATAACTGCGTTATTGTTCTGGTGGATTTTTGCAAGAAATGAAGTACACAGCCTGATCACTATGAGTGAAGAAGGTGTGGTTATATTTTATTTTGTACTACTCTGTTTGTCCATCATTTCCGGGAATGCTTTTTTAATAGGGATAACGGCTTCCCTCTGTTTATTGAGTCGTTATAGTATGATTGGATGGCTTATTCCCTGCCTGGTTTACTATATCTACCGCAGGGAATTTCGAAAACTAATTATCTTTTCGAGTACTGGCATCCTGTCTTTCCTTATTCTTTTTTTGATTCCGTTTGGAACGAAGACCCTTGAGCAAATGATATCTTTACCGGAAAATTATGTGGCTTTTGGAAAACGTGTCTGGGAACTTACGCCTGAAGTTTATTGGTTGAACCTTGGACTGGCAAAATTTTACGGACCCCAACATATGGCGAGCCTTCATGTTAGTTTACTGACTATGAGCTTTGGGATACCTTTTTTATTTATGTGTTTCTGTCTTTTCCAAAAAAGATGGCAATTTCAAAATATAAACCTGGCCTGTTTCAAACTAAGTCTGCTCGTATTTTATCAATTCATTGATGTGCCATATGGGTATCTTTTTTACACATCTTCGTTTGTGAGTCTGGTAATAGCGGGCAGCCTGCTTGTGGACAAAGCTCAAGAGTATAAGAGTATAAGAGTATAGGAGTATAAGAGTAGGTATTTAAAAGCTCACCCTCACTCGTATACCCTTATACTCCTATACTCTTATACTTTTATTCCTGCTTCAGCATAGTTAAAAGTTCATCAACATACCTGCGGTCATTGGAAAGGCGGGGAACCTTATGTTGTCCGCCGAGTTTGCCCTTTTTCTGAAGCCAGCTGGTGAAGAGACCCTTTGGAACAGACCTGACGATGGGTGGCCGGAGCGCAATACCCTTATGCCGTTTAGCTTCATAATCGCTGTTTAATTCCTTCAATGCTTTGTCCAGCTCTTCCGAAAAAAGACTGATACTTTCAGGTTCTTTCTCAAATTCTATCAGCCATTCATGTGCACCATTGGTATGATCACCAAAATATACAGGAGCGGCTGTATAGTCATTGACGACAGCACCTGATTTATCTGCTGCTGCAACAATTGCCTTGTCGGCGTTATCTACTATGATTTCTTCACCAAATGCATTGATAAAATGCTTGAGCCTGCCGCTGACCTTAACGCGGAAAGGTCCAAGACGTGTAAATTGAATAGTATCTCCCACGAGGTAGCGCCAGAGACCGCCATTGGTGCTGATCACCAGTGCATAGTTCTTCCCTAATTCCACATCCTTCAGTCCGATCGTTTGCGGTTCGGATTTTCCATATTCTTCCACGGGCATGAACTCCATAAAAATTCCATGATTTGTAAAAAGAAGCATTCCGTCTTCACCCGGATAATCCTGCGCCGCAAAAAAACCTTCGCTGGCGTTGTACATTTCAAGGTAGTTGATTTCTCCCCCAATAATTTTTTTAAACTGCTCACGGTATGGTGTAAACGAAACTCCACCGTGGATATATAATTCCAGCGAAGGCCATACTTCCAGAATATTTTTACTGCCGGTATTTTCCAGTATCTTTTTCAACAATACAAGGGTCCAGGTTGGGACACCTGATATGGAAGTCACATTTTCACGGATGGTATTTTCTGCCATCTGGTTGATCTTATTTTCCCATTCATCCAATAAAGCGATATGTAACTCAGGGGTTCTAATCCAGTTGCCCCAGAAAGGAGAGTTTTGTAACAGAACGGCGCTCAGGTCTCCGTACTGCACGTCTGCATTGAACTGGCTGATCGTGTGACTGCCTCCGACTACAAGTCCCTTACCCGTGAGCAGGTCCGACTCCGGATGAAAAAAATAGTACATGGTAAGAACGTCCTTTGCTCCGAGATAGTGGTTGTCCTGCAGACTTTCCTCACTTACAGGTATAAATTTACTTTTATCGCTGGTTGTGCCACTGCTCTTTGCAAACCAATTGATAGGCGTATTCCAAAGCAAATTCTCTTCGCCCTGCATGATCCTTTGTATATAGGGTTTCAGGTCGTCATACTCATGGATCGGTACGGCTTTCTTAAATTCTTTAATCGAAAACAATTTGGAGAAATCATACTTGCGGCCAATTTCAGTATACTGTGCAGACGTAACCAGGTCTTGCAATACCTCACGTTGAACGGCCACGGGATCGAGAACCCATTGTTCTATTTGCCAGCGTCTCATCCTGGCCAGGCGTGATATGGCAGGACTTAATAATTTCAAGATTCCTTGGTATAGATCATAGAAACCGGCTCATTTCCCCCGTCAGTGAATGCTCAAATAACGGGTTTGGAAGCTTCTTCGTGAAGATAGTCTTTTCGCTTCAATTCGAAATTCCGGCCAAGGTAGAGCCGGCGAACCTGTTCATCATCAGCAAGTTCTTCAGCCGTTCCATGTTTGAAGATTTTTCCTTCAATCAGTAAATATGCCCTGTCACAGATAGAAAGTGTTTCATTCACATTGTGATCAGTAATCAGGACGCCGATGTTTTTGTATTTCAGACGGGCTACCACTGCCTGTATATCTTCTACCGCAATAGGATCTACCCCCGCAAAAGGTTCGTCGAGCAAAATGAATTTCGGATCTACAACCAGCGCACGGGCAATTTCTGTACGTCTTCTTTCGCCACCACTCAGCGAGTCTCCATTGTTTTTACGCACGTGGTGTAGTCGGAATTCATCTAAAAGTGCTTCCAGCTTTTCCTTTTGTTCCTTCCTTGGAAGATCGGTCATCTCCAGGATGGCTTTAATATTATCCTCTACGGAGAGTTTGCGAAAAACGGATGCTTCCTGCGGCAGATACCCCAGACCAAGCTGGGCCCGCTTGTACATAGGAAGGCGTGTAATATCCCTGTCGTCAAGGAATACCTGACCCTCGTCAGGTTTGATTAACCCCACAACCATGTAAAAAGTTGTGGTCTTGCCAGCACCATTGGGTCCGAGCAACCCCACGATTTCACCCTGCTTTACATTCACGGAAACATGGTCAACCACTGTACGATTATGGTAGCTTTTAACGAGATCTTTTGTATGAATGGTTAGATTCAAATGTTGTGAAATTTGAGCAAAAATACCTGAAGAAAGCGTAATCGATTCATTTTAAAATAGTTTAACAGGTGCTTGTGTTATAGTGCTATTGAATTAAGTTTGCACTCCACAAATAAAACGTTCTGGAACCCACTGATGAAGGTTATTGATCATATTGAATTATCGAAAGATACCGCTGTTTCCTTTGAAATTCTTCCGCCTCTAAAAGGTAAAACGATCAGTTCGATTTACGACCATCTGGATCCCCTGATGGAATTCAAGCCGGCATTTATTAACGTGACCTATCACCGTAGTGAAACTATGTTCAAAAAGAAGAGCGATGGTACTTTTGAGAAAGTGGAAGTCAGGAAAAGACCGGGTACTGTCGGCATCTGTGCTGCTATCATGAATCATTACCAGGTAGATGCTGTTCCCCATCTGATCTGCGGAGGATTCGGGAAACGGGAGACCGAAGATGCATTGATCGATCTTCATTTCCTTGGGGTAGATAATGTCCTTGTGTTAAGAGGTGATGCCCCCAAAAATGAGGCCTCTTTTACACCTGAACCTGGTGGGAACCAATATGCATTGGATCTGCTGAAACAGGTAGTGAACCTGAACCAGGGGATTTACCTGGAAGAAGATATTAAAAACGGAAGCAAAACTAATTTCTGTATCGGTGTGGCCGGTTACCCTGAAAAACATTTTGAATCTCCCAATCTGGCAACTGATCTTACATTTCTGAAAGCGAAAGTGGATGCCGGTGCTGAATATGTTACAACCCAGATGTTTTTTGATAATCAGAAATTTTTTGATTTCGTGAGAACCTGCAGGGAAAATGGAATTGATGTTCCGATTATCCCGGGCCTGAAACCTATCACAAATAAAAAGCAACTCAGTTTACTGCCTAAGGTTTTTCATGTGGATATTCCGGCTGACCTGTCCAACGCGGTATCTAAATGTAAGAGTGACGAAGAAGTTGAACTGATAGGTACTGAATGGTTGCTGCAGCAAAGCCGGGAATTAAAGAAAGCCGGGGTACCCGTATTGCATTACTATACCCTCGGTAAACCAAAAGTAATCTGGAATGTTGTGAAAGAACTGGTATAACCAGTACGTATATGGCATATACTGACTATTATAAAATTCTTGGCATATCTAAAACAGCATCTGAAGAAGATATCAAGAAAGCTTACCGCAAACTCGCAAGAAAATTACATCCCGATCTCAATCCAAACGACAAGGAAGCGCATAAAAAATTTCAGCAGATCAACGAGGCCAATGAAGTGCTAAGTGATCCGGAGAAAAGAAAAAAATACGATCAGTACGGAGAACAATATGGAGAGAACTGGGAAAAAGCCGAAGAGTTTGAAAAGGCCCGTCAGTCAGGCGCCTATTCAGGCCAGAGGAGATCGGGGCAATCTGCAAATCCATTTTCGGATTTTGGAGGCGGGGAGGATTTTGGTGAAGGACAATATTCAGATTTTTTTGAACAGATGTTTGGTTCCGGTGCACGTGGCGCAGGATCACGCAATACAAAATTCAGGGGACAGGATTATCAGGCTGAATTGCATCTTTCACTGCGCGATGCAGCAAAAACACACAGTCAGACATTAACTGTCAATGAGAAAAATATCCGCATAACTATTCCGGCAGGAGTCGAGGACGGACAGGTGATTCGTTTGAAGAATCATGGTGCACCCGGCATCAATGGCGGTCCAAACGGAGATTTATATATTACTTTCCGCATAGAACCTGATCCTGTATTTAAAAGAGCAGGCAATGATTTGTATGTCACATTAAATCTGGATCTGTATACTGCCGTACTTGGTGGAGAAGTAATGGCAGATACCCTGGATGGAAAGATCAAACTCAAAGTTAAGCCTGAAACACAGAATGGAATGAAGGCAAGACTAAAAGGAAAGGGCTTTCCGGTTTATAAACATGAAGGATCATTTGGCGATTTATTTGTTACTTATAATATTTTAATTCCTCAAAATCTTACTGCTAAGGAAAAAGAACTTTTTACCGAACTTTCGAAAAAGAGATAAAACGTAAAGTATGTCAGAAGAAATCATACCGATCGAAACGTTTTGTTCCTATTATCATGTGGAACGAACCTTCATTGAATCCCTGGAATCTTACGGGTTGATTTCTATAAGTTACAAAGAAAACCAGCGATTTATTTTAAAAGATGAACTGGCTGAGCTGGAAAAATTCAGCCGTATGTATTACGAACTGGATATCAATATTCCTGGCATAGATGCACTAAAACATTTGCTGGAAAAAATAAAAGAACTTCGGCAGGAAGCGGATATGCTAAGGGCCCGTCTCAGAATTTATGAATAGTCTTCCATGAAATATTATACGAAATTTCTTTTTCTTCTGATTGTCATCACAGGATTTCATTTTTTTGCTTTTGCGCAATTACCTGATTCCCTGAAATATGAAAAAGCCAGTTATATGATCCCTATGAGGGATGGAATTTTATTGAATACTGTTGTTCTGACACCTGTAAATCAAAATGGTTCTTATCCTTTCCTTATTGTGCGAACACCCTATGGTGTTGATGAAGGTCTTCCGGACGGAAATCAGATAATAACACTCAGTAAAAATTATCCGTTTTTCAATATGGCCGAAGAAGGATACATATTTGTTACGCAGGATATTCGCGGAAAATATAAAAGTCAGGGTAACATGCAAATTCACCAGCCACTGATTCATCAAATCAAGAAAGGTGCAGTGGATGAGAGTACAGATACCTGGGACACCATAGAATGGCTTTTACATAATATTAAAAACAATAATGGCAAGGCAGGCATTGCTGGCATTTCTTATCCCGGCTGGCTCGCACTTGTGGGTGCCGTAGATCCGCATCCTGCTTTGAAAGCTTCATCTGAACAGGCATGCATGGGTGATCTTTTTTTAGGTGATGATTTTCATCACAATGGTGCTTTCCGTCTCAGTTACGGTTTCGAATATACTTATGAAGTGGAAGGCGACAAGACAACTGATAATTTATTTCCTTTTCCTGCCTTTGATCTTGTTCAACTGGTATCTCCAGCTGGGAAGTCTGAAAAATGTAAATGAAAAATATTTTCATAACAGAATTCCGACCTGGAATAATTTTGTCAGACACCCCGACTACGATAGCTTCTGGCAAAAAAATTCACCACTATCTTATGTTACAAAAGCTGAAATACCTCAACTCCACGTAGGAGGATTTTATGATCAGGAGGATTTGAATGGTCCGCAACTGATGTATAGTCATATGGAAAAAATGGATGATCAGCATAAAAATCATCTCGTACTTGGCCCGTGGTTTCATGGACAGTGGGGAAGAAGTAAAGCAGACAGTATTGGCATGATTGCATTGGGAAGTAATACCGGTGCTGAATTTCGAAGCCTTCAGAAGAAATGGTTTGATTATTATCTGAAAGGAATTGGAGATGGAAAATTTGAAGAAGCATATATTTTTCAAACCGGTTCAAATGAATGGAAGACGTACGATTCCTGGCCTCCGCGTCAGGCTACGATCCGGTCTTTATATGCCGGTCCAGGACTTAAGGCGGGATTTATAAAACCTGCAACAAATGGATCAGTTTCGTATATCAGTGATCCGCAAAAGCCTGTTCCTTACAGAACTTTGCCCATAGAGGAAACATATGGGAAGGGAAGTCGCTGGCGGACCTGGCAGGTAGAGGATCAGCGATTTGTTTATACCCGGCCGGATGTGATCAGTTTTACTTCTGATTCTTTAAAAGAAGATCTCGTCATAACAGGTGCTGTGAATGCGCATTTATTTGCTTCAACAACAGGTACAGATGCAGACTGGGTAGTCAAGTTGATTGATGTATATCCAGACTGGGATTCTGCTAATTTCAAAATGAGCGGCTATCAGTTGCCGGTAACTATGGAAGTTTTTCGTGGTAGATTCAGGAAGAGCTTTTCTAAACCGGAGGCCCTGATTCCTGGTAAGCCCGAAGAATTCCTGATTGGTCTGCACCAGGTAAACCATGTGTTTAAAAAAGGCCATAAGATGATGATACAGGTACAGAGCAGCTGGTTCCCGATGATTGACCGCAATCCTCAAAAATTCATTCCCAATATTTTCGAGGCCAATGACTCGGATTTCATAAAAGCAACTCAGACAATCTATTTTTCTCCCCAGTATCCGACCAGAATTGACCTGCCTGTCATGCAGAATTAACTTGTACCTCCGACCCTATTGATAAATATTCTGATCTGCGAACCAATGATAAGGCGGATTAACCAGGGTTATTAATATTATATAAACAATCGAGGGAATAACGAAGGAATAACGAAAGAATAATAAACGGGTCAGATAAAGATGGGTGCGATGAGGAACTGGAATATATAATATTCAAAAATCACACCAAAAAAGGTATTAATCTCAGGCAGAAAGAATCTCTAAACCTCTAATAATAAAGTGCTTTTGGAGCAACCAGGCCATATTAAATAAAAATGTTTATGTACGGGCTATACTTTAGTGAAGATTAAATCATTGGAATTTTTTTGTTCCTGAAGAGGAATGAAGTGCACGAAATAGGCTCATAATAAGATCTTATCCGCCAATAATGGGCTCATATTGTAAAGAAATAGGCTCATCTTGGAGCCCATGAATTATTGAAGTGTCGTATATTATTTGGAAAGGAGCTCCTTCACCATAGTGCTGATACTTTTGCCATCAATTTTTCCTGCGAGTTGTTTGGTTGCAACCCCCATAACCTTTCCCATGTCTGCCGGAGAGCTGGCACCTGTGTCGGCAATAATCTTTTGAAGTATCGTTTTCAATTCTTCAGGGCTCATCTGTTCAGGAAGAAATTTTTCAATAATGGCAATTTCTTCTTCTTCCTTTACAGCCAGATCCGGCCGATTCTGGGCATTATAAATTTCCAATGAATCCTTCCTGGATTTGAGAAGCTTTTGCAGCAGCTTTACTTCATCTGCTTCTTTCAGATCTCCACCTCCACCTTCGGAGGTTTTTGCTAAGAGAATAGCTGCTTTAATGGCACGCAGTGAGCGAAGTGCCTTTTCATCCTTAGCCAGCATGGCTGTTTTCAGGTCTGTCATTACTTTTTGTTCCAGGCTCATATTGTAAATTATAATTTATTTTCATTCAATTGTCTGGCTCTTGATTTCTTATAGATGTCCCTGGCAAAGTTCTTCATTTCAGCTGCCAGATCATCATGTCGGGTGGCCCTTTGGTAAGTATCTGCCATCGTCATTAGTGTTTGATAGAAGAAATCTTCCATTTCATCCACCATCATGTCTTTGGTCCACAAATCGATTCGCAGGGAAGTCTTATCCGCACCATCCCACAGGGAAAGCAGGAAAGCCTTGGCTTTCCTTGTATTTTCTGCTGTATTATCGGGCGCGCTCCAGCTTGATTTCCACAGGCATTTTATCTTCATCCAGACCCACCTGTATTTGTATTGAAGATTCAGTCATTTTATATTCAGATTGTTTTTTGTTCAGGTAATTTTAAATATATAAAGCTTTGGTAATTAGTCTTTTATAACTAGCCCTAAAAAGTGTTAAGCGTTAAGCATCAGGCGTTAAATGGCGAAGTTAGTGGTAAAAGCCATTTGCCGCCTCATAATCCAGGGACATATAACTGCGGAAAATACGAAGCCCTGCTTTACGTACTATCGCGCTGTGATTCGAGTTTGATATTTGATAAATTTACAGTGGTTCGTTTTCCGTCTCCGTCATCCGTCATCAAAATCCGTACTATGAAAAATCTTTACTTGAAGGGTTTCATGCTTTTGGCATGTGTGTGTCTTTTCTCTCAGTCATCCATATTCGCACAATGTACATGTACCGGAGGACTTCCCGCAACTGCTATTGACCAGTCTATAACCATCTCACCGACAACGGCAAGTTCACTGAATTTCGTTTTTCAGCAGTTCAATCCTGCCATTGGTAACCTGAGTTGTGTGACTTTACACGATACCATTACCGGAAATTCGGTTACAGGTGCAGGTAATACAGGGCCTGACAGTACTGCTTTTCTTTTTCAGCTTACGCTGACAAATAAAATTTCAGGGCCGGGAATTACGTTAACCCATGTGTACAATTCTATTCATGGATATGATACGCTGGCTCCCTTTGGCCTGCCGGGCGATACAATTACTTACGGTCCTGAAAATATTATCACTTTTCCAACAGGAATCGGTACAGCCGGCGGGAACGCTGCGTATATTGGCGTGGGTACAGTAGGATTTACATATTCCATCAATGGAGGTATTGATCACTCTTGATGGGGGATCGAATTACAATTCATCAGTAACAACTGTTATCGGCGGCACATTGCATCTAACTTATTATTGGTGTCCGACTGTTCCGTTGGGAACTGCGATCAGCAATTTTTCAGCTTATAAACAAAATGGCACGGTATCACTACAGTGGCTTGGCACTATTGATCAAAATGGCATAATTTATGAAATTGAATACAGCAAAGACAACGAAAGCTGGCAGTCCGCAGGAACAGTTCCGGCTGGATCTGCTCCAACAGGTACTGTTGCACAATTCCAGTATCAATACAACACTTCTCAGACTGATGTGGGAGAGATATATTTCCGCATCAAACGCATCGATCAGGAAGGAAACGTCATCTATTCGATAGTAAAAGCTGTGAATCTGCAACAGGCAGATCAGCGTCCGGGGATACAGATTTATCCAAATCCTGTGAATCAAAATATCGTTATCCAGTTTGACGAACAGCAAAACGGTAATTTCACGCTCGAATTGTTGAATACCACGGGTCAGGTTATTGAAAGAAAACAGGTTCAACTCACCGGTAGCTCCATGACTAATATGGATCTTTCGATGAAACCGGCCAGTGGGATTTACTTCCTGAGAGCGGTGAATCCGTCCAATAACAGGCAGTTCCTGACTAAGGTTATTGTGAACTGATTTTTTTCCGTAGGTTTGTCAGGCATAAATACTACATAATGGAATACAATACTACGCGTAATCACCTGATTATGCGTGAATACGGCCGCCACATCCAGCGGATGATAGAATACCTCCTTACCATTGAAGATCGTGAAGTGCGTGAAAGAAACGCGGCTGTCGTGATTGAATTGATGGGATTTCTGAATCCCCATCTTAAAAATGTGGAAGACTTCAGGCATAAATTATGGGATCATCTTTTTCTGATTTCAGATTTTAAACTTGATGTTTCTTCTCCCTATCCGATACCAACCGCAGAAACGCTGAAGATAAAATCGGATCCGCTTCCTTATCCCAAACGATATCCAAAACATGCGCATCTCGGTAAAAATCTTGAGCTGATTATTGATAAAGCATTGCAGGAAGAAAATCCTGAAAAGAAAAACGGATTTGCCAATGCTATTGCCTACTACATGAAACTGGCTTATAATAACTGGCATAAAGAAACTGTACATGACGATGCGATACAGGGAGAATTAAGTGCCATTACCAATGGACAGCTGGAATTTACCAATACGCCATTCGTACGCAGTTTCCGTCCAAATGAAAACCGGGAACGAAGCGGTGGATATGGTTATGATCGTAACAAACGCAATCAGAAATTTCAGCGAAATAATAATAACAATAACCGGAATAACAACGATCGCGGAGGTAAATTCAAAAAGAAAAGATACTAGTGAATTCCTTTGAAGTGACCGGTGGTAAACGGTTGAAAGGAGAAATCGTTCCGCAAGGGAGCAAAGAACGAAGCGCTCCAGGTTATCAGTGCCGTACTTTTATCAAAAGGCAAAATTACCATTTCAAATATTCCCGACATTCTTGATGTCAATCTGCTGATCGAAGTATTGCAGGAAATGGGTGTAAAAACAGAACGCAGTTCGCGTCATACTTGCAGTTTTCAGGCAGATGATGTAAATGTCGATTATCTTGAACAGTGAAACTTTTCGAAAAAAAAGCGGGAGACTTCGTGGTTCTGTGATGCTGGCCGGACCTCTGCTGGCAAGATTTAAAAAGGCTTTTGTGCCAAAACCCGGGGGTGACAAGATTGGCAGAAGAAGGCTTGATACCCATATGACAGGTTTCGAAAAACTGGGTGCGCGCTTTTCTTACGATCCTGGTGATGATTATTTCCGTCTCGAAGCACCAGAACTTATAGGCACTTATCTTTTACTCGAAGAACCCTCCGTTACCGGTACTGCTAATATTGTAATGGCTGCCAGTCTCGCAACCGGTATAACAACTATTTATAATGCCGCCTGTGAACCTTATATCCAACAGCTTTGCAGGATGCTAAATCGCATGGGTGCCAGGATTACCGGAATTGGCAGCAACCTGCTGGTGATAGAGGGGGTGCAGGAACTTGGAGGAACTGAACACCGGATGTTACCTGATATGATTGAGATTGGTTCCTTTATTGGTATGGCTGCAATGACCCAGAGCGAAATCTTAATTAAAGATGCACAGGTAGCGGAACTCGGACAGATACCTGATAAATTCCGCCAGTTGGGAATCCGCCTCGAAATTCAGGGCGACGATATATTAGTGCCAAGACAGGATCTTTATGAAATTCAAACCTATCTCGACGGATCTGTTCTTACTATATATGATCATCCCTGGCCAGGGCTGACACCCGACCTGCTCAGTGTGATGCTCGTAGTTGCCACGCAGGCAAAGGGAAGTGTGCTCATTCACCAGAAAATGTTTGAGAGCCGTTTGTTTTTTGTCGACAAATTACTTGATATGGGAGCGCAGATCATACTTATGCGATCCACATCGGGCAGCAGTAATCGGTTTGGGCAGGATGCATAAACTGCGTGGTATTACTATGAGCAGTCCGGATATACGTGCCGGTGTCTCTCTGCTGATTGCAGCTATGAGTGCAGAAGGAAAAAGTGTAATTCAGAATATTGATCAGATCGACAGGGGTTATCAGTATATTGACGAACGGCTCAACCGCCTGGGCGCCTCGATTAAAAGAATATAAATATCACCGATGCTGATCATTATTACTGCTCCTTCAGGCGCCGGGAAAACTTCCATAACCAGATATCTTCTCCAGCATTTCCCCCAGCTGGCATTTTCTGTTTCTGCTGCCACAAGGATCCAGCGTACTGGATGAAGTAAATGGTGTGGATTATTATTTTATGACTTTAGAGGAATTCCAGCACAAAATTCAAAACCAGGAATTTGTGGAATGGGAAATGGTTTATGAGGGCCGATATTACGGCACATTAAAATCTGAGCTGCAAAGGATCAGGGCCATGAATAAGATCCCGATACTGGATATAGATGTAAAAGGCGCTATTCATGTACAGGAACAATATCCCAGACCAAAGCCTTTCTATTTTTGTGCAGCCTCCTTCTATTGAAGAACTCAGGCGACGACTCGAATACAGGGCTACTGAATCACCTGAAGCACTACAGGACCGTCTAAATAAAGCTGCTTACGAGATTTCGTTCAGACATCACTTCAATAATATCATTGTAAATGACAGCCTTCAAAAGGCCTGTGAGGAGGCGAGGCTTGTTATTTCGGACTTTCTTACCCGAGAGGGCGTTTTGCCTTTGAAAAGGTTTGGGGAATAACGGACTATGAATTATGAGTTATGAATTATGGGTTATGGGTTGTCAGCTATATAACCCATAAAACGTTTGATTAATAATCCATAATCCATAACCCATAACCCATAATTCATAACCCATAATTCATAACCCATATCTCATAACCCTTCCCACAAAGTTTTAGCCTTTAAGCTTTCAGCATTCAGCCTTTCGGCCTAAATTCGTATTTGCATGATCAATACCAATACCCTGATCTGGATCATTATCGCCTGGCTGATGATCATTTTTTTTGCAGGCATAGAAATCGCATTTGCCAATGCGAACCGGCTGACCATTGAAATCAAAAAGAAACAGGGACTTACAGCGCAGCATTCTGCTTTCGGGATTTCTGGACACCCCCAGCCGGTTTATCAGCGCATTGCTGATCGGTTTTAATCTTTTCCTGGTCATTTTCGGTTTGTTGGTGGGTGAAACGCTTTCGCCTTTATGGGAACTTGATTATCAGGAAAACAGTTGTACCTCAGGCCTGGGTGGATATTTTTCGCCTGATGTTTGAAACACTTACATCGACACTTTTTATACTTTTTTTCGGGGAACTGATACCAAAAGCTTTTTTTCGCGCAAAAAGTGACAGCCTGCTCGATTTTTTTGCACCGGTAAGTAATTTCTTTTATAATTTGTTTTATCCTATATCTGTTTTTTTTACGCGAATTTCAGAATGGATATTGAAATATGTTTTCAATGTGCGTATTGATGAGCGTAAGGATCTTTTTGCGAAAGCAGACCTGAGTAATTTTTTCCAGCAGACCGGTGAAACGGATGAACCACAGCCGGAATTGAATACGGATCTTTTTGAAGCTGCTCTCTCTCTTCCCAAAGTGAAAGTCAGGGAATGCCTGATACCCAGCGAAAGGAAATAGAAGGAGTTGATATCCGTATGAATATTGATGATGCGCGAAAAAAATTTATGAACAGTAAACTGAGTAAGCTGGTAGTATATGAAGGCAATATTGACCATGTACTGGGGTATATTCACCAGCTGGATCTCTTCAAAGCACCTGCATTACATCCGGGATATTCTGCTTGCCCATTCCCGCGGTACCGGAAAGTATGAGTGCGATTGACCTGATCAGTAAATTCAGCCGGGAAAGAAAAAGTATTGCCTGGGTTGTGGATGAATTTGGCGGAACGGCCGGTATTGTGACTATGGAGGACCTTCTGGAGGAGATTTTTGGTGAAATCCGCGATGAATATGATACCGAGGAATTTGAGGAAAAGAAATTATCGAACGAGGAATTTATTTTTGCGGGAAGGCTCGAGCTGGATTATCTCAATGAGAAATATGAAATGGAATTTCCTGAGAATGAATCCGAAACTCTATCCGGGTTTATCATTAACCGCCATGAAGCCATTCCCCGCTTAAAAGAGCATATCATTATCGACGATTATGAATTTGAAATCCTTAGTGTCAGTGATACCCGGATCGAGATGGTAAAGATGAAACTCCTGAAATAAGCTAAAAGCTAAAAGCTAAAAGCCTAAGGCCCAAGGCAGATGCATGGTTTATAGATAATCCATCTGCTATCGACAATAAACCATCCACCAAATCTGCTTACAGGTTACCAAAATCTAAAATAGTTTTAAGCTTTAGGCTTTTAGCTTTGAGCTTTAGGCTTATTTAAGTTCAATTCAATTTACCTTTGCGACGCCTGAATAAATGGCAATCCAGTGAGAATTATGGCTTTTAACTTTTTTAAGAGAACTCCGGGCCAGGCAGAAATGTCATTTATCGAGCATCTTGAAGCCTTCGCTGGCATATCGTCCGTTCCGTTCTTGCGATCGTGGTGCTGGCCATATTCGCATTTATAAAGATTAATTGGATATTTGAGAATATTATTATGGGACCACTTAAGCAGGATTTCCTGTCTGTTGTGGGACTTTGTAACCTGAGCCATTTTCTGCATATTGGCGACACACTTTGTTTACCTGTTACCAAAGTACAACTACAAACGACAGCCTTTGGATCCCAGTTTATTTCAAGTATAACTATTGCGTTTGTCTGCGGTTTTATTATTGCCTTTCCCTATATATTCTGGGAATTCTGGCGGTTTGTAAAACCAGCTCTTTCTCCTAAGGAAATCAAAAGCACCCGAGGTTCGATATTTTTTGTGACCTTTTTTTTCATGCTGGGTATTTCTTTTGGATATTTTCTGCTGGCGCCATTTACATTCAGTTTTCTTTCCAACTATAAACTGGGTATGAGCGGGATGCTTATTACCCGGCCAACTCTGGATGATTACCTGGATAATCTGTTGGATATTCTGATTGGGTCAGGAATCGCATTTCAGCTTCCGCTGATCAGTTATGTGCTTACTCATATCGGACTGATTACTCCAAATTTTCTCAGGGACATACCGGAAGTATGCATATGTGGCCATACTTTTTGTTGCTGCAGTAATTACTCCATCACCCGATTGGATGAGTCAGACGATCGTAGCTACTTCCCCTGATCATTCTTGTACGAAATCAGTATCCGTATTTCAGTACGCGTGGAAAAGAATATTAAGAAGAGGGATGAGGAATTTTAAGCAAAGCTTAAAATTCAAGTATGGGAGTATGGCAAGTATGGGAGTATGGGAGTGAACCGATTCGATATTGCAAATTAGTAAGTAAAATAGTTCAGGAGTTTTTGAAAGTGATTTCACTCCCATACTCCCATACTCCCATACTTCATTACTGTCTTTTCTCAATTTCTTCCGATAAGTTTACGCGAAGATTTGATTGACACTGAACCTTCTCCGGGGATATATACTACTTTATTGTACTTTTTGTAGTGATCTGCAACAGCTGCAGTTTTTCGTTCGTATTCTTCAATTCGTGAACCGATAACGGACTCATTTACATCATCCGTTCGTCCGGAAGTGAGTCCACGATTCAATAGTCTTTTAATAAGCTCGGATTTTGAAACCTGAAGGGCCAATACCACATTTATAGACATTTTTTTTTCAGCAAGCAGTGCATCCAGGGCTTCTGCCTGTGCATTCGTGCGGGGAAAGCCATCAAAAAGAAATCCATTTACTCCGGGATTGTCTTCAAGTGCCTTTCGAATCATACCAATTACAACGGCGTCAGGAACCAGCACACCCTGGTCCATCAGATTCTTTGCTTCCAGACCCAAAGCTGTCCCATTCTTGATCTCATTTCGGAGAATATCGCCTGTACTTAGATGCTTGAACCCATAGAGGGCAATCAGTTTCTCTGACTGGGTTCCTTTCCCACTGCCAGGCGGACCAAAAAGAATCAGGTTAAACATAGCTACCAGGTTAATCATTGTGAGCCACCCTTAGGTATTGACAAATATAGTGTACGGTTCTTGTAATTCCTTTAACAAATGAGCTAATTGACCTATCAAAATCAGGCAGATAACTGTAAACTTTGTAATAAAATGCAAATTCCCTGAGATGTCAAGGAAATGACAAACCGAACGAACCGTGACTGCGTAGATTTGTTATATAAATCAGCCAATGAACAGATATATTAAAACATCCGGAATTTTAATGCTTGCTTTTTTATTTCAGCAATGCTATTCGCAATCGAATAAAAATAAAAATACAACTATGGATAAAAACCAGGTTCAACCAGATTCGTCACTGGCAAATAGGACGGATGAAGAATGGCAGAAAATTCTTCCTGCAGACGTTTATTATGTCGCCAGGCAAAAAGGTACGGAAAGACCTTATACAAGCAAGTTTGAACATTCAAAGGAAATTGGGACATATTATTGTGCAGTTTGTGGTAATCCTCTATTCCGAAGTGATACCAAATTTGAAAGTGGCTGTGGCTGGCCAAGCTTTTATGAGCCGATAAGCAAAACAAGTATCATTTATCTGAAGGATAATTCTTTGGGAATGGAAAGAACTGAAGTGGAATGTGGTAAATGCAAGTCCCATCTTGGACATGTATTTAATGACGGACCACCGCCAACCGGTCTTAGATATTGCATAAATGGTGTGGTACTGGATTTCAAGAAAGCACAGGATGCCCAGAAAAAATATGAAGAGAATAAATAAAAATCTATAGGACTCCCTATAATAAGATGCCCTTCGGGAATTTCCGAAGGGCATCTTGCTGAACAGACTTGTTCCATTTCGGCTTATAGTCAATTCGGTTTATTTTTGCATTTACCTTAAATTCACCATGGGTACTACCCACACCTGTTCCAGCATTAAAGTTTAAACATCAAGTTTTTAGGTTTTACTTCCAATACACGTCGCAAATTTTTATTTGACAAGAGCTTGTATTATAATGGAGGATGGGCTATTTTAGCGACTCAATTCATTGAATATTATAGGGCTAGCCGATTATCGGCAGGAAAATCTAGACCATTTCTTAAAATCCTATTCCTGATAGTTTGATTAAACCCTTCAAGATTATGGATTCATTTAAGACACTATCCATCATTATTCCAGCATACAACGAGGCGAAAACCATCCACTTCATTTTGGACCGTGTCTATGCGGTAAACTTGATTCATAATTTACAAAAAGAGGTAATTCTGGTAAATGATTGTTCTACTGACGATACAGAGAAGGTATTACTCAATTACAGGGCTGCTCATCCGGATGTGAATATGCAGTATTATAAACACGAAGTAAATCAGGGCAAAGGTGCCGCAATCCATACAGGAATCAAAAAGGCTACTGGTGAATACCTGGTTATTCAGGATGCGGATCTGGAATATGATCCTGAGGAATTCAATGAACTGCTCAGACCGGTGATAAGGGGCTCCGCTGATGTAGTATTTGGTTCCAGATTTCTGGGTGGAAACCCCCATCGGATCCTGTTTTACTGGCATTCCATTGGCAACAAGGTTTTAACGAGACTGAGCAATATGTTCACAAATCTTAACCTTACTGATATGGAAACCGGCTATAAGTTATGCAAGACTCAAATCATTCAAAATATTGAATTAAAGGAAAAACGATTTGGATTTGAACCAGAAATAACGGCCAAGCTGGCGCGTATACCAGAAATCCGCATTTACGAAGTTGGAATTTCATATTATGGCCGGACCTACCTTGAGGGTAAAAAAATCGGTTGGAAAGATGGGTTCCGTGCTATCTATTGTATTCTTAAATACAATTTGTTCCGCTAATGTCACGGCATACGCAATCGGATCCCTCCGGTTACGAAACACTTGAAGCTTTTTCACAAGCCGATGCATTCAATCGATGGCTTTACCAAAAAATCGTTGCGCATGTGCAGGGAAAGACACTGGAGATCGGAAGTGGAATTGGTAATATTTCTGCGTTTTTATTAAAAGATCTGGATGATGTTTCATTAAGTGATCTTCGTCCCGAATATTGCCGGTTACTCCAAAAAAAATTCAGTTATAATGCCCATCTTAAAGGCGTATATGAACTGGATTTATCTTTAAGAGATTTTAACTCCAAATATTCTGAGCTGATAGAAAAATTTGATACAGTCATTGCATTGAATGTGATCGAACATATTACAGATGATTCGCTCGCTATCCAAAATGCAAAAGCGCTTCTGAAACGTAACGGCAAACTAGTGATCCTGGTTCCGGCAGGCAAGTGGCTATACAATTCTATTGACCGTGAGCTTGGACATAATAAAAGATATTCAAAATCCGGATTGAATGATTTAATGGAATCAGCAGGACTGGTTGTTACAGATTGTCGATATTTTAATGCAGCTGCAATTTTAGGGTGGTGGGTTTCTGGTAATCTTCTGCAGGAGAAAACGATATCGTCTGCCAAATTGAATATTTTTAATCGCATGATTCCTCTTTTCAAAATCATGGATTGGCTGATTTCGCCGTTTACAGGTATATCTGTTATTTCGGTAGGCTGCAAAAATTAAATGGATGACATGTTAACGTCCACTGCATATTCAATTACGGGCGAAAAACAGACACGGGTTCTAAAATGGGCTGTTTATATTTTGGCTTTTCTGTATTTTCTAAATTGTTTTACGCCGCTCAGACTTCACTTTGATATGTTGCGTTATTTTGCTATTAAAGATTGCATTGAATCGAAATGCCCTCCTGGTGCGGATCCTAATGATTACCTTCCTTATGGTTACACGGCCCTCTTGTTGTTGCTTTCAAAACTAGGTCTGTTAAAATCTTTTACTATCGTGTTTGCCAACTGCCTCTATCTGTTGGGGGGCTTATTCTTTGTAAAAAAAATATTTAATTATATCCTCTCTCCTTACGTTATTTTTTTTCTTGTACTGCTGAATTGGACGGTAATCAAATTTGTGACCCATCCGTTATCTGAAATGCAATACCTTTTTTTTTCACTTGCAGCTGTCTTTACTTTTTATAAATTCATTTTAAATAAAAATATCCGTGATCTTCTGATGGCTTTTTTAATGGCCGGTCTGGCGTTTCTGACACGATCTGTTGGTATCACGCTGATAGCTGCTTTTGTTGTTTCCCTTATCTGGGAATTCAGAAAACAACTTCTTGAAATCATTAGGGGAAGAAGGATCCTCGTAGTTATGATCCTGCTCTGTGTTAGTATCGTGCTGTATTTTTCCAAACAGCTTGGCTTGAATCACTATACAGAAGTGTTATCAAAACAGTTTAACGAGGGCCTTCGGTTTTCTAGTGTGATCAGATGGCATTTTTCGGAATGGGGAGAAATTACTTTGAATACTTCCAGATTCAAAGTAATTAACCTCTTACCTCCTAACCTTGGAGACTTGTTATTTATAATTTTGGGAATTCTCGGAATTGGTGTATTTATTTATATCTGTTTTATAAAGAAAAACAGGATTCCGTTTATTGTGAAGTCTTATCTTTTTTTCTACACTCTTCTCATGTTTAACTGGCCCTTTCAGGACCCTCGTTTCTGGGTACCGGTTGTCCCTCTGATCGCCGCCGTTATCAGTCAGCATTCATTTTCAAAAAAACGTGTGGTCAGGCTGGCTCTGAGCCTATGGTTAATAGTTTATTCAACCCTGGGTGTCGTTTCCATAGGTTATATGACATACACGTCATTCAATAAAGAGGAACTTTCAAAAACCCAGGCAAAAGGTGTATACCGCAACGAATATGAAACCCATTTTTTTGGCAAACCATTGTCGGATACTGTTACTCGCGTCGATCCTTATCTGATTGATTTCTTAAATAGATACGACAGGAAGTATAACGTGATAATTCAAAAGTAAAAATTGGCAGGATTTTTTTTAGAGCAAGCCCAAATATGCAAAATCCCCTCCCGGTATCGGGAAGGGATTGTAACTTTTTTTTTAGGTCATTATCAGTCAGCTCTAGTTTTTATCGGCAAGCACCTGTTGCACCTGGGCGTACGACATAGCCTTTAGTTGCTGGGTCGTATATCCGTTAACCTTGCGGTTTGTACTGTTTCCTGCAGTTTTAGAACCCGGTATGGTAACATATCGGTACTGTAAGTTGGTCAGGTCCTGAGTGGAAATAATATTTATATGGCCAATAGAGTAATCTTCTGAAATAATGTAATTGAGTGAAGAAACTGGTTGAATGTGACTGACATTATTTGCATCAGGGAACTCGATATAAGTTAGAATGACACCACTGTCCAGTATTCCCTCAGTAATTGTAGGGGCTAAAAGAGTGTCTTCATAAAGACTATCATTCGAGTTGTACGTAAATGAAAGTGAGATCCAGTTCGAATAAACCACGCTGTCTGGTCCGGCAGGACCCTGAGGACCGGCTGGTCCGGTAGTTCCTTTACTGCAACTACTCAAAGCAATGACAATTATTATTGTGGCTGCACAAAGGAGACTTCTGAACTGTTTCATCTTAATTTATTTAATATATGAATGAATGAACGGTAAGGATGCAATATAATTTATTTCTTCTAAAGACCTGCTTCTTTGCAACCCCTTTTCCTGAATACGGAAAACAGGATGAGAGGTTGCTTTTTAATCATTTAACCTGTATGTTATGATGTATCCTTATGGTGCCATAAATGCAGACATGCATAGGTTCGGTAAGGTGACCACTCTGCTGAAATCTGCAGCATTTCCTCTCTCAATTTTTTTTTGTCCGTCTTATCAAGTTTATAAACTTTGATCATTGCCTGTTGTATTCCCAGGTCATCAACAGCAAATACATCTTCGCGTCCAAGTGTAAACATGAGCAGCATTTCAGCTGTCCACCTCCCAACGCCTTTTATCCGGGTCAGATATTCAATGACTTCTTCATTGTTCATCTTACGCAATACTTTATGATCCAGGCCAGATTCTATTGTGAATCGCGCCACATTATGCACATAATTCGCCTTTGCTCCGGAAAGTCCAATGGAGCGCAATGTTTCGTGTGAAGTAGCCAGAATCAGCTCAGGGCTGGGTTTCCCATGATATAGATTTAGAAACCGTTTACGTATTGTAGCAGCAACTTTTGTGGAAAGCTGTTGTCCGAGGATCGAATAGCATAAATAAAGAGGAACATCACGACGCCTGGAAAGGTTCATAGTTTTCTGACCTTTCAACAAGCGTGCAAATTTCTTATCTTTTGAAAGATGTATATGATAAGGTGAATTTGAGTTTGACATTTACGCAAATTAATGCGTTTAATGTTCCAGCAATCCGTCGATTTTAAATAAAACTCCGTTTATAGCCATTTGATTTGCGGAAATAATATTTGATGTGGTATCGCTTCCGACGACCTGAACTGAAGCCTCGATTCCTATAGTATAAAATATTAGTGTGCTGTCGCTTACGGTTCTGAAAGTACTGCTGTCTGCAATATCGTTACTGAATAATCGCTGTGGAATAAGTCCTGATAGAACGATCATGCGAAGAGTATCCGGACTTACCAGGTTGAGGTCTGTAGGCGAATTATATCCAAGATTTCTGAATGCGTTATTGTTTGGGGCCAATAGTGTAAAAGGACCGCCCGTCGCAAGAAGATTTGAAAGAGTATCAGGAACCGGTGTTGCCAGTAGAATGGCCTGATTAAAGAAACTTAAAGACGTATCTCCGCCTACTATCTGTGCCAGATTTTGTTGGGGGGGAACCAGTACATTTTGAAGGGCAAGCATCATTCCGTTACTTGCGGTAGCTTCTGAATTGAGAAACTGGTAACCGTTCACATAGGTCCTGTTAGAATCTCCTGAAACAAATACAGAATCTCCATTTGCCATGATCAGTTTCTCTTCTGTAAAACCAATGAAGGAATTAAAATTTAAAGCCGTACCTGCATAAGTCTGATATAGAACCCAATTTCTCGCCTGGTCTGCAGTAAATCCATTGATCACCGCCTGACCGTATCCCGATTGCGTACAGGCAGCATCGTTGGGAACCATCAGTGTAAATATTGACGGGCCATTGAATATGGAGTCAAGTCCCGCCTTCACAACGGCTGAATAAAAAATTGTTGTATTCGTTCCTGCAGCCAATATATATGAAAGGGAAGAAGTCTGCGAATTAATTCCGGATGGTGTATTCTTATTGCAGGCACCGAGAGAAAGTAAACTCAGGAGGGCCAACAAAATATATAACTTTGTTCTCTCAAAAAATTTAACCATAGTCCACGCTAAACAAAAAATTATAAAAAGTTTTAGGCTTTAGGTTTACAGCTTATGATTGCAATACGTTTAATTTGTCTTTCTGGTATGTGGGACCGAAAATTTATTCAATGTTAAAGCTGACACGGCCGTCTTTTTCATCCTTTAGAGATATGCCGACTTTCAATAACTGATTGCGTATCCGATCTGAGGTCTGATAATCTTTTTTAGCTTTAGCCTCACTGCGGATTTCAATGAGCAGATCCATTATACCGTTGATTTTATCAGAGCCTGGTTTAGATTCATCCTGAAGTCCAAGCACGTCCTCCAGATAAGTTTTAAACCGGGTCTGTACATAATACAGGGTTTCGGCTGAAAGGGTTGTTTTTTCCAGGTCTCCGCTACGGAAGGAATTGATATGATTTACAAGCTGAAACATATTTGCCAGTACTTTGGCTGTATTGAAATCATCGTTCATGAAATCATCCATTTCGCGACAAAATGAATTGAATTGATTTTCGATTTGCTCATTTACAGTTTTTGCCGGATCTGGTTTCAACTTCATGAGTTCCTGGTATGCATCCCAAAGTCGCCTCAGACCCTTTTCTGCTGCCTGAAGAGCTTCATTACCAAAATCCAGTGTGCTCCGGTATTGTGTCTGCAAAATAAAAAACCGTATCGTCATCGGATGATAGGCCTGAGCAAGCAGGGGGCTATTTCCTGAAAACATATCGGAGAGTCGGATTACATTGTTATAACTCTTCCCCATTTTTTTACCGTTGATGGTTATCATATTATTATGAATCCAATAACGGGCGGCGAGATGATGATTGCAAATCATACTCTGAGCGATTTCACTTTCATGATGTGGAAACAGCAGGTCCATTCCGCCACCATGTATATCAAACTGGGTTCCCAGATATTTGGTACTCATTGCGGAACATTCAATATGCCAACCGGGAAACCCCTCGCCCCAGGGACTTGTCCACCGCATAATATGTCCGGCTGGTGCTGATTTCCAAAGGGCGAAATCCTGGCGGTTTCGTTTCTCTTCCTGGTTTTCCAGGTCACGGGTGGTTTCCAGCAGGTCATCCAGCTTGCGGCCGCTGAGTTTTCCGTAGGGATATTTTTCGGCATATTTTTTTACGTCGAAATAAACTGATCCATTTACAACGTAACCATATCCGGCTTTAATAATTTCAAGAATCATATTGATTTGCTCCACTATATGACCCGTTGCCGTGGGTTCAATAGTGGGATCCAGATTATTAAACTGGCGCATTGCCCAATGAAAAAGATTGGTATATTTCTGTACCAACTCCATGGGTTCCAGTTTTTCGATCAGGGCTTTTTTCGAAATCTTATCTTCTGCTTCCCGCCCTTCTTCTTCAAAATGACCGGCATCCGTAATATTGCGTACATAGCGTACTTTATATCCAAGGTGAAGCAGGTAGCGGTATATAATATCAAAAGTGATAAAACCCCGCGCATGACCGAGATGACTTTCTCCGCTTACAGTAGGGCCGCAAACATACATGCCCACATGATTGGCCGTGATAGGAATAAATTCTTCCTTCTGTCTGGTATAGGAATTATAAACTTTTAAGTTGCTCATGCCTTCGCCCAAATATAAACATTTATAGCTTTCTGTCTTTTATTTGCAGATCAGCGAGCACTGCATGATGATCGGAATAAGGATAAGACTTGAGTCTCATACTTTGAACGATGAGAAAATCATTTGATGGGAAAATGTAATCGATTCGAAGTGTGGGTGAAATAAACATATAGGTTCTTCCAATTCCGAAATTTTTTGCGATAAATGCATCCTGCAGGTTTCCCCGGATATGAAAATATGTGTAGGAATTCGGAACATCGTTGAAGTCACCGCAAATGATGAGAGGGTAGGGGCTGGCATCCAATTTCCTTCTGACAGTGTCAGCCTGATAACCACGTAATCCAAGCGCGCCTTTCAGTTTTTTTGCCAGTGAGCGGGATGCCTGTAAGATACTATCTTCGGCATTGCGGACAATTTCAACATTCCTGAAATCTTTTTCTTTGAATAGTACCGATTGAAGATGGGTTGAAAATACCCGGATAATTTTTCCATTCACATTTATATCAGCTGCAACCAGTCTTTCAGTTTTTTGGATGTTATCAGAATTGAAGTATGTCTGGGAACTGTCAACAATCGGATATTTGGAAAAAATAATGACACCTGTTTCATACTTACTGGTGTGATTATGAAAATCCCTCGAGAAGAAAAAATAAGGGAACTGAAGTTGTTGTTGGATAAATCTGATATTTGATTTTGCAGCATCAGCAGGTTCGTAAAATTCCTGTAAACAGAGAATATCAGCATCCTGCTTTCCTACCAGTTCCAGCATAGGAAGGCGGTGGTGTGATGCCCCAATTTTTTTCGTAGTGAATGCATCCCAACTTCTGACATTCCAGGTCATGATCCGAATACTGGCGGAATCTTTATGCGAAAAATCGTGACCTGACAGACCAAACCCAAAAAATGCGTGTATATTCTTCCACCCAATCAGCAGGCATAACATTGAAATCAGCAGGTAGCGGGGGGATACAAAAATCCAGAAAATCAGAAATATTAATAGCAGTATAAGAAACAGAGGAAAAAAAAATGCAAGTAGCGCAATAAGCCACCACCTGTCAGGATGCAGAAAGGCATTACAGCAGGAAAGTAGAAACAGGACACCGACTACGATATTAAGCAGAATCAAAAAGCGTTTGGTAAATTTCCGCAGTGATGTCATTAGGAAGAATCTTTGAAGTTACAAATCTTCCTCTTCGGCAGCCCGCTTAAGTATGTCTTTTTCTTCCATTGTAAGGAAGCGGTAGCCCTGCTGGTTGATCTTGTCGAGTATTTCGTCGATTCTTTTCTGTGTAATATTTGGAATTTTTTTATAGGGCTGTGTGCCGGAAACATTATAGAAGAATTCGTCTTTTTTATTTTTTGGTTTTTTCTTTTTATCGGGGTTGAAGAGATTCGCGAACCAATCGAAAAACTGGTTGATCCAAATGCTGCCGTCACGTCCCCGGCGCAGTTGATCGATGAACAGGAATCCAACTCCTGCCGCGCCTGCGTAAGACAGATAAGTTGCCATGTCTCCGTTTCGTACACCTGAGAAATTTAACAGGAGGAAGACCAGCGTCAGTATCCACAACGGTATACCCCCGCTGATCATAGGAAAAATCCGGTAGTCTGGTGATACCACAGTTGTCGCCACGGCAACAGCCGCAATAGAGCAATTGGCAGCTGAAAGGTAATCACTGTCTATCTGAGTCCGCAGACCCGGAACCAGTAAATGAGCCATAACATAAATTGCTGCACCAAAAATACCTCCATAAAGATAAAGGGGAACCAGTTTCCGGTTTCCGGTCAGATCCTGAAGGATATAACCAAAACTCCAAAGCCAGAACATATTGGAAATAAAACGAAACAACTGTAAATCGGTAAACATGAAACTAATCAGTGTCCATGGCCGCCATGCAATCTTTTCGGGATTTGCAGATAATACAAACCAGTTATAAACGTGGGAAAGGAAACTTTCATTCGAGGCATTGGTAAGCAGGAAAAATACAAATACAAATTTGAGGACAACAAAAATAACCGCGTTCAGGATCAGGAGTTCAACCAATGCGTTTCCATCCTGACCAAGGTACATTCGCTTCCGGTAATTGTCCTCTTTTACATCCATATCAATTTTCTTTCTGCGTATCAATGTTGGAGCGGTTCTTTTTATTTAACATACGGAAAGAATCCTGGTTCAATAGAATTTACGACGATCTGTCTTTTTCCAGTAAAATACCAGCAGGAGTCCAACCAAACCTCCTCCTAAATGTGCCCAGTGCGCCACATTATCCCCGGCATTACTTTGCACACCCAAAAATAATTCATATATAACATAGGCAAGAACAGCCCACTTTGCTTTTATTGGGATCAGGGCATAAATGTAGATCAGGCTATTTGGAAATAACAGACCAAAGGCCACCATGCAGCCAAATATGGCACCCGATGCACCGAGAGTAGCCGTATTTAAATTAGTTGCCGGGTCAAATCTGTAAACAGATTGCTCATGAATGGGAAGACTGTTCAGTTCCGTCCAGGCTGGTGTTAATTCATGGTAAAGTACCAGTAAATGCAAGGCAGCAGCTCCTACTCCGCAGACCAGGTAAAACGTCAGAAAGCGCTTTGCTCCCCAGTAATTTTCAAGAATCGAACCGAACATCCAAAGGATGAGCATATTCCAGAATATATGCATAAATCCACCATGCAGGAACATATACGTGACTATCTGATGAGGCTTGAAATAAAATGACCTGATGTCGTGCAGGGCAAAATAATTTTCCATGAATGATGAGCCACTCTTCTGAAAAGCAAGCTGAAGTAAAAAAACGATGACATTGATAATGATCAGGTTTTTAATTACGGGCGGAATCACCTGAGAACGCCCCAGACGGAAATCGGTCATATTTCAACAAAAATTACTGGCTGCAAGTTAATGTTTTAAGAAAAGCGCGGTTATATTTTCAATATGAAGTGTATGGGGGAACATATCGACAGGCTGAACGGCAGAAATCTGATATTTTTCTGATAAAAGATGCAGGTCACGGGCCTGTGTAGCCGGGTTACAACTCACATAAACAATTTTTTCTGCAGATATTTCCAGTAATTTAGCGACCAGTTTGTCAGACATTCCTGCCCTTGGTGGATCAGAAATAATCAGATCTGGTCTGCCATTGGCTTCAAAAAAAGCATTGTTGCAAATAGAAGTAACATCTCCTGTAAAAAAAGCTGCATGATGAACCTGATTTAACAAAGCATTTTCTCTGGCATCGGCAATAGCTTCCGGAATAAGTTCGATACCAATTACCTTCTTTGCCAGGTCACTCAGGAAAATACCAATACTTCCTGTACCACAATAGAGATCGTATATTGTTTCCGAGCCGTTTAGAGCGGCATATTCACGCACTATCTGATACAGACGTTCAGCCTGTGCCGTATTTGTCTGGAAGAATGATTTGGGCCCGATCTTAAAGGAAAATTTCTCCAGTTTTTCAATCACATAGCCCTTTCCATGGAATGTAACAGGCCGAAGGTCGTTTAAGCTGTCATTCCACTTTGTATTAATAGTATAAAGCAGGGTGGTTATGGAAGGAAATTGATTTCGTAGATGCGTGAGCAATGCTTCCTGCACTGCTTCATCCTTATATCCAAAAACAATATTCACCATGATTTCTCCCGTTCTGCATAGCCTGACCTGAACATTTCTTAGAAAGCCCTCGTGGCGCTGTATGTCATAAAAAGACACAGCATTTTCAATAGCCCAGTGTTTTACTTCCTTTCGGATCAGGTTAGTCGGCTCATCCTGGAGATAACAGGTATCCACATCAACCACTTTATCAAAAATCCCCCGCGCGTGAAACCCTGCTGCATTCTGCAATATGGAAATTTCCGGATCGGATAATTCTTCCTTCAGAAGGTAACGGCGATTAGAGAACGTGTATTCCAGTTTATTCCTGTATCCGGTTGTTTTAACGGAACCCAGGATGGGCCTGATTTCAGGAAATTCGAGTTTGCCAATACGTTTCAGGCTTTGTAAAACCTGGTCCTGTTTGTATTCCAATTGTTTTTCATACGGAAGCATCTGCCACTGGCATCCTCCGCAAATGCCAAAATGCTTACAGAAAGGCTGGATCCTTTCCGTAGAAAAACCTGTAATCTGCATTACATGGCCCTCAGCCCAGTCTTTATTATTTTTTATTAACCTTACAGTAACAATATCGCCAGGAACAGCGTTTTCCATAAATATGACTTTGCCTTCGTGTTTTGCCAGGGACTTACCTTCAGCCGCGTATCCGGTGACGAGCAGGTTCTCTAATACTATATTTTTCTTTTTTCCCACGGCGGCAAATGTAGGATTATCCTAATTTAGCATTCCTATGTTCAACCTTTTATCGAAAAAGACTTTCTTCGCCTTTAGTTTTTTATTGATCTCGCATTTAAGTTATTCTCAGGGATATGAGATTCACCTTACTTTAAAGCCTTTTACAAATAGTAAGGTTTACCTGGGTTACCATTACGGAAAAGTGAAAGCCGTAGCCGATTCTGTTATCCTTGACGGTAATTCCACCGGCACATTCCGGGGCAAGGATAAATTAGCCGGGGGTATTTATTTTATTGTTTCTCCCAAGAAAGAAATACTTTTTGAATTATTAATCGATCTGCATCAACAGTTTTCCATCTCGGCTGATTCTGCGCGACTGCCTGCGAGCATCACTTTTACCGGTTCACCAGAAAACAATTCCTTTCTGGAGTATACCGCTTTCATGAATAGTCACGGGAAATCTCTTGCGAATCTTCAGGCTCAGCTTGCACAGACCAAATCAAAGAATGATTCAGTCCTCATACGGGAGAAAATTAAAAAGCTCGATGAAGAAGTAAAGACCGAAAGGGATGAGATGGAAAATAAGGATCCCAATTCACTATTGGCCACATTACTCCGGGCGCTGAAGGAGCCGGTAGTTCCACCGATTCCGAAACTTCCAAATGGCAGACCCGACAGCACGTTTGCTTACAAATACTATAAAGCGCATTACTGGGACAATATTTCTTTTACCGACGATCGCCTGATCAGGACGCCAATATTTGAGCCAAAGCTGGATCGGTACTACAAGGATCTTGTTTCGCCCGAATCAGATTCAATCGATCGGGAAATAGATTACATGCTGCTGTTTTCCCGTACCAACAAGGACATGTTTAAATTTCTGCTGGTTTACTTTACGCAGAAATATGTTAATCCTGAATTCATGGGTCAGGATGCAGTTTTTATTCACTTGTTTGAAAAATATATCAATACCGGTCAGGCAGATTTCTTTACAGAGAAGTATAGGAAATTTGTTGATGACCGCGCGTATAGCATTATGGCAAACCTGATTGGTCAACCTGCAGCAAACCTGGAAATGACGGATACTTCCGGAAAAATAAGAAGCCTGTATGAAATACCAGCCAATTTCGTACTTGTTTGTTTCTGGGATCCCACCTGCAGTCATTGCAAGGAAACAATTCCTAAAGTGGATTCCATCTATCAGGCTAAGTGGAAATACGAGGGAGTTCAGATTTACGCGGTTATGGTTGACGGAGGGCAGGATAACTGGCGGAATTTTATCCGGGCTCACAATTTGGGGGATTGGGTGAACGTTTACCAGACAACGGCCCAACACGATGCTGTTGCGTCTGCCGGCCGCCCGGATTACAGACAGTTATATGATGTTTACCAAACCCCGGTACTCTACTTGCTGGACAAGGAAAAACGAATTGTGGCAAAAAAACTTACTTATCAACAGGTGGATGAAGTCATCAACCTTAAACTGAAAAAGGTCAATACTCCGTGATATGAAGAATGTAGTACTGATCTTTTGTCTGCTTCTTTTCTCCCATTCTATTTTCGGTCAAACGCTTGTTCGCTATGGAAATCGATCCATATCCCGCGAAGAGTTTCTTACTGCATTCCGAAAGAACAATATTCAGGTCAGAGCAACGTACAAATCTTACCATGACTATCTGGAGCTTTATATCAGGTATCGCCTGAAGGTGCAGGCGGCCCTGGATTTAAAACTTGATACTCTTCCCGGACAGATCACCGAATTACAAAATTTCAAGAGTCAGATAATTGATCAGTTTACAAACGATGAAAGCAGTCTGAATCAAATGGCCAGAGAAGCCTTTACAAGAAGCCAGCATGATCTACGCATTTCATACATTTTTGTTGCCTCGCCAAAAAACGCCACTCCTTCAGATACCGCCAAGGCCTGGAAAAAAATTCAGGATGCTTACCGTCAGTTGAAAAATGGTAAAGACTTTGGTGAAACTGCGGCGCAATATTCTGAAGACCCCTTCGCAAAAACCAATAAAGGTGACCTGGATTTCATAACCGTTTTCGATCTCCCCTATTTAATGGAAACCGTTGCTTACCGTACGGCAAATGGTAAATTCAGTCCCGTATTCAGAATTGGGAGTGGTTATGTGATTGTAAAGAAAACGGCTGAAAGACCTGCTCTCGGCCGCATTCACGCTGCACAAATCCTCGTAGCGTTCCCCTATCAGGCCAATGAAGCAGCTAAGGCAGAAACGCAAAAAAGAGCTGATTCTATTTATCAGGCTATCCGGAACGGTGCTGATTTTGCTGAACTGGCAAGAAAATTTAGCGGAGATAATTTGTCTTATCAGCTGGGAGGTTCATTACCTGAATTCGGAATCGGTAAATATGAGAAGGGATTTGAGATGGCAGCTTTTGATTTAAAAAAAGATGGCGACATCAGTGAACCTTATGCTTCTGCATTCGGATATCACATTATCAAAAGAGTGAAACGAATTCCTGTTCCCCCTGTGGCAGATCAGAAGTATCTGAACGAACTGAAGGAAAGGATAAAAGCAGATCCACGCATAGCCGTTTCCAGAGCACAGATGTTGCAGACAATTCTGAAAAAAACCCAGTTTAAGGAATTTATTCCGCCGGGTAATCGACTGTGGGATTATACGGATAGTGTGCTGCAAAACAAAAAGCCTGCATCGAATTCAGGTATAATCGAAGCGGCTGTACTTTTTCAGTTTCCGGAAAAAAAATATTCGATAGGCGACTGGATCGCATACAGAAAAAGTTTAAAGTCATCGCCTAATTTAACCAATGGAAAAACTCCCGCAGAAATATTGGGCGTTTACCGTCAGATCACCGCATTTGATTACTATAAACAACATCTTGAAAAATATAATCCCGCCTTTGCAGCACAGGTAAATGAATTTCGTGAAGGGAATCTTCTCTTTGAAATCATGCAGCGAAAGATTTGGAACCGCTCTACTGCAGATTCTATCGGTTTGAAGAGATACTTTGAATTACACGAAAAAAATTACTGGTGGAAACCCGGTGCTGAGGCGATTATTTTTAATGCCTCTAATCAGGTTTCAGCAAAAAAACTTGCTGAAGCCCTTAAAAAAGACGTGAACAATTGGAGAAAAGATGTTGATAGTCTGGGTGGACAGATCCAGGCAGATTCCGGAAGATTTGAACTTAAGCAGATTCCTGGTGGTAAACCTGTTGTACCTGGTGGCTTCACGGAATTTGTTTCCAATGCATCTCCAAACAATAAAGATAATACAGTTCAATTCGCATACATAATCCGTGAATATGCATCTTCTTCACCCAGGACATTCGGGGAAGCCAGGGGATTGGTAATTAACGATTATCAGAATGAATTGGAAAATAAATGGATCGAAGAACTAAAGAAAAAGTACCCGGTTACAATAAATGAGACAGTTT
Organism: uncultured Bacteroidota bacterium; assembly: GCA_963735015.1. Taxonomy (GTDB): domain Bacteria; phylum Bacteroidota; class Bacteroidia; order Chitinophagales; family Chitinophagaceae; genus Puia. The sequence goes on from CAVTJH010000004.1 coordinate 629,408, forward strand.
TTAAAACCCTTCCTTAATTGTTAAGGCTATTAGATTTTGTAAGGACTCAAATGCACGTTTACCATTAACGCTTAAGAATTATCAAGCATATCAAGAATAACTGAATCCTCCGACATATCAAACTTTCGCGCAAGCCATTTATCCGAAGAAAGAAGCAGCGAATAGTCTTCCGCCCGAAGTGTTTTAGGGTTAACACCTCCCCCTGACCAGTCGATATAATAAAAATTATTATTTATTACAGTTTCTTTAAATCGAGAATTCATGATTATGGTGGGAACTATAAATTCATCCGGTCCCCAGGTAAATCGCATAAAACGCCTGAGTTTTTTATTTGACTCAATAAAATCAAGCACATAATTGGTGCATTCATTGGAAAGGGTCATACACATGGCTCTTGGCCCGCCATAAAGTTTATAAGGCAGAGGAAATTTCCTCAGAGGGAGCATTGCATTCAGAAAAAACTGAAGCCTGTACCTTCCCCGGAAGGCGAAATTGGTAAAATGATATTTGGTGATTCTTGTGATCGCGTGAGACCACCATTCTTCCTCTTCATCATAACTAATAAAATTTCGTCCGCGATTTCTTTCAAGTAAATGATAAAAATCTTTTACTGGTTTAATGGGATAATCCTGACCACTCATGATACTAAAAAAATCGTATTTTATCTGGGTATTGAATATCTGTTTGAAAGAATTAAGGATGGCAACAATATAACTGTAAGAGGCCCACTGCACCCGGATCCTTTTTGTAACAAAGTAAACCTGTGGTAAACCGGCCAGATATTCGAATGGTGGTATTTCGGCTTTTTTATCAACATGTATATAGAAGTCGAAAGGTAGTCCGCTGAATTTTTTTAGGAAACGCTCTATTTGCTGAGGTTCTTTGTGAGCCATGATAATACACGCTATACGCATTGAGTGCGAAATTAAAGGCCTAAAGCTTAAAGCTGTTCATACAATGCTCTCAGCTTTTCTCTTGTCATGATTTTTTCCCAATCAGCACCCAACGCATTTTCCCATAATGGTTTCATTCCCAGGGAAACATTGATCATAGTCTCAAATTGTTCATCTGAGAGACCTCTGGTGATATGCTGCGGTATTTCAATTTTGTTTTTTTTCACCATTAGTTTGAATTCACGCACACCATCAGGATAGTATTCTTCAAGCTTATCAAAAACAATACAATTTCCTATTCCATGGCGGGTACCCAGGAGATAACCTAATCCATAACTTACTGCGTGAGCAATGCCAACCTGAGAATAGGCGATACTCATTCCGCCGGCATAGGAAGCCATCATGAGTTTGTCATCTTGTTCGGCTCCCCATTCCTCTTTATTAAGAAATACTTCCTGACAAAGATTTAGAGCTTTCTCACCATAAGATTTACTGAATTCATTTAGGAATGTACCCGTAAGACTTTCAATGCAATGTATATAACAGTCCATCCCCGTATAGAAACGCTGATTCACAGGAACATTCGCTGTAAGTTCCGGATCGAGCACAATTTGATCAAAAGGAGTAAAATCGGAATTCATTCCCAGTTTGCGGGTGGGGCCGGTCAATACAGTTGTCCTCGAAACTTCCGCGCCTGTGCCACTCAAAGTGGGAATTCCGGCTTTATAAACACCCGGGCACTTCACCAGATCCCAGCCCTGGTAATCTGCTGATGAACCTGGATTATTCATCATCAGCGCCACTGCTTTAGCCAGGTCCATTACAGAACCACCACCAATTCCAATGATACCACTAATACTGCCATATTGTTGCTTCAACTTATTGGCCAGTTCATCTACCTGTTTTGTTTTTGGTTCAAAACTTACATCTGCGAAAATAATTTTGTCAACAGAGTGAAGAGGAATGCGATTCACGAGAGGCTTATCCTCGAAAAAATGATCCACCAAAAAAATCATAGGCGAATTACCGTTTCTTCTGGGCGCCAAAATTTCATCTAACTGGTTGAAACTTCCTCTTCCATAAACTACATAACTGACCATTTTGAAATTTCTGAACTTCATATTGTTAAGCTTAAAGCTTAAAGCGTGAGGCTTTTGGTGAATTAATGATTCTGGGTTAATGCCGCAGCACCAAAAACACCCGCACTGTCTCCTAATGCCGGACGAATAACAGGCACTGTGCAATAATTATTAAATATAAAATGTTTCAGGCTTTTTACACCATCAGTATAAATTTCATCAATATTTCCCACACCTCCTCCTACAACAATGATATCCGGATCGAGCATATTCGTAATAGATGAAACTGCTTTTCCGAAGAAATGATTCAGACGGTCGAGGGTATGACGCGCATACGGATCCTTATCCTTTTGCATTACGATTTCCTTCAGTGATTTTTTAGTGCCGGCTATGGATTCGTAAAATTTCTGCAGGGACGGGCCCGATATTATTTTTTCAACACACCCCGTTTTGCCGCAGTAACAGGGGCCGCCTGATTCATCCAGAAAATTATGTCCCCACTCTCCGGCAATTCCATGATGACCCTCCCAAATTTTTCCATCTATTACGAGTCCGCCTCCGACGCCAGTTCCCAGAATGATTCCAAATACCATCCTTGCCCGTGGAGAAGCTTTCCTGACACCACCCCAGGTTGTTTCGGCAAGTGCAAAACAGTTTGCGTCATTAGCGAGAACGATAGGTAATTGCAGGCGCTCTTCGAGATCTTTTTTTAGAGGCTTATGATTTAGTATGGTTGTATTTGAATTTTTTAAATTCTGCGAAATGGGATCCAGGATTCCGGGCGTTCCGAATCCGATACTGGTGGGAGAAATTCCAGATTCTGTCTTCATCTTATTTACCAGCTTTTCTATCTGGCCAATCACATGATCATAGCCTTGGGATGCTTCTGTGTCAACGCGGGTCCTGACCAGAGTTTCAGGATCCTTATCACCCCTAAGAATAATGCCTTCAACCTTGGTGCCGCCAAGATCGATGCCCCACATTGTTTCCTTCATATAATGATCATTAAATAATTTTCATAAAATTTATATCAGCCTTTGTGTTGCCTTTAACAGATCCTCAGGTGTATCAATTTCAACTCCCATATATTCTGTGAGTACCATTTTTAAAGGTATGCCATGCTCCAGATACCGAAGACATTCAATTTTCTCCGAAGCTTCCAATGGTGTTACAGGCCATTTTGTAAAATTCATCAAAGCCTGTTTTCTAAATGCATAAACACCAATATGCTCATAATAAGTTATGGTCAGTGACGGATCCCTGGGATAAGGAATTACATTGCGGCTAAAAAAAAGCGCATTCATATTCAGGTCAACTACAACTTTTACATAGTTCGGGTCTTCGACATTTTTTTTGTCTTTTATTGCCTGCATCAGGGATGCCACCTGAACCTTTTCTGTTTCATCATTATGAAAAACGTCGAGTAACTTTTTTAAGGGTTCTTTTTGAACAAAGGGTTCATCGCCCTGAACATTAATTACGAGATCTGCTTCAATGTTTTCCATGGCTTCTGCAATACGGTCGCTGCCGCTTTCATGTTGTCTTCTGCTCATCAAAGCATTTCCGCCATTCTTTTTTATTTCATCATAAATGATCTGACTTTCCGTTACGACTATCACGTTATCAAAAAGCCCTGTTTTAACTGTATTGTCATAAGTATGTCGTATGACAGTTTTATTACCCAGTAGTTGCATTAGCTTACCCGGAAAACGGGTTGAAGCATATCTTGCAGGAATCATCGCAATACAATTCATGGATTCTTTTTTCAAAAATAATTTTTTGCTATTGGATCCGGCGTGGATTTCCACTAAACATTCATTTTTCTGGTTTGACGATCATCTTCATTCATAATTGACCAGAGAAGGTCCTTTAGATCCTGAATCCCTTTCTGGGTGACAGAAGAAATAAAAATGTTCGGGATTCCCGGCGGGAGTTCCTTCCTTATATCAGCCGTTAATTCCTCATCCAGCAAGTCAGACTTACTGATCGCAATTACAAAACGTTTGTCGAGAAGTTCCGGATTAAATTTTTCCAGCTCAAAACGAAGAATTTCGAATTCCTTTTTGTGATCCGGACTATCAGCAGGGATCATGAATAATAAGGCAACGTTTCTTTCAATGTGTCTCAAAAACCGATGACCCAGTCCCTTTCCTTCCGCAGCGCCTTCAATAATTCCAGGCAGGTCGGCAATACAAAAACTTTTCCCATCCCGATATTCTACCATACCCAGTTGGGGCACGAGTGTTGTAAATGCGTAGTCAGCAATTTTGGGAGTAGCTGCAGTCATCACTGAAAGCAAAGTCGACTTGCCGGCATTCGGAAAACCGACGAGACCAACATCTGCGAGTACTTTTAATTCGAGCACTTTCCAGCCTTCTACTCCTGGTTCTCCTGGCTGGGCATGTTCGGGGGCCTGATTAGTTGGTGTAGCGAACCGGGCATTCCCAAGACCACCGCGGCCGCCTTTTAACCAAATGATTTCCTGTCCATCTTCCAGAATCTCCGCTTCTTTCAAACCGCTTAATTCATCCCTCGCAATAGTACCCAGAGGAACATCTATATATATATCTTTCCCGAATCGCCCTGTGCAATTATTGCCACTGCCGGCTTCGCCGTTCTCCGCCAAAACATTTTTATAATAGCGCAATGGCAGAAGAGTCCAGGTGTTTTTATTGCCGCGAAGAATAATATGACCGCCTCTTCCACCATCACCTCCGTCTGGTCCTGCCAGAGCGTTGTATTTTGTGCGCATAAAATGCTTGCTGCCGGCCCCGCCATGGCCGCTTTTGCAGAACACCCGAATCTGATCTACGAAATTGCTTTTTTCCATTTTTAACCGGGCAGCAAAGATAGCTGATTAAAACAGCTATCTGGTCATCAGCAGGCGCGCTACCAGACCTGTCCATCCTGTCTGGTGAGAGGCGCCAAGGCCCTTTCCGGTATCGCCATGGAAATATTCGAAAAATTGGGTATAGTCTTTGAAATATGGATCTTTTTGAAACAGGAGTTGGTCGCCGTAAATTGGACGATTACCCTCAGAATTTTTTATAAATAATGAAATTACCCTGTCTGCGAGTTTATCTGAAATCTCTTTCAGGGAAAAAAGGTTCCCTGAATGGGTAGGGTATTCAATACGGAAATCATCGCCATAGTAATCATGAAATCTTTTCAGGGATTCTATCAGCATAAAGTTCAGGGGCATCCATACAGGACCGCGCCAGTTGGAGTTTCCCCCGAAAAGTGTAGTGTCCGATTCACCAGGTGTGTAATGAATCGAATACAAGCTATCATCAATTTGCAGAATATAAGGATGGTCTTTGTGAAATTTGGATAAAGCACGAAGTCCGTGATCACTTAAAAATTCGTTTTCATCCAGCATTCGATATAAAATCTGTTTCATGCGGTGTCCGCGTAATAAGGACAAAAGATGTTTTTCATCCTTACCCTTTTCACCCCATTTCGAAACAAGACTTGCCAGATCTGACCGGTTATTTAAAAACCAATATAAGCGATCAGTAAATTCTTTCTGACTGGATAGAAGGCCGTCATCCAGAATTTCAACAGCAAGCATGGGTATAAGACCAACCATGGAGCGTATTTTTAATTTCTCGTAAGTGCCATTTAATTTTTGTATGGCATCATAATAAAATTCATCTTCATTATCCCAGAGGCCCGTGCCCTGATCACCATCAGCAAACATGGCGTTCGCTATATATAGAAAATGCTCAAAGAACTTGGTCGCCATATCCTGATAAACTGAATTTGTGAGGGCGAGCTCCAAAGAAATGCGCATCATGTTAAGGGAATACATACACATCCAGCTGGTAGAATCTGATTGCTCAAGTACAGATCCGTCTGGCAAAGGTTCATTCCGGTCAAAGAGACCGATATTATCCATACCCAGGAAACCGCCTTCAAAAATATTGTTCCCCTGTTCATCTTTTCTGTTTACCCACCAGGTGAAATTCAGGAGCAGTTTCAGAAAAACTGTTTCCAGGAATTTGAAATCGCCAGTGCCCTTTGCAATTTTATCTGTTTCATATACTTTCCATGTAGCCCATGCATGTATCGGAGGATTTACATCTGAAAAGGCCCACTCATATGCCGGTAGTTGTCCGCTCGGATGCATATACCATTCGTGATTGAGCAGCTCGAGCTGGTTCTTGGCGAAATCGGGATCGATATCCGCAAAACATATGCAGTGAAATGCGAGATCCCAGGCTGCGAACCATGGGTATTCCCAACTGTCAGGCATGGAAATGATATCGGAACTATTCAGGTGACGCCAGTCATGGTTCCTTCCTTTTTTTCTTTGTTCCGGTGGTGGGAGTCCTGCCGGATCACCATTTAGCCATTTATTTACATTGTAATAATAATATTGTTTGCACCAGATCATACCGGCGTATGCCTGGCGTTGGATACTTTTCAATTCATCATTTGTAAGACGGGCCTGAAGATCTGCATAAAAAGTATCAGCTTCGCGAATCCTGGTCGCAAATATCTTTTCAAAATCTTCAAAAGGTTTTTCCAGAGGATCCGGTCTCATACGAATTCGAAATGTTTCTGATTTTCCCGGATCGATCGTTTTGTTGAAGTGTATTGCTGCTTTTGTGCCGCTTTGCGAGGGATTCACTGTATTCTCACCGTGAATAATATATTCGTTTATGCCATCTTTAAAATACGTATCTGATTTATCAGGTAATATTGAATAGAGCTTTTCGGTGTTGCTCTCGTTTTCGCAAAAAAGTAATTGCCCCGGGTTTTCTGCATACAACCAGCGTTTACCTATGGTTTTGTGTTCAATAATGATACTATCATCTGTTAATCTTTCCATGGATGGCTTGTCGGGAGAATAACCCCATTCCCAGGTATTTCTAAACCAAATGTTGGGCAGAACATGCAAAGGCGCAACTTCCGGCCCCCTGTTGAATACGGTGATCTTCCATAGAATGTCCTCTGGAGAATATTTTGCATATTCAATAAAAACATCGAAATATTTATTTTCATTGAAAATGCCTGTATCCTGGATTTCATATTCCGGATCCATTTTTCCCCTGCGACTGTTTTCGCTGACAATCTGATCATAAGGGAATTCCTGCTGTGGGTATTTATACAGCATTTTTAAGTAAGAATGCGTAGGTGTTGCATCAAGAAAATAATAAAGTTCCTTTACGTCTTCCCCGTGATTCCCTTCATTTCCACTCAGACCAAAATACCTTTCTTTCAGGATAGAATCACGGGTGTTCCATAAACTAACGGAGAGGCATAGCTGTAGATTAATATTGCTCATTCCTCCAATACCATCTTCGCCCCAGCGCCAGGCTTTACTCCGGGCGGTTTCATGTGTAGAAAATTCCCAGGCTGTTCCTTCCTCACTATAGTCTTCCCTGACTGTTCCCCACTGCCTGTCGCTGAGATAAGGTCCCCAGTTTTTCCAGGCGGCATCCTTCAGTCTTTTGTTTTCGTCGTTCATAAAAGCGTATTGAGAAGAAAGGGTATCAGGAATATATTCTATCTACATAGGACTTGTATTTTTCGAGGATTACTTTTCTTCTGATACTTAGTTTGGGCGTCAGTTCACCAGTTTCTACGCTCCAGTCCGTTGGGAGAAGTTCAAATTTTTTAATTTGTTCAACATGGTTAAACTGCTGGTTATATTCGTCTATGATATCTCTGTAAAACTTTTTAACGGATGGGTTATGAATCATGACATCGTTGGAACTATTATCATAATTATTTTGTTTGCACCATTCGGCGAGCTGGGAAAATGCAGGCACGATCAGTGCGCCGACGAATTTCATTTCAGATCCGACTACAATAATCTGTTCAATGAAACGGGATTCCTTAAGTTTATTCTCAATGGCTGCGGGGGCAACATATTTTCCGCCGCTGGTTTTAAACAGTTCCTTTTTGCGATCCGTGATGCGCAAAAATTTGCCGTCTTCCAACTCGCCTATGTCTCCTGTATGTAGCCATCCGTCAACGATGGTTTCAGCAGTTAGATCCGGGCGTTTATAATATCCTTTCATAACACTGGGGCCTTTGACACAAATTTCTCCGTCAGCCTCCAGACGCAATTCAACTCCGTTTATCACGGGACCGACCGTTCCAAAACGACAGAGGCCCTTGCCCCTCCGGTTTACTGAAATGACAGGAGAATTCTCTGTCGGGCCATAACCCTCATAGATAGGAATACCGGCGCTGGTAAATATTCGCAGGAGCCTTATTTGACATGCAGCTCCACCGACTACCACATACTTAATATTATTACCCAGTGCTTCGCGCCATTTATTGAATATAATCTTATTGGCCAGTGCCAGCTGCAGGGAATACCATATTCCCTGACTTCGGTTGTTGTCATATTTTTTTCCAAGCTCCACAGCCCAGAAAAAAAGTGTTCTTTGAATGCCTTTCAGGGACGCACCCTTCGCCATGATTTTTTCAAATACCTTTTCCAGGATTCTTGGAACTGTGGCAAAGAGATGGGGCTTTATTTCAAGCAGATTGGCGCCAATGGTATCAAAGCTTTCTGCATAATAAATGCTGATGCCGCTAAACATATTTATATAGCTGACCATTCTCTCAAGAATGTGGTTCAGTGGTAAAAAACTGAGCGCCCTGAAATCAGGCCTGTCTTCGAAAGGAAAACTTTCTTTCGACATCATCACATTGCTCAGGATATTATTATGGGTCAGCATCACACCTTTTGGCGTGCCCGTAGTTCCGGAAGTATATATTATAGTGGCGAGATGTTCGGGACGAATGGTTGCGCTGATGGATTGCAGTTCCTGTTTTTTTGCATCTGAAATATTACGCTGCAAAGACGACCAGTGATCTGCTCCATTTATAAGGTCAAAAGTATAGACATTTTGAATAGAAGGAATATTGGGGCGTACCTGTTGGATTTTTTCATATAATTCAGTACTGCTTACAAATACAAATTTTACAGCAGCGTCCCTGAATATAAATTCTATTTCATGATTGCTGGTAGTTGGATATATAGGTACTAGAACAGCTCCCAATTTTTGAACTGCGAGATCAGTAATCAGCCATTCGGGCCGGTTGTTAGAAATGATGGCAATCTTGTCCTGGCCTTCAACCGTAAGATCATTTCCAGACACACCGATTGCAGACAGGCCACAGGCCAGTACGTCAACCATCTCTGATATTTCCTGTGTGCTGTATTTCTTCCAGATTCCATTCTCTTTGGCAGCCAGCATATCAGACTTTGGAAATTTTTCCATCTGGAAAGAAATGCAATCAAAGAGTCGTTCGGGTTTACTCATGTTGACTATTTGGAATTCAGATTGCGATAGTTCTGACCCGCTGGCACCTTAAAAACCCGGCCCTTCTGAAAATTAATAAAGCGGTTATATTCATCTGCATGTTGTGAAGTCCAGTTTTGAAAAGAAGCAAGTCCCATGGCGGCGCCAAAGGCCCACTGGTCATAAGCATCGAACATGCCTTCCTTTAAGAGTTGCCGCTGGTATTCAAAAAGCCTGAATGGATATTTATCTCCATACTTTTCAAACCATTCTAAAATAAATTTACTCCTTAAAATATTAAGTGATTCCTGTGTCACGCCCAGGTTAACAGACGGTGCCAGTTCTGTCATAACAGACAAATAGGCGGATTCAAAAAGATTCTTGTTAACCTGATTTTTTGGTAATTTAAGATCAGTGAACAATTTTTTATAACCATCCACAAGGAGCAGTTTAATTTCAGGTGTACGCCGGCTGTAGCTTTCGAGGTTAATAAACATTTCACCATAAATCAGGCTCCATACTTTGTCGTAGGTAAAGTAATAGAACTTACTGGCATTATAATAATTGGAAGAATAATTGGGATCGACTTCAATTCCCTTCTCCCAAAATCGAATGGCTTCCATATCCTTGTTCGCCCAAAGCATTTCACCATATTCATTATATAATTCTCCGCTGCCGGGAAATTTCTTTATCCCCTGCTTGTACATTTTGTCTGCCTGTTTATTCTCATCAATGGCTTTATAGGCCATGCCCAGAATTTGATAACATTGTTCGTCGGCATCATTGCGGGCAATCAGCTTTCTTCCCGATTCGACCGAAGCACTGTAATTTCTTTGGAGATAGTAAGTAAAAGCCAGATCCTTTTGTATTTCCAGATTATCCGGATCCGTCTTTAAAGCATTACTTAAGACAATTATCGCATTGGGGAAGTCCCCCTCCCGCATGAATTGCCTGGCAACCTTGTGAAGAGAATCCGCCTGTTGTGCAAAACAGGTAAAACCAGATAAAAATATGTTTAAGGCAAACAGAATTCTTTTCATGAATTGAATATAAGCCACCTTCAGGAAACGACCTGTGGCCCGAATAATTGTTCAGACAAATTTACCATTTATCTGATCAGATGCGTCAGAAGACCGTCCCGTAATTTGGGTTCAAACCAGGTACTTTTAGGAGGCATGATCTGACCGCTGTCAGCAATATCAAAAAGCTGGTCCATACTGACGGGGTAAAGGCTGAAAGCCAGTTTCATCGCGCCACTATCCACTCTTTTTTGCAATTCTTCCATTCCACGGATACCTCCTACAAAGTCAATCCTGTTATCTGTTCTTACATCCCGGATGTTAAGGATTGGTGAAAGAATGTTTTCCTGCAGAATACTGACATCCAGAACACCGATCGGGTCATTAGGGAAACTATTTTCCCTGGCTTCCAAATGGTACCAGTTCCCATCAAGGTACATTCCGAAATGATGCAGCCGGTCAGGAGAATAAGCAGAGCTCTTTTTTTCCACTTTGAAATTTTCGTTAAGGGTTTCAAGAAAACTTTTTGTACTCAACCCATTCAAATCTTTCACTACACGGTTATAATCCATAATGCACAGCTCGTCTGATGGGAATAGTGTGGTTAAAAAATAATCCGCTTCAGCCGGAGCTTTATCGCCGAGCGCTTTTTTTACCTTGGCGGCCGATGCCGCACGATGATGGCCGTCTGCGATATATGTAAATGGAATTTGCTTTTGAAAAATCATAGTGATTTCTGAGATGGTTTGTGGATCATGAACGACCCAGACCCTGTGGCCGATCCCATCGTCAGCGACAAAATCGTAAACTGACTCATGCGCTTTTTTCCAGTTGCTGATCAGCAAACTCAAGGTAACATTTGATTTATAAGCGAGAAATACATTTCCTGTTTGTGCCCCGGTTATCTGTATATGGTTTATCCGGTCCAATTCTTTTTCGGGGCGGGTAAGTTCATGTTTTTTGATTATGTTGTTTTCATAGTCAGCAACAGAACTTATACAAACAAGACCTGTTTGTTTTCTTTTATCCATGCTCAACTCATATATATAAAATGCGGGTTGCTCGTCACGTATCAGAATTTCATTATCGCGAAAGATAAACAGATTGTCTGCCGCCTTATTATATACTTTATTACTGTGAACATCGGTTCCCTCCGGAAGGTCAATCTCTGATTTAGTGATATGTAAAAATGAATAGGGATTTTTATCAGCAATAATTCTGGCCTCGGCGCTGTTCAGCACGTCATAAGGAAGTGATGCAACCCGTGGAGCCAGATCTTTTGCTGGTCTGAGTGCCCGGAACGCGGAAATGATTGCCATCTGTTTAAATTAAAGTTGATTGATGAGATTTGCCAGAGCCTTTACGCTTCCCAGAGGCAATGCATTATAAAGCGAAACCCTGTACCCGCCAACACTTCTGTGTCCTTTTACGCCAATCATATTTTGATCTTTGCAGGCTTCCAGGAATTTTTTTTCCAGCTGGGAGTCTTTGATCAGGAAAACCACATTCATGCGGCTGCGGTCTTCCGGCGATACCGTTGGTTCAAATCCTTCCTTTGCATCCAGCGTTCTATAAAGAAGGTCAGCTTTTGCTTTGTTGACTTTCTCTATTGCTGATACACCACCCTGATTTTTCAACCAGCGCAGGGTAAGCATACAAACATAAATGGCAAAAACGGGTGGCGTGTTGAGCATGGATCCTGCCTCGATATGCTGACGATAATCCATCATGCCGGGTAGTTTTCGATTCACTTTTCCCAGGATATCTTTTCTTACTACAACCATATTTACACCGGCAGCACCAATGTTTTTCTGAGCACCTGCATAGATCAGTGCGAACCGGTTAAAGTCTGTTTCGTAACTCAGTATATCACTGCTCATGTCTGCCACGAGCGGGATATTCGTTTCGGGGATGGAAAACATTTCAGTTCCTTCAATAGTATTGTTGGTTGTATAATGAAAGTAAACAGCATCTGACGGAATTTTAAATCCTTTAGGAATATATGTATAATTCTTATCCTTTGATGAAGCAACCACCTCTACATTACCAAATAATCTGGCTTCTTTGATGGCTTTTGAGCCCCAGACTCCGCAATCGAGATAGGCGGCAGTTTGATTTTCATTCAGAAGATTCATTGGCACCTGAAAAAACTGTGTGGTTGCGCCACCATGAAGAAATAATACTTCATGATCTGAATCCAGTTTCATAAGGTCCTTTGCCAGCATTACGGTTTCATCCATTACCGATTGAAACAACGCAGTCCGGTGTCCGATTTCAAGAATGGAAAGTCCGGTATCCCTAAAATTCAAAATACCTTTAGCAGCTTCTTCAAAAACTTCTTTGGGTAAAATACTGGGTCCTGCATTGAAATTGTGTATCATCAATTTTAATCTTGGAAGCGCAATTTACAACATTTGGTTGGCTGTTAGCGGTTGGCGTTATTTGGTTTATGGTTGATGGTGAATGGTAGATGGTTTTTGATTTAAATAATTAATAAATCCCGTTATCAATTTAATATTTGATTCCAATATCTTACTTAAATTATTGTAAGAACCCTGATCGATAATATTAGTCATAAGTGCTACACTCAATAATGTTTCCAATTCGTAGGCCGAACCCCTGGAAATATATAAAAATTGCAAGGAGTCCTTTTTATGGTTTCTTCCAAGACCTTCCGCAACGTTGCTTGGAATTGATACGGCAGCTCTTCTTGTTTGGGATATTAAACCATATTGTTCTTCAGAAGGATATGATTTCGTTAATAAATAGATTTGTTTCACAGTTTCCATAGAAAAAGTCCAAACTTCTAATTTTTTATAACTTATCATAATGATACCCTATTTTATAGTTTTTCTCATACTCCATAAACCATACACCTTACACCATACACCATAAACCTCAATCGCAATCCCTCCCCAAAATCTTCCCATTCATCCATTGCAGATTCAATCGCTGATATTCCTTTTGATCAGAAAGTGAGAGACTGTCATTTGCAAGATGATCAAGTGCCGGTTGCCCGGCATTCACCCATGCAGTATACCAGCAGGATGCCACAGCAAAAATTGACTGGCGCATGCGGCGTTCGATCATATGATTTAATTTTCTTTCATAGAGTGTTGCGTAAGCAGTGGAATATTGTTTCAGAATTTTTCCCTTACGTTCCTCAAATGCATATTTCTGATCGGGCCTGAAAAAACTGCTGATTTCTTTTTCACAACGGAGTACTGTGTCTGCGGCTGCTGCACTTTCCAGGATCCGATCCCAAATAAATGATGAGAGATCCGGAATATAAACTGCCTTTCCAATAAAAAAGTCCCAATCGGTTTCTGCTAATAATTCTGGAATCCGTGATTCCCAGAATGCATGAATGCCTTCCTGATGTGTCAGCTGGCCATTATGATTGGAACATACATGTAGTGGAACATGCGCATCGGCAATATAGTGACCTAATTCCGCGGCATTTTTGAGAATGGCCTGTCTGTTTTTTTCACGGAAGGCCTTTGTGAGACGGCTCATCATGATCTGGATCCACCAGGGAACGATTCCGTAATGCTGTAAACTGTCAGCCGAGTATTTCTGAATGGCCGATTGGTAATCACGGGGTATAGCGGGATAAGGGTAAATTCCATAATGGTCGATATCCAGGAAGTGATGTGCACCTTCGCTGGCTACCATGTACCTTCTTTTATCCGGATCCACAGCGTGTTTGGAAAGGAAGCCGATGGAAGGTTTGAAAAGAATCATCATCTGCGGGGGCAGAAGAAAAACAGCATAATAATTTATTTTTTCATGCATGTAAAAACCCCAGCAGTAGGAACGGTGTGATTGAAGGAGTAGGATGATTATATAGTAGATCTTCTTCATAAAAGAGGGTTACCTACTAATCGTTGGACGTTGGTCGTTGGCGGTTGGCCGACTTTAATAAAACATTCAAAATAGTTGTATGTTTATAAAATACCAATACAACTCATAGTGTATTAATTTTTACCGCCAACTGCCAACGGTCAACTGTCAACGAAAACTCATTCATCAATATTCGTAACCCCACCGGAAATGGCGAATTTCATTGCCTCAGTTGAAGAGATATCAGTGATCAGACGAACTCTTTCTTTCTTCACAAAAAACAAGTGGCCTGCAAACGCATAAGATTGTGGTACATATACTGAAATATATTCCTGCAAACCGAATTCCGCCAGCTCATCGTGAGTTATAAATCCAACCCGCCAGATATCCGTTGATTCAATACAAACCAATACTGCCCGGTCGAACTTACGCTTGTTGCCGGCAAAAGCCTCAAAAAAATCCTTGATGGTGGTGTAAATTATTTTTATACCTGGTGTCTTCTCCAGTATATTATCGAAAAGTTCCACCAGCTTGCTCACTATAAAGGATGAAGAAACATAACCCACTATCAAAACAATGACGATAACCAGGATAAATCCAATTCCCGGGATATGTCTGGGGTTACCGTTCTCGTCCAGGGCGAGCTTGGGGAAAAGACTGTGAATGAAATTAGGCAGTATGCTGTCCACCCAGTTAAATAAAGAAAGGACAGTCCACAAAGTGATTGTTATCGGTGCCAGGATGATCAGGCCCTGCAGAAAATACCTGAAAAGCTTGCTGAATATGGTCTTCAATTTCATAAACAGTGGTTTATAACCAAAAATAATCAAACATTCAGCCGGCGCCACGTTTAAAAAATCTCGGAACCCTCGTTCTCCGCTTTAAACTGGCCAAATCATCAAAATATCGGCAATGATATATTTATGTAACCCAGAAATTTGGCTAAATTTGCTTCCTTTTAAGGTTATTACATGGGAACAAATTGGTCAGAGTTCGCAAATAATAAAGCTGTGAAAATCGTAGCATTCACTCTATTAGGACTTATTTGTCTCATAACATTTACCGGCATTTTCACTAACAAACCGATTAAAATATGGTTTGTCGAATTTAATCGGAGAGATACGGCCTTTAAATATGTCAATACGATATTATACGATACCGTAACTAAAACTGACACACTGAAGATTGTTTCATATCTAACTAATGGATGGGAAAAGAAAGTAGGTAAAAAGGCCGATGACACTTCTAAAAAAGTCGGCAAATATTCAATTCAGGGGCCATTTAATGCACCAACCCAAATAGGAGATAATAATACTCAAAATAATAATAACGGTATAAAGCAACGAACCCTTACTAATGAATTATCCAGGGATATTTTATACAAACTTAAAGACACTTCTTCGGAAATAGAATACAGAATACCGCCAAATGATAAAGAGGCTGAAACATATGCAGATCAAATAGCAACCTACCTATTTAACAGAGGGTTTAGGAAATACCACGTCATACATTATATGGGGCCACCGCATTATGATGTTGTCTATTACGATTATAAAATGCTCAACACAAACGGGAAGGACAGCACTTTTGTAATCTCTGTATACCCGTCAAGTAACACAAGCAAGTGAAATTATTTTTTCTTCTTTACAACCCTGGTCAATGCAGGCAGGAAGGTAGGCTGGTCCTTTTCAGTCCTTATATCTTCTTTAGGCAGATTTATATCCTTGTTCTTTTCATAGAGTTTGCCTCTACTTATTGGCTTCTTATCTTTTTTCATTTGGACTTACTATTTTCTTAAAAAATCGTCCACCTTATCATCATAATAAGATAAAATGTATTGTTCAGATTGTTCAAATAACTCTGGATACACTAACACTGTATATAGATTTTCAACATTTCTTGAGATGTGGTAAAATGATTTTTTATCTGATGATAATACTACATCAACATTTTTAACTAAACCAGACATTAAAATCATATAGTCTCTTGCCACCCATTCTCTTGCCATCATATAATCGTTCAACCTGAAACCAATCTTTGCAGCCATTTCATGTAAAGAGTTTCTTTGAAGATATGGTTGCAAGCGATGATTAAACTCTAAAGCCACCGTTAAGTCAAACTCTATAAATTCTACATTTTTTGAATTAATTACCCTTAAAATTCGTCTAATTTTTTCAGAATCATGTTCTTGTGTCAACAATTCCGAAACTGTTATTGCCGAAATATAAAACACCCTGTCTTTGCCTGATGCTGTTTTTGTTTTACTTAAGTATGTAATTAATTTCTTAGCAAATAAAGATCTTGTGTCAGTTGTTTCGGGTAATTCTGACAAAAATAGATCGCATAATACTGTTGTATCTAGCAATATGTGTTCCCAGTCTTTAATAAACTTAATCGGCATCGCCATAAATTCTTTTTACGATTTCATCCATTGAATTTGCATCTTTAATAAGAGCAAAATCAATATATCCAACCTCTTTCAAATTATCTACTATATCCATTTCTGCAATGACAGTAAATGAAATCATTTCCGCGCTTATTATGTGTCCATCACTTGCCGATCTTTTATGGCGCACTTTAACCATAAGTTTATGAGTCCCATAGTATGGTTTTAGTTCTAGGTCTTGGGTGCCAGATATGTAAATCCTGTAACTAACGCCATCTACATAAATATGCTTTTTATTGGCGTTTACTGAGATACCACCCAATTCCGATAAAATACCATATACAGTTTCAGTGGAAAAATAATAATCTATAACTGTTTTGATTCCGACCTCTTTTATTGAAGCAATCGGTTTTTCTGCATTATCATAGGCGGTTAAATAATATCTAGTCCCTAATACTTTTTTTAAACACTTGGCGTATTCTTTTTGCGATGGTTCCAGCTCATCCATCTGGACTTGTTCAATGTTTCTATGCACAACCTCAAAATTGTCATGATATTTTTGATCGTCCGTATTAAATTTTAGACAATAAGAATTGCCTTGTATAGAACTCAGAGTACATTTTGTATCAGTATGTGGATCAATAGCTTGAAATAGTTTCTCTAATAATTCAGCAATCCTTTCAAATGGGATTCCATTCTGAACGGTTAGAGATTTTTCTTCATCATCAATTTTGAGTGAGAATGTGAACATCTTAGTAAAGTTTATTTGGGCAATAAATTAACCATTAGTAAATTTGGTTACTTTACTAGGAACGTAACGAGTCCGTAAGTAGTATATGGCAGGGTGTAGCGTCAACTACATCCCTGCCGGAAGAATTAATAAAGTTAGGATTTTTTCTCTTTCTCGGTTTTCCCTATCAATTCAGGATAAGTTATAGTATTCACGGCATTTGCTAAATACACATCAAACCTACTTCCATCTGTCATTTTACGGTTATTATATCTGTAAGCAAATTCATTTACATATCTATGAAGATGCGGTTCGGAAACATGATGATAAATCCCAAAAATTCCCCTTTTAAGCAATGACCAGAAGTTTTCAATATTCTGAGTATGCACTCCACCTCTTACATATTCATCTGCCGAATGATTTACATACTGATGGTCATAATCATTCTTTAGGAATTTGTAAGCCTGCAATTCGTCCGTATATAGCTTAGATCCTGGCTCAACATTATTGCTTACAAATGGGTAGATTGTTCTGGATTTAATATCCTTTACAGGCATTGCAATAACCTTCCCATTGCGTTCAATGATGCCTAATACAGGGATCTTATTGTTAACTCGTTTAACCCCTTTTTCCCTCTGTGATTTGTGTTTGTTGATTTCCTTACCTCCCATAAATGTTTCATCAGCCTCAACTTCACCCTTTAATAGCTCTGGCTTATCATGCGTAAATGTCTCCCTGATCCTTTGGAGCATGAACCAAGCGGTCTTTTGTGTAATCTTTAGGTCTCTGGCTAATTGGTGGGAAGAAATGCCTTTTTTATGAGCGGTAAACAAATAGACGGCAAAAAACCACTTTCTTAGGGGTATTTTACTGTCCTCAAAAATAGTCCCCACTCTAACAGAAAATTGCTTTCTGCACTTCGCACATTTGAATCTTTTATTCTTTCCATTTAGCGCATAGCATTCATCGTGCCCACAATACTGACACTCTACAACTCCATTCCAGCGCAGGGTTGCGAGGTATTGCACACATTTATCTTCTGTGCTAAAATATTCAACGAGTTCGAAAAAACTATCAAAATCTCTTAATTGTTTAATCTTATTAATACTCATTTTCTTGAATTGTAACCTAAAGGTAAATCAAATATTTGGGTTAAACAAGTATATCATTGCCAAAATATCGATGGAAACTTTAGTTACATAAAAAGTTTCCGTAGTTTTGCACTTCTCTTAAGGATATAAAATGGAAAATAAAGACAGAATACTGGAGAAAGCAACCGACCTGTTCATGCGATACGGGATCCGGTCTATTACCATGGATGAAATCGCCGCCCAGCTTGGTATAAGCAAGAAAACTATCTATCAGTTTTTTACCGATAAAGACACCATAGTCGATGCTGTTGTAAGTGCTGAAATCAATAGGAACGAAGAAGGTTGCAGGGGCTTCAGTGTGACGGCTGACAACGCAGTTCATGAGATTTTCCTGGCACTGGATTCTTTTCAGGAAATGCTGAAAGCAATGAATCCACAGTTAGTATATGATCTGGAAAAGCATCATCCTGCCGCATTCAAACGGTTGAAACAATATAAATACCAGTTTCTCTACACTATTATAAAGGAGAATCTGGAAAGAGGTGTGCGGGAGGATTTATACCGTACTGACCTGAATATCGATCTGACAACAAGGCACCGGATAGAAACGGCTTTTATGCCTTTCAATCAGGAGGCTTTTCCCCTCAACAAATACCCGATAAACCAGACCTGCCAGGAACTGGCCATTCTTTTCTTGCATAGTATATGTAATCAAAAGGGAAAAAAACTGATTGAAAAATATTTGAACGAAAGACAAAAAACCTTTTCAAATGAACAAAAAATTTCATAGCAGATTATTTCTAGCAATAATCCTGCCCTTCCTGGGGATGACTTTTTCCGAAGCCCAGACCATTCATAAACTGACCATCCAGGATGCATTGGACCTGGCGAAAAAAAATAATATACAGATAAAAACTGCCCTCGCAAACCTGGAAGTGCAGGAACAGACAAATAAACAGCTTACAGCAGACGCCTTGCCAACCATTTCTGCTGTCGGTACTTCAACAAATTATTTTCAGATTCCGGTAATCATATTTGCGGCAAATTCTTTTGGACCTGGGGCTCCGGAAAAATCTCAGGCAGTTCCTTTAAATCAGAGATTCAATCTGACCGGAGGCGTACAATTGAGTCAAAAACTTTTTGACGGAGCCGTTTTTGTCGGACTGAAAGCAAGATCCACGTCGCTCGACTATTATAGAAAAAACATCGACCTCACAATGGAGAATTTATCCGTGAATATTTATAAAACTTATTATTCACTTGTTGTCAGTAAAACCCAGCTTGAACTTCTCGATGCCAATATAGCAAGGGCTGAAAAATTGTTGCACGATACCAGGGTAATGAACGAGAATGGTTTCTCTGAAAAGCTGGACGTTGATAAAGCCGTTGTACAGCTTGCCAATCTTCAGACTTCCAAAGAAAATACAGAAACCAGCATTGTCAATAGTTACCTGGCACTTAAATTTTTAATCGGTATACCAGCAACGGACTCTGTCCAGCTGACTGTTAATTTCGATGAGGCGAAACTGAAGGGCGGTATTCCGATGGATCTTTCATACCGTTACGAGGACAGATACGATTACCAAAGTCTGCAGATATCAAAGCAACTGAGCGAATTCGATGTTAAGCGATACCAGGCAGTTTACTATCCAACACTTAGTCTTAATGGAGCTTATCAGAAGAACGCCCTCAACAATACTTTTGATTTATTCAGCAAATCCAGCACATGGTACAGCACTTCCTATTTTGGACTTTCATTGAACGTTCCCATATTCAGTGGTTTTTCGAAAGATGCTAATTTGAAAAAGGCCAGACTTCAATCAACCCTGGTGAGCGATCAGATTGAGAATCTGAAACAGAGCATAGATGTTGAAGTTCGTACAGCCAGAAACAATTTTATTAACGCCATCAGGAATATGGATAATCAAAAGGAAAATACCAGTCTGGCGGAATCTGTTTATAATCAGACCAAGAAAAAATATGAGTCAGGCCTTGCGTCATCAACAGATCTGACCAATGCCCAGACTGATCTGATCCAGGCACAAACCAATTATATAAACGCACTTTATAATGCAGTGGTAGCCAAAGTGGATTACCTCAAAGCCATTGGTAAAATTTAATAACGCCAAACAAACCAGATTATGAATAAGATATTTCTTTCTACCCTGTTCACCGGAACCATACTAATAATTTCATGCAGTCAAAGCGGCGATCCTGTTGCTAAGAAGAAAGCAGAACTGCAGAGTCTGAAAGACCAGCAGATATCTCTGGTTTCTAAAATTCAAAAAGTTGAACAGGAGCTGGCAGTAATAGATCCCTCATCTGTAAAAAAAGAAAAAGAAAAATTGGTAGCTGTCCAGCCTGTAACGCCAGTTGACTTTACTCATTATATTGAATTGCAGGGTAAAATTGATGCATTGAATATTGCCTATGTAACACCCAGAAATGGCACTGGAGGACAGGTAAAAAGTATTTATGTAAAACAGGGGGACGTAGTGAAGCAGGGACAATTATTACTTAAACTTGACGATGCCTTATTAATACAGCAGCTGGCTACAGCTAAACAACAGCTCTCTTTTGCACAGGATTTATATAACAGGAGAAAAAATCTCTGGGCACAACAGATAGGTTCTGAAGTTGAACTGGTCACATCAAAAAATCAGGTGGACCAGATGCAAAGACAGGTGGATTTTATCAATAAACAAATTGAACTTACCAATGTATACGCAGATATCAGCGGCGTTGCCGATAATGTAAATGTGCGTCTTGGTGAATTTTTCAACGGCAATAATCAGATCCGCATTGTAAACACGAATGATCTTAAGGCGGTTGCTCAGGTGCCGGAATATTATTTGGGGAAGGTTAAAGTTGGAAGTAATGTAAAAGTGGTGATACCGGAACTCAAAAATAAGACCATCGATACCAGGATTTCCATTACGGGTAAAACTATTGATCCAACAAACAGAAGTTTTTATGTTGAATGCAAGCTTTCTTATGAAAAGGATCTCTATCCGAACCAGATAGCCCTTATTAAAATTCAGGATTATACTGCATCTAATGCCATAACTATCCCTGTGAACAGTTTGCAAAACGATGAAAATGGAAAGTATGTGATGGTCGCAGTGAAAGGGGGTAATCGTCTGATCGCAAGCAAGAAACCCATTATTGTAGGTATGGTGTACGGTGACCGTGTCGAAGTTCTAAAGGGTATCCAGCCGGGTGATGAAATCATTACGGAAGGATATCAGGGCCTTTATGATCAGCAACCTATAACGACGCAGGTACAGTGATTCAGCGAAGTAACTATAACCATTCCAAATCATTTTTATGAGCGCACTGGAAAATTTTAAAAAGAAATTTAAGGAGTTTAAACCCACAAGCTGGGCCATCGATAATAAAACTTCAGTTTACCTGCTGATCATCTTTGTGACCATCCTGGGTGTAAATAAATTTGTTACAACTCCAAAGGAACAGTTCCCTGATATTGTAATTCCTACCATATATGTGCAGACAACTTATGTGGGGAATTCTCCAAAGGACATTGAAAACCTCGTAACCCGCCCTATCGAAAAGCAGATCAAGGGAATTACAGGAGCCAAGATCAACAAATTGACAAGTACATCCGTCCAGGATTTTTCTGCCATCATTGTGGAATTCGAAACGGATGTAAAAACAGATGAGGCCTTACAGAAAGTAAAAGATGCTGTCGACAAATCGAAGACTGATTTGCCGACTGATCTGACATCACAGCCCAATGTGGTGGAAGTGAGTTTGTCCGATCAGCCTATTATGTATGTAAACGTGAGTGGTAATTATGATGGGCAACACCTGAAAAAATTTGCAGATGACCTGAAAGATAAATTGGAAGAGTTATCACAGATCAACCGTGTTGATGAAGTAGGGGCGCCTGAACGTGAGTTCCAGATAAATGTGGACAATTACAAAATGCAGAGCTCCAATATAACATTTAATGATATTGCGAATGCTGTTGCCAATGAAAATCTGGATATGTCCGGCGGTTTACTTGAGGTGGGGAACATGAAAAGAAGCCTGCAGTTAAAAGGTCAATTCAAAACAGTTTCCGACATTAAACAGATCATCATACGAAATACCTCTGCCGCTCCAATTTACCTCAAAGATATTGCTACCATCGTCGATACTATAAAGCAAAGTGAAAGTTATGCACGGCTGGATGGTAAGAATGTGGTGACCCTGAATATTATCAAACGCAGTGGTGAAAATTTAATTGAAACATCGGACGAAGTGAAGCGGATTGTGGCTGAAATGAAGGAAACTCAGTTTCCCAAGGATCTGGCCGTAGTAGTAACCGGTGATCAAAGCAGAACGACGCGTACATCATTTAACGACCTTGTAAATTCCATCGTTATTGGATTCGTGCTTGTCCTGGTAATCCTGATGTTTTTTATGGGTGTCACAAACGCTTTTTTTGTTGCGCTTTCAGTACCTCTCAGCATGTTTGTCGCTTTCATGTTTTTACCCGCAGCAGATATCATCATTGGCGGACATGTGACGCTGAACTTCATCGTACTTTTTGCATTGCTCTTCGGTCTGGGGATTATTGTGGATGATGCGATTGTAGTGATTGAAAATACGCACCGGATATTTACTGAAGGGAAAGGGAAAGTAACTTCTGTCATCGCTGCAAAAGTAGCTGCCGGCGAAATTTTTATACCTGTACTTGCGGGTACATTGACTACCCTTGCTCCATTTTTCCCTTTGCTTTTCTGGCCGGGTCTCATTGGAAAGTTCATGATCTATCTTCCTGTGATGCTGATTTTCACACTTTCCGCGTCCCTGATAGTTGCCTTTATCATGAACCCGATTTTCGCCGTCGATTTTATGAATCATTCGGAAGATGAAAATAGCAAAAAATCCAGGGTATTCAGAAATCCGATTTTCTATACGTTCATCGTTCTTGGAATATTTCTCGATCTCTCTCATTTTACTTTCGCCGGAAATTTGCTGATCTTTTTTAGCATACTGATGTTCCTGAATGCTTATCTGTTTACAGGAATGATCCATATCTTCCAAAATCGCAGTCTCCCCTGGATATTGAAACATTATGAAAATGGATTGAGATGGGCTTTGAAAGGCTGGCGACCCGTTTGGTTACTCTTCTGCACTTTCTTATTACTCGTATTCTCATTTGTTTTCCTGGGTATTCGAAAAGTTCCTGTTGTGTTTTTTCCCAAGGGCGATCCGAATTTTATTTATGTCTACCTCAAACTGCCAGTCGGAACCAATGTAGATTATACCGATTCAGTAACACATCAGTTGGAGAACAGGGTAAATAAAGTATTGGGAATGGAAGATGGAAAATTAAATCCACTCGTTGAAAGCGTGATTTCAAATGTGGCAATCGGTGCTGGTAATCCTCAGAGCGGAGATCGCAGCACAAGGCCTGAACTGGGGCGTGTTCAGGTGTCCTTTGTTGAATTTGAAAAACGTCATGGAAAGGCAACTACTCCCATCCTGGATTCCATTCGGTCTGCATTAAAAGGAATTCCCGGAGCAGAAATATCTGTTGATCAGGAACAGAACGGTCCGCCTACCGATCCGCCGATTAATATTGAAATAGCCAGTGATAATTTCGAGGACCTGACTACTACGGCTTCTGCTCTTAAAAATTATCTGGATTCAATACAAACACCAGGTGTAGAAGAATTAAAAATGGATGTGGATCTGACGAATCCTGAAATAACACTTACGATAGACAGACAGCGGGCTATGATTGAAGGAGTGAGCACGGCACAGATTGGCCAGCAAATTCGTACAGCTTTGTTTGGCAGGGAGCTTTCCAAAATCAAGGATAATAAAGAAGAATATAAAATACAGTTGCGCAATACAGAAGTACAGCGAAGGAATCTCACCGATTTGCTGAATATGAAAATATTTTTTCGTGAACCGACAGGAGCTATTAAATCGATACCTATTACGAACCTGGTTAAAATTGATTTCACCAGTACCTATGGGAGTATCAAACGTAAATCTTTAAAAAGAGTTATAACACTATATTCAAATGTGCTAACCGGGTATACACCACCAGCAGTAAATGCGGAACTGAAAGATGCAATTGATAATTTCCAGAATAAGGCGGAAGATGTAACGATTACCCAGACTGGAGAAGGAAAACAACAACAGGAAACAGTTTCATTCCTTGGTTCAGCTCTTCTCATGGCATTGATGCTGATACTTTTTATCCTTGTTCTTCAGTTTAATTCTATCAGTAAACCGGTTATCATTCTGACAGAAATAATATTCAGTATTATCGGTGTACTGCTTGGATTTGCTTTTACAGGTATGACGATCTCCGCTGTAATGACCGGACTGGGTATTGTGGGACTGGCAGGTATCGTTGTGAAGAATGGCATCCTCGTGATTGAATTCACAGATGTACTTCGCGAACGCGGGATGAAAACACGGGAAGCATTAATTAAGGCGGGCAAAACCAGGATTATACCAGTGTTATTAACCGCTCTGGCGGCTATACTTGCCCTTATACCATTGGCCATCGGATTCAATATTGATTTTGTAAAATTATTCGCTGAATTAAATCCGCACATATTTTTCGGTGGGGACAGTGCAGTATTCTGGAAGCCACTTTCCTGGACCATAATCTTCGGACTGGCATTCGCTTTCTTTATGACACTCTTTATTCTTCCGAGCATGTATCTGATTGCTGAGAGACTGAAACGTCCGATGCGGAGATATTTCGGTGGCAAATGGATATCCATGATGGGTATTCCACCATTCACGCTAATATTTTTGATCTTTTTGATCCCGATTACACTGATAAGGCATGCAATGGAAAAATCCAGAAGGGAAAGGAAATTTGCAGGCAGGAACGTGAGTAACACTTGGATAGGATCCTGGTTTTAGCCCCGTATGAGTCTTTTGATCCGCTGAAGTTAATTGAAAGGTAAAAATGCGCTTTATGTATATCTTATAAGTACTGTCAGGGTTTATAATTTCAGTAGTTTATCACCTGGAAAATAACGGCTTGGCAGTGAATAATATATTTTACTTTTTTGCGTTGCTGTTCAAATGCCAATTAACAAAAGTGATGTTGTATTTATCGGTAATGCAGGAGGGATATGTGGATATATGTCTCACGGTATCAATATAATCCGCAAGTCGACCTCACTTACCGGCAAGCGGATAGAGAAAGATCCGTCATTTGAAGGCTTTCGGAATAGTGGTAACCGGATGAAAGAAGCTTCTCCCATTGCGGCATCACTTTATAATCTGTTACCTAAGGAACAAAAAGTATTTGCGTTCTATCGCACCCTGACTGGCGAGGCATTGAAGATGATTAAACAGGGACTGGATAAAGAGATCGTCAGGGCAAGACTTAAGGAGCAATATATCGATCCGGTAATGGAACGACTACCAGATGCCGGGAATCAGATGAATCAAAAACATCAGACATTAACCGAAGAGCCAAATAACAATGGCAATTCCTCCCTCTTCAGCAAAAATCTTTTAAGGATTCATCCTTATACTCGGGGAGAAAAAAGATATTTACGCGTGAAGCGCGCATTGCAGTACTCAGACAACGGAGCGAATCAATTCGGCTCCACTGAAGAACACTACTCATATGATAGTTCAGGTCGACAACATTTGCCTGTCAACGTTACCAGTCACCAAACGATAATGAACCCCAGGCAAAATAGGGTATCGCAATTCTCAGAACTTATTTATATGGGTAAATGCAAAGATTGCAAAGGCCTTAAAATGTGGCTTCGTCCCAGATATTAAATCCAAGGCTTGACACACTGCTTAGTTCAACCTCCGTTTGTTATATAACAGCCCGGAGTGTTATCTGCGATTTGCCAGTTTTGAAAGCAGTCGAAGTATTTCAAGATAGAGCCATACAAGGGTAACCAGTAATCCGAAGGCACCATACCATTCCATATATTTTGGAGCACCCGCGGCTACTCCTTTCTCAATCATATCAAAGTCAAGAAGCAGGTTCATTGCAGCAATGACTACAACAATCAAAGAAAAACCGATCCCCAGAGATGTTCCCTCATTAATGAAACCAATATTGATATGGAAAAAGCCTAAAATGATTGACAAAAAATAAAAGATGGCGATGCCGGCAGTCGCCGTAAAAATAATAGATCTTAATTTATCTGTTACCTTAATAATCCTGAAACGATATAACACGTACATCGCGATCACAACTCCAAAAGTTAATAGCACAGCCTGAGTTACAATACCGGGTGCTGTTTTTGCAAATATATTATTGTAAGTTGCAGAAATACCGCCCAGAAAAACACCTTCAAACAAAGCGTAAACCGGAGTAAGGTAGGCAGCCCATTCTTTTTTGAAAATTACAACCATCGCAGTAACAAAGCCGAGCAGGGCAGCACCGATCATATAAGGCATCACATTTACGCCGTCATAAAATGCTTTCCATGTTAAAGAAGCAGATGCCATGACGAGTAAAGACAACAGGAAAAACTTATTGAGCGTACCTGTTTCAGTCATCGTGCCTGAACCAGGCAGGGTAACTGTATTTTCGAAAACATTCATCGCAGGGTTACCTGATTTGAAAATAGCCATATTTTTAATTGTTTAGGACTTGCAATTTACTAAAAAGAAAATGTATTGTAAAGAGGTCAGAATGGGTTTCGGCACTTAATACAATTTTAACAATACAGAAGCATTAAAATTATTTCTTTCTTGGCGGCCCCTGAGGTGGTCTGTTATCAGGCCTGTTATTTGGTCTGTTAGGTTTATTATCGTTCCTGCGCTGTTGCGGAGGTCCTGGTCGATGATTCTGCTTTTTTTTGCGGTCAGCATTATCCAGCGTTTTTAAACTGAATTGTCCCGTAAGATCGACATTCACCAGTTCTTCTTTCGGTTTACCATTCACTTCAACTGCACCCAGATCGTCAGGAATTATATTCTGCTGATTGAGTTTTTTTATCTGTTTAACTCTGTCAATTAAAAGAGGGTATTGTTTGCTGCTGTCGGGCAATACATACCACATCAGGTTTTTAAAAATGTCTTTTTTTATCAGCAGAGCTGTTCCTTTGGCTACCTGCAGTGTATCTGCATTATCGGGAAACTGCTGCAGTGCATCCAGATATGTATCAAGCTCGTAATTCAGGCAGCATTTTAAACGGCCGCACTGACCACTCAGTTTGCTTTGATTGATAGAAAGGTTTTGATAACGGGCAGCAGTGGTGTTGACAGATTTGAAATCTGTGAGCCAGGTAGAACAACAAAGTTCACGTCCGCAGCTGCCAATACCCCCGACTTTTCCTGCTTCCTGACGTGCGCCAATCTGTCGCATTTCAACTTTCACGCGAAATTCAGAAGCGAATATTTTGATGAGTTCCCTGAAATCTACTCGGTCGTCAGCTATATAATAGAAAGTGGCTTTGCGACCATCGGCCTGAATTTCCACCTGAGAAACTTTCATGTCAAGTTTCAATTGACGCGAAATGGCACGCGAACGGATGACAGCTTCCTTTTCACGGGCTTTATTTTGTTTGAGCAGATCCAGGTCACGGTCTGAAGAACGGCGAAGTATCTTTTTCATATCGGGATGAAATTCATCCACGCTTTTCTTCTTCATTTGTATCCTGACCAGCTCACCCGTTAAGCTTACCGTGCCAACATCAAAACCACTTACTCCTTCTACGCTCACTATTTCTCCTTTTTCGAAGATCTGAGTTGTTGTATTACGATAAAAGTCTTTCCGGCTACCCTGACTAAAACTTATCTCCATCACCCGACATTCAGAAGCGGGGTCGTGAATCGGCAGGTTTGAAAGCCAGTCATATACATTCATTCTGTTGCAACTTCCTGTACCACAGCTCCCGTGACTCTGGCATCCGCCTGGCTTGCCGCCGGCAGTGCCACAATTAGAACATCCCATATTAATTATAAGTTAACAAGCAAGTTGACAAATATACTAAGTTCCTAGGTCACCACCGCCTCTTCCCGTGTAGCCAGAATATGATTGAGGCGGATGGTCAGGGCATGAAACAACATTTTTGCATGCGCATTGCGTTCAATATGATAAATTGACTTATTGAGCTCTTCCACGATGGCCTGTTGGATGGACAAATCAGCGATTTTATTCAGTCTCAAAGCAAAATCTTTCTCTGATTCAGGCAGTTCCCTGATGGTATCTTCAGACATGCGTAGTCGTATTGCCTGTTCCAGCAGATGAATGAAATATTGCAAAAACTGTTTCTGTCTTTCGCGACCTGATTTGCTGATTTCTTCGACCCATTTTACCTGTGCAATCGGACCTGTTTTCAAAACTGCGTTTAACCATTCCCGTAATAATCCCTGCCAGTCATCCTGTCCGTGTTGAAGTTGTCTTAAAGATTCGCGGTAATTCTGTTCACTGACAGCAGCAAGCTGTCTCGCCTGCGCGGGAGCAACTCCGGCGCGTTCTACCAGCGCGTCCTGAATTTCCTGAATGGATGGCTTGGGCAATCGTATGATCTGAACCCTTGAAAGTATGGTTGGAAGAATTAGTGCCTCATTTTCGGTAACCAATATAAACAGGGTATCTGGTGGCGGTTCCTCAATGAGCTTCAATAATTTATTTCCTTCATTGCCCAGATATTCCGGCATCCAGATGATGAGGATCTTGTACCCGCTTTCGAAACTCTTGAGGCTTAATTTGCGGTTGATCTCATTACATTCATGAGCTGAAATATTTCCCTGTTTATTATCTGCCTCAATAAACTGCAGCCAGTCAAAAATGGTCCCGTAAGGAAACTGTGAAATGAATTCACGCCACTCAGATATAAAGTCTGCACTTACCGGTTTATCACCAGGTTTGCGCGTAATCACCGGATAAACATAATGGATATCCGGATGAATCAGCTTGGCAGCCTTAATACAGGAAGGGCAAACATTGCAGCATTCGACTGGAAAATTAATTTTTGAAGTTTTTTCAGAAACGCGGTCGCACATGATGAATTGCGAAAAAGCCAATGCCAGTGGCAACCCGCCTGCACCTTCGGGTGCATTGATGAGCAGCGCATGGCTCAACCTGTTATGCTCAACCAGGTTACGAAGCTTTGCCTTGATTTCCTGCTGACCGATAACCTGACTAAATAACATCCGGATGGTCAGTATTAATTGAGGTGAGATGTAATCTCATCACTCATAGGTGTAACCTTACTGTTAAAAACAGCAATAAGTTTTCCATTTTCATCAATCAGGAATTTTGTAAAATTCCATTTGATGACCGGCGCCGGTGTTCCCAGTTTTATTGCTTCTTCAGTAAGGTATTTAAATAACGGTGATGTATTTTCTCCGACTACATCTGATTTTGCGGCCAATGGGAACGTTACTCCATAATTTTTCTGACAAAATTCTTTTATTTCTGAATTTGTACCAGGTTCCTGAGCACCGAAATCATTCGCGGGAAAGCCTACGATTACCAGCTTGTCTTTGTATTTTTCATACAGTTTTTCCAGATCTGCATATTGTGGCGTAAATCCACATTTTGAAGCGGTGTTTACAATCAATAGTTTCTTTCCTTTATATGCAGACAAATCAATCGTTCCACCATCAAGTGAAGGCACTTTGAAGTCATACACAGTAACACTGCTATTAATCATAAATAGAATTGGAATGAGCAATAGTCTTAACATAAAATATATTTTTATTTAGAATCAATGTTCCACTATCAAAGTTAACAAGAATTGCAGAAGATTCACTGCCGTTCATAACAACCGAGGTCGGGAAGATTTACCGGTCTTGGATTGCCATCCAGATCAATCAGGAATACCCAGATTAGAGCCATGATCCACCCCAGGTGAACTGGCTTGCAGGTGGAAATCGAAATGAATTTCCCGGAAATCCTGTAGCAATAAATTGAGGATCTGTATTCAGCCATAAAGCGTTGCTGTCAATATTTGCAGGATAATTTTGCTGCTTCAGAATTACATGATCAAATAAAATATTGAAAACAGTATTTCCCTGTTTTGATATCTGTGCTTCATCTGATTGACTTTCACCTCCCCAGAAAATACAATCCAAAAAACTGGCATTCAGGTCTCCGGTTAAAATCTGAGTACCATCTGAACCGGCATTGGAGATGTTGAGCACTGGCTGCTGATGAGCAAGCAGGTTAGTCGAATAGGATGCTACCGTACAATACTCAAACTGATAAACTCCACCCAGGGTAATCACAATATTCTGGCCGCAATTGCTAACGAGACAATTGATGGCTGTTATGCTGGATTGAATGCCCAGCAGACCCTCTGCCAGAGAATTGTTGACGATACACTGATTTAATGAAAGTTTTGGATTCATGTCTGTGCTGGGTCCTTCTACAACGAGGCTGTGGTATCCATTCTGAAAAACAGCATAATTAAGCACATTGTCTTTGCTGGCATCTCTGAAATATATTCCTGGCCATGAACCCGGATAATTAATATATGGCTGGTCCAGTCTGTCACCCGTAAAATATACCCGCTGATTTTCTGCGGTATCTCCAAGCACTTTAAGGCTGCCATCAATATAAATAGGGGCATCAGCATGCATATATATATGAGTGCCAGGCTGAATTGTAAGGGTTGCATTACTGTCGATAGTCAGACCACCGTATATCACATAGGGTAGATCATTTGGCCAGTTGGCATTTCCCTGAATTACAAAGTTTTTCAGGAAATGGGCATTCTGACCCCAGGCAGTCAGTTGAATATATTGCTCAATACCATTATAACTGATCCGGATACTGTCTTGTAATAAGAAGGGGGTCGGCTTCACTCCCGACGGTATCAGTACGGTGACAAATATGTAAAGACTGTCATTGGCTTGTAAATTGAGATTTGAAGCATTCGGGCCGGGAGTTCCATCTATATTAATTATAAAAGGAGAACTGGTTCCTCCAGCCAGACTAATAGAAGAAATCCCAACATTCCGGTTATTATTGTTTATCAGCTTAACCTGTTGAGTAACAGAACCTGCTGTGGTAAAAACAGTGTCAAAACTTAGTGTATCTGCAGAAAGGGAAAGCAGAACATTACCATTCAGATTAACCTGCTTTTGGCAGGAAGCAAGCACAAAAGTGATAAAAATGCAGGAAAGCAGGTTTTTATACATTCGGACAAAAATACGTTTTAGGGCAATTAATTAGTATATGGTATATGGTGCATGGTCTATGGATTGATTTTATTATTTAAATGAACTACCATATTCTATTTACCATACACCATAGACTTAAGCTGATACAGTATGCGCCAGACAAGCAATGCTTATCTTAACCCCTGGCACATTTTGCAAAACACGGGCACAGGCTTCCAGGCTGGCTCCTGTAGTAACGACATCATCTACCAGAAGTACATGTTTGCCTAAAATTCTTAGCGGCTCTCTTATTTCAAAAGTGGATTCCATATTTTTCCATCGCTGAATTCTGCTTTTATGGGTTTGTGTTGCTGTTTTTTTTGCCCGTAAAATAATATCCTCCGCAACAGGAATATTTAATTGCAGAGACAATCCAATTGCGATCTGAGTTGCCTGATTATAACCTCTTTTTTTTTCTCTTTCAGCAAACAATGGCATTGGAATAATTATTTCGCATTCAGAGAACCGATGAGAATGAATTAGTCCGGCACTCATGCATTTGCCGAAATAAATACCGATTTCTTTTTTCCCCTTGTATTTAAGGAGGTGAAGACTTCGTTGAACGGACGATCCGGCAGTAAAATATAAATGCGCTGAAGCTGCCTCTACTTCCACGCGACCCCAAAATATTTTCTCAACTGGATTTAAAGGAAAAAATTCAAAACGGGTCACAGGCATGGAGGCCAGACAATAGATACAAAATAAAATATTTTCTGAAAGCAGATCTGTCCCGCATCCGCAACAGGTATTTGGGAAAAATAGATTTAAAAGAGAATGAAAAATGGAAATCCGCGATTTCATTTAAAAGTGTACCCTAATCGCAGAACCTTAAAATAAATATTTATAAACTTCTTCAACTTTTCCCATCAATTTTACTTCGATCTGATGAGAATGATTTTTTAGACCCTTCTGATTGTATTTGGAAACCAGAATTCTGCTGAATCCTAATTTCTCTGCTTCAGCAATTCTCTGACTGATCCTGTTTACTGCACGTATCTCGCCATTCAATCCGACCTCTCCTGCAAAACATGTATCTGCTGGTAGTGGAACATCTTCTAAAGAACTTAACAACGCACACAGTACGGCAAGGTCAATGGAAGGATCTTCTACTTTCAAGCCACCTGCAATATTTAAAAAAACGTCTTTTACTCCAAAGTGAAAACCCCCTCTTTTTTCCAGAACCGCCAGAAGGAGCTGAAGACGTCGCAGGTCGAAACCACTCACTGTTCTTTGTGGTGTTCCATATACGGAAGCCGTAACGAGAGCCTGAACCTCAATCAACAGAGGCCTTTGCCCTTCTATACTTGCGGCGATTGCACTTCCGCTGAGTTGATTCCTCTTTTTGGGTAATCAGGATCTCGCTTGGGTTATTTACTTCCTGCATTCCTTCATCCGTCATTTCGTAAATCCCCAGTTCTGCGGTACTGCCAAATCGATTTTTTAAAGTGCGCAGTATTCGATAGGTATAATGACGGTCGCCTTCAAATTGCAAAACGGTATCTACCATATGCTCGAGTATTTTTGGCCCGGCAATATTTCCATCCTTGGTAATATGTCCTATCAAAAAAACAGGCGTACCGGTTTCTTTTGCGAATCTTTGAAATTCTGCAGCGCATTCACGAATTTGAGAAATGGTGCCTGGCGTAGAATCAATATAAGATGATTGTAAGGTTTGAATAGAATCTACAATTACAACCTGCGGTTTTAATTTTTTTATTTCCTGGAATATAGCCTGAGTGGAAGTTTCGGTGAGCAGGTAAAAATTATCATGGTTAGTTCATGAGTTGATGGTTCCTCACTTTTAACCTGTCGGCCCTCATTCGAATTTGCTGTTCACTTTCCTCACCACTGATATAAAGAGTGACGATATTCTTTAACATCAATCCAATCTGAAGAAATAAAGTACTTTTCCCGATTCCAGGTTCACCGGCAACAAGAATTAAACTTCCTGAAACAATTCCTCCTCCTAATACCCGGTTGAGTTCTGCATCAGGTGTAACAATTCTTTTTTCTTCACCGCTGATAACTTCATGAATTGAAATCGTTTTGATTTCTTTTTTATCGGAGATTATTTTTCCATCCGGATTCTCCCAGTCTGTCGTCTTTGGTGATAACTTCTTCAGTGAAAGTATTCCATTGTTCGCAGGAAGGACATTTACCAAGCCATTTTGCACTTTCATAGCCGCAATTATTGCAGAAGAAAGCGGTTTTGATTTTACTCATCATTAAAGATAATAGCTCTGATGGCAGAAAAGTAAAAAGGCCAGCTACGAGAGCCGACCTTTTACTTACTAACCCATTAAATTCTTCCACTAAATTACAAAATCAGGTCACATAACAAAATAAATTTTTCTCCCTGTGAATAACTTTAATAATAAAAATGAAACTTGCATTTATTTGATAAATCGCCTGTAAAATATTGATTAATAATTACTTAACACGGTATTTTTTCTTAAGTTTTTCTGATAAAGTACTGAAAATGAGCCTTCGAAAAGATTGGATATGTTCCCATTTCATATAGATGGAAATACTTATGCCGAATACATAATATTAGTATTATTAATAATGTGTTTTTGGCCCAAAAAAGGGTAAAAAATGGTGTTATAACTTGATTTCTTCTTCCTGTTTATCGAAGAAATGGAACTCGGTCATATGATAATTATTATTAGCTTTGACCCGGATGGCACGTTTATATTTTCTGCGCCACATTCCATTTTTTGCTGAAGAACCAGCCGCCCTTGGTAAGGTAAGCATACATAATGGGATGAACCATGAGGATCAGATCCTTATGTTGATGATTCAGCAGATAACTCAGATTTTTCTCAATTTCGTCTTCAAGTATCAGGGCTGAGGAGATTTTACCAGTTCCGTTGCAAGTAGGACAGATTTCCTGCGTATTAATAGTTATTTCAGGCTTCATGCGCTGCCTGGTGATCTGCATCAGGCCAAACTTGGAAATAGGCAGAACAGCATGTTTTGCCCGATCGGTCCGCATAAAAGACTCCATTGCTTCTACCAGCTTCCGTTTGTTATCTGGAAGCTTCATATCAATAAAATCAGCTACTATGATCCCTCCCAGATCGCGGAGCCTCAGCTGACGGGCTATTTCTTCTGCGGCTTCCAGATTTGTTTCCAGTGCGTTTTGCTCCTGATTATTACTTACACTTTTATAACCACTGTTTACGTCAATCACATGCAGCGCTTCTGTATGTTCAACGATCAGATAGGCGCCACTGGGAAGATTTACAGTTTTGCCAAAGGCCGCTTTGACCTGCTTGGTTATACCGAAATGATCGAAAATCGGCGAACCATTATTATAATAAGAAACGATATCTATTTTATCTGCAGCAATTCGCTGAATATATGTCTTGGTATCATTGAAAAGATTACGATCATTCACTACAATTTTATTGAAATCCTCGTTCAGCAGATCCCGCAACATACTCGTTGTCTTGGTTTGTTCGCTTAATATCTTTGCCGGAGCCACTGCCCCAACAAGATTATGCTGGATCAGTTTCCAGGTAGCAACCAGATCGGTAAGGTCTTCATGAAGTTCTGCTGTATTTTTTCCTTCAGCTGCAGTTCGTACAATCACACCAAAATTTTTCGGCTTTATCGCTTCTACAATTTTCTGAAGTCTTTTTCTTTCGTCCGAGGAATGAATTTTACGTGAAACTGCAACAATATCGTTGAATGGTGTAATGACTACGAAACGTCCCGGCAGGGAAATCTCACAACTCAGGCGGGGGCCTTTGGCTGCAATCGGTTCTTTTAAAATCTGAACGAGTATATTAGGCTTACCACTGAGAACTTCATTGATTTTTCCGGTTTTTATAATTTCCGGTTCAACCAGAAAAGATCCAAAATCAAATTCATTGTCTTTGGTTGCCTGAATACTTTGTTGTGTAAATTTTAGCAGAGAACGGGCGTAAGGACTGAGATCCGTATAATGAAGGAACGCATCTTTTTCGAATCCGACATCAACGAATGCAGCATTCAGACCAGGGATTAATTTTTTTACCTTGCCCAGGTACAAATCTCCCACGGCAAAACTGGCATCAGTTTTTTCATGGTGCAATTCCACCAGCTTTTTGTCTTCCAGCAGGGCTATTTCAACTCCCTGAGGGGCTGCATTAATGATCAGTTCCTTATTCAATGTAGAGTAACATTTACTGCCTGGCCGGTACACACAAGAAGGAATCGAAATGCTGAAGAGGATTTAGTTAACCGCCTCACGGATGCAAGCAAGCGGTAAGCGTTAGCATATAAATGTTTTCAGCAGAACAGGGCCGGATAGGTAATCCGGCCGTAGTGCGTTTATTTGTTCTTTTTCTTATGACGATTCTTACGCAATCTTTTCTTTCTTTTATGGGTCGCAATTTTATGTCGCTTCCTTTTTTTACCACAAGGCATCGATAATTCCTTTTTAGTTAACTAATAATTTCTGTCTGTGCTCCTGCGAGCTTTTATTTTAATGACCCTAACCTTTCGTTGAGCGCCGTGATGAGCTCATGGTTATTCGTCAGTTTTTTCGCTGCTGTATACCAGGTTTTTGCTGAAGCATTGTCGCCTGTTCTTTCATATGCTTCACCAAGACTGAGTACGGCTTCAAGGTTTCCCGGATCGTAATGAACAACTTTTAAAAGCCGTTGAATCGCCTTGTCGTACTGTCCCGATTCGATGCCACCCAATCCTAACATCAATTGGGCATACATATTAAGAGAATCTCGGCGGGTCACTTCCAGAATTGTTTGAATTCCCTTCATCACGTCCGCCGGTTTTTCACCAGTACTTCCAAAAATATAAGTGGCTCCCAATCCGATTTTTGTAGAATCATTGTCAGGGTTCAGTTTCCCGGCCCTTACAAAAAGGTCCCGGCTTTCACTTGCCATCCAGCTTTTTAATTCCGGATTATCCTGGCCCCGCAGGTTGTTCAAAAATAATTGGGCTGCAAAAGTGAGACTTTTTTCAGAATTTTCCAATTTTGCAGCTTCAGCAGTATAATACGCAGAAGGCAGAAAGCCGTTTTCGACAGAATCCCTCCAGAAACCAGCGAGCTGTTGGTCAATCGCAATTTGCTGATCTTTAACATCTCCGCGAACGACTGCATTTTCCAGCCTGTTCACATAAGCGAGACGGGCAGGGCTGAGTTTTGTCTTGCCTGCATTGAGAATCGTCTTTATATCAAGGGATTGCCCTGTCATTTTCCGAAGAAGTAACTGCGGATTTCTTTAAAGGTGGAACTGTATTTCCGAAAAAATATAAAATGACAAGAATAATAATTCCGGATGCGGCTACAATGGCTTGCTGTTTCTTCACTTAGGGCTTTTATCCGGCAAAATTACATCTCTTCATCAGGGTTTGGCTGATTATCCTGAATAGACTGAAGTTTTTTGACTTCTGCAACAAATTCTTTGGCTGGTTTGAAAGAAGGAATAAAATGTTCTGGTATATGGACAGCAATATTTTTTTTGATATTACGTCCGATTTTAGCAGCTCTTTTTTTTGTTATAAAACTGCCAAAACCACGTATATAAATATTTTCTCCTTTCGCAAGGGTATCTTTTACTTCTTTAAACATGGTTTCTAATGTAACCAGTACGTCTACCTTAGGTATACCTGTTTTATCGGAAATTTGATTAACGAGGTCTGCCTTTCTCATGACGGAATTGTTTTATAAGTTTCTGATTTTAAATATATAACAAAATAATTAATCCACAACAATTTGTAAATAATTGAATTTTCCGATTTCGTATCGAATTTCTAATACATTGCATTTCAGCTGATTATAAAATACTGATTACCAATAGTATAAATAATTAACGGAGAAGCTTTATTTTGGATTTTTATGCACACAGATTTTACAAAAAAATTACTAAAGTGGAACAGGAATCATAATAAGCGGGTCATGCCATGGAAGGGTGAATCTGATCCATACAAAATTTGGCTTAGTGAGATAATCCTGCAACAGACGAGGGTTGAACAGGGGACTGCATATTACACAAAATTCATTTCCATTTTTCCTGATATTGCGGGACTTGCAAACGCTCCTGATAAAGAAATTTTCAAACTTTGGGAAGGTTTGGGTTACTACAGCAGATGCAGGAACCTGATAGCTACGGCAAAAAAAATCGTATTAATTTATGAGGGCCATTTCCCATCTTCCTATCAGGAAATAATTTTATTGCCAGGTATTGGTCCCTATACCGCGGCCGCGATTGCTTCCTTTGCTTTTGGTTTACCCTACGCTGTAGTCGACGGAAATGTTGAGAGAGTAATCTCCAGATATTTTGGAATGAGAATTCCGATTGGATCAGCAGAGGGAAAAAAGAAATATAAAAAGATAGCCAATGATCTTCTGGACAAAAAAAACCCAGCTGTTTATAATCAGGCCATCATGGATTTTGGAGCGACTATTTGCAAACCACAAAATCCTCTTTGTTCCACCTGTGTTCAGTCAAAAAACTGTTATGCATTTCAAAAAGGACTTATTGATAAGTTGCCACTCAGAAAGACGGCCCTTCGGCGGAGAAGAAGATGGCTGTATTATTTTATTGTAGAGGCAGGAAAAGATAAAATATGGATTCGGGAGAGAACCGAAAAAGACATTTGGCAGAATCTCTATGAATTCATTTTATGGGAAACTGGGAAAAAAATACCACATTATAAAATTCAGGAGAGTTCTTTTTATCAGAATAATTTTGCAAATCAGGGTTTAGGGATACAGCACATTTCCTTAGCGTACAACCAAACACTTACTCATCAATCCATTACAGGTCATTTCGTGCATTTGAATAAGGCCCTCGTCAAAATAGAGGGATATCAGGCTGTTCCCAGAAAAGAACTTAGCGAATTTCCATTCCCTAAAATTATAACAGAGTATATTAAAATTTTACCCGGTGTCTGATCTGGTAAAGCTTTTGATACGATAGTAGCGGAATTGAGTGGAGCCCGGAAAGGATGCTCCTGAGAAGATCATTAACATTTTAATTGGCAGATCATGAGGGGCGTAAACAGAGTTATGCTTATTGGTAATCTGGGCAAAGACCCGGATGTACAATACCTGGAAGGAAATATCGGCGTTGCAAAATTTTCACTTGCCACTACAGAAACTTTTAAAGACCGGACCGGGAAACTGATTTCCCAAACCGAATGGCATACCGTCGTCTTATGGCGCGGTCTGGCGGAACTGGCACAGAAATACCTTCATAAAGGAAGCCTGGTATACATTGAAGGCAGGCTGCGTACCCGAAGTTGGGAGGATAAGGACGGGAATAAAAAATTTGCGACGGAAGTTGTAGGAGACAATCTCATAATGCTGGACAAGAAAACTAGAAGGGAATCATTCTGCTATCCCTCCACACGAGGGGCCGGAAGGATTAAACAACACTGATTCCACTGCCGTAAATGAACCTTCCCCTGATTTACCTTTTTAAAAGCGGTATAGCCAAGTTTTATTAAATTTACAATCCTGCATAAAAAAGCATCTTTGCTTTTCATGCGAGAATAAAGGATTTTTAACGAAATCAGTCTATTTTGGATCACCCTTTCAACATGTCGTCAGGCCGGGGGAATTATGGCCTTCTCTTATTTATTAATGCGCAGGCAACAACCATCCTGGTTATACTCATACTTTTTTTTCTGGTCATGTCATTTATAGTTTCCGGGTCAAGGATAGCTTTTTTTTCCCTGAGTGACAAGGAAATTAATATTCTGAAGACTAAACAGGATAGCTCCTGGCGAAGGATTGTTAATTTGCTGGAAGAACCAAAGGCACTTCTGGCCTCTCTGCTAATCGCCAATATACTGCTTAATATAGCGATCATTATACTTTCAAATTTTTTAATAGATCAGGTTATTTCATTTGTGGCTGGCTATTGGTTATTGGAATTCGCAATGAAAGTAGTAATGGTGAGTTTTGTGTTAATTCTTTTTGGAGAAGTGATGCCAAAAGTATGGGCAAGCCAAAATACATTGCAGTTTGCATTTTATACTTCCGGAGTAACTGAAGTTATTCATCTCTTATTCAGACGACTCGGCATTCTGCTTGCGAACCAGTCAGAAAAACTGGAACGGCTTTTTGGAAGTCAGCGATCAGCAGCGAACAGCCTGGAAGAACTCGATCATGCTATTGATAATGATACCACTGAAGAAGAAAAAAATATTCTGAAAGGAATTATCAAATTTGGGAATATTACTGTCAAACAGATCATGAAAACCCGCCTCGATGTAAGCGGCATTGAAGATCATCTGAATTTCGGTCAGCTAAAACATAAAATTGAAGACCTGCACTATTCACGTTTACCGGTTTACAGAAAAAGCCTTGATGATATTACGGGCATGATTCATACGAAGGATCTGATGCCTTACCTGAATGAGCCTGATGAATTTGAATGGCATAGC
This sequence comes from uncultured Bacteroidota bacterium, assembly GCA_963735015.1. Lineage (GTDB taxonomy): Bacteria > Bacteroidota > Bacteroidia > Chitinophagales > Chitinophagaceae > Puia. The sequence continues at coordinate 669,248 of CAVTJH010000004.1, forward strand.
CAGCTTCGTTCGCCCCATTTTGTACACGAACATAAAATGATCAAAGATCTGTTACAGGAATTTCAGACAAGCCGGATTCATTTTGCGATAGTGGTCGATGAATTTGGAGGTACCAGCGGGATCGTTACCCTGGAAGATATAATGGAAGAAGTCATAGGTGACATCAAAGATGAATTTGATGAAGATGAAGGATCAGCAGCAAAACAGGACGACGGATCATATATATTTGAGGGCCGGACAATGATTAACGATATGTGTAAAACCCTGAGTCTCCCTGTAGATACATTTGATAATGTAAAGGGAGATTCAGATTCTCTTGCAGGTCTTATTCTTGAACTTGCAGGCCAGATCCCGAAAGTAAATGATGTTATTATTTGTGGTGATTTTGAATTTACAATCCTGGAGGCTGATAGCAGCCGGATTAAAAAAGTGAAAGTCCGCATAAAACAATAAAAACGCAGATCTTGTACCGTACAGCAATCAGATTTTTTACTTTTTACTTTTTGTTTTTTACTTTATTTTCCTGCAACAGTGTATATTCTCCGAAACCCCGGGGTTATTTTCGGATCGATTTCCCCCCACATTCTTATCAGACTTTTGATCGCCCCGATTTTCCTTATTCTTTTGAATACCCGGTATATGGAAATATCATCAGGGATACATCATTCTTTGGGGATAAACCGGAAAATCCTTACTGGATAAATGTGGATTTTCCCAGGTTTCATGCCAGAATATATATAAGCTACAAAGAAGTGAAAGGTAATTATGACAAACTCCGCGAGGATGCCTACAAGATGACTTACAAACATACATATAAAGCAAGTTCCATAGAGGATTCGCTGATCAGTACGTCGCTTGGTGTACACGGAATTTTCTTTAACGTAGGCGGAAACGCTGCAACGGCCAAACAGTTTTACGTAAGTGATTCAACCAAACATTTCCTGCGTGGAGCTCTTTACTTCGATACGACCCCCAATTCTGATTCTTTAGGGATTGTTAATGCTTTTCTCCAGGATTGATATGTATCATCTTATCAATACATTGAAGTGGAAAAACTGATGCGGAATCCTTCCTGATATACTATCTTAGCCTGATTTTCAAATACAACACTTGATTGCAATTGATAATATACTGGTTAGTGATGAAGTGATTTCAGAACAGTTTGTCTGTGACCTGAACAAATGCAAGGGCGGCTGTTGTGAAGACGGAGATTCAGGTGCACCTCTTTCGAATGAAGAACTTGAATTCCTGAGAGATTTTATTGAAGAAATAAAACCTTATGTAACCCCGGAAGGTTTGAAATTGCTGGAAACAGAAGGACTTTACAGATATGACCAGGAATTTGGATGGGTGACACCTACAATCGGAGGCCGCATGTGCGCATATGGATATAAAGACCAGCAGGGGATCATAAAATGCGGAATTGAACAAGCTTATCTCGACAAAAAAATCTCCTGGAGGAAACCAATTAGTTGTCATTTGTTTCCTGCCAAAATTACCAGAAGTAAAAGGCGGGATCAGGAATACGTGAATTATGAACCGAGAGAGGAACTGTGTAAAGCGGCATGTAAATTCGGCAGGCAATTAAAAGTTCCTGTCTATGTATTTTTAAAAGAAGCCCTGATCAGAAAATACGGGAAGGATTTTTATACTACATTGGAGGCAACAGCTATTCATATGAAAAATGATAAAGTCTGACCTATTCTATGAAAATTTTACTCCTTACCGTTTTATTGCCTGCTGTTTTTTTTTCGGTACAATCTACATTCGCACAGGATTCATCAAATAATAAACCACCTGCTCCAAAAAAAACTACAAAGCACAGGCATGTTGCAAAAGATTCTGCTGCCCGTACAACGAATGATTCTGCAGGAAAATCCATGCTAAGCTCTCATGACACTTCAAACTATAATCCTTCTGTTTCCCCAACGAATTCAATTGCCGGATCGACTACACAGGATTCATTAATTGCTACGATGCCACATGGGAAGAAATCAAATACACATCAGACTGATTTCAATGATTCCACAGATTTCGAGGCGAGGTTTTTTTATAACAATGTGGTACGAATAATAAGAATACCAAGAAGAAAGGTGAAACTTAATGTATTGCCGGTCGACTCTGTTATCGATAATGATTTGATCGTGGATTCAGCCAGAGCTGCGATATCAGATTCGATAAAAATTGTTATTAAGGATTCTCTTTTTACTGTGGATTCATTAAATGCCATTGCAACAGCATTTGCAGACTCGTTGTATTCCGATTCTGTTAGCCGCCATTGGACTGGATGGAAAAAATACCAGGTTAAGCCAGATCAATCCTTCACGATGTTTTCCAAAAGAGTTTTGAAAGGCAAAAGCAAGGCCGAGCTTCAGTACAATATCGCAGATTTTTATCTATACCTGAATGGACAACTTGTTATGCCACCTATAAAAGGATATAGTTTTTTTGCCGCAGGCTGCCTGTGTTTTAAGTACGATGATACCCTGCTGCTCAACAGTGGACTTGGTTTCAAAGTAGGTGTGGGAGTGGGGATTAAAATAATACAAGGCAGATTTACAAGTGCTCTTCATGCTAACACGCATAACCAGGAAGTTTATAAGCTATCGAAAGACGATACTGTTTATTTAAGGAGTGTCATGGCAGAGCCCCTAACACAGTCCTTGAAATTACAAAGCGAACCTGGATATGTCGACAAGGAAATAATTATTGGCGAATATCGCGCAACCTATAAAAAATTCTATCAAAAGAATGAAGATGACGAGGATGAAGGGCGCCAATATATGGTAAGGATTATTTTCAGGTGTCGGGTGAGCGGAGGTATCGACAGTATGAAATCTCTTAATGTGACTGCCGGTAAATAAGCGGGTAACTTATATTATTGATTAACTTCATTGTATGACCAACAGGGATTACGCATCAACTTTTTTTGATAAAAGCGGCACCAAGGCAGCTGATCTGGATCACCGGAAAAAAATCAATTATAATATTGGTAAATACAATGCTGTAGTTCCTCAGGGTAAGCAGCAATACGATAATATCAATCTGGCCCGCGAAAGAGCTAAAAACATTAAGTGGCGCGCCCTTGAATCACTCGATCAGCAGTTGGAAAGATTCGAGCAGGCTTTTACAAAGCGTGGGGGGAAACTCATATGGGCTGAAGATAGTGCCGACGCGCTCAGAGAGATCCTGGCTATTTGCAAAGCAAAACAATGCAAGGCAATTGTGAAAAGTAAAAGTATGGTAACGGAAGAAATTCATTTAAATGCATTTCTTTCTGAAAATAATATTGAAAGCCTGGAAACGGATCTTGGGGAATATATACAACAACTGGATGATGAACCACCTTACCATATCGTTACGCCTGCTATGCACAAAAGCAAAGAAGATATTGCCAGATTATTTCATGAAAAATTAAACACAGCACCCGGTCTTTCGCCCTCAGAACTTACGCTCATCGCCAGACAGAATATGCGGCAGAAATACCTGGAAGCGGAGATAGGAATTACCGGCGCAAATTTTATTATTGCAGATACAGGAAGTATTGCAGTATCCGAAAATGAAGGCAACGCCAGGTTATGTTCCTCTTATCCAAAAACACATATTGTAATCACAGGGATAGAAAAAGTTATTCCATCACTTAGTGATCTTGCCTTATTCTGGCCACTACTGGCTACATTTGGAACAGGTCAGCGTGTGACGAGTTATAATTCTATTATTTCCGGTCCCCGGCAAACAGGAGAGTATGACGGACCGGAAGAAATGTATGTTATACTGCTTGACAACGGTCGTTCCAATATGCTCGCCAATACCAAACTCAGAGAGAGTCTTTATTGTATCCGTTGCGGTGCCTGTTTAAATGCCTGTCCGGTCTATAAAAATATCGGAGGGCATAGTTACGGAACAACGTACAGTGGTCCGATCGGAGCAGTTATCACACCGCATCTTAAGAATCTCGGAGAATGGAAACACCTGAGTTATGCATCTTCACTATGCGGTAACTGCACAGAGGTATGCGCCGTAAAAATAAACCTGCACGAATTACTTTTAGAAAACAGGCATGAGGCTGTTCAGGAAGGAGCGGCTGGATGGATGGAAAAATTAGCGTGGAAAGGATGGAAGCAGGCGAGCCTGCATAGAAAATGGATGAATATGGGCAACTCAAAAATAAAAAACTGGTTTATCAATCGGGTCTTCCGAGGATGGAACAGACAAAGAGCCGATCTGTATTTCCCCGAAAAGAGCTTTAATCAGCGTTGGACTGAAAAGCATAAACCCTGAATATGCTTTTTTATAGTGATTATAGTAGTCCCAGACTGAATTATATTTTGGATCTGATCAATGGTGAACTCTTTAATGAATCATTCATGCTGATTTCGGATAAAGAAGCATTCAAATCCCATATTGGACCAAAACTGAATTACTCAGATGCCAGATTATCAGAAAACGAATTTTTCATTAAGCAGCATGGGCTGCTTGGTGAAACAGGCATTAGCGAACAGCAAATCAACAGGACGGATATTTCCGGTAAACCCGTTTTTTTTCAAACTACAGGGGATTTCCCTTTCGATATTTTTGCAGCGTCTTTTTTCCTTGTTAGCAGGTATGAGGAATATCTTTCCTTTCAACCGGACAAATATGGTCGTTTTCCACATAAGGCTTCCCTGGCTTTTAAAGAAAATTTTCTTGATTTTCCACTGATAAATTACTGGCTGGAAGATTTCAAAGGTGCCCTCCGTCAGAAATTTCCCGACCTGATCTTTCGTATGAAGGATTTTAAATTTATTCCAACATACGACATTGATATAGCATATTCTTATAAATACAAAGGCCTGAAACGCAACCTGGGCGGATTTTTAAAATCGGTCATCAAAGGGCAGTGGGCCTATCTGCTGGATCGCTGGGATGTATTATTTAATAAAAAAAAGGACCCGTTTGATTCATACGAATGGCTGGATTCGCTTCATCTTTATTGCAGAACCAGGGCGTATTATTTTTTTCTGCTTGCGAAAAAGCAGATAGGCGTCGATAAGAATATTTCTCCTGACAACCTGCATTGCAGTCGCTGATCGCTTATCATGCAAGTGGTTATACCGTGGGAATTCATCCATCATGGCAAAGCGGCGATGAACAGGCCGTTTTAATGGAAGAAGTGGATGAGCTGGAAAGAATAATAAAGTTACCGGTAAAATATAGCCGCCAGCATTATATCCGCATGTCACTTCCAAAAACCTATTGCAGGCTTATCGACGTGGGTATTGAGAAAGATTTTTCCATGGGATATGGTTCATGCTAACGGATTTCGGGCATCCATTGCTTCCTCTTTTTATTGGTATGATCTCAAAGCGGAAAAAAAGACCGGGCTTTTGTTATTCCCGTTTTGTTTTATGGATTCGAATTCTTTTTATGAAAATAAATCGAGCCCGAAAGAAGCTTTCAATGAGCTGATGAATTATTACCGAAAAATTAAACAAATCAATGGACTAATGGTCACTATCTGGCACAATAATTTTTTTGGCTCAGATCCGATGTTTTCTGGCTGGAAAGAAGTGTACGAGGTATTTTTGAAAGATCAGATTTACTGGGACATGTAGTTTAAATACCAGATTCGTCACATTGAACCTCTAGTGTTTAAAATGTCGCATCCCGGTAATCACCATAACGAGTCCATTCTGCTTGCAAAATTCTATACTGTCCTTATCGCGAATGGAGCCACCAGGTTGAATAAAACATGTGATTCCTTCTGCGGCTGCAATATGAACACAATCATCAAATGGAAAGAACGCATCAGATGCAAGGGATGCGCCCTTCAGACTGAATTTAAACTGATGGGCTTTTTCAATGGCCTGCCGTAGAGAATCTATTCGACTCGTCTGGCCGCAGCCTTTTCCAATAAGCTGTTTATCTTTTATCAGCGCAATCGCATTTGATTTCAGGTGTTTGCAAACGAGATTACCAAAGATCAAATCCTCTTTTTCTATATCAGTACTGATCCTTCCACCTGTTTCTTCCCATTTCAAATAATTTCCCTTGTCTGCATCCTGCACCAGAACACCATTGAGCAGAGATTTTTTTATCAATGCCTCCGCCGGCCGATTAGATAATTGAAGCAGAATGCGGTTCTTTTTTGATTTTAAAATTTCCAGCGCTTCATGTGTAAAAGATGGTGCGATAAGAACTTCAAAAAATAGTTCACGCATGGCTTCTGCGGTGGATAAATCAATTTCATTGTTACAGACCAGCACACCCCCGAATGCACTCTCGGGATCTCCCGACAATGCATGATCCCATGCATCCCTTGTTGAATTCCGGGCGGCTATGCCACAAACGTTAGTATGTTTGATGATTGCGAAAACTGTCTTCTCTTCAAATTCATTTATAAGTTGAATGGCTGCGTCGATATCTACAAGGTTATTGTATGAAATTTCTTTTCCATGCAACTGCTTGAAAATATGTTCCCAGTCTCCTTCAAAATACGCCTGCTGATGTGGATTTTCTCCATAACGCAGGTGTTTAATGGGCCTCAAACCTTCAATGGGTTTGCCGGGATTAAAATATTCATGTATGGCAAGATCGTATCCGGCAACTACCTCAAAAGCTTTTGCGGCAAGTTCTCTTCTTTGCTCAAGGGTCAGTTCTCCCTGTTGGGTAATCAATAACTTTTCAAACTGAGAATAATCTTTTTTATCAGCGATGACAGCCACATGTGAGAAATTTTTTGCTGCTGCACGAATCATTGAAGGTCCCCCAATATCAATTTTTTCAATGATTGCTTTTTCTTCCTTCGTATTGGCCACCGTTTCCTGAAATGGATATAAGTCTACTATTACAAGATCGATTTCAGGAATCTTGAATTGCTTCATCTCCTCAATGTCTTTCGCTTCTTCCCTTCTACCCAGTATACCGCCAAAGATGGACGGATGAAGCGTTTTAACACGACCTCCCAGTATTGACGGATAGCTTGTAAGTTCTTCCGCCCCCGTGCATGCAATACCTAATCCTTCAATATAGGACTTTGTCCCGCCGGTTGAAATTATTCTTACGCCCAGGTTACTCAGCTGCCTGACGATAGGTTCCAGACCATCTTTATAAAAAACAGATATTAGTGCGGATTGTATTTTTTTCGTCATAGATAAACTTTAAACGGGCAAAAACAATGAGAGCCGCAAATTTACAGTAATCGGTTTTCCCTGCAAAGTCAGGTTAATGAATCATTCGGATCATTTGAAAGGAAGAGATGCTGACGAGACCTGTGATCAGCCACAGTATTTGTTTTAAATGCAGAAACTTGTAAAAACAAAATAGGATAATATAGACCAGTATAAGCTGAGGCAGGGTCAATGTCAATTGAGAAGCTACGGCACCAGGCAAATTCGAAATATAAATTATGAACTCGTTCAGGAAATATATCAAAAAACCCAACATCCATCCCAGGAGCTGACCGAGAGGTTGGATAAACGAACAAATACATAATAAAATTCCTCCTATCAGGACACCGCTTGACAAAGGAACTGCAAGCAAATTGGCAAACAGGAAATAACTCGGAAATCTGTGGAAATAATATATGCATACGGGTGTAGTCAAAATCTGGGCAGCCAAACTTACTGATACTGCATCCCATAAAGAGGCAAGTAATTTATTTTTTAAGGGAATCAGGTTCCTTAAGGGTTTCGAAAACAGGCATAGGCCCAGAACAGCTGCATAACTCAGCTGAAAACCAGTGTCCCATATCCAGTTTGGATCAAAACAAAGCAATAAAAATGCGGATGCAGCCAGAGTATTATATATGATTGAGTCCCTTAAAATAGTTCGCGCGAAGAGTACCAGGCTGAACATTCCTGCTGAACGTATTACCGATGGAGACGCACCCGAGAGCAGGCTATACCCCCATAAACTTGTAATGATTATGAAAAATTTCAGCCATTTCATTTTTTTTTTGCTGCCAGCAGGTAACATTACAACTTGGAGGATATGATAGATCAGGGCAAGATGTAATCCGGAGATGGCGATGATATGGATTACTCCCGAATCGGCATATGATTTCAGGAGACCAGGATCCAGGTCGTCTGTATATCCAACCATCATAGCTTCGAGTAAACTATTTTCAGATTTGCCGGAAACGTATTTTTTTATTATTACAAGAAGCTTGTTACGCAAAGAATCCAACGATGAAAAAAGGGATTTTTCTTTTTCGGGACAAGCCAGAAAATATTCATTTTCCTTTAAAAAACCCTGGCCATAAATATGTCGCAGGTGGCAATATTGTTTATAGTCAAAATCAGATACCGGGGTAAAGTTTTCGATCGGTCGCAGTTCCTTCCTTACAATGACCAGAGAACCCCCGGAATATTGACGGCCGTCAGGTTTTTTATTGAAGTACAGGAATATTCGCTCATTTTCATTAAAGCAAGTATGATCTTTAATAAGCCACTTCACAAGTGCCAGGCATTTAAATGAATTCTGTTTTTGAACAGGATCTCCTAAAAGCCTTGCTATTAAAAGGTTTGACTGCCCTTTCATAAAGCAGGATGATTGTTCTATTTGTATATCCTGGTGAACATGCATCAGGATTCCTGCCAGTGAAAAGAAAGCGATCTGAACGACGAGTCCCGCTACCCATTCTAATCCGAAAAATGATGAAAATGAAATGATGTTGCAAATAATCAACAGGACGAGGGAAAGGCAAAAAACGGCAATCAAAAAAACAACCTGTACGGGAAATTTGTTTTCGATCAGGATGCCGGCTATGAACGGGAGCAAGAGTCTGAGAAATGGAGCAAGTTTCCAGGTTGCATTTTTTTCCGGGCTAACGTTTCGCATATCAGAGTTTTATTCTTTATGCGAAGCAACCTTCTTAAATACCAAATCTTACAGTCTTTTCCCTTTATTTGACGGGTTGGTTTTCTGTTGTTTTAACTGTATTTATATCAGTGAAGTCACGGTTTTTTTTAGGGAAATTTCACGGGACTGATTGAGAATCTTAATGTTACAAATAATATTAACTTATAATGGATTGAACTCCATTTCTTTGTAGGAGTTGCGTAGTCAAGTACTTGATACTTTTAGGATGAACACAATTATTTCATTCCCTAAAACTTCAGGCTCATGATTACGCTACAAAAAAAATTAGTAAAGGCTGGCAAAGATGTCAAAACCGTAGAAGCAGACACCCTCATTAGAGAATATAAGCAAAAACGATGGGTGCCCAATTCAGATCGCATTAGTAAACCAGATTCGTTGAGTGCCTGGTATAGCATCGAAGAGATGGAAAACTTTCTTGCTCTCGCAAAATCCCATGGTGGCGACGGGATCAAATTTTATTATGGTGCATATCCGGAAGATTATTCTACAAAACCGGAGTATGCAGGTCGTCAGACGCTTGTAATGGTAGGTACAAAATCCAAATTAACAGAAATGGGCGCCATTGCGAATAAAGACATATATTATTCACATAAATGGCCGAACAAAAATTTTGAGCGGTATAATTCCACAAGGATTGTCCTCCTACATGTAATCCGCCTTCTGAAGGAGGAATGGGGGACCTTGGGATTACTATTATTGATAAAGGAGTAAATGGAATGGAAATAATCTAGATTTTTCACAGATTAATTTAAACCTCCTTCGGGAGGTTTTTTTATGCAATTAAAGATTAACGATATTTGAAGATGCATTTTACACTTTTCGATTGTATCGTATTCGGAAGTTTTCTTATCAGTCTTACGGTTTTTATAGAACGGCCTATACCCGTTTATTTGAAATTATTCCCTTTGTATTTTTTATGTGCTTTAATATGTGGAATGAGAGTTGAGTGGCTTGCGTTTCATAATCTATATTCTACTGGTATAGCTAATATTTGGAGCATCTTCGAATTTTGTTATTTTTTTTTTATTATTCATGAGACTATTGTTAATAAAAAAGTCAAACGGATCATTTTATATATTATATTAATTTTTGCCATCTTGGCTTTTTTTAATATGTTTTTTATTCAGAAAAAAGTTGGATTTAACCCGATAAATTTTACGGTTGGCTGCCTGATCATTGTTTCCCTGTGTATTTACTATTTTGTGGAATTATTTCAGAAGACAGAAGTACAATCTCTCTCAAAATTGCCCGAATTCTGGATTGTTTCTGGTTTACTTTTCAATAATGTACTATCATTTCCCCAATTTGCTTTAGAAAATTTTATGGAAACATTAACCAGAGCTAATTATAATAAATATCACATTTTATTCGACAATATTGGACTGATTAATAATATAACTGTTATGTTGACAAGTATATTATATTCGATTGGCTTTTTATGCAGGATACGAATCAGCAAATCTATTTTGTAATCTTTATGGGTACCCTACTGGCGTTTTTGCTGGTGGGTTTCATCCTGGGTATGATCTTTTTTTACCAGCGCAGGCGACAAAAACAGGAACGGGAACTGATCCGCCTGAAGGAAGAATATGAACAGGAAGTACTTGCGATCCCAGCTGGAAATTCAGGAATCTACCATGAAAACCATCGCGCAGGAACTGCACGATAATATCGGGCAGACACTTTCGGTCATCAAACTCTGGATGTCCATCGCACCCATCGGCAAAGACCACGAAGCATATGAGGGTGTTCAGAATTCAAAAGAAATGCTGCAGAAAGTAATCCGGGATATGGCTGATTTAACAAAAAGCCTCCATACCGACCGAATTGCGGATATTGGTCTTTCAGAAGCCATCAATTTCGATCTGGCTTCGATCCGACGGACAGGGATCCTGAAAATCCATTTTGATACACTGGGTGATGAATTTCATTTCCCGGACCAGAAATCTATTTTCATTTTCCGGATGTACCAGGAGATGATGAATAATATCATTAAACATTCAAAAGCCACTACTGTAAATGTTTCACTGGTTTATTCAGGCAATGATAACTTTGTGATGAATATCCAGGATGATGGTATCGGATTTGACGTTCAGCAAAAGAAGGAATCCGGAAGCGGATCCAGCGGTCTGGGTTTAAAAAGCATGCAAAACAGGGCCAAAATGATCGGTGCGGAATTTGTCTATCCAAAGTGAACCGGGAAAGGGAACAACTATTTCAGTGTCTGTTCCATTAAATTAATCTTAAATCCAGCGAGTCTATGTCTTCTTCTAATTAAACAGATTCAGGTCGCCATAGCAGACGACCATACACTTTTAAGGAAGGCACTGGCAAAGCTGGTTGGTTCTTTTGAAGAATATACTGTTCTATTTGAAGCTGACAACGGCAAAGAAATCAAAAAGAAAATCAAGGAACATCTGGTTCCCGATCTGGTACTGCTGGATGTGAATATGCCAGAGATGGATGGATTTGAAACAGCCGGCTGGCTGAATAAAAATTATCCTAAAATCAAAGTACTTGCTCTTTCCATGTTCAGCGATGAACGTACCATTATCAGGATGCTGCGCCAGGGCGCCACGGGGTTATGTCATGAAAAATATTGATCCCGGAAGAATTAAAAAAGGCCCTGGATTCTGTAATGAAAAAAAATTTCTATCTCTCTGAAGAAATCTCAGGTAAGATCATCAGTGGCCTGCATAAAGATGTAGACAGGAATAGAAGAACCGGCATCTCTTACTCAGAGAGAAAAAGATTTTCTCCGTCATATCTGCTCTGAAATTACTTATAAAGATATTGCTGCAAAAATGTTTGTAAGCCCTCGTACTGTGGATGAATACCGAAACTCCCTTTTCGACAAATTAAAAGTGAAATCCCGCGTCGGCCTTGTCATGTATGCCATTCGGAATGGACTGGTGGAAGCTTGAGGAAAGTATAAGAGTATAGGAGTATGAGAGTGCAATTGACTACACTCTCATACTCTCATACTCTTATACTCCCATACTTATTTTGACAGGTACATACTCCGATCCTTGTACAGCTGCCTGAAATAAGGATCTCTCAGGTCTTTTATAAAACGGATCGCTTCTCCGGTTGATTTCATTTCCGGTCCCAATTCTTTATTGACTCCTGGAAATTTGTCAAAGCTGAATACCGGTTCCTTGATCGCGTATCCCTTTAGATTTTTTTCGAATGTAAAATCTTTTAATTTATTCATGACCCAGCATAACCTTGGTAGCAATATTCAGATAAGGTATCTGATAGGCTTTAGCAATAAATGGAGTTGTTCTGGATGCCCGCGGATTGGCTTCGATCACAAACACTTTTCCATCTTTGATGGCAAACTGAATATTGATCAGCCCCCTGATATTTAACCGGAATGCAATCTTTCTGGCATATTCTTCCATGGTTTCAACAACAAGTGGCGTCAGGTTAAATTGAGGTAGTACTGCATTGGAATCACCACTGTGAATACCTGCCGGTTCAATATGTTCCATCAGTCCCATCACATGAAACTGATCCCCGTCACAGATGCCATCTACTTCTGCTTCCTGGCAGCGATCCAGGAAATGGTCAATGAGAATTTTATTATCCGGAAGATGTTTCAGCAAACTTACTACGGCACTTTCCAGTTCCTGGTCGTTGATCACGATCCTCATGCGCTGGCCGCCGAGTACATAACTGGGTCTGACCAATACCGGATAACCAACAATTTTTGCAACTTCCACTGCTTCATCAACGGTGGTCGCTGTTCCATAGGAAGGATATGGAATATCCATTTCCTTCAGCATATCACTGAAACGACCGCGGTCTTCAGCGATATCCATATTGTCGTATGATGTACCGATGATGGGAATACCTTTTTTATGCAGTTTCTCTGCCAGTTTAAGTGCTGTCTGACCGCCAAGCTGTACAATCACACCATCTGGTTTTTCATGTTCAATGATATCCCAGAGATGTTCCCAGAATACAGGTTCGAAATAAAGTTTATCAGCCATGTCGAAATCTGTGGAAACTGTTTCCGGATTACAGTTTACCATGATCGATTCAAAACCACATTCTTTTACAGCCAGCAAACCATGAACACAACAATAGTCAAATTCAATCCCCTGGCCGATCCGGTTGGGACCAGAACCCAGGATGATGATTTTCTTTTTCTTCGATACCACACTTTCATTGGCTCCGTCATTTTCGAAAGTGGAATAAAAATAAGGTGTCTTTGCCTCAAATTCAGCACTGCAGGTATCCACCATTTTAAAAATACGTTTAATACCGGCGGCTTTTCGTTTTTGCAAATACGGCATCTTCATTGCCATCCTGCATGATCGTGGCAATCTGTATATCACTGAACCCAAGTCGTTTTTGCGTCCCGGAGCAGTTCAATGGGAAGAGTTTCCATTTTATACTTCCTGATTTCTTTTTCTGCCGCACATATTTTCTGGATTTCATATAGGAACCAACGATCAATACCTGTAGCCTGTGATATGGTTTTTACGCTTACACCCAGCATAAGCGCATCTTTGATTCTGAAAATCCGGTCCCATTTTGGAATCTTGATATATTGATAAGATCTCCTCGACGTGCATCTGACTCTTGCCATAATAACCGAGACCGACTGCATTATTTTCCAAGACTCTGACAGGCTTTTTGTAGTGCTTCAGTAAAACTTCTGCCAATGGCCATTACTTCTCCAACACTTTTCATTTGAAGTCCGAGCGTATCGTTGGCTCCTTTGAATTTATCAAAATTCCATCGGGGCATTTTCACGATTACATAATCCTGTACAGGTTCAAAATATGCGGAAGTGGTTTGGGTAATCTGATTTTTTAGTTCATCGAGTGTATATCCGATGGCGAGTTTGGCCGCAATTTTTGCAATCGGATATCCGGTGGCCTTGGAAGCCAGGGCAGAAGATCTGGAAACGCGTGGATTAATTTCAACTGAAATGATTTGTTCTGTTTCCGGATTGAGTGCAAACTGCACGTTACATCCACCTGCAAAATTGCCGAGGGAACGCATCATAAGGATGGCTTTATTACGCATATCCTGAAAAGCAGTGTCGCTGAGGGTCATCGCAGGAGCAACGGTAATTGAATCTCCGGTATGAATTCCCATCGGATCCAGATTCTCAACAGTACAAATAATCACAACATTATCGTTCTTGTCTCTCAAAAGTTCCAGCTCATATTCTTTCCAACCCAGAACTGCCTTTTCAACAAGTACTTCATGCATAGGCGATGCTTTCAAACCTTTATCGAGTGCTGCGTCAAGCTCATCTTTATCTATGTACAAAGCCCCCACCCGGTGCCTCCGAGAGTAAAGGAGGGGCGAATAACCAGCGGGAATCCGATTTCCTGAGCAAATTCTTTTCCTTCCAATAATGGAGTTCGCAACCCGTGATGGGGCTACATCGATGCCGATCCTTACCATCAGCTGTCGGAATTTTTCCCGGTCTTCAGCTGTATCGATAGCCTCAATGTCCACACCGATCAGTTTTACTTTATATTTTTCCCAGACGCCCAATTCAGCGGCTTCCTTGCAAAGGTTAAGGGCTGTTTGTCCGCCCATGGTTGGCAGTACGGCATCGATCTGGTTCTCTTCAAGGATCTGTTCGATACTTTCAACAGTAAGCGGCAGCAGGTATACACGATCGGCCATCATCGGATCCGTCATAATAGTTGCGGGATTGCTGTTTATGAGTATCACTTTAATGCCTTCTTCCCGCAGGCTTCTCGCAGCCTGGGAGCCTGAATAATCAAATTCACATGCCTGACCGATAATAATAGGACCTGAACCGATAATGAGTACCGAACCGATAGCGTGATTTTTTGGCATTTAAAAACAAATTCCGCAAAGGTAAGGTTGTGCAGGTTCCCGAAGAAATAATATAAAAAGAAGTGAAATAAAAAATCCCGTTGAGCTTTAAACTTGGCGGGATTATATATTTTGATAGGGAAATCAGTTTATTTGTGATACGAAGCCATTTCTATGTCATCAAGCAAAACGCCTCCCTTTTTTGCCTGCTGGCGTTTTTCGGCAATAAGCCTCTTATTATCACTTTTTGATTTGATCTTGAAGACCCACTTTTGTTTTGCCTCTTCACCACGCACCATCCCGATCACGGAACCGATGCTGATGACGAAAAACAGCAAAAATTTATTCTTAAATAACATCTTATCATTTTTTCAAGGAAGGTCTCGATATAAAGACAATTTCTATATGCCAAAAGCTGTACCAATTTTTAGTTTTTTTTAAAATTCATTCATAATCATTTACTAACATTTATTATAAAGATGGGTGATCTTTGTTTCGAATCCTTATTTGGGATTAGCCACCTTTGTATTTCTAAATTTGGGACTTTCATGATCAGATCCGTCCTTTCTTTGTTTTTTCTTTTCTACAGTGGTTTTGTTTCTGCCCAACTCTTCCGGGCTCCTTCTTATCCTACAAAGGAATTCAGAAATCCACTGGATATTCCCATTAGCCTTGCGGCAAATTTCGGAGAGATCAGACCCAACCATTACCATATGGGTCTGGATATTCGTACAGAACACCGCGAAAATCTTCCGGTTTATGCTGCAGCTGATGGATATATATACAGGATTAAGATGGAACCATTTGGTTTTGGCCAGGCCATTTATATCCGGCATGACAATGGTTTTGTAAGCTTATATGCGCACCTGAACTGCATTTTATCCGGCACTTGCTTCTTATGTAAAACAAAAACAATATGAACTGGAACGATGGGATGTTTCCCTGGAGCTGCCTCCGGGATTGTTGAAAGTTAAAAAGGGCGACCTCATCGCTTATAGCGGAAATATGGGCGGATCCCAGGGCCCTCATCTTCATTTTGAAATCCGGTCTTATCCTGAAGATTTGAATCTTAATCCTATGCTCTTTGGCTTGCCGATTTCTGACAATACTTCACCAGTTATAAGAAGCTTGTCTGTATACGACCGTAACAGAAGTTTTTATGATCAGATTCCTTTTTTTACTCCGGTGAAGGGGAATTCAGGAAAATACACAACCAGCCAACAAATTTTGATTGTTAAAACTCCCAATCCGGGATTTGGTATTTCAGGATTCGATACGCAGTCAGGATCCAGAAATCCGAATGGAATATTCCAGGGTATTATTTATGACGATGGGGAGGCAGTTTCAGGTTTTCGAATGGACAGTATAAGTTACAACGATACCAGGGGCATAAATGCTCATATCGATTATCCGACCCATCGAGCGGGGTGGACCCTATTATCAGTTGCTTTTTAAAATGCCTGGTTATTTGAATTCAATTTATCATGAATCCAAATCCGGAGGACACCTGCATCTTGAAGACGGCAAAGTACACGAAATCAGAATTGAACTGAAAGATGCATATGGAAACAAAACGAATCTGGTATTTAAGGTTCGTTATCAACCAGGAGATAAAGAAAATCCGGTTTTATCCGGCAAAATGTTTTATCCGGGTATGGTGGATGGTTTTGAAGCAGCAGATGCTGCATTTTATTTGGGTGAGAAATGTCTGTATGACTCAGCTCATCTTGAATATCGCGAAATTCCTGGTGAGGGAGCGGATCTGGTTTCTGCCATTCATCAATTCGGAAGTTCACTGATACCACTGGCAGATTCAATGACCGTAAGAATTAAATTATCTAATCGGGTGAATTTAAAACAGAATGTGCTGCTGCAATGGACGGACGGGGAAGATTTTGAAGTGAAGAAGCCCGAATGGATGGGAGACTGGGCGACGGCCAGTTTCTGGAACTTCGGAAATTTTCGCCTTGTCTTGGACACCGTACCTCCTGTTATCAGTGTGCCAGGTATTGTTGAAAATGCAAACCTGCAAAGAAGTAGTCGAATCGTAGTAATAATTCGTGACAATTATAGAAAAATAAAAAACTTTCGTGCAACGATAGACGGAAAATGGTTGATGTTCTCTAATGACAAGGCTCAGGCTTTTATTTATCATTTCGATGAACACTGTAAACCAGGCAGGCATGAACTAAAGATTTATGTGGAAGATGAAGCGGGGAATTCTGCTTCAGCATTTACTTCACTTTATAAGATAGCAGCTAATTATGAAACTTGATTTCAACCTCGCCAACAGCAAAAGACCCAATGTCTGTGAGCAATTCGCCTGTTTCTTTTACACCTATTAGAGTTGTCGATATCAGCTCTTTTCCTTTTTTGATTATAATATGTTCGTTTCTTTTATAAAGCGCTCGATTAAAATCGTTCAAAATACTTATTGGTTCTTTCCGGAGTTGGGTTATACGATTTTGAATGGCAGGCACGAGCTTTCTGGCAACCGCTGCGGGGTCATAATTTGACCCTGTGATTTGTTTGAGCGAAATGGCATTTGGAATTTCTTTTGGAAAGGATCCCTGATTCAGGTTCATTCCAATGCCGGCAATGGCAAGTGGCCACTTTTTCCCCTGAATAACGCTTTCAATTAAAATTCCAGCTGCCTTTCTGTCATTCCAATAAATATCGTTTGGCCATTTAATATGCCAGCAATTGCTTTCAAAGACCTGAATTAAATCCAACACCCCAAGGCCAACAGCGGCAGAAAAAAGGAACTGCTGGGGTAAAATCAAGGTACCTGGTTCAATGACAAGGCTCATAATAAGGTTTTGACCTGGTTCACTCAACCAAGCCTTTCCTCTCTGACCTTTGCCGGCCCATTGGTTGCGGGCAAGGATGGACAAGTCCGTCGGAAGCCATTCCTTCATGAATGCAGGGCCATGGCATAGTTGTTGGTGCTATCAACAGATTCCAGCTCAATCAACTGATTGTCAAATGTTGTATCGTGCTTCTTCTCCTTACCGGGATCTGGCAAAAGATTACTATTTTTGGGCAATGCGAATGTAGTATTACTATGATTACCGTATCACCGCCTTTTATAATTCATCATTTAAAATAATCTGATTATTGGAACAATTGTCAATGCTGGTTAACCGGAAACCAAATAAATCAGTCCGGTTATCAAAAAACTCAAAAATCGTAAGAGCCATTATCCAGGCAATACAGGAAAAAAAAGGCGAAAAAATCATATCTCTTGATCTCCGAAAAATACATGAAGCCGTAGCAGATTTTTTTATTGTATGCGAAGCCGGAAGCACTACACAGGTTAGAGCCATTGCGGATTTCATAGAATCGGAGCTAAAGGACAAATGCCAGGAAATGCCTTATATGCATGAAGGAAGGCAGGTGCTGCAGTGGGTGATAATTGATTATATAAATGTGGTAGTTCACATAATGCTTCCCGAAAGCCGGCGTTTCTATAAATTGGAAGAGATGTGGAGTGATGCCGTTTTGGAAGAGCATGAAGGCTGATCATTTGCAATGTTTAATCCGTTTTTCTGAACTTTTTTATTTCCCAAACATTAATTACAAGAAGGAAGACCATCAAATGCCACAGAATAATATAAAACCAAACGACAGGCCAGGATTTTCACGATTCAGACCGCGCGGAGGCGGAGACGACAATACGCCTAAGAAAGGTCCGAGATTCAATATTTATTGGATTTGGGCGATTATCGCAATCATTTTGCTGGGATATAACTTATTAGGCACCGGTTTTACGGCAGATGCACATCATCTGGATTCTGAGATGGAATTCAGAAATAATATGCTTGAAAAAGGTGATGTAGCCCGTCTTGTACTCGTGACCAATAAAAATCTGGTAAGGGTTTATATTAAGAAGGACAGTCTTGACAAACCGTATTATAAGGATCTGCTGGGAAAGAATTTCCAGATAATAAAAACAGAAGGCCCTCAGTTCGAATTCCAGGTTACTAAAATTGATGAATTCGAAAAAAGGCTTTACGACTTTTTCGCAAAAAATCCTACACTGGAAGTTCCAACTTCATCTGTTCAGGAAGGTGACTGGATCCCAGGTCTGTTACAAATCGCACTTCCTATACTTATTATCCTCCTGATTTGGGTAATGCTTATGCGTAAAATGGGTGGTCAGGGTGGTAGCGGTGGTCCTGGCGGTATTTTCAATATTGGTAAATCAAAAGCTACTCTGTTCGACAAGGGAACAAGGGTAAATATCACATTTAACGATGTAGCCGGACTTGATGAAGCTAAAGTGGAGGTCATGGAAATCGTTGATTTCCTGAAAAATCCTAAAAAATATACGGCTCTTGGAGGAAAAATTCCTAAAGGCGCATTGCTTGTCGGGCCTCCTGGTACCGGTAAAACCCTGCTTGCGAAAGCAATGGCAGGAGAAGCCCAGGTTCCATTCTTTTCCATGAGTGGTTCCGATTTCGTAGAGCTATTTGTTGGTGTCGGTGCAAGTCGCGTGCGCGATCTGTTTAAACAGGCAAGGGAAAAAGCACCTTGCATCATTTTCATTGACGAAATTGATGCCATCGGCCGGGCAAGGGGCAAGAATGCTATCATGAGTAATGATGAAAGAGAAAGTACACTGAACCAGTTACTGGTTGAAATGGACGGTTTCGGAGGGGACAGCGGGATCATAATCCTGGCCGCTACTAACCGCCCCGATGTACTGGATTCAGCACTGCTGCGCCCGGGAAGGTTTGACAGACAGATTTCAATTGACAAACCAGACCTGAAAGGAAGGGAAGCTATATTTAAAGTGCATCTTAAACCAATTAAGATTTCCTCCAAACTTGATATTTACAAACTTGCCGAACAAACACCTGGGTTTGCCGGTGCTGATATCGCAAACGTTTGTAATGAAGCCGCACTTATAGCGGCCCGCAAAGGAAAAGACAGCGTGGAAATGGAAGACTTTCAGGATGCGGTTGACAGAGTAATTGGCGGACTTGAAAAAAAGAACAAGATCATATCTCCTGAAGAAAAACGCATCATTGCATATCATGAAGCAGGCCATGCTATTTGCGGCTGGTATCTGGAACATGCATATCCCCTGCTTAAGGTAACGATTGTTCCCAGAGGTGTTGCGGCTTTGGGTTACGCTCAGTATACGCCGAAAGAACAATATTTGTATAATACCGATCAGTTGTTTGACCAGATTTGTATGACACTTGGAGGTCGCGCCAGTGAATCACTTAATTTTAAAAAGATTTCCACGGGAGCACAAAATGACCTGCAGCAGGTGACCCGGATTGCCTATTCAATGGTTACTGTTTATGGTATGAATGATAAGATCGGGAATGTAAGTTTCTATGATCCGGCACAGGAAAATCAATTTACTAAACCATATTCCGAAGAAACTTCCAAATTGATTGATGAAGAAGTAAGGAAACTGATAGACAAGGCTTACATTTTTACCAAAGAACTACTTACTGTAAAAGCCCATCAGCTGAATCTGCTTGCTGAAGCACTGCTGGAAAAAGAAGTACTGTTCCAGAGTGACGTAGAGGCCCTGATTGGAAAAAGGCCTTATGAAGAAAAAAGAGCGCTGGACGTTTCAGACCATGACATCCCGGATGTACCTGGAATCAAAATAGCAGAAAACGGAATCCCTGCACCTCCGGTGCCGGTTCCGCCTATAGGAGATCTTTAGCTTAAGGAATAT
The DNA here is from genome assembly GCA_963735015.1 of uncultured Bacteroidota bacterium. Lineage (GTDB taxonomy): Bacteria > Bacteroidota > Bacteroidia > Chitinophagales > Chitinophagaceae > Puia. The sequence continues at coordinate 689,622 of CAVTJH010000004.1, forward strand.
GCAAATATCTCAGGCAAAAGAAAATATTCTAAAAAAAATCCGGCAGGCGTTGGTAAACCCAACGCCTGTCCCATTTCCACAAAGCGAAGGGAATTCCGGTGTCTACAGGCCACCAAATCAGGAAAATGAAATTGAATTTGCTGAGAATTTTGGAAAGATTCAGGGTCGATTTCTTTACTGCAGCTAATAGAGAAGAGATGATCGGACAGCTTAAACAGCTGATAGCCCAACAGGCCTGGGCTCAGGTGTTTTGTCGGGAAAAAGGACTTCTCCTGTTAATTGAAGAGCATTTGAAAGGTCTCCTGATTAAGGAAGATCTTCCCGAAGCGGATGTCTCAATTACAAGCTGTGAAGCTCTAATTGCCAGAACTGGCAGCATAATGATGAGCTCGGCACAGGAAAGTGGGAGAACGGTCAGCGTATATGCACCAGTTCATATATGCATTGCTTTTACCAATCAGCTGGTCTATGATATCCGGGACGGAATTGAACTCATGACTGAAAAATATAAAAACAAAATTCCTTCTTTTATTACATTAGCCACGGGTCCCAGCCGAACGGCGGATATTGAAAAAACCCTGGTTGTAGGTGTACATGGACCAAAAGATGTTTATGTTTTCCTTGTAGATTCCCAGTGAATTATATTTGTCCATGCAAATCGCGGAGGGTAAAAAGATTTTCTTCATTTCAGACTTCCATCTTGGAACACCCGATCGCCTCGCCAGCTTGCAGAGAGAAAAATATATTATCAGGTTTCTTGAATCCATTCAGCACGAAGCAGCCGAGATTTTTATCGTCGGCGATCTGTTTGATTTTTGGTTTGAGTATAAAACCGTAGTGCCGAAAGGGTACGTTCGTATCCTTGGTAAGCTTGCAACTTTAACAGACACAGGCATCCCAATCCAGTTTTTTGTTGGCAACCACGATATGTGGATGAAAAATTATTTTGAAAAGGAATTATCCATTCCTGTTTATTATGAACCTAAAACTTTCATCCGAAATGGGAAGAAATTTCTAATTGGACACGGTGATGGATTGGGCCCGGGCGACGGAGGGTATAAATTCCTTAAGAAATTGTTCCGTAATAAATTCAGCCAGGGATTATTTGGTGTTCTACCTCCAGTATTCGGAGTTGGCATCGCCAACTATTTCAGCAGAAAAAGCCGGACTGCGACACAACAAACGGATGAAAAATTTCTAGGCGAAGAAGGCGAATGGCTGATTCAGTATTGCAAAAGAAAACTCACAACAGAAACTTTTGATTACATGATATTTGGACATCGCCATCTGCCTATTGATTTTACATTTCCGAACGGAACAAGGTATATTAATCTGGGAGACTGGATCAGGTATTTTAGTTATGCGTGCTTTGACGGTGAAAGCCTGGAGCTTAAGAGCTTTGACCCCACATTGGATTATAAGATAATAAGAAAACAGTGAAAGGTGCTATTCTCTATATCATCATCAGCTTATCGACAGTCAGCTTGATAGCGCAAACCGATAGCATCCCCCGGGTATCTCGCCTGATAGCGGGCACATTTGTCGACTTTCAGGTTGATAACCTTGGCAATTTGTTTTTACTCACTCCTGATAATCAATTAAAAAAATATAATGCTGCGGGCGACTCACTCTCCGTTTTTAATGATGTCAGAAGGTATGGGAAAATTGCATATATCGACGTAACCAATCCCCTTAAAATTTTGCTTTTTTATCAGGAATTCGGCACAATCGTTATGTTAGACAGATTTTTGAATAATATCAACAGTATTGACTTACGGCAGTTGGGTTTTTATCAGGTAACATGTATAGGACTTGCGTACGATAACAATATCTGGGTTTACGACGAGCTGGCAGGTCAGCTAAATAAAATTTCGGGCGATGGAACCCTGATCAATCAGACTAATGATATCCGTCAATTTACCGATTCAGTGCCGGATCCTGTTTTGTTAACGGATCAGGGCGGCCTGGTATACCTGTTTGATCCGCAGAGAGGTGCTTTTGTTTTTGATCATTATGGCGGATTTCAGAAACTTATACCATTAAAAAACTGGCGTAATTTTTCAGTTATCAATAAAACATTGTTGGGGTGGAATGGTCGCGAGTTTCTGAAATACGAGGATAAGGTGATGTCTAAAGAAGAAAAAAAGCAAATCCCGTCTTATTATTTGCCAGCTCTTAAAATCCTTATCATGCCTGACCTTCTCTATGTATTAAAAACAGATGGCATTCATGTGTATAAGAATTGATTATTTATGAACGGATTTTGGAACCAGCTTGTATTCGACAACCCGATAAAAAAATACCTGTATATTTTTATCGCTATCTCATTAAGCGTCCTGCTTAAACGGATTATTTCGAAATTTGTAGCAGGTCAGCTATTCAGAGGCGCTAAAGTGATTGACAAGGGTCTTGATAAAAGTGCTTTCGTAAAGTTAATGCTGCCGCCCCTGGAAATTTTCCTTATTGCCTTTGTTTCAATCGCGGCAATAGACAAATTAAAGTTTCCAGGTGCTTTAGAATTTGAAATATTTGAAATACCGTTTAAATCCATCGTCCATGGATTCGCCAAGACAGTACTTATTATTGTCTTTATATGGTTGATCTTACGAACCATTGATTTTATTTCAATGTTGCTTACAGAAAAAGCCCGGGTTGCCGGCGGTCTCCAGGATCATCAGCTGGTTGTTTTTTTCAGGGATTTTCTTAAAGCGATCATTGGCATTGTCGGAATCCTGATGGTGCTTGGACTTGCTTTTGGTTTTGAAGTGAGTAAATTATGGACCGGCCTCGGCATTGCGGGCGCCGCATTAGCGCTATCCACAAAAGAAAGTATTGAAAACCTGATTGCATCTTTTATCATTTTCTTCGATAAGCCTTTTATGGTAGGAGATGTTGTTAAAGTGAATAGTATCTCGGGAACCGTAGAAAAGATCGGTTTGCGTAGTACCAGGATAAGGACGGATTTGAAAACATATGTAACGGTTCCGAATAAACAAATGGTTGATAGCGTTGTAGATAACCTTACCCTGCGCACTTATAGAAAAGCGGAGATTAGACTTCAGTTTGATTCGTCGACAGCCGCGGGAACTATTGATTCGTTTATAAAAGATTGTCGTAAAATGTTGCTTGATAAAGCATTTATCAGTGATGCAACTGTCTTTCTTAACGATATTTCAGGAATGTCATTTCAAATCAATATTGATTATTTTACGACTCCTATTCCTTTGGCTGATTTCAATGAAATCAGGCAAAAACTGAATCTGGAAATCCTGAATCAAATGGAGAGTCGGAAGATAGTAGTTACTGGATCAGGAATGACTGTGAAAATTACTTCAGATTCGCCTTCATCTCCAGAAGAAAATGCCTGACTTCTTCCAGCTTTTTTATTGTTTCAAATTTCTCTTCCGCTTTTGAATTTTTCTTTAGAAAATCTTTAGCGCCTTCAATGGTATACTTCCTTTGGCGAAGAAGATGATAGATAAGGTGGAGGTTTTTTATGTCGACTGGCCGGAAATAACGGTCCCCTTTCTTATTTTTCTTAGGTTGCAGTACACTGAATTCAGCCTCCCAAAAACGAAGCAATGACTGGTTTACCCGAAACATTTCGGCAACTTCGCCCATCGTGTAATATTGCTTCTGAAATAATATTTCATCCTCTGGAATTTGAATAAGATCAGCTTCTTCTGATATCTGCCTGATGGACTTCCTGCCCCGTCCCGATTTTATTTTCAAAATTGGATCTGCAGATAGAACTTCATCGTCTGACTGATCTGGCTGGATCTGTTCAGAGGTTTCACCGGCCCTTTCAGCAACTTGCAGATTCTCAGTAGATTTCAATTTTTTAATCCTGACGCCTATATTCAGTGGCTGATCTTCCTTACTCAGTTGAACATCCTGTGGTAGGGTTGATTCTTCAACAAATTTCATGGAGATCTGGGAGAACGTAGTCATGCTTAGTCAAAAATAACAAAAACTATTCCGAAACAATCTAAAGTTGTCCGAAAAAAACTTAATCAAAACTCTGATTGCTGGAAGAAGCAAGTTTAAGTAGCCTGTCGTACTGTTCCGGTGTTATGTCATTATAGAAATAGAATACAGGGTCAACAGGTTCACCATTTCGGTGTACTTCATAATGGCAGTGGGGACCCGTGCTTTTGCCCGTATTTCCAACCCAACCGATGATTTCACCTCTCTTCACCTTATCACCTGGATGTACTTTGATCTTAAACATATGTCCAAAAAGCGTAGCGTATCCATATCCATTGTGGATCACAACATGGTTCCCATAGCCATTACCCGTATTACCCGCTGTTTCTACCGTTCCATTTGCTGTGGCATAAATAGGGGTGCCAAGAGGGGCAGCAAAATCTAATCCTGCATGAAATTTGGTCGTTTTATAAACAGGATCGACCCGGTAGCCAAATCCCGAAGCTATTCTTTTCAGATCCTTATTGCTCACCGGTTGAATCGCAGGTGTGCAGGCCAGGAGCTGTTCTTTATTTTTTATGAAGTTGTTGATTTCGTCATAAGATTTGGTCTGTGCATGAATTCTGGCTCCCAGACTGGTCAGCGAATTTGCAATGGAAACGGCCAGATTTTCCTGGTCCATCCCCTGCACGAGCTGGAACTCCTGTTGTTGGGCCAGGGTTTTTGCTCTTGCACTGTCGGGAATAGGATTTGCCTCAAAAATGGCCCTATACACTTCATTGTCTCTTTTTTCCAGTCCGACTATTTGTTCCTGCATTTTTTTCACCTGCTCATTCATTACAAAATAATTATCCTTTAAAGCTTCATTGGTCTGCATAAGTCTTTTTTCATTGGCCGAGGGAAAATAGCGATATGCAAGCGAAACAAGGATCAGGGCGGTTACTATGGAGGCAGATAAAAAACCCAAAATGCGCAGCAGGGTTACGCGCAAAGGCGTTTCCAGTTTTTCGTACCGGAGGGTATTGGTATTATAATAATATTTGATCTTTTTCATGCAGTCACCTGGTACCGGACCACTGTTTACGAAGTGGACGCTGTACCTTTGCAGCGCCAGATTAATAACGCAAGTGTACTAATTATTATCCTTTTATAAACCCCCGATTTAAAGATTGTAGCTAAATTATGATGGGAAGCGCTGAGATACGGGATAAATTTCTGGATTTTTTCAAATCCAAAGCTCATGTTATTGTTCCTTCCGCCCCGATTGTGACAAAAAATGATCCAACCCTCTTGTTCACGAATGCAGGTATGAATCAATTCAAAGATTATTTCCTTGGAAATAGAAAGGCCCCTTACCCTCGTGTGGCCGATACCCAGAAATGTTTAAGAGTGAGTGGCAAGCATAATGACCTTGAAGAAGTAGGGGTGGATACTTACCATCATACGATGTTTGAAATGCTGGGAAACTGGAGTTTTGGCGATTATTTCAAAAAGGAAGCTATAAGCTGGAGTTGGGAATTATTATCGAAGGTTTACAAAATTCCGGTTGACCGCATTTATATTTCAATATTTGGAGGTGATGGTGTGGACCAATTACCATCTGATGAAGAGAGCAGGTCTGAATGGTTACATTGGGTGGCACCGGAACGAATTATTACAGGAAGTAAAAAAGATAATTTTTGGGAAATGGGTGACACAGGCCCTTGTGGACCCTGCACTGAAATTCATGTGGATTGCCGTTCAGATGAAGAAAGAAGAAATCAGGATGCTGTCGAGCTGATCAATAAAGATCATCCTCAGGTTATTGAAATATGGAATAACGTCTTTATTCAGTACAATCGTTTAAAATCGGGAGGACTCGAAAGCCTTCCGTCCAGACACGTGGATACAGGTATGGGATTGGAAAGGCTGGTACGCGTTCTTCAAAATAAACAGAGCAACTACGATACTGATATTTTTAGTGGTACAATTGCCATGGTTGCCAAAATAACAGGGGAGAACTATTCCGGGTCCGAAACAGCGAAAAAAGATATAGCATTCAGAGTAATTGCTGATCATATCCGGGCCATTTGTTTTACAATTGGGGATGGCCAGCTTCCGTCAAATACAGGCGCAGGATATGTTGTGCGACGAATTTTACGTCGTGCAGTGCGATATTATTATTCCTACCTCAATCAGAAAGAACCCTTGTTATATCAACTGGTACCCGGACTTGCAGATCAGTTCAAAAAAGTGTTTCCTGAATTAAATGAGCAGCGTTCATTTGTTGAAAAAGTGATTCACGAAGAAGAAGAGGCATTTCTGCGCACTCTTGATAAAGGAATCAGAATTTTCAATGAATATGTTGAAAATGTTACTGAACATAAATCGCAGTCAGACTTTCATGGAGAAAAAAGTATTTCCGGTGCGTTTGCATTTAAATTAAATGATACATACGGTTTTCCGATAGACCTCACGTCCCTTATGGCGAGAGAAATCGGCTGGATAGTCGATGAAAAGGGTTTTGAGATAGAATTACAGAAACAAAAGGATAGATCCAGGTCTGCTGGTCAGCTTGATGCCGGTGACTGGATAACTGTACATGAAAATGGAAAATTTATTTTTTCGGGATATTCAGAACTGAATACTGAGACGGAAATAACCCGGTGGCGAAAAGCCAAAATCAAGGGGAAAGAATTATTTCAACTTGTTCTGGGAAAAACTCCATTCTATGCAGAAAGTGGCGGTCAGATCGGAGATACCGGAATTCTGACAATAGCGGGAGAAAATATAGAGGTGCTCGATACAAAAAAAGAGAATGATCTAATAATTCACTATACAGATAAATTGCCAGGCGATCAGCAGGCTACGGTTATCGCACAGGTAAATGCAGAGAAAAGAAAAAATATAGCGGTTCATCATACTGCAACGCATCTGTTACATGCGGCGCTTCGAAAAGTCCTGGGTACTCATGTAGTTCAAAAAGGTTCATTGGTAGATGCTGATCACCTCCGCTTTGATTTTTCGCATTTTGCAAAATTAACCAGGGAGGAATTGATGGAAATCGAGGGGTTAGTAAATAATAAAATAAGACAAAATATTCCGGTTGTTATAAGAGAGATGCCCAGAGAGGAAGCAATGAAATCCGGAGCCATGGCACTTTTTGGAGAGAAATATGGTGAAATAGTAAGGGTGGTATCGATTGATCCCGGTTATTCTATCGAACTATGCGGGGGCACCCATGTGAAGTCAACCGGAGAACTCGGATTCTTTAAAATCAGGACTGAATCTGCCATTGCAGCAGGCGTAAGGCGGATAGAGGCGCTCGCCGGATTGCCTGCTCAAAACTATATAAATGATGAGTTGACAATTTTGTCGTCTGTTCAGGAGCAACTAAAAAATCCAAAGGATCTTCTAAAGTCCTTGCAGTCCCTCCAAACGGAGTCGAATAGTATGCGAAAAAGGATTGAGTCGATGGAAATGAAACAGGCAGATCTTTTAAAAGATGAACTACTAAAGGAAATAATTTCCATAGGTAAATATCATTTTATTGGGAAAATATATAAAGGAATTAGCCCTGAGATAATAAGGAAACTGTCAAGAGAATTTCGACAAGAAATACCAGGCCTCCTGATCATCCTGGCAACCATTTCAGATGTTACCAAACCCTTCGTAGTCATCGGCCTGGGAGACCTTTTGGCAAAGGAGAAGAATCTGGATGCATCAAAAATTAATAAGGAAATTGTATTACCGAAAGTCGGTGGAGGAGGCGGCGGACAAAAAACGCTGGCAAGTTCCAGCGGACAGGATTCCTCAAAACTTGAATCTGTGATAGATGATGTAAAGGCTCTGCTATAATGGATGACCCGCCTTCTCTGCATCGGGTAAAGCTGACCGTTTTGAAATACATATTACCATACCCTCACACTTGTTTTAAAGATCTGTTAAACATTAAGGAACTTAGTTATCCGAATATTTTCGTATTTCAAAAATATCCCTATATTTGAAATACGAAACTTGACGTAGTTAAAAACTAAAATTAATAAGAGATGAAAAAACTCATTCACCATGCCGTATCTGTGAGCTTCCTTTGTATGGCTTTTGGTCAGCTGACGATGGCACAAACTGCCGTACCGCCACCTCCTCCGGCTCCTGCTATTGTACGAGATCCAGTAATCACTGAAGATAGAGATCAGACAGAAATTGTTATCAGACAAAAAGGCGACAAAGACACTAAACTTACTTTGGAAATTAAAAACGGAGATTTTTTCATCAATGGAAAACCACTGGAAAAATTTGATGATCAGAATATAATCGTCGAGAAAAGAAAATTGGATGAAAATGAATGGCCCGATATTAGCATATTCACGCTCGCCGTTCCGTGAAAATCAAATGGATCAGGAAATGCAGTTAAGAAATCTAGAACGAGATCTTAACAGGCAAAAAATTTTACAAAAATCAATAGAAATAAGAATGAATTCAGCTTTCCTGGGTGTTTCATCCCGTAAAGCAGAAAAAGGCGGGGCGACTGTCCTGGAAGTAACCAAGGGAAGTCCGGCTGAAAAAGCGGGGATTAAGAAGGGCGATATTATAATAAAAGTGAATGAATCTAAAATAGAAAGCCCTGAAAGTCTTTTTGAAATCGTTCATGGTTTTAAACCTGGAGATAAGAGTTAAAATCCTTTTTACACGGGATGGCAAAGCGCAATCTGTGTATGCGACACTTGATAAGTCTGAACAAATGCCTAAGGATTTTAACTACAACTATAATTATAAATTCAAAATGCCTCCTATGCCGGATATGGGAGATATACAGTTTGACGGAAATTGGGGGCCCAGACAGCCAAAGCTCGGTATCAAAGCACAGGATGCAGAAGATGGCAAGGGAGTAAATGTTCTTGAAGTGGAGGACAGCTCAGCAGCCTGGAAGGCCGGCTTGAAAAAGGGCGATATTATTTTACAATTTGATGGATCAGAAGTCAATAGCACCAATGAATTGGTTGAACAATTTCAGGATGCCCGTAAGAAATCCTCCATTAAGGTGAAAATTCAAAGAGGAGGCGCTACTCAGGATATTGATATTAAAATACCACGAAAATTAAAAACAGCCGAACTATAGAAGGACAAATGAATTCATAAAAACTTCCCGTGATTTTTTACCTTCGTGCACTGGATTCAACTGGTTCACGCAAAGCGCAAAGAACCGGCTAAAAGCTGGCCATTCTTTGCGCTTTGTTTGTTTCCGTCGACAGAGGTATTATTATGCATAGAGAATTATACGAAACAGTAATCGGCCTGGAGGTACACGCACAGTTACTTACAAAATCTAAATTGTTCTCTGCTGATGAGACAGAATTTGGGGCAGAACCCAATACGCATATCAGTCCGGTAACTCTTGGTTATCCGGGAACTCTGCCTGTATTAAATGAAAAGGCCGTGCGTCTGGCAGTTAAAATGGGCCTGGCCTGTCATTCTGAAATTGAAACCTGGAATTATTTCGCCAGGAAAAATTATTTCTATCCCGACCTGCCGAAAGGATATCAGATTTCACAACACACTACACCGATTTGCAAAGGGGGTATTGTAAAGATTATGCAGGGGGCCGTTGAAAAAGAAATTCAATTAAACAGAATTCATCTGGAGGAAGACGCCGGTAAAAGTTTACATGATAAAGACGATCATCTGACCAGTCTGGATTTTAACAGGGCCGGTGTTCCGCTGATTGAAATTGTAACTGAACCCTGTATCAGTAACGCCGATGAAGCAGTCGCCTTTCTTACTAATTTAAGACGGATATTACGATATCTGGATATATGCGACGGGAATATGGAAGAAGGCAGCCTGCGTTGCGATGCGAATGTGTCAATTCGAAAAAAAGGGGATTCAATTTTAGGCACGAAGGTGGAAATAAAAAATCTGAATTCGATCCGTAATGTAAAGCGTGCAATAGAATATGAAGTGAAGCGAATGCAGGAACTCGCTGACAATGACCAAATCATTATCCAGCAGACACGCAGTTTTGATGCGGTGAATGGGACTACTTTTTCATTGAGATCAAAAGAAGAGGCAAATGACTATCGATATTTTCCAGATCCTGATCTTCCTCCATTTCAAATAACTTCAGAATTTCTGAGCAGCATCGAAAAGACGATTCCTGCCCTGCCGGAGTATCTTATAACGAAGTATATGGAAAGCTATAGTCTGAGCAGGTACGACGCGGAGGTAATAACAGATGATAGAGAAACAGCCGGATATTTTGAAGCGCTCATTCTTTTGACACCTTCTTATAAAGCCGCTGCAAACTGGCTATTGGGACCAGTTAAATCCTATCTTAATGAAAATGGCCTGTCCATGTCCGATTTTCCCGTACAGCCTGTCCAGATGGCGTCATTGATCGCACTCGTGGAAGAAGACAAGGTGCATTTTTCCACTGCTTCATCCAGAATTTTTCCGGAACTTGTGTCCGGAACCGCAATGGATCCTTTACAAATTGCAATCAGCATGAACCTGATACAGACTGGTGACGAAGCCCAGATTCTGGAATGGGTAAAGCAGGCGATGGACAAAATGCCGGATAAGGTGCTGGAATATAAAAAAGGTAAAAAAGGTTTGCTGGGATTATTTGTCGGGGAAGTAAAAAAAATTTCTAAAGGGAAAGCTGATCCCCAGTTAACCAATCAATTGCTCATTAAAAACTTAGAAAAATAACGTTCAATAGAGATCGAAATGAAAAAAATCTTTATCCTCTTCCTGATTTCAACATTTAGTTTTGTTGCCTGTAAGAATGCCGATAGCAGCCAGTTTCAGGTGAAGCTTTCCTATAAAAATAGCGACAAACTGGTAAATCACACAGAATGCCGGAAAATCGGTGGTTGGATTTTCCTGGAAGAAATCGTGTATGGCAAATCACAACTTCCCGTGATTGTTGATTCTCAGAAAATATCCGGTAATAGCGGTAATTTAACCTTTCGCGGAAAAAACAAAACGCAGGGAATATTTGAGCTCGTCGTCGGCGAAAATGCACTTGGCTATTCCGCTTATAAATGATGCAAACGAAATTCAGGTAGATGCGGATCTTTCAAAAACAACTGATTTTTATACCGTCACTGGTTCTCCTGCAAGCAAACAACTGCAGGACCTGCTTGCAGAAGTTGGCAGTAAGAATAATGAAATTCAAACAGCGTTTAATCAACTGGACAGCCTTAAAAAATTAGATGCACCGGATAGTGTTTTGGTGGCCGTTAACATTACAAAAAATAACGCCATCGCCCAATTGAATGACTATTTTAAACATTTTATTCAGACAACTCCCAATGCAACGCTGGGTGTACTCGCACTTGGTTGGGCATCCAGGAGCCTGCCACCTGCTGAAATGGATAGTGCCTTGAAAAATTTAAAGTCCCGTTTTCCAGGAAATGCATTTTTGGCAGAAATGGAAAAAGCGAGCCAGCAGCAACAGCCGGAACAGCCCACTGCCGATTCATGGGTTGGTAAAACTGTTCCTGAATTGGTTATGCAGGATGTAAATGGGAAAGATGTTTCAATCAGTTCGTTCAGAGGTAAATATGTGCTTATCGATTTTTGGGCAAGCTGGTGCGGACCCTGCAGAATGGAAAACCCGAATGTTGTAAAAGCATTTAATGAATTCAAACAAAAGAATTTTACCGTTCTCGGAGTTTCTCTTGATAAGGATAAAGATTCATGGAAAAAAGCAATTGCACAGGATCATCTCTCCTGGACGCAAATGAGCGATTTGAAATATTGGAATAGCCAGGCTGTCGAGACTTTCGGTTTTCAGGGAATTCCTTTCAATGTCCTGGTTGATCCGTCTGGTAAAGTAATTGCTCAGGAACTTCGCGGGGAGGATCTTGATTCTAAACTTAAACAAGTTCTTAACTGATATACTTCCATAATATAATAAATGTGTAATTGTAATAAAGTAAAAATGTAAGTATGAAATTTAAAATCGAATTCAAAATGTAGATTGAAAATACATTTCTATATTTCACATTAAATTGATCATTTCATTCTCCCTTTATTTACATTTTCACAATTCCACCTTTTTCACATTGTTTTTCTTGGGGCTAATAGCAATTAGTAACGCTGGCAAAAATATCAGGTTTGTAAGTGTCGCCATCACCAGTGTAAGCGATGTCAGCCATCCCAGCGCCTGTGTTCCTCCAAATCCGCTGAAACAAAAAATTACAAACCCTGCAATCAGCACCAGCGAAGTATAGACAATACTGATACCTGTAGAATGAATGGTTTTGATAACTGTACTTATTGTACTGCTGGTCATGCTGCCGTCCTGTTTATAGTTCACCAGAAAACGGATGGTAATATCAATCGCAATGCCAAGGGCGATACTAAAAACCAATACAGTAGATGGTTTTAATGGCACACCGGCCCAACCCATAACACCTGCTGTAATCACCAGTGGAATAACATTTGGAAGCAACGAGCAGATCAGAATACGCAAACTCCGGAACAGATAAAGCATACACGCAGCGATCAGGAAAAAAGCCCAGATAATGCTTTGTTTCAGGCCGCTGATAATAAAAGCACTTCCTTCCAGGAAAGTGACCGTAGTACCAGTGAATTCAATGCGGTAATGTGCGCGTATCAAATAATTCATCAGCCCGGTGCTGTACGCCTGCCAATATTTTTGGAAGTTGTGCACTTCCAACATCAGCCATATTCACACTTATGCGAAGAATCTGTTTATTGCTGTCGATAAAACTATTCGCCAGTTTCATTACACCATTAGGCTTTGTGCCACTGTCTGTTTTCAGGCTCAAATAGGGAGCAATAAAACTTTTATCAAAATCATTTGGCAGTCCGTATCGCGAACTGTCATTATTATAATAAGCCTGTCGGACAAATTTCAGCATCTCCACTACAGAAATGGGTCGGGCCATAAAAGAACTGGAATCGATATAGGTTGAAAGCTCATCGATTTTCTCAAAAGTTACCCATCATATTTGCCCTGATGCCGTTTTTTCTTTTTGTATCGATCAGAATTTCCAGCGGCATCACGCCTTTGAAATTAGTTTCAAAAAATTTCAGGTCGGCATAAACCGGATCTGTTTTCGGAAGATCGTCCAAAATAAAAGATTCAGAACGAAGTCGAGTCATACCTGCAATGGACACGACCAGTATAAGAAAGGTAGAAATAAAAATTGTTTTTTTATGATGGAGGGCCCAGAACTCCAGCAAATCGAGAAGCGTCGTAAGCCATCGGTTTGTCAGGTATTTCATATGCCTGACTTTCGGATCTGGCAAAAAACTAAGCACCGCGGGGATCAGTATTATGGAAATAATAAAAAGCAGCATGATATTAATGCCGGCTACTACACCGAATTCTTTTAATATGGCACTTTTTGTAAGAGCAAATACCCCAAAACCAATGGCGGCGGCAATATTGCAAAAAAGGGTCACGATGCCCATTTTGCTGATCATCTCAAATAATGCTTTTCTTTTTTCACCATATTCGCGAAAAGATGTGTGGTATTTATTCAGAAAATAAATACAGTTCGGTATACCGATGACAACAATCAACGGTGGTATCAGTGCATTAAGAAGGGTAATCTTATAACCAAATAAATGCATGGTCGCCAGACTGAAACACAACTCCAATGATCACTACTACCAGTGACAGGATCATATTACTTAAGCTGCGGAAAAAGATAAGGAGGATCAAAGCTGAGAGTAAAACGGATCCCAGCAAAAACCATTTCATTTCAGTAGCCACTTTGGTAGCCATATTGGTACGGATCAGGGGGAGACCGCTAAAATGCACCTGCAACTGATGTGCATTCGCCGAAATCATTTCCAAGATTTACAATGTTGCTCACGACAGCTGTTCTGTCCAGCCGAATTCATGATTTGCTTGTTAACACTTATGGCCATCAGATAAAGCGTGAGTTTCAGGATTATATAAAATCCCCCTGTAAAACAAAAGGTTCTTCAAAAACTTTACGGGCAGTATCAAGGTCTGCCTGTGAATTAAAAGGACCAGGAAATATCTGGCTGGCTGTCGAGTTTTTCCGTAAGCAAATTTTTATGCAGTATGATGGCATCAGGAATACTTAAAACCTGTTCGACCCCTTTTACTGATTTCAGTTTTCTGCTTAACTGGAAATAGTCGTTAAAAACATCTTTTGAAAAAAGCTGATCCGTTTGCACACCGATCACCAGCAGGTTACCATCATCGCCAAATTTTTTTAGAAAATTCTGATATGCCAGGTATTTCGCGTTGTCTGTTGGAATCGCGCGGGTATATTCATAGCTTAATTCAACTTTTGAGGCCTGGAAAGCGCATATAAATAATACTGGCAGCCAGTAGAATAAGTAAGGTTGAACGGAATTTCAAAACAAAAGAGGCAATAGATCCCCACATGTAAGTAATATTTGGTGAAACTGTACGGACGCCCGGCAAAGAAACTTATTTTAACCGAATTTCGCAGGAATCCATTTCGGTTATGGTCCACAAAACAAAGGGCATTGTATTGCGCACTGTGAAATATGGCGAAACGAGTGTAATTGTAACCATACTAACTGAACTATTTGGTTTACAATCCTACCTGGTAAATGGAGTGAGGACCCATTCGGCGAAGGGGGGCTCAAAGGCGGGATTGTTTCAACCTGCAGCCATGCTTGATCTGGTGATCTATCACCAGGAATCAAAAAATCTGCAACGAATAAAAGAATTTAGCTGGAACTATTTATACCAGCATGTTTTTTCGGATGTGGTTACGCATGCAGTCGCATTGTTCATGATCGAACTTTTACAAAAATGTTTGAAACAACCTGAACCAAATCCGGAACTTTATTATTTTATAGAAGACTCACTTAAAGGACTTGATCAGTCGGAGCCGTAGGTACAGGCTAATTTTCCCCTCTTTTTTGCATCACATCTTGCCGGATTTTTTGGGCTTGAGGATTGACGATAATTATTCTGAAAAAAGAAGTTTTCTGGACCTCGAAGAGGGATATTTTTCTGAGGAGAAACCTTCACACCCTCACTATCTCGAAAATCCGCTGAGTGAAATAAGTTCGCATATCTTGAAAATCATGCAACCTGTCGGAACTCTCAGAATTATCCCTCAACAAAGAAAAAAGAAGAATGCTGCTGATGGCTTACGAAGATTTTTATTCTATGCATATTGCTGGTTTTACCGCACTTAAAACGCTTCCCGTTTTGCGTACTATACTGGAAGAAAGTTAATAGTATGGGAGTATGGGAGTGAAAACTTGATTTATACACTTCGCACTAGTATTCCCATACTCCCATACTCTCACACTATTCTTCTGCTGGTACTTGCTTCAGTAATCTCTTCCCCTCTTATATTTTCAATAAGTACTATTCCGGGTTTTTTGCCTTTGGCAAAATCTCCCAGGTTCTTATCAAAAGATAAAACCTTTGCTCCGTTCGAAGTTGCCCATAAAAGCAATTGCGATGTGGGTATCATCGGGAAGATGTTTTTAATAGTTTTCATTTCTTCCAGAATATCGAGCTGGTGATTACTCGCCAGGCTGTCAGTCCCTAATACCATATTGACTTTATGTTTCATAAGAAGAGGAATTTCGGGCATCCGGTCTTCTATATAAAGATTCGCATTTGGACAGAGACAGAAAAAGAGACCTTCATGCTGGCTTTTTGCCCAGATCAAATCCGTCTTCATTAGTATATGTATTGTGTACAAGCAAAACGCGTGTAGCGGTTTTTAATTTAGGCAGGTAATAAGGCAGACTTCGGGTTCCAGGCGCTTTAAAATGGCTGGCATCCATTTTCATCAGAGAATACATACGGGTCAAATCCCCGCTGGCAGAGATGAAGTACTCATTTTCTGCAGCTGATTCCTGATTATGAATGGTGATGGTCTTATGCCGGAAACCAGTTTTCAAGAGATTCCAAAGATCTTCCGAAACTGAATAAGGAGCGTGGGGATTAAGCGATAAATGTTTTTCGTCAGCACCTGATTCGATAAAAAGTGCAGCTGTTTTTTTTGCATTTTTATATCGTAAAAGCGCCAGACCAGGCGTCCAGCCCAGGAGTTCAATAAAATTGTAATAGTCCAGCCGCTTTTCAGATTTTAGAATCCTGGTATCTGCCGAATTGCAGATATCTCCCACAGCGACGATCCCTGACTTCAACATATCCGATTCAGCGGAGAGCATGGCATCAAACTTAATTTCTTCCGCCAGATTCCGACTTTTTACGACAGATAACACAAAATTGACTAGACCCTGTTTTTCAGCAATCAGACCTTTCAGATGACTAAGTTCCAGATGGCAGTGACAATTAATAAATCCGGGACTCAATATGCCCGAAAATTTTTCTAACCCTTCACCAGCCTGTTCTTCATTGACAATAGACTTCGATAACACCGTCCTTTGCGCAAATCAATACCTTATCCTTATGCATTTTAAAGCCATCAAATAAGTAGTCTGCTTTCAATTTCCGGTAACTCATGGATCTGTTAACTTTGCAGCAATATAAATTTTTCGCAGGTTATGATTGATAAACTGGATGCTATCCGGGCAAGATTCGATGAATTGGGCGTTGCACTCACCAATCCGGCCATAGTAAATGATAACAGGAAATTTAGTTCCACCAGCAAGGAATACCGTAGCCTGGAAAAAATCGTAAAGTCGTATGACCGGTATCTCAACGTTCTGGATGACCTGGCTTTTAACCGGGAGGCTTTAAATGGAGATGATGAGGAACTAAGAGAGTTGGCCAAGATGGAAACATCCTCCCTTGAGGAGAAAAAGACGTCCCTGGAAACGGAAATCAGGCAGTTATTGATTCCCAAGGACCCACAGGATGAAAAAAACGCAATTATTGAAATCCGTGCAGGTACAGGAGGTGATGAAGCCAGTCTTTTTGCAGGAGATCTTTTAAGGATGTACATGAAATACTGTGAAAAAAAGGGATTCAGAACTGCTCTTTTGAGTGAAAGCGAGGGTACAGTTGGAGGTTACAAAGAAGTTCAGCTGGAAGTAACCGGAGAGGATGTATATGGTACATTGAAATTTGAAAGTGGTGTTCACAGGGTTCAAAGAGTTCCTGATACAGAGCAAAGCGGTCGGGTGCATACAAGTGCGGCTACGGTTGCAGTGATGCCGGAGGCTGAAGAAGTTGATTTTGAACTGAATCCGGCAGACGTAAAAATGGAAACGGCCCGTAGTGGAGGTGCTGGCGGTCAAAATGTTAACAAAGTGGAAACCAAAGTCATGCTGACTCATATTCCCACAGGAACGGTGGTAGTTTGTCAAACTGAAAGATCCCAACTGGGAAATCGTGAAAAAGCCATGCAAATGCTCCGAACACGGTTATACGAAGAACAAGTGAGGAAACAGGAAGAGGAAATATCCAGACATCGTAAAAGTCTTGTGAGCACCGGTGACCGGAGTGCAAAAATCAGGACTTATAATTTCCCGCAGGGCAGGGTAACAGATCACCGGATAGGCCTCACGGTTTATAATCTGAACGATGTGCTGAACGGTAATATCAGTGAATTTATTGAGGCCCTGCAGTTTGCCGAGAATGCTGAAAAAATTGCAAAAACGGTCTAAGATGTTGCAATTTCTCTACAATTAGAATCGAAAGCCAAACGAATAGTTGGAAGCTAACACATTTAAGTAGTAAATTCATAATAGTAAATTCTTAACATTACGCATTAAACCTATTGCTTTTTTTATCGTTTAATGTGTATACAGGAGGTTATGGTCAAAAGAGTTTTAATCTTAAAAAATTGTTATTAAGAAATAAGGAAGGAATTAGAGTTCACTTTGACTTGTAACTTTACATAAGTTCTTTTGATGGCGGATTGGAATAGTGAAAAGAATTGGCATTCGAATTGCCTGTATTAAATAAATGGTCTTTTCTATTTGACTTCACAAAAGCAGTCAATTTTCTCATAAGCAGTTAGTTTTGGTTACGGCCCCTGTTTCCACAGGGGCTTACTTATTAAAGTTACCTTCTCCGCTTTTGCAAAGTATAGTTAGTCTCTAAACCAGGAAAATGTCAGGCGGACAAATAAAAACCCCGCGAAAGCTCCTGCGATATCTGCAGCAATATCATAAATATCATAATCCCTGTTTGGAATAAAATATTTTTGCACATATTCCATAGCAATGCCGTATAAACATGCAATGATCAGAATAAAAAAAGATTGCTTATAGGGGACATTTTTTCCTTTCAGTTTTGCTCCATAATAAAAAGACCACAAAAAAACGAAACTCCCAAAGAGGATGACGTGCACATATTTATCCAGATTAGGAATTGCCAGATGATTTTCATTTGGTAACATATTTCCAGGGAGAGCCAGTAATATAAAAATTACAATGGTCCAAAGAACTGAAGGAATTCGACTGGAAAAAAACTGGTTTAATCGGTAACGCATATTAATATATCAATTATATCAGACGATTCGAAACTAGCCGGTAACCTTGCCCATCACATACATCGAATCCATATCAGGTGAGGTGCTTCCACCTTTCTTTTCAAGTGTAATTGCAAATGCTTCTGCCTTTGGTATGGTTTTGAGTTTTACTAAGGGAAGGCCCTTACTAATGTCAAAAACACCCGCATCTACAGGGTGGCCATCAACAATAGCCCAGAGCTGGTATTGCTTACCCGGATCAGGTGTTGGTAACTGATTTACCAACAAATACACTTCTTTAGATTCAATATTCCAATAGACGGTTGCCATACTGGACGAAGATGGACCAGCAGGTATGCCCGGCATTTTTACAATCGCCATCAGTGGACTTTTCATCAGGCTGAGTGCATTTTCGTACGCTTCCAGTTTCGTTTGCAATATTTGAATGGTCCCTGCAGTCTGTGTTTGTGTAGCGACCAATTCTTTATATTGGGCAATTGATTTTTTATATTCGTTCAGTAAGTACAAATTTAGAAGTACACTGCCAAGAAGGAGAACCAAAGAAGCAGCCGCAACATATCTGGCGAAACCTTTCCGCGGAATCAGGGTTGGTTTACCTGGAAAGATTCGTTGAGGTTGTTCGTCCTTTTCCATTCCTATTTCAGAAAAAATTCTGGATTTCAACCCACGTGGCGGTTCCTGTTTTTGATGTAATAGCGATTGTTCCAACTGCAATTCAAACGCATTTCGCGCCGAACGTACTTCACTATATGCGTCGCATATACGCTCAAACTCTGCGCTGTCCTCAGGGGAGGCTATTCCAAGCACATAGCTTTCAATAATTCCACTCAATATATAATCTTGTGGGTTCACTTATTTTAAATATGCTCTTAATTGCAATAGTGCATTTCTAATACGTGTCTTTACAGTTCCCAGTGGAATATCTTCTATCTGCGCGATTTCTTCATGCGTATAACCCTTTAAATAGGCAAGTTCTATTAAAATGCGATGCTCGGGTCTTAGTTTTCCCAGGAATTTTGTCAGGCCGATATTGTCAATATTGGTTTGACCGGTAATCCATATACGGTTCGAATTTCCTGGACTTTCGTGTTTTAGATCTCAGCATGTCGATAGAGGCATTCCGGCCCATATTCAACATCCAGGTAAACAAACGTCCTCTTGAAGGGTCATAGGATTCTATTTTGCGCCAGATATTGATAAAAACTTCCTGTAAAACATCGCCTGCCACTCCCGGAGATTTTACTATCTGAAGAATAGTACTGTAAAGGGAGCCACTATAATGATCATACAAATATGAAAAAGCCTGATCGTCTCCTGCTTTTAAGGCAATGATCAGGTCCTGTTCACTATATATTTCCGTTGATGCCAATACTTGCAGTTAATAAGATGTATCAGCCCGGGTTATCCTACCATGGCTTCATATGCCGAAGCGTCCAATAATTTGGAGACCAGTTCGGGGTTTTTTACGCTCAGTTTGATCATCCATCCTTTACCATAAGGATCGGTATTTACAAGATCTGGTGCATTTGCCAGTTCCGGATTTAATTCTAATATGGTGCCAGTTACCGGTAAAAAAAGATCAGAAACTGTTTTTACAGCTTCTACAGTTCCAAATACTTCACCCGCATCCATGGTTTTTCCAATTGTTTCCACTTCAACATATACAATATCTCCCAATTCGCGCTGAGCATAGTCAGTAATGCCAACTATAAATGTATTGCCTTCTTCCTGTTTTACCCATTCATGTTCTTTAGTGTAGTGTAAATCTTTTGGAAAACTCATTTGATTTTTTTTTAAATGTACAGATGCTGACAGCTGCAAATATAGACGGATTTGAATATTCTGTGATCCCGCTTAGTGTTATTCGTTCAGCTCCTGGTTTTCAAAATAAAGCAAAATATGATCTTTCATGAAGTTTTCCTGTTCGATAATATTTAAAACAGGCAGGGGTTTTAACTGGCGATAATGTGGCCATCCTTCTTCGTCTACCATTTCCAGTTCATAGTAACCACTTGGGGAAAGAAGATTGCAAACAGCCACATGCATAAGGTCCTGCTTCTGCTCCTTAGTAAATTTCGTTTGAAAATCACCTACTTCCTGAATACCTATCAGGAAAAGAATAGCTTCCATATCAGGTTTCTTTCCAAATCTGATCATCAATTTTTCTTCCAGGGCCCACCATCTGTTCTGTAAATCGTCTTTCACATTCATAGTACAAAGATAACCCGCTAAGGAATCTATGCCGGCATCCGTTAACTTTGCGCAAATTTTCCAGCATGTTACAGTTAGCGCTGATCCGTCAACGCCCGGAATTTATAAAAGAACGGCTCCTGGTAAAAAATTTCGATGCATCTGTTGCTCTGGCTAAAATATTGGAATTGGATGAAAAGAAAAGGAAACTGCAACTGGAAATGGAATCCGAACAAGCCGGATTAAATTCAATTTCAAGAGAAATCGGCCAATTGATGTCAAAGGGTGAAAAAGTAAAAGCCGAAGAAAAAAAACGGCAGGTCACATCTATAAAATCCAAACTTGACTTTTTGCCTGATGCAGTAAGAGAAGTAGAAGAACAGTTATATCAGATACTGGTTACCCTTCCAAACCTGCCTTCGTCAGAAGTGCCACCTGGTAAAACACCAGCAGATAACATAATTGTGAGAGAAGGTGGGAATAAACCCAAATTGCCAGAGAATGCCCTTGCACACTGGGATCTTGCGAAGAAATATAATCTGATCGATTTTGAACTGGGTAATAAAATAACGGGGAGTGGATTCCCACTATATATCGATAAGGGAGCAAAGTTGCAAAGAGCCATGATCCAATATTTTCTGGATTATAATACAAACGCCGGATTCACGGAATATCAGCCACCCCTTGTAGTAAACGAAGCCAGCGCATATGGTACAGGTCAGCTGCCGGATAAGGAAGGACAAATGTATTATGTACCTGAGGACAGGCTTTATCTTATACCAACTTCCGAAGTCCCGCTCACAAATATTTTACGTGATAGTATTTTATCTGAAAAAGACTTGCCTGTTAAAATGACTGCATACACTCCCTGTTTCAGGCGGGAAGCAGGCAGCTATGGAAAGGATGTTCGTGGATTAAATCGACTTCACCAGTTTGATAAGGTTGAAATAGTCCAGATTGCACATCCTGATAAAAGTTACGAGGCTCTTGAAGAAATGGTGAAACACATCGAGAAGCTCATTTTGTCTCTCGAATTACCTTACCGCATTTTACGTTTATGCGGAGGAGATATGTCCTTTACATCAGCAATAACCTACGATTTTGAAGTTTTTTCAGCTGCCCAGGAAAAATGGCTGGAGGTTAGTTCCGTTAGCAATTTCGAAAGTTTTCAAACCAACCGGATGAAAATCCGCTTTAAGGACGAAAAAGGCAAAATGCAATTAGTGCATTCCCTGAATGGAAGCTCCCTGGCACTACCACGCATTTTAGCCTGTTTGTTGGAAAATCACCAGCAGACTGATTTCATCAGACTGCCCGAAGTTTTGCATCCCTATTTTGGAGCCCAAAAGCTTGAAAAGCGTAACGCTTAAGTCCTAAAGCTTAACGCCAAAGGCTTTATTCTTATGGTTCTTTATATCTGAAGCTTAAAATATGCAGCTTAAAACTTTATCTGTAACGCGCATTTCCCACTAATCATTCATAATTCAAAAGCGTTAAGCGTTAAGCGTTAGGCTTTAGGCGTCAATTAGGTATTAAACCTTTTGTAATGGTTTCAATCATATGGAAGAATGAATCTTAATAAGCAAAGAAACCAGCACTTGTGGTGGCGGGCAGGGTTTGGCCCACCGGCTGACCAGATTAAACACCTCCCGAAACAAAAACCGGATGCATTATTTCACTCTATTCTAAAAGCTTCTGAAAAAAAGCCCGTTTTTTTCGACCTGGTGGATCCGGATTTGAAACAAATGGTCATGGAGAATCAACAAATGATTCCCGGAAGGTCCGCCGAATTGAAACCCGAAAAAAGACAAATGATCCGGAAGCTGTCAGTTCAGGATATTTCAAAACTGAATATTCGCTGGCTTCAGGAAATGACGGAGAGCCCTGCTCAGTTACTGGAAAAAATGTCTTTGTTCTGGCATGGCCATTTTGCATCAAAAACCGTCAATATTATTTATGATCAGGCTCTTCTCAACGTCATTCGTGCAAATGCGCTGGGAAGTTTCAGGGACCTGCTTTTTGACGTTAGTAAAACAGCTTCGATGATCCAGTTTCTGAATAATAACCAGAATAAAAAAGGACATCCAAATGAGAATTTTGCAAGAGAGCTTATGGAGCTTTTTACTATTGGCCGGGGTCATTATACTGAATCAGACATAAAAGAATCGGCGCGCGCATTTACAGGTTGGGGTACCAACCTCCAGGGAGATTTTACTTTTCGTGCCAGACAACATGATGATGGAATAAAAACTTTCTTTGGAAAAACAGGAAATCTGTCCGGAGAAGATATCCTTGAGATTTTATTGGAACAAAGGCAAACGGCGGTTTTTATAACACGAAAAGTTTATAAATTTTTTGTAAATGAAACAGTGAATGAAGAAATAGTGAGTGAACTGGCTGCAAATTTTTATAATAGCAGTTATGATATCCGCGGTTTGATGACAGAAATCTTCAGGTCATCATGGTTTTATGATCCGAAAAATATAGGAACCCAGATCAAATCGCCTGTGTTATGGCTGGTTGGTATGCGCAGACAACTGCCTGTGGAAATGCAAAATCCGGCAATTCAGCTTATTTTGGAACGATTGCTGGGTCAGGTTTTATTTTCTCCGCCCAATGTAGCGGGATGGCCTGGTGGCAAACACTGGATAGACAGTTCCAGTCTCATGCTCCGTATGCAGGTTCCAAGAATCATTGCCCAATCTGATAGCCTGTTATCAAGACCAAAGGATGATGATGATATGATGATGGGCATGAGGGATCAGGGCTTTATTAAGAATCCAAAAAAAGTTGTGAATCCGGGAGCTCAATTATTCCAGACAAGAATTCTTTGGGATGACTATCTCAAAAATTTCAACGATGTCCTGGATCCCGAACTTTATAGTGCTATTCGTGATTTGCTTTTGCAAAAAGTTTTGCCCGTAAATGAAAGTGATATCATTAAATATATTGATGAGTCAGATCGTGTAAAACGGATCCAGTCTATTACAATAAGACTCATGGGCACGCCGGAATATCAACTGTGTTAAAATAAAGGAGAAAGAATGTCGATCAATCGAAGAAAATTCTTACAACTGGGTTCCCTGGCAACTGGTACTTTCATGCTGCCTAAATTTTTGAAAGCATTTGAAGGACCATCCTCACTTGAGGGTGGAAATAAAGTATTGGTTGTACTTCAGTTGAGTGGTGGAAATGACGGACTCAATACCGTGATTCCGATTCGCAACGATATTTATTATCGTGAGCGTCCTGTTCTCGCAATTCCTAAGGACAAAACTCTTTCTTTGAACAGTGAAGCGGGTTTACATCCCTCTCTTACTAATCTTAAAAGTCTCTATGATGATGGTGAACTTGCTATTCTGAATAATGTTGGTTATCCGAATCCTGACCGTTCTCATTTTCGAAGCATGGATATATGGCAGTCCGCCGGCAATAGTGATGAATATCTTAGTTCAGGATGGTTGGGCAGGTATCTTGATGCCGAATGTTCAGGATGTTCAAAACCTACTCAGGTGCTTGAAATGGATGATATGCTTAGTCTTGCTTTGAGTGGTAACCAAATGAAGGGTATTGCACTGCGCGATCCGAAGCGTTTATTTGAAACCAGTCAGGATCCTTTTTTCGAAGACTTGCTCAGACAGGGGAACAATGAACATGCTGAAGATCCCATATCCTATCTGTATAAGGTAATGTCAGAAACTGTATCCGGCGCTGAATATATTTTTCAACAGAGCAAACTAAGGCCGAGTACAACGGTTTATCCCAATTCGGAGATCGGAAAAGATCTGAAGACAATCGCCTCTCTAATCTCTTCCGATATTAATACAAGAGTATACTATGTTTCTCTCGGAAGTTTTGATACTCATGTGGGTCAGCAGTTCAAGCAGGAAAAATTATTCAATGACCTCAATGAAGCCATAAAACCCTTTACATATGACCTGAAGGCGAATCACCGGTTCGAAGATGTGCTGATCATGAGTTTTTCTGAATTCGGAAGGAGGGTGAGTGAGAATGGAAGCGGCGGTACGGATCATGGGACTGCAAATAACATGTTCCTGATCAGTGGGAGTCTGAAAAATAAGGGTGTTATCAATGAAATGCCGGATCTCTCTAATCTTTCAGAAGGAGATCTTATGCAGCAGCTCGATTTTAAGCGGGTCTATGCCACCGTGCTGAATAAGTGGTTACAGGCGGATGACAATAAAATCCTCGGACGGAAGTATGAATACCTGAATTTTATTTAGAAAAACTTTATAGTTATTAATTGTTAGTGGTTAGTTGTTAACACGCTAATATATCAGTATTATCTACTGTGTGTTAACAACTAACCACTAACAATTAATAACTATTTACCAGTTTTGTTTTGCAACGCCTGCTTTGATGGCTGCGAGTGCTTTTTCCTCACCAAGTAATGTTGTGAGCTTATTCCCTTTGCCATCATGTCCCTGGGCCATGTAGGCACCCTTGGCAGTTTTGCTGATCACCGCATCCATGATCGGAACATTTTTCTCTTTCGTCTTGACATTATATGCTGTAAGTACAACGGTGGACATATCTTAAATTTTAAAAGGTTCTGAATACACCAACTGGCTAAGCGGCTAAAGGTATATAAATATTCTTAAACGGGATTTCTGTTGAATTAGACGTCCAGCCGGGCGTATTTTGCATGGGATTCAATAAACTCCCTGCGGGGAGCAACTTCATCGCCCATCAGCATACTAAAGATTCGGTCCGCTTCGGCAGCGCTTTCAATGGTAACCTGTTTGAGGGTCCGGGTTCCCGGATTCATAGTAGTTTCCCAAAGCTGGCTGGCATTCATTTCTCCCAATCCCTTGTATCTTTGTACGCTCACGCTGTCTTCCTTGCCCCCAGCCAGTTTTTCGATTTGTAAGCGTCGCTGATCCTCGCTCCAGGCATAAACACTTTCTTTACCTTTTTTTACCTGGTAGAGTGGCGGCTGCGCTATGAATATATGCCCCTGCTCTACGAGGGCCGCCATATAGCGATAAATGAAAGTAAGAATCAGCGTTGCGATATGACTGCCATCCACATCAGCATCCGTCATGATGATCACCTTGTGGTACCGGAGTTTTATAAGATTTAAAGCCTTTGGATCTTCGGTAGTCCCTACAGTTACACCCAGAGCCGTGTACATGTTCCTGATTTCCTCGTTTTCATAAATCCTGTGCTCCATTGCTTTTTCCACGTTCAGGATCTTACCCCTCAATGGCAGGATAGCCTGAAAACTCCTGTCACGGCCCTGCTTGGCAGTTCCCCCCGCGGAATCACCTTCCACGAGGTATAATTCGCAGCGTTCAGGATTTCTTTCCGAACAATCGGCGAGCTTGCCAGGAAGTCCGCCACCGCTGAGTACACTCTTACGCTGTACCAGTTCCCTGGCTTTACGTGCGGCTGCACGGGCCTGGGCAGCCAGAATGACTTTCTGAATGATGTTTTTCGCTTCGCGGGGATTTTCTTCCAGAAAGGCTTCTAAAACTTTAGAAACTGTAGTATCCACTATGCCACTGACCTCGTTATTACCTAATTTGGTTTTTGTCTGCCCTTCAAATTGAGGCTCGGGTACTTTTACAGAAATGATGGCACTCAGTCCCTCGCGATAATCATCGCCCTCAATTTCAACTTTGGCTTTTTCAAAATGATTTTGTTTATCGCCATAACTTTTAAACACCCTGGTTAAAGCGCGACGAAATCCGGCGACGTGTGTTCCGCCTTCAATGGTATTGATGTTATTAACATAAGAATATATATGCTCGCTATAACTATCATTATAAATCAGGGAAACTTCCACCGCCACGTTTGTTGCCGGGTCTATAGCATTGACATAGATAGGTTTTGGAATCAGAGGCGTCCTGGCTGCATTGCTGTCCAGCATCTCCAGAAATTCTGTGATTCCTCCAGTACTGTAAAAAGTTTTTGTATAAAACTTTCCGGCTTCATCCAGATCGCGATGGTCGTTTATAACAATTTTCACTCCCTTATTTAAAAAAGACAGTTCGCGTAAGCGGCTTTCGAGGATATCTCGATTATAAACCAGGGTGATAAAAATGCTTGAATCTGGATGGAAATGCACGCGGGTGCCTGTTTTATCACTCAATCCAATCTCACGCACAGGATATTGCGGTATGCCGATTTTATACGCCTGTTCAAATATTTTTCCTTCACGTTGTACAGTTACATGCAGATCACTACTAAGTGCGTTTACACAACTTACTCCCACGCCGTGAAGGCCGCCTGAAACTTTATAAGTGTTCTTGTCGAATTTTCCTCCGGCATGAAGGATCGTCATCACCAGTTCCAAAGCGCTTTTCTGCTCTTTGGTATTCAAACCTGTCGGGATTCCGCGCCCGTCATCTTCCACACTTACAGAATTATCTGTAAAAATATCTACGATGATATTGCTAGCATATCCGGCAAGGGCCTCGTCAATAGAATTATCCACCACTTCATAGACCAGATGATGTAAACCTTTTACACCTACGTCGCCGATATACATCGCGGGTCTTTTTCTTACTGCTTCCAGCCCCTCGAGAACCTGAATACTATCTGCTCCGTAACCATTGACTGCAGGAGCTGCAACCTGTTGTTGACTATCGTTCATATTTAATTGAAAAACCGATTATTAGATTTAAATAACGGGGTCCGCAAATTTACAAAAATCAGGGGTAAGAATGGGGTTGGAACCCTTCTTTTTTAAACAATTTTTTTAGGTATTTTGACCTTGAGATCGAGGTAGTTTTAAGGGCTTAAAATAGCCAGGCAGACGAACTTCGGGTAATATGAATTTTGAGGGTTAAATTTGCCGGATTATTTATGCACCAACCCCTGGATATACTCACACTTGCTTATAAACAGCCCTTCATGCAGGAGCAATTACAGCTTTTGGATGAAAAAGAGCGCCAGATTCCCGGATCGGTACAATATATGATACGGCGCTATGAAAAAAACCCCCAGTGGAGCCTGGACGATACAGGTATGATGATCTATCATTATCAGCGTGAGACACCACAGGAGAATTACTTTGAACTTCGCTTTTGTATAGCAGGCAATGCATATTGTAAACAAAAAGAAAGGGAATGTGATACCTGCCGTTTTCATACTTCCCGTTTATGTCCTGACCGCACAGAGACTGTGGATGTAATGAGTTTTCGGTTTTCACCTGTTCATCTTTCACAATTTGTGAAAACGAATCAAATGGCTGGCAGCTTATCCGACAATGTGCTCCATTTCAAACATCCTTCTTCTTTCTCAAAAATATTATCACTCTGTGGGCGTACGAGATTGTTGCTGGAGGGTTTGCTGAATCATAACTACACAGATAGTCTCGAGAATATTTTCATTAACGCCCAAACTCAGATGTTACTTCTATACAGCCTCGAATGTATGCTGGGCGAAAGGGAAGTAGAAGCTTTCCAGTGTAAGTTTCTTGCCAATGACGCGGACAGGGGAAAGATAAACCTTGCCAGAGAAATCCTCCTGGAACATATCGGTGAACCACTCACGATCCGGGAACTCAGCAGGAAAGTGGCGATCAATGAATGTTATCTGAAAAAAGGATTCAAGGAACTGTTCGGAACCACTATTTTCGATTTCTACCAGGGCCAGCGGATGGAACATGCCCGTTACCTTCTGTACGAAAAAGGCCTGAGTGTTACGGATGTTTCGGTAATGCTGGGATATTCCTCTATCTCACATTTCTCTACTGCGTTTAAAAAACATACAGGTCTCAAGCCGTGTGAACTTCTTTTTAAAGCCTAAAGCCTAAAACTTAAAGCCCAAAGCTTAAAGCTCAAGGCTTCTTTTTGAAATCAAAGCGAGTTTTTAACTTTATTGGTTACAAGCATTAGGCTTTCAGCTTTACGCTTTAAGCTTTATTCGCTTCTCAAACTTTTTACTGGGTTCATAATCGCGGCTTTCACCGCTTGTGAACTCACCGTCAAAAGCGCAATCAATACAGTAGCAAATCCTGCCATCGCAAACATCCACCAGCTGACCTGAATTCTGAATGCAAATCCTTGCAGCCATTTATTCATTGCCCACCAGGCAATGGGCGTGGCAATCAGAAATGCGAGAAGTACAAGTTTTAAAAAATCTTTAGACATTAACTGCACAATGCCGGATACACTGGCGCCCAGTACTTTTCGAATTCCGATTTCCTTATTTCTTTGTTCTGCACTGAAAGCCGCGAGCCCGAATAAACCCAGACAGGAAATGCATATTGCTATAATGGTAAATGCATCAATGATACGCGACATAGAAATATCAGTCTCATATTGCTTTTGTACCTGTTCATCCAAAAAACTGTATTCGAAAGGCACTCCGGGAATATCCTTATGCCAGACCTCTGCTATTTTGGCAAGCAGTTCTTTATAATCCCGGGTTGCAGTGTGTATTGTAAGATTAGCCCAGAGGCCGTCCTGTTTATGATTCATCCATAACATAAAAGGTTCGACTTTTTTATGAAGTGATCCGAAATTGAAATCCTTCATAACGCCTGCAATTGTCCATACGCGCGATTGAAAGTCCGTCAGCTTTGTCCCGGGTGCTTTAAAAGGAGTCAATCCCATATTATGCATAAAAGTCTCATTGACTAATACTTTTGCAGAATCATCCGAACGGAAATCTCGTCCGCTGATTAGTTTGATTCCATTGGCTTTTAAGAAATATTCATCGCTGACTATAAATTCAGCGTATTTCCCTTCGGACTGCCGCTGGCCTGGTAATGTGAAAACATTGGAAAAAAGCGCGGGGTTGCTTAGAAATTTACTTGAATTACTCACTTCTTTCACTCCCGCTACCTGGCGAAGATCATCCATGAATGACGGTATATATTTAAATGATTCTCCTGTATTGAAAGTAAAAATTAATCGCTGGTCCTTATCAAATCCGAGATCTTTATTTTTAATATACTCCAGCTGGCTGTAAATAATTATTATTCCGGATATCAATACAATAGATAATACAAATTGAAATACCACGAGCGAACGGCGGATTCCTGCAGCGGAGATTTCACTGGTAAAATTTCCTTTAATTACTTTAACAACACGAAAAGCAGAAAGATAAAATGCAGGATAACTTCCTGCGACAAGACCTGTAACCACCACAAGAGTTACCAGCATGATCCAGATTCTGAAATCTCTCAGGAAATTCAGATGGATGTCTGCCTGTGTAATTTCATTCAGAAAAGGCAGCGCAATAATCAGCAATGGAAGTGCGATCATCACAGATATCAGGGAAATTAAAAATGATTCACCCAGAAAATGCATGACAAGATCTTTTTTCCCGGCCCCTATGACTTTTCTAACGCCCACCTCTTTAGCTCTTTTAGATGCGCGTGCGGTAGAAAGGTTCATAAAATTAATGCAGGCTATTATTTGAATTAAAGCCGCAATAATAGAAAGGATGGCTAAAAAAGTTGGGCTTACAGGTTTGCCGATACCTGGATTTTCCATAGCGGGTGTAGTGTGTATACTTGAAACAGATTGCAGATACATACTAACTTCAACTCCTGCGTCTTTCAATTCTTTGCCTGCATACCTATTTACAAAAGCCGGAAATTTATTTTCAAGTAAAGAAATCTTGGTATTGGGCCGAACCTTTATATAAGACGCGATATAATTATTGTTAGTCCAGGAATCATTGTGCATGGTGTATTCACCATTACCACCACTGTTCATTGTCACAAATATATTTGCATGCAGGTGGGACTTTCCAAGACTTTCATCTACTACACCGGTTACAGTATAATCAGTGATTCCCTGTGTATTATCAATGGTTATGGTTTTGCCGACAGGATCAGTACGGCCAAATAATTTGTCTGCCGTAGGTTTTAATAAAACAACCGAATAAGGTTTCATCAAAGAATTCTTATTCCCTTCAACAAAATGATAAGAAAATACATCAAAAAAAGTGGAGTCAACATAATAAGGATCGGTTTCATAAACCGAATGATCCTTATAGCGGAGTAAATGTTTGTCAATCCCAATGAATGGTACTACGCGGGTGAATTGTTCCACTTCAGGAAAATCGCGTTTCATCGCAGGACAAATAAAACCGCCGGAATTGGCTAAAGTAAAAATACCATCAGGAGTTTTTACTTTTTTATCGACCCGATATATCCTGCTTACGTCTATGTGATGTTTGTCATAACTATATTGATCTTTTACATATACAAGAATATAAAGACAACAAAGGGTACCGATGGCTAATCCGAACACATTGATAAAACTGAAAGTTTTGTTTTTAAGCAGGAAACGCCAGGCGGTTTTGAAAAGGTTTTTTAGCATCGTTTTTTCTTTAACTGTCTATTCGTTGAACGTGTATCGTTTATCGTTTTTCGATCCGCGACCCACGACCCACGACCCGCATTCCACGATCCACGAACGGAATGCCAGATTGGTATCTCATTGAATATCAGTGTCATATGTATCAAACGGTGTGTAAAACTGTCCGTTTTTGATACGATAATCGTACGTTCTTAATAGAAACCTTCATAAACGCGTGACTATCATGACGTTATTCGGAGTGGCTTCGGGAGTTCTTCGAGAATCCTTCGAGATTACTAGGGGAATACTGGCTGATTTCTCGAAGAACTCTCGAAGAACTCTCGAAGAACTCGCGAAGAATCCTCGAAGCCGCGCCGAACCAATATAGGTTCAAACTATAAGCAAACCAGAAGAAAGGTCATTGCTGTAAAGTATTTATTTCCTATCTGGCCGCCGTTCAGCCACCTCTCAACTACCGCTCAAACGAGCTTCTTTTGCAGATTCTGCACTACATAGAACAAAGGGCTACCTCAAATGCCGCCAAGGCCATAAGCGATCAGAAAGAAACTGTTCTGAAATAGACAGATGAAACCAAGGGATTAATAAAGGCTCAAATCACAGGCTCCCCTAACCTTGTACGGCCGCTTCAATCGTTTCATCCAGATCCCGGAAGGTGAGGGCATTGTTCAGGAACCAGCTCTCAAAAGCGGAGGGAGGCAGATAGATTCCCTGTTCCAGCATGCTATGAAAAAAATGGTTGAATCTTTGTATATCGGCAGCAGCAGATGATCCAAAATCTTTCACCGGATGATTGGTGAAATGAAGACTGATCATGGAGCCGAAGCTGTTTATGGTAAAAGGAATATTTTTCTTACTGAATACTTCGTGAAGACCCTTGCGCAGGTAACTGGTTTTTTCTGCCAGTTCAATATAAATAGAAGGGTTATCCTTCAGGATTTTTAAAGTTGTAATTCCTGCGATCATCGCCAATGGATTCCCGCTCAGCGTTCCG
Organism: uncultured Bacteroidota bacterium; assembly: GCA_963735015.1. GTDB lineage: Bacteria > Bacteroidota > Bacteroidia > Chitinophagales > Chitinophagaceae > Puia. Next base: position 721,424 of record CAVTJH010000004.1, read on the forward strand.
GCCTGATAAACCTTACCCAGCGGGGCTATGTGTTCCATAATTTCTCTGCGACCACCGAACGCGCCTACGGGTAAGCCGCCACCGATTACTTTTCCATAAGTAACCAGGTCTGCACGAATGCCGAGTTTTTCCTGCGCTCCGCCTGGGGCGAGCCGGAAACCTGTCATCACTTCATCAAAAATCAAAATAATATTCTCCTGGTCACATAGCTTTCTTAATGATTCGAGAAATCCTTTTTCGGGGGGAACACATCCCATATTACCGGCCACCGGTTCAACGATGATGGCAGCGATTTCGCCGGGATGTTTTTTAGTTATTTCTTCTACGGCCGTAAAGTTATTGAAAGGTGCTGTTAAAGTATCCTGCGCAACACCGTTTGTAATTCCAGGTACGTTTTGTATTTGGAGTGTAGCCAGTCCGCTTCCGGCTTTAACCAGAAATGCATCTGCATGACCGTGGTAATGTCCTTCAAACTTCAAAATTTTATTTTTTCCGGTAAACCCTCTTGCGAGTCTTACAGCGCTCATGCAGGCTTCTGTACCACTGTTGACCATTCTGATCAGGTCGACATTGGGCACCATCTCAATAATCAACTCTGCCATCTCGATTTCCAGTTCTGTAGGGGCGCCAAAAGACGTTGAATATGCAGCCCGTTCCTGAATAGCTTTTATCACCTGTTCATGCGCGTGACCAAGAATCATCGGACCCCAGGATGCGATATAATCGATGTATTTGTTTCCATCAGCATCATATAAATAACTTCCCTTTGCCTTGCTGATAAAAAGGGGTGTTCCTCCTACGCTGCGGAATGCGCGTACGGGGGAATTTACACCACCGGGAATCGATTGCTGCGCCCGCTGAAATAGCCCTTTGCTTTTATTTATTTCCATCTTTTAAACCTAAAGCTCAAAGCCAAAGGCTTAAAGCTTATTATTAAAAAAATATTCACCCTATCAATCTTTTATTCCCATACTCCCACCCGCCTTCTCCCACCACGGCGGTCCCGCGTCTCGCGGAAGGCGGGCAAAGCACTCCCATACTCCCATACTTTCTTTAATACTCCAGCAACCGGGCGGCATCTTTAGCAAAATATGTTGCAATCAGATCGGCGCCGGCTCTTTTGATGGCAGTCAGCGTTTCGAGGATTGCTTTATTTTCATCAAGCCAGCCCATTTTTGCAGCAGCCTTTATCATGGCGTATTCGCCACTAATATTATATGCACTAACGGGGACGCGCACTGTATTTTTTACTTCACGGATAATATCAAGATAAGCGAGCGCAGGTTTGACCATTACAATGTCTGCACCTTCATTCACATCCTGGAGGGCTTCTTTTATTGCCTCCATTCTGTTGGAGTAGTCCATCTGATAAGTTTTCTTATCACCAAAACCAGGTGCCGAATCCAGCGCATCGCGGAAGGGGCCATAAAAGCAGGATGCGTATTTTGCGCTATAGGCCATAATGCCCGTTTTGTTGAATCCGTTTTTTTCAAATGCATTCCTAATGGCGCCAATCCGGCCATCCATCATGTCACTGGGTGCTACGAAGTCGGCTCCTGCTTCTGCATGACTGAGGCTCATATTTACAAGTGCTTCTACCGTTTCGTCATTTACAATCTCGCCATCTTTTACAATGCCATCATGTCCATAAGAAGAATAGGGATCAAGCGCAACGTCGGTCATCAAAAGTATTTCAGGAACCGCATCTTTGATTGCGCGAATGCTTCTTTGCATAAGGCCATCACGGTTCCAGGCTTCTTTCCCGGTATTATCTTTCAGATCATCTTTACATTTAATAAAGAGCAGCACAGATTTTAATCCCATGGCATACAATTCTTTTACTTCCTGTACAGTTAAGTCCAAACTATTCCGAAAATATCCTGGCATGGATGAAATTTCCTGATGTACTTGTTTCCCCTCATCTATAAACAAGGGCACAATAAAGTCTGATACGTTTAGATGAGTTTCTGCGACCATGCTTCTGATAGAAGAGTTGGAACGAAGTATTCTGGGACGGTTCTGTAGTATCATTGTCAGTTTAATTATATATTTCCTTTATTTATTCACAATGTGGAAAATGTGGAATAGTAAATAATGTACAAACGAGGGAATGAAATTTAAAATTTAATTTAATATTTCATTTTCACTTTATCACATTCATAACTATTCCACATTTCCCACATTATTGACTAGTACTCTACCCATTCCTTTGGGTTTAAACATACCTGTAATAGTTGATCTTCTCTGCTTCCAGGTTCCGGCTGATAGTTATATATCCAGCTGGCCCTTGGTGGGAGGCTCATTAAAATACTTTCTGTTCTTCCGTTTGTTTTTAATCCAAACAGGGTACCGCGATCATGTATCAGATTGAATTCCACATAACGTCCACGGCGGATTTCCTGCCACCTGATTTCATTTTCACCAAAAGGAAGACTCCTGCGTTTTTCTACGATGGGCAGGTAAGCCTGCAAAAAGGCGGCACCGTTAGCTTCCTGGAACGCAAATAATCTATCAGCATCCTGTTTGTCTGAAGGACGCAGATAGTCATAAAAAATTCCGCCGATACCGCGCATTTCATTGCCGCGATGATGGTTAGAAAAATAATGATCACATTCTTTTTTATAAAGAGGATACAAATGATGTCCAAATGGATCCAATGTTTGTTTTAATGTATTATGAAAATGAACGGCATCTTCTTTAAATAAATAATAAGGCGTGAGATCTGTTCCGCCACCAAACCACCTGTCAATAATTTCATCTGATTCATTATACAATTCAAAATACCGCCAGTTGGCATGTACGGTGGGCACAAAAGGGTTCAGCGGATGAATGACAAGTGATAAACCACAGGCAAACCATTTGGAACCTTCAATTTTAAGCTGAACTCTCATGGCATCAGTAACGTCTCCGTAAACAACCGATGTATTGACGCCTCCTTTTTCGAAGACTGCTCCATTTTCCATTACCCTTGTTTTGCCACCCCCTCCTTTTTCTGCTCTTTCCCAGTGGTCTTCTATAAATCCTGATTTACCGTCTATTTCCTCCAGTCGTTTACATATGTTATCCTGCAATGCATGAATAAGCTGAATCCATTTTTCACGAATACCGAGCGACTGGGTTTTATATGTGCCGATATCATTCATGCTTAAAGGGATGAAAGAACCTGTTTTTCCTGTTTTTGATATTTGTGATTTTTAACTGTTTCAACAAATGCTTTTGCATGATCAACGGGAATATTTGGAAGTATACCATGACCCAGATTGGCGATATACCTGCTGGGTCCAAAACCATTTAACATCCTGGTCACTTCCTTTTTTATTTCGGAAACCGGACTCATCAAACGGGCAGGATCCAGATTTCCCTGCAGCGTAATGCCGCTCCCTGCCAGTCTCCTGGCCATTTCGGGACGAATGCTCCAGTCCAGCCCGATACCTGTTGTGCCTGTATTTACCATTTCTGGCAGGGAACCCCAGGCGCCCTTAGCAAATAATATGGTCGGCACTTCATTTTTCAATGCCTGAATAATTTGTCGCATATATCGCAAAGAGAAAATTTCGAAATCATCCGGACTTAACAAGCCACCCCAGGAATCAAAAAGCTGGATAACATCTGCACCAGACTTTACCTGTTGTTTCAGGTATGCGATCGTCGTGTCAGTTAACATTTGCAATAACTGGTTTGCGAGCAGGGGTTGGGAATAGCAGAATGATTTTACTAAATCAAAGGTTTTGGAACCTTTACCTTCCACCATATAGCAAAGGAGTGTCCAGGGTGCGCCTGCGAATCCTATCAAAGGAACCCTGTTATTCAGTTCATTTTTTGTAAGTCTGATAGCATCAAAGACATATTTGAGTGATTCTTCAACATCGGGAATAAAAATTCGTGAAAGATCAGCAGCTGTTCTTATCGGATCGGGAAGAACCGGGCCTTTATTCTCAATGAGCTGCACCTCCATTCCCATTGACTGCAGCACTACGAGTATATCAGAAAAAAGAATGGCAGCATCCACGCCTATCTGGTCGACGGGCTGTAAAGTGATTTCAGTTGCCAGCTCCGGTGTTTGAACCCTGGTGAAAAAATCGTATTTATCACGAAGCTTACGATAATCAGGAAGGTATCGTCCTGCCTGCCGCATCATCCACACAGGTGTTCTTTCGGTGGATTCTCCCCGAAGAGTTTTTAATATTAAATCATTTTTGATCATGTTCATGTAGTGGGTGTGATGCGGCATATTCAACCGCCATATTGAAAACAAATGCTTTGTCTGTCTCGGGCGAAACAAAAATGGAATTGGATGTATAGTCCGACAACGCTGCTGCTGTGGTTCTGCCCATGGCAAATACCCTTGTTTCCGGAGCAATATTATTTAAAGAAAAAAAACTTCGAACGGCCGTCGGACTAAAAAATAATATCGCATCCGGTTGTTCCTTCAGCTCAACGGGTGTTAGCCGGGTACTATATACAATCAGTTCTGTTAGCCTGATACCATGTTTTTTTAAGCTATCGGGAAGGACATTCATTCGCTGATCACCGCAAAAAAACACGGCGTCTTTTATTTCGTCTTCAATCAGGTATTGAGCTAAAGACGATGCACTGTCTGCATATCTGACTATCGATTCACTTCCAAAAAAATTTTCCACAGCCATCCGTGTTTCATGCCGGATACAATATATTTTCCAGGCAGGTTTATATTTCAAACATTCACTCACAAATTTTACTGCGTGAGCGCTGGTAAAAACAACATTGTGTTTACCGGATCCAAATTCAGCAATGATTGGTATCAGTTCCACACCGGGTCGTGGAATTATTTTAATAAAAGGCACGATACTAACATGAATTGAATCGGGAATTTCTTTTATACGCTCAAAAGGCAACGAGGTGGTGGATAATATGTTATACCGGCGTTCAGACATGTTGCTTCTGATCCAGAATTTCATGTGCGCCTTTACTGATCAGCTCATGGGCTGCAGCTGTTCCGAGACTGGAAGCCAGTTCAATGGAAATCCTTTTTTCTATTGACAACATTTTTTCACCTGCCGGATCAAGAATATTACCCCGAAAAAATATTTCTTCTCCTGCTGTTTCTGCCAGAGCGCCAATAGGTGTTGAACATCCGCCGTGAAGAGCAGATAAAAAATCGCGTTCGATCTTTACGCAAAAAGCAGTTGAATCATGATTTATTCGGCGGCATTTTGCGAATATTTCTTCATCGGCTTCTCTGCAAACTACCAGAATAGCTCCCTGAGCCGGTGCCGGAATCATCCAGTCCAATTCTATTGCAGCTGCCCGACGCAATCCGAGCCGTTGCAGGCCTGCTGCTGCAAAAATGGCTCCCCACCAATTACTGGTCTCCAGCTTTTTTAAGCGGGTATTTACATTGCCGCGGATGGGCTCTATACGATCACCCGGGAAACGATGAACCCATTGGGCTCTTCTTCTCAGACTACTGGAAGCGACAACCGCAGCTTCGTGGTTTTCAAGAATAATTTTTTCGTTAGAGGGATGTGGGACAAATAAATCAAACGGGCTGTCTCTTTCCAAAATTGCCGCTTCAGTTATGCCGGCCGGTAATTGTACCGGCACGTCCTTCATGGAATGAACCGCCAGATCTATTTGATTATTTAATAAAGCCAGGTCCAGGCTTCGTGTAAAAATTCCCTGAACGCCCATCGCATATAGTGGCGTGGCCAGATCCAGATCACCTTCGCTTTTTATTTGGATCAGTTCGGTTTCAATGCCATGTTTTTTGAACATTGTCCTCACGTGATTGGCCTGCCACAGAGCAAGCTGGCTTTCGCGCGTACCAATCCTTAATTTTTTAAACATCTTGATCTTGTTTATCAACCGGCGATAAATTCATTGATTGCCTCAATATAATAGCAGCCGTGCTGATTTTCGCGACGCATTTTGGAAGCCATCCCATTCAGTACCCGCTGGATTTTCTGGTCCCTGTTAATGAAAGATGGCACTACAGAAAGTGGTTGATCAAATAATGGGGAACCGTGTATTTCCTGGAGTTTTATTTTTACCAGTTTGAGAACGGGAACGTGTTTTCGCATTTCATGCCATTCCATTAATTCTTTCAGATGATCTTCTATAATCCTACGTGCTTTTGGAACTTCGGCTGCGCGACGAAGCAGGGTCTCATCTTTTAGTTTTGAAAGTCCGTCAACATCAATGAGTGTTGCATCTTGCAGGTGCGCGACAGTTTTATCAACATTGCATGGAAGGGAAAGGTCAATTATGAGTTTTTTCGTGCTAATATTTTCAAGGTCGGAATAACGAACGACCGGTTCAGAAGAATTGGTAGCCACAAGTATAATATCTGCTTTAGTTATTTCTTCCCGAAGATTTTCTATACCAGCAGTTTTTAAATCAAATGCGGAAGCAAGGTTTTCTGCCTTTTCCGGCGTTCGGTTAATTAAGGTAATATGGCTGGTGCCGAGATAATCGACAAGATTTTTACAAGTGATGGTCCCGATTTTCCCTGTGCCCAATAATAAAATCTGCTTGTCATTAAGAGCTTCAGTGTTCTCACGAATATATTGCACCGCCGCAAAAGCGACTGATACAGTCCCATCGCTAAGCTTCGTATTATTCTTAATTTCTTTTGAAGACTGTAAAACCTGGTTAAGAGTTCTTTCGAGCAGACTATGAATAAACCCCCTTTCCTTCGCGAATTTCATGGCCTGACGAAGCTGGCCAATAATTTCATAGTCGCCCAATATCTGCGAATCCAGACCTGCTCCGACATCAAACAGGTGATGAAGTGCATTTAATCCGCTTTTCCTGTAAGACAATTCGTTAAAGAGTTCAGCAGAACCCTGTGTTTGTGAACAAAGAAGATTTACGAGCTGTTCCGGATTGTCAGTTATGCCATATATCTCAGAACGGTTACAGGTTGATAAAATAAAGAGATCACGAACGTCATATTCAGCAGCAAGCCTGAGTATATTATCATATTGCTGCGCCCCGATCGCAAAAGACCCTCTGATTTCAGAATCAGTCTTTTTGTAATTTATTCCTGCGACGAAGAAATTTGAAAAATCGACAGTTGTGTTTCTACTCATTCTTTTAAATGGTACGCCAAAATTACTTCCTGTGTTTCCTATTGCCTCATTTTTGTGTCATGAAAGTGTCATTTATAAACAGGATCCTGCTCATATGGATATATGATTTAAATCAGTTGAGCACCTGATTCCACAGCTGGTTTCTTATTTACATTTGCAAATGACCAATTTAAAACGAGGCATTATTTTGATGAATCTGGGGTCTCCTGATTCAACTGAAGTGCCGGATGTCAGAAAATATCTGGATGAATTTCTTACTGACAAAAGAGTGATCGATTCCTGGTTCGTTCGCAATGTATTGGTCAGGACTGTAATCGTTCCAAAAAGAGCACCCGAATCTGCTAAAGCTTATCGGACAATCTGGACGGAAAACGGCTCTCCCTTGGTCAGTATCACTAAGGAACTAAGTGAAAAATTACAGGAGCAGTTGCCAGAGCCAGTCAGTATTGCTATGCGTTACGGAAATCCGGGAATGAAAACGGCATATGAAATTTTATTGAAAAAGGTTCCGGACCTGGAAGAAGTTATTGCTATTCCTTTATATCCTCATTATGCAATGTCATCTTATGAAACGGCAGTGGAGCATGCAAAGGAAATTCATCGTAAGAAAAAATATAGTTTCAAATTAAAATTTATTCATCCGTTTTTTCAGGATGCCGGATATATTCGCGCAATGGCTGAAAGCATGCGACCTTATATTCAAAAAGAGTATGACCATCTGCTATTTAGTTTTCATGGAATCCCCGAGCGGCACTTGAAAATATCTGACCCTACTCATAAACATTGTCTTCAATCAGCGAATTGTTGTTCGGAGGAATCAACGGCTCATGCGACCTGTTATCGCCATCAATGTTTGCATATGATGATGAAGGTTGCCGAAGAGCTTGATCTGCCACAGGAAAAGTTCAGTTATTCTTTTCAGTCACGTCTTCTGAAGGATCCCTGGTTAAAACCTTATACAGATTTCAGATTGCAGGAAATGCCATCAGAAGGAATTAAGAAACTGTTAGTTGTTTGTCCATCTTTTGTAAGCGACTGTCTGGAAACATTGGAAGAAATAGAAATCCGTGGGAAGGAAAGTTTTCTGGGATCGGGGGGGAAGGAATTTGAGATGATACCCTGTTTAAACACCCATCCGCGTTGGGTGAAAACTCTGGTTGACCTTATACACAATTAAAACCTCTTATGTATTTGTATATAAAAGCTCTTCACATAATATTTATAGTCACCTGGTTCAGCGGTTTGTTTTATGTTGTCAGACTCTTTATTTATTCTACAGAGGCTTCTGAGAAATCAGGACCTGAGCGCGAGATACTGGTCAGCCAGTTTCGAATAATGACCCGTCGACTATGGCTTGGTATTACCTGGCCTTCTGCCATTCTTACTTTGATATTAGGACCCTGGATCTGGATCCTCCTGGATGCAACTCCAGACTGGCTCGAGGTTAAGCTTGTGTTTGTCGTTTTACTTTATTTGTATCATTTTACTCTGCACATATTATATAAGGAACAACAAAAAGGTGTTTTTCGTTTTAGTTCACAAACGCTGCGAATTTGGAATGAAATGGCAACGCTGTTATTATTTGCCATTATATTTCTTGCAAGTGTAAAACAGGCAATGAGTTGGGTATTTGGTCTTGCCGGAATCGTTTCTCTCGCTATAGTATTGATGCTGGCATATCGTATTTATAAGAAGGTGAGGAACAGGAAAACGGCGAATTGAATAGTGGATAATATTCAGATTATCATTCCCTCATTTAATTCTAAAAAACCTCCCAGACAGGAGGTTTTTTTATAAAAGGGGCAAAAAGGTGGTCTTTCAGTAACTGGCTTCGCTGGTGATTCAGGAATTGGTAAAAAACTTCAATACTAGCATTGGTTTTTGCAATGACGATAAAAGGAATTAAAAACGGGAAGGTGCGGATTATTTCAAAAAACGCCTAGTGTAAAAAGGAAGGGGAGTAGGAATACCCCCCTTTTTAACCCCTAAACCCTAAACCGTAGAAAAAAAATTTCTCAGAACCAGAGAATGTCTTTTTACAGATACAATCTCAATGATCTTATCAAGGATCGGACTTCCTTTTTTCAAACATAAATTATGCCAAAGGATTTATTTGTGGATAATTGATCACACTTAATCACTTGATTATGCTCAACTTCTGCGTAACTATACTTTAGGCTAACGTACACAAACGATTTGTAATCGGGGTTTTATACATGTATAAAAACCTTGAAATTCGTTAGCTTGCAGCCATTTTAAATTGTTAAATTTTTATTTTTTTCAAAATTATCTTCTAATCCTTTCATAATTAATGGATCTGTATGCCCGGGCAATATAAGGAATATGAAAAGCTTAATCTGCCGGAAATAGGCCGGACTGTTTTGGATCAGTGGAAAATCACCCAGGCATTTCAAAAAAGCATCGAATTGAGGGAGGGGAAAAAGCCTTTTGTTTTTTATGAAGGCCCACCCAGTGCGAACGGCTTACCCGGCATCCACCATGTCATCAGCAGAACTCTCAAAGATCTTGTTTGTCGTTATAAGACTATGCAGGGTTATCAGGTGCAGAGGAAGGGTGGATGGGATACCCATGGACTTCCTGTTGAACTGGGGGTTGAAAAGGAACTGGGCATAACCAAGGAAGATATTGGCAAAAAGATTTCTGTAGAAGAATATAACCGGAAATGCAGGGAAGCAGTACTAAGGTATAAGGACAAATGGGACGAGCTTACCGAGAGAATGGGTTATTGGGTTGACCTTGAACACCCCTATATTACCTTTGATAATCAATATATTGAGACGCTTTGGTGGATACTCAAGGAATTCTATAAGAAGAATCTGTTATTTGAAAGCATAAGTATTCAGCCTTACTCCCCTGCAGCGGGTACAGGATTGAGTTCCCATGAACTCAATCAGCCAGGTACATACAAGGAAGTAAAGGATACGACCTGTGTTGCCATGTTTAAGGCTGTGAATAATGATGAATCAGCCTTTCTCTTTGAGAAACTCAGGAATGCAGAAAATCCTGAAATCTTTTTTCTGGCCTGGACAACTACCCCCTGGACACTGCCATCTAACCTTGGCCTTACGGTAGGGCCGGATATAGAATACGCGCTGGTCCAGACTTTCAATCCTTATACACATTTATCCGTTTTTATAGTACTTGCTAAATCTCTGCTGGGAAAGTATTTTAAACCGGAAGATGAAAACGTAAATTTTAAGGCCTACCAGCCTGCTTCCAAAGTTCTGCCATGGAAAATTATATTCTCTTTTTCCGGCTCAAAAATGGAAAACTGCAGGTATGAACAATTAATAACAAGCGAAGCGGGAAGTCTGGATAAAATAAGAAACATTACCCCTGGTGCGGATCCCTTCAGGATTGTAATGGGAGACTTTGTTACCACCGAGGACGGAACAGGAATCGTTCATACGGCTCCTGCATTTGGCGCAGACGATTTCAGGGTTGGAAAGAAAAATAACCTCGGGATCCTGATACTTGTTGATAAGCAGGGAAAATTTGTTGATGGAGTGGATGAATTCAGCGGAAGGTTTGTAAAAAACTATAAGGACGACCCGCAATGGGTGGACGTCAACGTGGATATATGTGTTAAACTAAAAAAGGAAAACCGCGCTTTCAAAATTGAAAAGTACGAACATACCTATCCGCATTGCTGGCGAACAGACAAGCCAATATTATATTATCCATTAGATGCCTGGTTTATCAGAACAACGTCAGTTAAGGAACGGATGGTTGAACTAAATAAAACCATTCAGTGGAAACCTGCATCAACCGGTGAGGGACGATTTGGTAACTGGCTGGAGAATATGGTAGATTGGAATCTCAGCCGCAGCAGGTTTTGGGGTACGCCCCTTCCTATCTGGAGAACGGAAGATGGTGAAGAAGAGAAGTGTATAGGTTCAATCCATGAACTCATGGAGGAAATTGAAAAAGCTAATAAGATATTAGGTGACAAAATTAATTCGGGTATAGATAGCCCGGACACTTGACCTGCACAAACCAATGGTTGACAAGATTTTCCTTGTCAGCAACCAGGGTAAAAAAATGAATCGCGTGACCGATCTGGTGGATGTATGGTTTGATTCTGGTGCCATGCCATACGCACAATGGCATTATCCTTTTGAAAACAAAGATCAGTTCAATAAAAACTTTCCGGCAGATTTTATTGCCGAAGGGGTTGATCAAACCCGTGGCTGGTTTTATACACTTCATGCGATCGCAGTTATGTTATTCGATAGTGTAGCTTATAAAACAGTTGTTTCCAACGGACTTGTTCTTGACAAGAATGGAAATAAAATGAGTAAACGGGTCGGAAATGTAGTTGATCCGTTTAAAACCATTGACCAGTTTGGTGCTGATGCTACACGCTGGTATCTCATAACAAATGCTTCTCCCTGGGACAGTATGAAATTTGATACAGAGGGTATAAGGGAAGTACAGAGGAAATTTTTTGGAACACTCTATAATACTTATCAGTTTTTTGCGCTTTATGCCAATGTTGATGGATTTGCCTTCAAAGAAGGATACATTTCTTTATCTGAAAGGCCCGAAATTGATAAATGGATTTTATCTTCTCTTGAATAGCCTGGTGAAAAAAGTGAATTCTAGTCTGGATGACTACGAGCCGACGGTGGCAGGCAGACTGGTCGAGGATTTTGTGGATGAAGAGCTCAGTAACTGGTATGTAAGACTCAGCCGTCGTCGATTCTGGAAAGGTGAATATGAGCAGGATAAAAGAAGCGCCTATCAGACTTTATATGAATGCCTTGAAACCCTGAGTAAGCTAATTGCACCGGTATCACCTTTTTTTGCGGACTGGCTTTTCCAAAATTTGAATGATGTTACAGGTAGATCGGAATTTAAGTCAGTTCATTTTACATTGTTTCCAAAGGCGAAATCTGCATCTATTGATTTGGACCTGGAGGAAAGAATGAAATTGGCTCAGAATACTTCTTCTCTTATATTATCGATTCGGAAAAAGATCAATATTAAAGTTCGACAACCCCTTAAGAAAGCCCTGATACCTGTAATGAATCCCGGCATGAAATTACAACTGGAAAGAGTTGAGGACCTTATCCGTTCCGAGGTGAATATTAAGGAAATTGAATACCTGGAAGCTGACAATGAGTTCATTCATAAAAGGATTAAGCCGAATTTTATCTTGCTTGGTAAGAAACTTGGAGCAAAAATGAAGGCTGTAAGTGCTGCCTTGACTAAATTCACTCAACAGGATATTGCCAGACTTGAAAAAGATGCAAAAATCCAGATCCCAATCGATGGTGAATCCATTGAAATAGCCCTGGACGAAGTGGAAATAAGCAGTGAAGACGTTCCAGGCTGGATGGTGGCTACCAAAGGTCCTCTTACTGTCGCTCTGGATGTAACCGTAACACCGGAGTTAGAAAGGGAGGGTAATGCTCGTGAGCTGGTAAACAGGATCCAGAAAATAAGGAAAGATCAGGAATTTGATCTTACAGACCGAATAAATGTACAAATTGGCGGTGCCCAGACGTTGGAGGCGACAATAAGAGAATTTAATTACTATATTTGCGCGGAAATTTTGGCAGACAAACTTGATTTGGTTGCCGAATTAACTAATGGCACCTTAATTGAAGTTAATGACGTCCCTTTAAAAGTGTTTGTCACAAAAAAAGCCTAACCATATGGCAATCAAGAAAAAACCGGTAAAAGCCGTTAAAAAAGTGCAACCAAAAAAGACCGCTAAACCGGCGGCTAAGAAAGTTGTAACTAAAAAACCGGCACCGGCAAAACATGTAAAAAAGGACAGTCCCAAAAAACACATACAAGTGGTAAAGAAACCCGTAGCGTCAGCAAGTAAATCGTCCCATTCAAAAACAGCCATTCCGGCAAAAAAGACAGCAAGTCCTGTTCCAACAGCGAAAAAGCCGGTTGCAGTTAGTCCTGCTACAAAAAAGCCCGTTTCATCCGTACACCCTGTCAAACCGGTCCATCCGGCTCCGGCAACACATCCACCCGTTGTGCCAAAGCCTGTTCAGCTTGTAAATGCTAAAACCGGACATAAAGCCGAAGATAAAAAGCCGGTTTTCAAACAACAAGTGAAAAACACAAGTCCGGTCACAGTGAAACCCGAAATTAAAAAACCGGTTGCACCACCTGTTAAAGCAGTTAAAGTGGTCATGCCGGAAATCAAAACAAAAACGGTTCGGAAATACGAGCCGGAATTTACAAAATCCGTATTGGATATTCATCAGCAGGATCAAACAGGACCCACCATGAGATATAGTGATGCAGAATTATTAGAATTCAGGGATCTGATTACCAAAAAATTAGACGCAGCCAAAAAAGAGCTGGCATACCTCCAGGGACTTATTACCAGACGTGATGAAATGGGAGGAGACGAAACAGATAATCGTTACATGACTATGGAAGATGGAAGTATGAGTATGGAACGTGAACAGCTTAGTCAGATGGCGAGTCGCCAGATTACTTTTATCGATCATCTCGAAAAGGCGATGATGCGAATCGAAAATAAAACTTATGGAATCTGCAGGGTTACCGGAAAGCTAATCGATAAAGCAAGATTGAAAGCTGTTCCGCATGCAACCCTCAGCATTGAAGCCAAGCAAACAATGAACAAGTAGTTTTTTAAGCTTAAAGCGCAATCCTTAAAGGCTTAATGCTGTTCATATGTAGTTGCCCTGAAATCGGGTATCTGTTTACGATTCAGATTTGCGGTTTGGTAAAGAGTCACAACCTTTAAAAACTAACATGCAATCCCGCCTCATATTTATTGCGATGGCGCTGGCATTAGGCGCCGTGCTCCCGATGCAGGCTGCTATCAATTCGCGACTTGCAAAGACCGTGGGGAACCCTGTCATGGCAGCGTTTGTATCTTTTGCCGTTGGAACTATTGCCCTGATGATATATTTAATTATTGCGGGACAGTTTCAATTCCGATTTGTATCCACACAGTCATCCTGGTGGATCTGGACCGGAGGTTTACTGGGAACTTTTTTTGTGGCAGGAATCGTGATCCTTCTTCCCGAGACTTGGTGTAGTTTTATCATTCAGTCTCGTTCTCGCAGGTCAGATGTTCGCAGCGATTTTGTTTGATCAGTTTGGATGGCTGGGAGTTGCCGTGAGAGAAATTTCGCTCGGGAAAATTATTGGATCCATCTTGCTTATAGTTGGAGTAATACTTATCAGGAAATATTAATTTACGGTTGAAGGTATATGGTTTATTGTGGATGGTCTATGGTATCTTAATTTAACTCATAACACATAATTCATAACTCATATCTTTCTTCAAGCTTTACCTGATTTCCTGCATATCGACAAGCTTCTTATAGAAACCATTTTGGGACACTAACTCTTCATGTGTTCCTCTTTCAACGATGGATCCATTTTGCAGCACAATGATTTCATCTGCATGACGAATAGTACTCAGGCGATGAGCTATTACAATACAGGTTCTGTTTTGCATCATGTTATTGATCGCATCCTGCACGAGGCGCTCGCTTTCTGTGTCAAGAGATGAAGTGGCTTCATCCAAAATAAGAATCGGTGGATTTTTTAATACTGCGCGGGCAATCGTAATTCTTTGTCTCTCGCCACCACTGAGTTTGGATCCGCGGTCTCCTATATTTGTCTGGTAGCCGTTTTCTTTCTGACTTATAAATTGATGGGCGTTGGCGATACGGGCTGCCTGTTCAATTTCATGCAATGTAGCATCCGGTGTTCCTAAAGCGATATTGGAAGCAATGGTATCATTGAACAATACTGGTTCCTGAGTTACAATACTCATCAGGTTTCGCAACGCATGAAGGGAATAATTTTTAATATTTATCCCATCAACCTGCAATTCACCGCTTGTCACATCATGAAAACGCGGTACAAGATCAGCCAGAGTAGATTTTCCTGCGCCCGATGATCCAACGAGCGCAATGGTTTTCCCTTTATTTATTTTAAGGTCTATATGATGCAGAACTTCCGAATCATTGTAGGCAAAACCTACATTCCTGAATTCTATCGAATCATTGAATGAATTGATGGGCACAGGCCTGGCCGGTTCCCGAATCACAATATCCGCATGTAATATTTCTTCAATACGTTTGATAGCCGCTGTTCCTCTTTGCGCATTATAAAAAGCCGTGGATAAAGATTTTGCAGGATTGATGATTTGCGTAAAGATGGCGATATACGCAATAAATCCCTCAGCTTGTAAAGCGAATTTATGGCTGAGTATCATTTGTCCACCGAAAAAAAGAATACAGCAAAGTACAATAACTCCGAGCAACTCGGACATAGGTGAGGCCATATCCCTTCGAAAAATAATTTTATTCCTTACATGATTCAGATAATTATTGGTATGAAAGAATTTGGATTTTAATAGTCTCTCTGCATTGAATGCTTTTATTACGCGGAGTCCGCCAAGCGTTTCATCCAGAATGGACATCAGCGTTCCCAGTTGTTCCTGCGCGATATTGGATTGTTTTCTTAATGAACGACTCACGCGGCCAATAATGAAACCTGTTAACGGGAGCAGGATAAACAGGAAAATTGAAAGGGGTGGACTCAGAAATACAAGTGTAGCCAATATAACCAGAATAGTAAGTGGTTCCCTGAATATTCCTTCAAGGGTGCTGATCACACTCCATTCGATGTCATTAATATCATTGCTCATGCGACTGATCAGATCTCCTTTGCGTTGTTCAGTAAAAAAACCCAATGGAAGGTCCAGGATTTTTGCAAAGAGATCTGCCCTTAAACGGGTGAGGACACGATTGCGCATTGGACCTAGAATTCTGTAAGATAGATACAGGAAGAAGTTTTTTAAAAAAATGGATAGTATAATGATTATACAAATGGCACCCAGAGCATAAACAGGGCCATGTTCCCGAATCAGAATTCCGAGAATATATTTAATATAGTCCAGAACGCTTGATGCTGAAAATGTCAGGTGGGGCATCCTTTCCACCATTTTTTCCTTACCGAATAACAGTTGCAGGAAAGGGACCAGCATGGTGAGGGAAACCAGGGAAAATAAAATGGAAAGAAGATTGACCAGGAAATATAACGCTACATATCTTTTCTGATCTTTCAGATATTTTAAAATTGTCGAAAATCTCTTCATTATTTCTGGATGGTGCGTAAACCCGTAAATTTACATTGAAATCGGCAATGATATGAAAGAAGGTAAACGGCAAAAACAGGTTAGTGCACTGCTATTGGAGGAACTAAACAAAATATTTCAAAAACTGGGGCTGAGTATGATTCAGGGCGGGATGGTCTCCATTTCTTCTGTTAAAATTACACCCGATCTGTTCGAAGCGCGAATTTACCTTAGCTTTTATCAGGTACCAGGGCCAAAAGAAGCGCTGAAACTTATTGAGGACAGAGCATGGGAAATAAAACGTGACCTGGTAAGCTCGATACGAAATCAGTTAAGGAGTATGCCACAACTCTCATTTTATATTGATGATTCACTGGATTATGTCGATAAAATGGAAAATCTTTTCCGCGAGATACATGAAAGTAAACCTGATACCGGAAATGAATCCTGATTTAATTCAACTGCATTGAAGTTCCTTTTCGCCTGGCGCTATTTTAAAGCAAAAAAATCAACGAATGCCATTAACATCATTTCGTGGGTTAGTGTAAGCGCAATTATTCTTGGAACCGCTTCTCTTATTGTTGTGTTAAGTGTATTCAACGGGTTGGAACAATTGGTCAGGTCGCTTTATTCTTCATTTTATACAGATATAAAAATTTCTCCTGCGTCAGGAAAATTTTTCCACGTTCCATATGCCAAACTCGTCAAATTGAAACAGATTGACGGCGTTGTCGGTTATTCATTGACGATAGAAGACCAGGCCCTGTTACGATATAATAGCCTCCAGCCGGTAATGTTAAAAGGGGTTGATGAAAATTATAAGAACATCAATGGGCTGTCTAAAAATATTTTCAAGGGAGATTATCAGCTTGGTTCGACTGACCAGCCGCAAGCCATTCTCGGGTCGGGGATCGAATATGCATTGGATATCGAGTCGGATCGCGCTATTACGCCTATGACGGTATATCTTTTTCGAAATGGAGGAATCAACGAAGCAGATCCGGAGTCATCGGTGCGGTCAGAAGCGATCGTTTCCGCAGGTACATTCAGGATTCAGGAGGATTTTGATAACCATTACGTGATTACCAATCTCGGATTTATGCAACGGATGCTGGGTCTGGATTCAAACCAGTACGGTGCAATTGAAGTTGCTACCAGGAATCGAGTTGTCACGAAGGAATTAAAATCAGAATTGAAGGCTCTGTTTGGTTCCGGTTTCCTGGTAAGAACGCTGGATGAACAGAACCATACATTATTTAGTACAATGAAAATGGAAAAATGGGTAATCTATATTATTCTCACGCTTATCCTAATCGTTGCGGCATTCAATATTGTAGGCGCTTTGACAATGCTGGTACTGGAGAAAAAGAAAGACATCCAGGTTTTAAAAGCCATGGGAGCGAATAACCGGTTTATCCAGCAGATTTTTCTAAACGAGGGGATTCTGCTGGGTGTTTTAGGAGGGGGATTTGGGTTTCTGCTGGCTATTGCTCTCTGCTGGCTCCAGGTAAATCTTAAACTGGTGCCCCTTCAGGGTAATTTTCTTATAGACTATTATCCGGTAAAACTGATTCCCGGAGATTTTTTTCTTGTCGGTGGTACTATCCTGGTGGTTGTTTTAATGGCATCCTGGTTACCAGCAAGAAAAGCGGCATTGCAGCCTTTTGAACTAAAAACCTAAGAAAGTATGGGAGTATGGGAGTATGGGAGTGCGGGGGTATTATTTTGATTGAATCATTATATTGACAAATAGAAAATGGGAATGAAAATTAGTTCCATACACTCCCATACTCCCATACTCTCAGAAGTCTCCCAAAGTTTCCGGAATTTGTGCCAGTGCTTTTTTCAATTGCTCATCATTGGGAGCCACGCCGTGCCAGCCATGGTCATTTTCCATGAAATCGACTCCTTTACCCATGATAGAATGCATAAGTATGGCAATTGGCTGCGACTTACCGGTCAGGGATCTGGCCTCTTTCAGGGTAGAAACCAGCTCCTCCATGTTATTGCCATTGGTTTCCAGTGTTTTCCAGCCAAATGCGTCAAATTTCTCCCGGATATTGCCGAGGCTCATAACGCTGTCCGTTGTGCCGTCAATTTGTTGGTGATTCCAGTCAACAGTCGAAATAAGATTATCCACTTTATGATGCGCGGCGAATAACACGGCCTCCCAGATCTGGCCCTCGTTTAACTCACCATCACCGTGGAGAGAGAATACAATATTAGAATCTTTATTGAGTTTTTTAGTAAGGGCTGCACCGATAGCAGCGCTCATGCCCTGACCCAGCGAACCACTGGCTATTCGAATGCCGGGCAGGTGTTCATGAGTAGCAGGATGTCCTTGTAATCGGGAATTCAGTTTTCGGAATGTGGCAAGCTCTTTCAAATCAAAATAACCTGACCGGGCGAGTGTTGAATAAAAAACAGGTGAAATATGGCCGTTACTCAAAAAGAAAATGTCCTCATTTTTACCATCCATTGAAAACTTCGGATTATGATCCATGATTTCAAAATAAAGTGCAGTAAAAAAATCAGCACAACCAAGAGAACCACCAGGATGGCCACTCGAAGCGCCGTGCACCATTCTGAGAATATCGCGTCGTATTTGCGAAGCAACAGCCTTTAAATCAGTCATGTAATATGATTTATTTTGAAGTGCGCAAAGCTAAAGGAATTTATTTATCAGGGTCGGGGAACATATTAAACTTTTGTTCTAACTTGCTTGTTCATGCGCTCAGTGACATTATAACATTGCTGGTCAGAACATCTTGAATCTCAACACTCTAACCTGAACGAACGTAAAAGAGTTAAGGCTTGATATTAGCAATGATTGAAATTATTTAATGTAAACCGAGGTACATGTTTGACGTATTACTTTGCCTTTCAATTTCATTTACCATTACTTTTCTGGCGATTCCGGTCATTATCAATGTAGCTGAGATGAAAAAGCTTTTTGATATGCCCGATGCACGCAAGATTCATCAGGTGGCGATCACTCCATTGGGTGGTATCGGTATTTTTGCCGGTTTTGTTTTTGGCTGTCTGCTCACGATTAATTTTAAAGACGCCTCAGAGTTCCAATATTTTATTGCTGCGAGCATGGTCATTTTCTTTTTGGGGTTGAAAGATGATATCCTTGTTTTATCCCCGATTAAAAAATTCATTGGACAGGTGCTGGCCGCATTCCTGATCATTTACTATGGCAGGATTCAGATCCGCAGCATGCATGGTTTTTTTGGGATTCATGAACTACCTGAAATGTTCAGTCTGCTGATCTCTTATTTTTCGGTCATAGTTATCATTAATTCATTTAATCTGATTGATGGTGTGGACGGATTAGCGGGTACCCTCGGATTAATGTCCTCTGCGCTTTTCGGAGTTTATTTTATGTCGGCTGGTATGGAACCTTATTATGTACTTGCATTTTCTCTTTGTGGCACCCTGCTGGCATTTTTGATATTTAATTTTCAACCTGCTAAAATATTTATGGGCGACACGGGATCACTTCTCATTGGAGTAGTGAACGCAATTTTGGTATTGAAATTTATTGATCCGGGAGAAGGTCCTGAGTCAGTAAATCCAATTATTTCATCTCCGGCCATAGGATTTACCATACTCATGATCCCACTACTTGACACACTTCGTGTATTCGCAATCCGAATTTTTAAACGCCGGTCGCCATTTAGCCCGGATAGAAATCATATACACCATCTTTTGCTGGATCGTGGATTATCGCACCGTACGATCACTCTCTTACTATTAGCGGTGAACGCCAGTATGGTTGTATTTGTATATATGGCAAGATCACTGGGCTGCACTATTTTAATTTTATCTGTCATAGCACTTTTCTTCACCTTCATCGCGATAGCCTACTATTCCAGGCCACGTCATTCCATATCATGGGCTACTGATGGAAATGATAAAAACGAAAAGGTAAAGGAATCAAAATTGGTTACCTTTATCCGCGAGAGTATGCTTGAACAAAAAAACTAACCAGGCATCAATTCAAAAAATTCGAATAATTGTCTATGTCTGATGAATTAGACTTTATTGTGGAAATCGCAACTGATTCCATGATAAAAGCAATCAATCACCTTGAAAATGAACTGACCAGGATACGCGCAGGAAAGGCAAATCCCCAAATGCTCGACGGAGTGAGCGTGGACTATTACGGAGTTCCTACCGTAATTAATCAAATGGCAAATGTTTCTGTTATGGATGCGAGGACCCTCGTCATTCAGCCATGGGAGAAAAACATGCTTCAGCCCATAGAACGGGCTATCATAAACGCCAACCTCGGTGTCACACCACAGAATGACGGAAATACTATTCGTCTTTTCATGCCACCGCTTACAGAAGAGAGAAGAAAAGAATTTGTAAAGCGGTCATATTCAGAAGGAGAACAAACCCGTGTATCCATTCGAAACATTCGCAGAGAAGCTATCGAACAAATTAAGAAGTTACAGAAGGATGGCCTTAGTGATGACCTCACAAAAGACGCAGAAAAACAAATCCAGGATATTACAGACCAGCATATTTCTCTGGTAGAGAAACATCTTTCTTCCAAAGAAAAAGAAATCATGTCCGTTTGACCCATTGGTTTAACCAGGCATTTAATTCTTAACAATTAAAATCATATATATGGGGATCTTAAAAGAATTCAGGGATTTTGCATTACGCGGCAATGTAGTTGATCTTGCTGTTGCAGTTATTATTGGTGCTGCATTTGGTGCCATCGTATCATCTCTTGTAGATAATGTCATCACACCACTTTTACTAACGCCTGCATTAAAAGCTGCCAATGCGCAGGATTTAGACAAACTTCAGTTTGGCTCCGTTAAGTATGGGCTTTTTTTATCAGCTGTAATAAAATTTATTATCATAGCATTTATACTTTTTCTGATAGTAAAAGGTATGAAGAGCATTGAAAAGAAAAAAGTCCCGCCGGCAAAGGAAGTATCCAGCACCGATAAGCTCTTAATGGAGATCAGAGATGAATTGAAAAAATCATAACCAGCCCGGTTTATACATTTTTAATTACAGGAATATCATTTATATGAAAAAGACTGTATTGAGTATATTGTCCATACTATGCATTTTTTTGGCTAAAGCGCAGGACAAATCAGTTCAGGAGATGCGTGACGAAGCCAGCAGAAATATTAAAAAGGATCCAAATGACACGATACCCAAAATTTGGAAGCTGGGTGGTGTTTTGAGATTTACATTAACTCAGAGTGCACAGGATAACTGGGCAGCGGGAGGGGACAAAAACACACTTGGACTAACAAGTTTTTTTAGTGGGTATGCATTCTATAAAATGGGGAAACACTCCTGGGATAATACAATGGATCTTGCTTATGGATTCCTGAACACGACGAGCCTTGGATCACGAAAATCGGATGATAAGATAGATGTTCTGTCAAAATACGGCTACGACATAGGCAAGAACTGGTATGTTAGCGGTCTGGTTAATTTTCGGTCGCAATTTGCCCCGGGGTATGCTTACCCGACTCAGGGAGCGCCAATATTAACTTCAGATTTTCTGGCACCTGCCTATCTGATCGTTTCCCCGGGATTGAATTATAAACCTAATGATCAATTCTCCTTTTTTATATCACCTGCTACGCTCAGATGGACATTTGTAAAAAATGATTCACTGTCGGCACAAGGGGCATTCGGTGTGGATTCCGGCAAATCGGTTAAACAGGAATTTGGCGCTTTTTCCACGACTACCTATACTCACAAGATTAATGACAATGTAATATTCAGCAGCCGTCTTGATCTTTTTTCTAATTATGAACATAATCCGCAGGATGTGGACGTAAACTGGACCAATTTACTCTCAGTGAAAGTGACTGGTATCATTACTATGACTGCAGCCTTCAACCTGATCTACGATAATGATGTCAAGACCGTTAAGGCCGACGGGAGTCCCGGGGGAGCTGCTGCTCAGTTACAGGAATTGCTGGGAATTGGGTTGTCATTAAAACTTTGAAATCAATCTTCGCCTTTTATGACCTGCTGTTATCGTGCGGATACAAACATCCGTTAACAATTAACCTCATAACTATTAACCATTATTTACTATTCTTGTATCTAAAGCCGGTGCATGCTTAATTCATCTTCATATCAAATCAGATTATCTCAGTTTGAAGGACCCTTTGACCTGCTTCTGTTTTTTATTGAAAGGGATGAACTTGATATTTATAATATTCCGATTCATAAACTGATCAGCGATTTTTTGGATTTTATACATAAGGAAGAAACGCTGAATATTGAGTTGTCGAGCGAATTTATCCTGTTTGTATCAACGCTCATGCGCATCAAAGCAAAAATGTTGTTGCCCAGAAAAGAATTGGATGAGCAGGGCAATGAAATAGATCCACGCCAGGAACTGGTAAATAAAGTTTTAGAATATAAGAGATTTAAAGAGGCTGCAGCACGCTTGGCGGAAATGGAGGAACAGCGAATGAAATCGATCAGGCGTGGAAATCTCCATCGTGAATTATTACAGATTGGAGAAGATGCCGGAGAAGGAACAGAAATCCAATCTATCAGTTTATTTAAACTGATGAAGACCTTTGAAAGGGTATTGATGCGCCTGCAGGAACGTAACAATCAGCCGAGGCATACTGTAGTTCAATATAACTATACGATTGAAGAAAGCAGACAGTATCTGATCGATCTGGTTAGTCAGGATAAAACTGTACCATTTGAAAAAATTATCGAAGTCTGCGAAAACAGAATCCACGCCATATTTCTTTTTCTTTCCATTCTGGAGCTCGTGCAGCTTGGTTATATGAATATTCTGATCGGAGAGGGACGGAATAATTTTATACTGGAACATAATGAAGAACGATTATTGCCTTTAGCCTGACACACTGAAGAAATGGCAGTTCAGGTTATTGTAATTTAGATATGGCACTTTATTTGGTGTTTAAACATCAAACTTTAAAAAATCATGAATACGCTATTATATCCTGCAAATGAAAGAGGGCATGTTAACCTGGGCTGGCTTGACAGCTATCATTCTTTCAGTTTTGGTCAGTATCACGACCCCAAAAAAGTTCATTTTGGTGCTTTACGGGTAGTAAATGATGACAGTATTGCTGGAGGAGGTGGATTTGGAACACATCCACACGATAATATGGAAATCGTAACTATTCCATTGGAAGGAAAACTGGCGCATAAGGACAGTACCGGCAATGAGGGAATCATTAGCAAGGGGGATGTTCAGATCATGAGTGCCGGTACAGGCATTCGGCATTCTGAATATAATGCTTCTTCAACCAGTGATGCCAGGCTTTTACAGATTTGGGTTTTCCCAAAAATGAAAAATATAAAACCGGTCTATGGACAAAAAACCTTTGACATAAAAGACCGGAAAAATAAATGGCAGGTTGTGGTGAGTCCTGACAAGACCGATCATGCATTAAACATTAATCAGGATGCGAGGTTTTCTCTTAGTCAGTTGGATGAAGGGCAGATGGTTTCTTATGAAACAAAATTTAAGGGATCTGGAATTTATATTTTCGTAATTGAAGGTGAAGTAAAAATTGGAGACCAGAATCTCAAAAAAAGAGATGCAGTTGGATTATCCGGAACGGATAAGGTCGAAATAAAAGCTTCAAAAAATGCTGAGATTCTGGCTATTGAAGTGCCCATGCTTTCTTAAATAATATAGTCAGCATGGCGATTTGAATGCTAACTGCCGGTCTTTATTTTAAACCTTTCTTTGAGCATTTTTCGTACGGTATTTGCGATGGCTTCTGCGTCAAAACCAGCTTCATGTTGAAGTTGTTTAGGAGTACCGTGTTCCAATATCTGGTCGGGAATTCCCAGTATAATAACTTGGGCGGAATAATGATGTGACGCCATAAATTCGAGTATGGCACTTCCAAAACCTCCGACGACAGTTCCATCTTCTACAGTGATGATCTTATTGAACTTGGCAAACACTTCATGCAACAATTCCTCGTCAAGTGGTTTCGCAAACCGCATATCAAAATGTGCCGGATCGAGGTCCTCAGTGCGAAGTTGACGGATAGCTGTAGCTGCAAAATTCCCGGGATGGCCGAGGGTTAAAATAGCAAGGTCCTTTCCATCCTTTAATTTACGTCCTTTACCGATTTCAATTTCCTTAAAAGGTGTTTTCCATTCCGGCATTACGCCTTCTCCACGTGGATAGCGTATTACAAACGGATGTTGATTTTTATCCAGCTGAGCTGTGTACATAAGGTTGCGCAATTCAGATTCATTCATAGGCGCTGTGACGATCATATTCGGAATACAACGCATATAAGCAATATCATAGGCACCGTGATGAGTTGGACCATCCTCACCTACCAATCCCGCACGATCAAGACAAAAAATGACAGGCAGATCCTGAATTGCCACATCATGTATTACCTGATCATAGGCCCTTTGCATGAAAGTAGAATAGATATTACAGAACACACGCAGGCCCTGGGTTGCCATACCGGCACTTAATGTAACGGCATGCTGTTCGCAAATACCCACATCAAAAGCGCGGTCAGGCATTTTTTCCATCATGAACTTCAATGAACTGCCACTGGGCATGGCTGGAGTAACTGCAAAAATATTAGGGTTATTCTCTGCGAGCTCAATGATTGAATTCCCAAAAACGTCCTGATATTTGGGAGGCTGAACGGTGTCGAATTTCTTTTTGTAAATCTCTCCTGTAATTTTATCGAACAAACCAGGTGCATGCCATTTGGTTTGATCATTTTCAGCCAGTGAATAACCTTTGCCCTTTACTGTTATAATGTGAAGAAGTTTTGGACCCGGAATATTTTTCAGATCCTGAAGGGTATCGATAAGTTTGTTAAGGTTATGTCCGTCGATTGGACCAAAATAGCGCAATTTTAATGCTTCAAAAAGATTGCTGCTTTTATTCACAAAGCTCTTGATACTATGTTCAATCTTACTGGCAATCTCGCGGCTGAAATGGCCGCCGACGGGTAGTTTGCCCAACGCCTTCCAGATATCGTCCTTAAATTTATTATACGTTTGAGAAGTAGTAATATCTGTAAGATATTCTTTTAAGGCCCCAACATTGGGGTCTATGCTCATACAATTGTCATTCAGGATAATCAGCAGATCTGAGTCAGCAACACCTGCATGATTCATCCCTTCAAATGCCAGTCCTGCAGTCAACGCACCATCTCCAATTACTGCTACTATTTTTCTATCCTTTTCTCCTTTATATTTTGCAGCCATAGACATTCCAAGAGCTGCGCTGATGGAGGTTGAAGAATGTCCTACGCCAAATGTATCGTAGATGCTTTCATTCCTGTTGGGAAACCCACTCAATCCTTTATACTTTCTGTTTGAAGAAAAACTATCACGGCGACCCGTCAGGATTTTATGTCCGTAAGCCTGATGTCCAACATCCCAAACAAGCTGATCATAAGGGGTATTAAATATATGGTGCAGAGCCACAGTGAGTTCGGCGACCCCAAGGCTCGCTGCAAAATGACCTCCATGTATGCTCACAACATCAATTATATACTGACGTAATTCATCAGTGAGCTGCTGGAGCTGTTCCCTGTTTAATTTCTTTAGATCTTCAGGGGAATCAATGGTTTTTAAAAGGGGTCCAGGCGCTGGGTCCATCTGGTTCATTTAAACAGGTAAAAATAAGATTTTCCACCGATATGCATGCAGTACTCCGACTGAACTCCCTTCCCGGAGGCTGGCGACCGCCAAAAGGCTGTAATTATCCATTAATACTTAAAAATGTGAAATGGGATGATTTATCGGCTAGATTTGTCGATATAGACACATGCAAAAGACTAGTAAATACTATTGGTGGCTCCAATTTGGAGGGTGGGGAATTCTTGCTCTGATTTTAATTTTAATAAATCTGCTCTTCGGCCAAAGGGTTGATGAACATTTTCTGATTGGCCTGGCTATAAAAATGCTGGCGGGTATTTTTATGACTCACTTATTCAGACTTTATATTCACCGTACAGGCTGGCTAACTTTACCTGTCGAGAAGGCATTACCCAGGCTGGCCTTTGGTATATTGATTGTCTGTCTGTTGGATACGATTATCCGCATTTCTGTAATCAGCTGGCTTGATCCGGCCAGCAGCAATAAGAAGTTGGAATTCTCCACACGATTTCTCCTGGTAACAGTGGAAAACGGACTTTATATAATTCCCTGGACTTTGATTTACTACTTCTTCCATTATATACAGAAAACGCGGAATCAGGAACTCGATACACTGAAGCTCGAAGCCCTGGTAAAAGAATTGGAACTGAAAACAATTAAGAGTCATATCAACCCGCATTTTATTTTCAATGCACTCAACAGTATCAGAGCACTCATTGATGAAAATCCACTCAGGGCAAGGACGGCCATTACTGAACTTAGTAATATTTTAAGAAGTAGTATGCAAACTGAAAAGCAGGAAACGGTTTTTTTAGAAAAAGAATTGAATATTGTGAAGGATTATCTGGCCCTGGAACATATACGTTTTGAAGACCGTTTGAATGTTCAATATGAAATCGCTGACAATACTCTGACGCAACCTATTCCACCGATGATGCTGCAGACCCTGGTTGAAAATGCCATTAAACATGGTATCAGCAAACAGGTAAGCGGCGGCACCGTTACTATTATTTCCAAAATGAAGGAACGCTATCATCAGCTGGTGATCCGTAATACTGGGCAATTGAGCAAATCTGGTAACGAGGATGGTTTCGGTCTTGTGAGTACACGTAATCGACTTCAACTTTTGTTCGGCGAAGAAGCGAATTTTTATATCCGGGAGATCAAAGGTAACATGGTGGAAGCAGAGTTACATATTCCATTGACATAAATCATGCATATGATAAGAGCAGTAATTATTGATGACGAAAGGCTGGCCCGCAACGAATTAAAAAAATTGTTGCAGGAATTTCCAGAAATTGAAATCATCGCCGAAGCAGCCAATGCGAATGAGGGTATAGAGAAAATTGACAGTCTTAATCCTGATCTGATTTTCCTTGATATCCAGATGCCGGGGAAAACGGGATTTGATATGTTGGCCGAATTGGATAAGGCACCCGACGTGATTTTTACTACCGCATATGATGATTATGCCCTGAAAGCATTTGAGGTGAATGCGCTGGATTATTTGTTGAAACCTGTGGAACCGCGCAGACTCGCAGACGCTTTGCATAAACTTCATCTGGAAGAAAGCCGTGACAGGGAATCGGCATCAGATGATGAAATTGCCGTGAACAGAAGTTTGCTCCATGAAAACGATCAGGTTTTTGTAAAAGACGGTGAAAGATGCTGGTTCGTGAAACTATCAGAGATCCGGCTTTTTGAAAGCGTTGGAAATTATGCGAAGATTTATTTTGGGTCTAACAAGCCACTTATATTGAAATCTTTAAATGCACTGGAAGAGCGACTGGATGAAAAAGTTTTTTTTCGTGCAAACAGAAAACATATAGTGAACCTGCGTCTCATAGAAAAAATAGAACCATATTTCAATGGCGGACTCCTGCTTGAACTGAAAGGAGGAGAGAAAATTGAGGTCAGTCGTAGACAAACTGTCAAGTTCAAAGAAATGATGAGTTTATAATCCGCAAATAACCGATATGCGATTGCTATTCATTGCCGTACTCCTGGCTATTAGTTTACATGTCAATTCCCAGGCACTATCAGGTATCAGTGAACAGGATGTCAGCACTATAGAAAATATACTTGCAGCAGATGATATGCAGGGTCGACAGGTATTTACAACCGGGATAGATAAAGCGGCTGATTTTATAAGAAAGGAATTTAAGGAGGCCGGTTTAAAACCGTTGCCTGGATCGAATGAGGGGTTTAATCAATCCTTTACGATGATAAAACCTGAATCCATCGAAGTTTCCGCGGTTCTGGATGGATATACTATTGACGCAAAGAATATTCTGGCATTTTCCTCTTCTTCTTCATCACTAACAGTTACTCCCGCAGATCATTACCAGAAAGTATTTGTAAAAAAAGGATCCGACTTTCGTTCCAATGTTTATAAATATCTCGATTCCGAACAAAATGTACTTGTCTTCGTGGATACTTCATTTGCAAAAAATTTCGCAAGACTGGCAAGATTTCAAATGCATCAGTTTGAGGGAAAAGGGAACCGAATTTTCATTCTGACAAGTTTCGATCCACAACAATATAATATTCGGATTGATCAGAAAATGAAGAAGCAGAGCCTGACAAACCTGGTTGGTATTATTCCGGGTAAATCAAAGCCCGAAGAATATGTGATTTTTTCGGCTCATTATGATCATCTTGGAATTGGCAAACCGGATGCAAAGGGAGATTCTATTTATAATGGAGCGAATGACGATGCATCGGGAACAACGGCCGTCATTGCACTTGCAAAATATTTCAGTGAACTTCATAACAATGAACGCACACTTATTTTTGTGGCCTTTACTGCTGAAGAGATTGGCGAATTCGGGTCTGCTTATTTTTCAAAAAACCTGAACCCGGATAAAGTCGCGGCAATGTTTAATATTGAAATGATAGGGACTGAAAGTAAATGGGGGAAAAATTCCGCCTATATAACGGGATATGACAAGTCAGATATGGGTGTGATAATTCAAAAAAACCTGGTTAACAGCCCGTTCAGATTTTATCCGGATCCTTATCCCGAGCAGGGATTATTTCTTCGATCTGACAATGCATCCCTGGCCAAAAGAGGAGTTCCTGCTCACACAATTTCAACATCAAAAATGGATTCTGAAAAATATTATCATACTCAGGGTGATGGGATTGAAACGCTTGACCTGAAAAATATGACCGAAATTGTTCGGGCAATCGGACTTAGTGCCAAAACTATTATTGCAGGACAAGACACACCGCAACGAGTAAAGACGAATTGATTATCGATCATTATAGGATTCGATGAGCCCATAATAAGTAATAGGCTGGCGGGTATTGCTTCCGCATATTTCCTGTTGTGTACGGATACTGTTTCTATGCGAATTTTTTTAATACTTTTTCCATGCAGGAGCTGATTTCCGCATGATTTAAATTTCCCAGGCTGCCTTCATGGCTGTGTTTCAATGGTTTTGACTGATCAAAAGAAAAATTTCCTGATTGGATCTGGTTGCCAATGGTTTTATATGCTTCTCTGAATGGAACGCCCTGGTTTACCATTTCATTTACTGCTTCTACACTAAATATGAATTTGTATTTTTCATCCAGCAGGATGTTTTTTTTTATCCGGATTTGTGAAAGCATGAGTATAGCCATGCTGATGCAGGATTTTAAATCTTCTATGGCCGGAAATAATATTTCCTTTGTAAGCTGCATATCCCGGTGATACCCTGAGGGAAGGTTATTCATCAATAAGGTGAGCTCATTGGGGACAGATTGCATACGGTTACACCTTGCACGGATGAGTTCAAATACGTCGGGGTTTTTTTTATGCGGCATGATACTGCTTCCGGTGGTGAGTTCGTCCGGGAAAGAAATAAATCCAAAATTCTGATTCATGTATAAACAACAATCCATTGCCAGACGGGAAAGTGTTGCAGCTATAGCAGATAGTCCAAAAGAAACCAGCTTTTCTGTTTTTCCCCGACTCATTTGAGCATAAATCACATTGTAGTGCATGTCATTAAAGCCAAGAAGTTCGGTAGTCATTTTCCTGTTCAACGGAAGAGAAGAACCAAACCCGGCAGCACTCCCAAGCGGGTTTTTATTTACAACCTGAAAAGCTGCAGCCAGCATTTCCAGGTCGTCTGTCAAACTTTCAGCATAAGCTCCAAACCAGAGTCCGAAAGAAGAAGGCATTGCAATTTGTAAATGCGTATAACCCGGTAACAAATCATTTCGGTATTGATGACTAAGAGAAATCATCAGGTCAAATAATTCTTTGACTTCAGATCTTAATTCCAGGATTTCAGCGCGGAGAAACAATTTAATATCTACAGCAATCTGATCGTTGCGACTCCTGCCCGTATGAATTTTTTTTCCTGCTTCACCGATTTTTCTCGTAAGATTTAATTCGATCTGTGAGTGAATATCTTCCACGCCGGATTCTATTTGGAATAGTCCCTGTTTTATATCCGATTCGATATTTTTAAGTTCTTTCTGAATGGAAGAGGCCTCATCAGCAGTTAACATATTTACTGATTCCAGCATTTTTACATGTGCCATCGAACCTTGTACATCGTATTTTGCCAGAACCATATCAAATTCCGGATCACGGCCAACAGTGAATTTTTCTATCTGAGTATTTATATCTGATCCTTTTTTCTCCCAGAGTTTCATTTTCTATGCTTAAGGCTTAAAGCGCAACGCTTAAAGCTTTATTGAAAATTATTAATTTTATTTTACATTTTATATTCACACTACCACACTACCACACTCTGAAATGCAACCTCATATAAATTCGTCTAATAGTTCAATATAGGTGGAAATACCATCTTTGATTTCATCCATATAAATATACTCATCTGCTGTATGACTTCTGGCTGAATCTCCTGGTCCCATTTTTAGAGCCGGGAAAGGCATCAGCGCCTTATCAGACGTGGTGGGTGAACCATAATAAGTTTTTCCCATTCTTATTCCTGATTTTATCAATGGATGATCCAGGGGGATAGAAGTCGATTTCATACGTGTAGTCCGTGGTTTAAAACTACTCTTGAGATTTTCTTTTAATCCTTCCAGGATTTCCTCAAAACTATATAATTCATTTACACGCACATCTATCACATACCTGCACTGCGCAGGTACAACATTGTGTTGTTTATTCTCTGTTTCTATAATAGTCACACT
Organism: uncultured Bacteroidota bacterium; assembly: GCA_963735015.1. GTDB lineage: Bacteria > Bacteroidota > Bacteroidia > Chitinophagales > Chitinophagaceae > Puia. The sequence continues at coordinate 752,399 of CAVTJH010000004.1, forward strand.
CATGCGTGTTTCTCCGAGCAGATCGCTTTTTTTGTCAAAACGATAGTTTCGTATCCATTCAATATCTTCCAAAGCTTTATACAAGGCATTTTCGCCTTCATTTCTTGCAGCATGTCCGGGACGACCCGAAGCTACACAATCAATGACCATCAGCCCTCTTTCAGCAACAGCCATTTCCAATTTTGTGGGTTCGCCTACGATACCAAAATCAATCTGTCCGAGATAGGGTAGTACCAGTTCAATCCCATTGACCCCGCTGATTTCCTCTTCGGCGCTGGCAGCGAAAACAATATTATGCTTAGGATCGGGATGGTGGTAATAATATAAGAACACGGCTGCGAGACTTACCAGGCAACCTCCGGCATCATTACTTCCCAGGCCAAACAACTTACCTTCTTTTACAACTGGCGTAAAAGGGTCCATGCTATAGTGCTTGTTTGGGCGGACCGTGTCGTGATGAGAATTCAATAAAATACTCTTGCGTGAACTGTGATAGTTCTTATTCCGGGCATAAACATTATTTCCAACACGGGAAAAGGGTATTTCATGACGTTCAAAAAAAGCGCAAATCAAGTCAGCCGTGTCATTTTCTTCTTTAGAAAAGGAAGGTGTTGCGATGAGCTCCTTTAATAAATCAATAGCTTCTGTTTGTAATGGTTGTATGGTAGATTTATTCATGGCTGATGGTTGTCCCGGTTTTCCCGGTTATGAGCAAATCCAGCTCTTCTCCCTTTCCAATAATTACCTCACTGACTCCTGCATCAATGGCCTTGTAAGCATTATCCAGTTTGGGGATCATGCCGGAGAATATTTTCTTCGTTTCTTTCAACTCTTTGTAATAACTCCTGCGTAATTTAGCAATCACTGATTTTTCATCATTTACATCTTTAAGTACGCCTTGTTTCTCAAAACTGTACACGAGACTTACTTCAAATATATTACTCAGGGACTTCGCAATTTCCTGAGCGATCGTATCAGCATTCGTATTCAACAGCTGATTATTTCCATCATGAGTAATAGATGAAACAACAATGCAAATGCCATTATCCAGCAGAAGTTTGAACAATCCGGTATTTATCTGATCAATATCTCCTGCAAATCCAAAGTCAATTTCTTTATTTTCTCTCTTATGCGCCAAAATACTATTCCCGTCGGCTCCCGAAATACCTATAGAATTGCAATTCAGTGATTGTAATTCCGCGACGACATGTTTGTTAATATATCCGGCGTAAACCATCGTTACGATCTTCAGTGTCTCACCATCCGTAATTCGTCTGCCATCAATCAACTGCTGTGGAATACCCAGTTTCTCAGCCAGTCTTGTTGCAAGTTTTCCACCGCCATGAACCAGGATTTTTTTGGACTTAATGTCGGCGAATTTTCCAAGAAAAACCGAAAGCAAAGCATCATCATCAATGATATTCCCGCCAATCTTAATTACATAAAGGTTTTCCATAGTCAGGATTTGAGAATTTCGCTAAGCACAGATTGTGCGGCCCAAACCCGGTTTCCAGCCTGCTGAGTTACTACACTGTTCGGGCCATCCAATACTTCATCACTCAACTCCACATTACGCCTGACGGGGAGACAATGCATAACTTTTGCATTATTTGTAAGTAGTAATTGTCCATTGGTAAGCATCCACTCAGGATCATTAGTATACATTTTTCCGTAATCCTGGTAAGTGCTCCAGTTTTTAACATATACAAAATCCGCATCTTTCAACGCGGCGTCCTGATTATGTAAAATGCGGGCACCTTTTGTGAATTGCTGATCCAGATCATAATCTTCAGGATGCGTTATAACAAATTCTGCTTTACCCCACGCATTGATCCATTGTGCAAAACTATTGGCAACACATTGTGGAAGTGGTTTAACATGCGGTGCCCAGGTGAGTACAATTTTCGGTTTCTTAATTTCCGGGGTCGTTTGCAAACATTCTGTGATCGTAAGAATATCCGTAAGGCTTTGAAGGGGATGAAGTGTAGCACTTTCAAGACTCACTACCGGGATGCCGGCATATTTGACAAACTGTGTGATATACAATTCGCTGTAATCGTCTTCACGGTTTTTTAAAGAAGGGAAAGTGCGAATACAGATTATATCAAAATATTTTCCAAGAACCGGAGCTGCATCCTTGATATGCTCCACGTTTCTGCCACTCATAATAGCATCTTCTTCGAATTCCAAGGCCCAACCGTCTTTATCCACATTAAAAACGAGGGGTTCCATCCCGAGATTAAGTGCCGCAACCTGTGTACTGAATCGTGTACGCAGACTCGGATTCAGAAACAGAAGGCCAATTTTTTTCCCCTGGCCAAGCAGTTTGTCTTCAAACGGATTTCTTTTATACTGAAGCGCTTTAGCGATCAGTTGATCCATATTTGTTACATCTGCAATGGAGATAAAATTTTTCATGACTGATTAACCAGATTGGATGATGAGACCATATTTTGTATTTCTACCTCTAGTGACTCAAGGAATTCTTCGGCTTCTTTTTTTCTCAATGCCAAAGAAGGAAGCAGGCGTATGGTATTGGGTTTTGCTTCTCCTGTAAATACCTGTTGGTTTTTTAAAAGATTTTTTCGAAGATCCTTTAGATTAATATCCAGATCAAATCCTATCATTAATCCTTTGCCACGTACATTTTTAAGACTGTCAATTGTCTTTAGCCTGCTGATCAGGAAATCTCCTGTTGATTTTGCATTTTCCATCAGCTTTTCTTCTTCAATTACTTCCAAAACAGCCAACGCGGCAGCACAGGCAAGGTGATTGCCACCAAAAGTAGTACCCAGCATCCCGTGTTTGGGTTGCAGAAATGACGCTATCAGGATGCCCGCGACAGGGAATCCGTTACCCATGCCCTTGGCCATGCTATAAATGTCCGCCTGGACGCCTGCCTGATCATGCGAAAAAAAGGTTCCGGTTCTTCCATATCCGCATTGAACACTGTCTGCAATAAAAATGGATTTATGTTTAGTGCACAGGGACCTTATTTTTTGAAGGAACGAATCACTGGCGATATTAATTCCCCCGACTCCCTGAATACCTTCAATGATCACGGCGGCGACCTCACCGCCATGCGCCGCGAAATATTTTTCTAATTCAATTTCATCATTAAAGGGAAGAAAGACAGCATTTTCGGTTTGATTTACGGGAGCTGTAATTACCGGATTGTCGGTTACAGCAACTGCCAGAGATGTTCTTCCATGAAAGGATTTACTGAAAGCTATAATTTTTTTCCTTCCGTTATAGAATGATGCAAGCTTTATTGCATTTTCGTTCGCTTCCGCTCCCGAATTACAAAGAAAAAGCTGGAAATCTTCTTTTCCTGAAACCTTACCCAATTTATTGGCCAGTTCCTGTTGTAAAGGAATTCTTATCGAATTGGAATAAAAAGCCACCTGGTTAAGCTGATGGATAATCCTGGACACGAAATGCGGATGTGTATGACCGATAGATATAACAGCATGGCCGCCATACATATCAAGATATTGCTGACCCGAGTCGTCCCATAAATAGGATCCTTTTGCACGAATTATCGTAATGTCATTTATAGGGTATACATCGAAGAGTTTCATATTTTTTCTTTTACAAGCCTAAAGCCCAAAGCGTAAAGCTTAAAACTTTTTGGTGTTGAGTTAATACTTGATAAATTAATTTCTATTTACTCTTAATATTTTGTTCGATATTCTAAATCAGTTTTAGGCTTTGGGCTTTAAGCTTTGGGCCTAGAAGTAGTTTGCTTTAAATTTTAATCCCTCTGTTTCATCCAAACCAAACATAAGATTCATATTTTGTACAGCTTGTCCGCTGGCTCCTTTCAGCAGGTTATCGATGGCTGAATGAACGACCAGCAGATTACCTTGTTTTTCCAATTGGATGACGCACTTATTGGTATTAACAACCTGTTTTAAGAATACGGGATTTTCGCTTACTACCGTAAACGGTTGGTCTTTATAGAAATTTCTATATAATTTGACCAGATCGGGCAATTCTGAATTGATTTTAAGCTGTGAACTGACAAAAATGCCTCGTGTAAAATCGCCCCTCCAGGGCACAAAATGAAGGTTGTTAATACCAAATCCTTTTTGAAGCCGATTCAGCGTCTGATTAACCTCTGCCAGGTGTTGGTGAGTAAGCGTTTTATAAGCTTGTATATTATTTGACCGCCATGAAAAATGGGAAGTAGGACTTAAACTCTGTCCCGCACCTGTGGAACCTGTAATGCCGGTACAATAAACTTCGGTTAGACATGACTGTTGAGCCAGTGGTATAAGGCCTAATTCGATGGCGGTCGCGAAACATCCGGGATTGGCAATATTTTGGGCACTCATTATTTCCTCTCTGCTTATTTCAGGCAAGCCATAAACAAAGGATTTTCCTGTGTCATGTAAACGATTATTAGATTCAAGCCTGAAATCCTGCGATAAATCAATGAGACGGATTTCCGGATTTACCTCATTTTGCAGTAGGAATTTCCTGGCTTCGCCATGACCTACGCATAGGAACAGGACATCGATATCTGTCAAAATATTTGCGGAAAATTTCAGGTCCGTTTCACTAACCAAATCCTGATGAACGTCAGACAACATCTGTCCCGCGTGGCTTTTACTTTGTATAAAAATGAGTTCAGCATTTGGATGATGCAGCAGGATGCGGATCAATTCTCCACCAGTATAACCGGCGCCGCCTGTTATGCCAACTCTGATTTTTTTCATTTTGTAGTATTGCCTGCCTCGTTGATTTTATGGAATATGGCAGTTTGATTGCCAAAGATTTTTGCAAATCCTTTAACGTCGTCGCCGGTCCATCCGGTATTCATTTCTCCATAGGCTCCGAACCGGGTATTCATGAGGTCATGCGAACTTTCAATTCCCGTTATTGTGAAGCGATAAGGTTCAAGCGTAACAAATACTCTCCCTGTAACCGTAGATTGCGAATCCTCAAGAAATTTTTCGATGTTACGCATAGTGGGATCCAGCATTTGACCTTCGTGTAGCCAGTTCCCATACCATGCACTCAGCTGATCCTTCCAGTATAATTGCCACTTTGTAAGGGTATGTTTTTCAAGAAGGTGATGCGCTTTTATAATGATAAGGGGGGCCGCGGCTTCAAATCCAACCCGCCCCTTGATTCCGATAATTGTATCCCCAACGTGAATATCTCTGCCGATCGCAAAAGGCTGGCCAATAGACTGCAAATATTGAATTGCCCTGACAGGATGATCGAAAATCTTTTCATTGACTGATTTCAGTTCGCCCTTTTCGAACGAGAGACTGATTTTTTTTGCTTCATGTTCGGTTAACGGCGTAGGCCACGCATTTTCAGGTAAATAGTCTTTTGAATTCAGTGTTTCCCTGCCTCCGACAGAAGTACCCCAAAGACCTTTGTTGATACTGTATTTTGCTTTCTCAAAATTCATTTCTATACCTTGGTCTTTGAGAAACTGAATTTCTTCTTCCCGGCTTAGTTTTAAATCACGTATCGGTGTAAGAATAGTTGCTTCAGGAACCATTCCTGAAAAAACCATATCAAATCGAACCTGGTCATTCCCGGCACCTGTACTTCCGTGTGCGACATAAGCGGCACCCGTTTCTTCCACATATTTCGCAACTGCGATAGCCTGAACCATTCTCTCAGCACTCACGCTGAGAGGATAAGTAGCGTTTTTCAATACATTTCCAAATATCAGGTAACGGATACATGACCGGTAGTAATCTTCAGTAACGTCCACTGATTTAAATGAAGCCACTCCAAGGGCCTTCGCTCTTTTTTCAATGCCTTTCATTTCTTCGCTACTAAATCCGCCAGTGTTAACCGTGAGGGCATCCACTTCCAGCCCTTTTATCTTTTTGAGATAAATAGCGCAGTATGTAGTATCAAGTCCGCCGCTGTATGCTAAAACAACTTTTTTATTTTCCTTATTCATTAAATGATTCAAAATTTTATTTAGCCAGCTTTTCTTTTTTTAGTTTGATTGTCCGGATGAGGCCAAGGTCAGACAGGATCATATCCACTTTTTCTTTGCGCAGAAGATTTTTTAACAAACTCCATTGTTTGATTTTCATAAAACGTTCATAGAGTTTACTGTGTTTCACGAAATCCTGTGCAGTTTCTTTAGGTTTTTGATCTTTTGGATCATAAAGCATAGCCGTACACATGCAGTTTTTTCTTTCCTTGCTCATGAGAATTTCATAATTCACACAACTTTTACAACCTGCCCAAAAGGCTTCGTCCTGTGTAAGTTCCGAATAAGTAACAGGTTCATATCCCAGGTCGGAATTTATCTTCATTACTGCCAGGCCGGTAGTAAGTCCGAAAAGTTTTGCTCCGGGATATAATTTCTGACTGAGATCAAAAATCTTTTTCTTTATATTTTTCGCCAGTCCGCTTTTACGATATTCCGGTGCCACAATCAATCCGGAATTTGCAACATATTCGCCATGACTCCAGGTTTCAATATAACAGAAACCGGCCCATATATCGTCTAAGGTAAAGGCAATCACTGCTTTACCTTCACGCATTTTTTCCTTTATATAATCTGGGCTTCTTTTTGCAATTCCGGTTCCGCGGGCTTTGGCGGAAGATTCCATTTCATTACAAATGATCTGCGCAAAGTCCTGATGAGAGGGATCTGCGATTTGTATCTTGAACTTTTGTTCTTGTTCCATTGATTGAATACGTGTGATAAATGAATGCCAATGACGGAGTCATTGAATTTACGGTCCGTCTGATTACGGGCATAGATCCTGACAGAATACTATGGATGGTAAATATCAACGTCGTACCCAAAAGGGAATGGGACGAACAGAAAAAATAACGCAGATGGGCGCTACAAAAAACCCACGCTTATTGAAGGCGTGCAATACCATTCCGGTGAGGACTGATATGGGTGAGTTTTTTTTCATTTTAAGAAAAAATGGGATGACTAGAGTTGTTAACAATACAAAGTAACGGCTTTTCCCGAAATTTAAAGATATTTTTTGATGGAAAGGCCTGAATCTTAACAAAGTGTAAGTCTTACTTCAGGGTACAGACACGGAATGAAGAGCGCCTGCCATTTCCACAAGCAAACCGGGATCTTTTTCAATTGCATTTCCTACCACGATCATATCGGCTCCTGCTTTTGCATTGAGATAAACTTTTTCGGGGTCCTGGATTCCTCCTCCAACAATCAGGGGTATCTCGATATTCCGAGAAACCAGCTCTATCATCTCAGCTGATATTGGCCTTCTCGCCCCGCTGCCGGCATCCATATAGATTAGTTTCATACCGAGCATTTCACCCGCCATAGCTGTGCAAAGAGCAATTTCATTTTTATCTGCCGGAATAGGCAGGGCATTGCTGATGTAGGAAACGGTTGTAGGTGCCCCTCCGTCAATGAGCATGTATCCAGTAGAAATGATTTCCAGTCCGCTTTTTCTGATGGCCGGGGCGGAAATCACATGCTGGCCAATGAGTAACTCAGGATTTCTTCCCGAAATCAAAGACAAATAAAGAAGAGCGTCTGCAATTGGAGAAACCTGGGAAGGAGTTCCCGGAAAAAGGATAATGGGAATTTTACAAAGGGTCCTGATCTGGCGGACTACCTGGTCCAACTGATCAGAAACAACCAGGCTCCCGCCTACAAGTAAATAGTCAACCCGGGCCTCTAAGGCCAATTCAATAAGAACTGCTGTTCTCGTGGCATCCACTTTATCGGGGTCGATGAGAAGGGCGAAGGATTTACGTCGCATTCTTTTCTTAAGTAGTAAAGCAGAATAAACTTCGTCCTTCATGTGGCTGATTACCTTACAAATGTGCGAAAACTTTCCCGCTTTCCGAAACGTTGTACTTGAGGAGCAGGTAATCGATTATTTGGGTTTTACCAAAATTTAAATTGTGAACAATGCTGAAAATATTGTGCATAAATCAAATCAATGAATACAGGACTGCGATTCATGATTTATCAACCATTTTTTTCCACAAGTGTGGAAAATGAACTGAAGGAAAATTGAAAATGAAAAAATACTTTCGATTCCTGCTTAACAATTTGTTAATAGGCTAACGATTTCCTAACCACATAAAGTAACTCCATTATATGGCCACTCATACGCAATCTTTAAATGGTTTGCAATTCAGTAGGCGTTACACACGCGACGACATTCCTGTCTTTGAACAGTTCGATTATGATTACCGAAGTTCGGTTATCCGCAATCCATCAGGAGAGATTGTATTTGAGATGACCAATGTAGAAGTGCCCAGAGGTTGGAGTCAGATAGCCACGGATATACTGGCCCAGAAGTATTTCCGAAAGGCCGGAGTCCCGCTTTCTGATGGTAGTATGGGTCGTGAAACTTCAGTTAAACAGGTAGCTCACAGAATGGCAAATTGCTGGAAAGTGTGGGGAGTACGATACGGCTATTTTGCTACTGACCGGGATGCGACTATTTTTTACGAAGAGCTTGTTTATTCTATCCTTAATCAGGCCTGTGTTCCCAACAGCCCCCAGTGGTTTAATACCGGATTGTATGAAAGTTATGGTATCACCGGAAAGCCGCAGGGACATTATTATGTTGACCAGGCAGACGGGCTTCTGAAGAAATCCACTTCTGCTTACGAACGTCCCCAGCCCCATGCCTGCTTCATATTAAGTGTTGAAGATGATCTTGTAAATGATGGTGGCATCATGGATCTATGGGTTCGCGAGGCCCGCATATTCAAATATGGTTCAGGAGTAGGAACAAATTTTTCCAATATCAGGGGGGAAGGTGAAAAACTTAGTGGAGGCGGGACTTCCAGCGGGCTGATGAGTTTTCTAAAAATTGGTGACCGCGCAGCCGGTGCTATCAAATCAGGCGGAACTACACGACGTGCAGCGAAGATGGTTTGTCTCGACCTGGATCATCCGGAAATTATGGACTTCATCAACTGGAAGATGGAGGAGGAAAAAAAAGTAGCTGCCCTGATTGCAGCAGGTTATGCGAGTGACTACGAAGGAGAAGCTTATAAAACTGTCAGTGGACAGAATTCAAATAATTCAGTCAGGATTCCTAATTCATTTTTTGAAAAGCTGGGAAACGATGAGGACTGGGAATTGAAAGCAAGAAGTGATGGAAGGATCATGAAAAAGATTCCTGCCAAGGAAGTTTGGAATCAGATTTCGTACGCTGCATGGCGTTGTGCTGACCCGGGTACCCAATACGACACCACTATAAATGAGTGGCATACCTGCCCTAATGGTGGCCGTATCCGGGCTTCCAACCCCTGCTCCGAATATATGTTTCTGGATAACACAGCCTGTAATCTGGCTTCTGTAAACCTCCGCAGGTTCTATGACGAAACCACGAATGTTATTGATGTTGAAGGATTTGAGTATACCTGTCGTTTATGGACAACAGTACTCGAAATTTCTGTTTTGATGGCGCAATTTCCATCTAAGGAAGTAGCACAGCTATCTTATGATTACCGAACTCTTGGACTTGGATATGCCAATCTTGGTTCCATGCTAATGGTTATGGGCATAGCGTACGACAGCGAAGAAGCAAGGGGCATTGCAGGCGCGATCAGCGCTATCATGACAGGCATTTCTTACAAGACCAGTGCAGAAATCGCAGCAGTTATGGGGGCGTTCCCAAAATTTGAAGAAAACCGGCAGGACATGCTCCGGGTCATGCGCAATCACCGTCTTGCGGCTTATGACGCTGATGAATATGAAAAGCTGGAGATTAAGCCACAGGGTATCAAGGCAAAATATTGTCCGGATTACCTGTTGAAGTCTGCTACTAAAGCATGGGACGAAGCTGTTCAGCTGGGCGAAAAATATGGATACCGGAATGCACAGGCGACTGTAATCGCGCCTACCGGAACAATCGGTCTGGTGATGGATTGCGATACAACCGGCGTGGAGCCCGATTTTGCGCTAGTCAAATTCAAAAAACTTTCAGGCGGCGGATATTTTAAAATTATTAATCAATCGGTTCCGGCTGCACTCAGGAATATGGGTTATGCAGAAAGAGAAATTGATTCCATCGTTAAATATGCTGTTGGTGCGGGAACTTTTGCGGGCGCTCCACATATCAATCATCAAACGCTTAGTGAAAAAGGATTTTTCTCCGAAGAAATTAAAAAACTTGATACTGCAGTTGCTTCAGCTTTTGAAACAGGTTTTGTATTCAACGTTTATAATCTTGGAGAGGAATGCTTGAAACGCCTGGGCTTCCATGCAGAACAATATTATAATTTTGAATGGAACCTGCTGGAAGCGCTTGGTTTTAGTGATGACGAAATCGCAGAAGCAAATGATTATATATGCGGAACCATGACTGTTGAAGGGGCTCCTCACTTAAAGAAAGAACATCTGCCAGTATTCGACTGTGCAAACAAATGTGGTAAAATAGGCGAACGTTATATTCACGCTCACGGCCATATAAGAATGATGAGCGCCGTACAGCCATTCATTAGCGGTGCGATTTCGAAAACCATCAACCTGCCAAACGAAGCCACCATAGATGAAATCGCGGATGCCTACTTATTAAGCTGGAAACTGGCCCTGAAAGCATGTGCCCTATATCGGGATGGATCGAAACTTTCACAGCCACTTAGTAACAAGTCAGACAAAAAGAAAAAAGCAGATACGACAGAGGAGGTAAAGGCAACCATACCAAATGAGCCCCTGACGGCTATGGAACCCCATATCGTTGATATGAGTAAGCTGACCGTGCAGGAATTATTACTGGAGGTGCAGAAAAGAGTTCAGGCCTCTCCAGATACTAAATTAAAAAGGGAACTGGCGACTATCGTCGAACGAAGAACACTACCTCCTAAAAGAAGGGGCTTTACACAAAAAGCGAAGATAAACGGACAGGTAATTTTTCTGCGGACAGGGGAATATTCCGACGGTTCCCTGGGAGAAATTTTTATAGACATGGCCAAAGAAGGTGCTACCATGCGCAGTATGCTGAATTGTTTCGCGATTGCTATTTCAATTGGACTTCAATATGGTGTTCCTCTGGAAGAATTCGTAGAGAAATTTGTATTCACAAGGTTTGAACCTTCCGGTATGGTAGATCATCCGAATATTAAGAGTACCACTTCAATCGTGGACTTTATATTCCGTTCCATGGCGTATGAATATCTGGGAAGAACGGATCTGGTACACGTGCTGGATAAACCTGAAGTCATGAATACGGGTATGGCAGAATGGGACCAGCCCGTAACGGAGCAGGAAAAAAAAACGCCAGAATTAAGTGAAATACGTGTTGTTACAAAACCACAAGTTCCAATGATGAATCCTGCACAGGTAAAAACGCCTGTTAAAAACATGAAAATGGAGCCGGGTCTTGACGCGGTGAACGCAGCTGCCAAGAGCATGCAAAGCGATGCACCAGCATGTAATACCTGTGGACATATTACGATACGTAGCGGAACCTGCTATAAATGTTTGAACTGCGGAAACAGCATGGGTTGTAGTTAGTTCATGAAAGATACTTTGGACGGTTTTACTTAACCATGAACCTCGCATTTCTATGCGAGGTTCTTTCATTATATGGTTTATGGTAAGTAGTGTATGGTAAATGGTATTTAATGGATAGGAAATCCATAAATCATTAACCATTCACCATACACCGGGTTCCCATTCCGGGAAAGATTCCCTCAGTTTGGCAGGGAAATTGAATATATCAATAGCAATTTTATATGCCCTGTAACCGTTAATTCTTAACCTCAAATGAAAACCATGAAAAAGATCCTGGCTCTTGCACTGCTCTTGACTCTTTTGTATTCCTGCAGTCGTTATGTTACGCCTTATGACGCTGCCACCCACCATTATAACAGCTGTAAGTATATGAAGTAGAAACTTCATACTTTCATTCTTTATCAATCATTGCACTTCTTTGTACATTGCGAAACCAATGTGCTGATATGAAGAAGCTTTGGTTGATTTTCTATTTTAAGCCTGTACTGGTTGCGGGAGCAACGCAACTGCTGGCACGGGCCATTGGCAAAAATGCATGGATTCTGAAATTTCAGATCCATGGTGTCAATGGAAAAATTTGTATAGCTGGTGTATTTCCGAAAAACAATTAATGAATTGGAATGGTAATTTATTTTGAATATGATAAAAAACAAGTGATGAGCGCATTGAGACATCACTTTATCTCGAGACCGGAAATAAAATTTTTGCTGATCATTGTGAACATTTTTACCATACTTAGCGCTATACTTTTTTATTTGCACAAAATCCAGCCAATATCTTTCCTGTTATTTTCTTTTCTTTGGTTTATTTTGCTCCTCACTTTCTGGACATTGCTTCCATTGAGTGTATATAAGAGATCACAGACTTTCCAGGACCAGTTCAGCATGAATATTAATGATCATGAAGTTGTGTTGCAAACCGAGCTGGGATCTCATGCCTGGGCATGGAAGGAATTCAGCAGCTTCCTGGAATCACCATTTTTTTTTCATCTCTATTTTACCAGCAGATCGTTTTTTCTGGTTCCAAAGGATGCGTTTCCCGATCTTGAATCTCTGCAGGAAACCAGGAATCTTTTAAAACGCAAACTTACAAAGCCAAAGGCTTAATGCTTAAAGCTTAAAGCCAATCAAAAATCAAATTTAACCGCCAACTGCAAATGGCGAGCAAAAAAAACCATTAAATGATTTCACTACTTAGTCAACCCTGGCCCTGGTTTGTTTCGGGACCTGCGATTGCGCTGGTTATGGCCGTCCTTATTTTTTCAGGAAAGACGTTTGGATTTTCCGCCAATTTGTCAAATCTCTGTTCCATGTTTGGTCTTGGAAAACACGCAGATTATTTCAATTTCAATTGGAAAGAGCAGCAATGGAATCTGTGGTTCCTTCTAGGTTCCATCATCGGTGGTTATATTGCCGCACATTATTTGCAATCGCATCAACCCCTTTCTCTTTCTAAAGCAACCATAGAAGACCTGAAGAAACTAAATATTCCATTCAATGGAAGTCTGGAACCCGGAACCATTTTTAAGTGGAGTTATTTGTTAACTGTCAGAGGTATATTGTTATTTCTTGGGGGTGGGTTTTTGATAGGGTTCGGAACCCGCTATGCCGGAGGCTGCACTTCCGGACATGCTATTACAGGACTCTCTGCTCTTCAGTTGCCTTCACTTATAGCTGTAATTGGTTTTTTTATCGGCGGTCTATTTACTACGTTCTTCCTGTTTCCAATATTTTTTAAATAAAGAATTATGAAAGCAATTAAATATATAGTTATAGGCACACTTTTCGGAATCATCATGATAAAATCAGAGGCAGTTTCCTGGTACCGGATTCAGGAAATGTTTAGGTTCCAATCCATATTCATGTATGGAATTATCGGTACCGCAGTTATATCCGGAATCATTCTTGTCGCTGCCATTAAGAAATTTCAACTTAAAGACATGGATGGGCAGCTTATTCAGTTTCCGGAAAAAGATAAACGCTGGAAAAAATACCTGATCGGCGGAGCTGTCTTTGGCATTGGCTGGGCCATGACAGGAGCCTGCCCAGGTCCTATTTTTGTATTGCTGGGATATGGTTATACGGTCATGCTGGTGGTGATAGCCGGTGCGCTGGCAGGAACTTTTGTATACGGACTCATTCGCGGATTGCTGCCCCACTAAAAAAATTACCTATTGCTTACTTATTGCTGCAATCATTCTGTCCGCTTCAGGCTGTTGAAAATTTGTTAGCCCGCCGTCACAGGTGAGTATATACGATATGCCTTCTTTATACACGTCAACACGTTTGATTGTATAGTCTTTAAACTCAGCAACGTCTCCATTATTGCCAGCTTTTAATGCGGCCAGACCTTGTTGGAAATATTTTAACTGACCCAGATCACGGAATTTAAGCGTCTTTATTATTACAGAATTGTTGAATTCCTGTGTGCGAAATTGGAGTACATAACAGGTGTCTGTCGGCTTTGTGATTCTTTGCAGACTGATTGGCCAGGTACCCTGCCTGACATCAATGATATTGATGGTTGCAGAATTTACAATCTTAAACTGCGCTTTCATAACTATGGGTGACAAAAGGATTAGCAATAAGAGCTTTTTCATACGAACGATTTGTATTTTAAATGAAGAATTAATTTTGACCGCTAACTAAATTATTGATGATTTTAACCATTCTATTGGCTTCTGTTTGCTGAAAATTCGTTACGGCACCGTCATAACTTAATATATACCATGAATTTTCTTTTTTAGTTCCGACTTTTTTTATTGAATAATCCTTAAATTCCGCAACATCCCCATTTGAGCCCTTCGTTAGAGTCGTAAGTCCCATCTCTAAATATTTTAATTGATCCAGATTATAAATTTCCATGGTTTTGATCGAAACCGAATTCATAGCACCCTGATCCCTGAATTGGAGAGCATAGCATGTGTCCGTATAGTATATAACTCTTTGCAGGTTGATTGGCCACGGAGCCAGACGCACATTTATGAGATCAATAGTAGGATAATGAGCTTTTTCAGGCCCATATGCGTGGCTTGTATGCAGAAATAATGATATGAGAAGAATTTGCTTCATAGGTTAATATTGGCCTGACAAGATAAAATTATTAACCAGCTATAACAACGTAAGGAACCTTATTTTATTGAAAAGTGGACCTTAACTAAAAAATAAACTTTGCAATCCAAAATGATTGTTAAAAATCAGGTTTAAAAAATAAGTTTAATTACCTACAATAAAAACACCAGTTCCAAAATGCTATGGTTTTATTCATGCTGATCTGAATCAGAGCCCGGCTATCATTTGCAATTACCCTTATTTTAAGAATAAATAACTAGTAACCTATTGTAAATCGCTTTTTAATAAACTGTGGGTTTTCAAGTTCATCAATCAAGGCAATAGCATAGTCATCGTAACTTATCCTGCTGTTTCCTTTTTCATCAAAGACTGGATTATCTTTTCCAATTCGAAATTTACCAGTACGCGGACCAGGCTCAATGATGATCGCAGGGCTGAAAAATGTCCAGTTCAGTTCCTTTTCTCCACGAAAGATTTCAAGTGATTTTCGCTGTTCATTGGCACCTGCACGCCAAATTTCAGGAAAAGACGGAGTGTCAACGAGCTGAATACCCGGGGCCACTTCCAGGCTTCCTGCTCCCCCAACATTAATAACACGTTTTACCCCGGCTTTTTTAGAAGCCTGAATGATTGATCTGGCCATATCGGTAAACAAATGATAGGTTTCAGGCCTGTGCCAGTCAATGCCAAAAGCGCTGATAAGAGCTTCACTACCCCGAATGGCATTGGATAAGGCATCGGGATTCAATGCATCGGCCTTGACCCAGTTAAGGCCCTCTTTTTTATTAGCTGAATCCGGATTTCGGGCGATACCCGTAACTGAATGTCCCCTGCTAAGGGCTTCTTCTAAAATTCTGGAACCGATTTTACCATTCGCTCCGATTAATGCCAGTTTCATGTTTGTGATTTGAATATTATTATATAATTGCAACCTGTTTTATTGCAATTTCGAATTAATTATTTAAGTGCTCTGATCTCAGCTCTTATTCGTTATCAATTAAGAATCGCACTTTTCGATAAAACAACGCATTGTTTACCTGAAAGTCACGTTTCGTCTCAACATTTACCTTTTTTGCCTCAATTTTTTTAGAGGAAACTAATAGTGTAATATTTTTAGATCCATTAAAAATTTTAAAGTAAAAACAAAAATTATGAAAAAAGCCATTTATCCTTTTATAACCATGGCGCTTATCATTGGTTCAGCTTTTACAGCCCTAAAAACACAGGACTGGAAAATATCGGATTCCTCGTTTGTCAAATTTGACGGGGGTGACCCTTCAGGTCAGTTCGGAGGAATGAAGGGCATTATAAGTTTTGATCCCAATGATCTTGCTAATTCAAAATTCGATGCCACTATAGATGTAACCTCCATAAATACAGGAAACGGCATGAAGAATACACACGCTAAAAGCGAAAAATGGTTTGACGCAGATAAGTATCCCACTATCCAGTTTACTTCTTCGGCTATCACAAAAACAACTGATGGATATGAAACGAAAGGTATGCTGATGATGCATGGTGTACAGAAAGAAGTAACCATTCCTTTTACATTTCAGGACAATACTTTTAAAGGATCTTTTACTGTAAACCGTCTGGATTATAATGTGAATACAGCGGAACCCAATCATGGCGCAAGTTCTTTCAAAGTGGATATTTCAGTGCCCGTTACAAAATAAACAGGCATGTTTAAAAGAATTTTTTTTCATGGTTTGGTCGCTAGTATACTATCGGCTATGGCCGCCATCATTTATAGGCGAATTTATTTTTTTGCAACTGAAACAGATTTCTCGAAAGTGCTGGATCTGCAAAGAATCGTAGGACTTAATTTGCTTATTTGTATGGCGGCTGTTCTGACAAATTATAGCCTGATCAAATGGCTTAAAAGGAGAGGAGAAATCATTTTCAATTTTTTATTTTCTGCTATCTCCTTTGCTGCCGTAATGGTCCCGATTTCAATTACACTTCCATTAAACATTAAACTTCCCGAGCTGTTCCCTGGTCTCGCAGTACCCATGGTTTTTTTTCCGGTCATTGCATGGTATACTGTAACCCCATTTTTCATATATAAATCGGAAAATTGATTTCACTATATAAAAGTGAATAAGCCAAAACGTGCCGGAATGGTAATCAAAGTGTTTGCTAAAAAATATGTACTAAATAACAGCAGCCTGGCAGAAATGTGTTCATAAAAAGAATGTTAATAAAATTCATCTTTCTCAATACAATAAAGCCGGTGTTCGCATAAATAATGATAAAGAGGGAGCATGGGGTGATAAAAATTCCCTTTATCCAATAATCCAATTTTTTGCATTACACGTTGTGAGGCCAGATTGTGGACGGAAGTAAAGGAATATATTTTCTTAAACGACAGTTCTGAAAATCCATATTTAAGACATGCTTTTGCTGCTTCAGTTGCATATCCCTTTTTCCATTCGCTGCTTTTTATTCGCCAGCCAATTTCCACACAGGGAGTAAAAAAATGTTCAAAATTGGGAATCATGAAACCTGTGAATCCGATGAAGGTTTTTGTTTCTGTCTGTTCTATTGCATACAAACCAAAACTGTGCTTATTGAAATGATCTCTGATTCGTTTAACAGTTACACGTGTTTCTTCTGGTGAAAGCGGTTCAGATAAAAATTCCATTACTTTCCGATCTGCGCACATTTCAATGAAAGGCAGTGTGTCTTCTTTTTTCCAATGTCGTAAGGTCAATCGTTCTGTTTCAATAATAACAGACATGCACTAAGAATAAATTTTCGTGGAAGTGGCCTCGCCAGGAATCGAACCTGGATCTGGAGCTTCGGAAACTCTTATACTATCCATTGTACGACGAGGCCTATTTAATCAGTCCGGGTACATTGCTGCTGAATATTTTTACCGCAATAGCCAGCAATATTACGCCAAAAAATTTACGTATCGCAACCATTCCACCTGGTCCTAAAATACGTTCAATCAGATTTAATGATTTTAATACTATAAATACGATCACCAGATTGATGAGAATAGCAATCAGCAACATACTCTCTTCATAATTCGCTTTTAATGAAATAATCGTAGTGAGTGTTCCCGATCCGGCAATCAAAGGAAATGCAATCGGAACCACCACCGATGACGATGTTCCTTTTTCACTTTTGAAAAATTCAATCCCCAATACCATTTCCAGCCCGAGAATGAATATGACAATAGATCCTGCGACAGCAAAGGAATGAGTTTCAACTCCGAGTACATGAAGAAATGGTTCTCCGAGATATAAGAACAAAATCATAAGGCCACCTGATATGAGAGTTGCCTTAATTTCTTTCATCCCCCCCATCTTTTTCTTCAACGACAGAAGCAGAGGAATTGAACCGACAATATCAATAACTGCAAAAAGGGTAAAAGTTACCGTCAGCAACTGGTTAAACGCTGTTTGCATGGTATGATATATTTATATCCTGATTTACGCTTCAAAGATATTCGAATCAAATTAGAAACTCAGATCAACGCCGGCCATCATATTAAATCGTTTGCTGTTATAACCATAAATATCAAAATATTGCTGGTTCGTAAAATTTTGGAAATTTGCAAATAGTCTGACCTTTTTCAACTGATATGAACTAAAAAAATCAAGATTATAGTAAGAAGCCATTGGATTTGGCCCAATATCATAAGGGCCGGGCTGGCGGGTTCCCACAAACCTGAAAGCGGGTGCCAATATGAGCCGAGGAACAGGCTGCCAGTTCAAGCGTGTATTAACAATAAATTTCGGGCGGCGATATAAATTATATGTTTTGACTCCGGCATCAGTTCCCTGCCCATCAGCATAACTTAAATTATTTATCCAGTAAAGTGATTTACACAGCCGGATATTAGCTTCCAGCTCAAATCCGTAATCATGTTGAGTAGCCTCGTTTACATATTCCGAAGCAAAAGTTACAGAATCTGTATAGAAAATAATAAGGTCTTTGCTGTTCCTGATAAAACCTGCTATCCTGAACATCGACCCATTCCTTGTATCGGCCTGTGCACCCAATTCATAAGTAGTGCTGCTCTCAGGTTTCAATGATTTATTTCCATATTCACTATACAACTGGTATAACGAAGGAATTTTATACGCAGATGATATGTTTGCAAAAACTTTCAGATAATTATTGATATGGTAAGAAGGGTTGATTGTATAAGTGAAATTATTTCCATAAATGGAATGATGATTGACCCGGACACCAGCTTCAAAATCAAAGCCCGACAAATTTGTTATCAGGTAAGAAGCATAGGCCGCAAATTGATTGATATGTGCGCTATCACTGCCAAGGGACTCAGTGTAAGGGCCAAAACTGCTCAAGCTGATATAGTTCTGATCTGTATTCTGATGGATATACTGGAGTCCGCCAACGAATTGCATATTCTTTTCAAAATTGTAATTTACATAGGACTCAGTAGTAAAATTTTCTGCCCTATATCCACCATTTGAATAATACGCATAAGGATTTGAAATATCCAGGCTATCATCAGCGAAATTCCTGTTGGCCTTCTGATAACTGAACAAAGTATTCCAGCTCAATTGACCGCGATGGTAATTTAAATTCAGAATGCCGAGCTTATTTTTGTTACCCCCTGAATAA
Source organism: uncultured Bacteroidota bacterium (assembly GCA_963735015.1). Classification (GTDB taxonomy): domain Bacteria; phylum Bacteroidota; class Bacteroidia; order Chitinophagales; family Chitinophagaceae; genus Puia. The sequence continues at coordinate 771,530 of CAVTJH010000004.1, forward strand.
TCCTTGTCATCTGTATATGCACCTTCATCAAGGGAGAAATGATAGTCGCTTAATGTGCCCAAAATTTTTAAGTATAAATATTTGGAAAACGAATATTTCAATTCAGCTTCCAGGTTATTTTGCGAGAAACCATCATTGTCAAACCCCTTACTGCCTGTGCTGTCATATGCCGAAGAAAACCCTTTACTATTCTGATAATTGTATTGAAGGCGGTATGAAAATTTATTCAGACTTCCATCCACATCAAGACCGGTGCGCAAAGTATTATATGTTCCATAACTGAAATTACCGTGTACTGCCAAAGGTTTAGCAGCGGATTCTTTTAGAAAGATCTGAACTACACCTGCAACCGCATCGCTACCCCAGATGGTCGATTGTCCGCCTTTTAGAATTTCAATCCGCTCAACCTGTTCGAGTGGAATACTATTGAGGTCAAATGTGTTGCTGATCTGTGAAGGATCGGATACGGGCACTCCATCAATTACAATCAGAAGATTTCCGGAAGGTGCCCCACGAAAATAAGTCTCCACATTTGTTCCCATGGTATTATTAGTTCCTACCATCATGAAACTTGTCTGCATGTTCAACAATTCCGGAAGGGTGCGCCCCGCATTTTGTTTGATGGTCTCCGCATCAAGGACTGTAACAATTTTGCCCGTTTGCGATTGTTTGATATCGATTTTAGATGCGGTTACTACAACTGGGTCGAGCCCCTTTAATTTTACTGAATCATTTTGTGCGTAAGATTGGACTGCCCTGGCCAGAATCAATAAGGAGAATAGAAACTTTTTCATGCTCATTCTTCGTTTTAATTGGTTTGTAAAGAAGAATAAGCTTTCGAAACAATGAAATAAGTAGAAATGTAAGACCTGTAAACAGGGCCCGCATCTCCGGCCTTTCACCCGAAAGCTCAGTGATAAAAAATATACTGGCAGGTCTTCTGGCTTGTTTCCTGTTTACTGCCTTCCCATCCCGCTTAAGGCGGGACAGTGGCTGCAGTGTAAATAGCTCCCGCAAATGGCGGGATGAAACTCACAGCTACGGGGATAGCGCCGGTATTTCACCGGACTTCCCTTTTAACCCCTTACGCTTTTGACGTATCAGGGACCAGACGTGCAAATGTAAAGGAGAGTTTGAATAACCCGAATAAAATTATTTCACATTGGGTTTATTGAAGTTGATATTCAGGCCGATGAAATAATTAGCAGTGGGAGCAGCATTATAATACAGGCCTCCGGCCGCATTAATATCATTGCCCAGGCTATATTTTGCATTGAATGCATTATTAGCTCCTGTAAAAACAGTAAAGTTCATTTTTTTTATCATGGTTGAATAACCTATCCTTCCTCCCACCAGCTGATAGGCAGCTGCATAAGCTGTATTTGCATCATTCAGCGGCATTTTATCGCTATAATAATAAGTAAGGTGGAGAAAAATGCCTGGCCGGCTATTGATATCCACACCGCCTGTGAACGTATTATTGGCGACACCAGGGAAATGTTTGCCATTGTAATTGATAGTAGCTTTTATAAAATCATCATAAGTGAAATTGTCCAGCGTATAAGCTGCCCATATTCGTGCACTGTTAATAAATCCGGTGGCTAACGGCAACAACTGGTAAGAAAATTGTGATTCAATTCCTTTTTGAGTAGTGGAACCCGCATTTACATAATAGTCGTTGTTGCTGGAGTCTTTACGATCTACGATGGCATTCTCCAGTTCAAAATAAAATGCAATCACTTCAAGGTATAATCGCTTTTTGAAGAAACTGCTTTTAACGCCTGTTTCATAACTGATTCCATTTTCAGGCTGCAGGTCCGTATTGATACTGGTGGTGGAAGGAAGCACTTCAGCGACTGCAGGTGGAGAAAATCCTTTTGATATGCTGGCATATAATAATAAATCTGGTGTGATTTTTTTTGAAACGGCTATCCTGGGCGCCAGTTCATTGCTAAATAGTTTATTTCTTGGAACAAAGCCGGGAACGGAGATACGGTCTATGCCAATAAATGCATTGTTATAGCTGAGCCCTGCGGAAATCTGCCATCCCTTTCCAAAAAAAACATCTGCCTGAGCAAAAAGTGTGTAGGTCCATGTATTGATATTGTCGTTCGTTTGCAGGGTGTCGGGTGCTCCATTGGTGTTGCCATAATCCTGTGTCTGAAAAAATCCTTTCTGTCCTTCGCCACCAAAACTCAAATGAAATAAATCAGTGGAATAGTTAAAAACAGTTCTTCCGCCAAAATGTGGTTCATTGCGGAATTCATAATTTCTGAAAGTGGGATTAAGATAATTGGTATAGGCGCCATAAAAATTCGTCGTATTCTGAAATTTTTCTGTGATGCGGTATGTATTTACTATGGCAGCTAAAAAAGTTTTCTGATATATAGCGGCTTGCGCCTGATCAGCTGATGGAGTGGAGCCTACTGCCTGACGGGATTGTTTGGGATCTGCATTATATTGCGAAAGAGTCAGTGCACCAGGTGTCTGATAATAGAGACTGCCATAAAAAGCATAAGTGCTGAGGGTCTGACGATCATTGTTTTTCAGCATGGATTCCCAGGTTACAATATCTCTTCGAAGATTTGTGTGATCGCGGTATCCATCGGAAGTCTGATGGGAAAGATTAATGATATTTCCACCGTTTTCATTTCCTAATCTTACCTGAGCATTTATATTATTACTATTGAATGTACCATAACTATATTCAGCTGTAAAACCAGGCAGCCAGGTGTCTGGCTTTGATTTGATGAGCAGTGCTCCTCCGGTTGCAGCACCATAAAGACTGCCCGCCGGCCCTTTTATCAATTCCAGAGAATACATATCAAAAGGTGCAAGCTGGGTCAGATAGGTATTACCCCCGGGGTCCGTAAACGGAATACCGTCTATGTAAACTTTTACATTTCTGACTCCAAATGGTGAACGAAGGGTACTGCCTCTGAAGCTCAATCTATAGCTGCCTGGTGATCTTTCTTCCATACGCACACCAGGAACACTGTTCATGGCAGGCACAATACTCATTTTATTGTAGCGGTTCCATTCGGCACTCGTAATCACACCAACCGCCACTGGTACATCTGACAGCCGGCGGTTTTGTTCATAAGCCTGAACGACTACTTCCTGCAGCAATTTTCTGTCTACCGTATCCGAAACTTTTGTGTTGACCTGCGCTCTGATAATTCCCGAAATCATCAGGAAAATTCCGCATATCCAATATTTCATTCAATGGTATTAATACAAGCCAAAAGTAGAGAAGAATATTTCATTATCTTGACTTCTAGAAAGTTTGTTTAATCAAAGTCGCTGTATGTTTAACCGGATCTATGGTAAAAAATGAAAAACTCGGAGTTTTTGATTGCACTATGATTGTAGTGAGTCTGGTGATAGGAATGGGAATCTTCCGAACTCCAGTAAATGTAGCGCGGGAGGTTCCCGACAATTTTTTGTTTTTCTTTACCTGGATTGCGGGTGGACTGATTGCTTTATGCGGCGCGCTCACTTATGCTGAAATAGGATCTCGTCTTCCCGTGACGGGCGGGTATTACAAAATCTTTTCTTATGGGTATCATCCTTCCATTGCTTTTGCTATAAACTGTATTATTCTTATTTCGAATGCGGCATCCCTGGGCGGCGTAGCCCTTATAGGGGCTGAATATATTTCCGGTATCCTTTTTCCGGGCATCAAAGACCAGGATACATCGCAGGTGAGGGAAATTGCGATTGCCGTTTTTTCTATTGCTGTTTTTTATGGTGTGAATTTGCTGGGACTTAAAATGAGTGCCCGGGCACAGAATGTACTTACGATTATCAAGATCTCCCTGATCGTATTATTAATAACACCTTTGTTTTTCACAATACCGGGGAAGGCATCTGTAATACCGGCTGTTACATTTCCAGGTTGGATGGCATATCTGAAGGGGTTTGGTGCGGGATTGATTGCGGTCTCTTTCACTTATGGCGGTTACCAGCAGACTATAAATTTTGGATCAGATGTTGCACTACCCGGCAGGAATATTCCCCGCGCGATCTTTATGGGTATCTCAATTATTATTGTTTTGTATATGAGCATCAACTTCGCTTATATCCGCGTGATTGGATTAGAAAGCCTTCGGAACACAAAAGGAATTGCGTCTGTAATGGCTGCGCATGTATTCGGTGATGCCGCAGGGAAAATTCTTTCGATATTACTTTTTCTATCCGTGCTGGCTTACGTTAATGTATTGCTGATGAGTAACCCGAGAGTTATGTGCGCGATGGCTGAGGATGGTGTAATTCCGAAAATTTATGCAAAACGAAATACTTCAACAGGGGTATTGACAAGTTCCCTTACTGCTTTTGCCATAGCATGCATACTGATTGTATTCTGGATGAAGGCTTTTGATAAAATTCTTAGTTTTACCCTTTTTCTTGATTGTTTCGGTATGGCAGCTTCAGCGGGAACTATTTTTAAATTGAGAAAACAAAAAGTGCATCCCCCGGGGAAAGATTTTTATCAGATGAAATTATATCCATTACTGCCTGTTATATTTATTGCTGCATATGCATTTGTTGCCATCAGCATTTTTGTAAACAGTCCGGGCACTGCTCTCACTGCTTTAGCAGTAATGGGATTTTTTACGCTCGTATATTTTCTTACGAAAGGCTTTAAACATTAGCCTTTAGATTTTCCGCTCAAAAAAAAAATTACACCAAAAGGGTATTTTTCTCTGACCTTCTTCATACTAATTTGCTTCCTATGGGATTTCCGAAACCCATGCATGTTGCGAAGAGTAGGAGTCATTAAATGCTCATGTGGTACAGATAAAATTTGAATTTCCGGACCTAACGGAACTCAATACCTGTCTTCATATGCTCAATTAAAAATTATTCAAAATGAAAACGAAATGGAATGGCGAATTGATGCCCGGTTTACAGGAATTGCCAATGGAAACTTCTGTGTCTATCAACGCAGGAGAATCTATTTGGTTTTGGATCGGATATGGAATTGGGGTGACAACAAATTTGTTTGCCAGCAGCGGTTCAAATCAGTCCTCGGGTCAGAAGCTGGCGAATACCGCCCTGGCATAATTCCTTTTTAATTAAGTTAAGAGACTTCAATTGAAGTCTCTTTTTTTATAATTTTTATATGATTTCAGAGATTGCCGATTTAAAAGAGACCGCTTTATTTTGGATTCCTGATATCCGACGAACAGGATTCATAATATACTGGTTGGTAATCGTGTTATTTATTTCCGGTTTTGTCTCTCTTTTTCTGATTCATGTTGATTTGTCCGTACAAGCCACCGGCGTCATTCAGCGATTGGATGAGCAAATAGGAATTAAATCTGCGACATCAGTTTTTATCGGAGAATGTTATGTTCCCTCCAAAAGTATTGGACTTATTCAAAAGGGTCAAATAGTCAGTTTGCAGTTTGACGTATTTGATCATCGCTATTTCGGTCAGGTAACAGGTATTATTTACTCCATAGAAGATGATTTTATTCTGGTAGAAAAAAAGCCCGCTTTCCGGGTGAAGTGTCTGATCAAAAACAAGATATTAAAGCTCTCCAACGGGTTCAACAGTGAATTAAAAAATGGAATGACTTTTCATGCAAGAATCATTACCTGCAAACGTTCCATCTGGCAATTACTTTATGGTGGAGTCGAAGAACGGCTGGATATTTCCAGCCTTATTATTCCAAAAAATTCCTGAGCTGATGAAGAAAGCAATCCGGATCAAACAGCGTGATGTAATGGATTGTGGAGCAGCATGCCTTACATCCGTTGCGGCGTATTTTGGTCTGCATATTCCCGTAAGCAGGATTAGGCAATATGCGGGCACGAGCAAAGCAGGGACCAGTTTGTATGGGTTAATGGAGGCAGCTGAACGATTGAATTTTAAGGCGAGAGCAGCAAAAACAAACGGCATAGATATAAAAGGAATTCCTGTCCCATCAATATTCCACATGGTTTTGGAAAGTGGCTTGCAGCATTTTGTAGTTGTTTACCGAACCGGAAAGAAACGTATCCATTATATGGACCCCGCGGTTGGGAAATTAGTTTTCCAGACTTTCGACAAATTTGAAAAGAACTGGAGCGGAGTCGTTTTGCTGTTAATTCCATCTGGTGATTTTCAAAAAGGTATTGAAAAAAAATCCATATTAATCAGGTTTTGCCAATTGATTATGCCTCATCGGAACATCCTGTTTCAGGCAGTCGTGGGCGCCCTGGTATATACGGCACTTGGATTGTCTACTTCGATTTACGTCCAGAAAATTATTGATTTTGTAATACCGGATTCGAATATTCATTTGATGAATACGCTAAGCCTGATCATGATTATTCTTCTTTGCTTTCAGATAATTACAGGTTATTTCAAATCCCTGATGGCATTGCGAACGGGTCAGCAGATCGATAGTTGTTTGATCCTTGGTTATTACAAACATCTGCTGGAACTGCCGCAGCGGTTTTTTGACAGCATGCGTGTCGGAGAAATAATAAGTCGCATAAACGATGCTCTGCGTATCCGGATATTTATTAATGATGTGGCCCTGAATGTGATTGTGAATGGATTTACCATGATTTTTAGTCTGGTAATCATGTTTATCTATTGTTGGAAACTCGCGTTGATAATGCTTCTATCGATACCTGTTTATGGTCTGTTATATTTGATCAGCAACAAAGTAAATTCGAAATGGCAAAGAAAAATGATGGAGACAGGTGCGGCTTTAGAAAGCCAGTTAGTTGAAACAGTTCAGGGTGCGGCTACAATTCGTCGTTTTGGCGCAGAATCCTATTTTAATTTGAAAACTGAAAGCAGGTTTATTCTCTTCATGCGGACTATTTTCACGAGCAGCCGTAGTGGACTCGTCCTCTCCAATGTATCAGAATGGATAAATGGCCTGCTGACTATTTTAGTATTGTGGTTGGGCAGCTACCTTGTGATTGACCAGGTTCTGTCACCCGGGGAACTCCTTTCATTTTATTCACTGTCTGTATTTTTTACTACACCTGTTCAGGCGTTGATCGGAGCAAACAAACCTATGCAGGATGCCCTGATTGCAGCCGACCGGCTTTTTGAAATCATTGATCTGGAAACTGAAAAAGAGGCTGGGGAAAAACTTACGTTGGACAGATTCCCGGAAGGGGACCTGGTTTTTAACAATATTCAATTCAGTTATAACCCTGGTGCTCCTGTTTTTAGCGGTTTACAAATTAAAATTTTTCAAAATAAAATGACAGCTATTATTGGCGAAAGCGGTTGCGGGAAATCGACATTGCTTTCACTCATGCAAAAATTCTACCCCCTGAATGGGGGGGATATACTGATTGGAAACACAAGTCTTCAATATATTTCCGCAGCAGTCTTGAGACAGCAGATTGTAGCGGTACCTCAGCATACTGACCTTTTCCAGGGAACCATCATATCAAATATCGTTTTGGGTGAACAAGAACCAGATCTTGAACGGATATTTGATATTTGCAACCTTTTGGGTTTACATGAATTTATTAACAGCCTTCCTGCCAGATATCAAACAATAATCAGGGAGCATGGAACGAATCTTTCGGGTGGTCAGAAACAGCGTCTGGGTATTGCGAGGGCCCTTTACAGAAACCCGGCTATCTTAATTTTAGATGAAGCTACTTCAGGCCTTGATCCTGAAAGTGAAGAGAAAGTGCAGGAAACTTTAAAATGGTTTTATGAAAAGAAAAAGACGATTATAATAATTACCCATCGGTTAAGAGCAGCTAAATATTGTGATTCCATAATTTTTTTAAAACAGGGAAAACCGGCCATCACCGGAACACATGAAAGATTATTGGATGAAGATCCCGATTATTCAGAATGGTGGAATAAATAAACATAACTAAAAATCACAGTTACCGGGGGAATGATTATTTTCAAATTATATATATCTAATCATGACTTCCGAAACGGACCTTTCTTATATTTTGAATGAGTTGGGTGAAGATCGTTCCAATTACTATAATGCCGTCGCACCCCCCATAATTCAGACCAGTAACTTTCGCGTCAATAAGGTTGATGATCTGAAAAAATTGTTTGCAGATGAATATTCAGGCTATCTGTATAGCCGGGGTTTGAATCCTACAGTTGACATTTTAAGAAAGAAACTGGCTGCTCTGGATGAAGCAGAGGATTGCCTGGTTTTTAATAGTGGCGCTGCAGCAATATTTGCGGCGGTATTAGCCAATGTAAAAAAAGGAGATCATATTATTTCAGTGAAAAATCCATACAGTTGGGTTAAGCGGATGTTTGATCTGATATTTTCCAGGTTCGGAGTAGAAACGACTTATATAGACGGAACCGCGATCGAACAATTTGAACATGCGTTAAAGGCCAACAGCCGGTTCGTCTATCTGGAAAGCCCAAACTCCTGGAATTTTGCGGTTCAGGATATCGAAAAAGTCGTGGAATTTGCCAAAAAGAATAGACTCATTACACTTATTGATAACTCTTATTGTACTCCAATATACCAGAAACCTATCCCGATGGGTATTGATATGTGTATGCAAACAGCTACAAAATATGTAGGCGGACATAGTGATACACTGGGCGGCATACTGACTGGCTCCCGGCAGCTGATGAAAAAAATCTTCGACTGTGAATACATGGCAGTCGGAAGTGGTATCCAGCCCTTTAATGCCTGGCTGCTTATCAGGGGATTACGAACTCTTGACATACGATTGGGTCAAATTACTACCTCCACGAAAGAGGTTCTTCAGTATTTAAAGAATCATCCGCTGATAGAATCTGTTTTATTTCCACTCGACGAATCATTTCCCCAATATCAAATCGCAAAAAAACAGATGAAAGGCGCATGCGGACTCATAAGTTTTTTTATAAAAGCAGAAACAAGAAAGGAAATAGTTGATTTTTGTGAAAACCTCAAACATATAATGATGGCCGTTAGCTGGGGTGGTCATGAATCCTTAATTTTGCCCCGCTGTGCCAGCCTGGAAGACACCGATTTTGATGCGAAGAATAAGGAACACCGGATGCTGAGGTTATACGTCGGTTTGGAATCTGCACAGTACCTGATCGGAGATCTTGATCAGGCTTTCCGTTCATCATTCTAACGTCACTTTAGGCTTTTTTTTGATTGGGAATGGGAATGGTTTCTTTATTTTGCAATACTTCTGACTGACCCTCCCTAACATAAAGGGGGCGGGAGAAGGCCCTCTATAAATTTGTTTCATGAGAACGACCAAAATACTAACCTTATTCTTATCCGCCCTATTCTCTGTTTTGAACCTCGCCGCCCAGGACAAATGGGATTTAACCCGTTGCGTTAATTATGCGCTGGCCAATAATATTTCCATAAAACAGGCTGATATTGATTCCCGTACTTCCAAACTGACTACTGGATCAGTCAAAATGGACGCAGTATGGATCTGCTACCGGAAACACCGGACTTGGTTTAAATTTCGGTCGATCTATTAACCAGTCGACCAATATTTATACAAATACTGAAGGGCTTTCACAATTTTACCAGCTGAATGTAGGTATTACACTTTTCAACTGGTTTGCTTTGCGTCGGGCGGTAGAATCGAATAAATTTAGTTACGATGCACAAGTTGTAAATATCGACAAAATTAAAAATGATGTCACGTTAAATGTTGCAGCCGGCTTATCTTTCAGCCCTGTTGGCGAAGGAACAGGTAACACTGGCAAATACCAAACTCCAGTTAACTTCTCAGCAGCTTGAAAATACCCGCAGGCTTGTCGATGCCGGATCGGTACCTGAATTGAATGCAGCTGAACTGGAAGTACAGTTTGCTACTGATACAGCTTCCGTTATTACTGCACAGGAGACATATGATATTGACAACCTCCAATTGAAAGCGATATTAAATCTGGATGCCGCTGCATCATTTGATCTGGATACTCCTCCGGTCGAAACAATTCCGGTGGAACCCATTTCAGAGCTACAACCGGATATTGTTTATTCTATTAGCCGTCAATTCTTTTCCCCAGCAGAAAATGAACGATCTGCGTATCACTTCTGCAGAAAAGTATGTGGATTATAACCGGGGAAGATTATATCCAACCCTTACTGCTTATGGATGCATTGCTGGATAATTTTTTTAATGACCTGCGGCATGTAGATTATCAAACTTACAGCGCACAATCACCTGGTTCTTATGCTTTAAATTCAAATCTGGTGCCTAGTGAACAATATCCGGTTTATTTTACCAACGTGAATCCTGTTTACAGCAGCCAGCCTTTTTGGAAGGCTTTCCAGGGATACGGAGATCAGCTGAGCAATAACTTTGGACAGCAGGTTGGACTTCAATTGAATATTCCAATTTTCAACGGGAACAGTCAAAGGACAAATTATAAAAAAGCACAATTGAATGTTGCTTCGGCCAAGCTTACGAAAGAAAACGATCTGCTGACCTTGAAGCAGAACATTTACCAGGCCTATTATAATGCTGTAGCTTCCATGCAGAAATATGAGGCGAATAAAAAAGCTGTTGTTCGTTGCTGAAAAATCATTCGACCTCGCAACCAAAAGATATAACATCGGTATGCTGAATACGATTGATTATTTAACGAATCAGAATAACTTATTTACAGCCCGGATAAATGTACTTATTGCCCAATATGATTATGTATTCCGTATGAAAGTGCTGGAATATTATAAAGGGCTCGGCATTAAATTATAAAAACACCTCTACAACAACCTTCGTATGAATAAGAAGCTGATTTGGATTATTGTAAGTCTTTTGGTCATCATACTCATTTTTGTTATTTTAAAAAAGAATGGCATCATAGGTAAGGAAGAAGGAATTAAAGTGTCTGTGGAAAAAGCCGGCAAGCACACTATTATTGAAACTGTTACAGCCAGTGGTAAAATTTATCCCGAAACAGAAGTCAAATTGAGCTCGGATATTTCCGGTGAGATCGTTGAGTTAAATGTTGAAGAAGGCGATAGTGTAAAAAAGGGTCAGGTACTTGCAAAGATATTTGCTGATATTTATACTAATCAACTAAACCAGGCAGCTGCCCAGGTCAATCAGCAAGACGCCATGGTAGATAATGCGAAAGCCCAGTTACCTGGTTTGAAAGCGACTATGGATGCGGCTCAGGCACAGTATGACCGACAGAAAACACTGCTTTCTCAAAAAGTTATTTCTCTTTCAGAATTTGAAACAGCCACAACCAGTTTTAGAACAGCACAGGCAAATTATAATGCAGCATTACAAAATGTTCAAAGTAATATTGCAGCTGTTTCAAGTGCAAAAGCAAATCTCGCTATTCAGGCTGCAAATGTTGAAAAGACTACCATTACTTCTCCGTTAAACGGTGTGGTTTCACTCCTCAGTGTAAAAAAAGGTGAACGCGTTGCAGGTAATCAATTTGCAGCAGGCACAGAAATCATGCGGGTTGCAGATATGAGTAAAATTGAAGCGGTTGTTGATGTGGGTGAAAACGATATCACTAAAGTACATCTTGGTGATTCTGCAATCATTGAGGTAGATGCTTACAACGGACGTAAATTCAAAGGTATGGTTACGCAGATTGCCAGCAGCATTGTGTCAACTGCAACAACTTCGAGTAGTACAACCAATGACGTAACAAATTACAAAGTTCATATTCGACTTGATCCTGCCACTTATAAAGATCTGACAGAAAACAAAAGACCGAAGGGTCTTGTATTTCGTCCGGGTATGACAGCCAGTGCAGATATTCAAACAAAGACGCATAAAGATGTTTTATCTGTGCCGATCAATGCGGTAACTACCAGGGAAAAAACAGCTAGGCGGTCAGGCTGCAGCAAAAGATAAAAAACCTGTTGAAGATAATAACGGGGATGTCAAAGAGGTAGCTTCAACGGGAGACCTGGACGAAGTTGTTTTTCTTTTGCAGCCTGATAATACGGTTAAACAGGTTAACGTAAAGACAGATATTCAGGATGTAAATAATATTGAAATTGTAAACGGTCTTAAACTGGGGGATCAGGTCGTTACCGGCCCATATGGCACTGTAAGCAAAATATTGAATAATGGTACCAAGGTTACAGTGGTAGACAAAGACAAATTATTCGAAACGAAGAAATGATCCGGAATCAGGGTTTTATTAAACGAAATGCAGGATTCAATGCGATTTGGAATCATTGGAAGCGGAAGCTGGGGAACTGCTCTTGTCAAAATCCTGACCGACAATCAACAATCGCTGAACTGGTGGATAAGGAACCCCGGGATTATAGAACATATCAGGAAAAAGGGACATAATCCTCAATACCTCAGTTCGGTATATTTTGACACCAGCCGGCTTAACCTGACCAACGATCTCGAAAAGCTGATCCGTGATTCCGAGTTATCTTATTGTAGCGGTCCCATCGGCTTATATCGAGCAGATTTTTGAGCCACTTCCCAACGAAATCTTTGAGGGAAAACAAGTTCTTTCTGCAGTAAAAGGAATTCTTCCGGGTAAAAATTTATTGCTCAATGACTATCTGAACCAGCGAGTTTCAATTTAAGCCAGAGGGATATTTTACGGTTATGGGCCCCTGTCATGCTGAAGAAATAGCAGCTGAAAAATTATCTTATCTGACTTTTTCAGGTCTTTCTGAAACATCCACCCTGGAACTGGCGTCTTATTTTGCAACGGACTATCTGAACACCATTACTAACAATGATATTTATGGTGTCCAGTATGCGGCGGTTTTGAAAAATATATATGCACTTGGTGCCGGTATTGCCCATGGACTTGAATATGGGGACAATTTTCTCAGCGTGCTCATCGCCAACTGCGCTGATGAAATGGCTGGTTTTCTACGCAAGGCCGGAATCACGTCATATGGAAGTAGGCATCCATGAGTCAGTTGCATCCGTACATGAGAAAAAGACGGCGAATTATGCTGCCTCCGTATACCTGGGAGACTTGCTGGTAACCTGTTATTCATTATTTAGCAGGAACCGGACATTTGGGAATATGATAGGAAAGGGATATTCGGTCAATTCAGCAAAACTGGAACTGAATATGGTTGCAGAGGGTTATAATGGGAGCCAATGCCTTTACAGGATTAACAAACAATTTAACGCAGATATGCCCATTGCAGATACGATTTATAAGATCCTTTGGGAAAATGTTAATGTTCGGGAAGCTTTTAAACAAATAGAAAGTTTACTGGTCTGATTTTTTAACGACTAATATAATATGACACCGCTTTCTTATCAGGGTTTTGGATTTACAGCCATCTTGGTGATGGTTGCTATTCTTTCGGCAGCCCAACTGCTGAAATACCTGAAAGAACGTTTTCTTGACCAACAAAAAGATGAAACAGCTCACGCCAAAAGCTCAGCACCTAACGCCTAACGCTCAACCCATAACCCATAACTCGATAAACCTCTATTAATCGAAAAATAAAGACGCTGCAATACCGTCTGCGAAAAGTTTTCCACTGTTTGTAAGTACCAGTTTCTCTTTTTTACGTTCTATTTTTTTGGATTCAATGTATTTTTTAGCACTATTTTCCAGTGAAAGGCATTTTTCATCACCAAACTGATCTGAAACTTTTTGCAGATCAAGGCCTTCTATCGTGCGCAGGGATGTCATAATATATTCGTTTAACAAATCTCTGGGTAACAAATTCTCTGATTCCATGTTCAATTGACCTGCCATCAGGGAGCTAATATAGAGTGCATTGTTTGAAATATTCCATTGACGGCCTGAGCCGTCAAATGAATGGGCCGCAGGTCCGAGGCCCAGATATTTTTTTGATTGCCAGTAGGCGCTGTTATGACGGCTCCTTTTTCCGGGTTTGGCAAAACTTGAAATTTCATAATGTTCAAAACCAGCAGCCCCTAGAATCTGAATGGCCGCCAGAAACTGGACAGCTTGTTCCTCAGGCCGTACATCACTAATTTTTTTTTGCTGAATCATTTTAAAGAGTGCCGTTTTGGGTTCAACGGTTAAAGCATAACAGGAAATATGAGCGGGATTCAGATGAAATTGCCTTCTGCAGGTTTTCATTCCATTTTTCGTTAGTTGATCCGGGTACACCATAAATCAGGTCCAGGCTGAAATTGTCGAAACCGGCGTCTGCTGCCTTTTCGACGGCCGAAACGGCCTGCTGTGAATCATGGGCCCGGTTCATCCAGATAAGATCATCAGTAAAAAAGGATTGCACGCCAATACTAAGTCTGTTGATTCCGGCATTTTTCCATTCCTTTAGCCGATACAGATCCATATCATCCGGATTAGATTCCAAAGTGACTTCAGGATCCCTGCTGACGGAAAAATTTTTATGAACTGAATCCAGGATTTTCTGTATCGCTGAAGTGGGCAACAGAGAAGGAGTGCCGCCGCCAAAATAAATGGTTTCAACGGTTTCCATTCCTATATATGGTATTCTCAATTCAATCTCTTTCAATAAAGCGACGGTAAAATCGTTTTGCAACGCAAGATTAGTGGAGAAATGAAAATTGCAATAAAGGCAGGCCCTTTTACAAAATGGAACATGAATATAGATGCCTGCCATAGGATTGGCTAATTTTATGAAATTACGAATGTGTCTGAGCGAATGGTAAAATTAAGATTATATGGCTTTATCCTCCTTTTGTTGCTGGCATCGGATCAAGTGGTCAATGCCCAATATGCACTGCACGTAAAACTCAATTCGCCCGATTCGATATTAAGGGCTCCCTTACTCGGGATTCCTGATTCATTTAAGGACAGGGCAGGATGCACAGATTATATATATAAACTGACGGATATTCTGAGAACCAAAGGATTTACTTCTGCTTCCATCGACAGTGTTCATTTTGATTCGGCCTCGGCTTTTCTGCGTCTATACATCGGAGAACGTTTTACATGGTCGCAGATCAGGACCAGGAAGAATGATGCTGATCTGCTGGAAGCCGCCGGATGGAACTCGAAAAAACTCCTGGGTAAACCCGCTGTACCTGATCATTTTCAGACAGAAGAATTGGAATTGCTCAATTATCTTGAAAATAACGGATATCCTTTTGCAAAAATTTCTCTGGATAGTGTTTCTATAGAACAAGGTGCGATCAATGCTGTACTTAATATTGAAAAAGGACCTTTGTATAAAATTGACAGTATCCGTATAATAGGCACAGCAAAAATTTCTGTTGAATTCATGGAGAGGTACCTGGGTATACCTGAAGGAAGTATTTACAGGAAAGACAAATTATTGATGATTAGCCGGCGCATATTGGAACTGCCTTTTGTTCAGGAAGAACGACAATGGAGTGTTAACATGCTTGGTACAGGCTCAATATTAACTTTATATCTGAAACCGAAAAAGAGCAGCCAGATAGATGTACTTGTTGGATTATTACCCAACAATGATCAGCTTCAAAGCGGTAAACTACTGGTTACAGGAGAGGCTACGGTGGTGCTTAGGAATCCATTTGGAAATGGAGAAAGTCTTGGACTTGACTGGCAGCAGTTACAGCAACAGTCGCCACGTCTTAATGTGAATTTCCAGGAACCATATATTTTTCATTCGCCCTATGGTGTAAATCTCGCTTTTTCTTTGTACAAAAAAGACTCTTCCTATATCAACACAGACGGATTGCTGGGTGTGCAGTTCAGTGCGTCGACGAACAAGAAAGGAACTGTTTTTATTGAATCTACGGGATGCACAGTCTTAACCATCGATACAGCCACGATCATTTCAACTAAACAATTACCTGAAGTTGCGGACGTAAGTTCATTAAGTCTTGGAGCTTCATTCGATTTTAATAATACCAACTACAGATATAATGCAATACGGGGTAATGAAATTTATTTTATCGGATCCGCGGGAACCAAAAGACTGAAAAAAGAATAGTGAGATAACAAAACTTACAGATAATAATGATCCTTCATTTGACTTCAACTCACTCTATGATACGGTAAAAACTTCAACTTATCAGTTCCGCCTGAATTTTGCGGGTGCACATTATTTTCAGCTGAGTCATGCTTCCACAATTCGCTTTGCATTAAATGCGGCGTGGTATCAGAGTCCGAAAATATTCCGAAACGAATTATATCAGATAGGGGGTTACAGGTTGTTAAGAGGATTTGATGAAGAAAGTATCCTGGCTTCGGAATATACAGTAACAAGCCTTGAGTATCGTTATCTGATTGGCATGAATTCTTTTCTATTTAGTTTTATTGACGGCGGCTGGGCAAAAAATGATGTACCGGGATATGCCATGAATAGTCTTTATCTGGGAGTCGGACTTGGGCTGGCATTTGAAACTAAGGCTGGGATTTTCAATATGTCCTATGCAATAGGAAAGCAAGGCAGCCAACCCTTTTGAATTCAGACAGGCTAAGATTCATATTGGGTATGTAAACTTTTTTTAATAGATATGCTTCGAATCATAAATCTTTGCAACCTTTAACTGCTTTGCCTGACAGGGCTATGGCTTAGTCGGGAAAACGTCAACATCGATCCCTTGGCAAAACTAACTGCGTTTTTCATCTTTATTCTTTTTCAGACAGGCCTGGTCAGGGCACAATCGACCTCCGATACCAGCCGGCAGGTGGACACTGTTTCAATAAAACCAACACCAGTCGATAGTTTAACAAAAAAGCCTGTTATACAGAAGACAAGTAAAATTGTCCGTTGACAGTAATATTGTTTACCATACAGATTCAATTCGTTTCAGTGAACGAAAGCCGATGGATTTCAGCAATTTACCACTGAGCTGGATGAATCTTTTGCAGGCACAGGTATATTTTAATTTTCTTGGCAGGCCCATCCATATACGCTCCGAATTATACGAACCAGAATCTTTTGACGGGATGTTTTATTTTCTGGTTGGGATGTTATTTTATTTTGCCATCGTCAAATTATTTTTCGCCAAATACCTGGCAAATCTTCTGACTTTATTTTTCAGGGCGTCTATGCGCCAGCAGCAACTCCGCGAACAGGTATTACAATCTCCTTTTCCTTCTCTTTTACTGAACATCCTCTTCGTTTTTTCAGGTGGTTTGTACGGTGCCTTCTTAATGCGTTTTTATCAATCAGGATCATCCGGACCGCTTTTGGGTTCATTTTGAATATTGCGCAGCTATACTTGCCCTTTTGTATCTGCTAAAATTTTTGATACTTAAGATCGTCGGATGGATTTTTAACCTAAACCGGGCAGTGGATATTTATCTGTTTGTAGTATTTATGACCAATAAGATCATAGGTACTTTTTTACTTCCTTTTCTGGTGTTGATAACATTTTCAGGGCCAGTTTTAACGGAAGTTGGGATAACCCTCTCAATCATCATGGTATGCTTGTTTTACATATATCGATTTATTGCAGCTTATTCAGCATTGCACAAAGAAATAAAAATCAGTGGTTTACACTTTATTCTATACCTTTGCGCATTCGAAATAGCCCCTCTGCTATTGATTTACAAAGTGTTAGTCACTTATTTGGAAAAAGCTTATTAATTTTGCAAACGCGTTTTTCTAATATTAATATACATTGATTAAAAACAGGGATAAAAAGGATATAGCCGAGATGTCAGAAATTGCAGTTAAAAAGATTTTAATCACCCAACCCCGGCCGGAATCTGATAAGTCACCCTATTTTGAACTTGCCCGGCGGCATGAAGTGGAGATGGCTTTTTTGCCCTTTATAAGGCTCGAAGCTATTCCCTCGAAGGATTTCAGGCGCCAAAAAGTAGAGATCGGAGGTTATTCGGCAGTTATTTTTACCAGCCGGCATGCAATTGACCATTTTTTCCGTACGGCAGAAGAAATGAAGATTAATATTTCGCAGGACACGAAATACTTCTGTATTACAGAGGCTGTGGCATTGTATCTCCAAAAATTCATTCTTTACCGGAAAGCGTAAGGTATTTTATGGTGCTGACGGCACTAATAAAAGCATGCTGGACGTAGTAAATAAACATAAGGAAAATGAAAAATTTCTTTATCCTACATCTGAATATCAGCAGGACAATGAGATCATAAACTGGCTCAAGAGCAATCATTGCGAATTTGCTACCCCTTATATGTATAGAACAATCAGCAATGATATCCGCGAATTGTTCAGTCCCAATGCGTTTGATATCATTTGTTTTTTTACACCGAGCGGAGTAAAAAGCTTATTTGACAATTTTCCGCATTTCAAACAAAACGGAACGCTGATCGGAGCATTTGGAACAAATACCAGTAAGGCTGCCGAAGATGCCGGACTCGTTCTGGAAATTAAAGCGCCAGAACCTGCAGCACCATCTATGGTGTCAGCTTTGGAAAAATACCTTGCTGCAAAGAAGAGGCATTAATACAAGTATGGGAGTGTGGGAGTGTGGAAGTGTGGAAGAACAATTATTTTAAAAATACGTTATTAAAGAGCCCGGGATACACTCCGGGCTTTTTTTATTTGTAGTATAAGTGGGTGTATTAGTGGTGGTTTAGTGGGGAATTAGTGGGGTATTGGTGGCGGAACTGATGAGTCAGGGTAAATAGTATTTGGTATAAACTTCACACTTTCATTTAAACTGAATCTCCACATTTCCTCATTTTCTACCATTCCAACTCCCATTACACCAAAAAAGATGCCTACTAACCGTCTTGCAAATGAAACCAGTCCTTATCTCCTCCAGCACGCACATAATCCCGTCGATTGGTATCCATGGGGAGATGAGGCGATTAAAAAAGCAAGGGACGAAGACAAGCCCATCCTCGTAAGTATTGGTTATTCCGCCTGTCATTGGTGTCATGTTATGGAAAGAGAAAGTTTTGAAGATCCTGAGACAGCGGCGATCATGAACAAGAATTTTGTCAATATTAAAATTGATCGTGAAGAGAGGCCTGATCTGGATCAGATTTATATGGATGCAGTGCAGGCCATTGCTGGTAACGGAGGATGGCCGCTCAATGTGTTTTTGACGCCAGAGGGTAAACCATTTTATGGAGGTACATATTACCCTCCCGTAAATCTTCATAACCGGCCTTCCTGGAAATCAGTTTTGCAGAATATTTCAATAGCCTTTACAGAAAAACGCAGAGAAATTGAAGAACAGGCCGAGAACCTGACTAATCACATCGCCATTTCAGTTTTTGGTACAGCTGTTCAGAATGGACCGCAACCTTTTATAAAAGAAGATATAAAGACGATATATGATCAATTGATGAAAACGGCCGACCGGCTGGATGGTGGTTTTGGTCAGGCTCCTAAGTTTCCCCAAACCTTTTCGATACGATTTCTTTTACAATATTATTTTTATACGAGATCGCAGGAAGCACTTGATCATGCCTGCCTTTCACTCGACAGAATGATTTATGGTGGAATCTATGACCAGCTTGGTGGTGGTTTCGCCAGGTATTCCACAGATTCCCAATGGCTTGCACCGCATTTCGAGAAAATGTTATATGATAATGCACTTTTGGTAATTGCGATGAGTGAGGCATTTCAGGTTACCGGAAAAACACATTATAGGAAAGCGGCCAGGGAGACGATAGAATTCGTTGAGCGGGAGCTCATGTCTGAATCAGGAGGATTCTATTCAGCACTGGATGCGGATTCCGAAGGAGAGGAAGGTAAATATTATATATGGATAAAAAATGAAATATTAGAACTGCTGAGTGATGATTCGGAGGCGTTCTGTTCTTATTATGATGTTAGCGAAAAGGGCAACTGGGAAGGCAAAAATATCTTGCGAATAAAAAACCCGCAACTGCCGGTTTCTGAAACAAAGGAACGGGAATGGAAGAAGGAATTACTGGAAGCAAGAAATAAGCGGATCCGTCCAGCTTTGGACAATAAAATTCTGTCAGGCTGGAATGCCCTCATGATCACTGCATGCTGCAAGGCTTTTTCAGCATTTGGTGAAAAAAAATACAGGAACCTGGCCGTAAGTACTATGTCTTTTCTGGAAAAAAAAATGAAGGGCCATGGCATTTATTATTTTTATCATAACTATAAAGAAGAGCATGGGAGTATGGGAGTATGGGAGTATGGGAGTGAAGGGAAAGCAACAATTCCTGCTTTTCTTGATGACTATGCCTTTTTGATAGAAGCATACATACAGCTCCAGGAAGTGACGGGTGATGTCTCCTACCTGACCCGCGCAAAAGAGCTGTCAGATTGGGTTATAGAGAATTTCAGCGAGGGAGGAACCGGATATTTTTATTACACACATAAGGAACAGGACGATGTGATCGTAAGAAAAAGAGAGGTATATGACGGGGCGACAGCTTCAGGAAATTCGGTAATGGCTTCAAATTTGTTATATCTGGGGACGGCATTTGATTTGCAAGATTGGAAACAAAGAGCATCACGGAATATGGCCGGGTTGAAAGAGTTGGTTTTGCGTTATCCGGGTTCTTTTGGTGTATGGGCAACTCTGCTAAATGCCTTAACGTATCAACTATATGAAGTCGTTTTGGCGGGTACTTATTCAGAAGAAAAGCACCATGAATTTTTGAGATTAGGAGTACCAAATCGAGTTTTTCAACTAACCTCCGTTACCTATTTTAACCTTCCGCTTTTGAGAAATAAACCCGTTATGGGACAGTCGCAGTTTTTTCTTTGCAGGGATTATTCCTGCCAACAGCCTGTAAAAGAAGTCGCTGAGCTTAACGTCCTCATAAAAAACTCTTAAAAAACCCGTCGAAACGGGCAGAAACTACAATAAGGCGGACCTTTCCGCCGTTAATTAAACTATTGGCAAAACTTTGACTTGTAAAAAATAAATTTTATACTTGCGATGGAAGATATTCATAGGAAGTATTTCCAAAAGATTATTTTTGTCCAATACCCTTTAATAAAAATGAAAATGAAAAACCTGTCCATTCTGATTACCGTTGCCGCGGCCCTCGCCGTAACAGGTTGTAAATCTGGCAAATCCGGCAAAGGACTTCCAGACGACGGTCAATTGCACGGTGTTGCCCCAGCCAGCAAGTATAATATGAGTAAACCTCCGGGAATGGTATATATCCCGCCAGGAACCTTTCATATGGGTCCGAGTGATGAGGATGTCAATTACGCCTATACAGCCCGTAATAAGCAGGTATCCATACAGGGATTCTGGATGGATGCTACTGAAATTACCAACAATGAATACCGCCAGTTTGTAACATGGGTACGTGACTCAATCGCTGCTACCCTTATGCAATATGGCAAGGAAGTGGATGGCAAATTCACTATCGACTGGAAAAAAGCTCAAACAATAAAATGGGGTGATAAAGCAACAACTGAAAAAATTGATCAGTTGATCCTGACTCCTGAAAACCGGATTTTTGGTAAAAAGGAACTGGATCCGCGTAAAATGATCTATCATTCTGAAACTTTCGACTTAAAACGTGCTGCTCAAAAGATCAATGAAGGCAAAGCCCGCTCTGAGTTTATTGTTAAGAAGGATATCCCGATCTATCCCGACACACTGGTTTGGGTACGTGATTTTTCATATTCCTACAACGAACCAATGACCAAAAGATATTTCTCCCATCCTGCATTCGGAAATTATCCTGTAGTAGGTGTTAACTGGAATCAGGCGACTGCATTCTGCGAATGGAGAACACAATATTTGAATTCATACCTCGATAAGACAAACAAAGCAAACGAAAGCCCTTTCCGTTTACCAACTGAAGCAGAGTGGGAATATGCTGCCCGTGGCGGACGTTCACAATCTATGTTTCCGTGGGGTAACTATTACCTGAGAAACAAGAAAGGATGTTTGCTGGCTAACTTTAAACCAGGCCGTGGTAACTATCCTGAAGACGGTGCATTCTACACAGCCCGTGCCGACGCTTACTGGCCAAACGATTTCGGTCTGTATTGCATGGCAGGTAATGTGGCAGAGTGGACATCTTCGGTCTATTATGAAGGTGCTTATAACTTCCAGCATGATATGAACCCGGACATCCGTTACAATGCAAAGGATTCAGATCCTCCGCGTATGAAACGTAAAGTGATTCGTGGTGGAAGCTGGAAAGATGTAGGTTACTTCCTGCAAACAAGTACAAGAACGTACGAGTACCAGGATACCGCCAAATCATACATAGGTTTCCGTTGTGTGATCGACTTACCAGCATCCATTGCCAGGAGATAATTGATATTTATCAATAGAAACAAAATTTTTTAAAACAAACAACGTTTTGATTCGACAAAGTCATCCGGAAATTTTTTCCGAGACCCTTACAACACCTATTAAAAACTAAAATTTAAAATTATGTCAGCCGGAGTTTCAAAATCTACCGAAAAGCTTGTAAACATCATCGTCTGCGTCGGTGCAGCCGTTGTAATCTTTGGTGCATGGCAGAAAATCACCCACCAACGGTTGGCAGATTTCTTCCTTACAGCAGGACTTCTTACAGAAGCATTGATATTCTTAGTATACGCTTTCTTACCGCCTCCAGGTGGTGAAATGCATGCACTGGCAGAAGCGCTTCCTAAACTGGCAGGTGCTGGTTCAGGTAATCCTGCACTGCAACAAATGGATAAACTGATGCAGGAAGCTGACATCACACCGACAAACCTTGCCCGTTTGAGTGATGGTTTCAAAAAATTCGGTTCTACAGTAGAAAAAATCAGTGATGTATCAGGCGCGCTTGCTGCAACCACTGACTATACAAATAAAACAAAAGAAGCAGTTGTCGCACTGGATTCCATGAAGAATGCTTACCATGGTGCAACCACCACATTAGGTCATTTCAATAATGCAGCAGAAAGCACTAAACAGTTCCATGGCCAGGTTCAGGTATTGACCAAGAATCTCGGATCATTGAATACATTATATGAGCTGGAACTGCAGGATAGCAATAACCATTTGAAGGCAATGAACGGCTTCTACTCTAACCTGGCTCAGGCATCTGAAGCCATGGTCGGTAGTGTCGCTGATGCGAAGAAAACACAGGAACAGGTTGCTTTACTTGCAAAGAACCTTGGTAACCTGAACCATGTATATGGTAATATGCTGAGCGCAATGCAAGGTAGACAGTAATCCAATATTTAATTATCGGGACTAATAACCTGAAAAACCTTTGTTAACACATTAAATTCTCCCGCTCATGTCCTTACCTAAAGAGCCCAGGCAGAAGATGATCAACATGATGTATTTGGTGCTGACAGCATTGCTGGCACTGAATGTATCGGCTGAGATTCTGAATGCCTTCAAAACAGTAAATCACAGTATAACAACATCGAATGATGTGGTTACTGAAAAGAATAATCTTACCTACAGTGGCTTTGAAAAAGCGCTGAATGATCCTCAAACTAAAGAGAATGCTCAAATCTGGGCTCCCAAGGCAAAGCAGCTACAGAGCATTTCTTTAGCGATGTATAATACCATCGACGGGATGAAACACCTGCTTAAACTGGAATCACAGTTTGAGATAGATAAAGACGGTAAAGAAAAATTTAACGATGCCAACCTCGATGCGGCTACCCGTGTTTTTGATAAGGATGGCAAAGGGAAAATTTTATATGATTCTCTCGCAGAATATAAGAAGCAGATGATTGCTGTATTGGATCCGAATGCTCCTGATATCGCAAAGAATCCAATCCTGCAGAAAGAAGTTGCTAAAGCGCAGGCTGATTTTGAAAAACAGCTTCCTTTGGATCTTACTGTTCCTGTATCACAAACAGGCGCAGCCCCTTCAGCAGACGTTGTGAAAGACTGGGTAACCAATTATTTTCACATGACGCCAACCATTGCGGCGATCACCATCCTGAGTAAATTCCAGAACGACGTAAAGAATTCTGAATCACAGATGGTAGATTATTGTTTCAAACAAATAGGTTCTGTAAAAGTGGTTTACAACCAGTTTGAAGCGTTTGCAGGAACGAATGCCACTTACCTGATGCCCGGTGATGAATTGGAAATTCAGGCAGGTATCGGAGCATTCAGTGCAGCTGCAAAACCAGATATTACAATCGAAGGAACACATCAGACTTTGAACGCTGATGGTGTGGCTGATTTTAAAACAAAAGTTTCCGGTACAGGTGAGCATAACATTACAGTAAATATTTCTTATACCAAACCTGACGGAACAACTGCTACGATTCCTAAAGTAATTAAATACACCGTGGGTATGCCTTCTGGAGCTTCTATCTTCCTGGAAAAAATGAATGTGGTGTATATCGGTGTTGACAACCCTATGACCATTTCCGGTGGTAGTGTTGGTGCAGAAAAAGTTCATATAAGCTTTGAAAGCCCAGGTGCTTCAATTAGCAAAACACAGGGTGACCATTATATCGCCCGTGCTACTACGCCTGGTATGTCCAAGATCGTAGTGAATGCAGGAGGTAAACCTTTTGAATTCCCAATCCGCGTAAAGAACCTGCCTTTACCTGCTGGTTTCATCGGGTCCAAAAAAGGTGGTGGAATTTCATCTGCAGAATTTAAAGCAATTGGTGGCTTGATTGCACGTTTGGAAGATTCTGATTTCGAAGCTCCTTTCAAAGTGGTTAGCTACAAACTTGGCGCAGAGGGTGGCGGGATATCAGGATATACTGAAGCCAGCAACAATGGTAACAGGTGGTCTGGAAATGCTGCAGGTATTGTAAGCAGGTCAACTCCCGGAACGCACATTTTCTTCGATGAGATTCGTGTGGTTGGGCCGGATGGCAAAGAACGACAAATCGCACCGATGGTGTTTAGTTTGAAATAATTTATGATCCGCCACGATTAGTGGCGGACCTGTTTTAGTAATTGATACGATAAATATTTAGATCATGAAGACCCGATTCATCAAATTGTCCTTCCTCGCAGCAGTGATTGCCCTGGCGGTTGGTACCGTGCAGGCCCAGGCTCCTGCCCACAGGAAGAAGGCCAAGCGGTCTACGACGAAAAAGAAAACAAATACCAGTAAGAATAGTGCTGTGGCCGTCGTGCCTCCAAAAGATACCACGGCAAAGCCCGTACAGGAATTCGTTGCGGATATCAAACTGGATACACCTCGTAAATCGCTTCGTAATGACGCATCAATTGAACTGAACCTGGTAAAAGATCGTACCCCGCTTGCTTATGAGCATATCAGGGAAGACGATGCCGTTTACCGTCAGCGTGTATGGCGCGAGGTAGACGTTCATGAAAAAATGAATCTTCCTTTTGTTTATAAAGCATCTGAAGATAACGGTAACCAGCGTTTCATCAGCATCCTGCTTAACCTCATCCATAGTGGTGATGTAACGGCATTTGACGCTGCTATAGACGATCGTTTCACGACACCGATGACTTTCCGCCAGATCGCTGAAAGTATGGTGGGGAAGCCACAAACAATTCAGATTCCCGATATGACTGTTGACCCTGATGGTTCAAAAGGAATAACCAAGGATACAACGATAGTTCAGGAATTCAATCCTGATCAGGTGGAAAGATATGAGATCAAGGAAGAGTGGGTATTTGATAAGGAATCTTCCAGAATGTACGTACGAATTCTGGGTATCGCACCTGAAAAAACTATTTACAACGCTGATGGATCTTTCAGGGCCGTACTGCCTATTTTCTGGGTCTATTATCCTGATCTGAGACCTTTCCTGGCTAAGTATGAAGCCTATAATGGTAAGAATTTTGGAGCCCGTATGAGCTGGGAAGAGTTGTTTGAAAGCCGTATGTTCTCCAGCAGGATCGTTAAATCTACTATTGACAATCCTGGTGATAATTTTATCGCGCAATATATCAAGGATCCTATATTAGGTCTCCTGGAAGGCGATGATATCAAAGAAAAAATCTTCAATTACGAACAGGATCTCTGGTCTTACTAAGCCGAAAGCTTAAAGCCTAAAGCCTAAAACTGAATAAAACAAAGTTTAATAGAGAAAGACCATCATATTGAAAACATGATGGTCTTTCTCGTTTATAATAATTTGTTTTTAAGTTTTAGGCTTTAGGCTTTAGGCTTTAAGGCTTTTAGCTTTTTCCCATAACTGGAATGAACGTATTTTTACGATAACTCATAACATTTTGATAGCTAAACTGTTGATAATTATTTTCAAAATACCCATAAGGGTTCTTGTTTAATAAAATTGTTTTATTATTTTTACAACGGTTTTTCATAGGATATTGGATTTTAAAAACGGGGCTGAATTTCCATTCTGGCCCCTTTTTTTTGATTAGAATCAACTAATTATAACCCCGCCCTGCCTGCATTTCGTTCTCCTGTTTCTGGAAATGTTCCCTTAATAATTTTGTTTTTGACGTACCTATCAGACCAATGAGTTCTTCATTTGCTGAAGCTTTTATTTTTTTTACTGAATGAAATGTCTTTAATAACAGATCTGCCGTCTGTTTTCCGATACCTTTTATGTTTTCCAATTCGTTTTTAAAAGTTCCGCGACTTCTTTTGTTCCTGTGAAAACTAATGCCAAAACGATGCACTTCATCACGGATTTTCCGAATCAGCTTTAAACTCACACTATCATAAGGCAGCCTGAGTGGCTCATGGTCGCCGGTGAAAAAAATTTCCTCTTCATTTTTGGCGAGTCCTACGAGCGTTAATTTGCCCCTCAGTCCCAGGTCCTCAATACTTTCCATGGCGGCACTTAACTGACCTTTACCACCGTCAATAATCACCAGCTGGGGCAGAGACTGATTATCTTCCATCAGCCGTTTATAGCGTCTGTAAACAACCTCTTTTATCGTTGCAAAATCGTTGATTCCTTCCACTGTTTTCACATTAAAATGCCGGTAATCTTTTTTGCTTTCCACGCCGTCCCGAAAACAAACCATGGCTGAGACAGGATAGCTGCCGTGGAAATTCGAATTATCGAAACACTCAATATAAACAGGCAGTTCAGATAACTGAAGGTCAGCTTGAAGTTGAGTCAGAACAGCTATTCTTTCTTCAGGAGTCTTCTTCTGAAGATGAAGCATCTTTTTTCGTTCTGCCTCTTCACGGTAATAATTGACATTTTTCTCGGAGAGTTCCAATAGTTTCTTTTTGTCTCCACCTTTCGGAACTGTAATGATTATTCCCTCCTGCGGAAAGTCTACCGGAAAAGGTAATATGATTTCGGGCGCTTTGGAATTGAAACGGTCCCGCAGCATGGCAATGGAAAATGCCATGATCTCTTCATCACTTTCTTCAAGCAATGATTTTGCTTCCGTATTGTGCGTTTGCACAATTGTTCCGTTTTCTACCATCAGATAATTAATAAAAACGGTTCCTTCATCCCGAAACATGGAGAACACATCAACCTGAACAATGTGTTTACTTACAATGACCGAACTGGATTGATAATTTTCCAGATGCTCAATCTTTTTCCTGATGATTTCAGCTTTTTCAAATTCCATATTCCCTGCGGCTTCTTTCATTTCCTGGCGGAAGCTATAGATTACGGGGCCAAGATTTCCCTTCAGTATATTCTTTACTTTTCGCAATCCATCCGAATAATCTTCTTCTGTTTGTAAACCTTCGCAAGGACCCTTACAATTTCCGAGGTAATATTCCAGGCAGACCTTAAATTTTCTTTTCGCAATATTCGCAGGAGTGAGATTTAGTTTGCAGGTTCGTAATTGTATATTCGATTTTACAAAGTCCGTAAGCTCACGCACTTTCGCAACCGAAGTAAACGGCCCAAGATATTCAGATCCATCATCCGTTTTTCTCCTGGTAAGAAACACTCTTGGAAAATGTTCTTTTTTAATAACAATAAAAGGATAGGATTTATCATCTTTCAGATTAATATTAAAACGGGGCTGGAATTGTTTAATCAGCGAATTTTCAAGTAGAAATGCATCCTGCTCCGAATTCACCAGAGTAAATTCTATGGTGGCAATGCGTTTAATCAGCTCGAATGTTTTATAGTTCGATACTGTTTTATTAAAATAAGAGCTGACACGTTTGCGAAGGTTTTTTGCTTTTCCCACATACAATAAATCCTTGCGGGAATCGAAGTATTTATAGATACCAGGCTCCAGCGGAATGGTCTGAACTAATTGTTGAAATGCTTCCTGATCCATACATTATTCTCTGCTGTCCCAGACTACAATGGTCTGATCTGTCTTCTCCTGGCCGTTTTTGGGCTTTTGAATGTGAAGAATCCTTAAATTCCTTCCGGCCTTCCATGACATTTTACTTATTACAGAACTGTCGTTGTTACCTGAAATGGCTTCCATATAAATAGAATTCAGTTTATCAGAACCCGGGCCTGGTGAAAGCAGGACATCTACTCTCTTTAACCCATATCCGGTATCTTTTGTTGAATAGGTGAAGCTGACAAGGTTGGTTGAACGGTCCACAAAGGAATTCTCTTCAAAGTTTTTTTCAAAATGACTGCTGTCAAGGTCAGCCATCAGGAATTCCTTAGCTATCTGGTCGAAGACCGGAGTAGTTATTATTCCCGAATCTGTCTTTCCATTAACCATTCGGTACCTCATGAGGCGGAGCGGAAATGAATCCACCGCTGCGATTTCCGTCTTGAGAAAATCAGCTACAGGCAAATAATTTTTTATCGAAGTATCTTTTTGATTTGTATGACCAACTGGAATTTCGGGTTGTCTGGAATGGCAGGCACAGAGCAGTAAAACTGATATGGCCGGAATGAATATTTTCTTCATCCGATAAATTTACTGTAAGCCGGGAAAACTACCTGATTGATTTTGAAATGCCTATTCGAATTCCGTAATTCAGCATATTCTCCTGTAGCGGATAACTGTTTTTATAAGTCGAGAAAATCTGGTATCTAACCTGTGGCCCTATTTCCCAACGAACTTTTCCTACAGCATAAGAAAGATATACTTCAGTGCCTGCAATCAGGTTCCATCTCCTGAAAGCCTGTGGATCCTTTGTGTAACTGCTGTAATCATTCGAAAGCACATAAGCGTCTGTATTTAGCAGGTAGCTTGGTTGTAATGTGGCACCCACGTGCAATTGTAATTTTCCATTGCCGGCCACATTCATTTCCACGCCTACAGGCAGAGAAAGCTGATAATACCGGTTCTGAAAATGCTGCGGGTTCTTATCAGTGGTAATTCCCGAATTGGAATTGTTCAGCGAATCAGCAACATATCCAAGATAAGAATTAAGTGTTGCAGTTGCTTGCGACGGATTGGAATTATATGCCTTGATATAGTATCGGTTAAAGCTGAAATCCAGACCGGCTTTTAATGAAATATTTTTAGAAATACGATACAATAAATTTCCACCAACATCATAACCCATCACTGGAGTATTATCTACAAATCCATTCACATTTGCAACGTGAACCACCATAATTGGAGCGGTTTGAATAGACTGTGCGATGGTCTGATAATTCAATCCATTTAGATAATGAGTGTTGAATGTTGGAGCAACATATATTTGCCATCTTAGCTTATCGTTATGGCTATAAGTCAAAGGGGTCACTGATTTATCGGTTGCAAGATCCGCAGATACAGGATTTGATATCGGTTTTGCAGGAACGGAATTCCCGATTTGAATCAAATCTGTTAACACAATGGGTGAAGCTGTTTTCGCTGAAACTTTCAAATCAGTTTGTTGGACAGGCTTTATGCGGCTGTTTATCTGTATTTCGTCTGTTTGCGATTTGACTATTTCATTTGTACCTGTTTCCTGAATGGAAAGGAGGCCAGAGTGTAAATCAAACGGCGAGCCCGAATTCGGACTGACTTCCGTACCTGGCCGGTTAGCGGAATTATCAGCAGGGGCCATGGCAAAACTATTGGGAGTCAAACTGTGAACACTGTTTGATGTAACAGATATCGCAGTTGTACCAATTTTTGAAGCAGCGTATTTAGAAGCAGTATTTCTGGATGGAGATATGAGTTGTGTACCGGCGAGGATTAGAAATCCGCCGATGAGCAAGGTCATTCCGGCAACGAATCTTCTGTGCCTTGTATGCATGGAACTGTAAACCTCATTCCATACTTTGTCTGAAGGATACATTTTGAACTGATCAGCCTTTTCCTTCAGTTGTTTCTCAAATTCCTCATCATATAAAATTCGCTCCTTCATTTTCGGAAGTTTTGGTCGGGCTTCTGCTCGTTCAGTGTATTGCGGTTAAGCGATCTGTTTTTTCTCTCGCAGCCGGTATGAGATTTCTCTTAATTAAAATCTCCTCCAGCATTTGTCTTGCACGGGTATATTGAGATCTGCTTGTGCTTTCTTCAATGTCAAGCATTTCAGAAATTTCCTTGTGTGAATATCCTTCAATGGCATACAGGTTTAAAACAGTACGGTAACCTACTGGCAGTATTCGTATGCAGTCCACAATTTGTTTTGCCTGAACGATGGAAGGAATATTCTCTTCCCTGATCTGAATCGAATTCGCCTGAATGATATCGACGCTTTCATTGAAGCGTTTATTTTTTTTCAGATGATTGATACATGTATGAACAATGATGCGGCGGATCCAGCCTTCGAAAGCACCTTTACTTTGAAATGTATGCATTTGAAGAAAAACTTTAATAAAACCTTCCTGAAGCATATCCTCGGCATCCTCCCTGTTATGTGCAAACCTGTAACACACTGCGAGCATTTTAGGACTGTACCGGTTGTACAACTCCTTTTGGGCAGCAGCATGATTTTTCAAACAGCCTTGTAAGATGGCTTCTTCGGTCATATTAAACCTCGTTGCCCTGTAAATTAGACAATTTTCATGTGCTAAAGCTGCACGGAATTAAGTTTACGTTCCTTTTTAATCGAATAAAACATTTCCTGTCATTTCCTGGGGGACTTCATATCCCATCAGCTTAAGCAAGGTAGGAGCGATATCGGCGAGTTTACCAGGAATTACTTTCCCATGCCATTGATTATCAAGAATAAAATAGGGGACCAGGTTGAGGGAATGGGCGGTATTTGGCGATCCGTCCGGGTTGATCATATAATCGGCGTTACCATGGTCGGCAGTAATGAAAACCACATAGTCATTTGCGAGGGCCGCAGTTGCCACGCGCTCTACACAATGGTCAACAGTTTCTACGGCTTTTACAGCCGCCTGGAAATCCCCCGTATGACCCACCATATCGGCATTTGCATAATTCAGGCAAATAAAATTGGCTGTCTTATGATTGATTTCCGGTATGATGGCATCTGTAATTCCAATCGCGCTCATTTCAGGTTGAAGATCGTAGGTAGCTACTTTGGGTGACGGTATCATGATACGTTTCTCTCCTTCAAATTCATTTTCACGTCCTCCGCTGAAAAAGAAAGTTACGTGCGGATATTTTTCCGTTTCTGCAATTCGGATTTGTGTGAGCATATTTTTTGCAACCACTTCTCCCATGGTCATTTTCAAATCGTCATTCTCAAACATTACATGGACATTTTTGAAATGATGATCATATTCGGTCATCGTTGTATAATCCAGAGAAAGTTTTTTCATTCCCTGTTCGGGAAAATCTTTCTGTGTCAGCACTTCAGTTATTTCCCTGCATCGGTCCGTTCTGAAATTAAAACAGATAACTACATCACCATCTGAAATTTTGGCGAGTGGGTTTCCGCTGGAATCCAGTACCACACTGGGTTTTATGAATTCATCCGTAATGCCGGCTGCATAATTTTCTTCGATGATTTGCAAGGCACTCCGGCCCCGGCCCCCACTCCCTTTTACGAGGGCATCATAAGCAAGTTTTACGCGTTCCCATCTTTTGTCCCTGTCCATCGCGTAGTACCTACCGGAAACAGTTGCAATTTTACCTGTTCCTGTTAAATCAAGATGTTCCTGCAGATTTTTAATAAAGCCGTAGCCACTTTTAGGATCTGTATCACGGCCATCAGTAAACGCATGTATAAAAACAGAAGCAACAGATGCAGATACACAACAATCAACAATTGTTTTCAGATGATTGATATGGGAATGCACCCCGCCATCACTTACAAGGCCCAGCAGGTGTAGTTTTTTATGCTGACTTTTTACAAGATGAAGGGCTCTCAGCAATACAGGGTTTTTGGCAAACGAGCCATCACGGATACCAACATTGATACGCTGAAGCTCCTGGTATACAATACGACCCGCGCCGATATTGAGGTGGCCCACTTCTGAATTTCCCATCTGGCCTTCCGGCAGGCCCACAGCTTCGCCACAGGTTACCAGTGTGCTATTGGGATACTTTGAATAAAGGGAGCTGACAAATGGGGTTTTCGCATGCCGGACGGCGTCTGCAGATTCTACCTTCCCCAGTCCCCAGCCGTCCATAATGATGAGGATTGCCGATTTTTTAGTCATTTTCCTGTAAAACGATTGATGTAATAGGTTCAAAGTTAGCGTATATGGGCTGTTTTAAGCCATTTAGTGGGGCTCGGTTTAGTTTGGCATATTTTTAGCTCTTTCAGGATGAAAACAAACCTATGAAAAGGCTAATGGGATGGGTTCTGGCTGGAATGGCCCTCATCCTTGTTTCTTACAGGAGCTTTGACAATATGGACGCGGTCGCCTCCGCGATCCGCTCTGGAAATGTAACCCAGCTATCTTCCTTTTTCGACGCACAAGTGGATATCAGTCTGCCTGAAAAGAGTGATACCTATAGTAAGAGCCAGGCAGAAATGGTGATCGGAGATTTTTTCAATACCAATGTTGTTCAGAATTTCAAGATTACACAACAGGGGGAAAGCGGTGGAACTTTTTTCTGCGCAGGACTATTGCAAACTCGTTCGGGAAATTACAGGACTACTTTGTTTTTCAAACATAAAGGCGATAAACATTTCCTGGAGGAAATCCGTTTTCAGGCCGTTGAATAAGCGTCAACTGGTTACTAATCCTATTTTCACTTTCAGAATTCCTTTCTTTCATTTCTTGCTGTTTTAAGGATCTCCTATTTTACATTTTACTTTTACTTTTTTAATTTTTACTTTGCCCAACAATGAGTAAACCTGTAAGCTATTTCGATGAACGTTTGTACTTACTGGTGCAGGCTGCAATGGCCGAGGACCTGGGCGACGGAGATCATTCAAGTCTGGCTGTTATTCCACCTGATGCGCGGGGGAAGGCCCTTCTTAAAATTAAACAGAATGGAATACTCGCGGGTATAGAGATCGCAGAAAAAATATTTCATATAAGAGAACCATCTGCTGTATTTATATTTCATAAAAAAGATGGCGAAGCGGTGCAGGCCGGAGACGAAGCATTTACTATTGAAGCGTCTGTACTTACCATTCTGGCTTGTGAACGGATAGTATTGAATTGCATGCAGAGAATGAGTGGTATAGCTACACTTACGCGACAATATGTGGATGCGATCCGGAGTTATTCGTCCAAAATTCTGGATACGAGGAAAACGACGCCGGGGTTCAGATTACTTGAAAAAGAAGCCGTACGTATAGGAGGTGGGATGAATCACCGGTTTGGATTATTTGATATGATAATGTTGAAAGACAATCATATTGACTACTGTGGAGGTATTGCTAAAGCTTTAGATAAGGCTTACGTTTATGCGAGAAGTTATAAACCCTCGCTTAAGATAGAAATAGAAGTCAGGTCTTTGGAAGATGTTCGCGAAGTATTACTGTCAGGGAAGGCCGACAGGATCATGCTGGATAATTTTATTCCTTCCCAGCTTACCGAGGCCTTGCAACTAATACAGAAAAGGTTGGAAACGGAAGCCAGCGGCGGCATTAACCTGGAAAATATCCGCGAATACGCTGCTACCGGTGTTGACTATATAAGTGTCGGAGCGCTGATTCATCAGGCTAAGAGTATTGATTTGAGTTTGAAAGCAATTTAGGAAAGTATGGGAGTATGGGAGTATGGGAGTATGAAATTCCTGTTTCTGACTTAAATCTGAGTATCAATAACATTTGGCAATTGAAAATTAACCATTGAAATAGTGGCAAAAAAAAACATACCCGATAAAAATGGATTTGTTTTCAGTACGGATCCGAATTTTGCATTTCAGAATTCCGGATCTGATTCTGCAGAAACCCTGGTGCCAGGCAAACAACGCCTGCGAATTGTATTAGACACTCGACACCGGGGTGGCAAAACCGTAACGGCAATTACCGGATTTATCGGGAAATCAGAAGACCTGGAAATCCTTGGAAAAAAACTTAAGCAATATTGCGGCACAGGCGGATCCGTAAAAGACGGACAAATCCTGATTCAGGGAGATCAGACTCAAAAGGTTCAGACTTATCTGCGAAAAGAAGGATACAAAACCTGATTATCATAATATGGGAAATGTGGAATTGTGGAGATATAAAGAAGAGAAAATGAAATTTAAAATTTAATTAATAATTTCATTTCCCCTTTAATACATTTCCACAATTCCACATTTCTGAATTATGAAAAGTGAGCATTTGAATTTAGATCAGCCTGGTAAAAATGCAACCTAAAAATCAACACCCATCGCAAATTGCCAGGTTGGTGAATTTCCAAAGAAAGAATTCATTTGCCAGCCAACATCGAGACGAAGGAAATAACCCAGCAATGTACTTCTGGCGCCGAACCCATACCCACCTGCAAAGGGACCAATCCCACCTGCTTTTATGGTAACTATCGACAGGCACAGCCGGGTCACCATTCACATAATTGGATTGAGGGCGTTCAATATTCTTCAGCGGACCGGCCCAGGCGGTTCCAAAATCAAAGAACTGAATTAGCTGGAAATTCCGGATAAAAGCATTGTTGATGGGTTTATTCATCAGCGTGGTAAATACCGGAAGTCGTAATTCACTGTTGATAGTGATGGCATTATTTCCGTTTGCCACATTTTGATTATAGCCCCTCAGGTTAACCGCAAGGGACTGATAGGTATAGTTTTGTGTATAATCGGGAACTGGCAATTGGTTTGCCTTTGGAAACATCCATCCGTCCTGGCCGCCCAAATAATAAATTATCTTTTGATTGCCCCAGGAGAAATCGCCGGCAGCTCGTACGGCCCAGATAAAATTCCTGAAAATCGGATAATAGTTTCGTGCATCAAATCCGAAATTGAACATCTTTCTGCCTTCACCCGTCAGTGGTGCGTTGATCTGGTAATTGAAATCAACATAGAATTTATAGCGCAGGCCGTTCATTATATTCATCGTCTTAACAACCGTATTGTCAAATACATACTCTACATGATTTATTAAAAATACCTGCTTATTAACATATCCTGATTTTAAAGCAAGAGTGTCAAATGGATAACTCGGATTGTATGCACTTTCGCCGTTTGGATAGACTCCTATTTTATCCGTACGAACACCCACACTATAGCGGAGACTTCTTATTTTATCAAAAGGATATCTTATTACGGCCTGGAAGAGATTTGTATAAAGTTTTGAATTCACATAGTCATAACTGTGAGAAGAATTTGCACCGGCAGTATCGAATAACGGATAAGTTCCCAAATCAGTTTCACGGTAATAAATTAATGAAAAATCAGTTCGCAGTTTAAGATAATCCACTCGTGCATACCATTGTCCGCCCCCATCGAAAAAAGAGCCACCTGTAGGATCAAATGTTGCAATGCCTATGCCTCCCGTACCAGCGGATACAGCAGTGGATGAACTTCCTCCAAACAAAGGTAACCGGAGGGCTCCGGTAAAACGGATGTCTTCAAATAAATCAAAAACAGCGGCTTTGAACATGGCATTGAAGGGTTCATTGCCACCCAACATAATCGGCAATGCACCTGTAAAGGGCTGATACTGCGTAACCAGCACGTCGTTGTTAAAACCAGCCGTAAAACTTTGCGCGAAAAATTTCAGGGAATAGTCATAAAGTTTCGCATTTTTCAGAATCTCGTCTGCAGGTTGGGGTTTCGGTTGCTGAAGAATTAATTTCTGATTTAAAATTGTATCCAGTTTCTCTTTATCAAATTCGCTTTCGAAAATGTCAGACTGAACTTTTGCCGTATCGGCTTTTTTCTTTTGCTGATATTGCAAAGCCTGGCCACTGGCAATCTGACTGGCCATAATTGTTTCCTTCCGGTATTCGGTTAATTTGGGATTGATATTTCTTTTTTTGAGTGCTGACTCGTCCACTTTAAGTTTATAAAGAAATTTAAGATCTCCCTCCTGACGTACTTCGCTTACCTGTCCGGTTTCACCTGCTATCTTGGTTTCCGTCAATCCACTCTGGTAGTTAGTTAGGGCGAATGTATAGGCAGAATCCCTGGTAATTGAAAAAGTGTAAATGGAATCCGGTTCAGTTTCTTTATTTGCCCGAAGCACTGAATCCAGTTCCGCCGGTTCCGGGTTGTGTAAAATTTCATCTCCGATCCGGTAAACAGTATCGATCCCTGCTCTTCGGGTCGTAAAGAAACCTGCGTAACGGTTGGAAATACCGTTTTCATCAGAAATAAAAGTAAAATGAAAATTGTTGTATTGCGTTGGGTAACGCGCATTACCATATTGCAAATGGGTCAATTGGGAAATCTGTTTAAATTCACTTTTGTTCCAGTTGTCAACAAGGAAAACATTGTAGCGGTTATTGGAAGGAAGTACAGTATCACCCGTGGGCGCTTTGGCCGAGGGCCGGTTGGAAGAATAAATAATACCTGTCTTACCTGGAAATGTAACGAATGACGCATCCAGATCATCATAAACATCATTTGTTATCTGATCGACTTTTGATGTTGTGAGGTTGTATTCGAAAATGTCTGACTGTCCGTTTTTCACTGCACTTAGCAGAAGCGTATTGTTATCGAGCATATATTTCATATCCTGGATTTGATCAAACATATCCAGGTCAGTCACAATTCTTTTGTATTTTGAAACGATGTCATATACAAAAAGCCGGATCTTTCCTTCCCGGTAATAAATAACGGCCAGGCGTGTCCCTTTTGGATCCCAGGCAATCAATGGATAATGGGGTTGTAGTTGCTTATCATTGCTTCGAACACCATTAGTCAAAAGGACCTTCCGGTTTACAAAATTTTCGTGCAGCACAACTTTATATTGTCCGCGAATGTATTCAACCACGGCGTAAGTCTGGCTCCGGGTAGCAGGATTGGGTGTGAAATGGAAAAAGTCTTTGTTGTCATTCACTTCTTCTACGACGGATATACTGCCTTTGGGAAAATTTCTCCTGCCGCGGATATCCTTGTAATAGAGGTCTTCCTCTTCGGTCATGAAATCCTGCAATACATCCTTAAATTTCTTTTTGCAGATCCTCAGGGCGGCTGTATTGGTATTTCGGTAAACGCGTGACAAATAAAGAAAATAAGTGACATTTTCTTTTTTGTACCTGTTCGCGAAATAATACCAGAAAGCATGACCAGCCAGTTCCGGCTTTTCAAAAGCCAGGTTATAAAAATTGGTATAACGACCTGAGAGAATGGCTGACTTCAACTGATCGTCCAGCTCGGTATTCCAGTTCTGGGCTATATAGTCGATATACCCGTCAGTAAGCCACTGGGGAAGATCAAGTAAAGTCTGGTTTGCTGCAACTTCACCAAGATCATCACCAAACAGAATATTCTGAACAAGCACGCGCGCAATACCTTGTCGTATCTGTATGCGCAGTTTATTATGATCGTCGGTATAGTATACGATCATTTTATTGTTCACGAGTTTTGTAGTTCCTCCGGTGGATTGCCAGTCGGTTTCCAGCCCGATGTTGGATTGTTCCATTTCATTGTAACTATTATACATTACAATATTGGCCCTGCGCTGCATGCCATATTCCACCTGCTGTTCGATGCCGGTTAATTCTTTTTCAGCTACCTGGGCTACATATTTGGCCAGGGGGTCACCATTTTGATTGAAATAAGTATTAAAATTATCGGTTTGGTAATACTTCCACTTCATATGCTTGAACTGAAGCCGGTTCTTGCCGAATTCAACCGTATTTACCTGGGCTGTGACCTGAAACTGAAGGAAAAATAGGGTGGATCGTGATTAAAAAAAGTCCTTTCAACTTCAACTTATGCGGAACTTGCATACCTTATTTGGAATTATAAAGAATAACCGGTTCAAGTTAAGACAATCCCTAAAACCGGTAAAATAGATTTTGTAATAATAAAGCGTATATGCTAACAGTGAAACGATTCATATTCAATCCTATCCAGGAAAATACATACGTTGTTTACAATGGAAAAGATGCCTGTGCCATCATAGATCCCGGATGTTATTTTCCGGAAGAGAAACAAAGCTTATCAGGTTGGCTGAAAAAAAGCGGACTGCATCCCAATTTGTTGTTAAATACCCACTGTCATCTCGATCATGTATTCGGAAATAAATGGGCCGCAGAACACTATCATCTGGAATTGCAGATGGGGGAAAAAGAACTGTGGACTTTTAATTTTGCGCCTGAATCGGGTATTCGCTGGAGTATGCCTTTTGAAAATTATTCCGGTAATATCTTATTTCTGAAAGAAGGCGATGAAATTATTATGGGTGAAGACAAACTGGAAGTTTTGTTTACTCCGGGACACTCCGTCGGGCATATAGTATTTTATAATCGCAGTCAGGGATTCATTATTGGCGGAGATGTTTTGTTCAGGTTGGGAATTGGAAGAACAGATATACCTGGCGGAGACTATGAAATTTTGCTTGACAGCATCTCAAAGAAACTTTTTGTCCTGCCGGATGACGTAATCGTATATCCCGGTCACGGCGAACCGACAACCATCGGGTATGAGAAAGAAAATAATCCCTTCCTCAGTATTTAAATTCTTTCCCCGACTTTCCGAGACTGATGGATTTTTTATACCATTCAATCGCAATTCGCAATCCTTCTTCGAAATTATATTTAGGAGAATATCCCAGAATGTTTTTTGCTTTTTCAATAGATGCCAGTGAATGTGGGATGTCTCCCACCCGGTTTGGCCCATATGTGACTTTTACTTCTTCGATAGAAGGATCACTCATGGATAGATTTATTTTAATCAAATGAACCAGCCGGTTCAGGGATATCTGTTCACCGCACGCAACATTATAAACTGTATTTAATACAATTGGATTATCGGCAAAAACCGCCAGTAAATTGGCCTGGACCACATTTTCAATAAAAGTGAAATCTCTCGAATAATTTCCGTCACCGTTGATTACCGGCGACACATGTTTAAGTAACTGATGTACAAATTTTGGTATTACAGCTGCATATGCTCCGTTGGGATCCTGCCTGGGCCCAAATACATTGAAATAACGGAGCCCGATCAGTTCCATATTGTATGTATGAGCAAAAACATTTGCGTACAATTCGTTTACATATTTTGTAACTGCATATGGAGAAAGGGGATTTCCTATTTGTTCCTCAATCTTAGGGAGTAATGCACTATCTCCATAAGTAGACGAAGAAGCAGCATAGACCATTCGTTTTACGCCGGTATCCTTTACTGCCACTAGCATATTCATGAAACCGGAGACGTTGACTTCATTGGTTGTGATGGGATCAGCTATTGATCTGGGTACCGAACCCAGTGCAGCCTGATGCAGAACAAAATCCATTTCGTTACAGGCAAACATGCATGTATCCAAATTCCGAATATCTCCTTTAATAAATTCAAATGAAGGGTGGGATATATAAGGTTCAATATTGTACATATGACCCGTACTCAGGTTATCGAGAACTCGTATTTTCCGAGCCTTATACTTCAGCAGATATTCAGCCAGATTTGACCCTATAAAACCTGCTCCGCCTGTTATTAAGAAGGAATACCTGCTAATATCTGCCTTATGATAGGGATTTTTATACATTTTATAAACGTGCGTCTATGATTTCGGAACTCAATACTCCTTTAACATCATATATTACAGAACGCTTATTAACTAACGCCGGGATATTTAATTGCCTGGAATTCCTGATGAGCGACTGCCAGAATTACTGCATCATATTTTGTAGTGATTATCTGAAAGTATCTTAAAGCTATCTATTCCATATTCGTGTTTTACAATATCTGGTTCAGCCCAGGGATCATATATACTGACTTTTGCCTTATAACTTTTTAATTCTTTTACGATGTCAATCACGCGGGTATTTCGCACGTCAGTACAATTTTCTTTAAACGTAAAACCCAGTATCAGAATATTTGAATTTTTTATCGGGATTTCTTTTTTTACCATTAATTTGATGGTCTCGCTGGCGACATACGCACCCATGCTGTCATTTAATCTTCGACCGGCCAGGATAATTTCTGGATGATAACCTGCCTCCTGGGCTTTTTGTGCGAGGTAATAGGGATCCACACCAATGCAGTGACCACCAACCAGACCTGGTTTGAATTTCAGAAAATTCCATTTTGTTCCCGCTGCTTCCAGGACAGCATTTGTATCTATGCCTAAGCAGATTAAAGATTTTAGCAAGTTCATTTACGAATGCAATATTGATATCACGCTGCGAATTCTCAATCACTTTTGCCGCCTCTGCTACTTTTATGGAGGGGGCTGGATGGGTCCCGGCTTCTATTATGGAAAGGTACAGATCATCTACTTTTTTAGCAGTGGCTGGTGTCGAACCGGAAGTGATTTTTAAAATCTTTGACACTGTGTGGAGCTTATCTCCCGGATTAATTCTTTCCGGCGAATAACCGCAAAAGAAATCCTTATTAAAAACCAGACCGCTTATTTTTTCCAGAATGGGGGCACATTCTTCTTCGGTAACACCCGGATATACAGTAGATTCATAAATAACCACATCGCCTTTCTTTAATACGCTTCCAACCATTTCACTTGCTTTATATAATGGATTAAGGTCTGGGTTATTATTCTTATCTGTGGGTGTAGGAACAGTTACAATATAATAATTGCAGGAACACAGGTCTTTAATTCTATCAGTGAAATACAATCCTTGTAACTCCATATCCGAGCATGATATTTCTTTCAGTTGATTATCGTCAATTTCCATTGTATGATCATGCCCTTCCCTCAATTGGTCAATTCGCGTTTTATTGATATCAAATCCGACTACTGCATATTTTTTTGCGAATTCCACAGCCAGAGGTAATCCTACATATCCCAGGCCGATCACAGCAATGAGTTTATCTGATTTCATTTAAAACAAATTTGAAAGATGGACTCAAAAATACCGAAAGGTGCCTTATAATATAGACGTATTGACTGATTGATAATTAATGACTAACTAAATTTAAACAAATTGACAAACTCCTTTCTTTCAATACGGTAGATAAACAAACCAAATAGCAAAAGAAAAAAGCTGGCAACGGTATAGTTCAAAGCCTTGTTTGGCCAAATGCTGATGATGCCGTGGTGAATAAAATATAAAATTACCACGATAACCATATACGACACCAGTTTCTTCCAGGCATAGGGTACCGGATATGATTTCTGTCCCCAGACAAAAGAAATTACCATCATCGTTCCGTAACAAAGGAAAGTGGCCCACGCACATGCCATATAACTAAAATAAGGTATAAACAGATAATTCACCGCGATGGTGATACCCGCACCTATCAGTGTAATGTATGCACCGGCTGTGGTTTTCCGGGACAGGCGGTACCAGATGGAAAGGTTATAATAAATTCCCAGGAACATATTAGCAAATAATAATATCGGAACCACACGAAGTCCCGCCCACATTTTTTCATCCCGGATAAAAAGTATTTTCCAGACATCCAGATAGAGTGCAACGACCAGAAACATAAAACAAATTGTGAGTACAAAAAATTTCATCACCCGGGCATAAACCCTGGGTGCATTTTCTTCTGTTGACTGTTTGAAGAAAAATGGTTCTGCACCCATACGGAAAGCCTGGACAAAAAGCGTAATCAAAATGGAAAGTTTATAACAGGCACTGTAAACTCCGACTTCAAAAGTAGCTGCATCACCTTTTAATGGCGACCAACGCTGAAGCATTACACGGTCGAAAGTTTCATTGATCATGCCGGCAAATCCTGCAATAGTGAGGGGTAGTGCATATATTATTACTTCTTTCCAAAGTGTTTTATTAATGTGAAATTTAATACCAGACCATTCTTTGAACAGTGCGAGCAACTGAAATAGTGAAGCAGCCACATTTGCAATCAACACATAAGCACACCAAATACCGGGTATTGATAGATGAAGTGTAATATACTGTTCGGATTTTTTTTAATAATATGCCGGACAAATAGTAAGGAAAAAATAAACGACCGCAATATTCAATAGTATTCCTGAAATCCGGATAACAGCATATTTTCTGCGGCCTGTTTTCATGCCTGAGTTTAGCAAATGGCAATGCACTCAATGCATCGAAACCTATGATCATTGCGCTAAGGGTTATATATTCCGGATGACTGGCAAGCCCGATAAACTGCTGCGATGGACGTCTCTGAAAAATATCATCAATCCTGTAATACGCCAGGGTTGATAATGAGCAGGGAAGTGCTCAGTGTATCATAAACTTCCTCTTTGTATTCCTTCCGTTGAATGAACCGGAAATAGGCTGTTTCGAAAGCAAAAAGGATCAGGGTATTCAAAAAGGGGATCAGAGCATAAACCAGGCTCATCTTGCCATATTCTAACTGTTCCGCTGAATTTGGCTGTCAGATAAGGTGTCAGCAGATAGTAGAGGAAACGGGCGAAGATGGAGCTTGCTCCGTACCAGATGGTTTGACCCGCTAATTTTTTGATGCTGGACAAAAAGAAAATTTAGACGCAAAAATAACGTAGAGTACTGACTTTCAGCCAGAACGCTGATTCATTTTATATATTGCCATTTTATTCTTTACTTAATGTATGAAGTGTGCATTTCCATC
Organism: uncultured Bacteroidota bacterium; assembly: GCA_963735015.1. Taxonomy (GTDB): domain Bacteria; phylum Bacteroidota; class Bacteroidia; order Chitinophagales; family Chitinophagaceae; genus Puia. The sequence goes on from CAVTJH010000004.1 coordinate 813,999, forward strand.
CATGTTGGTCCTGTTTCTGGTCTTATTTCATGCATCTCCCGCCCAGACCAACCGCTCTACAGCAGACATAGCTTTTACCATCACAAGGATGGCAGAAATATACCATGTTCAGCCCAGACCAGTTGACAAATCTTTTTCTGCTGATCTATTTGCCCAGATGATCCGTGCGCTCGATGCTGACAAAATTTATTTTAATGATGAGGACATCCGGGTACTAAGTACTTATAAATATACCCTGGACGACCAATTGCTCAACAGAAAAGAAGATTTCCTGCATCAACTTATTGTTTTGTATACAAAGAAAATTAATCAGTCCGATTCTATCATCGACGTATTGTCCAAATCACGATTTGATCTTAACCTTTATGAAGTGTATACTGCAGCTGAGGATTCCGTTTTTTCACCCGATGAAACCCGGCGAAAAATCAAAATATATAAACTGGTAAAACGGAATATTCTTGAAACTCTGATTGACATATATGATGAAGATTCAGCAAAAGAAGATATTAAAATAGATAACCTTGAGCCGTCGGCCCGTAAGAAAGTTTGCCACGCATTTAAAAGAGATATACAGCGTATCCGTCAAACGAATGGGGGACTGGCAGGGTTTGTAAATAATGCCTGGTGCGAATCAGTAGCTTCCTGTTATGATCCGCATACCGAATTTTTTTCTCCGGGAAAAAAAGAAGAATTCCAGGGAGAGCTCGGTGATAAGCAATTGCAATTTGGTTTTAGTCTGGGAGAAGGGAAAGATGCGACGGAAATAACTCATTTAAAACCCGGTAGTCCCGCGTATAAAAGCGGTCTGATTCATGAAGGTGATCAGATACTTGCACTACAATGGGAAGGGAATGAAGAGGTGGATGTATCGGACGGTTCCACAGAAGAAGTAAATGCTTTTATTTCCGGCGATCATGGAAAAAGTCTCACACTCACCCTTAAGAAATCGGATGGCACTACCACGCAAAGTTACCCTGCAGAGGGAGAAATCCGATTTGGAGGATGACAATAGCAAAGTGCGCAGTTTAATTCTGACAGGCGCGCATCGTGTCGGTTTCATTTCTTTGCCTGCTTTTTATACCGACTGGAACGGAGATGAAGGTGGAAGTAATGGCTGTGCGGATGATGTAGCCAAGGAAATTATCAAACTTAAGAAAGAAAATATCGAAGGGCTTATTCTGGACCTTCGTTACAATGGCGGGGGGTCGATGCTGGAAGCCATCGCCCTTACAGGAATTTTTATAGATGCGGGTCCCGTTGGAATGACCAGGGATAAGGATGGAAAGATTTATACTATGAAAGACGTAAACAGGGGCTCGGTCTACGACGGTCCGCTGATCCTGTTAATTAATGGATTTACAGCCTCCGCCTCAGAGATGCTGGCGGGAAGCCTGCAGGACTACCACAGGGCCCTGATAGTTGGCACACCGAGTTTTGGAAAAGCAACGGCACAGGTCGTATTACCACTGGACACTATTTTCGACGAACAGCATTTGGAAAGAATGAAAACAGCTGACAATTTTATTAAAATTACCGTTGACCGTCTTTTTCGCGTAAATGGAACGAGTGCACAACAAACAGGTGTAATTCCTGACATTTTTTTACCCGATTTTAGCGAGACACAGTCAGAAAGGGAGAAAACACTTCCTTTTGCTCTTCCGAATATCAGTATTGACCCAAATAAATATTATCAGCCTTATCCGCCTATTTCGATGGATCCCTTGAAATCATTTTCAAAATCATTTATGGATACCAGCCAATTCTTTATTGCGTTTAATAAGTATCTGGAAGTTTTGTTTCGTGGTCAGGTTCCCGGTGATCAGGTCCTGGTTTTCAACAAAATGCAGGAATCGCGAAGACAAATCTTTACAGATCTGAGTGAGGGGGAAAAATCAATTAATAATTCAAAGCCGCCCTACGAAATTGAATGGAACCAATTTGAGAAAATCAGAATGAATGCAGATGATGATTTGAGGAGGACGAATGCAATACTCACGCAGGAACTGATGCGCGATACTGGAATTCTTATGGGATATGAGCTGGCTTATCGTATGACAGCAAAATAACAAAATAAATAAGATTTGCAACTTAAGATAATCTTAAACAATTCTATGCGCCGTTATTTTTACTTTTTGTTTTTTACGTTTTACTTTTCTATAGGAGCAAATGCACAAATGATAGAAAATGCTGGCGACTACATGACCGCAATGTCTAATGCCCAGGTTGAAATGAATCAAAAATACATGGCTTATATCAGCGCATCTGCCCACAGCCGAAGGACACGAAAAATTGAAAAACTTCGCATACAGGCACTGGAGAGCATTAACAATGCGAAGTACAAAACCAGCGGCCTTCCTAAATACAAAGGGGATAATTCTTTGCGGCAGGCAAGTATTGATTATATACAATTCTGCTATCGCATTTTTAATGAGGATTATTCCAAAATTGTGAATATGGAAGAAATCGCGGAACAATCAGTCGATCAGATGCAGGCTTTTCTTTTACTTGAAGAAAAAACAAGTGAAAAACTTACAGGAAGCAAATGACAACATGGCCAAGGCAGAGAAGGAATTTGCAAAAAAATATAATGTAAACCTTGTCGATTCAAAAAGCGATCTGACCGAAAAAATGGGGACAGCCGGGAAAGTGAATAGATATACCGACAAGCTCTATATCATATTTTTCAAGTGCAATTGGGAAGACGGCCAGCTTTTCAACGCCCTGAATGCTCATAAACTCAATGATGCGGAGCAGGCAAGAAACTCACTCATCGGATTCTCAAATCAGGGACTGGCAGCTCTCCAGTCAGACAGTCTGAGAATATTTCAGGGTAATCCATCACTGTCTGTCGCGTGCCGTGAAGCCCTACAATTTTATAATTCGATGGCGAAAAACGACATACCTAAACTGACTGACTTTTATTTGAAACAGGAAAATTTTGATAAGATTAAAAAAAGCCTGGAGGCAAAAGGAGACAATAAAACAAAAGAAGATGTAGATCAATATAACATAGCTGTGAAGGATATTAATGCCAGTGCAAATGGTTTTAATCAATTGAACCAGACCCTGAATAATCGCCGACAGGAAGTAGTGCAGAATTGGGAGAATACTGAAAAGGCATTTCGGGATGAGTCGATTCCCTACTATAAGTAGTTTGAAAGTGTGGTAGTGTGGTAGTGTGGAAGTGTGATAGTCTATTTTTAGCCACTACCACACTACCACACTATCACACTATCTTGGTTCCCCATACATCGGGTTCTTAACAAAGCTGCTGTCTGTAAGTGTTCCCAGAAAACTGATCAGGTAAAACCGTTCATTTTCTGAAATGGAAATTCCTTTTTTCAAAAAGCTGTCAAGTGTAGGGCTCTGTTTGATTCCGGTATTATAGTGTTCCAGCAATTCACTGATGGTCGAAAATCTGCCATCATGACCATAAGGAAATGTCAGAAAAACATTTCTAAGGCTGGGCACCCTGAACTTCAGTGAATCTTCTTTTCTGCCGGTAATGCGCATGCGCCCATAATCCTTCAGCGTGCTGTCCAGTTCCATTCCCGTATTCCGGTAACTAAAATCTGTGAACAAAGGTTCCTGATGACAATGCGCGCATTTCTGTCTGAAAATTTCATAACCCGTTTGCTCGTAAATATTGAAATGGGCCGTACCTCTTTTCACCTGATCGTATTTGGCATCTGCAGAAACCAGGGAAGCAGTAAACTGAGCCAGGGCTCTCAGTATTCTTTGCGAATTAATCAAAGGTGAACCAAATGCCCTTTCAAACAAGGATGGGTATAATTTATCTTTTTTCAATTTGTAAATCACCCGGCTCAGATCTTCTGCCATTTCGTGTGGGTCCAGCATGGGCGCTAGTGGTTGCACTTCAATATTGTTGATCCCGCCATCCCAGTGCAATTCTTTTTCCCAGACCAGATTGAATAACCCGGGTGCATTCCGAAAACTGAACTGATTATTAAATCCGTGGCTCAGACGGTGTTCATAAGTGGCGAATGCGGCAAATTGCTGGTGACAGGAAGAGCATGGAAAATTTCCATCCCTTGAAAGCCTTCCTTCATAAAACAATTTTCTGCCTAGTTCGAAGCCTTCTTTGGTACGCGGATTATTAACGAACCGATAAACAGGAGGCGGAAAACCACCGGGTATTCTGAACGGGAAAGGCGTATTGATCCACATCAAACAAAGAAACCCGATGAGGAATATGGCCACAATGGATTTCATGGATTAGACGTGAGTATGAGACCCGTAAAACTTCCGATGAAATTTTCTGAAATTTTTCTTGCGAGTTCACCCGGAGTAGTACAGGAAGAAGTTTCTTTTATACGTAACTGAGTTGCTCCATCAAAAAAATAATCGAGTTCAACCGGCACTTCAACTATTATTTTATATTCATTCGTGATCCTGAAAATTTCATCATTCGTAGTATTCATTTTTATCTTCCATACAGTGCTGTATGGAAACCGGTATCCTCCAATGTGATAGGCAATTATATGTGCAGGCTGATTTGAAAATGACGAGACCCCCTCCATTTTAAAACTCAGATACCCGCTGTTCCAGGTCCAGAACATTCCTTTAATAGGGTCAAGGGACCCGCTCTGTGCTCCCAGATTCTGATCAGCTGAATCAATGCCCAGTACAAACTGAATCCCGTTACATGTCCCTGTGGTTGCGGCAAATTCGATCAGTGTACTGGAAGTATCAGAAAAGTCTATGAGATGATACGAAGAAAAATGGTTCGGTTTTAGTCCTGCGTCTGTATATACGGGCGCGATTTTACCCACATAGAAACGAAAACGGCTGATCTCATATATTTCCCCAAAGGGATTTTTATATTTTTTATTTAGTAGAAGGGGTTCTCCATGAACATATGCTTTGAAGTGAATGACCAGGGAAGCATCCATTTCTGATTTCCGGAAGGAGGATATAAAAAGAGGTAACAGCATAAAAAACAGAATGAACTTTATTACCGGATAGTGCGTCAAATAATTAATTAGGTTGTCAAAATGAATTCTTTTAGTCAATGCGGTTAATTTTTTTCCTGAAATCCTTGATCTGGGCTCTTTTTTGTTTTGTTTCTTTTTTCCTTTCTTTCGAAGCAAAGCTGGGCTTGGTTGCCTTCCTTGGTTTTGGCCTTACCAGTGCTCTCTCTAAAAGATATTCCATTTTTTTAATCACTTCCTGCTTATTATCCAGCTGTGAACGATGCGTTTGAGACTTGACTTGCAGAAATCCTTCATTGTTTATTTTGGATGCAAGTTTTTGTACAAGCAACTCTTTTTGTGAATCGTCAAACTGAGGAGAGTTTCTGATATGGAAATATCCAATTACCATGGTCTCGACCTTATTTACGTTTTGGCCACCTTTGCCGCCACTTCGTGCGGTACGAAAACTGATTTCCCTGGAAACATCTATCTTCATTTCGTAAATGTAATTTGATTAATTTGAAACTGATGCGGGCAGTTGTTCAAAGAGTAAAACGCGCCAGTGTAATGATAAACGGTTCAGTTCACGCTGGTATTGAAACTGGTTTAATGATCCTGCTGGGTATTGAAGATGCGGACGGTCCAGAGGATATTAAATGGCTGGCTAATAAGCTTACCGGTTTACGGATATTCAATGACAATTCCGGCATAATGAACCTGTCGATATTGGAAATAGGCGGGGATATCCTGCTTGTCAGCCAATTTACTCTTTTTGCGGCAACAAAAAAAGGGAACCGGCCATCATATATCCGGGCTTCAAAACCAGAGATCGCCATTCCTTTGTATGAATCCATGATCATTCAGCTGGAAAAAGACCTGGGTAAAGAAATTTTTACAGGTGTGTTTGGCGCTGATATGCAGGTTGAGATTCTGAATGATGGTCCGGTAACTATTTTAATGGATACGAAGCAGAAGGATTTATGAAACTCAAAGTTTATGTAGCGAATGCATTTTCTGCAGAAAAGTTTAGAGGCAATCCGGCTGCAGTCGTTCCACTGAATGAATGGTTGTCCGATGAATTGATGCAGCAGATCGCAGCGCAGAATAATCTCGCTGAAACAGCTTTTGTTATTCCCCGGGGAGAAGATTATTCGATTCGGTGGTTCACGCCTGTTGTGGAGGTAAGTCTTTGTGGTCACGCGACCCTGGCTTCAGCCCATATCTTGTATGAACATATGGGTTATAGTAGAGATCAACTTATATTTCATTCTAAAAGCGGGCCCCTTTTGGTAACCCGAAATCAGGACAAGATCACGCTTGATTTTCCGGCGGATGAACCTGAAAGAATTCCCGATGTTGAACTGATCGGGAAAGCACTTGGTATTAAACCCAATGCGGTTTTTAAATCCCGTTTTGATTATATGGTTGTTTTGGATAGTCAGAAAGATATAGAAACATTGAAACCTGACCTGGTTCTGATTAGTAAACTTTCATCCCGTGGTCTGATTGTTACCGCCAAAGGGGATAAAGTGGATTTTGTATCCCGGTGTTTCTTTCCACAGTCAGGCATAAACGAAGATCCGGTAACAGGTTCAGCACATGTTGTTATGGTTCCTTACTGGGCCAGACAAACCGGGAAAAATAAATTGTCTGCGATTCAGTTATCTGCCAGGAGAGGCTACCTTGATTGCGAACTTGCAGGGGACCGGGTTCTGATGAGTGGGCATGCGCATACTTACCTGGAGGGTGATTTTTATATTTAGATTTGAAGCCTGAAGCCTAAAGCCTGATTATTGCATTGCAATTTGATTTTTTCAAATACGTATTATAACAATAATAATATTTCTTTTTTAATTTATTTTTAAAATATGGTAGCTAATGAAATCTCAATTCGGGAAGCGCAACAAAAGGTTGACGACTGGATCCGCACTGTAGGCGTACGATATTTCAATGAGCTCACAAATATGGCTATTCTTGCAGAAGAAGTAGGGGAAGTCGCGCGACTGATGAGCCGGATATATGGGGACCAGTCTTTTCGGGAAGTAGACAAGGATAAAAAACTTTCAGATGAACTGGCTGATGTACTTTGGGTTATCCTTTGTATTGCCAATCAGACAGGAACCGATCTGACAGAGGCGCTTAAAAGGAATTTCGAAAAGAAAAATATTCGTGACACCACCCGTCATCTTGAAAATCCTAAACTTAATATTGAAAAATCTGATTTATAAACGCAGTACTTAAAGCTTAATATAAGGACTACTAAAATTATGAATTATGAGTTATGGATTGCGAGTTATGTTATCAAGTGGAAGTTAATTCCCATACTCCCATACTCCCATACTTGTCTTACTGTCCCTGTGCCAGACTATATGCCTTTTTCCCGTCCATCATGTTCAGGAGCTCGAGGGAACTGATCTTGAAATCTCCGCTCAGACTCACATACAGACCAATAATATCCTGCTGGTTTAATGGTGATCCGTCTATACTTTCGAATCGGGCGTTGTACAGGTTAACCAGGTTCGTATATACGGAACCGGTAGGCCATACCTGGGTTCCACGGTTACTTATATTAAGCAGGTTGAATTTAACTCCTCCGTGACGCTGGCATTTTTTAGCGATAAATTCCGGTTGTTCGGAACTTTCTATAAACATATCCACTCCGATGATGTACTCTTTTTGTTCACTTGAATCAATTGAAACCATCATTTGGTTTTGATCCATTTTAAATACGGTTGGAGTAATATGCATATTGGGTACTACAGGCTTGGCACCATGTTCCGGAATCTTCCCAAAATTATTTATAATTGCCTGGGCAAATTCTGTGGTGTTTTTTCCGGGAATGCTTTTATCACCAAAATCACCTGTATGAATTCCCTGTTCGAGGGTGTAAAGCAGTGCATTTTCAATGACAGCAGCATTCTGCATAAAACCCAGATGTCGTAACATGGCGATACCACTCAAAAGAAGGGCCGTCGGATTTGCGATATTCTTACCTGCAATATCAGGTGCCGTACCATGAACGGCTTCAAAAATTGCAATATGATCACCGATATTAGCCGAAGGTGCAAAGCCAAGTCCTCCAACAAGGCCGGCGCAGAGATCGGAGATGATGTCTCCCTGAAGGTTCGTAAGCACAACTACATCAAATTCCTGTGGACGAATCACCAGTTTCATCGCCAGATCATCTACAATTATATCATCAGATTTTAATTCCGGATATTCTTTCGCAACTTCCTGAAAGCAGTCAAGGAAAAGTCCGTCAGTAAACTTCATGATATTGGCCTTATGTCCACAGGTAATCCTTCGTGCACCATTTTTTTTTGCCATTTCAAATGCGTATCGGATCACCTGGAGACTGCCCGGACGGGTGATAAACCGACGACTCAGAGCTACATCATGAGTTGGCATGTGTTCAATACCTCCGTAGGTATCTTCAATATTTTCACGGACTATCGTTATGTCAATAGGTATCCCTGCTTTAGAGAAAACGGTTTCCACGCCGTGCAGAGAAATAAATACACGTTTATTGGCGTAGGTATTCCAGGTCTTTCTTGCTGTAACGTTAATACTTTTAACGCCTTTTCCTTTGGGCGTTTCCATTGGGCCTTTAAAAAGGATTCCCAACTCTTCAATTACGTGCTGGGATTCCGGGGTCATACCGTTTGAAAAACCTTTATCAAAAACCCATTTTCCCATTTCTACGATTTCGTATTCAAGTGGAACTTTGTTGGCGTCAAAAATATGCAAAACAGCATCCATGATTTCAGGTCCGATGCCATCTCCTTTTGCTACGGCTATTTTCATAATAAGTTTAGTAGTTGTGGATGGCGAATTTACATTTTAAAGCCTAAAGCCTAATGCTTATAGGCCAAAACTTTTTATTAAGTGCGTTGTGATGCTATTCCTGTTTTTAAGGAGTAGAAATCCTTTGCGTATGATATTTTATCAAATCTGTTAAACATAAGAGTTTTAGGCTTTAAGCTTTAGGCTTTAAGCTTTTTCCGTATTTTTATACAAACTAACTCCATGGCGAATAAAATTTCAGAAGGGGTTGAGATTGATGTTGAGACTTTTTACCAGCCGGATTACAGTAATCCGGTAGCCGGGGAACATATGTTTGCTTATCGGATAACGATCTGGAATCACAATAATTTTCCGGTAAAGCTTCATCGCCGCCAGTGGCATATATTCGACAGCAACGGTAGTCATCGCGAAGTGGAGGGCGAAGGAGTGGTAGGTGTCCAGCCCGTTTTACAACCTGGTGAGAAATATCAATATGTGAGTGGTTGCAATCTCCGTACTGAAATGGGAAAAATGTATGGCAGTTATCATATGGAGAACCTTCATTCAAAAAGCAGTTTTGAAGTCAATATCCCCATGTTCGAGATGATTGTTCCGTTTAAAATGAATTGATAAAGATGTTAATTGTTAGTTGTTAGTTATTAACATAGATTCAGTCTTTAATAACTAATAACTAAAAACTAATCACTGGAAGCCGTTGCTTCCACAACCACTTTATTCAGTTTATTAGTTAACGGAAAGAGCAGCAGGCCGGCAACCAGTGCTGCTGTCGCACTGATTCCGAAGAAAAGTGCCTTACTGTCAAAATGATCCCAGAATCCTGTCATTATACCTGCAATTTTTCCACCAAGGGAAGTTGTGATAAACCATCCTCCCATCATCAGGGCGGTAAATCTCCGGGGAGCAACTTTGGAAACAAGGGATAATCCAACAGGACTTACAAAAAGTTCACTGATAGTGAAAACTCCGTAACTGAAAAAGATCCATGCAGAAGAAACTTTGTGTTCGTAAATATTGGTAGATAAAGCTGCAACGACCATGAGTAGTGATGACAGTCCCGCGATAATTGTACCCCAGGCAAATTTCGAAGGTGTGGAAAGTTCCTTCCCTCGCGACTTCATAAACCCGAACAGACCGACTATGACCGGCGTTAGAACGATGATCCAAAATGGATTAATGGATTGGTAAATCTCCGTTGAAATCAATTTTAAATCCTCTCCTTTTGCAGGCCATTCATCTTTTGGAATATTTTGCAGATAAGGGTCTGTACCCTGATGGGTAATCACTTTACCACTCGCATCTACTTTTGCATGGAAATGTTCGTCCAGGACAGGTACGTCTTTCAGATTCGTATTAACAGTATTCAGGAATCCAAAACTGGATAGTGGTTTCTCCAAAATCTGGGGAGCGTCGCGTTTGGTATAACTGTCAGCCCAAATGGTTAAAGAAGTGGCATTCTGATTATAGATATTCCAGAAAATTATGGAGACACCAAAAAGTGTAAAGAGGGTGGCGATTCTTTTACGATCGAAACCCTTACAACGGTACCAGACGCTGGCATAAAAAATAATGATCGGAACACATGCAAAAATAAAAGCGTCGTTGGAATGGGATCCAAAAAGATTATTGCTTCCGGGAGCAAACCATCCGATGATGCCAGCTACGATCGCGGGAAAAAAGACATAAAACACGATCTTTGAAAACGGCATATCTTCTTTCTGAACCGGCTTGATTACATCCGCGTGTTTTATGTATTTCTGACCAGATGCGAAAATGAGCAAACACAAGTATCATACCGAATCCTGCCGCCGCAAAAGCATAGCCCCAGGTATACTTTATGCGCAGATAAGCTGCCACAAAGTTGCAGATAAAGGCGCCGATGTTAATACCCATGTAAAAAATATTATAAGCGATATCTTTTTTCGGTTTGAGCTCTTCCTTATTATAAATATTTCCCAGCAGGGTACTGATATTCGGTTTAAAAAAACCATTTCCTATGATGACACAACCAAGGGCTACAAATAGCAGATTTCCGCTGTGAGGTACCGACATTAAAAAATAGCCAAGTGCCATTAATGAGCCACCTAAAAAAATTGAAATACGGTAGCCGATGAATCTGTCTGCTATCAGTCCCCCGATAAAAGGTGTGAGATAAACCAGGGCGATATAACTGCCTGTTATATCCGCTGCCAGACTTGTATCAAAACCACGGCCTCCGTTACTTACAGTATCGTGTAAAAAAAGAAACAGAATACCAACCATCAAATAATAACCAAATCTTTCCCACATCTCTGTAAAGAACAATACGTATAAACCCCGGGGATGTCCTTGCTTTGGAAGGGCAGTATTCATGGTTTTTTAATTTCTTTATAAATAAAAAGTATTTGAATCGCCTAATGTAAGATTAATTTATTCACCAAAAATCAGTCATGATTTTCCCGTTCATAAAATTATTTTTCATTTGTGACGTTGAATCGTGAATTTCGGGTCTAATCGAAACTACTACATGAACATTTTATTATTAGGTGGAGGAGGAAGGGAACATGCACTGGCATGGAAGTTTTCGCAAAGCAGGGATTGTAAAGCTTTATTCATCGGTCCCGGAAATGCAGGTACATCAGCATTTGGTACGAATTTACCACTTGATCCGACAAATTTCCAGGCCGTCAGGAAGGCTTGTATTGATAACGATATCCACATGGTGCGTGGTGGGCCCGGAAGAGCCTCTGGTAAAAGGTATAGTCGATTTTTTTTTAGCTGACGAGACGATTTCGCATATTCCCGTGATCGGACCTTCTGCTTCGGCTGCCAGGCTGGAAGGAAGCAAAGCCTTCTCCAAACAATTCATGCTTAAACACGGTATCCCGACTGCAGGTTACAAAGAATTTGATGCAGATCAATTTTCTGAGGGTTTGGAATATGTAAAAACGCACAGCCTGCCTGTGGTTTTAAAGGCTGACGGTTTAGCCGCCGGAAAAGGTGTAATTATTTGCCACAGCCATATTGAGGCCATGGCTGAATTTGAACTGATGCTGCAGCAGGATAAATTTGGCGAAGCGGGCCGGAGAATTGTTGTGGAAGAATTTCTGGATGGTATCGAATTGTCATTTTTTGTGCTTACTGACGGTGACAGTTATGTGCTTTTGCCGGAAGCAAAGGATTACAAAAAAATTGGCGAAGGGGACAAGGGTCCCAATACAGGTGGAATGGGCGCCGTGAGTCCGGTTCCTTTTGCCGATAATGAATTTATGTTGAAAGTAAAGGAACGGATCGTTGATCCAACCATCCAGGGTCTGAAAGCCGATGGTATAGATTACAGAGGGTTTATTTTTATCGGCCTGATTAAAGTAAATGAAGAACCCATGGTTATTGAATACAATTGCAGATTGGGCGATCCTGAAACAGAAGTGATAATTCCCCGATTGAAAAATGACCTGGTAGATCTTTTGAAGGCCGTTGCAGATAAAAAACTTCATGCAAAAAACGATAGAAATTGATAGTCGTGTCGCAGCTACAATGGTTGCAGTCAGCCGTGGATATCCCGGCAGCTACGAAAAGGGTTTTCCAATTTCGGGACTCGATATCAAATATGAAGAGAGCCTGATATTTCATTCAGGCACTTTATTGGTTAATGGCGAAGTTGTCACAAACGGTGGCAGGGTACTTTGTGTAACATCTTTTGCCGGATCTTTGCAGGATGCCATCCGCAAATCCATGAACGTTTTGACCCAAATAGATTTCGATGGTATATATTTTCGAAGAGATATTGGTTATGAGTTTCTTTAGTTATTTTTTAATCGTTGACAGTTAGTCGTTGACCGATGGCCGTAAACCAGATCAACCGCCTACAGTCAACCGCCAACGGCCAACCATGAAAGCACCGCACTACGCCGACTATCTGAAGCTCGATAAATTATTGGACATACAGGATCTGAAAAGTGATTTGCAGCAGGAGCATGCGCATGACGAAATGCTGTTTATTATAATTCACCAGACCTATGAACTTTGGTTCAAACAATTACTGTATGAAGTGGATTCAGTTAATGGGATCCTGGAAAAGCCGGCCCTGAATGACGATTCGCCTGAATTGCAAACCATCGTGCATCGCCTGAATCGTTGCAATACCATATTAAAATTATTGGTTCAGCAAATAGAAGTTATGGAGACCATGTCGCCCATGGATTTCCTGGATTTTCGCGATATGCTTCGTCCCGCCTCGGGTTTTCAAAGCGTCCAATTTAAAATGCTGGAAGGCAGACTTGGTTTAAAATACGAACAGAGGCATGAAAAGAATCATTACTTGTCGCAATTAGAGGAAAACGAGATCAGTATGATCCGTAACTCAGAATCGAAAAAAACCCTGTTGGAATCTGTGAACGAATGGCTGGAACGAATGCCATTTCTGAAAGAAAATGATTTTTGGGTTGGTTATCGAAATCTATACCTTGAAAGTCTTACAGAAGGAGAAAGAGACAATGCTGCTTTATTTGATACCGTATTTTCCGAGCAACACAAGCCAGAAGATCAGAGAAATCGCACGCTTAGTCCAGCAGCATGTCGGGCCGGGCTCTTCATTATGATATATCCCGGATATCCGATATTACAGCTCCCATACCGTTTGCTGGTCGCATTACTGGAAACGGATGAGCAACTGAGCACCTGGAGATACAGGCATATGCATATGGTTCACCGAACCATTGGAACCCGGATCGGGACTGGAGGCAGTTCAGGTCGCAGTTATTTGAAGGGTACTGTGGAAAAACATTCTATCTTTCGTGAAATTGCACAATTGACAAGTTTTCTGATTGAGAGAAAAAAATTGCCCCGCCTGGATCGTAAGATGGAAAGGCGTTTGGGATTCGCCTCAGAATAAACTGATGATTTTAAGAAATATCCTGATAAAAATAGCGTTCAGTGCAGGATAGCGGCGATTAATGTTCACTTTGTTAATTCCGATTATTTCCGTCAATTTTGCACCATCGTAACAGAATATAAATCTGACCTTTTAAAATGGGATTATTCAATTTCCTTACGCAAGAGATTGCTATGGATCTGGGGACCGCTAACACCCTGATCATTCATAATGACGAGATCGTAGTTAACGAACCAAGTATAGTTGCACTTGACCGGAACAATCCTAAAACAGTATTGGCTGTCGGGAAACGTGCGCTCATGATGCATGAAAAAACGCACGAAAGTATTCGTACGGTACGTCCCCTGAAAGACGGGGTAATCGCTGATTTTAATGCAGCCGAACTCATGATAAGGGAAATGATCAAAATGATCTACCCCAAAAAGCCGCTATTTCCTCCAAGCTGGCGAATGATGATTTGTATCCCATCCAGTATTACGGAAGTGGAAAAAAGAGCGGTCCGCGACAGCGCCGAACAGGCTGGTGCCAAAGAAGTTTACCTTATCCATGAACCGATGGCCGCCGCACTTGGAATTGGAATTGATGTGGAAGAGCCGGTGGGAAACATGATCATAGATATCGGCGGTGGAACTACCGGCATAACTGTGATCGCCCTGGCGGGCATCGTTTGTGACCAGTCCATCCGTATTGCAGGAGATGAATTTACGGCAGATATTATGGAAGCGTTGCGTCGCTACCACAGTCTGCTTATTGGCGAACGTACGGCGGAACAGATTAAAATCCAGATTGGCGCCGCTTTAAAAGATCTCGACAATCCGCCGGATGATATTCCGGTGAACGGACGCGACCTGGTTACAGGAATTCCCAAACAAATTCTGGTAAGTTATCAGGAAATTGCCGAAGCCCTGGATAAAAGCATATTCAAAATTGAAGAAGCCATTTTAAAAGCGCTGGAAACCACTCCTCCTGAACTTGCCGGCGATATTTATCGCCGTGGTTTATACCTGACCGGTGGGGGTGCCCTGCTCAGGGGACTGGATAAAAGGTTAAGTCAGAAAATTAAACTTCCGGTTCATATTGCCGACGATCCGTTAAAGAGTGTGGTCAGGGGAACGGGGATTTCCTTAAAAAATTACGACAGGTATCCGTTTGTCATGCGATAGGAAGAAAGTATGGAGAGTATGGAGAGTAATGGGAGTATGGGAAACTTTTTAGATTGTATATTTTTTTCTTACCAGGTAAAGCAAATTTAAAATTATAAACTCCAAGTGCGTAATGTTTTTCTCTTCATCAGAAAGTATTCCAATTTTCTTTTCTTTTTGCTGTTGCAGATAATCTCCCTTAGTTTTCTTTTCAGGTATAACAAATATCATGAAGCGGCATTTATGAACGTGGCCGGTGAATTTACAGGCAGCATCAACCAGCGTTTCAGTAAGGTGGAATCTTATTTCCGTCTTAAACAAATCAATGAACAGCTGGCTGCAGAAAATCTCCGTCTCAATCAAATGCTAAAAGAAAATTATGAAGGAGCCGGGGGGCCTGGCAGGATAGTGTCTGATACAGTGGAAACCGATTCTTTAAAAGGAATTAAGAAAATATGTATGGATGGGTGCCAAAGTGGTGGGAAGTACCATCAATACGCAGGTGAATTTTTTAACCATTCACCGGGGAGCACTTCAGGGAGTAAGGCCAAATATGGGAGTAGTCGGACCGCAGGGCATTGTGGGACAGGTATTAAGCGTAAGTGATAATTATGCAACTGTATGGACCTTGCTGAACCGGCAATTCAAAGTAGTGGTTAAATTAAAAAATGGCGGAGAAAGAGGTACGCTGGAATGGGATGGCGTGAGTCCGAATTATGTAACACTTAAAGATATTCCCAAAAGTGCGAAGGTGAAAAAAGGGGATTCGGTTGTGACGAGTCCCGCTTCTTCTATGTTTTCCGGTGCCAACCTGATGGTGGGGACAATTGAAGAAATTGTAGATGATAAGAGCAGTAATTTTTATTCACTGAGAGTAAAGCCTTCAACAAATTTTTACAGTATAGAATACGTTTATGTGATTGAAAATGCTCAGTTAAATGAACAAAATCACCTGGAAGACTCCACAAGAAAAAAGTTCCAATGAGCGAACTGCTTAAAAATATATTCAGATTTATCCTGTTCATTTTTGTACAGGTATTCATCCTTTTCAAGATGCCGCCATTGCATCGTTTCATTACCCCTTACCTGTATTATCTCTACATTCTCTGGCTTCCTTTCAGTATGTCCCGTACATCCCTGATGAGTCTGGCTTTCATATTCGGCCTTAGTCTGGATTACTTCATGCATACCCCCGGATTACACGCCGCCGCCTGTGTATTAATTGCCTATCTGAGGCCGTTTGTCGTAAATATGCTGATATCGCAGGAGGGAGCAGATAAGAACTATTTGTCACCTTCCGTTACCAGTATGGGCTGGGCGCCTTATTTCACATATGTCTTTGTGCTTACCTTATTTCATCACGGATATCTTGTTTTTCTTGAATGGATGAGTTTCGGATCTTTTTTGTATTTTATAGGGAAAGTAATCGCCACGACATGTATTAGCATGATGCTGATCCTGCTGACGGAACTTTTATTTTTCAGAAAGGAAAAGTTCAGAACAAATACGGTTTAATTTAAAGCCAATATCCGGAGATGCCTGTTTTCAATCAATCGCGCAGTAATATCATACGTCTCATCTTTTGCGGGATGTTCCTGGTGATTTTTGTGCAGCTCTTTAACCTGCAGGTATTTTCTGACAAGTATAAAAAAATGGCGCAGGAAAATGCTCTCTTCCCCAAAAGAGTTTATCCGACACGAGGAATAATTTACGACCATCATCAGCGCGCAATTCTCAACAATACTATTATGTATGACCTGATGGTTACACCATCGCAGGTAAAAAATATCGATACTGCTTACTTCTGCCGCTTAATGGAAATTGATAACGAGGAATTCCGTTCGCGCATACTCGATGCAAAAATAAAAAACGGGCCGTTTCGTCCTTCTATCTTTGATGATCTGCTTGAACCGGATCTCTATGCCAGGCTGGAAGAAAATATCTGGCGTTTTCCCGGATTTAATTTGCAGGAAAGACCTGTCCGGGTTTATCCTTTCAATGCTGCCGCTCATATCATGGGATATGTAGGGGAAGTCGATTCAAATATTCTGCGTCGTTCAAATTACTATTACCAGCTTGGTGATTATGTAGGAAGAAGCGGGCTGGAGCAATATTATGAAAAGCAGCTTATGGGTCAGCGTGGTGTCGAATTCTGGATAAAAGATAATAAAAACCGCCTAGTAGGTCATTATCAGGAACGCGGACTTGATACACCCGCAATCGCCGGAAGAAATCTGCACACATATCTGGATATCGAACTGCAGCAGCTTGCAGAAAAATTACTTACTAATAAAATCGGTTCTATAGTTGCAATTGAACCGAAGACGGGCGGAATACTCGCCATGGCTTCCAGCCCGGACTTATGATCCCAACTCACTCACGGGGCCGGATAAGCAAAAAAATTATGGACAGCTGGCTCTTGATGTCAGGGGTCCGCTGCTTAACCGGGCCATTAAAGGACTATACCCTCCCGGATCCACATATAAACCATTAGGAGCTCTGATTGGTCTGGATGAAGGAGTGATTACGCAGGCAAGCGGTTATCCATGCCTGGGAGTTTATCTGGCCTGTAAACATCCGGTCAAATGTGACGAAAAATTTCCAGGGCATGCAGCCGATCTGCGTCTTGCGATCGCTCATTCCTGCAACTCTTTTTTCTGTAATACATTCCGACTTACCGTCGATAATCCCAGAATACATAGTGTGCGTGAGGGTTTGCAAAACTGGAAAGGGTATATGAAAAAATTCGGACTCGGTCACCGTATCGGTATTGATCTCCCGAGTGAAGATGGCGGTAATATTCCAGATACTATTGCTTATGATAAAGAATATCACAGGTCATGGAATTCCTGTACGATGGTAACATTGGGTATAGGGCAGGATAAAATGCTCGTAACTCCTCTTCAGATGGCTAATGCCATGTGCATCGTTGCCAATAAGGGTTCATTTCTATATACCACATTTTGTCCAGACCGTGGAAGGCTATTCTCCCGACGACAGCATCCTCAATAAGTATAAAGAAAAGCATGAAGTGCTTACACATATTTCAGATGCAGATTATGAAACTGTTATCAGTGGCATGCAGGATGTTACTGAAGTAGGTACCGCACGCATCGCCCGTATAGATGGAATAAATATGTGTGCAAAAACAGGAACAGCAGAAAACTATTTGTCACTCGAAGGGAAAAGAACCAAACTGAATAACAATTCCATGTTTGTTTGCTTTGCACCCAGGGAAAATCCGCAGGATTGCAGTTGCTGTCGTGATTCAAAATGCAGGATATGGTTCAAAATGGGCGGCTCCCATCGGCAGTTTACTTGTTGAAAAATATCTGCGTGATACGCTTACAGCTGAAAGGGTAAAACAGGCGACAGATCATTGCGAATACATATTTATTACCAGGTTATCTGAACAGGTTACAGTTCATAACAGACTCGGTGCGTGTTGCTACCTGGGCAAAACAAACAGGTGACAGCACCAGGTGGAAACAATATCAGGATCCCACTTTCCGCCGTCAGATGCTGGACACGCTGAACAGGCCTTCAACACATGTTGTAATTCCGTTCGGACCCAGAGCACAGGTTGCAAAACCTGCGGCTGACAGTTCCAGAAACAGGAAAACAGATTCTGTTTCGAACAGAAAAACGGATTCATCAGGGAAGTCTAAAAAAATAATTTTAAATAAAACAAATGATTCTGCCGGGTTGATACCAAAAGAGCCGGTTATTCAGAAAGACAGTAATTCAAACCAGACACCATGAACCAAAGCAATACATCACTTGCAAAAGGTGCTGACAGATCTCTGATCTGGCTCTGGTTTATTCTGTCAGTTATTGGGGTCATCAGTATATTTTCCGCGACTTACAGGGATGGAGACAATGTGTTGCAGGGATTTATTTCTCTGAAAACAGATTACAGCCGTCAGTCACTCTTTTTTATCATCAGTGGTATCTTTGGAATTGTGATCCTGCTTACTGACAGTAAGTTTTTCACTGCAACCGCAAATCTCTCCTATGCTTGGCGGCATACTGCTGATGCTCCTCGTCTTTCCTTTCCATTCCAATGTTAAAGGGACTTCGTCCATTATTCGTCTCGGGTCTTCTGTCCAGATTCAGCCTGCGGATATCTGTAAGATTTTTGTAAACCTGGCACTTGCGAAATACCTCTCCAGAGTTGAAACTGATTTTGCGAGGCCTCGCTCACAGATCATTGCAGCAGTGATTGCACTTGTTCCTGCTGCTTTAAGTATTATGCAGAAAGAAACCGGACTGGCACTCGTATATTTTTCATTCTTCCTGGTGATGTTTCGGGAAGGACTTCCGGCACTCGTTCTGATTATAGGATTTTCATTCGCCGTTTTGGTGGTAGCCACTTTGCTTATGGAACCCAATCTGCTTGCCCTTATTCTGACGGGAGTCGCATTGGTGGCAGTCTATTTTTTAAGAAAACAAATAAAAAGACAGCGTGCTATATTGTTTGCGATTGCAAGCATATGGTTTGTATGCGTAGGTATACAGCGATTTGTAGTTCCATTCGTCTTTGATCACGTATTCCAGCCTTACCAGGTAAAACGAATTTATGAAGCGATTGGTAAAGATTATATTCCAAAAAATGCAGCAGCTGAAAAAGAGATAGAGGAAAAATCGATCGGTAAAAAGAAAGATAATGGAGATTATAATGTGAAACAAAGTAAGATAGCCATCAGTAATGGTGGTTTAATTGGTAAGGGATTATTAAAAGGCACCCAGACACGCTATGATTTTGTACCAGAACAGAGAACGGATTTTATCTTCTGCACCATCGGTGAAGGATTTGGTTTCATTGGCAGCATCCTTTTCCTTAGTATTTATATTGTGCTCCTGATGCGTATTGTTACCATTGCGGAACGACAGCGAAGTGTATTCAGCAGAGCTTATGCCTACGGGGTTGCTTCTGTATTCTTTTTCCATATTTCTATCAATGTTTGTATGACGATCGGTCTCGCACCTGTTATCGGCATACCACTTCCGTTTGTTAGTTATGGAGGTACTTCACTACTGACTTTTAGTGTCATGCTTTTTATTCTCGCGAGACTGGATGCCGACAGGCAGATGGTTCTTAGGTAAGTATGGGAGTATGGGAGTATGGGAGTGAGGATTTTCAAAACTTTAAATCATTTATTTCCATACTCCCATACTCCCATACTCCCATACTCCCATACTATCTTTGTTCCATGCAGATCATTCCCCTTTCTGAAGGCACGTTTACAGTTGATAAAACAAAAGAATTTGTTTCTTTTAATGCGGGCGCTGATGATCTGCAAAAACGATTAGCCGGTAGTCTTCTCGTTGAGATTCAACCTTTTCTTTTACTAACGGAGAAGGATGTTCTTTTGATGGACACAGGACTGGGATTTGAAGAAAATGGTGAATTGAAAATCCGTCAGCTTATCCGCAAAGCAGGTATTGATCCAAATTCTGTAACCAAAATACTGATGAGTCACCTGCACAAAGATCATGTTGGAGGAATGAGCAGAAAGCTTCCCGACGGAACCAGGGTTGCATCATTCCCACAGGCGATTTATTATGTTCAACAGCGCGAAATTGATTATGCGTTTGAAAAAGGATTCCCGAGTTACGATACAGAACCTTTTTCTTTTCTCGAACATTTTTCAAATCTTGTAAAATTAGAAGGAAACGGACTTATAGACGGATACATCAGGTATGAATTAACCGGTGGTCATTGTCCCTTCCACCAGGTATTTCACATCGAAGAAAATGGCCAGCATATCTTTTTTGGGGGTGATGTGGCGCCTCAATTGAATCAAATGAAAAACAGATTTGTTGCTAAGTACGATTATGATGGCAGAAAGTGTATGGAGCTTCGCCAGCAATGGTGGGAGAAAGGGCAAAAAGAAGGATGGACCTTTATATTCTACCACGATCTGAAGAATCCCATTTGGAAAAATGTTCCCTGATCTCCATACTAAAGATTTATTTCTTTATCTCTAATTGAGATGTACTAAGAATATATTATATACGTCAAAATGCGTAAAAAGACGTAAGATCACGTAAGACTAATCTTCAATTGCTGGAGGAAAATAAGTAAATGCTGCTTTTAACTAAAAACAGCACTATAACCAGATCAGTTTCCCAGAGACTTTGGCTAAACCGGTTTTTATAACAAAGACCATATATTATTGCCCAAAAGCTATACCTCACAACTCGTCAAACTCCCGGTGTACATAGCAAATCTAATATAGAAAAACAAATTCAAATTCCAGATTATTGAAGTTTAAATTATTTAAAATTTGAATAAAAAACTTCATAAAAAAACAACCGTTTTAGAAATGCTGCTTCGCACAAAACCTGGTGTGGCAAATTGGAGATGAATTGGCTCAAATCGAAAATAATTGGCTCAAAGAGGTCAGATCGAGCCTTTGCTTCATCTTATTTTAAAAGGGGTTTCAAAACTTTTATGTTGCCATCTATCGGGTCTGTGATTTTCAACTGAAGGATATCTGCTATCAGTGGATAAATATTGACATTCTCGAATCCTTTTATCTGGTAGTTTGACTTGAATGCAGGTCCCCATGCATAGAAGGTCGCGTGCATTACAGACAGGGCCGGGTCAAATCCATGTGTGGCTGTATTTAGATGATGACCGTTCAAATTAAATACTTTGGGGGGATGACTGACCAGGATGATGTCTCCGATCCTGTTATAGCGGTCTTCTTTCTTGCTATAATGCCAGCGTTCCGGCAAGTCGGTCGCGAGATAAACATCATAGTCTGTCGCTGCAGATTTCAATTCCTTGTACGCGGGAAGAATATCAGCAGGATCCTTTGCATACAAATGAACGAGCGCGAGTGAATTCAGAATTACGAACCTGCTGGTGTCTAAAGCCTTTGGAAGTGATAACGTATTCACGGTATCAATGTTCGTCATACCGTGATCCGACACAAAAATATAATTCACGGGAAGGTTTAGAGAGTCAACTGTTTTTACCAGTTCTGCGACTGATTCATCTACATAATGAACTGCATTTTCCGTTTGTTTAGAATCAACGCCATGCAAATGTTCTTCATGATCCACATCCGGAATATAAAAAGTGATCAGGTGTGGTCTTTTTTCTTCAGGCAATGCAAGCCAGTTACGAACATCTTCGATCCGGTCATGCATAGGGATCAGACTATTGAATTTATAATAATAAGTGGGACGGATTCCCTGAATAGCCGCTTCGGCACCCACCCAGTAAAAACTGGCCGTTATCATTTTTTGTTTTTCAGCAAGTACCCAGATCGGAGTGGCATCATACCAGGAACTGTCTTCCACTTCTTTGCGATTACCCATGGCATAAACCTCACTGCGGGCAGGGTCAAAAAAACTATTGTCAACAATTCCGTCATGAACGGGATAGTCACCGGTGGCAATACTATAGTGGTTTGGAAAAGTCAGTGAAGGGAAAACACTCTGCATGTATTCTGCTTCTACTCCGGAGAATCTGAGCCGGATCAGATTGTTCGCCTGGTATTTATCGGCCAGATCGTATCGAAAACCATCTGCAGATATAAGAATAACATAAGGTTTTTTCAATTGATTCTTCTGATTTAATCTGTCTGGTATGATGTGTTGGGTACTATCCTGAGCATAAGTGAAAAAGTTGAGAATGAACAGAGGAAGAAATAATGTTTTTCTCATGCGGGAATTTTTTCTCTGGCGCAAGATACTCTGGCCCGACGACCATGAAAAATGTAAATAATAAATTAACCCGTTGTTATTTTTGGTAACTATGGTTGAGTGACTTTATAACTGTTAATGGTGCATGGTATATGGTGGATGGATTTTTTCCATATACCATACACCATATACCGTACACCAAAATGCTTTGGGCTTTAAGCTTATTACGGATTATTCTGCATCCGCATCTGCTTTTTAAGCTGCCGGTTTCTTATTTCTTCCTGGACAAAATGACCAAATTCCTTTTCGGATTTAAAGAAGGTATCAATTTTTTGTGGAGAGATTGCCTGACTAAATAAAACACTGTATTTTTTGCGGACGTTGAGTAATGATTCATCCAATTCTATCTCACTTTTATTGCTCCGGATTGCATCCTGCCGGGTTCTCATTAACTCCTCAGCATATTGGTTGTAGATTGGCCAGAATTTCTGCGCTTCATCCGGACTTAGATCCAGTCTTTTTGTGATATAAGCAATCTTCAGCGCTTCCAGCCGGTTACCATTTTGCGCCACACCTGCTAATATAGTAAACGCAAAACAGGTCAAAAGTAAAAATCTCTTCATTAGGGGATCAATTTACGTTACGTTTATCTTCCGGCAAAGTAGCAGAATATTGTTCCAGTTCATCATCTGGCACTGTACTCAACAGATCGTGTACATCACTCTCATTAAAATCTATTGATGCTGATGACAAAGAAATACCGGGTGTCCAGTGAATATCGTCTGAATCAAGATAATTGGCCATGTCCTGATCGCTCACAGTTGAAAGATCCTTGATCGGATCTGAAATTTTATGATAAGTGAGATTAAATACGGCAGTGCCCAGCAACGCAACAATACAGGCAGCAACGGCATACTTAACAAATTTCAAAGTGAAAACAGGCGCCCGCTTTGTTTTTTTCTCTAAAGGTTTTTGTTCAGACTTAGGTGTCCCTATATTCAGGCCCTCAAAATATCCGACAGGTACCTGGTAAGTATCTTTCTTTCTCAGACCTGCTAGCAGGGGTGAAATTTCTGTTATTTCAAGAAGTGGTGAAACTTCAGCATTCTGCTGCCCGGCATCAGACTCCGAAAGCTCTGTTTCCTCCATTCGGATACGGTTCATCAGAATTTCTGCAAATCCTTCAAAGAATCCGTTTGGAACGGCATAAGGAATCCGGGAAATAGCGCTCTTTCCTAAACTTGGAGCGATTTCCTGTAATTCTGTTAATATTTCTCTGGAAGTTTCCATTTGCGTCAATAAGACCAGCTACGGTGACTAAAGTTTAATGATTTAGGATAAAATCTTCTATTTTTTTGGCCGCATGGTGATAAGATGCCTTTAACGCTCCCGCTGAGGTATCCAGAACCTTGCTCATTTCATCATACGGCATTTCATCATAATACCTAAGCATAAACACAACTCTTTGTTTTTCAGGTAGTTGTTGAATTGCCAGCTGCAGTTTCCATTCCAGTTTTTGAGCGTCGAAATCCTTATCGGCCTTTATTTTATTGCTAAGCCCCGATTCCAGTTCATTCAAAGAAACTGAGGGCTTCTTTTTCTGCTGCTCAATAAAAGTCAGGCATTCATTGGTTGCGATACGATATAGCCAGGTATACAGCTGGGCATCCTCCCTGAAACCAGAAAGGGCATTCCACACACGAATAAACACATTCTGCAAAACATCGTTGGAATCCTCATGATCAACCAGCATCCGTCGAATATGCCAGTAGAGCCTTTCCTGGTATTTTTTTACGATCTCAGTGAATGCCTTTTCCTTTGTAGCAGTTTCGCGAAATAGTGCCAGAAGTTCGGTATCCGTTGTCTGTTCCGCCATGCGGGATTTGGATTTTACTCTTAACTGGATATTGTATTATTTATTTTTCCGGGCGACCACTTTCTCAGCTGCTGCTACAATATGTGCTGAATCCAGCCCATATTTTTCCAGCAGCTGGGAAGGCGTTCCACTTTCTCCAAATGTATCATTTGTGCCTACATATTCAATGGGGACAGGACTCGTTTTTGATGCGGTTTGCGCAATACTATCGCCTAGTCCTCCAATAATATTATGTTCTTCAGCACTTACGGCACAACCTGTTTTTTGAATTGACTTTAAAATAGCCTGTGTGTCCAGTGGTTTTATGGTATGAATATTTATAACTTCTGCGGAAATTCCTTTTTCCCTGAGGATTTTTTCAGCTTCGAGCGCTATCCATACTAAGTGTCCACAGGCAAATATAGACACGTCTTTTCCTTCTGTAAGCTGCTGGGCTTTCCCGATTTTAAATTCTATTTCTGAAGTAAAAATGGGCCAGACAGGTCTTCCAAATCTCAAATAAACAGGCCCTTCGTAATCGGCATATTGCGATAGTAGCTGCTTTTGTTTGTGCATAATCACAGGGAACTATTACAGTCATGCCCGGAAGCATTTTCATCATGCCGATGTCTTCCAGAATTTGGTGTGTCGCTCCATCTTCGCCCAGAGTGAGCCCGGCATGTGAAGCGCAAATTTTTACATTTTTTCCTGAATAAGCAACTGACTGGCGTATCTGATCATAGACCCGTCCCGTTGAAAAATTGGCAAACGTAGTGGTAAACGGAATTTTACCTCCAATGGTCATTCCGGCCGCAATACTGATCATATTCGCTTCTGCAATTCCACATTGGAAGAATCGTGTCAGGGAATTCTTTAATGAATTGATTTAGTTTTAGTGAACCAGCCAGATCGGCTGTGAGAGCTACTATCTCCGGATTTCTCCGTGCAACTTCTACGATTCCGTCTCCAAATCCGCTTCTGGTATCTTTCTGTCCTGTTACAGTGATCATTTTGTGTTGGTTGAATTCGCTGAGATATTAATTCAGTTCTGAGAATTTACTGTTATAAAAAGATTCATCCATTTTAATTTTTTGTTCCCACTTCCATGCAGTTGATAACATATCATCCAGAGAATACTTTGGTATCCATCCCAGC
Organism: uncultured Bacteroidota bacterium; assembly: GCA_963735015.1. Lineage (GTDB taxonomy): Bacteria > Bacteroidota > Bacteroidia > Chitinophagales > Chitinophagaceae > Puia. The sequence continues at coordinate 839,418 of CAVTJH010000004.1, forward strand.
TCCTCCCGGGCAAGGTCATTGTTTGCATAAATAGCGACAACATCCCCCTGGCGGCGTGGACCAATAATATAATTTAGTTTGACTCCACTGATTCTTTCGAAAGCATGAATGGCTTCCAAAACAGAAACGCCATTTCCGCTGCCCAGGTTATATACACCACATTTTTTTACATTATTTCCCTTAATCATATACTGAAGAGCCAGCGTGTGTGCGTGAGCAATATCTGAAACATGTATAAAGTCACGTATACAGGAGCCATCACGGGTTGGATAATCATCACCAAAGACTTCCATTTGCGGAATCTTGCCAATAGCAGTCTGTGTTATGGCAGGTACAAGATTGGCTGGTCTTCCTATCGGCAGTTCGCCTATCAGAATTGAGGGATGTGCACCGACCGGATTGAAATATCTGAGCAGGATGCTCTTTGAATCTGATGATTTAGAAAATTCGTTAATGATCTGTTCACCCATTTGTTTGGTATATCCATATGGCGATTCGGCGGGACGTGGCGGAGTCGTCTCGGTTACGGGTATTTCAGTTGTATTTCCATAAACAGTACAGGAAGAAGAAAAAACGAAATTGGGAATATTAAATTCCTGTACACATTTTAGCAGATTAATCAGAGACATCAGATTGTTTTCAAAATACATCAGAGGATTTTCCACTGATTCACCTACAGATTTATAAGCGGCAAAATGTACGATACCGGCAATATCCGGGTTCTCATGAAAAATGGCAAAGCTGTCGTCCAGATTGCAGAGATCCACTTTGTAATTCTTTATTTTTTTCCCGGTTATTTTTTGCACACCTTCCAGGATACGGGGATGCGACCTGGAATTATTATCGACGCAAATCACTTCGAATCCATTTTCTATCAGATCGACTAATGTATGTGAACCTATATAACCACATCCCCCCGTTACGAGAATTTTTTTCATAAATATTCAATCATTGTGGTTGGTCTATCATTTCCAGCAGATATTGACCATATCCGCTTTTGAGCAGCGGTTTAGCAATAATTCTTAACTGCTCCTGTGTGATAAATTTTTTACGATATGCAATTTCTTCGATGCACGCGATTTTGATACCCTGCCTTTGTTCAATGACCTGAACAAATTGTGTAGCCTGCATCAGAGAATCAAATGTCCCCGTATCAAGCCAGGCAGTTCCTCTGTCCATGATGGAAACTTTCAGTTTGCCTCTTTTCAAATATTCTTTATTTACATCAGTAATTTCGTATTCTCCTCTGGCGCTGGGTTTCAGATTTTTTGCAATGGAAACCACGTCGTTATTATAAAAATATAGTCCGGGAACCGCATAATTACTCTTCGGCTTCTCAGGCTTTTCTTCGATTGAAACCACATTATTGTGCTCATCGAATTCGACGACTCCATATCGTTGCGGATCACTTACATGGTAAGCATACACAATACCGCCTTCAGGATTCTTATTGGCAGAAAGCTGTTCGCCGAGTCCGTATCCATAAAATATATTATCACCTAATACAAGTGCCACATTATCTTTTCCTATAAAATCAGCGCCGATAACGAAAGCCTGGGCCAGCCCGTTCGGGATAGCCTGTTCAGCGTAGGTGATCTTCAAACCTAATTGCGAACCATCGCCGAATAATTTGATAAAAAGGGGAAGGTCGTGAGGAGTGGAAATAATCAGAATTTCACGTATACTTGCCATCATCAGAGTTGATAATGGATAGTAAATCATAGGCTTATCATACACGGGCATGATTTGCTTACTAATGGCAAATGTAATGCGGATGCAGCCTTGTGCCAGAACCCCCTGCCAGAATTATTCCTTTCATGGACCGGTTTTTTTAACGGGCGCAAAGTACATATTTAAGCTTAAAGCCTAAAGCTTAAAGCTTAAAACCCATAGCGAAAGTTACCAGGCCGGTGGTGAATGGACTATTTGGCATCTGGCATCAACTAAGAATAGTTAATAGTTTTAGGCTTTAAAAAGCATCAGGATTCCATAAACAATGGCAGAAAAGATTGCACTAACAGGGATGGTTAGTATCCAGGCCCATAGGAGGTTAATAGTAACCCCCCAACGTACGGCAGATAATCTTTTGGTTGCACCTACGCCCATTATTGAACCGGCGATCGTATGTGTCGTACTTACTGGTATTCCTAGTTTTTCACTTATAAATAATGTGATTGCACCTGCAGTTTCCGCGCTTACTCCTTCCAGTGGGGTTACTTTCGTTATCCTCGTTCCCATGGTCTTTACAATTTTCCATCCACCGCTAAAAGTTCCGAGTGCAATACAGGAGAAACTGGCCAACGGAACCCACATATTATGGTTTACGAACTGTTTGAAGCTGATCGCATGACCCAGTTGATGCTGATAAAAAATTACTGCAGCGCCAATAATGCCCATTACTTTCTGTGCATCATTTCCTCCATGCCCAAGACTGAATAAAGCCGAAGAAACAAGTTGCAATTTGCGAAACCATTTGTCCGCCCGATATGGATTGGCACGGCGACAAATATTGACTATGGATATGCAGATAATAAATCCAATGATCATCCCTATAATCAGGCGCCAGAAATATAAAAAGAAAGGTCGGAATTACTTTTGCATAGTTGATTACTGAAACTCCATGCCGTCTGAGTGATCCGGCATGTGCAATGGCTGCTCCCATAAATCCGCCAAGAAGGGTGTGTGATGAACTGGATGGAATTCCAAACCACCATGTAAGCAGGTTCCATGCTATGGCTCCTATCAATCCCGAAAAAATTACTTCCAGCGTAATGAAATCCTTATTAACAGAATTAGCGATGGTATTTCCAATTTTAAACTCTCCGATAAGGTATTTAGAAATAAAAAATGCCGTGAAGTTGAATAAGGCGGCCCAGAGTACAGCCTGAAAGGGAGTGAGGACCTTTGTGGATACTACGGTTGCTATGGAATTCGCCGCATCATGAAATCCGTTGATATAATCGAAAATCAGGGCGAGTATAATAATGATTACCAGGAAAGCCATTTAAAATTGGGAATTTGAAGATTTGGAAATTTGGAAATATACTTCCTAGTGTAAGAATTATTATCGAAAAGCGTTTAGCCTTAAGCGTTAAGTTTTTTGTCAGGCGTACTTGATAATGATGGTTTCGATCACATTCGCGGCATCTTCGCATTTGTCAGTTACGGTTTCCATCACCTGGTAAATTTCTCTTTTTTTAATTACCTCTTTTGCGTCCGGTTCGGTATCAAATAACCGGTCTATGCTCATATCAAAAACATCGTCAGCCTGATTCTCGATACTATTTATTTTTACCAGTGCATCTGTAATTTTTCGCATATCCCGCATATTGCGTAGTTCACTGATGGCCAAGCCAACCTGTGTGGTTCCTTCCACGATGAGATCGGCCAGCTTTTGTATGCCGGTATCGTTGGGATTTACTTTGTAAAAGTTAATCTTCTTGGCCGTGGAATAGATATAATCGCAAATATCATCCAGTGCGCTGGCGAGATAATGAATGTCCTCCCTGTCGAATGGCGTAATAAAATTTCGACCCAGCTCTGTAAACACTTTATGAGTGAGATCATCGTTTACGTGCTCCTGTTCTTCTACCTGTGAAACCAGTGCTGCCCGCTTATCAATATCAGGTTCACTGACAACATTTTTTAAAAGACGACCCATCCTGGTTACACCCGCCGCGACTTCTTCAAAAAGTGAATAAAAGATCCTGTCCTTTGGCATGAAGATCTTCATGATATTATTCAGCGCCATGATAAAAATTTGGGCAAAATTAGACCTATTAATGGCCATCTCTTCTATATCCGATTTGGTAATAATTTATTAACATTGAACTTATGTCATTAATAATCAAATAGTTTTGATGGGTTAAAAAGAGAAGATTTCAGCGGAACCGCTGATCATCATAATTTGGTCATAGATGAAAACTGTGAAGAATTTGAAAGTGCAGAATTGTGTTAGCGTCGAAATACCGTGGGATGATGCGTCAGGCGTTCAGTATTTGGCGTCAAACATTAAGCGTTCAGCCTTGACAAATGCACAATAAAATCGTCGGTGACAACATTAAGGGCTTGTTTGGTTTCTTTTTGATGCGAAACCGGGAAATCTTTTGCCCGGTATTCAAATAATCGCCAGCTTTTATTTTCATATTCCAGCGCAGTCATATGTTCAACCCAGTCACCGGAATTCATATATACAACTTTCCCTTCGTCATTTTCAATGGTGCGTAGTGCAGGCTGATGGATATGTCCGCAGATAACGAAGTCGTAATTTTTTTTGATGGCCAGCGAAGAAGCGATCTGCTCCAGGTCATTCACTTTGGCAACAGCCTTATTAACGCCTGCCATTATTTTTTTTGAGATGGAAACTTTTTCTTTTCCGATGAATCCAAGTAAGGTATTCACCATCCTGTTAAACAAAATCAATAAACCATATCCATTACTGCCGAGTTTGGCTATCATTTTTGCACTTCCCTGCGTAGTATTGTCGAACACGTCACCATGAAAGATCCAGGTCATCTTCTGATCAATTTCCAATACCAGTTTATCGGTTAGTGTGAATTGACCGATATGCAGATCGGTATATTTCCGCATCATCTCGTCATGGTTACCTGTAATATAAACCACCCGTGAACCATTTGTAATAAACTGCATCAGTTCCCTGATAACCTGCATGTGGAGTGAAGGGAAAAATCGTTTGCTGAATTGCCAGCCATCTATAATGTCGCCATTTAATATCAGCATATCCGGTTGAATACTGCGCAGGTAGTTGAGTAATTCTTTTGCCCTGCAACCATAAGTTCCCAGATGTATATCAGATAAGACCACTACATCTAAACGGCGTCTTTCCATTGAAGAGGTTTTTCAAAGATCAGAAACAATTATTACCAAATCATTATGCAATAGTTAATTATAGATTGTCAATGAGCCAATTATGAGAATAGAATATAGTTTTTCCTAGTTTCACTGCTTCTTTTGCATTCGTCCTGATCTTACATATTTCGAAGCGCGGAATGCCTTAAGGCATTTAAACCAATGTGTTCACGCAGAAGGCGCAATGATCAATGATCTATGGAATAGAATATTGTTTAGTCTATGTCGGAATACAGAGAAAAAAACAACATTGTTATAACTTGTGGTCATGCGGAGGAGAGGCAGCAACTCCGGCTCTCCCTGGTTTTCATTTTTGTGGCTGACCAGGGAACCGCAGAACCGATAAAGTCAATTTTTTACTGATCATTTATGAAAAAACAGGAAGCTGAGCGGATATCAAATGAAATTATTCATTTGTATTCCATTTACGGTGGCGAAGAATATTCAGGAGAAAAAGTATCCCAACTGGAGCACATGGTCCAGTCGGCGCAGCTTGCGAGAGCGGAAGGATTTAATGATGAAGTAGTGCTGGCTGCATTTCTGCACGATATCGGCCACATCGCAGAAAAAGTTACAGATGAAAACGCAATGAGCAGCTATGGTATAAAGAACCACGAAGCCATTGGAGCGTCTTTTCTGGAGAATCATGGATTTTCCTTTCGTATTACAAGACTTGTTGCTTCACATGTGGCTGCAAAAAGATATCTTACTTTAAGGGAACCCGGTTACTACGATAAACTTTCAGAGGCAAGTAAACATACTCTGGAATTCCAGGGAGGGCCAATGTCTGATGAAGAAGCAGATTTACTGGAAGAAGACCCGCTGTTTCGGGAAATTATACAGATGCGACGCTGGGATGAAGCAGCAAAACTTGAAAATCAGCCGATGCCTTCGCTGGATATTTTTAAGGAACTCATATCGCAGCATTTGGAAGAACAGCCTGATTAGTGATATTAATGGGCTAATCAAATTGAAATAACCGAAATCAAATCTTAAATAATTAAATTGACCAGCCCTGCGACAGTAAAGAGTCGAAATGATAAAGCAATTGCCCTTTCTGCTGCGATCATCAGCTTTCTGACTTATACTATGGTATATGGTTTTCGGAAAGGATTTACCGTTTGCAGTTTCGAGGGCATGCAATATGCGGGCATCAGTTATAAAGTATGGCTGGTTATCAGCCAGGTACTCGGTTATGCAAGTAGTAAGTTTTATGGTATTCGTTTTATATCTGAATTGAAAAAAATTGGAAGAGGTAAAATAATTTTATTGCTTGTAGGAATTTCCTGGACAGGACTTCTTTTGTTCGCGCTCGTTCCCGCTCCATGGAATATCTTCTTTATGTTTATTAATGGGTTTCCTTTAGGTATGATCTGGGGAATTATTTTCTCCTATGTTGAAGGAAGAAGGGCAACTGATTTTATTGGCGCAGCACTTTCTGTCAGTTTTATTTTTTCGTCAGGTTTTGTTAAAACGGTGGCAGGCTTTATCATGCAGCAATTCGGAACAAGCGAGTACTGGGTGCCTTTTGTTACCGGACTTGTCTTTGCAATACCATTACTCATCGCTGTTTTCCTGTTGGAAAAAATCCCGCCTCCATCAGCGGTTGACATGGAGGAGCGAAGCATTCGGCAACCCATGCCTGCGGCGCGCAGAAAGGAATTTGTAAAAATGTTTCTTCCCGGACTTATTGCATCTATTGGCATTTATGTTTTTGCAACTGTCTTTCGTGACATACGAGATAATTTCATGGCCGACATGTTAAAAGAAAATGGCTATGGGATGCAACCGGCAATATTTACCCAAACAGAAACACCTATAACTGTAATCCTTCTTCTATTAATGGGCAGTATGATTCTCGTAAAAAATAACATAAAAGCATTAATTTATACTCATTTCATTATTATATCCGGTTTTATAATCACCGGGTTGACGAGTATTCTTTTCTTGCAGGGATCAATAAATGCTTTTTGGTGGCTTACACTTACAGGCCTCGGATTGTACACAGTGTATATTCCATTCAATTGTATTTTTTTTGAAAGATTAATTGCCAGCTTCAGATTTCCAGGTAATGTGGGATTTCTTATATATGTCGCTGATTCTTTTGGATACCTGGGTAGCGTAGGGGTACTGATTACTAAAGAAGTCTTGAAAATAAAATTGCAGTGGACATCATTTTATTCACATGGTGCCGTTGCCCTTTCTACGCTCGGTATTGCGGGAGCTGTGCTTTCATTGGTTTATTTTTCATCAAAATATAAAAAACAGGAATTTATAAAAATAAATCCTGCTGTTTAAGTCTGACTGTTCACCAGGGATAAATATATTTTATAGAGAGTTTATCAGTTCTTCAGTAAGTCCGAATGATAATGTCATTCCCGCACCTCCGACGGCATTTATTATGAATATACCAGGTTCAGGTGAATGAAATAAATCGCTTTCGCCATTCGTAAGTTTTCCATAAACACCATTCCAGGTTTCAATCAGTTCAGGCTGGCGTAAGGATGCGAATTCTTTTAGATATTTCAGGATCAGATCATTGATATATTTTCTATCGAAAGGATCAGGCTCTAATCCGTATTGGTGAGAATCACCTACCGTCAACTGGCCCGATTTATTTTGAGATACCATTACATGTATTCCAAGATCCAGAAATTCAGACATTTCTTCTTTGTAACGTTTTTTTAATTTATCCAGGCTCGGTGCAGATTTAAAACTTGTATAATGTATCAGAGAAAGGCCACCGCACAATGCAGGGCCTATCCTCCGTGAGTTCTCTTCGACAAGTTTCATCATTTGCAGTTTGCATTTGGTCAGAGGGAATTTTGCAAAATGGTCGGGAAACAATGTTTCAAAATCAGACCCGCTGCAAATAAAAACCAGATCGGCCTGCACAACTTCGGATCCGGCAATAATTCGCCCGCTTTGAACAGACGTTACAGTTTTACCCCAATTGAAATGAACATTAAGTTTTTCCTGGAAATAACCTGGCAATGTGGAAATGGCTTCTCTTGGGTCGATAATAATTTCTTCTTTGCTGTATAATCCACCTATGCAGTTTTTCTCATTTGCAATGCCGGATATATTTATTACCTGTTCTTTATTTAATAGAGACACATCTCTGCGTTCTTTTGAAAATATTTCAAATAATTCCTGTAACACCAGCCATTCATCTTCATGATAAGCCAGGTGCAGACTACCTACGGGATCATACCAAATCTTAGAGGCGTTTCCAATTTCTTTCCAGCAATCCCTGCTTCTTATAGCTCTTTCATATTGTTTTCCTGTAGGCTGTCCTATGGGCCAGATCATGCCAAAATTCCTTACTGAAGCCCCGGAAGCTTTAAGATTACGTTCAAATATTTTTACAGCATAACCCCTCATTGCTAAAGCACGCGCAGTGGCCAGCCCTACAATGCCGGCGCCAATAACAATGGCTGATTTTTTTGACATATTCTAAACTATTAATAAATCGATGACTCCAGGACATTTTGAATAAATTTAATGATTAGTTCATGCGGTAATACGACTGTTTATAAATGACCGGATTACATTTGGTAACTCTGTAATTTTTAAATCCTAAATAGTAAGTCCGGATAAACAGACTGAAAACGTTCAGTCTGTTTTATCTGGCACTAATTGATCAAGTGTTGATACACGCAGAGAATTTATAAAAAATTATGGTCAATATGATTTTACGATAAAAATTGTCGGGCAGAATATCTACCCGGGAAGATATGCAGGCAGGGTGGAAACTGGTGAACAGAGTTATACTTACTCCTTATATGGGAAGAACAATCTGATAATAGATATTCAATGATCAGGATGGTTGTTTTTGATATGGCAGGCACTACAGTCAACGAAGACAATGTTGTATATAAAACACTTCAGAAATCTATCAATTTAAGCGGATTTGATTTTTCACTATATCAGGTCATGGAGCAGGGCGCGGGAAGAGAAAAACTGCAGGCTGTCAAAAGTATTTTAAAAGCATATGCTCACATAGAAAACAACGAACTTGCGGATGAGATCTATCAGAATTTTATTGTTCTTTTAGCCGAAGCTTACAGAAATCTGCACGTACTTCCCCAACCGGACGCGGTTGATTTATTTCAGCATTTGAAGCGTGAGAATATCCTGGTTGTTTTGAACACTGGATATAACAGGGAAACGGCACTTGGTCTCATCGAAAAACTTGGATGGGAGAAAGGTAAAGAATTTGATGAACTGGTTACTGCTACAGATGTAAAAGCGAACCGCCCGGAACCGGATATGATTTGGCTTGCAATGGAAAAGTTTGAAATTGCAGATCCTGGTGAAGTTCTAAAAGTCGGGGACTCAATTATTGACATTGAAGAAGGAAGAAATGCCGGCTGCCGTCTGAGTATAGGAATTACAACAGGTGCGCATACTTTCAAACAACTCCAAATGGCCAGCCCGGATTATATTATTAATAATCTGCTCGAACTTATACCAATTATTTCATCGACCGCTGGCCGTTAATCGTTAGCCGGATGACCGCAAACTGCCAACCGTCAAAAGCCAACCTTCAATTAGTCTTTTCGTGACTCCAGTGTAAAACCAATGCTCGTTCCCACATCCGGAGTGCTGCGCACATGGATGGGTTGTCCGTGTGCTTCAATTATATGTTTGCATATTGCAAGACCGAGACCCGTTCCACCCTTATCACGACTCCTGGCGGAATCCGTGCGATAAAATCTTTCAAATATCCGCTGCAGGTGTTCTTCTTCTATACCAATTCCATCATCGGTAATTTCAACGAGTACGTGCTTACCGTCTGTAGAATAGACACTGGCAAGGATATTGCCAAATTGCTTTCCATACTTTGATGCATTTTCTACAAGGTTGAGTAACACCATCCGGATCTTTTCTTTGTCAGCAAAAACAATCGTTGGATATTCGCAGCCTTTCTTAATTCCTGTACGCATGTTCTTATCCTGCATGTTTATGGAAAGAGATTCAAAAACTTCACGAATCAGATCCTGTATCACAAAATTTTGTTTGAGCAATAATAATTCTCCCCTTTCCAGCTTCGATATTTCGTCAAGGTCGTTCACCAGATTTACCAGTCTCTCCACATTTCGTTCGGTATTTTCGAGAAAACGCTTTCTTACATTCAGGTCATCCATAGCACCGTTCAGAAGAGTGTCCACATAACCCTGAATAGCAAAAATGGGTGTTTTAATTCGTGGGAAAGATTCTGCAGGAATTCCTTTCGGAATGCTTCATTTTTACGCAGCAGTTCGATTTCTTCCATTTGCTTATTTCCCCATCTTTCCACGTCTTCGCCTACTTCATCGATACTTTTTTTGGGGAGGATATATTTGAAATAGACCTCTTCTTTCCTGGTAGCCTTTGTCTGGTGAATGAATTTATATATCAGCTTGATTTTTCGGTTGATGAACTTTTCGAAAGTCAAGCTGAATGAGCAGGTATGATCCGGCAAATACGATCAGGAGTGACCCAAGTCCGTTATTCCAGCTTGAAGTAAGTAAATAAATGCCTATTGCTACTGAGGATGCAAGACACCGTAGCCGTGAAAGCGGATAATTGCTTAGGAGTAAGATTCTGCGTGTTGAGCATTTAGTTGACAAACTTATATCCCACCCCTTTAACGGTAGTAATGCAGTCCAATCCGAGTTTCTGCCGGATCTTGCGGATATGCACATCTATGGTGCGGTCTCCAACAATAACATCATTACCCCATACCTGGTTTAGGATTTCATTGCGCAAAAATACTCTTCCCGGCCGGGAAGCCAACAGATAAAGCAGCTCGAATTCTTTTTTTGCCAGCGTGATCTGCCTGTCATCCACCTGTACTTCAAATTTTGTTGGATCAATACTAAGATTTCCTCTTTTGAGTACTTTTTCAGCCGATTCTTTATTAGAACGGCGCAGGAGCGCGCCTACCCGGCTTACAATTATTTTAGGACTGACCGGCTTGTTTACATAGTCGTCTGCACCGCTTTCCAGCCCTTTAATTTGAAAACCCTCATCATTTAATGCCGTGAGCATGAGGATGAGGGTGTCGTGAAAAACCGGCTGGGTTCGCAGGATCTCGCAAACCTCCACCCCGCTTTTCTTCGGCATCATAATATCCAGTATGATCAGGTCGGGCTGTGTTGATTTTGCCTTTAACAGTGCATCTTCGCCATCTTTCGCGGTTGTCACTTCATAACCTTCCCGGACAAGATTATATTGAAGAACTTCAAGGATGTCCGGCTCATCATCTGCGATTAGAATTTTCTTGCCTTTGGCATCCATTAACAAAAAATTTACGCAAAACTAACCGAAAACAATCGTAGGGACGTGGAAAAGGATTGAGTTTACAATTTTTTAATACTGGAATTTCAGGCTAAAGGCCCAAAGCCAAAGCCTGAAGCTGTTAAACAGGAACAATTTCCTGATCGGGGCCTTAATAATTATCTTCCCCGCCAGCGGCATCCGTCATCGCCATCGGTCATCCGCCATCTACTTGCGCATCCCGGAAATGGCTGTATTTTTGATACATCGGGTTGGACCTGCTTAAATATGAAGATAATTATCCGTTTTCTCCTTTTTCCGTGTACCCTGGTATTGTCTTTGCCCCTCTGTGCGCAAACAGTAAATCCCGGTTTTAAAATTCAACAGGAGCGTAAATTGTGGCATGACAATATTGACAAAGAGCAAAAGAGACTTTTGGCCCTCGATGGAAAGGCAGACGACATCATTCAGGCCTCCAGGGACGAAAATGTCAATCTCGAGATAGCAGACGTCATGATCCGCCAGGTAGACCTTCTGCAGGAGAAAATCGAAATGGATTCCACACTTAGCGGGCAAATGAAGATTAAAAATCTTCGTTCCCTGGAATCAATGATCAGGGGGTATAACAACCATTTCAGGAGAAAAGATTTTCCTCCGTCCATGGCCCCTGCACTTTTTGATGCCTTTGTGAAAGCCATGGAAATAGACAGACTTAACAGTAGTATTGCACCTGTTATAGCCGAAAACAGTTATGGAATAGGAAATATTCTGGTGGAATGTTTTTTGTTACCCGTTGAAAACCCGGGAGTAAAGGAATCGCGTATTCTGTTGATCCGAAAATATTGCGATTTGCATCCAAATGAAATTTTCACAATTCTCAGTTCGAACCCGGGTCTTCCTTTCGCCGACAGCCTGATCGTATACGGGGGGAAAAAGAATATCCGAAAGTTGTACGATTATGCTTCCGGTAATACAATTCTTGCTAGTCGTATTCGCAACAGCAAGGACTCATTGATCAGTATGGTAGGAAAAATCGCCTCCAGTAAAAGCGGTCAGCTTTACCTGCCATTTCTTGACAACCTGATCAACCACCGAATTACCATATCTGATATCAATAAAGTAAAAGATAATAATTTAGCTTACTACAAACTTCTGGTGCAAACGAGAATGGACTACGCAGCCCGTATGCTTCCGCCACTGCTGGATACAGCTTTGGAAATGGAAGCCCTGACAACTATGCTGCAGAATAAAGGGAAAGATGTATTTGTGCGTGAAATCAATGCTCTTCACGATAAACCGGCTTCTGTACGGTTTAAGATACTTGATCCACTGAGCCCGGCAGAACTTTATTATCTAATCGTATTAAGTGAGGATGAAATATACACATCCAGTTATCTTGGTGTTTATGAGCGTATTTTTCAACGGATGTCCGTGCCGCGCGGAGACAGTCTGATTATCCAGATGCATGGTGATTATTTCAGGAAATTCATAAAAATGGCAGCGGCATACAACAAACTGGATTATTTCCTTGCAACGATGGATAAGGATAATGCGGCAACAATCATGAAAGCTTTTATTATAGGACTGGAAAGAGCCAATGAAGAAGACGCAGTCGATGTAGCCGATTCTTATAGCAGCATATTCGATAAAAACCCGCCACTTGCTGCATTTGTTTTAAATGAAGTAAAATGGAATTATAAAAGAAATCTGCTAAACAGCGACAAGCGTGGCACAGTCATTTATCGCCTGATGGAATCCCTATTTGAATCGGCCGATACAACCCAGGCATTTGATCTTTCATCTAAACTTGGTATTCCACCCGTGTATACAGTGAATTATGATTCACTGAAAGATGATAGTGGCCGGGTTATTCAACAGGTCTTTTTTTATGGGGACGAGGACAAGGACGGACAGAATTCATACCAGGATTTTCTGAAACTGTTTTTAAATAAACCCGAATGGAAAGTAACCATGAATCCGACAAAGGAATGGATCTGGATACAATCCATAAGAGGAAAGCCAGTATGGATATTTGCTAATCGTCCTTTATATCGGAGAGGACGATCCGGATGATAAAGCGCAACACCATCTGGATGATTATCTGTATGACAACAAACTCGAGCCTACTATATATATTCATCGCGGACATAGTTATCATGTTCGTTATACTCTCAAACAACTTCAGCCTTCAGCAAAGATTGTTATACTGGGCTCCTGCGGCGGGTATAATAATTTAAGCGAAGTGCTTAGCATTAGTCCGGATGCACATATCATTTCTTCCAAACAAGTGGGGACGAAATCGGTGAATGAACCGATTTTGCAAGCCATCAACAACGACCTTTTGGATGGCAGCAATATTGACTGGCTACCGATCTGGAAAACATTATCTGAAAAATTCAGGAAAGATCCCGTTGCACGCGAACGATTTGATGATTATATACCCCCATATAAAAATCTCGGCGTCATTTTTATAAAAGCGTATCGTAATGCCATGGGTGAGGAAGATTAATTTAAAAGTAAAAAGTAAAAAAGTATTCGATTATTATGTTTTACTTCTCTATCAAGGAATCAGATGAACAGACGGGAACTTAAGACGCCTTACCTTTGTTTTTTGAAATAACTTTTTACTTTTTACTGTTTACTTTAATGTCTGAGTCCATTTCCAAAAAAAAAATATTCGATTTTAGTCAGTTAAGCAGGGTACTGCAATATACTGCTCCCTATAAGAAGTGGTTTTACGGATCGATCACACTGTCTATATTGCTGGCCGTTATTTCGCCACTCCGTCCCTTTCTTATTCAGTATACGGTGAATACCTATATCCGCGGGGGACTAAATGCAGATCTTTCGATCAGGGACCGTATGATACAGATGATCATATATGTCACGATCCTTCAAATCGGGATCCTGCTCGTGGAAACAATTCTTCGTTTTTATTTTTCATTTATTACAGCATGGCTGGGTCAGACAGTAGTAAAGGATCTGCGGATTGCAGTTTACGAAAAGGTATTATCATTGAATCTTTCACAATACGATAAAACGCCTATCGGAACTCTCACAACTCGAACAATCAATGACATTGAGGCTATCAATGATATTTTTTCAGAAGGACTGATTCCCATAGTCTCAGATCTGCTATCCATTGTTTCTATTTTGCTTTTTATGTTCTATACCAACTGGCAACTCACGCTGATTTGTCTGATCCCCTTTCCAATCCTGATTCTGGCTACTTATTTTTTCAAGGAGTCTGTCAATAGATCATTTATACGTGTGCGTAACGCAGTGGCAGCTCTCAATGCTTTTGTGCAGGAACATATAACAGGAATGCAGATTGTGCAGGCATTTGCTTCGGAAGAAAGAGAATATAAAAGTTTTAGGAACATAAACAGAGAGCACAGAAATGCGAACATCAGGGCAATATTCGCCTATTCTGTATTCTTTCCCATTGTGGAAATAGTACTTGCTTTTTCTACAGGTTTACTTGTCTGGTGGGGTGCGAGCCTCGTATTGCATCTTCCGGGAAAACAGGCGGCTTTGCTGACCGGTGAAATCATTGCATTCTTTTTATACCTTAATTTATTATTCAGACCACTGCGCCTGATAGCAGATAAATTCAATACACTGCAAATGGGAATGGTGGCCAGTGAACGTGTTTTCAGGGTGCTTGATAACAAAGATATAATGACAGATGACGGTATATATGCACCTGTAAAACTCATTGGTAAAATATCTTTTGAACATGTTTATTTTGCGTATACAGATGAACGTTATGTTTTGAAGGATATTTCGTTCCTGATCGAGCCAGGAGAAACATTAGCGATAGTAGGGCATACGGGCAGTGGGAAGACCTCTATAATCAGCATCCTTAATCGCTTATATCCCATTCAAAAGGGACATATCCAGATTGACGGGCGCAACATTGAATCCTATAAACTGAATGTTTTAAGGGCAAATATTGGTGTCGTTTTACAGGATGTGTTTCTGTTTTCGGGATCCATTCTTGATAATATCACGATGCGTAACAGGGATATCTCTTTTGACCGCGTAGTAAATGCTGCCAGGCTTATTGGCATGCATGAATTTATTCTGCGGTTGCCCGGAGGATATGACTATGATGTAATGGAACGCGGCAATACACTTTCTATGGGTCAGCGCCAGTTGCTTTCATTTATCAGGGCCTTATTATTTGATCCTTCTATTTTAATATTGGATGAAGCCACTTCCTCCGTAGACACAGAATCGGAAATGCTGATACAGAATGCTATCGGCAAGCTGATCGCAAACCGTACTTCCATTGTCATTGCACATAGGCTGTCTACAATCCGAAAAGCAAGTAAAATACTTGTGCTTGATAAGGGTGAAATAAAAGAAATAGGAACCCATGATCAGCTGATGGAGAAAGAAGGGTTTTATTTTAAACTTCATCAGATGCAATTTGAAAAGCTTAACGCTTAACGCTTAACGCTTAACGCTGGTTTAGCTTCGCAAATTTAAGCGCATTTTTTTATTACTTTCAGCTCTTTTAAAAATCAAAAAAGTTAGTTTTAATAAAAAGCTATAGGCTTTTGGCGTTAAGCGGTAAGCATAAAAAGCTCTTGCTAATTACCCCCCGACCCTTATCTTTGCGGCAAAATCAGATACCGCATGGACTTTGGAAGGTTCAAATCTTTATTGGTAGCGGGTTTCAGCGTTTTTTTGGTATCCTTTTTCAACGGTGTATCTGCCCAGGAAGTGGGTACTCATAAAAACAGGAAAAAAGACTTCGATGCCAAGGAAATAATATTCGGACACGTGCTGAATAATCATGATTTTCATTTGATTGACATTGTGAACGACAAGGGTGAAAAACATCCGGTTTCTATTCCACTTCCTGTTATTCTTTATTCAAAGCAGAGAGGTCTGACCGCGTTTATGTCGTCTAATTTTCATCACGGTGAGCAGACCTACAGGAATTATATGATGCTTACCGACGAAAAAATTGCTGAACTGAAGCTGGATACAAAAAAATACAACGCGCAGGATATTGTTGCGATAAATGACAATGGCAGTATTGATCCCTCGATAAAGATTTATGATATTTCACTTACGCGGAATGTTGTTCAGATGCTTATCAGTCTGACTTTATTTACCTGGGTTATGCTGTTAATCGCGAAAAATTACAAAAACGGGCAGGGGGTTACTTCGGCACCCAGGGGATCTCAAAGCCTGTTGGAGCCTGTTATAACTTTTATAAGGGATGAAGTGGCAAAACCAAATCTGGGGAGTAGCTATGAAAAGTATCTTCCTTTTCTCTTAACTATTTTCTTTTTCATATTAATCAATAATATTATAGGGATGATACCAGGTTCGGCAAATGTTACCGGCAATATTGCTTTTACTGCTGTACTTGGCATCATATCATTCGTGGTGATTCTTTTTAGTTCAGACAAGCATTACTGGGGCCATATTTTCAATCCGCCTGGAGTGCCGCTGGGTGTAAAATTTATTTTGGTTCCGGTGGAGTTTATCAGCGTTTTTATCAAGCCCTTTGCCCTCATTATACGTTTATTTGCAAATATGGTGGCAGGTCACATCATCATTATCTGTTTGATTTCACTGATATTTATTTTTGGAAACATGAATAAATTCGCGGGATGGGGAACAGCGCCGTTTTCTGTTGCATTCACTATTTTTATTTATTTTATTGAAGTATTGGTTGCTTTTATTCAGGCTTTCATTTTTGCAATGCTCACTGCAGTGTTTATCGGGCAGGCTATTGAAGGCAAACAACATCAAAATCATGAAAAGCATGAGGATTCCATGCTGGTTTAAAGTTTTTTTTCACTAAATATAAAGCCAAGATTATGGATTTATTGACTATTCTGCTTAGCACGCCGCTTGGTAATGCAGGTGGTGCCGTGGGCGCCGGCCTGGCTGCTGTAGGGGCAGGTATTGGGATTGGCCAGATTGGTAAGGGCGCAGTAGAAGCGATAGCCCGCCAGCCGGAAGTATCAAACGACATCAGGGCAAACATGATTTTGACTGCGGCGCTCGTGGAAGGTGCTGCTTTGTTCGCAATCATCGTGGGCTTTCTGGCAATGGTTTTATAAATCATTGCAAACGACAAAACTGCATCTAAAGCAAAGGGCGGAGGGTGCAGTTTTTTTCAAAACGAAGAAACATAAATAAAGAAGCCTTCAAAATTTGAATCAGCCATGAAATTACTTCTCCCGGAATTTGGGTTATTGATATGGACCCTGGTGGCATTTCTGATTGTGCTTTTTATTCTTGGTAAGTTTGCGTGGCCGGCTATCGTTAAGGGTTTAAAAGACAGGGAAGCCGGCATAACTGATTCTCTGGCTACGGCTGAACGGGTCAGGGCTGAAATGGCACAGCTGAAAAGCGAGAACGAAGCATTACTCGCACAGGCGCGTGAAGAAAGGGCTGTCATATTAAAGGAGGCACGCGATGTAAAGGACAAAATTATCAACGAAGCAAAGGAACAGGCTAAAACTGCAGCAGAAAAGATCATCAACGATGCACAGGACGCAATTGAACGTAAGAAAATGGCTGCTCTAATAGAAGTTAAGAATGAAATCGGCATGCTGGTCGTGGATATTTCTGAAAAGATCCTGCGTCGCGAATTGCAAAACAGATCCGAACAGGAAAAATATATTAAACAGCTGGCGGAAGAAGTTAAACTTAATTAATTTGAAAATTCCGGAATTTAGAAATAAGAGTGTTTAACAGGTTTTTTAAATTCCTATTTTCCGATTCTTCAAATTTCCAAATTTTTAAAAGATGCCAAACCCCAGACTTGCCTCCAGATATGCAAAATCACTGATCGACCTCTCTATTGAACAGGGGCAGCTGGAGAAGGTATATAAAGATATTCTCTATTTGAAAAGCGTTTTCCAGAACAGTAAGGAGTTAATTAATTTTTTGAACAATCCGGTAATTACATCCGACCAGAAATTGCAGGTTGTTAAGGTATTGGACTCGGAAAAAACTGGAGAAATCACCAAATCATTCAATCGCCTGCTGATCAGAAAGGGCCGGGAGAATTATCTGCCTGAAATCGCTGAGGCTTTCATTGAACAATACAAAGAACTTAAAGGAATATATACGGTTACATTGACTACGGCTATTCCTGCAAGTGATGATGTGAAAAACGCTATCATCAGCAGAATAAAAAGGGACGGCCATATGAAGCAAGTAGATCTGGTATGCGTGGTACAGGAAAATATAATTGGTGGATTTATTCTGGAAAGTAACGGCAAGAGAATAGATGCCAGCGTAGCCTATGATCTGACTAAAATCAAAAACCGGTTTTTAACAAACGAATTCATTTACAGATTCCGCTAATGTTAAAGAACCACTCTAAAAAAAATATATGGCAGAAATAAAACCAGACGAAATTTCGGCAATAATTCGCCAGCAGCTCAGTGTTTTTAATTTGACTACTGAAATGGAAGAAGTGGGTACCGTGCTTCAGGTGGGAGATGGTATTGCTCGAGTGTATGGTTTGAATAATGTGGGCAGTGGGGAATTGGTGGAATTTGAAAATGGAATTCGTGCCATCGCGTTGAACCTGGAAGAAGATAACGTAGGTATCGTACTTATGGGAGATTCAGGAGAGATCAAAGAAGGTGCAAAAGTGCGACGTACAGGAAAAATCGCCTCCATTAAGGTTTATGAAAGTATGCTTGGCAGAGTGGTGAATACATTGGGCGAAACCATTGACGGGAAAGGACCCCTGACCGGAGAAAGTTATGAAATGCCAATTGAACGTAAAGCACCAGGAGTTATTTTCCGTGAACCGGTTAAGGAGCCTCTGCAAACAGGAATTAAAGCAATTGATGCCATGATCCCGATCGGCAGGGGACAGCGAGAGTTGATCATTGGCGATCGCCAGACGGGTAAAACAGCAATAGCAATTGATACTATTATAAACCAGAAAGAATTTTATAAGGCAGGCAAACCTGTGTATTGCATATATGTCGCGATAGGTCAGAAGGCATCTACTGTTGCAGGTATAATGCAGACCTTGAATGAAAGCGGAGCTATGGCATATACCGTTATTGTTGCTGCTTCTGCTTCAGATCCTGCGCCTTTACAGTTCTATGCACCATTTGCCGGGGCGGCCATCGGAGAATATTTCAGAGATACCGGTCGTCCGGCCCTGATCATCTTTGATGATCTTTCCAAGCAGGCCGTTGCTTATCGGGAAGTATCTCTGCTTCTTCGCCGTCCTCCGGGACGTGAGGCATATCCTGGTGATGTTTTCTACCTGCATAGCAGATTGTTGGAGCGTGCTGCCAAAATCATTAGTGACGATGGGGTAGCCAAAAATATGAATGATCTGCCCGAGTCGCTAAAGAATAAAGTAAAAGGCGGCGGTTCCCTGACAGCCCTGCCAATCATTGAAACCCAGGCTGGTGACGTTTCCGCATATATTCCGACGAACGTCATATCGATTACCGACGGTCAGATTTTCCTGGAAGGAAACCTGTTTAATGCCGGTATACGTCCGGCGATCAATGTTGGTATTTCAGTAAGCCGTGTAGGTGGAAATGCACAGATCAAATCCATGAAGAAAGTTGCCGGGACTTTGAAACTGGACCAGGCTCTTTACCGGGAAATGGAAGCCTTTTCCAAGTTCGGTGGGGATCTCGATGCCAGTACTAAACTGGTCCTGGACAAGGGTGCGAGAAACGTTGAAATCCTTAAGCAGCCTCAATATGCACCAGTAGCTGTGGAGAAACAGGTTGCTATCATTTATCTTGGAACTCAGGGTCTGCTGCGCCAAGTCCGCGTGAATAAGGTGAAAGCATTTGAAGAACATTTCCTTATGGAAATGGAAAACAAATTGCCCGAAGTGCTGGCAGAGTTCAAGAAAGGTCTTTTGTCTGACGAATCGATCCGGAAAACCGTGCAAATAGCCAATGAACTGATTCCTCAATACAAATAGTAATTGTCAATTGTTAATGGTCAATGGTCATTGGCTGATGGTTGGGAATTTGTACATATCCATTCACTGGCAATCAAAAATTGATCATTAACAATTGACAATTATTTTATCAAACCCTTGCATTATTGGAAAACGCTTGCAATCTTTGTCTTGCAATCAAGCCGTACCAATCTCCAGATTAACTTCCTTCCAATTTTCCTTCCTGTTTTGAGCAGGACTAATTTTTACGCATTGTAATTTAGGGTTTCCAATCCTTCAGAAGAATATGCTCTTGTTCCAATCACTATGGGTTTTCGGTACAATCCGGATTAAAACAAGTTATGAAGCACTGGAACCCATTAGTTTTTGATTTTGCGAAACCTTCCTTGCTATGGAGACTAACTTCAGTTCTTTTTATAATTTTTATAGCAGCTACCACTCAGGCACAATCGCTGATTCCTGAGCTCTCTTTTAAAAATCCTGTGCTTAAAACGGGGAAGGGATGCGCGGGGGATGGCCTGGATGGAGCTGTATATATTTTTGAAAACGTCGGATGGGGAGTGGATGCACTTGTAACCATACTGGGCCGGAGCAGTAGCGTAGTTACTTTGTCAGTTACCGATATTCAGGGACCCGAGCAGAATATTGTGAATGGCACAGGGTGGGACAATGCTTGGCAGCCACAGGTTAAGTATGGTGACGGAAACGCGCCGGCACATACAATGTGGTGGATGGAATTTAAAATTTCATTTGTAAAACATGCCGATCATAACAGGTTTATGCCGGTGAATCAGTTCTTTGTTTCAGGATTGGATATTGATGGCGACGGGAATCAGCTGCATGAATTTCAGTCATACTTTAGAATGCACTCATTTTCCCTGGTTCATGAAACTGCCATTTTTGCTTCCACTATTCAGGGTTCAGAATCCGACCCTCTTTTAAAGGGGAAAAGATTCGACGGCCCTGTAAAAAATTATCCTGGAATTTCGGTCAGAGCGGTAGACGCAATGGTAAGTAATTATTATAAGGGGTCCAGTTCCATGATTGTACGGCTTGGAGCTGTAACCGGATCTGCAGGATCCGTTTCGGCAAACAGGATGTATGGCCTTTTATTCAGGTCATTGACCTATGATGTGCCAGCGATAAGGAAATCGGAGGTTAAAATGGTTGCTTCGAACAATGGCAGTCGGATAAATGAAAAAGAATAATTTAAAATAAACCGTATTTGAAGTTTTAGTTTTAAAGGGTACGATCAACAACGGCCGGGCTTGTCTAAGCCTGGCCTTTATTAAGTATATTTGGTTTATGTTGTAAACTAATTTACATTTGTAATGACTCTTGCATTATTACCTCCTTTTAACGATGTTTATTGTTGGATTCTACATATCAATAATCAAAAAAAAACTGACGTCGGTTTTATTCCTGCTTCTGATTTATACAGGTGTTTTTTCGCAAACCCTGATTTCCGGCATAATAAAAGACACCAGGGGTCATCCTGTTCCGGGGGCAAGTATTTCCATCAAAAACAGTTTCGATGGAGCAACATCTGATTCCCTTGGCAAGTATTCATTTACCAGTTCTGATACCGGCCTGCAGACTTTAACGATAAGTTCTGTAGGATATCGATCCATTGAAGTAACGATACAGATAACCGGCAAATCAATTCAAATGGATCTCCAGATAAAAGAAGAACCTAATGAACTGAAAGCAGTCACAATTTCGGCCGGTTCCTTTGCAGCTGGTGATTCAAAACGGGGCGCTGTCATGAGTTCTTTAGATATTGCTACAACAGCAGGCTCCAATGCCGATATTACGGCGGCTCTGAAAACCCTGCCTGGAACCCAGCAGGTGGGAGAGCAGGAAGGTCTTTTTGTACGGGGAGGTACCGGTCAGGAAACAAAGCAATTTATCGACGGTAGTCTGGTAAATAATCCATATTACTCCAGTGTCCCAGACATTTCCACCAGGGGCAGGTTTTCACCATTTCTATTTAAAGGAACCGTTTTTAGTACAGGAGGTTATTCAGCTCTTTACGGTCAGGCGCTATCTTCGGTATTATTACTTGAGTCGGTTGATTTGCCAGAAAAATCTGAGATTGATGCGTCCATTTCACCTATTGTGGCTGGTGTAGGCACACAACAACTTTCAAATAATAAAAAATATTCCTGGGGCATGAGTTACAGCTACGTAAATGCTGCTGTTTACTTTGGACTGGTTAGTCAAAAGCCCGACTATTTCCGGCTTCCTGCATACCACAACGCAGATGCTAATTTCCGGATCAAAACTAAAAACGGGGGGATGATAAAATACTATACAACTTTTGCTTATAACGATCTGGGTCTAAGAACACCGGATGTCGACAGTCCTGGTCTTAAGAACGCTTTCGACCTGACGAATCATAACTGGTATAATAACCTCAGCTGGCGTCAGCCTCTGAACCACGGCTGGAGAATGACATTGATGACGAGTTTCAGCACAAACCTTGATAATATTCAACAACAGGTTCAGGGATCAGATAACCAACCACATTTTTATCCTGATACCGCCTTTATGCAATCTAAAAATTTCATACTGGCAAACAAGCAAAATCTTACAACCGGAAAAGCCGTATTTGAAAAGAAATTATCCGGCTTGAGCTCTTTCCGATTCGGTGCCGAATATTGGTATAATTTCAATCCACTCACGTATAATGATACACTGAAGGTTTTGCATGATCAGCTTATGGCAGGTTTTGCAGAAACAAACATTTATCTGACAAACGAACTGGCAGCCCAGTTGGGAATCCGGTACGAGTATTCCAGCTTATTGAAACAATCAGATCTTGGACCCCGGGTTGCGCTGGCATATAAAACGGGAAAAGACGCACAGATTTCTGCCGCTTATGGAATTTTTTATGAAAAGCCGGATAATCAGCAGCTTTTTTATACAACAGATCTGAAGTTCACACAGGCTACTCATTACATATTGAATTTTCAGAAAATGAATAAAGATCAGATTTTCAGGATCGAAGCTTATTATAAATTATATAGTAGTCTGGTTGAGACAGAGCCTTTAAGTTATAATTATTTCGGATATAATAATAACGGCAGCGGATATGCTGACGGAATCGATTTTTTCTGGCGTGATAAAAAAACTTTCAAGGATTTTGATTATTGGATCAGTTACTCCTATATAGATACCAAAAGGCAGTTTATGAATTACCCAAGCAAGATTACACCCGATTTTGTTGCAACAAATACTGCTTCCCTGGTCATGAAACGGTTTATCACGGATTGGAAAGCAGGAATCAACTTTACTTACACTTTTGCGACCGGACGACCCTACTACAATTTCATGATCAATAATGAAGGTAAATATTATGTAGCCGATGAAGGCCGCACAAAGGATTATCAAAGCCTCAATTTCAGTTGTGAATACATTCCCAGTCTGGGCAAAGTGAAACCAAAAACATTTATTGTTTTGTTTGCCAGTATGAGTAATGTGTTGGGATATAATCCGATTTACGGTTATCACTATTCATTTAACGGACAATTTAAACAACCTATAACGCCACCGGCTAACCGCTTTTATTTCATTGGGTGCTTTTTAAGCTGGGGTGTTGACAGAACACAGGATGCTATCAACAATAATCTGTAATTTCTCATTTAATAAACATAATATGAAATCCATTTTTTTATCTTTCTTTATATTGGGTACCCTGTTTGTTTCTGCACAAAGTGACAAATACGAGTCCGCCATGAAAAAAAATCTTGCGCTTTTCGATTCTGCTAAAACAACAGCTCAATTTCAAACGGTGGCCAATACATTCGAACGAATAGGCGACGCAGAAAAAACCCAATGGTTACCTTACTATTATGCTGGTCTGGCTTTATCCATACCCGCATGGGCAGATCCAAATATCGATAAAGACGCAAATTGCACACGCATCAATGCACTTTGCGACAAAGCAGAAGCGTTGGACACGAATTCGGAAATTTATGTACTCAGAAATATGTCAGCCACCCAACAGATGATGGTTGATCCGCAAACGCGTTGGCAAACTTATGGCACAGAAGCTTCTAAAGACTTGCAAATTGCAACCAGGCTGAACCCTGACAATCCACGCATCTACTATTTGCAGGGACAAAGCATGTTTAACACACCTCCGGCATTTGGCGGGGGGAAAGACAAGGCTAAACCATTATTTGAAAAGGCTGTAGCTTTATTCAAAAAGGATAAGCCAAAACCTCTCTGGCCAGACTGGGGATTAGACGCGACTGAAGCCCAACTTGCCAAATGTCAATAACCAATAAAGACGGAATGAATCAATTCAGGGATTTGGATCCAATGCTGCATTCGCAATTACGTCTCGCGATCATTTCTTTACTCTTGCGGGAAAAAGAATCGGATTTTTCATTATTAAAAGACAGGACGAAAGCCACAGCAGGAAATCTGAGTGTGCAAATAAACAAATTGCGGGATGCAGGATATATTGAAGTTATCAAAGATTATAAAGACAACTATCCACATACTATTTGCAGAATCACGGCATCAGGCTCAAAAGCTTTTGATCAATATGTAAAAAGTTTGCAATCCTATCTTAGCTTAAAACCCTGACTTCGTAATGTGGCAAATTCATAATTGTAGAAAATGAAAAAGGTGGAAACTAAATAGGGAAATGATAATGTGACGGGGTGAAAGTTTTCTGGTTATTTTTCCAACTCCGGCGTTTTTTTCGTCTGTTGTTTCGGGGACAAATAAAAAAGGTAACTATTACTTCCCCCATTATCATTAAACATTCCATCTCCTCATTCATTCATATTCGCAATTCCACATTTACCACATTATGAAAAAGCCCTCCGCGTTGTATTACGGGAGGGCTTTGCATTTCCGGCATTTCGGCTACCGGATATATTCTTGGAGTTTCTAACCTTTTAAAAGTTTCATTATCATTCTTTCCTTGCTGTTCACGGTGATTTCAAGGGTATAAGGTCCTGGATGCAGATCCATGAGTTCCTTCCAGCGTAAAAGTGTTAAGTCCGTTATCCGCCTTCTGACCCTCTCTCAGGATAAGGTTGCCCTGGTTATCACTTACTTTCATCATTACATAAGAATTTTCATTGAGTTGCACATTTACGAGAATATCATTTGCCAGCGGATCAGGAGTTACACTGAGAGATGCGAGGCTTTTGGTATTAAACATTCTTGCAATCAGAACTTTGGAATAAATAATGTTCCCATTGACTTCGAATTCCTTTAACCGGTAATAAAAATCATTATTTCTGGCAACGGATGAATGAAAATGATCACGGAATGCATAAAGCCCTTCAGTGGAAACCACATCTTTATTACATATTGTGCCTATGGTTTCATATGTCTGGCCGTCAAGACTCCGTTCAATTTCAAAGTGATCGAAATCTCCCGCTATAGTATTCCAGTTAAGTTCAAAATAATTCTTTCCATATGCCGCATTAAAGGCGGAAAGGCTTCCGCGAAGGATAAGGCTTTTTGAATTGCCTGTATTATAAGAACTGGTGTCGGTATTTCCTTCATTGCCAGAGTAATGCAGATTCGCAAATAGAGCCGCAGGCATTACCATCAGGAGGCAAAGAATGAACGTGATGATCCTTTTCATTTTTTAAATTTCAGAAAGTGAACAATTGATGATGCTCAGCTTAAAGGGAAAAACAGCAGGTCATTCAAAAGAAAAGGGATCGGAAATGTATTTGTTCACATAGCTATTGGAGAGCTTTCGCAGATAGTCAGAAAACCACGATCAGGTGTAGATTAAAGGGGGATCTTTCAAAGATAGTTTTTGGATTTGGAATATGCAAGCAGAGAGGCGAAAATAGTATGGGAGTATGGGAGTATGGGAGTATGGGAGTATGGGAGTATGGGAGTGTGAACCCAACCACTTGGATTAATTGATCTTGTTAAAAATATAAAAATGAGACTTGTTTGTTGGCGTTTGAATATAAACCCCTAATTCCCATACTCCCATACTCCCATACTTTCCTCAGCTTTCCTCAATCTTCTCATCCTCAGCACCTGCAAGCACCACGGAACCCATTTTTTTCAGGGGATTTTTATGATTTTCATTGATATTCCCTCCTTTTTTCGACAATATCCAGGCATCCGTAAACGGCAGAAAGGAATGAGCCATTATCAGCCTTGTTCTTCCCTGCGATATCAAAGGCTGTACCATGGTCCGGGGAAGTCCTGATAACCGGCAATCCGGCCGTATAATTAAAACCTTCACCAAAAGCCATGGATTTGAACGGGATTAGTCCCTGATCGTGATACATCGCCAATACGGCATCAAATTTCTGTTGCTGATTTCGGGCAAAAAAAGCATCTGCACTATAAGGGCCAAAAACCAGCATATTGTGTTTGGCATCTTTAATGGCTGGTTTAATTATATCCTCTTCCTCACGGCCGATAAGACCCTCATCGCCGGCATGGGGATTAAGTCCAAGAACAGCAATACGTGGTTTATCGACTCCAAAATCACGCATAAGCGATTCTTTAAGGATATTCAATTTAGAAAGAATGGCTTCTCGGGTAATAAATTTAACAATCTCGCTAACGGGCACATGTTCCGTTACAAGGCCCACACGCATGTTCTCAGAACTCATGAGCATAAGAACATCTTTCGAGTCAAAAAACTGCCGGAGAAAGGGTGTGTGACCAGTATAAGAAAATCCTTCCGATTGAATATTTTTTTTATGAATAGGAGCCGTGACCAGGCCGTCAATTTTTCTGTCCTTCAGAGCTTCTGCCGCCGCTACTAGTGATTTGACTGCGTAAGCTCCGCCTGTATCTGTTAACTGACCGGGGTTAATAGCGACTTCTTCTTCCCAGCAATTAAAAAGATTCACCTGTTTATGAAAAGGTCGGGAAAGATCTTTAATATGCTGATAATTGAGCGTTGAATCCGGTATGGATTTTCGATAAAAATTTATCAGCTTATTGGATGCAAAAAGTATAGGTGTACAGATTTCCAGGATTCTGTTATCCGAAAATGTTTTGATGGCCAGTTCGGCCCCGATACCGTTCAGGTCGCCGATAGAAATGCCGATGACAGGTCTTTGCTGTGGGGTACTCATGTATTATTTTTCGATGGATAAAAATACGATTATTAGCCTGAAGGAAGGTTTATTTTTGCCTTATGACATACTTGTCCGGGCCGCTCAATCTCAAAAAATCACTAGGTCAGCATTTTCTAAAAGATGAGTTGGTTTGCCAGCGTATATTAGATTCCTTGAATCAATATCCCTACAGACAATTGTTGGAAATTGGCCCCGGTGCCGGGGCATTAACAAAGAGTCTTCTTGATAAGGAAGGTATTGATTTTAAAGCGGTGGAGATTGACAGGGAAAAAGTGGCGTATCTAAAAAAAAAATACCCATTAATAGATAACCGGATTATCGAATTGGATTTTCTCCAGATGGGAAAGCCATTTGAAGGTCCTTTTACTATAGTTGGAAATTTCCCATACAATATTTCCACGGAAATACTTTTTAAGGTACTGGACTGGCGAGAAGACGTGGAACGTGTAATTGGAATGTTTCAGAAAGAAGTAGCCCAACGCATTGCCGCTTCCGAAGGAAATAGAATTTATGGCGTCACCAGTGTTTTGTTACAGACTTTTTTCAGAGTGGAATATTTGTTTGAGGTAAGCGAACAGGCATTCAATCCGCCTCCAAAAGTAAAAAGCGCCGTGATCCGGTTAACTCCGAGAGATGAACCAGCCCCAGTACGAACAGAGAAGATGTTTTTTTTGCTTGTAAAAACGGCATTTAATCAACGAAGAAAAACCTTGAGAAATGCAGTGAAAGCTTTGTTTACTGAAGAGGTATTAAAAGATTCTTTATTTAATAAAAGGGCTGAGCAATTGACTGTTTCGCAATTTGCTGAGCTGACCTGGAGAATGAAATAAAAAGTTAAATCTTAACTGTAAAAAAAGTATCCATGCAAAAAGTATTGGTAACGTCGAAAGTGCATGAGTATCTGATTGACAGGCTGCAGAAGAACGGATTCGAAGTGCTGTATGTTCCGCAACTGAGTTATGAGGAATTAAAAGAACAAATCCGGGATGTGGCAGGCCTGATTATAACGACGCGTTTAAAAATAGACAGAAATATCCTGGAGAAAGCTGCTTCTCTGAAATGGATCGGCCGTTTGGGGAGTGGTATGGAACTGGTAGATGTTGACTATGCAAATCAAAAAGGTATCCGCTGCGTAAGCAGCCCGGAGGGAAATCGCAATGCGGTTGCGGAACATGCACTGGGTTTGCTGCTTTCTCTTATGAATAATATTCCAAGAGCTTCACTGGAGGTAAGGCAAGGAAAATGGATTCGGGATCCCAACCGGGGAATTGAATTGACCGGGAAAAACGGTAGGAATTATCGGCTTTGGAAATACTGGATCAGCTTTTGCGAGATTACTGGCACCTTTCAACGTCACGGTGCTCGCTTACGACAAATACAAATTCAACTTCGGATCGGGGTACATCAAGGAAGCAAATATGGACCAGTTAGGAAGATACGCTGATGTCATTAGCATACATGTGCCGCTGACCGATGAAACGTTCCATCTCGCTGGAGACGTCTTTTTTACCTCCTTGAGAAATAAACCATATTTTATCAATACCAGCCGGGGAAAGACCCAGGATACAACAGCCCTGATAAGGGCACTGGAAACCGGCAAAATTGCGGGGGCTGCCCTGGATGTGCTTGAAAATGAAAAACTTGAGAGCTACACCCGGGATGAACAACTCCAGCTTGATCATTTGCTCGCATTTGATAATGTCTTGCTGACCCCGCATATTGCCGGGTACAGCAGGGAAGCTTTCTATTTGATGGCAAAAGTAGTATTGGACAAACTGGGATTGTAATCAGGTCGCTAAAACGGTTGTAAATCGCTGACCGGTATCATAGTTATTTGTCAGGGCTTGCAAGCTCATTCGGCAACCAAAAAAATCCTGAAAAATATCTATTGCAATTGGATTCCTTATCTTTGCAAAAATGCAACGCCTCCCGAGGGCGTTGTATTTTTTTTCTTTTTATAATAAACAATAAGGAGGATTTATGAGTGGAATCACATATCTGACAAAGGAGGCACTCGAGAAACTGAGGGGTGAGCTGCAAAAAATGAAAAGTATTGACCGTCCTGCGGCTTCAAGGGCCATTGCTGAAGCGCGTGAAAAAGGAGATTTGAAAGAAAATGCGGAATATGATGCCGCTAAAGAATCACAGGGTATTCTGGAAGCAAAGATTCAGCGCCTGGAAGCTGATCTGGCTAACGTGCGTATTCTGGAAGAAGGGAATATTGACACCAGTAAAGTATCAATTCTTACTAAAGTAACAGTTACGAATCTCTTAAATAAAAAACAATCGACATATCACCTGGTTTCTGAAAAGGAAGCCGATCTCAAGCAGGGTAAAATTTCTGTATCTTCTCCTATTGGAAAAGGACTGTTAGGTAAACAGGTTGGTGAAATCGCAGATGTTATTGTACCCGCGGGAAAACTGCAATTTAAGGTTGAAAGCATCACTGTATGATTTGAAAAATTGTGAATGGATCATTTCATAACCGATTTTTTGAATTCCCCGGAATGTGTTTTTCATTCCCGAACGTTCATGTTCCCAAACGAGCGATAATATTTTCCTGATCGTTCCTGAATTCTTCAGGGCTCAACTTCTTTTTTGGCTTTTTAAAATCCATGTCATTTAAATGATCTATGGGAATTAAATGCATGTGCGCGTGCGGCACCTCAAGTCCGAGCACAGTTATTCCACAACGGTTACAGGGAAAAGATTTTTCAATCGCTTTTGCGATTGGTTTCGCAAATAAGAGAATCCTGGAAAGATAACTTTCATCAAGATCAAAAAAGTGATCCGTCTCTGTTTTAGGTATCACCAGGGTATGACCTCTGCGCAATGGATTAATATCGAGAAAGGCCAGAAAAAAATCGTCTTCGGCAATCCGGTAGGAGGGAATTTCACCTCTTATGATCCTTGTGAATATTGTCATGGTAAATAGTTAATAGTGTGAGAGTGTGAGACTGTATTTAATGGATGAATATTATTTTTATTCATTATGACAATATACTTTTTTATTTTGATGACTTAGACATTTCACTCTCACACTCTCAAATCACCCTCCCCGGATTCTTAGTCACAAACTCACCCCATCCGTTAAGTTTTTTCCGGATATTAACAGGAGAATGGAACTGATAGTGATGACAAAGTGCGACAGCAAGTGCATCAGATGCATCGAAGCGAGTCTATTTTCATCCGGATATCTAAAATCTGCTGAAGCATTTTCCAAACCTGTTCTTTCCCTGAATTTCCATTCCCCGTAATGGACTGTTTTATTTTCCTCGGCGCATATTCAGTAACGGGAATACCTGACTGCATGGCAGCAGCGATAGCTACACCTTGTGCCCGCCCAAGTTTGAGCATACTCTGTACATTCTTTCCAAAAAAAGGAGCTTCAATAGCGAAATCGTCTGGCTTGAATTTTAGAATAATTTGCTGTACCGTAAAATAAATCAGTTCGAGGCGCTGATATGTGTCCAAACGAACGGGCACATGCAGAACATCCATTTCCATGAATTTCGTCTGATGATCCTTCCACACATATCAGTCCCCAACCCATCATCAGGGTGCCGGGATCAATACCCAGTATTATTTTAGAGTTCTTTTGCAGAGGGAACGCTATTTTTGATTGTGGTGCTTAACAAAAATATCAAATTAATAGTCAACTATGTAGTTGGACCACTCATTATGTTCTTTCTTTTTTATACAGTTGCGCGACAACTGCAGAAACAGCCACAATGGAAGGATTCTCTGCATCAGGTGCTGAGAGCAGCAATTGGTAAACAACAATGGAAGTTATATGTAATGATTGGCCTGATGTGCGTAAACTGGGCACTGGAAGCTTTTAAATGGCAGATTACATTGAGGCCTGTTCAGTCTGTCAATTTTACGCGTGCATTTAAAGCGATTCTGGTTGGAACCTGTATCGCATCATTTACACCAAACCGGGTGGGCGAGTACCTTGGCAGAATGCTATTTGTTGATCCCGGAAATAGAATACTTTCCATCGCTCCTACCATTCTTTGCAGTATGTCTCAAATGTTAGTTACGCTGGTTGCAGGTACTCTGGGTATCTGGCTATTTTCATTTTTGCCATTCCATTTTGAAGCGGAATGGTTGTCGCCCGCTTTTTTCAGATCGTCGATGATAATAACCGCAGTTGCTGCATTAGGACTCGCCTTGGTCTATTTCAGATTTGATCCACTGGTCAGGACGGTAAACAGATGGCTGGAGAAAAGAAAAAAAAACTTCTCCGTTCCTCAAAATTTTAGTTTTACTGTTCTGGCAACCATACTGTTTCTTTCAACGATAAGGTACCTTGTTTTTATTTTGCAATATTTTCTGTTATTTTCTCTTTTTGGTATGTCATTAACGGAATTGCAGGTATTTACGGGCGTTAGTGTTATGTTTGTTTTAATGGCCTTTGTTCCAACGTTAACGTTTTTAACAGATCTCGGATTTCGTTGGGCTGCAGGCATTCAGATTTTTCGGATATTCACTTTGAATAGTGCGGGCATTCTTGCGGTATCTCTGGGTATCTGGTTCATCAATTTAATAATCCCTGCTTTGGTCGGGAGTTTATTAATTTTAAGGATAAAACTATTCAGGAGCAAATGAAATCGATCAGCGGAATAATTTGTGTATTATTGATAACCCTTTCCCTCCCCTTAAAAGCGGGTGACGATTTTTGCGGTATACCTAACCATGCATTTCAGGCAAATGAAAGTATCACATTCAGAGTTTACTATACATTGGCAGGCGTATATTTTGCTGCAGGAGAAGCCACGTTTTCAGTCCTGCTGGAGGATCTGAATGGCAAACCTGTTTATCATGTAACGGGTGCCGGTAAGAATTATCCCTTTATGGATAATTTTTTCAAAGTGAGGGACAAATACGAAAGCTTTATTGATACTTCCAGCCTGCAGCCTTTAAAATTCATTCGGAATGTGAGTGAAGGCAGTTTTAAAAAATATGAAAATATTAGTTTTAATAAAACAGCCCATACGGCGATTACGAATAACGGAGTTTTTAAAACACCCGATTGTATTCAGGACGTCTTAAGTACCATGTATTATGCCCGTAATATCAATTACGATAAAATGCAACCGGGCGATAAAATTCCTTTTTCCATGTTTCTCGACGATCAGGTATATAACCTCTATATTCGTTATGTCGGCAAGGAAATTATAAAAACCAGGTACGGTAAATTCCACGCTATTAAAATTAAACCTCTATTAATTAAAGGGACTCTCTTTCAGGGTGGTGAAAAAATGACCGTGTGGATAAGTGATGACGCAAACCATATTCCCGTTCGCGTTGAAAGCCCCATCAGTGTTGGCAGCGTCAAGGTTGACATGATGGATTTTCAAAACAGGCGCACTCCGTTGAGCTCGCTGATCAGTATGCGATAATAATTTTTTGATTTCGCTATAACCCTCGACATGAAAAAGCTCCAAACGCAGATTTGCAATAGGCCCTGAAGTCGGCAGCCGGGAAAATAAGTAACTCTTTATCCAAATCTGGTAAAATAGCATTTGACACATTTCTTATGGCTGTGTCAGGCATTTTATAGCCTTTTCCATTTGCATGCTCCGGGATCCTTTTACCAGAAAAGCGGTATTCTGAAACTTCCTGGTCGACAGCCACTTTGCTGCTTCTTCCGAATTCGAAAAACTTTTGTAAGGATGTTTGATTTTCAAAAAATCACCACCAACAAGCAATACATCTTTCCATTTATTTAATCCGATCTGTTGAAGGATCAGTTCATGCTCCACTAAGCTATCTGTTCCAAGTTCCGCCATGCCACCCAACAGTAATATTTTATCTGCAACAGGGAAATGGGTGAAGTTTTCAATGGCAAGATTCATACTGGACGGATTGGCATTGTATGCATCCAGCAGAATAGTATTGCTTCCGGTTTTGATTAATTGTGAACGGCTGTTGGAAGGTTCATAATTCTCAATTCCTTTTTTTATAGCAGCTGGATCTACTTGGAAATAATTACCCAAACTGACAGCTGCCAGTACATTGGGCAGATTATAGTCTCCTGTTAGTCGCGTTTGTATGAATCCTGTCAAATTGCCTTTTGTCATCTTGATGCGCAGATAGGGAGTCGCCGTCTCTGTTATTCCCGTTGTCTCGGCATTTGCGGTCCCATATGAAATAATATTTTTTATGCCATTGCTCATCTGTCGCAAATAATCGTAGTCCCACATAACGAAGGCAGTTCCATCATGCAACCGGAGATAATCATACAATTCCCCCTTTCCTTTTTTAACGCCTTCAATACTTCCGAATCCTTCGAGATGAGCTTTGCCACTATTGGTAATTAATCCATGGGTTGGCCGTGTATATAAGCAATAACCAGCAATTTCGCCAAGATGATTGGCGCCCATTTCCACAATAGCTATTTCCGCATCTTTTTTAATCTTCAGTATTGTAAGAGGAATGCCAATATGATTATTCAGATTACCTTCAGTTGTGTAAGTTTTATATTTTTCAGATAATACGGCATGGACGAGCTCCTTGGTGGTCGTTTTACCGTTGCTTCCGGTGATGCCAATAAAAGGAATTGAAAATTGATTTCGGTGATAAGCTGCGAGAGCCTGCAAAGTTGCCAGAGAATTATCAACCAGGATCAAACGATCATTTAATACCGCGGGTGCTTCATCAATAATCGCATATGCCGCACCGTTAGCAATCGCCTGACCGGCGAAAAGATTTCCATTAAAATTATCTCCTTTCAGAGCAGAAAAAAAGATCTCCTTTTTGAATCTTGCGTGTATCCGTACAAACAGAAGGATATTTTAGGTAAAGCTGATATAAATCTTCAGTAGAGAATGGGTAATTAATTTTTTGTTCTGAACCTGCTTTATCCATATTCGACTGTCATTAACATATTAGAAATTTACAATATTGCTTTAAGGTTTAGGCCTTTAGCCTGAAACGCAAATCTAGTAAACAAAAAAGCCATCACGCCGCATGCGTGATGGCTTTTGAAAAGTTATAAAATAAATTCAGTTATTGTTTACGTGCGTTTTGCTTTCTAGCTTTATAGCTGATACCGGTTTGTCTTCCGTTACCCGCAGCGCTGCCGACACGATCCATTGCACATCTGAAACCTACTGTTGAACTTGCCTGGTCTTCTTCCATGAAGCGACGTGTACCTGGTCCAAGCCAGTAAGCACGATCATTCCAGCTTCCTCCTTTAATGACCCTCGATTTATCGCTGATCAGGGTTGTTTTGCCATAACCATAAGCAATCCCGGAGATCAGGGAGTCACCATCCAGGTAGTTAATAACATTACCCTTCTGATAGTTTCTCCTGGATTCGCTTTCTCTGTCAGTTACATCACGATATTTAATTCTGCCTAAACTATCTCTTTCTGGTTTTCCTTCTTTATTCAGATCCATGGTTTCAAATTTATTACCACGGAAAGGAGCAACATCGTTAACATCCTGAGAAGAAAGAGGGCGATATACGTCCTCAACCCACTCACTTACGTTACCGGACATATTATATAAT
Source organism: uncultured Bacteroidota bacterium (assembly GCA_963735015.1). Taxonomy (GTDB): domain Bacteria; phylum Bacteroidota; class Bacteroidia; order Chitinophagales; family Chitinophagaceae; genus Puia. The sequence goes on from CAVTJH010000004.1 coordinate 874,087, forward strand.
CCGAAACCATTGGGATAAAAAGAAGTTACATCTGCAGTGTACACGGCGTTATCATTCAATCCACCGGCAACGCCCATATTATCTCCGGCTCCTCTTTTGAAATTGGCGAGGAATGTTCCCTGCCATGTTCCACGGCGGGAATCACGTAATCCATTTACATTCTGGCTCCACGAATAAACCTGTTTGTTTGCCACCAGTTCTTCCCCTCTCTTACTGTCTTTATTACTTGGGGCAGGGTTCTGATTAATATATCCGAGTGCTGCATATTCCCATTCTGCTTCAGTCGGCAGACGATAAGAAGGAAGCAGAATGCCATCTTCAAATGTTACCTGGGTACGCGGTGTACCATTTGGATTTCTTAATTCGTTCTTCTTAGATTTGGCAGCCGGACCAGGGGTAGCCTGATATTCACCTACCAGATAGGATTTGGTATTAAAATTTTCCTGACCAAGTCCCTGTATATTTTTCAGGGAATTCTTATTGATATATCCGCGATCAACCAGCGCTTTTTCATTTACGCGATCGGTTCTCCATAAACAAAAATCTTTCGCCTGTCTCCAGCTTACACCAACTACGGGATAATAGTTATAAGACGGGTGGCGGAAATAATATTCTACCAGTGGTTCATTATAGGCTAGTTCACTTCTCCAAACCAGTGTATCAGGAAGGGCATTATTGCGAACAGTCTGGTACTCATCACCTTCAAATACATTATTTATCCAGTACAGGTACTCACGGTAATGTACATTGGCAACTTCGGTTCTGTCGATATAAAAGGAGTTTACGGTTACCCTGCGTGGAATATTATTCCAGTCGCTCATTACGTCTTCTTCAGTAGCACCCATGGTGAAAGTACCCCCCTGAATAAAGACAAGTCCGGGTCCGGTACGTTGTTCTTTTTCTTTGGATACCTGATATCCACCCATGTTCTTATCGTTGTAATTCCAGCCAGTGACAGCAGAAGATTGCACTTTAGGTTTACACGAAGCCATTGCTGCGGCACAGGAAGCAAGAATAATGAGATTTTTGAAATTCATAGAAAACGAATTTAGCCGTGATATGTATAAGTGTAGAAACGTGGTTTTTAAACAAATATTGTAAAAATTGCCCTCTGAACATATAATACGCAGAGAGCACGAAAATAGTTTGTTTACCGGGAAAAATCCCGTTTTGGGAATGTTAAACCGTTATGAAAGTTGGCCGCCTTTTTGCTTAGCTTTGCTGATTCCTTGAAACCTTTAACTTGCGCAATATTCTGGTTGTGATTACGTTGGATTACCGGAAGAACAGTCCGGTTATGAATTGACTGCATCAAAAAGAAACTCTGAATGACAACCAGAATTGGAACTCACTAAAAACCACATGATTAGCTATTGATAATTTCTACCCTCTAATTGCTAGAATGAGCCCGAAATTGTGATTTTTCACAGCCATGTTCTCATTTTACAGTCAGTTCCTTTTAAAGCTAAATTAAATTACATGAAACGACTGTTTTACCAGCTAACTGCGATTCTGTGCAGCCTGTTCTCTTTTTATTTTGTGAATGCGCAAACGAACCCGATCAATGTGGTGACTACTGCGGTACCCTTTTTAAGAATTTCACCCGATGCCCGCGCAGGCGGAATGGGTGAAGAGGGCATTGCAACTTCTCCTGACGCAAACGCAGGATTCTATAATCTTTCCAAAACACCTTTTTCGGATTATAAAACCGGAATTGGACTCACATATACTCCCTGGCTTCAGGACCTGGGTTTAAATGATGTATACCTGCTGGCAGCTTCCGGATATCATAAAATTAATGATAATGAAGCCATAACAGCTGACTTAAGGTATTTTAGTCTCGGTAGTATACAATTCTCTGATTATAACGGGAACAACTGGGGTGAAGGAAGACCACGGGAATTTGCTTTTGACCTGGGTTATTCACGCAAACTTTCTGATAAACTTGGTATCGGACTGGCCCTTCGTTATATCAATTCCAATCTTACACTCGGTGCCGCGGCTGCTTCGGGTAGTATTTCCGCATATAAGGCAGGTCAGGCCTTCGCGGCCGATGTTTCTCTGACTTACAAGAATGTAAAGGCGAATCAGGAAGGCTGGACATTTGGATTTGTTTTATCTAATCTTGGCTCCAAAATAGGATACACAAACGATGCTACTCAGAAGGAATTTATTCCTGCGAATATGGGTCTCGGCGGAAACTATACTAAAGTATTTGATGAGCAAAACAAAATCAGTTTTGGCCTTGACCTGAATAAACTCCTGGTACCGGCTCCTCCGGTCCCTGTCAGTGGAGATACCGTTACCACTGAAGCCCTGCAGGAATACTATAGTCAAAGCGTAGTTAGCAGCTGGTTCAAGTCCTTTAATGGCCAGTGGAACACGGTAAATGCCTCCATCGGTGCAGAATATACCTATATGGATCAATTTTCTTTTCGTCTTGGTTATTTTTATGAAAGTCAGGATCAGGGCGGCAGACAATATTTCACGATGGGGATCGGCTTAAAATATAATATGCTTGGTCTTAATTTCTCCTATCTGATTCCTTCAGGATCCGGTATCACGAGAAATCCGCTTTCCAACACAATTCGCTTCGGTTTGGTATTCGATCTGGATGGACCGGCTGTTGGAACAAGCGGGGGGGATCAGTAATAAGTTTGAAAAATTGAAAGATTGAAAAAATATATTCGATTTTTCACATTCGCAATTTTTCAAATTTTTCATTTATGTCTTATCGGATAGGCTTAGGAACAGATTTTCACCAACTCGTTGCAGGTAAAAAATTATGGCTGGGCGGGATCGAAATTCCCCACAGCAAAGGTGCGCTGGGTCACAGCGACGCAGATGTACTTCTGCATGCTGTTTGTGATGCATTACTTGGCGCTCTATGCCTTGGTGACATTGGCACTCATTTCCCCGACTCAGACAATAGTCTGAAAGATATTGACAGTAAAATTCTCCTGAATAAAACCTTTCAGCTCGTCCGTCAAAAGGGATACCGGGTCGTCAATCTCGACACTGTTGTTTGCGTGGAGAAACCCAAAATCATGTCTTTTGCTCCAAAGATGCGCCTTGTCATTGCAGGCATCCTGGAGATTAATGTAAATGACGTTTCGATAAAAGCCACCACAACGGAAAAACTTGGTTTTATTGGAAAGGAGGAAGGCATAATGGCCCAGGCAGCAGTATTGTTGAGGAAACTGGATTAATTACCTTTGCGCCCATGTCCATTCCGATAAAAATCATTAATCAGTCAAGACATTCATTACCCGCTTACGCAACTCCTGATGCCGCCGGCATGGATCTGAAAGCAGATATCCCGAAGGCAATATCACTTCGGCCCATGGAAAGGAAATTAATTCCAACCGGCATTTTCATTGAACTCCCACCCGGTTTTGAAGCTCAGGTGCGACCTCGAAGCGGACTGGCATTAAAACAGGGAATTACCTGCCTGAATTCTCCTGGAACGGTTGATGCGGATTATCGGGGAGAACTGAAAGTTATTCTTATCAATCTTTCTGATTCTGAACAGTTGATTCAGCCAGGCGACAGGATTGCACAATTGGTTGTAGGCAGGGTTGAAAAAGTGGACTGGTATCCCGTAACAGAATTGAACGAAACGATCAGAAACGACGGAGGATTCGGACATACTGGTAACGCCTGAGGCTCAAAGCTGAAAGCTTTCAGCATTTAATTTCGAATTTAGAATATGAAAATTGTTTGCAGGGTTTTTTTGTTGAAGGGTGCTTTGGTTTTATTTCTTGGAATCTGTACAATAATTGCCGGATCTTCATGCCGCTCGGCGAAAAAGATTACAACTGCCATTAGCAAAAAAGATACAGTTCAGATCATAAAAGATACGGCTGCCGCCGAGGATCTGCATGCAGATTCCTTAAGATATATCCAGCAATTGTACAGTCATATAACATCCAACACCGTTAATTGTAAAACTTTTTCTGCAAAATTAAAAGTGCATTATGAAGGAAGCGATGGAAAGGACTATGAATTTAATGCATTCATCCGATTGCAAAAAGATAAGATAATCTGGATTTCCATTAATACAACCCTTCTGGGGATCGAAGCTTTCCGCGCTGTAATCACACCCGACAGCGTTAAAGTTTTAAATAAATTAGATAAATTCTATCAGTTAAGATCCGTTAGCTACCTCAAAGAAATCACCCACCTCCCGTTTGATTTTAATGTGCTGCAGTCCATTATTCTGGGAAATCCAATATATCTGGACAGCAATATTCTCTATTACAGGAAAGATATACAGGGCATATCGGTTCTCAGTATCGGCCCAGTTTTCAGAAATTATCTGACCCTGAATCCGGAAGATCTTACATTAAAACACAGTAAGCTGGATGATGTGGATCTGATGCGGGCACGCAACTGTGATATTACCTATGGCCTATATGAAAGAACCGACACTGTCCTTTTTTCAGCCTATCGCAAAATTGCTGTTGCGGAAAAAGCGAGGCTGGATGTGGAAATGAATTTCACAAAATATTCTTTTAACGAGAATTTAAACTTTCCATTTTCTATTCCCAAAAATTATAAACGCAACTAAGCGTTATATATTAACTTCATCCCGAACGTCAAACGTAATGCGCAAACCGGTATTCCTGCTAATTATCATTTTTTGTTTTGTAAACACCTGCACGGCCCAGGCGCCGACCCAGAGCCGCAGTGATCTCGAGAAAGAACGGGCTTCCATTCAAAAAGAAATTGAGGATGTTAAGCATTCCCTGGATATTACACATAAAAACCGCAAGCAGACCCTCGGACAACTTGCTCTTTTACAAAAAAGACTTCGACTCCGGGAAGCCGCCATTTCAAATATAAACCAGCAGTTGAATTTCATTCAGGCGGATATGAATAATTCCTGGTCAGAAATCATTAAACTTAAAAATGAACGGGATACCCTTCGTAAACAATATGCAGAAAGCGTTATTTACGCTTATGAAAACCGGACCAATTACGATTACCTGAATTTCATTTTTGCCGCCAGCAATTTTAACGATGCCATTAAACGGGTAGAATATCTGAAGTCATACAGAACTTACCGCGAACAAAGAGCGGAAAATATTTTGAAAACCGAGGCCCTGCTGCAGAGTAAGATTGACGGGCTCAAAATGAAGCGCATCGAAAAGGATGAAGCACTTGTAAAACAGACAAAGGAGAGGCAGGTACTGGAAGTGGAAAAAAAGGAAAAGGACCAGGTAGTAGAACAACTTCAGAGTCAGGAGCATGAATTGAAAAAGGAGATGAATGCAAAACAAAAGCAGGACCAGAAGCTGGGTAATGCGATCATGGCTGCTATTCGTCGTGCCCGTGAGGATGCCATACGGGACGCGAAGAAAAAAGCAGCTGCCGATGCGGCAAATAATACAGCAGGTTCCGTTCCGGTAAAAACAGATCTGACAAAAAATCCTGCAAGTACATCTGCATCAGGATCCACACCATCAGCCGTTAAACCGGCGGTAAAGCCGTCTGCAGAGACCGTTTTCAAAACATCTGCAGATATTGCCCTGTCAGGAAATTTTGAAAAAGATAAAGGTCATTTACCCTGGCCGATTGCTTCCGGCACGATTGCAATGCGCTACGGCCCCCATGAATACATTAAAGGAATCGTTCATAACAATCAGGGCATCACCATTGAGGCAGCTGCTAATTCTTCGATAACCGCCGTGTTTGATGGGCAGGTCCAAAATGTTTTCAATGTGGGGGATGTGACAGCAGTAATGATTCGTCATGGTAAATATTTTACTACATATAGTAATCTTTCCACGGTTTCCGTAACGAAAGGAGAAGCTGTCAGAATGGGCCAGGTTATAGGCAAGCTCGCAGAAATCGGTCAACTCGAATTTGTCATTTCTGACGAAAAAGATCGTCTCTTTGATCCTGAAAAATGGCTAAGGCGTTAATAAGACTCCTTGAATCAGATTTTTTCCGGCGAGAATTTTTTTACGGGAATGGGGTGAATCAGAAAACGATCATATAAATTTTCATAGATCGGTACGATGCGGTGAATGTCGAAATTCTTCGCCTGCTCAGCCGCATTAATCTTGAAAGTTTTTAATGTATCATTATTTTCAAGAATTTTTATGGCATTTCTACTCATCGAAGCCACATCACCGACCGGACTCATATAACCCGTTTTCCCATTGATATTAATTTCCGGCAACCCGCCTGCATCCGATGAAATGAGTGGTACACCTGCGGCCATAGCTTCCAGGGCAGCCAATCCAAAACTTTCATATTCGGAAGGGAGAATGAAAAGATCAGATACGGCAAGTATTTCCTCTATTTGCTCCTGCTTTCCAATAAAACGGATATCGTCGCAAATACCTAACTCCCTGGACAAATTTTCTGCATCATGGCGATCCGGACCATCTCCGACAAACAATAATTTGGAAGGAATCTGTTTGTTTATAGCGGCAAAAATTTTTACCACATCTAAGACTCTCTTAATCTTGCGGAAGTTGGAAGCATGTACTACGATACGCTCGTTGTTTGGAGCAATCACTTTGCGGAAAGGATCAATAGCCTTTTTGTGAAAGCGGCCGAGGTCCACGAAATTCGGGATCACTTCAATCTCTTTTTTGATATCAAATATTTCATAGGTTTCATCCCGCAGATTTTCTGAAACCGCTGTTATTGCATCACTTTCATTGATAGAAAAAGCGACCACCGGTGCAAGGGTCTTGTCTCTGCCTACCAGTGTTATATCAGTGCCATGCAAAGTAGTGATCACGGGAATGACTATACCCTGGGTGGCTACTATTTTTTTGGCCATATACGCCGCAGATGCGTGTGGAATAGCATAATGTACGTGCAGTAAATCGAGCTGGTGATTAATGATCACATCTACCATGGTGCTGGAAAGCGCCGTTTCGTAAGGAGCATAATCAAAAAGCGGATAGGTTGTCACGCGCACTTCATGATAGAAAATATTTGAATTGTATTCTGTGAGCCGGACGGGCTGCTGGTAAGTAATAAAATGAACCTGGTGTCCTTTATCGGCAAGTGCCTTTCCAAGTTCAGTTGCCAGAACACCACTTCCTCCGAAGGTTGGATAACAAACAATTCCTATCCGCATGTGCTGATTTTAGTGATCAAAGTTAAACAGATTTTCAAGAGCTTCATAAGATATGCCTTATACTTATCTTAGCGTAAATAAACAGTTATGCGCTGGTTTTTGTTTAGTTTGTTGTTTTTTTTATTTAGTGGTTTTGTAAGAGCTCAGTCAGATTCAGTTTTTATCAGAAGAATTGCAGACGAAATATTTCAACATGAAACAGCTTACAGTAATCTGCACACATTGACCAAGAGTATTGGTCCGCGTCTGTCAGGATCTCCTCAAACATATACTGCTGAAAAATGGGGACAGGAAGCTTTAAAAAGAGCCGGGGCTGATCGTGTTTATTTAGAAAAAGCGATGATTCCGCATTGGGTGAGAGGAGGCAGGGACCAGGCTGCTGTAGTCTCCGGAAAAAACCGGCAAAATCTGTCTGTTATTGCACTCGGGAATTCCGTGTCTACAAAAGCAGGCGGTATCACCGCGCCGATGATTCTTATTCATGATTTTGACGAATTGGAAAGAAGAAAAAATGAAATAAAAGGAAAGATTGTTTTTTATAATCATCCTTTCAATGTGGATTTTGTCTGGACCTTCAAAGCCTATGAAGAAGCCGTCCCATATCGTGTATTTGGCGCAAGCAGAGCCGCCAAATATGGTGCCCTGGGAGTCCTTGTCCGGTCCATGAGCAGTTCAACTGACAATTTCCCTCATACCGGAGCAATGATATATAATGATTCATTTCCGAAAATTCCCGCCCTCGCAGTAGGACTCCAGGACGCTGATAAACTGGTAGCAGAGGCAGCTGCCACAAAAGATTTACAACTTTATATTTCTACTAATGCACATGCTTTACCCGATACAGTTGGATATAATGTAATAGGTGAATGGAAGGGATCTGAATTTCCGGATCAGTTTATTGTCGTGGGAGGTCACCTGGATTCCTGGGATCCCGCCGAAGGTGCACATGATGATGGCGCCGGATGTGTTCATTCTATCGAAGTATTACGTTCACTTAAAGCAATTGGTTACAAACCGAAACATACAATAAGGGTTATTTTATTTACGGATGAAGAAAACGGCGGCAGAGGGGCCATGGCTTATAGTGTTGAAGCAAAACAAAAAGGTGAGAAACATATATTTGCACTGGAAAGCGATGCAGGTGGTTTTACTCCCAGGGAATTCAGTTTCAAAGGAAATGAATCCCAGCTGGCACCAATTCGATCCACCCTGCCTTTGTTCGCACCCTATGGCGTAACATCTTTTCTGATGAACGGTGCAGGTGCTGATGTGGATCCGCTGAACGATTCTACCGGTGCACTGGCAGCAGAACTGATCCCTGATTCACAGCGCTATTTTGATTATCATCATGCTGGCAGCGATATATTTGAAAACGTGAATAAAAGAGAGCTGGAACTGGGTGCTATCAATATGGCAGCCATAATTTACCTGGTCGATAAATACGGATTGTAAAATTTACAAACATGAAAAAATTTCTGACCCGTTTATTGCTTGTCATTATAGTTGTCGGAGTTATTTGGTTTTTCTGGCACTTTTACTGGGTATTCGGAGAAGGCGTGAAAGCTGGTCAGTTAAATAATTTCACGAAAAAAGGATATATTTTTAAAACTTACGAGGGGAAATTAATTCAGGCCGGATTCCAGGGAGGAGCACCGGGTTCAGTTCAGTCAAATGAATTCCGTTTTTCCGTCCAGGATGAAACAGTAGCGGCCAAACTCATGGCAAACAGCGGGAAGGATTTTGAATTGCATTATAAAGAATATATGGGAGCACTTCCCTGGCGCGGAACATCGGTATTTATTGTAGACAGTATTCTTACTATGCGGGATTCGAAGGGATTGTCGACACCTTATACACCTTAGAAAAGTATGGGAGTATGGGAGTATGGGAGTGAGGACTCATTTTTCAAATCCTAATCATATAAATTTAATTTTTATTTTTAATTCCCATACTCCCATACTCCCATACTTGTTTTATGCTTGCAAAATAAAAATCGCCGGCTTTTTATTTATATCAGGATGCATTTTCCTCCAATCGTCAATGGATTTAGTTTGAACAGATTCGGATTTTCCTGTCAAATTAACGGCAATACATAAACGCGTGCTACTGCTGCAGTTTTTTAGCAGACTCTCCAGCAGTGACGAGTTTCTATAGGGTGTTTCAATGAAAATTTGAGACGAGCCGTCTTTTCTGGAAACAGATTCCAGCTCCCGGATCTTTTTGTTTCTCTCAGCTGCTTCAATCGGGAGGTAGCCATGAAATTGAAATTGCTGTCCATTCATGCCACTAGCCATCAGGGCAAGCAGAATCGAACTCGGTCCGACCAGCGGTTTAACCAATGCGCCTGCATCCTGAGCCGCAGAAACCAGAATTTGGCCAGGATCTGCAATACCCGGACAGCCTGCTTCGCTAAGTATGGCGACTTGTTTGCCTAGTTTTATTTGTTGAAGGAATTCCTGTTTAACTGAATCTTCTGCCTTGTGAATGACGAACCACTGATATGTGTCAATATCCATTTCATTCCAAAGTTTTTTGAGGAAACGCCTGGCACTGCGTTCATTTTCCACAAAAAAAACTTCGGTGCTTTTTACTGCATTTAATATATAGGCAGGCAGTGCATCCATCCCTTCTTCATCAAGAAAAGTAGGAATCAGATATACGGTTGATGGGGTTTTCATGAATCAATATTCTGATGATACAGACTGATGGTAGCCGCAATCAATGCGTAGGAAGGTGCCAGAACCCAGCCGACGAAGGGTATAAAATGCATCAGGTAAAATACGAGGCCATTACCAATGGCCAACCCCCGACGCTGGCCGATGAACTGGATACTCTCTGAAGGCGATAAATGATGCCTTTCACAACTGTAATCGAGCATGGAGAATCCATAAAAATAACATTCAACCAGGCCGGATATTACAGGAGAAATAGATCCGACGAGTGGAATTAAAGATAAAAGCAGGATAAAAACTGTATATATAGTCTGCCAGAAAAAATTCCGGAAAGCGAGTTTAATTCCACGCCTCATGTCGTGAAAAAAAACGGAAGAATTGAACATAAATTCTTTCCCCTCAATAATGGATTCTGTTTTTTCACTGAGATAGGCGAATACCGGACTTCCCAGGGTAAGGAATAAATATTTAAACAAGGAGAAATAAAAGAACATCATGATAAGCCGAACCATGATGCCCACCATTATGAGAATAAAACTCCATGCGGCGCTATGCTGGTGATGCAACCAGAGGTCAACTCCTGTAATCCTGCTGAGGTGTGAAACTGCTGTGTCAGCTGAGATCCAGAAAAAATAAAGGCCAATGGTAAACAGAATCATATATGCCAGCCCCGGAATCAGGATCCATTTCCATAAACGGTGTTTCCCAATGAATAAATGCGCCTTCCGGTAGGCCTGGATAGCAATAACAATTTCTTTTAGCAAAGCAATTTTTTAACGGCGTTCAATATAACACTAATTTAGATTTTAAGTATTTGTATATGTTGGGTAACCTGAAAATACTGGATCAGTCATTTTATAGTCGTAAAAATGTTGTGCAGGTGGCCAGAGACCTGCTGGGGAAAATACTGATTTCAAATCTGGATGGTATTCGCAGTTCAGGTCGGATTGTAGAAACAGAAGCTTATGCGGGGGTTAAAGACAAAGCAAGCCATGCATTCGGAGGAAGGCGGACAACACGTTCCGAGCATTTATACGGAGAACCTGGAACCGTGTACATTTATATTTGTTATGGGATGCATCATCTCTTCAATGTAATTACGAATAAAAAAAATATCCCGCATGGCGTGCTGATCCGTGCACTCGAACCGATGGTAGGAATTGAAGAAATGTTGAAGCGGACGGGCAAACATACCGTTGATTACACGCTGACAAAGGGTCCCGGTAATCTCTCACGTGCGATGGGTTTGAACAAGCTTCATTCCGGAGGTAATGTATTTTCTGAAGAAATTTTTATTGCTGATGATGGGCTGCGTTATAAAAAGGATGAAATAGTCACTACTAAGAGAATAGGAGTGGACGGGGCTGCCGAGGATGCAAATCTGCCTTACAGGTTTATCGTAAGGGGAAACCCTTATGTGAGTGCAAAAAAATCCTAGAATTTCGGACAAGGAATTGTTTTTCTTTCTTCAGCGGCCTTCTTGATGTAGATGAGAGAAATTTCAAAGCCACCCTGACTTTCCGAAGCAGACTTCAGCGAAGAGACATTCACATCGTAAGTCATACCGACGGTGAATGACCCCACGTCCAGGCCGATATAAGGAATAATCGCATCTGTCAGATTGCTGAAACGGGACCAGAGACCCAGATACAGATTGATGGGACTGGAAGTTTCTTCATTATTTAAATTGTATGACCAGGCACCCCCAAGCATCGCATCCACTGCATTCGCCTGCCTGCTGTATAAACCACTAAAATGAATAAAATTGGTATTATTCGCACTGGATAACGGGAATGAGTAACCGCCATGCAGTGTAAACCGGGGATGCAAAGTATATAAATTGTTACCTGAAAAGGATTCGGTAGGTTGCAGAATGTGATAAGCCGATGCGCCAAAATAATAGTTGTTATTGCCATCGGTAGATCCGTTATACAAAATACCCAGATTGAGATCGAAGTAACTGAGATTAACCTCGTGACCGCTAACCAGTTCAGAACTGGGTAAGGTCCAGCCACCCTGCTGGTCCAGCTGATCTTCAAAATTCAGCCTTGTTCCGTCGAGTCTTTTGGTAGCATAAGATCCCTGGAACCCGATGCCGATCTGGTTCCATCCGTTTTCATCTAGCGCTTTCTGATAAGAAGTTGAAACAGCGACATAATTGCTCGTCAAAATGCCATCGGCAGTTTTGTCGGTCATAGTCATCAATCCGACTCCCCAGGCATCGCCATTGGTGATTTTATTTGCCATGATGTTTCCATCCACCGAAATGGTGGAAGTTATATAAGCGTTGTTAATCTGGGGCCATTGATTTCGGTAGTTCCCTGCTACCCGAAGGGCACCATTGAATTTTCCGGTAAGCGCCGGATTCAATGTGAGCGGAGAAGCAAAGAATTGGGAAAATTCGGGATCCTGCGCCTTGGAAATTCCGGGGACCAGGCTACAAACACAAATCAGCACGTGAATAATTCTTCTCATAAGCACCATCCTTTGATTACGGCCGGTTCGTAGGTCTGAATTGACCGGACATTATTCTCAGCAATAACCTGGTGGTTGTTCCGGATTAGGAAAATGGATTCATAGGAAGTAATTCCCTGGACGAGCGATGAAAATAAACAAAATTCCTGATACAAGGAAGCGCCCATACCTGATCTTAAAGCTGGGTTTTATTTCCAAAAGACAGGTCTCCTGCATCTCCAAGACCCGGCACTATATATCCTTTCGCGGTCAGCTCGTCATCAATGGCGCCACACCATATTTTGCAGACCGGCAGGGCCCTTCGCACATACTCTATTCCAACCGTACAGGCAATAGCTGTAACGATATGAATCTCAGCGGGGTTGCCTTCAGCTCGCAATTGTTGAATGGTCTTGACCATTGAAGACCCTGTCGCCAGCATGGGATCAGAAATAATTAATACGCGGTTTTCGAGTTCAGGACTTGTGATATAACTCATACTGATTTCAAAAGATCCATCCCTGTCGTGCTTCCTGTACGCAGAGATAAAGGCATTATCTGCTTTATCAAACACATTCAGCAGGCCCTGATGTAAAGGCAGCCCCGCACGGAGAATAGTTGCAAGCACAGGCTGACTTTTGAGCATCTTTGAGTTGGAAATACCTAATGGCGTCTGAATTTCCAATTCCTGATAAGTTAACTGACGGCTGATTTCGTAGCCTGCTATTTCACCAATCCTTTCCAGGTTTCGTCGAAAACGCATTCGGTCTGTCTGCACTGATTGATCCCGAATTTCGGCGATCCAGTCGCAGAGAATCGAATAATTATGGCTTAGATTTATCACCATAGATAAAAATTAAATATCCGATATTCGGAATTCCGTCGGTGTTAAAACTAAAATTAAAAGATTGAACCAGAAAATCATTTCCTATGCAGTATAATGTGATTGGATTGATGAGTGGAAGTTCGCTCGACGGTCTTGACATTGCCTTTGTCCATTTTGATGAAACGGCCGGGAAATGGCAGTTTGAAATACTGGAGACTGCCTGCATTCCCTATTCAGAAGAATGGAGGAATAATCTTTCGTCTCCGGCCAAACTGTCGGCCAAGGATTATTTGCTACTGCACACAGCCTATGGCCACTATATCGGTGATTGTATAAATCATTTTCTGGAAGAAAAAAACATTGCTTACCGGGTTCAGTTGATTGCATCACATGGGCATACTGCTTTCCATATTCCGGCAAAGAAGATGACTGCCCAGATTGGAGATGGGGCAGCAATTGCTGCGGTTACCGGCGTCCGCACGATTACTGACCTTCGGAGTGTTGACATTGCGTTGGGTGGTCAGGGAGCGCCGATAGTTCCTATAGGAGAGAAACTGCTGTTTCCGGAATTCGATTTTTTTCTCAATATAGGAGGTATAGCCAACCTTTCTGTTAACAGGGAATCCTTTATTGGTTTTGATGTATGTCCGGCAAATCGTGTTCTGAATTTGCTTTCTGCCAGCGCTGAAAAAGGATATGATGAAAATGGAAACCTCGCCGCCACAGGCAATGTGGATGAAAATCTCCTCAACCGGTTAAATGACTTTCCATATTATAAATTAAATTATCCAAAATCTCTTTCTAATGAATTCGGCCTGAATGAGATTTATCCAATGATAAAAGATGCAAATATTTCAACACAGGATGCTCTGCGCACCTTTGTCCAGCATATAGTAGTTCAGATTTCTAAATCACTGCTTCAACTGAAAAAAGGAATTTCTGGTAGTGAAAAGCTAAGATTACTGATAACCGGAGGGGGGGCACATAACCTTTTTCTTATTGAAAGACTCAGAAAGGAAATTTCACCCATGGGAATTGAGTCCGTAATTCCTGACAACAGATTGATTGACTTTAAGGAGGCTCTCGTTATGGCGCTGATGGGAGTGCTGCGCTGGCGGGAAGACATCAATGTGCTGCATTCAGTAACCGGCGCGTCGAAAGACAGTATTAACGGAGCGGTGTGGTCGGTTTAGCGGTTACGGGTTATGGGTTATGAGATATGGGTTATGAGATAGTTATGAAACTTTTATAATTAATAAATAATAATCAACAACTCATAGCCCATATCTCATAACCCATCAAAGTCCAAGTACTGTTTTCAATTTAACATATCCTGACTTGCTCACAGGCACACGGGCGCCAGATTTCAAAATGGCAAGGTGACCATCTTTTTCATAAGGATCAATACGCGTTATTTCTGTAATATTCACCATGAACGATCGATGGGTTCTTACAAATTGATTTATATTCAGCACTCTTTCAAAATGACCCATGGTCTTGTTTTTGAGGAAAGCGCCTTCCTTTGTATGAACTTTAACGTAATCATCAGCGGCTTCGAGAAAATGAATCTCTTCAATCGGGATAATGCGGATCTTTCCTGAAAGTTTTACGACAACCCGATGTAGTTCAGCCGGACTATTTGAAACAGTTTCAAGTAATGGAGCCAGTTGTTCTTTAACTGGCATGGATCCTTCTGTTTGTTTCCATTTTGATATCGCTTTATCAAAACGATCCTGGCTAAAAGGCTTAAGAAGGTAATCTATCGCATGACTCTCAAATGCTTTTATTGCAAACTCGTCAAAAGCCGTTGTAAAAATTACAGACGGTGGTTCCTCTATCAATTCCAGCATTTCGAAGCCATTTATTTTTGGCATCTGTATATCAAGAAAAATAAGGTCGGGTTGCCATTGCTGAATGGCTTTAACACCTTCAAAACCATCGTTGCATTCCGCGATCAGTGTAAGTTCCGGATGATTTTGCAGGTATTCCCTGATAATGGATCTTGCCAGCGGTTCATCATCAATGATAATAATTTTCATGCCTTGGAATATTAATGGTCGTCGTAAATACATGATCTTTTGCCGAAGTTTCTACGAGATCCGACCTTGCAAATAATAAGTATAGTCTTCGTTTTACAGAATTTAATCCAAATCCGGTTCCATGACGGGGACTGGCTGTTTCAGGATCGAAAGGATTCTGCACTACAACTTTCAGTGTCTCTTTTTCAGCGGATACAGAAATATTAATAGTTACTGCTTCAGTGGTATCATATAAACCGAATTTTATGGCATTTTCCACCACGGGTTGCAATAGCATTGGAGGAACCAGCATATGAAGGCTTTTTTCATCCTTCAAAATAGTGGCAGACAATCGATGCCCGAACCGTACTTTTTCTATCTCCAGGTATAGTTCCAGTGAATCAAGTTCTTCCTGCATTTTTATCCACAGTTCTTCTTCTTTTCTAAGTGTTGTGCGAAGGAAATCTGAAAGCTGGTGAATCATTTTCCTTGCCTGAGTAGGATCATTACCGATAAGTGCACTTATGGAATTAAGACTGTTGAATAAAAAATGTGGCTGTAACTGCTGACGCAGTTTAAATAACTCCGCTTCCTTGCTCAGTTTTTCCGCGTCATTTTTCCGCTGACGGTTTTCCTGTTCCTCTTCCTGTGTATACCAGAGAACACAAATAACAGCCATACATCCTATCAGAAGAAAAGCTACACCTAAACGGAGCCAGTATGCATTTGAAAGGAGTATTGAATAATCCGAATTTGCGGGATCGCTCAGCATTAGATTCAGAATTAGTTTGCTAAGAGCGTTGACTACAAAACTGAAAATAATACAGATTATTAACACATACAGATAGCGGTCCTTATAAGGAAGATAGTATCTCAATATATTGCTGATGATCCAGCAGGCCCCGAATAATAAAGCATTGGTTACAAAACTATCAAGGATGGCATTATTCAGCGAACAGCCGTAGCTCCTGATCAGCAGTGTATGCAGGATTGCCCAGACAATCCACCATCCAAGAAAGCTGTTGCGAAATTTTCTAACGCTAAGAGGGGACCTGGCCAAATATTTCAGTTAAATAATTTCCAGAAATTGATGTTTGCTGTTGTGCAGAATATGAGCAGCTTTTCTATTTGTAAGCTCAATATACAATTCCGCATTATCCGTTTCCTGTATACGAGAATACAACTCAGCACCATCGAGTAAACCACTGAGTTTGTATAGTTCAGCCACATTAATAAATTTCCATTGTACCAGTTTCTGATCTTCGTTAAAGAATTTGTCCTCTTCCCTGGCTCCAAGCTCAGCAGATTTTTCAAAAGCCTCCTGCGCGCTGTCTGCCTGGATTAACCTGAGTTGTTCGTCGAACTGGGCAGTATGATTTCCCTGACCGCAGATTATCCTGTAAACAATTTTAGTAAGATACCAGTTCATAGTTTTGATTTAAAAATGATCGGATAAAGTTTAATAGTTTTTTATTTCAATACCCCCAAAAACAGAGGTTCCATCTATAATGAGTACTTTCTGATGATTTGTAATTCCAATATTCTGTCTCTTGTCTTCAATATTGCCAAAAACAGATGTGAGCTGGGTTCTCACTTCCCAATTCGAAGGAACAATCAGTTTAGTCCCGCCCATTATCTGAGTGATATCAAGGGAAGCGGTTCCCTGAATATCTGCCTGGCTCAGATTTATTTCGGCTCCCCCCATAAATATGGTGATATCGCCTCCTTTAAAATTTTTAGAAATAATATTCTTGTTTATTCCTCCAAAAACAGCAGTTGCATCGATATAATCTTCAGAAGAGAAATTCCGGGAACCTGATCCTTCATCACGGGTGGAACCTGTATTCGCGTCGGTTTCAACACCCGGATTGGGTGGCGTATTCATAAAGCCAGGATATCCTCGTCTCTGACGTCTTCTCTGCCACCTGTCCCAGTCTCTCCGGTGCCATCTGTCGTGCCAGTCATGATCTGCCCAGTATGGCCTTTTTGGTCGGATCAGCATAATAAGTCCTACCACAATGATAATAGCCGGCCAAATAAAACGATGAATATTGAGATCCGGAATCATCTGGTCCATAAAAAAGAAAGTTCCGATCAGAATCATGATCAACCAACCGGGTCCACGAAAAGCATGGGCCAAACCACTGAAAATACCGATTACGATCAGCAATATTTGCCAGCTGAAAATCCAGTCAGGTAATCCAATGCCCATCTGTCGTAAAAGCAGCAAACCACCTACTACAACCAGTCCAAGCGGGACCCAAACCCGACCACCACTATGCCTTCGCCTGATCCGGTCGTTTATATCACTCTTTATGTCTTCAGCCATATCTTTTCTTATATCGTCTCCCGAATTTTCCATTGTTTTTAAGTTGAAGTAAAACTAACGCAGTATGACCTTTTATTCAAGCATATATAGGCCACTGTGCTCAGAAAACCGGTGAAGGCGGGTATTTTTCCGGTAAGAATGCCAAGATCATAATAACTGGAATCGGTCACCATCAAATAGTCCCAGATCACTTATTTTGAGGTGGGGGATTACGAGGAGTGCCATGAAAGAAAGTGTCATAAAAGGAGCCTGTAGTCTCGAACCCATTTTTTTTGCACGGGCATCCAATGTTGTATAAGCTTCAGCCACCCGATACCCGTCCTCCGTGCTCATCAGTCCTGCCACTGGAAGGGCCAGATTTATTACCATTTCGTCGTCAGCAATACTGATACCGCCTTTTCCAGCGATAACTGCATTGACCGCGCGACTAAGCGAATCATCACTGGTACCTACAGCTACTATATTATGGCTATCATGTGCAACCGAAGAAGCCAGTGCACCCGTTTTCAATCCAAAGCTTTTAATAAAAGCCTTTGAGACAGGCGCTTTCTTATAACGGTTCAGCACAACGATTTTTAATATATCGTTGCCGGGATCCGCCTTCCACATACCATCCACCGCTTTCATTTCAGTTTTATATTTTCCGGTGATAAGCTGGCCGTCAAGAGCTTCAATAACGGGATAAGAATATGAAGTATCCTGTTGGGGATATGCGGGAAATTTAAAGTCCCCGGGTTTCGTGAGAGCACATTCAAATTGGTTGGGTTCCGTTGAGCTTTTGACTGAATCCAGCTTTGTTTTTCCGTTTTCCGCAACCAGCTGACCTTTGATATAAGTTTGAAGGACCTGAAAATGATTCAGGTCCTTCAGCAGGATAAAATCAGCCGGATCATTGGGTCTGAGATAACCGACCTCAAGATTATAATGTTTTATCGGGTTGATGCAGGCTACAGTAAGTACTTTGAACGGATCGATTTTTTTTGCGACGGCCCTGGCACAAAGCTGGTTTATATGTCCGCTCACGAGACTATCGGGATGCTTGTCGTCGCTGCAGAACATCATATTTTCCCAATGATCGGACAGCAGATCTGCAAGAGCTTCAAAATTCCTGGCTGCACTTCCTTCCCTTATCAGGATCTTCATGCCAAGTCCGAGCTTCTCCAATGCTTCATCTGCAGTGAAACATTCATGATCCGTGCTGATACCGGCGAGAACATAATTTCTCAATGCGTCACCACGCAACCCAGGCGCATGACCATCTATGGGTTTATGATATTTTTTTGCCAGTGATATCTTCTTCATTACTTCCGGATCTCCATGCAGTACGCCAGGAAAATTCATCATCTCGCTTAAATATCTGATATCGGGTCTCGATAAAAGTTGAT
The DNA here is from genome assembly GCA_963735015.1 of uncultured Bacteroidota bacterium. GTDB lineage: Bacteria > Bacteroidota > Bacteroidia > Chitinophagales > Chitinophagaceae > Puia. The sequence goes on from CAVTJH010000004.1 coordinate 892,873, forward strand.
CCGTTTCAGCCGCATGCAGTGCAGCGCCTGCTGTTTCAAATTCTGTAGCAGGCACACAGCTGGGAGAACCGAAGTAAAAATAGAAAGGTGTTTGCCTTCCGTTTTCAATCATAAAATCAACACCTGAAATACCAAGTACATTAGCGATTTCATGGGGGTCACTCACGGTCGCAATCGTTCCATGAACTACAGCAAGCCTGGCAAATTCAGAAGGCAGCAGCATGGAACTTTCAATATGCACGTGTGCATCAATAAATCCAGGACAAATAAATACTTCTGGCACCGCTGAATCTGCCGATAATTCCTGAATTGAAAATATCTTTTTGTCCGCGATGGAGATTTCTGCAGGAAAAATTCGCTTAGCAGCAATATCAATCAGTTTTCCCTTGATCACCATGTAGCCTGAATAAATATCTTTTTTATTTTAATTTTAAAACTTCAGTCATCCTGCTTTTAGCGTTGAGCTTTAAGCGTTAAACGTCCAAAAGACCGGGCCTTTTCTCTGATGTTTTGCGCAGGGCCGCTTCATGCCGCCATTCTGCTATTTTAACAGGGTCCCCACTTAAAAGTATTTCAGGAACCTTCCACCCTCGAAATTCTGCCGGCCTTGTGTAAACCGGCGGAGCAAGCAGGTTGTCCTGAAAGGAATCGAAAAGGGCCGAAGTTTCATCATTTAATACCCCGGGCAGCAGGCGCCCAATGGCATCCGTTAAAACAGCAGCCGGTAATTCCCCGCCACTTAATACATAGTCGCCAATGGAAATTTCACGGGTTATAAAATGCTCGCGTATGCGTTCGTCAATTCCTTTGTAGTGGCCGGAAATGATCAATAAATTTTCATTCAGAGAAAGTGAATTGGCTATGGGTTGGGTAAGCAGCTCACCATCGGGACTCATGAAAATGATTTCATCATAAGTCCTTTCTTTTTTCAAAGATTCTATAGCATTGGCCAGGGGTTCGCACATCATTACCATCCCTGCACCACCTCCATACTGATAATCATCCACCTGTCCATATTCATTGACTGCCCATTTTCTTAAAGGGTGGACAAAAATTTCAAGCAGCTTTTTTTCCTTTGCCCTTTTTAAGATAGAATGAGCGAAGGAACTTTCCAGTAATTCGGGTAATACACTGATGATGTCGATTCGCAATTTGAAAATTTGATGGACTAAGGTAGGAGTTGTTGAAGGGCAAAAATATCTTTTACGCATCCTTTCTTAAGGTTTACGAGTTGATTTTTGGGATAAGGAAGCATGAGACAATATGTCACTTCTCTTATATTCCTTCTATATTCATTCTGTGTTAATTCCGGGTTTTTTCGAGAGTTCTTCGAGAGTTCTTCGAGAGTTCTTTGGGAATCCTCGAAGGACTCTCGAAGGAATATAGAAGAAATATGGTAGCAATATCGAAGAAACCAGGTAGTAGCAAGGACGAAACCTGGAAAGACACCTGACTTCATGGCAGTTCAGACTTCGAATTGCTCATATCATCCAGGTCACGTCTTTGCTTTTTTGTGGGTCTTCCTACTTTGCTTAATCTTTTACCGGTATGAAAGGAAGCGGCCTGGAATTGAATCCGTTCTACTTCTTCAGCAGGTGTTGTATCAAGATAGTTTTTTATAGCTTCTGAATAAGCGAGCCGGTGATCCAGCAATCCTGTAACCTTAATGCGCCATCGCCTGGCTTCCGTTTTCACCTCATATTCATCTCCAATATGAACGTGTTTGGACGGCTTGACCTGTCCTGATTCATTTTTCACTTTTCCTTTTTCACATGCCTCTGACGCAAGGCTCCTGGTTTTAAATAATCTTATGGCCCATAGATATTTATCTATTCGTAATTTTTCTGTCACTCCCATATATTCGTTGGCGGTTGGCGGTTAGCGGTTGGCAGTTGGCGGATAGCGCTTGGCCCATCATCTCCCGACTCGGCGGGATTCGGCGGGCGATGCAGCAGGCGGATGACCGTGTTTTGTTTTGCCTCACACTCCCATACTCCCATACTCTCATACTTTCTTCAGGCTCAATTCTGCGAAGTATTGATGGAAATAAGGGATCGTTTCTATGCCCTTATAAAAATTTGCGATATTAAATTTTTCATTGGGTGAATGCAGGTTGTCACTGTCAAGACCAAAACCCATGAAAACAATTTTAATTCCCAACTCTTTTTCCAATAATGAACAAATGGGAATACTACCGCCTCCACGTTGTGGCACCGGCTTTTTACCAAAACTGGATTCGATGGCTTTTTCTGCGGCGATATATGCAAGTGAATCCAATGGAGTCATATAGGGTTCGCCTCCATGCAATTCAAAACAATTTACACTTACACCGGCCGGGGCTATTTTTTTGAAATAATCCAACAGCAGTCTTGTGATTTTACCTGAAGTCTGGTTGGGAACAAGTCTCGCTGATATTTTAGCCGAAGCTTTGGAAGGAAGCACGGTTTTGGAACCTTCACCCTGGTATCCTCCCCATATTCCATTGAGTTCGAGCGTGGGCCGGATACCTGTGCGTTCGTTTGTACTAAATCCTTTTTCACCCCAAAGTGCCCTGACACCCAGATCCTTCATATATTCCTCTTCATTGAAAGGAGCAGCAGCCATTTTTTTTCTGTCTGCAGCAGAGGATTCCAGCACATCATTGTAAAAGCCGGGAATAGTAATATGGTTGTTTTCGTCGTGACAGCTAGCGATCATCCTGGCAAGCATCGTTATGGGGTTTGCAATAGCACCTCCATACACACCGCTGTGAAGATCGCGATTGGGTCCCGTTACCTCAACCTGGATATAAGCCAGCCCCCGGACGCCGATTTCTATAGAAGGAGTTTCAAGACTGATCATAGAAGTATCGCTGATCAGGATCACGTCAGCTTTCAATAACTCCTTATGAGATGCTACGAAGGCACCAAGACTTGGTGAGCCGATTTCTTCTTCCCCTTCAATGATAAATTTAATATTACAGGAGAGCGAGCCGGTGCGGTTTAAAATTTCCATGGCTTTCACGTGCATAAAAAACTGTCCCTTATCATCTGCGGATCCGCGGGCATAGATCATCCCGTTTTTTATAGTGGGTTCAAATGGCGGACTATCCCAGAGATTCAGAGGATCGGCTGGTTGCACGTCATAATGCCCATAAACTAGGATCGTGGGTTTTGCAGGGTCTACTATTTTTTCTGCATATACAACAGGATGCCCGGCGGTTTCATAAATCTCAGCTTTTTCAGCTCCTGACTGCAGAAGTGATTTTTTTACAGCCTCAGCGCATCTAAGCATATCAGGTTTGTGAATGCTATCGGCACTTACAGAAGGAATTCTGAGCATTGCGAGTAGCTCTTCCAAAAACCTGTCTTTGTTTTCTTCCTGATATTTCTTCCATGCGTCCATAGAAATGATGAGTTATGCGTTATGAACTATGAGTTCTGAATGGTCATCGGTCAACGGTCATCGGTCAACGGTAACCGCCCGGGGTCGCGAATTTACCTAAAAAGGAGTGTTCACATCATGCTTTTTATTCGGAATGGCATTTTGCATTTCCCATTCGATTTTTTTAACAAAAGGATGTTCGCGCACTTTGCAGTCGTTTTTAATACAGACGGGACAGCAGGTAGGGATGCAACCATCTGAATGAACAAAAAATTCCATAACAGATCCAAATTCCGATTGAATGAGTTTGCGGAGCCTGTCAATTTCATCGTGCGCCTCGCGAACATTCAGAAACCATGGCACCGTCATATGACAATCCACATGCAACACATTGCCGAATTTTATAACACGCAGATTATGGATATCAATCCAGTTCGGCAGACGGTTATTATTTAAAAGAGCAATTACTTTTCCCAGAATTTTTTCATCGGCTTCATCCATAATACCCGCAACCGACTTTCGGGCAATCCGATAACCGATGAACATGATCACGAGCGACATAATGATCGCTACAATACTATCCAGTTGATGTATATGCGTAAGATAAATCAGAACCAGTCCGACCATGATGGCGAGTGTTGCATAAGTGTCGGACTTCAGATGATGACCACTGGCCTGCAGGGCCTCTGAATCATTTATCTTTCCTTTTTTTACAGCATACAGGCCAACTATAAAATTTATAATAGCGGAAATGCCGATTAGTAAAATACCATAATTGAGTTGTTGCAATACCCTGGGGTGAATGAGTTGCATGATTGCCTCATAAATAATAAAAACTCCGGCCAGCATGATCAGCGTACCCTCGATGGCTGCGGAAAGAAATTCTGCCTTGCCATGCCCATAGGGATGATTGATATCTCGCGGTTTATAGGCAATTGTCAGACTATATAATCCCACCAAACCTGCGATCACATTTACAATACTTTCCAGTGCATCGGTAAGGATGGCAACAGAGTGAGTAAGCCACCACGCAATTATTTTTATCGAAAATAAAAGCACGGCTATGAATAGGATCCAGGACTGAATGCGGAGGGTCTCTTTGCTGTTATCCACGAAATAATTTGTCTGCAAATGTAAAAGGATTCGGCACGTAACGAGGTACCAGGTTCTATTTTTACGCGGGTTTTAAATTTTGCTTTTTTCGGTCTTTGGTCTGCGGAATTTCCTCAATAACCGGTTATAAAATTCCCTGTTGAAAAGCTGAGAGTCATTCATGGCTTTGTAAGTGAGGAAAATGCCGATGGGCAGGAGTACAAATGTCGCCATCCACATGCCGGAGATTGGCTGCATTACATCTTGCTTTACCAGCTTGCTCCCGAAATTATTCAGTAGGAAAAAGATTACGAAAAAGATAACGGCAAAGATTAGCGGTAGACCAACGCCGCCCTTACGAATGATGGAGCCCAGGGGTGCACCGATCAGGAACAGCACAAGACAGGCAATGGACATGGTGATTTTTTCGTGCCATTTCATCAGGTGCATACGCAGGTTCTGTCGATCGTTTTCATAGTTAATAGCAGACATATCTGTACTCGCCTTGATATTACTCATGACCGTATATGATCTCATCAACACAGTATGAAGTACTGAATCAGGTATAACTTGTCTAATGGAATCGATTTTTGCAACCGATGGCTGGGCTTTCCATGGACTATCCAGATATTTTAAAATCGGAATATTGGGTTTCAGCATATTTCCTGATTGTTTCTGATAGGATGCTGTGGTTCTTTCCAGAGAATCAATGGTGGTCGCGAGTTGCCGCATATTCAGCATCTGGTAATTATTCTTAAAAGTACTATCGTCTGTTTTATTTAGTTTGAACGAACTCAGGTCGAATACTTTTTTATATTCTTTGAAACCCATGCGGATGAGCTGGGTATTTGTTGAATAGCGAGGTCCCTTTTCCTGGTAGTTCCATCCGTTTTTCAGGTTGAACTCCAGGAATTTCTTATCCTTTGAGATTGTCATTTTCCCACTCTGGGCAACGATAGTATTATCCTGCAGCAGGTTGTAATTGTGCTGATAGATCAGAATATCATGAATTGTGGAGCCATCTTTTTCCTTTCTTCCGATCTTAATAATATAGCCATCAATTTTATCATAAAATACACCCTCCTTGATATCGAATGCCGGCTTGGAGACAATGATATCAAATTTGAGTGTCTGCATTTTTAACTGCGCCACAGGAATGATATAATTATTAAACATAAAAGCGATCCCACAAATGAACAGGGATGTAATGAAAAGAGGGCGCATGAAACGCAGAAGCGGAATGCCCGCAGATTTTATGGCCACCAATTCGAAAGTTTCACCCAGGTTTCCAAATGTCATTATGGAAGAAAGCAAAACCGCCAACGGCAATGCCAGCGGTACAAGTGTTGCGCAGACATATAATATAAATCTGCCGATGGTAAACAAATCAAGGCCCTTACCTACAATGTCGTCGATATAAAGCCAAAAGAATTGAAGAACCAGTACAAAGAGTGTAATAAAAAATGTGGCTATGAACGGACCCACGAATGCACCAATAATTAGTTTATCTAATTTTTTTATCACCACGCAAAATTAAGCCTAAAGCCTGAAGCTTAAAGCCTAAAGCAACTCTAAAAGTGTGAAAGTGTGGTAGTTCATTTTTCATTTACCGCCAACCGCCAACAGTCAACAGTTATCGGTCAACGGTAAACGGTCATCGAATTCAATTCCCCAGTCTGTGAAATAAATCTTTCACCTGATAGCTCCAAAGCTGGGTCTGATCCTTAATATCCTTTTTATCTGCAAAATCTTTTATTAAAAGAATCGTCTGATTGGTAATATCTGATTTTTCGATCCGAAATTCGAAGAACTCTTCTACAGGAGAGTCGGACCAGTGAAAGCGAACAAATTTATCAAGTTCACTTTCCAAAACTTCGGCCTTGGTGGTCGAACCGTTCCATGAAAAGCTAAATATATTATCGCGTTCATCTACCTTATCCGCAAACCATTCCTGAAGTCCGGCCGGGGTACTCAAAAACTCGTATAAAATGGAAGGAGGGCACTTTAACGAATATTCTAACGTAAACTGCTGTTTCTTGCTCATCTATGGTGCTATTGTTCGTGGGCTGCAATTATAGATAAATATTTGATGAACTGAAATTTTTTTTAATTATGCGGAAAGTATTGATAATGAAGAAATCATCCCGACCCAAAATGGGAAACGCTTGTAAATCAGCTCTTTAACCGGTTTCTCATTTGGTATTTTGAACCTGAATCCTTATATTGACTGAGGTAAATGGAATCTTCTTAACCACATGACAAGAAAAGATTCATTTATACGTTTTTATTAATATCCATATATCTGAATTTCAGAAGAACCCATTAACCTATAACCCTTTAAAATTACCTGCCCATGAGTATGCGTCAACTCAAGATCACGAAGAGTATTACAAATCGTGAGTCTCAGAGCTTGGAAAAATACCTGCAGGAGATCGGAAAAGTTGAATTGATCACACCGGAAGAAGAGGTAAAACTCGCCATCCGAATAAAGCAGGGTGATCAGAAGGCCCTTGACAAACTAACTAAAGCCAATCTTCGATTCGTAGTTTCCGTTGCCAAGCAATACCAGAATCAGGGTTTAACCCTGCCTGACCTCATCAATGAGGGCAATCTGGGCCTGATAAAGGCAGCGCAGCGTTTCGATGAAACCCGCGGTTTTAAATTCATTTCTTACGCCGTTTGGTGGATTCGTCAGAGTATCCTGCAGGCACTGGCAGAACAGTCGCGTATCGTACGTCTTCCCTTAAATAAAGTAGGATTAACCAACCGGATAGCGAAAGCCTATTCCATGCTGGAACAACAGTTTGAAAGAGAACCATCAGCAGAAGAACTCGCCGAGTTACTGGAGCTGGATATTGAAGAAGTATCTTCAACACTTGGTATTGGGGGAAGGCATATCAGCGTGGATACACCCTTATCCGAAGGCGAGGATAACACCCTCATAGACGTAATGGAGAATCTGAATGCTGACAGGGCCGAAACAAATATTGAGCATACGGAATCCCTGAAGCTGGATATTGACAGGTCCCTTAAAACGCTTACTGAACGACAAAAGGAAGTTATTTGCTTTTTCTTTGGTATCGGGGTGGATCATCCTATGAGCCTGGAAGATATCGGCGACCGGTTCAGTCTTACCCGCGAGCGCGTACGGCAGATAAAGGACAAGGCCATAACCAAACTCAGAAGTAATTCTGGAGCCAAATCTCTTACGGAATTACCTGGGTATTTAATCACTAAACTATACGGATAGAAATAATATTACACTTCATTTTTCTTACATTTGCCTTTCTGAAAAACGTGGATAGAACAAAATGTTTATTCACGTTTTTTCATTTCATTATTAATCGGCAGGAGATATTATGTTTGAAAATCTTAGTGAGAAACTGGATTCGGCCTTTAAGCAGCTGAAAGGGCAGGGCAGAATTACGGAATTAAATGTAGCCGCTACCGTAAAGGATATACGGCGTGCACTGATCGATGCGGATGTGAATTTCAAAATTGCCAAGGATTTTACCGATACGATTCGTACAGAAGGCCATGGGCCAGAAAGTGCTGAATGCCGTTAGCCCCGGTCAGTTAATGGTGAAAATTGTGCAGGACGAACTTACCCAGTTGATGGGTGGCAATGAGAGTTCGTTTAATGCTAAAGGTAATCCTGCTGTCGTCCTCGTTGCGGGTCTGCAGGGTAGTGGTAAAACCACCTTCAGCGGTAAACTGGCCAATTATCTCAAATCACAGAAAGGTTTTTCCCCATTGCTCGTGGCTGCCGATGTATACCGGCCGGCGGCAATTGAACAACTGCGAATACTGGGCAACCAGATAGGCGTGGAGGTATTTACGGTAGAAGGAAGCCAGGACCCTGTTGGCATTGCCAGGCAGGCCGTTGCTGAAGCTAAAAGCCGGAATAAAAACGTGGTTATCGTTGATACGGCGGGTCGATTGGCTATTGATGAAGCCATGATGACCGAAGTGGCTAATATAAAAAAAGCAGTTGATCCGCAGGAAATCCTCTTTGTGGTAGATTCCATGACGGGTCAGGATGCCGTTAATACAGCCAGGGCTTTCAACGAAAGACTGGATTTTACGGGGGTCGTCCTGACCAAGCTCGATGGAGATACCCGCGGTGGAGCAGCACTTTCTATCAAATACACGGTCAATAAACCAATAAAGTTTGTGAGCAGCGGGGAAAAAATGGATACTCTTGACGTATTCTACCCCGATCGTATGGCTCAGCGGATCCTTGGGATGGGTGATATCACGTCACTGGTGGAAAAAGCCCAGTCACAGTTCGATGAAGAACAGACGCGTAAACTGGAAAAGAAGATCCGGAAAAATCAGTTCGATTTTGAGGATTTCAAACAGCAACTCGATCAGATACGCAAGATGGGTAATATCAAGGACCTCCTGGGAATGATTCCAGGGGTCGGCAAGTCTATCAAAGATATTGACATCAGCAACGATTCATTTAAAGGTATCGAGGCCATGATTGGTTCTATGACGCCTTATGAACGTGCCAATCCGGACTCGATAGACCAGAACAGGAGAAAACGCATAGCTAAAGGAAGCGGAAAAGAAATTCAGGAAGTAAATGCATTCATGAAGCAGTTTGAACAGATGAAACATATGATGAAATCTATGAATAAAATGCCCATGGGCGGCATGGGCTTTGGTAAACGTTAAATTTACCCTTCATCAAAAAATAGCACAAATCATTCGGCATTTTATCTTTCATGTATTACATTTGCATCAACGGATTGCTTCTTGCGATCTGTATTTAAACCTTATTAAATAACGCATTTAAATTTTTATTTAAGATGCCTGTAAAAATCAGACTCCAAAGACATGGGTCTAAGAAAAGACCATTCTATTTCATCGTCGTAGCCGACATCAGAGCTCCAAGAGACGGTAAATTCATCCAGAAAATCGGTACTTACAATCCTTTAACTGTTCCTGCTTCAGTTCAGCTTGACCGCCAGAAGGCGCTTGACTGGCTGCATAAGGGAGCACAGCCGACAGATACGGTTCGTCGCATTCTGAGCTATAAAGGCGTACTATACCTGAAACACCTCCTGCGAGGTGTTAAACTCGGTCTTTTTGATGAAGCAGCTGCCATGGAAAAGTTTTCCAAATGGCATAGCGAACATGAATTGCACGTAAAAAAACGTCAGGAAGATCATCGTAAAGCAAGACCTGGTGGAAGACGTAGTCCCGCTCCAACAAGAAGAGTAGAAAGAAAGCAGGAAAACGAAACACAGGGATAAACGATGTAAAATATATTTCTAAGGGCTAACCTCTGCCATCCGGTGGAAGGTTGGCCTTTTTATATTTATTGAAAGATGGAAAGCAGTTACAGAAATATTGGCAAAATCGTTTCGGTCTTTGGCCTGAAGGGAGAAATGATTGTACAGCATCACCTGGGGAAAAAAATTGCGCTTAAAAAAATCAAAGTGATTTTTCTTGAACAAAAAAAAGAAGAGTTATTGCCCTGGTTCGTGGAAGCTGTCAGAAAAAAAGGTGAAGATGATTTGTATATGAAGCTTGAGGGAATTGACAGTAAGGAAGCCGCTGCAAAATTCCTCCGCCGCGAAGTCTGGATTAAGGAAGAAGAGATGCAGGAACATATCGGGAAAAATAATCCTATCGTGTGGGTTGGCTACCGGATATTGGATCAGGGGAAGGAACTAGGTCCCGTTCTCGAAGTCATCGAACAACCACACCAGGTGCTTTGCCGCCTTGCAATAGATAACAAAGAAGTATTGATTCCTGTTAACGAACAGACGCTGCAAAAGATAGATCATAAAACCCGGGCACTTTTACTTACTCTTCCTGATGGGTTGCTGGAAGTATACCTGGGTTAATGTAGTCCCGCCAATGGCGGGATGGAATTGTAGTAAATGAGGGAAAGTGAAAATTGAATGTGGAAATGATAATATGGTAACGTGGTATTTTTTCACGGCCAACTGCCAATCGCCAACCGCCAACGAAATTAACATAATCTGCAAAATATAACCGATCCCTCCACGTTGACCTATTATGAAAAACTATTTTTTTTTCATAAAATACCTTGGCGGCGCTTTCATTTTGATCGTCATTTCAATGCAGGTGCAATCCCAGCCAATTACGGGAGTCTGGAGGGGAAAACTCGGTAATTCAAAAGTGGAGCTTAAGCTGGTTCGTAAGGGTGACAGCCTTATTGGCACTTCCTATTACTATGATTCCAAATCCATCTACAGGCGTTATTCGGTAAAAGGATATTTTGACGATAAAGAAAATGATGTCATCTGGTGGGATGACGTTTTGATTGAAGATGGGGCGCGTCGGTTCAGCGGCACAGGTCCTCAGCCCTTGCTCGCGGTTGCAGATTTCAATTGTCCTGGAGAGGGAGTCATGAAACTGGATGGTAAATCCTCACCTAAAGATGATGTACTAAAAGATAAAAAAGACCTGCACCTGTTGAAAGGAAATTCATCTCCTGTTTTTCCCGATGAATGGGATTTTCTGATTGAAAATTATGCATACGGTGTGAACCATCCTGAGATCGTGGACAGTATTGAGCAAGTCGCTTTTAATCCTGAACCTGGTTCAACCGGAGTTGATATGTCAAAGCCATCTCCATCTCAACCAATCGTAAGTTCAGGTACAGTCATGTTGGAGCGTCCACAATCAGATAAAAGAGTCCCGGAAAGATCGGAGACAATCACTTCACCCCCGCCGGTTTCTTCCATGAACGAAAAATCCATACAGGAAAACAGGGAACCGACTCCTGTTTTGGTTCCTCCTTCCAAAGAAACTAACGAAGAGAGGTATGCGAAAACGTCCAGGAAATTACAACAGGTAATTCCTCTGAAAGGCGATTCCATTGAACTCCGGTTCTATGATAACGCGGAGATTGACGGAGATTCCATTGCTGTCTTTCTGAACGGCCATTTATTAAAGGAGCATATATTACTTGCTGAGCAGGCTTACGTCATGAAACTTGCTGTGACTGACCTGCAACAGGATAATGAACTCGTGATGGTTGCCGAAAATCTCGGATCTATTCCCCCAAATACATCATTGATGGTAGCGGTGGTGGAGGATAAGAAATATGAAGCTCATTTGGAAAGTGATATGGGAAGCAGTGCTTTGGTGAGATTGGTGAAACCTTGATAAAAGTCTAAAGCCTGAAGCTTAAGGCCTAAAGCTTAAAGCTTAAGACAGACAGGGTTAGGCTGAAGGCAAAAGGCGCAAGGCAAAAGGCTCAAGGTGTAATTTCAATATAAAGGTCCCAGTCTTTGTGAAGGCTTTGGAATAGCTTTAGAATAGCTTTGGAATAGCATTGGAACAGGTTTGGAACAGCCCGTCAAATCCAGCGCCTGACCTTCTTTTTATAATTGGTATATGCTTCACCGAATGCTCTGGTTAAATACTTTTCCTCCCTGCGAATAACCAGAAATGTAATAAACGCAACCAGGAATGGGGTCAGAATCAATGTCCACCAGTTCCCAAATTGGAGGGCTACGCCTAGATAAATAAATAACATCCCCAGGTACATGGGATTCCGGGTATAAGAATAAATTCCCGTTGTTTGCAGGGAATTAGCCGGTTTAGTTGGAATGATTGAATTTTTTGTTTTTATAAATTTAAACATAGCAGGAAATATGAAGAATACTCCGGCGAGGTATAATACATATCCAATGAAAAAAGCAGGTTGTTTATGAAAGAAAAATGCGCCTTTGATGGTAAGGTACCCTTGCAGTATCATAGAAAGAAGAAAAAAACCGGCGTAAAAAAGTGGCGGGGGGATGAATACTCCGGGGCTGTCTTTGGCATTTTTCATGTAACGAGGTGTTGGTTTATGAAAGGTTAATGGTGTATGGTTAATGGTGTATGGAAATGGAGTTACCACACCCTCACACACTCACACTTGCTTTTGGCTTTTAAACAACAAGATTAATCATCTTATTCTGCACATAGATAATTTTCTTCGGTGTTGCACCATTCAACCATTTTCTGACTGTTTCATCAGCGAGTACCAATTCTTCGACCTGCCTCTGGTTTGCATCCAGACTAATATTCAGTTCAGTTCTTGTTTTTCCATTAATGGCTACCGGGTACAATTTGGAAGATTCAACCAGGAATTTTTCTTCATATTTCGGATAGTGTGCATCGAGAATGGAGGTTTCATTTCCCAGTTGATGCCACAGCTCTTCAGAAATATGCGGTGCATAAGGTGCGAGAATGATCAGAAGTTTCTCGAGCAGTTCCTTTTTATGCGACTTTAATTCTCCGAGTTCATTGACTGTTATCATCAGCGCACTTACAGCGGTGTTAAAAGAAAAGCGTCCGGTATCGTCATCCAGTTTTTTTAAGGCTTTATGAATTACTTTCCATTCTTCTGTGGTAGGAGTATCGCTGTTCCAAACCCGTCCTTTTGTTTCATCAAAAAACAATCTCCATAATTTACGCAGAAAGCGATGAACACCTTCAATGCCCTTCGTATCCCAGGGTTTACTCTGCTCAACCGGTCCCAGGAACATTTCATACATACGGAAAGTGTCGGCACCATATTTTTCAACGAGTTCATTTGGATTTACAGTATTGAATTTTGACTTCGACATTTTTTCAACCTCAGAGCCACAAATATATTTGCCATTCTCAAGTATAAAACCTGCATGTGAATATTCAGGCCTCCAGGATTTAAATGAGGGGATATCAAGTTCCATTCCGTCGACCAGGTTAACATCAACATGCAGACTGGAGATGGAAGTGATTTCTACATTTTCAGCATCTGCACCCCATCTTCCAATCAAAACTTCCTTTATGGATTCCTGCAAAGAAGAAAGACTATTATTTTTCAATCCTGCTGAAATGAAGACCGGTTTCTGTTTAGCAAGTGCTTCCATTTCATCGCTCCCTTTTATTTCGATCCTGTAAACAAACCTGCTGCTCCCCTGTATCATTCCCTGATTTACCAGTTTCTTATACGGTTCATCAAAACCAATAAGACCCATATCAAACAGGAATTTGGTCCACATGCGGCTGTACAACAAATGACCCACTGCGTGTTCGGTACCACCAATATAGAGATCTACCTGTCCCCAGTAATCTGATGCTTCCCGACTGCAGAAAGTTTTTCTATTTTCTGGGTCCATATACCGGAGAAAATACCAGCTGCTGCCTGCATAGCCGGGCATAGTGTTGGTTTCAAGGTGTTTTGATGTCCATTCTGTCAGATTGGCGAGGGGTCCTTCACCATCCGGACCTGCCTTATAAGAATCCACTTCAGGAAGTTCCAGTGGCAGTTCCTTTTCGTCCAGCGCGTATGCAATTCCATTTTTCCAAACAATTGGAAATGGTTCTCCCCAATAACGCTGACGGCTAAACGCAGCATCACGCATTTTGTAATTGATACGACGGTTTCCGATGCCCATGGATTCCATTTTATCTATCACGAGCGAAATCGCATCGCGCATCGGAATGCCATTGAGAAAACCACTGTTTTCTAAGCAGGGCATCTTTGGTTGGATTGGCTTCTTTGCCATTAAAATACGAACCGATAATATTGGTTACCGGAATATTGAAATGTTGTGCAAATTTAAAATCACGTTCATCTCCGCAGGGCACCGCCATGATCGCACCGGTACCATATCCCGCAAGTACATATTCAGAAATCCATACCGGAATTTTTCGACTGTTAAAAGGATTGAGCACATAGGATCCGGTAAAACATCCGGAGATCTTTTTTTCCGACAGGCGTTCACGTTCGCTGCGACTTTTCACATAAATCGATATAGGCATCAACGTATTGTTTCTCTTCGACAGTCGTAAGTCCGGCAATCAATTCATGTTCGGGAGCCACTACCATAAAATCGACACCAAAAATGGTGTCGGGACGGGTAGTGTATACGCGTAATTTTTTCGATCCATCTTTTTCGAAAGCAAAATCCATTTCTGCACCGAAGCTTTTTCCGATCCAGTTAGACTGCATTTCCTTCATCGCCTCACTGAAATCAACTTTGTCAAGGCCATCCAGTAAACGATCGGCGTATTCGGTGATACGCAGATACCACTGACGTAATTTTTTTTTCACGACAGGATGGCCTCCCCGTTCACTGAATCCATTGATGACTTCATCATTTGCCAGCACTGTTCCCAGTGCTTCACACCAGTTCACTTCTCCAAAGCCACAATATGCCAGACGAAATTCCATGAGAATGTCCTGTTGTTGTTTTTCTGAATAAGATTTCCATTCTGAAGAAGTAAATGATGGTATTGTCCTGTATTCGGTCAATGACCCGGTTCCATGTTTTTCAAAAGTCGTCACCAGTTCGGAAATGGGTCTTGCCTGATTGGCGCTGCGATCATACCAGCTGTTAAATAACTGCAAAAAAATCCACTGGGTCCATTTGTAATACGAGGGTTCTGCCGTGTTGATCTGCCTGCTCCAGTCGAAGGAAAATCCGATACGGTCAAGCTGTTCCCTGAAATTTATGATGTTTTGTTTTGTGCTGACGGCGGGATGTATACCATGATCAATCGCATATTGTTCGGCCGGCAATCCGAAAGCATCATATCCCATCGGATGCAATACATTAAAGCCTTTGAGCCTTTTATAGCGTGCAAAAATATCACTGGCGATATAGCCCAGGGGATGACCCACGTGAAGACCCGCGCCGCTCGGATAAGGAAACATATCCAGCACATAACACTTCGGTTTTTTGCTGTCATTGTATACCTTATAAACCTGATCTGCCTTCCACCTGTCCTGCCATTTTCTTTCAATGGCGTTGAATGAATACTCCATATGAACCAACAAAAATACGCATCGTGCGGGTAAATCTTTTATTTTTGCCACTACCCGTTAACTGATTAAACAGGATTGTTCAACTATGGCACAAACAAGGAAAGGATCAGGCAAACGTTCTACGCCTTCATATATAATGGCCATCGTGGGTGTTTCCCTGGTTCTTTTTCTATTGGGCATTTTAGGATGGATCATCATCAATGCAAATAAACTTGGTCAGTATTTCAAAGAAAATATTGCCATGAATGTGTATATCCGTGAAAATGTATCTCCCAAAGACAGTGCGTACCTGGTTAATTATATAGCTAACAAACCCTATGTAAAGGATTACGAATATGTAACGAAGGACCTGGCCAAACAGAAATACCTGCAGGACGGTAATAAGGACTGGGGTGCATTACTGGACCGGAATCCGCTGCCTGCCAGTATTGATTTTAGGATCACCAAGGAATACGCATCGATTGATTCTCTCTCTAAAATCAAAAACGACCTGCTTCAGAATATTGCAGTGAGTGATGTGCAATACCCGCAATCACTGGTGACGAATCTGAACAATATCATCAATAAGATCAGTATCATTTTACTTTCGGTCATAGTAATCATTTCGATACTGGTCATTTTTCTGATAGACAATACAATTCGTCTTGCCATGTTCAGTAACCGCTTTCTGATAAAGACCATGCAGATGGTAGGAGCTACACGCTGGTTTATATCGCGCCCCATGGATCTGCGCGCTTTTATTAATGGGCTTATCAGTGGTTTGCTGGCCGTTGGCGGTTTAATAGCAGTTATTATTTTTGCAGAAAATCAGTTACCCTATCTGAAAGCACTGCGCGATTACCCTCTGTTAATTGTGTTATTTATTGTTATCATTTTGTTAGGAATATGTATTTCTTTTTTCAGTACCCATCGAAGTGTATTGAAATATCTTAAGATGAAGTTGGACGAATTGTATTGATTTTAGTACATTGCGAGCTTATTTATATTATGGCAAAACAAGTTAAAACAGTCGCGTCAGGAAATTATAAATCTTTATTCGGAAAGGACAATTACCGTTGGATGGCTATCGGACTGGGTCTTGTTGTACTTGGCCTTCTTTTAATGATTGGAGGTAAGAGTCAGGATCCTAATGTGTTCAATACATCCGAAGTATATAGTTTCAGGCGGATAACAGTAGCGCCGATTTTGATTCTTGCCGGTCTGGCTCTGGAGATTGTTGGGATCTTTAAAAAACCCAAAGCTCAGAATCCCCAATGAGCCTGATACAAGCTATTATCATCGCTATTATTGAAGGCATTACAGAATTTCTTCCCATTTCTTCTACGGCTCACATGAAATTTGCCAATCCTCTGATCGGAGTGCGGCAATCACCATTTTCGGATTTGTATGAAATAGTGATTCAGCTTGCCGCGATTCTTGCAGTGGTTGTGCTCTATTATAAACGGTTTTTTGATTTTAAGAAAATCGGGTTTTATTTCAAACTGATTATTGCACTGATACCTGCAATTGTCGCAGGTGTGTTACTGAAGAAACACATTGATGCCATGCTTGGAAATATTATTTTCATGGCAGTTGTTATGATTGTGGGAGGCGTGATTTTTCTTTTTATTGATAAATTATTTACCAAAGCCAGAATACATACGCAGGAGGAAGTAACTATTTCAAATGCATTTATAATTGGTTGTTACCAGGTCCTGTCTGTTCTGTTTCCGGGACTCAGCAGAAGTGCCGCGACTATTATAGGCGGACTTCAACAGAAATTAGATCGCAAGACTGCAGCAGAGTTTTCTTTTTTTCTCGCTGTACCTACCATGCTGGCTGCATCTGTAAAAAGCGTTTATGATGTACACAAGGTGAATCCCGAAGTTTTTGTAAAGGATAATATGACCCAGCTGATTATCGGCAGCATAGTAGCCTTCTTCGTTGCCCTCCTTGCTGTACGCTTTTTTATTACTTATTTGCAGCGCCATGGATTCAGATTATTCGGATATTATAGGATTATTGCCGGAGCAGTGATCATTTTCCTGATTTGGAAGGGAGTAATTCCTCATTAAAATTAGACAGCTATGCAAACAGCCTCCAAAAAAGTGATTCGCGGATGGGCTATGTATGACTGGGCCAACTCTGTTTATAATCTTGTTATCACCACAACGTTTTTCCCTATTTATTTTACTGCCGTTACCAGGAAACAGTTTGGCGGTGATATCGTGCCGTTTCTGGGAAGGAAATTTGTTAACTCATCATTATATGATTATTCACTGGCGGTAGCTTACCTGTTTATTGCCCTGCTATATCCCGTGCTTACTTCCATCGCAGATACCAGGGGGAATAAGAAAGCCTTTATGAAATTCTTCTGTTATATGGGTGCAGCCGGATGTGCGCTTCTTTATTTTTTCAACGGCACAAATCTTTGGCTGGGCATACTTTGCTTTATGATGGCTTCGATGGGATTTGTTGGAAGCCTGGTATTTTACAATGCCTTCCTTCCGGAAATTGCAGCTCCGGAAGATCAGGACAGGGTAAGCGCCAAAGGATTTACTTACGGATATATAGGCAGTGTCATATTACAACTTATTGGGTTTGCATTGGTAGTACTATTGCCAGGCGATCCCTTTCTCGCTCCGCGTATAACTTTTTTGCTGGTCGGTATCTGGTGGGCTTCATTTGCGCAGATCACATTTGCCGCTTTGCCGGAAACCCGAACAGGGGGCAAAATAGGCGCAGGTATTGTTTCAGATAGCTTTTCTGAAATGAAAAAAGTTTATCATTCTATCAGAACCCTGCCGGTATTGAAGAATTTTCTCCGGGGTTATTTTTTCTACAGCATGGGCGTGCAGACCGTTATGCTGGCCGCCACTTTGTTCGGCAGTAAATTGTTACAGCTGCCCAGCACAAATCTCATCATTACAATTGTTGTAATTCAACTCGTGGCGATCCCAGGTGCAATATGGATGAGCAGGTTATCTGAAAAATTCGGTAACCTGCGCGTACTGATAGGTATCATCATGTTCTGGATAATGATTTGCCTGGCTGCTTATTACACTGCTTATTACAAAGAACAGGGGGGAAATCCTGAATTCGGATTTTATGGACTGGCCATTGCAGTAGGACTGGTGATGGGAGGGATCCAGTCACTCAGCCGGTCAACCTATTCCAAACTGATGCCGGAAACCCGGGATACAGCGTCTTATTTCAGTTATTACGACTTCACTGAGAAACTGGCTATCGTAATTGGAATGTTCAGTTTTGGTTTGATTGAAGAAGTAACGGGCAGTATGAAGAATTCGGTATTGAGCCTGATTGTATTTTTTGTGATAGGATTTTTATGGTTGTTAAAAGCACAAAAGCTGAAAACGTTAGCCATTAGCCATTGACCATTGACCGTTGGCCGTTGGCGGTTGGCCGTTGGCGGATTGAAATGCAATTTCTTGAAGATGTCGTTCCGAACAAAATATTTACTATTGTTTAAAACCGGCCAACCGCCAACGGCCAACGGTCAACTTTATACCAGATGAATCTTTACACCATCCATACAGGCTTTTTCAAACTCGACGGGGGAGCGATGTTCGGAGTTGTACCGAAGACCATCTGGAATAAATCAAATCCCGCCGATGCAAATAATTTATGTTCCTGGGCCATCAGGTGTCTCCTCATAGAAGACGGTAAAAGACTGATCCTGGTAGATACCGGCATCGGTACTAAGCAGGATGAAAAATTTTTCAGTCACTACTATCTTTATGGCGACCAAAATCTAGATGACTCGATAAAAGCCTGTGGATTTAACAGAGAAGACATTACAGATGTTTTTCTGACGCATCTTCACTTTGATCATTGCGGGGGTGCTATCATTCGTAAAGGAGATCAGTTGGTTCCGGGTTTTCCGAATGCGATTTACTGGAGTAATGAGAAACACTGGTCCTGGGCTATTGAACCCAATGAAAGAGAAAAAGCTTCTTTTCTCAAAGAAAATATTCAGCCAATCCGGGATAGCGGCCGTTTGCAAATGATAGAAGTCCCGGCGATGAAGAAAGACGGCGAACTTTCAGATGCAGAATTTGACAATGAATTCAGGGTCCGCTTTGCAAATGGTCATACCTGCGCAATGATGCTTCCCCAATTAACTTACAAGGGAAGAACGATCGTTTTTATGGCCGACCTCTTACCCTCTGCCGGTCATTTACCCATTCCATATATAATGGCCTATGATATGTTTCCTCTGACTTCGTTAAAGGAAAAAAGGTCATTCCTTGAAGAAGCACTGGCCGGGGACTATGTATTATTTTTTGAGCATGATCCGGTTAATGAGTGTTGTACCCTTCAAAAAACTGAAAAAGGGATCCGGGCCAAAGATTTTTTTTTATTAAAAGATCTCTGATTGATCTTTTGAATAATAATATTTATAATTTTACGTTATTCACCCTTACTAACCCCCTAACATAGATCTCAAAAAGCCATCGCGTTAAAAACGGGTGGCTTTTTAGTTGGATTGGTTTTAAGCTTTAGGCTTTGAGCTTTAAGCTTATTTCACAGGTGGCTCTTCCCTCAGAAAGTAATCTTCCGATTTATAATCAAATGTTATCGGGGCGGTATCTTTATAATTTTCATCATAAGTAACAAAGAAATATAAATACATAGCCCGGCTAAGGCGCATGAACCATGGTTGAAGAACAATTAATAAACCTCCGTTAATGCCCAACCACCAAAAGAATCGGTTATCTGTTAAAGAGAAACCGATGGTTAGAAACCATAACACAAAACTGATTGCACAAAAAATAACCGTTACGAGGTAACTTATATAAGCGGTACCATACCAGAACCCGACCTCCATTTCGAAAAGCTGGCCACATTCGGGACAATGTGTTGGCATCTTAAGCGTGGATTTCAGGTTCCATGGATTAGAGTTGCTAAACATAGATCCCTTCCTGCATCGGGGACATTTCTGTGTAAGCAGGCTCCACAAAAAACCTGGTTTGTCTGCCATGTTTCAAAATTTCTGCAAAGGTACCTTCTATTTACCTGATTTCCAGAGCATGTATAATTTGGTATGCTTCAGAAATGTCATATGTGAAATCTGTATGGCAATAACGAATCCGAACAGGCCATCAAGCATTCCCGCCCTTATAAAATAGCTTTGTAAAAAAGCCCAAAGGGGATTGACAACAATATTTAACAGAGACGTCTTCTTGCCATTGGCAAAGAGTGATTCTGCCGCGATTGTACTGAATTTATTATTCTGTGTTACATGTTCTGCAATCGTATAATAGGAATAATGCAGAATATCACCCGGGAGATGTAAAAAGGGAATATTTTCCCGCAAAACAATTTTATCATGAGGGTTGGTTCCTCCCCATTGCGCAATCCTTCTGTCGAAGAGACGAATTTTCCTGTCCGGGTACCACGCGCCGTGCCTGATAAACTTACCACAATAGTTGGTACAACGGTTCATCCGGTATGCTTTGCCGGTAAAGTTTTCTTTGGCTTTTAGAATAGAGTCTGCCAGAACAGGATCAAGTGCCTCGTCTGCATCCAGACTTAAAATATAATCATGGGCAGCCAGTTGGATAGCTCTGTTTTTCATTTCAATAAATCCTTTGAAGGACTCCTGCTTAACGATGGCGCCCATGCTTACAGCGATCGTTACCGTCCGGTCAGTTGAATTGGAATCCAGGATCAAAATTTCATCTGCCAGGTTTTTGACAGAATCAATACAGCGGCTGATATTTTTTTCTTCGTTATAAGTAATTATGACAACGGATAATTTTTCCATCAAAGATTTTGATTTAACCTGCCTTGCTCAAGACGGATTCGGAAATATCCTGACTAAACTTTCTTTCACCGATCTGCTGTCGCCACATAGCGTAATAGAGGCCTTTCTCATCCCTCAGACTTCCGTGGGTGCCGGTTTCCACCACTTTACCTTTTTCCAATACATAAATTCTGTCTGCATGCATAATAGTAGATAACCTGTGTGCGATCAGTATGGTAATCTGGTTTCTTTGGGAAGATACATGTCGAATAGTCTTGGTAATTTCTTCTTCTGTCAGGGAATCAAGAGCTGATGTAGCTTCATCAAAAATCAGAACCCGCGGTTTTCTGAGCAGCGCCCGGGCGATGGACAATCGCTGCTTTTCACCGCCGGACAATTTCAATCCACCCTCCCCAATCATGGTTTCCAATCCTTTTTCTGCTCTCTCAAGCAGGTTCATACAGGAAGCTTTTTGTAATACATCAAGTAAATCGGCTTCGGTGGAAGAAGGATTTACAAACAATAGATTTTCGCGGATCGTGCCTGAAAAAAGCTGTGTATCCTGTGTTACAAATCCGATCTGGTTTCGGAGATCGTCAAAATTGATGGAGTTTTCATCCAGTTTATTATATAAGATCTTTCCCTGCAGCGGTCTGTATAAACCGACGAGTAGTTTCATCAGTGTTGACTTCCCCGAACCCGAGGGACCAACAAACGCAATGGTTTCACCAACCTGCACTTCAAAACTGATTTGGTCAATCGCATAATGCTGGGCTGTTTTATGTTTGAAAACGACTTCCTGAAATCTGAGTTCCTCAATTCTGCCAAGGTGTTTGGGATTGATGGCCATCGGTTCGGGAACTTTTTTCATGAGTTGTTCAAAATTGTTAAGAGATGCTTCTGCTTCCCGATAGGAGAGTACAATATTTCCTATATCCTGCAGCGGTCCGAATACGAAAAATGAAAAAATCTGCATGGTAACCAACTGACCTGCATTCATCTTATCCTTGAAAATCAGCCACATTAAAATGAACAGGATAACCTGTCGAAGCGTATTGACAAACGTTCCCTGTACAAAACTGATACTCCTTATACGTTTAACCTTAGTTAGTTCGAGTCCCAGAATCTTATAAGTATTCTTATTAAGGCGGTTCACCTCTTCCTGTGTGAGCCCCAGGCTCTTTACCAGTTCAATATTACGCAGTGACTCAGTAGTAGAACCAGCCAGGGAAGTAGTTTGAGAAACGATATTTTTCTGAATGATTTTTATTTTCTTACTCAGCAGATTACTGATGAACGTTAACAGCAGAATGCCACCCAGGTATACAAGCGGGATGCTCCAGTGAATCCAGATAGCGGCATAAGTAAAAACAAATATGACTCCGATAATAACGCCAAAGAGTACATTTATAAAATAATTGATAAAACGTTCAGTATCCGTTCTGACTTTTTGCAGCACACCCAGTGTTTCACCGCTGCGCTGATCTTCAAAGTCCTGATAGGGAAGCTTCATAGCGTGCTGAAGTCCATCGGTAAATACTTTAGCCCCGAATTTCTGGACCACCACATTCATGAAATAATCCTGGAAGTTTTTCGCGATCCGGCTCATCATGGCAACGGCTACCGAAAGGAGCAGGAGATTTATTACTCCGGGATGGATCCAGGAAAAAGCAGTAAAGAAACTGTCGGCTGAAAAGTTATGATGTTGTTTTCTGGCCTGGACATATTCGTTTGAAAGGTTTACGATCTTGCCGAATATAATAGGATCCAGTAAAGAAAAACCGATATTCAGGGCGGCCAGGAAAAGAGTCAGAATCACCAGCCATTTATAAGGTTTGAGATAATTAAGTAGAATCTTCATAGTTAAAATATAGCGATCCGTTCTACCTTTTGGATAGAAAATCTCTACAAGTTATATAAAAACAGTGACGTCTAAAGACGGCAAAGAATTCCCTCATTTGTTAGAGCTGGCGGTATTTTTTTTGGGAAATTAGCCGGCCCAGGATTCTCTGTCGAGACTCCGGTACTGAATGGCTTCTGCCAGATGTTCAGTTTTGATATCCTCGTTCCCATCCAGATCAGCAATCGTTCTCGATACTTTCAGAATACGGTCATATGCTCTTGCTGAGAGATTAAGTTTTTCCATAGCTGTTTTAAGAAGCATAGATCCCGCTTTTTCTATAAGACAGATTTTTTTCAACAGGCTGCTATCCATCTGGGCATTTGCATAAATACCATTTTGATCGGAGAATCGTATATTTTGTTTTTTCCTGGCAGCAATCACCCGATCACGAATGACAGATGATGATTCACCCGGATCTGCAGAAGACAGTTCATGATATCCCACTGGAGTGACTTCCACATGCAGATCGATCCTGTCCAGCAAGGGACCTGAAATCCTGTTAAGGTATTTCTGTACGGCACCGGGCGGACAGCTGCACGCTCTGTCCGGATGATTATAGAATCCGCATGGGCACGGATTCATGCTTGCCAGCAACATAAAACTTGCAGGAAAATCTATACTCATGCGTGCGCGACTTATATTCACTCTTCGTTCTTCCATTGGTTGACGCATTACTTCGAGAACTGATCTTCTGAATTCGGGCAGTTCATCTAAAAACAACACTCCGTTATGGGCCAGCGAGATTTCGCCAGGCTGTGGCAAGCCTCCTCCACCTACGAGCGCCATATCAGAAATCGTATGATGAGGAGAACGAAACGGACGCCTTGCGATCAACATAGCATCCGGCTGCAGCTTTCCTGCAACACTATGGATCTTGGTTGTCTCCAGCGCTTCCTGGAGATTCAATGGAGGAAGGATCGTCGGAAGCCTTTTTGCCAGCATGGTTTTGCCAGAGCCTGGTGGTCCGATCAA
Organism: uncultured Bacteroidota bacterium; assembly: GCA_963735015.1. Taxonomy (GTDB): domain Bacteria; phylum Bacteroidota; class Bacteroidia; order Chitinophagales; family Chitinophagaceae; genus Puia. The sequence continues at coordinate 916,735 of CAVTJH010000004.1, forward strand.
TATTGCATTATGGCCACCGGCTGCAGCTATTTCAAGAGCTCTCTTGATATTTTGTTGTCCGCGCACATCTTTGAAGTCAATATCAAATTGGTACTGGTTAACAAAAAAATCCTGTCTTGTATCGGGGTCAATGGGTTCAATCTTTCTTCGCCCGTCTAAAAAATCAACTACTTCCCTGATATGTGAAACCGGGTATACTTCCAATTTATTTACGATCGCCGCTTCGCTGCCATTAGATCTGGGCACAATAAATCCTTTAAATTTTTCTTTCCTTGCCTGAATTGCAATAGGCAGGGCACCTTTCAGCGGTAAAATACTTCCATCCAGATTTAATTCTCCCATGATAATTAACTGCTGAAGGAAATCCAGATTCTTTATCTGGCCGCTACCCGCCAGAATACCGATAGCGATGGGCAGGTCGAAAGCAGAACCTGATTTGCGGATATTAGCCGGCGCCAGATTCACTAGCAGTTTGATCCTTGGCATTAAAAAGCCATTGGTTTTAAGCGCGCTTTCTATACGCTGAAGGCTTTCTTTAATAGCATTGTCGGGCAGGCCTACGATGAAGTAATTCTTGCCCTTCATGACATTCACTTCTACCGTTATGGTGATGGCATCTACTCCATATACTGCGCTGCCATAGGTCTTAACAAGCATGCATTGATTTAACGCATACAATTTACTTTAAGAAAAAGGGGAAGTCAATTACCTGAAAGTGGAAACTTCACAAATTATGAGTTATGGATTATCACTAGCGTTGCGTTATCAATATTTGTAGTTCTTTGAAATCCTTGTCTGTACTGCATTTGAGCCGATTTACATGTGGAAACGATTTGAAAAGGATTTGCTTTTGATTTTGTATAATGCGCTGATAACCAGCTATCATGAATCAGGGCAAATATATCTTTTCGCAGATTTTTTCATTGATTTCACATAAGGTCTTTACAACAGTTGTCAATCGATATAATGGTGATTATAAAACCAGACAATTCACATGTTGGAAGCAATTTCTTTGTATGGCCTTTGGGCAACTCACCCAAAGAGATAGCTTATCTGATGCGATTCTGTGTCTGACAGCTAATACAAATAAGCTGTACCATCTGGGTATTGGTGATATCATTTCTAAAACCACTTTGAGCAGAGCAAATGAGAATCGTGATTGGCGCATATATGCTGACTTTTGCATGACCCTGATTGAAGAAGCACGTCGTTTATACGCGAACGATAGTGAACTCGATTTTGATCTCGCTAACAATGTTTTTGCCATTGATGCAACAACCATTGATATGTGTCTGTCTGCATTTTTCTGGGCTAAATTCAGATCGACAAAAGGCGGTATCAAAATTCATACTCAACTGGACCTGAAAACATCCATCCCTTCGTTTATCCACATCACTGCGGCCAATATTCATGAACTCAATATTCTGGATATGATCAAATTTGAGCCAGACAGTTTTTATGTCGTAGACCGCGGCTACATTGACTTTGATCGTTTTTATCATATTCATACAGTCGGTGCCTACTTTATCACCAGAGCTCGAAAAGATTTTAGTTTTTCCTTGATCAAATCATTAAAACCAACAGAAAAAAATATCATTTGTGATCAGATGATTAAGCTCAGGAAAAAGAACTTTTATGTATCACGGGATTATCCGGAGGCTTTTAGACTCATAAAATATTATGATGCTGAAACGACCCGTTACTTTGTTTTCATAACTAACAACACAGAGTTAAAAGCCAGTCAGATTGCAACTTTGTATCGACATAGATGGAAAATTGAATTATTTTTCAAGTGGATAAAACAGCATCTGAAAATTCAATCATTTTGGGGCAGATCCGAAAATGCGGTTAAAACACAAATTTGGATCGCAGTATCCGTCTATGCATTAGTGGCAATCGCTAAAAAAAGATTTCGGTTAAAGCAATCTCTGTATGAAATTTTGCAAGTGCTTAGCATTAGTATTTTTGAAAAATTACCAATCAATGAACTATTTATAAAAACAGTACAACAACAAGATTTCAAAGAGCTAAAAAATAATCAATTGAATATCTTTGATTTATAACGCAACGCTAATGATGGATTATGGGTTATGAGCTACAACCCATAACCCATAACCCATAACCCATAATTATTTTTACCTTCCCTTAAAGATCGGCTTTCTCTTTTCCAAAAAAGCCGCAGTGCCTTCTTTCATATCTTCCGTAGAGAAACATTCTCCAAAGAGTTTTGTTTCGAGCGCATAACCATCCGCGTTATCACTGGCTGCGTTGACGGCTGCGATGCATCTGGCGACGGCGAGAGGTGCTTTGCTGATGATGAGTTGCAGTATAGATTTCGTTTTATTTAACAGTTCTTCCGGATTCGTCATGTGGTTGACCAGGCCGAATTGAAGCGCCATGGGAGCACTGATAAGATTTCCTGTGAGCATGGCTTCCAATGCCGGACCCCTGCCGATATATCGGGTTAACCGCTGGGTTCCGCCATAGCCGGGGATAAGGCCCAGACTGATTTCCGGCTGTCCGAATTGTGCATTGTCGCTGCAGATCCGGAAATGACATGCCATGGCAAGTTCGCAGCCGCCTCCCAGCGCGAATCCATTTACTGCTGCTATAATGGGTTTGGGTGCATTTTCAATTTTAAAAAAAATATCAAGACCTTGTTTTGCCAATGCCATACCTTCTTCTTTCGTAAGTCCTGAAAAACCGCGTATATCAGCACCTGCGGCAAATGCTTTAGTTCCTGACCCTGTGATAATCGCGCCTCGAATCAGATCATTATCATAAACTTCCTGTACTGCTTCTCCGAGTTCGCGGATTACAGTGGCGTTGAGTGCATTTAATATGTCCGGACGGTTGAGTATGATGACGAAAATATTCTCTGCCAATTCGGTTAATAAAGTTTCATACATAAAATGAAATTTAGTTTATCCGGTTAGTGATGACCCAATTGCGGATATACTCCGAAATGTCGGTAGTAGCTGCACCGGGTGAAAATAATTTTCCGACTCCCATCTCAGCTAATTGTATACTGTCTTCTTCCGGAATAATTCCGCCCCCTGTAAGCAGTACATCAGTGAGATTTTTCTCCTTCATAAGCCTGATGATTTTCGGAAATACCGTCATATGTGCACCGCTCAGAATGCTTATGCCAATGGCATCTACGTCTTCCTGCAGTGCAGCGTTCACCACCATTTCAGGAGTTTGCCTTAGTCCCGTATAAATTACTTCCATGCCTGCATCACGGAGCGCAGTTGCAATTACTTTTGCACCGCGGTCATGGCCATCCAGTCCTACTTTAGCTACCAATACCCGGATCGGACGTGAGAGGGATTTGTTCATGATTCAAATGTACATAACAGTTTTCTCCGAATCTCTATTAATAAACCCGCGTTTTTAATCTGTCGGCCTTCAGTTTTTCATTAAAGAATTTGCGGAAGGGATCGCTTGCACCTGCAAGGAGCATAATAGCCGTTCCCTTTTCGCGTGCATAAGGATTTGTAACGCTGCCGGTTATTCTGGCACTCGAAAACTGTTTTATAAAATCGTGCTGCATTTCCTCGGGGTCGCTTTCCACTAATACAATATTTTGAAAATTAATGGAATCGGAGATCCAATACAAAAAACTTGCATTGTCACTATATGCTGCCGGCAGATGATATTTTTTTCTGTAGTATGTAACTGCTCCGGCCATTCCGTAGTTATCACAAAAAATAATTGTTTTTGCCTGCTGGGAGCTGTCTAGTGAATGAAAAGCCGCAGAGACTTTTTCTGCCATTTCATCCCATCCAAGCATATCAGCGAAATCCTGCGGCAGGGGATGATTTTGCTGGTCTTCCCATCTTAGTACACCAAGACTGGCGGCGTGTGTTTTTTCATAGTGAGCTGCCAGCCTCGGCGGACTCATCAGGGGCAGACAGATAAAGGTGAATCTGATTCCAAAGTAAATAATAATAGCAGAAAATATAAACCGGAGAAAGAAACGCGAGTGCAGAGTCCATTTTTCAATAACGATTGATCCGAATCCGAAAAGAACAGGGTACAGGCCAAGCGTGTAATAACTTTTTCCGTGAAACCAAAGCAGGATAGCGATTACTCCAATATAAGCCAGACCCAAAAAAACAAATGTTCTTCCTTCTTTATTCAAAAATAAATAGAGAAAACCGGTAACCCAGATAAAGCAACAGGGTAAAAACATTACAAGCTGATCCAGGAGGAAGGACGAATGCTGTACATATTGCAGCTGTGTAGAAGTCAGCTCGTGCATGTGATAAAATACGGGGAAATGATAATTGAATTGCCATATCAGATTCGGCAGGAAAATAAGGAATGCAAGACCAAGCGCTATATAGAAATGCCGGTTTAAAAAAATAGTCCTTTGTTTAGTAAGCATTAGTGCCGGCAAAAGGCTTATCAGATAAAAAGCGACGGAATATTTACTCAGGAGGCCAAGCCCTGCTCCTATACCTGTAAAGTAAAGCCATTTATTTTCCGAGGTTCTGGCGTATTGTACCAGTCCGACAGCAATGACGGTATAAAAAAATATTTCCAGGAAGTTGGGCTGGAATAAAAAATGCACCCGAAGAAATCCGGTAAAGAAAAAACAAAAAAAGAGAAGAATAAGAGCGAATGTTTTGGCGCCCAGTGAAATGATAAGTTTGCCCACCAGGATAAAATTCAGTGCACCAAATAAGGAGGGCCAAAATTTTATCCAAAACATACCATTGCCAAATAGTCCTGTTATCCATGCGAAAACAGAAAGCAGAGGCGGTACTTCCATAAATCCAAAAGCAGGATGGCTTCCTTCGGCGAGGTAAAGAAATTCATCGCGGTGAGGTTCATACATTGAATTCTGCAAAAAAAAGGGGAGTATGAATTTGAGCAGAGCCAGCAGATATAAAAACCTGTTCAGTTTTTTCATAGGTGTTGCCAATTTCCTGCAAGGTCAAGCAGGTTGTTGATTCTTTTGATTGATTCATTTTTCCCAAGCAGTGCAGCAATATCGAATACAGGAGGACCTGATTTTTCGCCCACGAGCATGATCCGAAGCGGAAGCTGAAGTTCTCCTGGTTTTATCTGCTGTACTGCTGCGAGTTCCTTGAAAGTCGTCTCGAGGTTGTATGCGTTCCATTCAGGAATATCTCTTATTTTTTCAATATAGGATTTGAAAAACGAGGATTTGGCGGCAGTCCATTTTGGTTTTACGGCTTCGATATTCCATTGATGGGGTGCTTCAAAAAAGAATTTACCCTGTATATAAAATTCCGGCAGCAAATGACATCGGTCACGTATAAGCTGGATCACCATACGCAGATAGATTTCATCCGGAATATGCAATTTGTATTGATTATATATTTTTCGAACTGCCACACTAAGTTCCTCAATAGGTATTTTCCGGATCCATTCCTGATTAAACCATTTTGCTTTTTCGTAATTGAATTTTGCACCCGCCTTATGAACACGTTCGATAGAAAATTTTTCAATTAGTTCATTAATAGAATAGAGTTCCTGTTCGGTTCCGTCATTCCAGCCTAATACAGCCAGCATGTTTACAAAAGCCTCGGGCAGAAATCCCTTTTCGCGGAATCCCGAAATGATATCGCCCGAAATGGCATCCTTCCAGTCCATGGCATATATGGGAATACCCAGACGGTCCGAATCGCGTTTGCTTAGTTTGCCATTTCCGTCAGGTTTCAATATCAGGGGGAAATGCGCCCAGGCCGGCATGTTTTCTTCACCAAATAAATATTTCCACAAAAGCAGGTGCACCGGAGCGCTGGGAAGCCATTCTTCACCACGGAATGCATGGGTTATCTGCATGAGAAAATCATCCACTACCACCGCCAGGTGATAGGTCGGCATATTGTCTGCCTTTAGCAATACCTTATCATCAACAAGAGATGTATTGAATTCAACCTGACCACGGATCAGGTCATTCAATTGCAGGGTTTCATGATCAGGCATCCTGATGCGGATTACATGAGGCGTACCGGCTTCCAGCAGTTCTTTCGTTTCTGCAGGAACCATTGAAATTGAATTGCGCATATGCATACGCGTGTGATGATCGTATTGCGGGGATGGGCTAGCGGCGGTCCTGAATACTGAACGCATGGTTTCCAATTCCCCTGTCGTGTCGAATGCGTAGTAGGCTTTTCCTGCCTGAACTAGTTTTTCTGCATAATTCCGGTAGATTTTTTTTCTTTCGCTTTGGCGATAGGGGCCATATGGGCCTCCGTTCAAAGGACCCTCATCCGGTTCCAGGCCGCACCATCTCAGGCTTTCGTAAATATATTCTTCCGCTCCGGGCACAAAGCGACCCTGATCTGTATCCTCAATGCGTAAAATAAAATGCCCATTATGATGTTTCGCAAAAAGATAATTATAAAGTGCTGTTCGCACACCACCCAGGTGTAAACCGCCTGTGGGACTGGGCGCAAATCGAACCCTGACTTTCTTTTCCATGGAAAACAAAGATAATCAAGGAGCGGGGAAAGCCGAACGCTTAACGTCAAACGCTTAACGCATGCGGGGTTCGGGGATAATTTTGTTAAAGGATGTACTCCGGGTTGCACAATGCAGTCCGAAATAGTATATTCACCCGTGAAATTTTTTCTAACCATCGCGTGCCTGTTTTTCTGCAGGTTCCTGCAGGCGCAGGAGATTACCTATGACAATGTGTATGTCGATTACGATTCGGCAGTTGAATTTAAGAACCTACGCATCATACCCATTCGCCCGAAAAATGGATTTGGAAATAAAGCTCCTAAAGCGATCAGCCTCAGTCAGGCAATAAGACAGGGAATCGCAGTGATTTCTGAAAGAGGAACTGCATCAACAGAAAATGTGCATTTTCTTCGCATCAATAACCATTCTGACCAGACTATTTTTATCTCTTCCGGTGAACTCATATCTGGCGGCCGACAGGACAGAATGATTACAAGGGATACTTTGCTTGAACCGAACGGAAGGGACCAGTATGTATCTGTCATGTGCGTGGAAGAACTGAGATGGAGTGAGAAAGAAAAAAAATTCGCTTATGAGAATTTTGCGAATCCTGCCTTACGGAGGGTGCTTGACGTAAATAAAAACCAGGTGCTTATCTGGCAGGAAATTGCAAAGCAGTTGGGAGAAAGTAATATTCAAAGTAAAAGCTCCGCTTATCTTTCGCGCAATATCGACAAGAAAATGGTTCAGCTGAATGACGAATATTACAATTATTTCAAGCAAAAATTTAAAAATTCAGACAGCGCTGTTGTGGGGATGGTTTGCATGTCAGGAGATAAGGTGATAGGATCCGATATTTTCGCATCTACCACACTGTTCTTTAGCCAGCTCGACCCCCTGCTCAAGGGGTACTGTGACCAGGCCCTATACGCCGGCAAACCTGTGACAATTACAAGGGAAGAAGAGAAAATATATTTGGATAAACTCCTGACTGATAAGATCAGCCAGGAAGCATTTTTAAAGGATAACGGCAAATTATTCCGGCAGCACGGCCAGGTTATTCACATCAACAGCTTCTGAGTAACTTGCATCATGTTTTATTTTACGAAAACACCTTTCTGGCTAAGGATACTTTATCCCTCCTGTCTCTGGTATTATCCATCTGCGAAAGGTGAAAAAAAAATCTACTTGAGTTTCGACGATGGTCCGCATGTAACTGCAACCCCTTTTGTGCTGGATCAACTAAAAAAATACGATGCGAAAGCGAGTTTTTTCTGCATTGGTAAAAACGTGCTTGAAGAAACGGCCATATATAAACGAATACTTTTGGAGGGTCACCGTGTGGGCAATCATACATTTAATCATCTGAATGGGTGGAAGACAGATAACAAAGTTTATATAGAGAATATTGAAAAAGCACGCGAGCAGATTGACTCGGATTTATTCCGGCCACCGTATGGTCGCGCAACGGGATTCCAGATACGAAATCTGAAAGAAAAATTGAAGTATAAGATTGTGATGTGGGACGTGTTGAGCGGCGATTTTGATCCGTCTGTAACTGGTGTTTTGGCTGCTGAAAGGGTTATTCGTAAATCCCGTTCAGGAAGTATTATTGTTTTTCACGACAGTGCAAAAGCATATCAGGCTTTGACGGTGGCTTTACCTGTCGTTCTTGCGTATTTTTCCGGTGAAGGTTATTCTTTCGAAACTATAAAATAACTGAGTGACGGGATAGAAAATATGGAAGATGAAAGCATGCAAAATAAAATTGGGCCGGGGTAGACACCCTGGCCCGTTTTTAATCCGTACCCTATGAAAACTGATTTAAAGGTAGAACATTTTTTGATTCACCAAACATATTTCGCAGATAACCATGGTAATACAGATATTTACCAAGCTAAAAGAACGAACCAAATGTGATAAAACAGGATACTGAAAAACAGACTAAGTGTTTACCCTTAGTCCCGTTTTTTCAAAAAAATAGTATGGGCCCAGCCAAGTGGCCCAATAGAATTTTCATATGGAACTGATTGATACACATTGTCATTTATATGTCCCCGCCTTTGAGGAAGATATTGATGAAATAATTAAAAGGGCTCAGGCAGCCGGGGTAGTCAGATTTTATTTACCAGCCATAGATATCGAGAGCGAAAAGGCCCTGCTGGACCTGGAAAAACGTTATCCCGACATTTGTTACGCAATGCAGGGATTGCATCCCTGTTCGGTTAAGGCTGACGTTGAAGATGCTTTATCGCATGTCCTGCAAAACCTGCATGGGAGGCGGTTCGCAGCTGTAGGCGAAATCGGCCTGGATTTTTATTGGGATCGAAGTTTTGAAAAGGAACAGTACCAGGCTTTTCATCAACAGATCGAATGGGCCCTTCATTTTAATTTGCCCGTTGTAATTCATTCACGCGACTCCATTGAACATACAATTTCTGTTGTTCGTGAACATCAAAATGGAAAACTGAAGGGAATATTTCATTGTTTCAATGAAGGAGAAAAACAGGCTGAAGAAATTGTGGATCTTGGTTTTCATCTCGGCATTGGTGGCCCCCTGACTTACAAAAACAGCAGGCTTCCGGAAGTACTTAAAAATATTAACCTGGAAAATATCGTACTGGAAACAGATGCACCTTATCTGCCACCTGTTCCATTTCGTGGTAAGCGAAATGAAAGCAGTTATATTGTTTATGTTGCGAAGAAAATGGCTGAAATAAAAAAGATAAGCCTTGAGGAGGTTGCCAGGATTACTACGGCTAATGCATTAAAAATATTTTCTTAGACGGAAGGCTTAAGGCGTAAAGCTGGAGGCGTAAGGCTTAAAGCGTAAAGCACAAGGCACAAGGCATTGCGCGAAGATTAAAAAGATTCGTGGGGTAAGAGATGATGTATTACTTTTGCCGCCTGTTTTAAAAACGGAAGGAGAGGTGTCCGAGTGGTTGAAGGAGCACGCCTGGAAAGTGTGTATAGTGGAAACGCTATCGCGGGTTCGAATCCCGCCCTCTCCGCCAAATAAAATAAAGCCCCGAAAGGGGCATTTTTATTTTCGCGAGCGTTGAAAGATTACTTTCAACCGCGAGCAGGAAGAAAAATGAAAGGCGCTAAGCGCCGGCATTCATTTTCATTTGGCGACCCCCCTGATGGATCACTGAAAGTAATCCCGCCCTCTCCGCCTTCGCTTCGCTCAGGCGGGACCACACCAGAACCCGATTTATTTTGAAAGTATGGTAGTAAAACTGCCAAGCCTCCCATTTCGGTCCATCCCTTCAATTACGACACGATATCTTTTGGCCTTGTCAGAATTATAAAATTGAATATGTACTCTTCCGTCTGCGTCTGAGCTGAGATGAGGATTCCAATATAATGTTGACCTGATATCCTGGACAGAAGTATCAAAATTTTTATGGCTGTAATCTGGTGAGTAAAATTCACGCGTTATATTAAATCCATTGAAGCTATAGCGGTTGTAATTCTCAGTGATGCCTGATAAGACTTCAGTTTCATCTCCTCTTTTTAAATAGATAGTAATTACTCCTCTGAAACCTCCGTTAAATGGTGCGATGGCGACGGGTGGTGGTAAAAATTGAATCAGGGCGATATCGCTGAACGGGATATTTTTTACGTCTTCCCAGCTTGTTAATACTTCATTTACATAAAAATAAGGGACAGCTGTAGGATTTCCACCCGAATCAGAAGCAGAATTGTGTAAAGTAGCCATCCCTTCATATTCGAAAACAGGAAAATCTTCTGTGCCTCTAATAACGAGTCCTGGGAATCTTCCCATAAGGAATTCAAACATCCTGTTACTATTGGGATAAAAATTATTGATAAAGTCTATTGAGCTGGCCCTCCCTTCCATGAATTCATTGCTGACGTATTTTGAGATAACTCGCTCAGTTTTTGTCGGCACATGTCCCCGCACTGTAACGGGTTTGAGCATACCCTTCTGTTGACGCAGCATATAGTTAATTTCATTTGTGTCCTTGATAATACTGACTGTGCTTTCTGAAGTCCGGGGCAGGTATGGTGCGATTCGAAAACTATCCTGAGAGTTGTTGAATAACTTTACTTTTAAGTCCTTCATTTTTCCTTTTCCTTTTCCACCTTTGACCCACTCGTAAAATACGATTGATTTTCCCTTCACCGGATAGTCACTTAATATAAATCTGCCATTACTATCGGGTTCTGCATAACCAATATATTTGCTGGAATCTTCATTCTGGATCAGTATTTTTAATTTATAATTCTCCCTGTTGAAGAATTTCATATCAAAGCCGTCAATCTCACCTTCCAGATCCTGTTCCTTCTCAACTTTATATTTTAAATCTATTGCTCTTTCACTCAGTGCGTTCTCCCATTTAAAATGGCGCCATCCATTTGTTAGCATTATAAGATCCAATGTTTCTTTCACTTTATCATCTGTGTTTTGAAAATAATAAGAAGGGTCGTATATATATCCTCGTAATTCCGAGCTAAGGAACATTGAGGAATAAATATTGTCGCTTAGACTGTCCAAAGGAACTATGTCAGCATCGGTCACGGCCACTGAGAAATTTGCGGTATCTTTTTCTCCATCGGTATTATTTACCTGTATTGTAAGTTGGTTATCAGATCTGGATTTGAATGACAAACTGTCTTTTGACAACTCTATATTCAGCCTGTCTTTTTTATCGAGGAATATAACCCGTTCTGCAAGTGGAACTTCATTCGAACTAAATAAAGTCAAGCGCAGGATCCCACTTGAGAATTGCGCTTTTTTGATGGAAAAAATGTTTTTGCCTTTTTCCACTTGCAAAGGATAAACAGCAAACCTGCCGCTACTCTCATACACTGCCAATACGAGATCCTGGTACTGGTTGATATATTCGTCACGATGGAATATAGCAATATTGACTTCTGAATCGTTTTGTTCTATAACCTTTAATACGACGCCGAAGGGCTTAATTGATGGCAGAGGTACATCCGTTAATTGACCATCGTTAAAACGTATTCTTCCAGAATATCCATGAGGTATATGCGGAATAAAAGAAAAACTCCCCATCCCGCCATGGACAGTTTTCAATGTTGCAACCTGATTTTTTTGTTCATCTACGACTTCCCCGCTCACTTCAACCGGAAGGCCGCTCATATCGACAGCCTTAAATGCCAGGTTGCATAAAATGCCATCAACCAGGTCGCCACCTTCCGGTAAGAAATTAATGTGATAATTATTGCCAGTTGGAACTTTTGTAACAAATTGCTTTACTTGTTGCGCCGGGTTTTGAATAATAATAGTTTTGTGGAAGATGAAATTTTCGTCGAAATTCAGCATCCATGCGGTGAAGCATCTTAGTTCATAGACATCGGATCTTAGACTATCGGGCAATACTAAACCTCCGGCCGCTTTGCCTTTTTCCATCTGAAGCTTTGCATGTGCCTCAACATTCCCATTTGGACTAATAAGTTGTATGTAAACAATTTTGCTGAGTTCGCTGGGTATGCCATATGAAATCGCATAGATGCTCAACCATAAAGACTGGCCCGCGATATATTGGTTTTTATCAGTATGAACATATACTTTTTCCTGCGGGTAGTTTTTATAAATCCATTGCAAACCTGCGTCGATCTTAAATGCTGCCTGGGCATTCATGTCAGGAGGGAAGGTCAGTAACAAAGCGAAAATATATACTAGCTGCTTTACAACCATTGTCCTCACGTGTTAATAGAAGATATTCAGCTTTAAACTATGGACAATTATCCGTCTTGTATAATTTATTTAATTCTGATTTTAGGAGAAGCCGAATCCTCTTCCTCCCGTTAAAATTAGATAGATCTTAGGAGAGAAATATCTGATCAATATACCCGTACTCACACAAAATATAAAAAGGCCCACTGGCAAAAACATATATGTGAGCAAACGGTAGTTGACCAGATGCTGTATCACAGGGAAAATGAAATTTATCGCATAGGCGACCAAAGGTGCATGAAGAGCATAAATAATAAATGAAAAAGCAGAAAGCCAGACAAACCATTTTTTCTCCGTGCACCACCTGACCAGCTCATCTGTACCGAACCACGCTGCTATGAAACCACTGAAGACAACTATTTTATATAGTATTAGAAGCAGAGGAAATATAAAATTCCCTATAATACGATAGCCTTCAAAAGCAAGAATCGTTTTGCCAAAAGTCAGTAACAAAAATACGATGGACCAGGGTAAAGGTTGCAGCCATTTGTTTGGAACACTGATATTAAAATTTCTTTTCTGAAGCCATATTCCCAATGAAAAGAAAAACAGACCTTCCCCCTCAATAAGTATAAAGGAAATGTCAGATATCCAGAATAAGATAGTAACAATAAAGAAAACATGCGTGTATTTAAGTATACACCAGCGCAATGCCGGGTATATCAGATTGTAAACAAATAATACACGCAAAAACCAAAGTTGATATGGTACAGGTAACAAAATCCATCTCGCTAATAACTCATACCATTTGTAGTCGTGAAGGAGAATCCTGTTATTGCTTAATTCCATCAGATGTGTCGTTTCTATAATACCGCGACCATAGGAAGAAAGTTCAATTGCATAAGTGAGTGCGAGTCCGACCGCACTCCAAATCAGGTAAGGTATAAATATGCTACGAAATCGTTTTCTGATACGCTGTTTGTAAGGGCGGTTATCTTGTGTCGCATATAAATATCCTGAAATGGAGAAAAGTATGGGTATGAAAAACCGAAACAGGCCATTAGATAAAAAATACTGCAAAAAGCTGTTAAAAGCCAGTTGCTCACGAACGATGGAAAACGCGCGGAGATATCGTTCATTCAGATTATAGGAATGAACAAATAATAGCATGATCATTGATGCAAAAACCCAGAATTTAAATTTCAGACTGGTAGATTGACCAATGACTATTGGCATGCATGCTTGAGATTATATTGCCGCCTTAACAGGTACCACCAGTCTGAATCCGTTGCCGTGAATATTGACGATTTCAATATTCACGTCATCACGCAGGTATTTTCTGAGTTTGGCGATATATACGTCCATACTGCGTCCGTTGAAATAGGTGTCGCTTCCCCAGATTTTTTTAAGAGCAGCTTCCCGTGGCAATAAGTCATTCAGGTGTTCGGCGAGCATCTTCAGCAATTCATTTTCTTTGGGAGAAAGCGTTTGCGTTTGTCCGTTATGTACGAGTTGCCTCAGTTTCGGATGGAAATGATATGAACCCAGGTCATATTCCTTATTATCTGCTTCTTTATTTAAGTCGTCATTTCTTTTGAGGATCGCCCGGATTTTCAGAAGCAGTACTTCACTGTCGAAGGGTTTGGTGATATAATCATCCGCACCCAGTTTATAACCCTGAATTATGTCTTCCTTCATCGTTTTAGCGCTGATAAAGAAAAGAGGAACATCCGGGTTTACATCACGGATTTCTTCGGCCAGTGTAAAGCCGTCCATATGTGGCATCATGACGTCGAGCAGACACAGATCGAAATGTTCCCGTTGGAATGCAGCCAGTCCCAATCTGCCATCCCGCTCCAGGGTCACGTCAAAATCGTTCAGCTCCAGGTAGTTTTTTAATACCATTCCGAGATTGGCGTCGTCTTCGCACAATAAGATCTTGGGTTTTTTTCCTTCCATAATTTCGTTTGTATACAAATAAAATTAATTCATTTCCGGGAATAGAGAATCGGAGGGTAATTTTTTGTTAATACTCGCTTATGACCCGGGGATGGAAGTCAGCCTCAAATTGTATCTTTGCCGGTCATAATTCAAAAGATGGATCCACAATTCAACCCGGATAAACAGCATACACTTAAACAGGCTGTAAATATCTCAGGAACCGGCCTGCATACAGGAATAATGGTCGATATGACCCTGAGGCCCGCAAATCCTGGTTATGGATTCCAATTTCAGCGGATTGACCTGGCCGGGAGACCCCTGATTAAGGCTGATTGTGACCTCGTTACTGACACTTCCAGAGGCACAACACTGGAGGATAATGGCGCCCGCATAAGCACGGTTGAGCATATTTTAGCCGCTCTGGTGGGTATGGGTGTTGATAATTGCCTGATTGAAGTAAATGGACCCGAAATACCCATTATCGATGGCAGTTCGGAGCCCTTTGTGGAGATTATTGAAGAAGTAGGACTTGAGGAACAGGATGCCGCGAAATCATGGTACAGCATAGACAATAACATTACACATTACGATGAAAAGAAACGGGTGGAAATGATGGCCATGCCCTCCATGGAATATAAAGTGACCACGCTGATCGATTTTAACAGTCCCGTGCTCGGCACCCAGCATGCCGGTCTCAAATCAATGAAGGATTTTAAACTGGAAATCGCACCATGCCGCACGTTTTGTTTTTTACATGAACTGGAAATGCTGCTGGAAAACAACCTCATAAAGGGAGGCGATATCAATAATGCAATAGTCATAGTCGACAAAAAAGTGACGGACGACGAAATGCAAAGGCTTGCCAAGGCTTTCGGTCGTGACAACATGGAAATAAAAAGTGGTGGCTATCTCAATAATCTCGAATTGCGTTTTCCGAATGAACCTGCCCGTCATAAATTACTGGATGTAATTGGAGACCTGGCCTTGATAGGATATCCCATCAAAGGGCACGTAATCGCCAATCGGCCGGGGCATTCTACCAACGTAGATTTTGCCAGGAAAATCAAACAATATATCCGCAAGAACAAACATCTGAAGAATACTCCGGTCTATGATCCAAACCAACAGCCGATATATAACAGCCAGCAGATAGAAAAAACACTTCCCCATCGTTATCCTTTTTTGCTGGTCGATAAAATTATTGAATTGACCGACACTTATATCGTCGGAATAAAAAACGTGACTTTTAACGAACCGTTTTTTGTGGGTCATTTTCCCGGCAATCCAATTATGCCAGGCGTTTTACAGGTTGAGGCGCTGGCACAGACAGGTGGCATCCTTGCAATCAATGCAATGGCAGGCGGAAGTCAGTATGATACATACTTTCTGAAGATCGACAATTGTAAATTCAAGGCAAAGGTTGTACCTGGCGATACGATGGTAATGAAACTGGAGTTGATGAATCCAATTCGCAGAGGAATCGTGGAAATGCGAGGAACCGTTTTTGTTGGCAATAAAATTGTAACCGAAGCAGATCTGATGGCACAGCTGGTAAAGCGAAGTTAAATTAGCGTATTTGTGGCAAATAAGGTTATTTTTGCAGGGCTGGGTTTTGCTCAGCATTTTTTATGAAGCAGCCGGCAATTATCAAAGAAATAGCGCCAAGTGGTCAGCAGGCCTCAACATCAACCGATGAAAGAATGATCCATCCCCATACTTATATTCATCCTAATGCCCGGGTTGCAACCAACGTTAAGATTGATCCGTTCTCTGTAATCCATCAGGACGTGGAAGTAGGCGAAGGCACATGGATAGGTTCCAATGTAACGATCATGGAAGGCGCAAGAATCGGTAAGAACTGCCGGATTTTTCCAGGTGCGGTAATCGCTGCCATTCCACAGGATTTGAAATTTCAGGGAGAATATTCCAACGTTTTTATAGGAGACAATACAACCATACGCGAATTTGTTACTGTAAACCGGGGAACAAAGGACAGGGAAAAAACATCTATCGGCAGCAATTGCCTCATTCAGGCTTATTGCCATCTGGCGCATGACTGTATTGTGGGTGATTATTGCGTGATGAGCAATAATACACAGGTAGCCGGCCACGTAATCATTGAAGACTACGCCATTCTTGGGGGCATGTGTGCAATACACCAGTTTGTGAGAATCGGCAGACATAGTTTTCTGCAGGGTGGCTCATTGGTAGGGAAAGATATTCCGCCTTATATCAAAGCAGGAAGAATGCCATTGAGTTATTGCGGCGTGAATTCAGTTGGATTGAAAAGAAGAGGATTCAGTATTGACAAGATCAATCATATTCTGGATATTTATCGTATTATCTATAACAAAGGCTTAAATACTTCGCAGGCGCTGGAATTTCTGGAAGAGGAATTTTCGGCTACGGATGAACGTGATGAAATTGTAACCTTTATACGGGATAGCAGTCGCGGTATCATAAAACGCTTCAGTAAAAGCAACCTCGATGAGGATTACCCTGTCTGATGCAGGCAAACGATTCAACCGGGAATGGATATTCCGGCATTTCGACTATAGTTTCTTTTCTTCGAATGCATATGCAATAACTGGCCCGAACGGATCGGGAAAATCCACTCTTACTTCAATTTATTGCAGGCGCACTGATGCCAAGTGAAGGCTCGGTTTCATATTATAACAGAAGACAATTCTCCGGTAGAACAATACTTTGCACTTATGTCTATTGCAGCTCCTTATCTCGAAACCATCGAAGAGATGACTGCCATTGAATTTTTCCGATTTCATCAGGCTTTTAAACCATTACTGCCAGCACTTACTATTCCTCAAATCCTGGAGCGTATAGGATTAAAGGAAGCAGCAGATAAACAGATCCGGTATTATTCTTCCGGTATGAAACAGAGGATCAAACTTGGACAGGCTCTTTTTTCAGACACACCGGTTCTTTTACTGGATGAACCTACAACAAACCTGGATACTTCAGGCATTGTATTGTATCATGAACTGATCAGAGAGTATTGCGCTGAAAGGCTTGTGATTGTTAGTTCGAATGATCCTTTGGAGTACTCCTTTTGTAATACCGATAATTAATATGAGAAGTCTGAAAAAATGAAGTGTGGTAGTGTGGTAGTTGAATATGTACAAGTACTAAGTTAACTACTCACACTACCACACTACCACACTACCACACTTTCATACTAGTGTTATCTCTGACTAGCGATAAGCAGATTCAGATCAGTATATTTCAAATCAAACCGCTGACTTAAGATGGAAATTTGTCAAGCGCTCCTTTAAACATATATATTCCGCTGCGCAGATGTATTTTGTGCCATACAAGATTATCGAATCCACCTTCTTCAGATGCTTCCAGCAGGAGCGGTGTAATCACATTGCTAATGGCCTGCGAAGCAGTTCTCGCAAAACCTGACGGAATATTGGGAACACAATAATGGATTACGCCATATTTTATAAATGTCGGATGTTCGTGTGAAGTGATTTCGCTGGTTTCAAAACATCCGCCACGGTCAATACTGACATCAATTATCACGCTGCCCGTCCGCATGTTGCTTACCATTTCTTCCGTCACTACAACAGGTGTGCGGCCGGACTGAGATGAAAGTGCACCCACGGCTACTTCACAGCTTTTCAGCTGTTTGGACAAGAATGCGTGGTTCTATTACGGACGTGTATATGCGAAATCCAATATTGTTTTGAAGTCTCTTTAACCGCGAAACACTGTTGTCAAATACCTTCACTGACGCGCCGAGAGCGAGCGCTGCCCTCGCAGCATATTCTCCTACAATACCCGCACCTAAAATGATAACTTTCGTGGGTGGTATCCCTGATATACCTCCGAGAAGCACCCCTTTACCATGGTTGGCAGAACTCAGATATTGTGCTGCTACAAGCATTACGGCACCCCCCGCAATTTCACTCATACTGCGGACTATGGGATAACTTCCGCTTTCGTCTTTCAGATTTTCAAATGAAATCCCTGTTATGCGTTTCTCCATCATTTTCTGCAGCAACTCGGATTTCAGTGCAGATAAATGAATGGGAGAAATAATGGTTTGATTCATTTGCAGCAGAGAGAGATCTTCGTCCACCACCGGAGCCGATTTTATCAGCGTCGGACATTTATATACTTCAGCTTTTTCATATATGATGCGGGCGCCCGCTTCGCTATAATCCCTGTCACCATAGTGCGCAGCTTCACCCGCATTATGTTCGATCAGCACCTGATGACCGTTGCTGACCAATACACTGACAGCTTCCGGCGTCAGGCCAATCCTGTTTTCCTGAAAGGCAGTTTCCTTGGGGACGCCAATCAACAGCATACTGGATTTCGGCTTTACATCCAGGGTCTCTTCCAGAGTTTCATAGCTGAACGAAGTGCTGATGAACGGTTTACTGTGTTGGGACATGATAAGGTTGTTTGACTCCCGCTTGGGCCGCAGATCGTGGGGGTGAAAATTACAATTTTATCCTGAATTTTTTCCAATATGGGAGGTAACAGTTATTTTCCGCGTATTTTCATCCAGACTTTCAAAGAAAACACCCAGAGTATCCTCCGGAAAAATACCAGGCGCCCGGTCCGGCCATTCTACAAGGCAGATATCTCCTGAATACAAACAATCCTCAACTCCGGCCTTAATAGCTTCTTCTTCATCTTTTAGACGGTAAAGATCAAGGTGATAGATTATTCCTTCGGCGTAACTGTATTCATTTATAATTGAGAATGTGGGACTGCCTGTTGTTTCTTTCACATTTTTTGTCCTGCATAATGCGCGCGATAAAACTTGTTTTACCCGCTCCCATATTACCCTGAAAAGCATATATTTTTTTATCGGGGAAGGTTTCCCAGAAAATACTCGCCATTTCGTCAATTTCGAGACAGGTTATAATGTCCATTCCATTCAACAAAGATAGTCACCCGTGCTGTTTTCTATGTTGAATATCGATCCGGCTTAAATTGATAAATTTGCTGCTAGGCATTTGAAGTTATAAGCATGGAAACAATTAACTGGAAGGTTGAAGGGATGAGTTGCAGCGCCTGTGCGCAAACAATCAATGGTTTTCTGGAAAAAAAAGGAATGAAGGATGTCAAAGTCAGTCTGACTGGCGGTGAAGCACATTTTCTAGAATGTCCCTGGCGTTCCTGAACAGGAATTGAAAAAAGGGATCGAGGGTCTCGGCTATCATGTGGCAGAAGAAAGTTCTGACAAAAAACACATCAATAAATTTGTTCGTTATCTGGCCATTTGTGTTCCCTTCACGCTGATTTTGCAATTACATATGCTGGGCCACGCTTCATTTTTACACTGGCTCCAAAACGACTGGGTTCAATTGATTTTATGTCTGCCTGTATTCATTACAGGTATGTATTATTTTGGAAGAAGTGCCGTGAACAGCATCATTCGCAGGGTCTCTGAATATGAATGTACTGATTGCCCTCGGTGCAGGTGCAGCATTTATTTACAGTCTTACAGGTACCTTACTGGGACTGGGTGAGTCCTATCTTTTTTATGAAACCGCTGCCGCCATCATTACGCTGGTTTTCTTCGGAAATTATTTGGAAGAACGCTCCCTGCAAACCACGCAGAAAGCACTTAACGAGTCTGGTCAAATCGCAAAAAGTGACAGCAAATATGATTGCCTTTGATGACCAACACCAGGAAATTATTTTTCCGGTGGATAGCCTCCAGTTGCGAAGCGGTGACCTGGTGCTGATCCGTAGCGGGGAGCAGATTCCTGCTGATGCAAAAATTCTCTGGGGAGAAGGACAGGTAGATGAAGCTATCATAACGGGGGAAAGTTTGCCGGTAAGCAAAAAATCAAAGGACCAGATCATTGGCGGATCCATTTTGCTGGATGGGAGTTTAAAGGCACAGGTAACGGCTTCTGCCAGCGAATCAGTTTTATCCAACATGATCGACCTGGTGAAAAGAGCACAAACGGACAAACCCAAGATCCAGTTGCTGGCTGATCGGATCAGCGCGGTATTTGTTCCCGTAGTTATCGGAATTGCACTGTTTACATTTTTATTGAACTACAACATACTCCACAATTTTGGATCTTCTGTCATGCGCAGTATTGCAGTGCTGGTAATTGCCTGCCCCTGTGCGATGGGTCTCGCAACTCCCGCTGCTATTGCAGTTGGTCTCGGGAGGGCAGCAAGAAATGGAATATTATTCAGGAAGGCGGATAGTCTGGAATTATTTAAAAAAATCAGGCAGGTTGTATTTGATAAAACCGGCACGCTCACCACCGGTGCATTCAGTATAAAAGAGTATAAGATCCTGGATCCCGCAATGACCGGAAGAAATTTTTAGGAATATTCTTTTCTCCATGGAAAAATATTCCAATCACCCCATTGCCAGATCACTCACCCGTGAATGGAAAGTTCAACCTGAAATGCGCTGGAAAAAAATAGAAGAGATCAAGGGTTACGGAATACTGGCAACCAGTAAACAGGGAGATCAGTACAAAGCCGGGTCTTCCACATTTATTGGAAATTCTTCTGCTGATGCAAATCACACAATTTGTCTGATGAAGAATAATCAGATAGCTGGTTGGGTAGATATGCAGGATGAAATTAAGACCTGAGGCATTTGATGTAATTACTTATTTCAAAAAAAGAAATATAAAAACCATTCTGCTCAGCGGAGACCGAAAACAGAAATGTTCAGATATCGCAAAGGCGCTGGGAATGGATGAAGTGATTGCTGAACAAACGCCACAACAAAAATTACAACAAATAGAAAGACTATCCGCTATTTCGCCGACAGCCATGGTGGGAGACGGCATCAACGATGCACCCGCGCTGGCCAAGGCCGGTATAGGAATTTCGATGAGTGATGCTTCACAGATTGCCATGCAAACTGCAGATGTGGTTTTAATGAACAGCGGACTGAAAAAATTACCACTTGCCATGCAACTCGGGTCTCATACATTTCTTACCATACAACAGAATCTGTTCTGGGCATTTTTTTATAATGTGCTTGCAATTCCCATAGCTGGCGTCGGTTTGCTGACTCCCGGAGTAGCCGCAGCTGCTATGGCGTTCAGTGATGTGTTATTACTCGTCAATTCTTCGCGTTTGTTTGTTAAAAAGCTGCTGTAAATTGAGTACTATTCTTTCATATGAACCGGACGGTAACTGAAGTTTTAAAGCAATACTGGAACTATGATTCTTTTCGACCACAACAGGAAGAAATTGTGAAGTCCGTTTTGACTGGCCATGATACGCTGGCACTTCTTCCGACGGGTGGCGGAAAATCCATTTGTTTCCAGGTACCAACTCTTGTTAATGAAGGACTATGCCTGGTAATCAGTCCGCTGATTGCCCTGATGAAGGATCAGGTGCAAAACCTGCGAAAAAAAGGAATTACTGCTTTCTGCAATATTATTCAGGTATGAGCCGGAATGATGTGATATCGACATTCAAACTGGCATCTGCCGGTAACTGCCGATTCCTGTACGTATCCCCGGAACGGCTGGAAACTGATCTTTTCAAAGAGTACCTGGTCTGCATTGCATGTCAGCCTGATAGCGGTGGATGAAGCACATTGTATTTCGCAATGGGGCTATGATTTCAGACCATCTTATTTGCGCATTGCGGACATACGCGATGAACTTCCTGGTGTGCCATTATTGGCATTAACAGCTTCCGCAACGCCAGCCATCCGGGAAGATATCTGCCTGAAATTGAAAATGAATAACGCGAGGATCTTCACTCAGTCATTTTCACGTCCGAATCTTTCTTTCAGTGCTCATAAAACGAATTCTGTTTTAAATAAAATGCTTGACATCCTGCGCAGGCTTGAGGGTTCTTCGATCATTTATTGCCGCAACCGGAGGCGGACAAAAGAAATCAGCGATCTTCTCAATATGCATGGGATCAGTGCGGATTATTATCATGCCGGGCTGGCACAGGAAGATCGTAATGACAAAGCAGGAGCGATGGATGAAGAACGAAATACGAGTTATTGTATGTACTAATGCGTTTGGAATGGGCATTGATAAATCTGATGTCCGGCTGGTTATTCATGCGGAAGTGCCGGATAACCTGGAGAATTATTACCAGGAAGCCGGACGTGCAGGAAGAGACGGCAAAAAATCCTATGCCGTCTTATTGTATAATGACGGGATGCTGGAAGATCTTTCCGTTCTTCACAAAATGCAGTACCCTTCGCTGGATTACATCCGAAAAATTTATCAGGGAATGGCGAACTATCTTCAGGTGCCCCTGGGTACAGAACAGGTCAGCTATGATTTTGATTTGAATGATTTCCTGAAAAAATTTTCATTTCAGGCTAAACCGGCACAGGCTGCGCTCCAGCTGCTGCAGCAGGAAGGATTTATTAGCATTAAATGATCCTGTGTTTACTCCGGCAACACTTTATTTTATATGCGGCCGGGATATTCTCACTCAATTTGAAAATGAAAATCCTTTGCTCGGATCCGTTGATTAAAGTCCTGTTAAGATCCTATGCCGGTATTTATGATCAGCCGGTAGCGATTCATGAAAAAACACTGGCTTCCCTTCTGAAATGGTCATTGCAGGAAGTTGTCAAAGGACTTTATGATTTGCATAAATTCCAAATCGTTAACTACAATCCGCAAAAGGAAACACCGCAAATTTATTACAATCAGCCGCGCAGAAAATCAGGAGACATAAGGATCGACGAAAAAGAATATAATTTCAGAAAAGAGCAATTTGTAAAAAGGATAAAAGGAATTCTGTCTTACGTTCAAACGGAAAAGTGCCGCAGTGTGGCAATTGCTGAATATTTTGGTGAACGCGATACCGAAAATTGTGGGATCTGTGACAACTGTGTGAAAAAAGAAAAAGAGAAACTGAGTCCCGCGGATTTCAGGGCCATCTATGAGAAACTTCGCGAGGGTACCCGTTCTCAATCTCTTACTGCTCCCGCTTTATTTGATCAGTTTGCGGATATTCATGTTGAACACCTGCGTAAAGTGATTGATTTTATGCAGGCGGAAAATAAGTTGATTGTGGATGAGGATGGGATCGTTCATATAAGTTAGCCGGTGGCGGTTGGAGGTTGGCTGTTGAACTTCCTTCAGCGAAAGGTATTATCTTTTAGTTTAACTTGAAATATTATCAAACGGAAAACATTCTCTTGATATCTAGATTAACCCTGCCTTTCTTTTTATTATTATTTTTTGTAAAAAACAGCAATGCGCAAAACTTTCAACTTGGATTTAAGGGCGGGTTGAGTTTACCAAATCTTACTTCATCCGGGGGATCAGATGTAAGCAAGGGGTATAAAACCATTTCGGGTCCAGATTTCGCATTGGTTTCTGACTACGGACTTTCTGAGAAATTTTCATTGGAAACATCTTTCGAGTGGTCAACGCAGGGTGGACAGAAATCCGGTTTACAAACTATTCCGGCATCTCCTGATCTGGCGCAATATTTTCCTCGCGGATCTGATGCGCAATATTTATACGCCAATTTCACGAGTACAGTCAGACTTCAATACCTGATGCTTCCGGTGTTGCTGAAGTATAGTCTGAGTCTGGGCAGTTCGGGTAATTGGAAATTATATATTGATGGCGGAATTTTTGGTGGACTGCTGATGACAGCCAATGCCTCTGCAGCCGGTTCAAGTAAAGTATATTTCGATAAAAATGAAACGCAGCAGGTAGGGAATGTAACTGTTCAGTTCGACAGCACTGGAAACATTAAAAATCAGTTACATAAAGGAAACTTCGGAATTGAAGGAAACCTTGGTCTGCTCTATCAGTTCAAAAGCATATCTGTATTCGCAGAAGGCGGCGGCAACTATGGTTTTATCGATTTACAAAAAAACAGTCAGAATGGAATTAATCATACGGGTGCGTTGATTTTCAGAATAGGAATGTTAATAGGCATAAAGCATAAGGCATAAGGCTTAAAGCATTAATAACAGCATCGTATTTAGGAATGAAATATCACTTTCTTAACTATTCCATTAAATGTATTTCCCATATGCCTTAAGCTTTACGCCTTAAGCCTTGAGCTTAAGATATTCCCGCCAGTTCCAAACTCTTCTTTTTCAGTTTGCGGATTTCTACATCTTCAATGATCGGTTCTGGCGTCAGAATAAGTGAGGTTTTGTTTTCGCGCCACCAGTTTGAATTTTGCAATTCATTAAAAGAAAGAACACCGATCAGGTATTTCCGGTCACTTTCAGCGTGCCATTCTTCGATCCATTCAAATCTTTCTTTCGGAATATAAGTCCACTCGTCAAAGCTTATATAGGCTTTGACATAAAATTCATCAGTTAGTTCGAGGGGCGCATGATGATAGAGTTTTTTGTATTCGTATCTGTACTGATAGCGAAGAGCAGATAAATCGCTCAAAACAGCGGAGGCTGTGGGGAAACTGCCTGCACCTTTTCCATAGAAAAACTGTTTGTCGGCGAATCCACTTTCTATAACCACTCCATTGTATTCATTTTTTACAAAACTCAGGTGGTCGTCTGATTTTACAAACTGGGGTAGTACGAATGCCGCCACTTTGCCGTTTAATAATTTTTTCGCCTGACCCACAAGCTTGATTTCATAATGTTTTTCTGCCGCGACTGTAGCGTCACCTGACTGAATATTCTGGATCCCGTTGAAAACAATTCTTTTTGGATCTGAAACGATCCCGTAAGCATGAGCCAGCAGAAGTGCCCATTTATTCACAGCGTCGACTCCCTCTATGTCCAGGGATGGATCGCTTTCCGCAAATCCCAGCTGTTGCGCAAGGAGGAGTGCCTGTTTGAAATCCAGTTTTTCTTCAAACATTTTTGTCAGAATGAAATTCGTAGAGCCATTTACAATGGCGCGCATCGAATGCAGCAAATCGTTATCATAATATTCTTCGAGGTTGCGGATCACAGGAATGGATGCACAGGCAGCCGCTTCATACAAAACAGAAAGACCTGTTTCTTTTTGAAGTTCGAGCAACTGCGGGAAGATGCTCAGCCAGCATTTTTTTACTGGCACTCACAACGTCCTTGCCATTTCTCAGTGCTGTTGAAACGATTGCAAAAGCGGGCTCTGTTTCGTTGATCACTTCCACGATCACATTGATATCGGGATCATTCAGCAATTCGTATTTATCTGTTGTGAAAAGTTCCTCTGGTGCATTTCTTTTTTTACCAGGATGCTTGATACATACTTTTTTAATGGTAGCCTTAAGAGAAGGAGTTTGTTGAAGAATTCGATAAAGTCCTTCACCTACCACACCAAATCCAAATAATCCGATCCTGAGTTGCTTATGTGCGTCCATATTATAATTCAACAATTTTCTAAACGATGAGAATATTTGTTTGTCTTAACAGTTAAGCGGTCAAAACTGTTGCGAAGATCCATGATTAAATCTTCTGCATCTTCCAATCCAACCGATAAGCGGATCAAGACTGTCACTTACCCCCGCTGCCCGGCGAATTTCCGGGGGAATAGTTTTATGTGTCATTTCGGCCGAATGACTGATCAGGCTCTTGATACCGCCCAGACTCTCAGCAAGTTTGAACAATTTAGTTGAGCATACTAATCGCCGGGCTTCCGTGAGGCTGTCTTCCTTCAGCGTAAAAGACACGATTCCGCCGAAACCACGGGATTGCTTTTTGGCTACGGCGTGATTTGCATGAGAGGGCAGACCGGGATAAAATACCTGATCCACTTCGGGCTGATCCAACAGGAATTCCGCAATCTGTTGTGCACTGATGCTATGTTGTCGCATGCGCAGGCTAAGTGTTTCCATGCCCCGAATTACCAGCCAGGAGTCAAATGGACCAAGGATGGCACCTGCAGCATTTTGATAAAACCTGATTTGTTCTCCAAGTTCTTCAGTGGCTGTTACCACCAGTCCGGCTATCAGATCGCTATGGCCACCGAGCCACTTGGTGGCGGAATGCACCACGATGTCGGCACCTGACAAAATCGGTTTTTGAAGTGCTGGCGAAGCAAAAGTATTGTCCACACATAACAGGCAGCCACCAGCTCTTGGAAATAGCAGCAATAGCTTCGATATCCGCAATTTTAAGGGTGGGATTACTGGGCGTTTCAAGCCAGATCAGCCGGGTATTTTTATTTAGTGCATTGCAAATGTTTTCGGGATTGGATGCGTCGACATAGGTAACACGAATCCCAAATTTTTTGTAAACCTGTTCGAACAGGCGGAAGGCACCTCCATAAATATCATCCACAGCTACGATTTCGTCACCGGACTTCAGCAATTTAAGAACGGCGTCGATGGCTGCGAGACCACTTGCAAATGCGAGTCCACGGGCTCCTTTTTCAAGTCCTGCAATCATGTTTTCAAGGACAGCACGTGTGGGATTATTGCTTCTCGCATAATCATACCCTTTATGAATTCCGGGAGCTTCCTGTACAAAAGTAGAGGTCTGATAAATCGGTACTGAAATTGCACCGGTAAGTGGGTCTACCGGAATACTGTGAATGAATGCTGTTGTTTCCTGCATAAAATAATCCTCCTGCCTTTCGGGCTTTTTTAGAGTAAATAAATATGCCTACAAGAAATTACCCGGGAGATTTTGATTTTCAGGTCAATGCCTTAAAATGCAAAAGCTCTTCCAAAGGTCAGAAGAGCTTTTAATATGATGAGTATTAGGAAGCAGTATCTGACTTATCTGTCCCGCCGCCGGCGGGATGGAGTTGGCACCTTGACCCGTTTATAGCGGGACAGGTTGTCAAGGCTTCGCAGGGCCATTACCCTCAGCCTTTCTTGATAAGCTGTAAAAGAACTCCTCCAAAGATAAACCGCCTCGTTAAATTTCAAAAAATTATTTTCTGCCAGTGACTTACTATCAGGGAACAAGCGACCTCCTGTTTTGTTATTACCTTTAGCGATTCCGAATTGTTATGATTGAAAAGAATAGTCCGTCTCCCGAAACCGGGGAAGTAATGATTGATATAATTGAAAAGAATGGTCTTCCTTCAGCAATTTCGGAGGAGACAATTGAAGTTTTCGGAGCCCGGGAGCACAATCTCAAGAATATCGATATCTCCATTCCAAAAAACCAGATGGTTGTCATTACCGGAATCAGTGGAAGCGGAAAATCATCCCTTGCATTTGATACTATTTATGCTGAAGGTCAGCGACGTTATATGGAAAGTTTCGGCGCTTACGCACGGCAGTTTATCGGTGACATGGAGCGGCCCGATGTAGACAAGATTACGGGACTTAGCCCGGTGATTTCCATAGAACAAAAGACCACGAACCGCAATCCGCGCAGTACCGTAGGAACCGTTACGGAAGTGTATGATTTTCTCCGTCTCCTGTACGCGCGTATTGGGGAAGCCTATTCCTACAATACCGGGTAAGCGCATGGTAAAATTCAGTGAAGAAGAAATCGTAACTAATATTTTTCAAAAATTCGGCAACAAAAAAATATCAGTACTTGCTCCGCTGGTGCGTGGTAGAAAAGGACATTATCGTGAACTTTTTGAAGATATCCGAAAAAAAGGATTTGTGAAAGTACGTGTGGATGGTGAAATAAAAGACCTGGTTCCCAGGATGCAGGTCGACAGATACAAAATTCATGATATTGAAGTCGTGATCGATCGCCTTGCAGTGACTTCCGACATGAAAATGCGTGTGAGTCAGAGTATTCAGACTGCCCTTCAAATGGGAAAGGGTCTGATGTTTTTGCTGATCAACGAAAGCAATCAGGTTGTACAATACAGCAAACAACTGATGTGTGATGAAACGGGCATCAGTTATGAAGAGCCTTCACC
Source organism: uncultured Bacteroidota bacterium (assembly GCA_963735015.1). Classification (GTDB taxonomy): domain Bacteria; phylum Bacteroidota; class Bacteroidia; order Chitinophagales; family Chitinophagaceae; genus Puia. Next base: position 944,539 of record CAVTJH010000004.1, read on the forward strand.
CAATAGTTTTTCATTTAACTACTCCTTATGGAGCCTGCCCTGTGTGCAAGGGACTCGGTTCGGTTTATCGCATCAGTCTCGATGCTATCATTCCGGACAAAAGCAAATCGGTGAATGAAGGAGGTATACTACCCATTGGAGGAGAACGTGAAGCCTATACATTTACACAGGTTCAGAAACTCGCCAGGAAAAATAAATTCAGTCTCGATACCCCGATTGAAGACATGCCTGCCAGAGGACTCAACATGATTTTGTACGGTACAGCCGATGGAGCAGCCGATGAATCTTTGAACATTGATGAAAACGAAACAGTTTCGTCGAATGCGGATTATGAAGGGTTGGTTCCCATGTTAAAAAGGTGGTTTATTGGTTCAAGCAATGATTCACTGCACGATTGGGTCGAGAAATATATGGAGCTCAAGACCTGTGATTCATGTGGAGGAGCAAGGCTCAAAAAAGAAAGTCTCTGGTTTCGTATCGATAAAAAAAATATTGCTGAGCTCAGTAATTTAAATCTGGACAGGCTTGTGTTATGGTTTAAGGATATTGAAAAAAGACTCGATAACAAACAGAATATAATCGCCAAAGATGTTTTGAAAGAAATCCGTGAACGAATTCAATTCCTGATGGATGTGGGCCTGACTTATCTCACTCTGAACAGACCGACAAGAACGCTGAGCGGTGGAGAATCTCAACGCATCCGTCTGGCTACACAAATCGGCTCGCAACTGCAGGGCATCACGTATATTCTGGATGAACCCAGTATTGGTTTACATCAACGCGATAATCAGCGACTGATTCTTGCATTGAAAAATCTCAGAGATATTGGTAACAGCATTATTGTTGTTGAGCACGATAAGGAAATCATGATGGCAGCGGATTATCTTGTTGATATCGGACCAAAAGCGGGATTTCACGGAGGGCGGATTGTAGCTCAGGGTAAGCCTGCCAGCATGCTAAAATTGAATACAATTACGGCGGATTATCTCAACGGGCGCAGGAAGATCGCAATTCCGGCAGGAAGAAGAAAAGGGAATGGAAAATTTCTGGAGATAAAAGGAGCAAAAGGAAATAATTTAAAAAATGTGGACGCGCGTTTTCCACTGGGTAAATTGATCGTCGTTACCGGCGTTAGCGGTAGTGGTAAATCTTCGCTGATCAATGAAACGCTCTACCCGATTTTAAGCCATCATGCATATGGATCCAGAGGACCGGCTTTGGAATACAAAAATATTAAAGGCCTCGAAAATATTGATAAGGTTATTGAGATTGATCAGTCACCCATTGGTCGTACACCTCGAAGTAATCCGGCAACCTATTGTGGTTTTTTTACAGATATCCGGACATTGTTCGCTTCGATACCCGAAGCGAAGATCCGTGGATACACGGCCGGGAGGTTTTCGTTTAATGTAAAAAGTGGTCGTTGCGAAGTATGTGAAGGAGGCGGTATGCGTGTGATAGAAATGAATTTTCTACCCGATGTCTATGTGCATTGTGAGAAATGTAATGGTAAAAGGTATAATCGTGAAACGCTTGAAATCAGATACAAAGGGAAATCGATCAGTGATGTATTGGATATGACCGTCGATGAAGCGGTGGAGTTTTTTTTGAACGTACCTTATCTGTACCGGAAAATAAAAGTACTGCAGGAGGTGGGACTGGGTTATATCACACTGGGGCAGTCGGCAGTTACTCTTAGTGGCGGGGAAGCGCAGCGGGTAAAACTCGGAACAGAATTATCGAAACGCGAAACGGGTAAAACATTTTATATACTGGATGAACCGACAACTGGTCTTCATTTTGAAGATATCAGCCACCTGCTTGATGTATTGAATAAACTGGTTGACCGGGGTAATACCGTGCTCGTCATTGAACATAATATGGATGTGATCAAAGTGGCGGATCATCTGATTGATCTCGGTCCCGAGGGAGGAGATGGGGGAGGGGAAATTTTATTTGAAGGAACACCGGAAGAGTTGATCAACGTGAAACGCAGTTTTACTGCAAAGTTTCTTAAGCAGGAGATGAAATAAACGATGGTTATTAATTTTCATAATGTAGAAATGTGGGAATTGTGAAGAAGTAAAAATGTGAAAATGAAATGTAAAATTTAATTATAAATTAAATCCGCCAACCGCCAACCGCCAACCGCCAACCGCCAACCGCCAACCGCCAACCGCCCACCGCCCACCGCCAACCGTCATTGGCCATAGGTCAACCTTCATCCATTCACCATACACTATCCACCATTCACCAAATGAAACAGCCGGCAATTACTCATCGCCGGATGCTGAGGATATTGGGTGGACCAAAATATATAGATCCAATAAGGGAAGCAGGAGTTAATTAATAAAACCGTTTTGGTACAAAAAAATAGGGAACGGATCAGGTTTTACTAAACCTTCGGATAATAGATTTTACCAATTCTCCTGCTGCTTATTGGGTTGCGTTAAGGGTTATTTGATTTTTAGCTGACCGTTTTCAATATTCGTGTCATCCACCAGCACTTCGTACAGATAATTGCCTGCACTGATTTCAGGGAGGATGCCGGTTTCACGGTTTCTAATGACAGATTGCGTAACCAGTTTACCATCGAGTTCAAAAACAAATAAGGTATATTGTTTTCCTTCCACACCATTCACTGTGAACAAAAGAGTTTTATTATCAGAAGCAGTAAAAAGCCGCACTTTGTGCTTTTTATTATTCAGATTTCGTGTAATCATTACGACGTTAGGAACGGGTAATGAAACTCCTGCATAGGAAACGAGGCTGGTCGTCAAAAGTGCCATTGGTAAAATGGCTTTCCTCGATTTTCCGAAAATGTTTTCACGTATAGTTTTCATCATAGGGTAAAAAAAGGGTACGGATCAACAAAAAATATTTAATACCTCAATGAAGGGCATCTGGTCGAATTGTCATAAGAGTGGTCACTTCCCAAACGAATTCCCAATTTCAGGCCAAGGGTAAAATAAGCATCCGTTTGTGTCGGGTCTCCTCTTTTATCACCAGGATTATAGCCGCTTCCGGGAATACCCTGTAAGGGACTTTTGTTTGCCATCGCAATGGCTATCTGAGCGGTACCGCTTGGCAGATTGGCCGCCAGTACAGCAGGATCCACAAACGTTGTACTCACGTCGTCGATATAATCCGTGAAAGTTTTTCTATAAAGTAATTCAAGACTGACATTTACAGTTTCATTGATGTAATACTTCATACCCACACCCATCGGAATATTAATCTGTGTAAGATTATAGTTTGGTCTGCCGGCAACAAATCCTTCGCCTTCTGTATGCAAAGGTTGCAGGTAAATCCATGTTGTCTGCGATGTATTTGGATCTACATATTGCCCCATCGGATTAAAATGAAAAACACCAATACCAATCACTCCATAGGGTCTCAATCTTCCCGGTTGATCTGTAGGCTGGTCTTCAAATAGAACAGTCGGATATACTTCAAACATCAGGTTAGCTTCAGTTATGGAAGATTTGAAATTCAGGTTTCTGTTAAGCCTGGCAACTTCTTCACCACCTTTGTTTGTAATAAAATTATCATCTCCTTCAACACTTCCAAAGTTTGCGGAGAGGCGGATACCTAATAATTCTGAGGGATGAGCGGCAACGTAAAATCCATAGGCAAGTTTAGTTGCATTCATATTATAATCTTTCAGGAAGCCTGTTCCTACACCATAGTGACCACCAAGGTCACCCAGGAATACCATGGGACCCACCGTAACGCCTGCTTCGAAATAATTGCCAGCAGAAAGCTGACTATAGGAAGAGTTATAAAATACCAGCCCTAATGGCCAGCGAACACAAACACTTCCAAATGGAGTGTAAACCTGTTTTCATGGAATATCGATTTAGTTTTCGTCGGTTTGGATTTTTGTTCTTATATAAATAAAAACCAGTTACCATACAAGAACGGGAATTATTCTTTATATGGTGTAAACAGGATAAACTATATTATTGAGACTAATTCCAATTACTGGAATGTTGTTTCATTTTGGTTCTTTCAACATCAGGATATGTGGAATGTTATCTTCGAGATAGATATCACCATCTCTTACGAAACCAAATGATTCATAAAATTTTTGGAGATAGAGTTGAGCACCGATACGGATGTTATCTGTGTGAAAAAGATTTCTGACCTGACTGATGCTTTCATGCATGAGTTTTTTTCCTATGCCCGTTTTACGAACCGAAGGGGAACTTACTATCCGGCCAATCGAAGATTCACTATAGGAGATTCCGGGAGCAAGCAACCGTGAATACGCCTGTAGTTTTTCTTCCTGCATACCCATTAAATGCCATGCATAAATATCCTTGTTGTCGCAGTCCTGGTATGGACAGTTTTGTTCGACAATAAAAACTTCATTGCGTAATTGCAGTATCTTATAAAGTTCTTCAGGTGTCAGGTTGTCGAATTGTTTCAGGATCCATTGCATACTATAAGAGTGTGGAAGTGTGGAAGTGTGGTAGTGTGGAAGTGTGGTAGTGTGACTTTATTTTAAACTTTTCTTGGTCGTAATAATTATAGCTGAAAGTATGGCTAAGATTTCCTTTATATCACTTAGCATTTTTTGTGGAAGCTCAAATTCAGGTATTTGTCCACATAAAGATAGCCAATACAGTGTTTCGCTCGCCTCTTTTGAAGCAAGTTTCATTTTATGAATGAAATCCAATTTACTTTCGGCATACTGCGCCTCAAAAACATTTGCACCGATTGAAGTACCGGATCTTTTAAACTGCCTTGCAATATCAAATTCTTTTTTTTCAATGAGAACTCTATAATATTTTATGATGTCAATGGAGAATGCTAAAGATTTTCTTACAATTGGTCCTTCCTGCATATTAATAAGATTAAATTTTAGAGAAAGCCCAATCTTATTTTATTCAGAAAAAGTGAAAAGAAGATTTCACTTTAAAATTGAAGTTTTTTAACTACCACACTTTCACACTACCACACTACCACACTTGTGTTTAGTATTTATACTTTTCCTTCCAAAGATTCTTTAAGTGCTTTCTAATCTCTTCTTCTCTCGGATTTTTTCCGGGTTCATAAAATGTACTTCCCTTAATCTCTTCGGGCAGGTACTCCTGAGGCGAGAAATTGTTTTCGTACGAGTGACTGTACTCGTAACCCTTTGCATAGTCCATATTTTTCATTAATCGCGTAGGTGCATTTCTGATGTGCAAAGGCACAGGCTGGTCGCCGGTTTTTTTCACCGCATCCTGGGCTTCGCTGATGGCCATATAAGAAGCGTTGCTTTTGGCTGAACTTGCCAGATAAATCGCGCATTGACTGAGAATGATCCGGGATTCAGGGTACCCGATTTTACTGACGGCATCAAATGTGGCATTGGCGAGAAGAAGGGCATTTGGATTTGCATTTCCAATATCTTCACTGGCGAGGATCAGCATTCGCCGGGCGATAAATTTTACATCTTCACCGCCTTCAATCATGCGGGCCAGCCAATAAACAGCAGCATTCGGATCACTGCCCCGCATCGATTTGATAAAGGCAGATATGATGTCATAGTGCTGTTCACCTTTCTTATCATATAACGCAATTCTTTGTTGCGCCGTTTCCATCACCATTTCATCCGTAATTACAAGCGGATCAGGTTGGGCGTCGGTAACCAGTTCCAAAAGATTGAGGAGCTTTCTCGCATCGCCACCAGATATATTTATAAGCGCTTCGGTTTCCTTCAGTTCAATATTGCGTTTCTTAAGAAGAACGTCTTTTTTTATGGCGGATCTTAACAATTCAACAAGCTCCTCCTTACCCAATGGTTTTAAAACATAAACCTGGCAACGGCTCAGTAGGGCGCTATTGACTTCAAACGACGGGTTTTCAGTCGTAGCACCGATCAGAGTAATGATCCCTTTTTCTACTGCGCCCAATAGTGCATCCTGCTGACCTTTATTAAACCGGTGTATTTCATCAATAAAAAGAATGGTATTTTTCTTCTGTCGGGCTTCCTCAATGACCTCCCTTACTTCTTTAACGCCCGAAGAAATGGCGCTCAGGGTATAGAAGGGGGAATGAAGGGTGTTTGCAATAATATTAGCTATCGTGGTTTTGCCGGTTCCCGGTGCCCCCCATAGGATTACTGAAGGGATTTTGCCATTTTCCAGGGCCGTTCGCAGGATACTGCCCTTTCCTGTAAGGTGTTTTTGACCCAACAGCTGGTCAAGTGATTCAGGACGAAGACGTTCCGCCAGGGGCCCGGAAATAGATGACATTAGAAAAAGTTTACCTTTAAACTACAACAAGTTAGCCCTTTTAAGGTTTTATATAGGGAAGACCTTACCATGAAAACCCAGAATCTACATTTCGGCGCCTTTATTGTCGGTATACTGCTAATAGTTGCAGTGCCGGAAATTTCCTGTGCGCAGCAACTTTCAGCAGTACAGAACTACGGCGTAAACCGCCCTGGCGTGGTTATGGTTCGTACCGTATTTTCAGCCGATGTATATATTAATAAAATGCAGCTTGACTCCAGGCATTTTAATCACCTGGTCGATTCCATTCAAAAAGTCGACAGCAGTGGGGTCATTTATACTGCCGAAGAAAAACTCGATATTGTATTAAAGGAAATCAACAGCCACCCAAATCTTTTTTTCAAAGCCTCCCTGGATTATATTAAGGAGCCGGAGGAAATTACATCCAGTGGTACCGGCTTCCTGGTGACATCCGACGGATATGTTGCCACTAATTGTCACCTGATCGACAGGGATAATGCTTTTGTCCGGCGACAGTTTCTTCTTTCCGCCTTTCAGCAGATCACGGATGCAAATATATCTGCGCTGGAAAATGCCTGGGCAACCCGGTTTTCCGAGCAACAAAAATCGATCTTATACAATACTTACGCTTCCGTATATGCGCGTTTGTTTTCCATGGCGCTTTATGACCTGAAGAAAGAGATATTTATTGAATACAGTATTGACACGGATAGCGGAAGAACAAGCTCTATTAAAAAATCCGCCCAGGTGATTATCAAGGGTCAGCCAATGCCTGGTAAGGATATTGCTATTCTCAAGATGGATGGCGATAGTACGCTGCCTACGCTGACCATAGCCCAGGATGAACTTCCGAAAGTAGGGGAACAGTTGTTTGTTTACGGGTTTCCAGGTCCTGTTACCAATAATAATTTTGTTTCCACTGAATCTGCAATTGAGCCAACACTTACTACGGGAATTGTAAGTGCGCTGAAGAATTCTGTTGGCGGATGGCCATTGATTCAAATGGATGCGAATATAAACAAAGGCAGCAGTGGCGGTCCGGTCTGTGATGAAAAGGGAGAAGTAGTGGGCCTTACTACATTCGGCAGTCTCGAAAATAACGGTGGCCTTGCGGCTGGTCTGAATTTTGCAATTCCTGTTTCTATACTGGAAGAATACCTCGACAGCGCAGGGGTGTCAGCAAGTCCGGGTGAAACTTCACTCATCTTCGGAGATGCAATTGTTTTATATGACCGCGGATATTATAGGGATGCCTTAGTAAAGTTCAAAAAGGTACATGAATTGAATAATCATTTCCCGGGACTTACTCATTATATCAAAGATTCTGAAAAACGCCTCCGGCTAAACGAAGAAAAAAGAGCATCTATGATCCGCGTGGACCTTTTGGTATTTGGACTTTTCCTTTTTGGCGCGATTGTTTTGTTCCGTTATCTGCGGAGAAAGAGTTTAAAGCTTAAAGTTTGACGCCTAACGCTTAACAGCTGTTAATTTTAAAGTATTAATAAATAGCGTAAATTTTTTTAGGTTGCATTTTAAATCTAACCGCTTTAGGCGTTAAGCTTTAAGCGTTAAGCGTTAGGCTTCAAGCTTTAGGCTTAAAAAGTCTAAATTCGCTCCTGATTAAGAACCATGAAAGATTCGATTGCGTCTTATATAGATCATACTCTGCTGAAAGCCGCAAGCAGTTCGGCTGATATAAGCAAATTGTGCAGAGAAGCTATTGAAAACAAATTTGTTGCGGTTTGTATTCCGCCTTTCGTCGTGAAGCAGGCCATAAATACATTACACAACAGTCCGGTAAAAACAGCGACCGTAATTGGTTTTCCGATGGGATATTCTTCCCTGGGTTCAAAAATTTCTGAAATACAGGAGGCGATCAGAGACGGAGCAGATGAACTGGATGTTGTAATTAATTTAATGGCGGTGAAGAACGCGGACTGGCCGTACCTTGAAAAAGAGATGAAACAACTTATACCCATTATACATGATAATGGAAGGATTATAAAAGTAATTGTCGAGACTGGAATACTTACAAGAGATGAGCTTTTCCGCTGCTGTGAATTATATGGCAGGATGGGCATTGATTATATGAAAACCTCTACAGGATATGCCGAAAGGGGAGCTTCCGTTTCAGATGTACAGTTGATGAGAAAGGAACTTCCGGGCCAGGTGAAGATTAAAGCTTCGGGTGGTATTCGCCACTATTCATTCGCAGTGGAACTCATAGAAGCCGGAGCAGACAGATTAGGCTGTAGTGCAAGCCTGCAGGTTTTGGAAGAAGAAAAAATAGCCTGCCAAAAGAATTCCTGATATGAAAAGTGTTCTGATCATTATCTTCCTTTATAACAGTGTTGCCTATGCGCAGGACTCGTTGATTTACAGAGATCCAAGGGTTGATTCCCTGATAAAAAAACAGATCCAGATAAACGAAGTCACCACGAGGGAAAGCCGCCGGAACATACCTGGTTTCAGAATCCAGGTTGCCAGTTCCAACGACAGGAACGAAATATTTACGATAAAGACAAAGATCTACCGTTTATATCCGGAATTAAAACCTTATCTTATTTACCAGCCGCCAAATTATAAATTGAAAGTGGGCAATTTCAAAACACCGGAGGAAGCTGATCCTTACCTGCAAAAACTGATACAGAGTTTCCCGTCGGGTGTTTACCTGGTTCCTGATATTATCGAAGTAAAGCCCGACTAATTTTCAAACATGCTTAAAGAAAGAATCCGTCAACTGGCAAAACAATATGCTCCGGAAACCATCGATATCCGCCGGCATCTCCACGCACATCCTGAATTGAGCTATAAAGAATTCCAAACTTCGATCTTTGTACAGGAAAAACTGAAAGCCCTGGATATCCCTTATGAAATTAAGGCGACTACCGGTGTGGTCGGCATGATCAAAGGGAAAAATCCGGACAAGCGAATTATTGCCCTGCGGGCTGATATGGATGCCCTGCCCATCAGAGAGGAGAATAAGGTTCCTTATAAATCTCAGAATGACGGCATCATGCATGCCTGTGGCCACGACGCACATACCAGCATTTTATTAGGTGCATCAAAAATATTACAGGAGCTGAAATCAGAATGGGAGGGAACGGTAAAACTTATTTTTCAACCGGGAGAAGAAAAAAATCCGGGAGGAGCCAGCCTGCTTATTAAAGAAGGTATTCTTCACAATCCAAAACCTCAGGCCATATTCGGACTTCACGTTCATCCCGGACTGGAAACCGGAAAATTCAGTTTTCGCGGCGGACCCTCCATGGCAAGTGCGGATGAAATCTATATTACCGTGAAAGGCAAGGGCGGACATGCTTCAACCCCGCATCTCACGGTAGACACGATTCTCGTGGCGTCTCAAATTGTTGTTGCTCTTCAACAGGTGATCAGCAGAAATAAAAACCCTTTCTCTCCCTCAGTGCTTACTATAAGTTCATTTCAGGGAGGATTTACAACCAATGTGATTCCATCAGAAGTAAAATTGATGGGCACTTTCCGTTCCATGGAGGAGTCCTGGCGGTTTCAGGCACATAAACTGATTCAACGGATATGCAAAGGAATAGGTCAGGCTACGGGCGCCGAAATTGAAGTGCTTGTCGACATAGGCTACCCGGTTGTAAATAATGATGAAAAATTATATACGATTGCGCTTAAAAAAGCGGAAGAATTTATTGGCAGGGAAAATATTCAGGAAACAGAAATTCGGATGGGATCTGAAGATTTTGGATTTTATACGCAGGAAATTCCGGGTTGTTTTTACAGGATTGGAGTGATGAACGAATTAAAGGGAATAACTTCCAGTGTGCATACTCCTACTTTTGATATTGATGAATCCGCTATTGAAAAAGGAATGGGAATGATGGCCTGGTTTGGCGCAAGTATTTACGATACGAATAACCTGCCGCAATAATCTGTTATGCAAAAAAAGCAACTTAGAAGGGAAGAGGCACTCGAATATCATTCGAAAGGCAAACCGGGTAAAATTGAAGTTGTACCTACAAAGGAAGCAAAAACACAAAGAGATCTCTCGCTTGCCTATTCACCCGGTGTTGCAGAACCCTGCAAAGAGATCAGTTTAAATAAGGAAGAGGTTTATAAGTATACTGCTAAAGGCAACCTGGTTGCTGTCATTACCAATGGCACAGCCGTACTGGGCCTTGGAAATATCGGACCAGAAGCATCAAAACCAGTCATGGAAGGAAAGGCTGTTTTGTTCAAAGTGTTTGCAGATATTGATGTTTTTGATATTGAAATCAATGAGACGGATCCGGAGAAATTTGTCCAGATAGTGAAATCGCTGGAACCGACTTTTGGAGGGATCAACCTGGAAGATATCAAGGCGCCTGAATGTTTTTCTATTGAAAGGCAACTGCGGGCATCTTTGAAAATTCCGGTAATGCATGACGATCAGCATGGAACTGCGATTATCAGCAGCGCCGCACTCATAAATGCCCTCGGTTTGCAAAAAAAGAAAATTGACAAAGTCAGATTTGTCGTCAATGGCGCCGGAGCCGCTGCCATGGCATGCAGCAAACTTTATGTGGCACTGGGTGCAAAACCGGAAAATTTTATTGTCTTTGATAAAGACGGTGTGTTGCACAAAGGGAGGACTGACCTGGAAGAAGACCGTTCTCTTTTTGCGATTGACAAAGCAGAAATTACCTTGTCGAAAGCGATGGTGGATGCGGACGTTTTTGTCGGTCTGAGCGTCGGCAATACGGTAACACCGGAAATGGTTAAAAGTATGGCGAAGAAGCCGATCGTTTTTGCCATGGCTAACCCGGATCCTGAAATTTCATATGATGCAGCTACGGCCGTACGCGAAGACCTCATCATGGCAACGGGTAGAAGTGATTTCCCAAACCAGGTAAACAATGTTCTGGGCTTTCCGTTCATATTCCGCGGCGCACTCGACGTTCGTGCAACTCAGATCAATGAAGAAATGAAACTGGCTGCCGTTCACGCCCTTGCAGATCTGGCCAAAACGCCGGTTCCGGACATCGTCAACATGGCTTACAATGAAAAGAATATCAGTTTCGGTCCGCGATATATTATTCCGAAACCGCTGGATCCAAGACTTCTTTCTACTGTAGCACCCGCAGTTGCGAAGGCTGCCATGGAAAGTAACGTTGCACAGATAAAAATTGAAAACTGGGAAACCTATGCCATTGATCTGAATAAGCGGCTGGGTTTGGATAATCAACTGATGCGCGTTTTGAGCAGTAAGGCCAGAAGCGATCCAAGGCGACTTGTATTTGCTGAAGCGGATAATATCAAAATATTAAAAGTTGCCCAGATTCTTTTTGATGAAGGTGTCGCCTTTCCCATCCTGCTCGGAAACAAGGAGAAAATCAGGTCGATCGCATCCGCCAACAAAATTGATATAGAAGAATTTCCTATTGTTGATCCAAGAAATGAGGAACACGATGAACGTCGCAAAAGATACGCTGAAATATTTTTTCAAAAAAGACAGCGGAGGGGATTTAATAGACATGAGTCCAATAAAATTATGATCGACCGAAATTATTTCGGTTGTATGATGGTTGAAACCGGTGAAGCAGATGCCATGATCTCCGGCCTTACTAAAAACTATCCGGACACGATACGCCCTGCCATAGAAATTATCGGAACGGAAGACGGTGTGAAAAAAATTGCGGGTATGTATCTGATGCTCACTAAAAAGGGACCGCTCTTTTTGGCTGATACCACGGTCAATTTCAATCCGACGGCCGAAGAACTGGCCGATATCACCCTGCTGGCTGCAAGAGAAGTGAGACATTTTAACCTCGTTCCGCGCATAGCTATGCTGAGCTATTCAAATTTTGGCACAAGCAATTCGCCTGAGGCCCGGTTGGTAGCAAAGGCAACAGAAATCGTGAAGCAAAAAGATCCCGAACTTGTTGTAGATGGAGAAATGCAGGCAAGCATCGCATTGAATAATGAAATCCTTCGCGAGAATTATCCGTTCAGCAGCCTCGTCGACCAGGAAGTAAATACCCTGATCTTTCCCAATCTGGCAGCTGGAAATATTGCCTATAATATTTTGAAAGAATTAGGCGCTGCCGATGCGATCGGCCCGATATTACTGGGTATGAAAAAACCGGTGCATGTTCTTCAGCTTGGCAGTTCTGTTAGGAATATTTATAATATGGCGTTAGTGGCAGTAATTGACGCACAAACAAAATGCAAAGTGTCTCCGGAAGAAGCAATGCGCAGGTCACCATGGTGGAAAAGAACCAAAAAATAAATTGTACTTTCAGGGATTAACATGAATATTTTTACCGAGCTCGGGCGATTTATACTGATGCTGAAGAATATGTTTTCCAAACCGGAAAACCTGAAAATGTACTGGAAGGAATTAATGCATCAATGTGTCGAAATCGGCATTCGCTCTCTTGGAATAGTTGTCATCATTTCAGTTTTTATGGGTGCAGTCTCCGCGCTTCAGACTGCTTATCAGCTGGTCAGTCCGCTGATTCCATTGTCCACCATAGCACAGATAGTTCGGGATACGGTGATTCTGGAATTTTCGCCTACGCTTGTTTGTATTGTCCTGGCTGGTGTGGTCGGAAGTAAGATAGCCGGGGAACTTGGGAATATGCGTGTGAGTGAGCAAATTGACGCTTTGGAAATTATGGGAATCAATACCAAGACTTACCTGATCCTTCCAAAAATTCTGGCCGCCATGATTACCATTCCAATGCTTGTAATCATTTCTGCGGTATTGGGTATTCTTGGAGGTAAACTGGCTGCCGTAGCTACAGGTATTGTTTCCACTTCGCAATTTGATAAAGGATTGTTTCAATATTTCAAACCTTTTAACGTATTATTTGCCCTTGTGAAATCATATTGTTTTGCATTCATCATTGCCAGTATATCCTCCTTTTACGGTTATTATGTAAACGGAGGAGCACTTGAAATCGGCAGGGCCAGTACAAAATCCGTTGTGGTAAGCTGTGTAATGATTCTTTTGATGGACTATGTTCTTTCTTCCATTTTATTATAAGAGACAGATATGATCGAGGTAAAAAATTTAAAAAAAGGTTTCGACGGCAAGGAAGTCATAAGCGGGGTGAGCGCCGTTTTTGAGACGGGAAAATGTAATCTTATCATCGGCTCAAGTGGAAGCGGCAAAACGGTACTGATGAAATGCCTGGTTGGATTATTTGAACCAGATTCAGGCGATATATCCTATAGCGGCAAAGATTTTACTACTATGAATCAGGAGGACCGGAAAGTACTCCGCCAGCAAATCGGAATGTTGTTCCAGGGTTCTGCACTTTTTGACAGCATGACGGTTGAACAAAATATAATGTTTCCGCTGGACATGTTTAGCGCTGACAGCTTCTCAAAAAAACTGGGCCGGGTAAATGAGGTTTTGGAACGTGTGAATCTGAAGGATGTGAATAATAAGTTTCCTGCGGAAATTTCCGGAGGAATGAAAAAAAGAGTGGGCATCGCCCGGGCGATCGTTTTAAATCCAAAATATCTTTTCTGCGATGAGCCGAATTCAGGGCTTGACCCGCAGACTTCCATCTTAATAGACAAACTGATTAAAGAGATTACGATTGAATATAATATTACAACAGTTGTGAATACCCACGATATGAACAGCGTGATGGAAACAGGGGATCATATCATTTATATGTATGAAGGTCTGAAAGAATGGGAGGGTACTAACAAGGAAATCATTTTCAGCAAGAATAAAAAATTAAACGATTTCATATTTGCATCTGAATTCCTTCAGGATGCCAAGGAAATGCGGCAACTTGAAATGAAAGGAAAAATCGATAATAACCGAAATATGGATGAATTGTTGAAATAACTAATTTTGATATCAAGATAACCACCTAAAAAAGAAAAATGGCTGTACTAGTTAATAAAAATTCAAAAATCATCGTGCAGGGTTTTACCGGAACAGAAGGAAGTTTTCATGCTTCCCAGATGATAGAATATGGAACCCAGGTAGTAGGTGGAGTTACTCCCGGCAAGGGAGGAAGCAGGCATCTTGACCGTCCCGTTTTCAACACGGTTGCAGATGCGGTAAAGACAACCGGCGCTAATGTGTCCATCATTTTTGTACCGCCGGCTTTTGCAGCGGATGCCATCATGGAATCAGCAGAAGCAGGCATCGCACTGATAGTTTGTATTACAGAAGGTATACCGGTACAGGATATGGTAAAAGCAAAACATTATTTAACGGGCACCAATAGCCGATTAATCGGCCCTAATTGTCCTGGCGTGATTACGCCAGAAGAGTCCAAGGTGGGTATCATGCCCGGCTTTGTATTTAAAAAAGGGAAGATCGGAATCGTGTCCAAGTCAGGGACGCTTACTTATGAAGCTGCGGACCAGGTAGTGAAAGCGGGCCTTGGCATTTCTACAGCAATAGGCATTGGAGGCGACCCTATCATCGGAACCACTACAAAAGAAGCGGTGGAATTGCTAATGAACGATCCCGAAACAGAAGGTATTGTTATGATTGGTGAAATTGGAGGTAGCATGGAAGCTGAGGCAGCACGGTGGATCAAAGCCAACAACCGAAAACCTGTAGTTGGTTTTATAGCAGGACAAACCGCTCCCCCTGGTCGCCGTATGGGTCATGCAGGTGCGATCATAGGTGGAGCCGAAGATACGGCAGCTGCAAAAATGAAAATCATGACCGAATGTGGTATTGAAGTGGTTCAAAGTCCGGCGAATATCGGAGCTACCATGGCGAAGGTGCTTAAAAGCGCAAAACCCAAAGCCCAACGTCCAAAGCTTAAAGTCCAAAGACCAAAGCCTAAAGCCTAAAGCCTAAAGCCTAAAGCCTAAAGCATTTATAGAGTTGGCAAAGTATAAAATTTAAGATTAGTTTTTGGTAAATTAAAAGTCCTCATTGAATAACTGAGGACTTTTTAGTTTATCAATTGCATTAGGCTTTAGGCATCGAGCTTTATTATACCTTCAATAATGCAATGGAAAAAACGGATGTGCTGATAGTTGGTCAGGGACTGGCAGGAACCTGGCTTGGATACTGGTTACAGAAGGCAGGCATCAGTTTTAAAACGATCGACCATGTAAATCCCGATAGTGCCTCACGCCGTGCCGCTGGACTCATTAACCCTGTTACCGGAAGGAGAATCGTAACTACCTGGATGATTGACGCACTTATGCCTTTTGCAAAAAATGCGTATGATGAAATAGGAAATTGTCTCGGTGAAATTTTTATTGATGAAACAAGTGTAATAGATTTCTTCCCCAGTGTACAAATGTTGCAGGCTTTCCAAAAACGCTTTGCTGAAGATCCGGCCTATTTGCTTCCTGGCCGGGATCGTGAAAAATATTCAGAATGGTTTAACTATGATCTTGGATGGGGTGAAATCCTTCCATGTTACCTTATCGACGTTGAAAAGTTATTGAATTGCTGGCGATCCTGGCTAATGAAAAATAATTGTCTGGTAGAAGATGTGTTTGATTTTTCAGGATTGAAGGAAACAAATAATGGATTTTATTATTCGGGTACTCATACCAGTTATATAATATTTTGCGATGGTAAATCATCCGCTCAAAATGCATATTTTGAAAAATTACCATTTGCATTAAATAAAGGGGAAGCGCTGCTCGTTGAAATAAAAAACCTGCCTCTAAGGCAGATTTATAAAAAGGGAATGAGCCTGGTTCCCTACGGAGAAAATATTTTCTGGTTGGGGTCTTCTTATGAATGGGAATTCAGTGATGAGTATCCTTCTGAAAAATTCAGGGAAAATGCCGTGCGCTGGTTAAACGCTACATTGAAATTACCTTATAAAATTATGGAACATTTTGCAGCTGTTCGTCCTGCAACGCTTGAACGCAGACCCTTTGTAGGTTTTCATCCCCTCCATTCACGAATTGGTATATTAAATGGAATGGGAACCAAGGGATGTTCGCTGGCGCCCTATTTCGCCAAAGAGTTGGTTGATAAATTTAAAGGGGAAGGAAATATCAACCCGCTTGCGGATATAAGTCGGTTTGACAGAGTCCTTTCAAGAATGACATAAATACAGTCCGGAACCCTGATTTTCCGATGTGCGGGGTTCCTGATTAAATATTTTGAATCGCTTTATTTTTTATTTATATTGAGCTAAGAGGACAATTCGAACTGTAACGGGGAAATTTCTCCTTTAAACCCATCGACGGATCATCTGACCATACTCGTTCCAGATTTAAAAAGGATTCGTTCTTATTTTGTTCGTAGATCGTTCGTATATCGTTCGTATATCGTTCGTATATCGTTGGGATAGTTTAACGAACGAAACACCTACAAACTACCATGATTACATGAACAAGTCAGGCGTGAATAGATAACATATCCCGTATAAATACTCAGTCAATCCAAACCTTTCATTACAAGACGTAATTATTCAGACCTCAGACTTTTTACCGGGTTTGCGACTGCCGATTTGACTGATTCGAAGCTAACGGTGCACCAGGCAATAAATAATACAGAAAATGCGTCCCGGGCAAAAAACGCTCCAGCCTGTCAATATATGATAAGCAAATACCTTTAACCACTGGTGAATTGCATGCCAGGAATTCGGACGTTAAGCCTTAGCCGTTAGGTGTTAAGCTTTATGCATCAGGCTTTAAGCCTTAAGCTTTCTTCTGTTTTCGATCCCTTCAGTAAAAAAGTAGCTGTGCCCGTATTGTTATTGCGCATTTCCAGGGGATCCTGACGAAGCAGGCTGACCATTGCCTGATATAATTCCGGCAGGTCATGTTGCATACAAACGGGATTTTCGAAGAAAGTCTCGACAGATACTGCCCAGAATTCGTGGTAATTAACTGCAGCATACTCGCCCAACAGGTTGCGGTTTCCCTCCTGCATTCTGGTAAAAATGGGTCGGGCAACTTTAGAGAAGTTCTTAAATTCTTTTTTGAAGTGTTTGTCTTCTTCCGTTTCTGTTATAAAAGTAACATAAGCCAGTGCATGACCCATTTCATGCAATCCTACATTACAATTAGGGGTTTGACCACTGATGCCCTTAATAAAATTATCCCAGGAAAGATAAATGCCGCTCTGATCCACATGACCCATAAAGGGCCGGGAATAGAATCCGTAGTGGTAGTCATCTTTCAATACATAAATATCATTGAAATAATTAAGCATGAATTTTTCCAGTCCGAATGTGAGCTGTATGGCAACGGCGCTGATAAGGATGGGCATTTCTGCGCTTTCCTTCACTTCGATATAATGAAACCGGCGGGATTTTCTGAATAAAAAAGTGCGAAACAGGAATTTGCGTTGATCTTCCAGCCCGAGCCTGTTGTAAAATCGAATGTATTTTGACACCACACTATGATAAAATGTCTCACATTCGACGAATTTATGCTGCTGACGGCTTATATAAAGCCGGTTAAATAAAGCTGAAAAAGGTCGGTGCAGGATTAGTACGGCCGTAACCAGTGCAACAATAATAATGAATTCCATAAGGTCCGTTTTTCGTTTTGATTGCGTCAGGTTGGTCCGATCAAAAAACAGATGGCCTTACATGGGTATGGATAAAGTTGCTTAAGGTAAGAATAGAATAACCAGGACAGGTTTAATCATGAGGAGGTGAACAGTACGGATGGATACAAGGTAAAAACTATTTTTAACAAATGAAAGGGGATATAAATGGTTTTTTATTTTTTTTAAACGTTTTCGGTCTACCAGCCACGCCCTACCTTTGCCCGCTAATTCAGGAATCAAATGTTCAGAACACATACCTGTGGCGAGTTAGGTCTTGGGGACGTCAACCGGGAAGTTACCCTGGCGGGCTGGGTTCAGACACTTAGAAAGTTTGGCGGCATTACTTTTATAGATCTCCGTGACCGCTATGGTATTACACAGTTAGTGCTGGATGAAGCCCAGAATGAAAAACTGGCTGAAAATCCACTGGGCCGCGAATTTGTCGTCCAGGCTACGGGCATCGTTTCAGAGCGCTCAAGCAAGAATTTGCTAATCCCAACGGGGGAAATAGAGCTCAGGGTAAGCCAGATTACAATATTGAATAAGTCCGCCACCCCGCCTTTTACAATACAGGACGAGACCGATGGAGGCGATGATCTTCGCATGAAGTTCAGATATCTCGATCTGCGACGCAGCCCTGTCAAAAAGAACCTGGAACTTCGCTATGCGGTAAACCGGGCTGCGCGCAACTATTTGCATATGAACCGGTTCATGGAAATTGAAACTCCGTTTCTGATCAAATCAACCCCTGAAGGAGCCCGGGATTTTGTAGTTCCCTCAAGAATGAATTCAGGCCAGTTTTACGCGCTCCCCCAGAGTCCACAGACATTTAAACAACTGCTTATGGTTAGCGGGTTTGACCGTTATTACCAGGTGGTGAAATGCTTTCGCGATGAGGATCTTCGCGCCGATCGTCAGCCAGAATTCACGCAAATAGACTGTGAGATGAGTTTTATCGAGCAGGATGATATTCTCCAGATGTTCGAAGGGATGATCCGTTATATTTTTAAGGAAGTCAAGGGGATTGACTATCCGGACACCATAGAAAGAATGAGCTGGGAAGACGCGATGTGGGATTATGGAAATGACAAGCCTGATATCCGTTTCGGAATGAAAATTTCAAATCTGAAGTCAGTTTTCAAGAGAAAGGGTTCCGCTGAAGCAGATGGTTTCCTGATCAGTAATGCAGGATTCCAGGTATTTGATAACGCCGAAACTGTTCTGGCCATTGCCGTTCCTTCCGCCGCCTCCTGGTCGCGCAAGCAGTTTGACGAACTAACGGAGTGGGTTAAGCGCCCACAGGTGGGTATGCAGGGACTGGTTTATATCCGTTATAATGAAGACGGTTCGTTCAAAAGCAGCGTTGATAAATTTTATTCTGAAGAAAAACTTAAAGCCATTGCAGAATTCGTTAAAGCCAAAAAAAGAGATGCAATTCTTGTACTTTCAGGAAGAGAAGAAAAAACACGTAAGGCAATCAGCGATCTGCGTCTCGAACTTGGAGAGAGAATGGGCCTGAGAAAAAAAGATGAATTCAGACTTCTTTGGGTTATTGATTTCCCGTTGTTTGAATATAGTGAAGAAGATAATAGCTGGGTTGCGAGGCATCATCCTTTTACGGCGCCAAAACCCGATCAGATAGCCACCATGATCAATAACGATCCGCTGATAGCCGACGCCGCTCAGTATCTCGGGCATCCTTACGCGAATATCAAGGCAAATGCATACGATATGGTACTGAACGGAAATGAGGTAGGTGGTGGTTCGATCAGGATTTATCAACGTGAATTACAGGAAAAAATGTTTGATGCCCTGGGAATGACGCGTGAAGAAGCTAATCACAAATTTGGCTTCCTGCTCGGCGCATTTGAATATGGTGCACCCCCTCATGGCGGAATCGCCTTTGGGTTCGACCGGCTCTGCGCTATCCTGGGTGGTAGTGAAAGTATCCGCGATTTCATCGCCTTCCCAAAAAATAATAGTGGCCGGGATGTGATGCTCGATGCTCCTTCAACCATCGATGACAAACAATTGAAAGAACTTAATATTTCCATCTTACCCTAAAGAGGAAATTACGGTAAATTACTATCTCCAATAATTTGTAGTTTCGTAACTCATATTTCGATGAAAATTCATGTCAGAATTTGTGAAAAGAAATCTACAAAAGGGCAGATATTCAATAAAGCGCATATCTGCCTTATTAAGATTTAAATATTCTTTTTTCCTTTCATTTTTTTTATTGATTGGGAATTTAAGCCGGGCACAGAACTTTTTCTTAAGGGAAGACAGTTTACTAAAATTGCTAAAAACCCAATATACTTCCCCATCCACAAGTCGAATTCTGATAGTGACTGAATTGATGACTCACCATCTGCCGGATGAACCCTTTTTTGATAGTTTAAAAAACCTGCTGATTCAGGAGTCAGAAGATAGTCGCAACAGGAATTTTATTTGTTTGTCTTATAGTCAGATTTCAAAATCCTATCTGAATTATTACAACAGACCCGATTATTATGAAAAGGGGAAGCCCTATGCAGATAAATGCCTCCAGGTAGCCAATGAAAGCGGACTGGAAGGATATAAGGTTTCAGCTTATTTACTCTATGCAAGGTATTATTTGAATATCACAGAAAATCAGAAAGCGCTGGAATACAATAACCAGGCAATTTCTCTGGCGTCCGCCATCGGTTCTGACAGTCTGCTGTGTGAGTCTTATTCTTCTATTTCAGACACCTGGAATGCACTCGCCAATAAACTTTCAGAATTTCAGGCCTTATTGAATGCAAGGAATTTTGCCGAAAAATCAAAAATTCATTCACTGATCTTACAAAGTCTTGACCAGCTGGGAAATTTCTATGAATCTGTAAACGATTATGAAAAGGCAAAGGATTATTATACCATTTGCGAAAATGAAGCGCGGGAATGGAAGGAAAATGCATTTGTATTTACATCCCTTAGAGCGCTTGGAAGAACACATATTCATCAAAAAAATGAAAAACTCGGCATTTCTTATTATGATAAAGCAATCAGGTTCGGAGATTCACTTGGAATCGGAAATTTGAAATTGCAGATTTATCTGGACCTGTTGAACTATTACTTCAATGCCAGCGACCCGGTAAAGGGATTTGCCTATTTGGACCAGCATCCTTCATTGATGGAATTCATAAGGAAATACGGAGTGGAGTACCAGGTTAATAAATTATATGCGGTGCTCGAGAGCTCAAATAATAAATATGATTCGGCATTGTATTATCTGAATTTAGCCCTGCCCTACGAATACGGGCAAAAAGGAAATTTTTCCGAGAAATATAATTTTGCCGATCAGATTGCAGGAGTTTATCGTGGGATGCATAAATATCCCGAGGAATATAAAACCCTGCTGCTTGCCAATAAATTTGCGGACTCATCACAGAATATCTACTATCAACGGGATGTTATGCTCAATCTGGATTCCGTAAGTTACCTTCTGGGAAATTATAAACTTTCCCAACAATATCTTAGCCAATACAATCTTTACAGGGATTCAATCGAATCTCTCAGTAAGCAAAAAGATTTATTGAGCATAGAAATTCAGAATACAAATAAAAGAGCCGAACAGCAAAAGAAAGATGAGGAAGAAAAGAGAAGAACCAGGAACAATATCGAATATCTGGGAATTACTGCAGTAATAGCAACGGTATTTATTATACTCGTTACACTGGGTGTTTTCAAAATATCCCCTGCTGTCATACGAGCGCTGGGATTTTTTGCATTTATTTTTTTATTTGAATTCATTGTCCTCCTGTTAGACGACCAGATACAGGATATTACACATGGTGAACCCTGGAAGGTCCTTGCTGTAAAAATATTTATCATTTCATTGCTCCTGCCTCTGCATCACTGGCTTGAAAAAAAGATGACGCATTACCTTACTTTTAAAGCTCACATGATAAAGACAAAGATTTTCAATAAAAAGGTTAAGGAGGTTTAGTCCGGATAAGTCGGTCAATTGTCAGCTTGAAAAAAACATATCTCTTCCAATAAAATCTGCTAAAAGCCAGATTGGTAGATTACAATATTAAGCTCAGTGTCTTCTTATGCCCGTTGGAAATATCTCCTTACTTTTACTGCCATAAAATCGCTCAATAGTATGACTTACCAATTGCTGAAGGGAAAAAAAGGAATCATATTTGGTGCTTTGGATGAAAAATCACTTGCATGGAGAACGGCTCTGCGGTGCCATGAGGAAGGTGCAGAGCTTGTATTAACGAACGCGCCTGTTGCACTGCGAATGGGTGAGATCAATAAACTTGCAGAAGAAGTGAAGGCTCCTGTCATTGGTGCGGATGTGACTAAATCGGAGGATCTGAAGAAATTATTTGAAGATTCGATGACACATTTCGGCAGCAGAATCGATTTTGTATTACATTCTGTAGGAATGAGTGTGAATATGAGAAAGGGACGTGCTTATACAGACCTGGATTATGGATTTAATCAAAAGACGCTTGACATATCGGCAATGTCATTTCACCGGGTTTTGCAAACAGCGTATGAACTGGATGCCATTAACTATTGGGGCAGCGTAGTTGCTCTCACTTATATTGCTGCACAAAGAGTATTTCCTGATTATAATGAGATGGCAGATGCGAAAGCATTACTGGAAAGTATAGCCAGAAGTTTCGGGTACTATTACGGTATGAAGAAAAAAGTCAGGATTAATACTATTTCCCAGTCACCCACTAAAACTACGGCAGGAAGCGGGGTGAAGGGATTTGACGGATTTCAGGAATATGCAGAAAAAATGAGCCCTCTTGGTAATGCGAGTGCGGATGATTGTGCCGGTTATATTGCTGTTTTATTCAGTGACCTGACGCGTATGGTCACGATGCAAAATCTCTTTCATGATGGTGGATTCTCTTTCACCGGCGTTACCGAAGCCGTTGTTACAGATATAGAAAAGAAAATGGAAAATGCGAAAGAGGCTTAAAGCCGAAAGCTTAAAGCCTAACGCCTAAAGCCTAAAACTATATTGGGTCAGATTGAGTATTATTGAAATTTATTAGCTTATCGAAATAAAAAATCCTCTTGTATTAAAAGAGGACTTTTGCATTATTAAAAGTTTTAGGCTTTAAGCTTTAGGCCTTCAGCTTAGTATTCATCTTCATTAAAAAAGAAATCTTCCTGTGATGGGTAGTCGGGCCAGATATCGTCGATACCTTCATAGATTTCTCCTTCATCCTCCAGTTCCTGTAAATTCTCCACTACTTCAATGGGTGCGCCTGATCGTATGGCATAATCAATAAGTTCGTCTTTCGTGGCCGGCCAGGGAGCGTCTTCAAGGTAACTGGCTAATTCAAGTGTCCAAAACATCGTATCCGTTATTTAGTTTCTGGTATTTTTAATAAGGTCAGATTAATAGGTATATCCCGGACCAAGGGAGCAGACCCTGCCTTTAATTTTTCGCAAAAGTAATTTTTATAATGAAACAACCAAATACCATTTATAAGAGGCAAAGCATATAACTGCAAAGAACAAGCTGTTATATTTGCGAATGATCCCATCTGTGGCCAGTCGTCCAATTCTATCTGCAAGGAATATTCATAAATATTATGGCATGTTACACGTTTTACAGGGGGTTGATCTCGATATCCATGCCGGTGAGATTGTTAGCATGGTTGGCCCTTCCGGATCCGGTAAAAGCACTTTATTACATATTCTGGGCACTTTGGATGAACCGGCGGAGGGGGAAATCCGCCTTAAAGGCAGGGAATTGCATAGTTTAAAGGGGAAATCGCTCGCATCCTTCAGAAATCGCCATATTGGCTTTGTTTTCCAGTTTCATCATTTATTACCAGAATTTACAGCTCTCGAGAATGTTTGTATACCCGGATGGATAAGCGGAGCAGGTAAATCTTCCATTGAGAGCAGGGCCCGCCATTTACTTGAAATCCTTGGAGTGGGTCACAGGATGGAGAACAAACCCGCGGCCATGTCAGGTGGAGAACAACAAAGGGTAGCCGTTTGCCGGGCACTGATCAACAATCCGGATATCATTTTTGCAGATGAGCCTACGGGTAATCTGGATTCTGCAAATGCGAAGGAGCTTCACCGGTTATTTTTCGAATTGAGGGGGAAATTCAACCAGACTTTTCTCATAGTAACGCATAACGAAGCACTTGCGGAGATGAGTGACAGGGTGGTCAGGATGCAGGATGGGAAAATAAGAGTATAGGAGTATAAGAGTATAGGAGTATAAGAGTATAGGAGTATGAGAATATAAAAGTTTAAAAATAATGTAGAAACACTCCCGTATTCCTATACTCTTATACTCCTATACTCTTATACTATCCTCTTATTTTCTCGGCTCCCATTTTATTTCGTCGGCTCCAACCTGCATTCCAGTGTATCGCGCTAAAACAAAAAGATAGTCACTCAGTCTGTTCAGATATTTAATAATCAGTGGTTGAACAACCGGTTCCTTGCTGTCCAGTTCCACAATGAATCTTTCGGCCCGGCGGCAGACAGTGCGACAAATATGAGCCGTGGAAACGGTAGTATGTCCGCCGGGAAGAACAAAAGATTTCATTTCCGGTAATTTTTCGTTCATGGAATCCATTTCACTCTCCAGCAGCAGGATATCAGATTCGAGCAGGTCAGGAATTTTCATGGCAATTTCCTTATTCGGATCGCAGGCGAGTGAAGAGCCAATAGTGAAAAGCCTGTCTTGTATTTCACGTAGTATCTCACGACCATGACTATCCGCTAATTGATCACCCAGCAATCCGATAAATGCATTCAATTCGTCTACTGAGCCGTAAGCTCCAATTCGAATATGACTTTTGGGAACTTTTGTGCCTCCGATCAGGCTGGTCTTTCCGCCATCGCCGGTTTTGGTGTAGATTTTTCGAGACATGATATTAGTTATGAGTTATGGATTATGAATTTTGAGGTATGAATTACGAGTTCATGATAAATTCATATCCCATAACCCATATCCCATAACCCATAATTTATAACCAATAATTTAAGCAGGTACGGCAGCATACATGCCCTCTCTGCGTTTGTCTGTCTCCACTATGCCATCACGCAGCCTGACTACGCGGTGTGCATAGTTGGAAATATCTTCTTCATGTGTAACCAGTACAACGGTATTTCCTGCGGCCTGGATCTTGTTAAAAATTTCCATGATTTCAATGGAAGTCTTGGTATCGAGATTTCCGGTTGGTTCATCTGCTAGAATGAGGGAAGGATTGTTAACCAGTGCCCGGGCAATGGCTACACGCTGGCACTGACCGCCGGAAAGTTCGTTTGGTTTGTGGTGACTTCTATCCGTCAGGCTGACTTTGTCAAGAACAGCCATGGCCATTTCAGTCCTTGTTTTCTTGGAGATTCCTGCATACACGAGTGGAAGGGCTACATTTTCAGCCGCCGTTAACCGCGGCAACAAATTAAACTGCTGAAACACAAATCCAATTTCCTTATTTCTCACTTCAGCCAGATCATCGTCGGGCATCTCACTGACATCCTGACCATTCAGGATATATCTTCCTTCCGTTGGGGAATCCAGACAACCGATAATATTCATCAGAGTACTCTTTCCAGATCCGGAGGGACCCATGAGCGCCACATATTCATTCTTGAAAATATCCAGGCTTATGCCTTTCAAAACCGGAACAGCCTGTTTACCCATGAAATAACTTTTCACTATGTGGTCCAGATGAATAATAGCATTAGATGTCATGATCGAATTACTTTTAGCCTCCCGCAGGGGTGGCAGGGTTTTTAACTACCTGTGGCACTTTAAAATACTGTTCATCAGCCAGTGGTGCATTTTTCAATGCATCCGAACGGCTAAGAGGTTTTTCGGGAATATCTTCACGCAGCACATTGATCTCTTCACCCATATATAAAAGAGGTTCCACATCCCCAAGATCGAGTTCGTTCAGCTTTTCAACAAAGCCGATCATTTTCTGCAGATCTTTTTTAATTTCCTGCTTTCCGGCTGCGTCAAATTCCAGGCAGGCTAATTTACAGAGATTATCTACGAGTGCATCATTCACTTCCATGAAAGGAGATTAGGACAAAAATAATGGTTTCAGAGAGATTTTGAATACCTGTTCGTTATCTTCGCCTTCCTCATGGAGAAAAGTAAAGAAATTGTTTTAAGCGGTATTCGGCCCACCGGTTTTCTTCACCTGGGGAACTATTTCGGGGCACTGAAGAACTGGGCAAGGATGCAAAGTGAATATGAATGCTATTTTTTTATAGCTGACTGGCATAGTCTGACCACCCATGCCGATACCAGTGATCTGAAATCAAATACCAGCAGACTGGTTTCTGAGTTGATTGCAGGAGGTCTGGATCCTGATAAATGTGTGATTTATGCCCAGAGTGATATACCCGAAATCCCGGAACTCTACCTTTACCTGAACATGCTCGCTTATAAAGGTGAACTTGAAAAAACAGTTACGTTTAAAGAAAAAGTAAGGCAACAACCAAAAAATATTAACGCCGGGCTTCTTACATATCCGGTATTGCAGGCTGCTGATATTCTCATTCATCGTGCGCATTATGTACCCGTTGGAAAGGATCAGGAACAACATATCGAAATGACAAGGAATTTTGCAGAACGGTTTAATCACCGGTATGGTGAATTATTTCCGATTCCGAAAGCTTTTAGTTATAGCGAAGATCTTGTTAAAATTCTCAGCCTGGACGGAAGCGGCAAAATGAGTAAGAGCGAACATCAGATGAATACCATTTACCTGAACGATGAAGATGAGCTTATTACAAAAAAAATTATGAAGGCTAAAACGGACCAGGGACCCATTTCAAACAACAGTGAAATGCCGGAATATATCAGGGGGCTTTTCACCTTGTTGGGACTGGTAAGCAGCCCTGAAGTTCTTGCAAAATTTGAACATGATTTCAACCATTGTCAGATCCGGTATGGTGATATGAAAAAGCAGCTTGCACAGGATATGGTTCTGTTCATAAAACCCATGAGAGAAAAAGCAGCCGCCTTGCAGAATGATCCGGCGCAAATTGATTATATACTGGCGAAAGGAGCTGAGAAAGCAAGGAAAAGTGCCTCAGCAACCTTACACGAAGTGCGCAAAGCACTGGGATTTAAGTATGTCTGATACCCATTCGATTCTTTTTATATTTCGGTCATAAGATTTTACATTTAGGAATGGCAAAAACGAAGAAACCCAAGCATATCGCAGTAGCTGGTAATATAGGTGCCGGAAAAACAACCCTCACTGAGTTGTTGAGCAAACATTACAAATGGATCCCTCAGTTTGAAGACGTTGATCACAATCCTTATCTGAATGATTTTTATGAAGACATGCCGCGATGGAGTTTCAACCTGCAGGTTTTTTTTCTGAACGGAAGACTGAATCAGCTGCTTGAAATTTACAGCGGCACAGAAACGGTTATTCAGGACCGAACGATTTATGAAGACGCCCACATTTTCGCGCCTAACCTGCATGATATGGGTCTCATGAGTAAAAGGGATTACAATAATTACTTTCAGTTTTTTCAGACGTTGAAGAGGATGGTCCAACCTCCTGATCTGCTGATATACCTGCAGGCATCGGTACCAACATTGGTCGGTCAAATTCAAAAAAGAGGTCGTGAGTATGAAGAAAATATAAGGCTCGATTATTTAAAAAGACTCAATGATCTATACAATAAGTGGATTGATGGATATAAAGAAGGCAGTCTTCTCGTGGTTGATGTCGACAAAAATAAATTCCCGGAGAATGAAGAGCACCTTGGAGAAATCATCACGCGAATTGACGCGCAATTGTATGGACTTTTTTAAATAAAAAATAATTAGCATAAAACCTTAAGCGAATCAAGTGGCAGATTAATAAAAAAAAGCTCCTTTTTTGGAGGAGCTTTTTATAGCAAACAACGTTAGAGGTCGTTAGGTAGTAAACAATTGGCTGCCAAGATGACGAAAATATTTATAAAATAACAAGTTTTTATTAAGTTTTTTTAGAATTAATGATTCAGGTCATATTTTAAGGCTTTAAACTGCTGGCTTGGACTGTCCAGCCCATTTATTAGGATGAAATATCTACCATTAAACCCCCAAATATTTAAGCAGAACCGCCTGCGTTTCTCCAGGGAAATGCAGCCGGATTCGATTGCTGTTTTTGTCAGTAATGATGAATTTCCGACAAATGGAGACGCGATATACCCCTTCCGGCAAAACAGTGATCTGTACTGGCTTACGGGTATTGTCCAGGAAGACACGATGATGGTCCTTTTTCCGGATCATCCGGATCCCAAATACAGGGAAGTGTTGATACTCGTACGTCCTGATGAACTGAAAGAAAAATGGGATGGCAAAAGACTAAGTGCGGAAGAAGGTAAAAAAATTTCCGGCATCAGCACTGTGATCTGGCTGGATACCAGTGATGCGCTCCTGCAGGTCTGGATCCACCTGGCAAAGAATATATACCTGGATTCCAACGAAAATGACAGGAAAAACAATCTTATTCAAACAAAGGAATACCGGTATATCAAAGAAACCAAAAGGCGATATCCATTGCACCAATATCTGCGGGCCGCCACCATTTTGAAAGAACTTCGGGCAGTAAAAACTGCTGAAGAAGTGGTTGTAATTCAACAGGCCATCGACATCACGGCAAATAGTTTTTTACGCGTGATGAAATTCATGAGACCGGGTGTTTTTGAGTTTGAGGTGGAGGCGGAGATACAACATTCATTTCTTTCCCAAAGAGCAACAGGACCGGCTTATGGCAGTATTCTTGCTTCCGGTGAAAACGCCTGCACTTTGCATTATATATCAAATAACCAGGAATGTAAGGATGGTGACCTGATACTAATGGACTTTGGTGCGGAATATGGAGGATATAATGCGGATCTTACGCGAACGATTCCTGTTAATGGAAAATTTACAAAGCGACAAAAACAGGTTTATAATGCATGTTTGCATTTGCATCAATATGCCAAGAGTCTGCTCAAACCCGGTATTACCATCAATGCATATCATCTGCTTGTAGGCAGGGAAGCAGACATTATTTTTCAAAAAATCGGGCTGCTAACCAAAGCGGATGTGAAAAATTCAACTCCGGAGCATCCTGCTTACTGGAAATACATGTACCATGGTATTTCCCATCACCTGGGCATTGACGTACACGACCTGGGACCCCGCGCTGAACCACTTCGCGCAGGGATGGTGCTTACTGTGGAACCCGGCATTTATATCCAGGAAGAAAAAATGGGAATACGAATTGAAAATAATATCTGGCTCACTAAAAACGGGCATAAGGATCTGATGAAAGACATACCAATTACCGTTGAAGAGATTGAAGCTTTTATGAAGAAAGCCTAAAGCTTAAAGCCTAAAGCCTAAGGCCTAAAG
Organism: uncultured Bacteroidota bacterium; assembly: GCA_963735015.1. Lineage (GTDB taxonomy): Bacteria > Bacteroidota > Bacteroidia > Chitinophagales > Chitinophagaceae > Puia. The sequence goes on from CAVTJH010000004.1 coordinate 973,643, forward strand.
CTTAAAGCCTGAAATAATTTTTGATTTGCAATTTATAAAATGATTTTAAATATAATTTTCACACTCCCATACTCCCATACTCCCATACTCCCATACTTTCCCAATGAAACATATCCCTAATTTATTTACACTGCTAAACTTGTTCTTTGGATGTATTGCAGTGATATGCATACTTCAGAACGGGATAACCATCATTTATTCATCCGATGGAATGCAGTACGCAGATATTCCTGAGCGGATCTGGCTGGCACCATTATTCATCGGATTGGCGGCGGCTGCAGATTTTCTTGACGGATTTCTTGCCAGAATCCTGAAACAAAATTCGCCACTTGGCCGTGAGCTTGATTCACTCGCAGACGTCGTGAGTTTTGGAGTAGCACCCGGTATGATTATATATCAGTTATTAAGAATGTGCTTTATGAAACAGGAAGACGGTGCAGATGTTTCAATGATCTGGTTGCTTCCATCTCTGATCCTTCCCTGCGCGGCCGCTTACCGGCTGGCTGTCTTCAACCTGGATACTACACAGTCAAAGAGTTTTAAAGGAATTCCTGTACCTGCGGTCGGATTGATGATTGCTTCATTTCCTACTGATCTATTGGAGAAGAAACAGCATCCTGGGTTTTGAATCTGCTTCTGAACAAATGGATATTGTATGCAATTGTGATCTTACTTTCTTATGCTATGCTGAGCCGTGTTCCTATGCTTTCTGTGAAGTTTAGCGGAAAGAATGATCCGCAATTGCTTCCCCGATTAATATTGGTATTGTTATCACTGGTTGCTGTTATTTTTTTACAGTGGCTAGCTGTTCCTCTTATCTTCCTTTTTTACATTGTCATATCTTTGCTTTTCAAAAACAGGATCGCATGAATTTTTTGGTACAGGTAAAAGTAATGCCACTCAAAGAATTGCTTGATCCGCAGGGAAAGGCAGTTATGGGCGGACTTCAGAATCTCGGAATCAAAACTATCCAGGACGTCCGTATAGGTAAGACGATCCAACTTCAGGTAGATGCATCTTCTCCGGACGAAGCAAAAAAAATTGCTGAAGAAGCGAGTAAGAAACTTTTGGCAAATCCGGTTATGGAATATTATGAGATCACGGTAGGATGAAAGTATGGGAGTTTGGGAGTATGGGAGTATGGGAGTGAAATTTTGAAATATAAAATTATAGGTTAAGGTATGAGAATTATGAACCGGGTCTTACAATTTCCCCACTCCCATACTCCCATACTCCCATACTCCCATACTAATGTTATATCTCGTGCCATCGCCCATCGGAAATCTGCAGGACATTACATTCCGGGCGCTTGACGTGCTTAAAAAAGCTGATCTGATACTGGCGGAAGATACGAGGAACTCACTAAAGCTTCTGAATCACTACCACATCATAAAACCGCTCACGCCTTATCATCAGCACAATGAGCATAAAGTGTTAAGACATTTGGTGGACCAGTTATTACAAGGGAAAGTGATGGCGCTGCTAACAGATGCAGGAACGCCGGGTGTTTCTGACCCCGCTTTCCTACTGATACGTGAATGCATTCAGGTGGGTATTCCTGTGGAATGCCTGCCTGGTGCGACTGCATTTGTTCCGGCACTCGTCAACAGCGGACTACCTATGAATCGCTTTTGCTTTGAAGGATTTTTGCCTGTGAAAAAGGGCAGGCAAACAATATTGAAAAAATTAGCGGCTGAAGAGAGGACCATGGTATTTTATGAGTCTCCCTTGCGTTTGGTGAAAACACTCGAAGAATTTAAAGAATATTTTGGTTCAACCAGGAAGTGCAGCGTTAGCCGGGAACTCAGTAAGATATTTGAAGAAAATATCCGCGGAAGTCTGGAAGAAGTACTGATGCATTTTAAAGAAAAAGGTGTAAAAGGAGAAATCGTAATAGTGATCGAAGGCACCGGGTAAGATCCGAATTCAGATTATAACATTCCGACCTTTTCTTTTACAGTAAACAAAATGAACATAATAACTTTACTTTTTCAACAAAGAAAAATATGAACCCCGGATATTCTAATAAGTCATTTTACTTTTTGTATCTGTTTTTGATTTGTCAATTTTTTACGACCGTGGTATTTGCACAACCGGAAAGGTGGCAGCAGCGTGTTAAGTATACCATGGATATAAATATGAACGTTGAGACCAATCAGTTTACAGGTAAACAGCAGCTGGACTATACAAATCATTCACCTGATACGCTAAGAAAAGTATTTTATCATTTGTACTGGAATGCATTCCAGCCTAACAGCATGATGGACAACCGTAGCCGTGAACTTGGTAAAGTTATCGTCAATGACCGTCCTGACTGGGACTTCAGGGTTGAGGACCGGATCATGCATTTAAAACCTGATGAAATCGGATATCAAAAAATTCTGTCACTGAAAATGAATGGCGTGCCGCAGTCTTTCAAGACAGATGAGACCATCCTGGAAGTAACCCTGGCCAAACCAATTTTGCCCAATTCGACTGTTCATTTTGAAATGGAATTTGAGGCTCAGGTTCCGCTGCAGATCCGCAGAAGCGGACGTGACAATCCAGAAACAAAAGTGCGTTATTCCATGAGCCAGTGGTATCCGAAAATTTGCGAATACGATTATGAAGGATGGCATGCTACTCCCTATATCGGACGTGAATTTTATGGTGTCTGGGGAGATTTTGATGTAACTATTCATATTGATAAATCCTATATTCTGGGCGGTACCGGTTATTTGCAAAACCCTGAGCAGATTGGATACGGTTATGAAACAAAAGGCAGTAAAGTATCAAGACCATCAGGAGAAAAACTGAACTGGCATTTTTATGCGCCCAATGTGCATGATTTTGTCTGGGCCGCGGACCCCGAATTTATTCACGTAACTAAAAAAATCCGTAACGATCTGACCATTCATCTGCTTTATAAAAAAACCAACGAACAGGAAAAGAAATGGCTGAATATACTGGATGTGGCAGAAAAAGCATTACCCTATATGGAGAAGACATATGGTGTCTATCCTTATAAACAATATTCGTTTATACATGGTGGTGATGGAGGTATGGAATATCCGATGGCCACGCTGCTGAAGGATGCCGGAGGCTGGATGCACGAGTGGATGCATAGCTGGTATCAGGGCATGATGGGTACAAACGAGCTTAAATATCCCTGGATGGACGAAGGATTTACTCAATACGCCGCTGCACGGAACTGGGGATTCTTGAATATGGACACTTCATCAGAGCAAACTTTCAAAAGAGAATATGCCAATTATTTTTTTCTGGCAAAAAGTAATATCCAGGAACCTATGACTACCTATGCAGATTATTTTAGTACAAACACCGGTTATGGATTAACAAGTTACTATAAGGGAACTGTTTTCATGGTTCAGCTTGGATATATAGTGGGTGATAAAGTACTGGATAAAATCCTTCTGGAATATTACCGGGAATGGCATTTCAAACATCCAAATGCTGATGATTTTTTTCGTGTAGCAGAAAAAGTTAGCAACATGCAGCTTGACTGGTACGAAGATTTCTGGATCAAGAGTATAAAAAAAGTGGATTACGGCATCGACAGTTTATGGGAAGTAAATGGAAAGACAAAAATCAGGCTTCGTATGCTGGGACAGGTTCCGATGCCCATAGATGTACTTCTTCAATTCAAAGATGGAAGTAAGGAACTTGCCTATATCCCTCTTTATTCGATGTTTGGAATCAAACCGGAAGAAGATAAAATCATACCACGTGTCGTTTATGAACCCTGGAAATGGACAAATCCGGAATATGAGTTTGAAATAAACCATAAACTCACGGATTTGAGACTTGTTGAAATTGACGCTTCCCACAGGATGGCAGATGTGAACCGGAATAATAATAAACTCGAACTGAAATGGTAGTCAGGACGGATATTCATGATCTTCTGAAATATTTATTTATGGCTTCCACCCGGTTACCAACCTGCAGTTTTTCATAAATATGATATACGTGCTTGCGCACAGTTTCGGGACTTATATAAAGATTGGATGCAATTTCTTTATACAGAAGTCCAAGGGAAAGTTGTTGCAGGATTTCGTTTTCACGGTTTGATAATCCGGGCAGCGACTTTCCCTTCTTTGCATGTAGAGGATTCCAGCCAATTCCGCCACTATCGTTTACCTGGAAAATGCTCACTACTTTCCTCGCAATCAAAGCGCTCATGGGTGCCCCGCCTTCACACATTTCCCTTATGGCATGAATCAACTCCGTCGGAGAAGTTCTTTTCAGCATATATCCATTCGCACCTGCACATAAGGCTTCAAATATTTTTTCGTCATCATCGAAAACTGTACAGATCATAAACAATACTTCAGGAAAATCTGGTTTTAACTTACGAATGCAGTCAATTCCCGACTCTCCGCGCCCAAGATTGATATCCAATAATACCACATCAGGTTTCATCAGCGGTATTAGTACGATCGCTTCCTGCGCATCACCGTAACTTCCCAGGAGATCAAACCCTTGTGCTCCGGTGATCATTTTTTCCAGTGTGGCACGTACTGCAGGGTTGTCGTCCACGATTGTAACTTTTATCATTGGTACATGGTTTATGGTGAATAGTAAATGGTTGATAATTTTAGACTGACCATAATCCATACACCATTTACCATCTGCCATAAAAATATCGAGGACCTCAATATGGGAACAAGTATAATCACCCTTTCATTGGCAGAAAGAATAAAATAAAAAACGTTAGTATCAATTAAACATTACGCTGATAAGGAACCTGCAGAATATATTTTTCACGGAAAAATTCTTCAGGAAAGAGGTCATAAATTTCAAATATTTTGGGCCGGGTGCCACTTTCTGAAATTTCAGCAGAGAGGTCTCCGCCTTTCAGGCAAATAAGTCCGCTGGCATTGACAGGAGCGTCGGAAGCTTCATTGCCAGCACGCATGTTTTGAGGTCTCAATAGGGGCCTGGACCATTGCCAGAGATCTTTTAGAGGAGCAACTGCCCTTGAGACAGCAATATCAAATTTTCTCCCCTTAATTTCTTCGGCCCGCGTATGTTGGGTGCTTATATTTTTGAGTGAAAGCAAATCTGCTACGGCGTCCACAACTTTCAGTTTTTTTGCGATACTGTCTACCAGATGAAACCGTGTTTCAGGAAAGAAAATCGCAAGTGGAATACCCGGGAATCCTCCACCCGTACCAATGTCTATCACATGTGAACCCGGAGGAAAATTAAAAACTACAGATATACTGAGGGAATGAAGTATATGTTTTTGGTAAAGGCTTCCAATATCTTTTCGCGAGATAACATTGATTTGCGCATTCCATTCCTGGTAAACTTCCTCCAGCGCCTTCAGCTGGCGAATTTGTTCAGGTGTAAAATCTGAAAAATAGCGGGTGATCACCTCCATTCCGCTCGTGGCTTCTTCCATAATGAAGGTGCAAAGATGAAATAATATCCAATCATCCAAACGTCCAGTAACCACCAGTATGGGAAGAGGTCCGACTCACCCAGCTTTTTCATGCAGCGGAAATAAACAATTCCCTGTATGAGAAAACGAAGCAGAAAAACAGACAGGGTCCATTGCCAGTGGAAATACAGAAGGCTGACTATGAAGGCAGGATAAAATAGTATATGGGATATCGAATAGAGGGTAAGCAGAAATTTATGCCTGGGTTTGTAATATTTGCCCGTGGTATAATGACGGGTTTTCTGTCGCACCCATTCCCTAAAAGTTTTTTTTGGTTCAGAAAGAGTGAATGAATCCGGATCGATCACAATCCGCGTATTGGCCGCGGTAGCCACTTTATTGACAAATAAATCGTCGTCACCACCAGGGACATGGTTTATCGAAGAAAATCCCTTGTTTCTAAGAAACAACTCTTTTTTGTAGGAAAGATTTCTGCCAACTCCCATATAGGGCTGACCAGCAAGCGCATAAGAGAGATATTGAAGTGCCGAATGAAAAGTCTCAAAGCGGATAAGTTTATTCAGGACACCGGGTTTTTTTTTATAAGGACTATATCCCAAAACAATCTGTGTTCCATCAAGATATCCATCCTGCATCCTTTCAACCCAATATTCACTCACAGGGATACAATCACTGTCGGTCAAAAGCATTACTTCATGTCTGGCTTCGCGAATACCCATACTAAGCGGGTATTTTTTCCCCGGTATGCCCTTGGCTTCATATTCGAGATTTACAATATGGAGACCTTTAAAGGTTTTTTTAAATTCTTCCAGTAGATAACGGGTATCATCCTGACTATTATGGTTAACTACGATCACTTCATGAGTGCTGGGATAAGTTTGGGAAAGTGCTCCGGGCAGGTTTGAAGCCAGGTTAACGGCCTCATCCCTTGCACAAATAATTACACTTACAGGATGTTGTTGTGAATTATTTTTTGATGGCTTGCGAAAAAAGGCAAGACGCTGAAAAAACCAGGCATAATAGAAGAGCTGTATGAAACTAATTAAACAGAATAGGGTAAACCAGATCTCACTCCACGATAAATAAGGGGGCAGTTTATACATCGAACACCAGTTAGTTTGGGATAGTAAAAATACGGAAATAAGCCTTAATGCCTGAGGCCTAAAGCTAAAAGCCCAAAGCTTAACGCTTAAGATTTAACGCCCAACGCCTAAAGCTTAACGCTAAACGCTTATCTCTTTTTTTTGGTGTGCTGTGCAGTGCAATGGATGTTAAATCCGGGCAGGGTTATATTCTATAATAAAAAGCCCCCCAAAGAGTGAAGCTTTAGGCTTTAAGCTTTAAGCTTTAGGCCTTGGGCTTTAAGCCTTAAATTGCGCCCCTGCTATGGCACAGTTATCATTTGAAGTCAAAGGAAAAGATGGATTCTCATCGGCCCGTGCCGGTATGATCCGGACTGACCATGGCGAGATTCCGACTCCAATATTTATGCCCGTTGGTACTGCCGGGAGTGTTAAGGCAGTTACAGGTGATCAGCTGGTCCGGGAGATTCACGCGAAAATAATTCTTGGAAATACTTATCATCTTTATCTGCGCCCCGGCATCGGTGTACTGGAAAATGCAGGAGGACTGCACCGGCTAATGAACTGGAATGGACCCATTCTTACGGATAGTGGAGGATACCAGGTTTTTTCATTGGCAGGTACCAGGAAGATATCGGAAGAAGGGGTGATATTCAAATCGCATATTGACGGTTCACCCCATATGTTCAGTCCGGAGAAGGTAATGGACATTCAGCGTAGTATCGGGGGGGATATAATCATGGCTTTTGATGAATGTCCCGCCTTTGGAACGGGTTATGAATACGCTGAGAAGTCCATGCATCTGACTCACCGCTGGCTCGACAGGTGTCTGAAAAGATTCCATGAAACACCGGACAGATTTGGATTTAGTCAGAATCTTTTTCCCATTGTGCAGGGCGGTATTTTTGAGAATCTCCGACGTGAATCCTGTGATTATATCGCTTCCAAAGATGCTTCGGGTAATGCCATCGGCGGACTAAGCGTAGGAGAACCAGACGAGGAGTTATACTCGATGACGGCACTATGTTGTGAACATTTACCTGTTGATAAGCCCCGGTATCTCATGGGAGTCGGCACGCCCTGGAATTTATTGGAGTGTATAAGCCTTGGCATTGATATGTTTGATTGTGTGATACCAACCAGAAATGGCAGGAATGGAATGTTATTTACTTCGAAAGGAGTAATCAATATTGACAATAAAAAATGGGAAAACGATTTTTCACCCATTGATGATGGGATTGATTGTTCCTTCAGCAACCAATACAGTAAGGCTTATCTCCGTCATTTAATGAAGAGTAAAGAACTCACGGCTCTTACCATTGCCAGTGTACATAACCTCGCTTTTTATTTACAACTTGTCACGCAGGCAAGGTCACATATCCTGGCCGGCGATTTCTCTGCCTGGAAATCGCAGCAGATGGAGATTATAAGGGAGCGACTTTGATTGGTTATGAGCTATAGGATATGGGTTATGAGATATGAATTATGGGACTGGTTGGCAGTTTAATTTCATATATTTTTTTCTTCGAAGAAAGCCCACCCATAACTCATATCCCATAACCCATAACCAAATTTAGTTCCCCTTCCAGACGTTATTACTTTCATCGACATCGGGTAACAATCTGTCGGGATCGATAGTGACTGACTCGATGGCACGGGTTGAGGGATACAAAAATTTCCATTCACCACCTCTTTGCCAGATTTCAACTGGTAAACTGACTCTTCCTGTTTTTCCACCTGTTTCTTTTACTTCAACAGTAACGGGCATAGGAAGTTTTTCGCGGTTTTGGATGGTGATCAATGCTCCGTTTGCCGGACTGGATTGTACATATTCTACGTTACTTACCGCCTGATCCAGTTTCCAGTTATTCATAAACCAACCTCGCCAGAACCAGCTCAGGTCCTCACCACTGCCATTTTCCATAGCGTGAAAGAAGTCCCATGGCGTTGGATGTTTATATGCCCAGTTGCGTATGTAATAGCAGAATGCAGAGTCAAATCTTGCCTCTCCCAATACATCATATCTTAAAAGCTGCAAACCCATCGATGGTTTTTCATAAGCGTTGGAAGACAGGTAACGTCCATTCGTTACTTCAGGGCTGGTCATGATGGATTCTGAATTGGGTTGGAAAAACCGGGTAGCACGTTCAGGGTAACGAGGCTTCCTGTAAAATTCTCCGTGATTGAAATCCTTATCAGCCACAGAATTGATAAAAGTGTTGAATCCTTCATCCATCCAGGGGAATTTTCTTTCATTGCTCCCTACTATCATCGGAAACCAGGTGTGACCGAATTCATGACTGGTAACACCCCATAAACCTCTTCCTTTTGATAATGCGTGACAGAAAACAATACCCGGATATTCCATTCCTGCTACATTCCCTGCTACATTTACTGCGTTTGGATAGGGATAAGGAAACCACCTCGAAGAATAAACTTCAATGGCACCCTTTACAAATTCTGTGGACCGTTTCCATGCAGAATCATTGGCAGATTCAACAGGATAAACTGACATGGCCAGTGATTTTCTCCCGTCCGGTAAATTCATTCTGGCAGCATCCCATACGAATGCAGCAGAAGCTCCAAATGCAACATCGCGCGCATGATTGCACTTGAAATGCCAGACCAGTTTGCTTTTTGATAATCTGCCGGTTTTGTTTCTTGCTTCCTCTTCCGAACGGATCATGATGGTTTTATCGCTGTTACGTGCAGCTTCGAGACGTTTGATTTGCTGGGGTGTCAGGACTTCTGACGGATTCACCAATTCGCCTGATGCTACTACCAGTTGGTCCGAAGATGTTGTAATGGTAAAATCATAGTTTCCATAATCCAGGTAAAACTCACCTGCGCCAATATAAGGAAGCGCGTTCCATCCAAGAACATTATCAAATACGCACATGCGCGGGTACCATTGTCCGATCGTATAAATCCAACCGTTTGAAGTCTCCATCCGTCCCATGCGATCCGTACCATGTTCAGGAATCCCGAAATTGTAAACGATATTTATTTTCAGTGAATCTCCATTCGCTTTCAATGCCTCAGGCAGAAAAATCTGCATGCGCGTATCATTAACCAGATAGGAAATCTTTTGTTCCCTGCCCATATAATTTACTGAAACGGACTGGATATTATATCCTCCGGCGAAACCGGGATTGGCATAACGGCCACCCTCAACCGGAGTTGTCGCCTCACCGCGGGAATCCGGTTTATAAATATTCTGATCCAACTGGAGCCATAAGAATGGTAGTGGCTCCGGGCTGTTATTTTTATAAGTAATACGCACGTTGCCGGAAATTTTTTGATTTACATCATCCAGGGTTGCCTGAATATTGTAGTCTGCCTCATTCTGCCAGTATTTCGGACCGGGAGTACCCGCGGCGGTTCTCACATCATCGCCGAATGCAGGATAAAATATGGGTGCGAATGCTTCATGCTGGTCATAGTTTCCAACGGTTTGTGAAAATCCGGTGTAGGACACAGTGTATAAGCAGGCCAGCAATAATAAGTTTTTCTTAACAAGCATTAAAAAAGTTTTAAGCCTGCGAAGATAAATGGTAAAGTCCTTTTAAAAACACTAAAATGTGACAGGTGGTTAAATCTGGAAGGACTAATTTGCAGACTTTGATATAATGAAAAAACTGGACTGGTATATATTGAGAAAATTCCTGACCACTTTCGTGTTCACTATGCTCACAATCACCGTGATTGCTGTGGTGATTGATACCAGTGAAAAAGCAGATGATTTTGTAAAATCCGGATTAAGCACGTGGGGAATTGTGACTCATTATTTCTTTGGATTTATCCCCTTTATCATGTCCATGATTTTCCCGCTGATGGTTTTTATAGCGGTCATTTATTTCAGTTCGAAAATGGCCGGGCAGTCAGAGTTTGTTGCCATCCTGGCTGGAGGTGTGCGCTACAACAGGATGCTCAGACCTTATGTGGTGGGTGCTATTTTACTGGGAACATTTTTTTGGTTTGCGAGTCAGTACTGGGTACCGAGGGCGAATGAGATCCGGACTAATTTTCAGTCAACCTACATTGATCCGCACAGTACCTATAACGGGGATCCTTATCATTCAAATAATTTCTATTTAAGGGTTGATGCCGAAACCTACGTGGGACTTCGCTATTATGATACATCACTAAAAAGAGCAGGTGCGTTTTTTCTTTCAAAAATAAAAAATAACCAGATCTACTATAATCTGCGAGCTGATTTCATGCGCTGGGACACAGCAAAAAAGAACTGGCAGTTGACGAATGTGGTAGAACATACTATCAACGGTTTAAAGGAAACCTCCAGATTGATCCCCAGTATGACTATTAACCTCAACGTAAAACCGGAGGAGTTGAAAAGAGATGAATATCTGAAAGATAAATTCACGACACCCGAGCTGAAAAGGTTTATCCGAATGGAGGAAATCCGTGGTTCTGAAGGGCTCAATACATATAAGGAAGAAAGATATCACCGGGACGCGACCCCTTTTTCGGTAATTATTCTAACGATGATGGGAGCCGTGATCGCTACCCGCAAAGTACGCGGTGGGAGTGGACTACTGCTCGCCATCGGACTCGTGATGGCTGCGCTGTTCGTAATCATGGATAAGTTTTCGGTAACCTTTGCCACCAAAGGGAATTTTTCTCCAATGCTTGCAGCCTGGATGCCCAACATCATTTTTAGTTTTGTAGCTCTGTGGCTCTACTGGAAAGCGCCGAAATAATATTAATCCCCGGTTAATTCCAAACATTCAGATTCAATCATTTGTTCCGACAACATTCATGATCTAACTTTAGCCACCTATACCAGATCATCCTTTAAACGCACGGTATGCCTATTAAAGAAAAATTTAAGGTCAAGGCAGATAATCTGAATGCGGAGATAAAAGATATTCTCAAAGAACACGGCTCTAAAAAAATTGGGGAGGTCACACTTTCGCAAATTTACAGCGGTATGCGGGGGATGACCGGACTGGTAACTGAAACTTCTTTACTCGATCCCCAGGAGGGAATCCGGTTTCGCGGATATTCAATTCCTGAAATCCAACAGAAACTTCCAAAAGCTCCCGGAGGGAGTGAGCCACTGCCGGAAGGATTATTTTACCTCATGCTGTTGGGTGAACTGCCAGAAGAAAAAGACGTACACGAGCTAACGGCCAACTGGCAACGCCGCAGTCACGTTCCAAACTATGTTTTTGATGCCATTGAAGCTTTGCCGGTAGTCGTCTCATCCGATGACGCAGTTCGTTGTTGCTATCATGGCTTTGCAAACAGAAAGTCAGTTTGCAAAAAAATATGCAGAAGGGCTAAATAAAAAAGACTACTGGGAAGCCATTTTTGATGATTCCATGAATCTGATCGCACGATTGCCCAGGGTAGCAGCTTATATCTACAGAAGAAAATATAAAAACGGAGATCATATACAACCCAACGGACTGCTGGACTGGGCGGGAAATTTTGCTCATATGCTGGGCTACAAGAACGAAACCTTTCACGAACTTTTGCGACTCTATATGACTATTCATGCAGATCATGAAGGAGGTAATGTAAGTGCGCATACGACTCATCTTGTAGGTTCCGCCCTAAGTGATCCATATCTGAGCTTTGCTGCAGGTATGAATGGACTGGCCGGACCTTTGCATGGACTGGCCAATCAGGAAGTGATCAAATGGATCCTCGAACTGCGGGAAGAATTGAATACAGAATTGCCTACCAAGGAACAAATAGTAACCTATGTGAAAAAAACGCTGAGCGAAGGAAAAGTGGTTCCGGGCTACGGACACGCAGTATTACGGAAGACTGATCCGAGGTTCACCGCCCAGATGGAGTTTGGTAAAAAACACCTGCCCAACGATTCGCTGGTAAAAACAGTTTGGAATATTTACGAAGCCGTTCCACCCGTATTACAATCACTCGGGAAAATAAAAAACCCCTGGCCCAACGTCGATGCCCATAGCGGCGCGCTGCTGGTTCATTTCGGATTAGTGGAATATGAATTCTATACTGTCTTGTTCGGCGTGAGCCGCTCCCTCGGGGTGCTGGCAAGTCTGTGTTGGGACCGGGCCCTGGGTTATTCACTTGAAAGGCCGAAATCCGTTACAACAGAAAATGTGAAAGGCTGGTTGGCTGGGAAAGAGGAAATATGGGGGGAATAAATTAGACTTTATACCCTGTACAAATAGTTATAAAATCTTTTTCACAACGTGGGAATGTGGAATTGTAATTAAATATCAATGTGAAAATGAAATGTTGAATTGAATTTCAAATTTGAAATGAGAATTGAAGTTTCTTTATATTTTCAAGTATTTTGTAAGCTCCCCTTAACCCGGTCGGATATTTTTCTTTGCAGAAATAATTATCTTAGAGATAATTGCAACGATTTGTTTTAACTCGTTTAATAATTCATGCTGAAATCCAAAATTGTTCATCTTCTCGCAAATTGAGAGCCAGTATAATGTCTCGCTGGCTTCTTTTGACGCAATCTTCATTTTATGGATAAAATCTGATCTGCTTTCGGCTTGTTGAGCTTCTGAAACATTTGCACCAATTGCCATCCCGCTTCTCAATAATTGATTGGCAATTGCAGTTTCTTTTTTGAAAAAAAGCACTTCGCAATATTTTTTAATTCCCACAGAAAAATCGATAGTTCGGAGAAGAATTATGTTTTCTTTCATATTCAATAATCTAATCTTTTGGAAGATTAATATTATTAAAAATATGAACGATAAAATGGGTGATTTAACCTGAATAAATTCCAGATTCCCCCATTCTAAAACTAAATTTTACATTTCATTTTTACATTTATACATCACCACAATTCCACCGTTTCCACATTGTGAAAATCAGTCAGAAAGTCTATAGTGCCTGAAGTATATCATTTAATATATCTTCCCTGTGTTCGAGTCCGGCGGAAATGCGTATAAGCCCGGGCGTTATATTAACAGCGAGTCGTTCTTCTTCGGTTAGTTTGGCATGCGTGGTACTGGCCGGATGGGATGCAATGCTGCGCGTATCACCGAGGTTGGCGGTTCGGGATATCATTTTCAGATTGTCAAGAAATTTTCTTCCGCTTATCAAGGCCACCTTTCAATTCAAAACATAAAAGTCCGCCTCCGTTTTTCATTTGTTTTTTTGCAATGGCATATTGGGGATGGGATGCAAGAAATGGATATTTCAGCCAGCTGATAGCAGAATGATGCTGCAGTTGTTCAGCCAGGTAAGATGCGTTGAGTGCATGACGCTCCATCCGGACTTCCAGTGTTTCCAGGCTCCTGCTCAGTATCCAGGCATTGAACGGAGAAAGTGCCGGTCCTGTACTACGGCAGAAAAGATAAATTTCGTGTATCAGCTTTTTGCTGCCCAGAACGATGCCTCCCAGTACACGTCCCTGTCCATCCAGCCATTTGGTAGCGGAATGAACGACCAGATCAGCGCCAAATTGGACGGGAAGCTGGCCAATAGGTGTTGCAAAACAATTATCCACACAATAGATCAGTCCGTGTTTTTTTGCAAGATCTCCAACCAGCTGCAGGTCGATCAGATCAAGACCCGGGTTGGTGGGAGTTTCCAGGTAAATCATTTTTGTGTTTTTCTGAATCGCTGCTTCCCAGCTTGCCGGATTATCTGCAGGCACATAAGTAAATTCGATGCCATATTTCGGGAGAATCTTTGTGATCACCGTATGTGTACTTCCAAAGATCGCATTGCAGGATAGCAGATGATCTCCTTTCTTCAGAAAAGTCAGCATCGATGCGAAAACAGCGCTCATGCCGGAGGCAGTGGCAAATCCGGATTCCATTCCTTCGAGCACACACATGCGGTCAGTAAATTCCTGAACGGTCGGATTGGAAAAACGACTGTAGATATTGTCGTCCGTTTCATCTGCAAATGCGGCCCGCATTTCTTCTGCATTATCGAAACTAAAACTGCTGGTGAGAAACAACGGCGATGAGTGTTCCATTTCACCGGTTTGTTCCACTCGTGTACGAATCATCCTGGATACGGGGTGTAACGGCATATAAAGAATGTTTAGGATGTGACTTTTACTTCCCAGTGAATTTTACAGCCTGCACCCATCAGGGTAGCAGCCACTGAACAATATTTTTCGATAGAAAGCTCGCAGGCTCTCCTGGCTTTTTCAGGTTCTATTTCACCCTTCAATTCAAAGATAATTTTAATATATTTCCAGAGCGTGGGATCCTTGCCTGCCTGCCTTTCTCCATCAATATGAATTCTGAAATCCTTCTACGACTTGTTTTTGTTTTTTCAGAATGGATACGATATCAATACCGCTGCAGCCACCTAGGCCCATTAACAACATTTGCATGGGTCGTATGCCAAAATCATGTCCGCCGCTTTCCGGGCTGGAGTCCATTTTCACGGTATGACCCGTGGCATCTTTTCCTTCAAAGCCAAAATCATTGTTAACACGACGGACTTCAACATGGTTCATAAAAAGATTTTTGCAAAGGTAATTCATGCATGTCCTTATTTTGCACCATAAAATTTGAATTTGCGGCATGGAGGAATTTCTGCATTATCACCCCTTTCACCTGGAGAACGGTCAGATTTTACCCGGAATCAGGATTGGCTATCATACTTATGGCAACCTGAATGCAGCGGGGGATAATGTTGTCTGGATTTGCCACGCCCTGACGGCCAATTCAGACGTAATACGGTGGTGGCCGGGTATGGTAGGTGATCATCGCTATGTTAACCCCGAAAAATATTTCATTGTATGTGCCAATATTTTAGGATCCTGTTATGGAAGTTCCGGACCGTTGAGCGAAGATCCTGTTACAGGCAAAACCTATTTTAGCAGCTTTCCTTTGGTTACGATACGGGATATGGTCAAAGCGCATATCCTGTTGCGTAAGCACCTGGGCATAAAACAGATTCGACTCCTGATGGGTGGAAGTATGGGCGGTTACCAGGCCCTGGAATGGTGTCTGATGGAACCTGCTCGTTATTCGGGATCTTTTTTTGATCGCCACGTCTGCCGCAGAAAGCGCCTGGGGAATTGCCGTCCATACTACCCAGCGTCTGGCCATTGAAGCAGATCCAACCTGGATGGAAATGAATGAAGAGGCGGGTGAAAAGGGTCTCAGGGCCGCGCGGGGCATTGGCATTCTTACCTACCGGAACTATGCTATCATGAAAGAAAAACAGTCAGATCCAGATGCAAATAAGCTTGATAACTACAGAGCTTCATCCTATATCTCTTATCAGGGAAATAAATTATCGAGGCGCTTCAATGCATATAGTTACTGGCTGCTGACTAAGGCAATGGACAGTCATAATATTGCCCGAAACCGCGGAGGGGATCTGAAAAAAGTTCTGAACAAGTATTACCCAGCGCACGCTTATCGTTGGTATTACCAGCGATATTCTTTGTCCAATCGCTGAACAGGAGTTTCTGGCCTCTAACATGCCCAACAGCAAACTCATCAGTATTGATTCGCTTTATGGCCATGATGGCTTTATGGTGGAAACGGAAAAGATCGGGTTTTGTCTGAAGGAGTGGATGGCTTAGGGGGATTGCCCAAAGCGTTTAATTTGGTTATGGGTTATGGGATATGAGTTATGGGTTTGTTTTAAAGTACCAATAATTCATAACCCATATGTCATAACCCATAACTATCAAAGGCTAAGTCTTCCCTCGTAGTATTCCAGAATTTTCGTTCTGAAAATATAATTATACCGCGCAGCGCTACGAGATTCAAATTGGCACGGTCTACATTATTTTTTGCAATTACGTAATCCACTGATGTGATTACTCCGGCATTAAAACGAATTTCTGCCGTACGGAAAGATTCTCCATAGGCATGTACCTGTTCTACATATCCTTTATACTGACCGTATGCAGCCTTCAGATTTTGCCAGGCCTGTTCTACCATTTGTTGCAACTGGAAATGTGAAGCATTGGAAATTACTTTCGCATTTTGATAATTCAATTTGGCAATCTTCACATTATTTCTTGCTGAAAAATAATTCAGGATGGGAATGTTCAATGTTAAACCGAATGATTGATACCGGTTATTTTTTACCTGGTCCCCAAAAGAAGTCTTTTCCGAAGGATAACCATTTGCCTGGACATTATAAGTATTCGGACCGATAGTAACAAATTCTCCGGTATTACCTGCTGTCGGTAAACTATTCGGAACCGTATTTGTCGCAATACTGGTATAATTCGAATTAAGATTTCCATATAATACCAGCGTTGGCCAGAGTTTTCCTCTCATGACAGCAATACTCTTTTGAAATGACTGAACCTTCAGGTCATTTGCTTTTATAGTCGGAATTATTTGCAGCGCTTGCTGGTAAATGCTGTCAGAGCTATTGTTCAGGTCACTGATATCAGCGTTCATACTAACCATTTCAAAAGTTGCGTCTTTCTGATACGATACGTTCAGGAGGGCGAATAAATTAACTTTCGATGTTTCCAGCGCATTGACGCTATTTACTACATTGACAATATCAGCTGGCATACTGACCTTTGAGATCATACAAAGTGGCAGGAGGAATCGCTCCCTGCTTGTTCTCAATTTCGAGCCTTGCCACCTGGGCAGAATCTACAGATGCCTGTTTATTGGAGATGTCCAATGCTTCTAAATTGCCCAATACGGTGAGGTAGGCATTGATAACCTGTAAGTGTAATATTATCTTTTTGCTGTTGCAGGTCCATCTTACTGGCATGATAAAACAAGCGCATTTTGTTTTATGGCATTTTGCAGTTGAAGACCATTGAACAATAGCAGATCGCCATTGAGTCCATAATTTCCAGAACTATTTTGTTCGTCCACATAAGTATTGTTGAAAGTGTTTACGCTTCTTCCATAGTTCATTCCCTGTGAAATACTACCGTTTATCTGTGGCAGTAAATTTTCTTTGGATTGTCTGAATGCAACACCATTCGTTTCCAGGGTTATTTCGCTCTGCTGAATCAATAGATTATTCTTTATAGCCAGATCAACACATTGCTTAATAGTCAGGTATTTCGTGCTGTCCTGGCTAAACCCGGAAATATGAAAAATCAAGGATAAAAATAAAAATCCAACTGCTGTACCGCTTCATCATTCGTCTTTTAATTGGTTACCGTTTTTTCGATGCGCCCATCGAGCAGGTGAATAATTCGTTTTCCGTATCCGGCATTTTTTTCAGAATGCGTTACCTGAATGATGGTAACGCCATCCTGTTTATTGAGTTGTACAAAGAGTTCCATGATTTCTTCTCCCTGTTTGGAATTCAGATTACCAGTGGGTTCGTCAGCCAGAATAAGTTTGGGTTTTGCTACCAGCGCCCTGGCTATACCCACGAGTTGCTGCTGGCCTCCGGAAAGCTGCGTCGGGAATAAATCTTTCTTTCCTACCATCTGGAAACGGTCAAGGATATCCGCGACAATCGCTTTGCGTTCGGAAGATTTCACGTCCTGGTAAATCAGGGGCGTTTCAATATTTTCATAAACAGTGAGTTCATCGATCAGGTGATACGCCTGAAATACAAATCCGATATGGGTTTTATACAGATTGGAGCGTTGTTTTTCCTTGAGCTTGATAAACTTCCTGTGTCCATGAAATCATAATCTCCTTCAGAAGGCGTGTCGAGCATACCGATGATATTGAGCAGGCTCGATTTGCCCGAACCCGAAGGACCCATTACTGAGACAAATTCACCTTCTTTAATCTTCAGGTTTATGTCTTTCAGAATAAAATTCCGGATATTTCCCTGGTTTATCCACTTCGATATATGTTCTAGTTTAATCATGATTTATTTTAATATTTTTTTAAGTTGGCAGTTGGCTGTTGGCCGTCAACCGTTAACCGCCAACGGCTCATTCAGTCCTCAAGCTTATCACCGGATTCGAAACTGCCGCTTTGATTGCCTGAAAGCTGACGGTAAGAACTGCAATAAGCGTTGCTGCCACAGCCGCTATAACAAAGATCCACCATGAAATCGGAATCCTGTAAGCAAAATCTTTCAACCATTTGTTCATGGAGAAATATGCAATAGGCGATGCGATGACGATGGCGATGAGAACGAGTCTTAAAAAATCCTTAGATAAGCAGATTTACAATATTGGCTACCGTTGCTCCAAGTACTTTACGAATTCCGATTTCACGTGTACGCTGCATGGTGCTGTAAGAAGCCAGGCCCAGCAAACCCAGACAGGATATAATAATTGCGAGTATGGCGAAATTCAAAAATAACTTTCCAAATCTTTGTTCAGATTTGTATTGCTTGTCAAAAAATTCATCCAGGAAAAAATAACTGAATGGCCGGGCCGGGATAAGGGAGTTCCATTTATTTTCAATGGATGAAATAGTTCCCGGCAAATTATCTCCGGAAACTTTAATGGAAATTAATGCACAACCATTTGGTTCAATTCGCATGGACAGGGGTTTGATTTCCTGCTGCAGGGATTTGAAATGAAAGTCTTTCATAACCCCGATGATTTTTCCTTCCCTTCCCCATTGATTAAAATCCCGTCCAACCGCATCCTGCGGGGAACGATAGCCAAAATTCTTTACTGCCGCTTCATTCAGTATCATTGCATGAGTCGTGTCTGTCATAAACTCACGTGAAAACATACGACCAGCGGCCATTTTTATATCATATTGCTTCAGGTAATCAAAGTCTACAAAATACAGATCCAGGTTCGCGATCTGCATCTCGCCTTTTACATTTTGAATTTTTGAATAAGCACCCATATTGCCTCCGCCCGGAACACTGGATGACATGGATACAGACTTCACATTTGGTAAAGCCCGGACAGCCGTCATAAACGCGTCTTTCGCCGGATCACCGTTGGAATTGATGATCATTTCCTGATCTTTAGAAAAACCAAGATCCTGCTTGCGCATAAAATTCATTTGTAAATAAACCACGATGGTTGAAATGATCAGCGCAATGGAAATGGTAAACTGCGAAACTACGAGGATCTTGCGAAGCAGAATACCCTTTGTGCCTGTTGAAAATCTTCCTTTCAAAACCGAAACCGGTTTGAATGAAGAAAGAACAAGTGCGGGATATACACCAGCCAGTAGTCCAATAGCTATACTGGCAAGAAAAAGAATTCCAATAAAACCACCATTACTAAAAATGCCGGGACTGAGTGTTTTACCAGCCAGCATATTAAATGAAGGAAGCAATAAGGCTGCTGTTGCCAGAGTCAGAATAAAAGCTATCAGGCAAACCAGAACGGATTCTCCTATAAACTGTCGGGTCAGTTGTTGTCTGCCTGCACCCACCACTTTCCGAATGCCTACTTCCTTGGCCCTTTCGGAAGATCGTGCTGTTGTCAGGTTAATAAAATTGAAACAGGCAATCAGCAAAATAAATACAGCTACAATGGAAAATATATAAACGTTCTTGATATTTCCCGTTTTACTGTCGTCCCGGGTAGATCGCAGATAAACATCCCTGAATTTTTCCAGCATCAATGTTGGATACATATTCAGCTGCTTCATTTCAGTTCCGTTCATTTTTTCAAGAAATGCCGGAAGCTGTTTGGTAAAGGTTTCTGCACTGGCTCCGGGTCTGAGCATTACATATGTTGTGTTTCCATAATTGCCCCATTGATCATTCAGACCCGGATTGAATTTACGGGTGAGTGTATTCATGGAAACAATCATATCAGCTTTGATCGTGGAATTTTCGGGTATATCCTTCATCACTCCGGTAATCTTTGCCGTAAATCCATCTCCTGTTAAAAGGACAGTCTGTCCGATGGGATCCGTGTTGCCAAAATATTTTTTGACGGCAGATTCGGAGAAAACAATATTCAGCGGTTCATTCAGACAGGTATGTGGATTACCTCTTATAAGTTTGAAATCAAAGACCTGGAAGAAAGAAGAATCGGCATAGATCGAATTCGTCTCCTGGAATTTGACATTCCCTTTTCTGACCAGTAATTCATCTCCGGTAATGCGTACGGAAGCTTCCACCTGAGGAAAATCGCCCATGGTCAGATGCGGTCCGACAGCCCAGGAGGGACCGCCGGGCTTCATGGTCTCCGTAGGTGTCTTAATATCGCAGATAATACGATAAATGCGGTCGGATTTACTGTGCATATTATCGTAACTCATTTCAAAACGGACATACAGAAATATAAGAAAGCATGCGGTCATACCTACAGTAAGTCCCAGGATATTAATCAGGGAGAACACCCGGTGGCGCCAGAGATTTCTGAATGCTATTTTGAAATAATTCTTTAACATAGGTCTTAAAATAGTTATGGGTTATGGGTTATGGATTATGAGTGAGTATTGTCAGGATAAACTCATAACCCATAATTCATAACCCATATCTCAATCAACGCTTTAAACAAGAATGTTTTCAGTAACCGTTTGCCCATCCAGCATCCGGATGATCCGGTGACTGTAACGCGCATCGTGCTCAGAGTGCGTAACCATGATGATGGTCGTGCCCTGTTCATTGAGATCCGTGAGCAGTTCCATTACTTCGTTACCATTGGATGAATCCAGGTTTCCCGTAGGTTCATCTGCCAGAATCAGTTTTGGTTTATTCACCACGGCACGTGCCACGGCTACCCTCTGTTGCTGACCGCCGGATAATTGTTGCGGATAGTGATTGCGGCGATGCATGATCTGCATTTTGTCCAGCATTTCTTCCACGCGTTTTTTTCTTTCATCACTTTTAACGCCAAGATAAATCAGGGGCAGTTCGACATTTTCGAAGACAGTAAGTTCATCGATGAGGTTGAAACTCTGGAACACGAAGCCGATATTTCTCTTTCTGAGATCGGCCCTTTTGCGTTCATTGAAACCGGCCACTTCGATTCCGTTGAAAAGAAAACTTCCACTATCCGGATCATCGAGCAGCCCGAGAATATTCAATAAGGTTGACTTGCCGCAACCAGAGGGGCCCATCACGGCTACGAATTCACCTTCATTCACCTGGAATGAAAGCTTATTGAGGGCGATGGTTTCAACTTCTTCTGTTCTGTAGATCTTTTCCAGATCGTGAATCTTTATCATTGTTTTTACTTTATACTGTGAATGAGAAATTATTTTTTAAGTATGAGCTCCTGCATGGTTCCGTAATTTTCATAACTGCTGGTCACGACCTTATCTCCTGGTTTCAATCCTGACAATACTTCATAATATTCCGGGTTCTGATTGCCCAACTGGATATCTTCCCTAAAGGCTGTCTTCCCGTCGTCAGTCAATTTAAATATCCAGTTGCCACCCGTTTGCTGATAGAATCCGCCACGCGGTACGAGAATAGCTACTTTTTCTTCACTCAGTGCCAGCAGGATCTGAAGGGTCTGACCGCGGCGTATCCCTTTGGGGGCCTGGCCAACGAATTTCATATCCACCTGGAAATGGCCACCCGTGGATACGGTGTACACCTTAAATATTTTGAGGTCATAAGTCGTATCTCCGTTTGTCCATTTGCCCATAAGTCCGTTGAATACCCTTGAGATGTAATGTTCGTCTACGTCGACACGTACTTTGAAACCGGTAAGTACGTCAATCTGCCCCAGGCGGGTACCGGCAGTCTTGGATTGCCCTACTTCAGCATCAAGGGAAGTCAGTTGCCCGTCAACCGGCGCCCTCACGATCAGGTCACCTACTTTTTTGCTTAGAATGGACAGCGTTTTCTGAGCTCCTTCATATGATTGCTTATCCTGAGCCGCCTGCTGGGCTACAGAAACGGAATCCTGTTTTAGAATTTCCTGGGAGAGACGTTTTTTCTGGAGGTAATAATTATAATTGTTCTCTGCCTGCTTGAATTCCTGATAACCAATGGCTTTCTGAGCATATAGCTGTTTATCCAGTGTATATACCCTTTCTGCTTCCCTGTAATAACTTTCAACATCCGCCATGGCGGTCAGTTTGTTCACAGTATTCTGCTGGGCGGTTACGCTGGAAAGTCGCATGCCTGATAGCAGGGAATACACCGAAGTCTGCTGATTAGCCAGGCTGAGTTCAAGATCTGTGTTAGACAACCTGAGAATCGGTTCTCCTGCCTTCATGAAAGTTCCGTCTTCCACATATTTTTGCTCTACCCGGCCCCCTTCGGTCGCGTCAAGATAAATACTGTTGATGGGGAGAACAACCCCATTTACGGGAATGGTTTCCTGGAAAGGACCCTTGGTTACCGTGGCGATTGTAATCCTGTCAAGATCAACATTCAGGCGGCTCTTGCCGGAAGTGAAATAATAACTTCCAAAAGCAAGTAAAACCAGGGCAGTTATGCCACCGATGGTTAAAAGTCTCTTAGTTGACCATCTCTTTTTCTTTATAACCCTGTCTACCATTGTTAAAATATTTTTATAAAAGCACCCGGTATAAAGATACCCGGTGATAAAATCATAGCTGAAACTTAAAAAATACGGATAGGGTAAATGCAACCACGTGCCAGAACCTAATGATTGTGATTTACAAGTATTTATAAATGCCGGCTGACCTATCCCGGTCGTTTATGATACAGGAACTGTACGCTTTCGATACACGCCCTCTGTGGCTGATTCCTTTTAAAAAACTAATTGTCACCATCTTATATTATAGTAAACTTGTGGCACTGTTTTGTTGCATCTTCGCATAATATTATTTTAAACTGCTATGGTTTTAAAAAATGCACGGATCCTGGTTATTGATGATGATGTGGACATTCTGACTGCCGTCCGGCTGCTGCTAAAAACAGAAGCTGCGGAGGTTCTCACTGAAAAAAACCCCGAAAATATCCGGTCCATACTATATAAAAATCACTTTGATCTGATTTTACTGGATATGAATTTCAACAGTGTCATCAATACAGGCAACGAAGGTCTGTATTGGTTGCGCAAGATAAGGGATTGGGATGCGAACGCATCCGTGATTATGATAACTGCCTATGGGGATATTGACCTGGCCGTAAGATCCCTTAAAGAAGGTGCCGTGGATTTTGTAGTCAAACCCTGGCACAATGAAAAGCTGGTAACCACTATCCGGGAAACTCTTCAGAAGAAAGACGGCTCCTTACCTGTTAAATCAGCTGATTTACCTGCCGGACAGGGTCAGACTCCATTTATAGGCCAGTCGGTACCGATGAAAGAAATATTGAGCAAGGTGGAAAAAATTGCGCCCACCGATGCGAACATTCTGATCATGGGTGAAAATGGCACGGGCAAGGATCTCATGGCTCGCATGATTCATGAAAGATCGGGAAGGGCGACAAAACAATTTGTGAAAGTTGACGTGGGTGCGCTGACAGAAACCTTATTTGAGAGTGAATTGTTCGGACATAAAAAAGGCGCGTTTACAGATGCCCGTGATGATCGCACCGGACGGTTTGAGATGGCCTCAGGTGGCACATTGTTTTTGGATGAAATCGGAAATATAAGCCTTCAGCAACAGGCAAAACTCCTGTCGGTAATACAAAACCGCCAGGTCTCCAGACTGGGATCCAACCTGCTTATTCCGGTCGATATTCGCCTGATTTGTGCCACTAATCTTCCCATTTCAGAACTCGCCAATGAATCCAGGTTCAGAAAAGACCTGATCTATCGGATAAACACTGTTGAGATAACGATGCCACCCCTGCGGAAGAGACCGGATGATATTCCGCCACTGGCCAGGGAGTTTGCACATGATGTACGCCGGAAAATATCTGAAACGTTCACTGGAACTGGACAACAAGGCAATTGAAAAACTTCGTGCTTATCATTTTCCGGGCAATGTCAGGGAATTGCAATATAGTATAGAAAGGGCCGTAATCATGTGCGAGGGAGATGAGATCCGGGCCGAAGACATTATTTTTTCACCACTGGAAACGGTTAAGGAAATGGCCGAAGAAGACGACAGTAACTTCACACTTAGTACGATCGAGAAAAATACCATCCTGAAAGTGATTGAAAAGCACCAGGGTAACATATCTCGCGCAGCGCGTGAACTGGGTCTTACCAGAACAGCTCTTTATCGCCGCCTCAGCAAATATGATATTTAACAAAGCCTAAAGCCAAAAGCCTAAAGCCTAAAGCTTTTCAAATCGGTCAACGGTCAACCGCCAACCACCAAGTGTCAACCATGTTTAAACGTTTCGAACTTCGCATACTGGTCCGTGTTATTTTCATGTTCCTGGTTCTTTGCCTGGCTTCAGTTACCGTGATACAGGCTCAGTATATTTATCTTATTATCCTCATTCCCGTAATTGCCTGGCAGTTCGCTGACTTTTATCGCTTCTTCCGAAAAACACAGGATGAACTGGAGCAGTTTGTTGAATCTATCCATTACAGGGACTTCTCCCGTCATTTTGATGTGAGCCATGCACCAGTAGAATTGAAAACCATGCGTAAAGGGTTCAATGATATCAACAGTACCTTTAAAGTAATCAGCAGGGAGAAAGAAACACAGTATCTCTATCTCCAGAAGATCCTGGAACTGGTAGAAACCGGAATACTTTCATATGAAGTACAAAGTGGTGATGTGGTATGGATGAATGATTCATTAAAAAAAATCCTGGGCATTCCTTATCTGAAGACCCTTCATTCACTTGAAAAAAGAGATGTATATCTATACCAGGAAATCACCCTGCTTCAGCCTGGCGCTGGAAAAATTCTTTCCATTTCAAAAGACAACGGGATAGTAAAAGTACTGGCATCAGCTACGGCCTTTCAAACAGATAACAAAACCTACAAATTGGCCGCATTTCAGAATGTCAACGAAGCTTTGGATGAAACAGAAGCAAAAGCATGGCAGAAATTACTCAGTGTGATGACCCATGAGATCATGAATTCTGTGGCGCCGATTTCTTCCCTGGCCGATACCATGCTGAGCCGTTTACAGAAAGCAACGGATTTCATGCTGGAACAACCGGCAGCAGTGGAGGATCTTGAACTGGGTATCGAAACCATCAGGAGAAGGAGCGAGGGTCTTTTGAAGTTTGCAGAAACCTATCGGAATCTTAATAAGATTGTTGCTCCCACAGTTAAGAAAGTTTACCTCCGCGATATGTTTGAGAATCTTCATCAGCTCATGCTGCCTACTCTCGAACAGAAAAATGTGGAACTTGAAATTATTCTGCAGAATCCTGATCTGTCTTATGAACTGGATTCAACTCTGATGGAACAGGTGCTGATTAATTTATTGGTGAACGGTATTGAAGCAGTAAAAGACAAACCAAAACCGCGGATACAGTTATCCGCCTTTTCGGCTGCCGGGAGCAGTAAGATTAATATTAAAGTGGCTGACAACGGATGTGGTATTCCGCCCGCCCTGATGGACCGGATCTTCATTCCATTCTTCAGCACCAGAAAAAACGGAAGCGGTATCGGGCTCAGCCTCTGCCAGCAGATTCTTCTTCTTCATAAAGGAAATATCCAGGTCCAGTCTGTTGAAAATGAAGGATCGGTCTTTACTTTACATTTGTGATAAAGCCTAAAGCTATGCGTAAATGCGTGTATGGGTTTAATCGCATAATCCGATCCAACCGATCATACGATAACCGATAATCAATGAACCAGGAATTAAAGAATAGGAATTACCGATTGTGGCAAATTCGAGAATTACCGCCGCTGGATCGAATCGGAAACCGGCTTCCAGGTGGTAAAACTTAGCATGCACCTTAAGAATGCCGGAGAATTGGACGACTGCGCAGGTGTAATTTTCAGCGGAGGAGAGGACCTTCATCCCAAATTATATGGGAAACCGGAATTTGTGCTGGAATACGGACTGAAAGAAATCATTCCCGAACGGGACCAGTTTGAATATGAAGTAATCGCAAAGGCGTTTACCGATAAAAAACCTGTGCTGGGAATCTGCCGTGGACTCCAGCTTATCAATGTGTTTCTTGAAGGAACACTGGTTCCGGATATTCCCAGACTGGTCAAATCTGCTGCCCATGGTAAACAAAATGGGGTAGATCAGACCCATTTTATCCGTGTTATCCCTGGCACCCTTCTGCATGATATTTGCGGCCAGGAACTAGGTACAGTTAATTCCGCCCATCACCAGTCGGTAGATAAGCCAGGCGAATTACTGAAAATCTCTGCATTTAGCGAGCCCTCCATTATAGAAGCCATGGAATGGAAAGATCCTGCAAACAAATCCTGGCTTTTGATGGTTCAGTGGCATCCGGAGCGGATGACGGACCTTTCTTCCCCATTTTCTTCATCCATCAAAAGTTCCTTTCTCGATGCCTGTCTCCAGGTTTAATGAAAGTCTGGTACATAAATCTAAGGGAAAACCCTTAGAAGGATATAATGATCTCATCATCATTTGCAAATGATGTGATGTTGGCAAACGTTTTGATGATTAATAACAGGTGGAAAAATGCAGGTAAAATCCAGTCCTGATCGCTTATGTTAAGGCGATTGTCTTAATTTTGTCTTACGTTCTTTACAAGGCCATTGTTTTTCGAAACCTTATACTTCCGTTGAAGGCCTGATTCGTCCCTCCGAAAATACCGTATCTGTCTTATGCCTTTTGAATAAAATCGTACCGGAAATTTTTCTTTGTATTCCCGATGAACTGATAAATTATCGAATATGAAAAAATTTTACATTCCTATTTTTACCGCGGTTCTGATTCTTATTTCGGATTTATCAAGGGGGCAGGTATATAATTCAATTACTTCCAATCCTTTCCATTATACCTTAGACGATATCCGGTTCTGGCAGGGTGGTATTCAACCTGGGAATCCCTGTAATAATTGTACTATAAAAATTTATTCGGATGTTACTATGGTTAAATGCTGCGGATTCAGTACTGCGGTGAATCCAGTTGCTTCTTCGGTATTTACCAGCCAGACACCATCAGGCGGAGTTATACCTGACATGCCTGTTACACTTGGAATGAGATTTCAGGCAACTGTTGCCGGTAGCATAAACGGAGCCAGGTTTTACAAATTGCCCGGTATGGCTGGACCGCATATCGGAATTCTATATGATAATACCGGAGTCGCAATCAGGACCGTAACTTTTACCGGCGAAACTGCGAGTGGGTGGCAGACCCAGAATTTCGCAATTCCCTTTACAGCCGCGGCAGGTACAACTTATGTCATTGCTGTTTATTTCCCGGACGGAAATTATCTGGCTGATCATTTTTTCTTTGCCTCAGCGGGTGTCACCAATGGCGTGTTGACTGCGTTACAGGATGGAACGCCGGATCCCAATGGCGTTTACACCTATGGCGGAGCTCCTGCATTCCCCACTTCCACATTTGAATCAAATAACTATTGGGTAGATATCAATTTCAGCGGTTCGGATGGCATATGGTTAAATGATGTAGTCATCAACAACAGCACCATCAATGCTTATGGAAATACCACA
Source organism: uncultured Bacteroidota bacterium (assembly GCA_963735015.1). Lineage (GTDB taxonomy): Bacteria > Bacteroidota > Bacteroidia > Chitinophagales > Chitinophagaceae > Puia. The sequence continues at coordinate 1,001,397 of CAVTJH010000004.1, forward strand.
CTTACTTTTAATACCTACGTAGAGCTTTTCAATACCAGCATTACTATCGGAAACGATCCGGTTTCCACCGAAAATATTAAATTGAATGACCAGGTAGACCTGAATGGCACTTCTTCTATTGTACTGGCGAATAACCTTACAACAGTAGATGCGACAGATATGGGTGTCACACCAATTGGAGGACCTCATACCGATTTTCCGATGGGTAATGCCCATGCCAGCCCGGGACTATATGCAATAATTCCACCGGATGCGAATGGATTTGACTATACCTGGACTTTGGATGCAAGCGGACTCGGTAAGTCGACTGCACCATATTTACCAAATGGAAATGCTTATTATGGTTTGAACTGTCTGCCTTATACAGGAGGGTCTCCCAATACCTGCGGCGCCGGATTAGTTTTTGGACCATCTACGACTGGTTTGGATCTAACGTATGGTGTGATTTTCACGGGGTCCACACCTCTTCCGGTTACGCTGGTTCAATTCCTTGCTACCAAAAATGACGATGGCACCGTCAGAATCAGCTGGGCAACATCACAGGAAGAGAATTCAAACTATTACGATGTTGAAAGAAGCAGTGACCAGTCGCAATGGACAAGTATCGGTACCGTAAAAGCGAAAGGCAATTCGCCCACCACAACCAATTATTTCCTGAACGACAAGTCGCCCGTCAACGGTACCGGTTATTACCGGCTGAAAATGGTTGACCTGGATGATAAATTCACGTACAGTAAAGCGATTTCGGTAACTACGGCTAATATCAACCAGCCCCTGGTCATTTACAGCAATCCGTTCAGTGACGAGATCAGGCTGAAAATAAATGTATCAAGGCCACAGAATTTGATTCTAACGGTCACCAATATGCTGGGTGAAACCTATCTTTCCCAGTCTTACCAGGCACAAAGCGGGGATAATTTTGTGAACCTGCAGCCACCCATAGGCAAGCAGCGGAATGTATATTCTGCGAATAGAGGGAGACAGTTATGATAAAACGGTTAAACTCGAAAAGCAATAGAATAATCTGGTAATCACAAATTCTGCACACCTGTTCCGGCGTCGACTCTGTTATTAAGAGAAAACACTTAGGATTATTACGATCTTCACCTTATTTATTTACGGTAAGAACTGGCAATTTTTTTGATGCCGGGAAGTAAGACAGAAAAATGTAGATAAAATTCCATTCTCTTCGCTTTTAATTGATTGGAGAATCTTATTTTTGTTACATATCCTTAGAAATCCCCCGATTTCAAAATCCCATCCATTTAAAGGCCTGATCGTCCCTCCGAAAACAGATACCAAATCTGTTGACGCCTTTTGAATAAAATCGTCCCGGAAAGTTTTCTGTGCATCACCGACGAACTGAATAATTATAGATTATGAAAAAATTTTACATTCCGATTTTTGCAGCGGTTTTTCTTTTTGCTTCCTTTTCATCGCATGGGCAGCCACCGCCGCAAACAGTCTACAATTCGATTGCATCGAATCCATTAAATTATACTTTGGATGACGCACGTTTTTGGGTAGGAGGAATCCAGCCCCCCAATCCATGCACTAATTGTACAATTAATATTTATTCGAGTGTTACGATGGTGCAAAACGGGTTTAGTTCCGATCCCGCACATAATTGCATGTTTTGTACCTATTTAAACGATGTGGTAATTAATTTTACAGGTGCCTTGTCTAGTACTATAAACGTTTACGGAGCGACAACTCTTACTATCAATACTTATCTACAACTTTTTAATACGACTGTAACAATTGGAAATGATCCGGTTTCAATGGAGTATATTAAACTGAATGACCAGGTGGACCTGAACGGCACTTCTTCTGTTGTATTGGCGAATAACCTTACAACAGTAGATGCGATCAATGTAGGCGCCAGCACTATTGTCGGACCACACGATGATATTAATAATCCTGGATTTCAAAAGCCCCGGACTTTTTGCGATAATTCCTCCCGATATACATGGTTATGATTATACCTGGACACTGGATCAGGGTGGACTTGGTTCTTCAACCAATCAATATCATCCTTCACCCGGAGTTAGCCACTATATAATAAACTGTGCTCCACCTGTTGTAGGTTCTCCTAATACCTGTGGAGACGGATTAGTATTTGGACCGGCAACAACAACACTCGATGCGACCTATGGGTTAATATTTACACAGTCTATTACTCTACCAGTTCAGTTAGTGTTGTTTCTGGCAACGAAAAATGATGATGGTTCTGTGAAAGTCAGCTGGGCGACATCACAGGAACAGAATTCAAATTATTATGATGTGGAAAGAAGTGGTGACCAGGTTGACTTGGACAAGTATTGGTACAGTAAAAGCAAAGGGATTTTCTTCTACCACAACCAATTATTTCCTGACTGATAAATCACCCATCAACGGGACCGGTTATTACCGTTTGAAAATGGTGGACCTGGATGGTAAATTCACTTACAGCAAAACCATTCCGGTTACAACAGATCAAACCAATACAGCGCTGGTTATTTACAGTAATCCCTTCAGCGACCAGATCCGTCTGAAAATAAATGTATCAAGGCCACAGAATTTGCAGCTGACTGTTACGGATATGCTGGGTAAATCTTATGTAGCCAAGTCATACCAGGCTCAATCGGGTGATAATTTTGTGAATCTTCAACCTTCCACAAGTAGCAGCGGTATGTATATTCTGCGCATCCAGGGGGATACATATAGTCAAACCGTTAAACTCGAAAAGCAATAAAATAATCTGATAATCACGATTCCTGCATGCCACTGTTCCGGAGATAACTCTGACGGTGGCATTGCTCTTTTAAAGACGACTATGCAAACTTTTCCAGGCGCACTAATTTTTGATCTTAACGGTACTATGATTGATGATATGGAATTTCATCTGAATGCGTGGACCGAAATTCTCAATAAAGATCTGAACGCAAAACTCAGCAGGGAACAGGTAAGAAGCCAGATGTATGGTAAGAATTCGGAACTGCTTGTTCGTGTTTTTGGCGAAGGCAAATTTACTGACGATGAAATGGAATTCTGGTCACTCGAAAAAGAAAAAAGATATCAAAAAGCCTATCTGCCCCATCTCAAATTGATAAATGGACTCAAAGACCTCCTTGATAAAGCCTTTGAAGAATAGAATTCCGATGGCAATAGGTTCGGCGGCCATTCCATTTAATATTGATTTCGTACTGGACAATCTGCAGATAGGAAAATATTTCAGCGCCATTGTGAGCGCTGAAGATGTGGGGATCAGCAAACCGCATCCGGAAACTTTTTTAAAAGCAGCGGATTTATTAAATGTGAATCCTTCCGATTGCCTGGTATTCGAAGATGCGCCAAAAGGAGTGGAAGCCGCGAACAGCGCCGGAATGAAATCAGTCGTACTAACTACGATGCACAACCGAAATGAATTTTTACGGCAGAAAACATTGTGGCATTCATAAAAGACTTATACAGATACTTTTATCCTGTCATTATTCTGAAAGGGTCTTTTCAGGAAAAATTATCCCAAATTCGGAAGAAAAAAACGTCTGCCATTTTGCAAAACATTCAGTTTCAGATCCTGCCGTTTTGGTATGGCGATTGAAATATTCTGGCAAACTTACCAATCATGATACAGGATATACCATTAGCATTTTTAAGTGAAAAGATAAAAGAACTGGAAAATGCATTATTTATGTCTGAATCAAATGCGCTGGTCAATTTGCCAACGCATATAGCACGGATTACTGAAGTGGACGGAGAAGGAAATATCTGGTTCATTATTCCAAAACCTACGCAGATTGTCGAATCATTTTCTAAAGAAATGCCGGCCAAGCTGGACTTCTTTAAAAAAGGGAAAGATTTCTTTCTTAAAATAACCGGAGTTGCTACTATTATATGGTCTCTTGAAGAGCTGACCTGCGCCAAACTTAAGATGCAACTGTCAGGTTCTTTTGAAAAAAACAACGTGGTTGCTGTTAAAGTCAGAGTGGAAGGATCTGAATATGTTGGGAAAACTCCCAAAGCCAGTTCAAATCCACTTTTAAACGTTGGAAGCCAGGTCTATAACTGGTTAGTTAATCCACTTTTTAACGCTTAACGCTTAACGCCTAACGCTTAACGCATAACGCAACCCATGACCCATATCTCATAACCCATAACTCAAAGAAGTACCCTTAAACCCGAGAGGTCGATGGCCGATCCCGCAAAAGGCGGGAGCCATTGGCCATTTTTCTTCGTCCACCATCCAGCCTCAGCATAGACGGCGAAAGAGAATTCTCCAGCCGCACAGATTCAATGAAGAAGTGTTTTAACAGCCTGGTTTCGTTTTTTTGTTGAAGAGGTTTCCGCATCGAGAATAACAAGTTGCCTGGAAAGTTTCTGATAATACTGTCTGGAAACTGGTATCGAACTTTCTTTATCACCAAGCAAAACGTATCCTTTATCTATCGACTCAATATAATCCAATGAAACAACATATGACCTGTGTACCCTGATAAACTTCTTCGATGGTAAACGTTTTAGGGCAGCTTCCAGGGATATGCGTACCGTGAAAAAATTCTCCATTCCAATTATTTTGATATAATTGTCAGCGGCTTCCATAAGGACGATTTCATCAATATCTAATTTTTTTAATGCGCCCTTATGCCTGAAAAAGATATACTGTTTGATCATATGTGTCGTTTTAGGGTTTAATCTGAAATCATTTATTCAAATATACTGGTTTGGATTTCACGGTGTATTTGTTCGGTCATCTTCGCCCGATTCTTCACCCATCATAGGGAGAATACCCTGTTTGACCGAAGGATGTCCGAAGGTTGGCCGAAGACCGACAACAGGATCTGAGAAATTTTAAGCCGACTCCTGAAAGACCATTCACCCCAGGGTTTGTAATACTCCGCCCCACAGCGTTTGCCTGTCCCTTCATTTTTCTTTTAAAAGGATTATTCAGAATATATTTTTACGTCGTACATCAAAAACAAGGAAGCATTGTGCAAGCGTATCGGGAGGCGCAACCCGCGAAACTTTCTTCCGAAGTAATGATGAACAGGAAACAATATCTTATAACAATTTAAAAACCATTTAAAATGGCCAATGTCAATGAAAACCTGCTCGTGAGAGGAGCAAGGGGAAATGTAGGCAAACAATTTGTTTACAAAAAACGTGGTAACAATACCACGATCGCACGTATGCCCACTGTCAACAAAGACGCGGTGCCTACGGAGAAACAGGCGCAGAAACGTGAATTGTTTTCTGATGCTGCTGCTTACGCCAATGGCGTTTTGAACTCAGCGGACCTGAAAGCGGAGTATGTAAAAAAACTTAGTCCCGGACAAACCGCTTTTAATTTGGCTGTGCGTGATTTTCTTAAACCACCCGTGGTAAGGAAAATTGATGCGACAAATTATAAGGGTACAACAGGCTCTGTGATTGTCGTCACTGCCAAAGACGATTTTCGCGTAGCTTCGGTACAGGTAAGTATTCATTCCGCTGCAGGTGTTTTACTTGAGCAGGGCAATGCGGTGCTTGATCCGATCAAAAGGAGTTTATGGAACTATACGGTAACGCAGAACAATGCGGCTGTAACGGGTTCTGTAATCAGCGCCACGGCCACTGATCTCCCGGGTAACACCGGATCCATGGAAATAACCTTATAGTATACGATGAGGAAGTTCTCCACAAAAGACCGTTCCTGTTTTCAACAGGGGCGGTCTTTTTTAAATCTACTAACCGGGTATAGATGAAAATCATTTTCCTGTATACATTTCCACACAGATTTCACGATATGGCCTTTGAAACAAATCAGCTGAATGATAAAATGTCTGTTGCCTAATAATACAACTTTTTAATTATTTGATTATCTTCGTAAAGAATGTATTAATGGAGTTAGCCGTAAGATTTTTACCTGAAGCGACGGAATTTATTCATGGTATGGATGAAAAAACGCGGGAGAAAGTTTTCTTTAATATCAGGAAAACCCTGACGGGTTTGACGGGAGAATGGTTTCAGAAAATGCCATGAACAAATGATATATGGGAATTTCGAACATTATTCAACAGGCAGTATATCCGTTTTTTTGCCTTTTGGGATAAAAGAGACAGGCAGCAAACGCTAATTATTTGTACTCATGGACTGGCAAAGACAACGGCTAAAACACCAAAAGGCGAAATTGAACACGCAGAACAACTAAAGACTCGTTATTTCAGTCAAATCAATTGATAGGATTACTATTTAGAAATTTTCGATCATGAAGATCAAGCAGCAAAAAAAGAAGACCTCACTCAGACTCGCTTCGTTTGAGACGCTTGAAAATAAGTACTATGGTAAAAAAGGAAAGGCAAAAAGGGAAGCATACGAAGCTGCTTTTAGGGAAGAATTAATAGGAGAAATTATCAAACAGATCAGGGAAAAACAAAATCTGACACAGGAAGAACTGGCACAAATGCTTAATGTGAATAAAAGTAATATCTCCAAAATTGAAAATAACCTGAAATCGATACGAATGGATACTTTTTTTCGTGTGTTGGAAGCACTAAAAACCAAAATGACAATTAAGCTTGAATTTGGTAAAATTTACCGGGAAGTGAAATTTTTATCTCAATAAAACAGCTAGCACGAAAAAGAAGTCAATAGCAAAGGCAAACCTTATTTCTTCCGCGAAGGCCGGCAAACAACTTAATTGGTGATAGCTTCATGACGTACCGGAAAATTAACAGAGTTGGCGATGAAACAAAAATGATGGGCCTTATCGTGAAGTTCATGCAATTTCTCCATCATCCATTCTTCCTTTACCTTAACCCGGGGATGAAGAACTACTTCCGTGAATTTTCCGTTTCCATCTGCTGACTCCTCCATAGTTGCTGTCGCATCATCCTCATATTCCAATACGACAACAGTTGCAGCTGAACAGAAATGTAAAAACCAAAGCATATGACAGGAGGAGAGGGATGCGAGGAACATTTCCTCTGGATTGTATTTTAATTTGTCGCCCCGGAATGACGGATCTGAAGAAGCATGAATAGTGGGTTTCCCTTCAACAGAAATACTGTGTGATCTTTCATATCCGCGATAAGTTTCAGTACCCTTCCCAGTATTACCTGTCCATTGGAGATTGATGTGATAGTGGTGTTGTTTCATCGTGGACGTTAATTACGGTTATGAGTTATGAGATATGAGTTAAACGAAATGCTTCATAACCCATCACCCATAACTCATAACCCATAACTCAGATCAGCTTTGCGCTGATAATTCCGCCTCCGATAACATCATCTCCTTCATAAAAAACAGCGCTCTGTCCGGGTGCGATACTTTTCACAGGTTCATAAAAATGTACGCGGAGCTGGTTGCCTTCTGTATAAATATTACTCAGTGCTCCCTTATCTTTATACCGGATTTTTGTCAGGACTTCCATTCCGTCCGTAATCGTTTCATACTTCTGCAGATTAATACCTGATACCATAAGTGAATTGCCTGCCAGATCTTTTTCATCTCCCAGCACAACTGTATTATTCTCAGGGTTAATGGCGGTAACATAAACAGGTTTTCCAAATGCAATGTCCAGGCCTTTGCGCTGACCAATAGTATAAAAAGGATATCCACGATGATTACCGATAATATTCCCTCCGGCATCTACAAAATGACCTCCTTCCACTGATGATTCAAGTCCGGGTATTTTCTTTTTCAGGAATCCGCGATAATCATTATCCGGCACAAAACAAATTTCATAACTCTCGCTTTTCTTAGCCAGTTCATGGTACCCGTAATCAATCGCCATCTGGCGGATCTCGGGTTTTTTATATTTCCCCAGCGGAAGCAAAGTGCGGCTTAGCAGATCCTGCTGAAGTCCCCACAGAACATAACTCTGGTCCTTTAGTTCATCCACACCTTTGCTTAGAAAATAGCGTCCGTTTTCGTGCTGATGAATAAATGCATAGTGGCCTGTAGCAATAAACTCACAGTCGAGTGCATCGGCTCTTTTCAGCAGAGCCCTCCACTTAATATGGGTATTGCACATGACACATGGATTGGGTGTACGACCCGCAAGATATTCTTCCACGAAATTGTCGATGACGGCTGTTCCAAATTCATCCCGGATATCCAGCACAAAATGAGGAAACCCGTGCTGAACGGCTGCCATACGGGCATCATTAAAGCTGTCGAGGTTACAGCACCCGGTTTCTTTTTTGGACGAACCAGAGGTGGCATAGTCCCAGGTCTTCATTGTTATGCCAATAACTTCATAACCCTGATCCTGAAGCATAAGGGCGGTAATGGTACTGTCAATACCTCCGCTCATGGCCACAAGTACTTTGCCTTTTCTGCTCATAGCCGCAAAGATACTTATTCCCGGAAAATAGTATTTTACGGGCTCCTCAAAACCTGTAAATTGCTCTTTTAACAACATTAAGTACGCAGCTAAATTTTAAGTTATGATCAAAATGCAAGTCATCGGAAATCTGGGAAAAGATTGCGTGACCAATCTTGTGAACGGTAAAAATGTGATCAATTTCAATGTGGCGCACACGGAGAAATTCCGGGATGCACAGGGAAACCAGAAAGAGAAAACGGTGTGGGTGGATTGTGCTTACTGGACCGACAGAACCGCCATTGCTCCATATCTGAAAAAAGGAACACAGGTATATGTTGAAGGCACACCTGATCTGCGCACATACCAGAAAACAGATGGCACGCAGGGTGTGTCCCTGACCCTCCGGGTACTGACAGTTCAATTGCTCGGAAGCCGTAACAGTAATGAAGCAGGAGGAAATGAAAGTTATAATTCCGGTTCCGCCGGTAGTATTTCAAGTGTTCCCGCGGCCGGCGAAATGACCGCCCCTGTCGACGATCTTCCTTTTTAATTATTCCGGTAAAGAAAATGTCCCCCGCCATTGGCGGGGGACATTTTTTTATGCCTTAACTTCCTTGCTCATTTTAAAATCAGACTAAATGAAAAGTTCTTCTTCACGTCGTCATTTTATACAACAGATGAGCGGTACTGCCCTTGCACTGGCAGCCGCTAATTCAACACTGGCATTTGCAGATCAATGGCAGAACAGGGTGGATAGTTATTCCAGAAAAATTTCACCCAATGATAAAATCCGGATTGCTACGATCGGGATGGGCATTATGGGATATAATGACACAAATACAGCATTGAAAATTCCAGGTACCGAACTCGTTGCCGTGGCCGATCTGTACAACGGAAGGCTGGCAAGGGCGAAGGAATTATATGGAAATAATATCCAGGTAACGACCGACTATAAAGAAATTCTCAACAGAAAAGATATTGATGCCGTCATAATTGCGACGGCTGATTTATGGCACGCAAGAATTTCGATCGATGCCCTGAAAGCGGGTAAGGCGGTGTACTGTGAAAAGCCAATGGTGCATGAGATCAGCGAGGGCCTTGGTGTGATTGATGCCTGGAAGAAAAGCAATAAGACCATGCAGATCGGCAGTCAGCGTGCAAGCAGTCTTGGTGTTCTTAAAGCCCGCGAAGCAATAAAAAATGGTGCCATTGGTCAGTTGGCCATGGTAGTAGCCAATTTCGACAGGCAGAGTGCCCTCGGTGCCTGGGAATATACAATGCCAACGGATGCATCAGCGTCGACCGTTGACTGGAAACGATATATATCAGGAATGAAGGATGAACCTTATGATCCGAAAAAGTTTTTCTGGTGGAGAAATTACCGGGCATTCGGAACCGGTGTAGCGGGTGATCTTTTTGTACATCTGCTTACAGGAATCAATGTGATTGCGAATTCAAAAGGACCGGATAAAATATATGCTTCCGGACAAACCTGCTACTGGCAGGACGGGCGTGATGTTCCTGATGTAATGGCAGGGGTTATGCAATATCCTAAAACGGCAGAACATCCGGAATTCCAGGTAATGCTGCGGGTTGATTTCATCAGCGGGAACAGTGAATCCGGAGGAACCCAGTTTATCGGATCAGAAGGCGTACTGACGCTTGAAGGAGACGGCTATACAATCCGTCATCATAAAATGTCGAAGGCTCCGGGCATTGGTGGCTGGGACGCGCTCGATACTTATCCGAAAAAAATGCAGGATGAATTACTGAAAGCCTATAATGAGAAATGGTCCGCTGCCGATCAGAGAGATCAGACAGAACCTGATACTGTTTTTCGCGCACCGGACAATTTTAATTCTGATGTTGAACATTTCGGACATTTCTTTGAAGGAGTACGGAACGGGACACCTGTTATAGAAGATCCTGTATTTGGTTTCCGTGCAGCTGCACCCTGCCTTGCTGCGAACGAAAGTTATTTTCAAAATAAAATTATCCATTGGGATCCCGTCAACATGAAGCTTACAGACAAATTATTATAAAGATGCATGGAAAAGGTTTTTGATTATGTTCGTCTGTTACAGTTTACCAAAAATATTTTTACAGCCATGGGTTGCAGCGACGAACATGCTTCGCTGGCTTCAACGGGGTTGTTAAGGGCTGATCTGCGTGGCATAGATTCACATGGAATTGCCCGACTGCAGGGGTATGTGCGTTTGTGGGAAGCTGGTCGCGCGAACGCCCGGCCCGAAATCAAATTGGTACACGAAACTCCGTCGACTGGTGTGGTCGATGGTGATAGCGGCCTCGGACTGGTAGTTGCACCCTTTGCAATGGATCTTGCGATCAGTAAAGCAAAAAATGTTGGAAGCGGTTGGATCGCAGTCAGAAACTCCAATCATTTTGGAATTGCCGCGCATCACGCAATGAAGGCATTGGATGAAGATATGATCGGCATGGTGATGACAAATGCCAGTGCGTTGGTTGCGCCGACATTTTCTATTGAAAGACTTTTGGGAACGAATCCTATATGTGTGGCAGTACCTGCCGGAAAGGAACCACCATTTGTAGCGGACCTGGCAACAACGACAGCGGCGAATGGGAAGCTGGAAATCCTGCAAAGGAAAAACCAGGAAGCGCCTTCCGGCTGGATACAGGATAAGGATGGAAAGATTTCTACCAATCCACACGAATTGAAAGCAGGTGGTGCATTGTTGCCACTGGGGGGCGACCGGGAACATGGAAGTCATAAGGGATATGCACTGGGTGCTATCGTGGACATTTTTTCGGGTGTACTAAGTGGTGCCAATTATGGCCCATGGGTTCCTCCTTTTCCTGCCTTTATCCCCATTCCCGAAAATATGCCGGGAAAAGGTATAGGGCATTTCTTCGGGGCCATGCGGATAGACGGATTTCGGAAATCATCGGATTTTAAAAAAGATATGGACCAGTGGCTTAAACGGTTCAGAAATGCCAAACCAGGTCGGGATTTTAAACAGGTGATGGTGCCTGGCGATCCTGAGAGAACGATGGAATCGGAGCGCATAAAAAATGGAATACCCCTCATGAATACGGTCGTCGATGACCTCGGATATTTAGCAGATCGCTTCAAAATATCGCCTCCGGGACAATAACGAATATTTCCCAAAAACGCAATAATACCAGCTTTAACTAAGTTTATACACTTACTTCTGCCAGACGTATATGGTGAAGGAATCCAATATAGGAATGACACTCTCTAAATGGGAAAATACCTTTCGATTAAGATTAGGATAATCCCTTCAAAATCATGGTTTTCTGAATTGGTATGCCAATTGAAACCCCTTAGGTGTGTCAAAAACCGTGTCTATGAAAAAAGTTTACCTAAACGCTGTAGTAACTTACAGTAAAAACATAAAGGAGGCGATCGCCCAGGCGATACCGGCTTCCGGCAAGGGAACTATGCAGCTGCGTGGAATTAAGGCCGTTATACTGGCCACCTTATTCATTCTTAATGGAATTGTGCTGCAGGCTCAGAATTGTCCCACATCCGGTACTACCGTACTGATGAACAATGAAAATACTTATTATCCGGGTACACAGGCTGCTGTTGCTGCCGGTGCCACTTCTATTACCTTAGGAGCTATTGGTTCAGGTGCAAATTTTGGAAATACCCCTATTGCTGCAGGTGATATCATTTTAGTTATTCAGATGCAGGGTGCACAAATATTTGTGCCAGCAACTAAAAACCTTGCGACATATGGAGGTAATGCAATGTGGGTACAGGAATGACTTCACACCAATCTTATTGCGGGATATATGGAATTTGCTGTCGCAACCAATGCGGTTCCAATTGGAGGAGGTGTATTAAATCTTGCAGCGGGACTTACTTACAACTATCAGTATGCAGCCATTTGGTGCAACTGGTCAGTACACATATCAGGTAATCCGGGTATCACCTCATTTTAATATACAACTAGGAGCTACTATTACAACTCCTCAATGGAACGGTTCAACAGGTGGGGTAACGGTAATAAGTGCCGTAAATCAGATAGACTTTAATGGTAAAACTGTAAATGCATCAGGCAGCGGGTTTTCGTGGAGGTGGTGGCCGCGCACTTAGTGGTGCAGCCGGTACGAACAAGACCGATTATTATAGTCTTTCAACTATTAACGCTCATGGAAGTAAAGGTGAAGGAGTTGCGGGAACACCACGTTATATTTACAGTAAATAATGCGCTTGTTGATAATGGTGCAGCAAATGAAGGATATCCAAGTGGAAGTTATGCACGTGGCGGCCTGGTAATGCCGGAGGTGGTGCATCAGATAGTCGTCCTGCGAATCAACGATCAAAATGCGGGTGGCGGTGGTGGTGGAAACGGTGGTGTAGGAGGTCTTGGTGGTAATGGTTGGTTTTCGTTCGGCTTAAGTGGTGGACATGGTGGTACACCATTACAAACATATGGTGCGGCACCAACTTATCCTGTAACAACTTATTATAGTCCCAGCCAGACTTATCATGGGTGGTGGTGGTGGAGCCGGTACAACTAATAATGCTACTGGTATACCAGGCGGTGGAGCTGCCAGTGGTGGTGCAACCGGTGGTGGAATAGTCATTATTAATTCATCTACAATAATAAATTCCGGAACTATTAATGCAAATGGAGCCACTGGTAACAGTACTGTACCAGATCGATGGATCTGGTGGTGGTGGAGCCGGTGGTAGTATATTGATTTTTGCAAACAGCGGACAGGCTGGAATTACAGCAACAGCAAATGGAGGAAATGGTGGAAGTAATAATCCCTCTGGTGTGGGCGCAACCCAACATGGTCCGGGTGGTGGTGGTGGTGGTGGTGTAATTTATTCTAATGCTGCCTTGAATGTGGCTTCATCTGTAACACAGGGTGTAGCTGGAATAAGTATCGGTACTTCAGGAACAGATAATTATGGAGCCGGAGATGGATTTCCTGGAGTACTTACGCAAACATTCCCTTTTGCCCAGCTGCCTCCAAATATGCAGATCTGTCAATCAACTGTACTTCCGGTAACCTTACTGAATTTCAGTGCGAGCTATACATCTGCCAATAATGTGAAAGTTGCATGGACAACAACAAATGAAATCAATGCGGCTTATTATGAAGTGGAAAGAAGTTCGGATGGTTCAAATTTTATTGGTGTTGCACCAGGTAGATGCAAGCAATAACCTGGATCAGACCCATTCTTACAGTGTCAATGACCAGCTTTTTAATATCAATGGGAATATTGTTTATTACCGTCTGCGTATCGTAGACAATGACGGAAAATATACTTACAGCAAAACCATTCCTGTCAAACTGGATCAGCCGGATAATACATTTTCAGTTTATCCCAACCCCGTAGATAACTACGCAATACTGAATTTATACACTGATAAGCCTGACAACGGTATGTTACGTCTGATTGATAATTCGGGCAGACAGATTCTGACCAGGTCATTCACAATAACAAACGGAAACAACAGTATTATGGTTGATCAGCTTGGAAATCTTCCGAAAGGAATTTACATCATCCAGGTAATGGTAAATAACAACCTGTATAATCAGAAGATCATAAAGAAATAAAAACAAACTTATAAAAAGGCGCCACTGCGGTTAAGAACCACGGTGGCGTTTTCGTTTGTATATTTGCGATCCCAAAAATGGATCGCATGAAAGTTATGAAATTCGGAGGCACTTCGGTAGGTAAACCGGAGCGCATGCATGAGGTGGCAAAACTTATCACCGCAGATCCGGAAAATAAGATCGTCGTATTAAGCGCATTGAGCGGGACTACCAATGCCCTCGTGGAAATTGGTCAGTCTGCTGCCCGTTTCGAAAGAGAGAAAGCCGGTGAACTGATAGATAAACTCAGCAGTCATTATCATTCATTTGTGGAACAATTGCTGAAAACAGAAAAAGCACGCGAACTGGCTGTCTCTATCATTCGCGAACATTTTGAATTCCTGCGCATCATCCTGCGTATTTCCTTTAGCGAGGCTTTGAATAAAGATATTCTCGCACAGGGTGAATTACTCTCAACAAAATTATTCAGTGTTTATCTGGAAGAACAGGGTATCAGGCACGTGCTGTTGCCGGCCCTGGAATATATGCAGATTGATGAAGAGGATGAACCGCAGCTTGACAAGATCCGCCTGAGACTAACAGAATTGCTGGCCAAATATCCTGACATCAAACTTTTCGTAACACAGGGATATATTTGCCGCAATGCAAGAGGCGAAGTGGATAACCTGAAAAGAGGAGGCAGTGACTATACGGCATCCCTGATTGCGGCTGCTATCAATGCTTCGGTTTGTGAAATATGGACCGATATCGATGGCATGCATAATAATGATCCGCGAATCGTTAAGAAAACGATCCCTATTGAAGTACTGAGTTTTGATGAAGCCGCCGAACTGGCTTATTTCGGCGCCAAAATTCTGCATCCTACATGCATCTGGCCCACGCAGCAACAAAATGTGCCGGTAAGACTTCTCAATACCATGGCGCCTTCGGCTCCGGGTACAGTGATCCAGAAAAATGCATCTGTGTCGGGTGTAAAAGCAATTGCCGCAAAAGACGGTATCATCGCCATTAATATCAAGAGCAGTCGTATGCTGCTTGCCTATGGATTTCTAAGGAAAGTATTTGAAGTATTCGAAAAATATAAAACACCGATAGATATGGTTACCACTTCTGAAGTGGCCGTATCCGTGACGATTGATAATGGAAGTCAGCTGCACCATATTCTCCGGGAACTGGAACCATTTGGAATTACAGAAGTGCAACAGGACCAGACCATCGTATCCATCGTGGGTAATGAAATCGTCGAAACCAAAGATGTATTGAACAGGTTGTTCGAAGGTCTTTCCAATATTCCCGTGCGGATGGTAAGTTATGGCGGGAGCAAACACAATGTGTCGGTGCTTATTCCTTCTTCATATAAAAATCTTACACTACAGAAACTTAATATGAAACTTTTTGGATTAGAGTAGTTGGGTTATGGATGATATGAGTGATTGTCGTTAAGCTTAAATTCATAACCCATAATCTCATAACCCATAACCCATAACCCATAACTATTTAATGATCATCTTCTCCAACGCCTCATCTCTTTTATAAATATCATCCCTGAAGTTGATCCTGCCGTCGCTGTCAACGAATGCAGTCATATATCCGATATAAACCGGCACCGGATTCTTCAGTGTAACATATTTCTCAACGCCTCTATGCATGGCCGCATTAATTTTCTGCGGCGTCCAGTCGGGATTATTCTTTAAAAGATAATTGGCTAATTTTTCGGGCTCTCCCAGGCGTATACAACCATGACTGAAAGCGCGGGTGGATTCCTGAAAAAGACTTTTTGCAGGTGTATCGTGCAGGTAAATATTATAGGAATTGGGGAATAAGAATTTTACCAGACCCAGTGAATTCTTTGGACCTGGCTTCTGTCTTACGCGGTTTCCTACCCATTCCATATTATTTCGTTTTAAGTAATTCGGATCTTTTTGGATGCCGGGTAAAATTTCATTCTTCAATATGGAAGCTGGCACGTCCCAATACGGACTGAATACGATGTACTTTATATCGCCGGAAAATAAAACGGTCTTGTGAACATATTTGCCAACTACAACATTCATAGAAAAGTCTAATTTATTTTTATCATAGGCATAAAGCTTGAATGATGGAATATTAATCAGGATGTAATGACTTTTTAAATCAAGAGGTACCCATCGTGCACGCTCCATGTTAATTATAATTTTCCGGATATATTCCTGTATCGGTGTATTCAGATATTTTAAAAACGTGGTACCGGCAATCCCGTCCTCCTTCATTCCATATCGGATTTGAAATGATTTGATGGCGCTCTGCAGACTATCATCAAATATATCACTGCCGGAGTCTTGATCAAGATCACCCAATTCATATAACCTCTTTCTGATGACAGCGATATCAGGGGAATGATCATTTAATTTAAATTTGTTTTTGATATCTATTGGTTTCCAGTCCGCCGACATTTCCAGTTGCCTGTACTTTTTCAATGAAGTTTTCAGCAGGTCGTATTGCTGATTACTGTAATTATCAGAAAACAACGTCGCGGAAGTATCCCTGATCAGGGAATCAGTAATGTAGGGCAGATCAAGTTTTTTCCGGGGAATATACCATTCCAGTTTTGAGGTCTGGTTTTCGGAAATTCCATTCCATACCCTGTCTGCATAAAAAAGATATTCGGCCGTCAGCAGTATTTCCAGGACGGAATCGGGTTTGGTTGTAACCGCCGGATCGTTGATAAGACTATCAAGATTTTTTATATACGGAGCCTGTTCGAGGATACCCTCGTCGTGCAAATTATTAAGATGTGTATACAAATGTGCGGCCTCTTCTATAAGACCGGATGTTTCATACCATGCATAGCTGTTATTCCGGTAACTGTAAAATTGCTGAACATCGGAAGCATATTTTCCAAGCAGCGGGAAATCACGGAGAATTTTTCTGATATGGCTGGTATCAAGATGAAGGATACGCTGATCACTAAATGCACCTTTAAGAAAGGCGTCCCGTTTTGAAAGAGAATCAGTTTTCACAATCACCCCGGGTTTCTTTACTTCCTGATTGTGACATGCCATCAAAAAAATAAAAAGAGGCAGGATACAAACAACTAAAGAAAAACTGACATTTTTTGTCATGATCAAATTTTCAAAAAAAATCCCTCCCGCTACGGCGGGAAGGATTTCAAAAAAATTATCTGGAGTGAAGATTAATAATCTCTGTCAAAGCCGCCGCCACCGCCGTTTCCGCGATTGAAGCCTCCCTTTTTGTAACCTCCGCCACCACCGCTGCCGCCACCGAAACTTCTCTTCTTGAAGCCACCGCCACCACCGCCCTGCTGTTTAGGCTGGGATTCATTAACGATGATCTTACGGCCCATCACTTCAGAATCATAAAGCGCCGTAATGGCTGCCTGTGCTTCCGCATCGTTTTCCATTTCAACAAAACCAAAGCCTTTGCTGCGGCCTGAAACTTTGTCTTTAACGATTTTTGCAGAACCAACAGCACCGTGTTGTTCAAAAAGGTTTCTGAGATCCTCATCGGTCATTTGCCAGGAGAGGTTGCCTACATAAATGTTCATTGTGCTAAAATTAAAAAATGAATAAAACAACTCTAAACTTCATAGCTACGATGAACGATGGTACTATCAAAAGAAATGCACCAGCACAGCTTATAACCAGAATTACAGAGCGATTGTAAAGATATGAATTTTTATAACTCAGGAAAATTTTGTGAGCCCGGATGAGGCCGTAAGATGACCGGGTTACCAATAAAAAATCCCGTCCCGCGTAAGGCGGGACGGGATTTAAATTATCTAAAGGATATTTATTCGGCGCTTACTTCGAATTCGACTTCTGTTTCATTGCCATGGCCAAAATCAACTTTTGCTTTGTATGTTCCCAGTTCTTTCACTTCTGAAAGAATATGGATACGACGGCGGTCGATCTCGTAACCCTTCTGGTCGCGAATAGCGCGGGCCAGTTGCACAGAGGTAACACTTCCAAAGATCTTTCCGCTGGTTCCGGTTTTTGCACCGATTTTCAAAGGGGAAGCTTTCAGCACTTCGATAACCTTATTAACTTCAGCCAGCAGTTTTTCTTCTTTCTTTTTCTGCTGCTTCATTTTCTCATCCAGCTGTTTCAGGTTGGACGGACTGGCTTCAATAGCCTTTTTTTGCGGAATCAGGAAGTTCCGTGCATAACCATTTTTTACGCTCACCTTTTCATGGGCGGCGCCTAGATTATCCACGTCCTGAATCAAAATGATTTCCATTTTTAATTATTTGGTTTCCCGCCCGCTCAGACGGGAGAGCGGTATTACTTAAATAAATCTGTTACGTAAGGCAGAATCGCCATTTGTCTGGCTTTCTTGATCGCATCGGCAACCTTGCGCTGATATTTCAGCGAATTGCCCGTAATACGACGCGGAAGCATCTTACCCTGTTCATTCAGAAATTTTTTCAGGAATTCACCGTCCTTATAATCCACATAACGGATATGGTATTTTTTGAAACGGCAGAATTTTTTGGCCCTTTGCTGGGTCTTGATCGCGGTCAGGTATTTGATCTCGTTGGTCTTTGCCATGTATTATGCCTCCGCTTTTTCTGTTCCTGTAGCTACACCACTTTTCTTTCTGGCATTGTACTCGACGGCGTATTTATCGAGTTTGGTAGCCATGAAACGTAACACGGTTTCATCGCGGAGAATCTGAATTTTCAGTTTCTCATTGAAGTCGGATGGCGCACTATATTCCATTACCCAGTATAAACCAGTGGTTTTTTTCTGGATGGGATACGCCAGTGATTTAAGACCCCAGGGATTGTCGTGCACCACTTTGCCGCCGTTTTCTTTAACGAAGGCCGTGAATTTGTTCTGGGCGGCTTTATAGTCCTCCTCAGACAGCACAGGGGTAAAAATCACCATCAATTCATAATTGTTCATTTCCCTGTTTTTGTTTTAAAATAAATAATTGGGCTGCGAAAGTAGTGCTTTTAGCGAAAATCCGAAAGTGAAATAGTTGCCCGTTAAGCGAAGTTGGCCAGTTGACGGATTTGACCTGATGCAAACTGGCTAATTAAACGTTACGTCCACAATCATAAATATCTGTCATCGGTCAATAACTGTCAGCTTCAACTCGCTCAACATTGACAGTCAACCTGTCAGCAACCCTACCAATGGCACTCTCGTTTGAACGGCAAGGCTAAAACAGCCAGTTATGGAAAAAGGAAGTATCAGGGTTCAGACAGAGAATATTTTCCCCATCATCAAGAAATTCCTTTACAGTGACCACGAAATATTTCTTAGGGAATTGATTAGCAATGCGGTAGATGCTTCGCAAAAACTGAAGACCCTGTCTTCCGTGGGTGAAGCCAAAGGCGAAATCGGGGAGTTGCCCATAACAGTGAAACTGGATAAAGAGGCCAAAACCCTTACTATTTCCGACCACGGTATCGGAATGACGGCAGAGGAAGTGGATAAATATCTCAACCAGGTAGCTCTCTCAGGGGCAGAAGAATTTGTAAATAAATATAAAGGACAGAACGAAAATGCCATTATTGGCAAATTTGGCCTTGGCTTCTATTCTGCCTTCATGGTAAGCAGTAAGGTAGAAGTTATTACGAAATCCTATAAAGACGATCAGCCGGCCGTCAGATGGGAATGCGACGGGAGCCCGGAATATACACTTGTGGAAGATCCCAAAACTGAGAGGGGTACGGATGTAGTTCTGTTTATCAGCTGATGATTCTGCCGAATTTCTGGACGAGCACCGGATTCGTGGTATTCTCGAAAAATATTGCCGCTTTCTGCCCATCCCCGTATTCTTCGAAGAAAAACAAATCAATAATACGCGTCCCGCATGGACCCGCAAGCCCAGTGAACTAACTACCGAAGATTACCAGAGTTTTTATAAAGAATTATATCCCTTTAATGAACCTCCTTTATTTTGGATTCATCTGAATGTTGATTATCCGTTCAACCTCACGGGAATCCTTTACTTCCCAAAAATCAAGCAGAGTTACGAAATACAAAAAGACAAAATCCAGCTGTACAGCAACCAGGTTTTTGTTACCGATGAAGTGAAAGATATCGTACCTGAATTCCTGATGTTACTTGCAGGGTGTTATTGACAGTCCGGACATTCCTTTAAATGTGAGCCGGAGTTATCTGCAGGGTGATCCGAATGTTAAGAAGATCAATAATCATATCACAAAAAAAGTGGCGGACAAACTGGAAGAAATTTTCAATAAAGAGAGAAAAGAATACGAAGAGAAATGGGAAAGCCTGGGTCTCTTTGTAAAATATGGAATGATGACCGATGACAAATTCCTGGAGAAGGCCAATAAGTTCCTGATCATGGAAGATGCAGACGATTCAAGATTTTATACACTGGACGAATACAGAAACGCAGCTGAAACATTACAGAAAAATAAAGATGGGAAACTGGTAATTATTTATACCAGCAATCCCGTTCAGCAGGATAGCTATATCCGTTCTGCACAGGGGAAAGGATATAAAGTAGTGAAACTCGAAACCATAGTAGACGCGGGGTTCATCAACCAGATGGAAATGAAATGGGAAAAAGTCCATTTCACGCGTGTGGATAGTGAAGTAGTAGATAACCTGATCGACAAACAGGATGCGGCAGAATCTGTACTCAGTAAAGAGGAAGTCGAAAAACTGAAATCATTATTTGCATATGATATTCCTTCTCTTCATGTAACCGTTGAGGTAAAAGGGTTGAGTCCTGAAGCCATGCCTGTTGTGGCAACAAGACCGGAATTTATGCGTCGTATGAAAGACATGGCCTCGCTGAATGGAGGAGGGATGGGCTCATTCTACGCAAATATGCCCGATGAAGTGACCCTTACTGTAAATGGGAATCATCCGATTTATCCGAATGTTTTAAATGAAACGGATTCCGAAAAACAACAGAAAATAATTAGTAACCTGGCAGACCTGGCGCTGCTGAGCCAGGGATTGCTCAAGGGTGCCGAACTGACGAATTTTATTCAGCGAAGCGTGGATCTGATCAGCGTTAAGGACAAGGGCAGGATTATTCTGGAAAGCTAGGGCTGTTTAATATGACACTTAAAGGGGAATGAGTAAATGAGAAAATTTAACATTGTCATATTTCTGGTTTCTTCTTTAATAGTAATGACTCTAATGTTCATGAGTTTTATGGCTGCGTGGGGTGAGGATGAAGGCAATAAATTAAATTTGTTTTGGTTATTTTTTGCCAGACTGTTTTACATTCTTCGTTTCCCAACCCATGTTTTGTTCTGGGGATTTCTAACCAAACATGGCGGATCATACTTCATACTCGGCCTTATAATTAATTGTTTCTTTTACGGACTGTTAATTGAGAGATTATTTTCTCTAAGAAAGAAAAAATCCGGAATTACGTCCGTCACTAATAAGTTATAGTTCTTTTAATTTTTATTATTTTTCCGAATACTGACTTTGAAGGAATTCAAATATGTTTTTATGTTCCTCATGGTCGTATTTGAATTTTAATTTATCTGCCACATGTATGGCATATTCGTTGAACATTTCCATCATGATAAACAGGGAGTTCCAAATATTCTTGATTTTAAATCAGGATATGTGGTGATAATTTTTTTATAGGCGCTCTTTTCCAAATATCGTTTCATCAATTTTCCCCGAATGTCCGAATGAAACTGAAAAATTATTTTCCATTCCGATATACCATTCAATCATACGCATAAACATGCGGCGGACCGGCCCCTCCATCATCGCTTTCGCGTAGGTAATGTCTTTCCGTTTTAGTCCTTTGGAGACATTCGTGGATACCCACCTGAATTCATTGCAGCATTCGGCTGAAATCTTTTTCCGTTGGTTTTTTTATAAGGTAATCTATGTCTCCCGGTTTATTTATTCCGGCGAACAGGGAATCTTTGTCCAGCCAAACGATTGATAAACTATCGGGTTTAAAATCATTGTCAATCTTTTCCCGCGGATAAAGGGTAAGATCTATCCTGACTTTGGTCTTTGAAAAGCATCAGGCAATGAAATCCTGTCTGATTTCAACAGGATATTCATTTATTGTATCCATTTCATCGGGAAGCTGAAAGATAATTCTTTCTCCGAATATGGATGTCCATCGATGATCGGCGATGAAATCTTCCATTTGATTTACGACGAGGAAAATATCAAAATCTTGGTAAGCATCCGGTATAATATTACCATTCGCACGCGATCCCTGCAAAAGAACCGCCCTTATACGCTCATCATGCATGGCGAAATCTGTAAAAAGTAGTTTTATTTCATCAATAGTTCTCATAGTTTAAGTTAATATATCGTGTATCGTAAATCGATCAACGATCACGATCAACGATCAACCGTCATCGTCGATTCCCTGATATCAAGTATTTTCAATTGCAGTTTTTTTTCTCCGTTCCATTCGTTCACATCAAGCGTATATGCGATGTCCATTGGCCGACCGGATTGGATGAGGGTCCATTTCTCCGGCATATTGAATGCAATGCAGGAAAAAATTAAGTCACCCTGACGTAAAAATAAACGCAGGTGTTTTTCTTTCAGCAGTTTCGAGTAACCGGTATCATAAACAAGTTGTGAAATGAAAACAGGTTTGCAATTCTCCGGGCCGAAGGGTTCCATCTGTTCTATGATCCGGTAAGTCTGGAAATCAATATCCGTGAAACGCGCAACGGCATCGGCTTCTAATTCCGGAATCAGAAATCTTGGTTCAATGGTTTCTGAAACCACTTCTTCAAACTTCTTACTGAACTGATCAATATTTTTCGGGTCAAGTGTCATTCCCGCAGCAGCGAAATGTCCGCCATATCCGAGCAACCATTCACGACAGGCGTGCAGGGCCTCATATAAATTAAATCCCGGAACGCTGCGTGCGCTTCCGGATGCGAAAACACCGCTTTGTGTCAGCACGATCGTCGGACGATAATATTTTTCAATAAGTCGCGAAGCAACGATTCCCACCACACCTTTATGCCAGTCGGATTTATATAATACAGTTGATTTCCGGTTGCGCATGATTTCATCTCCTTCGATCATAGCAAGCGCCTCCTCAGTAATGTTGAAATCGGCTTCGCGCCTGTCTGAATTATCTGCGTGCAATAAATTGGCATACAACAGCGCTTCATCATATTCTTCTGCGACAAACATGAGTACTGCTTTTCTTGCATCATCCATTCTTCCTGCCGCATTCACACGCGGCGCAATCGTAAAGACAATGGAAGTAATGGAAGCGGGAGTTGCAACGCCGCTCAACGTCATCAGAGCGCGAATACCGTGATTGGGATTTTCATTTATTTTTTTCAGACCAAGAAAGCAGAGAGTTCGGTTTTCTCCGGTCATCGGAACAATATCCGCTGCGATTGCAATGGCAACCAGGTCCAGATATATTAAATACATTTCTTCCGGCAGCGAAAGAGACTGGCAGATTGCCATCAGGAGTTTGAATGCTACTCCACAACCACAAAGTTCTTTGTAAGGATATGTGCAACCTGTTTGCTTGGGATTGAGGATCGCGACTGCTGAAGGTAAAATGGTATCCGGCAGATGGTGATCGCAGATGATAAAATCAATTCCGCCGTTTTTAGCATATTCTACGAGATCAATTGATTTTATTCCGCAGTCAACGGAAATGATTAAACTGAACGCATTTTCTTTAGCGAATTCGATTCCGGCTTTTGAAACACCATATCCTTCGCGTTGTCTGTGCGGAATGTAAAAATCGACATATAACGGATCGTGAATTTTACGAAGTAGCTGAAACATCATGGCAACTGAACTGGTACCATCCACATCATAATCGCCAAAAACGAGTATTTTCTCTTTTTGGTCAATAGCCTTCAGGATTCTTTTTACTGCCAGGTCCATATCTTTCATCAGCCAGGGATCATGCAGCTTGCGAAATTTCCGGACGGAAATATGCTTTTGCAGCAGAGTAAGTTTCTATTCCACGGCCCACGAGTATGCGGCTGATCATTGGATGGATCTTCAGCGCGTCAGCAAGTGATTGTACTTTTTGTTCGTCAGCGTTTTTTATTTTCCATCTCTTTTCCATATTGATAAAGCCGAAAGCTTAAAGCCTAAAGCCTAAAACTTCTTTTTGGATCTCCGAATTTTATTAATTATAATTATTACATTAGTTTTTGGCTTTAGGCTTTGGGCTTTAGGCTTTAAGCTTTCGCCTTTAGGCATATCACTAGTACTTCCTGTCTGTCGTAAACCGAACAAGTTCCTCCAGCGCATCCCGCACTTCATTTTTTTCAAATTCATATAATATTCGCAGCGCTTCATCCCGGTAATGGTTCATCATTTCATTGGCATACCGGATACCACCGGCGGCGACTACCTGTCCGATTACGTATCGGATTTTTTCGGGATCCCGGTTCTGATTCTTTATTATATAAATCAATTCACGACGAAGAGATTTATTGACGGTGTTCAAAGTGTATATGAGAGGCAGGGTCAGTTTTTTTTCTTTCAGATCATTTCCTGAAGGCTTACCCGTTTTCTCATCACCATAATCAAACAAATCATCTTTGATTTGAAATGCAACCCCAACAGCTTCACCGAACCGACTCAGTTTATCTGTAACGGTTTCATCTCCACTGGTTGAAAAAGCTCCTGCAGCGCAGGAAGATGCGAGCAGTGACGCCGTTTTATTCCGGATGATTTCAAAATAGACAGACTCTTCCAGGTTCAGCGTCCTTGCTTTTTCAATTTGCAACAGTTCTCCTTCACTCATTTTTCGAACGGCACCTGAAAGCAGTTGTAAAATTCTGAAATCATTATGATCCAGTGATAGTAGTAAACCCTTGGCCAGCAGGTAGTCGCCCACCAGTACTGATATCTTGTTTTTCCATAATGCGTAAGTGGAAAAAAACCCTCTTCTTTCCAGTGATTCATCCACCACATCATCGTGAACGAGCGTCGCAGTATGCAATAAGTTCGACCAGGGAAGCGGCACGATAGGTGGATTCATTCACCGGTCCGCACAATCTCGCTGATAAAAATACAAACATGGGCCTCAGTTGTTTCCCTTTACGGTTCACGATGAAGCGCATGATACGGTCCAGCAGGGGAGTCTGGGATTTGACCGCTTCCCGGAATTTTTTTTCAAAAACAATCAATTCTTCCCTGAGTAATGACTGCGCTAGTTGCATAAAATGACCGCCAAATTACTACTTTCTCATCCGGTGAATATAAATACCGGGATACATGTGGATGAATTGGCAATATTCTCTACAATTCTGTGGTTTCCAGTTTCTTTTGAGATAAAAAATTTGCAATTTAAGGGTTAACTTATATTTTTGTAAGGTGTAGTATTGTTTTTAATCACGACATTCATACAAACTTCAGTTTATGATAGGGAAAAAGTACGCGGTACTAGCCTGTTTTTTATTGGCTTTTCTTTCACAAGGTTTCGCACAGGACAATACTTCAGCAGAGAGCACCAGCAGTTACGACATAAGAGATTCTTCATTAATTCCAGCCAAAAGGATCCCGCAACACAATGAATTTTTAAATAATGCCTATCCTTTTCCTGCTCTTCCTCGTAACCAGTGGGAAATTGGTGTAAACGGTGGTTTATCTACCGTATCAGGAGATGTGCGCGCCCTGCTGCCAACATGGGGATGGGGTATCCACGTCAGAAAAGCATTGGGTTATACTTTTTCTGCCCGTCTCGAATATGATAATCTTGACGCAAAGGGCTTGAACTGGGAGCCATCTTATACTGGCTATGCGTGCAAATCCGGTTATAAGTAAGTATTATAATGCAGCCGCTCATACACCGGTTTTTTATAACTATAAGACAAAGAT
Source organism: uncultured Bacteroidota bacterium (assembly GCA_963735015.1). Taxonomy (GTDB): domain Bacteria; phylum Bacteroidota; class Bacteroidia; order Chitinophagales; family Chitinophagaceae; genus Puia. Next base: position 1,027,059 of record CAVTJH010000004.1, read on the forward strand.
TCAAACTCTCTCGCTACAGGGCATCGCCACTTTAAATAATATTCGTTTTCACAGGGCAAAATCTAATATTGCAATATATGTATTGGGTGGACTAGGGGTCATGACTTATAGTACAGGCTATAATTTACTGGATGCAACAACGGCAATCCTTACAATTACAATAACATAGTTACCCAGTTTGGCGGGGCAGGATTCACTTACTCAAATCGTAAAGCCATCAGGTCAGCATTAAAAGACATGATGGATAACACTTATGAAACCCCTGCACAACATGATCCGTCCCAGGCAACTGTATTTGGTGGAACACCAATTCAACCCGTTCTGGAAATGGGAGGTGGTGTTGAGATCAAACTGACCGAAAAATTTAATATAGCCATCGAAGATAAATTCTCCATCGTAAGATCAGATTTACTGGATGGTCAGGAATGGCAGGAAACAGGATCTACAACAGTACATGCGCTGACGAGTGCGAATGATGCTTACAATTACCTCTCAGTAGGACTGAATTATAATTTCAGAAAAAGGTCGGTAGAACCACTCTGGTGGATCAACCCGCTGGACTATGCATACGGCGAAATCAATGCCCCGAAGCATATGAGACTTCCTAAACCCGTGCTGGATGATGCAGACGGAGATGGTGTTACAGACCAGTTTGACCATGAACCCAATACACCCGCAGGTTGTCCTGTGGATACACATGGTGTGAGCCGCGATACAGATGGCGATGGTGTACCGGACTGCAAGGATAAGGAACTCATTACACCAACCCAATGCCAGCCTGTTGATGCCGACGGTGTTGGTAAATGTCCGGATCCTGCCTGCTGTAAGGAAATCAATGCGAGACTGGATTCAGGTGGTCTCGGAACTGTGGGTGGCAGAGCCCGTTGTTTCATAGGTGATCTTCCAAGCATCGTGTTCAAAGGCAGATCAGTTACTCTCAGCAAAGATGGTAAGGCACTGGCTTCAACCATTGCTGAAAAAATGAGAAATAACCCGGGTTGTAAAGTGGCCGTAATCGGTTATGGCGAATCCAGCAAATCAGCTCAACAGCTCAGCTGGGATCGTGTAAATGAAGTGATCAAATACCTGGTCGAAAAAGAAGGCATTAACTCTGACAGGTTCATATTCCGATATGGACAGACAGGAGGGGATGAAAATACAATTGATATCAAGGATGGCACGGGCGAAGAAGGACCAAATACGGTTCCGGCTCCGCACCCGAACCTTCGCAAGAGATAAACCCTGAGCAGGGTTAGTTGGGAGTCCCGCGTCATACGCGGGACTTCCCTGTTTTAAGGCATATATTTTAACAAAACTGCAGCCGATACAGAATGAAAACAGTCTATTTTCGTTTCTTAGCTAATAATTGTAATTTTGCAGGCTTCATGAAACAATTCTTCCTCGTTTTTATCATTTTCGCGGCAGTTAGTTCATGCTCGTATTTCAAGGCGTCCAACAAGGGGGTGCCTAATAATTTCAACAAGATCATGAAGAGCACGGACTATACTTTTAAGCTCCAGATGGCTGAAAAGTATTACCTGAATAAGGATTATGACCACGCGCAAATGTTATACGATGACCTCTACAGGGTCATGAAGGGATCAGAACATTTCGAAGACATCTGGTATAAATACGCTTATTGCGCCTATTATCTGAAGGATTATATAAACGCCGAAAACCTTTTTAAGGGTTTCGTGGAAGCTTTTCCAAACAGCGCCAAGTCAGACGAAATGGATTATATGCGGGCCTATTGTTTCTGGATGCAATCGCCCAAATACCAGCTGGATCAGACCAATACAACCAAGACCATTGGTTTTATGCAGGCTTTTATTGCACAACACCCGAATTCAGATAAAGTAAAGGACGCCACGGATATTATAGATAAATGCAGGGCCAAACTGGAAGAAAAGGATTTTGAAGCCGCCAAACTCTATTTCAACCTGCGGGAAACCAACGCAGCTTATTTGAAGGCAGCTTCCCTTACTTTCAACACCCTGATGAATACCTATCCCGATTCTCAATTTAGCGATGAATATAAATTGTATATCATTAAATCGGACTATCTGTACGCGATTCAAAGTCTGGAAGAAAAAAAGAAGGCCCGTCTTGAGCAGGTGCTGACAGATTGTAATGATTTTAATGACCGTTTTCCCGACAGCAAACTGAAAAAAGAAGTCCAGTCGTACCAGGAGCTGACAAATAACACAATTAAAAAAATAGATGATGAGCAAACTAAGAAGACAGGTTAGTACGCATATTGCAAATGTGGCTGAAACAAAGAATCTGACTGACCTGAAAAACAAGACCGGTAATCTGTATGAATCCATTGCGATCATCGCAAAAAGGGCCAACCAGATCAATATTACCATGAAGGAAGAGCTCCATAGCAAACTGGAAGAGTTTGCTACCCATACTGACAGCCTGGAAGAAATTCATGAAAACAAGGAACAGATCGAGATCTCCAAAGCATATGAGAGAATGCCAAACGCTGCATTGCTCGCTACGCAGGAATTCATGGAAGACAAGATCTATTACCGTAAGAACGAAGACGATCTGTTCAGTTAGGGCTCAATTAAATCTATGCTGGAAGGAAAGAAAATACTCTTGGGTATCAGCGGCAGCATTGCTGCTTATAAGTCCATCTTTCTGACCAGGCTGTTTATTAAAGCGGGCGCCGAAGTAAAAGTCGTAATGACCCCTTCAGCAAAAGATTTCGTCACACCACTTTCCATTTCCACGATTTCAAAAAATGAGGTCCTGAGCGATTTCATACTCAACGATACATGGAACAACCATGTTCAGCTTGGCCGATGGGCAGATGTCATGCTGATAGCCCCGTTAAGCTGCAATACGCTCGCAAAAATGGCGAACGGGATTTGTGATAACCTGTTACTCGCTACCTATCTTTCGGCTGCCTGTCCCGTGGTAGTTGCACCGGCCATGGATGAAGACATGTGGCTGCACCCTTCTACGGCAGCCAATATAGAGAAACTGCGATCTTTTGGGAACCGGGTGATTCCGGTTGAAAAAGGAGAACTGGCCAGCGGTCTGTACGGTGAAGGCCGGATGGCCGAGCCAGAACAGATCATTTCTTTTCTTGAAATGAATTTTTTTTTTGAGGGCCCGCTGAAAGGGAAAAAAGCGCTGGTTACTGCTGGTCCGACTCATGAAGCTTTCGATCCGGTGCGATATATCAGTAATCAGTCAACCGGCAAAATGGGAATTGCCATAGCCCGGGAACTCGCCAGCAGGGGCGCTGAAGTGGAACTGGTGCTGGGACCTTCTTCCATCGAAATCAATGATCCACGCGTACAGGTTACCCGAGTTCAGAGCGCCGAAGAAATGTATAATGCCTGTATCGCGATTTTCCCCTCTGCACAGATCGCGGTAATGTCGGCCGCTGTATCCGACTATACGCCTGTTTCTTTTTCAAAGGAAAAAATAAAAAAGAATTCGCAGACGTTCACACTGGAGCTGTCAAGGACAAAAGATATTCTCCAGACACTGGGTGAGAAAAAGAAATCAGGACAGATACTGGTTGGCTTCGCACTGGAGAATAAAGACGAAGTACAGTATGCAAAAAATAAATTACTATCCAAGAACGCTGACATGATCGTTTTGAATTCACTGAATGATGCCGGCGCCGGGTTTGGCTTTGATACCAACCAGGTAACCATTTTTGAAAAGAACGGAACCGAAATTCCATATGGACAAAAATCAAAGCAGCTGGTGGCGCGTGATATTGTTGACCGGATCATAAAACTTCTGTGATGCGTATAAAGATCCTGATTGCGTTGTTTATTATCATGCTCCATTTCCAGACGGTAAGGAGCCAGGAACTCCAGGCGAATGTAACGGTCCTGTCTAACCGAATCAGCACCAGTGTTAACAAACAGATCTTTCAAACACTGCAGTCGGCCCTCTACGATTTTATGAATGGCCGGAAATGGACCAATGTTGCTTTCAGCAACAATGAAAAAATCCAGTGTAATTTCCTGCTGAATCTCAGCGCGGCGACTGATAATAATACTTATGCAGCATCACTGATAGTACAATTGGGACGCCCGGTTTTCAATAGTTCTTACCAGAGTCAGCTGATGAACTATATGGACGAGAACGTTGTTTTCAAATATATTCAGTTCCAGACGCTCGACTTCAACGAAAACCGTGTGGGCGGTACCGATCCCCTGACGGCCAATCTCACTGCCGTATTTGCTTATTATGCATATGTCATACTGGGATTAAACTTCGATTCATACGGATTGCGCGGCGGAGACCCATATTTTCAGCAGGCCCAGAATATCGTAAACAATGCGCCCGAAGCAAGCTCGCTAAACGGATGGAAACCCTTCGACGGTTTGCGGAACCGCTACTGGCTGGTAGAGAATCTTACCAATCCGAAGTATAATCCCCTCCATGACGCGCTGTATAATTATTACCGTCAGGGCCTGGATCAGATGTTTGACCACGAACCAGAAGCCCGTGTTGGAGTCATGAATGCACTAAGCACGTTGAACAGTATCAACAATGAATTTCCCAATATCATGTTCATGCAGTTTTTCTTCCAGGGAAAAGGAGCAGAGATCGGGAACGTATTTAAACATGGTACGCCGGAGGAAAAAAGCCGGGCCCTGGATATTCTTACAAGGATCGACGTTTCCAATCTGAATCAGTATAAACAGGATCTTCAGTGAAACAACTGATCATTTTTTGTATTGTGGCCTGCCTGGCTGCCTGTAGTGACAGGTCGAATATACCTAAGGATATTCTGCCGCCTGATTCCATGCAAACGATCATGAGGGATATTATTATTGCGGATGGATATTCCACCCAGATTATTTCCAAAGATTCTTCCAGACACGATAAAATGAAAGCCAGCGAAGATCTCCTGGAAACTGTTTTCAAATTACATCATACCAGCAGGGCGACATTCAGGAAGAGCCTGAGTTTTTATGAATCCAGACCAGACCTGAATAAATTAATATTCGACAGCCTGGCTGCTGAAGCTAACCGGCGCAAACCGGAACTGTATGCTCCGAAACCGGGGGTGAAACCAATCCCGCGTGTTGCCGTAAAATAAGCCGCCTGATTTCATAACTTCATATCATGAATAAAGTTTATTCTGACGCACTGGATGCGGTCAAAGATATTCCGGATGGTGCCACCATCATGCTTGGAGGATTCGGACTATGCGGTATTCCGGAGAATAGTATTACTGCTCTTGTTAAGACAGGCGTAAAGAATCTTACCTGCATTTCCAATAATGCAGGTGTGGATGATTTCGGCCTTGGCTTCCTGTTAAAGACGAAACAAATCAAAAAGATGATCAGCTCCTATGTGGGTGAGAACGCGGAGTTCGAAAGGCAATTATTACATGGTGAACTCGAAGTGGACCTTGTTCCCCAGGGAACACTGGCTACAAGGATTCAGATGGCGGCTATGGGCATTCCCGCTTTTTATACACCTGCAGGTTATGGAACTGAAATCGCCCTCGGAAAAGAGACGAGAGAATTCAATCATAAAATGCACCTGATGGAACTTGCCCTGCATGCGGACTATGCAATCGTGAAAGCATGGAAGGGAGATCGCCTGGGTAATCTTGTATTCAGAAAGACGACAAGGAATTTCTCAACCTCCATGGCCAAAGCCGGAAATATTACCATTGCTGAAGTGGAAAATTTAGTCGAGCCCGGTGAACTGGATCCAGATCATATACACGTAGCAGGAATATATGTGCATCGTATTTTTCAGGGAAAGAACTATGAGAAGAGGATTGAGAAGAGAACTGTTCGAATTAATTAAACTTTTTAATATAGGTTATGGGTTATGAGATATGGGTTATGGATTTTGATAAATAACTCATAATTCATAACCCATAACTCATAGCCCTAAGTGAATAACCCATATCTCATAACTCATAACTCATAACTAAATAAAGTGTTCATCTCTGCCAACCAGTTCGAACGGGAAATGGGCGTGAACAAAACGATCGGGAGTTTTTTTGTAGATCGTAAGCCGCCTGAAAATAACAGTTTCTGGAAAGGAAGACTGCTGTATATCTCATTCGGCAATGGCTTTGTTTCAATTCCTGTTTTTTATGATATCCTTTTCAGGATTGGTATTCCGCTGGAAGTTTTGCTGAAAGAAGATCATATACAATTTATGGAGCAGGTCATGCATTTTGCCATACTGCATGAGAGAAAAGAAATCAGTCAGCAGGAAGAACTGAATGCGATCCGCGCACTTTTAAATGGAAGAATTCAACATTCACCATATTATGAATCATTGAATCTTTACCTCGATCAACCCTTGTTAAAACCGATGGGACCCTTTGGTAGTCCTTTTATTTCTCTGAACCGCGCGGATGTTTTTTTGTATGTACTTTGCGACCTTTCACTGAATGAGCGACAGTGGCAGCGCGCCATCCGCTACTGGTATGCACTGCATCCTACTTACCTTATCATGGACGATGTGCGTGACTATACAAAAGATAAAGAGGAGGGAGAAGAAAATGTACTGACCGATCTCGGTGGGGGAACAGAGGGATTCGAAAAAGCAATCGAACTCTATCGCGGTAACATTGCGACACTGGAAGAGATCAATCCGTTGCTCGCGCAGTTTTTAGAAAACAGCGAAGAAGACCTGATGGTATTCATTCCTTCAGGGGCCTAAAGCTTAAAGCTTAAAGCCTAAAGCCTAAAGCTGGAGAAAATTAATAGTCATCTGCCAACGGTCAACGGCCAACGGTCAACGATACTCGATCCACGATAAACGATAAACTAAAAAAAATGGCACTCGATAAATACGGGATAGCAAAAAGAATCGCACAGGAGCTTAGAGATGGCATGTACGTTAACCTGGGCATCGGCATTCCCACACTGGTGGCCAATTATATTCCACCGGGAATCGTCGATCATGATACAATCCGAGAACGGTATGCTCGGAATGGGTCCCTATCCGGACGAGCAGGAACTGGATCCTGACCTGATAAATGCCGGAAAAGAAACCGTTACTATTTTACCAGGCGGCGCTTTTTTTGACAGCGCAGAAAGCTTTGGGATGATCCGTGCGGGCAAAGTGGACATGACGGTGCTTGGTGCCATGGAAGTTTCTGAAAAAGGAGATATCGCAAACTGGAAGATCCCAGGTAAAATGGTGAAGGGTATGGGAGGAGCGATGGATCTGGTGGCCAGCGCAAGAAATATTATTGTGGCCATGCAACACACGAATCCAAAAGGCGAATCCAAATTGCTTCCGCAATGTACACTGCCGCTAACGGGCGTTCATTGCGTAAAACGTATTGTGACTGAACTCGCGGTCATAGATATATCACCCGACGGATTTCTATTGATAGAACAGGCACCGGGTGTTTCTGTTGAAGAGATACAGTCCAAAACTCTTGGGAAACTGACCGTTTCAAAGAATGTAAAAATAATGGTGTTCTGATTTAAGCCAAGTGACCCGGCACCCAGTGTTCATGATAGTATCCCGGAGCATAATGACCCGGTACCCAATGAGCACCATAAGGATGGGCTGCCACCACACAGGAACTAAACCCGGCTGCCAAAATCACTGCGACGATCAACAATTTTAATTTCATAAAACCGGATAATCTTTTTGCGGAGGTATTTTCTGTTTTCATGAGTCTTCGTTTACACATTAGAGCGATGCCTGATCCAATGGTTTAAAAACCCCCTTGCAGATGACCCGGATTAACAGGAATATAACCTCTCATTGACCCCGGTCAAGAAAAGGGGAATTCTAAGGGTTAACCCTTATCATCCTGATAACCAGACCCAAATAAGTGCGCGATTAATATAATTAATTGATAAGTTGCACGTTAATTGATCGTTAACGGGTGTATTTAAATACTGTACATGCACCTGTTATTAACCTTATAAATAAAACTATCAAACATGAAAAAGTTAGTAGCTATTGTCATTTTGTTTTCAGCAGTAAGTTCTCTCAGGGCCCAGGAAACGGGCAGTTTCGGCATCAGCGCAGGTATCAATGTTGCGAATATGTCCATTAAATCCCAAGGCGTATCTGTCAGCCTTACTTCATTAATAGGTTTTAAGGGATATGTTTTTTACGACCTGCCACTGGGCGGAAGTTTTTCACTGGAAAATGAACTGGGTTTTGATGGAATGGGAACCAAGTTAAATGACCCTAACAGTGGAGACACATACACCGAATCTCTTAACTATTTATCTCTTGCCATTTTACCAAAGTATAATGTACAGGGAACCGGCTTGTCACTTTATCTGGGACCCTCCCTTGGTTATCTGTTAAGTGCTAAATCATCCGGGGGCGGACAAAGTTCTTCAGATACTGACAGCTACAACTCAATAGACGTATTTGGCCAGGTGGGTGCATCCTATTTTTTACCAATGGGATTTGGTCTTAGTGCCAGGTATATGTTCGGGTTAACCAATATTGCAAAAGACGCACAGAGTGGTGAGTCGGCTCATAACAACGCATTCAGCATTACACTGGCGTATAAGTTCAATGCCGGTAAATAAGACAGCGAACGAGATAAAAGATTGATCTTCCAAAGCGAAGACAGATCCTGAAAATTTTCATTTCCGGATGACCGGGTAAATTTAAATCTTAAATTGCCTGATCATCCGGATTTTCAGTTTTGGAAACGGACAAAAAATTTTCTTAACCAGCAAAATGAAGTTGTCCTGAAACAATTATTTTTCTTTTTTATCCTGTCCCAGTTCTTAATGGTGCAGGTGTCGGGTCAGACTAAAAAAATTGATTACGGAAATAATCCCGCAGCCGGGAAATATTATGATGTCCGCGGAATAAAAATGTACACCGAAACATATGGTGCGGGAAGGCCCTTATTACTGATCCATGGCAACGGAGGCAGCATGAGTGCTTTTAAAGAGAATATTCCCTATTTCTCCAAAAGATATAAAGTGATCGCGGTTGACAGCCGCGCGCAGGGAAAAACAATTGACAATAATGATTCGCTGAGTTTTGAAATGATGGCCGACGATTTTGCTGCATTGCTCGATGCCATGCATGTTGATTCTGCCTATGTGATTGGATGGAGTGATGGGGGTATCAACGCCCTGTTGCTGGCTTTGCGTCATCCTGATAAAGTAATCAGACTGGTATCCACCGGTGCAAATATGACACCCGATTCCGGCGCGCTCATCCCTTCCTTATGGAAGGATGAGCTGAAACAATATGAATCGGATAAGAATAAACCGAGGACAACTTATAAAGAGAAGACTGACTGGAAAATGTTCATGCTCGACTGGCTGCAGCCTAATGTTCCGCTGGAAGATTTAAAAGGAATTAAATGCCCATCGCTTATTATTTGCGGAGATCATGACCTTATCACCATCGAACATACAACAGGTATATATAAGAATATTCCGCACGCGTATTTATGGGTGGTGCCCAATTCCGGTCATGCCACATTAAAAGAGCATCGGGATGAATTCGATAAAATCGTGGATGATTTTTTTAATAAACCATTCCACAATTTTAATTAAAGACTGCCAACCGCTCCCGCAAGGCGGGACCAACCGTCAACCGCCAACCTCATTCCGTTCTAAGTGATTCGACCGGATTCGCTAATGCCGCTTTCACCGCCTGAAAACTCACGGTAATCAGCGCAATGGCCAGTGCAGCAAGGCCAGCTGAAATAAATACCCACCAGCTCATTTCTGTTCTATAAGCATAATGTTGCAGCCATCCGTGCAGATAATACCAGGATACCGGCACGGCAATAATCAGCGAGATCAGTACCAGGATCACGAATTCACGACTCAATAATCTCCAGAGATTAAATACCGAAGCACCGAGCACTTTTCGTACGCCGATTTCTTTTACGCGTCTCTCCGCCATAAAAGATGCCATTCCAAATAAACCCAGGCAGCTGATAAAAATAGCGAGAATGGCAAATGACGCAGCCAGTTTGCCGATCCTTTCTTCATCGCCGAATTTCTTCGCGAATTCTTCATCCGTGAATTTATATTCGAAAGGTTGTGAAGGATTGTAGGTTTTAAATACGGGTTCCATTTTGGCAATGGCTTCGTGCGCACTCATCTGAGGATTGATGCGAAGGTTGATCACAGGTTGCGCATCGGTGGCCATCACAAAGACCGTTCTGGATACCGGTTCATAAGGATTCTCCATCAGGAGATCGCGCACGACCCCGACGATCTCGTAAGGTTTTCCCATCCAGCGGAGTATTTCTCCCACGGGATTTTTCAAACCCATAAATTTAACCATCGACTCATTTACAATCATGGCCGCCGTATCCGTACCAAAACTTCTGGAGAAATCGCGGCCCTCTTTAAGGTTCCATCCAATCGTTTTTCCAAATTCATAGGAAACATAAACCACACCCGCATCTCCCGTAAGCGAAGGATTTTTTCCCTTCCAGTCAAAACCATCATCCCATTCATCCACATAAGTGGGCGCGCTGGACGACTCAGAAATTTCTGTAATGGCGCCGGATTTTTTCAACTCCTCACGAACCGCCGTTATATTTTTATGAAGATCATCGGTTGACATATGTAACATCACCAATCCTTTATTACTATATCCTACCGGCCTGTTTTTCGCAAATTGTATTTGCCGGAATACTGTAATTGTTCCTATGATCAACATCACCGAAATTGAAAACTGAATCACCACCATCGTTTTGCGGGGTATGGATGCAAAGCGGCCCACATGTATGGCGCCCTTTAATGTTCTGGCCGCTTCAAATGATGATAAATAAAACGCCGGATAACTTCCCGCAACTGCGCCGGTTATGAGACTGAAAAAAATACCTGCGAGCCAGAATAGCGGCTGATTCCAGGGAATCGACATTTTCTTATCGGCCACTTCATTGAAAAAACCAATTGCAGACTGCGCAAATAAAAGCGAAAAAATAAAAGCGATAAAAACATATAACATCGACTCGCCGAAAAACTGTCCGATCAGCTGACTTCTCAATGATCCGATGGCCTTTCGAATACCCACTTCCCTCGCGCGTTTTTCAGAACGCGCCGTACTCAGGTTCATGAAATTGATGCAGGCCAGCAGCAATACAAAACACCCGATGATGCCGAACAACAACACGTAGGTAATGCGGCCGCCGATATTTTTGCCGTTTTTGAAATCGTCATATAAATGCCACCTGCTCATCGGATGCAGAAATACCTGTGACTTAAATATCTGTTCTCTTTTATTTACATGCTGAAGTTTCGAGTCTTTAATTTTTGCAGAAACTTTTTGCATGTCGGCCTGATCATTCACCTGCACAAATGCACGGAACATATTGGCACGCCAGGGATCGGAATCTTTAAATGTCCAGTGTGTATTGTCCAGGTAAAGTTTCCAGCTCCCGATAAACTTCAGATTTCCAAAATCCGAATTGTACGGAAGATTTTCATACACACCGGTAACTTTTACTGACTGGTCGTTATCAATCTTAATTACCTTACCCATGGGATCTGCGCCGCCGAAAAATATCTTTGCCGTTTCATCAGAAATTAAAATCGAATGATCGTCGTTTAGGCTTGCGTGTGTGCCTTTCAGCATTTTCAAATTCAGCATCTCCGTGACGGATGGTTCCATATAGGCACCGGGAATGGTAATTTTCTTTTCTCCCGCAGCAAGCACATGATCTGAATTCCAGGAAGCCATCGAAATATATTTGAAATCGCTGCCATAATCTTTTCTCAGTTCATCACCGATCGGATAGGGGAGCGAGCGCTGACTGCCGGTTTCGCCGTTGAAAGTCTGGCTTTGCATGACTTCCGCGATCCGGTTATAATTTTCAAACTGTTTGTTGAAAGAAAGTTCATCCCATATCCACAGACCGATCAGGATGGCCACGGCCATGCCGATGGAGAGACCCGCGATATTGATAAATGAAAAAACTTTATTTCTGGAAAAATTGCGCAGGGCGACTTTTAAATAATTTTTCAGCATGTTATTATAATAAAAAGTAAAAGGATTCCCTTCTCATTAGCCAAATGGATGCCATCCTGATAACTTCGTATAAATCAAAATATTAGTTCTATCCTTTGGCAGGGAACCGTCCGGTTTCGATACGCATCCTGTTCTTTAATATTCATCCCATAACCCATAACCCATTATTCTTATCTTCGCATCATTACCATCTCTTTATAAAATAACGGCCCATTTAATGCTTAAAGCTTAAAGCGCAATGCTTAAAGCGTTATCGCGCGGGATGCTCACGTTCTATTTATTCAAATTTTATAAAGAGTTATGCAATCAACATATAAAGTAGCCGTCATAGGCGGCACCGGCAAATCGGGACAGTTCGTTGTTCTCCAATTATTGAAAGAGGGTGTTCCGATAAAAATGCTTTTGCGGAATCCCGAAAATTTCCACTTAAAAAGTCCTTTAATCGAGATCCTTCGCGGAGATGCAAGAGATCCCAGGGCAGTTTATTCTTTGGCAGAAGGATGTGAAGCAGTTATCAGCACACTGGGTCAACCCAGAAATGAGCCACCGATATTCAGCGATGCGACGCGCAATGTAATCGCCGCAATGAATTTTTTCAGGATCAGCAGATATATTGTAACGACCGGAATAAACGTAGATACACCAGGGGATAAAAAAACCGGCTATACAGAAGCGGCGACGGAATGGATGAAAAATAATTATCCGAAAACTACGGCGGACAAACAATCTGAATTTGAATTGCTGGTTTCTTCGGGGCTTGACTGGACCCTGGTGAGACTTCCTTTGATCGATCTCACGGGTCAGCAATGTGGATTAAAACTAAGCCTGGACGATTGTATGGGTGAAAAAATAAGTGCAACCAGCCTGGCTGAATTTCTATGCAGGCAACTGAAGGACGAAACTTATTTTAAACAATCACCGTTCGTTGCAAATGGTTAGGAAGAAAATTTCAGTAGATTTTTTTCTAATCGATCAGATTATTCTTAACCGCGAAGAATACAAGACCCGCCGTATTCTTGGCACCGAATCTTTCCATGAGGCGGTCCTTAATGGCTTCCACGGTACGGGGACTCACTTCCAGTTTCTGTGCAATTTCCTGTGCCGTGAATTCCATGCAGATATATTTCACCACTTCCCTTTCGCGTTCGCTGAGGGTGACTTCGGTATTGAGGTTGGGAATTACTTTCGTGCGCGCGTGCGATTTCTTGAGCAGGATGCGGTTCACGAAATTATTGAGATAATAACCCTTGGAAGTTACTTCCATGATGGCCCTTTTTATTTCGGCGGGGTCGGCGCTCTTCAGTAAATAACCGTTGGCTCCGATCTCCATCATATGGCTCACGAAGCGCTCGTCTTCATACATGGTCAGCGCGATGATATGGATCTGCGGATATAATTTGGCGATGGATTTAGTGGTCTCGATGCCGTCTTTAAGAGGCATGCGCAGATCCATGAGGATCACATCAGGCTGAGAGACCGCGAGGCCGTCGAGAAGTTCCTGCCCGTTTTCCGCTTCCTGAACGAATTTGATATTGCTATAGGCACGCAGTGAAAGGATAACTCCCTTCCGGAAAATTTTGTGATCGTCAGCAATGGCCACTTTTATTAATCCCATAGGTTCGTATCAGGCAATTAAAATTAAGCATTAATTGCTTCCGTTCGCAGGCTTCAGTTCATCTTCCCTGTTCAGTTCAATGGTAACCTTATAATAAGTCTGCGACATATCTTTCTCGAAAAATATTTTTCCCTGCAGCACTTTCAGGCGGCTCTGGATGTTTTTTAAACCCAGTCCGACATTGCTCTTACCCAGTTTCTCAAAATCCGTCTGTGTGAGGCCGCGCCCGTCGTGATGGATGCGGATAAAAAAACGCTGGCCGCTGGTATTCTGTGTAAGGTGAATAAAACTCGCGTTGCTGTGTTTGAGGATATTGTTGATGAGTTCCTGGATGATGCGGAATATGATCAGTTCATTCTCGGCCTTGAGACGTTCCCGGTAATCGTGGAAACGCGAGCTGGCGTTCATGCTGCCCGAGCCGCTGATCTTCTGGAACAGGTCGTTGACGGCGGATTCCAGACCGAAATTCTTCAGTGTCGGAGGCATCAGGCTGTGGGAGATATTGCGGATCAGCTGGATGGTATCGTCGATGATCTGTTTGGCATTGTAGATACTCTGGAGCTGGGTCTGTTTATCCAGGTTCACGAAATTCTCGTTGAGGTAGAGACGGGCCGTAGCGAGGAGCGGGCCTGCATCGTCGTGCAGGTCGGCGGCGATGCGCTGGCGTTCTTCTTCCTGGAGGCGGATGGAAGCGTTGAGCAAAGTCTTTTGCTGGTCCTGTTCCATGCGCTGGAGCTGTTGCTGGTAGCGGATCACTTTGCGCTGGTGAAAGCTGATGAACACGATCAGCCCGATCGTAAGGGCCAGCATACCGATTGTGCCGAAAAACAGCACCATCGAAATATTGTTGTCCGGGTTTAATGCTTGCAGTAGTACCATTAGGAAGGGTCAGGGTTTTAATGATGATTGGTTACCGGTCGTTCGGGCTGGTAAAATCAACAGAATGGCTTTCAGGGGTCGGGGATTTTTTCTGATATCGATACAGTAAAAAAGCTGTGGAAAACAATATGTTAGTCAAAATATTACTATAATTAGTAATGATCCAATATTCGTTCATTTCTTTAACGGACAAATGATTTGCTATAATAAATAAAAATAATGTACATGCAACATAAAGGAGGAGGGCAATGACAATTAGAAATTCGGGATTGAAAATATTAATCGAATCTTCTACAGGTTGCTTCATCTTGGAAATGAAATAAATTAAACATAATGCAAGGATTACAACCTGACTTATAAACACTTAATAAAGAATTGTATTGATCATGAATGCTCCTATTTAAACTAAGAAAACACAATATAATAAATTACAGAAATAACAATTATTGTCAATCTTATTATGCGAAGTTTAATAGTTAAATAAAAAAAATATGATAATAAGGAATATTCAACGAGTGTAAAAATATTCCACAAATAAAATTTGTGTTCTGCGCCCCATTCAGAATTGGCCAAGAAAGCATCTGAAATAAAAGAAGCAATGCTATAAATAAAAATTACCCAAAATCCCTTTATATGTGTTTTAAAACAACACAATATAAAAAAAATTATGGGTAACAATGAGGAAGCAAACTGATTTTTGGAACCACTCTAGTTTAGGATTACCCAAATATAGAAAGTTAAATCAGATTTACTAGAGTTAAATACTATGAAAACCAGCTAATTCCCGTTTGGTAACCAAATCTTATCTCCAGACATTCCATCTGTTACTGCAAGTTTACCATAGATCATTTACAGTGGTTAATTTCAAGCAATGTTTTTTCCCTTTACATCAATACCAGCATGAAACAAGTGTTTTTTCACCAGATTCATTTATTGCGTCAAAAAGCGGATTCCTACACATCCTGGTTGTGCCAATATTTCTTCAATGATTTTTCTACCAATGACGATAGGATTTTGATTCATCGAATACTTATCAGATGATCTTTAACCATCTTGGCAGCAAGTTCATGAGAAATTTGTTCACCAACACTTTGGTAATTTACCTGTTCCTTAACTAGTGATTCTTTGTTCATAATCAGAGTTTTGAAGTTTTTTATCTCGAAAGACTACGTAATTAAACTCTAAAAAAAAGATTCAACAACGCTTAGGATACAGGTTAAAAACCCTTAAATTGCCTGAGATTCAGACCAGTAGAGGCTTTTAGTAAATATACGAAGAAAAAGTCCACTTATAAGTTGCGTAAAGTTTCGGTAGCCGAATCGTATTTATACGGTCGGTTTTTTAGATTTTTTAACAAAATAGCATTGAAAATAAAGATGTTATCCCCAAACTGGTGATGATTGTGGATAAGTAGAAACCCTTAGATAGGTAAAAAGAAATTTAAAAACGGGGAAATTTGCAATTATTCAATTAGTCCTGAATGCGGAAATTACAATTATTCAAGGGTTTCCGCGTTAATTTGGAGATTGTGAGAAAAAGAAGTTGACTGATACCGGACTTTATGGATTTTCAAGGATTTGGAAGATCTTACTGGACGGTAAGCTTGGACATTGGATGGTTTGGGTAAGTGGCGCTATCAATCAACTTTCTTAATCAAATATACATTTAACAAAATCTGTGAACTAGAGCAGTATTGCCCGTTTTCAATTATTCAGTAATTACCTTGTCCTTCGTAAAATTGCTATACTTTATTCGTGCATTTTGCATATTATAATAAATCATCATAATCTTAGCGCATAGTAACAATTTTACAACCAGTCCCTTATGAGTGCGGAATTAGTAATTAAGGTAGCCATCGCTGATGATCACAAAATATTCAGGGATGGCATCAAGATGGCTTTAAAGGATAAGGATTATTTAAAGATCATTTGGGAGGCAGAAGATGGAAGGGACCTGGTGCATAAAATGCTTCTGAAAAAGCCGGATGTATTACTTATGGACATCCGTATGCCGGAAGTGGATGGGATTAATGCCATTGGTATATTGAGAAAGGAATATGAAGAAGTAAAGATCATTGTGCTTACCATGTATGATGATCAGGAAATGATTTCCAAGATGATGGAAATGGGCGCTAACGCCTATCTTACAAAAACAACTGACCCCGAAGAGATCTACCAGGCGATCCTTGCCTGTATGAATGATGATTTTTATTTCAATGATCTTGTCAATAAAGCTGTGCTATCAAAACTGCAAACCAAACGACAGGTTCGCCAGTTTTACCCGGACCCCATTAAGTTTTCTGAGAAAGAAGTAAAAATTCTAAGATTGCTTGCGCAGGATAAAACAACAGAAGAAATCTCCAAAGAAGTATTTCTAAGTCCCCGAACTATTGAAACCATTCGCCAGAATATGAAAACCAAGGTAGGAGCAAAAACAATTGCTGGTCTGATCATGTATGGGATGCGAAATAAATTAATAGATTAATTTAAAAGGAAATGGCTACAATGCCAGTTTTTACTGCATACATGGCAAGTCCAACCCTGCTTTTCACATTTAATTTTAGAAATAACGCGTCTCTGTAGTTGTCGACTGTTCTCGGACTTATTTGCATTTTTTGTGCGATTTCTTTATAAGTCAGTTCTGATGCAACAAATTTCAAAAAGGATATTTCATTTTCATTTAATATTATAGTTCCCCATGGCGAATTTCTAGAACCATGATTCTTCACTAAATTAAAAAGCCTTCCGGTTATTGTTTGTGAACAATATGAGCCGTTTACCAAAATACTATGAAATGCGTTTTTTAATTCGCCGGGAGTAATATCCTTTTTCAAAAAACCTCTGACCCCTGATTTGATCAGGTGGATCAAAGATTCCGCATCATACATTGTTAGAATAAGGATTTTGATTTCGGGATGATTTTTAGATATCCAATGAGTGGTTTCATGTCCATCCATTTCGGGCATGCTCAGATCAAGGATGAGGATTTCAGGAATATTCTCAGAATTTAATTTTTCAATAAATTCTTTTCCATTGTCTGCGACGAGTGAGACAAAATATCCGTCAAAAGAATTTATAACATTTGCCAACGCCTCCCTTAATAAAATGTGATCATCTACTACACCGATTTTTACTGGCGACTGTGTCATTTAAAGTAAATTTTTATAGTTAATATGGGGTTTTTACAGTAATGCTCGTTCCGCTTCCTATTTTGCTTTCCAATTGGAATTCTGCTTCTATTAATTTTGCCCTGTGTTGCATATTATATATTCCGCTAACTTGGGTAGGTCCGGTAGACTTTTCTTCTAAGCTGAATCCTTTGCCATTGTCCTCGATCTGGAGTTTTAGTAAATTTGACAAATAGTCAAGTTTTATACATATCTCCGTTGCTTCTGAATGCCTTATGATATTGTTTATAGCTTCCTGCACGATGCGGAACAAGACAATTTCTTTTTTGTCGTCGAGCAAAACATGTTCTCCATTCACAAGAAAACTAATTTGAAATTTTCCAATTCTCTGAATAAATCCAACTTGCATTTCAATTGATTTTTTCAAACCTCCCTTTTTTATAATCTCTGAATTCAATGTCCGACTGATATGGCGGAGGCTATCCAAGGCTTTTTCCAATAATATCAGAGATTTCTACGTATGCTATCATTTGCTTCTTCAGTTCTTGACAAATCCAATGTGCTTAGACCCAATTTAGCAAGAGATAAACCTTGACCAATATCGTCATGAATTTCCCTTCTATTTCCTGCGAGGTTTGTTCCTGGATTTCCAAATGCGTTTTATATAATTCTCGTTCGTAATTTGTTTTTGCTGCCATCAGATCAACAAGAAAGCTTTTTGTTTTTTCTGACGAAGAATAAGTATTTTGATGATGAAACTTATCATCACTGAAATAAAAATCGTTATGAAGCAAAAGACTGCATTGCTTCTGTTTTTGAAATGTACATAAGTAGGCTTTGCTAAATGAAATAAAAAGTATTGTGTAAAAGAACATATTTAAAATAGTACATTTTTTTAAGGTGTCAGGTGCATATGTAGACCCAAATTAAAACAGCTAAAGAGGAAGGGGTCATTACGCCAAAATAAAATAAGTATCCCACAAGTCACATAAAGTTAGAATCAGCTTCTAAAATCAATATGTAATTCTAGACTTCAAAATTTCATAGATATAAAAGAAGCAGGAATTGTAATCAACAATCCTTCTAGGCCAAAAAGTTGCGGAACTAAAAAATAAATGCATATATCTTTACCACTCCAAAGTATTGAGCAAACGGCAAAATAGAATATTAGGAGGAATATTTTCATTAGAAATACGAAATTCTTCCCGTGAGATTCTTTTAAGAAAAAAAATAATATAATATTGAGATTTCCAAAAGTGAATAAATTTGACTAAAGCAGATTCGAATTCTTCAAGTTTTTTGTCGACTTGGTAAAATTTCAATTACTTTTAAGACTCGGTTAATTAAGAGTGAAACAACTATGTACACTTGAATTGGATAGAGCTCTTTATTCTTTCGGTGCAATAAGCCAACAATAAAAGCGATGAAAATTATTGATTGAAATCGAATCCGAATATGTTATATATAGCTATTTCCATAAAGCTGTATCAATTAGAGCTTCAACGAATATATAGGCAGATTTTCAGGAATGTTGGGTGAAAAGACCCATTTTTATTTGAAAATAATTTCGTATGGGACTGGTCATTCGGTAATATGAAAACATAAAAAAACCTGCCTTTCAACAGATGATGATCTGACGAAAGGCAGGCAGTAAAATGATGAACTGGAACTTAACGATGGTCTTCAGAAGGATTGGATCGGTGTCCTGGCTTTTCATAGGCCGTCTCTTCAACCGGGTTTGGCGGATCCGGGTATAATCGGAAAAAACGGGCTATCTGAAAAAAAATAAGTTGATTGACATTGGACTTCGCCTGGCTTTCGGTGGATATTGGAAACTCTTTATGGACGGGTAATTCTCTGGATATTGGATTCTCAGGTTGCTTATTCCTGTCAATCAACTTATACCAAATTTATACTTAACATATTTTTAGACAAAGAGCAGGTTTTCTCGTTTTTGACTGTTCGGCAATTACGGCACCTCTCGTAGCTTTTCGATACACACTGAGTTGTTCTCCTATAGCAATCCGTAGTTTAACTACGTAAAAATTGCCTGCCCGTATAATCCGAAATCCGTTAATTTCGTAGTTTTCCTATAGTAACTGTCACCTTTTTTTATCATTTTGAGAGTCGGTTTCCCTAGTGGTAACCATAAATTCACCGTATGAAAAAGCCAGAAACGAACGGACCGATCAAAGTTATCATCGCCGACGACCATGCCTTGTTCCGGGCTGGCGTAAAAACCGCCCTTTCCATAAAAAAGGACGTTGAGCTGATCGCTGAAGCCGACAACGGTATGCAGCTGCTCAACCTTTTGAAGCATATGGAACCAGATGTTATCCTCCTGGACATCCAGATGCCCATCATGGACGGGATCACCACCCTGCCGGAAATACGTAAACTCTATCCTCATGTCAAAGTGATCATCCTTTCCATGCATAACGACCATTCCATGATCTCCAAACTCATGGAAATAGGAGCCAACTCATACCTGACCAAAAACACCGATTCTGAAAATATTTACAACGCCATCAAGACCTGTTACGAACAGGAATTCTATTTCAACGAGCTCACCAACAAGGCCCTTTTAGCCGGCCTGCGCACCAAACGCGCCGAACCCCACATACCCATGGAGGCCAACCTCACCGAAAAAGAAACCACCATCCTCAAGATGATGTGTGAGGAAAAAACCACCAAGGAAATCGCCGACCTCGTCGATATCAGTCCGCGCACCGTCGAAGCCATCCGCGACAAGCTCAAAACCAAAACCGGCGCCAAGTCCATGGCCGGCCTGGTTATGTATGCGGTGAAGAATGGGATCATCGAGCAGCCTTAAGAGAGTATGGGAGTATGGGGGTATGGGAGTGAATTACTTAACAATTCTTATTGCTTGGTTCATCAAAACGAGAAGGGCGAATAGGTGATATTAACCATTGTTCTTAAGATATTTGAATTGGGATCTAACGGTTTCAGGTTTGAATCCTGACTGGGTCACAACTGATTCTGAGTGACAAATTGTTACGTAGGAAGAGGACAAAACGAGGGTTGTTGAACACTTTGTTTGATCCCCTTTTTGTTTTTAGGTATTGTGTATTTTCGTCAGCTAACTGATGATTGTTTATCCGGTGAAAAATCTCCTGATTGTCTACAATGTCTTTTATTTAATTCTCGCATGGTTTTGTGTTTATATCACACCAGATACTCACTATTGGACACATTTTGATCGAGGTAAATTATATCGATATGACATCGCAATTATTTTTGATTTGTCAGGACTTCTGGTTTTGCTTGTCTTAGACCCCTAAATGGCTGGACTTAATTAGCATATCAATTTAGTCGAAGCCTTCCCGAAATATCTGAATGCTACGCTTAATGCAATCTTGTAAATTAAATGAAATACTGAGAATAAAAATCCACAATAATGTAAATGCAGGCTTTTCTATACCTGTTACCTGCTTCTGCTGAAGTCTTTCCTGTGAAAAATTAGTCGATCGTATTTTTACATTCTTACCAACCACGGGTTCACGGAAGCAGTACTCAGGTTATGCCGGAAAAGTTCATAAATTAACTTCAAATGGTAAGGTATTTGGAAACAGATATGGAAATGCTGGAAACATTACAATCACAGACTTTCGCCTATTTTCTTAAATACGTAAATCCCGAAAATGGTTTAATCGCGGATAAGTCTGACCCTGTCTCACATTCCAGTATTGCCGCAGTTGGTTTAGGAATCAGTAGTTATGTGGTGGCTGTAGAACGAAATTTACTTTCAAGAAAAGAGGGCATAGATAAAATCCTTACCGTCCTGAATTTTTTTCATATCGGCCATCAGGGTCCGGAAGCGGATGCAATGGGTTATAAAGGTTTTTATTATCACTTCCTGCATATGGATACGGGCAGGAGGGCATGGGAAAGTGAATTATCCACCATAGACACTTCCATTTTTATTGCCGGAGCTCTGACCGCTGCCTGTTATTTTACGGATGACAGTAATGAAGAAAAACAAATCCGTGACCTGGCGGAAAGCCTTTACAGACGTATCGACTGGCAATGGGCCTTAAACGGAGGCACAATGATATCTCATGGCTGGAAACCCGAATCTGGTTTTCTTGAATTTAGTTGGGACAAAGGATATAGCGAGGCCGTCATTTTATATATACTGGCCCTGGGTTCGCCAACTTTCCCAATTGATCCGGAAGGATACCGGAACTGGACCGCTACTTTTAAATGGGATAATATAGAAGGGATTGAGTACATACATGCCGGACCTCTTTTTATTCACCAGATGTCGCAGCTCTGGCTGGATCTGAAGGGTATTCAGGATGAGGTGAACAGGAAATATAAGATTGATTTTTTTGAAAATAGTCGTCGCGCAACCTTTGTCCAGCAAAAATATGCGATTAAAAATCCACTGAATTTTAAACACTACGGCGAAAATAACTGGGGCTTTACGGCAAGCGACGGGCCCGGCCCTGCCAGTTTGATGATCGATGGAGTAGAGAGAATATTTTATGATTATATCGCCAGAGGTGTGCCTTTTGGTCCGGATGACGGAACCATTTCTCCGTGGTCAGTCGTGGCCTCGCTGCCTTTTGCGCCCGAGATCGTACTCAGTACGGTCCGTCATGCAATTGAAAGATTAAAGGAAAAGAATGCTGCAGATAACGGATTTGATGCGAGCTTTAATCCGGCATTCAAAATCCCTGGCCGGGAAGAAAATGGTTGGATTTCTCCCTGGAAATTTGGATTGAATGAGGGACCGATGATTATCATGATAGAGAATTTCCGGACCCGGTTAATCTGGAATATTATTAAAAAATGCCTGTATGTTACCAATGGCCTACGCCGGGCCGGTTTTACGGGGGGATGGCTGGATCAGACAGTTTAATTTAATCAGCCTCATATTATTTTATGAATGTTTTACTTCCGTTTTTGTATAAAAATATCGAATACGAAGTTGAATATAACGAGCCGGACAGCATTCACGACGCTAAAGACTACACTGTACGCATCGTATCTGTCAGAGGCCAGTCAGATCCACCCGGTGAATTGGATGAACAGGTGGGAAAGGAATTCATTTTCAGGACTTCGGATAAATTTGAAGGAGATGTGAATTATCCGTTGGATCTTATCATTAAGACTTACAGTGATCACATTGCAAAAGATGTGAACCCGCTGTACAGGGTATAAAAATAAGAGCCCCTCATAAATATGAAGGGCGTTTTCCTTAAAACTCTGCCCTAAACAAAGGACATGATTGCTGCTCTTAAATCTTATACTTGTAGCATGCAATTGTCTTACCACGGTAAAGATTTATCCATAATCATTTTCCTGAAAATAAATAACACGATAATGTATGGCGAAATGGTTCAGTAAAAATACGGTCGCATTTTATTGATGAGAGTAAGTATATCTTACTTCGGAAACAAAGACTGATCTATCTGCGGAAAAATTTTAAAGGCATTCTGATAATAGATTTTTTTCAAAACATCATCGGGTAATCCCAAACCATACATGCTCCAGAATGCATGGTATTTTCTGAGTGGCGGAAAATATTCATCATCGGTTTCAAGCATCCTGAAATAAAAACCGTATTCAGGTACGGACCAGGTGTCTTTTCCGAAAAGAATACGATCCTGGTATTTGATAAAAAACTTTCTCGCATTCTTTGGCTGCCTCCCGATTTCTTCCATCACCGCGGCAAATTCTGTATATACATTCGGCAGGGTATCAAGCATATTTCCCAGCGCCTCGAGGTTATTGGCGAGCCAGCCGAAATGTGCCGCAATGAAAATAGTGTTCCTGTGTTTTGAAAAAATATGATGCTGCTCACTCATCACCTGTTTCCAGCTGGGATATCTCGAAGCGGGCCTCGCTCTGTCCGGATGCAGTTTCAGTTCCAGCCAGCGCTCATTGGTATTATCCATCTTGTCAAAAAAAGGAGAGGGCTCTCCTGAATGAATAAGAACCGGAATTTTCAATTCGCCGCATTTCTCCCAGATCGGATCGAGCCGCGGATCATCTACAGGAATTCGTTTTCCGTTTTTATCTTTTACTTCCAGTCCGAGGTCCTTATACACTTTCAATCCAGCTGCTCCGTTTTTTACATCCTGTTCCAGTTGTGTAACGGCATTTTTCGTCCACGCAGGATTGTCAATACCACTGAAATCAATATTCGTAAATATCAGGATCCTGCCCTTCGCATTATTTTTTACATTCAGTAAGGACTTATTCAGTTTATCAACACCGGCCTGGTGCATCGTTGCACCTCCATAGTTGTCATAAAAAATATCGAAACTCCTTCCGCTCAGGTTTACCATCACCACCATGTTCAGGGAATTCATATCTGTTAGCAGGGCCTTTAAATCCTGGTTCGGCATATCCCACTGATGATTATGAATATCTACAAAAGGATATTTTGCTTTGCTGATTAAATGCTCTTTAACGACCAGCGTGGATTTTGGATTATACGATTCCATATCCATCTGTTGGGAATAAGTGGTGAAGTTGAATGCAAGTAAAAAAGCGATAGCGATAAAAACCTTCATAGTACAATTTATGCCAGTTTTTTTTCGTCTCGCTACCGTTTATGGAAGGGATACTAAGGCTTCAGACTTTAAGCTTTGGGCTTTAGGCTTTAGGCTTTGGGCTTTAGTTCGGCTTATTCCGTCTTCAGGCTCTTCACCGGATTCGCCATCGCAGCCCTGATCGCCTGATAACTTACCGTCAGCAGAGTAATGATCAAAGCACCGGCGCAGGCTGCTGCAAAGATCCACCACGACAAATCACTGTGATAATTGTAATTGGACAGCCAGTTTCCCATAAAATAAAAAGATAACGGTACGGCTAAAACCAGCGATACAATTACGAGCCCAAGGAAGTCTTTGGATAGTAGTCCCCATAAATTCACGACAGATGCACCCAGCACTTTCCTTACACCGATTTCCTTGATGCGCTGTTCGGCCATAAAAGATGCCATGCCGAAGAGACCGAGACAACTGATAAATATTGCGAGTGTTGCAAAAAATCCGGCAAGCTTGCCGATACGTTCTTCATTGCCGAATTTCTTCGCATATTCATCATCCACAAACTGAAAGTTAAAGGGTTCAATCGGACTATAGGATGCGAATGTTTTCTTTAGTTTTTCCATAGAAGCGGAAGCACTGGCGCGTGGATTTAATTTTAAAATCACGAACCCGCCAGGGTCAGATTCTATATGAAATAATTGCGGCCTCACTTTCTGATAGGGAGATTCAACGATCATGTCTTTGATAATACCGATTACTTTGTAGGGATGCTTATCCCAGGTAATGGTTTCCCCTACAATATTTTTTAATCCGATGAATTTAGCCGCCGTTTCATTCATTACAAATGCCAAAGTATCGGTACCAAAGGATTTCGAAAAATCTCTTCCATCCAAAAACTGCCATCCCACGGTTTTTCCATATCCATAGGTAACTCCTATGTTAGGGAAATCCACGCCGAGATTCGGGTCCTTACCCTTCCAATCAAATCCACCGTTGGTTGACCAGACGGCAGTCGTCGGACTACCCGCTTCTGTCATTTCAACAATAGCTCCTGATTGCAATAAATCATTTCTAACAGCGTCAAAGTGCTGATGGATCGTCGGGGTTAACAGGTACACCATCACGAGGCCATCCCGGTCGTATCCGATCGGCCGGTTCTTCGCAAATTGTATCTGCCTGAACACAACGATAGTCCCTATGATTAAAACAACAGAAACCGTGAATTGTAAAACCACCAATACTTTTCTTGGGATGGCTGCGAATCTTCCTGCCTGGAATGTTCCCTTTAAAACTTTTACAGGTTGAAATGAAGATAAATAAAGCGCAGGATAACTGCCCGCGATGAGTCCGGCAATTCCTGTAAATAACAGGCATACGATCCAGAAAAGCGGATTGGTCCACAGAATATTCATGCTCTTGTCCGCCACTTCGTTGAACATCGGCAACATCAGTTCGGTCAATACCAGCGCAAAAAAGAATGCCAGGAATGCCACGAGTATGGATTCCATATAGAACTGTCCGATCAGTTGCTGGCGCAAAGAACCAACGGCTTTGCGGATGCCCACTTCCCTCGCTCTTTTTTGTGATCGTGCCGTACTGAGGTTCATGAAATTGATGCAGGCGAGGATCAGTACAAAAACGCCGATGATTCCAAATAACCATACATATTGAATACTACCGCCCGTATTCAAGCCATTTTTAAATTCTCCATAGAGATGCCATTTACTCATCGGATGAAGAAAAAGCTGCGGATGATATCTTCTGTCATGCGGATCCACCATGCGTAGTTTGGCATCTTTTATTTTCCTGGAAACGGCATCCATATTGGCATTGTCAGCGATCTGCACGTAAACCTGGAAGGCATTATTGCCCCAGTCCATATGAGCCATCCAGGGGTCCCTGATTTTTTTTAATTCCCAGGGAGATATAAAATTGACGCTGGAAAAATTGGAGTTGCGAGGAAAATCTTCATATACGCCGGTTACTTTTGCATCCAGTTTATCATTCATGCGTATCAGTTTATTCATAGGATCGGCATCTCCGAAAAGCGCCTTCGCTGTGGATGCAGAAATCAGGATGGAATAAGTTTCTTTCAGTCCGCCCCTGGTTCCCCTGAGCATACGCAGGTTCAGTAATTGAGTGGCATCGGGTTCCATGAAATTGCCTTCCTTCGTCACTTTTTTATCGCCGACGGTCAGGAAATCAGATTCCGTCCAGGACGACATGACCACATATTTGAAATCACTGCCATAGGTCTTACGCAATTCGGCTCCCAGCGGAAGGGGCTCTGAATTCCAGGTTTCCACAGAAGAATTCATAGTATTATTCTGAAAAACCTGCGCAATGCGGTCATAATTCGGATTGTCTTTATTATACATCATTTCATCCCATATCCATAGGCCGATGATCATGGCCACGGCCATTCCGACCGACAATCCCGCGATATTGATAAAGGAATGCGCTTTATTTTTAATCAGGTTGCGCCAGGCGACAACTAAATAATTTTTTATCATAACTTTTATTGGTTTATGGTTAATGGTTTATGGTAAGTGGTGGATGGTGGATGGTATATATAAGTCCATTGACCATATACCATCAACCATACACCTATTCTGAGCGTAGACTAGTTACCGGATTCATCCCCGCTGCTCTCATCGTCTGAACACTTACCGTTCCCAGCGCAATGATAAATGCAAGAAGGCCCGCGCACGGAAATATCCACCAGCTGATGGGAATCCGGTAAGCAAATCCTTCCAGCCAGTTGTGCATTACATACCAGGCAACGGGTGAAGCGATCAGGAACGATATGATGATGAGTCTGATAAAATCTTTCGACAATAGAAAAACAATATTCGGAACGGAAGCACCCAACACTTTGCGCACACCGATTTCCTTCGTTCTCTGCGCGGTAGTGAATAAGGATAGTCCGAGTAAACCCAGACAGGCGATGAATATCGCGAACCCTGCAAAAAGGGCGAATATTTTTCCGAATAAAAGATCGTTGTTATACAGCGCATTGAAATGATCGTCGATAAAATAATAGTCAAATAAATTCCCAGGGAAAAAAGCATTGTATTTTGCCTTAATGAATTCTATTGTCGATGTCAGGTCCTTCGTTCTCAGTCTGACAGATATTGGATTGCCCGAACCATAGAAGGGCATGAATATAACCGGTTCCATCGCATAGTGCAGGGATTTCTGGTGAAAATCTTTTATGACGCCGATGATGTCCCAGGTTTTGTTCCACATTACAATCGATTTTCCGATGGCATCCTGATTCGAAGTAAAACCCAGTGATTTGGCCGCCGTTTCACTGATCAGGATAGAATGCAGATTTTTAAAATCCCTGTTGTAATCGAGTGGTGTGAAATTTCTTCCTGCCAGCAGGGGGATGCCATAAAGATTTAAATAATTATAATCCACACCCATATTGCGCATGGTTAATTGTGCATCGGTGTTCTTGTCCGTCCGGTGCACATTGAATGCCCTTGCCATTTCATCACCTGCTACGCGGTTGGAAGTACAGGCCATGATGATACCGGGATTTTGAATAAGTTCGGCTTTGAAGCTGTTCTCGTGACTGATAAAACTCGAATCGAAATCCGTAAGCTGGGGCGGCTTCACGATCAGCACTTTCGAAAGGTTTACACCAAGATCCTGGTTATTTACAAAACGGATCTGCCTGTACACTACGAATGATCCTATGATCAGTGCAACGGTTGCGGCAAACTGTGTGGTCACCAGTAATTTCCGGAGAAAAACGCCTTTGCCCGACTGGCTGTATTTTCCTTTTAATACGAGGATGGGTTTAAAGGATGACAGTACGAAGGCAGGATAAAATCCGGAAATCAGAATGCCCGCAATTAAACAGCAGATGACAATGGTTTTAATATCCAGACCTGTAATGGACTGTGAGAATAAATAAGAAAGACTGAGATTTCTTTCTACCAGCTGGTTGAAGCTGCCTTGAACTAAGTATATAACGATGATCGCAATGCCCAAAGAGATCAGGTTCATCAGTAAGGATTCCGTGAGGAATTGCCGGATCAGTTGTGGTCTTGTTGCACCTGAAACTTTTCTGATGCCTACTTCTTTTGCACGATTCATGGAACGCGCGGTGGTGAGATTGATATAATTTACCCAGGCAATCACGATGATCAGTGTTGCGATGATGAGCATACCCCACACGGCTGTAGAGCTTCCCGTTTTTCCAATTTCATATTCGTAATCGGAATATAAATGTGTTTTTAATAAGGGTTGTAAGAGAAATTTTTCATCACTGCCTGAAATCTTATCTCCCTGAAAATGATTTTTGCTGAATGCATCAAATTTTGCCTGCAATTTTTTATAATCTGTTCCGGGCTTCAGTTGTAAATAATGCCAGAAATCAGAATCCTGCCAGTCATATTCTGCTTCCTTCCATGGATTTTTTTGTTCATAGAGGGTAATATAGGAAACCAATAAATCGAATTGCAGGTGGGAATTTTCTGAAACGTCTTTACATATGCCAGTTATTTTATAAGGCAGCGAGTCGCGTGAGATCTGTAATGTTTTTCCGAGAAGAGATGAAAAATCATTATCACGTACGGCAAATATTTTTCGCGCCTCTGTTTCAGACAGGATAATATTGTTGGGTTCTTTTAATGCTGTTTTTGGGTTACCCACGATCAGCGGGTAAGAAAAAATTGAAAGGAATTCGTTATCAACTGCAAGAGCGTTTTTTACTTCATATTTTTTTGTATTGTCCGTCAGGATCTGTGAGCCGATCGGCTCAACGCGGGTATTATTAACGACTTCAGGAAAGTCGGCCTTCATGGCCGGTCCCACGGCAGAATACGTTATAGTGCCATGCTGCACCAGTTTTCCTTTCTGGTAGCGGTCGTTTACTACGCGATAAATATCATTCGCGTTTTTATTGAACCGGTCATAGCTCAGTTCGAAACTCACGAATTCCAGGATCAGCAGACAGGCTGCCATGCCAATCGACAACCCGATGATGTTGATCGTTGAATCTGCCTTGTTGTTTACCAGATTCCGCCAGGCGATTTTTAAATAGTTCTTTATCATAATACTTTTTAAAACATTTTTATTGGTTATGGATTATGAGTTATGGATTATGAGCATATTTACCATATCCCATAACCCATAACCCATATCTCATATCTCATAACCCATAATCCATAACCAATAATCATTCTGAACGTAGACTAGTGACCGGATTCGCATTTGCGCTTTTCAACGCCTGAATACAAACCGTTGCCAGGGCAATCAACATGGCCGCAAATCCTGCAATGGCGAAAATCCACCAGGGAATTGCTGCACGGTAAGCAAAATTGTTCATCCAGTGCGACATGGCCCACCATCCCAGCGGAACGGCGATGATAAATGCAATTCCCACGAGACCCAGAAATTCTTTCGACAATAATGTAAAGAGCGATGCAACACTTGCTCCCAGCACTTTGCGCACACCGATTTCCCTGACCCTTTGCGCTGCAGTGAATATTGAGAGACCCAGCAAACCCAGACAGGAAATGAATATGGCGAGTCCGGCAAAAATCACGGATAAACTGCTGATCACTTCATCGCTCTTATATAGTTTGGCATATTCTTCATCCGAAAATTTATAGCTGAATGGAAATGCGGGATTCAGTTCCGTGCAGAGTTTATTCAATCCATCCAGCGCAACTTTCGTCTTTCCGGCGTCTGTGCGTACAAGAATTGTAGAGTACCAGTTATTTTTCCCCTGGTTGAGGATCAGCGGTTGAATCTGATCATGCAGGGACCGGAAATGAAAGTCTTTTACAATGCCTCTGATATATCCCTGCCATCCTCCATTAGAAATCGGCTTGCCTACCGGATCCTTATATCCCATCTGGGCTACAGCAGTTTCATTTACTATGTAGCCCAGCGAATCAAATGTTCCGTCGGAAGGGAATTCTCTTCCGGCAATAAGTTGAAGTTTCATGGTTTGCATGAAATCCGGACCGATGGCGTCATGAATAAATCTCACGTGCATATTGGGATCCTTACCCTGCCATCCGACGGAGAGTGTGCCATTGTTCATTTCTGTCGGCGCTTCAGAAAGTTCACTCACATTTACAACTCCCGGTATTTTTTTTGCTTCAGCATTGAAGACATCCAGCTTGCCGGCAAGATTTCCTTCAATAGGGATATACAAAAGATTTTGACGGTTATATCCAAGACTGGCTGTCTGTACAAAATGGATCTGACGCGAAATGAGGATTGTTGAAATGATAAGCACGATAGATAAAACAAATTGAAAGACCACGAGTCCCTTTCTGAACAGGATTGTCCGTAGTCCGGATTTTAATGTGCCTTTCAATACCTGTATCGGATTGAATGCGGAAAGAAAAAATGCGGGATAGCTGCCGGAGAAAATGCCGGTCACCAGGGTCAGTCCCAGCATGCTGATCCAGAAACCAGGAGCATTGAATGGAACGACGATTTCTTTTCCGGTCAGATGATTGAATGCCGGGATGGCAAGACTGGTAATAATAAGGGCGAGGATCATGGATATCAGGGCAAGTAGAATGGCTTCCCCGATGAATTGACGAATCAGTAAAGAGCGCAACGCGCCCATTACTTTTCGTACACCAATTTCTTTCGCGCGTTTAACAGAACGAGCCGTTGTCAGGTTCATGAAATTGATGCAGGCAATCAGTAAAATAAAAATCGCAACGAGGCTGAACAGCTGAACATATTCGATACGGCCTCCTGCGGGATAACCATTCTTGAATTCTGAATGAAGATATTGCTCATCGAATTTTTGCAGGTGCAGTTCGATCCGGTTGCTTCCTTTCAATTCTGTATTGAATTTATCCAGTATGAATTCCATTTTTCTTTCAACAAGTCTGGGATCTGCATCTGGCCTTAATTGTGCAGCTGTTCGATTATCGACGGATTCAAAATCTTTGGCCCATCCATTGTCTTCCACAAAAGCAGACCAGCTCATAATATAATTATATCGGTCCGCCGCACGGGAAGGGAAATCTTCAAATACGGCGCTTACCTTGAAGTCCTTTCTATTTTCGTAGCGCAAAGTTTTTCCAATGGCCGCAGCGGGGCTTCCGAAAAAATCATTGGCCATCTTTCTTGATATGGAAATGCCCGTGGGAGAATTCAGTGCATCAATGGCGCGCCCTTCTATCAACGGATAGCTGAACATAGAAAAGAAATCCGGTCCCGCACTGATCCCGTCTTCCTTTAATATTTTATTACCGGCGGAAAATGTATTGGTATTTGGCCATTCGATTGGTGTCGCCGCTTTTATTTCCGGAATTTCTTTTTTCAATTCTTCTGCAAGCGGACCCTGCGTCCAGTACCAGGATTCAATTTTCCCACCCAGCGTATTTCTTTCGTATACATAGTACAGGTCCTTCCCGTTTTTATGGAAGGCATCTATGCCGCGTTCATCCTGCACCCACAATAGTATCAGGAGACTGCAGGCCATGCCCAGCGCCAGTCCGGCAATGTTAATGGCAGTAAATCCTTTTTGTTTCCAAAGATTCCTGAAAGCGATTTTAATGTCATTACGAATCATACTATTTTTATTTTTTGCATTCTAAAATTGCTTTGGTTATGGGTTATAATATGAGATATGAGTTATGAACTATGAGTTATGGGTTTAACTCATAATTCATATCTCATAACCCATAGCCCCCAAAATATCTCATAACCCATATCTCATATCCCATAACTCATAATCATTCCGAGCGTAAGCTCTTCGCCGGATTCGTCATCGCTGCTTTTATCGATTGAAAACTTATTGTCAGCAGCGCTATTGCTATCGACAGTAAAAAAGTTAAAGCAAAGACCCACCAGGTGATTTGTATGCGATAATTGTACGATTGCAGCCAGCTGTTCATCGCAAACCACGCGACAGGCGAAGCGATGAGAAATGAGATCGTAACCAGTTTAAGAAAATCACGTGAAAGCAATTGGGTAATGCCGAAAACAGAGGCGCCCAATACTTTTCTGATGCCGATTTCCCTGATCCTGTTTTCCGCCGTGAAACTGGCTAAGCCAAATAAACCCAGACAGGATATGAATATGGTAAGGCCCGCAAAAAGAGCAGCTAGCTTACCTGTTCTTTTTTCATTTGCAAATTTTTGTTCGTAGTCTTTATCCAGAAAAGTATATTCAAAGGGATACGAAGGATTATATTTCTTAAAAATCGTTTCTGCTTTTTTCAGGTTGTCGGAAGTGGAGTTTGCCGGATTTAATTTCATGTTCATTACATAAAATCCCATGTCCTTGGGTCCGATGTTGGCAATGGGCGCAATGGGTTCGTAGGGTGATTCCAGGATATAATCTTTAACAACACCCACCACATGCCAGGAGGATCCATTTACTTTTACTATCGCGCCGATCGGATCTTTCAGGCGCATCGTTTTCACGGCTTTCTCATTCAACAACATGCCAGTGGAATCGGTAGGATAGATATGGGCATTCATATCGCGGCCCGAAACTAATTTCAGACCGAGTGTACGAACAAATCCTTCATCTGACGAAAAATAAGTAAAGTCTGTTTTTAGATCAGCAGCTGTTGAACCTGGCCATTCTAGTCCCCAGGTATCCGACCAATGTTGTGTCATCGGCTGACTGGTTCTTGTAACATCTGTAATCACTCCGTTATTGAACAGCTCATTTCTTATCAGGTCGTAGTTCTTAATAATATCACCCTGCATGAAACAATACACGATGTGATCTCGCTTATAACCTGAATCGCGCTCCTGTGCATAAATGAGTTGTCTTACTACAACAATGGTTGAAATAATCAGTATAATAGCAAAACTGAATTGAAGTACTACCAGGAATTTGCGTGAAAAAGCACCTTCCATACTTGTTTTCAAAACACCTTTTAATACTTTGATAGGTTTGAATGACGAAAGATAAAATGCCGGATAACTGCCAGCGAGAAAACCGGTAAATAAAACAAACCCGAAAGCTGCTATCCAAAAATTGATGCTATTATAAGGGATGAAAAGTTGTTTATTTACCAGCAGATTAAAAGAAGATAAACTCAGTTGAACAATCAGGAGGGCAAGTATACCGGCAATCATACTAAAAAGAAGGGATTCAGCCAGGAATTGCAGGATCAGGATTTTTTTTGGTGCGCCGACTACTTTTCGGATACCCACTTCTTTGGCTCTTTTTTCACTTCTCGCCGTACTGAGGTTCATGAAATTAATGCAGGCGATGAGTAAAATAAAAGAAGCAATGATTATAAAAAGACGCACGATGGTAATTTGTCCGCCTGCTTCCTTCCCGTTTTCAAATTTGGAATACAGATGCCATTTGGCAGCGGCCTGTCCGATGAGAATATCGGTCACAGGTGTTTTTTCTCCTTTGGTTTTCTGTAAAAGGATATTCCTGATTTTTGCATTGAAAACGTTAGCGGACACGCCTGGCTTCAGGGTATAAAAAGTGGTTATTGAATTATCCTCCCAGTAATTATCATCCCATCCCAGTTTATGCAGGTATGCCCAGGGTAACAGGTAATCGAAATGGAACCGGCTGTTATCAGGAAGGTCTTTTAAAACGGCTTTCACCGTAACAAGATTCACACTATCCACCTTGATCTGTTTGCCAAGGGCTGATTCCTTTCCAAATAATTTTTTTGCAAAGGATTCGGTTATGACGATGTCGGTAGGGCCTGCCAGCGCTTCTTTTGTATTTCCTTCCACGGCCGGAAAACTAAACATCCTAAGGAATCCGGAATCTGTAAAATTTCCAGGTGAATTAAAATGACGGTCGCCTACGGACATCAGGAAATTTGTGTTTTGCCAGCGGGCCACGTCTTCTATATCTGGATAATCTGATTTCAGGGTGGGCGCAAGCACTTTTGGAGTGTAAGTAGTCGCGTAACTATTTTCAGAACCGACTCCCCCATGACGATACATCATGTACAGCCTGTCTTCCTTTGCATGAAACCGGTCAAAACCGATCTCATCCACTATCCACAGGCAGATCAGTACAGCGCTTGCCATGCCGATCGCAAGGCCCAGAATATTTATGGTTGCAAATATTTTATTCCGGCCCAGATTCCGGAACGCCACGATGAAAAAATTTCTGATCATAATGTTTTATTTAAGCTTAAGGCGTAAGGCACAAGGCTTAAAGCATAAAGCCTAAAGCCTAAAGCCCAAAGCCTAAAGCCCAAAGCCTAAAGCCCAAAGCCTAAAGCCCAAAGCCTGAAGCGTAATGCCGCATTTTGAATCGGCGAATCCTTAGTTCAGTTTTACCTCTGTTCAGTTTTTTGTATTTCCATATTAGCTTTAGACCTTAAGCTTTGGGCTTTAAGCTTCATAAGTAAAATAATGCCATAATGCTATCTGATTAGGAATCAAATAGATAAGTTCCGGGCGAAAAATCAGACTGACCGTTTTTGATACGGTGGCTGTTCGTTTCCATTTCCGCCACACCCCGGGGATAATACAAATCATTTACCTTCGGAACCGCAGAAAATAAAATTTGAACGACCTCATCAATTTCAACGGCAAACTCATTGATCCGCAAACCCCGATCGCCACGGCATTCAACAGAAGCCTGCGATATGGTGATGGTCTGTTTGAAACCATGTGCTGGGACGGGCAGCAGATTCAAAACCTTGGATTCCATCTTGATCGGCTTTTTCAGGGGATGGGCCTGCTTCATTTCGATCTGACGGCGGGCTTTACCAGAGAATTTATTTCTGAAGAAATAAAAAAGCTTTGCGCACAAAATGCCCGGTCGGCAAGAGTCCGTGTACGTCTGAATATTTTCAGGGAAGACGGAGCGACGCTGATGCCTGAAAAAAACAAACCGGTTTTCATTATCGAATCTGCAGAATTTCCTGAAGTGAATACATCACCACTGCGATTAACCCTTTTTGAAGGAGAAAAAAAATTCCCCGGTATTCTGAGCAATCTGAAAACCAATAATTATTTATTGAATCTGCTCGCGATCCGGCACGCAAAAGAAAACGGTTTTGATGATTCGGTTTTCCTGAACAGCAGGGGTAATATCTGCGAAGCGAGTTCAAGTAATATTTTTATGATTCAGAAAGGTGTTCTTTTCACACCGGCATTAAATCAGGGATGTGTGGCCGGAACAAAACGAAGGGAACTGCTTGAAAAATTACCCGGTCTTGGATTTCAGATAGAAGAAACGATCATCACAAAAGACATGGTGTTCGAAATGGAAGAAGTATTTCTGACCAATGCCATTCGTGGAGTCATGCCCGTTATATGTATTGACAATACTTATTTCTCACGCGAACTGACGAGTATGCTGGCGGGATTGTTGACGGTTGACGGTTGACGGTTGGCGGTTGGTCCTGCCTTGCGGGAGCGGTTGGCGGTTGACGGTTGGCGGTTGGTCCTGCCTTGCGGGAGCGGTTGGCGGTTGACGGTTGGCGGTTGACGGTTGGTCCCGCTTGCGGGAGCGGTTGGCGGGATCAATTTTCAAATCTGCAAATTATCATTCTTACATTTCATTTCCCCATTTTTACATTACCAGACTTCCCAAATTTGACACATTATGAAAATCAGGAGTGCATCATCTTGTAAACCTCTAACAATACATCAACAGCCTTCCGTCCTTCGTCTCCGAGTGAAAGACTATACTGATTTACATATAAATCTATATGCTGGCGCATGACGGATTCCTGCATTTCCTGGGAGTTACTGACTACATAGTCAGAAAGATCGGGATAATACGCTTCAGCAAAAGCTACGCTGTCGCGGATTAGCCTGTCTACTTCATTTTTGTCTACTGTCGAAAATTCTTTGCGCATAACGATTCCGCCAAGGGGAATGGGCGCTTTTGTTTTTTGTTCCCAGAATTCTCCAAGGTCAATTTGTTTCACAAGGCCTTTCTGCATATACGTAAACCGGTTTTCATGAATGATAACCCCGCAGTCCGCTTCGTCGTTCAGTACGGCAGATTCAATCTGGCTGAAGACCATGAACTTTTTTTTCTTTGCAAGAGGAAAAGCCAGACTGAACAGGAGATGGGCCGTGGTCTGTTCGCCCGGAATGGCAATCGTAAGCTGATTGATATCTTTCAGCAGAATATTATTTTTTGAAATCAGCAACGGGCCCACACCCATCCCAAGCGCTCCGCCTGCGTCGAGCAGAGAATAATTATTTTGTAAGAGAGGCCATACTCCGTAGCTGACTTTGCTGATATCCAGTTTTTTTTCCATGGCCCAGCGGTTCAGTGTTTGTACGTCTTCTAAAACGACCTCAAATTCAAAATCACCGGTATCGATTTTATGATTCACCAGCGCGTCGAAAATGAAAGTATCATTCGGACAGGGACTAAATCCTAAAGAGAGTTTTGTCGGCATTTTCTAATTTTTGAATCAGCTGGACCAGCGTTTCGTTCAGGTTTTTCCCGGCTTCTTTTAATCGCCATTGGGTTTTGTCCCTGTCCCCGGTAACATTCGAAACGGAACGGATCTGAAGGAACGGAATCTTTTCCATCAGGCACACATAGTGCAGGGCCGCTCCTTCCATACTTTCAACAACCGGAACAGCATTTCGTTGAAAACCTGCGAAATCAGAAGACCTGATTTCGTTTACCGTCATTCCATCTATAAACGGTAATCCCGTCCACTCCATCAGTTGCAGGGAGGGGTTCATTAATTTCCCTTCCCTGAAGGGAAAATCATCGGGTCGTTCAAGGCCCATCTCAAAAATACTCGTGAATCCTGATTTTTCCATCAGCCCCAGGTCGGCTATTTTTTCAGAACGAATTACATAGACTTTACAGATATCTTCCTTTGAATCGGCTCCGCCGAATCCGGCCTGGATTACCAGGTCAGGTCGCTGCACCTGGATTTTTTTTTGAAGGGCATAGCACGTTTTTAATTGACCGACCCCGCTGATCAACAATTCGACTTTTGATGCGTTATGATGAATGGCGGATTGGTTTAGCCATAGAGCTGTTTCGTTTATTTCAAAATCTGTTGCCGATATCAGGAGCAGGTGCATCTGCAAATATCCGTAAACCTGCCCAATCCGGCTGAACCATTACCTTTGCAAAAATTTAGAACGGGATGGTCTTTCTTACCAGAATCGAACATTTTAATGCGGCTCATAAGTTATACAATCCGTCCTGGACAAGAGAAAAAAATGAGGAGGTATTCGGGGCCTGTGCGAATGAAAACTGGCACGGGCATAATTATGAATTGTATGTTACTGTAAAAGGAGAGCCCGATCCGGATACAGGATTTTTAATGGATGTAAAGAAGTTGAGTACTATCGTAAAGGAAAAAGTAACTGAAAAACTGGATCATAAAAATCTCAATGTTGAAGTGGATTTCCTGAAAGGAAAAATGTGTTCGACGGAGAACCTGATCATTGGCATCTGGAATCAATTGACCGGTCAGTTGCCGGAAGCGGTTACACTTCATTCGATCAAGCTTTATGAAACCCCACGCATATTTGTGGAATATTTCGGGTAAGGAATTATGGAAAGAAAAACGGCCATTTACAGAAAGGAACATTTCAATGCCGCCCACCGTCTTTTTGTGCCGGGCTGGACGGACGAACAGAACTTCGCAACATTCGGGAAATGTTCCAACCCACATTATCACGGGCACAACTATGAACTGGTTGTGAAAGTGACTGGCATACCTGATCCAAAAACGGGCTATGTCATCAATCTTTCTGATTTATCTTCCATTATTCAAAAGCATGTTCTCGCAAAATTTGATCATAAAAATCTGAATCTTGATACAAAGGAGTTTGCTGAGCTAAACCCCACTGCCGAGAATATCGTATATGTTATTTATGAAATCCTCCGTAAGCAAATTAATGCTACGCTGGATCTGTCTGTGCGCTTATATGAAACGGAGAGAAATTTTGTGGAGTACCCGGGGTGAAAGCCTAAAGCTTAAAGCCGAAAGCCTAAAACTCAAACAATAAAATTAAATAGTTTCTCTAATAACAAATTATAATAGGGCGTTCAGTCTTCAGCTTCAGGCACTTTGCTTTAGGCTTTAGGCTTTCGGCTTTAAGCTTAAAAAAATGTCATATAAAAAAACAGAACAGTACGACGAGAAAATAACGGCCGCACTCATGATTCATTATAAAAATATTCTGAGTCAGCTGGGCGAAAATCCGGACCGGGAGGGTTTGGATAAAACTCCCGAGCGTGTGGCAAAAGCCATGCAGTTTCTCACACAGGGATATGAACTTGATGCAAATGCCATTCTTGATTCGGCAAAATTTCATGAACCCATGAGTGAAATGATCATAGTAAAAGACATAGAAATATACAGTCTCTGCGAGCATCATATGCTTCCCTTTTTTGGCAAGGCACATGTCGCTTACATCCCCAACGGATGGATCACAGGGCTGAGCAAGGTAGCCCGGGTAGTAGATGTTTTCGCCCGTCGGCTGCAGGTACAGGAAAGGCTTACCACCCAGATTTTACATGCTATCCGTGATTCACTTCATCCCCTCGGTGCAGCCGTTGTCATCGAAGCATCGCACCTTTGCATGATGATGCGAGGTGTACAGAAACAAAATTCAGTCACCACAACATCAGCTTTTTACGGGGAATTTCAGAAAAATGAAACCAGGACGGAATTCATCAAACTGATATCTTCTGATTTGAACTGACCGTCTTCAGATTTGAACCGACCGTCTTCAGATCTGAACTAACCTGTGGGAAAGATTTTCTTTGTTGAGTCGGTGCTTTGTGGCAAATTTGTTTTTTAACCTCTAAGTCGAATATGAAGCATGCTTACGTTTTTCCTGGACAGGGTTCGCAGTTTCCGGGAATGGGAAAGAACCACTATGAAAAAAGTGCTTTTGCAAAAAAGCTTTTTGAACAGGGTAATGAGATTGCCGGCTTCAGACTTTCAGATATCATGTTTTCAGGGGCCGAGGCAGATCTGAAACAAACCAATGTTACCCAGCCTGCTATTTTTCTTCATTCTGTTATTGCATTTAAAACGGTTGATAATGCGCGTCCCGAAATGGTTGCGGGTCATTCTCTGGGAGAATTTTCCGCACTTGTCGCAAACAGTGTTTTATCTTTTGAAGATGGCATGCGACTCGTGATAATCAGGTCCTCCGCCATGCAAAAAGCATGTATATCCAATCCGGGAACCATGGCTGCAGTATTGGCGCTGGATGATGCGAAGGTGGAATCTATTTGTCGTGAAATTGAATTGGAGACCGGTGAAGTGCTGGTGCCGGCTAATTATAATTGTCCGGGACAGGTTGTGATCAGCGGTTCGCTGAGAGGCATTGAACTGGGTTGCGAAAGAATGAAAGCAGCTGGTGCACGCAGGGCTGTTGTTTTATCGGTAGGTGGCGCTTTTCATTCTCCTCTTATGGAGCCGGCACGGGAAGTATTAAAGACAGCCATTGAAAAAACAACTTTTTACAATCCAAGCTGTCCCGTGTATCAGAATATTGCCGCCAAAGCGGTTATGGATAAGGAAGAGATCAAAAAAAATCTAATCGATCAGCTCACGGGTCCCGTACGCTGGACCCAGTCCATCGCAGCCATGATAGCTGACGGGGCTACTCATTTTACAGAAATCGGACCAGGAAAAGTATTGCAGGGACTTATTGGGAAAATTGATAAATCAGTGAACACGGCGGGAGTAGAATAAATCATCGTTGGCGGTTGGCCGTTGGCGGTTGTCTGTTTCAATTTTCGTTTTCCAGATTTTCCAATTATCTAATTAGCTTTCGGCTTTAAGCTTTCGGCTTTAGGCTTATTGAGCAGTTGAGCCACTCTCCGCTAACATCTGCTCCATATTTTTTGTAGAATTCTATAGCGGGTTCATTCCAGTCCAGCACCTGCCACATGATACCGCTGACACCCATCGCGCGGGCTTCTTCCACGGTGCTTTCAAATAA
Source organism: uncultured Bacteroidota bacterium (assembly GCA_963735015.1). Classification (GTDB taxonomy): domain Bacteria; phylum Bacteroidota; class Bacteroidia; order Chitinophagales; family Chitinophagaceae; genus Puia. The sequence continues at coordinate 1,067,037 of CAVTJH010000004.1, forward strand.
CATTTTTCCGATTCCCTTTCCCCTGAATTCCTTCGTTACGATCAGATCTTCAAGATAAAGACGAAGCCCCTTCCATGTCGAATAGCGCATATAATAAAGGCTGATACCCTGAATGATTTCATTTTCATCAACTGCGACGATGGCTTTCCACACAGGATTTTTTCCAAATCCGGTTTCTTTAAAGTGCTCCATGGTCACCGTCACTTCATTGGGTGCTCTTTCAAATGTGGCCAGTTCTTTTATCAATTCCATCATGCGTTCGCAATCAGACTTTTTTGCTTTGCGTATGTTGATGTTCATAAGGATTAGTTATGAGTGATGAGATATGAGTTATGAGATATGGGTTATGAGATATGGGTTATGAGATATGGGTTATGAGATATAGGTTATGAGATATGGATTATGGATTATGAGTTATAATTTATTTGTTTGGCATACAAGAAAAACCCATAACCCATATCTCATAATTCATAACCCATAACCATCTACGGTTTCCTCACTGCCTTAAACGTTCCATTCGGTTGTGAAGAAATTAATTCCGTGACTTCATTTTTTTCATTCCTGTTGAAGGTGATCGTGAAGCCGGACATATCTTTTAAAGAAAATTTATTTGCGTCGATTGGAATAAGCTCATACTCCGGCTGCCCGGGCACGGATAACCGAAGTGTATTATTTCGTAAAAAAACTTTTAATACTATTTGCGCGATCAGATAATCGCCTTCAAATTTTTTCAGGCTGTCAGGTTGAATAGCGGCTACTTTGGGGATTCGTGAAAAAACCAGGGTCTTGACACTGGGCTCAAATGCTGCGTTGATCTCATTAATATCTCCTGTCTGATTAGTACGAAACTCAATGGCAAACCCCTCAGACGTATCAATATGTCCCAGTTTATCTCTCTCATATATTTTAAACCAGTCATACTGATCTTGTTTTAGCCATGAAATATTTTTTCCCATCTGTAAGAAAAGGGAATCATGTTCAATATAAATATCCATAGTACCGTACCCCTTGTTGTTAAATAAGCCTGTATAATCTTTGAGTGAATGAGAAGGACTGGTACGCGCTTTACCTGATTTTACTTTTGATGAGTCTGCTTCTTTCTGTTCCTTTTTCATCTTATTATAGTTGTTCCACATATAACTGTTCCAGTCGTAATATTTCAGGCCAAGCATTTTGTCAGCCAGTAAATTTCTTACAATGGCGGGAATGGAAGAACTATTCTGATTGGTTAATACAACAATACCGATCGAATCGGTTGGGAAAAAAGAAGTGCTTGCAGAAAATCCATCTATATTTCCACCGTGTTCAGCACGATAATGTCCCCTGTAAGAAGCGAGACTCCAACCGAATCCATAATTGGAAAATTGAACGTCTTTTGTATCTGCGTCAGGAAAGCCCGGCCCGGAGATCATCTGTGAACTCATGGCTTCTTTTGCGAATCCTGACGGGATGATTTCCTTTCCATCAAATTTTCCTCCGTGTATCCAGGTGATTAACCAGTTGGACATGTCCATCACGCTGCTGTTAATGCTTCCAGCCGGTCCCATGGCGTCGATATGAAAATAATCCAGTTTGTGAATCTTGCGGATATTTGCGGAATCCTTTATTTCATAACCCAGTGCCGCATCCGGATCTTTTTCCATGTCAGAAATGGAAGTATTTGAATGATTCATTCCCAGTGGTAAAAAAATATTGTTTTTAATATTTGTTTCCCAGTTCTGATGCGTGATTTTTTCTACAACAACTCCCTGGAGCATAAACATAAAATTATTGTACTGCCATTTATCTCTTACCCTTGCATTCGGCTCAAGATATTGCATGCGTTTTACGAGGCTGTCACGGGAAGATGTTGAAAACAAATACCATGAATAATCGTGACGGGGCAGACCGGTTCGATGACACATCATGTCGCGCAGGGTAATCCGGTCATTCATGTCATCATTATAAAATTTCAATTCAGGCAGATAGTTCCGCACGGGATTATCGATATCCAGATCTCCTTTTGCAGCAAGTTCTCCGATGAGGGTAGCCGTAAATGCCTTGGTACATGAGCCGATGGCAAAAAGTGTATTAGGTGTAACAGGTAATTTTTCTTCATAATTGCGAAAACCAAATCCATTCGCGTATACAACTTTATTTTTATCAACTACTACGACTGCGAATCCCGGACCTTTCCATACTGAAAGAACACGCGCGAATGCAGTATCCAGTCCTGCAAATCGTTTATCGGACACCAGATTTTTATCCTGAGCATGAGTCAACAGGACCGAAAATATTGATAGCGTTAAAAGCAGTTTTTTCATTAAGTAGTCTTTATGGGTTATGGGATATGAGATATGAGTTATGAGATATGAGTTATGAGATATGGGATATGAACTGGTTATGGGTTATGAGTTATGAATTATGAAATATGGGTTATAAATTAATGGTTATGGTCTATGTATGACCGCCAGATTCCCATACTCCCATACTCCCATACTCCCATACTCCCATACTTTCTAGTGCCCCCACTTAACCAACGTCGCTCCCCAGGTAAACCCACCTCCAAATGCAGCAAGAACGAGCAGGTCTCCTTTTTTCAGCTGGCTCTCCCAATCAGAAAGACAAAGTGGAATGGTTCCTGCCGTCGTATTTCCATAACGCTGGATATTGACCATTACTTTCTCCTCCGATAATCCGATGCGATTGGCGGTGGCGTCAATAATCCGTTTATTGGCCTGGTGTGGAACGAGGTAGGCAATATCATTTCCGGTGAGCTGGTTTCTATTCAACAGTTCTTCGCTTACATCAGCCATCCTGGTAACTGCAAATTTGAAAACCGGCTGTCCTTCCTGATAGATATAGTGTTCTTTCCGGGCAACAGTTTCATATGTCGGGGGGCTCAGTGAGCCGCCGGATTTCATATGGAGGTGAGTTTTGCCGCTTCCGTCACTTTTCAGAATGCTGTCCCTCACCCCAAATCCATCAAAATTGGGTTCCAGTAAAACGGCACCGGCGCCATCGCCAAAAATGATACATGTGCTCCTGTCACTATAGTCCACGATCGAACTCATTTTATCGGCGCCTACCACCACCACTTTCTTATACCGGCCGCTTTCGATCAGCGAAGCGCCCGTAGTCAGGCTATAAAGAAACCCGCTGCAGGCCGCCAGCAGGTCAAATCCCCAGGCATTCACGGCTCCCGTTTTCTCGCATACCAGGTTTGCGGTTGAGGGGAAAAGCATGTCCGGAGTAACAGTACCGACGATAATGCAATCTATTTCTGATGGAAATATGCCCCTTTTTTCACAAAGCTCCAGAACGGCCGGGACGCAAAGGTCTGATGTGCCTTTATTTAATCCTTTCAAAATTCTTCTTTCCGAAATGCCCGTTCTGGTGCGGATCCATTCATCGTTTGTGTCTACCAGTTTTTCCAGGTCGCCATTTGAGAGAACATCTTCAGGCACATAGCCGCTTACTGCTGTAATGGCGGCAGAAATCTTTTGGGTCATTAAACAAAGATCGTGGGTTTTTATAAAATACTTACGCCGTTTAAAAATACTATTTTCGCGCCTATGATAACTTTTCTCCGGGGTGATTTCGTGTATAAAACACCGGCACTGATACATATAGATGTGCAGGGGGTGGGGTATGAAGTGCAGATAAGCCTGAACACTTTTTCAAGTATCCAGCACCTGGATAAGGGTATTTTACACATTTACCACCAGGTAAAGGAAGATGATGAAATCCTCTTCGGTTTCTATGAAACCAGCGAAAGAGACATGTTTATCCAGCTCATCAGCGTTTCCGGTGTGGGCGCTTCCACCGCCCGGATGATGCTGTCGGCCATGAAACCCGATGAGCTCGCAAGGGTCATCATTCAGGGTCAGACCAGACAACTGGAAAGCATAAAAGGTATCGGAAAGAAATCGGCAGAAAGGATCGTACTGGAATTGCGTGAAAAACTCGGCAGGAAATTCTCTGGTTTAAATAATTTCCCATTGATAAACAATACATTGGAGCAGGATGCGTTGAATGCTCTGGTGTCTTTAGGCATCGCCCGGCCGGCGGCCGAGCAGGCATTAAAAAAGCTGTCCCAGAATGCCCCGGTACCACAAAAAATTGAAGATATAATCAAGCAAGTTTTAAAAATCCTTTAGCCTATAGTCGGGATCTCTACCTAACTAATTATTGAGGAAGTTTGACCAGGCAACTGCTTCAGATTATTATTTTCACGGTATGGATCTTCGCCGCAACGGTTATTATTTTAGCACCGGAAGGCGTTTCTGCGCAGAATATTCCTGATACTTCAAAGCACGCAACATCACCCGAAAGTCTTCATTATCCGATACATGACAGGCGCGGTGACCAGCTGAGTAATTTCGACCCGAATCCCTTCAATCTGAAAAATCCTTCCAATCTTAAAGATTCGATCGAATATGATCCGAAGACGAATCTCTATTTCCTGATGGAAAAAATCGGAAATAAGTATTACCGTACACCCACCGCATATACCTATGAAGAATATATGACACTTTTGGCCAAACAGTCGGAAGAGAATTATTTCAGGGAACGGGCCGATATGCTGAGTGACCTCAATCACCGGTTGGAGCAGCCAAAACTAAATATCAATAATAGTTTATTCAACAGGCTTTTTGGGAATGGTAAAATTGATATCAAGCCACAGGGAAATGTTGATATCCTCGCCGGCTACCAGGGACAGAACGTTCAGAATCCAACCCTGCCTGAGGCTGCGCGTAAAACCGGAGGACTTGATTTCAACATGGATGCCAACGTGAATGTGCTTGGAAATATCGGTAATAAACTCAAGCTGCCCATAGCTTATAATACACAGGCTTCTTTCGACTGGATGAACCAGCTTAAGCTGGAATATACCGGCAGCGGCGATGATATCGTCAAAAAAATTGAAGTCGGAAATACTTCCTTCACAACAAAGAGCACGTTCATGGCAAATGAGCAATCTCTGTTTGGTATAAAGGCACAGCTTCAGTTCGGGAAATTATTTATTACAGGTGTCGTCGCGAGCCAGCGTTCCCAGAGCCAGTCAACTACCCTGCAGGGAGGTGCGGCATTGACAACCTATCAGTTCAAAGCAGATGATTATGATGAGAACCGCAACTTCCTGCTTGCACAGTTTTTCAGAAATAATTACAATAAGGCGATGTCCAATCTGCCGATCGTTACTTCCGAAGTACAGATCCTGCATATGGAAGTGTGGGTAACAAATCGTAACGGAACTTCTACTCAGGCGAGACAGGTTGTGGCGCTGATGGATCTCGGTGAGCCCAACCCTTACAATCCAAACATACATCCACAGACTCCGCAGCCTTATCCATACAACGACGCCAATTCAGAATACCGGAGTATCATCAACAATCCCGGCAGTCGTAATTCAACCCAGGTGATCGGTGTATTGGCAGGATTGGGTTTAACACAGGTGCAGGATTATGAACAGGTTTATGCGCGAAAGCTCAATCCTACAGATTATACATACAATGCGCAGGTGGGATTTATTACGCTAAACCAAACGCTGCAACCCAACGATGTGCTGGGTGTGGCTTTTCAATACAGCTATAATGGAAGAATTTATCAGGTGGGAGAATTTTCACAGGATGTTCCGCCGGATACGACATTGGGAGCTGATCCCGGTGCACAGAAAGTGCTCTACCTGAAAATGCTGAAAGCGACATCCCAGAGAACCACACTTCCCATATGGAACCTGATGATGAAAAACGTGTATACGCTGAGAACGGGCACGGGCAGTTATTTATCGAATATTCAGGCAGACGGTTTTCAAATGAATGTTCTCTATCAACAGGCAGGACAGGGAACAAAAAGATATTTACCCGCGGGACCCAAGGCAGGCATTCCACTAATTACCATATTAAATCTGGACCGGTTGAATGCGCATCTGGATCCTACACCGGACGGTGTATTTGACTATGTGGAGGGATATACTGTTGTATCGTCACAGGCGCGCATCATTTTTCCCGTACTCGAACCTTTCGGAAAAGACCTGGACTCCCTCGGCTTTCCCGGGGCGCAGGCCATAGCGAATAACTACGTGTTCCAACAGTTGTATGATACGATTAAAGTAGTTGCGCAAACCTTTGCCGCGGTGGATCAATACTACCTACAGGGCCAAGCCAAGGGAACCGCGAGTGCGGATGTGTCGTTAGGTGCATTCAACGTACCGCAGGGTTCGGTTAAGGTAACTGCAGGCGGACAAACACTGCGTGAAAATATTGACTATACAGTGGACTACACCAATGGATCTGTGAAAGTGATCAATCAGTCCATCATCAACTCCGGCGTACCGGTGAATGTGTCTTATGAAAATAACGCCAGCTATGGAACACAGACACAAGGTTTCCTGGGATTGCGACTTGACTATCTCGCCAAGAGTACAGCTACAGAGTCATTGTCATTCGGAGGAACCATTGAACGTTTGAACCAGCGTCCTTATTTCACAAAAACAAATTATGGGGAAGATCCGATCCGAAACACTATGTATGGTGCGGATATTAACTACCGTTCACAATGGCCGGGATTGACAAGATTCCTGAATAAAGTATTGCCTTCGTTCTATTCCAAAGAAATGAGTACGATATCGGCTGTAGGTGAAGCTGCTTATCTGCAGCCCGGACATCCGCCGCAAATCGGAACAGGAAGCGCCGGCACAATTTATATAGATGATTTTGAAGGATCAACGAGCTCAGTGGATCTGCGTTTTCCAATAACTTCCTGGGCCCTTGCTTCCACGCCAGCTGCAAGGTTTCCGGAAGGGAGCCTGTTGGATTCACTTCCTTATGGATACAACCGGGCAAAAGTTGCATGGTATAATATTGAGCCCACACTGCAGGATAAGACGGCCAGCAATAACCCGGTGAAAGGATACCAGAATTTTCTGGACCCACGTATTGCACCTATCAATATTCAGGCGTTATTTCCAACCATTACACCTGAATTCGGGCAGGCACAGCTGATCACATTCGATGTATCTTATTTTCCGACACAAAAAGGCCCCTATAATTTTGATACGAGACCTGGTAGTCTTACCCCAACGGGTTTACTCACTAACCCGACAACCAGGTGGGGTGGAATCATGCGCGCGATCGACCAGACGGATTTTGAAACTTCCAACGTACAATATATTGAGTTCTGGATGCAAAGCCCGTTTTTAATTCCTTCGTTACAGACTTCTTCAGGTGGCCAGTTATACATTGATCTGGGTTCCGTTTCAGAAGATGTACTGAAGGATGGAAAGAAATTGTATGAAAATGGTTTGAATACGCCGAATATTCCGGTTGCGATTGATAGTTCATCCGTTTGGGGAAGAGTGCCTTTTAACCCTGTTCAAACAACGAATGCTTTCAGCACGGACCCGACGGACCGGCCATTCCAGGATGAAGGATTTGACGGATTGAACGATGCGGGAGAGCAGTGGAAATTCTCTAATTATCTTTCTCAACTGGCACTCTTATTCGGAACCGGTTCATCCATTTACCAAAAAGCATTGGCAGATCCCGCAGCAGATGATTATCTCAATTACCGCGCACCATATTATGACTCCACGCAAACGGATATCCTTGGCCGTTATAAGAATATCAATAACCCCGATGGTAACTCACCCATTGCTTCCCCGGGAGCCACCTATGTGGATGCCAATACACTTTATCCTGATCAGGAAGACCTGGATCATGACAATACGATGAACGAACTGGAACAATATTTTGAGTATACGGTTAATCTGATTCCAAATCAGAGTGTCGGTTCAAATTACGTAACGGACTCCAGGAGTTTTACAGGATCTAACGGTGAACCGGAATTGTGGTATCAGTTCCGTGTTCCAATTACAGCATATACTTCGAATGTCGGCAATATGCCCGATTTTAAATCCATACGTTTTATCAGGATGTATTTCGCAGGATTTACAGATTCTGTGGTTTGTCGTTTTGCAGAATTCCAGCTTATCCGCGATTCCTGGCGCAATTTTAATTATGAACTGGATACAACGGGTCAATATATTCCGTTACCGCCGAATGACCCGACGAGTTTAGATGTTACCGCCGTGAATATTGAACAGAACAGCACTCGTACACCGATACCTTATGTTATCCCTCCCGGAATTCAGCGGCAGCAGCAGCTGAGTACAAACAATGTAAATATTTTATTGAATGAACAGGCCATGAGCTTGCAGATTTGCGATTTGCTACCCGGTGAATCAAGGGGTGTGTATAAAAATACCAATTACGATTTACGTCGTTATGGGACTATGGACATGTTCATTCACGCAGAATCCAGAGGTGGTGCCGGCGCAGATTCCATCAAGAATTATCAGCTTGCTGCAATTGTCAGAATTGGAAGTGATTTTATTAATAACTATTATGAGGTCAGAATACCATTGATCATAACACCATGGGGATCTCAGCTTGCAACGATCATATGGCCAGATTCAAACAATCTGAGCCTCAATCTTCAGCGGTTGGTGCAATTAAAGGAAGACAGGAATGCTACAGGCAATTCATCCGGCTTTTATCAGGAAATTGATACCACGAATATGCGCGCCTATTCTATGTATGGTAATCCCAACCTGGGCCAGGTACAGGCTATATTCCTGGGTGTCGAAAATATTTCCAATGGTCCGAAATGTACCGAAGTATGGTTTGATGAACTCAGGCTTATGAATATCAATGATCAGGGCGGATACGCCGCTAACGGACGAGTGGATCTTAAACTCGCTGATTTTGGAACCCTTTATATGTCGGGCAGTACGCAATCTGTTGGTTTTGGAGCGCTCGATCAGAGTATCAATGAGCGGGCACTAAGCAGCACTACAATATTAAATGCCGCTACCAATCTTGAACTGGGAAAACTATTTCCAAAAAAAGCCGGTATTTCGATTCCTTTTTACGGCAGTCTCTCAAGGAATGTCAGTAAACCGGAATATGATCCATATGATCTGGACATCAAATTACAGGATAAAATAAATCTGGCTCCGGCATCGGAGCGGGATTCCATTGAACAGGAAGCATTGGATGTCACGACCGTTAAGAGTTTCAATTTTACCAATGTCAAAAAACTAAATATTTCCGGGAAAAAACTAAAGCTATGGAGTATAGAAAATTTCGACTTCAGTTATTCCTATACCCAAACGAACCGTCATAATCCAATTGCTCTTGAAGACGACCTGGATGTTTATAAGGGTGGTCTCGGATATAATTTCGTGGGTACGCCGAAATACTGGGAACCATTCAAGAAAATCATTAAATCAAAATCGCCCTGGTACGCATTGTTCAGGGAATTTAATCTGAATCCCGTCCCCGCCGTACTTACTTTCCGGGGAGATGTTGTAAGGCAATTTGGCGCTTACGAGGCAAGAAATGTCGGCGGAGGTAAATACCAGATACCTGAGACCTTCAATAAATTTTTCACCATTAACAGAACCTATATTCTTCGCTGGGATATAACAAAGTCATTAAATATTGATTTTTCTGCTTTGAACAAGAGCTGGGTAGACGAGGACAGTGGCAGGCTGGATAAAGCGCAGAAAAAACAAATGTGGAATAATTTCTGGAAAGGCGGCAGAACGATACAATATAATCAGACAGCGAACTTTACGTATACGGTTCCCATGAATAAAATTCCTGCGCTGGACTGGACAACCATGCGGCTCGGTTACGGTTCCTCTTATCAGTGGATAGGTGCATCCACACTCGCTACTACGTTCGGGAATGCCATACAGAACACACAGAAAAAAGATGCAACGGCCGACCTGAGTTTTACGCGGCTATATGCCAAGTGGCGATTGCTTCGCGAGCTTGAACAGCCATCCGGCAGACCTCCACCGAATAATTTACCCGGAAGGAAGTCCGATAGTCTCCAGCGGAAAAAACCGCAGGTCGACGAATCTGACTTACCACATCTGACTGGTTTTATGAAGGGGGTTGCCAGAATACTGACTTCTTTGAAGGATGTCACCTTTAATTACTCAGAAGTTTCTGCGTCGAGTATCTATGGATATATGGATAGTACTCATTTCCTGGGTATGGATTTAAAATCCAACGAACCGGGATGGGGATATATTTTTGGCCAGCAGCCTGATACCAGTTATGTGAACAGATTGGCTAAAAAAGGATTACTGTCCACGGATACATTATTCAATTTTCAGAACCAGGCAAGCTATAACCAGATAATTACCATCGCTGCACAGATACAGCCTGTGCGTGATTTAAATATCACCATTAACTTCAATAAAAGCTTTGGAAAAAATTATTCTGAACTCTATAAGGATACTGTTGGAAATGGATCTTTTGCGCGGCTTAATCCGTATACGGCCGGAAGTTTCAGCATAAGTTATATTTCACTGAAAACACTTTTCGCAAGTAGTGGTACAAACCAGATTTCATCCACATTCCAGACTTTCGAAAATTACAGAGCAATTATTTCAGGGCGACTGGGTGCTATAAATCCCTATTCAGGCGGACAGACAACTGCAGACGGATACGCGCTGGGTTATGGGAAATATGCACAGGACGTTTTAATACCAGCATTCATTGCTGCATATAGTGGCCAGTCTCCCGATAAAATTGCGCTTGTCACGGAAGACAATCCGAATATTAAGTTTAATCCTTTTTCAGGATACCTGCCAAGGCCGAACTGGCGATTCTCTTATAATGGTCTGGCTCGATTACCTGGTATGTCGAAAATATTTACCAATTTCAGCATTACAGATGGATATACCAGCACCCTGAGTATGAATTCCTTTAATTCAAACCTTAATTTCCAGGATCCGTTTGGTATCAGGCAACCGGGATTTATTGATACACTTACCGGAAATTTTATTCCCTATTTCATGGTGCCCAATATTACGATCAGTGAACAGTTTGCTCCGCTGATCGATCTGGATATGCAGTTTGTGAATCAGCTGCAGGCGAAATTCAGTTTCAGCAAATCAAGACAACTAAGTCTTAGTCTGATCGATTACCAGATGAGTGAAACCCGGTCAACCGAATATATCGTCGGCCTGGGTTTCCGTAAACGAGGAGTTCCGCTTCCCTTTCACTGGGAGGTCATGGGGAAAAACGGACTGACGAATAAACTTGAAAATGATCTCACGCTCCGACTGGATATGAGTTACCGGGACGATCAAACGACAAACAGTTACCTGGATCAGAATGCTGCCGTGCCGGTGGGCGGACAAACGGTGATCAGTATTTCGCCATCGGTGAGTTATGTAATCAACAACCGGATCAATTTGAAATTTTATTTTGATGAGCGACGAACGATACCAAAAATTTCCAGTTCTCCTCCCGTAACTACTACCCGCGCCGGTGTGCAGATCAGGATTTCTTTGGCTGAAGTTGCGGCACAGCAACCGCGGCCGAAGTAAAGTATGGGAGTATGGGAGTATGGGAGTATGGGAGCGTGGGAGCGCTAATTTAGGTTTTTCTTACTTGTAATAATTATCCTGGACAGGATGGCGATAATTTCATTTATGCTCTTTAACGCTTCCTGCGGAACATTTCCATCCTTCATTCTTTCGTATAAACTTAGCCAGTAAAAGGTTTCATTAGCTTCTTTTAGAGCAATTTTCATTTTATGGATGAAGTCCAATCTGCTTTCCGAATGCTGTGCTTCAAAAACATTAGCTCCAATGGAAGTGCCGGATTTTAAAAGTTGATTTGCAACTATATACTTTCTTCTGCTCTCCAGGAATTCACAATAGTTCACAACCAAAATGGAAAGATCTAAGGATTTTTTTACTATGGGCCCCTCCCGCATAACAGAAATATTTGAAATTTATGATTTCAAATATTTCTCATTTTTGTTTAAAGGAAATGAGGAATTCACTTTTAAAAATCAAGAATTTCACGTTATTAAGTACTCCCATACCCCCATACTCCCATACTCCCATACTTATTTGGGTCGTTGAGTTTATTCTTTGTGTAAATAAAACGAATTCGCCTGCGCAAGACAGGTTATTTCCATCTCATTTATGCATACATGGGCGGGGAGGGAAGCCGCAAAGAAAACTACATTCGCAATGTCTTCGGCATGAAGCGGCTCATATCCCTCATAAACTTTTTTTGCTTCCTTTGCATCCTGTTTGAGTCTGACGAGAGAAAATTCTGTTTCTGCCGCACCCGGATTAATAACGGTCACTTTAATTTTATGTGATAGCAAATCAATACGCATGGCCTCAGAAACGGCTACTACGGCGTGTTTGGTTGCACAATAAACATTTCCTTTCTGGTAGACCTGTTTCCCGGCAGTAGATCCGATATTGATAATGTGACCTGTCTTGCGTTGAATCATAGAAGGAATTACCGCTTTCGATACATACAGCAGGCCCTTCAAATTGGTATCGATCATCGTATCCCAATCGTCGATGGAAGCTTCATCAAAATTGTCCCTTCCTAATGCCAGACCTGCATTATTCAGCAGGATATCAATTTTTTTCCATTCCTCAGGCAACGATTTGAAAGCCTCATCCACAGCTGATCTGTCTGACACATCGAATGAAAGTACATACACATCATTTCTAAATTTTTCTTCCAGTATTTTTTTGAGTGCAAGCAGTCTGTCTGTTCTCCTGCCGGTAATAATCAGGTTGTAATCGTTGGCAGAAAATTTTTGTGCACAGGCTTCTCCAAATCCGGAACCGGCACCAGTGATGCAAATAATTTTTTTCACGAAAGATTAATTTTTGTTGAAAGAATTTTATCGGATAAGCACGACGGTGCCTTTTTTTGTAACCAGTTTGCCGGTATAGTCGGTGCCCTGAACCATCCACACATATCCTCCGACATCCTGCGGTTTTCCATTGTAACTGCCATCCCATCCGCTGCCGATCCTGGTCGTGCTATACAGGAGCATGCCGTTGCGGTTGTACACTCGGAAGTATTCAAGTTTAGATATACCAACCGTAATGGGACGGAAAATATTATTGGTGGAATTGCCTGGAGTAAACGCATTGGGCACAAAGATATCCGGCGCCGTTGTGAATACCTTAATGTTAATGGTATCGTATGCAAAACATCCGTCTTCATTAAAAGTCTTCATAATATAAGTCTGGTTCTGATTCAATGATGCAACAGGATTCTGAATATCATTGCGGTTCAAACCATAATTGGGATACCACAAAAATGATGGTGCTCCGGAACCATTCAGTTGTAAAGGTTCACCCACTACTATGGATGTATCGTTTCCCGCGAACGCGATGATTTGCGGATTTACATTGATGACAACTTTAGAAACACCTGGCTTCGGACAGCCCAGTGTATCATAAACCAGGAGACTGTAAGTTGTCGTCTGTAGCGGGTAAACTATCGGATTCAGTATCGTCGGATTACTTATATAGGTTGACGGAACCCAGACATACCTGATACCTTTTGCATTCGCCTGAATCTGCGCAGAGTCCTGATAGCAAATAAGCGTATCAGCGCCAGCATTCGAATAAGGGTATGGTACCGTTCTTATATTTACGCTGCCTGTGGTAAAACATTTTCCGATACTTGCCACTACATTGTAAGTTGTGACGGGTGAATTTGGAAACGCATGAGGATTTTTTAAAGTAGGATCATCCAGTGTAGCAGCTGGTGTCCAGCTAAAATACAATCCGTCACCGGTGGGATTTAAAATAGCCGTATCACCCAGACAAATCGTTGAGTCATTCCCGGGGTTCAGTATCACATGATCCACTACGCGCACCAGCAGCGAATCGCTGTTAACACAGCCAGACTGATCCAGTGTAGCAGTATAATAAGTCGTGGTTTTAGGATACACGAATGGATCGGGCGCATTGGGATTTATCATATTTGCAGAAGGACTCCATGTAAAGTTTCCATATCCTACGGCATGTAATTGCAGGGTATCGATATTACAAATCAGGGTATCACGGAATGGGAAAAAAATGGGTGGTTTGTCCGTCATGTGTACTGTTTGATTCACGGTATCCTGACATCCCTTACTGTTGGCAACAATGAAACTGACATTTTTCATTCCGGTAGTCACTGTATTTCCAGGAAGGATTTTGCAAGGTTGAAGTATCACCTGGTAGTCGTCAGGTCGCCAAAATTCCAGAACCAGGAAGACACTCTTCCGTATTTGGTTTTTGTCGTATCTGTGAATAATACCGGGTTAAGAATGCAGGTGCCCAAAGAACTGAATCCCGGAAAGAATCCGGGAAATACACTCATCAGTGTACTGGCACTGTCAGTGCAGGGCTCATCCTTGTTGACATAATTTGACTTTATAAACACCCGTATCAGGAAAAGTAAAAGTGGGTGTGGCTAGGCTGCTCGTATCGTTGTTGAACCTGGAACGCCAAAATCCCAATAATAATTGTGAATTAGCGGTGAGGGAGCTGCCTAGATTGTGAAAACTAAAATCAAATCCGTTACATGTAATATAATTGGGATTCAGATCGGCAGACGGGAAATCACAGCGGTCATCCACATGTATAATAAAATCTTTTCGGTGCGCAGATACCAGTAATGCCTGCCCGGTACTCTTTCACCAGATACGCAAACCACATAATCACCACCTGGTGGGTGCAACACCGGAAATAAGTCCGGTCTTCCGGTCAATGGTTACCCCTGAGTCCTAGTGGGCGTGATTCCTGAATAACCAGCCGTGATATCGCAGGGGAACCCAGGAAGTCGGCGGGCCCGGATTGTTAACGATCGCATTATTTACCTCCTCCTCCATAATAACCTGGAGAAAATTCATAAGTCAGTGAATCACCTTCAGCATCCTTTGCACTGTAGTCGAGTTTGAATCTTTTACCCTGGCAGATCAGCACGGTATCTTTTATCCCGAAATCGGGATTTGAATTGATACCATTGATTCCTATAGAATTTGTTCCCTGAATCTGGCAGAAATAAGAAGCACCGACATTTATATTGGGTGAGAGATTGCGTGATACCATCTATTCGGCAGCAACGCTGGAAAATGACCATGTATCCAACCGGATCCTTCGGAAGTTCTCAATGACGTCGTGTATTCACGGATCCAATAACAAACCGGAGACGGATTTACTATGCAGGGACTGGGTGAACCCAGATTGATCTGGTAACTCTGCTCAGGTTTGCCTGAACAAGCTGAAGAGCGAACCATCTGAGGTTCGGTAGATACCCATTGCGACGGTAGTCTCCAGTTGACCCAGTGGTAGACTGACAGCTGATAAATAAACGCAGGCGTAGTTGATAACGGTAATAATTTGGCCTGGTAGGAGGGGCCCAGGTACGTATAGTGAATTTCACCACCTTTAATATGCTTGCAGTAACCCCGGAAGGGCCAGCATCGTAAGAAAAACGGACAGGAGCAGTATTTGTAAAAGTCGGTGCACGATAGGGTAACTGCTTTAGATTAAACGGGAATCTGTTCAAGGAATCGATCAATAAAAGAATTACACAGGCTTGTATTTTCGATCATGCCCATGTGGGCGGTATGGGTCAGGATATGAATGTACGAAATCCGGGGTAAATGACACTGTTCCAGTGCATCTTTCAACGGTACCGCCTTATCTTCCTTTCCCATAATAAACAAAACTGGTTTAGTGATTGAATTCAAAACTCCGGTTGTAACCGGGCGCTGTTTCATGGCGCCAGATAATGTACGAGAGAATCCTGTTCAAAGTTGGCATAGCGTTCTATGAGTCTTGCGAATTTCTTCCGGATGTTCAGACTTAAATTCATCAGAAAACAATCCGGGTATGGCCTGTTCTACGAAGAGTGCATGATCCATTTTTTTGGATAAACCGAATATTTTTATCCCTGGATTCCTTTTTTTCCGGACTATCTGCATAAGAACTTGAATGAAATAGTCCCAAGGCCTCTGATTTTATCCGGATATTTTTCCGCAAAGGCCAGGGAAATATAACCACCCATACTATGCCCGATCAAAACCAGCTTCACTGATATTTTCCTGCATCGCAATAACATGCAGGGACTTCAGCAAAATCTTTTAGTTCGGTGAGGGTTGCTGTTAAAAGAAGACTCACCGCTGCCTGGAAGATCCGGAAGAATCCAGTAGTACTTATCTTCCATCCCAACTAAAAGACGGTCCCAGATTCTGCGGTCTTCTGTAAATCCATGTACCAGCATCACGGGCAAACCGGCCCCTTTTCATCGTATGATCAATGACTCACCCCTGAACAGAATGCTTTTCTGCATGCTTCCGATTTTGATATAATTGATAACTCCGGAATATGATGATACCCAGGATGGGCAGTACGGCCGTGTTCATTCTTTGAAGCCACGAAAGGAAATCCGATCACCAGGAGAGCGGCAAGTATAGCCGTAATCAGAAAATAGTATTTTATCCATCCTGCTTTTTTGCGAATAAAAAATACAGCAACGATATGAGTCGGGAGTGCCCAGAGGATATTAATGTTATTTCTGCAAACATCATCTATTCTTCCCAGCCACATATAAATCATCAGTAAACCGATCAATCCCAGTAAAGTAAAAAATGAAAAGTCAAAAATTAAAAGGGTCTTTACTGCAGCGGGGTTATTTTTTAAAAAATAAAGCCATACACTAAATATGAACAGGAGAGTGAAAAAAAGCATTGGTGTAAACCAGCTGCCGCTCATTTTTAAAGAAGGAGACTGAAGAAGGGTTTGTTTGTCAGCCACTAACATTTTATTTCCGTCGCGTGCACTGTCCATTCCTTTATATAAATAGTCAGGCAGAAAATGAATGGCTTCTATATTCGTTGGTTTAATATCCAGATTTTTTCCGAGCAGCATATCGATGCCGAATTCGGCCCAGTCCTGATGTTCGCGCTCCAGGTATATATGTATCATATCCCTGAAACTCATACCCGGAACGGTTATAGAACTTCCTGCTGAAGCAGGCACCACAGAACTGTTGACCGGAAAAATATCTTTGTAAATAAGTGAGTCTGCGGTGTTGGATTCAATTATCCGCGCTGCCCGCGTGGTGCAATTATCAGTATGGAAATGATATTGATAAATGCGGTTTTCATCCAGTGTATTTTTTCTGAGAGCTTCGTAGAGATCGATATTTCTCTGCGCAGCTTAGATTCAGGATTTGCGCAATCACGCTCCGGTGCTCAAATTCATATTCAGCCATGAAGTCCCTAAAGGTTGACGCAGAAAGAGAATAGTTCATGATGCCCCGTGTAAAATAAAAATAGAACAGCGGGTCGGTGTCGTCAAATGTGCCGTAATTATAAACGATATCCATTCCTCTCCGTGTATCCCTCACGCGGATGGCAGTATGGCCGAATAACGAATACAGTTCAGTTCCGGGTGCAGCAGGTAAGCAGACTGATCTCCATCGTGCAGGAATCTTTATTCGTCTGCGACCGGGAGTAAAAACTGCAAATAAAAAAGAATAAAAAGATTGCAGTGCGCTTCATCCGCGTTTTATTTTTTGAAGTGGAATGAATATTTTATTTAGCGGCTATAATTAGGAGATTCACGCGTGATTTCAATATCATGTGCATGGCTTTCCTGCATACCTGCATTGGTGATTTTGATGAATTGCGCTTCCTGCAGGGCGGAAATATTTTTGGCGCCGCAGTATCCCATGCCGGCTCTCAATCCGCCGACATATTGTTGTACAACTTCATTCAGATTTCCTGTGAATGCAACGCGGCCTTCGATACCTTCAGGCACCAGTTTTTTGATACCGTCTTCTGCATCCTGAAAATACCGGTCGCTGCTTCCCTGCGTCATGGCGCCCAGGGATCCCATGCCCCTGTATTGTTTGAATTTTCTTCCTTCGTAAATAATAGTTTCACCCGGACTTTCTTCCGTTCCGGCAAAAACGCTTCCCATCATAACTACATTGGCTCCTGATGCGATCGCTTTCACAAGGTCACCGGTATAACGGATACCACCATCCGCAATCAGCGGTATACCCAGTGGCTTCAGCACGGAAGAAGCTTCCATAATAGCAGTGATTTGCGGAACGCCCGCACCAGTCACTATGCGGGTGGTGCAAATCGATCCGGGTCCGACACCAATCTTTACTGCATCAGCACCGGCCTCGGCCAGGGCCTTTGCTCCGGTTGGCAGTTCCGACATTTCCTGCAATGACCTGTAGTTTGGGAAAATTCTTTTTTATTTTTTTCAGTGCATTTATCACACCGGTATTATGTCCGTGTGCGCTGTCGAGACAGGCTACATCAACTCCGATCTGCAAAAGAGCAGCGGCGCGGTCCAGGAGATCCACTGTGATACCGAGTGCGGCACCTACACGCAATCTGCCAAATCCGTCTTTCACCGCGTTTGGGAAACTGGAAAGCTGCAGTATATCGCGATAAGTAATCAGTCCTATAAGTTTACCGGATTTATTTACGACCGGGAGTTTTTCGACTTTGTGTTTACGAAGAATGGTTTCGGCCATTTTCAGATCAGTGCCTTCGGGAGCTACGATGAGATTATCTTTTGTCATCACTTCGCGGATCTTTCTCTTCCTGTCTTCTTCGAAACGAAGGTCACGATTTGTAAGAATGCCCACGAGTTTCTGGCGGTCGTCAATTATAGGTATTCCGCCAATCTTATTTTCCTTCATCAGAGTCAGCGCGTCCCCGATCGTTGCATCAGGATGGAGTGTGATCGGATCTATGATGAGACCGCTTTCACTGCGTTTTACTTTCCGTACCTGCTCCACCTGTTTTTCGATAGGCATATTTTTATGCAGTATGCCCATCCCGCCTTCCCTTGCGAGAGCGATGGCCAGGGTTGCTTCTGTAACCGTATCCATGGCGGCAGAAAGCAGGGGAATATTTAACTGTATTGTTTTTGTGAGACTGGTCCGGATATCAGTTTCCCGTGGAAGTACTTCGGAATAAGCGGGTAATAATAAGACGTCGTCAAACGTAAGGCCTTCACCAAAAAACTTGGGGGGGAGGTTAGTCTTTGCAGAATTTATTCTTGCCATGTGCAAAGATAGTGCAAGGGACAAATTGGTACCAAATTCGTTTTATGGTTGGCGGTTGGCGGTTGGCGGCTATGAGTTATGGGTTATGGGTTATGGATGGAAAAATACAGATCAGGCTGTAACTATTTACAAAAAGGCATTCCCATACTCCCATACTCCCATACTTGCTCTAAGCTTGCTTAAGACGGTATATTCTGCCCGGTGTACTGCAAATCAAATCCTTCATTTCCAGTTCCAGTAAGGCGCTGGCATTCCTGTTGTTTGGAAATCCTGTCATCGCATTAATGACATCAATATGCATTTTCTCCCTTTCCTTCAAAAGATTCACAATACGTTGTTCCACTTCGTTAAGCATGATGAATAAATCTCCCTGTGTATTTTCGACAGATGCAGTTTTTTCTTCCCAGCCCATCATCCTTGCCAGGTCCTGTACATTTTCCAGAAGTGATGCCTGGTTATTTCTTATCAGCCAGTTGCAGCCTGCACTTTTGAAATCGGTTATTCTTCCAGGAAAGGCGAATACTTCTTTGTGATATCCGTTGGCAAGATCAGCCGTAATCATGCTTCCGCCTTTCACTGCAGTTTCTATTACGATAGTACAATCGCTGATGGCTGCCACGATTCGGTTGCGAATTGGGAAATGGTGTTTTTCAGCTTTCGTATGACTGATATATTCAGTAATAAGACCACCCTGCTTCAGCATTTGTTTTGACAGCTGACTGTGTTCCGGCGGATAAAGTGATGACAAACCGTGGGCAAGAACAGCAATTGTTGAAAGTCCCTGTTTCAGGGCATATTTATGTGCGATAGCGTCGATGCCAAAGGCCAGACCGCTGATGATTATTGGATCATAGGGCACCAGATCCTGGATTAATTTTTCCGTTATTTGTCTTCCATATTCAGAATTTCTCCTCGTGCCAACGATGGAAATGGCGCGTAAAGGATTGAGTTCTGCATTTCCTTTATAAAATAAAAGGATGGGAGCATCGCATGCGGTCAATAGTCTTTGCGGATATTCAGGATCCGTAAATGTGAGTGCCCTGATGCCGTATCGCTGTAAAAAAATGATTTCTTTTTCAGAAACATCAAAGTCTCTGAAGGTTTTTATGGAACGGGCACGGATTTTACCAATGCCCTCAATTTTTTCAAGCGTCTGGGCAGTAGATTTGAAAATTGCTTCTGCGGATCCGAATTGCTGCAGCAGTATGCGGGCCTGAATGCAACCAACCTGTGGAACCTGCGTGAGACTAATAAGGTAAACAAGATCTGGATGCATGATATTTTTCCAAATCTAACTGGCGGTAGAAAAATAATCCTCGTGAAAACACGGTTTTGAATACCGTTTTTTCTTTAACTCATAACTCATAACCCATAACCAATAATCTATACTTGCTTCAGTTCGTTTTCAACACCTTCAATTCCGTGCGTCTGTTAAGCGCCTTTCCTGCTTCCGTTGTATTGGGGCTGACAGGTTGTGCTTCGCCATATCCCTTAAACGACAATCTTCCGGCGTCAATGCCTTTGGATTTTAAATAGTTCACTACTGATTTGGCTCTGTTTTCTGAAAGCAAAAGATTGTCTGCAGCCTTGCCGGTATTATCTGTGAATCCATTGATCTGAATGGTGAGAAGCGGATTCTCGTTCATTAGTCTTACCACGTCATCGAGTTCGATCTGTGACGCGGGTTTGAGTTCATACTGATTTAATTCAAAGAATATATTTTTTAAAATGATACTTGCATTCGCTTCAATGGGCCGGAGCGGAATATCCATCTGATAAACTGAATCGGAAGAAGGATTGGAGAGCATAAAATTTGCTGAATAAAACAAATAGCCTTTTCGGTTCACATTAAATGCATAGTCATTTCCGATTGGCAGAGTTGTAAGATAATTTCCGGTTTCGTCGGTCTGAAGTTTGCTGACGATGCGTTTATTTTTGAGGTCACCCAGTTCCACAGATGAAGGAAGTCCCTTGCCGGTTTTCTGATCATAAACTTTTCCTTTCACCCAGAAAGTTTTTGCCGGTCTCAGATCGTTTCGCAGTTCGAATGTATAAATATCGAGTTGTCCGCGACTGTCTGTCCGGTCGCTCGCAAAATAGGCGGTCTTCCCGTCTGCAGCGACAACCAGGCTGCCTTCGTTTTCTATTGTATTAATCGGATAGCCGAGATTTTCAGGAATACCCCATTTGCCATCAGCATTTCTTCTCACCGTAAAAAGATCGGTACCTCCGTAACCTGGTAAACCGTTTGAAGTAAAATAAAGCGTGTTGTTATCTGCGTGAATAAAGGGCCAGCTTTCATCTCCGGCGGTATTAATGGTCGGACCCATATTTTCAGGAGGTGACCAATGGCCATTTTCATTGCGGTGAGAAACGTAAATATCATTTCCTCCATATCCACCGGGACGGTTACTCGTAAAATATAAATCCCGTTTATCTGGTGAAAGAGAGGGCGCCGATTCAAAAAACTCCGTGTTGAAATTGCGTCCAAGATTTTCAGGAGCACTCCATCCGTCGGCTGTCTGGTAAGAAATAAATAAATCGCAGCTTCCAAATCCGTCAGGGAAATTACAACCTGTAAATACCAGCCACTGACCGTCCTGCGAAATATTCAGCGCCCCTTCATTAAATCTGCTGTTGATGTTTCCTGCGAGAGGCCGGGCTTTTGACCAAACACTGTCCCGAAGATCTGACTCATAAAAATCTTCATTGTTATCATTTACCCTCCGGGTAAACATAAGGTGCTTACCGTCGAGACTTATGCTGGGGAAATATTCCGAAACAGCTGTATTGATGCTGTCGCCCATATTCCTGGGTTCGAATTTATATGCAGGAAGGTTCTTCTTTGTTTCGTAATCAATTGCAAACTGATAGGTTCTTAAACGTCCTTCGACAAGAAGCCTGGATGATTCTTTCAGATTGGGGATACTGGCAAAATAGTTTGCGGCATCGAGCGCTTCCCGGAATCGCCCCATACCGGCCAAGGCAATCGAATACCCCAGACTGAAATCTTTAAAATAGTTACTGTCTAAAGATCTTGCTATTTTAAAATTCTCATATGCCTGCTGATAATTCTTCTGTTC
The DNA here is from genome assembly GCA_963735015.1 of uncultured Bacteroidota bacterium. Lineage (GTDB taxonomy): Bacteria > Bacteroidota > Bacteroidia > Chitinophagales > Chitinophagaceae > Puia. Next base: position 1,089,040 of record CAVTJH010000004.1, read on the forward strand.
AACATAAATACCTGCCATCGAAAGATAGGCATCTTCGTATTTATTGTCGATGGCGACAGCTTTTTTAAGTGACTCGAGTCCCTCATTAAGTTTGTCGTTATACGCAAGCTCATTCGCCGTTTCAAAAAATTTTACTGCCTGCGGATCAATTTTTGACGGATCATATTGGGCCTTCAGTTGGATTGCTGAAAAAAGAAATAATACAGTACAAAATAATTTCATTGCCATCATGAATGCAAAAATAAGCCTTGGGAAAGTATGGGAGTATGGGTTATGAAATATGAGTTATGGGATATGAGATTTGAGTTGTGAATTTTTATTGCATTTAAGACTCAATAACCCATACTTCATATCTCATAACCCATATCTCATAACCCATAACTCATGACGGCCAACCAACTTACGGCATATGAATATACTTATGCAGCTGAATAGAAAACTCCCATCCGGGATTTTCCATAATATAAGAACTGATCAGGGGCATAACGACTTCTCTTTTGCTCCATTCAGGTTGCAGAAAAAGTCTGCACGCAGGGTTCACTTTTTCTGCATAGGATTCTGCCCATTTAAAATCTGAAGGATGGTATATCACCACTTTCAACTCGTCGGCTCGTTCGATCACATCCTGGAGAGGATGTTTGAATTTTTTGGGTGAAAGGCAGATCCAGTCCCATTCTCCGCTGAGCGGATAAGCGCCGGAAGTTTCTATATGCGTTTGGAAACCCGCTTCATGGAGCTCATGGGTAAGTGCCGAGCAGTCGTGCATTAACGGCTCTCCGCCTGTAACTACAGCAATTCTTGCAGGATGTTTTTTTGCCTGTCTCACCATTTCTGATACCGTTTGTAACAGATGGGCAGAAGCGTCCCAGCTTTCTTTTACGTCGCACCAGACACAGCCAACATCACAGCCACCCAAACGAATAAAGTAGGCAGCTTTCCCCTGATGAAATCCTTCACCCTGAATAGTGTAAAACGCTTCTACCAGTGGCAGCGATTTGGATGCTGTTATGGTGTTTTCTTTTTTCATGACTAATACTTACGCTTTAATGCAGTAAAAGTGTTTTTCATGAGAGCCGCGATGGTCATCGGACCAACACCACCGGGTACCGGAGTTATAAAACTGCATTTAGGAGAAACTTCAGCGAATGCCACATCGCCCTTGAGTGCAAAGCCGGATTTTTTTGACGCATCAGGAATCCTCGTGATACCTACATCAACTATCACGGCATCTTCCTTTACCATATCAGCCCTGACAAATTCTGGCTTGCCGAGGGCCGCAATAATGATATCACTCTCTTTACAAATTTCTTTAAGGTCGTGGGTATGAGAGTGACAAAGAGTTACGGTACAATTTCCATGAATATTATTCTCACTCAGAAGGATACTCATCGGACGGCCAACAATATTACTTCGGCCAATTACAGCAGCACGTTTGCCCGCCGTTTTTATTTTATAATGTTCTAACAAAAGCATGATGCCATGCGGGGTTGCAGAAATAAAACTGGGAGCCCCGAGCACCATCTTCCCTACATTGACAGGGTGAAATCCATCTACGTCTTTGGACGGATCGATAGCGAGAATGACTCTTTCATCTGAAATATGTTTGGGGAGCGGAAGCTGCACCAGGATCCCGTCCACATCCATATCTTCATTTAAATCTTCAATCAGTGAAAGGAGTTTGGATTCGCTGATGGAATCTTCGAGTCGCAGCATGGTGGATTTAAAACCGATCTCCGCACAGGCTTTGACCTTTGCCGACACGTAAGTCTCACTGGCTCCATTATTACCAACGAGCACGGCAGCGAGATGCGGTATTTTTTTCCCCTCCGCCACCAGTGCGGCGGTTTCTATCTTCAACCTGTCTTTTATTATCCTGGAGACGACCTGGCCATCTAAAATTTGCATCGTGCAAATATACTCCAACCCGTTTTAATACTGTCCCGGAAAGGTCATTTCACTGCTCTTCTTTTTTTTATCCGGAATAATTTGCTTTCAATATAAACCGGATGAAAAACCTGATTCATTTTTTGTGTGCCTGGCTAATTTGTTTGAACGGAACTGCACAGACATTTCATGTGCAGACAGAAAATGCATATATAACATCCGGAGCATATAGTACCAATTTCAGGGATGCCTTTTCATTTGTATCCAATCCTGCCTGTATTACAAACGCAAAAGGCATTTCATTGGGAATAATGACCGAAAGGAAATGGATGCTGAAAGAATTGGATTGTACTACAATGGCAGCTTCATTCAGCTTCGGAAATGATGGATTGGGCTTTACGTTGCAACAGAGTGGAGACGTAAATTATAATGAACAATCGCTGGAACTGGCCTATGGTAAAAATCTCGGAAATCTGAGAATGGGAATCTTTTTCGGCTACCAGCTTGACAGGGCCTCCGGATACCAGGGGGTCGGTTTTGGTTCCTCAGGTATCGGTATGCAGTTTCATGCGTCAGATAAATTAATTGTGGGATGGGATCTTGGCCTGCCCGTTTTTGGAGAAGTCGGTAAAGCACATCCTGAAAAAGGGCCTCAGTTTTTCCGGATGGGTTTTGGATATGAATTGAGGAAGGATTTATTCCTTGCGATGGAAATTGTGAAGTCATCAGGTCTTCCATTAAATGTAATCTCTTCCGTAGAATATCGCTATGGTGAACATTTCTTTTTTTCATTCGGACTAAACAGCAATACCGGTTCCCCTTATTTTAAAACGGGCTGGAAGAAAAGCAGTTTGTCCATTCAGCTATATACCATCTATGAACAGGTTATGGGATTTAGCCCTGGTTTACTGCTGCTTTGGGATAGCAAAAACAAAAACGGATCGTCATTATGAGAAAATCTCTTTTTGTTTTTATGTGGATGACTTTTTATGGAGCACTAAGGGCACAGACAAATGAAGCCACAGACTACAGAACAAAACAACTTGAAATGATGGCGGAGCGCAATGATAAAGAACCAGATGATGATTCCTTTGAAATGGATCTGGAATATTTCAGTAAACATCCTTTAAATCTTAACAGGGTGGCAGAAGAAGAACTGGTTCAGCTGCACATGTTATCAGTATTGCAGGTGAAAAATTTTCTTTCATACAGAAAATTGTTGGGACCCTTACTAAGCATTCATGAGTTGCAGGCAGTGCCGGGATGGGACATTGAAACCATTTATAAATTATTGCCTTTTGTTAAAATTGCCCGTGACGAATCGGTTTATTCATCCATTTCACAAAGATGGAAAGGAGGTGATGCTGCATTTTTAATGCGTGTTTCCCGGGTGATTGAAAAATCGAGGGGGTTCCAAAGACCGGTTAAACCCGGAGAATCATATTATGAAGGGGACCCTCAGAATATTTTTATTCGCTACACTTACAAGTACAAACAATTGCTCATGTATGGTTTTTCCGGAGAAAAGGACGCAGGAGAACCATTTTTCAGAAATGTTCAGCGATACGGGTTTGACTTTTATTCGTTTCATTTTTTTCTTCAGCAGGCGGGTATAATCCGCGCATTAGCAATTGGAGATTTTACTGTCAATATGGGTCAGGGATTAATTCAGTGGCAAACGACTGCGTTTACGAAAACCAGTCAGGCGCTCTCAATAAAACGTGAGGCCCCCTGTTTGAAACCATATCATTCGGCTGGCGAATTTAATTTTCATCGCGGATTGGGTATCACACTTCAAAAAGGCAACTGGCAGAGTAGTTTATTCATTTCATCACAAAAGATTAGTACAAACCTGGAGCCGGATACTGCCGGACGAGAGGATCTGTTCAGTTCATTTCAAAATAGCGGCTATCACCGTACACCTTCTGAAATTGCTGACAGGAATAACAGCAGTCAGTTTTCTGCAGGAGCAAATATCCGCTACTCTGAAAATCGTTTTTTGATTGGATTCAACTGGGTGCAAATTCACTTCAGCCGTCCTTTTCAGAAAAGAAATGAGTTATATAATTTGTATAGTCTGAAAGGGAAAAACCTTACTGATTTTAGCGTTGACTATAGCTATACGTTGGGTAACATGCACATGTTTGGAGAACTGGCATCCGACCAAAATCACAGTATTGCTTTAGTGCAGGGCATGCTGATAACCCTGGGAGAAAATATTGATATGAGTTTTCTTTACCGGAATATTTCTCCGAAATATCAATCACTCTATAGCGATGCTTTTACGGAGAATACTTCTCCTGTCAATGAGAAAGGATTTTACGCGGGACTATCATTCAGGCCCATAGCTGGTTTGCAGGCCGATCTTTATTACGATGAATATGTTTTTCCATGGCTCAAATATCTTGTCGACGGTCCATCGTGTGGACGGGATTTTCTTATTCAGTTAATTTATCATCCCGATAAATATTGGCATCTGACGTCATTTTACAGGAATGAGGAGAAAACAATTAACGAGGGAACTTTGAATGAAAGAACAAATGAATTGATTGCGCCATTAAAAAAAAGATGGAGTTTAGAAACTGACTATACTATTTCGAGATCATTCAGTTTCACCAGCAGAATGGAATTTGTATGGATCACGGTTTCGGGGACAAGGCCACGACAGGGTTTTCTGGGAACTGCAGGATTGGTGTTCAGAAAATACAGGTTATCCGGGAATTTGTCTGCTACTGTTTTTGATACTGATGACTACGATACACGCATTTATATTTATGAACCCGGTTTACTTTACAATTTCTCTTTACCTGCTTATTATGGGAAGGGGTTGAATTATTATTTAAATCTCCATCAGGATCTGAGCAGGCTAATTCCTTATTCACGAAAACACATCCATTTGTCTGGATGGTTAAGATGGAGTCAGACTTTCTATCCTGGTGCTGTTTCTATTGGAACAGGTCTGGATGAAATTAAAGGAAACAGAAAATCTGAAATAAAAGCGCAGATCCTGCTTCAGTGGTAATTGATATTATATATGGACGATATGAAGAGTAATTATGAGACGATTTGAAGGGGCTGTCTTATTTTTGCTTAAATATTTTACACATGCCGGAGCCGACCACCAATCAATTGAATATAGAGATCAGTGAAGAAGTAGCTGAAGGAGAATATGCCAACCTCGCTATCATAACACATTCACATGCTGAGTTTGTAATTGATTTTGTGAATGTCATGCCCGGCACGCCAAAAAGCAAAGTAAAGTCGCGAATTATATTTACTCCTCAACACGCGAAGCGTTTCATGAAGGCGCTCACTGAAAATATCCTTCGCTTTGAAGGAACCAATGGTAAAATCCAGGATTTGGAGGAGGTAGCGCTTCCAATGAACTTCGGAGGACCCACTGCTCAGGCCTGATTCTGCTCATTTTTCTGACTTTACGGTTCATTTTTCTTGTTCTAAATCAATATATGTATTAATTGATATATAATCCTCAATTAATAATATCAACCATTTACGGGTAAAATTATATTTGTTCAATAAATATGTTTTTTTTTAATGCATTAAACATTCATTTCAGTTATTCAAAATTGACTGATTAAATTAAAGATTATTTAATACCATGGCAATAATTCGTTCATTTATCAAACAGTTCTACAAAGCATTTGAAAGTCTTACATATGAGTTATTTAAAGGGTTACCCCTCATAAAATTGAAATACCATATTTATGCAAGATATAACCCGTTGATAAGTATTAATTTACAATATGCATAAAATTCTGCTGCTTTTAACTACCTGCAGCGATTAAGGATTTGATATTGTCTAATTATGAAAATGGGAGTATTTAACATTTTTTTTTGTTGGATATAAAACTTCCCTAATTTACACGATCTAAATTCAAAACTCACAGTCACATGAGAAAATTTCTAACACTGTTAGCGGTGCTAGTGCTTATTGGCTCATTAGCATTTTCACAAAGTAAAATAATTACCGGAAGGGTAACAGATCAGGCGGGCCAGCCGGTTCCTTTCGCCACGATCAGGCTGAAGGGTACAAAACTCGGCACGAGCGCTGATGCAGATGGTAATTTTACGATTAAGGCAGAATCTTCTCAAACACTAGTTATTTCGGGAACGGGTATCACAACCAAAGAGGTTCCGGTCGGAGAAGGAAATTCCCTGACCATCCAGGTTCAGCATCAGGCCACCAGTCTTTCGGAAGTAGTTGTGACTTCTTTGGGAATTAAGAAAGAAGCCCGTTCAGTAGGTTATAGCACAGCCACTGTCAGTAACCAGACATTGAATATTTCCAAGCCGATTAATGTGGCTGCAGGTTTGATTGGCCAGGTTTCAGGAGCGCAGGTGAGCATCATTAACAATGGTGTGGATCCGGAAATCAGGGTTCAGTTGAGAGGTGAGCGCCATATATCCTCAGATAACCAACCACTTTTTGTTGTGGATGGTATGCAGGTAAGGAGTGATTTTCTTGCTACCATTAATCCTGAAGACATAGAAACCACTTCTGTATTGAAGGGTGCAAGCGCAGCTGCGTTATATGGTTCTGAAGCAACTAACGGTGTTATCATTTTTAATACTAAAAGAGGGTCCAAGAATGGTAAATATTCAGTTAATCTAACTCAGACAGCTACTTTTCAGAATTTAGCCTATTTCCCTGCACTACAAACTACTTATTCAGGATTCGGTGGTGAATCAGGAACTTTTTTCCCTGGAACTCCATATCAGTTCGTTGCAACTAATCCTAATACCGGATTTACGAATTATATTCCTTTCGAAAACCAGCAGTTCGGTCCTGAATTCGATGGCAATGCTGCTGATGGCTATATTGGTATTCCCGATCAGAATGGAAAGGTATTTCAGGTACCATTTCAGGCTCAGTCAACAGACCCAAGGAGACAATTCTTCCAAACAGGATTTACTTCACAGACTGATCTTTCTTTGTCCAGTGGGGATTCAAAAAACTCAAATTATATCGGTCTTCAGTATGTATCAGTAAAGGGTACTACACCTGATGACCAGTCACAAAGGGCGAGTGCCCGCTTTGCCGGAGTTAGAACGTTTGGGATTTTTTCATATGATTACTCGTTAGGCTATGTTTACAAATACAGTAATACGGTAGGTGGTGATATCACACAGAACTGGCCGATTTACTGGACATTATTAAATACTCCGGCAAATATCCCAATAGACCGATTAAAAGACTGGCAGGACCCGGGACCCGGCAACCTCAATAACTATTACAATGCGTATTATATCAACCCCTGGTGGCAGGTAGCCAATTCGAGACAAATTAATAAATCGGATAATTTTCAGGGCGTACTTGCAGCTAACCTGAAACCTACTTCCTGGTTTAATGCTACATATAGAATATCCGCCGAGGTTTCCAATAATATATATAAGGCGTATAGGAATGCGGCGATATTTTCACCTTGGGCACAACAGGCTTACGGACCTCCGATTTACGGCACACCATACAGTGGGAATATTGCAGGCGCTGATGAAGACAAGACTACTTTATATAAAAGAATCCAGCAGGACATCCTGTTGACTTTCCAGAAGAAGTTTGGGGATATCAATGCCACACTGATTGTTGGAAACACGATCTGGGACAGGTCAACTAACCAACAGATACAAAGCGTAGGTAATGGTGTTGGAGATCTGAATTATTCTCCTTATGCCAGCCCACAGCGGCAGACCGCCGGTCTTGTTCTACCGAATATTTATAATATCGGGTATAGCTTTGGTATACCCAATATTGGAAACGCAATCACATCGTCCAATACGAACAGCAATATTCAGGGCGTAACGGATACCAGGCTGATTGGGTATTATGCTGACCTTACCTTAGGCTATAATGATTTCCTTTATTTACATGGTACCTTCCGTAAGGACTATTCTTCTCTCCTTGCACCGGGAAATAACTCATATGATGTCTATGCGGTAGATGCCTCTTATATTTTTACTGATAACATTGATTTCTTTAAGAAAAGTGACTTTCTCTCATACGGTAAATTACATGCAGCTTATAGTCATACCGGTCAGATCACGCTTAATCCTTATGCCACTGTTAATACCTTCGTAGTGCCTCCTCCCTATCCTTATGGTGGATTAGCAACCGTTGCACTTAACAGTACATACAATAACCCGGCAAATACACCGGAAGCCACGAATGAAATAGAAGCCGGTATTTCTCTTGCTTTTCTTCAAAACAGATTAAGTGTTGAAGCCGTTTATTATAATGACAAGAACTATAATCAATTATTCTCAGTTGATTTGAGCCAGTCTACCGGTTTTGCACAAGCCAGCGTTAATGCGGCACAGACCACTTCCACCGGCTGGGAATTTGATGCACATTATGATGTTATAAGAAATTCAAAATGGAGATGGAATCTTGGTGGTAACCTTGCCATCCAAACTACAACAGTCGATAAACTGTATGGTACGGGTGCAAATGCAACCAAACAGACCGGAATCGGAAATGATAATGAAGCTATTGTTGGCATGACATTTCCACAGATGTATGTAAACGATTATATCAGGGATTCTGCTACCGGTAAAGTAATTGTGAATGGCTCAACGGGTTTACCTAGCCAGGCTGCCAGCCCCGTTGCTGTTGGAAGAACTACTCCTAAATATATACTGGGTCTTACCAGCTCGGTCAGTTATATGGATTTCACGTTGAATATAATTGCTGATTACCGCGGTGGTTATGTATTCTATAATTCTTCAGAAAAAAGCCTGGATTTTACCGGAGCTTCTGCACATACTGCTTCCAACGGAAGGCAGAACTTCGTATGGCCAAATTCTGAAGTGGCAGTAAATGGCAAGAACGTTCCGAATACGAATGTTTATACCCAGGACGGCAATATTGCTTTCTGGGCATATTTCCTTTCAAACGGAAATGTGCAAACACCTTATGTAGAAAATGCTGCTGCCTGGAAAATCAGAACCATCAGTCTGACCTATGATTTTACAAAAATGATATCCGGACAGAATGTTGTAAAAGGTGCCAAACTTACCGTTCTGTGTGACGGTGTGGCCATGTTCAGGCCAAAGGAAAATAATTTTACAGACCCGGAATTTAATTATGATAATTCTAACGGACTTGGTTTAAATACGTTTTACCAGTTGCCACCGACCCGTCAGTATTCCATTGTTGCCAATTTCACTTTTTAGCATGGTCTGTTAACTAAACAATAATCAAATTTGAATTAATGAAAAAAGTATCGTTTATAATTGCAGTTGCTGTTTTTCTTGCTGCCGGATGCAGCAAAGATTATCTGAGCAGCCTTCAAAATAATCCCAATGCGCCGACTTCCTCTGCGGCTACTCCACAGTTGGTTTTGCCTGGGACATTGACCAGCCTTGTTAACACGCTTAATGGGGGAGGTGCTAATTCCAGTTATGAATATGCTTCAGTCTGGCTCGGATACTGGAACTATGCTCCGGGATATTCATTCAACCCAATACCGGCCAATTATATTATGTCTGCTTCTGAGCCACAATTATGGGATCAGTACTATTCAATTCTTTCAAACCTGAATTTTATCATTCAGACGGCGGATGCCCAAAGTGATACGAAATATGCTAACTATAAGGGTATGGCGGAAGTTCTGACAGCACTTTGCTTTAAAAATCTCGTAGATCTCTATAATGATATTCCGTATAGTAATGCTTTGAAGGCGCAGGCTGATTTTTATCCTGCTTATGACAATGGGAGTGATATTTACGATAGCCTGGTGGCAAGATTGGACTTGGCCATCGCAGGTTTACAAACCTCTTCCTCAGATCCCGTTGCAGTGCTTCCGACAAGTGATGATATTCTTTTTGGAGGAACTATGCAGAACTGGATTCTTTTAGGCAATACCATTAAACTGAGCTTGCTCGTTCAGCAGTCGGCTGTTTCTTCTAAAGCATCTTACCTGGCGTCAGAAGCGGCGAGTACAGCCTCAATAGGTTATCTGACGGCTGATGCTTTTGTAAATCCGGGATACACTTCTTCTTTACCCGGTCCGATCTGGGCTAATTTTGGAGTCGGGCCATCTGGGGCACTGAATACTTATTTCACCTATGTGAAAGGAAATCAGGCTTCAATTGATTTTTATAAGAAAACCAATGATGTGAGAGTGGGATATGTATATTCAAAGGCAGATGCTGCACCGACTGATGCTGACTTTTACAGCCCTCTTCCAATTAATTTTGGAAATTACCAGGCTGATTATACCGGTACACAGCAGCAAATACCAGGAGGAGTTTCCGGTCTTGGGCCCGGTCTTATTCAGGCGCCTGGTGCGTCCGCGGTATTAATGTCTGCAGCAGAGAGTTATTTTCTTCAGGCCGAAGCCTTAGTTTACGGATGGCTGAGTGGTGGAAATACAGCGGCTCAAACGGCTTACCAGAATGGAATTACAAAGTCCTATGAATACTTAGGAGTTGGCGGCGGAGGTGCAGCAGCCGATGGTTATGCAGCAACTTATTATTCTCAGAACATTGGTTTTGTAGCTTTTCCATTAGGAGCTAGTGCAGACAGTCTTGATCATACGATTATTGAACAGAAATGGGCTGCTTTGAATACAATCAGTCCTTATGCTGCCTATAATGACTGGAGAAGAACCTTTAACCCGGCAATGGGTTCAGGATACCCGATTGTTCCTGTATCCGTTTCGCCATCCAATACGGCACCACATATGCCATTCAGGTATATATATCCACAGGAAGAAGCGAATAACAATAACGAATCATGGACCAAGGCTGGCGGTCCAGGTATTGATCCCTTTTCAGATAAAATTTTCTGGATGCCTTAATAACAGGGCCTTAAATTTTAACCTGTAATTACATCTTGATAATAAATAAGAAAAAAATGAAAATGATAAATAAAATAAAGACTATTTCCTGCTCGATGGGACTGCTGGTCGCTTTATTCAGCCTTCCTTCCTGTTTGAAAAATGGAAACTACTATGTAGATTTTGCTTCTGCCGGCGCTTCCGTGGATTTACCTCTGGCAGCCACTAATGCGAATGGTGTCGTGGCATATACATATAATGCAACAGTAACTTCCGCGACTATACCTGTTTATGTAAATCTGGCATCACCAGCCAAACTGGGAACCGCGACATCGGTTACAGTAGCATTGGATACAGCCGGTCTGGATGCTTATAATACGAATAATGGAACCAGTTTTGAAGTTTTGCCCGACAGCGTTTACACGATAACAGGAAGTTATGATCTGTCAATTCCTGCGAACCAGCGTTTGGACAGCTTTCAGGTTAATCTTGATTTGACCAAATTAGATCTTTCTGGTAGTTATATTCTTCCTTATACGATTGCTTCGGCAGCAGTACCTATTGAACAATGGAATCACCTTTTACTATATATTTCTGTTAAAAATTCCTATGATGGAAATTATACGGTGACAGGAACATTCAGTGATGTGAGTAATGCAGGTTTTACGGCAAATTACCCAATGAATATTAACCTGGTTACTTCCGGTCCGAATAGTGTGGACGTTTTTAATACGGATCTGGGGCTTGTTGGTTATGAATTCCTCAACGGCGGAACCCCCACCTATTATGGATCATTTGGTGTCAGGATGTTTATTGACCCGGCCAGCAATGCAGTAACCAGTGTGATCAATGTTTATGGTCAACCCGCCGCTAATACACGTTCTGCCGTATTGGATCCTTCGGGTATCAATAAAAGAGATCCTGCTACCGGTGATATAGATATTAAATATTGGTTGACGCAGCCAAGTGTAATTCCTGCGCCGCCAAGTATCAGAAGTTATTTCAATGAACATTATAAATATAACGGTCCGCGTTAAAAGAATGGTTTCTTAAGAGTAAAATAGAAATGCCTCTCATTTGATGAGAGGCATTTCTATTTTAAAGTTCTCTATATTATTATCTTATTAAAACTACTGTTCCCTTTTTGAATACTGTTTTTCCATTATAGTCTATTCCCTTGGCTTCCCAAACGTAAGTATCCACCGGAGCAGGGCGGCCATTTGTATTTCCATCCCAGCCCTGACGCGGCTCCCTTGTCTGGAATACAAGCCGGCCATTCCTGTTATAAACATTGAAATATTCTAATGTCGAAATTCCAATATCAACTGGACGGAACACATCATTTATGCCATCGTTGTTTGGAGTAAATGCATTTGGGACATAGATATCCGGCCCTTTATAATATTTTACTGTGAACGAATCGTTCATCACACACCCGTATTTATTGGTAACAGTAACCCAGTAAGTGTTATCTATTGTACTGTTTAGAACAGGATCCGGTGAAAAAGGATCGCTTAATCCAAATGCCGGTGACCAGAGGAATTGGCCACCCTGATTAAAATTCCCGTCATCGACCTTTAACTGAAGCGTGGCTCCGTAACTGAGCAGGGTATCATGAAAAGAAAGAGGTGGTGGTGATTTCTCAATGTTGACATATTGGGAGTCTGTAGATACGCATCCTTTTTCATTTGTAACCGTAAGGAAGACACGATAGGTTTTGGGAGCAGTGGAAAAATCAAAATCTCCATTGTAATCGGATGAATTGAATGCCAGATTCTTTCCATTGAAGACCTGCCATTGGGTACCGGTGATTGCTCCGGATGTAGAAGTTGAATTATTTATGAAAGTTACGGTCTGATCAGAACATGAGTCAGTATAAGAGAATTGGGAATTTACAATTGGGTAAACAACGGCAACAGTATTTGCTGTATCTGCGCAATGGTAACCGGGAAAAACGATTAAGCGTACAGGATAGGTTCCTGTATCTGCATAAGTATGAATGGGTGTATAATCTGTTGAGCTGTCACCATCTCCAAAATTCCAGTGAACAGTTGTAGGATTCCAGGAAACATCAGGATAATGTGGCGTGCTGAAATCCGGAAAGTTTACAGTGAAGCCACTGCAACTTTTAAATCCATCCAGAGTGATAGCCTCTGGCTTTGGGAGCGCACTGCAATCATATCCTGTAAAATAAAAATCCTGTACCGTGGAATCCAGTAATATTCCTGACCTGTACTCAACCGCACTGACTGCAATATCGTAAGTGCCGGCTGAAGAAATCTTTCCTGACAATAAGCCTGTTTTAGGGTCCAATGTAAAAAGCGGTCCGACTGGTTCGCTTTCAGAATACCCGGAATTGAAATTTAATTCAGGGAATGATCTAAGATTATTTATAACGGTCCTGTTTGGCTGATTAATAAAAACATTATAGGTTCTCGGTTGACTAAAATGATAGGCAATAGAATCTCCATCCGGATCTATTGCCGTTATTTTATGAGAGATCTCCTCGTTGATGCAAATATTTGGAATAGAATCATCTGATATAAACACCGGAAGGCTATTACCACTTGCGTCAGCCGAAGATAATACCAGGTAATTAACTATACCATTGCTTACCGGGCCATTATAAACAGCTGGACATGTGGGTGTGGAGGGCGGCGGAAATTGACCGGGGGATGCCGGAGGTGTCGGCGGCGGATTCGAATAGTCCATAAAATTATTTCCCTGCGCCAGATTGGTTAAATTAAACGGCCTGCAGCAATTGGTTGTTGCAGCAATAAAGGTCCTGCCCAGGAAGAAAACTGTAACGTCCGAATGAAAATAGTAAATTTTATTGCATGGCGCAGTAGTTATTGCAACGCACGGATCAATCTGGGCGGTCAGTTTTTTCGATGAATCGAGTATCCAGTCATAGGCCTTAGTATAACTGGAGTGCTGATCTGAAATGTGCAAATCGTCAGAAATGGCATTTGAGGCATCTATGCTGCAATCAATAATTGTTTTATACAAAAATCTATAATGAGTAGTGCCACCGCCGGAAGATAACACTATATAAGAGAGACTCGTTGATGTGCCACTTGTTGGAAGTGTGCAATAAGGTTGTGAAAATGATAACTCGCCGAGGCCAACGAAGAAAATCAGAAATATCGTTTTCACAGTTGTTCATTGATGAATACTCATTTTTCATTGATCAGTACCCATCGGGCGAAGATAAATATTTTGACCTGTATTTCTAATTCATTACGTACGGTTAATTAAAGAGCCAGTTATATCATTCCCTCATCTGCGAAACTGAAGTATCCATCATGGCTTACTATAATATGATCAATCACTTTAATATCAAAAAATCGGGCTGCTTCGCGGATCTTATAAGTGAGGTCCTCGTCCGCTTTGCTGGGTTTAAGATTTCCCGATGGATGATTATGACATAAGATTATGTTCACGGCGTGCGATTCTAATGCCTTTTTCAGTATTAGCCTGGGATCAGCAACGGTACCTGTTATTCCTCCCTGACTGACAACTTCAAAATGATTGACCCGGTTGGCCTGATTAAGGAAAATGACGGCAAAAACCTCGTGATTATGATCCTGGAACCTTACCCGCAGGTAACCGGCTACCTGCTGACTATCCTTCACCACAGGTTTATCAAGAGCACCCGAATTATGCCTGCGGCGACCCAGCTCGAGTGCGGCCAGGACTATCACGGCTTTGACCTTACCTATTCCATTCAGTTTCAGGAAGTCATGCAATTCCAGCTTGCCCAGTTCATTCAGGTTGTTCTTGACAGAACCCAGAAGTTCCTTGGCCAGGTCCACTGCATTTTTATGCTTAGTGCCATTGCCGATCAGGATGGCCAGTAATTCAGAATCCGTCAGGCTTTCGGGGTTTTTACTAAGTAATTTTTCGCGTGGCCGGTCGGTTTCGGCCCATGCTCTGATAGCGTAATTTTGCGCTTGCATAACATAATGATATGCACTATTTTTAGTCTTTACAATCCCCTGTTTGTGTAGTTTCCTAATAAAAGAAACAACCCCGACAGAAACCCTTTTGAAAAACTAAAGTAATATCCATGAAACCTAAATCAACACTTTCTGCCATCGGTGGCTGGAATTCCCTCTTCTTCTGTCTTGGAATGTATTTCGTAGCATTATTCTTTTCCATCTTCGTTTGTTCTTCGATTTTTTATATTGTCAACAGCAACAAGCAGTCTTCAAAAACAGCCTTTTCTGAAAAGACGACTGTAAAGACTGAATTGGCTTCCATTAAGTAAGCCTAAAGCCTAAAGCCTAAAGCCTAAAGCCTAAAGCCTAAAGCCTAAAGCCTAAAGCCTAAAGCCTAAAGCCTAAAGCCTAAAGCCTAAAGCCTAAAATTTTAGCCGCGCAAATTAGAAATTATTTGAGCATCTGTCTGACGACGGTGCTCTTTTTTATTTACAAAAACTCACCTGCATAAAATTGAATTCCCAAATTTCTAAACTGGCTTTGAGCTTTTTCAAAAAGTTTTAAGCTTTAAGCTTTAGGCTTTAGGCTTTAGAAGTATCTTCGTCCCAACTTTTCAAAACATGCAAGGAACAGCCAAGATCTTCTCCGGTACGGGATCCCAATACCTGGCCGAAAAAATTTGTCGTCGTTATGGCTCTCCTGCAGGAAAAATAACCATCCAGTATTTCAGTGACGGGGAAATTCAACCGGTCTTCAATGAAAGTGTTCGTGGAGACATGGTTTTCCTGGTCCAAAGTACATTCGCTCCCACCGAAAACCTGATGGAACTCCTGCTTATGATCGATGCCGCACGCCGGGCTTCGGCCTATAAAGTGGTTCCCGTGATTCCCTATTACGGCTATGCGCGGCAGGATAGGAAGGATAAACCCAGGGTCGCCATAGGTTCCAAGCTGGTAGCCAATATGTTAGTAGCTGCCGGGGCGGACAGGGTCATAACGATGGACCTGCACGCACCGCAGATTCAGGGCTACTTTGATATACCGGTGGATCACCTGGACAGCTCAGCCATTTTTATACCCTATATAGAGAATCTTAAACTTGAAAACCTTACCTTTGCGGCCCCTGACGTGGGAAGTGCCAACAGGATCCGGGAAATTGCTTCTTATTTCAATGCTGAAATGGTTATTTGTGATAAGCACCGGAAAAGAGCAAATGAGATTGCGAGTATGGTGGTGATAGGAGAAGTTGGAGACAGGGACGTGGTACTGATAGATGACATTTGTGATACGGGAGGAACGCTTGCCAAAGCTGCTGGACTTTTGAAGGAAAAGGGGGCAAGAAGTGTGAGAGCACTTTGTACGCACCCGGTGCTTAGTGGAAATGCTTACGCAAATATCGAGAACAGTATTTTGGAAGAACTGGTGGTTTGTGATACGATCCCGCTCAGACAAAAATGTTCCAAGATTAAAGTGCTGAGTGTGGCTGAACTTTTTGCAATTGCCATCCGGAATGCATATGAAAACAGAAGCATCACTGGTTTATTCATCCACTCGCAACTAAGAAATAAATAGGTATTTTTTAAATCAATAATAAACATGCAAACAATTACCATCGAAGGACAACTCAGGACCGGCCTAGGCAAACAAGCCACCCGCCAACTCCGCTCTGAGGGAAAAGTGCCCGGTGTAATTTACGGGGGTGCACGCGAACTGAATTTTTCAGCGCCTGTCACAGCTTTCAAGAACCTTGTATACACACCGGATTTTCAGCTCGCAGAAATTAAACTGGAAGGAACAACCTATCGTTGTATTCTTAAAGATATCCAGTTCGACAAAGTAACGGACGATCTCAATCACCTTGATTTTATGGAACTGGTGGAAGGAAAAAAAGTGATCGCCACTATTCCGTTGAAATTTACCGGAGCCGCAAAAGGTGTTAAAGATGGTGGAAAACTGATTACTAAAATGAAAGCGCTGAAGGTAAAAACCTTACCAAAATATCTGCGTGAAAATATTGAAGTGGATCTTACAAATCTTGAATTGAATGGCAACGTTCGGGTTGAAGACGTAAAGGCTGAGCACTATGAGATCCTGAATTCTCCAAGAATTCCGGTGGCATCAGTAGTTCTTACCCGCGTGTTGAAACAGGAAGAAACCGCAGCACCTGTTGCTGGTGCAGCTGCACCTGCCGCTGGCGCCGCTCCTGCTGCCGGTGCCCCGGGCGCCGCCGCTGCTCCGGGTGCAAAACCTGCTGCTCCTGCTGCTGCCAAACCCGCTGCGAAGAAGTAGTTATAGATCATTATATGAAAAGGCTGTTGAGGTTCTACCCGGCAGCCTTTTTTAATTATCAATTATCAATTAATAATTATTAATTCGAAACCCCGCTCCCATATCTCATAACTCATATCTCATAACCCATACTTATATAGTTCTCCCATACTTTTGCTATATGTCTTATCTCATCGCCGGCCTCGGTAATATAGGTTCTGAATATGAAGGAACCCGTCATAATATAGGATTTGACGTATTAGATGCCCTGGTTTTCAAACATGGCGGATCTTATTCGACAGATCGTTTAGCAGCCAGGGCAGAGATCTCATATCGCGGAAAATCGTTAACCTGTATAAAGCCTACCACATATATGAATCTGAGTGGAAAAGCTGTTCGTTACTGGCTGGAAAAGAAGAAAATTCCGCTGGAAAGATTGCTCGTGATCACAGACGATATCGCTCTTCCAATTTCGAGAATGCGTTTGAGAGGCAGTGGTACGGATGCAGGTCACAATGGGTTGAGAAGCATTTTTGAAGAATTACAGACAGAAAAATATCCAAGACTGAGATATGGTGTGGGGAATGATTTTCCCCGTGGCATGCAGATTGAATATGTACTTGGAACATGGCGGAAAGAAGATCTTCCGCTCATAAAAATTAAAAATGAAAAAGCCGTTCAGATCGTGGAAAGTTTTGTACATATGGGCCTGGAAAGGACCATGAATGATTACAACAAAATAGAGGTAACACTATGATTTGTAATTGGGAATCATTATTTTAGCGGTTCAATTTCCGACGGGGTCGAATGACCTCATTCCACTTCCTATGATGAAAATCCATGCCTTTCCAGGCCTTTTGAACACTATTAGAATCTTCTATTTAAAACCTTAATCGAATATGAAAATATTCTGTGTCGGTCGTAATTACGCTGCGCATGCCATTGAATTGAATAACGAAGTGCCGGATGAACCTGTCATCTTCATGAAACCTAAAAGTGCCCTGCTCCAGGCTCATACTCCTTTTTATTATCCTGAGTTTACGAATGAACTTCATTATGAATGTGAACTCGTATTACGCATTTCAAAGAACGGGAAATATATTCAGGACCGTTTTGCTTCTAAATATTACGATGCCCTGAGTGTAGGTATCGATTTCACGGCGCGCGATATACAAAACGATCTGAAAGCTAAAGGTCTTCCCTGGGAGAAAGCAAAAGCCTGGGATAATTCTGCCGCTGTCGGAAAATGGATTCCTTTCCAGAATGTAAAAAACAAGAAGGATATCAATTTTGGACTGTATAAAAATAAGGAACTGGTACAGCAGGGAAAATCAAGCCTCATGCTGAACAATTTCGACAGCATCGTGGCATATATTTCAACTTATTTTTCTATTAATATTGGTGACCTCATTTTTACCGGCACACCTGCCGGTGTGGGTGAATGTGTAGTCGGCGATGAACTGGAAGCATTCATCGAAGATGAAAGTATGCTCTCTGTTGAAATTAAATAAAATTTGAGAAACAGATCTTGCAATTAACGAGATCAGTTCCCGAATTATTCTCAATGATGGATGCCGGAATTTTAATCAGGGCCTTTCAACTTATGAGCCGCGCCCGCGCCATGGCCGCCATCTATGAACAAAACCGTTCAGTCTGCAAATACGTCCATTCAGTTTCTTCCGGACATGAAGCAATCCAGCTGGCAACTGCTTTCCAACTCGCGCCACAAGACTATGTGAGTCCCTATTACCGTGATGAAAGCATGTTACTGGGTATGGGTTTTTCACCTGAAATACTCATGCGACAGTTACTGGCCAGGGGTAACGATATTTTCACAGGAGGGAAAGTGTATTATTCTCACCCGAATTTTCGCGGGGAAGACAAACCAACCATCATTCATCAAAGCAGCGCGACGGGTATGCAGGCAATTCCTGCAACAGGAATTGCACATGGAATCAGCATTCAGGAAAAAGCTGGTAAAATGCTGAAAAACCCGGTGGTGCTTTGTTCTTTCGGCGACGCGAGTTTAACAGAAGGAGAAGTGAGCGAGGCTTTTCAGGTCGCCGTGCTTAAGCAACTTCCTGTCATATATCTCGTGCAGGACAATGAATGGGGCATCAGTGTTTCTTCGGAAGAAGCCAGAAACATGGATGCATTTTATTATGCTGGTGGTTTTGCGGGAATGGAGAGAATCAAAATTGATGGTTCTGATTTTGAGCAATCTTACAATTGCATGCGGCAGGTATTTCAATGGGTAAGAAAAAACAGGCGCCCTTATCTTGTTCAGGCACGCGTTCCTCTTCTTACGCACCATACCAGTGGCGTTCGAATGGAAGCATACCGTTCAGATTCCGATCTGGCGAAACATCGCGCCGCAGATCCTGTGATCGTCATTAAACGCCAACTGCAAAAACAGGGTTTTACACAGGAATATATTTCAGAAATAGAAAGCACTGAAAAAATATTTATTGCTGAAGAATTTCAAAAAGCAGTTTCTGCTCCTGAGCCTGATCCGGTGTCGGCGGGAGAAAATATTTTTGCTCCTGCTCACATAATTTCTGAATCTGGTGAAAGAGAGCCTGCTGATGCAAAAAAAATTCCCATGGTGGATGCTGTTCTCTATGCACTCAGGGAAATATTGGAAGACTTTCCTGAAGCAGTTTTATACGGACAGGATATTGGAAGAAGGCTCGGAGGCGTTTTTCGTGAGACAGCCACTCTGGCCGCACAATTTGGTGATGAACGGGTTTTCAATACTGGGATCCAGGAAGCTTACCTCATTGGCTCAACTGCAGGTATGTGCGCATCCGGTTTAAAACCTGTCGTGGAAATTCAGTTTGGCGATTATATATTTCCGGGATTCAATCAGCTGGTAACTGAGATCGCTAAATCCTGTTACCTGACCAATGGAAAATTTCCGATTCAAACTCTTATTCGTGTACCTGTAGGCGCTTATCAGGGCGGCGGACCATTTCACAGTGCTTCTATTGAAACCACACTCTTGTCGATAAAAGGTTTGAAAATTGTTTATCCTTCCAATGCTGCAGACATGAAAGGACTGATGAAATCTGCTTTTATGGATCCCAATCCTGTGATCATGCTTGAACACAAAGGTTTGTACTGGAGCAAGGTTCCGGGAACTGAAGATGCTAAAAGACCCGAACCTTCAAGGGACTATATTATACCGCTGGGCAAGGCAATAGTTGTTCTCGAAGCATCTGAAACGGCAATCAACAATGGTGAATCTGCAGCTGTCATTACTTACGGCATGGGAGTTTACTGG
Organism: uncultured Bacteroidota bacterium; assembly: GCA_963735015.1. Lineage (GTDB taxonomy): Bacteria > Bacteroidota > Bacteroidia > Chitinophagales > Chitinophagaceae > Puia. Next base: position 1,109,213 of record CAVTJH010000004.1, read on the forward strand.
GCGATGGCGGCAGCAAAGAATTTAAACGGACAAATTGAAATCGTTGATCTTCGCTGTTTGTTTCCATTGGATGAAGATCTTGTTTTTGAAACCGTTCGACGTCATGGGAAATGCCTGGTCCTTACGGAGGAACCACAGAATAATTCTTTTGCGGAAGCACTTGCCGGGCGCATATCTAAAGCCTGTTTCACCTCGCTCGATGCTGCGGTGGAAGTGTACGGTGCATTGAACGTGCCGGCGATTCCTATGAATATTATATTGGAGAATGAAGTACTTCCCAATGCGGTGAAGGTTGAGGAGCGGTTACGAAATTTACTTTTGCTTTAGTCACAATGTGGGAATGTGGAATTGTGTATGATTGCGTAGCAATCCTATGTAGAATTGAGAGAATGAAATGCAAAATTTAATTTCTAATTAATTCTAAATTCAATTTTACATTTCATTCTTACATTCTTACATTTTTTACAATTCCACATTCCTACATTGTGATCAGATATCTGATTCATTTTGTTTCAGATCCACACCTTCATTATTCTCACGGTTGATAGCTGAAACTTGCTTTCTGATCTCCGATCATCAGGTCAAAATTTCCCGGCTCGGTAACTGTTTTCAGATGGGCATTGACAAATGCAAGATCTGCTGCGGTCAGTATAAAAGTGACAGTTTGCGTTTCGCCGGGTTTCAGATTTATTTTCTTAAATGCCCGCAGGCGCTGCATATTGGGCGTAATGCTTGCATATTGCTGGTGCGTGTATAATTCAATGGAATGTTTCCCTTCTCTCGCGCCTGAATTTGTGACGGATATTTTCACTGTTATGCTTCCTGTTCCTTTCAATGTGGGAGTGCTAAGGCTGATGGGTCCGTAAGTGAATTTTGTGTAGCTTAAACCCCATCCAAAGGGGAAGAGTGGATTGTATCCGTCCCATGTCATATCAGAATTGAATATCTCGCGAACGTCTTCAGTGTGTTTCCTGTCGTAGAGTACGATTTCTCCTGAATACCGGGGATATGAATATGGCAGAATGCCCGCAGGATTATAATCGCCAAACAATACATCAGCAATAGCCTCTGCAGTTTTTTTTCCTGACCAGTAAGCCATTAGTATCCCCTGCATGGAAGGTTCGATAGATGTTATTAACCGGGGTCTGCCTTCTGTTAAAACCAGGATAACGGGTTTGCCTGTTGAAGCTGCCGCACGTGCAAGTGCCATTTGATTTTCAGGCAATGCGAGGTCATTGATATTTCCCGGACTTTCTGCATAGGCATTTTCACCGAGACATAAAACAATGATGTCCGCATCTGCTGCTGCAGATTTTAAACGCGCTGTATCAAAATTCTGTGGATCATCAAATCCCTTTACGCTAATGACTTTGCTTTTGCCTCCTGTCTTTTCTGAAATGGTTTCTCCAATGGTTTTGCTGTCTGCAGGATACCATTGTTCCTGGTTTCCCTGCCAGGTGTAGGACCAGCATCCATTCAGAGGAGCAATGCTGCTGGCAGATGGACCAGCAACCAGAATCTTTTTATCTTTTGAAAGTGGAAGAATATTATTTTGATTTTTCAGTAGGGTCATGGCTTCCTGGGCCGCATGCAGTGCCACCTGCTGATATTCAGGTTTTCCGAAATTGGCGAGTGATCCTTCTTCAGGGTAAGGATTATCAAAAAGACCCAGCCTGAATTTCAATGTGAGAATCCGGCGCACTGCATCATTGATGCGACTTACAGGAACTTCATTTTTCTCCACGGCTTCTTTCAACAAATCAAAAAACGAATAATCCATGGGAACCATACTCATGTCAACACCGGCATTGACGGCAAGAACAACAGCCTGTCGGGGAGTGCTGGCAACGAGATGGCGTGTATGCAAACGGATAATATCTTCCCAGTCAGTTACAATCACACCCTGAAATCCCATTTCGGTTCTCAACACATCAGTCAGCAAATATTTACTGGCATGTACAGGTACACCATTGATTTCTCCCGAGTTTATCATGATAGTAGCCGCTCCCGCTTTTATTGCCGCACGAAACTGTGGTAAGAAATATTCCCTTAATTCAATTTCAGGAATATAGGAGGGGGTGCGATCTTTTCCGCTTCGTGGTGCAGAATATCCCAGGTAATGTTTCATGCAGGCGGCAACTGCTGTGGGGTTCGCTAATCCATTGGCCTGATATGCATGAACGGCGGTTGGGCCCAATGTCTTGCCGAGATACACATCTTCTCCATAAGTTTCCGGAAATCTTGACCAGAGCGGCTGACGGCCACAATCCAGCACTGGCGCGAATTCCCAGCGGACACCCGACGCACGCATTTCATTGGCAGTGATATGTGCCGCCTGATCCACGAGATCAGGATTCCGTGTCGCTGCCATGGCAATATTTTGTGGGAACAGGGTAGAATTGAGTGTATAAGTTTGCCCGTGCATGCCATCCAGTCCGTATATAACAGGAATTTTCAATCTTGTTTTCTTTGCTTCATCCTGAATTTCTTTTTGTATTTCCCTCCATACTTCAACAGGCAGTGCATGGGATGTAGTATTTAATATGGAACCCACTTTATAATCCACTACAGCGTGTTTCAGGGCCTCAGGATCGAGCGATCCGTCCGTATTCGACCAGCTTCCTTTCGCGACCAGCGTAAGGGTTACCTGGGTCATCTGACCGATTTTTTCATCCAGTGTCATCTGACTGATGAGCTTGTCCACTTTCTGTCTGATTTCCGGCGTTTGTGCATGCAGGTTAGTAATTCCTGAGATTAGAATGAGGGCGGTAGTCAATCGTTTGAATGGCATATAGTTGTTTTTGGAAGGGACACTAAGGTAAAGGGATTTCCTGAAAGTATGGGAGTATGGGAGTATGGGAGTATGGGAGTACTTCGCCCATCTCCCGCGAGACGCGGGACCGCCCTGGCGGGAGAAGATGGATGGGAGTGGGGATGTTTTATGAAATTAAGTTTTTTGTATATTCAGGGATGAGAAAATTCACCCTGTTTGCGGTAATCTGCTGCATCTGTCAAAAAACTTTTTCCCAGGCACAGTATGTTTCCTTCCGGATAGATTCTGCAGTGCGCGCAACCATAGAAGCTCATCATATTCCGGGATTGCAGATTGCCGTGGTAAAATATGGTCTTGTTCTTAAAAAGGGAAACTATGGTCTCGCGAACCTGGAAGATCGCGTACCCGTCACCGATAGTACCAGGTTCTCTATCGCTTCCATGAGCCAGGCATTTACCTGTGCGGGAATTTTATTATTGATGGAAGACGGGAAACTGAGTCTTGATGATTCTGTTGGAAAATATATTGATTCACTGCCTCCCGGATGGAGCAGGATTACTTTGCGGCGGCTGATGAATCACACCGCGGGTCTTTGGGATGATTGGGAAAACAGGGATGATATTTTCTTTTATACACGCAACACCGATAGTTCTTTCCTCACCGCATTCAAATCTGAACCTTTAAAATTCCAGCCGGGACAGGGATTCAGTTATAGTTGCGGTCCCTTCTTACTCGGACTGGTAATAGCAAAAGTATCCGGAGAATCTTATCCTGATTTTATGAAGCACCGGATCTTTGATAAACTGGGCATGACGAATTCCTGCATCAATAATGCGGACAGTATTATTACAAACCGCGCAGCAGGATATATTGAAAAGGACGGGAATATTGTACATGGCCGGCAAATTTCTGCTGCAGCCCAGGCGAGAGGCGATGTGGGCGTGTTAACTACGCTTACCGATATGCTCAAATGGTATGATGCTTTACAGGATACTTCACTCCTCAAACAGAGCAGCATTGACCTGATGTTTTCTCCCGGACTTTTAAATGACAGCAGTAAAATTGCTTATGGTTTTGGATGGTTCCTTGGTCCTTACCGCGATCATCCGCTCATCACTCATGATGGTGCGTTCAGAACCGGCTATAGTTCCATAATGGATATATTTCCTGAAGATCATGTCGGCATTATAATATTAACCAATCTGCAAAGAGCGGGTACGGAGCAGCTTGCCAGGAATATTGTCGGATTGTTCGATCCCGATTATGGCCCTGCTTCGCAGATGTTAAGAGATTCAACGGATCCTGATTCGGTTCGTACTTTATTGCTTAAAAGTGATTTCACTGAATTAGGTCTCAATATTGATTCAACGAGAAAAATGATCAATGCATTGCATGTACCTTTTTATTTTGAAAATGATAACGAACTCGCAATGTTTAGGAACGTAACCGAATTTAATTTCATCAAAGCAATCAAACCATCCAAACCAAGGCCCGATATTTTCGGGGATATCATCCATGGTATTTATCTCTATGAAGTAAAATGCAAAGATCAGCCCACACGTTATTTTGCCTTTTTCCTCGACCCGACAGGGAAACTGGTTTATTTGGATTTGGAAGAGTAAGTTTTTCTTTTATAAATTTTGCGGTACATACGTTGAATTTCTATTTAGTGCCGGAATTCAGTTTGCGCAGGAATCGCCATTCTGTATGCCAGTGACAGCAGCGGAAATATTTACCTGACCGCCCTGATTTGCAGTTCCAATCGCAGAAATCGTTACAGTAGCTCCTGATTTGAGATTTACAAATACTGTAAATGGTAGTACAGGATTATTGACAGTGGTGGTTCCTGCAGAATCCAGATAAGAAACCGAACTGATTGTTCCGCCACTTCCACTTACACCTGCCAGGTATTCTACCTGCTGACTAAAAGTAAGTGCAGTAGGATCCGTATAAGTAATATTGCAGGTTTTTGGACTGCTGCTTGTACTCTTGCTGCAGGAAAAGATAATGACAATAAATAATGTCATTGACAGAATTTTCACGTGACGGTGTTTCATGACTAAAAGTTTACTGTCGATTTATTTAATTACTGCAGGCGTAACCATTCTGAAGGCTGTCCGATGTGATATAAATTATTATCGCTCCACCCTGGTAGGCTGTTCCCTTTGCCGATATGGATGCAAACTGACCTTTTTTAAGATTTACATATACAGTCAGTGGAAGTAAGGGATTTTGCACGGTTGTCGTTCCTGCAGAATCCAGGTAGGAGACTGAACTGATGGTTCCTCCGGTGCCGGAATTTCCAGCCAGATATTGAACCTGCTGATCTTTCGACAGAGCGCTGCTGATCGTGTAAGAGATTGAGCATGTTATAATATTATTGTTTGCCGGCTTACTGCATGAAAATATGAGCGAAATAATCAGTGACAGGATTAATATTTTCAATTTCACAGGGAGCATATTTTTTTCTTTAATAATGTAAATATAAGATGGGTATTTCGCTTTGCAGAATTGAGATTAAATGCGTTGGGATTAACTTCGGTGAGATTAGCTTCGCTGGAATTGACGGCGTAGAGATTAGCTTTGCTGATCTCTGGGGGGGAGGCTAACATTAAAAAACCCTTCGCGCCTGCGGCGCTTTGGTTTTTGCATCCATTCACTCGCTCAAGCAAGCTTGGCTCGTTCATGAATGCAAAACCCTTCCCGGCTAAGCCGTGAAGGGTTTTTTAATGTGCGGAAGAGGAGATTCGAACTCCCACGCCAGTTACGGCGCTACCACCTCAAAGTAGTGCGTCTACCAGTTTCGCCACCTCCGCGAAATTAAAATGGACTGCAAAAATAGCTCATCCGGGCAATAATTCCCAATCCTGCCTCTCTCTCATCTGTTCAGTTTTTCCTGATCACTATACGGAATGTGGTTCCTTTTCCTATATCAGACTGTTTTACAAACAATTCGCCTTTATGATAGGTTTCCATGATACGTTTAGACAGAGAAAGGCCAAGACCCCAGCCTCTTTTTTTTGTAGTAAAACCCGGATCAAAAACACGGTGGATATTTCCTGGCGAAATACCTTTTCCCGTATCGCTTAAATCAATAAGCACCTGCTGCGGTTCATCTTTTATTTTTACTTCAATAATTCCCTTTCCTTCCATCGCATCCAGCGCATTTTTCAACAGGTTTTCAATGACCCAGTCGAAAAGTGGTGGTGAAATATTTGCTTCCAGTTGCTCATGTCCATTCGTTTCAAGTACGAACTGAACTTTGGAAGTAGTCCGCCTCCGCATATAATCGAGCATTTGTCGTATCTGTAATACCAGGTCGGATTTTTCAAGTTGTGGAATGCTCCCGATTTTACTGAATCTGTCTGAAACCAATTTTAGTCTGTCTACATCTTTTTGCAGTTCGGAAACTGTTTCACCGGAAATCCCGTCTTCTTTCAACATTTCAATCCAACCCTGCAGTGACGATAAAGGTGTTCCCAACTGATGAGCGGTCTCCTTGGCCATACCCGCCCAGACCTGGTTTTGTGTAGCACGGTTATGTGAAGTGATGGAATAGATAATAAAAAAAATCAGGACCGCAACCAGGATCAGTTGTATGATTGGAAAATAGCGAACCTGGTCCAGTAATGCAGTATGTCCATAATAATAACGGTTGGCAGTATATGGTGAATCGCTCCATTTGATTTCCAGGGGAGGATTCTGTGAACGGTAAATAGCCAGCTGTTTGGGCAGGTAAGATTTGTCATTCTCAATTTTCAGAGAGTCAAGGTTAAAATAATTGGTAATACTGTCGTTCTCGTTTGTTTCGATGATGGGAATGGAATGTTGTTCATTACGGATCAGGTTAGGGAGGGTCAGATCAGGATTTATTACGGCCTTACTTGCTGCCAGCCACTGTTCTATTTTCTGTTGTTCTTCTCTTTGGATCTTCTGAGCCAGGAATTGAGAATAGAAGATCGTGCCGCTAATAATAGTAATTCCAAGAAGGGCCAGGAGCCATCGCCAGTTAAATCGAAATCCGATCATGCCGCTAAAGTAGTTAAAGCGCGTGAATTCATTTTTCACTTAACGTTTACAGGGCAATGCCTTACTTTTGGCCGGCTTTTTTATTCCAAAGTTTATTAAGATTGGCTAAAGTATCAGTTGTTATCATCAATTTTAACGGGAGAAAATACCTGGAAAAGTTCCTGCCTTCCGTACTGGCAGGCACCTATTACAATATGGAGCTGATCGTCGCCGACAATGCTTCAACTGATGATTCCCTGGAATTCCTCCGAAGGACTTATCCCGCCATCCGGATCATTGAATTAAAGAGAAATCATGGATATGCAGGTGGCTATAATGAGGCATTGAAAGAAGTGCAGTCGGACTACTACGTTTTGCTGAATTCGGATGTTGAAGTCCGTCCGGGATGGATTGAACCAGTGATAGAATTGATGGAGAAGGACCAGGGGATAGGAGCCTGTCAGCCGAAGATTTTAAGTTATAATCAGAAAAGGATCATTTTGAATATGCGGGCGCAGCCGGTGGCTGGCTGGATTGTCTGGGATATCCATTTGCACGCGGCCGGATTTTTGATATCTGCGAAGTGGATGAAGGTCAGTATAATGATACATGCAAAATTTTCTGGGCAAGTGGCGCGGCACTTTTTGTCAGGGCCGAATTATTTTATAAGGCCGGCGGACTGGATACATATTTTTTTGCGCACATGGAGGAGATAGATTTCTGCTGGCGTCTGCAATTGCTGGGGTATAGTATTTACGTGTGTCCCGCTTCGGTAGTGTATCATGTAGGCGGGGGGACGTTGCCAAAAGGAAATGAAAGGAAAGTATTTCTGAATTTCAGAAATAATATGATCATGCTGGCGAAAAATCTGCCCAAACGCCAGTCTTTCTGGAAGATTCCATTGAGAATCCTGATGGATTTTATCTCAGCATTTAAGTCCCTGTTTGCCGGACAGTTTGTCTATTTTCTGGCGGTAGGAGAAGCGCATCTGGCCTTTTTAAAGTGGCTTATTTTCAAACGAAAGGAAAGTGTTTTCCCTGTTCATCGCAAGGCACGATTATCAGGCTGGTACCTTCATAGCGTGGCCTGGAAGCATTTTGTGCTGGGAAAGGAAAGATTTGATGAAATTGTAGACGGTAAAAGATGATTTTTTGTTTGAATCTGCTATTTTTGCGCTGTAAATAACTGATTCTTATGCACGAGGAAGTAGAAGAGTATAAAGATCCCCTGTCGAAAGATATCAAGCATAACTGGGTGGATTCTTCGGTTTTTTTGTTTTACCTCGAAGTCTTTTGCATTATTGCACTTCTGATAGGCGGCTCTTATGGGTTATACGCACATCGTTATAAGGGCAAACCTGAAGTAGTAATTCCTGCCAATACCCAGTATACGCCTGAGTACAAGTAGTAGAAAGTTTTCAAAAGGAGGCAGGGAATACTTATTTTTGCTGCCCTTATTTAGTTCTTATAATTGGTTGATAAGCGGAAGTAGCTCATTTGGTAGAGCACGACCTTGCCAAGGTCGGGGTGGCCGGTTCGAGCCCGGTCTTCCGCTCACATCCTCCGTCCCGCCAGAGGCGGGAACCGCGTCTCGCGGGAGAAGGAGGATCATCTTCTGCCAGAAGTGGGGAAGGTGGATCTTCTTCTTCCCCGTCCCGACAGTGGGGAATTTTTTTGACTACATACCCTGGTGGCGGAACAGGTAGACGCGCAGGACTTAAAATCCTGTCTGCAGAAATGCGGGTACGGGTTCGATTCCCGTCTGGGGTACTTCTTAAGCCTAAAGCCCAAAGCCTAAAGCCTAAAGCTCAATATTTAACGCCGCTTCACTTCAGATGAGCGGTTTTTCATTTCTGCCAAATTCTGGAAATTCCGAAGACTCTTATAATCAAATCCCGTTTTAAATTGAATTTCAATGCAATTGAATATCTGTACACACTCTGCAATTTCACTTTTCTGCAACTCCATTTTTGTGATCAACAGTCATCCCCGTGAGGTTTGCATAAACCGCTACTGATAATTTATTCATTTTTTATTAATAAGATATATGTGTAATACTAATATTTGTTCTTTCGCCTATATAGATTAGTGTATCTGAGGAGCAAAAATTTCTTAGCTGTCCGGAAATAATTACTGTTGGGCTGAAAATTCGGGCAGAATCTAGAAAAGTCTGCAATCCCGAAATACTTGTATCACAAATAATATTTTCTCTGCCATCTATAGAAGTGCCACCGGCAAGTATGGAATATTGCTTTAAATAAGAATCATATTCCAGTTTTCCAGTAACAGAATTATATGTACCTGTTATGGGTGAATCACAGCCACAACTTTGTGATGCATTAGATTTTTTACATTCAAAAAATGTAGATGAGACAGTAAGGATTATCACAAAATAAATTAGGTAGTCCATCACACTATTATATATCAATTGAATATGACATAAACAAACGCAAATAGGTTGCATTATAAGCGATACGCTCTTGATGGTAAGAAATTCAGGACCTTAACTTTGATGGACAATTATAGTCGGTAATGCTTGGTCATTTACTCACGACATTTTCTTACCTTTTATTCTAAAATCAATGTCTCAAAATGCATATGTGGGAAGAGAAAAAGTTACTCTTGCTTCCGAATTTGTTCAGGAATTTCTACCCTGTATAGAAAGTGTAGCTGAGCTGGAAGGCAAAATGAAAATAATGTCAGATAAGTTGATGCCTCTGATGGAGTTGTTTGCGGAACAGTCTGAAAACAATGCTGAGGTTTTCAGCCAATTCGCAAATGCTTATAGTGATTTTATTAAAGATTATTTAGCTACCAACCTGCTCCTTTATAATTATCAACAATTCATTGTTAATAAAACTACAGAACTACTTGGAGAATACGAACGATCCTTAAAAGGGTAAGTTTCGGAATTATTTATTGTTGTAGGGAGGAATAAAAAGATTGAATAAAATGAAAAGGTTTTTGTCAATAGTGATTTTTTATAGCATATCAATCTTTTGTGCAAAAGCGCAAATCAATTTTCCAACCTCCTGGCAGCCGGACATGCAATTACTAATCTATACAGGTTTACAATGACCGTTTTACCGGACTAATCCAGAATAGCATTTTTTGTCCACATTTTTCACAACCCCGTCGATTTTTCCATTGCTTCTGTATAACGGGTGCCCGTGATATTTATATGGGAAGAAGCATCTTCAATTTCCTGAAGCTCTGATTTTGCTAACTGAATGGATGCGGCTCCGTTATTTTCGGTCAGGCGATGCAGTTTTGTGGTACCGGGAATGGGAACGATCCATGGTTTTTGTGCCAGCACCCAGGCTAATGCAATTTGTGCAGGAGTGGCATTTCTTTTTGCTGCAAACTGACTGAGCAAATCCAGGAGGGTCTTATTGGCAATCCGGGCTTCTTCTGTAAATCTTGGCAGAACCTTACGAATATCACCATCACCAAATTTTGTGTTTTCGTCAATTTTACCTGCCAGGAATCCCTTTCCAAGAGGACTGAATGCCACCAGGCCGATGCCGAGTTCTTCGATGGTGGGGATTATTTCCACTTCATGCTGTCTTGTCCAGAGTGAATATTCACTTTGCAATGCAGCAACAGGCTGTACTGCGTGTGCTCTGCGGATTGTGCTGGCTCCTGCTTCGGAAAGTCCAAAGTATTTTACTTTTCCTTCTTTGATTAACTCTTTTACAGTGGCGGCAACATCTTCAATCGGAATTTTTGGATCGACCCGATGCTGATACAGACAGGTCAATTACATCAGTCTTCAGTCTTTTAAGTGAACCTTCCACTGCTTTTCTAATATTGTCAGGACTACTGTTTACGCCCACCATTTTACCGTCCTGAATATCAAATCCAAATTTTGTAGCGATCACCACATCTTTCCGGAATGGCGCCAGCGCTTCACCCACTAGTTCTTCATTGTTGTAAGGACCATATACTTCTGCCGTATCAAAAAAATTTACACCCTGCTCAATGGCTTTACCAATCAATACAATCATATCTTTTTTCTCTGGAAATGGTGTATAAGAAAAAGTCATGCCCATACAGCCCAGACCAATCGCTGAAACTTCAAGTCCGCCGTTACCCAGTTTACGTTTTTGCATAGCTTTAATATTTAAAATATTTCAGTTCGGACTTCGAAATTAATGCAAGTATTTAACCTGATTTGAATTTATAGTCTTAATCAGTAATAATGGTAGGTAATCCGGGAATCTGTATAATGGTTGAAGAATCCCACAAATCTTATTTAGATTGAATACTGCTCCATCAAATGGATCTTATTAATTATGCTTTTCGACTATAAAGTCTGTGTAAACTGAAAAATGACCCTGTATTTTTGAGATTGACAGCAAATTTTTCAGTTTTTGCATCATTTCAGCTCTCGGTGATTCACGGGATGGTAGTTTTGGAGTTGTAAATAGTACCAACATGATCAAAAAAATTCTATTAGGTCTGGCAATTCTCGTAGTCATCATCCAGTTTATCCGGCCGACAAAAAATTTATCGGACGATACCAGCATGGACATAAGTACTTTATATCACGTGCCTGATGATGTGAAAACAATCTTACAAAAAGCCTGTGCCGATTGTCATTCCAATAAAACGGTGTATCCCTGGTATGCAGAATTACAGCCCGTTGGCTGGTGGTTGAATGATCATGTAGTGGATGGCAGGAGGCATTTCAACCTGAATAATTTTACTTCTCTTAAACCCGCTGTGCAGAAGAAGAAGATGGAAGAGTGTATAGAACAAATCAAGAAAGATGAAATGCCGCTGAACTCGTATCTGTGGATACACAGAGATGCCAAACTCGATGAAACAGATAAGCGGACATTATATGCCTGGTGCAACCAGGTTATTGATACATTAAAGGCGACTTACCCGCCTGACAGCCTGATACTGAAAAAAGAGAAATGGCAGCACTGAACCTGAAACTAAGCAGACTGCTTAATAGCAGATCAGTATGGATCATTCATGTTATCATCTGGGCTTCCATATTCATGCTGCCCTTTATTTTCAGATCTGAAAATGAGGCGCTGAGAAACAGTGATGAAATCGACTTCAGGAATTTGAATGCCGCTACAAATATTTTGTGGATGGGGTTCTTCTATTTAAATGCATTGGTGCTGATCCCCAGGTTCCTTTACAAAAAGAAATTTGTTATTTATATCGGTTCCCTGATCGTATCGTATTGTATCATTATGCTGCTTCATGGTGCATTGTTCATACCATTCATACATCGTCATCATTTTAATTTTTTAATTTCAGCACAGCATAATGCCGTTCCATTTCTTTTCACAATAATGGTGAGTACTACTTTCAAGATCGTATATGATAAATTCAGGGCAGATGCGGATGCCGCAACCCTGCGTCAGGAAAACCTGAAAACAGAGCTGGCATTTCTACGCTCGCAGGTCAGCCCTCATTTTTTATTCAACGTGCTCAATAATATCGTGGCGATGGTAAGATTAAAAAGTGAAGAGCTTGAGCCAACCGTCATGAGACTGTCATCATTATTACAATACATGCTCTATGAAGGCGACGAAGAGAAAGTGCTGTTAAAAAATGAGGTTGAATCATTACAGGATTATATTGAACTGCAAAAACTGAGGGTTAGTCCGAATCTGAATCTACAGGTTCATTTTAACGTGAAGGAGGAATGGCATTCCATTGAGCCAATGCTGCTGATACCTTTCGTGGAAAATGCATTTAAACATGGAAACGTTTTGCCCGGGGATTCCGAGATTATTATTGATTTGAATGTGGAAAATAACGAACTTGATTTCAATGTAAGGAATAGGTACGTAAGTAATGACAGGGCTAAAGACAAGACCTCCGGTATCGGATTGGCAAATGTGAAAAGACGGCTTGAATTACTCTATCCCAAAGCACACCGATTGCAAATTGAAGATTCGAACGGCTGGTATAATGTGGACTTAAAACTGTCTTTAAAATGAAAATGAATTGCATTGCAGTGGATGACGAGCCACTGGCATTAAAGCTGCTTGCCGACAATATCGGGAAGGTTGCCTATCTGAACCTGGTGGCAACCTGCAGCAATGCATTCGAGGCCATGAACGCATTGCAGGAAAATAAGATCGATCTCATTTTTATTGATATTCAGATGCCGGGATTGACCGGACTTCAGTATATCTCAACCCTGGAAAATAAGCCACTGGTTATTTTTATTACTGCCTATAAACAATATGCGCTTGAAAGCTATGATCTTGCTGTGGTGGATTACCTGGTGAAACCGGTTTCACTCGAGAGATTTATAAGAGCCTGTAACCGTGCGAAGGAATTGTATGACCTGAAAACGATCAAAAACATTTCACCGGAACCGTTACCGCAGGAATATTTTTTTGTGAATTCAGATTACAGTCAGATAAAAGTGATGTTCAATGATATTACGTGGATGGAAGGATTGCGGGATTACGTAAAGATCTATCTTAAGAATAGTAACAAGCCTCTTGTCATCAGAAGCAGCCTGAAATCAATAGAGGAACAGCTTCCTTCAAACAAGTTTATACGCATACATAAATCCTATTTAATTTCTGTTGAAAGCATTATCGCGATCCGGAAGAACAGCGTATTCATAAAAGATAAGGAACTGCCTGTCGGAGACACCTACCGGGAAGCAGTTGATAAGTTGATTACCAAAAAATCGTGAAATCAGCGGACCACCATTTTCTTCATTGCATTTGTGAGATTGAAGGGACCGCGTAGAACATGACTGCCAACGGACAGCGAATCGATATCTTTTTCGATATTTCTATCCCAATCAGAAAGCTCCATTTTGAGACTTAACGAGTAAGCAATAGTGTCGGAAATGGTAAATTTATCCATTTTGTGAACTGTGACTTTATAAATGGCTCTATACCCAACTGGTTTCACAGAGTCGGCATTTGCAAAAAGATTGTTTAAGGAATCGATTTCGGTGTTGACGTATTTTTTTTCGTCTTCAAGAGTTTTCAACCGCTCTGCATCATCATTGGTCGGTTTGTGCACTGAATGATCTACTGCATTAAGGACAGCTTCATTTTGTTTATTGAGCCGCTCAAGAATATGGAAAAAAGGAAACCTTTGATGAAGTAAAGAACTCTTTGCTGTCATAGTATCTATTCCTACCAGGTAGAAAGAATCTACTGACAAAGAAGAATCCTTCCGTAACAGTTGATTGGTGAACGAATTTTTGATATCAGGGAGTATGATGGCGGTTTCATTTTGTTTGCAACCTGCATAAACTAATATGCCAATTAAGACTAACCAAGGATATTTTCGCATCTCGTCCCGATTTAAATTTGCCGGCGATATAATAGCTACCCTGCATTATAAAGTTAAAGGCTTCAGAATAATTCCAATAAAGGACAATATAAATCAGATTGTTGGTTTTAACTTTTGATTGTGCGTCAGATAATATATTTTATAGCAAAAGCTGCCTACATTAGATCTACCTCTTCATCTCTATTGTATGCTGAAATAGATTGGTTCCCTTTGGTCTTATTTGAAATCTCCGATCAGCCATTACGCCCGAAAATTGACATTCGTACATGACGAATATGAGAATGATCATTATTATCTAATGACTATTGTCATAGTAAAGTCAGATAAGTATTACTATCTTCCGATCGAATTTACTTCCCTGCATATTATGAGGAAGTTACCTGATATTTCTGGGTAGGTAATTTTTATTATATGGAAACAAAAAGAATTATTTATTATACTCAGATTGAATCGTACGATGAGATAATGCCGGAAGAGCTTGCCACAAAATATGTAAATTTATGATTCGGGACTTGAATAAGAAGCAAGTATTGTTCCGGGAAAAATAAGAATAAAATTTATGGAAAAAATTTTGGCAGTGATGAATCCCCTGGATCCGAATAAAAAAACAATGGATTTTGCTTTGTATCTCGCCAGGTTAACAAAATCCCGGATAACCGGTATTTTTCTGGAAAAAACATTAGCCGGTAAACTTGTTCAAAGAGATTTACATGGCTTTCCTATTGCTTTTGCTGATAGCGAGGTAGCGAGGAATAAAATGGCAGACAGTGCACGGATTGAAGAAGCCATATCCAACTTTAAAAAAGTATGTTCAGATAGTGGAGTCTTATTTGAGATTCATCGCGATCCCGGAATCCCCATTGAGGATGTGATTGCAGAAAGCCGGTTTTCAGATATGCTTATTGTTGATGCGGCTATGACTTTTAATCAGAACTCAGAAGAAACACCTACCCGATTCGTCGAAGATATTATCAAAGAATCACAATGCCCGGTAATTGTTGCACCGGAGGAGTTTGACAAACTGGACGAAATTGTTTTTTGTTATAATGGTTCTTTTGATTCCATTTTTGCAATCAGGCAGTTTACTTATCTTTTTCCGCAGTTGGAAAATAAAAAATTGATCATACTGGAGGTAATTGAGGACAAGAAAAGGAGTAATCTGAGAGAAAGCTCTTTTACAGACTGGCTAAGAAATCATTATAGCGACTTTCAATATGAAATAATCAATGGACAGGTTAACCATATGCTCTTTGATTTTCTTTTCAAAAGAAAAAATATAATCATCGTGATGGGAGCTTATGGGCGGGATGCATTGTCAACTTTCTTTAAAAAAAGTACAGCAGAACCTTTGATAAAAATTATTACACAACCTATTTTTATTTCACATCTGTGATACGGTTCTGTTATTTATCTATTATGCAATGGTAAATCTCCTAAACACCTTCTCCAGCTTCGCGACAGGGTTTATAAGAAGGGAAACAGCCAAACAAATCGAAAGCCCAATAAAACTAAGAGGATTAGTCCTGAGTATTTTATTAGAAGAGTGAATATAAATGTAGCTGATAAATATTAACATGAGATGACTGCACAAATACCCGATACGATGTCTTTTTCCGGATTAAAGAAATCAGAGATACAGCCATTACTAAAGCAATTTGGCAGGAATATTTTCACACAGGACAAACACAATGGTTTCCTATATGCTGTTTGGAACATTATTAAGGAGCCTATGTTCCTCATGCTGGTTGTCGCCTCTTCCTTATATTTCGTTTTAGGTGAATCGAATGAGGGGCTGTTAATGTTACTGGCAATGAGTTTTGTAGTCACCATTTCTATTTATCAGGAAACCAAAAGCTCGCGCGCTTTACAGGCACTCAAAGAATTTACACAATCGAAAGTCACAGTTATCCGGGATAGCAAGAAGGAAGCCGTTTTTGCAGAAGAATTACTTCCTGGAGACGTCATGATTTTAGAGGAAGGAGATAAAGTGCCCGCAGATGCCAATATATTGCACGCAAACGACCTTACTCTGAATGAATCGGTTATAACCGGGGAGTCTGTTCCGGTAGAAAAAAATGAAATACAGGGATCAAACCAGCTTTTTCAGGGATCGATGATCAGTTCAGGCAGCTGTTATGCAATAGTTTCTTTAACAGGAAACCGGACGCTGTTGGGTAAAATTGGCAAAACATTGAATACCCCTGAAACTTCGAGAACCTTATTGCAAATCCAGATCGGCCGTTTTGTAAAAGGACTTACTGCTTTTGGACTCATCGCTTTTGCATTAATTTGGGTGATAAATTATGTTAACAGCAAAGATATTGTGCAAAGCTTGTTATTGGGACTTACGCTCGCGATGTCCGCTGTTCCGGAAGAAATTCCCGTTGCCTTTTCGACCTTTATGGCCCTCGGTGCTTCAGAAATGGCCAAACTGGGAATCATCACAAAGAAGCCTCAGACCATAGAAAACCTCGGTGCAGTTAGTGTGATATGTCTGGATAAAACGGGGACTATCACAAAAAATAAAATGCAGGTAAGGGGTATTTATAGTTTTATTTCGAACCACTTGGCGGGAGCGGAGGGCAAATTGGAATCCGACGTTTACAATGTACTTAGGTATGCACGGCTGGCATCTGAGAAAGTTCCATTCGACGCAATGGAAAAGGCAATAACCGAAGCTTATTATTTACAGAATGAATCAGAGCATGATGAAAAACTGCAATTTATTCATGAATATGCGGTTGGTGGCAGGCCACCCATGATGACCCATGTTTATCAATCAGAAAAAGGGATATTGGTTGCCGGGAAAGGTGCACCTGAAAGAATTCTGAATATTTGTCGTCTGAATGAAGAATCGTTGAAAAAGCTGAAAAAAATTGTTTTGGATATGGCTTCATCCGGTTTTCGAGTGCTGGGCGTATGCAGCGCTGCATATGCTGAATCAACATTTCCGGAACAACAGGACGATTTTAATTGGATGTTTGAAGGGTTTTTGTCATTATATGATCCTCCAAAAGAAAATGCAAAAGCTGTCTTCGAAAAATGGGATAAAGCGGGGATAGCTATCAATCTGGTTACAGGGGATTATCCGGAAACTGCATTAAATATAGCTTCAATTACCGGAATTAGACATGATGGAGAATATCTAACAGGTGAACAGGTCATGGACATGTCGGAAGAACAACTGATAAATGAAGTTGGAAGAATAAATATATATGCACGCATGTATCCGGAGGCAAAACTAAAAATTGTAAATGCTTTAAAATCAAATGGACAGATTGTAGCGATGACAGGAGACGGAGTAAATGATGCACCTGCGTTAAAGTCAGCTGATATCGGCATCGCCATGGGAAAAAAGGGGACAGAGATAGCAAAGGAAGCCTCGGACCTGGTTATTACAGACGATAGCCTTGACAAAATTACGGATGCAATTACTCAGGGTAGAAAAATCTATTCCAATTTTAAGAAAGCAATCAGGTATATCATTTCCATTCATATTCCTATTATTCTTACGGCTTCCCTGCCATTGGTACTGGGATGGAAATATCCTGCTGTTTTTACACCGATCCATGTTATATTTCTTGAATTGATCATGGGGCCGACCTGTTCAGTGTTTTATGAACGTGAACCGGTGGAACCGAATATTATGAGCAATAGGCCCAGACCTCATCTTGAGAACATTTTTTCAAAGAACGACCTGCGTATAAGTATTATGCAGGGCCTCGCTATTTCGGGAGGTCTGTTATTGTTGTATTATTATTTTATGCTGGAAAATTATTCATTGGAATATGTAAGATCTGTTGTATTCTCGACGCTCATTCTAAGTAATATATTTCTTACCATTTGTAATCGCTCATTTACTGAAACAGTCAATAAAACATTGCGTTACAAAAATTCCCTGGCACCATGGGTGTTTTTTATTTCGATGGCTTTTTTGTTTGCAATTAATTTCTTTTCCGTATTGCAGGAGGTTTTTAAGCTGACCCAATTAAACATCTTTCATTATTTGATTTGTGTGCTTGTCAGCCTTTTCTGTGTCGGATGGTTTGAATTATATAAAATCTGGGCGAGCGGCCGCAAGCAACAGGCGTCGTTGCGGGTAAGTCATTCAAAGTAATCCGGATCGAAACTTGCCTGATACAATCCCGACACCCGAAAATGATTTATAAAAATTCTTTGCTCCCTGGTTGAAGTCGCAGATACTTATCCAATTAAAGTTTCTGAAGGGTGATTCACACAGTTCTGTTCTATTTTGGTCTTCTGATTCGGAATATCTGGAGAGATGATTTTAACTTTTGATTATGTGTTAGAGAATATATGTTATAGCAAAAGCTGCATACATTAGATTTTACCTCTTCATCTCTCTCGTATGCTGAAATGGATTGGTTCTCTTTTAATCTTATTTGAAATCTCCAATCCTGCATCTGCGCAGACCCTGCTCTCCGGCAAAATATTTAAATTAAATAGCCACGAAATCATTCCGGAAGTGAATATCAGGAATCTGACTAATGGTAAGCATGCCGTCTCAGACCAGGGGGGCAATTTTAAAATACCAGCCATGGTGGGCGATGCCGTTGTCTTTTCATCTGCAGGTTATGTCCCTGACACTTTGAAAATAAAGAATGCTGACCTTCAGGGGCCAGTACATTTGAACCTCAGGCCAAATGTTGTAGTTCTTGAAGATGTTGAAATTGACCAGATGGCCAAATACGTTCAGGATTCAATTCAAAGGAGGGAAGACTATGCTTATCTTTTGAACAAAAAGCATCCTGTTAAATTTATGAATGAAAAAAGGCCCGGAGATGATCCTGGTTTTAGTTTTAGTCCCATTGGATTTTTTTCTAAATCAGAAAAACAAAAGAGGGAATTAAAGAGAAGAATAAAAGCGGAGGATGAAGCAGAATATATTGACGTAAAATTTTCTCAATCGATGGTTGCATGGCTTACTCGTCTTAAGCGGCGATACCCTGCGACTTTTTATGCTAACGTACCGGCCCAGTTATTCATTTTGCAGAGCGGCAAGCAACAAGGATATGTTTTTATATATAAACGACAAATTCGTATTGTTTAAGAAGCAAAGAATCACGAAGACATAATTTTGTTGGGATCTAGAATCGATTTATAAGATGTCAATTCGAACCCAGGAAACTAACATGAGCCGCCACCGCTACCCATTTATTCTTTCTTTTCATATAAACATCCTGGTAACAGATTTTGAAAGTTGTTTCTTTATTGTCTGCTTCCATTTTATTATTCGTCCATGCAGTAACCAATCCAATATCGCCGGATAACATTCTCACTTCGACACTGTCAATATCTACTGAAACCACTTTTTGGTTTGGCGTGAAGACACTGGATAAATTATCTGCTTTATCTCTTTTGGCACCCCCGGGGTTGATCAGCAGAAAATCATCAGCGAGAATATTACTGAGAGTAGCAGTATCCCTGTTGACTATGGAGTTGAGAAAGTCCCTGTTAAGTTTTTTTAGCGTCTCAATATCATTGTTTTGACCCGATGAATGATTGGAAAATAATATTAAGAGGACGCTTACGCAAAATAATGTTTTCATTTTCTTTGATTTGAATATTGACCAGCTGTTATATGCAGGTTAATTCCCGAATATTTGGTTAGGCATAATCAAGCAAAACATTGCCATCAATTCCAAGGTGTTTATGTGCAGCTTTTAGAAAAGCGACATCAGGTTTGCGTTTCTTACTCATTATCTGGGATAATTTCGGTTCTCCAATGCCCAATAAAATGGCTAATTCTTTTTGTTTGAGTTTGCGCTCATACATTTTTAATTCAATAAGACCTTCAAGCGTTTTTGGTATAGGAATTTTATAAGTACTCTTCTCATATTTCTGTGCTGATAAGGCCAGCGTTCTAAGATGTTCCGTTTCTTTTTTTGTTAAGTTGCTTTCTCCCTTTTTCATCAATGCGTCAATCTTTATCATTGTTGCATTATACTTCTCTTCATTCTCAATTTTTACTTTTTGATTTGTCATAGAAGACATTTTTATAAATATTTCAGATTTACCTTTTCGTACTCTTTATGAGTTCCAATGAATTTTATGTATACAGTCCTGACCCGGAATATAATTCGCACTATTAATCGATACCTGTTGCCCTTTATATTAAATACATATAGATCATTTCCGACGGAATCAGCCGAATTAAATATCTGCCTCATTTCATTGAAATTTCCCCAGTTTGACCTTTCTGCGATTTTGTACCAGTTATTCAGCTGATCTTCTGCATCAGGGTGTTGTTCTGAATAATTTCTAATCGTTCCATAGCTGATTACTACCATTATTAATTCATTTCAAATATAATAATTAAATTTCATGAAATGCAATTTAATTGCGAACACTGAAATCCCTGTTCTTTCACTTAAGTCATAAAGATCAGGCTCAACCCGGAATAGAATTTGGGTGATCAGTGGGGGAAATTCACCTGCATTTCAGGGTGTTTTCCCAGATTAATATGTACTTAAATTCAATAGTGCTATTTGTTACCCTCAAATTCTAAAACTGCGCTTTATCTCTATTATTTAATAGGTGAATAGAAGGGAAATAATCGGTGAACAGGGCCGTTTTTGGTCTGTCAGCCAAGGAACTGGCCTGGTGCTTGCTTTTAGAAGCTGGAATATTTTAGTTAATTTAAGTTTGCCATGGCAATCAAAAGAGGTGATACCCCATTTATCGGAACCCGCGACGGGATATGTGGCTACATGTCCCACGGTATCAATATAATACGCAAATCCACACCGCTGACAGGCCCCAGGGTTAAGAAGGACCCTGCTTTTAAAGGATTCCGCCAGAGCGCCAACCGGATGAAGGAAGCTTCACCCATTGCAGCTTCATTATATAACCAGATTCCCAAAGAGAAAAAGGAGTATGATCTATATCGGCTGTTAACCGGCGAAACATTGAAGATGCTCAAAGAGGGAATGGATAAGACAGAAATATCTGACAAACTTCAAAAGCAATATATAGATCCGATAATTCAACAGCCTGAAAGTTGTAAAAGGCCAAAACTGAACGGTCCGCTCAAACTTCCAGACTTCAAAAGACAGTCTTTTCATAATTTATAAGCCAGTTGAACCCGATCAGAGAAGGGGTTTATTCCGGACAAAGAGCTACCAGAGCTGTACCAAGTCCAGACCAAGTCCGTCGAACAACGGACTTGGTACGGACTTGGTCGCCTACAGGTAATACCCTGGTATTGCTTTGGAGATAAAAACTGCCACATTTTAAATTCACGGGTAAACATCTGATCTTTATCAATAATTAAAGATTATATGTTCACCAGAGATCATCGGTATTTCATTTTCTTAGCCATTCTCATTTTCTGTTCTTCAATCCTGTAACCAACCTGCGAAGAAAGAACAAGCCACAGGTACGTTATTCAACAGGAACGGCCTGGCACAGCATATCATTGTGCTGGCTTCTGATTCTTTCCAGGGAAGAAAGCCTTTTACATTAGGCGAAACAAGGACCCTGGCTTATCTGGAAAACCAATTCCGTTCCATTGGCCTGGAACCTGGCAATGGTATCAGTTATCTGCAGGATGTTCCCATGGTGGAGATCACACCGCATCCGGATTCTGTCATGAGGGTTGAATCGGCCAAAGGCAGTTTCTTTTTACATAATACAAAAGATTATGTGATCACAACGGAGAATACAGATTCCATTATCTCACTCAACAGGGATGAGCTCGTATTTGCCGGATATGGTGTGGTCGCTCCCGAATATAACTGGAATGACTATGCGGGAATAAATGTTAAAGGAAAAGTGGTGCTGGTCATGGTGAATGATCCGGGATTTGGAACTGCAGACACAAGCATTTTTAAGGGCAGGACGATGACGTATTATGGAAGGTGGACCTACAAATATGAAGAAGCTGCAAGGCAGGGTGCTAAAGCCTGTCTGATAATTCATAATACAGAAGCAGCTTCCTATCCTTTCAGCGTGATACAGCATTCCTGGGGATCATCCAACCTTTATCTGGATAAAAGAGGAAGCAATCAATATCATTGCGCCTTACGTGGATGGGTAAGCGCAGATGCGGCAAAAAAGTTACTGGCCGCAGCAGGAAAAGACACGGCACTCCTGATGCAGGCGAATAATCATGCCTTCAAAGCAATTTCATTAAATGAAAGACTTTCCACCACCGTAAGAGTAAGTGCAGTATATAATTTATCGCACAATGTGATTGCAAAAATTACAGGAACAAAAAGGCCGGATGAATACATTCTTTACACTGCGCACTGGGATCATCTGGGTGTTGGAAAACCGGATGCTGCGGGCGACTCTATCTTCAATGGAGCCATAGATAATGCCAGCGGAACAGCTGCACTCCTTGAAATGGCAAGAGCTTTCAATAATCTGAAGGAAAAACCGGAACGGACTATTTTATTTCTCTCAGTAACCGGGGAAGAGCAGGGTCTTCTGGGATCGGAATATTATGGGCAGCATCCAATCTATCCCCTCAAAAAAACAGTGGCCAATTTAAATATGGATGGAATTAAACCCATGGAGAAAAGTAATGATATCGTGATTACCGGATATGGACAAAATGAACTCGAAGATTATGTGGCAGATGCTGCCAAAATTCAGGGAAGATATCTTGCACCTGAAGCACATCCGGAAGCCGGACATTATTTCCGCTCCGATCATTTCAGTCTCGCTAAAGTGGGAGTTCCCGCACTGGATGTTTCGGGAGGAATTGATATTGTAGGAAAAGGAAAAGAGTACGGCAGGAAAGAAGAAGATGATTATGTTGCCCATCACTATCATTCGCAATCGGACAATTACGATTCCAGCTGGACATTCGAAGGCGGCATGCAGGATATGAAACTTTTATTTATGATCGGCAAACGCCTCGCTTTCGAAACAACATGGCCGGCATGGAAACCAGGATCTGAATTTAAGGCGATCAGGGAACGCCAATGAAAAAACCCCGGCACTACCGGGGTTTTTATCTTTCTCGAAGGGTTTAAATTAATTATGTAGTTCCAAATCAAAATTTACATTTGGAGGTGGCGGCTGGTGATGACGATCATACCATTATGCCATATATATTTTAAAAATCCTGCCATACAATAAATGTCTATAAATGAGTCGCTCAATAAAAAAGAGAGTTGGAAATGTAGATATTACTCTACGGGTTTAATAAAAAAATAAGTGAAGTTTTTGTTGCGGGAAATACTATTCAGTGGCGGCAGTTTTAGGACTCTTCACATCTTCGACCTGATCAAGCGGAGTTGAAAAGAACAATTTCGCCAATCCATTTTTCCCCATGGTCCGTTGTACAATGGAGAATGAGTTATATACAAATATGGATCCGGCGGCACCAATGGTTGTTGCCCACACATGATAGATATCGCGATGACTAAACACGTAGGAAATCGCATTACCAAAACCGTCGGCTTTATGTCTGTCTTCAAAAGCTTTTTCGAGTACGACGACGATCAAAACCCCAAGTGTATAAAGTAAAGTGCGTATGATTACATCGACAATCGGCGGCTGCCGCTGCACCCGGGAACCTAAAGAAATAAGTTCCATCAGTATGATGACTTTTGCCATAATAAGCGCACCTATAATTGCCTGTGATAAACCGGTGAATTCAATATCATAATCCTTCAGATAAAGTTTCTTCATTACCATCATCAGTATGAATACGATGGCGAAATAGGCTGCAGTTCGCAGTATTATTCTGATTTCTTCGAAAATCTTTTTTAGAATTTTCATACTTATTATTTTGCGGGATTTTTATTTCCCGGTTGCGATTGACAGTAATTCCTTATCATGATGTGCCTTCACCTGGCACTTGTTGTCAAATATCATCGTCGCTCCATTTTCCGGCGTGTATGCTGGCCAGTTGGGTAACTCTTTGCAATTCGGGTTACCTGTCTTTGCAAAATTTATCCAGGCACTGCTTACTTTATCCGCCAGTGCATAAGCTTCTTTTCCACCGCCCGTCATTTCCTCACATCTCTGAATATTATTAAATACAAAAGGAAGTTCCATGCAATGCATGGCTTTAAAAGCAGTATCCAATACCGGAGACTGCCATGAAAAAAGATACATATATACTGGTGCTGCTCCGGGCGTGACTTTTTGGTTTGCCTGCCTGATGGCTCCGGGTCTGAATGTGAAATCGATGTCTAAATAGTCTGATGGTTTAATCGTTTCGGGATAAGCTTTTAAAACGGCGGCCAGATAAGCGTCTGTCTTGTCACCATATTTTCTTTGCAATTTCGCTCTCGCGCTATCCATGGTTATATCTCTCGACCCAGGAATAAACGGTGCAAATTCATTTTTAGTAGTGCCAACCAAAAGGGGTACATTTTTAGAAAGTTCGAGAGCAGCAGTTGAAGTAAGCTGGTAGGGAAGAAAATCGTGATCATGAACGGGCCCCCATTGTAAACCAAATACGGGTCGTTCTTCCGGCTTCAGCGATTGCTGAACTTTTGCCAATGCTTTCTTCGCTGCTGCATTCAAACGTTCATAAGAAATTTTTTGTAAAGAATCTATCTGTCCGTCCTGCAATCCCAATTCCGCCATTAATGCCGTGCCTACTTTTTTTGCAATCTCTTCTTCTGTAAACTCGCTCAGGTAACTGCCGCTCTCTACAATCGCTTTTTGAAACAAACCCTTTGCCGAGGGAGCGCACATTAAGGAAGTGACTTTTCCACCTCCGCCTGACTGTCCGAAAATGGTAATATTATCAGGGTCGCCGCCAAAATTTGCAATATTTTCTTTTACCCATTGCAGTGCAGAAACCAGATCCATCAATCCGGCGTTGCCTGAATACTTATATTTTTCGCCGTATGCTGACAGATCCAAAAAACCCAGTACATTCAACCGGTGGTTTACGCTGACAACCACTACATCGCCTTTCCTTGTCAGACTTTCTCCATCATAGGAAGGAAGTTCTACTGAAGATCCAGTAGAAAATCCTCCGCCATGGAGCCAGACCATTACCGGTTTTTTCCGGGTAGTACTCGTGCTTTTCGTCCAGATGTTCAGATTTAAGCAATTTTCATTTGTATATCCCCAGTCGTGGTGAAAGGGAAATTCAAATTCATCAAAAACAGTTGTAGTGGCATCCATCGGACATACGGGCCCATAGGTCATCGAACTACGTATACCCTGCCAGGCAGAAGGTTTTTCAGGTGCCATAAAGCGTTGTGCCTTTGCATAAGGGATACCTTTAAATGTAAAAATGCCATTATGAATATATCCACGCAGTTTTCCATATTCTGTTTGTACAATGGCTATATCTTTACCTGCCATAACAGGAAGATTATTTTGGCATAAAGCCATTATTGGTAGTAAACTTCCAATGAAAAATATGATCGGGTTCCTTTTCATTTTGACAATTTGATACAATAGTAAAATGCTTTACCGATACCGTCAAACTTTTTTACTGTTTGTCTTTTGTAAGTACACGCTAAAAATTTATGTATGCGATATATTTTTCTACTGATTGTTTCAACTCTTTTGACCACATATAACGGAACGGCTCAGTCAAAATCACTTCCCCGCATTGCCATTGCAGGACTCGGAATAGAATCGAGTACTTTTTCACCTGCGCTTACTGATGAAGCGGCATTTCATGCATCGTATGGCAAAGATGTTTTTTCAGTTTATCCCTTCTTATCTCCTGAATCACCACTTCGTTCAAAGGCTATTTGGATTCCTACCCTTGTCGGCCATGCCCTGCCGGGTGGAGCGGTAACGAGAGGAGCGTATGAATCCTTAGTGAATAAAACGCTTGATTCACTTAGAAAGCATTTGCCCTATGACGGTCTGTGGTTTGACATTCACGGAGCCATGAGTGTGGTTGGTCTGGATGATCCTGAAGGTGATTTTATTGTAAGGATCCGTAAAGTTGTCGGAAAGAAAACGATCATTTCAACTTCTATGGATCTGCACGGAAATGTTTCCTGGCGTCTGGCAGAAAATTCGGATCTGATCACCTGCTATCGGAAAGCTCCACATGAAGATGCGATGGACACAAAACAACGTGCTGTTGTAAATCTGATTGACCTGATAGCAAGTGGGAAGGGGAAACCTTACAAGGCATATGTCTCTATTCCTGTTCTTCTGCCCGGAGAAAAAACGAGTACGAGAATAGAACCTGGAAAAAGTATTTACGCGGCTGTAGAACCGGCCGCTTCTCAGAAAGGAATTATTGATGCAGCAATCTGGATAGGATATGCATGGGCCGATGAGCCGCGCAATCATGCCGTTGTGATGGTTACAGGATTTGATAAAGAAAAAGTAATTCATACCGCGGAACAGCTTGCGCAAAGCTTTTGGAAAGAGAGATTCAATTTTGCATTTGTTGCACCCGTTGCACCTTTAAACGCATGTCTGGATAGTGCTCTAAAAAGTTCCAAACACCCTTTCTTCATCAGTGATATGGGAGATAATCCGACTGCGGGTGGCGCAGGTGATGTCACGTGGACATTAAAAGAAATTCTTTCACGTCCTGAATTTAAACCTGCTGATGGTCCTTCTCTTATATACGCTTCGATCCCCGGGCCCGATCTGATAAAGAATGCGATAAAAGCAGGAGTGGGCGATCACGTAGAAGGATATGCGGGAGCAATGGTTGATGCAAGATATGCTCCTCCGCTGTTGATTTCCGGAACAGTTGAATCCATTGTTTATGGTGACAAGGATGCAGAAGTGGAAGCGGTAGTAAAAGTGGGAAGCGTTCATATTATTGTTACACAAAAACGAAAACCTTATCACAAAGAAATTGACTTTACCAGGTTAGGACTGAATCCTCGTAAATCAGACATTGTCGTAGTCAAAATCGGATACCTGGAACCTGAGCTTTATGCCATGCGGGCGGACTGGATTATGGCATTAACGCCCGGCGGTGTGGATCAGGACCTTGAGCGTTTAAATTACAAAAGAATTGAGCGGCCCATGTTTCCATTCGATAAGACAATGAACGATCCGGATCTTACTGCGAGGCTGGTTCCGTTATCCAATTAGACATTGATTAATATATGGAAGGAACTTCCCCCGCTTTGACCTGCGGAACCATATTGTTGTAATAGGGCGCGTTGCTTTCGATCCTCGCATTTTGGCAAAGAACTAATTGCCACTGGTATCGCTTGTGCTGGTAAACTTCTACAAAACTGATATACTGGTCAATATTGCCCGTCATGCTGGCCAGTTTGAACCTGACATTTGCCCTTCCATATATCCAGGCATAATTTCCATCAATCGAAGCAGTTACTTTTTCCGGAAGTATAAACAGATAAGTTATACGACCCGATGCGATATCTTTCAACAAAGAAGATTTACTATCAATAACTCCGCTTGAATGAATATAAATCAGGCTGTCAGCGAGTAATCCGGAAAGCATTGTCGTATCCCGGTGGGTCATTGCTTCTATCCTTCTTTTTTCCAGAGCAATAAGTCTAGGCCGGTCGTCGGACTGCGCCTGTATACTGAGATAACAGGTCAGCAGGATAGCGGCAGACATACAAGTGCGGAAGAATTTTTGTCGTTTCATTAAGTTATTAAAGGGTTGGATTTTACAGGGAATGAATTATGATTCAAATGTCGGAATTCTTTAACGAAATCAATAATATCTCATCGTTTTCTATTTTTGGAACAGAATCATCAGGTTGTTGTCATCAATATTACTTACTGCAATGTCATTCCTTCCATCACCATTCAGGTCATGAATGGCAATCCCATCCGGGTGGCCGCCAACATTTATAAGAATACTTCTGTCTACTCCATTCTTATTCATGTAAAATATGCTTATACTTTTATCATTGTAATTTGTTACCGCGATATCATTTATACCATCGCCGTTAAGATCTCCAATAGCCAGACGGCTGGGACTTTTTCCGGTTGTGAAAGGCGATCCTTTCAGTGTGTGGAATTTACCGGAACCATCACCCATTAATAAGTACAGGCCGTCCTTTCCTTTGCTTTCAGCAGTTATTGTCGGAGAGTTTACGATGGCTATATCCTGATTATTATCAGCATTTATATCACCAATGGTGATTCCAAAAGGGGCATCCCCTGCCGGAAACGGAGATCCGGGTGCTTCCTGGAATTTACCTTCTCCTTCAGATAAAAGCACAGTTGCATTGTTGCCTTCCAGGTTGCTGGTTACAATATCCGGCTTTCCATCCTTATTTAAATCAGCGGCCCTTAATCTCTGATATGGACGATTCCCAACGGGGTAGGACATCTGTCCCCCAAAGTTTCCCTGTCCGTCACCAAATATAATCACTACTTTATTTTCACCCCAGCTGTCTGTTGCCAGATCCATATTCCCGTCTCCATTAAAATCACCTGTCGCAATGCCATGGGTATGAGGTATTGAATGTACAATGAATGGAGATTTTGCTGCCTGTTGGAACTGGCCCTTTCCATTGCCGAGCAGAATAGTAAGCTCGCTCACTTCAGTGTTGGCAATACCCAGGTCTAAATTTTCATCCTTATTAAAATCTGCAACTACAATATCATCTGGGGACCTGTTGGCAAAAAACGGTGAACCAGGCGACGCAGTGAATTCACCTTTTCCATTGCCAAGTAAAATTGATATGGAACTATCCTTCGTATTAGCCAGCGCAATATCGGCGAAACCATCCTTGTTAAAATCTGCCACTTCCACGCTGCCAGGTCCTTTGCCTGTGATGATAGTCTTTATATCAAATCCTGAACTATTGTTGATCGCAGAATTTTCACAACCAGATATGCTCAGGACTGTTGCTATGGCAGGTATAGCAAATAGTTTAAGAAAGGTTGAATTTTTATTCATAAGAACCCAGGTTGCCGGTTCCTTCTTCAAATTTTTTGTCAGCTTTTTTCTATTTACAGAATTTCATTCCAGCTGTTTTTATCTGTCAAAAGCAACTCGCGCAACAGTCGGATGGGAGGCATGCCATTGTCAAGTATTTTATCATGGAATTTTTCCAGCGAATAGTTGGAGCCTTCCTGTTTCTGATAATCTTCGCGTAGTTTAAGTATTTCTAATTTGCCTATAGTATAAAAAAGATATCCCGGATCAAAAGTTCCCCGAAGTGCTTCCAGTCTTGATGGTTTATCTCCCTGGTACCAGTTATCCATAAAGAATTTGGTGCCTTCGTCAAGTGTCATACCCTGGCAATGTGTTTTGACTGATACACATAAACGACATAAACGGAGTAGTGCATCACCAGATTGAGCAAGCCGGTATTTAGCAGCACGGACAGGATCTCCATTATTACCATAACCTTCATCCAACATCATTTTTTCACAGTAATGAGCCCAACCTTCAACATATGCGTAACTACCAAATATCTTTTCAATCTTAGTTGCTGACGAAGCATTCAGATGCAGAAACTGTGTATAGTGACCAGGATATACTTCATGGATAGTGACCACATCAGTTGTATAGTAATTGAATGAACGGAGCCAGTCTTCCTGTTGTTTGATTGTCCATTTCGGGTCAACTGGAGTAATATAATAATATGCCTCCGTGGCTTTTGTTTCAAAAGGCCCCGGTGTATCCATCGAAGCGGTACTGGTTTCGCGGGCATACTGGGGAGTTTCTTTCACCTTGACACGCACTTCAGATGGCATACTGACAATATTTTTGTCAACTATATACTGACGTATAGATTCCATGGTTTTTCTGGCGCCTGGAATCAGACTGTCTGCCGTAGGATGATCTTTTTCCAGATCGTTGTAAACGTCGACAGGTTTTTTGTTTGGATTGATAATTTTTGCGGCGCTGTTAAAAACGTCCTGCTCTTTTTTTAACTGCTCCTGGCCAATTTCAAGAATCTTTTCCGGCGACATATTGATATCCTCACTGTAAAGCAGCATTTTCATATAGTTGTCCCGGCCAATTGCATAGTGATTATGAACTTTAGGAAGTTTTTCTTTTTCAAGGAAGGTTACATATCCATTTATCGCATCTATCGCTTTTTTATTTGAAGCTTTAAATGCTGCCATCAGGGTATCATTCTTTACATCTTTTAAGGCGATCACCAGGTCGGATCCCAAAAATGAAGCCGAACCTTTAGCAATCTGTATGGCAGTCTCCACATACGGCTTGGCAAGAGAGTCTTCGAGATTGGCTTTTGCGTACGCAAATTGTTGTTCCGCCTGGTTTTCGATGGCGATGATGGATCTTACTCTGTTTTCAAGTGGAGCGAAATTCCGGCTGATATAAATATTTATATCTATCAGGCCGGCATAGGTCATCGGGTTTATAGTATATGCTTTTAAATCTTCAAACTTGAAAATCTCTGATTCGATGGCGAGTTTTAAGATCCTGTAGTCATAAAACATTTTTTCGCTGAGGGAACTTGTATCTAAAGCGGCGAGCTTTTGACCATAATCTTTGAGTCTGGCTAATTCCATGTTTATGGATCCTTTACTTAAATCCGTAAGTTTTCCGTCATATTCATGAAATCCTAAACCTACAGCGCCCTGGGGTCGCCAGGCCAGGTAACCCATCAAAAAGCTATCAGAAAGTTGCTGGAAACCGGCATCCCCGGAGCCCGGTTGTTTAGCAGGGTTATTTAACTTACAGCCTGAGAGGATAATCGTAACGCTTAAGAGCAGAACAAATGTTTTTAGCATATTTCGATGATTAGAGTATTAGTTCAAAGTATCTAAACTTTAAACTTTAACAGATATAAGGCGATGATTAAGTAAAAAGTACTCAAAAAGAGAATACCAGCCAACTTAAAAATATATGTATGGTCAGAACTATTTTTATTTTCTGTTTAATCATGACCTCCTCCAATTCTCCTGCACAAACCAAAACGACAGAAAGAATCATTTCATTTAGCGGATATTCGTGGTCAGTCCGCAACACGGTAAATAAACAGGGACCGGGACCAAATTATTTCTCTGATTCATGTGTACAGGTAGATGGTTTGGGCCGCCTGCATTTATGGATAGTAAGGGATGCGAAAACAAGCCACTGGTTTTGTCCGGAGGTAACAACGTTGGAAAACTTTGGGTTTGGAACCTATCAGTTCGTAGTGGAAGGAGCCATTGATCATTTTGACAAAAATATTGTACTGGGTCTTTTTAATTATTCCGGAAATGACGGCTACGACGAAATGGATATTGAAATAGCCAGGTGGGGAAACAGTTCGTATCCCAATTTGAATTATACCATCTGGCCCGCGAAAAATGACAGTGCTAAAAATAGCGCGACAACCAGGGAATTTACACTGAAGTCTACTTTAAGCACCCACTATTTCCGCCGAAGCGCGGATTCCGTTGTATGTTCGAGTTTTGACAGTATCTCAACCGATCAAAAGAATCTGATTTTCTCATCTACATTTGCAAAACCTGTATCGTCCATCAGTCGTCTGGCTATGCCCGTGCATATTAATTTCTGGTTGTTTAACGGTGATCCTCCTGAAGATAATAAGGCTGTGGAAGTAATAATCCGCAGTTTTAAATTCAGCCCAAACTCTTTCTGATTGAAGGCTTCATAAATGAAAGTCATTGCCAGTTCGCATGCCCGTCATTCTTACGAATGCTTCCCCGGCTTTCGCTCCCAGTTCACGTCCGCGGAATTCTTCCATAGCTGCATGACCACACTGATAAATGCCAGGAGGGTCCTGACTCACGTGACAATACACGGCTTTTCTTTTTTGTTCCTGGGTTCCGGAAATATCAACGTAGTCCGTGGGTTTAAAAATCATGGTCTGTTCTCCTGTGCACACTTCAAAAAAATACAGATCAAATTTGTCCTTCGCTCTTATCCAGCATTGAATGGTGAGGAGACTGGCAATCTGATGATCCTTGTGAGAATCCAGGGGCCAGTGGGTAAAAACAATGTCGGGACTCTCCTGATTCAACATTTCCTGCAATTTGTGAACCCATTCATTACTCATAATGGTGTCCCCGTCAATCTGTCCTGCGAAAACTGGTTTTGTATGAAGTATTTTGCAAGCCTCCATCGCCTCTTTGGTTCTGATATCAGCTGCTTCGCTGTGCGACTTTCCGGGTATGCCTGCTTCTCCGCGGGTGAGATAAATGATGGTGACATCATGACCAGCAGATGAAAATCTCGCCAAAGTTCCACCACAACCGCTTTCGGGATCGTCCGGATGGCCGCCTACACAAACTATCTTTAATAGTCTGGCGGGATCCTTTTGAGGCGTCAGAATGGAAGGCATTGCCAGCAGCCCGATTCCGGCAGCTGCATTTTTTACAAACCGGCGACGGGAAGATTCTTTTTCCATTTTCACTAAATAATTGTTTACCAAGATATGACAGATTCCCAGATTTTACATTTTCTGCCTGATCAGGCGCAACCGGGTTTTTTTAGAACCCGTACTTATATTTCGGGGAACATTATATCAGGATTTTAAATATTATCCTTCTTTGTAACCTTTTTCGTAAATTCAGTGAACTTCAGGAGACCGGTAGTCGTGAAAAAGTATATCACCTGTACGCTGCTTAGTATTACTATTTCGTACGTCATACATGGACAGGGAAACGTACATCCCGATATCATACAAATCAGCAAGCCTTATATAGATCAGAATCAGGGATCTTTCAGAGGTAAAAATTTATTGTTCGGAGGAAATTGGGTAAAAGGCAGATTACTGACATCCAATAATTCGATAGTTACCAGCGACAGCTTTTATTTCAATTTTGACAAGATTGAGCACAGGCTGCTGATGACTGCAGATTATAAAAATATGTTCGAGATTGACAGAAGAGAATATAAGGCGGCACTATTTTATATGGATGATTCGGCTTATATATTCAAACATATTTATTTTATTAACGACAAAGATTTGTTTCAGGTACTTGTATATGATGAGAACAGGTATTCACTATACAAAGTCATGCATACCAAGTTGATCAGAGAATCATTTACCATAGGTATCACTGCTCCGGGCTCCGCTGGTTTCAGGGAAAAATATGTGGATATGCCTGAATATTATGTTTTTTTCCCTAATAGAGAATACAGGTCCATTTTTACTTTAAAAAAAGGACCTATTCAACGCATGTTTGAATTAAACCGGGACAGCGACAAAGTGAATGATTTTCTCAAAATGTCAGGAAGCAGGGTATATGATGAAAACGGCCTGATTCAGCTAATTCAGTATTTGAACAGGGAAACTTTATAGAAGGCCGGTAGCTATGCACCAATTAATTTCAGGAATACTTCTTTCTTTCTTCGGGATACATCAATAATATCCCCGTTTCGCATGGTTATCTGGCCGCCGTCACCACGCACATATTTCGTAATAAAATTCAGATTCACCAGATGGGAATGATGCACACGATAAAAGCGGTATTCCTGCAAAAGTTCTTCAAAGTCCTTTAACTGGCGCGTTACAAGTAAATGTTGGTTGTTTTGCATAATAATCCTGGAATAATTGGAACTTGATTCAATTCGGATGATCTGTTTTATCTGAATAAAATCCAGTCCGTCATTGGTCGGTATAGCAATATGATCTTCCTGGCTTTTAGGATTTGCAAGATTTTGTTTTAGATTTTCAGCTCTTTCTCTTGTCTTTTTAATACTAATATTTTCCAAACGCTCGGTAGTTTGCTGGAGATCCTCGATAGCGACCGGCTTTACCAGGTAGTCAAAGGCGCTTATACGAATGGCGTTTATAGCATAATGATTATATGCCGTAATAAATATTATTTCAAAATCAACTTCCGGTATCTGCTCAAGCATCTTAAAGCCACTCATTCGCGGCATTTCTATATCGAGAAATATTACATCGGGTTTATGTTGCTGAATCAGCCGGATGCCTTCTTCAGGATTTTGAGTTTGGGCAACGACTTTAATATTAGGGCAGTATTCCCTTATTTTAAACTGCAGATTTTGCAGACTGTTTAGTTCATCATCTATCAGGACGGCTTTGAGGATCTGCATGAGAAACACATTTAATGGCAAATTCAATTCTTGTACCCGTTGGCTTATTTTCCTCGTCAAACAAATCAATAATATTTACTTTGGTGGACGAACCTGTTTCACGATTGAAAATATTAATCCTGTCTTGTGTAAGTTTCATACCCACACTTTTATGGAAAGGTTTGTTTATCTGATTATAGATTCTTGACTGGTCGCGCCCGATTCCATTATCCTGTATAATATAGTGAATCATATTATCATTCAGCTTTACCTGCATACAAATTTTCAGGTCAGTCCTGTCGCTGGGGCCAATTCCGTGATTAATGGCATTTTCAAGGAAAGGTTGAACGAGCAGGGCAGGTACCTGATAATCACCCTGAAATATCTGGGGATCTACCTGGCAGCAATAGGTAAATTTATTGTTGAAACGCAGTTGTTCCAGGTCGATATATAGCTGGAGTGATTCAATGTCTTTGTTTAGTTCAATAAGTTCTGTATTGCTGCTGTCCAGTATGCTGCGAATGAAACGGGCGAATTTATTCAGATAGTCAGAAGCAAGTTTTTTCTCATTCTGCATAATAAAATTCTCAATACTGTTCAGGCTGTTGAAAAAGAAATGAGGATTCATTTGTGCCTGTAATGCCTGCATTTCTGTTTCGGCTATCTTTTGCTTAAACTGGGATACATCCTTTAATTTTTTCGCCTGAAAGGATTTGTACAGAAGGAAAGTAATAAAGACTGCCAGCATGAATCCGATTCCTGTCAGGAATAGCAGGATGTCTTTAAAGGCTATTTGTCGTTTCTGGGCGTTCGTAAGTTCTTTAAGTGTATCATTTTCCAGTTCTTTTTTCTTGATGGTCCACTCCGATTCGTTGACGATTGCATTGCGACGGTTATTTTCTGAGAAGAGTGAATCACTGACCGTGCGGTACATTCTGTAAAAGAACATCGAGGAATCCTTATTTTTTAATTCGTCATATACAGAAGAAAGTTGTTCTGCGGCCTTTGCTCTTCCTTCTGCAAAATGAGTTTGTTCGGCCAGTTGCAGCGCCCTGGTAAGCAGGGAAGTTTTTTCCCTGGCCGGAATATGATTCATGTATTTGGCCTCTGCGACATATGCCTGGAATTCATTTCTTATATCTCCTGATTCCCTGGCGGAACTGACTGCTTTATC
Source organism: uncultured Bacteroidota bacterium (assembly GCA_963735015.1). GTDB lineage: Bacteria > Bacteroidota > Bacteroidia > Chitinophagales > Chitinophagaceae > Puia. Next base: position 1,144,342 of record CAVTJH010000004.1, read on the forward strand.
AAAATAATAATTGGCTGAATCGTTCCTGTTATGGATGGCATGGAGTTTTGCATATCCAACATAAAACTGGGAAAGTACATAGTTCTCTTTTGTCTGGATGGCATAAGGCATGCCGGTATCGAGATTTTTCTTAGCTTCTTCATAAAGGCCCTGTTCCAGATCACAGCGATTTAATAATTCATAATTGAGCGCGACTCCGCGCCACGCCTTAATTTCAGAATTGATTTCTATGGCCTGGAGGGCATATTGACGGCATCTGTCAAAGTCTTTCAGTGAGGCAAAATTTTCACCGACATTATTTAACGAGACAGCCTCCAACCGTCGGGCACCACATGATTTTGCCAGTTCGACGGCCTTAAAAAAAGCTTTTGTGCTGGATTGGAAATTTCCCGCTGAAGAAAGCAGGATACCCAGATTAATGCTCGCGAGCGCCTTTCCATAAGTGAAATTAAGAGAATCACTCAGTTTCGAAACCAATTCATAATAGGCGAAAGATTTATTAACGTCCGTTTCACTAAGTAAATAGCTGATACGGTGCATAATGTGGATTTTCGTCGAATCGATTTTCGGATGTGTTGCTACCCAGTGAAGCAGGGTGTCAACATTATAGGACTGTGCATGAACGGGACGCGTCGTTCCGAAGAAAAGAAAAAGAAAAAAAAGGGCACGGAGTGGTTGAAGGTTAGGGGTATTAAATATTCTTTTTGAAATATTTTTAAGGCAAATATTTGTAGGAACAGCAATCATTAACGGACTTCATTTTTTCTAAGTTAATCTTTTATGTATTCCCTTTTTGCATCAGGGCCTGCTCGCTGTCATTGCCTGATTTAAATTGCCGGAAGCATAACCGCGATAAAAGCCGGTCATGCATTCCTGCAATTTCATACGTAAGGTTTAATGGTAATGGCATTCATTTCATGCGTCCTGAATACGATTGTAAATTAGACCTTCAACTATTTCGCAAATACGGGAATGTGTAATATGTAAGTATGATCATGTAACTGGTCAAATTTCATAATAGGGCACCAGTTCCTGTCGCGCATTGCCGAGTCCGTCGATTCCGAGTTCTACCACATCTCCGGCAGAAAGGTATTGTGGCGGATTCATACCCAGACCGACACCTGCCGGAGTTCCGGTTGAGATTACGTCGCCCGCGAGCAGAGTCATAAACTGACTGATATAAGATATCAGGAAGGGGATCTTAAATATCAGGTTGGCAGTGGTTCCATCCTGCATTATTTTACCGTTCACTTTCAGCCAGAGACGGAGATTGTTGATATCCTGTATTTCTTCAGGAGTGGCCAAAAAAGGGCCCAGAGGTGCAAAGCTATCGCAGCCTTTTCCTTTATCCCAGGTGCCACTTCTTTCAATTTGAAATTCTCTTTCACTGACGTCATTATGCAAACAATAACCTGCGATATAGTCTGATGTCTCCGATTCCTTCACATAAGACGCTTTTTTCGATATTACGACGGCGAGTTCAACCTCCCAATCAGTTTTTTTTGAATTCCTGGGTATGATGATCGGATCAAAAGGTCCACTGAGAGCCGTCGTCGATTTCAGAAAGATTACAGGTTCCTGAGGAGGCAGGGCCTTGGTTTCTCTTGCATGGTCTTCATAATTGAGGCCAATACAAACAATTTTCGAAGGTCTTGCGACAGGACTTGCAAGTTTTACCGGTTCATCCAGTTTCTTTAAATCCTGTTTACTGTCCTTAAGAAAAGCTTTTAGGCGCGATAAGCCATCTGTTTCAAAAAATTCTTCATTATAGTCCTCTCCAAAGCCGGAGACATCATAATAAGACTCATTCAGAATAATGCCAGGTAAGGTTTCTCCGCTCTTTCTCCACCTGAATAACTTCATAAATGGTTAATGGTTTATGGTTTATGGTGTATAGATAGTATTGTATAATCACCAAGATACCAAATTACCATAAACCATTGACCATAAACCATTAACCACTAACAATTACACGTCCCTTTTATTATGCTTATATTTACTCTCAACCTAAATTTCTTACAATGGCACAAAAATTAAAAGCAGAAACCCGGACTGGTGAAGGTAAAACCGGGCCGGTCAAAGAGACTGAAAAAAAAGTGCCTGTAAAGCGGACACCCAAACCCAGAATTTCTGTATCAAAAATATTTTCTGAGAAAGAAATCCCCATGCACCAGCTGGAAAAGACCAATGTGGATCACCATATGGCAAAGAAATATTTAACTCAATATCTGGACAGGATACCCACAGAGGCCGATATTGAAAAAGCAACCATTATCAAGAAATCTGATTCGATCAGCTATCTTAAATTTGGCGGGAAATTCCTTGGGACCATGACTAAGACTATTTATCAAACTCCCGAACAGAAAAAAGCAGGCAAGGGAATAGGAGTTAAAATGGAATTCAAACCAAAATAGTAGTAACTATTTTACTGCGCAGATTTATTCTGTTCGGGTTGTTTCGGATGTTTCCGGGGTTTCAACTGTTTGCCTTTCGCCGCAGCGGTTTCTCAAATTCTGTTTAAAGTTTTTTCTTTCTTCAGGAGAAAGATTAAACCATTTGTTTCTCATTTCTTCCATGTCACGCCTGCGACGGCCATGACCAGCCCAGCCGGGCCTTCCCGGATATCCTCCAAATAGAATCTTGGATAACGCAAAAAGTCCCAATGCCTGCCAGAAATTAATTACTGATACACCATGTATAACGGCGACCAGGATATTATTCCAAAGTGCCATGATGATAAAACTGAGTGGAACAATAATTGCGAAAACAAATAACAGAAAAAGGATAAATCGGGGAAATCTGGAACGTCTCATTGTTTTTTATTTTAATAGTTTATTAATGCTTCGTGCAGGTCAGTAAGTTTCATACGAAGATGTAGCACAGCGTATCGTTTTCTCGAAATCAAAGTATTTACCGGAATACCTGTTTCTTCAGATATTTGTTTGAATGGAATTCCATCTATTTCATTCAGGACAAATGCCTGTTTTTGCTCTTCGGGTAGTTCGTCCAATGATTCCGTCAGCGTTTCCTGGAAAAGGTTTCTCAAATAAATGGTTTCCGGATTGGATGAATTATCCATTAAAATGTCCAGCCAGTCATTCATTTCTCCGTCTTCCACTTCTGAAAAAAATCCGTCAAGGGACAGGGGCTTCTTTTTTCGATTCCGGTCGATGATTTTATTTCTTGCTACCGTAAATAGCCATGCAGTGATTTGATCGACAGGCTCTTTATTGCCCAGCAGTTGGTAGAAAACATCCTGCAGAATGTCTTCAGCATCGGCCTCATTTTTTACGCGTTTACGGATAAATCCCATTAAGCGGCTGCTATAAGCTTTCACGACTGCTGATATGGAATTAGATCTTGAGCCAGTCATTGGAATTTGTATCGTTTCTGCCTGCCACATATTATAAAGCGGTAGACGAATCAGCGAGCTCTATATTTTAATAACAAACAAAATTTTTTAAACAGCGGGGTATTCTGACTCTTCGAAGTTGATCTAAATCAGTCCCAAAGTATAAACACTTAAATATAAGCTACTTAAAAAGTTAACTTTAATCAAGTTTTATAAAAATTTTGTGATAAAATGAGTTAATTTTGCACCCCGAAATAACAATATCTGAATATACGTCAGATTGACATTTTTCAGGTACACAGGAGTCCCTGGCCTGTTTTCAAGTTGAAACATTGAATTGATATGATTGAAGAATACCTAGTTAAAATATAGTAATGAAGACCAAGACTCGTTGCGTTGGAGAGGATCATCTAAGTAGAATTCCTGCATTGAAAGAGATCAATAAACTTTCAACTAAGGACCGTTTAATAAAAGAAAGGGAACTTTCCGATTTGATTATTAATTGTCTGCCTGGAATTTTTTATTTGACGGATCAGAAAAACAAATTCCTTCGATGGAATAAAAATCTTGAAATCATATCTGGTTATAGCGGGGAAGAGATCGAAAAAATGAGTCCGATGGATTTCTTTGATGCGGCTGATCATGAACAAATGATTGCAGCAACTAAAAAAGTATATAAAGAAGGTTACAATGAGATTGAAATGGACATAGTAACCAAAAATAACAGACGATTGCTTTTCCACCTGAATGGTATTTCAGTCACTTATGAAGGAAAGAAGTGTCTGCTGGGTGCAGGTATGGATCTTACTGCCAGGGAAAAGGCTCAGCAGGAAATCAAAGAGAGTGATAAAAAATACCGATCACTTTTTGAGCAGGCTTCTGATCCGATCCTTGTCACCGATTATGATGGAAATTTTACCGATGTGAATGGCAGTTTCTGTAAGCTATTCGGATATACGAAAAAGGAATTACTGAGGATGAATATTATTTCTCTTGTTTGTCCAAAGCAGCTTGTTGAAAAACCAATAAGAAACGACCTGGTCATGAAAGGGAAACACTTTATGAGTGACAGGCTCATGATCCATAAAAATGGATCTATTATTGAAACAGAGGCTAATGTGAAGAAATTTGGAGATGACAGTATCATGGCAATTGTAAGAGATGTAACAGGAATCCGCAGACTGCAAAGAGAGATGGAGCAGGAACGGATAGATCATCAGGTTCAGGAGCAGAGAAAAATAACCCGGGCGGTTATTAAAGCGCAGGAACGGGAACGCAATATCATCGGTCGTGAACTCCATGATAATGTGAATCAGCTTCTGGCCAGTACCAGGATGGTTTTGAGTACAGCAAGACAAACTCCCTCAGGGAAAAAAGAATTTGTAGATAAATCGATCCGCCTCGTGGATGCAACCATTCTTGAACTACGTATCCTGAGTAGAAAACATGTTACTCCAATGAAAGGATTTGATCTGAAGGAGCAGATTCAATCGTTGATCAAAATCATGGAGGAGGGTATTGGCTTTAAGATATCTTTTGACTATGTTTTACCAGAACAACTGGATCTTTTGGATGATTTGAAACTAAATATTTACAGGGTGATCCAGGAACAACTTAATAATGTTTACAAACACGCTTCTGCTTCCAGGGTTCAAATAAAAATGTATGCCAGCGATGGCCAGATACATGTACTGATCAACGATAACGGCATTGGATTCGAAGTAGGCATGAAGAAAAGCGGGGTCGGTATTGTCAATATCATTAACAGGATTGAATCATTCAACGGAACCGTTGGATTTGAAACCAAGCCCGGGATCGGATGCAAACTGGAAATTCATATCCCTATTAGTTTCCAGAAATAATAGTTAGTCTTTCATAAATCCCTGCGCCTGTAGCTCCGTCACCAGCATCTGTGTATATTGTTTGCTGGCCTTCATGGCAGTTGGTGGATTCACAACCTTAGACTGCATGGAAATTAGTAATTTCTCTGTTGTGGCATTAAACAGGTTGCTTTCTATGAAATAGGTCTTATCAGTTTCATAATAGCCGGGGGAATAAAAGACGGGACTGTATGCATAATATCCACTGTAATAATACCCATAACCTGCATATGGTACGAATCCTCCGGAGTAACTGCCTGGCACATAGTGTGTTTGGGATTCCTCATTAACAAGAGCTGTCGTAAAAATGCCGTCGCAGCCAAGATCTCTTATGGCCTTTAACAAAACTTCAGTTTTTGGCATTTTATCAATCGTAAGGATCGGGCCAAATGCATCAATACTTTTTACGGTCCGGATCCCCTTTGCATCAGCAGCTTCAGCCAGATCATTTTCCAGATTTACCTGGACATCATAATTCTGGGTCATGACAAAAATGAAAATCTTGTGTTTGCCTGGTTGGGGAACGGGTTTGTCTTCCTTATTTACCCAGGTTGCCATGATTCGCATGGAAGAATTTGAGCAGGAACTTAATGCGATAGCTAAAAGAAACGCTGGAATAAAGACTTTTAATTTGTGCATAAGGGTTGAATGTAAAATATTAATAGTAAAGGAATTCGATTTTAATTTTACAAGTTAAGCATTTTAAAGCCTTCAGCTTTAGGCTTTAGGCTTTGGGCTTTGGGCATTGGGCTTTAAGCTTTACGCTTTCAAAGTTCATTTCTCTTCATTTGTGAAACAGCATAATCACATGCACGCGCCGTCAGGGCCATGTAAGTCAGCGAAGGATTTTGAGTAGAAGTTGAAGTCATGCAGGCGCCGTCGGTAACAAATACATTGTCACAGGTATGCATCTGATTCCATTTATTCAGTATTGAAGTTTTTGGGTCCTTCCCCATGCGGGCTCCCCCCATTTCATGGATGTCAAGTCCGGGTGCCTGATTGCTATCATTCGTCTTAATATTCGTAAACCCGACTTTTGTATACATTTCTGTCAATTGTTCCGAAAAGTCTTTGACCATCTTGTTATCATTTTCATCATAGTCTACAGAGAACTGAAGAAGCGGAACTCCCCATTCATCTTTTTTAACCGGGTCAAGACTTAAGAAATTTGTTTCTTTCGGAATGGTTTCACCCATCATGTGGGAACCAACTCTCCATGGGCCAGGGTCTTTTTTTGCTAGACTATCTTTTAATGATGTTCCAAAACCTTCTGGTTTTGGAAAGCTGAATCTGCCGGAAAAAAAGCCAGCAGCATAACCACGGAGAAAATCTGTTTCCTGTTTTTGAACGTTTCGGAATCGCGGTATATAGGCACTCGTGGGTCTTCCACCGGCAGTTGTACTGTCCATAAAACCCTCGTATTCCGCCGAAATATGTCCCCGGTAATTATGAAAGGCAAAATATTTTCCCAGTATGCCACTGTCATTTCCAAGGCCATCAGGAAAGCGGTTCGATTTTGAATTTAGAAGTATGAGGTTGGTATTTACCGCAGCGGCGTTTACAAAAATAATCCGCGCATAATAGTCAATCACTTCTTTAGTATGAGAATCAACAACTCTTACTCCGGTTGCCCTGGCTTTTTTATCGTCAAATATGATAGAATGCACGACTGAAAAAGGCCGAAGGGTCATATTGCCGGTTTTCAATGCCCATGGAATCGTAGTTGAATTGGCAGCGAAATACCCACCAAACGGACAACCACGCTGGCAAAGATTCCTGTTCTGGCATTGTCCCCTTCCCTGATCAAGATGAATTTGTTTGGGTTCAGTAAGATGCGCGCATCGCGCATAAATCACATGACGATCTTTATAATTTTTTGAAATAAAATTTTTGAAATAATTTTCAACACAGCTTAATTCCAGAGGGGGTAAAAATTCTCCGTCAGGAAGTACAGCCAGTCCGTCTTTGTTACCTGATATACCTGCAAATTTCTCAACATAACTATACCAGGGTGCAATGTCTTTATACCGTATTGGCCAGTCGACCGAGAATCCGTCCCGTGCGGGTCCTTCATAGTCAAAATCACTCCAGCGCTGTGTCTGACGAGCCCAAAGCAGGGACTTACCGCCAACCTGGTAACCGCGGATCCAGTCGAAAGGTTTTTGTTGTATGTAAGGATGTTCAGTATCCTTTACAAAAAATTGCATGGCGTCTTCCCTGAATGCATAACATCTGCTTACAACCGGATTAGCTTCCTGAACTGCTTCAGGAATTTGACCGCGATGTTCGAATTCCCAGGGCTGCATATTGGTAGTGGGATAATCTTTGAGATGAACGACATCTCTCCCTCTTTCCAATACAAGCGTTTTTAGTCCCTTTTCACATAATTCCTTTGCAGCCCATCCACCACTCATACCAGATCCGATTACAATTGCATCAAAGGTCCTGGATTTTATACCATCATTCAGATTGCCCATTTCGTTAAATTAAGTTTATGCAGTTTTTAATGGAACACAACCCTGGAATTTTCCAGGTATCATTTTATATCCGCGGATTTTTGTCATATAATATTCGCAGGTTGTGTAGGCCTGCACAGTCAGTCTTTTTGTGGATTGAAAAAAGAATGACAAAGCATCTCCGGAGACTTTTGTTTATCCAGTTCCGAAACGATGGATTGTCTTTCGGATGAATTGATCTCAGTAAATGATTTTCCTGTTTTTTTTGAAACAAATGTTTCAAACGCTTTCATTCCTTCCACATATTTATCCTGGTTGGATTTTGAATAGCAATCATCAACCATTTTCAATGCAAATAAATGAGCTGAGAGTTCTTTAGCTCCGGGTGTATCTGTTTTTGGAAGAATGGTTTCCGCTAACTCAGCCAGCATGCTCTCATCCTCCGGCATGATGTTAATGAGTTTAAGCGGAATGGAAACTTTCTGTTCGTTGTGTAAACAGGAGGGCAGTAGAGCAACCCCGGCCCAGATCATGAGTAATTGCTGTATGGCAACGCGTCTGTTAGACATGGATAACTTCAGATTAGCTGAATGAATAATAATTGTAAAGATAGGAAGCGGATTCGATTTTTGACAGGTTGGTTCCCCTTCACAGGAGGATAACTCCGGGCACCCAATGGTTTTATGATTCGTTGTGAACATTTGATATTTAATGTTCCATAGTTATTCTAGATTTGTTATGAAATAAGACACTTGTAAATTTTACGACAAATAACTCATAACTCATAACCCATAATTAATAACTAATTTATGGCTCTCCATACCATCCTTGGAGCAAATGGAACAATTGCAAATGAACTCATTCCCATTCTCCAGACTAATGCGCAGAAAATACGATTGGTTTCAAGGAATCCAAAAACTGCAGGGGATGCAGAATTAGTTCAGGCGGACCTGCTGGTCAGGGAACAGGTTTTTCAGGCTGTTAAAGGATCGGATTATGTTTATTTATTAGCGGGTTTGAAATACGATATCAAAATATGGAGATCGAGCTGGCCGGTTATTATGAGAAATACTATTGATGCATGCAAGTCAGAGGGTGCAAAACTTATCTTTTTTGATAATGTGTATATGTATGGAAGGGTAACAGGTAAGATGACTGAATCGACGCCTTTTAATCCCTGCAGTAAAAAAGGGAAAGTCCGTGCAGAGATAGATGAGATGTTAATCAAAGAAATGAAAATGGGTGGCCTGAAAGCCATCATTGCAAAGTCAGCTGATTTTTATGGTCCCAGGGCCGCTGCTACAAGCGTTTCCTTCATTTTGGTATTTGACAGAATGAAAAAAGGAAAATCTGCACAGTGTCTCGTTCATACGAATAAGGTTCATTCATTTACATACACGCCTGATGCAGCAAAGGGATTGTATATGCTGGCGACTACTGATACTGCTTATGGACAGACCTGGCATTTACCCAGTACGCTGCCTGCTCTTACCGGGAAAGAATTTATTACAATAGCAGCAAAATATATGCATGTTGAAGCGAAGGTTCAGGTTTTACCAAAATGGCTGATAAATATAATCGGAATTTTTGTACCTGTCATGAGGGAAATGAGTGAAATGCTTTATCAATACGAATTCCCATATGAGTTTGATTCATCTAAATTTGAAAATGCATTTCAATTTAAACCGACAAGCTACGAAGAAGGTATCCGGCAAACCGCCGAATGGTGTCTTTCTTCCTGAAGTGTTTATAATTTCAAATTGACAGTCCTGCCACTCTGCGCAGATTTGTAAATGCCTTCTATAACTTTTAAGTCCTTCAGTGCTTCTTCTCCATCCACCGGCAAGATCGGTTTTTTGCCATGAAGGATGATGTCTGCCATTTCATCCATTTGTATCGTCTGATGAGGTACAAAAGGAAAATTCAACGGTCCTTTATTTGTAAATCCCTGGGTGGGATCATATCCTGTGGCAGGATACAATTCTGCAAATCCCTCAGTACCATCAAGGAAAAACCGGTCCAGCCAATTCATAGAGTAAGTAGAGAGGCAGGATGCAACGGCTCCACTGGGAAATCCGAGCTGGAATTGGATGGTTTCATCAATACCCTGGACGAATTTGACCGGATCGTTTTTAGTTTCCACCGCATTTACCCAGATTGGGTCTTCTCCGGTCATGTATCGTGAACCATTAACCGAATAAATTCCTATGTCCATCATTGAACCTCCTCCCGAAAGTTTTGGATTCAGCCTCCATTGATTGGGATCACCTATTATAAACCCTGACAGACCCTGAAAAAAAGTAATTTTTCCAAATTCACCAGCATTCCTCATACGTACGACTTCCAGGGTGTGGGGTTCAAAATGCATCCGGTAACCGACCAATAGTTTTACATTGGCTTTTTTGCAGGCGTCGATCATTTCTTCACCTTCTTTAACACTTATGGCCATTGGTTTTTCACATATCACATTTTTGCCAGCTTTTGCTACCCTGATAACTTCCTCTGAATGAAGAGCATTAGGTGTGATCACATAAACCGCGTCTATATCGGGGTTATTTTTTATCGCGTCGTAGTTTTCGTAGTTGTAACAATTTTTTTCCGGAATATTGAATTTGGACTGCCAGGTCTTAATCTTGGAGGGTGTTCCACTGATTACTCCTACGAGTTTTGCTTTTTTGCAGGCCACCATGGCGTCTGCAACACGGTTTGCATAATTTCCGAGACCCAGAATGGCGACTCTAAGCACCGGTCCATCGTATGCAACACCGGGTACGCTTGTACAAGCTGCTGGCAGCTGACCTGGTAAAATGGATAGTGCAATGGCGGAACCACTAATTTTCTGAATGAATTCCCTTCTTGTGTTCATGTTGAAAAATTTTAAGACCTCTTTAAGCCTAAAGCCTAAAGCCTAAAGCCTAAAGCCTAAAGCTTAAAGCTTAAAGCTTAAAGCCTAAAGCCTAAAGCCTAAAGCTTAAAGCTTAAAGCCTAAAGCTTAAAGCTTAAAGCTTAAAGCTTAAAGTAAAAAGATGACTAAGTTAAAATAATATTTCAGCAACCACTTATGATTTAAAGGGTTTAATCCTCAATTTTTTCGACCGATGAAAAACTATCAATAAGGTTTTAGGCTTTAGGCTTTAGGCTTTAGGCTTATAAGAGAGCATCATAAAGAATCTCCACGGGATGATAAGCTTTTTTACCTGTACCATCTTTAATCTGGTGTCGACAGCTCGTACCTGGTGCAGCGATGAGTATTTCCTCAGGTTGCTGGCGAACGGCAGGAAGCAACACCAGTTCCCCGATCTGCATAGAGAGAGAATAATGTTCTTTTTCGTAACCAAAAGAGCCAGCCATTCCGCAACAGCCCGAAGGGATGGTTTCGACACGATAATTTTCAGGGAAAGTTAGCATAGTTACTGAATGAGAAACTGAGGATAATGCTTTTTGCTGACAATGTCCGTGTAATTTGATTAGGCGGGCTTCTTTCGTAAATAAATTTCTATCGATTCTTCCACGCTTTATCTCTGCTGCTATAAATTCATCAATTAAAAAAACATTTTTTGACAATTCTTTAGCGGCTGCAAATTGTTCATCGTCAGCGAGGTCCACGTATTCATCCCGGAATGTCAGGATCGCGCTGGGTTCAATTCCTACGAGCGGATTTTCTTTATTTACCAGCCCCTTCAGGAGTTGAATATTTTTATTGGCAATTTTTTTTGCTTCTCTTAAGAGTCCTTTGGACAGCCATGCACGTCCACTTTCCTCGTGCGCAGGGATAACTACTTCATAGCCCAGTTTTTCAAGAAGAAGAATCGCTTTGATGCCTGTTTCTGTATCATTGTAATTGGTGAATTCATCACAGAATAAGTAAACCTTTCCTTTTTCACTTTTACTTTTTCCTTTTGAATTTTTATTGTACCATTTCTTCAAATTTTGTTTGGAAAGGGTGGGCATGGAGCGCGCAACTGCAAATCCGGATATTCCTTTGATGATCCGGCTGGTTAAAGTGTTTGTTGCTAAAAAATTATAAAGGCGGGGCATCGCAGATCCTATTTGCTGTGACCGGTTGAAATTTGCGATCAGCCGGGAGCGAAAGGGCACACCATGCACATCGTGAAATTGTTGCAGGAATTCAGCTTTCAATTTGGCAACATCCACATTGGAGGGGCATTCGGATTTACATCCTTTGCAGCTCAGGCATAAGTCCATTACGTCGTAAATCTCCTGGTGATCAAAACGGTTGAGCTTTTCTGAATTTGTCAGGAATTCTCTCAGGATATTGGCACGTGCGCGCGTAGTATCCTTTTCATTTTTTGTTGCCATGAAAGAGGGACACATGGTACCTCCGGATAATTTTGTTTTCCTGCAGTCACCCGATCCATTACACTGTTCGGCGTGCTGTAAAACATCCTGATTATAATAACGGAAAACTGTATTGAATACAGGTGTTGTCTGCCCGGGTTTATACCGCAGCATGGTATTCATGGGAGGGGTATCGACTATTTTATTCGGATTAAATATATTTTGAGGATCCCAGCTTTTCTTGATCGTTTTAAAAAGTTCATAGTTGTGATCGCCGACCATTTTTTTGATAAATTCACCACGAAGTCTGCCGTCGCCGTGTTCACCACTTAGTGAGCCATTATATTTTTTTACCAGATCAGCAATTTCGATGGCGATAGTCCGGAACATCCGGTTTCCTTCTTCCGTCTTAAGATTGATAATTGGCCTGAGATGAATTTCACCAGATCCTGCATGTGCATAATGGACAGAATGCAGTCCATATTTTGTAAGCAGCTTATTAAAATCAGCTATATAATTTGGCAGGTCATAAACGTCTACCGCTGTGTCTTCTACAACCGGCACTGGTTTGGAATCCCCTGGCATATTGCCCAAAAGCCCCAACCCGGCTTTTCGCAATGACCATATTTTATTGGTATCTTCTCCAAATAAAAGAGGGAAATGATAACCCAGTTTCGCAGATTTCAATTCTTCCGTTAATGACTCTGCCAGTTTTTCAATTTCAGCCCGGGATGTTTTTTTAAATTCTATGACAAGGATAGCTCCGGGGTCGCCCAGCACAAAAAACCGGTTCTTATTCTGTTCAATATTATCTTTTGTGCATTCCAGTATGTAATGATCAATTAGTTCACTGGCACTGGGTTTATATTTGAGAGCAATCAGGTTGGCACGAAGTGCCTCATCAATGGTGTCGAAATGAACGCAAAGTAAACCGGTTTCAGCAGGAGGTAAAGGAATCAGATGAAGTTTAATTTCAGTTATAAAAGCCAGTGTTCCCTCGGAGCCGGCTATAAGTTTGCAGAAATTAAAATCAGGTCCTCCTGCGGTAAAAGGAGCCGAATCCAATAATATATCCAATGCATACCCTGTATTTCTCCTCTCAATTGATTTTCTGGGAAATTCTTTTCGGATTCCAAGCTGGTTATCATAGTTGCCAAGCAAACTTCGGATTGTTTTATATATGGAAGATTCCAGTTTATCTCCCTCGCATTTACTATGAAACTCATCCAGACCCAATGAGCGAAATAATACTTCGCTGCCATCACTTAATAGTGCATAAATCTCCATAAGATGCTCACGCGTACTGCCGTAAACGACTGAATTTGAACCGCAGGAATTATTGCCAACCATTCCTCCGATCATTGCGCGGTTAGCTGTGGAGGTTTCCGGTCCGAATAGCAGACCATGTGGTTTCAAAAAAATATTCAGTTCATCCCGGATAACACCTGGTTCAACACGTACCCATGCCTCTTCTTTATTAAATTCAATAATCTTTGTAAAATTCTTGGATACATCCACTACTATTCCCTTCCCAACAACCTGCCCCGCGAGGGAAGTTCCGGCAGTTCTTGGGATTAAAGAGGTGTTATTGTTACTTGCAAATGCTATCAGCTTTTTCAGATCTTCTTTTGATTTGGGTACCGCAACCGCCTCAGGTAATTCACGATACGCAGACGCATCTGTCGCATAAAGAATCCGTGTGGTTTCATCGATATAGAATTCACCTTCGAGACTGGCGGAAAGATCTGTCAACTTTTGTGTCATGGGGAAAATGGAATGCAAATTTACGGAACAATAGCCTTTTTTCAGCTATCAGTGGTATCGGGATCTGGTAATGCGCGTTCTTTTTTAACTGCTGCTATATTCCGTATTTTCATGTTGTGTTTAAGTTTTCGTGGCTGTTGGATGTTAATAGAAGAGAAACTGTAACTAATTGACTGGTACCAGTGAAAAATATCTGATATGTATAGTCTAAAAAATAAAACAGCTGTCATTACCGGAGGCGCCAGTGGCATTGGCAAAGCGATCTGCCTGTTGTTTGCAAAACAGGGAGCAAAGGTTTACCTGCTTGATATAGATGAAAAGAGTTCCCGGGAAACTGTAGAACTGATAAAAAGTGAAGATGGCACTGCAGAATTTTTAATGTGTGCTGTGGATCAGAAAAATTCAGTGGAAAAAGTAGTTCAGACAATTGTTAATAATCAGGTTCCGGATATCCTGGTAAATAATGCCGGCATAGCTCACATTGGAAACGTGGAAAATACAAGTACAGAAGATTTTGAAAAATTATTTTCTATAAACGTGAAAGGTGTATTTCTTTTGACAAAAGCATTCATTCCTCATATGAAAGCAAAAGGAGGATCGATTGTAAATATGGCATCAGTCGCGGCCCTGGTTGGTTTATCTGACCGATTTGCATATAGTATGACCAAGGGAGCAGTTGCCGCAATGACAATGTCTATTGCAAAAGATTACATTAAATATAATATCCGTTGTAATTCGATATCGCCGGCCCGTGTTCATACACCTTTTGTTGATGGCTTTATCTCCAGGAACTACCCGGGGCTGGAGCAGGAGATGTTTAAGAAATTATCCGCATCCCAGCCAATTGGCAGGATGGCTAAACCCGAAGAAATTGCATCGCTGGCTTTATATCTTTGTTCTGATGAAGCTTCGTTTATTACAGGAACAGATTATCCGATTGATGGAGGATTTGTGCGGTTGAATACTTAATGCTATCTCCTCGGCCGATAACCACCACCACTGTTGCTGTCCCGTGGTTTCTCTTCAGCTTCCCGAACAACAAGTTCCTTGCCGCCTCTTAATCTGGCACCATTCAAAGCATCAATTGCTTCCTTTGCTTCCAGGGCAGCGCTCATTTCAAGAAATCCAAATCCTCTGCTTTTACGTGTCTCGCGGTCGATCGCGACCTTAGCTGAAACTACTTCACCATAGAGCTCAAACATTTCTTTTAAGTCGGTATCATCAAAATCATAAGGGAGTCCTGCTACAAAAAGTTTCATGGTGGTCTAATAAGCCCCAAATCTAGTTTATTCCTGCAGGAACCAAGAGCTTTTTTTTAGAAATCCAATGTGGGAAAGTTCCGAATCGTAAAAAAACGGACTTCGGCTAGTGAATTCCCGGAATCAGGTAATTAAGGCTGTCTCCCTTAAATTTATGCATTCTGTAAAAAACAAAATAACGGACTTTAATTCCATTCCTGTACTGTGGAATTAACAGGGAATCATCAATTTTTTCAAAACAGCTTCTCAGTGTACTTCCAGGCGGACCGTAATAATTCGTCGGATAAATAAAGTAAGCATCGGAGCCATAAGTTAAACGCGGACGCCGTTCATTGAGCCATGCAAAATGATGTATGTCCCCGATGGGACCAAAAGTCAGGAGATTGTGATGAAAGGGCATTGCGTAGTAATGATCCAGATGTCCGGCGGGGAACCAATAATCAGCAATAATCGTGGCATTCCTTTTCATTCTTCCGGCATCAATATCTGAGCGGTAAATTGAATCAAAACGCAGAGCGAACTCATGCCAGCCACTCATATCCAGACTGATATCTCCTTTACCCAGGTACTTTTCCTGCTTGCTGCCTGTTTGGAAAGGTAAATACCGGATACTGATCGTTCCCAACACCACGATAACAACATAAACCCAACCAGATGTTTTGAGCCAGGAATATCCATGTGCGTTTGTTTTTGTGTCCAACCAGTAAGGGGCCAGCAGCATAAGAGAGAGGTAAGCAGGCCCGGACCAATGCGGCAGTGTTTCGCTAAAGAGAGAGGTCCAAAGAAGAACAACAATCAATGGGAGACTGAGCCAGAGAAAAAGCGGGTAATCCTTAGGAAGATTTTTAATGCTTCTTTTGAAAATGGCGACAATTGTCAGGATATAAATTATAAAATTTACCGGATTACTATAAAAAACTGAACCTAAAAACTGTTGCAGCAGATGATCCATATCCAGGTTGCTTCCCCATAATCTGATCCTTCCCTGATGGTAACTATAGGTTATGAAATGATTTTCGAGATTCCACTGATAAATCGGAAATATGATTAAAAGGCTGATCACAACTGAAATCCAAAGCATGGATGATCTCAGAAGATCTCTGCGGTAAAAAATAATATATCCGCCAAAGCCGAGCCAGAGAAAAATGCCGTGCACCTTACTCATAATACAAAGACCAACGCTGATTCCCAGTAGAATGAAGAAGACAGACCTGTTTTTATCAGCAGGGTTAATTTCCAGTATCCGGATCATGAAATAAATACCCATCAGCCAACAGAGTACCTGAGGGGAATCGGGCAGAATAAATGTGCCGGCAATAACAGATGTATAAAATGAAGTATTATACAAGATGGCGGATATCCAGCCTGTTTTGGTGTTCCCAATCCGTCTGCCAATTATGTATATCAACCAGGTACCGGCAGCCGCACATAATATGGGACCAAGCCGGATGAAAAATTCATTGTTAAAAAACAGATTAGCGGTGGACAAGCGAATCAGAAGGGCAACCATCGGAGGATGATCAAAATAGTTCCACTGCAGGTGCTGAGCGTAAGTTTGGTAATAAACTTCATCATTACCAAGTTCAAGCGAACCCGCCACAATCATGCGAAGCAGGGAACTAAATACTATTAGTAACCAGATTTTTTTGTTGTAATTCAAAAAGAGTTATTGACGCAATTTAAAGGATTGCCACCGCCTATCGGAATCCGGGAATCTTTTTTCAAAGTATTTTAAATGTATGAGCAGGTAATGTTCGCAGACATAAACGAAAAACAACCAATCAGATTTAAGGTAAGCCTGAACTTTAGTATTTTCGTCAGCATGAAGATTTTTGCTTTCCTGCTGATCAGTTCGCTTTTCATGACCGGATTTGTAAGAAGTCAGTTTAGGACTGATCCATTACTGGAAAAAATTCTCCAATCGGATCAGGATACTATTTTACAAAAACTTATTCACCATCCTGATAAATATCGAATCCAGATTATTTATACACAGATTGACCGGGATGTTTCAAACCAGCCGCGTTTTAAGAATTATTATTTTCATGTAGGAAAGGAATTCTATTTTTATCCGGCTTCCACCGTAAAACTTCCCCTTGCGCTGCTTTCACTCGGGAAATTAAACCGTATTAATTTTCCCGGTGTAGACAAATTCTCAAGGATGGAATATGATAGCAGTTACTCCGGACAAAAAGAATCAGTTTATGACAGTAGCTCAGAGACAGGGTTTCCCTCTATTGCGCAATTTATCCGTAAGGCATTCCTGATAAGTGATAATGATGCTTATAATCGGATGTATGAATTTGTGGGGCAGCAGGAAATAAACCGGCGACTGCATTCAATGGGGTTTGCAGAGACAAGGATTGTTCGACAATTTATGCCATTGACCGAATTGGAAAATCGTCATACGAATCAAATTCGTTTTCTTGATTCCGGTGGCAAATTAATTTACCTTCAACCACCTGCATATAATCGGGATTCATTTCAATTTTCACCGGAAGTGAAAATTGGGAAGGCATATTTAAATGCTCATGACAGTCTGATTCAGGAACCAATGGATTTCACGAGACATAACCGCATTCCACTGGAAGATTTGCAAAAAATTCTGCAAACGGTGCTATTCCCTTTATCAGTTCCTGAATCAGGACGTTTTAATCTGAAGTCCCATGATTACCTGTTCCTGTACAGATATCTTTCTCAATACCCCTCAGAAACTCCTTATCCTAAATATGATACGGCTGAGTTTTTTGATAGCTATGTGAAATTCTTTTTTCAAAAGGGAGGACATCAGATTCCGGAAAATATCCGCGTGTTTAATAAAGTTGGTTGGGCATACGGGTTCCTAACAGACATTTCATATATCGTGGATTTCAGGAATAAAATCGAATTTATGTTATCTGCTACTGTATATGCAAATGAAGACGGAATATTAAACGACAATTTGTACGATTACGACAGTATTGCCCTTCCTTATCTATATCGGTTAGAACAGGATGTTTATCAATATGATCTTCACCGGAAGAGAAAATTTATGCCGGATTTGAGTAAATTTCAAATAAAGTATGAACACCGTGATCCGGCGGACAAGCGTCCTTCCATTAAAGATGTAGATAATTGACTTTAGATTGGTTATGGGTGAAGAGGGGTTATGGGTTATGGGATATGAGTTATAGGTTATGGGTTATGTTGTTTTTCGGATGAAATAAAATCGATAAGATTAATTCATAATCCATAATCCATAACCCATAACTCAATAAAAAAACCCTGCAGATGCAGGGCTTTTTTTATTGGAAAAGAATACCTTATAAAGAAGTTACTACAAAGTTTTCTGATACTTTACGATCAACTGAAAACTTTTTTTCAATTTGCTCACTAGCTGTACGGATTATAAACGTTGGACGTATTTCTGTGTCTTCTTTTGGTATGCGAATATTCTTTTCAAAATGCACGTCATTATATGCATTCTGATAGACTATTTCACCTGCGTCATTTTTTATGACAAGATAAAATTTTTCACCTGCTTTGTTGTCAAATTCCAGGTGGAATACCAGACTGTTTTCAGTAGCCCCGACGAAATTTACAGTTACCTGCTTGTCGCTGGGACTAATGATTTTTTCAATGATTGGTGCTGCCTGTAATTTTGCTGTACCGAGCGTTAACATCGCTGCAGCTGCAAGAACAGACGCGGATTTCTTAAGATTAAAATTTGCGAATACTGGTTTCATAATGTGACGATTTAATGTGAAAAAAATAATTGACGAAAATCTTTGCGGCAAGTATCACTAGTAATTATGGCAGTGAATTTAGTGCGGTGCTAATCGCAGGAAAGCAACCTGGGAATTGATCCGGATGGATATATTTATTTTTAATTCCAGAACAAATATAGTTCGGTTTCTATTGCGCCAAAACCCAATATACGGTGCATTTTATCATGGCGACCGGCTGAATGAAATGTTAAAACCCTTGACTGGCAAGGGTTTTATTCAATGTTTGGCATGATGACCAAGCACCGGATATGATCAGAATGTTACCAGATTTTCACGCGCAAACTATCTGGTCTGTACATGGGATCGGTAGGTTGAACATGAAAAGCTTCATAAAATGCAGGCATGTTTGAAACCGGACCATTGACGCGCCACATGGGGGATGAATGAGGATTTGTAAGTGCCATTGTTATAAGTCTTTCTTTCCTCGTTTTTATTTTCCAGACCTGAGCATGAGAAAGAAAAAAGCGTTGATTGGGTGTAAAACCATCAATTTTCTCGTTTCCCATACCCTGCGGAGTTTTTTTGAATGCTGCATATGCTATGGCCAATCCGCCATTATCTGCAATATTTTCGCCTTCAGTCAGTTCACCATTCAGGTGAAACGTATCAGCTGCGATATAACCATTATACTGATTAATGATATTTTGTGCGCGTTGTTTAAATCTTTTGGCATCTTCGGCCGACCACCAGTCTTTCAAATTGCCATCCGCATCATATTGGCGTCCCTGATCATCAAATCCATGTGTAATCTCATGTCCTATCACCAGACCGATTCCTCCATAATTTACTGCATCGTCACCTGAGGGAAAATAAAAAGGAGGCTGCAAAATGCCAGCGGGAAAATTTATATTGTTCTGTGTCGGTTCGTAATAGGCATTGATTGTCGGTGGTGTCATTTGCCATTCGGAACGATCTACCGGTTTGCCAATTTTAGCTATGGATCTGTTATATTCGAAATGCGCCGTACCGCGCAGGTTGCCAATAATATTATCTTTAGTAATATCTATTGAAGAATAATCTTTCCACTTGTCAGGATATCCTACCTTCTTAACGATTGCATGAAGTTTTATAATTGCTTTCTGTTTGGTAGAATCACTCATCCAATCCAGTTTTTGAATTCTTTCGGCATATGTTGCAACGATATTATCAATGAGCTGATTGATTCTTTCCTTGTCAGCCGCCGTAAAATATTTCTGTACATAGATTTGACCCAGATTATCTCCGAGTTGTCTGTCGACCATGGTTGTCATTCGTTTCCATCTTTCTTTCATTTGTGTCTGACCTGTCAGTAATTTGTTGAAAGCAAATTTGGCGTCTACAAAGTCATGGGATAAATAATCCGCATCATCGTTCATGACATGAAAGGACAAATAGTTTTTCAATGTTTCTATTGACGTATTGTTCAGCAGGTTATTCAGGCCTTTGTAGAATTCGGGCTGGCCAACAACTATCGTATCGGCAGAAATTCCAAAAACGACCGTCAGTTTCTTCAGTTCCTTATCAGAAGCAACATTTATTTTGTGATAGTTTTTGATCGGATCCCTCAAATCAACGGGTGTTTTGGATATTTTAGCCATAGCTGTCTCCAGATCAAATACCGATTTGGCTGATTTGGATGCTTCAATGGAAGGTTGTCCGAGAAGTGAAAATATTTTTGTTATATAAGTATTATAAGCGTCCCGGATTTTTTTGGTAGAAGAGTCAGTCTTAAAATAATAGTCTCTGCTCGGTAAACCCAGTCCGCCCTGATCGAAACGGGCAATATTTACCAGGCTGTTTCTGTCGTCCGCATTTACGTGAAATGAGAAAAAAGGAGCGTGATTGATGGCATATTCTTTTGCAATTTCACGGTAGATCTCTGGCTTATTTTTAATTGCATTTATACTATCCAGTTCTGGTTTAACAGGCAGGTATCCCTTGCTTTCAATTCCCGCAGAATCCATCGCACTTACATAAAGGTCGCCGGTTTGCTGTGCTATAGAGCCTTTAGTCGCATTTGATATCCCGCCAAGAGAATCAAGTATGCGGTTAAGACGGTTTAACGAACTGTCCAGCAACGTTGAAAATGCACCCCATGAAGACTGGGAAGGTGGAATTTCAGTTGTTTTTAACCATGTTCCATTTGCAAAAAGAAAAAAATTATCCTGTGGTCTTACAGAACTGTCCTGTGAGGCAATATCCAGTGGATCAGGTTGTTTCGCCGATTTGGTAGAATCGACCTGCGTATGGCACGAGAATAATATCAGAGTGATTGCGAACAGGCAGGGTAATTTCAGTTTCATATCATTTTTTTAATGATCGCCAAAATAACAATTAATCAATTAGTTAGCTGTGGAATAATACGAATGGTTCAGAATTAAGTAAAAAATATTCGAACGAAAAGAGAAATTAAACAAACGTTTAATTAATTTTGCGGCATGAAACCATCTTTGTCAACAAAACAGATCCAGTTATTGGAAAGTGCAGAGGTGTTATTCTCCCAAAAGGGTTTTGATGGTACTTCTGTACGTGATATAGCTGAAGCGGCCGGCATAAATACGGCTATGATATCATATTATTTCGGCTCGAAAGAAAAACTGATGGAAGAGATTTTTGAGAGAAAGAGCCTGAATATCCGCGAGAAAGTGGACAATCTGATGAAAGACGACAGCCTCGACCCGTTTCAGAAAATTTATAGTCTGGTGGATGTATATGTCGAAGGTATTTTTCAACGAAAGACCTTTCACCGAATCCTGTTGTGTGAACAAATAATCAACCAGAACCCACCCATTATTCAGATGCTGGAAAAAATGAAGACCAGAAATTCTGAATGTATCAATGACCTGATCCGCCTCGGCCAGAAAAAGGGGTTATTCAGGAAAAATATCGATATCCCAATGCTGACCAATACGCTGATTGGTACAATCTCTCATATGCTTATTAACATTGAATTTTATAAAAACTATCATGGCCTGGGATCGCTGGGGGATGAAGAATTTGAGCGTGTTGTTAAAAAAAAGGTATCCGCGCATATTAAAAATATTTACAAAGCAATCTTAACACATGAATCTTAGAAGCATTTTCAATTCTTTATCTCTTCTTCCACTACTTCTATTTTCCATTTCCGGATTTACACAGGACGGAGGGCGCAAATTATCTTTGGATGAAGCCATTGATTTGAGTATTAAAAACAGTAAACCTCTTCGGGCAGCTCATGCACGGATAGATCAGGCTGCTGCGAATACAACGGTTTCAAAACAGAGTCAGCTCCCTGATTTTAAGATCAGCGGTTCCTATCTGCGGCTTACACAACCGAATATTGATCTTCAGTATAAATCCAATAGCGGAGGTTCGGCAGCCGCACCCATTAAAGTGAATCAGGCGGCTTATGGTACTGCGAACCTGAGTCTTCCTGTCTTTTCAGGATTTAAAATACAATATGGAATCCGCTCTTCTGAATTCCTTGAGAAAGCAGCCGTATTGGATGCGGATCAGGACAGGGAAGCGGTTATTATGAATACCATTGATGCCTTCACTAACCTGTACAAAGCAAGAGCCAACCTGAGGGTTATACAGGAAAACCTGGCTCAGTCAAGGTCCCGTGACACGGATTTTGCAAATCTTGAAAAAAATGGCCTGCTCGCCCGTAATGATAAACTCAAAGCTTTGTTACAGACCGCAAATATTGAACTGACCATGGCAGACGTTGAGAACAATATGAAGCTGGCTATGGTCAACATGAATATCATGCTGGGCTTACCTGAAGAAACAGTAATTATTCCTGATTCAGCCAGTCTCGTGGAACCTCGCGATATCAAAAGCGTCCAGGAATATGAACAACTTGCTCTTCAAAACAGGAAGGACATGCAGGCCATCTCTTACAGGAAAAAGGCTTCTGAAGTCGGCATTCAATCAGCCAAGGCAGATTATTTTCCCTCTCTTGCAGTGACCGGCGGATATATAGTTGCCGATATTCCCAGTTTTATTACTATCACCAATGCAGTCACATTCGGAGTTGGACTTTCTTACAACGTTTCATCTCTTTGGAAAACGAATGCCCACGTAACGGGTGCCAGGGCGAAACTGGCTGAAGTGCAGGCAAATGAAGAAGAATTATATGATGAGCTTAGAGTTCAGGTCAACCAGGCATATGAGGATCTGTTAACGGCAGATAAAAAAATACAGGTAAGCCAGATAGCAATTGACCAGGGAATAGAAAACTATAAAATTGTAAAAAACAAATACGAAAATAGTCTATTGACCGTCACCGATTTGCTGGATGCAAATGCACTGATGCTTCAAAGTCAGATCAGCCTCGAACTTGCAAAGGCTGATGCTATCGTGGCATATAATACTTTATTAGAAAGAGCCGGTGTTCTGGCCACATCAAGAAATATCAAATAATTCAACCAATAATTATCAAGTTTTATGGCAACAGCAAAAGAAAATACTGAACAGGCACAAGCACCTAAAAGAAGTAAAGTATTTCTGATCATTCTTATCGCCCTCGTCGTTGCAGGCAGCTGGTTTGGAATTTCCAAGTGGCACCATGCGCAATTACATGCTGAAACAGATGATGCACAGATAGCCGCAAATATCAGTCCCATAATTCCGCGGATTTCGGGATTTGTAAAAGAGGTTCGTGTAACGGATAACCAAATGGTTAAACAGGGAGATACTCTTTTGATTCTGGACGATCGCGATCAGCGTATTAAACTTGAGCAGGCAGAAGCCGCACTGGCTACAGCCGGGAGTAATCTCCTATCTGCCAAAGCCATTTCGGCGGCTGCCCATTCCAATATCGGAACCAGTGAATTTGCTGCGCTTGCTATTGATGGACAGATTGAGAAAGCGAAAGTGGAGGTATGGCAGACTACACAGGAATTTGATCGTTATGCAAACCTGATCAAAGATCATTCGGTTACTCAACAGCAATATGAAGATAAACTGGCTGCAAAAGAATCAGCGGAGAAGCAATTGCTTATACTGCAACAACAGAGAAAACAGGCGAACAGTGCCACCAATGCGGTAAGCGTTCAGAGCCAGGCTACTTCTTCCCAGATTAGCATTGCCGCTGCAACTGTCAGGCAAAGACAGGTAGATGTGGATGATGCAAAACTGAATTTATCATATACGGTACTAACCGCCCCGGCCGCGGGACTTGTATCGAAGGTAAATGTTCAGGTAGGACAGTTTCTGACTGCAGGTCAGTCAACCTTCAGTATCGTACTCGACCAGAGTTTATGGGTCGTTGCCAATTTTAAAGAAACCCAATACAGTAAAATCAGAATCGGACAACCCGTAGTTGTTGAAGTTGACGCTATTCCGGGTCATGAATTTAATGGAGTAGTATCTTCCTTCTCACCTGCTACAGGTGCTACTTTTGCCCTTCTGCCACCGGATAATGCAAGCGGCAATTTTGTAAAAGTTGTTCAACGCCTTCCGATAAAGATTGAGTTTACAAATACGCAGGATTCTTTACTAACGAGATTAAAAGCCGGTATGAATGTGAATGTGGATGTTCATATTGGTAAATAGATTTTCAGAAGCTGATATTTATGGCACAAGCACTATCACAGGATTCTTTGGTTGAATATGGTTCAAGACGGGTCATCATAACTATAACGGCCATTATTTGCACGTTACTGGAAATTATTGATACTACGATTGTCAACGTGGCCCTGAATGACATGCGCGGAAATCTGGGTGCTACCTTAACAGAAGTGGCATGGGTTATTACGGCCTATGCGATTGGGAATGTAATCATCATTCCGATGACCAGCTGGCTGTCAATACAGTTCGGAAGACGCAATTATTTTGCAGCTTCCATCATGATTTTTACCGTCTGTTCTTTTCTATGTGGAAATGCCAATGGTATTTGGGAGCTCGTATTTTTCCGGTTTATGCAGGGAATTGGTGGTGGTGCTTTGCTGGCTACTTCACAAACCATCATCACGGAGGCATATCCTCCGGAAAAAAGAAGTATGGCGCAGGCTATTTATGGGTTGGGTGTTATTGTTGGTCCGACACTTGGGCCACCTCTGGGCGGTTATATCGTCGAAAATTATTCATGGCCCTACATATTTTATATAAATATACCTATAGGTGTAATCGCAACATTACTCACTCTCCAGTTTGTCCGTAATCCCAATTACGGACAAAAAAGTGCTGCAGCCGATATTGACTGGCTTGGCATTGCTCTGCTCACTGTTTCCGTTGGATCGCTTCAGTATGTATTGGAAAAAGGACAGGACGACGACTGGTTCTCGAATAATTTTATCATATTATTCAGTTGTACTGCTTTATTAGGAGCATTCTTTTTTCTTTGGCGTGAACTAACATTCAGAAATCCGATCGTCAACCTTCGTGTATTGAAAAACGGAAATCTGAGGATCGGAACTGGTCTCACATTTTTACTGGGATTTGGTTTGTATGGCTCCACTTTTATTATTCCCGTATATACCCAGAGCACACTGGGTTGGACAGCTTTTCAATCGGGCATGCTCATGGTACCGGCAGCAATAACGACTGCATTTCTCATGCCTATTGTTGGTTTCATTCTGAGCAAAGGAGTACCACAGCAATTCCTTGTTTCAATGGGTATGTTGATTTTTGCAATTTTCTGTTTCTGGGGTTATTTCATTCTCACGAACAGCACCCCTGAACAAAACTTTTTTTGGATGCTGGTAGCCAGAGGAGTAGGGTTACCCCTGCTTTTTATTCCTATAACAAGTTTATCGCTGAGTACTTTAAAAGGAGCAGAAATAGGGCAGGGCGTCGCATTTACGGGGATGATGCGCCAGGTCGGAGGATCTTTTGGGGTAGCGCTTATCACTACTTTTATGGCGCGTCAGAATATGTTTCACCGTAGTACCCTTGTCAGTAAACTGGACGTTAACAATCCCGCAGTAATGGGGCATGTGCATGCTATTCAACAGGGTTTCATATCCAAAGGCATGCAGCCCGACGTAGCACTGCAATCTGCTTATAAGGCCCTCGATTATTCCATATTTACCCAGGCCAACGTACTTTCTTATATGGATGTGTTTTATTACCTCGGGATTTTATTTCTGATATGTATACCTTTTGTTTTGTTTGTTAAAAGAAGTAAAGCTCCCGTTGCTCTTTCTGAAGGCATGCATTAATACAATAATAATATTCTACAATAAAAATAATAGTCCCGGTATACCGGGACTATCTCATTCAGCAACCACTGATTTATAGTTTTATGAATTTCTTTACGATTGTTTTTTTGTTTGCGATGTTTACCTGAATGGCATACATTCCTGGAGCCATGGACCCTGTAGGAGATCAAATTTCTTTCCAAAAAAACATTCTAAACTGTTTGCAATTCAAATCATTGCATTAAGTGATTATTCAATGTGAATGATAGGTATAATCTATTTTTACAATTACCTGTCTTTTTTTATCATAACAAATTTCACTTTCTTTAAGACCATTGGTGTTGTAACTGTAAATCCACTTCTGATAGTCTGTTGAACCCGAAGGGACAAGGAGCATTGATGAAAGGTGTCCTGAATTATATTCGAAAATATAGTCCGGCAATAATCTGCCTGCTTTCTGGTTATAACGCACAATATCTGTAAGCCTTCCTTCGTTGTCGTAATAATAATAGGTTGAAGGCAGTTTTTGCCCGGCCCTTTCCGGTTTCTCTTCTACGATATTTCCTTTCTCATCTTTTTCGAAATTCACGATAGTAGTATCGGTTTCTCCTTTGATTTTGATCATCTGTTTGAATGTAGTGCCTTCATAAATCCACAAATGTTTTTCAGTTGCAGCAATATGGTTGTCTGTTTCCACGGAATTATTCAACAGGCTGCTGATATTCCCTGCTTCATTATAGTTGTACTCCGTTGTACTTTTAAAAGTATCGCTGGTATCAACAGTCTTAACGGGTCGTCCATTGCGGTCGTAATAGCTTGTCACGGTGGATTCCGGAATATCGACGGACTTGGTATAAGTGGCAATAGAACTGAAATCGGGTGAAATCTTCTGCGTGCAAATAAAACCTGGAGTGGGTTCATCATTTGCATCAAGACTCACAATATTAACCTCCCGTATTTTCTGGTCGTGCATAGATTTCCAGTTGGTCTGGTTTTGCTGTGCAAGAACAATATCCTTGTAGTAATACTGGGATTTTGAGGAAAGTGCCGAAGTGAGAAAAACAAGGATAAAGAGATAGCGACAAGCCATAGTACCAATTAATTTAAATCTATTTTCATAACGGAAAAAGCATGTGTTAATTATTGCCAGTATCTTTATTTTTAATTGAATAACTGGTGTCACACAGCAAGATAAGGACGGAAAAGATATGTCTTAACTGCGGAACCGAAACGAATGGCAGATATTGCCCAGTATGTGGACAGGAAAATATCGAGCCAAAACAATCCGTTTGGCACCTGATCTCACATTTTTTCTCGGATTTAACTCATTTTGACGGCAAGTTTTTTATTACTGTCAAGGACCTGTTTGCAAAACCCGGTTTTCTTTCCAGAGAATATATGGTTGGGAGAAGAGTCCGCTACCTGGATCCTGTCAGGATGTATATTTTTACATCAGCCTTTTTCTTCCTTATTTTCTTTTCATTCGTCGATGTTAAGAAGATTCCTCTTGGTGATGAAGCAAAAACAGAAATTCAAAAGGATCCTGACCTCAGGGAGCTCATTTCAAAAGCAAAGACCGCCAGGGACTCACTGGAGATACTAAGAAATTACAACAATGATATAAATCCTTTTGTCAAAATAAACATTGACAGCTCCTCCAAAACCAAGGGACGTACCAGTTTAAAGTATCCTTCACTTGAATCCTATGATTCATCACAAAAGACATTACCCCTTAGCCAAAGGGATGGCTGGCTGATTAGAAGAATTAACACAAGAATTATTATTATTGAACAGCGCCTCGACAAGGAGCAGGGAGTGTTTATCCGGGAGCTGATAAGCAACTTCATCCATAATTTTCCAAAGATGCTTTTTATTTCTCTTCCGGTCTTTGCATTATTACTTAAACTGTTATATGTCCGCCGGAAACAATTCTACTACGTGGATCATGGAATTTTTGCTGTGCACCTGTATATTTTTTCATTTCTTCTCCTTCTGGTCTATTTTGGAATAATGGAACTGCGATCAAATACAAGATGGCATTGGCTCAATTTGATGTTTATACCAATTTTCATTTATCCTTTCCTTTATTATTACAAGGCCATGCGCCGATTTTACGGGCAGGGGAGAGGGAAAACGATTCTGAAATATATTTTGCTTTCTATGTTATCCTTTTTTGTGATGTTACTGATATTTATCAGCGGTGCGGTTTTTACTTTTTTTGAAACTTAATCTATGGAATCAGAAAATCTTTCAAAGGCATTTATACGTTTAGTTAATATTATGGACGAACTGAGAGAGAAATGCCCCTGGGATCGCAAACAAACTATACACACACTGAGGACGCTGAGTATTGAAGAATTGTATGAACTCACGGATGCAATTATTTCAGAGGATTGGCCCGGGATAAAAGAGGAATTGGGTGATCTTTTCCTGCACCTGCTTTTCTATGCAAGAATCGCGAAAGAACAAAATCGTTTTAGCCTGGAGGAAGTACTTCAGGGTGTCAGCGAAAAACTCATTACCCGCCACCCTCACATCTACGGAGATGTAATAGTGAATTCTGAAGAAGATGTAAAGCAAAACTGGGAGAAACTCAAACTGCAGGAAGGAAAAAAATCAGTATTGTCAGGCGTACCGGCTTCTCTGCCTGCCGTAGTTAAAGCCATCCGTCTTCAGGAAAAATCCAGACAGGCGGGTTTTGAGTGGAACAATAGCCAGGAAGTTTGGGAAAAAGTGCAGGAAGAAGAAGACGAGCTCCGGGAAGCCGTTCTTTCTGGTGATCAGGCACACATGGAAGAGGAATTTGGAGACCTGATGTTTTCAATGATTAATTATGCACGATTTTTGAGCATTGATGCTGAAACGGCGCTGGAACGAACCAACCGGAAATTTATTCAGCGGTTTACGAAAATGGAAGAACTGGTTAGTTTAACTGGTAAAAAAATGACCGAACTTTCTCTTTCAGAGCTGGATGCGATTTGGAATACAGTAAAAAAACAAAAAACGACTGATTGATCTTATTTCTAAAAAACTTCTTACTTAGGAATATTTACCTCATTCTTACAGGGATCTTTCTGTTTATTGCAGCCTTTGCCATCAACGCCTACCTGAGTGGGAATTCTAACACCCGTATTCTGCGGAATTCCATTGAGTCCTTTTTGCAGGAAAGAGAAAACGATTTTCAGAAATTAATCAGGAATGAACTGAAGATCCGGAGGCTTTCGGATAAAAACTATTCTTTGCCCGAACTCGACGACCTGATGGATAGGCAATATGGTGTTCTGATATATGAACGAAACCATCCATTTAGCGAACATCTTACTTTCTGGAGTGATCAGTCTTCAGTATTACCAGATAGTTTCCTTTTTAAACCTGACGGGAACTATTTTGCAACACTCAGTAACGGACAATTTGAAATTGTCAAGCATTCCTTTAACCAGATGCTGCCTTATCCGCTCACAGTGCTGGCACTCATCCCGGTTAGATGGCAATATTTTATATCTACTGAAAACCTGAAACCCGCTTTTGTTGGATTTCCCTCGGCGGAGAACCGTGTCCGCATAACCACAAACCCCTCACCATTTCCTGTTAAAAACAGGGAAGGACAAACGCTTTTTTACCTGGTGAAAACAGGTTCTTACCATGCGGCCAAATACAGTCTGCTCCTTTTACTGGTGGTATTCACCGGTGTTCTTTTGCTCATGGTGGTTATTCATAATATGGCCCACAGTATTGTCGAGAAGTATAGCCGTCTGGCCGGAATTATATTCCTGGTCCTCACCCTGATGTGCTTCAGGATAGTTACTTATTATTTCCCGGGTATTTTTCATTTTCGTCAATATGAATTATTCGATCCAACTATTTATAGCACAAATTTCATCCTGCGATCACTCGGCGACCTCCTGATCAATGCCCTGCTTTTTTGCTGGATTGTACTATTCATACAACAGGAAACGGGCGAATACAGGTTTCCCGTTTTTCGTGTTTTTTCAAAAAGAGCACCCGTAATTATTGCTACGATGTCGGTGCTTGTTACTACAACATTTCTTTTCGCAGATATAGTTCAGAGTCTGGTGGCTGATGCCCGAATCTCATTTAATGTAACGAATTTTTTCAGTCTTACGATATACAGCTTTGTTGGCTTTATCATACTTGCTGCCCTTGCATTAAGCTATTTTATTTTTACTCAGATCCTTCTCCGTCTTATTCGAGGTTATCTGGAAGGAAATATGCTCATTATTGCAATTGTAGTTGCTACTATCGGACTGGCAGATATTACTTTTCATAGTAAGACTGAGCTGGTGGAGCTGGACATATATGTTCTGGTCTGGCTCCTGTGTTATCTGTGGCTGATGATCAGGAACATGATTACAGGCCTTCGTTTCAGGCTCAATATATCAGAGATCATGTTCTGGCTCTTTATTTTTTCAGGATCTATTTCGGTGATCATCATTTTTGAAAATAAAAAAATCGAACTGCTGCAAAGGAAAAGTTTTGCCGACCTCCTCGCAGAGCAAAATGATCCCAACAACGAGAGGCTTTTCAGTATATCGCTGATATATTTTGAAAATGATTTAAAGCAGCGTCAATTCGAACGTTTCCGAAACCCTGTCGAAAATCATTACCTCAAAGACAGTCTGATCAATAGTAATTTCAGTGCATATCTGAGTAAGTATGATACTAAAATTTATACCTATGATTCGGCAGAGAAGCCGCTTTATAACCAGGTATCAGTTTCCTATGATACGCTGAATACCATTTTCAAATTGCAGGGTAAACCAACGGCGATACCAAACCTGATGTATTATGAAAAGGCGTACAATAAGTATAGCTATATCTATAAAAAAACAATAACCGACGGCGCTGGCAAAACGGCCGGGTATTTGTTTGTTCAGGCGGACCCCCGGAGTTATAAAAGCGAAGGTCTGGCACCTCAGCTCACGCAACAGCGTAAAGAATATCTTCCGGAATATTCGCCTGTATATTCCTATGCGATATACAACGATAATGAATTGGTTAGTTATTATAACAATTATCCCTTCCCGACTGAACTGGATGACAGCCTACTTCCCCGTAAAGATTTTGAACAACGTAAAAATAACGGCTATGATGAAATGTGGCACATGATCTCAGACGGAAAGATCATCGTGATCGCCAAAAAAGATAATCTGCTTATTGAAGCTATCACGCTTTTTTCATGGCTCTTCTGCGCTTTTTTGATCCTGGTTGCATTGTTCTGGGTGAGCTCGATTTTAATTCAGACCCGGCTCCACTGGCAGCAGCTGAAAGAATTTCTGCAACTTAACATACGGTCTCAAATTCAAACGACCATTATTTTTGTAAGTCTTTTCCTATTCCTCGTAATTGGTGTTTCTACCATTTTCTTCCTTATAAACCGTTATAACCGCAATAACCAGGACCGGCTCAGCGCTTCTTTGAAAGTGATAACCGGTGAAATCAGCACCCGAATTACTTCTTTTCAATCATCCACAAATGTTTCCAATCCGGTAAAACAAATGCCGAGAGAAGACCTGGACAGGATTATAAATAATGTTGCCGAGATTCACATTGCCGATATCAATCTCTATGATATAAACGGATCACTCATCGTTTCTTCTAATCCTTTTATTTATACAAAGGGCATGCTGAGTGACCAGATGAATCCTGTTGCCTATTACTATATGAATCGCCTCAGTTCCATAGAATTCTTTAACCAGGAAAAAATGGGTGGCATCAGTTTTCAGAGTATTTATTGCCCTTTGAGACTGGGTAATGGAATATCCACTGCGTATATTAATATTCCTTCTTTTAATACAGAGGATGAATTGAATGACGAAATTTCGCGATTCCTGGTTACAATCATCAACCTGAACGTTTTCATTTTCCTTATCGCAGGAACGATTGCCGTATTTCTCACAAACCGCATCACTACTTCTTTTTCTCTGATCTCAGAGAAAATGAGACAGGTAAACCTGAGTAAGACCAATGAGCTGATTGAATGGAAAAAGAATGACGAAATCGGCGGACTGATCAGGGAATACAATAAGATGGTTGCCAAACTGGTAGAAAGTGCATCAGCTCTTGCAAAAAGTGAACGTGAAGGGGCCTGGCGTGAAATGGCCCGGCAGGTGGCGCATGAAATTAAAAATCCTCTGACACCCATGAAACTGAGTATTCAATACCTGCAGAAAGCCAGTACAAGCGATACGCCGAATGTAAAAGAACTGACAGCAAGCGTGGCTAAAACCCTGGTTGAACAAATTGATCATCTTTCCAAAATCGCTTCTGATTTCAGCCAGTTTGCACATATCGGTAATCCTCAGAATGAAGTGCTGGATTTACATGAAATGTTATCGTCTCTGACTTCATTGTATAAGACCATGGAGAACGTATTATTCAAATGGGTGCCTGTACGGGGAAAAGTATTGGTTTATGCTGATAAAACCCAGCTGAACCGGCTATTTACCAATTTACTTCAGAATGCGCTTGAAGCTTGTCACAACCAGCTGACCTGCGTCATCAGCCTGAGTGAGGAGATGGTTGACAGAAATATATTGATACGGATCAGTGACAACGGTGAAGGAATTCCGGAACAAATGCGGTCCAAAATTTTCATTCCCAATTTCACAACAAAATCGTCCGGCACTGGACTGGGTCTCGCGATGTGTAAGACAATTGTTGAACAGGCCAAGGGCAGGATATGGTTTGAAACCACGGAAAGGGGAGGAACGACATTTTTTGTGGAGCTGCCGGTATACGAGGAAGTTCAGGCAGCCCTCATTTCATAATACGGGAAATGTGAAATTGTGGGAAATGCAGGATGAGAAAATAAAATGAAAAATTGAATTATTAATTGAATTTCCACGTTAAATTTTACATTTCATTCCTACATAATATTATTTCCCAGAATTCCACCTTTCTCACATTGTGAGAATTACGAATGCCGTTTTTTAAAAACAAACTCCCTCATTTGCCTTAATGTAAAACTGCTCAGGTTATTTGCAGCAGTAACTCCTCCTTTTTGTGCTGCCAATACTCCATAATGAATATCATGATAACCGGTGATGGAATGAGCATCGGGATCTATTGAGATCAATACATTTTTCTGAAGTGCATAATCAATCCACCGCCAGTCCATATCCAGCCTGCGGGGATGCGCGTTCAACTCCATAACAACCCCATAGTCCGCGCATGCGTCGATCAGTATCTTATGATTTACCGGGTAACCTGGCCGGCTCAGGAGAAGGCGACCCGTCGGATGACCCAGGATTCTTGTATAAGGATTTTGAATGGCAGTCAAGCAGGCGACTCATGGCTTTCTCTTCGCTCATTTTTAAATTTGAATGAACAGATGCGATCACCAGGTCGAATGTAGAAAGGATCTGGTCGCCGTAGTCAAGGCGTCCGTCATTTAAAATATCACATTCGATACTTTTAAAAATATGAAAGGGTGACATTTTTGCATTGAGCTCATCTATATATAAATGCTGCTCCCGGATTCTTTCTTCCGACAAACCATTGGCATAAAAAGCCGATTTGCTATGATCGCTTATGACCAGGTATTCAAATCCCTGTTCAATACAGGCTTTAGCCATTTCTTCAACCGTGTTCAACCCGTCGCTCCAGTTACTGTGACTGTGAACAATACCTTTGATATCCGAAAACTGTATAAGGGCTGGGATCGCAGCCAGCCTCGCTTTTTCAATTATCTCCGGGTCCTCGCGGAGAGGAGGTGGAATAAAATGAATGTCTGACTGTTCAAAAATATTTTCTTCTGATGGGGCCGAATCATTTAATTTAAACTGTCTGTTCCAGTTTTCAAGGAAAGCCTCACTACAGCTGGTTTCGAATAGGCCGGAATAAAAATTATCACGATGTACAATCTGAAAATTCAGCTTAATATTTTCCTGACCGGAAATAAGCAGCCTGTCAGGTTTTTCTTCTACAATTAAAAATTTATGTGAAGTAAAAAAAGGTATCAGGCTGCCGGAAGATATAGTTGTGATCCAGTCCGCCTGATCGATGATTTCGAGATGACGCCGAAAGGCTCCTGTGACAGAAATCAATTCACCGGGAAAAAATTCCAGGAGTTTTTTATGTATCGAAAGAACATAACCTTCCACTTCAGCGAAGAGAAAACTTCCCTGGTTACGCAGATAAAACGCAATTGTCTCCCGAATATTATGTTGTGTCTTCTCTCCGAAACCCTTGTAAAGCATCAGGCGGTTTTCATCGCAGGCATACATTAATTCGCCGATAGATTCGATTTCCATCTCCTTCCAGACTGTTGAAATCTTTTTTGGACCCAAACCCTTAATTCGGAGCATTTCGATGACTCCGGGTGGTGTTTTGGTGATTAACTCGTGAAGTTGGGGTAGTTCACCCGTGTCGAGTATTTCGATGATTTGTTTGCCAATACTTGATCCGATTCCTTTAACTGACATTATTTTTTCGCGCGGAATGACACTGAGTTCTTCCGTTAATTTATCAATACTGAACGACGCAGCCGCATACGATTTTATTTTAAAAGGGTTCTCTCCATGAATGTCCATTAGTTTGGAGAGCAGGGAAAAGCTTTCTGCAATCGCTTCATTAGAAACCGCCATGGGCCTATGTTTGGGAGAATGATAGTATAAAAGTACGAAATTAAAAAGTCCTCCCGCTGAGGCGGGAGGACTTTACTATTTTCAGCTAATGAATGAAGAAAATTATTTCTTCTTAGCAGATTTCTTAGCAGCCTTTTTCTTAGGAGCTGCTTTCTTTTTTGGAGCTGCTTTTTTCTTAGCGGCTTTTTTTGCTGTTGCCATTGTTTGTAGAATTTAAATGGTTAGTAAAATACTTTACATAGTAAAAATAGAAATTCTTTAGAATTATCCAAAAGTTTTTTTGAATATTTCTAAAGAATCACTAATTAGATCAATATAATGTTACTAACTAAGCCTTCGCGGTAACTTCTGGAGGAGCATCTACTACGTGTACAAAAAGTCTGTCAGCTTTTCCTTTTTTAAATTCTACAACACCATTTGTGAGTGCAAATAAAGTGAAGTCTCTGCCCACACCAACATTTTTTCCTGGATGATAAACTGTTCCGCGCTGACGGATAATAACGTTACCGGCAATCGCTGCCTGTCCACCAAAAATTTTTACACCGAGTCTTTTACTCTGCGAATCGCGACCGTTCTTTACGCTGCCTTCGCCTTTTTTATGTGCCATGAGAAACTTAATTTGAATTACGCTATTTCAGTTACTTTGATTTTAGTATAGTGCGTGCGGTGACCGTGTTTTTTACGGAATCCTTTTCTTCTGTTCATTTTGAATGATATTACTTTATCACCCTGAACATGGCCGATGATTTCAGCCTTTACTATGTTCTTCACATCTTTTCCCGCAGTAAACTTCCCACCCACAGTGGAAAGCAAAACGTCAGAAAATTCCAAATGGTCACCTGCGTTTCCTTCGACCCGGGGAACATAGAGTGTCTGGTCTTTTTGGACCCTGAACTGGCTGCCTGCGATTTGTACAACTGCGAACATAACGATGCAATATTAGGGCTGCAAAGGTAAGGGGAATCGGGTTAATTTCGAAGGAATCCGTTAAAAATCTTCTCTATCTGAACGCCTGGGTGCTGATATTGCCTTTTATTGTAGGTTTGTCTTTAAATCGCCGGCCTAAAACATGAAGATCAAGTCGTTTTTAGCCAAGCCTTTCGCTTCTTATATATATAGGAGTACCCGTAAAGAGCTCAGCTCTGCCTTGGAGGATCAGGAGAATATTCTTAAAAGTCTGCTAAAAACAGGCTCAAAGACAGTTTTTGGAAGGGAGCACCATCTGGAGACAGTAAAAACCTACGAGGAATTTAAGGCGGCGGTACCGGTCCGGGACTATGAGCAGTTAAAGACTTATATAGACCAGATTAAACAAGGTAAGCACAATGTATTATGGCCGGGCCAGCCCATCTATTTTGCAAAGACCTCCGGCACA
The DNA here is from genome assembly GCA_963735015.1 of uncultured Bacteroidota bacterium. Taxonomy (GTDB): domain Bacteria; phylum Bacteroidota; class Bacteroidia; order Chitinophagales; family Chitinophagaceae; genus Puia. The sequence goes on from CAVTJH010000004.1 coordinate 1,180,203, forward strand.
ACCAGCGGGATAAAATATATTCCCATTTCCAAAGATTCGATTTCAAATCACATTAATACCGCCCGAAATGCATTGCTCTGTTATATGGCAGAGACAGGGAATTCATCATTTGCCAATGGGAAAATGATTTTTCTTTCCGGTTCACCGGAACTGGAAAGAATTGCCAATATACCCACAGGCAGACTGAGCGGAATTGTGAATCATCATATTCCTCATTACCTGCGCACTAATCAGTTGCCCAGTTATGAAACCAATTGTATCGAAGAATGGGAAATCAAACTCGATAAAATTGTGGAAGAAACTATTAAACAGGATATGAATCTGATCAGTGGTATTCCACCCTGGATGCAGATGTATTTCGACCGGCTCAATACCATTTCCGGAAAGCGCATCAAGGATCTGTTTCCAAATTTCACTGTACTTGTACACGGCGGTGTAAATTTTGAACCTTACAGGGATCGCCTGCTCGACAGCATTGGAAAACCTGTCGATACTATTGAAACATATCCCGCTTCGGAAGGATTCTTTGCATTCCAGGACAGCAGGAAAGAGGAGGGGCTTATGCTCAATACGAATAGTGGAATATTTTTTGAATTCATTCCTGCAGAAGAAATATTTAATGAGAGTCCCACGCGCATTTCTTTAAAGGATGTAAAAGCAGGAGTCAATTATGCACTCATCATAAACAACAATGCAGGTTTATGGGGATATAATATCGGAGATACCGTACGGTTTGTGACTACGGATCCTTACCGCCTGGTGGTGACCGGCCGTATAAAACATTTTATTTCTGCATTCGGCGAACACGTAATCGGGGAAGAAGTGGAATACAGTCTCATGAAAGCAGCCAAAGAGGAAGGCGTCCAGATTAACGAGTTTACCGTTGCCCCATTTATAAAAGGTCATGGAGATGGAAAATCATTCCACGAATGGTTTGTGGAATTTGAAAACCGGCCAGCCGATATGCGCGCCTTTGCAAGTAAGGTAGACAGCAATCTGCGGTCGAAAAATATTTATTATGATGATTTGATTTCCGGGAATATTCTTGAACCTCTTCAAATACATCCAGTAAAGAAAAACGGATTCATTGACTATATGAAATCCATCGGCAAACTAGGAGGCCAGAATAAAGTGCCGAGATTGAGTAACGACCGGAGTTTTGCTGAGCCGCTGGAAAAATACATGGACTAAACTTCCCGTTCTTCCATCCGGAACTACTAGTTTTACCTTTCAACGCGAAAGTCCTGATGATTAATATGCAGAAGAAAAGGATCGCCATTTTTGGTTCGACCGGATCGGTCGGAGCCCAGGCACTGGATGTAATTGCGGCTAATCCTGAATTATTTTCAGCTGAAATACTAACGGCACACCATAATGACGATCTGCTGATTAAACAGGCATTGAAATTCCAACCGGATATTGTTGTTATTGCAGATGAATCCAAATATCTGAATGTAAAACAGGCACTTTCTGACCAGTCGATAAAAGTATTTGCAGGCGAGAAAGCGCTGCTTGAAGTAGCTGCGATGGACAGTTACGATGTCATGATGGCTGCGATCGTCGGTTTTGCAGGACTCATGCCGACACTCACTGCCATCGAAAAGGGCAAAACGATCGCACTGGCTAACAAGGAGACACTCGTAGTTGCCGGCGATATCGTTATGCGAAAAGCGGTTGACAATCGGGCGCCTATTATCCCGGTGGATTCAGAGCATTCAGCTATCTTCCAGTGTCTGCTTGGTGAAACGCGCAATCGCATTGAGAAAATTATTCTCACCGCATCGGGTGGTCCGTTTTTGGGGAAGAAACCAAATTTTCTGGTGAATGTAAAAAGAGATCATGCTCTTCAGCACCCGAACTGGGCCATGGGTGCTAAAATATCCATTGATTCTGCCACACTCATGAACAAAGGTCTCGAAATGATCGAAGCCAAATGGCTATTCAATCTGCTCCCCGAACAAATCCAGGTGGTGATCCATTCCCAAAGTATTATTCATAGTATGGTTCAGTTTGAAGATGGAAGTATCAAGGCACAGATGGGACTTCCTGATATGAAACTTCCAATCCAATATGCGCTGGGGTTCCCATTAAGACTTCCGAATAAAATCCCGAGATATACCTTTAACAAACCTGATAAATTGTCTTTTGAAGAACCTGATATTAAGACCTTTCGCAATTTGCAGCTTGCGAAAGACGCCCTGGCTAAGGGAGGAAATGCCGGCTGTGTGCTGAACGCTGCCAATGAAATTGCCGTTTATGCATTTTTAAAAAACCGCATCGGCTTCCTGGACATGACAGATCTGATAGAAAAAACGATACAGAAAATCCCTTTTGTGGACCAGCCAACACTTGAAGATTATTTTGAAAGCGATGGCGAGGCGCGTAACTTCGCGGCTTCTTTAATAAAATTGTAAAATTCCCGGCAAGCACAACGTGAACGCGGACTGCAGCTGATCTTTGTAAGATGAATAATACCTCACTATTGCTGGCGATCGACTGGGCAAATGCTGGCACCAAAGCCGCCCAACTTGTCCTCTCACTCTCCCTGATTGTAATCGTACATGAGTTCGGTCATTACCTTCCGTCCAAACTTTTCAAATGCAGAGTGGAGAAATTCTTCCTGTTTTTTGATCCCTGGTTTGCGTTGGTTAAGAAAAAAATCGGTGATACTGTTTACGGCATCGGCTGGCTCCCTCTGGGCGGATATGTTAAAATTTCCGGAATGGTGGATGAGAGCATGGACAAGGAACAAATGAGTCAGCCGCCGCAACCCTGGGAATTCAGAAGCAAACCAGCCTGGCAGCGTCTGATTATTATGGTAGGCGGCGTGACGATGAACATCCTGCTTGCATTCTTTATATATGCAATGATCCTTTTTACCTGGGGTCAGAAAAAATTACCCATCTCGAGTCTCAGCTATGGTGTGGAAGTAACAGATAGTCTGATGTATAATATCGGATTCAGGAATGGAGATAAAATACTTTCTGTCAACGGTCAGGAGATTAATTATTTTGAAGAACTGCCGGAAAAAGTTCTGATGGGCGGGGGAAGTCAGGTTGATATCATCCGAAATGATGTTCACCAGTCTATTAATATACCCACCGCAATTCTTGGAAAGCTGGCAGAGAGAAAAAGAAACGGATCTCTTTTCTTTCTTCCCAGAGTTCCTGTGATTGCAGATATGATTCCCGATTCCACCAATGCTTACAAAGCTGGCCTCAAGCGTTTTGACCAGATAACCACCGTAGATGGTATTTCAACTCCTTTTTATGAAGAATTCAAGAAAGCTCTCTACGCACATAGAGGAGAACGTGTGCCTCTGACAGTGGAAAGAAAAGGAGCAACGGATACATTGTACGCTAATGTCAATCAGGATGGAAAAATTGGATTTGCATTGCTTGGAGGATTTGAGTTAGACAGGCTGGACAGCCTTGGATTAATCCATATAGAAAAAACGCAATTTGGTTTTTTTGAATCCTTTCCTGCAGGTGTAAAGCTGGCGGGTGAAAAATTAAAGAGCTATGTAGGACAATTCAAAAAAATATTTTCTCCAAAGACGGAAGCATACAAAACCGTCGGTGGTTTTAAAGCCATGGGCTCCGTATTTCCGTCCATGTGGGACTGGCAGTCATTCTGGACGATTACTGCATTCTTCTCCATCGCCCTTGCATTCATGAATATACTTCCAATTCCTGCCCTGGATGGTGGCCATGTGCTCTTCACGCTGCTTGAAATGATCACCGGACGTAAACCCAGTCAGAAAGTATTGGAATATGCCCAGGTGGTCGGAATGGTGTTGATACTGGCCCTTGTTATCTATGTGAACGGGAACGACTGGTTTGGGTGGGGGAAAGGGAGATAGGGCAAGTATGGGAGTATGGGAGTATGGGAGTTTGGAAATTCGTTGACGCGGATTTTCAACTTCAACGCCTGCAATCTGATTCAATAAAATATTTGCTGAGACAAATCTTTTTGCAATTAAATCTGGTCTCCCGGTCGGATAATATTTTCATCTTGAAAGCAATTCTCTTTTCTCTGGCCTGCTCCCGTTTTCAGATCTCCCGATCTTCCCTGTTTAAAATAAATTGATTAAATTTGCAGGTTCATTTATCGGGGGTGCCTGGTTTTGACAGCGTAGATCTTTGAAAGTATAAGCATGTCGTGCGTTGGATAATTAGCACGTTAATCTGAATATTCAAAACTCAAATGGCAATACACAGTATGCCATGGCTGCCTAATCAGTGATTAAGTAGTCATTTGGGCCCTGCGGCAGGTTCGCCTGTTACCAAGCTGCACCGCCGACTAAAAACAAAAGAGGACGCTGCTCAGAAAGGCTGTGATCTGAGCCTAAGACTATTCAGCTAAGGGAAAGATTGGTTTGTTGCTACCCGGTCTTTCTTCGAAAACCAATTAGCAAATAAACATGTAGAAAGCTTTTGAAGAATATGTTTGGACAGGAGTTCGATTCTCCTCACCTCCACTTTTTAGTGTATTGAATATGTTTGAAAGCTCGTCCCGCGTCTCGCGGGACGGGCTTTTTGCTTTTTATGACCCACCGGATTTCACCAAAATATAGCATTGTCGAGGTGTAAAATTCGGTGATAGTTGTTTTTTTAAAGGGACTATCACCGAATCCGCTGCAAGACAATCAAAATCAACATGTTCAAAAAACGAACATCTTGTTTTCAGGTAGGTGAAAAAGTATTTTTAATCATTTAAATACACCGGAAATGGGAGCAACAATTAATGCATTATTTTTTGTAAAAAAATCTTACAAAAATGCAAAAGGTAAAGTGCCTATCTATTTGAGAATCACGATTAATGGATCCAGGTTCGAGGTAAGTATTAATCGACAGATAGATTATAGTAACTGGTTGGCCAAGATTGGACGAGCAAACGGATTCACGGAAGAAGCAAAAACACTGAACAGTTTTATGGAGACTTTTAGAAGCAGGGCCTTTAACTACGAACAGGAAATTTTCAGAGAAGGGAAGGAGTTGAACATCGAGACGTTTCGCGAAAAATGGCTAGGCATTAAAGAGAAGTCTGTGATGTTGGTTGATGTTTTTCTGGAACATAACCGGAAAATGAAACTACTGGTCGGCAAAGAATATGCTCAATTGACTTATATCCGGTATGAAACGACGCTGGCCCATACCAAAAAATTCCTGCTTTATAAATACGGGAAGGAAGATATGGATGTCAAAAAACTAGACTATAGTTTCATCAATGAATTTGCTTTCTGGCTAAAAGTAATCCGGAACTGCAATCAGAATTCGACTATCAAATACCTGAGCAACTTTAAGAAGATTGTAAACTTTTGTATTCAGAGTGGTTTCATCGTACGAAATCCATTTGTCGGATTTAAGCTGGTAAAAAAAGAAGTGGTACGGGAAATTCTGTCAAAGGAGGATTTGGAAAAAATGGCTGCCGTTCGATTCCCAACAGAAAGAAGTGGCCAGGTCCGTGACATTTTCCTTTTCTGTTGTTACACCGGCCTTGCTTATGCCGATATCAAAAAATTAAAACGATCTGAAATCGTGATCGGAGTCGACGGCGAACGATGGATTTTTACTTCACGGCAAAAGACGGATACGCCTTCAAAAATTCCTTTACTTCCAGCCGCGTTAGAAATCCTAACCAGGTATGAAGACAATCCAGTGTGCCTTAATAAAGATCTGTTGATGCCTGTTCTGAGCAACCAGAAGATGAACGACTATTTAAAGCAGATAGCAGACCTATCGGGCATCGATAAGGTATTGACCTTTCATATTGCTCGGCATACCTTTGCGACGACGATAACGCTCTCTAATGGCGTTCCTATTGAGACTGTTTCCAAAATGCTGGGTCATAAGAGTCTCCGGACTACGCAACATTATGCGAAGATTCTGGATTTGAAGGTAAGTCAGGATATGCGAATGTTAAAAGAAAAACTGGAAGTAAAATAGACTTCAAAGTAAAGCGAAACGAGAAAGATTGGAACTTTCATGTCCAAATTATTCTTCTTTCAGTTTTTATAGGATTTGGATTTATTTTCTTGTAGTAGCTATGCTTAACATTTTTCATTTGGCATTCAATATTATTTAACCCCTTTTCTGCCAGATTTCCCTAATGCGTTGGCCAGTTAGTTCAGGAGTGATCTTGATGATAATAAAAATTTCACCATCCCGATATCACGCTTTTCCACCAGAAAATTATAAAGACGTATAATGATTGATCAATCATTTATAGGATTGTCGAAGTATGTATAAACTCTTATAATTATCAATGAATTCATATAAAAAAATACAAAGACTTATAATCAACGATTATTTTTAAAACAGAATAGGACTTTATAATTGACTCATTTTCAAACACGGGTTTTAAAGTTGCAAGATGTGTTTTTGTCCGGACAAAAACGATCTTGCCCAGCATGAGTCTGGGATTAAAACCGTCGCGACTCCGGTTTTTGAGGCTTAGGCCAATGTCAAAAGCGCAAACTCCGATTTAACCTAAAATCAATCTGAATAGTAAAAAATATATTGCATCTGTTTTCTTCAGGACACGAAGACCAAATTAAATTTGCATTTTCTTCTGTTTTCAAGGACAATATTTTAATTGTCTTTCAAGTAGAAAAAGACCTATTCGGTTCTTAAACTCTTCACCGGATTAGCCATGGCAGATTTGATTGCCTGGAAGCTGATTGTCAAGAATGCAATTAATAAGGCCGACAACCATGCCATCCCAAACATCCACCAGGTGATCTGAATTCTGTAAGCATAATCCTGAAGCCATGAATGCATGAAATAATATACGATAGGCGAAGCTATGAGAATGGCTATAAATATCAGCTTCATAAAATCCTTTGAGAGAAGAAAAACAACTCCTAGCACACTGGCTCCCAGAATTTTTCGAATTCCTATTTCTCTCGTTCTTTTTTCTGTGCTAAATAGGATGAGGCCGAATAGTCCCATACAGGAAATAAAAACTGCTACTACCGTGGCAATATTCATTAAGGTGGAAGTTTTTTGCTCTTTTGCATACATGCTGGCAATGGATTCATCCAGAAAACTATATTCAAACGGAATTCCCGGATAAACTTCATTCCATAATGTTTGTACACTGGCCAGTGTTTCTTTTAATTGGTTGAATTGCTTTCCCTTTGTTGAGAGTTTAAGTACGATTTCCCTTTGATCGTCGGCTATGTTGCCTATACAAACAGGTGTGATCAATTCATGTAATGTTTTTGTATGATAGTCTGCAACCACTCCAACTATGGGGATCTGCTTATGATCAGAAGTTACAAATTTCCCGATTGCTTCACGGGGATTGGTAAAACCAAGTTGTCGGGACAGCGATTCATTCAACACCAGTTCATTCAAACTATCTGCGGGTCGCAGATTCCTTCCTGCCAATAGTTTCATTTGATATACAGGAATGAAATTTTCATTTCCTTCATCCATTCCGACCATTAGAGATATATCTTTTCTTCCGTTGTATTGTATATCCAGCAGATCGCCGGCCGGACCAATTGGCGGAAACGCTTCCAGCGCGATTTTTTGAACCGCAGGCATTCGTTTTATTTTCTCTGCAAGCACATTTACTTTGCTAAGGCTGTCACGCCACGGGGTCTTAATCGTGATGATTGCATCTGTATTATAACCCAGATCCTTATTCCGGATAAATTGAAGCTGACTCTTGATAACAATCACCGCAATGATAAAAATCAGAGACAGGGTAAACTGGAAAACTATTAACCCCTTCCGAAAATTCGTTCTTTCATTTGCCTTCGTCAACCCAATGCCTTTCAGGCTTAATATTGAGGAATAAGAAGATAAAACCCTGGCAGGATAAATGCCGCTTAGCAGCGTGGTAACAAGCATTAATGAAAATAAAAAGAAGAATGCAGAAGGATAAAAAGGATTAAATCTTAGTCTTGGCGGAATGTAGTCATGAAAAATGGTCAGGGTAGGTTTCACCGAAAGTCCCGCAATCAGGGTTGCAAAAAATGTCAGTATAAAAGTCTCCGTTAAGAACTGGAAAATTAAATTCGCCCTATCGCTACCCAAAATCTTACGCACACCCATTTCCTTTGCGCGTCCAATAGATAACGCCGTGGATAAATTGATGAAATTAATTATTCCAATCGCCAAGATAAAGGACGCAATAGCCATCAGACCATAAATGGTTGGCAAATGCGCTTTGCGGAAACCATCTTCATAAAAATGGGAGTTGAAGTGCATATCCGACAATGGCTGCAGGTACATGGTTTTCTTAAGTAAAGGATCCTTATTAAGATTCATTTTAGTGTACAGGTCGAGTTTGGTGTTGACAGAAGAATACGCCACCCCTTTTGAAAGCTTTACAAAAGTCCAGGGATACGGGTTTTTCAAGTCTCCCCACTGATAGAATGTACCAAGTGAAATAAAATCCGTAAACGGTAAGTCCGTATTGTCATTCCAGTCTTTGACAATACCTGATATCTGAACTCTTACGGAGTCATTATATAAAATTTCCCTGCCAAGTATTTTATCATATGGAATATCGCCAAAATACTGCCGGGCTTTCTTTACAGAAATCACCAATTTATGCGGTTTATTCAGTGCAGTTTCTTCATTGCCAGCCAGCCAGTCATATTTAAAAATGGTGAAATAATTTTGGTTGGCAACTATTACAGAAGTCCACCAACTGCCATCCCCAGGATCTCCGTTAAAATTTCTAATCTGCCCCTGAGAATTTAGGACGACTATTTTTGCGTTAATGGGATAAAAGCCTGCGATTTTGTCTATGCCGGGAACATCGTGTTGAAGTGTCAATTGCAATGAGTAAGGAGCCCTATTAATATCAATATCCTCACCGGATGCTGTCTTCAGGTCACCTACTATGCGATAAATCCTTTCTTTATCCGGGTGAAAATTATCAAAGCTTAGATCATAGTGAACGATCAGCGAAATTACCAGAAAACCACATATTCCTATGGTGAGACCTAAAACATTGATCAGACTGATAACTTTATGTTTTGTAATATTTCTCCAGGCAATCTTAAAATAACTTCTTAGCATCGGCTTAATTTTAAATTACTAACTACCTGTCTATTTAAAGTTAAGAAAAAGAAAAAGATCCGCATTCAACTATAGAACACATCGGACGCGCCTTCAGTACGAATAAATGTTGGCGAAATTTTTAAAGATCTTGAAATCGTAGAACGAATACAAAAACCTTGGTCTTTGATTTTTCAAGCACCATGCTTTATATGATTCATCAAAGATTCTACAAACTTTTCTGTCGACTCCGGAAAATCAGCGTCTGGATCGGACTCTGGCTAACCGGGGGGAATTTGTAGTCTGTTATCAATGGTAGCGGTTCAGCACAATGGCTTCAGCGATAATTCAAAGCGATTCTTCGACTATGCCCTTACTTGCGGGATAAAGAACTATTCAGTGGAAATGCCTGACCTTTGAACCGGAACTCTAATGTTGCCACAAATCAAAGCTGAAAATGTCAGCAGCAATAACCCCAAAGACATGCGATACAAATTAATGATTTTACTTCTACTACCATGCTTAAGATCTTCAGCTCAACTTGATTCTTCTCTTGAAAATAAATTAAGTATCTCTGGATTTTGTCTTTGCAAAACAACGTTTACTGACTTGAAGTCGATAGATGGCAACCTAAAAGAAATTAACGTTGAAGAAATGGATATTTGTAACGATGGATTTATACAAGATTCTAGATTTGAAAATCGAAAGGGATATTATTCAGGGAAATTCCCTGGCATGATTTTCCAAAAAGATGACGATAATTTTATCAGTAAAATTAGATTAACAAAGGATTTTGTAGGAAGACTTCCCGATGGAACTATAATTAATGTTAGAACGATGGTGGCAAAGGATGTATTAAATTTATATCCAAAATTCGACAAATGGGGTTCGCGTGGCTGTTCCGACTATTGGAACTTAAGCAATGATACACTTTCCTTTTTTGTAAAAATTGATAGAAAGAAACTACCACAATATCCAATTGATAAAGCATATTATTTACAAAAGCCTATTGAAGGCATAGACCTTGTGATGTCATGTTATGGTATTTCTCACAAATCCAAATCATTTGATTTATTCGCGCCAGACGAGCCAATGTATTTTGTTGATAGCATACGGACAAATCAGGCATACTTAGAGGAAGCTTATAAACCTTCTGACGTAGCATTTATAACTGTATATAAAGACAGTAGCGCTATAAAAATTGCTGGCAAAGAGGCTAAAAATGGTGCAATATTTATCACTACAAAGTCATTCGCTCGTCGAAGCTACTGGTCTTATTTCAAATCAAAATCTACAGAATATTTGAAAAATGTACCCGATCTAGAAACCGAAAAGGAAGTGATTTATATTTTAAATGGAAAGACTCTTACTGAAAATTATGAGAGCGATCTTTTCAATGTGAATGATACAAATTTTATAGAGTTAAGGTTAATTGACAAAAAGCAACTAAAGAGTAACTATAACATTTCTGATAAAAAGTTCGGTTTTTTGATCAAAACTAAGTCACCTTAATAAGTTATTGTTTTTAACCTGCGATTTTGCCTAGATCACTATAAACTGGAAAGATTCCATTCGCAATTTGATTAATTTTGAATATTATTTAGATTACTTACAGTTTAGGTGTAAAATTCGGTGACCGTACTTTTTAAAAATTATCAAATATAATACGGGTGCGGTTTACAAG
>CAVTJH010000005.1:0-9760 GCA_963735015.1 uncultured Bacteroidota bacterium
ACCTTTCCCTGAAATTATTGATTCCACTAAATTTTATAAGGGTAAACCATTAGACGATTTTTTTTCGATCTTAATAATCAGCCCGTTACCCGGATGCTTTAATAAAATATGCACGATATTAAAATATTCAGTAACTTTTATTGGGTTCACGGATAGTATTTTTTAACAATACAAAAAAATTTGTATGGGAAAATCACTTTCTGTTTTAATCCGTCTGCTGATTATCTTTCTCATTCTTTTTATTATCGCTTTCACGATCTGGCTTTTCCGTTGTCATAGTTGCCTTCCGCAAAAACCTATTGCAACGACAGGATTTTCGGATACACTGATTCACGCACAGGTGCCACCGAATCAGACCGGGAAAACCAGATACCCGCATTTCGAAACGCCGAAAGAAAATGAAAGCAACAACAGGCCGGCATTTAAAGTACCGACAGGACCTGCTCGCGGCAGCATGTCGCCCACCAATAACAATTTTAAATTGCAGCAGATTAAAAAAAACGCCGGTCAGTATCCGCCGGGAGCGGGCGGTGATCCGGTCGTCTTTAAGCAGTACAATCAGTTCGGAAATTTAATTGGCTCTTTTAAAATTCCACCGGACCCCAGTGGTGCCAGAAGCGGAAATGTTATTCTGTATACCTACAATACAGAAGCAGTTCTCTCGACAAACGGAGGGACGAACTATACGGTCCTTGATCCCACAACATTTTTTCCGAGCACACCATCCAAAGATGCAGCGGGTAATTTCCTGGATGCGGGACTCTGTTGCGACCAGGTGATTCAATATGTTCCTTCCATCGATCGTTTTATCTGGCTCATGCAGTTTTGCGGGGCTGCGGCCAATACTGGAGGCAGTTGTCTTTCCGGAATAAACCGTGTGCGCATAGCTTCCGCCAGCCCACAGGATATAATCAACAACGGAGGGACTTCCTGGACTTACTGGGACCTGCTTTCTTCCACTTTTAATTTGGGAACAGGAACAATGGACTATCCTGATCTGTCGGTGGGAGATAATAATTTATATTTTAAAATTGACGATGTCAGCAACGGATCCTTCGTTGCACGAATTCCCCTGTCACAAATTCAAAATGGCCAGTCGCTCGGTATTGATTTTACCAGTCCCTCCGACGGTAGTACCTGTTATGGCGGACACCTGTGCCAGAATACGGGGAATGAAATCTTCTGGGCGGGCCATAAGGATAACAGCACACTCCGTGTTTTTTCAATAACGGAGGGAGATGGAAAATATTACTGGCATGATGTCGCCATCAACAGCTGGCCGAACGGAATTATTTCTTCCATTGCCAAAGACGGCACCACAGACTGGCTGAACTTTCTTGGTACCAGCTTCCCGGGTAATGCCGTGCTGGGCGCCGCCCGCGCAAGTAACTCTGTTTGGTTTGGATGGACCGCGTCGGCTGGCGGCGGATTTCCCAATGCGCAAATTCAGATGACTCAGGTCGACATCACCAACTTTTCTCTGCAGCAACAGGTGCAGATCTGGAATAATGATTACGCCTTTGCGTTTCCAGCTTTTTCCACCAACGCGGCAGGTGAACTCGGCATGTCGATCGCCTGGGGCGGTAAACAGAACTGGGGCAATCACGCGGTGGGTATCTGGGGGGACTTCATTGTATGGTATCCTGAGCTGAGTGATACGGCGATTACCAGATGGGGAGATTATGTTGCATGCCGAAGGGACAATCCGAGTCCCAACCTGTGGGATGCTTCCGGATATGCGGTGATCAAAAATGTAGGATCCTCCACAAAATATATTTTTGACGTATACTATATCCAGTTTGGCCGTGAGTCGCAGGTGAACGGCGGCGGTGCACCCAGATAGTGTAAAAGAATATTGCACCCGCCACTATAAAACTTTCCGGATCCGATTGTTGAGCCGGAATAAAAATTTAATATTATTGAATTTGAAGTAGGGAAAACCGAAAGAATACACAATGATCATTTCGTATTCTGAAAGATTCTTACCACCTCACCGCGAATTAACTCAAAATGAAATATATATCTTACTTTATTTTGGATCTTTTATTTTTATTTTCAACGCAAATAGCATTTTCGCAGGAAAAAGTGCAATCAACCATAATCGGCAATACCACTGTTTGGACAATTTCTGAACCTAACGTAACATCGGCATCTGAAACTTTTTCTCAAATTATATTTGCCCCCAATGATAAAATTTTTATAAGCGCAGGCGGATGCGCTCAAACAGGCGGTCCTGGCAAAACCTGGAAAAGATATGTCAATCCAAGCGGCCCGAATAGCGACAGGCTGTATTCCGGATTAATATCCATACCGGGAATTACACTAGGGCTGGAAAGAATAGGGAATTTTGTAAACAAAACCTTCTTTATTCCCAATAATCCTAATCTTAAGAATTTATTTTTAACATTAGGATACCAAGATGATAATTATTCTGATAATGGTTATACCGGACATGATGACGGCACAGAAAATCAATGCAAAAATATCGGGGATGCGTGGCTAAGCATTTCGATTACACATCAAAGTACGCCACCACCGCCTCAGCCGCAAAATTTTAAAGATTTTGATATTGTTGCCACAGACTGGGATGTTAATTCGCTGCCTCTCAATCCGCATTTTGGCGCACAGGCATTGCACGGCAATGATTTCCTGCCTTCACTTGATGGCAAAGGAGATAATTTCTTTCCCAATTCTACCTCGTTTCCTGTGACCATTGAAAGCAATGATATATGTTCTAACTCTTCAAGAGACGCTATAGATTTTTTTGCAGCTCTCTTTGTCGGCGCATTTGATGGATTCATTGATCCGCATTTGGGAGACAGGAGCGGCTATCCGGGAGACCATATTAATTTCATGCCTGTAGCTTATCAAGGTACAGTGACATGGGACTCTCACAGCAGCGACGATGACGATTATAATTTTAATATCCATAGTGATGAGGATAAAGCCTGTTACACAAGCGACAATCAGCAGGTTTTAATAGAATTTGATTCTGACGAAACGGTAGATAATGATTTTGGCACAACAACCTGGTGGGAAGACTTTCGCCATAACGGAGTGGACAAATCAGATGCTGCTGCTGCGGATAAAATAAAAAATAAGAGTGCCTTTGTTATCGGGTTATTGGGCATAGATGCACAGCACGGCCCCCATTTTGAGCTGCATCCCGCATTTGTTTTTTTTGTAAAAGACCCAACCGGAAATACTGATACGTATCATTTTTTTGTGAGGAACTGGGGCGATGAAGGTTATTGCAGTGAACACAAACAATATTTAGATTTAAATACAATACAAATAAAAATACCTAATGCCAATACTTTAATGAATAACATCGTTTATGAAGGCGCATCCAATAATAACGATGTTAGCGGAATGAGCTGGATATCTTCCCCTTTAGACGATGGAGTGCTGCTTACATTTCATCTTAAGAATCCTGATCAGGAAAGCTGGTTCGAAGGTGACCTGACTTTTAGCAGAAAAGTGCCCGTGGTATTGTTAAACACACATGCAACTCCGTTAATGGAGCATCTCCATAATGATTCGGTTGCTACTTTGCATAAAAATATACTCAGCCCTGAGGAGATATTAGAAAAAAGGATAGGTTCATTATCGCCAGAAGTCAGGAAACAACTGCATGACGAACTCAACGGAGCTACACCTAACCATAAATCATTATTAGTTTCTCCTGCAGTAAGTACTTCAGTTGCTGTTGCAAATCAAAGACACTCGCAGATTCCGGTTATAATCAATAAGGATTATGTAAAAGTTATGTCTGCACCTATTACATATAAAAAAGATGAGCAAGAAACACTTAAAATATTATCCAAATATCTTCTCATAAAAAAAACAAAGAATAAAATTTCAAATACCAAGTAATATATAATTGATAAGTGATTGCACACCTGAATGAAAAATTCTTGATGAAGTTTCTTTTGTGTTCAAGTTACTATGTTTATTGAATCTTACTAAATCCGGTGACCTGAGTTCAGGTTAATGGCAATAATTACTAATATTTCCGTTAAGCAGGTTAATTAACGCTGATAACTACTAAAATTTGTTTCAACGGTGGCAGCATTCGATTAGGGTGCCTCGGACGCTGCCGGTAGATTTGAGTTGTATGAAATATGTCATCACTAAAGTAAACTTCCATGAAATTTTTCCCCCTTTTCCTCCTGCTATTTATCTGGTCGTCTTTATCGGCGCAAAGTAGACTTGCCGCAACCGGTCCCGAAAACTTAAGTCCAAATGCAGGCACCCTAATTGGCAGTGATCTGAATACCTCGTTTGATAATTTAACTTTTCAATGGCGTATGTATGATCATTTTGATCCTGCACATGCCTATGACCAGGGCAGCCGATATATCATGGGTTACGACCGGCTCGGTCACCAATACCTTACTGATTATGTAAATCCGCCTGGCTGGAATGTGGAATTCACAATTCCCAATAATAATATCCAAGCAAGCGGCGCCCGTATCGCTTCTTTTCAATATACCTGGACCTTTGAGGGAATCAGTGATGCGTTCGGCCAGCATTTTCAATATGCTGTAACCATTACCACCACCCGTGACGGGATCCGCGCAGTCCTCCCCAGCAAAAAACCTGAAGGTGTAAGAGCGCCTTTTCCGCGTAACACTGCGATGATGCGTCGCAAAATGAATGATGGAGGATCTGGTCCGGTCACTGGCAATCCACCAACACTTCCCCTGACCTATGATTCCATTACTCAATTCCCTTCCCTGGGTCTTTACAAGGTCACTGTGGTGAAGAAACACGCCAATAGCCGCGATACGACAACCGTTGAGACCATACACCAGTTTATTACCCTAGTGGATTACCTCGTAGTCGTGATGGGAGACTCCTTTAATTCTGGTGAAGGTAACCCTGATATTCCCGGAGAATCAGACGATGCCTGTTGGTGCAAACACGAGGTCATTACTACAATCACCAATAAAATTACCGGGGATGCACTGGACATGAATATCCCTGCCATCTGGCTTGAACCTGAGGCTCACAGGTCCTTTGGGTCCGGCGCCGCTCTGGCTGCTGAACGCCTGGAAATGAGTGATCCCCACAGTTCTGTAACCCTGCTTACTGTTGCGACTTCGGGCGCCAAAATTGACCAGGGCCTTTTATTTCCCCAACATTGTGAATGGCAAAATCATGGGCAGGTCGATGAAGTAAAATCCTATGTTGGCAACCGACCCATCGATTTTTTACTACTCTCTATCGGAATCAACGATGTCGGTGGAGGTACGGACGGTGTAGGGGCGATCCTCGCAGAAGCAGCAGATCCCACGCCACCCGGGTTCCAGGAAAGCCAGGTATATTATCGTGCCCTGGCAGCCATCAACCAGATTCCGGATAAATTCGGATTATTAAACGACAAATTCAGTCACACACTCAATATCAAACATGTCCTGCTGATCCAGGTACCGGCTAATATTTTCCGGGACGGCCAAAACCAGGTTCGCTCAACTGACGACGGATTATTGTTCGCAGTAGAATACCAGGATATTAAGCTCATCGACCAATTTGCGTTCCGGGTCACCGATTATCAAAAAGCCGCCGCTGCCCGCTATGGATGGACCTATATTGACGGGGTCGTCACGGCTTTTACCGGGCATGGCTTTTTCCGGGAATATACTTCCGACAGTTGGTTTGTTTCGCCGGAAGAATCCTGCCTGATCCAGGGCGACTGGAACGGCATGATTCATCCTAACCCTGAGGGACATGCGAAAATCTGCGAACTGGTGTACGCGGGCATTAGCCAGCTCATTCCGGTATTTCAAGTTCCGACACAGACACAATAAGCGCTGTCCGGTCTACAACAACCGGCTGATATTTATTTCTTTTAATTCCAAAATAAAATTAAACCGAAATGAAAAAATCAATTTTTACGCTGACCATTTATCTTTTATCCATTGGAATATTGTGTGGTCAAACGACTATTAAAAAAATGGTTGTGAGGGACCACCAGACCAACTCAAATTGGCAGGTTTTTACTGTGGATCAGTTAAAACCCATGTTATTTGACGGCACATATGAAAAGGCAATCTCCCAGCACGATATCATCGGTAATGACTACACTGCCTTTGAAAAAATACTCGGTAAAAATTCAAATGCGGATGGGAGTGCTACACCCACCAATTTTATTCCAGTGAACGATTACAAAATGACATTTTGCGGCAGCCTGCGAAGTTATGATTTTCATGATCCCTTCCCCGTTGTTGGCCAGGATAATGATTTGGAAATTGTACTTACTGTCGACCCCGCTAACCCGAATTTAACCCTGAACAAATATCTCTGGAACTCGGATTTTTCAAGTGCCTGGAATATCATGGAGGGAGAAGTAAATATACATGACGCTTATCGGGATCGCTATCCGAATCCTGCTAATGTGTTGGAATCTGACGTTTGTATGTATGGAGCCTGGGTGATCGAACAGTATGATGTCACAGAATGTTGTTTCACCCATGCCAACAATAATGAAATTCATCCCGTCGATCAATTTTGGTATAAGGACCATGCAGTAGGTAAAAACAATACTTCTTATAGTTTAAATTTCTTTGTAGACAACTCCGGGCGTTTCGATGATCGGGAAGATTATTATTCAATTCCTTCAGGCGGCGAGTTTAAACCCTGGTCGAAAACTCCGATGGACGGAATTTTCGCAGTGGCTTTTGAAATAAATCTGAAACGCAAGGATAGGATAACATATTGGATTGAGCCTACTTCTGATTTAGGTGTTGAACCAGCCAAAGATGATGGCAAAGTACATTATTTGATCTATGGAAAAGATACCCTGGTCAAAGTTTACGAGGGTGCAGCCACGACCAAAGAATTGGTCAATATTGATTTCGGGAACATAGGTTTTATTCGTTCGAATAATAAAAATGTTCTCTATGATTCTTCGGTAATCAGGGGTTTTCTCCTGATTAAATCTACTATTGCAGGGCCTATCGGGGTAAAACAGTCGGGGGAAACATATCATTCCAATGAGGGTAATTTACGGCTGCGTGTAGAAAAACAAACCGTATCAGATTTACAAGAAAATCTATTGATCACGATACAAAAAATTAAAAGATTACAGGATAACAGTTACCGGTTTCTTAATTCATTTAATCAACGTTTATATACGGATCCGGTTCCCATCCCTCCACATTTTAATGAAGAGCAGGTATATCTTACCCTTTCTGCTGCCGGTCAGGATAAATCACAACTGATCCCGGAACTGGTAAAAGGACAATCCAGTGATCTGCAAAATATTACCGGTACATGGAGGGGGACGCTTAGTGATCAATATTTATTTAACCTCGTTTGTACGAATGGCTATGGCGGACAGGTATTGGGCAGCATAAAAATAACCGGTAGCCCATCGCCCATAATAAATGGTGTAACACAAACGGTACTTGGGTATCAATTACCCGATAACTCTTCAATTCAAAATGTAGTACCGGGTCAACCGCAACCGCCGCACCTTCAAATCAAAGCGAATCTTTTTGAAATTACCTATAAAATTGATATTATTCCCCAACAGGCCAATCCCATACGAACTCCATAAATTGACAATGATGAATGACTGGTTATTCTCCTAACTGGCGGATGAGTTCGAGCTGTTTGCTTTTTCGATAATATGGGAAGAAATCTTTCCCTCAAATTATTGATCCCACTAAATTTTGCCTCAAAATGAAAATCAATTGCATAAGTGAAAACCATTAGACGATTTTTTTTCGATCTTAATAATCAGCAGATTACTGAGCTGCTTTAATAAAATATTCATGATATTAAAATATTCAGTAACTTTTATTGGGTTCACGGATAGTATTTTTTAACAATGCAAAATAATTTTGTATGGGAAAATCACTTTCTGTTATGAAACCATCTTTTTTTTCATTGCCGCATTGCTGGCAACTCAATCATTATTCTCACAGGAAAAAGTGAGCAGTGTTACCTCAAACAATGGCAATACAATTACATGGACAATAAATGAACCGGACGTTAAAAGACCTTCAGAGCCTTTTACTCAGATAAGGTTTCAAAAAAATGATGAAATAGTCGTTACTGCCGGCGGATGTGCGCAAACCGGAGGATCAGGCAAAACATGGAAAAGATATGTAAACCCTTCAGGGGACGGGAATGCATATTACTACTTTGCAAAACTCCAAATTCCGGGAGTTACTTTCGGACTGGTCAGGATGGAACAATTCCTCAACCGAAAACTCAATTTTACGCTGACCCCGGATGCGAGTTCCTATCTTATACTCGGGTATGCAGATGACAACTATAGTGATAATGGATATTGGGGACATGATGACGGAACCGAAAATCAATGTAAGGGAGTCGGCAATGCCTGGGTCACGATTGTGATTACGCACAATACAATAGTCGCCCCACCAACTGCCTTCAGAGACTTTGATGTGGTAGCTACAGAATTAGATGATAATGGATTTCCTTTAAACCCGAAATGGGGAAAACAGGTAAACTCTGGTCAAAGCCCTGATTTTAAAAACTTAACAGACGATTATCCCATTTGGAGAAACTCAGGCTTTTGGTGTGGCACACATTATAATTTTATGCCCATCACCTACCAGGGACAGGTGGGATGGGAAGGACACAGCAATTCAGTGTATGATGATGATGATTATTATGGAATGATCACAAGGTCAGACAGGGCAATCTATACAACTGCCAGGGATTACATTCACTGGGAATTTAATAGTGAAGAAACCGTGGACAATTGGGATGGAACCGGCACCTGGTGGAATATGTTTCATCACAATGAAGTGGATGTGAGTGACAATGAAGCGAAAGCACATATGGATAATGACTCAGGGATCGTTATCGGGCTTTTAAATATTGACGGACAGCACGATAATCCGTGTGAATTGCACCCGGTGTATGCCATGTTTTTGCAACAACAGGTGGTTAATTTCGATAATTTTTTGCCGGTAGCCGCGACCAGCAATAATCTGGTTTACCATTTTTTTGTTCGCAATTTTGGTGATGAAGGATTTTGCAGCAGCGGGCAGGAATATTTATTCTATGACTATGTAAAAGTAAAAATTCCGGGTGCAGGGAAAATGACCGCTGCAAATGTTTATAAACCCGGTGATGCAAAGTTTAACCAAATGGGATGGGGGGTGGAATATTTACCTGACGGGGCATTGCTGACTTTTCATTTAAACAGTCCGGCGGATAAGAGTTGGTTTGTGGGAGATCTGGCTTTTGACAGGTTGCCAAATTACGGGCAGTCACATGGTGTAAAACAAATGGAATGGAGCAAGATTACAAAAATGGAAACAAATGAAGTCGAAACTCCGGATCAGGAACAATTGCGTAATAAGCTGGTTGCACTTTCAAAAGCCAAGCAGGATACCTTAGCAAAACAAATAACTCAATTGGTTCAGCGTGGCATCATAAAAAAAGTGGATGCCGGAACAAATCAAATAAGCATTCCATCAAAATCGGCGCATTTTAATACCTATACAAAAATGAGCCTGACCCCTGCTGACAAAACAATGCATGCCGATGACCCTGAAAGAGATAAAAGAGAGCTGATGAAACAACAAATAATAAACAAATATATTGACAGTACGCAGATAAAAAATTTCAAGATTCAAAACAAGGCAGTACAACCTGTAATTCATCATTAATAAAATTTTACCCCTGCAATAATAAATATATCGCTGTTTGAATATTGGGCACGCGATGATTATTGCAGGAAAAATAGTTCTCAAAACGCGAACTTTTCAGTGAT
>CAVTJH010000006.1:0-31072 GCA_963735015.1 uncultured Bacteroidota bacterium
CATGGCTTAATATCCGTTATACAACACCCATATACCTGGTACAGTCAGCCATGTTGATTAAGAATCAGGAATCATCTGCTGGAAATAAAGGGGATCGCTTTGACGCGCTGATGATGGCGCCCGGATCAGAGAACCTGAGCGAATGAGATCAGGATTCTAACATCACGTCCTGTTCTGCAAAGGGTAATTAGTAATATTCACCTCGGTACCCGATATTATAATATTGGCAAAGTAAGAACCAGTTTGTTATACCCCGAGTCCCCTTCAGCCTGGAAATCATTAATGGGGTGATCCAGACAGAAAATTTTGGATTGCAGATTACAATTGTGAATGAGCAACAGTTTAGAATCGACAAAGAAACGAGCACACATGAATTCGGAGAAATACTTGAACCTGAAGGGAAACAAAATTGTATTGGTGCGTGATCCCAGTGTAAATCTCAAAATATTTTCAACGCCCGTTTTTTATTTTTCACATCAGTCTGCGGCTTCAGTCGCCAATTCATATTTGGGACTCAATCAAGATTATACAATCAAATGAACAATCTACCATCCTGGATCTGTCTTTTCAAACGGAGAACCCTGAACTAGGCAGAGCTTTCTTAAATGCCCTGATGGACGTGTATGATTCGCTTAATATTGAAGACAAAAACAGGATTTCAATTAACAGCCTGAATTTCATAAAAAAGAACCTGGATACACTGGAAGTTCAACTCAGTGATCTGGAAGGCAGGGTTCGGAATTTCCGGGTAACCAATGAAATGTTTGACGTGGAGGGTCAATCCAAAATTTATTTGGATAACGCAGAACAGGGTCAGTCTGATATAGATGAGATGGATGTTAAAATTACCGTAGCCAATTTACCGTCAGAAATACATTAACGATCCGGCAAAGGTTCATGAACTGGTTCCGATCAATATGGGCATTGAAGACCCTGCTTTGGCATCCAGGATAAGTGAATATAATAAGATGCAGTTGGAAAGGGATAATAATCTAAAAACTACTAGCCCAGAATAATCCATTGATTCAAGCTTATGATTCTTCCTTGGAAAAAATCCGTAGGGACATGTCTGAAGCACTGAATAATGTCAAGAATGGATACGCGATTGCGAGAAATAAAATGTTGGAACAAAATGAAAATGTAGTGGGTAAATTGCGATCGATGCCTGGGAAAACACTACAATTAGGTAATGTGGCAAGAAGACAAAAAATACTGGAAGATTTATACTCTTTCCTTCTTCAAAAGAAATTCGAAACATCCATTTCTTCTGCCTCCACCATATCTAATTCCACCGTGGTTGAACCAGCACTTGCCTCAGTAAATCCGATCAGCCCGAATAAGGGTAAGATTTACAGTTCCTACCTTATTTTTGGTTTATTGATTCCGGTCGGTGCAATCGCGATAAGGGAATTATTGAGGGATAAGGTAAATAACCGGATTGACGTAGAAAAGCGAACCCAAGCGCCTATACTTGGAGAAATTGGTCATTCGGATGATGAATCATCCCTGGTTGTATTAAGAAACAGCCGGCGCTTCGTTGCAGAACAGTTTCGCATTCTTAGAAGTAACCTCAAGTACATGACGGTTAAAAAAGAAAACCCTTCCATCCTGGTGACTTCTTCCTTCAGCGGTGAAGGCAAATCTTTTGTGAGTATCAATATGGGATCGGTGCTCGCGTTGAGTGGAAAGAAAACAGTGATCATGGAATTTGATATCCGCAAACCAAAGGTCATGGAAGCCTTGGGTATGAAACGTAAAATGGGTGTCACGAATTATATCATCGGACGTGCGAAGTTTAGTGATATCGTCATGCAGGTACCTGGCTTCGATACATTATATGTAATCCCCTGCGGACCCATTCCGCCGAATCCTGCGGAACTGCTGCTTGATCCCAAATTGGATGACTTGATGCAGGAAGTTCGGGAAAATTTTGATGTGATCATCATGGATACGGCTCCTGTTGGACTGGTCAGTGATTCCATATCCTTGGGTAAATATGCGGATTGCACATTATTTGTAGTCAGAATGGGCCATACCTATCGTAAAATTCTACGTTTGGTTGAGGACTTGTATCAGGAAAAAAAATTACCTGGATTAAGCCTGATACTGAACGACGTTAAACTTGAAGGTGGCTATTACAGTGGTTATTATGGAGGTTACGGTTATTACGGCGGATATGGCTATGGTATTGAATCTGGGTATTTTGAAAAACCAGCAAAAAAGAAAATGGTGCCTCTCCATAAACAGGTTGGCAGGTGGTGGGGGAAATGGTTTGGATAAAAACTAAACTTAAGAAAATTGGAATTATTGGTAAAAGTCCTGGCAGATCAAAGATAGAAGCACCTGAATTAATTATAGAAGCTGGCCATTCGGATAAAGCTTATTGGAAAGATCTCTGGAGATTTCGCGAACTATTCTATATTCTGAGTGGCGGGATATTAAAGTACGTTATAAGCAAACTGTTATTGGTGCTACATGGAGTATAATACGTCCAGTATTAACTACAATCATATTTACAATAATATTCAGCCGATTGGCCAAATTATCTTCACCCGGGATTGCACCATACGCACATAATGGTTTTTGCAGGCATGTTACCATGGCAATTCTTCGCTAATTCATTGAGCGAATCCAGCAATAGTCTTGTGGGCAATTCCAATCTGATAACAAAGGTATATTTCCCCCGAATGATCATACCTGCAAGCTCTATAATTACGAGCTTGGTAGATTTATTAATATCATTTGGGATATTAATTGTGATGTTTTTTATTTACCGGTTTGTACCTCCATTGACCATTTTATTTTTGCCAATATTTATTCTTATCGCACTTATTTCTGCATTTGGAGTTGGACTATATATTACAGCATTGAATGTAAAATATCGTGATTTTCGTTATATTATTCCATTTATTATACAATTTGGCTTATACGTAACGCCTGTTGGATTTAATAGTAGTATTATACCTGAAAAATGGAGGCTGCTCTATGCATTGAATCCAATGGTTGGTGTAATTGATGGATTTCGTTGGAGTATACTGAAAGAACCGTTATACATGCCAGGTTTTCTAATTTCAATTGCAGTTTCACTACTATTTCTTTGGTTGGGCATCTATTATTTTCGGAAAACCGAAAAAACTTTTGCAGATAATATTTAATTTATGGAATCGTCGATAATTAAGAGTTGAGAAATATTTCTAAGCGATTTATCATTTCGCATGAAGCAGAAGAAAGCTACACAACACTCCGAGATACGGTAACAAATAAAATGCGCAAATTATTTTCATTTTCTAAGCATTTATCTGGAACTCCGTCGCATAAAGCCAAAGAGTCTTTCTGGGCGCTTAGTGATATAACATTCAATATTTGCGCAGGTGATCGGGTTGGTATTATAGGTCGAAATGGAGCAGGTAAAAGTACATTGCTAAAAATACTAAGCCGTATTTCGGATCCTACTTTTGGACGTATCCATATAAAAGGAAGAGTAGCTAGTTTACTGGAGGTAGGAACCGGTTTTCACCCAGAATTAACTGGGAGAGAAAATATATATCTGAACGGCGCCATAATGGGAATGAGTAGGGGGGATATAAAACGTAGGTTTGATGAAATTGTAGCTTTTGCGGAAGTGACAAAATTTTTGGATACTCCGGTAAAAAGGTACAGCAGTGGTATGTATATAAGACTTGCATTCGCTGTAGCAGCACATTTGGAACCAGAGATTTTAATTGTAGATGAAGTGTTGGCTGTTGGAGATACTCAATTCCAAAAGAAATGTTTAGGTAAAATGGAGGAAGTTAGTTTAAGTGAAGGAAGGACTGTTCTTTTTGTAAGTCATAATGTAGTAGTGATAAGTCAGCTTTGCAATAAAGCCCTGTTGTTGACGAATGGTAGGAATATCGGATTTGGAAATACTGAATTTATAGTTAACGAATACCTGAATAGCGGTATAAAAAACCATGTTTTTATCAAGAAGGACCAGGAGATTTATTTTTCAGGCTTTAGGTATTACAGCTCTTCCGGTGAAAATTTAAAACCGGGTCTTGCGTGCACTTTTGAGCTCAATATTTTCTCCAATGTTGACAGGAGAAAAGTTCATGTTGCGTTTGGAATTAACGACAAATATGGTAACCGGCTATTTACACCCTTTACAAAATATAACAATGAATTATTGGAATTAAGGCAGGGGGAAAATACAGTGCTATGTGATATGGAAAATTTCTACCTGAAACCGGATGTTTATTATTTGCATTTGTATGTTGGGGACGGGAATCAACGATTTGATTACATCTCGGAAGGAATATCTATAGAAGTGGCTCCATTGGCCTTTTATAGTACGTACATGCCTGACGAATCTTACGGACATTTTTTAGTAAATCAAAAGTGGATGATAAAATGACTGATTTGGATGATTCTCAGGGAGGAGCTGTTTTGTACAAAATTTGAACTTGATACTTTGGCGGGAATTGCATTGAATGGCAAAGCCGAAAGATGGGTGCCCATGTTTACCGGCTTAAATAAAGTAGAGTCACATCTTTGCAGATATGATGTTGCCACAAATTATGTCAGAGATCTTTGTGTATTGGATATTGCCTGCGGTGTTGGTAAAGGGTCTCAATTACTTGCTGATAAGGGTCATGCAAAATCTGTAATGGGTGGTGGTGTCAGTGCAGATTCCATTCGTTATGCAAAACATAGGTACGGGGGACCAAAAATATCATTCAGGGAAATGGATGGGACGAATTTTCATTTCAATCAGGAGTTTGATGTTGTTATAAGTTTCGAAACGATTGAACATATTCAATCTGTAAATGATTTTTTAAAAAACATTTGGAATGCTTTGAAACCTGGTGGAATATTTTTTGTTTCAACGCCGGTTTCCGGTTTGGGATTTGATACAAAACCTCTTAATCCTTTTCATGTGCAGGAATGGGGCTTCAACGAGTTTCATAAGGTGTTAACTGATAATGGCTTTATGATAGATAAAATTTTTACCCAATTGGACCTTAAACTGGCCGGACCAGGCATTCTACAGCGTCTTTGGAAGAGACTACTCTATAAAAAGAGGGATATATATCATTATACAGGATACGGTGAAAAAAAAATCGAAGAGTACAAAGGTCAATATAATGTGAATGAGTTTGGAAAGATAAGAAATGGGTTCCAGATAGTTGTTTGTAAAAAGCCAATATTGCAAGGGTAATAAATTTGTTCCTGTAAAATATAAATTCAATGTTCGGGAAAAATGTACCGGTTAAATTTGATGTAAACTCTTTATACAATGGCCATCATTTGATTACCTACCGGGGCGTTAAAGCGATTAAATGCCCCTTCGACTATGTTATTTATCAGATGATGATATTTGATTTGAAGCCGGATCTCATTATAGAGATAGGGACTAACGAAAGAGGAGGTACTGCTTTATATTTTGCCGATCTTCTCGATATCATCGGGAGGGGGAAGTCCATACCATCGATATTCTGAAAGGTTATTCCGATGAGTTATTAAAAAAACATCCCCGAATTAAAATTTTCGAGGATGGTTATCAGGGTTATGATCTTGAATTAATAAAAGGTCATGATACGAGTTATGATTATTGAAGATGGGTCGCATACTTATGAAGATACTTTAGGCGCTATGAATAAATTCGGATCTGGTGTAACTCTTAATTCATATCTGATCGTTGAAGACGGGATTATTTCTGAATTGAAGATGGGTAAAAAATTTAATGGTGGTCCACTGAGGGCGATTGATGAGTTTTTAACAATACATGATGAGTTTATTATTGACAGAACCCTAACTGATATGTTTGGAAAAAATGCAACTTTCAACGTAAAATGGTTATTTGAAGAAAGTTAAGTAAGTGGTGGTTAAACGTTTTCTCTAATTCTGCAAATTCAAGCCAACAAAATTATTTGGTTCCTGGTTGGAAATCCTGGATACATAGCCAGTTCCAGGATTCATGGCCTTCTTGTACATGAAAAATTGAAAGATCTTGGGTATCATTCTGTTTTGGCATATACACCGTCTGCAATTGAAGAAAAAATACCCCACAGCAAAGGAGAAATAAGGAATTTGAGGAGATTTTTTAAAAAGGGTGATATTGTTATTTTTCAGAAGATAAAAAATGAAATAAATATTCCATTGTTCAATGATTTGAGTCAATTGGGTGTAAAGTTAGTTCTGATAGATTGTGACTTGCCCCTTTCTCCGCAGGTAGCGCAAATGATGGACTTAGTGATCTGTACTTCGAAACGTCTATCAGAACTATATTCATCAAAAGGTATTCGTTCGACTTATATTGAAGATTCGCCTGAGTCGTTTAGCTCGCCGGGCGAAAAAAGAAGTTCCGATAAACTAATGTGTTATTGGTTTGGTGAGGGTAGTGAAGAAAAATGGAAAGACGTTGAGAAATTAAGGCGGATAATTGGATCGGATAAAAGACTGGAAAAATGGAAATTGGTAACGATTTCCAACCATCCGGATGCCGATATTAAATGGCACCCAAATTTTTTTCTGGATTTACTTAAAGCAGACGTAGTTGCTTTACCTGTATTTAACGAAGGGGAAGCCTCGCAGGCAAAATCAGCTAATCGATTATTGCAGGCTATGGCTTTATCTCTGCCAGTTTTATGTTCACCCCAACCTTCCTACCAGGATATCATTAAACAAAATGAAAACGGAATTGTCTGCCGAACGGAAAGTGATTGGGTACATTCCTTTATTGACCTCGAAAATGATGAATACCGTATTTCTTTAGGGATAAACGCTTATAAAACTGCGCAGGATTATAGCATTGAAAAAAATATTCAGAACTGGATTGAGGAATTACAGTTGGATAGGCGCTATCGCATTATGGGATCACAAAAAGCAATCAGGGAAGAAATAAAAATTAAGAATTATTTTTTTCATAGACTACTGGAGAAAAATATAAATTATTGGAGTTCTGCGCCGTTTACATTTTCAAACGGCCTGGTATATTTGAAAACAAGAGCAAAAAATCTTGTAAAGAAGTTATAGAAGATGGTGGTTTTTTATTTTGGCGCCGACTTGCCGGCAATGGAGTTGAAACTTATCGGTTATAAGCGTAGGAATACGATTATATTAAAGACCCTTGCTAAAATTGATTCTATAGATCAGGTCATTTCCTTTACTGAGGCTAACCGGAAAAAATTTCTTAAACACTTTTTTAAGAACTTCCAGCCTTGTAAAGGAGAAATAAAAGATGTGTATTTTTCTGAATTATTTGTGTTCGGAAAGTATAAAATAACCTTTTTAAATAACTTGTTCAACAGGATTTATTTTGGGTATCTAAAGCATATTTATTCGAAGAAAGGAATCCTCGGCTGGATATATTTAATCAGGGGATTTCAGGATTTTAAGAAAATAAATATCAGAATTGAATTTGTATTTGATGCTGATCATAATATAATCGATGATTCCAATCTGCCCCCGAAAGACAAACCATGGTTGGTGGATTTACTGAAGGAAATTTCTAAGGAAGCAAAGTTAGTTGTCTGTGCTAGTAAATCCATGCTCACTTGGTTTAAAGAAAACGGGGCCAGGAAAACGTACAGGCTTAGGAATGGAATTGATCTTTCAAGGTTTGCAATGCAAAAAGAAAATAAGCTGGAAAGATTTACCGCGGTGTATTGTGGTGTTTTATCAAATTGGGTCAACTACAACCTGTTTATTCAAATAATTGAGGCCAACCCCGACATTGATTTTGTTATTATAGGGACTCCATTTCTTAATCTTACTTATTCAAAACTCAAAAATTATAGCAATGTTTTTTTATGGGGAGAGAAATCTTCAGACGAAGTAGCCCGTTTATTACCCAGGTTTCATGCGGGACTTGGATTTTATGTACAGGAGCCATTTCTTGATGGAGATAGTATGAAAGTTTATGAATATCTGGCTGCGGGGCTACCAGTAGTTTGCACAGAATATCATGCGACTATACAGGAGGATTTTGAAAATCTGCTCTTGTTGTCTAACGTTTTTCCGGAATTCAATGCAAATTTGGTAGGCATCAAAAGCAAAAGTCTGAAGATGGATAATTTTAAAGTCGAACAATTTTTGAAAAACGCAACCTGGGATAAACGAATAACTGAAGCATTACTAAGCCTTAAAAATTAAATTGCCAATTATCGCGTGAGTACCCCGCTTATTTCGATTGTAATTCCTGTAAAGAATGGTGATACATGGCTTAAGAATTTATTCGAAAATTTATCATTACAAACACTTTTTAATGAGTGTGAGATTATTGTAATTGATTCCGGTTCCTCAGATAATTCGCTGGAAATTTGTAAAAAATATGATGTGACGATTTACCAGATTGAACCAGAGACTTTCAATCATGGGTTGACAAGGAATTTAGGAGTGCAACTAAGTAGGGGACAATACGTTTTAATGACTGTGCAGGATGCATTGCCGGAAAAGAACACCTTGCTCGAACAAATGGTTAATTCTTTCAGTGACAAAGAAATAGCTGCGGTTTGCGGCTCACAGGTCGTCCCCGAATTGCCGAATACCAGCCCCTTTAATTGGGATAGACCCATATCAGTCCCTGAGATTTACTTTTATCAATTTAAGGATGTTAAAATATTTGACCAGCTTTTGCCGAATGAGAAAAAAAAGGTTTGCAGCTGGGATAATGTTTGTGCAATGTATCGAAGTGAAGTCATCAGAAAGATTCCTTTCCGGCAAATCAGTTTTGGTGAAGATATGGCATGGTGTAAGGATGCGATACGAGCGGGTCTTAAAATATGTTATAACCCGAAGGCAAAGGTATTTCACTATCATACAGATGATAAAGATTATTTGTTTAACCGAACCCTGACAGAATTTTACAGCTTTTTCACTCTTTTTGATTATGTACCGAAAAGGGGCAGTACAATGCAATTACTAAAGAGAATTATTTCTTTGATGGTTAAGGAAAAGAAAACCTCTTTCAGGCGTAAATTATACTGGATCGGGAAAGAAATACGATTTCAAATGATAATTGACGAAGCAACAAATCATTTTCTGGAATATTTGAACAAGGGAAACATGAAGCCGGAATATTTATATAACAATATTGATCATCATCTTGTCCAGGCGCCTAAACCTTGATTTTATGAATGAGAAGCCCTTAGTTAGTGTATTAATGACAGCCTACAACAGGGAAAAATACATTGGTGAAGCGATTGAAAGTGTACTTGCATCTTCCTATGAAAACTGGGAATTGATAATATGCGACGATGTTTCTAAAGATAACACGGTGGTTATTGCAAGGGAATATGAAAAGAAAGATGTCAGGATCAGGGTTTTTGAAAATGAGAAGAACCTTGGTGACTACCCCAACAGGAACCGCGCTGTAAGCCATGCAAAAGGGAAATATATTATTTTTCTGGACGCTGACGACGCATTGTATTATTATTGCCTTGAATTGAATATTAAATTTTGTGAGAAATTTCCAGAAGCTGGTTTTGGACTTGGAACTGTTCCGGATAACGATAGAGCCTGCCCAGTTTTTTTGCAACCCAGGGAGATTTACCTGGAACACTTCTTTAAATATAACCATTTTGACAGGGCACCTGGTTCAGGATTTATTAAACGGGATGTTTTTAATGCAATAGGTGGATTCTCAGGAAAACGAATGATTGGTGATTATGAATTCTGGTTTAAAATTGCAAGGAATTATTCAATGGTAAAAATTCCAATTGATTCATATTGGAACCGAATACACGCTGAACAGGAATCACAAACAGAGTATGCAAAGAAAAATTATTCGCAACTACGAGAAGAGGTTTTATTGACTGCACTTGGTCATCCGGATTGCCCACTAAATGAAAAAGATTTACGAGAAGTGAAACTTCTTTTAAAAAGAAAAAATCGGAAGGAGAATATTATTGGAATGCTGATAAAGTTTAATAAGTTATTTTCTAGACCCTCATTATTATAAGAGCTGGGAAGGATCAAAAAAATAATACGAAACCCTTTTGTTTTGTTTAGATATTTTGCAAACGTACTTGTAAGAATCATTATTTCATTTCCATATTTCAGATTTATAAGAGAGACTGTTGGTACAGAAACTGCAATTACATTTAGAATATGGTTTATACAAAAGGTTCTGGGCTTTAACAGAGAAGCTTATTGGCCAATGCATCCTGGAAGTATTATCAGCTATGTAAAAAATGTGCACGCTGGTATTGATACATGCCCAGGATTTAACCCCGGATGTTACATACACGCTGTGAATAAAATTTATATTGGGAATTATACCCAGATCGCCCCCAATGTAGGTTTGATGAGTGGTAATCATAACTTATATGATCTAAGAGAACAAGTTCCGGGTAAACCACTCATCATCGGTGAATATTGCTGGATAGGTATGGGTGCAGTTATCATGCCTGAAGTTGAATTGGGCGACCATACTATTGTAGGGGCGGGCGCTATTGTGACTAAATCTTTTGAAAAAGGGTATTGCGTTATTGCAGGCAACCCCGCACGTATAATCAGAGAGCTTGATCCCGCACTTTGTCTTAGGTATAGAAATAAGAATGAATATAATGGATATATAAAGTCGGATAAGTTTGAGGAATATAGAAAGAGATGTCTTAATGTATAGTTTTTAATATGTGTGGTATTAGTATTGCAATTAATTTAAAGAATGAGAACGTTCTTCCGGAACAAATAAAGGCCATGAATGATTTGGTGCAGCATCGGGGGCCAGATGATGAGGGATATTATTTTGGTAATAATTTTGCATTGGGACATCGGAGACTTTCAATAATAGATCTAAGCAGGGCTGGTCATCAGCCCATGCAAAGGCGAAATTTATGGATTGCATATAATGGTGAAATTTATAATTATCTCGAACTTAGAGATGAATTAAAATTATTAGGATATCATTTTTCAACCGCTACTGATACTGAAGTCATTTTAGCAGCTTATGAAGCATGGGGTACCGGATCTTTTGAAAGATTCAACGGGATGTGGGCCTTTGCAATTTTTGATACTTACAAAAATGAAATTATTTTGTGCAGGGACCACTTTGGAATAAAACCTTTATATTTTACTCAAACTGCAAATTGGTTATTGGCCGGTTCGGAAATAAAGCAGTTTACTGCGAACAAGGAATTTACGCCAATATTAAATAATGAAATAGCTGTAAATTTTTTAGTCAATGGCTGGCTCAATTACTCGGAAAAGACCTTTTTTGAAGGAGTGAATGAGCTGAGGGCTGGTCATTATTTGAAATATAATCTTTCAATTCACCAATATAGAATAGAAAAATGGTATGATCTTGATGTGGCAAGCAAAAGGCAGCAAATAGGTGAACCGGAGGTAATCCTGCTATTTCGAAAATTGTTTATGGATAGTATTCGCATTCGTATGCGTTCGGATGTTCAGGTGGGTAGCTGCCTGTCCGGAGGTATAGATAGCACATCCATAGTCACGGCTATTCAATCAGCGGGTTTAGCAAATGACTCTTTTGCTACTGTCACATCCTGTTATATTGACAAAAAATATGACGAACAGCAGTTTAGTGATCTTGTTTCAAAGGAGACAGGATTTTCTGCTTTGAAGGTTTTCCCTGATCTTGATAAATTATTGAGTGAATCTCATATGGATAAGATGATTTATTATCAGGACCAGCCATTCAGTACAGCATCTCATTATTCGGAATTCAACGTCTTTAAGAAGGCGGCTGAAAATAGGAAGATCGTAATGTTGGATGGGCAAGGGTCTGATGAATATCTTTGCGGATACCCGGAATTTTTTATCATTAGGATAAGAGAATTGCTCAGAGCCCGGAGGCCGGGAGATGCTTACCGATTATTAAAGCAAAAGGCGAATCATTTTAATATTTCTGTGTTCAGGCAAATGGCAAACTTTATCAAGTCAGCTTATTTATATCCATTGCTAACAACGATGAAAAGCTTTTTTGGGAGGAATGATTATCCCTGGCTGAAAAAAAAATGGCAAGGATTGGCAGATAAATATTTAATTGCTTTTAACGCTGACGATATCAGGGACTTAAGTATACAGGAGATATTGTATTCAAGCATTCCTTACCAGTTGCACTCTGAAGATCGAAATTCAATGATGTTTTCTATTGAATCGCGGTTACCTTTTCTATGCCCGAGACTTGTAGAATTTGTAATTGGGTTGCCTTCTGAATTTAAATTTAGAGATGGATATACTAAATATGTATTAAGGAAGGCAATGAAAGAAATGCCTGAGGCAATTAGACTAAGAAAAGACAAAATGGGATTTGCAGCACCTGATGAACCTTGGGTAATACAAAACAAGGAGATTGTCAGAATGGAATTGGAAGAGGCAATATCAAAAACAGATATATTCAGTGATGAACTTTTAAACAGGTTTGATCGATTTTTAAAAGGGGATCTGGAATATGAACCTGTTTATTTTCGTGTTTTAACTTTTAACAGGTTTTGTAAGATTTTTAAGATGCAGATGAACTGATGCTGGTGATAGTGGATTATGGTGTTGGTAATCTGGCCTCCATTAAAAACATGCTGAAGAAAGCCGGGTTCGAATCGGTGGTCAGTGCGGATAGTGCAACAATAGAAAAAGCAGAGAAAATCATTCTTCCGGGGATTGGTGCGTTTGATCATTGCATGCAGAAATTCAATGCATCCGGATTAAGACCGCTGGTAACTTCGAAAGTGTTAGAAGAAAGGATTCCCTTACTGGGCATTTGCGTGGGTCTCCAGATGATGATGGAAAATAGCGAAGAAGGTATTGAACCCGGTCTGGGATGGATATCAGGCAAAACGGTTAAATTTAAAAGAGATAAAATGGGTGATTTGAAAATACCACATATGGGCTGGACTGATGTTGTGACTTGCAAATCATCTCCCCTGCTTCACGATCTTGGCGACAAACCAAGATTTTATTTTGTGCATTCGTACTATGTAATGCCGGACAACAAGGAGGATGAATTGCTTGTGGCAAATTATGGCTACGACTTCACTGCCGCAGTAAGCAGGGATAATATTTTCGGTGTTCAGTTTCATCCCGAAAAGAGTCATAGATACGGAATGAAGATTCTGGAAAACTTTGCCCGCCTTTGAAACGTATAAGAGTCATACCGGTATTACTATTGCACGACAAGGGACTGGTTAAGTCCCTGAAGTTTAAGAATTATAAATATGTTGGTGATCCCATCAATGCTGTTCGCATTTTCAATGAGAAAGAAGTGGATGAACTCGCCATCCTGGATATTGATGCCAGCAGGGAAAACAGGGAGCCGGATATTTCCCGTATAGAAGAAATCGTGAGTGAGGCTTTTATGCCCATTGCCTATGGCGGTGGCATTACTACAATAGACCAGGTAAAGAAAATTCTGTCGGTCGGCGTGGAAAAAGTAATCCTGAATCGTTCAGCCGTTAAAAGTCCTTCGCTGATTTCAGGAATTGCCAAGCAGTTTGGCAGCCAGAGCGTGGTTGTTTCAATTGACTACAAAAAGAATTTGTTTGGTAAATCGGGCGTATATATTGAAAATGGAAGAACAAGCACGGGACTGGATCCGGTTTCATTTGCCAGACAAATGGAAGAGGCCGGAGCAGGAGAGATCCTGCTCAATTCAATAGAACGCGATGGAACTTTTTCAGGATATGACCTTGAAATGATAGAGAAACTGGCCCATGCGATCCATATACCGATGATAGCCGTCGGTGGTGCGTCCAACCTGTCGGATTTTAAAAGAGCGGTTCAATATGGTGCATCGGCTGTGAGTGCAGGAAGCCTGTTTGTCTTCCAACGACCACATCGCGCCGTATTGATCAGTTATCCCTCACAGGAGGAATTAGTAAAACAGGTATACGACTGGTTGTAAAATACGTGATGATGATTATTGATAATAAAGATCCGAAGTACCAGCAGTGTTCAGTAACCGTGATGGACAATATTGCAGATCCCGATATTCGTTTTGATGAAAAGGGAATATGTAATTATTATTATGATTACCAGGTGGCCGCCCGGGAAGGAGTGTTCCCTGGTGAAGTGGGAAAGAAGAAACTGGACGAATTGATTAACCGGATTAAATCAGATGGCAAGGGGAAACGATATGACTGTCTGATCGGTTTGAGTGGCGGGGTAGACAGTACCTATGTCGCATATCTCGCAAAGCAAAACGGATTAAGACCACTGGCTGTTCATTTAGACAATGGCTGGGATTCTGAACTGGCGGTTAAGAATGTGGAGAATATTATTAAACGTTGTGGGTTTGATTTATACAGCCTGGTTATCGACTGGGAAGAATTCAAAGACATTCAGCTTGCATACCTGAGGGCCTCGGTGGTTGATATAGAAGTCGTATCTGACCATGCGATTTTTGCTTCTATGTATAAGCTGGCCAAACAGTACAAGACCGGTTATATTCTGAGCGGTACAAATATCGTGACAGAATTTATTATGCCCCCATCCTGGCTGTACGATAAAATGGATTTTACGAATTTGAAAGATATTTATTCCAAATACGGAAAAGGGAATATTAAAACCTATCCGACATTCGACTTTAAGAAATATGTTTATTATTCAGCGGCTCTGAAACTGAGCCCTGTTTCCATACTCAATTATGTTCCTTATAATAAAAAAGAAGTAAAGGAAATTATAACCAGGGAACTCGAATGGAGAGATTATGGAGGCAAGCATTACGAATCCCAGTTCACCAAATTCTACCAGGCATATATTTTACCTGAGAAATTTCATATCGACAAGAGAAAGGCGCATTTATCCACACTCATTTGTTCAGGTCAGATTACCAGGGCTGAAGCATTGGAAGATCTCAAAAAACCACTGTATGATCCCGCACAATTGAAATCAGACAAAGAATATGTATTGAAAAAATTTGGTTTATCGCCAGCGGAATTCGAAAAGATCATGCATCTGCCGATTCAAAGGCACCAGGATTTCAAGACAGACAGAAGGCTCAAACAACTATATATGAATATGCTGATCAGGACGGCGCCGTTCAGGAAATCATTAAAGAAGGGAATAAAAAAATGAGTACAGGATTTAAGTTTGCGATCGTGGGATGCGGCCGTATTGCACAACGTCATGCAGAACATATTCAGCATGCAGGAATATTGGCAGCTGTTTGCGATACCGATATCAGCAAGGCCGAAAGCGCTGGGAGAAAAATATAAAATTAAATGGTTCGATAATCTCGACGATATGCTGGCTGCCTGTCCTGAAATAGAGGTAGTATCCGTATGTACACCCAATGGATTGCATGCCGAACACAGTATAATAGCTTTGAAAGCAGGTCGGCATGTATTATGTGAAAAACCGATGGCGCTCACGGTTTCTGATTGTTCTGCTATGATCAATGCAGCTGAAAGGGCAAATAAGCGTTTGTTTATTGTCAAGCAAAACAGGTTCAATCCGCCGGTAGTTGCCGTTAAGGACCTGATTGATAGCGGAACACTGGGTAAAATTTACAGCGTACAGCTGAATTGTTTCTGGAACCGCAACGAAGATTATTATAAGAATTCCTGGAAGGGCACAAAGGATCTCGATGGAGGTACACTATATACACAATTCAGTCATTTTATTGACCTGCTCTATTGGTTTGTCGGGGATGTTGAAATGGTTATGGCAGTAACGGATAATTTTCACCACCAGGGCCTGATTGAATTTGAAGACACAGGCGTGGTGATCCTGAAATTTCTGAACGGCGCCATAGGTACAATAAATTATACTGTGAATGCGTATAAAAAAAATATGGAAGGTTCGCTTACAATTTTTGCGGAAAATGGAACGATAAAGATCGGGGGTCAGTATCTCAATGAGCTCGAATACCAGAGCCTGGAAGGGGAACCGATCAGCAATCTGCCGAAGGGGAATCCTCCTAATAATTATGGCCAGTATGTTGGATCCATGTCCAACCACGATAAGGTTTATCAAAATCTGGTAAGTGTATTGGAGGGAAATGGAACCATTGCCACCAGCGGGCTGGAAGGATTGAAAACGGTAGAAATCATTGAAAAGATTTATCGGAATGCAAAGAAAAATAGTAATCCTGAATAAACCGCTTCTTTTAAAAACAGCCATCGTGGATGTTCAGTTCGGACTGGATGTAAAGGTCATGGAACCTGTCAATCTCTATGGGTGCAGCATTGGTGACCATTGTTTTATAGGGCCCTTTACTGAAATTCAAAAAGGAGTGGTCATTGGGGAATATACAAAGATTCAGTCCCACAGTTTTATCTGCGAACTGGTTACCATCGGCCATCATTGTTTTATTGGTCATGGTGTGATGTTTATTAATGATGTATTTAAGGAAGGTGGCCCGGCTGGAGGAGACAAAAATAAATGGCGTGAAACCAGCATTGGAAATCATGTATCCATTGGATCCAATGCAACCCTGCTTCCCGTAAATATTTGTGATCATGTAGTGATTGGCGCAGGTGCGGTAGTAACGAAAAATATAACTGAGCCTGGAACTTATGCGGGTAATCCTGCGCGCCTCGTAAATAAATAGTTGCATGAAAATTCCTTTTGTAGATCTTAAAGCGCAGTATCTATCGATCAAAGCTGAGATAGATAGCGCCATCGCTTCAGTGATTGACAAGACTGCTTTTATAGGTGGCTCTTTTGTCACTGATTTTGAAAAAAACTTTGCTGCCGCATATGGTATTAAACATGTAATTGGTTGCGGAAACGGAACGGACTCCTTATATATATTAATGAAGATGATGGGCATTGGTCCGGGTGACGAAGTAATAACCGTAGCCAATAGTTGGATCTCGAGTTCGGAAACTATTACGCAGACAGGCGCGAGACCTGTATTCGTTGATGCTCATCCGGAATATTTTAGTATGGATGAGAGCAAACTGGAAGAAAAAATAACACCGCATACAAAGGCCGTGATCGCTGTTCACCTCCAGGGTCAGATGTGTAATATTGAATTCATTAAAAAAATATGTGACAAATATGCTCTCTATTTGATTGAAGATTGTGCGCAATCGCATTTTTCTGAATTCAAAGGCAAACGCGCGGGATTATTCGGCCATGCCGGTTCATTCTCCTTTTATCCCGGTAAAAATCTGGGCGCTTATGGTGATGCCGGTTGTATTATCTCGAATGATGATATGCTGGCTGAAAACTGCAGCATGTATGCCCGTCATGGAGCTTTAAAGAAACACCAGCATGTCATGGAAGGTATCAATAGTCGCCTGGATGGTTTGCAGGCTGCGATTCTGAATGCGAAACTTCCTCATCTGGCAGACTGGACGGAAAAGAGAATTCAGCATGCCGCTCAGTATAATAAAGTATTGACGGATATTCCCGGAATTATATTACCCAAACAACGACCCGATACAAAACACACATGGCATTTGTATGTTATCCGTTCTGCGAACAGACATAAACTCGCCGAATATTTATACGGGAAGGGAATTGAAACTTCTGTGCATTATCCAACGGCTTTGCCCAATCTTCCGGCTTATAAATATCTCGGGTATAAACCGACTGACTTTCCAGTAGCTACTGAACTGCAGGATCAGATTCTTTCATTGCCCATGTATCCGGAACTGACTGAAGAGATGATCATATATATCGCGGATTCTATCAGATCTTTTTTTGCATCCGGTTCTAAACAAATATGTAAATGGATGCAGCCTTTCTCTCCAATAAAATTATACTGATCATTTCTCCCCAGTCCTGGGGAAACATGATGCTTGCAAAACATCATTATGCCATCGAACTGGCAAAACGAGGCAACCAGGTCTATTATCTGAATCCGCCTGACAATCACCAATGGAACTTAAGCGGCGGCAGAATTAAAATAAAAGCATCAGCTGGTTATCCGAATCTTTTTATTATTGACCAGCAATTATATTTTCCCTATAAATTAAAATTCCATTCCAGGAGACTTTATAATATACTGGTCAAAAAGCAGATCAGGAAAATACTTGTAGCGATCCCCAGGCCGGTTGATCTTATCTGGTCCTTTGATCTGGGAAACCTTTTTCCTTTAATCTTTTTTGATAAAAAGATATTTAAGATATTTCATCCGGTAGATGAGCCGGCTGACAATAATGCGATACTTGCAGGACAGAGTGCAGATATCCTTTTCTCAGTTACAAGGGAGATTCTTGAGAAATATAAGAGCTATGGTATTCCATCATATTTTATCAATCATGGTCTTGCCGAAGAATTCTTAGGTGTGGAATCTGATTCGATAACATCAGATGATCATATAAAAGTTGGCATTTCCGGAAATTTGATGAGACCTGACCTGGACAGAAAGATCCTGTTGCAGATCATACATGAGAATCCGTCTGTTATTTTTCATTTTTACGGAAGTTATACCATTAAACAATCAAATATCGGTGCGGCAGAAGACGTCACGACAGAAATGTTCATTAGGGATTTAAAATCTATCGGAAATACCCTGTTTCATGGGGTTTTAAAAACGGAAGATCTTGCAAAGGAGTTGAACAGTATGGACGCTTTCCTAATTTGCTACGATGTACAACTAGATCAAAGCAAAGGGACCAACTATCATAAAGTAATTGAATACTTGAGTACAGGTAAAGTGATTATTTCAAATAATATTACAACGTATAAAGAATATCCTGAATTGATCAAAATGACTGCCAGCAGGATGAATAATAAAAGTTTGCCTGTCCTTTTTCGCGAGACTATTGCTGATCTGGAAAAATGGAACTCAGCCGATCTAATAAATCAACGTAAATCTTTTGCGCAAAATAACTTATACAGAAAACAACTGGATAGGATAGAGTTACAACTCAAATCTAATTACCTATGTTAACCACAAAGCAAAAAATTCAAAATTTTTTCCTGCCACTGGGGACTATCCAGAAAATCAGGTCCGGGTATTTGAAAGGTTTTAAGATAAGGCTGACACAGAATTCCTTATGGTCGCCACTTATTGGGAAATGGGAACCTGCCATGCAAAAAATTATGACCAATGTAATTCAATCAGGACAAATTGTATATGATCTCGGCGCGAATAATGGTTTGCATGGTTTATTGATGGCGCCATTAGTGGGCAAAGAAGGAATGTTGTTTAATTTTGAACCCCTTGAAGAAAATATACTGGAAATTGTAGAGAATTATTCGCTCAATAATATTGGGAACTATCGAAATATTCATGCAGCCGTTTCGGATAAAAATGGCATGGAAACCTTTGTTATAGGGGAGCATCATAAACAAGGTCATCTTTCCCCAGAAACAAACACAAATGAAAAGAAGATAGAAGTGGAAAGCATTACTTTAGATAGTTTTATCGAAAAGGGAAATCCCGGCCCATCTTTTATTAAAATAGATATTGAGGGCGCAGAAGGACCTGCTTTGAGCGGTTTTTCTCAAGGGATAAAAAAATTCCTTCCCCTGATGATCATTGAACTT
Organism: uncultured Bacteroidota bacterium; assembly: GCA_963735015.1. GTDB lineage: Bacteria > Bacteroidota > Bacteroidia > Chitinophagales > Chitinophagaceae > Puia. Next base: position 19,387 of record CAVTJH010000006.1, read on the forward strand.
CATAACCCGGAACAGGACATAGAAGTGGGGAAATTCTTATTGAAAAATGGATATACGGCTTACCGATTCGATACATTCAGCAAATTAAAATTTGATTTGATTAGAGATTTGAATAAAACCTACCCGTCGCCCGAGGGAATCTGGGGAAGTATTTTTTGTATTCCTCCTGGAATGAAACTGGAAGATTTCAGTTTCGATAAATAACCGATATAATTACTAATCTGTAATGAAGGTTCTGCTTTTAGGAGCGTTTACTAAGGGAGCCCTGGAGAATTATTATTTCAACGGACTGCAGCGGGCTGGCGCTTGTTGCAGTTGTTTTGACATTGCAGAGGACTATTATACTGCCATCAGCCATTCCATTCTGAATAAAGCGATCAATAAAGTAAATGGAAGTTTTTTTTTAAAAGACATCAATAAAAATCTATTTCAGTTCCTGCTAAACAAGCGCTTTGATGCTATCTTGGTTTTCAAGGGCCTGACTTTATATGCATCCACGATTGAAAAGTTAAAAACATATACTGACATATTATGTTGTTACAATCCTGACCATCCGTTTAAATTTTTTTCACCAGGCACCGGCAACAGACATATTCTGGAAAGTATTTCTCATTATGATATATATTTTACCTATGCCCAAAATATTTGCGAGCAATTGAAAAGAGATTGGAAAGTGGACAGTTATGTGATCCCCTTCGGCTATGACGATTCAGATGATTCAGAACTCAAATCAACAGGTTCTGTTTATGAAAATAAATGGCTGTTCATTGGTACATGGGACAGGGAAAGAATGGCCTGGCTGAACAAAGTTCATAAGGATAACCTGCATATATACGGTGATGACAAATGGTCCTCACATGGAGCAAAAAATAAAGCTATAGCTACGGCTTATCAGGGAAAGTCTTTATATGATAAAGAATATAAAGAAGCAATAAAAAATGCTGCGGGTGTCATCAACCTTTTACGCAGGCAAAATATTGAAGAGGGATCTCACAATATGAGAACTTTTGAAGTGCCTGGATATGGCGGCCTGCTTGTCGCAAACCGTACGGAAGAACAGGAGTTTTTTTTTGAAGAAGATAAAGAAGCGATCTTTTTTGACGGAGTAGAAGAATTCAATGATAAACTGGATTTCCTGAACCGGAATAAAGGAATCGTTGAAAGGATTAAACTGGCAGCCAGAGCCAGATCCGAAAAGTCGGGATATAGTTATAATTGTCGCAGCAAACAGTTATACCAGCTGTTATCGGAACATTTGTAGTATCCATGAAAATATCTATTTGCATTCCCCAATATAACCGTATTGCCTATTTATCAAAAAGCCTGAAACAGATAGAAGAACAGGAGTATCCGGATATAGAAGTGATCATCAGTGACGACCGATCTGAAGATAATACAGTAGAAGTTATTGAAGCGTTGCAGAAACATTATAAGTACCCCCTTGTATTCAGCAGGAATGAAATAAACCTCGGCTATGACCGAAATTACCGGAAATGCATGGAGCTTGCGTCAGGTGATTATTGCCTTGTGATTGGTAATGATGACACCATTTATGAGGCGGATAGTATCAGATTTCTGGCGGATTTTCTGATGAAAAATGATTATCCGGAACTGGGTTTCTCAAATTTTGTAGAAGATAATAACAGAGGTATAGTGGTGAAACGTGCAATGGAGACTGAGGTGCTGGGATCAGGTAAGTATGTGGCTTTGAAGAATTACAGCTGTTTCAGTTTTGTCGGAGGTCTAATTTATAAGAAATCGACTTTTGAAAAATACAATACAAGCAAACACGACGGAAGTATTTATGCTCAAATGTACCTGGGCTGTCTGATGGTAGCGGATGGATGCAGGCTTTTTTCCATCAAAAAGCCGCTGGTACTGAAAGACCTTCAAATGGAAGGGAAACCCAGATCCTCCTATAAGGACAATATTGCCAGAAAATGGAGTAATTATAAAGTAGTAGACGGGGGATTACCCTCTGTTATTAATGTTCTGATTAGCGCTTTTCGCGATGCAGGCGTTTTGGATCAGGCAATACTCAGAAAAATATTTGTACGCATATATTCCATTACACTTCCACACTGGATTTTGGATTACAAATCCAATGCAGCCCTTCCCGAAGCATTCGGAATTATTGCAGGGCTGAACCCCTTTCGGAATCGAAATTTTAATTTGTTGAATTGGATGAACAGGATGAGTGTTCTGTTACGGTACGCATTTTTTTCTATAGGAGCCCTCGTGGTACCTTCCGTCTTTTTTAAAAAATATAAGAATCAACTCTATCAATTTTTCAAGCGTTGATGGATAAGAATGCCATTGTAATTGTTCACTTTAACCCCATTGAACTTTATCCACCCGTTATTAACTTATTGAATTATATGGCGGAAAAAATGCCTGCCATGAATGTGTACGTGTTTACAAATAGTACGAATGGGGCTATAAAAAAATATACCGGGAAGAATACAAATATTATCATCAGAAGATATAGTATGATTGGTCAGGGCTTTTCGGTATTTAAACGCTATCGGAATTATTTTTCTTTCTATTATAAAACATATACCAGCCTTAGAAAAATCCATCCAAAATGGTTATGGTATTTTGAAACCATTTCTGCGCTGCCGGCAAGCTGGTATTTCAGTCACAAAAAGAACCTGGATACAAACTTATTGATTCATTACCATGAATACATGTCTCCGGCGGAATATAAGAATGGCCCGCTGATGGTTAAGTGGATACATAACAAGGAGAAAAAATTATATGAAATCGTCCATACGCTTTTTCATACGAATGAGAAAAGAATGCAATTGTTTTTGCAGGATAACAATTTAATATTGGATGGCAGAACTTATATTTTCCCCTACTATCCCCCAAAGGGCTGGATTCGGCAGAAGAATGTAAAGAAATCTATCGGATTTCCTCTAAGAATCGTATATGTGGGTGCCATCGGAAAGGAATCTCTTTATATCAAAGAATTTTGTGAATGGGTAGATCAGCAAAATGGCAGCGTTCTTTTTGATATTTACTCTAACCAGGATACAGGAGAGTTGCAAACGATCATAAATCAAAAAAAATGGCGTTTCGTGCATATTAAGGGATATATTCCTTATGAAGATTTGCCGGCAACTCTGCCGGCCTACGATGTGGGCGTTATTTTATATAGGGGCCATATTCCTAATTATGTTTACAATGCCCCGAACAAATTATTTGAATATTGGGGGTGTGGATTGGACGTTTGGTTTTCTGATAAAATGACAGGCAGTCTTTCATTTGCGAGAACAGATTGTTCTCCCAAAATAATACCGGTAAATTTAGATAGACTCGATAAATTCGATTTGAAATCTGTCATCAATCATTCAGGACTGAGATATAATCCCTCTCCATATTATTGCGAGCAAATATTCGATGCTTTATTTCAGCAGAAGGTGTTAAATGAAAATTGAATATTATTGGATCTATAATCGAAAAAGACAAGTATAATTGAGAAAGGCAATATTCATATTTTGTATATCATTATTAGTACTCTTGTTATTTGTGACTGACTTTTCTATATGGGAAAGTCTTTCGATAACAATATTAATTTATTTTCTGTTGGATTTTTTGGAGACCCTTGGAAAAAGAATCGTCATTCTGGAGCTTATCAATATCATAGCGGCTTTTACTTGTCTTGTAATGCCCATTATATTCTATCATGAGTATAATAGGGACAACGCCCTCGCTCGTATCTGGGTAAAATATATGCCTATAGAATCCGATGATTATTTTTCATTTATGGTTCCGGCAGTTATTGCACTGGCTATTGGACTTCGGATTCCACTCGGCAAGTTAAAAATTAACAGTGATCCGCTTATATACATGAAGAACGTGATAATAAGTCTTAAAAGCAAACAAACTACCGGTTTGATATTGATTGCTGTAGGGTTTATTTCAGGGCTTTTGGATTTTCTTTCACCGGCAAACCTTAAACAGGTTTTTTACCTGATGGCTCATTTAACCTTTGTAGGTGTTTTTTATGTGATGTATTCTCCCAGCAAACACAAAAGGGTTATTATTCTTTCTGTTATCGGACTCATGATTGCACAAACACTGGTTCAGGGTATGTTTGGGGAACTTATCTTCATATTGGCCTGTACCCTGCCTTTGATAATGCTTGGTAAAAAAATATCTTTTGCAAAAAAATTTGGAATTGCAATTTCCGGAGTTATGTTGATATTAATTATACAATCAGTGAAGATAGAATATCGTGGAAAAATCTGGAATGGAAGCGGGGGAGCCGACCCGGTTTACTATGCTCAATTGGTTACGGAAAAAATTCTAAATCCGACTAAAATAATAGCCCCTGAACAATTATTCCTGACAGCAGTACGTATGAATCAGGGCTGGTTGATCGCAGTGACCATGAAAAAAGTACCTAGTAAATTCGATTTTGCGCACGGTGAAACGATTGCAACTTCTGTAGCAGCAGCTATTGTTCCCAGGTTTCTTTGGCCGGAGAAACCGGAAGCAGGGGGTAAGGCCAATCTGAAGCGTTTCTGGGGATACAACCTGGTAGGATACAGCATGAATATTGGTCCTTTTGGGGAGGCTTATGCAAATTTTGATAAAATCGGGGGAGTCATTTATATGTTTTTTTATGGGTTATTTTTTAATCTTATTTTTTCCTTGATTTTGAAATATTCAGAAAAACGACCTACTATAATTCTCTGGGTTCCATTTCTTTTTTATTTTGCAGTAGGGGTAGAGACAGATTTACTTACCACAATGGGCTCCTTGGTCAAGGGACTTATTTTTACCTGGTTCGTATTTAAGATATTTCGTATCGCCTTTAGGCACGATTTGTAATGAAAACGCTCTCTTTTTTTTTCGCCACCCCCATGCGATCTACTTCAGCATGGAAAAATTATTCCATGCAGTGGCAACGGAGATCGCGAAAATTTCAAACGGCAATTTCTTTGTAAGGGAGCTGAATCTTCCTTTTACAAGTAAGCTCACCAGGCTTCTTAAAAATATTGCATTCGTCCGCCAGTCACAGACTGATATCAATCATATCACGGGCGATGCACATTATGCCATCCTGGGATGCGAGAGAAAAAACGTTAACGTCCTCACGATCCACGATTGTGTTTTGCTTCATCATTATCCCAAAACCAATCCACGCCACTGGATTATCCGTTGGTTTTGGTACCAGCTTCCGGTAAAAAGGGCAGACGCTGTTACGTCATTTCTGAGAACACGAAACAAGACCTGCTGCTTTTTACGAATTGTTCTCCCGATAAGATCCGGGTCATCCCCAATTTTATTGATCCATCGTTCAAACCGATACAAAAAGTTTTTAGCGATCATTCAACCAAACTTTTATTTATCGGTACGCACCCAACAAAAACTTGTAGCGGGCAATCGATGCATTCAGGGACTGGATGTGGAATTGCTGATTGTTGGATATCCGGATGAAAGGCAGACAGCTAACCTGGGGGTCAATAAGATTAAATACCGATTACTGAATAAATTATCAGATTAGGAAATGCGCGAAATATATGCAGAAGCGGATATCATGTTTTTCCCTTCTACCTATGAAGGATTTGGCCTGCCCATCATTGAAGCGCAGGCAACCGGCCGGCCTGTGTTGACCAGCCACCTTGAGCCCATGAGCTCGTAGCCGGAGGAGCCGCCTGCCTTGTTGATCCTTACCAGGCAGAATCCATCCGTGACGGATTGAAAAAGATAATTGCGAATGAATCTTACCGGAATGAACTTGTACAAAACGGGTTTAAGAATGTGGAGCGTTTTCAATTGGAAAAAGTGGCCAAACAATATACAGATCTTTATATAGAACTGATGAACCGAAAAGCAGTCTGATATGTGTGGCATCGCAGGCATATTAAACAAGCAGGAACCCGTTCAGCCCGATCAGATCAGGCGGATGACGGATTCGATGAGTCATCGCGGTCCTGATGCAGAGGGATATTTTTTGGATAGAGAAATGGCATTCGGTCACCGGCGACTTTCGATTATTGATTTGTCCGAGACAGCCAACCAGCCATTTGAGGATGCTTCGGGCCGTTATGTAATTATTTTCAATGGAGAGATCTATAATTATGCCGAGGTCAAACCGCAATTAAGTGATTATCCTTTTCGCACGAACGGTGATACAGAAGTCATCCTGGCAGGTTATATACGATGGGGCGCAGATTGCCTCTCCCGTCTGCGCGGCATGTTTACCATTGCGATCTGGGATAAACAGGACCGGGAATTGTTCATCGCCCGCGACCGGCTCGGTGTAAAACCATTGTATTATTATCATGATGAAAAGCAATTTATTTTCGCATCTGAGAGTACGCGCCATTTTAACCATCGGAAAAACAAATCGCAGAATAGATCAAACGGCGATAGCGGAATATTTCCGGTATCAGTCTGTCGGCTTTCCATTCTCACCTGTTGAAGGGATTCGTCAGATGGAAGCAGGCACCTGGATGCGCGTTAAAAACGGCAATATACAAACTCAGCAAGTACTGGGATCCGGTTGCAAAGAATTATGATTTCAATTTCACCGAAAAAAAAGATGTGCAGGATAAGGTAAAGGAACTGATGCTGCAGTCCGTCAGGCGCCGCCTGGTGAGTGATGTGCCTGTTGGTGCTTTTTTATCCGGTGGTATTGATTCGAGTGCCGTTGTCGGACTGATGGTGGAAGCCGGTGATGTTTCTCCGAATACATTTACCATTTCATTCGATGAATCAGATTATGACGAATCGAAATATGCCAACCTCATCGCAAAAAAATTCAATACCCGGCATACGCAGGTCCGCATGAAACCGGAAGTGATGCTGGAAGAATTGACGAATGCGCTGGATGCTATGGACACACCCAGTGGTGATGGAATCAATACCTATGTTGTGTCGAAGGCCATTCACAAAGAAGGGATGCGGGTGGCGCTCTCGGGTGTGGGAGGCGATGAATTATTTGTGGGTTACCCCATCTTCGGACACTATATTAATCTTCAGAAAAAAAAGCTGGATCTGGAAAACACCTCAGGTCTTAAGAAATAGTTTGTCAGGTTTATTAGGTCCGTGGAGAAAAAAAAGACAGGATGCGCCAGTTTCTTGACAGGGACTCACCCGCTATTGAAAATGCTTACCCCATACTCCGTCAATTGGTTTCACCGGCTGCATTAAAGGAACTCACTTCGTTGAATGGATCGGAACCTGAGACACTGGCGAAACAACTGATTGCAAAAAGATCCGTTCTTTCAAAACTGCCTTTTTATAGTCAGGTCTCTGCGGCAGAATACATCGGCTATACACAGAATACATTATTGAAGGATACGGACCAGATGAGTATGGCCAATTCCCTGGAGATCAGGGAACCGTTTTTTGACCAGGATCTTGTTGAATTTGTTATGTCCGTTCCGGATTCGTTTAAGTATCCGTCGTATCCGAAAAGCCTGCTGGTAGAATCTTTGAAGCCTCTTTTGCCGGATGAAATTGTTCACCGAAAAAAACAAGGGTTTTCTATTTCCATGGAAAGAATGGATGAAAAAAGAACTCCGCGGCTTTTGTGAAACGAGAATAAACCATATATCTCAAAGAGATTTTATCCAGGGGGATCATCTGAAGAAAACCTGGAGCCGGTTTCTTATCCGGAGATACAGATATCCGCTGGCAGCAGATCTGGCTTTTTGTGGTACTGGAATACTGGCTGGAAAAGAATTCCGTTAAGCCTAAAGCCCAAAGCTTAAAGCCTAAAACAAGTATAAGAGTATAAGAGTATAGGAGTATGGAGTGGAATTCATAACCCATAACTCATACCCGTATCCCATAACCCACAACCCATAACCCATAGCTCATACCCCATAAAACTTCTAAGCCACTGAAACGTATTCTTCTTTTTACAGATTGGTATGAGCCGGGATATAAAGCAGGCGGACCGATCCAGTCTGCCAGGAATTTTATTTCGGCAATGCATGAACTGTATTCGATTTCAGTCATCACTACAGATACTGACCTGGGAGAATCAGAACCTTATCCGGATATTCCCGCCAACCGAGTGGATTACCCGCGAACCTGGTATACGGATTTACTATGCGAAACGGAAATCTCTGAGGGGCTCGCTGATAAAGAATCTTATCGAATCTGAAAAACCGGATTTTATTTACCTCAACAGCATGTATTCTTTTCGTTTCAGTATTATCCCCCTGATATCTGTTGTGGAGAGAAAAAATAAAAGGGCAGATCATTTTGTCACCAAGGGGTATGCTTCGCGAATCAGCCATAAAATCGAAATCAACAAGGAAGAAATTATTCATCTCCCTGCTGAACCGGTTACAGATTCCGACAGAAAATTTATTTTCACGCAACGGACGAACAGGAGAAAAAAGATATTCACTGATTATTTTCCCTGATGCGCGGCAGAGTGGAACTGATATCTAATTTTTCGGCTGAACTTCCCTCGGAGACTGCACCGATACAAAAAAATACAGGCAGCCTTCGATGTGTATTTATTTCGCGCATCATGGCGATAAAGAATATTTCATTTTTCCTGGAGCTTCTGGAAAAATGTTCCCGATACGGTTCGTCTTGAACTGGCAATCTATGGAGAAGTGGAAGATGCAGCTTACTGGCAGGAAGCGCAAAGACTTAATTCAAATAGTTCCGGGACATATAAAAGTTTCTTACCATGGTCCCCTGCCCCATGCGCAGGTAATCGGGACGCTTGAGTGCAATTTCATTTATTTGTTTTGCCCACGACCGGTGAGAACTTCGGACATGCCATATTTGAAGCATTGTCTGCCGGAAGACCCGTGCTCATCAGTGACAGAACGCCCTGGCACAATTTGAGGAACCAGCTGGCAGGCTGGGATCTCTCATTGGAAAATCCTAGAGCCTGGCTGAATGCTGTGATGGAAGCGGGAGAATGGGACCAGCTCCGCCTTCGACAGCTGGAGCCGCGCCAGCAGGGAGTTTGCGGCAAGGCATGTCGGGCAGTTTAATCTGAAGAGCGAAGTATGTGAAGCTGTTTTCTTGAAGCAGAGGTTTAACGTGTATGCAGGAAGCAAAGTTTATCGGTCAGTCAAGATTCACGCGTCACGATCCCGGCTAGACTCAAAAATTATTGAATGATTATACTGGGAATAAACGCTTATCACGCTGATTCATCTGCGGCGATATTTAAGGACGGAGTGCTGATTGCCGCGACAGAGGAAGAACGATTCCGGCGCGTAAAACACTGGGCGGGATTTCCTTCGCTGGCGGTTGAATTTTGTCTGAGGGAAGCCGGCATTTCCTTACACGAAGTGGATCATATTGCAATCGGTCGTGATCCTTATGCCAAGCTGGCAAAGAAGATTTTGTTTCTGTTGAAAAATCCCGGTGGTGGTCTTCGCGCCGTGCGGGACCGGCTCTCCAACGCAAAAAAAGTGGCTTCCCTGGAAGCAGAATTTAAAATGCTGGATCCTTCCATCGATGAAAAACATATCAAATCGAAAATTCACCAGGTAGAACATCACCGCAGTCACCTGGCATCTGCTTTTTTTGCTTCACCATTTAATGAGTCTGCCATTCTTTCTATCGATGGATCCGGTGATTTTACAACTACGATGACGGCCATCGGCAAAGGAAATCAGATGCAGGTACTGGATTCCGTTGATTTCCCGCACAGCGTCGGATTGTTTTATACTGCTTTCACCCAATTGCTGGGCTTTCCTCATTATGGTGATGAATATAAAGTGATGGGCCTCGCTCCTTATGGTGAGCCGAAGTATGTGGAGAAACTAAAAGACGTGCTGATCTTTGATACGACGGTTTATTTCATCTGAATCAAAAATATTTCCGGTCCGCCAAAAGCGGAATCATTTCCTACGGCGAGGATCATGTACCGGTTGTGGCTCCATTATTTTCATCCTACATGTGCAGCAATTTGGACGCCGAGAGAAAAAAGGATGAACCGTTAACTCAGTATCATAAGGACCTGGGTGCTTCGGTTCAGCGAATTACCGAGCTGCTCATTTTTCATATTCTGAATGCCCTGCATAAAAAGACCGGGACTGAAAAATATTTGTATTGCAGGTGGTGTGGCACAGAATTCGGTGGCCAATGGTAAACTCACCCGAAACACGGGATTTGAAAATATTTATATTCCTTCTGCCGGTCATGATGCGGGCATTTCCATGGGTTCTGCTTTGTATGTTTACAACCAGGTTTTAAAACAACCGCGACAGCTACCTGTTTATTCTGCTTTTACCGGAAGCCGTTTCAGTAATGAGGAAATTGAAATTTATCTGAAATCACGCGATATTCCATATACGCGTTATCCGGAGTCTGAAATTTATGACATCATTGCGGACCGTCTGATCAATTCCGGCGTGGTGGGATGGTTTAACGGCCGTGCTGAATTCGGTCCGCGGGCATTGGGGGCACGATCTATCATCGCAGATCCGCGGCGCGCGGATGCCAAGGATCTGCTCAACTCAAAAATAAAAAGAAGGGAAAGTTTTCGTCCCTTCGCACCTTCCATTCTGAAAGAATATGTTTCAGAATTTTTTGAAATAAATGACGACGTGCCGTTTATGGAAAAAGTATTTCCGATTCGCAAGGAAAAGCAGTCGCTGATTCCAGCTGTCACGCATGTGGATGGTACCGGCAGGTTGCAGTCCGTGGATCGTACTACCGCGCCCCGGTATTATCAGCTGATTGAAACATTCAGGAAAAAAACAGGAATACCCATTTTACTGAATACTTCATTTAATGAAAACGAACCGATCGTCAATTCTCCCGAACATGCGCTGGAATGTTTTTTAAGAACATCCATGGATATGCTGGTGCTGGAGAATTGCGTTATTACGCGTTGAGTTGGCTGTTAGGGGTTAGGGGTTGGGGGTTGAACTGTGAAGGGCTGGTTTAAGGATCCAATCCACCACCTTTAACTTTTTGTTCATCCACCGTCCGCCAACCGCCAACCGCCAACCGCCAACCAAATGCTCGTCTCCATCATAACCGCCACCTTCAACAGCGCAAACACGATTGCTGATACCATGCGCTCCGTGGAAGAGCAGGATTATCCGCTGATCGAGCATATTGTCGTGGATGGACATTCGCAGGACAATACCCTGGAGATCGTACAGCATTATCCACATCGTGCAACGTTGATCTCAGAAAAAGATGATGGTATTTATGATGCGATGAATAAAGGTATTCGCGCGGCAAAAGGAGATATTGTCGGCATTCTGAATTCGGACGACATGTATACGGCTGAACATGTGATTTCAAAAGTCGCTCGGGCCTTTGAGGATCCTGGGTGCAGGCGTGTTATGCTGATCTCCAGTATGTGGATGCACGGAACACATCGCGGGTTACCCGGACCTGGAAGTCGGGTAACCATCAGAAGGATTCTTTTTACTGGGGATGGATGCCGCCCCATCCTACTTTCTTCGTCCGGAAATCGGTTTATGACCAGGTGGGCCTGTTTGAAACAAGTCTGCGGTCAGCGGCGGATTACGAAATGATGCTGCGCATCCTGGTAAAACATAATTTACCGGCTGCCTATATTCCCCAGTTCATTGTAAAGATGAGAACCGGTGGTGTCAGCACTTTATCTTTAAAGAACAGGATACGTGCGAATCGTGAGGACCGAAAGGCATGGCGGATCAACGGTTTGAAGCCTTATTTTTTTACATTATATTTGAAACCACTGCGCAAG